>NZ_FXAZ01000008.1 GCF_900177815.1 Paenibacillus aquistagni | reverse complement strand
TCCACGCGTACCCATCCCGAACACGACCGTTAAGCCTTTCAGCGCCGATGGTACTTGGACCGCAGGGTCCTGGGAGAGTAGGACGTTGCCAAGCCGCCTTCATTTAGAAGGTTCGGACTCTCACATGGGTCCTATGAGAAGTTATTAATGTTCCCTGATAGCTCAGTTGGTAGAGCACTCGACTGTTAATCGAGTTGTCACAGGTTCGAGTCCTGTTCGGGGAGCCACCTTTGCTCTCATAGCTCAGTAGGTAGAGTGCATCCATGGTAAGGATGAGGTCACCGGTTCGATCCCGGTTGAGAGCTCCAGATATTTTTTATACAACATGTGGCCCGTTGGTCAAGGGGTTAAGACACCTCCCTTTCACGGAGGTAACAGGGGTTCGAATCCCCTACGGGTCACCATATGGACGCTTAGCTCAGCTGGGAGAGCATCTGCCTTACAAGCAGAGGGTCGGCGGTTCGATCCCGTCAGCGTCCACCATCTTACTAGATATAAGATATCCGACTATGATATGCCGGTGTAGCTCAGTTGGTAGAGCGGCTGACTTGTAATCAGTAGGTCGAGGGTTCGACTCCTTTCGCCGGCACCATCCATAATGGGGATTAGCCAAGCGGTAAGGCAACGGACTTTGACTCCGTCATGCATAGGTTCGAATCCTATATCCCCAGCCATTGTTTGAGCCATTAGCTCAGTTGGTAGAGCACCTGACTTTTAATCAGGGTGTCGAAGGTTCGAGTCCTTCATGGCTCACCAGTAACAAAAAGTGTGCGCGTGTGGCGGAATTGGCAGACGCACCAGACTTAGGATCTGGCGTCTTACGACGTGGGGGTTCGACTCCCTTCACGCGCACCACCTTTTACGAGCAATACACTTGCCGTTGGTGAGTGTTTTTTTATTCAAAGCATCGTAGTAGATCCGTTAATAAATAAGAACAAATGCTTGCAACGAAGAGCAGCTTGTGATATAATATTTAACGTCGCATCTAATGTGAAAGTGAAAGATGGTACAACACAATATGCGGACATAGCTCAGTGGTAGAGTATCGCCTTGCCAAGGCGAGGGTCGCGAGTTCGAATCTCGTTGTCCGCTCCAGATTATGCGCCCTTAGCTCAGCTGGATAGAGCGTTTGACTACGAATCAAAAGGCCGGGAGTTCGAATCTCTCAGGGCGCGCCACTTATGAATAACGGGACGTAGCTCAGCTTGGTAGAGCACTTGGTTTGGGACCAAGGGGTCGCATGTTCAAATCGTGTCGTCCCGACCATTCATACGCGGGTGTAGTTCAATGGTAGAACTCCAGCCTTCCAAGCTGGTAGCGTGGGTTCGATTCCCATCACCCGCTCCATTCATCTTCAAATCAACTTCATAAGCGGACATAGCTCAGTGGTAGAGTATCGCCTTGCCAAGGCGAGGGTCGCGAGTTCGAATCTCGTTGTCCGCTCCAGATTTTATGCGCCCTTAGCTCAGCTGGATAGAGCGTTTGACTACGAATCAAAAGGCCGGGAGTTCGAATCTCTCAGGGCGCGCCACTTATGAATAACGGGACGTAGCTCAGCTTGGTAGAGCACTTGGTTTGGGACCAAGGGGTCGCATGTTCAAATCGTGTCGTCCCGACCATTCATACGCGGGTGTAGTTCAATGGTAGAACTCCAGCCTTCCAAGCTGGTAGCGTGGGTTCGATTCCCATCACCCGCTCCATCTTATACATGAACGCCATCGGGCGTTTTTTTGTTTTTTAGAGACATTAATCATTCAAGCTTGGAACCGATCGGCTTCCCCATTTTTATCATATGCTCCGTAATAATCTTCTTCCTGCCTCATCACCCATTCATATTATCAATCAAACCGAATGCTGTAGAAAGACCGTGACAGTGTGAATACTGACTTTTTAGACAATAGCATTAAAAAGTATTAGGAAATGTAATCTGATTAGAATAACGTCATAATTTGTATTAAACCTTATACTGTGATCCGCAGTGCATGATCATCATGTACATTTATCATGTATATCTCATTTGCAGACAGAGAATGAGCTGCGCAAGGATGATATCGAATGTGATATGAAATCCTTCATAAAGCCTGCTTTTGCTAAACCAAGAGCTAGCTGCGTCCGCTTCATATACTGTGCATCTAGGGATGAATGTCACGCATGAGGATGCAATCAAATTCAAATACTGTCTTTGGATGTAAGCTCAGATGAGATAAAATCAACAGGATGTCGTCACTCTTGAAAATGAATGATTGCCAATGATTTGTTTTGCTGCCTTTTAAGAAGACGATCGTTCGGATTACCTGTTATTATCATGTTAATTCTACGTTTGCTCGCATGAAAAACGTTCTTTTTTTCAAAGAAAGTAAGGATTTTAGTCGTAAATTGTAGTATGATGGTAAGAAAGCCTAATTTCAGAGTTACTGAAATCAGATAGGGGGAGACGAATGACTGACTTAACGTTAACCGCGAACAAAGCTAATTCAAATAACCTCTTGCGGCGAGACGTGCGCTTCCTAGGAAATATTCTGGGTGAAGTACTCGTACATCAAGGCGGCAATGAGTTGCTCAATATTGTCGAGAAGATCCGTGAATTAAGTAAATCCATGCGGGCAGTATTTCTGCCAGAGCTTTATGATGAATTTAAGCAGCTGATCAACACGTTAAACCCAGAAATTCGTCACCAAGTGATCCGTGCTTTTGCGATTTACTTTCAGCTTGTGAATATTGCGGAACAGAACCATCGGATTCGCCGTAAGCGTGACTATGAACGCTCCGCCGGTGAGACCGTACAGCCGGGCTCTATTGAGAGCAGCATCCTTGAGCTTAAGGAGCGCAAGGTAAGTGAAGAGGAATTGAATGAGATTCTTTCTTCCATTTCTCTGGAGCTTGTAATGACGGCTCATCCGACTGAAGCGATGAGACGTGCAATCTTAGATATTCATAAGCGGATTGCGGATGATGTCATGATGCTGGATAATCCAACACTGACGTATCGTGAGCGTCAACAGCTGCGTGACAAGCTCTTGAATGAGGTCATTACGTTGTGGCAAACAGATGAGCTTCGCGATCGCAAGCCAACTGTATTGGATGAAGTGCGCAACGGCTTGTATTATTTCAACGAGACTTTATTTGACGTTCTCCCGGAAGTCTATCAGGAATTGGAACGCTGCTTAGATAAATATTACCCGAGTCATCAATGGCATGTGCCAACCTATTTGAGATTCGGATCTTGGATCGGCGGCGACCGCGATGGCAACCCTTCAGTTGTAGCATCCGTAACAAAGGAAACACTCCGTATGCACCGGGGGCTCGCTCTTCACAAATATGAAGAACGGTTGAAGGATATCATGCGTGCGTTAAGCTTTAGTACAACCATTGTTCAGATTAGTGATGAGTTGAAGGCATCGATTGAGGAAGACCAGAAGAATATTACTCTTCGTTATGTCCCAACATGGTTGAACGACAAAGAACCGTATCGAATCAAGCTGTCATTCATGTTGGAGAAGCTGCGCGGCATTGTAGATGAATCGACGGAGGGAACGCCGCAGCGTTATAGCTCTGTGCGTGAATTTATCGACGATCTTCAAGTCATCGATCGCAGCTTGCGTCATCACTTTGCAGATTATGCAGCTGATACACATATTAAGAAACTAATTCGCCAAGCAGAACTGTTTGGTTTCCATATGGCAACGCTGGATATCCGTCAGCATAGCAAAGAGCATGAAAATGCAATGACGGAGATTCTGGCCAACATGAATATTGTTGAAGACTACAGCACTTTACCAGAAGAAGAGAAGATTGAGCTGCTTAACCGTCTGCTGAACGATCCGCGGCCATTAACGTCTTCATATGTTAATTATAGCGAGTCCACGAAGGAATGCTTGGATGTATATCATGTGGTATATGAGGCACAGCAGGAATTCGGCGTAAACTGCATCACTAGCTACCTGATCAGTATGGCTCAAGGGGCAAGCGATGTGCTAGAGGTTATGCTCTTGTCCAAAGAAGCAGGCCTATTCCAGAAGTCGCAGGATGGTTCTGTGACATGCACGCTTCAAGCCGTGCCGCTCTTTGAGACCATCGACGACCTTCATGCAGCGCCAGGCATTATGAAGACATTGTTTGATCTGCCGATCTACCGTGAAGGCGTGAAGGCAATGAATGATCTTCAGGAGATCATGCTCGGCTATTCAGACAGCAACAAGGACGGCGGAATGCTGACCGCCAACTGGGAGCTTCAGGTTGCACTGAAGTCGCTAACTGCAGTTGCGCAAGAAAGCGGCGTCAAGCTCAAGTTCTTCCATGGACGCGGCGGTGCGCTGGGACGCGGTGGAATGCCGCTTAACCGCAGCATTATGGCTCAGCCTCCTCACACTATTGGCGGTGGGATCAAGATTACAGAGCAAGGTGAAGTACTGTCATCTCGCTACTCCGTCCAAGGTATAGCGTATCGCAGCTTGGAACAGGCTACTTCTGCATTGCTGCAGGCGGCTCTTATGGCGCGTACGCCTGAGACGAAGCATGTTGATCCGCAGTGGGAGCAGTGGATGGTCACGATCTCTGAGACAGCTCAAGAGAAGTATCAGGATCTTATCTTCCGCGATCCAGACTTCTTGACTTACTTTAAGGAGTCTACGCCATTGCCTGAGATTGGCGAGCTGAATATCGGTTCCCGTCCTTCGAAGCGCAAAAACAGTGATCGCTTTGAAGATTTGCGTGCTATTCCTTGGGTATTTGCATGGACACAGAGTCGTTACTTGCTGCCCGCTTGGTATGCTGCCGGCACTGCTTTGCAGAGCTTCTATAGCAATGAGCCTGAGAAAATGACCATTCTGAAGCAGATGTATGAGAATTATCCGTTCTTTGCATCGATGATTGATAATCTGCAGATGGCGCTAGCGAAGGCGGACTTGGTTATTGCGAAGGAATATGCTGCGATGATCAAAGACGGCACGATTCGCGATCGAATCTTCAGCTGCATTGAGCAGGAGTATGAGCTTACATCCAACCTCTTGCTTGAGATTACAGGCCAGCAGGAGATTCTGGACAATGTGCCTGTCATTCAAGAATCGATTAAGCTTCGCAATCCTTATGTAGATCCACTGAGCTATATGCAGGTTCAATTGCTTTCTGAGCTGCGTACATTGCGTGAAGAAGGTCAGGATGATCCGGATCTGCTGAGAGAAGTGCTGCTTACGATCAACGGCATTGCTTCAGGGCTTCGTAATACAGGCTGATATCCTGCGTTCTTGGGGATGCTGCCATTACATTCAGAAATATGTGTAGAGTTCTATTACAATAGACTCTGTAATGCAATAAGCAGTCGAGTCACGCCTAGAGCAGGACTCGACTGTTCCTGTGTTCCTCGATTAAAGGAGTTGACCTCATGAAGAAGAGTGCCATATATTGGCTCTCCGTCATCTTAGTCCTTATCGGCGCTTGCAGTTATGGCTTCGTTGCTACGACGGTAAAGCTAGCTTATGCAGATGGCTTCACCGTTCCCCAAGTGACGGTGGCCATGAGTACAATTGGAGCACTCGTGTTATGGCTTATGGTATTCCTTCGACCAAGGACATGGCGTAATCCATTTAGCGGTGGTGGATGGAAGCTGTTGTTTATCGGGATATTCGGAATGTCCCTCACCACGATATTCTACAACACGACATTAGAGAAGCTGGATGCATCCCTGGCGATCATTCTGCTGTTCCAATTCACCTGGATTACGCTTGTATTGGATTGTGTTAGCCGTAGAGTATGGCCGAATTGCTATCAGTGGCTGTCGATAGCAATCGTGCTGCTAGGGACTGTGCTTGCGGTAGGCGTAAGCGAAGAGAGCTTTGCGCGATTTACGGTTATGGGCGTAATACTGGGCTTGCTGTCTGCACTAACGTATAGCTTATTTTTATGGATGACAGGCTATATCAAGACAGACCATGATCCCGTTATGCGATCAGCAATGACCTTGACGGGTGTGTTAATTGTTATTTATGGGTTCTACATTCCATTCATTGCAGGAGGGGTAGCCTTGCCTGCAAATCTGGGGAAGCTATTGCTATGGGCTTTGCTTATTGGCACCTTGTCCTATATTATTCCGACGGTAACAATGAACTTCGGAATCCCCAAGATTGGAAGCAGCCTTGCTTCCATGCTCTGTGCAATGGAACTGCCGGTCGTCACAATTGTGGCGTATACATTGTTAAATGAAAAGGTCACCATGCTCCAATGGCTTGGAATCCTGTTCATCTTGACCGGTATCGTCATTGCGGAACAGAAGAACACAATGAAATGACGGGTAAGATTGAGCAGTGAGGACGGAGGGAGAAGCGTTTGGACACGTTTGAGAAGCGACTCGTGAAGCTGGCCCGAAGTGGTGATACCAGGGCCTTTGCAGAGGTCGTTGAATTATATAAAGACAAGATCTTTCACCTTGCCTATCGAATGCTAAGCAACCGGCATGAGGCAGAGGACGTGGTGCAGGACACGTTTCTTCGAGTGTATCGCAATCTGGATCGATATGATGCCAATCAGAAATTCTCAACATGGATCTATCGGATTGCAACGAACCTGTGCATAGATCGTCTTCGCAAGAGGAAGCCGGTATATTCGCTGGATGCCGAGATGAATGATCAAGAAGGGGTCGATGGATATTCCATGATCCCAAGCGACGACCGTACCCCGGAGACGTATTTGCTGGTAAGTGAGACACAACGAATGATTCATGAGGCGATTGATAGTCTGCCGGCAAAATACAAGTCTGTCATGATTCTTCGCTATTTACAGGACATGTCGCTTCAGGAGATTAGCGATGTGCTGGATATGCCCGTGACAACCATTAAAACACGTGTTCACCGTGGCCGAGAGTTTCTTCGCAAGAAGCTCGAGAGAAAAATTTGAAGATTTTGCATAAATAAGTTTGAAACGAATTGCTTGCCACTACGTATCGTATATCAAAAGACTAACGTAGTTGGGTCTTGAGTGCCTACAGGCATCGGACAAGATTCATACTACTTTACGAATAAAGACCCCATGAAAGGATTGGCTCACATGGATTGCAAACAAGCCGTCTCATTAATGCACAGTCTATTGGACGATGATCTTGAACAATCATCTGCATTAGAGCTCAAGGAGCACATGTTGGGTTGTCCCGCTTGCAAGGAGCATTTCCATCAACTAGAGTCCACTGAGCAGCTGCTGTATGGATTCAACCATCGTTTGCAGACTCCGTCGCCGGATTTGACGGAGCGCATCCTGAAGGCTATTCCAGAGAAGCAGAAGCAGCAGGCCGCATGGCTGAAGTGGGTGAAGCGACATCCAGCGATTACGGTAGCCGCTGTATTCGTGCTCGTCATGATGGGAAGCGCCCTGAGCATGTGGAACGCCGATCAACAGATGATCGTGAAGGGTCAGCAGCTGGACGGGGTCATCATTGAAGAAAACAAGGTGATTATACCGAATGGCAAAGTAGTTAAGGGTGACCTCACGATTCATAATGGTTTGGCTGAAGTATACGGTGATGTTGAAGGCAATGTAACAGTCGTTGACGGACGAATTTTCCAAGCATCAACCGCTCATATCTCCGGTTCTGTTCAACAAATTGATGAGGCTATGAGTTGGATCTGGTACCAGATCACGAATTTGTTTTCGTCAGCTCCCTCAGCAAAATAAACGTATACAGACGTACGGATTGTATTACAGCCGCTCTTCCACCTCATGTTGTGGAAGAGTTTTTTTATTTATTCAGGAAAATTTAATACTTGATGGGTATGATAAGGGAAGGAGCAATTTATTCTCCCTCCACAATCCCTACAGCATTCGTGGAAATTCAGCAAGAAAATTGAAGATTGTTTTTCATATTTGCAGGGATTTTGCTTCATTTTGCAGAAAAGAGTATAGTTAGAGAGAGAAGTATCTTATAAGGGAAACACCGGGGGTACATTCATGAATTTGAACTATTTTACGAATTTGACATGGCAAGATGGCATGAAAGACCTTATTGATATCTTAATTGTAAGCTACGTCATTTATAAGCTTTTAGTTCTGATTCGTGGTACGAGAGCGGTACAGTTGTTGAAGGGGATCTTTGTACTCGTTATTGCTTGGGCAGTGAGCTCCTGGTTCAATCTTTACACGCTGGAGTGGCTGATGAATCAGATGTTTACCTTTGGTGTTCTGGCGCTCGTCATCATCTTTCAACCTGAATTGCGTCGTGCCTTGGAGCAGATTGGCCGAGGCAAGCTGTTCGGGTCGAGATCAGCCAATGAGATGGACGAGACGGGAAGAGTCATCGGAGAACTGATTAAAGCAGTGAATTATATGTCACGTCGAAAAATAGGGGCATTAATTGTCTTTGAACGAACGACGGGATTGAATGAATATATCGAATCTGGAATTGCAATGCATTCTCGCATCAGCTCAGAGCTGTTGATTAATATTTTTATACCAAACACACCGCTGCATGATGGAGCTGTTATTGTTCAAGGAGGGGACATTGCTGCCGCTGCATGCTATCTTCCATTATCGGAGAATCCCTTTATTAGCAAGGAGCTTGGAACAAGGCACCGGGCTGCGATCGGGATCAGTGAGGTAGGCGATGCCATATCCGTCATTGTGTCCGAGGAAACAGGCGATGTCTCGCTGGCGATAAATGGACAAATCGTACGCAATATTAATGAAGAGTCCATGATATCGAAGCTCTTCGAAGAGCTTCAGCCAAAGGAAAAACGGGAGTTCCGGTCGTTCTGGAAACGGAAAGGTGATAACCATGGATAAATGGCTCATGAATAACACCTCCTCCAAGATTATTGCACTCGTGTTGGGTGTTTTGCTGTTTGCTGTGGTACATAAGCAAGATCCTAATGTGAATACTCATCAGCCTTTGTATGAGACCAAAGAAATTCAAGCGGTTCAGATTGTAACCCAAGGCTTGGATGAAAAACAGTATGTCATCAATCGGTTGGAGCCGTCCACCGTACGCATCCAGGTTGAAGCCCTGCGCAGCCGCATGTCCTCCATCTTGACCGAGAATTACAAGGTGATCTTGGATGTATCTGGTTATGAAGCGGGTACGCACACGATTCCGCTCAAGTATGAGCTTCCTGACGGTGTGAAGCTGGTTTCCATGCAGCCATCTGCCGTAACGGTGGAGCTGGAGGAAGTCCAGACGAAGCAATTCGACGTCACGATTAAGACGAAGGGGACACCGCAGGATGGATACACCGCTGGAACGCCGATCATCACGCCATCCAATCGAGTGCATGTCACTCTGCCTACGTCAGAGATGGACAACGTGCAATCGGTCAGTGCGATGATTAATATCGATCAGGCGAATGAATCGGTGATTCAGAAGCAGGTGAAGCTGACAGCCTATGACAAGGCAGGCAATATGATGAAGAATGCGGTCATTGAGCCTTCTGTCATGCAGGTGGAGATTCCAATCTCCAAGCCATTCAAATCCGTTCCACTGCAGCTGAACGTCAGAGGCAATCTTCCAGCAGGCTTGGCTGTGGGTTCTGTCGAGCCTAGTGTGAATCAAGTGACCTTGTATGGACCGCAGGAAGACCTCGATCAGATTGAATTCTATGATGGATTGCAGATTGATCTGTCTACCTTCAAGGCGGCAGGAACGTACAATGTAAACTTGAAGTTGACGCTTCCGTCAAACCTTGAGAAAATGGAACCTAGTGCGATAGATGTAAAAGTAGTGATTGTCGCCGAGAAAGAACGAGTCATCTCCAATGTGCCTATTACATTAGCTGGTCGCAATGACAAGCTGAAGACCACCATTACGGAACCGGCTTCCCGTAGTTATGATGTCAAAGTGGTGGGCGCACCAGACCTTGTGGACGCATTGAGCGCTTCAGATATTCAGCTGATTGCCAATGTGAATGATCTGCCGCCTGGAAACCATCGTGTGACCTTGCAGGTTAATCTGCCGCGGTTTGTTCGACTCGTCAATAATCCGACCTTCTATGCGGTGATTCTGATTGAGGATAAGGATGTTCCGGCAGGGACAGATCCTGAACCAGACCCGAATCCACCTGTGGATCAAGGGACAGCTGGTGAAGGCGGATCGGAGTCCGAAGGCCAGAATCCACCTTCTGAAGAGCAGGAAGTCCCTTCAGGCGATGGAAATCATGGCACTGAGACACCGGATAACGGAAGCAATGCCTAGAAGATTCTAAGATAATGTCAACTTTAGATATAGAACATCATGAATCGGAGCACTTCAAGGGAGAGGAGCCCTGTCCAAGGGCTCCAATCGTATCATTTGGATAAGGGGATAGGAGAGATATGGGGAAATATTTTGGAACAGATGGAGTTCGCGGCGTAGCCAACCAAGAATTGACGGCCGAACTCGCTTATAAAGTAGGACGTGCAGGCGGATATGTGCTGACTAAGGA
Source organism: Paenibacillus aquistagni (assembly GCF_900177815.1). Lineage (GTDB taxonomy): Bacteria > Bacillota > Bacilli > Paenibacillales > Paenibacillaceae > Paenibacillus_B > Paenibacillus_B aquistagni. Next base: position 256,943 of record NZ_FXAZ01000008.1, on the reverse strand, counting down.
AGCCGCTAAGCCAAAAGTATTAATCGGAATGGACACTCGAATCTCAGGCAAAATGCTGGAAGCCTCGCTGACGGCTGGACTATTGTCCATTGGCGCTGATGTCGTGCTCTTGGGCGTATTATCTACACCGGCAGTTGCGTACCTAACGCGCACGCTTGGTGCGGATGCAGGGGTCATGATCTCCGCTTCTCATAATCCTGTAGAGGATAATGGGATTAAGTTCTTTGGTCGCGATGGCTTCAAGCTGCTCGATGAAACCGAGCTTGAGATTGAAGCGTTGATGGATGCGGAAACAGATGAGCTGCCTCGTCCAGTCGGCAAAGATCTTGGAACCGTTACGGTAGATACAGAAGCAAAGTGGAAGTATGTGGACTACTTAAAATCAACCGTAACACAATCCTTTGAAGGCAAGCGCATTGTATTGGATTGTGCCAATGGCGCTGCGTTCGAGCTCGCGCCGCAGCTGTTCCGCGATCTTGGAGCAGAAGTGATTACGATCGCTGCTGAGCCGAATGGCTTGAACATTAACGATTATTGCGGCTCTACACATCCGGAGAAGCTTGCTGAGGAAGTTGTTCGTCAGAAGGCTCATCTTGGGCTTGCATTCGACGGAGACGCGGATCGTCTGATTGCGATTGATGAGCAAGGGGAAGAGGTAGACGGCGACTATCTGCTGCTGATCTGTGGCGAAGCGATGTGCCGCACAGGAAAGCTCAATGAGAAGACCATTGTCTCTACTGTGATGAGCAATATTGGCTTCTATAAAGGGGTAGAGCAAGCAGGTCTTCATTCTGTTAAGACAGCTGTTGGCGACCGTTATGTAATGGAAGAGATGCGCCGCGGCGGCTACAACCTTGGCGGAGAGCAATCAGGGCATATCATCTTCTTGGATTATGGTACGACAGGCGACGGCATGATGACGGGTGTTCAACTGGTGGATACGCTTGCTGCTACTGGCCGTACTTTGTCTGAAGCGAAGAAGCTGATGCGCAAATTCCCGCAGGTGCTCGTTAATGTGCGTGTCGCTGACAAGAGCAAATATGCAGGCAACACGGCAATTGAGGAAGCGGTAGCCGCTGTTGAGAGTGAGCTTGGCGATAATGGCCGCGTACTCGTGCGCCCATCAGGCACGGAGTCGTTGATTCGGGTTATGGCTGAGGGACCGGACGTTGAGGTGGTAGAAGCATACGTTCAACGAATCGTTGAAGTGGTGGAACGCGAATTGCAATAATAACATGTCTATTGTGTAAAAGGTAAAGCCGTACTTCTCGCGTATTGATGGGAAGTGCGGCTTTTTTGCATGAGTGGCTGTCGAGGGAAATGATGCTTTTGGATTGAAGGATACGAGCTCATTGAAGGGGATGTTGGATGTATGAAAGCGCGTTTATGAAGGGTGGAGATCCTTAACCCTGTAAAGGAAAGTTGAGGGACGATATTGCCAGATGGAGTGGTCTTGCATATAATAAGCATATTCCACCTGACAAATGTCGAATAGAGGGATGCCGATCTCAGACGACAGTACCAAGAAGCCGGTGGCAGGAGGAATACGATTTAGGAAGTCTGATTCTAGAAGGAAAGGCAGGGCAGCGTGAACAATAAGTAAGTGAAGCGCCAGCACTTGTACACGACGGACGGCAATTCGTGGCAAGTGGACGAGGTGGAGGTGTTCGAGAATGTTCGGCGGGGACCTCCCGGTGCATAGCCAGCACCGTAACATCATTGCAGAAAACAGCGAGGCAACTTGCTGGACAATGCATGATGAATGGTTGAACTTCATCACGACTCTATGTGCTTAATGTGGTGAAGGGATATAAGGCGGCACAGCGTGCCGCATTTTACGAATAGAACGTCGGCTACAGGATAGGTCTGTCCTTACAGGAGTAGAGGGACAGCTAAGAAGGCTGCATAGATCGAGTCATGTCTTAGGTTCGAAAGCGAAGACATACTTTGTTCGCAGTAGGCGAAGCCATTATAAATTAACGTGATTATCATAATAGACAGTCTGTGGCCCAAGAGCGTTGATGTGATCGGATGTGCGCAAGACACACCCTCTGCGATGAGGCATGCGCATGGAATCAGCAGGTTTGGTTCTGTATGGCTCTTGAGCGAAACAATTGAATAGAAGTTGAATCGTGCATCGATGTCTTTAGCCATCAAGCCATACTGGAACGAAAGATCTGCACGGGTTCTCCGATCAGCCGCTGCTTGCAGCAGACGGAATCGGAGGCTATGAATATGTGTGGTATTGTTGGATATATCGGAACTCGTAATTCACAGGATGTGCTGCTTGAGGGCTTGAGCCGATTGGAGTATCGCGGCTATGATTCTGCAGGAATTGCCGTCATGACGAAGCAAGGACTGGAGATTCGCAAGGCGGAGGGACGATTGGAAAATCTAGCCGGACGCCTTGAGGGAGAGCCATTGACGGGAGAGGTTGGCATTGGCCATACCCGATGGGCGACTCACGGCAAGCCATCAGATGAGAACTCTCATCCGCACACCGATGTGACCATGAAATTCTCAGTCGTGCACAACGGAATCATTGAGAACTACTTGGAGCTTAAGGAGGAGTTGACAGCAGAAGGTGTCGAGTTCCGCTCGGAGACGGATACCGAGGTCATTTCCCACTTAATTGCTCGCGAGTATCAGGGGGATGTTGTGAAGGCGGTACAGCAGGCCATTCGACATTTGAGAGGGGCCTTCGCACTTGGCGTGCTCACGGAGTATGAGCCAGATCGCCTTGTTGCCGTCCGTTGCGCGAGTCCGCTTGTCATCGGAATTGGCGAGGGAGAGAATTTTATCGGTTCGGATATTCCGGCTATTTTACAATATACACGCCGCGTGTATATATTGAATGACAATGAGATGGCAGTTCTGACGAAGGACGCTGTCGATTTGATGACGATTGAGGGCAACAGTATTTCTCGGGAAATGATTGTTGTCGATTGGGATGCGTTGACTGCAGAAAAGGGCGGATATGACCACTTCATGCTGAAGGAAATCAACGAACAGCCCAAGGCATATCGCGACACGATGCGAGGCCGATTGCGCGAAGGGCTGTCTGGTGTCAAATTGACGGAGCTAAAAGTAATTACGCCTGAAGTGCTGCGCGAAATTCGCAATGTGCACATTGTAGCCTGTGGGACCGCTTATCATGCGGGTCTTGTCGGACGCAGCCTCATTGAGCATAATGTCAACATTCCAGTGGAGACGGATGTTGCTTCGGAGTATCGCTACCGGAAGCCGATTATCAAGCCGGATACGCTGGTGATCGTGGTAAGTCAATCTGGAGAGACAGCCGATACGCTGGCTGCGCTAAGGGAAGCGAAGCGCTGCGGAGCATCTGTGCTGGCGATTACCAATGTAGTCGGAAGCTCGGTTGCGCGCGAGGCGGATGACACCATTGTCACATGGGCAGGACCCGAGATTGCAGTTGCTTCGACGAAGGCTTACACGTCCCAGCTTATTGCATTCATGCTGTTTAGCTTGTATTGGGCTGAGCAGGTGGAGTCTCTAAGCCAAGAGGAGATTCGCCATCAGCTCGCTGCGATTGAGGCGCTTCCCGAGCAAGTGGAGCTTATTCTGTCGCAGGAGGATCAGCTGAAGCGGGTAGCAGAGGATATGGCGAAGCATAACAGCTTGTTCTTCATTGGCCGCGGTGTTGATTATGCAGTGTCGCTAGAAGGTTCATTGAAGCTGAAGGAGATCTCCTATATCCATTCTGAGGCTTACCCTGCAGGGGAGCTGAAGCATGGGACGCTGGCTTTGATCGAGGAGGGCGTACCTGTCATCGCACTTGTGACCCAGCCGGCGCTGATCGAGAAGATGATCAGCAATATGCAGGAAGTCACCGCCCGCGGCGGACGGATCTTCGCGATCGTGGATCAAGCGCACAAGGAGCAGGTAGCAAAGACAGCAGATGAGGTCTTTGTACTGCCAACAACGCTTGCGCATCTAAGCCCAGCGCTGTCCGTTGTGCCAACGCAGCTGATAGCGTATTACGCTTCTCTTGCACTGGGGCATGACGTCGATAAGCCAAGAAATTTGGCGAAGAGTGTAACGGTAGAGTAAGAATATGCTTAATCAACGATAATTGTCAGAAGAAAATAAAGTGTTAGACTGAAAAATAAAGTATTAGACTAGGAAAATAAAGTTGTAGACTGAGAAAATAAAGTATTAGACTGACGTCGGCGTTAAGCTAACGGGACACGTTAGTTGAATAAAAGAGAAGTTCTATGTAGAACCACTCCAATACAAGAGTGGTTCTTTATCTATATTTTAATGTAAATCTTATGGTCAAAGACAATGTTGTGCTTAGATACGTTACGGTGAACCGTATCACAAATAGTGGTAAAGCAGAGATTCGAGTTGAGGGTGGAAGGGGCGATGCTCGAACTGCGAACAAGAGAGTAAATGTTCAACACATGTGAGAGCGTGGAATGGATGTCACGGGTAGAGAAGTGAATATTATAGGTAAGGGATTTTGTGGTCTGCGGGTTAGAAAGCAGTGGCTTTGAAATCCCTTTTTATTACCTGCGGGAACATTTCCATGTTGTTGAAAAATCGGCGGACAGAGCGGAATAGATATTTTTTGAGATTTTCAGGATGAAAAGACAGGTTGGACGACGGTTATATTAATCATATTAAACAACTTGTACTGTTTGAGTATGAACGGGAACTTTCGAAAGTGGACTAATTTACATTTTTTTCAGTCGTGATACAATTTGTGCATATGCAGTGCTTCAATTTAACTATTGATAGATTGAATTTCTACCTAATTGGTTAGATTGCGCTAGAGATAGACCGGAGTTAAAAGGTCATGTCCAGTGCGGATATGGCTTTTTTATATCGATTGAAGACTGCAAAAAAGATATTAAGGAGGTTCTTGATGTGGGTAATTTTCTAACAAGGGATGCTCATTTAAAGGGAAGAGCAAAGCGAATTAATTTAGCATATTTTGGGGGGACAAAGGGAGGTAAGACTACTGGAATTGCTGCTCTGACGAACATTCCAGATATAATAATTGATTTGGCTTCCGGAGACGATGGTAGAACAAAGACTACTGTACAATATCATATTGTACCAAGTGAACAATTATCGGATATTTTGGTTGAAGATATAGAGTTCTTTGAGCAAAATATTATTGGGTCTGTAGTTGGAGATATACAAAAGTACAATGAGCAACTAAAAAAAGACCCTGTTCTTAAGAGGATTCTCGGATTGGAACCACTTAATGAAGGTGATGATGTCAGAAAATATGTTTCAGGACATATGAAACAGTTTAAAGGTACCACTCCTTCTATTGAAACATTAAAATCACTAATGTGCTCAGAAAATATAGATCGATACATAAGAAGAATAACATTAGCCGTTCCAGCACATTCGGATGTTGCAGATTATATTATAAAGAATAAAGTAGATTTGTTTATCAGAGATACAAGAGGATTGCTAGATATCGCATTGGATTCAACTAACGCTAAGGAACAGAGTCCACGAACCTTGAGGGAGCTAGGACTTGAAGGTCTGGATGGAATTGTATTTTTTTGCTCGGAATCATATCCAAATATAATTCAGGAATTATATCATGATACATTCAAGAGTGTATTTCAATCAGTTCCAGTGTTTTTAATTGCAAGAGATAATATGATGTTCAAAATTTTTAATATGAACAGTCAGCCAACTAATTACAAAAATGTTGAAAGTTTAATTGATAATATCCAGCAAGGAAAAAATAATTTTTACTCTGATATAGAGGAACAGTATTTCCTAAATACATTTGCACTAATGGAAAAATTCGATATAACTTCTTTTGATTCATCAGTTGGAAGTTATAAATTTAGAGATACATTTTTTAATCAGCAGAAGGTTGAATTTTTATTGCCATCTTGTGCGTCACTGAAAAGCTTATCTGTAATGAAACTGCATTCTAGCATGTCTAACGGAGACATTGCCACTCAGCCGGATTTTGTATTCTATCAAACTATAGCAGTTGTGTCATGTATAAAAATGCTGAAAATGATTTGTCATTTACAAGAAGGCATGAGCTCGATACTTAAATCAGGTTTGGCATCTGATTGTTTATGGAATGTATGTCTTGAGCCTGATAATATGAATTCACTTGAAATGGATTTCTCTAAATACGATAATTACCATACATCGTATGATGCTACTTCTTACGTAAAGCCACAATTTACAACTATATCAAAGGAAAGGATCGAACAGGACATAGCTGATTCAATGGTTGAGCTTCTTGGATCACGCGGTGGAATTACAACAACGAGCAATGGGAAATTACGTTATCCTACTACGGCAGTGACAGCGGTTACTTCAAGACAATGGATCTCAAAGTTGATATCTAAAATTAAAATCGAAAGAGACCTCAGGAATCCAACTACCAATGAAGAATTGTTTCCGGACTTGCATGGAAATATGAGGGCACAAGAAACTCTATTGCAAAAAGCATTGTATTGCATCTTATACAAAAGATATACTGATGTGAATGCAACTATTCAGTACTATTTATTGGTAGATAGATATAAAGTGGTAGATGGTATTCTAAGAAGACGCAATATTAGCAACATTTCTTATACATCATTTGTTGAGGTAATTAGAAATATCATTGAAGAGTTTTGTAATGATTTAAGGACTTCGTATGATATTTCAGAAGTATATAGAAATTCAAATGACTAATTGAAAAGATGAATAGTACAAAACAATTAAAAAAAACTTTTGGACTGTCAATATTTGTGGCTTTATAAATTCTTTGTAGTCAAAAACTAGCCGTTTCACCTAGCGCGGCGAACCGTACCACAAATAGCGGTAAAGTTATAAAATGAATTATGTGTTGAAAAAGAAATAATTGAATCAGTTCTATGTGCAGAGTGATAAGAGCAGAGAAGCCACAAGAGTAGCTTCTTTGCTCTTTATCTAAACCCAAGACTTATTATAAGTGCAAAAAAATATATGTTTTTGAACCGAAATCATCATCTAGAATAAATCTGTTTAGACGAAGAACTTTCTCAGTTAATTTTACTAGAGTTTTTGATGTATTATGAGTTTGGCGTAGAGGAATGTGTAAAAAAATGTAGAATATACTAGGTAAAAATGCTTACATGGAGATATATATGATTGAACAAATCCTACCTGAATACTATCAGTATGCAATAGATCTAGGATATAGCGTAGCTACCGAAGAACTATCCTTTGAACTTGAAGATGGTGAGAAGCTAGATGTGACAAGACTATTTATGAATACTTCACCTCCGTCTCCTATTGGTTTAAGATCAGACATACTGAAAGTTGAACCTTATTGGAATTCTTTCTGGGGATATATTCGTACAAGTTCGTGGGCATTTGATGGGGAAAGATCAGATCTACATGATTTAATATCTAGTATTGTTGCAATTACACTGAGAGCAACCAATAATATATCCACGTCACTATTAACACAAGAACACCCGCTAACGCACTTATATGGAATTGATATGTCGAATGAGATTCACTCAAGATTAATCTCGTTTGAACGACATAATTTAATGAACTTTCAGTTATCTGAGGAAACGGAGTTTATTACAGGGAGAATTATTCATTCCTCATTCTTATCTGCTTTTATAATGGATACTGTTTTATCATATACAGAGCCTCATATCCCTGATTTTAAGTCTTATCATGAGAAAGCTAAAAAGATAGCTACATATCTTGATGGAGAATACAATCATGAAAAGCATAACTTTATGGCTAGAAACAAGCCATTTTGGGCGTGGTTTAGAAGTTTTGAATCGAAAATAAGTGTATTTGAATTGGGTTCCAAAGTACTTGATAAACTCAAGCATTTATTCTCTAAGAGTTATATTCCAACAAACCTTGAAGGTGTAACTAAAAAGATAATAATTACTGATAAACTAGGTAACGCTGTTAATCGTAAAAGGTATGATAAAGGTCTAGAGCTATTAGAGTTTTTAGAATCAAATTATGAGCAGGTTAAAATAGTACCGATAGAAGACAGGTTTTTTATTTTAGGTAGGGAACATTTAATTAGTATTGACGATGATTGCGGAGAGAAGTCTTTTAAAGATGAGGTTAAAGCAGTAAGAAATAGGAATGATATGGAACGTTCTGTGTTGTTTCCAGTAACCCAATTTGTTTGGCAAGAAAAAATAAATGGCGAAAGATTTGAAAAGCTAATTAGAGATATCTTTGTAGTGGACCCAAGTGTACGCTGGATTAAGAGAGTAGGTAGTGGCACACAAGGTGATGGTGGTAAGGATTTGGAGATGGAAATGGTATTTAAAAAGCAAATACTCATTGATTCAAACGAACCGCCATATGAAATAAAAAAAATTCTTGTACAGTGCAAAGCATATCAAAGTAATGTAAATAAGAGTAATGTACAAGATATTAGAGATACAATTGATATGCATGGGGCAGATGGTTACCACTTAGTCGTTTCAAGTCAAATAACTAGACAACTTCACGAATATTTAAGAAATCTGCGTGATAGGGGTATGTTAATAGATTGGTGGAATAGGGAGGACATTGAAGATAGACTAAGAATGCATCCTGAGATTGTAGGTCGATATCCAGACATAGTTCAGTAAATATAAATTGTTTTCTGATCCAATAAAAAGAAGGTGAGGATGAAGTGGTGCAGCTTACTTTGTCAGAATTTATTTCAGAATCTAAGCAAGTATTAGACAAACAAAGAGAAGAACTTGAAAGAGAGCTTAAGGATAAAATTCTAGGTTTTGTAGAAGAAAACATATTATCAAAGATAAATATCTCTAACCCCTTGTTACAGGGGCGGGTCAAGGGGACTTCAAGTTTATCAGAAAAAATAATAAGAAAACGATATGCAGATAGATATAAAAATAATCCCCCCAAATTTGTTTCTGAACTTCCTGACTTAATTGGTCTTAGAATTGTGGACTGTCAACAGTGAATCAGACAACTTTTTTAAGGGCCTCTGCTTTGTACTGAACTGGCGTCATGTAGCCTAGTGTGCCATGAACACGATGTTTATTAAACCCGTTTACATAATCATATAATTCTAGTTTTAGATGATGAAGACTCTGGAAATTCATCTGATTGACGAATTCTGTTTTCATCACTTTGTAAGTAGCTTCAGCAACGGCGTTGTCATAAGGACAGCCTTTCATGCTCAGGGAGCGACCAATGTTGAACGCTTCTAATAGATCGTCCATGGTCTGATTCTTAAACTCGCTTCCACGATCCGTATGAAACCACTGAATGTCGCTTAAATCGCCTTCTACCGTGGCAAAGGCACGGGAAATCAGAGCAGCATCCTTGTGTGGACCTGCACTGTGGCCAATAATTTCTCGGTTAAATAAATCGATCAGCACGCAAATGTATTGTATTGCCACTTGTGCTGGACCTTGACATAAGTGAGATCGCTGACTACGAAGCGTTTAGCTTCAGTTTGATCGAACTCACGTTTTAACTCATTCGCCGTTATCGCTTCGTTATAAGCAGTCTTGTGCGGCTTATACTGCGCTATTGTGTACGTGGACACCAGACCCTGCTCTTTCATAATCCGTCCGATTCGACGTCTTGAAACCGTATAGCCTTGTTCCTGAAGTTTGACCTTCAATTTGCGCGTTCCATACGCTTTTCGGTTGGCATTAAAGATCTCTACGATAGCCGTCGTTATTTCGTCATCGTTGTCTTTTGCTTTCGTTTCATAGTAGAAGGTACTTCTGGAGATTTGCAGGACTTCGCACAATGCTGATACCGAGTATTTATCACTGTTCTGCTTAATGATCTTTACTTTCGTCCCATGATCAGCGCGGCTTGCTTTAAAATGTCATTTTCCATTTCAAGCCGCTGAACTCGCTTACGAAGAGCGATGAGTTCATTCTCTTCAGCTGTTCGGTTATCTTTTTCAGAAAACGAACCTGACGTTTGCGATTGCTTAATCCAGCGATCGAGGGCAGATGGACTAAGTTCATACTCTCTGGCAATCGTTGCCCTTGGCTTTCCATTTTCATATAACTGGACCATTTGTCTTTTGAATTCTGCTGTAAATGTACGTCTTTGTTTTGGCATAGTAGATCCGCTCCTAGTATTATTCTCTTCATTCTACTAGCCCTTATTTTTATTGTCCAACTAAGTGTAGCCGATTCACTTGTCTCTCTATTTCAATTCAAAAGCATAGTCAAAAAACGATTTGAAATTGGGATACAAAAATTTCATCGACGCTTTCAGTTGATCGCTCCCTGTCTTTTCTTCATCAAAATCAAATAATATTTCATGTTCAATCTCATAGATTGCATGGTGCTCCTCATCCGGGCCAGTAAGATCCATGCATAATATGTGACCATACTCGGAGTCCCAGGCGAATGGAAGGTAACCCCACTTGCACAGGATTGGATTATACATATCTTGAATTTTGCGTAACGGCTTATCGACCGGTTGTGCTGGCACAATGTCGAAATAGTGATGATAGGTTGAAATGAATGCTTGATACCATTCCGGAAAGTCCAGCCCGAATTCTTTTTCCAGCGCACAAATGTCGTCATCAGTTACGGTAGAAGGAACTAATCTCCATATCGACCACTCCTCCTCAGAGTCGGTTGCCTTCATTTCACCCGGAACGTCTGGTCCCATCCATCTGCAAAATCCATCCTCCGTAATTTGATCATATCGTCGATAATAAGCTTCAAATCCTTTTTTTATATAGTCCCGTTTATCCAATACATAGCCTCCTTCACTAAAAAAATCGCGAATGTAATTATGACCTTGATCTTGGCGTGAATGTTTAATAATTCACCCTTTAATTTCAAAGTATAACGGAATGGCTATTTATTTATAGTCTGAATTTCGTTCAACTAACGGATAAACCATTGAGACAGTCTATTACTTTAGTATCCAGTTTGTGTCCATGAACTGCTTTATTCTGATATTGAGTCTAAAACTAATTTTTAAATCATGAGTCTGTCTAAATCTTATTTCTCGGAGGGTGATGATTTTTATATTCAAAAATCTTGTAGAATCAACAAGTCCAGTCTACTACTTTATTTTCTTTGTTCACCAAGATGTATCATCACTTGGTCGTTATACTTGAATGGTAAGGATACATTTTTAATTTCAGAGGAACTTAGCCTTGGACATCCTAAACACCCTGAGACACAGGAACCAATAATAATGACGACTGACTTAATTGTGACCACAGAAAGAAATGATCCAATACTTCATGCCAAGTTGAAGAAGACTTTGGATTAAGGTTCGGAATGGTATTCTCATTGTACAAGCATCTATTAATTCGAAAATGTATTCAGCTAGATTTGAAAGAAGCTATTGATATCAGAAAGATTGTTTCTATTCTTGCTGTTGTTCGAGACTACTCAAGTAAGAAGGATGCGATGTGATTTATATCAATCATGTACACCAGCACATAAATATTGAGAAAAATAATTGATTTCGTGTTGCAGAGCTTAATTCACCGTATGCATATATCGAAGATTATCTGGACGGTGATACTTCTATGATAAAAGAAGTTGAGGTATCTGTTCTAGATACTGAAATTATGGCTCGGCGAATAGGAGTCACCGTTATAAACGTTGGCGCAACATGAATGAAAAAAGTGGCATGAATCCTTCCTCTACTCCAAGTACAAATTGGTAAACTTCGATTTACGACCTGAATGTCGACAAGCGTGGAATTCCTCGATTGATGGCAAACCATTCCCAACGTTTCTTCTTTATTCGCTCTTTTTAGGCGAAATATTTACACCTTATGTTGATAAGACCTAATTTAACTAAAGCTTTACTATACATTCTGGGAAATTTTGATATAATCCTAATTGGCTCATCTTTCCTATTATGCTAGAACATACAATTCAAGGTTTTTTATACCTACTTAAGCTGTGTGCTGGATACTAGTCCATTGGCTACCCAGTAAGCCGGCATGCGGGGACCGACAATTGTGGAAAATGACAGCCGAGAAAATGTTGCTCCATGACGTCAGAAGGTTCAGAAGGTTCAGTAAGGATGAAGCCAATCATATCCCAATTCCGATGGAGGATGAAGCGCATGAGCATTTTTGAAAAGCTGGAGTCCAACGTAAGATCTTACTGCAGAAGCTTTCCGGTGGTATTCGACCGGGCCAAGGGAGACCTGTTATATTCTGAGGACGGAAGAGCATATATTGATTTTTTTGCAGGTGCCGGGGCACTGAATTACGGTCATAACAACGATTATGTCAAGGACCAGGTTCTCGATTACTTGACCTCCGACCGGATTATGCACGGTCTGGATATGTATACAATGGCCAAGCGTGAGTTCATCCAGAGCTTCTCGGAGCGGATCCTGGAGCCGAAGAAGCTGAATTACAAGCTTCAATTCTGCGGTCCTACGGGAACGAACGCGGTGGAAGCGGCCCTGAAGCTCGCACGCAAGGCGAAGAAGAGAACGGGGATATTCGCATTCATGGGCGGCTTCCACGGCATGTCGCTCGGCAGCCTGTCGGTGACAAGCTCCAAGTCCATGAGGGAAGGGGCGGGGCTTCCTCTGGGCGAAGTTACGTTCATGCCGCACCCGAGTGGGGCTTTCGCAGAAATGGATACGCTCGGCTATATCGAAAATATCCTGATTGATTCGCACTCGGGAATCGACAAGCCGGCCGCCATCCTGCTTGAAACGGTACAAGCCGAAGGCGGAATTCACGTCGTCGACGAGCAGTGGCTGCGAGGGCTGCAGCAGCTTTGCCGCAGGCACGATATCCTGCTCATTACCGACGAGATTCAAGTCGGCTGCGGCCGGACAGGCGAATTCTTCTCCTTCGAACGTGCGGGAATCGAGCCGGATCTCATTACCCTGTCCAAGTCGATCAGCGGGTACGGCCTGCCAATGTCCCTCCTGCTGCTGAAGCCTGAACTGGATCTCTGGACGCCGGGCGAGCACAACGGCACCTTCCGCGGCAACCAGCTCGCTTTTGTGGCCGCCAAGGCCGCGCTCGAGTTCCGGGACAGAGTCGCCCTGGAAGCCGAAGTGAAGCAGAAGGAAGCGTTTATACGCTCGTTCCTTAACAAAGAAATCAAGCCTCTGCACCCGTCCATTGCCATCCGCGGGCTTGGCCTGATCTGGGGCATTGACGTCTCGGGCTTCACGGATGAAGCCGGGGCAAAGCGGATGACGGAGATCAGCTTCGAGAACGGGCTTATCATTGAAAGAGCCGGCAGAGGAGACTGCGTGCTGAAGATCATGCCTCCGCTGACCGTCTCGATGGAGCATCTGGCCGCTGGCTGCGACATTATCAAGTCCAGTATACAGCAGGTGATCTCTAAGGAGACTCAGGATTTGCTGGTAACGACCTAAGCTTGGACAAGCCGGTGACCGCCCCGGCAATAGGCACGGATGTGCCCTCTGGGGGCTGCGTGTCCCTGATGTTATTATTTACCCCATTGGAAGATTTTCTCCCCATGCTGCCTGCGGTGCCTTCAAGTCAGCATGAAATTCACCGCTAATCCAAGGCTGTCCCGTTCATACCATACGGAGCATTCTTTGAGCCTCATGCAGCGCCATCGTCATATCTAATCGTCAGGAAAAGATCACTACCCCGCAGCTAGATCTTTATTTATCCATACCAGGGCTGCGGGGGAATACAAAATTCGTACATATAGTGTATCCATACCCCTTAAACATAGGCTTCGACAAAGGCAGCTCCGGTGCCGAATCCGGAGGTACGGCCGACTTCCTGCTGGCCGTCCAGAACCCTACAGCAAGCTTTACATCGATGGGAGGAACATCCCTTGTCCATCCCCAAATCCATTTCCGAACCCAATATTAAACCAAAGACCGTCTTCGAGCGGTTCGTCCGCAGCAAGCATATGAAGCAGAGGAGCCGGAGGTAGCCGCATCTCTTGCGTAGAGCGTTGCTCTTTGTTGTCTTTCACGCATGGGAGCAGAGTGGGACAGCTGCTAGACAGAGGATTGCCGCATCCGTTCAACTGAGCAACCGAAGCGGTGACCTGGCGAAAGCCATTGATATTGTTTTCACATATTTGAAAAAGGCGGGGAGCAAGGCTGTAGCGTTGCTGCGCCATATGCTTCGCCGGATTGCTTTTACCGATGCAGAGAAGGGAACGATCCAGGTGGCTTTTGAAAAAGAAACGTTGTATTGGAACGAAAAATTCGGTAGCGACGATTATACCTTGACGCGGCTGCCTTACAGCAAGGCTCCGAGCTCCCAGGCGCCCATTATGAGTACCGTCGGCGGTTCTCTTTCGGAGAAAGCGGCGCAGCGCGTCCTTCAAATGAGCAAGGGCGCTCCACTGGCCGCTTTTATGATTCTGCTCGCCGGTGTTCAGTCACTCTTGCATAAATATACAGGTGCTTCTGACATTCTGGTCGGCATGCCGATTGTACGGAACAAGGCGGAGTCGCGCCGATCCGTTAATCATACGGTCATTTTGAAAAGCTTGCTTTCAGCGGGTGCGACATTTAAAACGCTTCTGAGCGAGCTGAGGACTTCCTTGCCGGAAGCGATTCAGCATCAACATATTCCGTTCTTGAAAATGACGGAGAAGCTGGACCTGCAAGTTGCGGACGGGATACCCGTCATCCATACGCTAGTATCCCTTAAAGAGCTCCATCTGCACGAAATTGGGCAAAACGTGGTCACGGATTGTTCCTTTGCATTCAGCTTAACCGGCGGAACGATACAGCTAGAGCTGTCATATAACGAGCATTTATATGACTCCGAGTTCATGACTCGGGTCGTCGGCCATCTGAATCGCCTGCTGGCCGTGGGGCTTCACGAGTTGGAGCTGGACATCGTGCAGGCGGACATGCTGTCGGAGGACGAGAAATTTCAATTGCTGCAAAGCTTTAACGATACCGAGATGGACTATCCCCGTGATCAGACGATTCATCAGCTCGTGGAGGAGCAGGCGAAGCGGGTGCCCGAAGCGACGGCGGTTGTCTTTGAGGGGAGGCGGCTTTCGTACGCGGAGCTGAACGAACGGGCGAACCGGCTGGCGCGGACGCTGCGATCAGTCGGCGTGCAGCCCAATCAGCTCGTAGGCTTGATGACCAGGAGATCGCTGGAGACGGTCGTTGGCATTCTAGCGGTTCTGAAAGCTGGCGGTGCCTATGTGCCAATCGACCCCGAATACCCGAAAGAACGCATCCGCTACATTCTGGAGAACTCGAACGCGCAGCTGCTGTTGACTCAAAGGGAGCTCCAGCAGCAGGTGCCGTTCCAAGGGACCGTGTTGGCGCTGGATGACGAGCAGGCCTACAGCGCCGATGGCTCGAACCTGGAGCCGGCCAGTGGTCCGAATGACCTGGCTTATGTCATCTATACATCAGGTACGACGGGCAAACCCAAAGGGGTCATGCTGGAGCATCGCGGTTTGGTCAGCTTGAAACTGATGTTCGCGGACAGACTGGGCATCACGGAGCATGACCGGATCGTTCAATTCGCTAGCCTGTCATTCGACGCATCCTGCTGGGAAATGTTCAAAGCGCTCTATTTTGGCGCGGCTTTGTACATTCCGACGGCTGAGACGATTCTCGATACCCGCCTGTTCGAGCGTTATATGAACGAGCATGCGATAACGGCGGCGATCTTGCCTCCGACGTACAGCGCATATTTGGACCCGGATCGCCTCCCCAGCTTAACGAAGCTCGTAACGGGAGGTTCGGCGGTATCGGCCGAATTCGTTCAGCAATGGAAAGCGAAGGTTCGCTATTTCAATGCTTACGGTCCTACTGAGGCTTCGATTGTTACAACGCTTTGGGATGCAGACGAGGAGCAGACGGAGCGCAGAGTCATTCCGATCGGGCGCCCGTTGGCCAATCACCGAATTTTTATTTTGGATGCCCACCTGCAGCTTGTGCCTCCGGGAGTGGACGGCGAGCTGTGCGTAGCAGGTGTGGGACTTGCGAGAGGTTACCTGAACCAACCGGAGCTGACGGCAGAGAAGTTCGTGGAGCATCCGTTTGCGCCGGGAGAACGCCTTTACCGTACGGGAGATCTGGCCCGCTGGCTGCCGGACGGAAATATCGAGTATTTGGGCCGGATCGACCATCAGGTCAAAATTCGTGGCTTCCGGATCGAGATCGGCGAGATCGAAGAGCAGCTTCTGAAGATCGACGCCGTGCAGGAGACGATCGTAATCGCGCGGGAAGGCAAGAGTGGGCAAGAACTGTGCGCTTACCTGGTCGCAGGCCGCCCGCTTACGCTCGGCGAGCTGAGAAGCGCGCTGGCGCAAAAATTGCCGAATTATATGATTCCGGCGCATTTTGTTCAGCTTCCGCGAATGCCACTTACGCCGAACGACAAAATCGACCGCAAGGCTTTGCCCGCCCCGGAAGGAAACGCGCTGAGCAGCGGCGCATACGTAGCTCCCCGCAATGAAGCCGAGCGGACGCTTGCCGATGTGTGGCAGGCGGTATTGAACGCCGATCGCGTTGGGGTAACGGATCATTTCTTTGAGCTAGGCGGAGACTCGATCAAGTCCATTCAAGTATCTTCAAGGCTTCATCAAGCCGGGTACAAGCTGGAAATCCGGGATTTGTTCAAATATCCGACGATCTCACAGCTCAGCCTGCATGTGAAACCGATCGGACGTACCATTGATCAAGGCGAAATATCGGGTGAAGCGGCGCTGACACCAATTCAGCATTGGTTTTTCGAGAGCTCCTTTGCAGACCCGCATCATTTTAACCAATCGGTAATGCTGTACCGGAAGGAACGCTTCAACGAAGAGACGGTGCGTCAGGTGCTGCAAAAGCTGACCGAGCATCATGACGCCTTGCGGATGGTGTTCCGCAAGACGGAACAAGGGTTTAGCGCGCTGAATCGCGCGATTCAGGGAGGCGGGCTGCTGTTCACGCTGGACGTGTTCGACTTCAAGGGTGCGGAGCATACCGCGCAGGCTGTGGAAGCGAAGGCAACGGACATTCAAGCGGGCATCGATCTGGAGAACGGGCCCCTCGTGAAGGCGGGACTGTTCCGGTGCGCGGACGGCGATCATTTGCTGCTCGCGGTTCATCATGCAGTGGTGGACGGCGTGTCTTGGCGCATTTTGATGGAGGATTTCGCTTCGGGTTACGAGCAG
This sequence comes from Paenibacillus aquistagni, assembly GCF_900177815.1. GTDB lineage: Bacteria > Bacillota > Bacilli > Paenibacillales > Paenibacillaceae > Paenibacillus_B > Paenibacillus_B aquistagni. The sequence continues at coordinate 239,863 of NZ_FXAZ01000008.1, read as the reverse complement.
GCCGGCAAAAGCGACGATATTCGTTTCCCGGCGAAAACGGATGCGTACCGCACTTGGTCCGAGCAGTTGGCCGCTTACGCGCAAAGCCCGGAGATGTCGAAGGAACGCACCTACTGGCAGAGCGTGGAACAAATTGTGGTTCCGACATTGCCAAAGGATCTGGAGGCGGACGTTACGACGCAGCAGGACAGCGAATCGCTGTTCGTCCGCTTGACTCCCGAAGAAACGGAGCTGCTGCTGAAGCGGGTTCACCGGGCCTACAACACCGAGATGAACGATATTTTGGTAACGGCGCTCGGCATAGCCCTTCGCAAGTGGACGGGACACGAACGGGTGCGGATCAATCTCGAAGGACACGGACGCGAATCGATCGGAACGGATATCGACATCACGCGCACCGTTGGCTGGTTTACGACTAAGTTTCCGGTCGTCTTGGAGCAGGAAACCGACCGGGATATGGCCTATCAGATTAAACAAGTCAAAGAAAGCTTGCGCTGCATTCCGAACAAGGGGCTTGGGTACGGCATATGCCGCTATCTCTCCAAATTGGAGGACGGCTTTGTCTGGGGCGCAGAGCCGGAAATTAATTTTAACTACCTCGGCCAATTCGACGACGATGTCAACCAGGATGAGATGGGCATATCTCCTTATTCCAGCGGCAGCCCGACCAGCGACCGGCAGGCCCGCAGCTTTGTGCTGGATATCAACGGCATGGTGCTGGACGGTGCTCTATCGCTCGATCTCAGCTACAGCCGCAAGCAGTATCGCAAGGAAACGATGGAAAGCTTCGCTCATCAGCTTGAGCAAAGTCTCCGAGAGCTCATTATCCACTGCGCAGGCAAAGAGAACACCGAATTGACGCCGAGCGACGTGCAATTTAAAGGCTTGACCATCGCGGAATTGGAGCAAATCGGCCAGCGCTTGGGCCATGTCGGGGAAATCGAAAATATTTACTCGCTTACGCCGATGCAGAAGGGCATGTGGTTCCACAGCGCGCTTGACCGGCAAACGGCCGCTTATTTCGAACAGACGCGCTTTACGATGCAAGGAGCGCTCGACGTTCAGCTTTTTGAGAGGAGCTGGATGGAGCTTGCGAAACGTCATCTGGTGCTGCGGGCGAATTTTGTGAAAGGACCAGCGGGCGAACCGCTGCAAATCATTTACCGCGACAAGCCGGTCGGCTTTGAATATGAAGAGCTGCTTTATTTGGATGCGGACGAGAAACAAGCGTATTTGGATAAAAAGGCTGAGCATGACAAGCTTCGCGGCTTCGACATGGAACATGACGCGCTCGTTCGATTTACGATTCTGCGTACCGAAGAGCAAAGTTATCATGTGCTGTGGAGTTTCCAGCATATTTTGATGGATGGCTGGTGCCTGGCTCAGCTGACGCAGGAGCTGTTCGAGATATACTCGGCTTTGACCTCCGGGAAGCAACCAGTAGGAGATAAGGGGTCGGATTATGGCGCTTATATCGAATGGTTGGAGAATCAGGATGATCAGGCGGCATCCGGCTATTGGACGGCATTTCTGGCAGGGTATGAAGGGCAAATCGTACTCCCAGGGCAAAAGGAACCGGCGCCGAACGGCAGATTTACGGCTGATTACGTCACCGCGGAGCTGGGCAAGGACTTGAGTAAGCGGATGGACCGGATGGCGAAAGAACGTCTGGTTACGGTCAATACGCTGCTGCAAGCCGCTTGGGGTGTGCTGCTGCAAAAATATAACGGAACAAGCGATGCTGTATTCGGCAGCGTCGTGGCCGGAAGACCGGCGGAAATCCCGGGCATTGAGTCTATGATCGGACTGTTCATCAATACGGTTCCGGTCCGCGTTACAAGCGCAGCGGATACCCTGTTCGCCGACCTAATGGGGAAGCTCCAAGAGCAGGCGCTGGAATCCGGGCAGTATGCTTACTATCCCCTGTATGAAATTCAAGCCCGCAGCGTACAAAAGCAGAACCTGATCAACCATATCATCGCTTTCGAAAACTATCCGGTGGACGAGCAGATGGAGCAGGCCGACGACCAGCAGCATGGCGACCTGACGATCGCTGACGTTCAGATGGAGGAGCAGACGAACTATAACTTCAACGTGACCGTAGTGCCGGGAGCCGAGATCGAAATTCGGTTCGACTTTAACGCCGAAGTGTTCGATAAAGACAGCATCGAGCGGCTCAAGGGGCATCTCGTCCATCTGCTGGAGCAGGTGACGGATAACCCGGATATTGCGGTGGGCGAGCTGGAACTTGTGACTGAGGTGGAAAAGGCCGACCTTCTCGGACGTTTTAACAACACGACCACGAAATTCCCGCGCGGGAAGACGCTCATTCAATTGTTCGAAGAGCAAGCGGAGCGCATCCCGGATGCAGCCGCCATCTCGTTGAACGAGCAAGAGCTGACCTACCGCGAGCTGAACGAACGCGTCAACCGCCTTGCCCGTACCTTGCGTAGCCACGGGATATCCAAGGGCTGTCTGGTCGCCATTATGGCTGAGCGCTCCATCGAAATGGTGGTGGGCATGCTGGCGGCACACAAAGCTGGAGCGGCTTACGTACCGATTGATCCGGAATATCCCGAGGAGCGTATCCGTTTCTTGATCGAGGATTCGGGGGCCCAGGTCATGCTGACGCAGAGCCGCTTGCGCGAGCGTCTGGCGGGTTCGGACTCCGTGATCTTACTAGATGACGAGTCCTTCTATCACGAGGACGGCACCAATCTAAGCCCTGGCACTGAAGCGACAGATCTGGCCTGCATTATCTATACGTCAGGCACGACGGGCAAGCCGAAAGGCAACCTTGTTACGCACCGCAACATCGTGCGGATCGTGCGAAATACGAATTATATCGACATCACCGAGCGGGATCATGTCCTCCAGCTTTCCAGCTATTCGTTCGACGGAGCGATCTTTGATATTTTCGGCGCTTTGACCAATGGGGCGCGGCTCGTGCTGGTTCCTCGCGAGACTTTGCTGGAAATCGGCCGTCTGGCGGAGCTCATCCAGCGCGAACGCATCTCGGTCATGCTGATTACGACAGCTTTTTTCAACACACTTGTAGATGTGAACGTAGACTGCCTGCGGGATGTCCGAGCGATTTTGTTCGGGGGAGAGCGCGTGTCGGTCCGCCATGTGCATAAAGCGCTCGCCCATATCGGACCGGGCAGGCTCAACCATCTGTACGGCCCGTCGGAAAGCACGGTCTATACCACGTACCTTCCGGTCGACTTCGTCGAGGAGTCGGCGGCTACTGTACCCATTGGACGGCCGATCAGCAATACGATGGTGTATATCGTCGACAGCCGGAATAAGCTGCTGCCGATCGGCGTGGTCGGGGAGCTTTGCGTCGGCGGAGAAGGCTTGGTACGGGGCTACAATAACCGAGCGGAGTTGACGGCGGAGAAATTTGTAGACAATCCGTTTGTGCCGGGAGAGCGCATGTACCGGACGGGGGATTTGGCGAAATGGCTGCCGGACGGAACGATTGAATATGTGGGACGAACGGACGACCAAGTAAAAATCCGCGGCTTCCGCATTGAGCTGGGCGAGATTGAAGCTCAGCTTCAGAAAGTGGAGGGAATTCGGAAATCGACGGTATTTGCGCGGGAAAACGCCTCCGGCGAGAAGCAGCTTTGCGCCTATTATGAAGCGGACTGCGAGCTTTCGGCGACCGAGCTGAAGAACGTGCTTTCCCAGGAACTGCCGGCCTATATGATCCCGGCGTACCTGATTCAGTTGGAGCGGCTCCCGCTGACGACGAACGGCAAGGTCGACCGCCGATCTCTTCCGGCGCCAGAGGAGAGTTTGCAGCCGGGGGAAGGACGGACTCCGCCTCGGACTGCGCTGGAAGCCAGCTTGGCCGGAATTTGGAAGAGCGTGCTCGGACTAGTGCACATTGGGGTTCATGACAACTTCTTCGACCTGGGCGGCCATTCCCTGCGGGCGACGACACTGGTGAGCAAGGTGCATCAGGAGCTGAACGTCGAGCTGCCTCTGCGCGACGTATTCCGCTACTCGACGATCGAAGAGATGGCCCTCGCCATCTCCCGGATCGGAGAGCAGTCGTTCTCGTCGATTCCGCTGGCAGACGCAAGAGCCTATTATCCGCTTTCCTCAGCTCAGAAACGGCTGTTTATCCTGAATCAGCTGGAAGGGGCCGATCAGAGCTACAACATGCCGGGTGTGCTGCTGCTCGAAGGAGCGATTGGCCGTAGCCTGCTGGAGAAGGCTTTCCGCGGATTGATCGCACGGCATGAAACGCTGCGAACCGGCTTTGAGATCGTACAAGGCGAAGCCGTACAGCGCATTTACGAGAGCGTCGACTTTGTTGTTGAGTATCGTCATGCGAGCGAGGAAGAAGCGCCTAAAGTCGTGCAGTCCTTCATCCGGGCTTTCGACTTGGCGAAGCCTCCGCTGTTGCGTGCAGAGCTCGTAGAGCTGGCAGCCGAACGTTATTTGCTGATGTTCGACATGCATCACATCGTCTCTGACGGGGTTTCGATGGACGTGTTAGTCGAGGAACTCGTTCGTCTGTACGGCGGCGAGTCATTAGATCCTTTGCGCATTCAATACAAGGACTATGCGGTATGGCAGCAGTCGGATGAGCAAAAAGTGCAGTTGAAACGCGAGGAAGCTTACTGGCTGGACCGTTACCGAGGCGAGCTGCCGGTTCTGGAAATGCCAACGGACTATCCGCGTCCTGCCGTGCAGAGCTTTGAGGGACAAACGCTAACGTCCTTCGTGAACGAGGCAACGAACGAAGGTTTGAAGCAGCTCGCTGCCCAAAGAGGAACGACGCTGTATATGGTGCTGCTTGCGGCATATACCGTGCTTTTGCATAAATACACAGGTCAGGAAGACGTGATCGTTGGCACGTCGATTGCGGGCAGAACGCACGGAGATACGCAGCCTTTGATCGGAATGTTCGTCAATACGCTGGCGCTCCGCAATTATCCGGCTTCGGAGAAGAGCTTCCTGTCTTACCTGGAAGAAGTGAAAGAAACGACCTTAGGTGCGTACGAGCATCAGAATTATCCGTTCGAAGAGCTCGTCGATAACGTGCAGATCAGCCGGGATTTGAGCCGCAACCCGCTGTTTGATACGATGTTCTCCCTACAAAACTTAGAGGAGACAGAGTTTGAGCTGGAAGGGCTGAAATTGTCCCCGTACCCTAGCGAATACGGTATGGCCAAGTTCGACCTGAGTGTGGATGTTACGGAAGAAAATGGCGGCCTGGAGTGCAGCTTCGAATTCGCAACCGCTCTTTATAAAGAAAGCACGATTCGGCGGCTGTCGACTCATTTCGGACATTTGCTTGCTGCGATCGCAAGCCGTCCGGATGCGAAGATTGCCGAGCTGAACTTGTTGACGGCTGAAGAAAAAGAGCAAATTCTCGGTACGTTTAACCCAGCGCAGCCGGAAGCAGCACCTGCGGCCGCGTTCCATCGGCTGTTCGAGGAACAGGCGGAGCGCACGCCGGAAACAGAGGCCGTCGTGTACGAGAACGACCGGCTGACGTATGCGCAGCTGAACGAACGGGCGAACCGCTTGGCGGCCACGCTGCGAGCAAGCGGCATCGGCCGGGAGACGATTGTCGGCATTCTCGCCGAGCGTTCGGTGGACTTGCTGGTAGCCGTACTGGCCGTCTGGAAAGCGGGCGGGGCGTATGTACCGCTCGACCCGGATTACCCGGCGGAGCGCGTGCGCTTCATGCTCGAAGACAGCGGAGCGAAGGTGCTGCTGACGCAAACGGCGCTGCGAGAGCGTGCCGAAGTTTGGCTTGGCGAAGAGGAACTGGCGCTGGCGGTGGTGCTGTATCTCGACGACGAAGCGTCGTACAGCGAGGAGCGGGCGAATGCGCCGATTGACTCCGATATGGTTTCCGACATGATTTCTGGCAAGTTCTCCAGTATGCTTTTCGACACAGCCCTCGGCAAGCTCTCCGGTATGGTCTCCGGCAAGCTTACGGGTGCTGTGGCCGACGGCGATGGCTATGGCGATGAGAGCCATCTGAATGTTGCTGGCATGGGCAACTTCCATGAAGCCTGCCCGGAAGATCTGGCGTACGTGATCTACACATCGGGAACGACAGGCAAGCCGAAGGGTGTAATGATCGAGCACCGCAGCTTGGTGAACACGGCAGCGGGCTACCGGCGGGAATACCGGTTGGATCAATTCCCGGTGCGGCTGCTGCAGCTCGCAAGTTTCTCGTTCGACGTGTTCGTGGGCGATATCGCGCGGACGCTGTATAACGGTGGCACGATGGTCATTGTGCCGCAGGATGACCGGATCGATCCGTCTCGTCTGCATTACTGGATGGAGCGGGAGCGAGTCACCATCTTCGAATCAACACCGGCACTGATCGTGCCGTTCATGGAGTACGTACACGAGCAAGGTCTGGATATAAGCGGGATGGAGCTGTTGATCACGAGCTCGGACAGCTGCAGCGTGGCGGATTACCGGACTTTGCAAGAACGGTTCGGCTCGTTATTCCGGATCATCAATGCCTACGGCGTGACGGAAGCGGCGATCGACTCCAGCTTCTATGACGAGGAGCTGACGAAGCTGCCGCAGACAGGCCATGTGCCGATTGGCAAAGCGTGGCTGAATGCGAAGTTCTACATCGTCGATGCACATCTGAATCCGGTGCCAGTCGGGGTGCTTGGCGAGCTGGTTATTGGAGGAGTCGGCGTAGCGCGCGGGTACTTGAACCGTCCAGAGCTGTCGAAAGAGAAGTTCGTAGACAGCCCGTTTGCCGCGGGTGAGCGGCTGTACCGCACGGGAGACTTGGCACGGTGGATGGAAGACGGCAATGTGGACTTCATCGGCCGGATCGACTACCAGGCGAAAATCCGGGGCTACCGGATTGAGACGGGCGAGATCGAATCGCAGCTGCTGCGGGTGGAAGGCGTGCGAGAAGCAGTGGTGCTGGTTCGAAGTGACGCGATCGGGCAGAAGGTGCTCTGCGCGTATTACACGCCAGATACTGGAGCGGAGCTCGCAGTGAATGATCTGCGCAGCGCGTTGGCGCAGGAGCTGCCGGGCTACATGATCCCGTCGTACTTCGTGGAGCTGGAGCGTCTGCCTCTGACGCCGAATGGAAAGATTGACCGGAAGGCGCTGCCAGCGCCGGAAGGGGAAGCGGGAAGCGGAACGGAGTATGTCGTACCGCGCAATGAGCTGGAGACGAAGCTGGCGGCGATTTGGCAGGAGGTATTGGGGCTTACGAAGGAGATAGGCGTTTACGACAACTTCTTCGACATCGGCGGACACTCCCTGCGGGCGACGACGCTGGTCAGCAAGATTCACAAAGAGTTGAACATGGATCTGCCGCTGCGCGACGTGTTCCTCCATTCCACGATCGAGAGCATGGCGGTCGCCATTTCGCGGCTGGAGGAGAAGACATTCGTTGCCATTCCGGTGGCAGATGACCGAGAGGTGTACCCGCAATCTTTTGCTCAAAAACGTCTCTTTATCTTGAATCAACTGGAAGGTGCGGAGCTTAGCTACAACATGCCGGAAGCAATGCTATTGGAGGGTGCTTTGGACCGGCCAAGGTTCGAAGAAGCGTTCCGCAAGCTCGTGGCGCGGCATGAAGTACTGCGCACGGGGTTCGAAATGGTGGATGGCGAAGCATCGCAGCGGATTTACCAGGACGTGAATCTTGCCGTGGAGTTCTATCGAGCAGATGAGCAAGAGGCCGAAGAGGCGATTCGCCGTTTCGTCCGTCCGTTTGACTTGGCGAAGCCTCCGCTGCTGAGGGTAGGCCTTGTCGAGCAGGCTCCTGAACGCCATATTCTAATGTACGACATGCATCATATTATTTCTGATGGTGTGTCGATGGAAATCTTTGTTGAAGAATTCGTCCGCTTGTACGGCGGCGAGCAATTGGAGCCTCTGCGCATTCAGTACAAAGACTACACGATATGGCAGCATTCCGATGAGCAGAAGGAACGGCTTGAGCGTCAGGAGGCGTACTGGCTGGACATGTTCCAAGGGGAGCTTCCGGTGCTGGAAATGCCGACCGACTATCCGCGTCCGGCTGTTCAGAGCTACGATGGACAAACGCTGGAGTTTTTCCTTGACGCTTCGAAAACCGACGGCCTGAAGCAGCTGGCTTCCGAAACAGGCACAACGCTGTTTATGGTGCTGCTTGCGGCGTATAACGTGCTTCTGCACAAATATTCAGGTCAGGAAGACGTAATCGTTGGTACGCCGATTGCCGGAAGGAACCATGGAGATGTGCAGCCGTTGATCGGGATGTTCTTGAACACGCTGGCTATCCGTAGTTATCCGGCTTCGGATAAGACATTCCTCACCTACCTGAATGAAGTTAAAGAAACGACTCTCCATGCCTTCGAGCATCAAAACTATCCGTTCGAACAATTGGTGGACAAGGTGCAAGTCACCCGTGATTTAAGCCGCAATCCGCTCTTCGATACGATGTTTACGATGCAGAATACGGAGAACGAGGAGTTTGAGCTGGAGGGGTTTCGCCTGATTCCTTATCCGAGCGTACTGGATACCGCGAAGTTTGATATCAGCTTGGATGTGGGCGAGGAGAACGGCGGCTTGGATTACAGCTTCGAATATGCGACGGCTCTCTACAAAAGGGAGACGATTGAGCGGTTGGCGAAGCATTACGAGCAGCTGCTCGTGACAATCGTAAGCCGTCCAGATGCGAAGATCGCCGAGCTGAATTTGCTGACGGCAGAGGAAGAAGAGCACATTCTCTGCGCATTCAATCCAAATCAATCGGAAGCAGTTCCTGCGGTCGCGTTCCATCGGCTGTTCGAGGAACAGGCGGAGCGCACGCCGGAAGAGACAGCCGTCGTGTACGAGAATGATCGGCTGACGTATGCGCAGCTGAACGAACGGGCGAACCGCTTGGCGTCCACGCTGCGTGCAAGCGGCATCGGTCGGGAGACGATCGTCGGCATTCTCGCCGAGCGTTCGGTGGACTTGCTGGTGGCCGTACTGGCTGTCTGGAAAGCGGGCGGGGCGTATGTGCCGCTCGACCCAGATTATCCGGCGGAGCGTGTGCGGTTTATGCTCGAAGACAGCGGAACGAAGGTGCTACTGACGCAGACGGCACTGCAAGAGCGCGCTGAAGCTTGGCTTGGCGAAGAAGAACTGGCGCTGGCAGCAGTGTTCTACCTAGACGACGAAGCGTCGTACAGCGAGGTGCGGGCGAATGTGCGGATGGGCTCCGATAAGCTATCCGGCATCGTCTCCGAGGAGCAGACGAATGCGCCGATGGGTTCCGACAAGCTATCGGGCATGATCTCCGTGAAGCCGAAGAATGCCCCAAGTGGCTCTGATATGGTTTCTAGTATGATATCCGGCAAGCTTACGGGTGCTGTGGATTATGGCGACGGCGATGAGTGCCAGCTGAATGTTGCTGGCATGGGCAGCTTCCATGAAGCCCGTCAGGAGGATCTGGCGTACGTGATCTATACGTCGGGAACGACGGGCAAGCCGAAGGGCGTAATGATTGAGCACCGCAGTCTAGTGAACACGGCAGCGGGCTACCGGAGGGAATACCGCCTGGATCAATTCCCGGTGCGGCTGCTGCAGCTCGCCAGCTTCTCGTTCGACGTGTTCGTGGGCGATATCGCGCGCACGCTGTACAACGGAGGCACGATGGTCATTGTGCCGAAAGATGACAGGATCGATCCTTCTCGTCTTCATTACTGGATGGAGCGGGAGCGGATCACCATCTTCGAATCGACGCCTGCGCTGATCGTGCCGTTCATGGAGTACGTGCATGAGCAGGGGCTGGATATAAGCGGGATGGAGCTGTTGATCACGAGCTCGGACAGCTGCAGTGTTGCGGATTACCGGACTTTGCAAGAACGGTTCGGCTCCTCGTTCCGCATTATTAACGCCTATGGCGTGACGGAAGCGGCGATCGACTCCAGCTTCTATGACGAGGAGTTGATGAAGCTGCCGCAGACCGGCCATGTGCCGATTGGCAAAGCGTGGCTGAATGCGAAGTTCTACATCGTGGATGCGCATCTGAACCCGGTGCCAGTCGGAGTGCTGGGCGAGCTGGTCATCGGCGGAGTCGGCGTAGCGCGCGGGTACTTGAATCGTCTGGAGCTGACGGAAGAGAAGTTCGTAGACAGCCCGTTCGCTGCGGGCGAACGGCTATACCGCACGGGAGACTTGGCGCGATGGATGGAGGACGGGAACGTGGACTTCATCGGCCGAATCGACAACCAGGCGAAAATTCGGGGCTACCGGGTTGAGACGGGCGAGATCGAGTCGCAGCTGCTGCGGGTGGAAGGCGTGCGCGAAGCAGTGGTTCTGGTTCGAAGTGACGCGAACGGGCAGAAGGCGCTGTGCGCGTATTACACGCCACATACTGGAGCGGAGCTGACGGTGAGCGATTTACGCGGCGCGCTGGCGCAGGAGCTGCCGGGCTACATGATCCCGTCGTACTTCGTGGAGCTGGAGCGTCTGCCTCTGACGCCGAATGGAAAGATCGACCGGAAGGCGCTGCCAGCGCCAGAAGGAGAAGCGGGAAGCGGAACGGAGTACGTCGCACCGCGCAATGAGCTGGAAATAAAACTGGCGGAGATTTGGCAGGAGGTGCTAGGGCTTGCGAAGGAGATCGGTGTTCACGACAACTTCTTCGACATCGGCGGCCACTCTCTGCGAGCGACGATGCTGGCGGGCAAAGTATTTAAGGAATTAAAAGTAAACTTGCCGCTGCGCGACGTATTCCGTCACTCGACAATTGCGGCGATGGCCGAGGCGATCGCCCGAATGGAACGGCGGGAGCATGAGGCTATTCCTCAAGTGGAAGAGAGAGAGTACTATCCTCTGTCCTCTGCACAGAAACGGCTGTTTATTCAGCACACGCTGGATGGAGCCGATCAGCTGTACAACATGCCAGAGCTGGTGCAGGTGGAAGGCGAGTTTGATTTAAATCGGTTGGAAGCCGCCTTGCGGAAATTGATAACACGGCATGAATCGCTGCGCACTGGTTTTGAAAATGTGAAGGGTGAAGCAGTTCAGCGAATTTACCCGCAGGTCGATTTTGCTATCGAGCATCATCAAGCGGATCAAGAGGATACGGCTCAAATCGAGCAGATCGTCCGCAGCTTCGTTCGTCCGTTTGATCTCGGCAAGCCGCCTCTGCTGCGAGCCGGGGTTATCGAGCTGGAGCCGAAGCTGCATATTCTCCTTTTCGACATGCACCATATCGTGTCCGACGGCGTATCGATGGCGATTGTGATGGATGAGTTCTCTAGTTTCTACGCCGGAGAAGAACTGTCGCCACTGCGCATTCACTACAAGGATTATGCTGTTTGGCAGCAGTCGAAGGCCCACCGAGAGCGAATCGAACGGCAGGAAGCGTACTGGCTGCAAACCTTTGAAGGCGAGCTTCCGAGGGAGGACCTGCCGATAGACTATGAACGGTCTGCGGTTCGCAGCTACGAAGGTGCGCATCAGGAGTTCGACGTCGAAGCTTCTCTCTCTCTGCGGCTGCGCGAATTGGCGGCCGAGTCTGAAAGCACGCTGTTCATGGTGCTGCTTGCGGCTTATACCGTACTGCTTTCCAAGTACAGCGGTCAGGAGGATGTAATCGTGGGTACCCCGGTGGCGGGAAGAACGAATGCCGATTTGGAACCGGTCATCGGAATGTTTGTTAATACGTTGGCGCTTCGCAATCGTCCGTCGGGCGACAAAACGTTCTTGTCCTACCTAGAAGATGTAAAGGAAACGGCTTTGGGCGCTTTCGAGAATCAGGATTATCCATTCGAGGAACTCGTGGAGCGTTTGAATGTGAAGCGGGAGCCGGGCCGCTTCCCGTTGTTCGATGCCGTTTTCGACTTGCAAAATATCGAAGAACGAGACGCCGAGCTGGAAGGGATCAGCCTGAAAAATTACGAGCTTGACCATTTGGAAGAAGCGAAGTTCGATCTGACGCTGTTTATGTATGAAAACAACGGGGCGCTAAGCGGGGGCTTCTTCTACGCTACCAAGCTGTTCAAAGAAACGATGATCCGCACCTTGACCGAGGATTACTTGCGAATACTGTCTCAAATTGCCGACAATCCACAACTTGAGCTAAGCCGGATTGAATGTCACAAACCGACGACAGGCGCAAAGAGTGCTGTCGATACGATTGAATTTGCGTTCTAATGCTACAAGCGCGCCTCCGCTGTCAAGCGAAAGCGGCGCGCATCTCAAGGAAGACGACGCACAGCGTGCAAGCCGGTAAACCAAGCTCGTAAACCAATCCCGTAAACGCGCAGGCCGAAAGCAAGCTTTTTCGGACCTGCGCAAGGGCATGGGGTCATTTCATTTTTAGGGGAGGTACGAATGAAATCTTTATTTGAAAAGGAAGAACGGTACTGGAGCGGCAAGTATGACGCCGATGACAGCCTGAGCTTTCTTCCCTACAGTCAATCCTCCAAATTATCCGCCCACGGCGAAGCTGCGGCTGAGCCGGGCTTGCTTCACCGTACGCTGCCGAGCGAACTCTCAGAGAGAATCATTCGCCTCGCCAACGGTTCCGATTTGGCGTTGTACATGATTGTTTTGGCAGGAGTAAAAAGCCTGCTGTTCAAATATACAGGGCAGGATCAGGTACTGGTTGGCATGCCTTCTTATAGCGCGGACCCCAATGGGACTCCGCCGCCGCATGACATTTTAGTAATTAAGACGTCCGTAAGCCGTGAGACTACACTGAAAACGCTGCTCGGGGGCATCAAAGCGTCCATCGGCGAGGCGCTGGAGCATCAGCACCTGCCTTTTCGGAAAATGGTGGGGCCGCTCCATCTGGACTATACGGGGGACGGCTTGCCGATCGTCAACACCGTCGCGTCCTTCGCCCCGATTCATCCGGGATCGCTGGAGAAACGGGTAGAGGCCGATACCGTTTTTCGCTTCGACCGCCAAGTACATTCCATCGAGCTGGAAATAAGCTTCGATGGGCAGCGGTACGAACGGGTATTTATGGAACAGGCAGCCGACCATCTTGTTCGACTGCTGTCCGTGCTTATATTCCAGCCGGATCTGGAGCTTGGACAAGTCGATGTGCTGTCCCCAGACGAGAGGGAGACGCTGCTGAAGCGATTTAATGACACCGAAACCGGGTTCGAGCGAGGGAAAACGATACATGGCTTGTTCGAAGAGCAGGCGGCGCTTTACCCGGACAGCGTGGCCGCTGTCATGAACGAGCGGCAGCTGACCTACCGCGAGCTGAACGAGCGATCCAACCGACTTGCGCGGAAGCTGCGGGAGACGGGAGTCGAAGCGGACCAACTGGTAGCGATTCTGGCCGAACGCTCGCTCGATATGGTCGTCGGCATTTTGGCGATTCTCAAAGCGGGCGGAGCCTACGTGCCTGTCGATCCTGACTACCCGGAGGAGCGCATCCGCTTCATGATCGAGGATTCGGGCGCGCCGTTATTGCTGATTCAAAAGCATTTGCACGAGAAGACCGACTTCGCAGGAACGCGCCTCGAATTGGACGATTTCGTTTGGGGCGACAGAGGGGCGAACTCCGCAGGCACGTCAACCGGTGCATCCACAGGTACGTCCACAGGTGCGTCCGTAGGTGCGCTGGACGCTTCGAATCTGGAGCCGATTGCCGGACCGAGCAACCTGGCTTATGTCATCTACACGTCGGGAACGACCGGCAGGCCGAAGGGAACGCTGATCGAGCATAAGAACGTCGTCCGCCTCCTATTCAACGACAAGAACCTGTTCGACTTCGGACCGTCTGACACGTGGACGCTGTTCCACTCGTTCTGCTTCGATTTTTCCGTCTGGGAAATGTACGGCGCGCTGCTGTACGGAGGCAAGCTGGTCATCGTACCGCCGCTCACGGCGAAAAGTCCGGCCGAGTTCCTAGCGCTGCTGGGCCGCGAACAGGTCACCATTTTGAATCAGACACCAACGTATTTCTACCAGCTGCTGCGAGAGGTGTTGGCGGATCATCCGTACGATCTGCGGATTCGCAACGTCATTTTCGGGGGCGAAGCGCTCAGTCCGCTGCTGCTCAAGGGCTTTAAGACGAAGTACCCGGGGACGAAGCTGATCAATATGTACGGCATTACCGAGACGACGGTTCACGTGACGTATAAGGAAATGACGTGGGTCGAAATTGAGGCGGCGAAGAGCAATATCGGCAAGCCGATTCCGACGCTGAGGGTGTACGTCCTTGATGCCAACCGCCGCCCTGTGCCGATCGGCGTAGCAGGAGAAATGTACGTGGCGGGGGAAGGGCTTGCGAGAGGATACCTGAACCGCCCGGATCTGACGGCGGAGAAATTCGTCGATTCCCCGTTTGCAGAAGGGGAGAAACTGTACCGCTCTGGGGACTTGGCGGCTTGGCTGCCGGACGGCAACATCGAATACTTGGGCAGAATCGACCATCAGGTGAAAATCCGCGGCTATCGGATCGAGCTGGACGAAATCGAGACGCAGCTGCTGAAAATCGCCGCCGTGCAAGAAGCCAAGGTGCTCGACCGCAACGACGCGAACGGTCAAAAGCAGCTCGTCGCTTATTACGTCGCAGAAACGAGGCTGGCGGCGCATGAACTCAAGGAGGAGCTCGCCAAGCAGCTTCCGGGGTATATGATTCCTTCGTACCTCGTACAGCTTTCGCAGATGCCGCTTACCCCGAACGGGAAAATCGACCGCAAAGCGCTGCCCGCGCCGGAGGAAGTCGCGGCCGAAGGAGCGGATTATGTCGCGCCGAGAACGCTGCTCGAAATGAAGATCGCCCGCGTCTGGCAGGATACGCTTGGTATTCCGCAGGTCGGCGTAAAGGATAACTTTTTTGAGTTGGGTGGCAATTCGTTAAGTCTGATGAGGCTCGTGCAAGCCGTTTACGATGAAACGGGCATTGAGATACCGCTGAACCGCCAATTTCATCATGTAACCGTTGAAGAGATGGCTTACGGAGAGGGGGATTTCGGCTTGGATAAAGGGGGGGACTCCTTCATTAAGCTGAATAAAGCAGGAGAGCTGAACGTGTTCTGCTTCCCTCCGGGCAGCGGCTTCGGCATCGGTTACCGAGAGCTTGCAAGCAGGCTGGAAGGCCGCTTCGTGCTCTACGGCATTGATTTTATCGACGATGCGACCAATTACGAGGCCATGCTGAATCGTTATGTAGACGAGATCGTCCGCATCCAGCCACAAGGACCTTACGTGCTGCTCGGCTACTGCTTTGGAGGCAACCTGACGTTCGAGGTAGCCAAAACGATGGACAAAAGAGGGTATTCCGTAACGGACGTGCTCATGGTGGACTCGTGGATTAAAGACATGCTGACGCCTTCCGAAACGTCGGAGAAGGAGCTTGAAGAAACGCTTGCCGATTTCGACGAGGAAGAGAAGGAATTAATGAGCAACCCGCTCGTACGGGAGCGGGTTCATCGGAAGGTCAAAGCGACCTTGGCGTACGAAGCGCAGCTTATGAATACCGGTACAATTCCGGCCCGGATTTACGAACTGATTGCGAAGGACAGCGAAGCGTTCCGCTTGGAGCACCAATTGCCGTCCTGGCGGGGGGCAACGACGCAAGCTTACGCCGATTACCGGTTGGAGGGCGCGCACGAGGAATTGCTGGAACTCGCGCGCGTGGACGAAACGGCTGTCGTCATCCGGGACATCTTAGAGCAAGTCAAGCGGCAGATCGAAGCGGAGGCCGGGGTACTGCATGGAAGCTGACCGCGAGACGTCTGTTCAAGAACAAGGCACAGCGGCGCCTTCCAAGCGCCAAACCGCTTACGCCACATGGAAAGCGTTCCGCTGGCTGATGTCCTATGTAAGCCGTCACAAAGGCTGGATGATCGTCGGTACCTTGTCCGCAATTGCCTCCGCCGTGATTGAAATATGGACGGGGAGTTTGATCGAGCAGCTGACCACCCAGGCCGAGAAGGGGGCGGGGCCAGTCGTTCTGCAAATCGTGTACACGGTCTTTGTGGTCATCTTGATCGGTGTGCCGGCGAAGTATTTCATGAGCTTCGGCGTGGAGCGAAGCAGCGCCTCTGCGGTGCAGGACATCCGCAATCATGTCATGCGTCATATCGGCAAACTCCCGGTCTCCTATTTGGAGAAGCAGCACTCCGGCGACGTGTTGTCACGGATCAACAACGACCTGCAGCTCATCCAGCAGTTTATGATTCGGGACCTCGCCCAGTGGTTTTATCATCCGCTATTGTTCATTGGCTGTTTCGCTTATTTGATCTACCTCCAATGGGAGCTGATGCTGTCCAGCCTGTTGTTATTTCCCTTAGCGCTGCTGGTTTCCCAATGGATCGGCAAGCAGTTGGAGCGGTTGACGGAGGAAGCCCAAGCGAACATGGGCCGAATGAACGTCAACCTCCAGGATACGCTTGGGGGCATGCCTATTGTAAAAAGCTACCTGCTATCCGGCATGTTATCTCGCTCCTACAAAGTGCTGCTGCAATTGACGGCCCAAAAAAAGCTGGCCGTTAAAAAGCGGGAAGCATGGGTCAATCCGCTGCTTTCCACGCTGATGATCAGCCCGATCATTTTCGCCGTCAGTTACGGAAGCTATTTGATCTACCAAGGGCAGCTAGGCGCGGGAGAGCTGATCGCCTTCCTGTACTTGCTGAATCTGTGTCTGGAGCCGCTGGAGCATATACCCGAGCTCATCACGCGGACGTTCGAAATGGCCGGTGCCCTGAGAAGGGTCTCTGAAATCGTCGAGCAGCCGACCGAAACGGAAAATGGGCGTTCGCTGCCGAAAGCGAGCGCCGCTCCCATCGAGTTTGAGAACGTAACCTTCGGGTATGAGGAGAGCTCCCCGATCCTGCGGAATGTTAGCTTCTCGGTGCAAGAAGGGAAGACGATCGCGCTTGTCGGCGCGAGCGGCGGAGGGAAGAGCACGATGTTTAAGCTTGTATGCGGCTTTTATCCGCTTCCGGAGGACCAGGGTGAGATCCGCGTGTTTGGCAGCCTAATTCACGGCGCCGATCCGGAGCAGCTTCGGTCGCATTTTTCCGTGGTCACCCAGGATTCCTATTTGTTTAGCGGCACGATCGCCGAAAATATCGGCTACGGGCGGGAAGAAGCGTCGATGGACGAGATTATCGAAGCCGCCAAAGCTGCTCAGGCGCATTCCTTCATTATGCAACTTCCCGGTGGCTACCAGACGTATGTAGGAGAGCGCGGAGGCTTTTTGTCTGGCGGGCAGCGCCAGCGCGTTGCAATGGCCCGGGCTTTTCTGAAGGATGCTCCCGTTCTGCTGCTGGACGAGCCAACGTCGGCTCTTGATCCAGAGTCGGAAAGCGCGGTTCAGGAAGCGCTCAACATATTGATGAAGCAGAGAACGACCATCGTTATTGCCCACCGGCTTTCTACGGTACAAAATGCTGACGAAATTTGGGTCATGGAACAAGGCAATATTGTAGAAAAGGGCACTCATGCACAATTGCTGGAGATGAAGGGGCTATACGCCAAGTCGTACTACCAGGAATTTACCGAGTCTGCCGCACACAGGGAGGTGGCGTACACATGAAAGAGGGCGGATGGCTCTCGCAAGTGAAAGAACTCGCCTATTTGCTGACGTTTATGACCCGCAAGCGCAAAACCCAGTACGCCATTGGCCTCGCCGTGACGGCGCTCACCCAGACGTTGTTCCTGATCGCCTTCAGTTTGGTCGTACATAACTTGGTTGATTTCGCCGTATCCCGAGATACGTCCCTGATGGTGGCAGCCTTTATTATTTTGGGCGCGGCCCTGTTCCTGGAAAATGTGATTTCTCCTTGGTTCATTTACTTATACCAGCGCAGTGTCGAACTGACTGTGCTGAATATTCGCGAACGTCTTTATGACAAGCTGTGCCGGGTTCGACCGAGATTTCTGGAGCAGACGCATCATGGGGATTTGTTGTCGCGGGTGAACAATGACGTAACGACCGTTGAGTTTACATTGTCGCAGGTTTACTTCGTGTTGCTGCTTCAAGTTGTGTTTTGCATCGGCTCCATAGTCTCCATGGTATTGATCGATTGGCGGTTTGCCGGCGTATCCTTTGTCATTCTGCTGCTGTCCTCCGTGGTCAGCCTGAAATTTGCGCGGGATATTCGCGTCCTATCCGAACAAGGCTTGCAGACGCTCGGTAAAATGACCGAAAAATTCAAAGATTTTATGGGCGGCATTCAAATTGTGAAGCTGTTCCGCATCCGCACGATTTACAGCCAGTACGCGGCGTTGAACGAACAAATGACGCAGACGCTTCGGCAAACGGCGCAGAAGAACGGCATGCAAGCTGCGGTGAATCATTTTATCAGCTATGTCACGTTCTGCGGCATCATCGTCATCGGCAGTCTTCTTTATGCCCACGGACTGATGGGAATGGGAAGCGTTGCCGCTCTGGCGGTTCTGCAAGTGAATTTGACACACGCCTTGTTGAACTTAGGCGTGGTGTTGTCGATGACCCAAAATTCGCTCGCGGGCGCTCACCGGATTGAAGAGGTGCTAGGAGAGGAAGAGGAACCGAATCGCCTGGGATCTCCTCACAGCGAGCTCGTGTCAGAGGCTGCGGTAGAGTTTCGCAATGTGGAATTTTCCTATCAGGCGGATAAAAAGGTGCTTGTCGACATGTCCATGCAGGTGTTTCCCGGCCAAGTCGCCGCTATCGTGGGGGCCAGCGGCAGCGGCAAAAGTACGCTGATCAAGCTGCTCCTCGGCTTTTATCCTGTGAACAGCGGAGAAATCCTGCTTCAAGGCAAACCGTTCGGCCATTACACGCTGGACGAAATCCGCAGGCAGATTGCATACGTTCCGCAGGAGCCGTTCTTGTTTACCGGAACGATTGAGGAAAACATCCGCTACGGCAACCCGGATGCAACGGTTGAAGAAGTGATCGAAGCGGCCAAAGCGGCGTACGCTCACCATTTCATTGAGGAACTTCCGGAACAGTATAAAACGCCGGTGGGAGAGAGAGGAGCGTCGTTGTCGGGCGGACAAAGGCAGCGAATTGCGATCGCCCGGGCGATTCTCAAAAACGCCCCGATTCTGCTGCTGGACGAGGCGACTTCCGCGCTGGATAACGAATCCCAGCATGGGGTACAGCAGGCCATAAACGTATTGATGAAGGGGCGCACCACCATTCTAATCGCCCACCGTCTCAGCACCGTGGAACATGCGGATTTGATTACCGTCATCAACCAAGGGACGGTCGTCGAGCGGGGTCGCCATCAGGACCTGCTGGCGCTCGGGGGTTATTACACCCGGCTGTACGGCTAGACCCGCTTTACGGTGGGCGGCTTCCTAGGTACAAAGCCTATCTACAAACAATCTCTAAAACGGGAGTGTGTCGATGTGAGAGAGAATACCAACGAGCAATATGGATTAACGCAAGCCCAGCGCCGAATATGGTTCATGGAAATAATGAATCCGGGAACGTCCATCACGATGCTTTCCGCGACCTACCAAATGACGGGCGAGATCGACACACAGCTTCTGGAGCAAGCGGCGGCAGAGATCGTCAACACCTATGACGCTTTCCGAATCCGCATTAGCGGCGATTTGCAACATCCAATGCAGTGGTTCGAAGAGCCGGAGAATGTCCAAGCCAGAATAAGCCGCCTCGAATTAAGCACCACCGAACAATTCTATGCATGGGTGAAAGAAGTAAGCGAAAAACCGGTCAGTGTATTCGATGAACACCTCCACCAATTTACGTTGATCCAATTTGCGAACGGCCAAGTATGGCTTAATTTGACGGTAAATCATATTATCGCCGACGGCTTGTCCGTAAATGCTTTGCTGCATGCGGTGATGGAAAAATACCTGAAACTGCGCAAAGGCATCTCCAGTAGTTACCATGCCCCTTCCTATCTGGATTATATTTCCACAGAGCTTGAATATGAGCAATCGCAGCGTTATCAAAAAGGCAAGCAATACTGGCTGACGAAGTACAGCACTTTGCCTGAAACGACCGGCATCAAATCGTATCCGCCATTCTTGATCGGGAGCGAATCCAATAAACTGGCCATCACGTTGGACGGTTCCCGGTATGAACGCATTCTGGCCTTCAGCGAACAATATCAGGTCAGCTTATATACGTTATTTCTGTCCGTCATGTATACCTTATTGTACAAGCTGACCGACAGCAGCGATGTTCCGGTCGGCACGGTGTTCGCCAATCGCACTAGCAAGAAGGAGAAAGAAACGATCGGCATGTTCGTCAGCACCGTGGCTACGCGGATTCGCCTGAATCCAGACGAGCATGTGCTTTCCTTGATCCAAACCGTTTCCAAGGAAAATACGGCCGATCTGCGGTATCAGAAATATCCTTATAACCAATTAATCCAGGATTTACGCGAACAACACGGCCGCAATGATCTTTCGGGTCTGTTCCGGACGTCACTGGAATATTTGCCTTTGGAAATCGTGGAGTACGAAGACATCAAGGTTCGTCTGGAGGCTCACTTCGCTAGGCACGAGATGGACGATTTGCTGCTGCGCTTTGACCATATGCTGAATGAAGGCCATGTCATTCTCCATGCTTCCTATCGTACCGGCCTGTTCGAGACGGCTGAGATCAATCGGATTATGGAACAGTATGTAACCGTTCTGGATCAGTTCCTTCAGACTCCGGAACTGCCGGTACGCGATATTTCTCTGCTGAGCGATGAGGAGAGACACCGCATTCTGGGCGTGTTTAACCTGCCAGTGGCAGAGCTGAGCGAGGGAGAAGCGTTTCATCGGTATGTTGAAAAGTTTGCCCGGGAAATTCCGAATCATCCGGCGGTCGTCTATATGGACACACAGCTGACCTACGGCGAATTGAACGAACGCGCCGAGCGGCTGGCTTCTCTCCTTCGTGAACAGGGCGTGGGAAGGGAGACGATTACGGGGATCTGGGCGGAGCGTTCGGTGGAACTGCTGGTCGGGGTGCTTGCCGTTTGGAAAGCCGGCGGAGCCTATGTACCGCTGGACCCCGATTATCCGGCGGAGCGGATTGAGTACATGCTTAGCGATAGCGAAGCATCGGTGCTGCTTACACAGCGTCATCTGTTGGAGCGGGCTGGAGGTTGGTTGGCCGATGATCGGCTGAAGCTTCAAGCTGTCTATGCCATGGACGATGAACAGATTTATAACGGGGATGCCTTAGCCGTGGAATGTGAATCTGCCGACAGCGCCCCGCAAGACTTGGCTTATGTGATTTACACCTCGGGTACGACGGGACGCCCGAAAGGCGTCATGATCGAGCACGGTAGTCTCGTGAATACGGCGGATGCGTATCGTCGCGAGTACCGCTTGGATCAGTTCCCGGTGCGGCTGCTGCAGCTGGCCAGCTTCTCGTTTGACGTATTCGTCGGAGACATCGCGCGGACGCTGTATAACGGAGGCACGATGGTGATTGTGCCAAAGGATGACCGGATTGATCCGAACCGTTTATACGGCTGGATTCGGGACCAAAGCATTACGGTATTCGAATCGACGCCTGCGCTCATTCTGCCGTTCATGCAGCATATTTATGAAGAAGGGCTGGACATTGGCTCCATGCAGTTGCTGATTACCAGCTCGGATGCTTGCAGTGTCACCGATTATCGATTATTGCAGGAACGATTCGGCGGACAATTCCGCATCATCAACAGCTACGGTGTTACCGAAGCGGCCATTGACAGCAGCTTTTACGATGAGGCGTTGGATAAGCTGCCGTCGTCGGGTCATGTGCCGATCGGCAAAGCTTGGCTGAATGCTCGGTTTTACATTGTCGATGCGGCGTTAAAGCCTGTTCCTGTAGGGGTTCCGGGCGAGCTTGTCATCGGCGGTGCTGGGGTGGCGCGCGGGTACTGGAACCGTCCGGACCTAACCGCCGAGAAGTTTGCGGACAGCCCGTTTGTTGCGGGCGAACGTCTGTACCGAACAGGCGATTTGGCCCGCTGGCTGGAAGACGGCAACGTCGACTTCATCGGCCGGATTGACTATCAGGTGAAAATTCGCGGGTTCCGGATCGAACTCGGCGAAATTGAAACGGCTCTGCTGCGATTCCCGGGCGTCAAGCAGGCTGTAGTGACCGACCGTACGGATGAGCAGGGGCATAAATATTTGTGCGGCTACGTGGCGGGGGATACTTCCTTGCAGCTGAGCGATCTGCTGTCTCAATTGAAGCAAGAGCTGCCGGCTCATATGATCCCGGCCCGTCTGATGTTTCTTGATAAGCTTCCGCTTACGCCGAACGGCAAAATTGACCGTAAAGCGCTGCCTGAACCGACCGGAGAGGTAGAAGCAGGCCATGAGTATGTGGCGCCTCGCACAACGATGGAAACAAGACTTGCTCTCATTTGGCAGCAGGTGCTTGGTATTGCGCGAGTTGGAGTCCAAGACGATTTCTTTGACTTGGGTGGTCATTCCTTGCGGGCCTCCACGCTTGTTTCTAAGATTCGGAAAGAGCTGCAAGTCGAGGTACCGCTGCGTGACGTATTCCGCTACACCACGATCAAACAGCTGGCCCAACGAATCGGCGGTTTGAAGCAGCAGGAGACGTATGAGATTGGAAAGACGGCTGAGGCCGAGTACTATCCGGTTTCATCCGAGCAAAAGCGTCTATACGTCCTGCGCCAGCTTGACGGGGCCGAGCGCAGCTACAATATGTCGGCGGCGCTTGTACTCGAAGGCAAGCTGGACCGCACGCGCACCGAGTACGCGTTCCGGGCGCTGATTCAGCGCCATGAGACACTGCGTACCGGGATTGAGCAGGTTCAAGGCGAGCTTGTCCAGCGCATCTATGACGAGGTGGAGTTCGCTGTCGATTATTTCGAGTCGAGCGAGCAGGAAGTGGACGAAGTGGTAGAAGCTTACTATCGTCCATTTGATCTGACGAAGCCGCCACTTTTGCGCATCGGTCTGATTCAAATTGCTGAGGATCGCCACATGTTGCTGTTCGATATGCACCATATCGTCTCGGACGGTATTTCGACAGCGCTGCTCTTCGACGAGTTCAGCCGCCTGTATCGGGGCGAGGAGTTGTCTCCGCTGCACACTCAATACAAAGATTATGCCGTTTGGCAGCATTCCGAAGCCTACGGGCAGATGCTTCAGCCGCAGAAGGAGTACTGGCTGGAACAGCTGTCAGGCGAGCTGCCGGTCTTGGAACTGCCGACGGATTTCCCGCGGCCAGCGGTGCAAAGCTTTGACGGCCGGACCGTGAAGTTTTATATCGGGAAAGAGAGGACGGAGAAGCTGAAAGAGCTGGCGGCACGGACGGGGACGACCCTGTACATGGTGCTGCTGTCGGCTTACTCCATCCTTATGCATAAATATTCGGGTCAGGAGGATCTGATCGTCGGAACGCCGATTGCCGGAAGAACGCAGGATGAAGTGCAGCCGATCGTTGGGATGTTTATCAACACGCTGGCCATTCGCAGCCGTCCGGAACGTTCCAAGCCATACCTTTCGTACCTGGAAGAAATCAAGGACATCACGCTCGGCGCTTTCGAACACCAAAATTATTTGTTCGAAGACTTGGTGGATAGTCTTCACATTCCGCGCGCGACCGGCCGGAATCCGCTCTTTGATACGTTCTTCTCCCTGCAAAATACGGAGAACGAGCAAATTGTCATCGAGGGGCTGGAGCAATCGTTTTATCCGCTGGAGAACCGAACATCCAAGTTCGAGCTGCTCCTAGACATTTCGGAGCTGGATGGTCAGCTCGAATGCCGGTTGGAGTACGCTACGGCTTTGTATAAACAGGAGACCGCGAAGCGGTTCGCCAGACATTATGACAAACTGATCGAAACCATCGCAGCAGCGCCGGACGGGGATATTGCCTCGCTGGAAATGCTCACGGAAGAGGAAATCCGCGAACTGGTACGCGGTTTCAACGATTCGGAGGCGGACTACCCGCAGCAGCAGACGATTCACGGCTTGTTCGAAGAGCAGGCGGAGCTTTACCCGGATAACGTGGCCGCCGTTATGAACGAGCGGCAGCTGACCTACCGCGAGCTGAACGAGCGATCCAACCGACTTGCGCGGAAGCTGCGGGAGACGGGAGTCGAAGCGGACCAACTGGTAGCGATTTTGGCTGAACGTTCGCTTGATATGGTCGTCGGCATTTTGGCGATTCTCAAAGCGGGCGGAGCCTACGTGCCTGTCGATCCCGACTACCCAGAGGAGCGCATTCGCTTCATGATCGAGGATTCGGGCGCACCGTTATTGCTGATTCAAAAGCATTTGCACGAGAAGACTGACTTCGCAGGAACTCGCCTCGAATTGGACGATTTCGTTTGGGGCGACAGCGGGACGGATTCCACAACGTCGGAAGGTGCGCTGGACGCTTCGAATTTGGAGCCGATGTCCGGACCAAGCAACCTAGCTTATGTCATCTACACGTCGGGAACGACGGGCAGGCCGAAGGGAACGCTGATCGAGCATAAGAACGTCGTGCGCCTCCTGTTCAACGACAAGAACCTGTTCGACTTCGGGCCGTCCGACACGTGGACGCTGTTCCACTCGTTCTGCTTCGATTTCTCCGTCTGGGAAATGTACGGCGCGCTGCTGTACGGAGGCAAGCTGGTCATCGTACCGACGCTCACAGCGAAAAGTCCGGCGGATTTCTTGGCGCTGCTGGGCCGCGAACAGGTCACCATTTTGAATCAGACACCAACGTATTTCTACCAGCTGCTGCGAGAGGTGTTGGCGGATCATCCGTACGATTTGCGGATTCGCAACGTCATTTTCGGGGGTGAAGCGCTCAGTCCGCTGCTGCTCAAGGGCTTCAAGACGAAGTACCCGGAGACGAAGCTGATCAATATGTACGGCATTACCGAGACGACGGTTCACGTGACGTATAAGGAAATGACGTGGGTCGAAATGGAGGCGGCGAAGAGCAATATCGGCAAGCCGATTCCGACGCTAAGCGTGTACGTTCTTGATGCCAACCGCCGTCCTGTGCCGATCGGCGTAGCGGGGGAAATGTATGTGGCCGGGGAAGGCCTGGCGAGAGGATATTTGAACCGTCCGGATCTGACGGCGGAGAAGTTCGTCGATTCCCCGTTTGCGGAGGGGGAGAAGCTCTACCGCTCGGGCGACTTGGCGGCTTGGCTGCCGGACGGCAACATCGAATACTTGGGTCGGATCGACCATCAGGTGAAAATCCGCGGCTACCGGATCGAGCTGGACGAAATCGAGACACAGCTGCTGAACGTCGAGGGCGTGGAAGAAGCGGTGGTGCTGGCCCGTCAGGACGATGGGGGCGAGAAGGCGCTTGTCGCCTACTTCGTGGCGGACCGGACGCTGACGGTCAGTGATATGAGAACCTCGCTGGCCCAGGGAATGCCGGGGTACATGATCCCATCTTACTTCGTGCAGCTGAAGCGCATGCCGCTGACGTCCAACGGCAAAGTGGACCGCAAAGCGCTGCCGGCGCCGCAAAGTGGCTTACATACAGGCGTTGAATACGTAGCGCCGCGTAACCGGACGGAGTCCCAGCTTGTGAAGATCTGGGAGGAAGTGCTGGGTTACTCCGGCATTGGAGTCCAGGACAATTTCTTCGAGCTCGGAGGCCATTCCTTGCGGGCGACGAACCTTGTCAGCAAGATTCGGAAGGAAATGAACGTCGAACTTCCGCTGCGCGATGTGTTCCGCTATATAACGGTAGAGTCGATGGCCGGAGCTATTGCCAGCTTGGAAGAAATGCGGCACAGCTCGATTCCAAAAGCGGAAGAGAAAGCGTACTATCCCGTTTCCTCCGCGCAAAAAAGACTGTACGTTCTGCACCAGCTGGATGGCTCAGAGCTGAATTACAACCTCCCAAGTGCGTTGCAAATGGAAGGGGCTTTGAACGAGGACAAATTGGAGAAGGCGCTGACTGCTTTGGTGTCCCGGCACGATATGCTGCGCACCGGTTTCGAAATTGTGGATGGGGAGCCGGTTCAGCGTATTCATCCGCTCACAGCTTTCAAGGTCGAGAAGCTTCAAGTAAGCGAAGATCAGGTTGCGGCCATTCTTGAAGGCTTCATTCAGCCTTTTGACTTGACCGAGCCGCCTTTGCTGCGCGCCCTGCTGATCGAACTGGAGAAAGAGAAATTCCTGCTCGCGCTGGATATTCATCATATTGGTTCCGACGGCCTTTCCATGGACGTGCTGCTGCGCGAATTCGTGAGGCTTTACAATGGCGAAGAATTGCCGGAGCTGCGGATTCAATACAAGGATTATGCCGTTTGGCAGCAATCCGAGGAGCAGCGCCAGCGCATCAAGCGGCAGGAGGAATACTGGCGTGGGGTATTCAGCAGCGAGCTTCCGGTTCTTGAGCTGCCTCTTGACTTCTCCCGCCCGGCCGTCCAGCAATTTGACGGTCAGACGCTTACGTTTACGCTGGATGCGGAGAAAAGCGAAGCGCTCAAACGGCTTGCCGGCGATTCGGGGGCGACACTGTACATGCTGCTGCTGGCTGCGTACTCTGTATTGCTTCATAAATACGCAGGACAGGAAGATATCGTGGTCGGCACTCCGATTGCCGCCCGTTCTCACGCCGATCTGCAGCCGATTATCGGGATGTTCGTCAATACGCTGGCCCTTCGCTTGGGTCCGGTGGCGGAGCGGACGTTCCTGGATTACTTGCAGGAAGTGAAGGAAACGACGCTTGGAGCCTACGAGCATCAGGACTATCCGTTCGAGGAACTAGTAGAAGCTCTTCAAGTGAGCCGGGATTTAAGCCGGAATCCGTTGTTTGACACCATGTTTTCTTTGCAAAAGCACGAAAGCTTGGATGTAACCTTGGATGGTTTGCAATGGTCACTGTTCGACATCGAGGAAAAGACGGCAAAGTTCGACCTTAGCTTAGATATCGTGGAAGCGGGTAACGAGCTGGTTTGCAAGATCGAGTACGCTACCTCGTTGTTTAGACAGGACACGATGGTACGGCTGGCAGGTCATTACGAGCAGCTTTTGGCGTCGATTGTGACTCAGCCGGGTGCACGGATTGCGGATTTGGAACTCTTGACGGACAGCGAAAAGCATGATTTGCTGGTCAAGTTTGACGTGTCGTCTGCGGCTCTTGCGAAGCAACCCGCCGCAGAGGGTACAGGCTTGGAAGCGGATGAATTGTGGAGAGAGAGAACGTTCCACGAGCTGTTCGAGGAGCAGGCGGAGCGCACTCCTGGAGCGCTGGCAGTTGTATATGAAGACAGCAAGCTGACTTATGCGGAGCTGAACGCTAAAGCGAATCATCTGGCATATGCGCTGCGGGCGCGCGGGGTGAAGCCGGAGCAGGTGGTCGGCATTCTGGCTGGCCGTTCGACGGAGCTGTTGATCGGGGTGCTCGCCGTATGGAAAGCGGGTGGCGCTTATGTGCCGCTTGACCCGGACTATCCGGCGGAGCGGATCGAGTATATGCTCGCGGACAGCGGGGCATCGGTGCTGCTCACGCAGTCTTGCCTGCTGGAGCAGGCGGAAGCTTGGCGCAGCAACGGAGCTTCAGCGCTGCATACGGTGCTTGCACTTGACGACGCTGCGACGTACAGCCTTGGAGCGGCGGAAGTGGCAGTGGCAGTGGGCGTACAAACTCAAGGTGTACAAGCTGTGGGCGAAGCAGGCGCAGAGGCGCGGGGATTGGCGCAAGCGGAAATCGCTTCTGCCGAAACGTCCGCCACCGCAGAAGCCGAGCAGAACGTACTGGCAGTGAATCTCGCATCGAATCCGGCGAATGTGAACAAGCCGTGTGATTTGGCTTACGTCATCTACACCTCCGGTACGACGGGCCGACCGAAGGGCGTAATGATCGAGCACCGCAGCTTGGTGAACACGGCGGCGGGCTATCGGCGCGATTACCGCCTCGATCAGTTTCCGGTGCGCTTGTTGCAGCTCGCCAGCTTCTCGTTCGACGTGTTCGTCGGCGATATTGCGCGGACGCTGTACAACGGCGGCACTATGGTCATTGTGCCGAAGGACGATCGGATCGATCCAACCCGCCTCTACGGCTGGATTCACGACTACGCCGTGACGGTGTTCGAATCAACTCCGGCGCTGATCGTGCCGTTTATGGAGCATGTGCATGCCGAAGGTCTGGACCTCAGCTCGATGCAGCTGCTAATCACAAGCTCGGATGCGTGCAGCGTAGCGGATTACCGCACCTTGCAGGAGCGCTACGGCTCGCAGTTCCGTATTATTAACAGCTACGGCGTAACCGAAGCGGCGATTGACTCCAGCTTCTATGACGAGCCGCTGGATAAGCTGCCGAAGACGGGCAGCGTGCCGATCGGCAAAGCGTGGCTGAACGCTAAGTTCTACATTGTGGATGCGAATCTGAAGCCGGTGCCAATCGGGGTGCTGGGCGAGTTGGTGATCGGCGGAGCGGGTGTAGCCCGCGGTTACTTGAACCGCCCGGATTTGACGGCGGAGAAATTCGTAGACAGCCCGTTCGCCGCTGGGGAGCGGTTGTACCGGACGGGCGACTTGGCGCGCTGGATGCCAGACGGCAACGTGGACTTCATCGGCCGGATCGACAACCAGGTGAAAATTCACGGCTATCGGATCGAGCTTGGAGAAATTGAAGCGGCGATGCAACATGTTGCCGGCGTGCGTCAAGCGCTTGTCATCGATCGGGCGGACGAGCGTGGGCAGAAATATTTGTGCGGGTATGTCGCAGCGGATTCCAGCTTCGATCTGGAAGGGCTTGTGTCCCATCTGGACGCTGCGCTGCCTGCCCATATGGTGCCTTCGCGCATGATGCGCCTAGATCAAATGCCGCTTACGCCGAACGGCAAGATCGACCGTCAAGCGCTGCCTGTGCCGGAGGGAAGCATTCGTGCCGAGGCTGCATACACGGCGCCTCGTACACCTGCCGAGCAAGCACTTGCGGAGGTCTGGCAGTCGGTGCTGGGCGTAGAGCAGGTCGGCACGATGGACAATTTCTTTGCGCTCGGTGGCGATTCGATCAAGGCCTTGCAGGTATCATCCCGTCTTTTGCAAGCGGGGTACAAGCTGGTCATGAAAGATTTGTTCCATTACCCGACGATTTCCGCCCTTAGTTTGCAGCTGCAAACGGCGGATAGAACGGCAAGCCAAGCCGTAGTGATGGGAGAGGTCATCTTGACCCCAATTCAGCGTTGGTTCTTTGAACAAAATCCAGCCGACGTGCATCACAGCAATCAGGCGTTCATGCAGTTCTCCAAGCAAGGCTTCGACGAAGAAGCTTTACGCCAAGCGGTGCGTCAGCTTGTCGTGCATCACGATGCTCTTCGTACGGTTTACCGCTTAACCGTGGACGGCTATAGCGCCTGGAACCGCGGCGCTGGGGAGAATGAAGCGCTGTTCGATCTGGAGGTTGTCGATTGCAAGGGAGCCCAAGACGTGCAAGAAGCGGTAGAGACTAGGGCGAAT
Source organism: Paenibacillus aquistagni (assembly GCF_900177815.1). GTDB lineage: Bacteria > Bacillota > Bacilli > Paenibacillales > Paenibacillaceae > Paenibacillus_B > Paenibacillus_B aquistagni. The sequence goes on along the minus strand of NZ_FXAZ01000008.1, from coordinate 210,544 downwards.
GACATTCAAGCGAGCATCGATCTGGAAAATGGTCCGCTGGTGAAGCTCGGCTTGTTCCGCTGCGATGACGGCGACCATCTACTCATCGCGATCCATCACTTGGTCGTAGACGGCGTATCTTGGCGGATTATGCTTGAGGATTTTGCCGCCGGTTATGAGCAGGCGCTGCAAGGGAAGCCGATCCGTCTGCCGCTCAAAACGGATTCATTCCAAACGTGGGCGAAACAGCTCGCTAATTATGCGAACGGTTCGGCGATGGAAAGCGAAAGAGCGTACTGGCAGCATATCGAGCAATTGAGCTATGAGCCGCTTCCAAAAGATTTTGAACAAGGCAGATCCAAGCTGAAGGACAGCGGTCTCGTGACCGTTCGCTGGACAGCAGAGGAAACCGAACAGCTCCTGAAGCACGCACACCGTGCTTACCGTACGGAAATGAACGATTTGCTGCTTGCTGCGCTTGGCCTCGCAGTACAAGCTTGGAGCGGCCGGGAACGCGTGCTGGTGAATCTCGAAGGCCACGGCCGGGAACATATTTTGCCGGATGTGGACATTACGCGCACGGTAGGCTGGTTTACAAGCCAATTCCCTGTCGTTCTGGAGTTCGGTCACGCTCAGGCGCTCGGTCATCAGGTGAAACAGGTGAAAGAAAGCTTGCGCCGCATTCCGAAAAAAGGAATCGGCTACGGCATCCTGCGCTATTTGTCGGCGCCGCGTGACGGCGAGCGCTTCGCTGTGGAGCCGGAGATCAGCTTTAACTATTTGGGTCAGTTCGACCAGGATTACGAAAGCAGCGGCTCGCAGCCGTCTCCGTTCAGCCCGGGCTCCGATTCAAGCCCGAATGCAGGGATGGATTTTGTCCTAGATATCAACGGTATGGTGTCGGAAGGAGTGCTGGAACTCACGATCCGTTATGGGGAAACCCAGTATAAACGGGAAACGGTAGAGCGCCTGGGCACCCTGCTTCATTCGAGCTTGCGTGAAGTTATCAGCCACTGCGTATCGAAAGAGCGGCCGGAGCTTACGCCTAGCGACGTATTACTTCAAGATGTAACAGTGGATGAATTGGAGCGGCTGGCCGAACATACGGCGGCGCTTGGCGAACTGGAGAATGTATACACCCTGACTCCGCTGCAAAAAGGGATGTTGTTCCACAGCCTGCTGGATGCCGATTCGGAAGCATACTTCGAACAGGTGACCTTCGATCTGTACGGAAGCCTGAATGTCGAAGCCTTCACCCAAGGATTGGATACGCTGGTGCAGCGGAATGAGGCGCTGCGGACCAACTTTATTACCGGCTGGAGAGACGAGCCGATTCAAGTGGTATTCCGCGAGCGGAAGTGTGAAGTGCACTTCGAAGATATTCGCTCGGTAAGCGATGAGCACCTGAAGAAGAGAGTAGCTGATTTCGTCAGTGCGGATAAAGCGAACAAGTTCGATTTGGACCGAGGCTCTCTGATGCGTGTGACCGTTTTGCGCACGGGTGACGAGTCCTACCATGTGATCTGGAGTCATCATCACATTTTGATGGACGGCTGGTGCATGTCCTTTATGATCAAGGAAGTGTTCGACACCTACTTCGCGTTCCAGGAGAAGCGGACGCCGGAGCTTCCTCCGGTTACCTCGTACTCCCGGTATATCGAATGGCTGGAAGCTCAAGATGCCGCGACAGCTTCGCGTTACTGGTCCGAGTATTTGGCGGGTTACGATCAGCAGACCAAGCTGCCCCAGGAGAAAACGCAGCTGAAGCAGGGTGCTTTTGAAGCAGCAGAACTCGATGTGGAACTCAGCAAGGAACTGACCGGGCAAATCGAGCGGGTGGCGCGCCAGCAGCAGGTGACGCTCAATACGTTCATGCAGACCGTATGGGGACTCGTTTTGCAAATATACAACAACAGCGAGGATGTCGTATTTGGCTCCGTCGTATCCGGGCGTCCGGTGGAAATTCCGGGCATTGAAAGCATGATCGGCCTGTTTATTAATACGATTCCGGTCCGTATTCAAGGCAAAGCCGAGGAAACGGCAGCTGATATTTTGAGAAAAACCCAGGATCAAGCGCTGGCATCGGGAGCTTACGAAACGTTCCCGCTGTTCGAAATTCAGTCGTTGAGCGAGCAAAAGCGCGACTTGATCAACCATATCATGGTTTTTGAAAATTATCCGATGGAAGAACAGATTGAACAGGTCGTTGGTGGAGAAAAAGCAGCGCTGAAAATCGCTAATATCCAGTCGCCGGAGCAAACGAACTACGACCTGGACATTACCGTCATTCCAGAAGAGCATATTTTGCTGCGGTTTACGTACAATGTGTTGACGTTCAGAGAGCAAGATATTAGGCAGATCCACGGTCACTTTGCTCGGGCGCTGGAGCAGGTTGCAGCTAACCCGGACATCCGCGTGAATGAGTTGGAGCTTTTGACGGCAGCGGAAAAAGAGCAAATTCTAGGGGCGTTCAATCCGGCGCAGCCGGAAGCAGCTCCTGCGGCCGCGTTCCACCGGCTGTTCGAGGAACAGGCGGAGCGCACGCCGGAAGCGGAGGCCGTCGTGTACGAGAACGACCGGCTGACGTATGCGGAGCTGAACGAGCGGGCGAATCGCTTGGCGTCTACGCTGCGCGATAGCGGCATCGGCCGGGAGACAATTGTCGGCATTCTCGCCGAGCGTTCGGTGGACTTGCTGGTGGCCGTGCTGGCCGTCTGGAAAGCGGGCGGGGCGTATGTGCCGCTCGACCCGGATTATCCGGCGGACCGCGTGCGGTTCATGCTTGAAGACAGTGGAGCGAAGGTGCTGCTGACGCAAATGCCGCTGCGAGAACGCGCCGAAGCCTGGCTCGGCGAAGAGGAGCTGGCGCTGGCGGCAGTGCTCTACCTCGACGACGAAGCGTCGTACAGCGAGGAGCGGACGAATGCGCCGAGGGACTCTGATATGGTTTCCAACACAATCCTCGACAAGCTCTCCGGTATGGTATCCAGCAAGCTTGCGGATGCTGTGGACGATGGCTACTGCGATGGCGATGAGAGCCATACGTATGTTGCTGGCATGGGCCGCTTCCATGAAGCTCGTCCTGAGGATCTGGCGTATGTGATCTACACGTCGGGAACGACGGGCAAGCCGAAGGGTGTAATGATCGAGCACCGCAGCTTGGTAAACACAGCGGCAGGCTACCGCCGGGAATACCGACTGGATCAGTTCCCGGTGCGGCTGCTGCAGCTCGCAAGCTTCTCGTTCGACGTATTCGTGGGCGATATCGCGCGGACGCTGTATAACGGAGGCACGATGGTCATTGTGCCGAAGGACGACCGGATCGATCCGGCCCGTCTGCACCACTGGATGGAGCGGGAGCGGGTCACCATTTTCGAATCAACACCGGCACTGATCGTGCCGTTCCTGGAGTACGTGCATGAGCAGGGGCTGAGTATCAGCGGGATGGAGCTGTTAATCACGAGCTCGGATAGCTGCAGCGTAGCGGATTACCGTACCTTGCAGGATCGGTTCGGCTCGTCGTTGCGCATCATCAACGCCTACGGGGTGACGGAAGCGGCGATCGACTCCAGCTTCTACGACGAGGAAGTGACGAAGCTGCCGCAAACAGGCCATGTGCCGATCGGCAAAGCGTGGCTGAATGCGAAATTCTACATCGTGGACGCACATCTGAATCCGGTGCCAGTCGGGGTGCTTGGCGAGCTGGTCATTGGCGGAGTCGGGGTAGCGCGCGGGTACTTGAACCGTCCAGAGCTGTCGAAAGAGAAGTTCGTAGACAGCCCGTTTGTCGCGGGTGAGCGGCTGTACCGCACGGGAGACTTGGCGCGGTGGCTGGAGGACGGGAACGTGGACTTCATCGGCCGGATCGACTACCAAGCGAAAATCCGGGGGTACCGGATTGAGACGGGCGAGATCGAGTCGCAGCTGCTGCGGGTGGAAGGCGTGCGCGAAGCGGTGGTGCTGGTTCGAAGTGAAGCGAACGGGCAGAAGGCGCTGTGCGCGTATTATACGCCGGATACCGGGGCGGAGTTGGCAGTGAACGTTCTGCGCAGGGAGCTGGCACAGGAGCTGCCGGGGTACATGATCCCGTCGTACTTCGTGGAACTGGATCGCCTGCCTCTGACCCCGAACGGAAAGATTGACCGGAAGGCACTGCCGGTACCGGAAGAGGGTGCTGGTGGAGGACGCGAATATGTGGCGCCGCGCACCGAACTTGAGGCGAAGCTGGCCATCATTTGGCAGGATGTGCTTGTTCGGGAAAAGGCGGTAGGCGTAACGGACAATTTCTTCGACCTCGGCGGACACTCCCTGCGGGCGACGACGCTTGTCAGTAAGATGCATAAGGAGCTAGGCGTTAAATTCCCGCTTCGCGATGTATTCCGCTATTCGACGGTTGAGGAAATGGCCGCGGCTATGGAGCAGTTGGAGATCGGCTCATTCACGGCTATTCCGGCTGCCGAACCTAGCGGGTATTATCCGCTCTCTTCCGCTCAGAAACGTCTCTATATCTTGAACCAGCTGGAAGGAGGCGAGCTGAGCTACAACATACCGGGAGCAATGCTGTTCGAAGGGGAGCTCGACCGGCAGCGGTTTGAAGAAGCGTTCCGCGGGCTCGTAGCTCGTCATGAAACGCTGCGCACCGGCTTTGAGATGGTAGAAGGCGAAGCGGTTCAGCGGATTTACGAAGAAGCCGCCTTCTTGGTGGAATATGTGCAGATCAGCGGGGAGCAGGCGGAAGAAACGGTGCGCCAATTCGTACGCGCATTTGATCTAGCGAAGCCGCCGCTTCTGCGGGTAGGCCTGGCCGAACTAGCGCCGGACCAGCACATTCTGATGTTTGATACGCATCATATCGTATCTGACGGCGTTTCGATTGACGTACTGATCGAAGAGTTCGTCCGCTTGTACAGTGGGGAGCAGTTGGAGCCGCTCCGCATTCAATACAAAGATTACGCGGTATGGCAGCAATCGGACGAGCAGAAAGCTCAGCTTGCCAAGCAGGAAGTTTACTGGCTCGACATGTTCCGAGGAGAGCTGCCGGTGTTGGAATTGCCAACGGACTATCCGCGCCCGGCTATGCAGAGCTACGAGGGCAGCACGCTGCAATTGTTTATGAATAGCGAGAAAAGCGAGGGTTTGAAACGGCTTGCAGCCGAGAACGGCGCAACGCTCTACATGGTTCTGCTTGCGGCGTATAACGTGCTTCTGCATAAATATTCAGGCCAGGAAGACGTGGTGGTCGGTACGCCGATTGCGGGAAGAAATCACAGCGACGTTCAGCCGCTGATCGGGATGTTCGTTAATACCCTGGCTATCCGCAGTTATCCGGCTGCCGGTAAGACGTTCCTTGACTACTTAATGGAAATCAAGGAGACGACGCTGGGAGCTTTTGAACATCAGAATTATCCGTTTGAGGAGCTGGTAGATAAGGTAAACGTGGCTCGCGATTTGAGCCGCAATCCGCTGTTCGATACGATGTTTGCTTTGCAGAATACAGAGAATTTGGAAATCGAGCTTCCTGGACTCCATTTGTCGACGTATGCCAGCGAAGAAATTGTTTCTAAATTCGATCTCAGCCTGGACGTTACGGAGATCGAGGAAGGCTTGGAATATTTGTTTGAATACGCCACGGCTCTTTATAAAACCGAAACGGTGGAGAAATTGGCCGCTCACTACTTGCAGCTGCTTGAATCCATTCTCCGCAACCCGTTGGCGACGATTGCCGAGCTGGACATTTTGACATCTGTGGAAAAAGAGCAAATTCTCGGCGTGTTTAACCCCGCGCAGCTAGAAGCGGTTCCTGCGGCCGCGTTCCACCGGCTGTTCGAGGAACAGGCGGAGCGCACGCCGGAAGCGGCAGCTGTCGTGTACGAGAACGATCGGCTGACGTATGCGGAGCTGAACGAGCGAGCGAACCGCTTGGCGTCCACGCTGCGCGCAAGCGGCATCGGCCGGGAGACGATCGTCGGCATTCTCGCCGAGCGTACGGTGGACTTGCTGGTGGCTGTGCTGGCTGTCTGGAAAGCAGGCGGGGCGTATGTGCCGCTCGATCCAGATTATCCGGTGGATCGCGTGCGGTTCATGCTGGAAGATAGCGGAGCGAAGGTGCTGCTGACGCAAACTCCGCTACGAGAGCGCGCCGAAGCCTGGCTCGGCGAAGAGGAGCTGGCGCTGGCGACTGTGCTCTACCTCGACGACGAAGCGTCGTACAGTGAGGAGCGGACGACTGTGCGGATGGGCTCCGATAAGCTATCCGGCATCGTCTCCGAGGAGCAGACGAATGCGCCGATGGGTTCCGACAAGCTATCGGGGATGATCTCCGTGAAGCCGAAGGATGCCCCAAGTGGCTCTGATATGGTTTCCGGTATGGTCTCCGGCAAACTGACAGGTGCTGTCAACGACGGTGATGAAAGCCATCCGAATGCTGTCGGCAAGGATAGCTTCCATGAAGCTCGTCCAGAGGATCTGGCATACGTGATCTATACGTCGGGAACGACGGGCAAGCCGAAGGGCGTAATGATCGAGCATCGCAGCCTGGTGAACACGGCGGCGGGCTACCGGCGGGAATATCGGTTGGATCAGTTCCCAGTGCGGCTGCTGCAGCTCGCGAGCTTCTCGTTTGACGTGTTCGTGGGCGACATCGCGCGCACGCTGTACAACGGAGGCACGATGGTCATTGTGCCGAAGGACGACCGTATCGATCCTTCTCGTCTTCATTACTGGATGGAGCGGGAACGGGTCACCATCTTCGAATCGACGCCGGCGCTGATCGTGCCGTTCATGGAGTATGTGCATGAGCAGGGGCTGGATATGAGCTGGATGGAGCTGTTAATCACAAGCTCGGACAGCTGCAGCGTGGCGGATTACCGGACTTTGCAGGAACGGTTTGGCTCGTTATTCCGAATCATCAACGCCTACGGCGTGACGGAAGCGGCGATCGACTCCAGCTTCTATGACGAGGAGTTGATGAAGCTGCCGCAGACCGGCCATGTGCCGATTGGCAAAGCGTGGCTGAATGCGAAGTTCTACATCGTGGATGCGTATCTGAACCCGGTGCCAGCCGGAGTGCTGGGCGAGCTGGTCATCGGCGGAGTCGGCGTAGCGCGCGGATACTTGAATCGTCCGGAGCTGACGGAAGAGAAGTTCGTAGACAGCCCGTTCACTACGGGCGAACGGCTATACCGCACGGGGGATTTGGCGCGGTGGATGGAGGACGGGAACGTGGACTTCATCGGCCGGATCGACAACCAGGCGAAAATCCGGGGGTACCGGATTGAGACGGGCGAGATCGAGTCGCAGCTGATGCGGGTGGAAGGCGTGCGCGAAGCGGTGGTGCTGGTTCGAAGTGACGCGAACGGGCAGAAGGTGCTGTGCGCGTACTACACAACGGATGGCGAACTGACGGTGGCAGACCTGAAACGGGCGATCTCCAGTGAGCTGCCGGGTTACATGATTCCGTCGTACTTCGTGGAGCTGGAGCGCCTGCCTCTGACGCCGAACGGAAAGATTGACCGGAAGGCGCTGCCGGCGCCGGAAGGGGGAGCAGGCGGAGGCCGCGAATACGTGGCGCCGCGCACCGAACTGGAGGCGAAACTGGTCGCCATCTGGCAGGACGTGCTCGGGCCGGTCACGATTGGCGTGACGGACAACTTCTTCGACCTCGGCGGTCACTCCCTGCGGGCGACGACGCTGGTCAGCAAGGTGCACAAGGAGCTGAGCGTGGACTTGCCGCTGCGCGATGTATTCCGGCACTCGACCATCGAAGCGATGGCCGAAGCGATCAGCCAATTGGAGCGGCAGGAACACCTTTCCATTCCGGTTGTGGATAAGAGGGATTATTATCCGCTTTCCTCCGTGCAAAAACGGCTGTACATCCAGCAGCAGTTGGAAGGCGCCGAGCTTAGCTACAACATGTCCGGCATGACGGTTCTCGTCGGGCGCTTGGAAAGGAATCAATTCGAGGCGGCGCTCAAAGGATTAATCGCTCGTCACGAAATTTTGCGAACCGGCTTCGAAATGGTCGACGGCGAACCGGTACAACGGATTTATCCGGATTTGAAGTTTGCCGTGGAGTATGCGAAAGCGACGGAAAGTGAAACGAAGAGCATCGCAGACGGCTTTGTGCGCGTCTTTGATTTGGAGCGGCCGCCGCTGTTGCGTGTGGGCTTAGTCGAATGGGGAGTGGAACGGCATCTGCTCATGCTGGACATTCATCATATCGTCACGGATGGCATGTCGATGGGCATCTTCGTCGAAGAGCTGCTGCGTCTGTATAACGGCGAGACACTGGAACCGCTTCGGATTCAATACAAGGAATTCGCTGCTTGGCAGCAGTCCGAACCTGTAAAAGAACAACTGAAACGTCAGGAAGCCTACTGGCTGGACGTGTTGGAAGGAAAGCTGCCGACGCTTGAACTGCCTACGGACTTTGTCAGACCTGCCGTTCGCAGCTTTGAGGGAGATGTGCTGCCTTTCAGCATCGACAAGCAGATGACCGACAGCTTGCAGCGCATCGCCGATGAGAACGGTGCCACCCTTTATATGGTGTTATCCGCGGTCTATTCCATCCTGCTCAGCAAGTACTCGGGACAAGAAGACTTCATTGTAGGCACGCCGGTTTCGGGCCGCACACATGCCGATCTGGAGCCGCTCATCGGAATGTTTGTCAACACGTTGGCGATTCGCCATTATCCGTCCGGGGAGAAGACGTTCCACGCTTACCTGAACGAAGTCAAAGAAACGATGCTGGGGGCCTACGACCACCAGGATTATCCGTTCGAGGAGCTTGTGAAAAAGCTGCAAGTTCCACGAGATCAAAGCCGCAATCCTTTATTTGATGTTATGTTTGCTCTGGAAACGAAGGAAGATAACGTTCAAAGCTTCGGGGATATCCAGATCGAATCTTATCCGGAAACGCATACGGTTTCCCAATTTGATCTGACCTTGGTTATTTCGATGCTGGATGAGGGAATGAACGGGCAGTTTGAATATGCGACCAAGTTGTTTACGCGCAATCTGATCGACAATTTCGTTCAGGACCTGCTCGTGATCATCACCCAGATTTGCGAACAGCCTTCGGTGCTGTTGAAGGATATTTCCCTGAACGGGCAAGCCGAGCAGGAGCAAGATGTGCTAGAGGCCATTGATATTATTTTCTAATCCCTTACCCGGCTTGGATGTATGCCGTATTTCTCTCGGCACGCATCCTGCCGGGTGTTTTTCAAATGAAAGGAGTATATCAAGTCAGGACTATAGTGATAAATTCAGTTCCTGCAGGTTATGGTGATACTGGATTAGCAGTTGATGCATTTGTAAATCCTTCTGCTCAACGAAAATCAGTTGTAAACCGTGTAAAATATACTTTTTTTTACTCTTATCCTAAAGAAATCAATATTACTTATCCTGCAATCCAATACAAACCGGGTGAGCCGTCATCATCAGCTGTAAGACAACAATTAAAATCGAAGGGACTCTTACGGATCCCTTGTTCCGTTCTAAGAAATTCTCCGGAAATATTGAAATAGGAACTTTTGAATTCACAAAGACCTATAAATTGATGGACATTAATTTCAACGGATTGTTGCCCCTGCTGAAAATTATGAGGCAGCAATGATAAGTGAGAAATTGGTCGAATCGTCTGATAAATAGCTTTATTCTCATGATCGAGCTATAGGGGTAAAAGCCTACTTTAAACCAAGGTGGAGGAGTAGGGTTAATTACGGAATAGAATCCTAAATCTTTTGGATAAAAACAAAGGCCAGTTAAAGTTCTAAACAATAAGAACTTCAACTAGCCAATTGCGTTATGGGGTTACAAGCTCATGGTGATGTCCCTTCCGCTCGATTCTATACAGTCCGAACGTTTTTTTTCTCTCATCAGAGCTCAGATCGCCGAAGCGTTGATAACCAAATGCAACGATGCCGTTATTCGTAATTGGCCAATCATAGACCTCGCCTAATGTGTCAAAGCCATAATAGAATCCAGGCTTGCCTAAATAATCAGAAGTCCATTGTCCATTGTTAAACGTTGCAGATTTTAAATTGCTTGTTTCATGAGCATTGGGTATGCCACGCTCATATCTCGTCAAATAATAAACCTCGTTTTGATAGGTTTTTACCGCCTTAATCGGTGCTTTTTCAATCGCTACCCTTGTAATCGTTTCTCCATCCACACGATATAAAATAAATTCCCGTGTAGTGTTATAAGCATAATCCAAATAAAAATGGCCCATATCTGTTTTGAACCATATATCTCCAAGACGAACCGAGTTTTTATCCTCAATCAATTCCTGATAATTAAAAGGCTCAAAATAATTAAAATCATTGCTGAATAATAATTGACCGTTTTCTTTAATGACAACCATAAAACGGTCACTATAGACAATGGACTTTCCTTGGTAAAGTAATTGAAAAATGCGGGTAAATTTAAGATCCTCAAGTGCTGTTCCGTTAACGTCCCTTATGATAATCAAAGGATAGGATCGAATCTCTGCATGATTTAAATAGACTACTTTTTTATTCAATGCCTCGCCAATATCTCTTAAAGGAATATACGTTGAGTTGTTGTATATGCTTGCGGGCACATCCATTTCGCTTGATTTACCGTTTATAGAAATCTGGTTCTTTCCTATTTTCATGAGAATGGTCTTATCGTTGTATTTGATCGTAATGGACTGCGTTTTTGTATTAAAATCGACCTTTGCACCAAGTCCTTCAGAGATAAACCGAAGGGGTACTAATGTTCTTCCATCTTTAACAATAGGCTGAACGGCTGATTTCTTCTGTCCGTTAACAAATGCCATGGAACTTTCAGGGGACAGAATGATACTATTTTTCAAGTCATTTTCTGTTACATCATTATAATAGTCATGAAGATTATTCGCGTGTGCCGTATAACCAAAAGCTAGGAACAATGTAACGGTGAATACTGCGAGGATCATGTTTACTTTCATTACTACACCTCTTAATCATGAGTGTTTTATTTGGAAGATGGATATATGTTGACTCTACCAATATATGTATTACCTGCATTGTACACTTTTCCGTTAGACGTTGCTATTCCTTAGGTCATGCACGTGATTTCGGAAAATTAGTGACGTCATTGGTTGGACTTGCTGCGTTGTTTTTTTATCTCTGCTACTCGCCAGATTGGAACTGTTCTAGCACACTTAAGAGAACGGTTGAAGCCATTTTTCAACGGTATGATATAATGCACGAATAGAATGTAATCACTTCATAGTGGCCTCTCGCCGCTGCAATCCTCTTCTATCCCTCCTTGGATGCCTATTTTCTCACCATACTTGAAGAATAACCACACCTACTCTATTCATACTGCGTTCAACGAATCTATAGATGGGTCGAGTTCGCCCACCCATGCTCTATTTAAGGAGGTATATATGCCGTTTGATGGGAACCATTTTTATGTCATCACAGGTGGCCCTGGCTCAGGAAAGAGTACGCTCATCGATTATCTCGAGCAGCAAGGCTTCATGCGGTCGGTCGAAGCGGGACGGAGCATCATTCAGGAGCAAACGATGATTGGCGGCGCCGCTCTGCCGTGGAAAGACAGCATGCTCTTCGCAGAGCTGATGCTATCTTGGGACATGCGTTCATACCAACATGAGCTACAAAAGCTGAAGCAAGGAATTAACGCGCCCGTCTTGTTTGATCGAGGTGTGCCTGATGTCATGGGGTATCTTCGATTGGAAGGGGTGGAGGTTCCAGATCATATCCTGCGTGCTGGCGAGTTATTTCGCTACAATAAACGTGTCTTTATCGCTCCGCCTTGGCCAGACATCTATCGGCAGGATGCCGAACGAAAGCAGGATCTAAAAACAGCCTGCCGAACCTTTGACACGATGGCGGCCGTTTATACCGAACTGGGATACGAATTAGTCGAGCTTCCGCGCTGCAGCATCGAAGAGCGCGCTGCGTTCATCAGGTCGAGCTTGCGCTGACCAAGCATGACGGAATGTAGTAGGCAGACAATAGCACATCCGAAAAGTGTAGAACCAAGCACTGAACTTTTTTGAATATGAATAAGCTCCCCTCACAGCAGCAGGTTCTATTATTTCACCTGTCTACCGTAAGGGGAGCACAGCATTTCCTTGCTACCCTCTATTGTGTAAGCTTGTCACAACGTTAGTCAATTTGTGTGCAAGCTAGATTCATTGCAACAGCGCTTGATAACAGCAAAAAGCATTTTATATTTATTGAAAATTCAAGCTAACAAGCATGCGCTCAAGTCTATTGCGCAGCATCTCGATGAGCATACTATTTTTAAAAATAGGTGAAAGCTGCTGCTCATTTCTGCTCTACGGTGGAGAAAGTTCGGATGATAGCGTCCGCTGCTCGCACGTATCCGCCTGCCTGGCGCAACGATTCTCCGATCACGCAAGCTTGATCCTTGTAGCTTCTATCACTTAGTACTTGCAACAGCGCATCTCTCAAGGTCTCAGGCGTAAGTGTGCTAGGTTTGAGTGTAATCCCAGCACCGAGCTCTTGCACTCGATTAGAGACAAGCGGCTGATCAGATGTTAGTGGAATCATAACCATCGGTACATCATAATACAAAGCCTCGCTTACACTGTTCATCCCCGCATGCGTAACAAAAGCATCGGCTCGTTCAAGCACCTCCAACTGCGGAATGTAGGGCCTCACAATAAAGTTGTCTGGAATGTATGCTGCCAATGGTGTCATATCCGTATCTCTTCCTGAAGATAAGATGAATTGAAACGGGAGCTGTTGGAATGCAGCAAAGCACAGCTCATAGAAGGCTAAATCTCGGTTCAAAATCGTTCCCATGGAGATATAAACGATCTTGCGGTTCGGGTCAAGAAGCGGCTCAAAATCAAATGGAGGGGCATCCAGACGGGGGACAACAGAAGTCCCTGTAAAAAGAAAGCTGTCATCCAATTGATCCGCTTTTGGCTGCAAATAGCGACTTGTATATACAAGCTTAAGCTGTCCAGCATGCTTGGTGAGCTCCTGGATCGAAGGAACGGGAACATTAAATTGTCTCGCTAATTGATGTGCAAGCTCCATCGTTGACGCATATAGATTCGCGTCATTGCCGCCAAAATCCTCGTAATAGTCTTGCTCAGCGCCGAGCGGGTCGACAAAAGCAAAGGAAGCAATGGAACATACCGCAGGAATACCCAATCTCTGTGCAAGTATGGTGCCTCCCCAGCCCATCAATGAATCAAAAATGAGATAATCATAAGTGTCCTGTTCTGCAACCTTTAATGCTTCGGGGATGATTTTCTGAATAATTCCACGAACGACCATGTCGGCAAACTGCGAAGGGTGCTTATACGGAGCTGGCTTTAAGTCCGGATCATGCGAGAACGGGTCCATAGGAAAAGGATATGCACGAAACGCTGCGCCAGTTTGAAGCACTTTATCGCGATATTCTTCTGTACATACATAGACGACTTGTTCCCCGCAGTCTACTAACTGCTTCACTAAACCCAAGGTAGGATTAATATGCCCTTCAGCAGGAATATTCACAACTAACACACGCGCCATAGAACCGAACCTCCATTTTCATAGCATTAAATTTAGACATTCATCTTTTATCTTGACGTGGTGTTAGGACATGCTGCTGGATGCACTAGTGTGACTAGTGTTGTGGACCTGCTCCTTTTTAGAAATACGGAAGGTCGTGATAAAGCTAACGAGAGCAAAGAGCAGTTGAAGAGAGAGCGCCATCAGAATTCCAGTCCCAATACCCCAGTTAAACGTCTCGCTGATCGCGACTAATGCTCCGCCAATCCCAATGCTTAGTGCAATACTAAAGGAATCGATAAATTGAAGAATGGCCGACACGTCTCCTTCTTCCCCAGGCTCCGCATACTGCAAAGCAATCGCTGCTGTCGTTGGATTAGCCAGCCCTGCTCCAAAGCCTATAATGATCTGGGACAGCACCGCGATCCCGACTCCAACACCTAAGCTAGCAATTGCGATGATAATGAGTGCAACCCCTGCGATAATAAAACCTACTCCGCTGAGGATTCTTCTTTTTCTCCCCGTTCCATGATCTCTGGAATCAAGAGCAGCTTGCAGCCAAGCCGCGCCTGACCAGCTTAATGCTCCTGCCGCAACGATTAGTCCGGCCAGATGTTCGGAGATGCCTTTCACTTCAACAAGGGCCAATACGACAAAGCTTTCTGTGGCAAAGTAGCAGGCAACATACATGCCTCTTGCCACAATCGTTGCAGGCAGGCCTCTGGCAGCCGAAAATGTGCCTGCTGGAAGCAGCTTGCGCAAAGGCTGTGCCATCACCAGAATGCCTGCTATGGCAAGGATGATTCCTTTCCAATCGGGAATCCAGCCTAGTCCAGTTAGCAGAGCACCTGTGCCTATGGCAAGGATGATCGCATAAATTTCTTTGCTGTTTCGTTTTTTAGTTGTAGCAGATGCAGGTTGTTGTAAGGAACGAAAAGTCGGAAGTGTTAAACCTAAGGAGATGACAATGAAGGGGAGTACGATTAGAAATACAAGTCTCCATGATACATAAACCGCGATTAGCCCAGCAATGTACGGGCCGATTAACGCTGGCAGCACGAAAGCCATCGAGAATGAAGCAAGTATTTTGGTTCGAAGAGAATCAGGGTAACGAACAGCAACGCAGTAATACACACAGGTTAGCAGAGCGCCTGCCCCAAATCCTTGAAAAGCCCTTCCTATAATAAGAACAGGCATGTGGAACGATAGAGCCGCAATGATGATGCCAATCACAAAAAGGGAAAATGACCAGATGATGCTCTTGAAGACGCCGTTTTGATCAATCCGCTTGCCCATTACGATGGTTCCGATAATTTGAAATAAAAGAAAGGCGCTGAATATCCATCCATATAAATGGATACCCTGCAGCTGCTGTGCGACATTCGGAGCAACAGTAGTAATCGCCAATCCTTCAAAGGCAACGGTAGAGATCGCGAGTATAATACCGATGGTTAAGGCGCGATATGGAGTGCTGAAAATCCCTTGTTTTACGGTTTCTGTGATCATGACCTCCTACTATACTTGTCGTAACGGTAGTTGTCTTAGCTGTAATTGTCATAACAACTATATGGCGATAAAAATGGAGGACCAATAGCGGGTTAGGGAGCTACAGATCCTTTACATTGTTATAGATAATCGAAAGCGTTCGTCTGAAGTTCTCAACTTCTTCTTCTGTCAGCCCAGCAATCGTTTTGTTATACGCCTCAATAGAGGGTTCGAGAATGTTATCCTTGATATCACGCCCCTCAGCAGTCAAGTACACGCGCAATGAACGCCGATCCTTCTCATGGGTCGTACGATGAATAAAGCCTTTCTGCTCAAGCTTGAACAGCATGCGGGCAATATTCGCCTGATCTTTATAAAGCCGTTCAGCCAACTCTTTTTGTGTAATCCCTTCCGTTTCCCACAGGATAACGAGAATCTCCCACTGATCTATGGTGATATTGAAAGGGTCAACTACCTTCTGATAATACTGATATAGCTTTAGATCTGTACGGTGAACGATGACACCAATATACTGTTCTAACTTCAATAGGAACCTCCATTTAGAGCCGTTAATATAGTTGTTATGACAAGTATATGGATTCGCTCCCATTAAGTCAACATAAATTTGGATGCTTATGATTGTTTTTCCAGATTGGAAAATGAAGTTTCAGATCTGCAATCTGGCTGCGAAGTAGGGCAGCGGGCCGTGGGGATTCCTGTTTATGCTGCCCACTAAGCTTCCTGTCATTATGAACAGCTTATATTATTATTCGATTCTCGATTAGATTTTTCAAGCTGATGAGGGACTTCGACGGTCCGAACTTGATGATAGCATCCTGGAATTGGCCAATCTCCTCTATAGAAGCTGTCTGGACCCTAATCATGTAGTTATACTCACCGCTAATACGATGCATATCCGTCACCGCAGGCGAATGTTCGCAAAAGTCCGCTAATGCTTGGCATTGCTCTGTTTTAATTAGGAAAAATGCCGTGGTCCCACGGTCAAGCGCCTGACGCTGGAAGGTTGCCGTATAACCCGTGATGATGCCTCTCTCCTCAAGTCTTTTCATTCGTTCCCTAACTGAGGGTTGGGACATGGATACTTCTTTGCTGATATGTGAAATAGAGATGCGCGCATTCTGCTGAAGCAGACGCATGATGCGAACATCGGTCTCATCCATCCAATCTTCCATCCTAACTTCGCTCCTCCTAATCTAGTTTCTAAAATGAAAAAATATCAGTAGAATTCCTAATGTTCTGAAGATTTTATATGATTGATTCCTTTCGTTTCGTATGTATTTAGTGATATCAGCATTCTATAATGAAGTCAACAGAAAGGGGAAGGTATATGTGAATATCAAGGGTCTTGCACATGTTGCGATTCAAGCAAAAGATTATTCGGCCACCATCCGGTTTTATATGGAGGCGCTGGGATTCAAGCGGGGGCATCATTGGAGCCTTCCTTCCTTTCAGATCAAGGAAGCTTCGATGCTGATCTCTCCTGACGGCCGAACCTGTCTTGAGATTTTTGATGATGAGGCTGTGATTCCAGCGCAAGGGAAGAAAGCGCGCTCGGAGGATGAAGTTGCCTACGGCGCTATGCTGCACTTGGCGTTTTATGTGGATGATGCCGACGAGGCCTTCCAGACGGCGATTGCCCATGGGGCCAAGCCTTATGTGGAGCCGGGTAACCTCGCTCTTGGCGAGCCCCCTCTGCCGATCAGGAACGCCTTGGTCCACAGTCCCAATGGGGAAGTGATTGAATTTATTCAGGATGTGGATTTTGATGTAGAGTCTCGTTTTTCAGGCTTTTAACCGTTGCAGGTGTAGGGATGATGCCTTGCGCATTGGAAAAAGTAACTTTTCGATCAGCATAAGCGTCTACGTAGTGAGTTGGGGAATCCATCCTGATGGTTTGTGTTTCGGCTAGAGGAGAGGATATGGAACTTGGATCAGATCCGCGATTGGTGGTCGTCATAAACAGCCAATTACGCCAACCTAATTCTTACAAAAAAGCGAGGGTTAAGCTTATGGAGATTTCACCAGGTGTGAAGATGCTTTATCTTGATTATCAGGGCGCAATCGTTCATCCGATTCTGGTATGGGATGAGGACATGGCCATTCTAATCGATACAGGGTTCCCGGGGCAATTTGAAGAGTTGCGAGCGGAAATAGAGAAGGCGGGGGTGTCGTTTGACCAACTCCGAGGGGTCATCTTAACACATCAGGATGTGGACCATATCGGCTCCCTTCCAGAGATTCTGCAGGAGCGGGGTAATGCGGTCACTGTATGTGCACATGAACTCGATCAGCCTTATATTCAAGGGAAACGGCCATTGCTGAAAGATGGGCAGCTGGAGAATCCTCCTAAGGGCCGTGTGGACATGACCTTAATGGATGGTCAGGAGATGCCTTGGTGCGGCGGGATCCAAGTCATTCATACGCCTGGCCATACACCGGGGCATATCAGCCTTTACTTGAAGAACAGCAAGCTGCTCGTGGCAGGCGATTCGATGTACAGTATAAATGGAGTCATTCAAGGCATACATCCTCCAACGACGCCGGACATGGAGGCTGCGCGGTTGTCGCTGCACAAATATAAGGAGCTCGATCTCCAATCGGTGGTTTGCTACCACGGGGGACTAAGCCATGCCCATGTTCATGATCAAATTGTGAAGCTGTGCGAAGAGTAAGCTTGCAGGTGAAATACATGCCATTATGAAGCCATAAACGCAAAAACCTGTCCAATCGACAGGCTGCAAAGCGTCATGTTGTGCTTCACCAATCTTAGTCATTTAATCCTTTGCCATCTAGTATTTGCGGCACACATTTTTCAATCCTAGACACTCTGGTTTTGGATTGCTTAGGTTGAGAAAAATGGAGGAGGTAAGCTCTTTGCCGTCCTGGTGTCAATGCTTCGAAGGCGGATTTCAAGCCGGCCAGCTCATTGAATTTGTGCTGAAGCTCCTCTGGAATGGCGTATTCGGTCGTTTTTTTGAGCTCTACCTCCAAGCCGGCTTTTTCGATCTCGATGGCTGCAAGGATGTAGTTTTTCAGGATCGTTTCCATATCTGCTATTTCTTGAGCATGGGTGAAACGAATTTGACGGGCCGCCTGTACATTTTCTGTTTGTTGGATAAGAATGCCATGAGGGTCCTGCAGCAAGGCTCCTTTGTGGAACAGAAGCGCGCAATAATCTTTAAAGCCGTGAATGATCACGATGTTCTTGTTGTCAAATGTATAGCAGGGATGCATCCACTTAAAATCCTCAGTGAGCCCGCAGTCTAGCACGATTGCTCTTAGCTTCTCAAATTCTTCCTTCCACTTTTTCGCTTTACGTAAAAATCCATCAACCTTAGGGTTCGTCTCTTGATTCGTCATCATCAAGCACCTCATTTCATATTCGATCAACAGGCAATCTTGTTCGAGTTTAAGCTTTTTTCATGCATTCAGATTCTTTACGCCGTTAAGAGAAGAGAAGGCAGCGGGGCAAGTGGGCCGACTGCCTCTTTCATTCACCGTTCAACATTGTCTCCGCTTAGCGGCTCAGCTTAATCAATAGGATATTAGGCCAGCACGGCATCAAGGCCGCTGCACCACTTGCTCCAGCCGTATTTAGCGCCATTAAGCGCTTGCTCATTGGAGATTCCGGTTTGCTCCAGATGAAGATTGACCTTTCCATTTCCTAGATCTTGAAGTGTCCAAACAATCTTGTGCTTCTCGCCGCTTTCCCACGTATAGGACAAGGTGTGTGGTTCGTCGACAATGAGCACTTCGCCTTTAATAATCCCATTCCACCATTCGGTAGGCTCGGTGCGAAACTGAAAGCGATGCCCTACAACGGGCTCAAAATTATTCTCCATGGCTTGATCCGTGTGGATATTCACGACCCACTTGGCAAGCTTGCTTGAATCGGTTAGGGCAGACCACAGCTTCTCTATCGTTGTGTTGTACTGAAAATCCAAGGATAAGGTTAAACTCATTCTTCTTCCTCCTCTAATAGCTGCTTCAAGCGCAGCATATTCGTGCTCCAGAACTTGCTGTAGAACGCTACCCAATCTTGTACCTCTTGAAGCGGGGAGGCGTTCAGCCTAAATCGCGTTTCCCTGCCGACCTTACGGTCAAGTACGAGTCCAGCCTCTTTAAGAATGGTCAAATGCTTGGATACCGCCGTTCTTCCCATCTGAAAATGTGCGGTTAATTCATGCAGCGGCATCTCATCTGTCTCTGCTAACAGGCGAACCAGTCGACGTCTAGTCGGATCTGCAATTGCGTCAAACACATTCCGCTGCGGGTTGTTCTCGCTCACCATAGCCCCTCCAAAATATGATTTCCTGTTGTTGAATTCTAATGCTGGCAAGAAGGGAGAGTTGTGATCATGGTTGCCCTTCACCACCTCCTGATAAGACACCTTTTGGTGTCAGTTTGATTATATGACACTGTTTGGTGTCGTGTCAAGTTCAGGATTACATTTCATTCCATCTTTTAAACATTCAATTGATCAACAGGAAGTAAATACAGAATAAGGAGCTTGCTTCCCGTCTAACCGCATTGGGAAACAAGCTCCTGTTGTTCATCGGATGTTTATTCAAAGTTTAAAGAGAATCCTGTAATGTCACTTGGCAAAATAATCAGCCAGCCCTTGCGCAATGGCTTTGGCGGCTTGCTTCTGATAAGCAGGCCCTCTCACAATAGACTCATCGGTGGGATGGGTCAGGAAGCCGAGCTCAACGAGTGAAGAAGGGACCGAATTCTCGCGCAGCACATGGAAATTGCCGTAAGAGACACCGTTGCTCTTCAGATCCACACCAGTTCCAAGCTGCTTCTCGATGGCATGGGCCAGCTTCAAGTCGCTCGTCTCTGAATAGTAGAAGGTAAGCGTGCCGGATACTTTCTTAGGAGAAGAATTATAATGAATGCTGATAAAGGCATCGGCAGAGATGGACTGAGCCAACTGGGCTCGGCTTGAGAGAGAAGGCTTCTCGTCTTTTGCTCGAGTCATCGTTACATGAGCTCCTGCGCTGTTCAAATAATCTTTCAAATACTGGGCCGTCTGCAGGTTAAGATCTTTCTCCAAAGTCCCATAGGTCGTGCCAATCGTACCCGGATCATCACCGCCATGTCCCGCATCTACAATGATTGACTTGCCTTTAAGCGTCTCCCAGCTTGCGTTTACAGGCTTCTTTACGCTATCGTTGGCATTCTCCGTATTTCCTTCGGTTATGGTGGATGAGCCTTCGTGTGTGACATACTCGCCCGAGACCCAGCCAGCAGCGGCATCGGTCATCTTGATCTTCAGCCAGCCAGAGCTGCTGGACAGAATCGTAACGGTATTGCCCTCTGTCAACGAGCCAATCATATCATAATTCGTTCCAGGGCCGCTTCGAATGCGAAGGGAGTCGGCTGTGACGGTCCCTGTCAAGGGGGCCTTAGGGTCCTTGGCATTCACTGCGGTTCCCTTATCTGAAGAGGAGACATCCGTAGAGGTGCTCTCTGAAACCTTTTTGAGATAATGTCCAGCGACCCAGCCCGTTAAACCCTCGGATTGAATCTTCAACCAGCCGTATTGTGCGTCCTGAACAGTGACGACAGCGCCTTCTTTCACGCTCCCTACAATCTGTGCATCAGCAGCAGGCTCGCTGCGGACGTTAAGAGAGGTGGCATAGACTTTGGCCGAATATTCGGCTGCATAAGCCGTTTGGATGGCTGGCAGCAAGCCTATCATAATGGCAAGAACAGTGATCATCCAGCCCATTGGTGAACGCCATGCTTGGTTTCGAACTTTTCCCGAAGGCATCGGTCTGTTAGAAGCAATTCTAGTCGCATGTACATGATCATGTTTGCAAATCTTCATCATTAGCCCTCGCTTTATGTATTCTAATTCCTGCTTCTACCTTAACATGGAATCGGGCTCGAAAATATAGGATTCTATCAAATTGCTACTATCGACATAATGAAGCGGGTCATACGAATCATGCTCTTGTAGAGTCGAACAAGAACAGCAAGCTGTCAAAATGCATGGTTTATTCAAAAAAAGGGCTGCTGCACTGTGAATCTCTCAACAGCGGGCAGCAGCCTCTATCATTTCACATGATCGTATTCGATTATATCAGCTTATACTCTTTAAGCAGCTGCATCACTCGAGTGTGAGAGATCTTCTGCACACCTGTCATTGCAGCCAATTGAACAGCTGGAGGAAGCTCCATCTCGGTCAGCTTCTTGCCATCCATCATCTTGGCGGTGGAGTCCAGCAGCACACGCACATCATAAGCGGAGCCGAATACCTCAGGCACGCCGCGATCAATATCGAGCAGCGTGTATACGGCTTCCATAGCTGTGCGGACCGAGTATTCCGTAGTAAATACGGTGTCGCGCGGTGTTTCCGCGAAGTTGCCGATGAAGGCAGCGTTGACGCAGTTGTCAGGAACGACATTCGGACGATCTCCTGCTGCTCTTGGCATGAAGTAGGACGTAACATAAGGCATCATGCAAGGGACGCAGTTCGCAGCGTTTGCTGCTAGCTCGTGAATCTGTGCTTCAGGCACGCCGATGTGGTAGAGCCATTCTTGCGTAATCTCGATGCCTGTGCAGTCCTTCATTGGTTTCTTAATGTAGTCGCCTGGCACGTCACAATACAAGCTGTATACCCATACGACAAGCTGATCATTTGGCTGAGACTTGAAATGAGGCTGGCGGTTCAGCGTAAAGCTCATCAGCCATTTAGAATCCTTCACGGTCACGATGCCGCCGGTAACCACCTTGCCGCTGAATGGATCGCGCTTGCAGATCTTCTCGATGTAAGGCGGGATGCGATCATCCAGGGTAGTGATGGTGGCGGATTCCCAGTTGCTCTCTGCAATGTTGCCGCAGAATTTGTCTGGACGGCCAAAGGCAGGATCCTGCTCCGCAATCTTCTTCCACAGCTCCCAGCTGCCGCCCAGCGCTGGGTTCATGACGGCTGGCTTGTTGTTGTCACCGAGCGTTGAGCTCTCGGTATTGCTGCCATTGGTGATGAATACAAGGTCATTTTCAGTTAAATCAATATGTTTTTGTTGTCCTTTTTGCACGTAAACGAGCTTCTTGGCTACTTTCTTAAGTTCTGTAATTTCAAATTCCACATTGGTTACGGTTGTTGCATATTGGAAGCTGACGCCGTGATCCTTCAAATAGTGCATTAACGGCAGGGCAAGAGACTCGTACTGATTATACTTTGTAAATTTCAACGCGGAGAAATCAGGCAGTCCGCCGATATGATGAATGAATCTCGCAATATATCTGCGCATTTCCATCGCGCTGTGCCATGGCTCAAACGCAAACATCGTCTGCCAATACAGCCAGAAATTCGAGTTGAAGAAATCCTCGGAGAAGACATCTGTAATCTTCATGTCTTCGAGCGCTTCCTCAGGCGTAAAGAACAGCTTAATGATTTCCATGGAGGCAGTCTGGCTAAGCGTGAATTTGCCATCGGTATGCGCATCTTCGCCACGATTCAAAATAGCGCGCTGCAAGGAATAATTCGGGTCCTCCTTATTCAGCCAGTAGAATTCATCCAATACGGAGGCGTCCTCCACTTCCAGGGAAGGAATGGAGCGGAATAGATCCCACAGGCACTCGAAATGGTTCTCCATCTCGCGACCACCACGGATGATAAAGCCGCGGCCGTCATCGTAGATGCCATCGAGTCCTCCTCCTGCAATATCGAGTTCCTCGAAGATATGAATGTTTTCTCCTTTCATCTGACCATCGCGTACAAGGAAGGCGGCTGCAGACAATGACGCAAGACCAGAGCCGATGAGATAGGCGGATTTGTGATCAACGCCGAGCGGTTTCTTGGGACGGGCAAATGCTTCATAGTTACCATTGCTGTAATACATCCTTAACAACCTCCTTAAGTGTTCTTGACACCTCTAATGTATAGGAGATGGTAAGGAATCTACATAGACAGCACAGGCCCTGTGTCTAAAAATCCAACGTCAGATGCGAGATGTCTAAAAAAGGATAAGGATATGCTAAAATAAAACATATTGCACCGTAAGGGGAGGTTTCCTATGCATCCGTACACCAAGCAAGCATTAGCGACTGCACTGAAGGACATGCTGGGCACGAAGACCTTGGACAAAATAACCGTTAAAGACCTCGTAGAAGCCTGCAAGCTGAATCGGCAAACCTTTTATTATCATTTTCAGGATATTTATGACCTGCTCGGCTGGATCTATAAGACGGAGGCGCTGGGTGCGATTCAGAACAACAAATCCTATGCGACATGGCAGCAGGGGCTGTCGATCATCTTGGAATATGTCGAGAGCAACAAGGCGCTGTGCATGAATACCTGCCGCTCGCTTGGCAAGGAGCATTTGGAGATGTTCTTGAATCAGGTTCTTTGCGAGCTGCTGAGCAATGTGATTCATGAAGTATCTGATGCAGAGGAAGTGGCGGAGGAGGACAAGACCTTTATCGTTCGCTTCTACAGCCATGCCTTCGCAGGGACCCTCTTGGATTGGATTGAGCATGGAATGAAAGCTCCCGCTGAGACTGTCGTCAGCCATATCGTTCTCCTGATGGAAGGCCGCTTTGCAGATGCCGTATCGCGCTTTAGGCCGTAGATGTCCCTTTGTCAGAATGAGCACGTAAAAAAAACCCAATTGTGAAACTACCCACCACTCATGCAGAAACCCGCGAACTCCTAATGATGGTCATGAGATAGCATGGGACATCTGGAGTTATCCTTACATGATAGAAATGCTAGAAATAGGGAACGTAACCACTTCTCTCGCATTGTTGTATATACGCATAATGTCAGCTGTCGCTCGTCGGCGTAACAGCATGATTTTGTAGAGTTAGCGTAGACAGATATGCCATGATCATTGACATGTTACGGGGCAGTCTCATAGAAGCACATGAGGCTGCTCTTTATGTGGACATGATCCTAAATGCACGCCGATGCACTAGCACAATTCTCCGCCTTTATCCCGGCACTCATTATTAAACATCTTGTCCACTAATACGACTAGCTTATCTATGGTCAGCGCCTTCTTGTCGTCGAACCAGTATACGAGCAGTCCAACAAGTCCTGAAGATAGAAAGGCAACCGCATATCTATCGAGCTCGGCATCTTGCTCTAGCTCTAGCAGAGACATAATCTCGCCAAGGTACGAATTGAACTTGTTGTTGAGGATGCTGATCAAATCATTTTGGATTAAAAGCCGAATGAACCTTTCATGCTGCTCGAAAAAGGCAAAATACAAACGGACTAGCTCGGAAGTCGTAAGCATCGTTTTATGCATTTCATGAAGAAAAATCTGAAATAAATGATCCAAATGATACTCAAGAATCTCTTCCTTCGAATCAAACAATTGATAAAAGGTTTGTCTAGCCAGATCACTTCGCTCTGTCAGCTCTTTCACCGTAATGCTCTTATAGGGCTTCTCCTCCATTAGCAACAATAAAGCTTCAGTCAGCCACTTTTGTGAACGGATCGCTGAGGGGTTCGTTCCAGAATACACGACACATCCTCCATTCTGTCATACTTTGGGAAAAATAATTGACACATGTCAGTGTTGTTTCCTATACTCTAAGCAAAAATATTACATCTGTCAATTTTATTACGTGTGTATGTCTAATTTGGAGCTGCTGTACAATGCTCATGAATCGGATGGGCTTGGATTGTGTCAGGTGAGGAGTGGACAACAAGAGATGCAAAACGTTCATTTTGGCAGCATAGACTCATTATGGTTGATGGAATGGGAAGGGGGATGGACGGCATGATAAGGGGAATTTTAAAGGCAAGATGGTATATTGTTGTGCTGTGGATAGCTGTTGCAGCGGGATTATTTGTGATGGCGCCGAGTATGGCGGATCTCGTTAGGGAAAAGGGGCAGATAACGGTTCCTGACGGCTATTCGTCTTCCATGGCAGACCATATGCTGAAGGAAGTCAGCAAGCAAGGAGGCAGTGAGGAGATCGGGGATACGGTATTGGTCTTTCATCATAATGAGGGGCTCTCCTCCGATAACCTCGCGGACATTGAAGCATCGATACAGCTGCTTAAGAGCAAGCAGCAGGAGTTGTCGCTTACGTCCGTGACCAGCCACTTTGACCAGCCTGAATTGCAAGATCAGCTTGTGTCCGAGGACGGCAAGACCTTGATGGTGCTGCTTGGCGGCGACTGGGAGGGGCAGTCCACATCAGAAGTGAGGGACTCCCTCTATGCCGCACTTAAAGATAATCCGGTCGAGCATTATTTGACGAGCCGGCATTTTATCGATGAGGATGTGGTGGCGAGCTCGGAGGAAGGCTTGAAGCGAACGGAAGTGATCACGGTGATCTTTATTCTTGTCATTCTGTTCATCGTATTCCGCTCAGCAGTCGCTCCATTTGTACCGCTTCTCACGGTAGGCATCAGCTACTTGGCCGCACAGTCCATCGTTGCGTTCCTTGTTGATGGAGTGGATTTTCCGCTCTCGAACTTCACTCAGATCTTTTTGGTCGCGGTCATGTTCGGAATCGGGACGGATTACTGCATCCTGCTTATCAGCCGATTCAGAGAAGAGCTTGTCAAGCAGCCAGAGGATGTATGGTCCGCGATTATCGAGACCTATCGCACGGCAGGGAAGACTGTGCTGTTCTCAGGGCTTGCCGTCATGGTCGGCTTTGCGTCAATTGGCTTCTCCACCTTTGTGCTCTATCAATCGGCTGCCGCGGTGGCGGTTGGTGTCGGGGTGCTCCTGCTCGCGCTGGTTACGCTCGTGCCTTTCTTTATGGCGGTATTAGGCAGCAAGCTGTTCTGGCCGTCGAAGGGGACGCTGGAGCATAAGCCAAGCCGGATGTGGGCGGCAGCAGGGCGCTTCTCGTGGAAGCGTCCACTTATAACCTTGCTGCTATTGGCCGTGCTCATCATTCCGCTGCTGCTGACCTATGACGGTCTCAAATCGTATAATTCGCTTGATGAGATCGGCGATGGCTATGATTCCGTCAAGGCGTTTAATCTGATCGCAGATGGCTTTGGGCCAGGGCAATCCATGCCTGCCAAGATCGTATTGAAAAATGAGCTGCCGATGGACACTTCGGAAGCGCTAGCAGCCATCGAGAAGGTCAGTCGGGAGATTGTAAAAATAGATGGGATCGAATCGATACGAAGCGCGACCCGGCCTGCAGGAGAAGGATTGAAGGAGCTCCTCGTCACCGAGCAGGTAAAGCAGCTAGATGAAGGACTTGGCGAAGGGAAGGATGGTATCGGACAGATTCGAGAAGGATTAAGCACCGCGAGTGCTGAATTGAGCAAGTCTGGACCAGAGCTGTCCAAAGCTGCAGCGGGAGTAGGCACACTCGTTCAAGGCACGGATGAATTAAAGCGCGGCGTGACGGCGCTCAACCAGGGACTCAAGCAAATTGAGCATGGAATCCGGCAGGGCTCCGCAGGAGCGGGTGAATTAAAGCAGGCTGTAGAGCAGGCTAAGCAGTCGGCTGAGCAGCTTGCAGCAGCAGGCAAGGAACTGCTGGGAGGATATCAGCAGCTGGAAGGTGGAATCTCGACCTTTGCGGAGAAATACGGGGAGATTGAAAAGGGGCTCGTTGGAATCAGCGAAGGCCTTGGCGGAATGGACCATCATCTTCGCAAGCTGGCTGAGACCTATCCTGAGCTACGTCAGGATGAGGACTACGTCACGCTCCAGGCGATGCTGTCTCAATTGCAGCAGAGCACTCAGCCAATGGCGCTCGGCATGTCTGAATTGAATGCGGAGCTGACTAAGGTTGGGGTATCCCTGAAGCAGGCAAACCAAGGCTTGGCGCAATCACTTGAAGGCCAGACCATACTGGTCGGAGGCTTGGATCAACTTGTATCGGGCATGGAAGAGCTGCGCATGGGCATCAAGCAGGCTGCTGACGGCCAGGGCGAGATCGTCTCCCAAGTGCCGGGCGTTATCCAAGGGCTTGGACAAATCTCGTCTGGCCAAAAGGAAATCCAGCAGGGCTTCAATCAGCTTGATGATCAGCTGGGCGAGCTGACGGATGGACTGGATCAAAGCGTGGCTGGCTTGAGCGAGCTGACAGGAGGCTTGGATTCCGCCCAGCAATATTTGAATGGTCTTGCCCGTGCTTCTGATGAAACGATGGCCGGCTGGTATATTCCTGGCGAGGTGCTGGCGAATACGGACTTCCAGCAGGTCTTCGATACTTATATGTCGCATGACCGCAAAGTTGCCACGCTGGACGTTGTGTTTACTGGCAATCCGTACAGCACGGAATCAATCGCCAAGGTCGATGAGATCAAGGCAGCCGTCGAGCGCGCTATTAAAGGGACGGTGCTGTCCGATGCCACCTATGGCATTAGCGGAGTTACCGGAACATTTGCCGATCTGAATGAGATCTCGGCAGCGGACTACTCCAGAACGGTCGTGCTGATGCTGGTTGGAATCGGCATTATCCTTGTCGTGCTGTTACGATCAATCATAATGCCGCTTTATTTGATCTTGTCGCTCATTCTGACGTACTTCACCTCCGTTGCGGTAGCAGAGCTCATCTTTGTTGATATGATGGGGTACGGAGGCATAAGCTGGGCGGTGCCGTTCTTCGCCTTTGTCATATTGGTCGCGCTGGGCGTAGACTACAGCATCTTCCTGATGGACCGTTTTAATGAGTATCGACATTTGCCAGTGAAAGATGCGATGATTCATGCGATGAAGAATATGGGCAGCGTCATCATCTCAGCAGCCATTATTCTAGGAGGAACCTTCGCTGCGATGCTGCCATCAGGTGTGCTGTCTTTGATTCAGATCGCGACGATTGCGATTACGGGACTCTTCCTCTATGCATTTGCGTTCATGCCATTCTTCGTCCCTGTTATGATTCGGACGTTCGGCGAAGCCAACTGGTGGCCTTTTAAGCAAAAAGAAAAGGGCAGCGTGCATAACGATATGTCTTTGTAAAAGGTGAGCTGTAAGAGCGTCGTTCACCTGACAGGCACGTAAATCAAGACAGGTGTCAGCGGAAGATTTGCTAATGGTTCAGCGCATTAATAGATAACGAAGAAGCTGCAGTTTCATTTGCAGCTTCTTTTCTTTGGGTACAACTCTTACGCATCAGTTGACGAGTGATAAGGCTTATCCGAAGAAGAGAGAGCATCCTCTAATTAGATGAAATAATGGATTGACAGCTTCTATTGGTCCTGCAGTGAACCGTATCCTCGCGATGCAATCGGATTGAAACGAATGCTCCCGCCCCTTTCATATATAATGGTAGAATCCTCCTCAATTTGAAGCTGTTTTTATGAACCTATTATGAGGCTATCCATGTAAAAAAGAAGGAGTAATTAAGAATGACATTTGGTGAAAAGCTGTACCAATTAAGAAAAGAAAACGTCTATGGGATGCCTACAAGCTGCTTGTGAAAAATGAGGAGCATACACAGCGCTTAAGCTTCAGGCTCCGCCAAAAATTAAAACAAAAATGGAAGGAACTATAGGTCAATGTCCACACGGCTTAACATTGAACCGCTCCGCTAAAAGAGAAGCAGCTCTGTTTCATTTGTTGTGCGTTCTATCCGTAGTATGCCAAGAAGGCTGCTGATGAGTTATGAAACCCATCAGCAGCCTTTTTTTAATGCTTGATGACGTTGGTTGGTGGATGTTTGGACTGTATATCCTCTAGTCTGTTATATCCATTCGAATGTATGCAAGTGGTTAAATGAAGTCTAGATCGTAGTCAATTAGAAGGTTTTAGAGGATGCAAGGAAGGTGTGAGAAATTATATAGTAGAAAAGCCACTCAACTAGGAGTGGCTGAGAAGGGAAGCTTAATCAGTGAGCTTAACCCCGCATAAGGCGACGAGGCTGTATGCTTGATCGGGTCTTATGGTTAAGCCTCTAGCAAGAGCAATATCCAGATTGATGAGATGAAATTCGCATGTAGACAAGTCAATGTCCTTAAGCGGTGTCTCGTAGAAATCAATTCCATCCATCGCGACGCGGCTAAAGGTGAGATTTTTTTGTTTAATGTGTTGAAAGAAGCTATCATCTAGTTTGCCTTCTTGAAAGTGGACATTGGTTAATTTGGAATCTGAAAAAGAAGAATACGTTAATAAGCAATCCAAAAATTGTCCATCCTTAATAGTGGAGTTGGTGAATTGTGCCCCAATCAGCTTGCACGAGCCGAACTTGACCCGGTATAGAGTTGTACTCTTGAATTCTCCGTTGGAAAAATCGCATTTATAAAACAAGCAGTCCAAGAACTCCATGCTGGATAAATCATGGTAAGCAAATTCACAGTTCTCAAAAGCAACCTCATTGATCTGCCTGCGCCCGAATTTATATTCAATCACACAGTTTTTAAAATAGGAATAGGACTGGATATCTTCAATCATCACGGTTTGATTCTCAATGACATGTTCATAGTTGGTGATAGGGATATTGAATTCGTTCATCGGATGCTCTCCTTTTTAGACCGCTGCAGGGATGTTCATAATGGTTATAGATGTGGATAAAGGTGGTAATGGTAGTTCAAACCCGAATATTCGTTTATTTCACGGTTTATGATTCCTTATTACCACTAACAATAGCAATTTAAGCGTGTTGTCTCAACTGTTTCACAGGTATGATAAAAGAGTCAAGCTTGATATGGAGGATGTCGTCCAATGAAGGAAAGAGATGAAGCGAAATGCAGGTTGACCAACAAAGTGGAGGAAGTTCGCGATGAGATGAATCGAGCCCTTCTCCTTATGGAAAGAATCAACAAGGACCTAGACGCGCTCTCACACAAATTGGACGTGCTTTCAGCTGAGTGTGACCGTGTAATCCGCGAGAGAAAGCAAGATGAATAGCCAAATAACAGCATTTCGATGTTCATTGCTTAGAAGAAACAGCATTTTCGACTTGCTGGTGTAAAGCAAGTCACCAAACACCCTCATGCATTCATTTGGATTGCCGATGGTCTTATCCAATGTCTAAGAGGGTGTTTTTATTTGCTTAACCATGAAGGCGAGAGCCTGGGATAAGCAAAAAAATGAAAAATGGGTTTGATTCATGAGCAGCAAAGCGTTATAATGAGCTCATGGATTTAGTAATTTAGTAAATAAGTAAATTAGTAATTCAGTAATCAAGTATATATAAAAATAACAAAGCGAGGGATTTGCAATGAAAATACCTACGAATCTTAAGCATAAGCCTGTCGTTGTATCGGAGAACTATGAGCAGGTAGATGGAAGAAAGGCCAGAAACACAGACGCCAAGGGTCTATCCTTGGGTTTGGCGCAATGGAACGACAGAGGCAAGGTGGATATTTCAGCTAAGGTGTGGAGATTCACGGGCGAGAAGTGGTCGAGACAATCAGAGGAGCTGCCGCTGCATCGGGTGCTGGATCTAAGCATTCTGATCTGCCGCACGATGGAACACTTTCGCGAAGCCTACCGCTACGAGCATTTGTACGATCCGGAGAATCCTGTCATTGACCGTATCGGCCTGCAAGGGGACGCGATGACAGTAGAGGTATGCACAGACAACGAGAAAATTAATGAAGATATTGAGTTGTTTAATCAAGCGCTAAGCGACGATGGAGAGATGATCGGGGAAAGGCTTCGTACGTTATCGCGAATTTTGAAGGAGATGGGTTATTAATCTCCTCTCAAGTTCGAATAGGGCCTTCTATGGTCAGCAATCCCTCGTGAGCGAACAAACGGTCATTTGATGTGAACCGTTTTTGGAGGGAATCACAATGAAAGAACATCAATCGAGATATCATTTGTCGCCAGAGAGGCAGTTAACGCAGGAAGAGCGGAGTCTGATTTGGAAGAAGCCGCGCTCTCATAAGGAAAGTGAGCAGGAACGCCGCATCAGCGAGGAGATTGCCCGCAACTGGAATCGCGGGGAGATGAAGATCGCCAATATTTTGCTGGAGGGTGATGCCGGGAGCGGCAAAACACAGCTGGCAAAAGCATTGTCGGCAAACTTTGGCCTGCCTTATACGAAGGTCACCTGCTTTGCCGATATGGATAAATCCGATATTATCGGCGCCATCCTGCCTGTACTTAACTCTGAGCGATTGGAGGAGCTTGAGCCTAACGATCAAGCTGCATTGAAGGCTCTATATGAAGGCGACAGCTTTCAAAGTGCGGCGAGCATCCTAGCGGACGTTCTGAAGCTTACTTCCGAGGAAGCTGCATGGAAGCTGAAGCAGCTCTTGAAGCTGGCTGTTGAACATGCAGATGGGGAGAACGTTGAGTACCGCTTCTATCCATCCGAGATTGTAAGAGCCTATCAGCACGGCTATCTGCTGGAGATTCAGGAGCCGAATGTCATTCGGGATGCTGCTGTATTAATGGCATTAAATTCTGCTCTAGAGCTGGATGGGAGCATCAATCTTCCGACAGAGGTCATTCACCGTCATCCGGATTTTATCGTGGTGATTACGACTAACCGCAGCTATGCTGGAGCGAGGCCGCTCAATGAAGCGCTGCGCGACCGGATTCAGCATGCGGAGAAGATGGATTTGCCGTCGAAGGCGGTCATGATTGAACGCGCGATTGCGAAGACGGGCTACCAGAATGAGCAGGTGCTTGATGTTCTAGCCGAGATCATCATGACGTTGGACATAGCTGCACGGGCCAATGCGATTAAAGGGGTAGCGGGCATGCGATCCTTTTTCTACTGGACCGATGCCGTTGCGGCAGGGACTCCGGTTAAAGCATCCCTTTATCACAAGGTCATTTATAAGATTACGACCGATTCAGAGGAAATCAAGCTGCTGGAAGAAGCGTTGAATCGTCACGGTCTGCTGGAGAGCCTGGAGCAGCTAGAGAAACTTCTAAAAAAAAACGAAAAATTGATGATATCGAATTAAAGGCATGGGGAAGCATTGATGATGGCGATTGTACGAAGGACGATGCTGAAGAGGAAGTCGGCATTGCATTAAAAAGATCGTCAGATAGTGAAGATAGCGCATCTGCAGAGGCAGATCCATCTTCAGATATGGAAAGCTCTGATCAGGGCGAGGATGGTGATCCCAAATACCATCAGGGAAATCCCGACAATATGGATGAGGACGCGAAGCGCAGAGCGCGTGACTTCCGCAAGCAATTGAATCGAACGGCAAGGGAAGTCGCCTCCCATTCCATCCATCATGGAGTAAAGCTGATCGTGCATCGGCCTGATTATGATGCGGTGCATGTGCTTGAATACGATGAGCTCGCGATGTCGCTGATGCCGATCATTAGAGAGATCGCAAGAAAGACGCTTCCGCTGCTTGAGCACGAGGTGTCCTTGGAATATGCCAAACATCAATTCTATGGAACGAAGTTCCAGGTGGACAACGTGGCTTACCGAGATTTCAGAACATTTGCCAAAAAGCGTCCTCCATCCGAATCGCCTTCGCTTGTGGTGGGCTTAAGGGTGGATGAATCCGCCTCCATGGCCGCCTTCGGACGATTAGAGGCAGCTAAGCGCGCAGTTATTGCGGTATACGAATTCTGCCAGATGTGCGACATTCCAGTCCTTATTTGCGGAGATACCGCCGATGTGTCCAGGCTGGAGCAGATGTCGCTCTTCGCATACACCGACTTTGATCAAGCAGAACCTATGGATCGTTATCGGTTGATGGCGATTCGTGCGAGAAGCAACAACCGAGATGGCTTGGCGCTTCGCTTGATGTCCGAGCGACTCGCGGCGACTATGCATAAGACGAAGCTCTTGATCAGCATAAGCGACGGCCAGCCGAAGGCCATGGAGGACTACACCGGAGGCTATGCGATGGCAGACATGCAGCAGACCATCGCGGAATATGAGCGCAAGGGCGTTACCTTCTTGGCAGCGGCTATCGGCCAAGACAAAGACGTGATTAGCCAAATATACGGTAGTGAACGGTATTTGGACATTACGGAGCTGCATGAGCTTCCCGCTAAGCTTGTGCGGATTATTGCAAGATATATGTGAGCATAACCAATGAGACATCTAGCATGTTGCGATGCTGCATCGTCATGCGCTAGATGTCTTTTTCTAAAGCTATTTTTAGGTAGAGGAGTAGAATGATTACCAAGCATCATGAGCGGCAAACCTACACAAAAAGTTCAATCATTCATGTGGAAAATAAACTTGACGTTAGTCAAAGATAGGGATATTGTGGGATCAATAGGAAAATATTTTAGGGTATCAATTATTATGCTAAATGCCATTAAACATCCATTGAAGAGAGGAGAATACAAATTTAATATAAATCGACAAATTTTTTTGTTTTCCTGCACAATTTTACGATATTCGACGACAAATATTTACAAATTCCTGAAATGGACTTATTGACTTCTTCTGATAAACTTTGGTAGAGTATGACTAATTAAACCATCAAGAATCGACATTCCCACCACTCCCAAGATGAGGGAGCATAACTTCAATAAACCCTTACACCCAGAATTACTCTCTTTATTTTTTCTCTAAAATGAAACCGTTTGAATTACACCATCGGAGCTGACTTGCATGCACCTTGCAACTCCTTCATATGAGCCAAGTCCAACGAGCTGTATAGATTTAGAGGGAAGCTCTACTTCTTTCCCGCCTTTAACAACCCATTTTTTTCTCAAAGCATCTCTTAATGCGTTCTAGAGTTACCCTACAATTGAATCGAGGCGAGATTTATCCAACTTGATGTATGGGAGGAATTTCACATGAATGTACCGACATCGGTTCAGCCCTTGGGCCATGTCACGTATCCTTTAAGCCATCCGCAAAAGCGCATATGGTACATGGAGCAGATCTTTCCAGGAACTTCATTTGCGAACATCGGGGGCCCGGTTCGAATCAAGGGGGCCATTGCATTTTCTCTGCTGGAGCGAGCCATTCTTGCTTTTATACAGAGACATGATGGCTTAAGGCTGCAGTTTGTCCCACAGGATGAGGATATACGCCAGTTCGTTGCGGCGCACGAGGACGCGCCCTTGGATTTTTACGATTTTTCCAAAGAGCCTGATCCAGAAGCCTCATTCTGGTCTTGGATTGATGAAGAAGCAGGCAAGCCATTTGCCCTTACCCATTCCAAGCTTTATTACTTCGCGATGTTTCGCATTTCAGATGAAGATAACGGGTACTTGATCAAATCCCATCATATGATAGCAGACGGCTGGTCCAACCAATTGGCTACCTCGCAGATCGCAGAGCTTTATTCCAAGCTAATGGATGGAGAACGCATCGAAGATGCAGGGTCTGCGCCATCATACATCGATTACATACAGGATGCAGAACGCTACCTAGCTTCACCGAGATTTACGAAGAGCAAGCGGTTCTGGAATGATAAGTACACATCGATTCCCGAAGGAGTAACCCCGTCAGCTGTCGTCAGCACAGAGGGAAGACGTTATACGGTTGAGCTCGATATGGAGCGCTCACAGCGTATTCAATCTTTCGCAGATGCTGCAGGGATATCCTTGAATACGTTTTTTGTGCTCGCTTATTTTATCTACATGTACAAATCCACGCAGCATCAGGACCTCGTGGTGGGTACCCCTGTTTTGAACCGATCGGGCAAAAAGGAAAAATCCATGTTTGGCATGTTTACGAGCACCATGCCGTTTCGATACGTGATTCCGGCGGAGGACACGATTGCCAATGCCTTGCATGCTGTACAGAAGGCATTAATGGAGTGCTACTTCCATCAACGCTATCCCTATGATTTGCTTGCACAGGATCTAGAGCTGAAGAAGAAAGGCTACGATCAATTATTCCATACAAGCATCAATTACTATAATACGACCATGGCGCAGGATGTCTGCGGCATGCCGGTTGATAACACTGAATTCTACAATGGCCATCAGCTGTATGAGCTCCAGCTTGTCATCAAGCATTGGTCAAGAGATGGCGGCTTGACGCTGGATTATGATTATCGATTGGATGCCTATCGTGCGGAGCAGATTGAGGATATGTCGAAGCGCCTGCTGCTTATCATCGAACAGATGGTTGATCAGCCGGAGAGACTGATCCGAGGCATCACATTGTTGACGGAAGAAGAGCAGTATCGCGAATTGCATGAGCATAATCGAACAACTTCCGCTTATCCGAAGGAACGCACGGTGCTGGAGCTGTTCGAGGAGCAAGCGGCTAAGCGGCCAGAAGCCATCGCCGTTGTCCATGGGCACGAGGAATGGAGTTATCAGCAGCTCAATAAGCATGCCAACCGCTTGGCAAGAGTGCTGCTTCAGCATGGAGCAGGCAAAGCATCTATTGTAGGCCTTTGGATGCAGCATTCCATAGAGGCGGTTGCAGCTATCCTCGCGGTCATGAAGACAGGAGCAGCCTATCTGCCGATTGATCCTTCTTATCCGGAAGAGAGAATTCGTTACATGCTGGAGGATTCCCGCGCGCAGCTAGTCCTGACCAATCTGTCCGATACGATCCTGATGGGCTATGCAGGTCAGGTCCTAACCTATTCCAATTTGATGCTGGATCACGTGCATTCCTCCAATCTGGAGCATGTTCATGCTCCAGGGGATCTTGCCTATGTGATTTATACGTCAGGCTCAACTGGTAAACCAAAAGGTGCGATGATCGAGCAACAGGGACTGACCAATTATATCTGGTGGGCACAGAAGGTATATGTTCGCGATCACATTCCGACATTCCCATTATATTCATCACTGGCGTTTGATCTAACGGTTACTTCGATTTTTACCCCGCTAATCTGCGGCGGCCGCATATGCGTGTATCGGGACGACGGTGATGAGTTTGTGTTATACCGCATTATACGAGATGAGGCGTCAACCATTGTGAAGCTGACTCCAGCTCATTTATCACTCTTAAGAGAAGGGAATTATAAGCAATCCTCTGTCAAACGGTTTATTGTTGGGGGCGAGGATCTGAAGACAAGCCTTGCGAAGGACATTACGGAAGCCTTCGGAGGACATATTGAAATTTACAATGAATATGGACCGACCGAGACGGTGGTAGGCTGCATGATTCATCAGTATGATCCGATTCAGGATCAGCGGGTGTCCGTTCCGATCGGCATTCCTGCGGACAACGTGACGTTGTATATTCTAGACCCAGACCAGAATCCTGTCGCTGCTGGCATGATCGGCGAGCTGTACATCGGTGGGGACGGGGTAGCGCGCGGATATCTTCACCGTGAACAATTGACACAAGAGCGGTTCCTTGACAATCCATTTGTGACAGGCAAGAAAATGTACCGTACAGGAGATCTTGTGAAGCGGCTTCCTGACGGCAAGCTCGAATATATCGGACGTGTGGACCATCAGGTCAAAATTCGAGGCTACCGCATCGAGACGGGCGAGATCGAGAAGGCCATTACGGAGCACGAACGGATCTCAGATGCTTTCGTCATGGATCGCGAGAATGACAGGCTCGGCAAATATTTATGTGCTTATATCGTCAAGCAAGGAATCGTTGAGAATACAGCGCTTAAACAGTACCTGGCAGTGACGCTTCCTAGCTATATGGTCCCGCATGTGTTTGTGGAGCTGGAGGAAATTCCGCTAACCATTAACGGAAAAGTGAATCGGGGGATGCTGCCTGAGCCCGAACTTACTTTAGTACAGGAAAACGAGCATGCGTCAGCACGAAACAGTATTGAAGCAATTTTGATTGAAATTGTTCGCGGTGTACTGCAAGTTGAAAAGTTGGGCCTTTACGATCATTTCTATGATCTTGGCGGCGATTCTATTAAAGCGATACAAGTTTCTTCAAGAATGAACAAGACCGGCTATTTGCTTAAGGTTCGAGATATATTGGAGAATCCTATCATTGAACAGATGGCGTTGCGAATAGAGCCGCTAATGGGAGAGAGTCTATATTCCCAAGCGAGAAGCGAAGGCATCGTGAAGCCTTTGCCTATCATGTCCTGGTTCTTTAAGCAGAAGTTCGAAGATCCAGCATATTACCACCAATCGGTGCTGCTGGAGATGAAGGCTGCTGTTGATATGCATGCTGTTAAAGCGGTTCTCTTGCAATTAGCCGAACATCATGATGGTCTGCGATTGCAGGTGGATCTGGAACTGCAAGAGCTGAAGTACCATCATGAGCCCGATCGGCTGGAGCTCTTTCAAACGATTTCTTTAGCGCATATCGAAGATGATGAACAGCAGACGGCACGGATGATCGAGCTTGGCGAGACCTTCAAGCGGCAATTTGATCTTCGCGATACACTCCTCATTGGGGGCTGTTTGTTTGACCTTGGCCAGAACGGCCAGCGTCTATTGATCACCGCGCATCATCTCGTTATCGATGGCGTATCCTGGCGCATTTTATTAGAAGACTTTGCGGATGCGTTAGATCGTCGTGCAAGAGGGCAAAGCTGCCAGCTTCCATCCAAGACGGCTTCTCTTAAGCTGTGGTCTGATTCCGTGTCACAGCTGTCTGTCTCACATGAGGAAGAACAATATTGGAACGCTGTACTAGAGGGAATCCGGCCGATTCCCTTGGATATGGAGCATGGCGAGGCGTTAATTGCCCATTCTCATGTGCTTGAGCGTCGCTGGACAGAACAAGAGACAAGGACATTGATGCACGAGTGCCATCAGGCATATGGCACAAAGCCGGTCGAGCTGATGATGGCTGCTCTGGCTCTTGCGGCAGAAGAGACGTTCCAAATGGACGATCTCGTGATCGAGCTGGAGTCGCATGGAAGAGAGCAAGGGCATGAAGATATCGATTTATCCCGCACGATCGGCTGGTTTACTAGCATGTACCCTGTGAGATTGACATCGCCTATGAAGGGCGCAGAGCCACATGCATTAGCTGCACGGATCAAGTCAGTCAAGGAACAGCTAAGGGCCATTCCGTCACAAGGAATCGGCTTCGGCATCTTGCAGGCCAAGCAGAAGCTAGCATTGGATTACGACGCGTGTCAGCTGGTTCGTTTTAACTTCTTAGGGGATTTTGATGCAGCATGGGATAATCCCTGGTTCACCTTAGCGGAGGAGGGCAGCGGACTTGATTCCAGCAGAGCCAATGCTCGAACGGCCCTGCTTGATATACAAGCCATGATCGTGCATCAGAGCTTGCGCGTAAGCGTCAATTATAGCCAAAGCCAGTTCGCGGATGTGACGCTGCATTCCTTTATGGCACGCTACGAGGAAGCGCTGGCTGCCATCATAAGCCATTGTGCGGGGAACGAAGTACAGGAGTTTACGCCATCAGACTTTGATACGGTCAATCTTTCGCAGGATGAGCTGGACAGCTTGTTTACGTAGAAACGTTCAGCGCTGCTGTACGGGTGTCTTTGCCCCGCGTGAAGTTAACTCTATTAACTTTTCGTATAGCAAAAGAAATGGTTCAACCCCCAAGGAGGTGGCCTGAAATGTCGAGAGTTGTATTCTTTGGCGTTGATCTGCATGGACATGTGAACCCGACCCTTGGCCTCATACATCGGTTGATCGAGCGAGGCGAGGAGGTCATTTATTATTGCAGTGATCCTTTTCGAGAAAAAATTGAGCAAACAGGCGCTACCTTTCGCAGCTACCGCGGAATGTTGAGCTTCGGACGACACCATGGCACAGGAATCGAGACGCTGCTCGTATTTGCTGACTTTATTATGGAGAAATCCAGAACCTTGGTTGAAGCGCTGCATGATGAAGTCTATCAATGGCAGCCGGATTATATTATTCACGACAGCTTCTGCTTATGGGGCAAGGAGCTTGCTGCAAAGCTTGACATTCCTGGCATTTCGGTATTTGCCAACTTCCCGTTCATCGATGAGATGGCGAGCAAGGACCCTGAATTTTTCATGGAGTATGTGCTGCTAGCTGCTGAAGATCCGCTTTATCAGAAGCATAAAGGCCAGCATGATATTTACCGCAAGCTGACCGATAAGCTCTCCCGTGTCATTGGGCTTAAGTATGGGAGGCCGGGAATGAATGTCATGAACGATATTTTCTGCAGCAAGGAAGGGCTTAACCTTCTGTTTACCTCAAAAGCATTTCAGATTCACGCGGAATCCTTCGACCATACACATGTTTTTGCAGGCTATCAGGTCTACCCAAGAACGGAGCCTGAATTCCCGTATGAGCGATTAGACGGGAGGCCGCTAATTTATATTGCATTTGGGACCATTCTTCATAATCTATCGGCACTCTATCAGACCTGCTTCGAAGCGCTTCGGGATTCGGACTATCAAGTCATAATGGCAACAGGAATCGGGACCGATCCAGAAGTACTTGGCCAACACCCATCCAACTTCATCATTCAGCCGTACGTGCCACAATTGAAGCTCTTAAGCATGGCTTCTGTCTTCGTTACGCATGGCGGAGCGAACAGCATATATGAATCGCTGTGCTATGAAGTGCCTATGGTTGTGCTGCCGCAAGTCTTTGATGAATTTATGGGCGCGTTGATGGTGGAGCGTTCTCATACAGGCATTTATCTCCGCAGCAGCGAGCCTGCAAGGGATGAACTGAGGCAGGCAATCGATCAGGCTGCTAACGATCTTTCTTACCGTGAGGAGCTGCGTAAGATCAAGCAGTCCTTCGAATCAGCAGGCGGTATTGATCTAGCGGTTAACGAAATCATGCAATACGTGAAAAATGCGAAGCAGAAGGTGTGCCATGAATAAATTAATGCGAATGCTGCTGTTTATCGGTTTAAGCGCAGCGCTATTTGCAGCCTCGGGCGGCAGCTTGGCTGCGGCGGCTTCCTCTATGGGAGCAGCGTCTGCGGAAGGAATAGACCGTTACATCGAAGAGATGATGGACAAATCCAAGATTCCAGGGATGGCTGTCGTTATCGTGAATGGAAGCGAAACTGTCTACCAGAAGGGCTTTGGCTATGCGGATCGGGATAAGGATATCGCAGTGACGCCAGAAACATTGTTCGAGCTAGGTTCGACCAGCAAGGCGTTCACGGGCTTGGCTTTTCTACAGCTGGAGCAGCAAGGATTAGTGAATCGTGATGAGTCTGTAAAGACCTATTTGCCTTGGTTTGAAACGACCTATGAAGGCAAGCCAGCCGAGATGCAAGTCAAGCACCTGCTGCATCATACAAGCGGCATTCCATTCCACAGCATTAAGGATATTCCTGCTGCGGAGGATGAAGCTGCGCTGGAACGAACAGTGCGAACACAGATCGGCCAGCAGCTTGATCATCAGCCGGGCGAGAAATACGAGTATGCCACGATCAACTATGACATCCTTGCTCTGATTATTCAGCAGGTGTCTGGGATGTCATATGAGGCGTACGTCCAGCAGCATGTGTTGACTCCGCTTGGCTTGGACCAAACATACTTGTTCCGCAAGGACGCTGCCGCTCAAGGGGAGCTTGCTCCGGGCTATAAGCTTCAGATGCTGCGGCCTGCAGCTTATGATGCTCCGATGTACCGAGGCAATACGCCGGCGGGCTACATCATATCGAATACGAATGACGTTGCCAAGTGGCTGAAGATCCAAATGGGGGCGCTGCCTGAAGCTGAGCCCTTCGATAGCGTAATTAGCGCCTCGCATGAGGCAGATCGCTCCGTTGCGCCAGCGGGAGACGGCTCTTCCTATGCTGCGGGATGGAGTGTCTATCAGGATGGGGAAGGCATGCTTGCTCATGCAGGCGGCAATCCGAACTACTCTACCTATTTCGTCCTTCGTCCCTCTGAGGGACTAGGCGTTGCGGTGCTGGCCAACATGAACACGCCGTATTCCGGGGCAGCTGCGCAAGGGATTATGAACATGATGGTGGACAAGGAAGTGCCTGATCCGGAGAGCGATATGTACAAGAGCTTGGACGCCATTTCCTCCGTTGTGCTTCTCTTGACGATTCCCGTTATGCTGCTTGTGCTGTGGCTCACTTCCAAAGCAGTGTGGCAGGCGATTAGAGGAAGCCGCAGCTATGTTGGCCGACATACGACCACAGCTGCCGGGTTCTCCATCTTCTTTGCATTTATGGCAGGACTCGCTTACTGTCTGTATCAGATTCCAGACACGCTGTTTTGGGGCGTGGATTGGTCCTTTGTGCAGGTATGGGCGCCTAATACATTGCGGTATGCCGTGCTCTCCTTGTACGGAACCATCTTCTTGTTTGGTTTGTATTTTCTATTCACGACGATCTTTCCGAAGTCCGATGACCGCTCATTTTTTGCCATCACGCTCTTAAGCGTAGCCAGCGGCTTCGGCAACGCGTTGATCATTTTTATCGTCAATGAGACGCTAAATCGCGATATTGATGAGTTCCAAAGCGGGATGTTTCTCTTCTTCCTGCTTGGCATTGCGATCTATGTATTTGGCCAAAAGCTAGTGCGCACTAGGCTTGTACGCATCGCTAATGACATGGTGTATGAGAAGCGAATTGAGCTGTTAAGCAAGATTCTGAATACCTCTTATCAACGGATTGAAGGCGTGGAAGAAGGGAAGATTCCAGCCTCGCTCAACAATGATACGGAGACAATCAGCGGCTTCTCTAACATTGTCATTACCGGAGCAACCAGCTTCGTAACGCTGATCAGCTGCTTTGTATACATGGGCATGATCAGTCCTTTAGGTGTGCTGCTGGCCATTGGTTTTATTGTCATCGCAGCAGGCATTCACTACTTCGTCGGCATGAAGGCCAATCAGCTGTGGGAGCAGACGCGTGATATACAAAATGTATTCTTCCGCTTCATTGGCGATCTCACAGGCGGCTTCAAGGAGCTCAGCCTTAACAGCCACAAACGCAAAGATTTCCAGCAGGATATGCAGGAAAACTGTCATTCCTACCGAGAGAAACGCATTGGCGGCGACTTGAAATTTGCAAATGTGAATGTCATCGGCGAATTGCTGTTCACCTTTGTCATCGGCGCGGTTGTATTCTTGTTCCCGCTATTGTTTAGCGATTTGAAGGTCAGCACGCTTAGAAACTATGTGTTTGTCCTGCTTTATATGACAGGTCCCGTGCACGGCATCTTAGGTACGATCCCGAATATTTTCCGGGTGCGGATCAGTTGGAACCGCATCAACGAGCTGTCAAGAGAGCTGGATTCGATTCAGGAAGCGAGACAGCAGGCGGCGCCAAGCTTGGAGCAGGCAGCTGCGCTCGAATTGAAGCTCAAAGCAGTGGAATACCATTATGGCAATGGCGAGAGCTTTGCGGTAGGACCAGTCGACTGCACCTTCAAGGCTGGCGAGGTCACGTTCATTACCGGTGGGAATGGCAGCGGCAAATCGACGCTCGCGAAGCTGATCACCGGTCTATATGAGCCTGTGCACGGCGGAGTCACAGTGAACGGCGAGGAAGCGGCCTCACGGGATCTAAGCGAGAAATTCTCCGCGATCTTCAGTGATTTTTATTTGTTCGAAAAGCTCTACGGGGTGCCTTATGAGCTGAAGCAAACGGAAATTGAGCACTATTTGAAGGTACTTCACCTTCAGGACAAGGTTGAGATTCGGGATGGAGCGCTCAATACGACGAAGCTCTCTACCGGGCAGCGGAAGCGCTTGGCACTCTTAATCAGTTATTTGGAGGATCGGCCGATCTGCCTGTTTGATGAATGGGCCGCAGATCAAGATCCTGAATACCGGGCCTTCTTCTATCACACGCTGCTGCCTGAGCTGAAGCAAAGAGGGAAGTGCATCATAGCGATTACGCATGATGATCGTTACTTCCATACGGCTGATCAGGTGATCAAGATGGAGCTTGGCCAAGTTGTTGAAGTGGTTCGGAATGAACAGAACAAGGACCTCATCTATTCAAAATAACGCCCAGGGAATGAACTGGCTGGTAGGAGAGGATGAAGCGATATGAGCGGTTCCAACCCATTGGATAAAACAAATGTGGAGGACATCATGGCTTTGACTCCACTGCAGGAAGGGCTCTTGTTTCATTACCGGAGTGGTCAAAACAAGGGGCACTATACCCAGCAATTCGCACTTCGCATGGCGGGCAGCTGCTGTGTTGCAACCTTCAAGCAGGCTTGGCAGGACGTAGCGCGAGTCAATGAGCTGCTTCGAACGGTATATCGCTGGGAGAGGCTGGAGAAGCCGATTCAGATCGTGCTGAAGGAGCATGAGATTCCAATAGAAGTACACGATTACAGCCAATGCTCATCGGAGCAGTCGGATGCTATGGTCGAGGAGATCAAGTGCAAGGACCGCAGCAAGGAACTTAATCTTGAAGTCGCGCCGATGCGAATGATGCTGTGCTTGCTGCCAGATGAGGCGTGCGAGTTGGTAATGACCTGGCATCATATCTTGTTCGATGGCTGGAGCAACGGCGTTCTGCTGAAGGAGTTCTTGGAAGCCTATCAAGCGAATGCTGAAGGAGAGGCGCGGCTGCTGGTTGAGCGTCGCAAGACGCCATTCAAGCGGTACGTGCAGCTGCTGAAGCAAGAAGATAAAAGGAGCCAGCAGGCCTATTGGGAGCAGGAGCTGGCAGGATGGCAGGAACGCACCTTTCTTGACGTTCACCACGACGATGAGTCAGACCAATGGGCAGCAGGGGCAAAAGGGTCGGCAGAAGAACGGTATAGCGTTCTCCTTCCTAAGGTAAAGGCCGAAGCGATAACGACGTACACGCAGCGGCATCAAGTGACTTTGGCTGCATTGCTGTATACAGCATGGGGCCTGCTTCTAGGAAGGTACAGCAAGAGCGAGGATGTGCTTTTCGGAACGACAGTGTCGGGTCGTCCCCCGGAGCTTGCAGGCGTGGAAGAGATGATCGGATTGTTCATCAATACGATCCCGATCCGAGTCAGCTGGCAAGCCGAGGACAGCGTTCATCAACTGGTTCGAAATGTGAATGCCAAGCTCATTCGCCGGATGGAGCATGAGCTAACTCCATTGGTGGAGATCAGCGGCTATAGCGGTGCTGACTCTCATGCGCCTCTGTTCAATACGATCATGGTGGTGGAGAATTATCCACTCGATCGAACCCTTGGCGAGGGCGGTCCGCTTCGAATCGAACGCTATGCGATGGAAGAATCGACTCATTATGGGATGACAATCGGGATCCAGCCGCTTCGCAGCGGAGAACTAGAAGTGGATTTTGCTTATGCAGCAGCTTCGTTCTCTCATTCGATGGTAAGAAGATTGGGTACACACTTCGTGAAGATGATCGAGCAGATCATGGAGCAAGATGAGCTCCGCATTCGAGAGCTGGATCTACTGACAGACGAGGAGCGTACGCTGCTTCTCGATACCTTCTCGCAAGGTCCAATGGTTGAGGATAAGGCAGTAAGCCCGAATACGGATACGATTCATGCCCGATTCGAGCTGCAGGCCGAACAGACTCCGCACCGTATCGCGATTCATTGTGGGGATCACAGCTTAACGTATGAGGAGCTTAATAAGGCTGCCAATCAGGTAGCCAGCCGCCTTCGTTTCTTAGGGGTTCAGGCGGGCGAGCCCGTAGCGATCTGGCTGGATCGCTCCGAGAAGCTCATTATAGCGATGCTTGGAGTGCTGAAGTCAGGCGCAGCTTACGTGCCGATAGACGCTGACTATGCGCCTGGACGGGTTCAGCAGATTCTGGATGACTGTGCTCCGAGAATGGTGATTACAACGGAAGCTTCACTGCCAGCCTCTATCTCATTTGCAGGCGCCATCATGAACATGACGGATACAGATTTGTGTAGGACAGAACAGGATGAAGAGCTTGTGATGCCGCCACAATCCATGCCCAAGTCTAACGATGCGGCTTACATTCTGTATACCTCCGGCTCTACTGGAGTTCCAAAAGGGGTTGTCGTCGAGCATCGCAATCTTCTAGCGTACGTTGATGCCTTCCTGCATGAATTCCAGCTGAATCAAGAGGATGTATTCTTGCAGCAAGCCTCCTGCTCCTTCGATCAATTTGTAGAGGAAGTATACCCTGTGCTGCTGACTGGAGGAAAGGTCGTCGTGGCGACCAAGCTGGAAGTGCTCGACATGCCGAAGCTCGTGGAACGAATCCATCAGCATCAGATTACCTTCGTATCATGCTCGCCGCTCTTAATGAATGAGCTAAATAAGCAAGCGGGCATGGATAGCGTTCGTGTATTTATCAGCGGCGGCGATG
Source organism: Paenibacillus aquistagni (assembly GCF_900177815.1). Classification (GTDB taxonomy): domain Bacteria; phylum Bacillota; class Bacilli; order Paenibacillales; family Paenibacillaceae; genus Paenibacillus_B; species Paenibacillus_B aquistagni. The sequence goes on along the minus strand of NZ_FXAZ01000008.1, from coordinate 165,647 downwards.
TGCTGAAGCCAGAGTATATGCAGGAGCTGTCTCATAGAGCTGAGGTCTACAATACGTATGGTCCGACTGAAGCAACGGTATGCGCGACCTATCATCGATATGAAGAGCCAGCAGGGGAGCAGGACTGTAAGATGAGCACGGTCAGCAAGGTCGGCATTGACAGCATTCCGATCGGCAAGCCGATTCTCGGCTACCGCGTATACGTCCTTGATGGCTACGGCCACCCAGCTCCTATCGGGGTAGCGGGCGAGATCTGCATTGCAGGCGCAGGTGTGGCAAGGGAATACCTGAACCGGCCTGAGCTGAATGCGCAAGCCTTCGTTGATGATCCTTATCAAGCAGGGGCACGAATGTACCGAACAGGCGATATGGGGGCATGGCGTTCGGATGGAAGTCTGCTTTATGTAGGCAGAAAGGATCAGCAGGTCAAGATTCGCGGCTACCGGATCGAGCTGGGCGAGGTGGAATCCTGCTTGCTTCATCATGAAGCGGTGGCAGAGGCGATTGTTCTGCCGCAGACAGATGAGCATGGAATAAGGATGCTGACTGCCTTTGTGAAGCTGAGCGCTGAAGCGGCTGTCAGGGAGCTTCGAGAAGCATTGGCCGCCACATTGCCGGTTTACATGATTCCACAGCAGTTCTATCAGGTGGACCATGTGCCGATGACGACCAACGGCAAGCTTGATCGCCAGCAGCTCATGCTTATCGCAAAGCCAATGGTCGCAGAGCAGTCGGAAGGCATAGAGGCCCATCATGCCAGTGAGACAGAAAGCAAGATTCGCCGTGTATGGCAGGAGGTTCTTGGGCTATCGCAGGTAGGGATCCATGAGCATTTCTTTGACCTTGGAGGCAACTCTATCCTGCTCATGCAGCTTCATGCCAAGCTGGAGAAGGAGTATGCTTTCGGCATTCAGATCGTGGATCTATTCTCTTATACGACGATTGCCAAGCTGGCGGCATGGATCGACGAGAGAGAGGGGAGAGGCAAGGTAGAGAGTCAACCGCTTGAGCTTGATGTTCAAGAAATGCCTCCAAGCTTGTTCCGCAAGCAGCGCAATGGCAGCGGAATGGTAAGCATTCGCTTCTACTTGCAAGAACAGCTTCGCCAGCCGATCCATGCGATGGCAGCGGAGTCGAAGGCAGAGGCTCTCGATGTGCTTGCAGGCATGTTCCTCTATCTCTTAAGCGAATGGAATGAACAGCCGCATTCGGCGATACAGTTCCTGCTTGAAGGAGGAACAGAGGCGATCTCGATACGGCTGGATCGAGATGCCATCAACGGCTTTGACGAGTTGTTCCACAGCGTGCATCAGCGTAGAACAAATGTCCATGCTTCTTCCTACTCCATCCAACAGCTGCGCGCAGCTTCCAATATAAAGCGCGAGCATGACCTATTGCCATTAATGCTAAGCCAGCAAGAGCTTGAGATCGACGCTGGATTGCTGGAAATATACGACCTCACAATCGGAATTGAAGATATAACCGAACAAAACGAGATGTCGGTCGTCATCAAGTTCAATGATAACCGGCTAGCCAGAGACGAAGTTCAGATGCTTGTTGATAGTTATATCGATTTGCTGCGCCAATTGATCTCTAGTCGTGTGGTGTCATGAAAGGGGGAAGTTTCATGAGAAAGCTGGCGTTATTATTTCCTGGTCAAGGCTCTCAATATATTGGAATGGGCAAGGAACTGCTCGATGAATCGGCGGCAGCAAGGGAATTATTCGCGGAGGCGAGTGAAGTTCTAGGTCTGGATCTTCAGCAGTTGATCTTTCAAGGCAGCACGGAGGAGCTGACCCGAACGGAGAACGCTCAGCCAGCGCTGCTCGCTGTCAGTACAGCGCTTTTTCATGCTTACATGGATGACATTGGCGTGGAACCGATTTGCTTGGCCGGACACAGCTTAGGTGAGTTTTCTGCGCTGACCAGTGCAGGGGCGATCCCTTTTGCAGATGCGCTTAGGCTCGTTCGAAGACGCGGACAGCTTATGCAGGAGGCGGCAGCGGAGGGTCTTGGCGCTATGTGTGCCATTATGGGCAGCCAGCCTGAGCAGGTTGAACGAACCTGTCTAAACGTATCGGCTGATATGAACCGTTCTGTCGTTATCTCCAACTACAACTCATCCACTCAGCTTGTCATCTCCGGCCATCGGGAGGCTGTTGAAGCTGCTGCCAAGCAGTTGGAGCAAGGAGGAGCGCGTATTGCATTTCTAAAGGTGAGCGCACCGTTCCATAGTCCACTCATGCAGGACGCAGCTGCTCGATTTGAGGAGGAGTTGGCTGCTTGCACCTACCACCCATTCAGATGGCCGGTGCTGTCCAATGTGACGGGCAAGCCCTATGAATCTCTCGAACAGATCGTACCGTATCTTACCAAGCAGCTGACTGCCCCTGTCCGTTGGGACCTGACGATGAGGGAGCTGCTGGCTGCGGGAGTGGCTGTGGCAGCTGAATTAGGGCCAAAGCAGGTACTGACCCAATTCGTAAGGACGGATGCGAAGAGTATCACCTGTTATCCCTATGAGAAGACGTTGGAGCGGGGACAACTTAAAGAAGAGCTGGCAGGCGAGATAAAAGATGAAGCAAAGCGCCGACGGACAAACAATGTGGTTACCCGATGCCTCGCAGCAGCGGTATGCACGCGCAATCGCAACTGGGACCTGGAGGAATATGAGCGAGGCTTTGTTGCCCCTTACCGTCAGGTTCAGCATTTGCAGCAGCAGCTGGATGAGTCAGGAGAAGAGCCGACAAAAGAGCAGATGCAGGAGGCGCTGGAGCATTTGCGGCAGATGTTTGTGACGAAGAGGGTCCCTGAACAGGAACAGCAGGAGCGTTTTGCAGAGATTCTGAGATTAACGGGCACCACGGAGCTGTTCTCTTCTCTTTTGCAGCAGGAGAGCCATTAAGAAGCTGCGGCCCAATGACGTTCAGTTCTCTCCAAACCATATAGAGAAGACAAGCTTGAATATGTGTGGAGGTGATCGGGGTGGATTTTCAGTCCATAAAATTAAACCGGAGGCCTGCTGCTGAGCTGGAGGATGTTGCCTTCGATCGTACATCGAATCAAGATATTGCCATCATCGGAGTGGCGGTTAAGCTTCCGCTTGCTGATACGGTCGAACAATTTGAACACAATCTTCGCTCAGGCAGGGATTGCATTCGTCCGCTTCCTCATGCTCGCAAGCAGGATACGGATTTATACTTCAAGCACATCGGTACCGATCTAGATTCCGTGGTCTATGGCGAAGCGGCGTATCTGAATGAGATTGATAAGTTTGATTACTCCTTTTTCAAGCTGTCGCCGCGTGAAGCGAGTCTTATGGACCCGAATCAACGGCTCTTTCTGGAGACAGCCTGGCGTGCCATCGAGGATGCGGGCTACGGAGGAGGCACGCTTAACGGCAGTAGAACCGGTGTCTATATAGGGTATGGCTCGGATGCCGATTACTTGAAGCTGATCCGCGAGGTAGAGCCAGATGCCATCTCGATGTCCATGGGAGGCAACGTAAGGCCTATTATTGCGAGTCGCCTCTCTTATCTAATGGACTTGAGAGGACCGAGTCTGCTCGTTGATACAACTTGCTCCTCCTCGCTAGTCGCCGTTCATCTGGCCTGCCAAGCGATGCGCAATGGCGAGTGCGACGCTGCTATCGTCGGAGGTATTCAGCTGCATCTCGTTCCAGTAAGAGAATACGAGGTCGGCATTGAATCCTCCACCGCTCGCGCACGCACCTTCGATGACCAAGCAGATGGCACAGGCACTGGGGAAGGCGTTGTCGTGATGATGCTGAAGCCGCTCGATCAAGCGCTTGAGGCCCGCGACAATATCTATGCCGTCATTAAGGGCAGCTCCGTCAATCAGGATGGGGGCTCTGTCGGCATTACGGCGCCTAATGCTCAAGCGCAAGAGGCTGTACTAGCCGATGCTTGGAAGCGTGCTGGCATTGATCCGGAATCAATCGGATATATCGAGACGCATGGAACAGGCACAAAGTTAGGGGACCCGATTGAGATCGAAGGGTTGGAGCGAGCCTTCCGCCGCTTCACTGACAAGCGCCAATTCTGTGCTATAGGGGCACTTAAGAGCAGTATTGGCCATCTGGACAATACAGCGGGAATTGCTGGCTTGCTGAAGGCCGTGTTATCCGTTAAGCATAAGCGCCTTTACCCAACGCTTCACTTTGATCGTCCGAACCGAGTCGTTAACTTTGCCGAATCTCCTGTCTATGTGAACAACCGACTGCAGGAATGGGAGGCGGGAAGCCATCCGCGCCGCAGCGGTGTCAGCTCCTTCGGCATCAGCGGCACCAATTGCCATATCATTGTGGAGGAGGCACCCACTCCGAGGACAGTATCTGCAAGCAAAGAGAGCAGATATCATTTATTTACACTATCTGCTCAGTCGAAGTCATCGCTCATGTCATACGTCGATGCGAGTCTGGACGAGCTGCTCGCTCATCCTGAGCTTGATCTTGGCGACTTATGTTATACCTTATGCACGGGGCGCGGACATTACCGTTACCGTCTGGCGTTAATCGCACAGCAGGTGCAAGAAGTGGTGGACAAGCTTCAACGCCTTAAAAGCTCGCATGCTGCATGGGACCAAGATGAAGGCGACATAGGTGAGCATGGCGGCCTTTATGTGAGCGACAGCCATGCTCTCAACCAGGAGCATGATAGGCTGCAAGCAGAAGTTGAGACTGTGATCGACAGATGCTTACAGTCTGATCGGCCAGATCATGCGAACTGGGAAGAGCTTGCTCGGCTTTTTGCCAAGGGTGTGCACATAAATGGGGAGCGGCTGTACAAGCAGGAACGAAGAAGAAGAGTCAGTTTCCCGACGTATCCTTTTGACCGTCATCGCTGCTGGGTGAAGTTGAAGCAGGTGAATGCGGGAATGTCAGCTGCTGTTATGAAGAGCCCGGGAGAGTCATCTCGTATCAGTGGAGGCTGCGATTCGGGAGGAGTGCAGAAGCTTGAAGGGGAGACATCACTTTCGGCGGCTGGGCACAAGCATTTTTACCATCAGCGTTTGTGGAGTCCAGAATCTTTAATCAGCGGCTCCGATTCTGTCTTCGAGGAGAAAGTCTATCTATTGCTGCATCGCGATCGGTTGGCAGATCGACGCTTGATCGATCGCTTCGTTGAAGCTGGTGCGGAGGTGTTTGAAGCCATTGTAGGAGAGCGCTACGAGCAGCTAAGCGAGCAAGCTTATCAGGTTGGCGACGATGTCAGCCAGTATGAGCAGCTGCTTGCAGAGCTGACGAGCAAGGCTCAATACCGCGAACTGCAGATCATTGATCTCACCCGGCTGACAGCTTGGACAGACGAGTCTGCCAGCATTGATGAGCATGAGCAGCGGCTGAATGAGACAGTCTACCAGATGTATCGGCTGGCTCAAGCGATAACGCATCATGCAGAACGCCATATAGCGGCGATCTCATTAACGATGCTTTCTGCCTATGCCGCTGAAGTCGTTGCGGATCAAGCGCGCGTTCTGCCTGAGCACAGCGCAGCCATTGGACTAAGCAAGGCGCTGGTGTGGGAATGTCCGAGCTTGAAGCTGCGCTGGATTGATCTTGACGAGAATACGGACTTGTCTGAAGCGATCGTAAATGAGCTTCAATCGCCATCGAAGGAGTTCGTGGTCGCTTATCGTCAAGGGAAACGCTATGTCGAGCGGGTGGAGCCACTTGCGATAGAGGTGCAAGACGAGCGCCAGCATCAGCAGCCAGCATCCGATTCTTCATCCAAAGAAGCGAATGCAGGTGTGTATGTCATTACGGGCGGAGCAGGGAATATTGGACTGCTCATGGCAGAACAGCTTGCCAATGAAGCGGGCGGGCCGGTGCGGCTTGCGCTGCTTGGCAGATCACAGCCTCCAGCAAGAGGGCAATGGGCGGAGCTCGCACAAGCAAGCCAAGATGAGAAGCTAAAGCGTGCGATTCGCGCTGTGCTCCGCATGGAGCGGCAAGGTGCGCATGTCGATTGGATTCAGGCGGATACTGCGAACCCGGCTCAGCTTCGTCAGGCACTGGAGGACTTGCGTCGACAGCACGGGCGAATTGCAGGAGTAGTGCATGCGGCAGGGGTATCTGAAGGCAATCTGATTAGTCGCTTGACGAGAGAGGAACTGCAAGGCGTAATTGCCGCAAAGACGACAGGCACGTTTTTGCTTGATCAGTTCACAAGACAAGATGAACCGGATTTCTTTGTTCTGTTCTCGTCAGCGATTACGTTAGTTGGCGGAGTTGGATCAGGGCCTTATACGGCAGGCAATGCCTACTTGGATGCCTATAGCGCTTATCGGAATCGTGCCGGCATGAAGACCTTGGTCATCAATTGGCCAGCTTGGATACATGAGGAGACTCAAGCTTCGGATTCCGCGGAATCGAAGGAGATGTTCTGCTTCATGCCAGAACATCAAGGGATTAGAGCCTTTCAGGAGCTGCTGCAATCCTATTGCCGATCCCAACAAGCATATGTTGGGTTCTGGAATTGGGGGAGCCATTTATTTGCTCTTCAAGATAAGCTCCCATTCCGCTTATCTCAACAGCTGCAGCTGGCAAGAGAGCTTGCCTTGGGAAAAGCACAGGAACCGAGCATGTCGCGTAATTCCCTTGGAACGTTGAAGGAGCATCAATTGGATGTCCATTCAAGCGAAGCGAGTAGTGGGCAACTTCTTATTCCGCACGCTTGGGAGGAAATTGAGCAAGTCGTCACGGAGGCTTGGAAATGGGTGCTCGGCTACGAGGAGATTGATGCTAACGCCAATTTCTTCGAGATCGGCGGGGATTCCATACTCATCACAAGAGTCCAGGAGCATTTGGAACAAGCATTCCCGGATCTCATCTCCATTGCAGATCTGTTCTCTTATCCGACGATCGCACGATTAACCAGCCATCTGCACGATCTTGTAGGAACCCTTCACGCTCAGAAGAGCCTTATATCGGACAAGGCTGAAGATGAATTTAGCGAATCTATGCTAACGATATTCGATCGAATCAAGCAGGGTGAATGGTCTATCGAAGAGGCAGTCGATCGCTATCGCAAGCTGGAGGTGGCTCATGGATAACGTAGCAGGTCAAATATTTGAGCATGTGGCCGCAGGCCGAATGGACGAGCAGGTAGCGGTGCAGCTGCTTCGAGCTTTGAAACAGCAGCGTCATGCAAGCGACAAGGATATTGCGATTATTGGACTATCCTTGCGGATGCCGGGAGCAAACAACCTGAAGCAATTCTGGGACAATCTTGCGCATGGGCGAGATTGCATCGGACTGCTGCCCGAGGCTAGGCAGCAGGACAGCTTAGGGTTCATACGCAGCTTCACTCCGCTTCGCGATGAAGAGATTCGCTTCAGTCATGGCGGCTTTATGAAGGGAATTGACGAGTTCGATTATGCCTTCTTCAACCTGTCGCCGAAGGAAGCGGCTTTGATGGACCCGAATCAGCGCTTGTTTCTGCAAGCGGCATGGGAAGCGATTGAAGATGCGGGTTATGGGGGCAGCCGAATTCAAGGCAGCAAAACGGGCATCTATCTCGGGTATGCAGATTGGCCGGTCTATGGCCAGTATATAACGAAAAATCAGCCTTCCCAGATTCCAATGGCAAGCACGGGGAACACGCCATCCATCATTGCAGGACGAATTGCGTATTTGCTCGATTTGCAAGGACCCGCATTATTAGTCGATACGGCCTGCTCTTCCTCATTGGTTGCGGTCCATACCGCCTGCATGGCGCTTCGCAACAAGGAGTGCGAGATGGCGATAACCGGTGGGGTTAAGGTATGCCTGATGCCAGTGGACGGTCTGTTTGAGATTGGCATCGAATCGACGAATCAGAAAACAAGCGCGTTTGACGACGGCTCTGACGGCACGGTATGGGGGGAAGGGACGGTAGCCCTGCTGCTCAAGCCGCTAAGACAAGCGCTTAAGGATCGTGATCCGATTCATGCAGTTATTCGAGGCAGTGCGGCCAATCAGGACGGCACATCAGTCGGGCTTACAGCCCCGAATGCCGCCTCGCAGGAACTGCTTCTCAGTCAAGCGTGGGAGGATGCGGGCATTCATCCCGAGACGATTGGCTACATCGAGGCGCATGGCACAGGAACGAAGCTCGGCGATCCTATTGAAGCGGATGGGATCAAACGCGCCTTTCGACGTTACACAACAAGGCGGCAGTTCTGTGCCATCGGCTCTGTGAAAACGAATATTGGGCATCTCGACGCCGCATCTGGCGTTGCCGGACTTGCCAAGGCGATTGCAGCGCTTAAGTATAAGCAGCTGCCGCCAACGCTTCATTTTACAAGGCCGAATCGCAATATTGCTTTTGAGCAATCACCGCTATATGTCTCGGATCGTCTGGAGCCGTGGCTTACGGAGGCAGAGCAGCCGCGCAGATGCGGTGTCAGCTCGTTCGGCTTCAGCGGCACGAACTGCCATATCGTGCTGGAAGAAGCACCTGACGAGCTGGAGGTGAAGTCGGCACAGCGCACATTTGAAGACGTCGGGGCCAGCGAACCCCAACTGCTCTTGTTATCAGCGAAGACGAGAGCATCGCTTGAGCGGCTTGTTATGCGTTATGCGAAGGAGAGAAGTCGGCTTCTTCAGGCAGATTTTCTTGATTTGAGCTATACCGTCAATACAGGAAGAGGACAGTATGGCTGCCGCTTGGCCATCATTGCAGACAGCACCGCAGGCTTCCTCGATCAATTGCAGTGGGTGATGGATCATGGCTTCGCTTCGTATGAGAAGCAAGGCATCTATTATGACGAGCATCGCGTAGTCAGTGCTAGAAAAGAGGCCAGACAGAATGGCGAGTGGACAGCTGAGGAATTGAAGGCTCGCAGCCAAGCGATGGCGGCGCTTATCCTACGGGGTACTGGCGCAGAGCAAAGGATGAATCGATCTGTGCTGGAGGAGCTTGCCAAGCAGGCTATTCATGGGGGAGTCGTAAATTGGGATGCGTTATATGAAGGGAGGTCCTGCTCGAAGCTTCATCTTCCCGTATATGCCTTTGAGCCCTCGCGCTGCTGGATTGAGCTGTCGGCAGAAACTTCCGTTCATGCTGCAGCGCCAAGCTTGAGCGTCAATGCAGTGGATGGAGCAGGTGCTGTACGACATCCACTGTCTGCAGGAGCCGGATCTGCAGCGTCACGCCTGCCGCAGCTGTCAGGACGACATGATGGAAGCTATACAGCTATTGAATGGCAGCTGGCTAAGCGATGGGAAGAATTGCTTGGGGTAAACGAGCTTAGCATCGATGACGACTTTTTCGAGCTTGGGGGCAATTCTATTCTAGTCATTCGCATGGAGGTGGAATTGGAGAAGGCAGGCATCTCCTTGGATTCTGAGCTGATGTATCGATACCCTACGATTCGCGAGGCTGCCGCTTATCTAGAGCAGCTGCCAGGTGAAGGTATTGAATCTCCTCGGAAGGAGGTGGATATTCAATCGACAGCTCATGCTTCGTTCTCCAAGGAGTCCAATCATCGCGAGCAGACAGCATTGGCCCAGACTGCAGCTGCTTCAGAGCTGCATGAAGCGCCAGTGGGCATCGAGGCAAGGGAGTGCGACAATCCCTCAACCTCTACATTATTTATGTTGTCTAATATTGAGCCTTTTAACGATCTCTACTATCGCAATTGTTTTTATAACTCCTTGTTCCCAGTCGTCGCACATTTTGGAGGAAGCATTCTTCCTTATCTATTTAATGATCTGATTCTCTACCATCGGGGGGATGGGGAGGAAAGCGGCGGCTACGAGATAAGGTACGAAGAGATAGAATCTCAGGAATCGTTGTTTCATCAAATGAATCTTAACGTTGAAGCACAAGGCAGCTTCACGGATACAATCGAGGAGCTGATTGGAAGCCTGCGCCAAGGCCATCCAGTCATTGTATGGGTGGACGCTTACGCAATTCCATCACGCAAGGATGTATACCAACAGGAGCATGTGGATCATACCTTGCTGGTTTACGGCTTTGATTTGGCTGAGCAGTGTTTTCATATTATCGAGCATGATCGCAGGGAGAATCTTTCCTACAAGCCATGCACGATCTCCTTCACGGATATGGACAAAGCCTGTGAAGGCTTCAAAGCGCAGTATCAGCAGTTAGAGCATCGACCAGCGTATTACCGAATTATACATCGTGAGAATGCCCGATATGCACAGCCTGAACGAGATGCGCTCCGTCGCGCCTTTGCCAGTCGTCAGCTGGAGCACCGTGTTCAGTTGCAGGAGAGCATGACAGTTCTTCAGCAGCTGGTGGCATGGCTTAAGCAAGTGAGCTCCACAGCGAAATCACTGAGTGATCAGATCGATACGATCATTGAGATCCTAAACCAGATCCTCAATGCCAAGCAAGTAGAGGGATATCGGCTTCTCTATCTGTATGGAGCAGACAGTTCGCTCCTTGTTTGCCACCGTGCATGTGTTGAGCATTGGGAGACCGTGCGCAAAGGCATGGTTCGCTACTTCTATGCTCCGATCTACCAGGAAGAGCGAATCACAGCGATTCATGCTAGATTAGAGCACTTGATCGTAGCCGAGCAGAAGTTTCTATCGGAGTTCATCAACCAGCTTCAATTTACGCTGACCCATAACCATTAGGAGGAATGAAGATGACAATGGAGACGAAGGACGAGTTAAGACAAAGAGTCATTGATTTGCTGAAGGATAATGTTGATGATCCGAGCTTGCTGGATGAGTGCGGACTAGATGATGATCTGTCTTCTCTAGGGATTAATTCTCTGACGTTCATCAAGCTGGTTATCGCAACTGAAATGGAGTTTGGCGTATCGTGGAGCGATGAGGACTTGGACTTTCGCAATTTTAGCACCATCAATCAAATTATGAACTACATCAGCTTGAACCAAGGCGAACAATAATAGGGGGGATGTCATCATGTTAACGAAAGCAGGCAAGCTTGGAGGAGTCGCTCTTGAGGAGCACGTGAAGAACCTTGTCCCAGAGATTAAGCAGCTGACTTTATTTCCTTCAGAGCTGTGCAACTACCGCTGCAACTTCTGTCACATATGGGGGGATACAGGCTGGGCGCTTAAGGAGCCGCAGCGAGCGATCCGTGAGCAGCTTGACATCGACGTGTTGAAGAAGTTCCTTGATGACGTCACTGCTGTCAACAAAAACCTTGGTGTCATTATTACTGGCGGAGAGCCGATGCTGTACAAGCATTTTACGGAGCTGGTGGAACACCTGAGAAAGCGCAAGGCTAACATTTATTTGCTGACGAACGGCTCTCTGATCAAGAATCGTGTGGAATTCATTATGCAGAATATCGTCGCGATGAACATCTCCATTGATGGCCCGGAGGAGTTCCATGATGCGATTCGCGGCAAAGGAAGCTTCCAGAAGATTTGCGAGAATATCGAAGCGCTGATGGAAGAGAAGAAGAGACGCAAAAAAATGTTTCCTTTCATTAATATCACGATGGTCTTGTCGCCATCCAACTATTTGAGCATTAAGCAGTTTATGAGCGCCCTTCGCGAGCGCTTCAAGGATGCAGATGTGGTTCTGCATGATCCACGCAATCCATGGTCTAGACGCCGTGATTTGTCTGTCAACCTGGCACCGCTTCTATTTACGACACCGGAGCGCGGACGTGCGTATGCTGCGCAGATGAAGCATGATTTGGACTGCGAGGTATCTCCTGCATGGCAGGGCTTTGTGGAGGATTCTATCCCGATGGACACACAGCTGCTGAAAAAAGAGCTTGAGGAGCTGTGGGCGATGGAGGGCATTGATTCGTCGCACTATATTGACATCCATGATTATTATACGGACATTGAAAATGTATTTGGCCGTTCCAAGTGTGTGGCTCCTTGGCATGAGATGATTATCCGCCGCACGGGCGATGTCTATCCTTGTGTGGATTTGCCAGACTTTAAGTACGGCAATATTTACGAAGACAGCTTTGCCGACATGTGGGAGGGCGAGCGCGCGACCCAATTCCGCGACTATCTCAAAAATACCAATCTCATGATGTGCAATCGCTGCACACGGATGTTTGCTGATCCAGAATCATTTTAAATGAACAATGAACAGCTTAGATGAATGGAGGGTCAATTACATGTTAAGTACAGTCGAGTTGGATTCCGTGCTGGCAGATCAGAATAAGAGAAAGGTGCAGCTGCCTTTTGAGATGCCGCAAGTCTATGGCTTTCTCGGACATGCCTATGTGCTAGGGATACTCCAGCCCTTTGAGTATGCCCAGCCGTGGATCCATACCAGCTATATACAGCTGTTTATCGCAAAACATTACTTGAATGACTTCCAGGAATACCGGCTTGATTTCTATCCGGACTTGATGATTGCTTATGGCAATATGCCTTGGCTGATCTATCGGCATTGTGATAAGGTGCTGCTCTCGCAGCTCGGCGTAGATATTCATCGCTACCTGATTACCCAGCTTGAACGTGAATTCTATGTGGTGACCTATGTGGACGAATATTATATTCATAACTCGATCTGTTACCAGCAAAACCATTTTGTCCATGATATTTTCATCTATGGCTATGATCTGGATCGGCAAATCTATCATGTGGCTATCTTTGATAAAAATCGCCAGTTCTCCACGCAGGAGGTAACCTTCGAGCAATTCGAGCAGGCATACCTGTCCGAGGGATCATCCTCCCAGACCTTAATCAGCTCCTGCAAGCGCTTGGAGCCCTGTGACTACGAAACAAGCAAATATGGTGCTGGACTTGCCAGATTTGATTTTGATTTGAAGCTGATGATTGATGTGCTTAACGATTATTTGGAGGGCCGCAACTCTACCAAGCGGTTAAGAATGACGCAGCAGCCTGTGGAAGGCTACTTCGGTGTAGAGATCTATCCGTTGCTCCAAGACTTTATTACTCGTGTGATGGAAGGCGTGCAGAACTTTGATGTTCGCCCATTCCATATCCTATGGGAGCATAAAAAGATGATGGTGGCCAGAGTCCAGTACTTGCAAAAGCATGGCTACCTCAAGGAAGAAACGACGCTTCTTGAACAATTCGAGCGGCTTGAAAAACAGTCTTATACCCAGCGTAACCTCATGCTTAAGAGCTTTATGAGTGAGAATAGAAAAATACTACAGCCGCTATTGAAATCTCTTGAGGATATGATGGCTGCAGAGAAGGCTCTTATCAAGCAGCTCATTCTAGAACTTCAATAATAGGCGAGAAAGTAACTGGAGGGAGTGGAGAAATTGGACGTATCGGTCATTATTCCTGTATACAATAAGATGGAGCAGTTGGAGCGGTCTTTGTATTTTATTGCGAATCAGGTTATCGATACTGACATCAAGATGGAGGTCGTCGTGATAGACGATGGATCTTCCCAGCCTGTTAAGGACATCATTGACGATTATGCAGGCCTCATCACGAATTTAAAGTATTTGTACTTGGAGCGGGACAAGCGTTCCTGCCGTTCGCGCACACGCAATGTGGGCATCCAAGAGAGCAGCGGTAAGGTGCTTGTTTTTCTAGACTGTGGAATTGTTGTTCCTGCGTTCTTTATCGAGCGAGTCGTGGCTCGAATAGGCAATGAGACGAATAAGGTGCTGTTTCATTATGTGATGGGGGCCTTTGCTGATCCAGAACAAGAGGATATGACCATGATTCAGGACATTCATCCTTCCAATCTAGCGGACATCTGTGAACAGCTTCGCTACCATCCGAGTTGGGAGGATATGCGCACCTCGCATTTTGAGCTTGTCGATCATGATCTTAATCGCATGGATATTCCATGGTCGATGGGATGGGGCGGTGCCGTGACGGCATCACGCGATATCGTCCTCAAGGCGGGAGGATTCGATGAGACACTGAAGGGCTGGGGAGCAGAAGATACGGACTTTGCCTATCAGCTGCACAAGCATGGTGCTTCCATGTATGCCACAGCGGATATTTGCACGCTGCATCTTCCTCATCCTTCCGATAACAATATGGATCAGAAGATCAAATCCAGCTATTTGAACCGTAAAAAGATGCATATGAAGCATCGCACCTTTGATACGGAGATTTATCCATATTCAGCTGATCTGCATTTTGATCTGATCATGTCGAAGTTTAATCGCTTGATTATGCACTATTATATTCCAGCATACAGCAGTAAGCTTCTTCAGTTTTTGAACCAAGAGTACCTGCAAGGAACAATGCGCTCAGCCGTTATCGGTGCAGACAGTCGAGCGGTGCTTTCCTCGTTAGAGGTGTCACATGTCTTCTTGCAGAACAAGCGGCTGCTTGATCGTTATGAGCAAGAGTGGCCGGACAAAGAATTTGTGTATTTACTGGGCTTGGATACGCTGTATCCCTCGAAGCAGTTTGATGTCATCATCGTCACAGATTACTTCAGAATGTTCAGTGAGCCGCTGATCAGCATCATGCTCAAAGAGCTGTACCGCATCAGCAAGAAGGTCGTCTTTTTGTACAACGAAACCTATGTATCTTACTTGGCTACGACAGCAGGGTGGACTTGGCACAGCCTAGAAGAGATGAATCAGCTCTTTGGGCGCAGTCAATTGATGCCGCACACGGAGCGTCAGGTCGAGGATTGCAAGGTATTTGAGGTCGGCAAAGCCGTTACTGTACTCGTTTAACACCTTATGGTTAGGAGCTGTCTTCGGGCAGCTCTTTTTTTCATGGATCGTGTAAAAGAAAAGGCCTCAATGCGGTGTTCCATGGCACTGGGAGGGCACGGAGGCCAGTGTACTGCTCAAACAAAGCTTACATTGTTCAAGTATCTATTCTAGCATTCTAGTCTTCGTGAGATAAGAACCAAGAACCCATCTGTTTGTTAGTAAAAGGATATGGCGAGCAGCTATTCTTCAGCCACGTGTTCCCTTTAATGATCAGGATATACACCGCAATAACGAAGTAGATGATTCCGATCATCCAATCCCAAGAGGTGGCAAGATGCTGGGTAACGATGTCATGCATGTACCATCCTCCTATGGGAAGATGAAGCGCAATAACAGCGAATAGTCCGGGGTTATACAGTGTCTTGGCTCTGAGATTGGCAAAAATGCCATGCCAGATGAATTGGAAGAAGCCCATGAGAATCGGTCCAAGGGCAAGCCAGATGACAGCGGGGAAAAAGACAGGAAGAAGATAAAATACATAGGCAATCACAAGATTAATGATCATGGCGGACTGCGCATTAAGAGGATATCGGTCAGGCTCGCTGCTGTTAAAGATAACGCGGTTGAACAAGCCAGGGAAGGTGCCTGGCCAGCGATATTCTTCGAATTGATGGACTAAGATCGCGATAAAGCTAAGCCAGAGCAGAAGAGTAATTTCAGAGAGCTGATGCCGATTTATCCATACACCGATCAAGGTTACAATCCCGACCAGCATGCCGAGATCAGGCCAATATTTTCGCAAGTTGCTCATGTTCGTCTCTCCTTTATCGTTAGTCGTTGAGAAAGTAGCGTTCAAACAAAATATCAATCTGCTGTTCTAAAGGCGCGATATGGAGACCAGCACCAGTCTCAAGGATAGGCTTCATTAAAATAGGCATAAACACAGCTCCGAAGATGTGCATCATCATCGTCATCAGCGCTTCTGGCTGTCGTTCGTGCGTTATTTCTCTCAGCACTTCATGGATCAGGTGGAAGCCGCTTGCTTGCATAAAGGATCCATATTCATATTGAGATGGGAATAATCGATCTCCCATCGTAAGGATGCGAGAGAGCAGCTCGGGATGCTCTTGTATGACGCTTGCATATTGAAGCAAAAATGATTTTAGCCTTTCCTTTGGTGGCAGGGCAGCATCTTCGAGCACCTTGAAGCATTCGTGGAACCCAGACAGCAGGATCTTCATCACTTCACTGATCAATTGATCCTTGGATCCAAAATAATAATTGACTAAAGAAATATTGGTGTTGGAGCGAGCGGCTATTTTGCGAATGGTCATGCTTTCGAAGCCTTCTTTTTTAACCATATCCAGGGCAGTTGCAAGAATCATGTTCTTCGTTTCGCTATTTTTGTCCAATGGTGTCATGCGACCTCTCCTTTACGAGGAAATGATTATGAATTACAAGTTAAACAGGTGAATAAAACAACGTTTAAAACAATGTTTGGATTAATAATAACACCCTTTTCTCACTTGTTCAATGGGAGGTGCGGTGCGATTAGGGGATGAAATCGAGGACATGCAAAAAAGAGCCGCCTGTCATGATGAAGGCAGCCCTGTAGATAGGAATGACATGATTCTGAATCCTGCTTGTACAACAGCATTAACTGCGAGGAGGGTAGACTCCTGCTAAAGAAATAATAAAATTGATTCCCAAGTAAGGCTGCATATTATTATGCGGCTGACTGCTTCCGGTATGGGATAATGCAGCAGGATTCATGGATACGTTCGGTTCGGCAGTTGAGTAGATTTTGGGACCTGGAAGCCCTGCTGTTGGTCCCCACACCTTCTGCTCTGGATTAGCGTCACCTGATCCTGATGATACCGCACCAGGGGTGTGGCTGTGTCGTGGAATCTCCGATTCCAATAGGGTTACACTTGAGCTGCCGCCTGCTTCTCCTAATTCATGGGGCGTCAACCCAGGCCCTGCACCAAAGTGCAAAGGCGCTCTTCCCTGCAGATTCGGCAGGGCAAAGGTTGTTTTTCCATCTCCCCCATAGCGGACTCCAATGATGGAAAAAAGGGCGGTATTTTGTGAAATGGGTAGCAGCTGTCCATTGCAAAACGCCCAGTCTTTTGGCGCAAATTGACCTGCGAATATTCTAATTTCGCCTAAATACGGATCCATATGTTGAACCCCTCCTAATCACGAGATGGGTAAATGCCTATAGTTGCAATGCAAAAGGATAACACCGTGTATGGCTGCATGTTGTTGTGGGGCTGGGACTGGCCTGCTGGGGTCATGGCGGCAGCACTCATGAATGTGTTGGCATTGGAGCTGTACTGATGTGTGCTAGAGCCAGTTTGAGCGAATGCTGCTTGCTGAGGTTTGCTCGTTGACCCGGGCTCATTGGAAGCACGCAGCTCGTGAGTATGAGCAGGCATCTCGTTAATCGTGAGCGTGTGCGCGGCTTCGCCTTGTGCTTCTCCAGCGGAAACGCTATTGCCAACATGAACAGGAACCCTTCCTTGCAGATTCGGGAGGGCAAAGTTCGTTGTACCGTTACCCCCATAAGTGGTTCCTAGCAAGGAGTAAAGAGCTTGATTATTAGGGATGGGCAGGATCTGGCCGTTGCAGGGAAGCCAGCCCTTAGGAATCTGATTAAATGCAAAGACACGTATCTCACCGAGAAAAGGCTCTGCCATGTCTGTATTCCTCCTTTGTTGTTCTTATAAGGAACCATTATCCTTGAGAGGGATAAATTCCATATAACGAAATAATGAAGTTAACCGTTAGATAAGGCATGAAATTGTTGTGAGGTTGGTTTCCACCAACGTGGCTGGCGGTTGACGTGTTCATCGTGCTGTTGGGAGCGGTTGAAAAATAAGGCTTGCCGCTGTATGAAGCAAAGAAATGCTGCTCAGGGCTTGGGTTGTCTCCAGCGGCTGTGTCTGCGGCAGGCAGATGCGTATGCTGAGGGAGCTGGTTAACGGTCAGGGTGACCGTCTCGGTGCCGCTTTGCTGGCCTAGTATATAGCTGTTTCCTTGATGGATCGGAATTCGACCTTGAAGATTAGGCAGTGCAAAGGTTGTTCGGCCGTCTCCTCCATAGGTCGTTCCAATTAGTGAATACAACACTTCATTCTCTGAAATACTCAGCAGCTGGCCATTGCAGAATGCCCATCCTGCAGGGGCGTAATTGCCAGTGAACATGCGTATTTCTCCTACATACGAGTCGCTCATTCCATTGTCTCCTTTCTGTGTATGGGTTAGGTGCCGGTATCCATCGTCCACTGCATGGAGAGATAAGGCTCATGGTTACCGGTTATGGTAAATCCCATTCGCTGATAAAGGCGAAGGGCGGGATTCATGGCAAGGACATGAAGGAGGATCGGAATGTGATGTTCTGACGCATCTTGCTGCAGCTTAGTAATGATATGAGTGCCGTGCTGCTGATTGCGATAAGTTGGAAGTAGGGCTAGGTCAATGAGATGAAGGGCTTCTTCGGTGCGGACGGTCATAAGGCTGCCAATCCATCTATGATCATCGATAATGAGCTCCGTATTAGCGCATGGGTATTGCAGCTGATAGGCTTGCTGTCGAATCATCCATTGTGTACGAATAAAAGAGTCGGCCTCTTCAGGGGGGAATCCCCATGACACCGCTTCTTCTTGCTTGGTGGAATAGAATACTTGGTATAGAAATTCCTCAACTTTGGGGTCTTTGCCATCTGTAGGGGTGAGGGTTGGCATGATGGACATGAGGATCACCTATTTTCTTGGTATGGTTAAAAATAGAAGTTCCTATTAATGTTACTATCACATTTGTAATTTTGTGTCAACTTTTGTTGTTTTAGATCGATTTTTTATTGACGTCGATACAGGGTTCGATTAGTCTATCTGATAGGAATATTTTGTATCTTCATGCATCTTTCATAGAAGAAGATAAGGAGGGGAAGCGGTGAAGAAAATAAATGCGATCATAGTGATCGTGACGATGCTCTGCTCTACATTGCTCACGACGATCGGCTTGCCTCATAAGACATACGCCTCTACAACAACGACAACAACACTCTCAGCTATTTCTGATCTGTTTCAGATTATGGGCAGCAATGGCTACGATGGGGTATACACTGATGATTTTAGTGAAAATATCTATGTTGGCATCACAAATGACCCCGATTTTGGGGAGAATGTAAAAAACAGAGCCGCTATTCACTTTAGGCTGCTAGAACACAAGCCTATGCTCTCTGCAGAGCTAGAGCTCAGCGTAAACATGATAGAAGGCGCTCAGCCTCTGCATCCACTCTTCATGGATATCCATGGTTCAATTGCCAATGAACTTCAAGAGAGTGAACCATCTATTCCTGTCGCGGATGCGGCTGTACCGCCCAAGCGATATGACGCCCCATTAGATGGCGATCAGAGACCTACACATCCCCCCGGCCATAAGATTAGAATCGATGTGACCGATCTTGTAAAAGGTTATACAAGCTTATCAGATCCTGACATGGTGTTTATCTTGACAGGCAATGAGCTGGATCAAGACAGTGGGCGCTTCTTTATTTATTCCAACGAGCATGCCGACCCATCTCAACGTCCACAGCTGCACATCACTTATATGAACAATCAGCCTCCAACAGGAACGTTTACGGTGGAAGGCGGAACCTCTACGAACCACACCAGCGTTAATTTGAATATATCTGCAAGTGACCCCGACGACGATGATATTATCTCCATGAGATTTAGCGAAAATGTAAGCCAATGGCCCGACTGGGAGCCTTTTGCCTATTCAAAATCACTGGCATTATCCCCGGGAGACGGACAGAAGACAATATATATGCAAGTACGGGACAGTCAGGGACTGATCTCGCAAGCGTACGCTATGACCATTACGGTAGATACTACAGCGCCAACTGGGAGCATCTCGATTAACAATGGGGCGACGTGGACATCAGACCGAAGCGCAGCCCTTCAATTGCAAGCCCAAGATGATGCTGGTCAGCATAACATCGACATGCGCCTATCAGACGCCTCGCTAGATTGGACGCCATGGGAGCCTTATTCAGCTTCTTATGCATGGACGCTGCCAGACACGGACGGACCACATACGATATATGTGGAGTACAGAGATTCATTTGGCAATGTGAGTCCCCAAACGATGTCTGCTTCCATAGGATTGGATCGCGTCAAACCGACAGGATCAATTACGATAAACAGCGGAGCAATCGCGACTGGAAACAAGCAGGTTGCGCTTCAACTTCAATATCACGATGACAGCAGCGGATCAGGAGTTGTGGAGATGCGGCTGCGCAATGAGACGCAGGCTGCTGGCTCAGCGACTTGGGAGCCGGCTGCAAGCACGAAGAGTTGGACACTTGATTCGGGAGAAGGCAGCAAATCCGTGTACGCAGCTTATCGGGATGCTGCTGGCAACGTCAGTGATGAGTACTCGTCAGTGATTATACTGGACGAGACGCCCCCAGTTGTAACCGGAGTGCAGCATGGTGGCCTTTATCGGACTTCCGTTACAGTGCATTACAATGAGGGAACAGCAACTCTCAATGGCAGTGCCTTCACATCAGGGTCTGAGGTTAAGGATGAGGGCCATCATACCCTTATTGTGACCGATGCGGCTGGGAACACGACGACAGTGGCGTTTACGATTGATACTACAGCGCCAACAGGCACATTTATGATGAATGGAGATGCGGACTTTACAAATACGAAGAACGTCAAGCTTACATTGTCTGGCCTTAGCCCGGATGTGAAGGAGATGCAGGTCTCCAATGATCTTGCAGCCTTCGATGATGCATCGGGCTGGCAGAGCCTGCCGACAGGTGAGCTTCCGTGGGTGCTTGAAACGGGCGATGGAGAAAAGAACGTCTACATGCGCTTTAGAGATGAAGCGGGCAACATAAGCGATATCGTCAGCAAGACCATTTACGTGCTTACCGCCAAGCCTTCTGGTCAAGTCGCGGTGAACAACGGAGAAGAGTGGACGAATCAGTCGAATGTTCAGCTCACCTTTACCGGAGTGAGCGAGCATATCACCGACCTCCAGATCGCCGATCAGGATGCGGATTGGACTGCGGTTCCTTGGACCCCGCTCTCAGCTAGCATAAGTTGGGGGCTGCCAGCAGGCGATGGGCTGAAGACGGTATATGTGCGCTTCAGGGATGCAGCAGGCAATATAAGCGATACGGCTCAAGCATCGATTAAGCTGGATACAGATGCTCCAGCGGGTGAGATCAGCATCAATGGAGGCGCAGCATGGGCGACCAGCCCAGATGTATCGCTTCAATTCACGAATGTCAGCAGCGATGCTGTTGGCATGCAGGTCAGCATGGATAACACGAACTGGCCGGGAGCCTGGTCGCCAATCGCACCAGTGATGCAGTGGAGCTTGTCAGCAGGTGACGGTGAGAAGAAGGTGTACGTACGCTTCAAGGATGCTGCAGGCAATATTGGCCAGCCAGATGAAGCGTCGATTAAGCTGGATACGACTCCGCCAACCGGTGCCGTGGCTGTCAACAATGGTGCTGAGTGGACAACAAGCCGAGATGCAGTGCTGACATTGTCAGCTATAAGTCCGGATGCGGCAGGCATGCAGATCAGCGATAGAGTAGATGCTTGGCCAAGCACTTGGACCCCAGTAAGCTTGAGTGTGCCTTGGAACCTCCCAGCAGGAGATGGGACCAAGACGATCTTTATACGCTTCAAGGACGAAGCGGGATGGATCGGTCAAGCGATCCAAGCGGTTATCAAGCTGGACACCACCCCTCCAACGGGACTTTTGACGATCAACCATCAAGATGCTTGGACGAATCAGACTGAGGTTAACCTAGCGATTACGATGGAAGACGGTTCAGAGGGCAGCCAAACAGCAGAGATGAGGTTCTCTAACAACGGCTCTGATTGGAGCAGTTGGGAAGCGGCAGCCCTAGCCAAGATTTGGAGCTTAACATCTGGTGATGGAGAGAAGACCGTACAGGTTCAACTGAAGGATCATGCGGGCTTGGTCAGCCAACAAGCCATTCAAGCGAGCATTAAGCTTGATCAGACCAAGCCTGTCGGTGAGATAAAGATCAACGGCGGCGAGAGCAGCACGAGCTCTAGACAGGTCAATCTGACGCTAACCTCATCTGACGAGCATGGCTCTGGAATTAAGGATATGCGCTTCTCCCATGATGGCAAGCAGTGGTCAAGCTGGGAGCCAGCGGCAGCCAAGAAGACTTGGAGCCTGCAAGGCGGCAGTGGGGAGAAGCGGGTATACGTTCAGTTCCGCGATCACGCCCTTAATAGCAGTGAGATGTATTCGGAATCCATTCAATATAGTGGATATAGCGGTGGGGGATATTATCCTTATCCTGACGAGGACAATCAGGTCAAGATCTCCATCAGGATTGACGATACGACTTACAAAGGATATAAAGTCGAGCAGACTAGCAGTGGTGATCATACGACCGTAATATTGGACGAAGCTGAACTGATTAAGGCATTGGAAGGAGTCAAGGCTGGTCCGGCAGTAATCATTAGCCTCTTGGATTCCTCCAGGAGTGTGATATTGGAGATGACCGCAGCGGCGTATGAGCGCTTGCGAAGCAAGCAAGCGTCCATCATGTTAAATGGCGGATACGCTGGATATACCGTCTCCTTGCCCAAGCTTCCGGCAGATGCGATTGCAAAGGAACATAAGGGCTCCAAGCTCCGTGTCCACTTGGAGCAGCTGTCTGCGGATGTGTCTACGCCATCCACATTGCTAACGGCACCAATTCGATTCTCCCTTGCCACAGTTCAAGACGATCGGATCGTAGAGATCGGCCTGTTGAACGGTTTGCTGGAGCATACCATTACGATTCCATCGAATGTAGATGCTTCCCGTGTTACGACAGCGGTCCGAATAGGAACGGATGGAAGAAGCCTAGCCCACGTTCCTACGACGATCGTGACGCAAGGCGGCGAGACGATGGCTCGTTTTTATACGCCGCTTGGCAGCGGAACCTATGGACTCATTTATCATCAAGCTGCGTTTAAGGATACTGCGAAGCATTGGGCGCACAAGAGCATTGAGGAGATGGCTTCCCGAATGATCCTTCTTGGCACAGCGAAAGATCAATTCGAGCCGCAGAAGGAAATTACGCGAGCGGAATTTACCGCGATGATTCTGCGTGCAATGGGGCTTGAAAAAGTTGAGATAACCGATCATCGTGGACATTCCTACACGGATATTGGTTTGAAGCCGTGGTATGCCTCGATCGTTCATACCGGCTCGGCATTAGGCTTAATCGATGGCTACCAAGACGGAACGTTTAAGCCGAATGCCTCGATTACAAGACAAGAAGCCGTGGTCGTTATCGCGAGAGCGATCCGCTGGATTGGTGTGGAGGATCAGCTTAGCGAGGAACGACAGCAGCAGCTTCTCGAAGCTTATCAGGACAGCCATCGTCTAGGCAATTGGGCCAAGGCATCCGCTGCATTGGCTCTGCACCAAGGCATTGTTGTTGGCGATCAAGGCAAGCTGTCGCCGACGAGCAACATTACGAGAGCCGAGACCGCTGTCATGATTCAAAGGCTGCTGGAGAAGGCGCAGCTGATCCAATAATAATCCGAAGACGCGATGAATGAACGACGATCGAACTGAATCGAAGGAGGCCATTTTGCTTTTAAGAGAAGGATTCCTTATGCTGCTCACACAACAATAAAACTTGAATAATCTATAACCGTGAAAGAACAAGAACGCTCCCTTGATTAGCTTAAGGGAGCGTTCTTTGCGTTATTGCGGCGAGTGATCAGCTTCAAGTGGAAGCTTGGCCGAATGTAATGTATTTTAAACTTTTCATAAAGGAAGACTTATGATTCAAATGTTGAAGCTCCGGCTTGGTCCTGATTCGCCTAATTTGAACATTTAGAAATGAGGACAGCCCTGTGTCCGGTCCGATTTGCAGAAGAACAGCGTACTTAGCTGACACGATTCTCGTTCACAGTCAGAGCATGCTGCAGCGAATCAAGCGAACTGCCGTATAGGTCTAATGGATAGAAGAAGGACGTTGCCGCTTTGTGATAAGGAAGCTCGCCAAAGCTGTATGAATGATCGCGGAGGGGCTCCTCGTCGAAGGATTCAGCATCCAGCAGCGCTGCATGATATTCCAGATGACGAGCAAGCTCTGCTCGAAATGCCTCCTGATATGGCTCAGCTAACTGTTCAAAGTCATCATCATGCTCCTGCATGTATTGGATGACTCCTTTCAGCAGATCCAGTGACTTCAGAATCTGAGCAAGCCGTACAAATTGCGGGTCCTTGCTCTTATTCATGTTATCAATAATATAGGCGTAACGGTCCGTCTCTTTCTTGATATGTGCAAGCGCAAAGCGCATTTTCGCTCGATCAGCCTTACTTAATGCCTGCATGGCTTGCAAGCGGTGGACAAACTGCTTTGAGAGCCGAACTGCCTTGGCATAGAGCGTCTTATGATGACGTGGCGGCACAATAAACCGAACGACAATATATGCGATAACGCAGCCAAGGACAACGAGAAAGGCGCGCTCCTGAAGCGACAAATACATTTCATAGCGTGGTGCTTCGGCTACGATCAGCATGGCGACACTCGTGGATGCTGGCGATATATTCAGCTTCGGGAACCAATAGGCGACAAAGACAATCATGAGTCCGCCGATGATGATACGGGCAGTAGGCGGCTCCACCATTAAGGTACTGACATAGCCAATAACGATCCCCAGCAGATTGCTGAAAATCCGCTCATTCATCTTTTTGTACACCGCAGTCTCAAGAGGCGAGGCAGAGAACAGTACCATCGCTGTTGAGATTAAGCAGGTCGGCGATGTCCCATAGCCCATCAGATAGGTAACCAGCTGAGCCAACGGAAAGGCGATCAGGATGCGCAGAATTTTGCGCTGTATATGAGTCGGAAGCACACGACTCGCATAGCGTGGAACCGACTGGTGAAGATTCTTGAGTCGCAGCGTCTCCAGACGCTGAAGCTTAGGTTGAAGCATAAACGGGCACCTCAATCTATGATCTACAATCTATCATTTCATTTTCAGAAATTTTCAGAATATACCATATGCAATCATACTTCGATTCATCTCTCCGCTATATGATATTTATCACATAAAATACGATGAACAACTACGATCATAAGGACCTTTCATTCGACTGCCATTTTATTCGAACCCATTTGCTGCTTTATTTCGATAGTGACCCAATGTAAAAATCCTCGGACTGTTGTAAATATCCTCTATTCCGGGAAAATCGACCGCTTCTTATGATGAAGATACATGATCACACGAACAAGGTTCGTTACCGGAAGGAGTATCAGCATGACGCCTAGTACTGAAATGAATCGTTCCATGTCCAAGCCGAAGCAAAGCTTTCGTTCAAGATTGTATGGACTCGGGAACTCTTCGACATTTGTAGGCTATCTATTCGTGGCCCCCATTCTGATCTTGATGGGAATATGGTTTTATTATCCGCTCTTGCAGTCTTTTATCTACAGCTTTCAGGATATCAGCTTCCTGAATCCTGACGCCGCAACCTTTGTCGGGCTGGACAATTACATTGAGATTATGAAGGACAAGGACTTCTGGACGGCTTTAAGCCATTCCTTCTTGCTGACCGTGGTCGCAGTGCCGCTGCAGGCCATTCTAGCACTGGTCATTGCGGTGAATCTGAATAAGGTGCTTCGATTCAAGGGCTTGTTCCGCACCCTGTACTACATGCCGTACATCACCTCGACGATTGCCGTAACCACTGTATTTATGTATTTGTTTATGCAGCAGGAGGGGATCGCCACGCAGTTCCTTACTTGGTTTGGCTTTCCGGATGTATCCTGGTATGCCAATGTGAAGTATGCGCTGCTGTTCTTAATGATCTTAACGATCTGGACGTATACCGGCTTCTACATGGTGGTCTATCTGGGAGGATTGCAAACCATCCCTAATGACATCTATGAAGCAGGGCTTGTCGATGGCGCGAACGGCTGGCAGCAATTCTGGAAGCTTACCGTTCCGATGCTTAAGCCTGTGACGTATCTCGTCATTATGTCAGGAATTATTAACGTCATGCAGCTGTTTGATCAGCCTTATGCGCTTGCTCGCAACGGCTCGCTAGGAAGCCCGGCGGGTGCAACAAGTACGATCGTTACGTACTTTTACAGCCAAGCGTTCAGCTTCAACCGTTCAGGCTACGGCAGCGCGGCAGCGTTTATTATTTTTGCACTGATTATTGGCTTGTCGTTCCTGCAGCGACGCTTCATGAAGGAGGAGATCTAGGTGGCGGATAGTCGCAAAGCGAAGTTCCTACGCTATTTGCTGTTGTTTTTCTTTTCGATCTTTTTTATCGTGCCGTTCGGCTATGCGATCTACACATCCTTATTAAGCAAGGAAGATATCGGACATTTGGTGCCGCCGACTCGCTTTACATTTGAGAACTACGTGGATATCTTTACGACTTCCGATATTCTGATCTGGTACAAAAATTCAATCATCGTTACCTTCGGCATTCTGATCGGGAACCTGATTGTCAACACAACGGCTGCTTATTCGCTAGCAAGGTTGAACTACCGTGGAAGAGGGGTCGTATTCTTCCTTGTCATTGGGATGATGATGGTGCCTTATCAGGTCATGATTATTCCAATCTTCTCGATGATCGTAGATCTAAAGTGGCTGAACAGCTACCAAGGGCTCATTATTCCATTCTTGTTCCAAGGCTTCCTTGTCTTCTTGATGCGCCAGTTCTTCCTGACGGTGCCGCGTGAGTTGGAAGAAGCTGCGGAGGTTGACGGCCTTAACAAGATCGGCATCTTTTTCCGCATTATGCTGCCGCTCTCCAAGGGGGCGATCGGCACACAGATTATTTTCAGCTTCACAGGAACGTGGAACTCCTTCGTATGGCCAGTGACCCTTGTGAATGACAGCCGCTGGTATGTGATGACCGTTGGCCTCAACACACTGAAGAATCGCTACTTCGAATGGCCGAACTTAACGATGACCGGCGTAGTGCTGCTGACGGTTCCCATCATTATCGTGTTCTTGCTGTTCCAGCGTCATATGGTACAAGGCATTGCGACAACAGGTCTGAAGGGCTAACATCCCACACATTACATCCGTTTTGAACACGAGGAGGTCACAGCATGATTGCATATACAGGATTGAATGAGCAAAGTCACGGCTGGGTGGTTGCGGAGTCGGCATTTGACGCGAGATATCTCGCCAAGTATGAGACCATCTTTTGTCAGGGCAATGGATACATGGGACTGAGAGCGGCCCATGAGGAGAGCTACCCCGGGGAGCGGCGCAACTTATTCGTTGCAGGCACCTATAATCGCTTTGGCGTTCAAGAGGTTACGGAGCTTCCGAATGCGGCAGATATGATTCAGCTCGATATTCGCCTGAATGGAAGACCGTTTCATCTTGAGAAGGGGAAGCTGCTTCAGTATCGCCGTGAGCTTGATCTGCGGAAGGGTGAGCTAAAGCGCGAGATGCTGTGGGAGGATGAGCAGGGCGAATGGTTCAAGCTCAGCTTCAGACGCTTCGTATCGCTTTACGATCGTCATCTGATTGGACAACGGGTGGAGATTACACCACTGAAGCATGATGCCGATATTTCGATTCGCTCAAGCATTAACGGGCAGCTAACGAATTCAGGAGCACAGCATTTTATTGAAGGTGACCGCCGCGTCTTTGATAAGGAGCTCATTCAATATACGGCGACAACGACAGAGACGGGCATTGTATTCGTGCATACCTTGGCTCATCAGCTGCTGGAGAATGGCGTTCGTATAGAAGCAGCGCCAGCGCCTAGCATGGAGCGGAGAAAGGTAAGCCTGACCTACAAGCGCAAGGTAGCAGCAGGCAAGACGCTTACGCTCGACAAGCTGGCAAGCATGCATACCAGCCTTGATCTTGAATGGGAGAGCTTGGATGCGCTTCATCTGCAGCAGGCCGCCCGCCATCATTTGCGCAAGGCGGAAGAACTCGGCTACTGCGGCCAATTCCGCAAACATGAGGAGGCATGGCAGGCCTTCTGGAATGAATCGTCTATTGAGATGGATAGCCAGGATGCCTTTGATCAGCTTGCCATACGCTTTGCGCAGTATCATTTGGTATTGATGACGCCAGCCCATGACAGCCGCTTCTCTGTCGGAGCAAAGGGATTGACTGGCGAAGGCTACAAGGGACATGTGTTCTGGGATACAGAGGTGTTCATTCTGCCGTACTTCCTATATACGCATCCCGAGATTGCCCGCAACCTGGTCACCTATCGCTATCACACCTTGAACGGAGCGCGCAGCAAGGCTCGCGACAACGGCTATGAAGGTGCGATGTATCCTTGGGAATCCGCCTTGACAGGCGAAGAGGAGACACCGGAATGGGGACCCGTGGATATTGTAACCGGTACGCCTACTTATATCTGGACGGGTAAGATCGAGCAGCACATTACCGCTGATGTGGCGTATGGCGTATGGCACTATTATCAAGCCACCTCAGATCAAGCATATATGGATCAGTATGGCTATGAGATCTTATTCGAAACAGCAACCTTCTGGGCAAGCCGCTTGGAGTGGAACGACGAGAAGGGGCAGTATCATATTACGGACGTCATCGGGCCGGATGAATACAAGGAGCATGTCGCGAACAATGCGTTCACCAACTATATGGCGTATTGGAATATAACCAAGGCGATGGCGTGCATGAAGCAGCTTAGGGAAGCGGATTCGCAGGTCTACCAGCGCTTGAATGAGAAGCTGGGCCTTGCAGAGCGATTGAAGGTATGGGAGGAGAAGTCAGCGCTTATCTATTTGCCGAAGCCAGATGAGACAACCAAGATTATTCCTCAGGATGATACGTATCTCATGAAGCAGGTCATAGACTTGAGCAAGTACCGCAACCAAGAGCAGGTGGCTTCGATTCTAAATGACTACAGCATGACTCAGCTTAGCGATATTCAAGTGTCGAAGCAAGCAGATATTCTGGTCTTGTTCTATCTGCTGGAGGATTGGTTTACGAAGGAGACGAAGGCTGCCAACTGGCACTATTACGAGCCAAAGACGCTGCATGATTCCTCCCTAAGCTTGTCTACGCACAGCATGCTGGCAAGTGATGTAGCAGAAAGCGAGCTTGCTTATGAGATGTTCCAAAAGGCATGCCAAATTGACTTGGGAACGAATATGCACAGTTCGGATGAAGGGATCCATACCGCATCCATCGGGGGCATATGGAAGGCAGCTGTTATGGGATTTGGCGGTGTCCGCTCCTGGGAGGGCGCGCTTCGCTTGAACCCTAGGCTGCCAGAGGCGTGGGAGCGCTTATCCTATCCGCTTGCTTGGCAAGGTGAGCGCTTGAGAGTGACCATTACGAAGCAAGAGATGAAGATTGAACGTCTGAACCCGGACAGTGTGCAAAAGCCGATCCGGATGACTATTCATGGCAAGGCCTACGAGCTGGTTGATCAGATGCTGAGCATCTCCTTGGAAGGAGGAGATCTCGCATGACGATTCAAGCTTCCGCCATTCAAGCCTTTATTTTTGATCTGGACGGCGTTATTACCGATACCGCGAAGTATCATTATAAAGCATGGAAACAGCTGGCCGATGAGCTCGGCTTGCCTTTCGATCATGCCTTTAACGAACAATTGAAGGGGATCGATCGGATGGCTTCTCTGGAAAAAATCCTAAGCCAGATGGAAGATGGCGGCAGAAGCATCAGCATTCAGCAGAAAGAGCATTGGGCGGCGCACAAGAACAGCGTCTATCAGCAGCTCATAGAAGCGGTGGATGAATCGGAGATTCTGCCAGGCATTGAAGCGCTGTTCCATGAGCTGAAGGAGGCTCAGCTTCGGATCGGGCTGGCTTCAGCAAGCCGGAATGCAGAAACGTTGCTGAAGCAGCTGAAGGTTGAGGCCTACTTTGACTGCATCGTCGATCCAGCGAGCATTGCTAATGGGAAGCCAGCTCCTGATATATTCTTGGCTGCGGCAAGAGGTCTTGGCGTACATCCTAGCAGCTGCATTGGCGTTGAGGATGCGGAAGCCGGCATTCAAGCGATCAAAGGAGCAGGAATGTATGCGGTGGGGGTAGGCGATGCCTCCATCCTGTCCAAAGCAGACATGGTCGTACCGGATACGTCCAAGCTTACGCTAACGAGCATTAAGGCACATTGGAGCCAAGTAGGCGAAGTGAAGAAATCGGCAGTACAGGGTGTATAACTTGGCTAATTGGCATGTAATTGTGACACAGGATGCTTAAAAGGTTCCTAGCAAGCGCAAATGCACGAAAAGATGCGAAGATTGGCAAGAAGCAGCCATAGAATCGAGCAGGCCCTTCTCGTTTGTTGTTGAAGCGGGCTGGGATATCGCATAAGATTAATTCGTCATTATTCGATAAATTTCTACAAAAAGGGGACCTCTTCATGCGCAAGTGGAGACGCTTACGAGATCGGAGCATTCGTCAGAAATTGTTCTTAACCTATTCCTTGCTCATGATTGTTCCTCTTGTGGTCATTAGTGATTATTTTTATGTTTATGCGATGTCTGTCTTTGAAACACGAATTGAAAAGTCATTTCAGGAAACGAATCTGCAGATGGTATCCACTGCAGATTCGTTTGTAAGCAATATGATCAAGTCCTCTGAGCGCCCATTCTATGATGAGAAGCTGATTGAGATCTTGTCCAAAGACTACTCCAAGGAAGCGTACGAGACATTTACCAAAAGCATGGATTATCGCTATATCAGCGACAACGTGTTCAAGGAGTTGATGAATTTTAATCCAGACATTGACTCCATTCTTATCTACCCGAAGAACAGTCCATTAATCTATCGCCGAGGCTATGACACGACCTTCAATTACAAATATTCCCCTGTTCACGAACCGTGGTTCCAGCGCATTGTGAATAATGCCGAACGCCCGGTTCTTATTGGCATGCATGAAGAGAAGCAGATGTATGCCAAGCCGCGACCTGTCCTTTCGGTGGGACGCATGCTTGTGGATACAGAGAATTTTGAGAAGCTTGGTGTACTGCTCATTAATTTCCGCATGGAGAAGCTTGAGAAGCTGTTCAGCGGTCTCGATGACAAAAAGGATGTCAGTCAGTTTATTGTCGATGACAACGATACGGTGGTGTTCAGCTCCAATCCTTCCATGGTCGGATTCAAGCATCGTCAGGCATTGGCTGAGATGGAGTCGAATCCAAAAAAGTATTACGTGGTGCAGCATGAATCCAGCATTTCTGGCTGGAAATTCTACAGCGTTGTTCATCGTGACAAGCTGCTGGCTGAGATCATCCAGATTCGAAATACGGCCGTATTGCTGCTGCTGCTCCTGATTGGCTTAGGATTCGTCACGGCTTATCTGATCTCAAGAAGCATTTCAAATCCAATTCAAAGGCTCAGCCGACTGATGGGCAAGGTGGAAAAAGGGAATTTTGAGGTCGTTGCGACTCAGGATCGCATGGATGAGGTAGGTCAGCTTGCGGGCTCCTTCAACCGAATGACAGGAGAGATTAAGGAACTGATCGAGCAGATCAGGCAGGGGGAGAAGAAAAAACGGAGCGCAGAATTGAAAGCGCTGCAAAACCAAATTAATCCTCATTTCATCTATAATACGCTGTCTGTTATTAAATGGATGTCGCAAGCACAGATGGCTCACAACATTACCGAAGCTATTGATGACATGATCAAGGTGCTGTCCTTTTCAACGCGGAATACGCAGGAATTTATTTTTATTGAAGAAGAGATCTCCTTTATACGAAGCTATCTAGAGCTCTTGCAGCTGCGCTATTATAACGTGTTCGAATTCGATATTGAAGCAGACCCTGAGGTCTTAACCTGCAGCACGCTTAAATTCATGGTGCAGCCATTTGTGGAGAATGCCATCTTCCATGGCTTCGTTGGGGATTCTGCGGAGTATACGCTTAAGCTTCGAGTGGAGAAAGCAGGAAACGATATTCAGTTTACGATCACAGACAACGGCGTTGGTATTGAGGATGAGCGTCTTCAAGAGCTCCTGGCTCAGGAAAAATCGAATGGGCAGACGATGAACTCTATTGGTGTTGGCAACGTATCTAGGCGCCTGAAGCTTCATTATGGAGAAAGGTACGGTGTGCGCGTCCATAGTCAAGTAGGGAAGGGCACAGAGGTATCGATACTCATTCCAGCTATTGAGCATCATCCGCATTCGGATCAAGAGGAAAGAGAGGGATACGCATGAACATTATGATTGTGGACGATGAAGCCTTTATTCGCTTGAATTTCAAGACATTTATTGATTGGCATGAGCATGGCTACGTACTTGTAGGGGAAGCTGCGAATGGAAGAGAAGCGTTGGAAAAGATCGAGCTGCTTAGTCCTGACGTCGTGTTCTTAGATATTCGAATGCCAGTAATGGATGGGCTT
This sequence comes from Paenibacillus aquistagni, assembly GCF_900177815.1. Lineage (GTDB taxonomy): Bacteria > Bacillota > Bacilli > Paenibacillales > Paenibacillaceae > Paenibacillus_B > Paenibacillus_B aquistagni. Next base: position 133,664 of record NZ_FXAZ01000008.1, on the reverse strand, counting down.
GAGGTGCTGAGACAGCTGCGGGAAACGAAGCCCGCCTGCAAGGTTATTATTCTGAGCAGTCATAATGAGTTCGAGTATGCGCGTGAAGCGCTGCGGCTTGGTGCCTGTGACTATATTCACAAGCCAAATCTGACGCAATTGGCCGTATTCGAAGCACTGGAAAGGGTCCGCGCCACGATGAACGAACAGCGTGCCAAGGAGAAGGAGCGGATCACGCCGATCCAGCAGAGCATGGAGCGAAGCCGCGGTGATCTTAAGACCATATTTCTCAGGGATCTCGTCATTGGAGTAGTGCGCCATGATTGGGAGATTGCTGAGAAGACGAAGCTGTATGATCTGAAGCTCAGGCAGCCCAATGTCTGCTGCATGATCATGTCGATCAATCACTATGAGAGAGTAAGAGAGCGGTATAAGAAAGGAATGGAGCACTTGCTTGGCTTCTCCATTCTTAATATTCTGCAGGAGGTGCTGCAGCGCTATGATGAGCTGGAACTGTTCCAGATGAGTTCGAAGGAGCTTGTCCTGATCAAATCCTACAGCACGGTAAGAAGCATGAATGACATCCTGGAGCAGCGCTGGGGGCTTATTCGCAAAATCGAGAAGACGTTAAGACAGTTTCTTAATATTCAAGTAAGCTTTCTGGTTAGCGGCCTGCACGGCTGCTTGTTGGATGTCCCGAAGGCTTATCATGAGGCGCAGGAATCGGCTGAACTGCTGTTCTATGAAGAGCAGGGCAATGTCATGGTGTATGAGCCGGCAAGAATGCGCGAGGGACACGACCGAGCATGGCTTGCCAAGCTAGAGCAGCAGATTCGCAAGGCACTAGAGGAGAAGAATGCCCAAGCGGCTATTCAAGCGGTGCATGAGCTGTTTGGTGTCATCAAGGAGCAGCGTTCGCTTGACCGCCATGCTGTAATGGAGCTGTGTGTGAATCTGCATTGTCTCATCCAGTCTTATATGCCCGCGAACTCCGCAGAGGAGGATTACAGCCAGATCCAGCGCATCATGGGTGCCGAGCGATTAGCGGAGCTGTATGCCATGCTGCTGGAGGAGCTTGACGAGCTGCAGGAAAGCTTCTCGCCTGCGGAGATGTCAACGAATTATAAGATCAAGCGGGTGATTGAGTATATCCACGAGCATTATGATCATGACTTGACGCTTAATGAGCTGGCTCATTATGTCGGGCTTAACAACAGCTATCTCAGCCGCATTTTCAAAGAGCAGACCGGCTCCATGCTGATTCCATACATCAACCGCTATCGGGTCAAAAAGTCGCTCGATTATCTCAGGGATGGCAAACTCAAAACCTATGAGATCGCGGAGAAGGTAGGCTTCAACAGTATTGATAACTACTATATAAGCTTCAAGAAGATGTATGGCCTTCCGCCTAACGAGTATCGAAAAACCTGCATGGGAAAGTAAAAAATCACAAAGATATGTAAAGATCCTCTGTTTGCGCTGCAGGTTCGCAAAGCTAAGATGAAGGTAACACCGACCAAGGTGAATTATCTGGAACAAAAGGGGTAGTGACTTATGAAAAAGAAAGCAGTTGTGCTGCTCTGTACCCTCTTGCTGATGCTTACTGCGGTAGGCTGCGGCTCAGGCTCAAATGCAGGCGATGCGAATAGTGCTGCTAACAGCGGCGGAGCGGATCAAGAAAAGAAACAGACGGTGGAAGTTACGATGGCTTACTGGGCAAACGCTTCGGAGCAGAAAAACTTCGAATACATGATCGATGGCCTGGAAAAAGAGCACCCGAATATTAAAGTGAAGATGCAGATGTATCCGACCAGTGATGAATTTTGGAAAGCGGTTCCAGCGGCGATTGCTGCAGGCGTAGGTCCGGATATTATCGCAATGTCTGATGAAGGCAACTATGAATATATCAAAAAAGGCGTGTTAGCTCCTTTGGATGAGCTGATCGATAAGGTAGGCTTCGAGAAGGATCGAATTACCGCCTCCCTCTATAAAGGCTGGACCGACGACAACAAGCTGTTCGGGATCCCTTACGATTCCTCTACTTCCATGCTGGCCGTCAACAAGAAGATGTTTGAGGCTTCCGGCATAACGAAGCAGCCTGAAACGATGGATGAAGTGGTAGAGCTGGCGAAAGCGATGTCGAAGGACGGCGTAAAGGGCATTATCGGCAGCATTGATCCGTTCCATATTACACAGTATGTGCATGCGTTTGGAGGAGATTGGGGCTTCGGCAAGACTATCAACTCCAAGGAGAACATTGCAGGCGTTCAGTTCTTCGTGGATCTCTTCTTGAAGCATCAGGTAGCGATTGCACCGATTGAAGTAGGTGCTCCTTGGGACGGCGAAGTGTTCAGCCAAGAAAAAGGCGCGATGTCTACTGCAGGCCCTTGGTATGTCGGCCACTTGAAGGAAGCAAACCCAGACATGGAAATGATCGCGCTTCCAATGCCAAAAGGCACGGTTGAGGCACAAAGCGCTTACTCGCATGGCTTGTCTATCCTTGCGGGCAGCAAGAACAAAGAAGAAGCGATGCAAGTGATCAAATATGCTCTTCGCGATGATGCTCAGATCAATGCTATCGAAGCGGTCGGCTATTCTCCAGCAGTATCTGCTTTGCTGCCTAAATATCTGGAAAAGAACCCTGAGCTTAAGCCAGTGTTCGACAACATGGAAAAAGTAGGCATGCCATTTGCTTATCCTGAGCAGACAAAAGCCTTCCACGCTGACCTGCTTAAAGGCGTAGAAGAGATCATCTTTAAGAAGGACGGCCTGACTGTCGAGCAATTGCTCAACGATCTTCAAAGCAAGTACGGACAAAACTAGCATGACAGGGGTTGGACTTTGCATGATGTAAGGTCCCCCCCTTTTTTTTAAGAAGAGCATTGAATTTATAGAAGGGCATTGAAGGGAGAGAATTGACGTTGAAAGATCCACTACAGAAATGGGTATCAAAAGCACTACTCGTCAGCATGATTGCGACAACGCTAGGACCAGTAGCCGTACAGGCTTCCCCAGATCAAGAGACCATTCAAGGAACGAATGTGAACCTTGGAGCAGAAGCAGCAGCTGGGGAGAATGTCTTGCAAGCAAATGCTTTGCAGGCAGATGCTGGGCTCCATATGACTGATGGCGAGGTTCAAGGGGAGTATTCGCTTAATCTCACTGAAACGGGCGATGCGGATTGGATTCACTTAAGAGGCGACAACCTTGGCAAGGTCGCGCAGGTGAAAAAGGCTGGAGGCAGCTCGGTTACCTTTGATGTTTATGGCAATACGGCTTCAGAAGGCAAGACCAGCAGAGGCAGCGATGTAAATTATATGTCCTATACGTGGACTGATGGGATGGAAGGCGCACAATATGGCTCTAAGGATACCGGCTTTGGCGTATTCTACCCAGCAGACAGCCGTGAGCCGGGCCAGTATGATCGCGTAGGATGGAATATTCAGGTTGAACCTCAAGCAGTGCCTTCAACACTTATGTTTGGCTTAGGGATGTGGCAGGCTGATGTGAAGGTTGAGGTATATGCTGATGAACTGCTGCTTGATACGAAGCAGTTTGGAGCAGATGCTGCATCTAAGGTGATGAAGGTCCAGCTTCAAGTCCCCGCTCAGAAAAAGATCAGAGTAGATGTGCGTCTTACCAATGTTCGCAGTAAAAACGGAAATATGTCCTTCTCTGGACTTGCCCTTAGCAATCGTGTGCTTGCGGACAAGCTGACGCTGAATAACGAATACAATCGTCTGATGTATATGACACAAGGGCTGTATACAGATGAATCATGGGCTAACCTCGTGAATGCAAGAGAGGAAGCAAAGCGGATGCTCGATCTTGCAGCAGCCACTCAGCAGCAAGTTGACAGCGCTTACCAAGGCATGCTTGCCGCTCAAGCGGCTCTTGTGAAGCGAGAATCGAATATCGTCATTGACTATACAGGCCATTCCATTGGAGAGTATACCTTTGGTACTTCCAAGAATGAGCAAGCACGCTACCAGACGTTCTCTGTAGAGGAAGGCTTCACAATGAAGGTTGTTCAATTCGTTGTAAAACGATATAAGGAGCCTGTAAGTGACCTTGTCGTTCAGCTGCATGCTGTTAATGCAGAGGGACTTCCGGAGGGAGAAGCGCTTGCGAAGACAGTCGTTAAGCAGGATTCCATCATTGACGGCGGCCTTACGACTGCGGAGCTCAGCTATGATCTTCAATCCAATACCCGTTATGCATTGGTACTGACGCAAGAACAATTGGGACTTGGCTCCTATCGATGGATGGTTATGCCGAAGATTACAGATTCCATGAACGAGTACTTTGGCAAAAAGAAGGATGGTGTACTCCTATCCGAATCCACGCTTGGAACAGGCATGATGCGCATCGTGAAGGAAGGCAATATTGTGAAGGCGCCTTTGCTTGAGAAGCTTGAACAAGTGAAGCAGGTTAACCGTCAATTGTTCACCCTCGAATCGTGGTCAGCCTTGGAGGCTGCAGTAAGTCATGCCGAGCAGCGCTTGAGCGATGTCGATGTGAAGCAGGAGGAACTGGATGCAGCGCTTCTTCGGGTGCAGCAGTGCTATGACCAGCTTGCGCTTGGCAAGAAGCTGGAAGATGTGGCTGCTATGCTGGCAGGAATGAGCCAAGTCGTTCTGGCAGGCTATACTGATGAATCGGCTGCAAGCCTCAAAGCTGTGCTTCAAGCGGCACAAGCGCTGCCTGCAAATGCAGCAGAGCAAGAGCGGATTCTGTCCTACTCCGCTGTGCTAAATGCGATGGATGCGCTTCAGCTCACAGAGAGCTATCAATATGCAACCAATCCGAAAGTAACCGCAGGCTTCGGCTTTGAAGGGGATAAGAATGCAACGCTTGCTTTCTTGGATGGCTCCTATCAGATTGGCGGCAACCGCCCAATGCAGCATGGCCCCGTTGCGCCAAAGCAGATAGTAACCTTCGGGGCGACAAGCGAATCCAATATCAAATGGGTGAATGGCGAAGGCTATTTGCCAGTGTTTATTCATGAGTTTGACAGCCATGAGATGAAGGTCAAGCTCGAATCATTCGCGAACAAGAGAACGGTTGATGGCAAAGACTATGTCGTCAACTATACGCGAATGACGGTAACTAACGCGTCTAGCGAGACACGCCTGCTGCCGGTTGTATCGAGCAATCTTGTACCGATGAACGCAGCAGCGGCTAATGCTTATGTCATTAAGCCAGGCGAAACTGTGGTAAGAGAGTATGCGATCGAAGCTGACAAGTATGAGTACTTCGATGCAGGCAAGGAGGCATTTGCGTCCCTATCGAGAGCTCAGATTGCACAGCAAGGCTCCTTCGATTCGAATTACAGCGAGATGAAGTCTTACTGGAACACAAGACTTGGTTCGGTTGTCGATATGAACCTGCCGAACAAGGAGCTTGTGAATGCCTTCAAGGCAGGCTACATTTACAACATGATCATCAAGGATGGCAACTATCTGCATGTTGGTGAGAATGGCTATGCTCGCTTGTACTCGCACGATACGATCGGCATCTTCGTTCAACTCATTCAGAGCGGTGACTTCGCTCATGCGAGGGAGTATCTCGAGAGTATTCCGCTGACAGGAGGCATCAACATTGAGACGGGGCAGATCGACCCGAACCAGTTCTGGGATGCCAACTGGAAGCTGCCATGGACGTATGCCGTATACTTGAGCAAGACAGGCGATGCCTCGATCTTCGATGAGATGATGACAGCGGATGACGGCTCCATGGGCACTGTATTCGAAAAGCGCGTCAAGTTCGGTGCAAGAAGCATCGAGAGCGATCGTGCCGGCGAAGGCGGCATTATGAAGCAGACAAAGGCCATTGATACGCTTGGATTATGGACGATCGACAACTATTCAGCGCTTACAGGCTTGGCTTCCTATGAATATATTGCTAGAGAGCTTCATCAGTTGAAGGGCGATGACCGCTATCTCGCGGAGGCAGAGTGGGCGAAGGCACAGTACGACGATCTGCTAGCAGACTTTACGGCAAAGCTTGAGTCAACAATGAAGGAGAAGGGACTCGACTATATTCCGGCTTCGGTTGTACAGAGCAATGATGAGAACCGGATGAAGGATTCGAGAGACGCGAACTGGGCTTCCATGTTCTTGTTCGGCAGATGGCTGTGGGATGGCTATCTCTATGGAGCAGAGCAGCCAGCAGATAACATTAACTTAACGAAGCTTGATGACACATACACATACGGTATGGAGCGCCGTGTGGTAGAGGGGACGACCGATTCTCCTTACAACTTTGGCGGATATCCTCACGGCTTCTATTCCAGTGCTTACAATGCGGGATACGGCAGTGCCGCGCTTCGCGGCGAGCAGTACCGCGATATGGGTATCAAAGCCTATGAGTTCATGATTGAAAAGTCAATGAGTGGACCATTCAGCTGGTGGGAAGGCATCAACTATCCTGCAGAATCGAGTCCATGGGCAGCTGCCAATGATCGTCTTGGCGTACAGAATACGCCGGGCGGAGGCGGCTCGGCACAGCATATGTGGGGCCAAGCTGTAAACTCCAAGGTGCTGGTCGATTCTCTAATTGCAGAGCGCATCTATGATAAGAATCAACAGGTCGAGATCATTGTAGGCCGCGGTATCCCAAAAGAATGGGTCAAAGAAGCGGCGAAGAACAAGCAGATTGTAGCCTCGATCAACAACTATCCAGCTCTTCAAGGCGGAAGAGTAGGCTATGAGATTAAGCGCAGCGGGAACAAGCTTGTCTTTACATTCTCCACTAGCTTGGCACAAGCTAAGGTAGATGCAGCAGATGCGGTCTTCAGCATTCAACTGCCAAGCATGGTGAACAATATTAAGCATACTTCAGCAGGCACGATCGATCAGGGCAAAGGAATGGTAACAGTGCCGCTTCAAACGAAGTCCGTGACGATTACGCTTAGTGATCTGCCAAACGATAACAGCGGCAATAATGGTAATGATGGCAACAGCGGAAACGATGGTAATAATGGCAGCTCAGGAAACAACGGAAACAGCAATAATGGAAATAATAATAACAATGGAAATAACGGCAGCAATGGCAATGGCGGAAATGAAAAGCCAGAGCAACAAGGCTTCTCCGATATTGCGAAGCATTGGGGACGTGAAGCCATTGAGAAGGCTGTAGAACGCGGAATCGTGAAGGGGTATGAGGATTCCACATTCCGTCCAAATGCGAAAGTAACGCGCAGCGAGCTGATGGCTATGCTGGTTCGAGCGTTGAAGCTGCCGGCAGATGAGACTGCGGTATCCTTCAAGGATGCAGCAAGCATCCCAGCTTGGGCGAAGCCATACGTCAGCAGTGTGGTGAAGGCAGGACTCGTGAAGGGCTACGAGGATCATACCTTCCGACCAGGCCAAACGATCACGCGCATGGAACTGGTTAGCATCGTGGCTCGCGCATTGGAGCTGAAGGGCTCGCAGGCAGCGCTTCCGTTCGTTGATGCGGATGATATTCCAGCATGGGGGAGAGAAGCAGCCGCAGCAGTCTATGAAGCGGGGCTCATTCAAGGCAAGAATCAGCGCTTTGCGCCGAATGATGCTGTAACTAGAGCAGAAGCGGTAACGTTGCTGCTTCGCATGGCACCATAATAAGGATAGAGGCTTTGCGTTAAATAGACGCAAAGCCTCTTTTTTGTCAAGTAAGCTGCGGTGAAGCCGGTGGCTGTGCGTGATGGTAGCCACTGGAGAGCCACTGCACCAATTTTGATAAAGCGAAAGATTCATTGGCGGCTCATGTCATCGGTTATGATGATGTCAGGATGAAGCTAGAATGTGGTTAGGCTTCACCCCTGTTGTTGCTTCTTCGTTGGAGCGGCAGAAGCTAAAGAAGATGAGATCGATGTCTTCATACTTCTCCGCTTTCTTTTACTAGCTGTAGATCTGTGAGAGTTGAAGCAGCTTCTGTACGATTCTATCCTCTTTTTCCTCCTGCTCTCCATCCATAGCGATTGCTTCAGAAGCATAAGAGACGAGCTTGTCATGATGGCCGATCATGACCGCATGCTTGGCATGCTGAAACATCGTGATATCATTGGCATCGTTGCCAAAGGCAATATAGGTCTTCTCTTGGACACCTAGCTGCTGCAAGCCGCTCCACTTATGAATGCCAGCGGGACTAATATCCAGCACCCCTTCCTTGCCATGGGAGTGGACGATCACATTCAGGGTGCTTAAACGTTCCTCCAGACGCTCCATATCGGATGAGGTTACGATTAGGAGTTTAATCAGTGGCTGCAATTCCTCGATCGTGATGTTGGCTGCTCGTTGTTCAGGATCAAGATTCTGAACAATCGGATGGTCTAAGGGGCCTGTATAGGCGTAATTCCATTTGCCGTCTGCTAGATAGGTCGCGTTGAAGCATGCAATAAGTTCAAGGAGCTGCAGCCGTTCTTGATCCTTAAAATGAACGGTAGAGCTAATGACGCCAGCTTGTGCCACGATAGAGCCATTGCCTCCGATCATGGGATAAGCATGGAAAGCTTTATCGATGACAGGCAGCAAGTCGCGAATCGGTCTTGCAGAAGCGAAGATAACTTCGTGCCCTGCTGCGGTTAAGGCGGCTATTGCATCTGTTAGCTTTGCAGGTACGGGCTTTCCTTGAAAGCAAATCGTTCCATCCAAATCAAAGACAAACTTCATGGTGCACCTCGAATATCGTTTTTCTTCTATCATACAAGGGTTGGGATATAATAGAAGGACATATGTCCTCGCTTTTCACTTTAACGAAATCAAACAGCCTGAGGTGTCCACATGGTTAATCCTATATCTAATGAAGTCAATGATCTTATAAAACGGTTTGGCATGGATCAATGGTTTGATCCTATCCGAGAAATTCCATTTAAGCTGTACTCCTACAGAGCGAATGAGGTTCTGTTCCATGAGGGAGATGAGATTCACACGCTGCTTTTTTTAGTTGAGGGCAAATTAAAGATCTCGACCAATCTGGTTACAGGCAAATCGCTGCTCCTTCGCTTCTGCAATCCTCCGTCTGTCATTGGCGATATTGAGTTCATCAGCCGGATATCCGTGAAGTCTCAAGTGGCTGCCGTTAGCGACTGTGTGCTGCTTGGACTTGATTTTGATTATCTACGCAAACATGAGATGAATAATGCCAAGCTGCTGCATTATCTGCTTTTGCATCTGAGTCACAAGCTGCAAACCTGTACAAGCCAAGCAAGTGTGAACCTGCTGTCGTCTGTTGAGAATCGATTTGCCAGTTATCTGCTGTCCACGATGCTGTCGGAGGCCTATACCCCCTTCACATCAGAGCTTCAAACCTCCAAGATTGGCGAAATCGCAGGCCTGCTGGGTACCACCCATCGGCATCTTAACCGAACGATACAAGGACTTTGCCAAGAGGGCATTCTGGAGAGGGGGAAGGATTATATTCGAGTGCTGGACTGGACTCGCCTGCAAGAAATGTCTAATGGAATCTTATTTGAATAGCGATGGAAAAAGAGCATACACTCGTTACCTTGAATAAACAGCTGCCTTCTTGGTCATTCATAGAAGACAGCTGTTTTTGCATGAATAGGAACATATTCCTTGTTCGTACCTGCGTCTTTCTCCTCGATGAAGCCGTCTATTAAGAGTAGACCATTATAAATGGAGTGGTGAACTGTAGGTTTGGCATTAGGCATTTAGCGAGAAGAAGGATTGAATGTGTTCAGGAGGTACGCAGTCGTATGGATCACTTAGAGCTAGTCAATAAAGCTATCGATGGGGATGAGGACAGCTTTGCTCTGCTCATTCAAGAGCGAAGAGAGCATATCTATCGGATGGCATTCACTTATGTAAACAATCAGGATGATGCCTTGGAAATCGTGCAAGAAACCGTATATCGCGCATTTATTTCCGTGCACAAGTTAAAGCAAGCACAGTATTTTAATACTTGGCTGACCAAGATTGGCGTAAACTGCGCCATAGATTATCTCCGCAAAAAGAAAAAGGTCGTGTATGTAGAACAGGTGCAAGAAGCAAGTTATGTGCAGCATTCAAGAGAAGACAAGATGGTGCTCTATGAAGCGCTTGGTCAGCTTGATGAGAAATCCAAAACCGTGCTGATGCTGAGATATTTTGAAGACCGATCAATCAAGGATATTGCTGATTTGCTTGATACTCCTGTCAGTACAGTGAAGTCCATCATATACCGGGGGTTGGAAAAATTAAAACTAAATCTCGGGGAGCGTGAATTACTTGAATAAGGAGATTCATCCATTGAAACAAGCCTATTATGATATTGAGATTCCTAAAGAGCTTGCTCAAGCAGTACAATCAGGTATGGAGAGAGGCAGGATTCAGCGCAAACGCATGAGAACGATAAAGCGCTGGACCACTCGAATCGGCGTAAGTACTGCCGTTCTCTTTATTTTGCTTACCTTAACCGTGAATACGATGCCGGCCTTTGCGAGCAGCCTGAAGAGCATTCCGGGGATTGGCAAGCTCGTGCAGGTGCTGCAATTTCATAATGGAAGCGCAAGCGGGGGTTCTCTGCAAGGAGCAGCTAACATTCGTCATATTCAGTTGGAAAAAGAAGGCGCTCAAGAGAGTGTCATTCTTCATTTCTCGGAGGGAAGCAAGCCTCAAAAGACAGCAAGTTTATTTCATGTGAAGATCTCATCATACCCCAGCATGATGACCTTCTCCATGGATGCAAGAAGATTTACAGCCATAGATGAACTGAAGATGCTTGAGCAAAGCCAATACATTGAAGATGCGTATCAGATCATATCCATGGATGATTCGCTTATTCGCTTCAATGTAGTATTTAATGAAGCTGTAAAGTATGAGATTAAGGAGTATGAAGAGCCTGCACAGGTGGTCATTACGCTTCAGCCCATGTCTACTGCTGATCTAACTCAGAAGCCGTCAATGTATTCTCTTAGGACAGTATCCGCTCCATACGGGGAGTCACAAGGGTTATTCGAAGAAGTGCTGTCCGATCGTGAGGGAAAGCGCATATTGAAGGATGAAGAAGGGATGTTTCTCGTAGAAGCGGGATTGTTTCATACTAGGGCTGAAGCCGAAAAGAGCTTGCAGGACATAGAGGAGCAGCTGGGCATGGCTAAGCAATTTGTCATTGAGGAGCGAGCTTTCTCTCAGGTTCCAGCCACCATTATGGCGAGCGAGAACTGAAAAAGTAAAGGAAGCAAAACTAGGAAAACCATGAAAAAGCAGTCGAGAAGACGAACTTCCCGACTGCTTTTTGTTACGTGAATCCCTAAGCTTCGTGACATAGCAGAAAGAATAGAACACATGAAATGCCTTTCTTGGCTCTGCTGCCTATCCACCATAAACACTGTATGCAAAGTGGTACATGACATCCGTTTTGCTGGCTGTAGGCTGGTCGGATACCTGAACAAGAATTCCGCTTAAGTCATAGTAATGGGTGAAGCTGATTGGACCAGGCAAATATTCAGCGATGCTGCCGGTTGAAGGAGGAAGCTGGAGCGTAATCGTAAATTGTCCATTCTGATCACTATATGCAGAGCCTGTACGAGTCCGGTTGCCGCTTTGCTCTGTCCAGTTCTCGTTTAACCAGAGAAGATCAACCTTGGCATTGGCTACAGGATAATTATCTGAGGTAGCGACTACGCCTTGGACAGTGAGCCAGTTTTTCTGAATCCGGAATTTGCGACCATATTGATAAGTCGGATAATCATTAGAGCCTCCGCCAGAATTATAGCTCACGTTCATCAGCTTATCGGCTCGCAAGACAGGTCTCATTGCCAAAGTATAGTTGGTGTCATCCGCTTGTCCAGTCGTATATACTCGGATGTAGTAGGTGCCTGTTCCGAGCGGTATATTGTTGTTGCCTGTGGATGTGATGAGCTTCATCTTATTACCAGCAAGCACACCATACACTTCTACTTTATACCCCTTGCTTGCCGATGTCTGATCTAAAGAAAAGTTCATCGCATCATAGTTGCGATCAGCAGGCACGGTAAGCGCATACCAATCATTATCTACTGTGGAGTTGATGGAGCGGCTGTTTAAGGAAGAGCCTCCAGTCGCTACTGTAATCGCATAGGCATGGAAGGCGCTCTCATCGGTTTCAAAGGCATCATAGCTTGCGCTCTTAGCTACCGTTACATAGAACGGATCGTTAATACTAGCGCCTTGCTTGGCGTATACCTCAATAAGGTACGCTTTAGCTCCAGTGGTCGTATTCTTCGTTCCTACATGCTCGGTAAGCGTCTTCGTTCCGTCGCTGTATGCATTTAAGTATGTTCCATAGATGGAGTAGTCTATCGGAGTCGTAATAAGGTCGCCGGTAGCCATGTCAAATTCATACAAATAGAGATCATAATCTAGCTGCGCTGAGCCAGGAGGTGTCAGTTGAACTTGAAGAGCATGTCCGGGATCGACGTATATTGGATATAACAGCGATGACTCTCCTTCATTCGTGATGACGCCTGAGTACGTATCCGTCGTGACAGTTGATGGCACAGCTGAAGCAAAAGATGCTTGATGAATGGAGAAGGAGCTGACTTGTGATTGGTCTTCCAGTTGAATGGAGCGGGTAAGAGCACGCGTGTTGGATGTGTTTAGTGCAAGGTCTTCAGGTGATCGTGACAGATTGTGAATGACCTCCTCTTCAGGCTGTAACACAGGTGCATCAATCGTGCTTATGGCGTCTGTCGTTGTCAAATCTGACAGACTCAGTGAACCGCCTTTTTGTTCTTCTGCTGCAGCGACGCTCACTTGCATGAGGAGCATAATCGCCAGACATGCCTGCAATACCTTAAAGCATTTTCTCTTCATCCCATATTACCCCTCTCATCTATAGTAGAGACAGGATGCCTATCTTGCTCATGTCTCTATCATATAAGACGTAAGTCGACTCGTTTATCTAACGAATAATTTTTATAGAGGCCATGCTTTTGTAAAAGATTGACGAAGCTTCTTGCGAGCTCGTGCGAGTCTTTGGCTAATGATCTGCTCTGTCAATTGAAGTTCCTGAGCGATTTCCTTATATGATTTGTCCTCGAAATAATGCAGTTTTATTAGATTTTGATCTTGGGGGCGCAGCTTGCTTAAGGAGAGAAGAAGAGATTCATTGCGAAGCTTATTCTCAATGAATTGAGAGACATCTGAATATTCACACGAGGCAGAAAAATCGTTATCTGGGGTCGTATTCGCGTGCAAAGGGATCATAGAACGATGTTTGCGGCTTCGTCTGAGATAGTCAAACGCTTGGTGCTTGGCAATTTGCCTGAACCAGCTCGTAAGGGCCGCTTCATGCCGCAAGCGGTTCATATTCATGAGTGCCTTTAGAAAGGCTTCTTGTATGACATCTTCTGCGATCCAGGGATCTTGTAAAATGCGATAAACATCGGGATATACGAGCTTATAGTAGGTCTGATACATAGACATTGCGTGTGGAATCCGCTCATTGGAATGAGAAGATGGGGGGCTGAGCAGCAAATTGTGGATCGTGCTCTACCTCCTTTCATGGAAAGGGAGTATTAGGGTGTAGGTTTAGCTGGCTGATCGCAGGCAGTAGCGGAGAACAGGTGTTGCAACCGTGGAGTTCATCGAGAGTATACTACACAATCTATCATTATAGTATTATATTTCTATAATCTTCTAAAAATATACATATATCAAAGTTAGGTTCTTGTTATACGATTACCCAGCGGTCAAGCATGGGGGTGCTGGTTCAACAGATAGGCTGCTCTTACTGCGGACAGAATAGCACCTTCAATCCAGCCATGGATAAGACTAGCATGCTCTCCTGCAAAATACACACGTCCTTCCGGCTGTACAATATAGGGATACAGCTCAGTATCCTGCCTAGGCTCGAAGGCGGTGAAGGCTCCCATGGAATAAGGATTTTTCCCCCAGCAGAAGGAGGTTCCAGTGATGTATTCGTAATACACCTGTTCACCGTGTAGTTCCTTTAACCCTTCTAACGCAAAGTAGATTCGATCCTCCTCGCTTAAACTGTCCCATACCAAGGCTTCGTCTGCCCAAGTGTAGCTGGCTATGACAATAGCTGATTCAGCAGATCCAAGATTGTCGCTTGGGTAATAACTAAAGCGAATGGGGATGTCGGTGACGGAACGGCCACCAAGCATGCCAGAGCGTTCCCAGAAACGGCTTTTGAATTCCAAGGCAATCTTGGTGGCTGAGAAATAATTCAATTTGCGTATAGCCTTATGCTTGTTGGAAGAGAACGCGTCATAGGGCTTGATTTTAACAAATCGCAGCGTAGAGAAGGGAATCGTGATGAGTGTATAATCCGCGGTAAAGCGCTGTGGTGCTTTGGTCCATTGATGAATGGAATGGACAACATGATAATTGGGCATTACATGCAGCTCAGTCATCCGTTGATGAAAGTGGATATGATCTTGCAATTGCGGCAAAAAGGCTTTTGGCAGAAGATCCATGCCGCCTTCGATGGAGAAGTATTTGGAGGGCTGAGCGTAAAAAATGCGAATGACATCAACGAGAGACATACCCATGAACACTTCAAGATCCTGCAGGACACCGATCATATCAACGGCCCCGGGTGATAAATGAAGATTGAGCCAATTCCCCAATGAATAATCTTTATACTCTTCCTCAACAATATGCCAGTTCTGATCGGGATTTTGTCTTACAAATTCAAGAATCGGATTCAGCACGGCGATAATCAGTTCCTCGGCGGTCTGATCCTGCTCTTCTGGAGCGACAGGATATCTAAGTATGCTTGGCAGCTGCTCATAGATAAGCTTCCTTGTCATCACTTTATTCGTATAATAGAGATCTCCAGGCGTGCTAGTGAAGAACGGATGGAGGGACAGTCCGAATTTCCTCACATATTCGAGAGCTAAGGTATGGTTGTCTGGTAGCCGCATCGCCCCGGCGTTGAAGTAGAGGCCCTCTCGAAACGGAGGGTTGCGAATCGTGTAGACACGTCCACCAACTCGGTCATTGGCTTCTATTATCGTAATCTGATGTCCAGCGGATTGAAGCAGAGAGGCGGCAACGAGACCAGACATGCCTGCACCAATGACTAAGATCGACTTCGGATACGAGGCGGGGGGAAGTCCTTCGCGGATAATCTGAACCATTTGTTCTGTTGATAATGGTTCATAGACATGCTCAGCCATAGACATGCTCCCTTACATACGTATTGCTTGATTTATATTCATCATCCTGACTGTCTATGTGATCTTTCTGGATAGGCATGGTCTAGTTGGTGACAGTGACGAAGAGGGTGGGGGAGGTAGGCTTTGAATGAACACAAAAAGAAACGCCACCTATCTGAAGACAGGCGGCGCTACATCATACAACTTCTACAACCTGATCCTTGCAATCTCTCACAAGGAACATACGCGGTGTGAAGCCGCTGGAGTAATGGCTGCTAGATGCTGCGATTTGCAATATAATCCGGACGGGGCTGCTGGCCGGAGAATGGTTCCGCAAGCTTATTCTCAACGCTGTTATAGACCATAAACACATTGCTTCTTGGATACGGCGAGATGTTGCTGCCTGATCCATGCATGATATTGCAGTCGAAGAGGAGCACAGAGCCGGCTTTGCCGATCGGCATCTGTATGCCGCCTTCGTCCGCAAGCTTTGTAAGGCTGTCTGGGTCAGGTACGCCATACTCCTGCTTGCGCAGCGAGTCTTTGTAATGGTTCTCAGGCGTCGCTCCGACACAGGAGACGAAGGACTTGTGCGACCCGGGAATGACCATGAGCGCACCATTGAAATGGTTGTTGTCTTCAAGCGCAATCGAGCAGCTTAGTGCACGCATAAGCGGCATTCCATCCTCAACATGCCAAGTCTCAAAGTCGGAGTGCCAATAGAATTCTTTACCGGTGAACCCTGGCTTGAAGTTGATTCTGGACTGGTGAATGTATGTTTTGGAACCCAGCAGATACTCCATGATGGAAGTCAGCTTCTCGTGTTTGGCAAGCGCCTTGAAGATCGCATTGTTGTCATGCACCGCGAAGATAGAACGCACCTCGTGGCTCTCTGGCTCACGAATGACGTGTTCGGACTCCTGTTCCTTGTAATAGCTTTGCAGTTGCTTAAGCTCTTGCTTCCATGCCTGAACTTCTTCCTCTGTGAAATATTCCTCTAGGAACAGATAGCCATTTTTCTCATAAAATTCGGTCTGCTCTTTTGTCAGCGGACTCGATTCTGTCCATGAACTGTAGACCACAGGGTCTTTACGGTCCTCAATACTTGGCTTCGCAGCTATTCGAGATGGATACACATCGTTCACCTTGTTGACAATGTTCGCTTCCGTTTTCATTTGCAATGACCTCTCTTTCATAGAAATGGGATTTTTCCTGCAGCTGATCTTCATTCACTGGAATCTGGAATCATGGAGTGAGGGGACATCATCGATTCAACTAAGGGTGCATGAAGCTGCTACGAGCTTAATCTTCGATGAGAGGGTATACTCCTTCCGGATCATGAACTTCTCTTCCTGTTAACGGCGGGTTGAATACACACACCATCCGCATCTGGCTCTTTGCACGCAGCAAGTGCTTCTCGTGTCCATCAAGAGCGTATAAGGTTCCCGGCCGAATCGGGTACGTTTCCCCGTCAACAACCTCAATCTCTCCTTCGCCTTCTACGCAGTACACGGCTTCGACATGGTTGCGATACCAGATCGATGTCTCGGTGCCTGCCTTAATTAATGTATCGTGCATAGAGAAACCCATCCCATCTTTCTTAAGCAGCAAGCGACGGGAGTTCCATGTGCTTGTATCAATATCGTCTTCGGTATTCACAATGTGGTCCAGATGCTTTACGATCATGGTTCATATCCTCCTTGTGCATGAATAAGTGAATGGTTGTTGTGAATCATATGGAACGGCTAGGCGTGTACCGACACTTTTCCCTTCGCCGCAGCAGGGCTGAACATCGCTTGGAGCGCTTCTTCAATCCTCTCAAGTCCTTCATGCAGAAGCTTCTCCTCAATAGTAAGCGGCGGCATGATCTTCGCCACCTCATCACGAGGGCCGGAAGTCTCCATAATGACACCGCGCTCGAAGGCTTCAGCGCTAAGCTTGCCGGCATGAGACGGTTCAACAAAGGCTAAGCCTTGGATAAATCCTTTGCCGCGTACTTCTTGAATCTCTTTCGGATACGTCTTGGCCATGCGTGCAAGAAAATCATGGAGAATCTTTGATTTTTTTGAGATTTGACTCGTAAAATCAGGATCGGACCAGTAAGTCAAGGCTTCGCTTGCAGCCACGAATCCGAGATTGTTGCCGCGGAAGGTGCCGTTGTGCTCTCCAGGCTCCCATTGATCATACTTTGGCTTGATCAAGGTCAAGGCCATAGGCAGGCCATAGCCGCCAATGGATTTGGACAAGCAGATCAGATCAGGCTCGATTTTTGCGTCCTCGAAGCTGAAGAAGCTTCCCGTGCGTCCGCAGCCCATCTGCACATCATCGACAATAAGCAGCATGTCATGCTTGCGGCAGATCTTCTCAATGCTTTGAAGCCATGCTTGGCTTGCGGAGTTCAGCCCGCCTTCGCCCTGCAGCGTTTCGAGAAGGACGGCAGCCGGTTTATCGATGCCGCTGCCTGGATCATCGAGCATCTTCTCAAGCATAGCCGCTGTATCGATGGATGAGCCGAAGTATTGGTCATAAGGCATAAAGGTGGTGTTGCCTAAAGTGACGCCTGCACCTTTGCGTTTAAAGGAGTTGCCTGTCGCAGATAAAGAGCCGAGGGACATGCCGTGAAAAGCATTTGTAAAGCAGATGATATTGGTGCGACCTGTTACTTTGCGGGCAATTTTAAGGGCGCTCTCCACAGCATTAGTGCCTGTAGGGCCAGGGAACATGACCTTATAAGACATGCTGCGCGGCTTAAGGATGAGGTTGTTGAACTGAAGCAGGAAGCGCTCTTTAGCTTCGGTCGCCATGTCCAAGCTGTGGGTGACGCCGTCTTCCAGCAAATATTGAACGAGCTTTTCGCGAATGCGAGGATTATTGTGCCCATAGTTCAGTGCGCCAGCGCCAGCAAAGAAATCGATATATGCTTTATGATGTTTATCCCATAAAAGGGCATTGCTTGCTTTGTTAAATACGGTTTGGAAGCTGCGGCAATAGCTTCTTACCTCAGACTCCATTTGATTAAATACGTCCAACTTGGGTTGTTTCATAGCAGTTTGCTTCAATAGAATGGCCTCCTCGTTAATCGTTTTTGGTGAACGCTTCGAACGGCTTATCTTCTATGACAGCAATGGCCCGATGCGATATAATAACTCGGCATCGTGCGGAGTATCGGAAGGGAACCAATCGGGTTCAAAATGATTGGTTAACGAGCAGGTTGTGCCAAGCTCATCTGCGAGGCGAAGGAAGAGCTGAGAGGAAGCGGTATTATCTGGTCCAATTGTCGCTTCCACATAACTCGCATCAGCATTCTCCTCCCGCTGAAGCACGCTCTTTAAGAGCTGCTTGCCAATTCCTTGACCACGGTATACGGGATCAATGCCAATTTGCCAAATAAATAAAGTGTCCAATTGCATTGGCTTTCTATAGCCAGTTACAAAGCCTACCAGTGTATCTTCCACACAGGCTACAGCGCTTGTGCCTGCAAACATTTCACATGTCATGAGATAGGCATAAGGTGAATTCAGATCAAGTGATCCTGAATGCTTGACGAGCTTCCATACCGCAGCTCCATCCTGAGCTGTAGGTTTGCGTATTGTTAATTTACGAGTACATGAATTCATGATTTCTCCTTTCAAGGGCATAGCCAGCGGACTCAACCCTTGTGCCCCCCCAATGCAGCTAGCGAAATCGCTTGAGAAATGACTGGAGCCTTTCACTTTCTGGTTGTTCAAAAATCGCTTCTGGCGAGCCCTGCTCCACGATGCGGCCCTCTGCACCGAAAATAACGCGATCCGCTATATCCCTTGCGAAGTCCATCTCATGGGTAATCAGCATCATCGCCATATCGCTGTCGATGGCGATTTCCTTGATCACCTCAAGCACTTCTCCAACAAGCTCGGGGTCGAGCGCTGAAGTAACCTCGTCGAAGACCATGACTTTTGGCTGCATGACGAGTGCTCTTGCGATAGCCACGCGCTGCTTCTGCCCGCCTGACAAGCGTGAAGGATACTCACCAAGCTTATCTTGAAGTCCTACCTTTGTGAGCATCTCGACAGCACGCTGATAGGCTTCCTCCTTGGACAGCCCCAGCACTGACATCGGAGCCAAGGTGACATTGCGGAGCACGCTAAGATGAGGAAACAAATTGAAATGCTGAAATACCATGCCAATCTTCTGGCGCATCCTTCGAAGATGCTTCTCATTTGCCCGAACGAGCTTGCCAGAAGAGGTCTTCATCTGCCACAGCGGCTCACCATCAATAAGAATGGTTCCGGTCGTAGGCTCTTCTAAGGTCATGAGCATACGCCCCAACGTTGTCTTTCCGGAGCCGCTCGGGCCGATGAGGGCCATTTTTTCTCCTGGATATAGAGCTAAATCAATGCCTTTAATGACTTCAAGATCACCAAAGGTCTTGGTAACACCCTGATATTGTACGATTGGCTCCCCGGTAAGCGGTGAAACCACTTCTTCTCTTGGGAGCGTCATGACCGACTTTGTTTCTGCTGTTGGTTCACTCATTGGCGAATCCCTCCTTTAGGCGGTATGACGTCGGTTAAGCCGTTTCTCAAGCCTTGCCATGCCAAAGGACAGGAGTAGGCTGATGACCAGGAATAGGATTCCCGTAATGGTGTAAGGCTCGAATACGCGATACGATACAGAAGCTGTATTTTTTGCGGTCAGCAGCAGTTCGACCAACGTAATGGCGGACAAGGTCGGTGTTTCTTTTAAAATGACAATGAGGTAATTGCCCATGATCGGAATAATCGGCGGCACTGCCTGCGGCAGAATGATGCTAAACCATGTGCGAACAGGGGATAAATCGAGTGCTGTTGCTGCTTCCCACTGTCCTTTAGGAACAGCATCAATGCCTGAGCGGTATACCTCTGACAAATACGTGGCGTAATGAAGTCCTAGACCGATTACACCTGTGGTAAAGGCGGATAGCGATATCGGCAGAATCATCGGCAGGCTGTAATATAAAAAGAACAGCTGTACAAGCAAGGGCGTACTTCGAATAAAGTTGACGATCCCCTGCAGACCGAGCCGAAGAACTGCAAACCTTGAACGTCTGCCAAGCGCAATGAGAATGCCTAGAATGGAAGCCAATACAAAGCCGGCTAGCGTAGCTCCAATCGTAACGAGCAGCGCATTCAGCAGTGTAGGCAGAATCTCAGCTGCGTAACTCCAATTCCACATTGTGTGATCACCTCCATGCCGTAAACTTGCGCTCTAAGATTCGCATCGTAATTGAGATTGAGGAGGATAACACAAAATAAATCCCAAGCAGCAAGGCAAAAATATAAGGTGTGTAGCTGTAGTAATTATTGCGGATAATCATCGCCTCATAGGTGAGGTCTGACAGCGTAATGAAGTACACGAGCGAGGTTGATTTCAACAGTTCAATCAACAGATTGCTCATGGGAGGAATCATTCGGGCGACCGCCTGAGGAATGATGATCTTCCACGTTCTCTCTGTCGGCGTTAGATTGAGTGCCAAGGATGCTTCATACTGTCCCTTCGGAACAGCGAAGATAGCACTTCGAACAATCTCTGCGCCATAGGCGCCGATATTCAGTCCAATCGCGAGTACCCCTGCCCACAGCTTAGACAGCTCCACACCGACAAAGGGGAGGGCAAAATATACCCAGAACAAGAGAACAAGCAGCGAGCAAGCGCGGAACAGCTCGATGTAGGTTCGACTTGCGATTCGTATGATGATGATAGGTGATGTGCTTCCTAAGCCAGCAAGGGCTGACAAGCACAGGGCTACTGCAATGGACAGCAGCGCGATCTTGATCGTGATGAGTGTTCCTTCCCCTAAGAGCGGCAGCCAATCCAGCCAAGGCACACTCATGTTAGCTTCCGCAAAGTTCGGCTGTCGTGATATCTCCTGGAAGCTCCTGCTCCGTAAAGCCGAATTGCTGTAGAATCTCAAGCAGCTCGCCAGATTCTTTCATCTTCTCCAGCTCTTCGTTAAAAGCATCGCGAAGCGAGGTATCTTCCATACGGAAGGCGGTTGCTCCATAGCCGCGAACACTCTTTCCATCCACGATCGGCTGCTCAAAGTCCATCACACGCTCAAGGGAATCATCACCAGCAGCAGCTAGTCGCGATTGAAGCGACGGGCCTGTCATCGTAATGGCATCGGCTCGGTCGGATTGCAATGCGCTGATTGCTGCATCCTGATCCGGCACGATGACCATTTGTTTATCCGTAACGCCAGATGCTTTTAAATATTCGATCTCTACCGCACCAGCCATGACAGCGATCTTCGCATCCTTATTGTCAGCTATCGAAGCATAGCTGTTCAGCTTTAGCGGATTGCCCTTCTTGACGGCAATGCCTTCTCCAATGCTGTACTCCGGATTAGCGAAGAGGACGGCTTCGCAGCGGTCTTCACGAATAAACATGCCAGCTGTAATTAGATCAAAGCGCTTCGCCTGAAGACCAGCAATCAAAGATGAGAATTCAGTTAGCTCTCCTCTTAACTCGTTGATTCCAAGCCGCTTAAGAATGACTCTTGCAATCTCGACGGCTTCACCAGTAAGTTCACCGTCTGCTGTTTTGTACGCGTAGGGGTTCTCATTCGCAAAGCCTACGGTGACATAGCCTTGAGCTTTCAGCTTTGCCAGCGTGTCTTCTTCTCGACTTTGCTCCACATTAGAATTATCTCCTGCATTGCTGCTGTTTCCGCTAGAGCTTTGCTGCGTGCATGCACTCAAGATAAGAATTGGCAGCAGCAGAAGGATCACCCAACTTCGTCTCACTCATTCCCACAACCTTTCTTTTGTTTGCTACACCTAATAGGCTACCATCAATTGGATAGGAGGTCATTTCCAGTATACTGGGATTATTCCGCATATTTATGGATATTTTTGGAGCAGGGGAGGTCACTGGCAGGGTCCAACCTTTTCCTTCCATATCCTGCGAGATGGTCGAGTATGATCAGGTTTACAGATGATGCAGGTGTATGATATATAAATTAACCTTATATATTGCGCTGTGGATCTTGCCATGTTCATATCCCTCTTTTTTGAAAGCACTTGTATCGTCCACTTGAAAAAGCAGTTGTGAGTCGGGCTTTGCAACGGAGTGATATCGTTAGACGATATTCGACACAGAACGTAGGGTAAGGAAGGAAAAAGCTGATATAGCAAAAGTATTGTCTAGAAATGTCTTCATGCAATCGTGTACTTAGAAGAGATGGAAGTTCCCATATCACCCTTATAGAGAGATCGCTGCAGCTTCAATAATCGTTAGCAAACCCTAAGGAGGTCAAGATGATGATTGGACATGGAGATGATTTATCAGGCATTGGATATCTATAAGATTAATTAATAAATGAGATTAATGATTAGGTTGTTAAATAACAAGGTGATGTAAAATGTAGGAAAAATTAAGCTCGTTTACGCAAAAGTCCTAGCAAGTTTCCCTTGGAGTTAAAGCTATGGGGAAGAGGAGCCTTCTCGGCAGGCAGCATTTTGAAGGCAGAATAGAGGTTAGCGGCGAGGAGCAGCTTCTTTGAATAAATATAATCATGCATAGTGGCCTTTGAGCGTCTGTATGCTTTCAGGGCATCCTTCTTATATGTATCGATATAAGATGAACCAATTGATCATAGTCTCGGATAAAGGAAGTATTGAATGATGTACTCATCTGTCAGGCTATTGAGCAACGATGAAGTGGAGTATTTCTTTACAAAGCAGCATCATGCAGGTAGTATGAAATCAAATACGAATAGAATATAAATAGATGTTGATCTACTAGGGGGGCCCATGCTTGGGCTGAGAGAGAGGCAGAAAGCCGCTTGACCCTTTGGACCTGATCTGGCTAATACCAGCGTAGGAAAGTAGGAGCGCATTCTTCGGAGTGTACAGCGGTGATATAAGCCAGATCCAATGAAGGATTTGGCTTTTTTAGTATCATAAACCCTTATTAGGAGGCTGACTATGAATTACACAATGATTGGACAATGCTTGGAGCAAGTAAGAGAAATGAAGCCCTTGGTGCACAATATTACAAATGTCGTGGTTACAAACTTTACGGCGAATGGATTGCTGGCGCTAGGTGTGTCTCCCGTGATGGCATATGCTCCAGAAGAGGTTTATGATATGGCGAAAATGGCAGGCGCGTTAGTGCTCAATATTGGCACACTGACTGATGCCGAAGTGCGTTCCATGCTGATTGCAGGTCGGGCTGCCAATGAACATGGCGTTCCGATCATTCTTGATCCTGTTGGAGCAGGGGCGACAGCTTATCGTACGGAAACGGCCCAAATGCTGCTTAAGGAACTAGATATTTCCATTGTAAGAGGCAACCCCGCCGAGATCGCAAATGTCATGGGCGAGACGTGGGAAATCAAGGGTGTAGATGCGGGAACGGTAACAGGGGATTCTGCTGCACTTGCAACTCAAGCGGCTACAGCATGGGGAGCGACCGTTGTGGCTACAGGCAAGGAAGACATTATTAGTGATGGAACATCGACATATGTGGTTCAAAATGGTCATGAGATGCTGACGCGTGTCACGGGCGCAGGCTGCCTGCTTTCGTCGATTGTTGGGGCCTTTGCAGCTGTAGGGAGCGAGCCTGTCAAGGCGAGTGCTGCGGCTGTATGCACGTATGGCGTCGCAGCAGAGAAGGCGGCCCGAATCGCGGCATCGCATGGCCCAGGCGCATTTCAGATCGAGCTGCTGAATCAGCTGTATCAGATTACGGCAAGGGATGTTGAGAATCAAGGGCGTGTGAAGCAGCTCTCTTAGAACATTGCCACATACTTGCAAAAGGTAATTTCAAGTTTTGGCACACGGCAGGGTTTCGACAAAGCATGGGCCTGATCGATTAGCATCGCTATTTATCTTCAAGGAAGTGAGCTTTACGATGACGACGAATCGAGTATATAAAGCTTTAACAATCGCTGGATCGGACAGCGGAGGAGGAGCAGGCATACAAGCTGACCTGAAGACTTTTCAGGAGCTTGGTGTATTTGGAATGTCGGCTCTCACGGCCATAACCGCACAGAATACGCTCGGTGTGCAAGCGGTGTATCCAATGTCGACAGAGGCAGTGGCGGAGCAGCTCCGATCAATTGGCGAAGATATAGGAACTGATGCGGTCAAGACAGGAATGCTGTTCAATGCAGAGATCATTGAAGCGGTGGCTGCTCAGATTCGGTATTATCGATGGCCAAACGTGGTCATTGACCCGGTGATGATTGCAAAAGGAGGAGCCTCGCTATTGCAGCAGGAGGCGGTGCAGGCGCTGCTCACGGAGCTGCTTCCGCTAGCCGCCGTTATTACCCCGAACATTCTCGAAGCAGAAGTGTTGACGGGACTTACGATTCGGTCCTTCGAGGATAAACAAGAAGCAGCGCGCAAATTAGCGGCGTATGGCGCTAAAGCGGTCATCATCAAAGGGGGCCACGAAGCTGACCCTGTGGAGGCTGTAGACCTCTTATATGATGGCATAAGCTTCGATACCTTTATTGGCACGCGCATCAAGACGAAGAACACGCATGGCACGGGATGCACGTATTCTTCTGCGATTGCGGCTGAGCTGGCTAAGGGCAGCCGCTTGCTGGAGGCGGTGCAGACAGCGAAGCAGTATATCCAGGCTGCTATCGAAGAGCAGCTGGAGATTGGGCACGGACATGGCCCGACAAACCATTGGGCCTATCAGCGCAGGCTAAGGCATCAGGAGCAAGGAGGGGTTCGGACAGTATGACACGCATTGCTCAAGAAGATTTGCGACGACAGCTGCAGGCTTACCTCGTTATGGGGAGTGCGAACTGCGCCGCAGATCCCGTTTATGTGCTGGAGGAAGCCATTCGAGGCGGCATCACGATGTTCCAATATCGAGAGAAAGGCGAAGGCGCCTGCCAGGGAGCTGACAGGCTAGCGCTTGGCAAAGCGCTTAGAGCCATCTGCCGGTCGCATGGCATTCCTTTTATTGTCAATGATGATGTAGAGCTTGCTCTCTTGCTTGAAGCGGATGGCGTTCATGTCGGGCAGGAGGATGAGCTTGCTGCAGATGTGCGGAAGAGAATAGGACATCTTATCTTAGGTGTATCTGCGCACACCGTTGAGGAAGTCGAACGAGCTATACAAGATGGAGCGGATTATCTTGGGCTTGGTCCGATCTATCCGACGAGCACGAAGCTTGATGCCCGTCCTGTCCAAGGGCTAGAGCTTATTCGCAAGCTGAGGATGCAAGGCATCACGATTCCGCTTGTAGGCATAGGCGGGATTACTCCGTACAATGCCGGTCCCGTTATTGAAGCGGGAGCAGACGGTGTTGCTGTTGTATCTGCGATAACGCAGGCTGCACCTGTAAGTGAAGCGGCAGCTCTATTGAAAGAGCAAGCGGGGGCAAGGGCGAATAGATGAGCTTGAAATCATTCATCGAAGCTCTTTGCTGCAATTTGAATATGACCTGGAGCAGCAGTCTTTATGATTGCTGCTTCATAGAAAGCGTGTGAATGACGGAGCAGGAAGCTGCTCGTATTCGGCACGCTTTTTCTTTGTGATTTCAACACGCTTTACCTGAACAACATTACGATGAAATCATGATCATGACTCATACAATTTTCGAAATTGATTGGGCGTCATTCCAGTCTGCTTATGAAAGGTTGCGATGAAATGGCTTTGATCCTTGAATCCTACTGCCGCAGCGATTTCTTTGTTCGTCATCTCAAGCTGCAGCGTGAGGAGATCTTTAGCCTTCTGCATGCGGATCTGTATGAGATAGGCGTAAGGGCTGCTTCCAACCGCGTTGCGAAACAAGGTTGTTAGCCTTTGAGGAGTGAGATGAAGCCTTGATGACATATCTGCAAGGGATAAGGAGGGATCGCTGTAATGCTGATCAAGCCATGCCAATAGCGCTGTAATACGGTGCAGATTGACGATTGCTGATACGCTGGAAGCGGCGGCCCCATGCTTTTTTAATAATATTAAAAACTGATAAAGATCAGGTGAGCGGTCAGCGCCCGAATAGTTGGTTACGTTCTTCGCTGTGGCGATCATATGGTCAAGTGAAGACAGCAGGGCAGCAGGCTGCTCAATCCGATAGAGGCTTGGATGATAGAGCTCTAAGGCATTCAAAATATGCTTCGCGAGTGAACCGCCAAAGGTGACAAAAATGGTGGACCATCTTGGGGTTATCGGTTGATAGTCATGCGGTGAATAGGGAGGGAGCAGAATGCCTTGGGAGGGCATAAGCTCAACAGAACGGCCTGCATATTCGAATCGTCCGCAGCCTTCCACAGTTTGCAGCCAGTGATATTCTGGATAGCCGCTGTTTCTATGTATCGCGGACTGATGAGTCAAATATCCGACGCTTTCGATATAAAGAGGAAGCTTGCGATCCTCTTCTGTAACGATAATATGCGTTCTGAAGTGTTCTCTCATATGAGCTCCCCCTAATTTCGTTTTCTCATATATAACATAGGAGCAAGACGATGTTATAGCAATATTAATTTCACAATGGACATTCAGATTATTATATAAAAGGCGTGCATTCTTGGATGTTCTTGCGCGGTTCGTCCCCTATATACTGTAGTTGGCTGTTGATTGGAACTGGATATGGATAATCAAATCAACTAAAGCAGAAGAGTTCAAGCGGGAGGGGAGCACATGCAGGAAGGAATGGGCAAGCAAGGACGGATCGATTGG
The DNA here is from genome assembly GCF_900177815.1 of Paenibacillus aquistagni. GTDB lineage: Bacteria > Bacillota > Bacilli > Paenibacillales > Paenibacillaceae > Paenibacillus_B > Paenibacillus_B aquistagni. The sequence goes on along the minus strand of NZ_FXAZ01000008.1, from coordinate 106,931 downwards.
AGCATGAATGCCGAGTGGCGATTTTTTAGAGGGGATATGGAGGGGGCAGACCAGCCGCAATTCGAGGACAGCGCTTGGGAGGTTGTCCATTTGCCTCATACGGTTCGCGTGGAGTCGGCAATGTGCAGCGGGGGCGTCAATTATCAAGGTGTGGCCTGGTACCGCCGCCATTTTAATATCGAACCAGAATCAATTGGAAACAAGCTCTTTATTGAATTTGAAGGTGCGAAGCACACGGCAGAAGTATGGGTGAACGGGGTGCATATGGTATCGCATTATGGTGGATACCTGCCTTTTTCGATAGATATAACGGATGTTGTGGTTGCGGATGAGGATAATGTTATGGCGGTTCGACTCGACAATTCCGATGCTATCGACATTCCACCTGGCAAGCCTCAGTCAGAGCTGGATTTTTGCTATTTTGGAGGTCTGTACCGTAATGTGTGGCTCCATCAGATGGAGCGGCTCTATATTACAGATGCTGTTCATGCTGATCAGGTTGCAGGAGGCGGTCTATTTGTAACGTATCCTGAAGTAACCAAAGAACATGCCTGCATCCATATTCAGACTCATGTTCAAAATGATTATGATCATCCTAAAGAGGTCTCGCTAAAAGCTATTCTAATCGATCATGCAGGATTGGAGATTGCCGCTTCTTGGAGCGATGCGCAGTTTATAGCCGGCTGTGCAGCTTCAGTTTATCTTCAAGCGCTTGATGTACAAGAGCCCAAGCTGTGGCACCCCGATCATCCTTATTTGTATACGCTTCTGTGCGAGGTATGGGGAGAAGGAAGGCGGCTTGATCGAGTTCAAATCAAGATAGGGATACGTGCTATTTCGTTTACCGCTGAAGGCTTTGCGATTAATGGAGAGCACCTTGTCCTTAATGGAGCGAACCGACATCAAGAATATGTGTACGTGGGCGAAGCGCTGCCGGATACGATGCATCGAAGAGACGCGATTAAGCTGAAGGAAGCGGGCTTCAACTTTATTCGCACAGGACATTACCCACAGTCCAACGCTTTTATGAATGCCTGTGATGAGCTTGGATTAATGTGCGTGGTACCGATACCAGGCTGGCAGTGGTTTAGAGACAATCAGACGTTCAAAGACAGATCTTATCAGAATGTTCGCGAGATGATTCGAAGAGATCGCAACCATCCATGCGTGATTTTCTGGGAGCCTATATTGAATGAGACATACTATAACGAGGAATATGCGAAGAATACCTATCTCATCACTCATGAAGAATATCCTGGCGATTCATGCTATGCGGCCTGTGATTCTCACAGCCAAGGCGCTCAATATTACGATATCGCATATGGTCATGTGGACACTGTGATTCAAGAGAATAAGCCTCTATTCATTCGGGAATATGGGGATAACTATCGAGAGCAATATGGTCCTCAAAAAACGCAAAATCGCTGCAGCCGCGGCAATAACAGCTTCTATCATGGTGGTGAAAGAGCGATGCTTCGATCTGCGCTAGAGCGCTTATCTTATATTGACCAATACTATGGCAGCAGCAGATTGTCTGGCTTTGCGTTATGGACGGGGATCGACCACAACCGGGGATACATCGACAATATGGCGGCTACAGGTGTGTTCGATGTTTATCGAATTCCTAAGTATGCCTATTATATGTACAGCAGCCAGCGGGATCCGAATACGTTCATATCTGGTATTAACAATGAGCCCGTTTTATTTATTGCCAGCGAGTGGAACGATTGCAGAGTAGAACAGATTGTCGTATTTAGCAATTGCGACAGTGTATCCTTATATTTGAATGGGGAACTGCTGGGTACAAATAAGCCGGATACAGCTTATGCCCACGTTCCTCATCCGCCTTTTATCTTCCGTGGGGTTAAGTATATTCCGGGAGAGCTTCGAGCAGAAGGCTCGATCGGAGGCAGGGCAGTCGCCACTCATACGATCCGTACTGCGGAAGAGGCGACTCAATTGAGCCTTGTAGCTGACTACTGCGGGCTCCATCTCGTGGCAGATGGCGCGGATCTTGTGATGATCCATGCTTATGTCTTGGATCAGAATGGCATGCTGGCAACGAAGGATGAACGTGCAATTGCGTTTCAAGTGAAAGGGGCCGGCCGTATCGTGGGAGATCAGGACCTAAGGGTAGGGGCGAATCCGATAGCTGCCGAAGCAGGGGCAATAGGCGTATTGATTCAATCTACCACCGAGGCAGGGGACATTATCGTCACAGCTTCTGCTGAAGGGTTAGCATCGGCTTCTGTAAGACTAACCTCAATTGCGGATTCAAAGAAGCATGTAAGGGGTCCAGTTCAGCAGCCGCCAGCTGTGAAGCCTGTATATCAAGCGGATCGAGTTCAACGCTATGTGTCTGTCAACCGGAAGGACTTCAATCTTGCATATTGCAAGCCGGTAACAGCCAGCTCACAGCAAAAAAATGCTCCTGCTTCCTCGGCTACAGATGGGAAGCTCAACTCGAAGTGGAAGCCTTCTGAAATGTCCATGCCGCAGTGGATAACGATAGATTTGGAGGATCACTATGATCTTACGGGCTGTAAGGTGGATTGGGAGAGCGACCATGTTCAGTATGTGTATCGAGTGGACGTGTCGAATGATGGAAGCGAGTGGATGGAAATGCTTCAAAGAGCAGGTACGGGCCAGGATGTAAGGCCGGATACCTTCTTGGCAGGGGCAATACGCTATGTACGGATCACCATCCTTCATGTCACCTCAGGCACAGCGGGAATCTATTCAATTGCCGCATATGGAACGAAGGCAGGGGAAGGGCGATAATAGAGCTATACAGAGGTTAAGCAGCGGCTGACCTGTGCGTGGACAACAAGAGGTCCTGCTCTTGCGTATAACTGATACAAAGGGAAACAACAAAGTATATGAAAGGATAAGAAGTGCATTGAAGCATGAATTGTTCTATAAAGAACCTAAGAGTCTACTGAACAAAGGAACGGGGTTCCTAACTGGCTACACGCATTCCTTGAATCCTTATGGAGGATGCAGCTTCGGCTGTTCCTTCTGTTACGTCAGGCAGATGCCGATCCAGCTCTTTCGCAAGCAGGAATGGGGTTCTTGGGTTGATGTGAAGCAAGGAGCGTCAGCGATCTTTGAAAAAGAGCTTCGAAAGGCAAAGAGCAAAGAGCCGGTTACGATCTTCATGTCCTCCAGCACAGACCCTTATCAGCCTGCGGAATATAAGGAGAAAGTGACTAGGACCCTGTTGGAGGCAATGGTGAATCATCCGCCGGACTTTGTCCTTGTGCAGACCAGAAGTCCGCTCGTCACGCGGGATATTGATTTGCTCTTGCAGTTAAAGGAGAGAGTTCGCGTCAGCATGACGGTCGAAACGGATCGCGAAGAGATTAGAAAGCAGTTTACCCCGGATGCGCCGCCAATTGGCGGGCGGATTCGCGCTCTCTCTAAGCTAAGGGAGGCTGGTATAAGCACGCAAGCGACGATAGCACCTGTTCTTCCAAGCTCAGAACAGTTTCCTGAGCTGCTAGCTCGGGTTGTAGATCGCATATGCATCGACGATTACTATATGGGAGACGGCAGCGGCGGCAAGCGGACGTCTCGGATGGGACTCCGCGCGAAGTATGAGGAGCTCGGGCTGTTGGATTGGTATCATCCAGCTGCTTATCAGGTCGTGTATGAACGGATGAGAACGGCTTTTGCAGAGGATAAGATCGGAATAAGCCAGAATGGCTTTATGCCATAGCGGATATTGGGCGTGCGCAGCGAAGATCATGAATATCTATCATGATGACAAGGGACATGAGTGTTGGGTTTGTCATTGGCTAAGCGAGTGTGAAACATGCTTTCTGCATACACGTAATAAAGAGCAGTCTTCCAATCGAAGGCTGCTCTTTCGCCTGCTAGACAGCTTTCGCTTATGCGAGTGATCAAGGAACTTGAGCATGAAGCGCAGTTTATTATTGCAACACACTCTTTCCGGGTGCGCAATTCTTGAATTTTGATGCTTCTCCTATCCATGAGATTCGCTATGAGGATACGCTGCATTACGTGCTGACAAGACGCTTTCTATAAAATCGCGATATGGTACTGTGTGAATTGTTTGAAGAAGAAGAGTAGTAGAAATCATCGCAGGGATTACCTGAAATTTACTGTTAGATTAATAGATATAGTATACAATCTAGCTAGTATAAGCAACTCTGCATTTTGTTTATGGGGAACGTAAAACTAGATAGAGAAGAAGGTGAGCCAGCGTTGTCGAAGTTGAAAACTGCTCTAAGAAAAGGATTGCGATTTATACTTCCTGAGATCCAATTATATGATTTGTTCACAGCTAAGAAAAAGGGGGAGTATGAACAGGATAAGGCTGCTTCGCATCATATATCTCAGACAAAGGAGCCGTACACCCATTCAAACGCTTATAAGGATGAAATGACAGCTAATAGTGAAGCTGGCTCTCGTCAAACAACGAAAACTTATGTTGGATCCTCCAGTAAAAAGGCGGCATCAGCGACTTCTGACTCTCAGTCTATTGGTGGGGGTTCAAGAAATAATGGGAATCTGCAAGACAAATATAGTACCTCAGCCAGTAAGCAGATGCATGCTTCCCAAGCTGTGAAAGGTGCCGAATCGTCGAGTACTGTTCGCAAGAAACAGCATAAGCCTGGCGGAGCTTTTCAAACCACCGATGATATATTTGAAGAGATCAACAGGCATCTTAACCGTTATGTGGTTGGTCAAGCTGACTTCTGCTATAACCTTGTGATGGAGTATAAAAAAGGACATCTAAATAAGAAAAACGATGTGCGAAATGTCATTTTGTTGACAGGGCCGGCTGGTACCGGCAAGAAAACAGCAGTTAAAAATCTCAGCAAACTGATGTATATCTATCATCTCGCGGTGACACCCAACTATACTGAAGTTGACTTGAGCCGTTATACAGCAGAGGATATAGCGGCAACCTTTATTTTGGATATGACCGCCGCCATTGGAGATGGCAGAAGTACGATTTTATTTACGGGAATGGCAGAGGCTGATCCAGAAATTGCAGGACTCCTAGGAGATTTGGTTCAAACAGGTTCATTTAGAACCAAACATGGTGTTACCATATCTGCATCGGACCATTATCTCCTGTTCTATAGCGATCATGAAGCTCCAGCACGATCGGGAGAGCGTGTTCCTTCAGGTGTCGCCTCACAAATTCCTGATCCGATTCTAAAAGGAATCAAGGCTTCGGTTATCACGGAACACCTCACCCTTGATAAGATGGTCTCCGTAGTGGAAGGTCGGTTATCAGAGACGAAGCAAGTAATCGAAAAAGATGCGGGCATTAAGATCACGATTGATCCAGAAGTACATGTGCACGTTGCAGAGGCAGCTATACAGAGCAATCAATACGGAGAAGCGCTGGAGGAGTGGTGTGAGCAAAGCTTCACTTCTGTTCTTATCGACCTTAGGGCAAGGGAGCGAATCTACCAAGGGGATCAAGTTAGAATTAGTTTCGTGAATGATAAGCTCATGGTTCGTGCAGGAAGCGAACAATTCCCTCTTGAAGGAGGGAGTCTAATGACTAATGAATCTGTGGAGCATATAGTAGAAGAGCTTTATCAGTTAACAGGCTTAGTGGTTGTAAAAGAAACGATCTCTGAATTAGTTCAAACTGTCAAACTGAACAAACAGAGAAAAGAGCAGGGCACGGGAATTGTGAATATGACTCTGCATATGGTGTTTGCAGGTAACCCTGGCACAGGGAAGACGACAGTAGCTCGCTTGATGGCTCGATTGTTAAAGGCACTAGGCTTTCTCTCACAAGGTCAGTTAATTGAAGTGTCCAGGCAAGATCTAGTTGGCAAATATGTAGGTCAGACTGCGCCGAAGACGATGGCGAAAGTTAAGGAAGCACTTGGTGGCGTGCTATTCATAGATGAAGCCTATACTTTAGCAAGAAATGAGAAGGACCCATTCGGGGTAGAAGCCATTGATACGCTTGTTAAAGCCATGGAGGATTATCGAGAAGATCTTGTTATCGTCCTCGCTGGTTATACCAGTGAAATGGAAGATTTTTTGAGGACCAATCCTGGGTTAAGGTCAAGGTTTCCATATCATATAGAGTTTCCTGATTATTCACCGGATGAGATGCTTATTATTTTGGAGGGAATGGCAGGAAAAACGGGGTTCTGCCTGTCTCCGAATACACATGAAGGCTTGTTGGATCTATTTAATAGAAAGCAGATACCAGGCCGCAATGATAGCGGGAATGGTCGACTTGTTCGCAATATATTCGAAATGGCGGTACGTAAGCAATCAAGTAGACTCGGCTCAATCCACGCGGATATTCAAAGTGAAGAACTGCAACTGCTGACGAGTGCTGACTTCGGGATTGGAGAACGAGAAGTTTTCAATATGGAGGCAGAGCTTGCTTCCGTGGTTGGGCTCGATAAAGTCAAGAGCTTCTTAAGATCATTGGAAAAACAATTGGAGGTCGATCGTCGGCGCAAAGAAGCTGGTATTGTGGTAAATACCAATCAAACACTGAATATGATTTTCCTTGGCAATCCAGGTACTGGGAAAACGACGATGGCTCGTATTACAGCTAAAATGCTCAAAAGTCTTGGAGTACTTAAAAAGGGGCATCTGATCGAGGTGGACCGCTCGGATCTTGTCGCTGAATATGTGGGTCAGACTGCAGAAAAGACCAAAAGAGTGGTGGAAGAGGCGCTTGGCGGCGTGCTGTTCATAGACGAAGCATACGCCTTAAATGACACAGGCAGCTCAAATGGGGGATTTGGGAAGGAAGCGATTGATACTCTTGTCAGGCTGATAGAACTGTATAAAGAAAATATTGTAGTTATATTGGCAGGTTACACCAAAGATATGGAACAATTTATTGCTGTCAATCCGGGAATGGCGTCTAGATTCCCTCTTCAGATCGAGTTTCCTGATTACACGGCTGCTGAACTTCAACAGATTACCGAGGTGATGTCCAGTTCTAGAGGCTTTCAATTGGAAGCCGGAATGAAAGCTAAGCTGCATCAGTATTTTAAGCAAGTGCAGGTTTCTGGCAAACGTGATGGGGGAAATGCTCGGCTCGTGCGTAATTTGCTGGAGCAAGCGATTCGAGCTCAGGGAGTGCGGCTTTCGGATGAGCCAAATGCAGCAGTAGAAGAGCTTACTATTTTGCGGCAGATGGATTTTCCAATAGCGATGAAGCAAGAGAATGAACTTGATCAGCAGAATGCGCTGGGTGAGTTGGAGCAAATGATAGGGCTTCGCAGCGTAAAAGAATTCGTCCACGCATTATCGGCCCAGATTGAAATGGCAAAGCGAAGAGAACAGTTAGGTCTTCCTTCTGCTAGTGCTCAGACTTTGCATATGGTGTTCAAAGGAAACCCGGGCACGGGGAAGACTACGATTGCGAGAGTATTGGCAAAACGATTCAAAGAACTTGGCGTAATGCCTACAGACTCCCTGATCGAGACGGATCGTTCGGGTTTGGTTGCGGGATATGTAGGGCAAACGGCTTTGAAGACAAGGGGGGTGATCGAGCAAGCACTTGGTGGTGTGCTTTTTATTGATGAAGCCTACGCCTTAGCTGAAGGTGATGCCTTTGGTAAGGAAGCAATCGATACCTTGGTGAAGGCCATGGATGATTATCGTGATAGACTGATTGTCATTATTGCTGGCTATGATCAGGATATGGAGCGTTTTTTGAATCAAAATGCTGGTTTGCGATCAAGATTCCCGAACATTATACAATTTGAAGATTATTCTATTGAGGAATTGCTGGATATAGCACATTCTATGTTGAAGAAGCAAGGATATCACCTGCATCCAAACGCTTCTTTATCACTAAAAAAGGTACTCATGCAGGCTTCAAATGATCAGGCTGCAGGGAATGGACGGCTGGTCCGAAATATGTGCGAGAGAGCCATACGTAAGCATGCATTGCGTCTAAGTGGCAATATGGAAGCTGGGATTAAGGAATTGACGACACTGCTGCCAGAAGATTTCCTCTAAAGTTGGATCATAATAATGGTTAGAATGGTACAATGTTTCTTGTTGTTCTGATCATATTATAGCAAGGGAGTATAAATATAATAAGCTCACGCTGACCACTGCCCACGTGATGGGACAAATCGTGTCTTCTTTAATAGAATACAGGCCGGGGAAACGAATCGATATACACTGACCTCGCCAAAATAGTAATAAGGGCTGGTTAAATCATCTGAAAATGAAGTGCTCCCCGTCAAGTAGACAGTATAAAAAATAAAAAGTCGTTATGCGGCCTTAGTCCTGAATTCCATGGGACTGAGGCCGTTTAATTTGGACTGTAAACGCTCGTAATTGTAAAAGTGAATGTAGTCCTCAATGTCTCGCTCCAACTGCTCAAAGGTGTCGTAAGTATGCAAATAATACTTCTCACATTTCAATGTCCCCCAGAAGGATTCCATAGGCCCGTTATCGATACAACGACCAACTCGCGACATACTCTGCTTGAGTTGAGCCTCGTCTAGCATCTCCTTGAAACGCAAAGACGTATACTGGTTACCACGGTCGCTATGGAGCAACGGTTTCCTTTCAGACACTGATGCCAACGCTATCTCCAGCGTCTTAAATACAAGGGGGTTATTATTGGAACGCCCGAGTACATAAGAAACAATCGATTTATCATGGAGATCGAGAATCGCGCTTAAATACGCCTTCTGGCTGTTACCATATTTCATCTCCGTAACATCTGTTAGCCACTTCTCGTTCGGTGCTTCCGCTTGGAATTTGCGGTTTAAAACGTTCTCCGCTACTTGCTGCGGCGTAGAGCGCTCATATCGCTTTTTCTTCCTCCGGATGACCGACTGAATGCCTTTACACTTCATTAAGCGCAGTACGCGTTTGTGGTTAATGCGCTTCTGAGTTTGACGACGCATATGTAGCGTTAGCTGTCGGTAGCCGAAGGTGCCTTCAACCTTCTCATACAATGTCATCATGACCGCTGTCAGCTCTTGGTTCTCCAATTGTCGCAGGCTCGGCTTATGATTAAGCCATTTGTAATAGCTTGACCTAGGCACGCCCGCAACTTCGCACAGAAGCTGGATGGACAGTGCCTCCGCCTGTCCGACCGCTTGTATGGCCAAGTAGACGTTCTCCTGCCGATGTTGGCTTAAAGACGCCTCCTTTCTAACTCTTGCAACTTTTTTAAAAAAGCATTCTCCGCGCGCAGTCGCTCATTTTCGTACTCCAACTTCTTCATGGCGAGTTTGTGCCGATCTGCGTCGGTTAACTCTTCAGGAGCTTTCGATCTTCCTCGACCGTCTTGTAAAGCTTCCTGGCCACCTCCTTCGTATTTCTTGACCCAACCGTACACTTGCTGGTAGGAGACCTTGAACTGTTCTGCTGCCTTCCTGTAGTCTTTTGCGTGTGCGAGGCAATAAAGGACGATATCTATCCGTTCCTGTAGTGTTGTAGTGCGACCTTTGGTCATAACCGTTGTTCCCCCTGTATAGGTTCTTAAGCTGCTATGACCATTATACTTGTCCACCCAACGAGATAGTTGATTTCTACTGGCGATTTTGTATTTATCTATAACCTCGTATTGTGATAAACCCCCAGAAAGATAATCTTTGACCGCTTGAAGCTTAAGTTCCGCAGAATAACTTCGATTGTTGGTGCGAATCTCTAATCCTTCATAACCGTAAACCCGATAACGCCGTCTCCATTTAGCCAATGTTGTTTTGGATATCCCAAAAGTTTCAACTGCAGACTTCACACCAATATGACCACTTTCAATCTGCTGAATAATGGCCAACTTCTCCGACGCCGTATGCTCTACTTTAGACATGAAAAATGCTCCCCCTCACGGAAAACAGGTTTTATTATTTCACCTGTCTACCGTATGGGGAGCATATCAAAAATGAATCTAACCAGCCCTTTTTTGTTCGACTAAGCTCGGATTAGCGGGAAGTTAAAGTCGAGCTCCGCCCCGCCATTCTTATGATTGCTGGCGGAGATGCTGCCGCCGCAGCGTTCAACGATAGCTCTTGAGATCGCAAGACCAAGGCCGGATTCGCCTCCCTTGCCCTTAACAAAGCGATGGAATAGCGTAGGGAGCAGCTGCTCAGGAATTCCGGATCCGTCATCTTGCACGGTGATGAGAATACGCTCTCGTTCCTTTCGGATATGAACATGAATATGGGCTGTAGCATAACGTGATGCATTCGTTACTACATTTAGCAGAGCTTGCAGCAGCTTGTCCCGATCTGCGCGAATGAATAGCGAGTCCGAGCCTTGTGTATGATCATGTACGTGGAGCTTTAGGTTCTTCTTCACAAGAATCGGATTCACACGTTCTTGTGTCTCGAGCAAGATCTCCTGAACGCGGACCTTGTCAAAGTGGAAGATGTCCTCCTCGCTGTCGAGCTTGGCGAGCAGGGTCATTTCGGTAACCAGCTTCTTCACGCGATGGCTTTCGCTCATAATAATCTCAAGCCCTTTTCTCATGCTGTCCCCTTCAAATACCCCGTCACGAATGCCTTCTGCATAGCCGGATATGGACATAAGCGGTGACTTCAGTTCATGCGAGGCATTCTGGAAAAATTGCTTCTGTACGCGATTGTATCGATCCAACTCCCCCGCGAGCTCATACACGGTCTCGGCAACAGCGCCAATCTCGCCTTCTGCCTTCACCAACTGCACTTCCGCGAATTGCCGGTTCTTCACCTTTTTCAGTTCCTCTCTCAATTCCATCAGAGGATGAATAAGCCGCTTGGTAATGAACAGGCTGAGCAGGAATACGAGCGTAAAGCCGACGCAAAGCACAATTAGCAGCTGCGAGAACAGTTTTTGCTCAATCTCCTTTATCTTGTTCACAGGCGAGAGCAGCGTCAAGTAGCCATCTTCCATAGCGGTTGTGCTTGTAATAAACCGATCATCGCTGCCGTCAACGATTTTTTGCATGGATTGTGACACAGGCATTGAGATAAAGGTAGGTTCAATGGTCAGGATCTCCGAAATAGGCATTATATTTATCTGTGTCATGGGGATGCGATCTGACGGAATAGGCTGAAATTGCTTATCTGTAACAATCGCTTGAATATTGCTGTCCGCTGGTATAGCAGATATCTTGATAGCTGTTGCCAGATTCACCATATTAGAGTTGTCGGGCGGTGTGCTCATCGATTGTGAGATCGAGGCGCTCAAATTATGCAGCTCTTGTTGTTGAGTGCCCATAAAGTGGTCTAGCAGCACATTATGAATGATAATCGCAATAACGGAAAATACAAGGGCCAGCAGAATGCCAAACGCCAGGTTAATCTGATGAATGAGTCTCATATTAGCACTCTCCTCCATTCAAGCGGTATCCATGGCCCCATACAGCCTCTACAGGCAGGTCACCCATCTTTTTGCGCAGCCGCTTAACAAGATGATCAACCGCTCGGTCACTGCCGAAATAATCCTCTCCCCAGACCAGTTGGAGAATCTCATCTCGCGCAAAGGCGCGGTTCGGACGCTCGACAAAGAGCTTTAACAGATCAAACTCCTTGCTTGTTAGATCAACTTCATTTTTGCGCCAAATGGCGCGCCGCTCATGGAGAAGGAGGCGAAGCTCGCCAAGATCGATATAGTCATCAGCAGCATCAATGGGAAGAGGCTCGTCTTTCGATTGGAGCTTCTTCATGCGCTGCAGCTGCCGCTTGACTCGTGCAACAAGTTCTCTTGGACTGAATGGCTTGACCAAGTAATCATCGCTGCCAAGCTCGATGCCGAGAATCTTGTCCACCTCATCATCACGCGCTGAGATCATAATAATAGGCACTTCTGCATCACTGCGAATCTTCTTGCAGAATTCAAATCCATCCATTCCCGGCAGCATGACATCGAGCACCCACATATCTGGGGGATGAGTTCGCCACAGCTCCCACGCTTCTTCTGCTGATCCGAGGCCAATTGTCGCCATGTTTTCTTTTTGCAAATAGGTTTCGACTAACTGTCTTATATGTTGATCGTCGTCGACGACAGCAATTCGGTACGTGTGCATATTATTTCGCCTCCTCAATTCTGAAGACATTATAGCAAAGAGAGCTTAAGGAAAGCTGAGTTGCCATTCTTTTTACATAATTGCGGACATGCCATGCCACACTTCCTGCTCATAATGGGTCTTGTAAACAACAAACCACCAAACAAGGAGTGTATAAGACATGAAAAAACGTATGATTCAAGGTGCAGTATTATCCGCTTTGCTGCTGACAGCCGTTGCGGCTCCGGCATATGCGAGCCCGAAGGAAGAAGCAACTTCTGATTCGAAGGCAGCACTTCATGTGAAGATCAGCAAGACTGAAGCAGCGGCGGCGTCGTTCTTCCCATTAGAGATTGCGAAGAAATATGCACCAGAGATGGTTAAGGACTGGGAAGAAGTACTTAAGAATATGAATGTATCGATGACTGTCCATGTACAGTCGGCAAGTCCTGTGGAAGCGGGAGAATACCAACAGCTAGAGACCAAGGCCATTGAAGATGGAGACATCGACATGGATAAGCTGAAGGAAGCACATCAAGGAGAAGGTAAAGTAGATGGAATCTTCGTGATGAAGAAGGTAACCGAAGCCAACGACAAATCTGAGTATGTCGAGATGGAGAAAATCATAGATTCTGAGGCTGCTATGGATCCACAAACTTCTGCTTTAATGGGTGCTCATAAAGAACTGCATGAAGCGGTGGCTTCTGAAGATAAAAATGCAATCAAAGCAAGTTTGGCTCAGCTGTTGAAGCTGTATCAGGATCAAAATCAGAAGGAGCAAGCTGCGAATTAAGGGAGCCGACTCTGTAAGGGGGATGGCACTGATTGAGGATCATAGACAAGTTTGCCATATGAAAAGGAGCCAAATACACCGAATGTGTATTTGGCTTTTCTTCTTCTATAGCCTCCACTTGACGCTAGGAGATGAGGACCAGTAGAAGAGCTTCTATCGCGCCTGCCATACTTTTTCCACACTTTTGCACTTCATTTGACTGCGCTAACATCTAATCTATCTGTAGCTCAATAAAGCCAGTTCGCACGATGTGCTGTCTGACAAATGGAGGATAGGCAAGATGCACCGAATTCGTATTGTACATAAAGAGTGGCTTGTTGCGCTTGGCTTTTTAGCGCCGAGCCTGATTGGATTTTTATTATTTTATGTTCTTCCATTTGGCCAAAGTGTGCTCCTATCTTTTCAGGACCGATTCGACCAGCATCCCACACTCATGAACTATGCAGAGCTGCTGCAAAGCAGTTCCTTTCGCAAAGCGGCGGCTAATTCGCTGCTATTCACAGGGATCAGTGTTCCGATCATCGTTATACTGTCCTTGGCTATCGCGCTGATGCTCAACAAACGAGTGTTTGGACGTCGAGCGATGCGCACAGCTTATGTGCTTCCGCTTGTTGTGCCTGTTGCGTCCTTAGTGCTGCTTTGGCAGATACTGTTCGATTGGAACGGTACGATTAATGCTGTCTGCTCGCATTTCGGGCTCGAACGAGTGGACTGGATGCAGTCTGATGCCGCGATGTGGGTTGTCATTTTGATGTACGTGTGGAAGAACCTTGGGTATAATGTCATCTTATTTTTGGCAGGTCTTCAAAATATCCCGGAGCAATACTATGAGATTGCGAATTTGGAAGGGGCGAGCCCGCTTCGCAAGCTATTTGGCATTACATTCGTTTATTTAACGCCGACGACCTTCCTCGTGCTGCTCATGTCTGTCGTAAACTCCTTTAAGGTGTTCCGGGAGACTTATCTTGTTGCAGGCGCGTACCCCCATGATCGCATTTATATGCTTCAGCACTATATGAATAATATGTTCCTATCCCTTGATATCGAGAAGCTGTCCGCGGCGGCGACGCTAATGGCGGCAGCTGTACTCATACTTGTATTTGTGCTGTTCCGTGTGGAACGCGCATTTCGATCCTTTATGGAGTAGGAGCTGGAGCACAAGGAGGAACAAGATGAAGCACACACAATCTTTTATATTCGCATTGATACGTACGGTATTGCTAGGCTTTATCGCTGCTGCTGTACTGTCTCCAGTCTTGCTTGCCATTGTTCACTCTCTTATGACGGAGCGTGAAATTCTTGCGAATTACGGCACGCTTGGCAAGACGAATACGAGCATGTTTGTCAATCTCAAGCTGATTCCAGACAAGGTATCCTTCGAACAGTATTACCGAGTACTGATTGCGACACCTGCCTTTCTGCAAATGTTTTGGAACTCCGTTGGCTTGGTTGTGCCAATTATTGTAGGACAGGTCATTGCTGCTACGCTTGCTTCTTTTGCCTTTGCAAGGCTTCGCTTTCCCGGAAGAGATGCGCTGTTCTTTGTGTATCTCATTACGATGATGATGCCCTTTCAGGTGACATTGGTGCCGAATTATATGATGGTGGATCGGCTGGGGCTCATGAATACCAGGGAGGCCATTATACTGCCCGGCATATTTAGTGCCTTTGGTGTGTTCTTGCTGCGTCAATTCATGCTCCATATTCACTCGGCTTATATGGAAGCGGCCAAGATCGACGGAGCGGGCTATGGCCGGATTTTCGCTTCTATCGTGCTTCCCATGGTGAAGCCAGGTATTGCCGCTCTAGTCATTTTATTATTCGTTGACTACTGGAATATGGTAGAGCAGCCGCTCATCTTCCTACAGGATGCAGTGCTTCAGCCGCTGTCTGTTTTTTTATCTGTCATACAGCAGGACATGCTTGGAATCTCGTTTGCAGCTTCGGTTGTGTACATGATTCCGATCGTGCTTCTATTCCTAAGTGCGGAGCACTATCTTATTGAGGGCATTCAGCTATCCGGAGTGAAGGGATAGGCTTGAGCGATGAGTGAAATCCATGGCAAGTGATGAGAAGAAGGAGATATCCAGATGAAAAAAGCACAACAAAAGGCGATTACCATCATTGCAGCAATCTTCCTCATAATGATGCTCGTCTTAACGCTTCTTAGCAATACCATACAGACCGCACTGCTTCCAAAGGTAGTGACAGAAGCACCTGTCAGCAAGCCGCTTGTACATGCCATCGAAGGGAGGGGGATGATTGAGCCTAAGAAGAAAAGGGAGCTTATGAACGAGAGCGGCTGGCCGATTCAGAAGGTCCATGTGAAAAAGGACGAGGTGGTCAAGAAAGGGCAAACGCTCGTTACCTTTGACAGCACGGCGCAAGCACAGCAGATTGAGGAGCTTGAGCTGCTATTGAAGAAGCAGGATTTGAATCGCATTGCGATTAAGGAGCAGTATGTGGAGGCACAGCGTTCTGGAGATGTGGAAGCGGTTAGGAAAGCGAAGCGCGCGCTCGAAAGCGATGATTTGGATCGTATGGGCATCGAGCGCAAGATAGGGCAGCAGAAGGAGGATATCAAAAAGAAAGGGGTGCTTACGGCACCTTATGACGGCAGAGTGACAGAGGTTCTTGCAGAGGACGGGGCCTCAATCGCTATGGGGCAGCCAATCCTTACACTTGTTAATCCCTCGGAGGGCTTTCAATTCTCCTTTACTGCTGCTGATCATGCAGCCTCCTTCTTGCAGCTGCATGAGAAAGTAAAAGTAGAGCTCGCTACAAGCAAGGAGCAGCTGGAAGGAACAGTGGATGAGATTACACAGTCGTCTCAGAAAAGCGGTAATGGGGGCATAATGCCGGGGGGAGAGGCTGATACGAGCGCATCTTCTGAGAAGAAAATCGTCATTACGCTTCGTGACGCCAAGCTTAAAGGAGGAGAGGAGGCGCTTGTGCACATAGAGAAGCAAGCAGAGCAGCAGGGGATAGTTATCCGCAAGGAGCTGCTCAAAAAGGACGGAAACGGCAGTTATGTTTATGTGGTTGGAGAGAAGCGCAGTCCACTCGGGAATACCTATCTGGCTGAAAAGCGTGCAGTGAAAACGGGAGATGAGAGTGAAGAGGAAATCATCATCCTGGATGGATTGTATCCAAACGATAAGATCATCGTTGAATCAAGTGATCCGCTGCAGGACGGCAATCGGGTTCGTCTGGACTAGGCTCAGCATGCATCATGGAAGAGTTCGAACAAATCAGATAAGGGAGATGCAAAGATGAAAAAAAAGGCATTATTTTTAATGGTCACGATCCTATTATTGCTTAGCGCTTGCGGTGGAAATGCAACACCATCAGAACAAAAGGAAAGCGCTTCGAATGCTAAGGGGCAAGTGGATATTAACATCTCGGTATCGCGAAAAAATCCATTTTTAGAGTCCGCTGCCCGCAAATTTGAGGAACAGCATCCGAATATTAAGATTCATATCAAAGAAAATATTGCCGTCACAGAAGTGAATGGCAGTGGTGGAATGACTGCAGCGGTGTCTGCGCTTGATGTAGAGAAATATATTCAAACCGTGACGACAGAAATTCTGGCTGGCAAGGCCTCGGATATTATTCTCATGGACAGTCTGCCACAGGATAAGCTTGTGCAGAAGAATGCCCTTGTGAATCTATACGATTGGATGGATAAGGACGAGAGCTTCAAGAAGTCAGATTACTACGACAATATTATGACGGCTGCTCAAAATGAAGATGGGCTGTATGGTTTGCCGCTGAACTTCTATCTTGAGGGGATGCTGTCTGGAAATGCAAAGCTGCTGAAGGAAGCGAACATTACGATTGATGATGAGCATTGGACGTGGAATCAATTTAAGGATATCGCGAAGCAGCTGAAAGAGTCAGCAGGTGAAGATGTGAAGGTTTTAAACAATGCTTTTCCAGGTACCCTGCTCGTTGACTTCATTGAAGCAAATTATGTTAAGTTGATCAACAATGGACAGCCAAATTTTGACTCAGATATGTTCCGCGGGATGATGGAACAAGTGAAATCGATGTTTGATGAAGGAATTCTAACAGAGGAATTCACCTATGATCAGGATACGGCGCTCTTCTCTCAAGGAGGATTTACGGAGCCGGGGACGGCTGTTAATGATCTGCTGCGCGAGGATACCGTCTTCTACAAGAAACCAACCTATGATGGTCAATCGAATGGGGTCTCTTACCGATCGGGAATGACTTTGGCCATTAACAGCAAGTCCAAGGTGCAGCAGGAATCGTGGGAATTTCTTAAGTTCTTGCTGTCTGATGAGATGCAGTCTTCTTCGGAGCTGGCAGGATATCCAATTCTACAAGCACAGGCCGAAGCCAAGTTGGAGAATACACGCAAGTCCATGGAAGAGGGACAGGGATTCAGCGAGGCAGAAACCAAGCGCTTGGAGGAAGGCATGAAGCAGGTGAAGCAGATGCTTGAACAAGCAGGTACTAAGGTGGATAGTGATATGAAGATAATCATGACCGCGATGACGGAATTCAATGCTTTTATGAGTGGTCAAAAATCAGCAGAAGATGTAAGCAAGCTGATACAGAACAAAGTGAATACTTATTTAAATGAATAGGAAGTGTCCAGTGAGGGGAGCGATGCATGACGGATGTCATGGACGCTCTCCTCTATTTTTATGTTGTCTGCGAGAGGACAGAGGAATCGGTACGCTCGTTGGAGGTTGATTTGATACAAGCTAGAAGGCTGTGTACGCTCTTCTTCCTAGCCCCCTTGACGTTGACTACGAATTGAATCTTGATCTCTCCGATGTCTTTCGGAAGGAGATGTTTCTGCATTGGGTGGCGGACTAGATGCTCAGGCAGGACGGTGATCCCACTATTTTGCTCTACACAATACAGTATGGGCTCCAGCATATCGTATTCAATCAGATCGGCAGGCTCAGCTTGCTGGGAAGCTATAAATAACAACAAGGCCTGTCGGAAAGGACATTCTGGATCACTGCTGACTACAGCGGGCAGGTTCAAGGCTTGCTTGATGCAGGCTGTTTCTCCACTGACGAGATAGAGTGATTCCTTGTTTTGGTGGACGGTCTTAAGCGTTGGATCTTGATAAGGCCGATTCGTGATGGCTAGATCAATGCGGTGCTGCTTAAGCTGTGTCAATAGCTCTGCTGCCGGCAGTGTCTTAATCCGCACGCTAATAGCAGGGTGCTGCTGTTTCATGGTAAGCAGATATTTAGGAAGAAGGGCAGCCGTTAGCGACTGGGGAGCGCCAATCGTTACTTCGGCTGAAGGGCGGATCGCTTCCACGGCTTCGTCCATAAGCGCAAGAATGTTGTCTGCATAGCTAAGCAGCAATTCGCCTGCCGGAAGGAGTCGGACTCCTCGATTCGTGCGCTCAAACAGCTTGGTTTGCAGCTCCTCTTCAAGCTTTTGAATTCGCAAGGTAATGTTGGATTGCACATAATCCATCTCCGCTGCAGCCCTAGAGAAGGATTGAAGCTTGGCAACGGTATAGAATATTTTTAGATCCCGACTGTCCATCAGCACACGTCCTTTTTGGTATTACTGAAAATGATATCTGTATGATTTCTAATTATTATACAACAGCTATGACATCTCCTATGCTAGGGACAGAGGTGATGAGATATGTTTGAACAAAAAGTCGTGCTGGTTACAGGTGGTTCTTCTGGAATCGGCCAAGCGGTATGCATCCGTCTTGCAGCTTATGGGGCCAAGGTAATCGTTCATTATTCCAACTCCAAAGCAGGGGCTGAATATACTTTGAATTGCATTCGCGAGCAAGGCGGAGAGGGTTATATCGTGCAAGCGGATGTGAGCTCTGAGGAGGAAGTAAAGCATATGGTCGCACTGGCCATGCAGCGTTATGGAGAGCTTCACTGTGTGGTGAACAATGCTGGCGCAACGGAACAGTGGCCGCTTGAGGATTTGGACGGCATTCCAGATGAGGTGTGGGACCGATTGTTCGCGGTCAATGTAAAAGGGATGTTTTATGTTGCAAAGGCTGCTCGCGCCTACTTGATTCAGCAGGCGGACAGCGCGATTGTCAATGTCGGCAGTGTAGCGGGTACAACAGGAATTGGCTCCTCGCTTCCCTACGCTGTGTCCAAGGCAGCAGTGCACGGCTTGACCAAGTCGTTGGCCTTTGCATTAGCACCGCATGTCCGAGTCAATGCCATTGCACCGGGTGCGGTCGATACGCGATGGTGGGCAGGGCATGAGGAGAAGATGCGCCGCTTAAGCGGCGACATGCTGCTGAAGCGTATTTCCACCCCTGAGGATATTGCTGAGAGCATCTGTGCGATGCTTGTACAGCGGTCGCTTACAGGCCAGATTATTACTGTTGATAATGGTCAAACGATGGCCTGATGCATGGCGGTTTTTGTAAACGAAGATGAACCAGCATGAACGGGTTGAGTTAAATGATTACATCCAATCATTCGTGATTCCAAATGAAAAACAAATCATAGCCTTCTTTCTTTTGTTTATGTAAACTTTAGGAAGATTCGCCGCGCTCCCAAGGGCGAAAGAGTGAGGGGGAATGGGGCAGTGATTGTTCTGAATCATGAAAAAGCAATCGTTATTGGCATCGAAGGTGGCGGAACCAAGACAAGAGCGCTTGCTGTAAAGCTGGACGGGTCGATCGCAGGAACTGCTGAGAGCGGATGCTGCAATCCGAATAAAGACCAGCACGCAAGCGAGCATGTGCAGCAAGCGATTCGCGAGGCGCTGCATGCGGCACAAGCTGCTCCAGAGGACGTAGCGGCGATATGCGCGGGCTTAGCCGGCTTGGAAGCGGAGGAGGATCTGCGCTGGGCTGAGCAGTTCACGTCGCTTGCAGGCATAAGCTGCTTGAAGCAGCTTGTGAATGATGCCTATGTTGCACATGCTGGCGCTTTTTGCGGCGAGCCCGGAATTATGGCCATCTCAGGCACTGGTTCCGTTGTGTTCGGGATAAATGAACAAGGGCGCATGCTGCGCAATCAGGATTATCAACATTATGCGGGAGCGGCACGCCACTTGGCCTATGAATGTGTCCATCGCCTCTTGGCAGGCTATGACGCAGAGGAGGATCAGGGCCTCTTGAGGGAGGTTTTTGCCTATTGGAAGGTTAACACGTTAGAAGAGCTTTATGAACGAGGCAGCAAGGGCTTTGTGGAGGGCGTCCATGAGCAAATGCGCGGGTTTGGGCAGATGGGACCTATTGTCACCCGTGCAGCAGCCGAAGGCAGCCCAGTTGCCATTGACGTGTGCAATGGGCTTGTACATGCTCTTGAAGTAGGCATTCGATTGATTGGAGCAGGCTTCCGAGCAGAGCAGGTGCCCGTAGCCTTTATGGGGAGTGTCATTCAGGATCGTTTCATGACGGAACGATTAACGAACGGTCTGCAGCAGGGGCTTGGCCATAAGCAGTACACGGTGGTGCAGCCGCGCCTTCTTCCAGCAGCGGGAGCTGCCTTGTTGGCACTGAAGCTGTGTGAGTCACCTATACGTGATGACGTCCTGCAGCGTCTTGAACAATACGATGAGCGTGCTTGATTCCCATTCGGCAATGGATTTGGAAAAATAACCCCCTTGAATCATTTGTCTGCTGAAAGCATGCTTGTTGACCGCAGATTTGGTAGAATACGATTCAGAACCATCTTGTTTGGGGGCGCACATGAAGACTTTAATCATCGATAACTATGATTCTTACACCTATAATTTGTACCAGATAATCGCCGAGATCAATGGTACTTCTCCTATAGTGATAAGGAATGACGAGTGCTCATGGGAAGCGGCGAAGGCGGCATACGAATTCGATAATGTCGTGCTGTCGCCTGGACCAGGAAGTGCAGATCAAGCAGCAGACTTCGGGATATGCAAGAATGCCTTGAAGGAGGAGAAGCTGCCGATTCTAGGCGTATGCTTGGGACACCAAGGTCTTGGTCATATCCATGGGGCAGGCATTATACCTTCCCCTGAGATTGCCCATGGCAAGATTAGCCGTGTGAAGCATGACGGAGATCGCTTATTTGAAGGAATCCCGTCTTCATTTCAAGTCGTGCGCTATCATTCCTTGCTGCTTGATAACTCGCTGCCAGCTTCCCTTATGCCGCTGGCCTGGACCGAAGACGGCCTGCTGATGGCGATTCGTGCTGTGGACAAGCCTCACTGGGGTGTGCAGTTTCATCCGGAGTCAATAGCAAGTGAGCATGGGGAAGCGCTGCTGCGTAATTTCATGAACATCACGCGCTCCTTCTATGAAGAGGCAAACGGAGAAGAGGCGATCCTCGTGAAGGGGCAGTTGACTCAGCAGCATCGGTATCCGAGCGCTGAAGAGACTAAGCAAGGCTTCGAATCGGCATGGAGCGGCACAGAAGGAACGTTGGATGCAGCATCCATCAGCGTCCAGCATAAGGGGCATGTCCGATACCGCAAGCTATCGCAATGGTATGATTCAGAGCAGGTGTTTGTAGAATTGTATGGGGATCAGACAACGGCTTATTGGCTCGATAGCAGTCGTGATGATGGAAACATGTCGCGATTTTCGTTTATGGGGGATACCCGGGGTCCGTTAAGCAAGCGGGTAGCGTATGATGCCAGCACCCAGAAGGTTACAGTGATTGATCGTGAGGGCACACAGGTGCTTGATCAAGACATTTTTAGCTATTTGGATCAAGAACTGGCTCGATTTAAGATGAAGTCGCCAGCGCTTCCCTTCGACTTCAACAGCGGCTTTGTAGGCTTCTATGGCTATGAAGCCAAAGGGGATATAGGCGACTCTACACCAAGAGAATACCCGGATGCCATGTTTATGTTCTCAGATCGCTTCATAGCGTTTGATCAGCTGTTAAAGGAAGTTTATCTCGTCTGTCTGACGGAGGATGCAGAAGCAGCTGATACATGGATGGATGCTGTGTGCATGCAGCTTGAACAGCTTTCGTCCTTAAAGACATCATTCAAGTCGGCTGCAATACGAGATTCTCTCCCTGAGCAGGGGGAGATAGGCGCATCTTTCCATTATCATGTGCCTCATAATTCGTATTTGGACAGCATTGCGCAAGTCAAGAAGTATCTGGCCGCTGGTGACAGCTACGAGATTAATCTGACGAATGAGCTGAGAGTTGAGGCAGAGCTTGCCCCGCTGGCGCTATATCGCAATGTCAGAAGAATGAATCCAGCACCGTATGCTGCCTATCTTACATTCAATGAGGAGCTGCAGCTGATCTGCTCCTCACCAGAGCGCTTCATTCGAGTGGGACGAGAGCGGCAGATCGATGCCAAGCCGATCAAAGGGACGATTCGAAGAGGGAAGGATGTCAGCGAGGATGAACAGCTGAAGCAGCAGCTCGCAGCCAGCCAGAAGGACTTTTCCGAGAATCTGATGATCGTCGATTTGCTGCGCAACGATTTGGGCAAGGTATGCGAGATTGGGACGGTGAAGGTTCCAAAGCTGATGGATATTGAATCCTTCGAAACAGTGCATCAGCTCGTTTCTACGATTACGGGGCAGCTGCGCAGCGATGTCCCGCTCAATGCCTGCATTCAGGCCGTCTTTCCGGGCGGCTCCATGACAGGTGCCCCTAAAAAACGCAGCATGGAAATCATTGAGAAGCTGGAGAAGCGTCCTCGGGGGGCTTATGCTGGAGCGATTGGGTTTTTAGGAGTAAATGGGACGGCGGATCTGAATATCGTTATTCGCACGATTGTTCGTCAGGGAAAGCGATTGTCTATCGGTGTAGGCGGAGCGATTGTCATGGACTCGGAGCCTGAGCTTGAATATCAGGAGATTGAGCTTAAGGCGCGTGCACTGGTCGAGGCGATACAATATACGCTGTGGAGCGAACAAGGCGAACCATCCATGACTCAGTCGATTGATAAAAAAGCGGGTGCCGTGCTAAGCCGATAGCTTGCAACAGCACCTCTTCGCCCTCTGCGAATCCTCTTGATGTGATCGTTGGATAGCCATAATGCTGACAAGCTGACGATGTACAGCCGTATGGCCGCGTTAGCTGTACAGGAGAGGCTTTCCTGCAATAGGAAGCGGCTGTAAGGGATAAGAGGTGCTGTGCGATACATCGCTGCTTCGTCCTTACTTCGCAACTGTAATGGAATATTCCATATCGCCAGCCATAGATGCTGGCGTACTGCCTGCAGCGACATAATCGTGCTGATACAGCACCTCATAAGGGCCATAGTCCAGCTGCTTATAGAATTCAAAGCAGGGAAAGCCGTCATGCCTTCCTTCCAAGGTAACCAATCCGCTGCGGTGCACCTTCACGTCGACCGCATAGTCTACGGCTGGCGCTTCTTTACGCAGGGGGTTGCTTGCGCTTGCCTGCATGCGAAAGCATACCTCATCCTCCAGCCACTGTTCATTCACTACTTGCACCTGATGGGAGCCGGCTTTTCCTTGTTCATACTGGATGCTCCCATCCAAAGCTAGTGTTTTCATCACGGTTACGCCTGTATCCGCATAGGTAACCATGCGCTGCTTCTCAAAGTCCACAGTGACCTCCTGCTCAACGCGGGAGCGGCCTGTACGCGCAGCATGAGGCTCAAAGCCCCTGCCATCGCCTTGAAATGAAATCTTCAGCTGCTGCTTTGGATCTATGACAGGGTCCAGCCAGAGCACATGTCCAATGAATACGCTGGCTCTAATTTTCACAAGCTTTGTCATACTCCCAACTCCTTTTATTAGAAATAGAAATAAATTAGAAATGGCTTGCTTAACATGAAAAGGATCGAACAGACAATGAATATGTTCATAATATCATATCATTGAAGCTGTAACGTACACTGGATAGATGGGTAAGATTAACGTTTGCTAGATAAGATGCTAATCGCGGATTAGGTTCATAGAGGAGGTTCAACTCATGATTAGAGAGAAAGAGGCAAGGGATACACCCATCATTATGGATATATGGCTTCGAGCGAATATTCAAGCGCATCCGTTTTTAACAGAATCGTATTGGCAGGATAATCAAAGCATCGTCGAACAGCATTATTTGCCGATTGCAGATACCTTGGTAGCGGAGATAGAAGGCAGGATTGCGGGCTTTATCAGTATCATTGAGAATAGCTTTATCGGAGCGTTATTTATTGATCCTAAGGAGCAGGGAAAGGGACTCGGAGCGTCGCTTATACAAGCTGCGAAGGAGCGGTATTCCTGTCTAGAGCTAGGGGTGTATGCGGAAAATGAACGAGCGGTAAGCTTCTACGCCAGATGCGGCTTCGCTATTAAGAGCAAGCAGCCCAATGAGGATTCCGGGCATATGGAATATACGATGATTTGGTCGCCTGATTCAGAAGGGTAACTTTTGGCCATGAAGAATATTCGGCCCTGCTTAAAGCCATTGGGAGCCAGGGCGTCCGTCCACTTTGCTCAAAGGCAATGGAAGAAACGCGGCTTCTCCGTCCGTGCTGCAGCAGGAGCCGAATGGTAATGCTATGATTTGTTAACGAAATTCACAATGACCTTGCTTAATAATTGTTCACCCGCAAATGGAGCTAGCTTCATGATGAGATCGGGGCTGATCGTGCCTTGCTGCGCGTGTGCCAGCAGGAGCCCAATGTGCTCTTCCTCTAGAAATGGAGCTAGGCTTACGATGTGGTGCCCTTCCACCTTGCCATCTATGACCTGCTGCACCAGCCAGCCTAATGTTGCCTCCTCAAGGTGAGGGGCTAGCGAAACAACCACATTCCAATTCATCGTATCATCAAGCACAACCTGACGCACCAACTGATCAAGCTGTCTTTCTTCTAGAAATGGAGCAAGACTTGTAAGCTGGTTGGCGCGCAATTGATTAGACTTGCATTGCTCTATGAGCCAATCAAAGGTTTCTTCCTCTGCAAACGGAGCAAGCGAAACAACTAAGTTCCAGTTCAGGTCTTGGCTAACGACATGGCGGATCATTTCATCGATCTGCTCATCCTCCAAAAAAGGAGCGAGAGCGATAAGGTGCTTCGCCTGCAGCTCATCTTGGATGTGATGATCGACCAGCTGCTGAAGAGCGTCGCTGCTGAGAAATGGCGCCAAGGCGGCAATGTTGTTCCATGGCACCTGTTCTTGCCCTTCGTTAAGCATGAAGGATACAAGCTGATCAAGATCTTGTTCCCTTAGAAAGGGAGCGAGTCCGATGATTTGCTCGAAGCTGAAGCGAGAGGCATCTAAGCCTTTCACAACCTGATGAAGGGAACTGCTCTTGAGCATCGGAGCGACTTCAAGCAGGTCCTCAGGTTCCACTTCGCCCGCATTCATCATTTGTGAAATCTGCTCAGGCTTATTATTCGCGAGCTCCTTGACAATGGTGCCTGCTTGCCTAGGCTTGGCAGTCTGCTGCTCTTGTCCTGCGTGAAGCAGATTGTCGATTGTAACCTCGAAGCGTTCAGCAAGCTTCGGGAATGTGCCGATATCTGGCAAAGATTCTCCACGCTCCCATTTGGATACCGCTTGATGGCTGACATTGCAATGCTCTGCAAGTTCTAGCTGCGTCATATCCTGCGCTTTGCGCAGCTTCGAAATGTATGCTCCAATCTTTTGAATGTCCATGAGGTGTTCCTCCTATATAAGTAAGGTTGCGGGCCCGATATCAGAAGCATAGCACAGGACCCGGGGGATGACGATCAAGCGTTGGTTGAATGGCTGCCGCCTTACACGTATGGGCATTCAACCGTTTGTTGAACAAGCTGCTAAACGATGGCTAACGGCTATTTGCTGGAATGGCTTTATGTCTGCCAGTCAGCGTCAAGCGTCAGTTGTCGCCTTCGCGTGCTTATTGATATGGATAAAAGCATTGCTGGTAGCGGTACTCTTCCTTATTCCGAGAAGGAGTATCCTGTGCTGAGCTGGAGCTGTACATGAGCTGCCTTGCCGCTGGCTGTTCTTCCTTTAGCAGTCCCCATATCATTACAGCAATCTTCCCAAAACCCATCTCAATTTCCTCCTATATATGTGGCTTTACATACGAGCATGTGTTAAAGAGAGCAAGTATGCCCGAACATCACATGGTGCGGTGCTGCAGCCATTAGGAATGCTCGGCTCTTGCTTTATGAATCAGCTCTAAATACTGCGTATCTCCATATCCAATGGAAGGGAACCGCTCAAACAACTTGATTAATAGTTCTGAGGTTGGCAAATCTTTATGGCTCGAAATATACTTTACGACGGCATGACGTTCATGCAGCATGTCTAAATAGAGGTTTGCCGCTTGATACATGATGGGAAGCAGATCACTAGAAGGCTTTTGATGGCGAATCAATACCTCTTCGTATACAGCAGCATAGCGGCCTAGTGTGAGCTCCGTTTCGCTCACCTTAAATTCATCTTCTCTGAAGCTGAACATAAATACCCTGCCAGCATAGCCGGACTGCTCTAGATAGGCGAGCATCGTGAGCAGATTCATCTGACAAAACATATCTTCTCCAAACCACAGCACAATGCATTTGTATGGTTTGTGAAAAAGGGGATGCAGCGGATCAATCACTTTTGAGATGTAATTTTCAACCGAGTCATGATGCCCGGAGGCTCGTGCTGCAATAAATGCTTGGGAAAACACTTGCTTCGTCGTTGCGTGCACACACATCGCTTCGTTAAAGGGAGCGTAGTCGGCATTCCCCATGAGTTTGTTGTCTTTAAACTCCTCATACATAACCTGACCGTTTAATAGATGAAGCACGTCTTGATCAAAGCATTCGCTGTTCTTAAGCTGCAGCTGCTCAACTTCAATTTTTTTAGCAATATTCATTTCGCACCACCCTTTGTCTTTATTGACCGTGAGTTTAATAAAGGATTGAACAGGCATGGGTTTGCGTTGAAATTCACTCGGACTGATGCCGAAAATCAGCTTGAAAGCTCTGCTGTAGGCTTCTTGAGAGGAATAACGGAACTCCAAGGCAATGTCCAAGATCTTTTGACCATTGGCTAAATGTTCAGTAGATAAATAAAGCCTTCTAAGAAGAACGTAGCGCCTGATGCTTATGCCAGCTGCTTGGTGAAATTTGAAAGAGCAGTAATAAGGGGAATACCCCATGTAATTCGATAATGCGTCTAATGAAAAATCATGCTTTAAATGGCGTTCAATCCAATCAATCATCTGTTGGATATGTTCATTCATGTCCCTCACTCCTAGATCCAATGATAAGAGATTAATCGAGCTGTCTCTTGACATTTCTTGTGTTTCCATGACAGATTAGGGTTCGGAATAGTGCAAGCCCTAAAGGCAGAGTATTTGGAATGTTCCGCGATTATTGAACGGGCCCGATGGAAAAAAGC
This sequence comes from Paenibacillus aquistagni, assembly GCF_900177815.1. GTDB lineage: Bacteria > Bacillota > Bacilli > Paenibacillales > Paenibacillaceae > Paenibacillus_B > Paenibacillus_B aquistagni. The sequence goes on along the minus strand of NZ_FXAZ01000008.1, from coordinate 79,883 downwards.
ATAGCATAGGGGAGGATCGATAACGATCAAGCGTTAGTTGAATCCTGCCTATTTTGTGTGCAAACTTGCTCAACTGCTCATTGAACATTCAATTTTTTGTTAAAGACCTAAAAGTTGGTGTGATAACTAGGTGATTGGGTAAATATGTCTATGGTATAGTTACTTGTAAGGGATCTTGCAATTCGTGAGATGAACCCCGTAGAGAGGAGCCGCATGTTTATGAAGAAGCTGTTGTTTGTTTACGCCCATCCTGATGATGAGACATTCGGCAATGGAGGGACGATTGCCAAGTACCACAAGCTTGGTGTGGAGGTTTCCCTCATTAGTGCAACTTCGGGATGCAAGGGCAAGTCCGGAGAATATACGTTCCAATCCAAAGAACAATTAGCAGCTCATCGCGAAGGGGAGCTGCGCAAAGCTTGCGATATATTAGGAGTCAGCAATCTTATCTTATATCGTTATCTTGACGGTGGGCTTAAGGATGTGGACCCCAATGAGCTGTCCGAACGTGTGTATCAGAGCATCGTGGACATCAAGCCTGACGTCATTGTTACGTTCCCGCCTGACGGCATTACGGCTCATCCTGACCATATTGCAATCTCACTGGCAACCGACAAAGCTGTCCTAAGGGCGGAGCAGGAGTATTCGGCGGGAGAAGAGCCCACGTATTACTATGCGGCCATTCCTAAGGCCGTGAGACAGGCAATGGGACTTGCCGAGGGACTAGCGCCTACGGGACGAATCGACATGACGGAGTACCGCCATCTGAAGGCAGAGGCGCTGCGCCAGCATCGCACACAGGTGTATTCGGTAGATCGCGGATATCCTGGCGTTATGCAGGGGGATGATTCCTCTATTGGATCGGAGGAATACTATACGCTTGTCCGCAAGAAAGGACAGCCGGTAGACGTAACGGGCGAGGAAGTCGCGGTTTTGCCATATCTAGAACTTTTTAATGGACAATAATGTAAATTTATTGAAATCATACTGCAGCTGTCATGCGGGCCGCTTCTTGTAAGTGAAAGAAGTGGAGCAGCTTGATGGCTGCTTTTTTGTATGCTTATTTTTCTCGCCTATAAAGAGGATGGACAGAGATCTAAGAGGCAGAGGCTTGGCATGGGATTGGTAATATAGGGAATACTGAACGTTACGAAGTCCATAAATTTCTTGAGAAGGGATAATTGAGGAGGAGTCCAAGGAGTTTGTCTATAACATCTTACATATGACCTTAGCGGCTTTATATCAGTAGTTACATAACGAAAGAAAAATGTTTCGAAATTGTAAAATTGATGTGATCAATGTAAATGGACGGATGCGATTCGGTCGTTTATATTAGAAGCTGGACATTTTCATGCTATAACAAGTGAAAGCTTAAGGGGAGGAATTACGGCTTGGATTGGCAGGATATTTTGTTTAAATTTGTTGGAGGACTTGGTATTTTCTTATTTGGCATCAAGTATATGTCAGATGGTCTTCAGAAGACGGCCGGCGACAAGATGCGGAACTTGTTAGCAACGTACACCTCCAACCCGATCAAAGGAATCATCGTAGGTATTGTCGTTACCATTTTGATTCAGACCTCAACAGGAACAACGGTCATGGCCATAGGCTTGGTTAATGCAGGCTTAATGACCCTAAGACAGGTTATCGGTGTTATACTCGGGGCCAATATTGGAACGACGATGACCGCATTTATTGTCGGAATCAAGATTGAGAAGTATTCCTTGCCGATTATCGCAGTAGGTGCAATTTGTTTGTTTTTCATTAGCAAGAAAAAAGTGCAGTATATCGGTCAGATTATTTTTGGCTTTGGTATGCTGTTCCTCGGACTGTCCACGATGGGCGGCGGCTTGAAGCCGCTTCAGGGGCTGCCGGTCTTCACAGACTTTATCATACAAGTCTCTGAAGTGCCTGTGCTTGGCGTGCTCGTGGGAACAGTGTTCACGATGATCGTACAGAGCTCTAGTGCAACGATTGGAATATTGCAGACGATTGCAGATGAGGGCATGATTACGCTTCAAGGTGCGCTGCCGGTCCTGTTCGGCGACAACATCGGGACTACGATTACGGCTGTGCTAGCTGCAATCGGTGCATCCGTAGCAGCAAAGCGTGCGGCGCTCGTTCATGTTATCTTCAACGTGGCAGGTACAATATTGTTCACACTCGCACTGCCAATTGTGCATCGTGCTGTGCTGTGGATCGGTGAAGATGTGAACATCCGAATGCAGATTGCCTATGCGCACGGAATGTTCAATGTCACGAACACATTGATCTTTATTCCGTTGATTCCTGTTTTGGCTTGGATCGCGAGCAAGGTGATCCGGGGCAAGATGACGGAGATTGAATTCAAGCCGAAGTTTCTGGATGCGCGTCTTCTTGCGACACCAGCTGTTGCGCTTGGACAAGCTCAGAATGAGATCATTCGCATGGGGACGTATGCCCGCGAAATTCTAAATGATGCATCCGATTACTTCTTCAATAAGGATGACAAGGTCGCGAACCTTGCGCTTCAGAAGGAGCAGCTTGTGAATGAGCTGGAACGCAAAATTACGGAATATATGGTGAAGATCTCGCAAAGCGGACTGCCAGAGGGAGAGTCTACAAAGGCTTCCACGCTCATGCATACAATCAATGATATTGAGCGGATTGGCGATCATGCGGAGAATATCGTCGAGCTTTCCGAGCTTCGGATCTCAAATAAGGTAGAGTTCTCAGCAGAAGCCGAGAATGAGCTGCGCGAGATGCTGAAGCTTGCTGATCATACGGTTGAGAGAGCAATCTATGCGTTAGAGCATTCCGATAAGGAAGCAGCCGCAGATGTGCTCGTATGCGAATCGGAGCTTGACCGCATGGAGGAGAGCTTCCGCAAAAGTCATATCGCACGCTTGAATCAAGGTCAATGCTCAGGCACGTCGGGGGCAATCTATCTTGACATTTTGAGCAACCTAGAGCGGGTAGGGGATCATTCGAAGAATATTGCTCAATTCATACTGCAAGAAGACCAGCATTAACATAGAAGACAAGCCGCCTGATGCTTAGGGCGGCTTGTACTGCGTATATGCCATGCATCGCTGACAAGAGAAAAGGGACTTGTTATGCCGGATCCAGTTCTTTATTTTGGAACATGGTGCTAAAGCACTTTTTGAAATGTCATGAAAAATTTTCTTTTTTAAATCCAAAAAATGACGATTTTCAGCTACACTATGAAAAAGCTCATAGAGATTTCAAAATGAACATTTACTTTACTAACTTTTTGTAATAATCTTAAAATATCGTTTTAGCCCTCCCACTGTATTTGCATCATATGCAATTCCGGGGCACAGACATAAGAGACAAATATGCCTGAATCCTTGAATATCCAGCATGCTGGGCATACAGGGGGTTATGTTTACATGCATGGGGGCTATTCCGAGTGATCGGGATGGCTTTTTGTTTACCGACTAAGAATCATTCATTGCTTCTCGCGTGTGGAAAGGATGATAGCATTCTTATTGGCGATATAAAAACCGAGGTCGCTCATCGATGAAACCATACGGCAGGATGAGATACTCATCGAGATAACGGATAGGAGGAAGAGAGAGATGGAAGCAGCAAGCATTGTATTGTTTGGAGCGACAGGAGACTTAGCGATGAGAAAGCTGTATCCTGCGTTATTTAACTTATATATGGACGGGAAGATCCCGTCTACCTTCTCCGTTATTGGACTAGGAAGAAGAGAATGGACAGATGAATACTTCCAAAGTCATATCGCGAAAGCACTTAATGCCTTTTCTAGACGCAAGCCTGATGAGACGCTGGTACGCGAGTTCGTACAAGCCTTCCGCTACTGTGCGCTCGATGTGAATAACAGCGAGGATTACACGCGACTGAAGGAGCTTGTCGTTCAGCGTGAACAGCAACTGGGCCTTGCAGGCAATCGCTTGTTCTATTTGTCCGTTGGACCGGAGTTCTTTGCAACCATTGCAGAGCAGTTGATTCAGAGCGGTCTGGGAGAGACAGCGGGATGGAAGCGTCTTGTGATCGAGAAGCCATTTGGGCGAGATCTGGCCTCTGCCCGCGAGTTGAATGAGAAGCTGAGCCACTTCTTCAGCGAGGAAGAAGTATACCGTATTGATCACTATCTTGGCAAGCCGATGGTTCAGAACCTTGAGGTGCTGGAATATTCGAACCCTGTCATTCATGCCTTGTGGTCCAATCGCTATATTGCGAATGTACAGATCACGGCTGCGGAGACGGTTGGCGTAGAAGAGCGTGCTGGCTACTACGACAAGACAGGCGCCATCCGAGATATGTTCCAGAATCATATGCTGCAGCTGTTGATGATGACGACTATGCATCTGCCTAATCCTAGCACGCCAGAAGAAGTGCGCCGCAAGAAGAAGAGCGTGCTGGAGTCGCTGCGTCCGCTTCAACCAGAAGATATTGCCGCACACGTAATCCGCGGCCAATATCAAGAGGGTGTTATTGCAGGACAAGCCGTACAAGGTTATCTGGATGAGCCGGGCATCGAGCCGTACTCTCAAAATGATACCTTTATCGCAGCGAAGCTGTGGATAGATAATCATTTCTGGAAAGGTATTCCGATCTATATTCGCACCGGCAAGCGCATGCAAGAGAAATCCACGCGCATCGTCGTGCAGTTCAAGGATCCGATGGAGTCCTATAATGATCCACGACATACAACAGCAGAGCCGAATCTGCTGGTCATCGAGATCAATCCGAATGAAGGCATCTCCTTGCAGCTTAATACGAAGGATGCGGATCATCCAGGGCAATTCGTGCCTGTGCGTGCGAATTCCATGACGCATGCAGCAGACATGCCAGAAGCCTATGAGAATCTGATCTTCGATGCGCTGCGCGGCGATGCGACGTTCTTTGCCCATTGGGATGAGGTAGAGCTGTCTTGGGCATGGGTGCAGCCAATCCTTGAGGCGTTTGAGGCCAATGCGCTTCCGCTCTACACCTACAAGTCAGGTTCCAATGGTCCTGAAGCCGCACATGAGCTCTTGGGCAGCGATAAATGGTGGCTTGACAAGGAACCGGAAGTTGAAGCTGCGGGTGAGAAGCTGCAGGAGAAGCTGGTTCAAATTTAATCATGTTTTACGGGGTATACTTTTAATTAAATACATCATTACATCACTAAATCACATAACGGCTCGGTGTCTCTTCTATCCCTTGTGCCTACGCGCAAGATTCGGATGAATGCAGGCATCGGGCCGATATCGATATTGAGATATAGAACATCCATCACTTACAACTTAGAGAAGCTAGCGGAGGGAATACACAACATGAAGGTCGGACTTATTGGATTAGGCAAAATGGGATTGAATCTGGGTCAGAATCTACTTGAGCATCAGCACGAGGTGATCGCCTTTGATCTGAATGCCGAGGCAGTAGAGGAGATGAAAGGCTGCGGCGCAGCTGCGGCAAGCAGTCTGCAAGAGCTGGTCGCACAGCTTCCTTCGCCGAAGCTCGTGTGGCTGATGATTCCCCATATGGTCGTCGACAACGTCATGGAGGAACTTATTCCGCTGCTGTCATCTGGCGATATTGTCATAGAAGCAGGCAATTCTCATTATAAGGAATCGATTGCACGTTACAACCGACTGAAGGAGCATGGCATTCACTTTATGGATGTGGGAACCTCTGGAGGGATGGCAGGAGCTCGTCATGGAGCATGCTATATGATCGGCGGGGACCCAGAGGCATGGGAGCATGTGGAGCCTTTATTCCGCGACACTTCCGTCGAGAATGGCTATTTGTACGCAGGGCGTGCAGGCAGCGGCCATTTTCTCAAGATGGTTCACAATGGGATTGAATACGGCATGATGGCTGCAATTGGAGAAGGATTCGAAGTGCTCGACAAGAGCGACTTTGACTTCGACTATGAGCAGGTGGCAAGAGTATGGAATAATGGTTCTGTCATTCGCTCATGGCTGATGGAGCTGACGGAGAATGCCTTTTCGAAGGATGCGAGGCTCGATGAGATCAAAGGCGTGATGCATTCCTCCGGTGAAGGGAAATGGACAGTGGAGACAGCACTTGATCTTCAAGCAGCCACGCCGATTATGGCGCTGTCGCTTATGATGCGCTATCGCTCATTAGAAGCGGATACGTTCACAGGCAAGGTTGTTGCTGCGCTTCGCAATGAATTCGGCGGCCACGCTGTGGAGAAGAACTAAGGACTAAGGACGATTTTCAAAAGTATTATCAGCTGAAGATTTATGCATATCGTTATATCTTATAAGAAAAAGACAGCTCTAGAGAATGAAGGAATTCATGCTCTAGAGCTTCTTTTTTACCCCAATACGGTTATTGCTTCGAATATTTCCTCATACGATTCTCCCACAAGCATGCGCAAGGCTATCTCGTCTCGTTAAGCTGAACAACTTACTCAAGCAGCAGGGATTATTGGATAATGAAATGGTTCTTTTATGTACGTTTTAATAGGACTGAATTTTGCATATTCCCCAATCGGTATGTTTTTTCTTCCACGATGATTCGAGCAGGTAACCCGCCTGCTTCTTATTCATTGAATCAGCGTACATGTCCAGCATTTGCTGAATAAACAGGTGTTGATTCTCCTCTAAAAGGAGGTTTTATACTTGAAATCAGGTGGCAATCGGAAGAGAAAACCAAGGAGGATTGATTATGAGATGGATTGAATTCGGACTTGTCTTATTTCATGTATGGCTGATGGGGTGGTTAACCCTGGGGCGTCCCAAATCACAGCGAGGGTGGCTAATAGGCGGTGGCATTGGTGCTGTATTGCTGGTCGTTCATGCATTCGTAGAAGGAATGCGTTGGCCGATGATTCCGGTGTATCTGATCACACTATGGGCGATTGCGGGAGGAGCAAGACTTTTCTTCCACTCTGCAGAAAGGCCATCAAACAAGCGGCTGAGGCGATGGAATATAGTACTACTTGGGGGAGTTGCGGCAGTTTATGCAGCCGTGGCCATTGCTCTGCCGCTCTTGTTCCCTGTATTTTCTTTTGCGGAACCCACAGGTCCCCACGCAATAGGGACAGTGACCTACCATTGGATCGATTCTGCACGAGAAGAAAAGTTTACTGAAGTGTCCGGTGATTCCCGCGAATTAATGGTTCAAATCTGGTATCCGGCAAGTTCGGAAGCTACAGGGAAACCGGAGCCATATTTATCTGATCCTGTTCCGTATGTAGAAGGACTGCATGAATTATTGCAGCTACCGGAGTTTTTATTCTCAGGGTTGAAACTGGTCAACACCCATGCTATTACGAATGCCGAGCTAGCGGATACGGAATCTAAATATCCTGTGCTTTTGTTCTCGCATGGATTTATGGGCTATAAAAATCAGAACATGTTTCAAATCGAGCAATTGGCAAGCCACGGCTACATTGTCGTAGGGATTGAACATGCCTATAGCAGCGTGGCTTCCGTATTTCCGGACCAGCATGTGGTGAAGTTTGATTCGGAAGGTAAGACGGGTTATGAACAAATGAAGTATTCTTTTATGGACGAGCGCAATCGAGTCTGGGTGGAAGATGCGAAGTTTGTGCTTGACCAAATTGAGGCCTTGTCTGCGAATGATCCTGGTGGTTTGTTTACCGGTCGGCTCGATCTTGAACATGTGGGCATGTTCGGCCATTCTTTTGGGGGAGCCACGACGGTGCAAATGCTGCTGGACGATTCCAGAATACAAGCGGGTATTAATATGGATGGTGTGCTTTACGGCGAAAAGCGAATTCCTGCGGACGGCTTGAAGAAGCCTTTTCTGCTCATGAGTGCTGATGACACATTAAAGGGGGTGGACCACACTGGCGATGCAGAGATTGCCGCGCTCGGGACGAACAGGGAAGAGATTGCAGCCTACTATGATGAGCTGTTTGCCCGGTATGAGCCGGTAACCGCCGGAGGAAATTATTGGATGACATTTAAGAACAGCAAACATATGAGTTTCTCGGACCTGTATCTGCTCACCCCCTTGTTTAAATGGATGGAAGGAGGGGACGTGCGCAGAACGCATGAGCTGATTAATGAGTATACGCTTGATTTTTTTGACCATTACCTGAAAGGACAGCCCTTGCAATATTTGAACCGCAGCCTTGGAGACCATCCGGAGTATACCCTTCAACAAGGAGCGGAGTGAGAGCCCTCCTGCCTGAGTTTCCATTGCAATCCTTGCATCAGCAAGGCGTTGCCTCTAACAATGACGTCCCATTTGGGATTGAGGAGCAAGCACAGTTTATTGAAGCGTTCCAACCGTTCGGTAGGAGCATGAAGCATAAATTGATCATATTCGCGGAAAAAGGCGGCTTTATCTCGGAATTGCTCCGGACTCGCATACATCATCACAAAATCTTCAACAATGGTCTGTACAACAGCGCTGTCTGCTGATAATCTTTGTTGCAGGGCCGCTTCCACACGGAACCGAATGTTCTCCAGTGTTCTGATCCAAGACACAGCGGGAACGCGGGGGTGCATGGCCATATTGAAAAAGGGCAGTTCGTAATGGACAAGATCCTCTAGGTACTGCGGATCGTTCATAAGCGCTTGCAGTTCGTTCCAAGCTACGGATTGCCCAGCCGTCACTTTGACTTCATTGATAATATATTTATTGAACAAATATAAAAAGGTATCCTGCCATTCGGCCGGCAATTGACTGAGTACCTGTATTTCTTCTACTTTGCTGGATATAAACCGGTTTCGCTTATCGGCATTCATGGACAAAGAGTCGACCAACTCATTCAAGTAATGCAGAGAAGTGTCTGTTGAATCATGCTCTTTGGCTTGGCGCAGAATCGAAATCATATTGGTCAGAGTACTGACCTGGGTCTCTAGCGCTTCAATCTGCCAGTTGAGTGCTGTAGTGAACGGAATCTCTCCTTCCATTACTTGGCGGATCTCGTCAATGCCGAAGTCCAGATAGCGCAGCGTTGTGATCAGCCGCAGACGGGAAATATCTTCAGGCGTATATAAGCGGTGTCCGCCTTCGCTGTGGCATGATGGTTTTAATAGAGCGATGTCATCATAATAACGGACGGTTTTAACGGTTGTACCCAGCAGCTTAGCCACCTCGCCGATAGTTTTGGTATCTTTACGCAAGCGATCACCCCTTCGGTTGGAATCATACGATATTTGGAATTAATTGTACCGAAAGGAATAATGATTTTCAATTTGCTTGTTCTACCTGTTATTCATCCGTTGGATCAGGTTAATGATTAAGTCCCCGGCACCTGACGCATTAGGAAATTTTGCGTCAGCTGCTGGGGTCTCTTCGTATTATCAGGTTAGGCCAGTTATTACGGGTTGACTTTTTTGGCAGAGGCGATTTTTTGCATTACCCACTTGCTGGGAGCGGAAAATGGTGCAATACCTTTCCTCGTTCCTCATTTGGTGCTAATAAAACAGTTCCAATCCTAGGAGACGGAGCTATAAGGATTTTTTAGATATTCGCCCGCGAATGAAATTAAGCTGCGAAAGTTGAGTTAACATAAAAAACAATTAATTTTTTAGCTATGTTGGTGTATGATAGGATTTCTGAAATAATATGAAAAATGGTGAAAGTAAGGAGCTGCTACTCGTGGGAAAGTTATCAAAATCACGTGCGGTGCTGCTCATTGCCTTTCTTGTGACCGTGTGGGGCATCAACTGGCCGCTGTCCAAGATTGCGCTGGCGTATACACCGCCAATTCTGTTCTCTGGCATGCGGACGCTGCTTGGAGGACTCATGCTGCTTGCTGTCGCCATGCGTCATCGTGAACGACTTCAATTCAAGCGAGCGTGGAAGATTTATGCGATATCTGCGCTTGTTAATGTTGTGCTGTATTACGGTCTGCAAACGATCGGGCTCCATTATATGCCGGCTGGCCTGTTCTCGGCGATTGTCTTCTTGCAGCCTGTGCTTGTAGGCGTGCTGTCCTGGATGTTTCTTGGGGAGGCCATGTATGGGCTTAAGATGCTGGGACTACTGCTTGGCTTTGCAGGGGTTGGCCTGATCAGCAGCGGAGGCTTGTCTGGACATGTATCGGGTGTCGGCATTGTGCTTGCCTTGGCATCAGCGCTTAGCTGGGCGATAGGCACGATCTACGTCAAGAAGGTCAGCTCCATTGTCGATCCGATCTGGCTTGTTACGATTCAGTTGATTGAAGGCGGATTATTTATGACGCTGATCGGCATGGCAGTTGAGAATACGTCTGATATTCAGTGGACCTCTGCTTATGTGCTGTCTTTATTGTTCATAGCGCTATTTGTCATCGCAATCGGCTGGGTGGTGTTCTACTATCTGATTAATGCTGGCGAAGCAAGCAAGGTAGCCTCATACACCTTCTTGATTCCGCTTATTGCGATTCTGATCGGAACATTGTTCTTGAACGAGCCGTTTACACTTACATTGGTTGCGGGGCTTGCCTTGATTCTGTGCAGCATTATTCTTGTTAATCGCACGCCGCGCAGGCTCAGAAGAAAAATAGCAGAGCAATTGCAGTCATAGATATGCTCGCGATGCTGACTCCATGCAGTCGGTGAGATAGACATTATAATTAGGTATATATGGAAAAAAGAAGAAGTCTTGACCAACAGACTGCTTCTTTTTTTGTGCATGCATGCTATGCCCTTGCATCCGTGCGCTGCTGCCCTTCAATTGTCAGGACCAGATATCCCAAGACGCCTCGATTGAAGGAGTTTTTACGCAGCCGATGGTGCCGTTCATGTCTATTCTTTTTAGAGGAAGGTTAAAAAAATCATGCCGCGAGGCAAGGAATCGAATGCCGAATCTAGAAATGCATAATGTGGAATATGCAGGACATGCGTTAGGATAGACATTTTGTGAACAAGAGGGTGAGTTTTTGTCCAGAACGTTGAAATTTCGTGAGGATGGAACCTTTGTGATCGTCCAATTCTCAGATGTGGAATTGCTTGATGCGCATGATTATGATCCAGACACGCCTGCCTATGATGAGGCGACGATTGCCTTGATGGAGCGCATCATTGAAGCCGAACAGCCGGATCTCATCGTGTACGCCGGCGATGTCGTGGCTAGCAACCGGGCCAAAGACCCGATTGAATCTTTTGGCCGTGCGATTGGGCCCGCTGAGCGAGCCGGCATTCCTTGGGCAGCGGTATTCGGCAATCATGATTCAGAGGGCGAAGTGAACCGCTTGGCGATGCACGAGTTCCAGCTTCAGCAGCCGCACTGTGTTGCGAAGCCAGACCCAGAGGGAGTAGCGGGAGCAGGCAATTATGTGCTCACGATACAGGGCGAAGCAGAGCGCGATGAAGCGGCGCTGTACTTCCTAGACAGCGGCGACTACTCCAAGTTCGGCAAGCGGGTCGGCGGATATGATTGGATTCATCCAAGCCAGATACAGTGGTATCAGAATATGTCGAGGCAGCTTGCTGAAGCGAATGGCGATGAGCCGCTGCCTGCGCTTGCCTTCTTCCATATTCCACTGCCTGAGTACAATGAGCTGTGGAATGGACATGTATGCTATGGGCATCGCTATGATAAATGGTGCAGTTCTCCTGTAGTGAACAGCGGCATGTTCGCCGCAATGCTGAAAATGGGCGATGTGATGGGCACCTTCGTCGGCCATGATCATGGCAATGACTTTACAGGGACGCTTCATGGCATACGTCTGAGCTATGGAAGGTCAACTCGATATGTAAGCTTTGTCGATGGCGTCCGCCACGATCTAGTTCCGACAGGGGCTCGTGTCATTCGGTTGAAGCAAGGTGAAAGAACCTTTCATACGTGGATTCACGAAAATGACGGGAACCGGGTGTATGAACAGCCAGAGCATCAGCCAGAGGGCAAGAAAGTACAGGTGTAACTCGCTGCATAGTTGGTTATGGCTCACGGTTATAATGAAGCAAGATGCTCGCATTCGTGTTACCCCTAACACGTTTAATGCTAGTAAATCGATTTGTATCGTGTTCATCCAAACGAGATTAATTCAGCCATCGTAGACTTCATTCTCCTCTTCAATATGAGGGGAATGAAGTCTTTTTTTGCACGGTTCAAAGCCGTGCATTGCAGAGTGGGATCAGGATTCAGGTTTGAGGAAGGAAGACGGTTAGAATTAAGAAACTAACAGATTGACAAGTTGGAAGATGAAAAATGGAAGGCTTGAAGACTTCGCAGAACGCTTTTTCAAGGCAGGCTTATTGATTACAAGGGGAATTCCTGACTTGTTTTAAATATGACAACATTTGTCTTAATATAAGGGTACACTTTTATATAGAGAGGTATAATGCTGAGAATGGATAAATCGGAGAAAAGAGGTAGCCTATGTCGAAGTCCACAAGACTGATCGATATTTGGATGTATATCAATCGCAAGTCAGCCTTTACTGCACAGGAATTGGCCGATGAATTTGGAGTTTCGGTTCGTACGATTCAGCGGTACTTGAACGAGTTGAGCAGCATGGGGGTGCCTTTATATACCGAGCAGGGTCGATATGGAGGGTACCGGATGCTGAATAATCGGGCGCTCCCGCCTATCGTGTTTACGGAAGAAGAGGCCATATCCATCTTCTTTGCGCATCAGGCGCTGCACCGTTATGAGTCGCTCCCCTTTGATGCAGAGGCAAAGTCCGTCAGCGAGAAGCTGTACCAGCAGCTTAGCCAAGAGGCCAAGAAGAAAGTGGATCAATTGCGGCTTCATCTAGCCTTTTGGAGTCCGACACGTACGATAAGCTCCTCTTCGCTTGTGCCTCTGCTTGAAGCATCCATGAATCGTTCGATCGTAGCAATGAAGTACGAATCGAAGGATGCCTTGAAGGAGAAGCGAGTGACTCCGATTGGCGTCTATGCGCAAAATGGCTTTTGGTACTGCCCTGCTTATGATCATGACAAGCGTAAAATCTTGCTGTACCGCGTGGATCGTGCCCACTCCGCAGTCGTACTGGAACGTGATGATGAGCCGCGGATTAATCTGGCAGCTTGGCTCAAGCAGGAATATGAGGAGCAGAAGAACCATGCAAGGGTTGAGCTCTACATTCAACTAGATCGTGAGGGCGTGCGCCAATGCAAAGGCCATTTTAACCTCTCTTCTGCGCTTGTGGTTGACGAGAAAGGAGAAGGGACGGTGCGCATGCATATCAATAGGGAATACCTGCCAGATTATGCCTCGCTATTTTACACGTGGGGGGAGCATGTGCGAGTGGTCGCGCCGCAGGACATACAAGACATGCTGCTTGAGCGCGCTGAGAAGCAGCTGATAGCCTATCGAGCGATGTATCAGCATCATGGAGAGCACCAAGATTGAATGAAGAAAGGAAGCAATAGCGGTTGGTTGTGCGGCTTTCTCATCCATTTTTTTATCGGTGACAAATTCTGTCCTATATGCGCGTTACGATGGAAGAATCGCATATGAAATGGAGGCAAGATGCATGAACTCGACTATGAATCACCGCAAGGATGCGCTTCACATCACTGGTGCTAGTGAGAACAATTTGAAAAATATTAGTCTTAGCATTCCAAAAAACAAGCTGATCGTGTTTACCGGGGTCTCGGGATCAGGGAAGTCTTCTTTGGTGTTTGATACAATCGCCGTTGAATCGCAGCGGCAGTTGAATGAGACATTCTCATGGTTTGTGCGCAATCGGCTGCCGAAGCATGAGAAGCCGAATGTTGAGACGATCGATAATCTGTCAACGGCTATCATCATTGATCAGAAGCCAGTTGGCGGCAATGCACGATCGACCGTGGGTACGATGACGGATATTTATCCGCTTATGAGGCTGTTGTTCTCACGAATTGGCGAGCCAAGCGCAGGAGCATCGACGGCTTACTCGTTCAATGACCCGGCAGGCATGTGCAAAGCTTGCGATGGGCTAGGACATGCTTTGCAGGTTGATCTAGACCGATTGCTGGACAAGAGCAAATCACTTCAGGACGGGGCCATTCAATTTCCGATGTTCGCTCAAGGAACATGGCAGTGGCAAATCTATGCGCATTCCGGCTATTTTGATGTGGAGAAACCTCTGTCTGCCTACAATGAAGAGGAGTGGGAGAAGCTGCTGTATGGCAAGGGCAGCAAGGTGCCGATTAAGAGCAGCGGAGGTGTTGCCAAGGTCTCATACGAAGGCCTGCTCCTTCGCTTCAATCGGCTGTATCTAAAGCGTGATATCAGCTCTTTGGCACCTAAGAACAGGGAAGCCATCATGAAGGTTGTGTCTGAGGAGGTGTGTCCGGTCTGTCATGGTGCCAGATTGAATGCGACAGCGCTCCAATCCATCGTAAAGGGATACAACATTGCGCAGTGCTCCATGATGGAGATTGCGGATCTGGTGGAGGTGCTAAAGGACGTACACGACCCGATTGGAGGCCCGATCGTGAATAAGCTGCTGCCGCCGCTTGAGCGCATATGCAAGATGGGGCTTGGCTATCTGTCACTCCACCGGGAAACCTCATCCCTCTCAGGAGGCGAGGCGCAGCGGCTTAAGATGGTTCGCCACCTGTCAAGCAGCCTGACTGGCATGACTTACATCTTTGACGAGCCGAGCGTGGGGCTCCATCCTCATGATGTCGCACGACTGATCGCCCTTATGCAAGAGCTGCGGGATAAAGGCAACACCGTTCTTGTGGTGGAGCACGATCGGGATGTGATCGAGATCGCGGATCATGTGATTGATATGGGGCCGCTGGCGGGCCAGCGTGGAGGAGAGATTGTCTTTGAAGGAACAGTGGAAGGCCTTGTTAAAGCCCAGACGCTTACCGGCCGGCATCTTCGTGAGCGGGTTGCGATCAAGGAGGCAGTAAGAGACGCTCAAGGATGGATTGAGATTCAACATGCATCTAAGCACAATCTGAACGATGTTCAGGTCGATATTCCCATTGGCGTATTGACTGCGGTTACGGGAGTTGCTGGTTCTGGAAAGAGCACACTGGTCGGAGATGTGTTGGCTGCTCAGCATCCTGAAGTACTGATTATTGATCAAAGCGCAATTGGGACCTCTTCAAGATCCTGCCCTGCCACATACCTTGGTGTGATGGACGAGATACGCAAACGCTTTGCCGAAGCAAATGGTGTCGCTGCCAGCTTGTTCAGCTTCAATGCAAAAGGAGCATGTCCTGTCTGTGAAGGAAGAGGCGTGATGACTACCGATATGGCCTTCATGGACCCTGTGACCACAATCTGTGAGCATTGCGAAGGACGGCGATATAAGGAAGAGGTGCTTCAATATCGTTTGCGAGGGCAGACCATTGTGGATGTGCTTGCGATGACGGCGGAACAGGCGGCTGCTTTCTTTGATGAAGACAAGATTCATCAGAAGCTGAAGAACCTGATAGACGTTGGCTTAGGTTATATCAGTCTGGGCCAGACGGTCAGTTCCATGTCTGGAGGAGAACGGCAGCGCTTGAAGCTTGCGACAGAGCTGCATCTGACAGGCAGCATCTTTGTCATGGATGAGCCGACGACAGGTCTGCATATGGCTGATATTGAGTTTTTGATGAAGCTGTTGAACCGTATCGTGGATAATGGCAATACGCTCATCGTCATCGAGCATAATCTGGATGTGATTAAGCAGTGTGATTGGATCATGGATATGGGACCTGGAGGAGGCAAGCATGGCGGTCATATTATTTTTGAGGGTACGCCCAAGGAGCTGTTGATGCATCCCGTGTCGCTGACAGCGGCTTGTCTGCGCAAGGAACTCCGATAGCCATTATCAAAGACGAGATGCTCGGATTCTTGCACATTATACTTGGCCCGAGAGCTTCTAGTGAGCATCATGCGTTCTATTAAGTCTCTCGGGCCAATGTGAGCGTTATGATCGATCGAGTAATAATTGTTCGAGAAAACTACATTAATCCATATAACAATAGAAACGTTCCATACTAAAATGACCTTTCTCTGTCTATAGTTAAGGCATCAGCTCACATTGATGATGATAGGAGAGATGGACATGAGCAAGATTACATTTCTAGGAGCAGGAAGTACCGTGTTTGCTAAAAATGTCCTTGGTGATTGCATGCTGACGGACGCGCTGCAGGGCTTTGAGCTCGCGCTCTTTGATATTGACCATGAGCGCTTGGCGGATTCAGAGCGAATCCTAACCAATTTGAAGAAAACCTCAGGCAGCACTTGCGTGATCAAGTCTTATAAAGACCGCAAAGAAGCGCTTCGCGGTGCAAAATATGTCGTGAATGCCATTCAGGTTGGCGGCTACGATCCCTGCACCATTACAGACTTTGAGATTCCAAAAAAGGTTGGGCTGCGCCAGACCATTGCCGATACGGTTGGCATCGGCGGCATCTTCCGCAATCTCAGAACAATTCCGGTCATGCTGGACTTTGCCGAAGATATGCGAGAGGTGTGTCCGGATGCCTGGTTCTTGAATTATACGAATCCCATGGCTGTGCTGACGAATGTGATGAACACGTACGGTGGCATTCGAACCGTAGGGTTGTGCCACAGCGTGCAGGCCTGCATCCCCGACTTGTTCCACAATCTTGGAATGGATGCATCTGGCGTCCAAGCGAAGATCGCAGGCATCAACCATATGGCATGGCTGCTTGAAGCAACCAAGGATGGCGTGGATTTGTATCCCGAAATCAAGAAGCGGGCTAGAGAAAAGCAGCAGGAGAAGCACCATGACATGGTGCGCTTCGAGATGATGCTGAAGTTCGGCTATTATATTACCGAATCATCGGAGCATAATGCAGAGTATCATCCATACTTTATTAAGAAAACCTATCCGGAGCTCATTGAACACTACAATATTCCATTAGATGAATATCCAAGACGCTGCGTGAATCAGATCGCGAGCTGGGCGAAGATGAGAGAAGAGCTCCTTCAAGAACAGGATCTGAAGCATACCCGTTCACATGAATATGCCTCGTACATCTTTGAGGCGATGGAGACAAATAACCCGTTTAAGATTGGCGGCAATGTGATGAACACAGGCGGACTTATCTCTAATCTTCCACGAGAGGCTTGCGTTGAGGTTCCATGTCTCGTCGATCGCAGCGGTGTAACGCCCACGTATGTTGGCGATCTGCCACCGCAGTGTGCGGCCTTGAACCGTACGAACATTAATACGCAGCTGCTCACAATTGAAGCAGCGATGACGCGCAAGAAGGAGCATATCTACCACGCGGCAATGCTTGATCCGCATACCGCAGCAGAGCTGTCGCTCGATGACATTGTAGCCCTTTGCGACGATTTAATCGAAGCCCATGGAAGCTGGCTCCCGGAATATCGATAACGAGTCAGCAGGTAGATAGAATACAGCTAGCGAGATCCCAAGAGCCTGCGTTCCTGCATGCGAGACTGAGCCTAGAGCTAGAGCAAGAAATGACGCTGCTAGTAAGCATGATATTGTGATGGCTTAAGCTCTTCATGCATGCAGGACGCCTCTTTGAAGAGTGAACACAGCAGGATAAAAATAATATGCAGCTAGAATTGCAGCTGGAGGATTATATTATGAAGAAATTAGAACTTTCCATTCCTGCTCATGAGTACTGGTGGGGGGGCCGTGTGTCTGACGGTCAGCAGATGCCGTATCGGGCAGATGGATGGTTTCAGGTAGATCTTTCCCACAATCTTATGGACAATCAGGCTTGTCCGCTTCTTCTCTCCAGTCAAGGACGATATATATGGTCAGAAGGACCCTTTTCATTCAAAGTGGAGCAGCAGAGGCTAATTGTCGAAAGCAGCAGCGAGCTTATTCTTAGCGAGGGCCATGACCATCTAAGAGGAGCGTTCCGGCATGCTTCGGCCGCTTACTTTCCAGCAGATGGACAGCTTCCGGATGAACTGCTGTTTACCGCGCCGCAGTACAATTTGTGGATAGAGCTGATCTACCATCCGACGCAGGAGAAGGTGCTTGAATATGCAGAAGCGGTGCTTGCGCATGGCATGCCGCCTGGAGTCATTATGATAGATGACAACTGGCATGAACCATACGGTACGTGGGAATTCCATCCGGGCCGATTCCCTGATCCGAAGGCGATGGTGGCGCGCCTGCATGAGCTTGGCTTCAAGGTTATGCTGTGGGTATGTCCTTTCGTAAGCCCGGACAGCCAGACCTTTAGAGAGATTGAGCCGTTAGGCTACCTGCTTAAAGATGCAGCAGGGAATACCGCAATAAGGCGCTGGTGGAATGGCGTTAGCGCAATCCTTGATTGCACCAACGAGAAGGCTGTAGACTGGCTTCACGGTAGACTGCAGCATTTACAGCAGGCGTATGGCATCGATGGGTTTAAATTTGATGCAGGGGATCTCACTTATTACCGTGCAGATGATCAAGCGGCAATACCAATGGAGCCAAACGGGCACTGCGAAGCATGGGGCAGGGTAGGACTAGCCTATGAGCTGAATGAATATCGCGCCTGCTGGAAGCTTGCTGGCAAGCCGCTTGTACAGCGTCTGCGCGACAAAGGCCATTCATGGGAAGGCAATGGTCTCGCGGCATTAATACCGGATGCCCTTGCTGGCGGACTCTTGGGCTACGCTTTTATCTGTCCAGATATGATTGGAGGCGGCAGCTTCACCGACTTCTTGGGCGATGCTTCGGATATTGACCAAGAGCTGATTGTTCGCTCGGCTCAATGCTCCGCGCTGTTCCCCATGATGCAGTTCTCTGTAGCGCCTTGGCGAGTGCTTGATCGCGAGCATCTGCAGCACTGCTTGGATGCAGCCAAGCTGCATGAACGGATGGGCGCTGAAATTCTGGAGCTGGCCCTTCAGGCCGCGAAGGATGGAGAGCCGATTCTTCGGCATATGGCCTATGTGTTCCCGGATGAGCGCATGGAAGAGATTGATGACCAATTTATGCTTGGCGATCACCTGCTCGTCGCGCCAGTATTGAAGAAAGGACAGCGAGCAAGGAAGATCGTGTTTCCTGAGGGATTATGGGAGGATGAAGCAGGACATCAGATTGAAGGACCTGTGGAAAAGGAGATTGCTGCGCCGCTTCATGTCCTTCCGTGGTATCGCAGACAATCATAATGATCTTATGTTTATCCAGTCTTTCTAACCTCAAGAAACGATAGTTGCAGATTAAGGCCCCTTCTTCCGTGTGAAGAGGGGCTGTTTGTTTTTAATTCCTATATGCGAGTGATGTATAAAAGTTGTATAAATGTTGGAGTTGTAATGCATGCCTTTTATATATAAAAAACAAGTAAATCGTATATCACTTATGCTAGATGGGGGGTGAAATGATGTAATTCCATCTTCAAGTCTATAGCATTTATGAATGAGTGAGTATATATACCTATGAATCTATGGACTAATATTTAGGAGGAAAATGACCTGTTTTACAGTTATGTGAGTATAAGTATGGATTGCATCCCAGTTAATACAAATATATTACGGATACTAGGAGAAAAAATGACGATCGTCCTAAACTCAAAGGTTACAAAATCGTCATTTTTAAGCACATAGTCCGATGTTCCCGGTTTTTATAGCTGATATAGTTAATAGCGTAAATGGAATTTGATTTAGTTTTTATCCTGTACCTTGAAAAATTGAATATTACTTACAAATCTATGAATAAGATTTCATCGTTGCCGACGTACGCAAAGGTGTGTTGCAGCGGACATCTAAGGAGGACACAACATGAAAAAAGTATTACTAGGTTTGTTAATGAGCACGATGATGCTCCAAACATTCGGAGCAACGGTTGGCGCAGCGGCTGATCAAAACGTTCAAAATCAATCCATAAGTACATATAGTGCTTCTACGAAATCGGCGGCAGGTGCCAAGCTTGCGAAGACGAAATCAACTGTCAATCTTCGAGTGGGCCCATCTACTTCCACGAAGGTGATCCGCAATCTGCCAAAGGGCGAGGAGCTCATTATTCTAGGAAAAGAGAGTTCTAGTTGGTATCATGTTCAGGACAGCAAAGGCAATATCGGCTACATGAGCACCTCCATCACGTATTCTGAGATTACAGGGACACCGCAGTCTGGAGTTGTTGTATCTCGTGTTAACTTGAGAACTGGCCCATCCACCTCGAATGGAATCATTAAGAAGCTTCAGGCGGGACAGGAAGTTGCCGTGTTGAAAAAGGTTAACAGCAACTGGGTTCAAGTATGGGATGGCAACGGTCAGGTTGGCTACATGAGCTCAAGCAGCAAGTATCTGAAGCTTGGCGGGACAAGTACGACTAATCCTTCTGAGCCAAGCACCCCTTCTACAAATGCATCGGTTGAGAAGGTGATCAGCACAGGGATGAAGTATTTGGGTACGCCATATGAGTATGGATCAAATCGCAATTCCACGAAGACGTTTGACTGCTCTGACTTCGTAAGACAAGCATATAAGGAAGCAACAGGCATAATAGTCGGCTCCGATTCACGCAAGCAGGGCGAATGGATCAAAGCGAACTCAACCGTTAAAAAGAGCATCAGCTCTTTGAAGCGCGGTGATCTCATGTTCTTTATGTCGTATAAAGGGACAAGCGCATCGAGCTATTCTGGAGTCAACAAGGACAAGCAGCGAATTACTCATGTCGCCATCTATCTCGGCAATAATCAAATTCTTCACACTTATTCGAAGGAATCCGGCGGGGTTCGCATCGATAATATCAAGGGCAAGCATTGGGAGCATCGCTTCTTGTACGGAGGAAGCGTGCTTTAAGGGTTGAAGGAATGACTCATTAGTCACAAGACTTGACTTCACTTGAATAAATATGAATCCTATATTTTGCTAAAAGGTTTGAACAGCAGGGTGATCCCATTATGCAGGAAAAAGAATGGGATGTAGACTGGTAAAATGATTATCACGAAAAGCAGGCCATCCACTCGTTTCATTGTGGATGGCCTGTTTTTATGACGCATATTTGTAAGCTTACACGCCCCATTCCTTGCGGGCTTCAGCAACAGACTTCATCGGCTGTGATCCCCAGGCGTAGTGTCCTTTTGGCTTGCGGCCGACCCAGCGCTCATCCACAGGCTCGGAGGCGAGCTGATATCTGGTATCCGAGCTGATCCGATACCGATTGGTTGAATTGTTCAAGGAGGCATGCATCATGTACATGCCGAAGATGATGACATCCCCGGCCTCGAAAGCGGATGTTGCCCATTGGCCGCCATACGTATCTACGATCTCGATCGGGTCCTCAGAGAACCAGCCTGTAGCGACATGATCTCGGTCCACATCCATTTCACCGTAGGTGCCTTTGATCTTGTCATAATGCTGGGAGCCAAGCAGCATGGCGAGAGTGCCTTTTTCTAGCGGCACATCATCGAAGGGTGTCCACATGGTGTATACCTTCTTTGTGCCTCTTCCCATATACACAACATCGTAATGAGCCCCCGTGTTGCCGCCATGTCCAATAGCGCGAGGCCATTTGAAGTCATATGTCATGGCCTTGCCGCCAAGCAAGCGGTCGAAGAAGCTCATCACTCTTGGATGATTAACAATGTCAAGAAATTGAGGGAAATCAGGCATCAACTGCTCGGTGCCTCCACCCCACATTGCGCTTTTATTATCAGCTGCGATCTTGCCCTCCTCAATCGGTGCGTCAGGGTCCAGTCTCCCCATCGCATGCAGCTTCTGCAAAAATTGTGCGCGTGCTTGCAGCACCTCATCCCGATTGTGGAAGCCGCGAATGAATAAATATCCGTCTTCTTGCAATCTGGCTTGCAAGGCTTGCGTGTCATCCAGAATATCATTAGCACTTCTAAGCTCCGTTAAGTAGCGGCTGTCAAGCTCCAGCTCCCGTGATCCCATCATAACCTTCGTCATTCGTATTTCCCCCTAATACGTATTGGATAAGATGTTCTTATCCCAAGCATAAGAGAAGAGCAAGCGGAAGTCGTTAGTCAAAACCATACGGGATTTACGCAAAAGCGAACAGCCGCAAGAATAGGAAGCGATACCATAAATAGTTGAAGCGCTAAGAGCATGAATGGCTAATGATGATATAGCCGCTGGCTTGCTCTCCACTCGGAAGGCGGGCACCCCTCAAGCTTTTTGAACCATAGGGAAAAAGAATGCAGCTGTTCAAAGCCGATCAGATTGGCGATCGTCTGAATGTCCTTATCCGAGCTGGATAGGAGCCATTTTGCTTCACTTAATCGGCACATTTGCTGATACTGCTTCGGCGTCATGCCATATACTTTGGTGAATTTTTTGCGAAAGCCTTCCTCCGTGAGACCGGCCATGAGCGCGAGCTCCGAGATCGGAATGCAGGCTTCAAGATGCTCGCGAATATAATCGCCGACCGTCGACATCGACAAGGCCTGATGATCATCATAGCAATGCTCCTGCAAAAACAGCAGCAGAATCTCTACCCATGCTTGATAATTGCGCTCTGGGTACTTGAGCCTTGCATAACGTATGCGAAGCCACTCGCGGAACAGACGCTCATAATGATCGCGATCGATGCGGGATAAGGCGATGATTCTTGGCTCGCCGCCCTGAATCATGCTGTAGAATAGCGACTGAATATGCGCTGGCATCTTATCAATCAGCAGCACGCCGAATCGAATCGGCGTTACCGCATGGAAGGAATGCGGAACGTTAGCGGGGATGAGCACGACGTGACCGGCTTCGACGCTTTGTTCCGTATTCGCAAGCCGGAACCGTCCGCTGCCCTCCAAGATCATCGTAATTTCCAATTCGTGATGGGTCCATAGCTGATCATCCTCCCAGTCTTGGTCATGGGTTCCGATGAAGCTCCGAATCGTTTCAAGCAAGGCCATTCTACCTCCGATCTTCCCCCTTTCGAAGAAGGGACTGCTGTCCATCACTATACCTCGCATTCACATAACTTTCCACACCAAATCAGCTGAATTATGGTACCATCATAAGCAGGTATATCAAATTTAAAGATTCAGGAGGCGGAGGCGATGTCGAACATCGTTATGATATCGGGCAGCTCCAATACAGGATCTCGCTTGTATGGATTAATGGAAGTTGTATCGAACCATTTGAAGGAGCTTGGCCATGCTGTGGAATGGATTGAAGTAGCGGAACTGCCGGCTGAGGATTTGATTCGGGCGAATTGGAACAGCACAGCGATCAAGGAAGCACTGCAGGTCGTGGCAGCAGCCGATGCTGTCGTCATCGCAAGTCCTGTATATAAATCAGCGTATACAGGGGTGCTGAAGACCTTTTTGGATCTCATTCCGCAAAAAGGACTGGAGAACAAGGTGATGCTTCCACTGTTTATTGGCGGCAGCCTCGCACACCTCTTATCTATCGACTATGCGCTGAAGCCGGTGTTGTCCTCGCTCGGAGCTACGCATATCCTGCAGGGAGTATACGCTGTCGACCTATGGGTCGAGAAGCAAGAAGGTGGAGGATTCAGCTTGTCTGAGGAGCTGGCTGAACGCCTGCAGCGGGCTTGCGAGCAGCTTCATCGGGTCCTCTGAGATCTGACATATAGGTCTACATGCGCTTTATCATTGTGTCGATTGATTCTGTTATGCTGAATGTTTCATTATCATTTTGTCATCATCGTTAAATATGAACCGCTCCGAATACATGATGAATGGTCATTGTGTTGATTTCGAAGCGGTTTTTTGTGCTGCAAGTCTATTACCTGCCGCATGTTCCTCTTATTCGCAAATCGTGACAAGTTCGTGTAGGATAGATGGCAAAGAAACTAAAGTGAGGGAGTACGGCCATGATTCACCTATTAATAGCAGATGATGACGCGCATATACGAGAACTGCTTCGCTACAGCCTTCAGCAGGAGGGGTACGCGCTTCATGAGGCGGCGGATGGCGTGGAGGCCTCACGGGTGCTGGAGGAGCATTCCATTAATCTCGCGGTCATTGATGTCATGATGCCGAACAAGGACGGCTATCAGCTCGTGGAAGAGATTCGGAGCTACTACGATATTCCCGTCATTTTACTGACGGCGAAGGATCAATTAGCAGACAAGGAACGAGGCTTTGCCGTTGGAACGGATGACTATCTGACGAAGCCCTTTGAGCCAAAAGAACTGTTGTTCCGCATTAAGGCGCTGCTTAGACGCTATCAGCAGGTAAGCGCGGATAAGATAAAGCTGAACGGCACGACGCTTGACCGCAGCAGCTATGAGGTGCATACCCAAGGGAAGCTGCTGCTGCTTCCGATGAAGGAATTCGAGCTGCTGTTCACGCTTGCCAGCTATCCCGATCGCATCTTCTCGCGGGACGAGCTGATTCAGCTGATCTGGGGGGCGGACTTTGACGGTGACGAGCGCACCATAGATGTTCATATTAAACGGCTTCGCGAACGATTTGCCAATAGTGCGGACGACTTCACGATACGCACGGTTCGTGGAGTGGGATACAAGCTGGAGGCAGCGAATCGATGAAGACCTTGTATCTGCGCATTTCGATTACGATTATCGTGGTCATGCTGGCGAGCAGCGTGACTTCATTTTTGCTGGCGAATGTGTACTATCAATACAGCTTAAAGCCTTACAATGATCAGAAGATCACGCATATGGCCGAGGATATTGTTGCGTTTTATGAAGAGAACCCCGAGGTTCGCCTTGATTATTATTTGAACCATGTAGGCGATCTCGGCTATCAGCTATACTTGGTAGACGCAGCAGGCAAGGAGAGTGCTTACGGCGGGGCATTCCGCGATCAGACACTCTCTGGCGAAGTGATTGAACGGGTGCTGGGCGGAGAAGTCTATCATGGCATTCGGGAGCTGGAATCACAATTTTACATCACGGGCTTTTTTGATAACGCCTTGAATAATTCAATAGGCATGCCTATGGTCATTGATGGAGAGCCCCATGCGCTGTTTCTTCGGCCGGATATTGAAAAGCAGTTCGGCGAGCTGCGAGTCTTCCTTGCGAAGATTCTGGTTATGACGCTCATTCTAAGCATACTCTTTGCGCTGCTCAGCACTGTCTATGTAGTGAAGCCGATTCGGAAGCTGACGGAAGCGACGAAGCGAATTGCAAAAGGACAGTATCGGATTCAGCTGAATGTGAAGCGCAAAGATGAGATCGGGCAGCTTGCGACCCACTTCACCCAGATGGCGAGAGGCTTAGAGCAGCTGGAGGCGATGCGTCAGGAGTTCGTGTCGAACGTCTCTCACGAGATTCAATCTCCGCTAGCCTCGATTCAAGGCTTTGCTGAGACGCTGCGGACTGGGGAGCTTCCAAGAGAGCAGCAGGAGAAATATCTCGGTATTATCGCGGAGGAATCCAGGCGCATGTCGCAGCTTAGCAAGCAGCTGCTTACGCTTGCCTCGCTTGACAAGGAAGAAGAGGTCATCGAGAAGAGTACGTTTGATCTTGCGGAGCAAATCAAGCAGGTGGTCTTTATGACGGAATGGAGCTGGCGGGAAAAAGACATTGTGATGGAGATGGAACTTCCCTCGACCTTGATATATGGAGACAAGAAGCTGCTGCATCAGGTGTGGGTGAACTTGATTACAAACAGCATCAAGTTTACAGAAGAAGGCGGAACCATTGGCTTGGCGATCCGCCAACTGGAGGGAGAGCTTCAAGTAGAGGTGCGGGATACGGGCATTGGCATCGCGGAAGAAGACCTGCCGAACATCTTCCATCGCTTCTATAAGGGAGATAAATCACGCAGCCGGATAGGAGGCAGCAGCGGCTTAGGATTAGCCATCGTTCATAAGATTGTCGAGCTGCATGACGGCCGCATTGAGGTGGCCAGCAAGCAGGGCGAAGGCACAACCTTTTTTGTTCATCTTCCTCGCTTGTAATCTATTGTTCATTTTCCGTTCATATTGCATCCCTATACTTGGCCTATGAACAATGGTTAGGGCAAAGTAAGGAGATGATGATATGTTTTTAGCCTTGCGTGAGATGAAGCATGCCAAGCTTCGTTATGGCTTAATAGGATTAATTATGGTGCTGATTGCATGGCTGGTGCTGTTCGTGTCTGGCCTTGCCGCCGGTCTTGCATCAGACAATGCGGCTTCGATCAAGCATATGAATGCAACTCATTTGGTGCTTCAGGAGGAATCCGACCATCGCTTGACACGCTCAGCACTGGAGCTGTCCGCGTTGGATGAGGTGCAGCAAGCGGTCGGGGAAGCGGAGTCGGCTGCACTAGGTGTGCGTATGAGCACCTTGACTAAGGAAGGCGAGACCAAGAAGACGGATGCCACCTTCTTTGCTGTTGATGTGAATGGAATGCTTGCGCCTAAGATTATAGAAGGCAGCATGATTACGGATGTCACGGAGACAGAAGTCGTTGCGGATGCATCCCTGAAAGAGGAAGGCTTCAGGCTCGGTGATACGATTCATGATCAAGCGACTGATCTTACGTATACGATTGTCGGATTTACGGAAGGCCAATCATTTAGCCACTCGCCTGTTGTCTTTATGAATCTGAAAGCATGGGAGCAGGCTCAGCCGAAGCATGGCGGTGCCGATGTGGGCCCGCTCGTTCAGGCTATTGCGATGAATACGGACAACGATACCGCAGCGAAGGTGAGCGCCGAGCTGGAAGGCGTTGAAGTGATCACGAAGGCGGACGCTATGCAGGGAATCCCTGGTTATAAGGAAGAGCAGGGATCGCTTCTTATGATGATTGTGTTTCTATTCGTAATCGCAGCCTTTGTGCTCGCCGTATTCTTCTATGTGATTACGATTCAGAAGATGAATCAGTTTGGCGTGCTGAAGGCTATAGGGGCCAAAACTACCTATCTTGCTCGCAATCTCATCGGTCAGGTGCTGATCCTCTCCCTTGTTAGTCTGTTCATCAGTATTGCGTTAACATATGGCGTTGCTTATATGCTGCCAGCCAGCATGCCATTTGATCTAAGCCCGATGCTGACGCTGGGATGTTCTGCACTGTTCTTGGTGGTGGCCCTGCTGGGCTCCTTGTTGTCGCTGTATCGAGTAGCGAAGATCGACGCCATAGAAGCAATTGGGAGGGCTGCATAATGAGCACGCAATTATGGCTTGAAAATATTACGAAGGAATATGGTGACGGCGATACAACTGTTAAGGTATTAAAAAATGTCTCCTTAGAAGTGAAAGCTGGAGAATTCGTAGCCGTAGTAGGCCCTTCTGGCGCAGGAAAGAGTACTTTCCTTTCCATTGCAGGAGCGCTGCTGTCTCCTACCCGTGGAAAAATCGTGATTGGCAATCAGGATATCAGCACCTTGTCAGATAAAGAGCTGAATGCAATTCGCTTGCAGCGCATTGGATTTGTCTTTCAATCCGCGAACCTCATCCCTTATTTGACGGTTCGCGATCAGCTGCTATTGATTGCAGAGCTCGCTGGCAATCATAATAAGGAAGCGGAGAAGCGGGCGGACGAGCTGCTGCTAAGATTAGGCCTTGCTCACCGGGCGGATCATTATCCCGAGAGCTTGTCTGGCGGCGAACGTCAGCGGGTGGCGATTGCAAGGGCATGGATGAACAATCCGGAGATTATCTTAGCCGATGAGCCAACGGCGAGCTTGGATTCTGAGCGCGGTCGGGATGTCGTCGAGATGCTTGCCGATGAGGTGAAGCTAAGACAGAAGGCCGCCGTAATGGTTACGCATGACAAGCGGATGCTGGACCTTGTTGATCGAGTGGTCTATATCGAAGACGGTATGCTGTCTGAGCGTCCGGAGCAAGTGCCGCATCCGGTCCATTGAGGAGACAGGGCAAAGGATAGCAAGCCCTTCTAAAGAGAATAAGGCTGCGTTACCGCTGTTTAAAGATACGTTTTAGTTAGCTGTATGAAGAGGGAACTCCTCGCTCATACAGCTTTTTTATTTTCCAACAAGCCTGTTTAATGGCTCCGTGACATAAATTCCAAACGGTTCCCGAATGGATCATAAATATAGAAGCGCTGGACGCCTTCTTCCACACGTGCGGCATCATCAAGAACATGGATGCTATTTTAATAAGATACAACCCGTAAATTAACAGCTTCTTTACATAGCGATGATATGGGCCTAATAATTCTGTTCTACCATTAAGACAACAACTGATAGAAACGAGGCTTGCTCATGAAGAATTACCCGATCATCGCTTCCATCACGATAGACGAACAAATAGCACAAGCTGTAGCGAGCGATGTGAAGCGAGTCATTCTCATGACAGGGAACATTACCAATTTACGCACGATTATAGAGAGCCTCCATCTGAGCGGCAAGCAGGTGTATGTCCATACCGAGATGGTCGCGGGCATTGGACGAGATGCTTCTGCGATCCAATATCTTGCCGATGTGTTTAAGGTCGATGGCATCGTGACGACGAAGAGCAACGCGGTCGCAGCTGCGAAGCAGGCGGGAATATTGAGCATTCAGCGTATCTTTGCCATTGATACGGCCGCGGTAGAGACGGCGATTCGCATGATTACAAGCTGCAAGCCTGACGAGGTCGAACTGATGCCAGGGCTGATGCCTCGGGTCATCGAAGAGCTGAAGGAACGCATCTCGCAGCCATTGATTGTAGGAGGGCTCATTCGATACGAACAAGAAATTGAGCAGGCATTGCAGAGCGGGGCGGATTTTGTATCGATCGGCCATGCGAGGTTCTGGTCATAGTAAACATGGCCTTGCTGGTTATCAGTGAAGCTATAAGTAAAGCTATCAGTAAATGACCGTGTTAATTGTATAGATCGATCCTTGGGTGGAGACGACGAGAAAACCCAGTGGTCAGTAAATCAACACAACTTTGATATCAAAGGAGGGTGGTTTGCTACTGGGTTTTTTGTGTTCTCCAAAAACATAATCGGAGGGAATGGAGCATGACCATTCAAGCAGTAGCCCATCGCGGCTATCCAAAGAAATACCCTGAAAATACGTTGTCTTCCTTTTTAGCAGCAGTAGAGCTTGGCTTCACGCACCTGGAGCTTGATGTGCATCTGAGCAAAGACGGCATCCCGGTTGTCATTCACGACCATACAATTGATCGGATGACGAATGGTTCGGGACGGGTGGTTGAGTATACAGCGGAAGAGCTGCGTTCGTTTCAGATGGAGCATGATGAGCATATCCCGACGCTTAAAGAGGTGCTGCATGCTTTGCAGGGCAAGATTCAGCTGAATATTGAGCTGAAGCAGATGGGAGGCTGCTATCCCGAGCTTGAGGAGCGAGTGCTTGATGTTATCACAGGCGCTGGCATGCTCGATGAGGTCGTGATTACATCGTTTGACTTCGATGCCTTGGAGAAGGTAAGAGGACTGTCTGAGGATGTACGCATCGGGCTCATTACTTTCAGCTGCTCGAAGGCCATTCTTAATTGGTCGCAAGAGGTGAAGGCAGCATTCTTGTCTATGCATTATGGCTTTGTGACAAATCATTATATTCAGCAGTGCGAACAGCAGGGCATACAACTGATGGCCTGGACGATCAACGAGGCTTCGATCATGAAGACGTTTATCGATTATCCATCCGTGTGGGTGTGCACAGACGAATTGGAACGCTTCATGGATGTATTGGAGCCTTCCATCTCATTGTGAGCAGGCAGGAGAGACGTTATGGAAGACTTGTATGCTTATGATGCGTATTGCTTTGATCTCGATGGGACGATCTATATTGACCAGATGAGATTGCCCGGGGTAAAGAGCCTGATCGGCAGCCTGAGAGAGCGCAGCAAACGATTATTGTTTTTGACCAATACCTCTGTCCATACGAGAGAGGATTGTCATGAGCGCCTGCTTCGCTTGGATATTCCTTGCCGATTGGAAGAAATTCTGACTGCAGGCTATGTGGCGGGGATGTATCTGGCCGAGCATGCTCCTCATGCCAAGGTCATGGTTATTGGCGAAGAGGCGCTTCGCAAGGAGCTGCGATTCTTCGGGCTCACGCTCACGAATGATCCAGATGCCGCGACACATGTGCTCGTAGGCATGGATCGGCTGTTCAATTACGACAAGCTTCACCTAGCAGCCAGAGCCGTTCGGCATGGAGCCAATCTGCTTGCGGTGAATCCGGATACATGCTGTCCTGTGCAAGGAGATGTCATTCCAGATACCGGAGCATTATTGAAGGCTATTGAGGCGGCAAGCGAGCAGCAGGTTGAAGTTGTAGTAGGGAAGCCGTCCAGCTACTATGCGGCGAAAGCCTTTCAACTGCTTAAGGCAGAGCGTGAGCGATGTCTTATGGTAGGAGACCGGCTGGAGACAGACATATTGTTTGGCAAGTTGAATGGAATGAAGACGGCGCTGGTACTGACAGGGATCTCAGCTGAAGAAGATATTGCACGAATGAACATCATACCCGATTATATCTGGACATCCTTGCAGTTTAGCAGTCAAGAGAAGGCAAGCATAGAGAGCTAACAGGTGGACAATAGCATTTTAATGCGTGTAGCTGTGGAATTGGCGGTTCAACATGGATATGGGGGTGGCATGAATGCGGCTAGCATTGCTTGGTGATTTTCACTTTTCCAAGATGAATCATGGTACAGAAGAGATGAAGGAAGCGAGAGCTAGGGCGTATCAGATTATGCTTCAGGCTTTTTTGGAGGAGCAGGCAGATCTATACGTGTCTATCGGAGATTTGACACATGAGGGTTTGCCCGAGGAACTTGAAGAAATTTTTTCGATCATTAGGGAGAGTGGACGCTCTTTCGTTCATGTGCTAGGCAATCATGACACCTATTCGATTCCGAAGCAAGACATCACAGCTATTACAGGGCAAGCTCGTTATCAAGTGCTGGATACCCCGTATGCCAGATTGCTGTTCTTGGACACGACCCAGGAGATGAATCGCAATGACTGGGGCGGAGAATTGGATGAGGAGCAGCAGGCTTGGCTGTCCCAACAGCTCCAAGAAGCCGGTGGGAAGCAGGTGCTTCTATTCGGGCATCATCCTGTGTTCGATACAACTTCTCGTTCAACGCTTGATAAGCTGTATATACGTCCTCGTGACATGATGCGCCAGGTGCTGAACAAGAAGGCGGGCGGCGGACTCTACTTCTGCGGACATAATCATATGAACTCTATCGTACAGCAGGGGGATTGGCATTATGTGCAGACGGCAGCCTGTCTGGATGTTCCTGCGTACCGCATCATTGAGATAGATTCAGATGAGGTAAGAATCACGCATCAGTGGATCTATGAGGAAGGGCTGATGACGGATATTCGCACCTTCAATCGGGATATGCCAGGCTTTGGACCTAGCGAAGATGCGCTGGGGGAAGCAAGAGATCTGACCTTGATCGTTCAGCAAGCATCTGTCACACGATAATGGAAGATAAGAGGTGATCGGCTTGGCACAAATCGTGTTGAAGCAGATTGAAAAAAGCTTCAAGCAAGAAAAAATCATAGAAAATCTGAATGTAACGATCGAAGATGGCTCCTTCACGGTGCTGGTTGGGCCTTCTGGCTGCGGCAAATCCACGACACTGCGCATGATCGCTGGTCTGGAGCAGCAGTCAGGCGGAGAGATCTGGATTGGGGACAAGTGCGTGAATGGTGTTGAACCAGGCAAGCGCAATGTTGCAATGGTGTTCCAAAACTATGCGCTCTACCCCATGATGACGGTGAAGGAGAATATTGAATTCGGTCTTGTGAATCGCAAGGTGCCTAAGCAGGAGCGGGAGCGTTTGATCAAAGAAATTACAGAGATTGTTGGCTTGTCCGAATATTTGAACAAAAAGCCGCAGGCCTTATCCGGCGGACAGCGTCAGCGTGTCGCGCTCGCACGGGCTATGGTGAAGAACCCTGCCGTCTTCTTGATGGATGAGCCGCTGTCAAACCTTGATGCGAAGCTTCGCCACCAGATGCGCACGGAACTGATTCAGCTTCATAAGCGCCTTGGGGCAACCTTTGTCTTCGTGACGCATGATCAGGTCGAAGCCATGTCCATGGGGGACCGCATCGTCATCATGAACAAGGGACAGATTCAGCAGGCAGACAGCCCAATGAAGATATACGATGATCCGGACAATGTGTTCACCGCGCAATTCATCGGCACGCCGCCGATGAACGTGATTCATCGTGAAGCCATCTTCCCTTATATGGAGGGTCAGCTGCATTCGGATATTCACCAGGTTGGCTTTCGTCCGGAGAAGGCGATGATGACGATGGAGAAGAAGCCGATTGCCGGCTGTGTACAGTTTTCTGCTCGGATCCTGACACGTGAGACGCTTGGCGCAGAGATCATCTATCAATTGGAAGCGAAGCTCGGTTTAGTGGCTGTCAAAAGCTTTCTCAAGCCCTTGGAGTTTGCAAACGAGGTTCAGATCTCGGTGCCGATGAAGGATCTGTACTATTTTGATCATGAAGGCAAGCGCGCTCGCCAATATGAACGAAGCGAGGAACGCGAGCTTGTGGCTCTAGGGGGAGGGTACGCATGACCGTATGGTCTAGGCTACGTCCGTATGTCATGGTTGCACCCTCAATCGCGGTGTTCTCCATCTTTTTTATCTATCCGATCTTCTACATGATCTTTCTTAGCTTCTACAACTGGGATTTTATCAATCCTGTTAAGGAGTTTGTAGGGTTCAACAACTTCGTTGAAATGTTTCAAAACAGCGAGTTCTTGCAGGTGCTGACGAACTCCTTGAACTACACGATCCTGTCGGTGTCATTGTCCATCGTCATTTCCTTGGGACTTGCGATGTGGCTGAATCGCGAGGGAGCGTGGTACGGCTTCGTGCAAGGAGCCTTGTTCAGTCCGCATATTATCTCGCTTGTCTCGGTGTCCTTAGTCTGGATGTGGCTCATGGACCCGAAGTTTGGACTGCTTAACGCCATTTTGGAGATGTTCGGTATGCAGAAGCTCGATTGGCTCAGCAGTCCTGACAGCTCTCTATTATCGCTGGTGCTGGTTGCCGTATGGAAGGGCGTCGGCTATAACGCGCTTATCTTTATCGCAGGGCTGCAAAGCATTCCTAAAGACATGTATGAGGCATCAGCGCTTGATGAAGCCAACCGGTGGCGAACCTTCTATAAGATTACACTGCCGATGCTGTCGCCGACCTTGTTCTTCCTCATCATTATTAATCTGATCGGTTCCTTCCAGGTATTCGAGACGATTGCCATCATGACCAATGGAGGACCTGTCAATTCAACGAATACGCTGGTGTTCTACATTTATGAATATGGGTTCCGCTACTTCAAGATCGGCTATGCTTCGGCTGCCGGTGTCGTATTGCTCTTGGTTGTCGGGCTGCTTACGTTAGTATACTTCAAGCTGCTTAGCCGCAGAGTCCACTATCAGTAGAAAGGAGATGACAAGATGACTACAGCAAGCAAATCGATAGTCCGCGTATTAAATGTAACAGCCATGCTCGTCTTGGTTGCGATCTTCGTCATTCCTTTCCTCTGGATGATCTCAACCTCCTTGAAATCCTATTCTGAGACGGTAATCTTCCCGCCAAAGTGGATACCGTCCGAGATTATGTGGAGCAACTTTGCCGCAGCTTGGAATTCAGGTCCATTTCTAAAGTATCTGATGAACAGTGTGGTTGTATCGATCAGCATTTTGCTGCTGCAGTTTACGACGATAACCTTGGCTGCTTATGCGTTTGCCCGCTACTCCTTCAAGGGAGATAAGCTGCTGTTCGGGATTACGATGGTGACCTTGATGATACCCGGTCAATTGATCTTCCTGCCCGTATACCTGCTCATGAGCAAATGGGGGCTGATCAATAATCTATTGGCGCTGATCCTCCCGTTCTCATCCAGTGCGTTTGGCATCTTTATGTTAAGACAATCGTTTAAGCAGGTGCAGGAGGAACTGATCGAGGCTGCGCGGCTTGACGATGCGCCGGAGTGGAAGATCATTCTGAAGATCATGGTGCCGATGGCGCGGCCAACGCTGGTCACCTTTGCCTTATTCAGCTTCATCGCGCATTGGAATGATTATTTCTGGCCGCTTGTCATGACGACCTCTGATGCAGCAAGAACGCTTCCGATCGGAATCTCGAAGCTGCGTGAAGTCGATGGAGGCGCTGCTTGGCACATCTTGATGGCGGGCAATATGATTCTCGTCATCCCGATTCTAATCGTATTCTCATTCGCGCAACGTCAAATTATCAAAGCATTTGTCTACTCTGGCGTAAAATAAACCACTTATTTAACGGGAGGCTTACCTGTGAAAAAAATCGGATCCATTTTGTTAGCGACGACGCTTGCACTCACCCTGACTGCTTGTGGCAGCTCCAACTCATCAGCTAATCAAGAAGTGACGCCTTCAGGCAGCGGCTCTACCGGATCGGCGAAGAAGCCAATTGAGATTACGTATTGGTATTCCTGGGGCGACAAGATTGCAGAGAACAATGAGAACTTGGTCAAAATGTTTAACGAATCTCAGGATGAAGTCATTGTAAAAGCAGAGTACCAAGGCTCTTATGCGGACCAGCATTCCAAGGCGCAGGCGGCCTTTGCTGCAGGCAATGCTCCAGAAGTCTGGCAAAATGAGATTGCTTCGGTGGGTATCTTTGCCGAGTCAGGCATGACACAGGAATTGACTGCTTTTGTTGAGAAGGATCAAATGGATATGAAGGATTTCATTCCGGGCCTGATGGGCAACTCTTACGTGAACGACAAGCTGTATGCTCTGCCTTATCTGCGCAGCACGCCCATCCTATACTTGAATCGTACGATGATCAAAGAAGCGGGGCTTGATCCGGCAGGACCGAAGAATTGGCAGGAGTTCGAAGAATACGCCCGCAAGCTTACGATCAAAGATCAACGCTATGGCATCTCCATGCCAATCGATATCTGGTACTATGAAGGCTTTGTTAGACAGAGTGGAGGCACCATGATTAGCGAGGATGGAAAGAGCGCAGCCTTCAACAATGCGACCGGTATTGATCCTGTGAAGCTGTGGCTGAAGATGAAGGACGAAGGCATCATGAACATCGGCACGACGGATGACGCTGGTGCGCAGGCGAAGACGGATTTCCACAATCAGCGTTCTGCCATGATGTTCTCTTCGACTGCGGATCTGACCAATAATATGAAAGTTGCCGAGGAGCAGGGCTTTGAGCTTGGAACAACGTTCATGCCTGCGAATCACACTTACGGAGTACCAACGGGCGGTGCCAATCTCGTCATGACATCCGGCCTATCTCCTGAAAAGCAGGAGGCTGCCTGGAAGTTTATCAAGTGGATGACGTCTAAGGAGCAGACGATTTATGCAAGCTCCTACACAGGCTATCTTCCTAGCCGTGTCAGTGCGGTAGAAAGCGATGAGATGAAGAAGCTGTATGAAGAGAAGCCGCTCTTTAAAGTTGCCGTTGATCAGCTTGAGTACGCAGGCCCTCGTCCAATGCAGAAGGTATATCCTGAGATTGCGAAGATCATTAAGGATGAGATTCTCCGCGCCGTTGTTGATTCTTCGATCACAGCAGAGGCAGCAGTGTCGGAAGCAGCGAAGAAAGCAGATGCACTGCTCAATAAATAATGATGAATGATGGAAAAGGTATGGCTCTTCTTGATGAAGGCTGTACCTTTTTTAACACCAACAGTTGTAAAAATTACATTATAATTGATAATAGGTAAAGAGGAGGAAGCAATCATTTCGTTGTTTCCTCTCTACTTTTATTGTGTCTGAGGGGGGATGGAGTGAATCGGAAATCATTTATGCTGGCAATAGTATTATTGCTGTATATATCATGAAAGAAAAAAAAAAAGACAAGATCCAATACGTTAATCAGAAATCCTCGCTTTCAAAATATGGTATTACATATGGATGCTATACGAAAGGTAAATTTTGTTTCTATGTAACCAATGAATCTGTGTTGAATAATAGTGCATCATTTATTGTTCGCTTTGCGGATGATACTGAAAAGGAATATATCTTTAATCAAGATCAAAGGGCGTATCTTATTGAATCTCCAATCATTAATGATCGAGATACTACCATATCATTTTTTGATAGTAAGGGTAGTTTAATATATGAGGATAGATGATTTTACAAGTAATCGCCAACATCCCTATTTACAAAAATATTTTAAAGTAGAGGTGCCGGTGATAACTTGGAGACTCTTCCAGTGCAATTGGATGAGAACGTTTCTATTCTTCGATTTATAGGAGCGCAGCGATCCATGAGAGCAGAAACGTGCTGCACAAAATGTTCAAATAATCGATAAATGATTAATTTCATTCCTACCGCTCTACATGGTATTATCCGAGTAACAGCTTGGCGATGACTAGTAATGGAAATGGAAAAGAAGAGTAAGAAGGGGGATTAGGATGAAGAAGCTTATGATGGGGATTGCTGGATTCGCCGTTATTGCGTTGGGCGTGTTCTGGTATATTGGGAATCAGCCTACTAAAGAAGCGAGTCCAGTCGTATCAGCAGACATTAAGCAGATTGTGCAGGATTTCAGCTTAGGGAAGAGCACAGCAGCATCTGCTTCTATTAATTCTACCGAGCTGAAGGTTGTTCATGAGAATGCCAAAGCAACGGTGTATGCCTTGCCAGAGGACGAATTTTTCGTCTCTATTGCTCCATTCGTAGATGAGACCCATCCATGCGCTATTCACAATCTGGCAACGTGCCGAGGTGAACTAGCGAATGAGGAATTCAAGGTATACATGGAAGACCGTGATGGGAATGTAGTGCTGGATCAAATGATCAAGTCGCAGCCGAATGGCTTCATTGATCTCTGGCTCCCGCGTGATCAGCAGCTCAAGGTCAAGATTACGCATGATGGCAGAACATCAGAGTCGGAGATATCTACCTTTAAGGATGACAACACGTGCATCACGACAATGCAGCTGACATAATCATTAACGATTAATGATGATCCAAGATTAAAGCTTGCAATTAAATAACAACGCTTAGCCCATACCTTATATCTAACAGGTATGGGCTGTTTGTTTGCTGTACAGATAGATGATGAGCCAATGCTGCGAGTTCACTGAACAATTTACATCATTTTTACAATTAAATGCGAATGTATGTTTTCATATGAGGGTAGAAATGGTAAGATAAATGAGGGCTATGACCCTATATTCATATCTGCGCTGTAATCCACAGCTAATGCGTGATGAATGATTTTGAAGGAGAGGAACACAAAGCTAGAATTAATTTTTCCATTGATAATTATTAGATTAATTATATAATATCTATACATAAATAAACGATTTTGTATTTTGTTTGTTTTCAGAGATAAGGAGTTGTTAATGTGAATCCCCCCGAACAATCCCAAGCCAAGTCCCGCGCAATGAGCGGGTTTGAAGAGCAAGCGAATCAATCGCTTCAAGAGACTGAAGATCAGGCCGCATCTATTTCAGAGCATAATAAGGCTAAGCACGGAGGCATGCAGCACAGCCAGACGTGGAAGGCAATGCTGATATTCCTGATCCCCTTAATTTTGAGCAACTCCCTTCAATCCATCGGTCAACTGATCGGCAGCATTATGGTAGGAAGATGGGTAGGCGAAGACGCACTAGCAGCGATATCGGCCTTCTTCCCGTTGTTCTTTTTGCTTATTTCGTTTTCAATCGGCGTCGGGTCAGGCAGTTCCATTCTAATAGGTCAGGCCTTTGGTGCGCGCAATGAAGAGCGTATGAAGGCCATTATCGGAACAACCTTAACCTTCAGCTTTATTCTCGGAATCGTGCTTGCGATTGTTGGCGTCATCTATGCCACTGATATTTTACGTCTTATGGGAACACCAGAGAATGTTCTGGATATGAGCGCGCATTATGCTCGCATTCTGTTCTCATCCATGCCAATCATGTTCATCTTTAACGTCTATACGACATTTATCCGGGGAATCGGGGACTCCAAGACGCCGTTTTTCTTTTTGATTGTATACACGGTGCTCAATGTTGCGCTGCTTCCGTTTCTTATCTTCGGCTGGATTGGACTGCCGAAGCTTGGGCTGTATGGCGCTGCTTATGCAGGTCTTGTCTCTGTTGTCATCACCGTTGTTGTCATGCTGGTGTACCTGAAGGTGAAGAAGCATCCGCTGCGCTTTGATGCATCAGTAAGGCGTCATCTTCGCATGGATGGACAGATCTTGAAGCTCTTGCTTCGACTTGGCATACCTGCGAGCGTGAACATGATTTTGATCTCCTTGTCGGAGATTGCGGTGATTTCCTTTGTAAATGTATTTGGCTCAGATTCGACTGCTGCATATGGAGCGGTGAATCAGGTTGTCAGCTACGTGCAGATGCCTGCCGTAAGCTTGGGTATCGCTGTCTCCATCTTCGCTGCGCAAGCAATTGGTGCGAATCAGATGGATCGGCTGAAGCAGGTGCTTCGCGCCGGAGCTGTGCTCAATCTTATTATTGGCGGTATATTTATCCTGCTGGTATATGTATTCTCTAGAGATATCCTCTCATGGTTCCTTACGAATGAGAGCACGATCAACATTGCGCACAGCCTTGTTATGATTACACTCTGGAGCTATTTGATCTTCGGTCAGGCACAGATCGTCGGAGCTGTGATGCGTGCGAGCGGTACAGTCCTGTGGCCGATGCTGTTCAGCATCTTCTCCATCTGGCTCGTAGAAGTTCCAGTAGCTTACTATCTCTCGAAGCATACTTCGCTTGGCATCGAAGGCGTATGGATTGGGTATCCCGCTGCCTTTATCGTGAATCTGATCTTGCAGTACGGCTACTATCGATTGGTATGGAAAAAGAAAAAAATTACGCGGCTTGTCGGATAGACGTTCTTCTGCATGGCATGCAAGCTATTCAGGAGCTATCTATTATGATCCGTGCGATAATAAGATTCATGCAGGCAAGAAGGCGCGGCTCCCTGTCTTTATAAAGAAGGGAGCCGCCTTCTTGTCTTTTTTCTTCCAACATTCCGCATCTAATCAAAATCCAGCACATGATCAAATACTCAAAAATAGGGTATATTTATATCATTACTTTATTGCAGAAGGAGGAGGATGCCTGTGGAGGTATTAGAAGCCGCGCTGCTGATGATCGCCTTGCTTGGCGTCTCACAAGTCATCAATCGCTTTGTTCCAGCAATTCCTATCCCGCTTGTCCAGATCGCGCTCGGTGCACTTGTTGCGCTGATTCCGACGGGAATACATATGCCGCTCGATCATGAGCTGTTCTTTCTATTATTCATTGCTCCCCTGCTGTATAACGATGGGAAGCATTATCCGCGCAAGGAGCTGTGGCGGCTCAAGGGTCCGATCCTGCTGCTTGCCGTAGGCCTAGTCTTTATCGTTGTTGTCGTGGTGGGATACGCCATTCATCGGCTTGTTCCGACGATTCCGCTTGCCGCCGCCTTTGGACTGGCCGCCATCTTGTCGCCGACGGATGCGGTTGCCGTCAGT
The DNA here is from genome assembly GCF_900177815.1 of Paenibacillus aquistagni. GTDB lineage: Bacteria > Bacillota > Bacilli > Paenibacillales > Paenibacillaceae > Paenibacillus_B > Paenibacillus_B aquistagni. The sequence goes on along the minus strand of NZ_FXAZ01000008.1, from coordinate 40,810 downwards.
GCAATGGCTAAGAGGGTGCAAATGCCCAAAAGCTTGATGAGGCTGTTAGAAGGTGAATCGCTGATGAATGACGCCTCAGGTCTCGTTGCCTTTAAGTTTGCGATTGCGGCGGCGGTTACCGGCGTATTCTCGCTTGCACAAGCGAGTGTAAGCTTCGTGCTGGTTGCGGTGGGCGGTCTGCTTGCAGGGATTGTTGTCGCGCAGGCTATCAGCTGGACGCAGGTGATGCTGCGCCGCTTCGGCATGGAAGATGTGACTATTCATGTCATTATTCAGATTCTAACGCCGTTTATGATCTATATGGTTGCGGAGAATATCGGGGTGTCGGGCATTCTAGCAGCAGTATCAGGCGGGTTGGTTCATGCTATTCAAGAGGAACGAACCGAGAAGAGCTTGGTGAAGCTCCATATCGTCTCCTCCAGCACTTGGTCGATCCTGCTGTTTGTGCTGAACGGTCTCGTCTTTGTCCTATTGGGGCTTCAGCTTCCGGATGCGATTGGGACAATTTTTACGGATCCACTGTACAGCAACAAGCGAGTTTTTACCCTTATCGGGGTCATTTACCTGCTGCTCTTCGTGCTGCGGTATGCTTGGGTTTATCTGTATTCACGATGGATTCTACCTGCAAATGAACAAGATCAGCTGCCTTCCGCACGCTATGTGCTCATAACGACAGTATCTGGCGTCCGAGGAGCGGTGACGTTGGCCGGTGCCTTCTCGATTCCGTTTTTCTTAGCGAACGGCGAAGCATTTCCTGAGCGGGATCTAATCATCTTCTTAGCTGCGGGAGTCATCTTGCTGTCGCTTATTGTGGCAAGCGTCGTGCTTCCGCTTATCACGAAGAAGTCTGACAGCAGCAAGGAGCAGCAGGAGGAGAAGCTTGAGAAAGTCACGCAAATCTTAGGCATGCGCGCAGCTATACATGCGCTTCATGAAGCGAAGACGCCAGACAATGCCCTTGCGGTAGGTGTCATCATCCGTGAATATCGCCAATCCATAAGGCAGCTGTCTAGAGAGCCCTATCGCTTAGGAAGCAAAAAGCAGCTTCGCAAGCAGATGATTGAGCTTAGAAAGCTGGCGCTTGAGACCGAACGCCAAGCGGTAAAGAGACTGCTGGCTGAAGAAGCGGTAGAAGAACATACCGCGAATCAGCTGCTCAACATCTTAAACCAGAGTGAATCGGTGCTTAGCGACCGCAGCTATATGTGGAATGTCGTGAAAAAAGAGGTGTGGAACCGATTCGTCAAGCGCAACCGAACAGGGATGACTGAAGCGATGAGCGAGGCGAATCAGGAGGTGCTTCGCTTGAAGCTTACAACCGTGCAGGAAGCGATCATGCACCTGAAGCAGGAGCGGACGCAGGATAATGCACAGGCGGTGGATCAGCTTATCACCCTTTACAGCTCCGTCACGGATTCCATGCAGGCTCGATTAGGGATGGAGCGTCCATTGGATGAGGATTGGGAGCAGCAGCTCAAGGAGCTGCGCCACCTTGGACTCCAAGCGGAACGAGACGCTATACAGACTCGCTTCGAGCAAGGCCAGATCACGCGCAAGCTGGCCAATAAGCTGCGCTTCTACATCAGCTACCGGGAGTCCTATATGCTTGGGCGCGGCGAGATCTAAGCGCACTAGGCCTGCGAAGCAATGATGTCATACTGCACAAAAAAGGAGTTTGCACGGCTTGTCAACAAGGCCGTGCAGACTCCTTTATACATGCTATAGCGATACGCTGAGGTGGCTAGGCTATAAGATGTGCTGCAGACTAGCGGCTGCTTTTTCCTTTGTAATGAACAACAGCGGTATAGAGCATTTTGTTGCGATTTGGATCGAACGTGACCTGATGCTGAATGTGGTAGACGTCAAGCAGAAGCGCTTTGTTGTTTTCCATTTGCTCTTCGATCTTGCGTTCCAAGGTCTTCAGATCGTAGGCTTCGTACAATTCGATCTTCGTCTCCATGTTCTCAAGAATAAACATTCGTGCTGGATCACCCTTTGTTCGCGTAATGAATCTATAATCAGGCTTAAGCGAAAAGCCTGTCTCTTGATCTATTATACTATGCCCAGCTGTATTTAGGAGGATAAACTCTTGATGCAGCCTGCAACAAGCTCCGCATAGGCCTTCGCACCTTCTGCTTCAAGGTGCACCCCGTCAGGCGAGAAATAGGAATCGTGATTCGCGCTTGCGGCATACCAATCCACCAAGGTTACGTTGGACTTCTCCTCAGCGATCTCATCCAAAGTATCGTTTACACGATCCTCCCAATTGCGCGGCACACGTGTATTGACGAGAATGATCTCGCGCTCGCCAAGCGCATCGAGCATCGCGCGAAACTGCTTGGAATTGAACGCGCCATTCGTTCCGAGTGCGATGATGACGCCATTGCCAAGCTTGCCGCTCTCTTTATAATCTTGCAGAACTTCGCGAGCAGAAGACATCTGCCTGCCGATCTCAGCATCAACGGTGATGCCGGGGAGCAGCTTCTCTAGATAGGGACTCGTATCGAGCATGACAGAGTCGCCTACTGCGGTGATGTTCCATCCGGAAGGTCCCTTTAAGGAAGATGAAGCCGTGGCTGCTTCATCGGCATCCTCGCCAGCGCTATCAGGCTGCGCACGGCCTTCCTTATTCGCCTCCTTGTTCACGGACCCTCCTTCTTGAGCTTGCGAAGCAGCCTCTGACTTTCCGCCAGATGGGTTCGGAGGCTGTGGCTTTGCTGAAGGAAGCGTGCTGACAGGGGAAGCATAATCCTGTCCCGTAGATGCGCCCTCCTGCCCCTCGCTTGTTCCTTGTTCGGAACTGGAAGAAGAACTGGAATCCAGATCAGGATGCTGCCGAGAAGCAGGAAGATTTTGATCTGCCGTTGATTCAGCAGACTGCTTAGGATCTGCGGTTCCTTCCAATAGAGACGTATGATGAGCTGAAGCAAGCGGCTTGTTTGCAATCATGCCATAACAGAAGATGGAGATGACAAGCGCTGTGCAGCCGACACTCATCCACTGCTGCAAGGTGAGACGACGAGCGTCCCATTTGAGCTTTGTTATCGGCTTGAAGAAGCCTGAAAGCTGCCCCTTTCGAATCGGAGTCTCAATATACCGCCAAGACAGCTCGGCAAGGAGCAGGCTTGCCGCGACTTGCAGGAGTGCTCTTATCCAGCTGAAGCCATCGGTGTTTACAAGCGGTGTTGTCAGCACAATGATCGGGTAATGCCAAAGATAGATTCCATAGGAGCGAAGTCCGATCCACTGCAGCGGCTTGAAGCTCAGCATGCGGTTGAAGAAGCTTCCGGGCTGTACAATTGCAACAATAAGCATGGCAGTACCGATAGAGAGCAGCACGAATCCTCCTCGATACAAAAACTCGCTGTATTCATCTATTGTCCCCATCAAATAGCATAGGATCAAAAGTCCAACCATTCCTACAAGATGAATGCCGAGCTTAAAGCGCGGTGGAGTACTAGATGACGTACGCTGCGGTTGAATAATGGCAATTAAGGCACCGATCAATAGTGCAAATACGCGTGTATCTGTGCCATAGTAGACACGGCTTGGATCTGCAGCGGGGTCGTACAGCCACGCCATAAGCAAAGCCGAGATAACGGCGAGTCCGAATGTCCAAGCGGCAAACTGCCAGCGCTTTGGCGTGAAGCGAAGCCCCAGCATGACGAGAAGCGGCCATAGAACATAAAATTGTCCTTCTACAGCAAGCGACCAAAGATGCAGAAATGGCGATGGGTTGGCAAAACTCTCGAAGTACGACACGTGATGGAACAGCAAGTACCAGTTGTTGGCGTAGAAGAGCGCTGAGATGACATCACCGCGAAAGGTGGCAATCCGATCTCCTGCTGTGAATGTCATATACACGATTGTTCCAATAAGCATCAGCAGGAGGGCGGGAAGCAGTCTTCTTAGACGCCTCATCCAGAAGTTCTTCAGATGAATGCTCGTTCGTTGTTCCCGCTGAATAAGCAGGAGGTGGGTGACCAAGTAGCCAGAGAGAACAAAGAAGATCTCTACCCCAAGAAAGCCGCCTGAAGCAAAGCTAAGATTTAAGTGATAAGCGATAACCGCCAGCAGGGCTATCGCTCGCAAGCCGTCAAGACCAGTTATGTAACGGGGTTTGGCATCATGGGGCTCAGGCATGACAAAGGCCTCCTCTTTGGCCGTGGTGATGGGATATCATTTTCCATATAAATGTATACCCATAGGTCTTGAAGAAGAACTTGATTAATGGCTGGTGTCTAAGATGTCGTGTCATAGCTGCAGAAATCCTTTCATACTTGATCTTACCGCGTAGCATGAGTTTTCTAAGTTTCATGACAAATAGCCCCACTTCGATCATGAGATGGGACGAATTCAACTATATCGTTACCTGTTGTCATGTGATCACAAGGCTTACTATTGGTTATCAACATTTGGGATATTTCTATTCTAAAGTTGGATAGTAGCAGAAGCGTATCAACCGAGTAACAGACTTGTATCAATATCGTCATGTTTCAGCCAGTGATCAAGCTGCCTTTTATTAATACTTCATTTGTTGAAAAAGGTAGCGGTATAGTGGTGGATAAAAGAGCTTGGAAATACTGGGAGGCAATCGCGCACAAAAAGGCCCTCTGACGTACAAGCATAAGAGGGCCTTACCGATCACGATGATAGATTGTATATAATTACATACCTGTTATTGTCAGTGAATTGGGTTACATTAGAAAAGTACCAATAACAACCGATACTCCAATAATAAGCGAGCGGAGCAGCTGAGCGACGGCCATATTGCCGCGCTTAATCTCTTCGCATACTTTGATTTTTGGTGTAACCCAATCAAATAGCAAGTAGACGAGGCATAGGAGTAGAATGCCTACAGCCGACCAGAGCAGCATGGCAGTCCAGGAGTGAGAGCTGAAGGAGACCATGGCTACAATAATGCAAAGCCCTAGCAGTTTGCTCCCCATATACATTCCTGCGGCTTCGTTGCCATTCGCGATCTCCTCGCCATCCTGAAAGCGTGTCAGCCTGCTAAAGACGAAGGCGCCGATACCTAGAATAACGAGTAGAATGAGGATGCCTATCCCCACATTCAATAGATCGAATCCAAAATCTTTCACCATATATTCCTCCCTAATAGGATAGATTCAGCATGTTCATCAGGTCTTTTATCAAAGTTCTGGGCAGTCTTCTATAAGCTCTTTTTTGGAAAGTACAGTGTTCGGGTTAGATCTCCACAGCGGCTGGACAGTAGTACGCCATATCTCCGGTTATCTTCTCGCCGATTCGAGGCAAGAGTCCCGCATATCGGCCGCCAATTACATAAGCGCCAAGCAGCAAAGATCCTACATAGCTGCCTTCTTCGGTGAGAATCTCAAGCTCCGTCAACGGGTGATGCTGCTGGAATATCTTCGGTTGATTCTCGTAATAATCTCGAATGTCTGCTGCTTCCTCCGATAGGTCCTCCCATTCCTGTTCGTTCGACAGAAGGGTGCCATCTCCCTTCACCAGCGTGGTTCCCTTTCCTTCACGCCCCCAGTAGCTTTTTTGTACATAAAGGCTATTGGCAAGGTGAAACACGGAAGGCTCATAATAGGTAGGCAAAAAGTAAATCGGAAGCTGCTGCAGCTCTTCCTCATCGAATACATCGAACCCGCACATCGCGCTTGCTTCCTCATGATGCTCATACAGCGACCAGATCAGTGCCATGAAGCCCTTGCTCTGAGTAATAATGCTCTGAGCCGGATTAATCAGCCCAAGCTTTCCTTGCGCAACAAGCTGAAGCAAGTCCTCGCCAATGGCCCGATCGCTAGCTTCGTCTCGATCGTGGACTAGGTACTCAAGCGGGTACAGCCGGTACAGGATCGAGATCCTTTTGCCCTGATAATACAAGCTGTCCTGAGGAATAATTTCAAGCGCATCAAGCGGCACGAAGAAGCAGTCTATACCGAGCTCTTGTACGGCTTCCATGAGATAGAGCGTGTTGGTCAAGTCCTCAATATGAGTGTCATAGCATGTAAAAGCGATATGCCCGTCTAAGCCCTGCTGCCTGTAATAGTCAATCAATAGCGAAAAGGCCTGCTTAATGTGGGTGCGCATCTCAGATGAGGCGGATTGATAAGAGCTGAAGGATTCAATCATGGCCTGGGACAAATAGGCAGTCTCGGGCACCCCTGTCGGGGTATCCGTGTTGTTTTCGATGACTTTTAAGCCCTGTTCATGCAGAATCCAGTCTTGTCTTGATATCCCATGATACGGCACCTCAAGGCGCGCGCTTTCGATCATGGACGGGTGAAGGCCGAGCTGCTCGACTAAGAAGGAATCCGGCAAGTAACGCTGGGTGAATCGCAACGCCTTCCAATAGATGCGGTCGACCCATTGCGCAGCTTCGGCAACCCTTTGCACTTCCTGCTTCGCAAAGAGAGTAAGGCTCGGGACACAATATTGCTTGCCGTACATGCGGTGATAAGGGATGCGTGCTGCAAGCTCTCCTTGAAAGATATAATCATGCTCATAACCTAGATGGATGGTGCAGGGCATTTCTGATTACCCCCCGATGCTCTTGCTTCCGCTGCTGCCAAATCCTTTGTAAGAACTGTTCTTAGAGGATTTGAAGGTTGAAGCAGAGCTTGGCTTGGCCCGATAGCGTTTATCGGTGCTGGATATATAATAGAAGCCGCCGCTATCGTCCTCGTAATAGCTGCCCTCTGGGCATTCTTCAAACGTAATGGTTCCGTCATTATCCATGTCATAACAATATTCATCATAGATTTCCTCTTCATTGCTGCAGCCTGCAAGCATAGCAGGCACGGCAAGAATCAGCGCAAGTGCAGCCATTTTATGAGATGAGATTCGTCGTATGCTGGGGCTTGGCGATTTAGCCGAGCGATGGCTTATGGATGACGCAGCTTGTGCTTGCTGCTCGTGATCCTGCATTTACAGTTCCACTCCTTTTAAGAATAAAATGACCTTTCTTCGATCTCGATCGAATACACTATATACATTCTCGTAGGTTTGCTCGTATTGGACGAGGTAATGATCGAGCAATAACCCAGCTATCTTGAGCGGCTCATGCTCCATTCGTATCGCAGTTCCCCGAACGAAGCGATCATGCTCCCAATAGCAGCAGTCCATAGACAAGGCAGGGGAGACATCGCAATAGTCGAACAAGGCTTCCTGCAGTCGAGCGCCATAGATGGGCAGCTCATCCGCTCCAAATGGCTTCATATAAATAACATGATTGCCTCCATGATCAGATTCATGAGAGGTGTGCTCGAAGCATTGGTTGTGGATCACGGTTGCGTTGACCAGCTTGCGGACAAACAATTCTTGATTGGACACAGCTTCGCTGAAGAGGCTTCTTGTGACCCTTAATTCAAGATCTGACCATTCCTGATACGAGAGGAAACAGCTCCCATTCATGATGTCACCGACTTTCCACTCAGCTTTTGGTCATAGACGCTCGTATGGCAGATGACGAACAGCTTGGCATCCGCAGGAATGTTCTCTTTCAGCTTGCAGTTGATTTGCATGTCATTGCGATCTGAGATTAAGGTTGCCCCTTGCTGCAGCAGATCCACAAAGGCATCCTCGTAGGTCTTCCAAGACGGATCGACGGGGACCTGGAAAATGTCGGCTCCATGCTGTCTGCTCAGCAGCTGACTGAAAATATCCATATTGCCTTCTTCTAGCGCGCTCTTAACGGCCAGTCGGGATACGGCATCATGCGACAAAATAAATTCATTCACTTTAACATGCCTGAAATTCTTGGTGTGCTTCTCCATCATCACTTCAACTGTTGTATGTACTTGTGGAGCAAGGCTCTCAATGCTTGAGGCGATGAGCAGAGATTTGCCATCTACAAGCGAGGCATCATCAATCTTAGGGTCGGCAAAGATGATCGCTGCGCGTGCTTCCTGCATGCCTGCCTGATTCAGGATATCGGCAGATGTCGGATCTCCGCTCACAAAGTGCACCTTCGGATGATCATAAGGATGCTTCTCGAGATCGTCAACGATGACAATATCGATATCTGGACTTGAGGACAAGAGCTCCTCGATCGCGTACTTAGCCTTGCGGCTCCAATTCATAATAATGACATGATGCTTGCCGTGAAACTTCAATTTCCCCGTCTCCCTTCTTCGGTGCATATCTGCAATCGAGTCGATAATCTTGCCGATAACCAAGCTCAATAAGCCGATTCCAAAAATATAGATAAAGATCGTAAGCAGCTTTCCTAATGGGGTTACAGCGTAATAATCGCCATATCCGACCGTAGCCATCGTCGTCAGCACCCAATACAAGGCATTGAACCAGGTTGTAAAGGTGTCGGGCTCAAGGAGGTACGCTAGGCTTGCGGTGAGAATCATGAACATTAGCGCAATAGCGGCCAAAATAGAATTTTTTAATCGCAAGAGCTTCATGGATAGCCTTCGAATAAGAAACAAGGTGTCACCTCCCTTATTAGATCTAGAAGCGGATGGGAAATACTTGAACAGATTGATTATACGTGGTTTGACCGTTCAAGGGTGCAAATCGTTTCATATTTCTTAAAAAGTTTTAAGGTAGAGGGGATGGGTGAGTAAAGAGGGGGTAGTATTTGCGAGTTGCTCTAACAAGCGGTAATCTAGAAGAGAGCCCCATCGCCTTTAACGCCATTCCTAAATCTCAAATACCATGCTTATCGCTTATATACACGCATCAAGCTATAGACAAAGTGGAGGAATAACAGATGGACAATAATCAACAGCACGAACAGCAGGAATCCCTGCCTACCGAGCAAGAAGAGCAGCAGTTGAACAGCTTTCAGGAGGTTGTGGACGTAGAGTCCTTGGTGGAGTCTGATTTGCCAGGCGGTCGCATGCTTGCCAACGTGATGAACAGCAACATGATTAAGAGCCGCTTTATGGATGGAAGCCTTAGCCGGATGGACTTGTTCGAGATGATTCAGAAGTATTGGGACACCTTGTTTAATCAGTATGAGATGGCGCTCAATGAGCTGAAGAGCGACTTCCAGATTATCGATCTCGATTGGAAGACGCGATTTGGCTATACGCCGATTGAGCATATCAAAGCAAGAATTAAAGATCCGCTGTCTTTGTTGAAGAAATTAGAGCGGAAAAACATCGCATTGACGCCAGACATCTTCTATACGATCCAGACCGAGATCTTCGATATTGCGGGTCTTCGCATCGTAACGACATTTATTGACGATGTGTATGCCATGAAAGATCATATTATGGAGCGGGAGGATATTCGAATTATCCGCATCAAGGACTATATTGAGAATCCGAAGCCGAGCGGCTACAAGAGTCTTCATATGGTTGTGGAGACGAAGGTCATTACTTCAACGGGCATTCTATGGGTGCCAGCAGAGATCCAGATCCGCACCTCTTCGATGGACTTCTGGGCTGCTACTGAGCACAAGCTCAACTATAAATATGAAGGCGGGGAGATTCCCGAGGATGCGAAGGAACAACTCGTTGAGCTCTCTAAGGCTTCCTTCGTATGGGATCAGCAGATGTCGCTGCTTCGCAATCAATTGTTGAAATAAAGTGAATTCAAAAATATCCCATTAAAGGGATGGGAATAATCTTTAAACTGCGGTATAATCTTGATTGGATCATGGGACGAGGTTATACTTATATCGCCCTAAATAAACGTGTAAGGAGCTATATCAATGGAAAAAGTACTTGTATTCGGACATAAAAACCCAGACACAGATACGATTTGTTCCGCTATTGCTTATGCTGAATTGAAGCGCCAATTAGGCGTAGATGCTGAACCTGTTCGCTTGGGAAATGTGAACGGCGAGACGCAATACGCTTTGGATACGTTCAAGGCAGAAGTTCCACGCTTGGTTGAAACGGTAGCAAACGAAGTGAATGGTGTCATCTTGGTTGACCATAATGAGCGTCAACAAAGTGTCAGCGATATTGAAAAGGTTCAAGTGTTGGAGGTAATCGACCACCACCGCATCGCGAACTTTGAGACAAGTGCTCCATTGTACTACCGTGCAGAGCCAGTAGGCTGCACAGCGACAATCTTGAATAAGCTCTACAAGGAGAACGGCGTTGCGATTAAGCCTGAGATCGCGGGTCTCATGCTGTCCGCGATTATTTCGGACTCTTTGCTGTTCAAGTCCCCAACCTGCACGCAGCAGGATATCGATGCAGCGCATGAGCTTGCTGGTATTGCTGGTGTGGATGCTGCAGAGTACGGCTTGAATATGCTGAAGGCAGGTGCAGACCTCTCGGATAAGTCTGTAGCTGAATTGATCACGCTTGATTCCAAGGAATTCACGATGGGCAGCTCCAAGGTTGAGATTGCACAGGTGAATGCAGTTGACGTGCAGGATGTGCTAAGCCGTGAGGCAGAAGTTACAGCTGCATTGAATCAAGTGATTGCGGACAAGGGCCTGGATGTCTTCGTCTTTGTTGTAACAGATATCTTGAATAACGATTCTGTCGCAATTGTGCTTGGTTACCGTACCGATGCCGTTGAGCAGGCATTCAATGTGAAGCTTGCAGACAACAAAGCGGTTCTAAAAGGCGTTGTATCCCGCAAGTCTCAAGTCGTTCCCGTATTGACCGATATTTTGAGCAAATAATCGCTTATATAGAAATAGACGAAAGCGGCTGTCCTTCATGCTTATGCGGAAGGGGACAGTCGCTTTTTTTTTGAATAGACATTGCGGATGAAGCGTGATAAGTTCAATTTAACCTTGTACCGATTGAAGAAGCGAAACAGCATGAGAGCGGTATAGACAAGGAATAGACGCATTTGCTTCTTCATATGCATTGGAGATCATACTTAAAGCTGCTTAGATGACGGCACCTGGTAAGGAGGAACTTCTATGGAATCGATTCGCTATGTACAGAAGCAAGGCATGGATGAGGCGGCAAAGCTTGCTGATCTGACCTTTCGCAAGGAAGGCCATCAACCGATGGCAGATGCATTTCCCCTTATCTTCTCCGGGGCGTATGCGAGCTCTGTTGGCATGTATGTCGATGATAAGCTCGTCTCATTCATGGGTCTCGTCCCAAGCCAAATGAAAATTGGAGCTGCAGTGATCCCATGTTTTTCATTAGGCTCGGTATGTACAGATATTCACTTCCGAGGAAAGGGATATGCAGGGCTGCTCCTTGATCGTGTCTTTGAACATATCGAAGCTTCGCAGGGCTCCTTGCTGTTGGTGTCAGGCGACCGCAGCTTATATACACGGCGCGGCTGTGTCTACTTTGGCTCCGTCTATCGCTATAAGCTGACAAGAGAGCAGGCGTACCGGCTGCCTTCGCTAGTTGAGGCTGGGGCTACGATCAGAGAAGCGGAGGAGCGTGATCGACTTGTAAGGCAGCAGCTGGCCGATTCCAGCCAGGTGCGATTCGAGCGAGGGTTACTGGAACGGGCGGTCCTGGAACAAGCGCGAGCGCAGGCCAGCTTGGCGAAGCTTGAGCAGCGGATCTTTGTTGTCGAGCGGGAAGGTGTGGTGGAAGCCTTTATTACGCTTGGCATTAGAGGTCCGCTTCACACAGACGCCTCTCCAATGGTCATTGATTGGGGAGGAAAGGAAGACGTCGTAGCAGCGGCACTTGGAACGCTGATCACGGATCTATCGCTTCCCGAGCTGCGCTTAGCTGTGCCTTGGCAGGAAACGGGTCTGCTTGCACAGTTGAAGTCGTTTCCTTTCGTAAAAGGTATGAACCAAGGGACCGTCAAGCTGGTGAATCCGGTACGCTTCTGGAATCAATTGCTCCCGTACTTGGAGACTCGTGATGAAGATGCGTTGGCTCATATCGATGTTAATGAGGTCAAGGGAGAAGACAAAGTGGAGCTTACCGTGGCTGGAGTCCGTTATGTCATTCCTACAACGGCGTTCGCTTCCTTGCTGTTTAACCCAGATCCAGACGTCGCGCCTGAGCTTGGCAGCTCTCCATGGCTGAACAAGCTGCTGCCGATTCCTTTGCCGTATACGGCTGGCCTGAATTTTATTTGAAGGCAATTGGTATAATCGAGAATCTTCCCAGCAGTCTTTATACGTTAAATAACCTAATGGTGCAGCGTGTCTATACGATCGTCTTGCCGCTGCGCTTCATGGCTTGGCCTAAGTCCCGTTCATGTTTTGGACTTAGGCTTTTTGGCTTGTTTTTGTTTTAATCAAATCGGTATGGATTCCTCGAACAAGAGAAAAGAGCCGCTTCTTTAAGAAACGGCTCTGGCAAAACGTCAGCGGGCATCTGATCTATTGGGTTCGCCATTCATTGTCATAAATGGTCACAATTGCTTGCTGTACAGTTCCTAGCACGGCACCGCCTTGTGCATCGCTTAACTGGAGGGTGAAGGTTTCATTGCCTTCCCAGAATACGTCATCAATGATATAGAGATTAAGGTTGGCCGATAGCTGTCCTGGAGCAAAGGTTATCCTTACTGGCTCAAACCCGAAATCCTTGTCACGCTTCGCCGATCCATTCACGGTGCTTACCCATACAGAGACCTCTTGTGTGAGGTTGCCGGTACGCGTAAGCTTAACTGGCAGCACATTAATGTACTCCCAAGTGGCGTAAGCAGATTGCTCCAATTGGATGGTTGCGCTGCTGCCGCCATCATTGCCAATGATTCGGAAGTCGACGGTGGAAGGTCCATTAATCTGCGCATTTGGCGAGGCGATGTGCATTTGAAAAGTTTCGGTGCTTTCAACTGCAGTATCAGCCAATGCTGATACCGTAACATATTCCACCTGTGAATTCAGCCAATCGCGAACATAGTCTCCATCAATTTGGGTCGGGAAGGAGCCCTCTGTTGGCGAAATGCTATAATCTGAGCTCTGCGCGGTGATCGGAGTATCCGTGATTTGATAAGTAACCGGCAAGGTCAGATCACCCAATCTGCGGATTTCAAACGTCTTGCTCTCTCCCTCTGCCAAATCATGTGAAGCTTCAGAAGGGGTAACTTTCAAGGTTGGCGGCTCGTCGTCCAAAATATACAAAAAGGCTTCGCGCCAGCCATCCTCTTCATAGAAGCATACATTTGGAGATGGATTGCTTAATTGGATAAACAGCTCACGGATGTCTTCATTCAAGATGGTATCATCCTGTATAGGAATGTGGACAACTTGAGTTGGAGCATTACCCGTGAATGTAACTGTAGTGGAGTATAAAGGAGCATTGTTCATGTTCATATCACTATATACCTTAAGGACAACAGAACCGGATTCATTAGGCTGAGGCGTGTATGCTCGCAGGGTCACCTGCTTGGTTCCGATGTTTTCCTTGGCTAGAAACTTTCCTCCTGGGTAGTCCATGTTCGGAATATCATACTGAAACCCGACATAAAACGAACAAGTATTCACGCCGATGATTCGGAAGTCAACAGTGGAAGGTCCGTCAATCTGTGCATTTGCCGAGGCGATGTGCATTTGGAAGGTTTCGGTGGCTTCAGTTTCAGTATCCGTCAATGCTGTCACCGATACGTATTGCACCTGTGAATTCAGCCAATCGCGGACATAGTCCTGGTATATTTCAGTTGGGAAGGAGCCTCCGTTTGATGAAATGCTATAATCTGAGCTCTGCGCGGTGATCGGGGTATCCGTGATTTGATAAGCAACCGGCAAGGTCAGATCGCCCAATCTTTTGATCTCGAATGTTTTTTTTCCTCCCTCAGCTAAGTCATAAGAGGTTTCAGAAGGGGTAACCCTCAAAGTTGGCGGCTCATTGTCCAAAATATACAAAAAGGCTTCGCGCCAGCCATCCTCTTCATAGAAGCATACATTTGAAGACGGATTGCTTAATTGAATAAACTGCTCACGGATGCCTTCATTCAAGATGGTATCATCCTGAATAGGAATGTGGACAACTTGAGTTGGGGCATCACCCGTGAATGTAACCGTAGAGGAGTATAAGGGAGCGTTGTTGGTGTTCATGTCACTATACACATTAAGAGTTACAGAACCGGATTCATTAGGCTTCGGCGTGTAAGCCTTCAGGGTTACCTGCTTGGTTCCGATGTTTTCCTTGGCTAGAAACTTTCCTCCTGGATATTCCAGATTGGGAATATCATATTGAAACCCGACATAAAACGAACAAGTTGATGCCTCCGCTGGTTTAGGACTTGAAATGACAAGCAGCATTAAAATAATGACAGCGAGTGACAGCGACAATTTGTTTCCGATAGATAACGACATTGGATCACCTCCTGCAATCTTAGATACAATATGTATCTATATACAAAATTTAGTCTAGTTTCTGTAAGCAGTCAACCGTATAAAATGCCGAAACCTGACTTCTTTTGTAGAGCAAAGAAAAACCGCCTTGTCTGCATAGGCTTCAGCTCCGAAGGAGACAACATCTCCAGCAAGCTGCGGCTTATGCAGTGAGGCGGTTTTATACTGTATGGCAACGTTCATTATCTTTTGTGAACGCGATTGTGCCTATTCTCCTTCTGTTTTCGCAGGTGTCAGCTCTTTCATGCCGTTCATATATCGTTGCAGCGCTGACGGAATTCGGATCGAACCATCCTCTTGCTGATGATTCTCAAGCAGCGGAATGAGGATTCGAGGTGTAGCAATCGCAGTGTTGTTAAGGGTATGGCAGTATTTCAGCTTGCCAGCCTGATCCCGATACCTTATCTCCGCTCTTCTGGCTTGAAAATCATGCAGATTCGAAGAGGAATGAGTCTCCCCGTAGCAGGCGCGGCTTGGCATCCAGGTTTCGAGATCATACTGCTTATATGTCTTCTGCGACATGTCTCCCGTGCAGACGGCCATTTGCTGATAAGGAAGCTCTAGGAGCTGCAGCAGATGCTCGGCATGGCGGGTAATTTGCTGCAGCATCGCTTCCGACAGCTCGGGGTCTGCTTCGCACAGCACGACCTGCTCGACCTTGGCGAATTGATGCACGCGATATAAGCCATACACATCTCGGCCAGCCGATCCCACCTCGCTTCGGAAGCAGCTTGAAGCCGCAGCCAAGCGAATCGGCGTGCTCACATCTACGATCTCATTGGCATAATACGAGACGAGCGGCACTTCCGAGGTGCCGACGAGCCATTTGTCCTCTGTTCCGATCTGGTAAGTCTGATCCTGTCCGAGAGGGAAGAAGGCTGTATTAGTCATGGCTTCGCCGCGCACCATCAAGGGCACATCAAGAAGCGTAAAGCCTTGTTCCTGCAGATAGTCAATGGCAAGCTGCTGGACAGCACGATGCAGCTGTACGCCGACTCCTTTCAGCACATAGTGGCGTGTGCCGGCGATCTTGACGCCTCTTGGGATATCGATCATATCGTGAAGAGCACCCAGCTCAACATGATCGCGCGCCTGAAACGAAAACGTTGGCGGAGCACCCACCTGCTTAAGCAGCACATTATCTTGATCCGACTTGCCAATCGGCGAGTCTGGCGACACGACGTTTGGAACGAGCAGCAGCAGCTGATTAACCTTTGCATCAAGCATCCTCAGTGCATCCTCTTGCTCCTGCAGCTTTTTATTGACCTCTCTTACCTGCTCCATATGCGCACCTGCCGTATCGCTTAATGCCTTGGACACTGCTTTTGCGCGTCCAATCTCCTGCGATAGCCGGTTGCGCAGTGCGCGCTTCTCATCCATATCCTGCCGCAGTGCTTTGCGTTCATCATAAGCGCTCAGCACCTCTTGAATCGAAATCTCAATTCCCTTTTGATCCGCTGCGTTCTGTACATCCTGCTGATGCTCACGCATCCAATGAATGTCCAACATCATAACCATCTCCTTGTAAAAAAATACAAAAAGCGCCCTCATCACAATGGGACGAGGAGCGCTTAGCCCGCGGTGCCACCCATGTTGATTGAACCGATGCTGCCGATTCAATCCGCTTAGGTTCCGCGATAACGGGCGGGTCCGGTTAACTTAGGGTGAGTGGGTGCTTGCATAACCGTGCATACTGCCACCTGTCATCACCTTGACGAGAACGCCTCTGAGTTGGATGCTCTTCACTGGCCGTTTGGAATCATATCAAGTTGGATGTATTATAGCGCAATGCATGCGTATAAGCAAGGCTGTCGAGAATGAGCGACAGTCCTGATGGGAGCGCGAATATTGTCAGAATTTTACGATACATATTGTATCATAATGCGATTCCTTTCCCATTCGAATTGCTTTCTTTCAAGTCAGAGTGATTGAGGAAATTCCGAAAGGGAGCAGTTAAGTGAAAAATCATTTTGAACGGTTGTATCTGATATTGATTTTGAAAATCTTTATTTAAAAATAAAAAAACATATATACAAAAATAAACAAAAGTATGTTACCCTTATTTTGTCAACAATAATCCAAATAAAACCAACTTCCTGGAGGGATATCGACGTGGTAGCGAACTTATGGGAGAAGTCGGAAGCAGCAAATCTTGAAAGCGGTTTATCGGAGCTTGTGTATCGTTCCAATCGTATTGGTGCGGATCGAGCAGTGTGCAATTGGGGCGGCGGCAACACGTCCATGAAGACAGTGGAGAAGGATTTCCGCGGTCGAGATATCGAAGTGATGTGGGTAAAGGGGAGCGGCTCTGACCTTGGCACGATGAAGAGTCAGCATTTTACTGGCTTGAGCCTAAGTGACATAACGCCGTTGTTTGAACGTGAAGAGATGTCGGATGAGGAGATGGTTGGCTACCTTAGTCATTGCATGATCAACAGCAAGCATCCAAGAGCTTCGATCGAGACCCTGCTGCATGCATTCTTGCCGTTCAAGCATGTGGATCATACTCATCCGGATGCCATAATCAGCTTGTGCTGCGCGCATAACGGTCGCGAGCTGGCCGACGAGATCTACGGAGAGCGCTATGTGTGGGTTCCTTATGTTCGTCCTGGATTCACGCTCTCCAAGATGATTGCTGAAGGGGTCCGCCAGAATCCGAAGGCAGAGCTTGTCCTCATGGAGAAGCATGGCTTGGTGACGTGGGGAGAGACTTCTGAGGCATGCTATAACAAGACGATTGCGATCATTCAGGAAGCAGAAGCTTATATTGAAGCTAAGGTGAATGAGGGGCAGCTGTATGGCGGCAAGCAATATGAGTCAATCGCTGCTGAAGAGCGCGGCCGCATTCTGGCGGAAGTGCTGCCTGTTGTTCGCGGAGCTGTTAGCGATAACAAGAAAATGATTGTAAACGTGGATGCAGCCGAAGATGTGCTCGCCTTCGTAAACAGTCGCGATGCGAAGACGCTCTCACAGGTCGGCGCAGCCTGCCCGGATCATCTCGTGCATACGAAGATGAAGCCGCTCTATATCGAGTGGAACCCAGAGGGCCAAGATGTGGACGCACTAAAGGCGGCCCTTCTGCAAGGGATTGCGGCGTATAAAGAGGAATACAAGGCTTACTTCGAACGGAATAAGCATGAGGGAGATGTTATGTTTGAAGCGGCTCCACGCGTCATTTTGATTCCAGGCCTTGGGATGGTGAACACAGGCAAGAGCTATGCGATGGCAAACGTCAGTGGTGCTCTGTACCATCGGGCGATTGCCGTGATGCGCGGGGCGACGGCCTTGGGCGAGTTCGTCTCCTTAAGCGAGAACGAGTCCTACAATGTGGAATACTGGCCGCTGGAGCTGTATAAGCTGTCCTTAGCTCCTGCAGAGGCGGAGTTCTCTCGCAAGGTAGCCTTTATTACAGGCGGAGCTGGGGGAATCGGAAGCGCTGCTGCTCGCAAGCTGCTGCAGGACGGTGCGCATGTCGTGCTTGCCGACTTGAATCTTGAAGGCGCAGCGAAGCTTGCGGAGGAGTGTAATCAGCAATATGGCGAAGGACGTGCGTTCGCTGTAAAGATGGATGTTACGAAAGAAGAAGAGGTGCAGGCGGCATTCGATCAGTGTGCGCTCCAATATGGCGGTGTTGATATTATTGTGAACAATGCCGGCTTAGCCACTTCAAGTCCCTTCGATGAGACTTCATTAGCGGAATGGAATTTGAATATGAATGTGCTCGCAACCGGCTATTTCCTCGTCGCCCGCGAAGCGTTCAAGCTGATGAAGGCACAGGGCATTGGCGGCAGCATGGTCTTTGTAGGCTCGAAGAATTCGGTCTACGCTGGAAAGAATGCAGCGGCCTACAGCACAGCGAAGGCCGCCGAGATTCATCTAGCGCGCTGCATAGCAGCAGAAGGCGGACAGCATGGCATTCGCGTCAACTCTGTTCTGCCAGATGCCGTGCTGCAGGGTTCCGCCATCTGGAATTCCAGCTGGCGCAATGAGCGCGCAGCAGCCTATGGCATCGAAGCGGATCAGCTGGAAGAATATTATCGCAAGAGAACGACGCTGCTCGTTAACGTATTCCCAGCAGACATCGCTGAGGCGATCGCTTATTTTTCCTCCTCGAAGGCAGAGAAGACGACCGGCTGCATGATTACGGTTGATGGCGGAGTGCCGGCGGCGTTCACGAGATAACGGGGAGAACAGGCAGTGTTCATCTCAGACGGGCTATTCCGTACAGTGCACTAGCTGTGTGCTCCAATAGATGAGAGTCAAGATCAGCTAGTGCCCTCCTTGCTTCTATTGTACAATGAGAGATAATGGATGCTGCTGCCAAAGATCGGGAATACGGCAGCACGGAATAGACAAGGGTGAAGAGAGGTTGAACGATGCTGATCGCAGAAAGACTGCAGTATATTGTTGCTGCCGTAAATGATAGAGGTAGTGTTAGAGTGTCCGAATTAAGTGTGGAATGCGGGGTAACGGAAGAGACGATACGCCGCGACCTCGATCGGCTTGAGAGCGAGGGAAAGCTGCTCCGAAGCCATGGCGGTGCAGTAAGCGTGAAAGAGGATCAAACCGAGATCCCTTTTTCCATACGAGAAAGCGAGCATGCGGATCTTAAGCGATTAATGGCGGAGGAAGCTGTCGCTTGCATTAAGGAGCATGACCGTATCCTGCTTGATGCCAGCACAACCGCATGGTATATGGCCAAGCTGCTTCCGGATATGGCGCTTACTGTCATAACGAATTCCATACAGGTTGCGATGGCCGTCAGCCAGAAGGAGAAGGTGCAGCTTATCTCCACTGGAGGGGTTTTGCTTCCGCGCTCCCTGTCCTATGTAGGCCCGTTGGCTGAACGCTCGCTTGATCTGTACCATGTTGATAAGGCATTCCTTTCTTCCAAAGGGGTTCATTTGAAGCGGGGAATCAGCGAGTCCAATGAGATGCAGGCTATGATTAAGCGGAAGATGATCAGCATCTCTGATGAGACGTATGTGCTTGCTGACCATAGCAAATTCGGTGTGCAATCCTTAACACAGGTTGCAGCGTGGTCAGACATCCACCATTTGATTACTGATCAATATACGGATTCGAACGATCTTGGCATCATTCAGGAGCAAGGCGTTCAAGTCACTTCCTTGCACGCTCCTGTATAAAGGACAATGCCATCTTCAGTAATGTGAAACCTTGCTGTGGATGGCTTTTTTTAGGCAATTTGTAGAGGAGGGACGCTCCAGATGAAAGTCTCTTTATTCATAACATGCATCAGCGATGTGGTCTATCCGCGTGTAGCAGCGGCGATCGTGAAGCTGCTCAATAGGTATGGTATAGAGGTTGACGTTCCGGATATTCAGACCTGCTGCGGTCAGCCGGCCTTCAATAGCGGCTATTGGGATGAGGCACGAGCATCGGCTAGTACGATCCTGGACGCTTTTGAAGCCAGTGATTTCGTCGTAGCGCCGTCAGGATCATGCACAGGGATGATTCATCATTACTATGAAGAATTGTTCAAGGATGATCGTGTGCGGCTGGCACAAGCGATTCGTCTGAAGGAAAAAACATACGAATTTACGCAGTTTCTCGTTCAGGTGCTGGGCATTAAGGATGTCGGGGCTGAATTCCCTCATAAGGTGACCTACCATCCATCCTGCCATGGCACGAGGCTGCTTGGCATTAAAGAGGAACCTCGTGAGCTGCTCTCGCATGTGCGCGGCTTGGAGCTCATTGCACTGCCGCATCAGGAAGATTGCTGCGGATTCGGCGGCACCTTCGCGGTGAAGATGTCGGCTATCTCTGGCGCGATGGTTGAAGAGAAGGCGGACCATGTGCTTGTGACGGAAGCTGAGGTGCTTGTTGGCCTTGATATGGGCTGCTTGATGAACATTGGCGGGCATCTCGAATATCGCGGAGAGCCCGTGCGCATCATGCATGTGGCAGAGCTCTTGGAGGAAGGGGTGAGACGTGCTCATGAGCATTAGGGCTGATCACTCAACGGTTCAGAAGACGCCGGATTCGGTAAAAGGCAGAGCGGAGCTTGCGCTTAACAATGAATTTCTAAGACGGGCTGTGAAATTCACAACAGAGCGTTTGAAGAGCGGCAAGCTTGCTGCGGCAGAAGAGCACGGCAATTGGGAGGAGTGGCGCGAACGCGGACGCCAGATTCGCCTTCATACGATAGCTCATCTCGATTACTATCTGGAACAGTTCGTGAACAATGCCCGCGCTCACGGTGTTCATGTTCATTTTGCAAGCGATGCCAAAGAGGCGGTTCAGCTGACGATGCGAATCGCGAAGGAGAAGCAGGCTAAGAGCGCAGTGAAGTCAAAGTCTATGGTCTCGGAAGAACTGCATATTAATCATGCCCTGGAGGAAGAAGGGATCGAAGCGATTGAGACCGATCTCGGTGAATATATTATTCAGCTTGCGCATGAGACGCCATCACATATCATCATTCCTGCCATTCATAAGAATCGTCACCAAATTGCAGAGCTATTGTCAAAGGAAGCAGGGGAGGATCTGCCTCCTGACACGGCAGTATTGGCAGGCTTTGTGCGAAAGAAGCTGCGTGAGAAGTTCCTGGAGGCAGACATCGGTATGACAGGCTGCAACTTTGCGATCGCGGAGACAGGCTCCATGGTTCTTTTTGAAAATGAAGGCAACGGGCGCATGGTGAGCACGGTTCCAAAGACGCAAATCACGTTTATGGGCATGGAACGCATCATTCCGACTCTGGATGATCTCGAAGTCATGGCTACGCTGCTGCCCCGCTCGGCAACTGGGCAGCGGCTAACGGTTTATATGTCCGTCCTCTCCGGCCCAAGGCGTGCTGCTGACGCAGATGGTCCTGAGGAGATGCATATAATCATTTTGGACAATGGCCGCTCCTTGCAGCTTGGGGATACTCACTTTCAAGAGCTGCTGAACTGCATTCGCTGCGGCGCTTGCTTGAATGCTTGCCCTGTATATCGCCATATTGGTGGGCATGCGTATGGCGGCGTGTACAGCGGGCCAATTGGCGCGGTGCTGACTCCTGCGCTGAACAAGAATATGGCCGAATGGGACGATATCGCTAGCGCCTCTAGTCTATGCGGCGCTTGCTATGAGGCATGTCCAGTGAAGATCCCGCTGCATGACATGCTTGTGTACTTGCGCCATCGGAAGGTGGAGGCGGGCAGAGGAGAGCAGGCAGAGAAGATGGGCATGCAGGGCTTCCGCTTTATCATGAGTGATGCGAAGCGGCTCAAAATGATTGCTAAGCTTGGCCGCTGGGTACAGAAGCCGTTCGTTCGCGATGGCAAGATCACGACGCAGATAGGGCCATTAAAAGGCTGGAATGCGTATCGCCATCTTCCGAGCCTCCCGAGCGAGACCTTCCGCGAGCAATGGAAGCAGCTTGAGCAAGAGCTTCATGCAAGCGGCAGGCCGACTGTTCATGAGGAGATCAGAGCGCGTATGGAGAAGCTCGTAGCAGCGAGGAATCAATCAGATCATATGCATGCTGGGGATATGGCTAGGTCTAGTGACTTGCAAGCGGCTTCCCGTCTTAAGGCAGCAGAGGGGGAGAGAAGAGATGAACGATAAGACGTTTCTTGCTGAGCTCGATGCCCAATCACGCGTGAAGCAGGAGGAGTTTTTTGACCATATTGCTAGCCGACTGCAAAGGCCAAGACAGAAGACAGCTCCGATACGAACGTTAAAAGGAGCCCCAGAAGATTGGGATCGCTATGAGCTTTCATTGGAAGCACGCATCACGCAGTTTGTGAAGCATTGGGAGCTCGCGGGAGGGCATGCCCATCGTCTAGCTGCTATGAAGGATGCGGTTCTTCTTATTCAAGATATGGTGCGTCATACGGGAGCCAAGCATCTGATAATGCAGGATCAGCCTGAATTAGAGCCGATTCAGACTGCGCTGCTTCGAACGAAGGAAGAGCTTCAACGGGAGGAGCAGCAGGACATTAACCTGACCATATGGAATGCACATGGGCTGGATGATGCGGCCAAGGGGTGGCTTGTCGCAGCGGCTGCTCAGGCGGATATCGGGATTACGGCTGCACATGCCGCCGTATCATACACCGGTTCGGTTGTCCTCCCTTCATCCGAGATATCAGGTCGCACGGTTAGCTTGCTTCCCACGATGCTTATCGTGATTATTCCGGTCTTGCGGCTAAAGACGAGATTGGGCGAGGTATTAAGGCCCATGGATGAATGGCCGTTAGCAGAGCGGCCAGCAGGCATTCACTTTGTGTCAGGTCCAAGCCGCTCCGCAGACATCGAGAATGATCTTACGATTGGCGTACATGGACCTGGAATTGTGCATGCACTACTGATTGAGGAAGCATAAATGCTCAATGCGTGAAGGCGCTCTTACGTTCACTCGTGGAACGAGGGGACATCCAAGCGATTATACGGATATGCGAGTGCTCCAGAAAATCCTGTTTCTAAATATGATTGAGCTCCATATAACCTTGCAGATTTTGCAAAAAAAGGACCTCAGCTTCCACTGGAGTGGATCTGAGGTCCTTCGCTTGTGTATTGGGACGTTCCCATGTCATGCGAGGACTTATGTCAAACTCTATTAATTTATGTCACATATGCAAGTGTGATCACTGATGATCACTCGCACATCATATATCATGCCATGAACATTCACTTAACGGATATCTCGAATAGAGAAGCAAGGGTACGCTTGAAGGGTACACTTTACATCGGCGGTCTCTATTTACGCTTCAATGGCGCGGACAGGATCTTCTGAATCCCCTTTTATGAGATGTCGATTGTCCCATAGAAGCGAGCGCAAATTCGATTTTGAACCTTGAATAACGAAGTGAGGGATATTTTGCTGCTTTGCAATCTCTACACAGCTCCAGGTAGCACGATGCGAAGTGGCTGTCAGCAGCATGAACAGGGCATTCGAACGGCGAAGGGTGGACAGGATACGTCCCGGATTCTCTCCATTCTCATGTATGAGCTCTGCACCTGTATCTTTAACGACTGGCTCGAACCATTTTGACTGACCACCGACAATTACGATGCGGCAGTCCTTGAGAAATGGATCACTCTGTGGCTTGGAACGAGGAAGGGCGGATGTTGAGGACTTAACCGCCGGCAGCTTATTCTTTGTCAGAGGATTTGGAAGCATTTCTCGATAGAGTCTGGAGATTCTGGCAATATGCTTCCCTTCGGCAACGTTGAACAAGCAGGCATCCCCATCTTGCGGGCGCTGAATCTGTACATCCTTGTAATGAAGCGGGTAGCGAATATCAGAGTCGTTCATGCTGACGCAATACCATGTTTGATGTTCGCCTGCTTGGATATAACCGTCAAACTGCGTGATGGGGGAATGGTCATCATCCCCTTGAAGCAGAAGTTCGATCTCGTATAAGAGAGAGTCGCCATTCTTCTTATAGGGGGTACATAATACCTCAGCTTCATGCTGCAGCTGGTGCTGGTAGACCATCGACTCGGTAATATTGAATACTTTTCCGTCTTCAAGCTCAATAAATCCGCCATGATCCCTGCGGTAGAAGGTGCCATTCAGGGATTGCTGATCGGAGCTTGTGTGTATAGCAGCGGGCTCCATCATCTGTTCATCTTGCGTTGCATCGGGTTCAGTCGGCTCGTCGGCAACCGTGTCATTGTTTGAAGCGGTAGACTCTACCGTGTGCTGAATCGGCTCAGGATGTGCGGATTCCGTTTCTTCAAGGAGCTGCTCTTGATAGCGCTCTAACTGATCAATAAGGTCAAATCTTGTTCGTATCGACAGGCGCAGCGGGGCGCCCTTGTCCTTAGAGAATCGGCTGCACAACTGCTCGGACTCTTCATACAAACTGCGCAGCAGCAGCTCTGTCAGCTGCTTGGGCTCTGCTTCTTTCGATTTTTCTTTCTCGCTAAGCTGCTTTTGTCTGCGCTGTTCCCGTTCGAGCATGGCGAGGAGCCCGCTCTTCTCTGACAGCTGCTCTTCAAGCTGGCTTATCGCAGCCTGCAGTGATTTATGTTCGCCTTCCAGGGCTCGCTTTTGATGGCGAAGGCGCTTAGACTCGCTCTCAAGCTCGCCTGCCCGCAGTCGCTGCTGATGAAGCTCATCACGCAGGCTCAGCTCTCTTTGGTGGGCCTCTTGCAGTTTCTTTTCCATCTCTTCCTTAGTGGCATTCAACTGTTCGGTCAGCTTGTCCTGCTGCTTTAACTGCTTGGATAGCTGAGCGGCATCTTGTTCTAGCTTCTGCCTTTGCGTCATCTCGCGATCCAGCTTGCGCTTTAGCGTAGTTGCAACCTTCTCAAGCTGGATAGGGGCTTGCGCTGAGTCGGTGTCCTCGGATCGCTCAAGATCAGGTTGAGCGGTCTCTTCGCTGTTGACGGAAGCAAGCGACAGCGCCTTTTGGTACACGGTCTGCATATGGGTCTCCAACGTCTCGTCACGCTCAGGGAACAGGCGAAGCGACCAATAATAATGCCACACGCCATACTGCTTAATTAATGTATCCTGTTGCTCGATCAGTGAAGCTTGTGTATGCGTCTCTTCAAGTTCGTACATATCCGCGATAGCATAGAGAATGGCTGCTAGTAGCTTAGGCCGGTTCTCCTTCTGGTTATACATCGCAAGAATATGCTTATGGAGAACAGCTTGTGGAAAGGGCCTCTTCGGATAAATGCGGATCGGCAGCTTGAGCTGATGAATGAGACTGCGCTTCTTCTTGTCAGATAGCTCTTGTAAAAAACAACGAACGGGTTCTATTGGAAATGAACCGGTGCAATCCTCTTGAATGCGTTGCAGGTAGGGCATTAACTCATCATCCAATATGGGCATATCTTTTGACATTGTGAATCCTATTAGCTGAGACAGATCTTTGGTATCGATGATTATTCCCTCCTAATTGGTAATTTTGCTGTAGGATGAACATTCTACAAGAGGCCCTCATTTCCTTTTTCCAATCTGAAATTTAAGCAAATTTTTAACCAGAAATTTAAGCAGTTGTGCGGCTTACAGCTTGACCATATATTGGACCGAACAAAAGCTTGTCGCAAGTTGTAATATTAGGTGAGGAATATGGGTGCCAGAGTCGAATGCGGGCGAATTTATCATATAAGCCAAATTTGAACTAACAAATGCAATCGTAACAAGGAAAACAAGGGGATTTCTTTGTGAAAGGGGAATGGATGATAAATCGATCCTACCAATGGTACTTATATCTATATTTGAGCTTGTTTTCGATCGTTGAGGCTGTTGGGATTCTACTGGGACAATCGGTATTTACCGTGAGGATGAACCTATATTTTGCCCCTATCTTGTCTATTGTGCTGCTAACCATTTTATTTATTACATATCCGCGTCCACATGAGAAGGATTTGGTGACGAATCGACAGACGAAAGCCGTCATTCTATTGGCACTGCTGTGGAGTGTGATCATCCTCTTCGTTGAATTTAACGTTTATCATAATGGAATATTTGGCCTAACGATCAAAGAACCGAATATGTACTACTCCATGATTAAGGCGTTGAAGGTTATCTTTCTATTAATCTTGGTCAAGGAGATCAATAATAGAATGGATATTGCGGTGCTCATTTCTGAGATTGCTGTTATTTTCGCTTTTTCGATGATTACGCTGTTATTGCTCTTAAAACATCATTATTACTCCTTGTTTTCAACCTTTTACATCCTTTTGGATGTGTATGCGATCTATATGTCCTTTCAGATCATATTACGATATCGAATGCGATTGTCCAAAGGCGTGAACATCTTATTAGCATCGAGCATGATCATCTGCTTGATTCTGAATGTGATGCAATTTAAGCTGCCGCTTCAATATCTATCCTGGCTTTATCTATATGGATTTGATATCTACAATCGCTCCGCGAGTATTATTTTGGTTGCGGTGCTGTTTATGATTCTAAAACCTAGGCTTCAGATAGAATCGACTGAGGAGCATGAGCAGCCGTATATGCTGGCAACGATTATTAAGCAGCTCTTTCCTTTATTCTGGCTGTTTGCCTGTATTTATTATGGGTGGCAGCTGCAATTCGACCCCTTGACGGGTTGGGCGCTGTTTTTTTGCTGTCTCTTGGTATTCATTCGCCAGATTCTGGTCTCGATTCAAGACAATCAGTATCTCGTACGGTTTTTTCATCTCAATCATGATTTTGATGGATTGCTGGAAGAGCGTGCAGAAGAATTGCTGATTAATGAACAGCGCTACCAGTCTCTCTTTGTACAGCTGGATGAGCCGCTCATTATTCTGGACAACCATGGACATATCTTGTCTTGCAACCCTGCTTATACGCAGTTTCTCACGATGTACTACCGTTTGAATGAACAGAATCCTCTTCCATTTATACGTGACGAGGACTATGATGTTTGGGTGGAGCGCTTCTTGCGAGCTCTTGAGAAGGAAAAGCAGGAGTTCGATTTTGAAGCCTTGGATAAGGATGGTCAGACGCTTCATCTTCATATGAAGATTGTTCCTTACTTATTCCGCAATGAAGTGCTTGGCGTTTATCTGCTTATTAACGATCAGACGTCTCACGTGCTGAATCAAGAGCGTATTCATGAGTTGGCCTTCTACGATCAACTGACGCATCTTCCAAACCGGGTCATGTTCTATCAAGAGGTGGAGAGCCGGCTTGAGGTGTGTCCATATGCTGCTGTCTTCTTCTTGGACATTAATCGCTTCAAAAGCATTAATGATACGTTCGGACATGAGGTGGGCGATTTTGTGCTGTGTGAGTTCTCGAAGCGCGTGCATCATATTATCGGAGGCAATGGCATGGTCTGTCGTCAGAGCGGCGATGAATTCATTATCTTTTTGCCAAGCATGGATCATTGTGCAGCTGAGGCAGTTGCGATTGAGATTGCTGAAGCCATACAGGTGCCGATGGAATACATGTCTTTTCGTATACGTACAGGCGTCAGCATCGGCATTTGCATGTATCCGGAGGAGGGCAGGACTTTAGCGCAGTTAATTGGCAATGCGGACAAAGCGATGTATGCTGCCAAGCAAGAAGGCTTGACCTGCTTCAAATTCTTTAATCCCGAGCTTCGACAGGTGCTTGAGCGCGATCTGTTGATTGAACAGGGGCTTAGGCTGTGCATTGAGAATCAAGAGCTGTTTGTCTACTACCAGCCGAAAGTCCATGTGGCAGAGCATAAGCTGTATGGAGTTGAAGCCCTGCTGCGCTGGAAGCATCCACAGCTTGGCTTTGTGTCGCCAGCAGCGTTCATTCCGATTGCGGAAGAGGCGGGCATGATTCATGCGCTCGGTGACTGGGTGCTTGAGAGCGTGTGCCAGCAATTGAGAAGATGGGATGAAGAAGGAATTGAAGTAGGCACGGCAAGCATGAACGTATCGCTGAAGCAGCTTGAGCATATGGACTATAAGGATCGAGTACTGTCCACGCTGGAGCGCTATTCGATTCATCCTTCAAGGCTGGAGCTCGAAATTACAGAAAGCATTGCGATGTGCGATCAAGAGCATATTTTGCATACCTTAAATGAACTGCACGAGCAGGGGCTTAAGTTGTCCATGGATGACTTTGGCACTGGTTACGCTTCGCTGTCGTACATTACACTATATCCGCTGAATACGATTAAGATTGATCGAACCTTTGTTGAAGCGACCACCGTGTCCGATCAGATTAAGCTAATCGATATGATCATATCCATGACTCATCAGCTAGGGCTGGAGGTCATCGCTGAGGGAGTGGAGACGGTGGAGCAAATGGAATATTTGCAGGCTAGGCAGTGCGTATTAATGCAGGGGTATTTATTCAGCAAGCCTCTTCCTGCTAATGAATTTATCATATGGCTTCACCAATATGAGGCTCAAGGTCAACAGGCGACAGCAAATCCTTAAAATTTGTTTACTCGACATCTGAAACGCTACTTATGTATAATAATGAAAAACGCTGGATATTAGATGGTGGTGATTCCAATTTTTTACGCATTGGCCTTTATCTTGTCTTTTGTCATTGTGTATGTGTTAATTCCGCCGCTTGGGAAGATGGCTTTCCGCATTGATTTTGTGGACAAGCCGCGACCTGATGCGGAACGCAAGATTCATCGACAGCCTATTCCTTTGACAGCGAGTTATGCAATCTTTATTGGTTTTCTTGTCTCTTACCTGCTGTTTACGACAGAATACAGCATGGAGACGATAGGTATTCTAAGCGGAGGATTCTTGCTCTTGGTCATTGGAACCGTGGATGATTGGTTTAAGACGAAAGGCAAGGAACTGCCTGCACTTCCGAAGTTGATCGTTCAGGTTGCTGCTGCAGTCATCGTATTTTCTAGCGGCATTGCGTTTACAGGCTTTGTGAATCCTTTTACGCATGAGTATGTGATGCTGCCAGTCTGGCTGCAATTCATCCTGACCATCTGCTGGATATTTGGTGTGACGACCGTCATTAACTTTACGGATGGCATGGACGGGCTGGCGGGCGGATTGTCCGCGATCTCGGGAATTACGCTGTTTATTGTTGCGATCTCCATGGGGCAAACCAATTCAGCGATGCTGGCCATTGTGCTCGTCGGGGTAACGCTTGCCTATCTGCGATACAACAAGGCACCGGCTCAAGTATTTATGGGTGATGCGGGGGCGACTTTCATCGGCTTTATTCTTGCGGTGATTGCCTTGGACGGCGCCTTCAAGCAAGCAACGGTTTTGTCACTGTTTATCCCGATTCTGGCTTTGGGTGTCCCGATCTTCGATAACATTTATGTTGTCGTGAAACGGCTGATGGATCATAAGCCGATCTATATTGCAGATGCAAGCCAAGCGCATTATCGCTTGCTTCGTGCAGGCTTGACGCAGCGCCAGACTGTCATGGTGCTCTATCTAATCAGCACCTGCCTATGCTTGTCCTCGATTATATTATTGCTCTTATAGCATCTTTACAACATGGCATAAGCGAATCAACGGCCTCTCTTATTCGCAAGGGGAGCTTTTCCTGTGGAAGCAGGAAAGGGCTCTTGCCTTCGGATAGAGGGGCTTTTTGCATGCTTCATGGATAAATGGATAGGGATGAGGCGAATAACTTTAGTCATGTAAAAGGGATACCGGGAGGACATCGCGAAAAATAAAAAGATAAACAAAAAGAGTATTCCATGCTGCCAATAAGCCGATCGTTAGGACGTCAGGAGCAAGAGCAATAGGTGGATGAGGGTCTTACAGACAGATTCTGCACATGCAAAAGGGGGAGCCATAGTGAAGCAGCCGACTATTTCTGGAAGCGCTTACATTCATCGCTATTTTCATTTTTTAAGGTCTAGATTCTATCCTCGCCGATTGTGGATGCGATTTTTATTTCCTTATATGCTGTTCCTTGGATTGACCTTAATTGCGGGCTGGATCGCTTATCATGCTACGCTCAGCGCCTTTGAGAAGGTGGTGCTGGAGCGCAACGCCAAGGCGATTCATCAAGCGCAGGAATTGCTGGATGTTCGTTTATCCGAAGTGGAGCTGATCGCAGAACAAATAGCAGAGCATCCGAAGATCAAGGCCTTTCAAGTCGTTAAACAGCCATTTGAAGGACATAATGTGCTGAAGGTGATGTCAACGAAAATGGCCTTAAAGGATGTCAATCTTAGCAATCAGTTTCTACTCGATTATTTTGTTGTGTTCAAAAACAGCGATCTTGCCATCTCGGCCCACCGCGTGCAAATGCTGAGTGAATTCTATGGGGATCGGTATCAGGTCGAGGGCTGGAGCTTAGGGGAATGGAGAAGCAGAATGCTCGACCGTTACCGCTCACAGCATTATATGGCCAGCTCGGAGGTCACATACAAGAATCGTACCGAGCAGATGATTACTTATGTGCGCTCGCTAGGCTATCCAGGCTTCTATCAGGGCGTGGTTGTTGTCTTGATTCCTTATCAGGAGGTAATGAAGCTGCTGCCGGTGATGAAGGATGGCTGGGTGCAGATTCTTGACCAGGAGGATAAGACCATTGCCTTTTTCGGAGGAGGAAACGAGGAGCAGATCCCAAGAAATATCCTTCTCGATGCTTCTAATGAGCCGCTTCTTACGACGGTTAATGATCAGGAAGTGCTGATTACGAAGCATGTCTCGCCTAACACGAAGTGGACCTTTATTACTGCTCAGCCGACGAGCGAAGTGCTGAGCAGTGTCATGGCTATTAAGCGAACGACCTTTACGACGGCAGGCATTCTATTGGTTGTGATTATGCTGCTCGCTTTCTGGCTGTCACGGCGCAACAGCCACCCGATTCAAAGCCTATACGACCATGTTGTTCCTGCGGAACGATTGCGTGGAGAGATGAAGAAGCCTCAGGCTAGAGACATCTTCAGTACGCTTCGAGAAGCGTATACCGATCTGCTCAATACTGCAACCACCTTGAACCAGAAGCTGATTGAGCGCCAAGAGTATGCCCGCGTCGCCCTGTTCGGCAAATGGCTTAGGGGCGGTTATATGCATGAGCAGCAGCTTCAAGCATCGCTTGGCCATGTAGGGTTGGAGCGAGACGCCCGCTTCTATGCGGTTGGTGCCCTTCATCTTGGCTGGCATGGAGAGGAGTGGAATTCCTCTATACTAGAAGAGCTTGAGCTTAAGCGCATTGTTGTCAGAGATGAGCTATTGAAGAGTGCGCTGCTGGCCTTTGACCTTGTGGATACCGAGCAGGACCAACTGGCGGTTATCTTCTATGCGGATGAGGAGCGTCATGCGACTAAGGACAGCTTTGCACAGGACATCCATCATTTTCTGCATCAGCTTGATTATCGGCTCAAGTCCTATCCGCTCTTTATTACGATGGGCGTAGGCGGAATTGTCGTTGATCCGATTGCCGTAGCAAGCTCCTATCATCAAGCACAGTATTTAGTAAACAATGCCGATGCGGAAGCGAATTGGATGAAGGGAAGACCGGCTGCGTATATGTGGTGGACCAATGAAGAGCTAGAGCAGCAAGGCATGTATGTGTACCGGGAAACGACGGAGCAGCAGCTCATTCATGCGATTCGCGGCGGCAATCGTGAGGAGGCATGCTGCCTGATGAGAGAGATTTGGAGAGAAAACTGGGGGGAAACCGTCCTCACAAGCTCGATGAAGCGCTGGCTGCTGACGGATATGTATGCGACCATAATGAAGCAAGCCTTGGCCTTGGATCTTGCCCTGCTTGAGGAACCTCAGCGGATGCAGAAGCGGCTGATGAAGCAATCGGAGTCGCTGACAGGCTTGTTCCATCGCATGGAGAAGGAGGTTGTCCATTTGTGCGAGAGCGTGCATCAGAAGAAGCGCAGCCGCAATGATGGGCTGATGCAGGAGATGCGCAGCTATATTGACAAGCACATCGGCAATCCATCCTTGTCACTTGTGATGGTAGCAGATCATCTGCAGGTCTCAGAAGCGTATGTATCTGCTTTTTTCAAAGAACAGCAGGGTGTGAACTTTTCCGAATATATTGAGCAGATGCGTTTTGCCGAAGCGAAGCGACTGATGGCAGAGGACTTGGCGCTGACCATGATCGCTGAACGTGTGGGCTATAATTCCTTGAACTCCTTCAGCCGCGCATTCAAGCGTGCGCACGGGATGAGCGCTTCTGATTATCGAAAATGGAATAACGGCTTAAAAAGGGAATAGTCCCTTTTCTATAGCCGTGCATAGTTCTGAAGCATCGCTTCTTTTCATCGCCTAGCGTCTGCTTTATGCTGTGAAGCATATTCGAAGCGGACAGGAGGTGATGAGGATGAGCTATATGAGACGATCATGGAGATTGTATGTGATATTTGCGCTCCCTCTATTGTATATATTGCTGTTCAAATATGGCCCGATGGTGGGTGCGCAGATTGCTTTCAAGGATTACTCGGTCGTGAAAGGGATATGGGGCAGCGACTGGGTAGGGCTGAAGCATTTTATCCGCTTCTTCAACTTTCATGATTTTTGGACCATTATGAATAACACCTTGATCATCAGTGTCTACTCTTTAGTGGTCAGTACACCGCTCCCGCTATTGCTGGCACTCAGCCTGAATGCGGTGCGTCAGCGCTGGTTCAAGAACACCGTGCAGATGGTCAGCTATGCCCCGCACTTTATATCTACCGTCGTCATTGTAGGCTTGCTGCTGCAGTTTATGGACCCTAGAGCAGGCATGATTAATCAGTTTCTTGGTCTCGTCGGGATCGATCCGATCCACTTTATGGGGGAACAGCGCTATTTCACCTCTATTTATGTATGGTCAGGCATTTGGCAGCATGTCGGCTTCTCCTGCATTATTTACATTGCCGCATTATCGACGGTCGATCCGTCCTTGCATGAAGCGGCTGTTATCGACGGAGCAGGAAGGCTGAAGCGTATCTGGCATATTGATCTGCCGGCCGTGCTGCCTATTGCGACAATCCTGCTCATATTGAATACAGGCCAGCTTCTGGACACAGGCTTTGAGAAGATCTATCTCATGCAGAATCCACTCAATCTATCGACCTCTGAAGTGATTGATACGTACGTATACAAGATTGGCTTATTGTCGCAAGCGATGAGCTTCTCTTATGCGACTGCAATCGGTCTGTTCAAATCCATCATCTCGCTTATGCTGCTTTGGACGGTTAACCGTACGGCAAGCAAGATCGGACAAGAAAGCCTATGGTAATCGACAGCATCAAGCTGAACAAAGAGCATGAAAGTAGAGAGGAGGGGAAATATGGACCAGTTGTCATCAAGGGGCGATCGGGTATTTGATATGTTCAATTTGCTGATATTGGGCTTGTTTTTAATTACCGTATTATACCCTTTAATCTATGTTGTAAGCGCTTCATTTAGCTCGCCTGCAGCAGTGATTGGAGGGAGAGTGTGGCTGTGGCCAGTTGATATTTCCTTTGAAGGCTATGCAGCGGTGTTTCGCCACCGCTTAATCTGGACCAGCTTCATGAACACCATTACGTATACGCTGCTTGGTACAGTGATCAGTCTCGTGATTACGGTTCTGGCTGCTTATCCGTTGTCTCGCAAGGATTTCAAGGGGCGCAAGGGCTTTACCTTATTATTTGTATTCACGATGATGTTCAATGGCGGGTTGATTCCGATGTATCTTCTCGTTCGTGGGCTTGGCATGCTTGATACGCTCTGGGCGATGGTTATTCCATCTGCGCTGTCGGTGTGGAATGTGATGATTATGGTGACCTACTTCCGCACAAGCATCCCTGAGGAATTGTTGGAGTCGGCGCAGATAGACGGCTGCAATGACTTTACGTATCTGCTTCGCATTGTCCTGCCGTTGTCAGGTCCCATCATCGCAGTCATGACCTTGTTCTACGGGGTTGACCAATGGAATCAATACTTTAATGCTCTTATTTTCCTAAAAAGTGAAGTGCGCTTCCCGCTTCAACTCGTGCTGCGCGATATTTTGATTCAGAATCAGGTGTCGCAAGAGACGCTTGGAGATGTAAGCACAGCTGCTGCAAGGCAAGGCCTGAGGGAGCTGTTGAAGTACTCGTTAATTGTGATTTCTTCGGTACCACTGCTTGCGGTCTATCCATTCGTTCAGAAATTTTTTGTGAAAGGCATCATGATCGGTTCCATTAAAGGATGAACCTGTGCAAGGAGCTTGTTGTTTAAGCATCAATATGCGGGTTGGATTGTGAAAGCGACGAAGGGGGAATGAAAGGATGAAAAGTCAGGGGATTCGTTCACGTGTACTTATGCTGTTATTGGCAATGATGCTTGTGGTATCGGCTTGCTCAAGCGGCACAGAAGGCAAGGAAAAGGGGAATTCATCCACTTCAGATGCGTTGGCCTTGTCTGAGAAAGGAACGTTTCCATTAGTCACAGAAAAAGCAACACTGAAGGTGATGATTCCGTCCAACTCTTTGGTAGAGAATTTTGAGACGAATGAATTTACCAAGTGGTATGAAGAGAAAACCAATGTTCATATAGAGTGGATCATCGTGCCGCAGCAAAGCGCTTCGGAGAAGCTGAACCTGATGCTCGCCTCAGGCGATTATCCTGATATCATCATGGGCATGGGCGTATCGGCTGCGCAGCAGATGATCTATGGCAAGCAAGGCGTGTTCTTGCCGCTCAATGATTATATAGATGAGTACAGCGTTAATTTTAAGAAAGTGCTGGAAGAGCGCGATTATTTGAAAGCCAGCATCAGCGCACCAGACGGCAATATCTATGCGCTGCCAGAAGTGAATGAATGCTATCACTGCTCGATGGCGCAGAAGCTGTGGATCAATCAGGATTGGCTTGATGCGCTTGGTCTCAAGATGCCGACGACGACAGAAGAGCTGTATCAAGTGCTGAAGGCCTTTAAAGAGAAGGACCCGAATGGCAACGGCAAGGCTGATGAAATCCCATTGTCTGGCGCGCCTCAAGGCAGCGGCTGGCTGTCTTCCATCGATGCCTTTCTGATGAATGCGTTTACGTATAATCCTGTATTCAGCACCTCGCGCAATCATATGTATACGAGAGATGGCAAGGTAGAGGTTGCCTACAACCAGCCTGGCTGGAAAGAAGGACTCCGATATATGCAGAAGCTGTATAGTGAAGGGCTGATTGACCCGCAGATATTTACACAGGACAGCGATCAATTGCTGAAGCTTGGTGAAGGTTCCGATACCCCGATTCTCGGAGCAGCCGTCGGCGGTCATACCGGAGTATTCACCCAGATTGGGGGAGAGAGCGGCCGCTGGCTTGATTATGTCTCTGTTCCCGCTCTGCAAGGGCCAGATGGCACGCAATATGCGGCATACGACCCTTACGGCTTCTCGATCGGCAAGGTCGTCATTACGAAGAACGCGAAGCATCCGGAGCTTGCATTCCGCTGGATTGATGGCTTCTATGATGAGGAGACGTCTCTGCGCACCACGATTGGACGGCCAGATCAGGAATGGCGTCAAGCCACAGATGGTGAGATTGGCATAAACGGCGAGCCAGCGAAGTGGGCGAAGCTGGTTGAGTATGGCCAAATTCAAAATGTGCACTGGGAGCAGACAGGTCCGACCTACCGCTCCAATGAGCTTCGTCTAAGCCAAGCCGTAACGAATGAGAACGAGCCGAATCTGGAAGTGCTGCTCTATCAAGCCACCAAGCAGAATTATGAGCCGCATAAGCCGACGGATGTTACGTTCCTGCCGTCTTTGTTCTTCACGGAGGAGCAGGCATCAGAGCTTGCCGATCTCATGAAGACGATCAATGACTATGTGGATCAAATGACGGCTAGCTTCGTGACTGGGGAATCCGACGTGGATTCGGATTGGGACAACTACTTGCAGACGCTAGAGGGAATGAATCTTGCTCGACTGCTGCAGATACATCAGGAGGCGTTCGATCAGCGCCAATAATACGCCAACAGACCAAGCGGGATGAACTCCTGCTTGGTCTGTTCTATTTGATCGTTAGCGCCTGCGGTTGATCGATCCTTCTATGCTGTGCTCCGTTCTGTATGCCCTTAATCGAATGATAGGGGCGAATGCTGAGCTTCTTCCGCTCTAGATGACCACCTATGTGTGCGTACTATGCGTCTAGTTCATAGGTGTGCCTGGCTGAACATCAGCCTGACGCTTGGCCCAGACAATCGAGATGACCATACCGACCATGAGCACGGCTGCGCCAAATGTATATGGAAGATTCAAATGAACATCGAAGAGCACTCCGGCAAAGATCGGGCCAAAGATGCTGCCGAGGCTGTTGTACGTATTATTCAGTCCAGCTACGAAGCCTTGCTCGTTCGCGCTTGCCATCTTGGACAAGAGCGTATTCATCGCTGGCCGCATCAGCGACACGAAGGTGAAGAAGCAGATGCTCATGGCAAGGACGTACCAGAATTGCCCGGACAATAGCAGCATGATCATCGATAACGCTGCGCCAATCATCGTATAGCGAATGACCTTCTGTTCTCCGAAGCGTCCGACCAATCGCTCAATCAGCCACGCTTGTGTGAAGACGCCGATCAATGCGCCTGCCGTAATGAGTACGGAGATTTCCTTGGCTGTAAATCCGTAGCGATCAGCGGCAAACAGCGGGAATACCGTCTCGTAGTTCATCAGCCCGAAGGACATGATGAAGATAAGAATCAGCAGCACGAAGTACGGAGCTGACACGGATTGGCGGAGCTGCATCAGCATGGATACCTTGGGCGCCTGCACAGCGCCCATCTCTGCTTTCTTCTCTGCTGTTAAGGTCTCAGGCAGGATGAATAAGGAGAGCAGCATCCCAATCATTCCAAGTCCAAATGCGACAAAGAACGGTGCTCGGATGCCATAGGAGGCAAGCATGCCGCCAATGCCAGGTCCAATCGCAATCCCAAGGTTCATGGCGGCACTTAATAAGCCCATGCCTTTGGCGCGTGTCTCTACTGTTGTGATGTCTGCGACATAAGCCATGATGGATGGGATCATCAGTCCTGTTCCGACACCGCCGAATAGACGAGCAACATATAAGAGCCATACGGTCTCCGTTAGTGCGGAGAAGAGATGGGACATTCCCGTGAGGATAAGGCCAACGACGATCATGATCTTGCGTCCATAGCGGTCAGACCATCTTCCGCCTATAGGAGAGAGCAGGAATTGCGCAACGCCGAAGGTGGCAACAAGATAACCTGCTGTTGACCCCCCAACGTCAAAGTACTTCAAATATTCGGGCAGGATTGGAATAATAATGCCGATCCCCATTAGTGCAATAAACATGTTTAGCATTAAAATGTATAGCGGCATATTGTTGTTGAATCTTGCTTGCATGAATCTACCTACCTGTTCTTAAGAATGATGTCTTTCCTATGGTTCAGTTTCTCTATTCTACTTTAAAAAAGTAAGAAAAGCTACGGAAGAATAGCAAACAATAATTGGACGCCTGGCAGGAAGAAATGTCCTTCATTGTCAATGAAACGGTATCCTGACTCTGTCAAATGTGATATATATAGTAGAAAATAATGATGACTAGGTGAACACATGTCTATCTTTCTTCATATTCTATTTAACAACGTCATTCCTATTTCGATTGTGATCTCGATTGGGATCGTGCTGCAGCGGATTTTCGCTCTCGACATCAGGACGCTGTCGAAGCTTAATTTCTATCTTTTTTCTCCGTGCATTATGTTCGAGCTGCTGTATACTACCGATCTATCGCTTCAGGTTATCGGTCAGGTGCTGCTGTTCTTCACTCTCTTTATGCTGCTTCAGTACGGTGTGCTTGAGATTGTCGTACGACTACGAGGCTATCAAGGCGGCATGAGAGCGGCCATGCGAAATAGCGTCTTGTTCTACAACAGCGCCAACTATGGGATCCCGATTAATCAACTCGCCTTTGCAGGCAACACCTATACTCTCTCCATTCAGGTTCTGATCATGATGATGCAGTCCCTAATCCCGAATACATATGGAATTTATAGTGTAAATGCGCATAAGGCCAATCTCCGTCAGGTGCTGATGACCATTCTGAGCATGCCTACCATCTATGTGATTCCGCTCGCCTTCATCATGCGCGGCTTTGCCATTCCAATTCCTTTGTTTTTGGAGATTCCAATCGGCTATATAGCCGATGCGTTCTTTGGCATGGCTCTGTTCACTCTGGGCGTGCAGCTTGGCAGCATGTCGTGGAAGATGAATCGACAACAGGTGTTCGATGTCAGCTTATCGGGTGTCCTTCGCTTGGTAGCAGGCCCGGTCCTTGCCTTTGCTGTTGTCTATATGCTGGGCTTGGACAAGATGATGGCGGCAGCATTGATTGTGTCCTCTGCCGTCCCGACTTCGCTGAGCAGCGTGCTGCTGGCGGTAGAATTCGATAATGAGAAGGAATTCTCTTCCCAGACGGTGCTCGTGTCTACGATGCTCAGCATGCTGACGGTCTCGGCTGTGATCTATTTTGTACAGTAGAAGCAATGCCTCTTCTCATGCCGCACGGAAGTGAAGCTTATTAAATGGTTGTCTATTGTGGCAGGTGAAGCGTCTGCTTGTTTCTTTTGGATCGGCCTGCAAGCACAAACGGAAGCTGCAAGAGAAGAAACAGGATCAACGCGATGCCTTCTAAAGACAGCAGATACCAAGGGTACGGTCCCAATACATCAAGCAGGGAAGTCGTGTCGGGCTTGCCGGATATGAACATGTAATTGCTGCCCAGTATGGCATTGACTGACCCTATGACAACAAGCAGGACATTGAGATACAACATCGAAATGCCGATAGATTTCAATGTTGGCCGATATTCTTCCACCCAAACCATATACAGCGCAGCAAGGATAATGGCGATATGCGCAGCAAAGAACTCGATGAAGCGGTAGTGGGGAAAGTCATAGAAGAGCGCTGGGGTCAATAAAGCCATCAGCGCTCCGGCGATTCCCGTAAAGTATACGAGGTGCGCAAGCCAATGGCTGCGAAGCAGCAGCATCAGGACACTTAGGTAGAGCGACAGCGTACACAGCTCCAGCGGCAGCGTGTCCTTCACGTCGTATACGCCTTCTGATACATACCAGATATTTAGGGTAGCCTCGCATAGCACCAGGATGCTTAAGATGCTGTATCGAAGAATCGATTGCGCTCTTCCATGGGTGAACGCATGGCGGCTTAGATATAAGCCGATGATGAGCACTGCCGCAAGGGCGAGCGCAACCAGATGGGATGCTCCATAATGAACAAAGCCAGTTGGCGAGTTGGCATCAAGCCATGACATCTTTGCTCCTCCTTTGTCGAATAAATAGGGATGGTGTCCTACTTTTCCTAAATGTAGCAGGTGGTATGCTCAATGGGCAAGCTTCATTGTTAATATAGAAAGGATGATAAGCTTGCGGAAGGGGTAGGGACGAGGACGGTCGTCTATAACTTAGGGATAGATGCATTTGCAGCTAGGGGATAGTGGTAAGAGGAGGAATGATGATGAATACGATTATGATTGTCGAAGACGATCCCAAGATTGCACAGCTGCTTCAATCCCATATTGAGAAATACGGGGACGAAGGAGTTATTATAGAAGATTTTAGCCATGTTCTGGATCAATTCCAGGAGATACAGCCGCAAGTTGTGCTTATGGATGTGAATTTGCCGAGCTATGATGGCTATTATTGGTGCAGGCAGATCCGCACGGTATCGACCTGTCCCATTATATTTATTTCGGCAAGAAATGGGGAGATGGATCAGGTTATGGCACTTGAGAATGGGGCGGATGATTATATTACGAAGCCGTTCCCCTTCGAGGTGGTCATGGCGAAGATTAGAAGCCAGATTCGAAGAGTGTACGGGGATTATGCGATGAAGGAACGAACGATTGAGCAGTTCGGCTTGGCTCTTTATCCAGAGCGCATGGAACTGAAGCTGAAGAACAAGCTGATCGTGCTTACACGCAAAGAAGCACTCCTCATGGAAGCGCTGCTGATCAAGAGTCCTCGGATTGTAAGCCGTGAAGCTATTCTCAGCAAGCTGTGGGATGATGATCACTATGTAGATGATAATACACTGAGCGTAAATATAACGCGACTCCGCAAGAAGCTGACGGATATTGGGATTGATGATGCAGTGGAGACGGTTCGCGGGGTAGGCTACCGCTTGAATATCACGTGGCGGGAAGAAGGGTAGAGATGCGGCTTTTTATAAAGGATCATCTTTCGCTTATCGTTTTTAATATCATCCAGCTGCTCGTGGTGCTGATGGTTTTTTGGTTTGATGGATACGATCACGGATGGACGGCCTTTTATGCGTTTTTCCTAGGGGCGTTTCTTCTGCTATGCTTTATCCTGTACCGATACTTTACGCTTCGCTCCTATTATGAGAGTCTGTCGAATCCTTCCGTTGACCCGCCTGAAGCAAGGCCGAAGACGATTGCGGCTGTGCCAGCAGCCCTTCAGCGTCTGCTTGTTGTGCAGTTTCAGCACTATCAAGGGAAGCTGCGGGTATGGGAGCGCAAGCAGCAGGAACATCTAACCTTTATGAATCATTGGGTGCATCAGATGAAAACGCCGCTGTCTGTTATCGAACTGATCGTGCAGAATACGGATGACCCAGAGAATGAGAGCATCTCGGAAGAAGCAGATCGCTTGCGTCAGGGGCTCGATATGGTGCTCTATATGGCGAGGCTTGAGACCTTTGCGCAGGACTTTCATGTGGAGCAAATAGAGCTTCGAAAGCTTGTCCATGAGGTCATCCAAGAGAATAAACGCTCCTTTATACGCAACTATGTGTACCCTGCTATTGAGATTGATGAGCGGTATAAGGTTGAAAGTGATGCCAAGTGGCTGAGATTTATGCTGCAGCAGATCTTGTCTAACGCCATCAAGTATTCGGCAGGTACGAGAACGCAGATTAAAGTGAATGCCTATGAGAAGGGGAGCGATATCGTCCTTACAGTACGGGATCAGGGGGCAGGGATACCGAAGACCGACCTCACGCGTGTGTTTCAACCCTTCTTCACAGGTGAGAACGGAAGGGTATACAAGGAGTCGACGGGCATGGGACTTTATCTGGTCCGAACCATCGCAGAGAAGATGCAGCATGAGGTGGCCATTGAGTCTGTGGTTGGAGAAGGGACGATTGTGTACATCACTTTTCATAATACGATGCATCAGACCATGCTCGATTAGTAGCTAGGAGGAAGAAAGTCTGAAATCCTTAGTCAACGCGCGTAGTAGAGGAAATGAGCAGGCCAAATAAGCCGTTTACACGACCAATAAATGGTAAAATATGGGTGTAT
>NZ_FXAZ01000009.1 GCF_900177815.1 Paenibacillus aquistagni | reverse complement strand
CTCTGTAACTCAAGAATAACAAAATCGCTCAAGGCTGACGGATTTCATTCCGTTTTGTGCCTTGAGCGAAGCGAAAGGAATGGGTATAACGATGAGTGTTCATATTGGAGCAAAGCAAGGCGATGTGGCAGAGACCATTCTGCTGCCGGGAGACCCGCTTAGAGCGAAGTATATTGCAGAGACGTATCTAGAGAATATTAGCTGCTATAACGAGGTTCGCGGCATGCTGGGCTTTACTGGAACCTACAAGGGCAAGCGCATCTCCGTTCAAGGAACAGGGATGGGAATTCCGACGACAAGCATCTATGTCAATGAGCTTATAAGCGAATATGGCGTCAAGAATCTGATCCGAGTCGGTACATGCGGAGCGATGCAGGAGCATGTGCATGTGCGTGATGTTGTGCTGGCGCAAGCTTCATGCACAGATTCAAGCATGAACCGTCATGTGTTCAAGGACTATGATTTCTCTCCTATTGCAAGCTTCTCTTTGCTGAAGTCAGCCTACGAGAAAGGAACGGAAAAAGGCTTGAAGCTGCATGTGGGCAATATATTCAGCTCGGATATGTTCTACCGCGATGACAAATCAGTCGTGCAAAAGATGATGGATTATGGTGTGCTGGCAGTCGAGATGGAGACCACTGCAATTTATTCGCTCGCTGCTAAGTTTGGCGTCAATGCCCTTACGATTCTGACGGTAAGCGATCATTTGATTACGGGAGAAGAGACGACAGCAGCAGAGCGCCAGACGACCTTCAACGATATGATGGAAGTTGCGCTTGAGACCGCTCGCGCTATTTAATCGACAACTGAATCTACAGCATATAGGCTTATAACAAAACGAGCTCATAGGAGACAGGAGGATTTAACGATGAGAATGGTAGACGTAATTGCGAAGAAGCGCGATGGCAAGGAATTGACGACAGAAGAAATCAACTTTGTAATAGAAGGCTATACGAAAGGCGACATTCCCGATTATCAAGTAAGCGCGCTGGCGATGGCGATCTTTTTCCAAGATATGACGGACCGGGAGCGGGCGGATCTAACGATGGCGATGGTCAATTCCGGAGAGACGATTGATTTGTCCGCTATTGAAGGCATCAAGGTAGACAAGCATTCCACAGGCGGCGTTGGCGATACCACGACACTGGTATTGGCTCCGCTCGTGGCTGCGCTGGATATTCCTGTGGCGAAGATGTCCGGCCGTGGACTCGGACACACAGGGGGCACCATTGACAAGCTGGAAGCCATCGAAGGCTTCCATGTGGAGATCACGAAGGATGAATTCGTAAATCTGGTCAACAAGGACAAGATCGCCGTTATCGGACAGACCGGCAATCTGACGCCTGCCGACAAGAAGCTGTATGCCCTTCGTGATGTGACAGGCACAGTCAACTCGATTCCGCTGATCGCAAGCTCGATCATGAGCAAGAAGATCGCTGCGGGCTCGGATGCGATCGTGCTCGACGTGAAGACAGGAGCCGGCGCCTTCATGAAGACGGTTGAAGATGCCAAAGCCTTGGCGCATGCCATGGTTCGCATAGGCAACAACGTGGGCCGCAAGACGATGGCTGTCATCTCTGATATGAGCCAGCCGCTTGGGCGTGCTATCGGCAAC
Organism: Paenibacillus aquistagni; assembly: GCF_900177815.1. GTDB lineage: Bacteria > Bacillota > Bacilli > Paenibacillales > Paenibacillaceae > Paenibacillus_B > Paenibacillus_B aquistagni. The sequence goes on along the minus strand of NZ_FXAZ01000009.1, from coordinate 153,087 downwards.
TCCTTGGAAGTTAAGGAAGCGATTGATACGCTTCGCGGCCATGGTCCAAAGGATCTGGAGGAGCTGTGCTTGGCGCTTGGGCGTCAGATGGTCTATCTTGCAGGCAAAGCAGATTCTTTGGAGGATGCAGAGGAACAGCTGAAGCAGGTTATTCATAATGGCAAGGCGCTGGAGAAGTTCAAGTCGTTTATTCAGCATCAAGGCGGCAATCCAGATGTCGTTGACGATCCTAGTAAGCTGCCGCAAGCTTCTTACTTGATCGAGGTGCCAGCGAAGCAGGATGGAGTCGTGACAGAGATTGTAGCGGATGAGATCGGCACGGCTGCGATGCTGCTTGGTGCTGGGCGTGCGACGAAGGAATCTGAGATTGATCTTGCAGTGGGCTTGATGCTGAACAAAAAGATCGGGGATGCCGTCAAAGCAGGAGAGTCGCTCGTCACCATTCATGCGAATCGCGAGAATGTCGAGCAGGTGATCGAGATGATCTATGCCAATATTCGGATCGGCGATCATGCAGAAGCGCCAGTACTCGTGCATGACCTTGTGACAGAATAACCGTTATCTTCGCAGCTGCAGATAGTGGATCATCCATCGGATTGAATAATTAAACAAACAGAAGAATGATCAATCGTGAAAGAAGACCTCATGTTCCACTTTAGAGTGGAGGTGAGGTCTTTGTGTGTTATGGGGTTGGTGCGTATCGCGAATGAAAATGCAAATACAAATACAAATGTAAATGAAAATGCAATAACATAAATCACAAAAAAGAGAAAATCTTCATACTTTCTCCACAACTGTTGGTTATCTTATTGCCAGTAGGACATCTTTGGGCTGCGAACGGGCATGGGAAGGCGATAATGATAAATGACAGTGTTGGAGGGATTATAGTTTGGCAATCTCAATGAAGTTCACAACGTTTGGCTTAATGGCCGCCTTGATGGTTGTGCTTGCAGGCTGTACAGATGATCAAGCCTCGAAGGAAAGCAGTACTGCAGCTCTGGAACAGGAGTCTATGGTAAAGGTGAACACGGTTATGGCTTCTCCGGTTGTAGACGCGAAGGCGTACACCATCATTGCGAAGAAGGGCATGCTGCCTGTACATGATGATGTAACCTTGCCTGTATGGTCTTTTAATCAGGCGATTCCGGGTCCTGAGCTCCGTGTCCAAGTCGGAGACACCGTGAAGATTAAGCTGCAGAACGAATTGGAGGAACCTGTCTCGATTCACTGGCATGGTTATCCAGTGCCAAATGCGATGGACGGCATCCCAGGCGTAACACAGGATGCGGTGGCGGCAGGCAAGGAGTTTGTGTACGAGTTCAAGGCTACCATTCCCGGTACCTATTGGTATCATTCCCATCAGGACAGCGTCAATCAGTTGGACAAGGGCTTGTATGGCTCCTTTATTGTCGAAGATCCCAATGAGCAATATGATCGCGATTATACGCTTATGCTGGATGAATGGATGAGTCAAACCGCTGTAGACTCCGCTTCGGAGGAGAAGCGGGAGGAGGAAGGCCATGCAGCGATGGAGGGAATGGATCACGGTAAAGAGCCGCAGGAGCAGTCCCATTCTTCCGACATGAATCATGATGAGCAGCAGGTGAATGAGGGCGGTCATAACAATATGAATCATGGTATGACGGGGCAGAATGAGGAACAGGCAGCAGATGGCGAGCATGAAGAGGGCGGCATGGATCATAGCGGGATGAACATGATGAATATGGAAGGCCATGACATGAGCATGTATGACCTGTATACGATCAACGGCAGAACAGGCGACAGCACTTCTAAGCTGATGGTTAAGGAAGGCGAGAAGGTGCGTCTTCGTCTAATTAACGCTGGGTACATCACACATCGGATGCATCTTCATGGGCATGAGTTCAAGGTGATCGCCCTTGATGGTCAGCCCGTCAATAGCCCTGCCACGATCTCGGATCAAGCGTTGGCTATTGCGCCTGGTGAACGTATCGATATTGAATTTGTCGCGAACAACCCTGGATCGTGGTGGCTCGAAGAACATGGAAGCGATGAGCGAGTAAAGGGCATGAGAACGCTCATTCAGTACGAGGGGGAAGAAGCGGCAGACCGCTCGAATGCAGATGAAGTGCTGCCGGAGTTCGATCCTGTCTTGTACGGCAAGCAGGCCGATACGAAGTTTACGTTGAAGCAGAACTATGACCAGCAGGTCCACATGGATCTCGATACAGCGATGAAAGATGGCGAGATGGTCTATACGATCAACGGCAAGGTGTTTCCCGACACGGATCGCATATCCGTAAAGAAAGGTGAGAAGGTCATGGTTACATTCGTGAACCAGTCTATGACCGAAGATCATCCTATGCACCTGCACGGGCATTTCTTCCAAGTGCTGAGCAAAAACGGCAAGCCGCTGCAAGGCTCGCCTATGATTAAAGATACCCTTAATGTTAGACCGGGAGAGACGTATGTGGTGGCCTTCGAGGCAGACAATCCTGGGGATTGGATGTTTCACTGCCATGATCTTCATCATGCCTCAGCCGGAATGGTGACAGATGTACAATACAAGGACTACCAGTCCAATTATGTGCCTGACCCTCTTGTAGGCAATAAACCAGAATAGAATGTGTGCGATCAGTTGATGCAGCCTCTGTATGTGGAAGCAGGGGCTGTGTTTGATCGGTTAGGCATATCGGAGGCTCTTCTGTTATTGTAAGAGTATAAGCTACATACAACAGGATGGTGATTATTTTTGTCGCAGCCTCGATTATTACTTGTTGATGACGAATGGAATATGCGGAATTTGCTGCGTATTTATTTTAAAAAGGAAGGCTTTGAGATCAAGGAAGCCTCTTCTGGGCATGAGGCGCTGGCGATTATTCAGCAGCATCCTATCGACATTGTGATCTTGGACATTATGATGCCAGGCATGGATGGGTGGGAGGCATGCCGAGCGATAAGAGAACACACTCCAGTGCCCGTTATTATGCTGACAGCACGTTCAGATACGCAGGACAAGGTTCAAGGGCTTCAGATTGGAGCCGATGATTATGTAACGAAGCCATTTGAGCCGGATGAGCTTGTGGCAAGAGTTCGTGCGCTGCTGAGACGATCCTCCTTAAGTCAGTCGGCAAGGGACGAAGCTCAGATGTTGCCATTTGAGGGCCTGAAGATTGATCCAGAGGCGAGAGAGGTGTACGTTCAAGGAAGGAGAGTGGAGTTCACGCCGAAGGAATTCGATCTCTTGCTCCTTACAGCAAGACACAGAGAAAGAGCGTTTTCACGCGAGGACTTGGTCATTCGGTTGTGGGGCTATGAATATAGCGGCGATTCTCGAGTGGTGGATACCCATGTGAAAAATATTCGTGTGAAGCTTCATCGTGCGGGTCTTCCCTATTCTCCTTTGCAGACGGTGTGGGGGGTAGGATATAAATTCCAAGCCCCAGGTGCTGCTTTATGATGCGCAATCGGATTGGCATCAAGCTGGGCGTATTGATTACAACAGCCTTTTTGATTGTGCTGCTGTCGCTTGGCACGATGGTATATCAGGTATTCTCCAATTTCTATCATATTGAGATGAAGACAGAGGTATCGGAGTTGACCGCGCATTTTGTTGCCATGTGCGAGGAGACGAATCCAACCTCGGAACAAATGATGTCTACCCTTGCGGACTTTTCGAATGTAAGCATGTTCTATGTGCAGGCAGATGGCCAGATCGGCTTTCATTCCGGCCCTCATGATCCGCAGGATCGTTCCTTTATTCGTACAGAGGACCTAGCTCTCCTCTTCAAGGGAGAAGCGATAAGCTTGTCTCATACCGATCCTAGTGGGGAAGGGTATCTGGTGGTTGCTCAGCCTCTGAAAAAGGACGAGACAATCCACGCGGCGATCTATGTGATGGCTTCAACGAAGCATTTGGATGAATCACTTCATTCGATACGCAAGCTGCTTCTGCTCTCCGGAGCAGGCGCATTTCTGCTGTCGCTTGGGATAACGTGGATTATGGCCTATATGCTGTCCCGTCCTCTATTGCAGATGCAGCAGGCGACAAAGAAGATAGCTAGCGGCGAGCTTGAGACGAGAGTCCATGTGAACAGCAAGGATGAGGTCGGTTATTTGGCGGAAGCGATCAATGACCTTGGGGTGGAGCTGAAGCGGTATCGGGATAATCGACAGGAATTCTTCGCGAATATCTCTCATGAGCTAAGAACGCCGATCACATATTTAAAAGGGTATGCGAAGGTGCTTCAAGACGGTATGGTGGATTCTGAGGAAGAGCAGCAGCGCTATCTGGAGATTATTCATCAGGAGGCGCTGCGGATCGAGCATTTGGTGAATGACTTATTCGATCTGGCCAAGATGGAAGAAGGGCAGATTGACCTTTACAAGGAATGGGTTAATCTTGAGGAACTGCTGGAAGAAGCCATGCGCAGGGTGGAACTGAGTGCGAAGGACAAGGGAATCGCCCTTCATCTTAAGGTGCAGGCAGATCTCCCCCTTGTTTATGCGGATGGAATGAGGCTGGAGCAAATTGTCATGAATTTGCTTGAGAATGCCATTCGCTATACCGAGCGCGGGGAGATCGAGCTGTCGATTAGCCACGATGATGATGAGGTAGCCGTTAGGGTCAAAGATTCAGGTATCGGTATCCCGCAAGAAGAGCTTGAGGAGATCTTCGAACGCTTCCACCGTGTAGAGAAATCTCGCTCAAGAGAACATGGCGGATCAGGCCTTGGCTTATCGATTGTGAAAAAGCTGGTGGATCTCCACGATGCGACGATACAAGTGCAAAGTACATTGGGGATAGGGACGACGTTTATCGTTCGGCTGCCAAGGGAGCAATAACTGTTGCGCGCACTTAAAGAATCATGATTATGATCTCTTCCTATGTCAGGGGTTCACAATGTGTCGAAGGTGTGAACCACACAATTTCCACACACTTTTCGTATAAGCTTGAACTATGTTCCACTTGTCACAATCAGATAAGCGGTAACGAGAGATGTGTGCGACGATGATAAGCCTGATCAACAACGGCACATTAGACATAGGAGGGTGAATCATAATGAACAAAAAATGGTTTGCTGCACTTGGCGTAACAGTGCTCACTTTAGGAATTGGAACAGCGGCTTTTGCTGATGGCATTCAACCATTTTCAGGCCGTGGCATGCAGGAGACGCCTTCATCGATGATGGAGGATTATCCGAATATGAATGCGGATGAGATGCTTCGCTTCATGGAAGAAAGACAGATGGATGCAGCGGACATGCGTGCTTATATGAGGGACAATCAATTGGATGCAGATGAGATGCGGGATTATATGAAGCAAATTCATCCGGACACAAGCGATGAAGACATTGACCGCATGTACAATTACTGCCACGGAGACAGCGATTCAGGCCGCGGCATGATGGGTTACCGCAGCTCCATGATGCGCTAACAGGACAACACGCGATCAGCCTTCGATCCAGCCCGAGCATCTAAAGTGTGCGGATGCTGGATTATTATTGAATTATTGCGGAGATAGAGAGATAGGCCAATTGCGGGGATGCTCGACAGCTCGCTCTTATTGATCTATAGGTTAATGATAAAGAAGACTTTAGCAATTCTGCTGCACGGCAGGCCGCTAAAGTCTTCTTCTTTTTATAAGGAAAGCCAAGCTTTTTACGATTATGAGACTAGCGCTTGTTTCTTACTTTGTTCTCCATGCCAAGAGGCCGTTATTCATGCTCTTGCAAGCCAGAAGAGCGGCTTCCGGTGTGCGATAAGCCTCTCCCCAAGCTACCAAGTATCGGAATTCGTAGAATCCGCCCAGTGTCGCTTTGAAGTTGGTCTCCCAGTAGTTGTTCATTGGCCAAGAATAGAGATGGCCTGGATCATGGGCCAGCTTCTCATGACCGCTTAGCAGACGATGCTCGTATTCCAAGGAACCAAGCTGAAGAATAGAGGCATCTGGCATCGCTATGACGACCCCTGAATCCTCGCTCACATAGGCGGCGCCTTCGTCTGCACAGTAATAATCGGCTAATGAGCCAGGCAGTTGATCCACTCGTGGACGGAGCAGCGCGCCGCACTTATCGAGCCACAGCTCCTCTTTTTTCTCAGCTGCTGCACTTCCGAATGGAAGCGAGATATACAGGTTCTCAGGGTCCCATACGCTGTCTTTATGCATGCGAACAGCAACGTCAACGCGTGGACGATCTGAATACACGGTAAGCAGCAGAGAATAGTGGCTGCATCCATCTACTTCATAGGTCAGCTGAACTTTTCCGTACACATCGCCATGCTCAATCACTTTTGCATCAATGAGGGCCCCTACCGATACGTGCGCATCCGCCCCTCTTCGGTTGCGCCCCATTCTACGGCGGACATCGTACATCCCGTCCACGCCAACTGCGCGAGTCACATTATAGACTGGGGTAAACGCATGATGGTTGCGATCTTCGCGCAGCAGGTCCTTTTGCAGCGACTTATCAAACCAGCGGGTGATGCCATCGCCTCGCTTCCATTCAATCCGCACATAATGCGTCTCGACATAGGCAGGCGTGATTAGAACCTTCTGCACCTGCGGAGGGATAATGTCCATCATGCGGTCAGAGCCGACATAATCATTGCGATACGCTGTTACAGGCTTAGCGGCTGCTGTTGGTTGGACATGCAGCGTGATTTCGTTCTTTGCTTCAAGCTTCACCGGAACGGTAATGATAAGGCCGCGCGGCGCACTGACGAGTTGTGCTGGATATGTCTCCTGAGTCTCTTCGTTCACGACCTTGAAGCCATCTTTGATCAGGTCATGGTGCCAATGCTCCATAATCAGATAAGCATATTCAGTTTGGGCATAATCATAAGGATTGTGAACCTTGAAGGTCATGGGCCTTCCTGGCGCAAGCAGGGCATCTCCCTTGGCCTCCAAGATGTCATACAGCGCCGTATGCGCCAACGAGCTGGCATTGGCAGCATAGGCTTCCTTTCTTACGCCAAGCTCTTGCACGAAGGGATTCCAAGGCTCGGTAACCGAGGAGTGGTATCCCCAAGTATGCTCCGCAAAGAGAGCAAGCTCATATTCAATAGCCTGCAGTCGTTCTTGTGAGATGAGCTGCTGCTCTGGATCAAGCCGCTTAATCTTATGATAGACGCGCTGTGCCTCGCGGAACACCTGCACATGCATGGGAGTTGTCGCCGTTCCATCTGTCCACCAATCCGGCCAGTCGCCGCGATAGGACGGAATGGAGTCAGGATGTGCTTCCGCATACTGTCTTAGCTCGGTAAAGAAATCATCCAATGTCGCGGGTTGAATATAAATATTCTCGCCATGCTTCTTGTTCCAAGCGTGGACAAATTCCATGACAGCAGCATTAGGGGAGCTGTTGTCTGTCGGCAGCCCAGATACCATGACAGGTACAAATGGATAATCGTAACCATCTTCTGCTAAGCGATCCAGGTAACGATTGATGCGCAATTCTGCCGTTTCGAAGGTTACGCCCTGACGTGTATCGCATTCATCACGGATCGTATAGGAGCCTCCGATTCCTGGAATAAGGCCGATATCGTTGCCGAACATGTAATGCTCGCCGCTCCACGTCAGGATGCGGTCTCCTTCTGGTGTCTCCCACCAGAAAGGCTGCTGCTTGTTCCAGACAGGATACATGGAATGGTGTGTGTGAATGCATGTCATCAGATTATGAATGCCTGCATCGGCAAGCACTTGGCTGTAGCCCCAGCCATACCCCGTAATATCGGCAGTCATCGCCGAACGCACAGGAGCTTGAATGGATGCGCCGTAATCCGTAATACGCTTAATCATGGCAGTGAGGGTCTCTTTGCTGATTTGTTCACTAAAATTAAGATAGGACCCGGACAAGCCAATGTAGCCGCGCTGAACAGCATGCATAAACGCTGTTTTCTCTTGTTCGGTTGCTTTATTTAAAAAGGACTCCACTGGCCAAAACGTCTCGCACACCCACTTGTAGCCTTTCCAGTCAGGGCGCGTGCCGTTCTCGATATCTCGGACGATGGCTAATGCTTGGCGAATGAAACCGACATGGTACTGCTGAATTTTCTCCTGGCGCTCGGTATAGCCGACATCAGTATGAGAATGCTGAATGACAAAAATTTTCTTAGGTGCTTGTTGAGTAGTCATAATGGTATTCTCCTTTCAAACGATTCTACGATGGGTTGATTTCTTATAGGTTATATGTCTTGATGTCCTTATTGATAAGAATGAAATTGCAGCTTGAAGCGGAAGGCCGCATCCTCCTCATACCATGCAGGGAAGTTGGTCCCCCATACATTGTTGTGCAGGTTCACATGCATTCCGCCTGCAGGAGAAGCAAAGGTATGGTCGAATTGCAGCAATCGGCGCTCACCAGGGCATACAAGCGCTGCATCCAAGATGTCGATTGACACTTTTCCATCGGCGCCATGATAGCAGACCCCTTTATTGACAGCGTGCATGTTACGATTGCCCCCCTGCAGGACCTCGTGTGGCGAGATTAACTGTCCCAGCTTGTCGAGCTTCCAGCGGTAAGGGTTACCCACCCGTGGATTGAAGGTGACCCAAGACGATTCAGGCAAGCGATAGGCATCCTTATCGAACCACTGCAGCTTATATTCAATCGTCTCCGTTTTAGTGGAGAAGCGATACTCCACTGTGATTTCACGCGGAGCTCCAAGGCGCTCGCTTGCCTGCTTCGGCATGTGGAGCACCGCATATACGATATCCGCTCCCTCTTCTTGCTTATAATGAAGCGTCTTTAGCTTAGGGGTGAATGTTTCGTGCCTGATCCATGCTTGGGTTAAGTCCATCCCTGGTTTCCCAAAGTCTCCTGTAGCCCACACATGCGTGTGCTTCCAGCGAACATGGTATTGACGGTACCAACGGTCATAATCCTCTTGGGAGTAGGTCTCATAGACAAACAGCCCAATTGGATGCAAGGCATCAGCCCATGCCTTTCCTTTGCTGTCCGTAAGCCCGATGATGGAGCCGTCCTCTGCAAATACGACTTGGAATCTTCCTAATGGATAGGACTCTTCTGGTGCAAGAGGCTTCGCATCATGCGAGAAGACGCATCGTACAGGCTTTAAGGCAAGCAGTGCCGCTTCTGCTTCTTGCTGCCGAGAGGGATGAAGCTTGGCAATGGCCTTGCTTACATATTCTCGCTGTTCCTGCCATGAACGTTCCATGAGACTATAGGAGCGAGCTTCGAGCTTATTCTTCGCTTCGTCGCCGAACATCTCATGGATCTCTGCGGTTGAATTGTGCTCGTAGAAGCGATACTCCAGCGGATTTAAGTGAACATCCACCTTATCCTGCTGTCTTGCCCGCTTAAAATCTTCCTTGTCATAATGTGCATAATCCGTGAGATAACGCTTAATATCCACGCCCCATGTATGTTCTGCGACCATGATCAGTTCATCTAAGAAGGTTTGGTACTCGTCATCCATTGTGGATAAGCTTCCTTCAGCAAGCCATTTGTTCTTAAGGCGAAGCAGCTCGCGATAGGCTGCCAGCTTGAAGGGGTCGGTAGATGATCCATGAATCCAACTGTCCCCGATCTCCTCATCGACAACTGGCAGGGTATGGCGAATGGCCCATACCTCGTCTGCGAATTGATCCAATGTTGAGGCTTGAATAGAAGCATTCGGATAGATCTCTTTTAGCTTCTTGAATTCTTGCTCAATCTGCTCGACTGAGGATGGTCCATGATTGTCATGGGTATGGGCAAAGTACAGAATATCCTCTAGCCCTTCAACTTGAATCGTATCCCCATAATCTTTGCTGTACTGCACGACAATTTCGGTGCCGTCTTGATTTCTCCACAGGAACAACTGCGGCACATGCGGCACATGGCTTGAAGCATTAACGCCAAGGTGCAAATATTTGATGCCGGCATTGGCCATTTGCGTAATCATCGACCTTGTATGCCCAGGCACATCGGTCATTTTGGCGGCGATGGTACGAGTGCCGAATTGCTGGTCCAGCCTCGTAGACATGCTGATACCATACTCAAGCAGCTCTGGATCAAGGAGCTCCGTGTAGGTGGTGAACGGGAGCCCGTGCCATTTGAGATATCCTTTTTGTATGGCCGTTTCAACCTGCTGCTGTTGCTGCTTCGTTCCATATTTCAACACATAATGAATCAGCCATGAGCCTGTTGTCCAGATAAAGGAGCCTTTCTCTTGATTCGCTTCAAAATATTCAGCATTAGCAATCGCCTTTGGTATAAATACATTCAGGTATCGTTCGACTACATGCTGGGCAAGGTCTGTATAGCCGATGTCCAGATGCGTTTTGAACACCACATGGACTTGGCTTGTCTTACTCGACAATGTTATCCCTCCATAAAATCAGTGTTTTCGCAAGCTTTGCTTGTAAAGAGCTGCTTCTTAGAGCTACTAGTTAGTAGCTAACCTCATCGTACGGTTTTTTATCTAAATTGACTTTTCAATTCGTATCTAATAGGATCAGAAACATCAGGGACTTATGCTGGAGCTAAAGGAATGGGTGATCATGTTTTTACCTGCTAAAAATGAGCGCTGGGTGTACCATGCCGGAGAACGCCACGATTTGCTGTCCATCGAAGAGCTTGTTCTATTTGGATATGATCATTTTCAAAAGGCTGCGCCTTTGACTAGCCATGCCCATGAGCAGGCGTATGAATTTGTTTATGTGGAACAAGGCGCGGTGAGTTGGGAAGTGGATGGGGAGAACTTTCATACGCATGCCCAGCAGGTCTTTTTTACACGTCCAGGAGAGCGGCACCGTGCGAGCATGGATTACATCGGCCCCTGCACGATATGGTGGATGATTATTCGGGACCCCATGTGCGATGAAGGCTGGTTAGGCTTGGAAGAGCGGGATCGAGGAGAATTTGCACGCCTATTAAAGTATCATCCGCGAGTTAGCGCTGTAAGCAAGGGAATTGTACAATTTTTTGAACGGCTAAGAAGGCTTTTGGAGCAGACTGAGCCTGTCTTGCTGGAATTTCAAGTTCGGCACAATTTATTGGAGATTTTGCTGCAGCTGATGCATACGCCGCATTTTATTTTGCGCTCGCCGGATATGCATGAATTTACGGTAAGGCTTACTGCAATGATTCAAGCGGATCCTGCGCTGCGCTTAACGAATGCGGAACTGGCGGCGGAGGTGGGATTAAGCGAATCTCACTTCTATCGTGTGTTTAAGGAAACGAATGGACAATCACCAACTGCCTATATGGAAAGAGTGCGCATGGATTGCGCCTGCAGGCAGCTTAAGCATACGAATGCTTCGATTACCAGAATTGCGATGGACATGGGCTTTAAGACGAGCCAGCATTTTGCTACCGTGTTCAAAAAATATATGGGCATGACGCCGAAAGAATGGCGGAGGCAAGAGTGATGCGGCCCTTGCTCTCAAGGATGGGCTCTAGCAGATGGCGTAAGCATAGAATGCCCGTTATGGACAGATACTTATAAAAAAACGGGCTTCATTCATCCAAAAAAGGCTGGCGGAGATCGAAATCAGTGAATCTTCGTTATTGACGCGGGGCAAGTTATTCACTACAATAAGCCTATCATTATATAGGCGATGGAGTTCGCCGTATAACCGCCGCGAGGCTAATGACTCCTACCAGAGAATTCCGTTCCCTGGTAGGAGTCTGTTTGTTTTTAGGCGTATTCTTGTGAGAAAGGATCGATAAGGCGATGAAAGCAATGAGACAAAGATGGAGAATGCTTTCGGATAAGTGGGTGCTTGCTGCTCTGTTTGGAACCTTAGTAAAATGGCTGGTGCTTGGAGGCGGCGTCGGCATCTTAGCAGGGACGGCGTCAGCCTTCTTCTTAAAGGCCTTGGATGCTGTGACGGATCTCCGAATGGAGCATACATGGCTGTTATTTTTCCTTCCTTTAGGCGGGGCACTCGTCAGCTTCATGTATATGAAGTATGGACAGAACAGCGCCAAAGGCAATAATCTTATTTTAGAGCAAATACATGATGGGAAAGAAACGATTCCGCTTCGGATGGCGCCTCTTGTGCTGTTTGGAACGATTATTACGCATTTGTTCGGCGGGTCGGCGGGCAGGGAAGGAACGGCCGTGCAGATGGGGGGAAGCCTTGCAGAGTGGCTGGGCAAGCTGCTTAAAGTGAATCCGATTGATCGGAAAATTTTGCTCATCTGCGGGATTAGCAGCGGCTTCGGTTCAATCTTCGGCACCCCGCTGGCAGGAACAATCTTTGGCCTTGAGGTGCTTGCGATCGGGCTGATCAGCCATGAAGCGCTGATCCCGGCTTTTATTGCAAGCTTTGTTGGTCATGTGGTGACGAGCTCCGTATGGGGAGTTAGTCACATTCATTACTCCATGGGTGAAGTGCCCGCCATATCAGCTATGGTGCTGTTTAAGGTGGTGGCGGCCTCCATTGTATTTGGCCTCGTCAGCATTTTGTTCAGTGAACTGACCCATGCCCTGAAGAAGATATACAGCCGGCTGTTCAACAATCCGATGATCAAAAGCGCGGTAGGCGGCTTTATTATCATTGGCCTCGTTTATCTGCTTGGAACAAGAGATTACTTGGGGTTAGGCATTCCGCTTATTCAGGATTCTTTTGCAGGCGAGGTGACACCGTTTGCCTTTCTCGGCAAGCTGGTGTTCACAGCATTGACCTTAGGAGCAGGCTATCAAGGCGGAGAGGTGACGCCGTTGTTCGCGATTGGAGCGACGCTTGGACATTCATTAGCCGGGATTCTTCAGCTCTATGCGCCATTCCTGGCGGGGCTTGGCTTTATTGCTGTATTCTGCGGGGCTACGAATACGCCAATTGCCTGCTTCTTGATGGGAATTGAGCTCTTTGGTGCGGACGCTGCCATTTATCTGTTCATTGCTTGCATTGTGAGCTACTTGTTCTCAGGTCATACGGGCATCTACACCTCACAGCTGATTGGAGTATCCAAGAGTCAGCGTCTGACTATTCCGGAGGGCTCAACGCTGGCCTCAGCTAAGGAATGGCGGAAGCAGCGGCGCAAGGCGGGCAAAGCTAAGGAACAAGCGTGATTGGAGCATGCATCCCGCTGGCGATCGTTCTACTTGCTGTGAGAAATGAAGAGAAGAGGGGGAGAATGATTCTGGATTCGAGCGTGATGCTTTTCTGCAGCCAATCATAATTCTCGTTCAGTGTCAGAGGTACCCCATTCTGCTTAGCTCGGGTGCAGCTAGCGCTGCATGCATGACCAAACAGCCCACCGGTGAAAGGAAAGCACCGGTGGGCTGTACATGTAGGTTCGCTCATTCGAGCTTTGTGAAGCGGACAGCTCATGAGCACATGCGATTTTCCACAGCTATTACTCGTCGATGGGAGCTGTGCTTACCTGAAACAGGGTCATGTCTCGATAATAGCTGGTTGTCTTGCTTACGTTTTTAATCCGAACTACCTCAGGGGTGTATTTGACGATAATGCCTCCGTCAACAAAGCAATATACCCCTGCACTGTCTTCCTGCCAAGCCTCGACATAGGATTGTGAGAGGGCAGCAGTAAACAATTCAATATCATCTACAATCATTCGATTCATATACTTTCAAACCTCGGTACGACCTGCTTCATCGGCTTCTCGCTTGTAAGCATCGGTCGCTTCTTTGTCTAACGTGATTTTATTTCCTTCTATTAATACAATATCGCCTACCTGAGCATCGATAGGAAGCAGATGCTTTGGATATTCGATGGTATGATCATCCACTTTAATGGTCGCAATGTCACATTCGAATAGTTCAATCACTCCGCGTATCATCTAATCACCTTTCTATTGAAAATAAGAGGACACCTACTGGATATGTGTACTCTTGATTATGATTATCGCATATTTTGCGCACAGCGTGTTTATAAACTTTAATTAAAATGTCCTTTCCTTTGATCGTTATAAGATAATGATGCATAGCATCTAAGAAGAACATGCTGTAGATCAGATTGATTCTATCATTCTATGCTCTCCTTGATACCTGCTGCTCAATATAGTCTACGGCGACGGATACCCCGTTTTCTTTATGAATTAAGGCAGCCAATTGCTTGGCTTGCTGCTGCATGGCGGTGTTGGTTGTCATGTCGCGAATTCGATCGGACAAGCGTTCGACAGACATCTCCTTCTCGCGCAGAGGTGCAGTCGCGACCCCGAGCTCATGCATTCGCCGTGCCCAGAATGGCTGATCCCCTGAGAATGGGCTGATGAGCATTGGCTTGCCTGCTCGCAAGCCTGCAGCGGTTGTGCCTGCTCCACCGTGATGGATAATGCCTGCCACCTTCTCGAAGAGCCAGGAATGGGGCACCTCCTCTATGCCGATCAACAGGTCATCATGCGGCACAGTCATTCCACTCCAGCCGCTGATGATGACAGCGCGCTGCTTCGTTTGGCGGCACGCTTCTTGCAGCAAGTGGAGCATGCGGCCAGGTTCTTTCAAGGGCATGCTGCTATAGCTAATGGCAATCGGCGGATTCTCGCTATCGATCAAGCCAGCAAGATCTAGAGGAGGCTCCCAGACCTGCTTCTCCTCCAAATACCAAAAGCCGCTCATGCATACATGATCCTGCCACGCTGGATCAATCGGCATTACGCTTGGGCTGCATCCATATAGAACAGGCACCGGACGACCATGCAGCTGCAAGGTATCCGTACCTGTTTTGCGCTTGGGCAGCTCTAGCATCTGCTCCCGCCATTGATTCACAGTGCCGATGAAGCTAGCGGTCATATAACGATTTATTCGGTAGCTTAATTGATTCAGCCATGCTAAGCGGCTTGAAAAGGGAAGAATCGGATTCGTGAAAAGCCCTGTCGGCGCGATGATCGGCACTGGGTGGGAGGCAATCATGGGAATGCCGAGCTTCTCAGCAATATCATAGCCGCCGAGTGCTTTCGGATGGCAAAGAAGCACGTCGGCGTCTTGGCTGGCAGACCACATATCTTCCAGCATCGTTTTCATCATGGGGAGCACTAGCTTCTTCATATTGCTCATAATAGCAAGGGGGTTCCCGCCTAGCATGCGCTTGCCTTCTTCAGACTGCGTAAGAGCCATCATATCGGCTCGCATCGGCCTGCATGCAATGCTATAACTGCGCACAAAGGGTGTAAAATGAGCTGATGTGCAGATGGACGCCTTATGCCCCCGAGCTTGGAGTTCTCTTGCCAATGCCACGAAGGGCTGAACGTCACCTCTCGTGCCAACCGTTATGATGCAAATATTCATGCTTTCTCCTCCTCCTGAAGGTTATACACCCCGTACTTCAGCATATCGATATAGACCTCCATCTGAAGGGAGGGGATATCGGGCTGCTTCCTATCGGCTTGGTTGGACATGAGCTTTAGAAGTATCGCTTCTAGCGCCGTCATCACGAATTCGATGGCAAGCTTCATATTAATATCGGCTCGCAGATGCTTGCGGTCGACTTTTTCTACCAAGAGAGGGATGGACATCTCCTTCCATTTTTGCTGTCTAGCCTGCAGCTCATCACGCAAGGCCGATGGGGAATCGAGAAATGCCTTTGCCACAATCCCGTACCGGATTGGTTCTTCTCGAAATAGCTGTATTTTCAGATCAGATAGCTGCTGAAGCGCTTCGAATAGATCATCAGACACGTTATTCATCTGAGAGACGAGCTTCTTATAATAGTGCTCAATGCAGTCATCTACAATGCTCAAGTACAACGTCTTTTTATCTGTATAATAATGAAACAAAATTCCTTTGGACACGCCCGCTGCCTTCGTGATCTGATTCGTGGAGGCTGCTTCAAAGCCTTTGTCATAAAATTGTTGCAGGGCTGCATGCCATATTCGCTCTTTCTTCTCCATGATGAGAGGACACCTTCTCTCTTGTATTGTGAACTCAAGCAATCCATGTCAGTGCCATCATAATCTGCATTGACCAATATAGCAATAGTGGTCAATATAAGGGGCGACCATGCAGCGCACACGGGGCTTTTATCTCAAGATATAGGCGCATTGGCTGATTAGGAGGTGCTCGCAAAGGTCAAAATTTTACTCTTACATGGTCATAATCCATCCTTTGTTCACTCTTGTCTGCCGATTATGATGAAGTCAACAACATTACAAGTTGAGGTGACATTATAAATGGAACGGACAGAGATAAGTTATCAATCACCGAAGCAGCCGGTGGTGAGCAGAAAGAAGAAGTTTTGGACACCGCAGAGAAAGGAAGCCTTGATTGGGTGGTTGTTTCTAATGCCGGAGATCGTGGGGATGCTTCTGCTTAACGTATTTGCCCTCGGATTTTCATTGTATTTGAGCTTTACATCTTGGGATTTATTATCTGGATTATCCGGTATTAAATTCTCTGGCTTGCAAAACTATATTCATTTATTTCAAGATCCGACGATATGGAAGGCGTTAAGCAACAACCTATTTTTTACGGTATTAACCGTGCCAGTGCCAATTGCAGTTGCACTTGTGCTGGCGGTTGTTATACACAGCAAAGTGTACTTTAAAGATTACTTCAAAGTAGTATTTTTCATCCCTTACATTTCCTCGATTATCGCTGTAGCAGCGGTGTGGAGCGTTTTATTTCATCCTTCGCTAGGTCCTATCAATCAAATACTAATGGATCTTGGTGTATCAAATCCGCCGAAATGGCTCGTTGATCCGAAAACCTCACTAATTGCGGTCGCTATGATTAGTGCTTGGGCAGGGCTCGGGTATACGATCATTATCTATATCGCTGGATTGTCTAATATTTCTAATGAATTGTATGAAGCAGCAGACATTGATGGGGCAACAGGAATGAAGAAGTTTTTCAAGATCACGATTCCGCTGCTTCGGCCAACCACGTTTTTCCTGCTTATTACGATGCTGATTGGTTCCTTTAAAGTGTTCGATATTATTTCTTACTTGACCGAAGGCGGCCCTGATAATTCATCAACGGTCATTGTATTCCGCATCTATCAAGAAGGTTTTGTCAACTATAATATGGGCTATGCATCGGCGATATCCTGGCTGTTATTTGCGATCATCGGGTTGATTACAGCGGCGACATGGAAGATGCGTCAAGAAGAATCATTTTAATGGAAAGGAAGAGTGTGATGCTAAGTTTATCGAATAGAATTTCTAAGATTATCGCGACAGTGTTCATGGGGGCTCTATCCATTTTATTTATCTTTCCATTATTATGGATGGTATCGTCAGCGTTTAAATTCGAAAAAGATGTGATGCGTTTCCCCATTGAATGGATTCCATCTTCAATCAACGTTGTGAATAACTTTAAGGCGGTATGGATGCAAAATGTACCGTTTGCACATATTTATTTGAATTCCATTAAAGTGGCGATTATCGTGACATTAATTTCGCTAATTATCTCAACAATGGCAGCTTATTCATTTACAAAACTAAAATTTCGCGGCCGCAACCTCGTGTTTACTATTTTGCTCGCCTTGATGATTATCCCAGATCAAGCAACGCTCATTCCTCGTTTTATGCTTGTTCGCTGGATGGGGTTGTATGACACCCATGCGGCCATCATTTTGATGAGTATGTTTTCCATTTATTTTACCTTTTTATTGCGTCAATTTATGGCTGGTGTGAGTGATGAGTATATGGAAGCTGCTAGAATTGACGGAGCAGGACATCTGCGTACATTCACTTCGATTATGCTTCCGCTCTGTCGTCCTGTCATCGCAACAGTAGCGATCATTAAGTTCATCTGGTCATGGAATGACTATCAAAATCCGTTAATATTTTTGCAGTCTAAATCACTGTATACCATTCCGCTAGGCATGACATTGTTTAGAGATGATTACACGACCAATGATGCGATTATGATGATGGCAGCCGTGTCTGCGATTATTCCTCTGCTCATTGTGTTTATTGTCTTGCAAAAACAAGTTATTAATGGGATTGCTCTTGGTGGCGTTAAAGGTTAAGGTATATGGATTGTCGGGATAGGGAAAGGCCCTTTCTGAAAGGTCAAAATCGTTATCGTACAAGCGCAAAATTATACACGCTAGTCATTGGCGAAAAATTATATACTGACACTGTAAGCGCTCACAAAGATTTAAAAGAAGACAATACTATCATTTATATTAGGGGGAAGTAAGCATATGCAGAATAAAAGAAAACGTCATTTTCTCATTTCCACATGTATACTGCTGACATTAATGGTGTTTGCAAGTGCTTGTGGAAACAAAGCTGCTGACACGCCAGCACAATCGGACGGCACGGGAACGAAGGAAGAAGTAACGATCAAATACTATAACTGGGATAATGAGGCTCAAGAAGGGGCTACAGATGCCATGCTGCGCGAGTTTGAAGCAGCTAACCCTGGCATTAAAGTTGAACATGTCGTGCTCGTTCCAGGTAATTCATTAGAGATGTTGAAGAAATTAGACTTTCTAATCTCGTCAGGAGATGAAGTTGACGTCGTTCAATTACCAAGCTCATCAGCGGTTGTTGAAAGAGCCGTTCGCAGTGCATTTACGCCGCTAAATGAATTCTATGATAAAGAAGGCTTGAAGGCGGAAGATGAATACTATGTCAATCCGCAAGTAGACGGCAAATATTACGGCATGCAGTATACATCCGGTTATACGTACGTGATGCTTAATAAGGATGCGTTGGATGAAGCTGGCTTGTCAGTTCCCAAATTCGGCTGGACATGGGATGACTATCGTGACTATGCGAAGAAGCTAACAAAAGGCGAAGGCGTAGATAAACGATACGGGACATACTTCCATACATGGGAGTTGTACATGAATGGACCGGCGCAAACCGTAATGAAGGATCCGTTCCGCTATGACGATGGCAGTACTATTCTGTCTGACCCAACCTATCCGTACTTCTTCCAGCTGCGCAAAGACATGGAGAGTGTTGATAAGTCAGCGAAGACTTACGCGGACGTACTAGCAGCGAAGCTCAACTATCGCAGTGAATTTTTCGGCGGAAGTGCAGCGATGATCATGTCAGGCAGTTTCACAATTCCTGATCCAGGTAATCTTGAACAGTACCCACATGATTTTGTGACGGCTTTCGCGCCAGTTCCTTTGCCTCCACAGAATGCCTTGCCAAAAGAATATGAGGGCGGTAAATATTTTGTTGGCGGTTCACAATTAGCAATGGGTTCGACAACGAAGCATAAGGACGAGTCGTACAAGCTGATGAGATTTATGTCTACTGCAGATTCTACCAATAGACAAGAGTTCTCTGGCTGGAAGAAAGCAGACCAATCAGCATTGTTGGAGCGCATGATCGGTAACAATACAGATAAGTACGATGTTGAATCGTTAAAATACACGTTGTTTGGTGATGACATTCAGTATTTGGATGCTTCAGAGGTGCTAACCATTTCGACTTCTGACTTAACAAAAGTAATTAATGACGGCTTTAGCAAATTCATGCTTGGCAACGACCCAATTGACAAAGTACAAACATGGATGGTTGATGAAGCAACGAAGATTATTAATGAGAAAGAGAATAAGTGATAAGTAGGATGTAACACGATGAATAGCCATTAACTCTACCAAGGCGTCTCTATACCCATGCTGAATGAAGTGTCAATAATGGGAAAGGGGCGCCTTTGGGTCATTATGAATGGGAGGGAAAGGTTTGAAGAGATTACTAAGCTTGTTACTAGTAGCTGCGATGTTGGCTGCTTTTATACCTGTTGGTTCTGATGTAGCGATGGCCTTAGAAACTGGTGATTCCCAAGCGACCTCTGTAATCAATTTATTTCCGAATGGCGATTTCGAATTAACGGCGGCGCCAAGCGGCACCTGGACGCAATATACGGATACGAATCCTGCACCTGTTAATTGGGACACATGGATTCCTATCGGTTCTGGTAAGCCGGCCGGTAGAACTGTAAGCGTGACGATGGATACGTATAATCATTATAGTGGCCAGCAATCGCTGCTGATTGATGCTTCCAAGACGAGTCGCGTATCCATTAATGCGAAGGCACCCGTCGAGGCGGGTAAGTCGTACCGCTTGCAAGTGTGGTACAAAACCGAAAATGTTGCAGGTGGCAGCGGCGTTTATTTTCGCAGCTCCATGCTGAATTCTTCTGGTGCAAAAATCATAGACGGTCCTACTTCAACGAAGGTGTATGGTACGAACGATTGGACGATGCAGCAAGTCTTTATAACGGTGCCAGCTGGTGGCGCCAAATATTTTGTTGAATTATTTTTTGAAAATAGTACCGGCAAAGTGTGGTTTGATAATGTTCGGCTTGAGGAGTATGACGGTATAACAGGATTAACGCTTGAACCAACAGCCATGATGATGACGGCTGGTGAGACTAAATCCCTTACAATGAAACACACTCCAAGTAACCTGCAATCCCCCCAAGTAATCTGGACGAGCAGCGATGAGAATGTCGCGACGGTTGATAACAATGGTCATGTCACAGCCGTTGCTGCGGGTGTAGCAACGATCACTGTTGCTACAGAAGACCAGACGATAAAGGCACAGAGCAAAATTGGTGTAGATTCTGCAGAAACGGCAGCTGCTTACGCCCAATTGCGTGAACGCTGGAAGCAGAAGTTAGTTGGAACAGCAGATGCTGGCCTTGCTGCTGATCCTGCCATTCAGGAACTAGTAGCTGAGATGGACAATAGTGTATCGAATCCCTCTAATACTGGCTATCTTGATACACTTAGCGCTAATGATGGAAGCCGCATAACCTTATGGTCAGATCTTACCGATAGCGCCGACACAAAGGTGCAGCATGCCAACAACATCGTTAGTGAACTTACTCGCATAAAGATAATGGCAAGCGCTTACAATACAGCGTCTTCGCGTTTTTATCACGATCCACAGCTGCGCGATGCCATTATTGGCGCTCTAGACTGGATGTATGCTAAGCGCTATAACGAACATTTCTCCTATAATAGCAGCAGCAGCTGGTGGGGATTTGAAATCGGTGCGCCGCAGCTGCTAAATGATTGTTTGATCCTGATGTATGAGGAATTGAGTGATCTGCAAATTAGCAATTTTATGCGGACGATTGATAAGTACTGTCCTGATCCAACCAAGCGGGTGCAAAATGGAAGCGTTATCGAGACCGGAGGCAATTTGCTGGACAAAGCGCTCGTCGTCACTTTGCGCGGCGTCATTGGCAGAAATAGCGCTAAAATTACGCAAGGACGGGATTCAATTGGTTCAGAATTCAACTATGTCACAAGTGGCGATGGCGTATATGAAGATGGATCACTGGTGCAGCATGCGAATATCGCATACACCGCTGGGTATGGTGCAGTCTGGCTCAGCCGTACGGCGGACATCACTTATTTGCTCAACCATTCACCATGGCCCGTGACGGACCCGCGTGTCGCTAACATTTACAAATGGGTAAGTGATACGTTTGAACCGGTTATTTACAAAGGACTGTATATGGATATGGTTAACGGACGAGGGATTTCCAGAAGCAGCTCGGGAACAGCTCGCAGTACCATTGTTGCCCTAGCAAGTTTGGCAGAGGGTGCACCACCAGAAATCAGCGCTACTATTCGCAATATGGTTAAGGAATGGGTAAGCAAGGATACAACCTTTGACGATTACTACAAAGGCTTGCCGATTTATAGTGTGATGCTGCTGAAGAACGTAATGAATGATGATACTGTTGCAGCGCGCGGTGAGATCTCGCGAAGCTACATGTTCAACGGCATGGCACGGGTTGCGCATCATCGTCCGAACTACGCTTTTGGGCTAAGTATGTTCTCAGACCGCATTTCTGCCTTTGAGATGGGCAATAAAGAGAATGTAAAAGGCTGGGATACCGGTCTTGGCATGACGTACATCTACAATAATGACTTATTGCAATATCGCGATGGATTCTGGGCGACAGTTAATAGTTTCCGCTTGCCTGGCACGACGACAGACGGCTCTGGAGAAGGAAAGATGCCGGGCGAATGGGCTTACTATTATAATACGGAAAGCCATGTTGGCGGTGCAGCATTGGATCATTTGTACAGCACAAGCGGTATGAATTTCTCGTTAAAGAAAGTTACGGGCAGTGATCTAAGCGGCAAGAAATCATGGTTCATGTTCAATGATGAAATTGTTGCACTTGGTGCAGATATTCGTAAAACATCGGCTGCGACAAAACCGGTAGAAACGATTGTTGATAATCGGAAGTTGAACAGCAGTGGTGATAACGCATTTATGATTAACGGTGAACAAGTGCCTACAGCATTGGATTACGAAGAAGATATGAACCATGTAAACTGGGCGCACCTGGAAGGTAATCTTGAAGGTTCGGATTCAGATGTAGGCTACTACTTCCCAACTGCGCCTACTCTACATGTCGTTCGCGAAGCGAGAACAGGCTCATGGTATGACATTAACAACGGTCAATCGCAAGATGAGCTGACACGCAACTATGCCAGCATCGCTTTTGAACATGGGAATAATCCTCAAGCAGCTCGTTATGAATATGTGCTGCTTCCCGGTAAGACGGCAGCACAAACACAGGCTTATAGTGAACAGCCAGCAGTAGAAGTGCTGAGCAATACCTCAACCGTACAGGCTGTGAGCAACAAACAGCTTGGCATCACCACTGCGAATTTCTGGAGTGCGGATTCTGTGGGGGGCATCACCGCCAAGTCTGCTGCTGCTGTCATCATGCGAGAAGACAATGGCGAAGTGAAAATTGCGATATCGGACCCTACACAAAAGCAAAGCACGGTGACGATTGAAGTCCAGCAACAGGACTTGACACTGCGAACTGCGGACATGGGAATGGAAGTCACACCGATAGAAGGCGGAATTCGCATCGATGTCAACACCTCGGGTTCTCTTGGTAAGACGTACACGGCAGCATTTGATCTTAGGAAACCCCACAACATCATCGTGGAAGGTGCAACAGCAGATAAGCAGACAGCTGCGCAAGGTGAGACCGTAACGGTGACGCTGGATATGCCAGCAGGTCAAAAGTTCGACAAGTGGATTGTAAATCCAGCCGGCTTGACGCTAAACCAAGATACAACCAATATCAACGTTTATACATTCGTTATGCCTGATGAAGCTGTTACATTAACAGCAGCGTATAAAGAGGCTGCCATTGTTGACGAAATTGCACCTACATGGCCGACAGGAGCGCAATTAATAGCTTCAAGCGTTGGAAGAACCAGTCTAATGCTTACATGGCAAGACGCAGCGGATGATAGAGGGGTATCAAGCTACAAGATTGACAAGAATGGTCATGAGTTCATTCGATTACGAGGCAATATCACGAGCTATGCGGTTAGTGGTCTTTCGCCGAACACGAGTTATCGCTTTGAGGTTAAAGCAGGCGATGAGGCAGGAAATTGGAGTGACGGTATTCGTGTAACGGCAACGACAGAAGCTAGCTCTTCGAGTGGAGGATCGACGCCTTCACCGGACCCAGAACCGACAACACCAACGCCAACTGAACCTACTGAACCAACTGAACCAATAGAACCAGTGGAACCTACGGAGCCAGAAACGCCAAAAGTAGCTTTGTCTGATATCTTGAATCATTGGGCGAAGGCCTCCATTGAAAAATCAGTTGAGCTCGGGTTTGTAAAAGGCTATGAGGATGGAACGTTCCGACCAAATGGCGTAGTAACTCGCGGTGAAGTGTCAACAATGTTGGCAAGAGCGCTAAAATTGGAGCAGACGAATACACAATTTGAATTCTCGGATCAAGACCAAACGCCTGCATGGGCACAATCCTCCATTCAAGCCCTTGCTGAAGCGGGTTATATTTCGGGCTACAAAGATGGCACATTCCGCGCGAATCATGACATCAGCAGAAGTGAATTCGTCGTTATGATTGTTCGTGCAATGGGTCTTGAAGTAAATGATCATGTAACGTCGACATTTGATGCTGCAGATCAGATTCCAGTATGGGCAAAACCATACATAGCAGCCGCTGCGGAAGCGGGTCTGATTAAAGGAAATGGAAGTGGTAAATTTAATCCAAATGCTCCTATAACTAGAGCGGAAGCCGTTACTTTAATACTAAGCATGCTGCATGATGTTAAGTAAGAGATGTCAGATGGCTCCTCTAAGCTGCAGCAAACCTTGACTTGCTTAAAGTAGCCATACGGATTCACAAGTTGCTTCAATTATTTTGTAATACGTTAGGTAGGCGGTATCTCATAGGGATGCCGCCTTTTTGTGCGCTTCGGCTGCGTGCTTCTTGGCACAGCATTGTGCTAAAAGGGGTATTTCCCAAGCGTACTGCAGGAGACGGAAGCGCATAGTTAACGGGGAGTGTCCGAATTTAAGAGCGAGTGCCTAATAAAGGTCAAAATATTGCATGTTTATAAAAAAATAATGCGTACTTCTACCTATTGTTGATCTGCTACTATGAACTAAAGTTCGGTTCTACCTTCTATATTCATACGTAGGATACCTTTCAATCTGTTGATTAAGGGAAAATGAGATGGGGGTCAGCAATGGTTGTGAACAACAGTGGCGTTATGAGTGCAGAGCAAGTGAAAGCCGCGGCGTTGGTGCGGCCGTCGGAGCGGCAGTTGGCCATACAGGAGATGGAATTTTATGCATTTGTGCATTTTACAGTAAATACGTTCACGGACCAAGAATGGGGCAGTGGGCAGGAGCAGCCGGATATTTTTAATCCGAAGCAGTTGGATGCACGACAGTGGGTACGCGCTTGTAAAGCTGCAGGGATGAAAGGGCTGATTCTGACCTGTAAGCATCATGACGGGTTTTGCTTGTGGCCGAGTGCCTATACGGAGCATTCGGTGAAGAATAGCCCTTGGAAAGATGGCAAAGGTGATGTCGTTCGTGAGGTGGCGGATGCTTGTCGCGAAGGCGGGTTGAAGTTTGGCATTTATTTATCGCCTTGGGATCGTCATGAGGCTTGTTACGGGAATTCCCCTGCTTACAATGAATATTTCAAGAATCAATTGCGCGAGCTGTTGACGGGGTATGGGGATCTCTTTTGTGTATGGTTTGATGGGGCTTGTGGTGAAGGTCCGAACGGCAAGCGGCAAGTGTATGATTGGAATGGCTATTATGCATTGATTCGTGAATGGCAGCCAGCGGCGAGTATTTCGGTCTGCGGACCGGATGTGCGCTGGTGTGGCAATGAGGCGGGGCATTGCCGCAGGTCGGAGTGGAGCGTAGTACCTGCGCAGCTGCAGGACAAGGAGAGCATTCAGGAGCATTCACAGCAGGAGGATGATGCTGAATTCGCCAAGCGTTTCACTTCAGAGGATGAAGACTTGGGCAGCCGCGACATCATCGCCAATGTATCGGAGCTTGTCTGGTATCCAGCGGAAGTGGATACGTCGATTCGTCCAGGATGGTTCTATCATGCGAGTCAAGATGATCAAGTCAAGTCACTGGATGAGCTGCGGAACGTGTATTATGGTTCGGTCGGAGGCAATGCTACGCTCCTGCTTAATATTCCTGCTGATACGCGCGGACAGCTTCACGAGAATGATGTGCAGCGATTAGAGGAGCTCGGGGCTTGGATTCGCCATACGTTTGAGACGAATGTGGCGCGTGATGCAGCTGCTGCGGCTAGTGAAGCGATGGCTGGACATGAAGCAGCCCATGTATTGGATGGCAATTCAGATACATTTTGGGCACCTGAGCAAGGTACAGAGATGGCGAGTATCACTGTCGACTTGGGAACTGAGCAAATGTTCGATCATATCGTACTGCAGGAGTATCGCTATACGCAGAGGATTGAGCGATTCAGCTTGGAGTATTGGCAAGCCGATGCTGCTGCAACTGAAGAGGCAAGCACAGATACAGCCACTGGCACGGGGGAATGGCGGTCAATTCAAGATGGCACGATTATCGGTCACAAGCGAATTTGCCATTTTCCAGCCATAAGCAGCAGCCGCTTGCGTTTAACGATCACTAGCTCACGCTGGTGGCCGAACTTGTCCGCTTTCGAAGTATACAATAGTCGGGTTCAGGATGGTGAGGGCGAATGAATAATCGGAATGCTCATCCGGAAGTGGTCACCTTCGGGGAAAGTATGGCCCTATTGATCGCCGAGGGAGGAAAAGGTCTTGAATATACATCGAATTTGACGCCCTCCTTTGGTGGAGCTGAGACGAATGTAGCGATCGGCTTGTCAAGGCTTGGACATTCCGCAGGCTGGTGCGGCCGGCTTGGAGATGATCCGTTCGGGCATCGGATTTATAAGATGGTGCGGGGAGAAGGAGTAGACGTTACACGTACTTCATTCACAGATGAAGCTCCAACAGGACTTATGATTCGAGAGAATGCGGCCGGAAGAAGCACGGTTTATTATTACCGCAAGCTGTCGGCAGCTAGCAAGATGGCGCCGGAGCATTTGGATGAGGAATATATTGCTGGGGCAAAGATTTTGCATATAACCGGGATCACACCCGCGTTAAGCACATCCTGCGCGGAGACGGCGGCAGCAGCGATGGACATCGCGAAAAAGCATGGCGTTAAGGTGAGCTTTGATCCGAATTTGCGCTTAAAGCTTTGGAATGTGAAAGCAGCGCAAAAGGTTTTGCTGCCATTAGCGCTAAAAGCAGATTATTTTTTGCCGGGATTAGATGAATTGAAGCTGTTGTATGAGACGGAATCGATGGATGAGATCATTAGCAAGCTCAGCGAGCTGTCTGCTGTAAGCGTGATTAAAGGCGGCGAGGACAAAACCTATATGCTGGAAAACGGTAATCTCTCAGCGGTTCCTTACTATAAGGTTGAGCATGTAGTCGATACGGTAGGAGCTGGAGACGGCTTCTGCGCTGGATTTTTAGCTGGCTTGCTGCGGGATTATAGTCTTGAGGAGGCGGTTCGTCTCGGTAATTTAATCGGTTCGCAGGTCATTCAGACGGTTGGGGATTGGGAAGGCCTCCCTAGTGGAGCGCAAATCGAGCGATTGCTTGCCGGTAAGATGCATGTTGAGCGGTAAGATGTGTTTTATTTCATAGAGAACCAGTAATAGAAACGGCATTCGATAAATGGGGAGGAGAACAACATGAAGAAAATGCAGATTACGCAGAAGATTGTGCATGAAGGTGTCGTTGCCGTACTCCGCGGAGAGTCGGCAGAAGAAGTTGTCGCCATGGCAGAGGAAGCGATACGCGGCGGAATTAAAGTGATAGAGATTACGATGACCGTTCCATTTGCGTTGAGAGCGATTGAGACACTAGCTCAAACCTATAAATGGAATTCATCGGACGAATCTACTTATGCGATTATTGGCGTAGGAACCGTGCTGGATGCTGAAACGGCACGTGCGGCGATTCTCAGCGGCGCTCAATTCGTAGTGTCCCCTTTCCTTAGTGCTGAGACCGTAACGATGTGTAACCGATATCGCGTACCAGTTATGCCAGGAACGATGACCATTAAGGAGATTAATGAAGCCATTGAGCTTGGAGCCGATATCGTCAAGCTGTTCCCAGGCAACCTGTATGAACCATCCGTAATCAAGGCGATCAAAGGCCCATTGCCGCAGGCTAACATTATGCCAACTGGCGGTGTGTCGTTGGATAACCTTGGCGAATGGATGAAAGCCGGAGCGGTAGCGGTTGGGATCGGCTCCGATCTGACGAATGAAGCCGTAAAGAACAACGATCTATCATTGATTCGGAAGAAAGCTGCTGCTTATGTCGATGCCTATCGTCAGGCAAAAGAGATCTAAAATATAAAGAGCAAGTACCAAGGTCAGAGAAGCCTTGATACTTGCTTTTTCTCTCATTAATCGTTGGATCTTGATACGTTTTTTCTAAATAACATTGGACTAATGGTTAGCCACGATGAACTCGAATGATGTTGGTGAACAGAAGAATTACTTCTGCTGTTCATTGTATTTCAAATGTAAAATGGGGTAAGGGCGGCCTGCTCCATCCGTCAAATCTTCACCGGTTATTGCAAAACCGCTTTTTAAGTAAAACCTTGTCGCATTCTCATTTTGTTTATTCACATCAACGGACGTGATCCCAAAACCATTGATGCATATTTGCATCATTTGTTTCCCATACCCTTTGCCAATGTTGTCGGGATCGAGAAATATCACGCTCCTTTCATCACTTCTTTGAAAATGGTGATCGTAAATCTCCAGTTCGTATATGACTTCATGCTTACCACTCTTTTCAGCATTATATTAATCGATTTGCAATCAAACGGATTTTACTTTAATTATCCACATTATCATATGTAGTTAGTGCCATTCAATAGCTGTTCCTCTCTTTTACGGTATAACGACATTATCCCTTTTCTCCGTTTACCCGTTTATTTTCTTCCGATAATCGATCATGAAAGAGCAGTTGAAGCATACGGGATGTCAATAAACAACACATACATGGTCATAATCGTGCATCTATTTGTAGGCAGAAAGTCGATATAATGGTGCGAAGTATGATACTGGAGAAGCAAGCTATTGCACATGACTCTTAAAAGAAATGAGGGTAGCTTAATGAATCATATAAACAGCTATTATTTGCTTGAGCAGACAGCAGCCAGCAAATGGACCGAAGCATTTCCAATCGGCAACGGGCGCTTAGGGGGAATGGTATACGGGGGGATACAGCGCGAGCACATTCAATTGAATGAAGATTCGATTTGGTACGGTGGCACCAGAGATAACGATAACAGCGCTGCGCAGGCGGCACTCCCGGAAATTAAAAACTTGTTGCTGCAGGGTAACGTACGCAAGGCAGAACAGCTAGTGTTGAAGCATATGACGAACGTACCTCAATATTTCCACCCTTATCAGACACTAGGCAGCTTGTTTTTGGATTTCGATGCGAATATAGACGTTCATGCAATCAATCATTATGGTCGTAAGCTAGATTTGGATCATGCCTTGGTTCAGGTAAATTATGAAGTGGAGCAGCAAGAGGCAGCTGCGGAAGCCAAAACGGCAGCTGAGGCTGCAGGTGAAGCTCGGGCAGATGCCATTCAGTACTGCCGCGAGATGTTTGCTAGTGCTGCCGATCAAGTGCTGGTCATCCGGTTGACAACGACCGATACAGCTGGCTTAACCTTTACAGCTAAGATCGACCGTAGACCGTTCAACGGAGAATTTGTTGATACAGATGATGAATTGGCCATCTCTATGCAAGGACAATTAGGAGCAGATGGCGTACGTTACGCCGTTGTGATGCGGGCAGTCGCTGAAGGTGGACAATGTCAGACGGCGGGCAATTATCTTGATGTTCGCCAAGCTCGTGCTGTCACGCTTATTGTAGCAGCGCAGACTTCCTTTCGCTGTGCGGAACCCTATGCTGCTGCATGGCAGCAGGCGAGACAGGCAGCAAAAGTGCCATATGAGACTTTGAAGCAGCGGCATTTGGATGATTATAAGCCGCTGTTTAACCGTGTGACGTTGGATTTGGAAGCGGTGGAAGGAAGAAGAGCTGAGTCACAGCAGCAGATTCATGGACAGCAATGCTTGTCCACGTCAGAGCGATTGGAACGATATCGGCAGGGTGCCGCTGATAATGGGCTTGAGGCGCTGTTTTATCAGTATGGGCGATATCTGCTGCTTGCCAGCTCCAGACCGGGAACGCTGCCCGCTAACTTGCAAGGAATCTGGAACGACAGCTATACGCCTCCATGGGAATCGGACTTTCATCTGAACATTAACTTGCAGATGAACTACTGGCTTGCCGAGACGGGGAATTTAGCGGAATGCCACATGCCGCTGTTTGACTTTATTGAACGCTTAGTCGTCAATGGACGCCGAACAGCGCGCAATATTTACGGCGCACGCGGCTTTGTTGCTCACACGAGCAGCAATCTGTGGGCGGATACAGGCATTTACGGCCAATATGTGAGCGCCAATATGTGGCCGATGGGTGGCGCATGGATTGCGCTGCATATGT
Source organism: Paenibacillus aquistagni (assembly GCF_900177815.1). Classification (GTDB taxonomy): domain Bacteria; phylum Bacillota; class Bacilli; order Paenibacillales; family Paenibacillaceae; genus Paenibacillus_B; species Paenibacillus_B aquistagni. The sequence goes on along the minus strand of NZ_FXAZ01000009.1, from coordinate 123,335 downwards.
GGGAGCATTATTGTTACAACGGCTCACTGTCGTTTTTGCGCGAACGTGCGTATCCGGTGTTGAAAGAAGCGTCGTTATTTTTCCTAGACTTCTTATACGAGCTGCCATCCGGCCAACTGGTAACCGTACCCTCACTATCACCAGAAAACTCATATCGCAGTGACCAGGGGGAAGTCGGGGCGCTATGCTATGGTCCGTCGATGGACTCGCAAATTTTGCATGCGTTGTTTACAGCATGTATCCGTGCTGGTGAGCTGCTGCAGCAGGATGCAGAAGGGAACATGGAACAGCTGGACAAAGAAGACAAAGCATTATTGGAACAGTGGCAGCATGTGCGCAGTAAGCTGCCGCAGCCGCAAATCGGACGCCATGGGCAAATTATGGAATGGGCGGTTGACTATGATGAAGTCGAGCTCGGGCATCGTCACATTTCTCATCTATTCGCTTTGCATCCAGGGGAACAGATCATTCCTCATCACAGCCCTGAGCTTGGACAAGCTGCTAAGTTCACGCTGCAGCGGCGCCTTACCCATGGTGGAGGACATACGGGCTGGAGTCAGGCGTGGATCGCCAACTTCTGGTCAAGGCTGGATGAAGGAGATCAGGCACATCTGAGCTTACGCAATCTATTAAGCACAGCGGTGCATTCGAACTTGTTCGGCGACCATCCTCCATTCCAAATCGATGCCAACTTTGGTGGAGCAGCTGCGATGCAAGAGATGCTGTTGCAGTCGCACGGGGGTGAAATCCGGTTGCTGCCCGCTCTTCCGAGTGCGTGGCAGCAAGGTCATGTTACGGGCTTGCGTGCCCGCGGTGGATTCGCCGTTGATATGGCTTGGCAGGCAGGTAAGCTGCAGCAGGCGCAGATAACGTCTATGCTTGGTAAGCCTTGTGTTATTTATAGTACGGTTCCGCTTGCTTTTGATACGGATAAGCCATCAATGGCAGTAACCGTATCACAGCCTGCGCCACATACGTATCAGCTGGATATCCCGCTTGGAGCGACGATTACCGTAAGCTTAGCGTAGGTTCCGCTTGAGTATGTATGCATGGCAAGGAAATAAAAAAGTAAGAAAGGCAATAAAGTCAAAATTGTACACATTCGAGCAAAATTATTAACTTACTAATGCTGGGTGTATTCACTATGATGGTTGTAGGTTCAATATCGAATAATCGCAATGTTCATTGTGATGATTCAAGTCTATGATATCGGGAGGAACGAGTAGAAATGCAAACTATGGAGACACGCTACGCGTATGCGCCAGAATCGATCGCACGTATGACAACAGAAGAATTGCGTAAGGAGTTTTTAGTGGAGCAGGTGTTTGTTCCCGGTGAAATTCGTTTGACTTACTCGCATAATGACCGTTTGATTTTTGGTGGCGTAACACCTGCGAATGAGCCGTTGGAGATTAAGCTTAATAAAGATTTGGGCGTGGAGTACTTTCTGGAGCGTCGTGAATTAGGTGTCATTAATATCGGTGGTCCTGGGTTTATTACGATTGATGGTGTACGTGAAGCGATGAACAATCAGGATGGCTACTATATCGGAAAAGAGACAAAAGAAGTGCTGTTTGCTAGTGCAGATGCTAATCATCCAGCGAAATTTTATATTGCTTCAAGCCCAGCTCATCACAAATATCCAAATGTGCGTATTTCCATTGATAACATTAAGCCAATGGAGACAGGCGCTGATAACACTCTGAATAAGCGCAAAATTTATCAGTATGTTCATCCGAATGTGTGTCAGTCCTGCCAGCTGCAAATGGGCTATACGCACTTAGAAGAAGGCAGCGCTTGGAACACGATGCCGTGCCACACGCATGAACGGCGCATGGAAGCATATGTTTATTTCGATTTGGAAGGCAACAACAAAGCATTTCACTTCATGGGCAAACCGGATGAAACGAAGCATCTTGTTGTCGGCAATGAGCAAGCGATTATCAGTCCAAGCTGGTCGATCCACACCGGTGTCGGCACGAGCAATTATACGTTTATCTGGGCTATGTGCGGCGAGAATATCACGTACACGGATATGGATATGGTCGATATGGACGATCTAAAGTAGATAAATAAATTGGGTATATAGAGAGGGGAATATGAAGATGACACCATTTTCGGTAGATCGATTTCGCCTTGATGGCAAGGTAGCTCTCGTTACAGGTGCCGTGTACGGGATCGGATTTGAATTGGCAAGCGCTATGGCGCGTGCGGGCGCAACCATTGTATTTAATGACCGCAAGCCAGAAGGTGTAGAGCGCGGCATAGCGGCTTATAAAGAAATGGGCATTGAGGCACATGGATATGTATGCGACGTGACCGACGAGCCAGGTGTCCAAGCGATGGTAGAGCAGATTGAAGCGGAAGTCGGAGTTATTGATATTCTAGTCAACAATGCTGGCATTATTAAGCGGATTCCAATGATCGAAATGAGTGCGGAGGAGTTCCGTGAAGTGATTGATATTGACTTGAACGGGCCATTTATTGTTTCCAAAGCGGTTATTCCAGGCATGATGAAAAAAGGCGGCGGAAAAATTATTAATATTTGCTCGATGATGAGTGAACTAGGACGGGAGACCGTGTCTGCTTATGCTGCTGCCAAAGGCGGTCTTAAGATGCTGACCCGCAATATCGCTTCTGAGTATGGCAAATATAACATCCAATGTAATGGTATCGGGCCAGGCTACATTGCGACGCCGCAAACAGCGCCGCTGCGTGAACTTCAAGCTGATGGCAGCCGTCATCCGTTTGATTCCTTTATTATTGCGAAGACGCCTGCAGAGCGTTGGGGCGATACAGAGGATTTGGCAGGTCCTGCCGTATTCTTGGCTTCACCTGCTAGTGACTTTGTCAATGGGCACATTTTATATGTTGACGGAGGCATTCTTGCTTATATTGGGAAGCAGCCTTAATTTCGAATAGTAGATTAATATATAGAGACTAACAGAAGTATGCTGCTGTTAGTCTTTGTACGTTATTTGAGTGTACGATGTGAGTGATAAGGGTTGTTGTGCTGTGAAAACTGTTGAAGGAAGCGTGAATAATCGTGATGGAGAAAATACGTAGCATGCAGTGGAATCATCGTGATGATATAGCGGAAGCCCTGTTGACGTTAGTGCAGCCTCTAAGGTCGCGGGCAGCAGAACAGCCTGGACACTTAGCGCTAGGAAGCCACGGCACGGTCTATACTGAAAATCGCAGAGATGCCGAAGGATTCTTGCGAATACTGTGGGGCTTGGGACCTTACCTTGTTCATTATGAAGATGAACAGCTGCAGCATCAATGGATGCGTGGACTAGCGGCGGGCTGCAACCCGCACAGCGAGCATTATTACGGCAAGATGATGGATGGCGATCAGCTGCTGGTCGAGATGGCATCTATCGCGACTACACTGCTGCTTGCACCGGACAAGACGTGGAATATTCTATCCGAGATGGAACAGCAGCAGTTGGCAGACTGGTTATGGCAAATTAATGAGCGCCGCTTGGCACCGAATAACTGGCACTTCTTTCGCATCTTAGTGAATGTGGCACTGAAGCGGCTTGGAATGAAGTACTCGCAGGAGAAGATCGAAGAAGATTTTGCTCTGATTGAGTCGTGTTATGTTGGCGATGGCTGGTATTTCGACGGTGTAGATCAGCAGTTTGATTATTACATCCCATGGGCGTTTCATTACTATAGCTTAATCTACGTTAGATTCATGGCGGATGAAGATCCGGAGCGGGCAGCTAGGTTGAAAGAGCGGGCGATCCTTTTTGCGCAGAGCTATCAGTATTGGTTTGATAGCAAGGGAGAGGCGATTCCTTTTGGCCGCAGTCTAGCGTATCGCTTCGCGCAAGCAAGCTTCTGGAGCGCGCTTGTGCTGGCCGATGTTGAGGCGCTGCCATGGGGCGTCATTAAAGGCTTGTATGCGCGCAACATGCGAAGCTGGATGAACCATCCTATTTTTACGGCAGATGGCGTGCTGAGCGTAGGCTATCATTATCAGAACTTGGTGATGGGCGAGGGATATAACGGTGCGGGTTCCCCGTATTGGGCGTTCAAAAGCTTCTTATTGCTTGCAGTTTCAGATGACCATCCTTATTGGCAGGCAGAGGAAGTTGAGCAGAAGGTGTCGCCGGGTCGACTGTCGCTGCCGAGCATGAAGGCGATGATTGAGCATACGCATCATTCGCGACATGTGCTTATGTATCCGGTAGGTCAATTTATCGGTTATCAGAACCATGCTTGCGCCAAGTACTCTAAATTTGCCTATTCGACGGTATTTGGCTTTAGTGTGCCGCGCAGTAATTATTACTACTACGAAGGTGCCTTCGATAGTGTGCTTGCGGTTAGTGAAGATGGCGTGCATTTTCGTGATAAGCCGCTCGATACGAGCTATGAGCTGCATGAGGATCGGCTTGTGCATAACTGGCAGCCGCAAGTTGGCGTTATGATTCGCAGTACGATTGTTCCTTGTGGCGACAGCCATGTACGCATTCATGAGCTGGAAACGAGCCGCTCCCTCATTGCCTATGATGCCAGTTTCTCAGCGCCATTCCACACGGTTAGCAGTGGCGACACAGCTGTAGTCGAGACAAGCTTGGCAAGTTACCAGTCGCCTGTAGGCAGCACCATCGCCAAGGCGGTTACAGGATTCACACAAGCAGAGATGATTCGCGTCGAGCCTAATACCAATCTATTCTTTGAGCGCACGTTGATGCCTGCACTGCGTGCTGAGCTTCAGCCAGGCACACATGTATTAGTAAGCGTGATGGCTGGAATTCCTACTGGCTGCGAGTCGCAGCTGCCTGAGGTGAAGCTGACAGAAGAAGGCGTCATCGTGCACTATAACGGGCAAACGACAACGGTGAAAGTGAAATAAGAGGAACGCGAATCAACTCAAAAAGTAAAAATTGTTCACGCAACCATAAAATAAACGCTACATTATATGAAATGTATGCGCTATCATATAGTTAGCGTAGAGTATTTTTCGACAGAGAGGACTGAAATGCAGATGTCTACAGAGGGGATGCAAACAACGGCCATGCAAGCCAATCAACTTTACACGCAAGCAATTGAAGACATTTTAGCAAAAACGCTAATGAATATCGAGAAGTTTGGAGCTCAGTTCCCGCATGTTAGCCTTAATGGAAAATATCAATTGAATAATAATGACGATTGGACAAATGGCTTCTGGTCAGGAATATTGTGGCTATGCTATGAGTATTCACACGATGAGCGCTATCGGCAGGCTGCGGAAGCTACGGTGGATCGTTTTCAGAAGCGCTTTGAGCAAAAAGTTGTCTTGGATCATCATGATATTGGATTCTTATACAGCTTGTCTTCCAAAGCGCAGTGGATCATAACAGGCGATGAGCGCGCTCGTGAGCTGACATTGGCTGCAGCTGATCATCTCGTAAAACGTTGGCGCAGCACAAGCGATGGCAGCGGTTATATTCAAGCTTGGGGAGCGCAAGATAACGAGCAAGAGGCGGGTCGTATCATTATCGATTGCTTGCTGAATCTGCCATTGTTGTATTGGGCAAGTGAGCAGACTGGTGATCCAAAGTATCGTGAAATTGCAGAGATCCAAGCAGAGAAAACACGGCGCTATCTTGTTAGAGGCGATGATAGCTCGTATCATACTTTCTTCTTTGATAGCAAGACGGGCGTTCCCATCGGCGGCGCCACCCATCAGGGCTACAGCAACGGTTCGACGTGGACGCGGGGACAAGCTTGGGGCGTATACGGTTTTGCGCTTTCCTATCGTTATACGGGAAATGCGGCATTTTTGGATACTTCGAAGCGTATGGCGCGTTATTTCCTTGAGCATTTGCCTGAGGACAGTGTTGCGTATTGGGATTTCAATGCGCCTGTTACGGCTGATACGTATCGCGATAGTTCCGCTTCAGCGATTGTAGCCGCCGGATTGGCGGAGCTTATCCCACATTTGGATGCTGCCGATCCTGATCGTCCTTACTTCGAGAAGATGCTCGCAGCCAGTATGGAGTCGTTGATTAACCACTATGCTACGATTGGCGACGATGCAGCGGAAGGCTTGCTTAAGCACGGTTCGTATTACGTCCATGGTGGTTTGTCCCCTGATGATTATATGATTTGGGGCGATTATTACTACTTGGAAGCGCTCATGCGCCTTGCCCGGGATATTCCTGGCTATTGGTATGAGCGTAAATTGAAATAGGAAGATCAAGTGGCATGAACCGTAACGGATGACGAAGGAAGGGAAGTGACGTTAACCTCATGTTCCATTTAACTTATTATAAACGAATGTTACTTTCCTTCATGATCTTTATGATCGTACCGATGTTAGCTGTATCTGTGCAGTCGTTCTATTTAATTAAGGAATCGATGCTGGATAAGCTGCATGCAACGAACGAAAACATGTTGAACGTAATCGGTGCAGAATTCAGCAAAACAATCGATGATGCTACGTTTGCCTCCCATTTTATTGTAAACGATGCAGGCTTCAAAACGACCTTGCGTCAATTCGCTGATGTGAAGCAGTTAAATAGTTTTGCTGATTATGAGAATTTCTCACAAATCAGAGCTGTATTTTCGCTTATCAATTCGAAAACGTTGAATAGGCAGACGCACATGTACTTAATTAACCGCCAGCAGTTTATTATCCCTTCAGGAGAAGATGAACCGGCTCAACTATTGCCCCATTTACCTAAATTGTATAGCAAAATCAATTTCGAACAGCCAGAACGGCTGCAGTGGTTAGGACTGCTTGAAGAAGAAGGCGCGAGTAAATATTATATCGCTCGTGTCATCTACGATCGTGTCAGTAAAGAACATACGGCTGTGCTGCTGATCGGAATTGAACAATCTTATTTCGAAAATGCATTACAATCGGTTAAGTCATGGGATGTTGCGCTCTTGGATGAACATGGTGATCGAATTGCCGGCTCCGCCCAATTGCTTGCATCAGACGCCAATAAGCTGGACGATCGCATGCGTTCGGAAGTTGTGTTGAGCAAAAACGGTTGGAAGCTTGTGTATGAGATGAGCAACAACACGTTTCGAAGCATCTTTTCAAGGACCGTTTATATCAGTCTTTTCGAAGTCCTGCTCATTGTTATTTTATTTTCTTTGTTTGCCCTTCTGATCTCTAAACGATTGCATCGTCCCATTGAGCATATGCAGCAGGTTGCAAGACAATTTGGCAAAGGCAAGCTTGATGTGAGGCTGCAAGTGAAGGGACAAGATGAGTTTGCTGCGGTCAGCACAACGATTAATCAAATGCTGGATCAATTGCAGAAATCCATTTATGAGATGGGACAGCAGCAGGAACAGACACGGGTAATGGAACTAGAGGCGTTGTTTATGCAAATTCGTCCCCACTTTCTATTGAATACCCTTAATTCAATCAAGTGCAGCTTAATGCTGCAGAATGATCGACTGCATAGCGGCATGGTCGACTCACTAATGAGTTTATTGCGCGCCTATATGAAATTCAACACACCTTCAACCATGCAAGAAGAATGTGAGCTATTGGCCCATTACGTCGATATTATGCAAATGCGCAGTGATATTCGAGTACAACTGCATGTTGATGTAGAGCCGCCCATTCAATCTCTTAAGTTTCCAAAATTATTACTGCAGCCGCTGGTGGAAAATGCTATCGTACATGGTTTTGTCGATATGGATGCTGATGAAGACATGGAGGGCGATAATACGAGGCGCCAGCAGTCTCAAATCTGGATTTCAGCCTATCAAGACATAGATGCCATCATCATTGAGGTTGCCGACAACGGAATAGGCATGGATGAGTCCATGCTGCAGCTGCTGAATGAAAGTATGCTGGCTTGCAGTGATGAACCTAATCCTGATTATAAACGAATAGGGTTGATTAATGTTGCTCAACGTTTGAAACTATCTTTTGGGTTAGAGTCTTTGCTTTCATTTGCACATAACGTTCATGGGGGCATAACAGCAAAAATTCAGATTCCAGTGAAAGCAGGCGGGGTGGAGACTAGTGACATACAAAGTGATGCTTATTGATGATGACGTGCCTATGCTCAAATTATTGCAGCAGATGATTGATTGGGAACAATTGCAGTTGAAAATTGTAGCTGCTACGTATTCCAGCGTAAAAGCCGTTCACTTGTTTCAACAGACTGCTCCAGACATCGTCATAACGGATATAGGCTTGCCGCAGACGAATGGGATTGAGCTGGTAAAACAGTTTCTTTGCATCAAACCGGAACTGCGTGCCATCTTCTTAACTTGTCATGAAGATTTCAATTATGCGACACAGGCGCTTAAACTTCAAGCTGACGATTATTTAATAAAAGATCAGTTAACACCAGAGCAGCTTCAGCAAAGTTTGCTTAAGTCGCTGCGCTTGCTGCAACAGCAATCATCCTCGGTTAGTGTTCAACCTTCTAGCTACAATCAACAGCTATTCAAGCAAGGATTAATACAGCGTGTGCTTGATGAGACAAATGTGGACGAGATGCTCAAATATGCTTCTAGCATAGGCGTGAATTGGAATCATCCTTGGTTCATGCTCAGTCATGTGCATGTACAGTATGCGAGCTACGATGAACATTACCTTCAGCAATCGTTATCGTTAATTTACTATGCCATCCACAATATTGCGGAAGAGCTGGCCAAAACGTACGAAGGGATTACGCCATTTTTACGGGAGCAGCACCTTGTGATTGTATACAACTACAACGTTAATCTGGCTGATAATAATGTGTTGAACTTTAACAGCTATCTGCTCACCTTGAAGGAGCGAGTAGCTAAATTTATGAGGCTGAATGTTGTAAGCGTTACGATTACAGATAAGCTGCAGCTTAAGCAGCTTAGTGCGTGTTATCACTCCTTGCTGCGCCATAAATATGAGTTTTATGTTGGGGAGTCGATGGTGATTGATGACCGGCAGCAGGGGATGAGACCAACATGGCAGCCCTTGCTTGAAGGGGAGCTGGATCATTATAAGCTTGAATTAAGGCAGGCACTAGATAGACATGATGTGGATGGCATTCAGCATGTTCTAGCGAATATGGAGCGCAGCTTCCGAGAGAGACCAGTGGAGCCTCATGTATTGATGCATGAGCTGCAAGTTTGCTTGCGCGAACTGGCAATTGCCGCTTCTATTCGAATCGATGAAGCCGAGGCGATCTATGATTATATGGAGCAGGCACGGACTTTAGCTGATGTGCTTAAGCTGGCTGAACGTCTGTTGACAGCAATAGCCTTGCTTAACGGTAAACAGGATAAACAAAGACGTGATTCATTAGCTGGTAATAATGAACCAAAGCTGCAGCAAATCCAATGTTTTATCGAGCAGCATTTAGCAGATAGTGTGACATCCATTGATATTGCGAACTATTTGTATTTGAATCCTAGTTACTTCTCTCGCTATTTTAAACGTATGACGGGCAGTAATTTCACAGATTATGTGCATCAGTATAAAGTCAACATTGCTTCGCAGAAGCTGAAAACATCAGGACAGACCCTAGAGCAGATCGCATTGGCACTAGGCTACTCAGACCGTACCTATTTCTCTAAAGTATTCAAGAAATACATGGGCGTAACACCAAGTGAATACAAGAATAAATACTCGTAATTCATTTACCAAAAAAGAGGAAAGAGATGATAATAGATGACATCATTAACTCAGCTTACAATTGAAATTCACGATGCGAATCATGCTGTATTGGCAGCCGCTGCTGATCAGGGGCAAGCCCAGCTTGTCTATCGTCAGGCCTATCAAGAGGGTGACCAAATTGTTGTCAAGAGTGAGCATCCCCGCCAATATTTGATGCTGCAGCTTGACGATACGATGCCGGAAACGTTCGTCTATTTAGCGACAACCAGCTATCGGCTTACGATTCCATTTGGAGAGAAGAAAATTTCCTATAATCCGAAATCATACAGCGGCGACATCCATGCGCTTAGCGTGCGACTAGCGACTGCAGCGGAAATCTCCAGTTACAAAAATGTAGCCCTTAATCCGTTCGACCAACATGAGAATGACAGTTGTTATCCGCATGCGATCGCGAATGTGGAAACACGCGGCGAGTCCGTGTTTGCCGCACGCAATGCCATTGATGGCAATTGTTTTAATGCAGGTCACGGGGCGTGGCCATTTGAGTCGTGGGGCATTAACCAACAAGATGACGCTGAGATGAGCGTGCAATTTGGCCGTACGGTAGCAATTGACGCCATCGCTCTTACGCTGCGAGCAGACTTCCCTCACGATAATTATTGGGAGCAAGCAACCGTCTGCTTCTCCAATGGGGGTTGTGAGACGATTCAGCTCACGAAGACGAATGCAAAGCAGGTCATTAAGCTTAAGCCGCGTCAGGTAGAATCGCTGACATTAAAAAACTTAATCAAGTCCGCTGACCCGTCGCCGTTCCCTGCGCTAACGCAAATTGAAGTGTATGGCTCTGAAGTAAAGTGAGCGCATAGTTTGCAGCTTGATGCAAAAGCGACATTTATAAAAGATATAGGATGCCCTGCTCGCTGTAGTGGCATTCTATATCTTTTTTCGTACTAAGGTCAAAATTTTCCCTGTGGAAGGTCATAATCCGTCCTAGGCTCTCTCTTGCCTGCTGAGTATGATGAAATCAACAATCAGTTATTTGGAAGGAGCATGTTCAAATGATCGAGCAGAACAAGCAAGGTAGAGGGCGACTCACCATTCCAACCGACCTTGATGTCGTAGGAGAAACGCTGAAAACGATGGAGCTATGGGGCGCAGATGCTGTGCGCGATGCAGACGGCACGACTTTTCCGCAAGAGTTAGCTGAATGTGGAGCGAAAGTATATGCGACTTACTATACAACCCGCAAAGACAACAATTGGGCAAAAGCAAACCCTGACGAAGTACAGCAATGCTATATTACAACTCGATTTGTTGCAGCTGTAGATGCAGAACTGTCCATTCGGTTATTGGAAGGGATTAGCGAAGACCTATTACAGGTCAACAGCCACGATGATATTTACCGCTGGTGGGAAGTCATCGATCGTACCACTGGCGAGGTCGTACCAACGAATCGCTGGCGCTATGATGAGGCTAGCGGCTGCGTAATTATAAGTAACACGATACCGTACCATGAGTACAGCGTGAGCTTCTTAACCTATCTAATTTGGGATCCCGTTCATATGTACAATGCCGTCGTTAACGATTGGAAGGATTTTGAACGGCAAATAACGTTTGATGTACGTCAGCCTAAGACACGGGAATACTCGAAAGGCAGATTGCGTGAATTTCTGCGGGACAAGCCTTATGTTAATGTAGTACGCTTCACCACGTTCTTCCATCAGTTCACGCTCATATTCGATGAGCTGCGTCGGGAGAAATATGTGGATTGGTATGGCTATTCTGCGAGCGTCAGCCCTTATATTCTCGAACAGTTCGAGCGTGAGGTGGGTTATAAATTCCGTCCGGAATATATTATAGACGAAGGCTACTACAACAACCAGTATCGGATTCCGTCCAAGGAGTACTTGGACTTTATGGCCTTCCAACGGCGCGAGGTGGCACAGCTCGCTAAAGAGCTCGTTGATATTACCCATGAAGAAGGCCGCGAAGCGATGATGTTCTTAGGTGACCATTTCATTGGCACAGAGCCTTATATGGATGAGTTTAAAACCATCGGGTTAGATGCGGTCGTCGGCAGTGTCGGCAATGGTTCAACATTGCGCTTAATTAGCGACATTCCTGGGGTGAAATATACAGAAGGGCGCTTCTTGCCATACTTCTTCCCTGATACGTTCCATCCTGGCGGCAATCCAACGGCTGAAGCTCAAGAGAACTGGTTAACAGCTAGACGCGCAATCTTGCGTAAGCCAGTAGATCGCATTGGCTATGGAGGCTACTTGAAGCTGGCGCTGGATTTCCCTGACTTTGTTGATTATGTTACACAAGTAGCGGATGAATTTCGTGATTTATATGAGAAGGCGCGCACAAAGCCTCAGTGCTTAGCGAAAGTTGCTGTTCTGAATTGCTGGGGGAAAATGCGTTCTTGGGGCTGCCATATGGTGCATCATGCGCTGTACCAGAAGCAAAACTACAGCTACGCGGGGATTATAGAAATTTTGAGCGGTGCTCCTTTTGATGTATCGTTTATTAGCTTTGATGACATTCGTGAGCAGCCGCAGCTGCTAAATGATATCGATGTCATTATTAACGTCGGTGATGCTGGAACGGCTCATGGTGGTGGCGATAACTGGACAGATCCGTTTATTGTCGAGCATATCCGTGCATTTATTGCTCGTGGTGGCGGCTTTATCGGTGTAGGCGAACCTTCTGCTGCTCAGCATCAAGGCCGTTTCTTCCAGCTAGGCGATGCTCTAGGCGTAGAATTAGAGCGTGGTTATACCCTAGGCTACGATAAATACAATTGGGATGTAAAGCCGGCACACTTTATTACTGCCGATATGGATGGAGACATTCATTTTGGGGAAGGTAAGAAAAATGTATACGCAACTAGCGCTGATATTATAGCTTGTAAGGACAAAGAAGTGCAGCTTGCAGTCCATAACTACTACGGAGGTCGATCTGTCTATATCGGTGGACTACCGTATAGTGCCGAGAACGCCCGTCTGCTGCACCGTGCGATATTATGGTCGTGCAGCAAGGATCACGAATTGCACAATTGGTTTAGTTCGGATGCCCATACGGAAATTCATGCGTATCCGGATACAGGTACGTATTGCGTTGTCAATAACACGGCAGAGCCGCGCAGTACGACTGTATACGCGAATGGCAAGCAATTCGAACTGGAGCTTAAGGGCGGCGAATTGCGATGGTTTGATATATAAGCAATGACCAGATAAGCCCGACACTATTATGATGGAATTGATGCTTGCGGAAGATCGTCAGGAGCAACAACGTGATTATAGCTTGAATCGTAGTTTGGTTGTGATGATTATAAAAGCGAGGCGTGTTTAATCACGCCTCGCTAATGATCTTGAAGTCGCTGATTTATTCTCGCGGCTTTTTTGGCTTGGCTGATTGTTGTAGATTGATATAATAAAGCTTCCTATATACATAACCGTTATAAACTATAATATGCAGCACATAAAAGACTGCTTTCTAGGGGATAACAGTTGTAGATTTTTTGTAGAAAGAATCTACTTTTTTGTTCTGTTTCATCCTTAATAAGGAATGTGTAAATACTAAAAACGCCCTGAATCCTTATGTAAAGGAATTCACGGCGTTGTATCAGCAATCGAAGTCTGTCAAATTAATTCTAATGGCGTCCCAGGAGGACGTTGAAAAAAGCTAACAGACCCTTATATATCAACAATTACTGTTTTTCAGTTGTAGAATTTTTGTAGAATGGCCTAGTAGATTACCCAACCATTGAGCCAAAAATTTTGATAGTACTCTTCACATCTTGTTCGCGTAACTCTTTAACTATGTGAGCGTAATAGCTGAGTGTTGTTTCAATGCCTTCATGTCCTAATCTTTCGGATACATAATAAATCGATACCTTCTTGTATAATAGCACACTTGCGTGTGTGTGTCTTAAACCGTGGATGCTGATAGGCTCGATTTTGCTTTTAGTTAATATACTTTTTAATTCTTTGTTGACTGCACCGTTACTGATTACCATGTATTTTGACTGAGGACTATAGAAAACTAATCCGTATGGTGTATCTGGCAACGTAGTGAACAGTTCCTTAAATATCTTCATGGTTTTTGCATCAATCTTAATTACTCTATTGGACTGTGGGTTCTTTGTCGGTCCGAACCCTGTATGCATCTTTTTGGTGTAGCCCCATGTCTTATTGATTCTTAGTTCATTCGTCTTAAAGTTAAAATCCTCTTTTGTGAGTCCGACTAATTCACCAAAACGAAGTCCAGATACTAACGCTAACAATATGAGATGTTTGGTTAATGTATTGAGGTTCTTGTTCAGTTCCCCTAATAAACGCTTGCTCTCAAAGTAGCTTAAGTGCTTTTCTTCAGGCTTCTTCGAAGCAGTACCACCAGTCAAAATAACCCCACGTGTAAAATCAACTCTGATGATTCCTTCATCGACAGCGTCTCTAATGCAAGCTCTTATGTGAGTGTTGAGTTTCCTTGTGGTGTCCTTAGCTCTAGTTTCGCCGTATCTGTTCAAAAAAGCCTGATACTGCCGTTTGGTGATGCTTTGAAGAGGAGTAGCAAGGAAATATTCTTGAAGTGTCTGTAATGTATTTAGGTAACGTTCATAGGTGTTGTTCACCACACCCTTCTTTTTGTATAGCTCTAGCCAATCCTTGAAATAGTCAGGGAAGGGTATTGGTTTTTGTTGAGGTACTAAGCCTTTTCTTAAATCTGCCTCAACTTCAGCAGCAGCTATTTGAGCTTCCTTTTTTGTCTTAAACCCGCTTTTTCGAATCGGTGAGTATTTACCATTTACCATCTGACTGACAGAGTACTGCCATGATTTCCCCACTTTCGTGAAGCTAGCCATTGTAATTCACTCCCTTCTACAGAACGTATGTTCGGTTATTATGTATGTTAAACAGCCTTTCGGCTGGAAAGCGTAAAGGTTTATTAAAGGTCAAATAATTCAATTACACCAAAGGGTGAAAAACAAACGGTATATTTTCCGACAGGAACATATAGACCATACTTCTCTTCATACCTCTTTATTGCTTCATCAAGGTATTCCTCAGTTACATTAAGGTACTCAGCCAATTCATACCTATTCCTCACGCCGTATTTGTGTGCGTTAATGAAAGATTCTAAAGGAATCAAATAGCCGTATCCCCATTCCCTACCGCGTAACTCTTGTTTTCGATTGCTAATGTCTTTTTGGTCAAGTATGTTCCCCGCGGATTTAAAATGATGACCTAACTCTTCGGCAAGTACACATGTCAATTCTGCCGTAGTGGAAATAGCTGCTTTATTAAGGGTAATGACACTATCTGTGTACAGTCCTTTTAACCTTAAGGATTTGAAATTGTGTTCCCTAATTTGAATACCACATAATTCCGCATCATCTAGGAGTTTGTCGAGCAAGTGACGATCCTCATTTCCGCTTAGTTTTTAAATACTTCGCATATTCCAGTATTTCCTGCATCTCTTCCTCGCTATAGTCTTCGCCTTCAAAATGGGCCGCGATTGTATTGGTTTCTTCATCCTTCTTTTCAATGCCCAATAGATGATCTAAGGAAACGTTGAACAACAGCGACAGATGACGTACGGTCTCCAAACGAGGGTCTCCTAAGCCATTTTCCCACTTTGAAATCATGCCTTTATTTATTGAAGATCCAAATCTAGAATTAAGTTTTTCAGCCAAATCATCTTGAGAAAGACCTTGTTGTATACGCAACTCTTTAATCACTTTACCTATTGAGTATGTCATTTTTAATCTCCCTTAATTTAGATATATCTAAACAGTATATTACACATGAGGTTTCAAAAACGCAACATTTATTTAGAAGAACGCTAAAAAAGTTATTGACTTTGAAACCACACAGGGTTATTCTTGAACCAAGGTTTCATATTCGAAACCAAGGGGGTGAGAATTTGAAACAGATTTTACGCCGACATACTCCATACACTAAGTTTAAGGCATTTTTAAACGAAACAGGTGTAAAACAGAATGAATTAGCAAAATTATTGAATAAATCAACATCTGCATTGAATCAAAATCTAAACGGAACAGGTGGTGATTTTTCAGTATCTGAATTAAGGATCATTTGCGCTACATTTGAGATAAGTGCAGATGAGTATTTTTTACGCCCTGAGGTTTCGAAAATGAAACATAAGGAAAAGTGAAAGGGAAGGTACGAACATGCAGAGTCTAAATGTTCAACTAACGATCCCCATTCCTGATGACATGGTGTTGATTCATAAGGTTGAGTATGAAGGTTTAAAAGCGAATGAGCTTACTGGCGTTTATTGGAACATGAAGGACTTAGAAGAACGAATCAACAGAAAAAGTGTTTGGATTAAAGAAAACATTCTATATCCCACTAAGTTTCGAGCTGTTCTTGACAGTGAGAATGGGGGATTTGTCTTTTACCCAAAGGCTCAGGGTCAAAACTGGGCTTTCCAAGCTACAAAGATGGCAGACTTTTTGGAAAAAAGGTTCAGTCAAATTTTTAGTTCGTGAGAAAGGGGGAAGCTTCATGGTAGAAAACGCTTTGAAGTTGGCTTTGGAAGCATTAAGTCGGGAGTTAAAAGGAAAGCCTATATCACCAGCAAGGGTACAAGCACTTGCAGAGGCAATAAAGGCTTTAAAGGAAATCAACTTTCTTTCACTGCATTGAGAATAATCTTATAGGCTTCGGCAACACAATCTGCAACAGTCGTAGCTTTGGGAAATTCATTGCGAGGTATCCAGTCATTTTCAATCATCTTAATAATGATTTCTTTAGCAATCTCTTTATCATTCAAATTTATAGCCTCCTTTCGAGAATATGATTATCGCACACTTTCATTTTATCTAGTGAAGGGGAAATGATCCAGACAATTACAAGAAAGGAAAATTAATATGAACAGAACTCAAATTGATGTTCTAGCAAACAAGTGGATGGAAAAGCAACGTAAATCGAATGTAGTAGTGCTATCAGGTCGGTTGGTAGTTGAAGCTGGCCAAGTATCATTACAGCTCGACGATGGCGAGCTGGTTGAGCTAAACACGAATGATTGTATTGAGGTTTTAAACGGTGAGCGATTCGAACCAGCTCCGTTATCACGGATTCTCGAAAAGACGGATTCGGCTGGTTGGTCACTGTATGCAGGGCTCTGTGCATCTGTAATACGCCGTAGCAGACACCCTACAGCGAATGAGTTGCTTAATACACAAAAGGAGCTAAATCAAATGTTGAGTGACGGAGCTAAGAAGCGTATTCAAAGAGCTATTGCGGAACGTGTTTATGCTATTGCTAGAGAAGGGCAGGACAAAGAACCATATTTCCAGCAGCTACATAGGGCAGTCAGGGAAAAATGGAATGTGGAATCTTATCATCAGATTGACCAAGCAAGTGTTCTAGAAGTAATCAATTATATTGGGTCTTGGAGACCAGAGGAGGGCGCAAGTATGGCTAGACCGTGGATGCAGGAGCTTATGTGGGTGAAACGCAATGAACAGGGTGTGATTATTGGATATAGTGAGACATTGCCCGAAGGCGTGGATTTCATTCCAACGGTTCCCCGCAACAAAAAGAAAGAACCCTCTGCAAAGGGTTCAGGTTCAAAGCAAAAATAAGTTATTGCTATTGTACACAATGTTAATTCTTTTATCAAGCAATAGGCAAGGAGTTGGCGACGGATGAAGACTGGATATGTTGGGATCGCCAATAAGATATGGGACGAGGTCATCCGTCGCAATTTTACCAAGCGTCAAAAGGATATATTGCTGTTCTTATGGCGCTTGTCTTACGGATGTCAACAAGATGTGGCGATTGTCTCCAAGCAAAAGTATTTTGCCATCTGTGGCGTGGGTGAGGGGCATATAGGGAAGGAATTGAAGATTCTTACCGAGTGCAAGGTAATCTCACGTAATGGCAGCGAGTACCGATTCAACGAAGATTGTCATTTATGGCAAGTCTCACCCGTTAGGGGATGGGATGAAGAAATATTCAAGACGATCCTTCATGACAACATAGAATCATCCAAAAGGCGAAAACTTACTGATTCGGTAAGCTCAGCTAATGAAGAAACTTACCAAAACGGTAAGTACTCAAAAGCTTCTAACTTACCAAAACAGGAAGTTAAACAAGCGAATAAAGTTACTGAAATGGTAAGTTGTCAGACTGGTGAATCCGAAGTAGAGACTTACCAAAACAGTGAGATTTCAAGTGAAGAAAAGTTACCGATTCGGGAAGTTGTTGAAAATACCAATCTTACCGATTCGGTAAGTTCAACAAGTGACGATTTTGAAGAAACTTACCGAAAAGGGAAGTCAAAACTTACTGAAAAGGTAAGTCCGACCCCCAAAAAAGCCAGTCGTGGCGCGGCTTCCGAGCGCTCTAAATACAGTATTAAAGACAGTAAAGATAAATACATTGTCGAGATAGTCAACCATCTCAACGATAAAGCAGGCAAAAACTTTAGTCCGAAGACGAAGAACACAATCAAGTTAATTAGCGCTAGGTTGGGCGAGGGAAGAACGTTAGAAGACTTTAAATATGTGGTTGATGTGAAAGTTGCAGAGTGGAAGGGTACTGACCGTGAAAAGTATCTTCGTCCTGAAACGTTATTCACGGAAACACATTTTGAAGCCTACCGAAATCAGCCATCTCCAACAAGCAAGGTTTTAACGAAGGGCGGCGGCAGCCGTTCACAGAACAACAAGGCTCGTCTTCAACAACGAATGGGGGAGATTGAACGTGAGTCCCAAACAGGTGATGCATTTGCTTTCGCTAGTATCAACGGCTTACCAGACGGTAGAAATAACTGATGAGTATATCGCGTTGTGGGAAACGATGTTGAAGGATGTTGATTACAGCATTGCAGCCCATAACCTTCACCGCCACATGTTAACGAGCAAGTATCCGCCAACAATCGCGGAGATTGTAGAAGATCGGGGGCAGATGCTTGCAAATCGTAGAATGCAGGAGACAAAGCAACGTATTGAGCTGCTAGACACTTGGAACGCTCAAGCTTACCTTCCAGAAGGCAGGGATCAGCATGCACAGTGAATTTTATAACCTTGATGCTGAAACATCCGTTTTAGGCAGCATCTTGCTAAAACCTGATTACATGGATCATACCAAGCTCCATGCAAATGACTTTTATTACGCTTCGCACAAAGTCATTTTTGAAGGAATGGCACGGCTGCATGAAGAAGGAACGCCCATTGACTTTGTTACATTATCGCAAGAGCTTGGTGACTCTTTAGTAGAGGTCGGCGGCGTTTCGTATGTATCCAAGCTTGCGGAAAGCGTTCCTTCCGTATCTAACTTCAAACATTATGAAGAGATCATAAAGGACTTGAGTTTGAAACGAAAGATGCTCGAAACACTACAAGCTAAATTTCGTGAGGGTCGATATAGCGAAGACAATGAACAGTTTATCAGTTCTGTGTTGGATAGTGTTCAGAGTCTCGCGGATGAGACGAAGCCAGAACGAACATTCAGGCCGATGTCTGACGTGCTGGTTGATCACGAAGATAAATTAGCCGAGCGTCAAAAAATGAAGGGTCTTACGGGTGTAAAGACTGCAAGTACAGTGATGGACAAATTAACAGGCGGGTATCAAAAGCAAGATTTAATTATTGTTGCAGCTCGTCCTTCGGTAGGTAAAACGGCTTATATGCTTAATGACGCAATCGCTGCCGCAAAATCAGGGACGGTCGATGCTGTAGGAATCATAAGTCTAGAAATGCCGGATGTGCCAGTTTCAGAGCGTGTCATTTCTGCTGTAGGGCATATTGATAGCTTCAAGATTCGAACAGGGAACCTCAACGACCAAGATTGGGGAAAGTACACAATGGCTCGTCAAATCGTCGCAGATATGCCTATACACATTGACGACTCGCCAAGTGCTACCATCAGTCAGATTGCGTCCAAGGTAAAAGCCTTCAAGAAAAAGCACGGAAGAATCATAGTGTTTATTGATTACCTTCAGTTGATTCATGGAGGGAAGAATTTCAGCAGCAAGACTGAAGAAGTCGGCTATATCAGCGGAAAGTTAAAGGAGATTGCCCGCGAGAATGATTGCCCTATCGTAGTCATCAGTTCTCTGAGTCGTAGTGTAGAGCAGCGACAAGATAAGCGACCGATGATGTCCGACTTAAGGGAATCAGGAAAGATTGAATATGATGCTGACATGGTCATATTCCTATATCGGGATGATTACTATAACACCGATTCAGAAAAGAAAAATATTGTTGAAGTGAACGTTGCTAAAGGACGGAACACGGGAACGGGCTTAATCGAAATGGCTTACTTAAAGAACTTCAATAAATTCGTAGATATTGCTAGCTAGCTCGGTGCATCTACACTGAGACGATTCATTGCATCCATTTTGCCGAACGTACGGTCTTATATTTCATAAATGGAGGGACTCATATCATGAGAAATCTAGCCGTTAAAGCATGGGTATTCAGACCTGATTTATTGTATCGAATTGTACTTGTTACTGGGAAAGACGAAGAAGGCGATAAATGTGATGTTAAAGGGAGAGTTTCTGACTGGATGGGCGACAAAATCGAAGTAAGAAGTATTTATAACTCAGATGTGATTTACACTTTCAGGCTGGAGAATTTTCATGAAGAAGGCTTGAAGCTAGAAGTTTGGGATACTCAGCCCAATGTATATTCTGTTCCAGACGAGTATTGGACGGAGAGTGAACGAAATGAAATGCAGCGCTAACAAACACCATCTGCTAAAAACTTTGAAATGCATGTCTTTCCCAAAAGCAATTCTGAATATTGACGCCATCGATAAAATTTACCTAATCAGCTCAGATGACACGGTCATTACTAAGTCGACTATAGAAGCCGAAGTACAAGACCAAGGACGAGTAACCGTGTCATGTACCATCTTGTATGATGTCCTCTCTAAAATAAGAGGGGACATAATCAAGCTTCAGACGAAGGACAAAAAGTTATATGTAATCGGTGAAAGTGCCAAGGTGTCCATTGCAACTTTAGACGATACATTCACGCATGAGATAGAAGAACCTGATCAATGGTTCTTTACAATACCAGCTTCAGTAATGCGAAAAGCGATCAAGAAGACTAACCATGCAATACAATACGAAAAGGTTCCAGACGCTATAAAAGGGCTTCATATTTGTGCTTCTGGAAATCAATTGACATTCACGGGCACAGATAAAAAACAGTTTGCCATGTTCAGGATTGAACTTCCCTCAGACGAACAATTTGAGGCAATTCTCCCAAAGGAACACCTTAAATGGGTGGAAGGCATCCTTGATGTTGGGGAAGTGAGTTTTTCCATTAAAGATAATTATGGGGTGTTTGCTACAGATACTCACATCCTATATACACGAACGCTCAACGGCAATTATCCAGCAGTATTAAAGTTGCTTGATAAGCAAACGGTTTGCACAGTCAAGGTAGATTCTAATGAACTCTTAAAATCGGTCGAACTAGCAACAATTACAGCAGACAAGAGCAACACCAAAGGAGCAAAAGAAGTGTTCTTGAGTACCAAAGTTGACGGTATAGGAATAGCTGCTCGCAATGAATTGGGGGATGTTACTGACATCCTTCACGCTGAAACCGATGGGCAAGAGTTAAAAGTTGTTTATGACTCAACCCATCTTATCCACGCTATCAAAGCAGCTTCAACAGATAAGACAGAACTAGGGTTCTTGGGTGCGGATTCGCCCTTGGTCATCAATGGTGAAGATTGCAAGTTCATGATCGGAGCTATCAAAAATCGGGAGGTATGACATGTTAAAGCAAATGGAAATGAAAATAATTGATGATGTCCTAGTCATCGAGGAGGAACGGTATGCAGGACTTGATTCCAGAGTACAAGAAGACGATGAAGATTCTTGTAAAGGCGAAAGAGCAAGCGCCTGATGAGGATGATGCCAAAATAATTGGCGAAATGATTTCGAGTACGCAATTTTCTATAGATTATTTAAAGAAAGGGCATCACCCTGAGAATCGACGAGGTATACACCGTCGTTCGGTGCAGCAGCGCACTACACCATTAGATCCATTATGGATGCAATCTTACGCAGCTCCTTCAGGTTGCGGGAGTTATACAAACATATCTGAATCTGGAAGGTTGCAAATTGATATGGCGCTATCTACCTTAACTGTACAGGAGAGACAAGCCTATACGTTGCATAAAGGATTGTGTTTCTCATTGAGTCAAATTGCATTAGAAATGGATGTATCCAAAAGCACGGTTCAAAGCTACATAGACAGAGCCGCGCAAAAGATAGAAGCGGAGCTTCAATGCAGTCTATTTTTTTAAGTTCATTTTTTGCCCTACGGTTGCCACCTATATATGAAAGATAAAATTTTAAAATTAGAAGGGTAGCCGCCTCTACTAGAGGCGGCTAATTGCACCATTAAGTTATGTCTTTTTTATATTGTTCAAGGAATTTCCAAAATAACACTTTTACTTTAATTGCTTTATCTTCGTCCGCGACTTTCATTTCGTTTAATCGTCCAAAGAATTGAAGGAGGTTAATAGTGTTGTTGCTTGAAATTGCAGTGAATGTCGATGCGAATTGACCAAATTCTTTAGGACCAATTATTTTTATTATGGCTTGTTGAACTTTAAAAGCAAAAATATCATCTATTTTAGCAGTATGCGCGATTTTTATTACTTCTACAACCCATTTGAGATGGCTTTTTATTTCGTTAATTTCCGTTAGTTTATGGATGATAGGATCCATTGACTTACCACGATGAACTATCGAAATTGGTTTATCCATTATTAATGTTGCAGAAGTATTGTCGCTATTAGTTAATTCAAATGTTGGATGAAAACCTACCGTTTTTTCTTTTGATTCACTGTTAACTAGTGTAAATCCATAACTCAGTTTTCCAATTCCCTTTAGTACAATATCTTCTTCGGACACGAAATCTAGTTTCATACTCGAATGATCAATACGAGCTAAAGCAAGTCTAAATTTAACATCAAGTTGTTCAAGTGCCCACAAAGCAATGTATAGAAGGACATGGTTATCGATAGGTCTGTATGATGGTGTAGCGAAACATCTCACAATTCTTTTCCCATCTTCAATTACAGTACGAACTAAAACCATTTCTTCCGCATTAATACCTTTGAACCAATAATCAAAGTTGCTTAATAACATAGGAAAATGCTCATGGTCTTGATCTTCAATAAGAAATTTAGCATAGTTACTCATTTTCACAGGAGCAAATAGTTGGTTTACTGCATCGCTTGTGGTAATAAATGCATCTTTTACATCATCTAATGAAATAATAAGTTGTGAATTCCCATCTTCATCTAATTCTGCACCAGCTATGGAAATTGCACGAGATTCTTTTGTAAAATCTTCCTTTGTCCATTTTTTTGTTGGGATCAACAAATCATATATATTCTTGATGCCGCTTATGTTCATGAATTCTTGTGAATCTGAGTATTCATCACCGGAAAAATTGTCGTAGACAGCTTTTTCGAACTCGTCAGAAGTATCTAATAATTTAACGAGTTCACTTTTTCTCACTAACTTATCAACAGTCATAAAAAAACCTCCCGTAAGGATGTGAAATTTAATGATTGAAATAGGTGACATACTTATAATGAAGAATGGTAGGGCATATGAAGTTATCATGGGGCAATCTGATAATTTGGTCGAAGGTGATCTTGTAGTTGTAGAGGTTGATGAGGACAATAGAAGAATTAGCGAGAATCAACAACTCAAGATCGTTGCATCAACTCCAATCATTGACATAATTAGGTGAGTATCTACAAACTTCGCCTTAGAACCTACTAATCCTTCTTGTCTATCCGACATTTGAATTATTTTTTTGTGCTTTTTAAATAAAGAATTAGAAGATAAAACGGCCTGTATATTCGCTTTAATTTGTCGTTCTCAATTGAATTATTCATAAATACTTTAATTTCACATTGAAGGAAAACTCTTCTTGGTGTCGAAGTGTGGCATATCAGGAGGGATAATGATGAAATATAAAAATGTGAGATTTGAATATTATGAGGTTGTTTATAGAACTAAAGATTCAACGAATAACAAAGATAAATTATTTGACTTAGTTCGATGGATCAATAAAGCAAACAAGATCAACGCATTAATTGATAGAACGTATGACTTTTATTCTGAAAAGGCAAGATTAGAAAAAGCTCAGTTCGATGACGATTTCAATTATTATTTTTTACATTTTGTAAGATTAGGGGACAATATTCCTTCAAAGGGTAAATTAGATGGAAAAGTAGAACCATTAGAATTAGATGATGATGAGTATATTGGGAATGAGGTTACCGCATTATATGATGAGGATCATCACATTCTTATGTTGCAACGAAACCGATCAAGTTTGGGACCAAGTGGTGTTGAATTCTACTTAAATCGGTTATGGGATAATGAGGAAGAAACAATTCATTTAAGACCAATTGCACCGAAAGGCATGTTCGAAAATGTAAAAAAAGCAGAGAAGTTTAGAAAGATTCATCTTAAATTTGCTGACATACATTCAAAAAAACCAGCAGGAAATGGACCTGTAATTGCGATGTTAAATAATTTTGGAAAGTTTGAAGGTGTAACAGGTGAAGTGGTTATTTCGGTGGGAAGAACAAAGGATAAATCACTAGATTCACAAACAATGATTGATACAATTCAAGATATCATGGACAATCAGGATAATGGTTTAATGAAAAAAGCTGAGTTGCATTATAAATATACAGATGATACTGCGGTTGAAATTGTTGATTTGTTTGCTAAGAAAACTCATGACTTTGGAAGTTTTCAAATGGAAAAAAGAACAACGTTAAGTCATGAAGCTATAGCCGAAAAAATGCATGAAATTTATCATCAGAATAATAAAAAAAGAAAAATACTTGATTACTTAATGAAGGAATGATTCTGTGTGAAGGAAAAACTGTTGGTATTCCTTGAGGTTTCATTTCCATTCCTTATTGCAGTTTTGTTCACAAGTATTGCAACCAGTTATGGATTTAATTCGAAAATCGATAATTTTGAAAAAATTATAGATGGGACAATTACTTTTTCGTCTATACTCGTGGGATTTATCGCAGCACTTATGGGGATTTTAGTTAGCATTAAGGATTCTGATATTGTAAAGCACATATTTCAGGTTCGAGGGAAGAGATTATTCGCATATTATCTATCCGAAACTGTTATTTTAGGTTTTATAACTGTGATTGCTTCGGGAGTTATGTATCCATTTATTGATAAACCTGATATTATCTTGCCTTTTATCCTGTGGCAATTCACAATTTTTTGGTTTCTCCCATCTTCCATGCGTATTGTATTAGTTATGATGCTTATTTTATTCAAGAGCAATATTAAGGAAGATGTACCTGAGAACAATAATTTAAGCAGAGAAGAGAGAGAGGAAGCTCGAATTCGTAATTCAAAAAAAAGATTGCAAAATAGTTGATGAACAAGGTGGTATTAAACTAATTTACTTTACTAAATTTAGTCGCTGATTATTCAGCGGCTTTTTTATATTGTCATGAAAGGGTGTGGAGTCATGATGAAAATCATTAATTGGTTGGTCAGAATTACCGCCTATCGTGAATCCGAACCTCCAAGGAATCGAGGTGAAAGGAGACATGGCAGGAAGACGTAAAAAGAAAGTCGTCCCTCTATACAAGGAGCCTACACAGCCTATTATGTGCAAGGGCTGTGTATGGGGAAAATGGGAAGGATCGAAACAGTTTTGCTCCAAACCCTTCATTTGCATTACGGTAGGTGATCAGAAATGAAGTTTGTTCAACCGATCAGAGATGTAAGAGTCATCGAGGGGCTTAAACAATATTTTTGGAATCAGAGTGTAAGGAACTTTTTATTCTTTTGTCTTGGTATTTATAGTGGCTTACGAGTTACTGACTTGCTTTCCTTAACGGCTGGCGCAGTGAGGAACAAGACTCACATCACTATTCGAGAGGGCAAGACAGGGAAAATCAAGAAATTCATTATCCATCCAGATATCAAGGACGTACTTGAACAATATATTGCTGATATGAACGATGATGAATATCTGTTTGCGAGTCGACAGAAAAAGACCATAAGCGGTGAAGTGGGAAGTCCTATCCACCGTTCAACAGCATATAAGATGCTCAACACAGCAGCGAAAGAATTCAATCTTACTGAAATAGGTTGCCACACGATGCGTAAAACGTGGGGGTATCATCTTTATATGCAAGACCCTACAAACATAGCGTTACTAATGCACATGTTCAACCATAGCACCCAAGCTATAACTTTGATGTATTTAGGGCTTACTCAGGATGCTATGGATAAGGCTGTATTGCGCTTGAGTTATTCAAAAAAACGTATTATGTAGCACTCAACTTTTTAAAGTGAAAAATAGCTTGATATATCAATATTTCTTCATATTCTGCGAGTGCAACTCTATATATGTTGTGATGCACTCAATTAACATAAATTAGTGGAATTCAGCATTAAAATCGCTCGACGTCGCGCAATCTATAATTACTAAATAATGGTTAATCGTAATGATTACGTGAAAACAAACTCAATTCACTATTTTTCGGGGGTGGGGCTGGTGCTATATGGCAAAGGAACGTAGTCCATTAAGGAGGAAAGCTTTCAAGATTTGGTGTGATAGCGGTCGTACAATGAAACCGTCACAGATCGCTAATAAGTTGAGAATCAACCCTTCTTTGGTTAGGAAATGGAAGAGTGTTGATGATTGGGAAAACAGATCAAACCCAACAGTCGGAGCACCCTATGGGAACAAGAACGCTTTAGGGAATAAAGGTGGAGGCGCACCGCCAAGGAATAAGAATGCTGTCACACATGGGATGTATGAAACCATTTGGGCAGATATGCTCGATCCTGCGGAGCAAATAAAGCTGATGCAAGTTGAGACAGACCCGCGGAAGCAAGTTGAAAATGAGATACGTTTCCTTGAGCTTCGCGAGCGTCGAATGCTTGAAAGAATCAATAAGATTAATGAAGGTTGGGATTCAAGTTCTGTTGTAAGTGAAAGTGCGCTCATCAAGGATGATGAGACAGACATTACCGTCATTGATGATAATGGGAAGACAACACACATGAAGATTACTCAGCCTGTTTTTAAAGAAGTAGCAAGGAAGGTTAAAACTCCACAGGTTCTTGAACGTATCCTTGCTATTGAGGATGCGCTAACGAGAGTTCAGGATAAGAAAGCAAAGCTTATTGAACTACTCTTGAAAATCGACCGCAAGGAATTGGACAGGGAAGAACAGCTTGTTCGCATCGAGAAGCTGAGAGCAGATGTAAAACTAATCAATTCGAAGGCGTGGTGAAGATATGGCGAAGTTTGCTATTCTTCAAAGCTTCTATGCCAGTAAAGAATGGCGTACATTCCGAGCAAATTTGATTCTTGAGCGCGGGAACTGTTGCGAGCGTTGTAAAGAAGTAATCTTGAGACCTGTTGACATCATAGGTCATCACATCATTGAGCTGACACCTGAGAATGTGCACGATCATACTATCAGCTTGAATCCTGAAAATGTCGAGCTAATATGCTATGACTGTCACAATATCGAACACAATCGATTCGGTCATCAAGGCAAGAAGCAAGTGTTCATGGTATACGGCGCGCCATTTAGTGGTAAGGCTGCACTCGTACATCAGCAGATGAAGCGAGGGGATTTGATTGTGGATATGGATCGCCTTTATGAAGCGATATCAGGATTGTCTTTCTATGATAAACCAGACAACCTATTTTCAAATGTTATCGCTGTTCATAACCTTCTGCTCGACAATATC
Organism: Paenibacillus aquistagni; assembly: GCF_900177815.1. Taxonomy (GTDB): domain Bacteria; phylum Bacillota; class Bacilli; order Paenibacillales; family Paenibacillaceae; genus Paenibacillus_B; species Paenibacillus_B aquistagni. The sequence goes on along the minus strand of NZ_FXAZ01000009.1, from coordinate 95,986 downwards.
AAGACACGGATGGGCAAGTGGAACAATGCTTGGATTATCGGCGGTCATGCGGACAAGTTCAAACGCGAGAGGTTGGCAAATGATTTAGGCGCTGACTTGATCTTCTGTAGCGCGACCATTGATGAATGTTTCGCGCGGCTGGAGGAAGACGAGGACAGGCGGTATAGGAAGACCGAATGGAAGAAATATATCGAAAAGTGGTTTGAACAATATTGTCCATAAGTCTGACTAGCTGTAAAATGGTGGATAAGGAAGTGGTCGTAATTTGACAAATCCGTTTTTTGGCGATTTCCGATATAGAAAATACGGAGGGTCAGCATGTCTTTATTAAACAACGTGTGGTTCGTAGGCATTATTGGTGGAATAATTAGTGGTGTTATTGTGTATTTCATAACTGATTTTTTTGTTAGTAAGAAAAATAAGAAAATATATAAAGAAAAAATAAATTTAGCTAATGCAGAAGTCCTTAACTCGCTAAAGCCGATGGTAACAGATGAAACTTCATTTGATATTAAACTTTATCAGACAGTTTCAAGGGCGATTGCAACAAAGCATAAGATAAATCAAATCGATTTATATGATTTTAAAATTGTAATTGATTTAATCACAACAGAAATTATGCAGTCACAATTTCTTTCTTATGAACAGAAGAAGAATTATGCTAACACCTTGATAAATGTATACAGAGAACAAGAAAAAATTGATATACAAAACGATAAAGAAATCCAAACAGTAGTGAGTATTTCCAATACCAACACCGTATCTTCGAAGTATTTAAGTCTTACGTTAGCAATAATGACAACATTATTTGCAATTATTTCTACAACATATATTAGTTTAGATAGGTTGAATGAGCTGAATAAGATTGCAAACATTAATGATCAAGTAAGAGCGGTACTTGTACTTTTGACAGCTATCCCATTACTTTCTGTGCTGGCTTTGACTTTAATGCAAAGCACCTTAGCATTAAAGAAAATTAAAAGAAATAAACTAATAGAAACAACTAGCTCGATAGGAACTGAGAATAAAGAAGAAAATTAATTTTTTTATAGTAATAACTAGCCCCCCCTTCTGGGGGTTTTTGTGTGTCTACTAATAACCGTATAGGGGACACAAATTTCACACACGCTTAAAATTTTGAAATTCGTTGGGAGGAAATGAACGTTGGAAAAAATCCAAGTTTATGCACAAGAATTGAAGAAGCTGCACGAGATTTTCCAAGATGTCGACCCTTCCCAATCCAAGTTGTGCGAGGGGTTGATTGAAGATGCTGCTTTTCTAAAGGCTGAAAATTATGTGTTAAAAGGAGTCCTTACCCAGATCGGGATGGTGAAGATTCATCCGAACCACCCAGAAATGCAAAAGCCAACAGAAGCCGCAAAACAGTACCTGAAAAATCTGAATTCCTACTCTGTTGTGATCAAGACGCTTAATGGCGTATTAAACAAAGTGGCGATGGATGATGAAGATGAATTGAGTGATTACGAATGACGCAAAGGTTGCGCACTTATTTGGCACACTCCAATCTATTGGAGTATATCAGTAAGTGTAAATCAGGTGAAATTATTATTGGCGAAGAGCTGATGATGATGCTGGATGTTTTGTTAACTCACTTTGACAATCCTGAAATCAAGATTGATTTTACAGAGGCTCAAAAACGTATAAAATTCATTGAATCAGAATGCCGACACTTCGAAGCGCCATTTGCAGGAAAGCCGTTCAAACTCGAATTATTTCAAAAAGCATTCGTTGAAGCGATATACTGCTTTCTTATTTACGACGATGAGGTCGGTCAGCACGTTCGACTTTATCAAGAAGTCCTATTTTTGGTTGCTCGCAAAAATGGAAAAACGCCGCTAGTCTCCGCCATAGATTTGTCGGAGTTTTTTTGTGGTGAAGTTGGAACAAAGATATTGTGTTCAAGCAATGATTATGAGCAAGCCGATCTCATGTTCCAAGCTATTGACGCGATGAGGGAAGAAAGCCCGACGTTATCGAAAGTGACAAGAAAAAATATTAAGGGAATCTTCTTTGGTAATCCCAAAAAGATAAAGAAAAAAGGGAAGTTTAGCTATGCCAACAAAGGCAGCATACGAAAGATATCTGCAAAAACAGGAGCAAAAGAAGGACGCAATATTAAAGTTGCCTCAGTGGATGAAGTTCATGAATTAAAGGACGACACATCAATTATGCCTATTCGACAGGCTCTTTCGACACAAGACGAACCCTTGTATTTTGAATTGACAACGGAAGGGGTTGTGAATGATGGTTACTTGGATGGTCGTTTAAAAGAAGCCAGACAGGTTTTAAACGGCGAATTGGAACGCCCGCGGTGGTTGATATGGCTTTACACGCAAGACAGTGAACAAGAGGTGTGGCAGGATGAAAGTTCATGGGTGAAATCAAATCCGGGACTTGGAGTCATTAAAAAACGTCGCTTCCTTCGCCAGATGGTAGAGGAAGCAAAGACCAGTAAGTCGAAGCGGGTTTTTGTTCTATCCAAGGACTTTAATATCAAACAAAATAATGCAACCGCTTGGCTTACAAGTGATGATATTAAGAATGAACAGACGTTCGATCTTGAAGAGTTCAGAAATTGCTTTGCAATTGGAGCGGTTGACTTGTCAAAGTCGGGTGACTTAGCAAGTGCTCGTGTCATTCTGATGAAGCCAGATAAGCCAGAGAAGTACACGCTTCAAAGATACTTCATACCTGAATCCAAATTAGCGAACTTAAGCAAGGAAGATAGAACCATGTTCGAGGATTGGATAAGAAAAGATTTGATTGAAGTATCATCAGGTAATGAGAATGACTTTAGCAAGGTGACAGCGTGGTTCTATAGGCTATTTAAGGACTATGGAATCCGAGTTTATAAAACAGGGTACGACAAATGGTCGGCGGTCTATTGGGCAAAAGAAATGGATGGGTTTGGTTTTGATTGCGTCCGAGTGTCACAAGAATTCGGCAGCATGTCGGAACCCATGAAACTTGTGGAAGCTGATCTACAAAGCAAGAAGATTATCTATAATGACAATCCAATTGATAAATGGTGTTTAGAAAATACAGCTTTGACGCCGAATTCAAAAATGGAGATCATGCCTACTAGGATTCAAGGTAAGGAAGATAAGAAAATTGATGGTGCAGTCACAATGATTATCGCTTATCGAATCTATATAGACAACCGAACTGAATTTCTAGAACTTGTTCGAAGAGGGGGGTGAGTGATTGTCGTTTATATCTAGCTTTAAACATTTAATCTCGAAGGGCAAGGAATTCGTTAGAGCCAAGATGTTGAATGGGTACATTCCTTCATTCAGCCAGTTTGGTCAGGATATTTACGCTTCAGATAGTGTACAAAATTGTATTGATATCATCGCAACCGATATCAGCAAATTACAGCCAAGGCATATTAGAACCGACAGTAATGGAATGCAAAAATATCCGAAGAGTAGTCTTAACCGACTTTTCAAAATCGCGCCGAATCCCATAATGACCACGCGCGATTTTCTAGAAAAAACGGTATGGCTGCTCTTTTTAAATTACAACGTCTTTATATATCCAACTTATGAATACAGGCAAACAAAGGACGGGAAGGTTCGTTATTACACAGGATTCTATCCCCTTAATCCCTACCAAGCTGATTTTGTAGAAGATGGAGCGGGTGTCCTGTACGTAAAGATGTACTTCCGGTCTGGAGATATCTTTACGATACCTTATTCGGAACTGATTCATATCCGTAAGAAATACTCGGTTAATGACATTATGGGTGGCGGGCTTAATGGTCAGCCCGATAATGCCGCATTGCTCAAAGTGCTGCAAATCAATGATGTTGTCTTACAAGGACTCGAAAAAGGGATCAAGACGAGTATGTCTGTGCGGGGCATTTTGAAAATCAATACGATGTTAGATGATGAGTCACAACGCAAAGAAAGAGAGCGCTTTGAGAAATTGCTATCTTCAGGCGATTCTGGAATTATGCCTCTCGACCTAAAGGGTGAGTTTTTGCCTGTAAACATTGACCCGAAGTTCGTGGACAAGGATGTCATGGAGTTTCTAAAAAGCAGCGTGCAGGAGTGGTACGGTATTTCGAAAGCGATCCTTTCGAGAGATTACAACGACGAACAGTATCAAGCCTATTATGAAAGCGTCCTAGAACCCATTGTGATCGGGCTTGGTCAAGCCTTCTCGAAAACGTTATTTACAGACCGCGAATTAGATATGGGGAATGAGATTGTATTCTATCACAAAGACGTGATGTATTTAAGCACAAACGCCAAACTTAACATTCTACAAACAGCAGGGGATCAGGGATTACTTTCGGACAATCAGAAATTGGCACTTCTAGGATACCCACCTATTGAGGGTGGAGAGAGAAGAACGATGTCATTGAATTATATTGATGTTAACCTTGCTAATGCTTATCAGATGGGAAGGAAGGGGGAAGGTACAAATGAGCAAAAGCAATCTACCTAACATAGCAACTCCAGTAAAGCGCAGTTTTGGACTGGTTGATCTTAGAGCTGTTGATGATGGCAATTACATTGAAGGACATCCAGCGGTATATGATCAGAAGACAAATATAGGCGGCTTTTTCTATGAAGTCATCGAACGTGGAGCGTTCGATGGTTGTAATTTCGATGATGTTCTTTTTAGTGTAAATCATGATTTGCGCAAAATTCCACTCGCCCGCAGCCGTCGTAATAACGGAAATTCAACTATGTTACTTCGAACGGATGATATCGGGCTTTATGTAAAGGCTAATCTTGATGTAGAAAACAATACCGAGGCTAAGGCGCTATATAGCTCAGTCAAGCGCGAAGACATCGATGGGATGTCTTTTATTTTTTATGTGGACGAAGAAGATTGGCAAGACCTTTCGACCGAGATGCCAACACGTCGCATCAAGAAGATTAAACGTGTAATCGAAGTTAGCGCGGTCAATTTCCCTGCTTACACAGGGACTGACATAAATGCTCGTGACCAAGATGCGTTGGATAACGCAAAGAAAGCATTGGATAATGTGCGGTCTCAGTTGGACAACTCGAACAACGAGCTGGAACTTTTAAAACTCAGAAATCAAATTCTAATGAAGGGCTAAGGTGAAAGAATATGAAAAAGAAGTTACAAGCATTGTTGGCAAAAAAAGAAGCTAGAAAAGCTGAGCTTGGCAATAAAGCAAACACCACAACATCGATTGAAGAAATGAGAAGTATTAATACCGAACTTGAGAGCTTGAATATAGAGATTCTAGAACTTCGCAGTATGATTGATTCCATGCCAAATGACGAAGAGGATGGAGAACTTCGCGACCAACTTCCACATGACCACGTACAGCAACGCAGCGGCTCGACATTGAGCGCTTCGAATGTTATTGGTTCATTTGGTCTAGGAAGAAATGGAGGGCAGCAAGAACGCGCACAGGAGCCAACAGATGTATACGGCACTCTTGAGTACCGCAGCGCATTTATGAAATTTGCAAAGACAGGACAAATTACACCTGAACTTCGCGCAGATGCTACCGCAACGACGGGGGATATTTCTGCCGTTATCCCAACAACGATCTTGAATGAAGTCATTACAAAATTAAAAGTTTACGGACAAGTGTTTAAACGGGTGCGCAAGCTTAACATCAAGGGTGGTGTAGAAGTACCGATTCTTTCTTTGAAACCTACTGCAACGTGGATCGGGGAAGGGAAGTCAGATAAACAAAAGGTTCAAGCCAATACGAAAGTATCTTTCAGTTATCACGGTCTAGAATGCAAAGTTTCTATTTCTTTACTTGCTGATACAACAACGCTGGAAGGGTTTGAGACCACGATTACAGACTTGATTGTCGAAGCTATGGTGAAAGCTGTTGACCTAGCAGTTATCCGTGGTGATGGTACGGGTAAGCCAAAAGGGATCATCAATGATACTCGTGTTCCTTCTGAGCAAATCATTTCTTTAACTGATGATGAATTTAAGTCATGGGAGGCTTGGAAGAAAAAAGTCTTTGCTAAAATGCCTCTAGCCTATAAAGCAGGCGCCACTTTCCTCATGGCTTCTGGAACCTACGATGGCTATATCGATGGAATGGTAGATAGTACAGGTCAGCCGATTGGTCGGACAAATTACGGCATTGTAGATGCACCACAAGGACGCTTTGGAGGCAAGGAGGTCATCGAGGTGGAGGACGATGTGATTGTACCTTATGATGGCGCTGCTGAGGATGAAGTAGTCGCCATTTATTGCAATCTGGGTAACTACGGGTTTAACTCAAATATGCAAATGACCTTGTTCCGATATCTTGACCATGACACAAATGAATGGATCGACAAAGCTATTCTTATTGCAGATGGTAAGTTAATAGACCCTAATGGCGTTGTGATCGTTAAAAAAGCAGTAAAAACACCTTAAGAGGGGGTTTCCCCTTCTTTCTTATTGAAGCGGGTGAGTAGATGGAATTATCGAGCGTAAAAGGGTATTTACGAGTTGATTTTGACGAAGATGACCTGTTAATCAATGGATTAATTCTCGCAACGAAGGTTTATCTGAGAGATGCAGGAGTGCCAGAGCAAGCAGCTAATGAGTTATACAATATGGTTGTCCTCATGTTAGTTGCTTTTTTCTATGAGAACCGTTCATCTGATGTGGGAGCAATACCAAGCACCATAAGTCATCTTATCACGCAGTTGAGTTGTAGCGGGGTGAGGCAATGAATGCAGGGAAGTTCAAACCTATTGAACTATGGGGAAACGTCGAAACGACCAACGAGCTTTTGGAAACAGATATATCTGCAAATAAGATTCGTACGGTTTGGGCTGAATTGATTCCACGAACGGGCGCGATGCTGAGGGGGGAAGCAGACACCATTATCAGCAAGTGTACGCATAAGTTTAAGATGCGTTATGGATCGGGCAAGGATATTGAAGAGGATATGTGGTTTGTGTACCGTGGTCAACGATTTGATATCAAGTTTATCCTAAATCCTCGCTTCAAGGATGAATCACTTGAAATCTTTGTGGAAGAGGTGGTCAGATGAATGGCATCGATTCGGATGGACTTGGCGACTTTGCTAAGCAGCTTTTAGCGCTCGCTGAACATAAAATGCCGCGAGAAGTCAACAAGTTTATGCGGAAAGAAGGTAGTACGCTTCTTCGTAAAACAAAGCAAAAAGCGAGGCAAAAGGTAAAAAAGAGAACAGGTAAGTATCTTAAGGGCATCAAGCGGGGCAAGGTCTATAAATTTCAAGGCGAGGATACGGCCATTCGGGTATATCACGGTGCGCCTCATGCCCACTTGCTTGAGGATGGACACAGGATTGTTGGGCGTGATGGTAAAGAACACGGATTTGCGAAAGGATACCACGTCTACAAAGAGTCAAGAAGGGAGTTTGAGAAAGAATTTATACGTGACTGTGAAAAATTCATCGACGACATGCTTGAACAGGGATTGAGGTGAGACGTTGATTACATTGAAAGATATTGCACTAGCTATTAATAAAAGATTGAAAGAGGTATTACCCGAAATTGAAATTAACAGCAAGGACATCAAAGAAGGTTTTAAAAGACCTTCTTTTTTTGTTGATTTCGAAAGTGGATCAAAACAGCAACTTACTCGTCATCAAGTCGAAAGAATGATTCACATCATCGTGTACTACTTTCCCAAAAATCCACATCAATACAAACTTGAGATTCTAAACATTCAGGAGTTGGTGGAGGATGCATTTCGTGATGAACTTGTTATTACAGATGATATCCGACTATACACGAACGAGATATCAAATAACGTTGTGGATGGCGTCTTACAGTTATCGTTTGACATTCATTATCTCGAAATTAACGATCCAGCACGACATGATTCCGAGCTTCCATTCATGGAAATTTTACAATACAAAGGGTGATGAAACATGGCAATTGGTTTGCCGCAAATTGAAATCACATTCTCTTCTTTGGCTCGTACAGCCGTACAACGGTCAGCCCGTGGGATTGTTGCTCTTATCGTGAAAGATGATACCGACACGTCATTTTCGGTGAAGGAATACAAGCTTGCTTCCGAGGTTGAGAAGGCAGCTTTTACCGCTGAGAACGTGAAATACATCCAAGACGTGTTGGGCGGCGGTGCTAGTAAAGTAATCGTCGCTAGGGTTTCCGTTGACAGCACAGAGGCAACAGAAGAAGCAATCCAAGCAATCGGGAAAAAGAAATACAATTGGATTGGTCACGCAACAGGAGCAGCCGCAGAACATACAAGCTTAGCCGCTTATGTCAAAGAGCAAGAGAAGACAGGCAAGAATATCAAGGCTATCGTTTACAAGGCTACAAATCCAGATAGTATGTGTGTCGTTAACTTCACCAATGAGACCTTGACCAAAATAGATGATAGCGAGATTGCAGGCGATAAGTACATCGCGCGTCTGCTTGGTCTCTTAGCTGGTTTACCCATGACACAGAGCGGCACGTACAAAGTGTTAGAAGATTTGAAGTCTGTCAAAGAGCCTGCTGACCTTGAAGCTGCTGTAAACAATGGTGAGCTTGTTCTATTTAATGACGATGATCAAGTACGGGTTGCCCGTGCTGTTAACTCGCTTCAGACACTAGGTGAAGGTGTGACCGAGGACATGAAGAAAATCATCGTCGTCGAAACGATGCACTTGATCCGAGAGGACATTTATACGACCTTTAAGCAAGATTACTTGGGCAAGTACAAAAACAAATATGACAATCAAATCTTGTTTATTAGCGCTGTGAATACCTATTTCGACGCTTTGGAGAGAGAAGAGATTCTTGATTCCGAATACGACAATAGAAGTGACATTGATGTAGAGGAGCAGCGTCAAGCATGGATAGATATTGGGAAAACGGAAGCATCGGATTGGGATGATTCAAAGGTAAGGATCAATACTTTTCGAAGCAACGTCTTCTTAGCTGGGAGCATCAAGATACTTGATGCGATTGAAGACTTGAAGTTTGGTATCACAATGCAATAGAGAAAGGGGGATGAAAAGTGAATAGAGGATCGGTAGTATTGTCTGGTACAGATGGAACGGCATGGATAAATGGAGAAGAGTGGGCAGAGCTGAAAGCAATTGAAGCGAAGGTGACAGGGGAGTTCGAAGACGTAACATTTTGTGGCGATTACGGTACTTACAAACGCTTTATGGGGCGAACATGTGAAGGGACATTGACCTTGAACAAGGTTATGAGCCGAGGAATGAAGCTGATGGCAGAAGCATTCAAAACGGGTGTAATGCCTGATATTAAAATCATCACGAAGCTGGTGAATAAGCAAACGGGCAAAGCGGAGCGGGTAGCCCTAAAAGATGTGGTCTTCAGTGAATTCGCTATAGCAAAATTCGAAAACCGTTCGTTGTTGGAAGAGGAATTACCTTTCACATTTAGTGATTACGATATCTTGGAAGCAATCTAGGAGGGATTAATATGAACCGTGATCCACGTTTAACATTAGCTGATTTGGTAGCGAAGAAATTGCAAAAACAGGAGAAGAAACGAAAGACAAAAGATTACTTTGTTCCGAGTCTTGAAGGTAATGTACTAATCGAGCAACCAGAAGAAGCAATAGTACTGAAGTCCATGGACATGATGGGGGATGGTAATCTAACTTCAATTGTGGCTGCTTATGATTATCTCATCTATAATTCCATTGCTGTGTTCCGTGATCCAGAACTGCATAAGGAATACGAAATTATTGACCCTATCGACATTGTGTCTGCGTTGTTAGAGTTAAACGAACGCTTCCAGATCGGTGAGGCAATAACAAAGATGTCAGGCATTGAGGACTTAGGTAACGATGTAAAAAACTAATCAAGCATGACCCCGATCTTCAGATCATTCAATTTTGGATGCTTCGTGGTCATGATCCTGATAAGCTGTCAAACCTAACTGAGCTTGAAAAGATGATCTACTTTGAATTTATGAATCAATACTATGAAGATGAAGAAAAACGACATCAAGCAATGTTTGGCGGCGGGTAATCTACCCGTCGCTATTTGCATTAGGGGGTGAGTGGTATAGCCAAAACCATTCATACAATACTTTCCCTTCGTGATCGATATTCTAAGCCAATAATAAGCGCTGCTGAGAATACCAAAAAAATGCAGCGACAAGTGAAGCAGGCTAGCAATACCATTTCCTCATTTGCTGATAATGCAAACAAGCGGTTCCTTTCTATCACCAAAACGGTAAGTACTTTTACCGCCACTACCATTGCGGCAGTCACGGGATTAGCTGTGAAGTCAGGCTTTAGCGAAGCCATGGATTTAGAGGGCTTCCGATTGCAATTAGAAACGGCGACCAAGGACGCGAAGAAAGCCGCTGAGATCATGTCCTATTCTATTGATCTGGCGAACAAAACCCCGTTTGAAGGCGGGGAGCTTGTCCAAGGTGCCGCTAAGCTGGAAGCGATGGGGATGAGCGCTAAGAAGTGGCTACCTCAGATCGGTGATATGGCAGCAGCAACGAATAAGCCGTTTGACCAAGCAATCGAGGCAATCATTGACGCTCAAGCGGGCGAGTTGGAGCGCCTGAAGGAATTCGGGATTACAAAAGCAAAGATCACCGAAAAAGCAAATGAAATGTTTCGTAATCAAGAGGTTGTCAACAACAAAGGGCAGATTGTTGACCAAGAAAAGTTCAACCAAGCTATGGTTCAGATCATGAACGACCGATTTACTGGAGGGATGGAAAAGCAATCTACTACCCTCAAGGGAATATGGTCAACCGTTACGGGCGTTACGAAGTCGGCTCTATCCAACATCGTCGGGATAACATCAGACGGCAGTATCAGGCAGGGCAGCCTATACGAAATGCTTAAGGACAAGATCAAATCCGTCGCTTCGACACTAGAGCGTTGGCAGAGTGACGGAACCTTGCAAAAGATCGCTGATGAAGTAACAAACAAAGTATCAGCAGCCATCGAATTCTTAAGCAATTCGGTCAAATGGTTGAAGGACAACATGGATTGGTTAGCTCCCGTGGCTGCTGGACTTCTAAGTACATTTATCGCATTTAATGTAATATCCAAGGTGGCGGGATTTGTAAAAACCTTAACTGGAGTTATTAAAGGGATAACAGCGGCTCAAGGAGCATGGAATGTTGTCATGGCTATGAATCCAATCGGATTGATTGCTACAGCAATAGGATTACTTGTAACAGCAGGGATACTGTTATGGAAAAACTGGGACACGGTCAAGGCGAAGGCGACTCAATTATGGCAGTATCTCACGAATGTATTTAATAACATCAAATCTTCGGTCACGCAGGTATGGACAAACTTGTCAAATTGGCTATCAAGCTTCCCGTTTGGTCAAGCCATCCTTGGTATAGTTGAGAATATCAGGAATTCAGTCGAACAAATCTTTAACGGCATTATAACCTTTGTAAAAGGAGTCTTCTCGGGCAATTGGTCGCAAGCGTGGACTGGAATAGTTGAGAGCTTCAAAGGGACGTTTAATTTGATCAAGACTTATGCAAAAGCCCCAATTAATTTTATCGTCGGCTTGATTAACGGCTTGATTGATAAGATCAATGGCATAAGCGTCGAAATCCCTGACTGGGTTCCAAGCGTTGGTGGTGAGACGTTCGGTTTCTCCATTCCTAAGATACCAGAGTTCAAAACAGGGACAAGTTACTTTAAAGGCGGACTAGCAAGGACGGATGAGGCAGGCGGTGAAATTAAAGCTTTGCCTAACGGTACAAAGATTATTCCGCATGACCTATCTAAACGCATGCTAGGTGGTCAAGGTGGGGTTAATGTTTATGTAACCGTTCAGGGGAACGTGATTGGGAACGAACAATATGCCGATCAAATGGGCGATTATATCGCACGTAAAATCATGCTAGCTTTAGGAAACAAGTAGGAGGGAGTACATGGATATTGTATTTAGCGCGAACAACATGCAGGAGACTTTGACGCTGCCCATCATCCCTCCTGACTTTCAATTCTCTATCCCCCGAAAAAATGAAGAGTTCGAGACGATAGGACAAGGGACGTTAAACCTAATAGGCTTAAGAGGGCTAAAGACATTAAGTATTTCGTCATTCTTCCCTCTTAAGACCTATCGTTTCGCGAAGCATAAGAAGGATGGATGGAGCTGTGTTCGCTTCTTCAACAAATGGGCAAATAAGCGGCTGCCTATCCGAATCATCGTGACAGATAACAAGTCTAACGAGATTGTGAACATGGCTTGCACGGTAGAAAGCTTCACTTACGGCTTAGATCGTGCGGGGGATATCGCTTATACGTTAGACTTGAAAGAATTTGTATTTGTGAAGGTGACGTGATGCATGAGCTTATTCTGGTACAAGGGAAGACAAAGAGAAACATCACACAGCTCGTGGGCAATGTGACATGGTCAAGTAACATGGATGCACTGGGAGTGGAATTGAGTTTCGATTATGCCTTTAACGATTCCGTTCATTTTGAAAAGTTTGATTTGATTGAGATAGGGAATCATGTCGTGCTGATGAATGAGGGGAAGGTAATTAGTCGTTTCGTCATTGTTGCTGAGAGCGTCAGTGGGCGGTTCGGGAAGTCTTACACATGCTTTGACTATTCGTGGTATCTCAATAAGAATGAGACCGTGATCCAATTCATAAAGGCTTCTGCAAGTCAAGCTATCGCAAAGATGCTGGATCGATTCGGAATCAAACACAAGATTACCCCAATTAAGACTCTAATCACAAAGATATACAAGGATATGACGATAAGTGATATCATCAATGACATTCTGGAGCAAGCGACACAAGAAACCAAAACAAAGTATCGGCTTGAGATGAACAAGGATGTATTGACCATATCGAAAATGAGTGATCTTGTTATAAGTCCAAAAGTGCGACTTAGCAGCAACATACCGTTAATACCGATTCCGTCAGCATTAGGGAATCCTTCTCGTTCTCGAAGTATTGAGGATATGAAAAATAATGTGATCGTCGTTAACGGTAAAGAGGATTCCAGCAAGGTACTTGCATCCTTAAAAGATTCAAAGAGTATGGCTAGGTATGGTCAACTTACTGAAGTGATTACAGCGGATGAAAAGAATGAATCACAGGCTCGCAACATCGCAAAGAACACGCTTGCTGAAATGAATCGGATCAAAGAGACGGTATCCATCGAAATGTTGGGTCACGATGATGTAAGGGCGGGTAGAATTCTAGCGATTAAAGAGCCTGTAACAGGACTATCAGGCAACTATCTGATCGTGTCCGCAAGCCACGCATTAAACAATGGCATTCACAAGGTTTCGGTTGAATTGGAGGCGGTATGATGGAAACGTGGGAAGTGCAGCTTGCGGGGTTGTTCAAGGAACGTAATAACCCGAAGCGGATCGGAGTGACGGCAGCCGTCATTATCGATCCGTTACCTAACCTTAAAATCGGTCTAGGTGATGAGATTATTTTGGACATGGATCAGTTGATCGTTGCCAATCGAATATATCAACTCTCATTGAAAGCAGGTGATGAGGTTGTGTTAGTGCCGGCTACAAGCGAACAACAATTCTATGTCATTGATAAGGTGGGTGCGTAATGTTCCCAACATTCGAATTTGAAGAGAACACTGGAACCATTGAACCTAAGATGGGGAAGGTGTTCCTTTTTTGATTTCAACGAAAGGAAACATGTATTAGTTGACGGCAAGCCCATTCTGGCGACATATGAGGAAGCAATCAAACAATGGCTTACGATGCTGCTGATTACGGAGCCTGACAAATACAGAGTATACAGGGGCACTTCATTTGGGATTGAGCTTGCCCATTTTATCGGTCGCCGCGATCTGCCAATAGGTGTGATTCTAAGTGAAACAAAACGGCAGATTGAGGAAAAGGCTTTGCTGCATCCCGAAATCCTAGAAGTCGATGAATTCGAAATCCGACGTTCAAACGGCGTTGCTGAGATCAGTTTCACAGTAACGACGAAACGTGGTGGGATAATCCCATTCGAAAGTGAGGTGAAATACAGTGGATGACATGCTTGCTTTCCTCTTAAGCAATGTAAGTGATGAATACGACAAATCGGAAGGGTACTTGGTCTACGACCTTCTGAAATCTGTTGCTATGCTGCTTACTGAACAAAACGCGAAGATAGAGAATGTCGAACAGCTCATCAATGTAGACAATCTATCAGGCAGCCTACTAGAAGCTTTCGTTTCGCAGCGCAAAGGGATAGTAAGGACGCAGGCGACATATGCAAAGGGTCAATTGTTTGCTTTAGGCAATGGTGAGATTTCAAAAGGCGACTTGTTCGAGACAAAGAACGGGGTACAATTCGAAGCGCTTGAAACGGTCGCGATTACAGGTAATGGAACTGTAAATATTAAAAGTGTGAAGGCGGGTGCTATTGGCAATGTTCCAGCCAACCAAGTCACACAAATGCCTGTGACCATTTCGGGGATTACGTCTGTGACGAATCCTAACCCCATCACTGGTGGTTATGAAGCAGAATCAGATGAAAGCTTGAGAGAACGCTATTATATTGCGATACGTACACCGCCGACGTCGGGCAATATTTATCATTACTTGCAATGGGCTAAAGAAGTGTCGGGGGTTGGCGATGCGAAGGTGTTTCCTGTCGCCCGCGGGGAAAACACGGTCGAAGTCGTGATTATAGATCAAAACAAGCTTCCAGCCCCTGCCGAGCTTGTGCAAAGGGTGCAAGAACACATAGACCCGAATAGCGAAGGGTTAGGGAATGGACAAGCGCCTATAGGTGCGAAATGCTTCGTTGTGGCTGCTGAAGGTCTTGAACTTAAAATCGACGTAGTGGTAACACCTGAATCGGGGTATGAGTTGGATACAGTGCTTGAAAACATAAAAGCTTCGATCACAAGCTATCTAAAAGAGATTGCTTTTAAGGTAAATTACGTTAGCTATGCAAAGATAGGCGAAGCAATCATAAACGCCGCAGGAGTGGAAGATTATTCTGGCTTAACCGTTAATGGAGGGATAGCAAATGTGCAAGTAGGGGAAAAGCAAGTCGCGATTCTAGGAGGTGTAACCCTTGGATAAGATCACAGAAAATCTACACAATGTAATGCGCCATGACCCATTAACGAATGAGATGTCAGGAGCAATCAATGTATCCATTGATGACTTGGATGCCCGTATCAGCGGCTTCGTGGATCAGCTCAACGTAGATACAGCTTCTTGGGGTCTTGATGTGTACGAGCATGAGTTAGGCATTCCTATCGATCATTCAAAACCACTTGACCAACGTCGAAGCGTGATCAAGTCGAAGCTTCGGGGCAGCGGAAAGGTCGGGGCTGCTCAAATTAAATTAGTTGCAGATTCTTACTCTAACGGTGATGTTTCTGTGACTCTCGATAAAGGTATCGTCATAGAATTCACAAGCATCTATGGCGTACCTGACAACATCGAAGACTTGAAAAAGGTTTTACGTGAAATTGCACCAGCTCATCTGAGCCTAAGCTTTATCTTTAAGTATGTCCTATACGGCGACATCAAAGATAAACAATACAGCGAGCTTTCCGCAATGTCATATAACGAGTTGGTGAACAAGGGGGCTGCCTCAAACTACTCATTGAGTTTGAATGCACTTGGTACGACTGCCCACGGGCTACCACTCATAGATGACACGATGACCGCAGATGTGCCACGGGACTATAATGCTCTATCTCAGGCAGTTGATACAGCAATCACAGAAGCGGTAAGCAGTATTGAAGTAACGCCCGAATCAATCGGTGCAGCGTCCAGTGCTGAATTTGACGAACATAAGAACAACCAAGACATTCATGTCACAGTATCAGATAAGACGAAATGGAATGCAGCATTCCCGAACACGGGCGGCGAGCTTAACGGGGACATGACGCTAACGCAAGGTAAAAAGATCAAAGTCAAAGCTCCAAACGGCTCTAGTATCGACGCTATCTATCATCAAGGCGGTGACCAAAACGGAACTGCTCTTGGTATCGGCGCAGGGGGTCTCACTGTTGTAGGAGCTGGAGAGTCTGCCAAAACGATCTTGAACAACATTCCTTCTATCTCACAAAACGAGGGAACCGAGGAACTGTTATTAGCTGCAGATACACATCTGCGGCTATGGAGTAATCTGCAAAATGGGGTTGCTGGACGAAAAGAAGCGACGTTTGACAATGCGGGCAATTTCGTTATTAACGGCAACAAGGCAATCACAGAAGGAACCTTGCGAGTAAGAAATGGTAAGCTGGAGTTCTGGGACGGCTCGGCTTGGAAAGGAGTTGGAGGTGGAGGAGTGACGCATTTAGTTAACAGCACTACGGTTGTGCAAGAAAAAACAACAGGAAATGTAATTCTTCAGGCCGACGAAAGAAAATTCCTCTTTGCATTTTATCCAAAAGGAACTGGCGCAATAAACGTTTACGCTAGTTTTAAAGACCCTGAAATTGCAATGGAGAATCAAAGAGCAAAGATAATTTTTACTTCATCAACTAGATATGGTTCCAGTGCAACTAGACCAGACTTAGTTAAAGCCGATTACCACTCTATATCCGGTAATGGTCATGAAACATATTTCGATTTAACATTACCGCAAGGAGCCGCTTCGCGCTCAGCTAATAATACAGATTCAGAAGCTGCATTTGATGTTAGATTGCCGCCAGGTTCGAGTTTGACTCTGATTGGTAGGATTGTAATAAATAATACATCCCCTATCACGTTCGAGATATCGAACCCAAGCTACGTCGAACAAACGTTAACAGCGCTTCAACTAAGATACACGATAAAGGAGGGGTAGAATGTATTCAATCATTTTAAACGGGAAAACCGTTGTAAGTTATATTGAAACGGAACTCATGCCACCTGATTACGAAGGTGAGTACATTAACATTGAAACTTTACCTAGTGGATTCAAGGAGAACTTTAACAAAGGGCGTTACACATACGAAAATGGGGATTTTATCTTCCACAAATACATTCCTATCAAGACACCTGAGGAAGTCATGAAGGATGACATCGCATCACTGGAGCTTACTGTTTCCGCCTTGACAGCCGAAAATCAAATGATGGCTAATGACCACGCTGCACTATTACTACAGCTAGCATCGAAAGGGGCATTATAATTATGAATTGGTATGCTATTGTCAAACGTTACTATGATATGGGGATTTACAAAATCGACCCAGCAGACCCGATGTATGTTGGACAGTTCGTTCAGCTCGGAAAGATCACAGAAGAACAGTACAAAGAAATCACGAATATTGATTTCGAAGCTTAAGCGCTGCCCGAATGGGTAGGCGCTATATTTATGCCCTCACAGCAAAGTGGGGGCTATTTTATTAAGGGGGTTACTCATGAAAGAGAATGGTATTGGGTTGATTGTAGCAACTGTCGGAACAATCGGAACAGCTTACCTAGGCGGTTGGGACATTGCGTTACGGATTTTGGTATTCTGCATGATCGCAGACTATGTAACGGGGGTCTTGGGAGCAATCCGCACAAGGACGCTTAACAGTGAAGTTATGTTCTGGGGCGGTATTCGTAAGGCGATTATCTTTGTTGTGATTGCACTTGCTGTGATGCTGGACGAGTATGTAGGGGATCAGTCTCCTATATTCCGCACGCTGGCCATGTATTTTTATGTTGGAAGAGAAGGGATCAGCATTGTTGAGAATCTAGGCGTGCTTAACGTTCCGCTGCCTTCCTTTGTCAAAAAGATCTTAGAACAACTGCAAGAGAAAGGAGATGGCTCCAATGGTAATTATCCAAAAGGGCAATAAATATACCAACAGCAGCAGCCGAGATGGGCATGTGCCGTGCTGCATCGTTAACCACATCTCAGCAGGCTCTATGGGTAGCATGGACAATTGGTTTACAAGCCCAAGTAATGATGTTTCATCGGCGCACTTTGGTGTGGCGAAGGATGGCCGCATTCATCAATATGTAGACATTCGGAGAATGGCGTGGGCCAATGGATTAACGGCAACAGGAACAACCCAAGCGCCTGCCAAAGTTGTACGAGATCGTTCAGGCATCAATCCTAACAAATATACGATTTCCATTGAACATGAAGGCGTGGATGGAGACCTGACCGAGCCCCAATTTTCCGCAAGCGTTTGGTTGCATCGCTATATTCAACAGGAAGTGGAGCGAATCTGGGGCAAGACGTTTGAGCTGGACAACTATAACGTTATTGGACACTGCCACATTGACCCAATCCGAAAGGCTTCGTGTCCTGGTCGCAAGTTTCCGTGGGGGCGACTATATTCAGTATTGAAGGAGGAGCAATTGGATAAGGTAAAGGTTGTAGTGAATGGAAAAATCCAGAAAGAGGGCTTTTTAATCGATGGAGTGACATATATCCCTGCGCGGGTTGTGGCCGAATCTCTAGGTGCGTCAGTCGCTTGGGACGGAAATCAGAAACGTGTGGACATCATTTCCAAATAGTTGTATTATTAGTGCATACTTATTTTTCATACAATGAGCCGCATGTTATTACATAGCGGCTCTTATTCTGTTCTTATGGAGTGATGCAATATATGAAGTATATCTTTCTAACAATTCTTCACAACTTAAAGTTACAGAACTCTTATAACACTGGTAGAGAAATTAGCATAGGTATGCGAATAAGTAACGGAAAGGGAAATTTGTCAAGAATAACAGAAACTAGATTACTGGAAAGTACACTAGGAATCCATTCAATAAATGAATTTAATGGTAAGAGTTATGTTTATATGAGCGGCGAATTTGATGATATTTCCACTAAAGAGCAAATGGATGAGAAGGGATCGATGTGTACTTTTCAACTATTACGAAAAGCTGAGCAGTTTGTTCTATGCACTTGGAATGTAAAGGATAATAACATTTATGTAAGAGATGGCTTTTTAGTTGTTTATAGTGACAATATAGAAGATGGATTTACTTACAAAGCTGCATTGACCACAATCTATGGGAAAGCTTCTGGAGATAATTCAGAAACAATTTTCACAGATGATGAATTAAGCAATGCGATAAGTTATTTTAGTCATTTGAACTACGGGCGATTTAAGTTGGATGAAATAGAATTAGAAAGTTTTGGAGGTAAGTACCCGCAATTCGATCATTTTTATAAAAGTCAGAGATATTCAAGAAAGGAAAGAGTTAAATACTTCGTAATAGCTGCAAGAGGAAATCCTGCTTTACCTATGAAAATTGTTTTGTACTGCACGGCATTAGAGTGCTTATTTTCAACCAGTAATACTGAAGTAAATCATAAGATAGCTGAAAGAGTTGCTTGTTTAATTGGATTGGAAGTAGTGGGGAAGGTTGACACATATAATTTCATCAAGAAGGCCTATGATCTGAGATCAAAGATCATCCACGGATCTGTTATTAAGACTCAAGAGGGGCAATTAATTGCTTTTTCAACTCGTTTAGATGAAATTCTAAGAAGACTTATTGTGGAAAATTACGATGTTTTTGATATGTCAGATAATGAAATGGACGATTATTTTATAAATGAATTGTTTACAGGGATACAAACTAACGAAGAAATATTGATGGGGATGCCTAAGTAGGTTGAGATTATAACTAGTTTATACTGAAGTTGAGTGGATAACTTACGGATGAACGATATCTCTTTTTAAGCAATAGCATGTATGCGAGCCGTATGGGGAAGAATCCCTGCGGCTCTTTTTTTTACTTCATTAGTGGCAGCCGAACTGCACCCCGTAAATAATACAGACATCATAATGATTCCAACTAATATTTTTCTCACATTACCCCTCCTATGGAATATTGATACAATTAATAATTGTACATCATTTCAAGTGCTGATGAAGTGACAATACTGATAAATGTGGTACGCCTTGGGATGAAGTAGGGAATAGACATAACGAAGGAATGATTTTAAGTCGCATGGTTTATCCTCGTGGGTTTTGTTGTTTTGAATGCCTGTTTGCGAAAAAAGCTACCTATTATAAGTGAGCTTTTTAAATCATGCTAAGATTAGCACATAAAAGACTGATTTCTAGGGGGACAATAGTTGTAGAATTTTTGTAGAATGATTCTACTTTTTATGTTATTCTTCTTCATTCTCGAAGGAGGGGGTGGATGCTAAAAACGCCCTGAACCCTTATGTAGTAAGGGATTCAAGGCGTTGTAACAGTAATTGAAGTCTGTTAAATTAATTCTAATGGCGTCCCAGGAGGGATTCGAACCCCCGACCGACGGCTTAGAAGGCCGTTGCTCTATCCAGCTGAGCTACTGGGACATTTTTTGAGAACAGATATGATTCTAACAAAAAAACATCATTTGTGCAACAAGAAATTTTGATTTTCTTGAATCCGCCTCGGCATATACAGAACAAGGAAGCTTCCGATATGCAGTATGAATAAGGTGTTTGTGATATAATGCTTACAACTGATCCTATATACATATGATGTCATCGGCGTTCGTTCACATTCAAGCAGCTGTGCAAGGAAAGAAGGTGTTGACTATAACAAATGCGAAGAAGAGCGAATCGAGCAAAGCCAACGTGGTGCTGTTTCCAAAGACCTATGATTATTATCAATTAGAGCTTACTCGGCTGTTAGAAGCGGAGCGCTATAAGGATGCGGTGCAGCTGCTTTCCTTTTTGCTGCAGTTTGAAGGAGAACAGCGTGAGATTAGAGAGGAATGGAATTCCTTATATCATTGGCTGCTTCAGGCCTTCCCTGACCTGCGCGAGGTGGAGGCGACTGTAACAAGCACTATACATACGGAGCAGGACCATAAAGATGACGATGAGGCTGAGCTTTCTGAATCAGATCTTATGAGGCAGCAGCTTGCGAAGAAGCAGATGCTGGATGAGGAATATATTGAGCGGCTTCTCCAATCACTGAAGGAGCCCCCCCTTGATGAGCGCAAGTGGATGGTGCTGGAGCAGCTTGCTTTAGCCGATTCCGAGACGCTGACGGATGATCTCATTCATTATTTGGAGACCGAAGAGCTCCATCCGCTGCTTCGATTCGGCTTGTTAACCACGCTTGTGAAGCGAGGGGCTAAAGGCAAGGTCACCTATTGGCACGGAGCAGAGCAGATTGTGGTCCAGATTGAGGATACGCCGCTTGACTATTCCACCTTTCCTGTTTCCTTGAGGGCTCCTGCAGAGCTCTTGTACGAATCGATGTCAGTCAGAGATCCATCGCTTACTTACTTTGCTCAGGAAATATGGCAGCAATTTGTAAAAGCCATATATGGAACAACGCTGTACAAGCAGATGAGAGACGAGGCTGAACCATCTGTGGCGATATGGGCAGCAGCGCTGCATAGTCTAGTGTCTCGCCTGCTTCAATTAGATGCGGACGATGTGTTTAGAATCTATGGTCTATCATCGGAGGATCGCATGGATTATGAACGCGGAATTCTTCGAATCTCAAACGCTATGATTGAAGATTAATGTGGTGAAGAGTGCAGTAATCGGTATCGAATGTGTCCAAAACGTGAAAACGCACACATTCTGGCAAAGGTGTCGCCTTGAAAATCTATTTGTAGTCAGATATAATGTAATGGTTATTTCGAACGTGCAAGAGTTAGCTCTAGCCATCGATCTTTTTGGAGGGGAAGGCATAAAATGAAAGCAACCTGGGAAAAAATAGAGAATAACGTTGGGGTTCTTGAAGTAGAAGTGAATGAGGAGCGAGTGACTGGAGCATTGGACCAAGCGTTCAAAAAGGTTCAGAAGCGTGCAAACGTTCCTGGATTCCGCAAAGGTAAAGTGCCTCGCCAAATCTTCGAAGCTAAATTCGGAGTGGAAAGCCTTTATCAAGACGCCATCGATATTTTGCTTCAAGAGGTTTACCCTGAAGCTGTGAAAGAAGCGTCTATCTTTCCAGTAGATCAGCCAGAAGTTGAAGTTGAACAGTTTGCAAAAGGACAAGCGTTCAAATTCAAAGCAAAAGTAACGGTTAAGCCTGAAGTTGAGCTTGGCGAATACAAAGGCCTTAACGTTGAAAAGCAAGCAGTAGAAGTAACAGAGGAAGACTTGAACGCTGAGCTTGAGCGTCTTCAACAACGCCATGCTGAATTGGTCGTCGTTGACGAAGATACAGCAAAAGAAGGCGACACAGTTGTCATGGACTTTGAAGGCTTCGTTGACGGTGAAGCATTTGAAGGCGGCAAAGGCGATCGCTACAGCTTGGAGCTTGGCTCCAACACGTTTATCCCTGGCTTCGAAGAGCAATTGATTGGTCTTGGAACTGGCGACTTCAAAGATGTTGAAGTAACATTCCCTGAGGAATATCATGCAGAGAACTTGGCTGGCAAGCCAGCTACATTCAAAGTGAAAGTTCACGAAATCAAGCGCAAGCAGCTCCCAGTATTGGATGACGAGTTTGCTAAAGATGTAAGTGAATTCGACACATTGGACGAGTTCAAGGAAGATCTTAAAAAGCAAATCGCAACTCGCAAAGAGCGTGAAGCTGAGCAAGCATTCGAATCAGCTGTTGTTGAAAAAGTTTCCGAAAATGCAAAAGTGGAAATTCCAAGCGCTATGATCGAAACTGAAATTCAACACATGGTTAAGGACTTGGACAACCGTCTTCGCTCCCAAGGCATGAACATTGATATGTTCTTGACTTTGTCCGGCCAAACGATTGCTGACCTTCGTGAGCAAATGCAGCAAGATGCAAGCAAGCGCGTGAAGAACAACCTTGTGATTGAGCAAGTTACCAAAGCTGAAGGCATTGCAGTCTCTGATGAAGAGCTTCAAGAAGAGCTTGAGCAAATGGCGCAAATGTACCAACGCTCTGCTGAAGAGATCCGCACGATCCTTGAGAAGAACGGTACGCTTGACAATCTCCGTGAGGAAGCTGCGGTTCGCAAGACAATCAAATTCCTTGCAGAAAACAACTAATAACATATTGAACTGAGGAGCATACATCTCAGTGCACCTAGGTAAGGCACGTCAATATTTCATTGCGTGCCTTATCTTTTCATCCGAGCGAGGATGAGTGAATACATACTTAGCGAGCCATGCATGGAGAGATCGCATGCACGCATTTTTGCCTGAAAGAGTTTCATCTTTTAGGAATGTAGTGTACATATGGGTAAGACAACCATCATTTAATTCGAAGTTCGAATACTAAGTCATAATCGTCATGACATACATATGGAATAATGGTGGATATGACATTAGCTTCGTAACATGATAGAATGATCATGATGGTTGAAAAGCTTGATAAAGAAAAGAGGTCGGTACCATGAACTTAGTACCTATGGTCATCGAGCAGACAAATCGCGGAGAACGCTCTTACGATATTTATTCCCGGTTGCTGAAGGACCGAATTATTTTTCTTGGCAGCGCCATCGATGATGATGTAGCGAACAGCATTATTGCGCAGCTGCTCTTTTTGGCAGCGGATGATCCGGATAAGGATATCGCGTTGTATATTAACTCGCCAGGTGGATCTGTGACAGCAGGTCTTGCTATTCTGGATACGATGAATCATATTAAGCCGGATGTATCTACCATCTGCGTAGGACTTGCGGCTAGCATGGGTTCGCTGCTGCTTACAGCTGGGGCGAAGGGCAAGCGTTTGGCGCTGCCTAACAGTGAGATTATGATTCATCAGCCATTGGGTGGAGTTCGAGGCCAGGCTTCGGATATTAAGATTCATGCGGACTGGATTCTTAAGACCAGAGAGAAGCTGAATCAGATTTATGTGGATACCACAGGACAGCCGCTTGAGAAGATTGAGCGCGATACAGATCGCGATAACTTCATGAGCGCTGAAGAATCGAAGGCATACGGTATCGTGGATGCAGTGCTGCATTCCGGCAGCGAGTTGCCGAAGTAAGGAGGGAAGCGCATGTTCAAATTTAATGAAGAGAAGGGCCAGTTGAAGTGTTCCTTCTGTGGGAAGTCTCAAGAGCAGGTACGCAAGCTAGTTGCCGGACCTGGGGTCTACATTTGTGACGAGTGTGTGGAACTCTGCAACGAGATCGTTGAAGAGGAGCTCGGTCATGAGGAAGAGGTTGATCTCAAAGACATTCCGAAGCCGAAAGAAATTCGTGCGATTCTCGATCAATATGTCATTGGCCAAGAGCAGGCGAAGAAGTCGCTCTCGGTTGCGGTATATAATCACTACAAGCGAATTAATTCGCAAAGCAAGTCTGAGGATGTTGAGCTTCAAAAAAGTAACATCCTGCTTGTAGGTCCTACCGGATCCGGTAAGACTTTGCTTGCTCAGACGATGGCTAAGATTCTTAACGTGCCATTCGCTATTGCTGATGCCACGTCCTTGACGGAAGCCGGCTATGTGGGTGAAGACGTAGAGAACATCCTGCTCAAGCTGATTCAAGCAGCGGATTATGATGTAGAGAAAGCAGAGCGAGGCATTATTTATATCGATGAGATCGATAAAGTCGCTCGCAAATCTGAGAATCCGTCGATTACGCGCGATGTATCCGGTGAAGGGGTACAGCAAGCTTTGCTCAAAATTCTTGAAGGTACTGTTGCTTCTGTGCCGCCGCAAGGAGGCCGCAAGCATCCTCATCAAGAATTTATTCAGATCGATACAACGAATGTACTGTTCATTTGCGGTGGTGCATTTGACGGCTTGGAACAGCTGATCAAGCGTCGTGTAGGCAAGAAGGTTATTGGCTTCAACTCCGACAGTGTCCAAAAAGAACTGAAGGCAGGCGAATATTTGTCCATGACATTGCCTGAGGACTTGCTGAAGTTCGGCTTGATTCCTGAGTTCGTGGGACGTTTGCCTGTTATCTCTACCCTCGAGCCGCTCGATGAAGAGACGCTTGTTCGTATTTTAAGCGAGCCGAAGAACGCATTAACGAAACAATATCAGAAGCTGTTAGAGATGGATAATGTGAAGCTTGACTTCGAGATAGGCGCTCTTGAAGCTATCGCTCGTGAAGCGATCAAGCGCAACACAGGTGCGCGCGGCTTGCGTGCGATCATCGAAGGCATCATGCTGGATGTGATGTATGAGGTGCCATCTCGTGAAGACATAGCGAACTGTGTCATAACGGAGAAGGTAGTCAATGAACGAATCATTCCGGAATTGACGACGGAGAAGAAAGAGGAAAGCGCCTAAGGGCGCTTTTCCGTCGTTATCCGCATGGGAGAGTATGAACATGTATTTGCGACATCAAACTAGACCTGTACAAGTTGGAAATGTCACTATTGGCGGCAGCAACGAAGTCATTATTCAAAGCATGTGTACGACAAAGACGGCTGATGTTGAAGCGACGGTAGCGGAGATTCTTCGCTTAGAGGAAGCGGGCTGCCAGATCGTGCGCGTAACCGTCAATAATCAGGAAGCCGCTGAAGCGATCAAGGAG
The DNA here is from genome assembly GCF_900177815.1 of Paenibacillus aquistagni. Lineage (GTDB taxonomy): Bacteria > Bacillota > Bacilli > Paenibacillales > Paenibacillaceae > Paenibacillus_B > Paenibacillus_B aquistagni. The sequence continues at coordinate 70,740 of NZ_FXAZ01000009.1, read as the reverse complement.
ATCAAGCAGCGGATTCACATTCCGCTTGTAGCGGATATTCATTTTGACTATCGACTTGCGCTTAAAGCTATAGAAAACGGGATTGACAAGGTTCGCATCAATCCGGGCAACATCGGTCGCCGCGAGAAAGTGGAAGCCGTAGTAAAAGCCTGCAAGGAGAAAGGGATTCCTATTCGTATCGGGGTGAATGCCGGCTCCTTGGAAAACCATCTCTTGGAGAAGTACGGCTATCCTACACCAGAAGCGATGGTAGAGAGCGCCTTATTCCATATTGGCATCTTGGAAGAGCTTGATTTCCACGATATTATCGTGTCCTTGAAGGCCTCGGATGTTCCGATGGCGATTGCTGCCTATTCGAAGGCAGCGGAAGTCATTCCTTATCCGCTTCATCTAGGAATCACGGAAGCTGGCACCTTGTTCTCTGGAACGGTAAAAAGCGCAGCGGGCCTAGGAGCGCTTCTTTCCATGGGAATTGGCTCTACGGTGAGAATCAGCCTTAGTGCTGATCCGGTGGAAGAGATTAAGGTAGCTAGAGAGCTCCTGAAGAGCTTCGGCTTGATCTCTAATGCGGCAACGCTTGTCTCTTGCCCAACCTGTGGACGCTTGGACATTGATTTATTCTCCATTGCCAATGAGGTGGAAGAATATATCGCGAATGTCAAAGTGCCGATTAAGGTATCGGTGCTAGGTTGTGCGGTAAATGGTCCTGGTGAAGCTCGCGAGGCAGATATCGGGATTGCAGGTGCTCGTGGGGAAGGCATGCTGTTCCGTTATGGAGAGATGGTGCGCAAAGTGCCTGAAGCGGAACTGGTTAACGAGCTCAAGAAAGAAATCGATCATATTGTGGCAGAGTATGAGCGTACTGGCGAGATACCTGGACGCAAGCAGCATCTTCCGCATTTGTCATAAATATTACAGCCAGCAGCATCTGTTGGATGTTGAACAGAGGCCATATTCCTACGGGGATATGGCTTCTTTTTTATCCAAGAACGCATTTATTGAACGATAGGACGACAGGGCGGATGTTTTTCATCATATAGAGCCTTCAGAGCGGCAGCTCGGTGTCGCCTGCAGAGGGAAGCTAATCACACGCCTGCATATGTTTTGCATGCAAGGATACGGGATGGAGAACACTAGCTTGAAGCGTGATATGAAGCAAGCTGTTGAAGAAAAATAATGCGAGGCGATTACGGATCTTGGGTCCGGGTGCAGGTGGTCTGTTCTCGAATTTATCTCATAGACTGTCGGGGTATGGTTATGAAATAAGGTAAATGTTTCAAAGCTATTAAACATTTTTATCAGAGGAATTAACGATCGGAATGAGTAGATGTGGCAAATATTTTTGCTATTTTCAGCATAATCAGTTACAATCAATTTTGTTATATGTCAAGAAACATGACATGGACCCGGAACTTCAAGTAAAACAGCGAGAAAGGGTGCGATATATGCATTTGCAAGAATGGATCGGAATATTTAATGAAAAATGGTATCTTATGCTTATTTTCGTCCTGGCTGCTGTCGGAATTTATTTTTCGATACGTACAGGCTTTGTTCAGATAACGGCAATAGGAGAAACATTTAGAATCCTCACAGGAAAGGATGTACGCAAGTCTTCAAGTAAAGATAAGAAAGACAAGGGTGTATCTTCATTCCAAGCCTTCATGATGAGTACGGCTTCTCGTGTAGGAACAGGAAATATGGCCGGTGTTGCTATCGCCATCTCCGTCGGCGGCCCTGGAGCGGTATTCTGGATGTGGCTGATTGCCGTGATCGGCGCAGCCTCTGCCTTTATCGAGTCTACTCTGGCTCAGATCTACAAGGTGAGAGACGGCAAGACCTTCCGCGGCGGACCTGCTTATTATATGGAAAAAGCACTTAATGCACGTTGGCTGGGGATTATTTTCGCGATCTTAATCACGGTCAGCTTTGGCTTTGTATTCAATTCTGTACATTCTAATACAGCGAGTGCGGCCTTCCAAGAGCTGTTCGATGTGAACCCGATTGTAATGGGTATCATTTTATCGGTGCTTGTGGTATTAACGATCTTCGGTGGTGTCCAGCGCATTGCCAAGGTATCTGCTATCGTTGTGCCGGTTATGGCCCTTGCTTATATTGCAATGGCGCTTGTCGTTATGATTATGAATATGGATCAGATTCCAGCAGTGATTGGAACGATTCTCCGCAATGCCTTCGGCATCGAAGAAGCAGTTGGCGGTGGACTTGGCGCTGCTGTCATGAATGGCGTAAAACGCGGACTGTTCTCTAACGAGGCAGGTATGGGTAGTGCGCCGAATGCGGCAGCTACTGCAACGGTAAGCCACCCTGTAAAGCAAGGATTAATTCAATCTTTTGGGGTGTTTGTGGATACCCTTCTTGTGTGCAGTGCAACAGCGTTTATTATTTTGCTCTCGGGCGTTCATGAATCAGGAGTTGCAGACGGCATTCTCATGACCCAGCATGCGCTTGCTTCGCAGTTTGGCGGTTGGGCGAACTACTTTGTTGGCTTTGCGATCTTCTTGTTTGCCTTCTCATCCTTAATTGGGAACTATTATTATGGTCAGAGCAATATTGAGTTCATTACGAAAAAACCAGGCTGGATGCTGGCCTATCGTATTGGAGTTGTTGCGATGGTGCTGTTCGGTTCTGTTGCAAAAATTACGCTCGTCTGGGATATGGCCGATATGTTCATGGGCTTTATGGCACTGATTAACCTCGTTGTCATTATGATTCTTGGCAAGTTCGCCTTCCAATCTCTTCATGATTATAAAGAGCAGAAGAAGCATGGAGCAGAGCCTGTATTCTATGCAGACACGATCCCGGGACTTAAGCATGCAGAATGTTGGGAACGCCCTGTAGAGAAGTCGTAACAGCGATGGCAGCATGACGTTGCCATAGAGTTAGAAGTGGATCGGTATAGATCCCATCATCTAAAAATGTTGGCGAGTTCAAGCCTCACAACTTTTGTATAAAAGGACTTATATGGAATCCGGCAAAGGGTAATACTACCAAGTATTAGTCTTTACCGGATTTTTTGTTTTCTCGTGTAAGGCGAAAGTTGGACAGATCGGGAGGATGGACACATGGACCTCAGTATGTTGTTAATGTTGATTAATGCGTTTTTTGCAGTGGTGATCGGTATTTACTTCTGGAATCTGCTGCGCAGCCAGAAGACAAATCGCTCCGCTGTAGATAGAGAGTCTCGCAAAGAGATGGATAAGCTGAGAAAGATGCGTTCCATCTCGCTGACAAAGCCATTGGCGGAGAAGACGAGACCTTCTCATATGAATGACATTGTCGGCCAGAAGGATGGATTGAAGGCGCTGAAAGCGGCCCTCTGCAGTGCGAACCCGCAGCATGTCATAATTTATGGTCCGCCTGGCGTCGGCAAGACAGCGGCGGCTAGGGTGGTGCTTGAGGAAGCGAAGAAGAGCCCGCTATCACCTTTTAATCAGGAATCAAAGTTCATTGAGATTGATGCGACAACGGCGAGATTCGATGAGCGCGGAATTGCTGATCCCTTGATTGGGTCTGTTCATGACCCGATATATCAGGGGGCAGGGGCAATGGGCGTAGCCGGGATTCCTCAGCCGAAGCAAGGCGCGGTGACGAAGGCGCATGGAGGCATGCTGTTTATCGATGAGATCGGAGAGCTTCATCCGATTCAAATGAATAAGCTCTTGAAGGTGCTTGAGGACCGCAAGGTATTTTTGGAGAGCGCCTATTATCATTCTGAGGATACGCATATTCCGAATTATATTCATGATATTTTTCAAAATGGGCTGCCGGCTGACTTTCGTCTTGTGGGCGCCACAACGAGATCGCCGCAGGATATTGCACCTGCGCTGCGCTCTAGATGCATGGAGATCTTCTTCCGTCCGCTGCTGCCAGATGAGATTGAGAGCATAGCGGAGCAAGCAGTTCAGAAGATTGGCTTCCCTCCTGCGCCAGATGCGGTTCAAGTGCTGAAGAAGTATGCTACGAACGGCCGTGAAGCGGTTAATATCGTGCAGCTTACGGTTGGCCTTGCTTTGTCAGAGGGCAGAAGCACGATTGAAGCAGCGGATGTCGAATGGGTAGTGAACAGCAGCCAGCTCTCACCTCGACCAGAACGCAAGGTTGGGTCTGAGCCGCTGGTTGGGATTGTAAACGGTCTTGCTGTATATGGCCCGAATATGGGCTCCCTGCTTGAGATTGAGGTGTCTGCCATTAAGGTTAAGAATGGGCATGGCAAATACAACATTACCGGTGTCGTGGATGAAGAAGAGCTTGGCGGCGGCAGCAGGACGCTGCGCCGTAAGAGCATGGCGAAGGGCTCCATTGAGAATGTGCTCACCGTGCTTAGAAGCTGTGGTTTTGAGACGATGAACTATGATCTTCATATCAACTTCCCAGGCGGATCACCGGTAGACGGACCATCTGCAGGCATTGCAATGGCGGTGGCGATTGCATCTGCGATCAAGCAGTGGCCGGTGGACAATCGTCTTGCGATGACAGGAGAGATTGGTGTTCACGGCAAGGTGAAGCCGGTTGGAGGCGTGCTTGCGAAGGCAGAGGCAGCCTTCCAAGCGGGGGCTACACGTGTGCTTATTCCGAAGGAAAATTGGCAGGAAATATTCGCTAATCTAAGCAGTGGACTGCAGGTCATTCCTGTGGAGGCGATAGATGAGGTGCTGAGGCATACCTTTGCTTCGCAGCTTGGGGAAGACGCAATTCATCTGCCGAAGCTTTATGAGCGTGCCTCTGGCTCATCTGTACCGCTCTTTCAAGCGAAAGCCACAGATGTGAATCATGCGGAATAACTCACCAAAATTGGTGTTTTGAAATACAATTTGTTAAACTTGATAAAGACAACAGCAAACCTTTATTCCTTCTTGCTACTCGAATGCGAGTGCTTGCGGGATAAAGGTTTTGTTATATGAACATATCCTTGGGGGTGCCATGAAGATGGGGCTTAAACTGGCAAAGGAACGGAAGCTTCCTCTATTACCGCTAAGAGGACTGCTTGTGTATCCAAGCATGGTGCTTCATCTGGACGTCGGTCGAGAAAAATCGGTTAAGGCGCTTGAGCAGGCGATGCTGGAAGAGCAAGAGTTGCTGCTTAGCTCTCAAAAAGAAAATAGCATTGAAGAGCCGATGCATGATGATATTTATCGAATCGGGACGATCGTGAAGGTGCGCCAGATGCTTCGGCTTCCTAACAATACGATTCGAGTGCTCGTTGAGGGTGTATCGCGTGCGAAGATTACCGAATATGTCCCGAACGAGCAGTACTATGAAGTGAAAGTATTGATCATCAAGGACGAGACCGATGTTACGCCTGAGATTGAGGCTTTGATGAGAACGCTGCTCACACAGTTCGAGAGCTATGTCAGCTTGTCCAAAAAGGTGACGCAGGAAACGCTGTCCACCGTATCGGATATCGAGGAGCCAGGGAGATTTGCCGATGTGATGGCAAGTCACCTTCCGATTAAGCTAAAGGACAAGCAGCATCTCTTGGAGACGCTGGATGTGAAGGAGCGGCTGAATGAGCTCTTGAATCTTCTGAACAATGAGAGCGAAGTGCTCAATATGGAGAAGAAGATTAATTCTCAGGTGAAAAAGCAGATTGAGAAGACACAGAAGGAATACTATCTGCGTGAACAGATGAAGGCCATTCAGAAGGAATTAGGGGACAAGGAAGGCCGTGCAGGTGAAGTCGAGGAGCTAAGAGGGAAGCTCAAAGAGATTGATGCCCCTGAGAAAGTAGCGGAGAAGGCGAACAAGGAAATTGATCGGCTGGAGAAGATGCCAGCAACCTCTGCAGAAGGATCTGTCGTTCGCAATTATGTAGACTGGCTCTTATCCGTGCCTTGGTCCAAGCAATCAGAGGATGTGCTCGACTTGGAACGGGCCGAAGAGATTCTAGAAGCCGATCATTATGGACTAGAGAAGCCGAAGGAGCGGGTGCTTGAATATCTTGCTGTTCAGCAGTTAGTCAAGCAGATGAAGGGACCTATTCTATGCCTTGTAGGACCGCCAGGAGTCGGAAAGACCTCGCTTGCTCGCTCAATAGCGAAGTCGCTGGATCGCCAGTTCGTGCGCATCTCGCTTGGCGGCGTACGCGATGAAGCTGAGATTCGCGGGCATCGCAGAACTTATGTCGGCGCTATGCCTGGCCGAATTGTGCAGTCGCTGAAGACGGCGGATACGATGAATCCGGTTATGCTGCTTGATGAGATCGACAAGATGGCAAATGATTTTAGGGGCGATCCTGCATCTGCGCTGCTTGAGGTGCTTGATCCAGAGCAAAACCATAATTTCAGCGATCATTTTATGGAAGTGCCGGTGGATCTGTCCCATGTCATGTTTGTAACCACAGCCAATACCGTACATAATATTCCTAGACCGCTTCTTGACCGTATGGAGTTGATATCTCTTGCTGGCTATACGGAGCTTGAGAAGCTTGAGATAGCGCTGCGCCATTTGCTTGGCAAGCAGAAGAAGGCGCACGGTCTTGAGGAGGAACAGCTGCAGCTGTCGAATGAGGTGCTCAAGAAGGTGATTCGACTCTACACCAGAGAAGCGGGCGTCAGACAGCTGGAGCAGCAGCTAGCTGCAATTTGCCGCAAGGCTGCGAAGCGGATCGTCTCCGAGAAGCTGGATCATGTTGTGATCAAGCCAGAAGAGGTGGAAGACTATCTCGGGCTTCCACGCTATCGCTACGGGCAATCAGAGGATAGCCATCAGATTGGCATGGTGACAGGCCTGGCTTGGACGGAAGTCGGCGGAGATACTTTGACGATTGAAGTTGCCATCGTGCCCGGCTCTGGGAAGCTGCTCCTGACAGGCAAGCTTGGCGATGTGATGAAGGAGTCTGCTCAGGCTGCCTTCAGTTATGTGCGCTCAAAGGCCGAGGAGCTTCAGCTTGAAGCAGGCTTCCATGAGAAGCTCGATATCCACATCCATGTGCCGGAAGGAGCAATTCCGAAGGATGGGCCTTCAGCAGGCATCTCGATGGCCACGGCGCTTGTGTCAGCATTGACCAAGCAATACGTTTCCAAGGATGTGGCGATGACGGGGGAGATCACCCTTCGCGGGAGAGTGCTCCCGATTGGCGGGCTTAAAGAAAAGTCGCTTGCTGCCCATCGCGCAGGCATTAAGAAGGTCATTTTTCCACATGACAACATTCGGGATTTGGAAGAAATTCCTGATATGATTCGAGAGGAAATGACCTTTGTGCCGGTGAAGCATTTAGATGAAGTGCTCATGCATGCTTTAGTGCCTCATGAGTCTCAGAATTAGATCAACATACAAATATAGGCCGCAGCAGCAGACGGGCGCTTATTGACCAGTGCCCGTTTCCTTATGTGTAATTGGAAGGTGGAGATGCAATGAAGATAACGAGCGCGGAATTTATAATTAGTGCAGTAGGACCAGCGCAATATCCGGAGGATGGACTTCCGGAGATCGCGTTAGCAGGACGCTCCAATGTGGGAAAGTCCTCGCTCATCAACAAGATGATTCAACGGCGCAACCTGGCACGAACCAGCTCGCAGCCGGGCAAGACGCAGCATTTGAACTATTACCGGATTAATGAACAATTGTATTTTGTAGATGTGCCGGGTTACGGCTATGCGAAGGTATCCAAGACGCAGCGGCAAGCATGGGGGAAGATGATCGAGGCATATTTGCAAGAGCGCAAGCCTCTTCAACTCGTCATTCAGGTCATTGATCTGCGTCATCCGCCGACGAAGGATGATGTGGCGATGCATGAATGGCTGACGCACTATGATATCCCTTTATGTGTGGTGGCGACGAAGGCGGATAAGATTCCGCGCAGCAGATGGCCGAAGCATCTAAAGGAAGTCAAGACAACATTAGGTCTGACAGCAGCGACTCCGCTCATTATGTTCTCTGCCGAAACAGGCGCGGGCCGCGATGAGCTGTGGGATGTTATTCTTAAGCACGCGGCAGCACAAGAATTGCCGGATGCGCTTGACCCTGGTCTTGATGATGCAAAGGGACAAGGTGAAGCAGACCTTTAACATTAGTAAATAGATCTCTTGGCAAGCCAATAGGGGAGTTCGAACGAACAAAGGATCTTATCGTCCAGACGTAATGTGGACGGAGATCCTTTTGTTTATTTCCAGCGATGATGTACATTGTCCAGCGGACAAGCGGTGCAAAGAAATTCGTATCGTTGCATGTAAATACGTGAAGGAGCTTGAAAAATTAAAAGGATTTCAGCGGTTGTTCGGGCTCAATTGGCGTTCATAACGATTTTTGAAGATAATTTCATGATTTCTTAGGACTTCGTAAACAGGAATTATATATAAGCGTGTAGTATAATAAGATAGAGCTAGGAAACGGTTAAGAATTGAGGAGATACTTATGGCTAGGCGATTAGCCACAGAATATGTGAAAGCCCGTATGCAGTTGACAGAGTCTCAGTTAGCCCATTTGTTGCAAACATTTCTGGGTCAATCCATCGTATGGCATGTGAAAGTGCTGGATAACGGCAGTCAGGAGATCGTGCTGGAAGATGGTCTTGGGGATGAGATTACCTTTCTGTTTGAGAAGCTAGGCAATCGATATGTCTGTGTAACGTCTTGTCGCTTGGAACGGCCGAAGCTTACGCAAGTGATGCAGAAGCTGGTCGCAACCTTCCGAGGAGATGCAGTCGTCAATCGGATTTTTGCTGGATTTACCATGACTTATTATTATATGGAAGGCACTGTTCAACGAATTGTACAGCACCAGGACGGAGAGTCCCGTCTCATATATGAGCGCAAGGATCAGAGCAGATTGAAGGAACTTGCGCAGTTGTTCGTTCAAGATCACGTGGAGCGCAAGATTCATGAGCTGAAGCGTGAGGTTAACAAGTGGCTTGATGCTCGCAATCAAGCACGAGACAAGGATGAGGTTCAAGCGATTGATCAGCAGTTGAATCAGCTTGTTCATCACATGTTTGTTTTAGAGGCATACTAATATAGGATGCAAGAAGGAAGGCTGTATGAATACAGCCTTCCTTCTTTTTATGACCATAATGTTCCGAATTAGCTGATGAATGGGCTTCCGTCGGGGCTTTCACCCTATAGAATCGCAAAATAACGAACGATTATTAGATATTTTTACAAAAAAGATAAGGAACCGAACAGGCTCCCGAACCATAATTTGTGGTGTGATTCTAAACGTTCGGCACATTCTTTATGCGTGTCTCGAAAAAAAGAGTTGCAATCGAGCGAATAAGATGTTATTTTTAATCTCGTTGAACACAATATTAGGAACCAGGATTCACTCAGGACATTGTATGTTGCGAGAGATTATTCCCTCGGGAAGTGAATGACGTAGGTCCTAGCGGATGAAATTTTTTTCAAACATTTTATTCCTAGGAAGGGGGAACCGAGAGATGGAATACTCAACTTTCGGAAGACACGTTGCGGTTGATGCTTGGGGAGTTAATTTCGACATGCTGAATGATGCCGAATATCTTCAGACTCAACTCGTAGAAGCTGCAGAAGTTTGCGGTGCTACTGTACTATCGGTTCAAGCTCAACAATTTGAGCCGCAAGGAGCAACTGTGCTCGTCTTATTGTCGGAAAGTCATCTTTCCATTCACACTTATCCTGAACGTGGATTTGCAGCAATTGATTGCTACACATGTGGTGATACTGTAGATCCTCAAGCAGCGATTGACCACCTGGTGTCCGTGTTGAAGCCAGAGAAGACTTACGCGAAGAAATTGGTTCGCGGTATCGGTGAGATGGAAGTTGTTACACCTGAGATCAAAGCGGCAGAGCTAGTTTAAGCTAGACCTTGTTTGAATTAGCGTGCCTTTGAGAAGGCGCCGGTGCTGTAACTGTTAGGATACACAAATGCATGAATTGGAACAGACTCGTCGTTATTGGCGGGTCTGTTTTCATATGAATCAATGACTTGACCTATTACGATTCAGTCTGCTTCTAGAGAACTTTTCCATGTATACACAAGAGCCTCGAATGATATAATACGAATTGGAATCTTTTTCATGGTTTAGTCATAAATGCAGACCTCTTATTTGTCGAACTGTGCTATAATGAGAATGATTATTATCATAGCAATATTCTAATTATTATGATTAAAGCAGGTGAGCATCTATGCATGTAGTTGTCGTCGGCATGAATTACCGAACGGCACCTGTAGAGATTCGGGAGAGATTTGCCTTATCTGAACAACAGTTGACCGATGCTCTTCAGCAGCTCCTACAAGTACAAAGTGTTTCCGAGTGTGTGATTGTATCGACGTGCAATCGCACGGAGTGGTATGTTGTTGTGGATCGCATGCATATGTGCGGGCATGATATCAGACATTTTATGGAGCAGTGGTACGGTGTGGAGAGACGCATATTCACTCCTTATCTATATATTCATGAATCGGAACGCGCGATTGAACATCTGTTCCGTGTTACTGCTGGTCTTGACTCTATGGTAGTAGGGGAGACTCAGATTCTAGGTCAGATTCGCCAGGCCTTCTTGCATGCGCAGGAGCAGGGAGCGACAGGGACATGCTTTAATCATGTATTTAAGCAGGCCATTACCTTCGCGAAGCGTGCGCATGCGGAGACGAGCATCAATGATAATGCCGTATCGGTTAGCTATGCGGCTATTGAGCTTGGCAAGCGCATCTTTGGAACCTTTGCGGGTAAAAAGGTGCTGATTCTAGGCGCAGGCAAGATGAGTGAATTGACGGTAAAGCATTTATACAGTCAAGGGGCAGCTGAAGTAATGGTGGCTAACCGTACGCTTCAGCGAGCAGAGGAACTTGCCGAGCAGTATCAAGGAAGAGCATGTACACTTGAGAAGATGGATATGCTGCTGCCTGAGGCAGACATTGTAATCAGCTCCACAGGATCGCCATCTTATGTGCTCCGTGCTCAGGATGTTGAGAAGATGATGAAGCAACGGCGCACACGTCCATTATTCCTTATTGACATCGCGGTGCCAAGAGATCTTGATCCTGCCATCGGTGAGGTGTCGAATGTGTTCTTATATGATATTGATGACCTTGAAGGAATCGTGCAGAGCAATCTTGAGCAGCGAGACAAGGCCGCTCATATCATTGAAGATATGATCGAGATGGAGATTGTGGAGTATCGTCAATGGCTGAAGATGCTTGGTATTCATCCACTCATTCGTTCCTTGCAGACGAAGGCGAATCGGATCCATGAGGATACGCTTGACAGCATGTTCAAGAAGCTGCCTGATCTTAGTGAACGTGAAGCTAAAGTGATTCGTCAATTGACGAAGAGCATGTTGAATCAGATGATGCAAGATCCAATTCTACAGCTCAAGGATCTTGCCGCTGGCAAGAATGGAGCCGATGCGATGCATTATTTTGCAGAGCTGTTTGCTCTTGAAGAGGAAGAGAAGGAGAAGCCTCAGACTGCTCCGACATCTCTCTCTCGCAAACATGAAGAGAGAGCATCACACCCCGAACAGGAGAAGCCCAAGTTGAATTGGGCAGCTGTTACATGGTAATTGTTTATATACAGGGGGCGACAGGCTCATATGGTTACGAGCAGCTGGATCTATGATGCGATCATTTACACTTATGCCCTGAGCCTTCTGTTTTATTTCTCTGATGTGATGGATGTGAATCGGAGAGCGAAGCGGATAGGTACAGGGCTTCTTGTTTTAGTATGGACCATCGAGACGGTTTTTTTGATTACTCGGATCATTCGCCATCAGAGCGGCGAGATGTTCAGCAGCTTTGAATTTATGTTTATGTTTGCATGGCTGCTGATCACCATGTCCTTGGTCATTAATCGTTTTTTTCAAATCGAATTTATCGTTTTTATTGTGAATTTAATCGGATTTATCCTGCTCTTGATCAACATGCTGAATGATCCTACTGCACCAAGCTCTATGGGAGAGTGGGAGATGCTTCGCAATCTTCTTGTCTTTCATGTTGGGCTGGCAGCTTGTGGCTTTGCCTCTTTTACGTTAAGTGCCGTTTATTCGGGAATGTATTTATTTTTGCACCGTCGTCTAAAGAGGCGCAAGTGGTCGGATGCAGTCCGCAGGCTTCCAAGCTTGGATCGCATCGAGCGAGCTTCCTATATTGCCATCACGATTGGGATACCGCTGTTCTTGCTATCGTTGTCTGTCGCTGTATCGGCAGTGTGGATTGGCAATCGGTCTGAGCTCTTGCTTGACTTCAAAGTATGGTTTACCATCTTGGTTGTGTTCATGTATGGTGGATATTTGCTGTGGCGCAAATCTTTTGCCGGCATGCAGCTTGCCTATTACAACATGATCTGCTATGCCATTATGCTGCTTAATTATGGCCTTAACAGCATCTCAACCTTCCATCGTTGGATGGGGGTGTAGGAATGAAGGTGCATGAAGAGAACGAGAGCTATCCTCAATATGCCCTCATGCTGAATCTCATGAATAAGAAGGCGGTTGTGGTAGGAGGCGGACAGGTTGCAGGGAGAAAGATTAAGCAGCTGCTAGAATGCGGAGCCAAGGTGCTTGTCGTAAGCCCAGTGCTCATAGGCGACCTTGAGGAGCTTGCAGGTGAGCAGCGAATTGAGGTGCGCCGCAAGCCTTACAGTACAGAAGATCTTCAAGGAGCCTGCTTGATATTTGCAGCCACAGACGACCCAGAGGTGAATCAGCTGGTCGCTGAGGATGCCCATCAGGCAGGCATATTCGTCAATATTGCCCACGCAAGCGAAGGCTCCGACTTCACAAACCCTGCGGTGCTTCGCTATGGACATGTTCAGATCAATGTCTCCACTGGCGGTGCGAGTCCTACCTTGACTCGACATATCGTGGAGCGGGTGGATGACATTATTGATGAGCGCTTAGAAGGGCTGGCTCTTCATCTGCACGAGGCGCGCCAGCGTGCGCAGCAGGATATAAGCGCTGCGAAGAAGCGTCAGCAAATATTGAGAGCCTATGGGAATGCTTGCTGGGAAGCCTGGGAGCAAAAACGGCCCTTTCCAATCTGGGAAGAGTGGTACAGCAACAACGAATAACAGGACCCAGTTCAATAAGGGGGAACGCCAATGAGAGTCATTAAGGTAGGAACAAGACAAAGTGCGCTTGCGCTGACACAAACAGGACAAGTGATTCATGAGCTTGAGCGATTATGTGAAGAATATAACCTTCCATTTACTTTTGAAACTCATAAGATTGTCACTAAAGGTGACCGTATTCTGGATGTCACTCTTTCCAAGGTTGGAGGCAAGGGCTTATTCGTAAAGGAAATCGAGCAGGCTCTTCTTGATCAGACGATTGACATGGCTGTGCACAGCATGAAAGACATGCCTTGGGAGCTTCCGGAAGGACTCATCATCGGTGCGATTCCAAAGCGTGTGGATTCGCGGGATGTGCTTATTATGAAATGTGGAACATCTCTTGATGATTTGCCACCTGGAGCAAAGGTAGGGACAAGCAGCCTTCGTCGTGCATCTCAGCTTCAGGCACTTCGAAAGGATCTTGTGATCGAGCCGGTTCGCGGCAACATCGACACGCGCATCAAGAAGCTTGAGACGGAAGGGTTTGATGCGGTTGTTCTGGCAGCAGCTGGCCTTCATCGAATGAACTGGGAGGACCGCATTACATGCTACCTCCCTAAGGAAGTATGCATTCCAGCTGTTGGACAAGGGGCATTGGCAATTGAATGTCGAGGCGAAGACCAAGAGCTTCTTGCTTTGTTAACGAAGTATCATCATGAGGAGACGGCTCTGCATGTTCGCGCGGAGCGGGCTTTTCTTGGCAAGCTGAACGGGGGCTGTCAGATTCCGATTGGCGCTTATGCAGAGCGTGATGAAGAGTCGGGCGTCCTTAAGCTGACCGGCTTGGTTGGCGCGCCAGAAGGGGATCCAATCCTCATTGCTGCAATGTATGGGGAAGATCCAGAGCAATTAGGCAATGCTGTAGCAGATAAGCTCTTGGAGGCAGGGGCAGATCAGATATTGGATCGATTGCGAGGTTGATGTCATGGGAGAACGTTCGAATGCAGAAGGGATCGTCTATTTAGTAGGAGCAGGACCAGGGGATGCAGGACTGATTACAGTCAAAGGCATGCGTTGTCTGGAAGAAGCGGATATTGTCGTATATGACCGCTTGGCAGGCCCTCGATTGATTCAAATGGCTAAGCCGGACGCGGTAAAGATATATGTAGGCAAACGGCCTGATCATCATGCCATGAAGCAGGGACAAATTAATCAGCTGCTTGTAGAGCTGGCTAGAACAGGCAAGCGAGTGGTTCGGCTTAAAGGTGGAGATCCTTGTGTATTCGGACGTGTAGGAGAGGAAGCGGCTGTTCTGAAGCAGCATGGCATTCCTTATGAGATCGTGCCCGGTGTGACTTCTGCGGTTGCCGTGCCGGCCTATGCAGGCATACCGGTTACCCATCGCGATCGCGCTTCTTCTTTTAGTGTCATAACAGGTCATGAGACGCCTGAACGCTTGGAGGAGAGAGTGGATTGGGACGAGCTGGCTAGAGCGACAGGCACCTTGCTGTTCCTAATGGGTGTCGGGCATATTCGCTCGATTGCAGAGCAGCTGATGCGGTGTGGACGCTCGCAGGACACGCCTGTAGCGCTTGTTCGCTACGGAACTCGTGCTGAACAAGCGACGCTTGTGGGCACGCTTGCGACGATAGCAGATGAAGTGGAGCGAGTAGAGTTTCGCGCTCCTGCTGTAATTATCGTAGGAGAGGTTGTATTAGAGCGTGAAGTGATGAAGTGGGCAGAGAGCCGTCCTTTGTTCGGACAGCGTGTGCTGGTTACGCGCGCGCGAGCTCAGTCAGAATCGTTTATACGTGCTATTGAAGCATTGGGCGGCGAGCCGTATGAGTACCCTGTTATTGAGACGAAGCTCCCTAGCGACGCTGCTAGACTGGCAGACATAGAGGAGGCCCTCTATGAGATATCCTCGATGGATTGGCTCATTCTTACGAGCGCCAATGGCGTACATGCGTTCATGGATCATATGAAGCGAGTGAAGATGGATGTGCGCAAGCTAGCATCCGTACGCATCGTGGCTGTAGGTCCGAAAACACGTGAAATCATTGAATCCTACGGACTTATTCCAGATTATACGGCCGAGCAGTTCAGTCAAGAAGGCGTCTTTGAACTACTTAAGGACAAAGTAAGCGCGGGCGAACGTGCACTCATTGCAACTGCAGATCTAGCTAGACGCTGGCTGCGCGATCAATTGCAGAATGAGGGGCTAGAGGTTATCGATCTAGATACGTATCATACAGTGCTGCCAGACTATGAAGACTATCATATCGCTGAGCTGCTGCTGGAAAATAGCATACAGCTCGTTCCGTTTACAAGTTCATCAACGGTCACTCATACGCTTGAGATGCTTAAGCGCCATCGTGTGGAAGATCCAGTGGAGGCGCTTAATCGTACGGCTATCTTCTGCATTGGCGAACAGACGGCAAAAACAGCCCTTGAAGCAGGATTAAAGATTGCAGCTGTAAGCGAAGCATCCACCATGGATGGCTTGCTTCAAGCGATGCTTCAATGGGTACAAAGCCATCATCAGGCAGCCGCATGGTCTTGATGGTCCATAATTTCAGCTGATAGACAAGAACAGTCATACACATAATCATGCAATAAAGCGAGAGATTCGTGCGCAGCGAAGCAGATGTGTTAGCAGAAGCAGAATGGGCTTGCGAAGGTCTTGCTTTACTTATAGATATTTACTGCTCCTAAGAACAAACTTCTTAAGAGAACCGCACAGCACGGTAATAAAGGACCAAGGAGGAATACGAAGATGGCATTTCCAACAACAAGGCTGCGCAGATTGCGCAAAACAGCAGGTATTCGCAACATGGTACGAGAGACAAGCTTGAGTGTGCATGATCTTATCATGCCTATTTTCGTTACACATGGAACAAATGTGATGGAACCGATCACTTCGATGCCGGATGTATACCATTTCTCATTGGACAACTTAAATGATGAGGTGGATCGAATCGCAGCGCTTGGCATTCCAGCGATTATTTTGTTTGGGGTCCCAGATCATAAGGATGCGACAGGAAGCTCAGCTTACGATCATAATGGCATTGTGCAGCAGGCAACAAGACAAGTGAAGGCTCGTCATCCTGAATTGGTCGTTATTGCGGATACCTGCCTGTGTCAATTTACCGATCACGGGCATTGCGGTGTTGTGCATGTGCATGAAGTGAATGGCCATCAGATTGGTGAGGTGGACAATGATGCCTCCCTTGCTTATCTTACACAAGCGGCAGTCGCTCAAGCAGAGGCTGGTGCTGACATTATTGCGCCTTCGAATATGATGGACGGCTTTGTGCATGCGATCCGAGCAGGACTTGACGAGGCGGGATATCAGGATGTTCCGATTATGTCATATTCGGTCAAGTACGCCTCTGCTTTTTATGGTCCTTTCCGTGATGCCGCTCATTCGACTCCGCAATTTGGCGATCGCAAGGCTTATCAGATGGATCCTGCGAACGTCCGTGAAGCACTGCGCGAGGCGGAAGCTGACGTTGTTGAAGGTGCGGATATGCTAATGGTGAAGCCTGCGCTTGCCTATATGGACGTGCTGCGCTTATTGAAGGACCAATTTGACCTTCCGTTGGTTGCTTACAATGTAAGCGGTGAATACTCAATGGTAAAGGCTGCTGCAGCGCAAGGATGGATTAATGAGAAGGAGATTGTGTCCGAGATGCTGCTTGGCATGAAGCGCGCAGGGGCCGATCTTATTATTACTTATTTTGCAAAAGATATGGCAGAGTGGCTGCAGAAGCCTTAATGAATGCAGCGGGGGCGTTGCAAAGTGCCGGTGGATCGTGCATCCTAGCAGTCAAGGGATTGGATTGGCATTCTGAGACGGCGGAACAAGCTTCTAGGTACATATGCTTTCTTTATAAGCAGCTGCCCTGCTTGCCAATGCTTACTCCGTGTGGCGGCACATGTTCAAGCTAGTGCTGAGCTTGCATGGCTGCTGCCTGCATAATTAAACAGGTCGGTGTAAAGAGCGCGCTGAGCTCTTTTGTTACCGACCTGTTCGTTCATAAGGCATTATAAAATATAATTGCTGTCATACAGCTTCGCTAAATCAATCGAATACTGATGTTCTTCAATTGACAGAATGCCTTCTTCTTGCAGATCTTGCAGCACCTCATCCAGAATATGAAGCTTGACGCCGGCGAGGCCTGCGGTAGCTTCTCTGCTGAAGGGCGTATGTACGATGAGCTTGTCCTCGCTTCGCTCGCCATGAAGCTTAGCGCTGCGGATCATATTCTTCACAATGCGGGCTGACGGCTCAAGAAAGGCCAGATCGTAGACGTGCGTATTTGTGGCTCTTAATCGGCTGCACAATTGAATGATGACCTTCTGTGCGATATCATAGTGCGCACGAAGGAGCAAGTGGAAGCTTTCATTGGTAACGGTAAGGAGAATCGTGTCCTCTAGGGTTTCGACTGTAGCGGATCTCGGCTTGCCATCGATCAGGGAGAGCTCGCCGAAGCTGTCTCCTGGATGGAATACGGCCAGAATCTTCTGATGTCCCTCGTCATTGGACGTGTATACTTTGACGGAGCCTTTTACGACAATGCAGAAGGCGCTTCCAGGGTCGCCGCGTTCAAACAGCACCGTATTCGGTTCGAATTCGAGCTGAGATGTAATGGATGTAATGATATCCAGCTGATCATCGGATAATTCGGAAAACAATGGCACGCGTTTGAGCAATTGGATCATGATCTCTTCCCTCATTTTATGTTATTAACGTATGATCGTTTTTTCTAAATAGTTTATCATACTCATAAGGGCAAAATATAGACAGGAGTGCATATGTTCATGGAAAATAACAGAGTTCGGCGCGATGAGCGCTCAAAAGCAGCTTTTGAAGAAGCTAAGCAGGTTATGCCAGGCGGCGTGAATAGTCCTGTGCGCGCATTTAAGTCTGTAGGCCTGACGCCTGTCTATATGGAGCGCGGGGTAGGCTCCCGCGTATTTGACATTGACGGCAATGAATTTATCGACTACGTAGCCTCTTGGGGACCGCTGATCCTTGGTCACGCACGTCCTGAAGTCATTCAAGCTATTCAAGAAACTGCTGCAAAGGGGACAAGCTTTGGTGCTCCGACGGAGATTGAAACCGCGATGGCGCGCCTTGTCTGTGAGCGTGTGCCATCAGTGGATATTGTTCGTATGGTGAATTCCGGCACCGAGGCCACAATGAGTGCGATTCGATTGGCGCGCGGTGTGACGAAACGCAATAAGATTGTTAAATTTGAGGGCTCCTATCATGGACACGCAGACAGCTTGCTGATTAAGGCGGGGTCTGGTGTTGCCACGCTTGGATTGCCTGACAGCCCTGGCGTTCCTGAGAGCATCGCTAGCAATACCATTACGGTTCCTTACAATGATCTCGATTCAGTTAGACTCGCCTTTGACAAGTTCGGCGAAGAGATTGCATGTGTGATTGTAGAGCCTGTGGCAGGCAATATGGGCGTTGTGCCGCCGGTACCGGGCTTCTTGGAAGGTTTGCGTGATCTGACGACGACCTATGGCAGTCTGCTAATCTTCGATGAAGTGATGACGGGCTTCCGCGTCCATTACCACTGTGCGCAGGGCCGCTTTGGCATTACACCGGATCTGACCTGCTTTGGCAAAGTAATCGGCGGCGGCCTTCCTGTTGGTGCTTATGGCGGTAAAAAAGAGATCATGGAGCAGATCGCCCCTAGCGGCCCGATCTATCAAGCAGGGACGTTAAGCGGGAATCCGCTTGCGATGATTGCAGGCTATACGACGCTGTCGCTGCTTACTCCTGAGGTCTATGACAATCTGGAGGCGAAGGGCGCGAAGCTGCAGGCAGGTATTGAAGACAATGCGAAGCAGCTTGGCATCCCTAGCACAGTGAATCGTGTGGGCTCGATGGTATGTCCGTTCTTTACGGATCAAAGCGTAACCAATTATGATGTGGCGAAGAACTCTAACCTGGAGCACTTCAAGGCGTATTTCGGGCATATGCTCAATCATGGCGTGAGCGTGGCTCCGTCACAGTTTGAGGGCATGTTTGTGTCTAATGCTCACACAGACGAGGATATTGAGCTTACGATCGAGGCGCATTACCAGGCCTTGAAGCTATTGTAATTTATTAGTTGGTCACATATGAGAATTCAACATGGGCATATCCTGCAGCTTGGCATGTCCGACATATGTGAAGGATAAGAGATAGGGGCCGCGTTAACTCGTATCATCATTCATACAAAATGGATGATTTGTGGATCATAACCATGAATGCGGCCGTTCATCGCCAAGACTTGGGCGTTATGCCATGCGCTTAACATATCGCATCGATGTGAAAGGAACGTGAAGATGCAAGTTAGACACTGGAGAAGACGAGGGGAATGGCTTGAGCTTACGCCAGGCCGCTCGGTTCTAAAGGATGAACAACAATTAGAGCACTGGATGAGGCACACGCTTGGTGTGCCTCTTCATATGATCAAGACATGGAAGCATGAGAAGAGGCTCAGCGTTGCGGGAGATCGTCTCCGGCTTCCTGTCTTTATGCCAGAGCAAAGTGATGCAGCGCCCGCAGACGAGCCTGCTCAACTTCTGTATGAAGACGACAGCTGTCTTGTGGCATACAAGGAAGCGGGGATGCCTGTTCATCCTGCTGATCAAGAGCAGGACCAAGCGCGAATGGCGCTGTCTCATGCAGTGGCTTGTCATTACGCATGGACAGGCCAAGAGGTGCGAATTCGGCATATTCATCGACTGGATGCGGATACAACAGGACCGGTGCTGTATGCCAAGACCGCGCTCTCTCATGCTATCTTAGACGAGGCGATGAGAGAGAAGCGCATTCATAGAACGTATCTCGCTGTCGTTGAAGGTGAAGTCAAGTCATCAGAAGGAACTATAGAAGCCCCGATCGGCAAGGATCGTCATAAGCGCAATCGCCGCGTTGTTACACCTGCAGGAGATCACGCCATCACGTACTACAAAACGCTAAAGTGCTCTTCTCAACTATCGCTGGTTCAACTTGAGCTTGGGACAGGTCGCACCCATCAGATTCGAGTACATATGGCCCACCTCGGACATCCTCTTGCAGGCGATGTCTTATATGGGGGAAGCAGCAAGCTTTTTCACCGTCAGGCTTTGCATGGCCTTTCGCTACGGTTTCCTCATCCCTTCAGCGGGGAGGAATTGATCGTTGATGCTCCTCTGCCTGAGGATATGAACCTATTGATTCAAAAAATATAGTCATGCTCTCCAAGCACCGCCCATATGATGAGAGTAAGGAACGGTCTCTGACCTATGGTGCACCTATACTTCAATCGTACGAGCGTACGTAGATCTCATGGGCATCTGTCAGATGGCATGATGAACTGCGGGAGGAGGAGCAGTCTGTGTATGATGAATCTTATGGTTTAAGATTTGATATTTATGAGCGTGTTCACTTATCAGACGATCTGGTAGGTATTGATCAGTTAGAGGAGGTAGAGCTTACCCCTCATATTCAGGTCATCCCTTCAGGAGAGCAAGTAACCGTCAGAGGGAGTCTATTGCTTGCTGGTGTGTATGTGGGTTCCTCACAAGAGCGAAAAAGCGAATCACTGGAACATTGGATCCCTGTCGAGATTACGCTTCCGTTGAATCGCGTTCGCAGCTTAGAGGACATATGTGTGGATATTGAGCATTTCGACGTCGATCTCTTATCGACCCGTTCACTCAATGTTACAGGCGTGCTGTCGCTTAAAGGGATTACGGTCGAGGAGCCTTCAGCTCCAGCGTGGGAACCCGAGCAAATTACGGTCATGCATGAATCTGCAAGAGAAGGAGAGGAGCCTGTATGGATAAGAGATTATGATCAAGCAGGTGACCGGCCATACTTAACGAATGAGGTTGTTCCGCAAGCGTCGCTGCGAGCGACAGAGGGACCGCCACAAGCACAGATCTCGAGTGCTGCCGAGGATACGCAAGCGTCTCAGCCAGCCGAACAGCAAACCGGCGATATCGGGCAGGTTAGCGAGCAATACGCGAGTACGTTCTATCAGCAGCAGCTGAATCAGCAGCCGGCACCTAGCGAGGTGACAGCCTTCACTGATCGTATTGGCGAAAGCTCATCAGGCCAGGAGGCGAACCCGGAAGCGATTCAAGCACAGGATGCAAGTGCGATGGTGGATGCAGATCGAGACGAAGCCTTGAGGCAGGAGTCTGAGACGGCTTCTCCTACTGTCTCACAGTCTGTAGAAGGGACACCTGAGCCGCTGCAGGCCTCCACTGCACAAGAAGAGGAGGAGCGAATCTTTGCTGTGAACAAAGAAGCGCTCACAATGGAGACGGAGACAGAGCAGCCGCTATGGGGCGACCTGCTTGCCAAGAAGGCGCAGCAGCCTATGAAGCCAGAAGCCAAGCCGGAAGCTGCCTCTCAGGCACAAGCTCAAGCTGTCGTATCCGGTGAGTCGTCCACATCATCCGCAGCGTCCGTGTCACAGCCGTCGACCAACCTGACATGGTCAGATACCCCGTGGTCAAAGGCAAGTGTGGCGCCAAACGCGAATGAAGCGGTTGAGCCGGTTGAGGATTTAAGAGGCGAATCGGAGAAAGCGACGGAGCCTGTGGACATTCCTGAATCCACGATTGAAGAGGTTCAGCGCGAAGCGGAAGCCATTCTGTCGGCAGAAGAGCAAGAACGCGAGCAGTCTGAAGTCATGGAAGCTGAGGCTCACGAACCTGAGCTTGAAGCAGCACCTGTTGTTCAAGAGAAGAAAGAGATGAAGGTGGCTATTGGCAGCTCCAAGCCAACCTCCAGCGCTCCAGGTACAGAGCCAATAGGCTACAGCAGCATTCTTGCATCAAGCAAGCAGAACAAGGAGAAGGAACGTGAAGCGGAGCAGCGTATCAATGAAGAAGAGCAGCAGATGGATGCTCCAGCCGCTGAGGATGTGAATTGGCAGTCCTTGTTCCTTAACCGCGTGCAGGATGATCGAGGGTTCCGCAAGGTGCGCATGTGCATTGTGCAGCGCGATGAGACGCTCGATACGATTGCAGGCCGTTATGAGATGAATCCGCGCGAGATTGCCATGTACAATCGCTTAGAAGAAGATGCTCTAACGCAAGGCCAAGTTCTGTATATTCCATCTTGAATAGGTGCATAGCTCCCCTGTCAACAATAGCGAGGCGGGGGAGCTTGATTTGTTAAGTGATGATGGTACAAGTGAGTATTCAGGTAGATATTGAAGTAAACGAGCGATATCTGAGCTGATTAGCTTGGAAGGTTAGAATCGTATGCGTTGGATGAAGCTTTGAAAAGCAAAGCGAAAAAGAGGCGGTCGCTCCCATGCTTTATTAGGGGAGCACGCCTCTTTTTCATGGGATAACATAAGGCCGGGTATCGCCATATCCCTATTTACCTATCATGATGATGACGGGCTGTCTTGCGTTCTATAGCCGTTACGACGACTAGAACACCTCGAATAAGATGCCCAGATAAAGCAAAAACATTGCGAATAAGAGCAGCACATCAAAGCCTGTCGGGAACAATAGTGTTCGAATAAATTGAAGGCATATGAGTGGGAAGATAACGCTTTTGACCGCATATCTAGCTCGCATCCACCAGCGTTCCATGGCAGCACGCTCCTTTTTAATCCTCAAAACACTCCTTTCTAAGAAGGTATTTATACAAGCCCTCAAATAGTACAGGTTATAAGAAACGTTTTTTTAGGAGATGCTGGGCAATAGAGTCGAAAATACGCGATCTTCTATTGACTTTGCTATATTGGCAAATGTACAATATGGTGTAAATGTTTAGTCAATAAAGACATAGAACAGGAAGAGTAAGCATGACTGCCCCTTACAGAGAGCAGTGCAGCTGGTGGAATGCCTGCAGGAGTGTGGATGCTGAAGTCGCCTGGGAGTTGTCCTGTTGAACACAGCGCTGATTCATGATGAATCAAGGCGTCTTGAGTAGGCAGGGACGGTAGCAGCCGTTATGTGCGAATGAAGTGCTGCAGCTTGGCTGTATTCGAAGCATCGATGCGAATACAGTTGTGACCGGCTTAAGGAATTGAGCCCTGCAGAATGAAGGTGGTACCACGGAAGCAATCCTTTCGTCCTTTGCGGCGAAAGGTTTTTTTGTGTTCAGAGATAAGCATGGGCTCTAACAGATGCGTACCTGTTCGCCTCAATAGCACGGTGTGATCTTCGTCATCACCCTAACATAACATGACTAGACCATTAATGGAGGGATTAAACATGGCTGACAATCAAGAACAGCTGTCTATGCCGACAACGTATGATCCGAAGGCAGCAGAACAAAAATGGTATGACTACTGGATGCAAGGCGGCTATTTCCAAGCAGGCCGCAATAAAGACGCGGAGCCGTTTACAATCGTGATTCCGCCTCCGAACGTAACAGGCATGCTCCATATCGGTCATGCCTTGGACTTTACGCTCCAGGATATTATTATTCGCTCGAAGCGCATGCAGGGCTATGATGCGCTCTGGCTGCCAGGCACAGACCACGCAGGCATTGCGACTCAATCCCGTGTGGAAGCCACTCTTCGAGAAGAAGGCATCTCCCGCTATGATCTTGGCCGCGAGCAGTTCCTTGAGAAAGTATGGGAGTGGAAGGATACTTATGCGAACCGCATCCGCTCACAGTGGGAGAAGATGGGGTTGTCTTTGGATTACTCCCGCGAGCGTTTCACACTCGATGAAGGCTTATCGAGCGCTGTTCGCGAAGTATTCGTAAAGCTCTATGAGAAGGGGCTTATTTATCGCGGAAAGTACATCATCAACTGGGACCCGGCTGCGCGTACTGCGCTTTCTGATATTGAAGTAGAATACAAAGAAGTTCAAGGTGCGCTCTATCACCTGAAATATCCGCTCGCCGATGGCTCTGGCTCCATTACGGTTGCGACTACGCGTCCGGAGACGATGCTTGGCGATACAGCGGTTGCGGTGCATCCGAAGGATGAGCGCTACCAGCACATGATCGGCAAGACGCTCCTGCTTCCAATTGTGAATCGTGAGATCCCGATTATCGCGGATGAATATGTAGACAAAGAATTTGGTTCTGGCGCTGTTAAGATTACGCCTGCTCATGATCCGAACGACTTTGAGGTTGGCCTTCGCCATGATCTTCCTCAAATTCTAGTGATGGACGAAAGCGGCAAGATGAATGATCAAGCAGGACCGTACGAAGGCTTGGATCGTTTTGAAGCGCGCAAAAAAGTGGTGGCTGATCTTAAAGAACAAGGCGTATTGATCCAGATTGAGGAGCATGTGCATCAAGTCGGACACAGCGAACGCAGCGGTGCTGTTGTTGAGCCTTATTTGTCTACTCAATGGTTCGTGAAGATGAAGCCGCTCGCGGAGCGTGCAATTGAAGCGCAAAAGTCCGGCAAAGGCGTAAACTTCGTTCCTGATCGCTTTGAGAAGATCTATTTGAATTGGATTGAAAATGTGCGCGACTGGGTTATCTCAAGACAGCTGTGGTGGGGACATCGCATCCCGGCTTGGCACTGCCAAGATTGTGGACACATCAATGTAGCTAGCGAAGACGTTGCGGCATGTTCTTCTTGCGGCAGCCACAACTTGCAGCAGGATAACGACGTATTAGATACGTGGTTCAGTTCTGCACTATGGCCATTCTCGACGCTTGGCTGGCCGGACACGGACAATGAGGACTTCAAGCGCTACTACCCGACCAATGTGCTTGTAACGGGATATGACATCATTTATTTCTGGGCTGCTCGCATGATCTTTACGGCGCTCGAGTTTACTGACCAGATTCCATTTAAGGATATTCTGTTGCATGGACTTGTGCGTGATGCGGACGGTAAGAAGATGTCCAAATCGCTTGGCAACGGGGTAGATCCTCTAGAAGTCATTGATCAATATGGCGCTGATGCGCTTCGCTATATGATCTCCACCTCAAGCACGCCTGGTCAGGACCTTCGCTTCCGTTGGGAAAAGGTAGAGCAAGCGCGCAACTTTGCGAATAAGATCTGGAATGCTTCTCGCTTTGCGCTTATGAACCTGCAGGGCTTCACGTATGCTGATATTGATATTACGGGCGAGCTTGGAACAGCGGACCGTTGGATTCTCCATCGCCTGAACGAGACGACTCGCGATGTGACGCGCATGCTTGATGCATATGAGTTTGGCGAGACGGGACGCCTTCTTTACAACTTCATCTGGGATGATCTTTGCGACTGGTACATTGAGTTTGCGAAGCTTAGCTTGTATGGCCAAGATGAAGTACAGAAGAAGCAAACGAAGTCCGTGCTTGCCTATGTGCTTGATCGTACGATGCGCTTGATTCATCCGTTTATGCCATACATCTCCGAAGAGATCTGGCAGCATCTTCCTCATGAAGGGGAGACGGTAACCTTGGCAGCATGGCCGACTTACGATGAGAAGCTGGAAGCGGCGGGTGCGGTAGCAGAGATGAACTTGTTGATGGATATGATCCGTGCTGTACGCAATATCCGCGCTGAGGTCAATGTCCCGATGAGCAAAAAGGTTGAACTTATGGTGAAGCCTGCGGATGAGAATACCTACAACAACATGAACCGCAACATTGAATTCATAGAGCGCTTCTGCGGAACGTCTAAGCTTGATATCGATCTAGCGATCGAAGCTCCAAGCAAAGCGATGAGTGCGATGGTGACAGGGGCGGAGTTATATTTGCCGCTTGCAGGTCTCATTGACATCGAGCAGGAGATCGCTCGCTTGAATAAAGAGATGGAGCACCTGAACAAGGAAGTCGAGCGAGTAGAGAAGAAGCTCTCTAACGAAGGCTTCATGGCGAAGGCTCCAGAGAAGGTTGTTGCTGAGGAACGTGCGAAAATGAATGACTACAGCGACAAGCGCGATAAAGTTAAAGCGAGAATTCAAGAGCTGCAAGAGGTATAATAGGATGGAAAGGGCGATAGCCTTACTTCACGTAAGGCTCGTTCTTTCCTTCATGCATTTATGAGCCTTAATCGTAGATGCGCCATCATGGCGATCTATCGTAAGGCGATCACTTCGCACAAAGGATGATGATCATGGTAGCAGCGAATGGAACAGGTACATATGTCCCTTTCACAGAGGTGGAGCAGGCGATCGATTGGATTAATTCCCTTATTCCTTTCGGTATTCGTCCAGGACTTGAGCGCATCGAGCTGCTGATGGAACGCATAGGCCACCCTGAACGCCGTCTCAAATTTATTCATGTTGCAGGGACAAATGGCAAAGGATCCACATGCGCAATGCTGACCAGCGTATTGATGGCCGCAGGCTATGATGTAGGTACCTTTACCTCTCCATATATTGAACGATTTACGAATCGATTCAAATTCAACAATGAAGATATTAAAGACGAGACCTTAGTTGAGATTGCGAATCGGCTTCGTCCGCTGGTGGAAGAGATAGCTGCAACTGAGCTTGGCTCGCCAACGATGTTTGAAGTCGCTACAGCCGTAGCGCTGGTATATTACGGCACGGTAGTGTATCCAGATGTTGTTGTATTGGAGACGGGACTTGGCGGCCGTCTTGACGTGACGAATATCGTAACGCCTATAGTGTCGGTCATTACGAACATCGGTCATGACCATATGGATGTGCTGGGGGATACGATTGAGAAGATTGCCTTTGAAAAGGCTGGCATTATAAAGGCAGGCGTTCCCATTGTTACGACAGTGGAACAGCCGGAAGCACTTGAAGTCATTCGCAAGAAAGCAAGCGAGATGAAATCCACGCTGTATGCCTTGAAGGAGCAGTTTAGCTATGAGGCCGTTTCTTCTTTTGAAAATGAACAGATCTTTTCTTTCAACGGGCCCTTCCGTCAGATTGAAAAGGTGGGCATAACCCTTAATGGTGCTCACCAAATCACGAACGCGGTGTTGTCCTTGATGACGCTTGAAGTGCTTCGCCAGTACATGGCATTCGTGATCGACGATGAGGTGCTGCTTGAGGGCTTTAAGCGTGCTGCATGGCCTGGCAGACTGGAGATGATCCGCACCTCGCCAAGACTGCTGATCGATGGGGCTCATAACCCGGAAGGAGCAGAGACCTTGGCGCAAGCGCTTCGGGATACGTATCGTTACGAACGCTGCCATATCATGATGGGAATGCTGTCAACCAAGCATCATCATGATACGCTTCGTCATATACTGCCATTAGCGGATACGGTGATCTTTACCGAGCCGAACTTCCGTAAGAAGATGGATGCTGAACAGTTGGAGGCGATCGCTGAAGAGGTGCTGTCTTCTGAGGCAAAGCGTCCAGAGATGATCATAGAGCCGGATTGGAGACTCGCGCTAGAGAAGCTGACGGCATTAACGAAGCCTGGGGACTTGTCAGTTGTCACAGGAACGTTATACTTAATTGCTGATGTGCGTTCGCATATCTTATATCATACTGAATCTGAAAAGGGCTGGTGAGTCGTGTTGAAGACGTTGGAGCATGTTCATTTTATTGGCATCGGGGGCTATGGAATGAGTGCTATTGCCCGTGTGATGCTGGAAATGGGCTATACGGTCACCGGATCGGATGTCGCTAGACAAGATTTGACGGATAAGCTCCAAGCAAAGGGAGCCGTTATTCATATTGGGCATGACCCTGCTTATGTGCAGGATGCAGATATTGTGGTATATTCTACGGCCCTTCCAAAAGATAATGAAGAGCGTGTAGCAGCGGAGCAGCGAGGCATTCCAGTGCTGCATCGTTCTGAGATGCTGGCGCGCCTTCTGAATGCCAAACAGGGGATTACGATTGCAGGAGCGCACGGAAAGACCACGACCTCTTCCATGATCGCATTTGTGCTGGATCGCTGCGGGGTAGATCCTACCTTTATTATCGGTGGCGAAGTTACGAATCTAGGCACGAATGCGGCGGCAGGCCGCGGCGATTTTGTTGTGGCCGAAGCGGATGAGAGCGATGGCTCCTTCTTGGCTTATCATCCTCAGATGGCGGTTGTAACGAATATTGAAGCTGACCATTTGGAGAATTATGGCGGGGACTTTAATAATCTGAAGGCAGCTTATGTGCAGTTTCTCAGCCAGATCAAAGAGGATGGAGCAGCGGTGTTATGCGGCGATGATCCTATCATTCGCGAGATGATGTCAGAGCTCAAGTGCAATGCAATCACGTATGGCATTGATGAGAAGGCAGATTATCAGGCTGTGGATATAGAAGCTGTGGATCGTCATATTCGTTTTACGATGATGAAGGGAGAAGAGGCTCTTGGAATGGTGGAGTTGTCTATCCCAGGAAGACATATTGTGCTGAATGCGATGGCAACCATCATTGTCAGCATGCAGGCGGGAGTAGCCTTTGAACAGGCTGCTGCGGCCATTACAGACTTTACCGGAGCGAAGCGACGCTATCAAATTATTGGCTCAGCCCAAGATGTCCTGATTGTAGATGATTATGCGCATCATCCGACGGAGATCGAAGCGACGCTGCTTGCTGCTAAGGCTTCAGGGAAGCGAATCGTTGCGGTGTTCCAGCCGCAGCGTTACTCGCGCACCTACTTCCTGTTCGACCAATTCAGTCGCGCATTTAGCCATGCTGATGAGGTGCTGATTACCGATATATATTCACCAGCAGGAGAGCAGCCTATTGAAGGGGTTCATTCCTCGAAGCTCGTGGAGAGCATTCGCGAGCATAGCAACGAGCATGCACAGTATATTGCGGATAAAGAAGAAGCTCTCTCTTATTTGAAAGAGCATACGAAGCCAGGCGATCTTGTCATTACGATGGGAGCGGGAGACATTTGGCGCGTAGCTTACCAGCTGGCGGATTACTATAAGGCATAAAGCATAAGCTTCATTACCAAAAGCATATCATCTAGATGCTTTCCAACCTGACAGACTGCGAGACTTCACCCTGAAGGCGCAGTCTGTTTTTCGTAGCGAGGAGGATGGTTGTGCTGTCTTTAATTCAGAGAATGCGAGATAGATGGCTGGATTTCCCTTATCAGGATAGCCGCGAGATTGGACAAGACCGATACCGCATAGAGCATGTTATTGGGATGGGAAGCTATGGTATAGCCTATTTGGCTAAGCAGACTGAGAAGAGCATGCCTTGTTTGATCAAGCAGAGCCGGCCGAGCAAGAAGGAGAAGGGGCGAGAGCTTCTTCGAAGAGAGGCGGAATTTCTTAAACGGATGAACCACGACCGTGTACCTCAATGTGTGGATTACTTTGTTGAGGGCAGGGATGAATGCTTGGTCATGACCTACATCCAAGGATCAACAGTGGAACAGCTGCTTTTTGAGGAGAAGAGGCCATTCACTGAAGCAGAGGCGTTGTTGTTTATACGAGAACTTGGGCAGCTTGTGTATGCGGTGCATCAAGCATCGATTGTGCATTTGGATGTGCGTATTCCCAATGTGCTGGTGCGAGCCGGCGAGCTGTATTTGATTGATTTTGGGTTGGCAGAGACTTATGAGCCTGAAGCTGTTCATGCTGTACAGCAGCAGCTTGGAGAGCGTGGCTGGAGAACACAAAGGAAGACCCTCTTTGCCGCCAGAACCAAGCAAGAAGATGACCTATTGAAGCAGCAGATGAGAGCGCCTTTGTACAGCAGTGACTGGTTTGCTGTAGGTCATCTGCTGCTGTTTATCCTCTATTCCAGCTATATGGAGGAAGACGAGCAGGAGGAGCATCCTTGGGAGGAGGAGCTTGATCTGCACCCTGCCACAGTGAACCTGCTCAACCTCTTGCTTCAGCGCGAGAGCGAGGACGATGCGGTGTATCAGCGTCACATCGAGCAAGCCTGCGAGGCGCTTGAAGTGAGTCGTTACTCGCTAAAGCAGGCGCTTTGTGGTCCAAATGTTCAAAGTAAAGTTATACCCCAAAATAGCACCCTATCCACGTAGAAGCGCGGGACAGTCTAGAGTCCTTCGTGCCGTGGAATAGGGTGCTTTTGATTGGCTGCGTATCATGTGCTCTCTTTATTTTAAATGGATTAACTGGAAAAATAACTGCTAAAGCTCTTGGATTTGCGCTTGTAGTGCTTATGCCCATAACGCTGCGGTGGATAAGAATGATTGTGGTTCTGAAACGGACCACGATGCTTTTTGTATTTATAATCGCTGCTGTCATATTTATGGTGTTGGTGTCCTTTCACGGAATGCATTAATCGCTTCAACATATTCTTAAGCATGTATTCACCTCCTCCATGCTGCAGTTGAACTGCATATTTATTATGTACATACGGAGGATAGACAGGTGTGTTTCGGAAAAATTGAAGAGCACCTCCACTCCTTACAGCCAGAGGTGCTCTTCAAGCGCTGTGAGAAACACGAAACGAGAAACGCTAGCATAGTTAGTGCTCAGTGCTCATGAAACGAGGGGTGACGCTTCTCCAACTGCCTCTGTTCTCTATCCCTTACATCCTATGAATGGCTGCTAGATTATGCTTCCGCGAATCTAGAATAATCTTTAAAAAAGGATAGAGCGATGCGTTCTATTTTCTATGAATCTACCATATACGTAGTAATAACCAATGGATCGAAGGATGGTGAATCATGATGGAGCGCAATACAGCCAAATTAACGTTTCGCTTCCCTGTGCAAGCGGACGACAGCAATAAGCAGGACATGAAGAGCGAGGAAGTGAAACGGCAGTCGATCGACTGGAGCGACTGGCAGTATGAACAGATGGAGGCAGGCACGGATAAGGAGAAGGATATAGAATCTACTAAGATAAATGCTTTGGAAATCGCAGAGGATCCCCATGATCCCGTTTTGCAAGATGAAGAGAAAAGATTGCTAGCACAAGAGTCGCCTTCCATAATAATACCGCCTAAGGACGTTGAAGATGAGATTGATCGCATTGAACGCATGATTCGGGAGACTGGCGGCACGCAAGCGGATAGAGAAGAGATAGTTGTGTCAGCAGAAGAAGCGTCATGGGGCAAGACGGACAAGCTGGAAGAGGAATGGACAAGAGAAGCGCCCAAGCTCGAATATGCGGCGATCAGCCAGGCGGGCGCAAGGTCTTCGCGTCCAACGTTGATTCGAGTGGCCTTGTCTGTCTTTGGAGCAGTTGCAACAGGACTTGCTCTTGGTCTTCTGACCTTGTCATTATTTAAGGGGGACACACCGCTTCCCGACCTGAATCGAGACATGGCTGTCATGGGAACGGTATCTGATAAAGATGCAGGTGCGAACCATAACGATGAATCGGCAGCCGCCGCGCAGAATGAGCCCTCTAAGCTAGCTGATGCCGTGAGCCTTAGCATACCGGCTCGAACTACACATGTTCTGCAGTATGGGGTGTTCAGTCAAGCCGAGGGAGCTAAGAAAGCAGAAGAGGAGCTTCGTTCGCTTGGGCTTGCAGCAGTTAGGGTTCCAGGAGAAGAGAAGGGAACTGAGCGAGTATTTGCCGCTATTGCCGATAGCCGCAATGCTGCTATGCTTCTCAGCGATGCATTGAAATCACAGGATCTGGAGTTGTATGTGCGTCCTCTAGAGCGTAAGGCGTACGAGACGCTCTATTTTACGGGAGATGCTAAGCTTCTAGAGACGTTCGTCAGCAAAGGAGACGTTGTCTTGGACTGGCTGATTGTGGAGTCTTCCTCCATGCTGCAGGCCAAGACCCCAGCCGCCTTTGACAAGGCAAGCATGGAGAACTTAAGAAATATCCATCAGCAATGGACAGAAGAAGGCCAACGCTTGAAAAAGACACTCAATAGCGTGGATGAGAAGGAATGGGCAAAAGTTGTTCAAGCGATGAACACCGCCATTAATGGAGTAAACGAATATAATAAAAAGCCTTCATCTGCTCAGCTCTGGAACATTCAGCAGGCCAGTATCCAGTATTCCCTGCTGGAGGGGACTTGGCTCAGTCGCTTGGCAGGATAAGGACCACGAAGACCTCCAATCGCTGCTGCAAGCAGGATAGGGGTCTTTTTTTGACAACAATAGTACGTCTTGTTCCATAGTAATTTGAACCACATTCTATGAGCGTAGAAACCTACCTCTAAACGGGATTATTCATCTGTTGGATGGCCACGACAAAGGATTTCTCATGCACGCTGACAGCTTGTGTTAACGAAGTGCAGAAGATGCAGTAGAAGCAGAAGTCTACATGGTGTATACTATTTGTCAAGCTGCAAAACAGAGCGTATAATAAGGAAAGGTGTCAAAAAATGGAGAAGATTCACCGAAATACAGAAGATTTGCCTCTTCTTGTCCTTGCATCCTCCTCACCAAGACGACAGCAGTTAATCCATCTGTTAGGTCTGCCTGTAGAGATTGAGACAAGCGATGTAGAGGAAAAGGTTGAGGCGGAGTGGACACCTGCGCATGCAGTGGAACAGCTGGCAAGAATGAAGGCTTCTGCTGTGGTAGAGCAGCGTGGAGCAAGACAAGTGCAGGGACTTGTTATCGGGGCAGATACAGTTGTTGCGCTTGAAGATCAGATTCTAGGGAAGCCGACAGATGATACGGATGCACTTCGGATGCTGAGAATGCTTCAAGGTCGGGCTCATGATGTATATACAGGTATCGCATGTATGGATATGGTTACGGGAACGGTGTTAGTAAGGCATCGTCGCACGCGTGTGTGGATGCGTCAACGGACAGATGAACAGCTGCTCTCTTATATTGCGACAGGAGAACCTCGGGACAAAGCAGGTGCTTACGGGATTCAAGGCGTAGGCTCAACAATGATAGATCGCATTGATGGATGTTACTTCAATGTGGTGGGTCTGTCTGTATCCCTTCTTTCAGAGATGCTGGAATCCTTCGGTATCGAAACTCCTTGACCTTCTTGCAGTATAATCTTTATGGGCTGTTATTTGTGAGGCATCTGCCAAGGCTAACCATCTTAACAATAGGTTGAGAGGAGCGCTTGGAATGACACACCAGCCAATGCTAAGGGATTTGCCAGAAGAAGATCGTCCAAGAGAACGAATGAAACACGCTGGAGCAGAAGCGCTCAGCCTTGTAGAGCTGCTCGCTATTCTGCTTCGGACAGGAACGAAGAATGAATCTGCACTGCTCGTTGCACAGCGAATCCTGAATCATACAGGCAGTCTGCATAACCTTGCGGATATGACGTTTGCGGAGCTTACTGCCATTAAAGGAATTGGGACAGCGAAGGCGCTTGAATTGCTTGCTTGCCTTGAATTGGGTCGGCGCATGGCCAAGACCCGTATGGAGGAGCAAGCGCTTATTAGACGACCGCAGGATGCTGCCATGCTTGTGATGGAGTCGATGCGCTATTATAAGCAGGAGCACTTTGTTTGCTTGTTTTTAAACATTAAGAATAAGGTGCTGGCCCAAGAGACCATCTCCATTGGGACCTTGGATGCCTCCCTTGTGCATCCTAGAGAGGTGTTTCGCGCAGCGATTCGTCACGGGTGTGCTTCTGTGATCTGCATTCACAATCACCCAAGCGGGGATCCAACGCCAAGTCATGAGGATATTGCCATCACGAGAAGGCTGATGGAGGCGGGCGAGCTAGTCGGCATTGAAGTGCTGGATCATATTGTCATCGGCGATAAACGCTATGTAAGTTTGAAGGAACAAGGGCATATGTAATATAATGTTTAAGTTGTTTACATCTAGAGAGAAAAATACAGAATATTGAAGTTGTTCAAGGGTAGCTTGAATACGCAAGTTAAAGGAGATTAGACATCATGTTTGGTGGTTTTAGCAAAGATTTAGGTATTGATTTGGGCACTGCAAATACATTGGTATATGTTCGTGGAAGAGGAATTATCGTACGGGAGCCGTCAGTTGTAGCGATTCGCACCGATACGAAGACGATAGAAGCAGTTGGTGAAGATGCAAAGAAAATGATCGGGCGTACACCAGGCAACATTCGCGCGATTCGTCCAATGAAGGATGGGGTTATCGCTGACTTCGACACCACGGCTACGATGATTAAGTATTTTATCAGACAAGCGCAGAAGCAGCGCTCTCTTTTCCCGCGCCATCCTAATGTGATGGTCTGTGTACCGTCTGGCATTACTGCGGTGGAGCAGCGTGCGGTAGAAGATGCTACGAAGCAGGCAGGAGCGAGAGAAGCGTATACCATAGAAGAGCCGTTTGCAGCCGCTATTGGCGCGGATCTTCCTGTCTGGGAGCCTACAGGCAGCATGGTGGTCGATATCGGCGGCGGAACGACAGAAGTAGCGGTTATCTCCTTGGGCGGCATCGTGACAGCACGCTCGGTGCGTGTAGCTGGCGATGACATGGATGAAGCGATTATTCAATACATCAAGCGCCAATACAACTTAATGATCGGGGAACGTACGGCTGAGCAGTTGAAGATGGAGATCGGCTCTGCGCTGCAAGCCGAGGAAACGACAACGCTGGAGATTCGCGGACGCGACTTGTTGACGGGCTTGCCGAAGACACTGACCATCTCCTCTAACGAGATTACGGATGCACTGGCTGACACCGTGAGCGCAATTGTGGAAGCAGTGAAGGTGACATTGGAAAAATGTCCGCCTGAGCTCGCTGCGGATATTATGGATCGCGGGATCGTGCTGACAGGAGGCGGGGCACTGCTTCGCAACCTAGACAAGCTGCTGGCAAAAGAGACGGGCATGCCTGTTATTGTCGCGGAGAATCCGCTCGATTGTGTTGCGATTGGAACAGGCCGCGCGCTGGACAACATCCATCTCTTCAAAGCACGCAGCAGTTCCGCCCTTCGAATGAAGCGTTAAGCACCGGTATGTATTTATGGCGCCGCACTGGACCGTTCCACCAGTGCGGACCCATATGTATAGAGCCACGGAACGAATCTGCATGACGATGAGAAGGTGTTGACACTGTTTAAGCTGTTAGGCAACAAGCGTTTGTTTATTTTGATGGTTGGACTTATTGTATTTATCGCAATCATGGGCTTTACGCTTGGAGCCCGCGGTAAGGTGTCATGGCCGGAGAAATTCGTGCACGACACCGTTACGTTCGTTCAGAAGATATTCTACAAGCCAGCGTCAGCCATTTCTGGTTTTATTGATGATGTCTCGAAGTTAAAAGAAACGTATGAAGAGAATGAGAGATTGAAGGTTGCTTTAGCGCATTATACTCGCGACAAGGGTGTGTACAACGCCTATAAAGCAGAAAATGAACGGCTTAAGGAAGATTTGAAGTTCACAGAACGCCAAAAGCAAAAAAGCGATCCTTATGAGTATCGCATTGCTCAGGTAAACTCGATTAACGTGGCCGATCCATTCAACCAGACCATCAACATTGACCTGGGAGAGAGCGACGGCATGCGTGTTGGAATGCCTGTCATCTCGATTGACGGCGTTGTCGGCATGATTAGTAGAGTTTATCAATTCACCTCTACAGTCGAGCTCTTGACGAACATGGATGACAAGGACCCGAATTCACGTTCAATCGCGGTGACTGCGCTTGGAAAGGAGAACAAGTCCTTTGGGATGATTGAATCTTATGACCAAAGCGAAGGCATGTTCTTGATGACCCGGATTGAAGAAGATGATCCGCTTGAAAAAGGGGACATTATTGTATCGTCGGATTTGGGACAGTATTTCCCGCGAGGACTGGTCATTGGTAAAGTAAAATCCAAAGAGCCGGGAGACTTCGGATTGACCTATACGGCAAAGATCGAGCCAAGTGCCTCTTTTGAGAATTGGAGGGAGCTGTTTGTCGTTGTCGATCATGCCGCTAGGGATGATGAGGCAGACAAGAAGGAGAAGACCCCATGAATCGTAACTGGATGATTCTCTTTATGTTCCTTTTATTCTTGATCGAAGGAACATGGCTGCCCTTTGTGATCCCAGACGTATGGTCTGATCGCTTATTCCCTCAGCTTGTCTTCATCGTGGTGCTGTACCATGCGGTGTACAAGCATCGTCATACAGCGCTGATGATGGGGCTTGGCTTCGGATTGCTGCAGGATATTGTGTATTATGGCCATATGATTGGTCCGCATACCTTCTCGATGGGGCTGCTTGGCTATCTTGCAGGCTTGCTGTTCTCCACCCGAAACACCTCCATGATGGTCATGATGATGATATCCTTTATGGGAAGTTTCATTTATCAAACGATTATTTTTGGAATCTATGCGCTGTTTAGCGTTCAGCATTTGGAATTCAAGGATGCGCTGTTGAATTACATGATCCCTAGTTTGTTTATTCAATTGCTGTTTGCACTCATTATTTATGTGCCGATGCGCAAATGGTTTGAAACTGCTCCAGTGACTGATTCCACTGAGGATAAAGAAGCGTCATAGCCGTCTTGGAATCAGATCCGGGCGGCTTTGTTTGCTGTTTGACAGGCTAGAGAACTGCAGAGGCATGGAAGTACGAGCTTATTGAACCGTCAACATGAATTGACATTTTGCAGGGGATATCTCATCGTTTTTCCTATGATTTTGTAAGTCGTTGCAGGAACTTGCCTCATGCGTAACGAAAGAGATTACGTTGGGAGGGACGAACGATGACGGCCAAGTCACTAGTAACGATAAAAGGTGTCAAAGACGGCCTCGTGTTCCTGCTTGACGATAAGAGCGATTTTAGCGATGTGCTGCATGATTTGCGCGCTAAGCTTGAACATACATCTCAGTTCTTTAGTGGACCTATCGTGTATGTGGATGTCAAGTTGGGGGCTCGCTCCGTTGTAGACGAGCAAAAGACAGCATTAGTAGAGATATTGAGACAGAGAGGAAATTTGCTCATACGGTCTATACAATGTGATGCTGAGTCTAAACCGCAAGAAAAAGGCTATCAGGTACAGACTTTGACAGGAATTGTACGATCGGGTCAAGTATTACGACATGAGGGCAACTTGTTATTTTTAGGTGATGTGAATCCGGGTGGACTGATTGAGAGCACAGGGGATGTCGTAGTATGTGGCGCATTGCGCGGAACCGTGCACGCTGGTGTTAATGGTGATGCGAATGCCGTTATCGTGGCGAGCTTGTTCGCACCAACGCAGCTCCGAATTGCTGATGTCATCAGCCGACCGCCAGATGAGTGGGGAGTCAAGCAAGCTCAGATGGAATACGCCTATGTGCGGGAGGGGCAGATGCAGATTGATAAGGTTGCGCATTTGCACCGGATTCGCCAAGACCTGAATATGTTCAAAGGAGTGTAGATTGCATGGGAGAGGCCATTGTCGTCACTTCGGGAAAAGGCGGTGTCGGTAAGACGACGACATCTGCTAATCTAGGTACAGCCCTTGCACTGCAAGGCAAGAAGGTGTGCATGGTAGATACGGATATCGGACTTCGCAACCTTGATGTTGTGATGGGACTTGAGAATCGTATCGTTTACGACATCGTTGATGTTGTAGAGGGCCGCTGCCGCTTGAATCAAGCGCTGGTGAAGGATAAGCGCTTTGATGAGCTGTACATGCTGCCGGCTGCCCAGACGAAGGATAAGCTTGCGGTGTCGCCGGAGCAGGTGAAGGATATTATTTTGGAGCTTAAGAAAGAATTTGAATACATTATTATCGACTGTCCTGCTGGTATTGAGCAGGGCTTTAAAAATGCGATTGCAGGAGCTGACGCAGCCATCGTGGTGACGACTCCAGAAAATGCTGCCGTTCGTGATGCAGATCGGATTGTAGGCCTGCTCGAAAGTGCGAACTTGGGGTCGCCGAAGCTGATCGTGAACCGCATTCGCCCCAATATGGTCAAGAGCGGTGAAATGCTCGATATTGAAGATGTGCTGCAGGTGCTTAACATCGATTTGATCGGCATTGTGCCTGATGATGAGCTCGTCATCAAAGCGGCGAACAGCGGAGAGCCTACGGTGATGAATCCTAACTCCAAGGCAGCGATTGCTTACCGCAATATTGCTCGTCGTATCCTGGGAGATACGGTGCCGTTAATGCAGCTTCATCAGAAAAAAGGGATGATGACGAAGATGAAGAAGTTTTTTGGAATAGGATGATAAGCCTTGCTGAACAAGATTAAGCGAGTAGATTGGATTATTGTTGGAATATTGCTTTGTTTCGCCGTGTTCAGCCCATTGCTTGTCTACAGCTCTACCCATGGCAGTACGACGATGGATGCGTATTCCATGGCCATGAAGACAATTATTTTCTTTGCGATAGGCTTTGGCATGATGTTTTTGATCGCACTGGTGGATTATCGACTTTATTTAAAATGGTGGCCTGTCACATTCGGCATTACGATCCTGCTGCTCGTTGGGCTGTATTTCTTTGGCGCTTATATCAATGGTGCGAGAGGCTGGTATCAGCTAGGCTCATTAAGCTTTCAGCCTGCCGAGGTGGCGAAGATCGCGATTATATTCGCCGTTGCGCAGATGCTTGGCAAGCGCAACGGCGAGCCCCTCACGTTTACAAGGGATCTTGTGCCGATCGGGCTTGTCGTGTCGATTCCATTTGGTCTTGTTGTAGCGCAGCCAGACCTTGGGAATGCTGTCATTTATGCTGTGATCCTGATCGCGATGCTGTGGATTGGCGGTCTGAAGTATCGTCATATGCTGGTAGGCACCTTAATCGTCGTAGGCTGTGTGGCACTGGTATTTTTCAGCTTTACAAGCTTCAAGGATCAGACGGAGGCTTTCTTTAAGGAAACGCTTGGTCAGCAGCACTGGTTTGAGCGTATTAATACCTTTGTTAGCCCGGATTCGGCATCAAACGATGAACGCCATCAATCGGAATATGCGATGACAGCGATTGGCTCTGGCGGCTTATCAGGAGATGGCTATCTGCAAGGGGAGTTGAAGCGAAGAGGGTATGTGCCGTTAACCTACTCCGATGCGATCTTTGTCGTGATTGGAGAGGAGTTCGGTTTTCAGGGCGGCGCGATATTGCTGCTGCTGTATTTCCTTTTAATTTACCGCATGATACTCATCGCCTTCCAGTGTTATGATCGCAGGGGCTCCTACATGATTATTGGTATCGTAGCGATGTTTGTCTTTCAGATATTTGAGAACATCGGCATGATGATCGGGCTTATGCCGATTACCGGGATTACCCTGCCATTTATAAGCTATGGTGGTACTTCGCTCATGCTGAACATGTGCTGTATTGGACTTGTCATGAGCATCCGGATCTATCAGGAAAAGTATCAGTTGGAGGATTAAACCCGGGGCTGATTGCAATGAAATATAGAGTTTTGCCAGGCACGCTTTTAATCTACACCGTATCGGTGAGGTGAAGGCGTGTTTTTTGTGCTGCATCCGTGTAAAAGCAAGGATGAAGCTTAAATGCTAAAGCATATTCGCTTCTCATTGTCCATACATATAGCTACAAGAGGAAATGGACAAGGTGGGAGGGTCGAGCATGAAAAAAGATATAAGAAAGCGAAGACAAGAGCGGATACGCGAGTTGATGATGGGACAAGCGCCTGAGCATGCAGAAGAGCGTTGGAAGGGAACCAAATATTCTTATCAATCGGATCGTTCGATAGAGATGCCAAAGCCAGCAGATGATCCGTGGAACAGCGAGCCAAGAATTCACGTGGAGCCATTAGGTGAGCGGGGATTCCAAGTATCGGGATTAGATGGTGTCGGGATGGAAGCTTGGCCTTCGGACGAGACGGGCAAATTCGAGCGTTCACAACTTGATGACCCCGAGCAGGCATGGAAGACTTCGCGAGCAAGCTGGGAGGAGCGTTATGGCTGGAGTGATAAGCCTGATAAGCCTGGGAAGCCAGTCGCGCCGCGTTGGCTGCGTACGCTGAAGTGGCAGCTGGCGGGAGCCCTCATCCTAGGGATAGCAGCCGTAGCTTCTGTTCAGCTGACAACGCCGTGGCAGGCAAAGGCAAATGCCTTTTTGAGCGCATCCTTAACGGAGAACATGAATTTGGAACCAATTGCTGTTTGGTATAGAGAAACTTTTGGCGGCTCACCTGCGTTTATTCCTATATGGGGTTCTCACGCACAGGATACGAAGGAGGTTCAAGCAGCAAGCAAGCTCACACCTCCGATCGCTGGACAGGTCGTCCAATCATTTGCTGTGAATATGAACGGGATCGAGCTGGCGCCGACAGGTGCAGACCGACTGGTGCGCAGTGCGGCTACCGGACGCGTGATCAAGGTTGACCTGGATGACAAGGAGCACATGACAGTAACGATTCAGCATGCGGATGGATATTATACGGTTTATGGTCATTTGGCCTCAACTGAGGTGAGCAAGGACGATTGGGTGGAAGTGGGAACGGAGCTTGGCACGCTTTATGAAGATTCAACAACGGATCAAGAGAAGACCCTATACTTTGCTGTCATGAAGAATGGGCAGTACGTTGATCCGGTGGATGTGATGGATCTTGATTAATTGGGGCGGCACCACTTACTCCATTCATCCGCTCTTTGTGATGCTGCTTGCCTTGTCTGCCATCACAGGGCATATCCTAGAGCTGGTTACCCTATTTGTTATCGTCATCGTCCATGAGATGGGACATGTGCTTACGGCGAAAGCCTTCGGTTGGAGCATTGAGGAAGTAAAGCTGCTTCCTTTTGGCGGTGTTGCTGAGACGAAGGATGGTGCGGTTGCGCCTGGATGGCAGGAGTGTATCGTTGCAGCGGCTGGACCGCTGCAAAACGGAATCATGATTGTGATTGCCCTATGGTTTGCCCACATGGGCATTTGGTCGTTAGAATGGGCGAATTATTTTATCGAAGCCAACATGCTGATCGCATGCTTTAATCTGCTGCCGATCCTGCCGCTGGATGGGGGACGGATGCTTCAAGCTAGCTGTGGAAGGCTTGTCAGCTATCATCGTATGCTCATTATGGGCGTGTGGTTTAGTTTAGTATCGAGCACTCTGCTTGGAATATTTGCTCTATTGCCGCTGTTCAATAAAGAACCCTTGCACCTGAACATGCTCGTGCTGTCTATCTTTTTAGCATGGAGCAATTGGGTGGAACGCAAGCATATTCCATATCGCTTTGTTCGCTTCTTAGTCAATCGCCCGAAGCGGCTGAGACGCTGGGAGCAAGAGATACATCTTGGGCAGCCGATCATCACGGAAGCAGATAGGCCAGTATCTGCGATCTTAAAAAGATTTCGAAGAGATATGTATCATTTGATTTATATCATGGGCCAGAATGGCCGTATTGAAAAAATTATTCCCGAGCAGCAGTTGATTGATGCATACTTTGATGATCCGAATTCTTCGCCTGAGCAGAGCCAAAAACCTACAAAGAGATAGACAAGATGAGGTGAAGAGGATGAAAATTATTACAACGTACGTTAAAACCTGCATGTTCATCACTTCCTCCTTCATGTTACAATGGAGTGAACGCGCTTGAGTAGAGGTGATGCCATGAAACAATTAATTGTTCACTGTAAAGATCAAGTGACACAGATGGCGTTGTTAGAGCATGGGCGTCTCGTAGAATATACAGTTGAACGAGCCGAAGGCACGACGCTTGTCGGCAGCTTTTACAAAGGTCGCGTAGTCAATGTACTTCCAGGAATGCAGGCTGCATTTGTCGATATTGGGCTTAAGAAAAATGCTTTTCTATACGTGGATGATTGCTTGCACCCTCATCTAGAGAAGCAGCCAAAGGAGAAACCCTCCATTACAGAGCTGCTAAAGCCAGGCCAAGAGCTCATCGTTCAAGTGATGAAGGAGCCGCTTGGCGGCAAAGGCGCACGCGTAACGACTCATTATTCGCTTCCAGGTCGGTTCTTGGTGTATATGCCAAGTGCGGACTATATCGGGGTATCGAAGAAGATCGAGCAGGAGTCTGAGCGCAGTCGGCTGAAGCATCTAGGAGAAGCTATTCGCATGAATGAAGAAGGGGTCATTCTTCGAACGGCAGCAGGGGATGAGAGTCATGGGGCATTGGAGTCGGATATTCAATATTTGCGTGAGCTGTGGTTGAAGATACAGGAGCGGGCGAAGCAGGCTGTTGCTCCTTGCTTGATTCACCATGATCGCAATGTGATTGAACGCTATATCCGCGATGCCTTCAATCGCGAGGTACAAGAGCTCGTCATTGATGATGAGCGACAAGCGAAGCAATTGCTTGCTTATGTACGAACATTTGCGCCAGAGCTTAGCAATCGCGTGCACGTGTACCGGGGCAGAGATTCTGTCTTTGAGCGATACGGCGTTCGGGACAAGCTTAATAAGTCATTTCAACGGAAGACATGGCTGCATAGCGGCGGCTATCTTGTATGGGACCAGACCGAAGCGCTGACTGTTGTGGACGTGAATACGGGAAAGTATACGGGAACGAGTGATTTGGAGGAGACCGTGTATCTGACCAACAAAGAGGCCGCAGAGGAGCTTGCGCGTCTCATTCGTTTAAGAGACATTGGCGGAATCATTATTGTGGATTTTATCGATATGTCTTCAGAAGAGCATCGCGAGGATATTGTCCATGTGCTTGAGGAACATATGAAGCGTGATCGCACAAAATGCCTTGTTGTAGGCTGGACGAAGCTCGGGCTTCTAGAGATTACACGCAAGAAGGTTCGCGAGCAGGTGATGGATCGTATGTATACGCTCTGTCCTGCATGCGAGGGGACAGGCAAGAAGCTGAACTCCTTTCCTACATAGGTCTTTTCCAAGTCTTATCATTGACTTATGATTAACATCGTGTTACTATCATCAAGTATGTGTTTAGTTATAAGCTGCACACATGCTGTAACCGCACGGAACAGGTATGAAGCATGGCTGCTTGTACAGCCATCACCTGAATAAGGCGAGTCTGAGACATGAGGAGGTGCAACAATGTACGCAATTATCGAAACAGGTGGCAAGCAGTACAAAGTTCAACAAGGTGATGTATTGTACATCGAGAAGTTGAGCGCAGCAGACGGCGAAAGCGTAACTTTCGACCGTGTATTGGCAGTGTCCAAAGACGGAAGCCTAGTAGCAGGTACTCCAGTTGTAGCGGGTGCAACAGTTACAGGTAAAGTTGAAAAGCATGGTAAAGGTGCAAAAATTACCGTGTATAAGTACAAGCCTAAGAAAAACTACCGTCGTAAGCAAGGTCATCGTCAACCTTACACTAAGGTTACGATCGAAAGTATCCAAGCGTAAGGTGTGACATGATTCGTGTCACGATTACTCGGAATCCCGACGGTCTGATTGATAGCTTCACGATTCGCGGACATGCAGGATTTGCTCCTCATGGAGAAGATATTGTATGTGCTGGCGTTTCCGCTGTAACGGTGGGCGCTGTAAACGCGATTGAAGCATTGACTGGCGTGTCCTTGGACAGCAAGGTGAAGGATGGGTTCCTGAACGGCTTCGTGCCGAGGCTTCAGGATACCAGACAGATCGAGCAGGTTCAACTGCTGCTGGAATCCATGATTGTCAGTCTCAAAACAATTGAAGATTCATACGGAACGTATCTTCAAATAAACGAACGAAATAAGTAAGGAGGTAGACTACGATGATGAAACTTAACCTTCAGTTGTTCGCATCCAAGAAAGGTGTAGGTTCCACGAAGAACGGTCGTGATTCCCACTCCAAGCGTCTTGGTGTGAAGCGCGCTGATGGCCAACTCGTTACAGGTGGTAGCATCTTGGTTCGCCAACGCGGTACTAAGATTCACCCTGGAACTAACGTAGGCATCGGTAAAGATGACACTTTGTTCGCGAAAGTAGAAGGCGTTGTGAAGTTCGAACGTTGGGGTCGCGATCGCAAGAAAGTGAGCGTCTACCCAGTTGAAGTAGCACCAGTTGCAGCAGCTGTGGAAAAATAAGACGTTTTCTAAAACCCTCGGCTCATGCCGGGGGTTTTTTTGCGTGGATTTGCTTGATCGGAAGGATTGGCACGGCGCCCTTTTGGACGACTACTCCTAGACATGCTATACTGTATGACGAGAGTTGGTAACTATTTGGTTAATGAGTGAGGGGCATGCAATGGGGA
Organism: Paenibacillus aquistagni; assembly: GCF_900177815.1. Classification (GTDB taxonomy): domain Bacteria; phylum Bacillota; class Bacilli; order Paenibacillales; family Paenibacillaceae; genus Paenibacillus_B; species Paenibacillus_B aquistagni. Next base: position 26,994 of record NZ_FXAZ01000009.1, on the reverse strand, counting down.
AAGCCTGGAACGTGCAGTGGATCTGTGGTCTGCTGGCATTCGGATGTGCCGTGGCACTTGGCGGTTGGAACCTTACGATGATCTGGCGAATTCTTGCCATGCTGCTGCTGATAGGCAGTATCGGCATAGGAGCGCTGCTTTATTGCAAAGCGAGAATAGCCAGTGAGAAGAAGAAAGTGCACAGCGCTTATCAGAATGCGTTAGATGTCATCAATCATCAGCGTCATGACTGGATGAATGAGCTTCAATTGCTATATGGCTATGTACGACTCAAGAAGTTTGATAAACTGCCGGATTGTGTGGAAAGCATAAAGGAAAGAATGGCGGAAGAGAGCCGGATATCGAAGCTGGGATCTCCCGAGCTTGTTATCTATTTGCTGCGCAATCGAGTGTCGGGCCTGATGATGCCGCTTGAGGTGGAGATATCCGACACGATTGAATTACCGCGCATCGGTGCCGATCAGGATCAATTAACGGATCTCATCATCGATGCAGTTCAAGTGTTTCGCTATGCACCGAAGATTAACGGACAGCATGTATCTCCGCTCCGAATATCCATGAGCGTTGAGGAAGATGGCTTGTGGATTGACTTCGATTATCAAGGAAAACTGCTTCGGCCGGACGAAGTGGCAAGTCAATTACAACAGATGGCAACTGAACGCGGCGCGCGGCTGAAGCAGTTGTCGAATCAAGAGCAAGATCAGACATACAGATGGATTATTCCCTGTACAGCATAAAGAGGTGGAAGAACGGTGTTTGTAGATAAAGCGAAGATATATGTTAAAGGCGGAGATGGTGGAGATGGTCTAATCTCCTTCCGTCGTGAGAAGTATGTACCGAATGGCGGCCCGGCAGGTGGAGACGGCGGACGCGGAGGCAGTGTTATTTTCCGTGTCGATGAAGGGCTTCGTACCTTGGTTGACTTCCGTTACCAGAAGCACTTCAAAGCGAAACGCGGAGAAAAAGGCCGGACGAAGAGCCAGCACGGCGCAGGTGCTGAGGATATGATCGTACGTGTTCCACCAGGAACGGTAGTTGTGGATGATGATACACAAGAGGTTATTGCTGATCTAACACGTCAAGGCCAAGAAGTAGTGGTTGCCAAGGGCGGACGTGGAGGCAGAGGCAATATTCGCTTTGCGACACCAGCGAATCCAGCACCAGAGCTTGCGGAGCATGGAGAAGAAGGTCAGGAGCGCTGGGTTGTGCTTGAGCTTAAGGTTATGGCTGATGTTGGTCTTGTAGGCTTCCCGAGTGTGGGCAAGTCCACGCTGTTGTCGGTAGTGTCTGGAGCTAGGCCGAAGATTGGCGCTTATCATTTTACAACGATTACCCCGAATCTGGGTGTGGTTGATGTCGGGGACGGAAGAAGCTTTGTCATGGCCGATCTCCCAGGCTTAATTGAAGGCGCGCATACTGGAATCGGGTTAGGACATGAGTTCCTGCGCCATGTTGAACGCACAAGAGTGATCCTTCATGTTGTGGATATGGCTGGAACAGAAGGCCGTGATCCGTTCGAAGATTGGGTAAAGATTAACGATGAACTGAAGCTGTATAATGAGAAGCTGGCTGAACGCCCGCAGATCGTGGCTGCCAATAAGATGGACATGCCAGAGGCAGAAGAGAACTTGGAGCGATTCCGCAAGCAGGTTGAAGAACTTCGAGATGATGTTCAGATTGTACCGATCTCTTCTTTGACGAAGATGGGTGTTCAAGAGATGATTTATAAGACGATGGATCTTCTGGAGCAAACACCTGATATGCTTGAAGTGGAAGAGGTTGCAGAGGTTGAAGAACGCAAGATCTACCGCATGGAGAAGAAAGAGGAAGGTCCGAAGTTCACCATTCGTCGTGAAAATGAAGGCTTTGTGATTGAAAGCGAAGCAATCGAGAACATGATGAAGCGGATGCAGATGACTTCTCATGAAGCCATTCTGCGCTTCGCCCGCACCTTGCGCCATATGGGAGTTGACGAGGAGCTCCGCAAGCTTGGAGCTGAAGAGGGGACGATTGTTCGTATCGCTGATTTCGAATTTGAGTTTGTCGAAAGCAGTGGCTATTACTACTAAGATGCAAAAAAGTTAACAGGTTGGAATGGTGTTGATCATGAACAAACCTTTATACGCTCAAATTGCAGAGCATCTGATCCAACTGATTAATGCAGGACAATACCATCCCAACGACAAAATTCCGACGGAGATGGAACTGGCTGAGCAGTTTGGGGTTAGTCGCATAACGACAAAAAGAGCCTTGCTCGAACTTGAGAATCGAGGATATATTTATCGGAAGCGTGGGAGTGGAAGCTTCGTGAAGGAGCCTTCCATCACCCCTGCTCCTCAGGTGAATATGAATATGGATTCATCACATACGAGGCGGCATTTGTCTATTGTGCTTCCTTATGTTGATGCAGGCAAAGATCTGCATTACTTTAGAGGTGTGGCAGATTATATTGAGAAGCAGGGGATTATGCTTAGTCTCCATTTTACCGATTGGCGGGCAGACAAAGAGCGAGATGTGCTGCTTCATCTGAGGAACTATGGAACAGGTGGGATTATTTGGTACCCTGTTAATTCAAACAACAATGTAGACATTGCTCACATCCTGCATGCTGAGAGGCATCCGCTTGTGCTGCTGGATCAATATTATGACGGCTTAGCCGTCCCGAGTGTCGTGTCGGATAATCGGGCAGGGGGCTATGCTGCTGCAGAGCATCTCATTAAGCAAGGACATCGGCGAATTGCGTTTGTGTCAAGCATCCTGATTGAGCAGCGAAGCTCAGTAAGAGATCGGTTCTTGGGCTATTGTCAGGCCCATATGGATTATGGAATACCGCTTCATCCAGAGTATATCGTTGCAGGATTCCACCAAGAACTATGGGCGCAAGGAAAGAGTAAGTTCTATTCGGGGCTCATTCAGCCTTTGATCAATATAGGGGTTACGGCTATACAGGCAGAGCATGACTATATTGGCTTGGACATCATTGACGTAGCAATGGAGCTAGGCATGAAGGTCCCTGAGCAATTGTCAATCATAGGCTATGACAATATTAGCATTGCAGGCACACATCAAGTGCCGTTGACAACGGTTAATCAGAATTGCTACGAGATCGGTCGCAAAGCAGCTGAGCTTATGTATTCGATGATGAGTACCGAGCAGGGGATGAGTGCAGGGGAGCATGGTGTGGTCTCTATCCCTGTGCAATTCATTGAACGTCAGTCCACTTCTCCTGTGACAGAACATGACATGTAAATCGAAATACCGTATTAATGATGAGGACAGCTCATTCGTTAATACGGTTTTTTTTGTATGAAAATGCTGAAATAGACGGAATATTAGGCATATCAACTTCGGGAAAACGCTATGTTTCCACATTGCTTCGCATTCTTTTTATGATAATAAGGTATATCATATTAGTCAAGATTATTATTTTTATACCAAAAAGGGATTTACAAAATGGGATAAAGCGGATATTATAATCCCTGTAAGCGCTTACCGATATCCATATTTTATGATTTATGCTACGGATAACATCCTTTTTGTCCAATTTGGTATGTTATAGGTCATATTATTGTAATTATGGTATATCAATATGTTAGGGGAAACTCATTATCGAGAGGGGATGAAGAGAAGGGATGAAGGGGATTAAAGTCTTTCTCATGTGTACGTTGTTTTTGTTAACGCTTGCAGGTTGCGGTGGTACGAGCAATGGGACGACAGAGTCAGCAGCGAACACGCAAAAAGAAAATTCTTCAACAACTTCGAATCAAAATGAGGGCACAAGCTCAACAACAAACACTGAGGACGAGAAAAAATTTGATCTTCAGGGAGCGACCATCAAAATTGGTCAGTGGTGGGATGGTGCTGATCCACGAGATGTACCGGAAGAAGAGCGTTCCATTGGCGTAGAGGAATCCATTAAAAAGCTTGAGGAAGTTGAAGCAAAATATAACGCTAAAATTGAATACGTGACATTTGCGGATTATGGGAAATACGTAGAAAACTTCACAACGACATCGCTTGCTGGCGAGCCATTCGCTGATATCGTGGTGCTTGAACTGTTCTGGGCATTCCCGCAGCTTGCGAAGAAAGGCTTCATTGCACCGCTTGATGATTATCTTGATCTGAGTGATCCGAAGTACAACGCATGGATGAAATCCGGCGGCTCCTTTAACGGAAAACAATATGGATTCTATGACGGTGTTCCATCTCCTTACGGATTCTTCTACAACAAGACGATGGTGGAGGAGATGGGTCTAGAGGATCCATTTGAGCTTCAGCAAAAGGGTGAGTGGACATGGGAGAAATTCCGTGAGCTTGCCAAAAAAGCAACCAAAGACACGAATGGCGATGGCAAGATCGACGTATACGGCATTGCCGGGGCTTACGGGAAAGTAAACTATATGGGCGAACAATTTATCTACAGCAATAAAGGTTCTGTGGATCGTGATGAGAGCGGCGAGATGAAGTTCTCAATGGATTCCAAAAATTCCATTGAAGCGCTGCAGTTCCTGTCTGATCTATATAACGTAGACAAATCCATCATGCAGCCTGTGCCTGATGATGCGGCCAAAGAATTCGTAGCAGGCAAAGGCCTGATGTACGGCGGATTCAACTGGGAAATGGGCGGGCTCATGGAGAAGATGCCAGGCAAAACACTTGGATACGTCTTCTTCCCGAAAGCGCCACAAGCAGATGATTATATGAGCTTTACGCCATTTGGCAATATGTACATGGTATCGAAGTATTCAAAAAATGCTGAGGCAGCAGCACATATTCTCGATGAAATCAGCCTCTTCGGACGTGGAGAAGAGATCGCGCTGCAATCACTTGAAGAAAAAATGCCAACAAAAGATATCTTCGAGACACGCAAGCTTATGCGTCAGAAGATTGACTACTCCGGTGGATATTATGCGCTTCCTGATTCCGGAAAATTATTTGAAAGCGTTATCGATGCCATTATTAAAGACAAAGCATCTCCAGCGACAGCTGTTGAAAAAGTGAAGCCGCAATTTGAGGCTAGCTTAAATAAGCTGCTTCAGGATAGTAAATAGCACACACCTTAAGAACAAGGCTTGCTCCTGCTACAAAGCCATCATGTACACAGCAGGAGCAAGCGATACAAGGGGGAAGCAAATGCTGCACCGTAAGAAGATTGCATTCTTGCTCATTGTCGTGATTGCATTGGCGGCAGTTGTCGTCTTGTGGATCACATCGGGCCGCTCCAGCGAGACGGTAATCGATTACCCCATAGACAGTTCAGGTCTACTATCAGTTGGAACCTATCAGAAGAAGGATGGATATCAAAGCTACATCAATCATTACGCGAAGGAAGAACGACCGCTGGAGGAGATTCTCATACCAGCAGAATCCTATACGATGGTTCAGGGGATGGACGAACCAACGCCTGAAGCGATACAAGGCCTGACACAACGAGCTGTACGGACAGGCGCTGACGGAGCGATGGAATGGCAATTCCATGTGAAGAAGGCAGGGCTATATCAGATCGATATGACGGTATCACCTGCAGCTGGCAAGGACTCGGACGTGGAGCGAGAGCTTCGAATTGATGGAGAGCTGCCTTTTACAGAAGCAAAGAGCTTGATGTTTCAACGAATTTGGAAGGACGAATCAACGGAAGTCGTGCGGGATGCACGCGGGAATGATCTCACGCCAAAGCAGATGGAAGAACATCTGTGGCAGACGATTCCATTAAAGGATGGAGCGGGATACGAGCCGAGGCCGTTCCTTTTTTATTTTAGCGAAGGGGAACACACGCTGCAGCTTATCTCGGTCAAAGAACCGATGGACATTGCGAATATTAGAATCTACAACCCTCTAGACCTTCCAACTTATGAGGAGGTTGCGAAGGGTTATGAATCAGAGAATATACCGATGCCAAGTGATGTCATGATTAAGGTTCAGGGAGAAGACGCCAGCCTCAAGTCCTCTCCATCTCTGCTGCCATTCTATCATCGTGCGAGCCCTGCCGTGGAGCCATATTCAGTATCCAAGCAGCGCAATAACGTTATTGGAGGCTATGCATGGCGAGCGCCAAGCCAATGGCTGGAGTGGGAGATCGAAGTGCCTGAGGATGGATTGTATACGCTGTCTATGAAATATTTGCAGAACTTCGTAACCGGTTCCTCCACGCTTCGATCGTTAACGATAGATGGGGATCAGCCGTTTAAGGAAGCAGAGCGCATCGGATTTCCATTCAGCACTTCCTGGCAGATGAAGACCCTTGGCAAAGATGAACATACACCTTATTTGTTCCATCTCACGAAAGGCAAGCATGCGGTACGACTTGAGGTATCGCTTGGCGAGTATGCGCCAATTATTCGGGCGGTCGAATCAAGCATTCTTGAGCTTAACAGCATGTATCGTGAGATTATCAGCTTTACAGGTACTGTTCCAGATACCTATCGGGATTATCAGTTGGATCAGCGGATTCCGGAGATGACATCTGTATTCCAAAAACATAGCGAGACCCTGTTGCAGATTGGAGAGATGATTCAAAGTCCAAGCGGAGGCAAGGAGCGAGCCGCTATCTTGAATACGCTGGCTTATCAACTGCAGGATATGGCCGCAAGGCCAGATACGGTTCCGTCGCGAATCGAGACCTTCAGCACGAATGTAGGCGCACTAGGGGCGTGGATTCCTACCTTGAACGAGCAGCCGCTTACGATTGATTATCTTATTGTCGCTTCGCCTGACGTCAAGCTGCCTGATCCGGAGGCATCACAGATGAGGAAGCTGTATACAGGCGTACAGCAGTTCGCGGCTTCATTTGTTGAGAAGTATGATCAGTTTAGTTTGACGGAGGAAGAGGACAAGGTAATTAACGTTTGGGTAACGACAGCAAGAGATCAGGCGCTGATTCTGAATCGGCTAATTGCTGATCGATTCACACCGGACACAGGCATTCACGTTAATCTGAAGCTTGTACCCGCAGGCGTTCTGCTGCCTTCGACCATTGCAGGCAAAGGTCCAGATGTGGCGCTAGAAGTCGGCAATGAATTGCCAGTCAACTATGCGACACGCAATGCGGTAGCAGACCTTACGCAATTTGACGATTACGAGAAGGTCACGGAACGGTTTCATCCTAGTGCAACAGTACCTTATCAATTTAATGACAAGGCCTATGCGCTTCCTGAGACGCAGACTTTTCCTGTCATGTTCTATCGCAAAGACATTCTCGTTGACGAACTCAATCTAGAAGTGCCGCGTACATGGGATGAGTTGATGGCTTTAATACCGAAGCTGCAAAAGCGCAATCTCCAGGTCGGCCTGCCAGAACGTCCGCTCAATACGATGGGCAATGAGACGGCGAACACGGATGTGGTGACGCTCCCACCGAATCCGACCTACAGCATGCTGCTGTTCCAGAATGGCGGATCACTGTATAAGGATGATGGCATGGAGAGTGGACTGGATGAAGAGATCGCTGTTCAAGTCTTCAAGAAGTGGACGGATCTGTATGTGAACTACAAGCTCCCGATCCGTTCTGATATCGCGAACCGATTCCGTACAGGTGAGATGCCTGTTGTCATCAGCGATTACACGCTGTTTAACAAGCTGAACGTATTTGCTCCGGAGATCAAGGGATTGTGGGAGTTTACTTCTGTCCCAGGCGTGAAGACGGCAGCAGGCGCGATTCACAAAGATGTAGGAAGCAGCGGGACGGCGGCGATCATGATGGAATCCTCAGAGAACAAGCAGGAGGCATGGGAATTCCTGAAGTGGTGGACAACGAAGGAGACACAGGTTGCGTTTGGCCGAGAACTGGAGATTCGAATGGGGGCATCGGCAAGATACCCAACAGCGAATCTAGAAGCACTCGATGAGCTTCCTTGGCAGACAAGCGATCTGAACAACCTAAAGGAGCAATTCCAATGGGTAAGAGGGATTCCGGAGGTTCCAGGCGGATACTTCACGGGGCGTCACCTTGACAATGCCTTCCGCAAGGTTGTTGTTCAAGGCGAGGATGCGCGGGAATCGCTTGATTATTATTTGCGCTATATCAATGAAGAAATTACATTGAAGCGTCAGGAATTCAATCTTCCCTATAAGAAATGAGGGATCACATGAATGCAATCTACGAACCGAATCCGAATCTGGATCAGAATAAAGCGCCGCTTGCTGCCAAACATCGATTAAAGGCAAAGATGCTCGGCCATTGGAAAGATGTTAAGCGCAACAAGCATGCACTCGTTTTATTAGCGCCCTATTTCATTATTTTCTTTACCTTTACCGTATTGCCGGTCCTGATGTCGCTTGTGCTTAGCTTTACGTATTTCAATATGCTCGAAGCGCCGCGCTGGATCGGCTGGGCGAATTACGCGCGGTTGTTCGCTCAAGATGATGTCTTTCTCATTGCCTTGAAAAATACGCTGCTCTTTGCCGCGATTACCGGACCAATCAGCTATATGGCCTGCTTTTTCTTTGCTTGGCTGATCAACGGGCTTCCGCCAAAGCTAAGAGCATTTCTCACCTTGGTGCTTTATGCGCCATCTATTGCAGGGAATACCTATCTCATATGGACTTTGCTGTTCAGCAGCGACTCCTATGGGTATATGAACGCCTTCTTAATGAAGTGGGGCTTTATTTTAGAGCCTGTACAGTGGCTGCAGGACCCAAGATTTATGCTGGCTATCCTTATTCTCGTTCAACTGTGGCTAAGTCTTGGTACCGCATTCCTTGCCTTTATCGCAGGACTGCAAAATGTCGATCGCACCTTGTACGAAGCGGGAGCTATTGATGGGATAAGAAATCGCTGGCAGGAACTGTGGTTTATTACGCTGCCAGCGATGAGGCCGCAATTGATGTTCGGTGCGGTTATTCAAATTACGAATGCCTTTGCTGTTGCGGAGATCTCCATCTATCTGCTTGGCTTCCCAAGCGTGGATTATGCCGCGCATACGATCGTCACGCACTTGATCGACTACGGTACGATTCGCTATGAGATGGGGTATGCCTCTGCCATTGCGACGGTTCTCTTTGTTATCATGCTGTCCACAAACTTGATTACGCAGAAGCTGCTTCGGAAAGTGGGGGATTAAAGACAGATGAAGGGGATAAGCATCCGAAGTAAGCGAGTCAACCGATCTTGGTTGATGGATATCTTTTTATTTTTGCTGCTTGGGCTTGTGGCTGTATTTATGGCCTTGCCTTTAGTCTTTACGATCAGCAATGCGTTCAAGCCGCTTGATGAGATCTTTATCTTCCCACCAAGATTCCTGGTGCGGAATCCAACCTTTGATAATTTTAGAAACCTGGTCATTTTGTTTGCGGATACATGGGTTCCATTTTCAAGATATGTTTTTAATACTTTCTTTATTGCCATCCTGGGGACAGTCGGGCATGTCATCATCGCCTCCGCTGCGGCATATCCGCTTGCGAAGGTGAGATTTCCAGGGCGCAATATTTTATTTAGCTTGGTGGTCATGGCACTCATGTTCACTCCTTACGTCACGCAGGTGCCAAACTATATGACTGTCACTTGGCTTGGCATGGTGGATACCTATTGGGCTGTCATACTGCCTGCCTTCGGGATGACGCTTGGCTTGTACCTGATGAAGCAATTCATGGAGCAGATCCCCGATGCGCTGATTGAGGCCGCCAAGGTGGATGGTGCAAGCGAGTACCGAATCTTCTGGCAAATCGTGATGCCGATTGTAAAGCCGGCATGGCTGACGCTGATTATTTTTTCCTTGCAGAATCTATGGACAGGAAATTCCGCTGCCACGAGATTTATCTATAGCGAGCAGCTCAAAACCGTCGATGCCGCATTCAGTCAGATTGCCGCAGGCGGCTTGGTGCGCACCGGACCCGTTGCGGCCGTTACGCTGCTTATGATGCTCGTGCCGATTACCGTATTTATCGTTACGCAAAGCAACATTATTCAAACGATGTCCACGTCTGGCATAAAGGAATAGGAGGGGAGCGACATGACGACGATCAAGAAATCTGTAGCTGCAATCTGCGTGATGATCCTTGCGCTCTTGACGGCGGGAAGCGCATATGCTGCTCCTGAGGACAGCTATACCTACTCCTATTGGGGAGACCCCGTTCCTTCACCTTCGCCATATGCGGCAGTATCGGTTCTATATGGCAAGGACATGGGCGTGGACAGCTTGAATATGCCGCAGGATATGTTCGTCAGTACGAATGGCGATATCTACATTGCAGATACAGGGAACAATCGAATTCTCGTGCTCGATTCGAAGTGGCAGGTAACACGCACGATCACGGAGTTTGACAATAATGGCGCACAGGATGCGCTAAATGGCCCTGAGGGTATTTACGTAAGCGAGCAGGGAGACCTCTATATCGCTGACACGCTGAATAAGCGCGTACTTCAGCTCTCGAAGGACGGCAAAGCTGTTCTCGACATACGAAAGCCTGAATCCTCGCTTATTCGCTCAGGCTTCGAATACACGCCGACGAAGATTGCTGTCGACCGCGAAGGTCAAATATATACCGTCAGCCGAGGTTCTTATGAAGGAATTATGATGTTCGACAGCGATGGCGCCTTCGAAGGCTTTATTGGCACGAATCGCGTCAAGTTCAACCCTATCGACCTGTTCTGGAAGCGAATCTCGACGAAGGAACAGCGGAGTCAGATGGAGATGTTTGTTCCACTAGAATTCAACAATTTGTCTCTTGATGAGGATGGATTCATCTTCGCCACGACATCGGAGGAAAACTCGGACTCTCCAGTGAAGCGGCTTAATCCATCAGGCGTGGACATCTTGCGAAGCAAGGGTTACTTTCCGGTAAAAGGAGATATCAATACGCTTCAAGTCAGCAGTGCGCCGGGCAGCTCTATTATGATTGATGTCGCATCCGACAAGGGGGGGATGTATTCCTTGTTGGACTCGAAGAGAGGCCGTATCTTTACATACGACAAAGAAGGCAATCTGCTCTACGTATATGGCGGTTTGGGAAGCAAAATTGGCAAATTCAGAACGCCGTCTGCCTTTCAAATGCTTGGGGAACGCATGCTGGTGCTGGACAAAGGCTTGAATAGACTGACGGTGCTTGAGCCTACAGAGTATGGCATGGCTGTTCGTGATGCGGTTACGCAATTGTACAATGGCCAAGTCGAGGCATCGACGGAAGCCTGGCAGCGCGTGCTGGCTTTAAACGGGAACAATGATGTGGCTTACATCGGCATAGGCAAGTCATTGTTGAAGCAAGGCGACAATGCCGGGGCGATGAGCTACTTTCAGCTTGGCAACCATCGGGAATGGTACTCCGAAGCCTTCAAGCGCTTCCGCAAAGATATTCTTATGGAGAACTTTGGCACGATCGTGATGACAATTGTGCTTGGTATCGCGGCTATCGTAGGCGCAGTGAAGCTGTTCACGCGCAGAGTGGAGGGTCACTATGATGAGGTTGGAGTCATTCGCAATCCCTTCTACACGATGATTCATCCCTTCAATGGATTCTGGGAGATGAAGTATGAGAAGAAGGGCAGAGTGAAGATAGCGCTGCTGCTCGTTATCCTGCTCGTTATTTTTACGATTATTAAAAAGCAATACAGCGGCTTTGTTGTCAATATGAACAACTTGGCGGATATGAACAGCCTGCAGGAGCTGCAATACATCGCTCTTCCTTTCCTGCTGTGGTGTGTAGCGAATTGGTCGCTCACAACACTAATGGATGGCGAGGGGAAATTCAAGGATATCGTCATGGCGACAGGTTATGCCTTGATGCCGCTCGTTATCATTTTGATTCCACAGACGCTGCTTAGCAACGTTATGACGCAAGGAGAGAGTGCGCTGTACTATCTGCTTGACGGTATTGCCTATGCATGGTGCTTGGCGCTGCTATTTGTTGGTACCATGACGGTGCATCAATACTCTCCAGGGAAAACGCTGGCGACGATGCTTCTGACGCTCGTTGTCATTGGGATCATATTGTTCTTGTCCCTATTGTTCTTTAGTATGATGCAGCAGATTGTGAATTTCGTGGTGTCGATCTATCGCGAGATTTCATTCCGAATGTAAGGAGGGACGGATGTGATTCGAATACGGCAACGGATGAAGGTAATCGTATACTTGCTGCTGCTTGTCGGTGCTCCGCTAATCATTGCTTTCATGTGGAGTGGCAAGCTTGAGCAGGCATCGACGGAAGCGGTGGGAGCTGTTCAGTCTCGAACGCTTCCGCAAACAACGAAAGTCGTACAGCTGGATATGGATAAGGATCAGCATAAGGATGCACAAAGCTTAAATACGGCAGAAGAAAAACAAGCGCTCTTGCAAATGGAGAAGATGGCGGAGAATGAGCATCTGAAGCTTTATCTGAATAAGACAACAGCAGAGATCGCAGTTGTAGACAAGAAGTCCGGATATACATGGTTTTCGAATCCGCAGTCAAGACAAGCGGATACGATCGCAACTCCGCTGTACCAAGCAGAGCTTGCTTCCCAGCTCATCGTCAATTATTTCAGTGAGAATGGGCAGCTTATCCGCATGAACAGCTATGACGAAAGTGTAATGAAGCAGCAGTTCAGCATTGAGCCTATGGATGACGGAGTTCAGGTAACCTATCTCTTGGGTGATGCGGGCGATAAGCGGGGGAGAATTCCCCAAGCCATTCATAAGGACCAAATGGAGAGCAAGATCTTGTCCAAGCTTTCAGATGATGATGCGCGCAAGCGCTGGTTGTCCAGATATCGTCTAGATGAGGGCACGGGAATATATCGGTTGCGCCAGCTTCAAGACTATATTGCGGAGGAAATGGCAGTTCAATTGAGCGAGATCGGATATACCGAAGAAGATGCTCAGGCCGATGAAGGCGAAGTTGAGATTGAACAGACTAAGACCAAGCAGAAGCCTGAGTTTGAGATTGTGATGCAATACCAGCTTGATGGGGAGCAGTTCATCGCGGCTGTGCCGACTGACAAGATTGTGTATAAGCCGGCATTTCCGATCGCATCGATTGATGTGCTTCCATTCTTCGGAGCAGCAGGCCAAGAGGCCAATGGCTATATGTTTGTGCCAGATGGTTCTGGCGCTCTGATTCAGCTTAACAGCAACAAGCTTAATGCGGAGCCCTTTGTCATGCCGCTGTATGGCTCTGATGAGATGTTTCAGATTGAAGAACAGTGGCAGGTTAACGAGAAGGCGCGCATGCCGGTGTTTGGCATGAAGCAAGATGATCAGGCTTGGATGGCCGTTATTGAAGATGGGGATGGGCTTGCGACGGTCTTAGCGGATATCAGCGGACGTAATCATTCGTATAACAGCGTATCTTCGCGTTATCGCGTGCTCGCCATGGATCGATATACGCTCACTTCCGGTACGAAGTCAAGCTCGGTTCCGATGTTTGAGAAAAAAGGATATGAAGGAGAGTTTCGTATTCGATACTCTTTCTTATCCAATGAAGATGCGGATTATACGGGCATGGCCAATATCTATCGCCAGTATTTATCCAACCATTATGGATGGAAGCCAATCAGCGGCAAGGAAGCACCATTTGTACTGGAATTGCTCGGTTCTTTTCCGAAGCAGAAGTCATTCCTTGGTATTCCTTATGAATCCAATGAAGCACTGACAACCTTCAATCAAGCGCAGCAGATAACCACGATGTTAAAAGACGCGGGAGTGGAAGAGATTGCTATTCGTTATGTGGGATGGTTCAATGATGGCATCCGCCATGAATCTCCGCGAAGTGTCAGCGTGGATGACGTCCTCGGAGGCAAGAAGGGCTGGCAGCAGTTGGCATCGTATGCAAAAGAACAAAATATTACGCTGTATCCAGACGTAGCCCTTATGCAGCAGTATGAGACATCCAAGCATGCTGCATATTATTTGACGCAGTCCAAGGGCCGCAAGTATGACTATGATCCTGTTATGAATATGCAGGACAAGAGCGGCTTCTCTTACACACTGCTTAGTCCAGCAAAGCTTGAGGACACAGCAGCAGCCTTTACGTCCCGGTTGATGAAGCTGGAAGCAGGCGGCGTATCCTTAAGGGATCTTGGCGATACACTGTATTCCGATTTTAATCCGTCTCAGATGATCTCCATACAAGATACGCTTAAAAAAGCGGCGGGAATGGCGAGGTCGATTCATGATTCGGGTGAGCGAGTTATGGTGAAGGGGGGCAATGCATACGTGCTGCCTGCTGCTGATGTTGTTGTCAATACGCCGATCATGAGCAGTCGCATGAACCTTGCTGATGAAGAGATTCCATTCTATCAGATTGTCCTTCATGGCTATGTGGATTTGGCTGGGGCGCCATTCAATCAAGGGAGTACGAATGATGTTCGCACGTCCATGCTTAAGGCGGCTGAGACCGGAATGAGCGTTTATTATTCTTGGTTCTACTCGGATTCGTCAGCTGTAAAAAATACGGATTATGACGGTTATATGTCTCATGCTTATGCGCTGTGGAAAGATGAAGCGATCAAGCAGTATAAAGAGCTTGCAGAACTTCACGCGTTGACTCGTGGACAGATGATTACAGAGCATCAAAACCTAGCAGATGGTGTTACATTCACGAAATACAGCAATGGCGTCGAGGTCATTGTGAATTACAATGCGGATGTCGTAATTGAGGCAGCAGGCAAACAGGTGGAGCCGATGAGCTTTGTTGTAGGAACAGGCGGTGATTACTCCTCATGAAAAAGTTAACGATTAGTCAGCGTAAAGCAGCCGTAGGTGTTTTGTTTTGCTTGCCGCTTATGTTCGGCTTGCTCCTGCTGTTTATTCTTCCTTTAGTCCAGTCCTTCCGCTACAGCTTAAGTGATCTGAATTTGGTTCAGGGCGGGTTTGAACTGGAGTACAAAGGGTTCAGTAACTATGTCAGCTTGTTTGTATCTAATCCAACCTATATTCGCGAGCTGACAGAGGCTGTTGTTGATATGGTCGTCAATGTGCCGATTCTGATTATTTTCAGCTTGTTTTCCGCTGTGCTGCTTAATCAAAAATTCAAAGGAAGAGGCTTTGTCCGCGCAGTGTTCTTCCTTCCTGTTATTCTCGCGTCAAGCGCGATTGCAAACATGGATATCAGCTCTTTTGTTGGCAGCTCTACGCCAGGTTCAGGCTCTGGAGCTGAGGGCAGCATGCTGCAAAGCTTTGAGCTGAAGAAAATGATGCTTGAAGCAGGGCTTGCCGAAGTGTTTGTTGATTATTTGACCGGAGCGGTAGACCGCATATACGAGATTATCAGTACGTCAGGCGTTCAGATGCTTATTTTCCTAGCGGGGCTGCAATCGATATCTCCATCGCTCTATGAAGCCTCGAAGATTGAAGGGGCGACTGGCTATGAGATCTTCTGGAAGGTGACGTTTCCGATGATGACGCCTTTGATTCTTACGAATACGGTATATTCCATCATCGATACCTTCAGCCGCAACAAGATTAGCTTAACGATCTCTGAAACGGCCTTTAAAGTGTTTGATTTTGGCTTGAGCTCAGCCATGTCTTGGGTGTATTTCCTTGTCATCACGCTGCTGCTTGCGGTTGCGGCAGGATTGATCTCGCGCAAAGTGTTCTATTACGATTGAGGAGGCCGGATGCCATGCAGCAACTATCAAAATCCATGGATGCGATCGTCATCCGCTTCAACCCTGCGAAGAAGAGCAAGGAATGGACGTGGAAGGTGCTTCGAACCTTATTGGTAACAGGGTTTTGCTATATTATTTTGTTTCCGATTTTTTTGCGGCTGTCTGTTGCATTTCGAGATCGGATCGACGTTTACGATCCTGCTGTGCTGTGGATACCAAGGCATTTTACACTCGATAACTTTCGAATTGCAATGGAGACGACCGATTTCTTCGGTGCGCTCCGCAATACACTCTTAATATCCGGAAGCACCACGATCATCCAGATTATCTCGTGTGCGATGGCGGCTTATGCATTTGCCAGGCTGAAGTTCAGGGGCAGCGGCATCTTGTTTGGACTCGTTATATTTACGATCATTGTGCCGCCGCAAACCATTATGATTCCGCTGTATATGACGTATCGCTACTTTGATTTATTTGGCCTGGTGCCAGTACTTACGGGTCAAACAAGCTTTAATCTAATTGATACATTCTGGCCTTTCATTCTATCATCAGCTACTGGCATGGGACTCAAGAACGGGCTGTACATTTATATCTTCCGCCAGTTTTTCCGAGGCGTGCCAAAGGAATTGGAGGAGGCAGCGTTTGTGGATGGAGCAGGCATCGTGCATACTTTCTTTCGCATAATGGTGCCTAATGCAATACCGGCTGTTATTACGGTCGCCCTCTTCTCCTTTGTGTGGCAGTGGAATGACAGCTACTATGTCGGGCTTTTCTTGAACGATGTCAAGGTGCTGTCCACTCAGCTTATGAATATGGGGGTCAATCTGGAGGAGCCCGACCCGGTTCTGCAGTCGATTCTGCTGAATACAGGCGTGCTGCTGATTACCGCTCCGCTGCTTATCATGTATTTGTTTGTGCAGCGCTACTTTGTAGAGAGTGTGGAACGTACCGGGATTGTCGGCTGATCGGCTTGGGATGTTAACGAACCTGTGCGGTATCCGGCAGCATTGGCCTGCCGGATATTTGCATAGGCTCACAAAGGGCCTAATAAGCCAAGATGGCTAGACATTGCAAATAACGTTATATTACGCTTTTTGCTGATAGGAAGAGGTGACGGTGTTGAATCAAAGGCCTATGCCTCTCTATGCCCAGATCACGAAATATTTAAGAGAGCGTATTGAGGAAGGGCACTATGTGCCTAATCAACAAATTCCTACGGAAAAGGAGCTGGCTCAGCTATTCCAGGTTAGCCGAATTACGACGAAGCGGGCGCTTGAAGAGCTGGAGCGAAGCGGCTACATTTATCGGAAACGTGGGAGTGGAAGCTATGTGAAGGAACGAGAGGGAATTGGAGAAGCGGGAACGACAGCAAGAGCTGAGCGCATCTCTACGAAACAAATCATCTCTATGATCTTTCCATATACGATGGACAATGGCTATGCGGGCTTTCTCAAGGGGGTATCTGATCAATTAGAAGCAAAGGGCTTATACTTAAGCGTACATTCCTCTGACTGGAATCCCCTAAAAGAAAGAGAGCTGCTGCTTCGATTGCCCGAGGAAGGGTTTGATGGCGTTATTCTGTATCCATACAGTTCCATTGATAATATGGATGTGGTTTACTCCCTGATGATGCGCGAGTACCCTCTCGTACTGATCGATCAGTACTTCCCTAATATTAATGTGGGAAGCGTCGTTTCTGATAATCGGCGTGGAGGCTACTTAGGCACGGAGCACCTTATTCAGCTTGGCCATCAGAAGATCGCATATGTGTCGAGTATTGACCTGCACATGCGGACTTCGGTTCGCGACCGATTCTTTGGTTATGGTCAAGCGCTGAGAGATTATGGACTCCCTCTTGATACAAGGCTTTGTGTATTTAATTTTTATGAACATGTGAACGATGAGAACAAAGACACCTACTACCAGCACCTCATACACCATCTTCTTCGACGCGGTGCGACTGCTGTGATGGCAGAGCATGATGAGCTTGCGCTTGATCTCATGCGAGCTTGCGCGAAGGGAGGCATCCTCGTTCCAGAACACCTTTCTATTCTTGGCTTTGATGATATCGACCTTGCAGAACATCATGATATTCCCTTAACAACTGTTGCACAGCACTATTATGATATTGGCAGGTTGGCAGCGGAAAGAATTACTCATCGCGTGCTTCGCACAGATTGGAAGGATGAGAAGGAATGCATGAAGAGTCTGGTGCCGGTTACGTTAAAGCGAAGAGTATCTACTGCGCCTCGAACTGAAATGATATACAATGGAGGGACACCCATTATATCTTAGGAGGCCATCATGAGCGTAATTCCTTTACAACAGCATGGATTCAACACGAGCCGTCTCATCTTGGGATGCATGTCTTTTGGCGGGGGCTGGAACAGCGATCCGATTACAGAAGACGATTTGCAAAAGGCAGAGAAAGGCTTGGACGCAGCGCTCTCCATTGGCATTACGATGCTGGATCATGCCAATATTTATACACGCGGCAAGGCGGAAGCGGTCTTTGGGAAGATCTTCAAAGAAAAGCCTGGCCTTCGTGAGCAGCTTGTCGTTCAATCGAAATGCGGCATTCGCTTCCAAGAGGGGGACATTCCTGGGCGCTATGATTTTTCCAAAGAGCATATTGTCCGTTCCGTAGAGGATTCTCTTCAGCGCCTGCAAACGGATTATCTTGATATTGTATTGCTTCACCGCCCGGATCCCCTAATGGAGCCTGATGAGGTTGCGGAAGCGTTCGGCAAGCTGAAGGCTGAAGGCAAGGTAAGGGCGTTCGGAGTATCCAATATGAGTGCCTCTCAAATTCGATTCTTGCAGCAGTCGTTGTCTGAGAAGCTTGTCGTGAATCAGCTTGAGATGAGCCTGTCGCATCTGCATTGGCTGGATCAAGGGGTGCATGTGAATCAGAATGCAGGCACTACAGTCAGCTTTGCGGAAGGCTTGATGGAATATTGCCAGATGGAGCGGATTCAGCTGCAAGCCTGGGGGCCGTTATCTCAAGGCCGCTTTACAGGGCGAGCGGTAGAACAAGAGCCAGAGCATGTGCAGCGTACGGCTGCGCTTGTAGAGCAGATGGCAAGAGAGAAGGAGACGACCCCAGAGTCGATCGTGCTCGGCTGGCTGATGCGTCATCCTGCCGGCATTCAGCCGATTATTGGTACAGCAAATGTGAACCGCATCTTGGCTTGTCAGGATGCAGAACAGCAAGCAAAGAACATGACGCGTGAAGAGTGGTATGCCTTGTATGTATGTGCGCGTGGACATCACTTGCCATAAGAAGCAGCTCAAGCGAAGAAGACCTTGCAGAGGTCTTCTTTTTTAGTAGAATGGCCGTTTTAGGTTGAGGTGGAAAAATTCACTTAAACTCTTGGAATATCGTGTATAATGTATTCAACTTTATTTGATGCCTATTGCCAATCTCCAGTAGTTTCGATATAATGTCCTCTATGAATATACAAAAGTCTTTACACGGAGGACGTAACAATGTCTGAACGTTATTATCTCGTAAGAGAAGATATTTTGCCTGAAGCGGTCGTGAAGACGGTGAAGGCCAAGCAGCTGCTGGCTGCTGGGGAAGTGAAGACCGTACATGAGGCTGCAGAACGCGTAGATTTGAGCCGAAGTGCTTTCTATAAATATAAAGATGGCATTTTTCCTTTGAATCAATTAGAGCGGGAGCGTATCGTCACGATCTCACTGGATCTTGATCATCGTTCGGGTATTCTGTCCAAGGTGCTCGGGTCAGTGGCGAATTATGAAGGCAATGTTCTGACCATTCATCAGACGATTCCTTTGCAGGGAATAGCCAATGTGGTCCTTTCCGTAGAGACATCTTTGATAGCAGAGCCATTTGGGCAGATGCTTGATGCGCTGCGGGAAATTCCAGGAGTGAAGCGGGTTATGGTAATAGGCCAAGGTTAACATTTAGATGCATGGGAATGGGAGGAACATGGGATGAGACCAATTAAGGTAGGATTACTAGGAATGGGTACAGTGGGTACCGGTGTTGTCCGCATTGTCGAAGGTCATCAAGAGGATTTAAGCAGTCAAGTAGGCTCTCCAATTCAGATTAGCAAGATTCTTGTCAAAGATCTTGCGAAGCAGCGTCATCTTCATGTCAACTCTGAAGTGATGACAGAGAACCCATGGGATGTTATTTATGATCCGGACATTGACGTTATCGTTGAAGTGATGGGCGGCATTGAGCCAACGAAGGGTTATATCATTGAGGCATTGGATCGCGGGAAGCATATTGTGACAGCTAATAAGGATCTTATGGCGCTGCATGGTGTTGAGATTATGGAGAAAGCGAAAGCCAATCAATGTGATGTCTATTATGAAGCCAGTGTCGCTGGCGGCATTCCAATTATTCGTACCTTAATGGAAGGTTTCTCTTCTGATCGCATCACGAAGATCATGGGGATTGTGAATGGCACAACCAACTATATCTTGACCAAGATGAGTCAGGAAGGTGCCGCCTATGAAGATGTTTTGAAGGAAGCGCAAGCGCTTGGATACGCTGAGTCCGATCCAACCTCTGATGTTGAGGGGCTGGATGCCGCTAGAAAGATGGCGATTCTAGCGACGCTAGGCTTCCATGCCAATGTAGCGCTAGAAGATGTATCGGTGCGCGGAATCTCTAACGTGTCGAAGCAGGATATCCTGTACGCGAAGCGTCTTGGCTATGAGATGAAGCTGCTTGGCATTGCTGAGCGTCAAGATGATCAGATTAGCGTTGTGGTTCAGCCTACAATGGTAAAGAGCTCTCATCCGCTCTCTTCAGTCAATGGCGTGTTCAACGCTGTATATGTATATGGTGAAGCTGTAGGCGAGACGATGTTCTATGGACCAGGAGCTGGGGAGATGCCAACTGCAACCTCTGTCGTGGCAGATTTGGTGGCGGTTATTCGCAATATGCGCCTTGGTGTAACGGGCCAGCAAGCCCACCATGCCTATAAAGAGAAGAAGTTGAAGACAGATGATCAGATCGCATACAAGAACTTTATTTTGCTTGATGTGCACGATAAGGCGGGCGTGCTTGCGAAGATTACACAAGTATTCACGAAGTTCAACGTGAGCTTGGAGTCTGTCGTTCAGCAGCCGAATCCCCATAATCCGGATGCGGAAATTGTCATTGTGACGCATGAGGCAAGCCAATCGAGCATGAACAAGGTGTTGAATGAGTTCAATCAACTGGATGTCATCAAGTCGATCAAGAGCGCCTATCGTGTAGAAGGTTAAGCATTTAAGAATTCTACTCAATCTATGGTTTGAAATATAAGGAATTGTACGGTAAGGCAATGAACTGCTGAACGGCATGTGATATTAGGGACGTAACGAAGGTTGGTCTTGGGTTTAATAAGCAAGTGAACAACCAAGATATCGTGCCTGATTTACGCAAGACATGGGCGAACCTAATCACGATGCTGCTTTCAGTGATCAATCGTATAAATGGGGGAGAAACCGATGAGATATATGGGACTATTGCACACTTATCAATCCATGCTGCCAATAAATGAAGCGACTCCGATGCTTACACTCCATGAGGGCAATACGCCGTTAATTCATGCTGAAGCGTTGTCTAAGGAGCTTGGCATTAATATCTATTTAAAATATGAGGGCTTGAATCCGACTGGATCTTTTAAGGATCGCGGCATGGTGATGGCAGTTGCAAAGGCAGTCGAGGAAGGAAGCCGTACAATCATGTGTGCTTCTACGGGCAATACTTCCGCGGCGGCAGCAGCTTATGCGGCTCGTGCTGGTCTTAACTGCATCGTGTTGATCCCTAACAACAATATTGCACTCGGCAAGCTCGCGCAGGCGATGATATATGGAGCTAAGGTTATTGCTATTGAAGGCAACTTTGACCGTGCGCTTGAGATTGTTCGTGAAATAACGGCAAAGCATCCGATTACACTTGTAAACTCCGTGAATCCATACCGGATTGAAGGGCAGAAGACGGCTGCTTTCGAGGTATGTGATCAGCTTGGAGATGCTCCTGACATGCTGGCTATTCCAGTAGGGAATGCGGGCAACATTTCCGCGTACTGGAAAGGATTTAAGGAATACCATGAAGCGGGAAGATCCACCAAACGCCCGCGCATGCTGGGCTTTGAAGCAGAAGGGGCGATGGCTATCGTTAAAGGTGAGCCGATCCTTGAACCGGAAACGATCGCTACTGCTATTCGCATCGGC
Source organism: Paenibacillus aquistagni (assembly GCF_900177815.1). Lineage (GTDB taxonomy): Bacteria > Bacillota > Bacilli > Paenibacillales > Paenibacillaceae > Paenibacillus_B > Paenibacillus_B aquistagni. The sequence continues at coordinate 5,276 of NZ_FXAZ01000009.1, read as the reverse complement.
AACCCTGCCAGCTGGAAGACAGCTGTGGAGGCAGCGCAGCAATCGGAAGGACAGATCAATTACGTGACGGATGAACAGATATTGTCTGCTTACCAGCAGCTCGCAGCCAAAGAAGGCGTATTTGCAGAGCCGGCTTCTGCTGCCTCGCTGGCTGGGGTGATCAAGCTTCATCAAGAGGGTTACTTCACAGGCGGAGAATCCGTTGTGTGCGTATTGACAGGCAACGGCCTTAAAGATCCAAATGTCGCAATCAAGACCGCTGGGATAGAGCCGCTTGTTGTTCCAGATACCGAAGAAGCGGTAATGGAGGCTATTCAACGGCTGGAGCGTGAAGAGGGATGATGCGTGAAGAAGGTGTTCTCGTAAGAGTACCTGCCAGCACTGCCAATCTGGGGCCAGGATTCGATACACTCGGTCTGGCCCTGTCTCTTCATTTATGGATCGGCATGAAGCCGGCTGAGAAGACAATTGTTCGTATGTACGGCAATCATCTGGAAGGGCTGCCTAGCAATGAAGACAATCTGATCGTGAAGGTGGCGCATCGTCTGTTCCGTGAAGTGGGGCAGACGATCATTCCACTTGAGGTAGAGGTCTACAGTGAGATTCCGCTCACGCGAGGATTAGGCAGCAGTGCGACGGCTATTGTCGGGGCGCTGTTTGCAGCCAATGCGCTGCTTGATGAGCCGTTGTCCAAGCAAGCGCTTTTCGATATGGCAACGAATATAGAGAAGCATCCGGATAACGCGGGAGCTTCCTTATATGGAGGTCTTATTGTTGCAGCATGGGATGGCAAGCAGGCCTATGGGCTGAATCTAGCGCTATCAGATTCATTAACAACAGTAGCAGCTGTGCCGCGCTTTCATCTGGAGACCAAAAAAGCACGAAGCATTCTTCCCTCGCAATATGACATGAAGGATGTCGTGTTCAATGTAAGCCGGTCTTCTCTCCTAGCTGTGGCTCTGTCGACAGGCCAGCATGATCTATTGGGTGTTGCGATGCAAGATCGCATGCATCAGCCCTACCGGGCAAGTCTCGTTCCTGGTCTTGATGAAGTGCTCAAGCACGCCGTCCGCCACGGGGCTCTTGGCGCAGCGCTTAGCGGCGCTGGACCTACAGCAATCGCGCTTGTTGAGCGCGATGAGGCGAAGATTGCTGGACTCATTCAATATATGAGCGATACGCTGGCTCAGCATGGCGTAGAAGCCGATGTATTCCAGCTTGATCCTTGCACAGAAGGTGCGGTATGGTTAGAAGGACAAGCTTCAAATATCCATGATCATATTCCTGTATCCTCTTCATCGTAGCATGCGGGAACTGGAATTGAAGAAGATAAGGGAAGGCGTGAGTTGGTATGGCTCGTATTGCTTTATTGCCAGCAGGGTCTGTCTCTCACGAGGCAGCTGTTCATTTGCTTGGAGATAAGCACGAATTGGTTCATTATAAATTGATCTCAGATGTGTTTACATCGACAGCAAACGGAGATACAGATTACAGTGTCATTCCGATTGAGAATACAATAGAAGGCTCCGTTAATCTCCATATGGATTGGCTGGTGCATGAGGTGGATCTGCCTATTCAAGCGGAATGGGTATATCCGTCCATCCAGAATATTGTAGGACGCAAGCAAGAGATACAAGGAGACTGGACAACGGTCAAAAGGGTACTGTCACACCCAGTAGCGATGGCGCAATGCACACAATTTCTTCGCAAATATCTTCCGCATGCGGAGCAAGAGCATGTAAGCAGCACTTCAGAGGCGATCCGTATGGTGAAGAACCATTCTGAGGAAGGTTGGGTAGCGATCGGAACACGACTTGGAGCAGCTACCCATCAATTGGATGTGCTGGAGCCGAATGTAACGGATCACGACAACAACTTTACCCGGTTCATTTTGGTAGGGCAGTCACCTGTTACTTCTGCTGTTGAATCTGCTGCCAAGACGACGATGCTCGTCACGCTGCCTGAGGATTTCCCTGGTGCGCTTCATCAGGTGCTGGCGGCCTTTTCTTGGAGAAGAATCAACTTGTCGAGAATTGAATCACGGCCGACCAAGCGTCAACTGGGAAGCTATTATTTTTACATCGATGTGGAGCTGTCGTTGGACTCAATTCTGCTCCCCTCGGCGATTGAAGAGATAGAGGCGCTAGGCTGTCAAGTACGCGTACTGGGCTCCTATCCTAGCTATTCAAGCAAAAGTTGGGCATTAGAACAACCACATAACTTGGAGGTGTAAGTATGACACAATGGATTTATCTTGATGGTCAATATGTTACAAAGGAAGAAGCCAAAGTATCTGTGTACGATCACGGCTTTTTATATGGCGACGGCATTTTTGAAGGCATTCGCATCTATGAGGGCAATATCTTCAAGTGTCATGAGCACTTGGTTCGCTTGTATGATTCGGCAAAGTCGATCATGCTTAATATCCCTCTTACAATGGAAGAGATGGAAGAGGTGCTCTGTGAGACGATTCGCCGCAATGAGCTCAAGGATGGATATATTCGCCTCATCGTATCGCGTGGCGCAGGCAATCTGGGCCTTGATCCGCTTCGCTGTCCACAAGCAAGCGTTATTGTTATCGTTGAACAGCTTGCCATCTATCCTGAAGAAGCCTATTTGAATGGTCTCAGAACGATCTCAGTGTCCCAGCGCCGCAATATTCCAGACGCTCTGAATCCGAAGATTAAGTCGCTGAACTATCTGAACAACATTCTGGTTAAGATTCAGGCGAATCATGCAGATGTAGGCGAAGCGATCATGCTGAACGCTCAAGGGTATGTAGCTGAGGGATCAAGCGACAACATCTTTATTGTGAAAAATGGTGTCGTATTTACGCCTCCTTGCTACCTGGGGGCTCTGGAGGGCATTACGCGCAACACAATCATTGAGCTGTGCGAAGAGCTTGGCTATAAGTTGAAGGAAGAACCATTTACTCTGCATGATGTCTATGTTGCCGATGAAGTGTTCTTTACAGGTACGGCCGCAGAGGTTATTGCGGTTCGAGAGGTTGATGGAAGAGTGATTGGAACCGGACAAGCCGGTCCTATTACGCTATCCTTGCTGAAGCGTTTCCGCGAGGTCGTTACTCAAAACGGCAAGAAGGTATATGAAGCTTAATTATCTTTTGATGTTGACGTCTCTCTCCTTATATAGGAGATGAGACGTTTTCTCATTTTACCATCAACTAGGTTTCAATCCTACATTCATAATTGATAATAATCAAAAGAGCGGGCTTGTTTGTCTCATCAGATATGGGCTGTTAAGTAGAAAAAGAAGATGAATTCAGTGTGTGGTGAAAGTTTTAAGAAAGAAGGGATGTCAAATGCCTAAGTGGTGCATAGAATGTATCAATGGAGTTACGGGCAATTGTCCCGTGTGTGGAATGATGTTCCCTTAGGAGGTAACGGCACGTGAAAATTCATATTGTAAAACAGGGCGATACCTTATATTCGCTGTCGAAGAAATATGGTGTAACGGTAGAGGAAATGATAAAGCTCAACCCGCAGCTAAAGGATCCGAATAAGCTGGATGTTGGCATGAAGGTGAAGGTTCCTTCTACAAAGCTCCCAACGGGAGGCTATGAAATTATCCATAAGCATGTCGTCAAAGAAGGCGACACGATGTGGAAGCTCGCAAAAGCATGGGGAATTCCGCTTGATGTGATGATTGCAGCTAATCCGCATTTGAAAAATCCAAATGTATTGCTTATTGGTCAGGTCGTTAATATTCCAAAGCCAAAAGATGAGCATGCCGTGGACCATGTTCAAGAGAATGCAGGGGCAAATGCTTCTTCTCCCAATATGATGGCTGCTGAAAATGAAGCTCCTGCCAACATCGCTCCACTAGCCGCGAATGAAGCGGTGCCGGAAAAAGAGAAGCATGAGGCTAAAGAAGCCAAAGAGTCGAATGAATCTCATGAAGTGAAGGAATCGAATGCTCCAAAAATGGAGAAAGAAGCAAATGAATCCATGGAGGTTCCTATTCTAACAGAGCAGGCTAAGAATGAAGCGGTTATTATGCCTCAAGCGAAGACAGCTCCAGCCGTCATTGAAAACACTCAAGCAAAAATGCCTGAAAAGCAGGCTTCCCCAGTTGCACCACAAATCCTGACAGCCCCAACAGTCACGACAACGATGCCTTCGATTCCAGCACCTTCGCTAAAACCGACAACACCAGCTCCTTCTTCCATAACAGCGAAAGGAGCACTAACGCCAATATCCTCTTCTGCTCCTCCTAATCCCATGCAGCCTGCTCAAAACTGTGGCTGCGGTGGCCAGCATGACGAGCAGATGATCGCGCAGTATCCGCTGGAGTCGTACAACAATTGGCCGGGGTACCATGCAGTGTCTCAAGGCTATGCCAATTATTCAATGGCTCCAGCCAACTACTCCGCATACTCTGGCTATATGCCCATGACTGCTCAGCAAGGTTATATGGGAATGCAGGCCGGTCCTTGCACGTGCCAAGATCCTTACGCTGCACAAGTTGTTCCTGCCCAGCCTTATATTGAGCCTTCAAACTGGTCCAATCCGTATATGCAAGGCATGCCTAACTTTGCTCCTGCTTATACGCAGCAGCAAGGGTATATATCGAGCGCGAATCCTTCTTATACGCCATATGCTAATGTTTCGTATAGTCCCAATATGTACGGACCAGAATCATATGCAGGGAATGGCAATGATGCAGCAGCGGGTTTTCCCTCTACTCAGCCGCGTGAGGAATTGCTGACAGAAGAGGCTTCACAGATCGAGCCGAATACAACAATTGCTCCAGAAGTGAAGAAGATACCAAGTGCGAAGAAAATATCAAAATCAAAGAAAAAAGCAAAGATTCGTTCTATTGATTCATCTTCAAGACAGACGGGCAAGAAAAAGAGCATGCCTTGGATAAATGGATAATAAGAGGTGTGGGATTGTAGACTGCCGCTTGGCTTACAAGCAGGCGGTTATTTTTTTGCAATAGCCATAAATAGGGTCTTGATTAGAAAAGTTGTTCTATGATATATTAAAATCCTGTTTTGGGAGCTGGGCTTTTGAAGCCGTCTCAAACAGGTTCATATCTACTTCATAAAAGAGAGAGTTGCCGAAAGTTTTTTGAAAAAAATGTTGACTCCTAGAAAACGATATGATATATTAATTAAGTCGCCGCTGAACAGCGGTGAATAAATGAAAGTAACTAACTTTGTTCTTTGAAAACTGAACAACGAGTGAAACATTATTGAGAATTAATTTCTCGTCAGCAATACCAATGAGCAAGTCAAACACTTTAATGGAGAG
>NZ_FXAZ01000016.1 GCF_900177815.1 Paenibacillus aquistagni | reverse complement strand
AAGTCTGAAATCCTTAGTCAACGCGCGTAGTAGAGGAAATGAGCAGGCCAAATAAGCCGTTTACACGACCAATAAATGGTAAAATATGGGTGTATTGTCATGTCGCAGCGGTCAAAACTCGGTAACCCTGAGTTTGAGCTAGTTTAATCGCTTGTTCTACCGTGATTTCACGCTCTACTGGACGAGCATCGGATTTTCTGTACAAGTCCGGATTGTAAGGCTCTTTGTTCTTCAAGATGTGGTAGATGGCCGTTAATAGCATGCGGGCAATGGCAATAATGGCTCGCTTATGTCCTCTACGCTTCTTGAGCTGCAAATAGCGATTCCGTATTTCGGGATGCTTCTCACTTTTGACCACAGCGGTCGCACACTGGACCAAAAGTGGTTTGATGTAGACGCCTGCTCTCGAAATCCTTACCGACTTTTTCTTGCCGGCGCTCTCATTGTTCGTGGGGGTGAGTCCTGCCCAGGAGCACAAATGCTTGGCTGTCGGGAACACGTCCATGTTCACACCAATCTCTGAAACCACGGCAATGGCGGAGAACAGGTTACTTATGGACGGAACAGTCAAGATCAGGTTGAGTTCTTCTGTGTAGGACGCGGCAAGGGAAAGGATAATCGATTCCAGTTCCGCTTTGCGGGATTCAAGGTCTTCGTAGTGTTGCTTGATGACCTTGATTTTCCCGGCCTGCTCGGGCGTAAGAAATCCGTCAATCGCAAGCTCCAGTTCAGGAAGTTTTCTTTTCATGGAGCCATGAATGAGCGGTTCGAGGTCAAAAGACGTATCGGTCGGATCATCCAAGAGCTTATTCAAAATGTTTATAGAGCTTTTGCCAAACGTATCCGACACAACACTGGCAAGCTGGATATTTGATACGGTCAGACTGTTCTGAAGCCGATTCTTCTCGCTGGACGTAAAGTTGGTCAGCTTGAAGCGATAGCGCATCAAGTCGCGCAGTTGCCGGATCGGCAAGGGAGGCATAAAGCTCCCGGCAACCAGATCGTGCTTGAACAAATCGGCAATCCACCGGGCGTCTTTCTTGTCGGTCTTCTTGCCGCGAATGGCCTTGACGTATTTCGGATGCGCCAGCGTGATGTTGCAGGAATGCTCCAGAATGTTGAACACGGGAATCCAGTATTTCCCGGTCGATTCCATGCAGACATCCATGCAGTCATGCTCACAAAGCCATTGTGACAACTCATTCAATCCCTGGGTAAAGGTTGAAAAGCGATGGCGTTTGTAAGTCGTGACGCCTTTACTGTTGGTGGAAGCGATACAGGCAACCACGAAGGTTTTGTGTACGTCGATTCCGCAACAGATAGGGTAGACAATTTTTAGAGCCATATCGAGACTCCTTTCTGTGATATACAAAGATAGTCAGCAGGGACTGATGGTCAGCTATAAACGAGTTGTTTATCAAAGATAAGTCTGCGTGCTCGAAGCGACACTTATTTATGCTTGGAAAGGCCACCTACACATATAACGATGCGGTCACCCTATAAAAGCGGTGACCCACTCACCTCCACGTGATTTGTAGTGTACTGGTATCTCTGTAACTCAAGAATAACAAAATCGCTCAAGGCTGACGGATTTCATTCCGTTTTGTGCCTTGAGCGAAGCGAAAGGAATGGGTATAACGATGA
>NZ_FXAZ01000006.1 GCF_900177815.1 Paenibacillus aquistagni | reverse complement strand
CAAACACTTTCCGAAGAAAGTGTAAGACTCCGCTCGACTTGCATGTATTAGGCACGCCGCCAGCGTTCGTCCTGAGCCAGGATCAAACTCTCCATAAAAGTGTTTGACTTGCTCATTGTATTGCTGACGAGAAATTAATTCTCAATAATGTTTCACTCGTTGTTCAGTTTTCAAAGAACAATTGCGCTCCAGCGATCAACCCGATCACCTTCGCTTTAGCTCGCCACATCGTTCAGCAGCGACTCTTATAATGTATCATATTCACTCAGTTTCCGTCAAGCACTTTTTTTAAGAAAGTTTTGTTCGAAGTTTATCGAAGCTTGTCATCTCTTTGTGAACTTTGATGCATGTCCTCTGAGGGACGAGTTCTAATTTATCATAATGGACATGGTGAAGTCAACCCTCTATTAAAAAAAGTTGGATTGTTCCTCTCCCATGCCCAATATAGCTGGTTCTATTAATAACTACTATAGTGATGTATGCTGATGCTTCTGTCATCAGCCGTGCACTGCTTTTCGCTCTTCGTTCCAATGATAGATCGAATAAAGAGCTTCTGGGTAATGAGGATCTGAAGAAGGTTCTGTTGTTTTGATGACATAATGGCTCCTTGTAAGCTTCTCCATAAGCATCGGCAGCTGTTTACGAATGATCTGAAGTTCCTCTCTCTCATACAATTGTTCTAGAGATACCCCTTGCTTACTCTCCCGCAGGATCCGAAGCAGCGGCGCCGCACAGCTGTTGAGCTTCGTTGTGATCGAGAACTCACAAGCCAATAGTACCAGTTCAACCCGTTGAAGAACCGTCTCATTGCTTGTCGCCAATTCCTCATACAATTTGAATACCCCTGGACTTAGATGCTTGACCTGCTCCCACAAACCTACTTGATCATGTTCTCCGTGCTCCACTACAGTGAGGCATGCCCACTCTTTTAAAGCCGTCAGCACAGATGTATACGCATCCCATACATGTCCCTTCTCAAGATAACGCCTGCCATGAACATAAGCTTCAACGAAATTCGCAAATCGGCTTAGAACTACTTGTTCGTGTAAGGGGGTTCTTCCCAACATGATGCTTTTGACGCTCTCAATGTGACCTTTGCGGTCAAGCTCAATTTTTCCTAAAGGAATCAATCGCTTCACATCATGATGTTCCAAATCACTCACCTCCAGAAGTTCTTGTTCGGACAATCGGCTAACCAGTATTGGCCTTCCTTCAACATCATCCAGCCATTGAGAAGCAACAGCCTCTTCAGGAAACTCCGTATGAACCAAAATAATATGAATATACCAATCGACAAACTTTTTGGACCATGCTTCGACAATATCCTTGTCCACGATGACAATTCCCGATATGTCTTGATCTTTGACTAGAGGGTCCAGGAGCAGTACTGGCCCCATTTTTCCCTTTTCCATTCTGTTCCCCACACTTTTTTTGGCTTTCTTTTACAGCAACTCTTCGTTTATAATTCTACATAGATCGTCTCTTTCCTCCTCATTTTTTTAACATTCCATACATGATAGGAGAGTCGTACTATGAGTCATTCCTCTAGTAATATGGAGAAAGCCAAACGCTTCTTCTTTCGATCGAGCAAGATCAATGAGTTTCGATTATGGGGACTACTGCTTACCATGGGCGGAATGGGACTAATGGTGCTTGGCACTGCAGGAATTCTTATGTGGGGAACGAACGGAAGACTGTTTGCCGCCATATTCATGGTAATCGGCATGATTGCTCTCTTGGGCAGCATGGCCATATATTTTGCTGCTGGCATGCTTTCCACCAGCGCCATGATCCTAGTATGTCCAGAATGTGGGCGACAAACAAAGATTCTAGGCAAGACCGACCGCTGTATGTTCTGTCGCACGATGCTTACCTTGGATGAGAGCCAAGCTACGGAGCATCCCCAGGTTAAGAGCAGCAGCGATCATGAATCCACAGACATCAACAACGCCGCTCCAGCACAGGATGAATCAACAAAGTCCGAGCAGGAACGAACATTTACATCTTAGAATAGCACAACAAAGCCGTACCTAGATCCAGCTGATTGCTAGATTCGGGTACGGCTTCTTATTATGATCTATCCATTTAGTAGTGCAGCATGCTCCATAATGATTCATCGCCGAATGTTCTTGCCCATGTCGCAACACCTGCAAGTCCCATTCTTTTTGCCATATCGACTCGTGCTTGAATCGATGTCTCATCTTCGATCCATACTCTCATTCGCTCTCCATCAACGGTAACCTCTGCATAATTCTGCCCCACATCCTCCATAAACTCCGGTGTGACCTTATGCTCTTGCAGCCATTCCTTGATTCCAGTCATGCCTACTGCCTTCGACTTCACTTCTGTCTTGCCATTCTGCTCCGTCTCTGTCCATATGCGCATGTATAACGGCATGCCCAAAACGAGCTTGCTGGCAGGCACCTGATCTTCATCCATAATTCGCTGCATCGTTTGTTCTGTCCATGGAAGGGATGCTACCGATCCTGCCTTCGGACTTGCCGCCCAATGCTCATCGTAAGCCATGACCATCATGTAATCGACGCTCTTGGCAAGATTGGCCCGATCAAGAAACATCGACCAGTTCCCGCTCGAGGATTTGCCTGTTACATCTATGGATACGACAAGCCCCTCTTGGCGAAGAAGCGGCGTCAGCTCCCTTACCCACTGAGTCAGCACCTCCCGCTCATTTACATTTACATTTTCAAAATCAATATTTAGGCCATCAAAACGGTACTGCTCTGCATAATGGAGCAGCTGCTGAGTCGTTCGATTTCTTCTCTCGTACGTGCTTAGCGCCTCTCTCGTGAGATCAGGATCAAAGCTGTTGCTGTACAACGCCCATACCTGTTTCCCCTCCGCATGTGCCCAATCAACCAAGTCTGCATCCGCCTTGCTCTTTACATTCCCTTGGCCATCTTCCAGACTGAACCATGTGGGACTGATCACATTTACGCCAGGCATATCCGGAAGCGAGCTTGTCTTCGGGTTGCGTGTATAGACGGCTTCCCACGTTAGATTAATGGGTATATTCTGCTTAACAAAGTCCGGAAGCTCCATCGACTTGCGTTCTGGCACTTGTACCGCGCCGCTTTGCTCAACCTCGCTGCGTTGAACATAACCGACTGCGCCGCTGACTTGATCGGTAGCCTTGAACCATTCACCCTCCGCATCCCACAGCTTCAATTCTGTATCTCCGAATAATTCGGCAACCATGAGTGCGTGCTTATCTGGCTCTTCACGCAATGCCACCTTATCGTCTGCACGTTTTTGCAGCTTAATCTTCCCTTGATCATAATTTGTTCCCGGTGCCAGCAGTTCTACCTTGCCATCCACCTTAAATTGCTTGCTTCGAGTAACGCCAAGCTCCTCTAGAATCGAAGCCGCTACATAACCTTCTCCATCTATGATATCCGCAGTCCCGCTCCACGTATGGGATTGCCCATTCCATATCCCCTTATTCCCATCTACGGGAATGACAGCAGTATTGGAATCATTCGTCACAATGACTAGATTGGATTGCTGTTCTGCCCACACATAAGTGGACATATAATCTTCGATCGCACCTGCTGGAATCAGAAGTTCCTTCCCACTGCCTTTAGCTCCATATGCTGTGAGCTGATCATTCCAAGCTATGCGCTGTGATATCCCATCATCTTGATTGGCAAATTGTTGATTAGGAAGCCACTCCTGAATTCCTTTCCACAAGCTTATGGCTAATAAAATCAATCCTGCAAGCAGCACCAAACGGCCAAATCCCTTTTTCTTCTTCGCTTGCCTTCTCCTCATGGGAGGTCTTCCAGCTTGTCTTTTCATTCGAGCCTCCATCTTCCATGTTTATTCAAAACATAAAAAGCGCGCAGATCCATCACTGCGCGCTCATCTCACTTGAAATATCAATGTACCGATGCTGCTTCTTCAGCACACTCCCGGCACACCCCATACACTTCCATCCTATGTCCTCGAATATGAAATCCGGTTCGTTCAGCAGCAGCCTGCTCAACATTCTCCAATGCAGGTATCGAGAAATCCGCGATCTTGCCGCATTTCTCACAAATCGCATGATAATGATCCGATACATTCGCATCAAAGCGGCTGGAGCTGTCACCATAAGTTAGCTCTCTTACAAGTCCTGCTTCAATAAACATCTTCAGGTTGTTATAAACGGTAGCTACACTCATGCTCGGGAACTTCGGTTCCAAAGCCCGGTATATCTCATCTGCAGTAGGATGGGTCATGGAATCCATCAAGTATGCCAAAATAGCATGACGCTGCGGTGTAATGCGTACGCCGGACTCTTTCAAATGTTCTAATGCATGCTGTACCCGCGTCTTCATCCTGACCACCACCTTCTATCTGTAATATCTGCACATCGGGTATAACTATTACATTATAACAATTATCAACAAATAATTGGTATATGTCCATTGTACGTCTTTATTTTTTTGTTTGTCAATACAATTATTGCGTATTCAATCGAGAAAAACCGCACAACGGTGCGGTATTCATTGCTTAGCTATGGCGAAGCACATTATCTCTGGGCCACGTTCACATCGCCATTCGCCTGAACGAACACTTGATACAGCCCTTCTCCCAACAAACCCTGCATCTCGTGTTCCGTGATGGTAAGCGGAAAATCTGAACTTAAATCTCCAAAGGAATTCTTCACTTGCATGAATGCGTTAAGATCCTCTGGAAGCTTCATTTCCACGTCCCCAGCTAAAGTGGTTACGCTCCATGTTCCTGCTAGTGAAGAGGTACTGATCCGAATATCGCCGCTGTAGGTTTCCGCGAATACATCCTGGGCAAGCTCACTGCCTTCAACATCTCCACTTTTCGTGAACATATGGAGATTGCCACCAATCTCGCTTGCGACAATATCCCCGCTCGCCGCTTTAGACTCTGCATTTCCTTGGATATTCTGGAGCTCCGTATCTCCGCTAGTGGTATGAGCCATAACATCGCCCCCCACATTCGAGATTGAGATATCGCCATCAACCGTGTCCACCTGTACAGAACCTTCAAGATCATGAATATAAAAGTCCCCTTCTTTTACTTTTGCATTGAAAAGGAGGTCCCTTTCTCTAGGGAGCTTAATACTCAGATCAACACGACTGGAATAGCCCGCTTGGCGAATCTTATCCATGCCATCCATCTTCAAACTCAATACAGGTTCGCTTGCATCTTCAATCCAGCGAAGCTTTAATGGAGCAGCCAGTATCTCTACATCCTCAGGAGAAGCATTGAATATCGTCACGATCGCTTCAACTTGAAGCGTATCTTGGGATCCAGTCTTCACATAAATATCTCCCGCTGTCTGATCGATTCTCAATTCACGAACAGATAAAGGAACATCCGTTGTCTCCGTTGGAATGTCCGTCTTTGCTCCGTCCATCTTCACCATCTGCTTCATCATCGAAAAGTCAAATTGCACACTACGCACCCAATCTTGAAACAGTGAAGGTTGAGTGGTCGTAAACACGATGGCTGCAATGAACAATGAGGCAAACAAGCCCAAAGTATCGAACTTGCGTTTACGCTCAGTTTTGCGAAAGCTGAACCATAAGATTTCAAGTCCTAAGCTTATTGGAATGACAGACCACCAAGTAATCAGCAGGGTTATGGTATGCGTATGATATAGGCGGTCAACCAAGAGCATAATGCCTACGGCAATAATAAGCAGCGAGGCTGTGATCCTGCCGACTTTAATCATATTGCTCCCCCCTGCATGTTAAGGTCTGAATCTAGATTCTTTGTAGAGCAGATAGATGCCTCCAGCAATTAATACTGCTGCCCCGGCGAATGAGCCTCCATTGCGCAGCAGCCAGCGAAGCCAGTCGGGATCAATGGTAAACAGCATGAGCATAAGACCAATCACGACCAGCAGAATTCCAAGCCATGGTCCTTGCTTGACAGACTTGCTCGTACCATACAGCGCTTGTGTATTAACCTTGTCCGTGTTCTGCATGGCATCGAATAAATTATAGAAGTATATGACCGGAAGCAATAGCGATAATAGCACAATCAGCGGTACATTCGTCCCGTCATTAGAAGTGCTGAAGTAGACAATGGTCACAATATCCAGCGCCAGCAGCATCATCATGAGAAGTCCACGCTGCATCAAGCCAAGATAAAAATGTCCCATTCCTGGGAAGAAGAATCCTAGCATTACCGCAACAAACTTACTCTTCCGTGGAGGCTTGCTATTCATAAATGGAGGCTCTCCGGCATGCGCATAAGGCCGCTCGTTGGCATTAAACCACCCTTGACCGCGGCTTTCCTGCTGCATTCGCTCCACTTTTTTCATCCGTTCCTTAAGAAATTGCTCCTCCTGCTCATTCTTCGATGAACCTGAGCGATAATTATTCATGCTGCTCCCCCCTTGTATTTAGACATTGCCGCACACATCTGCTAAGCCAATTCCAAAGATTGTCCCCAAGCACGCTTAAAGAGCGACTTTGCCCGATACAGTCTGGTCTCTACCGTACGAACCGGCATGGACAACTGCTCTGCAATCTCTGTGTACGAGCGGTCTCGCAAATGATACAGCACCATGACCGTTCTATATTTCATAGGAAGCTGCTTCAAGACCTCCAGCACTTCTTGTGAACGCTCCCTAGTGATTAATCGGTCTTCGGGGAGATCGCTCCATATCAAGTCCAAATCAATCTGTCCCTCAACATGCTGCATCGTGTCCGTTGTCATTTCTATATGCTGATGCTTCCATTTGCGAAGCGTATCAATCATCTGATTGCGTGTCAGGCGATACAGCCACGTGGTAAATTTGGCGTCGCCACGATACGTATGCAAGGAGCGGAATACTTTAAGCCATACATCCTGTGCAATATCTTCTGCCAAGTAACGGTCAGAAACCGTGCGACAAATACAAGTTAACACAAATGGGCGATGTCTTTCCACCAATTCCTGCATAGCCCCTTCATTTCCCTCTTTATATTGTTGGATCAACCACTCGTCAGTGCGCTGCTGCTGGCTATCATTTCTCGTTTGTTTATTCATTGCTGTCCATTCCTTTCCACTCTAACCCAAAGGTTATCTCTATTCGCACGCGTCCGCGAAAGACCATTTTTGTTACTTTTATTGTACGTCTTGGGACAAAAGCAAAGAAACCTTCCTGAGTCTAGGAAGGTTTCACCGACTTTAGTCTAGTTTTTTATTCAATCGTAACAGAGCGCACACCTGTCAGCTGTTCGATCTCGGTGGCAAAGGTTAGAATATCCGTATGCTTGGAGATGACAACAGCAAGCTTGATTTCCTTGCGGTATGAATCCCTGTAATCGCGATGGCTGCGCTCTTCTTCTAGATGAAGAATCGTCATCTTTTTTACATTAATCCCGTGCTCGGAGAGGCAGCTGTTCAACGTTTTCATAACATCAAATGCTTCATCTGTAATCAGCGTTAAGATTCTTGGCTTCTTGCCAGCCAAATATCGCTGCTCCAGCTTATTAAATGCGAATAGATTCACCAACACGAGTCCTGTCGTCAAAATGGATGGGAAGTAAAAGCCGGCACCAACCGCTAGTCCAATTGCAGCAACAACCCACAGCGAAGCCGCTGTCGTTAAGCCTGCAATCGCTTTCCCTGTAAAAATAATGGTGCCTGCCCCCAAGAAGCCAATTCCGGTAATAACAGCCGTTGCTAGACGCGCCGGATCGATCCGGACATTCTCCTCATACACAAATTGAGAAAAGCCGTATATGGATAGCAGCATAAGCAATGCGGAACCTAGACAAACAAGAATATGAGTGCGGAGTCCTGCCGGATGATTGGCTTGTTCCCGTTCAAGCCCCACGACGCCCCCTAGTACCATGGCCAGCAGCAGGCGCAGTGTAATATGTAGATTATCAATATACCAAGGGTCTTGTATTTCTAATGGCAACACAATCTCCTCCCGATGCCCACTAAGTCGTCAATGGTTGTGTCTTGGATAAAGTGCGAAGAACAACGCCTGGCGCTACCTCGTCATCCCTAACGTAGTGAAACCCAAGCTGCTCATACAAGGTTATGGCTGGCGTATTCTTCAGCCCTGTACAAATCGTGAATGTGTGAACGTCTTTCATGGATAGCACGTACTGCATTAAGGCTCTGCCAATTCCTTTGCGAAAATGATCTGGTCTTACCATGACACGGCAAATCTGCAGCAGATGGGGCGCCTCCCTTTCATAAGAAATGACCCCCGCAAGCTCATTGGAATCGGTATACCAGCCATAAAAATGCTCCTGCACCTGCATTAGCTCGTCCTTCGTCTCCAGCAAAGGAGGTATCTCATGAAATCCAATAAGCAGAGCTTCAATGCCATAGGCTTGCTGCTGCATATTCCACACCTGCTCAAATAGCTCAGGATCATGTAAATGAATCTCTTTAATCATTGTACTCACCTTCTTCCCTGAAAATGAATATATCCCCTGCTTTTAACGAGCGTTGATTCTGATCACGCCGCAAATCGCGACTTATAAACAGCAGTGTACCTCATATTTGACATATTCGGAAGAGAGGAAAACTTCTTTTCGTTCTATCTAGATCTATAAACGTTCAGCCTGACAATCATAGAGCTGATCAACACAAATTGTTTTGCTTATAAGCGGCAGATGGCGTTCAGCGAGGAGGTTCACAGCTACTGACCAAGATGACTGCTTTCATTACAAAAAAACAGAACCATGCAATAACATGGCTCTGTTTCTATTACTCATATAACGAGTCATATCGAATCCTTCAGCAGAAAAGCAATGCTTATCCTTTAAGAACCTCGCGCAGAAGCTCATTGACAAGCCCAGGATTAGCTTTCCCTTTGGATTCCTTCATCACTTGTCCAACGAGGAAGCCGATCGCCTTATCCTTACCGGCACGGAAATCTTCCACCGATTGAGGATTAGCCGCAACAACCTTCTCTACAATCTCTTTGATCGCGCCTGTATCGCTGATCTGAACAAGACCTTTTTCCTCAACGATAACTTGAGGAGCTTTGCCTGTTTCGAGCATTTCCTTGAATACCGTCTTCGCGATCTTGTTGTTGATGGTGCTCTTCTCCAGCAGGCCAAGCATCTCGCCAAGCCCTTGACCCGTGAGCTTCACTTCATCGATGTCCTTGCCGTTCTGGTTCAGGTAGCCAAGCATCTCACCCATAATCCAATTCGCTACAGCCTTGGCGTCTTTGGTGTAGTTCAAGCTCTCATCGAACAAATCAGCCATCTTCTTAGAAGAGGTGATAACACCAGCATCATAGCTCGACAAGCTGTAATCCGCTGTGTAGCGCGCTTGTCTTGCATCAGGCAGTTCAGGGATGGTGGCACGCACACGCTCCTGCCATGCTTCATCGATATGAAGCTCCACAAGGTCTGGGTCTGGGAAGTAGCGATAGTCATGCGCCTCTTCCTTCGTACGCATCACAATGGTCCGTCCTTGCGCATCATCCCAGCGGCGAGTCTCTTGAATCACTTTATCGCCGTCTTCTAGAACCTCTGTCTGACGCTCAACTTCATACTCAAGTCCGCGCTGAACGCCGCGGAAGGAGTTCATGTTCTTAAGTTCCGTCTTCGTACCGAACTCCTCTTGGCCGTATGGACGAAGGCTGACGTTCGCATCGCAGCGCAGGGAACCCTCTTCCATTTTCACATCAGACACATCACAGTATTGCATAATCGCCTTCATCTTCTCCAAATAAGCTTTCGCTTCTTCAGGGGAGCGAAGATCCGCCTCCGATACGATCTCGACAAGCGGCGTTCCGCAGCGGTTCAAGTCTACCATGGACCCGAAGCCGCCATCCATATGCGTCAGCTTGCCCGCGTCTTCTTCCAAGTGGAGGCGATTGATTCGAATTCGCTTCGTTTCACCATTCACTTCGATATCGATCCAGCCGTTCGTTCCGATTGGGCGATCATTCTGAGAGATCTGATAAGCCTTAGGGGAATCTGGATAGAAATAGTTTTTACGGTCAAAATGACCGACAGATGAAATCTCACAGTTCAATGCCATAGCGGCCTTCATCGCATATTCAACCGCCTGGCGGTTAAGCACCGGCAGTACGCCCGGATGGCCAAGGCAGATCGGACAAGTATGGGTATTCGGCGCCGCACCAAAGGATGTCGAGCAGCCGCAGAAGATCTTCGACTTCGTATGGAGCTCGACGTGCACCTCCAAGCCGATCACCGTTTCGTATTGAGCTTGCGTCATGTCAGGGTCTCCCTCCTCTTACAACTGCGGACGCAGCTTGTGATGTTCAGTATGCTGTTCGTAAGCATGGGCCGCCTTAAGCAGTCCAGCTTCATCAAATGGCTTGCCGATAAGCTGCAACCCTACAGGAAGTCCATCTGCAAGTCCGCATGGAATGCTGATCGCAGGAACGCCGGCAAGGCTTACTGGAATCGTCAGAATATCGTTCATGTACATTTGCAGCGGATTGTCTACCTGCTCGCCAATCTTAAATGCTGTTGTTGGCGCAGTAGGCGCAAGCAGAATGTCATAGCGAGACAGCGCTTCGTCAAAGTCACGCTTAATCAACGTACGAACCTTCTGAGCTTTAAGATAGAAGGCATCATAATAGCCGGAGCTAAGCGCATAGGTGCCAAGCATGATGCGGCGCTTCACTTCTTGACCGAAGCCCTCGCTTCTGGATTTCACATACAAGTCAAGCAGGTTGTCCGGAGATGACGCGCGTACGCCGTAACGCACACCGTCAAAGCGCGCAAGGTTGGAGCTTGCTTCAGATGACGCGAGCAAATAATAAGCAGCAACGGCATACTCCGTATGCGGCATCGAGACTTCTTCCCATGTAGCGCCTAGAGATTCGTATACCTTCAGCGCTTCCATAATCTTCGCCTTAACGACAGGGTCAACGCCTTCACCCATGTATTCCTTCGGAACACCGATGCGTAGCCCCTTCACATCGCCTGTAAGCGCGGATGGGTAAGAAGATACCTCCACATTTGCAGAAGTAGAGTCCATCTGATCGTACCCTGCAATGGCTTGAAGCACATGAGCTGCATCTTCTACGGTACGGGTCAATGGACCGATCTGATCCAAAGATGATGCAAAGGCAACAAGCCCATAGCGAGATACTCGGCCATAGGTTGGCTTCAAGCCAACAATCCCGCAGTAGGAGGCAGGCTGACGAATCGAGCCGCCTGTATCGGAGCCTAAGGAAAATGGCACTTGCAGCGCAGCAACAGAAGCTGCGGAGCCGCCGCTTGAACCACCTGGAACACGATTAGTATCCCAAGGATTGCGTGTCGTTTGGTAAGCGGAATTCTCATTCGAGCCGCCCATCGCAAATTCATCCATATTGAGCTTGCCAATCGTAATGGCGCCCGCTTCCTTCAGCTTGCGGGATACGCTGGAATCATACACAGGAACAAAGTTCTCGAGGAAACGGCTTGCACAAGTCGTACGAAGCCCATCAGTCACAATATTATCCTTGATCCCGATCGGAAGACCTGCGAGCAGGGAATCTGCTTCGCCCTTTGCATACTGCTCATCCCAAGCTTTGGCCGCTGTGCGAGCACGATCCTCATCCAGCGTCAGGAAGGCTTGAATCGACGCTTCTGTTTCCGCAATGCGAGCGTAGGAAGCTTCCACAAGCTCTGAGGAAGATAAGTCGCGAGACTTCAAACGCTGCTTTAATTCAGCTACATTCATATCTAAGATCGTCAACTAGAACATCCCCCTCTCAACCTATTCGAGCACAGCAGGAACAAGGAATTGACCCTCTTCCTCTTCTGGCGCATTCTTCATAACTTGTTCTATCGTAAGCGATTCACGCACTTTGTCATCACGCAGCACGTTATGTATCGGCAATACGTGCGTTGTCGGTGCTACATCGTCGGTGTTCAATTCATTCAGCTTGTCCGCATAATTCAGAATCGCGTTCAACTGACCTAAAAAGCGGTCCTTTTCTTCTGATGCCAGTTCCAAGCGTGCAAGACGTGCCACATGCTCAACGTTCTCTAAGCGAATGCTCATACGTTACAACATCCTCCTCACTATCCATTGGCTGATCCAGCAGCCAAAATCATCCCTTTATTATAGCGCAGAACGAAAATCAACTCAACGCGGATCACTGGAACGATTTTACTCACAAAAAAAAGACATCGAGTACGTCCCCCGTTGGGAGAGCTGCTCCATGTCTTTGAATTCAGCCAGAATCGGTTGCCGTTTCTTCTATAGCTCAGCGCTTTAAGCTCATCCACTTCGGTCTGCGCAGGCGTGTAACGCCAAGAGTAAGCACGAACCCTAGCGAGATGCTGATTGCAGTGGAAAAGGAGAAGATCGCAGAGCTCCAGGCTGCTTGTGTATCTCCCTGCACAAAATCATACATGGTGGAATACAGCGCCCAGCCGGGAACGAGCGGAACAAGCCCTGGCACAATAAAGCTTATCGCAGGCATCTTCGCTACGCGCGCAGCAATTTCAGAGAATACATTAAGCACGCAGGAAGCAAAGAAGTACGCGACAAAGTCGCTACCAAAGAGCGGCTTCACAATGAGAAAGGCGAGCCAGCTTAAGCCGCCTGCAAGTCCTGCCACCAGCATGCCCTTGAGCCGAAGCTGAAACGCGCCTCCAAAGCACATGCTTATAAAAAATGATGTTACAACCTGTATGATCATAAGATATCACTTCCAAACAGGCTCATACTTAATCCAATCACAGAGCCAGAGCCAACCGCGATCGCAATCGCAATCAGCAGTGCCTCAGACACTCTTGACATGCCAGACAAGAAGTCGCCTGCCATAATGTCCCGCAGAGCATTCGCCATGATTAATCCTGGAAACAAGTTCATCAGCACCGAGATCAGCATCATATTCGACATCTGAAACCATCCCGTGAGCGTTAGCAGCACAATGCCAATAGCAGCCGCTGCCCCGCCGATCACATGAATAAAGACGACATTAAACTGCCCTTTTTCAAAGGGATAAAGTATCAGCCGCATCACAGCTCCCGCTACGAAGGCACCGATCGCATCAAGAACGGAAGCGCCGAAGAAGATCGTATAGGCTGCCGATATCAAGGCATAAAAGAGCGTAGAGAGCCACAGAGGGTAGCCCTTCATCTGCTCAATCTCTTTTAACTCGCGATAGGCTTCATGGACAGAGAGCTTGTCCGCCACAATCGCTCTAGACAGCTCATTGACTCTTACAATCTTCTGTAGATTGAAGCTTCGATGCTTGATCCGCTTAATGACTGTCTTGGAACGGAAATCATCCTTAACTGCAGAAGTGATAATAGCGGTCGGAACGACAAAGCTGTCCACCTGCTTGATTCCGTACGCCTGACAAATGCGATTAATCGTATCTTCAACGCGGTAGATTTCTCCACCGCTCTCAAGCATGATCTTGCCTGCGTATGTCGCGACATAGATGATGCGGCTTGATTCCATTCTTGGTTCTTCCTCTCCGCCTGATGTATCCATACAAAGATTGAATATAGGTTCTGGTCAAAACAGACGACGTCTAGGACAGACGATCTTTGAATACAGCTGAAAAAGACGTGCAGTGCACTTCGCTTATAAGGCGAAATCGCTCCCTCACACGTCTTCCTCTTAAATTATGGGGCAGTGACTATTCCTAGTATGACCCATTCTTCCTTATATCCACGCTCTCAAGTTGACTTTACGAATAAAATCTTCTGCAGTCATCGGTTCAGCATCTTCCTCTTGTTCTGCTTCCAATTCTTCATCGTTGCTCATCAAACGACGAAACAGTTCTTCGTTGCGTGTAGCAAGCGCGTAATCTATCAGCGCCTCCCGTTCGACGCGTTCCGCTTCCTGCTGAATCAACAGGTCTTCGCATTCAATATCTGAAGCCGGTACGAAGAAATTGCGGTTTGCTTTCGGAACTCGGATGACATAATCAAAGGCGTTATCCGCGTTGCGGTCATATGCAATAATATAGCCGTATTCCCCGATAGGCAGCTGTTGTTCGAAACGGTCGGCGACAATGACTACTTTCTCTCCCAATTGCAGCATTGATCATGCCTCCCAGCCATTAGGTCGGATAAGACCATTTTTCACTATGTTACTAAAAAAGTGTTCTGGTGTAAACGCTCAGCTGCTGTTAATCACAGCTCTTGATTCGAATCAATCCCTCAGGGGCAGTGGTCAGACGTTCATAGCCATCCTTTGTGATCAAATACGTGTTTTCAATACCTACGACACCTCGGCCTGGGAACGTAAATTTCGGTTCAATGGCAATGACCATTCCAGGTTCTAGCTTCTGCTTGAAGCCTCTTGCAAGCACAGGCCATTCATCAATCTCCATACCGATGCCATGACCAAGGAATTTGACTTGATCCTCGCCATAACCCATAAAGTGATCGGACAATCCTGCATCTTGGGCCATTTGAAGGGCATCCGCATACAGCGATTCACATACCGTTCCCGGCACAAGGTTCTTTTCTGTCTCTCGAAGAATCTGCTCCGATACGTCATAAGCCGCCTCAAGATCCTCATCCAGCTTGCCAATGACCAAGGTTCTTGTCTGGTCAATGACGTATCCATCGATACAACAGCCAATGTCCACAAGAATAGGTTCGTTCTCGCCTATGACTTTGCGGCTTGCTCCTTGCGGTGCAGCAGGAGTAAGGCCTCTTCCTCCAGCAGGACCATCAAAGTAAGTAGGCTCGGCTGCAGCATCGCCGCTTGCCACCATGCCGGTAATAATCTCTTGATTGTAGCCGCGCATTCTCATCATGCCAACATGCCCCTGCATCCGGAAGAGGTGCTCGATTTGTGCTATCAGAGCAAGCTCCATCATCCCTGGCCTTACAATGTTTGCAGCCTCCACTAACGCACGATGGGCTGCAATGGCCGCCATGCGAATCCTTGCCACTTCAAAAGGAGACTTAATCATGCGAAGCTCGCGAAAAATCACGGAACCGTCTGCCCATTCTGCTTGAGGAAGAACAGCTTGCAAACGTTCAAACTGCTGCACAGGCAGCACATCATATTCGAGTGCAATCCGAATCTTGCCATCAGCAGAACTTAAATGCGGGAAGAAGCCCGCTATCGTCTCCTCCAATTGACGGAAAGATCCCATTCGCTCTACTCGAATCTTGGATTCCGTTACCGCACGCTCATAGCTTCGCTTCACTAGAAAAATAGGTTCTCCTTCCTGCGGGACAGCAGCATAACCTGTCTGCATGGAACCTGTTATATAATAAATATCCACATTCTGCGTAACCAAGAACAGATGAATGCCTTTCTCCTTCATCTTTTCCTGCAGCTGTTCAATTCTTTTCTTATGCTCAAACGTATTTGTATTCATGGGGTGTTCTTCATTGGTCATCATGATGTCTCTCTCCTCCATTTCGCATCAGGCATCTCTATTTCATAACCACTAGGTCTCTAATCCATTTAACCAGCATAATGATAACACGAACATGCAGGTCTTGCCATGAGCAGGCCGCCATGATGCAGAAGACAAACGACAGGATATTGGATAAAATAGGGTTGTTGTCAGCCCCTCATTCCTATGTTTAATAAGGAGGAACATGAATGCAATCCCCATCTCTTAAGCCTCGCATCCAGACCGTAGATATCATTCGCGGCTTTGCGGTCTTCGGCATTCTGCTCGTCAATATTCCCGATATGGTGGGCAACGGCCTGCACTTCGGGACTCGCAATACTGGTTTAGATGCCTTGCTTCGCTTGTTGTACGATTTGTTTGTGCAGACGAAGTTCTACACGATCTTCTCCTTTTTATTCGGCCTGTCCTTCTACTTGTTTATGGACCGGGCAGAAGAGAAAGGGAAGAACGCGCGCTCGTTGTTCAAGCGCAGGCTATGGATTCTGCTCGTGATCGGGCTCATTCATCTGATCTTGCTGTGGTTCGGGGATATTCTGCATGTTTATGCCATCGCTGGATTTTTCCTGCTGCTGTTCTATAAACGCATGCCGCGCACACTATTCATCTGGGGGATGGTCTTAAGCAGCTTCTGTGCGCTGATTGTGGGCATGACCTATGTCCTTACGATGTATAGGCCAGAGCTGTCGCTTAGTCTTAATTTTACAAGCGTGCCTAATTTGGCAGAACGATGGGATTACGCCATCACTCATGTGCCTACCAATCTGATTGCGCTTCTCTTTGAAGTTCTGGGCTTGTTCCTATTTGGGCTTTACGCTGGAAAGAAGCAGTGGTTTGAGAAAAAGGAGCGGTTTTACTCGCAGCGTGTAAAGCGTGCACAGTGGATCTCGCTAGTGATCTCTCTACTGCTGTTTGTTCCGATCTTATATGCGTACTTTACCCATGACGTATATGATTCCAACCAAGTGATATTCTATATCTTCTTATCTGGCAAAAGTCTGGCTGTCTTCTATATCGCCACATGGCTTCGCGTTATCGCCCGCTTTGGAGAGCGCCCATTCCGCTCACTTGCTGCCGTGGGAAGAATGGCCTTAACCAATTATTTATCCCATACCATTCTCTTATTTGTTCTCCTTAGATGGATCTGGCCTGACATCGGAGCCGCTTATTGGATGGGAACTGTAACGGCCATTGCCATCATGGCGCTGCAGCTCATAGCAAGCAGTCTGTGGCTTCGATCCTATACGATGGGGCCTGTTGAATGGCTGTGGCGAGCAGGGACCTATGGACACTTCGTACCGTTGAAGCGAGATCAGGCTTCGACCTCCTCTCACTTGCCGATGTAAGAGGAGCAGGGCCGTTAATCTTACAATGAAAACCTGTGGCATCGAATAAATAAAAGCACTTCATCCCAAGAGCCTGCCCTTCTCAATATGAGTAGGCTTAATTTGGAATGAAGTGCTTGTTACTGTTGTGGATCAAATAAATGGATTATACTGCTTCTCAAAGCCGACAGTCGTCACGGGTCCATGCCCAGGATAGACATTCACTGCATCGCCTAGAGTCAGCACCTTCTTATGAATGGAACGCATAAGCTCACGCTGATTCCCTCCTGGAAGATCAGTACGCCCAACGGATGTACGGAACAGTACATCGCCAGAGAACAGATGATCCTTGTACAAGAAGCTCACGCTGCCTGGGGAGTGCCCAGGAGTATGAAGGACGTAGAAGGTATAACCCATGAGGGTCAACTCCTGGCTATCCTCAAGCAAATGCTCGGCAGGCTCGAAGGACATGGGTCTCGTTACCTGAGGCCAGCGAAGCGATCCATTCCATTCGGCTGAAGTCAGCCAGTCCGCTTCTAGGCTGTGGATATATACCGGACAGTTATAGCGTTCTCTAACCTGCTTAAGCCCGCCAATATGATCAAAATGGGCATGCGTGAGCAAAATAGCAACCACCTTGTATCCTTCAAGCGGCTTGAAGATACGATCCGGATTCATGCCAGGGTCGATAATTACAGCTTCCTTGGTTGTTTCGTTTAACAATAAGTATACATTCGTCTCCAGCGGTCCTAGCGGAAACGTTACGATCTTAAACATATTGAATGAGACACCGCCTTAAGTTCAGTCTTTGTTGATGACAATATTTATAATTGGAGCAAGGGACGTCTAGATCGAAGACAAGCAGTCGTGAAGCTCACGAACGATTCGACGCTGATAGTCTGTCCCTTCTCCGTATTGCTGCATGATATTCTTGTAGGTCTGCTTCAGATTCTCCTGATAGTCTGCAGCCTCACGATCTTTATTTGCTTCTTTAAAGGCAATCATATGCGCCTGAACATCGCGCGGTCTTGGTCCCCATGTTGCCAGCACATGACCGCCTGTATCCGTAATAAGCACGACAGGCACCGAACGCCCCCCCATGGTCAGAAACTGATCCATTGTCTCCATGAACTGTTCCATAATGAGCACCTCTGTCGGAATTCCCGCGGCCTCCATCACCTTGAAGACGACAGGCACGTTGCGAACAACGTCGCCGCACCAATCCGCCATGAGGATGGAACAGCGAAGATCATCACGGAATTGAAGCGATTCAAAAAATGGCTTGTCATCCTCTAACGCCCACTCAAAGGCTTCGCCCCACTTCACAAAGCTGAGCTGATTCTGGGTCATTCCTTCAATAAAGGCTTGAGGGGTAATGCCTTGCCCGATGACACTTGCTATGGTTTGACTCATTACGGATTCCCCGCTTTCTGTTTTGAAATCGTATATTTAATCAGAACATACACGATGAGCAGCGCAAGTGCAACCAAAATAAATGGTTTGACATATGGCGCTGCCGCCTCATCAATGTGCTCCCAATTCGCTCCGAGAACATGTCCCAGATACACAAACAAGATCGTCCAAGGGATGACTGCCAATGTTGTTAATAGTGTAAAGCGTCCCACAGGCATTCTGGATATGCCTGCCGGTATGGAGATTGCATGGCGAACGACAGGAACAAAGCGCGCGGAAAAAATAACGCCCGTGCCGTACTTATTGAACCACTCCTCCGACTTGTCGATATGATGCTTCTGAATGAGTATAAATCGTCCATAGCGCTCTAAAAACGGTCTGCCGCCATAACGCCCGATGCCATATACGATAAGCTGCGCTGCGACTCCGCCAATCGTTCCAAACAATACCGCGGGTACAAAGCCAATCTGTCCTTCAACGACCAAGTAGCCGCCATACGCCAGCACAATTTCGCTTGGAATAACCTCAATCATGAGTCCAAGCATAATGCCCCACGCGCCCATTCCTTGAATCCATTGAAATAATGTCGATACCATTTGATGGATAAATTCCATGACTCACACTTCCTTCACACATGTCCAACTATTCTTTTGTCAGTACAAGCCGGCTATAGTAACCCATATTATTCTAGCACATGCTAGAACATGACTCCAATGCAGGAATTAGGGTACAAGCACCCGCATACATATGAACTAGAATACTATTGTCGGAAAGTGAGGAATGCACGATGTCACGTTTGTGGGTCATCTCCCGCAGGCAGCTGCAGCTAGGACTAGCTGCCATCGCCTTTATTATGGTGTCAATCGCCTTTATCAAGTATGGGGCGCTGCAGTTATCCGAGCGCGAAGCCCATGCCGCCCCAGGGGAGACTAGAATTCTTCATATGATTACAGGAGAATTCAAGACGACTCTGGAAGATGGCAAGGAGCTTGAAACCTATCTCTTTCATCCGGGAACGGTCTATGCCCATGACGGCGAGCAAGTCGAGCTTCGTATACGCGGTGTTAATGGAAAGCAGCATGACTTTGTGATTGAAGGCTTGAACAAGAGCGGCACCATTAAGAAAAATGAAGAAACCGTCGTCACCTTCACTGCTAAAGAGGGCATATATCGAATCGTCTGCCTCACGCATGCCGATGCCGCTCATGAAGGTCCAATGATCGGCTATATTGTCGTAGATTAATCCATCCGCCAGTATCGCTGCAGCGCTGGGGATCAAGAGTACCAGGCATCGTATTACCAAGGATGGACGAAGCATTTTTCACCAGTGAATGATGTACGTCCACTCGGGCTTCTGCATATATTGAAATCACAATTCGCATGGAGAGGAGCCCAACATGAAGCCTCGTGAACGACATCTTGACCCCCTGCCCTCCGCCCGGAAGATTCGACGCGCCTGCCAAAATGAATTATATCGCACCGTGAAACGAATGAAAGTGTACATTCCCGACGCACTGATGAAGCAAGGTGAAGAGCTCTATGTCAACAAAGTCATTGGCAACCTGATCTGGATTCATGAGCATGGCAACAATCGCAAGGAGCTGGCTGATTGGTGGGAGGAAGCGGTAAGCGAAGAGCTTGCCGCCTTATGGCAAGTGGATAAGAACCGATTGACCGATTGCTTTCGCAAGGCTTTTGGCGGCTAGTCGAGCATCATCCAACGCCGATATCACTAATCAAATACACAAAAAAACAGACCTTCTAGACAGCACACACAAATCGCTGCTACGAAGGTCTGTCTAGCCGCTCTAACCAATCACAACAAAAGCGGTCAAATCTGGAGGTACAGCGCTGACGCGATAGACCCTTCCGCAGTCGTCCAGCAATTGGAGATTGATGAGCGACTTGGTCGGCGTGCGAATCTTGCTGAAGCGAGCCGTTCCATAGCTGTCGAATGGAGCTCTACCGAGCAGCTTGCCACAAGAGTAAGCCTTGGCTACAAAGCCTCTAGTATCGTAAGCAACCCCATTGCCCTGTACCCACAGTACCGTAAAACGTGAAAGGTACGGCGCAATGGGCTTTTTGCGTTTTGGAGGCTTCCGATGACGGATGGTCCGGGAATCCGACTTCGAGTTCTTCATCGGAGGCATGATCCGACGTGCCTTGAGCATTGATGCGCGCACGATAATCGACATCCTTTCTATGCATCAAAATGAAAGATGCTATAGCATATGCCTTTGTCGTCCATTAGGTATGGACAGCGGAAGTCTATTTCGCATGCGCACCAGGAGCCTGTTCATCTGCCATCTGGTCTGTGTTTCCGTCGTTGAACAGCTGCCTGGCTATTTAAGCGGAGCTTATGAATAGGCTCGATAGCTCGACGATTCAAGGCGGGTGCTCATACACAAAACCTATAATGGAGGATTTGCTCCCCTTATTCCAGCGTATAGAGCAGCAGCTGAGCGGAAGCCGCCGCTTGGGAAGCCGCTGCCGTCAATACAAACCGCTTGTCGTTCGCGGCCATGTCTGCGGCAAGGCGAGCATCGTCCTCGTAGCGCTGGAACTGGGTCAGCGCTGCCTTCGCGAGATCGATGGCGAAGGCTCGCTTCTCTTGCGCCGCGGCATCCGCCAGCGCGGCGATGCGGATGATCGCTTCCGTGCGCAGTTCGCTGTCGAAGCGATCATCCTGAACGGCTGCCTCCCAATAGGCGGCAGCCTGCAGCGGCTCTGCCGCACGCGCGGCTTGCAGTGCAAGCTCGCGGTGGAGCGCCTTGCCGCGCCGCTCATAGCGCTCGCCCTCCTGCAAGAGGGCGAGCGCTTCTCTTGGCGGCAGCCGATGCGCCACTGCGATGCGCAGCGCCGTATCGGCAGGCGCGAGGCGCACGCTGGCGCGAAGCAGCCCGCAGCCGTCTGCGCCAGATTCCGCGCAGGCGGCTGCGTTGCCGGACGCCAAGCTCTGCGCAGCAAGCGCGCGCTCGCCGGCAGCGTGCATGGCCTTCGCTGCCAGCTGTGACGTGCCGATGGCCATGGCCACGCACAGCGGCAGCAGCAGGAAGGCTGCGGCGATACGCTGCCTCCGCACGCGCTTATTCAGGCGATTCATCTTGGATATCGCCTGATCAGCAGATCCGGCAAGCCTCGCTGACGATGTCTCAGCTGCCGTTATCCCCATTGCAAGCCATGCCAGCCATAGATACACCACCCAGCCATAAGCCATATCGAAGTCGATCAGGCTGTGGGCGCTTATCACGCCGGCTGCCACGCCTGCGGCTAGATCTTGACGCATCGCCATTATGATGAGCCATGCCATAAGCACCATCGCGATCAAGGTGCCGACTCCTCCTATATCAAGGAGCAGGTCGAAGCCAAAGCTGTGAACTTCTTTCCCCACATAAGGCTCGCTTTGCATGCTGGCAAACAACTGGCGCCAGGCATCCCCGCCTAGGCCAAGCCAGGGACTCTCCTGCCACAGCCGCCAAGCATCCTGATAGAAGAGGAGCCTCGCACTCCCTGTCGCATAATGGCCTGTCACACGCTCAATCGCCTGATGCGGCACCAGCATAAGCCCGAGCCATCCCGCTCCGCCCCAAGCAAGACATGCGACAGCTTTTCTCAGCCAGCGGCTGCTTTTTCCACGCTGGTGCTGAAGCCAGTAGGGAAGGAGCACTGAACACCCTACTGCTAGAATGAGCGGAACAACCACCCATTCGCTGTCCATCAGCCACAAGCGAGCTGTGGCCGCTGCTCCAGAAAACGCCCATATTAAGCTCCACAGCAGCCTTTTTATATATTTAAGAAGCATTGACCTAGAGCCGATCGCTCCAAGACAAAGCCCTGCTCCCGTCATGATCCAAGAGCCTCTGGATTCCGTTAGCAGCAGCACGATGAGATGCAGAACCGCAAGTCCCGAATAAGCAATAGAGTATTCCTTCGCCTTTGCCCGAACAAGCGAAAAAACCACAAACGCTCCCGAGATCGCTCCGAGCGTATTCGGATATTGCAGCATGCCGCCTAAACGAAAGCCCCAAGAGGACAATTCAATATCGTCACTCTTCATGACGCTGCCTTCCATCGGCAGATAGCCATACAATGCCCCAAGCGAGCCAACAGCGAGCATTATCCCAGACAGCAACACTACATGTTCAAGGCTAATAACCGCTCTACGTGCAGCAGGCTGCTCGCACGCTGACAGCAGGTCTGATGCGGTCTTCTGCTCATGTATGCTCCTTCTCGAAGTGCTCAGCATGATTAGATCGATGCAAAGGAAGCTCCATGCAGCATAGGACGACCAACGAATCAGCTGCATCCAGGTCCCTTGAAGGGTCGCAGGATTGTATATGGAAGTTAATCCATAACAGACAGCAATCAACCAAGGAAGAGAAAGCAGAAGCATGGACTTTGGCGAAGAAGAGACAACCCCTAATCCATGACGGACTATGCGAATCAGCGCTAAGCCAATGATGAGCAATGCTGGGACAAGCAGCTTATGGTCATAGAATCCCCCTTGCTGCCATAAGCACCAGCCTAGAAGCAAGATCGCCAATGCCGCAGAACGAACAGATGAAATGGATAAACGCCCAATAACCCGCTCCCTCACTGTATCTATCATTCGTGCTATAGAAATTCCCTGTCCCTCCTCATGATTCTTCATGCTCTCACCTCCATCTCCTATCCTCTTGACCTTTATTTTATGTTAGACGGACACGTATCTCCCGATTGACTATCTTACTCTGACCATTATGAAGGGAACACTGCCGTCTCACAAGCAGCTGCAGGTTTCCAGCGGATCGACTGGTGCCCCTCCTCCCTTCTTACACACTATTCATATCCTGAACGGCCTGATGGTAATCGCAGCAGCACTCATCGGCGCCTCGTGCAACGAAAATAGGCTGCCACTTGGGCAGCCTTATCTGTAAAAAACGAAATCATGCTATAGCTTATAGAAATGACATGGCCATGCGAATACGCAAATAGTTTTGGTTTTCTTTGCGCAGAATCCATTCACGCACATCAGGAAGCTCGATATGACCCCGACCATTATGGGTTGCAATGCTCAGCAGCTCTTGCTCCAGCACCCGCTTGCCTTGAAGCTCAATGACAGCGATCACCTGAATATCAGCGTCCACTTTATAGATCCCATAGGTTCCTGCAGGCACCTCGGCTCCAGCTGAACCGTCAATCGTGAAACGAATCGCTGCTGCATCAGCAGGAGCCACTTCCCTGCGCAGTTCTTGGCCTTGCAGCTGACTTAACCATTCCTGATAGGGAGCCAGCACATAGGTTCCCTCTTCCTTAATCGAAACGGATAGTACATTGACCGTATCCTCATAGCTTCCTGCATACTCCTGCAAAGAAATCTCATTCACTTGAAAGCTGAACTCGCCTTCCACAGTCCCCATTCTGGAATCATCGGCTTCTATTCGTATCTTGAAGCTCTGGTCCGCTCCAGCTGGAATCACAAGCTGTGATCCGACGATAGCCGGTGTCACAGAAAGTGCCGGATCCACTTGTACAATCCTATACTTCAGCTTATCGCCATTAGGGTCCGTATAATATTGGTCCAAATTCAAGATCGTATCCTTGTGCTTTAGCAGCTGCATAGCTTCAAGGGGATCTACAAACAGCGGGGGTTGATTCAGTGCGAACTTCGCAAAAGTGCTAACCTTAACCCCATCATTTCTTGTGAATGACACCCTGATGGTTGCATCATCAAAGGTGGACTTTGGCTGAAGGGTTAGATAGGTAACAAATGGCTTAACGATCAAATGATGATTGTATACATCAGGTGTATCGTCAACCGTGTAACGAAATTCTTCTTTTATATGCCTTTGATCATTGCCTGGAAACAGTCGATCTACATCAATTTCTTGATTCTCATTGGTTAGCAAATACAGATCTCTAAAGTAGCTGACATTTACATCAGGCGCACTTACCCCATTGGGCGTATCATTCACCATCACTGCGAACTTCTCCGCTGCTGCATGGCCCATCGCATCGTACCACGTGACTTGAACCGTTGCTGTACCAGCTGCCGACTTCGGTTCGATGATGTATTCA
This sequence comes from Paenibacillus aquistagni, assembly GCF_900177815.1. GTDB lineage: Bacteria > Bacillota > Bacilli > Paenibacillales > Paenibacillaceae > Paenibacillus_B > Paenibacillus_B aquistagni. The sequence continues at coordinate 294,110 of NZ_FXAZ01000006.1, read as the reverse complement.
TGCTTGCTCATATCTACTGATACGTTGGCAATCTCCGTATCGCTATACTCAACCTGATAAGTGACCCCTGTCACGGTAGGTGAGGCCGGAACGGACACGGGTCCTGTTTGAAGCTCAATGTGCTTCGCTGGCGAATAAGTGACCGGTGGAAAGACCAGTCCTTGCGCTGAAGCATGGCGTGGCGATACGCCCAGCAGCAGCGTAATAACAAGCAGCCCTGCCAAGCTGGCCATCGCGAAGCGTCTTAATGATAGATCGTGCATGCTTCTCTCCCCTTATATCATTTATCCTCTGCGTACTTGCTTGGACTTGCTGTCGATGTGCGTAAAAACCTGCTTGCTCAGCACAAAAGCATGCAAGGAGCGTGCAGCCGCTACACTCATCTCTTCAATTGCGGCACCAAAGAATCGATCAACTTCTTGCTCGCGGTGGCGGACGATCCGCAGGCTGCATGGCAGCTTCTGACCGAGATGAAGCTCTGCCTGAAGCACTCCTCCCACATCCAGCATCATGCGTTCCGCTGTGCTTTCACTCATCGTAAAACCAATGCCTTTTATACTGATGTCCTTAATTTGAATAGGTATGGGTGAAGAAACGGATACCACTCCTTCTGTCGTCCCATAAGCGGTAATGAAGCCGTGCTTGCGCACTTCAACTCGAGGATACTCCCGTTTCTCATTGAATTTTTTTTGCTGATGGGGTGGATGCACCAAGAACAAAGTGCCTTGATGTCTAGCAATGATCTTTGTAATAAAGTGGTGCATGCCAGCTGGCGAGTACATCGTTACCTTCACCTGCTCCCCAAGACGAAATTGTTCAAATTCCGGAAGCTCGATATTCATCAAATTGCCTTCTAGATGCGACAATACGCCCGTTGCCACACATTGTTCCCCTTCCAGAACAGAACGGCTGTGCAGCAGCACGCTAATGGGCTGCTGCTCTAATGGTGTTTCCTTGTTCACGTTCTTGTTGTTCTCCTTTCACCTTCAGCGCTGTGATTACAGGAGTTAACGCTTCTCACGACTGGCACTTGCTTCTAATGCCGAATGCCTTGGCAGCGCAGCGTCCAAGGAGACCTGCTTGTCCTCTTCTTCTATAGCCAATCGTGGCCGAATGCCGTTGCGGCCATTGGACTTGGCTTCATACATGTGTCGGTCCGCCTCGCCAAGCAGTGCGAGAATCCAGCTGCGAACATCGTCTCCCAACGATAACTCCTGTCCCTCGTAAGCGACCCAGCCTATGCTAACGGTAACCATTATGGCTTCGGAAGCAATGGTTGGCATTGCACTCTTAATCAAATCAATCAATCGTTCTGCTGTAGAATAGGCTTCCTGTGCATTGACTCCTGGCATGAAGATGACGAATTCTTCTCCCCCATACCTTGCGAATATATCAGAGTGATGCAGTTCTTTACGAACGATATTAGATACAAAAGAGAGCACCTCGTCGCCCACGACATGTCCATAATTATCGTTGATCGTCTTAAAATGGTCGATGTCAAATAGCACAATGCTGAACGGTTGATGAGAACTTACGCATGTTGGGACCTTTTCCTCCATCTGCTCGAGCAGATGCCTTCGATTGTAGCAGTTCGTCAAAGGGTCGGTTATCGCCATCTCCTGAAGCTTCTGATTCGCGTATTGCAGCTCTTGCTGAATATGAATGAGCTCCAAGTTCCGTTCGAATAAGGTTGTGTTTTTCTGATTCATCTGTTCAACCATTACTCTTAACTGGGTAACATCATGGAAGGTTAAGAGCCTACCCACCCACCTTTTGTTATCGTCATAAATCGGTGAAATATGAAGAGAAACATAGCTCGGCTTGACATCCTCTTGGAACATAATATGAATCTCAGTATCCAAATGCTCATATGGACTAAAGTAATACTGTGTCCATACCTCTTCTCGTTCAGTAGAATCCGGAATCAGCCCAAGGATTTCTTTCATTGGAAGCAGCACACCCTTACGTACAGGAAAGAAGACATGCATGCCTCGATTCACGTCAATGACGATATCTTGTCCATCTACAACCACAACTCCCGCTGTCATTGTGTCCACCACCTCGCGTCTGGCGATGGAGACAATATCCAGCACTCGGTAGCGCTGAATGACGTAAATAATGAACAAATCGGACAATACCACCCCAAGCGAGGTAATCCCGTATCGCTTCGCTACATGCCCTTCAAGCAGCACATTATAAATCAAATCAAAGCAGGTGCAGCAAGCAAATATCGCAATCCCGATCAAGAGCAGTATAATTTGCTGCCGCTGCATGGATGATGATGCTCCACGAATCACTCGCAGCATATCCGAAGTCGCTAGAATAAAGTAAAAGGAAATCGCTAGAATATACAACCCGAACAGCCAGCCTACTTGTCCGCTTGTTACAGGCAGCGCCGATAAATCGAACCACCATTCAGGCTTCAGCACGATAACGGGAACAAATAACAGGACTGGTGCCGCAATCAGCCCCATGGCCCCTCGTGACAACGGATACAAAGGCTTCGTGAATAATCGGGCAAACAGCACCCAGCAAGGACCAAGCGAGAGCAATGAGATTAATCCTGCATAAGAGGCAATCTGCCTCAGTATCATCTGATCGGAGGTGTGCAGGATCCATTGGCTCAAAGGCCACATGAGCATGATGGCGTGAAACGCCAGATAGTATTTATGTAAGGAAGATATCGTGTTTACTGCAAATACATAGATTAACAGCGCGAGCATTGCCCAAAACATGAGCCCGTCCATCCAGCCCGCCTCTAGCAGCATATTCATCTCACCTCTGACCATCTCTAATTCGAGACGCAAATGCCTGATCAATCAGGCCTTAACATCCTTAGGTTATCAGATCATTCTACTTGATTTACCTTATTGTTACAATCTGTTGCATATTGTTTCTTCTTGGCTTCCTATGCCAAAATAAAAGGACTTCTATCCAGATTGGAGGTTCCACTGCTATGAACTTTCACGTAGAGCCGATGCAAGAAACACATGCCGCACTCATATGTGCTTGGCACTACGAGCCGCCTTATCAAATATACAGCTTTTTGCCCTGGGAGCATATGAAGGCGCTCGAAGTTGAATTCGGAGACTCCGAGATTAGACGATCGCAATATGCTGTGATTATGTCTGACCAGCACACGCTAGAAGGATTCGCTCAATTCTTTCCCATGGAAGGCGTTACCCGCCTTGGATTGGGCATGAATCCAGCGCGAATGGGCCAAGGATATGGCGCACTCTTTGTGCAAGCCATTGTAGGGGAAGCGCTGCAGCGCACGCCTCATCATGAAATTGATCTTGAAGTCTTAACATGGAATGAACGGGCCATACATATCTATAAGAAGGTGGGTTTTGAGATCACCGATACTTATGAACGCCCGACGCCAACAGGCACTGGACAATTCCACTGCATGGTGTATCGTCCGCACAGCCGCTAAGACACATCCATGGCTGGACTGCAGGTGAATTCATGGATCCGAAGCGTCTATGGACACAGCCCCATCAGTCCCCATCCATGCGCATCCAACAAAAAAGAACACCATCTCCGTTCCTGCCATGGTGTTCTTCTTGTTGAACTATAAGTGACCTTCTCCTTATGAAGAGAAGCCGCGTGTGTCGAGAATATCCTTAAGCGCTCTTTCTAAATAAGGATTAAGCTTGAGTCCATCGCGCAAGGCAATATATTGCTGCCAGCTTGCTGTCTCCTGCGCCTGCTTGCTCTTCACAGCTCGGATCAGAATATTTTTAGGCGTATGCTCCATATCAATGAACTCCAGCAGCTGCGTCTGATAGCCTACGCAATCCAGCAGATTGGCGCGCAGCGCGTCTGTTGTCAGCGCACTGAATCGCTCCTTCAGTATACCATGCTTCAGGAGCGGTGTAAGCATCTCATTGTCAATCTGAGAAAATAACTCATGCTGACAGCAAGGAACCGACAAGATGACCTCAGCTCCCCACCTAACAGCCTTATTCAGCGCAGCGTCTGTCGCTGTATCGCAAGCATGAAGCGTAACTACCATATCCACTGGCGTGGAACGATCGTAATCTGCAATATCACCTATCGCAAATTGAAGGCCGTCATACTGGAGGCGTCTTGCAAGCGCTTCACAGTGCTTAATAACATCTGCTTTGAGATCAAGCCCATAGATCATGACATCACGCTTTTGCAGCACATGCAGGTAATGATATAAAGCAAAGGTCAGATAGGATTTGCCGCAGCCAAAATCAATAATTGAAATGGGGCGGTCTGAAGGCAGATAAGGGAGAACATCTGCCACCATTTCAAGAAAGCGATTGATCTGCTTGAACTTGTCAAACTTAGCCGCAACCACGTTGCCTGAAGCGGTCATAATTCCAAGCTCCAACAAAAAGGCCGCCGGCACCCCTTCCTCCAAAATATATTGCTTCTTGCGATTGTGGGACAGATCAGCAGCTGGCGACTTCTTCGCTTGCGTTTTGATTGACACCTTGTGCTTCTTGCTGATCAGCACTTGGTACTCCGCTTCAGTCGTGCGAATCAGCGCTTGTCGAAAATGATTCTCCATCAGCCCCATCCACTTCTCAACCGCTACGGAAGAATCCACATTCTCATGCACGACCTTGCTGCCTACCTGATACGTCACCTGCAGCATGCGGTCTCCGCGCAGCTGAACGGGCTTCAATGTCGCCTTCGTGCATCCTTCCATCGGCGCGCTTCTCACCTGACTAATCACTGCTGAATGCAAGCTTTCCTGCTCCCAGATTTTCTGTAGCAATTGGTGCAATTGTTCCATTTCCCTAATCATCCTTATTGTCTATTATCTCGTGTACATTATCGCTTGTCCGTGGTTGCTCCGCCAAAGGCTGCGCGCTCTTCAATCGCTGCTTGAGCATCAGGATCGCCTCTTCCACTTCCGCTCGCGGCAAGTCTCCTGCTTCAAGTTCATCATCTTGCAATTGAAGAAGATGCTCATACCATTCAACAGCCTGCTTCAAGCGAGCATCATCGCGCTCCACCCACTCATAGCAAGCATCTTCCGCCTCCGCATATCGATGCTCTAGTGCATGCCAGCGCCATAGCAGTTCAAGCAGTTCATCCTCAAGCCGATAAGGCCTAAGCTTATGCGGCATCTCGCTTAATATCGCTTGACCGTTCAGCATGGAACGATCACTGCCGTTAAGTCTCGCGGTTAGCAGCAGTGTATAGGCCTGCATCATCCGCGCGATATAGGAAGCCTCCATATCGTCCTCATCATGCACAGCGATGCTAGCGGGATCACGCTCCCGAGCAGCATCCTGAATCAATTGAGCGCGCTCCGTCAAAGCGATGGCGAAGGCTTGAAGCTCATCCACCTGCAGATTGCCATGCCGAAAGAACAGCTTGATCAAATCTGCGGACGACAATGAGTCGGCCAGATCACCCTTTATTCTAAATCGACGATCCAACAGTTCCTCCCATTCCTCCAGCAGTTCTGAGCGCTTCTTCTCATTCTGCAGTCCAAGGAGTTGTCCCAGCATCGTCGTCATTTCTTGAATGATTCGCATCAAATAATCCCTTTGGTACATCGTATTCTCCTCTCCGTCTCAAGAAGGTTGACATCAAACAGATGTGAGAACACCTCTATTATCGAGGTCATTCAAAGATGAGCGACCGGTACAGGCGCCGTGAATGAATTTGCCTTGAATCCGCTTATTCTAAGCAAAAGTGCTGCCTAAGCAAGGCAGCACCACCAAATGCTATTTTATTATACGGCTTCGACTCGTTCTTTGACAAATGATTGAATGATGCTCACAAGCTCCTCTGGCGTCTCCTGCATGCTCATATGCCCGGCATTTTCAATGATATGGGATGACACCCCTTCACGAGATGTGGTGAAGAGCTTCTCTGGCGGCATCTTCAGGTCTTTTCTGCCTGCTACCAGCAGCAATGGAACATCAGTATCCTCCATCACCTGTCTTCGATCCTTGCGCTCACGCATCGCAAGAGATGCTCCGATCGCTCCTTGTGGAGGTGTATGATAGCCAATCTGCACCGCAGCTTGAACCTCCCCCTTCAAAGCATCCAGACGATCAGGGTTGAATAGTGTTGGCACAAGGGCATTGATAAAAGCCGCCATTCCTTCTGTCTGTATGTTCTTAATGGCCTGCAGTCGTCCTGCCTTGCCCTCATCCGTATCCGGATAGCCATTGGAGTGAATAAGGCCGAAGCCCAGCAAGCGATCAGCATACCGCTCGGCAGCAGACAATGCGATGTAACCGCCTAGCGAATGACCAAGCAGCACGAACTGGTTCAACTGAAGCTTGTCTGCTACTTGAATGATATCATCTGCCATCTCCTCAATGGTATAGGGTCCATTTGGTGCAGCACTCTTCCCATGACCACGCAGATCGGGGAGAATCACTCGGCAATGCTTGCTCAAGGATTCCTTAATTGAAGCAAAGTACCCCCCGCTGCCACAAAATCCATGAAGCAGTATAACGGGGACACCCGCTCCCTGCTCCGTCACATGTATATGAAAACCGTGATTTAATTGAACGTTAGTCATATCAAACACCTCATTTCTGGAATCTCATTCTTGCCATCTTGCTGCCTAATAAGCGTATCTTCGTTCTAACCTGCCTGTCCATTACATTTCTTTGTACGAATGTAAAGAAACATTAGAATAATTCTTGACAAAAGCTTCTATCAACCGCCCTCCGTCCATAAATATATACTATATTACACTTCCACTCATCACTTGAAACTTTATCCAATTCGTGAACATTCTCCATCCTGCCAGCTTGACATGAAAGGAGGTGAATGGAATGACAGAGCTCGAACTCTTCTTGGGAACATGCATGTTTATGTTAGGGCTCGTACAGCTTATTATTACTCTATCCGATCGGAATAAAAAGTAATCCGCCCCTTCAAGGAACGGATTGAAAAGAAACCTTGCCTAATATGGTGTCGAGGAGTCGGATGCCCCACATCCGGCTCTTCTTGTGCGGCTGTTGAATGCCCACAACTTCATACTATGGAAGGACGACTTAATTTATGACTTTGGATTGCACTGTGTTTTTTCAAAAGCATCTATAATCGCATTCGCTATTGCCTTGGACATACACATGACCCGATGGAGCGAAGTCGTCTGCAAGCTCCAATAAGGCTTAACGCCAGGTTCATTGACGACGGCTGCAATACTGTAATCGCCAATAGCTGGAAGTTCAACTCCAACGGACTCCGCGGGCTGCAAGGGACCTTCTGCGATAAGATAGCAGCCTACATTCACAAGCTGGCCGAGACAAGCGTCTATCGCGACCACAGCCTTATCTTCAGGGATATCCTGCACTCTCAGCTTAAGATTGGTTGCATCACATGGTGCAGGCATCGTGCCAATAACATGCGGACACCCCTTGTCCTCCAACATCGAGCCTACAAGCGGCCCCAATGCATCCCCTGTCGAACGATCTGTTCCAATGCAGACAAAGACGATCTGATCCAGTCGATACGTCTCGGCAAGCTGTTGGCAGAACACACGCAGCTTCTTCTCATCGCATCGTCTTGCTTCTGCTGTGGGCGAAGAATCCACATGCAGCGCCTCTCTTCTATACATGCAAGTCTCCTTTATCGTTATGCCTCATCATGCGTATTTATCTGCCTGAAGCAATATACCGTGTTTTATGTGCCCATTGTACTGTAGAATGAAAGGAAAACCAAGTCCAACAATGGCGTTTAGTTTTCGCGCCCTGCATGTTACAATACGAGCTGAACGTATTCAACAATACCGGGGGGAACGACAATGGCTGAACAAGCAACTCAAGCTGAGATTGTAACCATGATTGAAGCAATTAAGGATCGATTGAAGATGGCTACGGCGCAAGCCATGCAGGCCTCTGCGTTCTCGGTTGAACAATACGAGGACATCAAGGACATTTATGACGTGGTCATGAACAAGCCAAGCTTCAGCATTAGCGAGATGGAAGCTTTGGTATCGGAGCTTGGCAAGCTGAGACGTCAATAAGATGCTTCTTGCCAGCAGCTTGTCCATTCGTCCATAACAAAGCTATGCAACATGAACGGTCGTTCAGGGAAGACATCCTGGGCGGCCGTTTTTCGTTTTCCCCTTTCGCAATTGTCTTTCGAAGCCATACCATGGCGCGGTATGCTGATCCCAGCATCTACAATCATTTGTGCCTGTCCATCCATCCATCACATGCTGAAAAGGTACAGCTTGCTAGGCTTCATGAATCCGGCTATATAATGTAAGAAAAAATTGTGACGCCCTTCAAAATATGTTGCTTGCTTGATTGAAGCCGCCCTTTTATGATGAACCCAAGCGGAAGAACGGGCCCGCGAATTACCGAAACCGCTTTCCTGCGCTCTTGGATATGGACCTATTCGCTCTAGACGAATGAACATATCCGATTGGCATACTACCTGCCTCTGCGTACGGCCGTTCTTGTTTGTCGGCCTCCATAGAGGGCTCTCATGAAAGGGGAAGGTTATGAAAGCAGCCAGTCCTGTAAGCAAGCGAAGAGGGTTCCATTGGCGCGATCATCTTCAGCTGTATCTAATTATGCTTCCCGTCTTGGCTCACATTTTCATTTTCAGCTATATTCCCATGTATGGGATTGTGATTGCCTTTCAAAATTATTACCCGGGAAAGCCATTTCTGTCTTTTGGCGGGGAGATTGATTGGGTCGGCTTTCAGCATTTCATTGACTTCTTCAACGGCCCCTACTTTGTTCGTTTAATGAGAAACACCTTTTTGCTCAGCTTTTACTTTCTCATCTTCGGCTTCTGGGTCCCTATTCTGTTCGCCCTGCTGCTTAACGAGCTGAGAACCGGCGCCTTTAAAAAGTTTGTCCAGACTGCAAGCTATCTGCCCCACTTTATCTCCAACGTTGTCGTGGCGGGCATGGTATTGTCTTTTATTAACGTTGATGGAATTATTAACGCATTCGTAAAGCTGTTTGGCGGCAGTCCGGTAGCACTGAATACGGAGCCCGGTTACTTTCCGGCCATTTATACCATCACCAGCATATGGAAGGCATTTGGCTGGGGCAGCATCTTATATCTGGCGGCTATGTCGTCCGTTGACCCTCATCTGTATGAAGCGGCAAAAATAGATGGCGCTAACCGCTTCAAGCAAATGCTAAATATCACTTTGCCTTCCATACGACCGACCATCTTTATTCTGCTTATCTTTGCAATCGGCAGCTTATTGTCTGCAAACAGTGAGTTTATCCTGCTGATCTACAACCCAATGGTCTACGAAACAGCCGACGTTATTGGCACTTATTTGTTCCGTGAAGGGCTGTTAGGAGGGAATTTCAGCTCAGGAACAGCCGTAGGCTTGCTCGTATCGCTTATTAATTTCACGCTGCTGTATACTGCAAACGCACTTAGCCGAAAGTACTCTGATTATGCCTTATGGTAGGGGGAGTTCCATGATCACTGCGCTAAAGCGAAATCCGAATAAGATCAGGCAGGGCTCCATAATCGTTGATATAATCCTGTACACGATGGCTATTGTCATTTGCCTGATTACGCTCTATCCGTTCTATTATGTCATCATCATGTCCATTAGCTCTCCACAAGAGGTTGCGGCCATGAACGTCTTTTTGATTCCAAAAGGGTTCTTCTTGGGCTCCTATGAGCTCATTCTCAAGGATGCCAAGATGTGGTGGGCATACTCCAATACACTCATATATGTAACCGCAGGGGCCGTGCTGAACTGCTTGATGGCGGTGCTTGGCGCTTATCCGCTAACCGTCAAGAATCTTAAGGGGCGAAAATGGATTGTTGTCTTCCTGCTCATTCCAATGTATTTCGGAGGCGGATTAATCCCGACTTACCTGCTCATCAACAAGCTTGGCATGTACAATACCATGTTTGCGGTCATTATACCGGGAATGGTAAGCATCTGGAATATTATTTTGGTCCGCACCTTCTTTACCACCATCCCAGAAGGGCTGAAAGAATCTGCATTTATCGATGGCGCGTCCCATTTGCAGCTGCTGTTTAAAGTGATACTGCCCATATCCAAGCCTATCATTGCCGTAATCGCCATTTATTCAGTGGTCGGCATTTGGAACAGCTGGTTCGATGCTTTGGTTTACTTGCCCAATGAGAAGCTGCACCCGCTGCAGATGTATTTGTATCGCGTCGTTGTCCAGCAATCGGTAGATTTGAAGACGCTTTCACTTGAAGATACCCGTCATGCCGTTGCAAACATGCTGTCCAGCATTCAATTGAAGTATGCGATTATCGTCTTCACTACCCTGCCTGTTATTTTTACGTATCCGTTCTTTCAAAAGTATTTCATCAAAGGGGCCCTGCTTGGCTCTTTGAAGGAATAGATGTTATCAATCATGATCTAGGGGGAAATGTTCATGAAGATTTGGAGAAAAGCACTGTTATCCTTTATGGCTGCCGTACTCGTGATGGGAACCATCACAGCCTGCAGCAGCGGCAGCAAGGAGAATGCCGGCGAAGGCAGCAATACCACAGAAGCATCAGGCAAGCTGAGGCTGCTTGGCCCAAGCTCATCCAACAAGCATATTCGATTTGACGATAGGGAGAAATATCCGGTATGGAAGGAAGTTGACAAGCTGCTGGATAACGCAGGTCTAGATCTCGAATATGAATTAGTGCCAAGCGAGCAGTACGATGTCGTGATCAAGACAAGAATGGCTTCCGGCTCTGATCTGCCTGACATCGTTAATATCTCAAAGCTTGATAATACGACCGTACTGAATCTTGCCAAGCAAGGCGTCATCCAAGATCTTACCCCACTCATCGAGAAGTACAGCAACGGCAACATTAAGAAGATGTACGATCAGGAATTCCCTTATGCCAAAAAGACCACCACCTCCCCTGACGGAAAAATGTATTGGTTTAGCAATCTTCATAAAAAAACCTATCAGGGCAAAGATCCCGCTCCTGTCTCTTTAACGATGCTGATCCGCAAGGATTGGCTTGAAAAATTGAATCTGCCTGTCCCCACCACAGCGCAGGAATATTTGGATACGCTGAAGAAATTTAGAGAAGGGGATGCCAACGGCAATGGCCAGAAGGATGAAGTGCTTGCTTATGATCCCGGCATCTTCTCAGGAGCCATCGCTCAGTGGTTCGGCTTAGGCACTGATATTACTGCTGTCGATGTGGAGAATAAGAAGGTTGTGTCGCCATGGTATCAGGAAGGCATTAAGGACTACTTCCGCTATATGCAGCAATTAGTTAAGGAGGGTGTGCTGGATACGAGCCTGATCGGAGCCCAAGGCGAACAGCGAACGCAGAAAATGACCGAGAATCAGGTCGGTTCTCTATCCGACTATAATCTCGCAACATATAATGAACCCCTTATTAAGGGTGGCGGTGAATTCCTTCCACTGATGCCGCTGAAGGCTGTAGACAACATAACACCTGCTGCACAGCTGGAACCGCCTTTTCTCGTTTGGCAGAAATATGCCATTACGAAAGATTGCAAGGATGTAGAAGCCGCCATTAAATTTTTCGATGTGATCTATTCAGAAGAGTATGCGAACCTCCTCTATTGGGGAATTGAAGGCAAAACCTATGAGCTGGATAGCAACGGCGCGAAAATATTCATAAATACGGGTTCCGAAGAAGAGCAAGCCAAATCTGGCCTCGTCGCAGGCCGGCAGCTGTTCGGAGACACCGTATTCCCGCGCATACAATTCGCCAACCTTGAATTCGAGCTTACCAGCGTCCCAGCATACAAAGCGGATAATGAGCTTGAGATTTTGAAATACACACCGTATTTTGTCAACATGAACAACAACTTCTTAGCCATTCCCAACGATCAGCAGCTTGAAAGAAAAACAAAGATTCTAACCAACCTGACAACCTACTCTACGGAGCTTGCTACAAAGCTTGCGCTTGGCCAGAAATCACTTGATGACTGGGATCAATATATGACGGAACTGAAGAAGCTCGGTCTTGATGAATTGATGGAGATCGATCAGCAGCTTCTCGACCGATACAATAGCATCAATTAACAGGTCGGCTAATAAACTGGGGAAAATGGCAGATTCCACATCCCATCACGGGTCTGCCATTTTCACGTTTGGTGCTGAGGGGGGACTGTGGTGCATCAGAGATGTTTTGGAAATGCCGCCTATCGTAAAATATTAATGTCGTATATCGCGATTATTATGATTCCCATCATCATCTTCAGCGCTTTAAGCATTTATCAGAGCATCCGGGAAGATCAGCGTGAGGAATTTCAACGACATGCTTTGGATGCAAAGCGAGTAGCCGATGTCCTTGATAATAAGCTGAATGAGCTCAAACATCTCGGCAAAGCTTTAAGCAGCGAGGCTTGGGTCATTAAGCTGATGCAAAACACAAATGTGTACGAGACAGAGTTTGACTTTCTCAAGATGCTAGAAATACGAAAAAGCTTGAATCAAGACTTCAACTCGCTCGGCATCCTTTCCTTTGGGATGCTGGTGTTTCCTGAGCAAGAGCAGATTCTGACCTCGTGGGGGACTTATCCCGCGAACAATTTCTTTGAGCGCATCGCACAGTTTGACCCTGCTGCAAAAGAAGAGCTAGCTGATTCGTTGGCTACCGCAGATTACTTTCGCATTTTGCATCCGGCCAAGGCCAATCTTTGGGGGCAAGACAAATCTGTTATTCCAGTCATCCAAAGCCTTGAGATGGTCAATCATCCAAGAGCTGTGCTCGCACTATTTATTGACAGCGCTTACTTTACTGACTATCTGAATCGCTTCAGCGGCTCTGAATATACGAATTTCAAGATTTTTCTTGAGAAGTCGGTCATTTATGAGCAATCCCAAACACAAAGCATCACAAAGAACTTAGAGGAGAAAACTTATTCGATCGTCTTGTCATCAGAAGCAAGCAAATGGCAATATGAGCTGTCTTATATTGATCCGAGCTGGAAATGGGTTCATCATTTGCTCGGCCCGCTGCTGGTCTTTGCGCTGCTCTTTATCTTGGGCATCTGCAGCGCGTTCATATTGACGAAGGTCACCTACCATCCTCTGCGTGTGCTGCTGCAGAAGCTGTCGGGAATGCTGAAGGATGCAGAATACAAGTCAGCCCCTGTCTCGGGCTCTGAATACAGCTATATTGAAAAATCCTTTGACCGCCTGCTGCATGAAAACCAGCAGCTTCAGCAATCCATCAAGGATTTTGAGAACGCCGCCAGATCCAATATGCTGCTTCGCTTGCTAAAGGGATACTTTCCGGATGAGCAGCATCTGAATCGGCTTCATAACTTTGGCATCCCTTATACGGATAATATGGTGTTTTGCACCTTCCTAGTCAGCTTTCATGCCGTTCAGGAGCTCTCTGACCTTGACCGCATGCGCAATATTGAGATGGCGACCATGATGAGAGTGGAGGAAATCATGCGCTCGCTTCATTTGGAGTATGAGTTGTTCGAGGCTACGAACGCGGATTACGCCATTATCCTCTCCAGCCGCATAGAGCAATTGACTGAAGGGAGATTAGAGCAGATCGCGGCAGAGCTCGCAGCGACGATTGGGATCACCTGCGGCTATCAGCCAGATGTGCTGCATGGCACTATTGAAAGAGGCATTGTAGGCATCAGCAAATCCTATTATGTCGCTCAAGAGCGCTTGCAGGTCGTGATGTTCTCTAGTGAGCATAGAGCCCAGCACTCTGAGGAAACGGTGCTGCATGCCGTACAATACTACTACCCTACCGATTGGGAAGTTCAGCTGATCAACAACCTGAAGATCGGCAATCTGGATACTTCTCTTCAAATTCTGCAGGAAATCAAGCTTGAAAACGAGAAACGAGCGCTGTCTGAGGGAAGCTCCGCCAAATTGATCTCCCTGCTGATGGAAACATTATTGAGAGTGCTGCAAGAGCTTAATATCGACACTGGCATCTATGTAAAGCAATTCGATAATCGTGCAGCGGCAGCCGATTCTTGTGAGATGTGGAGCTATGTGTTCGAGGTCGGCACGTTGATTTGTGAAAGAACGCAGTATTCGAACTCCGGCTCTAATATGGAAGTGGGCAGCATGCTGCTTCAATATGTCAACGAGAATTACACCAGCATGGACATCTCGCTGAAGCAGCTGGCCGAAAGATTCCAGCTGTCTGTCTCTGGTGTTTCGAAGATATTCAAGGAGAACACGGGAATTAATTTTTATGATTATCTGTGCCGCTTGCGCATGGAGATGGCCAAAGAGCTGCTGCGGGCCAACCGCTGCAAAATCGATGATATCGCTCATCGCGTAGGCTACGAAAATGTATATTCCTTTAAGCGAGCCTTCGCGCGCTACGAAGGTATCAAGCCCGATGAATATATAAAGCTGGCCAATTGATGCATAAGCTGGATCTGGCTTCATGCACATGTACATGGCGTAAAAGCGCACCTATGACTTCCCTGTTAATCTGAGAACAGAGCACCTGCCATCAGCAATTTACATCTACCTGCATGAATAGGGGCAATCTCCAGTCAAATAATCGGAGATTGCTCCTGATTGATATAACCCTATAAGGTAATACATGATTGCTTCCTTAACACCTGTTCGCCAATCCTAGGCTGTATTATACCAAGACGGCCTGATCAAGCAGTTGGCGGAGCTCTTGCACACGTGCTGCATCAATCGGCTGCATGGCATCCCCACTTCGTCTCACGCCAGATCCTAAGTGAACATAGCTTACTCCTGACTCACGCACAAAGTCCGTAATATTCTGAAGATTCAAGCCAGCTCCAGCCATGATATGAATCCCCTGAGGACCTGACTCTTGAAGAAGAGCCTTGAATTGTTCTACTGCCTCTGGAGCGCGATCTGCTCCTCCAGAAGTTAATATATCCGTAATCCCCTCATACTGCTGCACCGTCTTGAATGCCTCAAGCAAATTCCGGCTCTCATCTATGGCGCGATGGAAGGTCATCTTCATGCTGCGAGCCGCTTTGAACACCTGCTCCAAAGCTCGCTCATCCACCTTTCCATCTTCCGTTAATGCGCCGAATACGATCGCTTCAGCACCAACAGACGCAATCAACTCTACATCTCTAACAATCGTCTTCATATCATCTTGATCATACACAAATGAACGTGCATGAGGTCTAACCATAACACGCACTGGAATGCTTGCGGTCTCTACTGCCTGTTCTACCAGAGCAAGACTAGGTGTCAGGCCGCCTTCTTGGATTGCCGTGATCAGCTCAATGCGATCAGCACCAGCTGCTTCCGCGCTTCTCACATCACTTAATGTTGTACCGATGACCTCCAAATGAACACGGTCTAGCTGTCTTCTTACCTGCTGCATCATATCATCCTCTTTCCAGGCGAAAGACGGGACGACGAGACCCGACTGCAACGCCTTGATCATTATGAATATCGATAGGGAACGTTTCCTTTAATCGCTTAATCGTTTCGTTGCGGCGATAGCCGATCTGCTGCAAGATCTCGGTCACGACATAGGCGCATTCCTCATCATTGCCGTCATCGATCTTCACAGCAAAGCCAAGCTGCTCCTCCCTGAGCGAGAAGCCAAAGATTCCTTTGAACCCGCCCTTAGCCGTAATATTATCGTCTTCCATCAATACAGAATCCAATCTGCCTGTTCCGCCAACAAGAAGCGGGTATTGGATCATGGCTTCACGAACGCGTTCAACTGCTGTTCTCATGGAGGCATCAGCAAGCTTCTCAGGACAGGCAATATGTAAGTATGCTCGCGCGATGGCAGGAAGCGGCAGGGCCAACACGGGGAACCCGCAGCCATCCACCCCAGTGCCAAGCTCCTCAGGCCTAGTCATCGACATCTCGGCAATGCATGCGGCAATCTCTTGTTGTGCCGGGTGCTCCGCATCCGCGTAACGCGCTTTGTCGTAACCAGCGTGCTGGCACCAGGCAAGGACTCCAAGATGCTTGCCTGAGCAGTTATGGAAGCGCTTCTCCTTATAACCTCCGTGCCGAATCCACTCCTCCTTCGATTGATCGTGAAGAGGGTATGAGGCCTGACAGATCAACTCTTGCTGCTCAATGCCCGTTGACTGCATAATATGGGCTAGCGTATCCATATGAACAGGCTCACCTCGATGCGAGGCAAGCATAATGGCAAGATCACGTGCATGCAGTCCATAATGTTCGAGTGCTCCGCTCCTTACAACCGGAATAGCCTGCAACGGCTTCCCTGCAGATCGTAAAAATCGTGGTCGTTCCATATCACCCACAGCATATACGATCCTGCCGCTTCCATCAACTCCACAGATCGAGCCAAGGTGCTCGCATTCCAGCCAGCCGTTGCGCGTTTCTTCAATTAATCGTTCGCTCATGTGCTTATCTCCTTCTGCCTCTTCATGCTCATTCCTATTAGCGTTCGCTACTTTTCCATCAATTATGTCGGTGTATACAGTAGACGACAATGTGCAATCGCAGCACATTATCGGAAAATAAATGAAATGGCTTGTTTCGAAAACATCCAAATGGTGTAATTCCATTGTAAACGTCAATGATGTAATTCTAAAGAGGAGAGATGTGACATGAGTACGAATCAAGAAACAGCGGTACAAGAAACGACTTGCGAGCGCAACTGCTCAACTTTCATCAAAGGAGCGATTATTGGCGGCTTGGTCGGCGCTGCTGCTGCTCTATTGCTTGCACCAAAATCAGGCCGCGAGCTGCGCTGCGATCTTGCGGAAGGCGCTCAGAATGTAACCGGCAAAACAAAAGAGGTTGCGCTTGATCTTAGCTCTAAAGCGGCTACGGCTGTTAAAAATGCTGGAGAAAAGGCGGAAACTGTTGTATCAGGCGTTAAAGAAGCTTCCACCGCGATTGCGACTTCCGTCAAAGATGCTACAACAGGTGCAGCCCATCAGGTAAAAGAAGCGACCATTCAGGCGGTTCAATCAGTTAAATCCGCTTCCAGCGATATTGCTGAGGGTGTAGTAGAAGAACTGAAAAAAGAAGACTAAGAGGCTTTGAACCATGAATCTGCATCGTATTGTTCTGGCCCCTGCTGAAGCGGTGCGAGGCGTATTCCGCTGCTATGGTTTCACAGGAATTCGAAGCAAAGACCACGAGCTGTTTGTCCTTAGCTGGCAGCATGAGCAGGAAGACCAAGATCGGCCTTCCGTCATGCTCCATGTGCCAGCTGAGTTGCTTCCAAACGGGCAATTTCGCATCGATGCAGCACAGGTGTCATTTGCAGGAAAGACGAAGGTTACCTTTCGTATGAAGCGTCAGGCTTGGCTGCTGCTTAGGCAGTGTTTTTCATTGATTGATCATCAATACTACAAGACAGCGAATCCTTCATTCATGAATTAACCCAGATCTATCCTTGCTGATAGATCTGGGTTTTTTGTTTATTTCCCTTGGTGATAAGCAACAATAAAATAAATTGACATTCATGAATCTGAACGAAGTGATATATCGCTTACATTGCTATACTAAATGACAAGAAGTAATGAAACATATCAGGGGGATTGAACATGATTATTGGGGTACCGAAAGAAATCAAAAACAATGAGAACCGCGTAGCAATTACACCTGCTGGAGTGGATGCGCTGGTCAAGGCCGGGCACCGCGTGCTTATTGAGACACAGGCGGGAGCAGGCAGCGGATTCACAAATGAAGATTATACCTCTGTGGGAGCTGTCATGATCCATGAAGCAGCTTCTGTCTGGTCTCAAGCTGATATGATTCTAAAGGTAAAAGAGCCTCTTCCAGCTGAATATCCTTACTTCCGAGAAGGCCTCATTTTGTTTACGTATCTGCATTTAGCAAATGAACCTCAACTGACGCGCGCGCTTGTCGACAAAGGCGTGATCGCGATTGCTTATGAAACGGTACAAGTTGGGCGCACGCTGCCGCTCCTTACGCCAATGAGCGAAGTAGCTGGCCGCATGGCATCCCAGATCGGAGCTCAGTTCCTAGAGAAGGTGCATGGCGGAAAAGGCATTCTGCTAAGCGGCGTACCAGGCGTGCGCAAAGGCAAAGTCACAGTTATCGGCGGCGGTGTTGTCGGAACCAATGCTGCTAAAATTGCACTTGGGCTAGGCGCTGAAGTGACCATTGTTGACTTAAGCCCTGATCGTTTGCGCGAACTGGACGATATGTTCCGTGGTCAAATCCAAACCCTAATCTCCAACCCCTTCAACCTCAAAGACGCTGTAAAAGAATCGGACCTCGTTATTGGCGCAGTACTCATCCCGGGCGCAAAAGCTCCAAAGCTCGTTACAGAAGATATGATTCAGTCGATGCAGCCTGGATCTGTAGTCGTTGATGTAGCCATTGACCAAGGCGGCATTATTGAGACAGTGGATCATATCACAACCCATGACCAACCTACCTACGTCAAGCACGGTGTTGTCCATTATGCAGTGGCGAACATGCCTGGTGCCGTTCCTCGCACCTCGACGCTGGCACTAACCAACGTAACCATTCCTTATGCTCTTCAGTTAGCGAATAAAGGCGTGCTTAGCGCACTCCGCAACAACACGGCTCTGCTTGCAGGTCTTAACGTCGCATGTCATCAGGTTACGTACGAGGCAGTCGCGCGCGATCTTGGGTACACCTATCTGCCCGCATTGGAAGCCTTGAACCGCCACATGGCGCACGCCTAATCTGACCGAATAACGCAGCTTGCTCAGGCATACCAAATAAGCGTGAGTCTTCATAAGAAGCTCACGCTTGTTTGATGTATGGGATGAATGTTAACAATTGCTCCATTATGTCGTCCCTTGCGATGACATAATCTGCTTCAGCTTGTCGGTTGCACGCCGCTGAATCCGGGAGACGCTCATCTGCGAGACTCCAAGCTTCTCGGCTGCTGCCCGTTGAGACAAGCCCTGCTCAAAGACAAGCACAAGCACTCGTCTTTCCTCTTCTTTAAGCTGCTTCATCGCCTCGAGCAGATCCATCTTGCGTTCAACCGCCTCAAAGTCATCTGCATCCGAACTGATAAGCTCGCCAAGCGTCGCTGCGCTTTCTTCCTGTGAAAGAGGAGTGTCAAGCGATACATAATGATAGCACTCCCTGCCTGCTAAGACCTCTACAGTCTCTTCTACCGACAGATCAAGCTCCTTCGCAATCTCTTCAACAGAGGGGCTGCGCTCAAGCTGAACGGTAAGCCTGTCGATCGTCTGCTGAACAAGTGCACCCTTCTCCTTAATTCGTCTTGGGACCTGGATGTACCAGGACTTGTCCCGAAGGAAGTTCTTCATATGGCCGATCATGCTCTTCATGGCATAGGCTTCAAAGGGAACACCCAAGGAAGCGTCGAACTGCTGAAGCAGACGAAGCAATGCCATATTGCCGACCTGCATCAAATCCTCATAGAGATCCGGACGATTGCGTGAAATTTTCCCCGCAGCCATCTTTACCATCGGTTCAAATCGTTGAATCAGTATCGTGGCGATATCGTTATCTTTGGTTTCTTGGTATTGGCGAATCAAATCAATCGCATCATTAGGCTGATGTCTGGGGAGTAGACTCATTGGTGTTCCTCACTAAAAGTGATGGATTTCTTCATCCGTACTTCTGTACCGCGACCCTCCATACTGTTAACCTCGAGGTCATCCATAAGAGCCTGCATGAGATAGAAACCCAAGCCCCCTGTCTCGACATCCTCAAGTGGAGTGTCATGCCAAGCACCCGGTTCTTGTGTCTTCTCTTCTGCATCAAAGCTCTCGCCTTCATCGCGAATGACAAGCTCCAACTCTTGATCGCCAACATTGAATACGATATCAACTATTCCGCCATCACGCTTGTAGGCATACAGTACTGCATTGTTGCATGCCTCAGATACAGCTACCTTCATATCTTCGATATCCTCAAAAGAAAAACCCATCTGATGAGCAATACCGTATAAGGTTAAACGAACCAAATCAACATATTCAGCTTGTGCCGGTATAGACAATCTTACCTGCTGCTGTAAATTAACATCAGCCATGATTCAATTCCTTTCAAATATCATTTTCTTAATTAGAGGCCAAAAACTTCGAAATGCCGATCATATCAAACAGCTTCTGCACTTGAGCTGGTATATGAACGACCTGCAACGGAGCATTCATCTCGCTGCGAGCCTTCAAAATAGAAATCAGAATACCGATGCCAGTGCTGTCAATGTACGTAAGCTTGGACAAATCAAGGATTAACGACACCTCTCCATCGTTTGCCAGAGGCTCCATAAAGCTTCTGAACTCACTAGCTGCAGCAAGATCAAGCTCTCCTTGCAAAAATACCGTTAGCTGATTGCCTTCTTGTGTTGTCTCCACATTGAACTTCTTTCCATTCATAACATTTCCTCTCCCCGTGAGAAAAACAATTTTAACGCCTGTTTCCAGCCGTTACATTTGCACACTTTCCTTAAACTATAACCGGATCTCTATTCATTGAAACACAATAGATGACAATTTCGAACCCGCAATATTATCCTATTGCGTCAACTGGAGCTTCACCGTAAACTCCATGAGCGCTCCTGAATCCAAGGATACTGCCTGGATGTCGCCCTCCATCATCTGAATAATGGACTTGCTAATTGCAAGCCCAAGCCCGCTCCCGCCAAATTTGCGATTCATGGATGAATCAAGCTGTGAAAAGGGTTTGAACATCTCATTGAGCTTCTCTGCCGGTATCCCAATGCCCGTATCTTCTATCTCAATGTGAAGCGTGCACTGGGCGCCCGCCTCATCTAATTCTTCCATCTGCACGCGCACTGCAACGGTGCCTTCTTCCGTAAACTTTACCGCATTGCCAATCAAGTTGACGAATACCTGACGAAGACGAATCATATCGCCGCGCAAGCACATTGGGACTTGTTCATCCACATGGCTTGTCAAGGTGAGCGGACGCTTGCTGATCTCTGGCGTAAATAATTCAAATACACCTTGGATCAAAGAACGAATCTCAAAGGGATATTCCTCAAGCTCTACCCTTCCCGATTCCATTTTTGTAAAGTCCAGCACATTGCTAATGGTCTTGATCAATGCATCTGCACTGTTGTATATCATATCCGTATACGTGCGCTGTTCAGGAGTCAGCTCTGTGTCCTGAAGCAAATCAATCATCCCCAGCACCCCATTCATCGGGGTGCGAATCTCATGACTCATTACCGCTAAAAAATGGGTGCGCGCCAACGCAGCCCGCTCCGCATCTTCCTTCGCAGCAGCAAGCTCGCGATTGATGCGCTCCAGCTCCTCTGTCTTCTGTCTTAGCAGCATCTTCTGTGCCACAAGCCGCTTCTGTGCAAGAAACATGCCGACAAAGCTGTGTATCTTAGACTTCAAGATATGGGGGACAAATGGCTTAACCATATAATCAATGCCGCCAGCGGAATAGCCGGCAAATAAATGCTCGGTCTCTTTATAATTTGCAGAAATGAATATAATCGGGATATTCATCGTTTTCTCCCGCGCTTTAATCCATTTTGCAGTCTCAATGCCGTCCATGCCCGGCATCTGCACATCAAGCAATATTACGGCGAACTCTTCTTTCATGAGATGGCGCAGCGCTTCTTCGCCTGATGTTGCTTTGACTAATCGATAATTCTCCTCAGACAGCACAGCCTCCAAGGCGAGCAGATTCTCAGGACGATCATCCACGAGCAATATGTTGATTAGTTCCACCGTAACCTTCTCCTTTCTTCATCACTCATCGAACCTTGCGATAAATTCTCTCCTGAGCATCCACCTCTTCGTATCGAGAGCGAACAGCCGTATAGTGAATCGACTCCTTGGAGCCAAGCACTAGGATGCCATCTTGCGCCAGACTGTCATAGATCAATTGATGAACACGATCTCGAAGCACGTCATTAAAATAAATCATGACATTGCGGCATAGGATCACGTGAAATTCATTAAAGGACTTGTCTGTGGCCAGATGATGATCCGAGAAGAGCATATATCTGCGCAGCCTTGGATCGAATTCCACCTTGCCCTCTTGCGTGACCTTATAGTATTCAGAAAAGGAGCGCTTGCCCCCTGCCTGCAAATAGTTCGTCGTATATTGCTTCATCTTCTCCAAAGAGGACAAGCCTTCTCGCGCCTGCTTCAACGAGGCGAGATTCATATCCGTCGCATAGAGTCTGGAGCGATCCAGCAAGCCCTCCTCCTCAAGCAGGATTGCCATGGAATAGACTTCCTCGCCTGTGGAGCATCCAGCATGCCAGATACGTATGGCCGGCAGCTCTCTAATAGCTGGCAGCACCTTCTCTCTAATCGCTTTGAACACGGTAGGGTCGCGGAACATCTCCGTCACAGGGATCGACAGCGTCTCAACCAGCCGTTCTGCTGCCTCCCGATCATATAATAGACGCCCCTGCAGTGCTGAGATGCTGCCGAGCTGTTCCTTATATACTTGGTGCCATATACGGCGTCGAAGAGAAGGGAAAGCGTAATCGCGAAAATCAAAGCCGTATACTCGAAACATTCCTTCTAGCAACAGCTCAATCTCGACTTGCTCTCGATATTCGTGATCTTGGCCTCGGTCCAGAGTCTGGTTGAAGCCGAACCCCTCTTCAAACATGACAACCCCCTTCTCTGTACTTCCTTAATCGCCGCACGATCATTGATGCAGCCACACTCTCATTAATGACAGCAGCTGATCGGTCTGGAACGGCTTGCTGACATAATCCGAAGCTCCTGCCTCAATACATTTATTGCGATCTTCCTTCATCGCTTTGGCTGTAAGAGCGATGATCGGCAGCTGCTCATATTCAGGCATTTGACGAATACGCCGCATGGCTTCATAGCCATCCATCTCCGGCATCATCATATCCATCAGCACAAGATCGATCGGCGCCTCCTTGGCGGTCAGCAGTTCAAGCGCCTCAAGTCCATTCTCTGCATATTCAATGACCATGTCGTATTGATCAAATACACTCGACAAAGCAAACACATTTCTCACATCATCATCAACGAGCAGAATCCGCTTGCCTGACAAGTTCTGATCCTTGATATATTCGAAGCGCTCGTTCACAATCACGTTAGAGGATGGAACAGATGTTTCTTCGCATTTCAGCATGCCCATAATGTCATTTTGCAGCACATCTCTCGAAGCCTCACTCTTCCATATCCATCGATGCGCATACGTGCGCAGCTTACCTTCATCTGCATGCTGCAGCGCAGCTGTATAAATAATAATCGGAACCTCACTCATCTCTGGCGTATCCTTGACACGCATGACAAGATCGGCAGCTTGCATATCGGATATATTCAGATCCATCACGATACCGTCAATCTGCTCACGGCTAATTATCTCAAGCGCGTCTTGTCCTGTGCTTACGATGGTGATTCCAATGCTCGTATGGGTTAAGCCTGAGATCAATTCCTGCGACTCCTGCTCCTCTAAGCCAACCAGCAGGAGACGCTTCTGACAAAAGATCCACTTCACCTTTTCCTCCAGCTCACTAGAGATCGGCTCCGCCTTCATGCCACCACATCCGCAATCGCCCATGGAAGGTGAGAACGCCAGCGCTGGCGCTGCCTCGGCATGAGCCTGCTTCACCACATCAACTCCGCTTTCACGCTTCTTCTCTAATGGCTCTTCTTCAGATGATGCCGTCTTATTTGCGTCTTCTCCTCGGATCTGCCCTGGTTCAGTTAGCCGTTCAAGGATCTCATCAAGAGGAGACACTGCACGCGTCTTCGTTAGCTGCTCCAGCTTAAGCACTTCATCTTCTTCCGTATAAAGTGGAATAAGCAAGGTAAAGGCACTTCCCTCACCCGGTGTGCTCTTCACCTGAAGGTTGCCTCCAAGCAGGCCTGCCAGCTCGCGGCTGATGCTTAATCCAAGCCCCGCGCCGCCATACTTGCGGCTCGTCTTGCCATCAAGCTGCTGAAAGGCTTCAAAGACGAGCTTCTGCTTGTCCTCAGGGATGCCAATACCCGTGTCCGTCACGCGAATGGCCATAAATGGCGTATGAGCAAGCAATGTGGTCTCATCATCCATACCTATTTTAAGACTTACAGATCCTTCATCCGTGAACTTGAACGCGTTGGACAGCAAATTGCGAATAATTTGCTTCAAGCGATAACTGTCTGTAATGATCGTATCCGGCAAATCATCACCCAGTTCAAGCTTGAAATCCAGATTTTTCTGGGAAGCAATCGGATCAAAGCTGTCTCTCATAAACAGCGCAAGCTCCTTAAGATCCACGACTTCATAATTAATATTCAACTTTCCTGCATCAATCTTGGATAAATCCAAGATCTCATCTATCATTTTCAACAGGTCGGTACCTGACATATGAATCGTTCGAGCATACTCTACCTGCTTCTCAACGAGATTGCCGTCTCGATTCTCTGCCAGCAACTGGGACAGAACAAGCAAGCTGTTAAGCGGCGTGCGAAGCTCATGAGACATATTGGCCAGAAATTCCGACTTGTACTTTGATGCGAGCGCAAGCTGGAGCGTCTGGCGCTCAAGCGCTGTCCGCGCAATCTCCAGTTCCTCATTCTTCTCCTGCGTCGTCTTCATCGTATCTTCCAGCATTTTCGTTTTGGACACAAGCTGTCTATTGTAATGTTCCAACTCTTCCTGCTGTCGCTGCAGCAGCTCCTCAGAGCGCTTCAACGCATCGGTTTGTGACTCAAGATGCTCATTGGAGCGTCTCAGCTCTTCCTGTTGAGACATTAGCTCCTCTGATTGACATTGAAGTTCCTCTGTCAACGCTTGAGAATCTCTAAGCAGCCCTTCTACGCGCAGACGGCCCATCACCGTATGAATCACGATGCCTAGACTTACTGCAAGCTGCTCCAGCAGCTTATGTTCAAGCTCTGTGAACGAACTCTTAGAAGCAAGCTCCATTACCCCAATAACACGATGTTCAAACTTAATAGGATAGAGTACAATCTGCTGCGCCCGAATTTCACTTAAGCCTGTACGCATGGATATCGTACAATGATCCATATTTGACAGCACGATTGGATGCTTGTCAGCCGCGCATTGTCCTACAAGACCAACACCAACCTCAAAGGATGGCACAGCTTCGACTGCATGCTGTGATGCATAGGTGCCATACAATCGCAGAGTATCTGGAGAATCCTGCTCATCTCGAATATAGATTGCCGCATACTGCGCATTCATCACAGGAGTAAATTCATTTACAAATGTTTGACCGACTTGATGCAGATTCGTTGCTCCATTAAGCTGCTCACTGATCTTCGCTACTCTGTTATCCAGCCATGCCTGATCATTTTGCTGCTTGCGAAGCTTGCCTTCCGTCTGCTTGCGCACCTCCAGATCTTCGACCATCTGTTTGAACACCTCGATGACCTCACCGATCTCATCATGGGTGTGCACCTTCATTTTACGTATGATCCTGAGTCTGCCAGCCGCAAGGCTTCGCATCATCATCGACATCGTATTCAAGTTCTTAGTCACGCCTGGAATCACCCATAGCGAGACAGCAATACTGACAGCAAAGCCAAGCATCATAAAGCTTGCCGTCCAGTCAATTGCCTCTTCATAAGAACTCTGGGAGGCTTGGAGCTGGTTGTCCATTAGAATCTCATAATATTGGATGAGGGAGCGAAGATCTTCGAGAAGCTTCCGCTGGAAGGTCACACCCACTTCATTGCGAAGCTGATTGGCCTTCTCGATCTCATTTGCTTCTCCAAGACTTCCCGCTCGTTCCACGAACTGAATATAGTTCGCCCACGACTGCTCAAGCTGAGCAAGCCCACCCTTCTCTTGAACCTTGTCAGCTGTATTCTGCAGCAGCTGGATGGCTTGCTCAATTCTTCTCTTATAACGCTGAATCTCCATGACGGACTGGGAACGATCTGTCTCTACATTCAACAGCTCATTCACCAGCTCCGCCGATATATTATTGGCATCGTTCATAATGTTGGATACCGCCTTGACCTTCACGAAGCGGTCATTATAGAACACTCGCATATCTTGCTGCATTTGAGTCATCTGAGCATAAGACATAACGCCTAGCGATACCAAGACGACCATAAAGGAAGCGAAACCGAGAACCAATTTGGTCCTTAATTTCATGCTGTGACTCCTCCTGTTCCCTTCACATGAACCCATACCATACATTTATCATCTTCTCTGCCATAAGGCGTGTCGAACAGTTCCTTCCACGGACTAGCATCTGATGATGGGTATTGTTGTATCAGGTAGGCTAATTGCGCAGCTGACGTGTCCGGATCTTCACCTACGGCTTCCGTTAAACCATCGGTATAGAGCAGCATCCGGTACTCGCCTGTACATTCGATAACTTTCGTCTCAATATCGAGGGTTGGGAACATGCCGACAGGGTAGCCTGTCGTTACCAAGTTCTCAATGCGGCCGTCCTCCATCACGATCACGCCTGGCGGGTGCCCTGCATTTGCATATTGAATCGTGTTGGCCTCTACATCGATAATCGCATAGATCACGGTCATGTAATACAACATCAAGTTGCCGCTCATATGCACCTGCTGGAACTTAGCATTCAGCTGCTGCAGGACTTCATGCGGAGCTCGGCCGCTCATGACATTGTTGCGGAGCTCTGAAGCGATAAACATGCTTAATAGCGCAGAGGATACCCCGTGCCCCATCATATCCAGGATCATGACGCCATATTTGCCTTCTCCAATAGGAAACCAGGCATACAAATCACCTGCCAGTTCTTCCGAAGGCTTGTAAATGGCATGAATGTGCACATGCTCATCCTCATAAGGCTCCGTCAGCACCGAGGCCTGTACACGAGCGGCAAGGCGCAGCTCCTCGCGGATATGGCGGTCACGTTCCTTGTGCCAGTCCTTCTCCTGCTTCAGTCGCAAAGCCAATCGAATGCGAGCAAGCAGCTCAATTCGATTAACAGGCTTCGTCACATAGTCGACAGCGCCTGCATCCAAGGCTTCCGCCAAAGTCTTGGAATCCCCGATCGCCGTCACCATAATAATAGGGATATCCCTCAGCTCCGGAATATGCTGAATATGCCTGCACGCCTCCAAGCCATCAATCTCAGGCATCATCATATCCAATAGGATCAGATCCATATCAGGCTCAACTCGTTTATCGGTATACGTCCCATCCCGGTTCAATCCAAGCTGTTCATACATCTCGCGAGCGGATGATACCGTATGAATGCCTGTATAACCTGCTTTACGCAATATTTCTCGAATCAACATTATATTCGTCGGATTATCATCAACAACCAGAACGTTCACCATACGATTCTCCTCTCGTTAGCTTATCTCTACTATACCGAAATCCGAAGACGTGAGCACCTCTTTTGTGAAAAAGTTATCATGTGTAATTTCAGGAACGACCTTCTCTTTTTTGTATTTGCTCTCAAAAAAGCCCGTCTATCATAGATAGACGGGCTTCCATATTATATTCTATGATTTACGGAACAGCTGCCAGGCTTGAACGCCGAGATCCACCCATGCTTTCCATTGCTCGGGATTAACCGTCTTCTTCGCAGGAGCTACAGGTGCTGCAGGGGCTTCATAAGCTGCTGCCGCCTCAGCCATGCCTGCTTCCCATTCAGGTGACCCATCCGCCGGGACCACCTCTTGAGTTGCTGCAGGAACAGGGAACGGAACCGTATTCGATACTTGTGCAGCAGGCTTCGCTGGCGCTTCCTTCTTAGGGGCTTCATCGAAGCGCTTCGCTGCCTTGCGAATGCCTTTGCTAAAGCCAACGGATACGGACTTCAGCACCGAAGTGATCTCTTCCAAGGCCTCTCCGACATTCTCTACGGAATCCACAACAGGCTCAAGCTTCTTTACCTGCACGTGGATGTTGGAGGTCATTTCATTGGCTGTGGACACGACTTCTTTTACATCAGTGGATACCGCATCAATGGTTTGCTGAATATCAGCTAAGGTTTGCGTGGCTTGATCCAATGAGGTTTTTGCAGACACCAGTGTTTTAATCAAATAAATGACAAGCACAACAAAAGCGATAGCTGCAATAAGGGCACTAATTTCAATAATCATAAGGGAGCTCCTTTCGGTATGTATACGCTCGCTGCGATGTATGATCACATTGACATGAAGCAGATATTCATCAACTCTATACCCTTTCCCGGTCATATTCAAACAAAATTCCCCAAAATTATTTTTCCTGATTAATCCATGCACGCTCTGGTTAATGACATGACACAACGAATCCTTAAATGTTAGTAGTTGGAAAAGGAGGGATACATGATGTTAAGATGGGCTGCTATTTTTCTAATCATTGCTATCGTTGCTGGAATATTTGGCTTCTTGGGCATTGTAGAGGCTGCGGCTTCTATCGCAAAAATTTTATTTTTTGTCTTCCTCATTCTCTTTATCGTGTCCTTGATAACAGGAAGACGCGGATCATCACGCTAGATGAGCGTTTCTAAACGATGTGCTCTCTTCACCTTCACCTAACCACCTAACGAAGAAAGCAAGACATAACAAGACGACCGTCCTCGGCATGTTCAAGGACGGTCGTCTAATTGTAAAGAAACGCTCTCCGATTAATAAAAAGGGAATAAGGCTCTAATGTTGAGTATCAATGCTATGCTACTCTTCTTCTGGTATCATCAGTTGTTCGATATTATTCATAATCTGTCCGCTCACCGCTACATACACTTTAAAGTCCTCTTCCGATACATTCGTAAAAAAGCGGGCAAACAACTCTTGACGGTGAACCTGTGTCTCTTCGACTAGCTTGTGTCCCGCATCGGTAATATCCAGATATACCGTACGTCGATCTGCATCATCACGTCGGCGAACAACCATCCCAAGCTCGATCAGCTTGTCGGTGATTCCTGTTACAGCTCCAGCCGTAAGACGAAGCGACTTGGCAACTTCCGTTACCTTCAAGGAGCCTTGCTGGCTTAGCTGCTCAAGAACACTGAACTGTGTTGGATTCACATCGTGATCCATTTCCTCCATCCACAGCTTATTGATGCGCCGCACAATCGTCCGGAATTTGATTTGCAGCTGGTATAATTCATTTTTAGTCGGCAATCGATCCACTCCATTTCTAACTTCCCCCTGCTTGTTGCACTCAGTTAGAGCCTCAGACCAAGGCGAATATTCCAATAATGATCTCCGAACTGAACAGATTTTACTTTTACCCACTCCGACATATAATCAGCTGGATTCACTTCGATTGTTTTCAGATCAAACCAACCTAATGGGAGCTCTATGTCTTTGACATATAGTTTCATAGGAATCAGCTTAATAATTCCACTTGATGCCTCAAACTCCTGCTTCATATCCAGATTAACGCCCACATCTAACCCGAGCCACGGCTTCGCAGCTACACGCAGATGAAGCACCTCATCTTGTGATTCAATCTGCAGCCCTTGGAGGTTCCAACGCTTGATCTCTGGCTTCTGGAAACCTTCTGTCAGCATCCACTCTGATGCATACCCGTTGATCTCATCTTCTGTCAGCTTGATCTCAAATGCCCGCTGATCAATCATGGCCTCAACACGCTCGCGAAGCGAAACATGAACAGGAGGGGCCCATCCAATCGAAGCCTCTGGCTTCACATAGATGGCAAGCCCGATGGAACCTAGAATAATGAGGACCACCAAAGCGAGCAAAAATCGTTTTGCCCATACCCAAGGATGTCTTTTCATTCGAGTTCTTTCTCCTTTGTAATGCTGCTATATAAGCGATCCATGGATGACCGCCCTAAAGACTATTGTATAACTTCCAAAGGAGATTGAACAAGTTACAAGAGATTTACCCAAGACCAACCATCGACCTGCTGCATCATTCATCCATTAATGGTGCTCTCTGCAATAGCTTCATACATCGGCTTCTTCCCCATATGGGTTCGGTACAATACGATCCGGTCAACCTCCCACGCATAGCTCACATCAGAAGCTTGTCCAAGCTCTGACAGCTCCGCCAAAGAGAATGACTCCGTTCCTTGATATTGACGCGCAACCGTGATATGTGGACGATAGGGCCGTTCTTCTGGCTGGAATCCAAGCAAGCGCGTCTCAGCAGTAAGCTTAGCGTATAACTGATGAAGGGCATTCAACTGCCCTTGGATATCACACCAAAGAACTCGTGGAGTCTCCATCCGGCCAAATGTCCCCCAGCCGCTAAGTCCAACGGTGAAGCGTGACATCAAGGCTGCTGCTCGGTTCATGGCCTTGTGAATCTCTTGAATTCGCTCTGAAGCCACGTCACCCAGAAACTGAACGGTAATATGATAATCTCGATAATCCGTTTGCTTCTTAAAGGATTCCAATACGGATGGTATCAACTGCAGCTCGTGATGGAGCTTTAACTTCAATTCAGCCGGCAAAGGAACAGCAAGGAATACTCTCCACTGCTCTTGCATGATCTGCACTCCTTTCAAGGGCTTTGTACCTTATTTCCCGGAAAATAGCTCAGCTTCCACAGCATTGCTTCGTCTTCTTGCCGCTTCCACAGATACAGCGCTCATTGCGCCCTGGGTAGCTGCGGCCTATGCGCTGCATGACACGCTTGGCGAGCTGTCTCATGCGGTCCTCTCCATATGCATATAGCATTCGGTAACTTTGGCAAAAATAATCAGTCTCCTGCAAAGACTCTTGCGGGCCTGTTCTCGTCATTCGATTGCGCGGGCAGCCGCCATGACAATACTGCCAATACGAGCAAGTCTTGCATGAGTCTGTGCCCTGCTCTTGCTGCTCTTCGAACAGCTCCCATTGCGGTGCCTCCATAAGCTGCTGCAAGGACGCCTCTTTAGCACTTCCCAGCTTATATTGATCATGAATATAGAAGTCGCATGGATAAGCATCACCATTCTGCTCCAAGATAAGCATCTTCGGACAGCTCTGCCGGAAGGTGCACATCTCCGGTTCATCACCGATAAGCGTCTGCAGCCAATTATCAAATATGCGGATGGACATCTGCGGCTCGCCATCCTCTAACCACAGATCAAACATCTTGCATAAAAAATGTCCATATTCCTCTGGAGATATCCGATAGGTCCCCGATGCCTCAACATCCTGGGATCGGAAATCCATACACGGGATAAATTGAGCGAACGTGATCTGCTGATCCTTCAGCCACTGCATCAGAGCGCTTGCTTCTCTTACGTTGTCTTCATGAATAACCATCAGAATATTGAAGGAGACCTGCTCCTTGCGCAAAGCATCTATTCCCCGCATCACCTGCTTATAGGAACCTGCGCCTGAGCCTGTCTTTCTGCGCTTGTCATGAATCGATTCAGGACCATCCACACTGACCCCTACCAAAAATGAATAGGTTTTGAAAAATGCCGCCCATTCAGCATCAATCAGCGTTCCGTTCGTCTGAACGCTGTTGCTGATCGTGGTTCTTGGCTGCGCATAATGCGCCTGAAGCGACACAACCTTGTGAAAGAATTCCTTCCCAGCAAGCAGCGGTTCCCCTCCCTGCCAAGCGAAGGATACTGCCCCCTTGGACCCCTGCATCATCTGCTTGACCACACGATCGAGCAAATCATCCTCAATCGTTCGAATTGTCTTGCCCGGCTTGCCGGCACACGTACTATAATAGCAGTAATCGCATGCAAGATTGCAGTCCTCGGAAACGGTTTTCCACATTATACTTCTAGGCACTTCTCGAGTTATCATCGTCGTACATGTGTTCATTCTGCTCACTCCCATTACCTGTCTCTTCGGTGATCGCTGATCATGCGATGAAGTCTATCTCAATCTCTAGCAAGCATACGGCGATGGGTATCGTTGTGCTAGGAGTATTCTCACATTTTGCATCCGCTGCAGTTCTCTCTGCCACGATAATACAATCGTATTCATACAATTAAAAAAGCCCGCCAAATCAATGGCGAGCCCTTTAGGAACATCCTACTTCTTACATGCAAGTTAATCATTAATCCTCAAGCTGCTTCCACTTGTTCGTCATCTCAGGGCGCTGGTACTGCTCCATCTTCGCTAGGAGCTCCTCTGCGGTGTTGGCTTCTACGACCAACTGACGATGAGACACTTGGGCAAATTCAGCTTCAATGCTGTGATCGACCATGCGGAGAAGAGGGGTATAATAATCGAGGACATTCAAAAGCGCAACCGGCTTATTATGTATGCCAATCTGTGTCCAGCTAATCGCTTCAAACCATTCTTCGAACGTGCCGAAACCACCAGGAAGCGCAATAAATCCATCCGAACGTTGTGCCATGAGTGCCTTGCGCTCATGCATATCCTTCACTTCGATGAATTCCGTCAATCCTGCATGAACAACCTCGCCACGGAACAGCCCTTTTGGCATCACTCCGACGACTCTCCCGCCATGTTCGAGCGCACTGTTTGCAACCTCACCCATAAGTCCAACCTTAGAGCCGCCATACACAAGCTCAATCCCTTGTTCCGCCAAAAGCCTGCCGAGCTTGCGAGCTTCCTCTGCATACTCTGGACGATTGCCAAGATTGGAACCTGCATACACACATATTGTCTTCATTCTCTACACTCCTAAATGTTAGTCGACATACATATATCAGGAAGTCAGATCCTCGTCAAGTCTGTACTTTCCCCATTCCCTCTTAGCTCGACTAAGGAATGCAGCGCTTATTCTAGGTATAGCTTAGTTATTTGAATCAAATCAAGCTTATTGTAAGATAGGTCCAACTTATTCATACTTCCATCCATGTTGTCTATTCATTATGTAAAGGCCTAGCTTAGCGGCGCAATCCCTTAGGAGAGTCCGAATATTGGAACTTCTCAAGCAAATTGGACATGTTGTAATTCGATTCGAACCAAGTGCTTACAAGAAGCGTGTCCTGTCTCAGGGTAAAGTCAAATACAATCTCTCCATGCGTCCAATGCTTCTTACGCTTCAACGCTTCCATCGCCATTAAACGAAAGGATGTAAGATGATTCTTCTGAAGCCCTTGTCGAATCGGGACAAGAACATCATCCTTGCTCTCCAGCGCGTCATGCTTCACACCAAACTTACCAATCATATCGTTGCGTATACACACAATCAAGGTCCCGCCTGTTATTCCTAGCAATTCCGACTCAAGTTCCTCAAACACCAAGCTTAATTGTCTTGCCAAACTTAATTCCATATTCCTACTCATCATGTTCCTCCTCTCAATCGAACCATTCGATTTGTTAATATATGGATTACATTCTCAATTATATAGGTATAAATTACTTTTTACAACATAATTTTACACCGTTTCGACTCATTTACAGCAAGACAATTAAGACTCAAGAACTAGAACATTTCCTTGCGCACTAGACCCAAACGAGCAGCCTCCACGATCGCCTCTGAACGGGAACGAACACCTAGCTTCTCGAAAATACGAGTTAAGTTATATTCAACCGTACGCTGACTCATATGCAGCTTCGCAGCGATATCCTTGTTGCTTCTTCCTTCTGCTACTTCCTGAAGAATCTCCTGCTCACGCTCATTGATTGAAGCCTCCTCAAAGGTCTTATCACCGCGCTTGAATTTGATCTCGCTGCGGCGAAGCTGCCTTAGCAAGGACAAGGGAATAATGGCCTCATCCCTCATGCAGCAGTAGATCGCATTCAACAACTGTTCACGGGATACCGTCTTCGAGACAAACCCTGACACGCCCGACTCTATTAATAGATTGAAGTGGGAGTTAATCTCGTAGCCCGTATAGATTAGAACCTTGCGATCCGGCTTCTCCTGAATTAGGCGCTTGGTCAATTCCAAACCGCTGATTGTAGGCATATTCAGATCACAGAGAATAATGTCATACTGATCCTTCTTCACCTCATCAAGCGCCTCAACTGCAGACAATACAACATTGACCCGAATCTGCGGGTCCTGCTCCAGCATCGTCTTGGTCCCCTCGCCAACTGATGGATGGTCATCAACTAATAAGATACGAATCAATATAAGCCCCTCTTTCCTCTACTTCCTTCGATAACGTAATCGGCATCATGATTTCTACTTCGAAGCCCTCTCCCGGCTGCGATCTGAACTCTATCGTTCCTTCGAAGCTAATGACACGCTCGCGAATGCCTGACAATCCCATATGATGAAATGAAGACTGCAACTGCTCAATTTCCATCCCTAGCCCATCATCTCGATAATGGAAATAAATATGAGACTCCAGTTGAGATAAAGTAATGTTGACTTCCGTCGCCCGCGCATGCTTCTCCGTATTGCGAAGCAATTCCTGCACAATCCGATACATCGCTGTAATCTGCTCTTCATTAAGTTTCGCACTGAGAAAGCCCGCATCAAAATGAATGGAAAAGTTCATCTGCAATCTAGCATGGTCGATTAGATTCTCGATTGCTTCTACAACACCAAGCTCTTTCAGGAGAGGCGGCCGCAGTTCATTGCATGTCTCTCGGATCTGGTGAATAACATCAAGCAGGCCTTCCTTGATCTGCTCCAGATCTTCTGCCAGCGCTTTATCCATCTGACGATCCAGCAGCACAGACTCCAGCTTGCGGAACCAATGCAGTTGATCCTGAAGCGCCGAATCATGGAGATCAGCCGCCAGCCGTCTTCGCTCATTCTCCGACAAACAGAATAACAAGCGCAGCAACCAAGGTGATGTCGACTGCTGCTTCTTCATCTCAGCCTCAAGATCGTCAATTAAGCTATCGATTAGATATAAGTTCTCAAATACAATGCTGGTATAATTCGATATCGTCTTCAACCAACGCATTTCATCAACATTAAATTGCGTATGATTGCTTTTATTGCTGATCCATAATATATGAAATTCATTTTTACGCTTTCCAACAATCAATGCTACGCCATTTGATATTTCTATAACTTCTGCAACCTGCATAACCTCTAAACGATCGAGTAATTCATTAACAACTTCTTGCTCCTGTGATGATGTTTCGACCTCCATCTTAGCAGTCTTGTTAGTGGAATTAATAATTACGAATTGATAGCGGCACATCGGCAGCATCATAGATATTTCTTGGTGCAAAACTTTCTCTAAATCATCTCGTTTCATTACCTTTGCCATTTGCTTTGAATAGCGGTCAATACTATCCTGATAGCTGTACATTTGCTTAAACAGCTTAGGACGGAATCGATGGTCGATTTGTTCTTTCATATAAAGGAATGAAATCAAACCAATATATATCACTAAAAAAATTTGGAACCATTTAACACTAGCAAACTCATGACCAACATAAAGTACAACATATAAGAACAGTAATATTGTGATTGCCGGGATCACTGATAATAGTGTGTAGTACTTAAATCGTGTGAAAATAAAATCTATGTCGAATAATCGATTTGAAGTAAAGAGGTACATATAGCTAAATGGTAATATTAACAAAAACAGCGTTGTAATAGTTGGTGATATTAATTCAACATGTAGAAGAATCAATGGAATGAGATTCATTGTAACAAACGGTGTAAATGCTATAACTTGAGCTGCAAGAATTGTTTTAAATAAAGGGCGAAGAGGTGTATTGCGATAATGCAAATAGACTGAAACTAATCTATGGACACATAACCCATATCCTGCAGTTAACAAAATGTAAAACGTTACTTGTAATATTCTGAAATATTCTCCAGAAATTAAATCTGTTGTACTATATGAGAAATGAACAGTGAGTATCAACATATTTATACTAAATGCTACTAGAAGTAGTTTACTATTCATAAATTTGACTTGAAATCTTTTTAAATACACCTGCATGAAATACATAAAAATATACGGTATGCTTGGAAGTAATAAGAACAACGTTGTGCGTCCAACTGGATCACATCGATAAGAAGCAGGTGCACTAAAATAGCTAATACCAATAGCTAGAAAAAAATAATTCAATATTCTAGCCGCTTGGTCATGCCTACACTTAATGTAAAGGAATAATCCAACCAATGAAAAAATAATAAGAAACACAGTCGGTATTAAAATATCAAAAATAACTTTTTCACTAGCTAGATTACTTCTCCAGTTATTAGGGATATCAATAGGTAATAATGTACCGTTTTGTTTTCTTATAAGTAGATTGTCGGCATTCTCTACCGTTCCGTACTTATACACACTCCTATGCTCACCCGTTGGATAACCATTTACTTCAACAACAACATCCCCGACTACAACATCAAACTTTTTTACGTAACCCACATAATCCAGATTTACGATCCTATATTCACCATTATTATCAATTCTTACTGAAGGACCTACTGGCGTATAGGTTACTGTAACATAGCCCAAATAAAGAACTATTCCTAAAATAAAGACAAAGAAGGAGGCACTACTTATCCTCCTTAACAGATGAGTATTCATTAAGGCCTCCTAAATAACGCGAAAGTTTATATTAAATCCAGCCACCAAAAAAATAATTATCTTTAGGTTGTCTTGGATTGGACAGAACGGCACGAAGTGCTCGCTGTTGAACTTTTGAAACTCCTTCAAACTGTACACCATTGCGCATGAATTGATCCATCAAGATGCGGTCCTTTAATAAAGTTTGAATCATCTCTTTCATGATAGCGCCTCCAGAAATTAAAGTAGTATGTAGAAAAATAGAACTCCTATTACTTGTTATACTACCAAAGTCAGGGGGCTAATAAGAACGCAAACTCTATTGTGTATAACCACAACAACTTTTGCGGTTTGGTTTTTATTCTACATAAATATGATTGTATTATGCATGATCCGGCTCCACGCGCACCGCAAATTCACGTAAGAACTCCTCTTTTTTCCCTGCGGTTTCTGGCACCGCAGCAAAGCGTTCCATAAATTCATAAAAATAGACCTGTATCTGAACCTGTGAATATAGTACTACTCCGTAGCGATCGCATAGGTCCTTGAATAAAGACTCATTGATCTCCATTTCCGCTGGAATTGTCCCCTTCTCTATATAGTCTTTCACCCATAGATCCGGTCCTTCGACACTGTCCAGCAGATAGAGCATTGGCAGCGTTCGTTTGCGAGCGGTAAAGTCATTTTTCTCTTCCCAATTGAAGAGGTCCTTGCAGTCATTGCTTAACTGAGCGGATAATCCCATATACTCCGCGTATTCCTCTACTGCTGGATGCCTTCTTCCTCTTGCATAAAGCGCTCCCAATCCGCATGACATTACGAAGAGCGAAGCTGATTTTTCTTTTGTCATCTCCACATAATGCTCAATGTCCTGCATCTCATTTCGAATATCGGTCATCTGACCATTTAGGGAGCATAATAGCTTCTCCTGCACAAGTTCCGACGCCTGAAGTCGAATATCAGCCTCTGCCGCTCCATGAATGATAGCCTGCTGTCCAATAAGCAGCAGCCCCATCACGACATTCATGGCCTCTGGCTCAGGAATCTGCATCCATGGCTTTGCAGGCGCATCCTGATCCTGAAGATCATCCAGAATGTCCGAGCTTAGGATAAGAAGCTCAATACCTGCTGCAACACGTTGAATCTCATCTCCCATACCGCCAAACAATCGATAGTGCCATACTATTAACGCCCCAAACACCATAGGCTCCTTCAGTTTCTCTGCTATGAACAGATGGGCATACTCGCGCATTGGCTTAGAACTGAAGTACAGATCACTCAAGCTTCTCATATGAAGCTCGATCTCCTCTTTGATCTGCTTCAAACCTGTCCCTCCTCTTCAATCTACCTTCAATATAGAAAAAATAGACAACAGCCGTCAAACTTATGATTACATTAACATATAACCATAAATTCAAGGACATTGCCTATTATAGCGCACTTCCTATTAATTTGAAGATTGTTTGCTTTTTCCATTATAGAACTTAAGGTGATTATGAGTGGAAGACGGCAAATGCTGCTTATTCATCGTCTCAAAGATTGAGGATAACGTTCGCATGCGAAGTTGAATGATTTCTTCTGCGGAGCGCCTCATCTCTCGGGGTTTCTCATCTGGATGCTTCATGTTGTCCCTCCTATCCGGACGTATCAATTAGAAGGATGAATAGGCCGCAAAGTTCTGCTGCCTGTGGCTCATATGGACAGAAGGAGTCTTGGCATTCTTGCGATCTATCGATTGGAGCAGCATATATTCCAGCATATATCGCTGATAACGGTCGATCTGGAACAGTGGCAATAAGGCGTTAGAGGTCTCATGAAGCATCAAATACGCTAGAGATCGGTCATCGGATGAACGAGACGGTTCCCCTTGCTCCGAGATGATCAGTCCTTCTTCAGTCAATGTGTGTACGGCCTTATACAACTCACGGCGTGACGCAGACCACCTGCGCAGCATACGATCTGGTCCAACGTATACGCCATCCTCCCGCGTATGCTGCAATAACTCTACAAGGGTATCATCTACTGCCTTGCACCATCGTCCATCGGCCTCACGATAATGGGATCTTACCTGATCGCCTTCCTTAAGGCTCATCAGATAACGCTCCATCCGCAGCCGAGGCATGTTGGCACCCTGCCATACATTCTGCTTCGCATCAAAGGCATGATTGGAAGCCATCAGTCGAAGCATTCGCATGTAACGCTGCCTGCGATCGCATCGTGTCGCTTCCAGCTCCTTCATGATCATCTCATAATTAAAGGCATGGAAGCTGTGCAGCAATTCTTGAAGCACGCGATTGAAGCGAGTAAGCGCGCATGCTGCTGAAGCTTGCAGTATGACCCTCTGGTCATCCATAAGCTCATGAGAGAGCAGCGCCATCGCTTCTGGCTCCAGCCACTGGCTGCATCGTTCTGTATATTCTTGCAAAGTTGGCTTTGACAAGGAGGGGTGCTCTTCTAAATACGGGGACAACCGATCCTGTATCGTCTTCTGTAAGGCTGGGTACTCAGACTCACGGTCAAGTTCCGCATAGATCGCGAGATGAGGACCATATATAAAGGATCGCAGCACATAAGCCCGATGTAATCTTCCTTCAGCTTGCAAGGAATGAATAACGGGACGGATGCCGTCTAGCAGCAAAGCCTCGTGCTTCTCATCATACTGATAGACGCCAATACTTTTCCACATCGCTTCAAGCCACCTCCGTAACAACCCACATAGCCCTCTTCCAGAGTGCTTCCTGTGTGAAAGTGCCCCTGTTCCTGAAGAAGGTACCCGCTGTGGTTGTGCATCTGATCATCCTCTAAGCTGTTGAGGTGCTTCCTTCAGCAGCATTCTACCCAATCTATGTAGATAAATGAAAGATGCTGTAAGCGCAAGGGGGAGGCTGCTTACAGCATCAGTACGTAGCAGCGGATATACAGCGACTAAGCTGTGCGTGCAAGAGGAGAGGTTGCACGATCCGAGCTGCAAAATTTGGAGAAGAGACTTACGTTACTGTTACCTTTTTTCAACTTCATCTTATCGAATTCTGAACCATTTTTCACCGACTACTATACCCGTAATTACCGCAAAGTTTTTGCGGTTGTATCATCAAGAAGACCAGATATTGGTTGCGTTTACATTTGCGCTGCAGCAAGGAATCGTACCTTGCGCGCATTGTTACACACGAGCGGTCGCCAATTCATGCTTCAGCTGTGCTGCATATGCAAAATCTCCTGCTTCCGCAAGATGGATATAGATCCGATCATACAGATGCGACATCCGTCGATAGATTTCCGTAATTCTCACATCAGGCACAAATACTCGACTCATCTTGACAAGACTTGCACCTTCCATCATGCTGCTAAGCTCACCTGTTGCCGTCATGGCCAGCACTGCGGCACCAAAGGCAGATGCCTCGTTGCTGTCAGGCAGCTGAACCGGCACGCCGAACAAATCAGCCATCATCGCCACTCCGATTGAGGATTGCGCGAAGCCTCCCGAAGCAATTACTCCTTCATATGCAGCCGGAGGTTCACCAAGAAGCTTGGCGATACTGTATATGGCGTACAGCATGCCCTCCGCTACCGCTCTCATCATGTGTCCACGATTGTGTTCCAAGCCTAAGCCGAAGAATAGCCCCTGAGCATCTGCATCCCAATGCGGGGCCCGTTCTCCTGACAGAAAGGGAAGGAATAAGAGTCCCTCGGCACCTGCAGGCACGCTCGCGATTACGTTGAACATCTGTTCATAAGGAGATATGGCTTCCGAGGAAGGAACTGCCTCTGAACTTCCTTGAGGGGCTCTTTGGGAATCTGCCGATGCGCTTGATTCCAGTGAATCATGCTGAAAGTGCTCCACGTTCTCCTTGAACCATTGGAGACATACTGCACCGTTGTTCGTCGGCCCGCCTACTATCCACATGCCCTCCATTATGGCGTAACAGAATGTTCGTCCTCGCTCATCAAGCTCTGGCCGCTCTGTTATCTTCCTTACAGCGCCGCTTGTCCCTATCGTAACCGCCAGCTGCTTCGGCTCGACCGCACCACTTCCTATGTTGGCGAGCGGACCGTCGCTTGCCCCTACAGCAATCGGTATCAGCTGATCCAATCCAAGCTCTGCAAGCACTTCCTGCTTCATATTCGTTAGCAGCATAAGCGGAGATACAGCGTCCGGCAGCTGTTCGGTCGTAATTCCTGCCAGCCGTACTGCTTCTTCGTCCCAAGCAAAGGTATGAATATTGAACATGCCTGTTCCAGAAGCCATAGAGTAGTCCGTAAGATACTGACCGGTCCATTTAAATAGCACATAATCCTTAATCCCCAAGAACTTGCTGGCCTTGACAAAGCAATCCGCCTCGTGCTCTTGCAACCACATTAGCTTCGTTAGAGGCGTCATCGGATGCATCGGCGTTCCAGTGCGCTCATACAGCGCTTGTGCTCCAGAGGATTGCTTCAGCTTCTTCGCATATTCCCTGCTTCGATTGTCACTCCACAGCATAAGTGGTGTAAGCGGTGTCCCCTTCTCATCCACAGCCAGCATGCTGTGCATCGCAGAGCTAAAACCAATGGCTTGAATGCCCGAAGCACCTGTCTTATTAAACAGTTCCTTCGTCGCTTCCATCACGGCTTGATACACTTCCTCCGGGTCCTGTTCCGCTCTTCCCGGCCAGGGAATTCGTGTCGTGTAGCCTGCTTGCGTCTGTTCGATGACTTGTCCATGGCGATTAAAGGCAACTGCCTTTGTGCTCGTTGTGCCGATATCAATTCCGATAAAGAGCTTCATTGCTTATAAGCCTCCCATTCTAGCAGTCCTACCTCTATTCTATATCAGCTTCAATCGATGATCGATGAGAAGCTCGATAATTCGCTAAGCTTAGTATTACAAGGAAAGCTCAAGGAAGGCTTAAGGAAGGCTTAAGGAAGGCTCAAGAAAAGTCCGAGATAATGAAGCAATTGCATGTGCGAAAGACGGATTGCTTAAATCGTGGTCGAGAATCTCAAGAAGCATCGTGCGTGTACATTTTGCATAAAAGGATATGAAGATTATAGGCTTATCGACTTTCCTTGACGATATCCGTCAGCGCCCGATCAAGTTCTGTATGCTTGAATGGGAACCCTTCCTTCACAAAGCGCGCGGGAAGGCAATTGCGTCCTGACAAGGCAAGCTCCGGATCCGCCCTCATAATCACATAAGCTCCTATTCTCACCAATGGAGACGGCGCAGGCAGCTGCCAGCCGCGTCCCATCACGCTGCGAAGTGTCGCCATAAAGTGCTTGTTCGTCACAGGCGCCACCCCTGTAGCGTTATAAATGCCTTCTGCATTGTCGTTTTCAATGGCGTATCGAAACATCCCGTTCAGATCATCCATGTGCAGCCAACTGATGTATTGCTGCCCCGAGCCGATCGTGCCTCCGGCACCGTAACGAACCAGCTTCATAAGCGGCTCTAACGCTCCGCCATCTCTTCCTAGCGCAAAGCCAATTCTCAGCATAACCTTGCGAACCTCAGGAATCGGCTTAAAGAAAAAAGCCTCCTCCCACATCTCGCATACCTGCACGGAGAATCCTTCTC
Source organism: Paenibacillus aquistagni (assembly GCF_900177815.1). Taxonomy (GTDB): domain Bacteria; phylum Bacillota; class Bacilli; order Paenibacillales; family Paenibacillaceae; genus Paenibacillus_B; species Paenibacillus_B aquistagni. Next base: position 252,470 of record NZ_FXAZ01000006.1, on the reverse strand, counting down.
CATGCGCCGCATGCTCATCACACACCTGAGCTGTGTTCCCGAATATCGCGAGAGATCCCGCTTGTACGATAACCTTCGGCTTCACGCTAAGCTGCAGAACCGCGCGATCAATCACCTGTACGGAATCAATGCGGGAAGTGATAATTTCCCGCTTGTTCTTCTTCGTATAAAGGCAATTTACGCTCTTCCCTGCAAAATTCACGATTGCATACGCGCCCTCAAGCTCGTCTTCCCATCCCGTAAGGCTCCGGCCGTTCCAATGGACATAACGGATTGAATCCCGTATACGTGCATGACCCCGAGTCAAGATACAAACCTCATACCCGCACTGAGTCAAATAAGAGGCCAGTGCTTGACCAAGAAAGCCCGTGCCCCCAGCAAGCACCACCTTCATTGCATCTCCCATCTCTATCTCCCCTTCACACGTATTGCGATAATGTAGACTACTTGGACCAATATGGCTGCATCCCTCTAGTTGAATCGTGTCTTATTAATAGTACGCTATTTCCAAGGGATTTGTTTCCATTTATAATCCTCTATATCCTTTTTTAGGGATAAAATTTAAAATTTCAAATAATATAATCATTTTATCCTTAAGGAGGACTGGCAATCGCCCTTGTGTGGTCTAAAAAGTTGTTCTATGATGAGAATAATATAGTAGGAGGTGGCCTTATGAGTCATAAAGCGAAGCGGGATCGCCGCAAGCTGGAGCGAGAGCATGCACGCAACCCTGAAATGCGCAGGAATGTATGGCAGCGCAAGCCATTTACCCAAGCTGTCCCGAATAAGAAGGCAGAGCAGCGCCGATCGATGTGCCGTAAGAAGAGGCATGACGATGGCGCTGTTTTTCGTATAATGTTACAATCTTTACATATCTCATCCTTGAAAAACACCGGCTAGAACAAGCTAGTCATGAACGGCTATCCGTCCAACCATGAAAAAGGAGCATTGCTTATGACTCATATAGATACCAACGAAGCTTTAGCTGTACAAAGATCCATCTCATCAGACACTGCCATGCAGCCAATGCGAGTGCTGATTATGACTTCGGTCGAGGGTGAACGAGAAGCGGTTCTTCGCGGATTGCGCCAATCATCCACCAATGCGGCCGCTACTAAGCTGGAGCCGCAGGCGGAGAGTGTGTCATCGCAGCCGGAATGCACAGAGACAAACCATACTGTCAGCCTGCCGCAGCTTCACTTCGATGTTGTGCTGGCTGGTGTAGGCTCAGCAGCGGCGGCTGTCCACACGACTCGGGCTTTGCTTGCAAGCCCGATGCCATATGATTTGGTCATCAATGCTGGAATTGCTGGCGGCTTCAAGGGTCGAGCGGAGATTGGGACCCTTGTCGTGGCAAGTGAGATCATCTGTGCGGATCTAGGAGCAGAGAGCGAAGAAGGCTTTATTAGCATAGACAAGCTTGGCTTCGGGTCTGCTTATGCGGCTGCAGCCAAGCCTTATTCTGCACACTTAGCCAAGGCCCTAGGCGAGGCGCAACTAAGCGCTGTGCATGCCTCGATTCTTACGCTGTCCACCGTAACAGGAACACGCGAATCTGCCGAAGAGCTGCTCGCACGCTTTCCTGAAGCGGCTGCTGAGGCAATGGAGGGCTTTGGCGTAGCTGCCGCTGCTGAAGCGGCTAACGTCCCGGTTATTGAACTCCGTGCGATCTCCAATCCGATCGGACCGCGCGATCGCTCAGCATGGCGCATTGGCGATGCGCTTCGCGCTCTTGAAGCAGCCTGCGTTGTATTAAAGGAGGTATACGCATGAATATTGCATTCTCACCATGTCCAAATGACACTTTCGTCTTCCATGCATGGGTGCACGGTCTCATTCCAGATGCGCCTGAGCTTGAAGTAACCTATGCTGATATCGACAAGACCAATGGCTGGGCGATTCACAATCAGGGCCCTGAGGTTATGAAGATTTCCTTCGCGGCACTGCCGTGGCTGCTTGAGCGTTATGCCTTGCTCCCTTGCGGCGGAGCATTGGGTCGGGGCTGCGGTCCGCTGGTGCTTATGCAGCCTGATCAGGCAAGCCAAGACACAGAAGCTGCTGGGGCGATAAATCCTGCTGTATTGTCAGGCAAGCGCATCGCGGTCCCTAGCGAACGCTCAACCGCCTATCTCCTGTTCCGACTCTGGGCGGCTCAGCATATTCCAGGCGGTGTAGGCGAGATTGTGGTGATGTCCTTTGACGAGATTATGCCTGCCGTAAGAGACGGCAAGATTGATGCCGGATTAGTGATCCATGAGGCTCGCTTCACATATCCTTCTTACGGGCTAGCCCTTGTTGCCGACATGGGCAGCTGGTGGGAAGCCGACACCGGGCTTCCGATCCCCCTTGGCGCCATCATCGCAAGGCGTGATATGGATATCGCGAGTCTGGCACGATGGACGCGCGCCTCTGTCCAGTATGCCTGGGCACATCCCGAGGCATCTCAGGCTTATGTGCTGGAGCATGCACAGGAGATGGACCCTGATGTGGTCGCTTCTCATATCGAGCTGTACGTGAACACCTTTACAGGCAATCTAGGCAAGGACGGTTACGCCGCCATTGAAGCTTTGCTTGGCCGAGCAGCCAAGGAAGGACTCGTCCCTTCATTCGATATGAAGCGGCTGTACGACGCTTCAGAGCTATAGCGGTTATCAACATGTAAGCGTGGCATAGATCATCGTACTGACTATAAGCCCATCACGCTAACAGGCAAAGCAGACCCGCACGAGAACCGAGATCAAACTGATGAGTTGATCCTGCGCATCGATGCGGGTCTTTTTCATTTCAAAATAACCTGCTTGTTTATGCCTTAGAGCCCTCGAACAGCAGCGCAGGCTGGTTCGCCTCACAATGAATATCTAAGATACGGTCCCCGTACTGCACCCTCACCTTCTGTGCACGATCTGCAGTTATGACCGCCTGCTTCAGAGAGCCGTCTCTCCATGTCATATCGACCGTAAAGCCTCCTCTTGCCCTTAAGCCTGTGACCTCGCCTTGGCTCCAAGCGGAAGGCAAAGCAGGGAGCAGATGAATGACTCCTTGATGGCTCTGAAGCAGCATCTCTGCGATCCCCGCAGCAGAACCGAAGTTGCCGTCAATCTGGAAGGGAGGATGCGCACAGAACAAGTTCGGATAAATGCCGCCCCGATGATAATCGAAGCGGTCACTTTCTTCAATAATATGAAGAAAATGGTTCAGCACCGAAAGTGCCTGGTCCCCATCATACAATCGCGCCCATAGCGCGACCTTCCAGCCCATGCTCCAGCCCGTCCCCTCATTGCCGCGCAGCTCCAGAGACCGCCTTGCAGCTTGACGATAGGCCTCTTGATCCTCCCTTGTGAATTGTGTTCCCGGATACATGCCGTATAGATGCGAGACATGGCGGTGATGCGGGTCCCACTCCGGAACATCCTGTTCCCATTCCACGATCTGCCCTTTAGCCCCAATCCTAATCGGCTTAAGCTTCTCAAGGGCATGCTTGCACGCTTCTACGAGCGTGTCGGCGTGTGTTATCCCTAACACTTCATGTGCTTGAATCACGCTTGTGAGGCATTCTCGAATCAGCAGCAGATCCATGGCTGATGCTCGCGACACCGAGCATGCCTTCTCTGCTTCAGTATAATAATTGTTCTCAGGAGACGTGGAAGGACTTGTGATCAGCACCCCATCCTCCGTCTCAATCATCCAATCCAGCAGGAATTGTGCAGCCCCGCGAATAAGAGGCAGAGCACGTTGCTCCAGGAACGCCTGATCTTGCGTGAAGAGATAATGCTCCCACAGATGACTGCACAGCCATGCGCCGCCCATTGGCCAGAAGGCCCACTCTGCCTGTCCGGATGGGCCTACGTTATTCGTGCGCCAGATGTCGGACATCGTATGCGCCGTCCAGCCGCGGCATCCATAATGTCTTCTTGCCGTCTCCGCCCCTGTCACCGCCTGCTCTTCGATTAATCGAAACAATGGATCATGCAGCTCAGACAAATTGCAGATCTCTGCAAGCCAATAGTTCATTTCCAAGTTAATATTCAAATGATAGTCGCAATTCCATGGCGGCATCGTCTGATCATTCCAGATGCCTTGCAGATTAGCGGCCAAGGTTCCTGGACGTGAACTCGCAATCAATAAGTACCGGCCATATTGAAAGATCAAGCTCATCATCTGCGGATCTTGGATGCCGCTCACGATGTCTCTTAACCGCTGATCGGTAGGAAGGTGCGTGCGATCCTCCTCCACGCTGCCTAACTGCAGGTGTACTCGGCGGAACCAGGATTGATATTCCGTGAGGTGCGCATCCACAAGTTCCTGATAGCTCTTATTCAGCGTCTGCTGCAGTACAGTACGGCATTGCGCTGTCGGATCAACCGGGCTTGTTCCTGGTATCTGGTCATAGCCCGCATAGCTTGTCGCAGAGGTGTACAGCAGTGTAAAAGAGGATGCTCCTTCGATCAGCAGCTTATCATCCCCTAGACGCTGGACTTCACCGTCCTCATACAGCACACGAACGGCTGCCGCAAATCTCATGCCCTTCCCCGGCAGTTCTTGATCATAGATGATGTCTGGCGCGATTGCATTGTTGTGATTCCGAACATGAATGGGACACCTTCCCGTTAGCAGGAGTTCCCCTTGCTCGCTTGCCAGCACCTGATGCCGAAGCTCGGAATCCATCTCTACAACAACCTTGAATCCTGCTCGGTTATCCGTCTTCCAATGCACAGCCATCACCTGATCAGCCGCCGATATAAACACCGAGCGTTCTTGGCGCTGTCCCCTAGCGCCAAATGCACTGTGAGCAATCGCCGTATCCAGATTCAGGCTGCGTTCATATTGCGGTTCATCAGGTACATCGACTTCATCGGGCACATCCATTTCATCAGCTTCCCCAAGACAGGTCAACCTAAGATTGCCAAGCGGCTGATAAGGCTGAACGCCGTTGCCAGCAACCCCTAGCATCTTCCGCTCGATAAGCTGCTGTGCGTCTTCTGGTCGTCCCTCAGCCAGCAGCCTGCGAGCCTCGTCCAGATGCTTCACCGCTTCATCATTCGTCTCGTGAGTGGGATATCCTGCCCACAGCGAATCCTCGTTCAGCTGAATCCGCTCCTCTTTCGTGCCGCCAAATACCATGCCGCCCATGCGGCCATTGCCAAGCGGCAGCGCCTCCACCCAGCGCTGTGCCGGCTGCTCATACCATAATTGATTGTTTCGCATCACCATTCTTAAGAACCTCCGATGGTCATCGTTCATTCCACAACATAGATGTCTTCTGATAAAGCAATGAAGACATTCCCCTTTGACTTCCACATCAACATCGCTTCCCCTGCTGCCCTGTACACGTTCATTGATTTTTTTGATCATAAAAATGATTGATAACGCAACACGGACACGCTAGAATCGGCGTGTCCGTGTACATTTAGCAGGCATGCAGCTTGTCTTCCCTTTTTTATACCTGTACTTATATGATGTTTGTTCCTATTGTCTCATCTGAGTGTTACTTCGTCTGCGTTCGCTTCAGGCTAAGTCTTCTGCAGCGAAGAACACTCGCTCATGGCCGAAACGTCAGCTCCGCTTCGAAATGCACAGTCCCCTCATCCCTTTATCCATTAATTCCTCCATCGGAATGCCAAGCCGCGCGATATCCGCATCAGCAGCACGCTGCATCCAGCCAAGCATACTCGCTAGACGGCATCTTTTTAACGAATCACAATGATCGGAATGCAATTCAATCGGTTCGCTCCAGTAGGTTTTCATCTCTATTCCTCCGTTTTCCTCACCATTTCACTTATATCACAGTAGTGATGGACAAAGTATGGTATCCTTTACTTTTGGAAAATAAAGTTGCGCTTCAGCTGCTGTCACTTGATGTAAAATGGGTTAATATACGTATATACTTTAGCATTAAAATATTTATCTATAAATGGGTTTGAGATTCTCGATGAAATAAAAACCAGAGGATCACTCAATATGGAATGCAGACAGGAGTGATTGCAATGGAAACATGGAAAAAGAATTTATGGATTCTTTGGTTTGGATGTTTTATCGTGTCTTCAAGCTTCTCAATGGTTATTCCCTTTCTGTCTCTCTTCTTGATTCAGCTCGGTGTAAACTCTCATCTTGAGCTGTGGAGTGGGATTCTGTTCAGCAGCGCCTTCTTGGCAGGAGCGATCTCTTCTCCATTCTGGGGAGCGGTCAGCGATAAGTATGGCCGTAAGCCGATGATCATCCGGGCGGGCATCGTCCTATTTGTGATTTATATCTTGATGGCCTTCGTTACGAATGAGTATCAGCTGCTTGTGCTTCGTATTCTGCAAGGCTTGCTCTCGGGCTTTATACCCGGTGCTATTGCACTTGTCGGCACCAATACGCCTGAGAAGAAGGTCGGCTACGCCCTGTCGATGATGTCGACGGCAACGGCTACAGGCGGCATTATGGGGCCGATGCTCGGAGGCGTATTATCTAGGATCTTCGATAATCGGATTGCCTTTGCCAGCGCAGGCGTATTGTGTCTCATCGCGACGATCCTTATTATTTTCTGGGTAAAGGAAGATAAATTCGTCCCTTCCAAGGACTCTACCTCCATCATCAAGACGTTCGGCATCGCCATTCATAATCGCACACTGCTGGCCGTGCTGCTGCTCACGATGTTTACCCAGTTTTCTGTTATGACCATCGAGCCTGTGCTTTCGCTGTATGTCGTTGAGCTTGGCTTCGATGCTAAGAATGCATCCTTGGTTGCAGGCTTTGCCTTCTCGCTGGTCGGGGTTGCAAGCATTCTCTTTGCACCGCGGTGGGGGAAATATGCAGATAAGGTTGGGTTTCAAAAAATTCTGCTGATCGGCTTGTTTGCCGGAGGAATCGGAACCCTGCTGCAAATTCCATTCCAAAATATTTATTGGTTCTCAGGCATTCGCTTCTTATATGGCTGCTTCTTCTGCGCCGTATTCCCAGCCTTGAACGGGCTCGTTGTTCGCAGCACAGAACCAGACTTCCGCGGCCGCGCTTTCAGCTTGAATCAGACGGCGAATCAAGTAGGCGGGATGCTTGGCCCTTTGGTGGGCGGCGCCATCAGCGGTGTGTGGGGCATCCATACCGTATTCGGGGTTACCGGTATCCTCCTGCTCGCTACCATGTGCCTCGGCTTCTGGACACAGCGTGCCTCGAAGCCGGGAAGCTCTGCATCCGCCTCTTAAATATGAGCAAGACAAAAAGGTTCTCCCCAGTCAACTGTGCGGGAGAACCTTTTTTTCACCTCATCTTCTTCTTCAACCGTCGCGCCAACGCCACCTGACAATTGTTGAATTGTTTCTTACTTGCCAAAGGGAGTGATGACAATACGAGCATTCTTCATCGCTTGTTGTCAGATAGCATCCATGCTGAACCTCATCTCCATCTACCCGTGTAAGACTCCCTCATACGGACAGCTGCTTCACAAAAGCAGCATCAGCTGGCGCAAAGGCATAATGCCGAAGCTCCTGCGGCTTCACCCATCGGACCTCATCATGATCGGTCAGCACCCATGAGCCCTCTATAAACGTGGCTCTCCAAGCAATCAGCCGAATCATTCGGCTTCCTTGCATGTGATCGGTTGTTCCAAAGTAAGCATAGGGCTCGATTGCGATCTGCATCTCTTCCATCAGTTCTCGCTTAAGCGTCTCCTCTGGCGCTTCATCTGGCTCCAGCTTGCCTCCAGGAAACTCCCATAAGCCTGCATGAGAAGTCCCCTCACGCTTGCGTGCGATCAGAATGCGGCCATCTTCATTGTCAATAATCGCCGCCGCAACCTCTATAACCATGCTTGAATCACCTTCATTTCTCATCCTAGCTTCGCCATCATCTATTATCGTTAGACCATCTACAGCAGCGTAAACTGTTCAAGCCCATCTTCGGCAAATGCGATTCTCACTAGATTCGGATCAACAAATTCATCATATTTGCCTAAATACGGCGCTTCTTCCGGCTTCAGCAGCTCCGAGAGATCCGTTAAGGTAGAGGATTCCATCAGTATCTGTGCCAACAATGTCTCAGGGTCGGTTCGTCCCGACACGACCAAATAATACGGCTCCATCGGCACGACTGAGCGCAGCTTAAGCGGCTCGGACAGCTTCACCTTCAACAGCCTCTCCAGCGTTCGAAACGCTTTTGTGCCGATCCAAGGCAGAATGAAGCAGGAATCCCCTCCCGCTGGAATGACCGTTTGCGACAGCAAGCCGCTCTCGCGAGCCAATCTTCTGGCTCGCTCCAATCGGTTCACAGCCCGTGGGGCAAGATAAGGGTAGATCGTCGAAGCAGACAACACTTCCCTCATCTTCTGCATGACTCGCGTATGCACGTCACCGCCGGCGCCAAGCCATAAGGTGTCAGCTTTGCCTCGTGCTGCTTTTACATAGACAGCCTTATGCTTCGTATCAATCTCAACGACCTTCCACAGCTTGCCCGCCAACGAGAAGCAGTACTCCGGCGGCGGAACCGTCGTGATGGAACCGATCTCTTCCGTCCCATCATAGACGACATGCTCCTCGTCATCCTTGAACACAGCAAGGAAACGATAATGCCCCGTAATCTTCTCTCCTGTCAGCCCGACAATAAGCGTTCCTTCTTCTGTTCGCTGAATATGATCGGTATGGATCATATAATTCAGCAGCATCTTATACTCCTCAGGCGTTACCTCATTGAAGGGCGGCAGGGTAAGCACCGCTCGGGCAAGATCAATCGGCGTCTGCTCGCCCATGGCATGAAGGATGCTCATCGTCTGGTGATACAGGAGTCCCACCGGCTTCTTCCGAAGCTGCAGCGGTTCCACCCAGCGCTCCTTGACATAGAGCTCGATAATAGCTATCGCGCGAAGCAGCGTCCATGGCATCCGAGCTGGCAGCTGAGCCTCTTCGTCTTCTTCCTCCGCGATGGCAAACATCATCTCAGACGCGGCATCGCCTCGTCGTCCAGAACGGCCAAGCCGCTGCACGAAGCTGGAGCAGCTGTACGGCGCACCAAGCTGCAGCACCCGCTCCAGCTCCCCGAGGTCAATGCCAAGCTCCAGTGTAACCGTCGCACAGGCGACGGCCGCTCCGCTGCCTGTGCGAAGCGCGGCTTCCGTCTCTTCTCTAAGCATGGCCGAGATGCTTCCGTGATGAACATGGAACACATCCGGATCGTGCCGCTTCGCTGCCGTTCGGCGCAGCTCCAAGGTCGTAAGCTCCGCATCTGTTCGGCTGTTCGTGAAGATAATCGCCTTCTTGCGGTTCGTATGGTCGTATATATAATCCGTGTAGGCGCCTTTCGCCAGCGCAAGCGCTTCTGCCTGCTCCTCATCTCTTGCATCTGGCATAGCGAAGTGTTCGATGCTGAGCCGCAGCTTGCGGTTGCCTTGAGGCGCCACAACCTCTACCGCCTGCGACGTTCCCGCGCCAAGCCAGCCAGATGCTGTCTCATAATCGCTCAAGGTGGCGGATAAGCCGATTCTTCTTGGCCTGCAGCCGGCCATGCGCTCGATTCGAGCAAGCAAGCTCAGTACCTGGCTGCCCCGGTCCGCTCCCATGAAGGCATGGACTTCATCGACGATGACATAACGAAGCTCCTGAAACAACGCTGGAATGGCATTAGGCTTATTCATCAGCAGCCCTTCCAGCGACTCTGGTGTTATCTGCAGAACGCCAGAAGGCTTCTGCAGGAGCTTCGTCTTCTCGGATTGCGGAACATCGCCATGCCAGTGCCAGACTGGGATGCCCCCTTCCTTGAGCAGATCCTTCAAGCGCTCGAACTGATCGTTGATCAGTGCCTTGAGCGGCCCAATATATAGAATGCCGACCGATCGCGAAGGCTCCTTGTCAAGCACAGTCAATGCAGGAAAGAAGGCAGCCTCTGTCTTGCCCGAGGCCGTTCCGGAAGCAATCAGCAAATGATGGTCGGTATCAAAAAGAACCCGACAGGCCTCCACCTGCGCCTCGCGCAAAGAGTTCCATCTTCTCTTGTAGATGAACTCTTGGATAAACGGAGCTAAGCGATAAAAGGGATGGGTGCTCATAGCTCGAACTCCGCAAGAAAGTCATCCACATCATCGCGCTCGGAATGCTCCTTCTCTCCCTCATGCCGAGTTCTACGCTCTCCTATTCCCTTCGCTCCTGATTCGTTCCCATAAAGATTCTCTGCTGTTGGTACCTCTCCTGCCTCTCCTGTCTCTCTTGTCTCTCTTGTCTCTCTTGTCTCTCTTGTCTCTCTTGTCTCTCTTGTCTCTCCGGTCGCTACATCAAGAGCATCCGTCCGCGTAAAGAGGTCATCTTCAACCATCCGCTGGGCAGACGGTTGGCTTGAGAGCAGCTGCTCGAAGGTGGTCTCTGGATGTTCTCTTAGCGTATGCAGCAGGTCCATAAAGTCGCGAATGACTTCCCGCGGCGTCAGCCATTCATCGGCGCCAAGCATGCCGACCGCATTCTGCATGAATGCAACGAGCTGCTCGTCTGTAAGACTTGCTTCATACCCTTCATGCATCGCATGTATATCCCGAAGCCGCTGCAGCAGGATCAGAATCTCTTCATGCGACAGCATCGCGAGCTTCAGGATTGGCCCCGTATAGTTCCGATAGCCTTCAACCGCGTACCGTCCCTGAACGAGCCTGGAGCGAAGCGCTTCATAACTGAATAAGCCGCGGCGCTCGTCTTCTACAAATTGCGGCGTCCCGCCCATATATATTCCAAGATGCCAAGCCTTGCCCTGCATCGTGTCATTGAACATCGTCAGCAGCTTCTCATAATTGCTTGTCCGCGAGATCCGATTCGTTATTTTGTATAAATTCACGCCTTCATCAATGAACAGCAGCAGGCCCTGATAGCCAATCATGGAGACAAATTCCGCCCACAGCTTCATGTAGTCATACCAGTTGTCGTCATCAATGATGACGCCGACCGACAGTGCCTGCTTCGCTTCTGTCTTGGTAGCGTACTCCCCGCGCAGCCAACGCAGAGCGGCTTGCTTCATGTCCTCTTCCCCTAGCTTGTACCCTCTCCAATAGACGGAGAGGACGCGGGCAAAGTCGAAGCCATGCACCATATTCTGCATTGTATTCGTTACGGATACGATTCTTCGCTCCACCTCAAGCTCTAGCATCGGGTCCTGAAGGGCTAGCCCAAGTTCGGTCATCGCTCCCTGTTGAAGCGAAGCAATCCAGCGCTGCAAGATCGTCTCCAGCGCCCCTCCATCGGGCTTCGTGCGCATCGACAGATGGGTCATCAGCTCACGATATGTAGCGAGGCCTTGTCCCTTCGTCCCTACAAGCCTGCGCTCCGGTGAGAGGTCCGCATCTGCCACCACGAAGCCGCGATCCATCGCATAATTGCGAATCATCTGCAGAAGAAAGCTCTTCCCGCTGCCATAGCGTCCTGTGATGATGCGAAACGCCGCCCCTCCTTCTCCAATATTCGCAAGATCCTTAAGGATTGCCTCTACCTCAGGCTTCCTGCCTACGGCTATATGCTCAAGCCCAATTCGCGGCACTACACCTGCCGTCAATGAATGTATGAGCGCTGTTGTCATGCGCTTCGGTATTGTCGGTCTTGTCCGATCTGTCACAGAGGTGACCTCCTCTTTTTTGTACGAGTATCTATCCATCTATTCTAACACGAGAATAAGAACGTCAGTACGCATTCTTTCCATTCTTTTATAAACATAAATGTCCTTATGCCTAATCATAGAGGAACGGGAGTAGAGCCAGATAGAGTGGACAGTGTTGAAGCGGCCTTTTTAACATGAACTTATTGTTGATAGAGGTCATCGTTTACATAAGCGCCCCTTTCGCTTATACTCGGGGTATCTTTGACAAAGCGAGGACAAACCTATGGCTGTAACGATCGTGGATGTCGCCCACAAAGCGGGGGTATCGCCTTCGACTGTATCCAGAGTCATCTCGAATGACTCACGCATCAGTCAGAAGACAAGCCGCAAGGTTCGCAAGATTATGGAGGAGCTTGGCTATCATCCCAACATGCTTGCCAAGAGTCTCGTTACCAAGACAACAAACAATATCGGCATCGTGCTGCCGCGACCGGCGGACGAGCTGTTTCAAAACCAATTCTTCTCTGAGATCATTCGCGGCATTGTGACGAAGGCGGCTTCGGGCCGTTACGATGTGCTGCTGACGACCGGAACGAACGAGATTGAGGAAGAGCAGGCGGTGGAACGCCTAGTAAGAGGGCGCAACGTGGATGGCATCATCTTGCTTTCTTCCAAGAAAGAGGATCGGACCATCTCGTTTTTGCGTGAAAAGAAGTTTCCTTTCGTGCTTGTAGGAAGAAGCGAGCAGTATTCGGACCTTATCTCGGTGGATAATGATAACGTTCAGGCCGCTTATGATGTCACCCGAAGATTGATTCAAGCTGGCCATCGCAAGATTGCCTTTGTAAGCGGCCCCCTGAATCTAACCGTATCCAAAGACCGCCTTGACGGCTACACGAAGGCCCTCTACGAGGCCGGAATAGCGGTTCAAGCCCAATATCAATTCGAGGGAAGCTTCACGATGGAATCCTCGGAGGAGGTTGTACAAGATATCCTGAAGCTCAAGGATCGTCCTACGGCCATCGTTGCCATCGACGATCTCGTTGCCTTTGGCCTCATCCGCTCTTTCTGGCGCCAGGGCCTTCGCATACCGGATGACTGCAGCATTGCAGGCTTCAATAATACGCTTATCTCGGAAATGTGCCTGCCGCCAATTGCAAGCGTGGATATCGGCATCTATCAAATGGGCACCTCTGCCGCCCAAGCGCTGATTCAGCGCATCAAAGGAGATGGGTTCGAGCAAGCGCGCATCATTATCCCGCATCAGCTCATATGGCGCGAATCTGCAGGGGCGCATAGCTAAGGCTAGTTAATGGGAAGGTACATTCCGATATAGGGGAGCTTGCTTCATCAAAACAAGAAGCGATAGGGCACTGGCTATTCCACCATCACCCTATCGCTTTTATTCATTTACCTTTAATAATCGGAGCAGCGTGTCATCTTCAGCTAGAAGGAATGGTTATGCCCCAATTCTCATCTATCGACAATGCGTAACACGCTTGACCTGCTGCCGGATTGCTTTTCACATGCCGATACGAACACCTTGCATGGCAGGCTCTAGAGGCCTGTGCTGATGCAGAGACTATTTCATGATAGCTCAGCAATTGCTCAGCGATAGGATACCTCGAACGCATGCCCTTCCGCGCGTTCTGGAAGCTTCACCCACAGCTCGCGGCGCTCTTCATCATACGTCCATCCCGCTGAAGCTTGATCCCATGCTTCACGCATTAAGCGCTCGCCTAAGCCACTTACGGCAGATGGCACAGCACGCAGTCCGATCAAGCAGAACTGCAGGCTGTCTCTTTTCGGCTGATAGCCATGCTGCACGTACTTCGCTGATACCTTCAGCCCTTGCTCATTCTCCGCAACTTCAATCCTCATCTTGTTCCACTGGCCTTCCTCATAAGCAAATGTAAGGCCGTCATCCTCATACCATTCAAGCTCCGCTGCACCGCTATCTTGCAGGTAAACGGAGGCTGTCACATAATCCGAAGCGATTGGCTCATCCGCATACTGACGAATTGGGCCTTCCAGCAGAATCGCGCCGCGGCGCACATAGATTGGCAGCTTCGCAAGCGGCGCATGCACATGAATATGCTGCTGGCCTGTGAAGGACTCCCCGCTCCAATAATCTACCCACTCGCCTTCTGGCAAGTAGACAGAACGCCATTCCGTATTCGGACGATAGATAGGTGCTACGATCACGGAATCGCCAATCATGAATTGGTCGCACAGGTTATACACCTCAGGGTCCGCTGGATATTCAAGCACCATTGGACGCATGATCGGCAATCCTGTCTTCGACGCTTCATGGAACCAATGATACAAGTAAGGCATCCATTGATAGCGCAGCGAGATATACTGCTGGCATATCGCTTCAATCTCCTTGCCAAACGACCATGGCTCCTGACGAAGCGTATCCAGCGCACTATGATTGCGCACATATGGGAAAAATACGCCCATCTGTGTCCAGCGCGCCAGCAGTTCTCCACTCGTATGGTGAGCGAAGCCGCCAATATCCGGACCTGCAAACGGCACGCCGGACATTCCTAGGTTCAGCACCATTGGCATCGCCATCGACATATGCTCCCAGAAGCTGCGGTTGTCGCCTGTCCACACCGCCGCATAGCGCTGAATGCCGCTGTAGCCTGCGCGTGTCAGCACGAATGGGCGCTTGCCTTCGAGCAGTGCCTTAAGCCCCTCGTAGCTTGCTTGCGACATGCACATGCCGTACAGGTTATGCACTTCACCGTGTGTCTTGCGCTCTCCCTCATTGCCATGCATCACATGAACATCCATCGTCTTCGTTTCATTGAAGATAGCCGGCTCATTCATATCGTTCCAGATGCCGTCAATGCCTAAGTCCGTATAGAAGCGCTGCTGCTCCTGCCACCAATCTCTAACCCGGGATTCCGTAAAGTCTGGGAAGGCGCTCTCTCCCGGCCATACGGGTCCCGTATAGATGTCTCCCTCTGCCGTCTTGCAGAAGAAGTCGCCATCGACGCCTTCCATATATACCGCATACATAGGGTCCTTCTTCACGCCTGGATCGACGATCGGCACGATATGGAAGCCAAGCCCGCGAAGCTCTTCCATCATCTTCTCCGGATTCGGGAAACGATTCTCATCAAAGGTAAAGACGCGGTAGCCATTCATATAGTGAATATCCAGATGAATCACATCACAAGGAATCTCTTTGTCCCGGAAGTTATGCGCGAGCTCCAATACTTCCTGCTCATTCATATAGCTGTAGCGTGACTGATGATAGCCAAGCGCCCACTTCGGCGGCAGCGGCATGCGTCCAGTCAGATCGCCATAGCGAACGAGCACTTCCTTCATTGACGGTCCTTCGATCCAATACAAGTCGAATTCGCCTGTCCACGATTGAAGCATCATATGGTCTTCATAGGTGCGCATATCGAATACGGTCTTGCCCGGATTATCCAGGAACAAGCCGTAGCTTGCCCCCTCGTTCAGCACCGTCAGGAATGGTATCGATTGATACAGGGCTTCCATCTCCGGCACATGCGGCGCATAGACGTCCGAGTTCCACATCGTGTAGCGCTCCCCGCGCTTATCAAGGAAGCCTGTCTTCTCCCCAAGGCCGTAGATATGATCCTCCTGCTTCAAGGCAACAAAGGCCGTATAGTCCCCGACAGCTTCGTGATTGCGCTGCAGACTGATCACATCTACTTGCGGCTGTCCTGCGCTCCCGATGCTGAGCGCACCAGACTCGCGGTTCACCTTGATGGTGGTCTTGTCGATGACAACGGCTACTTCCTCGTCAGTTGCCGTCCACACGAGCGCCTTCGCCATACGCGATGCAGACGATATGATCGCTGGCGTCGTATTCCAGTTCGGCTGCCCACGGAAGGTCTTGATGCGCACCACCCCGTCGCTTACCGAGGTGATGCCAAGATTAAAGGATGTTCCGATCAGCAGCAGAGCCTGATCTTGCTCCGTGATCTGCGTGATCGCTCCGATCGTTACTCCAGTATGGCCCTGCTCATGCTGGCTCGAATTCTCTGGATGTATAGCTGCACTTGTATCTTGCATGATTACCCCTCCTGCTCTCTATATCCAAACAACATCTCTTGTTTTGATCTAATCATTGGCGTCATTCTGTTTTTCCTTGCTTTTTATACAACCTTAGCCTTTGCTTGCACCTGCGGTCAGCCCTTCAACGAGGAAGCGCTGCAAG
Source organism: Paenibacillus aquistagni (assembly GCF_900177815.1). Taxonomy (GTDB): domain Bacteria; phylum Bacillota; class Bacilli; order Paenibacillales; family Paenibacillaceae; genus Paenibacillus_B; species Paenibacillus_B aquistagni. The sequence goes on along the minus strand of NZ_FXAZ01000006.1, from coordinate 236,731 downwards.
AACAAGTACAGAAGCGCAATCGGAATTGCAATCAGCACCGCGCCAGCGGCAAACATCGTGAAGTTGGTCGATGCATTGTTGACCATATCCCACAAGCCGATCGCAAGCGTCCATTTTTCCTTTGTGCGCAGCACAAGGCGGGCGAAGATAAAGTCTCCCCAAGCGCCTGCAAAGGTCATCAGCCCGACATACGTAATCATTGGCTTCGAGAGCGGCAGCATGATTCGGATAAATACGGTCCAGTGTGTCGCGCCATCGATGCGGGCGGATTCCTCCAAGCTTTTTGGAATCGTATCAAAAAATCCTTTGACCACAAACGCGCCAAGCGGAGCACCTGCGGAATAGACGAGAATCAACGCGAGATGAGTATCGAGAAGATTCAATTGCATAAGCAGGATATAAATTGCAATCATGCTCATAAAGCCTGGGAACATGCCTAGAACGAGCATCCCGGACATCAGGTTCTTCCTGCCATAGAAGCGGAAACGCGACAGGGCATAAGCCGTCATCACAACCAGAATCACGCCGAAAATCATATTGAAGGTGGCAATCTTCAACGTGTTGAGATACCACTGCCCATATTGATACTGCTCCGATGTAAAGAGACTGATATAGTGCTCGATCGTCGGATTTGTCGGAATAAGCGTCTCACTATAAATCGATGTGCCTGGACGAATGGACGACATCAGAATCCAAAATGTTGGATAGAATACGCTGAGCGCAATAAGAATAAGCAGCCCATAGCTTAGAATCAGACGTACCCGTGAGTTTTTCTTCGCACCTACACTCATTGGATCATATCCTCCTCTCGGAACGAACGTGTACGGCGGTAGCTCCAGATGGATAAGGAAGCTACGATAATAAAGATGATGATGCCAATGGCTGCCGCAATGTTGAACTTGTTGTTATCAAGCGTCAGCTTGTAGAGCCAAGTCACGAGCAAGTCCGTGCTGCCCGCATATTGATATTCGCCATTAGGCGGATTGCCGTTGGTCATCAGGAAGATGACGTTAAAGTTGTTGATGTTGCCTGCAAATTGTCCGATTAGAATCGGTGCTGTTGAATACAGGATCATCGGCATCGTGATAGCCTTGAATTTGTGCCATGCAGTTGCTCCATCAACCTCTGCCGCTTCATACATATCGCGGGGGATCGTCGTCAAGATCCCGATAACAAGCACCATTGTAACAGGAATGCCGACCCACATATTCACGAGGAGTACGGTAACCTTTGCCCAGAAAGGATCAGACAGCCATGGCAGCTTGCCTAAGCCAAAGTAGCTTAAATACTGGTTGATGGGTCCGAACTCGCCGTTAAACATATTGCGCATGATCAAGAAAGACAGCATTTGCGGAATCGCATATGGAATAATGAAGATCGTCCGCCACATCGTCTTGAACTTAATTCCAGCCTGCTGTACCAGCAAAGCGACTAGAATGCCTCCGAAATAACAGGTCACGGTTGCAAGAATCGCCCAAATGATTGTCCAAGCAAGGACGCCATAGAAGGTACCGCTCCATGTGCCAAGCTGGAGGAGATCGGCGAAGTTCTGGAAGCCAACCCAATTCACAAGCTTCGCAGGTGGAATATGATCAGGTGCCGAGTAGTTCGTGAAGGCAAGCAGAATCATGAAGATAATCGGCATTATCGTAAAGAACAATACGGCTGCTGTAGGCAATGCCAAGAATAGATAAGCAAATTTATGCTCTTGCACAAAAACCAAGCTCTGCACGAAATTGTTCGGTTTGTCACCTTTAGCACGCTGGCGTCCCACGTTCAGGGCATCTCTAACGATCAGGACATAAATCCAGATAAATACGAATAGGACAAGCAGCGTAATAAGACCTTTAATCAGCAAATGAATGGAATGATCCCCAGGGACCATCTTGTAGAGCTTGCCGACCTTCATCATCTGAGAAGGCGTCTCTCCGAGGGTATAAAGCCCCCATACGGCACGAGGCAAATAATTAATCAAGTAAAACAATCCCATTGCTTCTAGCAGCATGAACAATATGCCTTTGACATATTGTCGGTTAAAGCATTGGCCTAAACCCCAAAACACACCTGACAGTATAGCGGCTATTACACCTGTATTCTCTTTTTCTTTATGCGGCGCCGTCTCTGGCGAGCGATGTTGGGCACTGCCATCCAATGAAGCCTGTTGTCGAGTGCTCATAGCGTTCTCCCCTTCCTCCTTACCCGATCCCCATATCGTTCTACGGGCTGAACGATCGGATTGGAATGGCCCGGACGAGCGATCTCACTCCCCCGGGCCCTTTTTGCACATTACTTATTCGCGTCTTTGATTTGTTGAACGGCGTTATCAAGCGCTGCTTTTGGATCTTTGCCTTTGTTCAATACATCAGCAAGTCCAGCTGCCATCGGACTCCATACGCTGCCCATCTCAGGGATGGCTGGCATTGGATAGGAGTTCTTGAACTGCTCAAGCACTGCGACAGTAAATGGATCGCTTGCCACCTTGGAATCAGCCGCTGCTTCTTTGTTCGCAGGTACAACGCCAGTCAGCTCATAGTTTTTCAACTGCGCTTCCTTCGTGGATGCGAATTCTGCAAACAGCTTCGCTGCATTCGGGTACTTCGTATAAGAGTTCACGTACCAGGACTTCACGCCCGAGAACGTCTTGGAAGGCTGGCCTTCAATGCTAGGGATTGGCGCTGCTCCAAGGTTGATGCCAGATGCCTTCAAGTCAGGAATTGCCCAAGGGCCATCGATATTCAATGCAAGCTTGCCGCTTGTAAAGAGCGCCTTTTTCACGTCGCCTGTAGCATCAGAAGTCGTCAATGGGAGCACTTGCTTCGCAAATTGCTGCAGGAATGTGGCACCCTTGATTGCGCCTTCATTATTCAGGCCGATATCGTTCTTATCGCTGCCTTCGCCGCCAAAGATATAGCCGCCTGTTGTTGCCAAGAACATGTAGTCATAATAGAAGTTGCCCATTTCCCACATGTACGTATATTTTTTGTTCTTCACATCATTCATCGTCTTCGACAATTCCATAACTTCTTCCATTGTCTTAGGTGCTTCAGGAACCAGATCCTTGTTATAGAACATAATCAGCGTCTCAACCGAGCGTGGATAGCCATACAGCACATCTTCATAGGAGGATGCATTGACTGCGAGCTCCGAGTTCTCCGCGCGTGACTTTTCTTCGAAATAGTCATTAGGCAAGATCAAGCCTGCTGTTACAGCCTTGCCCAAGTTATCGTGAGGGAACACGACTATGTCAGCCGCAATTCCTGCAGGGCCGTCATTCACCAGCTTGTTGACTTGATCTGGCGCAGCCACTTCTTCATATTTGACAGGAACGTTGTACTTCGCAGTAAATTCCTTAGCGATCGCCTCTACGAACGGACGCGCTTCTTTACTCTCCCAAACGACGAGGCTTGCGCCATCCTCAGGAACAAGCTCATCACTTGCCGCTTCATGATCTGTCGCTTGCTCATTAGTTGTCGTTGAGCCTGTATCCGCAGGTGCCGCGCTGTTCCCTCCACCACAAGCGGTTAACGTAAATACCATCATAATCGACAATAGCAGACCTACCCATTTCTTCATGTCCTTATTTGCCCCTTTCGGTTCTGGTTGATGATGTGTGGAACATTATGCTGCATATTGGAGTGCCATTCGACGTGATCTGCGCAATATTGTGCAATATTTGTGCAAACCTTTGCATAACAGGTTAAAAAAATATAACTGCTTGAATAAAGGTTTTGTAAGCGATTACGTCTAACACGAATTATACATACGGCCCAATATTTTGTAAACCGTTTGCATAAAACTTTTTTTTACTCTATACTTTGACTCATCAACATAGAAATAGGAACAAGTAAGCGAGGTTATGATTATGGCAGTAACCATTGTACACGTCGCCGCAAAGGCTGGTGTGTCCCCTTCTACCGTATCGCGCGTCATCTCCAATGATTCGCGGATCAGCCAGAAGACAAGCCGCAAAGTACGCAAGGTTATGGAGGAGCTTGGTTACCATCCGAATACTTTGGCGAAGAGCTTAGTGACGAAGACGACGAATAATATTGGCATCGTTCTTCCCCGCCCCGCTGATGAATTGTTCCAGAATCAATTTTTCTCGGAGATTATTCGAGGCATTGTAACGAAGGCCGCTTCTTGCGGCTACGACGTTCTCATGACGACTGGCGCAAGCCCTATGGAGGAAGTAAAAGCGGTAGAACGCCTTGTGCAGGGCCGCAATGTGGATGGCATCGTGCTGCTGTCCTCGCATAAAGATGATACAAACATCTCTTTTCTGCGCGAGAAGAAATTCCCATTCGTACTGGTTGGGCGCAGCGAGGATTACAGCGATATTACCTCTGTCGACAATGACAATATTGCGGCTGCTTACAGCATTACCCGCCATCTGATCCAGCTTGGCCATCGCCGCATCGGCTTTGTGAGCGGACCTATGGAGCTGACGGTATCAAAGGACCGCTTTGATGGCTATACCAAGGCTTTGCTTGAGGCCGGCATTGCTATTCAAGATCATTATGTATTTGAAGGGACATTCACGCCTGAATCTGCCGCCCATATCGCGGATCAGCTGGTAAAGCTTGAGGATCGGCCGACAGCTGTCATCACGATTGACGATGTCCTTGCCTTCGGCATCATTCGGTCCTTATGGAACAATGGTCTCCGTGTGCCTGAGGATTGCAGCGTCGTAGGCTTCAACAATACCTCTCTTGCAGAAATGTGTCTGCCCCAGATCTCGACTGTTGATATCGGCACCTATCAAATGGGCCAGTCCACCGTGCAGGCTTTGATCCAGCACATCAAGGGCGATGGGTTCGAGCAGGCTCGCATCATTATTGCGCATCAGCTGATATGGAGAGATTCGGTGAGGCCGCCAGAACAGAGCTAGCATCAAAATGAGATACAGCATGGGTTTGATCCATTTATTAACCAATCTGCAAAGGGGCGATAAACATTGCTCACCTCCAGAAGATGGCTTGTATCGCTTTTTCAAATGTTCACGCTTACATTATTGGTTATGCTTCTAGCGTCAGGCTGTGAGTCCGCTGCTCCAGCACAAAAGCCGACAGAGGAGCAGGCGCTGAGCGCGAATGCGAGTACCGATCATTCGAGCTCCATGGAGGCGGATGCCTCCACTCTTAAGCTGAAAGATGCCCTCATTCCTATGGGAGAGAGTGACGGTGTATTCTATGAGATCTTTGTCCGTTCCTTCTATGATACGAATGGCGACGGCATCGGAGACCTGAATGGAGTCACCGCCAAGCTTGATTATCTAGAGGAGCTTGGGATACAGCATATTTGGCTTATGCCGATTAACCCTTCTCCTTCCTACCACGGCTATGATGTCACCGATTATTATGATATCCATCCCGACTATGGAACACTTGAAGACTTCAAGCTTCTGCTTGCGGAAGCACATAAGCGGGATATGAAGATCATCATGGACTTGGTTGTCAATCATACCAGCATCGAGCACCCTTGGTTCAAGGAGGCCATGTCTGATGAGAACAGTCCGAAGCGGGATTGGTACATGTGGGCAGAAGAGCTTGGCCTTGACTCTGGGACACGCGGCGCATGGGGCCAGCAGGCTTGGCATGAGCTGCAAGGCCGTCATTATCTCGGCATCTTCTGGGAGGGCATGCCCGATCTTCATATGGATCAGCCTGAGGTGCGTGCTGAGATCAAGCAAATTGCTGAATTCTGGCTGAAGCTTGGGGTAGACGGCTTCCGCCTCGATGCCGCCAAGCATGTATATGAAGACTTCCAGAATACGAGCCAAGATCCGAAGGTCGTAAGCAGCAATCAAGCATGGTGGCAGGAGTTCCGTACCGCCGTACATGAGGGGAATGCGAGCGCTTATCTGATCGGCGAGGTATGGGACTCTCCTGCTGTAATCGGACCTTTCTTGAATCAGGGCCTGGATTCCGCCTTCAACTTTGACATGTCCAAACGACTGATCTCAATGGCTAAGGATGAGCGGGATGCGGATATCGGGGCTATGATAAGCCGTATCTATAGCTTCTACAGCAAGCAGTCGAATGGTCAATTTGTCGATGCTCCCTTCCTGACGAACCATGATGAGAATCGCGTCATGAGCGAGCTTGAGGGCCATATCGAGCATGCAAAAATGGCAGCTTCCCTCTTGCTGACGCTGCCTGGCAATCCTTTTATTTACTACGGAGAAGAAATCGGCATGCAGGGCATGAAGCCTGACGAACGAATACGCGAGCCTATGATCTGGACCACCGAGCGCCGCTCGCAAGGGATGACCTTCTCCGTTGAGGCGCTGTCCAATCCAGACACCATATCGGTAGAAGCACAGATGAAAGACCCGAATTCGTTATGGACTCATTATAAGAAGCTCCTGCAGTATCGGCAGTCGGATGCGATACTGCAGCAAGGCGGCATCCAGTCGTATGTGACTGGCGCTCCTGAAGTCGCCGCATTTATCCGTGCAACAGCCGATGAAGCAAGGCTTGTGCTTCACAATCTGTCCAGCCATCCACAGCAGGTGAAGCTTGAGGATGCGGCTGCCCACTCGTTGCACACACTGAGCTTCGCCACCGCAGATGGCGCCGCTATCAGCAATGGTGTGGTCCAACTCCCTCCATACAGCACGATTGTGCTGTCACCGTAGCGACATGCCTGCTTGTCTAGCCTTGCCATCTCATTGCGTTATGCTCACACCTTCAACATAAAGGAGAGGACATCATATGCTGCTTGAAGCCATCTACCATCGTCCGAAGCAAAACTGGGCTTACGCCTACGACCGCAACACGATTCATGTTCGCATTCGCACCAAGAAACATGATGTCAATCGCATTACCGTGTATTACGGTGACAAATTCGATTGCTGGCAAGGTCTTGAGAAGACAGAGGCCGCGCCTATGACTCGCTTGTATCAAGATGAGCTGTTTGACTATTGGCAGGCAGAGACAGTGCCTCCTTATCGTCGACTTGCTTATGTATTCAAGCTCGAATCGGGCACGGAGACGATCTGGATGACCGAGCGCGGCTTCCAGAAGGAAGAGCCCACGCCGACGAAGAGCTGGTTCGAGTATCCGTTCTTGAACCCTGCGGATATCTTTACTCCGCCTGCTTGGGTTAAAGATGCGGTATTCTATCAGATCTTCCCGGAGCGCTTTGCGAATGGAGACAAGAGCAACGATCCCGAAGAGGTGCTCCCATGGGGCGGCGAGCCCGCGCCGGACAATTACTTCGGCGGAGATCTGCAGGGCGTGATTGACCGTGCGGATCATCTGGAAGAGCTCGGAATTAACGCGATTTACTTCACCCCGATCTTCGAGGCGACAACCAATCATAAGTATGACACGAAGGACTATATGAAGGTGGACCCTCACTTTGGCACTAACGAGAAGCTGAAGGAACTTGTGGAAGCTTGCCACAAGCGCGGGATTCGTGTGCTGCTGGACGCCGTGTTCAATCACTGCGGATACTCGTTTCCTCCTTATGTGGATGTGCTGGAAAAGGGCGAGCAGTCGGTCTATAAGGATTGGTTCCATGTGCGAGAATTCCCTCTTCGCGTCGTGGAAGGCATTCCAACCTTCGATACGTTTGCCTTTACACCGATGATGCCGAAGCTGAACACGGAGAACCCTGAGGTAAAGCAATATTTGTTGGATGTCGCCCGCTACTGGATAGAAGAGGTTGGCATTGATGGCTGGCGCCTTGATGTCGCGAATGAGGTGGATCACCAGTTCTGGAGAGAATTCCGGCAGACGGTGAAGGCGGTCAATCCGGACGCCTATATTCTGGGCGAGATGTTCCATGAAGGCATGATGTGGCTGCAAGGGGACCAGTTCGATGCGGTGATGAACTACCCCTTCACCTATGCCATGCATGATTTCTTTGCTGAGCGCTGCATAGATGGCGTACAGTTCGCACAAGCGATCGAGCATCAGCTGGCCAGCTACCCTCAGCAAGCAAATGAGGTCATGTTCAATCTGCTCGACAGCCACGATACGGCGCGTCTCCTGACGCTGTGCGGCAATGACAAGCGCAGAATGAAGCTTGCGGCGCTGTTCCAGCTCACCTTCCTTGGAACGCCTTGCATCTATTATGGCGATGAAGTCGGTCTGGATGGTGAGAATGATCCGGGCTGCCGCAAATGCATGGAATGGGACAAGGAGAAGCAGGATCAGGAGCTGCTCGACTATTACAAGCGCATGATCAAGCTAAGACATGAGCATGCGGCGCTTCGCACCGGCAGCTTCCGCTTCTTATATGCGAAGGAGCAGGATCAGGTCATCGCTTATGAGCGCGCGGATGAAGAGGAGCAATTCGTCATTGTGGTGAACAATGGCACACGCCGCCGCTCCGTTCGACTGCCGATGGCTGCAGGAGAGTGGCACAACGTGCTTACAGGTGAAATGCATCAAGCTTCAGGCATCAAGATGCCTGTACCGATTGAAGGAATGAGTGCTGTCATCCTGCGCCGATAAGCTTATGCAATGGCATGGTCATCGAACATGCCCTTCTACAGTACCTATAACAAGGAGCTGCCTGCTCATCTTTCGATGAGCAGGCAGCTCCATTTTTCTTGCCAAAATATGAACATGTCCGCTATTGATAAAGATTTGATACTTTTCCATTAGTAAACGTAATGATTGATAAGCTATACGTGCCGTATCCCCAAGACTCTACGACAATACCGTTGCTTTTGATCGAAGATTTATGGTCAGGCGAACCCCAGGACATAAGAACCTGTTCCTTCGTCATGCCTAGTGCCACCTTGCGCTTCTTAATCAGATCCCAAGTCTTGTTGGACCAATTATAGCGCGTATACGGATTGTAATTCAGGAGCGTATCCCCTGCCGTCAGATGAGCCTCCACCGATGAAGCCCCCATTTGAGAGGTCTTCAGCGTTGCTCCCTTAGCATTTTTAAACTGGATGATGTACAGGACATCCCCGTACGGATCGGTCTTTGGAATAATATCGGTCACCGTAATCTTCAAGAAGCGTTCCCAGTTCTGGAAGTCATTCACCCAGTAGGTCTTGCCAACATATTTGCTCAAATTACCTACCTGCTGCTTCTTGATGGCCTTCTCTGTCTCCTGTGAAATGACGACCAGCTTGGCGCTGCCTAAGTTGACCGTTGCAGTCTTCAGCTTGTCATCCCATGTGATCTTGGCCCCAAGCATGTTCTTCAGCAGATCAGCAGAGAAGATCATCTGCCCGCCGCGCTCTTGAACGACACCGCCCATCGTGATCTGTTTGCCATTCACAGTAGCAATCTTGCTGTCCTTCTTCATGGCTATTGTCTGTTCGCCCAGTTGAATCGTGAAGCTCTTCGTCTTAGCGTCATATGCAACTTTGCCGCCGATCGTTTCGAATACTGGCTTAATCGGCAAATACACCAAGCCCTTGATATTGCTTGCAAATTGCAGCTGCTTATCGGCGCTTGCATAGATCTTTGCCTGTTCAGATATGCCGTCCACTGTAACGGTAATGATCGCTTCCCCGACAGCCTTGATCTTGAACTGGTTGTTCGCCATCCGTTCAATCAGCTGCGGCTGATCAATCTTAAGCTCCTCTTGAGTCGGCACTCGCTTAGCCTTATAGCCGTTCGTGTATTCCTCTTCAACCTCGATGGTGAAGTGGTCGCCAGCCTTGGCTTGCGACTTGGAGACAAGCAGTTCCATATTTTTCAAGGTCGGGACTTCAAGAGGCTGAATTCTCCCGTCACTTCTATAATGAACCCAAGAACCATCTTCGAGCTGTGCTAGAAAATTACTGTATCCTGATCCATCAACGATCTTCTTCACATTCGTCAGACCTGAAAATGGCTTCATATCAAATCTACTGGATCGTTCTCCTCTCCAGACCGTTCCATCAGACTTGACGAGCAACAATACCCGACCATCCTGCCACATTGCCTGCACAACATCTGACGCAATCAACTTCTGCTCGTTAGCCTTGTAGCCAATAGAATAGTGTGTGGCTTGACCATTCTCCTGAACGACAACCACTCCACTGTCCGCAACAGCTATTGAACGAACATTTGATACCTTCCCTAACGAAGATACTTCATTCCATGCACTAGAAATCGCCTCTAGATCTCCAAATGTAGACAATACAGCGAAGGAACCATCCTGATAATCAAACATCTTGATATTCGCAATATCATCAAACTGTTCATCATCTTGCCATAACGTTCCATCATTCTTTAACCAGAATCCGTTGTTTCCAATTTGAGCCACGTTTTTCATGTAAGGCAATTCATTCATTTTTCCTAATCTATAGCTGTAGACTTTACCATCTGCTGTTATTCCGAAACTACTTTTTGCTGGCCCTTGGATGTCAACAAACGAAGTGGAGACCTTCCAAGGAACACGGCTGGATTCTCCCCAGAATGTCCCGTCATCCAACAAGAAATGATTTTCGTCAAGGACATTTACGATCTTAGGCTTCTCGGAAGCAGCCTTTGCGGATGCCTCTGATGCTGTGCCAAATCCAGCAATTGTGAGGCTCATGAGAAGCATCGATAACACAAGAATGAATCGTTTCTTCATCTCTATCTCTCCCTAGATTGAACTTACACACATTCAATAAATGTATCAAATCAGGGAATATATAGATAGACATTGTTTTCCATAAACCCTTGTATTCTGTCAATTTCCTAACATTTTGCGACAATCTGCCACATACTCCGCTAAGAGCTGATCACCATCTACCAGCAAATCACCGATGCATTCCATGGCTAGGCTGTTCAGGTCATCCACAAGTAAATCGGCCATTGACCCATATTTCATCGCTACGGGGACGAGTGCAGATACGCTCTCCCCTTGGACAAGCAGTTGCAAAGCTTCTGTATGCATTGGCTGCAGCAAGCTCAGCAGTTCTTCCCATTCTGATGAAAGCTTATCCTTGTGCTGCGGCTCTTCTATGGATTCTGGCTTATACGAAAAGAGGTCTACAGGCTCCCTTGTATTCGCAACGTTAAGCTCACTCACAGGATGCTCCTCTTCCACTGCTTGCGTGATAGAATGACTTTCTCTAGCTGTATCCGAGAAGCTTGCGCTAACTACCATTAGCTCTTCTCTTCCGTGCTCATCAAACCGAAGTTCCAATTGCTCCGTATCCACCCTAGCGTGTGGTATTGAAAAGGATAGCTGAGGGGTGGACTCTGCTAGATTCATCTCCTCCTCTATCGTCAGCAGCTCTCGAACCTGATCTGAATCCTGCTGAAGCTGCTTCAGCTTCGTTGAATCAATCTCTACCACAATGCGATTGTTCTCTGCTTCCTGGGCCGCATATTCGCGCTCGACAAACTTATGGACAAGCCTCGCGATTTCTTGTTCCAGCTTGATGTTGCGCAGCCTGCCGCGGAAGCCCATCTGCTCCCGAAGCTCATTTTCCACACCGCGAATGAGCTCTGTTACAAACTTGCGCAGCTTCGTGCAGCTCGTGATCTCCATCACGTCAATATCGGTAAGGTCCCCATACATCGATTCATCGTAAACGGTGCTGCGAAACAGAAATTTCTTGCGATTCCTTGTAACCGGCCGGTACTTGTCAATGAGGCGCATCCCTTGCGTCTTCGAGAAATAACGATCAACCAAAGCTAACGCTCTTGGTGCATAGGATTCTAGGGCCGCCTTGCCCTCCTGCTGATAGAATTTGCTCTTCTCAGCATCATAATCGGACAGCTTGCGCAGTGATCGCCATGACACCTCTAGCGGTTCCTTCCGAAAGGCGCTCATCAGCTCCATCTCCAATAATAGACCGCCAAGCCCTCGCGGCGTGCGATCTACAATATCCTGAAACGGGACGTCCAGGCGGTGCACGACCTTAAAGTCCGTAACCCACTCTGGAAGATAAGCATTCAGCTTCTGATACCGCTTCTGATAAGCCTCCCAGATCCGCAGCAGCAGACGATATCCATCCATCGCTTGAATCCAGCCAATCCCGTTAATGAGTTCATAAATATATAAAAAGATATACGACAAATCCGTATCCGGATATCGCTCCTCCCTAACCTCGCCACGCCAATAAAAGTACCAGCGCAGTTGAGAGGGGGTCATGGATTCATAGGTGGGCCAATAGCTCTTAAACGGGACAAATGAAGCTTCCTCTCCGATATCCCACTCCCGCTCGCGTCCATAGGCGACAAAGCGCTGCTCAAGGCTCAGCTTGCGATCAGGTTCAGGTGTTTCTTGAAACACTTCATTTATATCAAAAAGGTCATGCTTGACGACAATGCCATGCTGTTTGCTGCTTTGCGGCTCAGTGCTCAGCGATGAGGAGATCGACTGAGCTTCATTCCCTGCGTCATTCCTGTCGTGTCGCATCTGCTGAACATGAGCAGCATCCTCTAGCTTCTGATTGTGCGTAGGATGAGAGCTCCGCTCAGGTATTGCAATCTCCTTCTCATCGCCGCCCAGATCATATTGTGCAAAGTGAGCATCCAATCGATCACGTGTCATTGTGTTAACTCCTTACCCTTGCCATAATGATTCCTATTATAGCATTACACGCTATTGAAAGAATCAAGCGTTGCGGAGTAAATGGAGCAAACCAAAAAGCCGCATTCATGACGAATGCGGCTCCATTAGCGCTCCTATTCGAGTTCTCGATGCTGCTAAGACATCTGCATTAAAAACGTTTCCTAGACTAAAAGAGTCCACTTGGCCTCTCCCCTGACATATGCCCCTTCATGCCGCTGGCACGATTTGCAGTTCCGTCTGCCAGACAATAAACCGCGCTGCTGCAGCTATGCCTTCCATTCCCGGACCAATTGCTCGCCAATGTCATAGCCAAGCTTATAGTCAGCCGCAAGAATCTCCAACTCCTTCGTCATGCGCTCTGTCCGAAATCCTTCCGGAGGATTAACCTCGATAATCTGAACGCCTGCTGGCGGCCTTCTCATAAAAGCAATCGCCTCTTGATACGTGTGCGCACGGTTCTCAAGTGCTCGCAGCAGACGAGGATAGCCATGCAGCGCCCAGCGAGTAAGCAGGTTGTTTTTACTCTTATGCATGGTATAGGATTGTGGCCTTGAACGAAGCACCATGATCTTGTTCGCTCCGCGCCGATACGCCTCTAGGACTGGAATGGAGTCCGTGATTCCACCATCCACATACTTGACGCCGTCCACTTCAACGAAGCTGCGATAGATAACCGGGATGGCGCTTGATGCCTTCAGCAGCTGCTCCAGATTATGATCATTCGGTTCAAGATATACCGAGCGTCCCGTCTCCACCTCCGTCACGCCAATCACAAACTGTGAAGGGCTTTGAAACAGCGTTGCCCGATCAATCTGAAGCTCTCGAATCGTGGTTTCCCACAACCAATCCAGATCCATAAGATGACCGCCTCGGACAAACTTCTTCCAGCTGATGAAGTCCGGCCGCACGGAATAATCCGTAAACACTTTATAATTGCGCTGATACATCTGTCCCAAATAAGCGTCTGTATTGTTAGCCCCTGCAGATACGCCGATACATAAATCAAAGGGATTAAAGGACTGCTTCATGAAAGCATCCAGCACGCCTGTGGAGAATATGCCCCGCATCCCCCCGCCCTCAACAACTAAAGCGGTCTTGCTTAAGCCCAATGGGCTTGTCACGGTTTGCTCATTCATCTGGTCACCTGCCGTCTTTCATATTCCTTGCCACTATCCTTTATTACACCATTGTAGAGATAGGCAAGCAGTTGAGACAACCTTCGAGCTTGGGTTGCAAGGATGGGTGCGGCGCAGGGTGCAGGACTGGCTCTAAAAAAGCAGCGGCGTCGACCATCGTGCTGTCATCCAAGATTTCCTGAGACTCTTCCGATAGAACCTGTTATTTTTGCAGAAATACCAGCAGCGAATTGCTCAATGCTCTCCCTGGTGACGTCGCATAACGTCCCTTGACGTATAGTCCGCTGGAGGCTCCTCCATCCAGGTTCATCGCCTGATACGCTCCCGCCTGCTTCATTATATGTGCGAGCTGCGGAATCGTGGCACTAGGCACCGTCACCAGCAGCAATTTTTGATCCTTCGTAATGCCGATGGCGCTGCGTGCTCCGCCATTCGTCAAGATCTTAGGGTCTTTGAAGCCTTCGCTCACTGGATCGACAGCAACTTGTCCATCCCGCACAAGCCTAGGTCCTGCCTGCAGCGCCCCGTCCACATCTCCCGCATCAAAGCGAGCTTGGAAGTCCTTGCCGTCAATCAGCTCGATTTGGTTGTTTTTCGTAAATACAACCATGCTTCGCTTATCGCCAGAGCTCTTATGTACAATCTTCCCGCCTTGAACAATATAACCATAAGGAACCTTCACATCCGACGAGGTATAGGCGTCAAAAAAAGTTCCATTCATCGCAACAGCGGCACCATTCTGCTCGGCCATATGCTTCAGGCTTGCTACGGAACCAATCTTCCCGTTCGCCACCCCAACTCCAAGACTAACCTTCGGGTGCAGAAGATCCACCTCTACCAGTTGAATCGAATAGCTTCTCTGTTGGGCTTTTATCGTACGTGAGCTCGATTGGATCGGATTCGAGGCCACCTGTCTTGCCGTGGAAACGACTGGCAGCGTAAGCGGACCTTGCTCTCCTTGGAATAGCAAGGCGGAGCGCTTGGAATCCCACGTAAGCTCAAGCTTCATGGCCTCTGCCACGAATCGTATCGGGACGTAGGTTACTCCGCCCTTGGCAAAAGGAGCAGCATCCAAAGTGCGCTGTTCTCCGTTCACCTTGGCCACAGAGCTGCCTACGGTCAATTCCACACGGGTTTGGCCTTGTGTGATCTGAATGCGTGCATGCTTGGCATCCCAATTCACGCTGTACTTCAGCTGCTCGCTCAGATAGCGGATCGGCACATAGGTACGACTCTCCTTCATATCCATATACCCATAGCTCGGTGCTGCAGCCGCTGTCGAAGGTGCGGATAGTATCGCACCGCTAAGCAGCAGGCCGCTCAACATGCATGTCCATGCTCTCTTGCTCATCATTCTTCTTATGTCCCCCTTGATCTGTCTATGCCGATCTTTCGGCTCTCTAAGGCCATCATGGACAGCCATGTCTTCACTATAATATATGATTCGTTATTCATATATAGTTTTTGTTATATTTCTCATCCGAATCGTTCCCGGATTGGAGCGGCAATAAGCGACTGCAATGGAATGTGAGGAACAGCTCGTTATATAAAAATCGCCCCTTCCCAATGGGGAGGAGCGTTTCGATCCAGCATGCTTGTCTTGCTTTCATCTAAATATTGATCATCTATTCAGAAGAGCCGCTCCAAGTGGCGTCGTCCTTCGGCTGCGGTGCTATATGACCTGCTCGATCATCGTGCGTATACGTTCGGGCAGTAGTGCCGTCTCTTCCTTCGACAGGTGGCTTACCTCCACAGGAGGGAGAATCGTAACGGTCACTTCCGCAGGCTTGATCCAATAGCCATTCGACTCCATCAGCTTATAGGAGCCTTCGATGCGAATGGGCACAATCGGCGCACCTGTCTTGGTTGCGATCCGAAAGCCTCCACTTTTGAATTCGCCGATCGGGCCGCCTTTGCTGCGCGTGCCTTCAGGGAATATGCAGACCGAATATCCTTTTTTCACAAGATCAGCAGCATCATTCAAGCTGTTCATGGACTGGCGAACATTATTGCGGTCGACAAAAATGCAGTTGAGATGCTTCATCCATGAGCGAATCAACGGGAGCTTCTTCACCTCGATCTTCGACATCATCGCCTTCGGCTTATCCAAATAGCCAAGGACGATCGGCACATCAAAGTTTCCCTGATGGTTAGCCATATAGACTGCAGCTCCCTCAGGGATATGTTCCTCGCCCCGAATCGTAATCTTAGCACCTGCAAGGCGCAGTAACGACCGAGCCCACTTCGTCACATGTTTAGACGCGAGCGCATCATGCTCAGCAGTCTTTCCTTCGCGTTCGAGCCGCTCTACCTTCTTCATCTCAGGATACAATACGAGCAAATAAACCCAAAAGTAAACAAACCAAATCACAGTACGAATATATCTCATGTAAGAGCTTCCTCTCTTCGATATCGCTTCTATCATACCATATGCCAATGGATAAAAGAGAATGCGAAAGGCTGGTAATACCTTGCTGAATTACGAGAAAGATCCTCAAGATTATTCCGACAGATTCGCGATGTTCTCTTAAAACTCATTTGCGAGTTGGCCGGCAATTTGAGATAATCTAGCATAACAATGAACAGAAACTGAGGTGCACTAACATGGAACAACAAAAGCCAATGTTCGCCTTCATCGGCTCCTACGCGGAAGCAAATACTCCAAGCATCTATTCCTGTGCTTATGATGAGAAGACAGGCAGCCTCCAGCTGCTGCATCAGGTGGAGGGGCTAAAAAATCCAACCTTCCTGGAGGTGCATGGCGAGCAGGCAAGACTGTATGCCATTACAGAAAGCGTAAACGAAGAAGGCCACAAATGCGGTGCAGCAGCAGCCTTTGCTATAAATCCTTCTACGGGCGAAATGAGCCTCATAAACAAGGAAATCACCCTGCCTGCAACGACATGCCATATCGCGCTGGATCATACCTATGCGAATGCCATCGTGGCGAGCTATCATGGCGGCATGGTGGGTGTATCGCCCATTCTTGAGGATGGGAGAATCGGGGCTACTGCCGATATCAAGCAGCATGAAGGCAGCAGTGTGCTTCCCGTTCAGAGCCAGCCAAGAGCTCACTCTGTCTTCATTGACGCCTACAACCGTTATGCGGCAGCATGCGATCTTGGCGCAGACAAGCTCGTCATCTACAAGCTCGACGCCGAGAATCATCGCTTGATTCCGCATGGGACAACCGAAGTCGCTCCAGGCTCTGGACCGCGCCACTTCGCATTCCACCCGAGCAAGCCTTACGGCTACGTCATCAATGAGCTGGGCTCTACCGTAATGGCCTTCCATTATGCTGCAGAGCAAGGCACGCTTGAGCATTTCCAAACGATATCCACGCTTCCTGAAGGCTTCGAAGGGGAGAATGGAACAGCCGACATCCATATTTCCAATGACGGCCGATTCCTATATGGCTCCAATCGCGGGCACGACAGCATTGTCGTCTATGCAATTGATGAAGCAACGGGCAAGCTGCAGGTTGTCGAGTATGCGTCTACCTTGGGCGGACATCCGCGCAACTTCGGTCTCTCTCCAGACAACCGCTTCGTGCTGGTTGCCAACCGCGATGGCAACAACATCGTCACATTCGCAAGAGACGAGGCAACAGGCAAGCTGACGGCAACTGGAAGCGAGCTCAGCGTATCGAAGCCGGTGTGCATTAAGTTCTCTACACTAGGCTAAGGAACAGCGCTGTTAGGTGAAATGTCCGATATGTCCGACTATAGATGTACAAAAGCTGGCAGGCAGACTGCGGATCGAATAGACCCGCTCTCTGATATGCCAGCTTTTCTTTTTTCCAACTCCAGCACACCTCTATAGGACCTATTTGTCCGTCCCAGACGCGCCATGGCTTTTTAGCATCTTCTCCATGCCTGCTGTCGCCTTTATTGTTCCATCTTTAAGCACCCACAGCGCCTCGACGCCCTCCAGCTTGTCTACAAAAGCTCTGCTCTGTTCATAAGGCGTCAAGAACACAATGGTCGACAAGAAGTCAGCAAGTCCGGAATCCTCGGTTACCACGGTAGCGGCCCGATAATAATCGCCTGGCATCAGCGTCTTTGGATCGATCAGATGATGAATTCGCTTGCCATTCACCTCATAGTAGCGCTGATAATCTCCGCTGCTAACCACAGAAGCTTCATGGATAAAGGCGGTATCAAGCAGATTATCCTGCTCTGTCACCACGATTCGATCTGGATTCTGGATGCCTACCCCCCAGCGGTGACGCACCCCATCATATGGATGGCCGATGGCGCGAACATTGCCCCCGGCACTAATAATGGCGGATTCCAGTCCTAGAGCCTTCACCTCTTGCGCCACAAGCTCTGTCGCATAGCCCTTTGCCACGGCGCCGACATTGAGGCTCATATCGGGATCTGTTAGAAATACGGTGCCCTTTTCCTCGTCCACCACAACCTTGTCCATATCCATATGCTTGGCTGCTGCCTGAAGCTCCGCCATTGGCGGCAGCTTCGCAAGAGCAGGATTCGCCGACGCCTCATCCCGATACTCCTGCCAAATATCAAGCACGCTCCCCATTGCAATATTCGTCTCGGGGCCTGCTTCCTTATACCATTTCTTCGAGAACTGAATAAGGTCGATAATCTCCTGATCCACCTTCACCGGCTGCATGCCCGCTTGATCATTGATGGTCTTCAGATTATTCAATCCCTCATAGCTGTTGAAAATATCATACAGACGGTGAAGCTCCAAAAAGCGATCATGAATATGATTGAAATACCGCTTGAATTCATCCTCGCTCTTTGTGTAGGCCATCACCTGTGTGACCGTATCGAAGCTGTCAAAGAACGTATCACTGTATTTGCGATACTCGCTGTAATCCGTCTCTTTGCTGGCTGAGCAGCCGAAGAGCTGAACAGCGAAGAGCAGCACAAGTATGACTTTTCCCCATCTATACATGCATGTCACCCTCTTTCCACTGCTTCTGCCATTATAGCCTGGCAGGAGAGCAGTCTGACCATTCCTAGCCTGTCACCTATGACAGCCGCCAATCCTTCCCTAGTTAGACAAAACTCCCCCATAGCTATGGGGGAGTTATTTTATCAATCAATGAACGTATGATTTCATTATTTCGCTTTTGTGAACGCTTCTTCGATACCTTCGATGAAGCCTTTAGCAGAAACGGTTACCGAAGAAGTCAAGTCTGCTTCGTCTGGCACGCCTGGGTGACCTTCTTGGTCAACTGTCTTCATCGCTTTGATCTCATCAACGGTCTTGCCAGCCATCCAATCTGCAAGAGCTTGAGCTTGCTCATTCCACTCTTTGCCGATGGAGGAAGCTTTCTTCATGCCATACTCGTCGCCAAGCTCATTTTTCGTTTTAAATTCTGCTGCTTTATCTGTCGTCAGCTTGCCGTCTTTATCGAAGTCCACTTTCGTTTGAGCCGTATCGATGATGGACCCTACAACTTTACCATCCTTGTCGAATGCACCCACAACGATCGTTGTGTCCACTTGTGCAGAAGGCGTCTTGTCGCCTTCCAAGCCTTTGGACTTGCTAGTGGAGATGGATTGGCCTACGCCAAGCTTTTGGCCGCCAGCTGCTTTTACATCAACCGCATTGTTGTATGCTTTCTCAATACCTGCAATATAGTCTTGAACCGTGATCGTTACAGAAGAAGTCAAGTCTGCTTCGTCTGGTACATTCGGATGAGACTCATCGCGCTGTGTTGTCTTCATGGCTTTGATCTCGTCAACCGTCTTGCCCTTCATCCAATCCGCGAGCGCATTAGCTTGCTCATACCAGTCTTTGCCGATCGAAGAAGCCTTCTTCATGCCGTACTCGTCGCCAAGCTCTTGCTTCGTCTTGAATTCGCCAGTAAGGTCCGTCGTCACTTGAAGCGCTTTATCGAATTCAATTTTTGTTTGTGCATTGTCAATATCAACGCTTACAACTTTGCCGTCTTTGTCGAATGCAGCTGCAACGATAACCGTGTCTACTTGACCCACAGGTCCTTTGTCGCCTTCTGCATCCTTGGACTTGCCGATGCTTGTAATCGTTCCAAGACCGATCTTCGCGATCTCGCCAGCCGCAACTTCTGTCTGAGTATCATTAGAAGATGTGCTGTTGTTGTCTTGCTGCTCTGTCGCTGTGTTATCTGTGGTTGCAGCATCATTGGTGTCCTTGTCGCCGCATGCAGCCAGCATGGACATCGCCAATGTTGTAGCCAATAGAACGGACAGCATTTTTTTCATGTGTGAAGCCCCCTAAGTAATTGTGAAATAATTAACTTGTGCAAGTGAATACTATCACATTGTTTTTTAATTATCAATATTTTCGATCATTATTTTTGGGATTTTTTGCGTTGTTCTTCATTTCGTCAAGATTTTATCGTTTTTCATGAAGTTTCATCTGTTAAAATTAAAAATTTAAACTTCTTCTTCTCGATTCATTGAAAAATGAACCATCTAGAACTTTGTCCCTTTCTTCAATACGGACTTATACACTTTCTGTGTATAAGAAAAGCGGCCCTTTCGGAACCGCTTCTCTATTCCATCTATGCAGCTCTATCTCTCTACTCTCTCACCGAATATGGCGCTTATGATGCGCCAAAGCGCTGACGGTAGCCGCAGCGCTTGCACAGCTCTTCTACCGCCTGGCGATTCGAGAATCCCTCATACAAGCGATTTGCCCGCTCTCCATCTACGATCTCAGAGAATGGGATCTGATGCACATTGCCTAGATTGATGACTCCTTCTCCGTCCAAGCAGCATGGAACGACCGTGCCGTCTACAAGTACAGCCGCGTGACTGCGCAACGCGTGACAGAAGCCTCTTCCATCGTCACAAGGCGCGGCTAGGCTTGGCCATGCAAATTCATAATCCTGATTCAAGAAAATGCGTTCTGCAATGCGTACGCCGCTGCCCGGCGTTACTCTTTCCTCAATGTTGAAATCAAGCCCAAATTCCTGCTCTAAAATCGCAAGTGTCTCGCGATTCAGCCGCTGATCAAGCTCTGTCGCATCCTCGCGCTGCAGGTTCCATAATCGAAAGGAGATCATAACGCCTTCCGCAGCCGCTTGACGGACAAAATGGATAATATCCATCAAATATTTCTCACGATTCTCTGAGCCTTCATGCCCGTCGAAGCTGTGAAGAGAGAAATTCATCTGACGAAGGGCCGGCTTGCCAAGCAGCTTGTGGCTGTTCTTCACAATCAAGGTGCCGTTCGTCGTAATGTTCACGCGAAAGCCCTTCTCATGCGCAATATCGAGCAGCTCATGAATGCGCGGATGCAAGAGCGGCTCTCCCTTGACATGCAAATAAATATGATTCGTATGCGGCTTAATCTGATCGAGCGTATGAGCGAAATCCTCGACCGCAATAAACTTCGCTTTGCGCTCTGTAGGCGGGCAGAAGCTGCACGCCAGATTACATACGCTCGTAATCTCAATATATACTTTCTTAAACGTCTTCAATCTATGTTCTCCATTCTATCTATATTAAAGACTCGATAGCTGGGACGAGCGATGAACCTGACCTGCAACGAGCTTGCCGTTGTAGAACACTGCCTTTCTCGCCGAACGCCTCGCGACGGCTTCAGCAGAGCAGCCTGCCTGCACCAGCATCATATCCGCGCGATCGCCTGCCTTAGGCCATATCGGATGCCCGTCATCATCAAGCGGCAGCCTGCCGTCTGTCACATATTGAAGCGCACGTGACAGCTTGAATTCGCTGCTCCAGCCGAATCGCTCGGCAAGCCGACCTGCCCGCTCCAGCACATCTCCATTACCGAAGGGCTGCCAGGTGTCATAGATATTGTCGCAGCCAACCGCCACATCAACGCCGTATTGGCGCAGTTCTGGAACCGGCGGCATCGCCCGCCTCAGCGGGACACTCGTAATAATCGTGATGCCCGCCTCTTGAAGCAGAGCCGACAGTTCCTTGAGCCTTGCAGGCTCTATATCACCAAGGCTAAAGGCATGGCTCACAGCCACCTTGCCCACTAATCCTGCTTCTAGCGTCAATTCCGCGAGGCGCTGGATCGTTCCTGCCCCAACTTCTCCCGCATCATGCAAATGAAGGTCAATGCCTGCTTCAAACATGACCGCAATCTCCACCATCGCCTGAAGCGAACGCTCCATATCGCCGTCCACGGTCGCAGGATCAACGCCGCCGACAAGGTTCGCACCTTGGCGCATCGCATCCTTAACCAAGCCTGCCGCTCCGCTTCTCAACAACCCATGCTGCGGGAAGGCGACGATCTCATAGGACAGCTGGTTCCGGTGCGCCAGCAGCACCTGCTCTACTCCCTCAAGATTGCTAAGCCCTGCCTCCGGATAAATATCCACATGAGTTCTCACATTCGTGGAGCCATAGCCGAGCAGCGTTCGAAGCAGCTTCTCTGCTCGTTCTTCTACCGATAGCGGCAAGGAGGGCAGCACCTGCTTCTCCACCTCACAGCGACCAGGCACTCCTGCCGCCGGTCGAACCGCTTGCCATCGTGTTCCCATGAGCGTCTTGTCCAAATGAACATGCTTTTCCGTTAGCGATGGCAAAAGCAGCAGCTCCTCTGCATCCCACATCGGTTCTATCGTTTCAGGCAGCTTGCCGCCTCTCACAATCTCTGTAATGACACCTTGTTCAATATGAATATGAGCCAGCTCCGTTGTTGTACCCATCACCTGACCCTCTTCAAGCTGAAAGCCGCTTTCCAAACGAACGCGAGTTAACCAGTAGGATGATTGCATATTGAGAACAACTCCTCTTCATCGTGATGGTCCATGCATGCTATCTCTCATCATGGCATAATCCAAGCCAATGTTCTACTTCAAATTTGAAACATTTTAAAGCGGCGGAGGACACACCTTCAGCCTGTTATCACTAAGTTATGATTAATTTAAGACTATACTAACTATACCTTTATTCCGCTTGTCTGTCTAAATGAGGCTACCGATAACCTCTCCACAACAACACTTGTTCAAAAAGTGAACGATATTGGAAGAAATCTACTGGAATGTTCGTGATTTCACATGTAAGATAAGACATATAACGAGATTGAAAGGTGGACAAGCATGATGACTGAACAACAACAAGCTGCTTATGGAAGACCACACCTAGCCGACTGCATTCCGGATATGGTTGCATTTGCGCGCGGGGAGAAGAAAGCAACGCTTTACATTCGCAATGGGAAGCTGGTCAGCGTGACCTCAGGCGAAATTATCCCGAATACATGTGTCGCTGTCGTCGGCACGCGCATCGCTTATGTAGGACCACATGTCGAGAGCATGATTGATGACTCGACTCGCGTCATAGATGCGGCAGGCAAATATATCGCACCAGGGCTGCTCGACGGACACTGCCATATCGAGAGCAGCCTCCTGTCCGTGACCTCCTTTGCCAATGCGGTGCTGCCGCTCGGGACTACCGGAGGATTCTTCGATCCGCATGAGATCTCTAATGTACTCGGATTGCCCGGCCTTCGCATCATGCTCGATGAAGCGAGACAAACGCCAATGGCAGCCTATATGCAGGTTGCATCCTGCGTGCCTGCGACCAATCCAGAGTTTGAAACGTCTGGCGCTGAGTTTGGCCCTGAGGAAGTAGCGGAAGCGCTAAGCTGGGGACCCGATATGATCGCGCTTGGCGAAGTCATGAACTTCCCTGGGGTCGTGTACGGCGATCCAAAAATGATCGGTGAGATCCAAGCGACGCTTCGGGCCGGCCGCGTGGTCGATGGCCACTATACATGGCCCGTCCATGATCCGAGATTGTCCGCCTATGCGGCGGCAGGCGTATCCGGCTGCCACGAGAGCGTGAAGCCTGAGGATGTCGTGGAGCGCGTGCGCCTTGGCATCTATGCGAAGATGCGCCGCGGTTCGGCCTGGCATGACGTGGAGGCAACGATCAAGGCGCACACCGAAATGGGCGTTGATTCCCGCCGCATGATTCTCGTCTCGGACGACCGTATCTGCGACTCCTTGATGGAGGAAGGCCATATGAACTTCATCGTTCGCCACGCAATCCAGCAGGGCGTAAAGCCGGTTACCGCCTTCCAAATGGCGACATTGAACACGGCAGAACGCTTCGGAGTAGCTCGTGATGTCGGCTCGGTAACGCCGGGTACGATTGCTGACATCATCCTGCTCGACGGCAACCTGGCAGATGTGAATGTGGTGATGACAATCGCACGCGGCGATGTGGTTGCTGAGCATGGACGCATGGTTGTCGAGCTTCAGCCTTTCGACTATCCGGAATTCGCGGTGAACTCCGTGAAGCTGAATCGTGAGCTGACACCTGCAGACTTTGAGATCGAAGCACCTGTCGCTAGCGGCAACGTGAAGGTACGTGTCGCTGAGGTGCGCGAGAATCACGTCGAGACAGAGGAAGTGTTCACGGAGGTGCCAGTCGAGGGCGGCAAGCTCAGCATTACACCGGAGACGACGCTTTGTAAAATGGCGATCTTCGAGCGCCACGGCCGCAACGGCAACAAGGCCTACGGACTTGTCGGCAACGTCGGCTTCCATCGCCCGGCAGCGCTCGCGATGACCGTTGCGCATGACAGCCACAATCTGCTCGTCATCGGCAATGACGATGCCTTGATGGCGGAAGCCGCCAACGCGGTCATCCGCATGCAAGGCGGGATCGCCATTGCCTCGAACGGCGAGCTGACCGAGCTTCCGCTTCGACTTGCAGGGCTGATGTCAACGGCTCCATACGAGAGCGTTGTCGAGCAATCCGAAGCGATCAGCCAAGCGCTTGTTGATGCCGGCTGCACGATGAACTATGCGTTCATGACGCTGTCCCTGCTCGCGTTGGTCGTCATTCCAACGCTGCATATTTCCGATACGGGCTTGATCCGCATCTCTGATGCAGGCTTCGAGAAAGTATCGTTGTTTGCAGAATAATCTTTCACTTGTGCATCAATGCAAAAAGGCTCTCCATCGTCATGTATCCATGTACGATGGAGAGCCTTCTTATTAGCCTTTTGAATATCGAATTACACCATGATCTTGCAGATCTCGTTCGTGAACTCAACCGGATCTTGAATCGGCAGGCCTTCAATTAGGAGGGCTTGGTTGTACAGCAGGCTTGTGTACAGGTCAAGCTTCGCTTTGTCCTGCTCCATCGCTTGCTCAAGCGCCTTGAACACCTCGTGGTTCACATTGATCTCCAGTACCTTGTCCGCTTGAATATCCTGGCTGTTCGGCATCGCCTTCAGAATCTTCTCCATCTCGATGGAAAGCTCGCCTTCTGTGGACAAGCAGACCGGATGGCTCTTCAGGCGCTTCGAGGCTTTAACCGCCTTGACCTTGCCTTGCAGACGCTCCTGCATATAGTCAAACATTGCTTTGTAGTTCTCCGCTTCCTTCTCGCTTTGCTCCTTGTCCTCTTCGTTATCAAGGCCAAGGTCTCCACTCGATACGGACTTGAACTCTTTATCCTTGTACTGCATCAGCATCTTGATCGCGAATTCATCAACATCGTCGGTGAAGTAGAGGATCTCGTAGCCTTTATCCAAGACCATCTCCGTTTGCGGCAGCTTCTCGATGCGATCAACGGAATCGCCGACAGCGTAATAGATGTATTTTTGGTCCTCTGGCATGCGGGATACGTACTCGTCCAAGCTGACCAGCTTCTTCTCCTTCGAGGATGTAAACAGAATCAGGTCCTGCAAATCCTCTTTGTTCATGCCGTAGTCGTTGTACACCCCAAACTTCAGCTGTCTGCCAAAGGCTTGGTAGAACTTCTCATAGTTCTCGCGCTCGTCCTTCAGCATGCCTTGCAAGGCGCTCTTGATCTTGTTCTTAATATTTTTGGCAATCAAGCTCAGCTGACGGTCATGCTGCAGCATCTCGCGGGAGATGTTCAAGGACAAGTCCTCGGAGTCGACCATCCCTTTTACAAAGCTGAAGTAGTCAGGCAGCAGATCGCCGCATTTATTCATAATGAGCACGCCGTTGGAATACAGCTCAAGGCCCTTCTCGTATTCCTTCGTATAGTAATCGAATGGCGTATTCTCTGGAATAAATAGAATGGCGCGATACACCACCGCGCCGTCCGCGCTAATATGAATATGCTTCAGCGGCTTATCGAAGCCATAACGCTTCTCGTTGTAGAAGTTGGTATAGTCTTCATCGGTCAGCTCGCTTTTATTTTTGCGCCAGATCGGGATCATGCTGTTCACAGTCTCTTCTTCGATATGAGACTCCAGCTCTTCGCTTCCTTCTTCCTTCGGACGCTCTACAGTCACATCCATCTTGATCGGGTAGCGGATGAAGTCAGAGTATTTCTTAATGATCGCTTTCAAGCGGTACTGCTCCAAATACTCGTCGTATTGGTCCTCTTCAGTGTTATCTTTGATCTTCAGGATAATGTCAGTACCGACCGTATCCTTCGCTGCAGGCTCGATCGTGTAGCCATCCGCGCCTTCGGACTCCCACTTGAATGCTTCATCGCTGCCATAAGCCTTACTAATGACCGTTACGGAATCAGCGACCATAAAGGAGGAATAGAACCCTACCCCGAATTGACCAATAATCGTATGGTCTTCCTTCATCTCGTTCTCCTGCTTGAAGGCAAGGGAGCCGCTCTTCGCGATCACGCCGAGATGGTTCTCAAGGTCTTCCTTCGTCATCCCGATCCCTGTATCCGAGATCGTAAGCGTACGGTTGTCTTTATCAACCGTGATCTTAATGAAATAGTTTTCTTTATGGAACTCCTGCTGCTCATCCGCAAGCACCTTGTAGTACAGCTTGTCAATCGCATCGCTTGCATTGGAGATCAGTTCTCTTAAGAAGATCTCGCGTTGTGTGTAGATCGAGTTGATCATCATCTCGAGTAGTCGCTTCGACTCTGCTTGAAACTGCTTCTTAGCCATGCTTTGTTCCCCTTTCCAATCCATCAATGGTCTTAAGCTGCCGCATAACACGTGGTTGCACGACAACAACATGCATTTCTTATGCCTTTCACAATTAGCACTCTATCAACAAGAGTGCTAACACTACCTTTTATATAACATAGCTAATCTTGGCATGTCAACTTTCTCCACCTGATGATGCATCATGTTCATGACCTTTATTCCAAGTTGCGCGCATGATAACCCAAGTCAAGAACAGTCGGAGGATGGTTCATCTGAATCGATACTGTGCACCGCTTGCCTTGATGCAGCGCTTCAGCCTTACTTTAGTGCTTCCCACTTCGCCCACATCTCCTGTGGATTAAGCTCATACACATTTTTTTCGCGGAACATAAACTGGTGCATAATAAATTCCCGCCTGATCGTCGCAAAGTCCTCGTGATACTGCTTAATAAAGGCATTAAGCTCCTTCTCTGGATATTGCTCTCCATAGGCGAGCTGTGACACCATATGCTCCAGCACAACCAGCTTCTTCTTGAGCTGAGCCGGAATGCTCTTAAGCTTCCCGTCTGCCGTAAAGAAATTGTGGATCACCGAATCCTTGAACTTCTTGTTCTCTTCTGACATCTCTTCGTTCCCTCCTTCTTCGCGTCCGTGGCGATAGATTAAGTTCAGCGCGGCTTGCGCATTGTTCTTCAGAAAATAATCATTCAACGAAAAATACACGGTATTCTTATCCCTGCGCTCTGCAATCAGACTCGCTTCTCGAAGCTTAGCCGCATGATGGGTTACCGTAGCAGGTGTCACGCCCAGCTTCTCTGCCAGCGCCTGCCCATGCAATTCTCCGCCTGCCAGCAGAATCAGCAGTCGAATCCGAGTCGGGTCTGCCAGCGCCTTATGATACAGTACGACCTTATCCAGCTGCATCCCATTCACACCCTGTCCCCTAATAAATTTGATAATCATCTAATTAGATATTTGTTAAAATAGATCATACACGAAGTGCAGCCAATTGTAAATCCTATCCTGCAACCATTTAAAAAAATGGACGTCTAACTATCATGTAGGTAAATATTAGATTTTAAGGAGACGATTACATGAAGAAAAGTATGGCAATGCTGATGGCGTCTTTGCTGGCCTTTGGCATCGGAACCAGTGCTTTTGCTGCGCAAGCAGCTCCTGAAGCCCATACACCATCAACGAATCAGGATATCGCCAAGATGTATCGGGTTCCCCATGAGCTTACCGTTAATTTGAACAATGGACAGGCCAAGCTTGATGGGCAAGCCAAGTCCTTGGATAAGCCTATTCTAAAAGAAGGCCGTGTCTATGTTCCGCTTCGTACGCTGCGGGCTACGGGCGCTGCAAAGTCTGTTACATGGATTCCCGCTTCCAAGCAGGTCAAGATGGTCATGGACAGCGAACTTCGTCCTCCCTTTCAAGAGCTAATCTTTCAAGTAGGCTCTGATAAGGTGTACAGCGCAGACGGCCATGCGATCCAAGATGTTAAGATCCCACAGCCTTTCATTACTAGCGGAGTAACCTATGTTCCTATCCGTGCGCTGACGTACCTCGGCATCTCACCTGAGACGGCCAATCAGCAGGTTAGCCTGAAGTGGAGCAATAAAGTCATTGAGGTGCTGCAGCCGAAGTGGGACACCGAGAAAGAAAACACAACCTTCACCGTGCTTTATCAAAAGGATCTGTATACGCCACAGATTATGACTCCTCTGGATGGCGGTGCGTGGAGCGGCGGCAATGACGGTGCCAGCATCGTGCAAAAAGACATTTCCCTTGATGGTCGGATCTACAATCGAATGCAGTTTACCCTTGATCTTCGCCCTGGGCCAAACCCTCTGATGCTAACCGCGGTCTCCGTTGGAGATCAGTATCTAACGGCATTCCGGAAGGTCGCAGACGACAGCACGACCCCTGTCCGAATCTTCGAAGAGGGCAAAAACTATATTGCCTTCGATAAGCCTGCGACTGGTTATGTTCGCATCCCTCAAGGAAAGGCAATCGAAGCAAGCGGTCGAATTCTTGCCAAAAACGATAAGTTTGATCAGCTTACATTCTCGATCCAGCAGTACAATGAAAAAGCAGCAAATTCCTTTGACTTTTTCGATGAAATCAATCAAGTGAAGGTGCCAATTAAAGACCAAGCCTTCAAAGGGACATTAAACATTCAAGACAAAGGCTATTATTTAATTACGGTATACAGTCCTCATTACATCCCTACGACAGAGCATGGTCCTTCCAGCACGAGCTGGGCGGAATTCGTTGTCGAAGTGTATTAATAGCTGCGATCCAACTAAACATTTACGAGCATTGACAACAGGTAACTGGTTGCCTATCATTAAAAGTAACCAGTTACCTTTTTTCTTTTCAAAGGAGGTGTACAAGATTGAATCAGATGGACAAGCAAGCTTATATCTTTGGCGGAGTTCTTGCCTTGGCCAATCGATTGCAGGCTCTTGGCGACAAGCTCGACGAGCATATAACCTTGAAGCAGTGGTTGTTTATTGCTGTCATATTCAAATCAGAGCACGCATCACCGACCATTAGCGAGGTGGCGGAATTGATTGGCTACTCCCGCCAGAATGTAAAGAAGATGGCCGTCGCGCTTGAAAAACGAGGATTTGTGTCGTTGATGAAAGATGAGCATGACGCAAGAATATTTCGAATTCATCTAACTCCCAAATGCGCGGTCTACTTCCAAACGAGAGCAGAAAAAGAGGGACAATTTATGAAGCATTTATTCGAAGGCTTCAGCGAGGAGCGTACTGACGCTTTATACAAGGGAATCATGCAGTTAGCGGAGAACATCAACCTCATGGAGTCACGACAACATGAAACAGAGAAGGAGTAAGCTTATATTGTGGACTACACTTGGCATTATTGCCGTTATCGTCTTGGGGGCTGCTGTCTTTTTTCAGCTTCCTTACTCTAAAACCCGCCATGAATTCGAACGAACGGTCCAAGCGCAGATGGATCGCAGCTCCATCTCACAAGACCAATTCGCGGCAGAGGATATTGAAGCGCTCCCAGCTCCTGTTCGTCGCTTTTTTCATTACAGCGGCTACTTAGGACAGCCTAAGATGTCTTACATGAAAGCCGCCTTTAAAAAGGTGGATTTTATCCTGTCGCCAGACAAACCCGCCATCTCCATTGATTACACCCAATTCAACTTCGTACAAGAGCCTGTGAGACTCGCCTTCATCGACACCGCCATGTACGGAATTCCTTTTCAAGGCTTAGACACTTACATTCATGGCAGCGGGAGCATGAAAGGCGTATTGGCAAAGGGGTTTACCCTCTTTCATCAAACTGGTGATGAGATGGATCAGGCTGCCCTGGTTACATTCCTAGCCGAGTCCTTGATGATCCCGAGCGCGGCTTTGCAGCCGTATATCGTATGGGAGTCGATCGATGATACCCATGCAAAGGCAACGATAACTCACGATGGATGCTCTGCTAGTGGCGTATTTGCATTTGATGCCGTCGGCAAGCTGCTCTCCTTCACAACAGAGGATCGTGCACTCATCTCTACAGACGGGGAGTACCAACAGGTTCCTTGGCTGGTTAGATTCGACGATTATGAGCAAACCAATGGCATCAAGCAGCCTACTCATCTTCAGGCCATTTGGCAATTCAGCGATAGAGACCTGATTTATTTTGACAGCCATCACGTTGACTTCGAATATGATCAACCGCTATAAATCTTCATCCGACATAGCAAAAATATCTCGATTTTTATTATAGGAAAAAGGCTGCATACGGATCACTTCATATGCAGCCTTAGGTTCAACATTGCCTATATGATATGTAACAAAACAGACCATCGTATCTGTGCTGAATATGTGGCCGCCCGCACGATTAAAGCAGTCCTCGTATAATCTCAATTCCTTGCTCCGTCTGATTCTCAAAGCCTCCGGGCTTCGGCTCATCGACGACAAAGTCGAAGCCAGCCCAGCGGTACAGGCGAATCGCTTTATGGCTCCACGTCTGCGTGGGGATATACATCGCCACATCCCCTTCGACATGGATCATATGCTGTACGCCATGCGCAATAAGCGCTTTGCCGATTCCTTTTCCCTGCGCCTCAGGCTTTACCGCCACCCAATGCATAAACGGATATCTGCGTTCCCCCGTATAATTCCACCAAGCCGTGAAGGTCGCGACCTTGCTCCCCGATTCATCCTGCACAAAGAGCATGCGGCGCTTAAGCTCCTCAGTAAATGGTGCATAATGCTCTTTTATATAAGCCAGCGCATCTTCTTCTTGCTCGAACTCCTGCACGGACGTCTCAATGCCTGCCCACGCTTCTTCATCTCCCGGTTCATAACGAACGAATGTATAGCCTTCCGGCAGCGCTGCATAAGGAATGTCCGTTCCCGGCTTGCGCTTTAGCAGAATGCGATAATAAGGTATGCTTTTGTCTAACATGCTGTCATCTCCTTGGTTCTAAAAAAAGCCATCGCTCAATCTCCTTGAATCGCAATTACACGCTGCTTCGCATCCGCATCCCATGCGACCTTCAGCCCCAGCGCTTCGACCAGCTGGCAATACACCGTTGTGGCTCCTGCATATGCCATGGCCGCTTCAAGCAGCGAGACGGTCCCATGGTCAGTCTCAGCGAAAGCATATCCGATACGAGTAGGAGATCTGCTTCTCATTATACCGCAGGATATGAACTGATTCAGGTGAATTTATTCCTGGAGGAAAAAGCAGGCATTTTCTTCATATGAGCTGAGCCTTTAACCTGTCGAACATGGAGCTCGTAGCATCCGCTCCTCTTCCAAGCTTCATCATCCATGAATGCTTTCCGGGATTCCTATGGTATAATTCATGTTTGACACCAACTGTACGGCGAAAGGAGAATTTTATGTTTGATCTGAACGACTGCATCTGCTTCATCACCAATACGGCCTCCAAGAAAATAGTCGATGCGTTCAACAATCGATTAGAGAAGAGCGGGACGACACGCGTGCAGTGGATGGCCCTTTACTTCATCGGCGCCGAAGATGGGATGATTCAGAAGGATCTCTCTCTCAAAATGAATGTTCAAGAATCCTCTATTGCAAGACTCATGGATCGGATGGAAAAAGAAAATCTATGCATAAGAACAAGAGATGCAAAAGACAGACGAATCATTCGCGTCCGCCTGACGCCGCAAGGTGAAGCGCTGCGCGAAGAATTGCTTCCCCTCGGCCAAGCCTTCCATCATGAAGCGATTCAACAGATTTCACAAGAAAAGCTGTCTATCTTCAAAGAAGTCCTCCAAAGCATGGTTCAAAACGTGGCCAAAAAGAACGACTGAATTTGACATCGTTCATTCGATATGATACCTTAAACTCAAATACTTTACATAGCAACTATTGCAGTGTAAAGTTTTTCTTTCCCTTATTTTGTGATTATTTTCACTACTTATTGAGGAGCGATAAACATGAAAAAAGATGTTAGACAAATGCTGCAGGATTTCACAAATGGATTGTCTGCCCTATCCCAGACCAATGGCGAGCACGTAAACGCATTTATGAATTTGCTGGGAACGAACTATGCGGAGGGAGCGGTCGACACCAAGACGAAAGAGCTGATTAGCGTTGCTGTCGCCATCTACAATCGCTGCGAATACTGCATCGTCTTCCATGTATACAAGGCGCTCGAAGCTGGAGCCACAAGAGCGGAGATTAACGAATCCGCGATGGTAGCGGTAGCGTTCGGCGGTGGTCCAAGCATGGCCTACTCCGTCACCCTGCTGAAGGATTCCATTGACGAATTTGAACAAGACTTCAAGTAAACCGCTGCTTGAGCAGCTTCATAGAAAACGAGAGAGAGCTGCTTGATCCAGCAGTTCTCTCTATTGACATCTTGAGTGAGCAAAGGAGGCAGCTCCGTTGGATATTAAGCTCGAACAGCTCTCCGGTCATGCGAAGACGGCAAAAGTCGGCAAAATTAACGTAACTGCTGGAGATCAAGTGGAGATCGGACAAGAATTATTGCAACTCGAAACCAATAAGGGAAATACCCCCTTCGAGTCAAAATATGCCGGCATCATCAAGGAGTTGATGGTTGAAGAAGGCGATGAGGTCATCATCAATCAGGTATTGCTTAACATGGACACCGACGAGACAGCACCTGTCAAACCGAAATTGGACTATTTTGCAGGGCTGCTTCAAGGTAAAAAGGAGCAGGTCGAGGCTGATGTCCTCGTCATTGGCGCAGGACCTGGCGGTTATGTGGCCGCGATCTATGCGGCAAAGCAGGGCCTAAAGACGGTGATCGTGGAAAAAGATCAGCTTGGCGGTACCTGTCTCAACGTAGGCTGCATCCCCACCAAAGCGCTGATTCGCTCATCAGAAGTGTTTCATAACGCGACAAAGGCAGCAGACTTCGGCATTACCATTGAGAACATTCAGATGGATATGGCTAAAGTTACGGAGCAAAAGGATAAGATCAAAGATACGCTTGTATCAGGGATCGACTATCTTCTCGATAAAAACGGAGTGCGCTTGATCCGTGGCAGCGCCTCCTTCATCGACGACAAGCAGGTGCTCGTCAAGCAAGGGAAGGACGAATACACCATCCAGGCGAGCCATACGCTGATTGCAACAGGCTCCACCATTTCCAATTTGAATCTGCCGGGGATCGAGCATGATTTCGTCCTGAACAGTACGACAGCCCTGCAGCAGAAGGAGAATTTCTCCTCCATCACCATTATTGGCGGCGGCGTCATCGGGATGGAATTTGCTTTTATATACGCTAATTTTGGAATCAAGGTCAACCTCATCGAGTATTGCGATCGACTGCTGACCATGGTGGATGAAGACGTATCCGAGGAAATCAACACCATTGCGAAGGAACGAGGCATCCATGTTCATACCGGCGCCAAGGTAACCCGAATCGAACAAGATCAAGATGGCCATGCCGTCATCGTGTTTGAGCAAGGGAACCAAGAACGGTTCATGACGAGTGAAAAGGTTCTGGTCGCGATTGGAAGAGAGCCTAACCTCAAAGGATTGGATATCGACAAAGCAGGCATTCTTATTAACGATAATGGAAAAGGCATAGCTGTGAATGAGCATTTGCAGACATCTGCCGCACATATCTATGCCATCGGCGATGTCACAAATCGGATCCAGCTCGCTCACGTGGCTTCTCATGAAGGCACAAGCGCCATCGATCATATCTTAGGCAAGGCAGCTGCTATCCACTACGATATGGTGCCAAATGTTATTTTCACCTCGCCCGAGATTGCTTCGGTCGGCCTAACAGAGCAGCAGGCGCTGCAGCAGAACCTGCCGATCACG
Source organism: Paenibacillus aquistagni (assembly GCF_900177815.1). Classification (GTDB taxonomy): domain Bacteria; phylum Bacillota; class Bacilli; order Paenibacillales; family Paenibacillaceae; genus Paenibacillus_B; species Paenibacillus_B aquistagni. The sequence goes on along the minus strand of NZ_FXAZ01000006.1, from coordinate 202,995 downwards.
ATCAGCAAGTTTCCGTTTCAAGCGAATGGGAAGGCGTTGACGATGAGAGAGGACAAAGGTTTCGTTAAATTAATCAAGCATAACGATCTTGGCACCATCATTGGCGCGTCCATCATCGGTCCTGAGGCGTCCGCCCTCATCAGCACCCTTACCCTCATCATCCAAAACGGGATCACAGAGGAAGAGGTCATCCATACGATTTTTGCGCATCCCACAACAGGTGAATCCATTCACGAAGCAGCACTTGAACTAGGCATTGGAGCCCTTCATTATCATAAATAAATCGGCTTCGCGTATGAATAGAATCGAATAAACGAAGCAAATGTTTATTGGTACAGCAGACTGGCGGCGATCCGTATCGTCGCCTTTTGTTGTGGCCGCCTGTTTATTAGATGCGCCCCAACTCGTGAACATAGTTCGCTGGCTGGCTTGCGCTGATCGTTAGTTTGCGCTGGTTGACTAGCTTGCGTTGATTGCCTGCTGATGTAAAGTATTACGCCTACCTCTGCATTACTGGAGGCAGCTAAAGCACATTCTGAACTGTCCGTATAACAGAAAAAGACCACCCACGGTGGTCTTATAAAGATCGCATTCTTGACGAAGCTGTAACGTTATGATAAAGTGAGCAGGACGCTCATTTTTATGATTTTGAACACAAGTATTCCATTATTTTTGTTCCTTTAATTATATTGTACTTGTGATTCAGATAATTGTCAATGCTTTTTTTATTCCAACCATGCAAAGGAGAGATCGGGATGAGCAACTGGGAGCTTGAGCTTCAGAACGAACAAGAACGCGTGGATACCGTCATTGAGAAAGTAGAAGCTGAACAGCAGAAGCTAGGCGAGCAGGTCGGATCGGTCAGAACGGAAATTGTCTCGATCCGCAAGGACTTCTGGGATGATGTCACGGTGAACTTAGACAACGAGGATGAAGCCATAGAGACCGCTGCAAGCATGCGACAGCAGGCCGAGGTTCTCTCCGAGCGTGAGCGGACGCATCGTCAGGCTTACAATCAGCACAAGCTGTTGATGAAGCTGAAGGAGAATCCTTACTTCGGCCGCATCGACTTTGTCGAGCAAGGCGATCAGGCTGCCGAGCAGGTCTATCTAGGCATCGGTTCCTTCTATGACAAGGAAAGCGAGCAATTCCTGATCTATGATTGGCGCGCGCCGATCTCAAGCCTGTATTACGACTATTCCATCGGCCCTGCTCAGTATCAGGCGCCAACCAGCACCATCACCGGTGAGCTTGCGCTTAAGCGGCAATTTGTGATACGCAGCGGACAGATTCGCAGCATGTTCGATACCGGCATCACCATTGGTGACGAGCTGCTTCAGCAGGTGCTTGGGCGCAACGCCAGCGATCAGATGAAGAGCATCGTGGCCACGATTCAGCGGGAGCAGAATCTCATTATTCGTAATGAGAAGAGCAAGCTCTTGCTTGTGCAAGGAACCGCAGGCAGCGGCAAGACCTCTGCCGCCCTGCAGCGAGTCGCCTTTTTGCTATACCAGAACCGGGAGACGTTGACTGCTGACCAAATTATTCTCTTCTCCCCTAACCAAATGTTCAACAGCTACGTAGCCAACGTACTGCCGGAGCTTGGCGAGGAGAATATGCAGCAAACAACCTTCCAGCAATATATCGAGCATATGATCGGCAAGAAATATAAGCTTGAGAATCCATTTGATCAGTTGGAGTATTTGCTGACCGCTGGGCAGGATGAGGCTTTTCGCATACGGATGGACGGCATTATGTACAAATCCTCTTTGCGTTTTATGCAGACGATTGATCAATTTGTAGAACGGCTTAGATATGAAGGCATGATATTCCGCAGCTTGAAGTTCAAGGGACGTGTCTTGATCGATGCAGAAGCGATCTCTTCTTATTTCTATAGCTTGAGTCCCAAACAGTCGATTCCGAATCGGCTGCAGGACGTCACAAGCTGGCTCATACGCGAGCTGAAGAAGCTTGAGAAGCGCGAGCTTCAAGAGGACTGGGTCGAGCAGGAGATTCAATTCCTCGATAAAGAGGAATACGATAAATTTTATAAAAAGCTGATGAGCAATAAGCAGTTCAGTGAAGATACGTTTGACGACTTTGACCGTGAGCAGAAGCTGCTCGCTCAGTATGTCGTTCGCCAGCACTTCAAGCCGCTGTTCCGCCGGGTCAGATCCCTTGCCTACATTCATGTGGCGAGCATGTATAAAGAGCTGCTCGCTTGGGCGGCGACACAAGGCGATGTGCCGCAGAACTGGCCATCGATCTGCGAGCAAGCGTTGGCGCGCATGGATGAGAAGCAGATGGCTTACGAGGATGCAACGCCATATCTGTACTTTAAAGAGCTGCTGGAGGGCTTTAAGTCCAACAAGCTCGTCAGATATGTCTTTATCGATGAGGCACAGGATTACTCGCCGTTCCAAATTGCTTTTATCAAGCAGCTGTTCCCGCGTGCACGCTGGACCATGCTTGGGGATGGCAATCAAACCATCTTCCCTCACGAAGGCGGGCTCACGGATATCTCGACGCTGTTCCCAGACGATACGCAAGAGACGATTCGCCTCTATCGAAGCTATCGCTCTACTCGCCCAATCGTAGAATACACCAAGCAGCTGCTGCCGGATGGCGAAGCGATCGAGGCCTTTAACCGTGACGGCAGCAAGCCGCTCGTGGTATCGGTTGAGAGCGAAGAAGCACTTACCGGGGCCATCGTGGAGCAGGTGAAGGCATTTGAGGCAGATGGACATCAAACCATCGCGATCATCTGTAAAACGGTTCAGGAGGCGCGCGCAGCAGCGGAGCGAATTGGTGATCGTCTGCCCTTCCGCTTGGTCGAGAAGGAAAGCAGTTCCTACAGCAAAGGGCTTGTCATTATTCCAACCTACTTGGCGAAGGGCATTGAGTTCGATGCGGTAGTCATCTACAACGCCTCCGCTGAGCAATTCAACGACGAAGGCGAGCGCAATCTATTCTACACTGCTTGCACACGTGCCATGCACGAGCTGACCATCTTCCATGCGGGTGAACCGACCGCCTTTATGCAAGGCGTATCGCAGGAGTTGTTTGAAGTAAAATCGCTGTAGCGCAACGTGTAAGCGATAGAGAATAAGAAGTGATAGTAAAAAGGTGCACTCTTCCTTTGCGCGGAGAGTGCACCTTTTTATGTGTTGAGTTGCAGTTGAAGGCTGTGAGCTGGCTTATGCACCTGTGTAAGGTGCGACGAGCTGCTAAGTAAAGACACAACTAGATATGATCGATTTCAATCCACACACCTGTGTAAAGTGCGACTTAAGTATCTGGATCTTGACATTAATTTGCGTATATTTCAATCCACGCACCTACGTAAGGTGCGACAAGACAAACGGCGCGGATAACAAAGCCTAATAGGTAATTTCAATCCACGCACCTACGTAAGGTGCGACTATTCATTAAGGTAGACGATAGCAGCTATTTGATAAAATTTCAATCCACGCACCTACGTAAGGTGCGACTAGAGGACGGCAATCCTCCGCCAGTTAATCCGGAATTTCAATCCACGCACCTACGTAAGGTGCGACTATGTCACCAACAGCAAAGTTGCGGTCGTTCTTTCATTTCAATCCACGCACCTACGTAAGGTGCGACTGACATCGACTACAACGGTCCTACCGTGCTCAGTATTTCAATCCACGCACCTACGTAAGGTGCGACACGGTCTGCCATATTCCCCATCGTACTAGCGAGATCCTATTTCAATCCACGCACCTACGTAAGGTGCGACGCTCTCTTTGATACGAGTAAGCATATGTTCAACTATTTCAATCCACGCACCTACGTAAGGTGCGACAAATGGTATTCATCCACACTGCCAAAGTAGGGACGATTTCAATCCACGCACCTACGTAAGGTGCGACTTTGGGGAATATCGGTATACATGATTTTAATCAAGTTATTTCAATCCACGCACCTACGTAAGGTGCGACGAAGATCATGGTGCCGATGGCGCGGCCAACGTTGGTCATTTCAATCCACGCACCTACGTAAGGTGCGACTGCGAATTTTGGTTAAAAAGTAGAAAAATCACCTTTAATTATAACATAAAAATCCATACATGCCTTTATACAGATATTTTCAAACGACAAATATTACAAATCTGTAATCACTCTAGAATTATTTGTAAAATAATTGGTGCGAATGTCCCGGGGAAATCCTGTGAGCTATACATTCGCACCAGCGATAACAAGTCCTTCTTGATAAGCAAAGCTGCTCAACTTGCAGTTCACATTAAGATCTCCGCGCGATATCGGAAAAATAGAATTTGTCGAGCCGCATTCTCGATTCCGTATATTCGAACTGCGTTCCATCGTACAAATACGTAAAGTTTTTGACAACGACCACATATTCCGTCCCGTTCAAATCCAGATACTGGCGATCATCCTCGCTGCACGGCTGCACCTCGATGACACGGCGGGCGTAGCTGATCTGAAGGTTCAGCGTATGCTCGATGTACGCATAGATTGAGTTCTCGGCAATCTCTCTCGTCAGTCCTGGCACAAGATCGGATACGAACATATTTACATCCAATATCACGTTCTCGCCATCCACTCGCCTTACACGCTTGATCAGATCAAGCTCCGTCTTCGCTTTTACCCCAAGCAGCTTGGCTGTGTCTCGATCGGCTTTAAGCTTGTGAATTTCCTTGACCGAGGTCGTATAGCCGCGTTTAAACCGCTCGTTCGCTTCCTTAAAGCTGACGATGCCGCCAAAGCTGAGCTCGATATTTTTCTTGTGAATCACAAAGGCTCCCTTGCCGTGAATCTTCTGGATATAACCGCGCTCCTGCAGCAGATCGACAGCCTTGCGCACGGTTCCGCGGCTTGCCTCATACATGCCCATGAGTTCCGTCTCAGACGGGATCTTCGCCCCGTCCTTCCACTTCCCTCTTTCTATATGCTCAATGATCTCTTCCATGATCTGCTCATACTTGCTCATCATGCAATCCCTCGTCCCTACCATCGTTCTCGATAGAACTATCGTATCACATTCGAGCACGTTGATTCATCTCTATCGCTCCAAATAATACACGATGGATTCGTACGGCCGCAGCGGAATTCGTGAGGTCCACGATTCGCTCGCTCCTTGGCAATTATGAATCAAAATGCGACTTCTCCAGCCTTTGAATCTGGCCTTCAGCTCCTCCGGCATGTCAAAGCTTGCTTCTGTCCCGTAATAATTGCACAGCACAAGCAGCGCGTCCTGCTCCGTTGTTCGTGCATAAGCCCATACCTGCGGATCGGCCTGATCAATTCGCTCATAACGGCCTTCAGTCACCACGCCAAGCTCATGGCGAAGCTGAATGAGCAACTGATAATAATAAAACACCGAGTCCTCGCGGCTAAGCGCCTCTTTCACATGAATATGCTTATAGTTCGGAGCGACCTCAATCCAAGGCTCTCCCTCCGTGAAGCCGGCATGAATAGAATCATCCCATTGCATGAGCGTTCGTGAATTGTCGCGCGATTTCTGCTTGATGGCATCCATCAGCTCTTCATGCGTACGCCCTTCTTCACGATACAAACGGTACATATTGAGCGTCTCGACATCACGATACTGATCTATCTCGTTAAAATGAGGGTTCGTCATGCCAATCTCCTCACCCTGATAAATGTAAGGCGTCCCCTGCAGCATATGCAGCGACGTGGCCAGCATCTTCGCAGAGCGCTCGCGATATTCTCCATCATCGCCAAAGCGGCTCACGATGCGCGGCTGGTCATGATTGCACCAGAACAAAGCATTCCAGCCTCCACCCGCATGCATGCCAATCTGCCAATCTGACATAATGCGCTTCAGCTGTTCGAAATCAAAGTCCGCCTTGACCCACTTCTCTCCATTCGGATAATCCACCTTCAGGTGATGGAAGCTGAACGTCATCGACAGCTCCTGACGATCCGGATTCGAATATTTCACACAGTAATCAATGGAGGTGGAGGACATCTCTCCTACCGTCAGCAGATCAGTGCCCTGGAACACCTCGCGGTTCATCTCCTGCAGCATGTCATGAATGCGAGGACCGTCTGTATAGCATTTGCGGCCATCCCCATAGCTGCCATCCTCACGGATCTCATCCGGGAAGCGCTGATCCTTAGAGATGAGGTTAATCACATCCAAACGGAAGCCGCTGACCCCTTTTTCTACCCAAAAGCGCATCATGGTGTAAATCTCCTGGCGAAGCTCCTCATTCTCCCAGTTCAAGTCCGCCTGCGTCTTGTCAAAAAGATGCAAGTAATATTGCCCTGAGGCTTCATCCTTCTCCCAAGCGGAGCCGCCGAATTTGGATTCCCAGTGATTCGGCTCGTCGCGCCATATATAATAACCGCGGTAAGGACTCTTAGGATCATTGATCGCGGCTTGGAACCACTCGTGCTCAGTCGAGCTGTGATTGACGACGATATCCAGCATAATGCCGATCCCGCGCGCTTTTGCCTCCATCACTAAGCGTTCAAAGTCCTCCATCGTGCCGTAGCTCTCATCAATGGCATAATAATCACTCACATCATAGCCGTTATCGTGCTGAGGCGACTTATAGATGGGCGTAATCCAGATATAGTCCACCCCGAGCTTCTGCAGATAGTCGAGCTTCATCGTAATGCCCTTCAGATCCCCCGTTGCCCCGCTGCCGCTGTTCTTAAAGCTCTTCGGATAGATCTGATACACGACAGATCGTCTCCAATCCTGCTTGGCAGCTTGTTCGCCAGCTGCGGCTCTCTCCGGTTGATTGGCAGGCTCGACTTGCTGTGAATGCTGCTTTGTTGTAATCTCTCTATTTAAAAGCTCCAGTTGGTTGTGCATGCTTTCTTGCTTCATGAAAATCTCTCCTCTACTTGCTCCTATCCAAATGTTTCTCTCTTTGGCTTAGGCCTTGCTGTTCAAGCGCTTCGAGCGCGACATCAGTATGGTCAAGATGACCGGAACGACGACCGCAATCGCCATGCCGATGAAGAAGCTGATCATTGAATTCGGCATGATCGAGATAAAGGCAGGCAAACCTCCGATCCCAATAGCTGGCGCCAGCACGTGATTCAGTGTGATAAAGATCGCCGCCGTTGCTGATCCAATAAGAGCAGCGTAGAACGGGAATTTGTTCGCTAGGTTTACACCGAACAAGGCTGGCTCGGTAATGCCGAAGTACGCGGATACCGCGGATGTCGAAGCCATGCTCTTATCGTTTTGCTTCTTCGCGATCCAGAACATCGCAAGCGCTGCGCTGCCTTGTGCAATGTTGGATAGCGCAATCATCGGCCAGATAAAAGTGCCGCCGTTCTGTGCGATTAGCTGCAGATCAATCGCGATAAACATATGATGCATGCCTGTGATGACAAGCGGCGCATACAAAGCGCCGAACAACAGCGCACCGACAACAGGCGCAAAGTCAAACACATAGACGATACCGTCTGCAAGCAAGTTACCAATGTGACGAGTGACAGGACCGATCACGGCTAGCGCCAAGAATCCTGTTACGACGATAGAGGTAATCGGCACAACAAGCAATTGAATCGCGCTAGGCACTCTTTTTTTCAACCAAAGCTCAACCTTGCTTAATACATAGGCTGCAACGAGAATCGGGAGGATTTGCCCCTGATAGCCCACTTTTTCAATCGAAAACACGCCGAAAATATCAAAGTACGGGATCTTCGCGCCATCGATTCCAGCAGCGGCTTGACCATAGTTCCATGCGTTCAGAAGATCAGGATGAACAAGTAATAGTCCGAGTACGATACCAAGAATCTCACTTCCGCCAAATCGCTTCGTTGCAGACCAGCCCACAAGCGCCGGCAAGAAGACAAAGGCGGTGTTCGCCATCATATTGATTAAATCCCACAAGCCCCCAAGATTCGGGTAGACCTCAAGCAAATTCTTGCCTTCAAAAAACAAATCCTTAGCGCCGATTAGGTTGTTAATCCCCATCAGAAGACCTGCCGTTATAATCGCTGGCAGGATCGGCATGAAGACGTCGGAGAAGATCTTGACGAGCTTCTGCATCGGATTCAGCTTCGTCGAGCCCATTTCCTTCACATCTGCTATAGTAGCCGACTGCATCTTCGTCTGTCCGATCATCTCGGCATAGACGCGCTCTACATCAACAGGACCGATGACGATCTGGTACACGCCTGCGTTCATGAATGCGCCTTTGACAAGATCAATGCCCTGCAGCTTCTCCTGCTCAATCTTTGACTCATCCTTGAGGGCAAGCCGCAAGCGGGTTACGCAGTGCGCGGCCTGCTCAATATTGTCCTTGCCGCCTATATACGCAATAATCTGCTTGGCGGCTTCTGAATAATTTTTACTCATCGTGGTCATCTCCTCACTCTGACTTTATACATGAAAGCGATCGACTTAACTTTTTATAAAAGGGGTGGTACCGCTTACAACAACAATATAACTTATATATACGAGTTTGTAAACACTTATATATATAAGTAACCAAGACGGCGTCTTGCGTATCACGAGACCCGTTCGCTGCCATGATTCTGCTCTCTGCTTCCGACCGTCATGAACATTAGCATTCTTGCCTATTCTCGTGCTCGCTATCGCTGATCAATTCACAAATCTAACCTCAACCCTTTCCTACACAAAAAAAAGACATGGAACCCATGTCCATGCCTTTGCTTGCCTTATGCGATTATTGGTCTGCGGGTGCCACCACGGTCTTATGATCCCCATCAATGATCAGCGCGCTGCCGGCCTTAATCGTCTCTACTCCATAAGCAAAAGTCGTAATCGGAGAAGTTGGCCATGACCTTGGGATCGCTGCCGAAGGTTGCGGCTTGCACCAGCCGATCCGCTGACAGCACCTTGTAATCGGTCATCGGCTTCTACAAAGCCTTCTCAATCTCGAAGGTCTCCGGATTCACACCCAAGCTAAAGTCCTGGGCCATGCTGAGCTGCCACTGAGGACTATTGCATAATGAGGATGGGGCAGCGCGGTGATTGCTCCATTTTGCGTCTGACATGCTTGAATAATCGCTTGCGATTCCTCTGCACCCTTCGATCTCCTATCACAATCAGCTTATAGCTGTATTGTTCTGTCAGCTCGGCAATGACCGGAGATGGGCTCCCCTCCACCCGGAATATAGAAGCATCGATGCCTGCAAGCACAGCATCGCGCTGAAGCTGATTCAACTTATCCTGATCCTCCGCTTGAATGACCAGCAGATCCTCTGCTGCATATTGATCAATCGGCACATAGCCGGAATATGAGAGCGAGGCTATCATGGTAAAGCCAAAGTTAAAGATAGACCGATGATGATGCTCACAAAAGACAATATCCAGCGCGGTCCGCTTCTTCTGAGCAACTTGAAACGCGATTTCGATGGCCTGCTGACTCAAGGACGTGCTATCAATAACCGCTAGTATTTTATTAGACATCATAATTCTGCCTTTCTCCCTATTATATGTTCGAAATGAGAGGTTCTGATTCGAATTAACTGATAATGATTATCAATATCATAATATAGCATATGTGGCTTTTCTTCAATAGCTTGAATCAAACATCCCGCAATGACGCGTTTAAAGGCTGTATGATGAGGTCTTCCCGGTTACATATAAAAAATAAAAACCTCACCTTTACGTATGAGTAAAGGTGAGGTCATGATATGATACACAGCATACATGGGTCTGATCATTCTTCCTCTAGAATGAACCACACATCAATAAGGTCTAGTACCTTATCGTCTGTATCCCATGCCCATTTTTACTTGCTTTAGCCTTCAGCTGCCTATGTCAGCGATTCGAATCGCATCAAGCTTCGCAATTAGATCCTTCTGCAGCCCCGCAAAGATGCGGCGAACATCACAGGTGGCGGTTGCGTTCAGATTGCAGAAGCAATCATCTTCGAGACAGCGGTTGATCCGAAGCGGCCCCTCCATCACTTCAACGATCTGGTAAAGCGTCACGTGGGCGGCATCCGGATGCGCTCGATAGCCGCCATCACAGCCCTGCACCGATTGAACCAGCTTCGCTTTTCGCAAGCGCCTGATCACCTTCATAAAATACTGATAGGTAATGCCAAGCTCCACGGACATATCCTTTGCCGTCGACAGCTGATGCTTGTGCTGCAGCAAATAACGCATAATACGAACCGCATAATCTGTAGTGATTTGTAGTTGCATAATATCCCCTTTATAGCATGCTAGCTAGTAAAAATTATAACGTGCACATGCCTCCCATTGTACATAACAAGCTCTAATTGCGCTGTGATGTACCTTGGCTTACGGCATAAGCTTAGCTGGCTGGTGCTTAATTGGCCATTTCCTATTACATTGATCTTGAGATTCTTGCTGGCAGCGTAATCGCTCACATCACCAAATCATACTGACAAATCATGCCACCTCCTTCTATAATGGAAATACATCACTATTGCCACTCCGCGCAGCCCTATTTGCGTTGGTCAGGAGGACTTTCCATGTCTTCATTTCGATCATTTCGATCCTTTCGATCCTTTCGATCCTTTCGATCATTTCGATCTGTTGTACTAACTCTCGCTGCCTTGCTGCTTATGCCGATCGTGCTTGTCTCCCAGGAGTACACAGCTGCTCCCATGAATCACAATGAACCAACAGACGCTGCTTCTGCGTATAAAGAGCATTCCATTGTTCAAGACCATCTTGTCATCTCGATGGCTTTCTGGGATATCGATACCGCCTTTGAGCGCAAAGATCCAATTCTTCAGATGATCGAGCAAAAGTTCAATCTATCCATTCAGCCTGTGAACATCACCGCTTCAGACTACATGCAGAAGCTGCAAATGTGGGCGACAACAGACAAGCTCCCTGATGTATTCGCTCATTCCATTGCGAGCGATTCACCAGGAATCTATAACGAGTGGATTACTCATCAATTAATCAAGCCCCTGCCCGAGGATCTGACCCCCTACCCTTATGTGGATCAGATCGCACAGATTCCGGACATTCAGCTGCTCAAGAAAGATAACAAGCTCTATATGCTCCCGCGTATCGGTTATCCGACGAACCGATTATGGATGCTTGAGCGTGTCCTGTTTGTGCGCCAGGATTGGATGAACGATCTCCTGCTGAAGGATATCTCAAGCTTCGAGCAGTTCTCCAACATGCTGACTGCCTTTTCCAACCGATCACCGAAGGACGAGCCCCGATCGATCGTAGGGATTACCGCTTCAGGCATGAACATGCTGTCATGGGCATTCAGTTCCACCTTCCCGCAATTCGCCACAGAGCAGTGGGTGTTCGAGAATACAAGGTGGATTCCCTTTTACGCATCAAAGAAGATGGATGAGGTGGTCGTCCAGCTTCGAGAGCTCTACGCAAACGGCACGCTGGATCAGGATTTTTATTATATGAAGGAAGAAGATGCGATTCACAAGTTTGTAAATGAAGAAGCCGGCGCACTCGTCTATAAAGCAACGCCAGACAGCCTAAGCAAGCTTGAGGAGCGCTGGAATGAGCTTCACCCTGATGTGAGCTTCTACGATGCTGTCGATATTCTCCATCTGTGGCCAACAGAGGATGGACATCGCTATTTTTATGCGGCTCAGACCTATTGGTCGGAAACCTTCTTCAACGCCAAGGTCAGCGATGAGAAGATGGAACGGATTCTTCGCTTATACGATTATCTCTTGTCCCCAGAAGGGCAGATGCTCACCAGCTATGGACTTGAAGGCGTCGATTATTATAAAGAAAATGATCGCATTATCATCACAAGACCCTACGATGAACAGAAAAGAAGGCTTGTTGATCTGGAGCGAACCTATCCTTCAATATCCATCTTTCGTTCACTTGCATCCTGGGGGAAGGATCGCAACTTTCGCTTCGACCAGACAAACCGCATTAATTACGGTGATCACAACATTCAAAAAAGCTTGGATGAGATGGAATGGCAGCTGAATCATGCGACAGCAACCCCGACCTATCACAAGATTAATTCGCTGTCCACTCCAGCCAAAGACAAGCTCGGCACACTCATTAATCCGCTGGAGGATCTAATAAAGGTCACCATAAGCAATGAGGACCCTGTAGCCATGTGGCATCGGACGGTTGAGCGCTATGAGGCGCTCGGTCTCAATAAGGCCATACAGGAGGTTAATGAAAGGCTGCAGCAGCGATAGCCGCCTAGCCCAGAACACACCCTTTCTTGTGAATCGACAACAAGCCTCGTCCTTTCCAGCTCAGCGTGTAAGAGCTGAGCGTAGAAGAACGAGGCTTTATTGCGACAGCACGCATGAATCCCGCTCGCGGCTAAGGGCTGCATCTGTTCGCTAGAATGGCGCAAGCTGAGCGGATTAACCGATTAATCCGCTTCGCTCCACACTCTCCACGAAGTATCGCTGAGCGAAGATGTATAGAATGATGATGGGTGCGATGAACAGCAATTCCCCAGCATTTTTCACCAGATAAGCATACAGCGGATCGTTCAACGAGAATGACGCCCACATGACGGGCAGCTTCGTTGACAAGACGTCGGTCGAGGTGAGGAACAAGGATACATAATAGTTGTCATTCCACTGCCACACGAAGGAGAACAGCACCACCGTCACGATGGCGGGAATCGCATTGGGCAGCATGATCCTGGTGAAGGATTGAAGCACGGAGCAGCCGTCAATGTAAGACGCCTCCTCAAGCTCGACCGGAATGCCGCGAAAGAACTGGCGGAAGATGAAGATGAATAGCCCGCTCTTGATCCCCATGCCCGTAATCGACTGAAGAATAAAGGGCCAGTAGCTATCCAGCAAATTGACGCCTTTTTCACCAGTTATCCATTCAATTAAGCCAAAAATATCAAAATAGCGATAATTCAAATAGGTCGTTACCATCAAGGTCTGAACCGGCACGATAATGGTAAAGATCACGCCAGCAAACAGCACGCCGCTGCCCTTGAAGCGAAGCCTTGCAAAGGCAAAGGCCGCAAGCGCACAAGAGATGACCTGCAGAATCGTAGACACGCTTGCAATCAGCAAAGAGTTGAGCGCGGTCTTTGGATAATTGAGCGCTTCGAAGGCGATCCGAATCGTATCCAGCGTAAAGTGCTTCGGTATCCATAAGACGGTAGTATCATACACGTCTAAGCGATCCTTAAAGGACACGGACAGCTTAAAGAAGAGAGGATACAAAATGACAAAGCAGAAGCCTGCAATCAGCACGGTTCTGACCATGACCCAGCTCCAGTGCTTGACGCGCTGCAGCGGCGATAAGGTTCGCAAGCCTCGCTTCGCTCTCCAAGCTGCCGCTCTTGCCTCAGCCTGTATCTTCATTCCAGATCCCTCCTTGTTCTAGTTCATTGCGTTCGTTAATCATAATAGAACACCTTGCGCGAGATGAGGGTCGTCGTGGCAAGCAGAATGATCGATACAATCAGGAAGTATACCCACGCCATGGCTGCGCTCAAGCTGAAGTTCAGCGATTGGAAGGCTGTATCCTTGATCATCTGGCTCAGCTGATTGCGACTGTAGGAATCAATGACCGTATAGACGACGTTCGTCAGCATAATCGGACTGATCATCGGAAAGGTTATCTTCCAGAAGGCCTCATACCCTGTTGTTCCTTCAATCTTTGCCGCCTCATACAGCGATGGCGAGATCGACTGCAGCGCCGCTAGAAAGATAAGAATCTGCACTCCGGAGGAGCTGATCACTTCATAGATGCGATCCACCGATCCTGTAATATAGGACACGATGCCGCTTCCTACGCCAGACTCAAGCAGCATGCGCTTAAGCTCAAAGCTCGTGAAGGCGAAGCCGCCATCCTCAGCTCCACCTGTTACCGAGGCTGCAATTGACGTCATCTGCGAGCTGTTCTCCAAGGACAGCACCGGTGCGGCGAGCAATACGGGAAGGAAAAATATCGCTCTCGCAAACACCCTGCCCTTGAACTTCTGATTGATCAGCGTAGCGACAAACAGGCTGAAAATCGTAATCGAAGGAACGCTGATGACAATGTCCATGATCGCCTCAACCAGCGTGCGGTTAAAGGTGGGATGGCTCGTAAACAGCTCTTGATAGAATTGAAAGCCGACATAGCGGGTGTCAAAGCCGCCTTTGCCAAGGGTTAGCTTGTTGAGACTGTAGACAAACGATTGGTACAGCGGCACAAGGAACAAGAAGATAAAGCCTAGCAGCCATGGCGTGACAAACAACAGGCCAAGTCCAGCCTTTTTCTCCTGCAAGGTAAACTTCGAGCGCTTGCCCGAGTGTGCCCCACTTTCCTTATCCCGCCTTCTCCAAGCAACTATTTTGTTCATGCTCCACCTCCATCGGTACGATATCCGAGTGCCTCAATGGTTATTCCGTCAATCGTTACCGCTTCACGATTATAGTTAACAAGGATGCGAAGCTCGTTTGCAAATGTCGTTTCATATACCTGCTCCTGCAACTTGCGATGGTGAATGATCGGCTCGTTTTGCACCGCTTGAAGCACTGCGCTCACTTCCTGATAGATTGCGGAAGCCTCATCCATCCAGTTCACATAGGAGGCGGAATACAGATCATTGAGCTTCGTATCGCGAATAACCGAAGGGTCCTCGTAGAACCATTGATAGGCTGGAAGAGAACCTGTCTCCAGCATGCGCAGCATCGAGGTGCGAGGGTCCTGATCGCGCTCTAGATTGAGCGGCTTGCCCGCATGATCGACGTAACCGTGCACCACGATCGAGTAAAAAGGAATCTCCTCGCTCTCGATATTGAAGCGGCTGCTCGTTAATGGCGCATCGACGATCGTGCTTGCATACGGAATGCTGTAGGCATTGCCGCCGCTAATCATGAGATGGTCCATCTGCTCCTTCAATCTCTGCAGGCTGTCTGTTACGATCGACAGGGTCTCCTGTCTTGTCGTTGTCTTTTTATCGCTGACACTGCTGTTCAGATCCTCACCCAGATCACGAAGCGAGATCGAGCGGACTTGATAAGGCATAACGCTCTGAATAAAGTGATCAACGACGCTAAGCAGCTTATCAGGAGCCAGTACATAGTAGAGCCGCTCGCCTTGATTGGTGGTGACAAGGTCGACATTTTTCTTCGATGCGGCCTTGCGGTTTAAGAATCTTGCCCCGTCTCGATCTGCCTTGAATCCCTTACCCTTCTCATATACACGCTGGAAAGCTGTATCCATGAACCATTCGATCTGATGCTCCTTCGCATATTGAATCAGCTTCTGGAGCCCCTCTGTCCCCCCCAGGACGCGATCTGGCTTGATCCGAGACGGAAGCGTATGATAATAGCCTTCATTAAACCAGCCTGAATACTTGAGCTGAATGCGCTTGATTCCTTTTTGCTGAAGCTGCTTTAAGATGTCAATCGCTTCATCGAAGGTCGTGACGGGCTCAACCGATTCATAGGGAATCCCTAAGAACGTCTTGCGAACCGGAATACCGCCAACTAGCTCCAGCACAAAAGGAAGCTCGCCGTTTTCTTGGATGCGCTTCATGCCGTGGCGCTCAATCAGATATTGGCGGTACTGCTCCGCCATTCCCACGTAATCCGCCTGCTCTCCGCTTAAGAAGCTGTACCGAACCGCGATGCCTTGACTATACATTGAAGAATACTTCGGAATCTGCCGCGCTACCGAACCTGCACGGAATTGAACCGACTCCATATTCCTCATCCCAAAGCTCGCGCTGATCCGGTTGTAGCTGTTCAAGCGGCCGCTTGGCTCTGCGAAGATGGAAGCCTGGGCATCTCCCTCTTCAATGATGGCCAGCATCGCTTGATTCCCGCGCTTCATGCCGAATACCGGCAAGCGTGAACGCTCGGCATACTGCGGCTGAAGCGATTCATTGCTCTTCAGTGTTGCATCCTCACCATAGAGCGGAAGCTCGTATGCTCGTGCCCCCGCATGATTCTGATTCAGGTCAATCAAGGCGCCCGATCCATCTGGAACGAACATATAGCCTTCATCATCAAGGCCCGCTGCGCCAAAGAAAGGCAGCAGCGTAATCTTATGCAGCGGGAATGCTTCTGTATCCTGCACCCCTGCGGTATCGATGCGTGCAAGCAGCTGATCCTCATTGAGCTCATACACAATCGGAATGATAAAGCGGGGCGCAGCGCTCTCCTTGATCGAAGACTCTTCATCCGCCGACGCACTGTCCTGCTTCGCCTCATCTGCTGTATAGCCGATCGATTCCAGAATCGCGACGACATCCTTTACAATGTAATCCTGCATCTCCTTGCGCTCATACTGCTGCTTCGCCTCATTGAAGAAAAAACGATTGCGAAGCCGAGAACGCGCCTGCTCATCTTCGATCTGATTCAAGATCCGCTCCTCAAAGCGTTCCTTGCTGATCACCTGCGGGATAGCGCCAAGCCCTTTCTCTGAGCTTCCGATCTCATAGATGATCTTGACGCCATGCGCCAGCTCCTCGATCTCAAATTGCCCTTTTTCAATGCTTTCCGAGGCATTGTTGATCAGCGATTCATAGCCTTTATCATTAAAATAGGACAGAATCAGCTGGGAATCGAGATCGCTGCGATTCATTGCCTTGGCAATCTTATCCTGATCACGATCTGCTGGGTTCGTGCTCCACAGCTCGGCTGTACGCTTATCCCGAACAACAACCTCGGTCGTTTTTTTATTCAAATAGAGCTGCAAATAAGCATTTTCCGTGATAAGAGCGGTGCCCATGGGTACTTCTGCAGCAGCAGCTGTCGTGACCGCTGAAGCCTTCTTGCCACTAGGCAAAGCCGCTTTCCTTTCGCTTCCCTCGTCAGCAGAAGCAGCATCTGGGAGCACTCCCTCCGCTGGCCATTCATCCGAAGGAGCAGCTTCCTTGGCAAGCGTGGACATCGTGGACCTATTCCCTGCTACGCCCTCTTCGCCACCGGAAGAATCCAAGAGCGGAGCTGTCCCCCCCATCATGAGTCCTCCTGCCCATCCGCCGCCGATCCCTGCTGCAAGGATTAGGCTCGTAGCGAGCAGAATCATGTATTTTGTTCTCTTACGCATATCTCGCCCCTCCTTACACCCTTGCTCTGATTTCGGTAAAGATCGACTGGACAAATGCAATCATTTGCTGCAGCATGCTGAAGCAAAGAATGCCCAAAAACACAATGAAGAGCATGACAACCACGGTCAGAAACAGCGTGATCAGCGTCTTGCCAATGCTGTATTGATGGACTGTCATCATGCCGACAAAGAGCAGCCATAAGAACCAAATGACAGCAATCGTCTCCATCAGATAATAAAAAGGAGCCTCTTCCTGGGTCATCATATTGCTGAACGCAATCTGCGGAAGATAGACGATAACGAGCGGAAGCAAGGCATAGCCAACAGCCATGACAATATCGCGGAACTTGCCTTCACCATCCATTAGCGTCGTCAAAGACCAATTCGCAATACAGAACAGCAGAAATGGCAGTACAATGTAGCTCAGCTCATCGATGCTGTTCAGCTCTGACAGCTTGTTGAAGTTGACGATAAAGCCGGCATACTGGCGCTTCATGATCATCGTCAGCATCAGCATCAGCAAGATGAGCATGGCAATCTGCATTCGCCCCTTCTGCTCATACTTCATCTCCCAGAATCCGTTGAAGGGAAGAAAAATCGTATAGAAAGGCGCGGTAATGACGCCCGTATCCACATAATAGGCCTTGGCCCGATGTCGAACCCACAGCACACGGCCGGCTACTGCCAAAGCTGCAGCCGCAAGCAGGCTTGTCATAATGGTTCCAAAATGGTTCCACAGCACTTCCTTGCGATACCGCTTGAACGCTTCCGAATAATATTTGCGATTGTTGCCGTTCTTGAAGTACTCCATGGCGAGCTGATTCTGATCCTTCTTCATCAATGCTTTGCCGATGCCAATATAAGCGATGTCGAAGTTCGCATTCAGCTGAAGCACTTCCTTCCACGCCTCAGCCGCTTCATCCGCTCTCCCATCATAGTGCGCCTTGACCGCTTCGCGAATAAGGGCGCCGTATCGCGTCGGAGCGAAGATGCTCAAGCGATTCATCTCCTGATCAAGCACGACCATCTTCTCTCCGAGCAGCGCTAAGGCAATCGGCTTCTGGAAGTTATCCCAGCGCGTGCCGATGCCGCCAAACTGATACAACAGGTTGCCGTCTCGGTCGTAAGTGAAGATGCGGTTGCGCGCAGAATCGAGTCCGCTGTACATCCCGCTGACATCAGAGACGACATCGATGAATCTAGAGCTGCCGGCATTCTGCAGATTCGCAGTGGCGCTTTCTGAAGCCTCAATCTGGATGACAGAGATGTCGCCCATCGGATTGAAGTAGCCTTCGCGCCGCAGAATATCCTCCCCGCTTGGATTAAAGCGCTTGATCGGCGTCTTCGAGTTAATTTCTGAGGATACCGCATAGATGAATCCCCGCTCATCAACATCAAGATTGCTGAACTCTACAGGTAAAAACAGCTCCATCTGCTTGGACTGCTCCTTCGTAGACAGCCGCTTCCAGAGCAGGTCCACGGGACTGAATCTAACTTTGTTCGTTCCAACGTAGCCCTTGAAGCCCCCAGCAGCATCGAATTCCATCATTCCTTCATAAGCTCCCTGCGCAATAACATAAATGCGGTTCGCCTGATCCACATAGATCTTGTTCGGGAAAAATTGAAAGCCTTCTGGCAGAACACTCGACTCTGGCGATTCGATGATTTGAAGCAGCTTCCCCTGCTCATTGAGCTTCACGATTCGCTGATTGTGGGTATCTGCGACATAGAGATTCCGTTGATGATCGACATACAAGCCATAAGGCTTGTTGAAGCCATCCTCTCTTCCGTCGCGCATAAAGGCTTCCACCGTTCGAATGAGCTTTCCTTGCTCATCCAGCACCACAATCCGGTTGTTGCCGGTATCCACGATGTACATGCGATGATCATCGGCTACAAATACATCCTGTGGCGCATTCATCTCCCCAATGCCGAGATCGGTTCCGTAAATATGCTTTTCCGCAAGATACGGGTAGGGTGCAGGCTCCGCTTCGCCCCAATAGGAATAATTGTAGCCGTAATCAGGCAGTGCATAGGCAGAAGGCGCAAGGCCAAGCACCAGGCTGATCAGAATAAGAACGGAGGTCAAGCTTCGGATCAAAGCCAATATAAGCTCCTCCTTTCTGCATTAGTCTTTGAGTCCTGAGGTCGACATCGTCTGAATGACGCTGCTCTGTGTCAAAATAAAGATCAGCACCGGAACAAGCATCATAATAAGCGCTGCCGCAGCCATCGGCCCTGAGCGATAGAATCCGCCCGCCAGGATCTGGCTGAACGCATAGTCCATCGTCTTCAGCTGCTCGCTGTAAACAAATGACGCGCCTTGGCCGCCGCTGCCGGTTCCCCACAGTCCCTTGAACGAAAATATAATTAAGGTCAGCCACGCTGGCTTTACCATCGGCATCACAATGCTCCAGAAGATGCGGAATTCGCTCGCGCCATCAATCTTCGCCGCTTCAATCAAGGCATCTGGAATCTGCTCCATGAATTGCTTCATCAAAAACAAGCCTAGGGATGTCGCGATGGCTGGGAAGATCAAAGCCCAATAGGAGTCCAGCAGCCCAAGCCACGACACTGTCAAATAGTTGGGAATGGCCGTTACTTGCGGTGCAAACATCAGCGAGAGCACCACGATCATGAACAGCACATTGCCGCCCGGCAGCCTCAGCTTGGCAAGCGGATAGGCGGCCATCGAAGCTAAGATGACGTGTCCGACCGTTCCTGTCAGCGCAACAAAGATCGTATTGAACATATATCGTGATAGCGGCACCCAGGTGTTGGAGAAGATGAGTCCAAGATCATAGAAGTTGTCTAAGGTAGGAGAACGGACAAAAAAGGTCGGTGGAAATAAAAACAGCTCGTCAAGCGGCTTCAGGGCGGTGCTGATCATGAAGACAAAGGGCACGGCCATAAAGAGCCCTGCTCCAGCTAAGATGAAGAACAGCACAAGATCCATCGAGAAGGAGCGGTTCAGCTTCTTCTGCCTGCGCCAGCGCCATTGAATCGTCCACTTCATCTGATCTAGTCACCTACCTTCTTCAAGAGCTTCTGAACGATAAGGTTCGAGCCAAGCATCATGATGAACAGCACCGCGGCAATGGCGCTTGCGTATCCCATCTCAAAGCGAATGGAGCCATAGTCGTTCAGATGCGTCACAATTGTATGTCCCGCGTATTGCGGACTCGGGAAGCCGACCATATTCGTGGCGACATCAGCGACGGCAAAGGAGGACGTAATCTGCATGACCGCACCGAACATAAGCATCGGACGCAGCGATGGCAGCGTAATAAACCACAGCTCCTGCCAGCGATTGCGTATGCCATCGATCGCTCCCGCTTCAATAAGGGACATATCCATTCCTTGCAGGCCTGCGATGAAGGCCAAGAACGCGGTGCCCAAGCTAAGCCACAGCTGAACCAGCATAATAATGATCAGCATATACTTCGGGTCCTGCAGCCACTGAATCGGCTCCAGAATAAAGCCCCATTTCATCAAGAACGCATTAATGTATCCAAAGGAATCGCCCGAGAATGCCACCTGCCAGATCAAATAGACGTTGCCTGATATGGAAGGAGCATAGAACAATAAGGTTATGACCGAGCGTATGCCCGGCGACAGCTCATTAATGAGCCACGCTAGAAAGAAGCAGGCAATATAGCTGAGTGGTCCTGTCACTGCAGCGAACAGAAGCGTATTTTTGAGCGCAATTAAAAACACTTCATCCTTAATAAATAAGTTCGCGTAATTTTCCCAGCCGACAAAGCTTGGAGGCTCCAGAATGTTGAAATTCGTGAAGCTGAGTCCAAAGGCCATCAGCACGGGAAAGGCTGTGAAGACAAAGAAGAGAACGAAGTAAGGCGCAAGCAGCATGTATCCATGCCGCTTCAGCTTTATTTCCCGCAGCACCTGAGCCACTCTCCCCTTCTCGGGCCCGCCTAGATACACACCCGAATCCGCCTTGTGCTCCTGCACGCCTTGATTGGATAGGGACATATGAGAACTCGCCTCCTTTCTCTAATATGGCAATCCGAACTCTTTGCGCTTTTTCTTAATCTCATCATTGATGTAGCGTGTATAGAGGTCGATTGCCTCCCGCGGGTCCTCGTTAGAGATCACGACGCTGCGGAACGCATTGTCGAGATGACGTCCCGTGAAATATCCGCCTGCCACCTCTGGAATGCCCTTTGCCCACTTCCACTGCTCCATCAGCGTCTTATAATGCTGCACCTGCCAAGGTATGCGGGCCACTGCCTCCAGATTGGCAGTCGCATTGCGGCCGGAAGGCCCAAAGACGCCTTCAAGCTCCAGGCTGTATTTGGCTTGTGTCTCCGTGCTGGTCCACCACTTCAAGAAGCTCCACGCTTCATCCTTGTGCTCGCTTTCGGCCAGCATCACGGCTGCCGTGCCGCTTGTCGGCACATCGCGGCGAATCGTGCCATCCGGCTGCTTCGTCCCCGGCACTACGGTAAAGTCCCACAGTCCCTTCAGCTCTGGAGCCGTGGCGCTGATCACATTGAACCGGGTATAATCGGCTATCGCGATCGGCATCTCCCCGCTGCGGAAGCGATTAACAAAGTCTGTCGTGAGCGGCAGCTTATACGTCGTATAGAGATCCGTCCAATCCATGAACGTCTTAATCGCAAGCTCAGTATCAAGCGCACTTTCTTTGCCGTCATTCTTGTACAGCTCGCCGCCATTCTGGTACAGCATCGTGCCGAAGGTGGCATTGACCGGCAAGGAAGAGCTGTCCTGCACATTCGAACCCAAGCGCACGAGCACCTGAATCGGGAAGCCAAACAGCAGATTGTGCTTTTGCAGTTCTGGGATCATGGCAAATACGTCCTCCCAGGTGTCAGGCACTTCCATGTTCATTTCCTGTAAAATATCCTTGCGGTAATAGAGCACAGAGAACGATTGATCAATAGGCAGGCCATAGATGCCTCCATTGAACCGATAAGGCACCATCGCACTCTCATGGAACTGCTGCTTCACCTCATCAAAGCCAGGATATTTGGACAAATCCTCCACCGCATGGCGAAGCGCATAGTTGACCGGCTTGTCATCCGGCAGCGAGAACGCAACATCCGGTCCGCGCCCGGCAAGCATGGCTTGCAGCAGCACGCCTTCGCTTACGACTTGAATGTCGACGGCGATGCCCGTCTCGCTCGTGAAGGATTCGTCAATGAGACGCTTCGCGATCTTTGCTTGGTCCATCCCTTGAGTCATCCACAGCGTAATCTTCTTATCGCTTCCATCAGCCGCGCCGAGCACATTGAAGTCCGTAAAGAACGACAGCATGAAGGTGCCGGTGCTGTGCTTAACCTTGCTCCAGAAGCCGGCTGAGGCGGATGGCAGTCCTTGATCCGGCGAAGCAATGACCAGATAGTCAATCGACAGCGGCATATAGTTTATCGAATAGATCCAGTCTCCAAGCGAGCTCGTATTGGACTTGAACGTTTCGAGCCGCCTTGCAATCGTCTCTGGATGCTCGGCCATATCACGGAGCTGCACCATAAGCCGAGTCAGCGCAGCCGTTCGATCTCCGCCTCCAGAGAGGCGCTCGGCCTGCTTAACCACCGCTTCCAGCACATCGGCCTGTTCAGCCATCACCGCAACCAGCTCAGGAATCTTTTTCTCCAGCTGATAATCCCGGTACTCATCTGGAACCGCCCCCGTAATCATAATGATGCGCCGATAGATGCGATTGAGCTCAAGCACGCTTGATTCCACCGTGCGAAGCAGCATCGCCATCTCGCCTAAGGTAACCTCCAGCTTGATCTCATGCTTGCCTTCGCTAAGGTAGAACAAGTACGGCTCAGTCTTAGTCGAGGAGCCCTGTGCTTGACCCAGCTTCTTCATCTCCCATCCCGTAGAGAAAGGAAAGCTAACACTGCCCATTTCTGCAAAAGGAAGCTTCCCATCGATGTACAGCTTGCGATAAGAGGTCATGCCTCGCTGGAAGCTTTGCTGCGCCTTGATGCCGATATGATAGAGCCCGTCCTTCGGGACCTCGATTTCCCAAGTCATCCATTGCCCGGCATTGGACCAATTGTAGCCGCCAATCGTGTTCAGGCGAATCTGGGAGATATGATACGGCTCGGTCGCGGGGCTGCTGCGGTCCATCATCGGATACAGCACTTGGCTCGACTTCAGCGCTGCCGCTTCACCTTGAATCTTAATGAAGACATCCGAAGCTTCTGTGTATCCTTGCTTATCATAATCAGCAGCTATCTCCGCATAAGGCTGTGCTTCTTCCGGCTGCTTCAAGACAATGGTATCGATCAGCATCTTCTCCTTGGCAGAGACGAGCGTAAGCGTGTGCTGACCTTTTGAAAAATAGAACTGATACGGCTCTGTATGGCGCCCGTCTGCGCTTTGGACAAACATGTCCTGCCAGATTGGCTTCTCCACCTGCTTCTGATACAGATCGTTGCCGCGCGTATCCCGCAGCATATCGCCTTCACTGGTCCATATCCGCCGAAACATCAGATTTTTGCTCTCTGCAAAGGGAAGCTCTCCATCAATGCGCAGCTCGCGGTCCATATCCGCTCCTTTGCCCTCTAGCTGATAATAGCGAATCGCCATCTGGTACAAGCCTTCCTGCTTAACATCAAAAGTCCATGTGATGCTTCCTTCCTCATCCGTCTCCACGGCTTGCCCGGCTAAGCCAGGAAGGCCCTCAACGATGCGAGGACTCATCCCCTCCGCACTCGAATAGCTCTCTCCTTCAATCACGATCGCGGCATCAGGTCTTGGCGCTTGCTCGTGCAGGGACAGGTATTGATCGTAGCTGCCCTCTTGATATGGAGCGGATATTGCTTCAACGGTGCCGGCCGCAGAAGCTTCCTCCGCATCTGCCTGTGTCGATCGCGAGGAGTAGAACACACCCGGAACAATGCATCCCGCTGCTATCGTCATCGCCAGCACAAGCTTCATCCAACGCCCTTTAACGGTCGAACTGCTGTGAACAGAGGCCACTGCCATCCTCCTCCCATCTAAGAGAGACACCCCATGCGACATCGGCGCTGCTGGGGTGTCCCGCTATGGCTCTGTAATTATTTCTTCAGGGTCACATCAATGGCCGCTTGCGCTAATGGCTTGATTCGAGCCAGCTCACTGGCAGGTGTGCCTTTGCCATTCATAATATTGTCGACAGCCTCGCTAAAATAGTTCTCAAAGCCCTCGTAGGCATAGAACTGCATCACGGTGCCGTTGCCGAGCATTTTTCGAAGCGAATTCAAGCCTTCTTGATTCCTGAAGTTGGCTTCCTCGCCGCGAATGACCTGATCAAAGCCTTTCTCTTGATCGCGCTCATAGAGCTCCATCCATACCGCCATGACCTCCTTCGGATTCTCGACATCGCTCATCAAGTGCCACATATTGACCGTGGTCGGCACCACATATTTGTCGCCCTTCGGTCCTTTCGGGTAGAACACATAACCCCAATCATCGGCCATGCCGCCGTTGAAATCATAAGCAGCCCAGCGATAGCCTGGATAGAAGAGCGATGTTCCTTCCGAGAAGGCTCCCCCTACGACCTTATGCACGTTGTAGAGGTCTGACACGAATTGGATGGCTTCCATCGTTTCCGGGGAGTCAAAGGTGATCTTGTCATCCTTGGTCACATAGCCGTTGTTGGAATAAATAAAGGGCAGAGTAAGCGAAAGCGGCGTATCATAAGGCGTCACACCGAATACCCCATCCTTGGTCACCGCCTTGGATAGTTCTAGGAACTTATCCCAAGTCCATTCCCCCTTCTCCTGCAGCTCATAGGGGTCCTCCAAGCCGTTCTTCTGAATCAGCGTCTTGTTGTAGTAGAATCCATTGCCGTTGTTGTCGTTATAGGTGAAGCTGTATTGCTTGCCGTTGTATTTACCGTAGGTAAGCATTATATTGTTCCAGTTCGGATCGTTCAGATCAACCAAGTCTTCGATGTTGCGAATATATCCCTCGCTGACCATCTTCGGGATCGACCATTCAAGCGGGATCATAATGATATCGGCAAAAGGCTGACCCGCTACGGATGTCGTAATGATGCGGGACTGAATCTCGTTGAAGGGCACGGTCACATATTCAATCTTGACATTGAATTTCTCCTCTGCCTTGCGCTGAAGCTCCTTTTCCTCCTCAGACAAGTAGTTCTCCATTCCCCACCATTGCCCGATACGGATCGTTCTGCCCTTGAGATCAATCTTCTCGTCTACTGGCGCGGCCTTAGGATCGCTCTTCTCCTCATCCTTAGGCTCCTCTGCCGTCTCCTTGTTCTCCGTGACGGCTGGCTTCGCATCTGGCTTAGCTGCATCGTTTGCCGTTCCTGATGAACAGGCTGCAAGCAGGACAATCATCGTGATCATCAGCAGCTTCAGAAGCCACTTCTGCTTCATGTCAGTTCCCCCTATCATTCATTTTGATTCGTTACCCATTGCCATTTGCGTTCATCATGCAACCGAATGTAACCGATTTCCTACTGAACACTTCTCATTGTAGAAGATCAAGACCACTCTCGCATATTTAGCCATCATCGTTATTTCTCTCCATAAAAAAAGCCCCTGTGCCGGGGCCTTCGATCTATTCGCCAGTGTTTATCATTCCGTCTAAAAATGGTCCATATCGTTACTAATAATAAGACATACCGCTCATCGCATTTCCGTTCTAAACTGGGAGGGTGTCTTGCCCATCAACTTCTTGAACATCTTCGTAAAATAAAAGTAATCCATATACCCCGAGCGCTCCGCGATCTCCCCAACCATCAAGTCCGTGCTTCCCAGCAGCTCACAGGCATAGGTCATTCGAAGCCTTGCCGTATAGGCTGTGAACGTCTCACCCAACTCCTTCTTGAACAGCTGGCTAATATAACTCGGGTTCGTATAGAACTGCTGAGACAGCGACTGAATAGAGATATCCTCGGTAAAATGCTGATTTACATAGATCAAGATGGTGCGGAATGTCTCATTGCTTGTATGGATCACGTCATGGTCCTGCGCCTCCAAGATCGACCTGGCCACACGCTGTCGAAGATCCTGCAGCATATCCGTTACCGAAGGATAGGTCATCAGCAGCTGTTCGCGATTCACGAGAAGCTGCTCCTCGTGGTCTGACCGGAAGCAATACAAGAATGCATTGACTACATGATACAGCTGCAGCGCGTGCTGCGCCGTTAACGCCCCTCCTGCAAAGAGCTGAGACAGCTCGTCAAAGGAACGGTGCACCCCTGCCATATCGCCTGCCCGCATGACCTCATCCATCTGCTTCAACAGCCCTTTGAAGGTGTCCGTTAGGCTCGGCTCTCTTCTTGCAATCATACATCCGCCGCGAATAAAGTGCTGATCAGCAAGCTCATTGGCTTCCTTGATCGCTCTGCGCAGGTCTAAGCGTGCAGTTGAACGCTCGCTGACGCCGATGCCATAGATCTGCTGATTCTCTTGCGCCATCAGCGAATGCAGCAGAGGACCTCGGTCGGGGTCAAGTTGATGAAGCATCGGCTCCAGGTCAGCCAGAGGAAGCAAAAAAAGATGCTTCATCCTACCAATCTTCGCATAAGGATAAGCCTCCGGAAGGCTTGGTCTTGCCGTACCTGAGGTAGACAGCACCAATATGCCAATAGCATCGCTCTCCTGCTTGATCACAGAAAGCTCCTGAAGCTGCTGGAACAGTCCGTGCTTGAGCTCGTCACTAGGGTCCTCCATATAAGCAAGCAGCTTTGTTTCGATATCGGTAGCAGCCAAGCTCGCCGGCGCTCGCTTGATCTTAATTCTGCCTAATATCGATTCAATCTCGCCTTCGTCAAAGGGCTTCAGGCAGTAAGACATCGCTCCGTAGGCCAGCGCCTTCTGGGCATAAGCGAACTCAGCATAGCCGCTAACCACTACATAATCGACAAGCAACGATCGTTCCTTGCCGCGCTTGATAAGCTCCAACCCGCTCATGCCAGGCATGCGTATATCTGTGAAGACAACATCCGGCTGCAGCGTCTCCATTAGAGTCAGGGCCTCCGTACCGCTGCACGCGGTCCCGATGACCTCGAAGTCATGTGTTGCCCAATCAATGCTCGCCTTGAGACTTTCAACGACCCAAGGCTCATCATCTACCAGCAATACTTTTATCTTCATGGTGCACCCCCGCTTTTGCTGAAAGTGTTAGCTGTACCCAAGTGCCCTTGCCCGCCACGCTGCGTACGGCAAGTCCATATTTCGATCCATACATCAGCTTGATTCTTGCATTCACATTTGCAAAGCCGATGCTTCCCTTCCCTTTGCCTGACAGCAGGTCCTGCGGGGATTCGAGCAGCATGGACTTCAGCCATTCCAGTCGATCCGGCTCCATGCCAACCCCATCATCCTCTACGATGAGGATGAGATCATCTGCTGTGCTCTTGACAGCTTGAATGCGAAGCAGCCCTTGCTTCTCCTTCAGCTCCAACCCATGATACACAGCATTTTCAACAATAGGCTGGAGAATCATCTTCGGTACGAGACAATCAAGCGCTGCCTCTTCTGCATCCAGCTCAACATGGAATCTAGAGCCAAAGCGCAGCCTTTGGATATGAAGATAAGATTCGATAATCGACAGCTCTGTCTGCAGCGGGACCATCCCATCTCCTTTGATGCTGTAGCGAAAAATGCTTGCTAATGCTGCCGCAGAGGCGCGAATCTCCTGCGCCCCCTTCACTGCTGCCATGCCTTTAATCATTTCCAGCGTGTTGTATAAAAAGTGCGGGTTGATCTGGCTGCGCAAGTAAGACAGCTCGGCTTGCTTTCTTTCGAGTTCTGCCCCAAGCAGCGCAGTATTGGCATCAAGCAGTTCCTTCGTCAGCATATCGATCTGATTCATCATCTTATTGAATTCATTGGCCATCACGGTAATTTCTACATAGCCATCGAGATCAATGCCATGCTTCAGCTTGTCCAGATTGCCATGCTTGATCGTATTCATATACATCATCAGCTTCTTAAGCGGCAGCAAAATATTGTTCGTCAGAATGGCAAACAGCACCAGCATGACAATGCCGCCAAGAACGAAGATAATACTAAAAAAAATGCGAATGAAGTTCAGATCCCGCATCAGCACATCCTTCGGAATGATGCTCACAATCGAGCTTTTCAGCTCAGGGAGATACTCCCCCTTCGCCATATAGGTCCGTCCATCCCATTGAAGCTCCTGCTCATCATGATTCGTGAGGGCTCGCTGTGTGTACAACTCCTCCAGCTCTTTCTCAAGGCCAGCTGTGTCACCGCTAGCGATAACCCGATCCTCCTGATCCATAAAGAAGGCTTGGGAGTTCATCTCCTGTGAGATGCTGCTGATCCCGCCCATCAGCGCCTTGGGAGAGACGACAAAAAACAGCGTGCCTATGGATGCATTGAACCGCTCTCCAGGCTGTGCGTACTTGATATTGACCCCGATAAGGAAAAGACTCGTCGTGGAGTATTGATCTCCTGCATCCTGCACCGTGTAATATTGAAAAGCCCCTTCATCAGTGAGACGTCCTTGATAAGGTGTCGTCAATCTCCTGCCGCCTCCGATATCCATCCAGCGCCCTTCATGGCCCAGCAGCAAAATATCGAGGATGCCTTCCTTCAGCGTCCTTGTATTAACGAGCAGACTCTCCACGCGCTTGCTCAGCAGGAAGCGCTGAACCTTGTCCTCTTCAAGGAGAAAGCTCTGGACATCCGCATTAAACGCAATATTCGTCATTAACCGCTCCAGCACATCCTTGTTCGCATAGATCGTTTGCTTCATTTGAAGAATAAGATCGCTCGTCGCCTTGTTGTTGTTTGATTGAATGATCTTCGCCATCTGAAGATAGCTTGCCGATAAAATAATAAGCACAATCAAGGCCAGGGCAAGGGCAATGAGGGTCAGCTGTGAACGAATGGTTAGCTTGCGCAGAAGAGCCACAATTCCCTCTCCTTCGTCTCGTAAAGTGTCGTCCGCAGCCCCTTAACACAGCAAAGCTCCCTTGTCTATCCCGTCTGATTGTTCATCACACTGCATGCCAAGAGAGCTGTAGAAGGATTCTGCGGTTGTTTGTCTATTTGCATGTATTCGCTGCCCCTCATTCAAATTCCTTCTACTATAAACGTGTAGAGTTTCTAAAGAAGCCCTGCGCTCGCTTCTATCAAAAGCCCCTCTTCATCAGAAAAGGGGCTTCATCGTGATATCCATCTATCGATTCATTGTGTAGTATCATCTGTTACAACGGCACCTCGCAAGGAGCCGTTTATTGGGTATCCATGTCTTGGCTCTGGACATATTCTTTCATATAAGCACGGCTCTTCTGCGTCAGCATCTGAGCAATCTGGGACGTCCAGCGGTCTGCTCGCTTGCCATTCGTACGTTCCTGATAGTAAGCGGATATGATCGCGTTATACTGCTCCAACTGCTTGCGAGTCTCCACCGCATTCGTTTGGTAGCCATTCTCATGATAGACAAGCTCCATTGGCAGTCTAGGCTTCTTGTCCACCATCTGGGCAGGGTGTCCAACAACCAATCCAAAGAGCGGTATGACATGCTTCGGAATGCTCAATAGCTTAGAGACCTCATATAGATTGTTGCGCAAGCCTCCGATATAACAGATGCCAAGACCCATCGACTCAGCCGCAATGGAAGCATTCTGCGCTGCCAGAGCCGCATCGATTACCGTAATCATAAAGTTCTCTGTGGAGGACAGCGTGTCTCCAAGATCGACTCCCTCCATCTGTGAAGCGATCTCTAGGCGATGCGCATCCGCACAGAAGACAAATAGATGTCCATTATGCTCCACATAGCTCTGATTGCCGGCAAGCTCTGCAAGCTTCGCCTTCTTCTCCTTGTCCGTGATGCCAAGGATGGTGTAGGCTTGCAGCAGGCTCGACGTTGAAGCGGCTTGCGCTGCCTTTACAATCGTATGAATCTCTTCCTTAGTCAGTTCTTGGTCCTTAAATGAGCGCACCGAGCGGTGATCGATGATTTGGGCAATGATATCATTCATGCGAGTCTATTCCCTTCTTTCAATGTGTTTTTGCTTCGAATGTCACTTCCATCCACAGGTATATCCCGTGGAGTAATGCCCTCTTGGGACATCATCATGTTCCCTGTTGTCACCTTAACATCAGCCTCTTCACTAACCTCCCCTAAATAAACATAGATGAGGTTAAGCAAGCAGGCTCGTTTAATGCTCCAGCAGTGTCTTGATTAGCTGCTGCCGCGCCTCATCCGTCAGCCGGATCTGCTGGTCATTAACAGTCACAACGCCCTCCTTGATGCGAAGATCCAGCCAATCTGTGATAAAGGATGGGGCATAGCCGCCAGTGCTGAATTCGCCGCCGAAGGCGATCATGCTCGGATAATCCGCGAGATACTGTTCTCTTGTTATGCTTCCACCCTTGTGTTCATACAGCCAAAATTGAATGTCATACATGAGCATCGAGAGCTCGTCCGCATGGAGGGCAAAATAGCCTTTTTCATTCGTAATGCGTGTGCAGATGCTGCGGATCTTCGCTTCCATTCCTTCCAGCTCCGAAGCCTTCTCACACAGCTCTTGGAGCAATGGCGAAAAGGCCCCTTGGGCGACCCGCTCCAAAGCCCTTGCAAAGTCCTCCTCAGAGGTATCATACGCATCCTCGTGAATCAGACCTCTGACAAACGTTTCGAAGTCTTTGGCAAGAAACGTAATCTCATAGTCCGCTTCCTGATCGACATGAATCACCTCAGGCTCTCCTTCAGGACCACACTTGCGATAATCCAGCATGACAACATCATGGCCAGCCGATGGACAGTCGCAGATCACGACGCCAATATTCGGATAACCCCAATCCTCGATCATGAAGAGACTGCCAAACTCTCCGCCTAGGGAATTCGCCTTCTCCCTCCCGATGCCAAGAATTCCGCTGATGGCAATATGGTCCTCTGACCATGAGGTCGGCTCCTCCGTCGGAAAGCAAGCATTTACCGGCACGCCGCCATTGCGATGCTTCATTAAGGCGATGTATGATGCCGGCAGCTTGTAGCCAAGCTCCTCCTCCATCGACTGGATGAGCTCATCCGTTGGTGGATCGCTCTCGTATTCCTCATGGGCGTATTGACTATTCTCCCAAAAAGCATCTAGGTTCATATCAGCATAGAACGCTGGGTTCATTGCACTCACTCCTATGTACACCAATATAGAATCGCTGTTCTACTCTATTGTAATAGGTAAATGTTGTCTTGTAATGCTTCACCCTATATGATAGCGTATTCATATATTAATCACTTCCAAATCATGGAGGCTCCAACCGAATGAATAACGAACAGCTCGCTGCCTTCCGATCTTATGTTCAAACCGAAATGGAAAAATGGCAGGTGCCCGGCCTATCCATCGCAGTCGTGCAGGGCAATGAAGTCATGATGGCAGAAGGCTTCGGCTACCGCGATATCGAAAAGAAGTTGGCAGTGACACCTGATACTTTATTTGCGATCGGCTCCTGCACTAAAGCCTTTACCGCACTTGCGGCAGGTCAACTTATGGAAGAGGGTAAGATTGATCTCGATACACCCGTCATAAATTATTTTCCAGCGTTCAAGATGCATGACCCTGTTGCTACAGAGCAGCTTACCCTCCGCGATATGCTCTGTCACCGGTCAGGACTTCCAAGACATGACCTCTTATTATTTAATGAAAAGCTTTCTAGAGAGGATCTTATTGCTCGATTGAGATATCTGGAGCCTAGTCAGCCGATTCGGTATAAGTTCCAGTATAATAATCTGCTAATAACAACGGCAGGACATATATTAGGACTTATGGAAGGCACTTCATGGGAACAGGTCATTCAGAATTATATTTTGGATCCTCTCGATATGACCGAATCTTGCATGTCTATATATGATTTGAAGCAAAGTGCAAATCATGCCGTTCCCTATATTGAAAAAGAGGGTTGTATCGTCTCAACGCCCTACCATAATATCGATGCATTCGGTCCTGCGGGCTCCATAAACAGCAATGCAAAAGAGATGGCCTCTTGGGTTCTCATGAATCTGAACAAAGGCCGTTATAAAGACCGGACTCTTGTATCAGAAAAATATATTGCTGAGATGCAGACCCCACTCATCAACAGTCATTCCTATGTGAATCAAAAGGAGTTTCTTGTGAGCTGTTATGGGCTTGGTTGGCTGATTGAGCCGTATCGCGGTTATCAGATGATTCTGCACGATGGAGGCATTGACGGATATTCAGCCCTCACTGCTTTTTTACCTAATAATAATGTTGGGATCGTGGTTCTCACAAATAAAAACAGTACACCTCTGCCGAGAATGATTGCCTTCAATCTGTTTGATCGTGCTCTTGGGCTAGATGAGGTTGATTGGAGCGGCCGCTTCTGGGAGGATTATGAGCGTGCAAACTCCCAAGAAGAAGAACAGCAAGCGCAAATATGTAAATCGAACCATCAGCAAGCAAGCAGAGCGTTGCTGGAATATGCAGGAACTTATACTCATCCTGGATATGGGGACATCTTCATTACGCTCCGAGATGAGAAACTTCATATGAAGCTGTATGCCTTTGAATCCGTTCTTTCTTGCAAAGACCGCAGCACGTTTAGGCTGGATCTTGACATAGGAATGATGGTGGTTCCTCTGAGTATGACTTTTCAAGAAAGCTCAGCAGGAAAGATTGAGTCTCTCTCCATGCCCCTCAATTATGAACAAGGCGCGAAAGAGATCGTTTTCATAAAACAGCTATAAACACACAACAAGAAACCCTTGAGCTCCTCACCTGCTCAAGGGTTGCGTTATGAATTCTATTGCTCCGCTCTTGCCTGATCCAGCTTCTTCTGCAGCACCTGCTGCATGTTGGCGAGCGCATCCTTGACAGGCACATCCTGCTCGATGATATCCGTCATCGCTCTAGCCATCTCTTCATAGACATCTCCCCCTTGATTCGGGTAGACGTTCGGAATCAAAGCCCAGATATCCTTCGTATCGGTGGCAGGCTTCAGCATCGTAAACGGAGCAGCATCCCAGTCAGCAATCTTCTCCAAGCCCATGCTTCGAACAGGCAAATTGTTCGTGCGTGCCATCTGCTTCGCAACCTCTTCGCTCATTAAGTACGACAGTGCCTTCCATGCCATATCCTGCTGAGCAGATTGCGCATTAATGCCGTACAGCCCGCTAAAGCTGATAAATGGAGACACATCCGGTCTTGATGGATCTACCGGCATGGTTACAACCCCCACCTCAAATGCAGCATCTCCTCTGACGGCTTGAGAGGTCACAGGCCCTCCCACCTGCATGCCAACCTCTTGAAGTGTAAATGGATTGTCTGCTGACAGTCTCATCGTTACTTCTTCCTTCACCGTATGCAGCGCCTTCGAGCGAATGGCATCAGCAACCGTTTGATATACCTTATGCCATCCTTCTGAATCAAATAAGATCTTTTCTTGTCTAGCATCAATAATGCGCAGCCCATAAGTGCTGGCTACCTGCAATATCGAATCCTGAAGCCGGGGGAAAAAGCTGTCCGACAGCCCATACATCGGCTTCTCCTCCGTGCCTAATTGTGCGATGCGAGCACCAAGATCATACAGCTCTTCCCACGACATCTGGTTTCTTGGTTCTTCGATCCCGTTCTCTTGGAACATCGTCTTGTTGTAATAAACAACCCATGTCGAGTAGTTGGGTGACAATCCATATACCGCCCCATTGCCCAGCTTGCGGAAATAATCCATCATGGCTGGCTCAATGCCGTTCGTATCAAACTCCGTTTTCTCCATTAACGGCTCCAACTGCAGGAGCTTTCCTTGATCAATCAGACGCGTCATGAATTCTGGCTCAATCAGAATGAGATCCGGATTCTCCTTCTCGATGAAGCCAAGCAGCTTGTCCCCAGGCTCCTTCTCAGGAGATTGGTCCATTCGCATGCTCTCTGTGCCAACAACCTCATACTCCAGCTCAGGGAATTTGACAGACAGGAAATTTCCGTATATTTGATTGAAAAACTCCTCTGAATGAGCCATAATGCGCAGTTTGGGCTTCTCCTCATGTTGGACAACGGGCTCCTGCACCTCCGGCTTCTCTGCTTCTTCCTTCGAGCATCCACTCATCACTAGAAGCAGCATAGCTATACATCCCACTATGCCTATCACGTTCCATAACGGACTTCGTCTCATTGTTCTCCTCCTCATATGATTCTTGGTTCGAACACATGTGCAGGTTCTTTGATGAACAAATGAATGAATGCAAGAGCGCCATGATCTACTGACTTTAATCCAGCCTCACAAAATTAAAACGCTTTCTTAAAGGTCCTAACTTAACCCCAGCCAAGCTTTCCATTCCTCATGGCTTGGCCGATGGCCATAGCTCGCAATTTCAAAGCATTCGGCATATCGAATGTGTGCCGCTGCCTCAGCAGAATATAGGTCAGCAAGGGCAGGCATCATTTCCTCAGAAGCATGCACGTATCTCCCCCAGTGCTTCAGCAGAAAGTCCCTTTTTCCCTTGTCATCTGATGGTACCTGATCAAGAAGTCCCATCTGCCAAGGTGCGAATTCATAGAATTGCGAGGCATGAGCATGCCACGCCATCAGCTTCTTCTCCAACACAGACTCGATATCAATGGCCAAGTCCGGACGATAGCTTGCCTTCAAAGAATAATCCGGCATGAGAAGAAAGACGGGCGATTCTTCAAGTGCAGGGACATCGGGAACGGCATTGGGCGTTCGCGCCACAAATGAAGCGGCATCTCGCACAGCCATCCCCGTGTAGCGATTATCTGCATGGGCACAGCCTTCAGGATGAAATGTAACGACGATATTGGCCTGAAGCTCGCGAATATGCCGAATAATCTGCTTGCGAAGCTCAATGCTCGGAAGCAGCTCTCCATCCGGGTGATCCAGTACCATATAAGACTCAATTCCTAATGATCTTCTCGCAATCTCAGCCTCCTCGCGTCTACGTGCGATAAGGGCTTCCCCCTGCTCGCGGTAATGCCCGCAGCGTCCATCCGTCAAGGAAAGAAATTGTACTCGGGCGCCACGTTCAGCCATATAAGCCGCTAAGCCTCCGGCATAAATGTCTGGCTCATCCGGATGCGCTCCGATGACGAGCATCGATAGATTCTGGTTCATCATGAAGTAACCTCCATCATCGTTAAACTTATGGCTTATCTATTGCTAGGACAAGTCAACGTCAAATATACTATACCATAACTGATATTTTTTACCATATTAATCTACAGAAATTAAGCTATAAAAAAAGCTGCTCCGGGAATACCCGCAAGCAGCATAACAGACGATATATTAGAACCGTAATAAGAGAATTAGAGAGTTTCACCAATTGTTGCGTAAGAGATAAATGTTCATATCCTGTTGCTTCAGCTGCTCTACATGATCACATGTACAGTCAACCAAGCTTAAGCAGACTCTGTCTGCACTTCGTTTGGCTCTGGAGCCATCTTCTTCGCCAGATAGATCGCGACAAAGATAGCGGTAATTCCGCCGACAAGCTTGCCGACAATCATCGGGAAGATCATATCCTTTGCAACTCCAGCTGTAAACCCGAGATGGTCGCCGAAGACAAAGGCTGCGGATACAGCAAAAGCAACGTTGATTACTTTGCCTCTAGCATCCATGTCTTTCATCATGCCGAACATGGGAATAACGTTAGCCAGGGTAGCCACCATACCTGCTGCGGCAACCTCATTCATGCCAAGCATTTTGCCAAGCTTCATAAGCGGCTTGTTGAACACCTTGGTGATAACGAATACCATGGCAAATGCTCCAGCGAGCACGATAGAAATATCGCCAACAATCTCAATGCCTTCATGAATTGGCGCAAGGCCAGGAATGATCGTAATATCCGTTAATTGCTGAATAATACCTGCTGCAAGTCCCAAGGTCGCGACAATGACGATAAACTTGCCAAAGATCGTGAAGCCCTTGATCATGCCTTGTGGGAATCTCCACAAGCCGAGCACGATCAATACCGCAAATAGTAGAATCGGCACAAGGTTAGACAAAATCATAGATAGAGAATAACCTGCTACCAAGCCGCCGATCAAGCAGCCAATTGGAATGGTAACAATCCCTGCCAAGACGCCTGTAGCCAAGTACTTTTGATCTTCCTTCTTGATGATGCCAAGTGCTACCGGAATGATAAATACAATCGTTGGCCCAAGCATGGCGCCAAGAATCGTTCCTGCAAACATCCCTGCCTCAGGTGTCTTCGCAAGCTCCATAGCAAGCGAATAGCCGCCCATATCGTTCGCAAGAAGTGTCGTCGCGAACATCGCAGGATCGGCTCCGAGCGCGCTGTAGAGCGGGACGACGATTGGGCTTAGCAGCTTAGCCAATACTGGCGACAAGGAGATAATCCCCACCATGGCTAGTGTCAGCGAGCCCATCGCCATAATCCCCTCATCGAATTGATGACCGAGACCGAAGCGATACCCGATACACTTGTCGATGGCGCCAAGGACCATGAAGATGACCATGCCGTAAATAATAATTTCGTTGATTTCCACGAATGCTCCTCCATTCTGCTGTGACCCTGTTGTCAATAATGGTATAAACGAATGACCTATTTAAAGTGCTGTTTCATTTCCTCGGCAGGAGAACGAAGCACGGTATGATGGACAATTCGCTTTTCATCCATGGAGGAGACGAACATCTTCATGCCCTGCTCGACATCGCTTACCCTTCCTGTAAAGGCAGCAAGGAACTTGCCTCCAATGGCCATACCGAGATTCATTCTTTTCACATAAATATTGCACTGCTTCAAAGCCTCATTAAGCGCATACATGCCAGATGATACCGTAGAAGTCTCTACGATGCCAATAGCGTCCACAGGTTGCGGGGAGTAGCGCTTCTTCAGCCCATCCACAAGATCAGGATGAACGCCGTGCAAAGTAAAATCACTGATGCGAAACTCGCCTGCGGCTGTCTTCGCCGCGTTCATCGCTTCTTCTACATCAGCCGTGTCGCCACTCATAATAATGAGGAACTTGCCAGGGCATATCGGCTTCATATGATGCACAAAAACGGGAGAGGTCTTCAGCATGTGATCCGCTGTCTCATATCCTTTGCTAATACTGCGCAGCTCAACAACGCCAATCGCACTATTCATGGGACACCTCAATCGAATCCACGATGCCGACAATGACCGCGTCAACAGGGACATCTGGATTCGCAATGGAGGTGCGGGCTGCACTGCCTCGAGTGACAAGCACCGTGTCCCCAATACCTGCTCCCGCATTATCCGCGGCTACGAAATAATCACGCGGAGTCGATGCTTCGTCATGGCCATATGAGATCGGCTTCACAACGAGGAAGGTCAGGCCGTTCAGCTTGTTGTCCTTGCGGGTAGCCCATAGGCTGCCCATCACTTGTCCTACGATCATCGTCTCACCTCGCCGTTATCTTCTGTGCACTTGCATCCGCTGCATGCGCAAATAATCCTGAGCAAGCGGCGTAATGATGCAATTGCGATCAATCACAATTTCTGTCTTGCGCTGAAGCACCAGCTTCTTCAGCTCTGCTTCAGTCA
Organism: Paenibacillus aquistagni; assembly: GCF_900177815.1. Lineage (GTDB taxonomy): Bacteria > Bacillota > Bacilli > Paenibacillales > Paenibacillaceae > Paenibacillus_B > Paenibacillus_B aquistagni. The sequence continues at coordinate 165,556 of NZ_FXAZ01000006.1, read as the reverse complement.
GCACTTTGCGCGTCCATACTTCAGGCTTGCGGCCGCCTTCGTTAGCAGCAGACAAGGAGCAGCTGTCACTGGAGCATGCCGCATGTTCCGAATGAATGAGAGGCAAGGCGTCTGAAGCGTCCCCTTCAACGGGCGCCATAGCTTGTTCGCTCGGCTTCCCATAAGCAGACGACTCAGAGGCTGCCGGATGCTCAGGCCCATTCATCTGGAGCTCAGATTCCTTCATCACCCGAATGCCAAAGCTCTTCAGCTTGTCTACATAGCCATCATACTGCTTATACAAAAGCACAGGCGCTGAGGCTTTGTACTTTCGGTATTGCAGTCCTTCCTCCAGCACGATTACCGCTTTTCCCTTGAGCAGCATCGTCATGACAAACCGCTCACGCGCTCCAGCACTAATTGCATTCGCAAGATTAGCTAAGAGCTGAATGCACACTTTTGGAATAATGAGCACATCGCAGTCTCTTAACGCTTCCTCGTAATACTGGACCTGATAAGAAGGAGCCAGCGCACGTTCTACATCCGGTGCAGGCTCAGTTGCCAGAATTACAGCCTGCTTTGCAGCTGCTGCGCGTGTAGAAGCCTCATGAGCTGAAGCAGCTTCGAGCCTTTTCATCACTTCTTGCGTGACGGCCTCGACGATGGCAGCCCGGTCTAGAGCTTCTGTGTTCATGTTTTCACACTCCTAAACCTAGTTGCTCTTCTTGACAATCTTTCCTTTCGTGCCTTTCGTAAAGCCGCAAGCATTCGCTTCGTCATAGTCAATATGCATGTAAGTCTCGAAGTTAGGGCTTACACGAACAAGCACATCATCAAAAATGAGGGGGCGCTTGCCGAACACTTTCACTTGCACGATCTCGCCGTTCTCCACCTTATGCTTTGCTGCATCCTCAGCCTTCACGTGAATATGGCGCTGAGCTGCGATTAAGCCGCGATCCAAGCGAAGCATATGGCTTCCAGAAGCAATCACGATGCCTGGCGTGCCTTCCAGCTTGCCGCTCTCCCGAACAGGCACAGCGATACCGAGCACCACAGCATCGGTTTGCGATACTTCAACTTGAGACTCTTTGCGCTCTGGACCGAGAACGACTACATTGTGCAGGGCTCCCTTCGGTCCAATCAGCGTTACGCGCTCCTTGCACGCATACTGTCCGGGCTGGGACAGCTCCTTCGCTTTCGTCAATTGATAGCCTTCGCCAAACAAGGCATCGATCGCTTCGCGATTCAAATGCACATGCTTGCCGGATGCCTCAATCTCAATCAAAGCTTCGTCCTGCACACGCTTTACTACTTCATTCACAATGCTTTCAACCAATTGATTATCCACCATGCTCACCTCATGAGTTGTACTGTCCAGCGCGGATGCGGAACATGATAATCCAGAATAAGGAGGACAAACGATTCAATGCCAGAATGATATCTCCTCGGTCTGCATCCCCATACTCCTTTTTAAAGGCTTGATAAGCCAACAGCTCCGCTTCCCTCGTCAACGTGCGCAACGCATTTATAACAACAACCGCCTCGCCCATATCATAGCTGGGTTGAAAATGTTCCAAACCAAAGTATTTCTTAGGAAAATGAGACTGCGCCCGCAGTTCCTTCGGCGTCAGCCCTAATAAGTGAAAATCTTCGATGCTTTCATTAAGTACTTCGCTGCGTACAATTTGCCGTACAAATTGCAAGATTTCTTCCAAGTCTTCGACAAGCTTGGTCATGTTCAGCTTGAAGCAGCTCATCTGTGCTTCCATGAGTTTGGATTCCAGCGAATCCAGCTTGCCCCGGAAGATAATCCGAGGATGATCCTTAAATACTAGCGTATTGCCATACAAATGCGTCATGTGCTCAGGCTTCGTTTCCAAAAAACCGCCATTGAGCGTATGAAATCTTTTAATCCCTTTGGACGGCTTCTCGACGTCCAGATTTCTCGTGATTTGAAGCTTCACTTCCTTCGGCTTAAGCTCAGATGCCCTGCTCTTTGTCGTTGAAGCTTCTGAACCTGCCGCTTGCACATAGCGAAGCTCAATCTGATGATCGGTCAAAAAGCTCTTTGCCGATGGCGTCAATATCGTGCCTTCCGCCACTTCATAAACCGAAACCTCTTTCAGATTCTGATTGCGATAGTGCTTGCGCAGTTCACTTTCCGTAATCAAAGCCATGTTCTCACATCCTTTTGCAACGGTCATTGCGTCCGCTTTCGATGGGGCATTGGCGACAGTCAGAAGGAAAGGGTGGGACACAAGCCCTCACCCCGCCCCCATACTGATCGTTAGGCTTATTCGGGAACCGCGATTATTCAGTGATCTTTGTTTTAGGCAAGATCGCGTCCACTTCCGTGTGTGGTCTTGGAATCACATGCACAGACAACAATTCGCCTACACGCTCTGCTGCTGCAGCGCCTGCATCAGTTGCTGCTTTAACTGCACCAACGTCGCCGCGAACCATAACTGTTACAAGGCCTGCACCAATTTGCTCTTTACCGATCAATGTCACGTTTGCTGCTTTCACCATTGCGTCAGCTGCTTCGATTGCGCCTACCAAACCTTTAGTTTCTACCATTCCCAATGCGTTTGCGTTTGCCATGATATAATTCCTCCTAAGTTATATGTGAATTTTGGATAATACCCACTAGTGAAAAAAGAATTGCTATATAAGCTGAACGAATCGTCCAATTTATATCGATAAGCCGTTTGATATGAGTGTAAAAATCGCCTTCTTGCGTTACAGCTCTCTTACATTTTTTCAAGGATGCGAGCCACGATCATGCTGATCAATTCCTCTTTATCCCCAATGTTGATGTTTGCGCATTGCGGTGCTGCAGATGCTGCTGGCTCCGCCAAATCTTCCATTTCTCTCAAGCCATAGGCCACTCTGCGAATGTTCATCAGATTGAGAGGACTGATGTTGTCAGAAGTAGAGCTTCCGCCCACTGCGCCGCAGCCAAGCGTAAGAGCTGGTGCGATCGCGGTTGTTGCGCCAATACCGCCAAGCGTACCCGGCGTATTCACAAGCAAGCGGGATACAGGCTTCTTGAGCGCGAATTGGCGAACGATCTCTTCATTCTCGGAGTGAATGACCATTGTATGCCCAGCACCCTCGCCATGTAAGATCTCGATGCAGCGCTCGCATGCTGCTTCCCAGTTGTCTTCGGTATAGAAAGCAAGAATGGGAGCCAGCTTCTCGCGGGAATAGGGAACCTTCGGTCCTACTTGCGTCTCTTCGGCAATCAGCACGCGAGTGCCAGTAGGAATATCGAGGTTCGCAAGCTTCGCGATATGGTCCACGCTGCGGCCCACGATTTGCGGATTCATCGTGCCATTTGCACGCATGATGAATTTGCCAAGCTGAGCGGATTGCTCTTTTGTTAAGAAGTACGCGCCTTGCTTCTTGAATTCAGCGACAACGGCTTCCTTGCTGCATGCTTCTACAACAACGGATTGCTCAGAGGCACAAATCGTGCCGTTATCAAACGTCTTGGAATCCATGATGCGCTTAACCGCAAGCGGAATGTTCGCACTCTTCTCGATGAAGGCTGGGCCATTGCCCGGGCCTACGCCGATTGCCGGCGTACCGGAGGAATAAGCGGCTTTGACCATCGCCGTTCCGCCTGTTGCTAGAATAAGAGCAACATCCTTGTGCTTCATCAATTGATCCGTACCTTGGATCGTCGGTACCGACATAACACCAATGGCGCCCTCTGGGCATCCCGCTTGAACCGCAGCTTCACTGATAACCTTCACCGTCTCCAAAATACACTTCAGCGCATTAGGATGCGGGGAGAACACAATGCTGTTCCCAGCCTTAAGCGCAATCAGCGCTTTGTAGATAACCGTGGATGTTGGGTTGGTGGAAGGAATCAAGCCAGCAATGACACCGACTGGAACGGCTACCTCCATCACTTTGTGAGCTTGATCATCCTTCAGGATGCCAACAGTCTTCATGTCCTTGATCGAATCATATACCTGCTTCGAGGCAAAGGCATTCTTGATGATCTTGTCCTGCCAGCGGCCAAAGCCTGTTTCCTCATTGGCCATCTTCGCCAGCTTCTCGCGATTTGCATAGCCCGCATCTGCGACTGCTTTGACAATAGCGTCAATTTGCGCTTGTGTCATAGCAGCGAGCTTCGCTTGTGCTTCCTTCGCCTTTTTAATCAAATCGCGGACTTCTTGAATGGATCTTAGGTCTTTATCCAATGTTTCCATCAATATTCCTTCTCTCTACTTCGTTATTGTCTATATAACTTTTATTAAGTTAAGCTTTCTTAGTGCCTTTGCTGCGCTTCTTTGCAGTAGAAGGAGCTTTCGGCGGCTTTACACGAGGCTTGCTGTCTTCATCCTTCGCAGGCGACTCAATCCCGTCTGCCTTCCGCGCTTCCTCAACCACCTTTACAGCCTCTCTGGCCACTCGCTGCATCACATCCGCTGTGGACTTCGCTGCATCTGCCGCATGTGCCGGCTTCGTTGCTTCCGAAGCTTCAAGGCTGCCTGCTTCCGAAGAAGCAGTCGGCTTATCCGAGGACACGGGAGCGGCATCCGCCTTGACGGCAGCTTTGCTGTCAGCCTTGCCCGGAGCCTTATCATCGACCTTGCTTTCGATCTTGCTTTCAATCTTGCTTTCGCTCTGATCGTCGGCCTTCGTCCCCACCACAGCTTCAAGCTCTGCTTCTTGCTTCATATCCGCCTTCAGCTCTGGCTTAGGCGCTGCAGCAGGCATCTCAGCCTTTTTCACCTGCTCCAGTGCTGGTCGTTCTTCTTCCTTGCCCGCAACCATGGCCGCAGTCTCCTCATGCAGCCTTGCAATGACATGGCGAGTAATAAGCACGTCCAGTTGAACAGCCAGCTCGGCTCCTGCGTCTACAGCGGCTTGTACTGCGCCAACGTCGCCGCCAAGCTTAACGGTCACGAGTCCGCCCTTGATCACCTCGACACCGAGGCAGGTAACGGCAGCTGCCTTCAAGGCAGCATCTGCAGCGGCAACCGCGCCGAGATAGCCTCGCACTTCCACTAATCCTAATGCTTGATGTCTCATAAGCGGCTACCTTAATAACTCGTCGGGTTGTCCGCGACGAATTGGACAGCATCTGCGAAAGCGTCACAAGCTGCTTTGCAGGCCGATTGGCTGCCCGTTAGCAGCGCACCGCCGAAGTTTGTCTCGGATGGCGGGCCGAAGAAGGCTGCGATCGTCACATCCGCTGCCTTCAGGGCTGCATCGAGTGCATACATCGCTTCAAGCGGCGGCGCAATCAGATAGGCAAGGGCTTCGCCTTCTTGAATGTTCGCCAGCTCAGACAAATAGGTGCCAGTGCGGGAGACGCAATGGGCGAAGTAGGTAATGCTGTTGTCTTCATTGGCGCTCACGAAGTGAGCATCATTGGCGATATAATCGGCTACTGCATTCAGGCCGCTGCGCACTTCCTCAGGCGTAGGTCCAGCTAGAATGCCGATTACCTCGCCTGCGAGCTTCGTGGATGCATTGGCTGAGCCTGCATACATGCTTTTGGCGTAGACAACGTCTACCACAGCGGACTTCGTTGCCTCATCAAGCGCAACGTAGGTTACATCATCAATGTCTGCCGTAATGATCCCCAAGCTTTTATGGTGCGGCTTAAGCTCGAGCTTCTGAGCCATATCCAGGCTTACGTTGGAAATGAGCTTCATGCCGAGCACTTGTGCATGAATCGATTCGTTTCTCATACGTGCCTCCTTGTGATCCTTATAGTTTCAAGTCAATACCAGATGCCTTGCGATCGATCATAGTCTTGATCAATTCTGCGATATGAGCGCCAGCTTCGACGGCTGGTGTACCTCCAGAATGAATATTGGAGATAACCGTACGCTTCGCTTCCTGCATGCCTACCGTTGGCTTATAAGCGATATAAGCACTCATCGACTCCGCTGTTACAAGTCCTGGACGCTCACCGACCAACAGGCAGATGACATCTGAGCCTGTTACATCCCCGATTACATCCATCGACGGTACGCGGCAGTGCTTAACGAACAGAATCTCGCCAACCTCAATGCCGTACATTTTAAGACCTTGCGCAATCGCAGGGATAATATCGCGAAGATTCGCCTCGATCGCAGCGGAGCTGAGTCCGTCTCCGACCATGATTTGGACCTTGGCCTGATTCACGGTATGCTGCTTAATAAAGGCAATCGTGTCTTGAGAGAATTGGCGGCCCAAGTCTGGGCGTGTAATATATTCATCCTTGTCCCGGCACATCGTCTCGATCGGTACAAGATTCATTTCCTTGACGAAATCCTCTGATACGTATGAGAACACCGCATCCTGCGCTGCCGCATGGTCAGCACGGAATCGAAGCGACGTAATCGTCTTGTATCGAGGACCAGCACGCCATACGCCGAGGCGGGCCGGGGTCTTTTCCTTCATTTTCATGTAACCTTCACGATCCGCTGGCTCTGGCACGAGCAGCAGCTTGCGAAGATCGATCTCCGTAATATCGTCCAAGCACCCGCCTTCATCAACGGAGGCTTCTGAGGCTGTTCCTTCCTGTGCGGCAGCCTCAGGAATGGCAGTATTCTGAGCGTGAGCAATAAAGGCTCCGTCTGCAGGCTTCTCACCTGCTACTGCTGTGCTTGTGGATGGAGCTCCAGCCGTTGCTCCTGCTGATGCTGGCGCACCTACCATCTCGTTTAGAATCGATTCAATCATCGATTTTAGGTCTTTTTCATTCATGCGAGCTTCCTCCTTCCCTTACTTGAGAAACACCGATGCGTCCCCTGCTTTTTTAGTCAGCTTGCCATTCTCGATAAAGCCCATCTTCTCCATCCACTGTTCAAACTCACGGATTGGACGCAAGCCGAGCAGCTCACGCAGTGTCGCTGTCTCGTGATAGCCTGTTGTTTGGTAGTTCAGCATGACGTCATCGCCGTGCGGAATACCCATAAAGAAGTTGCAGCCTGCAGCAGAGAGCAGAACCGCCAAGTTCTCAAGGTCGTTCTGATCCGCCTTCATGTGGTTCGTATAACAAGCGTCACAACCCATTGAAATACCCGTCAGCTTACCCATAAAGTGGTCTTCGAGGCCTGCACGGATAACCTGCTTCGCATCGTAGAGATATTCAGGGCCAATGAAGCCAACAACCGTATTGACTAGGAACGGATTGTATTTCTTAGCAAAGCCATAGCAGCGCGCTTCCATCGTCACTTGGTCAATGCCGTGATGCGCTTCGGAAGAAAGCTCCGAGCCTTGGCCTGTCTCAAAATACATCACGTTCGGACCCGCAACCTGTCCATGCTGCAGAACGAGCTGCTGTGCTTCCTCAATCGTAGCGGCATTGAAGCCAAAGGCCGCATTCCCCTTCTCAGAGCCGGCGATGGATTGGAAGATGAGGCCTGTTGGCGCTCCGCGCTTCACTGCTTCCATCTGTGTTGTAACGTGAGCGAGTACGCAGGTTTGCGTTGGAATATCCCACTTCTGACGGAATTCCTCGAAGCGCTTCAAGACACGCGTTACACTCTCTACCGAGTCATCTACTGGGTTAAGGCCAAGCACCGCGTCCCCGATCCCGAAGGTCAAGCCTTCCATAAGAGAGGCCATGATGCCATCCGGATCATCGGTTGGGTGGTTCGGCTGAAGCCGCGCAGACAATGTTCCAGATCGGCCGATTGTCGTATTCGCAGTCGCCGTGATACGGATCTTCTTCGCTCCATACATCAAGTCAAGATTGGACATAATCTTCGCCACCGCTGCAATCATCTCAGCTGTTAAGGCGCGGGATACACGCTTGATGTCGGCTTCCGTCGTGTTCTCGTTCAAGATCCACTCCCGAAGCTCCTCCACCGTCCAATTCTTGATCTCGCTGTAAATGCGCTCATTCACCTGATCCTGAATAATGCGGGTAACCTCATCTTGCTCGTAAGGAACGGCTGGGTTGTTGCGCAGATCCGCAAGCGTAATTTGCGACAATACCACCTTCGCTGCTACACGCTCCTCGGATGAAGTTGATGCGAGTCCAGCGAGCATATCCCCTGATTTTTCTTCGTTTGCTTTTGCCATGACTTCCATAAGGGAATTAAACTGGTAGACTCGGCCAAACAATTTCGTTTTTAGAATCACAAAAGCTCCTCCTTCCAACCTCTAGGCTGATCTCATATCTATAGGAATTAGTGAAATACAAGCGTTTTGATGACGACTGGCAGCACCTTGCCTTCGGCGATCGGCTTGCCAATATCGATATAATCGCCGTTGTCCACTTGAACACTGTCGATGCATACAACATCCTTTTTGTAATCAAGCAGAGCATACAGCGTCTGTCCAAGCACCTTCGCCATGTCATGATGGACAATGACGATGAGGGGATATTCCCGCTCAAGCAGCTCCGACATGCCTTTGTAGAGCCCTCGGGCATATTTCTGCACTTCAGCAAAGCTTGGACTGTTCTTGCCTTCGATCGCAATCGCAACCCGCTGCAGATCATTATTCAGCTTGAACCAGCTGAGCTTATCGCTGATCGCAGCTGCGAGCCTGTCGCTGTCGCCTGCCTCATCGACTGATGCAAGCTTAAGAATCGGGATATTCTTGATCGGGAAGCTCTCTTCCGTATACGTGATCGTACTGCCGCTGATCTCTGTCGTATGAGAGCCTGCTCCTACCACGGTTGCTCGTATCGTCTCCGCGGCGCGCGCGACGGTTAGCTCTTTTACAAGCGGCGACTCCGCAATCGCTCGGCCCAGCAAGATGCCGATATCGCCGTACTGGAACACATCCCCCGCAGCTTCATGGTAAATGTAGTCCGCCACGCCGCCAGAGAAGGAAATGCACGGTATCGACTTCTCCAGCTTCAAGCCCTTATTCGTAATGATCGTGTCATAGAAGTCACCAGGCGCTCTAAGCCCTACGCTTTCTTCAAGCAGCTTGACCATCTCTTCGATAATGGGCTTAAGCGATTCTGGCGTAACCTGCTGCCCTAGCGCGAGCATTATTCCTCTTTGCTCCGCCAGCTGTCTGATCTTCGGTGCGATATAGGTAATCTCATGGGTTTGCTGGTCTACCTTGATCAATCGCCCTCCAATATCCAAGCAGCCTGTATCCACGAGCTCGCCGCTTTGGAACAGCGCCAGATTGCTTGTTCCGCCGCCGATGTCGATATTGACAATCGAGGTGGAATGGTCCTTGGAGTACGTATGCGCCCCTGCGCCCTTAGCAGCGATGATGCTCTCTAGATCCGGGCCTGCTGTCGCAACAACGAAGTCTCCAGCAAACCCGCTTAACGACAGCACCGCCTCGTTGGCATTGTCTTTACGTGCCGTCTCGCCTGTAATAATGACCGCTCCGGTCTGAATGTCATCCTTCGAGATGCCTGCCTTCACATACTGCTCTTCTACAAACTGCTGAATCTTCTGCATGTCGATTCGATTGTCGGGCAGCACAGGAGTAAAACAGATATCGCTTCGGTACACGACCTCCTTATCTGTGATCACAAGACGCGGCACAGAGAAGGAAGAGGCCATATTCTGAATGTAGAGCCGTGACAGCACTAATTGTGTTGTCGAAGTCCCCATATCAATGCCAACGCTCAGCAGCTGCTCATTCACTTGTCTCATCCCCTATCCGTTGGAGTTCAAGGTCCCGTTTAGACGCAAAAAGGCTTAAAGTTACAACCCTTCGGGATCACCCGAAATGGTTCACTTTAAGCCTCATTGCTTACGGGACTACTTCCTTGTAGCCGGAATATTTATTTTTTGAACGTAAACGTAACGGTCGTTCCGTCTTGATTCGATACAAAGCTGAGCTTGCCCATCAGCTTGTCCTTCACATAACTGCGAACAATGGACAATCCTAAGCTCTTCTGCGAAGCTTCCTCAACAGAGAAGCCCTTGCCATTATCCTTGACCACTACCGTGACGAGACCATCCTTCAGTGTCGCGGTGACGGTGATCTTGCCTTTGGTATGATCGCCAAAGGCATGCTCATAGCTGTTGTGAATAAGCTCGCTTACGATCAGGGCAATGGCCACCGTGCGGTCGCTGTCGAGACAAATGCTCTCTGTGGCGTCTATGTCCACATGCACCGAGTCATGAACAAAGCAGCGGCCAATATTTGCGGCGATCAATCGAATGACATCCATAAGATCTACCTGAGCGTCGATCTCTGTAGAAAGCAGCTCATGGGTGGCCGCAATGGCGAGCACTCTGCTCACGCTGTCGTTCAGGCTTTTCTTAGCCTCAGGGCTTTCGCACTTCCGCGCTTGAATGCGCAGGAGCGAAGCAACGGTCTGCAGATTGTTCTTCACTCGATGATGGATTTCTCTGATCGCTACTGATTTGGAAACGATCTCCGCTTCCTTCTGCTTAATCTCGGAGACATCATGCAAGATGACGCCTACCGACAAATCTTCTTCTTCCATAAACAACCGCTTCACTTGATAATATCGATCAGCTGCCTTCACGTCCGTTGTGGACGGATAGCAAGGAAGCGTGTGCTGCTTGATCACATCTGAGAAGGTCGTCTGATCAAGCGACAAGTTATCATAATGCAGCCCTTCAATATCCTCAAGATAACCAAGCTTCTTATAATAGACATCGGCTTGCTTATTCTTAAGCTTCAAAAAGCCATATCTATCAAAGACCAGCACGGCATCCTCAAGCTGATTAATGATCGAATCCTTGAACCGAAGCATCGCGGTCAGCATCGAAGACATTTCATTGTCCTCGCACTCTGTCCCCATCACGTTGAAGTGGGCTTGAATATTGTCGCTCACATTCTTCTCATAGATGACGACAGCGATAACGCCCGTTTCATTTTTGATTGGATACACGGTCTGTCGAACAAGATGATTCTCCTGCGTATTGGCGATAAGCCCCTGCGTCATGATCCCCGTCTCAAGCGTTCTTAAGACACCGGGCTCATTCTCTCGCAGTGCCCGCTCGCCTGTGACAGAGCCCTGATACAGAGATTGCTGCCCTCTCGGACGACGATGGTAGACAACAATTGCTTCATCCGATACGCTCGACAGTACGTCGATAAACACATCATCTTGAACCTCAGACTGCTGAAACGACTCGGCCAGTTCAAGGATTCTCGCTATATCCTGCTCACTTAATCCCGTGTGCAGGAGGCACAGCTCCTCGATCTGCTTTTTATAATTAATCATAGGAGATCACGATCGTCGTCGCGATTTCAATCATGGGGCATCGACGATCCATGCTTAATTTGCGCAGGGTCTGATAGGCCTCCTCTTCGGTATAGCCATTTTCCTTCATCAGAATCCCTTTTGCCTTCTCCACAGCTTTACGCTCTTCCATCTTCTGCGTCATCTTCGATAGATTCTGTTCAAGCTTGCGGATTTCCTTGCCTTTGGCGATGGTCACTTCCACCATGGGAATGAACGACTTTTCGTCAAGCGGCTTCACCAAATAACCAAGCGCACCGACAGAGGTTGCTTTTTCAACCGTTTGTTTGTCGCTGAAGGCCGTTAATAAAATAATGCCTCCTGCGAGCTGTTCTGAAATGATTCGTTTACCTGCTTTTAAACCATCAAGGATCGGCATTTGCACATCCATGATGACAAGGTCAGGCAGATGCTTTTTACAACATTCGATGGCTTCAAAACCATCGGAAGCTTCGCCTACTACATTGTAGTTCGCTTCCTCCAGCATCTCACGAATATCCATTCTTGTAATAGGTTCATCGTCGACTATTACAATTTTTCCATTCATGCGTCATGCACCTCATTGTTCGCCGTTATTTGCTTGTATCGTTTGGGAAGCGATTGACTTGATCGAAAACCGCCGATCCGACAATTACCCTAAGCCTCCAAATAAGCCTGGAGTGCCTCCACTCCTACATCTTCTATCGTCGAGACTTCAAATATTCGCTCTGCCCCTGCCGCCTGAAGCTGTTCGCTTGCACGCTCAATGGCTGCTTGTCCATCAGCCAGCTCGATCTTGGTCACAATCCCAATAACGGGCTTGGCAAACATCGTAGCGAAAGCCGGCGGGAAGTAGCTGTCTTCCTTTGTGCAATCCTGCACTAAGCCAATGACGTCAGCATCCACACTGGATACAAGCAGCATCTTATACAAATAACGATTCTCGATGCACTCGCCTGGCGTATCAATAGAATGCTCGAAGCTCTCAATCGCTTGCGTCTTCTTGTAAGCAATCTCTTGACCGTGCAGCTTCTGACAAAGCGTCGTCTTGCCTGATCCGGTGCTCCCGGCTAATATAATCTTCTTCATCGCTTTTCTCTCCTACGTCCGTGTAATCTTCGCAGCAGCCGAAAAGCCAAGAATATTTTGCAAACCAAGCAGCACTTCACTAATCGCGGATTCCACGGAGGATACATCCCCTGTGACCACAAGCGAGCCGCTGAACCGATCGACGAAGCCGATCTGCACGCCTGCCGCCTTGGTCGCGATATCCGCTGCAATGATGGAGGCTTCGCTTGGCGTAATGGTCATGACTCCGATGGCATCCTGCGCATCGCTTCCCAAGCCAAGCTTCTTGTAAATATCCGGATTTGGATTTGCAATAATGTGAGCCAGCGTGACCTGTTTACCAGGTACATACTCCTGTATGACACGTTGTTTTTCGGTTTGTTGTTCCAAGTTATCATCCCACTCTCATGTGAAAAACACGATAAATAGCCATAAAAAAACATAAAGACCCCTTAAAAATTCGCGTGGAAAATTTAAGAAGCCTCATCGCTTTATTCGTATGCAACACGCCGTTGTGTTACCTTAACTATATTTTAACCTGCAAACGTTGTCAACAGCATAACATGGAAAATCGGTTTCGACCTCAAGATTGATACATTTTGTTCAAAATTTGAGCGACATCCGCCTCCGTAGGAACACGTGGATTCGTTGCGGTACAGCCGTCTTGCAGCGCGCCTTCGGCAATCGCTGCTCTCATGTCCTCCAGCAAAGCAAGCTCTACACCGCACTCCTTGAGCGTCTTCGGCATATGGAGCTCCTTCTGAAGCTGCTTGATCGCTTGAATGAGGCTGCGAACCCCGCTCTTTGCATTCGGTGCAGAAAGTCCAAGGCTCTTGGCAATCTCAGCATATCTTGCTGCAGTCGCATTGACGTCATCCTTGCCGTAACCAGGCTTGTAGTCCGCATTATAGGCAATAACGTGAGGCAGGAGAAGCGCATTCATACGGCCATGCGCGATCTTGAACTTCGCCCCCGCGACGTGCGCAATCCCATGGTTAAGCCCAAGCGATGTCATATTGAATGCCAATCCTGCAAGGCAGGAGGCATTGTGCATTTTCTCCCGTGCTTCAAGATCGCTGCCGTTCTTATAGGCTCTTGGCAAATACGCGAACACCATCTTGATTGCTTTTTCAGCCAGTGCATCGGAAATGTCATTGGCCTTCGTCGAGACATACGCCTCGATAGCATGCGTCAACACGTCCATCCCGGTATCTGCCGTGATGAAGTCCGGCACGCTTTTCACAAGCTCAGGGTCCAAGATGGCTTCTTGCGGCAGCAGTTCATCCGATACGAGAGGGTATTTGATATTTTTCTGCTTGTCGCTAATGACGGAAAAGGATGTTACTTCAGAACCTGTTCCACTAGTCGTTGGAATAGCAATAAACGGAAGATCCGTTTGATCCAGCAATTTGCCAGCAAACAGCTTCATTGCCTTCGCCGCATCAATAGCAGAGCCCCCGCCGATCGCAAGGATCATGTCCGCCTTGAATGCGCCAAGCGCTTCCACTCCCTCAGTTACAATCTCAACAGGAGGATCTGGCACGATGTTGCTGAAAATGTACTGTTCATTGCTTTCATGCAGGCGATCGAACACCATGTTGATCATGCCTGACTTCACGATGAATGGATCCGTCACGATAAAGATCCTTTTGTTCTTCCATTCTGTGAGACGATCCATAGCACCCTGACCTATATAGAGATCAGTTTTGATGGATAGCTTGTCCATATAAGACACCTCCAAAGGATAATATAGATAAGTTGAACAAAGGATTGTCCGGTTGAGGGCAGCCAAGTGAAATGTTCTTGCCATCGCCGTTGTTCACACATTCACAAAGGCAAACGCGAACGCTGCTCCAGAATCAATCTGCCCCTTGCCTGCCCCTTGCTTTTGTCCAACCTATAGAAGCTTCAAATAAAAACAAAAAGAGGCCTTCCAAAGGAACCGTCTTCAACGATTCCCTTAAAAAGCCTCTTTGCTTCCTATCGATTGCGCACGCCATTGTGCACGTGATTGAATGAAATTGTCCACTCTACTGTACACCGCTTTCCCGATGCGCGTCAACCGCCTCTTGCAAAAAGCTCCTGCAGCTATGCCAAGACCAAGATGAGCGATTACATGTTCAAGTGGTTGCAGATACCAAATGAAGGATTGGTATCGAGCTGGACGGAAAATATCCGTTCCATTGGGATAAAAGAAGGGATGTGCACCTCGTTGTGCACCTTATCCTCAGCATTGAAGAGCTTCCCCACTTGCTTGCATGATACGTCGTCGTATCGGTTCGGCGGCGAGCACCTGGCCATGCCGACATCCTCGTCGGCTGCCATTCTGGCAATAAAAAAAGCCTAGCGAGGCGCAATTGCAATCCACTAGACTTAACAACCAGCCACTTTCGCCTCGAAGCAGCTGATCCAGCAAAGTTACTAGGCAAAAGACCTGACTTAAGATCGAGTGAACGATCTATCACAGTGGCGGGACCGTGTTGGATTTGCACCAAACTTCCATTACCTATAACTTTTTCTGTTGTGTATAGCTTGAATGGTCGCCCATTCGACATCATTATAGCATAAATGAAGCCTAGCGCAATATGATTCTCTATTTTGACAAGAAAACAGAGGCAGCATTCACTTTCACAAATACACGGTGGAATAAGCAAGTTAGCGTTACTTGATCCACCACGGGACGCTGTTCCAAGCCTTCTAATGGCGGATGCTGTTCTGTTTTAGAACATTGTGTGACGGCTTGTTCTGGCTATGATGGAAGCGACATCTTGAATCGCCGTTCTGCCTGCTCCGCTGATGGCGCCAAGCTGGAAGAAGCCGTGATTGACGCCGAGATATCTTCTGCACTGCGCGTGAACCCCTGCCTCCAGCAAACGGTGATACAAGGCCTCTCCTTCGTCGACTAACGGATCGAACTCTGCTGTAATGATTTGGGTCTCCGGCAGTCCTTCAAAGTCATCACGATGTAATGGACTTGCTTCAGGATGATTCGTTGGAAGGCCAGCTAGGTAGACCTCAAAGCCGCTTAAAAGAGTATCCCGCGTAATGACATAATCATCGCCGTTGGTCTCATAACTGCCGCTTGCACCTGATGCATCAAGCATAGGATAAATAAGCACCTGGCGCTTCGGCAGCCAATCGCCTTGCGCTTTCAGCCGCAAACAAGTAACCAAGGCAAGATGTCCGCCTGCGCTGTCTCCTGCAATCGTGATATCGTCTGGATCCCCTCCCCAAGACAAGGCGTGCTCACGAACAAGGCCGGCCGCCTTGAAAGCATCGTCATGAGCAGCCGGATAGATATGCTCGGGTGCCAGTCGATATTCAACCGCAATCACTAACGCATTGCCCAAGTTCGCCAATTGACGCAGCTGACGATCGTGAGTGTCAAAGTCGCCGCTGACAAAGCAGCCCCCGTGATAATAAACCATAACAGGGAGTTTCACCTGCTCCGATGGCTTGTATAAGCGAAGGCGTATGCCGTCAATCGTATGTTCAGCAATCTCTCTTACGGGAACAGCGTCCCCCGCTAAGTCAATGGTGTTCAAATAACCCTGCCTGCGTTCTTCGATGCTCTGCTCTCTAGCTGATGGTCGCCCGCTCTCGATAAATGCCTCAACGAGATTGCGGATACCCGGCTCTAATTTGTGCAACAGTGCCATGTTCACTCACTCCCTGAAGATTCCGCATAATGTCTGGATGTCATTTACAATTCCGATTCTATACTCGTTAACTTACATGAAATCGTGTATAGCTATATCATCGATCCTAGTACAAGCTCTTTACTCGCTAACTCACATGGAAGCGCGTATAGCTGCAGCCTTCCTTCGTCTTTTTCACCTCAAGCACCGCAGGTATGGCGGCCTTCAGCTCTTGTACGTGGGAAATAACGCCGATCATGCGTCCTGTCTGCTGAAGATCAATCAGCGTGTCGATGGCCTTGTTGAGCGATTCCTCATCCAAGGAGCCAAAGCCTTCATCGATAAACATCGTTTCTAAGGAGATGCCGCCCTCATAGGCTTGAATGACATCCGCCATTCCGAGTGCGAGGCATAAAGAGGCATTGAATTTCTCCCCGCCGGACAAGGTCTTTACATCACGGAACTGCCCCGTATAATTGTCGTAGACATCAAATCCGAGTCCACTCTGGCGCCCCCGCTTCTCCATGCGATCGCTTCGCACGAGATAGAATTGGCCGCCGGACATCTTATGCAGGCGCTCATTCGCGGCATGAATGATCTGCTCTAGGAACTCGATTTGCAGGAAGCGCTCAAAGGAAATCTTCTTCTCGTTCTCGCCCCGCACAACATCGTAGAGATCCTTCACCTGTGCATATTCACGCTCCGCTTGCTGCCAATCCTGTTCGATTCGCTCAAGCTCAGCCTGAAGCTTAAGGCCCTTCTTGTATCTTCCTTCCGCCTCAAGGCTCGCTTCCCGCTGCTTCTCTACGATACGCTCCTGCTCTTCTAATTGCAGGAACAGCTGGCTTAGCTCTTGCCTTTCCTTGCCGTGAAGCCTCTGTGTCAATTCCTCCACTCGCTTCTCGACCGCAGCACAGGCAGTGCGGTATTGCTCAAGGCGCGCCTTCAGCTGCTCACGCTCTGTTGTAGACAGCTTCGCGCTTCGATACGCTTCCTCCGTGCCGAAGCCGCCCTCGCGCAGTGCCACTTGGTAGCGTTCCTGCACCTCTGCAAGCTGCTGCTCGGCTTCTGTCGCCTGCGTCTCGCTGCTGCGCAGGCTGGCTGACGCCTCAATCATCCGTTCATTCGCCTTGCGATAATTCTCCTGCGCTTGCTTCCAATCCGCCTCAAGCTTAGCCTTCAGCTGCTCAGATGCCCGCAGCTCCTGCTCCAGCCGCTCAAGACCGCGAAGCTCCATAGGCACCGTCGACACAGCTTGCTCATAACGAGCCTTAGCCGCGGCAAAGGCTTCGTTCGTCTCCAGCAGCGCTGCATTCGCCAGCTCCTTCTGCTTGCGCAGCACCTCGCACTCGCGCTCAAGCCGAACAAGCTCTTCCTTCAGCGGCGCTAAGCTTGCCGCCTCCTGCTTCAGCTTCGCTTCGTCTTCGTTCAGCTCCTTGCCTTCGGCAACAAGCTCGACGAAGCGCTCCGCACAGCGCTCCAGCTCGAAGCCATAATCGAGCAGCTCGGCTTCTCGCTCCTGCTGCTGTGCTGCATTCGAGCGCAGCTCCGCCGCGAGCTCAAGATGGGCCTTCTCCGCTGCCGACTTCTGCTTGCGCAGCTGATCAAGCGCCTCCTTCGTCGGAAGCTCATCCTGCAGCTCCGCCTTCCTCGGATGCTCGCTGCTGCCGCATACCGGACAAGCCTGCCCGTCATGAAGATGGCTTGCAAGCAGGCCAGCTTGCCCCTCGATCCATTGCTCCTCGAGGCGGACAAGCTCTTGCTCCAGCTGCCGATATGCCGCTTGGAGCTTCTCCTCCTGCTCGGCGAGGGTCGCGCGCGCCTCCTGCAGCCGCAAATACTGCTTCATGCTCTGCGCCTGCTGGCGAAGCAAGCCGAGCCGCTCCGTCTTCTCGGGCAGCACAGCGACACGGGCTTCCAGCTCGCGAACATGTGCAGCAAGCTGCGCACGCTTCTCTTCAAGCGCTTGAAGCTTGGCGGACGCCGCCTCTTGACTCTTGAGCTGAGCTGCTGCCTCACGCTGCAGCTTCTCCACCTGCTGCTCTTTGGCGGCAAGCTCCTTCACTAGCGGCACATAGCCTTGGAGGCGATCATGATCCTTGAGCGCCTGATCGCGGCGCTCCTGCAAGGCCTCCTCCTGCTTGTACTGCTGATCCGCCGCTTGCAGGGCCGTACTCGCGAGCTCATGCTCACGCCCTGCAGCCTTCCACTGCTCGCGCTTTCTCTTGAGCTCCTGCGCCTGCTTCTCCGCATGCTCCTCGTGGACCTGAATCGTGACTGCCTTCTCGGCTTGAGCAAGCAGCCCCGCCTGCTCCTCCAGCACCGGACGCTCGGCAAGCAGCCTCGCCGCTTCGGCCTTGTGCTGCTCCAGCTGATCAAACTGCTCGTTCAAGCTCCGTGCCTCGTGATAAGCCGTCGTAATCTGCTGCAGCTTGGCAAGCTCCTGTTCACGCAGCTCCTGCTGCCGATGCAGCAGCTGGTCGGTATATGCAAGCTCCTTGGCCAATGCCTCCATAACCTGATAGGCATTGTATTGCTCCTGCGCGAATACCTGCTGCAGCACAGAGCCCTCGCGCGTGCCAAGTTCTTCTTGCACCTGCTGCAGCTGATAGCCCCGAATGTCAAACAGCTTGGAGCAAACCTGCTGCTTCTCCTTGCGCTGCTCATTCAAGACATCGGCTACAACCTTATACAGCCCTGTCTTGAACAGACGACGCAGAATTTCCTCCTTGTTCTCTGTCTCCGAGGTCAAGAGCTTGCGGAATTCGCCTTGAGGCAGCATGACAATCTGGCTGAACTGCTCTTTCGTTAGCCCGATTAATTCGCGAATCTTATCATTAACCTGAGTCACAATGAAGCGATCGGTAAGCGGCACCTCGCTGCCATCCACCTGCTCGTAGAGCTCATAGCGCTCGCCTGTCGCGACCTTGTTGCCTGCCTTCACATGAGCAATCTGCCGGAATACGCGGTATATGCGCCCTTTTAGCTGAAATTCAAAATCAACGGACGTATGCACCTGGTCATCCGCAAAATGGCTTCGCAGCAGCTTGCTGTCATTGCGATCCTCGCCGCTTGCTTCTCCGTACAGGGCAAAGCTGATTGCGTCAAAGATCGACGTCTTGCCCGCTCCCGTCTGCCCAGACACAACAAAGAGTCGATTGTCTTTAAGCTCCGTAAAATCAATCGTCTCCTCGTCCTTATAAGGCCCGAAGGCTGTCATCTTAAGCTTTAGCGGTCTCAAGTCGCTCTCCCTCCTTTGCGTGAACATCGTGCAGCACCCTCACGAACAGCTCTTCCGTATCCTCCGACAGCTCTTTCCCTCGAACTTCTTTATAAAAAGCACGGAACAGCGAGAGGTCATCCATCTTCGCTCGGCTCTCCGACGTGCCCGCTTCTCCGTAGTTCTCTATGACTGACAGCTTCCGCTCCACATGCATCGCGTTCGGATACACCGTACGGATGCGCTCCATCGGCGACAGCACCGCAGCTTCATCCAGCAATCGCACAAAGACGTAGTCTTCATTAATCTCCTGCCGTTCAATATCTGCCATATACCCCTCTACTCTTCGCATATCTCGACGCGGCTTGAGCTCCCTTTTCTGGACAGTTGCCTTCCCTTCAGCATCGAGTTCCACAACCAGATAGCCTTTTCGATGATTCTCTTCCGAAATGGAGTACTTAAGCGGCGAACCTGCATAACGAATCGTCTCATCCGCAACATGATGCGACTGATGAAGATGACCGAGCGCCGTATAATGGAAGCCAGCGAAGTGCCTAGCGCTTACATGCTCCGCTCCCCCGATGGACAGCGGGCGCTCAGAATCGCTCGTATTCTGCTCCGGTTCTCCCGTTGGCGTTACGAAGGCATGTCCTACGAGCACATGCCTAGCCTGTGGATCCATCGTGCTTCGTATCTGCTCCGTAATCTTGCGCATCGCATCATCATGCGTACGGATCTCCTCGTCCTGCAGCACATGGCGCACCTTGCCAGGTTCGGCGTACGGTACGAGGTGAAAATGCACCTCTCCGTGCTCATCGCTTAGCACGACCGTATCGCAAGGCGAGTTCATTTCCCCGGCAATATGCAGTCCTGCTGCTCGCATCAAGCTGCTCCCAAAGTCCAATCGGCTTGGGCTGTCATGGTTGCCTGCCACCGCTACAACCGGAACTCCTATTTCCATGACCATGCGAACGAGAATCCGGTCCAGCAGTTGAACGGCCTCCGTCGGCGGGACTGCGCGGTCGTACAGGTCCCCAGCCAAGACAACGACATCCGGACGCTCCTGCTCGATGTCTTGCATGAATTGCTCTAGCACATATTCCTGATCCTCCGTCAAATACACGCCCTGAACCAGTTTGCCGAGGTGCCAGTCGGCTGTATGGAAGATTTTCATTGAAGCCCGCCCCTTTCTTTGTTATCTTCTACGCGGCTTGATCCCGATCTTTGATACATACGTTGAAGCTCTAAATTTAACGGTTCGAACAATCGTGAACACCGATCATTTTTCCATAGAACTACTTCTCTTTGATCTATTTAATCTTTTTGACAACACTAGCATTCACGCATAGAGCACCAAACGAATGTGCTAGTGCTAGCTATTGCTTACCCTGCTTATCAAGTCTGTTCTGTCTATTATATCAAAAATGAGATTCGTCTCTCTATGGAGAGAGTTGGAGTTAATAGAATAGCGCTGATAAGCATAAAAAAGCCGACCTCGACGATGGGTCAAAGCCAGCTATGTATAAGAAAGAAGGTGGACTATTTTGAATATACACTCAACTTTCCCAGCTAATCATTCAGAACAAACCTTACTCTGTATGGGGTTAAATTGATAATCATTGTACATCATTCACCGATCATCATTTTTTTTGCTTAAGAAGTAAAACATCCAGATAAATAATACGAGTATTACCACAGCTAAATAGGATACATTCGTGTTTGTAAAATGATTCATATACCACAAGAAGATAAGTAGCAGTGCCGCTGCTATATGTCCATAAAGTAATTTGTTTTTTATCCTTTTTCTCAAGTATAAGGCTAACAAGACCATTAAAACGCTAATGACCACAGAAATTAAATATGTTTCTGGAGACTCATTTAATAAAGGTGTACCTATTAAGGCAAATGCTGCAAGAATTACGAGGGCTGTAATGATACCTTTTCGATTCTTCATTAATGAATCACCTCCTCCAGTTTCCCATGCTAACTTCGCTGCTTTGGCCCAAGCGTCAACTTCAACATTGTCCAAATTATGTTTTGTCACATCTAGTTATTCAGATTAACTTCTTTGTTACTGCTCAGTGCCCTTTACTTCAAGCGCGAACACATAGCTGGAGCTTCCTTCTGTAATCCGTGTCTCTTTATTCCGCAGCCATGCTGCCGAGAGGCCATAGTAGTAGATTCCTTCAGCTTCAGGCGCCTTAAAGGAGTTGTCTACAATCTCCACTTCTGAAGGGATTCCTTCTCGAAAGATAGATAGACTTAATTCAGTAGGCTCCTTGCCTTTAAAATCAACCGTAATCGTAGCGTTCGCGGCTACTTGCTCCGCTTCTTTATCCTTCAGCATGATTTCGGGCCCTGCATAGTCGGCGCAGGTGCTTCCCCAGCAATAAGAGCTCTGATAGAACGTAACGGCCTTCCCATTCGCCACAATCTTCGGCTGAGGCGGGCCCATAAGCTTGTCAACTGAACCGCATGCGCTCAGCATCAACACCACCAACACGATTCCTAACAAGAATCCGACTCGTTTCATCGAACCCCTCCTTTGCATGTAAGACGTTCAATCGATCTGTTTTGTTGCCTCCTCTTTGTTCATTCGTAAATCAAGAGCGAACTCACATGATTTCATATTCAAACTAATAAAGTAGAGTAATCAGCCTGCTGCCTGCTTTACTTTCAGGCAAGCATTCTGGCTTCAATCTCGTTCACGCACAGCCCATTTGAGCTTATCAGGGAGGAATCCGTCATGAAGCGGAGCTGGATCAACTCGCCTTACAGCTATTCGCTTGGAATGTTTGCCATGATGGTGCCGAGTCAAGCATTCAGCACATTCTACAGCTATTATTATGTGGAAAAGCTGGGGCTCGGCATTGGTCTTGCTACGCTTGCCCGCACGCTGTTCTTGATCTGGGACGCGGTCAACAATCCGCTGTTTGGGTATTGGTCGGACTCCACCAAGTCACGATATGGCAGACGGAGGCCTTGGATATTTGGCGCGATCCCGCTGTTTATGATTGCTCTGGTCCTTGTATTTTCCCCTCCCTCTGCAATGTCTCAGCAGGGGTTGTTTACCTGGTTCCTCCTGTCACTGCTTGCCTTTGAGGCTGTGGCAACCGTGCTGTGGGTGAATTACGGCGCTTTATTCCCCGAGCTGTATCGGGGCAATCGCATTCGTGCAAAGGCATCCGCGATTCAGCAGTCCTATCAAATGGCCGCTCTGCTGCTTGCTTCCGTGCTTGCGCCACTGCTTGTCAGCTGGTACGGCTTCACATGGATGGCGATTATCTTCGCCCTGCTGTTCGGCCTGTGCATGCTCCTCTCCACGCTCGCCGTTCGAGAACAAGAGCATCAGCATGAAGGAGAATCGCTTAAGCTGGGCGAAGCTTTTCGAGTCACGCTCAAAAACAAAAAATTCTGGATCTTCAACCTATCCAACTCCTTTGCCCAAACGGTAAATGGGCTCATCAGCTCCATCATCCCGTTCTATGCCAAATATGTGCTGCACCTATCAGAGGAAGCGGTATCGATCCTGCTCGCATCCGTATTCGTATCGGTCATTCCGTTAGTGTTCGTATGGTATCCGATCATTCGCCGGCTGCAGGGGGTGAGCGCTTGGCGGCTGTCGCTTGCCGTCTATGGACTGTCGGTGGTTCCGCTCTGGTTCGGGCATGACCTCATCAGCGGCATTATAGCTGGCATCTGCGTTGGCTTCGGGCTTGCCGGCTTCCTTGTCACGCCTCCTGTTCTTAACGGGAGCATTATTGACGAGGATGCGATGCTCACAGGACAGCGAAGAGAGGGCATCTACACGGCGGTTGGCGGATTCATTACCCGCTCCAGTGGCCTGATCTCCGCCCTAGCCTTCTTTGTCGTCGGCATGCTGTTTGGCTATGTCAGCGGCGACGAGCCCGGCCCTTATCCAGAATGGACGTTCCGAATACTCATGAGTGTCGTTCCCTTCTGCTTGTTGTTGATTTCTTTTCTGCTGTCCTATGCGGATCGATTCCATTTTCAAAAGCCCGATGGAGGTGAGCGTCTTCCATGACGATTAGAAAAGGACTTATTATTAACTGCGACGACTTTGGCCAAAGCAAGGCGGCCAATCAAGCCATTATGCAGCTGCTTGAGGAGAATAAGGTCTCCTCTGCCACGATCATGGTGCCAGCTCCAGGATTCGAGGAGGCCGCTCAGTGGTGCGCCAAGCGCAGGCAGCCGAATGTCGGGCTGCATCTGACCTTTAACAGCGAAGCGCTTCATCTGCGCTGGAAAAGCATAACAGAGCATCCTTCCCTTCACGATGAGCAGGGATATCTGCATGAGAATGTGGAGCAATTCGAACGGAAGGCTGCGACTCAAGCGGTGGTAAAGGAAATGGAGGCCCAGTACGAGCGTGCCCTGAAGCATGGGATGCGGCTAAGCCATGTGGATAACCATATGGGCAGTCTGTATGGCATCGCTGCAGGCCGCAGTCATATCCCGCATATGCTGTGGAAGGCGCGGCGCTGGAAGCTGCCTGCGCGCTTGTTTCGCTACATTGATCATACCGATCCGCTGCTAAGCACCATTCCGAATCTAGAGCAGCCCGTGAGAAAAGCCTCTGCCTTGGCGGATACCCTCGGTGTGCCTATTCCGGATTATCTGCTGTCCCATCCCTATCACGTGCAGGAACAAGAAACCTATGATTCATTCAAAGCATGGATTCTCTCAAGGCTGTATCGCCTGCCTGAAGGGATCAGCGAGACCTATTTCCATCCTGGTACTGATGACGCGTGGATGCAGGCCCATATCCCAAGCTGGGAGAAGCGCGTATGGGAGCATCGCCTGCTGATGGATGAGGACCTTGCCTACACAATGCGGGACGCTGGCGTTGAATTAACCAGCTATCGTTATGTCGAAAAGCATTTGAAGCGTCCCCGCCTTCGGGCAGCTTGGCGGTTGCTGCGGTAACGGTAACAAGACGGCAGCGCAGAAGCCATGCATACAGATGCTCCATCGCTTAGCTCATGCCTATAACGATATCAAGCTGAATGAAGCTGTATAATTCACAACAGGCCAGCCTATCTGGAATGCCCCTTATGCGGACGCTTGATTATGAAGCATCGCTCTCACATCTTCATGCCTTGACATTCATTTCGATCCATTAAAAAGGAAGACCGCTATTCCTCGGGCGTATCTTATTGTGCGAGGGACAGCGGTCTTTTCGTATTTTAAACAACTATCGTTATTATGAAGTGATCTATGTATTGAACTCGCCCAAAGTTAAACATACCTTAGGGGCGGCTATCATTCTTCATCGATTCAAAATCCTTTTAGGCAGCCCTGCTCATTTGCAGGCTTCGTTTGTTCCAAGGCAGCAATATGTTAACCGGCTGCGAGTTGAATTCCTTCAGTCTGCAGCAGCTCTCGTATCTGACGAGCGAATGCTAGCGCATGCTCGCCATCCCCATGGATGCATATCGTCTCCGCCTTCAGCTTGACCTCTATCTGCTCACGGGAGATAACCGTACCTGACTTGACCATCTGGATGATCTGCGCTGCCGCAGTGGCGGGATCATGAATGAGGGCATCCGGCTCCTGTCTTGGCGTCAGGCTGCCGTCCCGGCAATAGGTGCGATCGGCAAACACTTCGCTCGCCGTGCGAAGCCCTGCCCGCTCTCCAGCTGCAATCAGCTTGCTGCCCGATAAGCCATAGAGCACAAGCTCAGGATTCACCTTGTACACCGCTTCAGCGATGGCTTCAGCCAGCTTGTCCTGCTGAGCAGCCATATTGTACAAGGCCCCGTGAGGCTTTACGTGGTGCATGCGCCCCCCTTCTGCCCGTACAAAGGCTTCCAGCGCGCCGATCTGGTATACCGTCATTTCGTAAGCTTCATCAGGCGTAATACTCATATTGCGTCTGCCGAAGCCTGCTAGATCAGGAAGACCCGGATGCGCACCAATGGCTACCCTTTTCGCAAGCGCACCTGCTACCGTTCTTCTCATCGTTCTTGGATCGCCTGCATGATATCCGCACGCAATATTTACCGACGTGACAAGATCAAGAATCGCATCGTCATTCCCTAGAGCATACACTCCATAGCTTTCGCCCATATCGCAGTTCAAGTCCACCGATATCAATGTCTACAAGCCTCCTTGCTTCAAATACAATCCAATCGCACACTCCAGTCTTCTCATTAACTGTTCCGCTAATGTATACATTTGCTCTGCTTCTTCCAGTGTGATTTCGTCAAACCGTATCCAATCCCCTGGTCTTACCTGTGCCAGGATTGGGAGGTCCACACTGGCGACTTGAGCAATCCGCGGGTAACCGCCGACGGTCTGACGATCCGCCATCAGGATGATCGGACTGCCTTGTGGCGGTACCTGAACCGTTCCAAATACAACCGCACTGGACAGCAGCTCTACTCGATTGTCCATCTGGATTTCTGGCCCCTCCAAACGGTATCCCATTCGATCCGATTGGGACGATACCCGAAATCGATGGCTTGAGAATGCCTCTTTGCTCGCTTCTGTAAATTGATGATACTCTCTTCCCCGAACAAATCGCACAAGGGGCTCCTCATGATAAGCAGGACGATTGAGCTCTCCGATAAACCATGATGCTGCCGTAAAAGGGCTTGCAGTAAGCTCAGGCTCGATATTCGCCATATAAGAAGCCGCTAGACTCGAAGGTTCTCCGATTGGAAGAACATCTCCCGCCAATAAGGCTCTGCCTTCATGTCCTCCAATTTGCGCTCGCAAGTAAGTGCTGCGGCTTCCAAGCACCAACGGCACATCCACACCCCCTGCCACAGCCAAATAGGCACGCGCCCCTGAAGAGCAAGCGCCGAATTCCAGAATCTCGCCAGCACGCACCCATACAGGTCTCCACAAGGGTACGATCCTGCCGTTTATTCTTGGTTCAAACGGAGCGCCGCAGATAGCAACGAGAGAAGCTTGCTCGAACTGAATCGCAGGTCCCCACATTGTGACTTCCAAGGCCGCCATTCCTTGAGTGTTGCCCGTCAACAGATTCGCCATTCGAAGCGCATAGCGATCCATCGCCCCGCTGACAATGACTCCCTGCTGCTGGTAACCATCTCTGCCAAGATCCTGCACAGTCGTGAGCAGTCCCGGCTTCATTATTGTTAGGCTCATAGCTCCTCCTCTGTCCACTCTGCATATTGTTCCACCGTTATAGGCCGAAACCGAACGATATCTCCCATCTGGAGCAAGCTGGGCGTTAAAGACTCGGGACGAAACAGCCTTCTCGGTGTTCTTCCGATTAGATTCCACCCTCCAGGTGTGGAGATGGGATAGACTCCCGTCTGCTTGCCGCCGATCCCAACAGATCCTGGCGCAATGCTTGCTCTTGGCGTACTCCTTCTTGGAACCTCAAGCCGCTCAGACAAGCCGCCTAGATAAGGGAAGCCCGGAGCAAAGCCTACCATATGAACAAGATAGTCCTGGTTGCGATGCAGGTCGATGACCTCTTCAACTGAAAGGCCTGCATGCGCTGCAACGAGCTCTAGATCAGGTCCATACTCGCCGCCATAGCAAACAGGAATATCAACAACTCTCGATTCTCCGACATCCATGTGCTCCATGCTGATTAGGAGCTCTTCCATCCACTTCTTCATATGTTGATAGGGAGATAGGCGCGCATGAGCGATATCCTGATCTAATTGATAACTTAATCGATAACTGCCCTGCATCCCTATGATCTTCATTGGATCATAAATGACCGTAACGGTGGTGTACGCGGGGATAATCTCGATGACTTCAGGCCGCTGCCTTTTGTTCAACCATGTGCAAAAAGCGCGGATGCGCTGGTGCGTGTCCACCGCAATGCCGCCACCCCAATCGATAACAAGCGCACGATCACCCAAAGGCTGTATGGAAACAGACATTTCCACATTCTCGGCTACTCTTCCTTTCTTCTTTTCGTTTGCTTCACGCACACTACACACCTCTGATCTGGCTCATATTAATCCTGGTAACAGCGAGATACATACTACTCGATTGTATGTTGAATGTTGATTATTTTTGAGCGTTGATTCTATTCTATCTTAGCATACTGCATTTTCATGTATGGGTGAATGGAAAGGGGATGACATATCCGAATAAAAAACACTCCCCAACGACGACGTCAGAGAGTGTTGATATAAGAAAAAGCTACGTGAAAGGCATTGGCTATTGAGCCCATGATCAATCCCTTGCAAGCCACTCCTTGCAATGATCTGCACGCAATTGCAGTTCATGATACAGCAATCCAGCATGGTATCCGTCACAAACGGCATGATGGAATTGTACCGACAAAGGCAGCAAAGTGGTGTCGGCCTGCTGAACATACTTTCCGATCGTAAAGATCGGCAGTAAATACGTCCCCTCGTTATGGACATTCAGGTTAAAGCCCGTGAAGCTAACCCATGGAATGCTAGAGATAGGGAACGTATTGGGCGGCTCGTCAGGTTTAGCGACAAATCCCTTCACCTTTCCATACTGCTTCATATCGTCCAGATAGTGATTGTAGAACCTCTCAAATGGTTCACTGTACAAGCTCCAAATGCTAGAAAAAGTCTTATCCTCATCATGAAAGATCGTATAGCTCGGAGACATGGTGTCCCAATAGCCCAGCCTTCCTTCAGCATCAAAGCATGTACGAAATTCCACATGTTGATTGACCACTGAAGTGATCATGTGGATGAATGCGGGATACAGCTTGATTCCCTTATGCTTAAGTTCTGCCAGAAGCAGCGTGATATCAAGGTTTGCAGTCATGCTGTACGTGCATCTGACATGATTTAAGTAATGCTCAAAATAAGGTTTTCGACTCCATTGATCGATAACAATCGGATTAAAACGCATTGCTTACAACCTCCCAAAATAAAAGTTTCTCATTTTAGGAGGCTTGATCCACTGCTTTAACCATACCTATGCCATTCCCTTCTTCCTATTTTTATCGGCAGCATGAAGATGCTCCGAGCTACAGCTTTATATTACACGAATAGGAAAGGGAGATGTGCAATTATTTCATCGCTTTGGCAAGCGTCGTAAAGATGACACCCAAGGCATAGGCACCTGCATCCGGGTAGCCAAGACTGCGCTCGCCTACCGTGCCGGCGCGCCCCATTCTAGCCACGATCGTCTCGGTGTACTTCGCGCCTTGCACCGCTGCTTCCGCTGCCTTCGCAGCCGCCGTCTTGATGTCGTCGCCTTCCGTCGCACTTTGCACCCAGCGATCCGCAAATGGCGCCAGCGCATCGACAAGCGTCTTATCGCCAACGACAGCGCCTCTGCCGAAGGAGCGCTCGCCTGTATCCTGGATGCCTTTGACCACGGCTTGCATCATGCTTGCGAATTCGCTGACGCTTACGATCATCTTATCGCCTGCGGCTTTGCTTGCCGCGCGGAACGCAGAGCCCCAGATCGGGCCGGAAGCGCCGCCGCAATGCTCCATGATGACTAGAGAGCAGGCATTCAGGAAGTCCCCAATGGAGGATGTATGATGCTCCGTAATCTCTGCCCATTCGCGCTTCAATTGCCTAAAGCCTTTCGCCACGCTCATACCGAAGTCCCCGTCGCCAGCATGTGAATCCAGCTCGCAGAACGGCACCTCATTTTCGATAATAACCTCGCTCATCTTGTCCACAAGATAGATCAGATTATCGAGGGTAAAGGTGTTATTGGAAATCACCGCATGCTTAGGATCAGTTTCCGTCTGATAGGATACTTTATGACTTACGGCTTCCTCTGCGATCCCTTCTTCCACAGGAAGCGGCAGAAATGGACCTGACACCTGAAGCGCGGGCGTATCGCAGCTTGCTGACAAGTAATGCTTTAATTCCTCGTCGAGCTTCATGATCGTAACGGAAGCGCCGTCCATATCAATGCTCGTCATGTAGTTGCCGACGAATACTTTGACGATCGACACCGGCTTGTCTTTAAGCGCTGCGACTACCGCATTCGCGAGCAGGTACAATTCCTGCAGAGGCGATCCGCCGAAGCCGTTAATCAGCAGCGCAATCTCCTGTGTCGAGCCTACCAGCAGATTCATGTCGCGAAGGAGATCGCTCACCATCTTGTGCGCTAATTCATCAGCGGAAGCCATCTTCTCCCTGCGAATGCCTGGCTCGCCATGGATGCCGACCCCGTATTCAAGCTCATCTTCGCCAAGCTCAAACGTAGGCGTGCCTTTGGCTGGAACCGTACAGGAGGTCAGGGCGAAGCCGATGCTTCTCGTGTTGTCGATGGCCTTCTGCGCCACAGCCTTTACTTCTGCCAGCGCTAAGCCTTCCTCTGCCGCCGCGCCTGCGATCTTGTGAATAAGCACCGTGCCTGCTACGCCTCGTCTGCCTACCGTATACAGGCTGTCCTCCACTGCAATATCGTCATCGACTTTGACATAGTCAACAAGCAGGCCATCTTCGCTGGCTAGATGTGCCGCATTTTTGAAGTTCATGATGTCGCCGCTGTAATTTTTAATGATCATCAGCGTACCTTTTTGACTAGCCGAAGCCTTGAGGCCTTGATACACCTGAATCTGGGATGGGGATGCGAATACATCTCCGCATACCGCAGCATCAAGCATCCCCTTGCCAACAAATCCCGCATGGGCAGGCTCATGTCCGCTGCCGCCGCCGCTGATCAAAGTTACTTTGTTCGGATTGATATCTTTTTTCTTCATGATCTTATACTTGCTGTTGAATTCAAGCTCTGGATGCGCCAGGACAAGCCCTCTGCACATTTCTCTTACTAAGGTTTCCGGCTTGTTCATGATTTTTTTCATCGTGCTCATCCTTTCATTACAGAGATCAATGATGCGAAATGCCATGTACTTCTCAACCTATGCGGAGTGCTGCTCTTTGAATTGCCGCCCGATCTGGTCGGCGACGATAATCGCTGCCACCACGTCTTCTTCTTTAACCGGGAACGGCATGGAATGAATCGATTCTTCTGGAATGCAGGCTTTAGCAGCAACCTGGAAGAGCTCTTCTCTCGTCACCTCTGTAACGCCGAGATCTGCAAGGCATACAGGCAGTCCTACAGACAAGCAGAAGCCCAGCACTTCGTTCATTTCTTCCTTGCTTGCATTCTCTAGCACGAGCTGCACGATCGTCGTAAACGCAACTTTTTCCCCATGATAATAATGATGGGTGCCTTCAAGCACCGTCAAACCATCATGGATGGCATGAGCGGCTGCAAGACCCGCGCTTTCGAAGCCTAATCCCGAAAGTAGAATATTCGTTTCGATAATATTCTCAAGCGCAGGCGTCACAAGATTCGCATCGCAAGCAAGCTTTGCCTTCAATCCGTCTTCCAACAGCGTTTCATAGCATAGCTTGGCAAGGCCTAGCGCAGCCTTCGTTCCTTTTGCCGGTTCGCCAACGCCTGCATGTCTGCCGCAAGGAATTCCCGCGTTGACATTGGAGTAGGAAGCGGCTGTCGCGCGAGCTTCAAAGTAGGTCGACAATGCATCGCCCATGCCTGCAACCAAGAAGCGCGTAGGCGCATTCGCGATGACGGTCGTATCGATCATGACGACGCTAGGGCTTTGCTTGAAGTACGCATAGTCGTCGAATTCGCCTTCAGGCGTATACAATACCGCAGAATGGCTGGTTGGCGCATCCGTTGCCGCAATGGTCGGCACAATGATCAAGGCATTGCCTTGCGCCACGCATTTTGCCGTATCAATAGCTTTGCCGCCGCCAAGGCCAATCGTACAGGCACAGTTATGCTGCTTCGCAAGCTCTTGCAGCCTTGCGACTTCAATGCGAGAACACTCCCCATTGAAACCGCTCTCAACGATTGTGACATTGAACTGCTTCATCGTATGTTCAAGCTTGTCTTTTACGCGTGCTGCGTCGTCTTTATGTGCAATCAACAGGGCGGAATCGCCAAATGTCTTAATAAAGTATCCGAGGTTCAAAAGCTCATTTTCACCTTGTACGTATTTCGATGGACTAATAAATGCTCTTCTCATTTCATTGTCCTCCTCTGTGTCGTTATATCTCCATTATAGAAAGCCCTTGCACAAAGGTCATGGAACGTTGAGCGCTAGATAAAGCGCTTTCGGATCGTAATATGTTGTCATTACTCGTTCGAATAGTACTATCTTGTCCTTCGATTATCAGATTATGATATAATTAACCAAAGGTTATATCGAAGCCATGCAGCATTGAGGGACAGCTTGAACATCTTGGAATCTAGGCCTGACACAGCTGGGGCGGCAACGATCATTAGGGGGATAATACATGAGCGCGCACTTGAAGTTGGATACGATTATCGATCTGGAAAAGTGGCAGAAGCTGCAGGATTCTCTGTCTCTCGTCACCAATATGGCAATCATCACCACCGACTATAAGGGTGTTCCCGTCACCAAGCACAGCAAGTGCCAAAGCTTCTGCCAGGCCGTGCGCAAAGACGATGTCTTATCGCAATACTGCCAGAAATGTGATGCTCGGGGCGGCCTTGAGGCAGTGAGGCTGAATAAGCCTTATCTGTACTTATGTCACTTTAATATTATTGATATTGCGATTCCAATCATCGTTTCGAATCAATATATTGGGGCCATTATGGCTGGACAGGTCAAGCTTAAAGAGCCGCTGCTCGAGCTTGAGCAGATCGTAACCCGCCCTCCTCATGCTGCTGCGGATCAGACTGTTCAGGATCTGACAGATGATTATGCCGCTATTCCTGAACTGTCCTATGAGGAGATCACGACCATCTCGGAAATGCTCTATCATTTGTGCAATTATATCGTGGAGGAAGCAATTCACAAAAATGCCACCATCGATATGTACAAGCAGGCGCTTGCTGTAGACAAGCCCCTTGCCGGCTCGTTGTCGCTTATCGACCAGTCCTTCCGCCAGATGGAGACGTTGAAGAAGGAGCTTGAAAACACGCTGATTGACAGCAAGCTGCATCACATGACCAGCCAAAGAAGAATCGCCAAGCATTCGATGCTTCAGCCAGCATTTGACTATATTGATGCGCATAAAAATGAAAATCACAAGCTTGAGGAGATGGCCAGCATCTGCCATGTCAGTCCGAGCTACTTCAGCCGCATGTTCAAAAAAGAAACCGGAGAGAACTTCTCCATCTTCCTCCCTCGCTTGAAGATGGAATGGGCCAAGCAGCTCTTAGAGACGACGGATATGCCGATTGCCGCAATCAGCAATGAGCTCGGCTTCAGCGAACCTAGCTATTTCATCAAGACGTTTAAGCGATTTGAGCGAATTACGCCAGCGGTGTATCGTGAGGTGTATCAAGAGAAGTAAGGGGATAACAACGACACCTTATTTCATCGTAATCGAAATAAGGTTATTGGCCTGCTGCCAATCGACCTTCGCACCCAGCGTCTCGCTGATAAAGCGAAGCGGCAAATAAGCCGTGCCCGCTATGTTAAACGGTGCACTCTGAAGCTCCACTGGCTTGCCATCCAGCTTCGTTGCACCTGTCTTCATGTCAATTGTGATCGTCAAGCGGTCCTTGCCATCCTTCTTCTGCACCACAGTGGCCGTCTTCGTGTTGGCATCCCAACTGATCTCAGCGCCGAGCTTGCTGAAGATCGAGCGCAAAGGCACGAATGCCTGCCCATTGCGAAGCATCGCTCCGCTGGATAGTTGCGGCGTCTCTCCATTCAAACTCACCGTAATTGGCTTGTGCAGCGGAACCGGCTTCGTGTGCATGAATTCATAATCGCCGTAGCCAAGCTCGGCATTCTTATTCACACCCCATCCCCAGAGGGAGCCGTCCTTCTTTTCCATGAAGAAATGGCGATAGGAAGGAGCGATCTGCACTACATCTGAAGCAAGCAGCTCGAATTTCGGATGTGCTGGCATCTGTTTATTTTCAATAGAAGTGAAGTATACCTTGTTATCTGTTGTCCAAACGATCAAGCTGCGTTCCACGACAAAGGCATCCTTTACTTTATCCATGCTCTTTAGCTGTACAGGGTTCCCTTCATGATACTGCGTACCATCCGACATGCCTGTTACCGTTCCACCTAGAAACCACAGCTTGGCATTCGCATCAATCGCAAGCGTGGTCACGCCATTGTAGTAGATCTGTTGGATGTTCGATACGCCTTTCCACTGGACAGGAGCAGCCGATTGTCCGGCAGCCACCTGTGTAGGGAATCTCCACACCGTTCCGTCCGCTGCCAACACAAGCTCGTTGACTAGCATGGTTACCTTAGGCAGACCAGGAACCTGCTTCACCTTGTCCAGCTGTCCGCCCTCATTCTGCCAGACCGTGCCATCCTCTCGGAGGAACAGCCACTTTCCTTCAACCTTATAATCTTCGAATGGAGGCTCCAGTCTGGGAATGGTTTGATCGTAATAACTGACAGCAGCCACCTGATCCAGCAAAGCACTCGGCTTAACACTCGCTTCCTCCGCATTCTTGGTCTGGATGATGTACAGATGCCCTGCCTTGTCCACAGCTACATGCGACAAGCTTCCATCCACGATTTGAACCAAATCATGGACACCCTCAAGCTGGAACAGCTTCTCTTTATTCGGACTCCAACTGTAGACAGGCTGATAAAACCAGACCGTACCGTCCTTTTTTTGAATAAAGTTGTCGCTGATGATCCGTTCCACATCCGTTAATGCCACGACCTGAGTCGGTACAGGCTTGGTGTCTCCCCAGTTCCAAAATGTCCCGTCTTTTTTCACTAAGGATGTCGCTTCGAAGCTAGTTATATTCGAATCCGTTTTCGACTCTGCCGCATAGGCAGGCAATACTGCTGATATCGCCATAGCTGCGACGCTCAAGCCAACGAACCATTTTCGCATATTCATATGATCGCACTCCTATAAGTTAAATGTTGGTATATCTTATATAGACGCTTCTAATATGTAAGAAGTTTCAATGCATCCTCTATTCTTCTCTTGCCTACTCAAGTGTGATAATTCCTTTTTTCTTCTTATTATTCAATCGAAGTAATAGGATTATAGCTGTGATCTGGATAGCTAATGAAAGGAAGGTTAGCGCAGAGTGAAGTAATGACAGAATGGGCGCACCCATAATGGAAATAAAAATAAGCCACTTCTGTGCCCGATGTCGTACAAGCTGCTTAGCCATAGCTAATGAAATAAGCACATAGGCTTGAATCGCGCTAAGTAAAACCGTTGCTGAAGTAACAATCACTAAGACTTTATGATAAAAGAGAGGTTGGAGATAATAACTTGTTATACTAAGCAACATAAAGCTTATAAACAGCCAAGCTGCAAAAAGAGGCTTTAATGGATCAACTAGCTTGAAGACATAATTGATTACATCCGTAGAATCCTCTTCCTCTGTTATCCGTCTCCTTTCCTTATTGAAGCGGTGTAGGTCCACTTCTACTAAAGCCATCAAAGACCCTAAATATTGTGCATCTCCATACTTGCAATAATCTCTAGCAACATACTGCACATCTTCACTTAAAAGAGAGCTGTACTCCCCGATCTTATTCATAAAAGCAATCCTTAGCTCTCGATTGTCTGAATCATGAGTCAGCGCTGCTGCACTGGCATATAACTGGTTGTTTATTTTAATCTTCTCGTCTATCGAAGCCAATCGCGCCTTTTTCTTTTGGGTCATCATTTCTTTAAATTCTTTATACATCCATATCGAAAATGTCCCGATAATCGTTATGACGATGGTCATCACAGGATTAGCACCGATTATTTTAGATATTTCTGACCACACATTATCTATCCCCCTCTATTATCCAATTATATAACAATAAATTCCTTATATCCCAATAGTATCTCTTAAACAACGAATAAAGTCGATGCTTATCCTCACTTGGATGACGCACCGACTCTATAAATATATATAGATAGCGGCAACTGAAACTTTATGCTCTATCCTGTATTGCCGTTGATCGTTGCCAAAAACCATCTATCCAACAAGGCATCATGATTGTCCGTGGATGCTGGTATTCTCGAAGCCAAAGCCTCATAATAAGCCAGCTTCTCTTCGATAAAGTGGTTGATAACCGGGCGGCTAGGCTCAATATCTAGCTCTTCTCCTGCCTTCTTTCTAGCGAGCAGGCCGTTGATGTCCCTGTACAATTCCGTGTCTGTCGCGACCAACCGCTCGACCAATGCCGAGAATTCGATTGGCGGGGTGGTTTGTGCTTCCTCGATCCATTGGCAGGCCAGAATCGGACGAAGGACATAAAAGTACTTTTTAATCCTCACCTTATCCCCCTGCAGGTACTCCCGGTAATTGCCTCTCGCCATATGCAGGTAGTGATACATACAAGCCCTCTGGGAAAAGGAATGGGCAGATTGCTTGCGCAGCTCATCAATCGCGCCAGGCTTCTCCTTATAAACAATCGGTGATTGCAGCCACTCCAGCAGAGGCGGATTGGACTTGCGGTATAAGCGAAGGGCTTTCTTTAAATCCCAGCCGCTAATGTCGAGCATGTCGCTGATCGGCCGCTCAATGACATCTCGTTTTTCAAATAAAGACAGGTAGTCTTCTTTCTTGCGAACGTATATAAATCGAACATCATAATCGCTATTCTGAGAAGGAAAGCCCCATGCCCGGCTGCCAGACTCACAAGCATATAGAATGCGAACCTGCTCCTCCTGCTCAATCCTTGATAGCTCCCTTACGATACGCTGCCTCATATCCATCATAGGCTATTCCTCCTTTATCGTTTGGTTATCATCGCTGCTTCCAAGTTCAGGTGCTGTCTCCATATTGCCTCAGATCGTGTGATTCGAACATGGCGAAAGTATTACGAGTAAGAATAAAAATAACTCTTCCACCGAATTTCAAAATAAACATACAAAGAGGCAGATTGATTGAATAAGGCTAATTATGCTCCCTATTCCCCTTCATGGGCTGATACAATAGAAGGAACAACTTAGCTGGAGGGTGGTTGAACGTGGCAAAGGAAAGCTTTGATAAAGAGATCCAATTTCTTCGTATGCTCATGCTGACGAGCGGAGCTTATAACCGAGTTCAATTTGCAGAGCGGCTTGGCATCTCGGTCCATACCTTCGACAAGACAACACGAAGATTGAAGGAGATTGCCGCTGCTTCTGCCTCGCCCTCCGTCAATACTAAAGACCAAGAGCTTCCGCTTGCTGTTCGATACAACTATTACGAGTCAGCCGATCCGCTTCTGCTGTTTTTATTCCGCACCAAGTCATTGAAGGAATCGGAGTCCGTCCGGATCACTCATATTCTCGAAGCGCTGAATGGCCAGGCGCTGACCGTAATGGAGCTGATCGATGCCTGCAGCAGCAAGATGCCAGAGGATATGCCTCTTCCTGATGAGAAGACAATTCGATCGGACCTTAAATATCTGGAGTCAGTCGGTGTGATTCATAAAAAGAACGCAAGCCGGCCTTATCAGTATCAATTGCAGGATGAGCTGCTTCGCTCGCTGTCTGACGAGGAGCTTATTGATTTGTATGACTTCGTAGATGTCATGTCCAATACCCAAGTTCCTTCTGTGCAGGGATATTTGCTGCGGGACAGCCTAAAAAAGCATCTGTTGCGCCTATTTGATGAAGCAAGCAGCACAGAAGCCTTTTTATACAAGTACCACTACCATTCACGTATTTTAGATGAAGCCCATCTGTATACACTTTTGGAGGCAATCCGCCATCGCCGCCGTGTCCGCTTTCGCTACTTTACGCCCAAAGCCGAGAAGACCTATACGGCTCAGTCTACGAATCCTCGCTTCGAGCGAGAGGATGAGGGCAAGTGGCATAAATCCCTGCCGCTCAAGATTGTGTATGACCATCAATATGGCAGATGGTATATGCTGAGCAGTGATCGAGAGGGCATCCGCAAGTTTCGGATGGAGGGCATGACGCATCTGGAAGAGGCGGAATCAATTCCCGAAACAGACTTTCAACTTAAAACTGCCGCTCTGGAAGAGAAGCTTCAAACAAGCTGGCTGATCGATACGGGCACTCCTGTTACAGTACGTGCACGGTTCTTCAGTCCAGAGCCGCCAGAGCCTGATTTCATCAAGCAGCGCGTGCTGCTACAGGGACAATGGGGAGAAATTGTGGAGGAAGATGAGCAATCCTTTATTTATGAAATTACGGTCAATGGCATCATGGAGATCAAGCCATGGCTTAGAAGCTTTGGCTCAAGCTGCGAGGTACTAGCCCCAAGTCATCTGAGACGTGACATGATTGAGGAGTGGAAGGAGATTCAAGACTATTATGAATCTATTTGAGAAGATCTTTAACTATCAAATTCTCTCTAGACTGGAGGAATCCGGTACGCTCACGATCACCTCACAGGAGCGAGCGTGGTTAAAAACCATGCTTGGCCAGCCTGCAGCAAAGCATGCTTTTACTGAGGAGACGCTACAAAAATTGCAGCTTGTCTTACAGGATGAATCCGGCATGGATATACATAAATATGTTATGGAAAAAGCCAAGAGCAGGGAGAATCAGGTGTATCACCCTCTCCTTCGCCCCTTGCACCGCTGCATCATCGAGGAAAAAGGAATGCTCGTCAGCTATTCTACGAGAAATGGGCGGGTTCATGAAGAGCACGAAGGCTATCCGTACAAGCTTGAATACTCTATGGTCAAGCGCGAATGGTATCTGCTATGGTTTCATATCAAGCACAGATGCAAGATGAGCACCAAGCTTAGCAGCATCACGGCTGTGTCCGAGCTTCCGCTGCCCCTATCCATTAAGGAAGTAGATCGCATCAAGCACCATGTAGCCATTCTTCAGGCTGTGCGCAAAACGACGGTGCGAGTGAAGGTTGTCCGTCAATATAATCGGGAGCTGTCCCGCATTCTATATGCCTTCTCCTGCTTCGAGAAGGAGGTCTCGTATGACGAGGAAATGGATATCTATGAGGTTACGATTCATGTGGCTGGAGATGAAGTAGAATATCTGCTGTCCAAGATCCGTTTTCTAGGCAAGCGCGTTCAGATTACGGAAGGCGCCTATTTGAAAAAACGCATGCTTGAGACTTCGAAGAAGGCGTTGGAGCGATATTCGGAAGAGATCAATCTTGAGTGAAGAAAATAATAGAATGAGAAAGTCGAAGAGCCTCTAGAATTCCTTCTAGGGCTCGTTTCGTGTTACAGAAATCATATTTTTACACCCTGAATATTTATCCGCCTCGATTTGTGAAGCATCGGCTCGCCTAGCGTTGTTTCATCTGTTCATTGCATGGCCAACCCTGTTACTTTACTGCAGATATATAAGCCTGCAAGCTTTCTGCTGTACAGTCCATAATCAATTGTTCAAACGGCTGTAAATGGCCCTTAATGCTTGCTTCCTCCAACGTCTCATAATATCTCAATCTTGCTGAGTCTTCCGCTTTTACAATTGCCGGCGGATAACCGTTCATCATAAGAATGAAGTTCATTAGCAGTCTTGCCGTACGGCCATTGCCGTCTGAGAAAGGATGGATATAAACAAATTTGAAATGAAACGCCGCAGCAAGCCTTACCAGGTGCATGCTCTCCTTTTGTTCCTGATACCATTCCATAAGCTGTTCCATCTGTTCAGGTACTAAAGTATAGTGCGGAGGTACATGCTGTGACCCTGAAATTCTTACATTGACCATCCGATAGCTTCCTGCATCATCCGCAATATTTTTAAGAACCAATTGGTGTAAGGATTTTATGATATACGGTGTCAGTTCTTGACCTTGCTGAACGAGATCCTGTAGATAATCGATTGCTTCAGCATGATTAATAATCTCAAAATGTTCCCGCAGCTTCTTCCCACCTATCGTTAATCCATGCTCAAGAACAATCTTAGTCTCTAGTAGAGTTAAGGTATTTCCCTCTATGGCATTTGAGTTGTAGGTCCACTCTACTCGGTAAAATTGCTCAAGATTTCGGACCGCGGAGGGCGGAAGCGGTCGATATGAATCCAATTCTGTCTTTAATTGATCAATCTGCTCCAGCCTCATACTGTTCACCTTCTTTATTCAGCCTGCCACTATAGTTCTTATTATACCTGGTTTGTCTCACAATTAGACGAGGTCTTATCATTTCAATCTGCACATCTACATTGAGGTGCGACATCTACCAAAATTACAAAGGATTCTGTGTAATAGATATTTCAATCCACGCCACGCACCTACGTGAGGTGCGACCGCCGTTTCACCTTGAGATCGCCGCAACGATTGAATTTCAATCCACGCACCTACATGAGGTGCGACCGCATAATGGTTGATCGGATCGAGCATTATGATTACGGATTTCAATCCACGCACCTACATGAGGTGCGACCGAATCCATGCAACTCATCTTCGAGGGGTGCTATCTTATTTCAATCCACGCACCTACATGAGGTGCGACACGATGAGTCAGCGTGGTATTGAGCTTACCTTTATTATTTCAATCCACGCACCTACATGAGGTGCGACAGCGGCGCTGGGAGGCCGCGCTGCACAAGGGCTCACAGCCCCAATAGTGCGAATCACACTTTTTCATGCAAATTGACAATGTCATTTGTGCTCAAAAATGCCCGCAGCCCTTGTGTAGAGCGAAGTGCGAATCCCCCAGGGATTTCATGTGCACTTGGGGTTCGCACCACGCCTCATCTTTCATATTATAGTAGATTGTGGAATAGATTCTACCTCTGCTTCATTTAGACACCTATTAAACATTTTAACATATGCTTGATGTGGGAATAGCAACGGATTATTAATCAACATCAGTAGTTGATTCAACTGAAAGATCAAAGAGAGTATGGTTCTTTCCCCCACTACTACTTTATTATCGCTGACCTTACTCTCTTCTTCGTTAGCATTAGTCGTTTTATCCCAGCAACCCACTTTATATTGATCTAACGTAATATCGCTAAAGCTTCCTTCCATCTCCATCACATTGTCCTTATACTGCTCTTCTGCATGATTTAATTTCTTATACCAATTGCTAAGTTTGTCTGATTGAGTCGTCATTTTCAAACGACCATTCTCAGGACAGATCACAATATCAAAGTGCTGCATGACCGCATTCCTGTCCGTCGCCGACTCATTTAGATGGCAAAGTATGTATATCGGCCTCGTCGACGTTTGCGTATATTTCACTGTATCAATAATTTCCCCGTGTGCAACCTTGCCATGCATTCGTGCAATCGAATGAAGAGATGTCCTCAACTTCGTTATACTATCCTTCCATGCGGTGATATTCTGATTGCCCAAGTGATCACTCTTACATTGCACAACCACCGCTACGGCTTCAATAGGAATATATTTGATTTTACCAAAGTTAAAGATATACGGAGTATACTGCTCATCGAAGATAACCAGATCTACTTCTTTGGACACTTTCTCGTTCGAATCAATAATAAATACAGAGCGCTCAATGGAAAATTTCTTCGGGATAATCTGTTCAAATAGAGATTGCCATATCTCTTCCCTGAAGCTCCCTATCGTTACATAATGGTGATCACAACTTAGACGCAACTGACTAACAATGGAACTTTCCAATTGAGAATAATTCTCTGCGATCTTCTTAATAATCTCGCGATGATTAATCTTTTCTTCCATCCAGACACATCCTTTTCTCCTAGAAGCCAAAGTTCATTAACCACGAATAGATTCATTAAACCGACCATATCCTGCATTTGTCTTACCGCCAACTCCTTCATGCTCGATGGCATTCTTAACGAGCTTTCTCGCTAGCTCCAACCAAGCGAAGTTTTCTTTGCTTGACGATTCACATGACAGCAGAATACGAAAATCCGCTCTTACCGATAGAAATGGAATCGGAACCGGTGAATCATCATCACGCGGCGCAGATACTGAAGCAGCGGTATCGTTATATTTGTGATGATGAGGCGTCATCACATCCAGTACAAGAGCCTGACTCACGGTATCTTTGGTAGGAAAAGCATCGTGATATTGGATAAGAGCCGCTCTCTCTGTGGATCCAAACAATATCTCATAATACGCTCCATCTGAGCGAAATCCCGCTTCCTCTTCGCCCAAATACTGATGACAGTAGTGAGCAGTCAGCCCCTTTAAAGCCGTTCCTGGAATATACGGAACACCGTATATTCGATGCAAAGTCAGATGGGTTTCCAATATCGACGATTGTCCTTGTCCCATTACAAGCGGTGACTGACTCCTAATCACAAACTCGGTACAACGATCTTCTGGTAGAAAAGCATAATATTGTGCTAGCCGCTGGTCGTACCATTCCGGAACAATTTCCCATCTTCTAAGATAGTTACCAATTAATTTAGTATAAAATTCTTTTTTATATTCACCTTTGCCTCCGATCAATTCGTCAAATTCCGAACTCTGCTTATCGATGCTGATTAATTTCGTCAATTCCAAGAAAGCATTCATTCCAGCTGCACCTCGTTCTGACATCACCTTATTTCTGTGCCCCCTCTTTATAGAGACTGATCTGTTCCGCATTGACATGGAGAATAGCTTCAGCATATCTTTTAAACCAGATAGAAGCTTGTAGGGCATTGCGAGACAAATGACGGTATTCTGCGTCTGGAATGTTATTCCACTCTGCAAAATTGAGCGCTTGACCCATATCTTCTAAATATCTCAGGTAAGCCGGATCCTCTTTATGGTTGCTGTAAAAATATGTTGCGGTAAGCCGCAATCCATTCAACATCACCATTGACGGGAACTTGTGACACAACCTGCCGTAGGACTCCGCTTCACTTCCAGTCGCTTCTGATTGCTGCATCACACATTGATAAGCGACTTTAGCATAATGATGATCTATAGATTTCATCAACAGTCCTCCTCTATGTAGCGGCAACGTACACGCCCTTTGCCGACACTTATATTGCCGCCAATCTGCAGACTTGACTCTCCACTCAAAGCTTTCATTAAGCTCTGAGCCGTGATCGCCTCTGAAGAACTATGGATCTTATCGCACCATATCGTTCCGTATAAAATGGATTCTACCGGAAGATACTCCTCAGTCCACAAAGCTCCGCTTTCTACTATTTTTGCATCTGAAGAAATACGAATGCGAGTCATTATCTCGCAGCACATCGTGACAAAGTATTGAAAAGCATCATCGGATACGAGCACAAAGCGTTCAGTAAATATACGTTGTGACATCTCATCCGAGAATAATTGCCCGGACAACCAATCTACCCATGTATCCAGAGCCGCAGATGCATCTTGTTCTTTTTTACACTTGAACTCATCCAAATAAATATATTCCTTGCAGGCAAGCACACTAGAGCTGGTAATGAAGGCACTCTCATCGTCTGCTTCATTCCGATTCTTTAATACTTGTTCCCACTGATGCAGGTTAACATCTGGAATCGGAAATCCTACTGCGGCCGCATCCCGAATCATGCGTTTTATTGCCAAAGGACAGGTAACATAGGCAAATGTCCCATATCCACTCGCGACTGGAAAAGCAAGCAGTTTGCTGTCAGACAACACCAAAGAGCCAGCGTTCCCCGCTTCATTGGGTGAAGTGCCAAATGCAGCCTCAAGCCATTGCTCTGACTGCTTCGAAGCAAAATATTCCCGATGAACCCCTTTTATGCTGCTGCCAGGAACAAATGGCCACTCCGTGATGCGTTCTCTTATGATTGGCATATCGACGACCCCAACTCCTTGACCCGTTCCAACATGTAAGGGCGACAAACAATGGATGTAATACATTTTTTTATTCTTCATATCTAACTTCCTTTCACATTCAAATTCATAGGTGTCCAGAGTCCCCACAACGCCAAGCCAAACCCATCTTCCTTGTCAAAAGCCTCTTTTCTGCGATTCGAATCAGATACTGAACACAGCCATTTTTGTTCAACCAAATCCCTTGCATTACCCTTTATGACTTGAAAAAAGTAGACACTGCCTGCTGGCACCATTCGACGTACCGCCTTTTCTCCTCTAGCATTGTGAAACCCTGACACTGCCTGCCATCGAGGTACACATGCCCAGCGAAGTTGTAGATCCACACCTGTGTTCCATGCATTTTCATAAATTAATTGTTCATTGAACCCTTCTGGCAGCCATCCCTTCGAGAAGTAAGAAGGAGTGGCAAGCACCATACGAATAAAAGGGTTGTCTTGAGCACTGGATATTGCATTCAGCATCACATCTGGACAGGACCAATGTTCTGCGGTGACTATTTCACAAAAATGCGCTAATCCTCGCTTGCCGCCAAGAGAATGAATCTCGGATAATTCTGCTGGCCATGCTATCTCTGCGGACCGTATATCTACCTCAGCAAGCAAGTTCATCTCATCCGGCAAGTTAAGAGATTCAGTTGAAAATAAATGTTTGTCTTTGGCCGTTCGAGTACACGCTTCAATCGCGGTATGTACTCTCTCCTCTATAGGAAAGGCTGCCAAGAAAGTGTCGGTTGGTTCATTATCCGTTTTAGCGTGATTGTCCCTGTCACAACAACGTTCCGCGATTCGAGAAGGGCTATATCTATCGTTCCAACGCTTTAGCTCAAGACGCCAATCCGCCTCCGATAATTCATCACGCAGCCACTTTGTCATCCACTCGGATGACATATAAGCTGGAACATGCTTCTCCATCTTGTGTTTATATGCACTTAACGCCGGCCACATCTGCTCGTGCAGCCCGTTTCTTCCAGTACCATAGTACCCTTCCCCTTCATTCATCATGATAGGCCTGCGTATACTGACACACAAATCTCCGCTGTCTTTTTCTTTATAAAAGCTCACATCCTGAGGGATCGGATAATAAATCATTCCCTTGTATTCATAAAGTGGCCCTCGAACTTTAATTCGATGAATATTCCTATTATGAGGGTGATTGAAGGTGTCCTTCATTGATCCTGAGCCAGCATTAAGCTTGCCGAGCAAAGTTCGTATGGAACCGGCTAAAACGCTAGGCATTATATCGGTCATCGTATGTGCTCTTGCACCAGGAACTGCTTCAAATGGCCTGCCATCTCTAATCATCAAGGGATCTATAGGCCGTACTTTTATACCGTTCATTGGTTATTACCTGCCTTCTCCAAAGTGACTGCTAGGATCACCAGCTCAGCCAGCATCTTCAACTGCTTCATTGCCTCGCCCTGTGTCTCATATATTTTTTTCAAATAAGGCAGCACTTTTTGTTCTATATCCGGTTTGATCTCATTTGAAGGAGCCTTTTTCAAGGCTAATCGTACAATTTCTTGCCAAATTAATACTCGCTGTTCATCGCTAGATAGGTTCCATCCAGTAGTTCCGAACATTTGCTGATATTGATCATGCAAATCTCGTAACCCAAAAGCAAATTGAGAAGAAATCCAATGCCATCTGTAATAATCTCTTAATTCCTTTACCCTCTCGCATGGATGGATAGAAAACGGAAGGCTGACTCTCATTTGGTCTCCACCGCTGCGTTTCTGATAAATAATTGCCAGCTCATCTTTCTTTACTTTCGCCATACGCTCTGCCTGCTTAGCTAGATTTCGCACATCTTCCAATGGTTCGAGCATATGAACAATAGCCACTCCAACAGAAAGGGTTGGCTTAGTACAGCCTTTAGGCACTACCTGCTTCATAACATGTTGGAATTCCCTACTCAATGACTCAGATAGTTTAAAGAATTCATTTAAAGACACATAGGCCATGACATCATCGCCACCACTGTAGATTAGTTCTCCACTGTGCTCTTTAACAATAGCCTCTGCTCTCACAGAAAAATGAGACAGCTGCTCACTAACCCTCTGATGCTCCTGATAGCTCGTGAGCGTATCAAGTAGATCACCCATTCGATCTCCGTCCGCCACCAAAAAGGCGTAATATGGATTCAAGTTAATGTGATCCCGATTCAACTTATCTTCCAACATCCCCAAATGATGCTTAATATAGGATATCGTCTCTTGCTTTTCTACCTCAGATAATGAGGATCTCATCTGCTCAGCGATATGATCGAC
The DNA here is from genome assembly GCF_900177815.1 of Paenibacillus aquistagni. Classification (GTDB taxonomy): domain Bacteria; phylum Bacillota; class Bacilli; order Paenibacillales; family Paenibacillaceae; genus Paenibacillus_B; species Paenibacillus_B aquistagni. The sequence continues at coordinate 120,698 of NZ_FXAZ01000006.1, read as the reverse complement.
AATATAACCCTCAATATGACTCTCATAAAATAATCGGTAGTCATAAGAATCAATATCCTTGTCCTCAAACCTCACCCTATCCTCTAACCTTCTGCTCAATGCATGCAGCGCAGCGTAATATTCCTTTACACATTTATGGGCGAGATTCTCTTCGTCTTTATCCTGAATTTCTTTTAATGTTGCTTTAAAATGTTTGAAAGCGATTTCGCATACAGATGGGAATTTATCTTCTCGATTTGTTATAGAGAAGGAGAGCCTTTTAACAAGTGCTACAGCATCCAACTTTTCCTTTTCCTTTATACCGTATGGCATATAGATAGAGGCTTTCTCAGGAAATAACACCGATTCTCGTCCGCTGTCCAAGCTGGACTTTTTTTCACCAAACCGTAATTTTCCGATCTCATGCTGCTTGAAGTCTCGCAAAGTCTTTCGTGCAGCGAGCAATTGTTCCGCTCTCTCCCGCGCCACTTGGTATTGGTCTTCACTGTAAAGAGGAACCCACACCGCTTGAAACTCGATCAAGTCTTTCACTTGTCGATCCCACATTCCCTGATTAATGCATGCGCCCAATTGTTCTTTCGCATCGCGCGCATACTCCAACCACTTTTTCGTTACAGATTGACGCACTTCCCACGCTATTCTCTTAGGATCTGCCGTTTCTACAATCGCAAGTATTTTGTTGGCCACTCGCAATTTCTTCACAGCCTGATCATCTTCGACACTTATGCTTGTATCTTCATTTCGCAGGTACGGGAAAATAAGCTCTCCTCCAGAACGCGCAATCTGAAATGCCGCCTCTTTGCTCAATTCTGACAGCAAATAGGAGCCAAACCACAAGTCACGTGTTCTTCGAGCTTGCGCAATAAATTCTTGAACAGGCCCGATAGCGCATAACATAATCAATTTTTGTGATGGTTTTATCTCTTCCAATCTTTGACCTCCTTAATATTCAAAAAAGCTTCAAGCGCTGAATAATACATCCCTTCTGGCTTCGCCATTGGATTATTAACCGGATTCTTATATGTGACGGAAGGTTCATAGATATGATGCTTGTTGATTACCGTCGACCTCAGTTTTGCTTCTATTAAAGATGTATGAGTTTGGTTATGCTTATTTTTGGCTTCGTCACCTGCAAGAGACAACTCAAGACCTTCAATTTTGGGTTGTTTTAATACGATTAAAGCTCCATGACCATCATGTTCACTTACTGCAATTGCTTTCGTAATGAGCGGAGAAGCAAGCCTTGCTTTCTCCTTCCCCCCAGGAGTCAACTGAGTGGTATAAGGTTCCCTGTTCCCTGCACCATTTTCTCCTGTGAATTTCGTAATGATGGGCAATCCAAAAACAGCTCTTGGAAACGCATATTCTTGGTCATCTGAACGGGATATCGTCAGCAGCTCCTTATGCTTGTTTGAATGCATGTTTGTCAACTTGCGAATGGAATCTGCTTCAGGCCAATAACTTCTGCCAGGGCGTTTGGTTCCAGTCTCCTTCGTTGAGGGTCTGCGAGAACGAAATAATTGATAGACTCTTATCGTTTTCGACCACGCATCCCATATTTCTTGTTTATGAAACTGTAGATGGATTTCGTTGGATAACGTCGGCCATTCACGACTTTTGTTGCCAGACAGCAATTGAATCCCATAGGTTTGCAGGTGTTCCTTATACCATTTTTCAACATCGCGCTGGTTGTAAAATCGCTCGTCTTCTTTCATAGAAAAACGTGAACAATACAGGCTTCCACATCCTCTGCGTGTTCTTGCACCAATGCCCCCAAAGTTGATCCATGCCCACAGTGCAGCGTGAATTTCCTTCTTGTATTTTTCCAGTTCTAATTGCTGGTCCTCTTCACTCTTCCCTACTCCCAATAAATATTCGATATAAAGTTCAAACGAATGCGAGGGATAGTACATATCGTCATTTTCTTTCTGACCCTGTTGAGAGTTCCATTGTTTGTTGGTGCACTTTTTCAATGAAGACAGCTTGTTTTCAAAGGGAAATAAAACATAGCGGAGATTGGATAGCTCTTCGTTATATCCTGCTTCTCCTCGTTTCTTGAATTCTATTTTTTGCGGCTTATGTATGGGTTGATCAACCCATATTTTCACTTTACTAGGATGTTGTGTGTCGCCAAATATATTTGATTCAACTTTCCTTAGCTCTTCAGCCGTCTCGTATCGGGCTCCTCTTGTCGCTCGCCACCAAAAACGTAAATGTCCACGAATTGAAGCACTTCGAATCGGGAAACGTGGATCGACATCACCAGGCTCACTGCTTCCCCCAAACATAGGTGTTACCACCTTTATGAAATAGCGTTCTTGTAACGTGCTTCGGTGCTGAGACACCTTATCTACGATGTCATGCAATTGTTTTAACTCTTGCCTCTTGCCATCTTGATCTATCACCTTAACACCTCAATTCATCATAATTTACATCTAATTTGTCTGTGTTACCGAATCAATGCCACACCTACGTGAGGTGCGACGTTATGCTTCCAGCTTTGATGTCTTGGTTTATGATATTTCAATCCACGCACCTACGTGAGGTGCGACGGCCACTCTATGAGACAATCAGCACAAGAGAAATATTTCAATCCACGCACCTGTGAGGTGCGACGGGCTGAATTATGGCGCGTTTAACAATCAACTAGATGATTTCAATCCACGCACCTACGTGAGGTGCGACCTGTAGATTTTGACCTCAATGGATTCATTGTATTATTTCAATCCACGCACCTACGTGAGGTGCGACAAGCGTGCGATTACGGAGCGCCGACCAGTAGAATTTCAATCCACGCACCTACGTGAGGTGCGACGTATGAAAGAAATAAACACGAACCTAGTAGCTTGATTTCAATCCACGCACCTACGTGAGGTGCGACAGCGGCGCTGGGAGGCCGCGCTGCACAAGGGCTCAGAGCCCCAATAGTGCGAATCACACTTTTTCATGCAAATTGACGATGTCATGTGTGCTCAAAAATGCCCGCAGCCCTTGCGTAGAGCGAAGTGCGAATCCCCCAGGGATTTCATGTGCACTTGGGGTTCGCACCAATCTAATTCAGTCTCACACCCTCCTCAGCTAGGAAGGCTAAGACTTTTACACCATCATTATTAGTATATTACACCTAATTTGTCATATCTATGATTCTATCACATTGGGTGCTGGCACAAGTCTAAAAGGACTGCTTCGCTCACTAAAATTCAAGCTTGAAACCTTAATCAAGGACTTGATGGGATAAAGAACACGATCGTTAGAAGCATCAACCATGAACTAAGCCGACCACATTCCCCTCAGACTTACAAAAAATAAAATTGACATTTGCAACATTTCTCTATTATGATGGTTTTACCAATTTTTATATCTTGTTGTGGGCGATTGGCTTATCTGACAACGCCCTTTTTACACACCATTGGATTTAATCGTTTAAACTTTGTGTCTCTAGCACGATTCACAGCCAACCAATGCTTAGTAGAATAGCACACTACATTCCACCTTTTACATTCTACTAGGTTCTCCTCAGTGTTAACTCCATTCACAACTCGCATGACCCAACATCCAGCATGTACATCGCAAGCCCAATCATTAGACTCTTCACTCATAATTCTACTTACACTTCAAGATTGAAGCTTTAGTAAGGTCGAAGCTGAGAATTCATTATTCTTAGGAGGGAAGTATGTCATTCCATTATTTAAGTGAAGTGTCTGATCGACAAAGAGAACTGCTGAAGCAGCATCTTAAGAGAAGGTTGCATGAGCGCGAATCGAAGACAGGTCTATCCATCGTTTACGATCTAACGTACATGTGCAATCAGGCTTGTCCTGGATGCTGCGTAAGCGCTGTTGCGTACAAGAAAGGGAGGGAGATAACGATTGATCAGCACGGTTCCGATCTACCCAATATTGTATCCGTGCTAGAGAAGATCAAGCAGTATTTAGACACGAAGCCAGGTCTCGACTTCTTTATCGACTTCGGCGGCGGTGAGCTGACCCTCCGTCCAGACTGGAAAGAGATTCTGCGAATCGCTTGTGACATGTTTGGTCGAGATTCGGTGGGGATGAACACCAACGGAACACGAGCAGCAATCGAAGATATGCTGGACATCGATCCTTACGTCTCGTATATTGGCATCTCGATTGACGGCATGGAGCAGTACCATAACAAGTGGCGCAGAACCGTCGAAGGCGGCAACTCCTTTGAACGTTCCATGAATCTGATTCGTGAGATGCTTCAAGTCCCTACACTGAAGTCCAAGCTCGATATTACAACAGTCCCTACCAAAAACAATCTCGCAGAAATCCCCGCTCTTATGCGCTATTTGAATCAAGAAGGCATCCAGAACTACAGCGTGCACCGAGCTATGCAGGTTGGAAGGTTCTGGGACAAGGATCAACTGCTCCCTTCTCCAAGCGACTACTTCAAGCTGCTTGTCCAAATCGTAGAGACCAATCAAGAACTCGGCATGAACGTCCATCTCCATCACTCCATAGAATCGATCTATACATCACTTCTGCTTGGCGTCAACACGTATTCGGAGAGCAATCTCGGCAACCCTGATCGCAAAGCCTCGCTTGGCATCGATCCTGTCGGCAGAATCTTCTTCGACCCGTGGTGCACCGTGGACCCTTGGGACAAGCTGGCCAAGTCCTCTCTGCTCGATGACGATGTGACCTTTGAGTCTATTCTGAAAGAGCATGGCGGCATACAAGATATCATTGACAGCTATTGCCGAAAGGATATTCGCTGCAAAGGCTGCGATGCAGCCTGCTCGGGCGGCAACCGAATTGCGGCAGCGGCCAATCATATTCGAAGCAACTTCCAGCTTAAGAGCAAAGAGGTCACGAAGGAGCAGCTGCTTGAGGCGATGGACAGCGTGGATCCAGCTTGCCCGCTTTACATCGACAGCTCTACCTATATCTCGGCTGCTGACCATGCTGAACTCAGCATGATTCAAGCGCAATTTGCCAGCATTCAAGTTCCCGAGCCAGCTGTCGTGCGCTAAATAACCATCTAACTACTATGTCGTAAGGAGCTCCCATCATGACAACACCCGTAAACTATATCGAAAAAGAATGCAAAACGCTTCTCAATCGAATGAAAGAAACGCTCTTTACAATGCGTACTTATTCCATAAGGCTTACCGCTAATTTGTACAGCGGCTGCGTCTTTGATTGCCCTTACTGCTATGCCCCCTACATTCACAAATTCAACGAGGGGGCTACACCGCAAGAATTCGGCACCAAAATATTTGTTAAAGAAAACGCGATAGAAGCACTCGATAAGCAAATTCGAACCATGAAGCGCAAAAAGGACTACGTTCCAGAGTACGTTGATCTTGGCACCATCACCGACTGCTATCAGCCGATTGAGAGCAAGTACAAGCTTACGCGCCAAGTACTGGAGCGCTTTGTCGCCCATGAGATTCCTGTGACCATCCTGACCAAGTCTGATCTCGTCACGAGAGATATTGATCTCCTCAAGGCATTGGCTGAGCAGCAAAAAGCCGCGGTCGGCATCAGCATTACGATGTCGACCTCTGAGGAGAAGCCGTACAAGGCATTCCTTGAGCCGAAGTCCCCTTCAACCGCCAAGCGGCTTGAAGCACTAAGGCAATTGAATGCGGCAGGCATCCCTACTTTTGTCTTTGTGAATCCTGTCGTGCCGTTCTTGTCTGCCACCGAGAAGAACATTCGCGAGCTGTTTCAAGAGATTGCCGACACAGGCACCAGCAATATCTTCTTTGGTGTGATGAAGCTGAATCCGCTGACTTGGTCGCTGTTCCGATCACGCCTTGAGGCCTTCCAGCCAGAGCTTGTTCCTTCCTTCCATGATCTGTACTTCAAGTACGGAACCAAGGAGCTTCTCCGGGCAGCTGTTCCTTCATATGAATACCGTGAAGAGCTGTACGGCATGGCGCGGGATATCGCCAAGGAGATCGGGACAGGCTTCTCCTGCGAGGGCGGCTTGTACCACTTGTGGCTGAACGATTGGGCGGAATGCGAGAAAGGCTTCAATTATCCGACTGGCTACCATTTTTGGAAGGCAGTCAAGGATCGCAACGGCGAGCTCCTTGATTTTGACGGGCTCGCACAAGAGCTCACGCAGCATTATCCAATCCTAAAGCCAGCCTATCTCGATTCGCTGGCTTCCTTCTGGAAGCAGGATCTGCTGTTTACCGAATTAAATGATATTGAACGAATCGAGCTCGACGGTCAGCTTATGTATCGCTGGATAAGCGCTTGAAGCTAAAGCGCTCTCTTATTAATGGTGAGAAAGTAGGGATAGAGCATGACGATGCCGCTTCCACGATTATCCGAAGAGCAAATCAAGCTGTTGAACCAACAAATTGCGGAGTCCAATCTGGATGCAGGACAATGGCTGAACCATATGATCAGCAAAATCTTCCGTGAGGAATGCAGCACTAACGTTCTTAGTCTGGCTGATCCAGAAGCCGTGCAAGGTGCGATAGACGCATGAGTGTGCAGTGGCAGCTAGTCGTCGGCATTCCGACGATCCATTCCTCTCGGTACATCTATCATTCCTTAAGCAGCATTGCGAAGGAGATCAGCCGCCTTCCAAGCACCTTCCAAACGACGATGGTCGTGTGCCTGAATGGCACACTGGATGGCGGGGCAACGGCTCGAGAGATTAGAAGATTCATCTCGGAGCAGCCCGGCTTGAAGGTTGTGCTGCTGGAGCTGCAAGAAGGCGGGAAGAATCTCGCCTTGAATCATATTGTCCGCTATGCGAAGGAAGAAGCAAGCGACCTGCTTCACTTTTTCGATGATGATATCGATCTAAAAGAAGGTTCGCTGCTCATCAATCTGACGACGCTGATTGAACAGGAGGCCAAGCTTGGCATTCCGGTGCTCGTCGGCTCCAACTTCATCGGCACAGCTAGACCATGGCGAGAGCTTCTAAGCGAGCAGGGCAATCTCTTCTCCGCCTTGAACAGCTGGGTCCTTCAACAGGTGTTCCTGCTTCCGTTCCAGCCGCATACAGACAAGCCTCGATTCTGCTTAGGCGGCAGTCTGGGGGCCTTCACGAGAGACTTTCCTTACTATCCAGATGACGACACCGGCATAGCGGATGATGGTTTCATCGGCAACTACTATGCGCTGATCGGCAAGGAACTGTATGAGAAGACTGGCGTCAGCTCCATTATTAAGCCTCAAGGCTCCGAGTTCTACTTTCAGGTGGCCACCTCCTATCAGGAGTGGCTGAAGCAGCAGGTACGCATCTTCGTTGGGGTGTATTATTCCTATCTTTACTTCGAGGAACACATCCCGTTCTTTGAACGTTATTTCGCTTGGGAATTCTCCATTGGCAAAGCCATGAGACGCCCCGACAGCAAGCCCAAAGGCCTGAAGCACTATCTGCTTCGCTTCCTGCTAAGACGGCTTCAAGCCAAGGTGCTCACCAAGTCGCTCAAGATTATTGAATCCCGCTCCATCCCTGAGTGGGCTGTGGCCGAATCTACCAAGAATGCTCCCCTCCCTCCTGCGGCCGGATCATCCAATCACGAAGTCCATATCTCTTAGGAGGTCTAACCTAATGACGAATCCATTACGGGCAAGCATCATCATTCCTACCTACAACCGAAGCGAGATTCTGTCCTACACCCTGGAGTCCATACTAAGGCAATCGATCGATCTTAATGAGATTGAAGTGATTGTTGCCGATGACGGCTCTAGCGATGATACCAAAGAGGTCGTGCTGCGATATCAGAGCAAGCTGAAGCTGAAGTACGTCAGGCAGGAAGACCAGGGCTACCGGGCTGGAGCAGCACGCAATCTCGGCATTCGCAGCGCGGAATCCCCCGTCTGCATCTTTCTTGACAATGGCATTCTGCTCAGCAGCCGAGCGATCGAAGCCCATCTGAACGTGCACGAGCAGAGCGAAGAGGCGTGCACCGTTATCGGCTATATTTACGGCTTCGATGATGACAACGTGCATAACGAGGAGCTGTATCGCCTTGTCGATTACAACAATCCTGATGAATCGATTCGACTGCTGCAAGAGCAAGGCATTCTGGACAATCGCGAGCCGCTCTATCGGGAGCTCGGCGATGATCTTAGCAAATGGCCGGCGCCATGGGTCATCTTCTGGAGCGGCAATATCTCTGTTAAGACAGAGGTGCTGTTCCGAGTCGGCTTATTCGATGAGTACTATACGACATGGGGCGGCGAAGATACCGATCTTGGTCTCGCGCTGGAGAAGCATCATGTGCGCTTTGTGCTGAGCAGACAGGCTGACAGCATCCATTATCCGCATAAGAAGGATTCAACCTGGCAGGTTGACCCTGAGGAGCGTGAGCGCGACTTCGAGCGCAAGCGGGATTACATGCACAGCAAGTACAACACGGAAGCGACCAAGCTCTGGTATACCTGCTATTACAATGAGCTTAATCAGAAGCTGCTCGCGCTTCGCCAAGACCATCTCATTGGACAAGGATAAGGTAAACGATGATCAATCCTATTATTTTCTTATTTTTAAGCCTAATCTCAGGGGCTGTTGAACTTGGCGGCATCCTGTATGCCATCGAGCAGCAGTTCACCATATTTCAGATTGTCAGCATTGGTCTTGCCTACCAGCTTGGCAATCTCATTCCGAACCCGATTCGCTTGAATCGGGCCTTGACTATTCTGAGCGCTGTTGCGGCAGCGTGCATCTTCTTCTACGTCTTGAACACAACGAACAGCTTCGGTCTTATCTTTACAGGCTATATATTCATGGCGATGGCCATTCAATCCCTGCGATCCATTCAGAAGGAGAATGTCAGCACGACGGTGAAGCGGACCTTCCGCATCCTTGGCTTTCTCCTCGCGCCATTCGCAGGCGTTGCCTTCAGTGCAGGAGTCGCCATTATTCTTGCCCTCATCGGCCTTTTTGTAAAATGGACCTTTGAGTCCTTCCGGATTATGAGGCCGCGGGTGCGCTTTCTAAGCTGGGTGATGATTATTCATCAAATCCATTATTTCAGCTATTCCTACTTCGTCATCATTCTGCTCTGGCAGGCGACACCGTGGGCATCCTCCTTCTGGGTCGGCATCTTTTTTGTGCTCGGATGGATTACATACACAGGCATTTCTCACTTTTTAAAAAAGGAGCACTACTTCAAATATTTCATCATTGGTCACTCCTTCCTTACAATCGTTCTGCTGCTGATGGCTTGGCAGATTGACAATGGTCTGCTCGTCATCATTCTGTGGATCGCAACAGGCTTCGGGGGCGGTACGGTATTCTGCATCGGCAAGATCAACAGCAAGACACAGGCCCTGTCCAAGCAAGATATCGTCTTCTCTGAAAATATCGGCCACGTCGTAGGCGTGCTGGCAGGCATGCTGATCTATCAGCTGACCAATAGTGTAAGCTCAGTCATCTACTTGGCAGGCTTGTCTGCTGCGCTGGCCATGCTCTTGATGGTCGTCTACAAATTAACAACGAACAAGGTGGAATCAGGATGGCAATGATCAGACTAGAGAACTTATCCAAGCATTATAAAGTGTTGAATCGTTCAGAGGGATTGAGCGGGGCGCTAAAGGATCTATTTTCAAGAGATTACCGGATCGTAAAGGCAGTCTCTGATCTGTCGCTTGAGGTGAATGCGGGTGAGATTGTTGGGTTCGTCGGTCCAAATGGAGCCGGCAAATCCACAACCATCAAGATGATGACGGGCGTGCTTAAGCCTACCTCTGGCCTGCTTACCGTGAATGGCCGCATTCCGACCAAGAACCGTGCTCAAAATATGCAGGAGATTGGGGTTGTCTTTGGACAGCGGACCCAGCTGTGGTGGGACCTCCCTGTCATTGAGTCCTTCAAGATTCTTCGGCAAATCTATCGAGTGGATCAATCCTCCTACAACGAGAACATGAACATTTTTGAGGAACTGATTGACCTGAAGGCGCTTTACTCTACGCCAGTACGCTATCTATCGCTCGGTCAACGCATGCTGTGCGATATCGTAGCGTCCTTCCTGCATAATCCGAAGGTTATCTTTCTTGATGAGCCTACGATTGGCCTTGATATTTCCATTAAGAGCCGAATTCGAGAGGTTATCAAGACATTAAATGAGCACAAGCAGACAACGATCATCCTCACGACTCACGATCTTAGCGATATCGAAGCGCTGTGCAAGCGCATCGTCATTATTGATAAAGGCACCACCGTCTACGATGGCAGTATTCAAAAGGTATCGAGCATGTTTGGCGCACACCGCACCTTGAAGATTCAGCTGCCGCCAGCCGAATACCTAGCCTTGGATCAGCTTGCAACAAGTGTGAACGGACACTTCAGCCAAGCCAGCGCGATTACGATGGAGCAATCCGAGGAAGGCTGGATTCACTTTACGATCAATCAGGATGAGGTTCATCTCATGGACGTCTTGAATTATATCGGGCATCATTATCCGGTGCATGATATTAAGATCGAGGAGATCAGCATCGATAAGATTGTCAAAAACATTTACGAAGGCGGGTTGGCATGAACATGGGCAGATATCTAGTCATCGCCAAGAGCAGCTTTATGACGCGTGTAGCGAGACGCTCGACGTTCATCTTCACCTTTCTCGGGAATTTAGCCTATATTACGGTTATTTATTATTTATGGATGGCGGTATATGAAGGGAACTCGATGCTGAACGGCATGACATTTAATCAGGCATTTGCCTATTTGGCGCTGGCCTCGTCGCTATTCACGATGTTTCAGGTCTATACGGAATGGTTTATGTCCGCCCATATTCTGAATGGGGACATCATTACGAGCTTCATCAAGCCGCTTGATTATCAGTTCAATAAGCTGTTCGAGGCGTTTGGAGCGGTTATCAGCAATTTCATCACGATCTCGATCCCCACGCTCTTGGTCATTATCTTTGTTTTTGATACAAAAATTGAGGTTGGCTTGAATCTAGCTTTTTTTGTCATATCGCTGCTGATGGCTATGCTTATCTCGTTCTTTATCGATTATATGATTGGCCTGTGCTCCTTCTATACGGAATCCATATGGGGAATATGTACGACGAAGGATGTCATTGTGCTGTTCTTGTCCGGGGCCATGGTGCCGATCAGCTTCTTTCCTGAATACCTGCAGACAATCTGCGCTTATCTGCCGTTCCAGGCGATCTACAACATTCCATTGACCATTGTCACAACACCGGGGCTCTCCTTGATGGACTATGCGAATGCACTGGCAATGCAGGGGATGTGGGTCGTTATCCTGCTGCTGGTCAGCCGCTTGCTCCATGCTGTGGCCACCAGAACGATCACGGTAAATGGAGGCTGATATCGATGAAAACACCACTTTATTATTTGCGAATCTACTTGTCAATCGTAACACAGTATATAAAGGCTAAGCTGCAGTATCGCACCGACTTTTTTATCAGTACGATCGGCATGATCTTTACGAATATCGCGGGTATCTTTCCGGTATGGATTATCTTTCATAACATTCCAAGCCTGCATGGCTTAAGCTTTAATGAAATGCTGTTCATCTACTGCTTCTCTCTGCTCGCGCTGAGCCCGCTGCAGCTCTTCTTCGATAACATATGGAGCATTTGGTCTCATCTGCTAAGCGGTACATTTATCAAATATTACTTAAAGCCCATGAACGTGATGTTCTACTATATGTCCGAGGTTTTCGATCTCAAAGGGCTTAGTCAGGTTGCGATAGGGATTGGCGGCCTTATCTACGCCTCCAATCAGCTCGATGTGCAGTGGACGCTGCTGAACATTGTGCTCTTGATCGTATCGCTTATCGGGGCTTCGCTGATTATGATCTCACTCATGATTCTTGCAGCCTCCACCGGATTCTGGATCATGGACCCATGGAACGTCATTTCACTGGTGAATCGATTCCGTGACTTCGCCAAGTATCCGGTATCGATCTTTAATGATTTTTTCAAATTCATCTTTACATTCATCATCCCAATCGGCTGTATCGCCTTCTATCCATCCCAGCTGTTCTTGAATCCGCTGCAGGATAACGAGATGATCGTGTTCTTCTCGCCGCTCATCGGCATCGTTCTCTTCATCATTGCAAATGCCGTATGGAATAAAGGCATCAACAGCTATTCTGGCACGGGATCCTGATTAGTCCCCAAAAGGGAAAAAGCTGCTTCCGCTAACTGAACGTTGACCTGAATAATGGGCCGTTCAATCAAGGGAGCAGCTTTTTTGCTGTGCACGCTGAACAGAAGATTCTTGCGCTTGTATTGTCGTAATCCTGCTTCGCATAATCAATCCCTATCCGAATTGTTTACGATCATCCTTCTTCGAACGAGATTCAAGAACGTCATCGAGATATTGCGTGAACGTTGATTCTCCGCTGTATGTCAGATAGAGCCATTCCAATGCTCGTGTCATGGCAATATAGAAGAGAGATACCTCTCTTTCTTCAACTTGCTCCAGAGCAAACGGCATGTTCTCGATATTTACGATAAACACAGCTTGAAAATCCAAGCCTTTGGCGCTATCAATGGTACTGATCTTGATCGTCTCTTCTTCGCGATTAAAACTGCGTTTCGTCTCCGCATTCTCCGTAACCCATCTGAATGGAAACCCATGCTGATGAAGAGCTGCTCGAATATCATCGATATACGATTCCCGGTAATTATTCTTCACTCGATAAAGGATCGCCATATCCTGATAGGCAACATGCTTCTCTTCATGAAGCTCTTTTATGGATGCGCACACCCACGCCAATTCCTCCTGAAGATGATTGCATCTTCGAATAACAGGATCAGGACCCTTGCGCTTGGTCGCTTGCGGCGGGATGATCTCAACGCCATCAATTGTTGCGTCCTTTATTTTAGACTTTAACTGTGAGTGCTCCTGATAAAAGTCCCATGCGAACTGGACAATTTGCGCCGTATTGCGGTAATTAATATGAAGTATTTTCGATCTTCCGCGAAAGTCAAGGCCAATATTGTGGACAAGACTTGTTTTTCTTCTGAAAATAGACTGGGCACGATCTTCAACCATCAACAGAGACTGCGTATCTGGATTCAGACACTGCCCTAACAGCCTCAGCCACTCGCCTTCAAAATCCTGTCCCTCATCGATCAATATTGCATCATAGGTTGGTACGATAGCCTCTTGCCGTTCGATCTTCTCCAGCAGGCTCGATATATCTGTATCCTTCATTCGAAGTTGAAAGCGAAGCCATTCATGAAAGTTATACACCTCAATATGGGAAGCATCAATACCTGTATTCGAAGCATTCATCATATCCAATAGATCATCGGGTTCTCTTAGCATGCGATCAATCATGAGCTTAAGGCTCCGAGATAATGGAATGCCATAGCATAGCACGAGAATTCTCCAATCTGGATGTTCCTTGGCCAGCAACTTCGCTCGACTCGCAAGCACCAAGGTCTTGCCGCTCCCTGCCACCCCTCGAATGAGCCGATGCTTGTCACCGAGCTGCTTTGCCATATTTTCTTGATGCAGGTCCATTGTCTTGATATTATGCAGTGACAGCAGCAGCTGATCCTGATGCTGCACGGGAGGCTTGAACTCTGCACTAATACGAACCTCCGGAAAGAGATGGAATCGAATGGCTTGTATATCTTCATGGCTTAGAATAGGCTCTCTTCTATTCCATACCGTAAACATCTCATATATCTTATCGAGAAGGACCTCAGATGAGAAATGGTCATGTTCAGGATCAATCTCATCCCTGCACAGAACAAATTGCGGATCAATGACCGCGTACAGATTATGCTGAATAAAGTCCTCCTGCTTGAGCCGGGTAAATACCGTCCCAAAGCCGTATGGGAACTTCAAATACATGCTTCCCGGCTGCACAAGATTGCTGTCCTTCTTTAAAAAATCGGTAATGAGCCTCGCATTATCTCTCGCCTGCTTCAGAGGATTCTTCGTCTTTACTAGCTGCCCTGCTGTATTCCTGAGCGTCCACTCGTCATGATTCAGCTGATAAAGCGTCCCCTTCGTGTAATCCTTCACTTCTAAGATGACAAGACCCAGATCAGGACCAATAATGACGAAATCAGGCCTGCGCCCTCGTATCTCAGGTTCGTAATATACCACATAATCACTCGGTAAGTAGTCTCGCAGACTCTCAAATAGAAGTCTCTCTCCCGCAGTTGCCTTCCTTGGCATTGTCTCTGGAACCATATAAGCCATTATCTGTATCTCCTAGTACTTGATACCTATTCTCTCTCTATTATATAACTTGCTAGAGATAATGGAAGAGATTCACATCATATTGGTTGCTGAAAGGCTCTGATTTATAGCATTCTACATAGGACATGCAAATAAGCTCATTCCTACTCATGGTTCAAGTTGGAATGAGCTTTTGAAAGTGTTGAGTGACTTTATATTGCGTATGTTGCTACTTTATCAAAAAAATATTCACAAGCCAGATCTTCATCATAAGAAATTGAATATCTCGTTTCTTGCGCAAGGAGTCTAATAAATTTTCATTTCATTATCCTCTCATCTGCTCCATTAACCACTTTTTAATATCATCACACTCCAATCTTATTGGGTTCTCTTCAGTTCCAACAAAAACATGTTTGGCAGACACTTCATCAATTCCGTTTATTTCTTCAAAACGAGTTCCATAGAGAAGTGCCCCATCAAGTAGAGCGTTCGTTAAATCTACCTTAGTAAACTTTACATAGCTTAAATTTGCTCGCCGAAATGATGCTCGCCTCAAGTCAGATCCATATATATTAGTAAAGCTAAGGTCTGTATCATTAAAAGACGCTTTTATACCTACACAATTTCTTATATTTGAATGTTTTAGGGATGCGTAATCAAACACTGTTTTACTCAATATGCATTCCGAGAAATTCGTTCCTTCGAATGATGTACTTAAAAAATAGCAGTCACTCATATCATTATTCGTCAAAAACGAATTGTTCATATTTGACTCTACAATCTCTGAGCAGCTCAGATTCATTCCTGCCAGATTTAGTTGTTTTAATTCTTCTTTCACAATTTCTAATTTTTTACCAATTTTACCGTCCGATTCTGCCCATTTGTGATGTTTTAAAAACTTACTATCATCCATGGAATACTTCCTTTCAGATATTTTATGGCCACCACAGTAATTTTTCACTTAAACCTAATTCTTTTACTGCTTTGCGTACTTCAGTTATGTGTTCTGGGAACATTTTTGATGAGTCGATGATAACATTTTCACCTTTCGAAAGAGATTCTTCTATATCAGCAATTGCCTTTTCCAGAGTATAACCCTTTGGTGCAAATTTTGAATACCATCCTTTAACGTCCCACTTGACACCTGTTGCATCAATAAATTCTGCACCTGCTGGATTGGTATCTCTAACTACAGGACCAGGTAGGTCCCCTCTCGCCTCTAACTCTAAGCCTGCTAGTCTCTCAATTTTTGATTTCTCGTTTATTTTAAAGTTTTTTGCTGGATCTTTCGCCAAACTCTCATACTCTTCTGGAGATCTAGCGTAGTATCTTCCCTTATCGCCATGCTTATCTATTAATTCTTTATAGTAATCCGGAGCAGTTTCTCTAATTTTGTCTAAGTTAGCTTTAGACATCCCCTCAATCTTCTTACCATCCCCAGCATCGATTCGCCTGACCACAGAAGATTTTTCATCTGGCATCCTGATGAGCATCCCTTCTGGCGTTACCGCAAAACGGCCTGGCTTCAAGCTTTGAACCCAATCTTGGAATCGAATCGTGTATGATTTCCAATCGAATGCCTTGAACTTCTTTACGGGATTGGCCAGCACATTCATGACCTTGCTTGTCTTTACCGCTTGGGTCATGCTGCTTAACGCTTCCGGTACCTTCGCCGCTTTGCCAGCCTTGGTCACGCCCATTCCCGGCACGAGAATAGAGGACACCTTGCCGATCATTTCTGCCTTCTCCTCAGGCGATGCACTTTCGAAGTTCGCATACATCTGCTTGGCTGCCTCAATCACCATGTCCGGGTTCTGTATGAGGTACTCTGCTGCATACAGCATGTCCTCCCCCACCTGCTGGGGGTCTACGACGAGTTGGTATGCAAAGCCTGCGGTATCGACGATGCCTTCAATGATGCCGGTAAGCAGGCCTTTTGTAAAGCCCATCGTTACTTCTCCGGATGTCTTGACGAAGCCTTCCCATTTCGTTCTGCCATACGTCTCTTTTACCCAGCTGTCATAGTGGGTAAGCGGCGCTTCCATTCCTTCATGCTTGATATATGTTTCAAAATAAGCAAAGGTGGTCTCGTTCCACTTATTGTTCTCATCAATCAGCGTCCCATCTGGCAAATGAGTTGGAGGAAGCTCTCCACTCTCGATCTTCCTTAGCTTCTCCTCCAGCAGTTGCGAATCTAGCAAAAAGCAGGCCAATCATGGTAGTATCTGATCATAATAGACCTGTTCAATATAACGGAATAGCGTTATTTACGGTATAAAATTCAAGCCTTTACGTACGTACATCCAAAATGACGAAATCTTAATACGGGTATTACATGGATTGTATGTGTTATTGGTTTAATGATGGGTTCATTCGGCACCGGATAGCCCACCGTAGAAAAAAACCTTGAGAGGCAAAAAACCAATCAAGGTTTAACTTCTTAGGATTCAAATGTCATTTTCTCAGGAAATAAACCGCCTTCCTTAACTAGACATCTTGCCATTCTTTGAGCCGCCCTATCGAAGTAAAATTGATTTGAATGATTAGGGTTGTTAATCGGTTCTAATTCGGAGAACATTCTAGTTTCTTTGTTTAATTCAATCTTTCCCATTATCTCTTCTTTTGGGCCGAATCTATATATCACAACTGATTCATCCTCGTAGTCTTTCAAGAGTAAAACAAAAGCTCCCATTTATAATCACCTCTAATCTATTTCCCACGGACGACCTGACCTGACAGCGGCGTCGTGCGCAGTTTCATAGTTTGTCTTAAATATACCCTCAAACCTTGACTCAAACAATTCATGATTTAATAAATCAATGTCTTTCTTGTTGTAAGTTCCTTGCTGTAATCTAGTCCATGCTTGGGCAATTTCATAATCAGGGTCAAACCTGCCATTTCCACTTGACTTGATATGTTCATTATTAAATACATGGTCTTTGATGCGTTGAATCCGACTTTCTGCAATTCCTGTGTTCTTTGAAATCGCCTGAACATCTGAAGTTGAAACTCTTATACTATCATACATTTTCGACGCTTCAGCCTCTAGACGGAAATATTCATCTACTGAGAGGTTATTACGACCTCCAGTTTGAATATTACCCGTCCCCCCAATCTTCTTACTATCCCCAACATCAATTCGCCTGACCACAGAAGAGCTTTCATCTGGCATCCTGATGAGCATCCCTTCTGGCGTTACCGCAAAACGGCCTGGCTTCAGGCTTTGAACCCAATCCTGGAATCGAATCGTGTACGATTTCCAATCGAATGCCTTGAACTTCTTTATGGGATTAGCAAGTACATTCATGGCCTTGCTTGTCTTTACCGCTTGGGTCATGCTGCTTAACGCTTCCGGCACCTTCGCCGCTTTGCCAGCCTTCGTCACGCCCATTCCCGGCACGAGAATGGAGGACACCTTGCCAATCATTTCTGCCTTCTCCTCAGGCGACGCACTTTCGAAGTTTGCATACATCTGCTTGGCTGCCTCAACCACCAATTCCCGGTTCTGTATGAGGTATTCTGCCGCATACAGCATATCCTGCCCCACCTGCTGAGGGTCTACGACCAGTTGGTATGCCAAGCCTGCGGTATCGACAATGCCTTCAATGATGCCGGTAAGCAGGCCTTTTGTAAAGCCCATCGTTACTTCTCCGGATGTCTTGACGAAGCCCTCCCATTTCGTTCTTCCATACGTCTCTTTTACCCAGCTGTCATAGTGGGTAAGCGGCGCCTCCATTCCTTCATGCTTGATATATGTTTCAAAATAAGCAAAGGTGGTCTCGTTCCATTTATTGTTCTCATCAATAAGCGTTCCATCTGGCAAATGAGTTGGCGGAAGCTCTCCACTCGCGATCTTTCTTAGCTTCTCCTCCAACAGTTGATACTGCAAGGCATCCAGAGGATCAACCTGCCCCTTGGCTATTACTTCTTCAATATATTCAAGCAGCTCTGCTTGCTCTGGCATCGGTGAGCCGTCGTCCTTCAGCGGATTGAAGCGGCAGGCTTCCAGCGAATCCAGCAGGTTCGTTCCCGCTAGCTTGACTTGCTCATTGTAGTAGGTATCATCCACTCCTAGTGCTCGCAGCTTCTCCCTTGCTTCATTCGCTCGCACATGCGCTTCGTCCATATAGCCCGAACGTCCAAAATAGTGATATACGCTGTATTCCCGCTGGGCTTCCTTGATCGCAGTCAAGGACATCGCAATCGTAGAGAGCTTTAAGCGAGCCGCTTCCTTCTCTTCCGGTGTACCTTCCGATAAGGCACGAAGCCATTCGGCAACCATAGGGTCGGCTTGGACAACTGCCACCTGTTTGGACAGCAGCATATCCATCAGCTTCCTGACAAAGGAGGTCTGATCCATAATGCGATACAATTGCTTCATAGCTGGCAGCATCTGAACGCTCATTGGACCTAGAGCCCCACTGCCAGCCAACACCCCACGAGAGATAAAGCGCTTTAACTCTTTAGGCAACCGAGCAGACTCTGCCGATTGAATCCTCCGCTCGGCTTCGCGCTCCAGCTGCCTGTACTCGCCAGCCGCCTGATACAGCAGCCGGGATTGCTCTTCTAATCTCCCAACCAGTTCCCTAGCCTCGTGCTGAATCTCTTGCGCTAATCGTTCGACCTGATAAGCTGCACTCCGCACCCCACCATCCTCAGAAAATGAGGACCGAGCAGAGCCAGCGGTACGATTCGCCACATGGACCATCTGAACATAGCTTGATTCCAGCTCTCTTCTCCAACGCTTGAATTGCTGCGAGAGTTCTTCGATTTTATTTGGATCTGCTTGAACGTTCACGGGACACCTCCGAGTATAACGCCACAGCCGCTTCCGGCATTGGGAATACACATTGCTGTCTGTACCACGAGGTTTTCTTTCCCTATTATAAGTAATGGCGAAGGGATAATTGGAATGAAACGAATGAGTCTTAATATCCCTTCATATAAAACAAATCAACTATATAAAAAATGCTTTATTATGTAGATAAAAACCTTATGATGACTAGGTTGAAGTCTCATGACGATACGAATAGATTTCCTGTAAATCATTTCTACTGCTCTTTAGCAGCACTAAGATGAGGGTAACGACCAATAGAAGAAGTTTCAGAGGCTGAGCAATCGAGAATAAGATATGAATGATTATGGCAGCCAACAATGTCTTGAACATGTACTTCTTTATACTCCATAAGCTGATGAGCAGCAAGCATATCGGGATGAACATTCTGCCAACCAGCATGCCGAAATGTTCCGCATTGAACTCCTGTGCACGGATGCCTAGGGCATTTCCCAGCAATCCATCCTTAAAGCTTTCCCAGACAGAGCCTCCAGAAATAAAAAAAGAACCAAACAATAGGATAAGCACACCATAGAATGATAGTCCTATCCATTGCATCCAGTAAACGATCTTTACACTTGCGGGCCGATTTTTCATCAAAATCAATCCTCCTATTCATTGACTATATTTTTATAAAATCCCTTACACTCCTCTGCACATTCAAGCGCATCTCCCACCTTTCTTCAACATCGCCGACAGTAATATATTGGATATATAGTGAGTTTATCACAATAATACTAGATTAAGAAGTTCTCATTTTCACTATTGGAAACAAAAAGGACTGCCTCCCTCACCGAGGGTCAACAGTCCAAACCTAGCTCATATATAGTGCTTCGTAAACAGCTGGCTAGCCTAGTTCTCAATCCTCAGAGACATGCCTCAGATCAGCTTCCGACTATACCACTTCTCCCCGCGGAAGCGCCAGAGGAAGACAGAGCCGCGGATGCCCCACTCGATCACCATCGCGATCCATACCCCCATAATGCCAAACCCAAGCGGAATCCCAAGCACATAACCCAAGATGACGCGGAAAAGCCACATGGAGAGCAGCGATGTGATCGACGTGAAGTTTGAATCTCCCGCTGCGCGAAGAGCTGAAGGCATAATAAAGCTAATCGACCATAATAGCGGCTGCGTAACTGCAATCAGCACCATCAGCTTGAAGATGGTCGGAATGATCTCAGGCGGAGGCGTGAACAATCTCACGATCCACGGGAACAAGGGCAGCAGAAGCAGTGCCGCAAAGACAAATAGGATGGAAGACAGCCACAGGAACGACTTGATAAACTTCCTCGCATCCTGGGTATTGCGCCGTCCGATGCATTGGCCTACCACAGTAACAATCGCAATGCTAAGCGCATTCGCTCCGATCTGGAACACCAGCGCAATGGAGCCGCCGATAGCATTGACTGTGATGGCAAGGGTGCCTAGCTGCACGATAAACGTCTGGGTCAACAGCTTCCCGCCGTTAAAGAACATCTGCTCTGCTGCGAAGGGAAGCCCAATCGTCATGATTTTTTTGAGGATAGACAAGTTCAGCTTCAGTGCATTCTTCAAACGGAACTTGAGCGTCTGGTTGAACTTTAGCAAATAGATCAACGAGATCGCCATCCCCAGCACACGAGCCGTGAGCATGGAGATAATCAGTCCTACAACGCCCATATCCAGCACGGTAATAAACAAAATGTTCAAGAACAGATAAGTCAAGTTCATAATGAGCGACAAGCCTAAGCAGGCCTTCGTCTCCGCCACTCCCCGCAGCGCTCCGGTAACAGCTTGGAAGATCGCGATGAACGGGTACGAGATACAGCTGCCAATCAAGAAGATCCGTGCATTCTCTAGAACATCAGCATCTGCCCGGCCAAACAACAGCTCCAGTGTAGGGTTATGAAAAATAATGACAATCACGCTAATAAAGATTGACAGCAGCGCGACCGCGGAAATCGCCTGAGCCGCTGACTTTGACACCATCTCGGCATTGCCGCTCCCCTTATACTGCGCGACAATAACCGTTCCCCCTGTCGCTACCGCCACAAACACGTTGATGAGAAAGATATTCAGCGAATCTACCATGCTGACCGCACTGACTGCCGCTACCCCTGAGGAACTAATCATCGCCGTATTCAAAAGGCTCATCAAAATAATAAAAGCTTGATCCACAAATATCGGAATAATGATCGCGATAATTTGCTTATAATCAAGCGTTTCTCCTGTGAAGTATTTATTCAGCAGAAAGGTCATTCTTGTTTTTATCCTGGGCACCATTGTACTCATCGTATCAACTCTTCTTCATGGAATAGACCAAGGCGATCTAGGCCTTGCATAACGATGCATTATTATATCACGCTTTAAAGGAGAAGAATGTGAGGTGCCTTGCCTTAATCTCGCATATTGCGTGGTATTCCCGCAGGCGGGTTGCTTTTGCAGCCTTTTTACATTCATTTATCGCCCATTCGGCCTATTGCTCCGTAACACGGCTTCCCTTGATATCCAATCGTTTTCCGTACATTCATGGATCGTCTCCCGTTCACACGCTAAGCTTCCGAACAAACATAAATAAAGCCGGCTCCAACCTTCCCAGAGCCAGCTTTATACTTGCTTCGATTATAATAAGAACTAAGGAACCACGACGGTTAGCGGCTGGGATTCGGAAGTGCCGTATACGTTCTTGAGTTTGACTACATATACATAAGTGCCGCTTGGTTTGTTGTAAAAGGATTTGGATTCCGTCTGCGGAGCCTGTCCATTCTCAATGAGGAAGCCTTGGAAATGATTGACCAGCATGCCATTCTCGTAGAGCTCCCAAATATCTGCATTGTTGCCAGATGCAATGCTGAAGCCAACGGAGTAGCTGCTAGCCGAGGTATGATTAGCAAAGATCGAAGGGGAAGCTGGCGCCCCTGTGTAGTAAACAATATTGACGGTCGTTTGGCCAGCATTATTAGCAAGCTCAGTGCCGTCATTAAAATAGGCGGTGACAATATAGCGGAATTGGCCGCGTTCAACGCTTAGGTTCTCGCAGCTTGTCGCTGTGACATTCGAGCATACCGTTTCACCGCCCCAAGGAAACAGGGTTGGATAGCGGAATACCGAATAATGACTTACGTTGCTACCGAGATCATCCCATGTAATATGTACACGGTGCTTGCCATCCGCTTCCTTTCCTATATAAACCGCTTGTGCAGCAAAGGTTGTTGGCTGGCTGGCGTTGGGTGCAGCAAAAGCTGTCACCGCGCCGCCCACCAACAATATGACAACCGTAACAATCGATACGAGCCTTTTCATATGAAACATTCGCCCTCCCACTCTCTTCTATGAATATCCGACGAGTAACGAACGACTTCTAATTCGCAGTGTCCTTTCCCCTTCTCCTCCTTCCAAAAAGGAAATGAAATCCACCTATAAGTTAGCACGTTTTAACTTTGAAGTAAATCCGTATTTATAAGAAAAGAACCCAGCTGCTGCTAGGTCCTTTACGCTAACTCCGATTAACATGAGCATTCGTACTTGGTCATTGTTCCAGTCATACCATCACTATAAGTGCACTTGTAAGTCAATGTTCGTAAGTAACGGTCTCTGGAGCATTGAGTTTGATAGTCACAGGTGGATTTGTCAAGTTTACATACTGCCTCCATTTATATCACCTCCTTTTTAGAATATACTATCTATACCATTGGGCCTGTCTTTCAAACATGTCCGCATATTTCCCTGCTGAATGTGTCAGCTCTTCATGCGATCCCTGCTCGGTGAGTTCTCCATTTTCCATCACGAAGATTCGATCAGCATGACGACAACTACCCAAGCGGTGTGAGATAAACACAGCAGTCTTCCCTTTTGTTAACTGCATGAGATCTTCAAATATCTTGGATTCAGTAATAGGGTCAACGGCAGCTGTAGGCTCGTCCAAAAAGATAACTTCAAAATCTCGATACATCGCTCTCGTGATAGCGACCTTCTGCCATTGACCTTGAGATAATTCAACTCCGCCAGAAAATCTTGTACCAAGCTGTGTCTCCCCTTTCTGTGGAAGCTGCTCGACAAAAGAGTCGATTCCTGCAACAGCTTTGGCTTTCCTTAACCGATCGTGTATCCATCGATCCCCATTCTCATCATGAAGCCTAATATTCTCATCCACCGTGATTTCATACTTCATATAGTCTTGAAAAACAGCGGTAACTCTTTCGCGGAAGCTCTCTCTATTAAAGGAAGAGAGAGGTATTCCATCATACTCAATTGAACCGCTGGTTGGAGGATACAGCCCTAATAGACATTTGACTAAGGTACTTTTACCAGAGCCATTTTCGCCAACGATGGCAATGGTTTCCCCAGCCCTAATAGTAAAGCTAATTTTTTTTAGCACTTGATGAGGCTGTGTTGGATATTGAAAGCATAAATCCTGTACTTTAATTCCTTGTCTCAATGTATCTGGAAAGGCTTGCGTGCCCACATACTCTGTAGCTGGTTCATCCATGAAGCTAACTAATTCTTGTATGAATAAGCTATCCCTATAGATCTGACCTAAGCTTTGTGAGATATCTTTGATGGAAAACTGCGTCTCCTGAATGGCTTGAAATAAGGCAACATAGTCACCAATTTTTACTTTTTTGCTTTGTGCCCCTACCCAAATAAAGATGGATAAGATTCCAAAACAAAAGATAGACACAAATGATTCCGTATACAAGCGATTCGTGGCATTTTTCATATCTACGCGGAATCTTTCATTTGCATTTTTAAAGTAAATGCGTTTCCATCTTGCAATAAAGAAATCTTTGGAATTGAATAATCGCATTTCTTTTGCCGCTTCTTTCGATTGCAATAGACTGCCAATATAAGAAGCTTTGCGCGAAGAGGCGGTTTGATTCATAAACAGACTGTACTGGGACTTTCCTTCTATCCTCTGAATAATAAGAAGTGGAATAATCAATAACAGCAGCAATATCGGAAGACTCGAATGGAAGGTATATAATAAGTACATTAAGCCCGCTAGTTTAATACTATTTTGAGCTATAGAGAGCATATGAAACACAACGTTGACACCGAATACTTCAAGGTTACGAAGCGCTCGTTGCAAGTTATCATAATTGTGGGGCTGTTCAAAGAATAAATAAGACATTGCGTTTAATTTTTCTATAATGCTTAGATTAAATGTGTATACAACTTTTATATCCAGTTTTTGTTCCAGGATTTTTTTTACGGTATTTAAAACCATTCTTATTAGGATCAGAGCTAACTGAATCCCCACTAGAAACAATGCCCTCTGGACTTCCAATTGCTGCTCCAATGCCTCTGTCACTGCATTAATAACTTGGCTAATTAGATAGATCTCTAGCACAGGCAGAACTGCAAGCAAGATATGAATGAGTGCAATCGCTGCAAAAATAACGGGTGACACACGAACCACTTGCTTCAGGAGGGTAAACCACATTTTTATCCAACGCATCAGAATCTACCTTCTATACATAATTATGCTGTTCGATTCATAGGCAAGGATGGTATCACATCTACAAGCTCTTCCAAATGCTCATAGTTGTTAACAACTTGCTTGTTGATGATGACATTCTCATTGGACATGAAATAAGCAAACGGGAAGCTTTTAACCTTGAATGTATCCAGCATTGATTCTTGAAGCCATACAACAGGAAAGTCATGAAGCTTCTTCTCTTGAATCGTTGAAGTCGCTTCTTCTTGCTCTAAAGCAAACAAGAAGAGTAAAATATGGAGATCCGGATGAAGTTCCGCAAAACGCTGCAAGGATTGATAGGTATCTTCGCATGATTTGCAGCCTACCATGGAAAAGGCAAGTAATCGAGGTCGATGATCATCAAAGTGTATCATTCCATGATCATAGGATTCCATCGAATCGAGCAGTAGGATGGAACCAATATCAAGTCCAATATCAGGAGGCGCCGTGCGTTCTTGATTTGCTGGCTTGCGTTCTCCTTCTGACTTCACATACTGAAAAAGTTTGAGTACAAATAACGAGGCGACAATGAATAAAAGATAAAGAACAGCTATAGATACATGGAGTGTACTCATCACTCTGTCCTCCTAATTATCATTTTGTGAAGGGTGATGTAACTAGAGATGAGTAGATAAAGTACGAGAATTCCGAAAATGATGAGGATGTTCAAGATGGTTTCTTCTAACTTGCCTGAGAAAAGCCTGGTGGAAGCTGCTGACAAGAACATTGAAGCATTGAGGAGGATAAACATAACATTCTTAACAACAGTGATGAGCCCAAGATATTCGTGACTGCTTGTCCCAAAGCAATTGCAGCGGATCTTCGTCTTTTTCACAACATTGGCATGATAGACTGACCAGAGGAATCCTAGAGAAAGCAAAATCATGATAATCTGACCATAAACTTGCGTAGCGTCAAATAGCAAGAGAATAGCGCTTAAACATTCAGCTATACATATCGCTATGGCGATAGGCCTGCTGCTTCTCAGTGAAAATCCAAGCTGGGTGATCGTCTCATTAAAGCTGCTTATCGAAAAGATCTTCACGATTCCAGAATATCCAAACACAATACTCAGAAATAGTACGATAAAGTCACTCCAAATCATGTTCCTCCCCCTAATGCTAATTCAATCTATTAATTACAATTGCTTACAGGGACTATTATACATATATCCTAAATTATATCAATATATAATTTAAAATTTGAAATAAGATATTAGATTTTTTCATCATTACCAACGCATAAAAAAAGCTGCCTTGCACCATGGTGTGCAGGCAGCTCTCTAATTGTACGCTGTAATTAAGCCTCGCCAGCAGGCGGGGTAAAGGTGCGCTTCCCAAGCTCCGAATCAAGCATGTAGAAGGCATTGCTGTCATTATCGATGCGGCGCAGCTTCTGCACGATGCTGTCGAAGGTCGCCTCCTCCTCAACCTGCTCGTCAATGAACCACTTGAGGAAGTTGATCGTCGCGTGCTCGCGCTCGTCCCAAGCAATGTCCGACAATTCATAAATTCGCTTCGTCACCGTCTTCTCATGCTCGAACGAATGCTCAAAAGCATCAAGCAGGGAGCTGTATTCATTCTGTGGCGCCTCCATGCCTGTGACAATGGCGCGCTTGCCTAACGCATTAATAAAGTGGAAGATCTTCATTCCATGATATTTTTCTTCCTCGGATTGCATGATAAAGAAGTTCGCGAACCCGTCGAAGCTTTCGGAAGAACAATAAGCCGCCATGGCTAAATATACTTGTGCAGAGTAAAATTCATAGTTCATTTGGTCGTTGAGCTTCGCAAGCAGCTTTTCGCTTAACATATGGATCATTCCCCTTCGCAGCTAGTCTCTGGATAAAAACGACATGATACAGCTTGTCCTCGCAACACGTCGAACGGCATTCCCTCCCAAGCCCTGAAAGCATATCTCCTTCACCTGAAAAAAGATTGCTTACAACCTGGCAGCCTATCGACAAGGCAAGCGCCGCAGCGTCTTCATCCTTGTTATCCTGTACAGACTATCGTCCGTCTATTCTCAGTATGTTGGAAATAAGCACAGAAGTAAAGTGTGTTCAATGATGAATGTCATACAAAACGAGATGCGCTGAACATGGACTCACATATTGGCTCAGATTCGTTCATATTTGAAAGTTCAATCTCCCCGTATTCACTTCCCCACGACATCTGCATACAATGCCTAAGGAGGTGAAGCCCTATGCCGCCCTGGTATCAGAAGGCGCTTCGACTGTTGGGACAGCCCGTTGGCGTATCTTTGGCGAATGGTCAAGGCGTCAGTGGCGTGCTGTGCAGCATGAATGGCGGGGTTGTCGTTATCCAGGAATATTTATACCATACCCAATTTGCAGCAAAGCAGTATCCGTTCGCCACCATTCAAGATATTAATCCTTTTCCAGGATGCCCTGCATCGGGACCCTTATATTGATGAATACGAATGCACAAGTGCCGCGAGCCTAAGCAGCGTAGAGGTTTGCGGCTTATAGATTCTTTCACAGCCATGAGTAAATAACGGGGCTCTTCTTGTAAAAGCAGAAACAGGATTCATACCCTTAC
The DNA here is from genome assembly GCF_900177815.1 of Paenibacillus aquistagni. Lineage (GTDB taxonomy): Bacteria > Bacillota > Bacilli > Paenibacillales > Paenibacillaceae > Paenibacillus_B > Paenibacillus_B aquistagni. Next base: position 93,725 of record NZ_FXAZ01000006.1, on the reverse strand, counting down.
TTCTGCTTTTTCTTTTTCATTTTTTCTTGGGCCTTTTCTCGATTTTCCTCAACCCGATACTGCACAATTCTGCGAATCGTATCATATGGCAAAGGCTGATCATTTGGAAATTGAACCGCTCCTTTGGACTGCTTATATCCCTTCAGCTCCTCTTGAAAAGCGGCGATACCGCTAGGCGCAGGATAGAAGCCAATATGTTTTTTAAAAGCGGCAAAATGTACGAGATTGCCATCAAGCTCAAAGGTCGGCATTTGATAGCTGATCTTTTCTCTCGCCTCAGGCGCTGCCTCTCTAATGACTGTTCGAAGCGCACGCAGTGTCTCTTGAATTTCAGGTGAACTTGCTGAAATATATGCGTCAATCGTTGCATAGGTGTTCTTGCTCTCCATCTTCCCCAACTCCCTTCCCCTTGATTATGGACAAGTTTGTGCCTTTCACTTAATAGATTCGCCGTTTCATTCCTCTGCTCCTTTACATCTACTATGAGAGAACCATAGGAATGGAGGTCATGCAGCGGATGGTGAATCGTTTTTCCTTGTTGTTGTGGGGCTTGTATTTAGGGGAAGGCTCATATCCCTTGTTTCTCGTTACATTTGATTAAGGCTCTGACCCTGCTAGATACAGAGGCATTCCGCAGCTAAATAGGACAGCTAAAACAAGCCGTACGTCAAGAGCTATCTTGACTGACGGCTTGTTTACAATTAGAGCTGACACGACCAGCTTCAGCTCTCTATGATCTCGTTGTGTGAGCGGCTGCGTGCACGTCAAAGTCTGCTGCGGCAAGCTCTACTCCATTAATAATCACAGCCAGGCGGTGCTTGCCCGGATAATGCTTTCTCGTGGTTAAATCTTTAAATGAGTGGTTCCGCACATACGCTTTGTTTCCTTGTTCAAGCGTATACTCGGATATCTTAAATCGTTTTCGCGAGGTCTTGCCATTCGCTTTTACAAAGTCAATCGCATACTCAATACGCAGCTGCTGCGCTTCCGATGCACGGCTTAGAATTGAAAATGAAAATGGGAGCGTTTCTCCAATCTCAATCGACGCCATGTCGAGCTTCAATTCCTGTACCGTCACATCCGGCGAGGTCTCAAAGCCAAACAAAGACAGCATCTCTGGATCCGCCGCTCGCAGCAGGGTGCGGCTGCCATGCTTCACAATCCAGTCCGTATGCTTGTTCACCCCGTACCAATCACGAACGAGCTGTTTGACGAGCGCTGGATGATCTTTGGCGATATCGTTCAAATTGTTTGCAACGCTTTTCTGTACATAGACGGATTCATCCTGCTTCAGCGCCTCCAGAATCGGGAAGATCGGAGCAGGATCAGCCTTGAACGCTTCCAGTGCCATCGCCCAAGGCAAGCGTGGACGACATCCCTCACTAGCTAATCGTCTCACATGAGGGTCTTCATGCGCTGCCCAACGAAGCATCTGATCCATCATTCGCGCTTGGTCCTGCACAATGAAGGGACGAACGGCGAATTCAGAGCTGGAATAAGGTGTGAACCGCTCCAATGCCGGAATGGAGGCTTCCCAATCATCTTGTCCGTAGGCTTCTACGAAATCAGGAAAGAATAAATATTCGACACCCGTACACTGAGGTGCAATGCCAAACAGCACCGACAAAGCCTCACGGTACGACGAAGGCAAGGTTGCACGCAAAGCGTGGCTGATATGCCGAATGCGCTGTTTGAATGCTTTTTGCTCCCACTCCTGATCATAAATGAATTGTAGAAATTCATCGGAATTAAAGGATGCGCAGCTTGAGCTGACGAGTATCGTAAATCGGTTGAAAAACTCCGGGCTATACTTGCCCGCAAAGGTGTCCGCCATTGTAATCGTTGTCCTTTCCTATCTATCGCCGCATTATGAAGCTCGCTGTCGAATAACCTGCTGCATAGGGCAGGCTTGAATGCAGCTTGACCGTTTTTATTGGAACAGAATATATCGCTTATCCTTAAGTTCAAAGGATTGCAGGCTATCTGCCGTATCCAGCTCGATGATTTGCGATAGAGCTTCTTTTTTGGGCTCATGCTCCTCACCAATCCAACAGGAGTAGATTTCAAATGTATCTCCAGCCTCTCGATGATCACGCATAAGCTTGATAAGCTCCTTGAAACATTTCACATTCGCTTGATATTCGTTGGGAAATGATTTTTTAAATGCTGGATCAAACGAAAGTCCTCCCCAATTGCTATACAACTGGTATACATGTGGAAGCGTAAAATGATGCCTAATCTGTGCCAGCAGCCCATCGTGCAGATGTGAAATACCGATACTGGCAATATCGGCCATGGAATTATACACTTCGATGTCTTCCTCATTTATTTGCAGCTTCGGACCCAAGAATATATCAAGGGGGATATAAGGATGCTCTTCATTCTGAAATACCGTAATTTTAGAACCGCTGCCTTCTACTCTTTTTCTCTTGCTGCCGAACTCTCCAGTCGGCAATTCTCTACTAGAAGCAATATAGTCAAATAAAGACATCGTATCAACCTTTCTAGACAAGTTCACAGCAGCTATACCCAACCGCCGCACACTGTCTTTATCACTACCAGTGCAAATCTATTACAAATTATACCTCATCTTCAAAATCATTAATATATAAACAGCTGCTCGCGATCCCCTTTTGGTGCAATAGCCTCTCTTCGTGTTTCACAGATTCCTATGAGTGGCGTTGCTTATGAAGTAGACTCTACTACGGAGACCAGAATCGTATCGTCACTTAATTACCCATCCAAACACAAATAAGGTCTACACGAAGAGCGTGATTCCCTTCATGCAGACCTTGCTATTCTTATTCTACAATCGTCCTGCTGCCTTCACCTTCACCAGCAGTGCATTGCCCGGCAGATAAGCAATCGGAATATCCTCCGACAGCACGATCTGCACCGTCTCGCGGACTGCGCCGGCCAGAACGGCCTGTTCAATCGCGTTGCGCTTCGCATCCTCCATCGCCTGATCATATGTCATCTCATCAAGCGAGTAGATGCGCTCTGTCTCGCCGCTGACTTCGCCAAGCGCTGCCCCGATCGCATTGGCCGCATCATAATGAGCGGGTCTCACGATCTGCGCGACGCCCTCCAGCTTGTCTCTGACAAGGATGCTGCCGCCGCCAACGAGAATGACGTCGACCGGTTCAGCGCTCGTCTTCATGCGATCAATCGCATCTTCGATATCCTGCGTCATGATCGCATCAGCCCGCTGACAGATCGCCTCATCCAGCTCCTCTGTCTTCGCGCCTTCCCACGTGTAGCGGCCAAGCTTCACCGCTACATCCGTTGCCGTGAGCGTATCGCCGCCGAAGATGCGGCCGCGCTTCAAGAGCTCATAGCCGACGCTGTCTGGACCGACGGTGACACGGTCCTCCGCAGCATCCACGCGCACGATCGTGCCGCCGCCGATGCCGATGGACAAGATGTCCGGCATGCGGAAGTTGGTGCGCACGCCGCCGATCTCCACCGCGGCGGAGGACTGGCGCGGGAAGCCCTGCGAGAGGACGCCGATGTCCGTTGTCGTGCCACCAATGTCGACCACGAGGGCATTGTTCAAGCCCGACAGGTGCGCGGCACCGCGAATCGAGTTCGTCGGTCCGCAGGCGATGGTCAGAATCGGGTAGCGAAGCGCATATTCGCTGCGCATCAGCGTCCCGTCATTCTGGCAGATATAGACGCCTGCATCAATGCCGAATCCGTGAAGCGCCTCCTCGAAGCCCTTCACCACGCCTGCGATGACATTCAGCAGCGCTCCATTCAACAGCGCTGCATTCTCACGCTCAAGGAGGCCAATGCTTCCGATCTCATGAGAGAGCGTGATCGGCATATCCTCGCCAAGCACCTGCTTGGCAAGCTCTTCAATCCGCTTCTCCTGCGAGGTATTCACAGGCGAGAACACGCCACAGATCGCGACAGCGCTGACTTCGCCTTTCATCACTTCCAAGCAGCCTATAATTTCTGCTTCATTCAACGCAACGATCGTGCGGCCGTCATATTCATAGCCGCCATGCACAATATAAGCATGCTGCCCAACAGCCGCCTTCAGCGTCTCATCCCAGTCCGCTAGCGGCGGCACCGATGTCGTTGCCGGCGCACCAATGCGAATCAAGCCGACCTTGCCAAGATGCTTGCGCTCCACAATCGCATTCGTACAATGTGTCGTCCCAAGCATGGCATAGCGCACCTGCGCGGGATTGACCCCACTTTCCTCAATCAGCCGACGGATCGACTCTACAATGCCTTCATTGACATCGCGCGTCGTGTGCACTTTTACCGTATGAATAGTGTGCAGCTTCGAATCGAGCAGGGCAGCATCCGTATTGGTCCCGCCGACATCAATTCCAATGCGATAGATTTCCTCGCTGCTCATCATTTTTGTATTCGTAAGAGACATTACTGTGCTCCCCCTTTCTCTGCAGTCAGCTGCTCAATCGGCACATAAGGCGCATCATAGCCAAAATACTGCGGTCCGACGGTCTCAAGTCCCTTCGGCGTACGCCATTTCGGATCACAGGGGAAGCCTACAGCCGTTACCCGTGCTCCGTATTTCAGATTCTCCGTCGTGATCGGCATGCCGGTATCTTGGTCAAGCAGCGAGATCAGGTCAGGCGTTACCGCTAGCGATTCGCCGTCCTCTGTCGCAAGCAGGAATTCATTTTGGAAAAACAAGCGCATCGTGCGTCCCTTTTGCTCATCCGTCCCTTCAAATACTGCTTCGCCGCGTGTAAAGCCGCCTTCGGTGCGGCGACGGATATCTACCGCTTTGCCATGGAACAGAGCATAACCGTTTAGATGCTTCAGCATCTCTTCGATCGGATTCTGCTTTTGATCCTTGGACTCGTATAGGATCTTGCCGATCTCATACGCGAGCGTCAGCGTATGCGGGATGGCGCTCGCCTTCACCTGCGCGCCAGTTACCGGATAATCGCAGATGGAGGCGGAACCGCCCATCTGGATTGTAATCGCGCGAGCCATCCGCTCTTCCCATACGCCGTCAATCGCATGCATGAGCACGCCATTGCCGCGCTCATCGGCCATCGTAATCGGACTGCAATCAATACCGTCCAGGTAGAAGGTTACCATTTGAGACTCAGGGAATGCACGTCCCATCGCATCCGCATCCAGCAGCGGAATGCCGCGCTCAGCCGCCGCGATAACCGGAACGAGCGAGTTGCCGCCTCCGACTTCGATTGGCATAATCGCACTGACCTTGCGTCCGAGTTCCTTCTCAATCAGCTCCAAGGGCTTGGTCATCTGCTCCACCGATGGAATCTTCTCATTCATGACCGTAGGTGCGCCAATCATGGATAGCGGAACAACAAGCGCATCGTCCTCTAATTCCTCTGGGCTTACAACACGGACAGGACCGTATTTACGAATGGCCTGCAGCGCCATCAATTTGCCGATATGCGGGTCGCCGCCTCCGCCTGTGCCAAGTACGGCTGCACCCACTGCAATATATTGAACCGCTTGCTCATTTAGTTCAGTTAGCTTGAAGTTAGTCATGTTGTTATCCTTTCTTCGTCATGATCTTGCCGACGATCCACTGTACGATAAAGGCAAAAATAAAGGCGTCTAGCGCTGGAACACTCGTCAATTGGAACCATCCGAATCCATCTGGAGCCGGAGTGGTCATATACGCGAAGCATGTTGCCGCAACCCATGCCACCAGTGAGCGAACGACCCAATTTTTATTGCGATCAAGCCCCTCGAAGGTAAACTTTTTGCGATCCACAAGCAGAAACTCCGCTGTATAGATCCCCCCAATGGGAGAGACGAACATCGTGATGATATTCAAGAAAGTCAAAAACTTATCATAGATCCCGGCTACAGCCAGCACTGTTGCAAGCACACCTGCCACAACGGTAATCAGCTTCTTCGGAACACGCTGGAATACGACAGAGAAGCCGAGCGATGCCGAGTACAGATTGCTAGTATTCGTGGTCCACTGCGCAAGCGTCAGCACAATAATAGCGGGCAGTCCAAGACCTAGCGCAAGGAAAATATTCGTCAGATCATCGGAGTCCATCACACGAGACAAGAAGATCGCGATGACCGTCATAAAGCTGTTTCCGACAAAAAAGCCAATGAAAGCGGCCGTGATCGCATGCATAGGCGTACGTGCCCAGCGCGCAATGTCAGGAGACAGCACCGTGCCAACGATAAAGATCCCGATGACAAGCGAGATCGCGGTGCCCATTGGGATCGGCGAACCGCTGATCGGCTCCCAGATCGCAGCCGTCCCGTTGGCATGAAAGGCTGTAAAGATAGCAATGGCAATAAAGATAACGAGCAGCGGCACTGACCAGGCACTTAATCGTTCAATGGAACGATAGCCCCAGATCGCCGTCGACATCATCAGCATGCCGCCGATAAAGGAGAGCAGTCCCAAGGACAAATCCATCCCCCACAAATTCAAAAACGCGGTCTGCATATTCGAGGCAAAGAAGCCCACCTGTACCCCGAACCAACCAAGCGAGAAGATTCCAAGCACAACAGACACGATGCGTGCGCCAACATTACCGAACAAGAAACGGCTGATCATCGAGGTAGACAATCCTGTTTTCGCCCCCACATACGCACACAACGCCCCGATAATCCCTAGAATGAAAGACCCGATCATCGTCGCCGTCAGCGAATCGGCCAGATTCATGCCATTGCCTAGCTCCGCTCCAAGAAACATAGCCGACAGATCGATCCCAATCGCAATCCAGACGAGCGCCATGGACAGCCATCTTTTGCGCATATGCTGCGGAACGGGCTCTCTTTCATAATCCTGTGTATTCAACTCACTGCTCTTCACCTGACCTGCTTCCGTCATGCTCCCATCCCCCTGCTGCTAATTCGTCATGATTGTCCTTATGAGCTGGCGCTGCTCCAGTACATCGTAAATGCATGGTTCAGCTTGCGCTCATAAACCTCTTTGGAGGTGTAATAGAAATATTGCATGCTCAGTCCATCCATCAAGTTGAGAAAGGCATCGGCAAGCAGCGGTATCGGCTGTTCACGAATATCTCCCTCTTCTATTCCCTTCTTGATCAGCTGCTCGATCACATTCGTCAGCAGCTTGTCTGATTCAAGAAAGGCTTCTTCTATCGTTTCCTTTAAGAAAGCCGGCGGAAAGATAACGTATCTTAGCACAATAAGACTGGCTTCCCTGCTCTGTTGATAGAACGCATACTGTCTCGTCAGAATTTGATACAGGCTGTCCTTCGCGCTTAGCTCCTTATGCTCTCCTGACAACGCCTGAATGTAGCTGTTGTAAGATCCCATTGCCTCGCGGAAGACGGTCATGAACAAATCCTCTTTATTCTCAAAAAAGGCGTAGATTGCTGGAGTCTTGACGCCGACCTCCTTCGCGATCTCCGAGAGCGCCGTGCCCTCGTATCCCTTCTCGCCAAACAGCCGCATTGCCGCTTCCTTCAACTTGTTTCTGGTCATGAATATTCTCACTCTCCGTACTTAATTAACGTTAATTAAATTGTAATATACAACTTCGTGCATAATAATTCAATAGAATTTTAGGAAAAAGATTAAAATAGAGTGATATATAATCTTTTTCATAGGGAATAAAAAAACCTTATCACAACGTTGCTCGTGATAAGGTCAATAGAGTCCATGATGTCCAGAAAAGGTTCTACAAAATTATTTTGAAGAAATAATAGACAAAAGCTCTAATGGAGCTGAAGGCACTCCTTTAATTAATTATAAAATTGTATCAACGATAGCTAAAGAAGATAACTACTCTAAGTTCTTAGTGAAATTAACTTATAAAGATACTCTTGAACTTGAACCAGCCCCATATTCAGTTGTACTTCAAGATGGAAAGTATAATGTCATCAAACAATTTATGGGCTTTGATGGCAATCCTGATTCGCCTAATTTTGGTCAAGTTACATATGGAAATTATATATTAGACGACTCAAAATCATCACAAATATCACCTAGAGCAGTTATACAAGGGTCATACTATGCAGAATATAACACTTCGAATGTATCCGGTGGAGGGTATACAACATTGTATTTATCAGGTAAAACGTGGGAAAACACTAAAACAAATTTAACTTTTAATGGTTATCAAGAAAAAAATTCAGGACCACATGATTTAGCAATCGAGTATGGTGTTGCTCAAAAACTATCCGGCGGATCAGTAATAGACCTTCGTTTTGGTGATCTGATCACTGGGGATGTTCCTAAAAACGGGACTTGGTTTAATTCATATCTTTCAAACGTTCCTACTGGATCAAATCGTATTGTAGCAATTAGATCTTACAGTAATGCAACAGGATTCGTTTCAGGAAATGTATATGAATAAATAGAACACAACACGGTACAAGCTAATTAAGTCAAGTGTTAGGATTGAAAAGTTTGCTGTAATAATCAAAACACCTTCAAGATAACTAGTCGCTAGTTATCTTGAAGGTGTTTTACTTTTAATGGGTCAGGTAAAATATAATCACTTGTCTTACATTCCAGCATATATGCAATAATATATTCAGACCTCATATCTTCAAAGTGAAATATCAATTAGATTATCCTTTCTAAGTCCGACAGTCGTCCATAGAAAAACAAAACGACCATCTCTCACTTTACCAGAGTAATGGCCGTGTCATAAATTATAGAAATGTTTTTTCATCTCAAGTTAAAACATAATTCATATAAAATTAATTCTTTTGTGTTTGTACAGAGTACGAATTGGCACTTGGATTTCCTGGTGTTGATATGACATCATTAGAGAAGCTATTTGTTCGAGCATCAAGCTTAAAAACATTAATCTGCTGTTGTACTTCATACTGGCCGCTAGATAATCTCAAGCGATACTCCGTTTCTGGAGTATCACCCAGACCATCTCCATAAGTTAGGACAACTTTAATTTTTGCTTCATTTCTGCTTACTTCTTCAATGTTTGTTATATTAAATCCAACTAATGGCGTACCATCAGAGTGATTCGAATGCATAATGGATGTGAAATATCTTTCGGAAGCTGCTTGGATGGATTTAACTCTCTCTTCCGATCTCTCAAAAGATTTAGTCTGTGCCGAAGCCTCATCCACATTATTAATTATGATAATAGTCATTAAAACAAGCGTGACTGCAAATATAATCTTCAAACCTCTATATTTCATACGATCACTCATCCCACCACAAGCCTCCTATTCTTATAATTTTTCCCAATTATAACATTCCCCAGTGATTACTTCAAACTTGCCCCCCATATTTCACAATTATTAACATCCCTTACCCATAAAAAAATGATCACGACTCCATATTCTTGACAATATCTACTACTTATCGTCCTAACTGCAATGATTCTCAGAACTGTTTTAAACGATCTTTATCTAAAAATCAAGTTATTATTACTAATAATTGTACAAAACATAAATAAACCTGTCATCGCCATCACCCCCTGATATTACCAGCGTATTCTAAGAGAAAAATTCTTATATTGTGAATAATATCACAATACATATGGGGCAAATAGATTAAAATTAAAGAGAACCAAATAACCGTCACAGCTGGAGAAGCAATCACAAGTGCTGCACGCAGATAAAGGAGTACTTCGTTTCTTGTTCCTTTTCTGCTCGCTCATGCCTTTGCTCTCGTATTTGGCGACTCTATTTATGTTCATCTATGAAAGTTTACAGAAAAGTGGAGGGTCTATCATGAAAAAGAAAATGTCAGCCATGCTTGTGCTCGTGCTTACGTTCATGCTCGTCATCGCAGGATGCGGCGGCGGAACAGACAGCAAGCCAGAAAGCCAAGGCGATCAAAAACCAGCAGAAAACAAGGAAACTGAAGCTGTATCAGGAGCTTCCAAAGTGGAGTACACCCCTATTGATCAGCTGCAAGATAAATATGATATTATCATTGTCGGTGCAGGCGGTGCTGGAATGACAGCTGCGCTTGAAGCCAAAGAAAAAGGCATGAACCCAGTCGTTCTGGAAAAAATGCCGATGGCCGGCGGGAACACAATGAAGTCCTCTTCCGGCATGAATGCTTCGGAGACCAAGTTCCAGAAGGCGCAAGGCATTACAGACAGCAACGACGCCTTCTATGAAGAATCCTTGAAGGGCGGCCATGACACTAACGATAAAGAGCTGCTTCGCTTCTTCGTAGACAACTCTGCTAACTCGATCGAATGGCTTGATTCCATCGGCATTCGCTTGAACAACCTTACGATTACAGGCGGCATGAGCGAGAAGCGTACTCACCGTCCAGAAGACGGCTCCGCAGTAGGTCAATATCTCGTTAATGGCCTCGTGAAAAATGTACTGAGCAAAGAAATTCCTTTGTTCGTTAATGCAAATGTAACTGAAATTACGGAGAAGGACGGCAAGGTCAACGGCGTTAAAGTCCTGATCAATGATAAAGATGAAAAAACGATTTCCGCGGATGCTGTCATCATCACAACAGGCGGCTATGGCGCAAACATGGATATGATCTCTAAAGTGCGCCCTGATCTTGAAGGTCTTGTCACAACGAACCAAGAAGGCAGCACAGGCGACGGTATTTCCATGATTGAGAAGCTTGGCGGCGTAACCGTTGATATGGATCAAATCCAGGTTCACCCTACTGTACAACAAGAGAAATCCTACCTCATCGGTGAAGCGGTTCGCGGTGAAGGTGCGATCCTCGTTAACAATGAAGGCACACGCTTTGTAAATGAATTGGATACTCGCGATAATGTAACAGCAGCGATTAATAAGCTTCCTGAAAAAGCAGCTTATCTTGTCTTTGACTCCGGCGTGAAATCCCGCGCTAAAGCGATTCAAAAGTATGAGGAAATGGGCTTTGTCGTTCAAGGCGATTCCATTGAAGCTCTAGCTAAAGAAATCAACGTTCCTGCAGATCAGCTTCAAGCAACGTTGGACACTTACAATAAAGCTGTTGCTGACAAAAAGGATGCTCAATTCGGCAGAACAACAGGCATGGAGCACGACTTGTCCGCAGGACCATTCTACGCGATCAAGATCGCTCCAGGGATTCACTATACAATGGGCGGTGTGAAGATCAACACGAACACTGAAGTGTTGAACAAAGACGGCCAAGCCATTCCTGGCTTGTTTGCAGCAGGCGAGGTTACAGGCGGCTTGCACGGTCAAAACCGTATCGGCGGCAACTCCGTTGCAGACATCATCATTTTCGGCCATCAAGCAGGCATTAAAGCGGCTAATTTTGTAAAAGGACAATAAGAAAACCATTCAAGGCCATTTCAAGATGAACAGCAGCGTATGAACACAGGTTGTTCACAGGCTGGATCTCCACTACGGCATGTAGATACTCAGAACGAAGCACTTATATATGTTATAGGGTATGAAATGGTATTCGCTAGACAAGCGCCTGGGCTCATTTGAGCTCAGGCGTTTTCTATTGATGAGAAAGCGGACGCCTTTCAATGCCATTATTCTTCATCTAAGCATTTTTAAAAATAGAACAGAGTCTATTTCATGACCCGTCCGACATGCACTTCTCCATTCTTTATGTGTTTCAACTTGACACACCATCAACATTATCGTTATCATAGACACACGAAGTCCGTAATTGGAGGAATAACGATGAAGTATTCAAAAGCAACGAACTATGCCCTCCACACGATGCTTTATCTCATTGCCATTGCGCCGGATCGACCAGTTGGGGTACAGCAGCTTGCTGAGAAGCAGGGCGTATCCCCTACCTATCTGTCGAAAATACTGACGAAGCTCGTCAAAGCCGGCCTGGTTGAGTCCGCTTCGGGTGCCAATGGAGGCTACCGAGTCAAGGGCAAGAAAGAGGATATTTCCTTTTTGGATATCATCCATGCGTTGGAAGGCACGACCTCCCTGTTTGAATGCTGCGGCAGCGGAGATGAACGCTGCGTGATTCATCAGGTGATGCTGTCCGCTGAGGAAGCGATGGAGCAGCATTTGAAGAATACGAAGCTTATCGATCTTGCCAAATAAACAGCAATGCCTTGTGCTTGCACAGGTGTTGCTATTCCTTTGATTAATTAAGGATATAATATATCTTTAATATCTATATTAATGACAATGGAGGGGTTTCTATTGAAGACATATGATTGCGCCATCGTGGGCGGTGGGCCGGCGGGACTTAATGCCGCCTTGGTGTTGGGCAGAGCGAGACGAAGTGTAGCACTATTTGATAACAGTCAGCCAAGAAACGGAGTCACTCACGCTTCTCACGGCTTTATTACCAGAGATGGGATCAAGCCAGCCGAATTTCGCCGAATCGCCTATGAAGAGGTGCTAAGCTATCCTTCTGTCCAGCATTGGAATACTGAGGTAACCAGCATTCAGAGAAATAAAGATAGCTTCACTCTGCATGATGCCAAGGGTCAGCTTGTCAAAGCCCGTAGAATCATCCTGTCGGCAGGCCTGAAGGAGACATTGCCTGCCATTACAGGAATCCGCGACTTCTATGGAAGCAGTTTATTTAACTGCCCCTTCTGCGACGGCTGGGAGCTTAGAGGGCAGCAGCTTGTCGTCATATCCGACCACCCTCAAGTGTTCCACAAGGTGAAGCTCCTGCTTAATTGGAGTCAGGATATCGTGCTGTGCACCCATGGCAGCGCCCCCCTTGCTGCTGAAGATCGGCAGCAGCTTGCAATGAAAGGCATACCCGTCATAGACACGCTTATCACAGCGTTATCGGGACAGAACGGCCGGCTGGAGCACGTCCATTTTGCGGATGGAACACAGCTTGCACGAAGTGGAGGGTTCGTTGACCCTTTGCTAAGCCCCAATGCCAGATTTAAGCAAGCACTCGGCTGCCAAACGACAGATCAAGGAGGAATCGTCATCGATGCCTCCGGCAGAACAACTGCAGCAGGTGTATATGCCGCAGGAGATTCAGCCTATGTCATGCCTTCTCAGCTGATATATGCCGCAGCTTCTGGCAGCAAAGCCGCGATGGCTGTCGTAGCTGATCTGAGCGAGGAGCTATGGGCTGCGCGTTAAGGCTTATGTGAATGCAATCTTCTTTCTACATTCATTATTTTTCAGTTACAAGCTATCCAATTTAATCCGAAACATTAAAGGAGTATATGCCATGAATCCATTTCCTTCTCATTCCTTGAACCAAGATACCAATCATTCTGCAAAAGGATCGAGCCCTTCGCTTGCTGCCGAGGTCCTGGCTCTTCTAGATCCACAATCTGGCGAAAGAATTCTAGACGTCGGCTGCGGCAATGGCGACCTGACTGCCGCAATCGCGGGTGCCGGCGCCATCCCTACAGGCATCGATCTGTCTGGCGAATGGATAACCCGAGCGAAGCAGCAACACCCCGGGCTTGATTTTCACGTCGAAAATGCATGCCAATATCGCTCCCCTATTGCCTATGATGCCGTATTTTCCCGCGCAGCCCTGCATTGGATCACGGATGCTGAATCCGTCGCCCGCTCCATCTGGCTCGCGCTGCGAGAGGGCGGCCGCTTCGCAGCCGAATTCGCCGGCTGCGGCAACGTCGCAATCATCACCACCGCGATTCAAGAAGAGCTTGAAGTTCGCGGCTATGATTGGTCTGGAAGACTGCCATGGTATCTTCCTACGATCGGAGAATACACAAGTCTCCTTGAGCAGATCGGCTTCCGCGTTCGATTCGCCGAGCACTTCGACAAGCACTCTCCGCTTAAGGGAGGTGTCGGCATTCGGCAATGGCTTACCTCCTTCGAGCGCTACTTCTTCTATGACGTATCGACGGCTGAGAAGGAAGCGATGTATGTATCCATCGAGGAAAAGCTGAAGCCTCGCCTATACAGCGAGGGTCAATGGATGATCGATACCAGCCGCTTGCGGGTTGCAGCAATCAAGGCTTCTTGCTGAGAACGCAAGTTCATTAGGCCTAATTCGTTCAGCAATACATGCTGATTACAGCCGCATTTCTGTCCTTGATAAGAGGATCGGCAGTGTGATATGGTAGACGGAAATATTTTCTTGGAGATGAGGACATGCGTATACAATCAATCAACCCGATTATGCTTGATTTCCCCGAACAATTCGAAAGCGAGCGACTGCTCATACGCGCTCCTTTATGGGAAGATGGGACTGCGCTAAACGAAGCCGTTCATGAAAGCATCGAGGAGCTGCGCCCATGGATGCCATGGGCACAAAGCCTACCTTCCATCGAGGAATCAGAATCGGGCATTCGGCAATCCCGGCTGGAATTCCTAGAGCGCAAGGATCTCCGCTTGTTGCTCATCGACAAAAATACGGGCCGCATCGTCGGCAGCAGCGGCCTGCACCGCTTGGACTGGGAGGCGCGCCGTTTCGAGATCGGCTACTGGGTGCGCACCTCCTGCGCAAAACAAGGCTATGTAACGGAAGCCGTACATGCCATTACGGACTTCGCCATCCGTGAGCTGCAGGCCAATCGCCTCGAGATTCGCTGCGATGAGCGCAATGTGCGCAGCGCCCAAGTTGCAACACGCTGCGGGTTTACCTTAGAGGGCGTCCTGCGCAAGGACAATGCAGACTGCCAAGGAGGGCTGAGAAACACCATGGTCTTCTCAAAGGTGCGCGGCGTAGAATTCTGATTGTAGCCTTTATGATTATTCATATTGAACGATAGGGGCGAGCTTCATTGCCCCTCTTTATCCTTTCACTCTTCGGAGGCCACCTCGTTAAATGACGCCTCCTTCCTTCGGTAGAATCAGCACGAACCTCGTCCGATCATCACCCTCTTATGAATCGTATTCATACCAATGCTTCATTTCTTTTTCAGATCGAGCGTAAAATATAAAATATTGCGTTGAATATCCTTCCATGTAAGGTTAATTTAAGTATGGAGACATCGAGAAACAAAAGAATCCTTACACTCAACTTGCCAAACGGTGCTTGAGGTTTGATGACCATACAGAAAGAGGGATATACATGACAAATCCAATCTTGCAAGAAAAAAAACGCGCCCGCTTCCGATTGTCGCGCCTCTTCCATCCTTTGAAACGGCTCGCACCACTGACGCCTGGCTGGAAGGGTGCCTCTCTGATGCTTGGGGCTGCTGTGCTGTGCTTTTATTTTGTCCAAGGATATGCACTGCTTGGTTCAAGGGGCTTCGGCGACTATCTGCTCGGAACCGTCGTCTCCCTGATCTCGATTGTGCTGCTGACGGGAATGAGTGCTGCTCTTATTCATTGGGCGAAAAAGATGCCCACCCGCTACATCTGGCTGGTGCTTGCATCACTATGCCTGCTCATCATCTGCTTTGTCGGACCTCCTCCGTTAATGTTCGCCGTATCATTGTCCATCATCGTGGCGTTTTCCATCGTCGGCATGGTCGTGTATCGATTCTTTGTCGGCAGCTATCGCGGGGCCAACAAGAGGTCTGTCATCTTCGCCTCCATAAGCTTCGGAGCGGCGCTAATCTATCTTGTTATTGGCGGCTTCTGGCTCTTTAGCGAAGGCAATGAACAATTGCCGAAGCCCTACCGGCTGCAGGCGATAATACCTGCTGATCAGATAGCAGCGGAACAGCATGCTGCCAAGCTGAGCAATCCAGCAGAGCAGGGTGAATACAAGGTCCGTACGCTCACCTATGGCAGCCAAGACAGCTATCGCAAGGCATTCAATGCGCCAGACTCGCTAATCACCAAGCAGGTGGACGGCTCCGCATTTATCAGCAACTGGTCCTCCCTTCGAACCAGAACCTTCGGCTTCGGGCCCGATGCAATGGCACTGAATGGAACGGTCTGGTACCCAGAGGGCGATGGTCCATTCCCATTGGTGGTTACCGTCCATGGCAATCATCTCGCTACGGATTATTCCGATCCCGGCTATGCTTATTTGGGCGAGCTGCTGGCGAGCAGAGGATACATCTTCGTGTCCATTGATGAGAACTTCCTGAATACCTCGCCATATGACGACCTCTTTATCCTGAGCGTGCTGCAAAATGACAACTCGGCCCGCGGCTGGCTCATGCTGGAGCATTTGAAGGCCTGGCAGGAGTGGGCGACAGCAAAAGACAATCCGTTCTACGGCAAGGTCGATATGAATAACATTGCGTTGATCGGCCATTCACGCGGAGGCGAAGCCGTCGCCATCGCAGCCGCCTACAACGAGCTTACAGCCTCACCGGATAACGGCAATATTGCCTTTGATTACAACTTCGGCATTCAGGCGATCATCTCCATTGCCGGCACCGATGGACAATATAAGCCGGCTGGCCAATCAACGCCGCTGAATGACATTAGCTATCTAGCGATCCATGGGGCGCATGATATGGATGTAAGCTCATTCGATGGTGCGAGCCAGTACAGCCGAATTGGCTTTACAGAGCCAAGCGATGATTATAAGGCCTCGGTCTATATATACGGGGCTAACCACGGCCAATTCAATACAGAATGGGGCAGCGTAGACAGTGTCGGCTTCGGCAACAAGCTGTACAATACCGCCCAGCTGTTATCGCAGGAGGAGCAGCTGCAAGCCACGAAGGTCATCATCTCCTCCTTCTTGGAATCCACCCTTAAAGGCCGCGACGAATATCGCAGCGTATTCCAAAGCCTTGGGCATGCACGAGAGTGGCTGCCTGACACGATGTATATCAGCAATTATTGGGATGCACACACAATGGGCATCAGCAGCTTCGATGAGGATATTGATCTAGGCACGACCACACTGGAAGGCGGCAAGCTGATCGGAGAGCAGTTGCAAGTATGGAAGGAAGAGAAGGTCAAAATGAAATATGCGACTAACCTGTATAGCGCTGTCCGGCTGGGCTGGAATCGCAAAGCAGCCTCCTCCCCTCCTGCTTATACCATTGTGCTGCCCGATAAGCATGAGCTGAATATTGCAGATCACAGCGCACTTGTATTTGCCATGGCTGATCGAGACGACAATAAAGAGAGCTCACTAGATATGGATGCCTTGATCGATCTGACAATTCAAGCTGTCGATAACAAGGGCAATATCGCTTCCCTGCCGCTAAGCAGCCAGGCTGCACTATTGCCAATGCTGGAGGGCCATATCGTCAAATGGCCGCTGTCGTCCATCGTGCCGACGAAAGAGCCGATTTTCCAAAACTTCACGATTCCCATGAACAAGCTGACCAGAGCCAACCCACGCTTCAGCCCTAGCGAGCTGCGGCAGATTCGCTTTGTCTTCGACAAGACAGCGCAAGGAACGGTCCTGCTGCGAGACATCGGCATTCGTCATGACATGAACGATACGAATAGGTAAAAGAAACACAAAAAGCGCATCCCGCCTCACTTCAAGCTGGAGATGGTTCTCCTAGAGTGAGAAGGGGATGCGTTTTGTGCTTATGCCATGATTAAGCTGCTCTTCAATATCATCATACTGTTTGCAGTTGTTCTATTACGCTTCTGCTGTGAATGGCGATCAACCATCAATCCTTATACGGATCGAACTCGTCTGCGCCAGCCATGCATACGCCGATTGGCTTCAGCACATGAAGCACGTCTATCGTGTCCGCATGCGCATCCAGCACCTCCTGCAGCTTCCGGTATACAAACGGACTTTCGTCCGTTCCCGCTCCGCGCAGCTCCACGCCATAGGAGCGCACCGCCGCCATCATTTGCTCCGGCGTAATTTGTCCGCCTCTTCGCGTCTTGGTCTTCCAATTCATCTTGCCGGCTGCTTGGGTACGGCTCATGATGCGGCCAGCGCCGTGAACCGTGCTGTAGAAGGCCTCCTTGTTCTCTGCCGAGTCCTTGCCTCTTACGATCACAGAAATATCGCCCATGCTGCCGCCGATAAAGCCTGTCTGCCCCGGCGCAGACGGCGTCGCTCCTTTGCGAACCACCATGACTTCCTTGCCTTCGTGCTGTTCCTTCCACGCATAGTTATGGTGGTTGTGCACCTCAAGCTCCGCCTGTGTCCCGAGAAGCGCCAAGACCTGATCGATCACATAATCCCGACCTGCATAGGCGTATCGCCCTGCCAGCTGCATGGCGCGGTAATACATATCGCCGACCTCGCTGCTGAGATCGAGCAGCACGGGCGGCTGATCCATATGCTCGCCTGGCGCATTGCCTAGAAACGGTCTGCCTGCAGCGAGGTTCAAGAAGCCGCTCGCCGTCTTATGGCCAAAGCCTCTGCTGCCAAAGTGGTTCGCGATCCACAGGCGGCCTGTTCCCACTTCCTCGAACAGGTCGACAAAGTGATTGCCGCTCCCTACCGTCCCCAGCTGATCACGGGCCAAGGCCTTCAGCTTGTCATGCTCCTGCAGGCCTACTGCCTGATAGACCGCCCAATCGGGATCATCGAAGAGCGCGTGATCCACTCGTTCTTGGTTGACACGCCCTATTCCAAAGGAGATTCGGCGCGCGATCTCATCCATTATCTTCGACAGCCGCGGCTTGATCTCCTCAGCCATCAGCGGCGTGCGCACCGCCTTGTTGCCGCATGCAATATCATAACCCACGCCAGAAGGCGAGATTTGCCCTTCATACGCCACCACGCCGCCAATCGGCTGACTGTAGCCTTTGTGGTGGTCCGCCATCAATAAAGCCTGAACCACACGGCCTGTTTCCGCGCACGTGTTCGCTTGAGCCAAGGCTCCCTCGTCAGGTGTTCCCCATACACGCACGCCATTTATAAGCTGATAAGCCATGAATATTCCACTCCTTTTATCCTCAATCCCATGCTCTTGAATGAATGCAATCCTCGATACAGACTGCGGTACCGTTCTATCGTTAGATTCTTAACCGAATAAGCACCTAAGCCACGCTGCCCCCGCACATTCCGCCTGCACTTGAGGCGTGCATAGCAGCCGTTCTCTTTGCTTCATTCAACTATTCATGGATGCCATGCTTCTATCATGACGCATTGGCCGCCATAAGAACAGGGCAGAAGTATGGCGAACGAGAACGGCTAGCATCGCTCACCCTTTCCCGTCATCTTATCCCATCACTCCGATCTCAGCATTTCTATTCCATTACTCCAACTCCCCCACTCCATCTCAGTCACTGCATCTCATCGCCCCTGATCCCAGACCCTATCACCCTATCACTCATCCCAGACCTTAATCAGCCCATGCCCGATTTGTTAAGCTTACAGCATCAGCGTCCTGTCTATCCGCTACTTCCATACCCGCTGGCCTCCAAAAATCACTTGCGTATATTAGACAATGTTTGCGGATTATAGGATTTGTAAGCGGTATCATACTTGCTACAATAAGCTTGCAACACCAAGAATCATAAACAATCATATTCCAAGGGGGAACCATGATATGAAAAAGATCTCCATCCTTCTGATCGCTTGCATGCTCGTTACAGGCCTGTTGAGCGGTTGCGGCAGCAATGAATCAGGCTCAGCCAATAAACTGGTCGTCTACAGCCCAAACAGTGAAGAGATCATCAAGGCCATCATTCCAATGTTCGAAAAGAAAACGGGAATCACGGTAGAGCTCGTTACAGCCGGTACAGGCGAGATTATTAAACGCCTGCAATCAGAGAAGCAGAACCCTTACGCTGACGTCATGTTCGGCGGCTCCATGGCAGGCTATCGCGAGAATGCCGTCCTGTTCGAGCCATATGTATCGCCTGAGGATGCGAATCTGATTGAAGGCCACCGCAACACGACCGGCTTCGCCACGCCTTACATCTCAGACGGCAGCGTGCTGCTCGTGAACAAGAACCTGATCGGGGATATCAAGATCGAAGGCTATGCGGATCTTCTGAATCCGGAGCTAAAAGGCAAGATTGCTTCCGCTGATCCTGCAAGCTCAAGCTCCGCCTTCGCGCAGCTGACCAATATGCTGAAGGCTATGGGCGGCGACTACGAGAATCCGAAGGGCTGGGATTATGTCGGCAAGCTGATCGAGAACCTTGACGGCAAAATTGCAAGCGGTTCCGGCGCGGTGCACAAGAGCGTCGCAGACGGTGAATATATCGTGGGCTTGACCTATGAAGATCCCGCCAACACGTATGTGCGCAACGGCGCTCCTGTCGAAATCGTGTATCCGAAGGAAGGCGCAGTATTCCTGGATGCAGCCTCTGCCATCGTGAAGGATGCGCCGCGCATGGACAATGCGAAGAAGTTCATCGACTTCATTCTGTCTAAGGAAGCACAAGATGCGTTCGGCACACAGCTGACGAATCGCCCGCTCCGCCAAGATACCAAGCTCGGCGACTACATGACGCCTTACGAGAAGATCAACATGATCGATGAAGATACAGATTACGTCAGCGAGCACAAATCCGAGATCATCGAGCACTATATCTCGATCTTCACCAACATCAAGTAACGTACCACGCTTAACCAGCAGCTTCGCGAAGCTGGCAGAAGGCTAAGGCAAGTTTGAGCACAAATTCCACATAGCCATGCCCTCTCAGCCAGCTTTGCGCAAGCAGCGCATGATCGATGATTAGGTTCATAGAACGAACAATCGGCTCGCAAGCGCCCTGATGGGATTCAAGAGCATGAACCCGCATCCTTCACGGATATCCGCTTGTTTACACATGCACACAAGCAAGGGATTGCCGCGCGGCTTCCCAGACAGCTTTTCTTTTCGATTAAAGCCATGATAAAGGTTAGGTGACAACCATGAGCGTAACAATCAACATCCAAGACCTAGTGAAAAAATACGGTGACACTACCGTCATTCCCGAATTGTCATTAGAGATCAAGCAGGGCGAATTTTTTACCCTTCTTGGCCCTTCCGGCTGCGGCAAGACGACACTGCTGCGCATGATTGCAGGCTTCAACAGCATCGAAGGCGGTACGATCAGCTTCAACGAACGCGTCATTAATCAAGTGGAGCCCGGCAAGCGGAACATCGGGATGGTGTTCCAGAGCTATGCCATCTTCCCTCATCTTACCGTTAAGGGCAATATCGCATTTGGACTTGAGAATCGCAAGCTCTCAAAGGCCGACATCAACGCTAAAGTAGAAGACATTTTAAAAGTCGTGCAGATTGAGCAGTACAAGGACCGCATGCCGAAGAACCTGTCCGGCGGCCAGCAGCAGCGTGTCGCGCTTGCCCGCGCCATCGTCATTCGTCCGGATGTGCTCCTGATGGACGAACCTCTGTCCAATCTGGATGCGAAGCTCAGAGTCGATATGCGCAACGCCATCAAGGACATTCAGCGCGAAGTCGGCATTACAACGGTGTACGTCACGCATGATCAGGAGGAAGCCATGGCTGTCTCCGATCGGATCGCCGTCATGAAGTCAGGCGTCATTCAGCATCTGGGGACGCCGCAGGAGATCTATCAGCGCCCAGCCAATGTATTCGTCGCCACCTTTATTGGACGCACGAATATTATCGAAGCTGCCTTAACTGGCGGCAAGGACGGATACAGCGTGGATTTTGGCTCAGGTTATTCGGAAGCGATGACCAATATTCAGCTTCCCGGCTCAACCGATGCCAAGAAGCTCAGCGTCAAGGTATCCGTTCGGCCTGAAGAATTCATCATGACCGATGACCACACAGGCATGAAGGCAACAATCGTGCACAGCGTCTTTTTGGGACAGAACACTCATTACTTCGTCGATTTGGAGTCAGGTCAGCGCATCGAGATTACACAGGAATCCAAGACCACCCATATTCTAGAGCCTGGTCAAGTCGTGCACCTGAAGGTGAAGACGGACAAGATCAACGTCTATGATGCCGCAGGCGAATTGAACTATACAAGGGGCGTTCAGCTATGATGAGGACACGCAAGCGCTTTGATGTCTGGACCAACATTTCGTTCCTTATTTTCGCTTTCTACATGCTGTTTCTAGCCTTGCCGCTATTCACCATGCTGTTCAAGAGTGTGTACAACGGCACGACAGGAGATTTCTCCTTCGCTTATTTCGTGAAATTTTTCAGCAAACCCTATTATACCAATGCGTTATTCAACAGTATGAAGGTGACCGTCTGTGTAACGGCGCTGGCAACGATTATTGCAACACCGCTGGCCTATATTATGGCTACCGTGAAGATTAGAGGAAATGCCACGATCCGGATCCTGATCCTGATCTCATCCATGTCTGCCCCATTCATCGGCGCTTATTCTTGGATTTTGCTGTTAGGAAGAAATGGGGTCATTACTCAATTCGTCAGCAACACATTTGGTTTCCAAATGCCTGATATATATGGGTTTACCGGTATACTCGTCGTCTTAACGCTGCAAATGGTGCCGCTCATCTTCATGTATGTATCCGGGGCATTGAAGAATGTGGACCAATCCCTGATGGAAGCGGCAGAGAGCATGGGTTATAAGGGCTTTGGCAAGATGCGCAAGGTGCTGCTTCCGCTCATTACGCCTACCCTGCTTGCAGGGGGACTGCTCGTATTCATGCGTGCCCTCGCCGACTTCGGTACGCCGATGCTGATTGGCGAAGGGTTCAAGACTGTACCCGTATTGATCTTCAATGAATTTATTAGTGAGGTTGGCGGAGATGATGGCTTTGCGGCTGCCATCAGTGTGATCGTCGTGCTGTTTGCCACTTCCGTCTTCCTTCTGCAGAAGTTTATCGCGAATCGCAAGTCCTTCACGATGAGTGCCCTGCACCCGATCGAAGCCAAGAAGAAAAAAGGCATGGGAAGCATTGCGGCGCATGTCATCATCTATCTGTATACCTTTATTGCACTGCTGCCGCAGCTGTATGTTATCTATACGTCATTCCTGAAGTCCAACGGCCGAATCTTCGTCAAGGGCTTCTCGCTGCAAAGCTATCAGAGCGCTTTTGAGAGCATCGGCGGCGTCATTACGAACACGTTCATTCTAGCTATCGTGTCTCTCGTCATCATTATCTTCCTTGCCATTCTGATCGCCTATGTCACCGTGCGCAGGAAGAATGCGCTGACGAACACACTGGATATTTTTACGATGTTCCCTTATATTGTGCCAGGCTCGATCCTCGGTATTGCGTTATTGATTACGTTCAACGACAAGCCGCTCATTCTAAGCGGGACCGCCTTGATCATGATTATCTCATTCGTCATCCGACGTCTGCCGTATACAATTCGCTCCAGTGCCGCCATTCTGCATCAGATTAACGACGGGATTGAAGAGGCCGCAATCAGTCTGGGCGCTTCGCAGATGAAGACCTTCTTCAAGATCACGCTGCCCATGATGCTCGCTGGCGTCGTATCAGGCGCAATTCTAAGCTGGATTACGATCATCACCGAGTTGAGCACCTCCATCATCTTGTATACAGGCAAGACGAAGACAGTAACGGTGGCCATCTACACCGAGGTTATTCGCGGCAACTACGGCGTGGCAGCTGCGCTCTCTACGATTCTAACCGTGATCACCGTCGTCTCCCTGCTTGCCTTCTTGAAGCTGTCAGGACAGAAGGAAGTATCGCTATAAGCAAGCAATGCTTGTTGAGCTGTTGAGCATAGGGCTTAGTAAAAAAGACACCCGTGCACCATGCGTATCCTGTGCACTGGCATTCCAATTCGCACCCCGTACACCGCCCGCTGCACCCTGAGCGTCCTGTTCATCCTGCATTCGGGACGGCTTCATCTCGATCAAGTCGGCTCCTCCGCTCTGGAGGGCCGGCTTGGTTGCATTTGGATGCCCTGCACATGCCGGCAACGCTTTATAATAAGCTTTGAAAGGGCTTACTAGATGTGGGGGGAGCTATGGAACAAAAACAAAAGCATATTCGCAATTTCAAGGAGTCCACTCGCCGATTATTCCAACTCTATGCCGTCATTCCCTTTTCCATTGTGATCGTGCTGTTCTTCATCTTCACTATTATTAATGGAAGAATCAGCTTGACGCAGAAGACGATGGAGGCTGCCAATTCGATCAGCACCTCGATGTCAGAGGTTTATCGCCAATACGATGAGGAGATTAATCGCATGGCCCGCTCGCCTGTTGTGCTCAATTACTTGACCACGCATCTTGGCAGCGACAAAGTCTACTCCGAATTCTATGATTTCAACAATCGCCAGCAGGTGAAGAGCATCTTTCACCTTGTCGATACGAACGGCATCTTTCGCGCGAGCTCAGAGTCGGCGGATGCGCTGTACAACAGCTTTGCCTTCGGCAATCTCATCAACCGGATCAGCCAGCGGCCAGATGAGACCTTAGCCGAGATGAACAGCTTCCGCTACTCGCATGATCGCGATACGAGCTATACCTTTGGCAAGGCCATTATCAAGGATAAGCGAACGATTGGCTATCTCGTCTATCAGCTCTATGAGTCCGACATGCAGAAGCTGCTGTTCAAGCAAAATAATGAGATTGCCATGATCACGGATGAGCATCATTCGATCATCGCCACCACGAGCAATGTGACCAAGGGCTCGCTGAACAAGTTCAGCCCGGAGCTCAATGCCCAAGGACAGGCCTTATTGAATGGCGGCGCGTATTACATGTATGCAAGCCGCATACCCGGCACGCCGATCGAAGTCATCACGCTCAATTCCTATAAGTCAGAGAAGTACACCTATTACACGGTGTCGGTCTTCATTCTTGCCGTCAGCCTGCTGCTGTGGCTTATCATTCATTTTTTATCCAACAAGATGTCAGCTCGCAATTCCGAATCGATAGACAAATTAATTCTTGCGCTGGCTCAGCTGCGCGAAGGAAACTTCAACGGCTATGTCGACATTCAGACCAATGATGAGTTCGAGATTCTTGGCGATGAGTACAATGTGATGCTGGATCGCTTGAAGGAATTAATGGACAAAAACAAAGAGCTGTCCGAGCTTCGCACCATCATAGAAGTAAAGCAGCTGCAGTCGCAGTTTCACCCGCACTTTATTTTTAACGTGTTAGAGACGCTGCGTTATGCTATTAAGATCGACGCCAATCAGGCTCAGGAGATCGTCATGCTGCTGTCTAGACTGCTGCGCTACAGCATCGGCAATGATCGCAGCGTGCAATTGAAGGACGATATGAGTTATGTAAGGGATTATTTGAAGCTGCAGCAGATTCGCTTCAACGAGCGGCTGGAGTATCGCGTGACGATTGCGGAGGAAACCTATCCGATATACGTTCCGAAGCTTGTCCTGCAGCCAATCATTGAAAACGCTATCAAGTATGGCTATCAGCATCAAAGCCATATGCTGATCGATATTCGCATTCAGCTTGCGGACGGCAAGCTGCTGCTTGAGGTATGCGACAACGGCCCCGGCATGGATGAGCAGTCGCTGCAGGAGCTAAGGCGCATGTTGGACAGCCCGCACAATACGACGCCGCATATCGGGCTCTATAATGTTCATCGCCGCTTGGTGCTTCTCTATGGAGAGGAAGCCGGCATTCATATCAACAGCACGCAAGGCCAAGGCACTTGTGTGACACTGACCATACCTTACGAAACGGAGTGAGCAAGATGTTCAAGGTTCTGTTGGTTGAAGACGAGGAAATGATTCGCAGAGGCATCCGCTACAGCATCGATTGGCTGCAATACGACTGCATTGTCATTGAAGAGGCCTTGAATGGGCAAGACGGCTATGAGAAAATATGCGAGCTGAAGCCCGATATCATCATTACGGATATCAATATGCCGATTAAAGACGGCATCTCCATGATTCGCGAGGGCTTGCAGAAGCATACGTTCAGCAGCATTATTATCTCTGGCTACAATGAGTTCCATCTCGCGAAGCAGGCCCTGCAGCTTGGTGTCACCGAATTCTTAGTCAAGCCGCTTGAGGACGATCAGCTGATCGCCGCCCTGGAATCGGCCAAGACCAAGGTCGATCTGCAGCGCAAATATGAGGTCATATCCAACCATCCGCAGGAGACAGAGGAGATATTAAGCAGCAAGTTCATGCAGAAGGAGACGAAGACCTCGCGGTACGTCTCACAGATGATTGCTTATGTGCAGGAGAACTATGCGAAAAAGATCAGCATCCACGACCTCGTGGAGCAGCTGGACCTGAGCGCCTACTACTTGAATCAGAAGTTCAAGGCCGAGACGAGCTACACGTTCAATGAGTTCCTGAATCGCTATCGCATTCAGAAGTCAATCGAGCTGCTGAAGACCGGCGACAATAAGGTATATGCCATCGCGCAGGATATGGGGTTTAGCGACTACAAGTATTTTATCAGCATCTTCAAAAAGTACGCTCAGATTACCCCGAGCCAGTATCAGGAGCATTTCGGCAATAAGAACCTCTAGCTTACATGCTTCTGTCCATCGAACAACTTATATTTCTTGCTAAAAAAAACGTGGGTTTCTCTACAATCTGAAAGCCTCATTTAATGAGGCTTTTTTATTATGCGACTGGAATGTATGCGCTCTGACTAGCTGTAGCATCTGCATGTCATGCCACGGCTATCTACTGTACATCCGCCGATCATACCTCTAATCATCTATTCGAAAAAGCATTTAACAGGGACATTTGACTTTTGATTTCCAATATTTTAATATTCTTTTAAATTATAGTTTCCAGGAGGATATATACATAATGAAGATGACGCATAACCGTTAACGTATTGTTGCTATTACTGCTCGTGCCCGAGCGCCTCCTTAATAAGTGGCCTGCAGCTATGAATCTAACTAACCACTATTGGGAGGGACAAGGAATATGAGTAAACCTGTTATGAATGTTGCATTAGTCGTTGGTCCGGATACCGATATGGAGTCGCAAGCCCTGCGCATGACGCTTGAGTATTTTGGAGTGCGGGTGTTTACCTATTGGGTCGGGAGGCCAAGCGACTTCATTTCCGTTCTTTCAGGCGAAGATCTCTACGCCGATACGGATATGATTATCCTTAATTTTCACGGAGATGAAGGAAGATTCATCATGCCCGAACTGGATGAGGATGTGTACGAGGATAATGAACCGCGCGGATATTTTGGCCCGGAAGAAATCAAGCAATTTGCGAAGCTGAATGGGAAAATCGTCTTCGGCAACGGATGCTCATTAGGGCTGCCCGCCTTGACACAAGCGTTTTTGGATGGAGGGTGCCAAATGTACATCGCGCCGAATGATTACCCTGACGGCAATGACGCATTGATGTTTGTTATGCGCGTATTTTATGAAATGATTCAAAATGAGAAAGATATACGTGAAGCTTATCAGATCGCCAGATCGATGAATGACGAAATGTCTATGTTCCAACTGTATGAGCCACATAAATAATGACTTCAAATGAAACCACCTGCGTAGTCAACGGGTGGTTTCTTTGCGGTATGATTTTCTGGAATTTTAATGCGCAAAACGTTATGCTGCCAGGATGCTTAAGATAGAGCAATGGCTGGATGATGAGAGTGGATGAATGAGATGGACTTCCTTTTAAGTACGAATAGCGACAGCCTGCCCCGTTAGCTGCAATGTCCCGTTCTGACTATGATAAAGGTGAACTGAGATACAAGTGGGGAAATTAGAACAATAGGAGGAGAATGGAATGTTGCTAAAAAAGAAGAGTGTGGTTATTACTCTTGCTTTAACGGTTATCCTTGCGATTGCGTCAAGTTACTATTATTTTGCTGTTTATAATTCTGTACGTGAATTTTCTTTTCCAGCAACGTATAAAGGGTATTCATCGGCCCGAGCACTATTCTCTGGTGCCGAACTCGTTGTGATCGGAAGCCCTATTCAGGACTTTGAGGACCGCGAGGTTCTTATAGGAAAAGATTCTTTGGGTGGGCTTATGTATATTGTCACTTCTACAGAGCTTCAAGTTGAAGAAGTATTGAAAGGCCCAAAAGAAGATGCGATTGATCTTGCAGTTATTGAACCGATTGGAATTCGTCAGACATACTCAGGGAAAGAGAAAATGACGAGTGAAGGTTATACCGAAATGAAAAAAGGAAGCAAGTATGTGATCTTTTTGAAGAAAAACACTTCTGGTCAGTACAGCGTTATTAACATGCAAGCGGGCAAGTTCAATCTTGATGGTACGGATGCAGATGACGCAAAAGGAAGTTCAAGCAAGTCAAGGATTATGACAGAACTTAAAGCGGATTTCTCACAGGAATTATAATACGGCAAGGAGTTCCCTTAAGTTCCCTTACCTTGCGCTTTTCATCCAACGATGATGTATTCATCGTACAACTTCCGAGGCCATATTTCATATTTCTTAAAAAAGAAGCGAGAGCGGAACACTGCCAAGCTGCCATGCAGCTCCTTCCACTCTCGCTTATTTATTTGCTCGAAGAGAGGCAGCGCGCTGCAAACGCAGTGCCGTGCCTCTCTATATGTTATCTAGATCAGCATCCCTGCAATAGCCGCGCTCAGCAGGTTCGCGAGCGTCGCTGCAACGATCGCTCGGAAGCCAAGCTCTGCAAGATCCTGTCTTCTGGACGGGGCAATGCCCCCCAATCCCCCGATCAGAAGCGCAATCGCTGCCAGATTGGCGAAGCCGCACAGCGCGAAGCTGATCACGACCACACTCTTCGGCGACAAGCTCGCAATCTCAGGCGCAAACGAGCTGTAGGCCACGAACTCGTTGAGCACGAATTTTTGACCAATAAAGGAGCCCGCCTGCAGCGCTTCTTCCCACGGCACCCCGATCAAGAAAGCAATCGGTGCGAACAGGTAGCCAAGAATTTGCTCCATCGTCAACGCCTCAAGGCCAAACCAGCCGCCGATCCAGCCAATGATCATATTCACGAGGAAAATGAGCGAGATGAACGCAAGCAGCATCGCGCCTACGCCAGCCGCAATCTTCAGACCGTCTGATGCACCGCGAGCGGCAGCATCAATAACATTCTTGGACTCGGTATCCTTGACCACCGTCACATGCTCCACTCGAAGCTTATGATCGGTCTCTGGCATGATCATCTTCGCCATGAGCAATCCGCCAGGCGCCCCCATGAAGGCTGCCGCCAGCAAATACTCGATTGGAACACCAAGCATCGCGTATCCGCCAAGCACAGAACCCGAGACGCACGCCAGTCCGCCTACCATCACCGCGAACAGCTCGGATCGAGTCATCTTCTCAATATATGGCTTAACGACCAGCGGTGCCTCCGTCGGACCCAAGAAGATATTTGCAGCCGCAGACATCGATTCCGTCTCGCTTGTCTTCAGCACCTTGGACAAGAAGCCGCCGATAATCTTCGTTGCCCACTGCATAATGCCAAGATAGTACAGTACCGCAATCAAGGAACAGAAGAAGATGATAATCGGCAATACCTGCAGGGCGAACGTGAAGCCCGCCTTCTCCGCGCCAAGTATACCGCCGAACAAGAACTGAACCCCTGCATTCGTGGAGTTGATAACGCTTTGAACCCCTGCTGCCAAGTAATTCAGCATCTTCTTGCCGAAGTCCCATTTCAACACGATTAGTGCAAAAATGAATTGAATCGCAAACGCGCCAATGACCGTTCTCGGATTGATGGCCTTCCGATTAGTCGAACAAGCAAACGCAATCAGCACAATCCCTAATATCCCTAGAACTCCCCAAATGTATTGCATAAACAGATCCTTTCCTCATCGTGTCATGACCAAGAATGTAAGCAGCGAAAGGGCCGCGGGTAGAGCCCAAGCCTGCAACAGAACAGCCTCTTGCGAATACGGCTATTGCTATCTCTAGTTAATCGTTTGCAAGACGTCAAGCAGCATTTCTTTGAAGGCATCACGATCGATCGCCTCGCAGACGCGAACATTGCGCGTACGCTCCAAGCGGTTATTGATATCAACGAGGCTGTAGCCTCTCGTCAGCTCACCAACTGTCTCCACGTCCACATGATACAGGTTCGACTTCGTCATGATGCTCTCATCTGCCGCTACAGCAGCAAGCAGCGTATCGGGATGCGTGGTGCCGTTCAGGCGGTGCACCGTCTTGTTGAAGCGCATAACGACTTTGTTCACGTCCTTGAAGAATTGCGCACCCTTCGTTCCAAGCGCTTCGATCTCAGCATGATCCTGATCATCCATGATCGAGTACTGCGTGCACATCTCCCAGCCTACCATCGTGATGGGAATGCCGGAATGAAGCACGATCTTCGCCGCCTCTGGATCGACGTAGAAGTTATACTCCGCACTCGGCGTAATATTGCCCAAGGCATTGTTCGTGCCGCCCATAATATATAGATGCGGAATCTTCGACGCAATCGTCGGATCCTTTTTAAGAGCCATCGCAATATTCGTCAAAGGTGCTATCGCTAACAGATGAATCTCACCCGGATTCTGATGAACCCTCTCGATCAGGAAGTCGACCGCATGGCCCGCTTCGGGAGACTGAATCGCTTTTTCAAAAAAGGAATCCCCCATGCCATCCTTGCCGTGAACATCCTCAACCGTGCGGTGCTCCTTCTGCCCAAGTCCCATAATCGGCCCCTCGCATCCCTTGTACACGGGAACCTTGCCACCATGGCCTGCGACTTGAACGGTATAGAGCGCGTTCTCCACCTGCTGATTGAACTGCACATTGCCGCCCGTCATCATAATTCCCTCGACCTGGAAGTAATGAAGCGCCGTCAGAATGGCAATCGTATCATCGCCGGCGGTATCGGTATCTATAATTACGCGTTTCTTCTCTGACATTAGGCTTCCCTCTTCTCTGACGCTCGCTTCGCCAATTCCGTCATGTAATCGAAGAAGGCATCGCGATTCACATCATAGACAACATGCACCGGACGGCCCGCTTCCGTCTCTACCGTACGGCCTTGGCTCGCCCCTTCTGTTATCACGACACTGTTGATCGTTTGCACCTTTACAAGCTCACTATTGCCAACGAACGCGGTCGTTAATACATCCCATAGATAATAGGTGGAGTTCGTTGAAAAATGAACGAGCGGCGGCACCATCGCATAGCATTGGCCGAGGAAATCAACACCGATATGCTTGCGCTCCTTCGCC
Source organism: Paenibacillus aquistagni (assembly GCF_900177815.1). Taxonomy (GTDB): domain Bacteria; phylum Bacillota; class Bacilli; order Paenibacillales; family Paenibacillaceae; genus Paenibacillus_B; species Paenibacillus_B aquistagni. Next base: position 63,076 of record NZ_FXAZ01000006.1, on the reverse strand, counting down.
CAGCGTTCACGTACATCCAGCGTCAGCGGCACTTGGTTCGTACTCTCAAGCGCAACGAGATCAATCTCAATGCCGCTCTCCCATACACGCGCAGCAGCGTCTGGGTCCCAGAACACGTTCCATTCTGCCGTGCCGTCATGCTCAGGCTCATGCACATTGCCCGCTTCGCGGAAGGTGCCGCCCATCCAGACAAGACGTTCTACTTTCTCTTCGATCGCAGGATCGATATCCAAGGCGCGAGCAAGGTCAGTCAATGGACCTGTGAACAGGAGCGTCGTCTTGCCTTCCGTTGCACGCAGCGTATCAATAATATGAAGGTGTGCAGGCTTGTCTGCAACGGGTGTAACAATCGTTCCGGACTCATTCAGCACCGGCAGGGCATCCACGTAGAAGGCATGCATGCGCCAGTCCTTCGGGAATGGATTCTTCCCGCGAGAGTTGGACTCTGCGACATCAAGGCCACCCTTGCCAAAGCGATCAATGATCTTGCGGCTCGCGAACACGGCCGGCTCCAAGTAGCAATCCGCTGGAATGACGGATACACCGGTTAATTGGACGTTGTCCATCTGCAGCAACAAAAACAAAGAAATCAGATCATCAACGCCGCCATCGTGGTTAAAATAAATGTTTTTCTTCATCTTGTCTCCATTCCATACATCAACACTTCATTTGTTGTAAATGTAAGCTGTGCATCTGTATATAAAGTGTTGTAAAACCGAACGAAAATGTTTCAGAAAACACCATCATTCGGAATCCATTAAAAATCATACTAAATTTTTGTTAAAAAATATATAGTTTATCGAAAAAATATTTAGGCTATTAAATATTTAGAATTTATTACTAATTCCTGAAAAAACCTGTCATCCTGAGCTTTACCTTTACTATGTCTGCTCATTCACCTCTTTATGAATTTGCTCGTTCACAGCTCGTGGAGACGCCTGTTTCGAGTCATTCTTACGACAGCCTTGGAAGATTCGAGAAAAAAATAAGCGACCGCTCCCCTGTTAAGTCCAGAGAGGCGATCGCCGCTTCAATTCATGCTATTTATTTGTCTTCGTGACGGGGAGATGAACACAACGTTCATCCTGCTACTGTTCAGATAGCATGAGTTAGCTGTCCCTCATCGCTATATGGTTCTATCACCGATGTCTTCGCAGCCAAACCCCTCTGCTTAGCAGGACAGCCGCAATCATAATCCCGATTGCACCAAGCAATATGGCATTCCAGCGATCCATAACTCTATCATATAGGTCGGGTGAAAGATAGGCTCCATGCCGATATAACGCATGATCAACCGATCTCGCGATGAAGTACTTTCCTTTGCTCAAGCTCCACCCTTGCTGTCGTATCTCTGCACGAACAGGCGGATTGACCTTGATAACTTTGTCCAATACAGCCTCCAAGCTATTTATATCCACATAATAATACTTCTGATTGCTTGCCAGATCAGAATCCTCTGCCAGCATAAACGGGCGAACATAGCGCCAGCCCTGCTCATAGCTAGGATAGCTCGTATAGCCGTACCCCACCTCGTAGAAGGGAGAGCCTGTTGTCCATTCAGGAATAGCGATGATCGTCGTTCCCTTGGCGATCTCCAGCGCAGCCGCTTCCCCGCTGCTTGGAATTTCAGCGTAATATTTTAACGAGATAGGCGTCTCTATACGATTCGTCCATTCATAGTCAGGCAACGCAAAGATGTCGGGGAAATAGGACGTGTAGGCCGCGAAGTCCATCTGATCCATCGGAACAGCCTGCTGATAAGGACTAGCATTGGTGGCAGCTGGGAACTCTTGTCGGAGTTGTTGATTGTGATACATAGCAGCCCCTGTGCGATACATGAACAAACAAAAGAGGAGAATGACAGTCCCCACGACACACCACCATAGAATGGGTTTAGAAGCAGACGGAATTGACATGTCATTATCCTCCTTTTTATATAATGAACCCAGTTAGTGTTTACGTCACTTCACTAGCTCCATCTATACATTCGTTACATAAACTTAGGAGTCCTTTCAAGCTGTTCGTTAACGATGACGAAAATACGTAGCTGGCCAGCCGGAGTAGAACCATCGTCGTAGCCTAATCGGAAGAAGCTGTCTTGATCGAATGCATGCTCGGGTAGAAACTGTTCATTCACATCCTCGTAAGTGCAACTTCACAATCTGACTTAGAGCTAATTCACTTAGCACGTCAAATCGCTTCTGTGCCTACTTCATAATCGATGACAGACGCTTCATATCCGCCTCTACCCGAACAGAAAGCTCATTCTCTAGAATGTCGATGAATAAAATATTGAAATGCCCCCCCCTGAACTGTTCGGATTAAAATCAATTTTTAATGACTAGCGAAGAGAAAAATTGCAGGTTGAGTGCCTTTGTTATATTAGAAAAATTTGTTCTGGGGACATATCGTTTAAGAAATCCTAAGCCCCTCGGTTCAAGCAAGTTGTTTCTTGATTTAAAGTTGAAATCACGCTACTAGATATGTATCACATTAAAAATTCAATAAACAGAAAATAATAAAGTTATTCATCAATTCTTCTTGTAAATAATTCACTACATTGTAGCGCTCGAATTCTTACAAATTATTCTAGTTATTCTCAAACAATAGATCACTAGTTTCACCAAACAATAAACTCCTATTTCTTGGTGCAATTCTGTAACAATGTCCTTTATCTTTATAACCTGTCCTGTCTTTACGAACCCTTCCTCGCCAATCATAAGTAACAATCCCTTGGTTTATTAGCGTTGTAAACTGGGAAAATATTGGACGTTGAGTTAGTTGGATTTGATTATAATTGAAATGGATCTCCCCACCTATTATTTTTTCTTCAGCAACTAACCAAGCTGTTTTTGGATGCTTTTTTTGAAGTTTTTCTTTAACTGCAGAGTATTCCCACGAACAGACTTCTTCTAGTCTTCCATCAATTTCACTTTTCTGATAAATTATTTGATCATCATCATCTGCTCTCAGAAAAAGTCCTTGGTTATTTGGTACATTGCCAACTGTAACATATAAATCAAAAAAGCCACTGTGTTTTTTACTAGGATATCCATATTTCAACATAATATCTGTAGAACTTTTATAAACACTGATTTCCCAGTTTGGAACCATACTAAATAGAGTGTCTAAATTCCGCAAACCGGCCCTTTTACATTTTAACTCAATTGCTCCTTTAAAATCAGCTTCAGCAATACTATTAGGACTTATACCGAGACATCTTTCTAGAGTTTCCCCAACATCTTTAGGACTACGTTTATATGGAGAAACACTTTTTATCCATTGGTTAGATATAATTGAAAGCCTCTGTTTTAATTCTTCTAAAATAAAAATATCATTATTCTTCACAAAATATTGTGATAACAAATTATCAAGTAAATCTGTAGCAATAAGAGGAATAACAACTAGAGTATCTTCAACTACAGTAAAATATATAAGCGTATCTGGATCTATGTATCGTTTAAAGTCATACAACCAAATTCTAGGGTCACCCTTCTTAGTCATTGGTCTGTAATAACTAGTCTTCATAGTAAGAATGTCTGAATTTAATAAAACGTGAGAATTCTTCAAAATTTTATTGTCAGGTCCTTGAAGAACATTATTATAGTCAACAATTTGACTTTCCCTTAATATATTTCTTAATGGACCTGAAGCATCAATTGTGCTCTTTTTAAGCATCGTCTCTGTCATTCTAATTAAGGCAAATTCATTCCTACAGTACTTTTGAATCAATTGAATCATCATCTGTTCATTATGTTTAGGTAGAAAGTATGGATTCATTGTTATCACCTGATTTTCCCTGTTGTATAATTCCTATTTTAACATCTATACTTTCTATTTACGATATTGTTTAGTTGCCTTTGTTTACTGCTTAATCTCTGGTAAATAATACATTTTTGCTTTATAATAGAACATACATTCGTAAAAACCTGGACTTTCCTATTACTTTCATGCATAATAAAGATAAATTGGATTTAAACGAAGAGGTGTGTTATATGAAACCATTTGCTATTGATCTATTTTGTGGTGCTGGAGGTATGAGTGAGGGGATATTACAAGCTGGATTTCATATTCTATTTTCGAGTGATATTAATGAAGATGTTGAAAAGACATACAGAAATAGACATGATCAACTTGGTCTTATCCAAGGTGTGAATACTTATTTTAAAAGAGCGGATATTCGCGAACTTTCTTCACACGAAATTATTCAATCAATTCAGAATCTTGAAATCTTTAAAGATAGGCCATTTCCAAGAATAGATGTTATTTTTGGTGGTCCACCCTGCCAAGGCTTTAGTCGCGCCGGTTTGAGAAAAAAGGATGATCCACGAAATACACTCTTTAAAGAATACCTGAGGATTATAAATGACTTAAGACCTAATTACGTCGTGATGGAAAATGTTGAAGGTTTTAATGATACACATCTTGATGGATTTATTGGATTAACAGGCAGAAAATATCCTGATAATAGTTTAGTACCTTTTATCCTACAAAATGAGTTAGCAGAAATCGGTTACGATACTCTCATTCCTCAAGTATTAGATGCATCAGATTTTGGGGTGCCACAGAGAAGACGCAGAGTGATTTTCATTGGTTATCTAAGAACAGTAACACCACCAGACTACCCCACACCTATTACACCCAATGAAGCAGATAAAATTACTGTTTTGGATGCTATCGGTGATCTAATTGTTACTAAAAAAAATAGTCATACATTGGAGTCATCTTCAACATATCAAATAGAGTCTCGAACAGGACGTACACGGACATTCAATGGCTACCAAGTTGATTACGATGGTGAAATTTATAATCACGACCTAGCTCGGCATAATTCTTTAATAACAGAAAGATTTTCTCTTTATCGTGAAGGGGAGTCATCAGCAGCATTAATAAGAAGAATAAAAAATGAAGGTTTAGATCTTATACAGTACCCAACCTTATTGAAACAATGCGCTAATAAGTTTCCTAATTATTCAGTTGATGAGATTATAGCAATATTTGAAGCTGGAAATATTAATAACGAATTATTAGAGACATTATTAACAAAAAAGAGTAACCGATTCAGACTTAATAGATATAGTGTTGCACCAACAATGGTCACTTTACCAGATGACTTTTTATCTCCTTTTGAAGATCGAATTCCAACTGTCAGGGAGATGGCTAGAATTCAGTCATTTGATGATAGCTTTATCTTTCTAGGGAAACGAACCACTGGTGGTCCAAGAAGGAAAGTTGAGGTTCCTCAATATACCCAAGTTGGAAATGCTGTCCCACCACTATTAGCTAAAGCAATTGCTCTTGAAATAATGAAAGCTATACAATTAAACCATTCGTAGGCAAGTAAAAATAAAAAGCACCTGAACTCGGGTGCTTTTTATTTTTACTTGCTGTTATATTCTAGATAACTATCCTGCAAGTGCCCATTATAGAGGTTTAATATAATGTACAAATATCCTGCAATTTCTTTGTCTGAAATAAGCAAAGAAGTGTACATTTCAGACCTCTATCCATACTATCCATCAAGCAATTTAACTGAGCTACCTTCAGACCCAAATAGCCTTAACTCTTATAAAAATACTCTTTTAATAAATCTTGTGTTTTGATAAAACTAACGTCAATATTGCAAGCATATTCACTTACTTCCTTACTAAAAGTAATCACAGCATCGAATTGTTGTTTGAAACTCTCCTTCTCTTCATTAGTGAAATAACAATAGATAATATGAGGGGCTTGTTGACGAGCATTATAGAAACCTAACATTAAATTTCTTAAAACGTGCTGATCATTCTCAATATTCATGCCAAAAATAACAACATTATTAATTGAGTTATTTTTTATTAGGTTATCCATTTTATCAGAGAATCTTAACGAATCTTTGTTAATACCACCTCTGGACAAATTGTTGATTACAGGTAGGAGTGTCTTAAACGTGAAATAGTCGCCGAGCATGAGATCTGAGAAACTTATATACCCTTTATCATAATTAAGCCCCAAACTTTGGTAGTAAACATACTCCTTATTTCTAATAAACTGACCATGGAAGTGCTCAACAGATGTACCAGCTATATTTTCCATGATTTTATCATAATTTAGTGAGATTAACGATCCAAACATCATTAGAAAGTCTTTTATTTTTTCTATATCAAGATTTGCGATATTCTCTAACTTATTTAGCTCTAATGCTTTACCTTTTGAGAAAATAGCTATTGAAAAAAGTAATCGATAATATGTAGAAAATCCATTGAATAAAATGCTCTGATATATATCATCTTCATCCGATATTAACAGAATTTTACTTCTGTCTCCTGTATTCACGACGGTTAAAAATAGGTTGTTTGAAGGGAACGAATAGTATTGTGGGCTTAACTTCTTTATTGCGAAATAAAAGTATATTAGGATAGTCCAAAATTCTATGTTCACATACCTTATACCTTTTTTCATCCCTACATCACACATTTGATTTACGATATCAATTTGTGATATGCCAAAAACAAGTTCAGTAATGTATCCCTTTTTTCGTAAATCATCAATTAATTGCTTGTTATTTTTGATAGATTCCGCAAATATTAACCCATCCGCAAATACTTTGTGTAAATTACTTTCCGATATATTTCTCAGATGCTGAATAACTCCTTTGTAATTATCCAAGCACTTTTTAGTGAACTTCTTGTTGGATTTAACCTCGTATTCTGAGTTATGTACTAGTTCTTTATGAGAAGCATACAGTCTATCATATATATTCCCAAAATCGTCATCAAAATTCATGCTAAATCCGTTCCCACATATTAGAGCAGAACTATTAGTTACACATTGATTGATAAATTCGAAAATACTTAGTTCTTTCATTAACTGTTCCCCTTTTTAATGCTTACTCCAAATATGTCTTTTGATAAGGTTTCTATTTCAGTAATCCACCGCTCTTATTTTGATCTTCTGGGATGTTATATGACTTGGAAAAAGTACGGCATATTCCTCACCCCCTTAATTTGATAATCCAAATTCATTTAACAAGTTCTTAAATTTCTCAAAGAATCCCTTGTCAGCATATTGGCTGTATTGAGACAGCATTCCACCCCAATAATCTTCCTTTTGATATTCAGTGAGATAAAAGAGAACCATCTCAAGCGTTTTCTTGTCTTTTGTAGAACTATTTAAGACCTGTAGAACACTACTCAAGGTTTCCTTATTGGCTTCGTTCACTGGGTCAAGTCCAGTAATTAAATGTTCAACATTTTCAAGAAGTTTAACTTCTTTGCTTCGTACATAAAGATAATCGATCACGTTTTGGTTTTGAGAGATCGTATGCTTAATAAAGTACTCCTTACCGTCCTCACCGATTTGAGGCACATCCACGTCCTCTACACTGTCAGTCTTTTGAAAATAAAACAATTGAATCTCAAGTTTTTCTGATTCAGTTAGTTCTTTCTGGAATAACTCCACTTCATTCACTCCGAACAAATCAGAAAGCTGTTGGAGTCTTTGTAAAGGGATTTTTCGCCTTCCCTTGATCCAATCTTGAAAGGTCTGTTTAGAAACACCGATTTTTTCCGCTACGCTTTTATACTCCATCTGAAACGTATCGGCTATGAACTGTAGTCCAATCATTTTCATCACCGCCATACTCAGTATGTCTTACAATTTTAATTGTATAGAGACATACCCGGTATGTCAATGCCATTTTCAAAAACATAATAAGCCTTATGGCGAAGAAGGGACAAACTTTCGTTTCATACAGCTTTGAGACGAAGAAGAGAGCAATTGAAATGCGGCTTGAAGGGATGACCAAAAAGAAAGTGGCTGAAGAATTAGGGATAGCAGATATTGGACGGCTAAAGGTTTGGATGCGTAGGTACAATCAGATGGGCGATTTTGGACTTATGGATCATCGAGGGAAAAGAGAGCGGTACATTGATGAAAATCGCTATATCAAACGTTTAGAGATGGAGAATGCTGTCTTAAAAAAGTGGTTTGCCATTACGAAGGCGGAGGTGTACCAGAGAAGCATAGGCTCGGCCACGACCTCCGAGAAAGATTTAGCGTTACAGAGCTCTGTAACGAGATTGGGGTCTCTCGAAGCGGATACTACGACTATGTAAAGCGGATGAACAAAGAGAAGGATCAAACAGATATGCAGCTCGTACGAAATACCTTTGAGCGTTACAACGGCGTTTGGATGAACCACAAGAAGGTTCTGCGATTAATGCAAGAGATGGGACTCCGCTATAGAACTCGCAGGGAGTATCGCTACAACCGTACATGGAACAACGGTAATCGGGCCGTAAGAAACATCTTGAATCGCCAGTTTCATGCAGGCGCACTCAACCAAAAATGGGTGCCAGACATCACTCAATATCGAGTCGGAGATACATGGTTATACCTATCTGCCAATAAAGATTTATATCAGAACGAAATTGTTGCTTATCATATGAGTGATCGCAACAACACTGAACTTGTACTAGAGACGCTCTTGAAAAGGAAAAGTACGTAACCGGACTGATCGTTCACAGCGATCAGGGAACCCCGTACACGTCCTACAATGCTGCCAAAGGTTGGAGCCCAAATCAGCATGTCACGACGAGGCAATTGTTATGACAATGCCTCAATGGAGAGTTTCTTCTCACACTTGAAGGTGGAAGGACTCTATCCTTATCATATTCGAACCGTCGAAGAAGCACAAATGAGAATTGAGGACTATATCTATTTTTATTACAACTACCGTCCACAAAGAAAATTAAACAAGCTAACTCCGGTACAATACCGAAATCAGCTTGATGTTGGCAGGGGTGTTTCTTAATTGTCCACTAAATTGGGTCTTGACCATTACTGAAGAGGTCCTTCCTTTTGCTCTTTACGTTCAAAATGATAATGCAGCCTATAAAGGCAAATTTCTTTAGTCCAGCGGTACAGGATAGAACGGTGCTCGGGGGCGGGGTTAAACCTCAGACTAAACACCCCATCCTCAAAACGGGTCATACTCCCTTTTGCCGAACCCCACTTCGTCATTGGCATACGTTCAATAAGCTGGCTAACCCCGGTCTCATTATATTCCCAAAGACGTTTCGAGTCCTTGTCTGAGAAATCGATTCGTCTGCGGTATTCCTTTCCCATAAGGTAACTGTGAAAGAACGGTGCTATCTCTTTAGGGGTAACAGACTCCACCCAATGTTCCGGCCCACGTTCTAGCATATAAAGGAGAACAACCATTTTATAGCTCTTTGTCATGACCGTCTTTTCAACATCACGGACCCAAGCTTCGTTCTTATAATATACTTCCTCTTCTTCCTGCGTTAAGCATTCGGCCCAATGAAGAAAACCAACGTAAGAGCCGAATTCATTCCGATATTCCCAGCTGTTGGATCGGCCATAAAGGTGAAGCTCTAGATAAGTTGGGATTCGCCCGAGCTCATTCTTAAGATCAAGGAAAGAACGGTGCAAACGCTCGCGATGGGGCAGCTTCTTACGGCTTAATTCTTCGAGCAGATTAATAACTGCCGTCTCCAGATGAAGTTCGCATCCGTCCGGTACAGATGGAATAGCTGATTTCTTAGCTAATCCCTTGGCTTCTCCATCATTTGCAAATAGTCGAAGCTTTACGTCCGCATTACGGTAATTTCCAATTAAGTCAATAATCGTACAATGAGACTTCTGCTCTGACAATCGCAGCCCCCGGCCAACCTGCTGCGTGAACACCGTTAATGATTCCGTCGGTCGAACAAATAGCAAGGTATCTACACTTGGAATATCTACACCCTCATTAAATAAATCGACTGAAAATATGACTTCCAAGTTCCCTCTGTCAAGACCTTTAATCGCCTCTTCCCTTGTAATTCCTACTGTTCCAGAGTGAAGACTGACTGCAGATACTCCCCTGTCTTGAAAATAACCTGCCAAGAAATTTGCCTGGCGAATGGATGAGCAAAAACCGATTGTTTTTGTTTGCTTATGCTTAGTCCAAGCATCGTAGATCTTGTCAGCCAGTGCTTGTTTTAACTGTGCCGCAGTCAACTGTTCATCATCATAGTGCGTTCCAAGCCACCTAATGGATGAATAATCGGTATCATCATAAACACCAAAATATTGGAATGGAGACAACCAGCCACGTCGGATGGCCTCAATAAAATGAATCTGGTAAGCGACATTACCTTCACAAAGGGCATAGACATCCTTGCCATCCATCCGATCCGGTGTTGCCGTGATGCCAAGTAAAAACTTCGGTTTAAAATATTGGATCACCGATTGATACGACGGAGCAGCAGCATGGTGGAATTCGTCTACCACGATAAGATCAAACTGGTCCTGCAGGAAGGATTCACGGTGCTTCTTCATCCCGAGTGTGTATATTGAAGCAAAGACACAGTCTGCATCTCCCTCTTTCCTGACCCCATTATAGATACCAAAGGTTTTGTCCGACATGATGCGCTGGAACGATCGTTTCGCCTGAATAAGAATTTCTTCACGATGTGCTACAAATAGCACACGTTTAAACCGCAGCGCAAAAAAACCAGCAAGATAGGTCTTCCCAAGCCCAGTGGCCATGACAACCATGGCTTTATCATATTCTTCTTCTAACGTTTTCTCTAATGCATCCAGCGCTTCGATTTGGGCAAATCTGGGATGGATAGGCGTTTGCTCGCTTACAGAAACCGATTCTTCTTCAGATTCCCCTGCATTTTCAGTGCGGTATTCATCCTCTTCCATCTCTGTAATCATGCGGATTAACTCTGGATTTTTACGATGACAAGTGCGATACTCCTCTTCGTAGATAGCAATGGTATGCTCATTCAACGATAATGTTGAATCGTAGTAGAAATTCTGCATAAACTTGTCCAAAGCGATTTGAAAGGTATACGGCTCAGCTTTTGCATTCATCGCTAAGTTCCATTCCACTCCCATTCTCATAGCAGACATGGAGAAGTTGGAGGAACCGACGATAAGCAGCCCTTCACCATTTTCATAGTCAAACAGATAGGCTTTAGGATGGAAGGATGTTCCCATACTTCGCCATAGCCGTGCTTCCAGCCGTGCATCAATATCGAGTAATGCCTGCAGGCCTTCCGGCTGCGTAACAAAAAGATAATCGCCGGCAAGAACCTTAACTTCAGCTCCTCGCTCTATCGCACCTTTCAAATGAGGCGCCAATAAGCGCACCCCCGACTGCATGATAAAGGAAGTCATGATATAGATACCAGATGCATTCTGCATCCCGTTAATTAACTCGTCAGCTAAATTTTCTGTAATGAGTTTGACATTAAGCGTTGTCGTCGACATCAATTAGATACACCCGCTCCTGAAATCCACCTCGTGTTTCTGCCTTCTTCTGTCTCAAAACTTCAAGTTGTTCCCACGTTGCACCATGAACAGTGGCCAACGCCCGAATGATCTCGAGCATATCCGCAAGTTCTTCTAATGATTCTTTTGGACCTTGAGCTGAGAAGTACTCCTCTGACTCTTCCTTGAGCTTTATGACCAGCTCTTTTTTATATTCTTCCTCATCCAAAATACGTGTGCGACATTCCTTACCAGTCGATTTGATCACCTGAGGAATAAGATCACGAACAAGTTTATTGTAAACCGGCATGGGTATTCCATCCTTTGCAATTTAGTTATCTATTATTGTAACACATCCAAAAGGAGTGGAAGAGATTAGTATAAATTGATGTATGAGCATTTCCATTCCAGACTAACAGTGAACTTCACTCCACATGACTCGTCCTCTTCTTTCTTACTCATCGATATGTACAACTCAACACGCCATAAGATATTTCAATTGACAACAGCATGTTCCTCTAAGATAATACTCATTAGTAATATATATAATACTATTGAATATTATTACCGTTGTAAATTAGCTTATCAAGTATCCGAAGGAGGACATCTAATTAATGAATATTCGAGAACGATTGAGGCCGGAGAACACTAAATTAATGTTTATGATCGCATTGATTGGCTTGCTATCACTCTGTGGAATCGTCGATCAACAACCTCTCGAAGCAAGCGAGAGAAGTACCATTTTTACGGACATAGAGCCAGACAGTGAATATGAAGAAGCTATAGCAAGCCTAATACAACAGAAACATATGATGGGCTATTCGGACGGGACTTACCGTACATCAGAAAAATTGAATCGTGAACAAGCAGCGGTTATTCTCGCAAGAGCTCTACAACTCAACTTGGAGAAGATAGATGATCCTGGTTTCCAAGATGTGAATGAAAGCTCGGAGTATTATAAGTCGATTGCTGCTGTCGTAAGCGCTGGAATATTTCAAGGGTATGCAGATGGAACATTTAAGCCTGGCCAGTCAATTACACGTGCGGAAATGGCGAAGATTCTCGTAGTCGCCTATCAGTTGCCAGTGGAAGAATTAGTGATAAACCCTTTTGAGGATGTATCCAAGGCGAGTTGGTATGCTCCTTACTTGACTTCATTGATACATAATAAGATTACAACAGGAACTTCACTGACAACGTACTCGCCGAATCATGCCGTAAATCATGGAGAAATGGCGTTATTCATCTACCGTTTCCAACAATTGCCGCAGCAGCTGACGGAGCAAATAATCGAGTCTGAAGTGACGACAATTACTTCAGATTCAGTTCAGTTGGGTAATGCAATCTTTGCATTAACTGACGAACAACAAACTTGGATTACGCCTGGTAATCTTCCGATATTAAAGAATTCACGAATAACAGCTCATATTATTGGAGATAAAATAAGCCGTATTGAATCAGTTACGCTTTACGCAGATAGGCTATTATATGATGAAAAGGAAAAACCAAATGTAGTGTTAACAGGTAATGGAGCCGTTATTGATGCTGCCGTGATCATAAAAGGGGACAACTTGTCCATTACAGACGCTACTATTACAAAGGATTTAATTATAGAAAGCGATGTTCAAAATAGCTTTTATCTTGACAATGTGCTGGTAAAAGGGTCGACGATCCTATCTAACCCACGAGAAATAGTTACAGCCGAGACGTATAACGCAGTTGTTTCTTTGGATATCACAAATAGCCACAATCCTAAATTGCATTTTCATAATTCAATCCTGCAATCTGTCAAAGTAGCGTTAGAGAGCTTTACCATTACATTAACAGGTGAAACCAAAGTCAATGAAATAGATCTTTTAGCTGATGCTCGTATCGAGGCTGACACAAGTATAACCATCCCTATCGTCAGGGTTGGGGCTGGTTCCTTAAATACGATGTTAAATGCAAGAGTAGATTCCCTCTTCATCGAAAATATGAATAGTAGAATTACCCTTGGAAACGATGCTAAAATTGAAGATTTACGCATAGAAAATAAACATAATGTGAGATTAATTTTTCCCGACTACGAATTGATAAAGCATAAAATTATTAGAATCAATGGGGTTCCAAATATAGATTTGCAATCTCCTACTGGCGGGTCACCTGATTCGGGACAAAATTCTAATTTAATTGCAGCTAAAAATGCTGTTGCTTGGTTGTTTTTGGACAGCACAAAAACAGCATTGAAAGCGGGCGTAGACCAAGCCGCAATTGACGCTGCAAAGGCAAAAGTAGAGCTAGTGGCAGATGGTGCGGACAAGTCTGCATTAGTGGCTGATCTTCAATTAGCACAACAACTCTTAACCGCTCAACTAGAAGCGATAGCTGCATTACAAGCAGCTGCTGAAGCCGTAAATGGTTTATTCACGGACAGCACAAAAACAGCATTGAAAGCGGGTGTAGACCAAGCCGCAATTGACGCTGCAAAGGCAAAAGTGGAGCTAGTGGCGGATGGTGCGGACAAGTCAGCTCTAAAGAAAGCCATTGAAATAGCTCAAGATTTACTTAGCCAAATCGTAGCAGCGCCGACTTTAACGGGGACAGCTCCGAATGTCGAGACCGTGCGATTTACATTTTCTGATGATGCTGCGTGGAGAGACAACATTACCGGAGTTTATCTAAACGGCAACTCGGTTCCCATCCATCCCTCTAGGGTGAACAGATCTACTGCTGGAAGGATTGAAATCAATCTTTCTGGCGCTTCTCTAACACCAGGAAACCATCAGTTTCTAATTAAAGCAGATGGGTATGCGGACACCGTGGTTGCTATTGAAGTAGCTGCACCGTTAACAGCGCCGACTTTAACGGGATCAGCTCCGAATGTCGACACCGTGCGATTCACATTTTCCGATGATGCTGTGTGGAGAGACAACATTACCGGAGTTTATCTAAACGGCAACTCGCTTCCCATCCATCCCTCTAGAGTGAACAGATCTACTGCTGGAGTGATTGAAATTAATCTTTCTGGTGCATCTCTAACACCAGGAAACCATCAGTTTCTAATTAAAGCAGATGGGTATGCGGACACCGTGGGTACTATTGAAGTGGCTGCACCGTTAACAGCGCCGACTTTAATGGGATCAGCTCCCAATGTCGACACCGTGCGATTTACATTTTCCGATGATGCTGTGTGGAGAGACAACATTACTGGGGTTTATCTAAATGGCAACTCGCTTCCCATCCATCCCTCTAGAGTGAACAGATCTACTGCTGGAGTGATTGAAATTAATCTTTCTGGTGCATCTCTAACACCAGGAAACCATCAGTTTCTAATTAAAGCAGATGGATATGCGGATGCTGTGGTTACTATTGAAGTGGCTGCACCGTTAACAGCGCCGACTTTAACGGGATCAGCTCCGAATGTCGACACCGTGCAATTTACATTTACCGATGATGCTGTGTGGAGAGACAACATTACCGGAGTTTATCTAAACGGCAACTCGGTTCCCATCCATCCCTCTAGGGTGAACAGATCTACTGCTGGAAGGATTGAAATCAATCTTTCTGGCGCTTCTCTAACACCAGGAAACCATCAGTTTCTAATTAAAGCAGATGGGTATAAAGATGCTATTGCCGTGATTGTTTATTGAGCCTTGATTAGAATAAAACATCGTTGGTATGATAGATATACTTGTTTAATTCGTGTGCATGTTCAATTAAATTTCTATATGTGATTACAAATAGAGTTTGGAGTTGTTCGAACTGAAAAAAAGAGGTCGACAAATCGGAGCGGATGGAGAAAAAAGCAGAGAGTTGCTTTTGAAGATCGCAGCAAAACAATTTGCTTTATATGGATTCCATGATACGAAAATCAGTGCGATCGTAAAGGAAGCAAACGTGACACAGCCAACATTTTATCTATATTTCAAAAGCAAAGAAGCCATTTTTCAAGAATTGATTGATTTATTTAAAGCTAAGCTGCACACACAAGTTGAGCATAGCAGACTCACTTCTGGTATTGAGACAACAGGGCTGCTGCAACGAATCGCAACTAATATTTCCTTGATTTTTCAGCTATTTCAAGAGAATGAACAGGTTGCAAGGATCGGTTTTTTTCTCTCAACGGATGCTATTGAGATAAAAGAACAGATGGCAAAGCAAATTGAAGAAAATCTTGCTGTAGAAGTAGAAAATGGATATTTTCATTCTAATATTGATTTAAGCATTGTTGCTTCAGCCATTGTTGGTGTTATTGAACACCTTACATTAACAAAATTATGGGCAGGTTTAAAGACGCCAGATGAGCTTTCCCAAGAAATAACTAGGCTCTTTTTATACGGACTAATAAGGGAAAATGAGTAGGCAAGTGCTTCAAATTGAATATTGCGGGATCTGGTCCCCCTGCCCTGTGAAAATGCTGCCCGAGGATAAGCACAGTCCTACTCTTGAATGATTACTGCAGAAGACGCAAAGGAATCATATTCCCTTGCGTCTTTTTTTTGCTTTACACTAGCACAGGTTTATTTTGTACATCAATTTTTCATCCTGCTTCTTGTTAACTCGGCACTTGTAGCCTCTACACCAAACACTTCTCGTAACGCATCTAAAAGCATAAGATCCACCACCTTACTTACTGCTATTTTAAATATTGGCTATGTTTAATTTTGCTGTTGATTTTCAGTAAAAAAACCGCCTAAGAATAAAAAGGCGGCTAGTTTCACTAATTTTCCTTCACTATTACAAAAAATTCAATTCATAGTTGTTGCATCGTATCCGTAATCTCGTTCCACCTTGCATACTCTCGTTTTATATTTGAGATACCATTCTGACATTCCTTTATGTTGTACAATTAGATGTCTCTCGTTTTGTTTCCATTTTTGTATAGCTTCGAGAGAATCCCAATAAGACGCAGTAATGCCTAAACCTTCTCGCACACTTTCTACTCCCAAAAATCCAAGTCATCTTCTGACGGTCACGGGCAACCAATACACAGAACCGATCGTTAAAAATAAATTACTCTACTTTCGCAGCTACAAATTATTAGAAACCAAAATGCCTGTACTGATAATAGAAATCCAATCTCTCCAAGGGTGGACATCTATTAACGATTGGCCTGAGACTCCACTGTTGTTCCGCACTTTGTTCCACCTCATTTTTTCCAGAAGAGAATGATGTTTGGAGGAGGTATCTGGATTCGAACCAGAGATCAGGGTTTTGCAGACCCTTGCCTTACCACTTGGCTATACCTCCATGAGTCATAATTAAATCTTAGTCGCTTTCTTTCATAGGATCAATTCAAATTACACGATGATAATGATTAGTTTTTCCTATGATAATAAGCTTTTCTCAGTCACAATCAGTCACAAATGGTTTTGCAGACTGAAATTTCAACAACAAGAAGCTGGAATTTTAGTCTACATGTCTATATCAATTCTTGTAATGAATCATTCAAGACCTACAATGCGGAGTAGATCATCAGGTCGATTCAATCTGTATTTCGCGACAGTGCGTTCTGGTTGCTTGGCTCCCCACATCGCTATGGCGAAGTCAATTTGAGCCCCGTTCGCGCATTGCTGATCAAATAAGGTATCTCCGACATAAAGCGTTGTTGTCGGGTCGATTCTGCTTTGCTCTACATATTTGATCAACGGATCAGGCTCAGGCTTATGCTTGGACGTATCATCTGCACAAATAATGTGCGAGAAGTACTCACTAATACCATGCGGCACAAAGTCGAATTTGAATTCCTCGCTTGTCTTGGACGTAACAACACCCGTATGGATACCTTTTCCGGCCAACTTTTTAAGCATATCTTCAATCCCCGGATAGAGGGTCATCAGATGAGCATTCCTTTTTGCATAAAGCGTCAGCTTTGCAGCAGCATGTGTTACATCTGGAACCCCCAAGAGGTTCATACTATTCTCACTAGTCATCCCCAATACAGGAATCAATTCTTCACTTGGGTACTCCATGTTTTTTTCTTCTCTTAAAACCTGCTGCAAGGCTAGAATAATCGCTTGGTCTGAATTAAGTAGAGTCCCATCCACGTCAAATATTACGGCTTGAATCATAGTAAAACCTCCCTTTTTTATTTACATTTTCACCCAAGAATCCATTAGTAATTTGTGATCATTTATCATATAATAATAGGAAATTCCTATCATTATAAAAGCAACAACAAAAGGAGAAAGTCCAGTGGAACTGAAGCAATTGGAATACTTCATGACGTTAAGTCAAGAACTGCATTTTACCCGTGCTGCCGAAAAACTAGGTATTACCCAGCCCTCGCTTAGCCAACAGATTCGTTTGCTGGAGCACGAGGTCGGCATGCCTCTCTTTGATCGCGTCGGCAAAAAAACGATGCTTACCGAAGCAGGTCGAGCGTTGCTACATCATGGATATAATGTGTTTCACGAGCTCTCACAGGCACGGGCAGTAATCAGCGAACTGCAAGGTTTAAAGCGAGGTACATTGAAAATCGGCGCGCTTCTGACCGTTGTCAATTACTTGCTTCCTCCAACGGTGATGGGATTCCATAACAGTTACCCCAATGTAGAGCTTTCTGTGCTTGGGCTGCGAACCGGTGATATCTATAACGGACTGCTGCAAAATGAGCTTGATCTGGGAATTGTTTTCTTGCCAATGGAGCATGAAGATCTTGAAACCATCCCGCTGTATAAGGAAAATCTAGCCCTTGCGGTAGCTGTAGATCATCCCATCGCCCAAGCAGCGTTTGTGACGCTTGATATTTTAAAGGAAACGCCCTCTGTTCTATTGCCGAATACTTATTTCCTACGGCAAATAATTAATGAACAATGCCGATCACTGGCATTCACGCCCCAACCAGTGCTAGAAATGACAACAATGGAATCGATCGTAACAATGGTTAGCAAAGGGGTCGGCGTTACTATCTTGCCGAAAGGTTATTTGGATTATATTAACAATTCATATATTTGCACGATTCCGCTTAAAAATCCGTTACTCACTACGCAAATTGGTGTCGTATATCGTAAAAATAAACACTTATGTGCAGCCAGTCGTGTATTTATGGAACAATTAGTTTCAACTGTTAAAAGCAGAAACTTCTAAGCAATTCTACTTCCTGTAACGTAACAGACTTTAAGTGTTTCGCGATGAAAGCCACGCCATCACATCCGAGGCATTTCGCTCTGGTAGAAACACTGGATAAAACACATGCTCGACCCTTCCATTATCGATGATTAGAGTTAGCCTTTTGATGAGCGTCATTCCTCCCACTTCAAAAAGTGGGAGTTCCAAAGCGCGAGAAAGGTCGAGCAAACTGTCTGACAACAGAGGAAAAGGCAGATGAAGCCGCTCAGCGACCTCTTTTTGGTAGTCCGTAGCTTGAGTAGAAAGACCGAACAACCGCTCGACACCCACTCCTTTCAATTCAGCGAAATGATCGCGAAATGCGCAGGATTGCGGAGTGCACCCGCGTGCGCCAGGGATTGTATCCCATCCTTCCAGAGCGCCGCCGATTGCGGGACTAGTACGCGGATAGGCGTAGACAACGGTTAAGCTGCCTTCAGCAAGATCAACAGTAGAACCATCAGTTGCAGCTAGACCGATACTGGGGATTTGCAGGCCACTAAGATACCCGGTCTTCCAATCATCTTCCTGCACGGCTAGATGCCCCGACCCAAATTCCTGTTCAGTCATCGCGACTTCTCTCCCCCCTCTGTTGCAATAATCGCATATCGCAAAAACTTTTATAAACGACAAACTAACGGCGAAACTCTCTTAGTCGCCAATAATAGGATAGGATACATTGCTTTTATAAACCAACTCATTCCCCTTATTAAGAGTCCGATAGTTCAGTTCCAATGTATCGAGCAAATGTGCCAAAATGGTATTTGAATGTGCTAGCAGAGACATCTGATCCATCATTTGATCTGGATGTTGGACATATCTACCTGGTTCGATTTCATCACTACAATATTCAATCAGCTTTTTGATGCTGTCATTACTGCTCTCCAGATGAAATTGCAGCCCAATCACATGACCACTATACTCGAATGCCTGATTAGCGCAACCAAGACTTATTGCAGCCGTCTTGACTTCATCAGGTAATTCAAACGTATCTCCATGCCAATGAAAAGGAACATACTCCTTCGGGAATTCTTTGAAAAACACAGAACTCTGAGACTCTTCAGTCATTTTTACAGGATGCCAGCCCATTTCCTTATAGTGATTTCTGTATACTTCTCCGCCAAGCGCTTCAGCAATCAGTTGCGCGCCCAAGCATATGCCGAGTACCATCTTCCGCTGCTGGATCGTTTCTTTAATAAACTCCTTCTCGTGAACAAGCCATGGAAACTTCTCCTCATCGTACACCCCCATCGGGCCGCCCAAAATTATGAGCATATCGAACTCCAACTGAAGTGGGAAATGCGTGCTTTCGTATAATAAAGTGCCCGTTAACTTATAGCCTTTGTCCCTAACCCAATCCGATATTCGTTCAGGTGATTCGAATGGAACATGCTGCAAGTAATGAATTCTCATCTATTCCACTTCCCTAAAGTATTCTTTCGTTTTGTTCAGTGCAAAAAGAAGTTGCTCTACATCCTCTTCCGTATTATATAAATAAAAGCTGGCACGAGCCGTAGCACTAGCTCCAAAATGTCTCATCAATGGTTGACAGCAATGATGCCCGGCACGAATTGCTACGCCATACATATCCAGTACCGTAGCCAGATCATGCGGATGGATCGTGCCCAAATTAAACGTCACCAGTCCAAACCGACCTTCCTCCGGACCATACATCGTTAAATGTTCGATTTGCTTCATTCGTTCTACCGCATAGCTAGTCAATTGCTTGTCATGCGCCGCTATGACATCCAATCCGATTTGCTCAAGAAAATCGATGGCCGCGCTTAAGCCAATTGCGCCTGCGATGATTGGGGTACCCCCTTCGAACTTCCACGGCAGCTCTTTCCAAGATGCATCATGCAGGCCTACATAATCGATCATTTCTCCGCCGAATTGGATCGGCTCCATTTGCTCAAGATAAGCTTTTTTTCCATACATCACCCCAATGCCGGTTGGCCCACACATTTTATGTCCCGAAAAGGCATAAAAATCACAATCCAGCTCTTGCACATCCACCTTGATATGGGGAATGCTCTGCGCTCCATCTACCATGACGACTGCCCCGTGCTTATGGGCGATTGCAGCGATTTGCTTCACTGGATTGGCAACACCCAATACATTGGAAATATGTGAAACAGATACGACTTTCGTACGATCTGTGATCGTTTTTTCCGCTGCTTCGATCGAAAATGTCCCGTCGGCTTGCAGCGGTATGTATTTCAATACTGCCCCCGTCGCCTTTGCTGCTTGCTGCCAAGGAAGAAGATTGCTGTGATGTTCCATAGCGGAGACAACAATCTCATCGCCCTCTTTACATATCGCTCGTGCATAGCTGCTGGCCACAAGGTTAATAGATGAAGTTGTCCCGCGCGTAAAAATAATTTCCTCAACCCGTTCTGCATGGATAAAACGAGCTACTTTGGCTCGCGACTCTTCATAAGCTTCTGTTGCACGCGAGCCTAACGTATGAACACCCCGATGGACGTTTGCGTTATCGTGTTCATAATAGTGTTTTAAGGTTTCTATCACCTGAATCGGTTTTTGTGCCGATGCTGCGCTATCCAGGTAGGCAAGTGGATAACCGTTAATGGTTTGACCCAGTATAGGGAAAAGTTTTCTTATGTTAGAAGTATCCAAAGTCATCACCCTTTATTGCTGATTTTATTTAGTGCTTGATAATGAGCGCTGATCGTCCTTTCGATATCTTCGTCGGAATGAGCTGCCGAAACGAAACTCACCTCGTAAGGTGTAGGGGCAGTTAAAATGCCGTGCTCCAGCATGGCTGCATAATATGCTTTAAATAACTGCATATTTGAACCTTTAGCTGTATCGTAGTCCACAACCTCCTGCTCCGAAAAAAAGGCTGAAAACATGGAGCCGACCCTGTTTATTTTTAGCGGTATGCCTGCCAGTTTGGCATTTTGTGCAAAACCTTCTGCCAATCTGGTCGTTTTTCTGTCCAGTTCCTCATACAATCCTGGCTCTTCAAGCAATCGCAAAGTTGTATATCCTGCCGCCATAGCGAGCGGATTGCCTGACAATGTTCCCGCCTGATAGATGGGCCCAACAGGAGCAACCTGTTCCATAATCTCACGTTTACCACCGTAAGCGCCAACGGGCAACCCGCCTCCAATAATCTTGCCGAGACAGGTGAGATCCGGATCGATTCCATACAGCCCTTGCGCCCCATGAAAACCTACGCGATATCCCGTCATTACTTCATCAAAAATAAACAAGCTGCCATACTGCTTCGTAATCTCGCGCAACCCGTGGAGAAATCCGGGAGCTGGCGGGATAACCCCCATGTTGCCCGCAACAGGCTCGACGATAACAGCAGCAATTTGTTCTCCATATTGTTCAAATAGGAAGCGGACGCTGTCCATGCTATTATAGGGCGCTGTAAGTGTATGGGCAGCAACACTATCGGGTACTCCCGGACTATCCGGCAATCCCAGGGTAGCGGCGCCCGAGCCTGACTTGATCAATAGCGCATCGGCATGTCCATGGTACCCGCCTTGAAACTTTACGATTTTTTGCCGCTTTGTATACCCTCTTGCCAATCGCAATGCGCTCATCGAAGCTTCCGTACCGGAATTCACCATACGCACCATTTCAATGGACGGCATACTCCTGCATATCCATTCAGCCATTTTGATTTCAATCTCCGTCGACAAGCCAAAGCTGGTTCCCCGAGACGCTGCTTCCCTAATCGCCTCCACCACTTCAGGATGAGCATGACCAAGGATCAAAGGCCCCCACGATCCTATATAATCTATAAATTCGTTGCCGTCGATATCGAATACGCGCGCCCCTTGAGCTCTTGCTGCAAAAACAGGCGTTAAATCGACCGATGAAAATGCGCGAACAGGACTATTGACCCCGCCAGGTATTAAACGTTTGGCTCGCTCGAATGCCGCTATGGAACAGGAATCCTTCCTTTTTGTGCTGAGATGCATAGATGCTCCCCCTTTGGCTAAATCGCCTTCGTTTCGATAATGACTTTGATGTTTTACAGATAATTCAACCTCCCCATAAAAAGCATCTCTCGGTGTCAGAGCAAGCATCGGAATTTCAGGTAATTCTACATCCATTGCTTCAGCTTCCGCTTTTGGTCGATGATCCATCCTATTGTTCAATTCCTTTCGAAACGAGATATCAAAATCAATTTCATTAATCATAAATTGAGCTGAATCATTGTTCAATCCAATTAATTATATAGCAACGATAGGATATGCCTATGATAAAGAAGAAGGAGATTAGGCCAGATGCAAGGATGGCGTTCATCCACTGCCATTCTAGACTTTGAATGAGAAAGTATGTTCGGGGCATTCTGCGTCAGCAATTCACTCATCGATCTTCGGCTTTTTGACTTTCGATGCTGAGGAACAAATATCATTGCATTTCGTACCTTCCATATTGATAGATCTCTCTTATATAGCTTGCATGCAAAGCAAGTCGGATCAAAGTATATTCAATGAAATATCGACAAAAGAAGGTGC
This sequence comes from Paenibacillus aquistagni, assembly GCF_900177815.1. Taxonomy (GTDB): domain Bacteria; phylum Bacillota; class Bacilli; order Paenibacillales; family Paenibacillaceae; genus Paenibacillus_B; species Paenibacillus_B aquistagni. Next base: position 40,220 of record NZ_FXAZ01000006.1, on the reverse strand, counting down.
TTCTTAGGGCACCTTCTTTACGGTGTTTAACCTTTTACATCCTCGAGACTTGCACCGAAATTGATATGATACACATTTCCGTCAATCACCAAGGCTGGAACGGATTTAACACCAACCTTCTCCGCTTCTTCAATCCGATTTTGCGCTGTACCGAGATGCACAATTTCCGCAGTAATTTTTGATTTGTCAAGATAATCAACCACTACTTGCTCTGCATCTACACAAACTGGACAACCTGCATGATAAAAAACTGCATGTGCCATAAACATTCACTCCTTCGTATTTTTAATGTAGCTTTGTTACTTAATTTAAGTATAGGAATTAATTTAGGCTTCATCAATTTCAAATTACTTATCGTTATCATAGGCAAATGTAATGGTTATTCAGCCGTTCCTCTTTTGGAACTCAGTCAGAAAATCCGCCAGTGCTTTGCAATGTTCATATGGTACTCCATTATAAATGGAAGCACGAAGATGCCCAGCATCCCGATGACCTTTCAGCCCCAGGAACCCTTCCTGCTCCAGTTCAGCAAGCAACTTATTCTCAATTTCCGAACTGGATGCACAGAAGGTAATGTTCATCATGGACCTGCTGTCCTTATAAGCCAATCCTTTATAAAATCCGCCGCTATTGTCGAGCACCTGATAAAGCAAGTCCGCTTTTTGCTGGTTGCGGACAGCAACACTCTGCACTCCTCCTTGATTCACAATCCACTTCAATACAAGGTTCACCATATACACAGAAAAAACAGGCGGTGTATTATAGAGCGAATGATGTTTGACCTGTGTGTGATAACTTAATATATCGGGAATCGTTTCTGGAATGCGCGCCAGCAAAGAGCGGCGGACAATGACGATCGTAACGCCTGCAGGTCCCAAATTTTTCTGAGCGCCTGCATATATTAATGAAAATCGGGATGCTTCAATGGGACGGGAAAAAATATCGCTAGACATATCCACTACTAAAGGAACATGCCCCGTATCAGGGAAGCTTCGGCATTGTATGCCGTCAATCGTTTCGTTGGATGTGAGATGAACATACGCCATCTCCTTTGGAATATTCAAGTTGCTTAGTTCGGGCATCTGTTTGAAACTTTGCTTCTCCCCGCTTGCCAACACGAGGGTTTGCCCTATTTTCTGCGCTTCTTGCCATGCCTTTCCCGACCATGTTCCACAGTGTATATACCCCGCTACTTTACCTTCTGTCAAAAAGTTGATCGGCACCATCGAAAATTGCAAGCTAGCCCCTCCGTGAAGAAATAAAACCTCATAATCTGAAGGGAGACCCATCAACTCTTTAATCAACTGTTTCGCTTCATGGTGGATGGATTCGTATGCTTTGCTTCGATGGGAGATTTCTAGAATGGATGCACCAATCCCTTGATAATTTCGCAATTCTTCTTGTGCTTCTTGCAATACTTCCGCCGGCAATGCTCCCGGACCGGCATTAAAATTATAGATATTCGCCATAGCTCATCACTCCTGTAGACCTTCATATAAAGGGAATTGTGATGTGATTTCCTGCACAGTTCTTCGTATTTGCTGCTTAATGTCAGAACTCTCTCGATTTTTAAGTGCAAGTCCAATAAGCCGAGCAATTTCTTTCATTTCTTGGGTTCCCATTCCTCTTGTTGTCATAGCTGGAGTACCGAAGCGAATACCGCTCGTCACAAGCGGGCTTGCCGTATCATGAGGAATCGCATTTTTATTCGCCGTAATCCCCACCTCATCAAGTATGCTTTCAGCTTCTTTTCCAGTTAGTCCGATCGGGCGCAGGTCGAGCAAAATAATATGATTGTCTGTCCCTCCCGACACAACGGTTAACCCTTCATTTAATAATGCTTCCGCCAATACTTTGGCGTTAAGCAGCACTTTTTCGATATAAGATTTGAATTCCGGTTGCAACGCTTCGCCGAACGCAACCGCTTTTGCCGCAATGGCATGCATAAGAGGACCGCCTTGGACTCCAGGAAAGATCGCTTTATCAATCGCTTGCGCCCACGGCTTGCGGCACATGATGATACCGCCTCTTGGGCCTCGCAGCGTTTTATGCGTTGTCGTCGTAACAAAGTGCGCGTGAGGAATGGGGCTAGGATGGAATCCTGCCGCGACAATTCCTGCAATATGCGCCATATCTACAAAGAAAAGTGCTCCTACTTCGGCTGCAATTTGAGCAAACGGTTCAAACTCGATCGTTCGCGGATAAGCGCTGGCACCAGCAACGATCATACGCGGGCGGTGCTTAAGCGCAAGTTTTCGCACAAGTTCAATGTCAATACGCGCCGATTTTTCATCAACACCATAAGGCACAAAATTGTAGAATCTTCCGGAAAAATTAACCGGGCTCCCGTGTGTCAGATGGCCGCCATGAGATAGATTCATGCCTAAAATCGTATCCCTCGGTTCAACGGCAGCAAAATAAACCGCCATATTTGCCTGAGCGCCGGAGTGAGGCTGCACATTGACATGTTCTGCACCAAAAAGGGTTTTCGCACGCGCTATAGCCAATTCCTCGACCCGATCCACATAATCACAACCGCCATAGTACCTTCTTCCCGGGTATCCTTCGGCATACTTATTGGTCAGTACTGTCCCCGTTGCTTCCATAACTGCTCGGCTCACAAAATTTTCCGAAGCAATCAACTCTATTTTATCCCGCTGTCGTGCTACTTCTTGCCCAATTGCGTTAGCAATGATTTTTTCCTGTTGTTCCAATCGTTTCACAGACATCTTCCTTCCCCCCAATGCATTGCAATAGCAACGATTTTCATGATAGTATAGCAATCAATGGATTATAAGGTACTATCCACAATCCTTTGATTTGAACAATCCATAATTACAAAATAGTTGATAGAGGTTCGGTTGGAGATCCCGGCTTTCCTGCTGCCTGGATGTCTATGAAATACCGGTGTATGCAAGTTGTATCTGTCCCCGTCAACGAGCATGGGCTATGCGTAGACGACATTCACCCTGAATCCAGACTTGTGTATGTTACGCCATCGCACCAGTGCGCGGTTGGCGTGATTATGTCGGAACCTCGCAGGCAACAATTGCTGCATTTGGCTGCGGAGCAATCATTTTGGATCGTCGAGGATGATTACGACAGCGAATTTCGTTATCGCGGCGACCCGCTTCCCACTTTGTTCAGTCAGCGGCCTCAGAACACGTTATATATGTTGAGCTTTTCCAAAATGATCGCTCCCGGTATTCGGATGTCGGCCCTCGTTGGTCCCAAAGAGGCCATTCGTCAGCTCGCTCGCGTCCATGAATTAACCTATCGTCATCTTCCTATTATGGAGCAATTAACGCTCACCCATTTTATCGAACACGGTCACTTCATGCGCCATATGAGAAAAGTGCGAAATATATACCGGCGCAGACATGCAGCCATGACAAAAGCCATCGTCGCGACAGGTTTGAGCGAACGCTTCACGCTAAGCGGCGCAGAAACAGGGCTGCATATGCTGCTTGAAGCCAAGCCATCGTTTGACGAGGCAACCGTGACGAGCCTGGCGTTGGAAAAAGGAATTCGCATGTATCCGCTCAGCCAGTATGGTTTGGAAAGCAAGCGAAAAGGCTGGGTACTCGGCTTCGCTAAAGTTGACGAAGCCGCCATTGAAGAAGGGATTGAACGTCTGGCAGAGATCCTTTTGCACAAGTAGCCCTGCCAGACGTTTGCTTATAGGGTAGCCTCGCCTGTGCCGCCATCCCATTCTTTCAGCACCTTCTTCAAAATGTCGATCGCTTGATCGAACTCATCGCAGGTTACGTATAAGCTTGGCATGAAGCGGATGACATGGGTTCCTCCTGCCAGAACAAGCAGTCCATTCTGGTGCAGCTTCTGAATGATCGGAGCAACAGGCTCGGCAAATTGAATACCTATCAGCAATCCTAGTCCTCGAACGGCACAAATGGCTGGATAAGCTTTTAACTCTTTGCGCAGCTTGTCCAGCGCATATGCTCCCATCTGCTGTGCTTTTTTTTCCAATCCGTCCTCCAGCAATATTTCAATCGTTGCCATCCCTGCTGCCATAGGGAGAGGTGAACCGCCAAATGTGGAAGCATGGCTGCCAGCCGAAAATGCCTCTCTTAGCTTCTCCTTCCCCAGCATCGCCCCAATCGGCAACCCGCTGGCCAATCCCTTCGCCAGTGTGGTGATATCCGGTTCGATGCCATACTGTTCATAAGCGAACAGGCTCCCCGTTCTCCCGATTCCAGTCTGCACTTCATCGACGATTAGTAGAATTCCCTCCTTTTCACATAGTTTCGCCAGTTCAAATACGAATTTGGGTTCGGCAATATGAACGCCGCTCTCTCCCTGCACCAGTTCCAGCATAACAGCCGCGGTTTTGTCCGTAATGCTGTTTCTTACGCTCTGAATATCGTTAAAGCGAGCATGCACAAACCCTTCCGGCAACGGAAGGTAGCCATCTTTGACCTTCTCTTGTCCGGTAGCTGTCAAAGTAGCCATTGTACGACCGTGGAACGATTGTTCAAACGTAATAATCTCATAGCGGTTATTTCCCAGCACGCGCTGATGATATCGGCGAGCGCATTTAATCGCCGCTTCGTTTGCTTCAGCGCCGCTATTGCAGAAAAACACAAGATCGGCACAACTGATAGTCACAAGCTTCTCGGCAAGCTCTTCTTGAACCGGGATATGAAACAAATTGGATACATGCCATAATTGCTCCAGTTGCTCTTGAATCCGCTCCTTTACCCGCTCCGGAACATGACCTAGATTACAAACAGCAAGTCCTGCCATAAAGTCCAAATACGATTTCCCTTCATCATCCCACAAGGTGGTTTGATGTCCTCTCACCAGTGTGAGTGGGAACTTATTATAGGTAGGAAATAAACAACTCTTTTTCAGGTTGATCACCGCTTTCCCATACTCTGAATTCCTGATCTTCTCAAGTTCAATCCTGTTACTGGCCGCGTTCCTGCATCCGTTCGTGCTCTCGCAAACTGGATATTTCGATTCCTTTCATCGGCGTTCCCAAGTTTTTAGATACGGATGCGATTAACGCATAATCTTCGTAGTGTGTCGTGGCTTCAACAATCGCACGTGCAAACTTCTCAGGGCTGTCCGACTTAAAAATACCTGATCCTACAAAGACGCCATCTGCTCCCAAATGCATCATTAGCGCCGCATCGGCTGGCGTAGCTACCCCGCCTGCGGCAAAGTTGACTACTGGTAGCTTGCCAGCTTCGTGAACCTGCAACAGCAGATCATACGGTGCGCCATGCAGCTTCGCTTCATGGTACAATTCATCCTTGGACAGCCCTTGCACTTTGCGAATTTGACCGTTGATCAAGCGCATGTGACGTACCGCTTCCACAATGTTGCCTGTCCCAGGTTCACCTTTCGTGCGAAGCATGGCGGCTCCTTCTTGAATACGGCGCAGCGCTTCGCCAAGGTCTTTAGCACCGCAGACAAACGGAACGGTGAATTCGCTTTTGCTAATATGGAAAACTTCGTCTGAAGGCGTCAGCACTTCGCTCTCGTCGATATAATCTACGCCTAATGATTCGAGCACTTTGGCTTCTACATAATGCCCGATGCGGGCTTTAGCCATCACCGGTATCGATACAACCTTCATTACCTCTTCCACAATGGTCGGATCAGCCATGCGAGCTACTCCGCCAGCGGCGCGAATATCGGAAGGCACACGCTCCAACGCCATCACGGCTGTTGCTCCAGCCGCTTCCGCAATCTTGGCCTGCTCGGCGTTCATCACGTCCATTATGACGCCGCCTTTTTGCATGTCGGCCATCCCTCTTTTTACCCGCTCTGTACCTGTATTCATGTTCACGCCTCCTGTTATTTTTGTTCGATTGGTTTTATTGTCTTCAACTAAAATGCTCATGTCTCCTCCCCTCCTGTTACACCGCACTCGTCAAAGGAAATTTCCCGCACGCGCTTGATTTCCGGTATCGCAAGTAAGGACTCCATCACGTTCCTTGATGCTTTTTTATCGATTTTTAAGATCATGACTGCCGAGCCGTCAACTTCGTTTTGCCCCACTTGCATCGTGGCGATATTTATACCGCTATCTCCAAGCAATGTTCCCACCCGTCCAATGATACCGGGCTTATCCTGCTGAGAAATCAACAAAACATGTCCTTCAGGTAGAAGATCAATCGGATAGGGGCCGATTCGGACAAGGCGTCCGCCAGCGCTGGGCAGTGATGTCCCTGTCACCCATCTCTCTTCGATGGTTGTCTTTAGTCGAAGGGTAATCTCGTTGAACGCGCTCTCGGTGAACAACGATTTTCGTACCGTAAGATGAATGTCACGAAGCTTCGCCAGGTGAATGGCATTGACGACATTGACCTGTTCCGAGCCGAGATGATGCGAAAGTACCCCTTGAGTACATACGGAAGTAATGACGATGTGTCCAGATCTGTAAATTCGCCTGAACATTCCACCGTAACTTCTCGTATCGCGCCTTCTGTCATCTGGACAAGCGATTTCCCCAGTTGTTCGCACATGGTGAACCATGGCTGTAATTGATTGAGCAGGTCGGAAGGAATGGCCGGCATATTGACTGCATTTTTAAACGGTTCCTGTCGCAAGATATGAATCACCTGTTCAGAAACATCAACAGCGACATTCTCTTGCGCTTCCACAGTGGACGCGCCCAGGTGCGGGGTAACGATGATTTTCGGATGCTTTAGGAATGGGTGATCCGGCGACGGAGGCTCGTGCTCAAATACATCGAAAGCAGCGCCTGCCACAATCCCTTCATCAAGCGCTTCAACAAGCGCCGACTCGTCAATAATTCCCCCGCGCGCGCAGTTGATGATCCGTATGCCTCGCTTCATGACAGTCCAAGCATGCCAAGCGTCTTGTTTCGCAATTCAACGCCAAGGAATGATTTGCGATCCCACTACCCGGCAACGGTTTTGGCATAGGCTTGCGGAATATGCCGGGCGAGTGACATCATCATCGCAAAGGTATGCTCGCACGTCGTGACCGTATTGCCGTCGGGTGCATTGACCACGACAATCCCTCGGCTTGTCGCAGCATCCAGATCAATGTTGTCCACCCCAACTCCTGCCTGACCGATGACTTGCAAACGAACGCCTGCCTCAATGATGCGCTTAGTCAATTTCGTTTGAGAACGGACAAGCAGCGCATCATAGGAATGAATGACAGAAATGAGCCCCTCTTCGTTCAGCCCCGTTATTTTGGCGACCTTCACATCTTCAGCACGCGTCAACTGCTGCAATCCAAAATCGCTTATTGGATCTGACACCAAAACTCTAAACATGATCTTCCCTCCCTCTCTATGCGAAGACTGTATGATAGTGAAGCGGGCTTGTACTCTGTATACCCACGCATGTTTGAGAAACACAACGTCAGTTTATCAAAATATGGTTTGTTTCTATATATCCAAAAATGATGTATTTGAGCAATCCATAAAACAGTGTAGATTCTCAAGTCCCATCATCCCTGCCTTGAAGGTAGAAAAAAACCACAAGAATCACTTGAACTGTAACCCGTAAGATGGACACTTTGAAAAAAGTGACCTCTTACGGGTTTTTGTGTTTTAATCATATTAACGAGATTACACGGGGAATGAACATCATGAGGAAAATCAGAACAGGATTTAGTGAAGCTGAGATAAGGCAGGCTTCAGTATTGAACTCATTGGTAAGAGAACACCCACAGAGAATCTCTATCGCTGGAGAGAGACCTACGCTAAGTACGGTGAGAATGGCTTGCTAGAAGAGCGCAGAGGCATCGGAAGCACAGGCAGACGATCGAAGAGTGAATCGTCAGCAGAAGAGAAGCTGAAGCAAGCTGAAGCTCGGATTAAACTCCTTGAAGCGGAGAATAAACTTCTAAAAAAGCTAGAAGCGCTCGAAAGACGAAGCAGTAAGGAGTTGAAGCCTTCCGAGCGCTTCTAGCTCATTAACCAGACGATTCGTAAGTATGACTTACGACATTTAACACGTTACTTATGTGAAGTCGCTGAAGTAAGTAAGAGCGGCTATTATCGTTGGTGCAGCGCTGAAGAAACGCGTCAACTGCGTGAGATAGCCGATCAAAACGACTACGAGCTAATGAAGGAGCATTTTGTAGCTTTAAACGGTAAAGTAGGCGCATTGGTCATTAAAATGCGGCTAGAGAACCTGAATGGAGTTGTCATGAATCATAAAAAGATTCGTCGTATCATGCGTAAGTTCGGTTTAGTAGCTACGATTCGTCAAGCCAATCCCCTATGAAGGACGAACTTAACTACAGGGACTGCGTATCTCTTGAAGAATTACGTCTTAAAGTCAACGAGTACGTCAACTACTACAATTCAGAACGCTATCAGTGGACATTAAAAAAGATGACTCCTGACGAATACAGAAGTCATCTCCTAACTGCATAAGACTATGCGAACCGTTTTTTTAAACAGTGTCCATAAATGGGGTTACAGTTCACTCTGACAGGTAAATGTGGCTGTAATATGCTATTTCCTTACGAGCGACACACAGCACTCCACATGACTCGTATGCGGGAACATATCCACCGGTTGAACCTCTTTCACCGCATACCCGCCATCAGCCAGAATTCTCAAATCCCTCGCCAAGGTAGAAGGATTACACGACACATACACAATCCGCTCTGGACGCATGGCAAGCATCGTATCCAGTAGCGCGGGATCACAGCCCTTGCGTGGCGGATCAACGACGATGACGTCCGCTTCGATACCCTGTTCCTTCCACTGCGGAATCACGACCTCTGCTGCGCCTACTGCAAACTCCACATGCTCGATCCCATTCAGCTCCGCATTGCGGCGCGCATCCTGAATCGCTTCTTCGACGATCTCAACGCCGTACACCCGCTTCGCCTTCTTCGCCAAGAAGAGCGAGATGGTTCCGATGCCGCAATAGGCATCGATGACGGTCTCTTCTCCCGTAAGACCAGCATATTCTACAGCCTTGTCGTACAAGACCTCAGTCTGCACCGGATTCACCTGATAGAAGGATCGTGCTGAGATCTTGAACTCGATGTCTCCGATATAATCCGTGATATACTCCTCGCCCCACAGCACACGGGTCTTGTCCCCCATAATGACATTGGTGCGCTTCGTATTCACGTTCTGGCAAATGCTCTTCAGGTTCGGCAGCGCCTGAACGAGCTCGTTTACAATCTCCGTCTGATACGGGAGCTTGTCGCCATTCGTCACGAGCACGACCATAAGCTCCTTCGTGCGGAAGCCTACGCGCATGATGACATGGCGAAGCAAGCCATGATGAGACTCCTCATCATATGGGATGATACCGTACTTGCGCACGACCTGCTTCACGACACGCATCGCTTCATCGTGCATCTCATGCTGGATCAGGCTCACATCGGTATCGATAATCCGATGGCTAGCCTTCACATAGTAGCCGCCGATCAATTCACCTGTCTTGTCATCCGCACCGATCGGCATTTGGCTCTTATTGCGATAGCGCCAAGGGTTGTCCATTCCGATCGTAGGGTGCACCTTAATCGCATAGCCAGACTTCTCACACTTATCTTCATCTGTATTATCTGCTTCATCATGAATAGACACACCACGACTAGAGTCCTGTGTTGATATAACCGTACCTTCTGCAATCGAATGTTTACCATCAAGTTCTGCCTCAGGCTTCTCCGCTGCCTCTGAATCACTTGAACTTGAAGTGTGATCTCCTGCAAATGAATCGTGTTCTTCCAGAGTCAGACCTTCTGACGCACCTTCATCCTCTTGCGCAACCTCAAACTTCCCGATCCGCTCCAGCACGTCTACGACATGCTGACGCTTCCAGCGGAGTTGCTCGCCATAGGCCAGATGCTGAAGCTGACAGCCGCCATAATAGTGGGCGGGATGCTCGATGTCCACACGGTTTGGACTATTCTGCAAGCGCTCGATCATCTTGGCATAGCCGTACTGCTTCTTCACCTTCAGCACATGGGCGCGAACCGTCTCGCCTGGAAGGGCGCCTTGTACAAACAGCGTAAACCCTTCTACGCGACCAACACCTTCGCCATCATGGGTCAGTCCAATAATCTCCAGCTCCACCTGATCATTTTTTTGAACAGGAGCGGTTAAGACCTTCTTGGAGGCGGATCTGCTCCCTGTGCCTTGCCCAGCTTGTCTGACGCCAATACCCTCAACAGCTGCGCCCTGCTTCTTACGACTATCCTGCCCTGCACGGCCCGAGCGCTGGCCGCCTTGCTTATACTTCCTGCTTCTTCTATCCTTCATATCCGTTCCTCCGAATCGATCCCTAGCTCGCGGCAATGCTGCCTGATCTACATTTTATTTATCCTGAACAGATGCCTCGTGTCATTAAAAATGACTTCCAGCATCCGTCTAGCTCTGCTTGTTTGTCATCTATATAACGAAGCCTATCTATTGATCATTAGCTTCATACTAGTGATGTATCATTTAGCTCCATTAGGGGGCCAGCTAGGCCCGATCGACCTGCAATATTCCTATTATACCGAATAACCTTTCGCTTATAAAATGAGTTTCCTGTGTCCACGCATGGAAGCTTCATTTATCGATTACCATTAGGGGCCTATAATAGTAAAAAAGCGATCACCCGCTCACTGCTAGTGCTGTTCTGCACGCAGTGAACGAAGGCAATCGCCTCAATGGAATTGTCGGATTTGTCAGTTGAAGTGCGCCGCATCAAGGCCATGAGCAGCGCTCATTCAGCTAGCAACAGCCTACTGCCAAACTGCAACTGCAACTGCAACTGCAACTGCAACTGCAACTGCAACTGCAACTGCAACTGCAACTGCAACTGCAACTGCAACTGCAACTGCAACTGCAACTGCAACTGCAACTGCAACTGCAACTGTCCCAAGCATAGTCCAGTCTGCCACGGTCGGCAAGAGCCAATTCTTTTACCAGTCAGTCACCTACGTCTGATCTAGCAGCGGCAACACGGCATGCTCAGCCTACCGATAGCTGCTGACGCCAGACAGGTCTGCAAAGATGTTCAAGTGGCTCGGCAGCACCTCGAAGGATGCCGGCAGCGAGCCGCCAAGCTCCCCGTCCAGATTGATCTCCACATACTCCGGTGTCGTCACCTCTACACGATTCGTCTGCATATGAATGACATGCGGATCGTTCAGATGCTCACCACGCAAGGCCATCGCTGCAATGCGGATGAATTCCGCGATATTGCACTTCTTCACGAGCAGTACATCGAAGAGCCCATCGTTAATCGACGCTGATGGCGCAAGCTTCTCGAAGCCGCCGACGGAGTTCGTGTTCGTGATCAGGAACAGCATGAATTCATCATGGAATTCACCATGCCCCTCGACATTCATACGAAGCTCTGTTGGGCGAAGCCGCGTCATCTTCTCCAAGCCCTTCATATAATAGGCCAGCTGCCCAATAACCGTCTTCAGCTTGCTTGGCACCTCGTAGGACAACTCCGTCAACACGCCGCCGCCTGCGATATTAATGAAGTGCTTCGCTTGGTTGCCCGTGTATACACGGCCCACATCGACAGCGCGCAGCTCCTGGCGCGCGATCAGCTCGCACGCCTCCTCCCAGTTGCGAGGAATGCCCAAGGCACGGGCGAAGTCATTCGTCGTGCCGAATGGAATGATGCCAAGCGGCGGACGATGCTCCTTGCGCGACATGCCATCGATCACCTCGTTCAGCGTACCGTCTCCGCCGCAGGCAATAATAATATCGTAGCCGTTATCGATCGCCTCTGCCGCACAGCGGGTCGCATCGCCCTCGCCCTCTGTCGCATGCGTCGTCGTCTCAATGCCCGCTGCATCGAGCCGCTGCAGAATATCGACCAGCCTCTTCCGTCCTTCCTCGCGCCCGGAGGTCGGGTTATAAATTAATCTCGCTCTTTTCGACATGTATGTCACCCATTTATTTTCATTTATCATCGATTGCATCACGTGCTCATATTTAACTGCAGTGCTTTACCGTTCAGCCTATAATTTACATGATACCCATCAAATTCGCAAGCTAACAGCGATCGCAGCGCAGCAAGACGATCAGATATCATGAAGAGGAAATAAAGCGGACTCCTGTCATAATACCCGCAAGCGAAGCTTCTCCCTCCATCATAGGACGGATCGGGTAGCTCTCATCCCTTATGTCCATCTCGATAGCAAGCGCACGGCCTCCTGCTCCAGCCAGCTTGTTAAGGCCGGATGCGGCAGCAGCGGCGTGCCCGCATAGACCACTCTGGCACGTGAAGTCCTCTCCTCCTCGTCACTTCGAAGCAGCTCCTTCAAGCGGCTTGGAATAACATGAGTGGTAAAGTAGCCGCGGCTTAAAAAGAGCGGAATGACCGCTACACACCCCAGTGCATGCGAGGATAAGCCCCCATCGTTCTGACACGCTATTGTGCCGTTGGAATCAGCCTCTGCTTCATTATGTATATTCCGTTCAGGTTCTTGTTGATAGGCCAATGATGAAGAAGTAGCCTGCATCTCCTGTGCAAGCTGAAGAGTGTGTGCGGCAATGTCGTCGCAGCAGAGCAGGGAATGGCTCGCTTGCGCACACAGGCCAAGTGCAGTCAACCGCTCCGCCATCCGGTGCAGGCTCTCCCGCCATCTCGTCTGGAACGGCTGATGAGGACTGCCATGGGCAATCAGCGTCACCGCATCGCGTGTGCCGTTCACCTGAAGCTCCTGAAGCTGATGAGCAAGCATCGCATATAAGGCCTCATGCTCCCCAAGCGGAGAGCCATAGATCAGCTCGGCCTGCACCCGGAAGGGCTCCAGATCCGTCTCCGCCAACAGCTCCTGCTTCGCGCCAAGTGCCCACCCGATCTCATCCACATGAGTGCTTCCCTCGGATACGAACAGGGGAATAACCGCGATCCGCTCCGCGCCTTGGGCCTCCAAGGCATCGATGCCATCCTGTATATCACGTCCCGGCACGCACTCCAAAAAAGAAGAAGCGACCAACACATCAGCCGGCCATTCAGCCTGTGCGATCGCTTCATCCACGAGTGCTGTCCATGAGGAATCACGGGAACCGTGGCTTATAATGAGCAGCCCCGTCTTCATGCTATCGTCCTAAGCGCTCAAGTGTCATTTTGTATCCGTCATTGCCATAGTTGAGACAACGCTTTACACGTGAGATGGTTGCTGTGCTCGCACCTGTCTCCGCCTCGATCTGATTGTACGTGCAGCCCTTGCCGAGCATGCGCGCGACTTCAAGGCGTTGGGATAACGATTGTATCTCATTGACCGTACACAGGTCATCAAAGAAAACGTAGCATTCTTCCACCGACTTCAAGGTTAACACGGCTTCGAATAATTGATCAATCGATTTATCATTCAACTTCTTCAGTTGCAAGACCATCCACTCCTACACGTTAAGTACTTTCATTGTACTGCCTTTCCCTTACCTTTTCAACCATTACAGTAGTTCTACGTTAACGAACTACAGTATTGTAACCTTACCCTTCTGCCGCCCCTTTGAACCAATAGGCGTACACCCACGGGCGAACGTCCACACGAGTTGTTCGCCCACGACATACAGTAAAGTATTCAGGGGCATTTGCCAACCCCTAATTTTGAATGAAAAGGGTGATATCATGACAGCTGCATCTCACGGGCCTTACAGCAGCCATCCTTATAAGGGACCTCAGAGCAATCCGGCAGCGACCGGAGGTATGCCCCCTTCAGCATCATTCCCAAGCTCTCCCCGTGATCTTATGAATGTCCCTCATCTTCAGGGGCAGTTCCGTTCAGCGCCAACCGGCTACGGTTCGATTCCGCTGCCATCGGAGCGTCCGGGCCATCATCAGGCTTCCACCTCTGCCATTGCGCCGAATCCATCCTCCAGCTCAACCGCAATCGTACCTTATACGCCGCCTGATTCCCCTGTAACGCCAATCGCAGCACCCACGCCTGCAGCACCAGCGCCTGCTTCCAAGTCCAAGTTCAATCTGAACGACATCAAAGGGGCGCTTGATCGCATGGGAGGCATCGACGGACTCATCTCCCAGATGGGCAAGGTTCAGAAGGTCATGCAGAGCGTGCAGGAGATCGTTCCGGTGGCGAAGATGCTGGTAGGGTCCTTTGGCTCCGGCAAAAAGAAAAAGCGCGACGAGGACGATGAGCTGTTCTACGATCCGCGTCCGAAGCGCAAGCGCAGGCCAAGCGGAAAACGTCCTAGGAAGAAGCGGACCTCCTCTTCCACGAAGTCGCGCCCCAAGGCCCACTCCCCGAAGCCGCTTCGTCCAAGACGATAAGCCCATTGGCGAGCGCGCTAGCTATGCCAGAATGGCGTCCCGTCTCCTTCATCCCTTCCCTCGAAGCGGTCCTCACACATAAAGAAGAGCCGACCATGAAGATGATCGGCTCCTTATTTTTTTTAATAGAAGATCCAGTCCAATACATAGAAGATGACGCCGGAAAGCGTTGCACAGATTGGAATCGTAATAAACCAAGTCACCACAATGCGGCCAGCAACGCCCCACTTTACAGCAGAGAAGCGCTTCGCTGAGCCTACCCCGAGAATCGCGGATGTAATAGCATGGGTGGTACTGATCGGCAAATGCGTCAAGGTTGCGGTCATGATAACCGATGCAGCGGAAGCATCTGCGGCAAAGCCATTGATCGGCTCGATCTTGAAGATCTTCGTGCCCATCGTCTTGATGATCTTCCAACCCCCGATGGACGTACCGAGCGCCATAGCGGTTGCGGCTGCAATCTTAACCCACAGCTGTACCTCCATCTCTGACTGGAAGCCTGCCGTTACCAAGGCAAAGGTAATGATCCCCATCGCCTTCTGCGCATCATTCGTACCGTGCGTGAACGATTGGAACGCTGCTGTGATAATCTGCATCGTGCGGAAGCCCTTGTTCACCGAATGCGGACTTCTTCTGCCGAAGATCCACTTTAAGATCGTCATGACAATATAACCAACGACGAAGGCAATAATCGGAGACAAAATAAGTGCTAGTACAATGCTTTTGAAACCTCCCATATTCAAAGCATCGGCTCCGGCGCCTACGAATACCGCTCCGGCAAGCGCGCCGATTAGAGCATGCGATGAAGATGAAGGAATGCCGAACCACCACGTGATCAAGTTCCACGCGATAGCCGCTAATAGGGTTGCTGTAACAATTTCCAATCCATTGCTCAGCGTTGCGGGATCAGCCACGCTGCCCCCGATCGTCTTCGCTACTCCTGTAAAGGTTAGCGCACCAATAAAGTTCATGGATGCTGCCATCAGAATAGCTACACGAGGCCTCAACGCACGCGTCGAGACCGAAGTCGCAATTGCATTCGCCGTGTCATGAAATCCATTGATGAAGTCAAATGCAAGCGCTAGGAATATGACGATTCCAATCACGATTATTGTCGGTTCCATATTGATTATTGCGCAGACCCTTCCCGCATATGCCAAGAGAACGATGAGCGCAATTCCTTACCTCCTTCAATCCTTAAGCTGGCTTCGTTGCGAGCTGAATTAGGAATTACGCATTACGATCGTTTCGAGAATATCGGCTACGTCCTCGCAGCTGTCAGTCGTCTGCTCAAGACGCTCATAGATTTCTTTACGTTTAATCAATTCAATCGGATCCTTGAAGTCCTGGAACAGCTTCTTAATGCCTTCACGAAGCAGCTGATCCCCTTCGTTTTCCAAATCGTTTACTTTGATGCTGTACTCGCGAATTGCAAGCAGCTTCTTCTGGGACAACAGGCGAATTGCCTTTTGTATCTCATATGTACTGCGCTTCAACACATCGGCGAATTGGATCACATACTCGTCGCGATCGACCATATGGTACATTTCAAAACGAGAAGCGCACGCTTCCATGCCATCCAGCACATCGTCGAGAGCTGTTGTAAGCGCCATAATATCCTCACGCTCAATTGGAGTAATGAAGGTCTTGTTCAATTCAGTAATGATCGTATGAGTGAAAACATCACATTTGCTTTCCAGCTCTTTCATGTTTTTTGCAAAATTGCTGACATCGCTCAAATCTTCGACACCTTTAGCAAACATCTCGGACGCCATAATGAGAGTATCTGTCATGTTGAGCAGGGTTTCAAAAAACACGTCCTTCTTCTTGAACATTGTGAGATCTCCTTTGCAAACAAATTGCTTTTGTTGTAAACGAATTTAGCCTTTCATATCTTATCATAAATATGCAACACTTTGTAAAGATATTGTAAAGGGAATGCAAGGGTTTTTCCTGACATTTCTTGAGTCTGAAAGCGAAAATCCCTCATCATTCGACGAATTTCGATGGTACCAATGCTAATATTTACTATATTCATTTTTACATAAACGATTGCCAGCGCTCCTATTTTTCCTATTTTATCCTGCTAAAGTTCCTGAAAATGACTTTTATCGCTGCAAAAAAATACAATTTCCTCCATCCGTACTGCTCCAAAAGCCTGACCCACCATAGCATCCGCGATTCGAGTCAAATTGATACCCTGATGCGCATAACTTTAACCTTTTCCTTACATTTCCTGTGCGAAAAATGGGCACGTAAAAACACCTTGGCTGCAAGAGGGACTCTATGCATGCAATTGCTAGGACAGTACCTGCAACTCATCCAAGAGCCCCTACAACGACCAAGGCGGCTGATGACGCGATTATAATTATTGGTTCGCTTCGTCTTGATATTCCTGCTTCAAGCTGGAGATCGCTTGCTTGCGATTCTCATTCTTATGCTTCAGCTGATTGATCTCCTCGCCTGAGATCTCACTAGCATGCTCATTCAAGTAATCGGCTGTATCCTGCACCTTCTTCACCGTATTGGCAATGGTGTTCTGGATGCGCTCTGCATTGTTGGAACGATCGTCGGGCTTTGCCATGACTTCATCCTCCTTTTTTAGAAACGATAAGATTCAACTGCACGACATATAAAATGCCTTAGATGCACAGCTCTTATTCATCTCTCAAAGAGTGATGCCATGGTATTATATGCTCCAATGCGCCCACTGCTGCTGGCGCTTCTCCCACTTCGCCAGCCATTCCATTGTACGCTCATACACCTCTTCGCGATGCGAGCCGTGAGAGTACGTATGATCAGCTTGGAAGATGATCTCCTTGTCGCACTGGCCGTCGCTTCTCATCCAGAATACCTTCTGATACAAGAAGGAGTAGTCTGCTGGAATGACCTCGTCAGAGGTGCCGTGAATGAGCAGCACATCGCCTTGGAACTTCGGCGCCTCTTGGAAGGGCTGGTGCTTCCCTAATGCCTCAAAGTACGCTGGGGTAAAGGAATAGCCTAGATATTCCGTTCTGCCTGTCTTCACCGCTTCATCATAGCGATCACGTCCCAGAATGTTCACGATATCGTTAAACGGGTATGCGACTGGCGACCATAGCGCAAGCCGCTTAATGCGTGGATCTCGAACAGCGGTCAGCAGCGCAACCGCCCCGCCCAAGCTGTGGCCGATCAAGGTCACGCGCTGCGGATCAACGTCGCTGCACTGAAGCGCGTAGTCTAATATCGCCTGCGTCTGCTCGATCATCGCATCGATGCCAAGCGCCCCGTATTCCCCCGTGCTCTCGCCGCAGCCTGCATAATCGAAGCGAAGCACCAGATGTCCATCGTTGGCCAATCGTCTCGCTGCATTAACGAACAAGCGGTCCACACCGATGCGGCTGCCGACAAAGCCGTGGCAAATAATCGTGAGGGGCACTCGACTCACCTTGCCTTCCTCCGCGCGCTCTTCATAGGGCTGGCGTTGAGGTGGATAGTGCACCGATACCGCCAAGCGCTCGTCTTGCCATTTTACTTCAACAAATCGTTCCATACACGCACCCCTCACTTCCAAATGTAAGCTTCTTTCGCCTAATATCTTATAATTCCGATTAATTTACTTGTATTTATATGAACAGGATTTTACCACCCTTCAAGAACGCTGTCAATAGTTTCATGTAAAAAGAGTATTTAGGTCTTAAAGCCTGCTGTACACGGGATAGTTAGCTGTTGGATATCGAAGAATCATCATTTATTTGCAGACCGATATCATGGTTCGCCCCATAAAAAAAGTATTTCCAGTCAAAAACCGACTAGAAATACCTTCTGGCATTGTTCTTATGACGCTCTGATCTTGATCTAGAACGTTTACCCGTAACTCAGAACATTGCAATAGCTTAACGCCCTACCACAGCTTGAAGAAAGCTTTCTTTACTTTCTTGCGCGACATGAATCCGAAGACGAGACAAGCAGCACTTGCGAGAACCACTGCAGCGATGCCAGCAATCGGGGCATAAGCTTTAAATTTCATCATGAGACTTCCGTGAAGTAAAATGGTTTCCTTCGCTTGCTGCTGCCTGCGTTTGCTGAGGCGATGAGACCTCGGCGTCATCCTCGCACGTGGAGCAAATATCCTCAACAAGCCCGCGAGCATTCTCCTGCAGAAGAAATTGTCTGGTCAGATCCTGTCCGTCTGGTTTTTGCGTAAATGTCATATCATCACCCTCCATCCCCATAGTCTGTCAAGAAGGCAAAGGGATATGCGTCATTTTTTATTTATAGCTTAGTAAAAATCAGGCAACCTGACATTGTATTTTTTAACTCTCATGAAAATGGAATGATTAACACCTGCGCTGGAAATACAGAAGGAGTCGTTCTCATACTTCGCGGTCTCACCCTAGAGCCTGCGCCCGTATCCCAGCTTATAAAGAATCCCCTCTACGATAACTTTCAGATCCGTATCGAGCCGAGACGAATCATTCCAAGTCCTACGTGAGGGGATTTGTTATTTGCTATTTGTTATGTCATAAAAAGACTCGCATATCTTGAAGGCAGGATCACCATTGGATTCAAAAAGGCGCAGGGACGCTAATTCCCTACTTGGACCAATGCCTTGTCCGCAATATCCCTGCGATAATACATATCGTCAAAGGAAACCTGCTTCACCGCCGCATAAGCGGCCTGCTGTGCAGCGCGAACGTGATCTCCGCGGCCGACGATGCCAAGCACGCGCCCGCCATTCGTAATGAATTGTCCCGCTTCATTGCGAGCCGTTCCTGCATGGAAGATGAGCGTCTCAGGTGCATTCGCCGCCGCATCGAGGCCATGGATAACGTCCCCTTTGCGGTAGCTTCCCGGATAGCCGCCGGAAGCAGCTATGACGCATACCGCTGCATCATCGGACCAATCCAGCTCGAGCTGATCAAGCGTGCCATCGACAACTGCATTGAAGACATCAAGCAGGTCCGTATTCAAGAGCGGCAGCACGACCTGCGTCTCTGGATCGCCAAAGCGGGCGTTGAATTCCACGACCCTTGGCTTGCCTTCAGGCGTAATCATAAGGCCTGCGAACAGCAGTCCCTTGAATGGACGGCCTTCCGCCACCATCGCCTTCGCTGTCGGCTCAATGATCGTCTTCACCGCTTCCTCCACAATCGCAGCAGGGATGTGCGGCACCGGACAGTAGGTGCCCATGCCGCCTGTATTCGGCCCTTTGTCGCCCTCATAGATCGGCTTATGATCCTGAGCTGGAAGGCAAGGACGAACCGTCTCGCCATCCACGAAAGCCAGAATCGACATCTCCTGTCCCTGCATGAATTCCTCGACAACGACTCGATTGCCTGAAGCGCCGAACTTCAGCTCGATCATCGTATCCTTGAGCGCTTCCTCTGCCTCCTCATAAGTATAGGCAATGGTCACGCCCTTGCCAGCCGCCAGGCCGTCTGCCTTAATGACAATCGGCAGCGGCTGCTTGTGAATGTAATCGAGCGCAGCCTCGGGCGAATCAAATGTCTCATAAGCAGCTGTCGGAATCGCATGCTTCTTCAGCAGCTCCTTCATGAACACCTTGCTGCCCTCAATCTCGGCAGCCGCCTTATTCGGCCCGAAGACGCGAAGGCCTCTTGCCTCCAGCACATCCACAATCCCGTCCGCAAGCGGATCATCCGGCCCTACGACGACGAGATCCACCTGCTTGCTGCATGCAAAGTCCGCAATAGCCTCGAATGCGCCAACCTGAAGCGGCACACATTCCGCCAGCTCCGCAATACCTGCATTCCCAGGCGCACACCACAGCTTTGCCACCTGCTTGCTCTTGCTTAAGGCCCATACCAGCGCATGCTCACGTCCGCCGCTTCCGATCACCAATACCTTCATTCGACCGTCCTCCACCTCTATACAGGATTAGATTAGTGTTTGATTAGATTAGTGCTTGAAATGTCTCACGCCTGTCATGACCATTGCAATGCCATGCTCATTGGCAACCTTCACAGACTCTTCGTCACGGATGGAGCCCCCTGGCTGAATAACGGCTGTAATGCCCGCCGCCGCCGCAAGCTCCAAAGTGTCGCCCATCGGGAAGAATGCATCGGATGCGAGCACTGCGCCCTTCGCCTTCTCGCCTGCCTGCGCGATTGCGATGCGTGCTGCACCGACACGGTTCATCTGCCCAGCCCCTACGCCTACGGTCATGCCGTCCTTCACAAGCACAATCGCATTGGACTTCACATGCTTCACCACATTCCAGCCGAAGGCGAGCTGTGCAAGCTCCTCTTCTGTAGGCTGGCGATCTGTAGCCACGCTCAGTTGGTCCTCCTTCAGGCTGTGCAGGTCATTCTCCTGCACGAGCAGGCCGCCGTCCACAGAAGTCAGCTGCCAGCCGGCCTGACGCTTATCCGGAGCTGGCACATGTCCAGTGCGAAGCAAGCGGATATTCTTCTTCTGGGACAGAATGTCGATCGCCTCAGGCGTGAATTCAGGCGCAATGACGATCTCAAGGAAGATCTCGTGAAGCAGCGCTGCTGTGTCAGAATCAATCGGACGGTTTGCAGCTACAATGCCGCCGAAGATCGACGTAGGATCAGATTCGTATGCCTTTTTATAAGCCTCATATACACTCTCGCCAATGCCCACGCCGCACGGATTCATATGCTTCACAGCCACGACCGCAGGTCCCTCGAATTCACTAACGATGGACAGCGCTGCATTAGCGTCATTGATATTGTTATAGGACAATTCCTTGCCATGAAGCTGCTCCGCTGTCGTCAAGCTGCCTTGCACCGCAAGCGGAGCACGATAGAAGGCAGCCTGCTGATGCGGATTCTCTCCGTAGCGAAGAGATTGAATCTTCTCATAAGTGAGCGTAAGACGCTCTGGGTAGGTCTCGCCGACCTGCTCATTCAGATAGCTTGCAATCAGGGAATCATAAGCCGCTGTGTGACGGAACACCTTCGCCGCAAGGGATTTGCGTGTCGCAAGCGTCGTGTCGCCTTCTGCTTGGAGCTCTTCAATCACCTTGCTGTAATCCGCCGCATCCACCACAACGGTAACAAATGCATGGTTTTTCGCAGCCGAGCGAAGCATGGTCGGCCCGCCGATATCGATATTTTCAATCGCTTCCTCGTAGGAAACGCCTGGCTTCTCAATCGTTTGCTGGAAAGGATATAGATTTACAACCACAAGATCAATGTAGTCCAGATTCAGCTCTTTCATTTGCGCTTGGTGCTCCTCGTTGTCGCGTACCGCAAGCAGTCCGCTGTGAACGGCTGGATGCAGCGTTTTGACGCGGCCATCCATAATTTCCGGGAAGCCCGTAACTTCAGAAATTCCGATAACCGGCACGCCTTGCTCCTTAAGCAAGGTGTGTGTCCCGCCCGTTGAAATGATCTCTACCCCTTGCGCTGCAAGCTGCTGTGCGAATTCAACGATGCCTGTTTTGTCTGATACGCTGATCAATGCTCTTTTGATTGCCAATGTTCTCTCTCCTTTAACGATTCACCCTGAATGGAATAGATAGCTTGTTCGATATTGCGATGGAACTGCTGCAACAATCATGTTATAAACGCACGAAAGCTCGTTGCTTCCATTTATTATCATCATGACTTCATTTTCAAGCAAAAAGGAACGTCTCGCAACCTGCTATTCATGCCCGTATCTAGCTGCCGTAATGCCTTGAACCCATGAAAGCTAATAGCAGAAAAGGTGTGAGCGTAAGCGAGGATACGCCCAAGTCACACCTTTTGCCTGTTCTTTATCCTCTAGGCTGACTAGGCTGAAGCCTGCCCTGAATCAGCTCTTTAACGACCTGCGGATACAGTTCATGCTCGACTGCATGAATCCGCTCCGCAAGCGTGTCTTCGGTATCCCCATCTTCAATCACGACCGCACGCTGAGCCAGAATCGGCCCTGTATCCATGCCTTCATCTACGAGATGCACCGTTACCCCCGTCACGCGCACCCCATAGTCAAGCGCCTGCTTAATCGCATGCAAGCCAGGAAATGCTGGCAGAAGAGAAGGATGGATATTCAGCATGCGCCCTGCATAAGCCGCAAGCAGCACGGGCGTTACGATCCGCATATAGCCGGCCAGCACGATCCAATCAATGTTCTCCGCTTGGAGGCGTGCCAGTACGTCCCGTTCATACGCGGCGCGATTCTCATACTGCTTGGGATGATAGATAGCCGTTTCAATGCCTGCCGCCTTAGCACGCTCAATGACATAAGCGCTCGGCTTGTCGCATACCACAAGCGCAACCTCAGCCTGATACGCTTCAGGCTCATGCGAGATTGCATCCGCAAGTGCCTGGAAGTTCGAGCCTGAACCCGATGCAAAAATCGCAATTCGGGCAAGCTTCTGCGAGGAAGCTTCACTCCGAGCCTTATCCTCACAGACTGCTCCAGCAGTGCCCGTTATGCCATCTGTCATGTCATGCTTTATGCTCATAGTCCCACTCCAGGAATATGAACCTCGCGAGCTCCCTCGCGAATCGTACCGATGCGATATGCTTCTTCTCCGCTCGCCTTGAGCAGGCTCAGCGCTTCCTCAGCATCCTGCTCGGACACGACGAGCATCATGCCGATGCCCATGTTGAACGTCGTATACAGCTCCTCTGCAGTCAATCCGCCCTTGTTCTCCATCAGCGCAAAGATCGGATGCACAGGCCATGCCCCTGCATCAATCCAAGCCGCTGTTCCCTCAGGAAGAACACGAGGGATATTCTCAAGGAAGCCGCCGCCTGTAATATGCACAGCGCCTTTTACTTCAAGCTTCTCCATGAGCTGAAGCAGTGGTTTTACATAAATGCGAGTTGGCGTAAGCAGCACCTCGCCAAGAGAAGCCTCAGTCTCAAGCGCTGGAATGACATCCTGTAAGGAATACCCTGCCTGCTCTAGCAAGAGCTTGCGCACAAGCGAGAAGCCATTGCTGTGAACGCCGCTCGAAGCAAGACCCAAGATCACGTCGCCTGCCGCAATGCTGTCGCCTGTAATAAGCTTCTTCTTGTCGACTGCGCCCACGCTGAAGCCTGCGATATCATATTCCTCCGAGCCATACATGCCCGGCATCTCAGCCGTCTCGCCACCAATTAAGGAGCAGCCGGCTTGAGCACAGCCCTCGGCAATGCCGCTTACGATGCTCTCGATGCGCGCTGGAACGACCTTGCCGCAAGCCAGGTAGTCAAGGAAGAATAGCGGCTCGGCACCCTGCACGACGATGTCGTTTACGCACATGGCCACTGCATCAATACCGATCGTATCGTGCTTATCCATTGCGAAGGCGAGCATCAGCTTCGTGCCGACTCCATCTGTTCCAGATACCAGCACGGGCTCTTCGTATTTCTTGCTGTTCATTTGAAAAAGCGCGCCGAAGCCGCCCAGGTCTGTCATGACCTCCGGACGGAAGGTACGGCGTACGTGCTTCTTCATCCGCTCTACCGCTTCATTGCCGGCTGCAATATCCACTCCAGCTTGTTTGTAAGCCTCAGACATCGGTTTCTCTCCTCACCATAATTGTTGTGAAATGCAAGTTGAATCCCTCTATATTGCAATTGCTTCTATTAAAGCTATTGATGTTATTGATGTTATTACTGATATTGCTGCTACTGCTACTCAGCCTGAGACCAAGCAGCCTACCAGATCCTTATATCCGTGTTTAGCATACCGTCTCGCTTGCAATCTTCGAGAGCGGAATATGCTCAGTCGGGTAATCCTTATCGAAGCAAGCCATGCACAGCCCGTTGTTCTTCTCCTGTGTGAAGCTGCCGCCAATGGCCTGAACCGTTCCTTCCTTGGACAAAAAGGCGAGCGAATCTGCTCCTACGATCTTGCAGATCTCCTCAACGGAATGATTAGAGGCGATCAGATCGCTCGTATCCGGCGTATCAATGCCATAGAAGCAAGGATACTTGAATGGCGGCGAAGCGATGCGCAGATGCACCTCGGTCGCTCCTGCTTCTCGAAGCATCGTCACGATCCGGCGAGACGTTGTGCCGCGGACGATCGAATCGTCAATGAGCACCACGCGCTTGCCCTCTACGACGCTGCGCACTGCGCTGAGCTTCATCTTCACGCCCTGCTCACGCAGCTCCTGGCTTGGCTGGATGAAGGTGCGTCCGGAATACTTGCTCTTGATCATCCCCATCTCATAGGGGATGCCCGCCTGCTCGGCATAGCCGATGGCAGCGGAGATGCTTGAATCCGGAACGCCGGAGACGATATCCGCCTCGACGAAGGACTCCTTCGCGAGCTCCTTGCCCATCCGCTTGCGAGCCGTATGCAGGTTCACATCGTGCATATGGCTGTCCGGGCGCGCGAAGTAGATGAACTCCATGGCGCACAAGGCACGGCGCTCCACCGAAGCGAATCGCTCGGAGCGGAAGCCCATCGCGTCGAATACGAGCAGCTCGCCCGGCTCGATCGCGCGGATGAATTCAGCTCCAACCGCATCAAGCGCACACGTTTCCGAGGAGAAGATGTACGCATCCCCGATGCGCCCCATGCTGATCGGCCGAAGCCCATGAGAGTCGGAAGCCACGAGCAGCCGCTCATTGGTCATAATCAAGAAGGCAAAGCCGCCTACAAGCTGGCGGAGCGCCTCCTTCGCTGCTGTCACCAGATCCGCATCAGAGCGTGCGATCAGATGGGCAATAACCTCCGTATCACTTGTCGTTTGGAAGATCGAACCCTTCTTCTCCAGCTCTCTGCGAATGGCTGGCGCATTGACGATATTGCCGTTCGTTGCCACGGACAGCTCTCCATCTCTTGTCTTGAAGACAAGCGGCTGCGCGTTGGCTAGACGGCTGTCGCCAGAAGTCGAATAGCGAACATGACCGATCGCACGCTCACCCTTCATGCTCATCAAGCGATCCTTGTCAAACACTTCCTTCACAAGCCCCATGCCGCGGTGATAGGCGAATTCATTGCCGTCGGATGCGCAGATCCCGCAGCTTTCCTCCCCGCGGTGCTGCAGCGTATGAAGCCCATAATAGGTCAAGGCTGCGGCATCTCCATAGCCGAAGACGCCAAATACGCCGCATTCCTCACGCAAGCGGTCGAAGGGACCGTCCTTGCCGATCCCTTCGTTATAATAGCTGCCGCTCGCATCTATTTCAGACAGCTGATTGATTCGAGCGCCCTCGACTGCCTCTTGCTTAAGCCTTGTTATTGCATCAGACATGGAATCGCATCCTTCCATACCCGCTCCGCTTCATGCTGTGCGACATCGATCGCTTGCTGACCGTTCACTTGAATCGAAATACGGTCACCGCCAACAACACCGATGCGCTGAACAGGCACTTCATTTTGAGTACAAGCTTCAACGACTGCATCTGCTGCTTCTGGACTTACAGACAGCACAATGCGGGACTGGGATTCACTGAACAACGCAACATCTGTGCGCAGGCCTTCTGCGCTTACCTCAACTTCAGCGCCAATGCCGCCGCTGATTGCCGATTCTGCGATTGCAACAGCAAGACCGCCCTCCGATACGTCATGCGCGGACTTCACAAGTCCATCCTGAATGAGCTTCAGCACCGTCTTCTGCAAACGAAGCTCAGTATCCAGCTCCAGCACAGGCGGACGCCCTTCCGTTACGCCATGGATCACGAGCTGGAACTCGCTTCCTCCAAGCTCTGCCTTGGTGTCGCCAAGCAGGATCACAACATCTCCAGCTTGTTTGAAGCCTTGTGTCGTAATGTGGTCTGTATCATGAACCAAGCCGACCATGCCGACAACCGGCGTCGGGTAGATCGCATCCTTGGCATTCTCATTATATAAGCTGACATTGCCCCCAATAACCGGCGTATCAAAGTGGCGGCAAGCCTCTGCCATGCCATCAACGGATTGCTCCATCTGCCAGAAGTTCTCCGGCTTCTCTGGATTGCCGAAGTTCAGGTTATCTGTAATTGCAAGCGGCTCTGCACCGGAGCACACCACGTTGCGCGCAGCTTCTGCAACCGCGATGCGTCCGCCCATGTAAGGGTCCAAGTAAGTGAAGCGGCCGTTGCAGTCTGTCGTCATCGCAAGCGCCTTGCGCGTGCCGCGCACGAGAACGACTGCTGCGTCTGAGCCAGGCGCTACGGACGTGCTCGCCCGAACCATGCTGTCATATTGGCGGTAGACCCACTCTTTGCTTGCTACTGTAGGCGAAGCCAGCACTTTCAGCAGTGCATCATTCACATCTGTGACTTCCTCGTAGCGATTCGTATCCACCGCTTCGTTCTTCGTATAATAAGCCGGTACTTGAGACGGCTTCTCATATACAGGACACTCATCCACCAATCCGCGAACCGGCATGTCAGCAACAACTTCGCTGCCATATACGAGGCGAAGGCGTCCATCGTCGGTTACACGGCCAACCTTGCGGCAGATGACACCCCAACGCTCGAAGATCTCCATCGCAATCGGCTCGTTATGCTCTTCGATTACGAACAGCATGCGCTCTTGCGATTCGGAGAGCATCATCTCATAAGGGGTCATGCCTTGTTCGCGCTGCGGCACCTCATTGAGATTAAGCTCCAAGCCGTTCCCTGCCTTGCTCGCCATCTCTGCGCTGGAGCAAGTCAAGCCCGCTGCGCCCATATCCTGAATTCCGATTACGATGCCGGATTGAATCAATTCCAAGCAAGCTTCCATCACCAGCTTCTCCATGAACGGATCGCCGACCTGTACAGCTGAGCGCTTCGCTTCCGATTCCTCTGTCAATTCCTCAGAAGCAAATGTAGCGCCATGAATGCCGTCACGGCCAGTCGCCGGCCCCACATAGTACACCGGGTTGCCAACGCCGCTTGCAACACCGCGCTGAATGTCCTCATGATCGATCAAGCCGACACACATCGCGTTAACGAGCGGATTGCCCTCATAGCTGGAATCAAACATCACTTCGCCGCCTACGGTAGGAATCCCGATACAGTTGCCGTAGCCTGCAATGCCGGATACCACATGCTCGAACAAATAACGCACGCGCTCATCGGTCAGCTTGCCGAAGCGAAGCGAATTCAAGGTTGCGATCGGACGCGCACCCATAGAGAAGATGTCACGGATAATGCCGCCTACCCCTGTTGCTGCGCCTTGATAAGGCTCAACTGCGGATGGATGGTTGTGGCTCTCAATCTTGAAGCACACCGCTTGGCCGTCGCCGATATCGACGATCCCTGCGCCTTCGCCTGGACCCATCAGCACACGCTCGCCTGTCGTTGGGAATCGCTTCAAGAGCGGCTTGGAATTTTTATACGCACAGTGCTCCGACCACATCACGCTGAATACGCCGATCTCCGTATAATTCGGCTTGCGACCTAGAATGGTGCAGATGAGATCATATTCGGAATCGGACACGCCCATCGTCGCATAAATACGTTCGCTTGCGATCTGCGCAGGAGTCGGCTCCTTCGACATGTTGATCTTGCCCTGCTCAAGAGAATCGAGCGTATTCTTAGTTAACGTTTGCATGACGTTCCCTCCAAGCCTTCATAATCGATGTAAACATACGCACGCCGTCGGATGAACCAAGCAAGTCGCTCACGGCCCGCTCAGGATGCGGCATCATGCCAAGCACATTGCCCTTTTCATTCACGATTCCCGCAATGTCGTTCAAGGAACCGTTCGGATTGTCATCATACGTAAATACAATCTGTCCATTCGCCTGCAGCTTCGCAAGCGTCTCATCATCACAGTAATAGTTGCCTTCACCGTGTGCGATCGGAATATTGATCAACTCGTCTTGCTTATATTCGGAAGTGAACGCTGTATCCGGCCTTGCGACGCGCAGCATCGAGCTGTGACAGCGGAATTTCATGCCAGTGTTGCGGCGCAGCACGCCTGGAAGCAAGCCTGCCTCCGTGAGAATTTGGAATCCATTGCAGATTCCAAGGACATACACACCCGCTTCAGCAGCCTTCGCTACGGCATTCATAACCGGAGCAAAGCGTGCAATCGCACCGCTGCGAAGATAATCACCATAGGAGAAGCCTCCAGGGACAATGATGAGATCATAGCCTGTCAGATCTTCAGTCGTATGCCACACACGTTCTACTGCTCCATCGGTCATCGTTTCTTCAACGGCATGGACGCAATCAAAGTCGCAGTTCGAGCCTGGAAATACAAGTACCGCTACCTTCATGACTTAGTCCTCCAATTCGTAACGATAGTCTTCAACAACAGGATTGGATAGAATCTGCTCGCACATCTTCTTCAGATCCGCCTCGGCTTGAGCGCGATCATTCGTTTCGAGCACGAACTCCAAGTACTTGCCAATGCGCACATCCTCGACAGCTCCATATCCCATCGTATGAAGCGCACGCTGCACAGCCGCGCCTTGTGGATCAAGTACATTAGCCTTTGTTGTGACATACACCTTTGCTTTGAACATCTGTTTTGTTCCTCCCCAATGGTTGAGATGAGTTGTTGGTATAGCGTCTTCCACCTGCAATCCTCAATACAAAAAGGCCCAATAGAGCACTTGTAAGCAGCTCTGCTACCTGGACCTTCGAATCTCGCACTTCAAAAGAAAGGCAATAAACACACTGCATGTACAGACACCATACGGTTGATGAAGATCATATTGGAATGCACTTGCACATGATCACTTCCGCAATGTGGAATCTATAAGCCATGCCGCTCGTCATCGCTTTCTCCCGTAGTCCAAAGATTTACGGTCTTTAGGTAGAGACTTCGGGCCATATTCCCCGAATTATACGAGAGCTATCATTATACGTTATATATGAACTTAGCTTTAGTGTAACAGTGTTCAAATCCTAATGTCAACCGCAAAACACGAACATTAATTCTTTTTAAAAAATATATAGTTCGCCTTTGTCGGAATAGACCTTTACAAATTATCGATCTCTTGCTTCCACCACATGGAAAAGAAAAGCCGCCCTTTAGCATCTGGAGCGGCTTCAGCACTATTTTGTTAGTCGATTCAAAATGTCTACATAGCGTTTTGTTGTCTCTTCCACGACATGTTGAGGGA
This sequence comes from Paenibacillus aquistagni, assembly GCF_900177815.1. Lineage (GTDB taxonomy): Bacteria > Bacillota > Bacilli > Paenibacillales > Paenibacillaceae > Paenibacillus_B > Paenibacillus_B aquistagni. Next base: position 11,063 of record NZ_FXAZ01000006.1, on the reverse strand, counting down.
GAGGGGTTGGCTTGCTGTTCTTGTCCCAGTCTGATTGTGCTAGATACGAACGAACAGGCTCCTTGTCCATGCTGTCGATCTCCACATCGAGTTCATACTTCTCCTTCGCCCAGAAGCGCGAGCAATCCGGCGTAAAGATCTCATCAATCAAGATCAGCTCGCCATCGATCAAGCCGAACTCGAACTTGCAGTCCGCCAACATAATCCCGCGTTCCTCGCAGTAAAGGCGTGCGAATTCGTACAGCTCAAGGCTCTTCGCGCGAAGCTTGAGCGCGAGTTCTTCACCGATCATCTCCTGCATCGTGGCAAACGGAATGTCCTCATCATGGCCGACATCGTTCTTCGCGGCCGGTGTGAAGATCGGCTCGGGAAGACGCTCATTCTTGCGCAGGCCTGCAGGCAGAGCAATGCCGTTGACAGCCTGCGTGCTCTCATATTGGCGCCAGCCGCCGCCTGTAATATAACCGCGAACAACGCATTCAATATCAATGCGTTCCGCCTTCTTCGTGAGCATCGTGCGCTTCTTAAGCGGCGCAGCGTCTGCAAGCACCTCTTGCAGCTGCTCCACCTCGCAATGAATCATATGATTCGGCAAGATGGAGCGCGTCTTCTCGAACCAGAACTTGCTGAGCTGATTCAGCACATTGCCTTTCTCCGGCACAGCGGGTTCCAATACGTAGTCAAAGGCAGAGATGCGATCTGTCACCACAATCAAGTACTGCTCGCCAAGATCGTACAGCTCGCGAACCTTGCCCTTATACGTTAGCGGCACCTTAACGAATGCCTCTGCACTTGCGATAGCTTGCCCATCCGTTCCATCAGCCTGCCCCATGCCTACAGCCTGTTCATTCGTTGCTGTCATGCTACACAACCTCCCCATGTTCTCCCATGCTACTTGATTTGACATCTCGTGTTTCGAACTTGATTAATAAGCGGCATCTTCTGTCCTTCAGTTAAAGTTAAAGAACAATCAAAGAAACGATTCAAGGAACGATTCAAGATTGATCGCCCAGCTTCCTTTCAGGAACTGAGAAATTTTCAGGAACTGAGGAATCTATTTCAGTGTGAAAAAACGGCCCGCGCAACCAGCAACGCTGCTTCTGCTTGGACCGTTTATTGCTTGTTAGTCGATAAGACCGACTTGGCGGAAGATCGTATCCACGTTCTTCAGATGCCAGGATGGGTTGAACGCATCCTCAATTTCTTCAGGAGACAAGACGCTCGTAATCGCTTCTGTCTCTTGGACGATGCTCTTGAAGCTGCGCTGCTCCTCCCAAGCCTGCATCGCACGCGGCTGAACGGTATCGTAAGCCTGCTCGCGAGCCCAGCCCTTGTCGATCAGCTTCGTCATGACGCGGCCAGAGAATGGCACGCCATACGTGCGCTCCATATTGCGCTTCATGTTCTCAGGGAAGACCGTCAGGTTCTTCACGATGTTCATAAAGCGGTTCAGCATGTAGTTAAGAAGCATTGTCGCATCCGGCAGGATGACCCGCTCCACGGAGCTGTGCGAGATATCGCGCTCATGCCAGAGCGTCACGTTCTCATATGCGCTCACCATGTGACCGCGGATTACGCGAGCAAGGCCGGAGATGTTCTCACTGCCGATCGGATTGCGTTTATGCGGCATTGCAGAAGAACCCTTTTGCCCCTTCGCAAACGCCTCCTCGACTTCGCGGAATTCACTCTTCTGCAGTGCGCGCACTTCCGTCGCGAACTTATCAAGGGAAGTTGCGATCAGAGCAAGCGTCGCCATATATTCCGCGTGGCGATCACGCTGCAGCGTTTGCGTTGAGATAGGTGCTGGAGAAGTGCCTAGCTTCTCACACACGAATTTTTCAACAAATGGATCAATATTCGCATACGTTCCTACAGCACCTGAGATCTTGCCGAACTCAACGCCTTTAGCCGCATGGCGGAAGCGCTCCAGGTTGCGGCTCATCTCGGCATACCACAAAGCCATTTTCAGGCCAAATGTCGTAGGCTCTGCATGAACACCATGCGTACGTCCCATCATCGGTGTATCTTTGTATTCAAGCGCTTTATTTTTCAGTATCTCAATAAAGTTCTGAATGTCCTGCTCTAGAATCTCGTTCGCCTGCTTCAGCAAATAGCCAAGCGCTGTATCCACAACATCGGTGGATGTTAGGCCGTAATGCACCCATTTGCGCTCAGGACCCACCGTCTCGGATACCGCACGTGTGAAGGCAATGACGTCATGACGGGTTTCCGCTTCAATCTCCAGAATGCGGTCAATATCAAAGCTTGCATGTTCGCGAAGCGCTGCAACGTCTTCCTTCGGAATCGTTCCAAGCTCAGCCCATGCCTCACAAGCACACAGCTCGACCTCAAGCCATGCCTTGAATTTGTTCTCTTCCGTCCATATCGCCCGCATCTCAGGGCGCGAATAACGCTCGATCATGATTGTGTATTCCTCCAAATATGATTAGTCTCTACCCATTGCAGCGCCGCTTCCACATCATCAGCTAAAATATTGATATGTCCCATCTTGCGCTCGGGCAGTGCCTTGGACTTCCCGTACCAGTGCAGCTTCGGTATGACGCTTAACTGCTCAGCCGACTCGTCCTTCTTCTCCATCCATTGTAACATGCCTTCATGGTGTTTACCGAGCAGATTCGCCATCACAACAGGCGTGCGAAGGGTCGTATCGCCAAGCGGCAGATTGCAGATCGCCCGCAGATGCTGCTCGAACTGGGAGGTTGCACACGCATCCATCGTATAATGCCCCGAATTGTGCGGTCTTGGCGCCAGCTCATTGACGATAATCTGATGATCCTCAGTTACGAACATCTCAACTGCGATCAAGCCAACGACCTGAAGCGAGGCTGCAATGCGACGCGCCAGCCGCTCTGCCTCCTGCTGAACTTCAGCAGGTACGCGTGCAGGCACAATCGATAGATGAAGAATATGGTTGACATGCTCATTCTCCGCAGCAGGGAAGGTCGCAATCTCACCGCGCGCATTGCGGGCTGCAATTACGGACATTTCCATTACAAATGGAATAAAGGCCTCCAGCACCAGCTCTGCGCTACTGCCAGCCAGATCCTCGTAAGCTTGCTTCGCATCCTCTACTCGCTTGATCATCCGCTGTCCCTTACCATCATAGCCGCCGGTGGCTATCTTCAATACCCCTCGTCCGCCGAAAGCAGCCAGCGCTGCTTCCAGACGCTCGACCGAATCTATCGCCGCATAAGGCGCGACAGGGACTCCCGCATTAGTCAGCGCTTCCTTCTCCTTCAGCCGATGCTGGGTCAGCTGAAGCAGCGCGCTGCCTTGGGGCAGATACGCTTCTTGCTCCAGCTTCTTCACCGTCTCTAGCGCGACATTTTCGAATTCATACGTAATCACGTCTGCCAGCTCGCCAAGCTTCTCCGCCGCAGCCAAGTCACCATAATCCGCCTGAATAGGCTTCGCTGCTTCGCTGCATGGCGCATCAGCCGCTGGATCAAGCGAGACCATGCGATAGCCCATGCGCAGGCCATCCAAGGCCAGCATGCGTCCAAGCTGACCTCCCCCAAGCACGCCAATTGTCGAACCTGGCAGCAAAGGAGCCGCATCTTTATGTTTCACATTATCCCGCTGAAGTCCCGCTTCTTCATTGACTGTCGGCTTCGTCGTCTTCATCATCGTCATCTTGGCAGCTCCCCTGTGTCTGCAACCTGCTGTCTTATGAGCTCACGTCGTTCAGCAAGCCGGGCTCTCAAGCGCTCATCCGTCATCCCAAGCATCTGCGCAGCAAGCAAGCCTGCATTGGTGGCCCCTGCATGGCCAATTGCTACTGTGGCTACCGGCACTCCTGCCGGCATCTGCACGATGGACAATAAAGAATCCAGTCCGTTAAGCGTCGAGGACTTCACCGGCACCCCGATAACCGGCAGCACCGTCTTCGCAGCGACCATGCCTGGCAGATGAGCAGCCCCTCCTGCGCCAGCAATAATAACGCGAATGCCGCGATCAACAGCTGCTTCCGCATAACGGAACATCTCATCCGGCGTACGATGCGCGGAGACGACCTTCGCTTCATACGGGACCTCCAGCTCCTCTAGCATCTCGCATGCCTTTTTCATCGTGTCCCAATCGGATGTGCTCCCCATAATTACACCCACAACCGGCATCTCTAGTCTAGCTTCTGATTCCTTCACCATTGCTACCCCTCACCCTCCATGAATCATTGGTTCTGATGCTGCTGTTCTTTTGTCTATCTATCATCTTGGTTAAAGCCCAATCTTATATGGCTCTGCACATCACGAACGTTCAAGCTCCTCTTTCGTGAATCCATGCCCTTGCTCTTGCCGTCTCACTCCCTGAATGCCGCTTCAGCTCTTAACTCACAATAAAAAGACCAAAGAAATCCGTTCCCTTGGCCCGTAACGTATGTTGAAAATGACGCTAAGAAGGATTGCGCGCGTTCCTGCTATGCTCGCTCTCATTCCTCATCCTTAAGCATCATTCTCGTAGTCCAAAGATTTACGGTCTTCGGGTAGAAACTTCTGTCCATATTCACAGAATTATACGAAAACGAATAACATTCGATTATCTTTTGCTTCATCTTCAGTTTATCAAGTCTGCAATTCACCTGTCAACCAAATACACGAACATTTGTTGTTAATAAGTTTATAATGTTCGTAAATTACTCAAACTCCGCGCAGTTCTTGATGATTCGTCATCTCTCCATAAAAAAGCCAGCCCGACATCCTCCTAGGAGGAAGGCCAGACTGGCTTCATTTTGCATGTATAAGCTTATGATTTCATAACAAGCACAGGGATTCTCGAATTCTGCACCACATGATGGCTGACGCTGCCGAGTACAAATTCCTTCAAGCCGCTAAGACCGCGGCTGCCGATAATAATAAGATCATTGTGATGCTTCTCGGCATAGTTCAAGATCGCTTGCCCTGCAGGTCCTTGGATCAGATCAACACTCACCCGGTCTCCCAGGAAGCTCACCGTCTCCTTCGCTTGTGCAGCAAGCTGCTCGGCGTATTCAAAGATCTCTTCATTTACTTGCGGCGATGCCGTTGCAAACACATCCCCAATAAAATATTGTGGCAGCTGGAAGATATGAACGACGTTTACTTTCACTTCACTGTCCTTCTCTGCCAGATCTATAGCATGCTTAAGGGCAGTCTTCGAAGGCTCAGATCCATCATAGGCGACTAGTACACGTTTGAATTCCATAGTATCATCCCACTTTCACTCAGCTTCAATGTTGTTCTTCGTTGCTTTAAAGTATCGTAATGATCTAACATTTATTACCCGAATTGAACAAGGATGAAACCGTATATGACAATATTTACAATGAGGATAAAGGGAATGCCTGCTGTAAATGTCGTGTGCTGTGTCTTATGATGCTTATGATACATGCCGATCAGCACACCGAGCGCTCCGCCAAGCCACGCCGTGCCGAACAAACGCTTTTCCGGAATGCGACGTCTTCTCTTCACGGCCAGATCCTTATCCAGTGACATGAGAATGTAGCCAACGATATTCAAAATACATGCATAAATGAAAACCGCTAGAGTCAGTGTCTGCATACACACCCTCCTTTAGGATTATTATACATGATTTTAAGATCGATATTGAACGTCAGCCCCTGTCTGTTGTGAAAATGAAACACTTATCTCGCGCCATCATGCTGCTGCGGAAGCAGCGCCCATCGAGCCAGAACTTACAAGAATCGGGGTCTTGAGGGCCTCGTTGAGTTCTGCTTGCGAGATCCATCCAAGCTGATGCATCCGATGCAGTACTACCTCTTGTCTTGCCTTCGCTTTCTCCGGATGCTTAATGGGCGAATAACGCTCTGGCGCCTTCAGGAGCCCCATCAGCATCGCCGACTCTGCTAGATTAATCGTTGGCTGCTCGCCGTACAATGCCGTTGTCTTATGAAAATAAAATTGTGCTGCTGCCTCGACACCATATTTTCCATGGCCAAAATAAACGCGATTCAAATACATATTCAAAATATCCTGCTTGCTGTAGCGCCACTCCATATTAGCTGCAATCGCGATTTCCTTCAGCTTTCTAGAAAATAGCTTTTCTTGCGTCAAAAACAAATTTCTGGCAAGCTGCATGGTGAGGGTGCTCCCTCCCTGTGCTTTATGCCCCTCTCGCAGATCCACCCACACGGATCGGCCAAGCCCGATAGGATCGAAGCCAGGGTGAAGATAAAAACGATGATCCTCTATCGCGAGCAAGCTGTCGCTTACATAAGTCGGCATATGCTCAACTCGAATTACAGGGAATCCATCTGGGCTCACTCCATCCTTATTCACACTTGCATATAAGGCATCAAGCTTAGCCTGATCTATCCATATACTGCCGGCAGCCGTTAACCCCGCATACCCAATGAGCGGTGTTAGAATAAAGATGCACAACAGGCTGATGACTGCTTGCTTCCATGAGATTGTTCTGAAGGAACGAGGGCTCTCGTTCTCTTCATGCTCTGCATGCTGTCCTGCTGGCTGACGCAGGTCCTCATTGGATTCATTATGTTGACGCGCATCCTCCTGCCCGAGATGTCTCACAGGCGATGTGCGATAAGCTTTCTTAGCCTTTGTCTGAAGCGGTACCAGCATGGAGGCTGTTACCGTATGATGTTGTCTGTTAGGAGAAGATGTATCCATCCTTCTTCCTCCTTTCTATACCACTACTTTACTTGAGATGGAGGAATGGACCTATTGATTTAACGAACAATTACCTTACATTGTTGCAACCTTGCAATCCCTGCATCTTACCTTCTGCTTCACTATTATCCTACTCCACTATTACCCTATCTATATGTAAACAAAGCCATAAAGGAACTCACCCTTGAATGGTAATGTAAAAAAGAAGCCTGGACCACACAGGTCCAAGCTTCTCTCGCAGCTCTGTCTCCAGCTATTTGCTGAGCATCGTCTCGTATGCTGCAATGGTACAATCATGAATAGCAAAAGAGATGTTGTCTTTTTATGATTAGCCGCATGTAACGACTTGAGTGCTGTAATGCATATCTGCTTCAGCACCTCTTCAGAAGACAAGCATAACGGCATAGCTTGGCTTTAGAGCTGCTTACTTGTACAGAACGGCTTTTACAGCTTCTTACCGTTGATTGGTTTAGCCTTCCAAGCCTTTTTTCACCCAGCCTGCTACATTGACGGTTCGCTTCGCTTGATGCTTCACGCCGCCCTGCACATCCTCAAGCAGCTTGCCATCTTGGCCAACTGTAACGCTTGTGCCATATGGATTGCCTCCTGATGCAAAGGTAACCGGATCAGTATAGCCCGGTGCTGCAATGATCGCGCCCCAATGGTGCATCATCGTGTACAAGCTCAAGATCGTTGCTTCTTGACCGCCATGCGGGTTGCTCGCACTGGACATGGCGCTTACGACTTTGTTCATAAGCTTGCCTTGGAACCATAAGCCGCCTGTAGTATCCAAGAACTGCTTCATCTGAGACGGCATCACCCCAAAGCGGGAAGGCACACTGAAGATGATCGCATCTGCCCACTCAAGATCGCTTAGCTGCACTTCCGGAACATCCTGTGTGGCGTCCACATGCGCTTTCCAAGCCGGATTGCTGTCGATAGCAGCTTGAGGAGCAAGCTCTGGTACTTTTAGGACTCTGACTTCAGCGCCAGTTCTCTCAGCGCCTTCTTTTGCCCATTGTGCCAATTGATAATTCGTTCCTGTTGAACTGTAGTAAATAATAGCTAATTTAACATTTTCCATGTGAATCTCTCTCCTTTAATCAAATAGGTTGATGTATAGTTAACACGTGTTAATGGATAATTAAAAAATTGAAAAAATTGCGACTCTTATTCAAGCTTCTACTTTTTCGGGATACAGCGGATAATCTACCTCGGTCGGGACTTCTATAATAATCATGCGGGTTTCCTGATCAGAAGACACCGTCCATTGCTCATTTCCGTTAAATTCCTTTTCAGCTTCGATCACCACAAAGTCCGTTTGTCGATAAAGCTCATGTATACCCTGCCCTTCACCAGACCAGGTTCCCTGTCCAGAAAGGATAAGAATACCTAAGCTTCTGCCAGCAGGAAGATCACGGACATAGGATGCGCCAGCTGGAAGCAGGATATCCGTCATTACCGCATCCGCCTCGATGGAGAGCGGCGATCCTTCTCCAAGCACCGTTTTCAAGCTTATTCCTTGCCCAAGCTCATGCTTCGGAAACGCATCATGCTCAGCTTGCTTATATACTGGACTTCTCTTTATTGATTCTCCTCGATTCGGTTCAAACCAGATCTGCAGGAGCTCAGCATGAGGCCCCTCAAGCCGCTCGCTATGATGTATTCCACTGCCCGCTTGGATCAATTGAGCACCACCTGCACCTACAACGCTGTCTGTTCCTAATGAATCGCCATGATGCGTATATCCATTCAACACATAGGTCAGAATTTCAAAGGAATGATGGGGATGAGGTGGAATATATCCTCCTACATCGGACTTGGCCCATGCCCAATAGAACAAGGTACTGAGCCTGTGAATCGCTCCACCTTCATGAGGAAAGCCAATGGGCTTCTGCTCGGTAATCTTGCCGCCATCAAATGCTCCTTGAGCTTGATCATCTGCCTTAATGATGCGAATGCTCAACGCAATCCCTCCTTTTTACTCACAATTATAACCTGTAGCATTTTCTCTAATTAGAGATATTATGCCTTCGAAGCATTAAGGTCATATTGTTTACATCCCCTTCATCCATCAGTTGTGAAACAACCCCTGATGAGACATATCTTCGAGCTTGCACTTTATATCTATTTGCGTGCTTTAAGTCCCGACTTCCCTGAGCAAACGCACCTCGCTCAGTAAGACTCATTCATTGGAAGAACCAGGCTTCTGCTTCTGCTTCTGCTTCTGCTTCTGCTTCTGCTTCTGCTTCTGCTTCTGCTTCTGCTTCTGCTTCTGCTTCTGCTTCTGCTTCTGCTTCTGCTTCTGCTTCTGCTTCTGCTTCTGCTTAGTCACAGTGTATCGGGTTTTTATCTTGATGTCAAGATATATGTTTTCGAGTTTTTATCAAATCGATCCCCGCCTACATCGAATAGTATATATTTCCGCTCTGTTTAATGCTCTGCTTCACTCGGGTACATACTATTGTATAGAAAACAGCCCAGGAGGATTTATATATTGACACAAACATGGAAATACGGGGCTTTATCCCTTTTCTTATCTGCTATATTGGTGAGTGGCTGCAGCTCAGCCAGCGATGAGACGGGTACAGCAGCTTCAGGAACAAATCCGTTGAATCCACAGGACACCTCACAAACTGAACAAACAGTAGATCAAGAAACGGAACCTGCCCAAACAGAAGGAGCAGCGTCTAAGCAAGAGCCTCCTGCCTCCCAAGGGGATGAAGCCGCTCATGAGCAAGAGCAAACCTCTATGGAGGTAGAGCGTATCTTATTCGATGGCTCTATTGGAGAGGGTTATCACAAAAAGGTCGAATTGATGAAGGATGGCAGTGAACATATCGTCATTACTAACCCACAGGGGAAGGTACAAGTAGATAAACGTGAATATGAAGGGCTCATTACATCCGTTAATGGCCATGTTCTAACCGTACAGCTCAAGCAAGGTCTAGAGAAGCAAATCACGATCCCTGCAAATGTAAAACGATCTGACGATACAGACAAAGATTATCAGGTCGGTCTAGAGATCGAATGGGAGCAGGATGCAGAAGGAAACATTCTCGAAGTTGAGCTTGATGATTAGGGTAAAATGAAAGTGATCGCGCTGATTATCTTTTGTTCATGAAGTTGCTTTAATGTAAATGCATATTAAAAGAAAACCCACTGATTATGGTCAGTGGGCATTTCCCGTTTAGCAACGTCCTACTCTCCTAGGACCCTACTGTCGTTTCAATTTATCTTGCTTATTCATTAATAGGTGGATGCTTGCTTCTTCCTCAACTACATTCTAACTAACATTCACTGTTCATCAGCACGCCGCCCAATAATAGATGTTCATCCATAACATGTCATGGGTTTAAACCATAAACCAACTTTGGAGCATATAAAAAAGCTCGCAGAATGTTATGAATCCCTGCGAGCATCTCTGTTTGTTAAGTATAACCGGTACGTAATCTAACTAAATGGTAACTGGCGCGCCCTAAGAGATTCGAACTCCTGGCCTTTTGATTCGTAGTCAAACGCTCTATCCAGCTGAGCTAAGGGCGCATGGTTGGTGCGCGTGGAGGGACTTGAACCCCCACGTCGTAAGACGCTAGATCCTAAGTCTAGTGCGTCTGCCAATTCCGCCACACGCGCACATTGTTACAAGCTACTCCAAGAGTATACTGGTGAGCCATGAAGGACTCGAACCTTCGACACCCTGATTAAAAGTCAGGTGCTCTACCAACTGAGCTAATGGCTCTTATGAGATGGCTGGGGATATAGGATTCGAACCTATGCATGACGGAGTCAAAGTCCGTTGCCTTACCGCTTGGCTAATCCCCAATATGTATTTAAGGTATAAATGGGGCGACCGATGGGAATCGAACCCACGAATGTCGGAGCCACAATCCGATGCGTTAACCACTTCGCCACGGCCGCCATATTAACTAATCACTAATGTAATGATTAGAATCAAACGTAAATACTACATCACACATAGATGTCATTAAAATGGCGGAGCCGACGGGATTCGAACCCGCGATCTCCTGCGTGACAGGCAGGCATGTTAGGCCTCTACACCACGGCTCCATCTATGAGTTTGAAACTAATTGCGGGGGCAGGATTTGAACCTACGACCTTCGGGTTATGAGCCCGACGAGCTACCGAACTGCTCCACCCCGCGTTATTCATGGTGACCCGTAGGGGATTCGAACCCCTGTTACCTCCGTGAAAGGGAGGTGTCTTAACCCCTTGACCAACGGGCCTTGAAGTCACTTCGTTGGGCAAAAAAAATCCCCCGTTGGGGGTTGGGCTTGGCAACGTCCTACTCTCCCAGGACCCTGCGGTCCAAGTACCATCGGCGCTGAAAGGCTTAACGGTCGTGTTCGGGATGGGTACGCGTGGAACCCTTTCGCCATCGTCACCAAACCTGATTTT
>NZ_FXAZ01000010.1 GCF_900177815.1 Paenibacillus aquistagni | reverse complement strand
GAAGATGCCTATCTGGTATTAGCTCACGTTTCCGTGGGTTATCCCAGTCTTATGGGCAGGTTACCTACGTGTTACTCACCCGTCCGCCGCTAAGCATCTGAGGTGCAAGCACCTCATCAGCTCCGCTCGACTTGCATGTATTAGGCACGCCGCCAGCGTTCGTCCTGAGCCAGGATCAAACTCTCCATAAAAGTGTTTGACTTGCTCATCGGTATTGCTGACGAGAAATTAATTCTCAATAATGTTTCACTCGTTGTTCAGTTTTCAAAGAACAATTTTGCTCCAGCGATCAACCCGATCACCTTCGCTTTAGCTCACCGCATCGTTCAGCGGCGACTTAATTAATATATCACATTGTCCTCTTCAGCGTCAAGCACTTTTTTTAAAATCTTTTTTCGTTGATTACTCAACTTATTACTTTTTAAAAAAACTATTCGTCCGAAGCGACGTTTATTAATTTATCACATCGCACATATAAAAGTCAACAGCTAAATTAAATATGTTTGAAGAGCCACCAGAAGCGCCAATCCCGGTATGCCGAGAACCCCGACAGTAACCAGCGTGCTTGCGTTTGTAGCGACCTGAATGCCCGCCAGCCACCCCGTTGAATTCACTAGATACAACAGCACAAAAGCCATGACACCATGAAGGCAGAACGTCATCGCAACCTGCCAGGCCCCTCGCTGTCGCAGCAGCACATACAGTAACGATATCGCAGATACGATCAGCATAATCAACATAATCAGCTTCATTGTCTTTCTCCCTTCCCTAATTCAAGTCTTACTGCCACAAAACTAAGATTCATGTCTAATCCTACATTTCTACTCTACTCATCCTTGCTCTTTCACATAATAATGCGCCCTTAGCTTTGTATGCTTGGCCCTCCTTAGCAGCATCGTCAGCCGCTTCTCAGCAGCCTCCAGCATAAAGATGGAGTAATCGACCTCATCTTGCCCCTGTGCCATATTGAACTGAAGCTGAGCCTGCTCCCACTTCTGAAACGCATCGTCTATATCCTCAATAAGATCCCATTTTTCTTCCTGACCGCTTCTTGCCATAAGCTTCTTCGATCTGTTGGTTGCAAACTTAAGCATAGTCATTCCTCCTTATACGCTTGTCTATTACAAGCCTATGGCTGTCCGACTTCTGCTAGAACGAAAAAAAGCCGCAACCTATGCAAGAGGCGCAGCTTTATAAGAATACTATTAAGTTTACAGCTCGCGACGACCTTCCAATGCCTTAGAAAGCGTCACTTCATCCGCATATTCCAAGTCTCCTCCAACAGGGAGTCCATGGGCGATGCGCGTGACTTTAATGCCAAAATGACGAACCAGCCGTGATATGTACATCGCGGTGGCTTCTCCTTCAATATTGGGATTCGTCGCGAGGATAAGCTCCTTCACCCGCTCATCACTAAGCCTCTTTAGCAGCTCTGCAAGACGGATATCTTCTGGGCCAACCCCTTCCATCGGAGAGATTGCCCCTTGAAGCACATGATAGTATCCCATATATTCCTTCGTGCGCTCCATCGCCACCAGATCCTTCGTCTCTTGGACAACACAAATGACAGAAGCATCTCTAGTCTTGTCCTGACAGATACGACAAGGATCTGTATCTGTAATATTGCAGCATACAGAACAGTAATGAAGATTGCGTTTAACATTTACCAATGCTTTTGCAAAATCAATGACATCGTCTTCTTGCATGCGAAGAACATGGAAGGCCAATCGAGCCGCAGTCTTCGGGCCTATACCCGGCAAATGGGTGAACGCATCAATCAGCTTTGCTATCGGCTCTGGATAATACACAGATTCGTTCCCCCTCTAAATCGTATGAACTGATATCCTCAGCAGCCTTGCTTATACAAAACAGTGGTGCCGAACTCAACAAGGAGCTGGACACCACTGTTACATTACAGCGCAGATGTTCTAGCCAATAATTAGAACAAACCAGGAATGCGCATGCCGCCAGTGAATTTGGACATGTCATCATTCGCCAAATCTTCTGCTTTTGTCAAGGCATCATTTACAGCAGTGATAATCAAATCTTGAAGCATTTCGATATCTTCTGGATCTACGACTTCTGGCTTCAGTGTAATGCCCAATACTTTTTTGTGGCCGTTTACTTCAACAGCAACAGCGCCGCCGCCGGAAGTTCCTGTTATCACTTTGTCAGCGAGCTGTTCTTGCGCTTTAAGCATTTGCTCTTGCATTTTTTTCACTTGCTTCATCATTTGGTTCATATTGTTCATAAGTCAATGATCTCCTTTGATTATATAATGAATAAACTTGCTTACTCTTTTATGACAACGAGTTCTTCCCCAAACATGTGGAGGGCCTCGTCAATCCATGGTTCACGTGCTTGGTCATGACCTTCCGGCTCTAGCTGGAAATCAGGCGGCTCTTCCGCCGGCGAATCTTTCGCTGCGGCTTCCCAATCCTTCAGCATCATCGTATCCAAGCGATACGGCTTGCCGAATGTCTCTTGCAGCACACGCTCAATCGTCTCTTTGTTGGCAGGCTTCTCTGTCGTATCTCGGTGAATGGAGTTTTTGAAGGCAACCAGAATTCCATCATCCTTCAAAGATACAGGCTCACCATTCACAAGCCAAGCGTGAATCGTTACCCCCGCCTCTTTCACCTGCTGCAGCACCTGCCCCCATTGTCCTCGTACTCGGACAAACTCCGGATGCTCCCGATTGGAGACATACTGATCGAATTGAGGCGGCTTCTTGGAATGAGAGGATGCCCGCGCACTCGGACGCGCCGCTGCCGGCCTCCGTTCTGCTCGTGCAGGCTCTGCCTGCGCAACACCGGATTGAGCAAGCTGATTGAGCTTCGTTTCTAACGCACTAATTTGTTTTTGCAGTTGCTGTACGACTTGATCATTCGAAGCAGATGACGCTGGTTGCGCCCCTGCAGCGGTTGAGCTCGAATGTCCGCCTTGATGTGCTGCAATATGAAGCAATGCAACCTCGAACAGCGTCTGCGGCTGAACAGCATACTTCATCTCGGTCTGATAACGGTTAAGAGCATCAATGATGGAAAACAGACGTTCTGTTGCAAAAGACTCCGCCACATCCTTAAAAGCCGCGGCTCTCGTCATACGATCTGTCATTCCTTCTCCGTTCGGCACCAGCTTCAGCATAAGCAGATCTCGGAAGAAATACAACAAGCTTTCCATGCACTTGTCAGCGCTCTTGCCTTCAAGCATCAGCTGTTCAATGAGTGTCAATACAGATGCTACATCCTGATCTCGGACAGCTGCCGCAAGCTTGGCAAACTGCTCTTCTGGCATGCCGCCTGTAATATCGAGCACCTGCTGATACGTAATTTGCCCGTCGGTGAATGATGCCGCTTGATCAAGCAAGCTGATGGCATCCCGCATCCCACCATCTGACAACTTGGCAATATAGGCCAGACTCTCCTGATCGGCGTTAATTTGTTCTTCCCGGCATACCTCCGCTAAGCGCTCAACCTGCTCTTCCAAAGATACTCTTCGGAAATCAAAGCGCTGACAGCGCGAAATGATGGTCGCAGGCAATCGATGAGGCTCTGTTGTGGCCAAGATAAACATGACGTGCTCTGGCGGTTCCTCCAATGTCTTAAGCAGTGCGTTGAAGGCTTCTGTGGTCAGCATATGCACTTCGTCGATGATGTACACTTTATACCGCACTTCTGTCGGCGCATATTTGACCTTTTCACGAAGATCCCGGATCTCTTCTACTCCGCGATTGGAAGCAGCATCGATCTCAACCACGTCCATGACAGCGCCTGCCGTTATTCGCTTGCACGCTTCACAGGCATTACAGGGTTCAGGACCAGGGCCTTGCTCACAGTTCACTGCTTTAGCTAGGATCTTGGCCGTACTCGTCTTTCCGGTGCCTCTCGGTCCATTGAACAGGTAGGCATGCGAAAAACGTCGCTCCCGCAACGAATTCTGTAACGTTTGAATAATATGCTTTTGTCCCACCATTTCTTGAAAAGACTGGGGGCGCCAAGCGCGATACAATGCGATATGAGCCATGCTGTAACCTCGTACATTGGATTATTCCCGCACTTATTAAAGAGCAAAGGAATGTCTTCGAAAAGGCTTTTCGAAGCTTCACCTATTATACTATATCATATTCAGTAAAAAAACAGCCAACACCACAGTTCCTGCTAAGGGAATCACTGTAAATCGAATAGATAGATATGGAATTAAGGACTCATGGTCTATGCTACACCTGATCCAACACCATATCCAGCAGCCGTCTCGGCTATACAAGTATACAAAAAAAGCACCGACCATCGTCGATGCTTCATATCCATATGAGAAAACCGTGCACCTATTATTGATAATTGCGATCCAAGCGGCACTTCCGTGCAACAGCTCAGGCTAGGCTTCCCTTCGGCACATAGACGAACCTACTTATGGCTGCTTCCTTCCGGACCTGACCAGATTCATAGGTGCCTATTGCGAAGGACCCGGCCGTCAACACTGCGCAAAGACGCCAGACCTTACATCGACAAAACCTCTAATAGGAATTCAACCTCGCTATAGCGGATTGCGAGTTACAGGGCACCGCTACCTCCCCATCTAGCACGGCAAGGACTAGTATAGCCCATTTGGGGACAAAGTGCAACTCACAGCACATTTTAACAACATACAAGGGTTGTGTCATGGGCCTCATGCCCCGTTACGCGTGCTTACTAGTGGCATTAAGCACCGAAGCGGTTTCGGCTTCTTTTTCCTTATTCTTCAGCATGATATCTACTGCAACAATAACCATCATCATCACGCCACCAAGCACATACGTATAATTCGACGATGCAGGCAAAACATTGCACAGCTTTAACAGATACGCGCCAAATGCGATCACTGAAAATCCAAATATGCCCCAAAACCATTTCGATGCGAGCAAAGCATGCGATATTCCCGACACCAGCTCTAAGACCACAATGGCGATAATGCCGCCTGCAACAGCAGCAATGCTAAACACAGCCACATGCAACGGATTATCTACACCCGGTAATTCCAAAAAAGGAACTGCTCTTTGCAAGCATTTATAGATGAAAGCACATACCCCCACCGCAAACATGAGACCTGCTACGGCATATGCCCCTTCCTTTAGTCGTTCGGACCATGCTAAAGCAGCCCCTCTTCTTCCCGAACGCCATATTTCTACTGCAGCACCAAAGCTTCCCACGAGCAGCAAATATAAAACGATGCTAATCGGATAGACGCCGCGGACAATGTCCACAAAAAAACCAAAGCCGTATTCTATTATTCGTTCCCACATCTGAATTCCCCCCAAACATGATGCCGATCTTGAACGCGCGTTTTTGCCTGCTGCTAGAAGGAGGCGCTTTCCTCAAAATCGAGATTAATCGGGGCATCTCGCAGCGCCTCACCCTCTCCTGAACCATCTGTAGTGGGCACGGACACATCCACCTCTTCCAAGCGAATGGAATCTGCCCACACTTGACCTGTGCCGCTCAACAGTATACCAAAGGCAATGGCATGCGCATTGTCCGCTACATCCAATACCACCTCATAAGAAGTCCAATCCGTCGTTCCTCTGATTGCACGATTCATCATGTTGTCGAACGCCAGCGGTTCTTCGTCCTTGCCATCAATCCGAAGCCACAGTCCTGCCATATGCGCCTTATCCGTCTTCAAGAACCCGCTCAGGCGAAGTCGCTTGCCGCAATAAGCATCAGCCTTAAACATCTGCATCAAGGTGCCGAATCCTTGCGGATGAGCCTGCTCCTCTGCACGAATTGTACCGGAAGCTGTGCCTCGATTTACAATTTTGCGATCTACCCCTACGGTGTATTGATGAGGGTGTACTCCCGTTAGCATCCAGCCAGCAGGCGTTGAACGATTTGACGTGTCATATTGACCTTCTAGCGACATCGATTGATCCATAATCCGTTCCTCCTCCATATGATAAAAAGTTCGAAATCCTTTGCGATACTGCAGCGGGGTGAAGCCATAGTACTGCTTAAAGGCTCTCGTAAACGAATCTTGTCCCGCAAAACGATACTCCATCGAGATATCAAGAATGCGTTTGTCGGTGTATAGCAGATCGATAGCCGCCTCCGATAGCCTGCGCTCGCGCAGATAAGCTGCTGCACTCATCCCGACATGGATCTGGAAGACACGATGCAGATGAAATCTGGAGACCGCTATATGCTTGGCCACATCCTCAAAATCGATATCTTCCTTCAGATGGCATTCGATATAACGAATAGCCCGTTCTACCCATTGCTTGTGCTCCTGCCACATCGATCTCCCCCCTTGCACTTCCTTGCCATCAACATCGTACAATATCGCTCATGTTTTGTTTTGACATTTTGTGCGATAAATGAGCATCAGCTCTTATTGGGTCCTCTCCTTGACCTTCATCAGCACTCTAAATATGTAAAAAGCGAATGATATTTACAATTATTTGCATAAAAATAAACTCCCCTGCCATCTGACAGAGGAGTTCCTTTGTATAACCATTACGATTAGATACCGTATTTCTTTTTGAAACGATCGACACGACCACCAGCATCCACAAACTTCTGTTTACCTGTGAAGAATGGATGGCAGTTGGAGCAAACCTCTACTTTCAGGTTTTCCTTAACAGAACCTGTTTCGAAGGAATTGCCGCAAGCACAAGTTACAGTTGTAACGTGATATTTAGGTTGAATATCTTGCTTCATCGAATTCACCTCTTTCCGCCCTGAGCCCTTTGCGCGCCCAGAGTAAGTTCAGACACAAATGGTAGTATAGCACATGTACAGATTGGACGCAATATTCGAAAATGCGTCTATTCGTAATGAGCTTTGGCGCGCGCAAGCGGCGCCGGAGGAACGTGCGTGTAAGAACCGATGACCACATCAGGCAGCTCTTGCTGGAAGATCTCGATCGTTTGCTTCATGCCAAGAAGTTCACCTTGTGCTTTTGGAATCAGTTCCAGATAGCTCTCAGGGTCAATATTCAAATTACGCATCTGAATAAGTCGAAGCTTCGTGCGGCGAGCAAACTCTACCATCGCCTCCACTTCTTCCTCGCGATCGGTAACACCAGGAAATACCAGATAGTTAATTGAGGTGTACACCCCTTGTTCAGATGCATAACGCAAGGACTTCTCCACATTCTGAAGCGTGTACGCACGCGGACGGTAATAAGCATTATAATGCTCATCCAGCGCACTTATCGTACTTACCCGCATCAGATCAAGACCAGCATCCACAATGCCGCGAATATGATCCGTGAGTCCAGCATTGGTATTAATGTTGATATACCCCATGTCAGTTGTACGGCGCACCTCTCGAATAGCTTCAATGATCAGCTTCGCTTGTGTTGAGGGTTCGCCTTCACAGCCTTGACCGAAACTGATGATGGATTCTGGTGTCTTCAAATGCTCCAGCATGATCTGCACGATCTCATCGGCACGCGGCCTAAAGTTCATTCTGGTCTGTGGAGCCGGAAAGCCACTATCATCCGGCTGCTCGGATATACAGCCGTAACAACCTGCATTGCATGAATAGGATACCGGTACGGCACCCTCCCAACGCTGCAGAAATGTATTGGAAGCCGTCAAGCATTCATACTGCAGGGCACAGTGAGACAGATGCTGATAGAGTCGGTTGTCGGGATACTTTGCTAGCAGTGAATCGACCTGACCGCGCAATTCACGGGAATCACATTGGAGGGGATCCCACTTATACGGATCATCCGTAGGATGGGCGGCGACATAGAACTTGTCATCCTTCCACACAACAGCCGTATATCCGAACAACGGAAGCTTCTGTTCCTTGTCTGTCTTGATATAGCTTGGCACATACAAGCGCGTGTAACCTTGCGGCAGAAGCGCGCCTACCGCTTGAACATCGCCTTCCATTACAGCCATGTGGCCCGTGACTGGATCTAGCCCTACTGGACGGGTATCCGGCAAGCTGACAAGGGTGGCGCCTTCCGGCAGCGGTATAAGCTCATCTTCATATAATTCAACAATCATATCCCCGCTGCGTGCAAGCGCGGTCCATTGCTCGTGTTCATAAATATTGCCTTCTGTGTCGGCATACACTACATACATGATTTATCTTTTTCCTTCCTCATCTCCTGAATTCGCTTAGCTGACGGATGAGCTGCGAGGACTGCGGCGTGTTGGAGTTGGCGAATTATTGGATTCATTAAGATCAAGCGAAGCCAAGAATTCTTCATTGGATTTGGTATTGCGCATCTTCCGAATAAATTGATCAACAAATTCTGGAGATTCATTCATGTTTTTGCGCACAGCCCACAGCTTATCCAACTCTTCCTTCGTCAAGAGCATCTCTTCTCTTCTTGTTCCGGATCTGCGAATATCAATGGCAGGGAAGATACGGCGCTCAGCAAGCTTGCGATCAAGGTGAAGCTCCATATTGCCGGTACCTTTAAACTCTTCATAAATGATGTCATCCATGCGTGAACCTGTCTCGATAAGCGCTGTGGCAAGGATCGTCAAGCTGCCGCCCTCCTCGATATTACGGGCAGAACCGAAGAATCGCTTCGGACGGTGGAAGGCTGCTGGATCAATACCACCGCTTAGCGTACGGCCAGATGGAGGCACGACCAAATTGTAGGCACGCGCAAGTCGAGTAATGCTGTCGAGCAGAATCACAACATCTTTTTTATGCTCAACAAGACGGAGCGCGCGTTCTAGAACCAGTTCAGCAACTTTTATGTGATTTTCTGGCACCTCATCAAAGGTGGAGGCCACAACCTCGCCTTTGACAGAGCGCTGCATATCTGTTACTTCCTCTGGACGCTCGTCAATCAGCAATACGAATAGTTCAATTTCCGGATAGTTGGTGGAGATACTATTTGCAATTTCTTTTAATAGAATGGTCTTACCAGCTTTTGGCGGAGCCACAATTAATCCACGCTGGCCTAGGCCAACAGGTGCAATAATGTCCATGATGCGGGTAGAAGTCTTCTCAGCTGCCGTCTCTAAAACAACTTTTTTCTGTGGATATAGAGGTGTCAAAGCAGGGAAATGCAAACGCTGTGCGGCTTCATCCGGATTCTGGCCATTGACAGCATTGATTTGCAATAATCCAAAGTAACGCTCATTTTCTTTTGGAGGACGACACTTGCCGGAGACAAGATCCCCAGTCCTCAAGTCAAACCGGCGAATCTGCGATTGTGAAATATAAATATCGTCTGCACTTGGCAAGTAGTTGATCGGACGCAAGAAGCCGAAGCCTTCAGGAAGGATATCAAGAATCCCTTCCATAAACAAATAGCCGCTCTGCTCTGCTTGTGCCTTCAGAATAGCAAAAATGAGTTCCTTCTTTTTCATTTGGCCATAGCCCGCTATCTGAAACTGCTTGGCTAGCTTGTAGAGCTCGGTCAGCTTCTTGGACTCCAAATCTTGAATTTGTAATTCCATGTATACACTCCTATTCTTGTATATGAGATATCCTTGATGTAAGAGGAAGAATCTAATACCTAATTACCCATAACCACTACATTCATGACATGGTAAAGTTTTAAAGCATAATAAATGCCAGACTGATTGTTTAAATCTAAATAGTTCGCAACTAAGACTTCTGGTATGCGACTAGTGTATGCTGTTGATAGGTTTCTAGAGGGTGGAAGGTTACGGAAGGGAAACAGATCATTCCTTGAATTCTTGTTAGGATTAGGATTGGCTAATTCTATAACATTTAAACGGATAATCTATTTATTCTATACACTTTGTCTCCATACCTCTGCGCCAAGCTGCTGAAGCTTCTCAACGAGCTGATCATAGCCTCTATCAATATACTCAACGCCAGATATCTCGGTGATCCCATTCTCCACCGTTAAGCCCGCAATCACAAGGGCTGCTCCAGCGCGCAGATCGCTTGCTCGTACCTTGGCAGCATTAAGCTTGGAGCCTTCAATAATTGCAGAACGGCCTTCTACTCTTATCTTTGCACCCATCCGCAAGAGCTCTGGAACATATTTGAAGCGATTGCTGTACACGTAATCCGTAAGCATGCTGACACCTTGTGCCTGTGTTAATAGACTTGCCATCGGTGATTGCAGGTCTGTCGCAAACCCCGGATAAATCAGCGCCTTCACATCGGCGTGCTCATATTGAGGCTTACCGATCACCCTAATCGATTCATCGAATTCCTGGATCTCAACTCCCATCTCCTCAAGCTTGGCTGTGAGTGCCTCCATATGCTTAGGAATAACATTGTCAATGATCAAATCCCCTCGGGTAGCTGCAGCAGCAATCATATAAGTGCCTGCTTGAATACGGTCCGGGATAATGGAGTGACGACAGCCATGCAAGCTTTCTACTCCTTCTATACGTATCGTTTCCGTTCCGGCTCCTTTTATTTTTGCACCCATGGCATTAAGCAATGTTGCAACATCAATAATCTCCGGCTCCTTCGCCGCATTCTCAATGACCGTCAAGCCTTTGGCGCGAGATGCAGCAAGCATAATATTAATTGTAGCGCCAACACTGGATACATCCAAGTAAATCTTTGCACCGCGAAGCTCCTTCGCATAAATATGCATTGATCCATGATCGTTGGATACTGTCGCGCCAAGTGCTTCAAAGCCCTTGATATGCTGATCGATCGGACGCGGCTCAAAGCTGCATCCTCCAGGCATGCCGATAATCGCTTCACCGAAGCGTCCCAATAAAGCACCCATCAAATAATAAGAAGCCCGCAGCTTCTTTACCAAACCATTATGCATCGGAAACGATATCATATCTTTAGGATTAATGATCATGGTGGAATCGGAACGCTCTACGTCACCGCCAAGTTCAGTCAAGATCTCCGCATAGGTGGCAACATCGCTTATGTTAGGCAAATTGTCGAGAACGACTTCACTCTCTGCAAGAATCGCCGCAGGTATAAGGGCAACTGCACTATTTTTGGCCCCGCTAATCTGCACCGTTCCATGCAGCGGGCGACCGCCGCTAACTAATAGCTTTTCCATCGTCGGTCTGGTTCCTCCCATATTTATCTTAAACGAAACGGCTTAAGCGCACGTTTCAATCATTTTCAACGGACAACAACGGACACGTTTGCAAAACGGTCTTGTGAGCATCTTAGCATCTTCGGTTCAAGGTTTCAAATCTATTGTCAAGAAAAATTTGTAGTTTCTATGTTTTATTCCTATTCGTTGTTCTGGATGGACCTTAAGAGGATAGAGGGAATGGGGAATAGTTGGATCTGCGAATCTGCGTTGTTTCGCAAAAAAGGGAAACACACCAAAACTGGTGCATTTCCCATCTTTATACCGTACAATGCTCGTGCAAAGCTTACGCTTGGTTGTTACTTCCGAACAAGCGGATCTTGCCGCGAACAACTTCAACCATTGCGCTGCGAGCTGGTGTCAAGTATTTGCGAGGATCGATTACTTCTGCATCCTTCGCCAATGCTGCACGGATCGCTGCAGTTGCCGCAACTTGGTTTTCTGTATTCACGTTGATCTTGCCAGCACCTGCTGCGATTGCTTTCTTGATGGATTCGTCTGGTACGCCAGAACCACCATGCAATACAACGGGAACAGGAATTTTGCTTGCAACAGCTTCGATGATATCATAGTGAAGCTTAGGCTCGCCTTTGTACATGCCGTGAGCAGTACCAACTGCGATCGCCATAGCGTCAACGCCAGTTTCTTCCCAGAAACGAATTGCCTCATCAGGCTTAGCCAAAGTAGCTGCTTCTTCATCAACAGTAAGATCGTCTTCTGTACCGCCGATTGTACCGAGCTCGCCCTCTACGGATACGCCCATAGCATGAGCAGCGCGAACAACTTCTTTAGTCAAGCGAATGTTTTCTTCATATGCATGATGGGATCCATCAAACATAACGGAAGAGAAGCCCGCACGAATACAAGCCATAGCTACTTCGAAAGTAGATCCATGGTCGAGGTGCAAAGCGATTGGCAATCCAGATTTTTTAGCAGCAGCTTTAGCCATAGCTACTGTATACTCCATACCCATGTAACGAAGCGCACCTTCGGATACACCGAAGATAAGCGGAGAGTTCTCTTCCATTCCTGCTTCAGTAATGGCTTGTACGAACTCCAAGTTGTTGATGTTAAACTGTCCTACCGCGAATTTTTTCTCCTTCGCTTTAGGCAGGAATTCATTCATCGAAACTAATGGCATGGTTCCATCCTCCTATAGGGTTCTAGTCGTCTGTCTATATTGGTGTTAGCCGACATCTTGTACTTCGTTATTATAACACAATCTCATGAGGAAGAGTATACAAGCTCTTGACAAATGACGGAGGTTCAAAGTTGCTTCCTCTGTACTATAAACTGCACGAAAAAAGGCAAAAACATGCCTGATCCAGATGCGAATTATCGCCTCTTCCACCAATTCCCAATCTACCTTTTTTTATATATCCAAGCACAAAAAAGGACTTCTCCTGATATTGCCGCATTAGGGAAGCCGCTTTTACGCTACAAAATAAATTGGTGTTTCTTACCCCATCTTACTTGCTGATTACGTATTCACAGTAGAAGACTTTGTGCCTTCCAATGTCATGTTAACGGCTACTCTCATTTCATCAATGTCAAAAGGCTTCGTGAAGTGCATGAGCGCGCCTAGATCTGTCGCCTCTTTAATCATGTCGAGTTCTCCATAGGCTGTCATCATAATGACGTTCATGTCCGGCTTCATCTGCTTGATTTGCTTGATTTGCTTCAGGATCTCAAGACCGTCCATGCCAGGAATCTTCATATCCAGCAGCACGATATCCGGCGTGACCTGCTGCACTAGCTCCAGCGCTTCCTTGCCGTTTGAGGCTTGATAGGCCTCATAGCCTTCACCGCTAAATACTTCCATGAGAAGAACACGAATACCGTTCTGGTCATCGACAATCAACACTTTCTTATTATCCAACTGGTACCCCTCCCACAGTGTATGACTACTCGTCGTCAGGTAAGAATGATCATTGTTCTATTAACTTTATTCGCGGCCTAGCTTATAATTCCTCCTTCACAAAACAATTCCGTTTCTAGAAGGTCATGGAATCCAAATTGGAATTAAATCTCAGCCAAATAGTTCACAGACCGCAGTGGAAATTGATTAAACGGCTTGTCAAAAGTTTCACTTCCCATCGCGCCGCCCCATTTTGCTTGATAATACAAATTATACAACGGAAAGGTGACTTGATGAATCTGTGTGAGATAAGGGTCGGACTTCACTGTGGACGCCCCTTCATTGTGATGTGTAACGGAAAGCCTGCTTTCAACGATCTCATACCCAAGCAGCTTCATTCTGCGGTACCAGTCAATATCAGAGAAGTACATCGGCAGATTCGGGTCCCAGGAACCAACCTCACGAATAGCCTGCATGTTAAAGGCAGACAGTGTATCTAATAATGTAAACAACACCCCCCACCTTACATTGTTCATCTGTAATTGCTCTACCCACTGCAATAACCGCTCAGGCGTTTGTGGATATGCCTCTGCATCATTATGCATATAGATGACGAAGTCTGACTGATGCTCTGCGCCAAGGCGGTGAAGCAAATTTTGAGACTGGCAATGCGATAAGGGCACAGGTGGTTCCAGCACCTTGACTCCCGGAGGCATGGAAGATTGGCGATGACGAAGCTCACGGTTCCATGAATTATCAACCACATGCGTAACCGGCCAATACCGTTCAATGCTGGATAGTGCCTTCATCAAGAGATCGAAGCGATTAACATAAAAAATGCCTACAATATACTTCATCCTCTGTCCCCCTTATTCCTATCGAAATAAACTGAATTTTATTTTTTGCAACAAAATTCCATTAACGATCATTAGCAGGAAAAGCAGCTATGCTGCTACATTATATGTGAACATTCTACATTGGTATGGACATTCCTATGCCGTTCCCCAAGCCGTAACGAGAAGCGAACCAAGCACATATGAAAAAAGCTGCTCCCTCATCTAGCGATGAAAGAACAGCTTTAAGAGCTATATGTTAATTTTTGTTTGTCAATGCTGCGTTTACGAAGCCTTGGAACAATGGCTGCGGACGGTTCGGACGAGATGTGAACTCCGGATGGAATTGAACGGCCAAGAACCAAGGATGTTCTGGACATTCCACAATCTCTACTAAGCGGCCATCTGGCGACGTTCCGGATACTTTGAGGCCTGCAGCTTCAATCGCTTCGCGGTACTCGTTGTTGAACTCATAACGATGGCGATGACGCTCATACACCAATTCATCATTGTAGCATTGCATCGCAAGTGAATCTTCTTGCAATTTGCAAGGATACAGGCCAAGGCGCATTGTTCCGCCCATATCCTCGACATCCTTCTGCTCAGGAAGCAGATCGATGACTGGATATTCCGTAGCAGGGTTAATCTCAGAGCTGTTGGCGCCGATAAGCTTCACAACAGAACGAGCGTATTCGATTACCGCTACTTGCATGCCTAAGCAAATGCCGAAGAAAGGAATTTTCTGCTCACGCGCATAACGAATAGCAGATACTTTGCCTTCGATACCACGATCGCCAAATCCGCCAGGAACAAGAATACCATGAATGCCGCCCAGAATCTCGTTTACATTCTCATCGGTCACTTCTTCTGCATTCACCCAACGGATCTTCACTTCAGAGTTGGCTTCGATGCCCGCATGCTCTAATGCTTCCACAATAGACAGATAAGCATCATGGAGTTCTACATATTTGCCAACAATGGCAACTTCTACGGAGTGCTTCAGTGTCTTCACACGATCAACAAGCTTGATCCAATCCACCATGTCTGGCTCAGGAGTTTGAAGCTTGAGGTGATTCACTACAATATCATCCATGCCTTGTTCACGGAACATAAGCGGCACTTCATATAAAGTAGAAGCATCACACGCTTCAACAACAGCATTCGTATCAATATCGCAGAACAAACCAATCTTGCGCTTCACATCATCGGCAATCGGCTTCTCTGTACGAAGCACGAGCATGTTAGGCTGAATGCCGATACCGCGAAGTTCCTTTACACTATGCTGCGTTGGCTTCGTTTTCACTTCGCCTGCTGCTTTAATGTAAGGAATAAGCGTGACGTGAATATACATCACATTGTCGCGGCCTACATCGCTCTTGATCTGACGAATAGCCTCCAGATATGGCAAGCTCTCGATATCTCCGACCGTTCCGCCAATCTCGGTGATGACAACGTCAGAACCGGCTTCTTTGCCTGCACGGAAGACACGTTCCTTGATCTCGTTCGTAATGTGTGGAATAACTTGTACCGTTCCGCCCAAGTACTCCCCGCGGCGTTCTTTCGAGATAACCGTGGAATACACCTTACCTGTTGTCACGCTGCTGTTCTTCGAAAGGTTAATGTCAATGAAACGTTCGTAGTGACCTAAGTCCAAATCCGTCTCCGCGCCATCGTCGGTTACAAATACTTCACCGTGCTGATAAGGACTCATCGTTCCTGGATCCACGTTAATATAGGGATCAAACTTTTGAATCGTTACCTTAAGTCCTCGATTCTTCAACAGTCTTCCCAAGGATGCAGCTGTGATCCCTTTTCCAAGAGATGAAACCACACCACCTGTTACGAAAATATATTTAGTCACTGATGAAACCCTCCTATGATCAAGTGCATTTACGACATGTTCTTGGGAGGCCAAGATTCGCGAATCAGGTTCGATCAATCAATGGCATGCTGTTAGCGTAACCCAATTGAAGTCGAAAAATTGATGCTTCCAAAAAACCGTTTGGAGATACCTCAACTTCCTAGATTCCACAAATCAATACCTATAAAAAATAAAAAAGTGACTCCCGCAAAGTCACGGGGCACTTTCCATTACTCTTATATATAATTGCGTTCAAATCCAAAGCCCATATGATAGTTTACTCGTTAGCAAGTCCTGTGTCAAGGGAAATAGTACCCTCTAAAAACATGCAAATGCCGCCTGCCATAACCGCCCAAAAGGCCGTCAGCAAGCGGCATCAAACGCTATTTGCTCAATGTCCATACCGAAACATTCTAGAGGTTGTCTTCCTCTTCTTCGTTGAACTCATCATCTGACTCTTCTTCTTCTTCGGCATCTTCTTCGAGCTCTTCGTCTTCAAGCATGCCTTCCTCTTCTTCTTCTTCCTCTACAGCTTCGTCTTCGTCCACAAACATATCTTCGTCTTCACTTTCTTCTTCGGTGAAATCGAAGTCCTCGTCATTGCTGTAGTTGTCATCCTCATCGGAATAATCATCGTCATCGTCATCATCATTGATGATATGCGGACGCTTCGCTCCACCTGTGATCGCTTCTTCGGAACGATCGACAGGGTACCAGCGCTTCAGTCCCCACATATTGCCGCCTACGCAGGCAAAGCGGCCATCAATATTAATCTCGGTATAAAGGTGCGCGATGACATCCATAATCTGATCTTCAGACAATCCGCGCAGCTTCGCAATCTCGTTCATGAGATCTCGGTAGTAGAAGGGCGTATTCGCTGTCTTCAAAATTAGAAACGCTAGATCCACCATCGGCATCTCATGTACTTTTTCTGGATCGAGCTTCAGGTTCAACGGGGTGCTCATATATACACATCCTCTCACAGTGTAAAGAAATCTAATGTGAACCACCTAATGAACGCTTCGGCGCACATGACAGCACATTCTTCATTAGAGGTTATCTTCCCTGCCGTTATACAAGTTTAATTACTTCTTTTTCATTTGGCAATTAACTTTCAATAACGATCAAATTGGTCATGTCTATCATCAACATATCCATGTTCAAACCTAAGTAAAACCGATTTGTAGATAAAATGCAAGTTTTCTTCCCAACCCCATGCTGCGCTGTCATTGGAGGCCGCTGTAACCGCCGAACTTCTATGTATTTCTGTATTTTTCACGCATAAAGATCAGCCCCTTGCCAAAGCTTGTCGATCTTTGGACATTGAAAAACGCGAAGGGACCCCTCCGCGTCGACTGTATCCGCACTCGAAGACGTATGCAACGCCTTCGATATTGGCGTGCAGAGCCCTTCGCTGGCTCTACTCCATTTTATGTGGGTCGTTGAACTTTGACACGGGAGAGCACCTAACTTTATGAAAAAAGGCAGCTATACCAGTCCACCCGTTCACCAAAAGCATACGATACTCCACAAGGAACTGTCGGGAGGGGTCTCCACGTGGATGTAACGGGCTTTCTCCAACTGCTGCAAAGCGAGCTCTCTTCTGGCGGACCAGATATTCGCCCTTATTTGATCTGCTTCCATCAACCAGACGTGTATGAGCACTGCCGTGAGGCATTACGTTATGCCTCCATTGAACATCCTAGACTTGGTGCTGTTCGAGAAGAACCGCTTGTCTATGGGTTTCGGTGCATGCTGCTTGCACACCCTGAAGACAGATGGCAAGCATTCCAAGGCGATCTACGATTGGAAGAAGATCTTCAAATATCCATGCATGCTGCCACAAACAAACCCGTAAACTGGCAGCGCGGCATTCCCTGGGGCGTCCGCAAGATCAAGGCTCCCCAGGCTTGGAGCTCAACGACAGGGCATCGCATCCATATTGGAGTCATCGATACGGGTGTAGATTACCGTCATCCGGATCTTCGCCACTCGCTGTTATCTGGAATCAATCTTGTCCAACGAGGCTTGCCTCCAAACGACGACAATGGTCATGGGACACATATTGCCGGCACCATTGCCGCCTCGAATCAAATGTACGGAATCATCGGCGTCGCCCCTCGATCACTCATTCACCCTGTCAAAGCCTTTGACCTGAACGGGTCCGCATTCGTATCCGACATTATCGCTGGGATCGACTGGTGTGTCCGCAACAAAATCCATATTATCAATATGAGCTTCGGCATGAGGTCCCGCAGCAAATCACTGCTTCAAGCCGTCACCAATGCCACCAATGCGGGAATTAGTGTCGTAGCCTCCTCTGGCAATGATGCCAAGCGTAAATCGATTGACTACCCTGCACGCTACAGCCAGACAATCGCCGTAGGCGCAACAGATCGCAGCCGAAGGATCGCATCGTTTAGCAATCGCGGCAGCTATGTCGATATTTATGCACCAGGTGAGAAGATTGTCTCTTCTTGGCTGAAGAACAAATATCATGAGATGAGCGGCACGTCCATGGCAACATCGCATGTAAGCGGCGCAATTGCATTGCTGCTTGCCATCAAGCCTGGCCTGAAGCCACAAGAGATCAAGGCGCTCTTGAAGCGAACCGCCAATGCAACTCGTTCACGAAACAATCGCAGAAGCACGCAAACACCAGGTGAGATCGACATCGTTCGCTTACTGCGTGAGGCTGAGAAATCGTAAGCGAAGATGGGAATAACCTAATGCAAGCCTTGCCTCGACAAATAGAGACCTGAAATGAAATGGGTCAACACGTATGCCCACCAGCCATTTAGAAGTGCGCCAAGGTCCTGAGAGTCCAGCATGCAAATAAGACCCTCTCGAAAGAGAAGGGTCTTTTGACGTTAAATGTATGAGTTGCTCGTTAAGACATGCCGCAGCAGGCAGAAGCCTACATCCGTTCAGGCGCAGACACGCCGACAAGACGGAGCACATTTGCAAGCACCGTGCGAACAGCGCCGAGAAGAGCGAGGCGCGCTTGAGTCTGATTCGCATCCTCTGTAATCACACGCTCTGCTTTGTAGTAGCTGTGGAACATGGAAGCCAGCTCATAGACATAGCGAATAAGTCGGTGGGGAGCATATTCTCGCGCCGCCACTTCCACTTCTTCCGCCAATTCTCCCATCTTGCGGAGCAAATCAAACTCATGCTCAGCTTGGAGAGCGGTAAAGTCGATCTCATCAAGCGACTTCAATGCAATGCTTTGCTCTTCCGCTTGGCGGAAGATGCTGCATACCCGTGCATGGGCGTACTGCACGTAGAAGACAGGGTTCTCATTGGATGTCGAGATAGCAAGGTCCATATCAAAGTCCAGATGAGAGTCCATGGAACGCATGGTGAAGAAATAGCGAATAGCATCCACGCCTACTTCGTCCATCAGATCTTCCATCGTTACCGCTTTGCCTGTACGCTTGGACATCTTCACCTTCTCGCCATTCTGGAACAAGCTGACCATCTGAGCGATCAGGACAATAAGCTTGTCAGGGTCATTGCCAAGCGCCTCCATCGCCGCCTTCATGCGCGGAATGTAGCCGTGATGATCCGCACCCCAGATGTTGATGACCTTGTCATAGCCGCGCGCATACTTGTCGCGATGATAAGCGATATCTGGAGTCAGGTAAGTGTAGGAGCCGTCATTTTTGATCAATACGCGGTCTTTGTCATCTCCGTACTTGGTTGTGTTGAGCCAAGTTGCGCCTTCATGCTCATAGACTTCTCCGCGCTCCTTAAGCGCATCAAGCGCCTTAATGACTTCACCTGTCTCATATAGAGACGTCTCACTAAACCAGGAATCGAAGGAGACGTTAAAGCGAGCCAGATCGCGCTTGATCTTAGCCAGCTCTTTTTCCAGGCCATATTGTCTAAAGAACTTCACGGATTCTTCTTCGGGGAGAGACAGCAGGGAGTCTCCCTTCTCTTCAACAAGCTCTTGTGCAAAGCCCTTGATATCTTCGCCGTAATAGCCATCCTCTGGCATCTCGGCCTCTTGGCCAAGCGCCTGCTTATAACGAGCTGCAATGGAGTAGGCCAGATTCATAACCTGATTGCCAGCATCATTAATGTAGTACTCGCGTGTTACCTCATAACCTGCATAATCGAGCACATTGCAGAGCGCATCGCCTACGGCTGCACCACGTGCATGTCCAAGGTGAAGGCTGCCTGTAGGATTGGCACTGACAAACTCCATTTGCACCTTCTCGCCTTGTCCGAAGCTGGAGCGACCGTAATCCGACCCACGCTCTGCTGCTTCGCGGATGACATCATACAGATAGTCCCGCTTCATGCGGAAGTTGATGAAGCCTGGTCCTGCAATCTCTGCGCTGGCGATAGATGCTGAATCTGTCTCCAGATTCTCAATGATCGCTTCTGCAATCTGGCGAGGGTTGCGCTTTGCAATACGTGTCAGCTGCATCGCAACATTCGTAGCCAAGTCTCCATGCGTCTTGTCCTTTGGCACCTCAATCACAAATACAGGCAGCTGCTCGCGCTCTACAAGACCTGCCTTGAGAATCGCATCCTCAATTGCCTGCTTTACCCCGTCATGAATACGTTCAATAACACCTTTACTCATTGTTGTGTTCTTCCTCCTTGGCACCGTTCATCGGTTCAATGCTCAGCTCCAACTGAAATTGACCGGTATTTTGTTCATGCACATATAATTCATAGGTCCATGCGATGAATGCAGGATATCGCAGCACTTGTCCATCCGGAAGCAGCCAATCCCGATCCTCGCGAACCATCCTCGTTGTCTTTGTCTCTAATCGAAAGGCCATCACCTTCGATATATAACGACCTGGCAAGGATCGATGCAGCGCAAAGGACATCTCCGATTGCACCGCGCCGCTTCGTGTGAGCTTCCATTCATCCTGTCCAAGCTTCAGCATGACCGCAATAGGCTTGTGATCTGAACTGCTGTCCTTAGAGGAGATTGGCGAATCTTGTGAATTCTCTTCCTCTAGTGCAGGCTCAACATAGCGAAGATAGAAGGAACTGCCCTTCAAATAAAGGTCTCCCTCCAACTGCTGCTCTACACGCTCATGAGACTGTATACTAGTCAGCAGCAGGCGAACACGTAGCTTGTTCGGCTTAAGTCCCATCATTCCCGATACTCCTTATCCTATTCGAAACTTAACATAAGCTGATTCAACAATTATCTAAGAAAGAAGGTCCTTTTGCAACCTTTTCTGGCCGCTCAATCGCCTGCAGCAAAAAGGAACTGTCATCCCATCGACAGTTCCTCGTCCGGACCCTTCGTATAATGCTTCATGCCAGAAGCTAGCTCATATACTTATTGGTAAATGCCCATACTTTGTTCCAATAAGCTTCACCTGCCAGATAAGCGCCGCCGTGGCCGGCATCTTTGACAATAAACAGATCCTTCTCTACCTGTGCCGCATCATAGAGCTGCTGCACCATCTCATAAGGAACAAACGTATCGGCATCCCCATGAATAAACAGCATCGGTGTCTTGCTCTTCGCCACTTGGTCAAGTGCGGAGGCTTCCTTCAGATCATAGCCTGCACGCAGATTCACAACTGCATTCGATGCCGTCATAATCGGAAATGAAGGAAGATTGAACAGGCGCTTCAGCTGATACGAGAACTCGTCATACGCCGATGTATAGCCGCAGTCCTCCACAATGGCCTTAACATTTGAAGGCAGATCCTCGCCTGAAGTCATCATGACGGTTGCTCCGCCCATCGATACCCCATACAGCACGATCTCAGCATTTGAATCGTGATTCATAATTTGATTAATCCAGCCCACCATATCCAATCGGTCATGCCACCCCATGCCGATATACTGCCCTTCACTCTCCCCGTGCCCGCGAAGGTCAACGAGCAGCACATTGTATCCTTGCTGGTGGAACTTCATGCTCGGCACCGCCATCTGCTTCCCATAGCCCATATAGCCATGTGCAATAATGACCCAGCGTGCGCTTGCTTGCTCTTGACGATATTCGTACCCTCTCAGCTTCAAGCCGTCATAAGAGGTCAACGTCACATCGGAATGCGGAGCCTGCTCCACCCATTGCTTCGCTGCCTCTCTATCCTTCTCTACCTGCTCACCCATCTGCATGGCGGGCACTGCAAGCGACAAATCGGGATTGTTGTCAAAGAATGGACGCTCGGTCTTCGGATTGATGGAGATATTATAAAAGTAATTGCCTATAAAGCCTAATACACCTACAACAATGATGACAAAACTTATTGCGGATAAAAGTATAATTTTCATATTCCTTGTCACTCCACCATCCCTCCTCCTGTCATTTTATTAAGAACTTTCGAGGATGTCCAAGCCATGCTTTTCCAATCACAAGGTACTTCTTGCGTACCAAGCACCATATCGAGCAAGAATGCGGTGTTCTTAGACTCCACTTGCAAAAAAACAAGCGCACGCATCTGTCGGAACACAGATTACGTGCGCTTATCATGCAAGGTCCTAAAGATCCTATCCTTGGACCACCATTAATAGCTGTTGTTAAAAGCCCGTTACTTCACAAAACCAAGCAGCATCTCGCGAACCAGCTTGCTTGCTGCAATCGGCGTCTGCTCCGTCGGGTCATAGATCGGTGCGACTTCTACGAGATCACAACCCACGACATTAACGTGAGAGCCGGCAATCAAGTGGATCGCCTCGAGAAGCTCCTTCGTTGTAATGCCGCCAATCTCTGCTGTACCCGTTCCAGGCGCGCAGCTTGGGTCAAGAACATCGATATCGATCGTCACATACACAGGACGGCCAGACAGGTCTGGAAGCGTCTTGCGAAGCGGCTCGGCCACTTCAAACGGATAGAAATTGATGTTCTCTCTCGCATACTGCCATTCTTCACGAGAGCCGGAGCGAATGCCGTATTGATAAATGTTGCGGCTTCCGATCAGCTCCGCAGCCTTGCGAATCGGTGTAGAGTGAGAGAGTGCCTCTCCTTCATAATTCTCGCGCAGGTCAGCATGGGCATCGATATGAATGATCGCAAGATCCGGATGCTTTTTGTACACCTCTTGCAATACCGGCCAGGATACCAAGTGCTCGCCGCCAAGGCCAAATGGGAACTTGTTATCGGCAACCAGCCCTGCTGCGTATTCCTGAATGATGTCAAGGCTTCGCTGCGGGTTGCCAAACGGCAGCAGCAGATCGCCTGCATCAAAGTAAGTGATATCTTCCAAGCTTTTATCCAAGTAAGGGCTGTATTCCTCTAAGCCTACTGAAGCTTCACGGATGCGGCCTGGGCCGAATCGTGAACCAGGACGGAACGATACGGTATAATCCATCGGCATGCCATAAATGACCGCCTTCGAATTCTCGTAATCTTCCGAGCTTAGAATAAATACGTTGCCGGAATAGCGTTGATCTAGTTTCATTGTTGAATCACTCCTTCTACGGGCTCGCTTTACTTCGTCAGATCCTCAACGAACTTCGGCAAGCAGAATGCCGCATGATGAAGGCGCGGAGAATAATATTTTGTCTCAATCTCAGGGATAGCATTTGCGTCCACTTCAAGCGGATCATGCTTCTTGCTTCCCATTGTAAAGGTCCAAAGACCACTAGGATAAGTTGGGATATTAGCGCCAAACACACGAACGATTGGGAAGATTTCCTTCACATCGCGGTTTACCTGTTGGATCAAATCCGCTTTGAACCAAGGGTTGTCCGTTTGTGCAACGAACAAGCCGTCTTCCTTCAATGCCTCGTAAATGCCTTGATAGAAGCCCCGCTCAAAGAGAGGCGCTGCAGGGCCGACTGGCTCCGTAGAATCAACCATGATCACATCATACTCATCCTTCGCATTCAGGATGTGCATGTAGCCGTCGCCTACAATAACTTCGACACGAGGGTTGTCCAATTCGCCAGCAATCTCAGGGAGATATTGCTTGGAGTATTCGATGACCTTGCCGTCAATCTCCACAAGAACCGCCTTTTCTACTGCTGGGTGCTTCATGATCTCACGAATAACACCGCCGTCGCCGCCGCCGACAACCAATACCTTCTTAGGGTTCGGATGGGTGAACAGCGCAGGGTGCGCAACCATCTCATGATAGACAAATTCGTCCTTCACCGTGGTCATGACCATGCCGTCCAATACGAGCATGCGTCCAAACTCTTCGGTATCCAACATCACCAAATGTTGATACGGCGTCTGTTCCGTTACATACGTCTCGCGAATCTTAGCCGTAATGCCGAAGCTCGGCGTCTGTTTCTCGGTGTACCACAATTCCATAAATCATCAACCTTCTTTCTCCGGTGACCGGTAAATGGTATCGTTGGCCCAACTCGAAATGCTCGTAATGGTTCCTGTGTAACATTCGTAACACTTCACTCTATATCGCACCAAACAAATGCTATTATATAAAATCCCCTTCAAAAAGCAACCATTACCACTAAAATTGTTTCCCAATGTTCGGGTCATTATGTCGATTTATTTACTTCGAGTTTGACCATACTAGAAGGTAGACTCAAAGATCTGTTGATGTAGAGCCTTTTTGGAGCGATAGAAGGTCCATTCTGGCAGTAAATGAAGGCTCTATGATCAAGGTGACATCAAAGGAGGCTTGTTAGCCTTGTCGACATCCCATACTCAAGCTAAGCGCCCAGCAGGCAAACGTCGATGGCTTACTTTTTTCTATATATGCGGTATCGGTCTTCTACTAGCGGTAGGCAGTGCGGCATCAACACTTGGCTATCTCTACTTCTCCGACCTGCCTGTATCGGACATGCAGCAGGCTTCGGAGCTGCTGGATCGAGAAGGCAAGCCAATCAGTCTATTATCAAGCGATCGTTCGATGGAGCGTCATGTCTCGATCGAGGAGATATCCCCTTCTCTTGTGCAAGCTACCATCGCTACCGAGGACCGCAAATTCTATCAGCACTGGGGGCTCGATATCGAGGGTATCGGACGCGCAATGCTCGTTAATCTGGAGAGCCTCTCTACAAGGCAAGGAGCGAGCACCTTGACCCAGCAGCTCGCGCGCAATCTCTATCTTACCCATGAGCGGACATGGAAGCGCAAGGTGAAAGAGGCGCTGTTTGCCATGCAGCTTGAGATGAAATACTCGAAGGATGAGATTCTCGCCATGTATTTGAACCAAATCTATTACGGCCATGGTGCATACGGGATTGAATCCGCAGCCCAGATGTATTTTGGCAAGCCTGCAAAAGAGTTGACGCTTGCAGAGAGCTCCATGCTGGCAGGGATTCCGAAGGGACCGACTTATTACTCCCCTTGGATGAATATGAAAAATGCCAAGGACCGTCAGCAGATTGTGCTGCAGAACATGGTCACGACCGGGTATATCTCAGAGCAGCAGGCACAGGAGGCTTATCAGGTCACCTTGCCGTTCAAGCCGAAGGAGTCCCGCTCCGAGTCCACGCTGATCGCACCTTACTTTCGAGACTATGTGCGCAAGGAGCTGCTGGCGCTTGGCATCACCGAAGACGAGCTTGAGACAGGCGGGCTACGAGTCTATACAACGCTTGATTCAAGAGCTCAGCAGGCAGCAGAAGCAGCCATAGGCAAAAACATCCCTGCAGACGGCGATCTGCAGGCTGCACTCATCTCCATTGACCCGCGAAGCGGCGACATCAAGGCAATGGTGGGAGGCAAAAATTATCGGGACAATCAATACAATCGGGTATTGGCGACAACCAGGCAGCCAGGATCGTCCTTCAAGCCATTTGTATATTTGGCAGCACTGGAGGATAAAGTCATTACAGCTGCTACGCAATATAAAAGCGAGCCTACGTCATTCGATTACGATGAAGGGCGCAAAACCTATAAGCCCAGCAACTACGGCGATAAATACTACGGCGACATTAATCTGCGGCAGGCCATCGCCGCCTCAGACAACATCTATGCCGTCAATACAATTATGCAAGTCGGAGCTGAGCGCGTCATCGAGATGGCCAAGCGGCTTGGCATCGAAACACAGATGAAGCCTCTTCCCTCTCTTGCACTCGGAACCTTCCCCGTACGGCCGCTCGATATGGCTAGAGCCTATGCGGTGCTCAGCAATGAAGGCAAGGAGGTTGCTCCACGTGCGGTGCTTGCCGTTACCGACAACCGAGGCCGCAAGCTGTACGAGGCGCCTAAAGCCCCTGATGCGCAGGTGGTGGAGGCTTCCACCTCCTATGTAATGACGAATCTGATGGAGAGTGTATTCGAGGCGGGCGGAACGGGCAATCGCGTCTCAAGCATTCTGAAGCGTCCGGTAGCAGGCAAGACCGGGACGACCGATGCGGATTCCTGGATCGTCGGCTACACGCCAGAGCTGTCTACTGCGGTCTGGGTCGGTTATGACAAGGGAAAGAAAATCACCACGATGGACTCCCATTTGTCAGCACCAATCTTTGCGGAGTATACGGAAAAAGCACTGGAAAGCGTGCCGCCCAAGCTGTTTGCTATGCCGGATGACGTCGTTAGCGTCTATATTGATCCATCAACTGGCCTATTGGCAGGCGAGGGCTGTCCCGCAAAGAAAATGGAGACATTTGTTCTTGGGACCGAACCTACGGAGTACTGCGGAGCGCATCCGTCCGATCAGCCCGATCAGGATAAGTCGAAAGACACCCCGATCGACCAAGGGAAAAAATCGTGGTGGCAGCATTTCAAACGCTGGTGGACCGGTTAACAGTGCTTGTACGAGGATGAGCATCTTCAACATATGCACCACCCTCAATGGAGGATGGAGAGATGAAGGCATTAAGAACTATGTTGTGACGATGCGATCGAACTTTCCTTCATATATGAAAAGGACTTAACGGCCTGCCCGCATGCTTGGATGACATATCCAAGCATGCGGCATTAGGCAGTGTTAAGTCCTTTTCTAATTCGTTATTAGTTAGGAAACAGCGATTACATCGATGGCTTGCTCTTCGCTTGGTCAGCCGAGAAGTCTCTTCTTCCTGGCCAGAAGGCGCTGCGGCCGAGTATTGCAGTTATGGAAGGCACGAGCAGCGGACGCACGATAAAGGTATCGAGCAGTACGCCTAATGCCGTCACCGTGCCGAACTGAATCAACACTTGCATTGGCAGCGTTGCAAGCACCGCAAAGGTGCCTGCCAAAATGATGCCTGCCGACGTTATGACGGAGCTGGTCTCATTGACTCCTTCCTTAATCGCCTGCTTGAGCGGCATGGTTTTGCTCTTCTGCCAGATGCGAGACACCATGAAGATGTTGTAATCCTCTCCTAGCGCAACGAGGAATACGAAGGCGTAGAGCGGGATTGCTCCCTGAATGGCTTCTACCCCAAAGCCATAGTGAAGAATAATCCATCCTAACCCCAGCGCAGAGAAGAAGGATAATACAACGGTACCAATAAGATAAATAGTCGCTACCAATGAGCGCAGATACAACAGCAGCAAGAGTGCGATCAACAAGATGACGACCGGAATGACAACCATAGCGTCACGGTCTCCGATTACCTCGGTATCATATTGCATGGCGGTCTGTCCGCTTATCCATACTTGATCAGACGGGTCAGTGATTCCTGCCGCAAGAAGGGCTTGTTCCGCAGCTTCGCGCAGATCCGGGATATGATCCATAGCCTCCATGGAATAAGGATTCATGCTGAATTCGACCTCATACGCTTGAATCTGCTTATTTTCCTTCCCCTGCTGGGGCTCCCCGACCTTCGCTATATAAGGAAGAGATTCCAGCCGTTCCTTAAGGTCATTAGCCTTTCCCTCTGTATCCACCATGACTTTTACGGGCGCAAGACTTCCTGCTGAGAACTGTTCACCGATTACCGTAAAGCCCTCTCTGGACTCCATATCGCTTGGAAACGAGGATAATAGATCAAAGGTGTACTTGAGCTGTGTAGAGAACCCGGCTAACCCGCCCAGCAAGATGAGCGTGGCCAGCATAATGGTCCATGGACGCTTAATGACAAGCGCCCCAATGCCTTCAGAGCGCTGCTTGCGAGCACGAGGCTGCTTTCCTTTCCGACGAGCCCGCTCCGCTTCCATCTCCGGCGTGCGGGGAACAAACGGATAGAATGAAGCCCGGCCGAAAATTGCCAGCAGAGCTGGCACTAGCGTCAGACTTGCAAAACCCATCACCAGAATCGATAAGCTGAACGGAACAGCAAAGCGCTGATACGCGCCATACTTAGCCAACAGCAGCACCAGCAACGCGATGACAACAGTAAAGCCGCTCATCGCAATGGCACCCGAGGAACCCTTGAAGGCCTTGACCAAAGCTGTTCGCTTATCTTCTTCCTCTGTCAGCACATGGCGGAAATGCGAGATGAGGAACAAGCAGTAATCCGTCCCTGCTCCAAACAGCAGCACCGTCATGATCGCGATAGCCTGAGCATCTACAATGATTATGCCCTGCTCAGCAAGCAAGCCAAGCAGAGGACTGGTTACTCCATATGCAAAACCCACAGCCGCTATAGGAATTAGTGCTAGAATGGGCGAGCGGTAGATGAGCAGCAAAATAACCATGACCAAGAGCACTGTTGCAATCAGCAAAGTAACGTCTGCATTGCTGAATAAGGCAGTTGCGTCAATGGATATGCCCACAGGGCCCGTCACTCTCGCCGATAAGGCATCCGTCTCATCAATGGGTGTTTCAAATGGATTCTCTCCAAAAATCTCCTTCACCTTAGCTTTGAGTGCTTCAACATTCTCCTTTAGACGATCAGCATCTGCTTCTGGATCAAATAATATCGGAAGCACGAAGCTGCTCTTGTCTTCAGAGAGCTGGGACAGCAAGACGGGATCTGGCAGTTGATAAAGCGGAATGATACCCGTCTGATCTTGAAGCGGCGCTTCCGTCAACGCCTGTGTTAAGGCCTTCAGCTTGCCAAGATCGTCTTCCGATAGCCCCCCAGAGCGCTTCCATACGACAAGCGCAGGCACATCCGCTCCATTGCCGAATTCACGCTCGGCTACAGTGTCCGCAACCACGGACGGAGCCGTGCTTTCCAGATTGGCCGCATTGTTGTCCTCAACAGCATTCACTGGAGGCCAAACGACGCTTAATACCGCAACGAGCAATATCCAGACGGCCAAGGTCACCCATCTTCCGCGTTTTCCGGTTACGGCACGCGACACGGACTCGATTGCTTTCACTCCTATTCCCCCTATACCCTCATTTAATGTGTTTTCCATCAAGAGACACGGCTGTCGTTCGCTGCTGGCATTTTGCCATGCGTCTGCACTTCCTTCAGCCATCTCCTTCATGAATGAAGTTAGCTAGCTTTTGCTATCGCATCATTTCATTTATTATCATAATATTATATATACCGGAAGGTTAATTATTTGGCAACTGTTATTTTTTATTTTTTGTTCGAGATTGTTCATGGCATAATAGAGGAGAGATCATTATCGTTTGCAGAGAGGAACGCTTATGAAAAAAGCAAGTGCACCACGGTCGCCGGGAAGACCGAAGCTGGATTCGAACCAGCAGCCGCTTCAGGAGCTGATTCTGAAGACCGCAGCCGCTATGTTCATGGAGCAGGGCTTCGAGTCCATCTCACTCCAGCAGATTGCCAAGGCATGCAATATTACGAAAGCCTCCATTTATTATTATTTTCCGAATAAAGGGGAGCTGTTCACAGCCTCTCTTATTGGTATGCTGCATAGCGCCCATTATCACACCGGTTTATTTCTTGCGGCTGAAGGGCCGATTAAGGGGAAGCTTATCGGTATTATAGAGGTTAAGATTAGACAGTCTCATAATGATATGGAGACCATGCTTCGTGAAGCGCTGGCACATTTATCAGAGGACCAGCTCACTCGTATTCGAGATGCCGAACAGGCCATTCATGAACTGGTTGCACAATATTTTGCTCGTGCGATGGAGGAGAATCAGATTCGACGAGGAGATCCTCATCTCATGGCCCATGCCTTTACAGCCTTAGCGATGCTCGGCAACCGAGAGCATGCTGCTGAGCCTTATCAATCCACGATGGAGATGGCTGCGGCCATTATCGAGCTATTCTGGGAAGGAATCGCTCCTATTCATGAACCTAACTAAGCGGACTGCTAATGATGATTTAACAAAGAGGCATTCTACATGATTGGAACGGCTTGTTCCTCATTCGAATGCCTCTTAGCCGTGCTTTAGGCCAAAGCTTCCTTCACTTCATCAGAAGTGTTAGCCCACCATTCTTCATTATGGGTCATCAACAATTCGCGAAGATGTCCCTTCTCTTCCTCGCTCAAGCCTTCTAAGAGCACACGGCGCTTCATTGCAGAATCCATGCGATTGACATGATCGGCAAGGATCTTCCAGCCGCGTCTCGCTTCTTCATCCACCAGCATCTCACAAGCTGTCAATCCGCCGTAGAAGGAGCCCTCCTCGTTGCGGTCGACGGCAACCCATACGATCCAGCACTTGCGACCGTTAGGCACGTCTTCACGATTGGCAGAGAACTTAATGCCGCGTTCAAGCTTGCTCTTCGCGTGCATCGCTCCCATATCGATATACGCTCGTCCTTGATCAATGATCACAGGGGATACGTTATTCAGATCAATGCTTCCTGCACCGAAGCCCTTATGTTTACCGCTGCTCATCACATTGAAGGCGAGCTGTTTCTTTGGCTTTTTCTCTTGTTCCATTTCCTATACCCCTTCCTTATCTTCCTCTTCCAAGGTTCCTGTACCAAGGCTTGTGGACTGGAATCAAAATCATTTTCATTTTAGCTAATATTCTGAAAAATGCCAACATATACATGCTATAGATGCTTGTCAACGGGAGGTAAGAAACGGATGACTCGA
Organism: Paenibacillus aquistagni; assembly: GCF_900177815.1. Classification (GTDB taxonomy): domain Bacteria; phylum Bacillota; class Bacilli; order Paenibacillales; family Paenibacillaceae; genus Paenibacillus_B; species Paenibacillus_B aquistagni. Next base: position 59,389 of record NZ_FXAZ01000010.1, on the reverse strand, counting down.
AGCCATGCTTATCGATCAATCGCATATGTAATCGCTGGATTCACTCTCGCCTATCTGCTCATTCAATGGCTATGGCCTGCTGAGCCCTTGCCCTCCCTGGGTCCCGAAGCAGAGCAAGGTCATGTTCGATTAGACGAGCCTGCCAAGCTCCCTCAGCAGATACCACCCTCAGTGGAAGCTCCGCGTAGCGAGCGGGTTGCAGAGTATCATATGGATGTCCGATTGGACGAGACAACAAGAAAGCTATATGGAACTCAGACGATAACCTGGAACCATCCAGGGAAAAAGACCGTGAATGAACTTTATTTTCATTTGTATCCGAATGCCTTTGCTTCGCCCCATACGACCTTCATGAAGGAATCCGGCGGTCAGTTGCGAGCGGACAAGATGCCAACGAACGGATACGGCAGTATTAACATTACAGAGCTCAAGACCTCAGAGGGAATGTCATTAATGAATCGGCTTGATTATGTACAGCCCGATGACAACAACACAAAGGATCGCACTGTGGCCAAGCTCCGTCTAACTCAGCCTGTTAAGGCTGGGGAATCGATTACGCTGAAAATGAAATTCGAAGTAGAGCTTCCTAAAGTATTTGCTCGCATGGGCATGACTGACGATGACTTCGTCATGGCTGGACAATGGTTCCCTAAGCTTGCGGCCTATGAAGAGGCAGGGGTACGCGGCCGCTCATCTGAAGGCTGGAACGTTCACCAATATCATGGCAGTTCCGAGTTCTATTCCAACTTTGGCATCTACAATGTGCGCATTCAAGTCCCAAGCCGATACATCGTGGCTTCCACCGGCTTTCAAGCCAAGGCACCTGTCGAGCAAGACAACATGCGCACGTATCAATTCTATGCCGATGATGTCCACGACTTTGCGTGGTCCGCTTCTCCTCACTTTGTATATGCCGAGGAGCCATTCTCCTCGCAAAATGTGCCTGGCGTCCGAATCAAGCTGTACCTTGACCCTAAGCACGCGGAGCTCAAGGAGCGCTACTTCTATGCTGCCAAGGCAGCACTTGCGAAGTTCAGCGAATGGTTTGGTGAATATCCTTACTCCACCCTCTCTATCGTCGTTCCGCCAGAGAGCGGCAACGGGGCTGGCGGCATGGAATATCCTACGCTGGTTACAGCCTTCGGCGCACAAGATGAGAGTCCCGGCTACGATCTTGAGCGTACCGTCATCCACGAGATCGGACATCAATACTTCTATGGCATGATTGCTTCTAATGAGTTCGAGGAAGCATGGCTCGATGAAGGCTTTACCTCCTACGCGGAGGATAAATTGATGGAATCCGAATTCGGCGTTCCGCCAAGCCTTGCTTTGCAGGCAAGCTATATGACCGACCCGGCTCCGCTGAAGCAGTCCGCATGGAAGTATAAGAGCCAGAACCATTACGCGGAAAATGTCTATTATCGCGCGAAGCTCGTTTTGTTCGCGATGGAGAAGCAGGTTGGGGAGAAGACGATGCTTCGCATTTTAAAGGCCTACACGAACAAGTACCGCTTCAAGCATCCTACAACAGCCGACTTCCAGCGCGTTGTTGAAAGTGTAACGAAGCAGAAATGGACTGATTTCTTCAATCAATACGTGTATGGTGATCAAATGGCCGACTTCGCGGTGGACCATGTAGATATGAAGGAAGTAAAGGATGCAAACGGTAAATCCAGCTATCAGAGCACTGTTTATATCCAAAAATACGGGGCCAACTACCCTAGTGTGCCGATTGTATTCCACTTTAAGGATGGAACAACGACCAGAAAGGTATGGCAGGTGGACGGGGATCGCATCCAATATCAATTGAAGCATACCTCTCCACTGGAATGGGTAATGATCGACCCGCTATACTCTATCGCAGTCGAGAATCGCCATATCAACAATTATATGAAAGTAACAGTGGAAGAGCCCGTAAAGACAAGAGTCAGTTGGACTGCGGTTAAAGCAATTGAAATTATTAGCAACATTTTAGGGTGGTGAGCAATGTTGAAGGGCTATATTCATGCCGGCTGGATCTGGTGCAAAAGCCATGTGTACATTTGGGTCATGCTGTTTTTGTACCAGCTGTTATGGGGATTCTTCTTATATCGATTTCTCGAATCCCTCATCGTTCCGCTGCTGCACCGTTACCCGAACCCTGCACCGACTGAGCTGAGCTCGCAGTTGTTTTGGATGGAGAGTCAATTCCAGCTTACCAAGACGAATCACTATATGCCTTATCTATGGGCCATCGTGGCATTTATCGGCATACGCATGCTGCTCACCCCGCTTATTCAAGCAGGCACCTTCTATTCGATGGCTCATCATCGCAACGACTCTGGCCTTACTTTTTTCAGTGGTATTCGCGCGGCTTGGAAAAGGATGTCTCTTATCTATATTCTGGAGACACTCGTCCTATTAGCGCCTGCCTACTGGGTCATCCCTTATCTAGCAGGTGAGTTCGCGAACAGCTCTGGTTGGAAGGCGCTTGCGGTTGGCGCACTCCCCATTACGCTAGGCTGGATCATCGGAGGGTGGATCGTTCACCACTTGTTCTTATTTTGGCAGTTCGGGATCTCATCTGAGACGTCCTTTCTTCAAGCCTTGAAGCTTGGCTGCCTTCGCGCACTGCCTGTACTCGGCATCTCTCTCGTATTTGCGTGTATCTCTCTTGTCAGCAGCATCATGGTGACCGCAGCTGCCATGTTCTGGACGGGCATGACGGCGCTCATTCTGCAGCAGGCATATCCTGCACTCCGCGCACTGCTCAAGCTGTGGAGCTTGTCCAGCCGCTATCATGCCTGGGAAAATTCACCGGAGCATAATCGTTAACAATTGTAACTTTTAACGCAAATGATTACAGCCTCAAATCGAGCTTTTAACACAAAACAAAGCCAAATATTGACGAAGAAAACGCTTGCTTGAACCTTTTTTGAAGGTTTGAGCAAGTTTTTTTCATTTTTTTGGTCGAAAAGGTTTGTAATAATATTAATGCTCTGTTACAATAGGAACAGATTTATTACAACTTTGTCATGAAGTCAATACGGAACTAGCAAAATTGTAACTTGAACCGGAACAGATGAAATGATGAGACTGCCGAATTCTCGGACACAGCCGAGAAGCGGGGGAACCAATTAGTACTGGGTGAATTGATCTCGCCTGAAGCAGAGATCATAGGGAACCTTCAACCGAACCCTCCAGCTAACCTCGCAGGCACGGAAGGAGAACATTTAAGTTGAAGAAGATTATTACAGCGATGGTCGGCGTAGGACTCTTGTTTTCTCTAGGTACAGGAAGCGCTTTCGCCGCAACGAAGATGAGCAATACAATTGATGATTTGATGGGGATTTCCTACAAGTATGGCGGAACAACAACAAACGGTTTTGATTGCTCCGGCTTTGTAGGGTACGTATTCGACAAATACAAGATTGATCTGCCTCGTACCTCTTCCTCGATGTATCAAGAAGGTTCGAAAGTAGCCAAAGACGATCTTCGTCCTGGCGACCTTGTGTTCTTCAACACTAGCGGTAATGGTATCTCTCATGTTGGTATCTATGTAGGCAATGGCGAATTCGCTCATGCTTCTACCAGCAAAGGGACACGCATCGACAAATTGAGCATGAACTACTATGCAGAGCGTTATGTTGGCGCTAAACGCATCCTTAGTGATACTCAATACAAATCGATCGCTGCAGAATAAGTCAAGTGTACGCCGTACATATGTGAATATCTTTTGAAATAAGCCCGATTGGTTGAGCAGAACCGATCGGGTTTTTTAGTGTGTCTCCGAGTCTGCTTGCCATTCGATCCGATTCTATAACCCGTTCTCCACTCACTAATGAGAATCCCCAAATAACGTCTAGCGCCACATTATGTTTATACCCATTTTATGGGCAAATCAATCAAATTTCTTAAGATTTAATATAAATAAGACGTAAACGGACACCTCATCCCTTCACCAGACAAAGAAGCGAGCTCTCTATATAGCATACCTCCCTATCATGTCATTTCAATGGCACAGCAAGCGGATGACCATTAATGCTCGCTTCCATTCCTGCAACCACGATGACGCTGATTGCTGGATGGACTGTTGCCGGCAGGCAAATTCAAATAACAAAAAGCGCATGCTTCACCTACAATTTCTTGCTTGAAGAAAACGGTCTGGTCAACGAACTCAGATGGCTAAGATTAAGAACTTGCTCATATGGATCAAATAAAGGCGTCACAGCTAAAGCCTTAACCATTCTTTATTGCGTTCCATGTCGCCTTTACAAAAATGATGTTGGTATCCATCATTAAATTCCAGCTCAACACCGATTGATCGCAAAAAAGGGATTGCCATTATGGGCAACCCCTCCAATCTATTCCCGCTATTCCGACTTTTGTTGACGCCATTCCTTCAGCTTCGCTTTAATCTCATCCTCGGTTAGACCGTTTGTCGAAATGCCTTGTTTCTCGGCGAATCGCTTCAAACGCTCCATGCGCTCTTCCTTCGATCCGACATGTTTCTCGTGGAACATTCCAATTTTTCCTTCGGTTTTGTCACTTAATTCCTGTCGAATCTGCTCTATTGTCTTGCCTTCTGTCGATATGCCAAGCTTAGCAGCAATCAGCTTGACCTTCTTCTCATGCAGCGTGCGCATCTGGCTTCGCAGTTCTTTCATTTCAGCATGAAGCTTCTTCATTTCTGGGTCACTCTTCATAGACTCCAGCTGCTTGCGCCACTCCGTATCCGTCTCAGCTGTGCTGGAAGAAGCATCGTTTGGTGATTGGGATTGGCTCTCTGCTTGCTCTTTTGCAGAGTTGGTTTCCTTCTGCTCTACAGCCGAAGGATTAGCTGTCGTTGTATTCCGCGCCGTGGCTTGAGATACTGCTGGTTCAGCAAGCAGCATCAGCGCAATGGTCATCGCGAGCATCTTAGATGTTTTTCCTTGCATCGATATGGTCACCTCCCTTTCATGGGGTTGATCCTATTATCGACAGCTTTTCTGAAAATAAGCTGAAAAATGAGTTAATTCTCCTTCAGCTAGGTGTAAGAGCACGATTCGACCATTACTCTTTGCAAACGACTTTGGCAAATATGGATGTCTTTAAAGTGAGAATAACGTAAAAATAGGTCAGCTGCCTCCAACCCGAATACTAGCGATCTATGTTACACTATGTTGATAGATTAAGCAGCTAGGAGGCCTCATATGAAGCTGATATCATGGAATGTCAATGGGATAAGAGCCTGTGTAAATAAAGGATTTTATGATTATTTTAAAGAGGTAGATGCAGACATTTTCTGTATTCAGGAGTCAAAGGTTCAGCATGGCCAGATTGATCTCTTGATCGATGAATCGTACGAGCAGTATTGGAACTATGCGGAAAAGAAAGGCTATTCCGGCACAGCCGTGTTCACGAAGAAAAAGCCATTGTCTGTTCGCTATGGCATCGAAGACGATTATGAGCCTGAAGGGAGAACCATCACCCTTGAATTTGAAGAGTTTTATCTCATTACGGTATATACCCCTAATGCCAAGCGCGACCTATCTCGGCTCGCGTATCGCTTGGAATGGGAGGATCGATTCAAGCAGTATATGATGGAGCTCGACCAAGTGAAGCCTGTTATTGTCTGTGGGGATCTGAACGTAGCCCATCAGGAGATCGATCTGAAAAATCCAAAGTCCAATCAAGGAAATTCCGGATTTACAATGGAGGAACGCGGCAAGATGACTGAGCTGCAAAAAGCGGGCTTCCTGGATACGTTCCGCACCCTATATCCGGAGAAAACGGATGCCTACACCTGGTGGTCCTACATGGCCAAAGTACGAGAGCGAAACATCGGCTGGCGCATCGACTATTTTCTAATATCCGAGAGGCTTAAGGAACATCTTCAAAACGCGGACATTCACGCAGAGATTCTAGGCAGCGATCACTGTCCGATTATGCTTGAAATCAATCTATAAGCCAATAGGCAAGATCACGGGTTGTCCAAATGGACGGCCCGTTTTTTCTTGAGCATAAATGGAGCCCTGCTGCACTATTTTTGAAGGGCATCAACACTTTTCAGCCTGAGCATAATACCTGTTATGGTGAAAATAGGTTTCTCTAGACCCACTCCACTTTCATTTGTTATGGTGTTGCAAAATCTATGTGTAAGGTTGTGATTCCATTGAAAGGAACAAGTGTCGCTTTTCTATCTGTCATCAGCAACAGCTTCGTGGTTATTCTAAAGCTCGCTGTCGGCATGCTTACGGGGTCTGTCGCCATTGTCTCCGAGGCCATTCATTCGTCTTTGGACTTGGCCGCATCGCTGATTGCTTTTTTCTCCGTCCGCTTATCAGGCCGCTCCGCAGACCGCAATCATCCGTATGGCCATGGAAAAATAGAAAATATTTCAGGGACGATTGAGACACTGCTAATCTTTGTCGCAGGCATATGGATTATTTATGAATGCATCCACAAGATCATGCATCCGACTCCGATTGAGATGCCGTATCTCGGCATTCTTGTCATGGTGGCGGGCGCAGGCATCAATTTCTTCGTCTCTAAAAAAGTGAGCAAGACCGCCAAAGAGATGAATTCCGTCGCGATGAAGTCCAATGCGCTCCATCTTCTGACGGATGTATATACTTCACTAGGTGTTGGCTTCAGCTTGCTCTTGGTCACGCTCACAGGTTGGACCATCCTGGACCCGATTATCGGGATTGTCCTTGCCATTTATATTATGAAGGAAGCCTATACCTTGATGAAGGAGTCCTTTCCTCCCCTGCTTGATGCACGGTTAACCGATGAAGAGGAAGAACACATCATTGAGCTTATTCAAGCTTATCGCGAGCTCTTTATCGAGTTCCATGATTTGCGTACGAGACGCTCCGGCCCTGTTGAATATATCGACTTTCACCTTGTTGTGGCCTCTACCGTCAGCATAGGCAGTGCGCATCGTCTTTGCGATCAGATCGAGCAGGATATCAAAGCTTTGTTTCAACGCGCTCATGTCTTGATTCATGTGGAGCCTGAGCATGAGAGATCTGATCTCCATCCGTCATGAGAGAAGCTTGGCTGGACCATTCGTTCCAAAGATAAGCGTCCGCAAATTAAAAGTAGGCCGTATGCTAAAAAGAGAAGATGGGGTTCGATTCAATCCTGTTGATGTGCGTCCATGTCCCCTAATGAATAGGTTATTTCGATAGGGGAGCCAGAATCGGTTAATTGTTGCTAATTGTTAAAAATTAATGTGATCGTAATCACTCGCGTGCTGCCCTTCCAATTTTATACTTAATCCCAGTAACGTATTTATTCGTGCCTGGGGGGAATGAAATTGTTAAAGGAAAACACGATTCGTATCATTAAGTCTACCGTACCCGTATTAGAGCAGCATGGATTAACCATAACCAAATGCTTCTATCGCAACATGTTTGCCGAACATCCGGAACTGCTTCACGTGTTCAACCACGCCAATCAGCATCAGGAGCGCCAGCAGATGGCTCTGGCCAATGCTGTGCTTGCCGCAGCTAAGCATATTGACCAATTAAGCACCATTGTCCCTGTTGTGGAGCAAATTGCACATAAGCACCGCAGCCTTGGAGTCAAGAAGGAGCATTATCCTATCGTTGGGCATCATTTGCTTGGGGCGATCAAGGAGGTGCTGGGAGAAGCCGCTACAGAGGATATCCTGCAGGCTTGGGCAGAAGCCTATGGCATCATTGCGGATGTGTTTATTTCGGTCGAGTCCGATCTGTATCAACAAGCGGAGAACCAGCACGGCGGATGGGAAGGCTTCCGTCCTTTCATTGTGCAGCGCAAGCAGCCTGAAGGCGAGCAGATTATCTCGCTCTACCTGGTGCCACAAGATGAAGGAACGCTGCCCGCCTTTGAGCCGGGACAATACGTGAGTGTAAAAGTAGAAATGCCCGAGGAATCTTATACCCATATTCGACAATACAGCCTGAGCCATGCACCAGACGCCTCGTATTACCGAATCTCGGTTAAGCGCGAGGAAGCCGTGGAAGGACGCCCTGCGGGCAAAGTATCGATGTTTCTCCATGATGAGGTACAAGAAGGCGCTGTGCTCTACCTGTCTGCACCCGCAGGAGATTTCACACTGAAGGTGCAAGATGACCGTCCGCGTGTATGGATAAGCGCAGGGGTTGGCATTACACCTATGATCAGCATGATCGAAGCGCACAGCAAGCAAGCCGTCCGGCCGCCAGCTGTCTTTATTCATGCAGCAGCAGATGGCCCGTCCCATGCCTTTCGCGAGGAGGTCGCCAGTTGGCAGGAGCATACGACAGACGCAAAGATCTACTTCTGCTACTCCAACCCAACGGATATGGACCGAGAAGAACAGCGCTATCAGCATGAAGGCCGTATTGACGCAGAGTGGCTGCAAACCTTACTGCCTGCTGAGTCGGCCGTCTACTATGTCTGCGGTTCCGCAGCCTTTATGGAACAGATGGTAAGTGATTTGAAAGAGCTAGGCGTTCAGGAGTCTGATATTTGCGCGGAATACTTTGGTCCTAAAGGCAGCTTGAAGCTGGCGTGATCACGCATCTCACTAGTCGTCGTAAGCATGATGAAGCGAAATGACATAGGATCACGATACAAGTTACTTATAGCGTATGAAGCAAGACAGCTGGCGTTCTTCTAATCTATAAACGATAAATAGCGGCAGTCCGGGACAGCAGATCAGGTCCTGGCTGCCGCTATTTTGTGTCATTACGTGAAGGGTTCGTTTAGCTGTGTTGGATGTATTAGGATGCCCGTTGTCCGTTACATGATCTTAGGGTTTTAGGGTTCATTTTATACGCTGCTGCCTAGAAAAGGGGACCTTGCATTATTCTCGCTGCGTCCTGGCCTAGCTTGATGTAGGCATGAACCATTGCCCACGCCCAGGCATAACATGTATTCACTACCTGTTGTTAAGGGAGAAGGGACGTGACCCTATGGGCATTTCATTAACTGCGATCCATTGGGTGTACCTCGTGTTCATCGTATTTATTATGGGGCTGATGATTCGGCGTCGTGACACGACGATGATCTGCGTCACGGGGATCTTTGCACTCGGCTTGCTGGCTACAGAGACGCTAAGCGGCTCCGTATCCGGAGTGTTTCAGTCCTTCATTTATGCCACTAAAGAATTGATGAGCACCATCATGATTATCTCCATCATCGTGGCCATGAGCCGGGTCCTTATCCAAACTGGCATCAATGAGACAATGGTGGCCCCGCTGACTCGGTTCCTGCGCACGCCTGCGATGGCTTACTGGGGTATTGGCATCATCATGATGGTAACCGCTTTCTTCTTCTGGCCTTCGCCAGCGGTAGCTTTAATTGGGGCCGTACTGCTGCCGGTAGCCCTTCGTGTCGGCCTGCCTGCCTTAGGTGCAGCGATGGCAATGAATCTGTTCGGCCACGGCATTGCGTTGTCTGGCGACTATATCATCCAAGGGGCGCCGAAGCTGACAGCCGATGCCGCAGGACTGCCGGTGTCAAGCGTCATGAGCGCCAGTGTGCCGCTCGTGATCGTCATGGGCTTAGTCACAACCATCACAGCTTACTGGATGATGCGCAGGGATATCAAGAACCGAACTTTCCGTGACGGGCTCGTATCGGGACAAGGTGCTCAGCAGCTTACTGCTTCATCAGACAATGAGCACACGGTAAACTTGTCACCTCGGCTTAAGCAGTGGCTCGCCGTTGGCATTTTGCTGCTGTTTGCGCTCGATGTAGCTGCCATGTTTGTGCTGAAGCTTCAAGGTGGGGATGCTACTGCTCTTGTCGGGGGAACAGCGGTGCTCATTCTAATTGCGATTACGCTCATCTCGCACCGCAATCAAGGCCTTGAGAAGGTGACCGCCTACTTAATCGATGGCTTTGTCTTCGGTTTCAAGGTATTCGGACCGGTTATTCCCATTGCCGCCTTCTTCTATCTGGGCGATGCCGCCTTCACGGACCTCTTTGGCAAGGTGCTGCCTGAAGCGTCACATGGCATCGTTAACGATCTCGGGGTGGCGCTTGCGGGCGCTGTTCCGCTAAATGGCGCTGTTGGCTCTGTCACGCTGACGGTCATCGGGGCCATCACAGGCCTGGATGGCTCCGGCTTCTCAGGCATTTCCCTAGCAGGCTCCATCGCGCAGCTGTTCGCTACCGCAATTGGCTCTGGTGCAGCGACGCTCACCGCCCTCGGGCAAGTATCCGCCATCTGGGTAGGCGGCGGAACACTCGTTCCTTGGGCGCTTATACCCGCTGCTGCAATCTGCGGAGTAAGCCCCTTCGAGCTTGCAAGACGCAACCTTAAGCCCGTAATGATTGGGCTTGCGGTCACGACCGTCGTCGCGATGTTTCTCATCTAGCGGGGCCTGCAACGGCATTCTAAATCCATCCAAACTTTGCCATTGGGAAGAGGAAATAGCCTTCTTCAATAGACGACTGATACATTCCGGTAAAAAAGGACCTCAGCCACCACTTAGCAGTGGATGCTGAGGTCCTATGGCGAGTTAAACGGAGTCTTTCCAAGCTATGCGATTATGTTAGAACCATTTCTTTTTAATATATGGAGCGAGCCTCGCATGGTAAAGTGAGCGCTTGATTTGTCCATTTCTATATTACCAACCTGCCACTTTTCATATCTTCCAACCGACAGTCATGTGTATTCTCTTTGTCTAGCACACCGTTTGTGATCTTGCTCCTGACGGAGCAGCCTTCTTATCGGTATGAGGGGTCACTGCATGGTTCGGATCAGATAAATGCTCGCATTCCCGAAAAGCCCTAATCGGACAGCCCAGGCATTGATGACGATTCAGCTTCGTCAGCGCATAGCTGATCGCTTCACCCGTCTTATCAAAGAAATGCTCCTCGCCAAGCGAAGCGGCGAGCCCTGTCTTCCTCAGCATCTGTTCCGGCTGCAGTCTCATCTCAGAGATCAAGACCGTGCCTCCCTGCTTACGTACCTGCTTCACGATCGCAGCAAAATTAGCTTCGCCTGTCGTATCCATATACAGCACATGATTCATCCGAAGAATGAGCACTTTTGGCTGCTCTTTGAGCTCCTCTGCAAGGCGCTGCTCGAACTGCGCTGCTGCGCCAAAGAAAAGCGCCCCTTCTACCGTATGAATGCTGACCTGCGGACAGTTATGCTGCTCATGGATCACGCGTGAGGATACGCGTTCTCCTTTTTGATCATGATCAGGCAGCACCTTGGAGGTTCTCAGCAGCTCGCTCATGTTCTTTACAAATAGAATGGCTGACGCCACCAAGCCAACCTCTACCGCCGTCGTCAGATCGGTGAAGATCGTCAGCAAGAAGGTGATCAACAGCACCAGCGAGTCAGCTGTACGCGTACGAAGCACATGAGCAAAGGCCTTGCGCTCACTCATGTTCCAAGCGACAACCATCAGGATTGGGGCCATGCTGGCAAGTGGAATGCTTGACGCATACGGAGCCAGGATAAACAGCACCAGAAGCACGACAACGCCATGAATAACGCCTGACAGCGGAGAAACTGCGCCGCTCTTAATATTGGTTGCAGTACGGGCAATGGCGCCTGTAGCGGGTATGCCGCCAAAGAGCGGCGTCACCATGTTGGCGATCCCCTGCCCCATCAGTTCACGGTTGCTGTGATGCCGTGTGCCCGTCATTCCATCTGCGACAACCGCAGACAGCAACGATTCAATACCGCCAAGCAGGGCAATCACGAGTGCAGGCTTGATCATATGCTGAATCGACTGCCACGTAATCGTAGGAAACGCAAGACTCGGCAGACGGTTCGGAATCTCGCCGTAAGCAGTGCCAATCGTAGCCACTTGATCAGGATACAACAGCATCGCGAGCAGCGTAGAGATCAAGAGACCAAGCAGAGATCCCGGCACCTTCGGAAGCCACCGAGGCGCGAGCAGAATGACGGCAAGACAGATCCCTGCAGTCAGGATGCTGTAGCCATTCATTCCTCCCAAGTGAACCGCAATCTCCTTCATATTCATGATGAAGGACTCATGCTTCTCTAATCCGGTTAATCCAAGAAAGTTTGCAATCTGGCCTGTGAAAATGGTGATTGCAATCCCTGTCGTAAACCCTATGGTTACAGGACGGGGGATAAATTTGATTAATCCGCCAAGCTTAAACAGCCCCATCAGAAATAAGAGCACGCCAGCCATAAAACCTGCAATCAACAGGTTCTCATAGCCATATTGCATCACAATAGCGAACAGAATGGGGATAAATGCTCCGGTTGGACCACCGATCTGGAACTTCGAACCCCCGAAGAGCGAGATCAGAATCCCCGCTACGATGACGGTATACAGCCCATATTCAGGCTTCACCCCTGATGCAATAGCAAAGGCCATTCCAAGCGGAATGGCAACAATACCTACAATGAGACCGGAGACAAGATCCTTCTGCAAGGACTTGACACTGTATCCCTTGAACCTGTCGTCAAAAGAAAAAATCGTAATCAGCTCCGTTTATCTTTATCTTTAATTATTTGAATATATATAAAATCATATTTATGAACCATTAAATAGTCAATCTGTCCCTACCCCTGATAATATGCAAAAATACGCAAGAACAGCGGCAAACTGAAGATAAGTTTCCGCCAGCCCTCGCCACTCGCATTTTTCATATCCCATTAAGATTTTTAGACCTAAAATAGAAGACAGCCTGTCCTTTTTTCCAATATGATCCGATTGCTTGTATGATTTAGAATAAAGAGAGCCTAGCAGATGGACAAGTACATGCCGTTCATCCACACGATCTGGCTACTATATAGCCATTTATCTATTAACCATTTTGTGCTTGGAACATGATAGATCTTTAACTACAGGAGGAAATTTCAATGTCCAACAAGGGCGTACTCATCGTAAATTTAGGCACACCGGATCAACCAGAACCGGCTGCGGTAAAGCGTTATTTGCGCCGATTTTTAAGCGACGCTCGTGTCATCGACAAGCCGCGCTGGATGTGGCTTCCGATCCTTCACGGCATCATTTTGCAGACAAGACCGAAGAAATCAGCCAAGCTGTATCAGGAAATATGGCGAGAAGAGGGATCTCCTTTGCTTATTTACACGAAGGCCCAAGCAAAGCATCTGCAGGAGCTGCTTCCAGACCGAATTGTTCGCTATGCCATGTCCTACAGTGATCCTCTGCTGGGAGCCGCATTAGAGGATATGATAAAGCTTGGCGTTACGGATCTCGTCATCATTCCCCTCTATCCGCAATATTCCGTTACGACGACGGCTACTGTCTTTGATCAAGCCATGCGATATTTTTTGCAGCAAAACACAATCCCAAGCCTGCATATGATCCACGCCTTTCATGAGCATCCGCGTTATATCTCATGGCTCGCAGATCACATTAAGCAGAAGCTCGACGAGCAGAAGACGATTGATATGATCCTCTTCTCCTATCACGGCATACCCGTGTCTTATGTCCACAAGGGGGATTGTTATCCTGTGCACTGTGAGCAGACCACAGCGCTTGTGATGGAAAAAGTAGGGGATGTCCCTTACCAGCTAACCTATCAGTCCAAGTTCGGTCCTGACGAATGGCTGACACCTGCTACAGACGAGACGATGAAACGTCTCCCGCAGGAGGGAATTAAGCATGTGCTCGTGGTTACACCAGGCTTTGTATCCGACTGCTTAGAAACAATAGAAGAGATTGAAGGCGAGAATAAGGCCTACTTCCTGGATCATGGCGGGGAGAGCTTTACTTATGTCCATCCGTTCAATGATGATCCTGCTCTTGCAGGCATTTTGAAGGAGCTCGTGGAAAATTGCAGTTGAATACAGCAATAGAATAGAAGGATAAAAATAAACGGGTATCGCAAAAAGAGCTTACTGCATACGGGCAAATGATACTCAGCCTATCCAGCAAGCTCTCTTTCCCCTATTTATGAGCAGCAAGGGTTTTTACTGATTTTTCATATTTTCCAACAAGGATATCGCACTAATAAGATGATTATCGAAAATTTGCTTCGCTACCTGCAACAGCTCCTTAATTAATGGATCACGCAGCGAGTAGATCACCGATGTGCCGTCCTTGACGCCAATCACTACATTCTTGCTGCGCAGCACTGCAAGCTGCTGGGATACCGCCGAGCCCTCCGTTCCAAGAATGGCTTGAATCTCATTGACGGTCTTGCTGCCCTCGGACAATATTTCAAGAATTCGTATACGTAAAGGATGAGCCAACGCCTTGAAAAAATCAGCTTTAAACTGCTGAACCTCTTGATACATCACATACTCTCCTAATATCTGAAGATTTAAAGATAGTACTATGATAACACAAATAAAGGAGAAAGGAATAATCGGGAAGGCAGCAGAGCAGGCGCTAATGGACGAATCTAAACTGGAGCCTTGCCTAAAATAGATGTCATTGAGCTATAACCATTTCTCTTGAGGATCAACATACTTATTGCTTTCTTGTTCGATATAGCAAATAAATAAAAAAGGGCGCACCGATGCCCGACGTAAAGACTCCAACTGGGATATCTAGCGGCAGGAATATCGTTCTGGCCACTAGATCAGCGAACGCAACGACCACTCCACCCGTTAGCGCTGCAACAGGAAGCAGACGATGAGCGACAGGCCCTACCAGCTTCCTAGCAATATGAGGAGCAATCAGACCGACAAATCCGATGACGCCTCCCATCGACACTGCGGCTCCAGCCAACCCCACACTGATCAGAATCAGCACCATTCGATTCCTCTGCACGCGGCTTCCAAGCCCTATTGCAAGCTCATCTCCAAGCAGTTGGACATTCATTGCTCCCTTGAATCCATACAGCAGCACGCCAAAAAGCAGCACCCACGGAAGCAGCACCGTGACTTCGACCCATGTGGAGCCATAGATCGTGCCCGTCAGCCAGATGTAAGAAGAACTGGCCGAGTACGAGGGGCTGAAGACGAGCATAAAGGATGTTAATGCTGATAATAAAGAACCGATGCCAATCCCCACTAGAACAAGCCGAAGCGGCTGAGCCCCATCCTTCCAAGCTAGCCAGTAGACAAGACCTGCTGCAGCAACAGCACCGATCATGGAGGCCACAGGCATCCAATGAATGCTCACATGGCTTGATAAATAAGTAATGAAAGCCACTGCGCCCACTGACGCGCCTCCGCTAATGCCGATGACATCTGGAGCGGCAAGTGGGTTTTTGATCACAGCCTGCAGGATCGCACCGGACAGCGCAAGAGACGAACCGACTAAAAATGCCATTAGAAGGCGCGGTGCTCGTAGGGATTGCACGATAAAAATCTCATCGCTTGCCCCACGTCCAAGCAGACTGCGCCATGCTCGAGGGAAAGCGATCGTTTGTTCACCAAATACAAGACTGCCGATCGCCAGAAGCAGCCATGCGGCGAGCAGCGCAGCTATAGCGCGCATGGTGGGAAGATGGATGCCTTGGGGCACGATAACCCTTCCACGTCCCTGTGTTCCAAGCTTCATCTATTTCTCAGCTCCCTTCTCGCAATGTAGATAAAGAAAGGAGCGCCAATGACAGAAGTCATAATGCCTACTGGCACCTCTTCAGGCATAATGATAAAGCGGGCCAGCACATCGGCTAGCAGCAGCAGTACCGCCCCATATACCGCACAATACGGCAGCAGCCACCGGTGGTCCTGACCGGCCAGATAGCGGGCAATATGCGGCACGATAATTCCGATAAGCCCGATCGGACCAGCGACGGCGACAGATCCGCCCGCAAGCAAGACAACGATAAAGCCTGCCACCAGGCGAATCAACCCTACTCGCTGTCCGAGCCCCCGCGCCAATTCCTCCCCCAGCGCAAGAATATTCAACTGCGGGGATAGGATCATCGCGGCAGCCCAGCCTATTATCATATACGGGATAACCATGGCCAAGAGCTGGAGATCCCTTGCAGCAATAGAGCCTGCAAGCCAGAACATGACGTCTTGAAGTCCATTTTCATTGCGAACAAGCAGCCCTTGAGTAGCAGAGGAATAGAGTGCAACAATCGCGGATCCCCCTAATATGACACGAAGCGGTGACAAGCCGTCTCTTCCTAAGGAACCAAGCACATACGCTGCTGCGGCAGCTATAAAGGCCCCGCCAAAGGACACCCATACGAGCATCTGGCCATTGCTCCAGCCGAACACCGTGATGGCTAGAACAATCGCGAAGCTTGCCCCCTGATTGATGCCCAGCACGCTTGGAGATGCAAGCGGATTGCGCGTAACGGCCTGCATAAGTGCGCCCGCCAACGCAAGGCTTGCACCAACCGAGATCGCAATGAGCGCTCTTGGCAGTCTTGCCGTTCGAACAATAACCTGCTCCATGGAATCCTCGCGATAATGAGTAAACGCTCCCATCATATCCGACCAGGATATGGTCTGGAATCCGAAGCGAATACTTGCTGCTGCGCTTGCTGCAAGGAGCACAACACCGATGGCCAATCCCAACACTTGAGCGGCAGCGTTCTTTTGTCTAGCTTCCATCCTTACCTTACCGCCTCTCCTCTACACCATGTTGATGGCAGAAAAGAATGGACCCAATAGGCCCATTCTTTCTTGTAATATCTGTATCCAATACGCTAACTGGCTTGATTTCTATTCAAGATCAAAGTAGAAATACAAGTCATCCAGCATCAGCTTCGCCGCTAGCGCGCCGCCGGACAAGTTCCATGTCACCGCGTTTACTTTATAGTATTTCTTGTTCTTCACAGCCTTTAGATTTTTCCAAAGCGGAGAATCCGTCCACTCCTTCTGTTGTTTGAAAATTGCGCCATCACCATCCCAGTCCGTGGTGAAGTCGAAGATATAGTCGCCATCCAGCAGGCTGACCTGCTCCTTGGACGTTACGGTCACAAGCTCCTGCTTCAATGCAGCCTGCTGCTTCGGAACTGTAAAGCCAAGCTCTTGGAAGATCTGATAGGCAAAGCCCGTGTTGTAAGCTCTAGCACTTCCATTTGGATTAATACGAATGACGGAAATGGCAGCGCCTTTATCCTTTGCAGGCAGCTTCTTCTTGAATTCAGCTACTCTAGCTTTCCAATCGGCCATGAAAGCATCTGCTTTCTCTTCCTTGTTGAACACAGCAGCCATAACCTGAAGATTATCCTGCCAATCTGCAAGATCCTCCGTTGCGATCGTTGGAGCGATCTTATTCAGCTGGCTGTAAATCTTCTCATGACGAACCTTGGTTGCAATAATAACGTCCGGCTTCAAGCTGGCAATAGCTTCAAGATTCGGCTGCGTCTCATCACCAAGAGTCTTCGTCCCTACAAGGCTTGAGCGAATATACTCATAGAATGGCTGTTGAACATAGGATTCAACGGCACCAACCGGCTTCACGCCAAGCACGACCGTGATATCCACTCCGCCATTAAACAGGATCACAGCACGTTTAGGCACGCTGTTTAGCGTGGTAGAGCCAAGCGTGTGCTTAATGGTCTTCTTCGTCAGCAAAGAAGCGGTAGTCGTAGACTTGTTCCAGTTCACCCATACGCCAAGCGATTCGCCCACGAAGCGCAGCGGCACAAGAACGGTGCCATTCGCATTGTATGGTGCGGCATCGAGTGAAGCTGATTTGCCGTTAATTTTTGCCGTCTTGCTGCCAAGCGTCAGCTCTACCGTTTGACTTCCCTTTGTAATGGTTGCCTTTTTTGCTTTGGAATCGTATTTTACTTTACCGCCCAGCGCTTCAGCAATCGTGCGATAAGGGACCATCGTCCGACCGTTAACCATTCGAGGCTTTTCATCGAAGGAAAGGGATTGGCCATTGATCGTCACCTTCACGCTGCTGCCAGCTGCCTGTACAGCAGATAGAGGAATGAAGGTGCATAAGAGGGCTAACAGTAAGCTGAATGCTGTAAATCTTATTTTGAATGCATGCATGAACCTATCACCAACCTTTTCTGGGATTTAAGAATGTTGAATCTTCTGCTTCACATCTCGGAAGCTCTGGTACAGCTTATAGTCCAACTGGATCAGCCTGTCACGATCCCATGGCTTGGTTGACGTCTCTGCCAGCAATAGCACGATGTCTGATGTGAGTTCTTGATGCAGCACTCGATCCATTGTCTTGACCTTAGCCTCCATCGCCTTCCACAACCCGACAATTTCACGCGCTAGAGCAGCTGCCGATTCTTGATCCTCAGATTCAACAGCCTGCTTGTAGTCCTTTACCGCTTGAATCATGGCTGCTGCGCCTGTCTGCAGATCCTTGATCTCAATCGGCTCAATCGCATCCCAACTCTCCTCGCTATGGCTCGACTCTATCGCGGCAACGGCATTATACCCCTGACCTGCAGGCTTGTCCGATGAAGAGCTGCAGGCCATTAGACTTAACAGCACGCTTAAGCTAACAAGTGCTCCTACTCCATATCGCCTTAAGCGCATAAACAACGACTGCCTCTTCTCTCCTTGGATAATATGTAACCCCCACCTTGACTGATAATGATTTTCATTTACATTGTAACGAGCCCAATTTTGTTGTTGTATAGCTGCCATTGTCCGATTCATATGGACAAAATATGCAGCTTCGCCTTGAAACTCGACAATTGCTGTTGTAAAAATATCCATTTATTGATAACATACAATATAAATGATAATGATTATCAATGAGAAAAAGCTGTTAAAGGAGCTGCTTACGCTTGACTCAAAGCCAGCATTATTCCTCTTATTTCCCCTTGTCCTTGAAAGAGCATGATATTCGAGCCGGATACCGCACCAAGCCCTTCATGATCCAGCGTCCTGCTATTCTCTTGATTACGAGCGGCACCCTGAAGGTCGTTCTTGATGGCAGCACCCATCCCCTTAAGATGGGAAGCTCTGTGATTCTTCGAACTAACGGAACCCTTGAGCTGATCAATGATACCGACCATTCCGTGCGGCTCCACTACCTTCACTATCATTGCGTGCAGCTGATGATAGCGAAGACTTCAATCATGCCCTCATCCGAAGCGCACGGACGAATTCATAGCCTCCATAACCTTCACAGCCAGCATCAAATACAGCACAGTTCTGGGGTTACGCTCCACCATCTGTTAACGCCGCTGGAGCAGTCCTTTAAGGAAGAAGGCGAGAAGGGAAAGCTGAGACGGCAGCTTCATTTCTTAGAGCTGCTGCTGCATCTGCAAGCCCAGCATCAGATGCAAGGCCTGACAGCAGAAGATACCCTTCAGCAGACCATTGATTACCTGGAGGACAACTTTGCGAAGCCGATTGCTCTGAGCGAACTTCCAATTCTCGCAGGCATGACGCCAAGCTCCTACTGCCGCGCCTTTAAGAAGCTGACAGGCATGACGCCTGGACACTATTTGACACGGATCCGCATGCTGCGGGCTAAGGAATTAATGGGTGAGGGCCAAGTGACGCTTCGCGATATTGCCCAATGCGTGGGATATCAAGACGAACTGTATTTTAGCCGTGTCTTTAAAAAGACGGAAGGCTTATCGCCCTCCGCTTATATGAAACGAAAAGATCGAAAAATTGCGGTGGTTAGCAGTTATCTTCTGCAGGACCATTTGCTTGCCCTTGGCATACAGCCTATTGCGGCTCCCGCTTACCCGAAATACTACCATACCTCCTCGGGCTTCCCGAGCTACCTGCATGACCGCCTGCAGGGCACGCTCCCGCTTCCTGCTGAGCGTCCGCTGTCGTCAAGCACCGTGATGCGGCTATCACCGGATACGATTATTAAGACTCAATCTCTTCATATGCCAAATGACCGTCAATGGAAGACGAATCCCCATACGATCTTCATCCACCCTTCTGCAAGATGGGAGCAGTATTTGCGAGAGCTTGCAGGCCTAGTCCATCGGGAACAAGCCGCTGGACGAATCATCGAACGGGTAGAAACGCTTGAAGAGGAGGCCAAAGTAAAGCTTCTGCCAGTTACATCGCGAGGAAGCTGGGTCATTATTCGACTGCTGCCTGGTGACTGCCGTCTGTACGGCTGCAAGGAGCATGCACTGGCCGATCTCATTTATACAGGACTCGGCTTTCAACCAGACCCAAGGGTAAAGCATGGCTTTTACCGCAGCTATGCCTTCGAGGACATTGTTCAGCTTGATCCAGAACAGATCCTTATCCTATGGAGCGAGCAGGATGAGGTCCAACAAGCTTATCAGGATGAGCGATGGCTGAAGCTTCAAGCCGTCCGCAACAATCGTGTCTTTATACCAGAATCAAGAGAATGGGACCCTTGGGGGCCAATCGGCCGGGAATATATGATTCATGAGTTGGTGGCGTATTTCGTAGGTTTACCTTCTGTCACGAGATAATGGAAGAACAGCCCTAATGATAGGAAAAGGCAGCCCTATGGCTGCCTCTCCTTTTAAACCTATCGATATCGATCTATTGGAATAAAGTCTTATTTCCCCAATTCATTGCTGTCCAATCGTATTACCCTGGCTTACTCTCCCCCCTGAATGATTTCCCCTCTTTGCGGGTTCAGTCCCTGCTCCCACTTCACTGCAATCGCTCGTGATTGGAACAAATCCTTGCCATCCGATACTTGGAAGTGCAGATGCGGCTCGCTAGAGTTGCCTGAATTGCCAAGCTGGCCAATCACCTCACCTCGTTTCACCGTATCGCCTTCCTTCACTGTCGCCGACCCCTGCTTCAGATGCGCGAGAATGCTGTATTCGCCGTTATGCTCAATAATGACCTGATTGCCGGCAGGGTTCTGCTCGTTCATTACCCCTACAGGTACATTGTCGGGGATATCATTAACCACCGTAACAACCACACCATCCGCAGGAGCAAGCACTTCTTTTCCAAAGGCAAAGTAGCTTTCATTTTTCTTCTCATCCCCTTGGTAGGAGCGCCCATCCTGTACCTGAATGAAGTCATAGGCATAGCGCTGAATCTCATGCTCGTAATGGTAGTTAAACAAGACATTATTTCCTCCCCAGAACACGAACCAGTCCCCCTTGAATGGCAGGCGGAATGTGGTATTGGTATACTGCTCATCCGATGCATGCGGCTTGCCGAGCTCTAGAATCTGCAAGCCAACAATAGCTGCCTGCCCATCAAACAAAGCCAAGATGCCCTTTCTGCTGGCAGGATCGATCCAGATGCGATGATCAAGATCGTTCAAGAGGAAGTTCGACTCCTCATGAAAGGCAGATGCCCCATTAACAAATTCAGCAACCATATCCTTGAAGTCCTTTTGACTTACCTGAGCCTTAAAGTCTGAGCTAAACTGGCTGTATATCACGTCCGTCCGACCTTCAACCATTGCCTTCGGCAGCTCCTCTGGCTGAAGAAGCTTCGTCTCTGACTTAACGGCGCTTTCTGCCTTCGCCCCCTGTTCAGGCGTATCTTGTTTCTTCGGTACAGCTGTTCCTCCTCCACATGCGCTCAGACCAACAGCCGCGCTAAGCAGCAGAATCATAAGGCTGTATGCCCCCTTCTTGTTGGGATGCTCTACTCCACGTGATGTCATGCGAACCCCCGCCTCTCTTTGTTTGATACCTCTATTGTAGAGGACGATCGTTACATCCCTTGTAACGGAGGCTTAACATTAGCTTAATGATGTTCAGCTGATTCCTCACATTCTTGCCTCCCCAAGGCTCAGAATTAAGACAGCGTTAAGATAGCGATTCGCCGATGCGCAAGATGAATTGTGGTAATATAAGGGCATAAACGCCATATAGAGAGGGGCCATTAGGATGAATGACGCGGCCATTCTGCTCGTCGATGACGAACCGGCTATTCTTACACTTCTTCAAACGGTCTTACATAAAGAGGGTTATACACAGGTTGATTCGGCATCTACTGGAGAAGAGGCGGTGGAAGCGTGCCAGCAGAAGACCTATGACCTCATCGTGCTTGACGTTATGCTTCCGGGTCGTAGCGGCATCGATATCTGTCCCTTTATACGAGTGACGACAGAAGCACCCATTCTTTTTTTGACCGCCAAGAGCTCTGACTTTGATAAATTGACGGGATTTGCAGTGGGAGGCGATGATTATATTACGAAGCCTTTCAACCCGATGGAGGTCGTGGCGCGTATCCGTTCTCAGCTACGACGGCATCTTGCAGCCAAAGAGAAAGGGCTAAAACTACACAATCACATTCACAATGAATCGTCTACTGCCTTTCGCATCTATGACTTCGGAAGATTCCAAGTCAATGAGACCGCTGGGGAGCTCTCGGTTAATGGCAAGCTTGTGCCTTGTCCAACCCTTGTCTTCCAGCTGCTGCTCTTTTTTTGCAAGCATCCGAATCGGATCTTCAGCAAACGCGAACTGTATGAGCGAGTGTGGGGGGAAGAGGCTTTCTCGGATGACAATACCGTGATGGTTCATATCCATCGCATTCGAGAGCGAATCGAAGCGGATCCATCTGAGCCTAAGCTGATCGTGAATGTGAGAGGCCTCGGCTACAAGCTCGTTCATCATTCGGATAAAAGGAATGCATCGCAATGAACATCAAGCATCGGCTGACCGTACGATTTGTCATTCAGCTTGCCGTATCCGGTATCCTTGTGCTTGCCGCAGCAGGATTAAGCGTTCAGTGGATGCTGCAGCGCTTTGAGGAAATACAGCTCTCCCATGACTTTGCCTCCGTCGGACTCGAGAAGCTCGTCGAATCATCTAAGCTTGGTCCAGATGGATTCGTATTCGACCCTAAGCTGTTGGATCAAGTCAAGGCTAACCAAGGATGGCTGCAAAGCTTAGATGAAGAAGGACGCGTTGTGCTGTCTTACAATACGCCCCCTGATGTTCCCAAGCATTACGATCCAGGAGAGCTGCTTGCTTATTGGAATAGAACCGAGCCTTTCCCTTATGGACTTTATTTGTACATACAAGAGAAGGACGGCAAGCTGTTCACTCTGGTCTATGGCGTTAAAAATGAGCTGGAACTGCTGCTCGAACAAGTAAAGGGTGGGGCCTCGAGGGATGAATCTGGACAGCTTCTACTCCCTGATCAGGCTGCTGCTCGCTTACAATCACTTGGAGGATACGTGCAATGGCTGGACGCTTCCGGCAATGAAATGGCCGCCTATAACAAGCCGGAACAGATTCCCCGTTCTTACACGATTCAGGACTTGGCGCTGAGGACGATATACAAAGAAAGATACGGTTATGGCATTGCGACCTCTTACAATAAAGATTCCAAGGATACTTGGATCATCGCGCTGCCTAATCAAGCAAGAAGCAACGCTAATTCAAGCAGTCTGCTCCCTCCTGAGACAAGGGTCATGATTGTGGGAGTGAGCGCCATGCTTGCTGCAATGCTGCTCGTGTTTATAATCATGTCGCTCTGGAGTGCGCATCGCTTCGGAGCGCCGATGCTGCACATGCTGGCTTGGCTTAAAGCGTTAAGCAACAAAGTATATGAGGAGCCGGCTGATCGCAAGGGGCGGCCAAGAAGCCGCAACTCATCTGGGCAATGGCGAAGACGATATCGGATGTACACGGATGTGATGCAGTCGCTCGATCAACTCGCGAAGACACTGCATCGAGATGAGACATTGCGGCTGCAGACCCAAGAGCTGCGCGAGACCTGGATCAGCGGCATTACCCACGATCTCAAGACACCATTGTCCGCAATCAAGGGATATGCCCATCTGCTGGCTAATGATGGGTACGATTGGAGCAAGGAGGAGGTTTGTTCCTTCTCCAATATCATGCTGGAGAAGTCAACCCATATGGATACGCTGATCAATGATCTGGCCATGACCTATCGTCTTCAATCGGGATTATTCCCACCTGAGACGGAAGAGGTTGAGCTCTGCTCATGGCTCACGCATACACTGGGCCAGGCTGCATCTGACCCTGCCTTCGGAGAAGCGCGCATCTCCTATCATCCGCTAGCAGAGGAAGTTGTCGTTCGCACTTATACCCCGTGGCTAAGTCGGATCGTGACCAATCTGGTCGCCAACGCCTTTTTGCACAATCCAGCGGATACCCTGCTGACGGTCTCCCTTGAATGGCGCACCGATCACAGGCACATCTGCATCATCTTCTCTGACAATGGCAGCGGTATGGACGAGCGTACCCTCGATGGATTGTTCGAACGCTATTATCGGGGAACCAATACCGTCCATGCCTCAGCAGGTTCTGGGCTTGGCATGGCGATTTCCAAAGGGCTGGTGGAAGCATTAGGTGGTCATGTCACTGCGGAGTCTAAGCTCGGCGAAGGGACAGTGATCCGGGTTGTGTTCCCTGCAGCCAAACGAACGGGTGGGGATTAATCCCCTTTCCTTTCTCCGCACATATATATGGATGTCCACAACAAAAAGAGGCCTATGCCCATTCATCGCGATTCTCCCCTTGTTCAGGAGCGTGATGGTGAGCCATGCTTCCTTCTGCCAAGGAAGCATGGTCGAATGGATGGCCTCTTTTTGTTGTTTATTATTCCTGAGATTGCGCGGCTGCTGTATTCGTTCCTGCCGCTGCTTGGCGCACACGCTCCACTTCTGCGATAAGTTCATCTATCACTTGATCGGGCGTGCGGTGAATAAGCCAATTTTGTCCAAACATTTGCAGCACTTTAATCGTTGGGAAGTCTCCCCAGAATCCGATGAACTCTTCATTCAAATGCACCTTGTCGGTTACATGCTCGTTCATCTCATGTAAGCACTTTTCCAGTACCGACTTGGCTGTTGGATCTTCAACCCAGTCGTTCAGCAGGCTGAACTTGTGGAAGGATGCCTCTTCCTTGCCAAAGTCGCAGAAAACGCGTTCTGTCAGGCGAATGTCTCGTGAAGAGCTGCCTGCCACAAGCTTGAAGTAGCCTGTCTCCGCTATCCAGCGATTGTACTTCGTATTGTAGTAAGCAAAGTCCCGCTCCTCAAGCTCAAACACAACTTCCTTCTTCTCATGCGGTTCAAGCTCGATCTTGATAAAGGCCTTAAGCTCCTTCTCTGGACGCGTCCACTTGCACTCCTCGTCTTGAACATACAACTGAACAACCTCTTTGCCTGCTATCGCTCCGGTATTCTCTACTTGCAGGGACACCGTCACGCTGTGATCATGCTGGGTCACCCGCATATCGGAATAGGCAAATGATGTGTAAGACAGCCCATGCCCGAACGGGAACTGCGGCGCAAGCTCCTTGCGGTCATAGTAGCGATATCCTACGAACAATCCCTCACGGTAGTACAGCTTGCCATTCTCTCCACGAATGCGCATATGAGACGGATTGTCGGAGAGCTTCACAGGGAACGTCTCGGACAGCTTGCCCGATGGATTCGTCAAGCCGAATAGGATCTCGGCAACCGCACGGCCTGAGCCTTGTCCGGTCAGCCAAGCATGAAGCACGGCTGGCACATGCTGGATCCACGGACGCATCGCTAATGCGGTACCGCTGCTCGTCACGACAATGCATTTCGGCTGTACAGCCGCTACGGCTTCAATCAGCTTCACTTGATGCTCAGGAAGATCAATGCCATTTAGATCATGCATCTCGGACTCTGCGTATTCCGGCTGCCCGACGAACAGAATCGCGAGTTCTGATTTTGCGGCAAGCGCTGCACTCTCTTCGATCATCGTGTCATCGATGCGATCATCTTTAGGGCAGCCTTCCGCATAATGGAACTGTACAGCCTCGCCGGCAATCTTCTGCATCTCTTCCCATGGGATATCAACAGATGTTGGCGTCACCTCAGCACTACCCGCGCCCTGAATTCTCGGCTTCTTCGCGAACGTGCCAATGACGGCAACGGATTTTACCTTAGCAGGATCAAGCGGCAGAATGCCGTTATCATTTTTGAGCAGTACGATGCTCTCAGCAGCAGCTCTTCTAGCGAGCTCATGGTAGTCAAGTGCGGTCTCAGGAGACTCTACTTCATGATCCGTGACCTGCTCTACCAGTGTAAGAATTCTTCGTACGCTCTTATCAAGCTGCTCTTCTGAGAGTGTCCCCTTCTGCACTTCTTCTACAATTGCTGCGGCATTGTAATGCGCAGGTCCCGGCATCTCCAGATCAAGCCCTGCCTTAAGTCCGCGAATGCGGTCATTAACTGCTGTCCAGTCGGATAGCACAACGCCTTCATACCCCCACTCTTTACGAAGAATATCATCAAGCAAATGCTCATTTTCGCTTGCATAAGAGCCGTTAAGCAGATTGTAGGAGCACATCATCGTCCACGGGTTGGCCTTCTTCACGATTCGCTCAAAAGCACTTAGGTAAATCTCGCGCAGCGTACGCTCATCCACCTCTGAGCTTGTCACCATCTTCTCGTATTCCTGATTGTTGCAGGCAAAGTGCTTCACAGAAGCACCGACGCCTTGGCTTTGGAGTCCATTGACGAAGGCTGCTCCTAGCTCGCCAGATAGACAAGGGTCCTCCGAATAATACTCGAAGTTGCGGCCGCCAAGCGGTGTGCGCTTCATATTGATGCCGGGGCCGAGCAGAAGCTCTACACCCATCTCCTTGCCTTCAATACCAAGCGCCACACCGATCTCATGCAAGAGCTCAATATTCCATGAAGATCCAATTGCGGAACCTGTGGGATAGCACGTCGCTGGTATATTTTCCGACGTGATGCCCATCTCTTCATCGCTGCTCGTCTTGCGAATGCCATTGGTACCGTCGTACATATGGATCGCTGGGATATTCAAGCGGTCGATCCCCTTCGTCATCCACATATTCAGACCCGCACACAGGGATGCCTTTTCTTCCAGTGTTAATTCCTTCATCCAATGCTCTATTTTGTGATTCATGATTGATCCCCACTTTCCTAGCTTTGCTGCAGCTCAGCTTCTTCCTGCTCCTTCTTCAGCTCCTGCGCATCGTAAATCTTATAGAATGGATACCAGACGGCAAAGATGATTGCCAGCACGAGTGCAAGCAGGATAACTCCGTTCAATCCAGACATAATGTAAGTCGATATGCCAATTGGGGTATACCACAGCTGGAACACCTTGCTTGGAATCTCTGCGAATCCCATATCAAGCGCGAAATACACAATAATCGGCGTAATGATCCCGTTAATCCACATCGGAACCATAAGAATCGGTTTAAAAGCGATCGGCGCTCCATAGATGACCGGCTCGTTGATGTTGAATAAAGAGGGTACGATTGTCGCTCTGCCAATCGACTTCAGCTTTTTGGATCGTGCAAATAGGAACCATACGACGAGCGGCAGGGTCGCACCTAGACCGCCGACACCAAGCCAGCCTGAGAAGAAGGTTTCAAAGGTATTGATGTTGACTGGCTCAAGCCCTTGGGCCACCAAGGCTGCATTCTGCTCAATCGCAGGAATCCAGATCGCGTACCAGATCGGCATCATCACCCATGGGCTTACGCCGAAGGAGTAGAGCACAACACCAATCAAGTTAAAGAGCAAGAAGCCCCATAAGCTTTGTCCTACCGTATTAATGGGTTCGAAGACGCTTACGATCAGCTCGAAAATATCAAAGTGCAGCTGATAAACGAGCACCCAGCCCATCGTCAGAATAATCGCGATTGGAACAAGGAAGTCAAACCAATCAATGATAAATTCGGGCAAAGACGAATCCTTTTTGAATAGTGAAAAGTTGTTGAATACATTCAAGACTACAGCTACCACGATGCCAACCAGCAGTGCAGTAATCATGCCGGAAGGGCCAAAACGCTCCAGAATGAAGGTAATCGTGCCGTCCTCATTCAGAACGGGCTTCAGCAGCATTAAGAACAAGGATAGACCTGTAGCTCCAGCAATCAGCTTGATTTTGTCGCGCCCTTTCTTTTGCATGACCGTATAAGGCGTGAGAAAAGCAATAAACATACCTAAAAGTCCGAAGCTAAATGTGGTTATCGGGGTTAAGTCCGGCATCCCCGGAATGAAATCTTTTAGAATCGAGATTAAGGTGATGATGGACCCGATAAAATCATAGGTAGGGTAACCATAATGGCTTCCTGTATGGAAGATACCCATACGTTGTTTGTAAACGTCTCTAAGCGTGGCGCAAATTTTTCCGTCATCCATTTCATGAGACGGTCCATGTTCATTCCCCCTTGCATTGTCATTTTCATCGGCCGTGACTTTAGTATAAATGCTGTTTGGTAGCGCTTTCTTGTTGTTCTTTGTCGCGATTAGGGCTGTTTCTTGTTCCCTTTCTCCTGACGGACTTAGCATATGCAGCATAGGAGGGGCCTACACAACAAAAAACACCCCTCATAGGAGGGGTGCGCGCTGCTATATCGTGCTCAATTGTGTGAAAGGTTGGTTTCTAGCAGCAGGCGTGGGACGAACTAATACTGCCTGTCAAACGTAAGCAGCAGCACGCCATGAGGCGGAAGGGTCACTTCTTGCTGCCAGTCCTGTACATCATGTATGATCTCCGTCTTCATAGCAGGCCCGCTTCTAGCATCCAAGTAGCGAATCTCTTCTGTGGAAAGGAAGTCTGGCGCTCCTAATCGCACCCAATCATCAAATACAGAACCATGTTCACGGTCCAGCAGATAGCTTGTCACTTTATAACGACCAGCAAGGCCTTCTACATGCAGACGAAAGGCTTTGCTGCCCTTCTCCTCGAATACCGCATATCGATTCATATCGGACAGCTCCGACCAATCCCCGCTCGCGAACAGCTGGTCGACATGCACATAATGATACAGGAGCAGTTGAAGGCTGCCGTCGCTCTTTCTTGTTGCGATATAACCGTCCCCACGGGCAATCATCTCCTCCCCAAGCTTATGCAGAAGCTTAAAGGCATAGTAGCTGGGTTTCTTCAGTCCATCCCGATTGACGAGCCCGAATCCGCCATAGAAGTGGGCCGGCGGAACGACGCTTTCCTCGAATACATCCGTAAAGCTCCAGTAGGCAAGCCCCTTCATGGAGCCAATTGTCGCCAGCGCATGATAGATCACGAAGGGAGCCATGAACATCGTATCGTGCACCAGATTGCGATCATAGAGCGAGAAGTTCCACTCGGTCATAAACAGTTCAACGTCGCAATAAGGGGTTGACGATAGCTTAGCATGTATACGATCCATACTTTCCCTATAAAAGGATGGCGGCATAATCGTCGTTAGACGATCGGTCTCTCCCTTTAAGAAGGGATACTCGGAGTATACGTGAAAGGAGAAGAAATCGAGCGGCACCTTGTGCTCATGGCAGTACGCCAGAAATTCCTCCATCCACGTGTCGTTCCACAGCGAGCCGTAGCCAAGCGCAGGGCCGCCAACTTTAAGCGCAGGTGAGATCGACTTGATTGCCTTCACCGTAGAAGCATAGAACGAGAAATACTCCTCCTTCGTCCCTGCCCAGCAGACGCCAGAAAGGTCAGGCTCATTCCACACTTCAAAATACCATTGACTCACCTCTTGCCAGCCGTAACGGTTCAAGCAGTGGCGGACAAAGCCCTGGACAAGCGCATCCCACTTGGTCTGCTCTTTAGGCGGGGAGATGCTTCCCTTCCACCAAAAGACCGTCTCATTCGACCTTCTCAAGAGACTTGGCATGAACCCCAGCTCGACAAACGGCCTAATGCCTTGGTGAAGCAGCTTATCGTACAGCTTGTCCACGTATGACCAATTGTATATCGGTGTACCGTCATCTCCTTCGTTATACACCATCATTTCATCATTAAAGATGCCATGGAAGCGAATATATTGAAAAGGAAACTGCTGCTGCATCTCGCTAAAATGGTGCTGCCAGTCCTCTCTAAGCCCCTCTACGGCTCGACCTGCAGTTGTGACGACATTCCAGTGCTTATTAAAAGGCGTACCCTTGCCATTCGTACGAACCTTTACGTCTACCACGGTTGATGCGGTTGCCGATGCCGAACTTGATGCTGGCGAGTGGAGAATCGTTTCCATACTTTCGTCCGTATCGATATGAAGATAACGGTACAGCGAGGACATGGCCTGTATCGTATCTGTCTCATAATAGTCGCCGCTTGACGACTCCTCATAGGTCAGCGGCTTGCGATCTGGATCAGGCTGATCCGCTAATGCCAGCGCTTCACGATAAGCGCTCGGGGTGCTATCGTATTTTTCCTTAAAGTATTTGTTAAACAACTTTACATTGGCAAAGCCGCAATCAAGCGCGATCTCTGTAATGCTCTTGGTTGAATTAGCGAGCTCCGCCTGGGCTTTCTCAAGACGGACAAGCGTCAAGTATTTTTGAAAGGGGATCCCGATCTTATCACTAAAGAAGTGCGAAAAGTAATGCAGGCTCAAATGCTCCTGATCCGCCATCGTCTGAAGCGTAATCTTCTGATTATAGTGCTGATCGACATAATGGAGCACCCGATTAAGCCGCTTATAGTCATATGACTTTGCATCTTCTTGAGCAGCCTCATTTGTCCCCGATGAGAAGTACCGAAGCAGATACCCGCACAGCATCTGCAAGCAGCCAAGGGTATAGCTGCGAAACCCGCTAGCCTTCTTATTGATCTCATAGACCATCTTCGCTAGATTATGGCGGATGGCATCGTAGCTGCGGCGATTATCTTCGGTCTGCGTGCTGGAATTGCAGTGGACAAAGGCATTTGTATCCAGCCACTCCGGGCCAAATTGAAGCGTCAGCAGCACGTTATCCTCACTCGTGCGTTCAATCTTGTGGACGGACATGCTGTTGACGACGATCACATCATCCTGATGAAGGGTATATTGGCGTTGATCCAGATACATCACTACTGATCCTTGAAGAACATAAAGAATCTCAATTTCTTTATGCCAATGAAAATGGATATGCTTCACGCTGTTTACGAATAACTTGATCGGCAAGTCGTCTTGGTGCTGTATAAACTCATATAAGTATCGGATATCACGCGCCCCCTTTTTACGTACCTTATTATGTGACGAAGCGCAGAAGACATGCAATGTAATTATTCGTCTACTTGACATTCCAATAGCTGGGACAGCGCTGACGAATAGCCGCATATTACTTGGGTCCATATCCCAGCAGAAGGCGAAACGCGCATTTCGATTATTCCATTGGAAGAGATCCGAGATGCTCAACAATATTCTGATGCTAACGCAGTGGACTCCAATCAAAGGCGCTTTTAAGCCTGACCGCTTCGAAGTTGGATCGTCTTTCACAAGGTTAATTGCTGAATCGCACAGCGCGTAGACAACGACGAATAAGCTGCCATCTAGATGTCGATGGCAGCTTATTCATCTCTGCGTAATACCTTAACTCAAATGCAGCCTTACTTTTTCTATTCTTGTCATCGTGCCACTCCGACTTGTCCGATCAATAGCAGCTTGCTGCCCTAAGCAAGCCCACGCATACTACGACCGGACGTTCTTAGGCTTCTGTCCTTCTATCGCTATTTCAATGTTTTTCTAGTAAAATCTGCTCTGCCTGCCGATGAAGCTCCCATACATTACACGTCTGGTTGGCTAGAATCGTGCTCGTTGCATCAAGCGTCGGATAATAAGCGAACATCGCGGCCACACCCGCGTTGGCCCCTTCTTTGTGCAAGCGAATCAACTGGCCATTAGCATCGTATAAAAAGTGAAAGCCATAGCCATTTCTTATGGTTTCTCCTCTACTAGTCCGCCGCTCCAGCGTGGTGTGCGGCTTCAATAATTCCTGCGTTTGCACCTCGGATAATAGCTTGCACGCAATGATTGCCCGCATAAACCGATCAAGGTCCCCAACTGTGGTAAAGGCGCCTCCATCCGCAGTGCCAATTGGCGGAAATGAATAAATGTTTTTTCTCCACGCTATCTCATTCGATGCAGTATGAACCAGAGAGTAGCCTTCTGCTATTGGAGCATCTCCTTCATCCTTTGCGCAAAAGTCGGTACTGTTCATGCCTGCTGGAAGAAAAACATGCTGCTGAACGTAGCTCCGATAATCGACCTGCGCCACCTGCTCAATAGCTAATCCCAGCAGCACAAAAGCACAATTATTATAGCTCACGCTCGTGCCTGCCTTGAATTTCGGCTCCTTGTAAGCAAATTGGGGCAGAAAATCGCCACAATGGCGTATCGAGTAGTTCGGCTTCTGGATAAATAAATCCTCATAGCTCTCTCCTTCTTCCTCATCTGCATCATCTGCAATACCTGAGGTATGTGTAAGGAGATGGGCAATCGTCACATCTGTTGGAATACAAGTTCCTGTCAAATCGATAATATCCGTGATGCAGTCATCGATGCTAAGCTTGCCTTGATCGACAAGCTGCAAGATCGCAACGGTTGTGAACAGCTTCGTAATTGAAGCCGTATCAAACATCGTATGAAGCTGATTCGGGATGTGAAAGCCTCGATGGGCAAAGCCATAAGCGCCAGCGAATAATGGATTCGTTCCTTTCTGAATGAGAGCCGCACCTGAAAAATGATGCTCCCTCGCATACTGATCAAATAATGCAGTCAACTGTGTTTTCATCATGTGGACCTCCAATCATCCATGTTCTTTCCTATCATTTTACTCGCATTTAGAAAGCCGTCCTGAGAAAACTTGGTTATATCCGATCTTGCTCCTTTATCGTCGAAACCTTATGCCTCTGCCTGCAATCAAGAGGGGAATACATAGGCATGGGAGTGCTCTGTTAGCACAACATTAATTTGATTTATATCAAACATTAACTTTATTAGTTTTACTTATGATGCACAATCAAGGTATAGTCAAAGTAGAGATAAAATGGGTCAGAACTTGACATAAGGAGCGATTAGATTGGAAAGAGTAGTCGGAACCGTGGTTAGAGGCCTTCGCTGCCCGATCATTAACCAAGGAGATCAGATCGAAGACATCGTTGTAGATAGTGTGCTGAAAGCAGCTGAGGTTGAGGGATACGCCATTCAAGACAGAGATATTGTTACGGTGACCGAATCCATCGTAGCCCGTGCTCAAGGGAACTATGCAACGATTGATCATATTGCGGCAGACGTTCGCGCCAAATTCGGCGAAGATACGATCGGTGTTATCTTCCCTATTCTAAGCCGCAACCGCTTCGCCATTTGCTTGCGCGGAATTGCAAAGGGAGCGAAGAAGATTGTCCTTATGCTGAGCTATCCATCAGACGAAGTGGGCAACCACTTGGTTGATCTTGATTTGTTGGACGAAAAAGGGGTCAATCCTTGGACGGATGTGCTTACAGAAGAACAATTCAGACACTACTTCGGCTATAACAAGCATCCTTTCACAGGTGTCGATTATATTGATTACTATAAATCTTTAATAGAAGAGTACGGCGTGGAGTGCGAGGTTATTTTCTCAAACAACCCAAAAACGATTTTGGACTATACGAAGAATGTCCTAACCTGTGATATTCATTCACGCCATAGAACCAAACGTCTGCTTAAGGCTAATGGCGGCGAGAACATCTACAGTCTCGACAACATCCTGGCAGCGCCGATCGACGGCAGCGGCTTCAATGAAGCGTATGGGCTGCTTGGATCGAATAAAGCAACAGAGGAAAGCGTAAAGCTGTTCCCTCGCAATTGCCAGCCTGTTGTGGATCAGATTCAGCACATGCTGCTTGAGAAGACCGGCAAGCACGTGGAAGTCATGATCTATGGGGACGGCGCATTCAAAGATCCTGTAGGGCAGATCTGGGAGCTTGCTGATCCCGTGGTGTCTCCAGCCTTCACTGCAGGGCTGAACGGTACGCCAAATGAGATCAAACTAAAATATTTGGCCGATAACAACTTTGCAGAGCTGCGCGGCGAAGAGCTGAAGCAAGCGATCTCCCAATTCATTGATCAAAAGGATGCTGATCTCGTAGGCGCCATGGAAGCCCAAGGCACAACGCCAAGACGATTGACCGACCTGATTGGATCTTTGTCTGATTTGACATCCGGCAGCGGGGATAAAGGGACGCCGATCATTTACATCCAAGGCTATTTTGACAACTATACGAAATAAGTCTGCATGTCTACAATGGAGCGCCGCTTTGCGATCTGCTCCTTGCCTTCTAATAGGAGTTGCTTTCATCCTTAATAATTGGCACAAGCCGAGCCTCCCGCTCCACCAATTCGTGGGCAAGGAGGCTCTTTTTGTTATTTGTCATACTACAGCGAGCTCCTACTGACAAGCAAGGTCCTAACCGTAACCGAACCGCTCTATTCCACTCAGATGTATTAATGCGCGACTGCTTTGAAATAACGGTATACCCGCTCCAACTTCTCCTTCTGCTTGCCCTGTTTGCTTTCCATATTGCCAAACTCAAAAAACTTTACCTGCTTGATGCCCACATAACGAAAGAGCGCCTTCCTCATCAGCATCTTATGAGCATTGGCCAGCCAATAAAGCGGATAGAACGCTGGACCTTTCATGGAAGAAATACATACGGCTGATTTACCTTTCAGAAGCCCTTCTGGCAGCAATCCTCCATGATCACGATACGCAAAATTCGACGCAAATAGCTGATCAATATAGCCAAGCAGCATGGCAGGGGGCCTTCCCCACCAGATCGGATACACAAATACAAGCTTATCCGCCCATAGGATCTGTTCGCGGTATAAGGCAAGCTTCGGGTCAAGATGCATATCCCTTCTTCTCTTCTCCTCATTAAATACCAAAACGGGATCGAATCCCTCCTCGTAGAGATCAAGCACCTGAATCTCGGTAATATGCGCATTCTCCTGACTGCCTTGAATCACTTGTTGAAAAAAAGCATAGCTTAAGCTCTTATGATTCGGATGAGCAAGTACAGCCAACACCTTCATGCGAACACCTCATTTTATTATCATTTGATAACCAAATAGTAGCACACTTTATTTTTAATTGTCAATTGATAATTGTTTAATGATAATTAGTTTGTTATGGTTGCAGTATGAGGTGATAGCACAATGGACACAGCAGCCCTTTTTCAGCAATTTGTGGCCTTTACTACGGCTGTACATGAAGTGACTCATGAGCTTACTAAAGATGTGAAGCCAGATGATATTACACCTGTACAATACGGAATTTTGGAATATATCGCCGTGAGTCAGCCCGTTACCTTGAGCCAGATCAGCGATTGCAAGCATATTTCCATGCCCAATACGAGTCGAGAGCTCAAGAAGCTGACGGAGAAGCAATTATGTGAAAAGTTCGAGGTGGCAGAAGATCGCCGCAAGCAGCTTATCCGTCTCACTCCTGCTGGACAGTCGATGATGGATAACGCCTTCCAACAAATCGGAGAGCGCTTTAAGGAACGAATGAAGGACATCTCCCCTGAGGAGTTGGCGAGTATTGAGGAAGCCTTGATTCTGCTTCAATCAAAAGTCTTTTACGAACAATAAGCATGCAGCACAAAAAGGCACTCCCTTGGGAATAAGGGGTGCCTTGCTTATGTTTTAAGGCTAACCTAATGAAAAATGAGAATGTTTCTTTAGCGAATGATCTCTTACCGTCTCCTGTTTATTCTTCTATTCCTTTACTTTCATTGAACTGTTTTCTTTGCTGCAGCAGCATCCTGTACTGCTCGATGGCCCGCAGTCTTGCCTGCTTCAGATCAACGATGGCGTGTCCCTGCGGCTTATGAATCGCTTTGTCGGACAAATGAGCAAGCTTGGGAAGCCAGCGCCGGATATACGACCCGCTAGGATCATAGGTTTCGGACTGCCGCACGGGATTCATAACGCGAAAGTAAGGCGCTGCATCATAGCCTAGCGAGGAGCTCCATAGCCAGCCCCCGCGATTGAGCACATGATCATAATCAGCAAGCTTATCTCGGAAGTAAGCCTCGCCATGCATAAAGGGGCACAACAGCTGCTTAGTCAGAAACATCGCTGTTACCATGCGCAAGCGATTGGGCATTCGGCCAGTCATATTCAGCTCTGTCATGGCAGCATCTATGATCGGAATGCCTGTGTCAGCCTCGCTCCACCGAATAAAGGCAGAATCATCAAAGCTTGTCCAGTTGAACTGCTGCTCGTAGCTGAAGTAATCTGGATTGCGCAGGGCTTGATACAGGTAGAAGTCCCGCCATGCCAATTGTCTAAGCCAGCTCTCCACATGATGCCGAGCACCAAGCTGTGTTGCTGAGTTGTACCCTTGTCGGATCGAGATCGTCCCTGTATTGAAGAAACCGCTCATTTCACTAGTGTGGCTCCAGTTATATCGATCTCTTCCCTGTTCATAGTCTGGAAGCTTTTCTGTTAAAAAGATGTTTAGTCTCTCAAGTGGTTCCTCCTGTGAAAAAACCGAGTCAGCGTCGGATGTGGAATACAATACATCTTCGAGCCATGATGGCAGACGGAAAGCCTCTGTCACTTCAAGACCAGCCGCTATCGTCTTAAGGTCCGACAGGGCCGTTCTTCTAGGAGGCTCCGCAAATTGAGCCATAACCTGCTTCCATTTGTTATAGAAGGGCGTAAACACTTTGTAAGGCTGCTCACGATTAGCAGCATGATCCAGCACATCCGCATCAATCAGCATATGGTCCATGGCGGCAACCACTTCTAAGCCACATGCCTGTGCGGTATCCTGCAGCAATCGGTCGCGCTGCTTGGCATAAGGTGTTACATCCTGATGGTAGGCCACCTTCGCTAACGGATGGCAGGAAGCGAGCTTCAGCAGAACCTGATCAGGCGCCCCATAGAATACGTTTAAGGTTTGACGATGGCCTTGATATTGCTTCATCAGGCGCTGTACCTGCTTGAGAAAGAAGCGGCCGCTATGTTCGCGGACCCGACGCTCATCAATCAGCTTTGGGTCGAGCACCATTACATGCAGTCCGGGCATGTTCAGCTCTGCAAGGGTATCAAATCCAGTAAGATCAGTCGTACGCAAATCGCGTCGATGAAACCAAACGTACATCATCTATCTCCTTTCTACTTTTCAAAAGGCGTCAGTCGTATTCCGTATCTTGATCTAATGTTACACCTTTATGTGTCAATGGGCATTCTCATCAACTGCTGCTGCAACCTCATGATAAAAAATAACATAACAGTAACCGTTCGTAGATATGCATCATATAAAAAAGGACAGCAATCATCCATTCGTGGATTTACTGTCCCTGTTTATGAACCAATCACAGTCTGAACGATTCAATCCAGACCTCATTCGACATCATAACAAAACGATAAAGATAAGTCTATAAATTTCCCCCTCGCCATGCCACAATATCACTACAAGCCGTTGTTAACAAAGGGGGATTCATTATGCTTTCAGATCACCTAGTTGAATATCTTGACTCAATTCCATCCCTTCATGAAGTCACCAAGTGCGAACTTCTGCGTAAATGGACCTTATCAGAGGTATACCGAATAACACTCCAATCAGGCAGCACACTTATCCTCAAATGGGGTGGACAAGAAATGGCAGGGGAAGCCGACATTTACAGGAAGCTCATCACTCCTTTACAGATACATGCACCTCGCATCTATCATGTTGTCGAGCAGCAGCAGGGCTCACTCATGGTCATGGAGGATTGCGGGAGCTATAACCTGGAGCAGCAGCCGAGCGCCAATCAATTTCTGCAAGCAGCAAGCGAGTTAGCTAGAATCCGAGCCACCGCCTCGCTTAACTTGAATGACATTCCTACGAGTGTTATTCGTTCATACACCGTATCTGCGTCCGAATTTCTCAGTCTGTTGGATAAGCTTCTTCAATCACAGCATTTAGCGGGAAACAGTACACTGAAGCAATTGCGTATCCATTTGCCTGATCAACTAGACAAACTATACAGAACAATCCCGATCACCATTGTCCATCATGATTATCATGCTAAGAATCTCGTCATTCAAGACAATCGAGTAATGCCCATTGACTGGTCATCCGCCTATTTGAGCCCCCACCTTGGGGATTTATACTGCTTAACGACAGAGGCCAGCGCGCTTAGTCAGGTAACGCGAGAGGAGATTATCACCGCTTACCAGCACGAACTGGGTCAACATACATCCATGGAACAATTAGGTTGGCAGGTAGATATAGGAGGAATATGCTGGCTGATCAAAACACTAGCGTGGCTGGTAGATGGCGGCACGTCGATCATCCCTGGCTCAGAAGATTGGATACCTGACTTGATGAAGGATATGGAGCAACTCGCACAAAATATGAATTTATGAAATTACAGTTTGAATTTATATCTGAACTGTATAACAATTTTAAACTGATAATCATGATAACTCTAATCTTACAAGTATATTTAGTAAATTACATCTTGCATCACATAATTGTTGCGGAAAATACTAATAAAGTTTGCACGTTTAAACATGGTTAATTGTGGTAACATGTATGTAATTTACTTTCTTTTAAATAAACTCATTAGTAAGGATATTTTTTAACAAGAAGAAGTGTAGCTGGGCATGAACTAGGTCATGCTCTTGGTTTGCACGAAGAAAATAGTGTTGCTATTGCATTAATGAATCAAAATAGAAACCGAGAGACTATTTATACTCCTCAAACGGATGATATCAATGGTGTAAACGCAAGATATCCAAATTAATAGTAGGGAGGCATCCTCTTATGATGAATACAAGAAAATACGTTCTGTTCGGATTGATTGCAGTCCTGATTATTGGAGTAACAAGTTGGCTCATATACCAAAGCAAGAATCAATATGAACCCCAGACCTACAACGTTAACTCTTATCTAGATATGGCGCTTGGAGGCGATATTGAGAAGTCTGTAGGCTTTGCAAGAGATATTGTCTTCGGACACTATGTAAAACATGAGGAAGAATACCATATGGGCAGCGGTTATTGGGGAGACATCTATACATTTAAAGTTGAAGAGACGCTGCTGGGACATGCTCAAGATGAAATTCAAGTTCTCATCTCTCACTATCGCAAACTAAGTGAAACAATTGATGGACATTTATATGAGGCAGACGTTCCACTACCAGATTTCGTTAAGCCTGATATGAGCAAAAAATATATTGTTATGTTGGCTTACTTAAAAGATAGAAATAATTATAGCCCTGCTGTTGTACCGAATCATATAGAACTGGATGCCAATGACATAGCTACACTTAAGTTTAACCCCGAAACTACCGCTATTGAGAAAAATAAAAGAGGAGATCAAGTCATTTTCACATTGGAAAGCGCAGATATCTCACAGTTCGATAAAATAACGGGCTTATCCAAAGATCAAATCCTTCATGAAATCAAAAAAGAAATCGTGAAAAAGCAAGCAGCAGAACAA
Source organism: Paenibacillus aquistagni (assembly GCF_900177815.1). Taxonomy (GTDB): domain Bacteria; phylum Bacillota; class Bacilli; order Paenibacillales; family Paenibacillaceae; genus Paenibacillus_B; species Paenibacillus_B aquistagni. The sequence goes on along the minus strand of NZ_FXAZ01000010.1, from coordinate 20,492 downwards.
TAAGAAAAGGAACAGGAAAAAGGACGATGCTCACTGGATGATTGCCCTTTTCATATATCCTTTTTCGCGGGGTATTTGCTTGAGCTGTGTCCGATTGGAATTCATCTCCAAGCAGAATATCATTTAACTTATCTGATAAAATACATACAATCCTTTTAATGTCGGAACCTATAGTTTGTAAAAGCAAGATAGCCAATGAATGATTGGGAGGCATCCTCTTATGATGAATACAAGAAAATACGTTCTGTTCGGGTTGATTGCAGTCCTGATTATTGGAGTGACAAGTTGGCTCATATTTCAAAGCAAGAATCAATATGAACCCAAAACCTACAATGTTAACTCTTATCAAGATATGGCGCTTGGGGGCGATATTGAGAAGTCTGTTGGCTTTGCAAGTGATATTGTCCTAGGACATTATAAAAGTCATGTTCGAAACGATCATGCAGGAAGTGGTTACTGGGGAGACATCTATACATTTCAAGTTGAAGAGACGCTGCTGGGACATGCTCAAGATGAAATTCAAGTTCTCATCTCTCACTATCGCAAACTAAGTGAAACGATTGATGGGCATTTGTATGAGGCAGATGTGCCACTGCCAAACTTCCTTAAGCCTGACATGAGCAAAAAATATATAATTATGTTAGGTTATTTAAAAGATAAAGATATTTACACCTCCGTTGTTGTGCCAAATCATATTGAGCTTGATGCCAATGATATGGCTACACTTAAGTTTAACCCCGAAACTACCGCTATTGAAAAAAATAAAAGAGGAGATCAAGTCATTTTCACATTGGAAAGTGCAGATATCTCACAGTTCGATAAAATAACGGGCTTATCCAAAGATCAAATCCTTCACGAAATCAAAAAAGAAATCGTGAAAAAGCAAGCAGCAGAACAATAAGAAAAGGAACAGGAAAAAGGACGATACCCGTTGGATTCTCGTCCTTTTCCTATTGTAGCCTTACTAATGCAGTTGTTCTCTCATAAATTGAATAATGAAGCAATCAAAATAAAGCCTGTTTATTCCTTGCCCGCAGCCACCCAAACTCCTCAAATCAATCAAGATTAAGCGTTAAAGACAAGCAGCTGTCGAGAAAGTCACGATAGTATGATACAAGCCCTATGGATTCATCCTATCAAACACTTATATTTTGCGAACCGCAAACCAAAGTTCGATATAGTTTAGACCATTTTTTGTCCCGTTCATTTCGAACTCCACTCCATCCACCTGCTCGTAGCCAGCCGTAGGGAGCCATTCGGTGTAAAAGCGGCGGTAAAGCGTTTCGATCGTATCTCCGAACTGCTCCCATTGATGCGGCTCCGACGGAAAGATCACCCACGTATACGCGGGAATCGTTACAGTGGTGTATCCGTCCGTGTTGCTGTTTTCTTCCTTGAATGCGCACAGCATGTAAGGAAACGTGTCCGGTCCTGTCTTCCTGTAGCTGCAAACCGCATTGACAGGGTATAGATCCTGGCTCACGAATGATGGCAAAACGCCTGCACGTGCTTCAAGCTGCTTCACGTCTCCGTTCGCATGACTCTGCTCCCAAAGCTTGGCTGGCGTTTGCGGTGCCTCCCCGTCTCCGTCCGTTCGGAAAATTCCTTCAATTCCAAATACTTCGAAACTTTCCTTCGTCTCAATCCGATAATTCATTGCATCTGCCCCTCTGATCGTGATAAGGAAGGACAGACGGGGGTAGGCTTTGAGTGCGATCCCGTCTTGACGAGCCATGGCCGGAGTGATCCCATGCAATGCATGGAACGCCCTCGCGAACGAGACAGGAGAGTCGTAACCATACTTAAGCGCGACATCAATTACCTTCGCCACTCCGCTATGCTGCAGCTCCAGCGCAGCAAGTGTCAGCCGTCTCCGCCGAATATACTCCGACAGCGTCACGTTCGTAATGAATGAGAACATTCGCTGGAAATGGTAAGACGAACAGCAGGCCATGCGAGCCGCCTCACTAAGCTCAATATCTCCGGTTAGGTTCTCCTCAATGTAGTCTATCGCCCTGTTCATCCGTTCCAACCACTCCATCTTATTCCCTCCTCTCGAGTTCAAGTATAGTCGGAGCAGAACATCGCTTCGCAACGATTTGTGCACGAAGAAGTTGCTTCCTCGGTTGTATTGAGCATACCGAATGAACATTAATATAGTTGTACATTTGAACCTTGGATGGCACTCGGAGGGCCTTGATGGGAGTGCAGCGCTGTTGTTTGCAAGCTATACATCGAGAAGCCCAAACAGGGCTGCAACAGCCCACCGCCCGGCAACCTGTCACAGCCCCCAAACCCGCGTCCGACGCAGCCTCTCAGCTTTTACTCTTCGCCCGTTGCCACCGGATTCTCCTCGTAGCTGACCCAATCACTCCAGCTGCCGGCATAGAGCTTCGCATGGGTATAGCCCGCTTGCCATAGCGAGAGCACGTTCGGGCAGGCGGTTACCCCTGAGCCGCAGTATACGATGATCTCCTTGGCATCGCCAATCAGGGCATCCCACTCTGGCTTCTGTTCCTCAGATGCCTTCCATTGTCCCGCTTCATTCAAGCTCATCATCCAGAAGCGATTAACCGCGCCGGGTATATGCCCTGCCTTCGGATCAATCGGCTCCAGCTCGCCCAGATAGCGCGGCAGCTCGCGTGAGTCTATTAGCCGTACACTCGGCTCGTGCAGCCGATCTCGGACCTCGTTCATCGTTACAACCAGCTCCGGTCGCAGCTTCACAGGGTAAGAACCCTCTATGTGAGCCCGCTTCTCCTCCACGGATTCATCACGAAGAGTTGGCTGATTCGCATCACCTTCTTCTACAGGGTAGCCTGCTTGCTTCCAGGCCCCATAGCCACCATCCAGAACATAGACCTTACCGCTATGCCCTACCCATTGCAACAGCCACCACATCCGGCTGGCCATAGAACCGCCTTGTTCGTCGTAGAGCACGATGGTGCTGTCCGGCGTTATGCCTGCCTCACTGAGCTTATTTGCAAAGAAAACGGGATCAGGCAGTGGATGGCGTCCTCCATGCTCCTCTACAGGAGAAGACAAATCCTCATTTAAGTCAAAGTATACCGCGCCGGGAAGATGACCTTCTTCAAACGCCTTTTTGCCGCGACTTGGCTCGCTCAGCCAGAATCTGCAATCAGCAATAGCGATGCGCTCACTTGCTCCTTGCTGTTGGAGCCGCTGTGCCAATTCCTTGCCTTCCATGATCCATGATCGTTGTGCTGTCATTCTCGTGTACCCCTTTCGATATCTAAGGTTTGATTCCACTAAATATATATGTAAATATTGAAATATAAAAAAGCATATAAGAACAAATTTTGTAAATTCGAGAATGGCATCTCATCGAGGATTGCATACACAATCTGATTACTTGTTCAACTTATGTCCAAACACCTAATCGATCACTTCGTAAAAAAGGTCATAGTACGATCCACGCCCAGCACTCTATGCTATGAGAAAAAGAACAGCGTTATCTCATCTATTGAAGTTAAGTAACATCAGATAACGTTTAGGACACAGTGCGGACTCCGTACCCAAGATGGCTCCGATGGGGACAACCCTTCTACTTTTTTAATCAGAGTAAGCGAAGCAGCTGCATCAAGGAGAGATCTTAGATATGAATCACATCGATACAAATACCACCTCGCCGATCACGATTCTTCTTCCCCTTCAAATTCATAGATTGTCCGAAGCGGATGCAATTGACATTACCCATTGGCGCTATGAACCGCCTTATGATGCTTATAATCTCCCGCACTGGGAGAAGTTGAAGGCAAGACGCCAATACTTTGCCGATGCGCTAACCCGCAAGGAGCAGTTCATGAGCATCTGTGATGCCAACGGCCTCATGATAGGATTTGTGCAATATGCGTGGAAGGAAGCATGCCTCCGAATCGGTCTTGGCATCAGACCTGATTGCACAGGACAAGGACTGAGCGCTCCCTTTATGGAGCTCGTGGTTCGCGAAGCTCGCCGCCGTGCACCATGGCAGGAGCTTGAGCTCCATGTTGCCACTTGGAACAAGCGTGCGATTCGGGCTTACAAGAAAGCCGGCTTTGTCGTTACAAGCACCCTGCAGCGGCGTATTGAAGGCCGCTATGAGCCCATTCATGCCATGTGCTATAGGCCTCATGCTCAGCACGGCCATGGATGAAGAGCGGTCCTCCATTGTGAGAGAACCGCTCTTTGTTGTGTTTACTTAGGTGCTCTTATGTAATTATCAGGCTACTATGCTTCTGAATCGAGGAGCTGTACGGTCGCAATCACCGTATTCTCTTTCATGATCTCAATATGATGGAACTTCGGATCATGCTGGAGGCTTCCGCTGCCGACGAACAGGATTTTCTCCTGGCCAAGTCCATAGAAGCAATCATCTGCTAGCGCTTCCAATACTTCGTGCTTCTCTTCCGTGCTCATCGCTTCCCAATCCGACGCTTCCATTTCAAAGAACGAATAGCAGTCCGGAATTTGAATCAACCCCGCCACCAAGTCCTGTAATATATCTTTATAAGGTCTCGTAAATGGCATTCCCATGGTTCTCACTCCTCAACTTCATGCCGTGTTTTATTCGTATTGTAGCATAATTTCTTGTTCATTCACCAACACGCAATTATTCCCGCTTCGTCTGAAGACGCTTTTCAACTAAAAATAATCCCGTAATATGCCGATATATAAGAACAGAATGCGCAATTGCAGGATTGATGTCAGCAGATGTCAATTCAACATGCAGGGAAGCACCATTATACTCATGGATGAGGTGGATGGAACGAATGGAGAAATCAACAGTTATTGGCCTAGTGCTAGGGATCGGCGCTGTCTTACTTGGGATGGTATTAAAGCATGCGCCGCTGACCAGCCTGATAAACCCGGCCGCCTTTATGATTATTATTGTGGGAACAATAGCCGCATTGTTTATGGCTTTTCCTATGAAGGAGCTTGCTAAGATTCCGAAGCTGTTCAAGATGATCTTCAAGCAGCAGAAGCTTGTCGATCGCGTACAGCTTATTCAATTATTTATGGAGTGGGCATCCATTACTCGTCGCGAGGGATTGCTCGCTTTGGAGTCTCGCATCGAGGAGATTGATGACGATTTCTTACGCGGCGGCATGCGAATGATCATCGACGGCAATGACCAAGACTTTGTCCGCGATGTGCTAATGGAAGATATTCATGCTACTGAAGATCGTCATCGTGCCGGTGCTCTTATTTTTACTCAAGCCGGTACATATGCACCCACACTAGGGGTTCTCGGTGCCGTTATCGGTCTTATTGCGGCACTCGGAGAAATGTCTGACATGGACGTTCTCGCACAAGCGATTGCAGCAGCCTTCGTTGCAACACTCCTAGGTATCTTTACAGGTTATGTCTTATGGCATCCGATCGCGAACAAACTGAAGCGGTTGTCTGCTAGTGAGATTCAAGTTCGCCTCATGATGGTTGAAGGTCTCTTATCCATTCAATCTGGAGTATCTACCGTTGCTATTAATCAGAAGCTCGCGGTATTCCTTACACCGAAGGAACGTACTCGATTGGATGATAGGGGGGAAGTAGAGAATGAGTAGCAAGAAGAGGAGAGAGCACCATGAGGAGCATGTGGATGAATCCTGGCTCGTTCCTTATGCCGATATCTTAACGCTGCTGCTCGCTCTTTTCATCGTGTTGTACGCCATGTCATCTGTTGATGCCCAGAAGTTCAAGTCGATGAGCGACGCCTTCCAAACGGTATTTCAGACGCAAAGCAGCAGCGGCGGAGCTGGTGTACTGGAGCATCCTGCCCTGCAGCCAACCACGGGTGAAGAATCCAAGCTGGCGGAGAAGGATTTCGAGTACGATTCAGCTGCCGATAAGCAGCAGGATCGTTACGCCCTGCAGGCGGAGAAGGAACAAGAGCAGCTTGAAGAGCTTCAGGGCCAGCTTAATGAATACATCGCCCAGAACGGATTGTCCGATCAGCTCAATACCAAGCTTAACCATTCGGAGCTGAAGCTTACGATTCATGACAGCGCCTTGTTTGCTTCAGGGAGCGCTAAGCTTAAAGAGGACTCCAAGCAGTTGGCTTATACGATTGGCGATATGATTAAGGAATATAAAGGCTATCAGATTGTCATTACGGGACATACTGACAATGTACCCATCAAGAACAGCAATTTTGAATCCAACTGGGACTTAAGCTCCGCTCGTGCCTTAAGCTTTATGAAGATCGTGCTTAAGCAATCTGGACTTGATCCTAAGCAGTTCCAAGCTGTAGGGATGGGTGAATATCACCCTGTCGCCTCCAATAAGACGGAGAAGGGGAAGGCGGCCAATCGCCGGGTAGAAGTATCGATTATTCGCAAGTATACGAGCAACAATAATTCGAACGAGGTTAAGGCCAACCCTAAGCCGTAGAACCTCTTGTCTGAAGCATATTCATGCAAGAATAAAGGGATCGACCCTAGCGAAGCGTTTGCTTCCTTGGACGATCCCTTTTCTCATGCTGCTATGCCGTTAACGTATGGAAATATATCCTTTTTCCTGCTCAATCTTCTCCTTAGATACATGTGCTGCTGGCAGCACAATCTTCACCTCGGTACCTACGTTAACCTCGCTTGAGATGAACAGATTACCGTGATGACTATCGATAATTCGATGGCAGACCATGAGTCCCAAGCCTGTACCATTCTCCTTATTGGTAAAGAACGGGTCTCCAAGCTTCGGCAGATTCTCCTGAGGGATGCCGATCCCCTGATCCTTGACTGTAATCGAAACTCCATCCTCGTTCACCGCATTCACCTTGATCTGGAGCGAGCCTCCGCTAGGCATAGCCTCGATCCCATTTTTAATCAGATTGATAAAGACCTGCTTCATCTGATTCTCTTCACATAGAATCATCGGCACAGCTCCATAAGCTGTCGTTACCTGCACATTATGCAAATGCGCCTCGCTGTTGAGCAGCGACACGACCTCATCTAGAATAGGACGGATATCCTTCTCTAGGAAGCGCACAGCTTGCGGCTTCGCTAAGATCAGGAATTCACTCACAATGAGATTGATGCGATCAAGCTCAGAGAGCATCATCGTCGTATGCTTAGGATTCACCTTCAGCGTGTGTGCCTGCAGCTGCACAAAGCCCTTAATTGTCGTGAGCGGGTTGCGAATCTCATGAGCTACACCTGCAGCCAGCTGGCCGACTGTTGTGAGCTTCTCAGATCGTCTCAGCAGCTCTTCCATGCGATTGCGCTGTGTGATGTCACGCGTAATTCCCGCCCAGCCAATACATTGCCCGCTCTCGTTATAGATAGGCGAGCGGCTCACACTGACCTCAATGCGCCGTCCATCCTTGGTTACACGTACGGTTTCCTTAACACCAACAAGCGCCTCTTCGCGATCATAGCTGGTACCCTCGCCATCTTCGGATGGTGCCTCAGGGTAGATCGGCAGCGGCTTGCCAATTAATTCGTGCTCCGTCCAGCCAAATAGCTGTACGAAGGACTCGTTCACCCGCTCAACCTTGCCATCAAGGTCGGTAACATGAATCGCATCCGAGGATTGATTAATAAACGATTCCAATTGATATTTCATTGCACGGTTCTCTTCGTATAACGTTCTTAGCCGTTCGGTCGATTCATGCAGATTCACACCCAGCATATTAATGCGCCGTGCGAGGAGCCCGAGCTCATCATTACGTGTAATTGTAAGGTTGGTATTGAACTGGCCAATGGCCATCATGCTGACTTTCTGCAAAATATACTGGATCGGACGAATGATCCACCCAGAGAAAATATAGCTGCCAATAATAACAATCTCCAGCAGAATAAAGCCGATTCCGATGTTGTTCAGCAGTTGTTCCTTCAGTGCAGCCTGCAAGGGTTCTGCATTCAGCACAATACCTAACACATAATGATTGTTGCCTTCTCGAAGCGGCATATAGCTCTTAATGATCTGCTCGTCATTAAACTTGAATTCCTTAAAGATCGGGATGCCCTCATAGGCGGCCTTCCCGACCATTTCCGAATCCTGATCATGGCGATAACGATACGTCCCATATAAGATGGGGCGATCCGGCACCTCAATAAGCTGGAATTCCGACTCATTCGCTGTTGCCATGGATTCATCGTTGAAGCGATCAGGCTGGTAGGCCGTAATCTCCAGCACATTTGCCTGTGAATGAAGAATCCGTTCAATAATTCGCTCCGGATTGGTCATTTGAAAGGAATTTTTGAACTTGGAATCCTTTATATAAGGGTTAATAATATAATCACGTTTGCCGTCATAATAATAACCCCATTTCATTCGATGAGAAGGGATGGAAGTAGACATCTCAATAGGACCCGACCAGAAATTTTTCATTTTTTGACCAATGGGGACCCATACCCGATTGTAGCTCAGCAGCTGTTCAAAAGCAGTATACCAATAACCCCATTCCTTGGTGGATAGACCAATTTCCCTTGGTTCTGTCGACTGCCTAATGACGATGTCCTGACCGTCTGTCGTCCTCTGCAGGAGCGACAGGTCGGAGATATTGAGCTCCCCGGTTATTTTGTAAAGGTCATAGGGAGTTATATCACTCAGCTTCGGAGGCAGCTTCTCCGCCGCGTATACCGATGCTGCGTACAATTGCTCGGCAAGCAGGTCTCCAATCGCCTGCTCAGCACGCTGTGCTTGAATCATCGAGATCGAGACCTGCTCTGAGATGATCTTTGCACGTTCCTCCATCTCGCTCATTAAGCGAGTGCGCATGGAATAATAATTGAAGATCATATGAGTGAGCAATACGACGAACATGATGATTGATATGGATAATGACAGCTTGCCCTTAATAGATAGTTTCATGATTCACCTCGCCGATATCGTCGTGGACACCAGCGCCCGTCCAACTTTATCACTAATGATCATATCATAAGAAAGCAAATTTTCTAATGCATTCATTACCAGCTGTACATATTTATAAAGGCTTGATGTCCTTGTCTTGAAAATAAATGGCGATTCCCCTAAAATAATATCGAAGTTATAAACAGGTTATGCACAAATTGTGATTAGTTATGGATAAAATGTGTATAAAGATGTGCACAAAAATAAAGTTATCCACAATTTTGTGCACAACATGTTAACAACGAATATTTGTTCGGAGAATAAACAAGGCGTTATTCCACAGCCATCTTCTCCAAACCCCGTACGTACAAACTCACTATTAAGGAGAAAAGCACAACATATGTTGAACAATCAAGAAGATGAACGACTGACATATACAGATGAAGATTGGATGCGTCTAGCGATAGCGGAGGCTAAAAAAGCGGAAGCGATCGGTGAGGTCCCGATTGGAGCCATTATCGTTAGGGGGCATGAAATTGTTGGCCGGGGCTACAATCTAAGAGAAAGCACGCTAGATTCCACTGCGCATGCGGAAATGATCGCTATTCGTGAAGCAAGCGGTCAACTTCAAGCGTGGAGACTTCTGGATTGCACGCTGTACGTAACACTAGAGCCATGTCCCATGTGCGCTGGGGCCCTTGTCCAATCTAGAGTACCGCGTGTGGTATACGGGACAAGAGACCCCAAGGCAGGCTGTGGGGGCACCCTCATGAATCTTCTTCAGGAGCCTCGCTTCAATCATCGAGCAGATGTCGTGGAAGGTGTACTGCAAGAAGAATGTGCAGAACTGCTCACATCCTTTTTCAGGCGTCTTCGAAACAAATCTTAAGACCCACTTCAGCAGGCTGTTATTCACAGGCTGCTTTTTTATTTGCTTGCTGCTTAAGCAAAAAATCCACAATAGCCCGATCGGTTTCTTCACTGATTCGCAATACATGCGGATCTGTCAACTTACTGCTGCTTAGAGCTGCTTCATACAGCTTAACCCGCAGTTCATCAATGCGTTGTGCGCCTTCTCTTGTCATACGATCACCTTTGCATCTCAATTTGTTGAATCCCATCATGCACATGCTCAAGCCTTATCATATATATCGGTTGTATTGGGATAATACGTTATCCCTGTAAAGCGCTTAAATTTTTGAGACAAAATAACATTTCCTCTAACAAACCTTGGAAAAGAAATTCTCCTTATTACAAAGATAACCTAATTTGGTTAAGAAAAAAAGACCTGTCTTTAGATGACAGGTCTTGATGTTATGTTATTATAACATATTTTTTCTATTCAATCGCGTCTAACTCTTCGTCATACTCGCTAAGATCATACATTGCTCCAAAGTAAGACTCCTGCAATTGCTCCATGGTAATCGTATCTGTTGGAATGCCGATCTTGAATTCAGCTTTTTCATTGATATTCGAAGTTGTTGTGTTGACATGAACCACAAGCTTCATTTGATCTGTCTCATCTTTGAAGTCTACGTTCCCGATAATCGTTTGATATACTGGGTAGCCGTCTTTGTTGATGGCAGTTGTCATGCTAAGCTCATTAACCGTAAGGGACTTCTTGATTTCCTCAAGGCCTTCTTTAAGCTCGCTGTCAGTTGCCGTCATTTCGGACTTCAGCTGATCAAGATCTGCTTGGTCGATTTGGAACAACTCTTTGTACTCATCCTTGGACATAAGATCGATAAGAGCTGGAAGCGCATCTTTGACGATCGTCGTTACAGCTTGATCGAAGTTATCCTTCGTAATCGCCACTTTAACCACTTGCTTCGCTTCAACGCCTTCAGGAAGGTTCGCATCCTTCACCGCAATCTCAGAGAAGTATGTCTTCTCGTCGAATTTGCCCATTACTTCTTTTAGGAACTCATTGCTGAACTTCTGAGTCTTCACAACATCAACGGTTGGGATAGGCTCGCCTGCTTGCTCAGCTAGCTCTTTCATATCCAAGACAAGGTACTTGTCAACAATATCTGCTGGAAGCCCGAGCATAGGGATGTTCGGAATTTTGTAGTACATCTTATCTGGTGTAATCACCATTGGCAAGGAGAAGCTGAACGCCATATCTCCCTTAAGAGCCACATTCAATGTAGCTTCAACTTGCATTGGATCAAGCTGTGCTACGCCATCGATTGTAAGCTCTGCATTTTTAAGCATATTGATAACCATGGCAACGCTAGGATCACCAAGATCCGCTCCGTCCATTTGCAGGTCATTCACTGTAATAGATGATTTGAAAGCATATGATTTCATTTCAGTCGACTTGATAAATGCACCTTCCAGCGCATTCTTAGGAGTCTCTTTAGCGCCGCAACCTGTCAATACAAGGACAAATGCCAGCAAGACTGCTAAAGAACCCGTTAACCACTTCTTACGCATGTTACACTCCCCTAACCAGTATTTTCTATTTAAACAAACATACCTATAAAGTCTAACCCAATTTCCTGCATTTGAAAATAGTTCATCTGGGTATATGTCATGAAAATGAAAAGAAAATTCACAACATTGTTCCTATTTGTACCCATAATATTCGACACAAATCAAGGATTTTTGTCGAATGCTGCTATAAATGCTTATAGAATGATTAAAATGTTAATAAAACAAGAAATTGTAACTTCATTGAAAATACTCATCGTCTTTACATTCATGCTGCAAAACCACTATTTCGATGTCGGACTTGAGCTTGTGTAGAATCCTAACTATATGCACATCAGAATGATTAATGAATATTCTTCTTCTTGAATCGTCCGCCCTTAACATCATGGATATTACCGATAGCAAGGAAAGCTTGCGGGTCATGCTCTTCCACAATAGACTTGAGCTTCGCTTCCTCTAGCCGCGTAATAATCGTAAAGATCACTTTCTTCTCATCACCCGAGAAGCCACCCTCACCGCTCATATACGTAACTCCACGTCCAAGGCGGCTTAACAGTGCATCCCCGATATCTTTATGATTATCGCTAATAATCCAGACCGATTTGGAGTCATTTAACCCCTCTATCGTAATATCAATCATCTTAAAGGCGATATAATAGGCAATTAAACTGTACATCGCTTTTTCAAAAGTGAATACAAAGCCTGCTACCAGCATGATAAACAGGTTGAAGAACATGACAATCTCACCAACAGAAAACGGCGTCTTTTTATTAAAAAGAATAGCGACGATCTCTGTCCCATCCAAGGAGCCCCCGAAGCGAATCACAATCCCTACCCCAATCCCAAGGATGACGCCGCCATAGACTACGGCCAAAAAGCTGTTTGTCACAAATGGCTCAACCGGATGGAGCATTATGGTTCCGACTGACATGACCACAATGCCTAGGAGCGTGGATAATGCAAACGTCTTGCCGATCTGCTTATACCCAATGATAAGAAAGGGTAGATTAAGTACAAGAAGAAAGACTCCAAGAGGAATGCCTGTAAGATGAGATAAAATAATGGAGATCCCAGCTATGCCTCCGTCCGTCATCTGGTTGGGTACTAAAAATAGCTCAAGGCCAACCGCCATTAACATTGCACCGATCGAGATAAAAATGACCCTTCGAATGATATCCGTCCAGTGCATGCCTTTGTGCTTGATGACTTTCGCACCGGTCATGATTGGCGTCTGTTCTACCTGTGCTGCTGCGCCTGAATGTTCTGACACCGTAATCACCTCGTCCTTCACTAAATAATCCATATGTACTTATTATACTGGATTCTTGCCCTGTATGCATGATTACGGCGCAGCGCACAAAGAACCCCGAGCATAAGCGAGAGGCATCGTGTGCTTCTTGCTGTTATGCATCGAGGTTGCATTCAAGTTAAGATGGGCTTAACCTTGAGGGTTATTATGGTCGACATGATTGCGATTCTTTACTTTCTTAGAGCCAGACAGCGGCTCCTGCACAGCAGCACCACGATCGTTGCCTGCATGATGCTGTTGACCATTGGCCTCAGCTTCTGGAACGGGTACAGCTCTTGGCTTGCTCATCATAGGCCTCCTTTCAGGTCTTTAACAACGCTATACCTTGTCTGATGCAGGATGATCATGATTCAGCGCATCTTGATGTCTGCGGTCATTATGATCCTGCTGAAGCTGCTGAGCATGGTGGCTGTTCACTGGTGCTTCTTCAAGATCAGCTGCTACGTTGCTAAGATTTTTGTCTACATTTCCTTTTGCACGTGTCATCTTGATGCTCCTCTCGCTTAGCATTAATGGGTTAAGTTCTGAAGTGCTTGCGCACACTCGTGGATATGGCGAATATAATTCTGCGTTAGCTCTTGGATTACTTCTGTACGCTCATCGATGTGGCGGCCGTCCTTCTCAACATCAACAAGCTTGACTTGCACCTCATGATGATCGACATAAGCACATTCGAAGTCGAACGAGTACGCTTGATGACCAGCTGCATCAATATGAATGCGAAGGCCTTGGGGAATAGCCTCATCCGCCATCACCGTTGCTCGGTCACTTGGATCCAGTGTAGTAGGCAAGGTCTGCTGCCAAGCCGCCACCAGTTGTGTCTGTTCAATTGATCGTTCAAACTCACTATGCATCTGCAAACACCTCCATTGGTCACAGTTACAGTGTGTGGACGTAGCAAGCCTTTTATACCTCGAAATGCAGCAAAAAACCACACTGTTATGAACAGTGTGGCTGAATGGTTTAAGTATGGCGGAGAGGATGGGATTCGAACCCATGTGGGCTTGCACCCTAACGGTTTTCAAGACCGCCCCGTTATGACCACTTCGGTACCTCTCCATATATTGATTGTAAGAACGAGTCGAACAATCAATATTATAGCACGCAGTTACTTTCATAGCAAGTCGTTTACTGCATCATTTTTTGGTGATAATCTCAAGTCCGCCCATATACGGGCGAAGCGCTTCTGGAACCACGATAGAGCCGTCTTCTTGCTGATAATTCTCAAGAATCGCAGCAACTGTACGGCCCACAGCCAGGCCAGAACCGTTCAGGGTATGCACGAATTCAGGCTTCGACTTCGTATCGCGGCGGAAGCGAATATTGGCACGGCGAGCCTGGAAGTCCTCGAAGTTGGAGCAGGAGGAAATCTCACGATAGGTGCCGCTGCTTGGCAGCCATACTTCAAGATCATACGTCTTGGCAGAGCTAAATCCAATATCGCCCGAGCATAAGGACATCACGCGATATGGCAGCTTCAGAAGCTGCAGAATGCGCTCTGCTTGCGCCGTAAGCGATTCAAGCTCATTGTAGGAGTCCTCAGGACGAACCATCTTCACAAGCTCAACCTTGTTGAATTGGTGCTGGCGAATCAACCCGCGTGTATCACGGCCTGCTGCACCTGCTTCAGAACGGAAGCATGCACTGAATGCCGCATAATAGCGAGGGAGCTCCTCTCCATTCAAGATCTCATCGCGGTGATAGTTGGTGATCGGAACCTCAGCAGTAGGAATCAGATAATATTCTGTATCCTTGAGCTTAAAGAGATCCTCTTCAAACTTCGGAAGCTGGCCTGTGCCGTACAAGCTGTCCTGATTGACGATGTATGGCGGCATCATTTCTTCATAGCCATGCTCATTCGTATGTACATCCAGCATGAAATTAATCAATGCACGCTCCAAACGAGCTCCTGCATTTTTATAGAATACAAATCTGGATCCCGTTACCTTGGCTGCACGCTCGAAATCGAGCATGTTCAAATCCGCGGCAAGATCCCAGTGCGCCTTCGGATCAAACGAAAATGTTGTCGGTTCATTCCACTTCCGAAGCTCGACATTCTCCTCTTCGGATAGTCCCACTGGAACAGAATCACTCGGCATGTTCGGAATGGACAGCATCAATTCATTAATGGACTGTTCCACTTCACGAATCTGCTCATCTAGCTCCTTGATGCGATCGCCAACTTGTCTCATCTCAGCGATAACATCATCTGCAGGCTCGCCAGCCTTTTTCAGCTTCGCCACTTCTTGCGACACTGTATTGCGGCGGTTCTTCAGCTGTTCAGTCTCCTGAAGCATCTCACGACGCTTCGCATCGAGTTCAGGGAACTCAGCAATCAACTCCGGAGATTTACCGCGATTCTTCAACGCTTGCTCCACACGCGCATAGTCTGTGCGCAAATATTTGACATCTAACAAAGGGATTCCCTCCTATGAAAAAACTTCTTTCGCGGCCATTCAAATATCATTGCCCACGATTAGAGGTAGGTTTTATCGCCAAATCGAAGCATTGTCCATGTTAGGCCTTAGACATTCGATTATGGTAACAAAAAGGGCTTGTCTCGCCCAACACTCATATCTTCTTATTATAAAGTGTGTGTCAAATAAAAACACCTTAACCCTACCCTAAAAAGGGAAACAAGGTCAAGGTGTTTTTTGCCAGTTCATTAGGCAGAGTCCAAGCGATACGCTGCAAACTAAATAAGCTTGCGCTTGCGCCGTTAAAGCCTTGTCAGTCGACTATACCGACAAACGCTTTTTCGACTCTTCTACCATCTCGATAAAATATTGATGAAGGCGCTTATCTTCCGTCAGCTCAGGATGGAAGGAACACGCTAGGAGATGACCCTGACGAGCCAGCACGATCTCGTCGTTCACCGTGCTAAGCACCTCTACATCGCCATGTACGGCCTCAATTAATGGAGCACGTATAAACACCGCAGTGACAGGCTCATCAATTCCTTTGACAGCCAGGCTTGCCTCAAAGCTCTCGCGTTGTCTGCCAAATGCATTGCGGCGCACCTCAATGTCCATAAGACCAAGATGCGGCTCCTCCTGTCCTTGGTTGCCTAAGATGTGCTTCGCCAAAATAATCAGGCCTGCACAAGTGCCAAACAAAGGTTTGCCTTGCTTCGCAAACATTTGGATGGGCTCGACAAATTGATACTTGCGCATCAGCTTGCCAATAGTTGTGCTCTCTCCACCTGGAATAACGAGGCCATCCAGATCATGAAGCTGTTCAGGCCACTTAATGGCCACAGCCTCCGCTCCAGCAGACTCAAGGCTTCGAATATGCTCTGCTACAGCTCCCTGCAGCGCTAATACACCTATCTTCATTGCTTATTACCCTTCTTTCTGGCACAATCGCGATAGATTACCAGCCGCGATCCTGCATGCGCTCGGATGGATCGAGCTTCGCAATATCGATACCCTTCATTGGCGTACCGAGGTTCTTCGATATTTGTGCAATGAGCGTGTAATCTGTATAGTGTGTCGTTGCTTCTACAATCGCTCTAGCGAACTTTTCAGGGCTGTCCGACTTAAAGATACCAGAACCAACAAAGACGCCGTCAGCGCCCAAATGCATCATCAAGGCAGCGTCTGCAGGAGTAGCGATACCGCCAGCTGCAAAGTTAACAACCGGAAGCTTGCCTGTCTCATGCACACCGATGAGGATATCGTAGGATACGCCAAGATTCTTTGCTTCAGCATAGAGCTCATCTTTAGACAAGTTCTGTACTTTGCGAATTTGGCTGTTAATAAGACGCATATGACGAACCGCTTCCACAATGTTGCCTGTTCCAGGCTCACCCTTAGTACGAAGCATTGCCGCACCTTCGCCAATACGACGGAGGGCTTCGCCAAGGTCTTTGGCGCCGCAAACGAATGGGATTGTGAACTCATTCTTGTCAATATGGTACACCTCATCCGCAGGTGTAAGTACTTCCGATTCATCAATGTAGTCTACGCCAAGGGATTCCAATACCTTTGCTTCAACATAATGGCCGATACGAGCTTTAGCCATTACGGGGATGCTGACAACCTTCATTACTTCTTCTACGATCGTCGGATCAGCCATACGAGCTACGCCGCCAGCTGCACGAATATCAGAAGGTACGCGCTCAAGCGCCATAACTGCTGTCGCACCTGCTGCTTCAGCAATCTTCGCTTGCTCTGCATTCATGACGTCCATGATGACGCCGCCCTTTTGCATTTCTGCCATACCACGTTTTACACGAGAAGTTCCTGTTTCCATTCTTGCCTGCCTCCTACCATCACATTCCTGATTGATCAGGTTAGCCTAAGATTTCGCCCTAATTGTACATGAAGCATGTCATATACACAACTGCTTTTGTCGGAATTGTGCGTTTTAGAACAAATCTCCAATGGATTTAAACAAATCCACGAAGAAATATTTGATTGCGCGGAAGAAGAGTCTCCACCATGAGCCCTTTTCCATATCTTCAGCCGCAACAAGATTGACGGTTTGCTTTTGTTCGCCGCCTTTAGCCTTGTACGTATACGTAACCGTACCGACCTTCTGTCCGCTCTTGATTGGAGCCACAAGCTCGTCCTCTGGGATAAGCTTTACTTCCTTCGTCAGATTGGAATCATCAAAGTTCGTTCCCTTGTCTGTAACGAAGCTGACATTGCTTTCAGTAACTGCAGCAATCTCAGTATCTACCCCTTTCTTGATCGGAGCAGTCTCATGCCCTTGAACGGCCTGCTTAGAGGCGACCGCTTGCTTGACTTCTACATTGCCAAATCCATAGTCCAGCAGCTTAGCCGTCTCGGTAAAACGCGCGCCTGTGGATTCTGTGCCCATTACAACGGAGATCAGGCGCATGTTATCACGCATTGCCGTTCCTGCGAAGCAGTACATCGCTTCATCCGTAAAGCCTGTCTTCATGCCATCAAGGCCTTGATAAGCATAGCGCTTGAAGCTTGGCACATCCTTATTCGCTTCTAGCATCCAGTTCAGGTTGACGATAGGGGATTGATCGCGCTCACGGAATTTATAATTTTGAATTGTAGTAAATTGGTTGAACTCAGGATGATCAACCACAATAGCACGGACCAGCTTTGCAACGTCTGTTGCCGACATAACGGTCTCTTCCTTGGATTGCGGCTTGAACTTGTCCGGCATATCATCGCGTCCCAAGCCTGTAGAATTAATAAAGTGAGCAGTCTCCATGCCAAGCTTCTTGGCTGTGTCATTCATGATCTTCACAAATTCCTGCTCTGAGCCTGCAATTTGCTCTGCAAGCGCCACGGTCGCATCATTGGCTGAGCCGATCGCCATCGCAATATACAGATCCTTGACGGTATGCTTGTCTCCTTGAGCCAAGAAAATACGAGAGCCCCCTGTCAAAGACGCGTTCTCGCTCGCGGTAACC
This sequence comes from Paenibacillus aquistagni, assembly GCF_900177815.1. Taxonomy (GTDB): domain Bacteria; phylum Bacillota; class Bacilli; order Paenibacillales; family Paenibacillaceae; genus Paenibacillus_B; species Paenibacillus_B aquistagni. The sequence goes on along the minus strand of NZ_FXAZ01000010.1, from coordinate 2,562 downwards.
TCTGTTTCCCAAGTAATCTCACCGCTCTTTACTTTCTCCATCACGATGTACTCGGACATCATCTTTGTCATACTTGCTGGAGGAAGCGCATTGTCAGCATTATAGTTGAAAACAATTTGCCCTGTGCTTGCTTCCATCAGAATCGCCGATTTGACATTAAGCCCTAAGGACTCTTTGGTCGGTCCGGCAGCATTCTGACCTGGTGCCGGCTTATTCTCCGTCGCCTTTTCCCCTTGCGCGACAAGAACTTGATCTCCCAAGGCTGCCACCATTCCCGCCGTTGGAAGTAATGCAAAAGATAATATTTGAACCGCAGTTACAAAGGCAACCGCGCGCTTCCATTTACGTTTGTTCGTCTTTCTAGTTGTATCGCTGTGTTTAAACACCTCGTCAACTCCTCTCCCATCTAATAAACCACATGAAGTTATTCTAACATAGCCCAGCAGACAAAAAAAAGACAAGGATACAATCCTTGTCTTTTACTGTCGAAAATATGGTAATTTGATGTACGCCAATTCTTCTTACAAGGAATAGTTTGGTGCTTCCTTCGTAATCTGTACATCATGCGGATGGCTTTCACGCAAGCCTGCACCAGAGATTTTCACAAAGTGTGTATCGTTTTGGAGCTGGTTCAAGTTGGAAGTGCCGCAATAGCCCATGCCTGCTTTCAAACCGCCAAGCAATTGATGAATCGTATCCGCCAATGGTCCTTTATAAGCAACACGGCCTTCAATGCCTTCTGGAACAAGCTTCTTCTCGTTGCTGCTCTCTTGGAAGTAACGATCTTTGGAACCATGCTTCATAGCGCCAAGGGAACCCATTCCGCGGTACACTTTGTAGCGACGGCCTTGGTAGATCTCAGAGTCTCCAGGGCTCTCTTCCGTACCTGCAAGCAAGCTGCCGAGCATAACCGCACTTGCGCCAGCTGCAATAGCCTTTGTAATGTCGCCAGAGTACTTGATGCCGCCATCTGCAATAACCGGAATGCCGTATTCACGTGCTGCTGTAGCACAATCGTATACCGCCGTGATTTGTGGAACACCGATACCCGCAATAACACGTGTCGTACAAATAGAACCTGGACCAATACCAACCTTAATGATCGAAGCGCCAGCTTCGATTAGGTCACGAGTTGCCTCCCCAGTAGCTACGTTACCCGCGATAATCGTCAACTCTGGATAGTTATTGCGAATCTCGCGCACCGCATTAATAATGTTGATATGGTGACCATGAGCGGAGTCAACGACGATGAGGTCTACTCCAGCTTCCACAAGGGCAGCTACGCGATCTGCTGTATCCTTAGAGATACCAACTGCAGCACCGCACAGCAAGCGTCCCTGCGCATCTTTGGCGGCGTTAGGATATTGAATCGCTTTTTCTATATCTTTAATAGTAATAAGACCTTTTAATGTATTATCGTCATCTACGAGAGGAAGCTTCTCAATCTTATGCTGTTGAAGAATAACTTCAGCTTCAGCAAGCGTTGTTCCCACAGCTGCTGTAACCAAATTCTCGTGTGTCATAACTTCCTTGATCTGGATGCTGAAGTCATGGACGAAGCGAAGGTCGCGGTTCGTCAGAATCCCTACCAGCTTTTGATCCTCATCAACGATAGGAACACCGGAAATACGGAATTTGCCCATCAGCTTGTCCGCTTCAGCAACGCTGTGCTCAGGTGACAAGGAGAATGGATTCGTGATAACGCCGCTCTCGGAGCGCTTAACACGATCGACTTCCTCTGCCTGCTGTTCGATCGGCATATTTTTATGAATAATACCTACGCCGCCTTCACGCGCAATCGCGATCGCCAAAGGTGCTTCTGTGACGGTATCCATACCTGCACTAATGATTGGAATATTAAGCTTTACATTTTTGCTTAATTGCGTCGAAACATCCGTTTCACGCGGCAATACACTGGATTTGCGAGGTACTAACAATACATCGTCAAATGTTAAACCCTCTTTAGCGAACTTAGACTCCCACACAAGAAGTTCCTCCCTTTACTTATCCATTCTTAAATTTCGTTATATCTGTCTAGTGAGCAAATACAAAATAAGCGATTTGTCTATTGAGCCCTGAATGATATTATGCCGATTTTAGCAAAGCCTATGAAGCGTGTCAAGGCTGTCCTTAAGGGAAAAGTGAGCCATTCTGCACATTCATACCATGCGCAGCGGAGCTTCATCTCATCCATGAATAGTTATGCATCATTTATTCAATATTGGGGTCCTACCATCTCCATAAGGATATGAAGATTCCTTGATTGTTATCCCCTTCATAACTAAGCAGTTTCAAGATACGAACTAAACCATCGTATATAACCATACACTTCACCAATTTGAATAAGATCGCCCGCATTCTGGTACTTAAAATAAAGATTCAATGAGTTCAGCACAGCAGCAAAAATAAGCGAGACATATGGAGGTATAAAGAAAAACCCACTGACTGTTGTCAGTGGGCAATTCTTGCTTGGCAACGTCCTACTCTCCCAGGACCCTGCGGTCCAAGTACCATCGGCGCTGAAAGGCTTAACGGTCGTGTTCGAGATGGGTACGCGTGGAA
>NZ_FXAZ01000005.1 GCF_900177815.1 Paenibacillus aquistagni | reverse complement strand
CTCTGTAACTCAAGAATAACAAAATCGCTCAAGGCTGACGGATTTCATTCCGTTTTGTGCCTTGAGCGAAGCGAAAGGAATGGGTATAACGATGAACGTATCTTATCAATGGCTGTCTCAATATGTGGACTTGAGTGGAGTAAGCGCAGCGGAACTTGCGGAGAAAATCACTCGATCCGGCATTGAGATCGATCATGTTGAGCAGCGCAATAAAGGATTAGACCATATTGTGGTTGGTTATGTTGTAGAGCGGGAGAAGCATCCCGATGCTGATAAATTGAATGTGTGCAAGGTCGACGTTGGTGAAGGTGATTATCTGCAGATCGTATGCGGCGCACCAAACGTGGATGCAGGACAGAAGGTGCCTGTTGCAAAGATTGGCGCTGTTATGCCTGGCGGCATGAAAATTAAAAGAGCGAAGCTTCGCGGTGTTGAATCCCAAGGCATGATCTGCTCGGCCAAGGAGCTTGCCATGAATGACAAGCTGCTGCCAAAAGAAATGCAAGAAGGCATCCTTGTTCTTCCAGCTGATCTTGCATTAGGCCAGCCGATAGCAGAGGTATTGGGACTCAATGATGAGGTGCTTGAGTTTGACCTCACTCCTAACCGCTCCGATTGCCTAAGCATGCTCGGTGCAGCCTATGAAGTAGGAGCAATCTTGTCCCGTCCTGTCACGCTGCCTTCTGAAGAGGTAGAAGAAGCAGGTGCCCAGGCTTCTGAGCATATTTCGGTTTCGATTCAAGCAAAAGAAGCTTGCAGCCACTATACAGCGCGTTATATTGCCGGCGTTAAGATTGCAGCTTCCCCGCTGTGGCTGCAGAACCGCCTTCTTGCTGCAGGCGTTCGTCCGATTAACAATATCGTGGACATCACCAACTTTGTCATGCTCGAATACGGGCAGCCGCTGCATGCCTTCGATGCTGATAAGCTCAGTAACGGACGCATTGAAGTTCGCATGGCAAACGAAGGAGAAACCTTAGTTACGCTTGATGGCCAAGAGCGCAAGCTTGATCCGAGCATGCTCTTAATTACCGACGGCGTGAAGCCGGTTGGGCTTGCAGGCGTGATGGGCGGAGAGAACTCAGAGGTGTCGGAGAGCACAGTAAACATCCTGCTCGAATCTGCGAAGTTTGATGGAGGCACGATCCGCAAGACGGCGCGTGAACTGGGCTTGCGTTCCGAGGCTTCCCTTCGCTTTGAGAAGGAAGTCAATTCTGAAGCGGTGGTTCCTGCGCTTAATCGTGCGGCGGAACTGATGCGGACCATTGCTGGCGGCACTGTGGCTAGCGGCATTGTGGAAGAGCATACAGGTTCATTCGAGCGTACCGTGATTACCTTGACTGTAGAGAAGACCAATCGCCTGCTGGGAACCTCCCTTACAGCAGAAGAGATTGCTTCTATATTGAATCGATTAGGTCTTGCGATTGTTAGCAGCAATGCGGATGCATTTGAAGTACAAGCGCCTGGTCGCCGCGGGGATATTAAGCTGGATGTGGATCTCATTGAAGAGGTTGCTCGCTTGTATGGCTATGACAATATTCCAACGACGCCAATTGAGGGAGCGACGACTCCAGGGCACTTGACGAAGAGCCAGCGCATTCGCCGCGAGCTGCGCCGCTTGCTTGCTGATGGGGGCTTCCATGAGGCTGTGACGTATTCATTCACCCATCCGAACGATGCTGCGAAGTTCAAGACGCTTGTGCCAGGTTCGAAGCCTGTCCCGCTTGCCATGCCAATGAGCGAAGACCGCAGCGTTCTGCGTACAAGCTTCATTCCAAGCTTGCTTGATGCAGCTACGTACAACCGCAATCGCAAAATGGAGGATATTGCTCTATTTGAGATCGGCAGCTTGTACGTATCCGATGAAGAGCAGGCAGCGGCGCTTCCTGAGCAGAAGGCTGTGCTGACTGTGCTGCTGACAGGCCGCCGTCAAGCTTCGCAATGGAATATCAAGGCAGAGCCGGTTGACTTCTATGATATAAAGGGCGTTCTTGATTCGATCTTCTCCTACCTTGGATTAGAGCGTCAAGTGGAATTCCGCAGCGAGCGTCCGCTGGACTTCCATCCAGGCCGTTCTGCATGCATCTACTTGAAGGGGCAAGAGGGAGAAACACTTATCGGTACCGTTGGACAGATTCATCCAGAGCTCCAGATGGAGAAGGATCTTGACGATACGTATGTTGCTGAGATTCTGCTTGAGCAGGTCATCGCGCTTGCAGATCTGGATATTGAATATGTCTCGCTTCCACGCTTCCCAGCTGTGGAAAGAGATGTAGCCGTTGTTCTCGAACGCAGTGCAGAAGTGGGACGCTTGATGGATGTGATCAAGGAGGCAGCAGGAGAATTGCTTGAAGCTGTCAATGTATTTGATGTCTACACAGGAGATCGAATTGCTGAAGACAAGAAGAGCGTAGCCATATCGCTTGTATACCTCAATCGCGAGCGCACGTTCACAGACGAGGAGATTACAGAGCTGCATGGCAAGGTAGTAGCGGCTCTTGAAGCTGAGGGCGCGGAACTGCGCAAGTAATCAAGCTTGAAGCAATGGATAATGATTCAAACTGAACCATAACTTAACGTTGCATCAATTACGGGAGCTTCTCACAGGCAAAAACGGCTGTAGCTGCTCAGATGATGCTGGAAAAAGGGCAATTCCTAAGGTCTAAGCCATGTGTAGGATGGCAGGCGGCAGGGGTTGCCCTTTTTATGTTTATACGAGAAGATGGTATTATAGAGGGATTCAGCAGGAAAACCCTTTTTTTTAGCGAAACTTATAAAAATGACATTGAATTGAGTTTATCCGTTGGATTATTTCGATATAAGTAAATTGGGACATTGCCAATTGAACCATTTTCTTTCATTAATAAGGAGGACGTATCATATGACCTCATCTGATAAACACCGTGTAACGGTTGAAATATACGGCACACCATACAAGCTGGTCGGAACAACGAGCAAGGAGTATATGCGCAATATTGCAGCAACCGTGGATGAGCACATGAGAACTATTGCAGAGAGCAACCCAAGATTGGACATACCGCGCGTAGCCGTGCTGTCCGCTGTTCACATAGCGGAAGAAGTGCAGCGCATTAAGGAAGACTACGCGAAGAACAGCCAAGATCTGCGGGCGCTTGAGCAAACAAAGCAGGAACTGAGTATAAGCCTCGAACGCATTCAAAAAGAAGCGGAGGAGCATGCAAAAGAGCATGCTTCAGCACTTGCAAGCCATGAGAAGGTGCTTCAAGAGCTGCAAGCCGAGCATCAGAAGACGGTAGAAGATCTTAAAACTGAGAATCAGAAAACTCTTCACGAGCTCAAGGCTTCGCATGAGCAGAAGCTTGACTCTTTAAGCAAGAAGCTCGCACAAGCAGAGCAGTCGATTAAGGAACTTCAGGCGGAGAAGTCGAAGCTGGTAGAACTGGAGAAGAAGCTTCAACAGCAGCTCAAGGGACTAGAGCAGCAGGTCAGTCAGCTGACCAAGCAAGAGCAAGAGCTGAAGCGCCGAGTTCAAGAAGGAGAGCAGAAGCTCCAATCTGCGCAAGAGCAGCTTGTGAAGGAGCAAGAGCTACATAAGCAAACGCTAAGTCAGCGTGTAGAGACACTTAAAAATGAGCATCATGAAGCGATGTCGAAGCTGAAGAATGCCCATGGGCAACAGATAAAGGAATGGGAAGCAAGGCTCGCGGCTGAGCTTAAGAAGCTTGCCGAGCAGCATCGTGCTCTTCTTGAGCAGAAAGGCAAAGCTCACGATCAAGCCCTGCAGGAGCTTGAATTGAAATGTGATATTCAAGTGGAAGAGCTGTCAGCCGCTCATGAGGACAGGCTGCAGGAACTTGAAGCTCAGAATAAGTCGAAGCTTGATGAACGAACGGCTGCTCACCAAGCGGAGCTTGCCGAACTCAAAGGCCTTCACCGCAAAGCAATCGAACAGCAGGAACTTGCCTCTAAAAAGCAGCTTGAGGAGCGGGAGTTGAGCTATCAAGCGGCGCTTGAGCAGCAGAGCAATTCTCTTCAAGCCGTCATTCAACAGCTTGAAGAGAAGATTGAGGCAATGAAGCTGGAATCGAAGCAGCAGTTCGAGCAAGAAGCGAAGACGCATGCACAGGCGAAGCAAGGGCTGCTAGCGAAGCACGAGGCGGCAATAAGTGAACTTGCAAGCAAGCACCAAGAAGAATTAGAACTGTTAAGCAGCCTTCACGAGGAAGAGCAGGAGTCCATGCGTAAGGCGCATGAGCAGCAATTAGCTGAAGCTGCGGAAGCGCTGGAAGAAGCGGAGAAGCAGGCTGAAGCAAAGATCCGTCAGCTTGAGGCGCGCCTGGTGCGTGCTGAGGAATTGGATCGAGCTCGTCAGACCGAGATGGAGCGCCTTATTCAGGCGCGCGATAAAGCCCATGCGGAAATCGAACAGCTGCAGTCCGTTCTAGCCGAGATGGAGAAGAATGTGGTTAGTCATGCTGCCCAAGCGGAGCAGTTCACGCAGGATCAGCTTACGTATGAGACGCTTATTCAAGATCTGGAAGCAAAATGCAGTGATCTTGAAGAGCAGTATCAAGCTTGTGCTGCGTCATGTACAAGCCTTGAAGAACAGAATCAGCACCTCACAGTATCGCATAGCAGTCTCCAACAAGAGTATGAGGACTTTGCGCAGGGACATGCTTCTCTTCAAGCGGATTATAAGTCCATCCAGGCAGAACTGGAACAGTCTAGGCAAGAAGCAGAGGAATTGCTTCTGTTAGAAAGAAACGAATGGCAGGAGCGGCTTGACCAAGCGGAAGTACGCTATCAGTCCTTGCTCCTAGAGGAGCAAAAGAAAAGCGCGGCAGCGCTGCATGAGCATAAGGCTCGTTATGAGCTTGATCTAGATCAGCTTCGTCAGGAGCTTGCTTCCCGATATGAACAACAGCTGCAAGCTGAGCGTGCAAGGCATGAACAGGAGCTTGCCGGGAAGCTGCAAGCATACGCAGCTGAAGCGGACGCCAGAATGAAGCAAGCAGAGCAGGCTGCACAAGCGCAAGAACAGGAGTTGAAGGCTGAGCTTGGCCTTATCGCTGAAGAGCTGAACTCGGCGAAGGCGGAAGCTGCTGCTTCATTGTCAGTTGTGGAGGAAGAAGCCAGCGCGGCGAAGACTGCTTTGGAAGCCAAGTATATGAAGCAGTTGGAACAGCTTCAGCAAGAAATGGACGATCTGCTTCAGCTTGCTGAGACCGAAGCCAATGCGAAAGCATCCCACCTTGCCAAACAGCATGAACTGGCGATGGATCAGGCGAAGGCAGAATGGTCCAAGCAGGCAGAGGAATTGCAGCAGCTTGTAACTGCGAAGTCAGCGGAGGCTTACCATGCCGCAGAGAAGGAAGCAGAAGTGAAGCTTGAGGCTCTAAGAGCACATGTTCAAGAGCAGGCTGAACGCTGGTCGAGCCAGACAGCAGAGCTTGAACAGCAGCTTGTTGCCAAGGATGAGATCATTGCGGCTGACAAAGCAAGTATTCAGGCGCTTGAAGCCTCTCTGGAACAACAGGAAGCTGCGAAGCAAGACATGATTCATTCGATGGAACAGAATACAGCAGAGCTTAAAGAACTCTTTGAGCTGTCTCAATATGAGGAACAAGCCATGAAGCAGGCAATGGCAGAGGCGCAGGAGAAAGCGGCTCATCAAGATCAGGCGATTGCAGAGCTTAAGCAAGAGAACCATAAGCTTGAAGAGCAATTAGAAGCGATGGAGCAGAAGCAGTCTGAATTGCGCGACATGAAGGATCAACTGGAATCCGAACGAGAGGGACGCGAGGATCTTCTTGCGAGATTGTATCAAGAAAGCGAACTCCATAAGGCTGAACTGCTCAAGCTTCAGTCCGAGCAGGATCGATTAGCAGAAGAGAATGCAGGCCTTCGTGAGAAGATGGCTGAGCAGCAGGAAGCAGCTGCTGCGGCGATTGAGCGGGCCAGCATGGAGCAAGCGGAAGGGTTCAACCAAGAAGAATACGACATGATGAAGGAGCAGTTCGAGCTCATCTCCCATCAGTTCCGTTTGTCCCAATTGGAAAAGGAAAAAGAACTCCGCAAGCTCTCTGAGCTCGAAGTTAAGCATAGTAAGCTTCAAGACGAATACAACAAGCTGCAATCCGAGTTTAATGAGTGGATCGAGCTTATGGAACGAAGCTGAACATGAGCTCTGTTATGCAGGGGATTGAAGGCTGGTGGCAGTCGATTAGTCATTTTTGGACAAGTAGCTTCGAAGGTCAATGGAATGGACTGGACTGGCTGATCGTGCTTCTTTTTGGCTGCTGCATCGCTATAGGCGCTTGGAAGGGACTGCGCTCGCAGGCCCTTTCCTTGTTTGGCCTGTGCTTTTCTTTTATTGTTGCAGCGAAGAGCTATGAATATCTTATTCCATGGGTGAGGAAAAGGCTGTTTACAAATCAGGCTGGAGGCAGTGTAATGACGGACCTTGAGAACATAACGACCTCTTGGGATAAGCTGATTCATGCAATTGTTGCGTTTATTATTATATTCGGATTCATCTGGAGCGGATTGTGGCTGCTCAGATTTGCGCTGCGAAAATTATCAAGCATAAAGCCCATTCGCACCTTTGATCGATTATGCGGAGCCTTGCTAGGTGCTGTGCACTTTGTATGGATTTGGGGGATTATCTATGTGCTAATCATGGCCTGGCCGTCCGCGGCTCTCCAGCAATGGACGGCAGCTTCTTGGTGCATGAAGCAGACAGGAGAATGGGCCCCCTCCTTGTTGGCAGAAGCTATTCAATGGGCGAAGTGGCTATAAATATCATTAGAATTGCGGTTAGCCTTGTTATTAGAAATAATAACCCCATGTATACATAAGGCAGGATTAACGCTATTCCACAATCAGAGTGGCCGTCATATCTTTATGTCCGGGGCCGCACAAGATCGTGCATTCAAAAGGATAGCTCCCTTTTTCCTTTGGAGTAACGATTTGACTATTTTTATTGGGATCAAGCTTAAGGCCGATTGCTTTGATATGAATACCGTGATTGCCAGAGCTGGATTCTAGAATGAAGCGAACGGTTTCTCCAGCTTTGACTCTGTATTCAGAGGAGTCGAATGTATAATTGGATGCTTTAATAATCATCTCTTTGTCGACTTGAGCGTTGGCAGCATCTTCAGCCTGCTGTGAGCTGCATGCTGCAGTGACGATGGCGAGCGCTGCTAATGCGGCGGCAAGAGCTAATGGACTTTTCACGTTGTGACAACCTCCCAGGATGAGCAAAGTAATAAGGTGCAAGTGTGATTCCGATCACACGAAAGAGTGCAACGAAATTACTATACGAAATTACGGATGCAAATCCTGTCGTTATGCGGCGCTAGGTTGTGACGAAAATGTGAAAAGTTAAAGAGGGACCATCTCAGTCATACACAACTTAGAGACAATCGCTTATTAAGCGATCATCTCTATTGTTGTTCATCATGAATAGAGTTACTTATTGTCAGAGCTGCGACGACCTGCTTCAAACGGGGTTGATACCGGAATGAACAGGTCAATAATGCCAACGACGAGTGCGGCGAGCAGTGCCCCGATAATTGATACCGTCACGCCGCTGACAAAGAATTGAGCGACGTAGATGGTGGCGGCACTTACCAGGAAGCCGACGATTCCGCGGCCAAATGGAGTAACTTGCTTGCCGAAGATGCCTTCAACAACCCACCCGATCAGGGCAATAACCAGTGCAAGAATTAATGCACTCCAGAATCCGCCCACGGAGAAGGCTGGAACGAGCCAAGCCGTAACCATTAACACGATAGCCGCGACGATAAAGCGGACCACATGACCTAGAAAATTCATGTTGTAGATTCCTCCTTTGTTTATAAAGGGTTCAGTTTGTGCAACAATTAGTGTATCCAATTAAGGAACGTTCATTACAACACATTTCGACATAGATGCAGCCACATTATGGTTACGCTATAATACGGAACAGAAAGGAGTCGTAACCCTTTGGATTCAAAAATATATAAAACATTGGAATATGAGAAGATCCTACAAGCGCTGTCTAAGCACGCGTCTACTTCTCTTGGCGCTGAAGCGGCTCTCGACTTGAAGCCAAGCTCTGAATTGGATGAGGTCAATCGCCGCCTTCAAGCTACTGACGAGGCACTCACCGTGGATCGCTTGAAGGGCGGTGCGCCGTTTGCAGGAGTCACAGACATTCGACCTGCTGTTAAGCGTGCGCGAATCGGAGGCATTCTAAATCCTGATGAGCTGTGGAACATCTCGGCATTGACAAATGCATCGAGACGTCTTACGCGATACATTGATAGTGTGCATGAGGATCATCCGGTCGAGATCCTTCATGATATGGTCGAGACTTTAAGTGATCAAAAGCCGCTTGAAGATGCAATTCGCCGTTGTATTGATGATCAGGGTGAAGTGATGGATCAAGCCAGTGCAGAGCTTGCCAGCACTAGACGTGATCTTCGAATCGGTGAGACTCGAATCCGTGAGAAGCTCGAATCATTAGTTAGAAGCTCCAGCACTTCAAAGATGCTGCAGGAGCAGCTTGTGACCATTCGCAACGATCGCTATGTTATTCCTGTTAAGCAGGAGTATCGTTCTCACTTTGGCGGCATTGTGCATGACCAATCCAGCTCAGGAGCGACGCTGTTTATCGAACCGGAATCCATCGTCGCCATGAATAATAAGCTTCGTGAGACCAAGATGCGGGAAGAACGTGAGATCGAGCGCATCTTATCAGAGCTTACGGACCTTGTGGGCGAACAGGCGGAAGCCCTTTTATACGATACAAAGACCGTCTCTGATTTGGATTTTATCTTCGCGAAGGCGCGTTATGCTCATGAACAGCGGGCTACGCTGCCAATCATGAACGACAATGGGTATTTGAAGCTTAAGAAAGCCAGACATCCGCTCATTGCAAGAGAGCAGGTTGTTCCTACAGATGTTGAACTTGGCAAGGACTATTCCACGATTATTGTGACAGGCCCCAATACAGGCGGTAAGACCGTATCGCTTAAAACGATCGGCTTGCTCAGCCTCATGGCTATGTCTGGGTTGTTTGTGCATGCGAATGAAGAAAGCGAGCTCTGTGTGTTTGATGCGATCTACGCCGATATTGGAGATGAACAAAGCATCGAGCAGAGCTTGAGTACCTTCTCCAGTCACTTGACCAACATCATCAGAATCTTAAGCCAAATGACGTCGAAGAGCTTGATTCTGCTTGATGAGCTTGGTGCAGGTACCGATCCAGCAGAAGGCTCGGCACTTGCCATTGCTATATTGGAGCATATGCATCGAATGAATTGCCGCATCGTTGCGACGACGCATTATTCTGAATTGAAGGCCTATGCTTATGAACGTGATGGCATCTTGAATGCCAGCATGGAATTTGATGTTGAGACGCTAAGGCCTACCTATCGCCTGCTGTTAGGCGTGCCGGGACGAAGCAACGCCTTCGCCATCGCTGAACGGCTTGGCCTGTCACGAGATATTATTGACCTTGCACGCGGTGAGGTTACAGAAGAAGACATGCGCATCGAGACCATGATCGCATCTCTAGAGCGCAATCGTCTAGAAGCTGAAGAAGAGCATCGGACAGCAGCGAAGCTGCGCAAGGAAAACGAAGAACTTCAGCGGCAGCTTATGGAGCAGAATGAGAGAATTGAAGCTTCTCGCGAGAAGCGAATTGCTCAAGCGGAGGAAGAGGCGCGTTCGATTGTCAACAAGGCACTTAAGGAAGCGGATGATGTGATTACAGAGCTTCGCTTGCTTGCCATGGAAGGCGAGAAGGTGAAGGAGCATGAGCTTACGAATGCCCGCAAGCGCCTTGATGAAGCGGCACCTGCCAAGAAGCTGGCTGCCAAAGCTGCTAAGAAAAAGCCAGCAGGCGTGATTGAGCCTGGAGATGAGGTTAAGGTATACAGCCTTAATCAAAAAGGACATGTAGTCGAGATATCTGGAAATGAAGCTGTTGTTCAGCTTGGCATCATGAAGATGAAGGTTCGTAAAGATGATATGGAGCTGATTGCTTCAGCGAAGCAGCAAGCGCCAGAGAAGCAGCGCTCAGGCGCGAATGTGAAGCGAACCCGGGGCGAGAATGTCCGATCGGAGCTTGATTTGCGCGGAGAGAATCTTGAGGAAGCGATCATGGAAGTGGACCGCTTCTTGGATGAGGCGCTGCTCGGCAACTTGACGCTCGTCTATATCATTCATGGAAAAGGGACAGGGGTGCTGCGTTCTGGCATTCAAGAATTTTTGAAGCGGCATAAGCATGTGAAGTCCTATCGTAACGGAGCCTTTAATGAGGGCGGCATGGGCGTGACGGTAGCAGAACTAAAGTAACCGCTCATAGATCATAGATCCAATAAGCTGCATCATTGCATGCAGGCAGTGGTTAGAGCGATGACGAATAAGGAGTTGTGCTGCAATGAAATATTTATGGGGAACATTGCTCGCGCTGGCCATGATCTTTTTGGTTGTTGGCATCATCTACTGGATGAATATGGGTTGACCTTGTACACCTTAGAATGCAGCATACATGAAAATCGAAACAAAAGGAAAGGCAGGTCGATTCAAATTGACAACAAATACCGTATGTCCTTGGTGCGATACTGAAATTATATGGGATGAAGAGCTTGGACCGGAGGATGAATGTCCATACTGCAATAACAGCTTAAGAGATTACGGCACACTTCAAATTGATCTGGATCCAGCTGAAAAGCCTCACAAAGCCCATACGGCTGAGGACAAGCATGATGAACACAGCCATGAGGATGAGGAACGCGGATGGTCCAACTTCCAGTGGGAGGATGACGGAATCCTGTATGACAGTCCTGAAGCTATAAAGGTTCAAGAAGGCTTGGACAAGCTCTTGCATGAGCAAGAGGAAGTTCCAGAATGCCCGCAGTGCAGAGAATATATGGTGTTTGTAGGCAAAGAGCAGTTGAAGGAACGCTTTACCCCTCATTTGATTGGGGGAGAGGCGCTGCTTCATGCTCCAGTTCAATTGAATGTGTATACCTGCATGTCTTGCTACCAAGTATCCAAGTTCTTGGATGTGCAAGGAAGAAAGCAGTTGAATGATTCCATTCAGCGCTTAAGCAAGTCTGAATAAGCATTTGGAAAATGGTTGAAGTCCTGATGAACCCGCTCGCTTTAGGGTATGTTAAGCAACAGAGCTTAACGAGACTTAATGCGCGAAGGGGGTCTCTCTAGTGCAAGCACGCTTGGATGGACAGACCAAACTCCTCTTGCTTGTGTATGGATTGTTTGCATGTGCTAATGCGTTCTCAGGCACATTTGTAAACGTGTTTTTATGGAAGGTTCGTCCCGATTATGCGCTCATAGGATGGTTTGCTTTGTTGCAGCAGCTGTCCTTGGGCGCTGCTTTTGTCTTAGGCGGCAAGTGGGTGAAGGAGCATAACAAAATGAACTACCTCCGTCTAGGAATCATTCTTGCAGTTGCCTTCTACACGCTTGTCCTTATCCTTGGCAAAGGGGCGATTGATTGGATTTGGCTATTAGGCATTATACTAGGGCTCGCGATGGGCGCTTTTTGGCTTTCCTTTAATGTTGTCTATTTTGAGGTCACAGAAGCTAATAATCGGGATATCTTCAATGGCTGGGTAGGCCTTATTGGCTCAGGTTCCACGATGATTGCGCCATGGCTGTCAGGACTTCTTATCGGGCGATTCGCGGATCAAGGCTACAACTACATGTTTATGGCCTCAATCGTGATCTTCTCCATAGGCGTCGTTCTAAGCTTCTGGCTTAAAAAGCGTCCACCCGGAAGAGCATATCAATGGAACATACCTTTAAAGCTGTGGTTGCGAAAGGCCAGCTTGTGGCATCCTACCTTTTTTGCATTAGCAGCGCAAGGGCTCAGAGATGGTGCTTTTGGATTTTTAATCGGCTTGCTGGTGTTCGTGGCAACATCAAACGAAGTGAAGCTAGGCAATTATACACTTTGGACATCCATTGTTGGATTAATCTCCTTTTATATCGTTGGACGATTTATGACATGGAGGTATCGATCTGTAGGCATGCTGGCAGGAACTATCGCGATGGCGCTATCCGTTATCCCTCTTTTCGTAAAGGTTCACTATGTCACCTTCTTGCTGTTTGGCATCGGTATGGCCTTGACCTCGCCTTTGTTTGTTATTCCGATGACTTCAACAACCTTCGATCTTATGGCGGAAAACGATGAAGCGGTGAATCAGCGAGTGGAACTGACGGTACTAAGGGAGTTAGGGTTATTCGTTGGAAGATCCTTGTCGATCTTAGCCTTTATCGGGCTTGTCTCCATTTCGACGAAAGCAGAGGTCATCGTGATCTTTCTAGCCATTATAGGCTGCATGCCCATTATTAGTGCATGGCTGATGCGCAAGCTCGTGCAGCGCAAAGCCCCGACGCCAACGACAAGTTAAACATTTCGAAGAGCTGCTTTCAAAGGCTTTTGGCGAGCTGCAGATGTTATTGCAGATTATAAAGGCAGATTTAGACGTTTTGGTCTGAATCTGCCTTTTTCATGGAGTTCCTTTGCCTAAGGGGAGGAAGGATAATGGGGACGCTCGAATTGAAACAAATGGGCATCGGGATGGAAGCCCGTCTTAATCAAGGCTGGAATAATATCAGTAGCAATCGCACAGTATACGGTTCCGTTGCCTCCATATCCTTCAATAAAGGTGGAGCGGGGGTACTTTGGATGCATGCCGATCATTGGATAGCCGTCATGCGTACTGCCAAAGACAGCCGACCAGCTATATTCTGCTTCGATAGGATGAAGCTTTGGAAATAGAGCCGCAATCTCGCTTTCGAGCCGCTTCGTTGTATGATGAAGCATTCGCTCACGCTCCTCTGGTATGATGGAGCCAAAGTCAAACCCGCCCGCTACAATTCTTTGATCTGGTGTCGTTCGAAAATACTTATAGGGTCTAGCGGTCTCCCATATGAGCATACGCTGCGGCCAAGCCTCTTCGAGCCCCTCCACTGGCTTGGTGACAAGCGCAAAGCTGCTTTCTAGAACGGCATTTTGATCTCGTTTCATTTCTTGCGTCTCATAGCCCATTGCATAGACGACATGCGATGCCTTAATCCTGAAGCCTTTGTCTGTAATCAATACAATGTGTTGATCGTGTTCTTCGCGCCGCTCAATTCGTGTATGCTCATACAGTTGGAGGCCATAGCGCTTGGTCGAAGTCTCAAACAGCGCATGCACAAAGGCATATGGATTCACCTCTGCATCGCCATGGGTGACGATCGCAGCAGGCTTCACGAACCCAAAGGCCGTCTCAATCTGGGCCTGATCCCACCATTCCACATCGAAGCCATGCTGCTGCAAAAGTTTGTATTCTTCACGATGTTCCTTGACATCTTCTGAAGTGCTGGCTAAATACAAGCTGCTTCTAGGGACAAAATCTACCTTTGTCATGAGAGAATCATGAATGGCGCTTAGCTTCTCGACTGCTTGCTTGCAAAGCGTGTAGAAGCGTACCGCATTGTCTCTTCCGAACGTATGCATGCAAGCTCTTAACGGCTTGTCATTACAGAACTGAAGCAGGCCTGTGTTCGCACAGGTGCTTCCAGCTCCAACTTGACGCTTGTCCACGGTGACAGTATGGATTCCTTTGCTTACAAGTTCATGAGAGATGAGCGCGCCGCTCATGCCGGCTCCCACAACAAGCACCTCACATTCTAGATCTTGCTCAAGGGTTGAGTAGCTCCAAGTCGCTGCTGTGAGCTCAGGCCAGCCAGGTGTGCCGCTTTTTAGCTTCATGCGTATATCTCTCCTTTTCCAGTTACATAATTCCCTAATGACTGGCCCATAATACGTGGAAGAAAGACTTGAAAGGAGATGACAGCATGCAAGCTTCAGGAATGAGTATGAAGCCTTTGTCAGGCAAGGAATTGGAGTATATTGTGGATTGCATTTCCAATGAGGATCTGTTGTTGAAGCAGGCAGCAGCAACAGCTGCAAGCCAAGTTCACCAAGAGGTTAATCATTTGCTTAACAGCTTTATCCAAACGCATCAGCAGCATATTCATACGCTGACAAACGCAATCTCTCAGCACGCGAATATGGCACCAACTCAGCCACAACAAGGCTAAGCTCTTCATCCTAGAAAAGGAGGGATATTCCCATGCATCAATCATCGTTCATGCCAGAAGAAGATATGCTGTATACGATTCTTGCTGATTTGAAGCGCACGTCTCGTGAATATACGACAGCAGTAACAGAGGCGAGCTGTCCTGTCGTTCGGCAAATGTTTACAGACCTAACCAACAGCACCTTAAAGCTACAGGGTGATTTGTACTATTTAATGGACCAGCTAAATATGTACAGTGCTTCCTCACCTGTGCTGAAGCAAGAGATCAATAAGCAGCTTCAACAAAACCAGCAAAATATGCAGAAAACACAGCAATTTTTGCAGCAGAAGCAAGGCCAGCAGCACGGGATGGACAATCATAGCAATACTTACGCTAGCTTTCAAGCGCAGCATAATCAGCAAGACCATCACGGTCACTCATACATGTAAGTGAGCGTTCAGGGCATGCATCAAGCTTCTTATTGAACCTATGCATGATCCGTCTAATGACCTATGGAAGGGCTTTGCTCCCTGTCATAGGTCATTTTTATTTGCCGTGTTCTGTCAGGGATTGTTACCTTAAGTCCTTGGCAGAAAGTTGCAATAGGTGTATCATATGGTCATATCTATTATGAACACACATTCTTAACATTGCATGCTAAATGATAGAGCGATACAATTTATGTTGCATAAACAATCGTGGGAGGACCGTCTTGAATGAAGGAACTTAGTGAATTAAGCCTTAATATTTTGACCCTGCTAAAAGAAGATGCGCGCCGATCTCCAGAGCTTCTTGCAACACTTCTAGGCGTAAAAGAAAAAGAGATACGTGACGCAATCGCTCAGATGGAAGAAGATAATGTCATTGTGAAATATGCTACAGTGGTCAACTGGAGCAAGGTGGATGAGGACAAGGTTACAGCACTTATCGAAGTTCAGATTACACCTGAGCGCGAGCGCGGGTTTGAAGGAATTGCAGAGCGGATCTATTTGTTCCCACAAGTTAAATCCGTCTACTTAATGTCTGGCGCGTATGATCTTCTCGTTGAAGTGGAAGGCAAGAACCTCCGTGAAGTGGCAAACTTTGTCTCTGACAAGCTTTCCCCTATCGAATCCGTGCTATCTACGAAAACTCACTTTATTTTAAAGAAATACAAGCAGGACGGCATTATTTATGAAGATCATGAAGATGATCATCGTCTTGTGATCTCTCCGTGAGGTGATGGAACGTGAACAATGAAACGATAGGCTCACGAGATATGGGAAGATACTTGAATGCACGAGTAAGAGATATTGCTCCATCCGGCATTCGCAAGTTTTTTGATCTGGTTAGCGGCAATAAGGATATTATCACGCTTGGCGTGGGGGAACCGGACTTCAGTACTCCATGGCATGTGCGCGAGGCATGCGTCTATTCACTAGAGCGTGGACAGACTCGATATACCTCGAATGCGGGAATGCCAGAACTTCGTGAAGCAATTGCAGAGTATCTTGATCGCTCATTCCAGATTCAGTATGATCCGGGTAAGGAAATGATCGTAACTGTTGGCGGCTCGGAAGCAATCGACCTTGCGCTTCGTGCTCTTGTGGAGCCAGGCGACGAGATCTTGATACCAGAACCGTGCTATATATCGTACTCTCCGATTGTATCGATCGGCGGCGGTGTTCCGGTCGGCATTGAAACCTTCGCGAAGGACGGCTTCAAGCTGACAGCCGAATCTCTCCAGAAGGCGATCACGCCTAACTCGAAGGTGCTCATCCTTTGCTATCCAAGCAATCCGACTGGCGGCATTATGACAAGAGAAGATTGGCTGCCGATCGCGAAGATTATTGAGGAGAATGATCTTATTGTAATCTCTGATGAGATCTACGCAGAGCTTACCTATGATCAGAAGCATGTAAGCTTTGCTTCTTTGCCTGGCATGAAAGATCGTACGATTCTCGTCAGCGGCTTCTCCAAGGCATTCGCCATGACAGGCTGGCGGATGGGCTATGTGTGCGCTCATGAGGAATTGACCCAAGCGATGCTTAAGATTCATCAATATACCGTCATGTGTGCGCCTGTAATGGGACAAGTTGCAGCACTTGAAGCGCTGAAGCACGGCTTGGATGAGAAGGACCGCATGGTAGAGTCCTATAATATGCGTCGACGCTTAGTTGTCAAAGGGTTCCGAGATATCGGCCTGGATTGCCATGAACCACAAGGTGCGTTCTACGCATTCCCATCGATCCAATCGACGGGTTTAACTTCTGAAGAGTTTGCAACAAGGCTTCTGTACGAAGCGAAGGTCGCAGCTGTTCCAGGCAATGTATTCGGCCAGGGAGGCGAAGGCTTCCTCCGCTGTTCTTATGCAACATCCGTACAACAATTAACGGAAGCAATCGAGCGTATGGGAGAGCTTGTGACAAAAATCAGACAAGAACGTTAAAAACATGCATAATCAGATAAAAAATGCTAGTTTTTCATAAAAACGTTTGATACAATGTGAAATGTGTCAAATAGGTTTGTTCCATCATTTGGAAGAATACCCTATACTAATCAAGCAGCGGAAGGAGGAATAGAACTTGTTTTGTTCAGACTTGGCATTTACCAACTTATCCCGTCAAGTGATTCGTGAAGAACGCCATTCTGTTACATGGTCGGACAAAGCAAGAAACGTTTCATCCAGCCTGCTTGAACTTGAGCAAGAAATCCGTGTTCTCCGCAAGCAAATGGAGCAAATGTTTCAACAAGAGCAGTCCTTCACTGCTGACAATGTCATCGAGATCAGCAGCTTGTTGGACCTGAAGATCAATGAATATATGAAGTCTGCTAACACGAACAAGTAATGGTTGTACTCATATGAATTGGTGAATATTGAGGAGCAGGCCCTAATAGGGTCTGCTTTTGTTGTATATTGCCTTTATGATAAGATGAAAAGGAATAGATAAAGATATGGTTCGCCAATGAGAGGGGAATAGTGATGAGAGGAATTAGACGTGGGCTGGTCGTCCTCAGCTTGTTCATGAGTATGCTTGTATTAAATGCATGTGGTGAAGAGCCTGCTGATTTTACGATGTTTATGATGGCGCAGGGAGCCGTGCCAAGCGAGATCACGACAGCGATTCAGGATGATTTGACTGAACAATACAAGGATCAGTTCACGATTCAAGTGGTATCACCGCCGATGTACAATATTCAGCGTCTGCTTATTGAATATGCAGCGAATAAGAACAGTCTGATCATTCTGCCTAAGGATGATATCAAAGCATATTCTCGCAATGGCGGGCATATTGTACTCGATTCCTATTTTGATCAAGAGCAATATGCAGAGGGTGTAATGGAAGGGCTTGTAGAGCCAGGCGATGGAAAAGAGAAAAAAGACGTGCTAGAGGAGCATCTGTATGCATTGCCAGTTAGCAAGCTGCCATTTATGGAGAAGCATGGAGTGACGAACCCTGAATTTCTCATTGCGATTCCAGCCAATGCACCAAATGTGGAACGTTCGGTTGAAGTGCTCAAAATGATGACAGACAAGCAATAATCCACATCGTTCATTTCAATATGGCACAGGAGGAGAACAGACATGAATATCTATACACGTACGGGTGATGAAGGCATGACTTCCCTTAAAGGGGGACGTGTTCCGAAGGACCATCTTCGAGTAGAGGCATACGGTCAGCTAGATGAATTGAATGCGTTTGTAGGTGTGGCGTTAACCCATGCAGCAGAAGATTCATACGCTGAGCTGAGAGAGCAATTGCAGAACATCCAGCATGAGCTGTTTGACTGTGGTTCAGATCTCGCTTTTGCTGAAGACAAGCTTGGGAAGGTTACATATAAAGTGACGGAGGATCTCGTTCTTCGTTTGGAGCGTTGGATTGATGAGCATAACGCAGCAAATGTGGAATTGAGACGATTTATTTTGCCTGGAGGCAGTGCGTTAGCGAGCGCGCTGCATGTGTGCAGAACCGTATGCCGCCGTGCGGAAAGACATGTAGTAAGCTTGGCTCGCTCAGAAGAGATTAATCCATACGCCCAACAGTATGTGAACCGCTTATCCGATTATTTCTTCGTGGCAGCGAGAAGAGCGAACGGACTTCTGCAGGTTCAAGACGTCGAATATGCACGAAGCGCTGTTGTATTCAGCCGCAAGGAGAAGAAGGAGTAGCATGAAAGATGACAAGGAGCGTCCTCTTCAAGGCTCAGATGCTCTTTTGCACACCATTACAAGCAAAGAGGACAGCGATCAGCCGATCTGGGAATCGGCTCACTTAACCTATCAGGTTCAAGAACATGAGGACGGCATTCAATTGAGGACGGTGCTCTTATCGCGTCTCCATCTATCCAGACGATTAATTACACGATTGAAAAAGCTGGAGAATGCAATAACCGTCAATGGCGGGCGTTCCTACAATCACAAGGCCTTATCGGCGGGAGACGAGGTTGTCATTCGTGTGGCAGAACCGCAAAAGGAGACCATTGTTCCTGAACCGATTCCAATTGAGATCATTCATGAAGATGACGATATTCTGGTGCTGAACAAACCTCCTGACATCGTCGTTCACCCGACATATGGATTCCCGAATGGGACATTGGCCAATGGTGTGGTTCATTATTGGAGAAGCCGAGGCGAACAAACGAGATTTCGACCAGTTCATCGCTTGGATCAGGAGACCTCAGGCGTGCTCGTCGTAGCCAAGCACGCTTATGCCCACCAGCAGCTCTCCGAGCAGATGCAGCGCGGCGAGATGGGCAAGCGTTATATTGCCTTTGTTGAAGGCGCTCCTCATCCTGTAGAGGGTACTGTTCATGCGCCGATTGATCGTGACCCTGTTGATCGTCATCTTCGGATTGTCACGCCAGCAGGCTACGACTCCATTACGCATTATCGAACGTTGGCTGTTTATCCTGCTTTGGGCACGCAAGCAGCGAAGGTTAGCTGCAGGCTGGAGACGGGAAGGACCCATCAGATCCGGGTGCATATGCAGCATATTGGCTGCCCTTTGATAGGTGACAAGTTCTATAATCCGAACGGGGTCTTGCATCATGAACTGAAGCGGCATGCTCTCCATGCCGTCGAGCTGTCCTTCATCCATCCTATGACTCGGGAGAAAGTAGTGTTTGAAGCTCCGTTACCCGAGGATCTTGTTCATCTTGAACATGATTTGCAGCAAAGAGCACGGAAGGGAGATTAGAAGATAATGAGTCAATTAATCGTATATCATTATGCGAAATGCGGAACATGCCGCAAAGCGATAAAATGGCTTGAGGAGCATCATCATGAGCTCAAGCTAATTCCAATTGTGGAGGAGCCGCCAACTGCAGAGGAACTGACCAAATGGATTGAACTTAGCGGCCTTGAGTTGAAGAAATGGTTCAACACTTCAGGAGAAGTATACAAATCCATGGCGCTGAAGGACAAGCTTCCTGCAATGAGCCGCGAGGAGCAGATTAAGCTTCTGGCATCGAATGGCAAGCTGATCAAGCGGCCTGTGGTTACGGATGGTCAAAAGGTTACCGTTGGCTTCCGTGAACATGAGTACGAAATGATCTGGGCTTAAAAAGTCGGTGCAGCGGGCATGTTAAAAGTCCTCCTAAGCGATTGGTGAGCAAAATAGGAGAGAAGAATCTTTTGTTGATCCAGCTGCCTAGGCTGGACTTGCTGCCATAAACCGACATCGAACGCATCGAGGACTCATGCTATACTGATAAGAGTTTGGATAAGGATAGACCCTAGTTTATGAAATAAAAGGAGTGCAATAGATATCGTGGAAATGATAGAGCCTGTTGATATTTCTAGACCTAGCTTAATGCTTGTAGATGGCATGGCGGTATTATTCCGGGCATATTATGCAACCGCGTATGGCGGTTCTATTCGGCGCATGAAGGACGGGACTCCGACGAATGCAGTGTATGGTTATATGCGATACTTCTGGGACGCGGTGGAGACGTTCAAGCCTACACATATTGCTTGCTGCTGGGATCTTGGGAGCAAGACGTTTCGCTCAGAGCAGTTTACCGACTACAAAGCAAACCGTGCTGAATGCCCGGAGGATCTTGTGCCACAGTTTCAGATGATGAAGGATGTTATGGACGCTTTCGGCATTCCGAATATTTCCGTTGAGGGCTATGAAGCGGATGATTGCATTGGCACCCTTTCACGCTTGTATCGTGAGGAATATGATGTGATGGTGCTGACGGGAGACCATGATATGCTTCAGCTTGTCCATGATCATACGAAGGTTATTATTATGAAGAAGGGGCATGGCAATTACGCTGTGTACACACCGGAATACTTGCAGGAAGAACGCCAGATCCTTCCAGATCAGGTTATTGATATTAAAGGGCTGATGGGCGACACTTCAGACAATTATCCTGGAGTGCGCGGCATCGGAGAGAAGACAGCCTACAAACTGGTTCAGCAATATGGCTCTATTGAGGGCATTCTAGGCAACATGGAAGAGTTGGCTAAAGGAGTGCGCACGAAGATTGAAGCAGATCTCGATATGCTTCATCTATCACGCAAGCTTGCGACGATTGATTGCGATGCGCCGCTTGCTTGTGATATAGAATCATGCTTCTTTGACCCTGATCGCAATCAGGTATCCACGCTGATGGAGAAGCTTGAGATGACGAGCGTTGTACGCCTCGTTGGCATGTGAGAGAGTGAACCGTGTGGACGCTCTAATCAACTGAAACTGCTAATAATAATGACATGACAGCAGCCGAGTACCGTTATCAGGGATGAACCTGATGGGACTCGGCTCTTTTTCATGTTCTTCCAATCACAGCATCGTTTTTAATCGGTAAAGTGAGCATCTCCTACGACGTGCCGCAGGAAGGAGCGCAGCTCTTCTCCCTCTTCCTCGTTTAAGCGATAGCGATCCTCTAAATACCCTTCCTCATTAAGGTCATCTTGGCCCAGGATGGCTGTGATGCCGGATTGGAGATCGGTAACGAGCTTCTTGCCGTAGAATCTGCTCGTAGTTGTGATAGCGAGATCGAAGCGATGAAGGCTTTCTCCGATAAAGGTGACGAAGCGTGTAGATGTGTCTTCTGTATGATCAGATAAAAAATCAAATTCATTAGCCATATGCGAGTCCTCCTTCAGAATAACGAGTCCATTATAAAGGATAGCTCCATGAGTTGGAAGACTTTGTTTATTTAGGAGTTGATTCTAGGACCGTGAGTCAACTGAACCATACAACCTGCTGCTTTTCTGCAAACAAGCATTTGCCTAACCTGTACAGATTCATAATGCCAGATTGAATGCTGTCCTAAATATTGACAGGCGTTGAAGTGTGAGCTATGATAGCCGTAATACATAACTAGGATGAGGAAGCACCTCTCAAGTGGTCATGGCGACACAAAGAGGTGCTTCCTTTTTTTGTGTAGGAGTGGCCGTCTGGTTATGAACATTTATCCATTGGAGGGATCAGTAGATGAATGTCATATGGATGACAAGGCTGGAGAAACGGGTGGACGATGAGCGAATGGAAGGTGGGTTGTTAAGCGCTGGAGAGCTGGAAGGAAAGTGGCTCGTGCTCTGGGAGGATGCATCAGGCAGTCCGAAGGAAGAGAATGCATCAGATGTGCTTTACGAAGGCGCCGTATGGTCTGAGATGCGTGCAGCGCTTCGTGCAGGAGTAGCGAAGCTGCTTGGAGCCGGCTACCAGCCTGCCCTTGGCTTTATTCCAGATATGAACCTGCATGAGCGCAGGATGAAGGAACGCAATGAATGGATACACTGCTATGCTGACTTGAATCGAGATGATGCTCTGTATGAACAGCTTGCGGCCTGGAGGAGAGATCAGGCAGTGGCGAGCCGGCGCGCGCCATACTGGATTGCCACCAATCGCATGCTTCGTTTGGTGAGCACCTACGTACCGCATACAGAAGAAGAGCTGCGGCAGTTGCCGGGCTTCGGCGAATCGAAGGTAAAGGCTTATAAGGACTCCATTCTTCGCATTACGAAGCCGCTTGACCGCAAGATGGACTTTCCATTGGAGTGGGTGCAGGATGCGTTGAGCGAAGAACAGTTCCTCAAGTGGATCTATGAACAAGAGGAGATGAAGATGAGTCTCGAGTTAAAGCGCTTGATCGAGCGGAGACTGCTGCTTGAAGGCATCCAGTCGGAGATGGCGGTCAAAGATCTTAAGGCGCTCTTGAACATCGATCGCAGAGAGCTGATGGTGAGAATTGAAGCACTTGCAGGCGATGGATACGATGTGCTGCCGTTTATTGAGATGGAGCTGCAGGAGGTGCCTGATGAAGAGCAGCAGGCGATTGAAGAAGCGCTGCAGGAGCTTGGCGGAGAATACTTGAAGCCTATCTTCATCCAAGTATATGGCGAAGAAGCATTGGAGTCTTCAGGGGGAGAATTGCAGCGGAGATACGAGCGCATTCGTCTCCTGCGCATGAAGCAAGAAGATGCACAAGAGGAAGCTCTTGCAGTTGAGCCTAGAATAAAGGCAAATAAAGCAACGGCTTAAGGCCTTGATTCACAATCACAGCAAGATTTAGAGGCTAGGGTAAGGGTATTAGGCGAAGTGTTCATGTTCATAAGCTGGGGGTTGAGATCAAGCTTTGTGAGCGTTAAGCCATAGAATAAGAAATCCCCCGCTGTACTAGAGATAGACAGCAGGGGATTTGTATTATTAATAAGGTCGCCAGTTCTTGCCCCGTGCAGGTATTAGAGCCAATCCTTCTTGCGGAACCAATACAGCATGAACAAGCCAAGCACAATCATAAATCCACTGGCATACAGCGATCCGTGCTTGTCGTGGAGAAAAGGAATGCTGTCAAAGTTCATGCCATAGAAGCCTGTAATAAAGGTTAGCGGCATGAAAATGGTCGTAACCGCCGTAAAGATTCTCATAATCTCGTTGGCGCGGTTGGCAATGCTTGATTGGTATGATTCTCGCAAGTTGCTCATGAGGTCACGGAACGTTTCAAAGGTTTCGGACACCTTGACTGCATTTTCGTATATATCTTGGAAATACTTTTGCAGGTTCTCATCAATGAGACGCAAATCTTTGCGGTATAAGAGAAGGAGAACTTCCTTCTGCGGCCCCAGTGCTTTTTTCAGCCATAGAATCTCGCTTCGAAGACTAATGATCTCATTCAAATGCGTCTTCTTGGCATTCATCAGCACTTCTTCTTCGAGACTTTCGATCTTCGCTTCAATTCGGTCTGATACATTGAAGTAATTGTCCACCACAAGGTCCGTCAGGAGATAAAGCATGCGGTCAGCTTCATTGACTTCCTGTTCCCACAAAATAGGCTTAACGGTGCGAAGCTCGCTGATTTTTTGCTTGGTTACAGTAATAATATAATGCTTGCCCAAGAAGATGTTCAGCGCTCGCAAAAAGATTTCCTCATCATCAAATCGAATGCTGTTAATCACAATAAAATAATGGCCTTCATAGATCTCCAGCTTAGGGCGCTGCTCTTCATCGCTCAAGCAGTCCTCTACAGCAAGATCATGCATTTTAAATAACGGCTGGAGAACGATGAGATCCTCTGCATCTGCATCGATCCAATAAAAGCCTTGCTCTGGCGGAGTCAGCGTGACATCGATATCATCGATCGGCGTAAAGACTCCGTTGTTGACGAGCCGTATTTTCATCACAATCACTCCTTCATGCCACCTTGCATGGTAGCTTGCGTCGTCTTGTACATGACGATTCATGCAAGAGGATGATTAGAAGGAGAATCACCGTGGGAGTGAGGGATCGCTTAAGAAGGCCGCAGCATCGCATTCAGGTAACTTTGACTGGAATGCAACGATGGGGCTTGCAAACGATAGACGACGTTCTCATGGCTTCTTGAATCATTGTCCTGCCGAATCGCCATATTCGGTTGTGTGTTCTCGCCTCGGCACTGCCTCGGGTCGCCATCCATCCGAAATCACCTCATAAAATCAATATTGTGCTTATAAGCACCTTGTCTAGTATACGGGCTGTCCAAATGTCTTTCAAGGAAAAAAGAAGCTCACTCCTATCCTATCATATGGCGAATGAGAAGATATGGTGATTTCACACTTGACGAACGGTTGACAATGCATTAAATTATTACCAAGTGAAAAACATCCAATCGAATACGTATACGGCATTCTTATCAAGAGCAGGTGGAGGGACAAGCCCGATGAAGCCCGGCAACCGGCGTGAGCGTAACGCGAACGCAGCGGTGCTAATTCTTGCAGCCATGAGGTAGCAATACCTGATGCTGATAGATGAGAGGGACCTTGCACATATGAATGTGACCCTTTCTCGTACTGCTGGGAAAGGGTCTTTTTGGTACACGCAGACTTCGCATAATAGCATCTTGCTAGCCTTCACAACGTTGTACTCACTGCTGATACATGCATATACGCAGATTGGTGTTACTTATATATTGAACAAGGAGGAGTTCGTCATGCCGATTAAAATTCCAGATCATCTGCCGGCAAAAGAAATTTTGACTCAGGAGAATATTTTCGTCATGGATGATTCGCGTGCTTACACGCAGGATATTCGTCCACTGCGCATTGTTGTGCTGAACTTGATGCCGACCAAAGAGACGACGGAGACTCAGTTGCTCCGCCTACTCGGCAATACACCACTTCAAGTGGAAGTGACGCTGCTCCATCCCGTTACGCATCAATCCAAGAATACGTCTGTAGAGCACCTCTCAAGCTTCTACAAGACATTCGGTGATATTGAGCATGAGCAGTTTGATGGAATGATTATTACGGGTGCCCCAGTCGAACAGATGGAATTCGAAGAGGTCACGTATTGGAACGAGCTGTGCAGCATTATGAAGTGGGCAGACCGCCATGTTACTTCAACCCTATACATCTGTTGGGCCTCACAGGCTGGCTTGTACTATCATCATGGTGTTCAAAAGCATCCGTTGGAGAAGAAAGTGTTCGGGGTCTTCTATCACGCCTTGACGAAGGAGAATGTGAAGCTGACACGAGGGTTTGATGAAGCCTTCTTGGTTCCGCAGTCAAGACACACCGAAGTGCGCAGAGAAGATATCGAGAAAATTCCCGATCTTGAGATTCTTTCGGAATCTGAGGAGGCCGGAGTATACCTAGTGGCCAGCCAAGATGGCAAGCACATCTTCGTTACAGGGCATTCGGAATATGACGCTTGCACGCTGAAGTGGGAATATGACCGCGATATTGCGAAGGGAATGGATATGGAGATCCCATACAACTATTACCCGAATGATGATCCAACCAAAACGCCGCGTTCCACTTGGAGAGCCCATGCGAATCTGTTGTTCTCGAACTGGCTGAACTATTATGTATACCAAGAAACGCCTTATGAGCTTGGTTCTGCAACATCGAATAAAGAAAGTGCAGGTGTCTAATCATGATTGAACGCGACGAGCTGTCTTACCGTATCGAAAGTCAATTAGCCCAGATCGGATCAATTCATGATCCTAATACGGGGGCCGTTAATTTTCCCATCTATCAAGCCACGGCATATCGACACCCTAAGCTCGGAGCGAGTACGGGCTTTGATTATACACGCACGAAGAATCCAACCCGAGCGGTGCTTGAGGAAGCTTCAGCTCGGTTAGAATGTGGTGATGCTGGCTTCGCATGCAGTTCAGGCATGGCGGCGCTGCAAACCGTGTTCGCCTTGTTCAGCCAAGGGGATCATCTCATTGTATCCCTTGATCTGTACGGTGGAACGTACCGTATGCTGGAGCAGCTGCTATCCCGCTTTGGCATCTCTGCTTCCTATGTGGATACAAATGATATGGAAGCGGTGGAGGCGGCAAGAACGCCTGCTACCAAAGCCATATTTATCGAAACGCCAACAAACCCACTGATGATGATAACCGATATTGAACGGGCTGCGACGTGGGCAAAGTCACATCAACTGCTCACAATCGTGGATAATACGCTGTTAACGCCCTTCTTCCAGCGTCCAATTGAGCTGGGGGCAGATGTTGTGGTGCACAGTGCCACGAAGTATCTTGGCGGACACAATGATGTGCTGGCAGGCCTTATTGTCACGAAAGGCAAGGAGCTCTCGGAGCAAATGTTCTTCCTTCACAACTCCATTGGAGCGGTGCTTGGGCCAACGGATTCCTATCAGCTCATGAGAGGGATGAAGACACTTGCGCTTCGTATGGAGCGCCATGAGCACAACGCAACGCATATTGCTTGTTGGCTGAAGGAGCACGAGGCGATTGAAGCCGTATACTACCCCGCTCTTCCAGATCATCCTCATTACGATATTCAATGCAAGCAGTCCTCAGGCAATACAGGCATATTCTCGTTTCGCCTGAAGGATGCTCGGTATGTGGAGCCTATTCTAAGACATATTAAACTGATTGCCTTTGCCGAGAGCTTGGGCGGAGTAGAGTCTCTTATGACCTATCCTGCAGTGCAAACGCATGCTGACATTCCGCTTGAGATCAGAGAAGCAGTCGGGGTGGATGACAGGCTGCTGCGATTCTCAGTTGGCATTGAGCATGTAGAGGATTTGATCGCGGACTTAAAGCAAGCGCTTGAAGCGGCTAAGCAGGAAATACAGGCGCTGCAAGTGATGGAAGGAAAAGGGGTGTAGAAGATGGCGGATTCTCATTGTTCACAATCAAAGGAGCAGCATGCAGGGCAGGATCGATTCGCAACACGTTTGATCCACTTTGGCAACGAGATCTGCCAGCATACGGGGGCATCCAGTGTTCCGATTATGCAAGCGACGACCTTTCATCATGAGGATATTTATCATCCTCCCAAGCATGATTATTCACGTTCTGGCAACCCAACGAGAGAGGCGCTTGAGCAATATATTACTGTGCTTGAGGGCGGAACACGGGGCTTCGCTTTCTCTTCTGGCATGGCTGCGATCTCGGCTTCCTTTATGCTGTTCTCTGCGGGTGATCATGTCATTGTAACGGAAGATGTCTATGGCGGGACGTATCGACTGCTCACGTCGATCCTCAGCCGATTCCAATTGGAAGTAACCTTTGTGGACATGACGGATCTTGAGCAGGTAAAGGCCGCTCTTCGTCCGAATACGAAAGGGGTATACATTGAAACCCCGTCCAATCCAACGCTTAAAGTCACGGATATTCGAGCAGTGGCAGCATGGGCGCGCGACAATGGACTGATCAGCTTGCTGGACAATACTTTTATGACGCCGTACCATCAACGTCCGCTTGAGCTTGGGGTGGATATTGTCATCCACAGCGCTACGAAGTTCCTAGGAGGCCATAGCGATGTTCTAGCAGGACTTGTGGTAACTAAAGATGACGAGCTTGGCGCGCAAGTCAAAATGCTTCAGAATGGACTAGGGACGGTGCTTGGCGTACAGGACTGCTGGCTCCTGATGCGAGGCATGAAGACATTGGGAGCACGCATGAGCCATAGCGAAGTGAGCGCCAAGCGTCTTGCGAATTGGCTTCAGGCACGAGAGGATATCGTGAAGGTATACTATCCGGGATTGGAGGATCATCCTGGCCGAGACATTCAGGAGAGTCAATCCTTAGGGTACGGTGCGGTTGTATCCTTTGATGTAGGCTCTGGCGAGCGAGCAAAGCAGGTGCTAAATCACGTTCGTCTGCCGCTTGTTGCCGTTAGTCTTGGCGCAGTGGAGAGCATTCTCTCGTATCCTGCGATGATGTCGCATGCAGCGATGCCTGCTTCGGTACGCCAGGAGCGCGGCATCACTGACGGCCTGCTGCGATTCTCGGTAGGGCTTGAGCATATTGAGGATTTGCTTGCCGATCTCGATCAAGCGCTGCAAGGCTGATTGGCGGTTGTATGGACTTGAAATTTTCTAAAAACATATAAAAAGTAGAGCGACAAGGTTCGTTTTATAACTATTTTTTTACATATAACCGCTTTCGGAGTCGCGAGCAGAAAGAATCAGAATGCTCGGGCTTTCGGAGCGGTATTTTTTCGAAAATCCATAGATTTGGCGGCAATCATTTCCCTGAAGAGAGGGTACCCACGCCGTTTAATCTATGTTACGATGAAAGATAGATGCGAACGGAATCTCGTTCCAATCATAATAAGAACACCACGGGAATATAGCTACATCATACCTAGAATGACAGGCTATAATCCTTATCCCTTTTTGCATAGGATTCCAACGATACAAGATGAGAGGAAGTGACGGTGAGGATGAGTTCACCGGTAGATCGCATACTAGACAAAGCCGTTCGCGGCGAGCGCATTAATACAGAAGAGTGTGTAACCCTGTTTGAATCGGATCAGATTGAAAAAATGGGACATGCTGCTAATCAAATTATGCTCAAATGGCATCCGGAGCCGATTACGACCTTCGTGATTGGACGCAATATCAACTATACCAATGTTTGTGACGTCTACTGCCGATTCTGCGCATTCTATCGTGCTCCTGGATCGAAGGAAGGCTATGTGCTTCCAAATGATGTCATCTTCCAGAAAATTCAAGAAACGATCGATGTAGGCGGGACTGAGATCCTGATGCAGGGCGGAACGAATCCGAACCTGCCATTCAGCTATTATACAAACCTGCTCAGCGAGATCAAGCAGCGCTTCCCTGACATTACGATGCACTCCTTCTCTCCAGCGGAGATCATGAAGATGAAGGAAGTATCAGAAGGATTGTCCCTTGAAGAAGTGGTGGCACAGATTCATGCTGCTGGTCTTGATTCGCTTCCAGGTGGTGGAGCTGAGATTCTTGATGACCGTACACGCCGCAAGATCAGCCGCTTGAAGGGCTCTTGGCGCGACTGGATGGATGTGATGCAGACAGCTCACAAGGTAGGCATGAATACGACCGCGACCATGGTTATTGGCTTTGGCGAAGGTACAGATGAAAGAGCGCTTCACCTTGAGCGTGTGCGCATCGCACAGGATGAGTGCATCACGAACGAGTATTCATCGAAGGGCTTCTTGGCCTTCATTCCTTGGACATTCCAGCCAGACAATACCAATATGAAGAAGACAGAGCGCGTGACGCCAGAAGAGTATCTGAAGACGCTCGCGATCAGCCGAATCTTCCTCGACAATATTCCGAATTTCCAATCCTCTTGGGTAACGATGGGACCAGAGATTGGCAAGAAGACGCTCAGCTTTGGCTGCAATGATTTTGGCAGCACGATGATTGAGGAGAATGTGGTATCTGCAGCAGGAACGACCCACAAGGTGAACATCGAGAGCATCCTGCGCCATATTCGTGAGGCGGGCAAGATTCCAGCGCAGCGCAATACCCGCTATGAATTGCTCAAAGTGTTTGACGATGTGAGCGATGGTGTTGAGCGCGACTTTATTATGCAAAACTAAATGAAGATTAGGGCTCTCATGCTGATCAAGCGATGTATGTATGAACAGCCCTCTAATAAAAACGTGTTGATGCGCCTTTGAGCAGTCAGCACGTTTTTTTATGATTGACAATGACTGAACAGATTACCATAACCCACTTCGTATATCTCATTTCAGGGCCCCATATACTGAATAAGGAACAGAAAGGAGTGAGTTCATGGAACTGTTCACGATCACGATCCAAAATCCATCCGACCCACATTTAACTTCCCTGATTACGCTGCTTGAACAAGAATTGGGCGATTTACATAAACATCCGTGCGGAGTGACTTTAGAGACGTTTGAAGCTTCTTCCGTGTCTGGTGTCACATGTGTAGGTCATTTACCCGGCTTTCAGCTTCAGCTTCATGGGCAAGAGGTGTGGAACCGAGCCTCCCGCGCTCTGGCGGAGTATATCTTGGCTGCAAAAGAAGAACCACTCATTCGCTCCTTGTTGGATAAGGAGCGGCATCTTGACCTTGAGGAAAGGGGCAAGATTGAAACGTACTGCATGCAATTGTTGAATGGATATGAGGAACTGAATCATGCAGATAGCAGGCAGCGCCGCAAGACGAAGCTAAGCCGTATCCTCGTCAAGTATTTGGAGGAATACACCTCGCTGAACCTAGAAGGCTTTATCCGCTTTCGACTGGACAACTATTTGTCCGAGCTTCGTGAGGTGGTGGATTATGCGGTAGATGAATATGTGCTTGAGCGTCAGTATCAAGAGTTTATCGGACTGCTCAAATATTTTGTATTTATTCAGGACACGAAGATACCGCTTGCACATCTTGTGCATAAAGGCGGTCATGAATTTGTGCTTCTGAATGAACGCTGGGACCCGCTAGAGCCTTCGCATGTGGTGGAGGGAATGGTCGTCGAGATGATTGATTGCGATATGGAGATGGAAGACATGATTGTGAGCACGCTCATCAATGTTTCTCCGGGGCATATCGTGATTCATACACGCGAGAAGGATTCGCAGGTGATTAAGACGATTCAGCAAATCTTTGACACGAGAGTTCAAGTATGCGATTACTGCAAGGACTGTGAAGCCCATCTATCGCCTGGATGGAAGCCGCAAGAGCAAGTGATTGATGTGCAGCATTAAGTGAGGGCTTGACCAGATGCGGTTATATCGCATATAATATCCCATATTATGAATGAAGGGCATGGTTGCCCTTATCCATGTATGGCGTCGAAGAAGACATGATTGCTTGCTGGTGACGTATCAGAGAGAGGAGACTAAGGCTGGAATCTCCTTACGGACACACCTGTAATTACCGCTTCTGAGCTTTGATTGGGAATATTATGTCAATGGTGAGTGCCGAAGGCATAATGCAGTAACAATCAACGGTTCATTCCCGTTACGGAATGCTCAAAGGATCCTAGGCTAACTTAAAGGCAGATTTGCTGCTGCAAGGCTTGGATTGAATGAGGGTGGAACCACGAGTTAGCTATCAGCACTCGTCCCTTTTCTGGGACGGGTGTTTTTTGCTTTTTATAAGAATGCAGGAACTGGAGGAAAGAAAATGTCTATGGTACGAATTTCATTGCCAGATGGCGCAGTGCGTGAGTATGAGCAAGGGGCTACGATTGAGGATGTAGCAGCTTCCATCAGCAGTGGGCTGAAGAAGAGTGCGATTGCAGGAAAGTTAAATGGTAAGGTAGTGGATCTATACACACCGCTTGAAGATGGCGGACTAGTAGAGATCGTAGCACCGGATTCTGCCGACGGCCTCGAAGTCATTCGCCACAGTACGGCGCACTTGATGGCACAGGCGATTAAACGCCTTTACAGCGATGCGGAAGTGAAGCTTGGCATTGGACCTGTCATAGAGGATGGGTTCTATTATGATATCGACATGAATATCTCCTTGACGCCTGAGGATTTGCCGAAGATTGAAAAAGAGATGGAACGCATCGTAAACGAGAATCTGCCGATTCGTCGTACAGAGGTTCCGCGTGAAGAAGCGATTCGCATTTACACGGAGATTGGCGATGAGCTGAAGCTTGAGCTGATTCGCGATCTGCCTGAGGATTCTGTCATCTCGATTTATGAGCAGGGCGAATTCTTTGATCTTTGCCGCGGCCCGCATGTGCCCAGCACAGCGAAGCTGAAGGTATTCAAGCTTCTGAATCTTGCGGGTGCCTACTGGCGCGGAGATGCTAAAAACAAAATGCTGCAGCGAATATACGGTACAGCCTTTGCGAAGAAAGCTCAGCTTGATGAGCATCTTCATTTCCTTGAAGAAGCGAAGAAGCGGGATCATCGCAAGCTTGGCAAAGAGCTTAAGATCTTCACCTTCTCGCGTGAAGTGGGACAAGGTCTCCCTATATGGCTGCCTAACGGTGCTACGCTGCGCCGTACGATGGAACGCTACATCGTCGATCTGGAGGAGCGCCTTGGCTATAACCATGTGTATACGCCTGTGCTTGCGAATGTTGAGCTGTACAAGATCTCGGGTCACTGGGAGCACTATCAAGAGGACATGTTCCCGCCCATGCAATTTGACAATGAAGAGCTTGTCTTGCGTCCAATGAACTGCCCGCACCATATGATGGTCTATAAGAGCGAAATGCACAGCTACCGCGAGCTGCCTATTCGAATTGCTGAACTTGGCAACATGCACCGCTATGAGATGTCTGGCGCCTTGACAGGTCTGCATCGTGTGCGCTCGATGACATTGAATGATGCGCATATCTTCTGTCGTCCAGATCAGATCAAAGAGGAATTCTCACGCGTTATCAAGCTTATCCGTCAAGTATATGCTGACTTTGGCATCAAGGAATCGAACTTCCGCCTGTCCTATCGTGATCCGCAGGATACTGAGAAGTATTTCCAGGATGATGAGATGTGGGAAACTTCCCAGCGCATGCTGCGTGAAGTGGCGGAGGAGATGGATCTCCCATTCTACGAGGCTGAAGGTGAGGCTGCATTCTACGGACCGAAGCTTGACGTTCAAATCAAGACAGCACTAGGCAAGGAAGAAACCTTGTCAACGGTTCAGCTGGACTTCCTCCTGCCTGAGCGCTTCCAGCTCGAATATGTGGGCGAAGATGGCCAGAAGCATCGTCCTGTCGTCATTCACCGTGGAATTATTAGTACGATGGAGCGCATGACTGCCTTCTTGCTTGAGAACTTTGCTGGTGCGCTTCCACTGTGGCTGGCTCCAGTCCAAGCGAAGATTCTGCCTGTATCGCCAAACTATGAAGAGTATGCGAAGCAAGTCGAGGAAGAGTTCCGCAATGCGGGCATCCGTGTTGAAGCGGACCTTCGCAACGAGAAGCTTGGCTATAAGATTCGTGAAGCCCAGCTTGAGAAGACAGCATACATGCTCGTCGTGGGTGAGAATGAGAAGAATGGCAATGCGGTCTCCGTACGCAAGCGCGGAGAAGGCGATCTTGGCATGATGTCCATTGAGGAAGCTGTGAAGCTTCTTGGCGATGAGATTGCATCTCGCAAAGTGCCAGAACAGCCTGCAAAAGAACAGGAGTAAGCAGGACATTGGGTTTCGAGCAATAGCTAAGAAGAGCATTCCCTATGTGGGAGTGCTCTTCGTTTTATTAGGTTAGCCAGAAGATTCTGGCTGGCCTTTTTTGTTGGTGTTTTTTGCTTTGGCTGCTTCTTTTTTTAAAATGGGTGTGCTTCTGCTTCGTATATTCACGCCGCAAGCTAAGCAATTCATCCAATATTTAGACGTACGATTGCCAGTTCTGAGCCCAATTGCAAGGGCGGGGCATGCATAACTTCAGGAACACTTGGTTATCCTTCGCTGTATAAGACAGCTTCTGTCCAGAAGTTGACAACAAGTCAATCCATTAGTTTGTTGAATTGTGATGACAAACTACCGAAGTGATGAATCTACCTAGAAAGTTGGAGTGACAATAAGTGAAACGTTACAGGTTACGTGCGTGGCTATTGATTATGCTCGGAACAGGGCTCATCGTAACAATGCTTGTATCCTCATTAACCGAAGCGGTTGAGCCCCATCTATCCAAGGAGACAGCTGTGCAAGCAGTAAATGATGCCTTGAGTAACACTTCTGCTGCTACAAGCTCACTGGACCAAAAGTTGGCGGCTGCAGATAGCAAGGAATCGGAAGAGACGATTCAGGCAGAGGAAGCTTCTGCTTCGGCCGTATCGAATCGCGCGATGCTGTTTAGCGATGGTCTGCTTGCTCCTGAGCGCGAGCAGGTTGTAAGGCAGGTAAATGTAACTGCAACTGGCTATACAGCAGGAGAAGAATCAACCGGCAAGCGCCCAGGCCACCCTGCCTATGGAATTACCTACTCTGGGGTTAAGGTGAAACGAGGATATGTATCGACGGTAGCGGCTGATCTTGCGGTGTTTCCTTTAGGAAGCATCCTCTATATACCTGGCTATGGTTATGGCGTTGTGGCCGATATCGGGTCTAAGATTAAAGGCCGGCACCTGGATCTTTATTTTGATACGACAGAACAGGTGTATGCAGAATGGGGCAAAAAAAGCGTCGATGTGCAATTGATCAAACAAGGCAATGGCAAAGTAACGGAGG
Organism: Paenibacillus aquistagni; assembly: GCF_900177815.1. Taxonomy (GTDB): domain Bacteria; phylum Bacillota; class Bacilli; order Paenibacillales; family Paenibacillaceae; genus Paenibacillus_B; species Paenibacillus_B aquistagni. Next base: position 386,998 of record NZ_FXAZ01000005.1, on the reverse strand, counting down.
ATATGCTTGATCAGCTTAATGAAGCGGTAATGAAGCATCGCAAGATTCCGAAGACTTCGCTTTAGTGGCCCAAACAACTGGTAAAATAAGCTTGACCTTAATGCGGGCTCTGCTGAATAAAGCACCATTCACCATCGCATAATACTTGAGGGGAATTCACGAAGGTGGTCCTCGATCGAAGCTTAGGGCGAGATGAAAGTCTTGTCTATAAGCGTCCATTCAGGAGGTGAAACGCGATGGCTAACAACAAGAACAAAAACAAGTTTGGTGCTCAAGCAGGTGCTGCTGATGCAGGAGTAGGTGCAAATGCAGGTTTCGGCGCTGCTGACGCATTTGGTGCTCAAGCAGGTGCTAACGAGAACTTTGATGCTGAGTTTGCAGCTGAACATGCAGCAAACACAGCAGCTGGTAAAGCAGCTGCGAAAGCTTCCCAGAAGCAGCAATAATTTGCTCGATGAGCAAATCACATCTAAATAAGCAGGAACATACGGTTCATTTAAACCGATTCTCCGCATGGGAATGATTGATGTGCAGGATTCTGTATGATTTCATTCTCACCCTATCGAAAAAGCCGCCTTATTTGCTGAAAATGCAATGAGGCGGCTTTTTCTTCTCATCTTTGAATGGCCTCGGTAGAGGCAGCGCCTGCAAGCGATTCACACCCGATTCATTCTGAAGAACTTATTGCCTTATCGTCACTTTTGTATATAGGGGAATTGTTGCGGCGAGCTCCAATACATCTTCGTTATACATACGAATGCAGCCGCGGGACACCATATGCCCAATTGAAGCGGGATTGTCTGTGCCATGAATGCCATAGTGCGGCCGGGACAGACCCATCCAGAAGGCGCCGAACGGTCCTCCCGGATTGGGAACCTTGTTAATGATTTCATATTCGCCTACAGGAGTTTGAGTCAGCATCGTTCCGATACCAACAGGAAAGCCTCGAATCACAATATTATGATCAAGCAGGTACAACTGACGACTGGACAGATCCACGATAATGCGATATTCCGGCAAATGAGCACCTCCTCTGTTTTGGTGGATTGAACATACACATGCTGCGCTTTTTTAAATATGCTGAACATCGTAATGGAATTCAAAGCCTCATTGTGCTTAGATATCGGTCTCTAGACCGAGACAAGTTCAATCTTACGTTGCTGTTCGTCATGCAGGGGATTCAATATAATTCAATTAGAAGACGAAAAGTGAACATACAAAGTGAGGGATTAACATGAATAAACGTAGCTCGTGGCTGGGAGGATTAGTCCTGATTGGAATCGGATTGATTTTTCTGCTGCAGCAGTGGGGGATTATTGATTTTAACTTCAGCATCGGAGAGCTGATAAGTACGTTTTGGCCGCTTATTGTAATATATGTGGGACTTAGCGGTTTGCTTCAAGGAGGCTTCTGGGGTATCTTCCCACTCGGTGTAGGGGCTTACTTCCTGATGTCGAATCTTAATGTTATTACAATGGGCTTTGGCGAGTTTATTCGAATGGCAGCACCTGCTGTATTGATCGTAGCCGGGCTGTGGCTGTTATTTCGCCCGAAGCGTAATCGTCGGAAGCAAGCTGGCCATATGGAAGATTATCTCGATCAATCCTCCTATCCGCCGAAGTCGGGGGATGACGGTACTTCAACCTACAACTCCAATACAATGAATGCTGATTCTGGTTTGGAAGAAGATCCATTAGCGAAATATGAGAACTACCCGGACCCTTTCAAAAATGTAGATTACAGCAATGATAAGGGGCCAAGCTTTGAAGAGATGGAGAAGCAGGGCGGCAAGTTCCAAGCACAGCACAACAAGTCGTCCCAGAACCAAGGGCATAAGCATAAGCATCATCATAAGCATCATGATGATTATGCTGATGACGGAAGCTCATCTTGGCATTATGATGGAAAGAGCATCAATAAGTCAGGCTTTATCGGAGACTTCAGCATTGGACAGGATTATTGGGAGCTTAAGCCCATGAATGTGTCCCACTTTATCGGCGATACTTCGATTGATTTGACAAAGGCGCAGGTGCCTTATGGCGAGACAAAACTGAACATTTCCGCATTTATTGGAGATGTCAAGGTGTATGTGCCAAACGATGTAGACCTTGGCGTTGCTGTAACGTCGAGCTCCTTCATCGGGGATGTGAAGGTGTTTGGCCAGAATCTAGAAGGCTTCATGCGCAATGTGCAAACCCAAACACCGAATTATCACGAGGCCAACAAAAAGATTCGCTTGGTCGTGAGTGGATTTATCTCGGATATTAAGGTCGTGAAGGTGGGATAGACCTAATGATCAAGAAGCTGTACCGGAATGCAAGAAGTGTGAAATGGGAGCTGCTTGTTACCTTCATCCTCTCTGGCTGCATCATCATCAGTGTGCTGTGGATTGGGCTGTTGTACGGAGATGATTGGATGAACGGGCTCAATTGGTGGACGTACGGGATTATTACGGTGCTGATCGTTTCTAGCTTTACTGGATACATCGCAGGCTTGCGGCTGCAGCGAAGGCTGGATGTGCTGCATGAAGCGATGATGCAGGTGACGAAGGGAAATAGCGCTTATCGTATAGAAGAGAACGACGAGGATGCGTCGTTCTCTCGTTTGTTTGATGATTTCAATACGATGACCTCAAGAATGGAGCATAAGCTAAAAGTGCTGCAGAAGCTCTCCGAGCAGCAGGGAGACGATCGTGAACGCGTTAGTGAAACAATTGTGCAGGAGGAGCGCAAGCGTCTTGCGCGAGATCTTCATGATACAGTCAGCCAGCAGTTGTTTGCTATGCATATGGCATCTTCCTCGCTTCCCAAAATTATGGAGATGGACCAAGAACGCGGGAAGATGGTGATCACGCAGCTGATCGAGATCTCGCATACGGCACAGCGGCAGATGAGAGGGTTGATTGCTCAACTGCGACCGATTGAGCTCGATGGGAAGTCTCTTGTAGAAGCCCTTCAATATTGGTTTCCGGATTATTGCAACCAAAATGGACTGCAGGGAAAGCTTGATCTTCAGGTGGAAGAAGCGCTGTCTGATGTGAAGGAGCATCAATTGTTTCTACTGATCCAAGAAGCGATGGCTAATGTAGTCAAGCATGCAAAGGCGAAGCAAGTGACGCTCACCTTGCAGGAATCTGAGCGAAGGCTGCTGCTTCATCTGGCGGATGACGGTGTCGGCTTTAACCGCAATGCGGTATCTCATGGAGGAAGTTATGGCTTGTCCACGATGAATGAACGCGTGGATAAGCTGGGAGGTCATTTGGAACTTATTAGCCAACCAGGTGCAGGGACAACGGTTCGCGTTCAAATACCGCTGTTTGAGGATGATTTAGGGGAAGCACAGACGAAGGAGCAGGACGGAGAAGGAGGAGCATATGGATAAGAAGATGAGCATCTTTCTCGTGGATGACCATGAGATGGTTCGTTTAGGACTGAAGACATATTTAATGCTTGATCCCGAGATGACGGTGATGGGGGAGGCAAGCGGAGGACATGATGCGATTAAGCAGATTGACGATATGGAAAATCTGCCAGACCTTGTACTGATGGATCTTAAGATGCCTGATCTCGACGGGGTCGAGACGACGCGTAGGCTTATTGAATCCTATCCGACGCTTCGCATTGTTATGCTGACGAGCTTCATGGAGGATGATCAGGTTGTGGCGGCCATTCAAGCTGGAGCGACAAGCTATGTTCTCAAGACGGTCTCGGCAGAGGATCTCATCTATGCGATTCGCGGGGCGATGAAGGGCATGCCGGTGATGAGCGGCGAGGTGTCTCAGGCGCTGACAAGAGGCATGCGCAAGCAGGCTGCAGGCTCTGAGGATGTAGGATTGACGGAGCGCGAGCGCGAGGTCCTGCTCTTGATTGCAGATGGCAAGTCCAATAAGGAGATCTCAGATGAGCTTCACATCAGCATTAAGACAGTCAAAACGCATGTCTCAAATCTGCTGATGAAGTGTGAGCTGCAAGATCGTACGCAGCTTGCTGTCTATGCGCACCGCAAGGGCTGGGTTAAATAAGGAGAGGCCGACACCTCACGATGTATCGATGATGCATCGTGAGGTGTCGGCTTTTTCTTTTGTTCAATTTTAAAAGGGTTTTATATCGGCGTAAGCTCATGCTAAACTAGTCTCTGGGATCGTCCAAATGATCTAGTCCTTGCGTCATATAGGTTTTATCCGCTTTTATGATGTTTTTAATGTCGATTTAAGGTTCAAGGTCCATGATATAAACATAACGAAACATCGCGATGAACCACAATCATAAAACATCAGATTCATCTTTGGGAGGGTTACACAATGGAAGATCAACGTAAATTCGATTCTAATAACAGCAATGAAAGAAGCAGCGACGATTCAACTCAACATGAGCAGGCCGCAGCAAGACAGAATGGGGAAGCAGGCGGCAATTCTCATTACTATTATGCGTACGGTCCTTATCAATCGGTTAAGAGCGAAGAGCCATCAGCAACGAAGATGGATGCCAAGGATGTGGAGGTGACTCCGCCGACGCCAGTGAAGCCATTGCCCTTCTCCAGCACAACACGCACTTCATATGGGCAGCTAGACGGACAAGGCAATGGCGGCGGACAATCTGGGCCGTCAAGCAACTGGCAGTACAAGCAGCCCGAGAAGAAGCGCTCGTCATTCCGATCGATGTTCGTCTCCTTCTTGGCAGGTGCTCTCGTTGTCTCCACGTTGATGTTCACGGCAGATTACTACAACCTGTTTACGAGCAACAACATGCCAGCAGCAACAAGCAATGCCGGAGCAGCACAGACGGTTGCAAACACGAACCAACCTGCTCCTTTCCCTAATGGAACAACATCTGTGGCTGATGTCGTTAAGACTGCAGGTCCTGCTGTAGTGAAGATTGAGACATTCTCAAAGTCGGGAGGAGCAAACTCCAGCAACAGCTGGTGGTACAACGATCCGTACTTCCGCCAGTTCTTCGGAGACAGCTCTGGCGGCAACGATGAAGGCAGCAGCAGTCAAGGCGGACAATTGCAGCCGCTCGGCATCGGAACGGGCTTTATCTTCGAAAAAGATGGCTACATCCTAACGAACAATCACGTGATTGAAGGTGCGGATCAAGTTCAAGTATACGTGGATGGCTTTGAGAAGCCATTTGACGCCAAGGTGCTTGGCAAAAGTGATGAGCTTGACCTTGCGGTGCTGAAGATTGAAGGGGAGGCGGATCTTCCGACTGTACAGCTTGGCGATTCCGAACAGATTGCGGTAGGTGAACAGGTGGTAGCTATTGGTAACCCGTCTGGCTTCGACCATACCGTAACGACAGGCGTATTGAGTGCGAAAGGCCGTGAGATCGAAGCAAGCGACAATGGCCGCGCTAAAAAATATACGAATCTGCTGCAAACGGATGCTTCCATCAACCCTGGTAACTCTGGCGGCCCGCTGTTGAACATGAAGGGCGAGGTTATCGGCATGAACGTAGCTGTAAGCAAGGATGCGCAGGGCATTGGCTTTGCAATACCATCCAATACGATAACGAAGGTTGTAGAGGACCTCAAAGCTAACCGTGAGATTCCAAAAGAGCCTGTGCCATTCATTGGAGCAACGCTTGCTTCCATGACAGATCAGATTGCAACGCAACTGGGCACGGATGTAAAGGAAGGCGCTTTGGTTACGAACGTCGTATTCGGTTCGCCTGCATACGAAGCGGAGCTTCGCGCCTATGACATCATTACTGCTATTGATGGCGAGTCGGTCAAAACGAATCAAGAACTGATTGAAGCGGTAAGCAAGAAGAAAGTTGGCGATTCGGTGAAGCTGACGGTTCATCGCAACGGCAAATCCGCTGAAGTGTCAGTGAAGATTGGAGACCGCAACAAATTCGAAGAGCAGATCAATCAACAGCAAACTCAGCGCTAAACTATAATCTTGGCGGGAAGTGGAGAGGGAGCCTATCCTTCTCCACTTCTTTTTTTCAAATCATGGCTCGCATTTGCGAATGGTGTCAATCCCTGCTGTACGGTGTAACTCATTCATAGACATGGTACAATAGACTTATATTGTGATGAATCCAAGCCATACCTTAGATCGTGGAAGGGAAGGATACGATGCGTTCTTATATTCTTGTGGTAGATGATGATGAAAAAATTACGTCCATGTTAAAGCGTGGGCTTGTATTCGAAGGCTTTGAAGTACAAACAGCCAATAACGGAGCAGATGGACTCCGAGAAATGATGATTAGAGAGCCTGATCTGCTCGTCCTAGATGTGATGATGCCGGAAGTGGACGGGCTTGAGGTGGTTCGCAGAATGCGTGAAGCGGGAAGCAGTGTGCCTGTGCTGATGCTGACTGCAAAAGACGCCATCCAAGATCGAGTGAAGGGTCTTGACCTTGGGGCGGATGATTACTTGGTGAAGCCATTTGCCTTGGAGGAATTGCTTGCTCGTGTTAGAGCGCTTCTTCGCAGACGCTCGGAGAATGAAGGCAGCAATCATATCCTTCGCTTCGAGGATCTGGAGATGGACCTGCATTCGCGCGAAGTGAAGCGCAGCAATATGCCAATTGAGCTGACGGCGAAAGAATTCGAGCTCTTGCATCTCTTTATGCAGAATCCAAAGCGGGTGCTTCCGCGTGACGTGATTATGGAGAAGATCTGGGGATACGATTACAGTGGAGAGTCAAATGTGCTTGAGGTATATATTGCGATGCTACGCCAGAAGACAGAGGAGCATGGCGGCAAGCGCATTATTATGACGATTCGTGGCACGGGCTACGTATTGAGAGGAGACGCGTAAGGGATGTCGATTAGACTTAGGCTAACGGTCTGGTATTCGACACTTCTTGCATTCACGCTGTTCTTCTTCTGTATCTCCATATATACGTTTGTCGATTACAATATCTATAATGATGTGAAGGCTCATATCAATAAGAGTCTGGCCAAGCTGAAGATTCAGCCGACGATCAATTTTGAAAAAGGGCTAAATCTCGACTTGTCCCCATCAAGCGGTGCAAGCGTTAGTGAAGAGGAATTGTTTGTCCAGATTATTAACTTTACGAATGGAGAGCGAACCATATCCAACAATATGGAGTTTTTTGAGCTCAATATTCCAATGCCGCAAAAACCTAACGATATTCTAGAAGGCTATCGCAAGGTAAATGATCCAGTGAACGGGGAGTTTTTGCTCTATGAGCAGCGTATCGATATTCGCAGCCAGACGGTGGGAGCAATCCAAGTATTTTCTTATACAGGGCGTGAAGCTAAGTTTACCCATGAGCTAAGAAGCATTCTGGTTGTATCTTCCTTGGTCACGATTGTAGTTGCCTTTTCTCTTGGCTTGTTCTTGGCGCAGAAGTCGCTTCGGCCAATTGAGAATATTATACGGGCAACGAACCGCATTCAGACGGGGAACGATCTTAGTGTGCGCATTCCAAGAGTAGGTCCGCCTGAGGACGAGATTGGACAGCTGACCGAGACGATCAATCGGATGCTTGGCCGTATGGAGACGTTCTATAAGGAGCTCGACGAAGCTTATCGGCATCAGCGAAGATTCGTATCGGACGTGTCGCATGAGCTGAGAACGCCGCTTACGACCATTCGGGGCAATGTTGATTTGCTGCAGAAGATGAACACAGATGATGATAAAGCGCTCGCCTTGTCAACAGCAGAACGAGACCAAATGATGAACGAAGCGCTCAACGATATTTCCGATGAATCGAAGCGCATGAGTCAATTGATTAACGATATGCTGTCGTTGGCGCGGGCTGATGCGGGCCAGAAGATGGAGCTGACCGTTATCGAGATCAAGCCGCTTGTAGAGGAAGTGGCAAGAAGAGCACAATTCCTGCCGCGCAAGGCGGATTGGCATCTAGGTGACATTGAAGCGCTCGATGGAATCAAAGTACATGGCAACCGCAATTACTTGCAGCAGATGTTGTTCATCTTTATTGAGAATGCATTCAAGTACACCTCAGATGGAGAGGTTACGCTAAGCGCCGTTCGACAAGATGATCAGATCGGCCTCAGAATTAGAGACAGCGGAATCGGCATGAATCAAGAGGAGGTTCCATACATCTTCGAACGCTTCTATCGGGCGGACGTATCAAGAGGGGTAACCCCAGGAACGGGCTTAGGGCTTGCCATCGCCAAATGGATTATTGATGAGCATGGAGGTTCAGTAGAGGTGCTGACGAAGCCTGGCCAAGGTACAACCTTTATTGTCTGGCTGCCAACGGCTTCAGTCGACGAAGGGGATGTCATTGCCTTATAATAGAGAAAGGCGCATGGGCGAATGAACCATTGCAGCCATAAGCACTAGGGATTACAACAAGGAAGCAGGTGGATCGGATGGAAGTGAAAAAGATAACGCCAAGAGGCTATTGCTATGGTGTAGTCGATGCTATGGTTATTGCTCAGCAGACTGCACGCAATCTAGATTTGCCTCGACCGATATATATAATTGGCATGATTGTGCACAATAGTCATGTTACGAAAGCCTTCGAGGAGGAGGGAATCATTACGCTGGATGGCCCAAATCGCTTGGATATCTTAGATCAGGTGGATAAAGGAACGATTATCTTTACCGCGCACGGGGTATCCCCTGAGGTTCGCAAGAAGGCACGCGAGAAAGGCTTGACCTGTGTGGATGCTACTTGTCCTGACGTAACGAGAACGCATGACCTCATCCGAGAGAAGACTGCTGAGGGTTACGAGGTTATTTATATCGGCAAAAAGGGACATCCAGAGCCTGAAGGCGCAATTGGGGTGGCCCCGCATGCTGTGCATCTTATTGAGCGCGAAGATGAGATTGACAATCTTCACCTTACGGCAGACCGTATTATCATTACGAACCAAACAACCATGAGCCAATGGGATATTAAGCACATCATGAATCAATTAATTAAGAAATATCCAACAGCAGAGATTCATAATGAGATATGCATGGCGACACAAGAAAGACAAGCTGCGGTTGCGGAACAAGCGGTAGGCTGCGATCTGGTCGTTGTGGTTGGAGATCCTAGAAGCAATAACTCCAATCGTTTGGCGCAGGTGGCAACTGAGATTGCAGGTGTTCCTTCTCATCGCATCGCAGATCTGTCAGAGCTTGATGTGGATTGGCTGAAGAATGCTAAAGTTGTCGGTGTGACATCTGGTGCATCGACGCCAACGCCGATAACAAAAGAAGTGGTGCTGTTCCTGGAGCAATATGATCCAGAGGATGAATCTACGTGGGAGAAGCAGCGCACCGTCAATATGAAGCGGCTTCTGCCGACTGTACGCAATAAGTCCAAGACGACCAATTAATAGCGGGAGCAAGAATAGCGATGTTCTATTCTTGCTTTCTTTTGTAGTATTTGTACCATGATGAAGATGATGAAGCAGCTGTGTGTACGCGGCATGTGCATGAGATAGACCGTCATCATGTAGGAAGATCGTCTATCTCCCTTTTGCGGTGTTAAATGAACGGGTAGGCCATTGGCTGCTGCCAGAACATTTCGCTGTTCATTTTCATATGCTGCCAGACTGGCTGAATCAGCTTCTGACGATTAATCTTTACTTGATTGCGGGCGGGATCGTAGATGGATGCATACTGGCAATGATGGTTTATTTCCCTCTAAAAAAAGTGCTCTTGTGGGTACAGAAGCATCGCAGGGACAAGCGCCGGCGTGCCGCACATGTGATAGCGGATTAATGGAACACGATGCATTAGTTATAGTGGATCGCTTGCTCCTTTCTGTTTGTTTGGAGGACATGCGTTTGATAGCGTTCATCCCAATAGAAAGACGCGATGTGAGCGAACTCGCAATTCTCCAGCGGACACCCGATATCAAATGTATCGGTCGTGGATAGGAATGCGCGCTTACTAGCGTCTTTTTCGATTGCTCATAGATTCCGTTCTTAAATATGAACATTCATTGATATAAGCTAAAACATATTGACTCGGCTATGTGAACAGGATATAGTGTCTTTAACAATTAAAAGCATAAACGCGAACAAGCGTCTAAGCGTGAAAGTAAATATTTGGAGAGGGTGGGGAGTGCCGTGATCGTAATTGTATCGAATCAGACACCAGAACAACGTATACAGGAGATAATGAAGTATATTGAGGCGAATGGACTGCAGCCGCATGTTGCCAAAGGCGTGGATAGGACTGTTATCGGTATCGTCGGCAGTGTGCAGCCGAAGCATGCTGAACATCTCAGACAGATGCATGGTGTCGAGAATGTGGTGAAGATCTCAAAATCTTACAAGCTGGCAAGCCGTGACTTCCATCCTGAGGATACGATCATTGAGATTGGAGATGTTCGCATCGGTGGTGGAGAGCTTGTTGTTATGGGAGGTCCATGTGCTGTTGAGTCCCCAGAGCAGATTGATGAGATTGCAAAATTGGTGAAGGCAGCAGGCGGCCAGATTCTGCGCGGTGGTGCATTCAAGCCCCGCACAGGTCCGTACAGCTTCCAAGGTGTTGGGGTTGAAGGTCTTGTGATGATGCAAGAAGCGGGTCGCAAGCATGGCCTGTTGACCATTACGGAAGTCATGACGCCAGAATATGTGGATGTATGTGCAGAATATGCAGATATTTTGCAAGTCGGCACACGCAACATGCAGAACTTTGATCTTCTGCGCAAGCTAGGGGAGTGCAATCGCCCGGTACTCTTAAAGCGCGGCTTCAGTGCAACCTATGATGAGTGGCTGAATGCTGCCGAGTACATTCTTGCTGGCGGCAATCCCAATGTGATGCTCTGTGAACGTGGAATCCGAACATTCGAGAGCTATACGCGCAATACGCTAGATCTTGCTGCAATCCCTGTCATGAAGGGATTGACCCATCTTCCAATCATTTCTGATCCAAGCCACGGTACTGGACGACGTGAATTGGTCGAACCAATGGCTAAAGCATCGGTTGCGGCAGGAGCAGATGGACTTATCATTGAGATGCATACCGATCCCGATAATTCCATGACAGGAGACGGCGTTCAATCCCTGTTCCCAGATCAATTTGCAGGGCTGCTTCAGGCTCTTGAACAGCTGGCGCCCCTTGTGGGCAGTACATTCAATACGGCCAAGCAGCCGCTAAGCTTTTATCAGAATACAGTTGTAGGGCAATAAACAAAGAGCCGATTTCTTTAGGGAAATCGGCTCTTTTTGTGTGTAAATTCGAAAAAGTAAAGCGATTATTTTTGCACTTAATCATTCATTTTTTATACATGTTAGCATATCTGACATGAAATTCAAAAAAACCTTACATAAGTATTGACATCATTTTTATGTCCCTCTATAATGACATCAATATCAAATTGGAGTTGAACATTACACGATGGATCGGGAGTTAATGTTCGGAAATGGGGAGGAATTAAGATGTCGGTTAATCAAGTATTGGAATTGATTAAGGAAAAAGAAATTGCGTTTGTTGATTTTCGTTTTGTGGATTTGAGCGGGCGTGCTCATCATATAACACTTCCGGCATCAGAGGTTGACGCAGATACGTTTGTTAATGGGGTAGCATTCGACGGGTCCTCCATTCCAGGCTTCCGCGGTATTGAAGAATCCGATATGGTCATGATGCCAGACCCTGAAGCAGCATTCGTTGACTCTTTCACTTCTCATCCAACATTAAATATTATGTGCAACATCTTCACGCCAGATGGGGAGCGTTATGAGCGCGACCCACGCAGCATTGCGCAAAAAGCAGAAGAATTCCTCCAAACTGCTGGCGTGGGCACAGCAGCTTACTTCGCTCCAGAATCTGAGTTCTTCGTATTTGACGATGTTCGTTATGAGAATACGATGAACAGTTCTTCGTTCTTCGTGGATTCCGAGGAAGCGGGTTGGAACACAAACCGCAAGGAAGAAGGCGGCAACTTGGGTTTCAAGATTCGCACAAAGGGCGGTTATGTGCCCGTTGCACCGATGGATACACAACAGGATCTCCGTAGTGAAATGTGCCGTTTGCTTGAAGAAGCAGGCCTACGCATTGAGCGCCATCACCATGAGGTGGCTACTGCGGGTCAAGCCGAGATCAACTTCCGCTTTGATACGCTGACAAAGACAGCAGACAATCTGCTCACCTATAAATACATCGTTCACAATACTGCCCGTCAGTTTGGCAAAGTAGCTACATTTATGCCAAAGCCGTTGTTTGGTGACAATGGCAGCGGCATGCACGTGCACCAATCCATCTTCGATGGCGATACACCGTTGTTCTATGAAAAGGGAGCTTATGCGAACCTTAGCGAAATAGCGATGCATTACATCGGCGGTATCCTGTACCATGCGCCAGCTCTGATTGCGCTGACGAACCCAAGCACGAATTCCTTTAAGCGGCTAGTGCCTGGATACGAGGCCCCTGTAAACTTGGTATATTCCAAAGGAAACCGTTCCGCAGCAGTTCGTATTCCAGTTGCAGCAGTTACGCCTAAAGGCTGCCGCATTGAGTTCCGTACACCTGACTCCACTGCGAATCCATATTTGGCATTTGCGGCTATGCTTATGGCTGGTCTAGACGGCATCAAGCGCAAGCTTGATCCAACGGCGCTTGGATACGGTCCATTTGATAAAAATATTTATGAGCTGTCCGATGCTGAGAAGCAGGAGATCCGCAGCGTGCCAGGAAACTTGGATGAAGCACTCGATGCTCTCGAAGCAGATTATGAGTTCCTGACAGAAGGCGGCGTGTTCACGAAGGATTTTATTGATAACTATGTTACCTTCAAGCGTGCTGAAGCGAAGTCTGTCGCAATTCGCATTCATCCACAAGAGTACAGCTTATATTTCGACTGCTGATTGATTATAGCCATACTGCAGGGAGGCCCTCTCTTAAGATCTTGTAATCTTGGAGAAGGCCTCTTTCTTTTTAAGGGATACATCATCATACTAAATATATAACGTGTAAGTGGTTATATTCGGAAATTGTCCTTTGGACGAGGACGAAACAAAGTGTCTGCACATTAAAATGTGTCATATCCGAACGAAAATGTGGATTATGGATTTTATTTTCGTTTTAACGTGTTGAAGGATTACGAAATTACTGCTATTATGGCAATAATCATTTTATACAAAGATCGAGAAGGTAGGGATGAGGGAATGGAACAAGGGAAACGAGCATTCAATTTTAATGCGGGACCTGCAGCATTGCCACTGGCAGTATTAGAGCGTGCACAGGCTGAATTCGTTGATTTTCGCGGCAATGGTATGTCTATTATGGAAATGTCGCATCGTGGCGGCGTATATGAGGCGGTACACCAGGAGGCGAAGGAGCTTCTAAAAGAATTGTTCAATGTGCCAGCAGGTTATGACGTGCTGTTCCTGCAAGGTGGAGCGAGCTCTCAGTTTGCCATGATACCTATGAATTTGCTCCAGCCAGGCAAGGTTGCAGCTTATGTTGATACAGGGAGCTGGGCGAAGAAGGCCATTAAAGAAGCACAATTGATTGGCGAGACGGCTGTCATTGCTTCATCTGAGGCTGAACATTACACACGTATGCCTTCTTTGGAAGACATTCAAGTTCCGGCTGAGGCAGCTTATGTGCATCTTACCTCCAATGAAACGATTGAGGGTACACAATTCCAAGCCTTCCCGAATACCGGCGACGTGCCGCTAATCGTGGATATGTCAAGCGATATTCTGAGCCGCCCACTGGATATTTCCCAATTCGGCATGATCTATGCAGGTGCGCAGAAGAACTTGGGTCCATCTGGCGTTACTGTAGTCATCGCGAAGGAGGAGCTGCTTGCAGCCAGCCCGAACACCATTCCAACAATGCTAAGATATGACATTCATCAGAAGAACAATTCCTTGTACAACACGCCGCCATCCTTCTCTATTTATATGGTGAATCAAGTTCTGCATTGGCTGAAGGAGCAGGGAGGCCTCCAGGCTGTTCAAGAGCACAATGAAGAGAAAGCGAACTTGATCTATGATGCGATTGATAGCAGTCAAGGCTTCTACCGCGGTGTCGCCGTGCCTGAGAACCGCTCACGCATGAATGTTACGTTCAGACTTACTTCCGAGGACTTAGAGAAGTCCTTCATTAAGCAAGCTGAGCAAGAAGGCTTTGTTGGTTTGAAGGGGCACCGCAGCGTAGGCGGATTAAGAGCATCGATCTACAATGCTGTTCCTAAGAGCAGTTGTGAAGCGCTTGTTCAATTCATGAAGCAGTTCCAGCAGCAAAACAGTTAAGCAGCATGACGGGGCTTTTTGATAAAAGGATATAAACAAAGATAGGAAGCAAACCGATCTCCAGCAGGAGGTCGGTTTTTTGCAGATATGCATAAGAAACGTCTTGCTTTCAGACAAAAAATATAGCTTCTGTGCAAATACAAGCACAACGTTGATCTCTATAATAAAGATTGTTATTTATTTCACATAATAATCTAGGGGATGAAAAGCATGAATAAGCACAAACGGATCTGGATCAGCTTATTAACACTGATCATGGTATTTACGATTGCAGCAGGATGCTCGGGAGGCAAGAACACCGCTGAATCTGAGAAGTCTGAACATGCAGCAGCTGAGCAAGCAGCTGGCACAGGGAAATACAAGGATGGTGTATATGAAGGGCGTGAACCGGGTAAAGGCGGAGATATCGTCGTTCGAGTAAGTGTTGCAAATGGGGACATTGCTAAGGTTGAGGTCATTGACCATAAAGAGTCTGAATTGTTAAGCGACGAAGCGATCAATCGCATTGTAACCGCCGTGTCGAATGAGAAGAGCGTGAATGTGGATGTTGTAAGCGGTGCGACGATGACGAGTGAAGCTGTCATTAAAGCCATCAAATCAGCGCTGGTTCAAGCTGGAGGCACCGAAGCGTTGTTTGCCAAGGATCCAAAGGTGAATCATTCGGTTAAAGAGAAGGAAACCGAACAAACCTATGATGTGGTTGTTATTGGCGGCGGCGGAGCAGGTCTCACGGCAGCTGTAGAAGCGCGTCAGTCTGGAGCTAATGTTGTCTTGCTGGAAAAAATGTCGAGTGTGGGCGGTAATACGCTTGTTTCTGGCGGAGGATTGAATGTGCCAGGTACTAAACAGCAAGAGCAGAATCAGGTGAAAGATTCTGTTGAATTGTTTATCGAGGACACGCTTAAGGGCGGCGACAATGAAAACAACAAAGAGCTGGTCTCCATTATGGCGAACAATGCTTTGCCAACAGCGAATTGGCTTATTAATGACATCAAAGTAGAGTTCATGAAGGACCGTTTGCAGCAATTTGGCGGACATTCTGTGCCTCGTGCGTTAATAGCTAAGGATAATCACGGCACCGACTTGATACAAAAGCTCCAAGCGAAGGCAGAAGAACTCGGAGTGGTATTTAAGATGGAGACTAGAGCCAATGAATTGATAACAGATGAATCCAACAAGGTTGTTGGTGTAAAGGCAAGCAATGCCGCAGGACAAGAGCTCACATTCCATGCGAATAAAGGGGTTATCGTGGCAACGGGAGGCTTCGGCTCCAATGTAGAGATGAGAAAGAAGTACAACCCTGAGTACGATGAATCCTATATGACAACAGATGTCCCGGGAACAACGGGAGATGGAATTGTAATGGCTGAGAGCATCGGAGCGGAAACGCTGCAAATGAATTATATTCAGACCTATCCGACATGCAATCCGGAGACGGGTATTATCTCTTATGTGGCCAATTCCCGTTTTGATGGAGCGGTGCTCTTGAATCAAGAGGGCAAGCGTTTTGTAGAAGAGATGGAGCGCAGGGATGTGATCTCTCGCGGTATCATGAATCAATCCGGCAGCTATGCCTACTTGATCTGGGGTCAAGAGGTTGAAGAAGTGGGCCATATGACAGAAGTTCACAAGCAAGAGCTGGAATCCATGGTGAAGGACGGCGTGTTTTATCAAGCGGATTCGATCGAAGAATTGGCCAAGCATTTCAATATCGAGACAGATGCGATGAAAGCAGCGCTAACGAAATACAACGAGGATGTGCGTGCAGGCAAGGATTCAGATTTCAATCGTCGCGGTACTCTGCGCACCATTGAAAAAGCACCATTTTACATTCAAAAAGTAGTGCCTTCGGTTCATCATACGATGGGCGGTCTTAAGATCAATACGGAAGCTCAGGTCTTGGCGGCGGATGGACAAGTCATCGAAGGATTATTTGCAGCTGGCGAAGTGACAGGTGGCATCCATGGAACGAATCGTCTTGGCGGCAATGCGGTAACGGATGTCATTGTATTCGGGCGTGTAGCAGGCAAGAACGCGGCGAAGTAAGCTTTTTAACTAGGAAAAATTGTAACGCGTCTTTGTGACAAAATAGGTTTTGAAGGGAGCTATGCATAGCGTACGGTAAAGACGTGATGCATAGCTCTTTGTGCATGCCGCGTCTCTCATCCAAAACACTAAAGGAGATTTATTTCCTTGAAAAAATGGTCAATGACAATTCAGCAGCGAATTACAATCACAGTCGGTGCCTGCTTCATCTTATTGCTAGTCTCCATATCGGCATATCTCATTCGGGAGACGGCTGCAAAGACCGTTCCCTTTAATCGCAACCTAACCCAACAGATTGTTGATGCTCGTGCTGGCGAGATCTCTTCTTGGCTGCAGCAGCGAAAAGGAGAGCTCGATGCTCTTGCTTATCTGATCATCCATGAACAGATGTCGCTTGAGGAGACCCTTTCGATGCTAGATAGGTATCGTTATCATAAGGATTCCATCTATGAGTCTTTTGGCATCATTGATGACAAGGGGAGGCTGCATTCCACTTCTGGTCACATCTTCTCGGTAACCCATCGTCCGTATTATCAGCGCATGGTTCAAGATGTGCGGCCTTTTGTTGTCAGTAATTTCATTTGCTCTGGCTCCAACCAAGAAGAGATTGTTGTGATGCTCTATCCTTTGCAGTCTGCCGCAGATGATCCCTTCATGAAGTATTTATCAGCAGCAGTACCGATCTCTCAACTTCAACAGATGGCGAATGCGATCCAGTTGTATGACGGGAAGGGGCAATTGTTGGACGGGCTGCAGGACGGCTTCTTCATGGATGGAGAACTTGGCCTTGATAAGGAATATCAAGATCGTGAGCTGTTCACAGCCTCCATCCAAGATACAGCGGACTGGGTGCTGTCCTTGGATGTAGAACGTACTCAGCTCTATGTAGGCATGACGAGCATGCTGAAGAGCATCGCCATCATCAGCATGGTGGTTGGTTCTGTGCTTATCGTTATGCTTATGGTCTTGTCTTCGTCTATTGTTAAGCCGATCCAGTGGCTCAAGCAGGATATGATAAAAGCTGGTGAAGGTGATCGAATGATTCGCTCCACTCTTGATACTCGCGGGGATGAGATCGGTACGCTCGGACAAAGCTTTAATGACATGCTAACGAAGCTGTACTCCACGGAGCAGGAGAAGCGAAGCATGGAGCTGAGGCTGCTTCATGAACAGCTAAAGCCTCATTTTATCTATAACACACTGGATACCATTCAATGGACAGCGGCTGATTATGGGGCGGATGAAGTGGTCGAGCTGGTGGAGGCATTGGCAGCGTATTTGCGACTGGGTCTAGGAGATGGGGATGACTTTGTGCCTTTGCATCAGGAGCTGCTGCATGTTGAGAACTATCTTATTATTCAGCGTGTGCGATATCCGCAAATTGCTGATGTACGCATTGAATATGAAGACGAGCTATTGGAGGAGCGAGTGCCCCGATTTACACTTCAGCCACTTGTAGAGAATGCGATCTATCATGGCATCAAGCGTGCAGGCGGAAAGTTATGCGAGATTGCAATATGGATTGAACGAACCGAGAGTGAAGTGCTAATTTATGTAGGAAATAATGGACATCCCTTGGAGCCTGGCAGGATGAATGCGCTCAATGAGGCGCTTCGTTCGAGTCATAGAAGGGAAGCGGGAATAGGCTTTGGCCTTTACAATGTCAATCGGCGGATTCAGATTGCTTATGGCAAATCCTATGGGTTGCAGCTGCAGGTTGAACAGGGATGGACTTCTTCCATTGTTCGCATTCCATTTTCAGGAGGGGAGATGATTCCAGATGAATGAGCCTGAGAATAAATTAGCCCTTTGGCGCGTGCTGCTTATTGATGACGAAGAGGTCATTCGGCGGGGCTTAAAAGGGTATATTGAGGCTTCAAAGCTTCCATTTGCTGTTGTGGGGGAAGCAGAGACAGCGGCAGAGGCTGTACGGCAGATTGAGGAATGCTGCCCTGACGTGGTGTTTGTCGATATTAATATGCCGGATATGAATGGCTTAGATATGATACGCAGCATTCAACTCCATGATTCTACGTGCATATCAGTCGTTATCAGCGGGTATGATCATTTCGAATATGTAAGGCAAGCGCTGCAGCTTAAAGTTTTTGATTATCTGTTGAAGCCTGTACCCAAGAGTGACCTGTACGCATTGCTGAAAAAGCTGGATGCAGAACTGCAAGCAGACTTGAAAAAGAACCGAGATGATCTTATGCAATTGAAACAAGAGCAATGTCAGGACTTGCTGATGGCTGATGGAGACGGGAATGATCCGCAATCATCAGGATATGTGCTGGAGGTGCAAGCTTATATTGAAGCGCATTATACAGACAAAGAACTCAGCTTGCAGCAGGTAGCCCAGCTCTTCCATCTCAACAAAAGCTATTTGTCTACGCGAATGAAGCAGGAGATAGGCTGCTCCTTCAATGAGTATGTGACTGAGTTGAGGATGAAGAAAGCGAAGGAGCTGCTGTCGTCTCCCTTTGCCTCCATGAGAATGTCAGATGTTGCACGTAAGATAGGGTACAGCAGTCAATACTATTTTAGCCGAGTATTCAAGCTGAATACGGGAAAGTCTCCTCTCGAATATAGGCAGCAGTTTAGAAGGGGCCAATAAAATCTCCCCTGCCGACTCGGGATATCAGCAGGGGAGGGTATACTCACGAAAATGAGGGATAGGATTAAGCCAGATTGCTCTTTGACGCAGGTTCTGTTAGTTTGTAGCCGACATTGCGAATAGTACGAATATATTCCGGACTGCGTGCATTCTTCTCAAGCTTATCGCGAAGGTGGCTGATGTGCACATCTACAATTCGGGTATCACCGAGGAAATGGTAGTCCCATACGCCATGAAGGAGCTGCTGACGGCTTAGAACTTTGCCGCGATGCCGGCATAAGAACAGCAGAAGCTCAAATTCTTTAGGCGTCAGCTCAATGATGCGTCCGTCAAGCGTGACCTCTCGCTGATCTGCGGATACTTGCAGGGGCCCGATCTCATATAGCTGATCTTCGGATGCGCTCGGAAGAGAGCGTGCTCGGCGCATGACTGCTTGGATGCGGGAAATCAGCTCCTGCGGGCTGAACGGCTTGGTCATATAATCATCGGCACCGTTGTCGAGCCCTGTGATGCGATCATGCACATCCTGCATGGCGGTCAGCATAATGACAGGGACCATGTTCTGCTGCTCGCGCAGCTTCCGGCACACTTCAATGCCATCCTGCTTCGGCAGCATCCAATCCAATACGATGAGATCTGGACGGAATGTCGTTAGCACATCAAATACCGCATCGCCATCATAGACACACAGCACATCAAAGCCAAACAGCTTCAGATTGTATTCGATCAACGTTGAGATTGACGGCTCATCATCAACAACCAACACTTTATATTTACTCACGTCATTGTTCCTCCTGTAACTCATCTCATTTTGGAACTGCAGGTTCAATTACCCTCATTATGAACCCCAATGATCAACGCCACATTAAGAGTACGTAAACGGGATGTAAAATCTTTACGTTTTTATGCAGAAATCAGTTCTTCAGCATTTCGATTATACAGCTCTGCGTATTTGCCGTTTCTGTTCAACAGCTCCTCATGAGTGCCTCTTTCGACAATATGACCGCTCTCAAGCACGAGAATAACGTCCGCATGCTGGATTGTAGTCAGACGATGGGCGATAACAAGGGTGGTTCTTTGCTTCATTAGTCGTGTCAGCGCCTGCTGCACCAGCACCTCTGATTCATTGTCAAGAGCGGCGGTTGCTTCATCTAGGAGCAGTATAGGCGCATCTCTAAGGATTGCTCTAGCTATGGCAATACGCTGCTTTTGCCCTCCTGACAGACGCGTTCCTTTTTCCCCGACATTGGTATGAATCCCTTCGGGGAGCGCCTGGACAAATTCGTATGCGTTAGCCTGCTTAAGGGCTTCTTCGAGCTCCGCATCCGTGGCCTGCTCATTGCCGTCCAGCAAGTTGTCTTTTATGGAGCCGCTGAATAAATAGGTTTCCTGCGGTACATAGGAGAAATAACTGCGCCATTCCTCCAACGGCTGATCCTCCAGCCCTTCCCCATTAAGTTGAATTTTGCCTTGAAATTGAGGGTAGAAGCCAAGCAGCAGCTTAAACAGTGTTGATTTCCCGCCTCCGCTCGGCCCGACAACGGCAATGGTTTGACCTGCCTCTGCCTGGAAGCTGACCTTCTCTAAGATTGGGGCAGCATTCTTCTCGTAGGCAAATGACACATCTTGAACCGACATCGTAGATGGCTTCTTGTCGGCCACAGGCGCTTCCTTAATGTCATTGAATTCAGTAGGCCCATCGATGACTTCGAATACACGGTCTGCTCCACCTAGCGCCTGCTGCAGATTGGCCCACATGTTGGGAAGCTGGGTAAAGGGATGTACGAGGAAGTTCATCAGCTGGATAAAGGCACCCATGGCGCCGATCTCTAGGGAACCGGTGGCAACGAAATAGCCGGACATCAGCATCGCGATCATGAAGGTTAAGAAGTTGACCAATGCGCTTAAGCCGTTCGCCATACCGTGGATCTTGGCTTCTTTCACCTCGCTTGACACGATCTGATCGCTCTTCTCTTGATACCGGCGGAATAGCTTGGGCTCTAAGCCGAATGTTTTGAGCACCATAAAGGATTGCAAAATGTCCTGCAGGATCGTTGTCGACTCTGCTTTTTGTGATTGAATCTGCAGGCTGATTCGACGAATAATCTTGCCGAAGAGAGCGCCCATGACGAGCATGATTGGTCCCATTGATAGACATATCAAGGCAAGCTGCCAGTGCAGAATGGACAAATAGATGAAGGAGCAGAAGGCTAGCAGCGGGTTCTTTATTAAATCCATCAAATAGAAGGTGCAGGCACCGCCGATAGTCTGATTATCATTGGTCATGCGCGACATGAGATCGCCAGAATGCTTGGAATGAAAATGAGCATACGGATAACGAAGGACTCGGCTCATCGCTGTCTGGCGAAGGTCGTTGCGAATGTTTGCTGACACTGAATGTTTGAGAAAGCTGTCAGTGAAATACGTGATGGTCATCAGGATTAGAATGCCGATGCCTATGAGAATAAGCTCTCTCCACTGATCGGTTTGTGCGGATACGGCTGCATCGAGTACTTTAGCCAGGAACCAGGCAAAAGTAAGATTCAAGCCGATATCGGCGAGCATGGTCAAGCTTAGTCCGCCGTAAGACCATTTGTACTTCCCCATGTAAGGAAGCAAACGGCGGAAAGTGGAATTCCCCTTATTCTTCATCTCTACAACTCCTGTTCTCATTTATGTATATGTCGTATGAATATATTGGTATATTATCATGATAGCGTTAACATGAACATCGAACGATAAGCCGATATTTCCATCCGTCTAAAGATGTACACAGATTTCATGCTGAGGAATGTGGAAGTCATGTTAAAATATATACGAATGTTATAGATAACATTGATGCTGCTGAATGACGCGACATGTATAAGCTTTGCGCATCAATTGCAGCAGTGTGCCTTCGACTCGTCTCACTCAAAATCGTGTATAATAGATAGGAATAATTGTGAGGTGAGCATAACATGGCTTTACACATCGTGCTGGTCGAGCCTGAAATTCCAGCGAACACAGGTAATATTGCGAGAACATGCGCAGCGACAGGGATCCATCTTCATCTTGTTCGACCGCTTGGGTTCAACACGGATGATCGCACATTGAAGCGCGCGGGGCTTGATTACTGGTACGCGGTACAGATTGAATACCATGATTCCTTTGAGGAAGTAAAGGAGAAGTATGCAGGAGCGCGCTTCTTCTATGCGACGACAAAGGCGGATAAGTACTATGCTGATTTTGCGTATCAAGATGGGGATTTCTTCGTATTCGGAAAAGAGACCAAAGGTCTGCCCATTGAGCTGATCGAAGCGAATCGAGAGACCTGCATCAAAATGCCGATGAGTGACAAGGTGAGATCGTTGAATCTGTCCAACTCTGCTGCGATTGTCGTATATGAAGCGCTAAGGCAGCTTGGTTTTCCTGAACTGTCTTGATGAGACATGAAAACTCCATTTAATTGTATGGGGGTCAATAAATAATGATTTCTAATATTTAGCTCTATCGAATATTAAATTTCAGCAATTGACATTTTTCAGCAGGAATCTCCTAATTTTTATCGAAGTTATTCAGGCAGTGTTATCTAGGGTAAGCATGAGATAGAACATATAAAGAGAGGTGTTACTGATGAAACCTGCCGGTGTTGTCCGTAAAGTAGACCAATTAGGACGCATTGTTCTTCCGAAGTCGCTCAGAAAGCGTTATCAGATGAATGAAGGGGATCCTGTCGAAATATTGGTACAAGGCGACCATATTATTCTAGAGCGTTATCGTCCAAAATGTGTATTCTGCGGTTCGATGGATGAAGTTGCAGAATTCAAAGAACGATACATATGCAATCAATGCATGAATGATATGGTGCATCTGGTAAGATAATAGGCATTATTCATAAGGCATGACTCCACTGGTCTGCAGGCTCTTTTCTCTCGGGAGAGGATAGCTGCAGGCCAATTTTCGTATACAGCAGCAAGCGGATCACGATCCGCAAAAAAGAAGACCCCCTGCATAAGCAAGAAGTCTTCTTCCGTCCATTATAGGCCCTTAGTCTTGTCCTCATTGTAGCCAGATGTAAGAATGGCTGTGAGGAACATAACGAGGACGAGCATAATAATCCAGAATGTCAAGGACATGCTGCACACCTCCAACTAGACTCCCTACATTATAACCAAAACATTCCAAAAAGGAAATACATTCTAATGAAGGAATGCGATTATTTGAAAAAGAGGAAGTGCGTGGGCAGCGGGCGCAGCTGGCCATCTGAAGGCGAATTTATTACTTTTCCTTTGAAGATCAAGGAAGAGGAGCCGCCACCGTCCATATTATATGCATCCTGTATGCCCAGATTGATCATCTTCTGCTGCAGCTCAGCCAAGGTAGCTCCTGAGCTACCGCTTTCGTTGTAGCCATCGATCACCATGAACAACAGCTGATCATCCTTATAATTACCAACGACCGTGCGTGGTGCGCGCAGCGGCGATTTGCTCCATTTCTCCGGTATCGTCAGCTTGATTCCGCGGCTGAGCAGCTGGGGCACGAAGGTTGCGCCGAATGAAGGAGACAGTGCGTCGAGCTGAGCCTGGCTGTGGAACTTGCCTCCGATCAATCCACCCTTCTTGTCTAATCCAACAAAGGTGAGATCCTTGTAGCTTGCCTCGAATCCACCCACATAGCTGCCATTGAGCATCGTAGTGCTTAAGGGGTAGCGCTTGCCGCTACCGTCGGCGAATCCGCCTGCATTAACTCCAGCAACGGCTCCGTAGCGCTTGACCGCCTGCATGGTGGTCTCTGAGCCGCCAGCCTTATCCTTGCCCAGTGTCATCTTCATCGCTTGGGGATCTTTGAGCTTGACCTTCAATGCATAACCGGAATAAGTGCTTTGATGAATGCGATACAGCTCTGCCGTAATCTTGTCGCTATGTACAGTATCCATGGGAGTCCCAAGCTTGGATGTAATACGGCGGTTGTATATGGTCTCCGGTCGCTTGGCTTGCGCAGAAGCAGTCTGAACGATGCTGCTTGTTACATCCGTAATCTGATTATACAGCTTCGAGCTCTTCTCGATTGTGTCCACAGTAAAATGAACAGTTGAGCCTGCATCATCCAGTCCTTGCATAATTTGTGAGTTTTTATCATTCCAGACTTGGAGATCAGGAAGCTTTATGGCCGAGTCACTCAATTGGATCGTGAGAGTCGAAATCAGCATCCATAGCAGCATGC
This sequence comes from Paenibacillus aquistagni, assembly GCF_900177815.1. GTDB lineage: Bacteria > Bacillota > Bacilli > Paenibacillales > Paenibacillaceae > Paenibacillus_B > Paenibacillus_B aquistagni. The sequence continues at coordinate 362,986 of NZ_FXAZ01000005.1, read as the reverse complement.
CGAAGAAGGGGGCGATGATCATCATAAAGGTGCGATTTACCTGCTTGATATTCAATCAAAGAACCTCCTTACTTCAACAAGTCCATCTTCTTCTTTAGCTCATCCAATTGCTTCTTCACATCATTGAGCTGTGTGTACAGCTTGTTGCTGTTGTCGGTCTTGTTGGATGCGTTGTCCTTGGTGAAGGTGAGCAGTTCGTTAAAGGATTGAATCTTGCTCTGCATCTCATCAAGCTTCGAATTCATCTGCTTTAATTGTTCCTCGTAGCTTTGTTGCACCGCTGCAATCTGCTGAGCGGTCTGTGTTTCCAATTGCTTGATCATGTTTGCTTTCATATGCTGGCTATAGAAATAGGTTGCGGCAACGCCGACCCCAATCATCACAATCCAGAATAGCAAAAACCATAGCGGACTAGCTTTTTTATCCTTCGTTCGGGAACGCGGTACGTCAGATGGCTGTGGCTCCAAAGAAGGCTGCATATCAATCACCTCAAAACATAGAGTCGGTCTTGTTGCGACTCGGTCTTCAAATCATTCTATCATTCTATCATGGCTGTCAAGACGTGACAAAAGGTCGAAGGTCGCAGATAGTCATAGCGCAGCGGTTCCTAATCAAGCAATAACCGCTTGCTCCTTAGGACATAGGAGGGAGTAAGGAGAGAACACAAAGGAGGAATTCGCGGTACATCAGCAAAAAGTAGAGTTATTCGCGTATACGCTAATGACGTATATTAGGAGAGCATATTTGTTAGAGGTTCGTTCATAATCGTGTATCCTAACGGGAAAAAGTGATGCATGAATATGAATATTTCCTCGGAAATATTCATAATTAGATAATGTAAGCATAATCCAAATATAACAAAAATAGAGATGGTGAATTGTTCGGATAGATTGCATCCACTTGTCTTGTTCGGAGGGCTGTAAGGTTGGAAAGGTTGGAAATGAACAGCAGTCAAAAGCTGCAGTGGATGAGGCTGATCGGACCATTATTTCTTCAAAGCTATAATGCCGTCCGTTACATATCGTTGCAGATGGTGTTAGCATGCTCTGTACATGCGAAAAGACCTTGATGTCCACATGCAGAGGAGATCAAGGTCTTTATGAAGAGGGGGCAGGTAGGGAATGGCGACCATACATCTTAACGGCTCCGTTCTAGCAGAGCTAATTATAAGAAATAGGACAATGCTACTAGAATGACATTGCCGCGTGAACGGCACGCTTCCATCCCTCATACAAGGATTGACGACGCTGATCGTCCATCTGGGGATGATAGTCTTGGCTGGACTGCCAGTATTGAGCCAACTCATCGCGATCCTTCCAGAAGCCTGCGCCCAGGCCAGCAAAATAAGCCGCTCCTAGTACGGTGGTTTCATGCTGTGCGGCACGCTGTACTGGGACATGCAGAATATCGCTTTGGAACTGCATCAAAAAGGGATTGGCTGTAGCACCGCCGTCTACTCTCAAGGTGTGCAGCGTTATCCCCGCATCTGCCTCCATGGCTGTCAATACGTCACGTGTCTGATAGGCAATCGATTCAAGAACACCACGTATCAAGTGATTGCGCTCGCTTCCTCTTGTAAGGCCAAAGATGGCTCCTCTGACTTCACTCTCCCAATAAGGCGCTCCTAGACCGACAAAGGCAGGCACCACATACACCCCTTCTGAGGATGGGAGCGAGGCGGCTGCTTCGTTCGTATCCTCAGCGGATTGAATGATCTTTAGCCCGTCTCTTAGCCACTGTACGGCGGAGCCTGCGATAAATATGCTTCCTTCGAGCACATAAGTGATCTGTCCGCTTAGTTCCCAGCCTACCGAGGTTAACAGCCCGTGCTGGGAGGCGACGGCGGTTGACCCAGTGTTCATAAGCAGAAAGCATCCTGTGCCATATGTATTTTTGGCCATGCCGGATTGAAAGCAAGCTTGACCGAACAATGCAGCTTGCTGATCACCAGCTATTCCGGTAATCGGTGTTCCATCTATAAGAAGCGGATGCTTCTGCACGCTGCCGATAAGATCCGCATTGCCTCTAATCGCTGGCAGCATCTGAGCAGGCACGTCCAGTAGCCGAAGCAGTTCATCATCCCATGCATGAGTGTGAATATTGTACATTAAGGTCCGCGAGGCGTTGGAGCGATCCGTGATATGCTGCTGTCCATTCGTCAAATGCCAGATAATCCAGGTGTCGACCGTACCGAACATAATCTTCCCCTGCCGAGCCTTCTCACGCGCCCCTTCATGATGATCCAGCAGCCATTTCACTTTAGTGCCTGAGAAATAGGGATCAAGCAGCAGTCCTGTGTGATCTCGGAAGAGGGGCTCATGCCCATTCGCCTTTAGCTCCGTACAGATGGATTGGGATTGTCTTGACTGCCAGACAATGGCTCTCCCGAGCGGCTGTCCCGTTTCTTTATCCCATAGAATTGTCGTTTCTCGCTGATTGGTAATTCCAATAGCAGCAATCTCTGCAGCATCTATGTTTGCTTGCTCCAAGCAGTCTTGAATCGCTTGATTCAGCGTGGCGATAAGCTCCATGGGATCATGTTCGACCCAACCCGCTTCAGGGTAGTACTGCGTAATTTCGTATTGGGCCATATGCCGAATTGAGCCTGACTTGTCCACAAGTGCTGCTCGCGAACTGGTTGTTCCCTGATCTAATGCTAGGATATAAGTGCTCATCTATCATGCTTCCTCCTTTATATATGCAAAGGAGGAGGACGATTGGGGTTCGTCCTGCCTGCTTTACAACATCAATTGATTACACAGATTCAAATGTCGTTGCTCGCTGAACAGCGGCTTCGGCCTCTAAGCGATATGCTTCTGTCTGCTTCATGCTCCATGACAGCATGGCAGCCATTTCTGATGATACACCATGTATGAGCTGTTTTGCATGCTCAATGTTGAAGGGGACAAGTCCAGTTCTGCGTATGATGAAGTCAGAAGGAGTGACGGCCATCTCGTGATAGATGGTGTAATGCAGCTCCGCTAGCGACTCAAGGGCAAGATGGCTTGGCTCAGGACGTTTTGAAGATGCTGCTTTTATTGCATACTCTTCTGTCCATTGCACCAGTTGTTCAGCATGAGAGCCATATCGCTCTACCCAAGAAGCATAAACAGCAGTGGAAATATTCGGAGGAAGCTCCTTGTTGCAGGATCTCACATAATCATCTACTGCTCCCTGCACAGCGCCAGATAACGGGGTATGGAGAGTGGAGCTTGAGGAATACACTTTTCCAGTCTTGCGGTACAGTATTTTTGCGACTCGATCCACGATTCGCTCTGCCATCTTGCGATACCCCGTCAGCTTCCCGCCGGCAATAGAGATAAGTCCACTAGTTGAGACAAAGATCTCATCTTTGCGCGAGCACTCTGACGGAGATTTGCCTTCTTCATAGATAAGAGGACGAAGTCCAGCCCAGCCGCTCAGAATGTCGGAGGAAGTAAGGCGAACTTTCGGGAAAATATGATTGACCGCTTCCAGCAAGTAATGGCGATCTTCGAGGGTCATAGGCGGCTCTTTAAGCTGCTGCTCGGTGTAAACCGTATCTGTTGTTCCTACATAGGTAATGTTCCCGCGTGGAATGGCAAATATCATTCTGCCATCTTTGCCTTCTGCATAGATGGCCTGCTTAATAGGAAGCTTCGCGTAAGGAAAAACAAGATGAATTCCCTTGGACAGCAGCAGCCGCTTGCTTGGCTTTGTCGATTCAAGCGCACGCAGACGGTCTACCCAGGGACCAGAAGCATTAACGACTGCCCGCGCCCGTATCCGGTAATATTCCTCGGTAAGCAGATCCTTGATCACTACACCGCTGATCCGCTCCTGATCATATTGGAAGCGCTCGACCTGTGCATAATTGATCGCTCTTGCACCGTGCTCCACGGCTGTCTTCAACAGGCTAATGGTTAAGCGGGCATCGTCTGTTCGATATTCATAATACGATCCTGCGCCAACGAGATGATCTCGAGCGAGCAGCGGCTCACGCTGCAGGGTTTCCTCAGGAGTAAGGATCGTTCGTCGTTCCGTCTTTGGGACTTGGGCTAATCGATCATACACATATAACGCAAGCGATATCGCAAGTTTATTATGAGCACTGCCCTTGCGAATAGGGATAAGCATGGGTTCAGCCCGAACAAGATGAGAGGCATTGCGGTGCACGATGGCGCGTTCACGTCCTACCTCTCGAACAAGCTTAAGATCGCCCTGCTGCAAATAACGAAGGCCGCCGTGAATGAGCTTTGTCGATCTGCTGCTCGTTCCTGCAGCAAAATCCTGCATGTCTACCACAAGCACCTTCATCCCTCTAAGCGCAGCATCTAAAGCAATGCCAGCTCCGGTAACACCACCGCCAATCACGACGAGATCAGGCATTTTGACAGCCGCTTGCTTGAGCCATTGACTGCGATCCCATGCAGAGAAGGACATATGCTTTCCCTCCTTATATACATGATGTGATAAATCCATCGAAAGAGTGATAATAAACTCTCAGAACACACACGGTAAATTTCAGTTCGAGCGAACCATAAAACGAGATTACTTATGAAAAGTTAGACTATGAACATAATATGAAGTTGTATGCGCTTACATGTAACAAATATCACGATTGCGGCCTAAGAAGTCCGTTGCCAGCAATCTCGATTTGGGTGTATGATCTTGGAAATGGAAAGGGGAGTTCTATCATGCAATATTCGTTCTCATCACGCATACAGTCGATTGAAAGCTCGGCTGTCCGTGATATTTTGAAGCTAACACAAGGGCAATCCATCATTTCTTTTGCAGGCGGGCTGCCTGCTGAAGAGTGGTTTCCAATTGAACATATTCGAGAAGCTTCTGATCGCGTGTTATCACAAGCTCCACAAGCGCTTCAATATGGATTGACGGAAGGCGTCGTATCTTTGCGCGAAGGAGTGCTAGAACGGTTAAGCCGGGTGCGCGGCATCCATGGATCGCTTGATGACATTATGATTACGTCAGGTTCACAGCAGACCCTGGATTTGTTCGCGAAGGCGGTTATTAACCCGGGAGATGTCGTCTTCGTTGAAGATCCCACCTATCTGGCATGCTTGCAGGTGCTAAGGCTGTATGGAGCGGATGTAATCGGCGTAGCAAGCGATGATCAAGGCATGATTCCAGAGGATCTTGAGCAGAAGCTGAAGCAGCACCGTCCGAAGTTTGTGTACGTCGTTCCGACCTTCGGCAATCCTTCAGGAAGGGTCTGGAGTGTTGAGCGCCGTCAAGCGCTGCTTGATCAATGCAAAGCGAATCATGTGCTTATTCTTGAGGATGACCCATACGGCGATCTTCGGTTTAGCGGAGAAGCCGTTCCTAATATTGCGAAGCTAGAGGGCAAGGGGGAGGACCGCATTGTCATTTATACAAGTACGTTCAGCAAGACGGTTGCCCCAGGTCTTCGCACAGGATATGTGGTCGCAGATAAGCGGATTATTGCCATGATGGCTAGAGGTAAGCAAGCTTGCGATCTGCATTCCAGTGTGCTTGACCAGCTTATTCTAAGTGAGCTTCTTGTGTCTGAGACGTTCTCCATCGATAAGCATATTGAGAAGCTATCTCACATTTATCGCGAGCGAATGGAAACGATGGCCGGGCACCTGCAAGAGGATCGCTGCTACAAAGAAGCGAAGTGGTCCATGCCGCAGGGCGGGATGTTCTTCTGGGTGGAGCTTCCGGAGGGGCTTGATGCAGAAGCGCTGCTGAAGTGCTCCGTGCAAAAAGGCGTTGCCTTTGTACCTGGAGCACCTTTCTTCGCGCAGAAGCCGAAGCGCAATACGATGCGTCTTAACTACTCTTTTGCAGAGCCAACGATCATCCATGAAGGCATGAATCGCTTGAGCGAGGCTGTCGAGGAATTCCTCGGCCGCTACGCAGGTTAAATAAAGGGCTTTACTCGGCAGGAGGCATGGCAGCAGGCAAGGAGCTTAGCACATCAGCATAATGCTCCAGTGCCTGCAGGCCTCCGTCCGTTAGCGCATAGGTGCCGCGTTCTATACGCTTGAACCATCCATAGTAGTTGCTTCTTAATATATTCGCAGCATCGCCAACTCCGCTTGCACGCTTGACATGCACAGGCCGGCAATGCCCCTGCTGCAATGCTTCCGCTACCCGAAGCGCACGTTCGCGATAGGCTGTAACAAGCGGCAGCTTGCTGCTTCCGCCCACATTGTAATCGCCGCTACGCCCGCTGAACTCTCGAACAAGCTTTGCTTGGCGCGTCTTGATTGGACGGTTTGCCGCATAAGCTAGCTCGCTGTGAAGACCTTCATGGTCTAACGTCTCGCTGCCAAAAGGCTGACAATGAATCTCTACAAAGGGCGGCTTTCTGCTATAGAAGGTGACGGTAATGAGCCCAAGCCCAACCTTGCGGCATAATTCCTCGATGCCTCTCCAGCGCTTTCTGCTTTGCTTTCCCTCTCGCTTCTTCTCAGCCGCAATATATACGGCGGATGAAGCCTTCAGCCGTTCTAGGCCTTGAAGAATCAATGTTAAGTTAATGGAAGATTTCAGTTCAATAATAACGGGGGCCTCCGGATTAGCAGGGTGAATAGCAACCAGATCACAGTGCCGTACTTCCCCTCGAACCTCATAGCCGCGCTCCTCCCAATACTGCTTGATCGGCGCGTACAGTTCAGTCTCCAATCTGGCTTTGGATGTTTTTTTGACAGGTGTAGGGTCTGTGTTTGTCATGTTAACCTCATTTCAAGAAGAATATCAGGATAGACATGCTCCATCTCTTCCGAATCCAATCGTTCCTCCTCATTATAGCATGACGATACTTGGTGCAGCGCTTTCGAATGGACAATGTTTCTTTAAGGGGTGTCCTACAAATTTCGTGAAACTATTCCAAGGCGCCCGCATAGGTATGTAATACACTAAATTTGCTAGACGGTCACATGGCATTGGTCTTGCGGCCGTTAGGTAAGCAACAACATGAATATACAAATAGAATTGACGGCGATGGAGGTTGTGTTGCAAATCGGGAGCATTGGAGGTTAGAGGGATGGACATATTCAAACGGATTGCAGAGCACCGCGCCGAGAGTGAACGCTTGACTTGGACGGGGACGTTCAAGGAATATGTTGAACTGCTGAAGAATGACCCTTCTCCGGCCATGACCGCTCATGCAAGAGTGTATGAGATGATTGCGTCGCATGGTGTCGAGGAAGTCGATGGCCAGGTTCGATATAAGTTTTTTGAAAAAGAGATCTTTGGCCTCGACCGAGCGATTGAGAAGCTGGTCGAAGAGTACTTTCACTCTGCTGCTAAGCGCTTGGATGTTCGCAAACGGATTCTACTGCTAATGGGTCCTGTAAGTGGGGGGAAATCAACAATTGTAACGATGCTTAAGCGTGGGCTGGAGCAGTTCTCCCGCTCAGAGCGCGGAGCAGTCTTTGCGATTAAGGGGTGCCCGATGCATGAGGAGCCCTTGCACCTGATTCCCAATGGGCTTCGGCCAGAGGTCGAAAAAGTGCTAGGTGTGCGAATCGAAGGAAATCTGTGCCCATCCTGCCAGATGAGGCTTCGAACCGAATATCATGGCGATATTGAACAGGTCTTAGTGGAGCGAGTCGTGATCTCTGAGGAGAATCGTGTCGGGGTTGGAACCTTCAGCCCATCTGATCCGAAGTCACAGGATATTGCAGATTTAACCGGAAGCATTGATTTCTCTACCATTACGGAGTATGGCTCAGAATCTGATCCAAGGGCCTACCGTTTTGATGGAGAGTTGAATAAAGCAAACCGCGGCTTAATGGAATTCCAAGAGATGCTAAAGTGCGATGAGAAGTTTCTGTGGAATCTATTGTCCCTGACGCAAGAAGGTAATTTCAAGGCAGGTCGATTTGCCTTAATATCTGCCGATGAACTTATCGTAGCCCATACGAATGAATCGGAGTACAAGGCGTTCATCTCCAATAAGAAAAACGAGGCTCTTCAGTCGCGGATGATCGTGATGCCGATCCCTTATAATCTAAAGGTATCCCAAGAGGAGAAAATCTACAGCAAGCTGATTGAGCAAAGTGATATGAAGCATGTGCACATTGCGCCTCATGCCTTGCGGGCCTCTGCGATCTTCTCGATCCTGACTCGATTAAAAGAGTCGAAGAAGCAGGGAATGGATATCGTTAAGAAAATGAGAATGTATGATGGAGAGGAAGTCGAGGGCTACAAAGATAACGATCTAAAGGAAATGCAAAATGAATTCTCGGAAGAGGGAATGTCGGGCATTGATCCTCGTTACGTCATAAACCGCATCTCCAGTGCTTTGATTAAGCAGAACCTTCAGTGCATTAACGCGCTAGATGTGCTTCGAGCATTGAAGGATGGCCTCGATCAGCACGCGTCCATAACGAAGGAAGAGCGTGAGCGATACTTGAATTATATCTCGGTCGCACGCAAGGAGTTTGACGGTCTTGCAAAAAAGGAAGTGCAGAAGGCATTTGTGTATTCCTTTGAGGAATCGGCAAAGACTTTATTTGAGAACTATTTGGATAACATCGAAGCGTTCTGCAATTGGAAAAAGATTCGTGATCCACTCACGGATGAGGAAATGGATCCAGATGAACGTCTAATGCGCTCGATTGAGGAGCAGATCGGGGTGTCAGAGAACGCGAAAAAGGCATTCCGGGAGGAGATTCTCATTCGACTCTCTTCATATTCGCGCAAAGGACGGAAGTTCGATTACACAAGTCATGATCGCTTGCGTGAAGCGGTGGAGAAGAAGCTGTTTGCGGATCTGAAGGACATTGTGAAGATTACGACTTCAACCAAGACGCCAGATGAGAATCAGCTGAAACGAATTAATGAAGTTACGGCACGGCTCATTGATGAGCACGGGTATTGCCCTGTATGCGCGAATGAACTGCTCCGCTATGTCGGCAGCCTGCTGAATCGTTAAGGAAAAAGAAGAAGGTGTCCATAGCTTAAGAGCGTTTCATAAGCTGGGACACCTTCTTTTTGTGTTTATTCGACTTTCACCATATTAAAATACGATCATTGCAAGGAGCGCATACGGGCTTGAATAGCAGCCTTACTTGCTGCCAAGCTTCAGGGAACAGAACAGCCCGAGCAGAAGTGCGGCCGCACAGAGCGCGATAGAAGCTAGTCCACTAGGAATACCCGGGAAGATGACATATAGCGAGCCAACGACCATGCCGATAATAATGGCGTACATCGTGCTTGGATGCTTCGCGAGCAAGTACTTGATCAGCTTGCTGCTTAAGATAAAGCCGAACATGACGCCGCATCCGATAATGGCAATCAGCGGAATATTCAGGGTGGACAAGGCTTCAATGGCGATCGGATACACGCCGAGCAGCAGAAGCACGAAGGAGCCGCTGATACCAGGCAGCAGCATCGCCATGCTGGCGAGCGCGCCTGCGCCAAATAAGCCAAGGCCATACATCCATGTAAGCTCAATCGCTACATGTTCATGGGCATCCGATGGCACAAGCAGTCCTGTCAACGCAATTGCGATGGCAGCAACGAGAAACAGCACATAATGGATGCCATTGAAGTTGCGCTTCACGTCAGCACTTTTATAGAGATAGGGGATAATCCCTAAGATCAGCCCAATAAAGAAGAAGTAAGTGGCCTGTTCTTGGTTTGCAAGCAGCCACTTCATGACACGGCTTAAAACCACGAGTGCTGCTCCCACGCCAATACCCAGTGGAATGAGGAACCCGAGATGCTTTTTCCACTCCTTGCTGAAAAATCCGCTTATGGCTTGGATCAGACGATCATAGAAGCCGAGGATGACTGCGATCGTTCCTCCGCTTACACCCGGAATGAGGTCGGCTGTCCCGATCATCATACCTCGCCATATATTATTCCATTCAAACATTAATCCTCTCCCTTTCTTGTATGACATTCCAAAAGATGGTTGTGATAGCCATATATTCATGTCCCGCTTATTTTATCATGAAAGCCACTTGAAGTCTCGATTAATAAACACGCAAATAAGATGCATAATATTCCTTTGGTTGGAAGAATAATAAGCTTGTCAGCTGAGTAGGACTGCTCAGATGGATAACCTTAATGCAACCTAGGGAGGAATTTACCTATGCAACAAACGAATTCAGGCGGGTTCTATTCATCAGCTTCTCAAGGAACGATGGGTCAAGCGATGAATCGTTCTGTAACGTCGAGCACACAAGGTATTGGTTCTACATATGGCATGGGTTATACGAACTCAATGCCGCAAAACTATTCTTCTAACCAGATGGGCAATAGTGCTGGTTATACAGCAGCTAACTATGCGTCTACACCTTCGATGTATCAGCCATCTGGCCAAACGCAAAGCATCACAGCTCAGACGCATGGAGCACATATGAATGTGGTTCCGCAAAGCTATCAGCCATCTGGTCAAACGCAAAGCGTAACAGCGCAGACGCATGGAGCACATATGAATGTGGTTCCGCAAAGCTATCAGCCATCTGGTCAAACGCAAAGCGTAACAGCCCAAACGCATGGGGCGCATACAAATGTGGTTCCGCAAAGCTATCAGCCATATGGACAAGTGCAAAGCGTAACAGCCCAAACGCATGGGGCGCATACAAATGTGGTTCCGCAAAGCTATCAGCCATACGGACAGGTGCAAAGCGTAACAGCGCAGACGCATGGCGCACATACGAATGTGGTTCCGCAAAGCTACCAGCCATCTGGTCAAACGCAAAGCATCACAGCCCAAACGCATGGCGCACATACGAATGTGGTTCCGCAAAGCTACCAGCCATACGGCCAAGTGCAAAGCGTAACAGCCCAAACACATGGCGCACATACAAATGTAGTGCCGCAAAACTTCCAGCCGTATGGCCAAGTGCAAAGCGTAACAGCCCAAACACATGGGGCGCATACAAATGTGGTTCCGCAAAGCTACCAGCCATCTGGTCAAACGCAAAGCATTACAGCCCAAACGCATGGAGCACATACAAATGTGGTTCCGCAAAGCTACCAGCCATATGGACAGGTGCAAAGCGTAACAGCCCAAACACATGGGGCGCATACAAATGTGGTTCCGCAAAGCTATCAGCCATACGGGCAAGTGCAAAGCGTAACAGCCCAAACACATGGAGCACATATGAATGTGGTTCCGCAAAGCTACCAGCCATCTGGTCAAACGCAAAGCATTACAGCCCAAACGCATGGCGCACATACGAATGTGGTTCCGCAAAGCTATCAGCCAACAGGACAAGTTACCAGCGTAACTGCAGCGGCTCAAGATGATGAAGCAAGCATGACTAGCGCTTCTGAATCCACTAGCATCACGTCTGCAGTTAACACCGAGTCGGTAGAGTAGCTTAAACCATTTATGGTGTAAGCTTAAATGAATCCAACAGAGCGACATCCTTATAGGAGTCGCTCTGTTTACTTTTCAGAATAGGAGTCCAGTAGTCGATGATTGCTTCTCTTCTATTAGTCGTGTAAAAATGATGCAAACCCTTATTTCGAGGTGAATAAATCAAATTTTCTTTTAATATCCGGCGTCACAAAACTGTCGATACTAGCGGCCTCATATGTACTTGCTTACACATAAAGCGAGTTGTATAATTTTAGACGTAAACTTTTCATACAAAATGCTTTGAAAAGTGAGGAGGTTTCAGAAAAAGAGGCACCGGGGTAAGCAAGTAAGTGAATTACCTCACAAATGATGAGCGATGTTCGAACGAAAAAATTTACAAACAAAGCACTTGACTTTGTCTCCTGTTCGAGATAATATACTAATCAAAAGTAAGTTAATTATTTTAAGTCACATAATAACAGTCGAAAAGTGAGGTATATTTTTTATGAAAAAAGTACTTGTTGTCAACTCCAACCCAAAACCAGAGGCTATGTCTTATGGCCTTCGTCTAGCAAGCCATTATGTTAATGAGATCCAAGCAGCAAATGCTGATGTTGAAGTGACAACATTGAATCTTTATGAAGAGCATATTCCTATGATCGATGGTGAAGTATTGGATGCTTGGGGCAAAGCAGCTCAAGGCGCTGACTTGTCTCAAGGCCAACAGGCGGTATTGGCTCGCATGAATGACATCTTGGAGCAATTCCTTGCAGCAGATATGGTTGTATTCGTTTCTGCGATGTGGAACCTTAGCTACCCGCCGCTTCTTAAAGCATATATTGACAATGTTGTGATTGCAGGTCGTACATTCCGCTACACAGCTGAAGGTCCTCAAGGCCTTATTACAGATAAGAAAGTCGTTCACATCGAAGCTCGCGGTGGCGACTATTCCCAAGCGCCAGGCTTCCAATTCGCAAACAACTATTTGCAAGCTGTTATGGGCTTCATCGGCATTACTGAGTATGAAAATGTTGTCGTTGAAGGCATGAATGCTACACCAGACAAAGCAGAAGAGATTCTTGAGGCTGCTAAGGTACGCGCATCCGAAAGCGTAAAACGCCACTTCGCTTTGGTTTAATCCATCATTTCTGTCAGTTATCATCATTAAGGAGTCTTCCTCAGGAAGGCTCCTTTTTCGTTCGATTAGGGCAATTGGCCAAGTTATCATATATGGCTTTAATGGTGAGGATTATCGGAATGTATAGGGAGGATGCCTCGTTGAAGGAGACTCATGGTTCGTTGTCACCAAATAGGCCTTCGCACATATGATGGTAACGTGTGAAGGGAGGGATAACGAGATATGGCAGTTATTAGAACCAACTCCAACGACGTGCAGACTTTAGCTAGGCTCATGCGAGCTGAAGCTGAAGGCGAAGGAGAGCAGGGGATGCTGATGGTCGGCAATGTTGGAGTAAATCGCATATTAGGTGATTGCTTGGATTTTAAAAACATACGCAGCATGGATGATATGGTGTATCAGAGTCCAGGCGGCTTCGAAGCTATTCAGAAGAGCTACTTCTATCAACGGGCAAGAGATCGTGATGTTCGCCTTGCGCAGCGAGTAATTAACGGTGAGAGGTTCTGGCCGGCATCGAATGCCCTTTGGTTCTTCCGTCCAGCCGGCAGTTGTCCTCCAACATGGTATAACCAGCAGAATACAGGCAGATTCAAGGCACACTGTTTCTTCACTCCATCTGGAGAGGACTGTCCACAGGTATATCGATAAGATCCTTGAGCACAAGAGATAAATATTTTTAAGAGGAGAGAGATGTAATGGCATATACGATGTATCAACCGCAAGCACAGCAAGCATTCCCTTCCTATCCGGCAGCCTTCCAAAGAACCGGCTGCGGTTGCGGAGGAAGCACTCCTGTTCCTTACGCCCAGCAGGGCATGCAGCTATGGCCGCAAATGATGCAGCAGGCTCAGCCTCAAATGATGCCGCAAATGCCGCAAGCACAGCAAGGTACTGTTCCCCCTCAGGTGAGCAGCGGCAATCTGATGACACCGGCAGGCACGGTGCTGCCAATCGGCTTCGAACAATCATATGTTGAGAACATTCTTCGGATGAACTTAGGCAAAGTCGGCACGTTCTATATGACCTATGAGAACAACAGCGAATGGAATGCCAAGATCTTCCGTGGTGTCGTGGAGGCAGCAGGACGCGATCATATCATTATCAGTGACCCGGTGACAGGACAGCGAATCATTCTGTTGACGCTGAATCTGGATTATATTACGTTTGATGAGCCGCTTGCCTACGAATATCCGGGTGTTGTTGGCAATCCTGCTAGACCGGAATCAGAATAATTTAACGCTGGATGATACAGGGAATGGTTCTGGGTGAAGAACATTCCCTTTTTCTTTTGCTCCATCATGAACCATTCTGATGATCTGCCTAGCGCTCATCAACATGACACTCAAGCTGACAACATTGTAAGAATCCATAAGGTAAATCCATCGCGTGCCGCAAAGAGGTGCGCTATACTTCTGAATATGATTTCAGTATATTTTTAGATCCCTTAAGGAGTGATCAACATGAACCAATCAAGACGACGCATCATGCTGAGTGCCTTGTCACTCACAATGGCTTTATCCATGCTTGCGACACCATTTGCCAATGGGAATACGGCCTATGCCTTGAAGGATTCCGAACGGCATGAACATATTGCATTAGCAGCTAATGCTCTCAAGGAGCAGGCTCCACATATTCAATATGACATTCAAGGCACACTGAATGTACAGGAACGAACCATTACAGCTTCCCAAACGGTTACATACCGCAACAGCTCGAAGGACAAGCTTGATCAGCTGGTATTCCGCTTGTTTGCAGATGCAAACCGTTCAAAAGAAACGCAAACGTCGATGTTTGAATCCAATAATGCAGAGATAGCAAAAGAAAATCCTCGTATATCTGCTGAGGAATTTCTTGGCGGCATTGACATCTTGGAGGTGAAGGATGCGGCAACTGGACAAGTCCTTGCTTACAAAAACGAGAATCAGGCGCTGACGATTGAACTGCCTCAAAGTCTTCAAACGAACAGTGAGATTAAGCTGAACATGAAATATAAGACGAAGATCCCGTATGGCATGCAGCGGTTGTCGGAATACAAGAATTTGTTCAACGGCGCACACTGGTTCCCTGTGGCTTCTGTTTATAATGAGAAGACGCACAGCTGGGCGAAGGAACCTTACAGCAAGCAATTTGAAACGGATTATTACGAGGTTGCCGACTATAATGTCAGCTTGAATGTGCCCGAGAAGATGGTTGTAGCGATGCCAGGCAGCTTGTCAGAAACGAAGGCAGGAGAAGGACGCAAGATCGTTACAGCCAAAGCGGAAAATACGCGTGAATTCGTGTTCTTTGCAAGCGAGAAGTTCAAGAAGGCCAGCAAAACGACGAATGGAAGAACCGTTGAGTACTTCTACTTGAACGAGAACAATGATCCGAAAAAAGATCAGGTCATCCAACAGTATCTGGATCATGTAGCGGGAGTGTTAAGCTTCTTCAGTGACAAATTTGGGCCTTACGAATATCCAGAGTTCCGTGTTGTTGAATCCTATGTACAAGGCGTAGCTGTTGAGTTCTCTCGCCTCGTTCAGATGGGGGCCATCAATGCCAATGCTGTGCCTGCCGATGATTCTGTGCTGGTACATGAGATCGCGCATCAATGGTTCCACTCCATCATCGGCAATGATTCAGAGCATGAATCATTCCTTGATGAAGGCTTTGCTGACTTTGCGATGTGCTATTTCTATGAGAAGCAGGGGAATCGTCTGAGTGGATTCAATGCGATCAGGCTGTCAACTGGGGCAGTAGATCAAAAAATCAATTCCACGAACGAAGAGACAGCAAGCATGTGGAATCTGTTGTATTATCAGCAAGGACGGACAGCCTTGTACGAATTGTATCGTACTGTAGGGGAAGAGAAGTTTGATGCCTTTATGCAGGAGTATTTCAAGCGTTATGCTTATAAAAATGCAACGGTAGAGGGCTTGCTTCAGACAATAGAGGACCAGCTTGGCAAAGAGGTGCGCGATCTGATGGATAAAAACATCAATCAGCCCAACTATGAGCTGAATCCGAAATTCCAAATGAGTGAGCAAGAGATGCAGGAATATATGAAGCTCATTAATCTCCAAATGTATGATGGCGTGCTGAGCGGATATCCCGACCTTCCTAAGCAAACGATGATTAATCTCATTCACAAAGCGATGCACGGCGAGCCTGTGGCCATCGTACTGGCAGATGGAGTAGGCAAGAAGGCGCAAGAACAACAGCAAATGCTCGTTGAAGGATTGAATCAGATGTTTGCCATGAACGGCGTGAAGCCTCTCATTGTTACGGAGCGTCAGGCTGTAAAGCAGCAGCTGGAATCGACGCTTGCGAAGAGCAATGTTATCGTAATGGGACATTCAAACAAAAATGCATTTATTCAGGCGCTAAAACCGCAGCTGATTAAAAAGGCGGCTGAGGCAGCGTTTCCTTGGAAAGAGACAATGAAGACACCAAACGTATATGGGGCTTACGGGCTCGTGCATCCGTATAATAAGGATCGTGTGGTTGTGCATTATTTTTGGACTGGGGATCAAGTGAGCGCACAAGGAGAAGAACAATTCCTCTCCAAGGCGCCGTATAAGACGATGGCCGTTACAAACAACTTCTATCAATATATGGTATATAAACAAGATGGAACGGTATTAAATGAGAAGTATACCTACAATCCGCTTGTTGAAAAATTTGCCGAATGAGTCATTCATACAGTATTTGTACAAAAAGCCGCAGAGTGAATTCTGCGGCTTTTTGTATACCTAGTCTATGGGGGGTAATTACCATAGTTGCTCATATGCAGATCCTTTACTACAAATTGCTCGACTTAGGTATGGGGTTACCGAATGGGAGATTAGTACTTTACATGGGATTAGTGTACTTGGCGCTTGCGATCTAGCCAGTATTGGAGCACAAGGGTTAGACAGGCAAGCAGAACAAGCAGAGAAGCGACGGCAAAGGCTGCCGAGAATTGATATTCATGATATAGAATCTCGATGTGAAGTGGCATGGTGTTGGTAACTCCACGAATATGTCCGGAAACGACGGATACAGCACCGAATTCCCCCATCGCTCTGGCATTGCAAATGACGAGTCCATACAGCAGCCCCCACTTTATGTTAGGGAGCGTAATGCGCGTGAACAGCTTCCAGCCGGTTGCGCCTAATGTAATGGCTGCCTCTTCTTCTTGAATGCCTTGGGCCTGCATCAGCGGAATCAGCTCCCTTGCGACAAAGGGAAATGTAACGAACAAGGTGCCAAGGATAATGCCTGGCCAGGAGAAAATGATTTGCCATCCGTGAGCATCCAGTAACGGGCCGAACCAGCCGTGTGCTCCAAACAATAGAATAAAGATAAAGCCTGCTATGACAGGTGATACGGAGAAGGGGATATCGATCAAGGAACTTAGCAGCCCTTTGCCGCGGAACGAGAATTTGGTAATGCACCAAGCGGCGGATAGGCCGAAGATTGCATTTAAGGGGACAACGACGAGTGCTGTAGCTAATGTAAGGCGTATGGCAGCCCATGCATCCGGGTCCGTCCATGCAAGTGCTGCTACTTCGGCTCCTTTTTTAAGCGCTTGAGAGAACACGGCGGCAAGCGGCAGAATGAGCATCAGCACGATGAAGATCAGCATGATTCCAATCAACAGCCGGCGTACGGCTTGAGATTCGCTTGTCACAGCTTGGACGGTTGTGCGACCAGCGCCGTAAGGGAGTGAGGATCCTGCTGAATTTGCTTTTGCCTTTCCTTCGAATGGGTGCATCATAGTCCTTCCTCCCCGCTATAGTTCAGTATGTTGAGATTCTCCTATTTCTTATCAGCTTCCCCATCGTCTGGCATAGCGCCACTGGATCAGATTCATGATGAATAGCAGCAGGAAAGAGATTAGGAGCATCATGAGAGCAATCGCTGTGGCGCCTGGATAGTCGAATTGCTCCAGCTTCGTCATCATCAGGAGCGGGGCAATTTCCGTCTTGAAGGGCATGTTGCCTGATATGAAAATAACAGACCCATATTCTCCAATACCGCGTGCGAACGCTAACGTAAAACCAGTAAGAATTGCTGGGATGAGCTGCGGTAGAATAATGAACACAAAAGTGCGAAGGCGATATGCTCCAAGTATAGCGGCAGCTTCCTCTGTTTCTGTATCCCATTCTTCAAGCACCGGCTGTACGGTGCGTACAATGAAGGGCAATCCGATAAAGACCAGCGCAATCGTGATGCCAACTGCAGAATAAGCACTAGGGATGCCCACTGCGTAGAAGATCTGACCGATCCAACCATTTTGTGAGTAAATAGCGGTTAAGCTGATGCCTGCGACTGCGGTAGGCAGTGCAAAGGGCAGGTCAATCAGACCGTTGATGAACGTCTTGCCCGGGAATGAATAGCGAACAAGCACCCATGCGGTGAGTACACCTAGAGCAACATTAAACAAAGCTGCGCTCAAGGAGGTTAGCAAGCTGATCTTGAAGGCGCTGATGATACGCTTGTCGGTGATGAGCGCAAGGAAGTCAGAACCGCTCATTTGAAAGGACTGCAACACAATGGTGGAGAGCGGAATTAGCACGATGAGCGACAGATAGACAAGGGTAAAGCCTAGGGTAAGCCGAAAGCCTGGCAGTACGCGATGGGCTTTGCGCGAGGGCTTGGCTTTAGTCTCCGCAATGTTTGTCAGCATAACTTATTGCCCTGTGTAGATTTGATCAAAGATTCCGCCATCTGCGAAGTGCTTATTCTGGGCTTCACTCCAGCCGCCAAAGTCTTGATCGATCGTCAGCAGTTCGACGGCGGGAAAGGTGTTCTTGTACTTGTTTACGACCTCCTTGCTGCGCGGGCGATAGTAATGCTTGGCGACAATCTCTTGAGCTTCTTCAGAGTATAGGTATGTGAGATAGGCTGTTGCAACTTCAGCAGTTCCCTTCGCCTCGGCATTCTTATCGATGACAGCAACAGGCGGCTCCGCCAATATGCTTAAGGTAGGAACGACAATCTCGAACTTGTCTTTGCCTAGTTCATTGATGGCCAGAAAGGCTTCATTTTCCCAAGAAATGAGCACGTCGCCAATCTCGCGCTCGACAAAGGTTGTCGTGGAGCCTCTTGCTCCTGAATCAAGCACAGGAACGCGTTTGAACAGAGCTTTGACAAATTCTTTGGCCTTTTCTTCCTCTTGATTGTTATGCTTCAATGCATACCCCCAAGCAGCAAGGTAATTCCAGCGTGCTCCACCAGAGGTCTTCGGGTTAGGAGTGATCACCGAGACGTCATCACGAATCAGGTCATTCCAATCCTTGATTTGCTTTGGATTGCCTTTGCGAACGAGTAATACGATGGTTGAGGTGTAGGGGGCGCTGTTGTCCGCGAACTCCTGCTGCCACCCTTCTTGTATAAAGCCAGCCTCCTGAATAGCTTGAATGTCGTATCCGAGAGCAAGGGTGACAACATCCGCCTTTTGTCCATCAATAACAGATCTTGCCTGCTTGCCGCTGCCTCCGTGGGATTGCTTTATTTGGACAAGGTCCCCGGTCTTATCTTGCCAATACTTCTGAAAGGCTTGGTTGTATTCGACGTACAGCTCACGCGTCGGATCATAGGATACATTTTGCAATTCGATGGTCTTGCCTGACTTGGAGGATGAATGCGAATCCGACTCGCTTGCTGTATCCTTCGTGGAACATCCGCTGGCAGTGGTTAGGAGCAGGCTAAGCACCAAGCTAGCGGCAAGACGAGACCGATATTTATTTCCGCGTTTTGGTGGCTTTGGATGGATTGTGCTGGATGGATGCATCCGGTGAACCCCCTTTGTCTTCTTTTAATAACGAGATGGCAGCATTCATGTCGTAACGATGCTTCTCTGTACGTTCCACCTGCACGATGCATCCTTCGTGTACGACAAGGTGAAGGGAACCGAATCGCAGGTCGTGGAGATGCTCGATCAGCAGACACAGCCACTTCACCTCTCTTGGTTCGAGACTGGCAAGACGATGGTCGAGCGGATGAAAGGGATTGGCAGCACTCATCGTATAAGACCTCCTTTTAGGAAAAAAGTTATTCTCGATCATTCCGATTGAAGTTATCGGATATTGAGTTGAGTTGTATGTTATCAGCGTGATTTAGCAGTGTCAACAAGAATTGGAGGGGATTTCCACTTGTTCTCATTTTAGAAAAAAGAGAGCTTGATCCGCCTTTATTTGGGCAACTCCTTTGAGTGGACAGGAAGAGAACATTGGGATTGACCACTGGTTAGGTTTCGTTTGCTTCAAATTGCAGTTAATACTATACTGAAAAAGGATAATGGACATTAGAGGAGGGCTAACATGATCGTTACGTTAAACAATGGTGTAAAGATGCCTCAATTGGGGCTAGGCGTATGGCGCGTGGAAGAAGGCAGTCAAGTGGTAGAGTCTGTTAAGGCTGCGCTAGAGGCTGGATACCGTCACATTGATACAGCCGCCATTTATGGCAATGAAGCAGGTGTTGGTGAAGCGATCAAGCAATCCGGTGTACCTCGCGAGGAGATTTTTGTTACGACAAAAGTTTGGAATTCTGATCAAGGCTACGAAGAGACACTTCAGGCATTTGAGACGAGCTTAACGAAGCTTGGCTTGGATTATGTAGATCTCTATCTGGTTCACTGGCCTGTGCCTGAGCGCAATCTATATGTGGATACATATAAAGCATTAGAGAAGCTGTATGCAGACGGACGTGTTCGTGCTATCGGTGTGTCGAACTTCCCTATCGAATTTTTAGAGAAGCTGTTGAACGAGACATCTGTCGTTCCTGTCGTGAACCAAGTGGAATGCCACCCGCGTCTTGCGCAGAACGAGCTTCGTGAATTCTGTGCGAAGCACAACATCATCATTGAAGCATGGAGTCCATTGATGCAGGGCGGAGATATTCTTACAAACGAATCCATTCTCTCCATTGCAAGCAAATATAATAAGACGGCTGCACAAGTCATCATTCGCTGGCATTTGCAAAAAGGCAATATTGTCATTCCAAAGTCGATCACGCCTTCTCGCATTAAAGAGAACTTCGACGTGTTCAACTTCGAATTGACAGCTGAGGATATGGCAGCAGTTGATGCCTTGAATCAGGACAAGCGTGTTGGACCAGATCCAGCCGTTATGAACAATTATTAATAGCTGAATAAAAAAGAAGCCCCGATCGAGGATCGTGGGCTTCTTCCCTTCTATGTGAGCGTTAAGTCATCGTACAATGGATAACTTAATTCCGATTTGGCAGATTCATGTTTGCGAGAGCAGCAAATGGGCTTTTGGACAGTCGTTCATCTTCAGTCTCAGCATCGTCTTGATAAATAAGCTCGGATTTGTAATGCTCATAATCGGACGTTTCATTGCGGTGCAATTGAATGCGATCTGCAAAGTGCAAGTAAATAAGAGCTGTATTATAAGCGTCGTCAAGCGCGCGATGGTGATCGCCGACAAAAGGAATTTGCAGTGCCTCAAGCGCAGGCTTTAAGCCGATCTGCTGATTTTTGCCGCGCTCCATCAGCTTCGTGACCTGCTTTTGAAGATTCGTGTAGTTCATCAGCCAATACAAGGGAATTTTCTTATCACGGCATTCCTTGACGAACTGCACTTTATCATCTTCGCCCCAAGACAAGAGGGCATATTCCTCTGCGTCAATCCAAGCAATAAAGGAATCCAGCACATCCTGAAGCGTACTTGCCTGCGCAACGTCCGCTTGCTTAATGCCTGTAAAGTTCTCCGTATCCGCAGATAGCTTTGCGGTATAGACAGGACGAACAAACGCCTGATATTTATCCACAATTTCGGGCTGCCCATTGAGCGTGCTGACCTTAACGGCGCCGATCTCAATGATCTCAGAAGGTTCTCCTTTTTTGCGGTTGACAGTCATTTCTAAGTCGTAGATGATGGCAAGCACGGGTTGTCCCTCGTTTCTATCTAGAGTAGCTTGGTTCATTGTATCATAGGATGGTTACGTATGGTTATGGTATTCCATTACAGCAAAGCAGAATGCTGCAATAACTTGAGGGCAAGATAACATTGGAAAAAAGACTGGACAAATACATATTGGGGTTATAAACTATAAAATAGTTAGTGAATTGACGATGCTGCCGAGCGCACACGCGCAGGCTTTTTCTTTGCGAACCGATGAAAATATTCGTTTTATTTTCTTGAGAATCCATGAATGGTTTTCATCATATTGCAAAGATTATGGAAAAATAGGATGGAGTATGTGATGCTTGATCGCGATATGGGGAATTATTCATATTGAAAAGCGATAGAGTAGCAAGCATCATGATCAAGGAGGAAATCAACATGAAAAACAGATGGAGACGTACGACGCTATCGCTTATTGTGCTCACCATTATCGCTATGGTTGCAGCAGGATGCGGAACAGCTTCAAAAGAGGAAGGTGCAGCAGCAGGCAGCAGCTCCTTGGAGAAGATTAAGCAAGAGGGCAAGATCGTGATTGGAATGATGGGCACGTATGCGCCTTATAACTTCCTGAATGAAAACAAAGAAATCGACGGCTACGATGCTGATATTGCAAAAGCGATTGCGAAGCATATGGGGGTCGAGGCGGAGATCGTGACAGGTGAATTTTCTGGGCTTATTGAAGGGTTGCAGCGCGGCAAGTTCAATGCCTTGATCAGCCAGGTCACGATCACCGAGGAACGCAAGCAATCCATTGATTTCTCTGCGCCTTATATTAAAAATGCGGTGAATGTCGTCGTGAAAGAGGATAATCAGGATATTCACTCGGTCGAGGACTTTAAAGGCAAGAAGATCGGAGTTGGACTTGGCACCAATGATGAAGCTTATCTTCGCAATGAAGTGCTGCCTAAAGTCGGTGACTTTGAGATTGTGACCTATAAAGACGTTATTACTTCTTTGATGGACCTGAACACTGGACGCATTGACGCAACAATCAACAACGTATTTGCGATAAAGCCGATGATTGAAGAAAAGGGTGTTAAGGTAAAAGCGGTTGGTGATCCGATTAAAGAAGACGTTGCAGGCATTGCAATCAAGAAGGGGCAGCCTGAATTGCTCGATGCCATCAACAAAGCGTTTGAAGCAATGAAGCAGGACGGCAGCTACGCAGAGATTCACAAGAAATGGTTCGGTGTAGAGCCTACCTTGTAAGATAGACGGTTGAAGCCAGCTCACTTGCTTGCAAGTACAGACAGAAATGAGGGAGGAGCTTAACCGCGATGGATATTGTCATTTCAAATATTCCTTTCTTTCTAAAGGGGGCGATCGTGAGCTTGCAGCTTACGATCGTTGCCATGTTTTTTGGTATTATTCTAGGGCTTGGTATTGCGGTCATCCGCATGAAGGGTGTTCGTCCACTGCAGTGGTTTGCCCAAGTCTATGTATCGATTATTAGAGGTACACCAATCCTTGTACAGATCTTTATTGCATACTATGGATTTCCGGATGTGGGGATTACGCTTAGTCCGATGGCATCCGCCTATATTGTGTTGAGCATCAACGTAAGTGCATATTTATCGGAGACATTCCGCGGCGCACTGCTGTCCGTGCCGAAGGGGCAGTGGGAGGCAGCGAGCTCGCTTGGCTTGTCTCCATGGCAGACCTTCAAGCGCATTATTTTGCCGCAGGCTGCACGCATTGCCATTCCTCCAATGGGGAACACCTTCATCGGCATGCTGAAGGAGACCTCACTGGTATCCATCGTAACCGTATCGGATCTCTTGCTCCGCGCACAGCAGGTTATCGCGCAATATTACGGGTATACGCTGTTGATCTATATCGAGATCGCGATTATGTATTGGATCATGAGCACCTTCTTTACCGCTATCCTGAATCGAGTAGAAGCTCGTCTCGCGAAGGCATACTAAGAGAGCATGGACAAGGCAGGGGGAGACAACATGATTAATGTACGCGAGTTGAAAAAGCAGTTTGGATCGCAGGTCGTCCTTAAAAATATTGAATTGAGCGTGAGTGAAGGCGAGATCGTCGTATTAGTTGGACCAAGCGGTTCGGGGAAAAGCACGCTGCTTCGCTGCTTGAATGGGCTTGAAAGCCCGGATGGCGGCTCCATTACCGTTGGGTCCATCAACTGGGGGGCGGCATCCTCCAAGAAGGAAAAGAAACAGGCGCTCGTCGAGGTTCGTTCCCATACGGGGATGGTGTTCCAGCACTTCAATCTGTTCCCGCATATGACGGTGTTGGAGAATGTGATTGAAGCCCCTCGAACCGTAAAAGGCATGTCGCGAGACGAAGCTGTTCGCCTGGCCGAGGAATTGCTTAAGAAAGTCGGGTTATTGGATAAGAAGGATGAGCATCCGTCAAGGCTGTCCGGCGGACAGCAGCAGCGGGTCGCTATTGCAAGAGCGCTTGCGATGCAGCCTGACCTGATGCTCTTTGATGAACCAACCTCAGCTCTTGACCCTGAATTGGTTGGTGAAGTACTGAAGGTGATGAAATCCTTGGCCGAGGAAGGCATGACGATGATCGTGGTCACGCATGAGATGAAGTTCGCAAGAGAGGTAGCGGATCGGGTCATCTTCATGAGCGATGGCGTGATCGTAGAGGAAAGCGATCCGGAGTCATTCTTCACTTCTCCTAAGACAGAGCGCGCACAGCGCTTCCTGCGTCAGCTGGCTCAAGAAGAGTAGGGTCGATTAGAGACCATAAATACTTAAGCAGGACGCTTATAATTGAACGAATACCATAGTAGAACCCTCTAGGGATCGTAATCCGATCTCTAGCGGCAGGTGGTATGGTATGAGCCCATTGGGGCTATTGCCAAGATATCGTTATATAGCCGGGTGGTTGAGCAGTACATTGCTGCTGGCACCTGGCCTTTTGTATTTCTAAATACGATGGATCTGCTTTTTGAATTCCATGTATGATACAGCTCGTGGTGCACGAATACATGCTAATCCTATTCATATCTAGCAAAATAGCGGTAAAGAGAAGCTGCTGGCTTTCTCTTACCGCTATTATTATGTGATGGGGTTTGCAGACGCACAGCTAAAGCATTATGCAGCAGCTGCGCGTTTAACTCATTGCCGCAGCAAGCGCAGGCCATTCAAGATAACGAGAATGGTGCTTCCTTCATGGCCAACCACACCAAGTGGAAGCGGGATGCCGCTCACAAAGTTGGACAAGATGAGGCTGATAATTACGATGCTTGCAAAGATCATGTTCTGCTTGATCACGCGTTTCATGCGCTTGCCAAGCGTAATCGCGCCTCCGATTTTTTGAAGGTCGTCATTCATTAAGACGAGATCGGCAGTCTCGAGCGCTACATCTGATCCTGCAGCCCCCATTGCGATACCTACATTGGCCGCAGCCAATGCAGGCGCATCATTAACGCCATCCCCAACCATCGCGACGCTGCCATGTTCCTCCTGCAGCTGCTTAACAATTTCGAGCTTATCTTCTGGCAGCAGCTCCGCATATACCAAGTCAATGCCCGCTTGCTCAGCAATCGCCATTGCGGTACGCTCCTGATCGCCAGTCAGCATCGCAGTTTGTATGCCTAGTGCATGAAGCCCAGCCATGACGGCTTTCGTTTCGGGACGAATCTGATCTTGCAGCGCGATAATGCCGGCAATGGCATTTTGTCTGGACAATACAATGACCGTCTTGCCTTCCTGTTCCAGCCGATGGAGGTCGTTAAGAATGCCGCCTTCAAGGCCCTGCTGCATAAACCAGCCCGGTTTCCCAATCGCCCAAGCCTCCCCATCAAGATTCGCTTGCACGCCCCAGCCTGTAATAGCTTGAAAGTCGGTAGGGCGCTGAAGCGGAAGCTTGCGCTGCTCGGCATGCTGCACAATCGCCCGAGCAAGGGGGTGGTTCGTCATGGATTCTACAGAAGCAGCATGGCCCAGCAACTGCTCTTCGGTCATACCTATATACACTTGAATATCCGTTACTTCAGGGCGACCCTTGGTTAAGGTTCCTGTCTTGTCAAAGGCTATGACGTTGACATTGGCTAGATTCTCAAGGTGAGCGCCGCCTTTAAACAGTACCCCGCGTCTTGCGCTGTTGGAGATTGCTGACAGCATCGCCGGCATGATCGAGGAGACTAGGGCACAAGGAGAAGCAACCACCAGGAATACCATTGCCTTATAAGAAGCCTCGCTCCACGTCCAGTTAAGCAGCCATGGAGGCAGCAGGATCAACAGAATCGTAATACCAAGGACTGCTCGTGCATAGATTCGCTCGAAGTTCTCCATAAAGCGCTGGGACTTGGGCATTTCGCTTTGCGCCTCTTGAACCAGCATGACGATCTTCGCAAATAGCGAGGATTCGCTTGCTGCTGTTACTTTAATGTATAAGGCACCTTCACCATTCAGTGTTCCTGCAAATACCTCATCGCCAACCCCTTTATCAACAGGAATGCTTTCTCCCGTAATCGAAGCTTGATCGATCGCAGAGCGGCCTTCGATAATCTCGCCGTCTGCTGGAATACGTTCGCCATTGCGAACAATAATTACATCGTCAATCTTTAGCTCTGCAGCTGATACCTTCACCTCAATGCCGTGTTCCATGCGAACGGCAGTCTCCGGCTTCAGGTTCATTAGCGCAGAGATATCCTTGGAGCTTCGCTCCATAGTCATTTCCTCTAAGGCTCCGCTAAGGGAAAAGATGAAGATGAGAATAGCGCCTTCTGCCCAATAGCCAATCGCTCCTGCCCCGATTGCGGCGAGAATCA
The DNA here is from genome assembly GCF_900177815.1 of Paenibacillus aquistagni. Lineage (GTDB taxonomy): Bacteria > Bacillota > Bacilli > Paenibacillales > Paenibacillaceae > Paenibacillus_B > Paenibacillus_B aquistagni. The sequence continues at coordinate 336,905 of NZ_FXAZ01000005.1, read as the reverse complement.
TCAGCAGATTGACATCGAGATCTTTTTCTTTGACCAGTGTCTCAAGACCTTCCTTCGCTTGCTGGAAGCCTCCGATGATAAAGGCAATGATGTACAGAGCGGTTGCCAGACCATCGCTGCCAAAGCTTGTAAGCCAAGCAATCAAAGTGAACAGCCCAGCTCCTGCAGGAGGGAGAAGCTCTCGATACTTGTGCAGGAGTTCCTTCATTCGGGGTCCGCGTTCTGGCTGCTGCTGAGGTGACGGCGTTGAAGCAGCAGACGCGGGTGTCTGGTTGGTGGCGGTCAAGTTCGTGCTTGTTGTTGGTTTCATATCGTTCTCATCCTTTCTTTCTAATTGAGAATGAAAGTTATTGTCTTTACCCTTAAAATGACTCATGCTGCCCCTGCAAGCAGGGACAGCATGATTGAGAATGAATATCATTTTTTGTGTTCGCACATAATTTTTGGTTAGGGTAAACTTTTGAAGCTGATTCCATTATAGCATAGCAAATGATGCAGCGAAACCCTTTTTCTGGTGAGAATTGTAATCAGTTAGCAGCGCTAGAAAGGTGGTTGCTCGTGGTTGCTGCTGCTTTATATCATCTGAAAAAGAACGCGGCTTAATGACATTTTGCTTCGGGGCATCATGAATAAACAAATTTTTACCAGCTTATGCGGCTAGGCTGGCTTGGGTTCGCTAATGAGGGTATCAGCGGGTATGAATGAGGAAGCAAGAAACTGCAAAACATAGGCGATAAAGGGGGCGATGCCATGCTGTTTCAATCGCAAATGATGTTCTTAAATAAGTTTCTACATAATCCCAAAGAGATCGGAAGCATCTCTCCTAGTTCTCGCTTTTTGGCGAATCGAATGGTCAGTGTTCTGCCTTGGGATAAGGTAAGCGCGGTAGCAGAGCTTGGCGCAGGCACTGGGGCCATCACTCGTTATATTTCTTCTCATGCTGGAGAAGGGACGAGGGTGCTGTTATTCGAAAAGGATGAATTGATGAGAAATCAGCTTAAAGAGCGATATCCCCACTATTCCTGCTTCTCGAATGCGAGTCATCTTGTGCAGCTCATTCAATATCAGGGCATCGAGAAACTAGATGGCATCATCAGTGGCCTGCCGTTCTTCAACTTTGAACCTAAGCTGCGCGAAACATTGATTAGTCAGGCGGCGGAAGCACTCAGAACAGAGGGGTGGTTTGTCGCATTTCAATATTCATTACAAATGAAGTGCCTGCTAAAACAGTATTTCGAACTGGAGAGAATCAGGTTGGTTCCATTGAATCTGCCGCCAGCATTTGTGTATGTATGCAGAAAAAGAGGCTGAGTGTGCCAAGCTAAGGTAAATATTCCTTGTGAGGGCAGCCCGTCATCCTCCATTAAGAAGAACAAAAGCAGGATTGTGCGTAGAATTATTGGATTCGGCAGGATCATTTATGGATTCCTTATTCCAAATGTGCATGAATAGAGAAGCCATAACAAACAATGATTTTAGGAGAGGGCATAATCTCTTCCTAATGAAAAACGAGCCTTAGAGCTGCTTCTAAGGCTCGTTATCTTCAATGACCCTGTTGCTTGCATCTAACAGGAGCTATTCAATACTTCTCAAATGTGAGGGCTCTTTTCGTTATTTCTCCTTCTCATAAGGTTATTTAGGGTCAGAAGAGGAGATGAATTTGCGGGACACTTTTTTGCCGTCATACGTAAAGAGCACCGGCTTATCCTCTACAAGCGTTTCGAGATGGACGGATTTGCCCCATAGCGTGTAGACGTACGGCAGGGTGCGCTCCAAGTACTTGAGGTCGAGCTCAATGCCCTCGTAATTATGCTTGACATAGAGCTCTCCAGTACGCTGATAATCCCCATCTTGTACCACGAGATAAGGAAAGCCGCCATTGACTCGCGAGTATACAAGCTGGTCTCTTATATTCTCCCAGGATTTATCTGTAATTTTCCACTCAGGCCCTTTTTTCTCAAATACATAAAGATCGAGATCCCTCGTTAGGTCCTTTGTTAAGTAGTTGCGAATAAAAGAAGTATCCGAATCCAGCTCCCTGACCTCAAATATCTTCTCACGGCCCTTGCCTGGCTTCCTGCCAAGCCGTTCCTGCTCAAATGAATTTGGATTGTCCCAGCGCTTCTCAATATCCTCGAAGATCTTCAGTCCCAAATAATACGGGTTAAGGGAGTTCCGAGAAGGCTGTACGACAGAGGAATTGAGCTTGGCGAACTCAATGGTCTCGCCGCTTGTCAGCTCCAGCTCGCGAATGATCCGCTGATGCCAATAGGAGGCCCAGCCCTCATTCATGATCTTGGTCTCCATTTGCGGCCAGAAATAGAGCATTTCATCTCGAAGCATCGTCATGATATCCCGCTGCCAATCCTCCAGCACGGTCGAGAACTCCTGTATAAACCAGATGATATCTTTCTCAGGCTCTGGCGGAAAAGTGAAGTCCGCCTGATCCGTGATTCCGTGTTTTTTGCCTTTTCGGCGGTTCTCTTCTAAGGAGAGCAGGTCATCATACGGACCGTCAGGGCCTGGCTCTTGATCACCCTTCATTTCTTGGATCTTCATCTCCATATAGCGCTGCTTGTCGAGCTTGCGTGGATGTATGAGCTGCGGATCAACATGCTCTTGAATGGCAAGCACCGCATCGATAAAGCTCTCTACTGCTTGAGATCCGTATTCGAGCTCATAGCTTGAGATGCGCTCAGCGGTAGCAGACATGCTCTCTACCATATTGCGATTGGTGTTCATGAATCTGGCATTATTCTTGAAGAAGTCGCAGTGTGCGAGCACATGTGCGACGATCAGCTTGTTTTGAATCAGGGAATTGCCGTCCAATAGGAAGGCATAGCAGGGGTCAGAGTTAATGACGAGCTCATATATCTTGCTCAGGCCAAAGTCATACTGCATCTTCATTTTGTTAAACGTTTTTCCAAAGCTCCAATGGTGGAAGCGAGTGGGCATGCCATAAGCGCCAAAGGTGTAAATAATGTCGGCAGGGCATATCTCATAACGCATCGGGTAGAAGTCCAGCCCGAAGCCTGTGGCGATCTCGGTAATCTCATCAATGGATTTCTCCAGCTCACGCATCTCATCTTGGTTCATCCTTCATCCCCCCGAGCGAAAAATCGTGTCTCTACCATATGTATGGATGAAGGGGGATGGTTATGTATTTTAACCAGTGTAAGGGATCGGTTAGATAATCAACTCATGAAAAAGACCATCCAGAGGACGACCTGTATGAATTAATAAATTTGGATGTAATAAGTCCAAGTTAAATACCCATTTTTGTAAGAATCGATGATCACGGGCCCTGTCCATATTGCTTGCGCTTGACGCTGCTGCTGAATAATATTTACTCTGCCAGCACCTTCCCTAGCTACATAGTAGTCGGCTGGAGCACGGTTTAAATAGATCATTGAACCTCTCTGAATATTTTGAAAAGAAGAGTCGGCGGCTTGAACAGATGATGGAAATGAAACTAGGACAGTGGATGTGATTCCTAAAGTGATAGCCAAAGATACTAAAACTTTACGAAATAGTTTCTTCATATAAAAACCTCCTAAGAAATGTGATTCAAACTAAAACAAACAATATCATAGATGTCAGATTGTTACAATAATTGGAATATAAAGAATGCTTAAAGATTAAAAATAGACATTTTATCAGGGTAATATGCGGTCAAACGTGTTCAAAGATGATGTTGATAAAAACGACAATTTAAGCGTTATAACGAACTGTATCGACTAATTTCAACAAAAATATCGTAAGAAATTTGGAAAAAATCGACACATTCTGCTGGGTATATCGTATGATAACAATTGGAATATTTGACCTATTGATTTTACATTAACAGGGGGCGTAATGGGTGAACAATGGTAAAGAAAAGCCAAAGGTTATCGTACTAGGGGGAGGGGTTGCAGGTATGAGCGCCGCTCATGAACTGATGGAGCGGGGCTTCAATGTTAGTGTGTATGAGGCGAAATCGATTCCCGGTGGCAAAGCCAGAAGCATGACGGTGAAGGGAAGCGGGACCAATGGGCGCAAGGACCTGCCAAGCGAACACGGCTTCCGATTCTTCCCGAAGTTCTACAAGCATATTACGGATACGATGAAGCGAATTCCTTACAACTACAACAAGCGTGGGGTATTTGATAATTTAATTGAAGGGACGAATTTAGGACTTGCCTTCTTCGATAGGGCTATGCTGCCTTTTGTGACGGAGTTCCCGACGACGATCCATGACTGGAAGACCATGTTGACCTCGTTATTCGATAATCATCTTGGCCTAAGCAAGGAGGATGTCGAGCATTATGTAGAGCGGCTGTGGCAGATGATGACCAGCAGCGATATTCGCAGGCTGCTTGATTATCAGCGCATCTCGTGGTGGGACTTTATTGAAGCGGACAAGCAGTCTGAGCAGTTCCGCCAAGTATTCGCGGGATTGTCGCGCATTCTTGTCGCTGCCAAAGCCAAGGAGGCGAATGCCTGCACGATCGGCACCGTAGGAGCAACGCTGATGCTCGATATGGTGACGCCCGGAGGGAGCGCGGATCGCTTGCTGGATGGCCCCACCAACGATGTTTGGCTCACCCCGTGGCATCGCTACTTGACGGAGAATGGCGTTGAATTCCACATGGAGGCGAAGGTGACTTCTATTCACATGAAGGATGGGGAAGTGGCAGGCGTGACGATCGATCATGCGGGACAAACGGAGCTTGTGATCGGAGATTGCTATATATTTGCCCTGCCTGTTGAGGTAATGGCGAAGCTTGTGAATGAAGAGCTGATCAAGGCGGATGCGCTGCTCGCTCAGCTGATTCCGCTGAGTGATTCGGTAGAATGGATGAATGGCGTTCAATTCTACCTATCTGAAGATGTGCCGCTTATCCATGGCCATATTATATGCATGGACAGCCCGTGGGCACTCACGCTGATTTCCCAGCAGCAATTTTGGAACAACTATCCGCTAAGCGAATATGGAGATGGCCGTGTACGCGGCGTAATATCCGTTGATGTCTCGGATTGGGAAGCGCCGGGGATTCTATTCGGCAAGCCTGCCATGAAGTGCACGAGAGAGGAGATTCGCGCAGAGGTGTGGGAGCAATTGAAACGCAGCTTCAACCACAACGGCGAAGAGGTGCTGAGTGACGAGATGGTTGTGGATTGGTATTTGGATGAGGATATTCATTTTCCGAATCCGCATGAGTCCGTCAATATGGAGCCTTTGCTCGTCAATCGTGTGCATACGTGGAGCATGCGTCCGAATGCCTATACGCAGATTCCGAATCTGTATCTGGCTTCGGATTATGTGAGAACCAATACCGATCTGGCAACGATGGAAGGGGCGAACGAAGCGGCAAGACGAGCAGTCAATGCCATTCTGGAGCATTATCAGATCGACGAGAATCCATGCAAGATCTGGGATATGTATGACTTTGATCTGTTGAAGGCGTGGAGATCTAATGATGAGAACCGCTATGAACGGGGACTGCCGTGGAACGGGAAGATCGTTGGCTGAGCCTTCTTGCATGCGGAAGACGAATGCTGAACAAGATAAGCCTAAGAGAACCATACATACGCTTCATCAAGATCCTCTTAGGCTTGCTTCATATACATAGAAGAGTTATTGAAGATGAACAGCTTGGCTAGCCCATTCACTCCATATTCCCGGCAAAGAAGGAATTTTGTGTAAGGGATTAAGTGTCTAAAACCGTACATTATTCAAAAGTAAGGTGTAAAATGTTTGCATTTGCGCAAAAATCATTGACGAAATGCATGGGAAATCGTTAATATGTAAATCGAAAGTGATTTTTGTTCGGTTTCAGAGATTAACAGGCACCTTTACAGACTATAGAGAAGCGAGGATCGATACAGATGAATTTTAAAACCCAATATGAAGAGATCCTTCACATCGCACGCACTATTTTTGACAATCCAGAGCTTGGATACAAGGAGCATAAAACCAAAGAAACGGTTGCTTCCTTCCTGCGAAAAGTGAATCCTGAGGTTCAAATAGAGGAATTCAGCACGACAGGGATGAAGACAGTGCTTGGCGAAGGCAAAGGCAAGGCGCTGAATGTGGCATTTATCGCAGAGCTCGATGCGGTATATGCGCCAACACACTGGCATGCAGACAAAGAAACAGGAGCTGCGCACAACTGTGGACACTATACACAAGTAGCCATTGCACTCGCACTGTACAAGGTATTGTATGAGACGAAGCGCTATGAGTCGTTTGATTTCACATTAACCTTCATCTTTGTGCCTGCTGAAGAATATTTGGACTTGGCTTATCGCGATGAACTGCTGAAGCAGAATATGATTACCTACTATGGCGGCAAGCCTGAGGCGATGAAGCTGGGCGTGTTCGATGATATCGATATCGGCATTTGCGTGCATGCGATCGGCAATGAGTTTGAGCGTAGAACGATTGAAGTCAATTGCAATCTGGCAGGCTTCCTGTATAAAAAGTATACTTTCAAGGGCAAAGCAACCCATGCTGGCTTCGACCCGTTCTCAGCCCATAATGCGTACAGCATGTCAACACTGTTCAATACCGCAGTCGGCTTAAGCCGTCAGCAGCTGAAGGACAGCGAGATGGTGCGCATTAATCCGATTGTGATGGGAACGGATATGTCGACCAATGTTATCCCTAACTGGATTACCGTTGGTACGGATCTTCGTACCCAGACGGTGGAATACATGCAAGAGGTGGCTTGCCGCCTTGACGATGCAGCAAGAGGCAGTGCGCTTGCTCTCCAAGGAGAGGTTGAAGTTGATACGCAGATGGGCTATCTGCCATTTGTTCAGGATCGGTATTTGTCCGAGTTTGCAATCCAAGCCTTCCATGAGAATGATGAGATTGCGGACATTTGGAACAATAACGCGATTAGTGCAGCAGGCGACATCGGAGACCTGTCCTACATGATTCCATGTATTCAGATTGGCCACAGCGGCTTCACAGGTACGATTCATGGCGATGACTTCAAGGATGTAGATCCCGAATATTTATTTGAAATCTTCCCGCGTTATTTGCTGCAGGTGCTGGAGCAAATGAGCGGCAAGCTGGATAAAAGTAAGCTCTATAAGCGCTCGTACGAACAGTATGCTCAATTGATTCAATCGATCGCAAGCAACTAGTCAATACAACATGATGAAGAAGAGGGGACAAGGATTACAATCATGAAGGATAAGGGGAAAGTGGTTAACTTTGTGTTATTCTTAGCCTTTGCACTGCTGGTCATTGCTGCTGCAGAGCGAATCGGCTTTCAATCGGTCACGGTGGGGTCATTCAAGATCGGCCTGCTGCCGCTCGTATTTGCGATCATCATAACGATGGTTCTTGGCATGAAGGTGTTCCGTAAGGGAATATTCAAGCGCATTTACAGCGAATTCAACGTATCCTTTGCGGGGAAATACTTGATCTTTATCATGCTCCCGCTGATGGCTCGCTACGGGGCCGATGTGGCGCCTAAGATTAAAGAGATCTTGTCCATCGGCTGGGTATTCATTATTCAGGAGTTCGGTAACCTGGGAACGGTGCTGATCGGTCTTCCGATCGCGATTCTGATTGGACTTCGCCGTGAAGCAATCGGTGCGACGCTCGGTATTGGCCGCGAAGGGGAGCTAGCTTACATTTCTGAGAAATACACGCTTAACTCGGACGAAGGCCGCGGCGTGTTGTCGCTTTACATTATCGGGACATTGTTCGGAACCATTGTGTTCAGCATTATTGCACCTATCCTGCTTGGACTAGGCTTCAGTGTTGAAGCACTTGCTATGTCTTCTGGCGTAGGCTCTGCCAGCATGATGACAGCAGCTTCTTCCGCCCTTATTGCACAAGTGCCGGATCAAGCGGAAACGATTCGCGCCTATGCTTCGGCCAGCCAACTGCTTACAAGCTTCCTAGGAACCTATACGATGGTATTCCTTGCAGTGCCGCTGCAGCGTTTCATGTACAACAAGATGGTGAAGCGAGGTAAACAATAATGGAAACGAACATGAATAAATATCTCAAATATGCGCTCGTTCTGCTGCTCAGTGTAGGCTTGATTCTATTTACCCAGCAGGTGAAGATTTGGTTCAATGGCGAGGCTGCCGCGCCGATTTCGGCGATGACCTTTTATGGTTTGATTACGCTTTGGACATTTGCATTTGCCGGTGTGCTGCTTTCTGACGTGATGAAAAAGGTACCTGTGCGCTTCTTGCAGGAGTTCCCAGTGCTTGGCTGGGTATCTATCATCTCCTTGGTATGCTGCTTATTGTTTGAATTTCCGATCAAGGCGATTCAAGCGGTTGATTTCTTGTCGATTACAACGCCGGTGTTGACGTTCGCCGGCATTTCAGTAGCGAACCGTCTTGTGGACTTAAGACGCACATCGTGGCGCGTCGGCATCGTGGCGATCTTTGTGTTCCTAGGCACTTATCTAGGAAGCGCGCTATTATCTGAGCTTGGCCTTGCTATTGCAGGGAAGTAATGAAATAAAGGGCATGCTGCGAATGTGCTGCTCCTATTGAAATGAGAAGACCTCCAGTCGTACCCGGTTAAGGGTAGCGGTTGGAGGTCTTTGTTGTCATATATCAATTTATACCATTTATAAGTTTTGACATAGACGAGACCAGCGCTCTATTTGATGATAGAACCTATCCTTAAATGCATGCGCTCGCTTTTGGTGGATTCGGATAGCGGTAAACTCATCAGTCTCGACTACAGATGCGTATCAAACCAGCCCACAATATGCTCTAAGCGCTGCGTTCGAAGACCCGGATGCCCTCCGCGGGACAGCTCATGGTTCGAATTCGGGAAGCGAACGAAGCGTGTCTCTTTGCCTAGACGCTTGAGCGCTGTGAACAGCTGCTCGGCCTGCTCGATCGGGCATCTCAAATCCTGCTCGCCATGGAGAATCAACAGCGGGGTCTCCACTTGCTCGACATAAGCGATCGGAGAATGCTTCCATAGAAGCTCAAGATGCTGCCATGGATTGCCTCCGATCTGATCCTCTGAGAAGTGAAAGCCAATGTCGCTGACTCCGTAGAAAGAGATCCAGTTCGAGATGGAGCGCTGTGTCACGGCTGCCTTGAAGCGATTCGTATGTCCCACGATCCAGTTCGTCATGAAGCCGCCATAGCTTCCGCCGGTTACGCCTAGTCTGGTCGCATCAATGAAGCTATAGGTCTTAAGCGCATGGTCCATGGCTTCCATGATATCCTGATAATCGCGACCGCCGTAGTCACCGCGCACCGCATTAACGTGCAGCTGGCCATAGCCATGACCTCCGCGCGGATTGCAGAACACGACTGCATATCCACGTGAAGCCAGCAGTTGAAACTCATGCATGAAGGTATGGGCATACATCGCATGAGGGCCGCCGTGGATCTCCAGCACCGTCGGTACCTTGCTGCCTTCGTGGAATCCAATCGGCTTCATGATCCAAGCTTGAATGGATTCGCCGTCGCTTGCGGTGAAGGAGAAGCTCTCAGGCGTGCTAAGCTCAACTTCATCCCACAGCTCATCGTTGGAACGTGTTAATGGAATAAGCGCACGGCTGCTTAAAGTGAAACGATACAGCTCCCCGGGATGAAGCGGATCAGCCGAGGCGAGGACAAGTGTATCGTGATCGATAACGGCAAATTGATAGATTTCCCGTGGTCCCTCTGTCAGCATGTCCATGCCGCTGCCGTCTACAGCGAAGGAAGCGAGCTGAACACTTCCGTCAGTCGTGACGAGGCTGTAGATTGAAGCGCCATCCTTGCTGTACACGGGACCTGTTGTGCTGATATGCGAACGCATATCACTGACCGCATAATGTCCGATTGGCCGATCCAGTGCCTCACTCAGGCAGGTCACGGTCCCGTCTTCAAGCTGCATGGTATATAGTCGAACCTGCGTTGCGTTATGGTAGGAACGATCGCTTGCATGGAATGCGAGTGCTGAGCCGTCATTGGAAAAGGTAATCGTTCGGATGCTCATCGTGGAAGCGCTAAGCTTGCGCAGGCCCTCGCCGCTAAGATCGATCATGTATAGATCATTCGTGTCCTTCATGTCAAGATCATGCTGGGATTCGTTCGCTTCGGGAGCTTTGGCGACAAATACGATCTGATTCCCATCAGGAGACCATGCATAGTCGCCAATATCGTAATCGCCAGTCGTTAGCGTTGTCGTCTGCTTCGTCTTAAGATCCACGAGGAAAAGATGGCTGCGTCTGCCGTTCCACAAACCTCCGCCGTCAGACTTGTAGCGAATGCGATCGACCACGATGGCTTCTTGTTTTTTCTTAGGTTCTGGCTCGTCTAATTTGCCTTGGGAGGACGGAGCGGAAAGGGTGCTCTCTTTATCTTTCGGATCAACTTGCGATTTAATGAGAAGGGCTTCGCCATTAGGCGACCACTGGAACTGGCTCACGCCATGCTGAAGCTTCGTAACCGCCACGGCTTCTCCGCCGAATAGAGGCATCACCCATACCTGCGGCTTATCCTTTACCTTGCGTATGAAGGCAAGCTTTGTGCCGTCTTTTGACCATGCAGGAGAGTGATCCTGTTCACCTGCTGTAAAGGAGATGTTCTCCATCGTCTCCGGATGCAGAAGGCGAATATGGGTAGCGTAGCCATCCTGCTTTTCATTTACGTTCTTCGAGACGTATGCGAGATGACCCTGATATGTACTGATGCTAGGATCGCTTACCCATGTGATGCGAAACAAATCGTCCGAGTTGATGCCGCGCTTATGTGTCAATGTCGTTCACTCCTTCGTGTATGATGGGTCAGTTATGATGCAGAGAATCTAATATCCATGTTAATCCAATCTGAAGGAGGGGGCAAGCATAGTGGGAAGACAGTGGGAGGGCTGTGTACACAGCGCTATTCGGCATGCGCCTTCTGTATGGTGCACATATAGAGGCGCAGCATCCGATCTTTGAAGACCGGATGCTGCGCTTGCTCACTGCTGGAAACGTTTTTTTTGACACCTGCTGCACAAGGCAAATTAAACTTATTTGACTCCTGCGGGCTGCTTTTTGAAGAAATGCTTCAACGCTCGGTACACCTCTGCCTTCTCTTTGATGACATAATGCATAAAGTCGGGGTATTTAATATTGCGATAGGCCGACATTAGCGTACTGCTGCGGTTGTATTGATTGACCTCGCCATAGCCGAACATATTGGTGCGCTTCAACAGCTCGCCAATCAGCTTCACGCATCGCTCGTTGTCGCTCGTCAGATTGTCTCCATCAGAGAAATGGAACGGGTAGATGTTATAGCTTGATGTCGGATACCTCTGATCAATGATCTCAAGCGCCTTCATGTAAGCAGAAGAGCAGATCGTGCCCCCGCTCTCGCCGCGTGTGAAGAAGTCCTCCTCAGATACTTCCTTCGCTTCCGTATGATGCGCGATGAATACGATCTCTACCTTTTCATATTGGCGTCTGAGGAAGCGGGTCATCCAGAAGAAGAAGCTTCGGGCACAGTATTTCTCAAAGGAGCCCATAGACCCTGAAGTATCCATCATGGCAATAATGACCGCATTGGAGTGCGGCTTCACGATCTCTTCCCAGGTCTTGAATCTTAGATCATCTGGAGAGATGCCATGGATGCCTGGCTTGCCTGTCAGCGCATTGCGCCGCAGGTTCTCAAGGATCGTCCTCTTCTTATCGATGTTCGACATAATTCCTTTCTTGCGAATGTCGTTGAAGCGAATGTCGGTAATCTCAAGCTGATCCTTGTCCTTTTGCTTCAGATTAGGAAGCTCCAGCTCTTCAAACAGCATATTTTCAAGCTCAGCAATGCTGATCTCTGCTTCTACGACATCGGCACCGGGCTGATCGCCTGCCTTCTGTCCCTTTCCAGGGCCTTGAGCTTCTCTGTCTGTGCCAAGCACGTCTCCGACCTGACTGTCTCCATCTCCTTGCCCGACATGCTTCTTCTTATTGTAGTTATACATAAATCGAAATTCATCCAAGCTTCGTATCGGAACCTTTATGATCTGTTTGCCGTCAGACATAATGATATTCTCTTCTGTAACGAGATCGGGAAGGTTTTGCTTAATGGCATCGCGGACCTTCTGCTGATGGCGTGCTTGATCCTGATACCCTTTACGATGCAAAGACCAATCCTCTCGAGATACGATAAAAGAATTGCGGTTCATATCGTCACCTCCAGCATCCAAGAAGCGATTGAATGGTTGATATGTGAAGCAGGCGTTTCTATTTCAATATATTCAATCGACAATCAGTTATGTACTTGAAAAAAGCCACCCGAAGGTGGCTGCATGTGCTGCTATTATATGAGGAACGGCTATGGAAACGATCATTCCGTTGAGGAAGAGGCGAGGTTCTCAATACCAAAACGCACGATCCGGATTCGCATTTCAAGATCCTCTCTTGCTTGATCGACAGTGCATACGTCAGAGAACACAGACGTAATGGCGGACATGAGCATATTTTTCAGGAGTTCGACGAAGTTTCTGGTCTGCTCCTTGCATAAGCGCGGAGGGAGAGCATCCTGCTTGAGCTCCTTAAACAGGCAGCTTCGCTTCTTAAGCTCCTCTGGGTCCATGAAGTTCAACAGATGGCTTGCGATCTCCATGTTCATTTTTCGTACTGTGCCGATAAACAGCTCCTTGTCCTCCTCGAATCCTTCGCCAGAGGTGACCTGATCAAATATGCTGACTAAAAAGGCATAAGGATCAAAGACCTGCTCATTCAGCTTAGCAAACAACGGCTTCATAATCCTCGCCTGATACTCATCCATAATATAGAGAAACAGATCCTCTTTGTTCTCAAAATACATATAGAAGCTGCCGCGCGAGATTTGAGCCTTCTTAATGATTCGATTGATGGACGCCTCATGAAAGGTATATTCACTGAACTCTTGCTTGGAAGCGTTCATGATGGTAGCTCGCTTGTCCACTGGCAGGTTATAGAAGGTTTGGCTGGGCACTAGAGGACCTCCTTTCACTTAGATGTGCTCCATTCCTATTGTGACTACTCGCGACGCAACGATTCAACTGGGTCAAGCTTAGCAGCCATGCCGGCTGGAATAATGCCTGCTGCCATGCTGATCAAGACGCTGATGACAATGCCCGCGATCATGTATATCGGTTCGATGACCACAAGATTGAAGCTGAATAGATTCGTTGTGATTGGATTAACGATCATCATGGCCAGCAGGGCAAACAAGATGCCCATGAGGCCACTTAGCAAGCCAATCAGGAAAGATTCGGATACGAAGATGCGGCGGATATCCTTGGATCTGGCTCCAATAGCTTTCAATACCCCGATCTCTTTGGTTCGCTCGACGACACTGATATACAGGACGACGAGAATCATAATAGCCGATACAATTAACGAGATGGCGGCGATGGCGGCCAGAACATAAGACAGCATGTCCAGCATGCTAAGGAACATATCAGCCATCATCTCTTGCGCGGAACCGCGGTAACCAAGGTCAGCCACAGCCTGTCGGATGCTGTCTGTATGATCGACATCATCACTGATTAAATACAACGTTGAAGGCTGAATCTCAAAGTCATGCTTGTCCCCAATCGCGACTAGATCATCATAGTTGGCAAACATGATCTGCATATTCGAGGTTCCTTCAAAATTACTGCCTGTTGTATAGATACCGCTAACGGTCAGAGGAGCCTGGTAGGTCTCTTCGTTCAGCTTCAGAGTGACTGTAACCTCTTTGCCAATTATATCTTGGCCAAGGTCCTTCTCCACCGCTTCGCTAACGAGAATCTCTCCTTTTTCCGGATATGCTCCCTTCGCAATATTGGATTCCGTTACGTTCTCTGACAGGGTGGAGACCATAAGAATCTGGCTCGTCTTATCCTCATACTGAATCATGTTGGTCCCAAGCGCCATGATATTCAGCCCTTTTTGCACCTCGACAACATGGTCAATATCGCTTAGCTTGTCCATATCTTTCTGCTCAAAAGGAGTATAGGAGCCAAACATGGCACTTGGGTCCATCGGAGGCATTCCTGGCGGGGCTTCCGCCGTTCCTTTCTCATTCTGATTCATAGCAGCTTCTTCTTCAATGGGCATGTTCACTTCTACAACCAAGGGATTGGTCATGCTGTTCATTTGGTCGGTTACATAACCCTTTACGCCATTGCCTAATGCCAGCATAAGAATGACGCTCGTAATCCCGATGCTGGCGCCGATTGCGATCAGCACATTGCGAGTCATCTTCTCTTTCATATTGTTCAGTGCAAGCTTAATGGCGGACAGCATGCTTAGATTCTGCTTGCCCTTATTGATAGAAGCTCGTTCCGAAGCGGCGCTGCCGATATCCATGCCTTTTATATCGTCTACAATGCGGCCATCCGCGATTTTGACGACGCGGCTTGAATGATTCGCGACCTTCTCGGAATGGGTCACCATAATGACGAGCTTGCCTTTGCGAGCGATATTCGTAATCAGCTCAAGAATTTGCTCGGTAGTCTCAGAATCAAGAGAGCCGGTGGGTTCATCTGCGATAATAATATCAGGATCATTAATAAGTGCTCGTGCAATGGCGACCCGCTGCTTCTGACCGCCAGAGAGCTGATTCGGCTTCTTCTTCATGTGATCCTTGAGGCCGACCTCGGTAAGGATCTCCTCAGCGCGTGCGACTCGTGCGCTTTTGCCAATGTTCGATAAAGTCATCGCGATGGTTACATTGTCTAGGACGGACAGGTGAGGGATCAGGTTAAAGCTTTGAAAAACAAAGCCCACTTTGTTCTTGCGGTAAGCATCAAGCTCTTTGCTGCTGAATTCCCCAATATTGCGTCCCTCAATCAAGAGCTTGCCGGTAAAGTCAGAGTCAAGGCCGCCGATCAGATTCATGAGCGTAGACTTGCCGCTCCCTGATTCCCCGATGATAGAGACAAGCTCTCCCTTTTTAAAGGAAATGTTAATGTCGCGAAGCGCAGGGAAGACTTGATTATCAGCTAGTTTGTAGCTCTTAGAGATTTGATTTAGTTCTAGCATGTTCAATGAGCATCACCTTTCTGGCTGTGGACATCTTGATGTGACAAGGTGTCATATTATGTTGTTATTACTATATATGACAGGGTGTCATGCGTCAAGGAAATCGTCAGCGGTAATCGTATCCAATAAGGTTCGGTGCTGAACTTGCCGTGCGTCTAAACGAATAAACCAATAGGGGATGCAATCTACCTGGATTCTCGAAAGCAGAAGGTGTGGTGTATACTGGGAGAAAGATAGCAGTAGAATGGAGTGGAGAAGTTGAAGAAGAGGATTGGGATTATTGGACTTGGCGATATTGCGAAAAAAGCTTATTTGCCGGTGCTGGCTTCACACCCCCATATTGAGCTTGCGGCAATTGCAGCAAGGACGAAGACAAGCGTTCAGGAAATAGGCGAGCGTTACCGTGTTGATAAAAGATTCACGAATATCGATGACATGCTTCAATCATCACTTGATGCGGTATTTGTACATACACCCACGGAAACGCATGAGGATGTTGTGCTTCGCTGCCTAGAACGTGGGCTTCATGTCTATGTTGACAAGCCCTTGTCTTATGACATAGAGGCCTCAGCTCGAATGATTGAGGCGGCTAATCGAGCCGATCGCCTGCTTGCGGTAGGCTTTAACCGCCGGTTTGCGCCACTGTATATGGAAGCGAAGCGCTGGATGGAAGACGCCGGAGGGTTTGATCTGCTAATCGCAGAGAAGCATCGAACACGCAAGCAGGCTTTAATCATGAAAGAAACCTATTATGACGATCTCATCCATATTATTGATCTCCTGCTCTGGATGGGAGCTTCATCCTATGAAGTGACCTCTATGCTGCATGAGCAAGATGAGGGTGGTCGGCTTGTTCACGCGACGGGAACGCTTCAGTTTGACCGCCGATTAGGGATGTTCAGCATGAATCGTCAGGCTGGCAAGGATATGGAGCGGGTAGAACTGCATGGTGGCGGAAGGTCGTTCGAGGTAAGAAATCTGGAGCAGGGCACTGCTTCTGACAGGGAGAGCGGAGAGCAGACATTGTCTTTTGGCAGCTGGGATTCGATTAGCAAACGGAGAGGTTTTGAAGGGATTATCGATCACTTTATTCAATCCCTTGATGCGCCAGATGAATGTTTGATTACGGGTGAGCGTGTATGGGAAACCCATGCGCTTATTGAACGGCTAACAAAGCTGTAAGATCGGCTGGATAGAATGATTTCATTAGGGCGGTATCTGTGTGAATGAAGCAAGCCTCGTCATGGCATGAACCTGTGAATGGAGATGCCGGCGAGGCTATTTGTTCATGTAATGACCATTTTTTGGAGAAAGTTAGAAATGAACACATAAGAATATGTGGAAAATGAACAAAGTTTCATATAAGATAATACCGAGCATACGTAAAATTTTGTCGATGATCAACAGGAGGTGGACAGCATGTTGCGTCGGTATATTAGGATTGGCAGTTTGAGTATGGCAGCTGCCGTTGCGCTGGGTGCTTTTGGCGCGCATATTTTGGAATCACATCTTACTCCTGAACGACTGGCGACATGGGAGACAGCGGTGCAATACCATATGATCCATGCCGTAGCGTTAATCATTATCGCCTTGTTTGCCGATAAACTTCAGGAGTTAAAGAAAGTATTATGGTCGCTTCGACTCTTGTGGGCCGGTACATTAATATTTTCAGGAAGCTTGTATATACTCTGTCTATCCGGCATCGGAGTACTTGGGGCTATAACGCCAATTGGCGGCGTGGCGTTCATTTTAGGCTGGATCATGCTGTTTCTGGCAGCACGCAGCGTGCGCTCCTAACAGAGAAGTTGGAAGTTCGATTATGGGAGGACTAACCTCATGCTTCATGACACGGGAAATACGGACAATGGGGTGTTCGAACGGTTGCCCATTGCAGCAGCTTGCATGCTGCTTGACGGAACGGTAAGATGTTCAAATCGATCTTTCCGCAAAGAGATGGGGGTAGCTTCTGAAGAGCCCATCCTTCTTCATGAACTGCTTGAACTTGAATCTGGTCAATTGCTTGAGGAAGCAAAGAATGTTGCTTATGCTCAGGTCGAGCAGCAGCTCACTTTAGCAGGAGCAGGTGAGCGTGGTTATCAGAGAGAATGGCTGATTCATCTCATTCCTATCAAAGGAAGAGCGGAGGAGATTCTGGTCTGCTTGCAGGATGCCTACCCCAATCGGCATATCACCGAGAATTTGAATTATCTTTCGTTCTATGATGATATAACAGGTCTTCCTAATCGAAGCATGTTCATGAAGCGGCTTGAGGATGCTGTCAAAGAATCTTTACGTGAGGATCAAGAGACTGCACTTCTACTCATGGACCTTGATCGTTTTAAGCGAATTAACGAAACCTTCGGCCCAGACGTTGGTGACATGCTGCTCATGCAGATCGCTGCAAGGCTTGTTCGCGCTACGAATGGCCAGGATATTGTGGCTCGTATGCAAGGAGACAAGTTTGCGAGTCTGGTTACGGGATTTGAATCGGAAGAACAGCTTGTTCGTCAGGTGGAAAGCTTTCTTGCCTGCATGGAAGAGCCGTTTTATATTCGGGATGTGCCGATTCATCTGACGATGAGCATTGCGGTTGTCGCAAGAGTGAACAGTGTGAACGGCAATAGTCCGTACATGCTGCTGCAGCAAGCCGAGCTTGCTCTCTCGCGGCTTAAGAAGAGCAAGATCAGTGGATACTTGTTCTACTCTCCAGAGATGGAGAACCACACCCTTCGTCAGATTACGCTTGAGCATGAGATGCGTCAAGCACTGATTGAAGGACAGTTTCAACTGTATTATCAGCCACAGGTAGACATGGATAATCGTATTACTGGAGTTGAAGCGCTGGTACGTTGGAATCATCCCTTGCGCGGGATGGTGTCGCCTGCGGAATTTATCCCTCTAGCAGAGGAGAATGGCTTTATTGTTTCGCTAGGGGAGTGGGTGCTTGAAGAAGCCTGCAACCAGAATAAAAAATGGCAGAGTGAAGGTTTGCCTCCGATTCCGGTATCGGTGAATTTGTCCGTGCGACAATTCGAGCGCTCGAACTTTCCTCATACGGTGAAGCAGGTGCTTCAGCGAACCGGACTTCAAGCACAGTATTTGGATCTTGAGATTACGGAAACGATGACGCTGGATGTGACGAGGGCTAGACATGTTTTGAATGAGCTGAAAAAGCTGGGTGTTGCCATCAGCATTGATGACTTTGGAACCGGGTACAGTTCGCTTCATTATCTGAAGAGCTTCCCCATCAATCGCCTTAAGATTGATCAATCCTTCGTTCGAGATCTGAAGCAGGATCCGAATGATGCGGCTATCGTATCAGCCATTATTGCGCTAGGTCATCAGATGAATCTGCAAGTGATTGCAGAAGGCGTAGAGACCGTGGAGCAGCTGCAATTTTTGCAGCATCACGCCTGTGATGAGATCCAAGGCTACTTCTTTAGTCCGCCTATTCCGGGGCCGTCCTTCGAACGCATGCTAAGACGGCAGATCGCATAAGCTTGGCATATTGGGTTGCTGGTTCTCTATATAATCAAACACAGAAAATAAAGCCGCAGAATGGATGACCCGTCCTTTTGCGGCTTATTGTTTTCTTGGGGATGCTTGTGTGTTTAATCACAATGACAGATGAGTTATTTCGAATAAGGCGTCATGTTTTCAATTTCATACAGGTGAAAGGCATATACGGATTTCTCATCGTCATGATACACATTCAAGAGCATATTGGAAGCATCGTAATTCAATATGCGAACAGGCATGCTCAATCGCACACCTTTGGCCTTGTTTACTTCTAGCCGAACTAGTGTACGATGGGAAATGTACTTTTTAATCTCGATCTCAATGGACTCTGAGGAGGAGCGCTCGTGCTCTGCTCGAACCGCTTTTGGTTGCTGGCTTTGCAAGTGAGGGGGTTCAACATGCTGAACGGAACCTGCATTGTAATCCTTTTGCTCTGCACGCGCGTTAATTTGAATGTCTAATATGTCTGGATCACCAAGCAATTGGAGCAACTTCTTCTTCACCTCGGCATTGGAGCTTCCTCTGACCAAAACATCGATGTTGAATTTGAAAGCAGACCCTTGATTGTTGGGTTGTGAGTTGGACATGTATCCTGTTACCTCCAGCGCCATTTGTAAGTATTAATACCTATTATATTATGAAATATGTTTGACAATTAATAGTCCCATAGAACTAAATATGGACAAAATGTTATCCAATTATTGAGATACACCAATTTGTGATTTGTGCATAAGGTAATATGTCAATGTCAACGAAGGAGGTAGCTAGCTTGGTTACAGTTGTCCCTATCACGATAGAAGGCCATACCGTAATTGGAGTGGAGGTACTGCTTCCCAAGACGACGCTCTTAGCGATAACAACGGATCGTGGATATATTATGTGTGGTGCACTCGATGTCGGCTTGCTGAATGCGAAGCTTCATGATCGCGGCATTATTGCTGGTAGAGCCGTTGGTGTTCGTACTTTGGATCAGCTGCTGGAAGCTCCGCTTGAGTCTGTAACGATTGAAGCGGAGCGCTTAGGAATCGAAGCGGGGACGACGGGAAGAGAAGCGCTCCTTAAAATGCTGTAGCAGCAAAGGTCGCTGGCACATTCATTAATCAGAAGCAAAGACAGCATCCATCAAGGAAGCTGTCTTTGCTTCTGTCTCTATGAGAAGGAATGTTCTTCAGCAAGAAGAGGGATAAGCAGGACTACCGAGCATATCGTGTCACAGTGAATCAAGCTTCATCCAACTCATTCCTATCCGATTGATTAGCTTCTGGTGGCTTGTCCAGCAGCAGTTGGCTGGTTACGGCTTGTGTTGAAGCTTGGTCGTAAGTTCCTTAAGCGAGATATGGAAAGGCGGCTTCAAGATGCCATGTTCCGTAATGATCGCAGTCACGTAATCGTTCGGTGTCACATCGAACGCGGGGTTATAGACTTTTATGCCTGATGGCGCTGTTCTTGTTCCGAATGCTTCCGTAATCTCACTTTCATGTCTTTCTTCGATGGGAATAAGCTCTCCGTTCGGCGTATCCATATCAATGGTGGATACCGGGCATGCGACATAGAACGGAATGTTATGCGCCTTAGCAAGCACTGCTAATCCGTAGGTGCCGATCTTATTAGCCACATCACCATTGGCTGCAACTCGGTCTGTTCCAACGATAACAGCCTGAACAAGTCCTTTTTGCATCACCATCGCAGCCATATTGTCACATATCAGCGTCACATCAACGCCGGCTTGTTGAAGCTCGAATGCGGTAAGTCGCGCGCCTTGCAGCACAGGTCTTGTCTCGTCCGCATATACCTTCAAATTTATGCCGCGTTCCTTGGCCAAATACATGGGAGCCAGAGCGGTTCCATAACGCGCGGTAGCCAAGCCTCCTGCGTTGCAGTGCGTGAGTACGCCCATGCCATCATGGAAAAGGCCTAATGCATGTTCACCAATGCTCCGGCATACTTCCTCATCTTCAAGATGAATCGCTTTTGCTTCTAATAGAAGTTCGGCGCTAAGATCATGGATAGGACATGTGCTCTCAGCAAGCGCCTTGGCTTTTAGCTTCATTCGATCCAACGCCCAAAACAGATTGACCGCTGTTGGGCGGGCGGTGGCCAAGTACTCCGCATCTGTGATGACTTGATTCAGCCACTGATTGCGATCGGCATACTGCTTGTTCAAGGTGCCGAGCACAACGCCATAGGCCGCGGCAATCCCAATCGCAGGCGCGCCGCGCACGACGAGATCATGAATGCCATGCCATACATGAAGCACCTCGGTTAACTTCAAGTAGTCGATTTGTCCTGGGAGAACGCGCTGATCTAGAAGTTCAAGCGTATCTTCGTGCCAGCGAACAGATACAAGCGTGCTTGTATGTTGATCTAGTTGTTGTGTCATGAAGTGTGTACTCCTTTGAATGCAGATTGGCATATGTCTATTAACTCATCAATGTGTTGAATCTCTCGGTTTCTTTTGACCATCGCAGTCCCGATCGCAAGCGCCAGCCGTTCAGCTCGTTCCTTGGCTGCAGCATCCGCAATCGTATCGATATCCGCGACATGGGAGAGACCAACGACTCGACGAATGACTTTGCAGCCCGCATATCCTGCTGCATCTTGAAGGACGCGCTTCATATAAATCTCCTGATAAGCGGGGTTGAAGGATAAGCGATCAACACCGTTTGAATGCCATAATTGCAGGAATCGGTCGTGGAATAAGTTCCAGATCTCCTTGATGGTCTGAATAAGGTAATCCCGCTTAGCGTCGCGCTTGCTGTGATCCTTTGTCCAATGCTCATGGGATGCTGCATTCAGCAGCAGATTCGCAAACACAGCGCCAATATCAAATCCCATAGGGCCGTAGTATGCAAATTCAGGATCAATAACCTTGGTGGACGCCTCTGTAATAAAAATGCTGCCTGTGTGCAAATCACCATGCAGAAGGGCCTGAGACTGCGTAAGGAACTTCTCTCTTAGCAGCATGACCTCAACATGCAGCGAGGCATCTTGACACAGTTTCTCATGCTCATCCATGATCGCTGGATTGATGTTGTTGTTGTCTGATACCGTATAAGGATCGTCAAAGATGAGGTCCTCCGTAATCTTGCATAGATCAGGATTAATAAAGCGTTCAACCTGCCGTTTCTTGTCCTGCTGATTCATGCCAAGATCAGAGGTGTAGAACAACGTATTCGCTAGGAAACGAGAGATATGATCAGCGAAAGCAGCATATTGATTGCCCTCGATAAGTCCTTTTCGCATAATAGTATGATCGCTTAAATCTTCCATAATCGTGTAAGCCATATCCTTATGATAGGCATATACTTGAGGGACAAGGTCTGGAACGAGCCTGCCTTGGATGGTCAAGGCTTCATGCTCAATGCGTGCGCGATCTAGTGACAGCGGCCACGATTCCCCTACGACCTTTGCATAAGGAAGTGCTTGTTTGATAATAATACTTTTGGTTGGTACTCCCTGTTCAGGAACACTGTAGACTCGAAATACGAAGTTCAAGTTGCCATCGCCTATTTCTTCACATAGCAGATTGTCATTCGAGTCAAACAAGTCCGTTATATCGCGAGCAATGGCAATTGCATCATCATTGCTTAGAGGACGATAAGCTGATTCGGACATGAGCGCAAGCACTCCTCTCATTAAATCATTGATGTTAGGTTAGAATTGGTAAAAAGGTTTTGCGAATTAGTATATAGGATTTTTTTGGCTATTAAAATACTTTCTTTGCAAAAATGCTGAAAAAATTGCTTGATTCATTTTCAATGAGGACGGGTAACTATTTCATAGTGCGGTATATCATTGGAAAAGTTCCAATTATATGGTGCAATGATAGGAATCATGGACAAGCAGTTGGATGGGCAATCATAAGGTTGGCCTGGATTCAATCTAAAAGTAATGGAAGATTTTACTGACAAAAATATAAGAAAAATAGTTGCATGATAATTGCTTTTAGATTAGAATTATTATCAACAAGGAATTAATAAAATCAATTGACAAGGGTGATTGATGATGGAGGTAACAATTATGAAAACAAACACATTGCAAGAGCTCGTTAACCAACAAGTAGCAAACCTGAACGTATTTTATGTGAAATTGCATAATTACCACTGGTATGTTAAAGGCCATATGTTCTTTACCCTTCATGAAAAATTCGAAGAATTCTACAATGAAGTAACAGAAAATATGGACGAAGTGGCAGAGCGCTTGCTCACCATTGGCGGCAAGCCTTATGCGACAATGAAAGAATACTTGGAGCATACTACGCTTCAAGAGGGCAATGCTTCTGATTCTGCTGACACCATGGTTAAAAACTTGGCAGCTGACTTCAAGCAGCTCATTAAGGAATTTGAAGCGATCATGGAAGCAGCGCAAGAACAAGGCGACGAGGGCACAAGCGATGTATTCTTGGGCATCAAGTCCGAATATGAAAAGCATGTATGGATGCTTGAAGCATTCTTGGGCTAAGTTCAAAGTGAAACGCAGCAAGCGCATCCTTTCTTAGGGGTGCGCTTTTCCTTTGATTTAGAAATGAGAATAATGATCATTAGCGATAAAGCATTTTATTGTTCTAAAAATATTCAAATTTTAAGCTTCTATGAAAATAGGAAAATGAAACCTCGAATTATTGTGAAAAACATTGTCAACATAACGAAAAAAGCCCGTAAAAGTTGAAAAGCGTAGACCGAAGCTTTAAAATTGTATTGAGAATCAGTGAGAATCACTTTATAATAACTACTATGTGATAAATTTTATAGAAATCCATTGTGATTTGTGATTTCTCATGAATCAATTCACCACGATGTTTAAGAATATACCATGATATTTGGAGGTACAGCGCACATGGCAACTGAATTCGTCATTAATGGTCTCAAGGCGACTATTGAGGGTAAAGAGATTCTTAAAGGCATTAACCTGAGCATGAAAGGTGGAGAAATCCACGCGATCATGGGGCCAAACGGAACAGGTAAAAGTACACTTGCTTCCGCATTGATGGGGCATCCTAAATATGAAGTGACAGATGGAACGGTCACATTGGACGGCGAAGATTTGCTTGAAATGGAAGTAGACGAGCGTGCTCGCGCAGGTCTGTTCCTAGCTATGCAATATCCAAGCGAGATTGCAGGTGTAACCAACTCTGATTTCCTTCGCAGCGCGATCAACGCTCGCCGCGGTGAAGGCAACGAGATTTCCTTGATCAAGTTTATTCGTCAGATGGAAAGCAAGATGAAAGCTCTTGATATGAATGAAGAGTTTGCTCATCGTTATCTTAACGAAGGCTTCTCCGGCGGTGAGAAGAAGCGTAACGAGATTCTTCAAATGATGATGATTGATCCTAAGATCGTTGTATTGGACGAGATTGATTCTGGTCTTGATATCGATGCATTGAAGATCGTGGCAAATGGCGTTAACGAGATGAGAAGCGAAGATCGCGGTTTCTTGATCATTACGCACTACCAACGCTTGTTGAACTATGTGAAGCCTGATTTCGTTCACGTTATGATGCAAGGACGAATTGTGAAGTCTGGCGGACCTGAACTGGCTGAGCGCCTTGAGGCGGAAGGCTATGATTGGGTTAAGGAAGAGCTTGGCATCACAGACGAAACAGTAGGACAAGAATAGTCCGTTCATAGATGACGAGACAGGAGGAGCGATAGACCGATGAGTACAGAAATCGTATTACCTGTGGACCGCGAAGCGGTCGCGGCTCTCTCCAACAGCAAGAATGAGCCGGCTTGGTTAGCCGAGCTGCGCTTGCAAGCATTGGAGACAGCAGTACAATTAGATAATCCTAAGCCTGAGAAGACAAAAATCGATCGTTGGAATCTTGATGCATACGGTACAGCTTCTACGAATGCCAAGGTCGCTCAATTCTCTGAGCTCCCTGAGGCTGTTCAAGAGGTTCTTCGATCCTCTGAAGACTCTGAAGTTGCAAACGTACTGGTTCAAGTGGATTCCAATGTTATTTATACACAGCTTGCTGAAGAGCTGAAGCAGCAAGGCGTTATATTCACAGACCTTGAGACGGCTGCTCGCGAACATGAGGAGCTTGTGAAGCCTCATTTGATGCAGGCGATGAAGGCGGATGAGCATCGTGTGGCGGCTCTCCATGCTGCGTTATGGAATGGCGGCGTGTTCTTGTATGTGCCTCGCAACGTAGAGGTATCGATTCCGCTGCAAGCTTTGTTCTATCAAAAAGACAGCGCTGCAAGATTTGCTCCGCATGTCTTGATCGTCGCGGATACGAATAGCCGTGTTCACTATGTGGATACTTACATTTCTAGCGAAACAACAGAAGCTTCCGTTCATAATGGTGTGGTTGAAGTGTTTGTAAAACCAGGGGCTAAGGTAACCTATGCTTCCATTCACCATATGAGCAAAGAAACGGTTGATTTGTCCTATCGCAGAGCTGTTGTGGAGCAAGACGGCGGCATTGAGTGGATCGTAGGCGAGATGCATAACGGCAACACGATCTCTGATACGACATCGATTCTTAAAGGCAACGGTTCGACTTCTGATGCAAAAGTCATTTGTGTCGGCAATGGAGAACAGAAGCTGAATTTGACGACAAGAGCGATTCACTTCGGCAAGAGCTCTGACAGTCAGATGATCACACGTGCGGTTATGCGTGAACAAGCGTCTTCCATCATCAATGGTATTACGAAGATTGAGAAGGGTGCTACCAAGGCGAATGGCGAGCAGACAGAGCGCGTGCTCATGCTGAGCCCTAAAGCGCGCGGGGATGCGAACCCTATTCTTCTAATTGATGAAGACGATGTAACAGCAGGACATGCTGCATCTGCTGGCCAAGTGAACCAAGAACAAGTCTTTTATATGATGTCCCGCGGTATCTCCCGCGAGGATGCTGAGAACTTGATCATTCGCGGCTTCTTGGCTCCAGTGGTATCCGAGATTCCTAATGAACAGCTTCAAGCCATGCTGAAGAGCTACATTGAAAGGAAGTTAGGACAATGATTGGACGCGAACTTCGTGAGCAGTTTCCGATATTGAATCAAGAAGTGAACGGTCACCCGCTAGTATATTTGGATAGTGCAGCAACATCACAGAAGCCACGCCAAGTGCTTGATGCGATTAAGAAGTATTACGAATGGGATAATGCGAATGTGCATCGCGGTGTGCATACGCTGGGTTCACGTGCAACGGACGCTTACGAAGGAGCGCGTGAGAAAGTTGCTCGCTTTTTAAATGCAACAAGCCCAGAAGAGATCGTGTTCACCCGAGGCACAACAACAGCTTTGAACCTCGTTGCCGCTTCTTATGGAAAAGCTGTGCTGAAGCCGGGCGATGAGATTGTGATTACGCCAATGGAGCATCACAGCAATCTTATTCCTTGGCAGCAGGTGGCCAAGGCAACGGGAGCAACGCTTAAGTATCTTCCGCTGCAAAATGATGGCACGATCTCGCTTGATGATGTCGAAGCGACCCTTACGGCAAATACGAAGATTGTCTCTGTCATGCATGTATCGAATGTGCTTGGATTAGTGAATCCTGTAAAAGAGATTGCCGAGATTGCCCATCGTTATGGTGCAGCAATGGTCGTTGACGGCGCGCAAAGCGTTCCGCACATGAAGATTGATGTTCAGGCGCTGGATTGTGATTTCTTCGCTTTCTCTGGCCATAAGATGTGCGGCCCTACTGGAATTGGCGCTTTGTACGGGAAGAAGTCCTTGCTGCAGAATATGGAGCCGATTGAATTCGGCGGCGAGATGATTGATTTCGTAGATTTGTATGAGTCCTCTTGGAAGGATGCGCCTTGGCGCTTCGAAGGCGGCACTCCGATCATTGCTGGAGCCGTTGGTCTTGGAGCAGCGATTGATTTCCTTCAAGAGATTGGTCTCGATACGATTCATCAGCATGAGCTTAAGCTTGCTGCATATGCATATGATAAATTGTCAATGATTGACGGTATCACGATTTATGGACCTGAGGAAGATCGTATTGGTCTCGTGACCTTCAACCTGGATGATATTCATCCACATGATGTGGCTACGGTTCTGGACGCGAAGGGTGTTGCCATTCGCGCAGGACATCACTGCTGCCAGCCATTGATGAGATGGCTTGAGGTAAGTGCAACTGCTCGTGCAAGCTTCTATCTGTATAATACAGAGGAAGACATTGACCAGTTGGTATCAGCCCTTCTGGAGACAAAGGAGTACTTTAGCGATGCAATTGGATGATTTGTACCGTCGCGTCATTATGGATCATTATAAGAAGCCTCGTAACCGTGGTACATTCGATGCGGATGCTGTGACGATTGCCCTGAACAATCCAACCTGCGGGGACCGGATTTCACTTCAGCTTATCCTTGACAATGGAACGGTTAAGGATGCTCGCTTTACAGGCGAGGGGTGCTCGATCAGCATGTCCAGTGCGTCCATGATGACAGAAGCGGTAAAAGGAAAGACCTTGGAGGAAGCCTTGAATCTTGCAGATCGTTTTTCTGCAATGGTGAAAGGTGAAGAGGTTGAGTTTGATGAGTATGAGGACATCGAAGCCCTGTCTGGCGTGAATAAATTCCCTGCGCGCATCAAATGTGCGACATTAGCTTGGAATGCACTTCGCAAAGGCGTAGAACAGCAATAATACAGGTGTGCATGGCGCACACGAAGAGGAGGCTGCTAAGCGATGGCGAAAAAAATGCCTGAAATGGAAGAGTACAAATATGGCTTTCGCGATAATCACCAAGCGGTATTCCAATCTGGTAAAGGCTTAACTCCGGAGATCGTTAAGGAAATCTCCAAGATTAAGAATGAGCCGGAATGGATGCTGGAGTATCGTCTGAAGTCATTGGATCAATTCAACAAAATGGCTACTCCACGTTGGGGCGGCGATCTTGATGAGCTTGATTTTGATGATATTCAATATTATGTTCGACCTTCTGAGAAGCAAGGAAAGACTTGGGAAGAGGTTCCAGCTGAGATCAAGGAAACGTTCGATAAGCTTGGTATTCCTGAAGCCGAGCAAAAGTTCCTTGCAGGTGTATCGGCCCAATATGAATCTGAGGTTGTATACCACAGCATGCAAAAGGATCTTGAGGATCAAGGCGTTATCTTCATGGATACGGACACGGCTCTTCGTGAGCACCCAGAGATCTTCAAGGAATACTTCGGTACGGTTGTTCCTCCTGCGGACAACAAGTTTGCAGCATTGAACAGTGCGGTATGGTCCGGAGGAAGCTTCATCTATGTTCCAAAAGGAGTCAAGTGCGAAATTCCGCTCCAAGCGTACTTCCGCATCAACTCTGAGAACATGGGACAATTCGAGCGTACGCTCATCATTGCGGACGAAGGCAGCTTCGTACACTATGTTGAGGGCTGTACGGCTCCAATCTACAGCACAAACTCTCTTCACAGTGCGGTCGTGGAGATCATCGTGAAGAAGGATGCTCGTGTGCGCTATACCACGATTCAGAACTGGGCGCCAAATATCTACAACTTGGTTACAAAGCGCGCAGTATGTGAAGAGAATGCGAACATGGAATGGGTCGATGGCAACATCGGTTCCAAGCTGACGATGAAGTATCCGGCTGTTATCTTGAAAGGCCGCGGCGCAAAAGGCTCTGTTCTCTCCATCGCGGTTGCAGGCAAAGGCCAGCATCAGGATGCAGGTGCGAAGATGATTCACTTGGCACCAGATACAACGTCTACCATCATCTCCAAGTCGATCTCGAAGCACGGCGGCAAAGTAACGTACCGCGGCTTGGCTTCCTTCGGACGCAACTCCGATGGCGCGAAGTCTAACGTGAAGTGCGATACGCTAATCTTGGATAATGAGTCTACTTCTGATACAATTCCGTACAATGAGATTCAGAATGACAACATTCAGTTGGAGCATGAAGCAACGGTATCCAAGGTATCCGAAGATCAGCTCTTCTATCTCATGAGCCGCGGCTTGACAGAAGATGAAGCAACTCAAATGATCGTTATGGGCTTCATCGAGCCGTTCACGAAGGAATTGCCGATGGAATATGCAGTAGAGATGAACCGTCTTATCAAGTTCGAGATGGAAGGCTCTATTGGTTAAGAGCAAGAGGGTGAAGGCAGGTCAGGATCGCTGATATGACTTGCATGAACAATAATCATACAGTCTCATCATGAGGCGACTTAGAAGAAGGCAAGCGAATGAGCTTGCCTTCTTTTTTTTATATAGGACTTCTTGGCAAGGGGCAGTGGCTTGATGTACGGCGATGGGGAGAAGCTTTGTCCATTAGACAAATTAATTATGTCTATGCAGGGCAGTATCCTTAGCAGGGCGAATATGCTATGGTTATGGACAAAGAAGGGCAGGAGGGGAAAAGTCATGAGTGTTGTTCGTCTAAAGGAAGATCGGTATCGAGAAGCGCTTGCATTATCGGAGTATGCGTTTCAGTACAAATACACAAGTGAAGCAGAAATGCAAAAATCCATCGATGTGATGAAGCAGCACCATCAGCTCTTCGGAGTAATGGATGAGGACCAAATCGCGGCCAAATTGCATCTGATTCCGCTGGAAATAAGCTTTGGCGACCAAATCTACAGCATGGGCGGTATAGCTGGAGTTGCTACGTACCCGCAGTATCGGAGAAATGGCTACGTGAGAGCAATGCTGAAGCATGTGCTTGAGAAGATGAGAGAGGACGGTCACGTCGTATCGATGCTGCATCCATTCTCCGTACCTTTCTATCGCAAGTTTGGATGGGAGCTGTTCACGAATCGTCTCATCTGTACGCTGAATAAGTCAGATCTCATGATGCAGAAGCAGGTATTGGGTAAAGTGAAGCTGTATCATAAGGATACGCACACAGCTGAGATCAGCACGCTCTATGATCAGTATGCCAAGCGATACTCAGGCATGCTTGTCCGCTCTGAGGATTGGTGGAAGCGTGCGGTGTACGACGATTTGACGGCAGCCGTTTACTACAACGAGGATGGCGTTGCAGCAGGTTATATGCTTTATGAGATCAAGGATTCCAAGATGACGGTTGAAGAATTCATCCCTCTGCAAGCTGAAGCTCGATATGGTCTATGGAACTTCATATGCCAGCATGATTCGATGGTTAATGAACTCAAGATGATTCTGCATGAGCAAGAACCTCTGCTGCATACCTTGAAAGAACCTCGCATCAAAGCAGAACGCAAGCCTTATTTCATGGCCCGCATCGTAGATGCAGAATGTTTCTTGGAGCAGTATTCCTTTAATTGGGAAGGACAGTTAGGGAAAGTACGCATACATATCACGGATGAGGCAGCGCCATGGAACAACGTCACAGCTGTGCTGGATGCAGGGGAGCTTAGGTTGTTGCAGCAAGAAGAGAGAGCGCTTCAGCATGCTCAGTTGAATATTGAAATAGGTGCGCTCACAGCGATGCTCTTTGGCTACAAGCGGCCGTTAGAGCTGCATGAACTTGAAGGACTGTCTGGTCCAATTGACATGGTAGAGTCGCTCGAAGAGCTGATTCCTCATTACCGTCCGTTTTTCCTCGATTTCTTCTAATATTGCCCTTTTCATGACAAGGATGTCACATTCATGTAAGCGACATCGATAGGACTGCTCCTGCGTCAATGCTATGCTGTTTATACAGAAAGGCATACGACGCAGGAGGTTTTTTATTTTTATGCAAGTTGAAAGCAAGAGGTTCGGCATGGATGCTTTTTGGCTTAAGATCATCGCCATGCTGCTTATGGTCCTCGATCATGTTAACACCTACATTTTTATTTATATGGACTTCGCGGTTCCTGCCTATCTCTATTATCCAGGCCGCATTGTAAGCCCAATCTTTTTCTACTTTCTTGTTGAGGGCTTCTTCCATACGCGCAGTCGGATGAAATACGGCTTGCGTCTATTGGGGTGGGCTGCCATTATGGCCGTAGGCTCGTGGCTGCTTGTATGGCTGCTGCCGACACCTATGGGACTAAGCAATAATATCCTTTTGTCATTGTCTGTTGGTGTGGTCATGATGTCAGGATTGCATAGGATTGGGATTGGGAATAGCAAGCAGATCATTATGGGTGTGTTGATGGCTATAGGAGCAGCACTCATCATGATTCTCTATACCGAAGCAAGCATGTATGGCGTCCTATGTGTGCTGGTGTTCTATTATGCCAGAAGCAGCAAATGGATTCTTAGCATCTCTTATATCGCAGGGGTATTTCTCCTTACCATGGTTAGTCTTGGAGGAGAGAACTTCACCTATGAACAGCTGTTTTTATTTGATCCACAGTGGATGATGGTCTTTGCTTTGCCCTTTATCTTGTTGTATAACGGCAAGCGAGGTTATCACGCAGCGTGGTCCAAATATTTGTTTTATGTTTTTTATCCGGTGCATCTTTGGATCATCTACTCGATTAGCTATATGATTACCCAATAAACAGGCAAAGAGGGTGCGGCTGCACCCTCTTTGTATATGCTCATCTATATGTGATTATGCGGTAGTCATGATCTCTTCAATCTCGATGCTCCGATTGGTGGATAGATCAATGAATTGCTGGTCCAATTGAATTAATGGACGGAAAAATTCGGTATGATGGTTCATTATAATAATACCGACACGGCCATCGCTCAGCTTAGCTCGCTTCGAGAGGAAGTTCGGCAGCATTTTTCGTATAAAGGTGTGTGTAATATGGGGATCAAGCAGACTATAGCTCATCTGATTCATTTCCTTCAGAACAGAGAACAGATCCTGCTTCTTCCGGTAAACGCGATTAGAGATCATGGCGCTGTATACATCTGCGACGGCTACGATTCTAGCAACTTCATGAATGCGGTCGGCTGTCAGTCCTACGGGATACCCAGTGCCGTCCATGCGTTCATGGTGCTGAAGGGCGGCAAGAGAGAGCCATTCATCTTCAAAGCTGTTGCTGATGATCTGTTGACCAAAGAGCGTATGCTGCTTGATCTGATCAAACTCCTCATCATTGAGCGCTCCTGGCTTATTAATCAGCTTGCGGTCAATCATACACTTGCCAATGTCGTGCAAATACCCTGCCTTGCCTACTCTTCTTGCATTTTCCTCGCTATATCCGAGCCAAGTAGCTAAGTAGAACGAAAGCACACTCACTTGAATAGAGTGCTGATACGTATAGTCTTCCTCACCATTCATCAGCATCATCAAAGAGACAACATCTCGCTCCTTCTCAATCTGTGATAGAAGCGGGAGGTAGGTCTGCTCAATCACTTCATCCTCAACCATACCATCTTGAGCAGCACTCTCGAAAATAAGATTCGTATGCTGGATTGCAGCTTCATACTGATGAATAAGCTGTTCCTTGGATGCATTCTTCGAAGTATGACGTTCGACGACGGCCTCGGCCATGGAGTCAATCGAGTATTGAGGGGTAAGCCGCTCTATGATATCCAATTGGTCAATCATATGCCGCTCCAGCAATCCTCTATCCTTTGCCTTAAGTATAGTTCCAGCGGACAGAACCAGCGTGCCGTGATCATTAAATATGTCTCTTAGGAGAATATCGCCTTCTCTTACTTCTGTAAGCTGAATACGCATCGTGCGATCCACCGTTCCTCATTCTGGTTTTTTTATCTATGTATGTTCATCATATCAACAATAGGTTGCATGTACAACAACATTTTCCAGATGATGAAGATCCCGTGTGCTGCCGATCGTTAAGGAAGAAAAAAATAGCTTCAAATGAAGATAAAAGGTTATAATGAGTTGTCGGCATATCTAGCTGCTCTTCGTGATACACATGAAATAGTGGACAAGAATTCATGTGAAGGGGCGAAGCAAGATGCTGACCGTACTTGTTGCGATATGTCTTGGCATTGTGGAAGGCTTGACAGAATTTATTCCCGTGTCATCCACAGGCCATATGATACTAACCGCGAAGCTAATGGGGATTGATGAGCAAAGCGATCTATTAAAGACCTTTGAGGTTGTTATACAGCTTGGAGCAATCCTTGCCATTGCCGTAGTCTATCGGGAGAAGATTCTCCGTATGCTGGGTCTTGCACCCAAGACGATGAGGAAGGGGAATGCTCCTAAGAAGCAATTGAATCTTCTTCATCTTGTGTTGGGCATGACCCCCGCTTTACTTACTGCATTCATTGCAAAGGATTATATTAAGGAGCTCTTTAGCGCTGAGACCGTGCTGCTGGCCTTAATTGCTGGCGGATTGTTTATGTGGTTTGCCGAATGGAAAGGCAATCAGAGAAGCTCTCTTTCCAATACCCTTGACGATATCACCTACAAGCAAGCATTCATAATAGGGCTGTATCAGATTGTTTCTGTATTATGGCCGGGCTTTTCGCGTTCCGGCTCTACCATTGCAGGTGGAATGCTAAGCCGGGTCAGCTACCGGGCTGCTGCTGATTTTTCTTTTATCATGGCAATTCCTATTATGCTGGCAGCAAGCGGATACGAGCTTCTGCAGAACTACAAGCAATTTGATTGGCATGCCATTGGCTTTTTTGGATTAGGCTTTATCGTATCCTTTATGGTGGCCTATGTGGTTGTTGTGTTTTTCTTAAAGCATATTCAGAGCATTACGCTTAAGCACTTTGCCATTTATCGCTTCTTGCTTGCAGCCTTATTTTGGTTCTTTGTAATGCTATAATCCGTGCCGATATATACAACAATGACTAGCGCAACTGGATGAGCCTTTCATTGCGTTACATATCCTATACGAAATTTACACACCAGGGGATGACTTTATTTGCGGTGGTTACCTATAACGTCATGCCGAAGCGGCATGAAATTGGCGAAAAGCGTATATAGTGAGGAAGGCCTCATCCTGCTAGGAGCGCATGTGGAACTGAATGACTCATATATTCAAAGACTAAAGGATATGGGAGTTGGCTTTGTCTATATTGAGGATCAGGAAACAGAAGGGATCGAAGCGCCGAACTTGCTGTCGGATCAGACGAGACAAGAAGCGAACTATCGCATACGCAAAGAGTTCAAATCCTTGATGGGCAAAGACATGATTAAGAGTAGAGTGGGAAGCTCGCATTTGGGAAAAACATTCTCTCCTGTCTTGGATCAGATCATTGATGACTTGTCATCTCATCAAGAGGCGATGGTCATGCTTGGGGACATACAAGCTACGGATGATTATATTTTCCGTCATTCACTTAATGTGTGTGTGTACACAACGCTATTCGGGCTTCGATACGGCTATGAGCGCGAAGAATTGAAGCAGCTGTCCATGGGAGCAATGCTGCATGACATCGGCAAGACACAGCTGAATCAGAAGGTGCTGAAGAAGCCGGGGAAGCTTACAGAAGAAGAATACCAACATGTCAAGCTGCACACGGAGTATGGCTTTCGCATTCTTAAGGATGAGCCGAATATCCCCCTTGTTGTCGCGCACTGCGCTTTTCAACATCATGAACGCCTCAATGGCAGCGGGTATCCTAGAGGGATCGGGGAGACAGGCATTCACGAGTTTGCCAAATGGATTGCCATCGCAGATTCCTATGACGCCATGACGACGCACCGCGTATACCGCAATGCGCGAATGCCGCATGAAGCACTAGAGATCTTGTATACAGGCGCCGGCACGCTGTATGATCAAGCGATGCTGTGCCTTTTTAGGGATACAATTGCGGTGTATCCGCTAGGAATGACGGTTCAGCTCAGTACAGGCGAGTCAGGGGTCGTGGCTAAGCTGAATCCGATTTATCCGCAGCGTCCCGTAATCAGGCTCTTGACAGATCCGGACGGGGTTCCTTATGCTGACTTGAGGGAAAAAGATCTAGCAGAGAGTCTGAATATTACGATTCTTGGAGCCAAATTCGATATTTAGCTCTTGGCCCTGCAGTCATTATGGCTGTGGGGATGCGGCATGTAATGCTTTTGAGTGGCATATCTATTTCCATATATCTTGTAATTCTATGTTAAGGCTAGGTGACGAAAGATGAATACTGTGCATCATCATGATCGAAATAAGGAGTGGGCTGTCGGCACTGTATCGAAGCTGTCACCGATGAATGACCCTTGGGACCCTATTGGCTCATTGAAGCGATATGGGGAGCATCGGCTGACCAGTGTGGAGATGACGGTTGCGCAAGTGTGCAATATGCGATGCGAGCACTGTGCTGTTGGCCATACGCTTATTATGAGAGAGCCGAATATGCTTCCGCTTGATCTCATGCTGAAGAAGCTCGATCAAGTTCGTGATCTGGAGACAATCAGCATTACCGGTGGGGAACCTACCTTTCATATGTCGACGGTGAAGGATTATATCATTCCGATTCTAAAATATGCGAGAGAACGCGGGATTCGATCGCAGCTAAATTCGAATGTCACGCTCGATTACGCAAGATATGAGATGATAGCACCGTATCTTGATGTCATGCACATTTCCTTTAACTATACCAATGCAATGGACTTTCATGAGGTTGGCTTTGTGCATAGCAATCATCAAATCTCTTCATCGGTCACAGGCAAGTGGTTCGATCAGATGATGGAGAATACGCGCAAGCTTACTGAAGGAGGACTCCTAGTCTCGGCAGAATCGATGATTAATTATCGCACCCATCACAAGCTGGGCGAGATTCACCGTCTCATTGACGAGATGGGCTGCCAGCGGCATGAGGTCCATCCGATGTATCCAAGCTCCTTTGCAAGCAGCCTGCCAGTATTGTCTATCGATAACTTTAGGCAGTCCATCAACCAACTGCTTGACGTGCGGAACAAAGAGATGTGGATGCTGTTCGGAACGCTCCCATTCTATGGCTGCAGCACGAACCCTGAGGATCACACACTACTTAAGCGCTTGTACGAAGAGCCGAATGTCACGGTGCGCAACGACCCGGATGGACGCAATCGCTTGAATGTGAACATGTTCAACGGAGAAGTGTATGTGACAGACTTTGCTGATATCCCGTCTTTCGGAAGTATTTATGAGGAAGAGTTGGATGATATCTTCAATCGTTGGCTGTCCACGCATCCTCTTGCGCAGTCTGTAAACTGCCACTGTCCAAGTGCGGCATGCTGCGGACCGAATCTGCTCGTAGCCAACATGTATTATCCAAACGTTGATTTTATGAATCGTCAATCGAACATCACACTAGGATGATTGACTTGTATAGAGAAGGCGATTCCACTGCATAAGCAGTAAAAAAGTCGTTGTTTTGTTGCTGTAAGCAATATAAACAACGACTTTTTTGTTGTCCTTAATGAAACATTGCTAATAACGAAACTCGTTCATCTTGCTAGAAGCTAGAAACGAGCACTTAGCGGCTTCTCGGATCGTTCTCTCTCATATTTATAATATGATCAGCGATCAGCTTGCCGTGATGTCTGCCTGACTCAATAAAGATCTCATTGGCATCTCGGCCTGAGGCGATAACACCTGCTACGTATAGACCCTCTACATTGGTCAGCATCGTGTCGGGATGGAACACGGGCTTCTCCTTGTCTTCATCCTGAAGCTTGACCCCAGCACTTTCAATGAGCTCCCGGTCTGGGCGGAACCCAGTAAGCACGAGAACAAACTGGCTGTCCAATTGCTGGTGCGAGCCGTCTTCCGTAAGTACGGTTACGGCATCGGCTTCGATTGCCGTGACTTGTGAGCTGAAGAGCATCTTCACTTCGCCTTTTTCAATCAAGCTCTCGAAGGTTGGACGTACCCATGGCTTGATGCGAGAGGATAGCTCGGCACCTCGGTACACGATGGTCACCTGTGCGCCTATGCGATGAAGCTCCAAGGCCGCATCGACGGCTGAGTTGTTCCCGCCAATAATGGTCACCTTTGTACCCGCGTATGGATGGGCCTCCTGAAAATAATGGGTCACATGCGGCATGTTTTCTCCAGGAATGCCGAGCATATTCGGATGATCAAAGTATCCGGTCGCAACGACGACATAGTGCGCGCTGTACGGCTTCGTTTCTCCACTGGACTTCAACGTGGACACGAGAAAGCTGCCATCCTGCTGCTTGCTGATGCTCGTGACTTCTTCATAGCTGTGAATAGCAAGGTTATAATGGTTGGCAACCGTCAGATAGTAGACCAGCGCTTCTTTGCGATAGGGCTTGTCATGGGTCGTCACAAAAGGAATATCTCCAATCTCAAGCAGCTTAGGCGTACTGAAGAACTGCATATTGGTTGGATAACGGTAAATGGAATTGACGACACAATGTTTTTCTATAATAAGCGGTTCGATTCCCGCCTTCTTAAGCTCAATAGCAGCTGACAGCCCGCAAGGACCAGCGCCGATTACAATTGCTTCATGGTGCTGCATCTAACACGCCTCCATCTCAAAATAGTTGGTCTATGCCTATTCTCTCTATCGTATCAGGTTGTGGGAAGCACTGCCAAGTCCTTTCCCATTAAGAAGGTAAGACATTCGCTCCAAAATATGATAAGGTCATGTAAGCAGGCACTTGTAAATGGCATTATCGAAATACATACAGATTATGAGACAAAGGATGAGATCAAACGATGAGTTCACCGCAAGCTATGATTTTTGACATGGATGGCACGTTGTTTCAAACCGAGACGCTGCTTATACCGGCGTATCATCGCGTATTCGATCGGCTACGGGAAGAAGGGCTGTATGAAGGCCCAACGCCACCTGAGGAACGCATCCTTAGCTCTCTTGGCATGCTGCTCGAGGATATCTGGAATCGTGTTATGCCTGATGCGAGCCTCGAAGCCAAAAAGCGTGCGGATGTGCTGCTCTTGGAAGAAGAGCTGTCTGGACTTCTGCAAGGAGACTCCAAGCTTTATCCAGAAGTGGCCAACACCTTGCAGCAGCTTCATGCGCAAGGGATAAAATTGTTCGTAGCAAGCAACGGCCTTGAGCGTTATGTTCAAGGAGTGGCGGATGCGCATGGCATCACGCCTTGGTTTGATGGATTATATAGTGCGGGCGGGTATCAAACCGAGACGAAGGTGGACTTGGTTCGCATCCTAATGAAGGAGCATCAATTGGAGCATGCTTGGATGATTGGGGATCGATCATCCGATGTGGAAGCGGGCAAGAAGAACGGCCTTACAGTTGTAGGCTGTATGTATGCCGGGTTTGGAGACAATCAAGAACTGGATGGTGCCGACCACTTTATCAATCACTTTGCCGACTTGTTTGTGCTGGCTGCATCTCATTCAGCTGGAAAGTAGGCCGAATGATGACCAATACAGTAGAAGTACCCCCGATCAAGATCCAGCGCCCAAAGCTTCCCAAGCAGCTTGAGTCCATTAAGCTTCAAGATGCGGACATAAGCGATCATGCAGAATTTAGACAGGCACAATGCTCAGATGAGGAATTGTCCTATATAACAGCAAGCAAAGTCATGTGCGATCAGATGATCTTTCGCAATGTCAGCTTCCGTGATGTGTCCTTGCAGCATGCAGAGCTGACGGATGTGATCTTCGAGCAGTGTGATTTGTCCAATGTGGACTTGACAGAGGCGATTATTCACCGGGCACAGTTTCACCAATGCAAAATTATGGGGATGGACATGACAGCGGCCACGATGCGCAATATCGCTTTTGTTGAATGTGCTGGCGATTACGCTACGTTTCGCTTCGCGGATATGAAGCAGGTATCCTACCAAGAGACTTCGCTTGAAAAATCGGACTTCTATCATGCTAAGTTCAATAAGGTGGGATTCGACAACTGCAAGATCGATCAGAGTCAGTTCTCTGGAGCAAGCTTAAAAGGCATCGATTTAAGCACTGCAGACTTTCACAACTTGGGCGTGACGCTAGAGGATCTACAAGGATGCATCATTTCTCCTAGTCAAGCGATACTTTTCACTAAGATATTTGGCCTCGTGGTCAAGGATTGAACAAGCAGAAGGCAGAGACGGACAACGCCGAACTCTGCCTTTTTGATTATATTGTTGCTTAACCTGCATGCTGGAAGGCTCTTTAATTGAACAGCCGCAAAGGAAAGTTAAGAGCCGCTTTTCATTCGTTTCTCAAAGGATTGAATAAGCTCAATCAGCTGCTTGGTCTCTTGCTCCTTCTCCTGCTGGCGCCGTTCTTCCTCGCGCTGCATATCAAGCTCTCTAAGCTCATCAAAATCTGACAGCAAGGGCTCTTGAAGCTCCTCCTCATCAAGCACTTGTGAACGCTGTGAGCGCCGTTCGGCGATGTCAACCGTCTTGCTGCTTCTTCTTGGCTGTTGTGGCAAAGTGGGGAAGAAGGGCTTGCTTGGACGCTTCGCGCTGCCTCGTGACGGCTTGAGCTTAGAGCTTAAGGAAGCAGGAGGCTCTTCGAGCAGCGATGCCATTTCTACCGGTTCGCGGTCAGCAGGGAGAGCGGAGAGGGTCAGCCTCTCGTGAGAAGGGGCTGCGGGTGAATCCGCTTCATGTGAAGTGTGTCCACGAAGCTCGGATGCTCTAGACTCCTGCTTCGTGGAGTTCTGATGCTCGTAGAGCCACTTGGCGTACTCAAGCGGTCTTTGGATTGCAAGCGCGTAGGTGTCTTTATCTCCGCTCTTGGCAAATACCTCACGAGCAGGCTTCGGATTAACCTCCAGCAGCCATACATGGCCGCAGCGGTCAATGGCAAGATCGAGGGCAAGCTCGCATAAGGCGCCATACCGCTGCTCCAAGAACTTAGCGACTTCAACACCGAGCCGCTCCGCATCCTCCTTGACTTGGAGCATCTTCTGCTCATCACCGATCCACTGTCGAAGCAGCGTCTCCATGCGAACAGCCGCTCCGCCACCGTGCAGATTGGAAGTAATGCTCTTCGCCGCTCCAACCCGGCCTGCACAGCCTGTCACCGTCCATGTTCCCGTTCCATCCTTCTGCACCAGCATCCGATAATCATGGACGCGTCCGCTAGCCAGCCTCAATGCGATTCCCTGCTGAGTCAAATACCGTCCTTTCGCATTCCAGGCGGACATCTTCGCACGCAGCTGATTCCAGCTCATCCGCTGGGGGGTGATAATGCGCCGCAATTGGTCTCTTCCTTGGACATAGACCAGCTGCTTGCTGGACTTTAGGCGCTCAAGGCGCAATATGCCTCTCCCTCCGGTGCCGTTTATTGGTTTTAGGTATATCAACTCATGCTCTTTAAGCATTCGCTGTACTTCCTTGATGGAGCTATAGAGCTTCGTTTTCGGCAGATAGGGCTCGAAGGCAGGAACCTCTGAGAGCACTTGATATATCGTCCATTTGTTGCGAAGGGGACGATTCAAGAAGAGCAGATGCCGATACTTTGACCGAAATCGCTTCAACTGCTCAAAGCGATAGGTGTTCTGAATGCGACAGCGGTCAAAGATCATGTGAGGGAACGGAACCCACTTCCTTGACCAGCGCTTTGTACTTGGCTGATACGTCAGGGCATAGATTCGTTTGGGCTGATCTCTCACATCCTGGGGGGTAAAGACGAAGACATCAAGGCCGAGCTTTTTTCCCGCCACAATCATTTTTTGATAAATGTGGCGTTCCTCCAGCTGTTTTTGTTCATTAATGTAGAGCGCTAATATGCCTAACACCGGTTGAGCCAAACGGATTCACCTTCTTCTCTCCGCTATCCGCTCATGCGGGATAGATAGGAGCAGTATTGAAAGATTCGTTCTAATGAACGTCTTCGTATATGAGGCTCATCGAACTTCATGGGCTTCGCATTGGCTTCAAAGAACCAGATCCCCCCGGTGGTGTCAACGCCAAGATCCATGGACATCTCGCCTAAAGTGTGGCCGGAACCACGCTCCACCTGCTTTGCAATGACGACTGCTGCAGCTCTGGCCTTTGCCATGATGCTTCGTGCCTGCTCCGTACCAAAGATCGTTGTAAGAATCTTCTCAGGGTCTTCGATGCTTCCGCCGCGCGGTACATGGGTGGTAATGCTTGAGATGCCAGCGACGCGCGCTCCAATGCCGGTTACATCCCATTGTCCCTTGCCGTTCTTCTGTGCGAGCAAGCGGAGATCGAAGGGGCGCTTATTCATCGTGGCAAGCGTAATTCCCTGCTGGACGATATAGGAGTTCACCCCCGCTTCCTTGCGAATTCTCGTCCACAGCTTTTGAATTTTGGCTGCCTTGTAGGAGATGCTCCCTTTTTTATCTTGCACCTTCAGGCGGTACTTCAAGCTTTTGGCCGGATTCATGCGCAGCGTCATAATTCCAACGCCTGCTTTGCCTGCTTCAGGCTTAAGGTAGAGGTAGGCATGTTTCTTCAGCATCTTGCCTAGGCCGGATGAGGTTCTAAGCCTTTGCGTCTTTGGAATATATTTTTTCGTGGAAGGGGATTTCTTCAACCATTCAAACAGATGCCACTTGTTGAAATAATAGGGATTGAAGATCTTGATGCTGGAATGCGAGAGCACATCTTGGATCTTGCGCCGAACAGCAGGCTGCATCTCATCTTCGCGAAGCGGAATGCGATTATAGATCACGTGAGGCAGAGGGAACCACTCCTGCTGCCACACGTTGGTTTCTTGCATATAGTTGTAGCCGACGACTCGTTTTTGAGAGAGCTTCAAATCTTTGATGGTCAAAATATAGACCGTATAGCCCATCTCTTTGCCAGCGGCGATCGTCTCAGCAAAATTGACGCGGTTGCCTCGAAAGTACTCCTTTTCATCATCCATCGTCAAGATGGCGATGATGGGCTTTCGGTTCATAGCCTCTTCACTCACGGCTCTTCCCTCCTGTGGAATTTACTGAGGTACAAGCAGTGCTCCAAGATATGCTCAACGGAGGAGCGCCCCTCGCTTCTAAGAGCAGGGTGCTTGAAGATCGAGCGTCCGGGCTTAGCATTCGCTTCAAACATCCAGACCTGTTCATCACGATCAATGCCAAGATCGAAGCCAAGTTCACCTAAGCGATGCGGATAATTGCGTTCAATAGCTTCTGCCAATTCCACAGCGACATCTTTGGCTTTATCAATAATCTCCCCTGCTCGATCACCAAATGTACGTTCAAGCGCCTGCTTAGGCGTCATCAACTGCCCGCCGTTCTTAACATGAGTCGTGACGCTGCCTTTGCCCGCTTTCTTCGCGCCGATACCGACGACAACCCATTTGTTCTCTCCGTTCTTATGCACATGAAACCGAAAATCAATGGGGCAGCCGTCAATCTCAGCTAGCCGAACGCCTTGCTGCACGACATAGTTCCGCAGAGAGCGACCATGGCGTCCCTCCAGCATTCGCATCAGGCTTGAGAACTTTTTGAAGCGAAGCAATATATTTTTGCCGCCCGTCGTGTAGCGAGCAAAATAACCTTTCTTCGGCAGGTAGGTCAGGCGGTAGATGCCGATGCCAAGACTGCCCGCGGTAGGCTTGTAATAGACGAACTGATGCTTGTCGAGCATATCTTTAATGACATCAGCATTGGGATTCATAACGGATTCGGGAACGTAGCGATTCGCGGCAACCTCATCCTTAAGCAAGGCATATACATCTGATTTGTTAAAGAAGCTCCAGTTGAAAAAGGGGATGTTTCTGCGGACAAAACGCTCTCGGAGCGTGTTGATGTAAGTGCTTGTTTCGGCCTTTCGGCTTGGAAGACGGTTGTAAATGACGTCTGGAAGCGGGACGGTTCTTCTCACCCAGGTTCCGGCTTCATTAATGAAGTAGGCGTATACCGTCTCATTTTGCCAGTTAATATCTCTTGGAGCAAAGGCAAAGACGTATCCCTTTTTGCTGCCTGCCTTTAGAATTTGCTTAATGAAGCTCGTTCTGCTGCCAAAAGGGTGAGTAGAAGAGCGTTGGGCTGCATCAGACATAATGCCGATTAAGGGGCCGAGCTGGACTTCTCCTTCGGTTTCATTAAGCAAGAACACGCTGCCTGACTTGGGGACGCGAAATCGCTGCCTCAACGACGCAGGAATATACATATGCTTTCCTGCCTTGCGAATGGGCTTTACCGTAACGGGGATGCTGGATGATCCTAAATGGAGCCTTACCGAACGCTTGCCTGACAGGTTCAATTGCTTAAGCAGGGTATGTGAGACATACACCATCTTTTCGGATTTAGGCGTCAAATGGACGTTACATACCGTCAAACTCATGGACTGACCCTCCTAAGATGTCGAACCATGATGCTTCTTGCGTACAAGATCGGCTTCTCGACCGCTTGCTTGGCAGCTTCATGGTCGCCGGTCTGAGTAAAAACGGTTCTTCCCGGCTTAGAATTCACTTCGAGCAACCATATTCGAGCTTGTTGATCAATGCCAAAGTCGAGCCCGCACTCGACGAGACGCCCATGCTGCTGCTCGATTGCAGCAGGGATGATGGAGCTGTAGGATGTAAGTTCCTTTATTAAGCGCTCGGCTGTGTCCTCGCCGAATTGCTCGGTAAGAAATGGGGCCAGCGGCATGGCGTGTCCTCCTCCATGAAGATTCGATGTGATTGCGCCCGGCCGGCCAAGCCTGGCAGCCATTCCGGTTATTGTCCAATGCCCAGTCTCATTCTTTTGCATGAGAACGCGGACATCGTACGGTTCATCGTTAGAGGAATGAAGGGACAGATAAGGCTGAAGAACAAATTTGCGTCCGCCGATGCAGCGCTTGATCCATTGGAGGCCATCCATCGGCTTTTGGAATTCGCGTACGAAAGGTTCGTTGCGTCCATCACGGCCTTCAATTTTTATCCTGGTGGAGCCTTCCTCTGCATGCCAAGAAGAGAAGGTTCTTGTGACGTGCATGACTGAACGCCCTTTGCTTCCGCCATGAGGCTTTAGAAAGACTGAGCCATGATGGCGATTAATATAATCAGCAAGATGCTGATCTCCTTGGTACAGCACCGTTTCAGGAAGGATTTTTTTGAGTAACGGCTCATCCTTCAGCATTTGATACACATCCCATTTTCCGCTTAGGCCGATTCCAAGCCACTTCGTATGCATTCGCTTCATGTAAGAAACCGCTCCTTGGACCTTTCGGAATTGTTCTTTGTTAACGAAGTTCAGCCGATCGAACACAAGCTTAGGAATGGGTGTGATCATTTCCTTCCAGCCATGTTTGATTTTATAGGTGTAGCTGCGCACCATTTTGGTCTTCCGATTAATCCACAATGGACAGAAGATGAGCACCTCTATCCCGTGTTTTTGTCCAGCGATGCACAATTTGCGGCAGAAAGAGGCTTCTGTAAAGGGAGGTTTTCCGCTGGATTCATTTTGCAGTACACCAAGGATTCGGCTCGAATCTTTCCATAGACTCATGGAACTCCACCTCCTTCTTAGAAGCCCGCCAAATATTTTGCATATTCAATCATCTTTCGAACCGAAGGACGGGTTTTATTGTCATGAAGCGGTGTATTATCGTTTTTCGAGGGCTTGGAGTTAACTTCTAGCAGCCAGATTCGACCCGATTGATCGACGGCTAGATCAATGCCAAGCTCGCCGAAATGGGCAGGAATCTGGG
Organism: Paenibacillus aquistagni; assembly: GCF_900177815.1. Classification (GTDB taxonomy): domain Bacteria; phylum Bacillota; class Bacilli; order Paenibacillales; family Paenibacillaceae; genus Paenibacillus_B; species Paenibacillus_B aquistagni. The sequence goes on along the minus strand of NZ_FXAZ01000005.1, from coordinate 293,150 downwards.
TATCGATGCCTTGCGCGATCTGAAGGGAAGCCTGCTTAAGCTTACTGTACATATCCTGCTTTGCATTAGCTGTAAGATTGGAGCGAATCATGGCATCCTTGACCGTGCTTAAGGTGCCGCCGCGCGCTAGATTGGACACAAATTGCTGATTGCTGGCCGTTCTTGCGACGATCGAGGTTAAGGTCCACTTGCCTGTAGCATTTTTTTGAACCAAAGCTCGGAAATCAACGGGACGTCCGCTGTTCTCCATGAGGCTAAGTCCCTGCTGGATCTGATAGCGATTGTTCGACAGCTTTCCTGAGATGGTGGAAAATAGTTTGGCCAGACGGGTATAGTGCTGTCTTTTCGTTCCGTTAACGGTCGTAACCAAGGTTTGATAGTTGTGATCATTAAGCTTTGTAATACGAATGATTCCTTTTCCAAGACTGCCTCTTGCGGGCTTTAGAAAGACAACAGCATACTTCGCGCACATTGATTTGAGTGTGGCATAATTGCGCAGGGCATGGGATTCAGGCAAAAATCGGCCCAAGCTGGCATCTTTTTTTAAAGCATCGAATACTTCTGTCTTATCTAAAAATTTCTCGTTGAAGATGGCGCCGTTATGCTTGGTTTTGACTTCATGCATGAATTGCTGGACACAAGCCTTATTCTCCGATTTGCGAGTTGTCAATCGATTGTTAATAATTTGAGGAATAGGGACTTGTGTCTTCTTCCATGAACGGTTGTGGTAGACCCAAGCCGTAAGAGGCGAAAAAGAAGACTCAAGATGTTCAGGAGTGAACACACAGGCCATAGCTCCTTGTGCCTGGCAGGCTTCCGCAAGCTCCTTGCAGAACAGGGTAATCTGTCCAAATGGCTTCTCAGGGGCATGGGGGTAGTCTCTGCTGATCAGTACGCCGATGAATGGACCGAGAATCAAAGTCTCACTAGACGCTTGATACGTCACTTGCAGGGATTGGCCATTCTCAAGCGCAAACTTGCGGGCAAGCACAGCCGAGATGCGCATTCCGTCATATCGCGGAACCGTCTGAAGCGTGATGAGCCGCTGCTCGGAGCCAAATCTCAGGGTGAAAAGCTTCTGGGAGGGGAGTTTCAACTGCTTTACCCATGTTTCTCCGAGCATAAGGACATCGTCTTTAAGCTGACCTGAGTTCATCACTTGAATCGTCATTTTATTTTTTGACATGTTGGTTCTCCTTCCAACCACAGCTTGCAAAGAACGTGCATGATAGTGCTCGGGCTGCGACGAGCATAGGCGAATGGGAAATCACTGCTGTATCATATGAGGACAGATTTTCCTTGGTGATTGCCTATGGCCCAAAAAGAACCTCAAGGATGCAATCAAGCCTGCCAGAGCCTGTAAGTCCTAACCATTAGACAAATGAGCGATAAATCCGTTAAGATATTAAACGTATGTACAGGGCAGGATGTGCATTTAACTATACATAATGGGCGCCTGCTGAATGAAGATGAGCTCCGAGGGTTAAGGGCTTGTCACCAAAGGAGAGATGAAGAGATGAACAATGTATACGACAGAGCGCATGAACTGGCTCGCGCACTGCAATCTTCCGAGGAAGCCCTTGCTGTGGAGAACGCAATGAAGGAGATCGACAGTGAACCAGAAACAAAATCAATGCTGAATGACTTCCGCACGCGTCAGGTAGAGCTTCAGCAAAAGATGATGACTGGCGCCATGCCTGATCCGCAAGAAATGGAGAAGATGGAGCAGGTCTATCAAGTGATCAGCATGAATCCGAACATTGCAAAGCTGTTTGAGGCAGAACGCCGTTTGGCTGGGATTATTCAAGACGTGAACAAGATTGTGACCGATTCACTGAGTCACCTTTATCAAGAATAGAACGGATGTAAGACAAGAGCCGTGTCCTCGGGTATTGGAGGGGCGGCTCTTAATTTGTTGGTTTGATCCTGACATAATTCCAATTTGCATTTCATAGGCTGATAGTAAAGGAAGAGAGGAGTGTGCCACGTGAAGAAGGTTGCAAAGAAGACAAGCCGTAAAAAGAGCCAAGCGGTGTCGGTGATCTCCATCGTTGCTGTATTAGCTATGCTGTTCATTGCCTTGCCGACGATTCCTCTTAGAGAAGGCTTCTCTTTGGCTTCAATATTTGGAGTGGTGTGGGCACTGTTTGCGGTATTGATTATAGGTGCACATCTCTATCGTTTGCTCAAGGTCGATGAGGATACAGAAAAGAGAATGAAGGCGATCAAGAAGGAGAAAATTCGGAAGCTAGAGCGGCGAATGATGGGAGATTCATAAGAGATGGGACAGCGAGATGCAAGCTAGAAGAAGGCTGTTGTGGCCCTTGCTAAAAAGTGAAGGGCATAATAGTCTTCTTTTTTTTGTGAATTTACGAAAGTTATGAAAATTAATTATATTTTGCGAAAAAAAGAGAAAAAACATGAAAACTAAAGCTGCAATAGGAAAATGACGATGTACAAAGAGCAGAGACTATCATATCCTATTCATCTGAGTTGATCCAAGCGTTGCCGAGTTGTATAATGAACAAATCATTACAGAACTATTTTTTGAATTTGGTCATTCAGTCAGAATTATAAGCAGGAGGTGTTGAGTATGAAATGGTTTCGCAGCCTCCGCTACTTCGGGAAGGAATTTCTGGCTACCATCAAAACGAAAAGCATAGTCATCCCGATGCTCGGTTTGCTAGTAGTTCCGATCCTCTATAGTGGAGTGTATCTGGTGGCGAACTGGGACCCTTACAGTAATGTGAAAAATATGCCCGTGGCCGTTGTCAATGAGGATAAGCCCGTCACATTTGAAGGACAGGAAATCGCCATAGGACGAGAATTGGTGGAGAATCTGCATGATAATGATAGTGTGCAGTTCCACTTTGTAACCAAGGATGAGGCAGAGCGTGGCCTAAAGGAGAATCTCTACTACTTGATGATAGAGATTCCTGAAGAGATGTCACAGCATGCTACAACCATTCTCGATCCGAATCCTACACCACTGGAACTGGTATATAAGGAGAACAGCAGCTTTAACTTCTTATCTGGTCAGATCTCTGATAAAGTGGTTGAGAAAATCAAATCTGAAATGTCACAAAAGGTCACAGAGACCTACGTCGAGCAAATGTTCAGTGCGATTGGACAATTAGCTGTTGGCCTGGATGCTGCAAGCGAAGGCGCTGGTCAGCTCGAGGATGGACTTGCTCAGCTAGGCGCGGGGATTGATACGTTCCGATCCGAGATCAATCATCAAATCAATGAGAAGACCTCTGGTGCTGGCTCCTTGGTTGATCGGTTGCTTGAGGAGAACAAGAAGAAGATTGATGATACGATCTCAAAGGAAATTGATCAGGCGATCAATACGCATAAAGCGCCGCTGCTCGATAAGCTGAACGAGGAGATTGACGCCAAGTCAAATGAGTACAGTCAAGTCATGAGAGAGAAGGTACATACTCGAATTGATGAGATTGTTGGCGAGAATAGTGATCCTGCCAACGAGAAGCTTCATCAGGAAATTGATCGTGCCTTCGATGAATATGGAGTGGTCGTAAGACAGAAGCTTCATCAGGACTTGGATGCTGCTTATGCAACCCATTATGACGAAGCTCTAAAGGCGATTGAGAAGCAGGTGGATCAATCTGTTCTTCAGTCGAAGCCGGTTGCGCAAGCGATGATGCATAACCTGATCGACCAAGAAATGGGCAAGCTTGATGAGACGCTTCATAAGAAGATTCATGAATGGATTGATACGAAGGTTGACGAGTTATTTGATCCGATTATTAAGATCGTAACCGATAATCAATCCAAGATTGCTTCTGATCTGGAGAAGCTGGGTCAGGATTTGGAACAGTTCAATAAGGAGCTCACCCCTGAACAGCAGGAGAAACTTGCTTCCATTCGTGAACAAGTGGATGCCATGATGCCTGATGCGAAGCTTGCATTGGATCCGGAACAATTGATCAAGCTGCGCGACAAGATGAAGCAGGATCTGAAGAAGATTGCGGATGAAGAGCTGAATGCTGCGAACAAGAAGCTGCTAAAAACGGTTCATGCGGAGGCAGACAAGCGATTTGAATCTTACTTCCCAATGGTCCGTGGAATAGCGCAGAACCTAGCGAAGCAAAAGGCAGAGGAAATGGCCCCTGTACTGCTTGCCAAGGCCCATATGATTGCAGATGAGGTCTATCGAGACAAATCAAAAGAAGTGCAGAATACGGCTCATACTGTGCTGGATGAAAAATGGTCCTCGCTTCAGCCAGAGGTTGTCAGCAAGGTTCATGAGCAGGCTGATCAGCAAATCGACCGCGTTCAGCCAGAAATTGTGAATCAGCTGCATGAGACAGCAAACAGCAAGGTAGAGGATCTTACGCCAATCGTTAGAGAGAAGATGCATTCGCTTGCTGACATGAAGCTCGATGAGGCTTCGAAGAAGCTTCAGCATATGATCTTTACGAAGATGACAGAACTCATGGAGCAGGTTGACAAGGCTACCGCTACCATTAATGGCGGGTTCGACCAATTGAAGGAAGGCCAGCAAATGCTGATCGATGGCGGTGCTGAGCTTCGCGACAAGCTTAAAGAGGGTGCGGAAAAAGCGACGCAGAACCCTACAGACGATACGTATCAAATGGTATCAAAGCCTGTAGGAAGCGAGAAGATTGACAACCATGATGTCAGCACGTACGGGGTCGGTATGGCGCCATACTTCCTATCCTTAGGCTTCTTCGTCGGAGCGTTGATGTTCTCGATCATCTTCCCGATGAAAGAAACAAAGCTGCCAGCACCTAACGGCTTTGCCTGGTTCTTGAGCAAATACGGTACGATGATTATCGAGAGCATGCTTCAAGTGCTCATTGCTTGCAGCGTTGTCTTATATGTCATTGGTTTAACGGTAACCAATGTGCCGATGTTCTTCCTCGTATCGATTGTTACGAGTCTCATGTTCTTTGCGTTCATTCAGTTCTTTGTGACGGCCTTTGGCAACGTGGGACGCTTTATTATTATCATTTTGCTTGTGCTTCAACTGTCAGCAACAGCGGGAACCTTCCCGATTGAACTGACGCCAGAATTTTTCCAAATGCTTCATCCATTTTTGCCGATGACGTATACGATTCGAGCTTATCGCGGTGTCGTATCCCTTGGGGATATGAGCTATGTGTGGCAAAACATTTCGATCCTGCTCGTGTTTACAATCATTCCGCTGATTTGCAGCATGATTTACTTTACGATCTCGGACAAGATCGTGAAGAGAAAAGAAGCTAATCAAGAGGAAAAGCTTACGTTATCTTAATTTTTAGCATTGCAACAGCCTCTATATCGGATAAAGACAAAACATAGTCTTTATCGATATAGAGGCTTTTTTTGCGCATGGCAACAAGGATATGGTAAAATAATCACAGAATAGAACAGTTCGGAGAGAGGGGTGTAACAGATGGATAAGCATGATGCGGCCTTAACGAAGCATGAGCAGTTGCTTCATCATATCGAGAGCTTGAAGCCTGGGACGAAGATCTCCGTAAGGAAGCTGGCCAAGGAGCAGGGCGTCAGCGAAGGAACAGCCTATCGTGCCGTAAAGGATGCAGAGAGCATGGGCATCGTCATTACGAAGGAGAGAATCGGTACTGTTCGCGTAGAAAAAAAACCAAGAAATTTGTCCGAGCAGCTAACCTTTTCCGAGGTGGTGGATATCGTTGAAGGCCATGTGCTAGGAGGCGCTAGAGGATTAACGAAGGCGCTGAACAAGTATGCGATCGGCGCAATGAAGCTTGATGCCATGGCAAGGTATATTGATGCGGGAAGCCTGCTCATTGTCGGCAACCGTGAGGATGCTCATCGCCTTGCCTTGGAGCATGGAGCAGGCGTGCTGATTACAGGCGGCTTCGGAACGAGCCGCGAGGTAAAGATGCTTGCTGATTCGCTGGATCTCCCGATCATCAGCTCGAAGGATGATACGTTTACGGTCGCTACGATGATCAACCGCGCCTTATTCGATCGCTTGATCAAGAAGAAGATCATGCTCGTTGAGGATATTGTCAATACTTCATCGTCCATCTCGGTCCTGCGCTCCTCAAGCACCGTGAAGCAGTTCGATCAGCTGCGGGATCGTACCGGCCTCAATCGATTCCCTATCGTAGATGAGTGGAATCGCGTGGTCGGCATCATTACCTACAAGGATGTTGCAGGCGCAGGCCCTGATCAGACACTTGACAAGCTCTATACGCGCCATCCGATCACCGTCTCGCTCACGACTACGCTGGCATCTGCAGCGCACATGATGGTGTGGGAGGGGATCGAGGTGCTCCCTGTCGTGGATCGCAATCGCAAGCTGATCGCCATGATTACTCGCCGCGAGGTTCTGCACGCCATGCGTGATTCCAGAAAGGAGCCGCAGCTTGGAGAAACCTTCGATGATCTGATCTGGAACGGATTCGAGGAGCTTCGGGATGAGGAAGGGATGCTGTACTTCCAAGGCATGATTACCCCACAGATGGTTACTGGCTTAGGGTCTGTCTCTGAAGGGGTGATGATGTCGATTATGACCAATGCCGCCACCCGCATTGCGAAGGATGTCCGCGGCCATGATCATATTATGGAGAATATGACCTCCTACTTCGTTCGTCCGATTCAGATCGAGGATATTGTGACTCTCGTCCCAAGAATTATCGAGACGAGCCGCAAATTCTGCAAGCTTGATATGGAGATGCGATTGAATCAGCAGTTGGTGGCAAAGGTCATGCTGACGCTGCAATCGATCGGCAATGAATAATTGAAGTTTAAGAAAAGCACATTCTACGAATGATGTATTGATTGAGCCCTACTTGTATTTTAATAACAAAGAAAAGGACTTCATGTCTCCCTTTACCAGTGGATCATGAAGTCCTTTTCTACATAAATGACAGGTATCGCTTTGATACGAATAATGAGAAGGCACTTGTTGGGTCATGATGACATTAGCATGGGTTAGGAGCGGCTGCTTAATTGGCTGGCAGCTGAAGCTCTGCTTTCTTTCTATAGATCAAATAAGGAGAGCAGCCGTCTCGGTCCGTTTAGGAGTTGACCCCGCGCTCTGCAAGCAGACGCTGGAAGGACGCGTGATTGCGCAGGCCGGCAAACAGGTTGAAGGCGCCTAGGCACAAAAGCACGGATCCGACAATAACGCGAACTGTCGACCCGGTAAACATGGTCATCTGGATGACGGCGATGAAGATGAGCATAAAGCCCATGCTGATGTTCATGCGAGCAGCATACAAGCCTTTAAGAACAGCATCCATGCTTCGTCTGGAGCGGAAGCTGAAGAAGACAGAGCTTAGTGATGCGGCGCAGATTAAAGCGATTAGAATCGTTTGAATCACTTGCATAGCAGGATGGGGACCCCTTTCTCGTTGTCTGTTTTCATCATTTTACCATATAAAGGGTGGCCAAACTATACTGCTGAAGTGAACAAGCATCTGATTTGTCTAGTAGATTAGCTTGGATTGCGCCGGCAGCTTGTTCTCACTCAGATAAAAACCTGCTTAGAGCTTGCAGGGCAGGAGGCTGATTTAAGGTGCTGTAGGCAGCTGCAATCTGGCATCGACCCACACATGCAGAACCCCTTCAGCGACGAGCATCGTACGTACGGAAATGGTGTAGTCATGGTCATTAATATTCGTGTATACCTTGCTGGTTAAGAGTCCTTCAATCAGCTTCGTATATTCATCGATTTGAAAGACACTCCTGCCTTTCATGCCGCCAAGATCCTGCAGCAGCTTCTTCTTAAGAAGCGCTTCATCAGCCGCAGGGATATCCTGCTTGTGCTGCTCGTAGATATGCACAGAAATGCTCTTAATGACCGAAGATTGATGCTTGTATCGAATCAAATCTTCATTCTCGGCTTGATAGTGGGAGAGCTTGTCCTGCAGGTCCAGATTGCGCATCGTCAGCTCTTGGATCTGATGAAGGAAGATCGCGTGGTAGACGCAAGCCCCGATGAGCATGCCGATGATGATCAATGCCAGATCGCGGATGAGAAGGCGGATATGCATGCGCTCACCCCCTTGCTCGACATATCCATTGAATCAGCTCTGTCCCTAGATGAGCACCCAAGAAAGATACCAGAATAAGCATGAGCTGCTTGAATACTGGCGGAAGATTGCCCAGCATGAAGTTCGTTTCAATAATGCGAAGCGGATCGATCGTTCCTCCTACTGCTGCAACAATCGCCCATATTTTTAGATGTTCAGCAATATGCCTCATCGTATCTACAGGAGACTTAAGAGCAATCACACTTCCGATGCCAGCAAGCATGGAGCCTCCTACAACGACACCGAGCGCGATGCAAAAATCAATGATCGCCTTGGAAAAAAAGTCTGACATGAGCATGAACTCCTTTATGCGGAGTGGACAAACATTGCCCCTTGTACATATATAGGCGATAGCATTGAAAATATGTTACAATCAAAGACGAAAGTATGTTCGGGAATGATAAGCAGTGGAGCAAGGCCGAGCAGGGTGTCTTACCCTTCGTGAACATACGCGATAGGAAATGATTAGAGAACTGGAGTGAAGCGCATGAGTGGATTCGTACACTTGCACGTACATAGTGAATACAGTCTTTTGGATGGAGCTGCTCGCATTGAAGCTTTAGCTGAGCGTGCTGCTGCCCATGGCATGACTGCGCTTGCACTGACCGATCATGGCGTAATGTACGGTACGATTGCGTTCTATAAGGCATGTCTGAAGCATGGCATCAAGCCCATCATTGGCATCGAGGCTTATGTGACGACAGGCTCGCGCCATGATAAGGGGTCCCGCAAGGATCAGCCCATCTATCATTTGCTGCTGCTAGCAAAGAACAATCAAGGCTATCGCAATCTGATGAAGATTACGAGTATTGGACATCTAGAAGGCTTTCATTACAAGCCTCGCGTCGATATGGAGACGTTGCGTCAATACAGTGAAGGCATTATCTGTACCAGTGCTTGTCTTGGCAGTGAGATTTCCCAGCATGTGCTGCATGAGCGTTTGGATGAAGCCAAGGCGGCGGCCTTGCGATATAAAGAGATTTTTCATGACGGCTTCTATCTGGAGCTTCAGGATCATGGGCTGAACGAACAGAAGAAAGTGAATATGGGGCTGATCGAGCTCAGCAAAGAGCTTGATATCCCGCTTGTATGCACGAATGACGTGCATTATTTGGAGCCAGAGGATGCCGCCATGCAGGATGTGCTGATCTGCATCGGCACAGGTAAGACGGTAGAGGATGAGACGAGGCTTCGGATCGCTACGAATCAGCTGTACCTGAAGTCTTCAGAGCAGATGAAGGCATTGTTCCCTCATGTCCCTGAAGCGATCCAGAATACTCTGGCTATAGCTGAACAGTGTCAGGTAGACATCGTATTTGGGGAAAGCGTGCTTCCAGAATTCTCTCCAATTCCAGAAGGCATGACGTCAAGCGGGTATTTGCGCTCTTTGTGCGAGACAGGGCTTGGCAAGCGATATGAGCGGCTCCCGGAATGGAAGCAGCAATCTTTCCAGACACAGGCCAAAGAGCGCTTGGATTATGAGCTTCGCACGATCGAGCAGATGGGATTCTCCGATTATTTTTTGATTGTATGGGACTTTATTCGCTACGCGCACGAGGCTGGAATTATGACAGGTCCCGGTCGGGGATCTTCGGCAGGCAGCCTTGTGGCGTATACGCTAAATATTACGAATGTCGATCCGCTCAAATATAAGCTTCTCTTCGAACGCTTCTTGAACCCGGAGCGGGTGACGATGCCCGATATTGATATTGACTTTAATGATGAGCGTCGAGATGAAGTCATCACTTACGTCTCTGAGAAGTATGGCAGCGACCGGGTTGCTCAGATCATTACGTTCGGTACGATGGCCGCTCGCGCTGCGGTGCGCGATGTAGGTCGCGTCCTTAACGTTCCTTATCAGGTAGCGGATAAGGTCGCGAAGCTGATTCCGCAGCAGCTTGGGATGACGCTCGCGGAAGCGCTGCGAACGAGTGATGAGCTGCGCGCCTACCGAGAGGCAGAAGAGCGGGTAAGGGAACTGCTGGATATGGCGGCCAAAGTGGAAGGCATGCCGAGGCACGCCTCGACTCATGCCGCAGGCGTGGTTATCAGTCCAGAGCCGCTTACTCACTTTGTTCCGCTGCAAGAAGGCACAGAACATACGGCGCTGACACAGTATTCGATGGAGCACCTCGAAGCCATCGGCATGCTCAAGATGGACTTTCTTGGTCTTCGCACATTGTCCATTATTGAGCGCACGCTTGCTTGGATTGCAGAGCAGGAGGGAGAGGTGCCTGATCTGAATCGCGTAGACGATAAGGACCCCAAGACGTATGAACTGCTGGGACGAGGTGAGACGACAGGCCTGTTCCAACTGGAATCCGCTGGTGTTAGACGCGTGCTGCGCGAGATGAAGCCTTCTAGCTTCGAGGATATCGTCTCCGTGCTGGCGCTGTATCGTCCGGGTCCGATGGAGTTTATCCCGAACTTCATTCAGAGCAAGCATGGCTTGAAGCCTGTCGAGTATCCGCATGCTGATCTTGAGCCGATTCTAAAGGACACGTACGGCATTATTGTGTATCAGGAACAGATCATGCAGATTGCCTCTCTAATGGCGGGATTCAGCTTGGGCGAGGCCGATCTGCTGCGGCGTGCGGTGTCGAAGAAGAAGCGTGAGGTGCTCGATCAGGAGCGGACCCACTTTGTTGCAGGCAGCTTGAAGCAGGGCTACAGGGAAGCGGAGGCGAACCGCGTCTACGACATGATTGTCCGCTTCGCCGATTACGGCTTCCCGCGGGCGCATGCGGCAGCCTATGCGGTGCTGGCGTTTCAGACCGCCTATCTAAAGTCGCATTATCCGCATGCCTTCATGGCCTCCATGCTGACTGCCCAGATGGGCAATCACCGCAAGACGGCCGAGTATATCGAGGATTGCAGGAAGCTTGGGATTGAGGTGCTGCCGCCAGATATCAATGAGAGCGGGCTGACCTTCACGCCGGTGACGGGAGCAATTCGATTCGGCTTAGCGGCAATCAAGAATGTAGGAACGCTTGCGATTGAGAGCATCATGAAAGAGCGGGCTGAACGTCCTTATGAGGACTTGCAGGACTTCTGCAGGCGAGTGGACTTGAGAGTGACTAATCGCCGCGTTATGGAGTCGCTTATTCAAGCAGGCGCCATGGATTGCCTGCCTGGGCATCGCGCCCAACTGCTTGCAATGCTTGACGATACGCTGGAGGCAGCGGCGAAGTGGCGCAAGGAGCGGGAGGACTTGCAGATTCAACTGTTCAACTTCGTAGAGGTGAACAACTGGTCGATCGACTATCCCGAGATTCCGCCGTTTACAACGGGACAGCAGCTTGAGCTTGAACGGGAGCTGCTCGGCATGTATTTGTCTGGCCATCCGCTGGATGAGTATGCCGAACTGCTGGAGAAGTCAGAGGCGGACCGGCTGATTGACCTCCATGAGGCTAAAGATGAGACGGAATGCGTCGTAGCAGGCATGGTCGTATCCGAGCGCGTGATCGTCACGAAGAAGGGCAAGCCTATGGCCTTTATTGAGCTGGAGGATCGCATCGAGCGTGCAGAGGTGGTGCTCTTCCCGGAGGTGTGGAAGAAGGCTCGCCCGCACGTGTCGAAGGGCGCCCTGCTTGCGATACGCGCTAAGCTGCAGCAGCAGGATGAAGGCTTCAAGCTGCTCGCGCACGATGTGGCGCCGCTTGATCCGCGCGCGGTCGACGCGATGCTGCGCGACCGCGCGCGCTACCAGCGCAGGGCCGAGGGCTACAGCACGCCTCGGCCTGCGCAGGAGGGAGCCGCTCCCCCTCATGCAGGGAGCGGCTCCCCAGAGCGCCGCAGCCACGCTGCACGCGGCGCTCTGGGAAAGGGCGATGCGACGGCTGCCATGGCCGAGCCAGCGCATCGCGCTGCCCCGCGGCCGCAAGCGAAGACGCGCGAGCACGCCCGCGTAGCGGCCAGCAGCCAGCAGGCGAGCTCCTCTATTGACGGAGCTCCGCGGGCGAAGGGCAGCCACGCGCGCAGTGCGCAGCGCGTGTACATCAAGATCACTGCGGACCAAGAGCAGCCTGAGCGCTTGAATGAGCTGAAAGCTCTTATTCAGGCTCATCCGGGTCCGCTTGCGACTGTGCTGTTCTATGAACGCGAACAGCAGCTGCGTGCGCTCAGCGAGAAGTATGCAGTTAAGCCTTCTCCTGAGTTGTTCAAGCGCATCGAGATGATCTTTGGTGAAGGAACGGTAAGAGTTCGATAACCCGTGTATCGTCTAGGTTGAATTTTTATATGCCAGCTTATAGATTCTCAATGAATGCCGAGTCTATCGTGTAGAGAGGGTGGAACCTCCTAATCGATAGGCTCGGCTTTTTTTCTTTTTTCTTAGGCAATAGCAGATCAAGTTTACTATAAGTCAATAGTCGTAGAGTGTTGTATGGATAAGGGAGAATATTCGGAGAAAGCTTCCTTAAATAAGATAAAAGTATCCCTTACGGTTCGATACGCTTATGCCAGCACCAATGATTGGAATCGCTTCGAAAACAAGGCGGATATTGGCTGATATCGCTTGAATAAAGCTAGAATGCCTGTTTTTTGACGCTGCAAACTTAAAGGGCTTCATATAGCAGAAATACCATATGCTGAGGGCTGCACATAAATGTACCAGTAGAAGAATTTCTCCCCTCATCAGAGGAATGTATCCTTTAAATGCCCCTATCTGTGAACTAGACTGGAAGTAGGTCAAACACAACTAAAGCAGCAAAAATAGAGCTAGGGGGTTATTAAAAAATGAAAAGATCTTCATTGCTACTCGTAAGTATCATGTTGTTGTTCTCCATGTTCTTGGCAGCATGCGGAAGCAATAACTCCAGCACGCCTTCTAAAGAAGGCGAGACATCATCCGGTACAGAAACGAGCACAGAAGCGAAGAAAGATCCGGTTAATCTTCGTGTATTCTCCACTTTCGGCGGTACGGACGCTGCTCGTGAAGCGTTCCAAGGCGTTCTGGATGAGTTTGTTGAGAAGAATCCGCACGTTAAGATCGAGAATGATACGATGTCTGCAAATGATGACGGTTTCAGAACGAAAGTTAACACTGATATGAATACTGGCAATGAGCCAGACTTGCTCTTCTACTTCATCGGTACGGACGCTGAAGGATTTGTAAACGCTGGCAAAGTTGTTCCGCTGAACCAAATCCTTGATGACAACCCAGATTGGAAAAACGGATTTATTCCGAGTGCACTTGAGCTTGCTAGACAAAAAGACGGCAACATCTATGCTGCACCATTGACTGGTTTCTACGAAGGTTTGTTCGTGAATAAGAAGATCTTCGAAGAAAATGGCTTGGAGCTTCCGACAGATTGGGAAAAGCTGAAAACAGCTGTAACCAAATTGTCTGAAAAAGGCATCATTCCATTGTCTGTACCATTCGACCAATCCCACTACTTGATCGAGCACGCAATCTTGTCTGCTGCAGGTCCTGAGAGCCAAGCTAAAGGCTTGATTGACGGCGTTGATCCAAACTGGGAAAAAGGTTACGCAGCAATGAAAGAACTGTATGATCTCGGTGCATTCCCTAAAGATGCAGCGACAATCGACCTCAGCATGGCTGGAAACTACTACAGCGAAGGTCTTGGCGCAATGATTCTTGAAGGATCTTGGGCAATTGGCGGTTGGAGCGAAGAGACACGCAACAACTCTACAGTCATTCCATTCCCTGCTGTGCCTGGCGGTGCAGGCAGCGGTAACGATATCGTAGGTGGCTTCGGCACTGGTTTCTACCTCTCCAAAGCGACTTATGACGATGCTGCGAAGAAAGACACGACGATTGAATTGCTGAAGTTCTTGACTTCTCCAGAGAGCATTCAAAAGATCGCAACTGCAAATGGCGGTACTCCTGCTGCTGATGTTGAAGTAACAGGCTTGGCACAAGTTGCACTTGATGGTTTTGCTATGGCGGCAAAAGCTGATTCCATCAGCTCTCCAGTAGACAGCAAGGTGTCTCAAGAAACGTTCTCTAACCTGCGTTCAAACGTACAACCGGTTGTAACAGGCAAGAAGACGCCAACAGAAGCGATTGAAGACGCGAAGAAGACTGAGGATGCTAACAAAAATTAATTTTTGATTAGCAACGGTTGAATTAAATGTGACGTACGCCGCCCTCCAGTACTCGGGCGGCGTAGTCATTTGGAGATGAATGCAGTAAAAAATAACCATTAAAGGTGATACGTTATGAAGGGTGACCGCAAATATATCTTCACGTTCTTGCTACCAGCAGCGGTGTTCATGTCGGTCTTTCTATACTACCCGTTCTTCAAAAGTGTTTATCTCAGCTTCTTTAGAACGACCGGGTTTTTCGACAAGAAGTTTATTGGCTGGGATAATTACAAGCGACTTTTTACCGACGAGTTGCTCGGTGCGGCAACATTGCACACTTTAGAGATTATGCTCTATGTTATCGTGTTCCAAGTCGGTATTGCTTTATTGCTTGCAGTACTAGTAGACAATATCAGCAAGTTTAAAGGTTTTTATCGAACCGTATTCTTCTTCCCAGTAGTTATTTCCGGTACGGCGATTTCATTGTTATTCGTGCTCGTTTACAACTACAACTTTGGATTGCTGAATAATTTGCTAGCGGGCTTTGGCATTGAGAAGATCCTCTGGCTTGATGAGAGCAACGCGCTTCGAGCAGTAGCGATTCCAACGGTATGGCACTATGTCGGATTCTACTTCGTCTTGTTCCTGACAGCCATGTCCAAGATTCCTTCAGACTATTACGAAGCAGCGAAGCTTGAGGGGATTACAGGAGTCAAGAAGACCTTTTTGCTTACCATACCTTTGATTATGAGCGATATTAAGGTCGTCATTACGTTGGCTATTACAGGTACTCTGAAAGTATTTGAGTTCATTTGGGTTATCACCAAGGGTCAGAACGGAACAGAAGTACTTGGCACGTATATGTATAAGAAAGCAATGGTGGACCAGAACTTCGGTTATGGTTCCGCAATAGCGATATATATGGTGGTGTTCGGGGTCATCTTGGCGCTCGTAGCCAACCGGTTGTTGAAGAGAGATGAGATAACATACTAAGCATTATAGGGGTGTACAGTGATGGAGCCAACCAAAGTCGTTGCACATAAAACTTTGCGAGTGAAGTCAGGACGGTTTAGTTTAGGCACCACCTTGATGCATGTCGTGTTAATCGCGTGGGCCTTAACAACAATCTATCCTTTGTTCTGGATTGTCAATAACTCTTTTAAGATGTCTCGTGACGTCATGAATGACTCCTTTGCTTTCGCATGGAGTCCAGTGCTAACCAACTATATGAATGCATTTGATCGCATGAACATCGGTATGAGTTATGTCAACAGCTTGATCATGTCCTTTAGTACCGTATTCTTGGTACTGCTATTCGGCGGCTTGGCAGCCTATGTTCTGTCTAGGTTCCAATTCCGCGGCAAGAGAACGATCTATTCGATTCTTTATGCAACCTTATTGATTCCAGCGTTCGCGACGGTAGTGCCTGTATATGAGCTTTTGATTCATACGAAGCTCGTTAACACCTATTTGGGGCTGATCCTGCCTCAAACAGCTGGCAACTTGACGTTTGCTACGCTCATTATTGCAGGATACATGGCGACGATTCCTAAGGAATTGGAGGAAGCATCTTTCATTGACGGATGCAACCGCTGGCAGATGTTTACGAAAGTGTTTCTGCCCATTTCTCAGCCTGTATTTGCTTCCGCAAGTATCTTCGTATTCTTATGGTCCTACAATGACTTGTTCTCTGCGCTTATCTTCGTAAATAAAGAGAACGTTCGTCCGATTGTTGCCTTGCTGAATGAGATCAGCTCCCAGTACGGAACTGACTTTGGCTTGATGGCAACTGCAGTATCTTTAACGGTGATTCCGGTATTGCTCGTTTATCTGTTCATATCCAAGTATATTGAGAAGGGTCTGACAGAAGGAGCAATTAAAGGATAAACGTCCACTTTCGTTCTGCCTACGAGATGGACATTGTAACAGCATAATCCCTAGATAAGGCGCCTCTTCTGGATAACAAAGTTGTATGTACAACTTGCAGATAAGGCGTCCTTGTCTGTTTACAACAAAAAAATGTTAAACCAACTATAAATATATGAATCCTATAAAAATGTAAATGATATGAAAAAGAGTCGTAAATTTATGCCATAAGGAGGTTCGCAGCAAGAAGAGAGATTGACTCCATCGAAACGGTAAGCTTGCCTAAGCAAATAGATGTTTCATTGAATGCTATGCATGATAGGATCAGCGTTTATCTTCAAATAAAAGTTCATTTTAATAGAGAGCATTCTAATAACTCCCATCTATCTGAGCATATATTTCCATCTTTATTAACTTTCATGAATCGTGTCACCAATTCTTCATATGGCGCATACACATAAGAACTACCCTTTAGGAGTGCCAGTGAAGGAGGACGTCTCATGACTTATGATGCAGCAGCAAAGTGGTTGGAGCAGCGCGGGGTAACGTTAGAATCAATCGCAGACATTGTCTATGAGCTCCAAAAGCCCTATAATGATGTCTTGCGGATAGATGATTGCATGGAAAGTGTGAAGGCCGTACTAAGGAAGCGAGAGGTGCAGTATACGCTCATGACAGGAATTGCGCTTGATGTCTTAGCCGAGCGCAAGCAGCTGCCAGAGCCGCTGCAATCGATGCTGACGGAGGATGAATCGCTGTATGGGGTCGATGAGACTCTAGCGTTAGGCATTACGAGCATGTATGGCATGATCGGATTGACGAGCTTTGGCTATCTGGATAAAGCGAAGGTTGGGGTGCTAAATGGCCTCAATAACAGCAAGAGCCATGTCCATGTGTTCTTAGATGACTTGGTAGCTGGCATAGCCGCTGCCGCATCCTCGCGAATCGCTCATCAGAATGAGAAAGCAAACGTATACGACCGATATGATTCTCTGCTGCCGTAATCTGTCCAGTCGAGTTGAAGGTGCGGCTGAATTTCAATAGCAATTCCCGTCATCTTAGGGATGACTTTCCTTTATCCTTGGTTGCGGTTAAATTGTAAATTATGTTATCATTATGGCATTATACATGAGCTTTTGAAGGATCGTTAGGGGGGTCACACGCGAATGTGGACAGTTATCTACATCGCACCGACTGCCAAAATCGCAGATATGATTCTTGCCAGACTGACGGAAGAAGGTTTCCTGGTGCGCATGCGTGCGATTCATCAGTCGAAGCAGCAATTTGAGGTGCTTGTGCCTTCCGGGGAAGTTGAAGAAGTGCAGGAAGTTCTTAATTCGATTTTGCATGCGTAATCCGGCTGCTTGTTGAACAGAAGGTTGTTCAGACAGCCGATTTTTGTTGTCCGGGTGTAGGACATACAGTTGATGCTTATGAATGTAGCATCAATACATATCACGCTCAGAGAGGTGTAACGGGTGTTCAAAGACTTATTTCAAAAAAAGAAAAAGTATGCCACGGTTCCATCCGTGCGTGATAACCATAATCGTCCGAAGCGAGAGATACCTGAGGGTATCATGAACAAATGTCCGAAGTGTGGAAACATTCAATATTTCAAGGAACTAGAGAAGAATCTGAAGGTATGCTCTGAATGTGATCATCATATGCGTCTTAATGCGTTTGAGCGTATTAGCATGACGTTAGATGATGGACGCTTCTTCGAGTATGACAGCGAGATGACGTCTGCTGACCCGTTGAACTTCCCGGGCTATGTGGAGAAGCTGAAGCAGCAGCATGAGAAGTCAGGACTTCATGAGGCTGTTATTACAGGCGAGGGCACGATAGGCGGGTTCCCTGTGGTTATGGCCGTTATGAGCGCGGATTTCTTCACAGGCAGCATGGGTTCTGTCGTTGGTGAGAAGGTTACCCGCGCCATCGAGATGGCTATCCAGAAGCAGTATCCGCTCATCATCTTCTCCACCTCAGGTGGCGCAAGAATGCAAGAGAGCATTCTGAGCTTGATGCAGATGGCGAAGACAAGCGCAGCGCTTGGCAAGCTTCATGAGAGCGGCGGCTTGTATATTTCCGTCATTACAGACCCTACGTTTGGCGGCATTACCGCCAGCTTTACGATGCTTGGCGATATTATCCTTGCCGAGCCAGGAGCGGTGGTTGGCTTTGCTGGACGCCGTGTCATTGAGCAGACGATACGCCAGAAGCTGCCAGATGAATTCCAGACGGCGGAATTCAACCTGAAGCATGGTCAGATCGATATGGTTGTACATCGCAAGGACATGAAGCAAACCCTTGCGAAGCTGATTGATCTGCACACGGTGAAAGGAGAGGTGACCCATGCAGAATGAGCTACCTTATGAGCAGCCTTTATCAGAGCTCAGGCAGAAGATTGACGAATTGAAGCGCTTTGGATCGGAGAAGGGCATTGACTTCTCTGAAGAAATTGCTCGTCTGGAAGAGCGCTACAAGAAGCTTGAGCAGGAGATCTATACGAACATCAGCCCTTCGCAGAAGATGCATTTGGCCCGACATCATCAACGTCCAACGACTTTGGACTTTATTTCTCATATTTTTACCGACTTCGTGGAGCTTCATGGGGATCGTCTATTTGGCGATGATCTCGCGATTGTAGGCGGGATTGCACGCTTGAATGGAGTCCCCGTAACCGTTATCGGTCACCAGCGTGGCAAGGACACGAAGGATAATATTGCCCGCTTTTTTGGCAGCCCCCATCCAGAGGGCTTTCGCAAGGCGCTTCGTTTGATGTACCAAGCGGATAAGTTCAATCGTCCAATTATTACCCTGATTGATACGAAGGGAGCCTACCCGGGCAATACAGCTGAACAAAGAGGACAAGCAGAGGCGATCGCCCGCAACCTAAGGGATATGGCGATGCTTAAAGTTCCGATTATTTGCGTGGTTATTGGTGAAGGCGGCAGTGGTGGAGCACTGGCGCTAGGCGTCGGTAACCGTGTTCTGATGCTTGAAAATGCCATCTATTCCGTAATCTCGCCAAACGGTGCGGCTTCCATTCTGTGGAAGGATGCGAGCAAGGCAGATCAGGCAGCAGAAGCAATGAAGATCACGGCTAAGGATCTGCTCGAGATGAGCGTGATTGAGGACATCATTCCAGAACCTCAAGGCGGAGCTCACAAGGATGTGGAGGCGACTTCTCTCCTCTTGAAGGAAGCGTTGACGAAGCACCTCAACGAACTGCTTAAGATGACGCCTGATGAGCTGCGTGAGGACCGATATAACAAATTTAGACAAATCGGTCAATTTCAAGAGTGAAAATGACTTGAAATGGTACTCATAAACCGCGAAATAGCTGGAAAAACTTTATAATATGACGATACTCATATACAAATGAAACCGTCTATAGTAAATTATCTTAATGAGAACAATTGCGTATGTTCCGTTTTAGAGATACTAGAGAGCTCACAATTGGAGGAAACCGTAAATGCGTAAAACGAAAATTGTTTGTACGATTGGACCAGCAAGTGAATCCTTGGAGAAGTTGAAACAACTTATCGCTGCAGGCATGAATGTTGCACGTCTTAATTTCTCACATGGAGATTATGAAGAGCATGGTGCGCGCATCACGAACATTCGTCAAGCAGCAGCTGAATTGAACAAGACTGTAGCGATCCTGTTGGACACTAAAGGTCCTGAGATTCGTACAGGCAAGCTTGCTGTTGAGCCGATTGAATTGGTTCAAGACGAGTTCATCACATTGACAACAGAAGAGATTCTTGGTGATAAAGACCGTATTTCGGTTACATATACAGATTTGCCAAGTGATGTTCAAGTTGGATCTACAATTTTGATCGACGATGGCTTGATCGGACTTACGGTTGTTGATATTCAAGGTACAGAGATCAAGTGTAAAATTGTAAACGGTGGCACAATCAAGAGCAAGAAGGGTGTTAACGTTCCAGGCGTAAGCATCTCCTTGCCAGGTATTACTGAAAAAGATGCGAATGACATCCGCTTTGGTATTGAGCAAGGCGTTGATTTCATCGCTGCTTCCTTCGTTCGCAAGGAAAGCGACGTTCTTGAAATTCGCAAGCTTCTTGAAGAGCACAATGCGAAGATCCAAATCATCTCCAAGATCGAGAACCAAGAGGGCGTTGACAACTTGGACTCCATCCTTGAAGTATCTGACGGCTTGATGGTAGCGCGCGGTGACCTCGGGGTAGAAATTCCAGCTGAAGAAGTACCTCTTGCGCAAAAATTGATGATCGAAAAATGCAACTTGGTTGGCAAGCCGGTTATCACAGCTACTCAAATGCTGGATTCCATGCAGCGCAACCCGCGTCCAACTCGTGCAGAGGCAAGTGACGTTGCAAATGCGATCTTCGACGGCACAGATGCAATCATGCTGTCTGGTGAGACTGCTGCTGGTAAATACCCAGTTGAATCTGTCTTGACAATGGCTCGTATCGCTGAGCGTACGGAATCTGCTCTTGAGTATCGTGAGATCTTCACGAAGCAAAGCTTGAAGCAGCAAACTACCGTTACTGACGCAATCAGCCAAGCGGTTGCTAATACAGCATTGGATTTAGACGCAAAAGCAATTATCAGCTCCACACAAACCGGCTATACGGCTCGTATGGTAGCTAAATATCGTCCGAAGGCTCCAATTATTGCAGTAACAGCTTCCGAAGATGTAATGCGTGGTTTGGCGCTTTCTTGGGGCGTTGTTCCTGTTAAAGGAGAGCAAGCAAACTCTACAGACGAAATGTTTGAAGTTGCGACTAAAGGCGGCAAACAAACAGGTATCGTAAACGATGGCGACGTGGTTGTCATCACTGCAGGCGTTCCAGTTGGATGCGCAGGTTCTACGAACTTGGTTAAAGTGGACGTTGTTGGCAAGAGCTGCAACTAAGCATTGATCTTTACGAACCTTCATAGATGCATAATGCATAGCACGCAAGAGCAATGGTGAACAGCCATTGCTCTTGTTGCATATACGGAGGTTCATTGTGGGTATGAGGCATGAAGAAGTGCGGGAAAGGAGAATTCTGAATGGAACGAGCATTATTCATTCCATCTGCGCATAACCCTTGGTATGGACATCCTTTCAGGGCTAGATACCAAGAAACGGATCGAATGGGAGTCGTTTTTCACGGAAATTATGTAACCTGGTTCGAAGTTGGACGTACAGAATGGATAAGAGCACTTGGCATATCCTATAAGCAGTTGGAGGAACAGGGGCTATTGCTCCCTGTTGTAGATCTTCATGTGCGCTATCATCACCCGGCACGTTATGATGATGAGGTCATCGTGTATACGAGATTGACAAGACTAACCCCGATACGAATGACCTTCCAGTCGGTAGTGGTTGGCGTTCCGGAAGAAGCGGAAGAGCAGCCATGCAAAGTAGGATGGGTGAATGAACCGAAAGGAGAATGGTTGGTCGAAGGCGAGACGACGCTTGCCTGGGTAGGAGCAGATTGGCGTCCGAAGCGCTTTGATCGAGAACATCCTGAGATCTGGGACTTGCTGAAGCAGGTCTCTTCAAATGAAGAAAGTAAGAAGTAAGGAAGGTGCGTGGAACGGATGATCTGGATACTTTTGCTGCTAGCGGTTGTACCGGCAATCGAGATCTATGGATTCATATTGATGAGTGATTGGGTTGGCGGGTGGAATACGTTCTTTTTTGTAATTTTGTCGGGATTGATTGGATTAATCATTGTTAGGCATGAAGCAACACAAGTGTTTAAGGATGCCCAGAGCCAGATGCAGTCAGGTCAAGTGCCTGGGCGTGCATTTATTGAGGGGGTTTGTATTTTTGCAGGAGGGGTGCTGCTCCTGTCCCCAGGCTTTTTTACAGACATTGTAGGTTTTACACTCGTATTTCCCTTGACTCGACCGTTCTATCGCCATTTTGTATTGAAGTGGATTGAGAAGAAGATGAAGGATGGCAAGATCATCACATTTCGAAGATTCTAACTGTTAAGCAAGCAATAAGACGGAGAGAGGATGCAATGATCCTGCTCTCCGTCTTTTTAGCATATGATAAGCATTATTGTAAGCTGTATAAGCTCCGTTTGGTTCATCGCCGCCCATAGATGATGTACCGCTGCAGATCTCCCCATAGGTTGGCTCTATGGATGGCAGCACCTATCACTAGTGAGACAGGGCCGATAATTAGGCCGAATACCCCAAACAACTTTAGTCCAACGAACATCGCCACTAACGTTAATAGAGGATCAAGCCCAACGCTTGAGGCAAGCACCTTAGGCTCCATTACCTGCCTTGCAACGAGGACGATTCCGTACAATATGGACAGTCCTATACCGATAGAGGCGTCCCCTGTTATGAAGCAGTAAGCAATCCACGGCACCATCACTGCACCTACACCGAGATAAGGCAGCAAATCTACAATACCGATCAGCATGCCGATCGTCACCGCATAATCCACTCCGATCATCATTAGCCCGATTGTGATCACAACGGCTGTAATCGATATTAGAATAAATTGTGCACGCAAATAGCCAAACAACGCTTTTTGAAGATCAGCCCAGATGGTTTGAATCGGTTTGTGCATGTTTTTTGGAACAACGGATTTCACTAAGGTAAGCCACCGTTTCCAATCCTTGCTGATAAAGAAGGCTGCAAGCAGCACGACGAGTGTAATGGTTGCGATATTTGGCAATGAGGATAGGATAAGCACAATGCTGTTCAATAATCCGCTGACGAGTGTGGTAATGGTATTGGTAACAGATTCGGCTGTTTTGGCAATGTTTGCATTAATCGTATCCTGAAGATTCGGGTTGTCTGAATATAACGAGTTGATTGCGAAAAGAAGGTTTTGCACCTCTTCTTGCTCCAGCATATGCATGAACAGCTCGCGCCATTGATCGAGATAATCCTGAATAGAGAAGGATAAGCTGATGATCTCTTTGACAATTCGCGTGATGGCGGCGGCCGTAATGGTCAGCATGGCGGAGAAGAAGAGTCCTAGTGCGACGGTGACACTGAGCCATCTCGGAAAGCGAAAAAGCTGCTGCATGCCATTTACCAACGGATTCATGAGTAGTGCAATCAGCCAAGCCAAGATAAATGGGTATAGCAGTGGAACCATAACATAGAGAGCAGCAAAGATTGCAAGAGATAGGCATACGATAAAAAGAACACGTAAGAATCGAGACCATTTAATTGTATGGATGTCGCTCACCCCTCCAGAGTCGATTCGTAGGCAGGGGAATTTAGCCTGCGGACAAGTTGCTACATATATATGCAGCTGGGATGAGCAATATGGTTAACATTTTGATATTTGACCCTTAAGAAGTTGGAAAAAATTTGCGGATAAAGGGTTTAACTGTGATTGAAATCATTTTATTATGCCAGTGATAAAGCATTTCTATCCACTTTTTGCATATTCCTCGTTCCCATGAACGACAAATTCCATTACAATTTAACTAGTAAAACATTCCTTTTCATCGAATTGTGACAAACTTGTAGGCGCATACATCGGATTTGCTTAATAAGAAAGAACACATGTGTAAAGGGGAGATAGGCAGATGACAGCAACAAAGGGACTTGAAGGTATTGTTGCAGCCACCTCATCGATCAGCTCCATTATCGATGGCGTATTAACATACCGTGGTTATAACATTGATGATCTTGCCAGCTTTGCCACGTTTGAAGAAGTCATTTATCTGTTATGGTACGGCAAGCTTCCTAATGAGAACGAACTTGCTGGGTTGAAGGCTCAGATTGGCGAGCATGTGGAGCTCCCATCTTCCATAATCGACACACTGAAGCTGTTCCCTAAAGATGCCAATACCATGGCCGTTCTGCGGACGGCTGTATCTGCTCTTGCGCTGTATGATGATGCAGCGAATGACATGAGTCATGAAGCGAATCTGCTGAAGGCAATCAAGCTGCAAGCGAAGACACCTACGATTATTGCTGCTTATTCTCGTATTCGCGAGGGACTTGAGCCGATTGCACCGGTTGCAGGTCAATCCATTGCCTATAACTTTCTGTACATGCTCAAAGGTAAGGAGCCGCAAGCCAGCGCCGTTGATGCCATGGACAAAGCACTTGTCCTGCATGCTGACCATGAGCTTAACGCGTCCACTTTCTCTTCTCGTGTAACGGTCGCAACGCTTTCTGACATTTATTCAGGCGTTACATCTGCGATTGGCACGTTGAAGGGGCCTCTACATGGCGGTGCCAATGAAGCGGTAATGGTCATGCTTGAAGAGATCGGTTCCTATGATCAAGTGGATGATTATATTCAGGAGAAGCTGAATAACAAGGAAAAGATTATGGGATTTGGCCATCGTGTGTACAAAAATGGCGATCCGCGTGCTAAGCATCTGATGAAGATGTCAGAAGAGCTTGGCAAGGCAAAAGGAAATTTGGAGCTGTACAACATGAGCGTACGCATTGAAGAGCTTGTTACAGGACAGAAGGGCCTGCAGCCGAATGTGGATTTCTATTCCGCTTCCACATATACGATGCTTGAGATTCCTCGCGATCTGTTCACGCCGATCTTTGCGATTAGCCGCATGAGCGGCTGGACGGCTCATATTCTTGAGCAGTATGAGAACAATCGCATTATTCGCCCTCGTGCTGAATACGTCGGGCCAGCTGGCCAGATCTTTACCTCTATTCAAGAACGCTAAAATTTGAAGGAATCTCAGCTGGAATTCTCAAAAAAGGTTGTCATTGGAAATGTCAGATTGCTACAATAGGTATGTGGCTTATATGGCGACTCGCCAATGGCTGTCGTGCTAGGAGTTCTTGCTTTGATCTAGTTATTACTTTATTAGGAGGACATTGCATATGCTTCAATTAGAAAAGATTTCCCCGCCAACGGAAGGCGAGAAAATTACGATTCAAGACGGCAAGCTTCAGGTGCCAACTAACCCGATCATTCCATTTATCGAAGGTGACGGTACGGGTCGTGACATTTGGCGCGCATCGAAGCGTGTGCTGGATGCAGCAGTAGAAAAAGCTTACAACGGTGAGCGCAAGCTGAGCTGGTATGAAGTATTTGCTGGCGAAAAGGCGTTCAACACCTTTAACGAGTGGCTTCCTAACGACACACTTGAAGCGATTCGAGAATATATCGTTGCGATCAAAGGACCTTTGACAACGCCAATCGGCGGTGGAATTCGCTCTTTGAATGTCGCGCTTCGTCAAGAACTTGATTTGTATACATGCTTGCGTCCTGTACGCTATTTCAATGGCGTTCCGTCTCCAGTGAAGCGTCCTGAGCTTGTGAATATGGTTATCTTCCGTGAGAACACAGAGGATATCTACGCAGGCATCGAGTATGCTTCTGGCTCTGATGATGTCAAGAAAGTGATCGAATTCTTGCAGCAGGAGATGGGTGTGAAGAAGATTCGCTTCCCAGAAACGTCCGGTATCGGAATTAAACCGGTTTCCTCTGAAGGCTCGAAGCGTCTTGTTCGTGCAGCAATCGAGTATGCGATCAAGCATAACCGCAAGAGCGTTACGCTCGTTCACAAAGGCAATATCATGAAGTTTACAGAAGGTGCGTTCAAGAACTGGGGTTATGAAGTCGCTGAGCAGGAGTTCGCTGAGCAGACCTTCACATGGGGGCAATATGACCGCATTAAGGAAGCAGAAGGCCAAGAAGCGGCTGATCGCGCTCAAGCCGATGCGCTTGCTAGCGGCAAGGTTCTGATCAAAGATGCGATTGCAGACATCGCGCTACAGCAGGTGTTGACTCGCCCTACAGACTTTGATGTGATTGCAACATTGAACCTGAACGGAGACTACCTCTCTGATGCTCTAGCTGCACAAGTAGGCGGTATTGGTATTGCGCCGGGTGCGAACATCAACTACCTTACAGGACATGCGATCTTTGAGGCAACTCACGGCACAGCTCCTAAGTATGCAGACAAAGACGTTGTAAACCCAGGCTCTGTCATCCTCTCTGGTGTTATGATGCTTGAGCATCTTGGCTGGCAGGAAGCAGCAGACCTTATCTATAACGGCATGGAAGCGGCGATTAACAATAAGACCGTGACCTATGACTTTGCTCGTCTTATGGAAGGCGCTCAAGAGTTGAAATGTTCTCAATTCGCAGATGAGATTATCAAGCACTTAAGCTAATCGAAGCATAAGCGAAGGAGAGGTTACAGATATGGCGATTCGTCGCAGCAAGATTACAGTAGTCGGCGCAGGCTTTACAGGTGCTACTACAGCATTCATGCTGGCTCAAAAAGAACTTGGTGACGTCGTACTTATCGATATTCCTCAATTGGAGAATCCGACAAAGGGCAAAGCCCTCGATATGCTCGAAGCAAGCCCTGTCCAAGGATTTGACAGCCAGATTATAGGCTCATCCAATTATGAGGATGCGAAGGATTCCGATATTGTGATCATTACCGCTGGCATTGCCCGCAAGCCGGGAATGAGTCGTGATGATCTGGTTAACACCAATGCGGGCATCGTTCGCTCCGTATGCGAGAATATCAAGACCTACTGCCCTCATGCTTATGTCATAATTTTAAGCAATCCTGTGGATGCGATGACGTACACAGCATTTGAATCACTGGGCTTTCCGAAGAACCGTGTAATCGGTCAATCGGGTGTGTTGGATACAGCGCGCTACTGCACCTTTATCGCACAAGAGCTTAACGTCTCTATTGAAGATGTACAAGGCGTTGTGCTTGGCGGCCATGGAGATGACATGGTCCCGCTCGTTCGGTATACGAGCGTTGGGGGCGTGCCTATCGAGAAGCTGATCCCTCAAGAACGCATTGATGCGATTGTGGCACGTACACGAGTAGGTGGCGGAGAGATTGTTAATCTGCTCGGCAATGGCAGTGCGTATTATGCGCCTGCTGCATCGATTGTTCAGATGACAGAAGCGATTCTTAAAGACAAGAAGCGCATTCTTCCTGTCATCGCTTACCTAGAAGGCGAGTATGGCTATCAGGAGCTCTTCATGGGGGTTCTCGCTGTACTTGGCGGTGACGGAATTGAGAAGATCATTGAGATTGATCTGACCGATGAAGAGCGTTCTGCATTGGATAAGTCAGCGGAATCGGTACGCAATGTGATTCAAGTTGTAACGGCATAATGCTTCATAGCGTTGAATTGTTACCAGGATGTGAACAACGATAGACGGCAACTTGTTTGTCGTCTATCTTTTTATGTTTCAACAGCAGGTTTTTAGTATAATAGATACTGTGTGAGTATTTGAAACTTATTGTAATGGGGGGATACATAGGTATGTGGTCTGCATTTATGCTCGTACATATCTTGGGGGCTGTACTAATGGGCTTCTACGGTCTTGCTCCGTTTATCGCGGGCAAGCTGAAGGTAGCGAAGCCAGCAGCTCAAGAAGGCGTATTGTCTTCGATGATCACAGGCAATCGTATCGCGCAATTTATGCTGATTGTGAACTTCCTGACAGGTGGTTACTTGATGACCATGGGAGAGTACAGCGTATTGTGGATGATTCTCGTGACATTATTGTTCTTGGCGATTGCTGCGCTGAGCGGCATCATGGGCAAAGGCATGAAGCGTGCTTTGGCTGCTGCTAAGGGGGAGCAGACAGATCGCGCGTCTTTGGACAAGACGACGATGTTCAGTTCCATCATCTTTATCCTGTACGTGGTCATGATCGTACTTATGGTGTACAACAAGATCTAACGAATGCAAGGCCGCTTATGATGCACAAGATCCTCGATGTGCGTTAGATAAGCGGCCTTTTTGATGGCTGTAATAGGAAGGGACAATGAGCTTGTCCATCTAAATGGTTGGGACAACAAGGACGCGTGAACCGATGTTATATGAGGTTAGAGCGCCTATAGCGGCCTGGACATCTCGTCAAGCGTCATCGTGAAGCTGGGTGCCAGTGTGTTCATAAAGTAATCGACTTCCTCCATCTCGAGCTGCTTAAGCTTCTCTTCCGTTTGGCGTTTTGCTACAGCAAACTCCTGATTGCCTGCTTCGACCTCGAAGGTGCACTTTAAGTAAGCATCAATTAGATCAGCGGCTTTGACGTATTTTTTCAGCTCGGAGGTTTGATCTTCGATTAGAGGCCGATAAATGCCGCGAATGGATTCGGGTATCATGTCAATCAGCCGTTTTGCCGCCTGCTGCTCAATTTCTCTGAAGTTAGACAATATAATCGGATTATGATGCTTAATTGGAGTAGGGATGTCGCCTGTGAATACTTCAGTTGCATCATGAAATAAGGCCAAGGCGACCGCTTCATTCGTATCAATCTGCCGATGGAAGACTTCATTGGCAATCGTGCAGATCATATGAGTCGTCAATGCGACATGAAAGGAATGCTCCGCGACATTCTCGCGAGTCGTATTGCGCATCAGACTCCACCGTTCAATATATTTGAGACGGTACATGTACGCATAGAAATGATTGCTAGAAGAAGCGGAAGGGTTCATTTCCTCTGGCTTCTTTGGACAGGACTGCTGCTCCACTCTTTCGTTCATCCTTTCTTAACATCTCTTATTTCTGAATGCCCCTTCGTTAACGAATGGACAAAGCATCTCATATGCCTCGCAACGATCTGTTTCATCATTTGCTTCAACCTCATTATAATCGGATTGCGATTAGGAATCGAATGGAAAAGCTCTCGAAAAAGTAGCATGTCTCATGGTATGATGAAGGAAATGGAATTTATTTGATGATTATATAAAGATAAAGACCCGGTGACCAACATCGTCATCAAGGGAATGGAAGCTAAAGTGCACCCGGGCCTGAGAGGAGCATGAGTGAATATGTTGCAGCAATTCAGACAGAGTGTGTATGACTTAATTGTGGAAACGTCTACAAACCTACCTGGTGATGTCCGCAGAGCCATTCGCAAGGCGCGTGAGCATGAGGATGCGGCTACTAGATCAGGCCTTTCTTTGAGCACGATTGCTCAAAATATTGAGATGGCGGAGCATAATGTGTCTCCGATTTGTCAGGATACAGGCATGCCGACTTTTATTGTCCACACCCCAGTTGGCGCGAATCAGATTCAGATGCGCAAGGATATTCTGGATGCAGTGCGACAAGCCACGATCGATGGGAAGCTTAGAACGAATTCTGTTGATTCACTGACTGGCGGCAATACCGGTGACAATCTAGGGCCAGGTACGCCGGTTATTCATTTTGAACAATGGGAATCGGAAGAGATTGAAGTTAAGCTTATTCTAAAAGGCGGCGGCTGTGAAAATAAAAATATTCAATACAGTCTTCCCGCTGAGATTGAAGGCCTTGGCAAGGCTGGTCGCGATCTTGACGGCATTCGCAAATGCATTTTGCATGCGGTCTACCAAGCACAGGGGCAAGGCTGCAGTGCGGGCTTCATTGGTGTTGGGATCGGTGGCGATCGTACGACAGGCTATGAGCTTGCGAAGCATCAGCTGTTCCGCAAGGTGGAGGATGAGAATCCAATTGCAGAGCTTGCTCAGCTTGAGGATTATATTATGAAGTCTGCCAATCAGCTTGGCATCGGCACGATGGGATTCGGCGGCGAGGTGACGCTGCTCGGCTGCAAGATTGGCGTTAATAATCGCTTGCCAGCCAGCTTCTTTGTCTCTGTCGCGTATAATTGCTGGGCGTTCCGCCGCCAAGGCGTTCGATTGAACGGTGACACAGGGGCTCACCTATCGTGGCTGTATGAGCGCGGTACCGACATCAAGATGGATGAGCAGTCGAAGGAGACCGTTACAGAAGTCGCTGCATCCCAAGAAGAAGCCAATCGCAAGAGCAGCCGTCAGGTAGTGCTGACGACGCCCATCTCTGAAGAAGATATTCGTTCCCTTCAAGTCGGCGATGTTGTCATTATCAATGGAGAGATGCATACAGGCCGTGATGCCCTGCACAAGTACTTGATGGATCATGATTGTCCGGTTGATCTGAATGGCGCTGTATTGTATCATTGCGGCCCGGTGATGCTAAAGGATGAAGAAGGCTGGCATGTGAAGGCTGCAGGGCCAACGACGAGTATTCGTGAGGAGCCTTACCAAGGCGATATTATGAAAAAGTTCGGCATCCGTGCAGTCATCGGCAAAGGCGGTATGGGAGCGAAGACGCTGGCTGCACTGCAGGAGCACGGCGGCGTATACTTGAATGCAATTGGTGGGGCTGCACAGTATTACGCAGAGTGCATCAAACATGTAAATGGCGTAGACTACATGGAATTTGGCATTCCTGAAGCAATGTGGCATCTGCAGGTGGAAGGCTTTGCGGCTATCGTGACGATGGACTCGCATGGCAACAGCCTGCACCGTGATGTCGATAAGAGCTCGTTCGAGAAGCTG
The DNA here is from genome assembly GCF_900177815.1 of Paenibacillus aquistagni. Lineage (GTDB taxonomy): Bacteria > Bacillota > Bacilli > Paenibacillales > Paenibacillaceae > Paenibacillus_B > Paenibacillus_B aquistagni. The sequence goes on along the minus strand of NZ_FXAZ01000005.1, from coordinate 262,894 downwards.
GAGCAGTTCCGCGATCCTGTGTTCAAATAATAGGTAAGACTGAATCCCCTTAGTATAAGCTGAGGGGATTTACTGTGCTAGTAATGGATATCGTTACAAGTAGATCCGAATATTCGATTGGCAATATGCATCTCCGTTCTAATCAGGGCTGACGCCTTGTCAGGGAGGTTGAACGGAATAGCGAATCGAATGCTATTTACAACACCTTTACATAAAGTTAATAATTTATAGACTAGTCAAATGAGGGGCAATATCGTTACGATGTTAAAGGAGTATAAACAACAATGGATTGAACGGGGAGATGAGCTATGACTCGCTTTCGTACGAGACTAACCCTCGTCATCATAAGCTTGATTAGTGTATCGGTCATCACAGCAGGCATATATATGGCGAATTCGTTTAAAAACAATTATATTGAGCAATTAGAACAAAATATGTCCCGGGAAATGCTGCTCATCGAGCAGATTCTGCCATGGAAGGTGCCAGCAACCATAGAAGAAGAGTACAGCTTCTATTCAGATTGGGCGAAGAAGCTGGACAACTCTACACATTCTCGTGTGACGTTTATTAAAAGCGATGGTACCGTTGTCGGGGACTCGCTGTCTGATGCGAGACAGATGGATAATCATCTTCAGCGTGAAGAAGTAGCTGCTGCCAGCAAGGATAGCTTCGGCTCCTCCATTCGCTATAGCGATACCGTAAATGAGAACATGCTGTATGTCGCGATTCCGATCCATCATGCACCAGAGTTCGATGGTTATATTCGTCTTGCGATGAGCCTTAAGACGGTAGATGATGGGGTTAAGGAGCTGTGGGCGTACTTAGGACTAGGCTTGTTCATTCTTATTCTAGCCGCAGCCTTAATCAGCTTCCGAATTGCGTACAGCTTGACGAAGCCGATTGAGAATATGACTCGTGTAGCAAAGCGAATCACCCATATGGACTATCGTGCGAGAACAGCAACTTCAGGCACGGACGAGATTGGCCAGCTCGGTGCTGCAATTAACGCGATGGCGGACAGTTTGCAGGTTCAGATGACGCAGATTAAAGAGCAGCAAAATCGCCTGCAATCTGTGCTCGAGCATATGATGAATGGCATTATTATGGTTGATGAAGAGGGTCAGATTGTTCTGACGAATAAGAAGGCTGAGGAATTGCTTGGCATTAAGAGCAAGGCGGTGATTGGCCAACAGCTAAGCGACTCTAGAATACCATTCGAACTGATCGAGATGGTTCATGAGACGCTTGGCAAACGCAATCTGCTGCAGGATGAGCTGACGATCTATTACCCAGAGGAGCGCCTCTTGGATGTCAACGTCGTTCCCGTATACTTTACAGATCAGGAATGGGCGGGCGTACTGCTCTTGATGCAGGATATGTCCAAGATTCGTCAATTGGAGCGCATGAGAAGCGAATTCGTCGCCAATGTGTCCCATGAGCTGAAGACGCCCATAGCTGCGGTGAAGGGCTTTACAGAGACGTTGATGAATGGCGCCATTCATGATGCTGAGATTGCGCAGTCCTTCTTAAAGATTATTCATGATGAAAGTGAACGGCTGAATCGGCTGATCGGGGATATTCTTCAGCTGTCGAAGATCGAGGCGAAGCGGGTGCCGCTTCTGTTCTCTCCTGTATTCATGCCAAGCTTTATGGAGGATACCGTTAATATGCTTCGGAAGGAAGCTGCAAAAAAGCATATTGACATCTCCATGACTGTGGAGGAGGATATGTATATAGAGGCGGACGAGGATCGCCTTCGTCAAATTGTCCTCAATCTCTTGTCCAATGCTATTAATTACACGCCTGACGGAGGGCGGGTTAATATTACGGCGGCTCCGCTTGCCGTAAATGAAGATGGCGATTATGATCAAGTACGTATACGGATTTCCGACACGGGAATCGGAATTCCGAAGAAAGACTTGCCTCGAATCTTTGAACGGTTTTATCGTGTGGACAAGGCAAGATCGAGAGGATCTGGCGGTACAGGACTTGGTCTTTCCATTGTGAAGCATCTTGTGGATTCCCATCACGGCACCATTCAAGTGGAGAGCACGGTTGGAGTCGGCACGACCTTTACAATTGAGATGCCTGTGCTGCAAGAAGGGTAAGTCAGTGTCTGCTTGAGATTGAATGGAGAGCTGCTTAACGGGTGTAAGCAGCTCATAACCAGATACGGATTGTGTCTGGATGAATGCCGGTTATACTGGAGGAAACGATGTCAGAACCTAAAGTGCTTGTTATCGAAGATGAACCTACGCTGGCCCGGCTGTTATCTTATAATTTGACGTTGGAAGGATACGCGACAACGGTTGTGGATCATGGTGGACAGGGGTTACAGACAGCCTTGAGCCAGACCTTTGATCTCATCATCTTGGATATTATGCTTCCTGGGATGAATGGCTTTGAAGTGCTGTCCAAGCTTCGTCAATCGGGCAATCGTACGCCCGTTATTATTTTGACGGCAAGAAATGCGGAGGAAGAGATTGTGCAAGGCTTGAAGCATGGAGCCGATGATTACATCACAAAGCCGTTTGGCGTCGCGGAACTGCTAGCCAGAGTCGGTGCGGTTTTAAGAAGAAGCTTGAATGATGCTATGGAACTTCCAGCCTTTGCTGAAGAAGCGGATGAGAAAGTCATCAAGGCAGGAGAACTGCGAATTTATCCAGAGAAATACGAGGTGACGCTGGAGGAAGAACTCATTTCTCTTCGTCCAAAAGAGTTCGAGGTTCTCTTATATCTCGTTCAGCGTCCTGGCATGGTCGTAACCCGTGACGATCTGATGAATGCGGTGTGGGGCTTTGATTACATCGGCGGCCAGCGCACCGTTGATGTTCATGTCAGCTCTCTTCGCAAGAAGCTGGAACTGAATCAGCAATCTGTTAAGATCGACTCGATTCGCGGAGTAGGGTACAAGCTTGTCATTCAAAAAAAATAATGCAGCTTGCAGGCAGGGGATGGCGATTTATTCATCTGCCGCTTGTTCAAGCACAAGGAAGCCAAGGGAGCAGGCGCGTAGCGTGTCTATCCCTTGGCTTCCTTGTGCTGTAAGCTCATCTTCAGCCCTGCGACCCAACACCTTATCCATGCATTGTCTTGCTAGGGACGATCTTCAGCTCGTGAATAAGCCCCCCAAATAAACACGGTCGCAAGGGAGATTACGACGATCAACAAAGGCGCATAAAAGATTAAAAACTCATGCATCTCATCTCACCTCCTGCAATTTATCACATCAAAGATCAGCTCAACTTAAAGCAGCACGATATCCAATCATTCCATTTTGTGAGCGCGTTAAGCTTTTTTCTGCTTTTTCATGCCCTTCACATAGCTGGCATTAAACAAAAAGAGCTTCAACAGCAAGTACAGCGACGGAATTAAAATGCACAGTCCTGCTATAAACGCGATGACGAGCGCCTGTGCCATAGCCGGATTCGTAAAGTTGTCATAGATTGTCAAGTAAGGATAGAGCAGATAAGGAAGATGTGCTCTTCCATACCCAAACCAGGCAAAGCCAAACTGGAACATGACAGCGATAAAGGCAAACCCATAGTTCGTCCGCTTCCATACCAAGATGACCGCAATCAAGAAAAACACAAAGGACAGCACGAACATCCACGCATAATTCAGCATGTTCATGAAGTGCTGTTCATTATGCCTTTGAATCGCATAGAAGACGAGCAGGCTGGCCAGAATCGTAGGCAGCGCCCACGATAATGCATATGTTCGCACGATCTCGAGTGCAGGCTTATCCTCTGCCTTCGCTGCGTAATACGTTAAGAACATAGCTGAGATGTACAGCACGCTCACCAACGCTAGAATGATAACGGAATATGGATACAGGTTGCCAAAGAGCGCCGTGAAGCTAAATGCTATTGCCCCGTTTTCCTCGATAATATATCCACCTTCAGAGATGGCAAGGATTGTGGAGAGCGCTGCAGGAATGAGCAGGCCGCTGATTCCGTACAGAAACATATAGACTTTGCTGTCACGAGAACCATATGTGCTAAAGGCGTAATAGGAGCCGCGAACGGCGAGCAATATTAGCGCCAGACTGCCTGGAATCAGCAGGGCCGTTCCATAGTAATAGGCCGTATCTGGAAAGAATCCAACGAGCCCGATAATAAAGAAGACCAAGAATACATTGGTTACCTCCCATACCGGAGACAGATAGCGCTCAATCACACTGTGAATGAGCTGTCTCTTGCCTGTAAGCACGCTGTAATAGCTGAAAAAGCCCGCTCCAAAATCAATAGAAGCGACAATGAGATAACCAAACAGGAAGATCCATAGCACGGTCATTCCGAGCAATTCATAACTCATGAAGCAGGCCCTCCTTCTAATCCGAGCGAAGCAATCTCTTCTTCTACTGGATTGAGCTTAAACATTCTGATGAGGATGCGAGCGCTGGTGATGGTAAGCACAAGATACAAGACAGCGAACAGCCAGAGCATGGTGTCCACATGCGGCGAGGTTGTCGCCCCTTCAGCCGTTCTCATCACCCCCCATAGAATCCATGGCTGCCTGCCGATCTCTGAGAAGATCCAGCCGGACTCAATCGCCATAACAGAGAAGGGAGCCCCAAGCACAACACCCATGAGAAGTATTTTATGGATAGGCACACCTTGCTTGCGGTTGCGAATATCCGCGATGAAGTACCATACCGCAACGAGCAGCAGGTACATCCCAAGGAAGACCATAAGGTCGAATAAATAATGGGTCGTTCGCAGCGGAGGGTAGTGATCTTGTGGAACATCATCAAGACCCATGACGACTGTCCCGGGAGTTCCTCCAGCGAGAATACTTAGGGCAAATGGAATTTTAATCGCAAACCGTACATCATGGTCATCGGTCAGCATGCCTCCAATGATCAAAGGGGCCTTGTCGGTAGTCTCAAAATGCCATTCGGCTGCAGCAAGCTTCTCTGGCTGGTAGGCATGCAGATACTTGCCTGACAGATCCCCGATCAGCGTAGAGGCAAGAGAAAACACAAGGGCGCATACCATCGTTAATCGCAAGCATTTTTTAAAGTAAACATGGCGTCTGCCTCTAAGCATGGCGAGTGCAGCAATAGCTCCCAAGCAGAAGGAGACGGTTACATAGGCGGTAACGAGCACATGACCGACCTTCGTAGGCATGGCTGGGTTGAACATGGCAAAGATCGGATCGATATTCTCCATCTTGCCGTCTATGAGATCAAAGCCTTGTGGCGCATTCATAAAGGCGTTGACCGTTGTAATAAAAAAGGCGGAAGCGCAAGAGCCTGCGGCTACAGGGATAAGCAGCCAAAAGTGAAGGTATCGATTCTTGAAGCGATCCCAAGTATAGAGGTAGATGCCAAGAAATATCGCCTCGATAAAGAAAGCGAACGTCTCCATAAACAATGGCAGGGCAATCGCCTGTCCTGCGACTCTCATGAAATTCGGCCACAAGAGATTCAATTGCAAGCCGATCGCAGTCCCGGTAACAACCCCTACAGCAACCGTAACGGTAAAGCCTCGTGCCCATCGCCTAGCCATGAGCAGATAATAGGGATCATTGCGCTTAATGCCGATCCACTCGGCCAGAGCAATCATGACAGGTACCCCTACTCCAATAGTGGCATACACAATATGTACAATTAATGTGAGCCCAGTAAGCATGCGGCTGAATAGTACGGGATCATAAGTGAACATTGCTTCTTCACACTCCTTACGCTATATGCCATCTGATTATAAATTGCATCAGATGAACAAAATAATCAGGCTTAGCCTTGTTACAGAAATTGTCGTATAAATGCGTAAAGCATAATCAAACCGACAACAAAACTTGTAATAATCAACTTTTTTTCTTGCTTTCGAATCCGTTCACGATGGGAATCAGAGCTTGGCATCGTATAGCGTCTCCTCTCTATTGGCAATTCATTCTTAGTATGGATTGTTTTCGCTATTAATATCAGTTTCAAGTGATGCAGCTCTTAATTGAGATATGAATATTCCTGCATTCGATCAGATTTTACATAACCTTTACAATAATCCATCTCTCCATTAACAATGCCATGCTAAATTAGGTCTTAAGTCGCTTGAGTAGATCTGTAGGAGGAGAGAAACGTTGAGCATCGTAATGGTTCAGGAGAAAACAAATAGAGAAATTCACACATCAGCGCCTGAATATGTAGGTCTCATTCAACAAGTGGAGCTTATTTATTCAACTGTTCCGATCTTGCAAGTACAGGCACTATTTGAACAACAAGCCAAGCTGCGTTTGATCGTTGTTATCGATCAGCAGGAACGCCCCATAGGCTTTGTCGCTAAAGAACAATTTTATGAGCGCATGGGCAAGCGTTTTGCACCAGCCTTATACAACCAGAAGCCGATTCATCGTTTGATGCAGAGCGAAGTTCTTATTGTGCCATATGGTATAGAGCCAAAAGATCTGCTTGATCTTATTGCAGGAAGGCAAGAGGATCAAATGTATGATCCGGTTATTTTTGAGAAGGAAGGCCGCTGTGCTGGTCTCATGACATCAAAGTCCATTAATGAATTGTCCAAGCATATCCGGGTTAAGCATGAGATTCGAGAACAGGAAGCTATTCAATCAGCCTGCGATTCGCTTGCATCTATTTACGAGCAGGCAGATCTTGTACAATCTGAGGCAACCGTCGGCCTTCGTCATGCTGACGAGATGCTTGCAGAGACGATGAAGACAAAAGGCGTGCTCTCTCATGTGGTCTCATCAGTGGAGATGATGACTTCGCACGTTAATGAACAGAAGCAGCAAATGGATACCTTGGCCCAGCATACTGATGCAGCCGTGGACGCTGCGCTTGTCATTCGGGAGTGGTCTGAGACATGCCAAGTATTGGCGCTGAATGCATCGATTGAGGCAGCGCGAGCGGGAGAGCATGGGAAAGGGTTCGAAGTGGTAGCTGCTGAGGTAAGAAAATTGGCGCTACTGACCAAGGCTGCGACTGAGCAAATAGAGGAGACGTTGGCGGTTATGCGCGAATCGCTCAAAGCCACGATCAAGGGCAGCGAGGCATCCTATAAGGAAGCCCACATCACCTCGCAGGAGATCTCGACAACACTTGTGCAGCTTGAGGAGCTGTTCTCTGCGATCTCAAACAATCGGGAAAGACTGCAGCAAGTTCATTCCAGCGCTACCATGATGTCTCAATCCGCGAAGCACGCTTATGATGATTTGCGCGTGGAGCATTACAATTAATTAATATTTTACACAGCGTTAACAAAAGCCTGAAACAGTGTTAACATTCACCCCTTACACTTACAGCATAGCAACAGAAACTATACGTTAGAGATAACAAAGAAGGAGTGACCTCTCTTGAATAAGCTAGGTAAACGACTAATGACTTTGACTGTAATCGCACTTGTATTGACCCTATTATCCGCATGCGGCGGCAACAGTAAAGACAACGGTGAAGCGGCATTGTCCGGCACTATAAATATTGATGGATCAAGCACAGTATTTCCAATGACAGAAGCGATCGCAGAGGAATTCAGCGCAGCTCACAAAGATGTGCGCGTATCGGTCGGCACATCTGGAACAGGCAGCGGCTTCAAGCGCTTTGCTCGTGGTGAGACCGAGCTTAGCAATGCATCTCGTCCGATCAAAGAAGAAGAAGCTAAGGCTGCTAAGGACAATGGCATTGACTATCAAGAGCTGACCGTTGCGTATGACGGGCTTGCCATCGTCGTCAACAAGGACAATGATTGGGTAGACAAGCTGACACTTGATGAGCTGAAAAAGATTTATGAGCCAGATTCCAAGGTGAAGACGTGGGCAGATGTTCGTGAGGGCTGGCCGGCTACAGAGCTTCGCATCTATTCTCCAGGCTCTGAGCATGGCACATTTGATTACTTCACAGAAGCCATTAACGGTGAATCCAAGGCGATGCGCAATGACAAGCAGATCACATTCAGTGCAGACACCAATGCGATCGTTCAAGGCGTATCCGGCGACAGTACAGCAATCGGCTATTTCGGCTACTCCTTCTTCGAGGAGAACCAAGACAAGCTGAAGCTTATTCCGGTTGATAACGGTACAGCTACAGTGACTCCATCTCCAGAGACTGTCAAAGACGGATCGTATACACCGCTTTCCCGTCCACTCCTTGTTTATGTGGATAAAGCAAAGCTGTCTACTCCTGAAGTCAAAGCATTTGTGGAATTCTACTTGGAGAACGCCGGAGCAATTGCGCCAGAGGTAGGTTATGTCCCTCTTCCAGATGAAAAGTATACGGAACAGCTGGAGCAGCTGAAGTAAGCGTTGAATGAGGTATGTCATGATGCAAAGTGAGGGTACTGAACATGGAATCTAACGTTGCGCCATCTACGACAACGAAGATGAACTTCAAAAATTCGAGGTCGCATCTATCTGACAAGATTGTCCCGATTATACTTTTTCTCTGCGCAGCATTATCCGTATTAACAACAATAGGAATCGTCGTTACACTGCTGTCTGAGACGATTAACTTTTTCAAAAGCGTTCCGTTCATGGATTTCTTGTTCGGAACAAAATGGAGTCCATTGATTGAACCAAAAGCGTTTGGGATTCTGCCGCTCTTAAGCGGCACCCTGCTTGTAACGGTCATTGCGTGTATCGTTGCCATTCCCATTGGACTTGCGAGCGCCATCTATCTTAGCGAGTATGCTCCGAAGCGTGTCCGCAAGATTGTAAAGCCGATTCTAGAGGTGCTTGCCGGCGTACCGACAATCGTTTATGGGTACTTTGCTTTAACTTTTGTTACCCCGCTGCTAAAGAGCATCTTCCCGTCAATGGGGGTGTTCAATGCGCTAAGTGCCGGTATTGTGGTCGGTATCATGATCATTCCAATGGTCTCCTCCTTAAGTGAGGATGCGATGTCGGCGGTGCCTAAGAGCTTGCGGCATGGCGCTTATGCCCTTGGGGCCACTCGCTTTGAAGTTGCGCTTAAGATCGTCGTGCCTGCGGCCTTCTCCGGAATTGTCTCTTCAGCGGTTCTTGCCTTCTCAAGAGCGATCGGGGAGACGATGATCGTAGCGGTTGCTGCAGGAGCAACACCGAACTTGACCTTGAACCCGCTGGAGAGCATTCAGACGATGACGGCTTATATCGTACAGGTGAGCTTGGGTGATACGCCGCATGGTTCAGTGGAATACGGCACGATCTTTGCGGTAGGTATGACGCTGTTCGTCATTACTTTCTTGCTGAACATACTAGCGCAGTATGTGGCGAGACGCTTCAGAGAGGAGTACTAAAGTCATGTCTATGTTCGAAGATGCCAATCGCAAGCAGATCAGCAATCGCCGCAAGAAGGATCTATATCTGCATCTGTTGTTTATTGCAGCTACATCCATCGGAATTATCGCTTTGATGGCTTTATTAATAAATATTGTTTTGGACGGGATTGGCCGCTTGAATCTTGATTTGTTCACCAATTACCCATCTCGCGTCGCTGAACGCGCGGGTATGAAGTCCGCTATTGTCGGTTCGATCTATATGGTGCTCATCATGGCTCCGATCTCCTTTGTTCTCGGCGTAGGGGCTGCGATCTATCTTGAGGAATATGCTAAAAAGAATGCCATTACCCGCTTTATTCAACTGAACATTAGCACCTTGGCAGGGGTGCCGTCCATCGTATACGGTATTCTTGGACTAACGATCTTTGTCCGGGGCTTATCGCTTGATCGCAGCTTGCTGTCCGGGGCGTTAACGATGACCCTGCTCGTGCTTCCTGTCATTATTGTATCGGCGCAAGAAGCAATACGCGCCGTACCACGGGCAAGAAGAGATGCTTCCTTTGCCCTTGGGGCAACCAAGTGGCAGACCGTATACGGTTCTGTGCTGCCTTCTTCCATCTCAGGGATTCTGACGGGTGTTATTCTTGCCTTGTCCCGGGCGATTGGAGAGACAGCCCCGCTTGTCATGATCGGAGCTCTAACATTCGTTGCTTTCTTGCCAAGCAGCATCATGGATCAGTTTACGGTTATGCCTATCCAGATCTTCAACTGGATCTCAAGACCGCAAGTGTCCTTCCATGATCTGGCGGCATCAGGCATCATCGTCATGATGGTCATGCTCGTACTGATGAACATCTCGGCTGTTATTCTTCGTAACAAGTATTCTAAACAGATTTAAAGGAGACGAGCGCATGAGTACTGCAACGCAGGCAGCGAATCAAACCTTAATTCATATTGAACAGTTGAATCTCTATTATGGCACGTATCACGCCTTGAAAAATGTGAACCTGACGATTCCAGAGAAGGCTGTGACAGCCTTCATCGGACCGTCAGGCTGCGGCAAGTCAACGCTGCTTCGCACGCTGAACCGCATGAATGATATGATCGATGGAACGAGAATAGAAGGGCTTGTCAGCATGGGCGGAACCGATATCTACAGCAGTGATGTGGATGTGGAGACGCTTCGCAAGAAAGTTGGGATGGTGTTCCAACAGCCTAATCCGTTTCCAAAGTCGATCTATGACAACATTGCGTATGGCCCTCGTCTTCACGGCATTAAAAGCAAATCTCAGCTCGATGAGATTGTGGAGCAAAGCTTGAAGCAAGCCGTCTTGTGGGATGAGGTCAAAGATTATTTGAAGCGCTCCGCCTTCAGCCTATCTGGTGGCCAGCAGCAGCGCTTATGTATTGCAAGAGCCCTTGCGGTGAATCCGGATGTCCTTCTCATGGACGAAGCCACATCCGCACTTGATCCAATCTCTACACTCAAAATTGAAGAGCTTGTTCAAGAATTGAAAAATAAGTATACGATCGTCATGGTCACTCATAACATGCAACAAGCAGCAAGAACATCTGATCAGACGGTGTTCTTCCTCAATGGCGAGATGGTAGAGTTCGATCAAACGGAGACGCTGTTCTCGAATCCGAGCGACAAACGCACAGAAGATTACATCACGGGACGATTCGGATAATACTGCACCGGGAGGGAAAGGGTATATTATGATTAAGCGTAGAGAATTCGATACGGGATTGGAAGAACTAAGCAGCCTGCTTCAGGAAATGAGCGCTCATGTCGAGCATGCCTTAATTGAGTCGCTGGAATCGTTGAAAACATCCGACATCGAGCGAGCGAAGAGCATTATAGCGAAGGATGCGGAGCTTAATGAGCTTGAGAATAAGATCATGGATATTGGCTCGCGGCTTATCTTAACCCAGCAGCCTGTGGCGAAGGACTTGAGAAGAATCCTTGTATCGTTTCGCATCTCAAGCGACCTTGAGCGGATGGGGGATCTGTCAATCGATATTGCGAAGGTCGTGGTTCGAATGAACGGCGAGCCTGTTATGAAGCCGCTGATTGACATTACGCGCATGGTTGAGATCGTGCAGCAGATGATTGCGGAGTCCACCAAGGCGTACAATGAAGAGAATGTGGACCTTGCCTACAAAATGGCAAAGGATGACGATATGGTCGATCAACTGTATGGCCAGATTATTCGTGAGCTGATGAGCTTCTTGGTTGAAGACCCGCACAAGGCTTCCCAAGTGATGAACTTGATGTTTGTCGGACGATATATCGAACGGATTGCCGATCATGCGACTAACATCGGGGAGAGTATCGTCTATCTCGTTACGAATGAAAGACCAGATTTGAATAGCTAAAGCGACTCATGATGCATACAAAGATTCGAATGACAACGGGTTGTCGTTCGAATCTTTTTTGCTTGCTGCTGGAAGGTTGAGTTTTTGAAGATCACATGCAAGTTCCGTCCAGCAAATTTCCATTATAGGGTGTGGCTATGCTATCATGAGAATAAGAGATGTAGACGAGGTGTACATATGGAAAAATGGATTGTAATCGATGGCAATAGTATTGCCAACCGCGCCTTTTACGCGATGCCGCCGCTTACGAATGCACAAGGTTTGCATACGAATGCGGTGTATGGATTTATGACCATGCTGCTGAAGCTTCTTGAAGAAGAGAAGCCCACGCATCTATTGGTTGCCTTTGATGCTGGAAAAATGACATTTAGACATACAGAATATAAGGAATATAAAGGAGGACGCTCCAAAACGCCACCGGAGCTGTCCGAGCAGTTCCCTGTGATGCGAGAGCTTCTGGATGCACTGGGCATCGCTCACTTCGAGCTCAGCGGCTATGAGGCGGATGATATCATCGGCACACTAACGAAGAGAGCAGATGAAGAGCAGCATACGATGATGGTCGTCACGGGAGATAAGGATATGCTGCAGCTCGCATCCGATCACGTGACCATTGTGCTTACCCGCAAAGGCGTCAGTGAGATCGAGAAGTATGATCCAGCTGCAATTGAAGAGAAGTATCAGCTGACGCCGCTGCAGATCATTGACCTGAAGGGGCTAATGGGCGACTCCTCTGACAATATCCCAGGTGTGCCTGGCGTGGGAGAGAAGACCGCGCTTAAGCTGCTCGCCCAATATGGCAGTGTGGAGAGCGTGCTGGAGCATGTAGACGAGCTTAAGGGCAAGATGAAGGAAAATATTCAAAATCATGCCGATGACGCCCGCATGAGCAAGCAGCTTGCCACGATATATCGCGAAGTTCCCATTGAGCTTGAGCGTGAGAAAATGACCTTTAGCGGTGTGCCAGCAGAGACGGCGCTTCCTATGCTTCAGAAGCTGGAATTCAAGTCGCTCTTAGACCGCATTGAGAAGCTTGCTGTCGGAGAGGCTGCTTCAAGCAGCTCATCTGATCAAGAAGAGATCGAGCTTCAAACGCTGATGGTGGACGATTCGAATCTGGCAGAGTTCATACAAGAGCTTGGTCAAGTCAACACCATTCAAGTGGAATCCCACGGTGACAATCCGCATCTGGCGGAATTGATTGGACTGATCTTTGCTACGCCGGATAAGTACTGGTATGTCAGCAAGGATGTGCTGCTTAAGGAGCAGGCAGAGCCTGTACGTGCGTGGCTTGGAGATCAGAATCAAGCCAAGATCGGCTTTGACCTTCATCGTGCGGAGTTGATCTTCCATTGGCTCCATATTCCGTATCGAGGAACAGGCTTTGACATCCAACTCGCCGCCTATGTGCTTGATCCAAGCGATGCTTCTGCAACGGTTCCAAGCCTTGCCGTAAAGTTCGGCTTATCTAGCATGGATAGCGATGAGACGGTATATGGCAAAGGAGCGAAGTTCAAGGTGCCCGATGCGGCAATTGTGGCAGCACATGCATCGCGCAAGGCGAGCCTTGTGCAGCAGCTTGTTCCGAAGATGGAAGCAGAGCTTAAAGCCAATGAGATGGATCATTTGTACTATGATCTAGAGCTTCCGCTGTCTTCCATACTTGCACGTATGGAAAAGACCGGCATTCGTGTCAATCAGGATACACTGCGACAGCTGGGAGAGCAGTTCTCAGCCGCTATAGACAAGACCATGAAGGAAATCTACGAGCTAGCGGGAACAGAGTTCAATGTTGGCTCACCCAAGCAGCTGGGCGAGATTCTCTTCGATAAGCTGCAGCTACCGGTAGTGAAGAAGACGAAGACGGGCTATTCCACTGACGCGGAAGTACTGGAGAAGCTTGAGCCTTATCATGACATCATTCCACTCATCCTTCACTATCGCCAGATGGCGAAGCTGCAATCCACCTACATTGAAGGACTGCTGAAGGAAGTGCGGCAGGATACAGGACGCGTGCATACGTACTATCGCCAGACCATTACAGCGACAGGACGTCTAAGCTCGCAATTCCCGAATCTGCAAAATATTCCGATACGCCTGGAGGAAGGGCGCCAGATTCGTCAAGCCTTTGTCCCGACTAATAGCGATTGGAACATCGTGGCAGCGGATTACTCCCAGATTGAACTCCGTGTGCTTGCCCATATATCTGGGGATGAGAAGCTGAAGGAAGCCTTTATTCACGATATGGACATTCATACAAAGACAGCCATGGATGTGTTTGGCGTGAAGGCTGAAGAGGTCGACAGCAATATGAGACGCTCCGCCAAGGCCGTGAACTTCGGTATTGTATACGGCATCAGCGACTATGGGCTCTCCCAGAATTTGAACATCACACGCAAGGATGCGGCTAAGTTCATTGAACAATACTTTGCTGTCTTCCAAGGCGTGAAGCAATATATGCATGATATTGTTGACGAGGCGAGAAAGCAGGGTTATGTGAAGACGATGCTGGAACGCCGGCGCTATCTGCCAGAGATTAATGCATCGAACTTCAACCAGCGCTCTTTTGCCGAGCGTACAGCGATGAATACGCCGATCCAGGGCACCGCAGCCGATATCATTAAGCTTGCAATGGTGAAGATGGATTCAGCGCTTAAGGAGCAGAAGCTAGAGAGTCAGATGCTTCTGCAGGTGCACGATGAATTGGTATTTGAAGTGCCGCCTCATGAGGTTGAAATCATGAAGAAGCTGGTGCCTAAGGTGATGGAGGAGGCCATTGAACTTCATGTGCCGCTTCGCGCTGATGTAAGCAGTGGAGCCAACTGGTACGAGGCGAAGTAAGACGTAATTTCAACCAACTTCCCTCTGCATGATAAGGATCAGGTATAATGGGGAATGAGGTGATAACAGTGCCTGAATTACCAGAGGTAGAAACGGTCAAACGGACCCTAAATACATTAGTAAAAGGAAAGAAAATTGAACGAGTTACGGTAAGTCTGCCGCGCATTATCCAGCGTCCTGCTGAGCCTGAGATGTTCTGTGATGCGCTTACAGGGCATACGATACAAGAAGTGGAGCGTAGAGGAAAATTCCTTCTTGTACGCTTGGATGGCCTCGTCATGGTGTCTCATCTGCGCATGGAAGGCCGCTACGGCGTCTATGTATCGGACGAGCCGATTGAGAAGCACACCCATGTCATCTTTCACTTCGATGATGGCACAGAGCTTCGTTACAAGGATGTGCGCCAATTCGGCACGATGCATCTGTTCTCGCCAGGTGAGGAGAAGACACAAGCACCGCTTCAGAAGCTTGGGATCGAGCCTTTGAGTGAAGACTTTACAGTAGAGAGCTTAGCAGCAAAGCTTCGCAAACGGCGCAGCTTCATCAAGCCAGTCCTGCTTAACCAGCATATCATTGTAGGGCTTGGCAATATTTATGTCGATGAAGCCTTGTTCCGATCGAAGATTCATCCTCTGACCCCAGCGGATTCACTTCAAGCGGATCAGCTCGCAAGATTGCATGAAGCCATCATCTTTACCCTGAAGCAGGCTGTTGATGCGGGCGGCTCCTCCATAAAGTCCTATGTGAACGGCCAAGGAGAAATGGGCATGTTCCAGCATCAGCTTCAAGTGTATGGCCAAGAAGGCAAGCCTTGCGTTCGCTGCGGGCAGCTAATCGAAAAGTCTGTCGTCGGCGGACGAGGAACACATACCTGCCCAAGCTGTCAGGGACGGCGTTAACGGAGGTAGCTTCCTGACTTGCGTGAACAATGCACGAATCCTCTCTCTAGCCCATATGATAAGGTACATTGGTTCACGCCATTGTTCTCATCAGAGAAGGTCAGCAGGGAGGGAATCATGTTGTTTGCGCATGCAGCATCACTATTGATTTTGGCGTTTGCACTTAGTCTGGACAGCTTCGGTGTCGGACTAACCTATGGAATGCGGCGGCTTCGTATTCCATGGCTATCTGTCTTAATCATATCGATTTGTTCAGGACTCGTCATTTTTGCATCGATGCACGTGGGGGCTTTGTTCATCCACTGGTTCTCTGATCGAGCGGCAAGTATACTTGGCGCGCTTATTCTAATCGGGATTGGGATATGGGCTATGGTTCAGTTCTTCCAATCTCAGGATACTGCTGGAA
Organism: Paenibacillus aquistagni; assembly: GCF_900177815.1. Classification (GTDB taxonomy): domain Bacteria; phylum Bacillota; class Bacilli; order Paenibacillales; family Paenibacillaceae; genus Paenibacillus_B; species Paenibacillus_B aquistagni. The sequence continues at coordinate 247,157 of NZ_FXAZ01000005.1, read as the reverse complement.
GTGTAGACATTACGCTTGAACATGAGAGCAAACATGATTCGCAGGCTTTTGAACAGTCAAGCCCAGAACCGCAAGTGCAGCAAATTCTAAAAATCCAGCTTAAACGAATAGGGATTATTATCCAGATTCTGCGTACACCTGATGCAGCGGATATGGACCGTTCTGGCACGATCAGCGCCCAAGAGGCGGCTTGGCTCGGTGTGGCGCTGTCGCTTGATGCATTTGGAGCTGGAATAGGCGCTGCATTGCTTGGCTACTCTCCGATCTGGACGGCGCTTATTATTGCCATATTCAGTGGAACTTTTTTGCAGCTAGGGATACGGATCGGCATTACCTTTGGCCAGTGGCGCTGGCTGAAACGCTTGTCCTTTTTGCCCGGATGCCTGCTTATCATAATCGGGATTATGAAGCTGTTCTAGATGGATCGAATTGCAAGCTCGTGATGTTTATGGAAGAGGTGATCGAATGAACATTGGATTGACAGGAGGAATCGCTTCTGGCAAAAGCACTGTGGCTGCTCTGCTCGCGCAGCACGGTGCAGCCTTAATTGACTTGGACCGAATCGCCAGGGAGGTCGTGCTTCCTGGCAGTCCGGTTCTTAAGCAGATTGTAGATCGCTTCGGATCGGACATGCTGCAAGATGATGGTTCTCTTCATCGAAAGCGGTTAGGCGAGATCGTATTCAGGAGCGCTGCTGACCTCGAGGCGCTGAACGCGATTACGCATCCTGCAATTCGTCAGGTCATGTTTCAACAGATGGCAGCATATGAAGAGGAAGATCCGAATCGGCTAATTGTCGTTGATGTGCCATTATTGTATGAGTCGAAGATGGAGCAGCTCTTTGAGGAAGTGATGGTTGTATATGTTCCGCGTCAGCTGCAGCTTAAGCGCTTAATGGAGCGGGATGGAATCACGAAGGAGCAGGCTGAAGCCAGGCTGAATGCACAGCTTGACATAGAAGCGAAGCGTGCTCAAGCAGATATTGTGATATGGAATGATCAGGGCATAGAGGAGACGAAGGAGCAAGTGCTACGTTTTGTGAAGAAAAAGGGTATGCTATGAATGCGTTTATGAAAAAACTACGCAGCAAAACATGGCTGTTGATCTTGGTTGTCGGCTTTGTCTTGCTATGGATCTTGCAATCTGAATGGTTGGGACAATGGATGTATCCGATACCCTACAAAGATACCATCCAGCAAAAAGCACAGGATCAAGAGCTTGATCCGCTGCTGGTGGCTGCGATCATTCGCGTGGAGACCAATTACATAGCGGGCCGTGAATCTAGAAAAGGAGCCGTTGGGGTTATGCAGTTGATGCCAAGCACAGCGGAATGGGCGATGCAGCAAATGAAGCTTCGCAGCCATTTTTCGCTGGAACAGCTAAAAGATGAGGTCGACCCCAATATTACAATTGGCACCTGGTATCTGAAATCCTTGATTAACATGTACGATAATAATATTGTAGCTGCCGTAGCCGCATATAATGCAGGTCCAGGCAATGTTAACGAGTGGTTAAAGAATGGTACTTGGGATGGAAGTCTTGACACTGCGAAAAATTCAATCCCCTTTAATGAAACACGCATGTATGTCAAAAAGGTATTTCATTATTATGAGAAATACAAGAACGTGTATACCTAAATTGAAGGAAGCATGATGGATAGGAAAAGTGCTGAATTCAGCCTAAAATAGAGGAAGCATCGGACAAGCGAGTGCTTATCCGATGCTTCTAGAAGATCATTATTTGTATTGACCAGCAAGTTGTTGTTCAGCGATTTGCACAAGGCGCTTCGTGATGTAACCACCGATGGAACCAGTGTCACGAGTAGCCATGTTACCATAGTATCCATCTTGTGGGATAGCGATACCAAGTTCTTGTGCGATCTCGAACTTCATTTGCTCAAGCGCACCAGTCGCTTGTGGTACAACTAGGTTGTTGCTAGAACGGTTGTTTTGGCTCATTTCTTTCACCTCCTTGCGGTTGGTAATGATATTGTGCGCAAACTTGTTAATATCATTACTAAAAAATCATGGGATGTTTTGGAACTTAGAATGGAGAATAAAAGAAGGGGGGACATGCACTTCTATGAGATGCCCTTATTGTGATTATAATGGCACGAAAGTATTGGATTCGAGGCCAGCCAACGATAATAAGTCGATTCGCCGTCGTCGCGAATGTGAGCAGTGCAGCCGTCGCTTCACTACGTTTGAGATGGTGGAGGAAACTCCGCTGATTGTGATTAAGAAAGATGGCAGCAGAGAAGAGTTCAGCCGCGAGAAGCTGCTGAGAGGTCTGATCAGAGCTTGTGAGAAGCGGCCCGTATCGGTGGAACAGCTTGAGGCTATAGTATCTGAAGTGGAGAAGCAGATTCGTACAACTGCGCAGGCGGAAGTCGAAAGCCAATCCATTGGCGAGATCGTAATGGAGCAGCTATACCCTGTCGACGAAGTGGCTTATGTGCGCTTTGCTTCGGTTTATCGTCAATTCAAAGACATCAATATGTTTATGAAAGAGCTCAATACCTTGCTGTCTAAAGACAGTCTTGATCCTAATGTTCAGAAGAAATAGTGGAACACGAAGCCGTGCATTTTATGAAAAGAAGCCTTTCCTGTCCGTTCAACGGTGGGGAAGGTTTTTTTGCGATGCATCATCGAAGTCTTTGAACAAATAAGCAGACCCTTTGACACCTGCTGTACAGGCATTAAAAGGTCTGCTCGGTGGATCGCATTTGCCGTTCAATTTAATTTATGGTGTATACTCGATGACCATCTTTGACACTTGCTTTTCCCATGAATCTGAACCGGAGAGCTCCACCTTCAAAAATTGAGTACCTGCAGGAAAGGCCGCTTGGGGGGTATATTGTTTTCGGTACCACTTGCTTCCCGTATAGACGCCAGGAGTGCTGACATGAGCGATCTGAGTCCAGTTCTGGTTATCTGGGGAGGCGTAGAAAGCAACGCCGTCCCATACGCTGAACTGATACAGGGTAGCAGTAAAATTAGAAATATTAGGCAGCTGGTAAACAAAACTTTGGGTTGTGCCCTCTGTACGCTTTACTCTAGAGGAGTCTCCATCAAAGTATCCTGTATTGGAGGAGTCCATCGCAAGTCCGCTCGTATGAGCGTGTGTCAGAGACCAATCATTCAGGTTATCAGTTAAAGTCAAGGTCTCAGCTGGCTGTGAGCCGTTCTGTCCAACATAGGTAACGACGCTCTTCGGTGGCACGGCAGTATAATAGCTGCCATTCACCAAAGGAATGTTTGCGCCTTGTGTTAAGCTTAAGCTGGAGTTAGTCGTATATGGCGTAATATAGCCTGCTGTAAAGCCGCTTGGTGCAAGATTGAGTTCAGCAGTGGAATCCGTATCATTAATAGCGACAATAGTGAATTTACCGGTAACAGGATCTTTATAAGCCGAAGTGTAGACGCCTGACTTTGGACTCTCGGTTGCACCGATGCGAACATAGCCCGGACGAATGAATTTGCTGTAGTTGCCGAATGTATAGTAACGCTTGGTGACTTGATAAGTATTGGTATCCTTATACACATTGATGAGGCCTTCGTCATTATTTCCTGGGATGGCACCCGTCCAGTACAACCAAGCGTTTACATTGGCCTTGGTCATGAAATTGTGCATCTGCTTGGCAAACTTAAGCCCTGAGTTGATGCCTGGATCATACGTATCTACCGAAGATACTTCAGTCATCCATACTTTCTTGCCTTTTGAGACAGCTGTGGAAAATGGAGTTGTCGGCATCTCCGTGTTAATGATCGGAATCGGGTAGTTATGACCAGCCACAATATCAAGTCGTTCTGCTGCAGCCGGATCGTTCAAGGAGTCTTTGATCAGATCTTCCGACCACCATGAGGATTCGCCAGCGATAACCTTTGTATTCTGCACGCCCTCTGCAAGCATGGCCTGTTTAAGGTGATCACGGATGAATACCTGGAAGTTGGTGGAGTTCCACTCGCTTGAATCCCATGTTAAGAAGGTCATGGAATTAGGCTCATTGGCGATGGACATTGCGTACATGTCTATGCCAAATTGATCCTTGTATTCCTTCGCGAACTTAGACATCAGAGCAGCAAAATCACCGTAGTTCTCTTGCTTCAAGTAACCGCCATGTGTCGTCTGGTTGTTGGTCTTCATCCATGCCGGCGGACTCCATGCACTGGCTACGATCTTATCTACACCACGCGCCTGTGCTTGCTGCATCACCCATACTTGATCTGGCCTTGCATTGAAGTCATAAACACCTGGTGAAGGGTTGAAGTCAGGGAAGATCGCTCCTCGGAAGATGGATGCTCCAATGCCATCCTCTTGATTGAATAGTAAATCCATGATGTGGCTGCGAACAGGCTCCTGCAGATCATACACCGCATCAGACCATCCTGCTTGGGATACCCCGAAGCCATCGATGTCTTGTTTGACGTCGTTCCAATTAATAGTGACACTGGATGCTGCGCCTGCGGTAAATGGGACTGAAATAACGGACATGAGTAGCATGCTTACAATGAGACTGGACTTTAAAAACTTCTTCAACATTAAGCTCATCACCTCTCGAATAAATTTGAGAAAGCTTAAACTTCACTTGAAAGCCAATGCAGCATGCAGTTCCTGTTCGCAGGCTTTCAGCCCTCATTGTAGCAAGCCGAGTGAAAAGCAACTAACAATCTCGTGACTTGATGATGATACGATGGTGACATTTTGGTAGCGTTTACAAAATATTAACATGAATCAGCCAGAGTTCGACCTCATGGCTGTCTCTTCGAGCTGCCGCCGATAGTGCTGGGGCGTGCATTGATATTGCTTTTTAAACATTTTCGTGAAGTAGGAAAAATTCGTGTAGCCAACGGATTGTGCGATATCCGAGATTGGGAGTGTCGAGCTTTCAATAAGTTCTCTTGCCACTTTCATGCGCTCATTCAACACATAATCGGTTAAGGACTCCCCAACCTCTTTTTTAAAGAGCCTAGAGAGATAAGCGGGGTTGAGATGCACATGATCAGCAAGCTCTTCTCTTGTAATAGTATCGCTAAGATGATCTCGAATGTAACGCTGCACGCGATGGATAACGGAATCATCCTTGTGAAGCTGCTCATGAACGATACACAGTAACCGTCGAGACCATTCCTCCATTTCAATGATAGAGCGGGGCATAGCCTCATGATATGAGCTCTCTGCACTTAGAAGCAGATGGTGCAGGGATAGGCCATGCTTGTACAAGATGTAATGGATCATCTGCATATAACTGTGATAGAACGAATGAAGGAGCTCTGTGTTAAGCTCAGCCTCTAGATTAAGCTTGCTAAAGAAGCGGCACAGTTCTCTTTCCATATCGTCTTTTTTGCCTTGTTCGATCAGAACTGTCCAAGTATTAAACGCTGGAAGCTTAGCGCCTGATTTGCTGCTATGCTGCTCTTTAAGCCAATGCACCTCGGAATTCTTCTTCATCATGCTGTACTCCATATCCAAGAGCTTATGATACATATCGCTGATCTTCGACATCACGGCTGGCTTGCCAATATAGCACGACACATAGCCGTACAAATATTGATGGCAGTACCTGATGTATTGGCGGCATTGCTCTTCAAGCCATAAATCATCCAGCTCGTCTGCACGCTCTAAGAACAATAACACACAATTGACACCAAGCTTCGTCTGAATCACATCGCCATGCCGATCTTGAAGCATAAGATCACGGGCAATATTGCGAAGAGCGTATTCCAGCACCTCTTCATCCGCGCTGTTCAGCTCCCGATCCCAGCCCTCTACACTTATGACGATAGGGAGGATCAGCGTATGGGCGGTTAATGGAAGCACATACTCATGGATGAGCCGCTCGGTATTGGCTTTCGTGCACGTTATTTTTTTAGAAAAGAGATCGTTCCAGAACTTATCTGTAATCAGTGATTTTTTCTTCAGCCACAGGTTATAATAAGGCTTGTACTGCTCTCGTAGAGAAGCGAGCTCTCGTTCTTCCTTAATGGTGTCGAGCGCCCTGCCGATGGTGGTTTGCAAAATATGATATTCCACAGGCTTTAATAAATAATCGAATCCATCGAGTTGAATCGCTCGCTGCACGAAAGAGAAATTGGAATGCGCCGTAAGGAAAATCGTCTCGGTATTCGGCGAATGCTCATTGACCCACTCCAACAGCTCGATTCCGTTGCCTCTTGGCATCTCAATATCACAGATGAGAATGTCAATCTGAATCTTGTTCATGACTTGCATCGCTTCTCGAATATGAAAGGCTTCATACACCTCTGCGATTTGCAGCTCCTCCCACTTCACGCCGCTTCTTATCCCCATCACAGCGTAGACCTCATCATCAACAATAAGCGCTCTGTAAGCCATGGTTATCCCCCTAGTCGATTTATTGGAACTGCTCAACTGAACGAATTGGCATTTGCAGCGTAATGCATGCACCTGAACCAGGTTCATTGGTGAATGTAATATCTGCATCATAGCCAAAAATAAGCTTAAAGCGGTGATACACATTCCAGATGCCAAGATGCTCGCCGCTTGGAGAATTGAAATAAGCTCCTGATTGCAGCTGCAAGAGCACGTCCTCGGGAAAGCCTGCTCCATTATCCGTGATCTTGATCCTCATCTGATCGGCTGCTTCAGCTAAAGCGTTGATCTCAATATGGATGTGAAAGGGAACATCCATAAAGTCAAAGCCATACTTGAAGCAGTTTTCGATAAAGGGCTGAATAATGAGCGGTGGTATTCCTGTACCCCTAAGCTGATCTTCAATGTCGAACTGGTAGGTGATACGATGTGGAAAGCGATACTGCTGAATCTGAATGTAGCTCTCCATATGGTCCAGCTCTTCTTCAATGGTAACGACACTGCGATGCGTTTGTGTTGTAAAACGAAAATATTTGACAAGATTCAAGCACATGAGCTGAATAATATCATTTTTTTGAATCTGAGCCAGATTGTATATGACATTGATCGAGTTAAGCAAAAAGTGAGGGTTGATCTGAAGCTGCAGATGCTTAACCTCGGCTTTATGCGCTTTGATCTGCTCTTCATAGACATGAATCTTAAGCTCCTCAATCTGAGAGACCATGTCGTTGAAGGTATCGTTTATCATCAGAAACTCCTTGGTCTTGGATGCATGAAGCCTTACATTCCAGTCGCCTTGCTTCAGCTTTCTCATGCCGTTAATGAGATTGCGCAGCGGCTTCAATACGAGATCATTCAAATACATAAGATAAATGATCAGCACGATGGCCGCGCAGACAGGGATAAGGAAGATGAGCAGCCGAAAGTAAATCAAGTTCTGCAGCATGCTCTTCTCTGGGATAAAGGCGCTTAGCATCGTATCGGTTCCCTCAATGGGGCTTGTCACGGCGATATACGGCTTGTGATCCAGCTCAATCGCTTGATACATCTCCTCAGGCTGAAACATGAACCTAGGCTTGTCAATTGATGGCTCAGCGGACCTGGAGGAGATGATCTCGTGATCTTGGGAGATGAAGGAGGCGAAGCCGTCATCGCCAAGCTGGATCAGATCAAGCGGAATCATTAAGTTGCTTAGTCGAACAAAAGCGCCGAGATATATCCCTGAGCCTGTATCAACAAGTCTTAATAAAGCGCTTTCATTTCCGTATTTTATCAAAGACCATTGCTTGAAGTATCGGCTGTCGCTGTTCACTCGCTGCAGCAATTCGATGAGCGTCGTCTTGATCTTATAGATCTCGTTATAAGAGTCTGAAGGAATGATCGTGTGCAGGAGATCGTTGTTGTTCACCGAGTAGACAAACTCAAAGTCGATGCTGCTGTAATAATGATGATAGCGGCTTAGCTCATTGAAAATACGATACTTCGTCAGGACGTATTCGTATTCGTCCTGTGTAATTCTTGGGAGTTGAATGATATTATAATCCTCTACCGCCAGATTGTATAGGTAATTCGTCTCACGGTTCAACTCAGCCTGAATTTGATTCGCATAGAGCATGATCGCATTCTTATTCGATTGGGCGACCTGCTGCCTAACGGTATTGGACGCATACAGATTGTTGTAAAGGAGCAAGATGACAAATGGAACAGTTATCGCTAAGAAGCCGATGATTAGTCTCTTATGGAGCGAATTATTCATGATTAGATTCTCCTTCAATCGAATGCATGCGAATGTCAACAAAAAAAGGAAATCTTATCCTAAGTATAATACTTAGGATAGATTCCCGTAAGGCTCTTTTTTTATTGTTTTTGTGAAGCAAGCCATTCTTGCAGCTGCTTCTCAGCTTCCGCTTTCACACGGTCAAAGCCTGCTGCCGCACGCTTTTCCTTCCAATCGGCAAGTGCTTTGTCTACATCTACCGAGCCGCTGTTAAGACCTTGTGAGAATTCCTTCGAGACGTTATCAAGTGCTGCCAGTTCAGACTTGACAGGCTCTGGATTGAAGGTAAAGCCAAGGATTGGCGAACGCTCAGAACGCGTATTGAACTCTTCGAACTGTACCCACTTCTCAGGGTCCTCATTCGACCATAGATACGAGTTGAATTGGTTGCCGAACATCCAGCTTCCAGGATTAGGGTAGGATTGGGTATCGGCTGTCACGCCATCTGGATAATCAATGACATTATCCGATTTTTTCACATAGTGAACGCCTTCAATACCCCAGTCCAGCATATTGATCAATTGCTTGTCGCTGTACAAGAGATTCAAGAACATCATGACTCTAGCCGGGTCCTTGGATGTACGAGAGATGCCGAGCATCGCGCCTTGAGCTTCGCCTGTAGTCGTGAATGGCTCGAAGGTCTCTACTTGCACGAACTCTGTCCCATAGGTGACGCTCATCTCCTTGTCTTTGCCTGGCTTAAGCGATTGACCGACGGAGAAGGCTTTGCCTGCTTTGATCATTTGTACCGCTTGGTCAGCATCTGAGGTAAGCACGTCCTTGTCGAACCAGCCATTCAAGTTCCATTGACGAATTCGCTTGTAATAATCCACCATCGTGGAGTCCTCAAGCGTGTCAACGATCTTGATCTCCTTGCTGCCGCGCGGGAGGGCTAGATTCGTTGTGATGCCATCATAGTTCGCTGCACTGAATGTATTTGTATATTTGCTCGATACGATCGGAATGACATTCGGTTCATTTTCTTTGATGAGCTTGAACATGGCTTCTAGCTCATCAAAGCTCTTCACGCCGCTTGTATCTATGTTATATTTATCGACGAGCTTCTTGTTCAACAGCAGTCCGAAGCCCTGCCCGAATTCTTTCTTGGTTGGAAGAGCATACAGCTTGCCGTTAATCTTGGCCCCTTGAAGGAAGTCTGGTCCCAGAATATCTGGAATGTCTTTGCCGTGCTCCTTCATGAGTTCATCAAGCTCCAAGAATTGCCCCTTGGACACATCATTGGCATAGTTGAACCAGTTTGCTGTAAAGAGCAGGTCAAACTTCTCATTGGATATCTTCATCAGATTCGTCTTATCCGTCCAAGAGCCCCATTCAATCGGCTTCAATTCAATCGTAGCATTGATCTTCTCGGTTAAGTATTTGCTCATTTCGTTTTGAACAAGCTCAAGATCTTTTGGTGCTGTACCGGGATAGACGAGTGTAATTTTGTAGGGATCTAATTTCTTCTCTGTATCTGTTGATGAATCGGAAGCCTGATTGGAACTGCTTCCACCGCTGCCGCAAGCAGATAACAACAACGCACTGCACATGAATACTGCAAGCAATATCCGGAATCGTTTCATTTGAGTTCTCCTCTCAACATTCGATATCGTATGAATCCCCTTGAATCATATCCTGTAGTGTACCAAAGCAACGACCGCCCGATGGGTCGACCGACGGGACACATCACCTCCTTCAAGGCTTTTGCCGAAGCTAAGATTAAGCCATAAGCTCAGCCTTTAACCGCTCCAGTCGTAATACCGCTGATATAGTATTTTTGAAAGAATGGATAGGCGAACAAGAGCGGTGCAAGTCCGATGATCGCAAGCGCCATTCGAACCGTTTCGGTTGGCATGGTGGCCAGAATGTCCCCGACCTGATTGGATTGGTTGGATTTCATGAGCAGGAATTGAATATTGGTTAAGGACTTGGTCATCAAATACTGAATGTTGTACAGATCAGGGTTGTCAATAAACAGCATGCAGTTGTACCAATCGTTCCAGAAGCCAAGTGTTGAGAACAGGCCTATGGTAGCAATGATTGGCAGAGACAACGGAATGATGATTTTATAGAAAATCTTAAACTCTGTTGCTCCGTCAATAGCAGCGGATTCGACAACTGAATCTGGAATGGAATTCATGAAGAAGCTTCGCATCAAGAGCACATTAAAGGCGCTTAGCAGCATGCCAGGAATGACCATGGCGAGCAGCGTATTTTTCAGCGGAATAATGTTCGTAAACGTCAAGTACCACGGCACCATGCCGCCGCTGAACAGCATAGTAAAGAAAATATAGAACGAGATGCTGCTGCGAAACGGCAGCTCCATCCGAGACAGCGGATAGGCTAGCAGCGTCGTGATAAATAAGCACAGGATGACACCTAGAATCGTACAGAAGATGGTAACCCCATAAGCCTTTAGAATCTCGGTAAAGTCATAGAATAGAAACTTATAGGCAGCAAAGCTTATTCCGCTCGGAAAAAAGGAGTAGCCCTTCGCATTAATTGACGATTCCGAGGAGATGGAGATGATAAAGATAAAGAGAAAGGGCAGTAAAGATGCCAGCGTGAACAGCCAGAAAAAAGAATGAATGCTTACGGTATAAAGCCGGCTTTGCTTCACGATGTGATACCTCCTTGCTTCTAGAATAGAGAGTTCTGTTTGTTAATCTTGCGTACGGCAAGGTTTGCGCCTAAGATGAGCACGAAGCAAACGGCGGATTGATAGACACCTGCTGCTGATGACATGCCGATATCGCCAAGCTGTATCATCGCACGATAGACGAAGGTATCAATCGTATTGGTAGTCGGCAGCAGCGCCCCAGAGTTCATGGGGACCTGATAGAACAAACCAAAGTCAGAGCGCAGAATTCCACTAACAGCAAGCAGCGTCAGCGTCGTAATAACCGGTGCGATAAGCGGCAGGGTAATGCGCGTCATTTGCTTCCATTTGCTGGCGCCATCTATGGTAGCCGCTTCATAGTATTCCTTGTCAATGCCGATAATGGCAGCAAAGTAGATGATGGCGGAGTATCCTACGCCTTTCCAAGCGTTGACGATGATCAGAATATACGGCCAATAATCGGGATTGCTGTACCATGCGATCGGGTCGATGTGAAACAAGGCGAGCAGGCGGTTAACTAAACCATTCTCCACATTCAGGAAGCTGTATACGAGATAGGCGACAATAACCATCGAGATGATGTGCGGCAGCAAGAAGGTGCTCTGATAAAATCTCGATATCACCTTGTCCTTAATCTCATTCATCAGCAGTGCCACCAAGAGTGATAATACGAGATTGATGCTGATGAACGCGACGTTGTACAAAACGGTATTTCTTGTTATGATGTACGCGTCTGGCGATTGGAACAAAAACTTGAAGTTGTCAAAGCCCGCCCAGGGGCTGCCCCATATGCCATCCACATAGTTGTAATTTTTGAAAGCGAGAATAATGCCATACATAGGGATGTAGTTGTTGATAAAGAGATAGATGATGCCAGGAAGGGTCATGATGAGCAGCCACTTGTATTTGTTAAGCTTGCGCAAGAAGGGCCGCTGTGTCCTGCTGGCTGGTTGAATCTTATGGTCGGCAATTGGTATTGAAGCGATTTTGGTCGCTTTCATGCTCTCACCCCTTAATCTCTATTATGATCTGACCTCATTATAGTTGGAGATGAAGAGAGCTCACTACTAGGATCGTGACTATCTATTAATACGATTGTGACTTGTTCTGTGGTTGTTAAGCTTACATGAAGACAGTGGGCGGGTGTAAAAGGAGAGGAGCAATATGCTTATCTATAACCTTGGGATTATTAGAAAAGGGTCCCAAATCTTATTGCTGAATCGGGAGCGGTCCTCTTGGATGGGCTGCTGGAATGGAGTCGGCGGCAAGATCGAGCAAAGGGAAACGCCGCGAGCTTCCATGCATCGAGAGATGCTGGAGGAGACAGGGCTTGATCTCGATTCCATATCCTTCATCGGATTCATCACGTGGTCGTCTACTGTAGGGGATGTTCCAGGTGGAATGTATATTTATGAGGCCAAGCTTCCTGAGGGAGAGTCTTATCCTACGCCAAAGGCTACAGAGGAAGGAATCTTGGATTGGAAGGAGCTTGAGTGGGTGCTGCACCCGGAGAATCGCGGTGTGGCAAGCAATCTGCCTATCTTTCTGCGAAGCTGCCATGCTCAAGCAGGCGCTGTGCATCTGCATGGATATTTTGACGATGAAGACATGGTGGATCATATGAGCTTCCCGCTAGATGCTTCTATTGATAAAGACTTGCTTCGTACGAATGCTTACCTGCATGACTTTTTTGAAAAATATCGAATGTATCGAACGCCTGTCGGACAGGGATAAACGTTATTACAATCGCATCACGTCAGATTGAAGGCAGGGTCTACATGGAGATCGCTGCCTTTTGTCATGCTCCAATACGGATTGAACATGACAGGTGTCATATCGATATCATGACGACTTATACTTATCAGCACCTCCTGATGTTCTATACACTTAAGGCAGTTAAGGCGGAGGTGTCAAACGATGAGAGAGATTGTTAAGGTTGAAAGGGCAAGCAAGACTTATAAGGAGCACCGAGCGGTTCATGATGTTTCCTTTTCAATACGTGAGGGTGAAATTGTTGCCATTCTTGGACCGAATGGAGCGGGCAAGACGACAACCTTGTCCATGATCTTAGGCTTGATCAAGCCGACTTCAGGGGAGGTGCGTTTGTTCGGCAAAGAGCCAACAGAGCGTACCGTGCGCGAACGAATGGGAATGATGCTGCAGGAGGTTAGTGTAATGGGAGGGCTTAAGGTCAAGGAACTGCTTGAATTGTTCCGGCATTACTATCCGAATCCGCTTGCGCTTAAAGAAATAATTGCATTAACGGCGCTGACGGAGTCTGAGCTTGGTATGAGAGTAGAGAAGCTGTCAGGTGGACAGAAACGCAGACTGAACTTTGCCCTGTCGCTTGCAGGCAATCCTGATCTGCTGCTGTTTGATGAGCCGACGGTGGGAATGGATACCACCTCTAGACAGCGCTTCTGGCACACGGTGCACACGCTGTCTGAGCAGGGCAAGACTATTATTTTTACAACCCATTATTTGCAGGAAGCCGATGATGTGGCCAAGCGGATTGTGCTGTTCAATCAAGGCAGAATTGTGGCGGACGATACGCCATCTGCTATTAAAGGCAAGATTACGAAGTCCTATGTTACGTTCAAGGCAAAGCCGCAATGGGTGAAGCTGCTTGCTGGGTTCCCAGAGGTCATCGATATTCGGCAAGAGGATGATATCATTCGCGTCGAGACAGAGGATACAGATGCCGTTCTGGCCTTGCTATTCCATGAACGAGTAGGCGCATCTTCGATCCGCATCGAGCAAGGCAAGCTAGACGAGGTATTTGAACGCCTGACAGCAGATATGAAGGAGGTCGGATAACATGAAGCTGCTATTGATGCAATGCAAAGTGGAAATGCTGCGCATTCTGCGCAATCCCTATTATGTGTTCTGGTCATTGCTCATGCCGATATTGTTCTATTTCATATTTACGAAGGTTGTCAATACGGGTGTCCCTGATCAAGGAGAGTGGCAGGCCCGTTATCTGATGTCCATGACTGTATTCAGCGTTATGGGCTCCTCTATGATGACGCTTGGCATTCGCTTGGTGCAGGAGAAAACGCAGGGATGGTCAACCTTGATGCGAATTACGCCTTTGCCGGATTCGATCTACTTCATCGGCCAAATGGTCGGCCAAACGATCATTCATGTGTTTGCCATCGCTGTCATCTTCACTGCAGGGGCTCTGATCAACCATGTGAGCTTGTCTGTCTCAGAGTGGGTCCTAAGCGGCTTGTGGATATTGGCAGGCTCTGCTCCCTTCTTGGCCATTGGCACTTTAGTTGGGACCATGAAAAAGGTAGATACAGCCTCTGCCGTGAGCAATGTCATCTACATGGTGCTGGCCATTACAGGGGGCTTATGGATGCCGCTTGAGATTATGCCGAAGCTGATGCAATCGATTGGACACTGGCTGCCTTCTTACAATTATGGCAATGGGGCATGGATGATTGTGCGCGGCGAAGCTCCTGAACTCAGCAATGTATGGATTCTGCTAGGATACTTCGTCGTATTTATGCTAGTATCTAAATATATACGTAGAAAACAAGAAGCAGGTGTAAGCTGACGTGTCTCTACACAATCTTCGCACATTCCGAGTATTTCCTAAACGATACGGATTTTTTCCGTATCTCTTTCTTATTTATTTGGTGCTTCCGATTCTCAACCTTCGTCAAGAGGATGGCTGGAAGCAGATCATTGGATATGTGCTGCTAGGCATATTTCTTCTTACGTATCGCCAGCTCTATATGACGATGCACAATCGCTTTTATACGTTCTGGCTTAGCTTGCAGATGCTTATCGTCTTGGTCATGAGCATAGCATATGATCCGAGCTACTTATATATGGGCTTCTTTCCCGCAAACTTTATTGGGTGGTACCAGGATGACCGCAAGTTCAGGATTGCCTTGGGTCTCCTAGTCGTCGTTGAACTCGTTCCAGTCTTCTATCATGGCATGTTAGGTTCCTCCGGCGCATTATACTTCCTGCCCTTCCTGATTATTATGCTGCTGTCTCCCTTTGGCGTGCGCTCGATGATCAGACGTGCAGAGCTGGAGCAGGAACTCGATCAAGCCAATGCGCGAATCAAGGAGCTTGTGAAGAGCGAGGAGAGAGCTCGTATTGCAAGAGATCTTCATGATACGCTTGGCCATACGCTTTCTTTGATTACCTTAAAGAGCCAGCTCGTTCACCGCTTGATCGACAAGGACCCTGCTAAAGCGCAGCAAGAAACGAAGGAAATCGAGCAAACGTCACGGGCGGCGCTCAATCAGGTAAGAGAGCTGGTATCAAATATGAGAGCAGCCACCATACCTGAGGAGCTCCGGTCAGCAGAGACGATCCTTCAGACCGCGGGGATACAGGTGAAGATTGATTGGTATAAGGAAGAGAAGATGACGGAAGAGATCCCTGCATTGATACACAATATTGTGAGCATGTGTCTGCGCGAGGCAGTCACGAACGTGGTGAAGCACAGTCAAGCGAGCCATTGCTGGATTCAGGTCGAGCGGACGAAGGAAGGGCTTTGCTGCACGATCCGAGATGATGGCATTGGAGTCCAAGAAAGGCAAGCTGATCAGACGAGAAAGAGCGGTGGGAACGGCTTAAAAGGAATGAAGGAGCGCTTAGCGCTCTTGGAAGGACAGCTCACGATTGAGCATGGCGAAGGAACATTAGTCGTCATTGAGGTCCCATTGATAGAGAAAGAGCAGGTGAACAGCAAATGATACGCATATTTATCGCAGAAGATCAGCGCATGCTGCTAGGAGCGCTTGGCTCCTTGCTCGATATGGAGGAGGATATACAGGTAATCGGTCAGGCTGTCCAAGGGGAAGAGGCGCTTCATGCCATTGTGAAGCTGAATCCAGATGTATGTCTTATGGACATTGAGATGCCGATTATGAGCGGACTGGAGGTCGCGCAGGAGCTTAGAGCGAGCAAGCACGCGGCCAAGGTCATCATGCTCACCACCTTTGCCAAGCCGGGATACTTCGAACGCGCAGCTAAGATTGGGGTGAATGGCTATTTGCTGAAGGACAGCTCTATTGATGATCTAGCAGAGGCGATTCGCAGTGTTATGTCTGGCAAAAAAGTATTCAGTCCGGAGCTGATGTTCGATATGATGAGCGAGCCCAATCCGCTGTCTGCGCGTGAAATGGAGATTCTAACACTGCTTGCGGAGGGAAAGTCGACGACAGAAGTAACCAAGCTGCTCTTTCTTTCCTCAGGAACCGTCCGCAATTACATTTCAGAGATTATGCAGAAGCTCGACGCGAAGAGCCGGATGGATGCCATACATACGGCCCAAGAGAAGGGCTGGATATGAGCGTGTATGTGCGTATGATAAGCTGATGGCTCATAAAGCGCTATGGAGAGAGAACCTGAACGATGTCAGGTTCTTTATTTATTTTATAAGCCAGATAAAGCAGGAATCTTTTGGTATGTTGACGAATACATAGATCAAAATTTGAATATATTTGTCGTTCTTCTGTATTGTAGAGGCTCTTGCATCTCAAAAAATAACCGCTTAAATTTATATGTTCTAAACACCATATGCTCCTCCATATATCTTATATCGTGCCTCAACACGATAAAGGCGCCTGCTTGATAGAACAGCTTGTTTTGTCCTCCTATTTTGCTTCTTATGTCTTGTGTCCCGTATTTCATATGTATCTGGATTTCTTCGACCAGCGTCGTGCAAGATCACAAATAGTTCGATGAAGGGAAGATGATAAGCGACGTTGTTCTTCGTTTGTTTGCTGGATATAAACTCTCTAAGAGTTTATATAGATGGATGCTGTCATGATGGAGGTGTTGAAACCGTATGATTCGAAGGTGAATCGATTTGCTTGAGTCCCCTTATGTCTTGATGGAAAGACGCTGCTGCTTCTTAAGACTTACTCATGCAAAAATTTAACGAAGATTTGGAGGAATCTAGTGTGGTATCTGTTCGTGAATATTCGAATGTGTGGAAGAAGGGATTGACGTTTGGTTTATTGGCTTTGGGGCTGATGTTTGTCAGCCTGCTGATGGCAGACAAGGCTTTGGCACATGGCTATATTGATAATCCAAGCAGCCGAGCTGACTTGTGTGCGCAAGGTGTTAATAACAATTGTGGATTTATTATTTATGAGCCTCAAAGCCTTGAGGCGAAAAAGGGCTTTCCTGCAGCTGGACCGGCAGATGGAAAGATTGCAAGTGCGAATGGCATCTTCCCTGAGCTTGATCAGCAGTCAGCTACACGCTGGAACAAGGTGAACATTACACCTGGAACAACAACGTTTCATTGGACGATCGAAGCGAACCATGCGACTACGAGCTGGAAGTATTATATTACGAAGCAGAATTGGGACCCTAATGCGCCGCTGACTCGTGATTCCTTTGACTTGACGCCATTCTGCAACGTCGACTATAAAGGCAAGCAGCCACCTCATTCTTACACGGATACCTGTAATGTGCCAAGCCGCACAGGATATCAAGTCATCCTCGCCGTATGGGAAGTATATGATACTGCCAATGCTTTTTACAATGTGATTGATGTGGACTTTGGCGGCGGCGGTCCAGTAGATACGACAGCACCGACAGCTCCTGCGAATCTGACTGCATCTAATATAGCGTCAACTAGTGCGACGCTTACATGGGGAGCTTCCACAGATAATGTGGGTGTTACCGGCTACAACATTTATCGCGGTGCTGCATTGGTTGCTTCTCCGAATGCAAGCACATTATCTTATAACCTCACAGGCTTGAGCGCAAATACTTCATACACATACACCGTAAAGGCTGTTGATCAAGCGGGCAATCTGTCGGCAGCGAGCAATGCGGTAACCTTTACGACTCCTGCGCTTCCTATTGACAACACGCCACCAACTGCGCCATCAAGTCCAGCTTCCTCAAATATTACAGATACGGCTGTCACGCTCACATGGGGAGCATCGACTGACAATGTAGGGGTTGCTGCCTATCGTATTTATCAAGGCTCTACTTTGGTTGCGACAACGGCAAATGGGAGCACGCTCTCTTATCGTATAACAGGTCTTAGCGCTAGTTCATCGTATAGCTTTACGGTGCGTGCGGTGGATGCCGCTGGCAATGAATCGGCAGCAAGCAATGCGATTAGCGTGACGACAGCAAGCGGTCCAGTCGTAACACCTTGGGCGCCGAATACGGCATATGCTGCTGGCGCATTGGTATCCTACAATGGCCAAACCTATGAGGCGAGAGTAGCACATACATCACTGGTAGGATGGGAACCACCGAACGTTCCGGCTTTGTGGCTGCTGAAGTAACCTATTCGTAAATGGACGCCTATATTCAATCGTGCTGATGGTTGATCGTTCCATCTAACCTTAAGCGGTGGAAGGGGCTCTTTCAACCATAGAACCTCGGCAGGATCGCTTGCAGTCATTTCCTGATCAATAGGAAATAGATTGTGGGCGATTCTGCTTCTTTTTATTCACCTATATGAGCATATTTTCATTTATAAAGACTGGAAACTAATAAGATCTTGTGAGACACTTGTATTATTGTTTTTTTGAATGAATAGGAACGAAAGTAAAAAGAAGGGGTGTCATTGTTTACATCATGAGAGAACTTGCAACTTGGGTTAAAAAGGGGATCATTGTTGTATTATGCTCATTATTATGGATTGGATTTGTTCCAATGCAAACGGTTCAAGCGGCCAATCTGCCAGCTTCATGCGGCAAAGCTTGTCTCCGCTACGATGTTATCGTTATCGGTAGTGAGATTCAAGGTGTGCTGCTCGCTAAAGCAGCACAAAAGGAAGGGAAGCGCGTGCTGATGCTCGATCCGCGCAGCAAGCCAGGCGGGGAGCTTATTCAAGGACAGATGATGGTATTGGACCAACCCAATAACAAGCAGAAGAAAAGTCTGGTTCAGGGCGAACTGAAACATCTATTCTCCCAGTATCAAGCGGGAGCGATACGAACCGAAGCGGAATTCAACCGGTACTACCAGAAGCTGATTAAAGGCCTTCCGATTCGAAGCGGGATTCAGATCGTGGACGTTAAGACAGGTACAGTGGGAAAAGAGAACACGATTCACTCGCTAAGCTATATCGCGAAGGATGGCATTCGATATACGGTGATGGCGGATTATTTCGTAGAGAACACCGATCATAATGCCCTTGTCAGCAAGCTTGCAGATACAAAGCGGATTGCCGGCATGGAAAGCTTATATAATGGAAAGAACTTGGATTATATGGCGGCTACCTATATGTTGAAGTTCAAGCATGTGAACTGGGCACGTCTGCATAATGAGGTGCTTAAGCTGTATCCGATAACGAATCTGCAAAAGAAGATGGGACCGAATACATATGTGGATTGGAACTTTGGGACAGGCTTCAGCAATGTGACGAGCAAGTACAAGCCGCAAGATGCTCAGCTGCTGCTGCGAGGCTTGAATATGACTTACCAGAAGGATGGGGAGGTGCTGATCAACGGGCTGTTGATCTATGATGTGAACCCATCTGATCCAAAGTCGGTACAGCAGGCTGTGGCCAAAGGCAAGAAGGAAGCGCCGCATGTGCTGAAATTTCTGCGCAAGAACATTCCTGGATTTGAAAAAGCAGAGCTTAACGGGTATCCGGAATATTTGTATATCCGAGATTATAATCGTTATGAGACTCGATATGTGCTTACGGAAGCGGATGTCTTGAACAGCCGGATGCACTGGGATAATGTCAGCATTGGCGGCTACCCTTTGGATCTGCAAGGCACGAAGCATATGCCGCTTGGCAACAGCTATGGCAAGCCTGATCAATATGGAATTCCGCTTCGTTCATTTATATTGAAATCCTATGACAACGTTATCGTTGTGGGGAAAAATATAGGCGCAACGATTAAGGCATACGGCAGTGCGCGCATCATGCCAAACACGGGGCTTGCCGCAGAAACGATCGGTATTCTGATCGGCAGAGAATCCAGCTCAAAGCGATTGCATCAATTGACACAGTCGGACTTTAAGCGAATTCACCGTTACTTGGCAAAAGATTATCAGATTTATTTAACGGTATAAAGGTAAAGAATAAGCCCTCCTTCTGAATATCAGATCGAGGGCTTGTTAATGTATCAGGGAATGATGCATCAGCAGGAGCTGTGTAGAGCATATGCCCAACTATTCATTCTGACAATGCGCTTAAACGTAAAAATGAAGCCTTAATCGGGGGGAGATTAAGGCTTCATAGGAGTCAAAACGAATGGCCGTTGACCTTGTCATGCAGCAATTCGTTATGATTCTAGCGGTTACTAAGCGAGCAACAAAGTTCCAAATTGTACTTGATACAGTCGATGATAGAGGCCATGCTGCTGCATGAGCTGTTCATGCGAGCCCTGCTCAGCAATTCCTTGCTCTGCAACGACAACGATTCGATCCGCATCCTTGATCGTAGACAAACGATGCGCAATGACGAGCGTTGTTCTTCCCATGGCTAGCTCTGAGAGCGAGCGTTGTATCTCAAGTTCGGTCTCTGTATCGAGTGCAGAGGTTGCTTCATCTAGAATTAGGATCGGAGGATTCTTAAGGAACATTCTTGCGATAGCCAGCCGCTGCTTCTGCCCGCCGGATAATTTGATCCCGCGCTCGCCTATGACGGTATCCAAGCCGTCTTCTAGTGATTGAATGAACGAGTCCAGATGTGCTCTTCGCACCGCTTCACGGATTTCCTCATTCGACGCTCCTAGCTTCCCGTAAAGAATGTTTTCCCGAATCGTCCCAGAGAATAAAAAGACATCCTGCTGCACGATACCGATATGATCTCTAAGCTCCTCCTGCTTAATCTTACGAATATCAACGCCATCAATTAGAATAGCGCCTTGATCAACTTCGTAGAAGCGCGGCAGCAAGCTGCACAGCGTCGTTTTGCCAGCTCCTGATGGTCCAACAAAGGCAATGGTCTCTCCTTTGTGAATCGTAAGGTTAACGCCTGACAGTATCTTCTCTTTCCCTTCATATTGAAAGGAGATGTCACGATATTCGATCTTATGCTGCAGTCCAGCGAAGTCTTGTGCATGAGGAGCATCTTTAATATCAGGTTCGGTATCAAGCAGCTCAGCATAGCGCTTGAAGCCCGCAATGCCTTGTGGATAGCTCTCGACAATGGCATTGATCTTCTCGATTGGACGGAAGAAGACATTGGTAAGCAGCAAGAAGCCGACAAATTCACCATACGAGAGCTCATTTTGGATGACAAACCAAGTTCCGCATACCATGACAAACAGCGTCACAAAGCGCATCATCATATAGCTGATCGAGCCGTTTTTGGCAATTAGATTGTAGGAGCGAAGCTTGGTTGAGCGGAAGCGCTGATTATTGACTGCGAACTGCTCTTCTTCATAGCTTTCATTGGAAAAAGCTTTAACTACACGAATACCACCGACATTGTCTTCTATTCTTGCATTGAAATCGCCAATGTCGTGATATAGCTGATCAACCGCTTTGGTCATCTTGTTGTTGAAGAACACGACGAGCCAAATGATGGCTGGAACAATGACAAAGGTAAGCACAGCCAGCTTCCAGTTAATCGACAGCATCAGAATAAAGGAGCCGACCAGTGTCATCACAGCAATAAACAAATCTTCAGGGCCATGATGCGCCATCTCGCCGATCATGTTCATATCATTGGTTAATCGTCCGACTAAATGGCCCGTCTTGGTGTTGTCAAAAAAACGAAACGACAGCTTCTGAATATGGGAAAACAGCTTCTTGCGCATGTCGGTTTCTATATTAATGCCAAGCATATGCCCCCAGTAATTCACAATATAGAGCAATGCGGTATTAATCACATAGAGGGCAACCAAGCCGACTGAGGCCCAGATGATCATGTCCCATTTGCTTCCCGGCAGCAGATCGTCAATAAACCAATTGACAATCAAGGGGAAGACAAGCTCCATGGCTCCAGCGATAACCGCGCAGCCAAAATCCAGGTAGAACAAATGCTTATAAGGTTGATAATATTGCATGAATCGGCGTATCATCTCATACATTTCCTCCATTTTTCCAACGTGTCAGCGCATGAACGCACCTCTAATGTCGCTGCAATTCGCATTGATCTGGATACAGCCCATTGCTTGGCTTCCAGCAGTACAATTGGGCATCACTATTAATAATGATTTTCATTATCAATTACTTGTGATAGTATTTATCATATCGATTTTGCTGAGTGGAGCCAATGGAGCATTCACAGGAAACATCATGGATTATTTCTGCTGTTGGTCGAAAGGAGAAGAGAGGATTCGCTATGGTTCAGATTGATATTGACGAATTAGACCGTCAGCTTGGTACGAGTTTATTGCAGTTTGATGATATTCGCTACATCGTTCAGGGCATTCGCAGCACGGGGAACTGCCCCCTTCAGATGACAGAAGGAGTCCCTTATTTCTTATTTCCCGTTCATGGCCAAGGGGAATTTATTGTAGAGGGGACATCGAATCTGCTTGCTCCTAGAGTTATTGTGCATGGGAACGGGCAGGGGATGCCTGTGCTACATACAGCTTCTGATGAGCTTCATTACTATCTGGTTCGATATCGCGCATTTCAATCGTGTGATGAATCATCCAGCATCGCTCCATCCTGCTTTGTGCTGCGGGTTGGCGAACTGTTAACCATAACGGATATTCTGCATCGCTTGCAGCTAGGGATGCTTGAGTCTACTCATCGGAATGAATTGAAGCTTAAGGCGCTCTTTCATACGCTTCTCGTGGAGATGATGGAAGGAGTCCGACACTTCGCTTATACCAAAGGTTCTCATATTGCAAAAGACGCTATTCGCTTTATCCAAAAGCATTACATGGAACCAATCAAGCTGCATGATTTAGCTTTAAGATTCGATATGTCCGACAAGCATTTTTCTTATCTATTTCACAAAGAACTGGGCATTAGTCCAATGAATTATTTAATTCAGTTTCGACTCAAGGAAGCGGAGAAGCTGCTGAAGCAGCCTCATGCTACCGTTCGGGAAGTTGCAAGAATGGTTGGCTATAGCGATCCTTACTTTTTCAGCAAGCTGTACAAAAAACATAAGGGGCTCTCGCCTAATCAAGTGAAGCGAGGCGTACAACTGTAGGAAAGTGACCATAAGGATATTGCAGTTTTTCTCGTATGAGATGCCTGGATTCACTGAGAAGGCCTCATTATGTAATGCTGCGGACAAGCCCGTCAGTCATGTCTATCAGTTCCTGAGGCGTTAATTGAATTGGGGGAGCATCGACGACTCGATGCCCCAATACTCCTTCAGCGATATTACGTAGCCGCCATTTCCTGCTTCTCTTGCTCCGCCTCAAGCAGTGCCGCATTGATCGCATTGAGAAAGGCGTGGGCGCTCGCCTTAATAATATCTGTGTCCATGGCGCGGCCCGCATAGGCCTTGCCTTCGTATTCCATCCGAATATTGACGCGGCCAATGGCATCCTTGCCTCTGGACAGGCTTGTGATCTTGTAATCCTTCAGCTGCACATCAAGCCCCACCATATTTTTAATGACGGTATACAAGGCATCGATTGGGCCATCGCCCACTGCGCTGTCCTGGAATGTATCTTCGCCTTTTTTCAAGGTTACGCTTGCAGTCGGGTGAAGGTCATTGCTGATGACTTGGAACGATACCAATTCGTACAGCATAACCGAGGTGTTCTCGACCGTCCGATGGTTAGTAACCAGATAGAATACATCATGGTCGTAGACTTCTTTTTTCGAGTCGGCAAGGGCCAGGAAGCGTTCAAACAGCTTCTCAAAATCTTCATTGCCGCTCGTGTCAAAGCCCATGCGTTCCACTGCATTTTTGAATGCATGCCGTCCGGAACGTGCGGTCAAGATCAGCTCCATGCTGTCTGCTCCTACTTCCTCAGGCGACATGATTTCATAGACCTGCTTATCCTTCAGCAATCCATCCTGATGGATGCCTGAGGAATGAGCAAAGGCGTTTTCCCCAGTTATCGCCTTGTTGACTTGGACGTCAAGTCCTGTCAGATAAGTGACAAGGCGTGAAGAGCGATGAAGCTCTGTTGTTTGAATATTGGTGTAGCTCTGATAGAACGCCTCACGCACCTTCAAGCCCATGACAACCTCCTCGAGGGAGGCATTGCCTGCTCGTTCACCAAGACCGTTAATGGTGACTTCGATCTTGTCTGCGCCATTCTTGATGGCGCTTAGCGTATTGGCTGTCGCCATGCCAAGATCATTGTGGCAGTGCACGCTTAAGATGACTTCATCATTCAGATTTTTAAGGCGCTCATTAATGCGGCGGATCAGATCACCGAACTCCTCCGGCACGGCATAACCGACGGTATCCGGCACATTAATCATAGTCGCACCAGCCTTGACTACAGCCTCAATCGTGCTCCACAAGTATTCGAACTCCGAGCGAGAGGCATCCTCTGTAGAATATTGAACATGAGGCAGCAAGGTCTTCGCATATTTAACCGCGTCGACGCCCATCTGCAGCACAGCTTCCTTGGAACGGTTGAATTTTTTGTCCAGATGGATGTTGGAAGTGCCGAGCACAATATGAATCAACGGATTCTGGGCAAGCTTGATGCTCTCGTATACTGCATCGATATCTGTCTTAACTGCACGTGCTAATGCGGTGATGCCCACTTGATCGCCAACCTTTTTGGCGATGGCCTGAACGGCTTCGAAGTCTCCTCGGGAGGAAGCGGGAAATCCTGCTTCGATAATATCCACGTTCAATCGCTTGAGCTGCTCCGCCATTTCAAGCTTCTGCTGCATATTCAACTTGGCTCCAGGGACTTGTTCTCCATCGCGCAAGGTCGTATCCAATACAATAATTTGTCGGTTCATCATAAGTCCTCCTCAATAGGTATCGTTAAGATCTATAGCAAGCGAGGCTGGCTGAACCCGGTCTTCAGCCAACAAAAAAACCCCGTCTCTGTATAGAGACGAGGTTGAACTCGCGGTACCACTCTAATTCATTTCGAAGTAAACAGAAATGATCTCATTCGATGGCTATCACCATCTATCCCTGTAACGGTGGAATTCCGTCTAACCCTACATGATCGGGCAGCTGTTCATAGACGAGTTCGAAGGGAATCACACTGCCGCTTCACACCACCCAGCGGCTCTCTGAAAGGTCATTACACTTCTACTATTTCTAATCATCACATTGTGATATGAAATTAGTTGTTATTATATGGAACGATCTTGCGGATGTCAACCTTTATTTAAAAATTTACTGAACCGTTACATTGCCCTTATACATATTTCCTGCAGGGCTGCGTGTATTTTGAATCGCAATAGCTGATGTGCTGCTGTATGCCCCAATAACAAAGACAGAGGGATCCGTAAGGTATACGGTGTTGTTCTCAAAGGTATTATTTTGTCCCCAGCCTGGAATGATCTCGTGCAGCTGAAAAGCATCGACAATAACGCTGTTTCCATTTTGATAGCCAGTATTGTTTCGAATAACCGCTTCATTGCCTTTGACATCGATAAAGCTGTCGGCATAATTAGCCCCGCTGATGCCTTCACCATAAAAAGTACAGCCTTCAACCAGCGTGCCGATGGAACGTTCCTTGATATCAATATGCTCGGCGGTGATGTTCGGACCAAACACGACATTGCGAATCGTGTTGTAGTGGGTGTTAGGATCATAGCTTGCACCATTTGCAGAGCCGACATACACGCCTTCGCCAAAGCCTGCCCCCGTCTTGCCGGTATCGTGAATATAAGCGTTCTCTATTGTGCTGTAGGAGGTGCCATCGCGGAAATGCACCGCTTCATAGCCGATGTTATGCACTTCTACATTCGTGATCAGCGTATGGTTGGAGTGGTCAAGCAGGATGCCTTTCTGCGCATTTGTAAAGGTCAGATCGCGAATGATCCAGTGGTCGCCTCTTATGCGAAGGCTGAAGCCAGAGCCGGTAGAGTAGCCGGAGAGGACAGCAGGGTTAGCGGGGTCTTGGCTCTGAATCGTAATCGGTAAAGCTTCGGTTCCATCTACATCAGACGAGAAGCTGCCCGTGTAGGTTCCGGGTGCAAGCTCAATACGCTTGCCAGGAGTGACATTTTTAAGGGCGCTGGACAGACAGGAGCTGGTGCTGCAAGACAGAACGTCATTGCTCAAGGCAGGGAAAATAGCAGCTTGCTTCTTCTGCGAGCTCCAGCCGTGTGCAGTTGGTTCCTTAAGCAGTGGCTCGATGTTTGGTTCAGCCACAGCTCCGCCGGTTGTGAACAGAAGACTGCCAGCCATTAGGGCTATCATGCCTGCGTGGAATATTTGCTTTTTGAGCTTCACGATGCTCGCCATCCATGACTTCATCACCTCATCGATTCCTCCTTCTCTCATTAGGCCGATCTGTGTCGCCCTTTCATGCTGATATCCTATTCATATCGATAGAGATGTAAGATATGCCAGACAAGATAACTGCATGTCGCATCCACACGATAGTGGGATCAAGCTATCCGCTTCAAACCTAATACTTGAGAAAAGGGGGAATCTAAACTTCTGTGAAGGGCCAAAGAAATACAGCCCTGTATATCATGGCTGCTTGAAGCCTGTTCGTTTTTGGTAACAGGTTCAGTTGTCGGGATGCTCTCGGCTGACTTTTTGAAGCAGGGTGATTAATGTATCTTTCTCTTCTTCATTCAAAGGATAGGCAAGCTTTTTATTGGATTCCGCCAGAATGTCCATCAGTTTCGGATGAAAATCGATCGCACGCTGCGTCGGATAAAGCAAATGAGAGCGACGATCATTCGGGTCTGGTCTCCGTTCAATATAGCCGGATTGCTCCAGCTGTTTAATCGATCTCGCGGTAGTCGCTTTATCGAATTTGAGCTGCTGTGTGAGCTGATCCTGCGTAACACCAGGAGTCGTAAGGACTGCCTTCAAAAAGCTGTGCTGACCGCCGCTGCCGATGCCGTATGGCGCCAGTGACTTAGCCAGATGCTTTTGATTCTGCCGGTGAATATAGGAGATCAGCTTGCCGATCGGTTCTTTCTTCAACGAAACACACCTCTATTATCATAAATGGATAAATGACGAAAATGCCGCTTATGGGGGCAAGCTCCAGTATATAGTTTACCATATCTATAAATATTGGGGCCCATTCATGCGATTGATCAAAAAAGATGCGATTACATCACTCGAATTGTTGCGTGCGCAACTAAAATGGATTACACTAGAATTATTATATTAGTTGCGCACGCAACAACATGAATTTATTTTATATTATAGAGGCAGGAGAGGAAAGCATGAGTGCAATTCTAGGCAGCTATCAAGAGGATGCCGAGATTCAGAAGAAACGCTGGATTATCCTCATTGTGCTGAATTTATTTACGTTTATGTCAACGCTCGATGGGAGCATTGTGAATATTGCATTGCCAGTGCTGTCGAAGGAGCTTGGACTTCCTATTGGGCAGATTCAATGGGTTACGACAGGGTATCTGATGGCAATCTGCGCATCCATCCTTATTTTCGGCAGACTAGGGGACATCGCTGGCAAGATACGGATCTTCAAGCTGGGTACGATCGTGTTTGTGATCGGTTCTTTGCTGTGCGGATTAAGTGAATCCTTATCCTTTCTGATCTTCGCGCGCGTTGTTCAAGCCCTTGGCGCATCGATGACGATGGCGAACAGCCAAGGAATTGTAACGGATATCTTTCCGCCGCAGGAGCGGGGGAAGTCTTTAGGGCTTATTGGCACCTTTGTATCGCTTGGAAGCATTGCAGGCCCGAGCTTGGGCGGGATTATTGTGTCATCGCTTGGCTGGGAGTATATCTTCTGGGTCAATATTCCGATCGGCCTGATTGCGATCTTGATGGGGCAGAAGGTGCTGCCTCGCGACCTTGTGAGGGTCAAGGCGAAGGTGGATGCACCGGGAAGCATGCTGTTTGCGATATTCATTATCACGCTGTTCGCCGGTCTTCTATTAGGACAAGAGATTGGATACAGCAGCGCTTGGATTATCGCATCGCTTGCAGCGGCTGTCGTTACGTTTGTCGTGTTCCTTCACGTAGAATGGAAGCGCCAAGAGCCGCTGGTACAATTGTCTTTGTTTAAAAATCCACTGTTCTCCGTAAGCATCCTATGCGGCTTCCTTGTCTTTACGGCGAACTTCTGCTTTAACATTATCGCGCCGTTCTATGCCCAGAATATGCTTAATCTTTCACCCTTCCGCGCCGGCTTTCTGCTTATGCTGCTTCCGATCTGCATGGTCATTGTTGCACCAATCAGCGGCGCGATGTCGGATAAGATCGGTTCTGAGCTTTTGACCTTTGCTGGTCTTGTCGTCATGGTTATCGCTCAGTTTGGTCTTGCTTATCTGCATGATGGAAGCTCGATTATAACCGTTGGCATCTGGATCGCAATGCAAGGCATCGGCAGCGGCTTGTTCCAATCGCCGAACAACTCTTTGATTATGGCTCAAGTACCGAGAACGCAGCTCGGTTCAGCCGGCAGCGTGAATTCGCTTGTCAGAAATGTCGGCATGGTCGTGGGGATTACGTTGGCTACGACGATCCTGTTCCAAGTTATGAGCGCTAAGGCAGGACATCGTGTAACGGGATTGATTCCGGGACGTCCAGATATCTTCTTGTCCGGCATGCACGTAGTCTTTACGATATCCGCTTGCATCTGCCTGGCTGCAGCCTTGTTAACCGGCTGGCGCATGGTTCAGGCTCGATCTGCCAAGCGGCATGCAGCAGCAGGATAAGAAACGAGCTGGGCTCCCTATTGAATGGGAACTTCTGTGTCAATCAAGGGTTCACCTTGTTACAATTGATCGCTTAAGGTCCTGATAGATAACGTCATTAGCGAGGCATTTCAACATATTGATGATTGGGGATGCAAGGGTCATCACGCTTTGTCATATGTGATACAGCTTCAAGGGTATGAATGTTCGAATAGATATGCTAACCTCGAAGTATGAATGGAGTAGGACAGGTCACGCTACTATCATGATCGAGGAGGCTTTGCAGATGTTAAGTACAGAAGCAAGACCGAACCTATTGCTGATCACTGTGGATCAGATGCGATACGATTGCATGAGCATTGAGGGGCATCCGATTGTGGATACACCCAATCTAGATGAGCTCGCTCGAACCGGCATACGCTTCGAGCGGGCTTATTCGGCGACGCCCTCTTGCGTGCCGGCAAGAGCGGCCATCTTTACCGGCTTGAGCCAAGTATCCCATGGCCGCGTCGGCTACGATGTCAGCGTGCCTTGGCGTTACGACACAACCCTGCCGGGTGAATTAGCGCGCGCCGGCTATCATACGCAATGTGTCGGCAAGATGCATGTGAATCCTACCCGCAGCCTGCTTGGCTTCCACAATGTTAGATTGCATGATGGCTACACCTTGTATAATCGGAATCGTACAAGAATTACGGCTGCGAATCACTTTGACCATGCGGATGATTACCTTCCGTGGCTAAGAGAGCGAGCTGGAGCAGAGCAAGATATGCTGGACCTTGGCCTTGATTGCAATGCTTCTACTGTTGCGCGTCCTTGGACCTTGCCGGAGTCTTTGCATCCTACGAATTGGGTGGTGACGGAGTCGATTGATTTCCTAAGAAGAAGAGATACGACCAAGCCTTTCTTCCTATGGATGTCCTTCGTTAGACCTCATCCGCCGCTCGATCCGCCACAGGCGTATTGGGACATGTACGCGCAGGAAGCGATGCCTGCACGGCCAATAGGAGATTGGGCGGATACCAACGATCCTGGCTTGGAGGGACTCAATCCCGTCACGGGAAAAGGTCTCGTCCCAAAGCGCAGGCTGGATCGTGCGCTTGCTGGCTACTACGGACTGATTACACATCTGGATCATCAAATCGGCCGATATATGCAAGCCTTGCGAGAGTACGGCGTGTTAAACAACACGATCATAATGTTTACGTCCGATCATGGCGATATGCTAGGCGATCATCATCTTTATCGCAAGGCGCTGCCCTATGAAGGAAGTGCCCATGTTCCTTTTATTCTGAACGATCCGGGCAATCAGTTGGGATTAGCAAGGGGAACGAAGCTCCAAGAAGTGATTGAGATGCGTGATATCATGCCAACTCTGCTGGATGCCGCAGGATTAACGATTCCTGATGGAATCGATGGAGAGAGTATATTAGGTCTGGCACGAGGAGAAAAGAAAGATTGGCGCCACTATCTGCACGGAGAGCATGCTTATGGCATGCAGTCCAATCAGTGGATTACGGATGGAAGACACAAGTACATCTGGTATTCGCAAACAGGCGAAGAGCAGCTATTTGATCTTCTTCATGATCCAACAGAGCTTCACAATGCGATTGGAGATGAAGCGTATCAGGAGGAAGCAAGCCGACTCCGTACTCTTCTGATTCAGGAGCTGAACGGAAGAGAAGAGGGGTATTCAGATGGCGAGCGGCTGTATGCGGGCTGCAAGCCTAAGCTTTCTTTGCAGCACCTGCTTGATCGAACAAACTAGAAGCTTGCTTTGATCTGATACCGATCACATCATCCTATGAATAAGACCGATTAGGGCTCGAAAAGGACATCTATCTTCCATTTGCCAAAAAAAATGGATAAAGGAGGGATCCAGTGTTTTGATCTGGCGTATCTGGCATAACAAAAAAAGAGATACCTCAAAAAAGAGACATCTCTTGACTAGAACAGCATTTGATTTAGAACCAGCGTAATGTTAATTCGACAGATAACATCTAAGCTGTTGCTTCATCATTGCTATTTAATCGCATGCATGAGCTCGAAGAAGTATTGGGGCTCTTGAGTCTTGTACAGATTGAACCATGCCTGCAGGGTTTCGGGTTCGAATACATCCAGCACCTCTAGCACCTGCTTTGCAAATTCCAACGGAGCAGCCCCGGATGCTGTAACCAAGTTGCCATCCGCTACGGCTGCTTCCATTTCATAATAGAGTTCCCCATTATATTTGGGGCAAGTCATTTTCATATATTCAAGATTATTGCTCGTATGCCTTCTGGTGTCTAGTAATCCCATCTTCGCCAGTCCCAAGGTTGCCCCACAGATGGCTGCAACTACAGCACCGTTCTCTAGCGCTTGAGAAGCTTTTTGAAGAATAGGCTCATGGATCGCTTCCAACCACGTATCTCCCCCTGGAAGAATGAGAGCATCCGTATCTTCCAGAACACACTCCTTTACAGTAAGTCGAGGCAGGATGTTCAAGCCTCCCATTGTCGTCACAGGCCGCTTATCCATGCCCACTGCAATGACTTCTAATGGCGCCAATCCCTTTTTAAAATACCTTCCTGAGTGGAGTTCAGGGGTTAAATAACCGATCTCCCAATCCGCCATGGTATCAAATACATAAAGATATACATTTGGTTTTCGCATCATGTACGCTCCTTTTATTGCTTATTTTACGATATGTCTATCATAAAAAAACTTCACTGACATCTGCTGTCAGTAAAGTTCTCAGCTTGATAATTTTGAATGAGCTCTTGAAGGACCTCAATCATCTTTTGCTTTAGGCTGTACGGTTCAAGAACGTGAACCGATTTGCCGTAGGGCAGCAGCAAATAGGGTACATAGGCTAGCATTGCTTCTTCCTCTAGTAAAAAGATCGCCGCCGTTGAAGTCCGTTCTTTCACATGATGTGCTAAAAACCAATGCTGGCACAAGCTATCCAATGCGCTTGCCTTGCCTCCAAGGACGAAAGGAATAAGAGCGTCTTGATCTTGAGCTTCTGGAAGCAGGCTATTCATAAAAAACTCACCTGCGGAAAATGGCTCTGGACGCTCAAAAGTCATCTCTGTATGAGTCACACTGCTAATTCGATCTACTCTAAAGCTTCGGATGTCCTGTCTAAGCTGGCAAAATGCAATCACATACCAGTTATGGTTCCAATAAATAATCCCGTAAGGGTCAACAATCCTTTGCTTCGGCTGCTCTTCACGGTTTGTATGGTATTCGATTTCGATAGATATGCCGTTAAGAATGCCTTGTTCCATTTCCTTCAATATGGGCTTAGAAAACATTGGACCAATTGGGTGCAGAACTTCAAACCCTTCTAAATGTTCCGTTATTCTCTTCTCCTGCTCTTGATTGGAATGCAAGGTTAGCTTGGACGCTGCACGATCTAGTGCTTCTCCTGAGAAATACCCCGCTTGTCTTGCCAAATCAGCGGCTTGAAGCAAGGCCGTCTTCTCATCAACATCAAAGAGAAGAGGGCTCTCGATAAAATGCTTCAATAGGGTATAGCCTCCATGATGTCCTGGGTCAGCGATGATCGGTACACCACTGGCAGAAAGTGCATCGATATAACGGTAAACCGTTCTTATATTCATTTCTAGCTTTTCTGAGATTTGCTTTGCAGTCACTCTTTTTCCCGAATGCAGCATCCAGAGAATAGCCATCATATTATCCATTTTAGCCATAAGCGTGCTCCTTATATATTTGATGCAAATTTTTATTATGAAATGGAAGGATGATCCAAACGATTGGCGAATGGATAATGTAAAAAGCGTTCAGGAGGTATTGTATGTTTCTAACCTTAGATCATTTTTTATCAACATGGGATTATGAAGCTGGAGCAACACAGAGAATATTGAACCATCTAACGGATGAGTCGCTTCAGCAGGAAATCACTTCAGAGAACTGGACGTTAGGACGAACTGCATGGCATACCGTTGCGGCCATTCGCATCATTGCTTCGAATACGAATTTGACGTTTGAAGCGCCAGTTGAAGATTGGCCTGTTCCTGCTTCGGCAGCATTTATCGCGGACAGCTATCAGCAAGCCAGTGCGGCCTTCGTTCATGCCGTCAAATCGCAATGGAACGACAGCACCTTAACAGAACAAATCGATTTTCTAGGCCAGCACATACCGAATGGGTCATTATTGCTGTTTTTGATTCTGCATCAAAGCCACCACCGCGGACAACTGACGGTTCTTATGCGGCAAGCTGGATTAAGCGTACCTGGCATATATGGCCCGTCCAAAGAAGAGTGGGCTAACTTTGGCATGGAAGCCCCGAAAATGTAATTTAATCATAACAGATCGTCAAGTGGAAATGAGTTAGATCCTACTAATACCGTAGAAGTCAGAAAACACTCTGGGTGTGTTTATGCTCAACGGTATTTTTTGTTTTTGAAAGCAGAGAAATAATCAATAGGATAAAACAAAGCATCGAAATCCGACTGGGTGAACAGATACGGTAATTAGCTTAATCATTGTTGCTATCCCAATGGATGGGGATGATAGGGAATATAACAGAAAACAAAAAAACGGCATCTCTGCCGTCTTGGTTGTTGGATATGGTGGGTTCTGAGGGGTTCGAACCCTCGACCTGATGATTAAGAGTCAACTGCTCTACCAACTGAGCTAAGAACCCATATTCAGCTTCGAGTGTGAACTTATAGTCTCATGCCTAACCTTCAATGTAAGGTATCGTGCGTCGCTTATGGGACTATTATAGTCCTATTTAAAGCTTGTGTAAACATGCAAATACCGCCTAAATCGATAGGATATTTGAAAAATGTAAGCAAAAGAAAGTATATATTCACTTTTTCTTTCAATAACGCCCGCTTTCTTTTCGTTATTTTCCTAGTACTGCATGATGGTCTTGCCTATACGAGACCATGACAAAACCATCATTGCCATCATTTACTTGCGGCGATACAAGCTGCCTCTCCACACAGTCGTTCACCTAAGGCTTGCTTCAACACAAGTATTTTATGCTATATCCTATAGATCTCTTGGCGGGAACCTCTTCTTCTACACGAGCTAATGTTCATGATCCTATCACAAGCCATTCTCCATCCTCGGGAATGGTTACCTGATCAAGTAATCCTTCCTGATTCAGCTTCTGTCTTAATATCGTTCTCGTTTCATGACAGTGATTAATCGTATCCATGTGTACTGCGATGACCTTTGATTGAGGTGCGTATCGGCATACTTGGACAATATCATCGGCGTTCATGGTAATAGGATCTCCCATGACAAATTGAGCTGCCCCTGCGTTAACAATGATAATATCAGGCTGATAGGCATCCAATGCTTGGCGAACGTCCTCACACCATATGGTGTCCCCCGCAACATACACGGTCGGTTCGTTGTCCGCTTGGAACACGAAGCCGGATACGCTGCCCATCCATTCCCCAACCTCTCCTGTTCCGTGCTGTCCGCTTGTTCGTGATAAGGTTACACCGTTGCAGGAATAGTGGTCTTCAATCGCGGTAACATGACGGAATCCATTATCTCGAATGCTCGGTTCATCCTCAGGCTGGCAAAGGATAGGCAGAGATTGGTCCAAAGCAGATTGAGCTGCCTCATCCCAATGATCCTGATGGAGATGCGTGAGTAGAATCGTATCGGGATGAAGGATGTCGTGGACCGAGAACGGCAAAGGAACAAGCGGATTGCGCTTATCATTGGAAGAATGAATGATCGGTGGATTAGCGCCTTGGTCACTGAACATCGGATCGATCAGCCATTGATGTTCGCTATAAACCATCCACAGTGTAGCGTGTCGAACGAGCTGTAATTTCATATGGGTCATCCTCTTTTCATTATGAATGTGCGTCTGATACTATTGTAGAAAAAGCGAGCGCAGATGCACATGACCTCGTGAAGCGATTGCGTATGTTTTACTTTCATATTGAAAGGATTGTTGACGATGAATACAAAACCAGATATCGATGAGATTGATCTTCAAATTCTTGAGCATTTACTTATGGATTCAAGCCTTTCCCATAAGCATATCGGCGAGCGCATCCCGATGACAGGACAAGCCGTGGGAGCACGTATTCGCAAGCTTCAGGATCTCGGCGTGATTGAGGGCTACACCCTGCGATGGAATCCCGATAAGATCGGTCTCCATGTGCATGCGTTCGTGACGGTATTTTTGCATTCGCCCAAGGCGCATTCCACCTTTCAAGCCTATGCGCTAGAGCATAAACATATTGCCGAGCTGCATCGGGTTAGTGGAGAAGGGTGCTATTGGATGAGAGTGAGGATCAGTACCCCAGCAGAGCTTAATGATATTCTAGATGAGCTGCTTCGTTATGGAAACTATAAGCTGAGCCTTTCAATCAGCCAAGTAAAGTGAGGGATGGATAATCCCTTCATTTATTTAGAAGTAACAAGTTGAAAGGGCAGGACAACAGAGGAGAGCAGAGGGCTGCTTCATAGAGCATCGTTCTGATACGCAGCATGTGAAAAAGGACCTCATCCTCCACGCGTGAGGGCTGAGATCCTTTATGATTATTTCCCGGAAAATGCTCATGCGAATGCTACATAAGATGAACAAGCTTATCCGGATTGCGCATAATATAAATATGTTGAATTTTCTCGTTGCGGACATGTAAAAAGTAAACACTTGTGATCCGATCATTCTCTCGGAATACAATGCAGCATTCCCCATTGTGCGTGGTAACTTCAAGAGAAGCTCCAGCCAAATTGTACTTGCGTATAATGCCAAACAAGAAGCGGGATACGAAATCACGGGTACGAATCGGCCGCAAGGCAGCAGATACTTTTCCGCCACCATCAGAGAGAATCACAACATCCTCAGCCAGCAGCGACACGACGGTGTCTACCTGTCCTTTAGTCAGTGACAGAATAAATTGCTGTATCCATGCCTCGTCCTGCCATTCACGGTTATGAAGGTCCTCTTCTGAGACCCCCATCTTTGACTTGGCGCGGCTCATCAGCTTCCGGCAATTCGCTTCGGTTTTATTCGTGAGCTCTGCAATGACAGGATAATCAAAGCACAATGCCTCTCGCAGCACAAACACAATTCGCTCAGTAGGAGACAGTCTCTCCAGCAGGACAAGCATGGCATAGGATAGCAGGTCTTGTTGTATAACACCTTCATAATCGTCTTGTGCGAAAAGGGGGAGCGGTTCAGGAAGCCAGGGCCCAACATACTGCTCACGTCTTTTTTGTGCGGATTTCAGCTGATCCATACAGTGATTCGTTACCATCTTGCATAAATAAGCTTTAGGTTCTGTAATTCGATCAGCATCAACACGATGCAATTTAACAAATACCTCTTGGACGGCATCTTCCGCATCGGCTATCGATCCTGTCAGTTGATAGGCAAGCCGAAATAATAGTCCTTTATACTCTTTATACCACTCGATCATCGTATACCTCCTGGTTGACAATGCTTGATAAGGTTCAACCGCGAAGCAAGCTTGCATAATTCCAGAGAAAGACCTTGATTCGATAAGCAAGCTTACCTGTAACGATCATATCAAGCCCCCATTTGCGTGTCCACATGACCCCGCGTTCTGGACCTAGGCCGATCGTAAATGAGGGGAGGACGCTCTTATGCTGTGAAGCGCTTCGTCCTGTTGCATCAGCGTAAAGAATCGAGCCAAGGCGCTGTGCTTGCGGAATCGCTTCCTTGCATGTCATGGCATCCTTCATTCCTGTGACGGGATCAACAATGTGAGCGCAATCTCCAATGCTGTACACCCCGTTAGTGCCAATTACGCGATAGCTGGAGTCTACTTGCACCTGTCCATCTGCTGTTAGTGGCAAGGACAGATTCATAAGCATGGAATTGGGCCGAAGTCCAAGTGTCCATATGGTAAGTCCCACTGGCAAGCGCTGTCCATCAGATACATGAACATGATCATCTGCGGCTTGCAGCGCCTTCAATTGATGATGGACAGTGACCCCGCAGGCTGCAAGCGTACGTTCCACTTTGTCCGCCACTTTAGCCGGCCCCTCTTGGAATAATCTCGCCTTGGCGTTAAGCAGATGAACGTGAATCTCTTCGGGGTTGAGTCCAAGCTGCTGTGCTTCCTGCTTCATGGCGTAGGCGAGCTCCGCCGCCGTTTCCACACCCGTAATTCCTGCCCCCGCTATCGCGACGCTCATGAGGCGCGCTTTCTCGATGGAATGGGCTGTGAAAGCAGCCTGCTGTAAGTTATGCATCCACTGCGAGCGAATGCGGCTTGCTGATTCTAGATCCGCAAGTGCGATTCCGCCTAGCTCTGCGGCAGGCTTCTCAGCCACACTGCCAATCGCGACCACTAGCATATCAAAGGCCTGAAGCTGCTGCTTGCCTTCTATATCCTCATAATGAAGCAGGTTGAGCTGATGATCGATGCCTGTGGCGGTTCCTTGAATAAACGCTGCATCCGCAGGCAGAAGCTGCTGCCATGGCACAGATATGGGTTCGCCGCTAGCTGCAGGCTGGAACAGCAGCACCTTGCGCAGATGGGCTTCAAGCTTGTCGATAAGAATCAGTTGAAGCTGAATCCGTTCCTTGTTGCTTTGAAAAGCCTGGTGAATGGACTTCATGGCGTGTATGCCGGCAAATCCGCCTCCAAGCACAACACAGGTTAGCTGTCTCATTCTGGTTCGACTCCTTTACGATTCGATTTGAACATAGAACGAGCGAAGGGGAGGATTTGTGACGAGAGGGAGTGGTGAATTTTTATAGCAAAATGAGATTGTCTAACAAGAGCTAACGCTTAGCATTCAGCATGATGACGGGCCAATAAGAGCGGTCTTCGTTATGCAAATAGGAAAGCCATTTAATGTAGCTGGACTTTCATTAGGGGTATGCTATGATGGGAATAAGCCCCTGAATTGGGGCTATTTCATTATCTGAAAGGATGATTGCTATGAAAAGTGTGTTAGGCGCAAACGAAGGGATCGGTATATACAAAGGAAATGAGGCTGTTATCTATGATGAACCGTAGGACCCTGCAAGTACATCAGCAGCTATTCTTGATGCACCTGTTAGGAAAAAGCCCGTTTCATTGCAGGAAGCAGGAGCAGCAGTTTATGAGAACGCTTTATATTTTGACGTTGGTTAAACCAGCTTTTGGTGTTCAAGAGAAGTGAATATGAGGATTGACTGGGTCGCTTGCAACTATATTGGCCAGGTCGATTAAAGGAGGAGCAATGCTGCAGAGGCAGTTGAGAAGGATGATATCTATGACGACGAAGGGTTACTAAAGTGAACAGGAATGAAGAGCAGCGAATTCTACAGCAGCATAAGAAAGACGTTGTGCGACGTTCATATCTACGTCCTTTGATGCCTCTGTTTATGACATAGGGAGGGGTACGCGTTGTATGGAACATATCATCTTTGAGATTGGAACGGCGCTGATGTTGGTGGCGCTTGCATCCGTGATTGCAGGCAGGCTGAAGTTTTCGATTATTCCGTTTTTAATTATTCTTGGAATGGCTGTAGGTCCGCATGCGCCGACGATTGGCATCATTGACTTGAGATTTATCGAAAGCCAAGAGATTATTTCGTTTCTAGGACAAATTGGCGTGCTGTTCCTCTTGTTCTATATCGGTTTGGAATTTTCCGTATCGAAGCTGATCAAATCAGGAAAGAACATTGTGTTCGGCGGTACCGTATATGTGCTGCTCAATTTTTCGCTGGGGCTCCTATTTGGATTCGTGTCAGGCCTTCCCCTGTTCGAGACGCTGATTATTGCGGGCATGCTGTCCGTATCCTCGACAGCAATCGTAGCGAAGGTGCTCGTTGATCTCAAGCGAACGGGTAATTCCGAGACAGAGCTTATCCTCGGCATGATCTTGTTTGATGATCTATTCCTGGCTGTGTTCTTATCGGTGATGTCAGGCCTTTTGTTTGGAGATGCAACCTCGGTAGGCAGCATTCTGCTGTCGGTCGGCATTTCACTGGGGTATATGCTCGTCTTTCTTGTCGTTGCAAGAAAGGGCGCGCCTATTCTGAATAAGCTATTGAATATTACCTCTAACGAGATATTTATTATTGTGGTCTTTTCTCTTTTATTCTTTGTTTCAGGCTTCTCTGAGAATCTGCACGTCGCAGAAGCGATCGGAGCACTATTGTTTGGCCTTGCATTATCTGAAACGAAGCATAGCAAGAGAATTGAGCAGCTTGTTGTTCCGTTTCGCGATTTCTTCGGGGCGATCTTCTTCTTCAGCTTTGGCTTAAGCATTGATCCGCTGACGCTGGGGGATGCTGCATGGATGGCGCTCGCAGCTGTGCTGCTGACGATCGCTGGCAATGTCGTCTCTGGCATGATTGCAGGGAGAAAGGCGGGCATGTCCCACAAAGCATCACTGAACATCGGGCTTACGGTCATGGCCCGTGGAGAATTCACCATTATTGTGGCCAATCTAGGCTTAGCTGCCGGATTAAGTCCCGTATTAAAGCCATTTTCAGCTTTGTATGTCCTCATACTTGCGATTGCGGGTCCTCTTCTTGCGAAGGAGTCCAAGCATATTTATAAGGGGCTGAATCGGATCTTTAAATGGAGCGATATGAAGGGACTAGCGAAGAATAGATGATTTTTTTGGATGGAGGATGTTAACCATGACGATGATTAGAGAATCCGATCTGCCGGGCGTGGGGCGCAAGTTTCAGATCGAGACCAATACAGGTGAGAAATTAGCCATTATTATTCACAATGATGGACGCAGAGAGCTGTATCATTTTGATCAAGAAGATCCCGATGAGATTATTTCGGGTGTGAGCCTTGATGATGATGAAGCGAGGCAGCTTGCTGCCATCGTTGGAGGTATGACGTACAAGCCGAAGGCGCTTGAAACGGTGGAGGTGTCTCTCGAAGAGCTCGTAATTGAATGGTGCAAGGTAGAGTCTCATTATAAATGCACGAACCAATCGATTGCAGAGCTTCAGGTCCGTCAGCGTACCGGCGCGACGATTCTGGCGATTGTTGAAAAGAACAGCCAGAAGATTAATCCTGCCCCAAGCGAGAAGCTGCTTGCAGATATGACGCTTGTGATCGCAGGGGAGCGCAAGCAGATCAAAGCGCTTAAGGAGCTGCTTATTAACGGGTGAGGATGGCTTAAGGGGAGTGAAGCTAATCGCCAAAGCAGCCTGCTCTACTCCATGCCGATGTCATCTTAGAATATGAGGCTGACTTGTTGATTTGACGGTCTCAATTTTGCAGATATTAACGAAAAAAGGTATCGAGGAAGCGCAGCTTCTTCGATACCTTTTTGCTGCATTTAGGACTATTTCAAGAGAGTATGATCAGTTCAGCCGGTGGACAAGCTCGTATTTGTTGCCGCAGGGGTCCTCAAAATATACGGCATAATAGGTAGGGCTGATCGGAAGCTGCTCTGGGCCGCTCGTAATGGACCCGCCTGCGGCTTGTACAAGCGCTGCAATCCGGTCAACCTCCTCACGATCACTCGCCCAAAACCCGATCAGATTTTGATTAGGCTGATGCTTAGGGTCTTCGGTGATCGCGAAGTAGGCAGCGCTAGGCAGCTCTCCATCTGCAGCAAATACTCTCCAGTTAGCGCTATGAAAGGTGCGAGTGAAGCCAAGCGCTGGAAGCAGCTGCTCGTAAAAGGGCAGTGCGCGCTCTAAATGATTGACCCGAAGGTCGATATGGCTGAATTTGTTCATCAAAAACTGCAGCTCCTTTATATAAATGAAGTTTCCAAGATTATATGGAAATTATTTCATTATTTCAAGGTAGAAAGTGTTCAATAAGGTATGGGTCAAAAGTCTATAAATTAAAGATTGAAGTTACTTTTTGATGGCTTCAAGGCAGGTTGCAATCACCCGCTCGCATTGCTTTAGCGAGTCCTCAAGGTTATGCTGCAGAGCAAGCCACAAGGCCAATTCATTAAGTCCACCGGAGATCATATGTACCATCGCGTCAATAGGAAGCTGCGGCTTCAGGAGGCCGGTCTGCTCCATGAGGATCAGCTGCTCACGAAGCAATCGCATGGAGTTGGACTCATCGGTTAAGCGCCAGGCTTCCCAGCCCAGCACTGATGGCCCATCGATCAGCATCATGCGTTTGTTCTGCGGCTCCACGGCAGCGGTTAAGAAGGCGAGGCATCCAAGCTTCAACTGCTCCCACTCATCGCGGCCATGCGCGGACTCTGTTAATATTCGCTCTGCAACCTCCTGATGGATAGCTTCGAACACCACTTGGAACAGTTCTTTCTTGCTGCGGAAATGGTGGTATAAGGCGCCCCGAGTCAGATTCGCTTCATGGGCGATGGCTTCCAATGCGGTTCCAGTGAATCCGTACTCCGTAAAATGATGCTGTGCTATTCGCAACAGCTGTTGAATCGTTTGATTTACAGCTTCTTTGTCTCTTCTCATCGATTCATGGCTCCTATTCTAGTTGTTCCTGTAATGAAGGGATAAGTGACTGTCCGCTGCTATTTTACTTTTGAATCAGAAGCATTCCATACTTCCTCTTGATATTGATGGCTAAAGGCTTCTGACGGCGGGATGATTGAAATGACGTCGATGAGCACGCCGCTCGGGTCACTTGTTATAAAGTGCCTTTGTCCAAACTCTTCATCGCGAAGCTCAAGATGGAGTGGAAGCTTGGCCCGTTCAATCAGACGTTCATACTCGGCGTTCACATCATCAACCTCAAAGTTAAGGATGATGCCTTTGACGCTGGTTTGAAAGGAGGCGGGGATCGTCTCATGATGGGGGTTCAATATAGCCAGCTCAAAGGGAGTGCTGTCATGAGATGCCTTCAAGCTTACGTACCAATCCGATTGGAATACGATCTCAAAGCCAAAGTGTTCCACGTAGAACGCAGACGTGCTTGCAACCTGTTCAGTCTGAATAACGGGATAAAAGGAGTTAAGCTTCATAGTGGTAATTCCTCCCTGTGGATCGATTTGCGAGGAGTTTAACATACATACAGAATGTATGTAAATGGGGTTTGAAGATATTTACATATTCGAACTTAAAAATTTACCGTGTTCACGAGACTAGAATATGTTCTTGAGGAGAGCTATACAGTTACAAGGTGGACAGCTATTATACGAGTCGAAAAGAAAAACCGCTTCAATAATGGTGCTTATTGAAGCGGCATGCTGAATTGACGTATACATGAAGATTTATTTCGGGATTAGGGATAACGCAACCCATATCCTTCCTGATATGTTCCGTTTAAGGCTACTGGCAATTTGCCTTTAGGAGCTGCGCCAAATATGACCTGTACAGCGGCCTCCCATGACACGGGAATAGGCGTGAGCCAGTACCAGTTGTCCAGCGCATAGGTGCTCAGATGCGCCTTGGCGTTAGGATAGCTTAGGATATCTCCCGGATTGCCAAGGGATACCGTCACGACAGGCTTGCCGGTAGCGAGCAATTGATTGACAAGGTCAATCTGTCCTTGCGGCAATTGGCGATCCGATTGCGTAAAGACCAGGATGCGGTCCGCCTTCTTAGCCAGCGCAACCGCTTCAGCGACAGCCCCTGGGGCAGCATCCAGCTTCTCTCCGCGGGCAGGGGCAGCCTGATAGGCTGTAACCTCGCCGCTCACCAGCCTTTTGACGCTGTCTGCAATCCTGTCAGCATAGGCGACGCTCACCACAAGGGTATGCTCTTTACTTGTGGGATCAAGCGGCAGTACTTCTTCATTTTTGACAAGGGTAACGGAGTCCATCGCGATTCTATTCGACAGTTCCCCGTGTTCTGGGCTGCCAACCACAAGACCTGCATGCTCCACATCAACAGATCGCTGCTCGAATAGGTTCATTTTCAGCTTATAGTAGAGAATCCGTTCCACAGCATCATCTACACGACCCTTGTCAATCTTGCCTTTCTGCAGAGCCTTGTAGAGGGTATGGAGCGTGTCGTACTGATCTTCAACGGAACCATTAGCCATTACAATATCGGCACCAGCATTAATGGCCATGACGGCTGCTTCTCCGGCCCCCCAATTGGCGGAGATTGCTTCCATGACCATCGCGTCGGTTACAATGATGCCTTTAAAGCCCATTTGTTCTCTTAATAGGCCAGTCAGCACTTTTTTAGATAAGGTAGCGGGGAGCTCGGGATCAATTGCTTCGATGATGATGTGAGAGGTCATGATGGATTCGATGCCTTGATCGATGGCGGCTTGGAAAGGAGGAAGGTGGACCTTGCGCAGCACCTCTTCGCTATACGTTACATTTGCCAAGGTCGAATGTGTGTCAAAGCCGGTATCTCCGTGCCCGGGAAAATGCTTGGCGCTCGACAGCACGCCTTCTTCCTGATAACCCTGTACTTGGGCGACAGCCATGTCGCTTACGAGCTTCGTGTTCTGGCCAAAGGAGCGGACGCCAATCACGGGGTTCTCCAGATTGGAATTCACATCAGCAACAGGTGAGAAGCTCCATTGAAAGCCCATAGCCTTGGCTTCTGCTGCCGTAACTCGCGCAGCCTGCTTCGCATAGTCCACGTTGCCTGTAGCTCCGATCGCCATCTGGCGAGGAAGGGTGGTGGCTTCTGTCGGCACGCGCTGAGCAGCACCATACTCCAAATCACCAGAGATAAATAGGGGAATGCCTAATCGTGTTTCCGATGCCCACTGCTGAAGCTGATTCGTAAATGCCGCCATTTGTTGAGCGGATTGCATCTGTCGGTTCAACAGCGCACTCCCGACCTGATATTCGGCAATCATTGTGTTTGAGAAAGCATCTGCACGTTCCGTTGGGGTGTACATCACCAGCTGTCCGATCTTCTCTTTGTCAGTCATAAGTGCGGTGAGCTTCTTGGCTTGTTCTTCTACGGTGCCTGTATTCCAAGTATCTGCTTGAACTTTATCCGCTGTGGAAGAAGGGGATTCTGTGTTGGGGTTCGTAGTAAGCGATGGAAGAAAAACATAGATGACAGCAGCTGCAAGGACTAGGATGGATGCATAAAGGTTCATCCTTTTCTTGGTCATGATTCATATTGCTCCTCTCATGTATGATGGGCAACGCCATAGCCTGTATTTATGGA
The DNA here is from genome assembly GCF_900177815.1 of Paenibacillus aquistagni. GTDB lineage: Bacteria > Bacillota > Bacilli > Paenibacillales > Paenibacillaceae > Paenibacillus_B > Paenibacillus_B aquistagni. The sequence goes on along the minus strand of NZ_FXAZ01000005.1, from coordinate 203,755 downwards.
TAACATGGGTGTTTAACGCTAATCTTTTCATGCTGTGCGAAGAGTCTATCATGCGAATTATGGGGGCAACAAGTACTGTAAACCACGATTTCGGATACATTTCCACGTACTTTACCTTCTCGCCATTTCTTTAGTTCTATGTAACGGGACTAGCTAGAAGCGTGGATCGCCAAGAGACTCATATGACGACTAATCGTCAATGTGTAACAAACATTAATGATCTTAATAAATTTTATTTTCTCTCTTGCAGGAGCGTTTTGCGCGTAGTATAATGATGAAGTGACGCAATTTTAATGAATATGTTAGGATTGTGTTCTTGTAAACATCATATGGGGCCATAGCTCAGCTGGGAGAGCGCATCGCTGGCAGCGATGAGGTCAGGGGTTCGATCCCCCTTGGCTCCACCATAATAAATAACTCAACCACATCTATTGGATGTGGTTTTCTGTTTATTATGCCTATAATCAGGATTCGGACATCCCATGATGACACAGTGAGTTAGAGCGAACTGTATTCCCTTGGCTCCATACGAAGAGAACGCCCTCACAATTCGTGATGGCGTTTTTCGTATGAATTGCTTTGAGGAAATGAACCTCTATAGGTTCGCTCGCGCTCAGGGAGTGGAAGTGATGCTTCGAAGCATATGCAACAAACGGACGTGCACGACGTCTGAATCTACTGCTAAAAGTCCTCGTTGAGTTGGCTTCGTCTGATTGACAATATGGACAGACAATGAACTCCAGCAGCGATATTTGGTCAAAACTTAGCGAGAATTAGTGAGCAACTCTAAGATAGTCTCTCGGAATTAGACCGGGTTGAAGGGAAGGATTACTGCGAAAATAGAGAATAGGGGGCTGGAAATTATGGAAAATGAAAACCAGTTTCATAAAAGGACAGACTGAAGTGCACTCCTTATAGTGGACATTGGATAAACACCCCTGGTGTTTACAACCGATGAAAACCTATAGGGGGTGCTTTGCGTTATGGCGAAGAAGGGACAAACTTTCGTTTCTTACAGCTTCGAGACGAAGAAGAGAGCAATTGAAATGCGGCTTGAAGGGATGACCAAAAAGAAAGTGGCTGAAGAATTAGGGATAGCAGACATTGGACGGCTAAAGGTTTGGATGCGTAGGTACAATCAGATGGGCGATTTTGGACTTATGGATCATCGAGGGAAAAGAGAGCGGTACATTGATGAAAATCGCTATATCAAACGTTTAGAGATGGAGAATGCTGTCTTAAAAAAGTGGTTGGCCATTACGAAGGCGGAGGTGTACCAGAGAAGCATAGGCTCGTCCACGAGCTCCGTGAAAGATTTAGCGTTACAGAGCTCTGTAACGAGATTGGGGTCTCTCGAAGCGGATACTACGACTATGTAAAGCGGATGAACAAAGAGAAGGATCAAACAGAAATGCAGCTCGTACGAAATACCTTTGAGCGTTACAACGGCGTCTACGGCTATCAACAAGTTCAACTTTTTCTATATCAAGACAAAGGCGCTTGGATGAACCACAAGAAGGTTCTGCGATTAATGCAAAAGATGGGACTCCGCTCTAGAGCTCGCAGGAAGTATCGCTGCAACCGTAAATGGAACAACGGTGATCGGGCCGTAAGAAACATCTTGAATCGCCGGTTTCATGCAGGCGCACCCAACCAAAAATGGGTGACAGACATCACTCAATATCGAGTCGGAGATACATGATTATACTTATCTGCCATTAAAGATTTATATCAGAACGAATTGTTGCTTATCATATGAGTAATCGCAACAACACTGAACTTGTATTAGAGACGTTCTCAAAAGCATTTGAAAAGGAAAAGGACGTAACCGGACTGATCGTTCACAGCGATCAGGGAACCCCGTACACGTCCTACAAATACCATGACATGCTGCCAAAGGTTGGAGCCCAAATCAGCATGTCACGACGAGGCAATTGTTATGACAATGCCTCATTGGAGAGTTTCTTCTCACACTTGAAGGTGGAAGGACTCTATCCTTATCATATTTCAACCGTCGAAGAAGCACAAATGAGAATTGAGGACTATATCTATTTTTATAACAACTACCGTCCACAAAGAAAATTAAGCAAGCTAACTCCGGTACAATACCGAAATCAGCTTGGTGTTGGCAGGGGTGTTTCTTAATTGTCCACTAAATTGAGTCTTGACCAAAGGTAGGAGGATGGCAAGTTTAGTGGGGAAAGGAAATCCTTGTCCCATCTGCCTTGGCGAATGCCGAGAGGCTACTATATATGAAGGGAGTTATATGGATAAGTCGAAATTTACTGAGAAAGGAGAGTGGATCGAAAATGAGAAGGTTGCTAAGAACACAGAGAAACACTACGCATAAGAAGATGATCTAATTGCGTAGTGCCCTAGTGATACTATGCATCAATAATGGGACCATAAGTTTACTTATATGCCGCTTTTAACGAAGATATCATAATATGTATATACTCCATTACTATATACTCTAAGTTTGGCTTGTCCCGGCTTGATTCCTCTGATAGTCGATGGATATGTTACAACTATCACACCCTGTATATTATCAACCATGGAGATTGTACCGCTGAAATTATGAATTTCACCGACGCGCAAGACCAAATTTTGATCAGCAAATGGAGATACAGAATTTGTATCAACAGGTCCAGCACTAGCACTCACACTTCCAAATAACATAGATACCCCTAAGAGAGCACCCACTGTCAAAGATTTGATTTTCATAATACAACTCCTCCTTAAATTCGGAATAATTGAATATTAACATATTATGGAATACTTCTCTTGAGGATTAGGTCTCATTTTAATATTGAATCTCTGGCGTAATCTACGGGATTATGTCGGTTCACAAGGTAATGTGGCTGAAAATAGAAATAAATAAGTTTTGAGAAATGGTTTTGTATGAAATCAGCATTTGATTATATAGCCTCTTGGAGTTAGAGCGGCAGTTTGAACCAAATGGAGCACAAAGTGCGCTACCGACAGCTGGGAAAACTGGATTTGAAACCCTCTTTCGAAAATGGGGACGGCAAACAAACCAAACAGGGCCTCATTTTTGAAATGGACTTTTTGGCTAGGAGGCGATGGAGAGCAAAGCCCTGCTGTTCCATGAGTTCGTCTTTCCGACTGGCGTACCGTCGCCGGCAACCGTCAGAGCGCTCATATCCCCCAGCAATCCGAGTTTGAGACCGCGACGATTTGGGATTGGAAGAACGAATGAAGCCGGTCGAAGGGCTGGGGCTGTACGACGTTTGGACGACGAGACAAGTAGTCGACCAGCCGCTTGACCTTGCCAGGCGAAGTCGTGGAGGCTTTCTCCCCTTTCTTGCCGCGCTTGGGTTTTTGTTTGTGGGGCTTGTTCTTGGGATTAAGATGAACCGCTTGTGAAACCCAAAAGCGCAAGAGGAAATCGGAGAACGTGCAGACGCCAGGAACATCGCCGGGCTCAAAACCGCTAAGAATGGCGTAAAACGGAACACGGTGCATCTCGTCAACCCAAGCTGTAAGGCCGATTTCAGGTCTGACGAGCAGAAAGGGCAGATTGGAACGAAGCATGGAAGCTGGATCCCGCGGCTGAGGCCCCTTGTTGGAGTAGTAGTCGCTGAGGAATAGAGACGTGTGGGAAAGGTCTGAGATGTAGCACTTCCAGATGAGGGGCCAATCCTTACTTACGAGAACGGCGAGGCCATTCGAGCAGTAAGCATTCAAGCGATCCAAGATAAACTACTGGTAGTCAGAATGAGGGACAAAAACGGGCTTCATGAGCAACACTCCTATCATGGGAAGGTTGGGGTGAAAAGGAACATCCTTCTCACGCGATTTTGGAGCGTTTTTTGATAAGTCAAGGTTTTTTTATAATATTTGGTCATAATCTGAAAACTTTTTTTACGATTCAGATTGTGGTTGAAATAAAAAATCCCCCTATGGGAATAGGAGGATGGCAACGAATGTGGTTCAAGGAATCCCTTGTCTCACAAGCCTTGGCGAATGCCGGGAGGCTATTAAGAGTGGTGAGAGGTGTTTGGTGAGTTTTGGTAATCATTAATTTTTCTTCTGAGTTCATTATAAATCGCTGAAGGAGAGCCCCTGGCCTCATCGCTAGCGATGAGGTTAGGGGCTTGAACGGATTTAATACTCACATTTGGTTCGTTTTCACTGATACCGTATGTTCTATAGATTCCCCGGAAAAACAGTCACAATTTCTATGTAATTGTGCAACCATAAGCTTACCTGAAGTGTCCTTGTTATTAAGACTACATTTCCGATAGTTGTAAACTTCACCAGCATATTACTTTGTGCATTGGGGCACTCGAAATATATGTTTAAGCTAATGCTCAGAAAGGCGTCAAGACTGAAACCTAAAACCTAAAACCTAAAACACAAGAAACATCCATATATTGTTTTAAATGGTATTAAAGTCCTATTCATAAGGTGTCAATAATCTGGTAGTGTTAGGTTAAGTATATTTAACAAATATAGTAATAAATGTATTGTTATGCATGATGGATGGGCCTATAAAAACTCGTAGATGGAGTCACGTTACTGAACGTAAAGGTAGTAACAGCACCAGTACCAGTACTTGCATCAACAGCATCTTATACAGCAAATTCTCTGCCTTCATTTCAAGGGGACTATTGCACGGGGGCACATCACAAAACGACTACTGACCAGGGATATATGTTTTGTGTTACATAGCGTAGTTGGACAAGTAGGCAAGAAATATTGTTTATCTTGGAATAATGGGAACTTCCCTGCCAGTGTAGACAAATTCCAATGGAGTATTGCGACAGAACATTTTTTTACAGGGGTGTATATTTACAAGCGTGTGCAAGACATAAACAATAGTAGATTTCGTTTCATAGTAGTAGAGGTCATATTTTTAAAAATGAGTTGAGTCATATTTAGCCCGCTTTATTGCGAGTGTTAAGCCGGTTAATTTAAAATATGGCAAAAAAATAAAGGGAGGATGTCTATACTATGAAAAAACGAATCGTTAGTTTCGTTGCTGTCATGTCCCTTGTTTTTGCAATGTCGGCCACTGCAGCATTTGCAGCTTCGTATACTTTTAAATTCGAAGGTTCATTTATTGGAAGTTTGAAAACTTCTTCCGCACAGACAGTGCAAACTCTTAATGCTGCCTACGTCAACCCAAGCGCTTCAGCAGTACCTACGACATATTATCTTTGCACGACTACATCCAATACGACCAACGTTACCAATTGGATTACGGATGTATCTACATCTGGAAAGCGTAGTTTTACTTACAATTCTGGTTATGGCGGGGTTAATAATCAGTACAAATTAGCTGGATACCCTTCAAATTGGGACTTTGTGGATTACACTGTAACTGGGTCTTGGTCTCCATAAGTATTACCAGCTAATCAACAAAGGGCAGATGCAGGTGTACTCGCCACCTGCATCTTGTGCTTTTCTCAAAATAGAAAGGGGACATATAGATGCGAAGAAGTATTATCCTTCTATTCAGCATAGTATCAATGATATTTGTTACTGCATGCGAGGGAACGCAAGCAGATAGAAAACCTTCTGAAAAGATAGATTTAGAAGCTTTTTTGCAGACTGTTGAGCTGCCTAAGAACCTCTCCATATCATTTGATCCAACTAAGGTTTCATTCGTCGATTCGGCGAGAATTTATACGGCGGATTTGCTGGAATTGAACCCGGATATTGTAGCCGAAAAGCTGTTGCGCAGAGAGGTTGTCGAGAGGCTGTCGTATGCAGAGGGACCGGCGTTCCAGACGGGAGATGAGTCTTTTAAGGAGTACCTTACTGTTTTTGATGGGGGTAAAAGTTTTGGTTCCGGAGATGGTGGGAATGGAGGAGGGATGCACTACAGTGCATATGTCAATGGGATAATCAGGAGACCAGCAGTTATAGCCAACTATGCTGGGCCGCCGGACATGACTGAGCAATTGCAAAGAAGCCTAAGAAGAAGTGATTATGCCTCATCCAAAGATTTGTCTTTTATGAACTATACAGATGCGTTGAAAGCTGTTCAGAAACAACTTTATGCAATTGGCATTCCTGAACTTGGGCTTGCGGAAACCTATTCTCTAGATTTGGATACCATACGGGAACACTATGCATTTTATCTCGAAGAGAATCGCGATTCGGATGAAATCCAAGAGTACACATGGTCAAGAGACGATGAAAGGTATTTGTTTCACTTCCGCCAGTTAATTAATAGCATCCCTGTAGTTAACGTATCGTGGCACTGGGGAAAAGGAACTTCTGCAGACGCTTCCGGGGGCATAATGAGGGAAACGCATGTGAATGCAGCGTATACGAAAGATGGTGTGACAAATATTAGCGCCATTAATCTGTTTGATATTCCGAATGGGATAGCTGGTGAAGACGCATCGCTTGTCGGTGCTGCAGAAGCCTTGCAAGTGTTGATCTCGGAATATGCTGATCTTATATTGGAAGAGGGGACAACCGTTATATCCGCGGAGTTAGTCTATGTATCCGTTCCAGAAGAGAAGAAGTATAAGCTGATACCTGCGTGGATATTTGGCATAGAGAAGCCCAACGTGCTGATAGATAATGATAGTGGAGTGAAGACTCCGTACAATGAGTACAGTCAATATGTGGTTGATGCAAGCACCGGCACAAAGCTTTCTGGTGTGAGGTGATTTCCGAATGAAACGGTTTGTTTCATTGTTTTTGATCGGGTGTATCCGGGCGATCCTGTCTGTACGATTTATTGTAAGTGTCTGCGGAGTAATGCTGGTGTTGTTTCTGTCTTCATTCAGAATCATTAGTTCTCAATCCGATGTACTTTCTGTGGTGATGATCAGTGGAAGTGGAAATTTCATATTAATTGTAGGCCTTCTTCCGTTAATCCCCTATGCTACGACGTTTGCATCTGAGTGGGAGACGCGTGCCACAAGTTATTGGCTCATACGCTCAGGCGTAAGAAATTATGCGGCTAACAAGGTCATAGTCAGCGCATTTTCCGGATTTTTGGCGACATTTGCAGGTATTCTTCTATATGCACTTTTTTTGTTGATTAAACTTCCTCTTTTTACAGAAATCACAACATTTGATGCATATACACCCTTATTAGAAGCGGGCATGCCGGTACGCTATCTTTTGGTTTCCGCTGCACATTTGTCATTATCATCTGCTCTGTTTGCCACAGCGGCATTGTGGATTTCAACATATATCCCCAATCGTTTTACGGCTATATCCGCACCAATTGTACTTTATTTCACACTCTATCGCTTAACCCGATTTTGGGATCTGCCGCCTTTTCTCCATTTAAGCACACTGTTCGAAGGTACTTATCATGCAGGTTCGCCTCAGGCAACTATGTTTCTCAAATTGGGAACAGTTGTAATATTGTGTACACTAATGGGATACGGCATCGTTAGACAGATTCGAAGGAGGGTACAGCATGACTAATTTGAAAACGATATGGCTTTGCGCCCAAATCAACTTTCGCAAGTGGCCTGTATCTCCCCGTATGTATACACTTGCGGCAATCATCGTAGCATTCTCGATTTGGGTCTTTTCCTGGATTTCGGATTATGCTGACGCAGTAGGCGTTGCTGCGACACCGTGGGTATTTCCATTTCTGCTAACAGCTCCAATTTTGATCCCTATTTATGGGAGTCTTACCATGCTATTATTTTGTGACGCTCCGTTCACGGACAGTCATACGCCATTTCTGGTCATCCGCACTAGTCGGCGCAACTGGGCGATAGGGCAACTTCTTTATATCGTTTTAGCAGGATTTGTATATAGTGTTTTTTTTGTGCTTATGTCTATGCTGTCGCTGATCCCAAACATACAATTTTCCGCAGATTGGGGAACCGTGTTGAAAACAATTGCCTTCGATCCGAGTAGCCCCTCGAAATACGGAATTACAGCTTTGGCGATTATTGGTGGTTCAGTGATGAGTATGTTCGAGGCCATTCCGGCTACCCTTATAAGCTTCGGATTGTTCTGGCTCGTATCTGTTTTCATAGGTGTTTTAATTTTTTGCTTCAATATCGTTATTGGAGGAGCAAGTGGCTTGATCGCAGCTGGTTTCCTCACCTTCTTGGCTTACTTTTCTATTTTTGTAGGAAGAATCTCTTTCGGTAACATTATTTATTATGTGTCGCCTGTTAGTTGGGGCAGTATGTTTAATCTTGATTGGGGCGGCACTGGGCAGATGCCTTCACCGATATATGCAGTAGGTTGTCTGGTGGGCTTGATATTACTGATGAGCATCATTTCTGTGTTTATATTTTGCAAAAAAGATATACATGTTCAGGAAAGGAGATAAGGATGTGGCGACTTATGTGGAGGTTTCAAATGCTGTAAAAAGCTTTAGGGAAACGACTGCGCTGAATGATGTCTCAGTAAAATTTGAGACAGGCAGGATTCATGGCGTTATCGGTCGGAATGGTTCCGGGAAGACTGTGCTTTTCAAATGTATTTGTGGTTTCATGATACTCGATGCTGGCAGCATTTTAATAAATGGCCAACCTGTGAAACCGGCAGTATCCCAGGATATTGGCATTATTATCGAAGAACCTGGCTTTATCGGTTCACTCAGCGGATACAAAAATTTAAAACTGCTGGCATCCATTCGACGCGAAATATCGGATGAGGTCATCCGTAATACTTTAATACGCGTCGGACTTGATCCGAGCAGCAAAAAGCATGTGCGCAAATATTCGTTAGGCATGCGTCATAGGCTTGGAATTGCTCAAGCAATCATGGAAAAGCCAAAGCTGCTGATTCTCGATGAGCCGATGAATGGTTTGGATAAGCAGGGCGTTGTGGAAATCCGCGAGGTACTCAAAGAATTAAATAGAGAAGGAATTACCATTATTATGTCATCTCATTATACAGAGGACATAGATGCGCTCTGTGACACCGTTTGCGAAATGGACAGAGGTGTGTTGACACTTATTAAGTAATGGACTTTTAAGTAAAAAGAAATTTGCAATTAATGTAAGTGTGTTATAATGCAATTATTAGGAGTATTTCCCAAAAAAAGTACATTGTTTGTAGAACCAGAATTGAAGTTCTTGTGTTTTTAAATCCTACTTACGGGATTCAGAAGCCTGCTAGTAGGATATGTAGCATGAGTCTTGAGCCGCTTATCACATAACGGATAATGGAGGTATGGTCATGGTTAATCGCAATAGAAAGAAAATGTTCACAGCCCTCGCCGCAGCTTTAGTTGTCTCTATGTTAGTTACAGGTGGAATCATCGTTGACCAAGGCAAAACAACGTTACAGGCAGAGAAGTCAGCAGGGGATAAAAAGGTTGAAGTTATTAAAGCATGAAGTAGTAACCGTTATTGTTAACGTAAAAAATAGTTGGTTTATTTTCCTCAGTTGGTTTAACCAAGCTGAGGTTTTTCATTATGCCGCTTGTCGGTATTCGTTAGGTAATCTCAAGATAAATCTTGTGAGGGGGTATCGGCAGCAGGTAAAATATAGGGGATATCAGTCATGGGATGAACTAGAGGCACTTATGCTGTCATCAATAGATTCAGCGGAAAGTAGGGGAGCAGAGCGTGAATGGACCGATGATTTTGACCTTAGCAACGCTTGGTGCAGCATCGATATTGTTTGTCTCAGGAAAAGTGCGTTCTGATCTTGTTGCGATTGGCGCGCTGCTGGCATTAATGCTGGGAGGCGTTCTGACTGCCGAAGAAGCATTGTCCGGATTCTCTAACTCTGTCGTTATCATGATGATAGGCTTGTTCGTGGTTGGAGGCGGGATCTTCCATACGGGCTTAGCGAAGCTTGTAAGCAGCAAGCTGCTGCAGCTTGGCGGAGCAAGTGATACACGGCTGCTTATCATGGTCATGCTCGTGACTTCATTGATCGGGGCATTTGTCAGCAATACGGGAACAGTAGCGGTGATGATGCCAATTGTGGTCAGCTTGGCCATGAGCGCGCGAATAAATCCTGGGCAGCTCCTCATGCCGCTGGCCTTTGCCAGCAGTCTCGGAGGCATGCTTACCTTAATCGGAACTGCACCGAATCTCGTCATTACGAAGACATTGGTGAGTGCCGGATACGAGAAGCTGTCCTTCTTTTCCTTCACGCCGATAGGCGTGGTGTGTATCATCGCGGGAATACTCGCCATGCTGTTTCTGCGCCGCTTCCTTCCTAAGGAAGAAGAGGGCGGGAAGGATAAGCAGAGCGGGCGCTCACTGGAGGAGCTTGCTCAGAAGTATCAGCTTACTCAGAATTTGTACCGGGTTCAGGTGGCGAGCGATTCCGCGATCAGGTCCAAGACGCTGCGGGAGTTGGATATTCCTGCTCAGTTCGGTCTTAATATCATCGAGATTCGACGCAAAATCTCGGCCAAGAATCAATTTTTCAAGACGATTAATCAAGAAATTGCTGGTCCGGATACGATGATAGAGTCGGAAGACATTGTATATGTGAATGGCTCCTTTGAACAGGTGAGGCAGTTTGCGGATCAGTACGGCCTGATCTTATTGGACCAACATGCAGTGGAACGTCGATTCGATGTGCAAGTAGAGGAACAGCAGGATGGGGAGCAGTATGCGACTCGTGATGTAGGCATCGCGGAAGTCATGCTTACCCCGAATTCTTCCTTAATTGGCCGTTTTGTAAAGCACTCGGGCTTTCGTGAGAAGTATAGAATCAATATTCTCGGCATTCAGCGCAAGGAACAGTATCTGCTTCATCATTTGAAGGAAGAGAAGATGCGCTTTGGCGATGCTTTGCTTGTGCAGGGGACGTGGCAGGATATTGCTTTGCTTGCTGCTGATCAGTCTGATGTTGTCGTGGTGGGTCAGCCGATCGAGGAGTCAAGCAAGGTGACGATGGATCAGAAGGCGCCGATTGCAGCGGGTGTCATGCTCTTGATGGTGCTGCTGCTCGTAACCGAAATCGTGCCGGCTGTGGTTGCCGTCATGACGGCAGCCGTGTTAATGGTTGTGCTGGGCTGTGTGCGCAATATGGAAGAAGCGTATAAAACGGTTAACTGGGAGAGCATTGTGCTCATTGGCGGGATGATTCCCGTCTCGATTGCAGTGGAAAAGACGGGGGCGGCAGGGCTATTGTCAGATGGACTGGTCAGCGCGCTCGGAAGCTATGGTCCGCTTGTGATGCTGATTGGCGTTTATTTGACGACTTCAATCATGACGATGTTCATCAGCAATACGGCCAGCACCGTGCTGCTTGCTCCGATCGCACTGAGTGCTGCGATTCAGCTTGACGCGAATCCATTCCCGTTCTTATTTGCAGTGGCAGTAGGGGCGAGCATGTGCTTTGCCTCGCCATTCTCCACGCCTCCCAATGCTCTTGTGATGTCTGCGGGAAGATATCGCTTCAGTCATTATCTGAAGGTTGGCTTGCCTCTGCAAATGATCATTGGCGTGGTCATGATTGCTGTGCTGCCTTTATTGTTCCCGTTCTAATAAGCAGCATGAAGAATGCAAGATTGAAGGTCAGGCACTTGAGTAAGCAGCGTTGCCCGATGAATGAGATAGCTTTCCTGATAAAGATCGGCAAACATAAGGGATGGTGGTGTTAGGGAATTGATCCTGCATTGCCATTCCTTCTTTATGTGCTATAGATTTCTTCTTGAACAAATGGTCATGAAATAAGGTGATCCCTGTAGCACATAGGAATCACCTTTTGGTTGTGTTATCCACTGGGGCCTCCTTAAGAGACAAAGAACATAATTTTTGCAGGGAAGCTAGCTGATCTTAACGTTAAGTGTCCCGTCTTCCGTTGCAAGCAATGAAGACACCTCATCAATTGTTTGTACATGGCCTTTATTAAGGATAAGGCCTTCGTTAGACAACACATAGCAAAAAGGAAAGGTAAAGGTCCCGAAATGACCCATTTGATGCATCTCAATACGATGAATAGGGATGCGTAAATGGTGCTTGTCGATGATTTGATTGATTTCTTCTTCTGTACCGACCATTATTGCCGCTACCTGATATTCGCTAAAGGCATCGGCGATCGCATTCATATTGGGATACAGCTCGGCGCAGCTGCTGCAGCCATATACACTTAACATAAGGATGGTCCCTTGGGCATCGACAGGATGTAATTCAATGGGGTTGTTGGTTGTGTCGATGAGATGATCGACAGGGAAAACATGATGAAATGGCAGCGAATTATTTTGCTGAGGTTCTTGCTGGGGAGCGGGCTCGGGGCTTCGTTCATGCAGCTTTCGATACATATATAAGGAGTTTATTAACAAAAAGATAATGAAACACCACTCCAGAAGTGTTGATAACTGCACATAGTTGACCACCTTATCACCTCCATTTATTCTGGTTCTGGCCTCGCAAGCAAGATTCTTAGATGACCGTACAGGCCAATTATCGCTATGCTTTGAAGGATACCGAGCGCAATAGGATACACGGCAGCCTGACTAACGGCCTTGCCGCCAAACGCGAAATCCATAATTCCAGTGAACAATGCAAGTGCAATAAGGAAAATGGCGCGATGAATGGTGTGATCCCCTAACGTTTCTGGAATTAAGCTGCCAAAGCAGTTGCATGTGATTTTTCCGGGCAGCTTTTTGGAACGAATGGACACCCATATAAAGCTAATGGAGAGCAGCACAATGAACAGCAATCCTCCAAGATATAATGCAGGAAAAAACATGAAGATGCCAGATAGCATCTCTAGACTGATAACGCAGGCAATCGTAAAAGCAGGATTGATGATCACGGTGTTCAGCTGTCTGATGGTTAGTGTAAACGAATGGAACGATAGAAGCTTGAGAACAGCTGTTGCAATCATCAAGGTTCCAAGAAAAATACGAATAAAATAGAAAAGATCCATCGTCATTTCCTCCGTATGTTACTACATTCTTTCATCCTCACAATATACAACACACTCACCTTGAAATTATCACAAAAGTAAATAATATTTTAAAATGTGATTATTTTACTTTTTATTTGTTTTAGATAATAGAGCCGCAGCAAGAGTTCTCGCGATAAAAAAAGGAGGAATTATAATCCATGGCTACAAAACGGACGTGTACGTATTATTCTAACTGCACACAAGACACGACTAACTCATCTTACAAGTATTGCGACTATGCTCAATACACGTGTTGTGGATGTTCTAGTCCAATTGATAGCGGCTCCTTGGTCGTTGCGGGTCGGAATCGTTTTTCCATCGGTTCGCCTAGCATCGAATGCTTCACCGGTACTTGCTAATTTCAAGTTAACCAGTCATTCGTATTTGAACAATCCGATCATCTAAAAACCAATTGCGAGAACATCAGCCGGAAGCTGGTAAACGATGCGTTTGCCAGCTTCTCCCCATGTCTGCTGCTCTCCAATGATTAGGAGACTGATCATGCAAAAGATCCATCGGATACGATTTATCTCTGTCAACCTGTATCGATTAATGAAGCTCTGTTGGGGGATTTGTCCACGAGAAACCACTATTCTAGTAGTTATTCGTTTATTCCAAGCTTTTGTTCCTGGTATACAACTCGTGTTGACTAAACATTTGGTAGACAGCGTAAGTGATGTCTTCGCTCATCAACACAATGTCAGTCAAGCTTTATTATATCTTGGAATGCAGTCCTTGCTTCTGCTCATCGTGCAATCTGTTCAGCTTCTTGAACAGTATAACAATAGTAAGATGCAGTTTAAGATTGGTTTCACTGTAGATGAACAAGTTGCGGCGAAAGCGGCAAACATTTCGCTAAGGTACTTCGACACGGGGAGCTTCTATGATACGCTGCAAAGAGCTTCATCGGGACAAAGCCAACGCATGATTGAGCTCCTCAACGGACCGATGCAAATTGTACAAAATACGATTACGATGATTACGATAATCGGTGTGCTGCTTAATTTTAGTTATGTAACGGCAATCCTTGTGGTTCTTATGTCTATTCCTCCATTTTTCATTAACCATCATATTGGAAATATGAGGCGCAACCTGCTGATGGTTTTGATACCGATCTCAAGACGAATCGCTTACTTTCTTAATTTACTGCGAGGAAGAGAGACCGCTAAGGAAGTCCGTGTTTTTCAATTACAGCATTTTCTACTGGGCAAATGGAAAGAACAGTTCAATAAGCAAATGGCCTTCCAGTTATCGTTTGAGCGAAAAAGAATTTGGCTCCAAAGCTTATATGATATTCCGAATGTTGTCGTTATGACGGTTAATTTGGGGCTGCTTATATGGCTGGGTTCCAAAAACGGGTTCAGCATTGGTGATTATGTAGCGATCTCACAAGCATATTTGACAGTTCAAGGCGTAGCTGCGGCCGTTTCCTTGTCTGTTGCGGGGATATTTGAGAATGTAAAGCTTCTATCCGATCTTTTAGCATTTCTCAACATTAAAGTAGAGGAAGAAACAACACAAACGGATACGCCTGCAATCCATTTTCCTTCATTGAATCAGCATGGCATAGTGGTCAAGGATTTATCGTTTGCATACGACACTGACAAGAAGCTGAGGCTGAAAAATGTCTCATTCCAGATTAAGCCTGGCCAGCGAGTGGCGATTGTGGGGGACAACGGGGCAGGGAAAAGTACATTGATAAAATGCCTCCTTGGCCTATACCGCAACTATGACGGACATATTTTTTACGAGAATACGGATTTGAAGCACATGAATGCCAAGCTCGTCTTCCAGCATGTGGGTGCTGTGTTTCAAGACTACTCGAAATATGATTTTTCGATAAAAGAAAATATTGGGATCGGCGATATCGAACGATTGACGGATGACGAGGGAATCAGAGCTGCTGCTGAAAAAAGCGGTGCACATGAGTTTATTCAAAAGTTGGAACATCAATATGAGACTGAAGTTGGAAATACGTTTGGCGGTGCGGTGGATCTTTCGGGTGGACAATGGCAGAGGGTCGCAATCAGCCGTTCGTTCTTCTCCAAAGCTGATCTTCTTGTCTTTGATGAACCAGCAGCTTCCTTGGACCCGTTTGCTGAGTTGTCCTTGTATCAATCATTGGCGAAACTCTCGGAGGGGAAAATCACAATTATGATTTCGCATCGTTTGAGCAGTTGTGTGGATGCTGATCTCATTTTAGTAATGCGCAATGGAGAAGTTGTCGAACAAGGAACCCATGATGAGCTAATGGACGTAGGCGGGTACTATTCAAGCATGTTCCTTAGTCAACTAAGCGGTTATCAGAAAAAAGCTGTCGCTAAATGAGTTGCCTTGTTGGATGGAGAAGCCTTGGATCATTGGGAACTCGTTACGGTTATAAGGAATAGTGGTGAATGCTTCAAGCCAAGTGATAGCGAAGGTACTAGCGGGGGATATTCTATTTCCCATTCATATCATCTTTGATCGTTTTTCGAGCACGATACAAGCTTTGCCGTACACTTCCTTCGGAAATGCTAAGCTTCTCAGAAATATGCCGATAGGATAAATTCTCAAAACAATATAGATAAAGAATCAGTTTTAGTCTTTGTGGCAACTGAGCGATGCAGCTGATGAGTTCTGTGAACATTGCTTCCCTTTCAATGGATTGCTCTAAGGTTTCATACAGCAAGCAATGCTGATTGTGAAACATGTCGTTGTCAATAATTGATGGAATCATTCGCTTTTGTTTTCTTAAATGATTAATCGCACCATTTTTCGCTAGTGTTCTGAGCCATGAACAAATTTTGTTTTTGTCTAAATGGTGGGGAGGCGATGTAAAAGCCTTTAGGAAAGCTTCTTGAACGATGTCCTGAGCGGAGTGGTGATTCTTGACGTAGGAAAATACCAATCTATAGACGAGCTCATTAAATGCTGAGAACACCTCCTTCTGAACTGAAGTCTCAAGCTTGCCAAACGACGGATCGAAAATTAATAACAATTTGCTAACGTTATGCATAATATTACCTCTAATTCTTTAATTTACCATATTAGCATAACATAAAAGTGCAGCGTTGGTATGCTTTCTTTTTGTAAGTTTGAAAAGGGTATCCGGGACATATCTGCGTGTTTGCAATTCCAAATGATTGCAGACTAAATAAAACTGAACGAAGCGGCCTTAGTCCGATGTGGAACCAAGGCCGCTTAAAGGATTTTTATGATGTGTTATCTACTTGACGGGGCTGTACATTGTATTGACAGCCTCATATTTTAATAGGGGGCAGGCTATTGTTTCACATGAACCGCGGCATGTTCACCTGCGATGCGGCCTGAGTTCCAGGCGAAGCCTGTTGCTAAGCCTTCGAACGTTGGATAGCTTGTAATATTGCCGTAGAAGCCGGCAGCATCGTTGCCGACAACGAACAGGCCGGGAATTGGCTTCAGATTCTCATCCGTCGCTTGCAGCTTCTCGTTTACGCGCACGCCGCCCAGCGTACCCAAGTTGCTGATTTGCATTTTCACGGCATAGAAGGGCCCTTGCTTCACTTCATAGACCAAGCTCTTCTCGCTTTTGCCATAGGGATCACTCTTCGTTTGAACCACTTGGTTGTATTCCTTCACATTGGACACTAGACGTTCAGTTTCCATGTTTAGCGCCTTCGCCAATTCCTCAATCGTTTCACCCTTCGTAATTATGCCTTGCTTGACGCCTTCTTCTGCCAAGGCTACGAAGTCGCCCTGATCCATGTTTGGTCCGCCAACAGCCGTATCCATCATAAGCGTCTTGCCTTTGGTATACGCTTCAAGCGTCTTAGTATCCATCAAAATGTAGTAGATGCCGCCTACAGAATAAGCTGCGTTTGCGGTCTCCGCTGTGTCCCACACCAGCTCTTCATTCGCGAATCGATTGCCGGATTGGTCGATCCACATGAGCGGCGAACGGGTAATGCGGTTGAATGGGCTGTTGGCCAAGCTGACATCGCCTTTTGTCGCTGCCGCAACCATGCCGCTGCCATGCAGCAGGGAAGATGCCATGTCCCATTTCGCCGCGCCAGCATCCCATGCCATGTTGACACCTGAGCCATTTTCACCCCAGCCGCCCAAGTAGGAAGTATTGTAATATTGCTTCATCATTTCGGAGTTGCCCGCAAATCCGCCCGTTCCAAGAATAACCGCTTTGGCATGAACGGTAAGCGTACTGCCGTCTTTTTTCGTCGCTGCTATGCCGTTTACGACACCTTTATCATCTTGAAGCAGCTTCGTAGCGGTCGTTTCAAAGCGCAGATCAAGGCCTGCATCCTTTAGGTTCTTATGCACTACATCCGTTACAGCGATTTCCGTTGGCTCATAGCTGAATAGATCGAACCAGTGGTACAGCTTCCACTTCATATCATTATCCATATGCGAGATCTGAGGCGTCTCACGATTCACGTGGAACGTCACGCCCCATTTCTCCATCCATTTGATCGTATCGCCGGATTTATACACAATGGCCTTCGTGAGGGGACCATAGTTGATGAAGTGCGAGTAAGCATTCAGTTGTTGGAGCAAATCCTCCTTTTTCAGCTTGGCATACTCAGGACCGGCTTCCTTTTGCAGATGGGATTCAACAGCAAAGGGACCGCCTGCGAAGAACTTGCTGATCCCCCCGACATTGTTTGTCTTCTCGACCATCAGCACCTTGGCACCGCTATCAATTGCAGCCGCTGCTGCCGCTGTTCCTGAGGCGCCAGCACCTACGACAACTACATCAACAGTGACTTCTTCATCCTCTCCCTTGGCGGTTTCTCCTGCTTTGAGCTTGGATGTATCCACGCCAGCCTGCTTCAACGCATCTTCTGTCGCAGCGAGAATCGCACCAGAGGTTAAGCTCGCTCCTGAGATGACGTCGCAATCGAGTCGCTGGCTCTCTTTAATTCGATCCACCATCTTTGGCGCCGCTTCACCGCCGACCTTTGGCGTTTCTCCGTCTGCATGTGCGACCAATTGTGTAATTTTCCCGCTTTCATCTACCGTAACCTCGACTTTTACATCGTCGTGATAGCCTTTGGCAGATGCGGCATATGTGCCTGCGGTAATCTTCTGGCTGCTGTCCGCTGCATCAGCTGCATGTTTGTCACTTGCAGTATCGCTGCTGCAGCCAAATAGGGATAGGACCAGTGACCCCGCTAACAGCAAGGATAGTGCGGCTTTTACACCTTTCCGTTTCATCTTGATTCCTCCTGATGTCTCATGTTCGTATTGCGAATAGTTCGGTTAACGAACTAATAATCACAAGGTATCATAGAGATCAGCCTTATAATGTGATTATTTTCACAAATAAAAGAGAAAAATAAAAACAGCCTTGTTTACATATTCATTAAAAATGAATCTGCAGGCTGTTCTTGCTTCTGATAGCTATGATCGACTGAACTTGAGCAGCAGTCTTTCGAATTCACGAATCTCATCCGCCGTGAAATGCTCCATAAAGGATAAACAATAATCATCGAACAAGGCGCGTATGCGCTCTGCGGCTTCTCGCCCTTTATCGGTCAGACGAATAAAGATCATGCGTTTATTCTGCGGATTCACTTCCCGCCAGATGTAGCCTTCCTTTTCCATCCCCGTAAGCATCTCGGACATCGTGGATGCTCCAACACCAAAGATCTCGCAGGCTTCTCGCTGATGCAGTCCTTCAAAGTCAGCTAGGAAGTGAAGCATTCTAGCTTGCGAAGGCTTTAACTCAACAGCAGCAAGCTTTGACATTTCATCTTGGTAGAATTGCTTGATCTGGTCTGAAAATGAAATATAGGCTCTAGGATTAATAGCGAAGTC
The DNA here is from genome assembly GCF_900177815.1 of Paenibacillus aquistagni. Classification (GTDB taxonomy): domain Bacteria; phylum Bacillota; class Bacilli; order Paenibacillales; family Paenibacillaceae; genus Paenibacillus_B; species Paenibacillus_B aquistagni. Next base: position 185,134 of record NZ_FXAZ01000005.1, on the reverse strand, counting down.
TTTGCGGGGCATAGCGAATCCTCCTTCATTCATGCAAGCATTCCTGTGCTTGTGGCATTCTATTTATTTTACCAAAGATTCCTTCAAGTGGACAAATAAAGATCGGTGTGGCAGGAATGCCCTCATGCGCTCTGGCAAATGCGGCGATACATTCGAGGGGTTCATTCAGAATAAATACGTGTATGATATAGGGTAGAGGTGAACAACATGATAATCATGATATTCAAATTAACGCTGGCATTGCTGTTCGGACTTCTGATCGGCCTCGATCGACAAATGAAGCAAAAGCAGCTTGGGATGCGGCCAAGCATGGTCATTTGTATCGCGAGCTGCTTACTGACCATTGTATCCATAGAAGCCTTTAACCAATTCGGCGGGGATAAGCATCCGAATATGGACCCGATGCGTCTAGCGGCTCAGATTGTCAGCGGTGTAGGCTTTATTGGGGCAGGGGTTATTCTGAGAAGAAGCAATGAAGTCATCTCCGGTCTCACTTCTGCTGCCTTGATATGGTCGGCTTCTGCGCTAGGGGTGGCCATCGGGGCAGGCTTCTACAAGGAAGCCATCTGCGGCATTCTGCTCTTGATCATTGCTGTGAATCTGGTGCCGAGCTTGATGAAGCTGCTTGGCTCGGAGCGTCTTAATCGCTACGACGTATCGCTCAAGGTCGTAGTGGAATCCAATACTCGCATGACAGAGCTGATCAGGCTGATTCAGAGAGTACCTAACCCAGAAGCAAGCAGTAAGGCGGGTAGCGACAAGGGTGAATTCAAGATCCGGCATTTTAAGATCAAGGACCTGGATCAGGAACGGCAGCGAATGGACCTTATTTTGTCTGTCCCCAAGCACTATTACTTGTCGGAGATCTACTATTATATCAAAGAGATCGATCATGTTCTCAGTGTAGAAGCAGAGCAGCTGTAGGATGATCGAGCTGTTCAGCAGAGCTCGCATACACCAGCACGTTAATAGAAGCAAGTTTATACCTAGTTAATTTGAAAATTGCTATGAATTAATCTTATATGCAGAACAGCCGCCCAATGCTCAGCATCCTGAGTATTGGGCGGCTTTGCCTTGCCGTCATTGCATTATTGAACAGCTTGCAGATGCTGCGCGAGACGATCCCAAGTCTCGGTAATGCCTTGCTCCATACCCATGTCGACAACCGTCTTCAGCGCTTCTGCTGAACGGTATTGAGACAGGCTTACGACTCTTGTCTTGCCTTCGTACTCTTCGAAGGTTAAGGTCGTGGTAGAAGGAGGCAGATCCTGCGATTCATTCCCTTCGGAATCTGAGAAATAGTCCGTATAGACGATCTTCTCCCCGCCGATAATCTCTTCATATATCGCCTTCCCCCAGGATTCATAACCATAGAAGTCGCCTTGGTTCTTATCGATGCATTTCATACAGTAATGCCAAGCGCCTCCTGGCTTGAAGTCCAGATTGCATACCGTCAGCGTCCAGCCTTGAGGTCCCCACCATTTCTGCAAATGCTCCGCCTCCGAGAAAGCCTTGAACACTAATTCGCGGGGAGCATCGAAGATGCGCTCCAGCTTAAACGTATGGCCTAGGGCTTGGGCAAAGGTAATGGCTGGCAGCTGGTCTTCAAGTCTGCTCAGTGTGGAAGCGGCTCCTTCCAAAGCCCCATACTCTTTAACAGCCTGCTCAAGAATCTCAGCCGACTTAAACTGCATCCGCATCGTGAGCAATGTTGCTTGCCCTTGCTCTTCAAAGGTCACATTCACACGGAACTGCTCTTCCTCAATACTGTCTCCATGGACGTAGCTGATCTGCTCAGGCGCATTCATCTCAAGAAATGTCATCTTGTTGTCATAATCTTGGCCATCAGGACCATGCATTACATAGTGCCATACGCCGCCAGGTCTGATATCAAGCTCGTGTGTGGTGATGGTAAAGGACTGAGGTCCCCACCACATCGGCAAATGCTTCGGATCGGTCCATGCTTTGTACACCAGCTTTCTTGAAGCGTGAAAGGTGCGAGTGACAGTCAGTTCATTGCCTGCAGTCGTAGCAGTCGTCTTGCCCATAGCGTTGTGAGTAGTCAAGGTTTATTCCCTCCAAAGGTCGATTGGGTAAAGCAGGGCTTCATACTCGGAGTTCTCGCTCGAAGTCTCAGTCTTTGCCTTGCAGCTCCTTCAAGTAGTGGTCTAGGCGGTCAAATCGTTCGTCCCACACCCGGCGGCAGGATTCAAGCCATGCTTCCATCTCTAGGAAAGGCTCTTGGCGCAGCTTGTAGTATCGCTTATTCGCGTCTCGCTGCACCTCCACCAAGCCAGCATCGCTTAATACGCGGAGATGCTTGGAGGCTTGCGGCTGTCTTAGTCCTGTCTGGATGGCGATAGCCCCTACAGTAAGGGGACCTTCACGCAGTAGCTCAATGATCCGCAGCCGGCTGGGTTCGGCAAGTGCTGCAAAAATCGAAGTATCCATGGCTGCTCCTCATATCAGCAAAATCATTTTCTGAACTGAATATACCATATAGGGAATATACCGTAAAGGGAATATTATAAAAGTTTAGAAGTTAAAAATTTAATGATGGCTCAGTTTTAATTTTGGCTTAGTATCATAATCAGTATTTGAGAAGGCAAACAAGCAGCGTAAGGGTCAGAATCGTTTTAATTGATATAAGCTTAGCAGTTCGCATCTGTCTATCCGCTTTGAACATGAATGCATCTCCTACCAGAGTCTGACGGATAAACCATTCCATAGGTGGTGTTGTGGTGAGGTTGTTTTTTCTAAGATAAATACAGTCATCAAACGAAAAGGATCAATATGCCGCTTCATATAACAGATGAAGGCGTTAGGAGGAAATGAACGTGAATCATCCCATGATGAAAAGGTTGAATCGATCAAGCGAGTGGGCAGTAGAAGCTCAAGGCTTGGTTAAGCGATTCGGGGATCAGTATGCGGTCAATGGCGTGGACCTGAAGGTGAAGACAGGCTCGATATACGGTGTGCTTGGTCCCAATGGGGCGGGGAAGACGACCACGATCCGCATGCTTGCGACCCTGCTTCGACAGGATGCTGGGACTGCGCGTATATTTGGTTATGATGTTGTGAATGAAGCTGCGATTGTTCGCCAGTTGATTGGCGTTACAGGACAATATGCTTCTGTGGATGAGTCGCTTAGTGCAACAGAGAATCTTGTAATCTTCTCGAGACTGCTTGGAATAGGGCGCCAAGAAGCGAAGCGGAAGGCTGCTGAGCTGCTTGAGGAATTTGGCTTGACCGAAGCAGCAAAGCGCCCATTGAAGCAGTTTTCAGGAGGCATGCGCCGTCGGCTTGATCTTGCTGCGAGCCTCATTGCCAAGCCGCCGCTCATCTTCTTGGATGAGCCGACGACAGGTCTTGATCCAAGGACGCGTACGCAGATGTGGGATACGATTAGAAGGCTGGTTCATACCGGCTCAACAGTATTGCTAACAACGCAGTATCTAGATGAAGCGGACCAGCTTGCGGATCGGATCGCGGTTATTGATCGAGGTCAAGTTGTGGCGGAGGGGACCGCAGATGAATTGAAGGCTTCCGTTGGCACCTCCTCTCTCCACTTGAATGTTCAGGGCGCAGACGATATTAGCCATGCCCGCAGGATCGTAGATCAGGTGCTTAAGGTGCACTCTAATGTGTCGGCAGAAGCAGGCCGAATTACAGCGCCGATGGCAGATGTGGACCTTGTGACGGACCTGTTGATTGCGCTTCGAGCAGAAGGGATTCATCTGGCTGAGATCAGTGTGCAGAAGCCAACGCTGGACGAAGTATTCCTGACTATTACCGGCCATGCGCCGAAGGAAGAGAAGCCAGATGGCGAGCGCGTCGACCTGTCTGTAGCGAAGGAGGCAAGAGCATGACCCGTTCATATGCAGGAAGCAGCCATATGCAACCGCTCAAGAATCATACGAGCTTTGTTCAATCGGTGCGCCATTCCTTAACGATGGCTTATCGGGGACTGCTAAAGATCAAACGCACCCCTGAACAATTATTTGATGTCACTTTGCAGCCTATTCTCTTTACTTTAATGTTTACGTACATCTTTGGCGGTGCCATTTCCGGCGATGTTGCAAGTTATTTGCCCGTCATTATACCCGGCATTCTGGTGCAGACGGTGATTACGACCTCTATCGTTACAGGAGTCCAACTAAGAGAGGATATGGATAAGGGCGTATTCGATCGATTCAAATCGCTGCCCATTGCTCGAATCGCTCCACTAGCCGGAGCCTTGCTTGCAGATACGATTCGTTATGCCATTGCAACAATGCTCACCTTTGCTATGGGTTATCTGATGGGATACGAGCCTGGAGGGGGAGTTGGATATGTCGCACTTGCAGGCGTGCTTGTCATTGTGTGCTCGTGGGCAATAAGCTGGATTTTTGCCTTTTTTGGCGTCATCGCAAGAACAGCATCAAGCGTGCAGGGGATCTCCATGATTGTGCTGTTCCCGCTTACGTTTTTATCCAATGCTTTCGTACCAGTGGATACGATGCCGAGCTGGCTGCAGTGGTTTGTCAACATGAACCCGATCTCGCACCTCGTGTCGGCAGTGCGTGAATTGGCCAATCAGGGTACGGCAGGCAGCCATCTTGTCTATTCGCTTGTTGGCGCGCTTATCGTCGTGGCCGTCTTCGCACCGCTAACGGTGAGGGCGTATATGCGAAGAACATAGCTGCACGATGGCAGGGCTTTATGACGGAATTGTTCGCAATCTGGCAAGCACGTTCAAGCCTAGTCTACATGCCTCATTGGCATAACAGCCTTCACGGGGGCATATTCCAATAGAAGGACCTCCTGAGAAGAAATTTCAAGAGGTCCTTCTTGCACAGTTAGAGATGCATAAAAGCAGATTATCCTTATTCTGCATGCACATGTACTCTCATGCTTTGCTCTGTACCTTTATTTTGTGAAAATGCCTCCTTCAAACGAGAAGCTGGACCATCTAGAGCAATAGCCTGCTTCATTATTCCATCTGCGCCTAAGTCTGGTTTTCCCGCTTTGCCTAAATGTCTATGTTATTTTTCATATTCCAGCATCCATTTTCAACCAGTCTCGACAATGTCCAAGATTATGGCATAATCCATGGTACAATGTCATGGTGCCTTCACCTTGCTTTCTGAAATGTATCAAGGAATTTCAGAAAGCAAGGTGAATAAGAATGATCGTACACATGAGAGATGAACATCAAGTACAGAAAAGAGGAATTGGATAGTGGAACTAGGAATAAGCACGTTTGTCGAGACAACACCTGATGCAGCGACCGGGAACACGATAAGCCATGCGGAGCGCCTGCGCGAAGTGGTAGAGGAGATTGTTCTTGCGGATCAGGTAGGATTAGATGTATATGGAGTGGGCGAGCATCATCGTCATGATTATGCAGCTTCTTCCCCAGCTGTCGTATTGGCTGCGGCAGCTTCTCAGACAACCCGGATTCGCTTGACCAGCGCAGTGATGATTCTGTCATCAGCGGACCCGGTACGTGTGTTTCAAGATTTTGCAACGCTTGACGGCTTGTCCAATGGACGGGCAGAAATTATGGTAGGTCGAGGCTCCTTTCTCGAATCCTTTCCGTTGTTTGGTTATGACTTGAACGATTATGAAGAGCTGTTTGAGGAAAAGCTTGACCTCTTGCTTCGCATTCAGCAATCGGAGATCGTGTCATGGAACGGCAAGCATCGATCTGCGATTCATGAGCTGGGCATCTACCCTCGACCTGTTCAAGAGCAGCTGCCGGTATGGATCGGAAGCGCAGGCAGTCTGGAATCTGCGGTTCGCGCTGGGAAGCTTGGGCTTCCATTTGTGCTTGCTATCATTGGAGCTGTGCAGCCGCTAGATTATGCGGAGCAGGTTCATTTATACAAGCAGGCAGCTGCTGAAGCTGGCTTTGACGTATCGAAGCTGCCGATCGCGTCGCACTCGCATGGCTTTGTTGCCAAGAGCCAAGAAGAAGCGATCGAGACCTTCTTCCCATCAACCTTTGCCAGAACTAATGTGAGGGCATTGGAGAAGGGAACGACTCCTTATACGCGCGCCAACTATGATGAAGCCTGCAGCTTCGAGGGAGCGCTGTATGTCGGCGACCCGGATACCGTTGCGAAGAAGATCATTCACCTTCGCAAGCATGTAGGTGTCACAAGATTCTTTTTACATATGCCGCATGGCACCATGCCTCATCAAGATGTAATGGACGCCATTCGACTCTTCGGAACAGAAGTAGCGCCGCGGGTTCGAGAAGAGGTTCAACGCTGGGAGCAATCACAACGTTAAGCCGCGCGTTACAATCGATCAAGCCATCACGCAGCCTGCTCTTCGGCTGCGTTTTTGTATGCGTGTAGAAGTCGTCAAATGAAATCATTAAAAGGTGCAAACTTTGTGTATATAAATACAAATAGTGAATAAATGAACAATCATTAATTTTCAGTGGTATAATCTACTACTGTAGGCAGTTGAATACTGCTCCATATCATAGAATAGAGAGGGGTAATTGTAGTGCAAGTGAACAAGCATTGGGGAAAACTTGGACGAATCGCTTCTACTGGGCTGTTAAGCTTAACGCTGCTGCTAGGTTATGTATTTCCAGTCCATGCAGAGGCTCCGTCTGGAACCCCGTCCATAAGCTCATGGTCCATCGAAACTCTAAATGAAGGTGAAAAGTACGGAATCTATCCGCTCAACTGGTATTATGATGGATCGTTCCAAGGAGCGATCACCGCTGAGAAATTCCAATCCTTAATGAAGTCGACAGGCGAGAAGCTCGATCAGCTTGGCTTTGACAAGAAGGATGCGGCGCTTTCCTTCAAGACAGATCAAGTGATTACAAGAGAGACCGTCATTACTTCCTTACATACCCTGCTGGCTAACTATAAGCTGCCTGCATCATTCGGTCTGGCAGATCAACAGCCAGTGGACTATATGTCTGCCAAAGGAATTGTGAAGGGCACAAAAGCTGGCCTTGAGCTGAATAAGCCTAGCACAGTAGAGCAAGCTGCTGTTATGGCAAGCCGCTTGGTTGAATATGCTTATGATACAGCAGGCGCAGGGGCTAAGGGCTTGATGTGGAAGGTTACAAATGGCGAGAATACATTGTATCTGCTCGGCTCCGTTCACCTTGGCATTACAGACATGTATCCAATGGAGAAGAGCATTCGCGATGCTTTCCAAGCCTCAGAGGATCTGTGGGTGGAAGTTGACATTGTGAATAGCGACATGAGCTATTTTGCAAGCAAAATGGTGTATGACGATGGCACGACATTGAAGGACCATGTATCTGAGGATACCTATAAGAAGCTCGAGAAGGCGCTTGAGAAGATGGGAATGCCAGCTGGCACCTTTGATGGCTACAAGCCATTTGCGATTACAACGAGCCTGTCTACCTTATCCTACTACGAAGCTCCTGAAGAGCAATTGATTGCAAGCAATACAGGCATTGACAGTTATTTTATTACAAAAGCAATGCTGTCTGGCAAGCCGATCAACGAGCTTGAGAGCATTAAGCTTCAAGCAGATCTATTCGCGGACGTGCCTGCGAGCGAGCAGGAGGCGGAGCTGAATACGCTGTTGGACGCGATTCTGTCTGAGGATGGCAATCAAAAAGCAGCGGACTATCTGAAGCAAATGCAGCTCTACTGGGTAAAAGGGGACCGTGAAGGCTTGGCGGAACTTCTGTCGGCAGATGAGCAATTTGCATCTGGCGAGACGAATCAGCGTTTGATTGGCGAGCGGGATAAAAATATGGCGAAGAAGCTTGCTGAGCTGCTTGAACAAGAAGGCAAGCACACTTCTTTTGTGGTTGTAGGCTCCGCCCATTATGTGGTTAAAGGCATGGTCGTGGACCTTTTGAAGGAAAAAGGCTATGACGTTCAGTTCGTACAGTAATAAAAGGGCTGAAATCTCTTTGATGAAGGCATTTTATGTAAAATTTTAACGAAACAGTTCGTAGGAAAGAGCAACCTCTTCTCCTTACGGACTGTTTTTATTATTAGGGGGGAGGATAGATCGAATAAATAGCATTAGTAGACGCATCTTAAGCTTCGACACACTCATTCGATTATTTATATAATAGAACTAAATTTTATGAACAGGTACGTTTGCTAATGCAGCATGAATAGCTCAAGCACAAAGGAGTCAATCGTCATGGACAAGCCACAAATGATATCTAGAGACAATATTTCATTTGAACACCCCTCATTCCCACTCGTCATCTCATCGAGTGTAGGGGTTAATCCCGGCTTTGAGCGGCTTCATTGGCATGATGCACTTGAGGTCAATCATATCAGGCAGGGATCAGGATTCTATCTAATCAATGGACATAAGCTGGAATTTCAAGAAGGGGATCTTATTCTCATCAATAGCGATGATCTCCATCGTGCATTTGAGTCGGATAATTTGGTCATGGATATTTTAATGTTTGACCCTTCGATTCTGGCAGTTGATCTACGCTATGATCCTGAGCTGATGCGTCCGTTTCGAGAGATGGGGGAATCGTTCTCGAATTTAGTAAGTCGAGAGCATGGCGTCCATGAAGAGCTTCGTAAGCTGTTTGTCCGCATGATGAAAGAGTTTGAGGCGAAGCAGGACTCCTATCTATCGATCATACGATCTGATTTGGTTCGGTTTCTTGCGCTGACCAATCGTCACTTGATGCTTCCGAATCCGACGCATAATTTGCTTAAGCAGCGGAATATGCATGTGCTGAAGGAAGTCATTCATACGATGGAGACGAGTCTCGCCTATCCTTGGACGCTGCAGGAACTGGCAGATCTTGCGCATCTAAGCCCTTCGAGGTTCAGCACCTTGTTTACGCAAGCCGTTGGCACATCGCCTCTGAATTATTTGATCCAACTGCGTTTGACGGCCGCGATACATCTATTGGATAAGAGTAATGATAAGATCATCATGATTGCAGACCAATGCGGCTTCCGGAATTTGTCAAACTTCAACCGTCTTTTTAAGCAGTATGTAGGGGTGTCTCCAAGTGAATATCGAATGAAGGACTAATGAACTATTTTATCTATCTATCCTGCAAAAACAGTAAGATAGTATCATCCAACACGCAAATTGCAGTAGTAGCTGCAGCCCTGTTCGTTGTATCTTTAAGACATAAGGTATCGAAGGAATATCAACCTCAGTCAACTTGCACGATGTACGAATAGGGAATAGGTCTTCAACAGAATGGAATAGCATGGGCATTCATGGTTGTATGCAATTATACGATAAGGAGCGATAAATATATGAGTATCTACTTGGGTGTAGATGCAGGCGGGAGTAAGACCCATGCCGTCATCACAGATATCGAAGGCCGTATTCTCGGCAAAGGTATCTCAGGCAATGGGAATCACCAGCTCGGCAAAGAGAGGGCCGAGAACAATATCCGACAAGCCTGCGACGATGCTTTGAAGGAGGCGAATCTCTCGCACGATGATATAACGGTTGCCTATTTCGGGCTTGCGGGAGCGGATCGAGAGCCGGATTATGAGATCCTACGGCCCATGATCGCATCGCTTGGCTTCAAGAGGCATTACATTACATGTGACACCATAATCGGCATGCGGGCAGGAACGAATCAATTCAATGGCGCAGCAATTATTTGTGGAAACGGGTTCAACAGCGCAGCACGCAACTTAGAGGGAGAAGAGTTGCAGTATGGCGGCTTCGGCTTTAAGTATGGAGACGGGTTCGCAGGCGGCTCAGGCTTATCTACCCTTGCTTTTCGAGCAATGATCCGAGCTTGGGATGAACGTGGACCGAAGACGCTCTTAACGGATTTGGTGCTCAAGCATATGGAAGCGAGCTCCGTCGAAGAAGCCTATGAGGATGTTCTCTATGAGAGGCGAGACATCCCTAGTGACTTGGTGAAGACGCTCTTTGCCGCGGCAGAGCAAGGAGATCAGGTTGCAATTGCGATCTTAGAGCAAGAAGGCAAAGAGATGGGGAATGCGGTAACAGCGCTCATCCGCCGCTTAAGCATGACAGAGCAATCGTTTGATGTCGTGTATATCGGCAGCGTATTAAATAAAGGGACGACGGATCATCTTACCGATGCGATTGAGCGTGTCGTGAAGCAAGAGGCACCGCGTGCCCGCTGTGTTCAGCTTCAATCCGATCCTGTAGCTGGCGCTATTCTCAGCGCGCTCGATATGGACGGTATCAAGCTGGATGCGGCAGTAGAAGCCAAGCTTAAGTCTTTGACGGTATAAGTTAAAGCGGTTATCTTAATTTATCAACCTATACACGACAACGAAGGATCATTTATGGATGGAGGAGATTCATATGACACAACAACAAGGCTTGAAAATTGCCGTAATCGGCGGAGGTTCCTCGTACACACCTGAGATTGTAGAAGGCTTTATTAAGCACTATGATCAGATGCCGATTCGTGAGCTGTGGCTGGTTGACATCGAAGAAGGCAAGCATAAGCTCGAGATTGTAGGTAATCTGGCGAAGCGCATGGTGGAAGAGGCAGGGCTGCCTATGCAGGTGAATCTGACACTGAATCGCAGAGAAGCAATTGCAGGCGCAGACTTTGTTACAACCCAGATTCGAGTGGGGCTCTTAGAAGCACGCAAGCGCGATGAGCATATTCCGATTCAACATGGCGTGATTGGTCAAGAGACGACTGGCCCAGGAGGAATGTTCAAGGCGCTGCGCACCGTTCCGATCATTCTCGATATCTGCAAGGACATCGAAGAGCTCGCGCCAAACGCATGGCTTCTGAACTTCACGAACCCTGCAGGGATTGTCACGGAAGCGGTAGCGAAGCACAGCAAGGTGAAGTCGATCGGCCTGTGCAACTCGCCAATCAACTTCCAGAAGTTCCTGGCACAGCAGTATGATGTAAGCGAGCAGGATGTATTGCCGGAATTCGTTGGGATCAACCATCTTCACTGGGTGACTTCCGCACTTGTAAAAGGCGAAGAAAAGCTAGATGAGCTCTTGGATGGCGGAACGACGTACACGGCAAAGAATGTGCCAACCTTTGGCTGGAGTGTTCCATTTCTGCAATCCTTGCGCTCCATTCCGACGTATTATTTGAAGTACTTCTACATGACAGATGTAATGTTTGCAGAGATGAAGGAAGCGTTGGAGAAAAATGGCACGCGTGCAGATGTGGTGAGCCGTGTAGAGAAGGAATTGTTTGAGCTGTATCAAGACGTCAACTTGAAGGTGAAGCCGAAGCAGCTCGAGCAGCGTGGAGGCGCTTATTATTCTGAGGCGGCAGTGAAGCTGATGACGTCGATCTATAATGACACTCGTGATATCCAGACGCTGAATGTAATGAACGGCAATATTTATGACTTCCTGCCTCAGGACGCGAGCATTGAAGTGAATTGTGTCGTAACCGCACAAGGACCGATTCCGCTTCCGCCGCAGCATGTGCCAAACCATGTTAAAGGACTTCTGCATGCCGTTAAGGTGTATGAAGAGCTTACGATTGAAGCTGCAATTACAGGAGATCGCGGCATTGCGCTGCAAGCGATGGTACACCATCCGCTGGTGCCTTCTGTTGATGTGGCGGAGAAGCTGCTTGATGAGATGCTGGAGGCCAATAAGAGTTATTTGCCGCAGTTCTTCAAATAAGTAAAAAAAGCGAAGAAACCTTTGCCAAAGCTATAATGTGACCCCATTTCATTATAGATCCTCCATGTAAGACCTCTTTGGGATGCTTTTGAACAACAAAAGCGTCTAACAAGAGGTCTTTTTGCCGTGTCAGGATGGACAAGACGGTCATACACTGCAATATCTGGCTAGCATGGAGGTGGAAGCTTGAATCTTCAACTTATTAATACCATCTGTGGAGCATGCGGCATTGTTCTTACTTTTCTATTTGGGGAGTGGAGCCATTTGCTAACGCTGTTTCTTGTGACGATTGCTGTTGATTATGTCTCAGGCATTGCTGCTTCTTTAAAAGAAGGGAAAGGCTTGCACAGCATGGCCGGATTCTGGGGATTAGCAAAAAAGGCGCTCATGCTCTTGGTGATTACGCTTGCGCACCATATGGATGTTGTCTTTGGTACAACATGGATCAAAGACGGAGCCATCAGCTTCTATTTAGCTAATGAGTTGATCAGCATTACGGAGAACTACGGCCGACTCGGTCTGCCGCTGCCTTCGCAGGTCAAGCGAATCATATATATTTTAAAGCAGAAGGAAGATCAGCAGATCGAAGGCAAGATAGACGACAAGGACAAGAAAAACTAAGCTGTACTCGCTCCCATTGTCTGTAAAAATGGTTGTTCAACATTTTGTCACAAATGAAAAAAATGGAACTTAAAAGTAAAACTTTGGGTTGTAGAATCTATCGTTCATTTTATAATAGGGAGTAGTGACGAATGTAATAGACAAAGGGGCGTAGGACAATTATGCAAAAATGGGCAATGGTCGTCTTCTTCGGCATTGCGTGTGTGCTTGCTGCAGGTCTCATGCTGTTCAACATGCCGAAGCCTCCGGTAGAGGAAGCGGCGCCAGAAGGCGTTCAAGTTGTGAAGATGATCGCTTCAAACGACTTTACCTTTGATCAAGCTGAATATAAGGTCAAAGCAGGCGAACCTGTCTTGTTGAAGCTTGAGAACAAGTCTGGTGTTCACGGCGCTGAGATTAAGGAATTGAACATTAACCTGACCAATGAACACAAAGAGCAGCAGATAACGTTTGATAAGCCTGGCGAGTATGTCATTTACTGTTCGATTATGTGCGGAACAGGCCATGACACGATGAAGTCTGTTCTCGTTGTGGAATAAAGGAATCCGGCTTACAGGATGATGAGGAGGCTTTCGATTATGAGAGCCTCTTCTTTCGTGTCTATCTCCTAATTGTGTAAGCGGTTTATCTTTTTAACTCGATGGATATCTTTTCTTGTTTATTTCCGTTATGCTAGAATGATCAGACGCCAAAGGAGGCTTCTCTATGTATTATGTAGATCAACAGCAAATCAATGAACGACTTCAACAGATTCCTTCTCTCATCGAAGGAGTTGAACAAATAGAACAGAAGTGGGACCATAGTGTACTGATGCATCTTGCCCAAGAGAGAGCAATCCAATTGTCGATCGAAATAGTGACAGACGTAGGCAGTCTATTAATCGATGGCTTCATTATGCGAGATGCAAGCAGCTATGAAGATATCATGGATATCATCGCTCAGGAGGGAGTGCTGGACGCTCTGCTTCATAAGAAGCTTGTCGCGCTGGTGCAGCTGCGCAAGCCTATCGTCCAGCAGTATACCGAATGGGAGCGCTCCAATCTGCACCCATGTGTGCTTGAACTGCCGAGCATCCTGCGTTCCTTTGCAGATTCGGTACAGCATTATCTTGTAAAAGAGCTTCAGCTATAGAGGCTTTGCTTTCCATTTTAGGGATGCTTGATTTACAGTAAGGACATTATAAGATACAATGACGGTATTATCTTGACGCTGACAGGTGAGGCCTATGACGAAAGGACAACGAAAGCCTTCTACGCGTGGGATGCTGCTCCATCTTATTAAAACCAATGGCTCCATGTCTGCTGCGCAGCTTGCGGATAGCCTTGGCATGACAGAGATGGGGGTTAGACGGTACCTTACTCAATATGTAGAAGAAGGGGTGCTTGAGACCGAGCAGGTACGGCAGCCGATGGGGCGGCCTTTGCAGATGTATCATCTATCTTCGTTAGGAGATGAGCGCTTTCCGAAGCAGTATCATCAGCTTGTGCTCGATCTGCTGAAGGAAGTAGAGAAGTGGCCCTCTAAGGAGGATAAGGCTTCTAGCGGCAATAGTCAGATCGGACAATTATTCGCTGGCAGACAAGAGACCCTCTTGAACAAGTATATGCCGCATATGGCGGACAAGAGCTTAGACGAGCGAGTTCAAGAGCTTAGCAATATTCAAGATTCCAACGGATATATGGTTGAGACACAACAACAGCAGGATGGCAGTTGGCTGCTTCATGAATATAATTGTCCCATCGCGCAGGTTGCTGATCGATACGAGGCGCCTTGCGCTTGTGAACTGGCGCTGTTCAAGCAATTGCTTCAAGCCGATGTGGAACGCACCGAATGCTTGGCGAAGCAGGGCAGACGCTGTACGTATCGAATTGCGCCCGCTGGCAAAGAAGAAGTCTAGATGTACCCATGCTAACGGACAAATACCCTATGACAAATACCCAATATCGTGATCAAAAGGAGCCGATTCTTCGGCTCCTTTTGATTGTGTTTGGAGCATCCGAAGTATATGGGGAAAACCCAGCAGAGCATATGAACAAAGCTTTTAGGTCCCTGCCGCTTGGCTGCCCGCTTCAGCGTTCAACAATGTCAAAGTTGCTTGAATTAAGGTAGACAGACTTCATGGGGGAACGGCTTAGAGGCTGTCCATAAAAAAAGTACAGCCTCTAGGAGTGTCAAGACAAGCCCAATCTCCTTATACTGACAGTACGACATGGGCATTCGTCCTGATCAATGCATATAGCGAGGTGAATGGGATGCTGGAATGGAGTGCTGCGGTGGCCGCCGGCGCATGGGTCGTCCTCAGCTTGGTTCTCATAGCTGCTGTTATTCGCGCAATGAGACTGATGCGAAAGAGTGAAAAGACGTTGTTCCTGCTTGAACAAGAAATCCTTCTGTTGGTTCAGCAGCTTCAAGACTTTACCCGCCGAAGCGATGAAGCGCTGAAGAAAGCTGAAGATGCAGCAGGCGAGCTTGCTCAATGGAAGGATACTGCTGTACAGGTGCGTGAACTTGCCGAGCAGTGGAATTTGCGTATCTCGAAGTGGTCTAAGCGTACTGAAGATGCGGTCGAATCCGCACATCGAGCCAATGAGCATCGTATTCAAGAGACGCTGCAATGGTTGGAGCTGACCCTTGCGATCTGGAAAGATATTCAGAAGCGTCGCAGCCGCTATGCCGAGTCACCAGAAGACCATACTTAGTCAGCACTACGATCGTCATGATGATGCAAGATCAACTTGAATGTGAGTAGAGGAGGATACGAAGATGGCATCTAAGAATCAGCAGTCATTTCTAATTGGTGCGCTTGTTGGAACGATTGCAGGTGGAATTACCGCACTGTTGCTGGCACCGAAGGCCGGACGAGAGCTTCGGCATGATATTGCAGCAGGCACGAAACAGGCTTCAGAGAAAGCACAGGAAGTTGTAAAGCAAGTGAGCGAGCGTACAGCTGGTCTTGTGGAGACAGCCAAGGAGAAGACATCCGAATGGAGACAGCGTCTGCAAAGCCTGCGTGCAGGTCGAGAAGAAGAGCTTGCACAAGTCTCAAGCCTTCAGCTTGTGGATGTGCAAGAGGATGAAGATACCGTTCTAGAAGGCATCGAGGTCGCAGAAGTGATAGAGGCAGCAGAGAGAGGGGAAGGATCCTGTGAGGATGCTTCCGATGATCGCGACAGCAGCTTCCAGATTTGACGCGTCTTCTGCATATCCACTCTGTCATCGCTTGCTCTTTCCAAGTGTGGAAACAAGCATGACAGAGTTTACATACTGCGCTATTCCGTCAGGCTGGAGTCCATCCTGCTGTTGAACAGCTTAATCCGCCGCTCTGTCTCGGTTGCACCAATCAGGAACTTGGCCCATTGCTGATTCGGCGTGCCGATCAATTGATCCGCTGTACGTGAACGATAGGCTTCTCCGGCAGGAGTAAAGAGCAGCCAGCCGATCCCGATCGTAATGCCAAGGAGCATAAGAGCAGAAGCCAATTGAAGAAAGGAGTGCCATGCGCTTCTTTGTTTCCTGACAGCAGGCTGCTCTTGTTCCTCAGCATGGCTGAATGACTTCGATTTTTGGGCTTGTATATCGTGCTGCACGACCTCAGCGCGCTCCTGCTTGTGTCTCTTCTTTTTTTGATGAGCAAACCTACGCGGAGGGTATAACGTACTTGGCTTATAATCAGAGTGTTTAGTAGAGCGTTTCTGCATAGTGCCATTCCTTTCCAAAGGATATCATCTGAATTGTTTTCAATAAACGTAATACTGACAGATGCCCAAAAAAGTTTCTGGAAGGATGAGGGATTTAGAGCTTAATCGTTTCGGGTCTGCTGCTTGAACCCACCGTAGATATAAGTTAAGATGATCAAGGTACTTTTTTTATTCATGACTCATATCGTATCAAATACGGTAGTATTCGTGGCATAAAAATGGATCATGAATGATCATAGTCAGTCAAACATGAGATGAAGGAAGCGGTGTTTTCGTGCAGCAAGCTATCGCAATGCTTGATTCCGGTGTTGGCGGTCTGACCGTTGTGAAGGAGGTCATGCGCCAGCTCCCTCGGGAGAAGGTCATATACTTTGGAGATACGGCTCGTTCGCCATATGGACCACGTCAGCCAGAAGAAGTCCGTGCCTTTACGAGACAGATCGTCGATTATTTAATTCAATATCAGCCTAAGATGATTGTTATCGCGTGTAATACAGCTACAGCGGTGGCCCTGGAAGATATTCGTTCGCGAGTGCCGATCCCGGTTGTCGGAGTGATTCATCCTGGTGCACGCGCAGCGATAACGGCGACACGTTCTGGGTACATTGGTGTAATCGGAACGATCGGCACCGTGCAGAGCGGCGCCTATGATCAAGCGCTTCGCAGATTATCGCCTCATGTGGAAGTTGTTAGTCACGCTTGTCCGCGCTTTGTTCCACTTGTGGAGAAGGGCTTGTTCCGCTCAGAGCATACGTGGGATGTTGTGCGAGAATCCTTGGAATCGCTGCGGGCAACACCTATCGATACACTGGTGCTTGGATGTACGCATTATCCGTTCCTGACAGAGCCCATCCAAGAAGTGATGGGAGCAGGTGTGGAACTGATCAATTCTGCAGAGGAAACAGCAAGAGAGATCAGTACGATATTGCAGGACAAAAATCAGCTGTCTACGAAAGATGAGATGCCTGTCCATCAATTCTTCTGCAGTGGGGACCCGGTTATCTTCCAGCAAATTGCAAAAGAATGGTTGAATGACCAGCTCCAAGATGTGCCTGTAATCTGGCAAGTCCCGCATATTACGTAACGGCTATTATTTCGATCATCTATATAAAAAAGACGAAAGCCCTCCTGAATCGTTTATCGGTCAGGGGGGCTTTATCATTTCCTGTTTCGCACCATATATAGAATTCACATGGATTGCAGACTGTCATCAATGGCTGTATTGGCGGTACTGACAACCCGTGATACCGACCCATCTCGAAGCTTCGTCAGGTGCTGCTCGTCTTAGAGCATGACCTTTTAAGTATGGTGGAATCCGAGCTTCACTTCTCATCATCCTTGAGATTCCGACGCATCAATGCTGCGTTTGCGAGGAACCGTGTACACCATTCGTATAAGTGAGGAGGTTGCTCCCTTTACCCGATGATGTCGATACGAGCGATCATGCACATAGCCGCAGTTCATATAGACGCGTATTGCTCTCGTATTGGTTACCTTCACATACAGCTCAAGCTGCTTAAGACCTAGCGTTCCGATTCCAAAAGCGGTCAGGGCGCTGACCATTTCTTCTCCGAAGGATAGGCCTTGAGCTTCTGGGCTGCCGATATATACTTTTCCAAGCTCTGCTGTTCGCATCGTAAGATCGATCCGAGATAATGAGGCAGTGCCGATGGCGAGCTCTTGTTCCATCCATACGGCAACAAACATCATATCGCGCTCGTTCAAGCGGTAACGCTCATAGTCGTTTACTGCTCGGTCAATATCAATAGGCTGATAATCATGAAACCAGATGCGGGTGCTAGCATGATTGGGCCAAGTACGAATGACTTCAAGGTCATGCTCGGTCAGCGGACGAAGCAAGAGTCGTGGGCTGAGAATTCGGTAGGAGTGATCCATCGTAGTGTTTGCTCCTTCCTGTCATGTTCGAGACCGTTCTTGAGACGAAGAGGTTCAGTTGTTGATAATATATACGCCGACAAGGAAAGGAGTGACGAATGCTGGACGTTCACCCAATTGAGCTATGCTTTTCAAGTAAAGGGGCATTTTGGAGCGAAGTTCTGAAGCAGGAGCTTCCTAGTGATGAAGGAAATGATCCGTGCATAGGTTAGGTAAAAGGTATGAACGGCGAATGCCTAGCTGGGAGGGCTTATATCATGACGATTCCTTATGTCATCCAAAAAGGAGATACGTATTTGCGCATATGCCTGCGCTATGGGGTTCATCTTCAATCAATACTACAGGCAAACCCTCATATTCGGCCTGATGACTATGCCATGCCTGGTCATCTTATTCATATTCCACAGCGCCCGCCGAATATTTATGTGGTGCAGCAGCAGGATACATTCTATGAGATCGCTTCAAGATTTCGAGTGCCGGCACAGTGGCTTGCCAATGCCAATCCTACCGTGAACCCTAGACAATTAACGCCTGGACAGAGCTTGGTTATTCCTTATTGGACCGATGAGTGCGACGTTCGGCGCGAGGCGGAATATGGTCCAGTACAGCTGATGAATGACATCAATGGGCTGACAGAGCGCTATCCGTTTTTGAGGCAGGAGCAGATTGGCACAAGTGTGCTTGGCAAGCCTATTATGGCCATCGGCATTGGCAATGGGCCCTTTCGCGTGCACGCCAATGGGGCTGTACATGCAAATGAATGGATAACCTCGGCGCTTCTTATGGACTTCTTGGAGGAATATGCCTCGCATTACGAGAGCTGTCGAAGCTGGCGCGGCTGGGACACTCATGCGGCTTATGAGCGTTCAACCCTGTGGCTTGTACCTATGGTGAATCCAGATGGGGTGGAGCTTGCGCAAGAGGGGATTCAGGATAAAGGACCCTATTCGCAGCAACTATCAAGCTGGAATTGGTATGGGACAGATTTTCGCTTATGGAAGGCAAATATTAGAGGCGTTGATCTAAATGACCAATTCCCTGCGCATTGGGAGGAGGAGCGGGATCGAAGAGCAATCTCTCAACCTGCCCCCATGAATTACGGAGGAGAAGCGGCCTTGACAGAGCCTGAGGCTGTTGCGCTGTATGACTTTGTCGATCGGGCACCTTATTTTGACCTTGCGTTGTCCTTTCATTCTCAAGGCCAGGAAATCTATTGGAACTACCGAGATTATGAGCCAGTGGAATCGCTTGACTGGGCCCAGCGGCTGGAGCGGGCAAGCGGATACCGAGCAGTGAAGCTCTCGGGGAGCGACGCGGGCTTCAAGGACTGGTTCATACAAGCTTATCGTCGGCCTGGATTCACTGTAGAGGTGGGATATGGGGTTAACCCGCTGCCGCTTAATCAATTTGAACGAATAAAGGTAGAGGTAAGCGCAATTCTAAAAGAAGCATTGCTCGGTGCTCGGTAAGCAGAAAGGGTGTTAGGTAAGCAGAAAGAATACAGCTGATGAGTGGATCCAATGAAGAGATCCTCCAAATGAGCATTCCTCCTGATGAATAAGGCCAACGTGACAGCCCCTGCTTCAGTAAAACCAGCATTTTTGCGCAAATAAATGGCATTTTGATATTTGCATTTGACCAATAGGACAACATACACTAAGGTGGAAGCAGGGAGGTGCTATGGATGTCGAATAACAGCAGAACGCCAAGAGGGAAGACAAGGACATTTGCACGACTGTGGATGCTCTTTCGTACTGCGCCGCAGCTTATGTTATCTTCCAAGGTCCCTCTGCATCTCAAGGCGATCTTTGGTGCCGCGCTTGTCCTTTACTGGATTCTTCCTGATCTCATGCCATTCATTCCGATTGATGATATGGTGTTCACGATGATCCTTATCCCGTGGTTCACAAGGATTGCGGAAAAGTATGAGCAGCCTACGCTTCCGACCCGTCCATAAGGTGAGGAAACCATGATTTCATGTGATCTGGTGTTGCGAAACGATTGGAGTTAACTTACAATAGGATAGTAAATCAGCGATTTAGACATATTATTGGGATAAGCGGAGTGACAAAGATGAGCAACGATATACGTATATGTGATAAATGCCGTCATATTAAGATGAAGAGCTTCCTGCCTAAGGTGAAGAAGCTGGATCCGAATGCGGAGATTAAGATCGGATGTAAGTCCTATTGCGGCCATTGCAACAAACGTGTGTTTATATATATCAATGGACGATATGTAACGGCACCTACAGAAGATGAAGCGATCGAGAAGGCAAAGCCTTTTGTGAAATAGCAAAGATACAACGAATAAGCGCATATTTCTGTATCGATAAGACATCCTAACAAGAACAAGACGAGCTTAACCAAGTGACAGCAGCTGCTGTCCGCTTGTCGTTAACGCTTTGAGGAGGGTTAGGACATGTCTAGATACGATTCCAGCTTACAATCGCAGAATCCGATCTCGCAGGCACAGAATGCCGTCGAGAAGGCTCATAATGCTGTTTCTCAAGCGATGACACATCCAACAGAGCAATCAATCACGCAGGCCGAGAATTCCCTGCAGCATGCTGATCTTGCTGTTGAGCAGGCTCAGATGAGCCGTAATGAACAAGCTGTGGAGCTTGCTGAGGAGATGCTTGGAGATGAGCATACAAGACTCGGCTCCTTGAAGGATCAACAGCAATAAGCAATTTTTAAGTCAATGAAAGGGCATCCGAGCTTCGGATGTCTTTTTTGCCTTTACTATTTTTTATATTGTACAAATTTCCAATTTTTGCTATGATTTTGGAAACCAAGTTTCGATTTTCGCTCATGGAGGTCGTCTATGTATATTAAACCATCAATTGCTCAGCTTGCACCATATGTTCCAGGGGATCAGCCTCCGAAGTCTAAGTCTCTTATTAAGCTTAATGCAAACGAGAATGCATATCCTCCTTCGCTTGTCGTGGAAGAATTGCTTCGAACTTTTGATTATGCGAACCTCCGGTATTATCCCGATGCCACTAGTCAGAGTCTTAGAAGAGCAATCGCTGACCGGCATTCTTGTCCGCAAGAGCATGTGTTTTGCGGCAACGGCTCGGATGAGATCATCGCTTACCTATTTCAAGTTTGTTTTGAAGAGCAGGACAGCATAGCAACGCCTTATCCCACCTATACACTTTATAAGACGATAGCTGACATTCATCGCATTCATACAGAGTATGTGCCTGCACAAGAAGATTATTCGATTGATGTGGAGGCCCTTGTCAAGACAAATGCGAAGGGAATCTTTATCGCGAACCCCAATGCACAGACAGGCTTGCTGCTTGGGATGGATGCCATTGAGAAGCTGCTGCAGGCGTATCAAGGATTGGTCGTCATAGATGAAGCGTATATTGATTTTGCGCCTGCTCATGCTTCAGCCGCTTCGCTTGTTGACCATTATCCGAATTTGGTTGTGCTTCGAACCTTCTCCAAATCATATTCGCTCTGCGGAATTCGCGTTGGTTACTGTCTTGCGGATCGATCACTCGTAATGGCTTTGGATAAATGCAGAGATTCCTATAATGTGAGTACCCTAAGCCAGGCAATGGCTGAAGCAGCGCTAAAAGATCAAGCCTACTTGCTGTCAACCGTTCAGCGCGTCATCGCAACACGCGAGAGAGTAAGTCAAGCGTTGCAGCTAATGGGCTTTTCAGTACTCCCCTCTGCTGCCAACTTTTTGCTCTGTACGCCGCCACATGACCAAGCCAAGGGGATGTATGAATATTTAATCACACATCAGGTATACGTGCGTTATTTTAACTCCCCTCGATTGTCGGACAAGCTTCGTATCAGCATTGGAACCGATGAGGAAATGGATGTGCTGCTGTCGCTGTTAAGCAAGTATATCTACTAGACTAGAATTCAGATGTAAAAAGCCCTTGTCCTCATCGTGTTGGAGGGACAAGGGCAGGGTCGCCACGCTGCTATATCTATTTAATTTTGATTTGATCCAAGTAATTATAAGTTATGAACCAATCCGAGATTTGAAGCTCGTTGGCCGCTCGTTTTTGGAGCGGGCTGCATGTATTCACGGGCAGCTCTGCTTCCGTTCTGGCATCGTAACATAATCCATGCTCCACGATTCCATCGGGAGATGGCAAGTAAGAAATCTGGCCATCTGTAAAGGAGCCATCGCGAAGCACTACAAGCGGATCATGCTCATTTTGCAGATGGGTTCCCATGTAGTGCATCTTTGTTGGATCGATGCCGAGCCAGTGAAGGATGGTTGGCGCTAGATCCATTTGTCCGCCAACCCGATCGTATTGACCTGCCTCGCCATCATCCGGCAGATGAATGATAAGCGGCACCTGCTGCTTCGTCTCTCTCATCTTCAAGTCGCTGATCGACTGTCCTAGCAAGGCTTCTACAGGTTCCTTATCCGGGATAGAGTTGTCATGGTCGCCATAGAGAATAAAGATCGACTTATCCCATAGCCCCTTTTCCTTCAACTCTTTAATAAAGGATCCAATGGCTTCATCAACATAATGCACAGCGTGCAGATAATCCCCGAAGATGGTGCCTTCATAGGGTTCTACAGACAGCTTATGCAGCTTCTCAGGCATTGCATAAGGATGATGGCTCGTAAGAGTAATCATAAAGCTGTAGAACTGAGCCTCAGCCTCGTTCATCCGCTCAAGAGACTGACGGAAGAAGGATTCATCGCTTAGAGACCAGCCGAGCGGATCATCCATGATGTAGTCCTTCTTGCTCATGAAGTCATCGTAGGCAAATTCATGGTAGACGATATTCCGATTCCAAAATCCTGCCTCATAAGCATGATAGGCGCCTGTCGAGTAATCATGTTCCTTCAAAAGGGCTGGCAGCACATCGTACTCATGCTTCGGGTATCGGGTGAACACGGAACCGGCTGGAAGAGGATGCAGGCTTGTCTGCACGCTAAAATCAGCATCCGATGTTCGTCCTTGACCAGTCTGATGGTAGAAGCGGCTGAAGTAAAGGCTGTCTTTCAGCAGCTTATTCAAGTTCGGCGTAATCTCCTGTCCATTCAGCTTGTTCGAGATCACGATGTTCTCTAGTGCCTCAACTTGTACAATGATGACATTGCTGCCTTTATACTTGCCAAATGTATCTTGGGGTCCACTCAGCTTGTCTTGGTGCTCGTTAAACCAAGCTTTTATCGCTTTTTGCTGCTCCTCATCGAGCTTCTTCCTGTCAAACCAGTGGTCCTCCGCGTATCTCGCGATATCATAACCATGGAACCCATAAATGCCGGTAATGTTATACAGTGAAGCACTCCACCAGTTCCCATCGAAGAGTCCCTTGGCCCAAGTTGTCGTAGCATGTTGAATGGGATAGAAGAGCAGAACTGTACCGATGATTAGGCTGGCAATCCCGGCAGCGGAGCGCTTCAGCAGGCGGCTTCCCCATGATTGCTTATGGAAGTGAAAGCCTGCTGATGAAGCCTGTGATATCGACTTGCGAATGGATTTCATTTGCAGGATGCATAATGGAGTGAGCAGCACCCAATCCAAAAAGAAATAGAGATCCTTTATGCTGAGTAGGGCAGCAATACTGCCGCCAAGCTCACCCACCTGTCCGGTCTGCTGCAAGACAGGGATTGTAATAAAGTCTTGGAAATAACGGAAATAGACGAGATCTGCGTACAAGATAAGGGTCAGAACCACATTCACAATAAGCAGCGCTGAAGGTCTTAATCTAGCAGGCAGCCATAGGGTCCAGCCGCTAACAATCAAGAGGGCGCCGAGATTGACCATGATATCATAGCGATCCGTTGCCATATTGGGAATCGCTAATAGATGATTGAGCCATAGGCATTTCCACAGCATAATAGGTACGAATAAAAGGAAGGACAATCCCCCAAAGGTTAACCACCTGGATGAGGGACGTCTTGACACATCTATCGTCATTCGCTGATAGGGCCGCATATTCCCCCTCCTTTTTGGATATTGCTCGTTAAATGGGTAACGTGTATGAAGAATGAACGTACCCTAAGATACGTTCATCCAGCTCGACTACTCCTCTTCACGCGGCTTGCGAGGCGGGAGCGGTCCAAAATATTGATAGAATTGACATTCGATATTGCCGTTGTACAGCTTGCGACGCTTCGTCGCGGGTACTCCATAATAATGCTCGAACTGGCGGCTCGGGCTGATCGCAAAGTAGGACCAAGTTGGAAGAGTCTTCATCATGAAGCCCATTTGGCGAATCAGCTTCTCGACCTCATCTTTTTCCGATAAGCGCTCTCCATACGGCGGGTTGGTGATGATTACGCCATATTCTCCATCCGGTCTCGCTTTAGCCACAGGCATTGCTTCAAACTTGATTTCGCGTCCGAAGCCAGCGCTTTTTGCAGCCTTTTTTGCCAGTTCAATCACGTCTTTATCGATATCAGAGCCCATAATCTGCAGATCAATATCATCCCTTACAGCGTCAAAGGCCTCTTCTCGTGCTTCTTCCCATGCGGACTCCGGTATAAGAGGCCAAGCCTCTGAAGGGAAGGAGCGGCGAAGTCCAGGAGCGACATTCCAGCCGATCATCGCAGCTTCGATAAGCAATGTGCCCGAGCCGCAGCATGGATCATAAAGCGGACGGCTTGGATTCCAGCGGCTTAAGAGCACTAGCGCTGCAGCCATTGTTTCCTTCAGCGGAGCTTGTCCGATCAAGTCTTTGCGATAGCCGCGCTTATGAAGGCTCGGTCCTGTCGTATCCAGTACGATTGTGGCAATGTCATGGAGCAGCATAACCTCTATGCGGAAGTAAGCCCCTGTTTCCTTAAACCATTCGGTATGGTAGTGCTCTTTTAATTGTTCTACGATCGCTTTTTTTACGATGCCTTGGCAGGCAGGCACGCTTGAGAGCTGGGACTTGTGAGAGCGGCCTTCAACTGGAAACTCGCCATCTGCAGGAATCCATTCATGCCAAGGGACGGCTTTGGCGCCTTGAAACAAGTCCTCGAAGGTGGTCGCTTCGAATTCCGCCATGCGGATCAGGACGCGGTCGGAGGTGCGAAGCCATAAATTTGCTCGACATACATCCAAAGGGCCGCCTTGAAAGAGCACGCGTCCGTTCTGTATTTCTATATTGTCGTAACCAAGATCGCGCAGCTCACGTGCGACGATGGATTCCATTCCCATCGCGGCTGTTGCGATTAAAGTCCAAGGTTGATTCATACTGTGGGTTCACTCCGTTCATATTCGGTTCTGGCTTGTGTTCATACGGGAACCATCATATCATAATTGCAGGAGGTTGTGAAAAGATGACCAATAGTTTAGAGGAACAATATGTTGATGGCTTATACGCTCCTGATCCGGAGCTTGAACGGATTGTACAACGAATCAAGGAACATGGGATGCCGGCTATCTCCGTAGAGGATGGGTATGGACGGCTGCTGACCATGCTCGGTCGAATGAGCCGCGCCGAACGCGCATTAGAGCTAGGAGCGCTTGGCGGCTATTCTGGACTGTGCCTTCTTCGCGGCTTAACGGGTGAGAAGAAGCTTATCTCGTTAGAGTTGAAGGAGGATTACGCGCGAGTAGCAGAGCAGAATCTAATCGAAGCGGGTTACGGCGATCATATTGAATACCGAATAGGTGCCGCCTTAGACAGTCTTGCTGATCTTGTTAGTGAGGGACAACGCTTCGATCTCTTCTTTATTGATGCAGACAAAGAAAATTATACCCGTTATCTGGAATATTGCATTCAATTGGCGAGTTCAGGAGCGATCATTGTCGTCGATAATTTGTTCTTGAGAGGACGCACATTGGATAAAGCGAAGCAGGGGCCGTCTGTTCAAGCGATCCGCAAGTTCAATGCCATGCTGGCACAGGACGAGCGCTTGGAGACAACCATGCTCCCTGCTTATGACGGCTTGGCCATTGCCATTGTACGCTAGTCGTGTCCTGCGGCCATTTATATAGGTAAGGGTGATTTTGAACGATGGCTAATATTTCCCGTATGTTCGGATCAAATGCCATGTGATATGATAGCAAAAAGCCGCACAGGTTCTGATGTAGACCTAGCATAGTTGAGCAGAGGATAATAGTGGAGTGGAGAGGAAAGGGAGTATAGTGATGAGAACATCTGAACAGTGGACGTCAAAAATTGGATTCATTCTTGCGTCAGCAGGAGCCGCGATTGGACTTGGGGCGATATGGAAATTTCCCAATGTGGTAGCAACCAGCGGAGGCGGCGCTTTTTTTGTTGTGTTTCTATTATTTACTTGCGGAATTGGACTGCCGCTGCTGCTTGCTGAATTCGCCATTGGACGAAGCACGGGCAAAGAAGCGGTATCCGCTTACAAAGACTTGGCGCCAAACAGCAAGTGGCACTTGGTTGGCTATCTTGGAATGGCAACCTGTACGCTGCTGCTGTCCTTCTATAGCGTTGTGGGAGGATGGATCGTCTTGTATTTCCTGCGTTCATTATCCGGTCAGCTGATCCACGCAGGGGAAGAGTACAGTGCGATCTTCCAAGCTACAACGTCAGAGCCGCTCTGGTCGGTAGGCTCTCAAGCCTTGTTTATGCTCCTCACCATTCTTGTTGTGGCTAGAGGGGTCAAGGGAGGCATTGAGAAGGCAAGCCGCATCATGATGCCGGGTTTATTTGTATTGTTTGTCATCTTGATCATACGATCTCTAACCCTTCCAGGAATGGAAGCGGGTCTTGAATATTTCTTGAAGCCTGACTTTAGCCGGCTTGACGGCGAAGCGATTCTGTATGCATTGGGACAATCCTTCTTCAGCCTGAGCGTCGGCGGCTCCTGCATGGTGACGTACAGCTCGTACGTGAATCGCAATGAGCCGATTGGCAAACCTGCCTTATCTGTCGTTGGCCTTAATTTGATGACGTCTCTGATGGCGGGACTTGCGATCTTCCCAGCACTGTTTGCTGCTGGAATGAAGCCAGTAGAAGGACCGGGCCTGTTGTTTATTACACTGCCTGCCATGTTTGAGAAGCTGCCTTACGGATCTATTTTCATTGCTGT
This sequence comes from Paenibacillus aquistagni, assembly GCF_900177815.1. Taxonomy (GTDB): domain Bacteria; phylum Bacillota; class Bacilli; order Paenibacillales; family Paenibacillaceae; genus Paenibacillus_B; species Paenibacillus_B aquistagni. The sequence goes on along the minus strand of NZ_FXAZ01000005.1, from coordinate 158,342 downwards.
ATTTTTGGCTTTGTTCCTGTTTGCCACACTGACATCCGCCTTTTCCCTGCTTGAGATTGTCGTTGCGGCCTTCTCGAAGGGCGATGCAGCAAGGAGAAAGCGTGCAACATGGACGTGCGGTATTGTTATTTTCTTGCTAGGCGTACCATCGGCGCTGTCCTTTGGGATGCAAGAACTGTCCTTCGGCGGGAAAACCGTCTTTGAATGGGCGGACTTTGCCGTATCCAATGTCATGCTGCCGATTGGGGTTATCTTAATCGCCGTCTTCGTAGGCTATCGCTTCCCTAAGGAGCGATTAAAGCAGGAATGGAACGCAATTGCTCCAAGATGGAAAAAGGGCCTTGTGCTGTATATGTTTTTACTTCGTTATATTCTGCCTGTTATCGTCTTGATCGTTTTCTTGAATGGAATGAACTGGCTTCCATTCTAGCTGGCGTGTATATGAACATCACGAAAGAAGGGGACACCATGTTATGCAGACAAAAGAACAATGGACGTCTAAGCTCGGGTTCATTCTTGCATCAGCAGGATCAGCCATTGGGCTCGGGGCGATTTGGAAATTTCCCAATACGGTAGCAACCAGTGGAGGCGGCGCCTTCTTCCTGATCTTTATTCTTTTTACTCTGCTGATCGGCATGCCGCTCTTGCTGGCAGAATTTTTTATCGGGCGGAGCACAGGCAAGGAAGCGATCTCAGCTTATAAAGATCTGGCGCCAAAGTCAAAATGGCATTATGTCGGCTATCTGGGGATGGCTACCTGCTTCTTGCTCTTGTCCTTCTATAGTGTTGTAGGAGGCTGGATACTCTTATACTTTGCACGCAGCTTGACGGGCTCTTTGCTGCATGCGGGACATGCCTATGGTGATCTATTTAATCAGACCGTTGCCGATCCAACGTTCTCGGTGCTGGCGCAATTCTGCTTTATGCTGATCACGATCCTGGTAGTCGGTATGGGAGTTAAGCGTGGAATTGAGAGATCGAGCCGCATCTTGATGCCAGGCTTGTTCATTCTCTTTGTGATCTTATTGATTCGTTCCTTGACACTGCCTGGAATGATGGAGGGCGTGCGCTACTTTTTGATGCCGAACTTTGACAACATGACGGGCGCTGCTGTGTTGAATGCGCTTGGACAATCGTTCTTCTGCCTGAGTGTTGGGGTATCGGTGATGGTGACATACAGCTCATATCTCAGCAAGAAGGAGTCTTTGACGCGGTCTGCGATCTCTGTTGTATCGCTTAACGTGCTGACTTCCTTAATGGCAGGACTTGCGATCTTTCCTGCTTTGTTCGCTCTTGGCATGAAGCCAACGGAGGGACCTGGACTATTGTTTGTCACCCTGCCAGCTGTCTTTGAGAAGATGATGGGCGGCGGAGTCTTTATCGCTATTTTCTTGGCGTTGTTTTTATTTGCTACCTTTACCTCAGCGTTCTCCATGCTTGAGATATTGGTCGCAGGCTTTTCCAAAAATGATTCCTTGAAGCGCAAGCGATTGAGCTGGGTATTCGGTGGTCTGATCTTCTTGGTAGGAGTACCGTTTGCTTTATCATTTGGTGTGCTGTCGGATGTCACAATCTTCGGTAAATCTTTGTTTGATGCCGCTGATTTTACGGTGACGAACATCTTAATGCCGCTCGGTGTATTCTTAATTGCGATCTTTGTGGGCTATCGCTTTCCGCGCGAACGTTTGCAAGAAGAGATGAAGAGCGAGCCTAAGCTGTGGCGCAAGGGACTTGCCGTATACATCTTTTTATTACGATACATCATTCCTGTAGCCATCATTATCGTATTTTTGAATGTTATGGGACTGCTCCCCGTTTAGAGGCTTTAGATATTCACTAAGCTCGCAATATTACAAAGGGTTGGCGAAGGTGCTTCGCCAGCCCTTTGTGCATTGAAACAGGTAAGTGTCTTATGTTTCCGGAGCAGATGCCAGCTATAACGTTAAAAACAGCCTCCACCAGAGATCGTGCATCTTCAAAGATCTCAGTAGAGGCTGCATATTGACAGGCTGTTTGCTAGGTGACCTTATTTTAATTGATGGATTCCTGCATATCCGTTCCTAAGGAAGAGTGCTCCTGCAGTTAGAGCGGTCTACCCGCTGCTTGCTTCGTTCGATGAAAAGCAAATTGAACCCAGATGACATTGATGATTAAGAAGATGCCCGACATGATGAACAATCCTTCTATTCCTATAAAGCCAGACAGTAGGCCGCCTGTGACGGAACCGATCGTGTTCCCAAGCGCCATCGTGCTGCTGTTGAAGCTGTAGGCACGGCTCTCCATGCCGTCAGGTATGAACTTGCGGATCAAGGCATTGACAGAAGGGAGCAAGCCCCCCATGAATAATCCAAGCAAGAACCTTACTGCAATCAGCTGCCACACTTCCGTTACGAACGCTTGTGGAATGAGTGCGCAGGCAGCTCCAATCAACGATAGCCTCAATATCCGACTGGACCCAATCCGATCGCTCAATTTGCCAAGCAGAGGAGAAGCAATCATATTGGACAGCCCCGCGACAGCACTTACCAACCCGGCAAGGAAGGCCAGGTTCGCTGTTGTGCCGTGCAGCTTCTGAACATACAGCGGGAGTAGAGACATCGGAGCTATCATGGCAAACTGAAGCAGAAATGTCACGGCATACAAGGACATAATCTGCGGGATGCGGCTTAACTGCTTGAAGCCCTGAATAACAGACACTTCCGGAGCTTTCATCGCTTCTTCCTTGTCGAAGGACTCCTTAACGAAGAGCAGCGCCAGCATCGAGCCCATGAATAGCAGCGTACCTGTAATGTAGAAAATGGGACGATACCCGACCCAGTCTGCCAGCATGCCTCCAATGAGCGGGCCCAAGATATTGCCTGCGACCCCGCCAGACTGAAGCACTCCCATCGCAAACCCAATCTTCTTCTTCGGCGTCGTTGCGGATACAAGGGCAACCGCCGCAGGGTTAAAGCCGGAGATCGTACCATTCAATAGCCGTAAAATCAAGAGGTGCACAGGACTTGTTGCAAATCCCATAAGAACAATTACAATGGCCATTCCAAAGCCAGACCGCAACAGCATAACCTTGCGGCCGTATTTATCCGCGTATTTGCCCCAAATAGGCTGGAAAATAAAAGATGTAACAAAGTTCGCAGCAAAGATCAAACCGGCCCATACGCCAATTTCGTGTTGGTTGGTTAAGCCAATATCATGCTGCAGGTAAAGAGCGAGGAAAGGGACAACCATGGTCATTCCTGCCATAACCAGAAAGTTACCGAACCACAGCACGGTTAGGTTCAACTTCCATTGCTGCATTGCCATTCACCGCTTTCTCTGGTCACCGTCCGTCCATTAACAGCTAACTCCTATGATACCACATTTTAGATTTCATTTTCTAACGTGTACTGGACAATGCAGCGAATATCGGCTTTTTTAAACATCTCTCGCCATGTGTCTTCATCCCATTCTTCGAAGCTCATCCTATTGCGGACAATATGACCAATACCGATAGGATCAGTCCCTGAAGCCTGAACTTTTCTCATAAATTGATTCAGGCCATGTTCTACTGAACGCTCGATCATGTCTGATGTTAATTCCCTAGAATGATCGGTAATATCATTGATGGGTGAGACAAGAGGACCAATGATCGAGAAATAGATTTCAATTTTTGGAATGGGCTTTACTTGAAGAATCCGAATTTCTTTTTTTGACGTAGCATTGTTAACGGCAAAGGGCTGATTGGTCGGCAAAAACGCCTTGGAAATATTCAAGTTGACGTTCATTTTTTTATTTCTGAGCATCAATAGGTATTGAAGTTCCTGCTCATCTATCATGCTGATCGGCTTGTCTTTTTTAAAAAGAAGTGCTCCTTCTATGCCAACACTGCCTTCCTCGATATGAGTTTGTAATAAGATGGGGTCAACGCCTGGTTCCAATTCATTGCGGACAAAGTTAAACAGCGTATTCGTTCCTGTTTTGTATTGGTTCTGCATTTTTCTAAGGAGATTGGAAAGATGGTAATCGGTTAGATCTTCTTTTAGCTTCAAATAATCGCTTGCTTTTCCATTATGGATCATAATTCGGCTCGTAAGCGGGAATTTAGGGTTGTAGAGCAGGGTTTGAATGATCTTGTTGACCCCTACTGATTCTGCAAGCTCCCGACTAATGATAATATTTCGAAGCTGTCCGATTACAAGCGAATATCTGGTTTTTAATTGAAAATGATCCAATGCCTTTGGCAGATTCTCTGCTTCAATACTCAGCGAGAGGGCATTTTGCGTGCTTCCTTTCTCAGGATCAGGAAACATGATGCCCATGCGGTAGATATCTGCTGTGTTCGTCTTATCTACCGTAATGGTCTGGATAAAGCCATTCTGGTTAATGATTTGCTTCGCTAGGCAGGAGGTTAACATGATCGGTATTATGATGATGATCAAAAAAGTCATCATTCGGCGAGCATACATCGTTTACGGCACCTCCTTTGCCATTTCTTCATTTGGGTCCTTGCTTGTAGATGAGTTGGCGGATAGGTCACTGCTATGAGAGACCTTTTGCTTATATGGAAGAACTAGCAGCAGCAAGATACAGATGACAACAATACAAGTTTCAACAAAACCTACCCAGAACGATACGGCTTGCCATGTTCGGGACGAGATGTTTAAGGCCATTATAATAATAAACACAGCGCCGATAAGCACATAATTGGTTCTTGAATGCTTTCTTCTTACGAGCTTAAGCATGCCTTCGTTTGCTGCCCAAATGTATAACGCACTCGACATGATCGCAGAGAAGATAAAGAAAAAGAACAGAAAGTCGGTAATGTACTCGACCGTTGGAAATCTAGAAGCTCCATACAAGCGCAGCGTAATGAATCGAATCTTTGGAATTTGCAGGATCGACACCAGTCCCTGCGATAAAATAATGTACATGGTGAAATACACGCACAACATGAGATACGAATAGGTAACGGCTCGAAATGCTTTTGTAGTCTTGCTGATAAAGGGACTCATCACCATAAGCATTTCAAAGCCCAGGAATGAATAAGTGATTGCTAAGGCGCCTTTCCAGTTGAATTGTCCTCCCCTGAAGAAAAACGGGGTTAATCTTGTTAGCGAAAAATCATTGAACAGCAGAATCTCAATGAAAATGATCCAAAAAGAAATGAGAAACAAGATAATAGATGTCTTGGTCATCGTATACAGTCCATGGCTTGCCACAATAAGTACGGCGATAATGAGAAAAATAGCAACACGTGAAATTCTCACAGAAGAGTCGACCGTAAATTGAAACATCGAGATATATTCATTTATTATGGTAAGACCCACAGCTAAAAAATTGAGTATGAGCAGACATGAAAAAAGCTTGGCAATAAAAGGCGGGAAATGGAGATGCACCACTTCAAAAATGGACTGTTGATGATGCTTCTCCATCCCTTTGATCAGTAGAGCCATGCCTCCCAGCGTCACCAGTACATAAGCGGGAATAAGAATCCAGCTGTTCGTTCCATATATTCTTGTCACTAAGGAGGGAAGCGTGAAAAAGGTTACCCCTCGGATAACAAGAAACATTAATGTTGTAAGACCGAAGCTCTTCAGATGGGGATTCAAACCATGTCACCTCTTGGATTTAGACGGTAGTTTGTTCCACAAGTAAGCGCTCATTCGAGGCTGCTTGCGATAGGATAGAAATGTGAATCTTGGAAATCGGCTAAGCATGATATATTCCTTCGATAATGTCTTGATATGGCATAGGTGAGTAACGAACAAGGTCACGAATAAGAAAATGCCAAAGTAACCTAAGTATCCAGCTAAGATAACATTCAAGAAGCGAAATAGCCGCATGGAGGTCTCCATCGTATAGTTCGGTACGATAAAGGAGGACAAGGCGCTGGCTGCTACTGCGACAATCAATACATCGCTTACTAATCCGGCTTGCACGATCGCTTGTCCAATGACAAGGCCTCCAACGATACCAATGGTTTGTGCGATCTTAGATGGCAATCTTGCCCCAGCCTCGCGCAGCAGCTCTACAACCCCCTCGATCATTAAGGCCTCGATCATCGGACTGAAAGGGACGCGATATCTGGCCTGGATCATGGTCTGAAGCAGCGGGGATGGAATGAATTGATAATGATAGGTCGTTATGGCTACATAGAATGCGCTCAGCATTAGCGAGAGAATGAACACAAAGATCCGGAGAATTCGTATGAATACGCTAAAGTGCCATCTCTCGTAAGCATCTCCGCTGACGGCAAAAAAGTCGAAAAAATGGGCGGGCGCAGCAATGACAGTAGGACTATTGCTTGTGACGATCACTACTTTGCCTTGTTTGAGCTGATCTGCCACCACGTCAGGCCGCTCGGTTCCGAGCCACTGCGGAAATACCGAGAAGGGAGCATCATCAAGACGCTTTGCTAGCACATTGCCATCCAAAGCTTGATTGACTTGTATCCTCTCAATGCGCTTAATGGCCTCATCGACAATTTCTTGTTCAGCGGTATCTTGGATATACAACATAAAGATGTCAATCGGATACTCGCTGCCTATATTGTGCTTGATCACTTTTAGATGGCTCGATTGAATGCGCCGACGAATCAGGGAAAGGTTGGTTGCCCAGTCCTCTGTAAATGCATCATGTGGACCTGTGATGACGGATTCACGGTCTGACGGCATAATAACGCGTGAAGTACTGTGTCCTACTGCTATCGTATACAGGCGTCCGTTGTACACCCCGCCGACTTCACCCCGCAGCACCTTTTCAACAAATTGACCTAAGATGTGCTCCTGATTATGTCCTGTAATTGGATTCCAGACTTGAATAAGACGTTCAAGGCCGTCCTGTCGATCCGCGTCCTCGAAGAACGAAGTAACAAAGCTTTGAAACAGATTATAGTCAAGTAAATGGCGAAAAAAGAAAATTGTCATCTGATTGCCGAGCTTCTCAACCGTAATGTCTTGACATTGGGAAAAGCGCTTATGCACTTCATTCTCCCAATCAATCTCCATCCCATAGTAGTTCGTCATGCTGCTATCCTCCTGAATCGCCATGATTATCTGTTAATATGTGCAGATTCATTTGATTTATGAATGAATAAATGTACGGAAAGTGTCACAAAATAGTTTGGTTTGTCAATAGATTGTCATAGTCTAGGAACAGTCTTGGTTGAGATGAAAGGTGAAAACAAGGATAATAAAAGTTAAAAGCATTCCTAACAAATAGTTAATACAAAATTACCGTTAAGGCGGGATGAATGGATGAGTAAGCAAGATCTATTTCTACGTGCTTGCCGCAAAGAGAAGGTAGAGCGCATTCCGGTCTGGTATATGCGTCAAGCCGGAAGATATGACCCAGACTATCGTAAGATTAAGGAGAAGTATTCGCTGCTTGAGATCTGCCAGCAGCCAGAGCTTGCAGCTGAAGTAACCATGATGCCGGTGAAGAAGCTTGGCGTCGACGCTGCCATTCTATACTCCGACATTATGAATCCTGTGGCTTCTATTGGAGTGGACTTCGATATTGTTGCGCAGGTGGGCCCAGTCATCCATGATCCTATTCGTACACGAGCCCAGATTGAACAATTGAAGCCGGTTGATCCACAAGGTGATCTTGGCCATATTTTAGAGACGATTCGAATTCTGGATCGTGAACTTGATGTTCCGCTTATTACTTTTGCAGGAGCGCCGTTTACAATCGCAAGTTATCTGATTGAGGGGCGTCCTTCCAAGTCCTATATTCGAACGAAGACCATGATGTACGAAGAGCCGGAGATGTGGTTCTTGCTCATGGACAAGCTTGGGGATATGGTGACCCAGTATCTTCGTGCCCAGATTCAGAATGGAGGCAAGGCCTTTCAACTGTTTGACAGCTGGGTGGGCTCTTTGTCGCCGCGTGATTTCCGCACCTATGTATTGCCTACGATTGAGCGCATCTTCACTTCATTGAGCGATCTAGATGTTCCTAAGATATATTTCCCGGGGGTAAGTTCAGGAGAACTGCTGCCTTCTCTTAGAGAGCTTCAGGTTGATGTGATTGGTCTTGACTGGCGTGTGTCGATCGAGGAAGGCAGAAGAAGAGTGGGGGAGCGATTTGCCGTTCAAGGCAATCTTGACCCTTATGTATTGACAGGACCGATGTCTATTATTGAACGTGAAGCGAAGCACATTCTTGATTTGGGAATGCAGCAGCACGGGTATATCTTTAATCTAGGACACGGCTTATTCCCGGAGGCTTCTCTAGACAAGCTGAAACAACTTACTGAATTTGTGCATGCCTATTCAGAGCAGGCGCTTGCTCAAGACAAGGAGGCAAAAGGATGACACAACGCAAGATCGGGGTATTGGTAATGTCTTATGGAACTCCTGAGAGCATGGAGGGAATCGAGGCGTACTATACCCATATTCGACGCGGGCATCCACCTACCAGCGAGCAGCTTGAAGAGTTAAGCTCTCGTTACGAGGCGATTGTTGGCGGCGTATTTCCACTGCGAGAAAATACAAACAAACAGGTTGAAGCTCTTCAGAGAACACTTGATGAGCGAGCAAGGGATACGGATACAGCGTATGTATGCTATCAGGGCTTGAAGCACGCCGCTCCTTTTATTGAAGATGGCATTCAAGCAATGGCACACGATGGGATCAAAGAAGCGATTGGCATCGTACTGGCACCCCATTATTCTGTAATGAGTGTAGGTGGATACCTTAAGCGGGCAGAGGAGGAAGCGAATAAACATGACATCGCGTTCTCTGGCATCAACAGCTATCATCTTCACCCTGCTCTGATTGAAGCTTTGTCCGTTAGAGTGCGAGAGCAGCTTGATGCCTTTGTAGGGGAAGGAGCTCCTCGCGAAGAGGTGCGTGTCCTCTTTAGTGCGCACAGCTTGCCAACCCGAATTCTGGAGATGAATGATCCATATCCTGAGCAGCTATTGGATACGTCTCGTGCAATCGTGAAGGAGTGTGCGCTGCATGATGCTCAGTGGCAGTTCACCTGGCAGAGCGCAGGTCAGACAGGAACGCCTTGGCTTGGTCCAGATATTCTAGATACGCTTGAGAAGCTGCAGGAAGAGGGTACGCGCTACGCCTTGTCCGTTCCGATCGGATTTGTCTCGGATCATTTGGAAGTGCTGTATGATCTCGATATTGAAGCGTCAGGAAAGGCTCAAGAGCTTGGCATCTCATACAAACGCACGCGATCTTTGAATCAGGATCCTTTATATATGAAAGCGTTGGCAGATTCAATTGTCGGTGCGGTGAAGGATTAAAAAATAGAAAGAAGGCGCATGAATGTGAGTGAACAGCAGGATATTGTCATTGTCGGCGGAGGGCTGACAGGCTTATCAGCCGCCTACTACGCATGGTCCAAGGCAGCAGCCAGCGGGAAGATGCCTCGAATTGCGATTGTTGAGCAGAGCGGGCGCTTGGGCGGTAAGATTGATACACTCCATCGGGATGGCTGTGTCATTGAGCGTGGACCGGATTCCTTCCTGGCAAGAAAGCTGCCGATGGTTGAGCTTGCACAAGCATTAGGGATGGAAGACGACCTTGTCGCGACCAATCCCAAGGCTAAGAAGACCTATATTCTTTGCCATGGCAAGCTGCATCCCATGCCTAAAGGGCTGGTGCTGGGTATTCCAACAGACACCCAAGCCTTTCTCAAGACAGGCCTGATCTCGCCGAAGGGCAAGCTCAAGGCGATGCGTGATCTTGTCATCGAGCCTAACATGAGTACAGAGGACGAATCGCTTGGTCACTTTTTGAATCGCAGATTGGGGCAGGAGGTCACAGAAAATATTTCTGAACCTTTGCTGGCCGGCATCTATGCAGGAGACATGAGCAAGCTGAGTCTCAAAGCGACCTTTCCTCAATTCGCAGAGGTTGAACGTGAATATGGAAGCTTGATTAAGGGGATGCAGGCAACGCGCAGGAAGGGCCAATCTGTTCCAGGACTGCCTGATGTGGCCAAGGGAACGATGTTCCTAACGTTCAAGGACGGCTTGGGTTCACTTGTCAGCAAGCTGGAGGAAGTGCTGCAGCCTCATGTAACTATTGTTACGGGTGCTTCAGTCACCAATATCAAGCAATTGGTTGAAGGCGGTTATGAACTGGATTTGTCAAATGATCATCAGATCCAAGCAGAACAGGTGATTGTCACAACGCCATCATTTGCTGCATCGCCGCTTCTTAAGCCGTATGTGAATGTTGAAGCGCTGGATCAGATCCATTATGTATCTGTAGCGAATGTCGTAAGTGCCTTCGATCGCTCGAAGCTTACTGGGGCATGGGATGACGGCACAGGCTTTGTGATTGCAAGACATGAAGGCCGTGCGATAACCGCAATGACCTGGACCTCGACAAAATGGACACATACGAGTCCTGAGGATACGGTACTAATCCGCTGTTATGTTGGACGAGCGGGTGATGAAGAGCGAGTGGATTGGCCGGATGAAGCCCTGAAGCATACCGTATTGAATGAGCTTGCTGAACTGATGCACATTCAGGTGGAGCCGCGCTTTATGGAAGTGACGAGACTCAAGCATTCGATGCCTCAATATCCAGTTGGTCATGTGGAAGCGATAGCATCGTTAAGAGCCGCGCTTAAGCGTGAGCTTCCAGGTGTAGCCATCGCGGGCGGATCATATGATGGCGTTGGTCTTCCTGATTGTATCCGCAGTGGGCAATTGGCAGGTGAGGCAGCTGTAGAGGCTTGGATCTCGAAGCAGCAGACAGCTGCTATTTAATTAGAGCTGCCTATACCAAACAGAACTACCTAATACACAAACAACCACTATAAAAGTTGAACAAAACGATTGTCCGCATAAGAACAATCGGGTGAAATGTTCTCCATAATACGTTTAGCTTATACCGCTTGTTGTTTATCTACGGTGGGTGTTATAGAGGGAAGAGAAGCAGAGGGCAGACTAAGCCGTCTGCTTCTTCGTCTTACCCCTGCCCGCATCGATTTCCGGTTGTTCGTTGCAGCTTGGAATAAGGATTCCAAAAGATGTACAATAATGTACATATCGCATTTGGCTCGTATGAAGCACGAAAAGTGCTATCTCTTCTTATATTTATTGCTATTCCAGCAGAAGTGTGGCAGAGAGATAGGTATCGGAGGCGAAGAGGATGGATAAGGGATCATCTAACTATCAGGATCGGTTTATAAGAAAGGCGCTTAGCGTATATGATGCGGAACAAGTCATTATCGAACAGGTTAAGAGAGAGTCGATTGAGCTCGTAACCATTGAGCACGCTTATATGAGACGATCCGCGCAGACCATTACGGCGAGTGCGCCAGTGCCGCATTTTAGAAGATCCGTTATGGATGGGTATGCTGTTCGAGCGCAAGACACGATAAATGCTTCAGTGGAACATCCCGTTAAGCTTCGAATTATTGCTGTAGTAGACTGTGGCGCTGCATGGAGTGGACAGCTGCAGGAGGGAGAGGCAGTCCGCATTATGACGGGCGCCATGGTGCCGTCTGGTGCTGATGCAGTCGTGAAGCTGGAGCAGACTTCAGATATGGAGCAGGGTGCTCATGGGTTGGACGATGAGGTAAGCGTTAAAGAAGAGGCTCAGGTGGGGGACTTTATCCATGACGAGGGTATTGAGATTAAGCAAGGCACGATGCTCATTGATAAAGGCGATGTGATTGAAGCGGGCAATATGGCCTTGCTCGCTATGTTTGGCCACTCGTATATTAATGTCTACTCTGCGCCAAAAGTGGCCGTTATCCCAACAGGCCATGAGCTCCTGTCTGTTGAAGCTCAGCTTGAGCCTGGCAAGATCCGCAACAGCAACAGCTATCTGCTTAGCGGCCTGATTCGAGATGCCGGTGGCGAGCCGCATCTGCTTCCTGCTCTGCCGGATGACGTGGATGCTCTCGCCTCAAGAATTGAGGATGCGATGCAGGAATATGACGCCGTCATAACCATAGGTGGCGTCTCAGTAGGGGATCGGGATGTGCTCTATGCCTATACGCAGCAGTGGAAGGGCAAGCTGCTCTTCAATAAGGTCAAGATGAGACCAGGGGGACCTACGACAGCGGGCGTTTATCACGATAAGCTGCTGTTTGCTCTGTCTGGCAATCCAAGTTCTTGCTTCGTTGGCTTTGAGATGTTTGTAAGACCAGCCCTGCTTCAGATGCAGGGCGTGAAGACACCTGATCGAGTAAGGCTGCGTGCGAAGCTTGCCAGCGATTATCTCGTGAAAGATACGGTTGTTCGGCTTGTCCGAGGCATCCTATATGCAGATGAAAGGGGGGGCTTGATGGTTCGGGAAGCAGGGCTTGACAGTTCCAATGCAACGATTACGATACGAGACGCGAACGCATTGATTGTTATACCTCCTTCAGAGCAAGACTGGGCAGCCGGAACGGTGGTGGATGTCATTCCAGTTGGGCGGCATTCCATTAAGAATCGATAACATGATCACAAGGAAAGCCTACCATCCTTTTTATAGTAAAAAGGTGCGTAGGCTTTTCACATGCGGTGCATGGTTAGGCGGCAATCATATGCTTTATCACTCTATCCAAGGCTTTAGCGGTGGCTGTTCATCCAGAATTGAATCATACTGCCCCTGATCCCCGTATCTTGCCTTTGGATCAAGCTCCATATATCGTTTGGCCTTTTTGATTCGATCTTGAAGGTTTGCCCAGCCAAAATGCTGAATGCGAGCGGGATGAAGGGCAAAGGGAAGGCTCTCGATCTCTATGGGGAAGCGGCCGCAATGCTGATTCATCCTCGGCCAGCTGAAGTCCTGCTGACCGCGATAGCGCACGAGGAATGGACGGTAGACGCGGTGAGCATACCAGTATTCGTCATCTCGATAATGGCCAGCATCCCACATATCATAGAGACGAAAGCAGAACAAATCCACAAATTGCTGTCGCAAAACATCCTCAATCGTGTTCCCAAAGGCTGTTTCCAACAGCTCATCAGCATCCAGATTCAGTATCCAGGCAGGAGACATTCGAATGGTCTCCCTCCATTGCAGGCTGCGAAGCTCATATTCCTGCTTGAATCCTGATTCCTTGATGCAGAGTATTCGATAAGGAATATGCTGAAGCTTATGGCGGCACAGCTCTACGGTACGATCTGTGCTGGCATCGTCAATGATGATTGCGCGATCGATAAATGGAATCGTCCGATCCAGCATGCTTGACAAGTATCGTCCTTCCTCATTGCGAACCATCATGGTTAAGGTTAATTGGTAGCAAGGAGGACGCAAAGCGCGGGAACTCGTGTGCTGTTCATAGATCTGCTTCACTTGGCCCATCTCATTCCCCCTCAATGCCCGCAGCTTTGAAGAAGGCTCTTACACCAGCAAGATCAGACTCCCGATAGATATGGTATGCAGGCTTTCTGGTATCCACAAACAATGAGAAGCCTAGAGCCGCAGCTCGGATACAAAAATGCCGATCCTCTCCCCAAAAGGACAGGTTTGGGATCTCAGAGAAGGATAGACCAGCTCGAATGGCCTGAGTTCGGATAAGCGTACAGGCACCGAGTCCGCCCACTTCGTAAATGCCAGGCTGCCGAAGCTTGGCAACAAGCTGAAACAATCTGCGCTTTGCTTCTTCTTCCGTAAGCTCCTCATTTCTTCTTTGAGGAATGAGCGTATAGGTGTCTTGAATCCATACTTGAGGAAGCTCCATCGATCCCGGCTCCCATACCGTCCAGAAAATGTTGGAGATAATTTCTTTGTTTGAATGAAGGAGCCGAATCATAGTATCAGGATGAACTAACAGATCAGAGTCGAGAAGGAAGATGGCATCAGCATTCATTCGAACAGCTTGCTGCATGCATTCATTTTTCATGGCGGCGACACGCCATACGAGCTCTTCCTTCCAATAATGGGTGACCTCATCACATTCATATTCAGCGTTGGATTGCGGGTATGAACGAATCGTAACATCTTCCTCCTCGTGCTCGAATCGTTCAAGCAATCGACTTGACCTTGGCTGCTCATTATCGTCATAGAACAGATAGCTGACACGGCAGTTCGTTTTGTCCAAGGCCTTCAATGAGGCGAGAAAAGCCTCTAGGATTGGAGGCTTCTGACGAATGGGACTGGCGACGAGCACATGATTCTCCTGCATGTCTTAACCTCCTGTGCGCTTGTAGTGACCTTACAATTAAGTTATGATTCAGGGGGTGATTCTAGAGTAGGCTTTTGTACAGGGTTCATGTAAAATATAGGAACAGGTCGTTATTTTTATTATGTGAAAATGCTAAAAAGGTGATATTCGTATAGATTGAGAGATAGAGAGGGTGAGCCCTGATGATGAGGCAGCATACGTCTGTACAGGATCGTTATTCCCGTCAAGAGCGGTTCTTGCCTATAGGTGTTGAAGGGCAGCGCCGAATTGAGTCGAGCCGTGTTCTAATAGTTGGTGCCGGCGCGCTTGGTTCAGGTCTTGCCGAGATGCTCGTTCGAGCAGGTGTGGGCTCGGTGACGATCATTGATCGTGACTATGTGGAGTGGAGCAATCTCCAGCGGCAGCAGCTCTACTGTGAGCAGGACGCTCAGGAGAGGCTTCCGAAGGCAGTAGCCGCAGAGAGAAGGCTCAGAAGCATTAACAGCAATGTCCATGTTCAAGGCGTGGTTGCAGACGTTACCGTATATGAATTGAATGAATGGGCGCAGAATCAGGATCTTATCTTGGATGCTACCGATAATTTTGATACAAGACTGCTGTTGAATGATTATGCGATGAAGCATGATATCCCATGGATCTATGGGGCTTGTGTGGGAAGCTATGGCATGTCGGCCTTTTTTAAACGAGGCTTGACGCCTTGCTTAAGCTGCATGATGGATGCGATCCCTGTAGGCGGAGCCACCTGCGATACAGCGGGAATTATCTCTCCTGCAGTGCAAATGACGATATCCCTGCAGGCGGCTGAAGCATTGAAATGGCTCGCAGGAAAAGAGGAAGCTTTGCGGAATCGCCTTGTATCCTTTGATCTATGGAGCAATCAGTACACCTCGCTTGACATCCGCTCCGCAAGGAAAGAGAATTGTGCTTCCTGCGGCAGCGAAGCCAGCTACCCCTATCTGGATGCGAAGCATCATCGGAAGACAGAGGTGCTGTGCGGACGAGACTCCGTGCAGCTTCGGCCTGCCGAGCTTCGCAGTGTAAATCTATCGGAAGTTGCACAAGGCCTCAAAGCGGCTGGCCTTTCTGTTCAGGTCAATCCATTTCTTCTATCCTCCGAAGTAGACGAGAAGCATCGGGTCGTCCTATTCGCAGACGGTCGGATTCTGATCCATGGCACCAAGGATATGGTGCAGGCCAGAATCATTGCGGACCGACTATTTGGATGATGGATTTCATGTAAATAAGGGAGAAGGACATATTGACAACACCCACACGTGCAGATCGCACGAAAAAGAAGCGGCGGCAGCAAAAACGAAGACTCGCCTTGTGGTTTTGGATCAATGGCAGCTTGGCTGCTGCTGTCGGTATCGTTATCGTGCTGGGCTTTTACTTGGATGCGTGGCACTTGCCGGCCGCTTCATCCATTGCATCTGATTCGTTCTCTGGTCCAGGGCTCACTAAAGAGGAGAACGCATCCCCGCTGGCTCCCGCAGCTAACTCCAACGAGGAGAAGGGGGATACAAGCAACAAGGCTGCCAGCACTAAGGCGGTTACAGAAGAATCAAAAGGAATACCAAGTGAAGAAGCGACGGTGTCCTTGACTTTTGTCGGTGATATGATGCATGCCGGCAAGGTGGCGGATGTGGTTAACCGTCTCGGACATGATTACCCATATCGTGATGCAGCGGAGCGCTTCAAGCAGGATGATCTAACGATTGGCAACGTTGAGACACCGATTACGACAAGAGGAACGCCTGCTAAGAATAAATCATTTGTCTACAAGTCCGCTCCGCAGATGGCGCAAGCCTTAAGCGAAGCGGGGATGGATGTTGTGAATCTGGCTAATAATCACATTCTCGATCAAGGAGAGCAGGGGCTTCTTGATACTTTTCAATATTTGAATCAAGCCAATATTGCTTACGTTGGAGCTGGGAAGAATGAGGAGCGAGCTTATCAGCCGGTAATCGTAACAAGAAATGGGATTCGGATCGCGGTGCTCGGGTTCAGCAGGGTGATTCCTGAGGTGAGCTGGTATGCGGGCAAGTCAAAGCCGGGGGTTGCGGCCACCTATGACGCTGCAAAGGCAGTAGCCGCGATTAAGCAGGCTGCGTCCAAGGCGGATCTTGTTATTGTCGTTGCTCACTGGGGCGTGGAGAAGGTCGACAAGCCTGTGGCCTACCAGCGTCAGCTTGCAAAAGCATACATTGATGCAGGCGCCGATCTTATTATCGGGGGCCATCCTCATGTGCTTCAGGGCTTTGAGCAGTACAAGAACAAATGGATCGTATACAGCTTGGGGAATTTCGTTTTTACTCGCGCGACTGAGCCGAAGAGCTGGGAGACGATGATGCTGCAGGCGGAATGCAGCTCCAAGGGAGCATGTGAGCTCCAGATGAAGCCGTATTATACGGAGCTAGGCAGAGCAGTGCCGTTAACTGGGGCGAAAGGCCAAGCTTTAATAAAGCGAGTGGAGGACATCTCCTATCATACTCGCATCACAGATGAGGGCTTCATTAGGCCTAAGCCATAATGCAAGAGGGAATTAGGAGGATGACGATGAATACGAACGAAGGTATAGGAGCATTTTCTATGAACGCAATCCGCAATGTATATTGTATTGGCCGTAATTATACATTGCATGCTGAGGAGCTCGGCAATGCGGTGCCGAGGGAGCCCATGGTATTCATGAAGCCAACGCACGCGGTAACGGTGCTTCATGAGATGCAGGAGCTGCCTCTGCCGCTTCGTCAAGGGGCCGTTCATCATGAGCTTGAACTCGTTATCCGCATTGGCGCCAAAGTGGAGGTTGGCATGTCTGCTGATCAAGTGATTAATGGCTTCGCATTAGGATTGGACTTTACGCTTAGAGATGTCCAAGATGAGCTGAAGAAAAAAGGGCATCCATGGCTCCCTGCCAAAGGAAGGCTGCATACAGCCCCTATTACGCCATTTGTTGAATTTCCGGGTTATGAAGACATTCAGGAAACGCCATTTAGTCTATACCGTAACGATACGCTCGTTCAGCAAGGGATTGCGCGTGAGATGATCTTTGATCTAAACACGTTGATTCAATATATATCCAGCCAATATGGGCTTGATGAAGGAGATATCATTTTTACCGGGACACCAGCTGGAGTGGGACCAGTAGAGGCTTTGGACCGCCTCCGCTTGGAGTGGAATCACAAAGTTGTAGGGGAATGTACGATTAGCGAACGTGCATCTCAGGATCATTAATATGGACTTATTTATTGGGTTTGCAGGGAGTCTTCTAGTTGCAGGCGCGGCATTCTCTAAAAAATCATTGACACTGTCAGGGGCAATCGCTGCGGTGCTCATGGGAACGATTTATTACGGGTTAGGCAGTTTGATATGGTTTGGCTTGCTGCTTACTTTCTTTGTGACCTCCACCTTTTGGACAAAGTGGAAAAAGCGGGCCAAGCGCCAGTTCGATCATGTATACGAGAAGTCAGGGGCGCGAGATGCCTATCAAGTCTTTGCCAATGGCGGCATTGGCATGCTCCTGTGCATCATTCATTATTTCTATCCGCATGAGGGATGGTTGTTTGTGTTTGCAGGCGTTATGGCTACCGTAAATGCTGACACATGGGCCACGGAGATTGGCGGCTTAAGCCGCCGCTCACCCCATTCACTGCTAACAGGCAAAGAAGTGCCAGCCGGCACCTCTGGTGCGATATCTCTGCTTGGCACTCAGGCTGCCATTGCTGGCGCGATGACGATTGGGCTGGCAGCCATGTTGTTTTTGTATATATCTCTAGACCCAGCCTTTGCATTCCCGTATACTTGGCTTTTATTATGCGCAGTCGGAGTTGGAGCTTCGATAGGGGGAGTTGCCGGCTGCTTTACGGATTCATTTCTCGGTGCGACGGTGCAGTCGTCCTATCAATGTACGTCATGCGGAGCTTTGACAGAGAAGCAGCTTCATTGCGACCGCAAGACGCTGTTGAAGAGAGGCTTCCGCTGGATGAATAATGATATCGTGAATTTGCTGAGCTCCATCGTAGGCGGGCTAGTCGCTTGGGGAGCAGGGACGCTGCTCTTGCAGCTCAGTTAACGGTCAAATCGACAGAAGCTGCACAGCGTGTTATATTCGGAACATACACGTACACATCCTGTTTGACAGCTGTTAGGGGGAAGAAAAGTGAACATCTACCAAGGCGATAAGCTTGAAATCATACTTGAGGCGGCGTTTGATCTTTTTGGCTCCCAAGGTTATTATGCGACGAAGATGTCAGATATCGCAGAAAAGGCAGGCATTGCGAAAGGAACGCTATACTTGTACTTTACGAGCAAAGAAGATTTGTTTGCTACGATGTATAAGCGAGACATGGATGCATTCCTGCTTGAGCTAAGCTACGGAATCAAGCGGGGCTCCACGCTGGGTGAACAGCTTTCCTTTGTGGCGGAGCACTATTTGGGTTATTACTATGAGCGCAGGCAATATACGAAATTCTTTTTCAAGGAACCAAACAATGATCCTGCTGTACTGCAAATTTATCGCGAATTTATGATTAATTATGTTGATATCGTGTCAGAATGCATGGCTGCCTCACAGCTGCCTACTCCGATCAGCTATGCAAAGGGCTATGTCGGCATATTGACCTCGATGAAGATGGACATGCTGTTCGATGAATCCTATAATATGGAGGACATGAAGGAAGCAGTAAGGTTCTCAACTCAATTGTTCCTGAACGGTTGCCGTCAGGACACTCGCCATACACAAGCGAATCTGCAGCATCACTAGGTGGATATAGGCTGGAATGAGGAGGGGGACTAGAACGATGGTCCCTCTTCTTTTATGTGGTGAGCAGGCAAATACATGACAGGGATTGCGTTCTTATCGAGCGCATCCCTTATTATAGGAGGATGGCGCCATGCACATCATGACCGTAGAACAGCTAGGCAAGAGCTATGGTGAAAAAACATTATTCAAGGAGGTATCCTTCGGGATATCCAAAGGGGATCGCTTCGGGATCGTTGGGGTTAATGGCACAGGGAAGTCAACCTTTCTTAAGACGATTGCCGGGATTGAACCGATTGAGGAAGGCAAGATTCTAAGAGGCAGTCAAGTGAGTGTTCAATATGTAGCGCAGGAGCCGGAATTCGAGCCCCATGCAACTGTGCTTGAGACCGTGCTTGGTGGGCGTACGCCAGAGATGAGCGCGGTTAGAGCCTACACGGAGCTGCTGGAACAGATTGATGAGCATCCAGACGATGTGGAGCTTCAGCGCCGGCTTGTCAAGGCAAGTGATGATATGGATCGGCTTCAAGCGTGGCAGCTTGAGAGCGAGGCGAAGACAATCCTGTCCAAGCTAGGCATTCATCATTATCAGCGCAAAGTATCGGAGCTGTCAGGAGGGCAGCGCAAGCGCGTGGCGCTAGCAGCTGGCCTTATCCATCAAGCAGACGTTCTGCTCTTGGATGAGCCGACGAACCATGTGGACAATGAGACGGTTGCTTGGCTTGAAGCGCTGCTTCAGAAGCGTTCAGGCGCCCTGATAATGATTACCCATGATCGCTACTTCCTTGATCGTGTTGCCAATAAGATGATGGAGCTTGATCATGGCAGGGCCTTCTTCTATGAAGCGAATTATACTCGCTTCCTTGAACTAAAGGCGGATCGAGAGGCAAGGGAAGCGGCTTCTGAACAGACGAGACAGAATATCTTAAGACAAGAGCTGGCATGGATTCGACGCGGGGCCAAGGCGCGTACGACGAAGCAGAAGGCAAGAATTGAACGCTACGAGTCGCTTGTTGCCGATGAGCCGTTGGCGAAGGATTCCTCGATGGAGATGAGTGCGGCTTCCACAAGGCTTGGACGGAAGATCATGGAGATTAACGGCTTAAAAGGTGAAGTGGACGGCCGAACGCTGTTTTCTGACTTCGAGTATATCGCGGTGCCAGGTGATCGCATAGGCATTATCGGACCGAATGGCAGCGGGAAATCAACGCTGCTGCAGATCATTGCAGATAAGCGTTCTCCTGAGGGGGGGGAAGTGATCTTGGGACCGACAGTGAAGCTTGGATACTTCACGCAAGAGCATGAAGAGATGGATGAGTCGATGCGGGTGATCGAGTATATCCGTGAAGCGGCAGAGACGGTAACCACAGCGGAAGGACAGCGTATTACCGCAGCTCAAATGCTGGAGCGCTTCTTATTCCAGCCATCCATGCAGTGGACCTTGATCGGCAAGCTGTCTGGCGGCGAGAAGCGCAGGCTGCAGCTGCTGCGCATGCTGATGACGGCACCGAATGTACTGCTTTTGGATGAGCCGACAAATGATCTGGACGTGGAGACGCTTGCAATCCTGGAGCAGTATTTGGATGATTTCCCTGGCATCGTGATTGCGGTATCCCATGACCGCTACTTCCTTGATCGAGTGGCCGAACGAATCTGGTCTTTTGAAAAAGGGCAGATTCAGGTTCATGTTGGGAATTATTCAGAATACATGGATTGGCTGGAAAAGAATTCTTCTGATCGTGCTGGCATTAATGCCCCTGAGCAGCAGAAGGGTGGCACTGCCTCCGCAGCTTCTCAAGAGACAAGACAAGAGCGCAAGCCTAAGCTCAAGATGTCGTATAAGGATGAGCGGGAATATGAGCAGATCGAAGGGAAGATCGCAGAAGCGGAGTCACGGCTCGAACGGATTACCGCAGATATGGAAGCCGCCTTTAGTGATTCTGCACGCTTGCAGGAGCTGATGAAGGAACAGTCGGATGCGGAAGAGCAGTTGAACGCCTTAATGGAGCGTTGGGCGGAGCTTGCTGAACTGGCGGAGCAGATCGAGGCTCAAAAGCGCTCCTAGACAGCGCAATTGATTAGGAGCAGTATTCTGCAAGCGCGTATGCTGTGTTCGGTATGCTGAAATCATTCAAATCTATTCAATAAGAGTATTCCGATACTTAATGGATTGAGGGCAGGGAATGATCAGGCTATATCTTCAGATGTTATAGCAACATATCACAAAAAGGAACACGATAAGAGCTGGCTGCTTGGCTCTAGTCGTGTTCCTTTTTTGATAGCTGTTAGGATGATAGCAGAATCGTTCCAGCCTTAGAATTTGATAATAGCTCGACCCAAGGACTGCCCCTGAAGCATCCCCGCAGTCAACGGAGGAACCTCATCTAGGGAGTAAGTATGAACAAAGCCTTCGGTCTGCGCGATCTCTGTCCATTGTCTTGCAATCCGCGTCCAGATCTGCATCCGGGTCTCTTGCGGCGCATAGACCGAATCTATGCCGTATAAGGTGATGCCTCTAAGAATAAATGGATAGACCGTCGTTGGAAGCGTTCCTCCATTGGTCATTCCGCTTGCAGCGACTGCTCCTCCATAGCGAATGGCTGCCAGTGTAGAAGCAAGAATATCGCCGCCGCACACATCTACGGCAGCTGCCCATTTCTGGCGATCCAATGAGCGTGGCCGATCCGGCATCCAGCTGTCACGGCTGATGACCTCTTCTGCACCAAGTGCATATAAGAGAGCTTCCGCTTCTTTTTTGCCAGTGGCAGCCGTCACGCGATATCCTTGCTTAGCCAGCATAGCGACCGCTAGTGTGCCTACACCGCCGCTTGCGCCCGTAACCAGAATCTTGCCATCGTCAGGAGCGATGCCGTGTTTCTCCAAACGCTCTACGGATAAGGCTGCTGTCAATCCTGCTGTGCCAAACGTCATGGCAACCTGTTTGCTAAGTCCCTTCGGAATCGGGATAAGCCAATCGCCAGGTACACGAATGTATTCACTAAAGCCGCCAAAGTGGGTCACTCCAAATTCATAGCCTGTCAGCAGAACGGCTTGACCTGGCTGAAAGCGATCATCCTTCGAATGGATAACGACACCAGAAGCATCTATGCCTGGAATAAACGGGTATTGCTTTACGATATTTCCATTAGGTGAACAGGCAAGCGCATCCTTATAGTTTACACTGGAGTAATGAACCTGAACGGTTACATCTGCTTCTGGCAGATCATCCAGGGTAAGGGTCTGAACTGCAGCTTGAATGGAGCCCTCTGTATCTTGATTGAGGACGAACGCCTTAAATGATGTCGGTATCAAGTACTCTTCTTCGGTCGTATTCTCGTTCGTTGCCATTGCCTCTCCTTCTCTCATCTGAAATAGTAGAGCACGCTTACTCTTGGATATAGGCTGCTAGAAGCGCTGCGGTATTTATAACGGCTTGCTCATGAGTTCGCTCCATGGCATGGCTCGCATGAACGCCAGGGCCAATCAACGCTGCGCGAATATTGTTGCCTCCGCGAAGGGAAGCTGACGCGTCCGATCCATAATGTGGATAGATGTCAATCGCATGTGGAATGCCTTCGCGCATCGCAAGATCGATTAAGCGATTCGTCATAAAGTAATCATAAGGTCCGCTTGAATCCTTCGCACAGATCGATACATCCGTCTCCTTGCAGGACAGATCGTCGCCGATGCAGCCCATGTCGACTGCAATCATCTCGGTGATGTCTTGCGGAAGATAGGATGCACCGTGTCCAACTTCCTCATAATTGGTGATAATCATGACAATGCCGTGCTTAGGGCGCCATTGCTTCTGCTTCATGCTATGCAGCAATCCAAACAGCGCGGCCACACTTGCTTTATCGTCCAGATGGCGTGATTTAATAAATCCGCTCGGAACATGAACAGGGCGTGCATCGAAGGAAACATAGCTGCCAATCTCAATCCCAAGCTTCTTCACGTCATCTGCCTGCTGGACAAGCTCGTCGATTCGCACCATCATAACGGCTTCTTCGCGCTTTAAATCACGCGCACCAGAGAAGACATGCACAGAAGGCTGATTTGTCATGATCGTCCCCGTATATGTCTTGCCAGAACGAGTGTGAATGGTGCAGTACTCATTCTCCATTGCATTTGCCATAAATCCGCCTAGAGAAGTCAGCTTCAACGTGCCGTTGCTGTTAATGGAGCGAACCATCGCACCTAATGTATCAACATGTCCGGATAAAGCAATAACCCGATCAGAGCTTGAATCTTCTCCTTTGATGCGTATGATGCCGCCACCTTTGGCATTGCGCTCCATGGAATATCCGAGTCTCGCGGCTTCTTCTTGAAGCATGACCATAGCATGGTGGGTATATCCTGTAGGGCTCGGCGTGCTTAGAAGCTTAAGCAGCAGTGCAATCACATACTCTTTGTCAATTGCTGCATGCAGGGCTTGCTCGCGAAGAGGGGCGTAAGGTTGATCGAATGAAGTCATCGTAGGACCTCTCCTTTCAGATGTTAGGTATGAAGTAGCCAAGATATATGAATTAAGAAAATTAAGAAGGATCTTTCAGGTCTTGCTCTGCTTGTGGATCACTTGTGAAGGGTTCTGGAATTTGCTCTGGCTCTACATAGCCTGTAACCTCGACAACATGAGCAAGCTTCGCTTCTAGCTGAGCAAGCTTGCGCTGCGTGCGATATTGAAGATACAGCCCATAGGAGCCGACAATTATGGCACCAATGAGGGTACAGCCGAGAATAAGCAGGATCAGTGGGACGTTGACCGTCCCGAATAAGAAGTTAACCTCTACGGGATTAACGTTAATGACAGCGAAGATCGCGGTAATAAGGGCGAAGATTAGCGCTAAGATGAGTGTCCATTGCAAGCGCATAAAAAGCCTCCTTTGTCAGGCAAGTTGTTCATTGATGTAGATAGGTATTGACATAACATAAGAAAGGCGGGGAGGTTCCCCGCCTTGCATCATCTTGCGATAAGCGCAACCAGAAGGTGGATTAGAGCTGATCCGCCATTTTTTCCATCTCCTCGATTAAGGACTCGAGCACGCTCATGCCTTCCTCAATCGGCGCAGGAGTAGACATATCCACGCCAGCCTTCTTCAGGATATTAATCGAGAAGTCGCTTCCGCCGCTCTTCAAGAATCCTAAGTAGCGTTCAACCGCAGGCTGACCCTCGTCAAGAATTTGCTTAGCGAAGCTTTGCGCAGCCGAGAAGCCGGTCGCATATTTGTAGACATAGAAACTGGAGTAGAAGTGAGGAATGCGAGCCCATTCAATGGCAATATCCTTGTCTACAACCATCTCGTCACCATAGTATTTCTTGTTGAGATCATAATAGATGTCACACAACAGCTGCGGAGTCAAAGACTCGCCTTTTTCAGCTTGCTCATGAATCAACAGTTCGAATTCGGCGAACATCGTTTGACGGAACACTGTTGTGCGGAATTGATCGATGTAGTAAGCAAGCAGATACATCTTCTCTTTTACATCCGTACTCTTCTTCAGCATATAATCCATCAGCAGCGCTTCGTTCAGCGTCGATGCCACCTCAGCGAGGAAGATCGTATACTGAGCATCGCGATACGGCAGGTTCGTATCGGAATAGAAGGAATGGAGCGCATGGCCCATCTCATGGGTCAGCGTAAACATGCTGTTCAAGTTATCTTTGTGGTTCAAGAGCACATAAGGGTGGGTGCCGTAAGCGCCCCAGCTGTAAGCGCCAGTACGCTTGCCTTCATTTTCATAAATGTCGATCCAGCCCTCATCAAAGCCCTGTTGCAGATTAACCAAGTAATCCTCGCCGAGAGGCTTCAAGCTTTCCTTCACGGTCTTCTTCGCGTCCTCAAACGTAATATCCATATCGAACTCTTCTACAATCGGAGCAAACAGATCATACATATGCAGCTCGGATACCTTGAGCAGCTTCTGGCGCAGCTTCATGTAACGATGCATCAAAGGCAGGTGCTTATGAATGGTGTTCACAAGATTCGTATAGACTTCCTTCGGAATGTTGTCGCCATAGAGATACATCTCTAGTGACGATGGATATTTGCGCGCGCGCGAGTAGAACAGGTTCTTGCTGACATTGGCATTTAAGGTCGCTGCGATTGTATTGCGCTGCTTGTTGTACGTGCTGTACATCGCTTCAAACGCCTGTTTTCGAACCTCTTGGTTGCGGCTCTCCAAAAATTGAATGTAGCGCCCGTGTGTAAGCTCGACTTCCTCGCCCTTGTCATTTTTGACCTTCGGGAACTTCATGTCCGCATTGTTCAGCATGCTGTAGATCGTCTCAGGCGCCTTCGACATGTTGCCAACTTGAGCCAGCAAAGCTTCTTCCTGCTTAGTTAGAACATGGGCCTTCTGGCGCTTCATCTCCTGAAGCGTGAATTGGTAGGCTTTTAATTCCTCGTTGCTGATGTATTGGTCAAGCTGCTCATCCGTCAAGGACAATACCTCTGGCGTAATAAAAGACAATGCTTCGCCGACCTGGACACTCAGCTTGGCAGCCTTCTCAGACAACGCTTGATAGGATGTCTCTGCTGTATCCTCATGATGACGCATGTTCGCGTATACATAGAGGCGTTCTGTATGTAAGGAAATATCGTCTTCGAGCTCAAAGCAAGCCTTGAGGGTCTTGGCTTCATTCAGCTTGCCCTCAAATGTTTTGATCTTCGTAAGAAGCTGCTGAACGAGCGCATACTCTTGGTCCCATTCTGCCGAAGATCCAAACAGATCCTCAAGCTTCCAACGGAACTCTTGTGGTACTTCTGAGCGTTTCGTCACGTGTTGCATATGTACCCTCCTCGTATCCTTATATATCGTGAACTCACTTGTCGTTTCCCGCTCGGCTATCCTGGTTGGCGTCAGCATCGCAGCTGCTGTGGTCTTAGCGGGGATCGTTGCGGCAAGGAGACAACACGTTAATGCTGCAAGCAGCCCTCTTCTTGGCATCAGTCTGTTCTCTCCTCCTGTGCTTGGCGTTGCACCGATTCGTTGCTAGCACAGGTAGTATAGCCGGAACATATCTAACTTATTTGGGAAAAGGAATGACCGGTCAGCTGCTTCGTCCATTGAGAGAGGCTGCAAGTGCTACATGCCTGCGGTCGCAAAAGAATAGACGATAAGGAAAAAGGCAAATGCGATAAAAACAAGCGCGACTACCGCCATCCAGCGTCTCATCGCAGCAGGAATCGTTTCCTTTTTCCATACCAATAAACCGCCGAGCACGAAGGCTAAAATGATAAATATCAGGGTTGTGGATGCATCCATGTTAACCCGCCTTTATGTCGTTATTTACCCGCTTCATAGGCTATTGATTCAGTTGAAGCCATAGTACGCAGGAAATGCCTTATATCGCCTTGAAAGCTGCGATAATCTCTTCCCATTCTGCTTCATTGCCTTCAAAGTCAGACTTCGGAAAACGCTTCGACACCCACTCCATCAACTCTGGGCGGCTAAGGAAGGTGTGGCAATCTTCTCCCCATTGATCGGATATTTCTCTTAGCACAAGCTCGCGACCGCGCGCTTCCACCGTCAGCATATTCCAATTATCTTTTTTGTAGATGACATGCTTCTTTGCCATGATTACTGCAAAACCCCATTTCTGTAATCGCCGTAAATTCCCTTCTAATGAAGGGTTTTCTAATGTATTGTACATCTTCTTCATCATACCCCAGCACTAGGGTGAAATCAAATAAAAGGGAGGGGATAAACGCTTCTTTTCGTTGGCCAAGTTGCATTTCTAAAATGGCTCCAGTATAATAACCGTATTCGCCTGCTCAATAGGCGAACAGTGTGAGGAGGTTTTTTTCTTGAAAGGTACTGTAAAATGGTTTAACGCAGAGAAAGGCTACGGCTTCATTTCTGTTGAAGGCGGCGAGGACGTATTCGTACATTACTCTGCTATTCAGACTGATGGATTCAAGGCATTGGATGAAGGTCAAGAAGTTGAGTTCGAGATTACCGATGGCAATCGCGGACCACAAGCAGCTAATGTCATTAAATTATAATGATAAACCCTTATCATTTATAAATAGTGTACAATAGCAGGTAAGAGCAGCTCTGGATCGATGATCGGCCGGAGCTGCTCTTTTTTGCGTGGTTATGTTCTTGTGAATTGCTTGTCAGTCATGGCTAAGTCGTGGCTAGATGGATTGACGCTTATGTGCAGGCTTCTTTTGGCCCGCCCAGGACATCAAGAAGAAGCCGATGCCTGCTACAATAGCGAATCCGCAGGCTGTATAGAACACCGTATCCTTGCCGTAGGCTTCAAGCAGCGGACCGCCGATAGCGCCGCTTAGCAAGCCGGCCATGCTTGACCATACGATCGTATAGATCGCCATCCCAGTGGCGCGATATTGCTCGGGGATGATATGGCTCAGATGGCGTACCGCTACGAAGTAGAAGATGCCGAAGCTGACGCTGTGCATGGCTTGTGTTCCCATCAGCAGATAAGGGTCTGACACCGCCCCTGCGATGAGGAAGCGAAGCGTGTACATTACAGCTGATACGGTGAGCAGCGGAAGCTCCCGGAATCGGTCGCCATAGGCATTTAATAAGAAGAAGATCGGGATCTCGCTTACGGCAGAGATCATCCAGGCATAGCCTACGATGGATTCCGGTCCTCCAAGCATGATAATGGACAAGCCAATGAAGGCTTCGTTAATCCGATGAGCGACAGCGAGCAGCAGCGCACAGAGGAAGAAAAGCAGCACGTCCCGCTGCTTAAGGATTGTCCATAGCCCGCCGAACTCCATTTTCTTGACAGATGCTTTACGGTCCTTCATAAACGAAGCAAGGACAAGGGAGATCAGGCTCAGCGTCAAAATGACATAGATCGTATAGCCAGCCCCCAGCCTGCCAAGCAAAAAGCCGAGCAGCAGGGCGCTTACAGCAAATCCAATCGACCCGAATACCCGTATTCCGATAAAGCTCTTTCCTTGCGCCTGAGCGGTTACGATGGATAAGCTGTCGGTCAGCGGGAAAATGGGGTAATAGAAAAAGTTAAATGCGGACATCAATACAATAACAGCCGCATAAGACTGAGCAGTTGAGACAAAGAAGGCCATAATCGTTACAGCCGTTAACAAAAACAAAATGACTTTTTTAATCGTTTGAAGCCGGTCGCTTGTGACGCCCCAAATAAAGTTTGATACAATAGAGATGAGAGGTCCCAAAGAATAAAGAAAGCCAATCTGAATGCTATCAAAGCCTAAGGACTTAAAGTAAAGCGGCATATATGAAATAATGACGGCTGATATCATAAAGATAGCGAAAGTATAGGCTCTTAGCACATGGGTCTCTTGTCGATCAGATCGGTTCATAGCCTGTGAGATGCTCCTTCCGGCGTTCCTGCTCTTGATGATTGTATTCAGGCACCAAAGCCATAACCAGTAGTATAGCATGCTATGGCTTGCCGTTGATAGATGCAGGAGAGGAACAATTCACAGATGTTCGTTTGATCTGGATCTATGATATATTTTGATAACGCAGCAAGTGATCAGTGAAATGAGTGTCTGTAAGGAGTTGTCATGGTGGAACCATTCTTTGTATGGGATGAACGGCTTGGAATCCTTGTGCCAATGCTAGAAGGACAATGGGGCCAACTGAGCCAGCAGGAGCAAAGTCATGTCCTGCACAGATGGGAAGAAATTCGCGGCGCGATTCCAGACCGAATCAAATCGATTGAACATGTTGTCATTGAGAAGCAGGAAGCGTTATTTGAAGAAGAAGACTTTGAACAATCGTGCAAGCTGAATCAGGAGATAGCTGATCTTGCGAGCACCATCCATGACCTCAATCTGTGGTACGGCACCCAGCAAGAATTAGATGCCAAATCTCACCAATAGAAGTTTGTGCAGAATGTTTGTGCAATCTGTCACTTCGTAATATAATAAGTTTTGGCTAAAATGTATAACGAGTCCGCATCTTGATAGTGAGGAGAACGGAGGCTATTCTTGTACCGGCAATTACATGCTCAAAGTGCTCCAAGCGAGCCTTTACGTTTAATGTATCGTGTATACAAATATTTGCTGCCTGAAGTCCGTCAGGAACTGGCCAGATGGTCAGCGAGAGCGGCTTCTATTCCGAATGAGGAATTGCGGCAGCAGGCTTTAGCCAGTTTAAGCACAAAACAATTCCATTGTGAAGGTGGTTCCGTATATGCCGCGATTTATCCGGAACAACGGGACATCCTGATTCCGCTTATTGTCGCCTTTCAGACGATTAGCGACTATTTGGACAATTTATGCGATCGCAGCACTTCGTTAGATCCGCGCGACTTTCGGCTACTGCATCAATCGATGCTGGATGCAGTGCAGCCTGAACGCCCGCTCACGAATTATTACGCGCTCCGAGAAGAGCAGGATGACGGCGGTTATTTGCATGCGCTGGTCATGACCTGTCGAGACTCTATCGAGAAGCTGGAGGCGTATGATCAAGTTCGAGAAGATATTGTCCAATTGGTTACCTGGTATACAGACCTTCAGGTGTATAAGCATATTGATAAGACGAAGCGTGAATCCGCACTGCTTACATGGTGGGAGCCTTATCAGCATGACTTTTCTGAACTTGGGTGGAATGAATTTGCTGCAGCCACAGGATCAACGCTCGGCATGTTTTATTTATTTGCTGCTGCCGTTGATAAGAACATGACTAGGGAGCATGCCCGTATCATACGAGAGGCCTATTTTCCGTATGTATGTGGTTTACATATTCTGCTTGACTACCTTATCGATCAGGAAGAAGACCGCATCGGCGGTGATTTGAATTTTTGCAATTATTATCCCGATCAAGAGACGGTTATCTTAAGGATTGAGCACTTTGCGACTAAGGCGAAGCAGGCGACAAGCAAGCTGCCCAATGCGCGCTATCACCGCATGATTATTGAAGGGCTGCTGGCGCTGTACTTGTCTGATCACAAAGTAAGGGAGCAATCAGAAGTATTGCAAGTTTCCAAAAGGTTGATGAAGGGAAGTCCTCTGATGAGGATCTTTTTCTGGATCAACAGCCACTGGATTAGAAAACATATGTATTAGAGGATGACAGGGAGGAATCAATGATGTCTGCTGTAAAAAAAATTGCCGTTCTCACAAGTGGTGGAGATTCTCAAGGAATGAACGCTGCCATTCGTGCAGTTGTCCGCACAGCCCTTTTTAATGGCCTTGAAGTGTTTGGGGTTCAACGCGGTTATCAAGGACTATTGAATGACGATATGCGTCAAATGGATCTTCGCAGTGTAGGTGACATTATTCAGCGCGGCGGCACTGTGCTTCAATCCGCTCGCTGCAAAGAGTTTACAACGCCAGAAGGACAGCAAAAAGGTGCTGAGATTCTTCGCGCACGCGGCATCGATGGCTTGATCGTTATCGGTGGTGACGGATCGTATCAAGGTGCGAACAAATTGTCCAAATTAGGCATTAAGACCATGGGTCTTCCAGGTACGATTGACAATGATATTTCTTTTACCGATTATACAATCGGCTTTGATACTGCAGTAGGCGTCGTTGTGGATGCGGTGAACAAGCTGCGCGATACAATGAGCTCCCATGAACGTTCCTCTGTTGTTGAGGTTATGGGACGCCACTGTGGCGACATCGCATTGTTTGCGGGTCTTGCAAGCGGTGCGGAATCGATTCTCGTTCCAGAAGTGCCATTTAATCTCGATGACGTAGCTGAACGCATGAGACATAACTTCGAGGCAGGCAAGCGCCATAGTATTGTGCTTGTAGCAGAAGGCGTAGGCAAAGGCGAGGATATCTGCAATGGCATCATCGAGCGATGCCCGACGGTTGAGCCTCGTGTAACGGTGCTTGGCCATATTCAACGCGGTGGATCCCCAACGCCGTTCGACCGCATTCTGGCTAGCCGTCTTGGCGACTTCGCGGTTCAACAATTGATGTCAGGCGTGTCCGGCAAAGGCTGCGGCATTATCAATGGCGAGCTTGTTGCCACAGACATCGACCTTGTTGTGAACACGAAAAAGGAATTCAACATGGAATTGTATGAGCTTGCAACTCGCTTGTCTCAATAATTCATGAGCGTATTACAGAGGAGTCTCTTGGATATCAAGAGGCTCCTTTTTTGTCATAAAAGAATTTGTAAGTTGTGTCATAGTATTAGAACCTGGAACCCATTGTAGAATAGGGATTAATGGTTATGGAATCAGACATGAGCGATGATGGCGAGCGATAATTGGCATAAATGACATCATAAGACTAGGCCATCATTTTTGTTTAATTGCTCACTAATTGCAAAAAGGAGGAAGATGTTATGGACAGGCTTCCTGTCATTGAACCGGAAGAAACGCTGCAGTACCTAGAGAAGCGGTTCTTGTTTCCCCCATACATTACATTGGCGCATATGTTCAAGCCGCCTGCAAACTGGTTTATGTCTCCTCAGGTCGTTCCTCAATATCAGCTTTTGTACGGGGTTGAAGGTCGGGCAGAGCTTAAGCTGGATCAGCATAGCTATGTGATTCGCAATGGGGATGCCTACCTTGTTCCGCCTCATACGCTTCGATCGCTGCACCCGTCTGCACAGGAAGCCTATTGCGGCATTACGGTGACCTTCCACTTTGGGTCATCACGCTCACCAGTGGATCATTTGCTAGGGCAGCATGGTTATTTAGGGCGCTTGCAGGACACTGCAGTGCTGTTGTTGCTGTTGGATCTCATTCAAGGTATCGAGCAGCAAACGCCGGCCAGCTGCATGAAGGCACAAGGACTGCTGCTTCAAGTGCTGGCGGAGCTTCTTGGACATAAGGCGCCAACATGCACAGCATTGGAGGAGAAAAACAAAATTCCTGTGAGCATCGTACATATTTGCAACTATATGAAAGAACAGTACCCTTCCACGATTCGATTGGATACCTTATGTGACATGTCGGGCCTAAGCCGCAATTATCTCATTCGTCAATTTCGCGAAGCCTATGGACGAACACCGCTTGATTACTTAACCGAGATCCGAATGGATAAGGCGAAGCAGCTGGTCATAAATACGAGATGGAGCATGAGTGAGATAGCGGAGCAAGTGGGTTATGCGGATGTTCATTCTTTCAGCCGCATGTTCAAGAAGAGACTTGGGCTTAGTCCTAGCCGGTTTGCTTCCATGGTTCGCTCTTCTATGGATCTGGCTTCTCCACTTGAACTCTCAAGTGAAGCCTAATCGCATTTATCTCATTTATCTCATCCATCTAATGAAAAAAAGCTAGCTTTGACCGAGCTACTGTAATTATCGGCTACATAAGTGTTACTACAGGCTAAATACATCTGCTTGCAATCCAAGTACACTATAGGCATCAGAACCAAGGCTTGCCTTTGTATCAGCTGCACTTGAGAGGAGCGGTTAATGGATGTCTAACATGGATCACAAGCTTGACAAGCCAGGCTGGAGCTTAGTCTTTCACGAGGAGTTTGAAGGCCCTGTCCTGAATCCCTCTACTTTCTCGCCCTATGGCATATCGCATTGGAAGCCCAAAGAAGAGGCATTGGCAGATTACGAATTCAAAGACAGCTGCATTGTTTTAAGATTATCAGACGAGAATCAGCACATCTCAGCAATTACGACAGGGATGCGAGATGGGATGCATCGATATTCCGACCAGCTTAGGATTGATCATCATGATCGTGCAGTGATGAATCTCGTTACACAATACGGCTACTTTGAGCTGCGTGCTAAGGTGGCAAAGGGAAGCGGGCTGAACAGCGCGTGGTGGATGATTGGCTTTGAGAATGAAAAGGAACAGAATGCCGAAGTTGATATTTTTGAGCTGCTCGGAAAAGATACTCATTTACTAAATACCACTCTTCACGCCTTGCGTGATTCCAAGCTGGAGTATGCGCATATTCCTTATCAAACAGCAGTGGATTTATCCGAGGACTTTCATACTTATGGACTGGAATGGGATGAGACCGGTATGAAGTTCTATCTGGATCACGAACTATATTGGCAAATCAATCAGTCGCCTAATTATCCGATGGCTACCCTGCTACAAATTAATGACGGCAATGGGGGATGGATTGGCGAACTGGACGAATCCGTCCCCTATCCAAAAGAGTTTTATATCGATTACTTCCGTGTTTACAAGCGCGAGGGCATGCCAATGCAATGCGTCGCTTCTCGTTCTGAGGCAGCAAGCGCCAATCTTGCTTCACAAGCAGTCAGTGGTTTAGGCAATGATATCTCCTGGGGAGATTTGTACAAGGCGGAATCTCATATTTGCTACATCAATGATGGCCAACCGGACACGAGGCTTGAGAGCATGGCTCGTGAGCCGCTCCCCCACGCATACTATCTGGATTGGAGTACGCCGCAGACCTTGGACTCGGTCGCATTAACCGTTCTTCAAGCCGCAGCGAGCGGTCCTACCTCCTGGGATATTGAAGTATCTGAGGATGGCGAATCGAATTGGCGCAAGGTGCATGAAGTGCGAGCTGCCGTCTGGGAGATAGAAGCGGGACAAGATGGAATAGGGACGGTAGAGTCTGTATTTGAGCCCCAGCAGCATATCTTATCCCTTCGCATCATCATTCATGATTATGTGGGCAGGAATGCAGGGGGAAGCTACTTCATCCAAGACTTGAGCGTTTATAATCAGGCCGCAGCGAATTAGTCTGATGTTGTGCAGATTCAGACGCTCTTTTCTTGAGTGAGATGTTGCTCACAATCTAATATTTATGCATATAAAGCTGTTTCATCATCGATTATTTTAGCTTGCATCTGTAGATGAGTCGGGTATAATGTCAAATATTACAGATGGATGTATTTTCCTGAATGAAGGAGATTAGCGTATGGAAATGTCAAGCGTGTACTTATATCGATTGGAAGCAGCTACAGCGTCTCATACCTTGGATTGCGTCGTGGTGGCAAGCTCTGAAGAAGAGGCTTTCGCACAAGCAGAGGTGCTGATGGATAAGGGAATGATGGGGATGGAATGGAATGAGTTGTCGATCGTCGAGAAGAAGCGTATTTCAAAGGGCGCAGGCTATGTATTTGTGAAGAAGCTCCCTTAGCAGTTATTAGTTATATGTAATATTTTAGGATATTTAACTGTGATTGAATTAAAAAAGCTCATGCCTCATGCTCGATGAATCGGCTTCGTAGAAGAAGCTTGCATCTAACATGAAGGCGTGAGCTTATGTATATTTATTCGATTAGAAGGCCCTTGGCTTGCGGAAGTTCCCGATGACCCCCACGGTCTCCACGATGTTGACAAAGGCTTTGGGATCCGCTTCTTTGATCACCCGCTTCAGATCGGACAGTTCATAGCGTGTGGTTACGGTCATCAGCATATCCCGCTCAATATCTGAGAAGGCGCCTCTCGTCTTGATAACGGTTATACCATGCGGCAAGGAAAGCAGCCTCTCCATTAAGGCTTCTTTATTGCATGTGATGATGTATACCGTCACCTTGTAGTGGTTGATAAAAATAAAGTCCATGACTTTGCCTGTCGTAAAAATGGATACCATGGAGTACAGGACAAGCTCCCAGTTCATGGTCAATATCCCATGGGTAATGATGACGACACCATTCATAGTCACCGAGATATTTCCGATAGGAAAATCGCGATACTTGGTAACAATAGATCCGATGATGTCAAATCCACCTGTGGATCCGCCAACCCTCAAGGAGATGCCAACGCCGATGCCGACAAAGGTTCCTCCGAATACCGCGCATAATAGCGGCTCATTAGAGAGCGAGATCGCAGGAATCAACGAAATGAAGTAGGTGGTAGCAACAACGCTGATGATCGAATAAGAGATGAATCTTCGACCAAGGGCGAACCAACCCCAAATCATTAAAGGCAAATTGAGTGCAAAATAAAGAATACTGATGTTCCAGCCGGTTAGGTAACTTGTGATCATGGATACACCAGACACACCGCCACTCAAAAAATGATTAGGGACGAGGAAAACCTTGATCCCAATGGCCATGCTGAATGCACCAAGTATGATGACTAGAACGTGAAACAACCTTTTCAAACCATTCACCCCAACACAAACGAATTCAAATCTTCTTACTGGAAATAAGTTAATTAAATATGTTATACTGGTTTAGATATTCTTGAGTATGCTTCATTTAGATGAGATGTACGCATGAGCGATTAAGCGGGTGAACATAAATGATGGCTTCACTTCGCATTGTATATGATAAGACGAGGGGTCGATGTGCCATTCGTCACCTATGTCACGATACTTAAGAATATAGATAAGGCAGTGGTTTGTCCACACAGAAGGAGCATGAATATATTGAAAAATTTTGCAGAATTTGGTTTGGAGCCTAAAGTGCTTCAAGCGATTACAGAATTGGGATTTGAAGAATCTACGCCAATTCAGGAAAAAGCGATTCCTGTTGCGCTATCAGGCAGCGATATGATCGGACAAGCGCAAACAGGTACAGGTAAAACAGCAGCATTCGGTATTCCGCTTATTACGAAGATTGATACGAGTGAAGAACGTGTAGTTGCACTCGTTATGACTCCAACTCGTGAGCTTGCGATCCAAGTATCTGAAGAGATCGGCAAGCTTTCCCGCTTTAAGGGTGTTCGTTCACTCGCTATCTATGGCGGACAAGATATCGGACGCCAGATCCGCGCGCTCAAAAAGCGCCCTCAAATTATTATCGGCACACCAGGTCGATTACTTGACCATATCAATCGCAAAACCATTCGTCTTGACGATGTCAACACTGTCGTGCTGGATGAGGCGGATGAAATGCTTGACATGGGCTTCATGGATGACATCACATCTATCTTGAAGCTGGTTCCAGATGAACGCCAAACAATGTTGTTCTCCGCGACAATGCCACCTAACATTCAGAAGCTCGCGAATACATTCTTGAAGAATCCTGAGCATGTATCCGTAATGCCTAAGCAAGTGAGTGCACCGCTTATTGAACAGAACTATATCGAAGTGAATGAGCGCTCCAAGTTCGATGCGCTTAGCCGTCTCTTGGATATGGAATCTCCGGAGCTTGCGATTGTATTCGGTCGTACGAAGCGCCGTGTAGATGAATTGTCTGAAGCATTGCAAAAGCGTGGTTATACAGCGGACGGCCTGCATGGCGACCTGTCTCAGAACCAACGCGACGCGGTTATGCGCAAGTTCCGTGACGGCAGCATCGACGTGCTTGTGGCTACCGACGTAGCTGCTCGTGGTCTTGATGTTTCCGGTGTAACGCATGTTATCAACTTCGATTTGCCGCAAGATCCTGAGTCTTATGTACACCGTATCGGCCGTACTGGACGCGCAGGTAAAGAAGGCAGCGCATGGTCCTTCGTAACTCCACGTGAGATGGATCATCTTCACTTCATTGAGCGCGTAACGCGCCATCGCATCAACCGCAAGCCAATGCCAAGCTTGGCAGAAGCGATCGAAGGCAAGCAGCGTGTCGTTGCTGATCGATTGATCGATGTCATCCATGGGGATGAAGAGCTGAATGAATACAAAGCAATTACGCTGCAGCTTCTTGAGCAATATGATTCTGTTCAATTGTTGAGCGCAGCCTTCAAATTGCTTACAGGCGAGAAGAAGGATGTACAAGTCAATCTTACGCCAGAGGATCCAATCCGTGCGAAGCGTCGCAAGCCGGACATTCGTTCTAATGGCCGCAGACTCAATGCACCATACGGCAGAAGCGGCGGCGGCCGCTACGGCTCTGGTGGAGGCGGCAGCAACTATCGTGACAACAAGGATCGTCGCGGCGGTTACAATAATAACCGCGGGGATAACCGTAACAACAATTACGGCTCCCGCCGCGAGTATGACCGCGATCGTTCCAGTGGCGGTGGCGACCGCTCTGGTGGTGGGGATCGTCGACCACGCCGCAGCTATGAGAATCGTGAATCCCGCTTCAATTCGGATTCTGAATAATCAATAAGAGCAATGAATCAAATAAGACCGCTGAAGAAGTTGTGATTGTTCAGTGGGGTTGAGTCATAAAAAGGCGACACCTACCTCGTTTTGGGGCAGGTGTCGCCTTATTTATGCAGCAGCTATTTTCTTTATCACTGTCAAGCTTTATTTTACCTTATCCTCCTGATCCTGATACGAAGAGAGTATCGGTGCTGATAGGCAGAACTTTGACCAACTTGATGCTCGAAAATGATTCATTTCATACGTGCTTCGCCCTGGGTGTAGAACAACTTTTCATGCACTTCGGCGTCTAATTATGTACAATGGGGATTGTGGATATGATTACCTTTCATTTCATGATCCTCGACTAAAGTCTGGATTGGAATTAGGCTCTAGGTTGTATCCAAACATCCCCTTTAAATATACAATAAGAATAACTCATTTTATTCGTATCGGGTGATATCAGTGCTGGAACAGAAAACGATCTATATCTTATTAACGGATACAGGGACCTGGCTGTCCCAGATGATTAAGCTATACACGCGTCAACCCCTCAATCATGTCTCCATCGCTTTTGATCGAGAACTGACGGAAGTATACAGCTTTGGCAGAAAGGATCCTGCCAACCCTTTTATCGGGGGCTTTGTACGTGAACAGTTGTATGGCAGTCTAATACGCTCTGATCACCGTCCTACTCAGTGTGCGATATACAAAATGACGGTTTCGCTGGACGTCTATGAGCGCCTGCGTAGAAGGATTCGTCATATAGAGCACGATCAGGAACGTTATCGCTACAACTTATTAGGCTTGATCGGAATTGTATTTCGTGTGCGCATTGAACGCGATAACGCCTTTTTTTGCTCGCAGTTTGTCGCTTCGGTTCTTCAATACAGCGGATGCGATCTGTTCCAAAAACAAGCAGAGTGGGTGACGCCTGAGGACTTTAGGCAGTGCGCGAGGCTTGAGATGATATACTGCGGCGATCTGAAGCAGGCCATTCTAAATGGTCAGGGAGCGAAGCTGATGAAACTGGCTTAATCCTGCCGGATTTGTAGCCAATGGATTGCAGTGTGCTTAGTTAGGAGAGGAGCAGGAGGGGAATCCCTCCTGCTCCTCTGATGTGTGATAGACGTTATGGGGTATAAAGTAATATTAGTAGCAGAATGCGCGGCTAATGATAACGAGCAGGATGAACAGTACCAGAATAGCTCCTACGTTAGTACCCAAACCGCCTACTCCACAGCAACCACCATATCCTCCTAATTGACCCATGTGGCAATCCTCCTTTGAGTGCTGATCTCTTCTAGACACTGTACATCATATGGCAGTGGGTCTTTTTCGGCATAGACGTTGACCTAGATGCATGAAAATAGGCACTGGTGTACAACCTCCGTTTGTATTATAGTTAAGAGACAGGATGATGGAGGTGTCTCGTTTGGAATTTAGAGGGTTAATGGGTGGATTTTATCGCATCTCAGAATGGATTATGCGATTTTCGGTCACCAATCTTTTGTGGCTAGTATGCGGACTGCCGTTTTTTGCGGCATTATTCTTGAAGCTCCTGTTTATGGCAGGTGACTTCCCGAATGAATCCTTGCAAATGAACTGGGCCATGGGAATTTTGGCACCGTTTACTTTATTCCCTGCCACTTCAGCGATGTTTTCGGTAGCACGCAAGTGGATTATGGGTGATACGGATGTGAAGCTGCTTAAGACGTTCTTTGGCTCCTACAAGGAGAACTACAAGCAGGCGATGATCGGCGGGATCTTCTATACGCTGTTGTTTGTCATTATGTACATTGACTACACCGTCTACATGACGCAATTGACATCCATGCGCATGATTGGTTATGTGATGCTTGGATTGCTCATCATTTTATTTGTTTCATTATTCAACTTCTTCTCGATGGTATCCCATTACCATATGAAGACTTTTGATATTTTGAAGAACAGTATTCTGCTTACTGTATTCCGTCCAATTCGAGTGGTGCTGACAGCGGTTGTAAGCGGTGCGATTCTGTACTTCGGTATTAAGTACCCGTTCATTATCATTTTCTTTGCAGGCGCTGTGATTGCGTATTATGCGTTCTTTAACTTCTATTCCACGTATCAGAAGATGCAGGAGCAGCAGGCGAAGATGGCTGAGCAGGGCAATGAGGACAGTGAGTCGCCAGGAGATGAAGCGCTGTTATCCGGGGAAGAGCGTCGTGATCATGATGGGGACAAGCCTTCTTCGGATTCCAAGTCTTAGAAAGTGCATGTTTCGATAAGTCACAGCTTTACTTTTGTCGAAAAGCATTTTATAATGAGTCTACAACTTAAAAGACTCCTGCGATGTGCGTTACGGCTTTCGTTGTTTTGAACCAATGATGGTTTCTAGGGAGTTCAACATTGAGTCTCTGCTGACAAGCTCTTCACTGAGTAGTCAAACGTGGCTTTGAGGGCACCCACCTGTGAGAGCAGGTTCAGAAACATTAAAGTCGAACGGCATTCGCGGGTTTTCTGGAAAAATGACACTTTCTGTTTGAAGACTCTTCAAGCAGAAGGTGTTTTTTGTTTGTTCTGTCGTTTAGCTCTTTTCTCTATACGCGTTCAATGATACACTGTAATAAGTGAGCAACGGCAGTTCATATAAAGGAGGAAGACGCTTTTGTCACTCAAACGAACACTTGCTGGTGTTATTCGCAGTTTCGAAACGACCAGTGATCGAG
The DNA here is from genome assembly GCF_900177815.1 of Paenibacillus aquistagni. Classification (GTDB taxonomy): domain Bacteria; phylum Bacillota; class Bacilli; order Paenibacillales; family Paenibacillaceae; genus Paenibacillus_B; species Paenibacillus_B aquistagni. The sequence goes on along the minus strand of NZ_FXAZ01000005.1, from coordinate 118,947 downwards.
CTAAAGATCCAAAACTGAAAACGCATTATTACTCCTTATCAAAGGACAAGGCTTGGGCAGAGGTTTCTTCTACGCTTAAGAAGATTCAAGGATATAAGCTCTTGCATGAGGTTCCGAATGTAGGGGAAATTACATTAGAGAAGCGGACTGCAACCGGAAGAACGATGGATATAACCGTATCTATTGTATCGGTAAGCCCTGTGAAGACAGCGGTTGATATATACTCCGCCTCAAGAGGCGGGATGGGGGATCTTGGTGCCAACTACCGAGTGATTCTCGATCTTTATTCTGTATTAGACAAGAAGCTGTCCAGTCATCTTACACAACCTTAATTCGAGAGGAACAGCTGAGCGAGAGAAGAGCCACAGCTCTGCTCTCGCTTTTTGTGTGTAGATTAGACAAGGGCTTTAACAGCTTCGATGGCAGCATCGTAATTAGGATGTTCTGTCATCTCAGGAAGATACTCCGCATAAGTGATCTTATTGTCTGCATCTAGGACGAAGATCGCTCTCATGTCGAGCTGGAACTCCTTAATCAACAAGCCGTACGCTTGGCCGAAGCTGTTGTTCTTGTAATCGGAGAGCATGACGACTTGGTCAACGCCTGCTGCACCACACCAACGCGCTTGGGCGAATGGAAGGTCAGCACTCACTGTAAGCACGACAACTTGCTCGCCGAGCTTGGAAGCCTCTTCGTTGAACCGGCGAGTCTGCATGTCGCAAACGCCAGTATCGATCGAAGGCACGACGCTGATAAGCTTGATCTTGCCTGCGAAGTCATTGAGGCTTGCTGTCTCAAGCAGGTTCTTGTGTAAATTGAAGTCAGGGGCTTCAGCACCGACTTGTAATTCAGGTCCAATAAGTGTAATTGGATTTCCTTTGAAAGTAGCAGCACCAGTGCGTTCTACAGTCATGATAGGTTACCTCCTTGCGTAACTGATCTAATAATTGGCAAAACTCTGATACTATTATAATCGTACAAAACTTAAGTTGTCCAATCTTCGTTCGCTATGAATGACAGTTCAGCTTGAGAATGATTGCTGAAAGGAGTGTGAGGCGATGATTTTTATTCGCTATGAGAATTGGCGAAGCTACCTGAAGCAGTTCCCTGTCACGAGCGCATTGATTGTCGTGAACATCGTGATGTTTATTATTCTTGCAATGAATGGGGGCTCAACGAACGGGGAGACGCTGCTTCGATTTGGGGCGGTGTTGAAGTGGGAGCCATTTGTGGAACAGACGTGGCGCTTGGTAAGTGCGATGTTTCTTCATATAGGATTTGAACACTTGCTGTTTAATATGTTCGCTTTGTTTGTGTTTGCACCGCCGCTAGAACGCATTCTCGGACACGTTCGGTATGCGCTGTTGTATGTGCTGAGCGGAATTGTAGGGAATGCATTCAGTGTCTATGCCTCAGAGTGGGGGACTCTGATGGCAGGAGCATCCAGTGCGATATATGGTCTATACGGGGCGTACTTATTTATTGCGATCTTCCATCGTCAGGCGTTGGATGAAGCTTCACGCAAGACCTTGTACATTATTCTTGGTCTTGGTGTGGTACAGTCTTTCCTCATGACTAATATTAGCTGGAGCGCTCATCTTGGCGGTTTGGCAGCAGGCTTTATTCTCTTTGCTGCTATGCGCTGGATTCATCGCCGATAGCCTCGGCGGTATCCTGATATAAGAATAACTCATACAGAGCAGTATAAAAAAGAACGGAGCGTTGAGGGATTGTGGAGCTTAGGCAGTTGTATTACTTTGTGAAGGTTGCACAGAAGGAGCATGTGACGCAGGCTGCGGAAGAAATGCATGTTGCTCAGTCTGCGGTTAGCCGGCAGATTCATCAGCTTGAAGAAGAGCTGGGTGTGAAGCTCTTCTTACAAAAGGGGCGTAATCTTCAACTGACGCCAGTTGGGCAGCTTTTTCTCAAAAGAGCTGAGGCTATCTTGAAGGAGCTTGAGAAGGCGGTTCAGGAGATTCAGGAATTCATTGATCCGGAGCTTGGCGAGATTCGAATCGGGTTTCCGCACAGCTTGGGTATTCATTTAATTCCGTCCGTTGTTGCAGCATTTCGCAAGCTTCATCCTAATGTCAAGTTTCGCTTTAAGCAAGGCATGTATCCATCACTTATTCGCGATGTAATTAACGGTGAGATTGATCTGGCTTTTATCTCTCCTTATCCGGAGAAGTGTGAGCAGGTAACCGGTGAGATTCTGCTCACGGAGGAGCTGGCAGCGATTCTGCCACCTAATCATCGATTGGCGAACGAGGAGGAGATCCATCTCTCTGAGCTCAAGGATGATACATTTGTGTTATTTAGTCAGGGTTACTCGCTCAGGCCAATTGTTTGGGATGCCTGCGTTCAGGCTGGATTTTCTCCGAGCATTGGCTTTGAAGGCGAGGAAACGGACACGATTAGAGGTCTTGTTGCAGCAGGAATGGGTGTGAGTTTGCTCCCAGAGATGGCACTACGGCACACATCAGAGCTTCAACCTGTCAGTGTGCGCATCGCAGAGCCTAAAGTGACGAGAACAGTGGGGCTTATTCGCAGAGTAGATGAGAAGCTGCCGCGGGTTGCCGAGACCTTTCAACGCTTTCTCCTCGAATATTTTAAAGATCATACGACAAAATAAAAATGGCATTCGCCCAATTCAAGACCGGCTTCATACAACATTGTACTGCACGTCAAAAAGCCCTGTTGATTCGATAATTCGAATCAACAGGGCTTTGTTGTGGCTTGGTGTTAGTCGCGGTTATTGGCAAAGATCATAATATACTTGAGCAATTCAAGCAGTGAGATCAGAGCGGCGGCTACATAAGTCAGAGCAGCGGCGTTCAATACCTTGGCCACTCCGCGTTCTTCATCGTTTGTGATGAAGCCCTCGGAGATCATCAGATCGCGAGCTCGACTGCTGGCGTTGAACTCAACAGGCAGTGTAACCAGTTGAAATGCGACCGCGGCGGAGAAGAAGATGATGCCAAGGCCGATTAAGCCGGTTGCTTGGAACAGGAAGCCTGCAATCAATAAGAAAGGCGCAATGCCTGAGGCCAAGTTCACAATTGGAAACATGCGGTGTCGAAGCACAAGCATCGGGTAGGATTGCTGATGCTGAATCGCATGTCCGACTTCATGGCACGCCACGGATACAGCAGAAACAGAACTTTCATAGTATACGGGCTCAGACAAGCGAACCACGCGTTTGATTGGGTCATAGTGGTCAGATAGCGTTCCGCGCACAGGTTCTACCGGTACGTCGTGCAGGCCGTTATTGTCGAGCATGCGGCGTGCAGCTTCATAGCCTGTCATGCCGCTGTGAATTCTTACTTTAGAGAATTGGTTAAACGTTCCTTTTACTCGGAACTGCGCCCAAAGAGACAATCCAAAGGCGATAATGATAAGGAAATCCATAGGGTGAAAAAATAACATATGTGTTCCTCCTTGTTGATCTAGCTTCAAATTAGGGGTATCTTCGACGGTGGCTTACATAAGATGCTGTTGTTTATCTAGAATGGCTACTAGCACTTCAATACATGCAGCACCTTGTGGACCGATGCGCTGAAGCAATGATTTGCGCTGCGTGGGCTTCATCTTCTCAAGCATAGGCTGCAATTCCTTTGCATCACGCTCAAGCTGCTCCATGTGCAATTGAAGATCGGTCACTCGTTTGATCAGCTCCGAATCGCTCGCAACACGTCTTAATTGAGAAAAGTAGTTCTTGATTTCATCCAAAGTGTACTTTTCTTTCTTTAACTGACTAATACGTTCGAGACGCTCTATCGTTTCAATGTGATACAACCTATAATTGGTATTTGTTCGCTGAGCTGGTTCGATGAGCCCGATCTTCGTGTAATAGTCGATGGTCCGCTGGCTTAGCGATGTTGCCCGGGCTAACTCCCCAATGCGGTATAGCTTCATATTCACAATTGCCTCCACCCCGTTTCCCTACTCTAATTGATGTCGTGCAAAAGACGAAACCAACATTCGACCTGAGCTGCAGTGCGTGCGAACTGCAGTATTTTATTTCTCTTTGAATGACTGTAAGTGAGGTATTCTTCATTCTTATAACCATATGATACTTCATTCGAAACCATACAGTCAAACGTTACGGTTTTTGTATATGTTAATTAATATTACATAAAATTGTGTTGGTGGGATATAAAAATGATTTATTCTCAATTTTTGAAATAAATATTGCCATAACTTAACTAATATGATTATAATGTCATCAATACTTATTTAGCATGTAATATAAACTAACATTAAGGAGTGGCTGTCATGAGGTTGGTCGTGAATAGGTCGAGAATGTTGTCGGTATCTGCTATGGTGTTCATCAGCTTGCTTTTGGGCGGAAGTTCTGCATTTGCAGCTGGTGATGCGACCACAGCTGAGCTGAAGGTAGGGTTGGATGGAGTGTGGATCCTGATTGCAGCTGTACTGGTGCTGCTGATGCAAGGCGGATTTGCGCTTCTAGAGGCGGGCTCAACGCGAATGAAGAATGCAGGTCATGTTGCAGGCAAAACGGTCCTTACCTTAGGAATCTGCGCGATTGCCTTCTGGATGTTTGGTTTTGGCCTTGGATTTGGCGAGACGAATGGATTTTTTGGAACGACCGGCTACTTCTTTGGTGGAGATGAATCCACCTCTGCTTCTTTATTTAGCTCCCTCAGCGGTTCAGATGTCCCCATTACCATTAAGTTTTTGTATCAAATGGCATTTGCTGCAATCTCCTTAGCCATCGCTTGCGGTGGATTCGCAGAACGTGCGAAACTCTCCATCTATATCATCTTCGGTTTCTTATTCACAATCATTATTTATCCTGTTGCTGCTCACTGGGTGTGGGGCGGCGGATGGCTGGCGGAGCTAGGCATGCAGGACTTCGCGGGCTCTGCTGTAGTCCATATGCAAGGCGCAACGGCCGCGCTGATCGCAACCATTCTCCTTAAGCCTCGTCTTGGCAAGTATAGTCCTGATGGCAAGCCTGCCATGATTCCTGGACACAATCAGGTATATTCTGTGCTTGGTGTTATTCTACTTTGGATTGGATGGTTTGGATTCAATCCAGGAAGTACGCTTGGGGCTGTAAATGATGGCTTCTTCGGATATGTTGCGATGACGACCCAGCTTGCAGCTGCGGCAGGAGCAGTAGCTGCCCTTCTCATCTCTTGGATGGTTTTTGGCAAGGCTGACATCCCGAGCATGCTGAACGGCGTACTGGCGGCGTTAGTTGCCATAACAGGCGCTTGTGCATTTGTACAGCCATGGGCTGCCCTTGTCATCGGAGCTGTTGCGGGCGTCGTTACATTTTTTACCGCACAGTGGGTCGAAAAGATGGGGATTGACGATCCTATCTATGCTTTTTCCGTTCATGGTGTGGCAGGAATCTGGGGAGCACTTTCGACGGGGCTGTTCGCTGCTCCGCACTTGGTCGAGACAGTTGGGGTAGGCAAGGCAGGATTATTTTACGGAGGCGGTATCAATCAGCTGTTTGTGCAGTTGATCGGAATCTTAGGCGTATTCGCCTTTGTGGCTGTGCTGTCTGTAGTCGTACTTGGATTCTTGAAATGGACCATTGGACTTCGTGTCACGGAAGAAGAGGAATTGGTTGGCTTAGACATGAGTGAGCATGGAAGCTACGGATATCCTGAACAAATGAAGGCATTGCAAGCGCAGGAGGCAGCTGTGCTGGCAAAAGCCGACGAGACGCTTCGCATTGACTAATCCAAATGAGCCGATGACAGAAAGGCTGACGCAATACTGGCTTCAACGCTTCTCCTTGGACCGTTCACGTTCTATGGATGATCGGTTGAAAGAGATGAGGCATATTCGCGAAGAATGGATGCGTGCTATCTCCGATTGGAGCGTCACAGGAAGGATGAATCCTGATTGTCCCGATTGCTTCCTTGATGGATCCGTCTCATCAGATGCGAGCATACAAGTGACTGCGCTTGACAGGCATCGAATGATAACCCGGATATATGATCATCTGTTTCGCACTGCAGCAGCTTGGACAGAAGAATGTATGGAGATGGAGGGAATAGGGAGTGCTCCACTCTCTTATGTCTGTGTATGGTTCGGCAGTGGAGGAAGAAAAGAGATGACACCTTGGAGCGATCAGGATCACGGGGTAATCTGGGAAGATGAGCATGGATGGCTCCAAGCACGCGTGGAAGCGTATTTTACAGTATGGGGAGAAACGTTTACGAGTTTGCTCACTCAACTCGGTTTTGCTCCCTGTTCTGGGAAAGTGTTAGCCAACAATCGGCAATGGCAAGGGTCGATCACGGAATGGAAGAATAATACAGGACGCTGGATGCAAGAAAGAGGCTGGGAAAATACCAGATATTTGACGATGGCAATGGACATGAGGGCGGTATATGGCCAAAGCGAGCTTGCGAAACGGTGGAGCCATTCCTTGGAACTGCCCCCTTCGTCTCTGCGAGAAAATGTGGCAAGCGCATTGACGGCAAACCTCCTGCATCGCAAAAGAGCTCATAATAGCTTTGGCAAGCTCATTCGTGAACGCTACGGTGAAGAGGCGGGACGCTTTGATGTCAAATATCGAACCTATGTCCCGATCGCTCAGCTTGCCCGCAACACAAGTTGGATTGTAGGGAATACAGAGCAAGGTCTTTCGACCAAAGAGCGATTGAGTTGGCTTCTCGAACATACTATCGAGGATGGTGCTCTGCATGCAGCTATTCATGAAGCGGATCAAGCTTGGGAAGCTGTGCTAGAGTGCCGCCTTAAGGCAGAGGGATACCAAGAGCAGCTGCAATGGCAATCAACAGGAATGATTGATCCCGATCGATTAACACCAGCTCTAAAAGACAGTCTAAAGGCAAGTTCCCATGCGATAACGAAATGGCTTAAGTGGCTGGAACGGAGGTACTTGCATGGTTGATGATGATAAGATCGGTAGCTCCGGGTGGTTGCAGCGCTTAAGAGCAAAAGCAGGATGGATGGAAAAATCATCACTGAAGCAGAGGGCGCAGCCCCCGAGACAGGAGAGGAGCCAATCGGTATATCGCTCCTCACACCTTCATTCAGAAGGGGCAAGGCAAGCTTATGAGCGTTCAATTGCGAAGGAAAAAGGAAAGGCACAGCAAGGCAAAAATCGCTCAGATCTGCTTGATATCCCCTTGAATGAGCTTCCGGTTGTGGTAATAGATCTTGAGACGACGGGCTTTGAACCCTATGCAGATGAGATAATCTCTATCGGGGCAAGGAAAATTACCGGAATATCATGGGAGCCTGAAGAATCGAGTGTGATGTATGAGCTGCTGAACCCAGGCATGCAGATCCCTGCCCATATTGAATATCTCACGGGAATATCTAATGATGATGTCGCACATGCCCCGGATGTGGGAGCAGGCTTAAGCCGCTTTATTGGATTTGTAGACAACCGCTTAATCATCGCCCATGCGAGCGGGCATGACAAAGCATTCCTGCGCAATGCGTTGTGGCGTTATCATCGTCATACGTGGAGATATCGCATGCTGGATACGATGCTTGTTGCCAGGTGGCTGTATCCCGAGCAGAAGGAATTGGATCTGGATACGCTTGCTCAGATGCATCACATTGAGATCGAGCGAAGGCACCACGCACTCCACGATGCCAAAGCAACAGGAGAGCTGTGGATCTTGTTTGTTGAGAAGGCTATGAAGAGGCGGGTAACGACCCTGCGCGAGATGTATATGTACTTGAGCCGATATTAGATAAGTAAGCCGATAACGCACGATGAAGGTGCGGCTATCGGCTTACTTTTGCATATGCTGGCTGAATGATTAAGGGGAAGAGCGCTAGGCTACCTTCTTGTCTGGCTTGATGAAGAAGAAGACAAGCACTAAAGCGATAGCGGAGAGTGACGTAACGCTTATAAAAATTATTTTGTGCGATATGTCCATCATCCAACTGAACAAAGGCGGTCCAAGGGCCACTCCAATAAAGCGCATGCTGCTGTATAAGGAGGTGATCATGCCGCGCTCTGCTTTTTCGACTGTGCCTGTGATCATCGTGTTCAAACAAGGCAGCAGAAGTCCGGTTCCTATAGAGCTTAAGGTAATCAGACCGATGAACACATATAGATTGCGGCTGAAGAAGATCGTGAGGCATAGCGAGACAGCCATTAAGGCTAAGCCGATGTTCATTAGCCAGCGAATAAGCACGCCGTTTTTCTTAATCAGGCTTCCTGTCGTAAAAGAGGTGATGACCATCCCTAGAAGCGGAATAGCCAGCACCAGCCCTTTTTTGACCCCCTTTATGGTATAAGGAGCTTCCTCAAGAATATCAGATAAATAAAAAAGAATGCCAAACAAAATAAATAAAGCGAGAGAGCCGGATATAAAGGCGGGGATTAGCCAATGCCCTTTTTGCTTGAATATTTGCTTAATGTTTTTCAAGTAATCAGATAAGGGGATTTTTTTCTTGTCTGCTGATGCTTTTGGTTCTTTGATTAAAAAGATCATGGCGACCAAGGAGCCCGCGCAAAATACAGGGAACGCAAAAAAAGGCACCGTCCAGCTCCACAGAGCAAGCAGCGATCCAAGAATGGGACTTGCTACTTTGCCGGCACCATTGGACGCTTCAATCAGTCCAAGCGCTTGGCTCTCAGTGGCGCCCTTGTATAGATCGCCTACTAGCGCCATCGCAATCGGAGCAGTTCCGGCTGCCCCAATCCCTTGGATCGCTCTTGCGGCAATTAGGATTGGGTAAGACTTCCACAATGCGCCGAATCCTGCAAGGACGCCTGCAGCACCGTATAGGATCAGAGCGGGGATAATGATTTTTTTGCGGCCATAGCGATCGGATAAATAACCGGCTATCGGAATGATAATTCCTGCGGCAAGCGAAAACAGCGTAATAATCAAGCTGGTCTGGAGCTGAGTTAATGATAATTGTCTTTTGACATCAGGCAGGATGGGAACCAGCATTGAATTGCCTAGAACGAGCACAAGCGGGACGGATGCGAGTGCAATGTATTCGATCCATTTGGATTGTTCTGGCTGCTTGGCTTCCTGCTTCGAGTTGGTCTGTTCCATGATGGCCTCCATCTCTATCGTTGTTCACATGCTAATTAACGTTCCCTAGATTCCTTGTGTGCATGCTGTCGTATTATTGAGAAAAAAAGGGTATGATAAATGCTGTAGACCTAAATGAGAAAGGGATGAAAGGCATGAAAAAAAGCACAGGGGTTCTCCTGCTGCTTGTTATTCTCGTTGCAGTTACCGTGGCGAATAATCATAACGTAAGTGGAGAGGAGCGAGGCTCCGCACAGGAAGCGATCGTCTCGACCGAGGAAGCGCCGCGTGTAGGCTACATGGCGCCTGCCTTTGCACTTCAATCAATAGATGGCAAGACAAGCTATGAGGTAGGAGGAAAGCGGGATAAGCTGTTGTTTCTTAACTTCTGGGCATCTTGGTGCGGGCCTTGTCAGGCTGAGGCTCCGGATCTAGTCAAGTTGTATGGGAAATACAAGGATTCGCTGGATATGTACTCCGTAAATGTTACCTCTAATGATACGATTCAAAAAGCTCAACAATTTGTCGATCAGTATAGTCTTGTCAATCCGATCCTGATGGATGTCAAGGGTGATATTTTTCAGAAATATAACGGCATGGCTTTCCCGACTAATCTGCTCATTGATCGCAATGGCGTTGTGCGCCACGTATTTATTGGCATGCGGCCAGTCAAGGATATTGAAAAAGCGATTGTTAATTTGTTGAATGAGAATCCTTGATTCAAGAGCAGATTCAATAGCCTGCTTACATAAAAAGACACCGATGGATCCTTACGAATGTGCCTTGGCTGTAATCCTTAGGGAGACTACAGCCTGCAAATAGAGTGGCATTCGCAAGTCTTCGGTGTCAGTTTGGACCAATATTTATGTTAACTATTGTCGATCTTAATGATTTACAATTCCAAGCTGTTCTTTGCGCTCACTCAGCAAGGATTGTTTTTCTTTGCCGATCAGAGCATAACGGAAGCTGTCAACGAGAGCTTCCCAGCTTGCCTCGATGACGTTAGAGGATACACCAACGGTGCTCCAGGTGCTGCCGAAGTTGGTAGACTCAATAAGCACACGAACCTTGGCTGCCGTTGTATCATTCTCATCGAGCACGCGAACCTTATAATCAGTAAGATGCATATGCTCAATATCAGGGTAATGGCGCACGAGCGCTTTACGAAGGGCATTATCGAGCGCATTGACTGGACCGTTGCCCTCTGCCACTGTAAGGATGGTCTCTTCATCAATCATCAGCTTGACAATGGCTTCTGAGCAGGAAGAGTCGTCGCTTGCCATATCGGTAATGATCTTAAAGGATTCGAAGGTAAAGGCATCCTGGAATTGTCCAGTTGCTTTTCGAAGCAGCAGTTCTAAAGAGGCGTCTGCACCTTCGAATTGGTAGCCTTGATGCTCAAGCTCCTTAATCCGATCAATGATGGATCGAGTCTCAGGATTGGTAGCATCCAGCTCGTATCCCAACTGTGCCGCTTTAGACAACACATTGCTCTGTCCAGCGAGCTCGGACACAAGGATGCGCTGTGTATTGCCTACAAGCTCAGGCTCGATATGCTCATATGTTCTCGAATCCTTCATGATGGCCGAGACATGAATGCCTCCTTTGTGTGCGAAGGCTGCATTGCCGACATAAGGCTGATTGACAGGCATATGCACGTTGGCAATCTCGCTGACGTATCGCGCAACGCTTGTGAGATCTTTAAGCTGATCTTGAGGCAGCACATCATAATTCATCTTCAACTGCAGCGTAGGAATGATGGAGCATAGATTCGCATTGCCACAGCGTTCGCCATAGCCGTTGATGGTACCTTGAACCTGAAGAGCTCCTGCCTGAACCGCAGCGAGAGCATTGGCAACAGCCAGCTCGCAATCATTATGAGTATGAATGCCTAATTTTACTTTAACCGTTTGAACTGCGCTGGTCACGATCTCAGCGATCTCCTGCGGCAAGCTTCCTCCATTCGTATCGCACATTACAATCCAATCAACCCCGGCTTCTTCTGCGCGTCGCAGCACAGCTCTTGCGTATTCCGGATTGTGCTTGTATCCATCGAAGAAATGCTCTGCATCAAGCATAACTTCAAGGCCAGCCTGCTTAAGATAAGCAATCGAATCTCCGATCATGGCCAAGTTTTCTTCCAGCGTTGTTTGAAGGGCAGTATGCACGTGAAAATCCCATGATTTCCCGACGAGCGTTGCTGCTGGTACTTGCGCTTCAATCATTCGATTGAGACTTATATCTTGTTCAGCTCGCGAGTCTTTTCTTCTCGTACTGCCAAATGCAGTGAGCTTAGAGCTCCAGCTGTAGGTTTTGGCTCGATGAAAGAACTCGATATCCTTGCCATTGCTTCCAGGAATTCCGCCTTCAATATAATGAACACCTAGTGCATTTAATTTACGCGCAATCTTGATTTTGTCGTCTGCAGAAAGACTAATGCCCTCTCCTTGTGTACCGTCTCGAAGCGTTGTGTCGAAGATGGCAATGGATGTCGTCATGAGATGGCCCTCCTTTTTTGAAGTGTGGATGAATATGGTAAGTTTTATTTTCCTATTATAGCATCGGATTTTGGCTTGTATAGTGGAAGTTTCAGAACTTCGCGGACAAGAGCATAACAAGTGTGACATGTTTATATAATGTTCAATAGGAGAAAATCGCTTTCATGCTCTTTAAGATGATTGGCATACGCTAGGAAAGTGAGAAGTGTGATGCTGGATGAAGGCATGATTAGCATTATTGGAAGAACTTGATCCTTTTATTATGGTAAAATAAGAAAAGAAGGTGATGATGGAGGAAGAAGAGATGAGTGCGGATGAATCGGTTGTCGATGTGAAGCGTTACTATCCAGCGAAGGGAAGAGTGATTCTTCACTTGGACATGAACGCTTTTTACTGTTCTGTTCATGAGGCTGAGGATCCTGAACAATATCACAGGAAGCCTACTGCTGTCGCTGGGAGTACAGAGCTAAGAAAAGGCATCGTCGTGACATGCTCCTATGCAGCTCGCGCAGTTGGAGTGAAGACGGGAATGACAGTAAGACAAGCTACTCAGCTTTGTCCCGATCTCATCCTCATTAGGCCGGATTTTGATTTGTATCGTACCTATTCAAGGGCCTTTCTAGAAATAGCGAGATCGTACACACCGCTGGTGGAGCCGGTATCTATTGATGAATGCTATCTGGATATTACGGGCTCAAAAAGCTTTGGCACACCCTTGGATATTGCTAAGGAGCTTCAGGGCCGGATTCGTGAACAGCTATTGATTCCATGCTCCATCGGCATAGCTCCCAATAAGCTGCTCGCCAAGATGGCCTCGGATATGAAGAAGCCAAATGGAATCACCGTGCTTAGAATTCGAGAAGTGCCGAAGCTCATGTGGCATCGACCGTGTGGCGAATTGTTCGGGGTAGGGAAGAAAACAGCTGCTAAGCTTGAACGTATGGGCATACGAACGATTGGGGAGCTTGCCAAAACGGATGAGGATAGACTTGTGCACGCCTTTGGGACATATGGGCATGCGATGAAGCAGGCGGCGAACGGAATAGATGACGGAGAAGTAAAGCCGGAACGAGAAGCGGCCAAGTCCATCGGACATTCAACAACGCTTCCCGCAGATGTGGATACGGAGGAGGATGTGAAGCGAGTGCTGCTTAATCTTGCGGATCAGGTGACTAGGCGAATCCGCAGGCAGCATGTGCTTGCCCACACGATCCAGCTAACGATTCGGTCCCCGGACATGAAGACGATTACTCGATCTGTGACACTCGAAACGCCAACGGACGACCGCAACAGAATGCTGGAAGAAGCCTTGCGCTTGTATCACAGGCATTGGAAGCATGGAGAGCCTATTCGATTGCTGGGCATCACGGGCCAGAATTTAGTGATAAAGGAAGAAGCAGCAGTCCAACTGGATTTATTTGATTATGAAGAGCAGCCGAAAAAAGATAAATTAAATGAAACGATGGACAAAATAAGGGACAAGTATGGTGAGAATTCGCTCGTTACGCTCGGCATGCTGGGTGATGATCCGTCAGTATTGCTTCGCAACCATAAACGGCGCGGGACATCTCTGGAAACAGATTTTTTGAGGGAATGGGAGCAAGATAATAAAAAGGAGACATAACGGGATAAATGTTGTCTCTAATCAATATGTGGTAAAAAATGGATTTACATGCATCTCAATTAATCCGTTCTCACACGGAATAGACCCTGATTTGTCAAGGAAAATCGTTTGAATTTCCACCATCTTTGTATTATAGTGATTACGGAGGAACGAGAAAGTAGATCGTAGTTAACCAGGAGGGAACAAAGTAATGGCAAAATATACTTGGGTTGAGAAAGATACATGCATTGCATGTGGTGCTTGCGGAGCAACAGCACCTGATATTTACGATTACGATGATGAAGGTCTAGCTGAAGTCATCTATGAAGGCGACAACAATCAAGGAATTACCGAGATTCCAGAAGATTTGTTTGACGACCTGCAGGATGCTGCTGATGGATGTCCAACAGACTCCATTAAGATCGCGGACACTCCGTTCAATTAATTCGTTATTATCTACATGATGATTTGTCATGATATATAGAGATCAACCAACACAACCAACAAGCGAAGAAACTCCCGCGTGAAGCGGGGGTTTTTTTGTCGAATCCAATGAGAAAATTGTCACGTTATGCAGTGCGGCTTCGAATCTTGTAGTTTTAAATTTCCTATATAGCCATTACAATGAAATAGATAAAAGAAGGGAGATGGATATGCACACAAAAACATTTCCTATTATAATAGCTTGTTTGATAACGCTCATATTAGGAGGATTATACATAGGGGGATCAGGCGGCATTCTGCAAGTTACCGAGAATGCCTTTCGAGATGTGCTGCTGCTTAAGTCCGAAGAAGAACGGCTGCCTGATGATCGAATCAAAATGATTGTCATTGATGATGAATCACTGCAGACACTGGGGAGCTTTCCCTGGCCGAGATCGTTATATGCGGATGTGGCGGATGAACTGATGTCAGCAGGGGCAAAAGCTGTCGCGATCGACCTGCTGCTCTTGGAACCGTCCGCAGATGCGCAAGATGATCAACGATTATCTGAGGTGATGAAGCGTTGGCCTTCCATCTATGTTCCTGTTCAAGCAGTCTTTCCGCTGCTTCAAAAAGATAAGCATTCCCTTGAGATCGAGCGTTTGGATCGACCTGCCAGCACGATTGGAGCTGACAAGAATCAGCTTGGCCATGTCAATGTGATGCAGGATCAAGATGGCATCATTCGAAGATTGACGCTCGGGCTTCCTGATGAAGAGGGAAACATGATTCCAGCGCTAAGCGTTCGACTTGCGAACGCGCTTTTAGAGAAGAGAGAACAGATCATATGGGATGCAGACAAAAAAGTTTGGATTCAGGGCAACCGCATCATTCCAACGAATGATCGCTATCAAGTTCGCATTGATTATTACTCTACTGCCTATGATTCGATTAAAGGGGCGCTTAGAGGATATGATCGCCAATCGTTTTCCGATGTTTTACTAGGCCATATTGATCCTAACTATTACAAGGATACGATCGTCTTACTAGGCCCCTATTCACAGACGTTAGGTGATCGACATCTTACACCGGTGAGCCGATCTATTCCTTTATTCGGATTAGAGATTCATGCGAACATGATTCAATCACTGCTTGAGCACGACTATTATCAAGAGATAAACCCTATGGTCGGCCTGATCATGATCTTTATCATTACGCTGCTTGCTTCTATTTCAGCGGCTTATTTTAAAGGCTTCAAGACCTATATCAGCTTCGGGTTAATTATCTTATTATATATGAGTATAGGGTATATGTGCTTTTATCTAACCGATACCTATATTCCGTTCTTATATGGTTTGTTAGGGATACTAGCTGGATTTGTCGTCGTTACGGCAAAAAAGAGCAGTGATGAACGCGCTCTTCGCAAACACGTGACGCATTTGTTTGGACGCTATGTTTCCCCGGATGTCGTTACTGCTTTATTGGCCTCTAAGGACCCGATTAAGCCAGGGGGAGTCCGTATGGATATCACCGTGATGTTTATCGATATCAGGTCCTTCACTCCGCTTGCTGAACAGCTTTCTCCGGAAGAAACGCTCTCTATTCTCAACCGTTATCTGCATATGTGTACAGAAACTGTATTCCGACACCAGGGTACGCTTGACAAATTTTTGGGAGATGGCGTAATGGCGATATTTGGTGCGCCTCAGCGACTGGAGAGCCATGTCGAATTTGCAGCGGATGCAGCCTTAGAATTGACTCGGCTGGCTGAAAAGTGGACAGCAGATATGGAAGCAGAATATGGGCGTGGAATACAATTTGGGATAGGGCTTGAGTGCGGCGAAGCGGTAGTGGGAAATATTGGGTCGGAGTCGCTTCGGATGGATTATACGGCAATCGGCGACACCGTCAATGTTGCTGCAAGACTTGAAGGTAAGGCTTTGCCTGGGAGAATTGTCATTGGGCCAAAAGCGGCTGCAAGATTAGAGTCAGCCTATGAATTACACTCAATTGGAAGGGTGGAGCTTAAAGGGAAGTCGGAACCGATGGAATTAAGTGAGCTCCTTGGAAAACGATGAATACTGTCATTCAGAATTTGTTCGCTATTCAAAAACTTGAACGAAAACCATTCATTGCCGATAAACATGAAGAGAGGAGGTCTGTGATGAGAGCGACACGTTACATTGCCGTCTTGCTGTTGATTATGCCGATCCTATTTGGCGTACAGCCTCATCAGATAATGGCGCAGGATAAGCTTGTCCGGGCCGCCGTTGTAACAGACTGGAAAGGAAAAGCTTCGGTCACAAAGACAGGAAGCAAAAAAGCCATTCAGGTTTTCAAAAAAATGAGCATTAATGAAGGAGACCGAATCGTAACAGGCGCGGAATCCAAAGTTGTCCTGCAGCTTGTTGGTGGAGACAAAGAAGATACAGTAACAATTGGAGAGGACTCGGACGTTACCTTTGCTTCGTTGAAGAGTGAAAAAGGAATCAAGACGAAGATTAGTGTGTGGTCAGGATCTGCATGGCTGAAGGTGAAGTCTGCAGCAGGTGCGGATGCTAGATTTGAGCTGGAGACGCCTACTACGGTGATGGCTGTTCGTGGTACTCAGTTTGGCGTGCATGTGAGCCCAGCAGATGGCCGTTCTCGACTGCAGGTGGCAGCGGGGGTTGTAGAAGTGCGCTACCCTGTCCAAGAGCTAAACCATCACACTAAGTCCTCCTATGGGGATCAGTCTATGCTTATGCTGGATCAGCTCAAGGTATATCCGGCACAATCTGCTTTATTTATTCCAAGACAAGCAGATAACGGCCATGTTCGTGCATTTATCAGCTACATAGATCCCGCGCTGCTCGCTAATGAGAAGGATGCGGCTATGATTGAAGCGATGGCTGCAGGCTATCAAGATGCCGTGGAGGAGAATAATCAGCTGTGGGAAAAGTGGACGAAGGCATTTGCAGAGTCCCCTGATTTCTCTTCACCTTCTTTACAATCGTATGCGGAGCTTGGAAAGGACGGAAGTGCTACATCGATAACAGAGGAGCTTCTAGAGCGTGCTAAGCATAATATCGACTATATGATAGGCGCAGTTATGCTTAAGGCGGAAGCGAATGGAGTGGTCTCAAAGCCGGTGTTGACAAGCTGGCTGAAGGAGGCAGGGCTGAATGCGAATCATATCACGCTTAAGCTGACAGATGATGAGCGTTCGATGCAGCAGAACATACAGCTAATAGAGCAGGAGTCGGTTAAGGTTGACATGTCTGATCGGCTGGGACAGCTGACAAAAGAGCTGGAGGCTGCCTGGCAGCAGCGTCTACAGAATCAGAAGGAACTTGATCAAAAAGCGCAGGCCGAGCTTGAAGAGAAATATAAGGACCGCCTCAGCGCCCAAGAGAAGCTGCAGTATGAGAAGGATCGACTGACCGCTAATGAGGAGCTGTGCACACATGCATCCGCCTATTATGCATGCAGCGATTCCGGAGGCGGAACGGGAGAAACCTCCACTGGTGGAGGCGATGGAAACGGCGGCAAGCCGGAAAATCCTGATCCGGAACCAGAACCGGAACCAGAGCCAGAACCGAAACCGGCTAACGTCATTGAACTTGGCACCAATTCTAAGGATGCAACTGCTGGAAGTCGGGTTATGGTTAATGTGCTGCTGGCAAGGTTTGATGCGCCCCCGCAGGTAAGTGCTGTAGAATTAACTTTTGAGGTTGCAGGCGGAGATTGGGATATGATCGAACTGACAGGCCCAGACAAGAAAAAATATAGACACGGAGCCAATGGGAAGCTGGGCATTGCCTTTACGGCTGCTGAACATGCCTCCTCCTCAGCAGTTGATCAGATGAGGCCTGATGGTAAACAACTGGTTTATCGGGTGCTGAAGACGAGCGCTGGCGCAGTGTCGCTTGAAAATGGCGATGTGCTTCTATCCCTTCCCGTGACAGCGCTTCAGGAAGCGAAGCTGGTAATCTCCATCAAGGACGTTAAAATGTATGATGCCGCCGGAAAGCTAATCGAAGCACATGCTTCAAAGGATCAATTGGCTATACCGATCCAACAACCTTAACAACTACACATCTCGTTATCTATTTGGAGCGGGTACAGGATAAGGAGCAGTAAGAGTATGAATAGATGGTTGCATCATCAATGGTTTAAACGATGCTTGTCACTCGTTTGTATGCTTATCATTGTTCAAGCAGCAGCGGTACATGGCATGTTTGGAGGCGGGCGGGCCATCGCTGCTTCTGCCGCTAAACCTAATAAGACCGATACACTCTCTGTGATGAAATCGCCTAGATTCGATGCGAAGGATTGGCTGCAGTCACCAGAATGGTATGAAATGGATTCATTGACGGGTATAGGAGCGCCGGGCTATCGTGATGGCAGCGTTGATCGGGCAGCTTATCGCAATCCTTCTGGCTTGTTCGCTGCAGCGGATGGCTCATTGCTTGTGGCAGATACGGGCAACCATATCATCCGCAAATGGACGATGCAGGGGACAACTTCTATCGCTGGAGCGTGGCTCGGTCCCCTTGACACAGGACTGCCACACGGCGGCTGGCATGACAGCAAGGCTGCTACTGCCTTGTTCAATGAGCCCTCGGCTATCGTGCAGGCGCAGGATGGAACGGTATACGTAGCAGATTCAGGCAATCATGTGATTCGCAAAATTGACCCGATGGGCAACGTAACAACAATAGCAGGAGACGGACTTGCTGGCTTGCAGGATGGAGTGGGCGCCAAGGCTCGGTTCCATTCACCGCACGGCATCGCGCTTGCCGAGGATGGAACGCTTTATGTTGCGGACTCTTTGAATCATGTGATTCGAAGCATTGATTCAACCGGAAAAGTGGTCACGCTGACCGCACCAACAGATCGAATTGTCGAATATTCGAAGGGGGCTATTGCAGCTGCGGGTGATTATAAGGATGGCGCATTGGAACAAGCAAAGTTCAACGAGCCTTCAGCGATTATCGTTGCTCAGGATGGGACACTGATTATTAGTGATTCAGGCAACCAGCGTATCCGTCAAATCGATCTTAAGAAGCGGCAGGTGTCCACGATCGCTGGCGGCAATCGGTTCAGCTCATCTCAATGGTATGCGAAGAACAGCTTATATGCACCGCCTGGCTACAGAGATGGGGCAGCAAGTGAGGCGTGGTTTCATTATCCTGTTGGACTTGCAGAGCTGCAAGACGGGAGTCTCGTGGTGGCGGATCGCAACAATCATGCGATACGATTAATTCGAGACAAGCGTGTTTACACCATAGCAGGGAGCAGTACTACAGCAGGATATCAAGACGGCATTGCTTCACAAGCATTGCTGCATGAGCCGACAGGAGTGGCGGTACTTCCAAATGGTGCGATTGCCATAACCGATTCCTTCAACAGTGCCATTCGGATCTTGAAGCACTATCAGCTTCCTGAGCAGGCATTGGATCAACTGGCAGCAGGCGTAGAAAAGAGACCGCTGCTTGTATACAATCAGCAGTTGATTGTTAGTGATGCGCCACCACTATTGCATGAAGGAAGAACCTATCTTCCGATTCGGGCATTGGGGGATGCCATTGGTCTCTCTTCGGCTTGGGATGCATCCGATGGAAAGGCGAAGCTGTCAGCAGGAGAGACAGCCTATCATTTTGAACCGAATGAACGAGAGGCAGTACGGCAAGTAGGGAGCAAGTCGGAAGCGATAATGATGGATCAGGCTCCGCTGCTTATCAAAGGAAGATTGTACGTGCCTGTTCGATTTTTTGCCGAGGAGTTCGGATTCCGAGTAGATTGGATTCAAGCTCTAGACACAATCGTTGTTCGTGATGCTGCACATGTAAAAATGATCAGGCATTCATCTGCAGCATCGCTGAAGCAATAAGGGTAGACCATGGATCAGCAGGAGGGCTAACATGAACAAGAGGCAGGAGGATGCCGGATTCTCTGCTAAAGATCAAGCCTATATGAAGAAATACGTGGAATCCCACCCAGACAGTCGGATGGCGTGGTACTTGCTTGGCAAAGAGTATGAACGAATGGGAGAGCTGAATAAAGCGAAATACTGCTTCAATGAAGCAGGCGATATCTATAAGGCGTTTGAAAATGAGCCGCTGCCAGCGGAGATGGAAGCTGAGGCAAGAGAGAAGCGACAGCAGATCGTTCTATGGAAGCAGGACAAGAAAAGACGGCAGAAGCTCATCATGCGCACTATTGCTACAGCACTCTTCTTGCTTATTATGGGAACAATCCTGATCACAAGTGATGCAGATGCGCCCTCTATGAGCCCAGTGAAGCAGGTGGAAGATCCAAAGGATATGGTAGAAGTGGAAAAGCCGAATGTGGCCGTTCAGGACCATATCTACTTATCGGTCAAGGGGGCTGCGGGCAAACAAGGTGAGCTGTTGGCGAAGCTGCTGCAGGAGAGGATAAGCGCTGATGCCTCTTCCCTAATCGTTGAACAAGACGATGCAGGGCGGTGGAAGCTCTGGACGCAGCAGCCGCAGCCTGTATATGCGCTGCAGGCAACCGATAAGAAGCGTATCTCGCAGGTAACACAGCTGCAGCAAGCGGATTGTGAATGCGAGGAGGAGCGGGCGAAGAGCAAAATCAAGGCGCAAAGCTGGGCAGAGGATCAAGAGCGGATGATGCAGGCGAGATCAATTCTGTCGGCGGTTCTGACGCTTGGAAAAAAACCGCCTTCTGATCTTCATCAGCTGGCAGCAGGCTATCCGAACAATACGATTGCTGGAGTGGACAAGCTTCTTATTCCGTATTACGAAAAGGCTTATGCGGAATGGAAAGCATTCGGCGCACCTCTGACGGAAAAAGGCGGCGAGGAGCTTTGGAAGGAACATCCTGCTTCAAGCACCCATCCATTTGGCGGGCCGCTGCGCATCGTTGTCGATAAGGCCAATCATCGGCTGGCAATCATTAGCGGGGATCAGATTCTCCGCAATTATGAGGTGGGCCTTGGTGGAAAGCGGACGCCAGAAGGCGAGTTTGTGATCTCGGAGAAAGTCGTGAATCCTAATGGAAGTGCAACGGGGGCCTTTGGGAGCAGAGGAATGACGCTATCGGACACCTTATACGCCATCCATGGAACGGACGAACCAGAGAGCATGGGCCAGGATCAATCGCTAGGATGCGTAAGGATGCTGCGTGAGGATGTAGAGGAGTTGTTCGACCTCGTGCCTATGGGGACAAAAGTAACGATTACATCAGGTGTGCTGCCTGATGAGAAGCATGTGCCTGAAGGGGACAGATATCGCGTGCCACTGACACCGAAGCAGGATAATCCCCATAAGATTTATAAATGGCTGTAGGGATTGAACTCTTGATCCGCAGACTGCTTGGCGCTAGCTTGCAGTCTGCGGATCTATTTTTTTGCTCAGAACATTATAAATACAGTACCATGAGAACGATTAGGACCAAGACGATGAAGCCTAAGGAGCCCACCACCCATTTCAGTGCGCTGCGATTGACTTCTTCTTGCTGCTTGTGAGACATGGTTGGCTTGACTCGTTTGACAGACATGTTCATCACCTTTCTTTGCATCACTTGTCATGAGAATGATCTAGAATGAATACAAAAATCGTATACTACTATTGTAAACGGTTTCTCTTTTTTGGGCTATAGATTTCATTTCGGGAGTACTTTTCTTTTATTCATCAAACGATTAAACTGATGCATAGGTGTGTTGTGGATTCGGCAAGAAGTGGAATCAAGCTAACCATTTAATATGATTTTATGTTAGAATTAATTACATGATAACTGACGAACGGAGTGACATCTTTTGTTATACCGTAATTTTCTGAAACCTATATTTTTCCGTATGGACCCTGAACGTGCGCATCATACTGTAATGGGAGGCATGTCTGCGGCTGGGAAAATTCCAGGAGCGCTGGCGATAATAAAAGGGCTGTATGGTGTCAAGGAAGACCCGATGCTTGCATCCGATGTATTTGGTCTTCACTTTCATAGTCCAATTGGTCTAGCAGCAGGACTTGATAAGAATGCAGAAGCGGTTAGAGGGATGTCAGCTGTAGGCTTTGGCTTTCTTGAGGTGGGAACCGTAACGCCTGTGGGGCAGCCTGGCAACGACAAGCCAAGAATGTTCCGACTGCCTCCTGACGAAGCGCTTATTAATCGAATGGGCTTCAATAATGAAGGCGCGGATGCCATGCTGAATCGATTGACAGCATTGAAGCAGCACACGGTGCCGGTATGGGTGAACATCGGTAAAAATAAAGTTACCCCGAACGATCAAGCGCACGAGGATTATCTTACATGCATTCGCAAGCTGTATTCGGAAGCAGACCTATTCGTAGTCAACATCAGCTCCCCGAATACGCCTAATCTCCGCAATCTTCAGCACGGCGAGGAGCTTCGCCAGCTGCTGGGGCAAATTGTGCTGGAAATGAAAAAGCAAAATGAATCTGCTGGTAAGAATAAGGCTGTATTGGTCAAGATTGCACCGGATGTCACGGAAGAGGAACTGGCGCACATGACAGAGACGATCGTTGACAGCGGCGTGTCGGGAATCATTGCGACGAATACAACTTTATCCCGCATGGGAACAACGCACGCAAACCGTTCAGAAACTGGGGGCTTAAGCGGAAGACCTCTGACTAAACGGTCAGCAGATGTCATCCGCCAAGTGTATCAGCTGACGGAAGGGAAGATTCCGATTATCGGATCGGGCGGCGTGTTCACAGCAGAGGATGCTTATGCCCAGATTTGTGCAGGTGCAAGCCTGGTAGAAATATATACCTCCTTTATCTACCGCGGCCCAGATGTGAACCGCGAGTTAGCAAAAGGACTAAAAGAACTGCTTCAGCGTGATGGCTACAAGCATATCTCAGAGGCGATCGGTCGAGATCATCGCTGATGAATTGGCCTGTCGCCTTAGCAAGCATGAACGGTTGTAAGGACAGGAGGCGTAGAGATGGACGGAAGAGACTGGGGAAAGTTTTTATTACCTTATGAACAAGCCGTCGAAGAGCTGAAGGTCAAATTCAAGACCATGCGAAACGAGCTTAAGAAGCGTGAAGAATATTCACCGATTGAATTCGTAACGGGACGGGTAAAGAAAATATCGAGTATCCTGGAGAAGTCGAGACGGCTTCATATCCCGATGGAAGATATTGAGCAGGGCATAGAAGACATTGCCGGGATTCGGATCATGTGCCAGTTTGTAGAGGACATTCGTTATGTTGCGCAATTGATTCGTAACCGTAAGGATATGAGTGTGCTCTATGAGAAAGATTATATTACGAATTTCAAGGACAGCGGCTATCGCAGCTTCCATATGATTGTGGAATACCCTGTACAGACAGCCCTTGGGCAGAAGCTCGTGCTGGCTGAGATTCAAATCCGTACTCTGGCAATGAACTTCTGGGCTACGATTGAGCATTCGCTGAACTATAAATTTCGGGACCGACTTCCTGAGGACGTGAAAGAACGTCTTAAAAAGGCAGCTGAAGCGGCCTTTATTCTTGATAACGAAATGACAAGCATTCGTCATGAGATTCTTGATGCTCAGCGCAGCTTCGAAGATAAGTCGAGAATTGTGCAGAATTGCTTGACCTTCATTCAGGAACTGTACTTCTACCATCAGATCCATGAGGCGCTTCAATATCAAAGTCGCTTCAATGAGATTTGGGAACATGAGGATCTTGCAGGCTTAAGGCAGCTTGAAGAAGAGTTGATTCAAGCGATAAGCGATGCAAAGCGCAGCAACAGTGTGAAGGATTAGCCGGAATCAGAATAAGTTAAAGGCTCGTCATCCTAATGGGATGCGAGCCTTTTTTTGAGCAAGCTGGTGGTTCAATCAGCAATTTTAGAATGAGCACTTAGGATGAAAAGATAAGTATCAAGAATGAGGATTGTGTTATATCGTGCATTCATGCCAGCTGTCATCGATAGAGATGCAGTTCATCAGCATTAGGCGGCTATTGCAGGACTACGACATCACCCATTTGAAGTCCTTCCTTAACTTCGATCTTCTCAGGCGTTTCCATGCCTGTTTGGATATCTCTGCGGATGACTTGTCCATCGGATTGACGAAGCATGACGTACGAGCCTGCCTCATCTTTCATCACGGCAACCGTTGGGACGACGATCACGCCTTCCTTGCGTTCCGTCTCGATCTGACCGGTCAGGCTTAAGCCTGCAATAAGATGCTCGCTCTTTTCAAGACTAATGATGACTTCGAATTGAGCAGGCTGACTGCTGTTGCTTTCCGTTCCGCTTTTTGCAAATTTAGATACTTTCAGCACGTCACCATATAGCGTAATATCCTTCAACGCATTAATAGTCACTTGAACAGGCATTCCTTCTTTAATATTGAAGACATCCTGTTCGCCTACGAAGGTGACAAGCTGGAGCTTGCTCATATCGACAATCTTGCCGATTCGTTCATTTTCTTGGACAAGCTGCGGCAGCTTGGAGGCATCATCATACAAGAAAATGCCGGATGTCGCCGCCTTGTACTGGGCTTGGTTCATTTTATTTCTTTTTTCCTTCACATCTTCGACTTGAATATCGGTTGTGACCTGACTTAATTCACGCTGCAGCTTAGCGCTCTCGCGTTCAATGAATTGACGCTTGGCTTCTTCTTCTGTCATCTCCATCGCAGCATTTGCTCCAGCTGCTTGCTGCTGGAATTCTGCCAATTGCTTCTCAAGATCCTGCTTCTTCAGATTCGCCTCCGTTTGAGCGATGTCTTGCTTTAGTTCTTTCGTGCTTAATTGGAAGAGCACATCGCCCTTGCTGACCTGCTGGCCGTCCTTCATGGTCCACTTCTCTACCTTGCCAGTGAAAGGGGCGTATACGATCGTTTCCTTTTCATAGGTGGATTTGCCTTTTACCTCGATATTATGGATTAGAGTTTCCTTCGAGATGTCAAAGGTGATCATGGAATCCAGGTCATTGTTGTTCATAGCGGGTGTATTCGGCTTGCTGAATTGATAGAGTCCGTAGCTGATACCTAACACGATGATAATCACAATCAGCCATTTTATTTTTTTCTTCATAAAAGGTTAGTCCTCCCTTTGTTGTACCAATAACCTTATTTCAGCTAATCTCGTTTTATCGCCGTCAGCGCGTCTGTCTTCGAAGCCGACAACGCTGGATAGATGCCAGACAGCACTCCAGTCAAGATCGCAAAGAAAATGCCGAGCGGGATAATGTAGAACGGAATGAAAATAATGGTTTCCTGGCTTGACGTTGCTGTTATGACTGCGCCATTAATGCCCCATACGATCCAATAAGACATCAGCACCCCGATCAATCCCCCGATAAATCCAAGCAAGGCGGCCTCGATAATAAACATGTTGCGGATCTGGCCAAGATTCGCACCAAGCACCTTCATAATGCCGATTTGCCTTCTGCGCTGGTAGGTGGACATGGTCATTGCTACGACGATGGAGATGGAGGCAATAAGCAGTACGAACAATCCAGCTCCAAGCGCGATCGTACGGATGATGGCAAACTGCTCCGTGAGTCGATCTTTCTGATTGAGATTGGTCTGTGTGTTCAGCACGAGCTTCTTGATCTGCTCTTCCACCTTAGCTACGTGGTCTTGCTGGTCGACCTTAACCACGACAGCATTGTATTGGCCTTTCTTCAAGGGAGCAACCCCGCTCGTTTCGCTAAGCTTCAGCTGATCCATAAGCAGCTCAGCGGTCTCAAAAGAGACATAGGCTTTCTTGTCATAAACGGCCATGCTGTCCGTTGAATTAGCGGGCTTGGCCAGTATTCCTGTGACTCTCATATAGGAGCTTGAAAGTTCCTTATTCGGCTCCATGCCCTGATATTTAAAGCGAACCTGCTTCTGATACAAGGAAGCGGGCAGCTTTTGAATCTGATTAATCTGCTTGTTAAGCTCCTCGTTGAAAGGATCTCGCTCAAGCTTCGTATATAGATCATTCAAAGCCTGTTGATCAATTAAGCCGAAGGTGGCTCCATGATTGAGCACGATTGTATCCGGGATATCTGAGGGGGAGCCTTGCCTGAACGTATTCCCCATAGACATCAGCTCATTCAGGTCAGTCGCAATGACTTCAACATGGTTGTTGCGATCATCTGACATAAACATAGGCATATAGGATAACGACTGCATGGGCAGCGCACTCTTCACATGAGGAAGCTTGCGAATGACCTCCAGCTTCTGATCGGTAAGCTGTCCGCGTATCGCTTCTTCGCTGTTCGGATTGGACTCGCCGCTGCGATTGCCGCCAGCAGAAAAGGGCGTTACTGTAATCTCATCAATGCGCAGGAAGGAGTTCATCTCCTTCTCCGCATAGGACTGTGCGGAATCTCCCAAGCTCATAGCTACGATGATGGCGGCACAGCCGATGGAGATCCCTGCCGCGCACAGTGCCGTCACAACTTTGCGTCTTCGCAGCTGATCAAACGCTAAGGACATATAATCTCGAATTCTCATGTTGTTCCTCCAAGCACAGGCGTGCGCACAGGTTCCTCTTCAAGATGACCATCGCGCAGGGTGAGGACACGTCTTGTATGTTCGGCAACCTCGCGTTCGTGCGTGACGATAATGAAGGTGGTCTGCATGCTCTTATTAAGTTCTTTTAAGATCGCGATGATCTCTTCTTCGGTTTTGGTATCCAGGTTCCCTGTAGGCTCGTCCGCAAAAATGACCGACGGCTCAGTGATGAGCGAACGAGCAATACTTACGCGCTGCTGCTGTCCGCCGGACAACTGAGAGGTAAACATCTCCGACTTGTCGGGAAGACCGACCTGCTCAAGCAGCACCATTGCTTTTTCCTTGCGCTTCCTTGGCGATAGGCCTTGGAAGACGAGTGGAAGCTCAATATTCTCTCTAACGGTTAAATTCGGGATCAACTCGTAGGCTTGAAAGATAAAGCCGATATGTGATCTTCTGAATTCGGCCAGCTGATTCTCGTTCATCGTCACGATATCCTGACCGGCTATGTAAATGCTGCCCTCCGTCGGCTTCATTAAGCCTGCCATCAAGTTCAACAGAGTGGATTTCCCGGAGCCGGAGCTTCCAAGAAGCGCAACCATGTCTCCTTTATGAACTTCAAAGCTGATTTGATGAAGGACCTCGGTCCATTCAAGACCATTCCGGAAGGAGTGCGACAGTTGATCTATTTTAAGCATAGGACTTTTGTCTCCTTTCCCATTTAAGCCTAAGAACGATTGTACATGCTGTTCTCGATTGTGAACAAGCGAAAAGATGCAACGTGACAATATTGTAATGTTGATTGGACGTAAGCGTTTGAAAGATTACGTCAATATTTCAAAATAAGTTTCAAAATGATATGCTGTACATAGTAATGACACGTAAGGCTTGAAAGGATGAATATATCGATATATGAGGCTTCCTACAGCGTTTGTAAACGCCATGAAACAGCGGCTTGGCGAAGAATTTGAAGCATTTATGAAGAGTTATGAGGAGATTGTGCGTGCGGGAATTAGAATAAACACGATAAAGACGGAAATGGATAAGGTTATCGCTCATCTTCCTTATCCTGCGGCTTCCATACCTTGGACCAAGGATGGCTTCTACACGCCGCCAGAGGCAAGACCTGGCAAGCACCCGTTTTATTATGCCGGCTTGTATTACATTCAAGAGCCAAGTGCGATGTCGCCAGTCGAGCTGCTTGATGTTCAGCCAGGGGATTATGTGCTGGATCTGTGTGCGGCTCCGGGAGGCAAATCCGTGCAGATTGGGGCAGGTCTTGAAGGACAGGGCTTACTTGTCACAAATGATATCCATCCAGACCGTACGAAGGCGCTTGTGCGCAACATGGAGCTGTATGGCGTCACCCAGTCGATCGTGTTGAATGAAGAGCCAGCACGAATAGCAAATGCATTTCCCGCCTTTTTCGATAAGGTGCTGGTCGACGCGCCATGCTCAGGCGAAGGCATGTTTCGCAAGGATCCAGACATGGTTCGAGCTTGGGAGCGGGAGCCGGTTACGACTTATGCACAGATGCAGCAGGATATTCTCGATTCAGCTGCCAAGCTTGTTGCGCCTGGAGGACGGCTTGTATATTCTACATGCACGTTTTCACCAGAAGAGAATGAAGCTTCAATCGCACGTTTCCTAACCAAGCATCCAGATTATAAGGTCATTCCGATTGAATTAAAGCATGGCTTTGCAAGCGGAAGACCGGAGTGGGCGCAAGCCTGCATGGAGGAGCATGGCTGGGAGGCTGACAACGAGGCGATTGAAGCGACTCGACATACCATCCGCTTATGGCCGCATCGCCTGCAGGGCGAGGGTCATTATGTGGCTGTTCTTGGGCGAGCTGGAGCACGCGAGGAGCGCGAGGAGCTTCAAGGTGCTGCAGCTTGCTCGTTACAGGGACATCCTTGTACGAAAGAACAATCCCATGCTGGTTCAGCACTCAAGCATCGGGAATCGAAGAAGCATGCTCGTAAAGGCAATAAAGAGGATAAAAAGGCGATGCGCACTCATTCAGGCCCTGTGAACAAAGGCCCTCGCTTGCCTGACGTTACCGAGCAAGATCTTTATTCTGCCTTCTGCCAAGAGCACTTGCGTGAGCAGCCTGCTCCGATGAATGCGATGATGAACACCTATGGATACAGCTGTCCGCTGCCGATTGAGCGGCTGTCTGGTCTTCGCGTCGTGCGGCCAGGCTGGTTTCTCGGGACGTTCAAGTCTGGACGCTTCGAGCCTTCGCATGCGATGGCGCTTGGACTCAAAGCTGTCCACATGAAGCGTGTGTATCCTCTTCAAGTGGATTCAGACACGCTGATCCCGTACTTGAGAGGCGATACGCTAACAATAGGCGAAGAGCAGCTTGTTCTGCATTCGGGTGCTGCAGCCAAAGGGTATGTGCTGATTACCTTGATGGATGCGCCCTTGGGCTTTGGCAAATACGTGAATGGCATGCTCAAAAATGAATATCCTGCGGCGTGGAGGTGGAATTCTTAAATGGCAAAGACGATGAGAGTGGATAAGCTGCTCAGCCATATGGGCTGCGGCACAAGGTCGGAGATCAAAAAATGGACGAAGGCAGGCTTGATTCAAGTGAACGGAGCCGTTATAAAGGACAGTGGCAAGCAAGTTCATCCTGAGCAGGATGAGATTCGATTGGATGGAGAATTAATCCGTTACCGCGAATTTATATATGTTATGCTGAACAAGCCGCCTGGGGTCGTCTCAGCGACAGAGGATCGCCATGACCCAACGGTTGTGGAATTGCTGGCAGATGAACTGCAGGCCTTTGAACCGTTTCCTGTAGGGCGGCTCGACAAAGATACGGAGGGCTTGCTGCTGCTGTCTAACGACGGCAAGCTGGCTCATGAGCTGCTGGCGCCAAAGAAGCATGTCCCAAAGACCTATTATGCTAAGGTGCAAGGCCGTGTAGACGATGCGGATATTCGTGCCTTCGAGGCAGGGGTCACCTTAGATGACGGCTATGTGACCAAGCCTGCACATTTGATCATTACCTCGGTAGAGGAGGGAGCATCGCTAACGATGTCTCATATAGAACTTACGATCTCTGAAGGGAAGTTCCATCAGGTAAAGCGAATGTTTGAGGCTGTTGGCAAGAAGGTGACTTACTTGAAGCGTCTGTCAATGGGAGCATTAGTCCTTGACGAAGCACTCTCGCTCGGTGAGTGGAGAGAACTTACAGATGAGGAGCTTCATTCATTGAAGAATACGTCCTTATCGAAATAGAAAGACATGATGGAGGGAAATAAAACTTGCATATAAAGATGGTAGCATTGGATATGGATGGAACGCTGCTTCATGACGATCATCGTTTGTCGCCGAAGAATAGAGCCACGATTCAAGAGTTGTCAGCACATGGTGTTGACATTGTTCTATGCACAGGAAGGAGCCCGAGCAGCACACTGCCTTATCTAGATGAGCTTGGGATGGATGGGATCGTAATCACGCATAACGGTGCAGCAACCGTACAGTCGGTAGGGCGCAAGGTGCTTCATTCCTTTGAGATGACTCAAGAAGAGCTTAGCCCTTATTTGGCGTTTTGCGAGCAGCATGACCTTCATTTTGATTTGAATACAACGTTTGATTTGTTTGTGACACATTATGAAGCCTTAACACCTGAGATGCTGGGCTTATATGCACAGTTTCGCATCGAGCCAAAGGGCTTTCCCGGATGGGATCAATTAGAGAGCCCGGTCGTAAAGATGACCATAAGCGGTGAGAAAGAACGGATGGACAAGATAGAAGAAGAGCTTGCGAAGTGGGATCATAAGCTGCAGTGCATCCGATCTGGCGACTATTTTATTGATGTCATGCATGCTGAAGCCACTAAGGGAAATGCGCTGAAGAAGCTTTCTGAGATTCGTAATGTGGATCAAAAGAACATTCTAGCAATCGGCAACTATTATAATGATTTGACGATGATTCAATTTGCTGGAATCGGTATAGCAATGGATAATTCTCCAGAAGATATCAAGGAAGCGGCTGATGACGTGACCTTGTCCAACAATGATGATGGCGTACATGCTGCATTGGTCAAGTACTGCAAGTCCATTATATAGAACAAAAAGGAGGGGGATTAATCCCCCTCCTTATCGTGGTAGCGTTCTGTTGTTGGAGTTAGTAAAGGAATACTTTAGAAACGATGACCAACAGGATGAACAACACCAAAATAACACCCGTGGAAGTGTAACCTGCTACAGCACTCATTATACAATTCCTCCCTTAGCAATGTAGTTGGTCCACACCGAATCGGGCTGATTTGGCTCCGGGCAGTTGGAGGATGCAGCGGAACCGTCCGTCATTCGGTATATAGTATAGTATGCGATCGCCTTGATCAGGATTGGACATTTATCCCGATTCCTTGCATTTGGGCTATACCGCCAAGTTTCCTCTTCATACACAGGCATTGATTCTTTATAGACAAGCTTCTGACGTCTGCCGCGCCTCCACCCCTTCAATCTGGAAGATGACGATAATGTAAGAGTTTTTCTCCCTATAATGCATTACAATAGTAACTGCCAGTAAGCAAATCCCCAAAGGATATGACTAGGGTGTAACAAATAAGGAGTGAGGTCATGAATGATATCGTCGTAGAGATTAGAAATGTGACGAAAAAAATGGGCGGCAAGACGATTATTGATAACTTGTCGTTTAGCGTAGAACGCGGAGAAATATACGGCTTTCTTGGACCGAATGGAGCGGGGAAGACAACCACCATCCGCATGATGGTTGGACTGATGTCCATGAATGCTGGTGAGATCATTATTGAAGGGCACAATGTAGCGACAGATCGTGCTAAAGCCATGATGCATGTGGGCGCTATTGTTGAGAACCCTGAGTTATACAAGTTTATGACAGGTCGTCAAAATTTGATCCACTTTGCCAGAATGAGCGGCAGAACGATTAGTGAAGAGCGGATCCAGGAGATCGTGAAGCTCGTTGATTTGGATCAAGCGCTGGACAAGAAGGTCAAAAATTATTCTCTAGGCATGAGACAGCGTCTTGGAATTGCTCAAGCGCTGCTGCACCACCCATCGATTCTAATTCTTGATGAACCAACCAATGGCCTAGATCCTGCTGGAATTCGAGAGCTTCGCGATTACTTGCGGCGCTTGTCTAGAGAAGAGAATATTTCGATCCTGGTATCCAGCCATTTGCTCTCTGAGATAGAGCTGATGTGTGATCGTGTATTGATCATTCAGAATGGCCAATACGTGGGTGAGCGTTTATTGGATGGCAGCAAGGAAGGCTCGCAAGCAGAAGAATTACAGTCGATTCAGCTGCAGGTAGAGACAATGGAGGAGATTCAACAGGCGCTGCAGGATAGCGCATGGAGCATAACCTCAGCTGAAGGCAATCGCGTAACGCTGAGCTTGCCACACCATGACATCCCACAGTTGATTGAACATCTCGTAAAGCAAGGTGTGA
This sequence comes from Paenibacillus aquistagni, assembly GCF_900177815.1. Classification (GTDB taxonomy): domain Bacteria; phylum Bacillota; class Bacilli; order Paenibacillales; family Paenibacillaceae; genus Paenibacillus_B; species Paenibacillus_B aquistagni. The sequence goes on along the minus strand of NZ_FXAZ01000005.1, from coordinate 87,513 downwards.
AGCTGTATGAGGTACGGAAGGTTACACCAACCCTTGAGGATACATTCTTGCAAATGACAAAGGGAGGTCGTATCCAATGAAGTACTTCAACGGACTGGTTCAAAATGAATGGATGAAGGCAACAAGCAAAAGACAATTGCCTTACTACTATATCTTCTTGGCGCTGCTTGCAATTGGGATCGGCGTTGTGATGAGACTCGCGATTGGAGGAAGAGGCGAATATGCTGCGATAGAATCCATGAACGTCAGCATCTCTGTGCTTCTGACCATATCAAGTTACTTCTTTATTGTTGTGGCATCTCAGACGATAACGGATGAATTCAAGGACGGCACCATCAAGCAAATTCTAATTCGTCCTGCAAGCCGCACGATGGTCTTAATGTCCAAGCTTGCGAATCTGCTGCTGATTATGCTGTCTGTCTATGTTCTGGCAGTTGTCCTGAGTGCTGCAGTCGGCTTTATTTTGTTCTCAGGGGATACGACCATGACCATCATGGATGTGCTGAGACAGACCTTATTGTCGCTGCCATCCGCATTATTCTATATGCTGTTTGCTTTTATGGTTGCTGTGTTAACAAGAAGCTTAGGGCTAGCAATCAGTATTCCGATCATTATTCAGTCGCTAAGCGGACTGACGATGTTTATGGCGAACAAATCGTGGTACAAGTTCCTCATCTTCCCGAATCTGAATTGGGAAGGGTTTATAACAGGGAACTCCAATGCATTGCCTTATGAGGGAGCAACATTCCTATTCACGCTTGTCATTTATGTGATCTATATGCTTATTCCGCTCCTTGCATCGATTTACGCTTTTAATTCGAGAGACATTCAATAAGATAAAAAGATCCCCTGCAAATCGCAACTGACCTGCAGGGGATTGTTTATGTCTACGTCAACTTGATTTGGACGGATAATGGGATGCGTTGCTTAGCTGATCGAAGCTCGTTACACGATTCTTGCCGCGCTGCTTGGAACTGTACATCGCTTCGTCGGCTTGCTGAACAAGATCATCAACCGTAAGCTTTGACTTGTGAATGCTGATCCCGAAGCTGCCGGTGGCGCCTGTCTCCTGCTCAATTCGGACGCGGATCGATTCGGCCAATTCCACAGGATTCACATGCTTATTCGTAATGAAAGCGATGAGCTCTTCTCCGCCAAAACGGCCTGCAAGACCGTACTCCTCTACCTCTTCGCGAATGATATGCGCGGTTTTCTTCAGCACTTCATCGGCATACATATGTCCTTCTGTATCGTTGAGCCTCTTGAAGTTGTCCAAATCACAGAAGATAAGCGCTCCATATCGATTGCGATGGTTGAACCACTGATTCATGCGCTGATACATATATCGCTTATTATACAAGCCTGTAAGGCCATCCGTAATGGAGGTCCGATAGGTGCTTTGCAAATTCTCAATAATTCGTTCAAAGAAGATCAAGAGCAGAATACTATAGAACAATAGAGCCGTCACCTGCGTGATGGAAAAAAGAAAGTCATTGCCTGATTCGTAAATATAAGCATTGAGCATCAAGATGACCAAATACAGATTGTAGGTCAATAAGCCAAGCAGATAAGGGATGCGTTGATTAATTCGCGGCGCGACCCAGAAATAGCACAGCAGGGCGCAGATCATTTGATATACAATGGTAGGCCAATACAACCCACTATGGGTGGATTCAACAGGCATTAAGGATACAGATAGTACCGCTGACACAGGAATGCCTGCCGCGAGCAGGATAAAGCGATTGCGCATGCGCCGGTTCATCCGCTTGTACAGCCGCAGTACAGCTAGATTCAACAAGATATAGGATAAGGCCAGCATGGAGGCTCGTCCGATTCCAAACCAGTGCTGCGTTAAGAGTGCATGCGAGTAGTCTGATACCATAATGATCCGATCAATGAGCACAAGGGCGAGGCCGATGCTGAGCCATATATATGCGAAAGAACGCTGTCTTGTGTACACTCTTAGCGCTAAGGTGATCATGATGATCATCAAGTAAATCAAGCAGTATACACTAAAGGCAGCTGTTTCGTATGAGTCCGGAATGAACATGAGAAACTCATTCATAGGTGAGAGCTCCTAAACGTTTTTTGTTTACGGAAAGTAAGGTCTAATATATCATAAACAATGGTGAGCGAAAAGGGAATGCGAAAAAAGGAGGGGGAATCGTGAAAATATTGCAAGCCTTGTTTTTCCCGCCTGAACAGCCGGGTGGGGTATCGTCTATGATCCCTTATATCCTAGAACGATTTCAATCGCCAAATTGGGAGATGGACTTGTTTTCCCTGCCGAAGCGCATTAGAGGAAAAGGATCAGAGCCTGTGTCCTTTGAGACCTTTGATTGGAATGAATATGGGGACAGTCTTATCGTTCAAAAATATATGCAAACCTATAAAGATTATGTCTGGTGGACGAAGCTTAGGATTCAAAAAGAGTATGATCTCATTCATGCTCATCATCCGATCGCTGCGCTGGTTATGAAAGAGCTTTTTCCAAAGACGCCGCTTATCATGACCATTCATTCAAGCTTTGAGCAGGAGTTGATCTTGAATAAGCGCATTGAAGCAAACGGGCCAGAGTATCATTTCTTAACTTCACTGTACCGGGAGCTGGAGGAGAAGGCAGACCTTATCATGACCGTGTCAGAGTCTTTTAAAAAGTATCTCGACGGCTTTTTGGTCGAGGCTGAAAAGGTCGAGGTGCTGCCAAACGGATTTGACGAGAAGCGATTCAAGCCAATCTCTCATGACAATGTTGTTCCTCAGCTAATCACGGTATGTCGGCTCGTGCCGGCCAAAGGCATTGATGTGCTGCTTGAAGCCTGCTCAATGCTGAAGCAGCGTGGACTAGACTATGTCCTTCATATTATTGGCGATGGACCTATCCGTGAGGATTTGGAACATAAGGCTCAGCAGCTGGGTATTTATGATGAGACCATCTTCTATGGCTATATGCTTCATCCTGAAGAGTTCATGCCGTTCTCGGACATCTTTGTCCTGCCGTCACGTGCCGAAGCCTTTGGCTCGGTATTTGCAGAAGCGGCCTTATGCTGGCTCGCGCTTGTCGGTACGGAAGTGGGCGGTATCTCCGAGCAAATCGAAGATGGGGTGAATGGCCTGCTCGTTCCAGTGGATGATGCGGCGAAGCTAGCAGAAGCGTTGGAGCGTGTCATGACGGATTCGCAGTTCCGCTATGAGTTGGCCCGCGCCGCTTGGACGAAGGCAAAGGGAACGTATTCGTTAAGCCGCATTGTCAATGAGCTGAAGCTGACATATATGAGGTTTCGCAAAGCAACCTGAACAAAGGGATTAGCCGTGTCGTCACATAAAGACGGTTCGAGTACCCTGTCTAACTGGAATGTTCGATAAGTGAACAAGACCTCAGTCTCCACGCACAATGCTGTGGGTATTGAGGTCTTTTCACGTGTTAGTATAGGCAGTATGTTATCTGACACCTTTAGGGGACAGCCCCTTTTCACAAAGGCGTTTCCTTTTTAAAATAGAAATAGATGAGGATATAAGGAGTACGCTGAATTTATCTATTTATAGCGATTACAATGCAGGGAGTGAAGGGGATGGGATTTCGATTTGTACATGCAGCCGATCTTCACTTGGATAGCCCGTTCAAGGGACTTGCGGAGCTTCCTAATGAGCTGCGTGAGCAAGTGCTTCAGTCTACCTTTACAGCATGGGACAAGCTGGTCGACTTAACGATCCGTTGTGGTGCAGATGCGCTCTTGCTTGGCGGAGATTTGTTCGATGGGGCTCATCGAACACTACGAGCCGAATGGCGTCTGAGAAGAGGCCTCGATCGGCTTGGCGAGGCACATGTTCAGGTATTTATTATACATGGCAACCATGATCCAATGAAGCAATCCGAGCCTTGGTCGGAAGCCGAGCATGTCCATGTATTTGGCACACATGAGCCGCTTAGTCTCCCGTTATTCAATCAGCAGGGAGAATGGGTAGCTGTTGTGACAGGCATGTCGTATGGAGAAGCGGCGGTCTATGATAATCTGGCTTCCTTGTATCCAAGAGAGCCAGAACGAAGAGTTCATCAACAAACCGGACGTTCTGTCCCTGATTCCATGTACCGCATCGGGCTTTTGCATGGGACTGTGGATTCGAACAAGGATCATGATCCCTATGCCCCTTGCACGAAGGAGGAGCTTGTTCAGAAGGGCTATGATTATTGGGCGCTAGGCCACATTCATGTGAGGCAGCTTCTGTCCACTGATCCCTATATCGTATATCCGGGCAACCTCCAGAGCCGGCACATCAAGGAGACAGGAGCAAAGGGGGCTTTTGTGGTTGATGTTCATGATGATCACAGCACAGAGCTTGCCTTTCATGCCCTCGATTGCATGCGCTGGTTTGAAATGGAACTTAATCTCCATGAAGCGAGCAGTCTGCAGCAAGCAGGGGATATGCTGCTTCGAGCGGTGGAAGATATCCGTGAAGCAAGCGAAGGTCGATCAGCATTTGTACGGATGACGTTGTGCGCAAGCCCTGCTGTGCAGCATGACCTGCTGCAAGGCGATCTACAGCAGGAATTGCTTGAACTATGGAAGGAATCCGAGTGGCCGCGACTTGAGAGTGAGGAGTCTATCGTATGGCCTTTGCAGATTATGGTGAACCGCGAGGAGACAAGCGACTTGGAGCGCTGGCGCGAGGCCGACCATTTTATTGGAGATGTCGTGCGTCTTGGGGATGCGCTGCTTCAGGATAAGGAGGAGCTTGCAGCGCTGCTCGAAGAGGTGTTGGGCAGCTTCTACAGCCAGCGAAGGCTTCGCCAGTGGCTGCAGCATCAATCGGAGGCGGAGCAGGAAAAATGGATGAGAGATGCGCTTCAACTCGTTGTTGGCAGATTGGATCAAGGAGGTGAGAAGGGGTGAGAATCACTGAGCTCTATCTGGATGGCTTGGGTCCGCTTAAAGCATGCACGCTGAGCTTTGCTCCTGATGGGCTGACGCTTATTGTTGGACCGAATGAAGCTGGGAAGAGCAGTGCTGCCGAGGCGATTCGGATGCTGCTATATGGAGTGCCGAAGCGTCAGGAACGAAGCGCCTTAAGTTGCCAGGGGGCATTTAACGGCAGACTGCATATGCTCGATGATCAAGGGCAGCAGTGGATCAGCGAATGTCGGGAGCAGGCGAATGGCTTCATGCACCGGGTACAGCACTTGCCCACGGATGCAGTCATGATGAAGAAAAGCCTGCCAACCATGGAGAAGGAGCTGCTTGGCGGAGTTAATCTAGAGATGCATCGCAGGCTGTACAGCATCTCGCTTGACGAGCTCCATGCCATACATACCCTGCAAGGGGAAGAGCTGCGCTCCTTTTTATATGATTCTGGATTCGATGCGGGAGTTCGCTTGGTTGAGACTGAGGGCTGGCTTACCCAGGAAATGGAGAAGCTATACAAGCCAAGAGGCCGAGTACAGAAGCTTCATAGTGTGCTGCAGGAGATGGAGCAGCGGAGCAAGGATCGCAAAGAAAGCGAAAAGCACGAACAGCGGCTGCTGATCATACAAAATGACAAGCGTATTTGCAAGGAATCTCTAGCGAATAGGCTGCAGCGAAGGGAGCAAGTGAAGGAACAAGTGATGCTCGTTGAACGAGCTGTTCGCTGCAGAGAAATATGGGTCGAACTCGTGGCAGTGCAAGAAGAGCTTGCTTTGCTTCCCAAGCTTGAACGGTGGCAGCCAGCTTGGCAAGAACAGCTGGGACGGATTCAGCAGCGATTGGACAGCCATGAGGAACGGGGCCGCTTTATTGAACGTAAAGTGGAGCAGCTGACACATGAGTATATGGCCTTGAATGACCGACTGCTGATGAGCGCTCAGGAGATCAAGCGTCGTGTTAGCGAGATCGGCATGATGAAGGCCTATTGGCAGGAGATGAAGGAGCTAAGCCGGGAGCGGGATATGCTGAAGCAAGAGCTTGAGCATATCGTCAGTATGGACAGCCAACGCGGGCAAGAACGAACAGCAGGCGAGCCGATCGAAGTCTCGTTGGATGATGCTGCGCTTGAGGATGTACAGCGAATGAAGGACAGGCTGTCGAGGAAGGAGGATCAGGCTGTCCGAGCAGAAGAAGAGGGGCATCGTGCTGGCGTCGAGCTGCTTATGGCAGAGGAGAATGAAGAGCAAGCCAAGGCTCTCTTGAAGCGTCATCATGACTTTGGAGTGCTGGGATGCGGGTATGCGCCTGATGCGTTTCGCGTACAGCGTCTCATTCGCGACGTAGAGGATGCCGTATCCGCTCTTGAGGAAAAAAACCGCCAAGAGCCTCTTCCTTCCTCATTGCCGCCAAGGCATCGGCGGCTTTATCCTTATCTCATTGCCGCTGCCGGTCTTCTATCCGCTGGGATCTGCGCCTATATTCAGCAATGGGCAGGTGCAGTGCTGTTACTGCTAATCAGTACTGCTTGCGCGGGCCTGATGTATGCTGCCATGCCTAGATTGAATAAAGCTGAACAAGCTGCTGAATTGTCGCAATATGATGGGCTGCTAGAAGAACTCAAGCCCGTGATTCATGCGCTGGGCTATTCGACTGCTGCTCCTCGCATGAACGACGCCGTGGAGGAGACGGTCTTAGGACGCCAACGGCGCGGACAGCAAAGGGGAGCAGCGAATAAGGCGAGTAAGCAAAGGTCCGTGCAGGTGAGCGCAGTAAAGTCGGCAGGCCTTTCATCTCCGCTCATGTATGAGGCATTGGATGCTGTTCAAGCCTGGGATCATGAACGAGAACAACTGGAGACAAGCTGCCGCACGGTCCGAGAGCTGCACAAGCAATGCATGCGGGATGCTGAAAGGGCGCGTTACAGCGAAGAGAGCCTTAGTGCAGAATTGAGTAAGCTTAAGTCAAACTGGATTCAATGGCTGATAGAGCATAAGCTGCCTGAGGGCTGGAGTCCCCAAGCAGTGCTAGACTGCTCCTCGCGATCCATGCAGGCTCACCAGCGAAAGGCTAGGATAGCCCGCTGCGAAGCACGCTACCAGCAGCTGGATGAAAGTATGAATACCTTCGTTCAGCAAGTGGATGCTTTGTTCCTGCGTGCATGTGAGCAGGAGGAGAAGCCTCTGACGCACACATTTGATCATGCACAGGAACAGCGCTTCCGATCGAATGGGGATCTTCAGGCTGCCATGATAGCCTTGAATGAGCTTCATGAGAAGCTTCAGCTTGAAGAGGAGCGTGCGTTGGAGAATCGACGACTGGAAGCGGCCATGGCGGAATGGCAGGCTGAGCTGGACCATGTTCAACAGGAATGCTTGAAGCTGTCTGAAGCGCAGAAGAGCATTTGGAACAACGCGAAGGTGATGAGCAAGGAGCAATTTGCCGAGCGCTGTCAGCAGGAAGAGCGGAGAGCTTATTTAGAGCAGAGAAATAGGGAGCTGAAAGCGGCATATGGCCATGGGGGGACAGAAGCATCAACGGCCTCCATAGAGGCGCTTCTGGCCACCTATGATGAGCTGCAGCTAGAGCAGCAATTGACGGATTCACAGCATTTGCTGGAGAAGCTTGACCAAGAGATTCGCGACTTCGAACAGCAAGCTGGTCGATTGAGTCAAGAAGAGGGGCAGCTCGTGAAACAGTTGGAGACCGAGGCCTGGCACCAGCGTATGGCGGAGCTTGAGAGTGAGCTTGATCAGCTTGGAAGCCAGTACGCGGTATATTCCATCGCAAGGGCGCTTATCCGTAAAACGAGACGAAGCTATGAGCAGGAAAAGCAGCCATTCGTACTGAAGCGAGCGGGGGAATATGTCCGTCGGATGACGAATGGTCAATATGTCCGGCTGATGTCTCCTGCAGGCACGCAGGATATTCATCTAGAACGATGCGATGGCGAGTGGATTGACAGTCTATCCTTAAGCCGAGGCACAGCAGAGCTTGTTTATTTGGCAATGCGCTTCGCATTGATTGATGGCTTGTCCAGCAGAGTAAGTTTGCCTGTAATCTGGGACGAGCTGTTTGTGAACTTTGATCCAGATCGCCTCCGCCATACATTGCGCTGCATTCCTGAGCTTCTTGCCGGACAGCAAATGATCTGGACGACTTGTCACCCATACATGGTTGAGGCTGTTAAAGCAGCTATTCCAAATGCTCATATTATTTCGCTGCAAAGTTGAGCAGGAGGGCTCTCTTCATTAGAAGGAGCCCTCTTCCTGCTGCTATTTATTCTGTTGTTCAGTCGATCGCGATACGCTTTAGAATGAAGAGAGGAGTGCTGTGAAAATGTTTCGGCGCAACCCATCGGTGCTATTGATCATGAGTGTTCGGAAGCTTTTTTTACCGATGTCTTCTTGAGTGGAAAATGGCTGTAGTCTCCTGCTGGTGGAGTTGGATGAATAGGATGCTGGTCATCCAGCTTGATCTTGACCAGTAAGATCAGCCAAGCAAAGCTGAACAGTCCAAACAGTGGATAAAGGATCGATACCAGAGATTTGAAGCCAAACTGGCTCATTAAGAAGCAAAAGAGCATGATGGCCATGACGATGAGCTTCGGATGGATGGATACGCGCTGCTTGATCTGAAGCGTCACGCCATAAATATCCGCGATAAAGGTTGTGAAAATTTCGGAAAAAATGAGCAGAATATAAATTAGCTGGATCGCAAAGCCAAGTCCATAGGCGATTTGTCCCATTGGAATCTCGAATTGGATGATGCCTGGCATGTGAGCGGACAACGCAATGTGACCGGCATACAGCATGCCGCCGATTAATACGCCTCCGATCCAGCCTCCTGCACGTATGACCTTCTCATTAGGCATGGAGGCTCCCATTGGAACAAGTACGGCCTGTGCCATGGCGAGATTGAAGGCACCGTACAGAAAAGAAGAGGAAATTGCGCTGTACAGCGGCTTGTCTGATATGTAGGTAAACGCCATCGTTGTTGTTGGCAGCTGCAGGGTATCCCATAAGATAAAGCAGGTAAAGACGAGCATGGTGGGTACAACAAGTGAATTCAAGTTCAGGATGGCATTCATCCCGCGATTGATGATGAGATAAGAACCAAAAATGGTGATTAAGAGTCCTGTCTGGTAGTGCATATTGAGGTGTTCGGCAAATACGGAGCCAGCTCCTGCGAGCATGACACTATTGACGCAGATGATGACGGCAAGGGTGAATAAACTGACATAGCCGCCAACCTTAGGGCCGAATAAGGTGAGATTGACATCTTCATAAGACCGGGCTTGGATGCGATGGGATAGCACCATGAGCTTCGTGCCCAGCCACACAAACAATAAGGTGGAGATTAAGATCGTAAATAATGCATTTCGACCATATTGGGTAAAGAACTGCAGGATTTCCTGGCCTGTAGCAAAGCCAGCACCTACTACCGTTCCGATATAGGTAAAGGATATTTGGAGAACTTTAAATACATTTCTCATTAACAGCAAGCTCCTCTCATGCCTAGCAACAGCCTATAGTAGAACATGCAGAAGTTGTCCTCCATAGACTGTATGCATGAAGAGAAGCGGACATGCTTAACGTTTAGCGCTATGCAGCAGTTGTGCGAAACAGCTTAACAGCGTGAACTTTACTTGTTGTGGGATCAAGATCGAGCCTCAGCATCGAATGGCTGGTGGAATAGCCCCACACATATCCTGAATCCTGATCAGGCGAGCCCATTGCTTTTTTTACCGTATCACTATGCTCACCCACTCGCAGGCCGTCGATGCCTGTATGAAGTCCAGATTGGTGAACCTCAACGAAGGCTACGTGGCCGCTAGCCGTGCAGCCGACTGAGAAGCCATCATATTCGTATACCTTGACAGGCTCTTCCTCAGGCATAATATAAGAGGAAGATGGCTCTCCCCATGAGGAAGTGAGATCTTCTGTTGAATCATCCAGATGTATGCCCATGAGACTCATGTCATGCGGGTCGAAGGGTTGACTCAACATGCTTTGATCTAGAGATGAAGCTGACGCAGAATCTGTGGAAGACGCGATCTTCGCGTTCTCCTTGCTTGAAGCGTGACCTGCCTCTTTGGTGCCAACGAGGGACTGTGCTACAGAATTATCCGAAGATTGGTTATGATGTGACGGGGATGTCCACACATATAAGGATGACATCATAATGATCATAGAGATCAATAGAAACAACCGTATATGGCTTTTGTTATGCTGGTTCATTCTGTACCCTCCTTAACCTTTGTCTCGCGACAAACCGTGTGTTTATAAGCTTGTTTACCCTGATTCTATAATCTAACCACAGTGGTCACCGTATGAATCGGAGCAGCTGTATATTTACAATCTTTTTAGAACGAATGCTCTTTATATATGGACGCGTGCAAGCAGGGATAAGTTGCATGGAAACAATTATAATTGAATCCTTTTCTCCTTTTATAGAAATCGCATATAATGTAAGTAAGTATGGAGAGGAGGCGACTCGAAATGGTCCACGAACCATCCGCCCAATATTTGCAAGAGAAGGTAGCTGAGGCGAAAGTTCATTTCGAACGTGCGTTGGATTGCAAGCACACCGAATTTGATGATTTGTACCCTTATATGATAGAGCACCCTCAGTTTTTCTGGTACAAACGCTATGTGGCATGGTCTGAGCTGTTAACTGTAGTCAAGCTGTGCAACGAGTTGGATGTATCTTGGCGCCATCAGTTCTCCGTCACGCAAGCCGAGTATATCGACAAGCGGGTTATGTCTGCGAAGGTACTGGATTACTGGTTCGAGAAGAACGATTCCAAGGAACATGTTGGACACTAATGGAATAGAACTGCACAACCTCATTGCAGCAAGAAGCGGCGCAGATTCCCGAGATTCTGTGCTGCCTCTTGCAATGATGCTTACATGGAAAGGAACAGCATGATGATAGATGATCAGGCTTTAAACGACTATCGAGAAGCGGGAACCAAGGTTAGAGTGGTCCGAGATATTCTCGAAATGAATGATGTAAAGGGAATTGTTGTGGCTTGGGATGAGGAGCATGTAATGATTCGCAAGCAGAATCGGCGAGTTGTGAAGGTGAAGCGCAGCTATCTGCTCCAGCCGTTCGATGAGCCGAGGCGTCTGCCGCCGGGACTGCTTGAAGACTGAACGCGATGGGACAAGCCACTTTGCATGTTGCCATGCAGTCAGACTGGCTGTGCATATAGGTGGGTGTTCTACCTAGAGGGCAAGGGCGTGCATTTAGGGGATTAGGACCTGATTCCTCGTTCTTGTCCTCTGTCTAAATAAAAATAAAAAATATTGTTGACCCCATTAAATGATTGTGATATTATAAATCTTGTCGCTGCTGATGGTTATGATAACGGCGGCAGACAATCAACAATATGCAGTCATGGCGGAATTGGCAGACGCGCTAGATTCAGGTTCTAGTGCCCGCAAGGGCGTGGAGGTTCGAGTCCTCTTGACTGCACCATATCTATAATTATGAGAAGCCTTTGTAGATAAGGCTTTTTTTGTTTGTCTAGAAATTTTGGAGATTGAAAGATAAAGGGGTAATATGTCTTGGGGACAAGATTAAACAGATTGGCAGCCTCACGACTTAATCTTTTAGTTTGTTAAGCTGAAATGGCGGCTTTTTTGCCTGATGGTAATCTCCTGTCACAATGCTGTGGGATGGGGGAAGTAAATTGGAAGCCCATAGCCTGTATGAAATGTGTACGGAATGTCCTTGCCTCTCCACTCAACTCCCGCGCATTCTCTTTGCATTAACCAACCATTGTAAAAGTCCCTAGTTAAATTCATGTACCATTCTGGTATATCCACCCATCGTCTTCGTCGTTTTTTCCCTTCTCATCATTTACTCCGTTTCTTTTCAGTGAAATAAATGCGGTGTACATATGTGAAAATACATTTTTCGGCATATATAGGCAAGGAAAAGTAAGAATAAGTCCAAGGCTATAAGCTGCTTCCTGTACGTGATGGGGAGCAGCTTATTTGCTTGAAAATAACCATACCACTCTCGGACTCATGTCTGATGCTCCATGCTCTTTTAGTCCCAAGCGCTTGTCTGATTTCCTCTCGTTACGGTATATCTTCATCCAGTACTTCGAACTTCCAAGATCATGGACACTCAAGCGCGCACAGATATCTTGAGGCCATTCCATTTCTCTTCTAGATATAAGCGACTTTGATCTCTCCTTTCTAATTTCTTGAATAGGCCGTTTTAAACTTCTGTTCGTATGCTCCCTTAATAGGGGAAGACGCTCCCGCGATAGGTAGAGATTATAGTCAAAATCATGAATAATAGTCATCATTGATAATGATTATCAATTAGATCAGTTCCTTGCAACAGAGACAATCGAACAAAGGAGTGGTTTTTTGAAAAAGAAATGGGGACGGCAAGTTTTATTACCTGTAACTCGATTGCTGTACCTCGCAATAGGAGTAAAGCAGATTCACCGCAAAGTTAGCGTTTGAAGGAGGGGAAATGAATGACTAATTCGAGTAAGACCACAGATGACAAACTAGAGCAGCAGGTACATCCGCGTAGATGGTTAGCGCTGGCGGTCATCCTTCTCCCCATTTTACTTAATTCCTTGAATACGTACATGATTCAGGTGGCGCTGCCACTGATCCAACATAGCTTGAATGCTAGCTTCTCTGATGCGCAATTGATTGTGACCTGCTTCTCGCTCAGCTTGTCTATAGCGCTTATTGTCAGTGGGAAGCTCGGAGACATTTACGGCCGTAGACGGCTGCTGCTCATTGGCGTGAGCGGCTTTACGCTGATGGCCTTGCTGGGCGGCGTGACAACGAGTCCAACATTGCTGATTGCTATTCGAATGGTGCAAGGTCTTGCTGCGGCGCTTATTCAGCCCCAAGTACTGTCCATGATGCAGATTAATTATCTGCCGCGGGAGAAAGGGATCGTATTCAGCATTTACGGTGCGTTGATTGGATTCGGCTTTGCCTTCGGGCTTACGCTGGGCGGACTGCTGGTGCATTGGAATGTGTTTGATCTGGGATGGCGTACCGTTTTTCTGTTCAATGTTCCATTCGGTCTCCTTGTGCTGCTCTGTTTGCCGCTCCTACCGGAATCAAGAGGCAACCGGGCACAGAAGATTGACTGGACCGGCACAGTCTTTATCATGAGTGCCCTGTTTCTGCTTGTCTATCCACTATCCGAGGGTCAAAAGCAAGGATGGCCTCAGTGGGTATGGGGCAGCTTGCTTCTTTCGCTGCTATTGCTGCTTGCCTTTGTCATCGTCGAAATTCGCAAGCAAAAACGCGGTGGCACACCGCTCGTCGATTTGACGATTTTTAAGCAGCGCCTGTTCGGCGTGGGGATGCTTTCCGTCATTTTAATTTATCTCAGCATGTTTTCTTTCTTTTTCATCCTGACGTACTACTTGCAGTTTGGCTTGCATCTGGATGCCCAAGCCACGAGTCTCGCTTTTTTGCCGCTTGGCTGCGGGTTTTTCCTGACCTCCTTGTTCTCGTCACGGGTGGTAAGCAGATGGGGGATGGCTGTGCTGAGAATCGGAGCTTTGGTCACGTCAAGCAGCTGTTTTTTATTCATATTGTTGCTGCAGATCGACGCGGTGCAGGTGCTGGATTTGCCTTTCCTTGCATTGTTACTGGTATATGGTCTAGGGCTCGGTCTTGTTACCACGCCGCTCACCCGCGTTGTGCTGGGCACTGTCCCGGCGAAGGATGCGGGCACAGGTTCGGGCTTGTTCAATACCGTCATGTATCTGGCCAATTCGCTAGGCGTGGCACTAATCAGCATTTTATTTTCTACAATGCTCGGACAGTCTTTGGACAGCGCTGGCTTGCTTGATTATGTGAGGGCATTTAGCGTCTCAATGACAGCCTGTGGAGGACTCGCATTTGCTGCTTTTATGTGTCTTTGTTTTCTACGCGACCCACAATAGTTTTATAAACCAAGATTACTAGAAATCAGGAGGAAGCACCTATGTTTATAAAGAGAAAGATATCTTTATTGCTAACTACGATCCTTTGCTTGATGATGCTGTCGGCTTGCTCGCCAAGCAAGGTTGAAGTAGAACAGTCGAACCTGAAGCACTCCGAAAAGACGACGAGCAATTCAGCAGGGAACAGCCATTATCCGTTAAGCTTTTCGATTTATGACGATGCTGGAAAGGAGCTGCAGCAAACGATTGACAAAGAGCCAAAGCGCATTGTTGTGATCGGGCAAGGCTTCGCAGAGTGGATGATTGCCTTCGGAGAGGAGGAACGAATCGCTGGTCTCGCTTATTTGGACAAGTCCTTCTCTGAATATGAAGAACAAATCAAACAGCTTCCCATCATGACGGATATGTGGCCCTCGAAGGAATCCATCCTAGAGCTCCAGCCGGATTTGATTATTTCCATGTCTTCCGCTTTTCAAAAAGAACGAATCGGGGATATTTCGTTTTGGAACAAGAGAGGCATTCCGGTGCTAACTGGGATTAATTACACGACTGGGCGCACCATCGACAGCTTTTTCGAGGATATTACCAATCTAGGAAGAGTGCTGAATATTGAAGATCAAACAAATGCCTTTGTTGACAAGCAAAAGGAGCAGATCAGTGAAATCCAGAAAATAGCGGAGCAGGCAAAAGACAAACCAAATGTTCTGCTGCTAGGGATGAGCGGAGAAACGACTTATTATTATGGTCCATCGCTTTGTCTCATTGATGAGATGATCGAAGGCGCAGGCGGCGAGTATATCGAAGTATCCAAGGAAACATATGTCGAGATGTCGGAGGAATCGATCTTATCTGTAAATCCAGACAAAATTATTATTACCGGCTTCCAAAAATCGGACAGTGAAGCATTGATTAATCAATACCTGCGCAATCCAAAGTTGAAAAATGCGACTGCCGTTAAAAACGGAAATGTAAAAGTGGTCGAATATACAACTGCTGTGCGTGGAAGCCTCGGGCTTGCTGATTTGTACAAGGATGTGGCTCAATATGTTCATCCAGAGCTGTATAGAGGAGAATAGCCATGGCAATAGCACGAGCGCAAAGAAAGCTGACTAACAACTCGTTAGATACGGGAAGCCGGATACAAAACCGTTCCTTGTTCTCTGTAATTGTCGTATCACTGCTTGCAGCGGTTGGCGTATCTATCATTGTGTCGGTCTCGATCGGACAAGTATCGATTCCCTTTGGCCAATCCTTTTGGATATTGGTGGAGCAAATCACAGGGCTGCAAACCGGCCGCATCCCTGCGGACGCAAACGACATGTTTTTGGATGTGATCTGGCAAATTCGATTTCCACGGGTGCTGCTGGCGATGATAACAGGCGCGGGATTGGCGCTCTGTGGAACTGTCATGCAAGCATCTGTTCAAAACCCGCTGGCTGATCCGTTTATCCTCGGGATATCTTCTGGTGCTTCACTGGGTGCAACATTCTCCATTCTGATTGGCTTTGGCATCGGGGGATTTATAGGGGAGCTTGGCGTTGCCGCATGGGCGTTTATTGGGGCACTAGCTGCTGCAATTCTCGTCTTGGGTCTTGCAAGCATTGGCGGTAAAACCTCCTCGGTTAAGCTGATTTTGGCCGGAACGGTGATTAATGCGCTGTGCGGCGCGTTTTCCAACTTTATTGTGTTCTTTGCCAAGAATGTGGAAGGCATTCGTTCCATCTCCTTTTGGACAATGGGAAGCTTGGCAGCAGCGGAGTGGGGAACGCTCCCCCTCATTACAGCCGTGGTGCTCACCGCGACACTCTTCTTTCTGTTTCAATTTCGGGTCATGAATACCATGCTGTTGGGCGAGGAAACAGCATTGACGCTTGGAATTAATCTCAACCATTACAGACGGCTGTATATGGTGATCTCCTCGATCGTCACTGGTGTACTGGTCTGCACGTGTGGAATTATTGGGTTTGTTGGACTTATTGTGCCTCACATGGTGCGCAGTGTTGTAGGCTCCAACCACAAACGGCTCGTACCGGTCGCCATTCTGTTCGGATCGCTGTTCATGATATGGACGGATGTGTTTGCGCGTACGGTTATTACGCATGGAGAATTGCCGATTGGCATCGTGACATCTCTTCTAGGCGCCCCCGTCTTTATGTATATGTTGATCAAAAAAAGCTACGGCTTCGGAGGGAAGTAAATTGAATCTGACAGCAGAGCATCTATCCATCACCTTAGCAGGAACGGACATTGTAAAAGACATCAGTCTCAGTGTGGAGAAGGGGCAATTTGTTGGACTTATCGGACCGAACGGCTGCGGGAAATCGACGTTATTAAAAAGCATCTACAAAGTCATTAAACCGCAAAAGGGACTCGTGTTCTTAGGAGAAAAGGATGTGTTAAAGTCGTCGGCGCGCATGATCTCGAAGGAGATGGGCGTGGTCGGACAATTCAACGAATTGAGCTTTGATTTTACCGTTCATGAGATGGTGATGATGGGGCGAACGCCGCACAAACATCTGATGGAATCGGATAGTCTCAAGGATTATGACATCGTTGCGGATGCACTAGAAAGGGTCCACTTATCCGCATATGCAGATAGGAGCTATTTGACGCTATCGGGTGGTGAAAAGCAGCGTGTAATACTGGCTAGAGCGATAGCTCAGCAGCCCAAATTCTTAATACTTGACGAGCCGACCAACCATTTGGATATTAAGTATCAGCTTCAAATTCTATCCGTCGTTAAATCATTAAACATAGGTGTGCTCGCAGCCCTGCATGATCTATCGATGGCATCTGTGTATTGCGATATTCTTTATGTGATTAAACAAGGCGAGGTTCTAGCCTCAGGAAGGCCGAAGGACATACTGACCAATGAGCTTATCAGGCAGGTGTATGACATTAATTGCGAGGTTTATACGAACCCGATTACAGGAGATCTGGCCATTGCTTATCTGTAGTAAACGGGATCAGCGCTCTATGAAGGCGGGAAATGACCTGTAGCTCGACAATCATGTGCAAGGACCTCTGCTTCTTCTAGCATGCAGCCTAGCCGGCCGTTCAAGAGGGCTGGGGTCCTTTTTCAAAGAATGCCCTCCGTTGCGAATGTCCTATGTGTCACTGATCCGCGAGCTACTGCTAGAGTTAACGATTATGCGGCCTGTTTTGCTCGATATCCGATTGTCTAATACGCTTGAGATAATCGCTTGGATTGCATCCGTAATGTTTGCGAAAGTTCTCTGTGAAATTGCTTGCATTGCTGTAGCCGACCGAAACAGCCGTCTCTCCGACGTTCAAATTCGCTACTTCCAAATACCAGAGCGCTTTCTCCATTCTTTTTTGACGTACAAGTTCGAAAATGGTCATGCCAAACAATTCCCGAAATCCTTTTTTTAGCTTGAATTCATTCATTCCAACCTGCTTGGACAGCTCACGAATAGAATACGGCTGCTCATAATGCTTTTGCACTAACTCATGAGCTAGCTGCAGCTTGGAAATGTCGCTGCGGTGCAGCGACATGTTTCCTCCGACCGAACCGTACCCGTCTGACTCTCCAAACAAAGCGATCAGCTCAAGCGCCTTGCTTTCCATATACAATCGTTTCATAGCGCCAAGATGCTCGCAATGAAGCATTTCGGAGACACATTTATAGATGGCCGGGGTGTTGGGGTATTGATCAATATTCCCATGATGATGCTTAAGCCACGTTTCCATTTTGCGTTGTTCGATGACATCCTCCGCATAGTACAATAATTGTTCAGGCGAGAAGCGTACTTCAAGAAGCTGATTACGCATGCCGGCTTTTTTTTCTTCATACACCTTAACATCCTCAAGAAAGAGAACATTGCCTGTATGTGTAACGGTCTGGCTTGTCTTACCGCTCCACTCGCAATAGATCTCGCCGCTCATGCAATAACTTATTTCAAATAACGAACAAGCTTCTTGGATATGAAGAATCATATCGTTTTCGAATGTAATATCCGTCATCATAATCTCCATGCCTGGCCGAATGTGGGTTCTTGTTATTTTTCCTTGGCCTATATGTGAAGGAATGGTAAGATGCTGTTCTCGGTCTCGTTGTTGGATATGTCCATTTATCTTTCTCGTAAATTGATCAAATAGATCGTGAATCTTAGTTACGTTTAAAGTCATGGTGTTCCCCCTACAGCTATAGCTCAATTCATGTTCTCTAGGTCGACTGAATTCTGCGAATATAGCACCGTTTAACTCTATACTAACATAATCAAATCTTCGAGAAAGCGGCAAAATCAAGGTGTTAAGCAGACTCTTTACAGCACTTCGCATACACAATTGACCGGAAGGCTTCTCTCTTAGATCTATAAAAAGTGATAGCAGGAATGCGAAGAAGTTCCATCTCCTGGGAATGGAACTTCTAGTAAACGAGGCATCGCGTTGTCTATCTTCGTCCGGGATATAGTTTTAATTGTTGTATGGCTATCATTCTTCCCGCATACCATTTCTGATATAGTATTAATTAGAACTATTTTTAACATCATGAATTCGGAATGGTTGGAAAATAATCTTACACTATTAGTGAATGGAGGTAATCTGATGAGTCATATAAAAGGCAGCAGTCCCGGTGTTCCGAGTTGGGATGAACGATTTAGTGGAGATGAGTACATATATGGTGAGGAAGCAAACCTCTTTTTACAGGAATCAGCCCAGCTTATTCCTTCGAAGTCCAAAGTAGCCGCTTATGCAGAGGGGGAGGGACGTAATGCGGTGTTCCTAGCCAAGCTAGGACATGAGGTTACGGCTTATGATTATGCACAAGTCGGCCTCAGGAAAACGGAGGCGTTAGCAGCGAAGAACGGCGTGCAGGTACAGACGGCACAGGCGGATCTGATCGAAGAGGAGCTGCCTGTTGAAGTATATGATGCGGCCGTCATGGTGTTTGGCCATTTTCCTCGCCAGGATCAATATCGAGTTCTGAATAAGATCATCCGCTCGGTAAAGCCAGGCGGACGGCTTCTAATGGAAGTGTATGAGGAGGCGCAGAACAGCTATGACACTGGAGGTCCGCGGAATGTGGACTGGCTGTATCGTGCAACAGAGCTGCTGGAGTGGTGCAAGCAGCAGCGGATTATACACTTTTTCACAGGGGAAGTAGATCGGACGGAAGGCTTGTATCATAGCGGAAGCTGCTGTGTCGTGCAGATAGTCGTAGAGAAGCTTGAGGGCAAGTGATGTTTGATAGGTAAGAAAGATCGTAACAAGATTATAGATCATTCGCGTTTAGCCCTTCCTTTGACGATGGAGCGCTGAATTTGTTACAATGGCTTAATTAAAAAGGAAAGGGTGTAGGCAATGGTTCGTCGCTTGAGACGCTGTAGAAATGTTGCTACTGGATTCCGCTTCTAAGTGATCAAAATGATACTTAGAAGCGAGGGAGAAAAATGAAGCAGCAAATGAAAGACCGTTATCATCATTGGTCCGATATTAAATACTTGAAAGATATCGTTACGAATCCCATGATTGAAGTTGGTGAGTATTCCTATTACTCTGGTTATTATGATCAGCATGATTTTGAGGATGGGTGTGTAAGATACCTTTGGGGCGATGACAGATCAAGGAAGTTATTCAACCCGATTGAACAGTACGGCTGGGTTTTAGATAAATTAATCATAGGTAACTACGTCTGCATCGCAAGTGGCGTCATCATTCTAATGGGCGGCAATCACAATCATCATCCGGAATGGATTACCGTGTATCCATTTGTTGAGCAGATTAACAACTCCTATGAGCGTAAAGGGGATACCATCATCGAAAGTGACGCCTGGATCGGCATGAATGCGATGATTATGCCAGGTGTAAACATAGGTGAAGGAGCAATTGTTGCAGCAGGATCGGTTGTTGTCAAGGATGTCCCAGCATATACGATTGTTGGGGGCAATCCAGCAAAAGAAATAAAGAAGCGATTCACAGACGAAGAGATCGCCAAACTGAAAGAGATGCGTTGGTATGATTGGGAACGCAAGCAAATAGAACGAGCGAGCCATCTCTTATCACGCTCTTCTATTCATCAGCTTTATGACTATTATCTAAGAGAAATCAGACCTGATCGATCAAAAGTTTGACGGTTTGCATGGAGATGCTCCAGTCGCTCGCTGATGAGCGTATATGAAGTTTTCTAGAAGCAGCAAGCAATAGGATCGATGCATTCGCCAAATAGGCCGCCTTAGGGCGGTTTTATTTTTTACATGATGCATGGTCATATGAATGCTTGTAATGCTTAATTAATGTATTTCCGTAATTATCAAAATATGGTATACATAACTTGATGGTGATCCGGTTTGTTTTTATACCAGGAGAAGGAAAATAAGAGAGCAGAGGTTGAGGAGGAATGTTAGTGCGCTTAAAAAAGAAAAGCACTCTGTTAGCGCTTGTTCTTGCGGTCATTCTTGCAGCGGCAGCCAGTTACTATTATTTCGCCGTATACAATTCTCAACATGATGTATTTGCAGGCATCTCAGAGTACAAGGGCTACACAACTGCGCAAGGGTTATACGCAGGTGCTGATCTCGTTGTCATTGGCAGCCCTATCAAAGCATACAAAGATCGGAAGACGCATATATCAATGGCATCCACTGGCTTTATAATCGCTTTTGCCACGTTTACAGAAATTAAGGTGGAGAAGGTGTTGAGGGGACCAGAAGCGGATGCTGTCGATCTTACAGTTATTGAACCTGTTCTCATCACCCAGACCTTAAAAGGAAAAGAAAGAATGGGGCTTGAAGGGTATACCGAAATGAAAAAGGGCAGCAAATATCTTATCTTTTTGGGTAAAAACTCGTATGGCCAATACAGCGTGATTAATATGCATGCGGGGAAATACAATATTGATGGGACGGATCCAGAGGATATGCGGATGAGCGATCATTTGAAGCAAAGGATTTATAGGGATATTAAAGAACGATACTTGAAGGATGTGGAGTGAAGCAGAGGTCAGTTGCTTTTGCTTCTTTTTTGTGCAAGATATGAATCGGTTAACACAGAACTGTTAATAGAATTTCAAAAATGAGAGCGGCTGAAAGGAGGAACTCATTGCACATTCAGCCGCTTGAGTTAATGTTCCTGCCGCTCTACAGGACTACTGTTTATCCAAATCTTTTTTCTCAATCGCAGCAGGCATTTGGTTGACACGTCTAATCAGCTCTGGATCGAACTTTGCTTGACGCTCGTAAGAGTACAGCCCGTTCACTTCCTGCTCCACATCATACAATTGCGTGTAACAGAATGCACATATATTCGAATTATCCAGCAGAGTTCGGGTCAAGCGCTCATAGCGCTCTAGGAATTCCTCTTCAGTCTTAGGACGTTCGCCGTATCCCCAGCCATCGCTGCCAGGGCACCACCAGATGCCGCCATATTCACTTACAAAGTAGGGCTGACCGCCATAAGCCTGGCGATGGCTATGATTATCATACGGCTGGCCGTCGTTCTTGAAGGCTTCATGATGCGAAGCAAATGCCTCAGGGTCCTGCTCATAATCATGGATATCATAAATATCCGTCTCTACATGATAATTGCCGCTTGTATCGATTACAGGACGCGACGTATCGAGAGATTTGGTCAGCCGATAAATAATCCGAAGCACCTCATTGTTCTGAACACTTCCGTTGCAGTCCCATGTCTCATTGAAGGGACACCAGCCGACGATGGACGGATGATTGTAATCACGCTCTATCGCTTCCATCCACTCGGGGATAAACACTTCAAGCGCATCGGCACGGGAGAGATTAAGTCCCCAGTTCGCATGCTCACCCCACACCAGATAGCCCATGCGGTCAGCCCAGTACAGGAAGCGCGGTTCAAATATTTTCTCATGCAATCTAGCGCCGTTAAAGCCAAGCCCCATCGATATCTCGATATCACGCTTTAGATCCTCATCCGTCGGAGCTGTATATACGCCTTCAGGGTAGAATCCTTGATCGAGTACGAGCCGCTGGAATACAGGCTCGCCGTTCAGCAGGATAGCCATGCCTTCAAGCGCCACAGTGCGCAGACCAAAATATGAGGTGACCGTGTCCTGTGCTTCGCCGTCCGATAGTGTCAGCTTCACGTCATATAGATTTCCTTGTCCTACTCCCCATAAATGCTTCTCGCTCAGCACAATCGTGGTTTCTCCATTGCCGCCGTTCAATAGCAGCTCAGCAGACCCGGTCGGTGCCCCAGCATAAGAGGTATCAATCGTAAGCCTCGCCCCTTGGCTTGCGCCTATACTGTGAACCTGAAAAGCAACGGCTCCATTTACAGCATCTGGCGTCATCTTCACTTGTGTGATATGCGCCTTTGGCACGGCTTCAAGCCACACCGTCTGCCAGATGCCCGTCGTGCGCGTGTAATCACAGCCTTTGGAATAATAGCTTCCTGACTGCTTGCCGCGCGGCTGCAGGCCGCTTCGTGTTGCATCCTCGGCCGCGAGCGTGATGACATTCGTCCCTGGAAGAAGCTGCATAGTTATGTCGAAGGAGAACGGGGTGTACCCGCCGCGATGGGTTCCTACGGATACACCGTTAATCCATACCTCCGCTTTATAGTCCACAGCGCCGAAGTGAAGCTTAATCACTTGGCCCTGCCAATCCTTAGGCAGATCAAAGGTGCGTCTGTACCATACCGCATTCATGAAATCCTTGTAACCGATGCCAGACAGCTTGCTTTCTGGGCAGAATGGTACCACGATGCGTTGAGATAATGAATCAGCCTTATAGAGCTCGCGCTCGCGGCCGCTTTGCCCATGGTCGAACTCAAATTGCCATTCACCGTTCAGGTTCATCCAGCGTTCACGAACGAGCTGCGGACGAGGATATTCTGGTCTTGGCAGATGAGGAATATATGACATATCGAATCTCTCCTTTGTTCACCGCTTAGGTGAATAATAATCCGCTTTCACAGCTCATTGTAGAGGAGTTTGTTCTTATAGTCAACGTTTAAGATAACTAGATAACTTATTAATTAACTAAATGGTGCACACAAATATTACTCAGCTTATGTTGATTACACGCATACTGAATGCAGCTATTTTATTTAGAAACAAAATGAGACATATGAGTTCTTACCCTCATATTGTTTGATTAATGAACTTTTAAGTTATATAATGGGGTTACTTCATAGAGGGGGCAGAGCGATGGACATTCAGGTAAATCGAGCCAATCTTCCATTTCTGGAGTGCTTCGGGTCTGAGACCCGTCTGCATATGATTGAACTGTTGAATACAAGGCCGATGAATATTAAGGAGCTTGCCGCGGCGCTTCACGTATCCTCGTCCATCGTGACGAAGCACGTACAGAAGCTCGAACAAGCCGGTATTATTGCAACCGAGAGCCAAGCCGGCGAACGCGGCCGCCAGAAAGTATGCCGACTGCTGCTTAACAGCGCTACACTCCAGATCAAGCAGAACACGAAGCCTGTAACAAAGGGATATGCCGTGTCGATACCGATCGGACAATATTCGGACTATCAGGTTCAGCCGACCTGCGGACTGGCCAGTGAGCACCAATTGCTTGGCATGGTCGATGATCCGCGTTACTTCTCCGACCCTCAGCATGTGAAGGCCAATCACCTGTGGTTCGCAAGCGGTTATGTAGAATATCGGATACCGAATTACATCGTCGGGCAGCAGGCGATTGACAGTATTCACATCTCGCTGGAATTATGCTCGGAGGCGCCTGGCTATAACGAGAATTGGCCGTCCGATATTACCTTTTCCATCAATGGCCATGCGGTTGCCATGTGGACGTGCCCAGGCGACTTTGGCTCCAAGCCAGGCGTGTATACGCCATCTTGGTGGACGATGGGAACGAAGTATGGGGTGCTGAAGAGCATGACGATCAAGTCTGACGGCACCTATATGGACGGTGTTAAGATGTCGGAGTTTCGTCCAGAGAATCTAAATATTGCAGTGGGCGAGGATATCATACTGCGCATCGAATGCCCCATGAACGCGGAGCATTGCGGTGGCGTAAACCTGTTTGGCAAGCATTTTGGCAATTATAATCAAGACATCGAGATTAACGTCAACATAGCTGAATAATAGGGTTGCAGCCCGTCTTTCCGATCTGGAGGACGGGCTGTTTACATGAATTATGGAGAAGCAATTTAGAGAGCTTGTAATGTAAACGGGAGGGGGCGTCATGCTTTCATCGCAAGCTGCATGACAAAGCGAATCGGCCATGAGGGCTTCGCCAGCTGATTCAGGTCGCCGACAAAGAAAATTTCCTTCTTCGGATAATAAAAAGCGAAGGAGCCTGACGTTCCGGAGTGGCCAAGCAGCTCCCCGCTTCCCCTAAATGCGGTAAGCAGCGTCTGAAGCCCGATTCTCATATAGCCTCCGCCATAGCGGATCGGCCCCATCGTGAGCTGCAGCCTGTTGTATTGGGCCAGCGTATGCATAACCGCAGAATTGAAAAGTTTTCCTCCAAAGAAAGCTTTTAAGAAGATCATTAACTCGCGCGCGGTTGTAATGGTTCCACCGCTTGCCCGACAGCTGCATACAAACAGTGGAAGATTGAGCCTCTGCTCCTTGTAGCAGATCGACGGAATATGATCGTCAACAGAGAGAGGAAGATAGGTGGATGTAAGCTTCAGCGGGCGGTAAATGAATTCCTCATAGGCATCAGCTATGGTAGTGCCATTCACCTTCTCAATGACAGCCCCCAAGAGATCAAAGTTGATATCTGCATAATGGGCCTTTCCTTTGGTTCCGGGAGCAAAGTGAGGCTTAAGCTGCTTAGTCCAACGAATCATATCGTCCAAGTCATAAGAGAAATCCTGCTGGATCGCTCTCGCGTTGGTTGCATTCTTGCTCTCCTCGAAGATATCCGGCAGTCCGCTTGCTTGAAACAATAGATCAGATACGGTCAGCTTACTTGTATATTCCCGGCCTTGGTATACATGAAGTCCGCTAAGCAACTGATCATCAATGTACATCGCGAGTCTGTCATTCAACGAGAGCTGCCCTCTTTCTTGAAGAGCGAGTATGCATGTTGTTGTAAACAGCTTGCCAATGCTTGCCATAAGAAGCGGGGAATCGATGTCCCTGCCTCCATAACCCCTGCTCCATGAATAATTCCCTTGTGAATCTTCGATCAGAACAACGGCTTCTTGGATGTAATGCGATTGTGTAATGCGGTCAAATGCTTTGGTGAATGCAGCTGCGCTATGCGTTTTCATCGTTCCTCCTTTTAACCAACTCCATTTTCGTTTCTTAAGCAGGATTGAATGGAGATTTACATATAGCTTATTCCACCGCCTCCTGTTTCATGGCACATTGTTGCCGCAGGGTCTATATCTGGCTAGTCGAATCGCCAATCATCATCTAGCGCAGTGATGCAGGATTCGTCTGATCGTATGCCGGTACAGCACTTCGGCAATGATCATGCCGCAGGCAATCCCCGCAGCACCATAAGCGACTTGCAGGAATACTACCGCAGCTGCGCCGTTATTGCCGGTAACAAGCCCGCGGAAAGCCTCGTAGAACGTTATGCCCGGCACGATCGGTAACGATACACATGCTATGCCAGCCCCAAGCGCACCTGCAATGCAGATAGCCTCAATCGCACCCATCAAGCCTGACAGATAATGTCTTGCCATCATATCGCGTATGGCATTGGTAATCGCAATGCCGGGTACAAGAGGAATCACGGCTCCCATCATAATAAGATTGAGATGCACGCCAATAAGCATATACATGAGGCAGCCCACAGCGCCGCCAAGGAACGCGGACCCATATTCAGCTAGAAAGGGGACCTTCAAGGCGCGGGACAAAAAGAGATAACAGAGGTAAGCCATGATGCCTGCAGCCATGGCAGCGGGCACATCCTGATAAACCCTGCCAAATATCAGCATGACGCTGCCGCTCAAGCAAGCCGTCCAGCATAATCTCTTCCATAGCGCAAGCTTGGGCTGCTCCTTCGCAACCCTAAGCAGCTCTCGGTGGATGTCAACTAGCTCCATTCGTCCATCAACATAATCACGAGAGAGCTGATTAATGCTGCAAATATGCTGCAGATGAAACGTTCTTCCATCAATCCTTTCGAAGTAAGCTTCTCCGGATTCAGCTTTCACAAAGATTCCGCTTACCGTAACGTACGTCTAAGAACTGCTTGACCGCGAATCACACAAGGCCTTCCGCATCATTCGTTCCATCGTATCCTCAACACGACTTGTCTCAGCGCCATTCTCCATCATGAGCTTGCCAGCCAGCAGTACGGTTTCAACAATTAGAGAGCTGTTCTTGAAGGTTATAGGTTGATCCAATGAGCGTCCTCCGTTCCTATTTGTGTAAAATGATGATCAAAATAAGGAGTTGCAAAATAATTTATAGATAATTATAATCCATTATAGATAAAAAAAGTAGATGAATGTCGATGACAAACCAACTTTGGTCGTGCCCAAATTAGAGGAATCACATGTGCAGAAGGGAATCATGGATACGGACATCGTGTCATACTGGGACTATCCATCGCCTGCGGGTGAGAACTGGCATGAGCGTTTGGGTTCGGTACTGGAGAAGTACAAGCATATCGGATTTGAAGGGAACATTCCGGCGGACCAGTATGCCCTCATTCAAGCACACAACTCGACATTATCCGATATGGTATCTACACTGCGACAGTACAAGAGCGGCTATGAAGTTGAACGCATCCGCTTCTGCGCTCAGCTCGCTGACCGGACGATGCTGGACATCTTCAAGAAGGTATCCCGAGAGACGATGGTGCTGGAGATGTCAGCATTATCACAAATTCCGTATATGGAGCTTATTCAGAAGAGGCAACTTGATCCGTTAAGCAGCAATCTATTAGCTGTTGTATGGCCAGCACCGGAAAGTGCAATGCCGCATGGAGTGCCTGACGTTTACGAAACCTATGGGGATGGACCGAATGTTGCAATGACCTATTACCGAGTCAACGGCTATGCCTCGGAGTGCGAGCGCACATTCTTCCTCGGTGATCCAACGCGAGAAGAAGCAGACATATGATGAACGCCCGACAAGCAGCGCTAGAGGTCTTGAAGCCGGGTGTACCTGCGAAGGAGGTGGATTTGGCGGCACGCCGCTACTTCGATCAGTACGGACTTCTCGACAATTTGCTTCATCGGACAGGGCATGGCATTGGGCTAAGCAACCATGAAGCTCCATTTGTTGCTGAAGGAAGCGATGATGTCCTGACCGAAAATATGGTTATGAGCTGTTGACCAAAGCGCCTATCGAACTGGATGAACTTGTCTTCTAATATTGCTGAGATTCCTATTTCCTGCTGAAACACTTGCTGAAGCACTTACTGAAACATTTTATAAGTCTTCTAGACCTCAGTCTCCGCTTTGCTAGGGAGAATGGGGTCTTCTTGCATGAAGCTAGGACATGAGACGAGTTTCGCGCATGGGATTCGATTTTCGTTTGGAGTCTGACCGCAAAGACCCTATAATAGAGCAGAAGGAACCCGCGACATTAGATGAAAACAAGAAATATAGAGGCAAAAGGAGATCATTATGCAAATCAAAAGTGGAGTGGAACAGGCCATTTGCATCATGGTCATGCTTGCCACGCAGCACAATGGAGATGCAGTTACAAGCGATACGATTAGTGACCGATTGGATGTGTCGCCTTCCTTTCTCAAGAAAATCATGCGCATGCTGGTTGTAAAGAAGCTGATTACTTCGACTTCTGGGAAAAATGGCGGTTTTCAACTGGCGAAGGATATTGATGAGATCCGGCTGCTTGATGTATTCGAGGCAATAGAGGGAACACCTCCGTTTTTGAAGACGACCTCCTTGGTACATCAGATCTTCTCTGATCAGCATACAGCCTCGATAGGAGAGCAGCTTGTTATTCAAGCGTTTGGCAATGCGGAAGAGCGCTATCGAGAAGCGCTTGGTCAGTATTCCCTGGGGACGCTCCTGAGGAAAACCTTTAACGTGGGTCAACTGGAGCAATTTGATTGGAATGCCTATCGAAGAGTATAAAAATGCTGTATCGTAACGAATCTCGCTCTAGTAAGCGGCTGCTTGGACAGAACCTGTGGACAAGCACACGTACTGCAATTTTTAAGGGCATGGTATGAACGAACAATCGACAAGCGGATGGATTCGTATCATGGTTTGAACTTGAGCTCGCTTGGGTCAAAGTCAAGAAGAGGGTGCCGGAGTCTCATTTCAGGACGTTAGAGGCACCCTCGTGTTTAAAGAACAATCCGTAGCCGCTTAGAGCGGCGAAGCGGCATTACGCTCCAAACTAGATGATCTGGACTGATCTAATTGAACAATAAGAATAGGCTTCCGTGATCGTTCAGCTCCTTAAGCTGCTTTATAGATTTTTTCAATGTGGCTCCTAACCTCGTTTGCTGACCACAGGACTATCCGTAAGTCTTAGGGTAGTAGAGTAGGCGCAGCCCGTATGGACTTCTATTGCTTCCCCACCATAATTGCCCCAGCTTAATCCTTCATAATTCCATGCCTGATTAATGATTAGTTCAGCTTCAACAGCAGGGGATACCGTGTTATTTAGAATTTCAAAAGCATCAATGATGACATATGCACCGTCATTATGTTCAGGCACCTGAACAGTGAGCTTGTGTGATCCTAGCGGCAGGTCTTGAATGTCAATTCGCTGCTGATAGAGCGGCATCCCGATATCACTGTGCGCTGCAATGAGCTGAGCGGGATGATCATCGACTTGGATGAGCAGGCTGCCGGTATTGCTTTGTTTTTTGTAAAGGAGCTGTACGCCTGTGCCGTAGAACTCGAAGCTAGCGGACGCTCCCGGCTGGTTGGAGAACGTCTCAGTGCCTTGATAGCACTTCGAGTCCTGTCCCTGGCTCCACTCTCCCGTATAGGTCAGTATTGAGGTATCGGTATCATTAACCCGCTGCGGCTGCTCCAGCTCGTAGCGGACCCGCGCTGCTTCATGGCCTTTTGATTCGACTCTGAGCCATTCCTTTATGGATTCGAATCCGACTTGATAATAATAAATATGCTCGCGCATCGTCTTGAAGTCGTTGGTTACGATGCCTGATCTAGGGTTGTCCTTTGCTTCTAAATAATAATTGCGCATGTCGTCTTTCCATTCCCAATTAGGGCGTACGCCATATTGATCAGGACAGCGATCATAGTCTGCTCTTACACGCTTTGCACGTCCGCGAAGCCTTCCAATATGATGCTCAGGGTAGGCGGAATACAAGCCTGACTTCTCCCATTCTACACATTCAAGATGGGCTGGCAGCCTAAAGGAAAGCCCGAACTCCTGCAGCGGCTGCTCCGGCTGAACGTCAAGGAGCATATATCGTGTTTCTATTGTGCCCGTCTCCGAAATGGTTTGCACAAATTGAACCCGCCATCCTGCATTGTAATGCCCGACAATGGTGACAATGGCATGCTTTCCGCCGTCCATAATCTCTGCTTGAATGGATTCTGGTATCCAGCGGCCAAGCTCTATGCCAGCAGCATGAAGCTGCGGTCCTCCTGACAGCAAGGTGTTCCCATTGAAGGAAGCTTCTAAGAGTTGGGCGGCATGCTTATCATAGATAAATGTGACGCGATCATTATTAATCCTATAACGCTGATCCGACTCCTCAAGCATAAGCTTGCCGCCAACTTCTTCTCGATACTGAAACTGAGGGGGAGTGATCGGAATCTCATATTCATCTACGATGAGTCCGTCTTGCATTTGGAAGCTCAGGCGAATCCTCTCATGATCTTCCCAAGCTCGCTTAGGGAGCGTGAGAATGCCTTCTTCATATGGTTTAACATCAGGACCTTGAAAGGTATATGCTTCTATCCTGCTATCTTCCTTATATATTTCACAATGGACACTAACATCATTTAAGTTGGTATGGTTGAACCAATTTTTGATCGACAGCATGAGCGGGGCATCTCCTGGGTTGCCGGCAGGCTGCTCTGTCAGGCGAACCGGCGAGTAGGCCTTCTTCGTCAGCCAGAATTCAGGCTTAGGTCTGCGCCAGATATCACTCATATTGCCCCATTCGCCATAACCTGCGGCACTGCCTAAGGAATGCTGCTGGTGACGTTCAGGAACGCCATCTGGCAGCAGGAAAATATCGTCAATGTTTGCCCATAAAGCTCCGCCTAAGGCCCCTGTGGTATTTACAATGCGTTCCCAGAATCTTAATATGCTCTCGCCCCAGAAGTTGCGCACATTGTTGTCTCGCATCAACTCGTTCAAGTTGTAGCATGCAATATGGGCGTATTCATCATGAATGACAGGCGAGGACTCATTGATGACAATGTCTTCTCGCGACACGCCATAGCTGACAAGGTGATGGGCCATATCATCTTGATAACCGGCATAATGCGCGCTGTAGATATCGGTTGTACTTCCATCCTCCACAAGGAATGGGTAGCTGAACTTGGTTGGACGAGTAGGCTCTTCTTGACGGACGTAGGCGAGCTGTCGTCTGAATTTGTTGCCCTCTTCGTTCTTACGCCATCCGCATTCATTGGCAAGCGACCAGATCAGCACGCTCGGATGGCTGCGATCACGCTCAATCATTTCTGCAAGCTGATTCATGTACCAGACCTCATCATCCCGCCATGGGCCTGGACCATTGGCATATTGAAAGTTAACTGCGGTTTCTTCCTCCACATACATGCCAAGCTCATCGCATGCTGCAAGAAATGCTTCTGTAGGCGGGTAATGGGAGGTTCTTACATAGTTTACATTTTGCTCGCGGAGCATCTTTACATCCTGCTGGTCCAACTCCGCAGAGGTAACTCTGCCAAGCTCAGGATGGATGCTGTGTCGGCAAGTGCCTCTTAGCTTAATCCGTTCCCCATTTACATACACCTCTCGAGGGTCGGTTCCATTTGCGCCGGCGTACGTGATTTTCCGAAACCCTACTTTGATCTCGACGGCTTCCAGCAGCAGCTGTTCACTTATCAACGAAGCCCGCAGTGTATAAAGGTAAGGCCGCTCTGCATTCCATTTGTGCGGCTGTTCGACAGGAAGGGTGAGGCATAGCTCGCTTCTATCGTCAGTAAAGTGAATATCATGCTGTTCAAGCGAGACAGAATGAAGGTTCGCATCGAAGAGCTCTAATTGAACATGTGCTTCGCGGGTATGCGCAAGCTGAGCGCCGATCATGAGCTTGAGCTCGGCGTTCTCATATTTTTCATCAAAATCGACCTCATAATGAAGTCTTGTCAGGTGAACCTGCGGGAGCGCAATCAGTTCCACATCGCGCAGGATTCCGCCAATATTGTGGTGGGCATACTTGCTGCCAATGGAAGGGTCCATAATATCATCAACAAATTCGACCACAAGAGAAGCCGCTTCGCCTGCAACCACCTGCTGCGTAATGTTGCAATCCCAAGTTGTAAACCCACCTTGATGCTCTCGAATAAACGTACCATTTACCCATACGCGAGCCTTGGAGTAAACCCCATGGAATCGAAGTATTATGGTTTTATCCTTATAGTCGTTAGGGATTGCGAGTACTGTCTTATAGAAGTACGCCGTATCATTCTCAATGTCATAGCCCTGCATGGCCAGCTCGCCGGGCACGGTAACCTCCTTCCACATGCTCGCAGTGGTAGAGGGAGCAGTGACAGCAGCTATCGCATGAACATCAGAATTGAATAGCCAATGCATGTGAGCGCTTGTGTTCAATGATATTACGGGATCAGCCGTTCCCGTGACATAGCTAGGCTTCGGTGCAATAGTGGGCCGCGGCCACACGGCTTCAAGCGATGGGGCCTTGTAGGCAGTGATCATGTCTTATCTCCTCCTGATGTATGAACAAGCAAATGGCTTTTTAAGCTGTCGATCGTTAAGAAAAAAGGCTTAGCAGAGTTGGGTATGCGATTGGTGATGCCTTGAAAATCCTTATCGCGATTGCTCGTCTGGGTTATGTCATGTACTGCTTCTCCAATCGCTTCGCCATCCAAGAGCATACCTCCCATAAGTCCGAGACGGGCTGATTCGTAAAAGGGAGGGTATGCATATAACCTGGTGGTCCATATTCTGCGGTGAACGTCATGAGATGCTGTCCTTCTTCTTGTCTCTTCAGGCAGATCTCTCTCCACCACTGTTCATGGGCGTGAAGCTCTCTCTCATATTCCGGTGCTCCTGGATGAGGAACCTGAGGGCCTTCCGCATAGCCCACGCGCGCGTGGATGTGGACGACATGACGGAATAAGAAGGTTGGGCATTCCTGCTGATCCTCAAGCAGGGATTCACATACACAGCACCAATGGCTGAGATCCGCTGTGAGCTTAAGCGCTGGAAGCTCCTCGACAAGCAGCTTTGTCGTCCATGGCGTGAACATGGCTCGTCCTCGATGCGTCTCATGTGCAATCGGAACGCCTGCCTGCGCTTCAATCCTCAGCGTCTCTTGAAAGAATGCCACCTGTTCGGCAAAAGGCATCGAATCCTTCCCGCTGTGGGAATTGATGAGTACAGGGTTAAGATCGAGACAGCGTTCAACCTGTCTAGCAAAAGACAAGGCATGATTCTTGCCGCTTGTCGCGATGAGCGCGATGTAATCAAGATTGTATTGCTGAAGCAATTGCTTGAAGCTTTCGGTATGTTCATCTGCGGGAGGATGCGCTTCGATGCCGCTGTAGCCTGCCTCTGCAATTCGTCTGAATTGCGATTCCATATCGCCATCCATGCCCCATAATGCTTTGTACATCGAAATACGCATACAACATGTCTCCTTTGGAGGTATATAAGTTGAAATGATCGTTATCGTGGAACACGCCTAATAAATGCTATAAACTACAGGTTGCCTTCCTCTCAGCATATAGGAAGCGGTTAATCAATTCTTTATTCAAAACCGGACATCATTTACTCAAAAAAGGCCTCTCGCTGCGATCAGCATGATCCCAATCGCTGCAAACTTCGACAAAGTTTACGAAATTGACAAGCACCGTGATACAATTAACGGTATAATCAACCATAATTAGATCCGTACGTATTGGTTAATAACCTATTAAGGCAGGATACGAACATACCGGATGCAAGACAACTGCCGAAGCTGCTGATCATGTGTTTTGAATCATTATGTCTTCAATCAACCGAACAATAGAGAGGAGTGTATGCATCATGAAAAAGTGGATCATAGTAGGTTTGTGTGCAGCTGTGCTTGGAGGGGGGACGGCTGTATGGGCTTCAGGCAGCTCACTGGTCGGCAAGAAGGTTGAGAGAATCGTCAGCCTTTATGTTGGAGATACGAAGGTTAACACGGATGCGATTATCATTGATGGGGTAACGTATGCTCCTGTCCGCAAAGTCGGCGAGATCACGGGCCTTCAAGTAAACTATGAATCGGGTACCGTTAAGCTCAATCGCAAGAACGCAGGCGACAATAGTTCAAACACTTCCAATCTGACGCGCATAGAAGAGATTAATGCTAGATTGCAGGCGAACAAGGAAAAGATGAAATCCAACAGCCAAAGCATCGGCGAAAGTGAGAAGAAGCTCGGTGAGCTTCGCGCGAAATATGGAAGTGATCAGACCGGCCTGCAAAGTGACAAGGATTACAAATATCATCTCGCGTTTGTGAAGGCAGCAAAGGCAGAGAATGCGGATATTGAGAAAGAAAATGAGAGCTTGAACAAAGAGAAGCAGCAGCTGCTCGCCATGAATAAATAGCGCTGCTATCGATTGAGGACGATATTCTTTTATACCCTTTTACATAAGAGGCTGTTCTGTGCATGGATCGAAGGGATTTTCGATCGTGTGAAGGACGGCCTTTTCGCATATCTGAGCAGTGAGAACCTGCTTATTGCCGCTTAACTCAGCTCAATGTTGTTGTTCTTGTCAAGGCTTTCCTTTCTCATTTATTTCTCATATTTCCTCTGTGAAGTGGTTGAATGCTACTGCTCATACCGCTTTTCCCCAAGTTCCTTACATTTTGCTAATGAAAATGCCAATATTTAGATCTTGTTCCTAAACTTTTGCTCATGTCAAGATGAATCTATGAAAGTGCAAGGAGGAGATTCATAGAATGAGCATGAAACGATACATAAAAGCCGTTGTCATTATGCTTACGATATTTGCATGGAGCACTGCCACTTTGCCTGCAATGGCCTCTCAGCAGGAGCGTCCAGATCGATTTGCGATGGCCTATCTCTATTTTGGCACTCCTAGCAAATATGTGCAGGCAGTAGATTCCACCAAAGGGAGCTTGGATATGGTTTCCCCAAGCTATTTTGACTTGAAGCCTGATGGATCGTTGAAGTTGACGGAAGCGCTGGATGCAGCCTTTATCGAAGAGATGCACAAGCGAGGCGTCAAGGTCGTTCCATTTCTCAGCAACCACTGGGACCGAGAGCTTGGGAGGAAGGCGCTTGCCAATCGCGAGGCGCTCGCGAAGCAGGTGGCGAATGCGATTGAGAAGCACAATCTGGATGGCGTCAATGTAGATATCGAGAATGTAACGGCACAAGATCGGGACGCTTATACCGATCTCGTACGACGCTTGCGTGCTGTTGTTCCTGATCATAAAGAGGTATCCACAGCTGTCGCTGCGAATCCGGAAGGATGGACAAGCGGCTGGCACGGTTCCTATGATAATGAGAAGCTTGCGAAGGCAAGCGATTATCTTATGATTATGGCGTACGATCAGAGCTATCAAGGCAGTGCGCCTGGTCCAGTAGCAGGACTGCCCTGGGTGGAGAAGACCATTCTGCAGGCGCTGAAGACAGTGCCGAAGGAGAAGATCCTGCTCGGCATTCCTTTCTATGGCCGGTATTGGAGTGCGGATGGCCGCTATAAGGGGCTTGGAATTCAGAATCAGACTGTTGAGCAGCTGGTTCATAAGTACAACGGAAAAGTAAGCTATGATACGGTCCAGCAGTCTGCCAAGGCGACATTTACCATTGCGTCCTCAGACAGCAAGCCGGTTGTTCATGGCGTAACCTTAGGAGCGGGACAGTATACCGTATGGTATGAAAATGAAGCCTCCATTAAAGCCAAGCTTCAACTCGTGAATAAATACGATCTGAAGGGCGCAGGCAACTGGAGCCTTAATGAGGAATCGGGCAATACATGGGATTACTACAGACAATGGCTGAATGGGGCTTTATTCTATGATACGATTGGCCATTGGGCTCGTGATGAGATTGAATATGTCTTTCATGAGAAGTGGATGACAGGCGTCGCGGAGGGGCAATTCGCTCCGAACCAGCCATTGACCAGAGCACAGGCGGCAAGCGTCGTGGCGCGCTCACAAGAGCTTCTTTTCCAAGAAGATGAACTTCGCTCATTCCACGATGTTTCTTCAAGTCATTGGGCATGGCATGACATTCAGGCTGTACAGGCAGCAGGGTATATGACAGGCTTTGAAGATGGGAGCTTCCGACCAAATGAGGCGGTCACGAGAGAGCAGCTGGCCGTCATGCTGGCTCGTGTATTGGAGCTGAGCACATCTTCATCATCAGTAAGCGGGCCATTTGCGGATGTTCATGCGAGCCGCTGGTCGAGCGGAGCTGTCTTGTCACTAGCGAAGGCAGGCGTACTGAATGGCTATGAAGACGGGACATTCCGTCCTGCCCGTGCTGTAACGAGAGCAGAGATGGCAGCAGTTCTCCAGACAGCTCATCCGTTAATGAAATAGCAGATAACATGCAGCATGCAGCATGAATATCCATTGTAAATGAGGGTGCCCTTCCGGCAGCAAGGAGTTGAAGCATAAGCTTCCCGACCTTGTCCAGCTGGAGGGGCATTTTTGTATGCTAGGGCATTGTGTGTGGGGAAGTTGTTTATTTTATGCAGCGAGTTGGAAGGAATCGCTAGCGTTCATGGTGAACCTATGTAAGCAATGGATGATGGATCATTTTAGAAGAAATGTTATCGATATAATACACACAACATCGAAAAGGAGCGAAGAAATATGAAACATGCCTTAATTGTACAAGGGGGCTGGGAGGGCCATGAGCCCAAGGAGGTTGCTGCGTTATTTCAAAGCTGGCTTGAGGAGGATGGGGTTCAAGTTGAGGTAAGCCATACGCTTGAGGCGTTTCGTGATCAAGAGAGATTAATGGATCTTGATTTGATTATCCCGATCTGGACCATGGGACAGATCGATCCACAGCTTGTAGAACATGTATCGACAGCTGTGCAGCATGGCGTTGGGCTAGCGGGCTGTCATGGCGGGATGTGCGATGCATTCCGCGACAATGTCGATTGGCAGTTCATGACAGGCGGCAATTGGGTTGCCCATCCTGGCAATGACGGGGTCGAGTATAGCGTACACTTTCCCTCCTCCTCCAGTTCGCTTACCGAGGGTATGCGAGACTTTACAGTCGTGACCGAACAGTATTACCTGCATGTGGACCCTGCTGTGGAGGTATTGGCAACGACACGCTTCAGAGCAGATCATGGTCCCCATGCCGCAAATGGCGAAGTCGATATGCCGGTAATCTGGACGAAGAGGTGGGGCAAGGGCCGTGTGTATTACAATGCGCTTGGGCATCGGGCTTCCGTATTGGATACGCCAATCATCAAGGAACTAATGATGCGCGGATTCCGTTGGTGTGCTTCTGGCAAAGAGACTTTCTAAAGGCTTGGCTAATCCATACTACGAATAGGGTGAGTAAACATGATCAAGGCAGGCATTGTTGGAGCAGGCAATATTAGCGGTATTTATTTGCAAAATGGCAGCAGGTTTGAATCGATGGAGATTGCTGCTATTGCGGATATGGATCATGCCAGAGCAGTATCGCGCGCGCAGCAGTATGGGGTGCGTGCCTTGTCGGTGGAGGAGATGCTGCAAGATCCTGAGCTTGAGCTTGTCATTAACTTAACGATTCCACAAGCTCATGCTGCCGTTAATCTGCAGGCGCTTGAAGCAAACAAGCATGTGTATGTAGAGAAGCCTTTCGCTGTCACACTTGAAGAAGGCAGACAGGTTCTGCGACTTGCGAAGGCGAAGGGGCTGTATGCTGGTGGAGCGCCAGACACTTTCCTTGGCGGCGGTCTCCAAACTTGTATCAAGCTGATTCAAGATGGAGCAATTGGTACCATCGTTGGCGCGACTGCGTTCATGATGAGCGGAGGCCATGAATCATGGCATCCAGATCCTGCTTTTTACTACAAAAAGGGCGGGGGACCGCTGTTTGACATGGGTCCCTATTATATGACGGCTCTTGTTGCGATGCTTGGTCCCGTGAAGCGAGTAACAGGAGCTGCAAGAATGACGCGCCAGGAGCGCTTAATCACGAGTCAGCCGAAGGCTGGGGAGATCATCCAAGTTGAAGTTCCTACTCATGTGGCTGGAATCATGGAGATGGAAGCAGGGCCGATCGCGACGCTCTTGACAAGCTTTGATGTGGCGGGAGGTTCTGTGCTGCCAAGAATTGAAGTGTATGGTACGGAAGGCACGCTGCTGGTTCCAGATCCGAATGATTTCGGGGGCAAGGTGCTGCTGCGTCAAGCCGCAGACAGCGATTGGCGAGAGGTTCCGTTAACACACGGATATCATGAAAATGCCCGCGGACTTGGCGCCGCCGATATGGCTAAGGCCATCCTGACAGGCCGTACGCATCGCGCGAGCGGCCATATGGCTTATCATGTGCTGGAGACGATGCATGCTTTCCATGCTTCCCACTCAGCTGGCACCCATATTGTTATCGACAGCACCTGTGCTCAGCCGGCTCCTCTTCCTGTCGGATTGCAAGATGGCAAGCTTGACGGTTGATCGAACGGCTTACCTTGAATGGAGATCTTACAATACTCCATATTTATCTGGGCCTATCCTATGTTCACTGCAACCGATAGCGCTTGCTGCTCCAATCCCTTATGTGCGCCTCCAAGGGCTTGATCCTGCAAGACAATATGAGGTCATTGAGACAGGGCAGATTTATGGCGGGGATGAGCTGATGTATGCTGGGGTTCCGGTTCAAATACCCGCTCAGGATTTCGCAAGTGTAATGTGGAGATTGAAGGCCGTATAAAAAGGTTCACAAACATAAGGGGCGCTCCCGCAGCATAAGTGTATATACGCTATGCGGGAACGCCCCGTATGTATTGGAGACAGCCAAACGCTATTTCCAGTTTTCTTCTGGAACCTGCTCGTCGATGACATCAACGAAGCGATCAAAGCATTTGCAATAGAAATCCTTGCGGCAGATTGGGCATGGGATTGTGAGCAGACGATTGATCGTTTTTTTGCCGTTATTGTTGAACAATCGAAGCTGTGTTCCATCATGCATGGTTACGACAAGCTGCTTCAAGCCTACTTCCTGATTGTTGTCACTGTTGTCTACATGTTTAACGATAGGTTGATAGGACATATCGTGAATCACCTGCATTCTTGGTTTTTTGCGTAATTATTATCTTAGGGGTTTTTAGAGAGGTTGTCAATTAATGAGCTGATGATGCCTTCAAATTAATCGCAATTGTTTCGATTTGCGCATGTTTCTAACAGAGCAACGCATACTAAAGGTACAAATTATCTTTTGAGACATGCATGGGAGGCTGGTTTGATGAACAACTGGTTTATATCCAAAGCAGTGGATAACACGGCATTCAGACATTGCATACATACTTCTTCACGTATAGTGCTTGTTTCAAGTCTATTATTACTATGCTTCACCTTAATCTGGGGGATTCCAATAGCAGCCGCTGAATCTTCCCTGAATCCGTCTGATGCAGCTTCCAATAAGAAGGTCGCCATTGTCATTGATGATTTTGGGAATCGAATGAAAGGCACTGTAGAAATGATGAAGCTCCCTGTACCGATTACCGTTGCCGTCATGCCTTTTCTCCCCAGCTCTAAAGAGGATGCTGAGATGGCTTATAATATGGGCCACGAGGTCATTGTCCATATGCCAATGGAGCCGAAGCATGGAAGAGCAAGCTGGCTTGGTCCCGGTGCAATCCTCTCTAATTTATCTGATGAAGAGATCGAGAAGAGAGTTCGCGAGGCTATTGATGCAGTGCCGCATGCTGTGGGCATGAATAATCATATGGGTTCCAAAATTACGGGTGACAAGCACATTATGGGCATCATTTTGCGCGTATGTAAAGAAAAAGGGATGTATTACCTGGACAGCAAGACAAATTATCGTTCAGTCGCAGGGGAAGTAGCTGAACAACTAAACGTTCCGATTGTATACAATCAAGTATTTCTTGATGATGTGCATACAGAAGCGCATGTGACGAAGCAGTGGGAAGAAATCCTAAAGCGAATGACTTATCAATCCTCCTGTGTAACCATTGGACATGTAGGCCATCAGGGACAGAAGACTGCAGCAGTGCTCCACCGTACTGTCCCTACGGCCATGAAGGCATATCAATTTGTTCGGATCTCAGAGCTTGCCTATCAAGGCAAGCTGCCGCATCAATAGTACAGCGTGTGATAATGAATTATGGCATCGCATAGACGCATTGCGATCAGTGACTGGCCTCTGCGGCTCGTCAGAAGCTCTCGATCCTTAGCATTGCTGATAAATCCGGTCTCGACGATGACTGCTGGCTGCTTGACGCGTCGAAGCAGATAATATTTCGAGCCTGTATCAGGCAAATGAGGGGACGGGGCCAATGTTTCAAGCTCCTGCTGGATTAAAAAGGCGAGCGCTTGGCTTCTTCCTTCTGCTTGGTGAATCACCATAGGTCCTCGCTTTGAAGGACTTTTAGCCCAGTTCACATGAATGCTGACAAACATTGAAATGGGCAGCTCTTCACTCAACTGCCGCCGCTGTGCAAGGTCACGACGATGTCTGGAGCGTGTTGCTGACCAGCGATTGTCATCGCTAAGCGCGTAATCGCCTGTACGATTAAGAATGACGGGCACCCCTTTGCTTTTCAGCAGCAGATACAGCTTCTGTGCAATGGCAAGATTAATATCCTTTTCCAAGATTCCATGATGTACGGTTCCTCCGTCTATGCCGCCATGACCAGCATCAATAAGGACAAAGCGTTGGGTAAACACGTGGGAGATGGGCTGCTTATCTTGTGGTGCAGCCGGCTGAGCTTGGGCGTTGACCGGCCACGCTGCTGCAGCTTGAGCAACCGTAAGCATGATGAGCATGCGGATTATGAACCATTTATACATAATGTTAACCTCTCTTATCCAATCATTCATTTAACGGTAGGATGCGCGATTGCTCTAGCCCGCATCCCATGTGCATGTTGGAAATGATGGATATACGTTTAGAAAAGCCTCATTACGCCCACACTAATATCGACATTCTTCAGTAAATAGGGGTCAGCTTGTGCGTGCAGTATGACTGATACAGGATAGCGTGTCTGGTAAAAAGCATGAAGAATGTCTGTTAGCACAAAGAGTTCTGTGGCAGCAGGAAGTCTGAATGCAAAAAAGGAGGGGTGACAAATGGCAAAAAGCGATGATCTTATCAAGTACATTACCCAGCGTGTTGTAACGTACATGGATATGCCTAAGGAGACAAGGCAAGAGCGCAAAAAGGAACACAAAGCGCGGCACCGTGAGCCGTTTCTTGTGCGATGGTTTGGTCTTATGCCATTTGGCATGAAGATGTGGGCTAGCGATATGGGGAAGACGACGAAGCCAATCATCAATCGCGTTGCGAGATTTACCGGTAAGATATCGAAGGTGAAATGGAGAAAATCTGCCACATGATTCATATTTACAGCATGAGCGGCAAATAGGGCATACGAGGTGAAGTGCAAATCTCACTGCGTCTGCCCTATATTCATATATATTGATTGGTATACCTTCCATCATTTAGATTAATCCTTTGTCAATGGTGGCTGCGACAAGCACTACAGTTACTTTGAGACGGAATAGGGAACGATATCTCCTTGCTGCAGCAGGTCATCCTGCATGATCCAACGCAGTATATCCGCATTTGCTTCATGGGCAAGACCGAAATATGCAGCTTGCTTCGACTCCTCTTCTTGATTCGCCATGAAGGATGAAGAAGCTTGAGCATTCTTGGCGATCCTGCTGTTAAGCTGCCAGATTTGCCTGCCTTGCAGGACATAAGGAATGCGCACGGCATCCTTCATCAGGGAATGGACATAGATCAGCCTCATGCTGGAAGTTGGATTCCAATGATTCAATTTGTCTTCTGCTGCGTTTTTATCCAATTGATGCTTGAGTGTCATCCATTGGAGATTCTCATATACATCGAACCAATTGCCTATCTCGGCTGCAGTTGCTGCCATAGGCTGTGAATTTGCGATTACTCCATCTGGACTTGTCAAGGCACGCATGCGTGTTTGGATAGGAGCCTCTATAGTCTGTGAAGAAAGTGTCAACGGAAGACGAGCGCCAGGCTTATCCTTTACAAGATGAATCTCTTTCTCCTCATAAGGTATTTCTTCGCCTGTAAATGCGTCCAGATAAAACACCGCTCCATCTGAACTAACCTTCCATAAAGCTAATAATGTTGAGGGATAGATGGCCTCAAGCTGGACTTGAAGCGGGTGGTAGCCTTTGTTCTGAAGAGATTGTGTTAAGGCAGCAAGGTCATAAGGCAGCTCTTTCCCCGCTCCATACTCCGTAAGCTTGTACTGTCCTTGTTCATTCGCGTGCATGATCAGATAGCCTAATGCTTGTCCATCTGCATCAAGCATGCGAATTAGCCAGCCATGAGTACCTGGCCCTAGGGGCATAATATCTGTCGTGGCATTTATCCAACTTGTATACGGCTCGTGCTCCGATAAGGCTAGTATCGCTTGCTGAATCGCATGCTGCAGCTCTTCCTTGTGGTTTCCGTCCGTTCTAGCGGTGCTATAAGCGCCTGGTCTGTTCATGGCTGCGGCAGCGATACTTGCTTTTTTCTGTCCGTCAGGCTGGCAGCTAGGAGTTGGGGGCGTGCGATGCGGCTTGTCCACATTTATCGCCTGCATTATATCCTTTGAAGGCATTTGCGCAGTACAGCCGGCATAGTCCCGATAGGAAGGATAGGCTTTGGCAGGCTGTACGATCGCAATGGAAGACGATTCTCCATGCGCGGATGACTGCACAGTTATTCGTGGCAGGGTATCAATAAGGAAATACGATATTCCCGCGCATGCAAGAGACGCAGTTGCAGCAAGCGCAGTTGTACGCAGCGCTTGGGTCCACCAATTTGATCTTTTCATTAGATAGGATCACCTCTTCATTGTCCACAACATTCCATACTATTCATTCTGTACCCGAATTAGACGTATTTATTCTTTATTTTAGGGTACTGTCCATACAAAGGCTGTCGTACGAGAGAAGACAAATTGCTTTTGTCAGCTTCTAATTTTGACAGGTTATGGCGCTTATGCGCCTAAGCTCGCCTATTTTCAGAACAGATACAAGAATACATGAAGGAAATGTCGTATGGTTACAGAAAAACGCGGCTCAGGACTGCTCATGTGGGAGATGGACCAGAGCCGCATTAATGAGGTGTATTTCGATTCGAGGCTCAAATTGCCATTCCAGCTCCTTGCGCCTCATATTGTATTGCTCCTGAAT
Organism: Paenibacillus aquistagni; assembly: GCF_900177815.1. Lineage (GTDB taxonomy): Bacteria > Bacillota > Bacilli > Paenibacillales > Paenibacillaceae > Paenibacillus_B > Paenibacillus_B aquistagni. The sequence goes on along the minus strand of NZ_FXAZ01000005.1, from coordinate 45,265 downwards.
GCTCATCGGAACGGAGGATTCTGTTTGCTCCTGTTCGCTTTCCTTCAGTTGTTCTTTGTCTTCTGGCGGGATCAGCGAAGAAGGAGGTTTGTTTATGATCGTTGGAACAACTGCTGGAGCTGCTTCTTGAGCTGCGCGTGCTGCTTCTTGCTCTTGCTCTTGCTTAAGCAATGGAATGTAGTATGCATCCAGCAGATCGAGCTCTTCTTCAAGACGCTCACTGGCCTCAATCGCCCAGGTGAGATCGATGTCCTTCAGCAGCTCATTGAGATGGTCTTCGATGAGCAGGATTCCCTGATCGACGGTGAAGCGTGACGGCACGGTATGCACATGATTCGGGAGCTTCGGCGACATATCCCGCTGCTGCAGCTGCTCCATAAATTCTTCTTGTATAGCTCCGTTGTATAATGAAATGCCAAGAGAATGAATCTCTTCACGCTTCAAGTCGCATGCGAACTCAACTTTGAGATTCAGCATCAGCCACGGCTCATAGGCTAATGAGCGCTTTGGCCCGCGCGATATCGGACGATGCTCGGCATAACCTTGATCAAACAGCGCGATGAAGCGTCCCTGCTCCGCGGCAGCACGCATCATGCTCTCTAAACGAGGACTGCCATAATGCACATTCTCTCTTGGGATCCGTCCAATTCCTCCTCCGCCTCCTGTGAAGGCTGGAGCAACCCCGAAGTACCGTCCCATGATGGAATCCTGCCCGCCATCGGGCTGATTTGTACCCCCAGAAGCAGGAGGCTGGCCCGCAGGAGCTGTGACGTAGCTGACAGGTCCTCTCTCGGGGGGGAGCTTGGCAGGATCGAAGACAAAGGTGAAGCGCATGGTTTCTGGCTCTGCGCCTGTACGATCAACAAATCCCCAGTAGTACGGGCGATTTGTAAGCGCGCGATCCGCTTGTTCGGACAGCTTTACCGTGACGTAGACTGGCGTCTTCTCCATGACCTGACATTCCATGGATTCCAAGTATCGCATGACAAAGTGCTCGATCTGTTCGGTATTCATCACCATATCTATACCTCCGTCCCGTTGCTGTACTGTTTGAGGAATGATTGGATGCGAGATTGCTCTTCGCTGACAGCAGAAGCGCCATTGAACGCCTCCTTAATGGAAGTCAATGATTGTCCGAGAGAGTCCACTTGTGTGCGAATCTCGTCTTCAGAGCTTGCTTCCATAAGAATGCGGGAGATGCTTCGCTCCAGATTGTTCTGCTCCTCAAAGCGTTCAAGAATCATATCCAATCGGCCAATCACACTCTCAAACATATTGATCTTCTCGTGTAGCAGATTAAGAATATGTTCCTCAATGGTCCCTCTTGTAGACAGATTATAGATCTTCACATCTTGGGATTGTCCTAAACGATGCACGCGGCCGATACGCTGCTCGACACGCATGGGATTCCAAGGAAGATCGAAGTTGATCATATGGTGGCAGAATTGCAGGTTAATGCCTTCGCCCCCGGCTTCTGTCGCAATCATTACTTGAGCGCGTCCGCGAAAGAGGTCCATCATCCAATCCTTCTTGCCGCGATTCATGCCCCCCCTGTATGGAACAGCCATCAGGCCGTGCTTGTGGAAGTACTGCATCAAATACTCCTGGGTTGCACGATATTCCGTAAAAACAATCACCTTGTCATCCATGCCTCGAATCAATTCCATGGCTGTTTCTGCTTTGGTGTTGGCCGTTATGCTTTTAATTAGGTCTATCAGGTCCCATATTCGCTCGCGTACAGGGGAATTCTCGGGCAGCTTCTTCGCTAGATTCACGAGGGTAACGAACACGGCATCACGGCTTGAGCATACTTCTCGCTGCAGCGTAATCATGGAGAACATGCTTCCAATATCCTGCCCGTTCTCTTTATATTGTTCGCGAATGAATTGCGTTACGCCATCATACAACGCTTGCTCCTCTGGAGAGAGCTCCAGCGGCACATTTTTAACAATGCGCTTCGTAAACTGCACGCTGCCTTCGCCGCGACGGTTGCGAATCATAACCTTGGACAAGGTGCTTTGAAGCGCGCTTTCATTTTTAGGCACACGTTTGTCATGCATATAATTAGCGCTGAATTCGCCTTGAGCGCCCAGCTGGCCTGGCTTCAGCAGCGTAATCAAATTATAGAGTTCATTCATATCGTTCTGTACCGGTGTTGCGGTGAGCAGCATGCAGTATTTCTTGCGAAGCTGTACAATAAATTGATAGTTTGTCGTTTTCTTGTTCTTCAGCTTGTGCGCCTCGTCAATAATCAGCATATCGATGTCTTGATTGAGCAGATGGGCACGATGCGGCTCGCGTTTCGCGGTATCCATTGAGGCGACCACGACCTCAGAACCCCAGTGGTACTCTTTCTTTTGAGCGATCGCAGGGATGCCGAATTTATGGTTCAGTTCTCGCACCCACTGCAGCACGAGTGAGGCGGGAACGAGAATCAGCACTTTTTTGACAAGCCCGCGAATCATATATTCTTTTAGCACAAGCCCGGCTTCAATGGTCTTGCCTAGTCCAACCTCATCGGCAAGGATCGCTCGGCCGCGCATCTCATGCAGCACCTTGCGAGCAGTGTCCAATTGATGCGGCAGCGGCTCGACATTCGTCAGATGGTTCAGGCACTGGAGCTCGTCGAAGGAGTGGATGCGCTTCGCCTGCTCAGCCTCATAGGCAAGCTGGAAGCAGGTCCAATCATCCCATGGACCATTGCGCTCCATACGGCTGTGGAAGGTTTCGATCCAGCTCTTGTCGAAGCGAACAGGTACCATACTTGAAGTTGCGAGCGGCGAATATCCGTTGTTCACGTGTCCGTCCTCCCAAGGATAGATGATATGATGTAGATGTAGTATGCGCCTCTTTTGCGATATTCATAACTTCCTCGCGCTGAATTGAAGTTTCTTGCTGCTTGCTCACGGAATTGTCATGATCTGTTCGTATTTTGTAGCAGACGTCTTTGAATTTAAAGCATCGTTGAGATTCATAGAGCAATCTACAGATTGTTACCGCTACATTGGATTTGCACCTCGCTCCATCCATCTATCCCCATTAGAAAACAAGCAGTCAGTATAGTAAAATAGCTAAGGCGCACAATATGTTGTATGGGATACATATGATAATATACTAAATATAGATAATGTGCGGTTGTTGAAAACCTATGTGTACAGGAGGGCGTTCGTGTTGAATACAGGGAAACAGCGCTTGGAAGGCCTAAGTGAGAAGATTTTTTTGGATCGCTATGCGAGAAAAAATGCAGATACAAGTCAGACAAAAGTTGGGGATATCGTGCTTGTCCTAACCAAAGACGATCCGAAGTTTCCTGCGAAGGAAGTCGGGGAAGTCATTGAGCGCCGCGGGAATACGGTATCTGTTAAGGTGAGAAGCGGAGATATTGTGGAGTCAAGCGTTGAGAAGCTGACGCTCACGATTGAGAAGACGCCTGAGGAGATGTGGGATCGTCTCGCACAGGCCATGGCTTCTGTGGAAGTGCCGGAGAAGCAGGCGGAGTGGACAGATAAGTTCCGCTATATCCTTGACGATTGGAAGCTTGTTCCCGGCGGACGCATCGCTGCAGGTGCAGGAGCAAGCGATGAGCTGACCTTGTTCAACTGCTATGTTATTCCTTCTCCGAAGGACAGCCGCGGCGGCATCATGGAGACCCTGTCGGAAATGACAGAAATTATGGCTCGCGGGGGCGGCGTTGGCATCAACCTGTCTTCCTTGCGTCCTAGACGCGCGATCGTACGCGGCGTGAATGGAACTTCCAGCGGCTCTGTATCCTGGGGCGGATTGTTCAGCTATACGACTGGCCTGATTGAGCAGGGCGGCAGCCGTCGCGGCGCGCTTATGCTTATGATCAACGACTGGCATCCAGATCTTGAGGACTTTATTACGGTTAAGCAAACGGCAGGACAAGTAACGAATGCGAACCTGTCCGTCTGCGTAAGCAACGGCTTCATGAAGGCGGTGAAGGAGGATCTTGATTGGGAGCTCGTCTTCCCAGATACGACCGATCCGGAGTACGACGAGCTGTGGGATGGCGATCTCGACAAGTGGAAGAGCCTTGGCAAGGCCGTTATTCCTTATCGTACCGTTCGTGCTCGCGATGTATGGCATACGATTATCGAGTCGGCATGGAAGTCTGCTGAGCCAGGCGTTGTGTTTATGGAATATTACAACCAGATGTCGAACAGCTGGTACTTCAACCCGATCATTTGTACGAACCCTTGCGGAGAGCAAGGGCTGCCAGCATGGGGAGTATGCAATCTGTCTGCCATCAATCTGTCCAAGTTCTATGACGAGGACAAGCATGATGTCGCTTGGGATGAGCTTGGCAAGGTGACGCGCTACTCTGTTCGTTTCCTGGACAACGTCATCGACAAGACGCCGTATCATTTTGAAAAGAACAAAGAGAATCAGCAGACGGAGCGCCGTGTCGGCCTAGGCTCTATGGGCCTTGCGGAGCTGATGATTAAGCTTGGCATTCGTTACGGCTCGCCAGAATCGCTTGAATTCCTAGATAAGCTGTACGGCTTCATCGCTCGCGAATCGTATCTTGCATCAAGCGAGATTGCCGGTGAGAAGGGATCCTTCAAGGCTTTTGATGCTGAGAAATATTTGATGAGCGGATTTATGAAAAATATGGTGGATCGCTATCCGGAAGTTGGAGAATCGATCCGCGAACACGGCATGCGCAATGTAACCGTCATTACCCAAGCGCCAACGGGCTCGACAGGAACCATGGTCGGCACTTCAACCGGAATCGAGCCATACTTTGCCTTTAAGTACTTCCGTCAAAGCCGCTTAGGCTTCGACGAGCAGTTCGTGCCGATTGCGCAGGAATGGCTGGATGCGCATCCTGGCGAATCGCTGCCGGATTATTATATTACAGCCATGGATCTGAACGCAGAGGATCATATCCGTGTGCAAGCTGCGATTCAGCGCTGGGTCGACAGCTCGATCTCAAAGACAGCCAATGCGCCGAACGACTTTACGGTCGAAGATACGAAGAGCCTCTATGAATTGGCCTTCGATCTAGGATGCAAAGGGGTAACGATCTATCGCGATGGCAGCCGAGATACGCAAGTGCTGACCACTGAGAAGAAGGATGCTGAGAAGCAAGAGGCGGCTCAGCCAGAACCAAACGCTGAACCAGCAAGCGAGCCTGCATCTATTGCGGCGGCAAGCGAGCCCGCTCCTGCAGTTGTTGATCTGTCCGCTTCTTCGAGCGGCAATGCGTATCTGCGCCGGCCACAGGTGCTTCGCGGTGCGACGTATAAGATCAATACGCCGTTTGGCATGGCGTATATTACGATCAACGACTACGATCATACGCCAGCGGAGATCTTTTTGAACGTAGGGAAGGCGGGCTCTGATGTATTTGCGATGGCAGAAGCGCTTGGCCGCGTATGCTCCTTGTTCCTTCGCTATGGCGACCACGGCAACAAGGTTGAGCTCTTGATCAAGCACTTGAAGGGCATTGGCGGCTCAGGCGCGATTGGATTTGGCGCCAACCGTGTTGAATCCATCGCGGATGCGGTGGCGAAGGCGCTTGAGACGCATATCCATGAGACGGGCTCTCAGCCCAATGGGATTGATCCCGCTCCTATTGCTGCGACCATGGAGCAAGTTGAGCCGAAGGCAGTAACCATTGGCGCGAAGGGCTCCGCGGACTCACGCGACCTGTGCCCATCCTGCGGCACCGCATCCTTGCTGAACGTGGAAGGCTGCAAGACATGCGCTAACTGCGGGTACAGCCGCTGCAATTAAGCGTCAGGGATGACGTAGGCGCTTGAAGTGTATGGCATCGTGAGCACATGAAGCATAGGTATAACTGAACGCATGAATGGAGGCACTTCTTTGAGTTGGAGGGGGCGGAAGCTTCTCGCTCTCACATTACCGCACATGCGAGTCCACTCACAGCGATTCCCAAAAGATTGCTAAGCTTGAACTAACGATCAATCAAACGTTTCAGTCCTTTAGCCCTTTCGCTCTCCAGTAGGAGATTGGAAGGGCTATTTATGTTTTTGAGGCATGTCCAAAGTTCCTCGTGGGTGAGTTTGTCATCCTACAAACGGCCCGTTCTGAGAATCCGATCCGTTAAAAAATGATGGCTGTTTTCGAAAATATTGTTGCTTTTTATGAAATAAATTTCAGAAAACGTATATTTGAAACTAAAGGGTTAAATATTCGTATAAAATATTACAGATAGAATTTTGTATAAGTAGAAAAGTAATGTGATATTTACAAGCAGGTGTCGTCATTTGACGGCATTTTTCACTTTAAGTTGTGGTATTTTTGAATCTAATGGGTTAAGTATTCCTATAAAAGTTTATAGATTGGAAGGAGGTGTTACAAAATGGACTATACTGAAATATATAATGAGAAACTGATTGCCTCAGTAAAAGAGAAATTGAATTCAATTGGTGTGGTTAAAACGGTGAAGTTTTTGAGAAAAGAAACAGGTATGTCATTGATAGAGGCAAAAAAATTTGTAGATGCTTTTAAAGCAGAAGCATAAATTAGAGTGAGTCACTAACTTGTGGCTCTTTTTTATGCACTTCTTAGCTTAGATAATTGTCTAAATAACGACTTCCCACAATCATTACATAGATAGCGTTTACGAAATTACTTAAAGGCATTTGTGAATCACGATTTGCATTTGATATGGGTTGTCTTCATTGCGGGAGTACATCTGTAAAGCGGAACGGTAAGTATCGTTCAAGACACGAAAACAGTCAAAATGATTGAATGGGGGTAATCAATAAGGAAGCAGCATGAATGACGAATATCCTAAAGTTGGAGGAATCTAGTATGAATGAAGGTAACCTAAGACAAGAGATTGAAGCAACGTGCGAGACTTACGACAGCCTGTATGCTCAACTGGTGAAGCCAATTAACCAGATGTTAATGGAGCTTGATGCCTCCATTTTAGAGGAGACAGCCCAACAGATCGTAGACAATCTAAAGGCATTTCATGCAGGAGATAAGGATATTGCGGATTGCCACTGGGATGAGAGCCAGAACTTCATGAGAGATGGAATGAAGCTGCTGAAGGAAGGCGATCTCGCTAACGGTGCCCTGCAGCTATTTGGCGCAGGCTTGAATTTTGCTAGTTATGCAGTGAAGGCGGCGAGCAGCAAAAATGTGCATATTCACAGCCAGATGAACGATGCGTTTAAGCATATCATGAGTGAGTTGAAGGAATCGTAAAGCAAATATTTAGTGAAGAAAAAAAGGTTCCGGCTTCTTGCTGGAACCTTTTCTTAAAGTATGATGTTAGATCGGCAACAACTCTAGCTTGATCATGGTGATGGTTGCATTCTTCATTTTTCATCTTCACGCGGATTTCCTCTCTATTCGCCTTTCATAAGCATCTCTCAGCGATTAGAGACACAAGAGAAACGAACGAATTACAGATTCAGGACCGCTTTTGCTACCATGAAATAGATCACTAATCCGGTGCCATCCACAAAGGTCGTAATGAACGGGCCGGATACGACAGCAGGATCAAGCTTCAGCTTTCGAATGATAAGCGGGAGGGCAGATGCGATGATGGAAGACCAGACCACGATGCATAACATGGTGATCGCGACGACCTGAGCCACCTCAAACCCTACACCTAGAATCGAAGCGCGGATCAAGCCTGCAACCCCCATCATGAGACCTAGGCACAACCCGACAGTCGCTTCCCTTTTTATGACGCGGAAAATGTCTTTGAATTTCACCTCTCCTACGCCAACTGCGCGGATGATCGTTGCAACCACCTGTGTACCCGTATTGCCGCCTGTGCCCACCAGCAGCGGCACGAAGAAGGCGAGAGCTACGACCTGCTCAAGCGTGTCCTCAAAATGCTTCAGCACCGTACCTGTATAGGCTTCAGCAACAAATAGGATGAGCAGCCAAGGGAGACGCTTTTTAAATATGCTCCAGATGGAAGCTTCGAAATAAGGCACATTCAAAGGCTCGCTGCCGCCTAATTTTTGAATATCCTCTGTCGCTTCTTCATGGATGACATCAATGAGATCATCGACGGTAATCATGCCGATCATCCGATGCTCTTCGGTCACGACAGGGAGCGCGACTAGATCATAATTGGATAATTGCTGCGCAACCTCCTGCTGATCCATCTGAGCAGGGACGGTAATCAAATCCTTCTTCATAATAGCTTCTATGCAAAGCCCACCATCCGCAAGGATTACATCCTTGAGCGAGGCGATCCCAACCAGTCTGCCGATGGAATCCATGATATAGATGTAGGCGATCATCTCCGCATCCTGTCCGACCTTGCGAATATGCTGAAGCGTATGTTCGACCGTCCAATTGCTGCGTACGGCGATGTAATCGATTGTTGCGAGGCTTCCCGCCGTTTTCTCCGGGTATCGCATCAACGCTTCGATCTTTAGACGATGCTCGTCAGGAAGCAGCTTTAGCAGAATCTGAGCTTGATGAGGGTGAATAGCCAGCATCAGATCGACGACCTTGTCGCTGGACAATTCATTTAGAATCAAGGCTGTTCTTTCTTCAGCCCGATCTAAAATATGATATTGAACCTCTGGTTCGACATATTCTAGCACCTCCGCTGCGAATGCTGCAGACATGCTGTTAATCAGATCAAACTGCTCATGCTCTTTCAGGTCAAGCATCATTTGAGCGATATCATAGGGCTGATATCGGCTGAGGAACTCGTGGAGACGTTCTTGATGTTGTTCGACTAATCTCTTTTTTAATTCTTTGACTACCCATTGTTGGACCATTGTGATGACCTCCTAGAACAAAGGAGAGCTTGCTGAGTATGCTCTTATGCCCTTAGTCTAGTCGAATTCGCAAATGGATGAGCTTGCTTGTACAAGATGTTCTTGAAGCAGCATGCTTAGCAAGCAAAATGATAGCCAAGGGCAAGAAGAACATCGTTCTCCCGCTTTGCAACATAATAAATGATTGTTGATGATCGACCAGGACTGCTGTCCATAGGATGTTCTCCCCCCTTTTTAATGACATAATAATACCCCTCTTGGATTGTGATCCTAGAGGGGCAGATGGAAACATGCACGTAAAATCATGCATTCGGCCCCCTAGTTGAGTTTTAGCACTATGCAACGTAAAGAGAAGGGGATGTATCTCTTAGCCACCTTATGAAAAGCCTTAATCCGGCAATTCCTGTTCTACCCATGGGCATCTCTCGATATTTCTGGGCAGTGGCCTGTGTTTGCATAGGAGCCTCACCTAACAAGGTCAATATGAAACTTTCGTCAGCTTCGCGCATCAACGAGTTCAGTGTAACGGATTCATCAGCAAAAAAGGTTATGAAAAAGTAAAAACTGCAATCTAGGTTATCGTTATGCATCGATTTTCTTGCAGAAGGTTCTGGGCCAATTGAAGGGCTCCAACGTTTCAGCCATCAGCATAAAGGGTAATGATGAGTTAGTGAATTTTGTCTCCATTTCTTGATAGGATGATAAAGAGCTTCACTCTATGAAGGAAATGAAGGGGGAATGTGGAATAGAAATTAGGGTTCAATAAGTGGATTAGAAGTTGGGTCCATGACAGGAAAGAAAGGCGTGTTCTTCTTATTCAGGAATACTCTGTTTCGGTTCGCAGCATAATGTAAAGGGAGCTTTGCACTGAGAAAGGATCTCATTTTATAATTATTATAAAAAAGTCTTGACAGATTGCATCGTTTCGTAAATAATAATTATTATAAAGTGAACCGAAAGAAAGAAGCGCTGCGCTGCTTCGGAATTTCGGACAAGCTTTATAACATATAAAATATAACTGTAAAGGAGATATACACACATGTCACTTATCGGTAAAGAAATTCTTCCATTTAAAGCATCTGCATTTCAAAAGGGTAAATTCATTGATATCACGGAGGAAAACTTCAAAGGTCAATGGAGCGTAGTATGCTTCTATCCAGCAGACTTCACATTTGTATGCCCTACAGAGCTTGAAGATCTTCAAAACCAATATGCAACACTGAAAGAGCTTGGCGTTGAAGTATACTCTGTATCGACGGATACACACTTTACACATAAAGCATGGCATGAAAACTCCCCTGCTATTGGCAAGGTAGAATACATCATGATCGGCGATCCATCCCATGTGGTCTCCCGCAACTTCGACGTATTGATCGAAGAAGATGGTCTTGCTGACCGCGGTACATTCATCATCGACCCAGACGGTGTTGTACAAGCTGTTGAGATCAACGCAGGCGGCATCGGCCGTGACGCAAGCTCCCTTGTTAACAAAATCAAGGCAGCGCAATATGTTCGCAACCATCCGGGTGAAGTTTGCCCAGCAAAATGGCAAGAAGGTGGCGACACACTTAAACCAAGCCTCGACCTCGTAGGCAAAATCTAAGGGTGATATAACGATGGCACTAGATCAAGAACTTAAAAATCAACTCGCACAGTACCTCGATCTCTTGGAAGGCGAAGTCGTGCTTAAGGTTAGCGGAGGTTCGGACAAAGCGTCTGAAGAGATGCTTGAGCTAATCAATGAGATCGCTTCGATGTCTTCGCAGATAAAGGTGGAGCATACATCATTATCTAGAACACCAAGCTTTAGTGTCAATCGTGTAGGCGAAGAGACGGGGATTACGTTCGCGGGTACACCTCTGGGTCATGAATTTACTTCTTTGGTATTGGCTCTGCTGCAAGTTAGCGGCAGACCACCAAAGGTGGAAGAGAGCGTTATTAACCAGATCAAGAGCATCCGAGGCGAATATAAGTTTGAGACTTATATCAGCTTGAGCTGTCACAACTGTCCGGATGTTGTTCAGGCCTTGAACCTGATGAGCCTTCTGAACCCTGGCATCTCTCATACGATGATTGATGGCGCGGTCTTCAAGGAAGAAGTAGAGAGCAAGGATATTATGTCGGTGCCAAGCGTGTTCTTGAATGGCGAATTCTTCGAGAGCGGTCGTATGAACGTGGAAGAGATTCTTGCCAAGATCGGCAGCGCTCCTGACGCATCTGAGTTTGACAATAAAGAGCCATTTGATGTGCTTGTGGTTGGCGCAGGCCCTGCAGGTGCAAGTGCGGCTATCTATGCGGCACGCAAAGGCATTCGCACGGGTATCGTTGCGGAGCGCCTCGGCGGTCAAGTAAACGACACGATGGGCATTGAGAACTTCATCAGTGTGAAATACACAGAAGGTCCAAAGCTTGTGGCAAGCATTGAAGAGCAGATCAAAGAGTATCCCATTGATGTGATGAAGCTTCAGCGCGCGAAGCGCTTGGAGAAGAAGGATCTTATTGAAGTGGAACTGGAGAACGGTGCCGTTCTGAAGAGTAAGACTGTCATCCTCTCAACGGGTGCTCGCTGGCGGAATATCGGCGTTCCTGGCGAAGCGGAGTTCAAGAACAAAGGGGTAGCTTACTGTCCGCATTGTGACGGACCTCTCTTCACAGGCAAGGATGTAGCCGTAGTAGGCGGCGGCAACTCCGGTATTGAAGCTGCAATCGATCTTGCAGGTATCGTTAAGCATGTAACGGTTCTAGAGTTCGCGCCTGAGCTTAAAGCAGATGCTGTGCTTCAGGATCGCCTCTACAGCCTGCCTAACGTAACGGTCCTGAAGAACGTTCAAACCAAGGAAATCACCGGTACCGACAAGGTGGATGGTGTGACTTATATTGAACGTGATACAGGAGAAGAGAAGCATGTTGAGCTGCAAGGCGTATTCGTGCAGATCGGCCTTGTGCCGAACACGGAATGGCTGGAAGGCACGCTTGAGCGCACTCGCATGGGTGAGATCATCGTAGACAGCCGTGGTGCGACTACGATTCCAGGCGTGTTTGCTGCAGGCGACTGCACCAACAGCCCGTTCAAGCAGATCATCATCTCGATGGGATCTGGCGCGACTGCATCCTTGGGTGCATTCGACTATCTCATTCGCAATTAATCGGCATCATAGAATAAACAGATTAGGTTCTGCCTTAAGGCAGAGCTTGCAAAAGCCCTCACGCTTCGTGGGGGCTTTTTGGTGGTACGCCCAGCATGGGTGTCATCTCTAGGGTGAAAGTCCCGAACGGGGGCTGGCGAACGCCTACCGTTAGTCAAGAGCAAGGGTGTCGACCGTGAGGTCGAATCTGAAGGAAGCTGGAGACAAATGCACGAGCCAAGGTACACGAACTGGGTTTGAGGCAGGATTAGTTGGATGAGTCACCCATACATGATGAAATGCAAAGTCGCCAAAGGCTAATCTTGTAGACCCCAGTGGTTGCGGGCAGAAAGATGACGTTCTTATCTGGGGAGACCTGCGGGGAAAAAACGCGAAGTAACTTCGTAACCGCAATCGAGAGGTTGCGCTTAACCCGCAGGAGTCAGCAGAGGTCATAGTGCGTGCGTGGCAGCACGTTCATCAGGTGGGTTAAAGTCCCACTGAGTCTCGGACTAGGAGACTCATATCCAAACTCGGGGGTAATGCCTCGGGGGCCGTTTTTTTTACCGGAGGGCAGGGCGTCTGCCGTGAGGCAGAGTCTGAAGGGCTTGAGGAGAAGTACCAGGCTGTAGTGAAACGGGGCTACCCGAATTGCGAACCGGTCGGCCAAAGATGGGGCAAGGTCGAGTCTGCACTATGGAGACGAAGGCGTTCTAGTCCACCCATCGCACCAAGGTGTGTGCGGGCGGCATGGTACGGAAGATGACGATGTGACCCACGGAGATCTCGTCGTGTCTGAAATAAATGCACTTATGGGCGAGTGGTTAAATAAAGTCGAAGCGGTCGCGCCGCGCCCGCCGTTTCAAGAATGCGCGGCAGTTTCAGTAACGGATGCTATAAGGCAACCCCGAAATGCATACCGGACGCATGGCGAGAAGTCGGAGAGCTGCGTACTACTTTTGAACGGGCGAACAACAGAAACGTCCGGATCAGCCGCCCTGGTGCGGTTGGCTTCCGCTCACACAAAAAGTGAAACGGAAGGGGAAGGCGGCTCGCTTTATGGAGACCGGAACTGGACTGAGTTTCGAGAGTAGGCGGCAAGGAACGGATAGTTCCCTACGTGAAAGACCCAGAACTTGCAGGCGGAGGATACGAAAAGTTCATTCATTAATCGACAAGGTGTATCACCGAACAAACTTGGAAATGGCATGGGAATCGGTGAGAGCAAACGGAGGCAGCGGAGGAATCGACAAGGTTTCCCTTTCGGCATTCAAAGCAGTAGCGGAGGCCGAGTTAGAGCGATTGCACAAAGAGCTGAAACAGGGTACGTACCGACCGATGCCGGTCAGACGGACCCGAATTCCCAAGAAGGGGAAGCCCAAAGAGAAACGTCCGCTCGGTATCCCAACCATTCGGGATAGGGTGTGTCAGCAGGCGCTTAAAAACAGGTTGGAACCGATCTTCGAGCCTCTATTCAACGAATGCAGTTTCGGGTATCGTCCAGGACGCTCTACTCATCAAGCGATGAGGAAGATCTATCGCGAACTGATGGACGGATGCGAATGGATTGTTGACGCGGATTTACGGGACTTTTTCGGGACGGTGCACCACGAGCCGCTCATCGACATGATCGCCGAGCAAATCAGCGATGGGAGAGTTCTCAATCTGGTCAGACAAATGCTCGAAGCCGGATACATGGAAGGCGGAAAGAAATACGAAACGCCCAGCGGCACACCGCAAGGCAGCGTAGTAAGTCCGCTGTTTAGTAACATTTACCTGAGCCGGTTTGACCATGAAATGACGGGCAAAGGATATCGTCTGACGCGTTTTGCCGACGATTGGGTCGTCCTTTGCAAAACGCAGGCGGAAGCCGCGAAAGCACTAAGAGATGCCAAAACGATACTGGAGTCGCTCGGACTGACGCTTCACCCGGATAAAACAAAGATCACCCATATCAAATGGGGATTCGAGTTTCTCGGCTATAAGCTGAAACGAGGAAAAGGACTGTCGCTACCGCGGGAAGAGATAAAGAAGCAACCGAAGGTCAATATATATGCCTATCCCAAAGACAAGTCAATTCAATCGTTCATGGACACAATCCGAGCCCGAACTCACAGACGCATCCCGCTAACCGTCTATCAACTCATTGATTCCATAAACCCCGTTGTAAGAGGATGGGGCAACTATTTCCGCAAAGCTCACGTAAGAAAGCTGTTTAATCGGCTTCAACGCTGGATTATTAGGCGAATTTGGAGCCACCGCTTCAAACGCTGGCGCAATGCAGGATGGAAGAGGTTGCCCGAATCTACCCTCTATTCCAAGTACAGACTGGTAAACCTCTTGTCATTAATTCCAGATTTGAATCTACGAACTGCACCCAAAGGGTGACATGAAGGAAAGCGGATTGCGGGAAAACCGCACGATCCGTTTGAACGAGCGGACGGAGGAAGGCGCAAGCCGACCTCCTTCGACTCTACACGGGAGTATGGGACGCCGGAAACCGGAAGGACCGAACCGAAAGGAGAGTGGAAACCGATGCGTTCGTATGAAGAGCGAAGACAGCAGAATATCTCACCAGAGAGCTTGCGGCAAAGAGAAGCGGTGAAGCCGCCAGGGTATGCCGGAGCGCCGAGTTCTTCGTCGGCACAAATCGCTCCTTCCGCTCGCGAAGACCAAAACGAGCTGCTGGATAGAATGCTTGAAGGAGATAACCTTCGGCTCGCCTACAAGCGAGTCGTTCAGAACGGAGGAGCGCCCGGTGTGGACGGCGTAACGGTAGCGAATCTACAAGTTTACCTGAATACACACTGGGAAACGGTGAAAACCGCACTCCTAGCGGGAACTTACAGACCCATGCCAGTCAAACGGGTGGAAATCCCCAAACCCGGAGGCGGCGTACGGATGTTGGGCATCCCGACCGTGATGGACCGCTTTCTTCAGCAAGCACTTCTACAAGTGATGAACCCGCTCTTCGACGCTCACTTTTCGTGGTACAGCTACGGATTCCGTCCGGGAAAACGAGCTCATGACGCGGTTAAGCAAGCACAGCGATACATCCAAAACGGCTTTCGATGGGTCGTGGATATGGATTTGGAGAAGTTCTTTGATCGGGTAAACCACGACATGCTGATGGCGAGAGTGGCCCGGAAAGTGAAGGACAAGCGAATCCTGAAACTGATCCGCGCCTTCCTGAACGCAGGCGTAATGGCGGATGGAGCACTAGAGCGAACAGAGGAAGGAACGCCGCAGGGCGGTCCGCTTAGTCCGCTCTTGGCCAATATTCTGCTGGATGACTTGGACAAAGAGCTGACCAAACGGGGGTTACGATTCGTACGCTACGCGGACGACTGTAATATCTTCGTCGGCAATAAACGAGCAGGCGAACGAGTAATGGAGTCGATAACAGGCTTCGTAGAAGGAAGGCTAAAACTGAAAGTGAATCGAGAAAAGAGCGCAGTAGACCGACCATGGAACCGAAAGTTTCTTGGATTCAGCTTCCTAAGAGACAAGAAAGCGACGATTCGATTAGCCCCTCAAACGATCTCAAGATTCAAAGAGAAGGTACGAGAGCTGACGAACCGAACGCGATCGATGTCTATGGAAAACCGGATTATGCAATTAAACCGCTATCTCATGGGCTGGATTGGCTACTTCCGGCTAGCCTCGGTGAAAGGATACTGCGAGAAATTTGACCAGTGGATTCGACGCAGACTACGCATGTGTCTCTGGAAGCAGTGGAAACGGGTACGTACCCGCATCCGTGAACTCCGAGCACTCGGAGTCCCAGAATGGGCATGTTTTGTCATGGCTAATGCCAGACGCGGAGCGTGGGAAATGTCTCGCAACACAAATAACGCCCTTCCGACTTCCTACTGGGAAGCGAAAGGGCTGAAAAGTTTGCTTTCTCGTTATTTGGAACTTTGTTAACCTTTTGGAACCGCCGTATGCGGACCCGCATGTACGGTGGTGTGAGAGGACGGGGGTTAGTCGCCCCCTTCTACTCGATTTTTTCTAGAAGTCTTATTATATCTCTAATTAAAACTTTCATGACTCTGCCGGGTAACAGGCTATGATGAAACTTTCATCGTAGCCTTTTTTCTTTTCATCCTTCATGCTGAGATTGACCAGAATCAGTTCGTGGTTTTTTGCGGTGTTTCTACCCCGAAAATAAAACTGAATGGACAATCTTTGAAGTACAGGCTATTGACTGTGAGTCGGATAAAAAAATTTCACGTTTCAGGTTGTCTTTCTGTTTTCTTTCCATTTCCCCAAGGAGGCGAAATTTATGCTGGAGGCCATCTTAGAATGTTGTGCCGGACTGGACGTTCATCAGGAAAGCGTCGTAGCTTGTGTATTGTCAGGACCTCTTGACCGCAAACCACAGTGCGAAATTCGCACGTTCGGCACGATGACCGAAGAGTTGCTTGAACTCGGTGAGTAGCTTGTCAGTCTAGGCTGCACGCATGTTGCCATGGAGAGCACAGGCGTTTATTGGAAGCCGGTCTGGAATGTCCTTGAAGCATTTGAGGTGGATTTGTTGCTTGCCAACGCCCATCACATCAAAAACCTTCCTGGACGTAAGACGGTCATGAAGGATGCAGAATGGATCGCCAAGCTCCTTCGATGTGGACTCGTTGAGGGTAGCTTCGTACCGACCGTCGACTTCCGAGAACTTCGCGACCTTAGTCGCTATCGCAAAAAGCTTGTTCAAGACGCAAATGCTGAAAAGAACCGCATTCACAAGATGCTTCAAGACGCCAACGTGAAGCTGACGACGCATATGTCCGATATTTTTGGCGTTTCTGGTCGTAAGCTTCTTCAAATGATTGTTGACGGCGAAGTGGATACAATGGAATTTCTCGAGTCCCAGATGAAGGGGGCCCTAAAGCATAAGTCCCCCAAATTGCTCCAATCGCTGAACAGCCGACTCCGGCGTCATCACAGAGAGAGGATCCGGCATTCGTGGGAACATTTAATTTTCATTGAGCATGCAATCGCTCGCGTGGAGCAGCAAATTCGGACGCATTTGGCGAACAAGCAGGAAGGGCTTGACTTGCTCGTCACCATACCAGGAATTAACGAAAATGCTGCCTCCGTCATTCTCGCTGAAATCGGGACGGACATGGGCCAGTTCAAAAAAACGAGCACAGCCTCTCGGCATGGGAGGGTCTCAGTCCCGGCAACCGTGAGAGCGCCGGTAAAAAAAGAACACGAGCCCGATCCGGGAACAGCATACTGAAAGCTATTTTATGCGAAAGTGCTTGGGCGGTTTCGATGACAAGAAATACTCGGTTATCTGCACGGTACTGGGCTTGGGTCAAGCGACTCGGGAAAAGGAAGGCGTTTGTCGCACTCGGTGACACCTTACTTCGTATCATTTACCATATACTCCTAAGACGACAGCCTTATGCAGAGCTCGGCCCCGGCTACCTAGATGCGCAACGTTCAGAAAGCCAAGAACGAAAACAAAAGCTCATGATCAAACAGCTTGAAGCCAGTGGATTTCCCGTAACAAAGACCGCCTAGAACAACCAACATATCGCCCCTTCAAGAATTGCTAATTGGGTAGTTCTGCTTTGTTGTGCGTGTTTCCATCATACGAGCTAAGAGAGTTTCATAAAAAAAGTAATAAGAATCTAATATACATTATTTAATGATCTTAAAAAACGATTGACTATTTAGGGAGAGCGTAAAATATCTTGTGTAAATAGATAAATAGCAAAAAGGAAGACCTTTTCTTGTAGAATTAAGTCACCACAACACAATTCACAGAAGAGACCTTCCCTATGAATCATTTTACATCAGATTTAGTCCAAGCTCTAGTCACGAAACAACATGTGACTGAGATTTTTCGTAAACAACTAGAAACAGCAATGGATCACTTGTTAGCGACCGAATTAACAGCATTTCTGGATTATGAGAAGTATGACCGCGCTGGAGTCCATTCCGGCAATTCTCGTAATGGTGGGTACACACACGTACACTTCACACCGAATACGGGAATCTGCAGTTTTGTATCCCACGAGATCGTAATGGGGAGTTTAAACAGCAGACGGTAGCTCCATATAAGCGTTCTAATGACACGCTTGAATCCTTTGTCATTCATATGTTTCCAAAGGGCGTAACCATGACCGAGATTGCTGACCTCATCAAGAAGATGTATGGTCATCACTACACGCCTCAGACCATATCCAATATGACCAAAGCTATGGTGGAACAAGTGGACGCCTTCTCAAAGCGTGTGCTAGCCCATGCGTTATGTCTGTGTCTATATCGACGCCACTTACATCGCGGTTAGACGTGAAACGGTCTCTAAAGAAGCGGTGTATCTAGCAGTAGGTATCCGTGAGGATGGCTCTAAGGAAGTCTTAAGCTATACCATCGCACCTACCGAGCGTGGTACAGAAGAAGTCTTACTCTTTATTTCAGACGGTTTAAAGGGTATTGTAGATGCGATTGAGCAAGTTTATCCTCAGGCCAAGTACCAGGCTTGTTACGTACATGTCGCTCGTCATATCGCTCATAAAGTACGCGTATCTGATCGTAAAAGCATCTGTGAGGATTTCAAAACGGTTTACCGTGCAGATGATGAGCAGTCTGGCAGAAAAGCTCTTGAAGCCTTTTGTGACAAGTGGAAAGCAACTTTAGGTCATTAAATCTCTATGTGGAAACCCTTATATTTTCACGTTCTACAGCTTTCCTAACCCTATCTGGAAAAGCATTTATTCAACGAATCTCATTGAATCATTCAACAAACAGATCAAGAAATACACCAAGCGAAAGGAACAATTTCCACATGAAGAAGCATTAGAGAAGTTCTTGGTAGCTCAGTTCGAAGACTACAATCAACGATTTGCTACTCGCTGTCACATAGGTTTTGATCAAGCACGTGCTGAACTCCAAGCCATGTTCATCACTAAAGACTAACACCATCTTCTACAAGGGAAGGTTATTTTCATTTACACATAAATCTTGACCTACCTGCAGCAACCCTAGCAAATATGAGCTATCACTATACGTATTCCGGAAATAAACTAACAAGGCTTAGTCAACAAGTTGGGGATGTGAATGCAAGTCAATATGACTATAAGCATGATGGCAATGGAAATATTGTGTTCCGTACTCAGAATGGACATTCCGAAAGTTATACCTATGACTTCCTAAGCCGTATTATAGGAACGTCCGGTGGAGATCAGTATAAGTATGATGTTCAACTCATTCAAGTGAAGAAAAAGGAAGTAGATGTAAAGTATAAATATAACGGAGATGGACTGTTGGTAGAACGAGAGTCTAACGGAGGGATTACTCGTTACTATTATGATGGCAGCAATATTATTGCAGAAGCGGACATAGTGGATGGAGAGCCTGTCTTCAAAGCGCGTTACATTCGAGGGAACAGACTGGAACAGATTGAATATGCAGATGGAAAGAAAGCATCTGTATCTGTTAATGGGCATGGGGATGTGACAGAACTGCGCGATGAACAAGGCAATCTCCTCAATGAATACACTTATGATATCTGGGGAAATCCACTCGCAACACAAGAAACGGTTCATAATCCGTTCCGATATTCTGGTGAGCTATGGGATGAGGATACAGAACTTCAGTATTTGCGCGCAAGGTGGTATGACCCAAGTGTGGGAAGATTTATTACTGAGGATAGTTATAAGGGGGAACTGAATGATCCGCAGACATTGTATTTGTATGCGTATGTAGCTAATAATCCACTTAAATACATTGATTTTTCTGGTCATGATTACGAACTTCCTAGCTCGAGTCGGTTCAGAGAATTGGCTCAGAACAATGCTTATGTAGGTATGCTAGATTTTTTCCGAACATCGTTTAAGATAAATCAACATAGTGGATACGATGGGCTCCTCAATCCTGCAGCAGCAGAGAACTTAAGATTACTTAAAGCGGGTTATAGAGACTCTAGTGATTCTAATATTCAAAAAGTTATGGAGATACAAGGACTTGCTTTAAGAAATGATGCTTGTAGTTATTTAGTAGGTGGTTGCCAGGGTGGTAGTGCTTTAATTACGGGGCAAGGTGATGGATACTTTAATATCTCTTTGTCTAATGGAACATCTAAAACAAATTACACGGTTACAAAGACAGGGACGTATGAGTGCAATTGTTTTACAGCAGGAACTAAGATATTAACTAAGAATGGTGAAAAAGCCATTGAAGAAATTGCTGTGGGTGATATGGTTCTAGAGAAGGATGATTTGACAGGTGACATAGCATATAAAGAGGTTTTAGGATTATTTCAAAAGAAAGCAAATGAGATTTATTATATTCATGTTGGAGAAGAAGTTATTGAGGTTACTGGAGAACATCCTTTTTGGTTAAATGATGTAGGATGGACTTTGGTAAAAAACCTAAAGGTTGGAGATCTGCTTGTAGCAAGTGATGGTAGTACCAAGAGCATTGAACAGATTAATAAAGCCGAGGTACACACAACTGTTTATAATTTTGAGGTTAAGGATTACAATTCATATTTTGTATCAAACCTTGGTCTATGGGTACACAATTGTACTGTTACTGAAGGAATGATTCGTAGTGCACTTGGAAATGCTGATTTGAAAGCTCAACAAGTTGCTGTATCGCTTCCCGTAATACAAGCATATGTGGATATGGCATTGAGGGGACAAACTGCACCAGCGATTAAGGTCGACAACGGTATTTTGGTAGATGGGTATCATCGTTATATAGCTGGTCTAGTAATAGGTCAGATACCGGCATATAGACCATACTCGGGTGGAAGACCATCGCAAGTAATTCCTTGGGAAAAACTGAGGATAGACCCTGAGGACTGGGGCAATAGATAGGAGGCAAACAATGATAAAAGTATTTAGTCATGCGTTGGATGAACCCATAATAATTAATCTTGATACGCTTGATAATGCGATATTAGATGAAATTAATTTTCATCGGGCAATCCTCAACGAGAGATCTTTAATTAATGTGAGTCTTGTGAAAGCAAACTTGCGGAATGCTGAGCTAAATGGCGCTAATCTTAGTAACTCTAATTTTTCTGATGCCTCGATGATATTGTGCAGCCTGGATGCGGCTAATTTGAATAAGGCAGTATTGCATAGAGCGAGGTGCAATCATGCAAGTTTTAGAAAAACTGATTTGAGTTTTGTTGATTTTACAGATGCGCAAGTAAAGAATGCTTGTTTTGAAGACGCAATACTTCTTGGGGCAAATATGAATTGCATCGGGTTAGGTGAAGCGATTTTGAACGGCGCGAAGTACAATAAATTAACAATTTGGCCTAAGGGATTTAAGCCCGAACTATTTGGTGCAATACTGCAAACAGATTAGTAGAATCTACAATGCGAAAACCTCCTGAAATAACCTAATATAAGGACAGTGGAAAAACAACGAATATGCTTGAACATGAACTGAACCCTTAGAATAGACATTGGAAAAACCCACTGCTAATTTGTTAAACTGCACTTCAATTGTTAGATATAACCTTGCAATTTGGAGTGCAGTTTATTATGGGGCGGATTGTAATATGAAGTGCGACGTTACCATTGAGAAAAACTGGTTTTATGAAGAAAATGAACCAATCAAAATTTCACATATCTTGCTAGGGAATAACCCATAGAAAAGTCAATAATATGGGGGAACGAAAATTTATGAATTGAAGCTTATTAACGACTTTTATTGTTTTGTGCCTAGCTATATTTATTTGAGCATTTTGCATAATTCCGTTTTTGAAGTTTAGGCAGTGGAATTATGGGGCCAATTAAACCATCATTTTAGCTAAATCGACTTCAACTTTGAAAATGGGCAGACCTGCAGAATTTTTACTGGATCCAAAAATTTAAGCGGCGGCTTCCTTGGACTGACGATTCATGGCTAACGCAGAAGCTAGTAACACAATGGCGTTTAGATACTGGTGAGTCTTCACTTTCTGAATTCCCCAGATATGCATGTCGTCTGCCGTAAGATAGGTTTTCATTCTGGAGTTGCATCTTTCTACGCTGGTGCGTTCGTTGTAAAGTTCCTTCCAGCGCTTTGTATCTCGATGCGGGCTGCAATATCGCCGGAGGTCGTCCTTAGCATCTACTTTAACGACCATACCGTAGTTGGATGAGGAACAAGCGCTCATACCTAACGGACAATCGACTTTACTGGTTGCATGAGGGCAGCGGAACTTTAAGTAATCGCCGTCTGCCCCCCAATACGTCATCGCAAAGCCCATTGAGCAACAAGGGGTTCCGTCTGTTTTCATTCCAGCAGGAGGCTCTTTCTCTCCCCGGGGATTGAGAGGAATAATGGCTTGCGCCTTCACATTCCGGGCGGCTTCATAAACCTTCATTTGGTCGTAACCCGCATCGAGCATAAAGAATCTCACACTTGTTTTGGCAGCTGCGATCTCAATCAGGCTTGGAGCCATGTCCCCGTCGTTCACATGTGCAGGCGTGACTTCTAGAGCTAATGGAAGTTCACTTTTCGTATCAACGGCCAAATGAAGCTTGTAGCCGAACCAAGTCATCTTATTGCCGAAGGAATCGAACTTCGCTCCCCAGTTGGCATTGCCAGTCTGTTTGCTTTTCTTCTTAGGCTGCTTTTTTTCGTAAGCATGGATAGCGGCGCTATCGATTGCGACGTGACTTCCGTCAATGATACCATCTTGTCTGCAACGTTCCACTAAGTCATCGAAAAGTTGCTTAGCTAAGTCCTTCTTTGTCAAATTCGCAAAGACTCGGCTTAATGTAGCGATGGACGGCGCTTCACGATCGAGCGGACGCCCGCACTGATAGCGAAACCGAAGGTCGGTGTCCAATCGATGATGTAAGCCAGTAAACGTCTGAATGTACTCCAGAGGAGCAGCTAGAAGGGCCCGCAAAATGCCTTCTCTACAGTGGCCATCAGCCCCTCGGGGTGAACGACTTCTCAGCTCTTTGGCGTATGGACGAAGATCCAAGGTGCTAAAAAAGATAGGCAATCGATCTTTTGAATGCATTATTAGTAGATCTTCAAAGGAAAATAGACTTTCTTGGAGAATATACAAGGTGACTTCCTCCATTCTTGGGGTTTTTGGTTTGGTCACCGAAAAACTTCGCCAAGTTGGGGTGAAGTCCCTTTTTTATGTTTGAAAAACCTTGAGTATCAAGGGCTCAAGTTAATGCAAAATGCTTATTTGGATAATAAAGGTACAATAGAGGTGTTGAATGATCAGTTTCAGGGGGAGGCTCATGCTATGTTAAGAAGTTGCAGCGTGCTGACAGAAGAGCAGCTTGCGCATTATGAGCAAGAAGGGTATTTGATTGTGAAGGGACTGTTTACGCAGGGGGAAGTTCAGGACATCAAGGAAACATTTGATGCGCTGAGCAGCACGGTTGTGTCAGGCTACTTTGAACCAGACTTGAGTGAGGATAACGCTGATCCATTAAAACGATATCCTCGGGTTATGCACCCGCATCGCTTCAACGACAAGGCCAAGAAGTACATGCTGCATTCAGGTGTGCTCGAAGTCTTGAAGGATTTGTATCAGGAAGATGCATTGGCTGCCCAGAGCATGTATTATTACAAGCCGCCAGGATCAAGAGGGCAGGCGCTTCATCAGGACAACTTTTATTTGAAGGTAGAGCCGGGCAATTGCATTGCAGCCTGGACTGCGATAGATCGATCTGATGAGGAAAATGGCGGGATGCTGGTTGTCCCGAAGACGAGCCAGTACGAGATTGTATGTCCGGAAGAGGCCGATCGGAAGGAGTCCTTTACAACACACTATGTGAAGCCGCCCAAGGACCTGCCAATCATTCCGGCTATTCTAGAGCCGGGAGATGTGTTGTTTTTTAACGGCAACCTGATTCATGGCTCGTACCGCAACAAATCGGAGAATCGGTTCCGCAGAGCGTTCATTTGCCATTATGCCAATGCGTCAGCTGTTCGAATTGGAGCAGGCTATCGGCCGTTGTTCCAAGCGGACGGCACGGAGGTGGACTTGGAGGGCAATCCCGATGGCGGACCTTGCGGCATTGAATATGATACCCAATACCCTCATTAAGGTGTCATGCTAATACGTGAAGCAAGAATGTACGGATCTAAGTGATCAAATACGATCAGATGCGATCATGCTAAAAGACCTCACGATTCATGTAAATGAAATCGGAGGTCTTTACGCTTATTTGAGCTCTAAATCCAGCAGCCTTTTCTTCATGTCCAGTCCGCCGCGGTAGCCAGTCAGCTTGCCGTTTTTGCCCAGTACACGGTGGCAGGGAATGGCGATCAGCACCGGATTGGCGCCAATGGCGCTGCCGACTGCTCGAACGGCGGAAGGCCTGGCGAGTTCATGGGCAAGCTCGGAGTAGCTTCTGGTTTGTCCAAATGGAATGTGCTTGAGTGCCTCCCATACCTCCTGCTGGAATGGCGTTCCCTCTAAATCAAAGGGGAGGTGCAGCGCTCGGCTGTTGCCCAAGAGGAAGTTGGACAACGCTTGTACATAGCTATCCATTACCTCTGGATCGTGAACAAGAATATAACTTCCTTTGAATCTTGTATGCAGGAAATAATGCATCTCATCCATGGAGGCTCCTTCAGACCCTACAAAGCACAGCCCCTTCTCGGTAGCAGCTGCTAGCAGCCTCCAGTCTCTTATCGTTAGTTCCGTCCAGTATATTTTTTTCTTCTCCTCTTGCTCTTTATGAAAAGGTGTACGGCGCATGCTCATATCTGCTCCTCCTATTCCTTCTACATTCTGTTATAAACTTGCTCTTACCTTCGCAGCATAGGACACTGCTCAATCCGGTGTGCAGACGTCATTCATGGTGTTGCTGGCTTTATTCTCCCGATAGGCGGAAGGGGTCATCCCTGTTTTTTGCTTAAACAACGTCACGAAGTAAGACACATTGTCCATGCCTACCTTTGCTCCAATATCTGCGATGCTCTCCTTGGTGCCGCGAAGCCGCTCTTTGGCATGCTGAATGCGCACTTCCTGAACATACGCATTCGGGGATATTCCCATCAGCCGCTTGAAGGTTCGCTGCAGATGATAAGGGCTGCTATGGCTGATGTCTGCCAGCGTATTAAGCGTAACTGGAGACGCATAATGATCATCAATATAGGTCTTAACGATGTCAATCCATTCTTGTTCAGGCAGCCTTACACCTGTTGGCTTGCAGCGCTTGCATGGACGAAATTCAGCCTGTAGAGCTTGCTCTGCATGCTGGAAAATGAACACATGCTCCTTCTTTGGCGGCCGCGATTTGCATGACGGACGACAGAAGATGCGTGTTGAAGTAACTCCGTAGAAGAATTGGCCGTCATACGCGCGATCATTAGCAATAACGGCCTGCCACATATGATCTGGAACAGCAGCAGCTGGTATGGGCCCGCGAACTATGGCTTTTACCTCTTGAGCATTATGATCATCCTTGTTATGATCGGTTATGATTGATTTAGTATTGCTTTTGATCGGATTGACTTCGGTTCCATGATCTAGATGGTTCATTGCTCTTCCCTCCATCTGCTCGCTCATCTAATGTAAGTATAACCTTGAATGAGGTCTGCTGTACCTTATTTTGATTGTAATCGCAAGATATCGAAATAAATGCAGCAGCTGCTGCATGATGTGTACTACTGCATAACCGTGGATGGATAACGGTTAATCATAATCAAATGCACTATAATAAACGGATTTGAATGATTTTGAACGGAATATCATTTATTTTTAATCGATATTGATTGTAAATGATCGAAAATGATTGATTTTTGTTGGCGGTTTCATTACAATAGCATTGAAGGAGATGAAGAGATGTTAACTCCAGAGCGACATCGAATGATATTGGACATGCTTCAGGAGAAGGGAATCGTTAAGATTCAGGAGCTTGTTCAAGCGACAGCTTCCTCAGAAGCGACTATTCGAAGAGACCTAAGTCATCTTGAGAGCGAGAATCTGCTGAAGCGCGTGCACGGCGGGGCAGCCTTGCTTCAAGGCAAAGGAATGGAGGCTTCGTTAAGTGAGAAGTCAACGAAGCAGCTAAGCGAGAAGAAGCGCATCGCCCGATTGGCCGCTTCCTTGATTCAAGAGGGAGATTGCATCTACCTCGATGCGGGAAGCACAACGTACGAGATGATTCCTTTGCTGGTGGACAAGAAGATCACGGTCGTGACGAATGGACTCATGCATCTCGAATCTTTGTATGAATATGACATTCAGGCTTATGTGGTTGGCGGCAAGATTAAGGGCCTTACAAAGGCGCTGGTAGGCAGTCAAGCGATACGAGGCTTGCAGGATTACCGATTCGACAAGTGCTTTATTGGAACGAATGGCATTCATGAGGAGCTTGGCTATACGACGCCAGATCCTGAGGAAGCGAGCATCAAGAAGATGGCTCTTCAATTATCCGAGCAGCGTTATGTCATCGCAGACCGCAGCAAGTGGAACAAGGTATGCTTTGTGCAGTTTGCAGCGATTCAGGAGGCAGCGCTTATTATCGATCAGCTCGAACAAGATGAGGAGAGCGCCATCAGCAACAAGACGACAGTAATAAAGGTTGTGGAATAAATGATCTATACCGTAACGCTCAATCCGTCTATTGATTACTACGTATATGTGGACACGTTTCAGGTGGGCGGCTTGAATCGAATGAGCCATGACATCAAGTATCCAGGCGGAAAAGGAATTAATGTATCACGGGTATTGTCCCGCATCGGGATTGAGACCAAGGCGCTTGGCTTTATTGGCGGCTTTACCGGCCGCTTCATTCAGGAGGTGCTGACTCAAGAGGGGATTGCAACCGACTTTGTTCAAGTCGATGGGGATACTCGAATCAATATTAAGTTGAAAACAGCAGAAGAAACAGAGATTAACG
This sequence comes from Paenibacillus aquistagni, assembly GCF_900177815.1. Taxonomy (GTDB): domain Bacteria; phylum Bacillota; class Bacilli; order Paenibacillales; family Paenibacillaceae; genus Paenibacillus_B; species Paenibacillus_B aquistagni. The sequence goes on along the minus strand of NZ_FXAZ01000005.1, from coordinate 18,556 downwards.
GCGCAGGTCCTAACATCTCTGCAAGTCAGCTGCAGGAGCTTTTTGGAAAAATTGAAGAGATGGACAATAGCGATACACTCATTCTGGCAGGAAGCATTCCTTCAAGCTTGGATGATAGCTTGTACAGCACTATGATGAAGCGCTGCTTGGATAAAGGCATTCGCGTCGTTGTAGATACGAGCGGCAAGGCGATGCTTGAACTGCTTCGTTACAAGCCATTTCTTGTAAAGCCTAATCAGCATGAGCTCGGGGAATTCTTTGGTGTTGCTGTCAATACCTTGGAGGAAGTCATTCAATACGGCCGCAAGCTCGTCGAGAGGGGCGCACAGCACTGCATCGTCTCCATGGCAGGAGATGGTGCAGTACTGATCACAGCTGATGAAGCCTATGTGGCGAATGTGCCGCAGGGTAAGCTGATTAATTCAGTAGGCGCAGGAGATTCACTTGTAGCAGGCTTTATTGGCACGTTTGTACGAACAGGGTCTGTCCAGCAGGCGTTTGCCTATGGCGTGGCAACGGGGAGTGCAACGGCATTTTCCACCGATCTATGCACGCAAGAACGGATTGAAGAACTGCTTCCACAAATCAAGCTAACACAGGCAGGGGAGAGAACTTCATGAGAATTACAGATCTTCTGAAGCAGGATACGGCCATTCTGGATCTTCAGGCACAAGGGAAAGAGGCGGTCATTGATGAGCTGATTGCAAAGCTTAATGAAGGGGGCCGCTTGGCTGATTCGCAGGCCTTCCGTGAAGCCATCATGCTTCGTGAAAGCCACAGCACAACTGGACTAGGCGACGGCGTAGCTATTCCGCGCTGTAGCTGACCCGATCCGTGTGCTGACAAGCTGCATCTTAGGCTCTGCAATCGCTGGCGGCATTGCTATGGCCTTTGGCATCACGCTTCCAGCGTCGCATGGTGGTATCTTCGTCATCGCACTTGTGAACAAGCCGCTGATGTATCTGCTAGCCATTCTTATCGGTTCGGTTGTATCCGCATTCACGCTTGGTGTCTGGAAGAAGAAGATTGCGTAAGGCCAAGTCTGAACCGTCCGCTAGATACGATGCGAGAATTTGCTTCATAAATTGTGAGGTATCGTGAATAGATAATAAATACAAATCTAAGAAGAGCATGATTCAATCTGAGAGGTCGTGATGCTGTGCTGGTGCACAAAGCATCAGGACCTTTTTTTGCATCATAACAGGCTTTGAATTGAGATAGGATTAGCAGTTTCATCCACTCTCAGGATTATGTCGCCATAGCAGGCAATATCCTGTAAAATAAATAAGATAGCGAGCTCTGTTCATGAGCTTTTGCAAAAGTGACTCCTGTGCCTAGTTGTGCGTATAATGATACAGAGGCACTGAAGGTAGATGAAGTTGCTTATAGTACATGCGAGGAGAAACCAATCATGATCTCACATCAACGATTTGAACATATGCTTAAAAAGCAAACAGCACTATCCCAATACTCGACCTATGAGATTGGGGGAGAGGCCCGCTACTTAGCGGAGCCTAATACGACAGAGGACCTGATCCTGCTGCTTGATCAGGTAGAGAAGAAGGGGATGAATTCCTTTATCTTCGGCTCAGGCTCCAACATCTTGTTCCCTGATCAGCCGGACCCAGATACACTCTTCATCTCCATGCGAGATCATATGGAGGCGAAGTTCCATGACAACAAGCTGTATGTCTCGGCTGGAATGCCAATGTCCTCGCTCGCTTTGATCGGTGCGATGAATGGCTTTCATGACTTTGATTTTACATTCCTGCTTCCAGGCACATTTGGCGGCGGCATCTTCATGAATGCGAAGTACTTCAGCCGTCAGATGAGCGATGTGCTCGACACGGTGTATTATTTGGATCTCGATCATATCAGCCGCGGCGTGCAAGCGATTCAAGCAGAAGACTGCGAGTTCGGCTACAAAACGACGATCTTCCAGAAGCATCGTTGGTTTGTAACGGGGGCGGACCTTAAGCTTGAGGGAACGGTTAATGATCCTCAGCTGCTGAATACGATACTCGATCAATTCAAATCCCAGTTGTATCATCATTCCAGCCTTGGCGCATTTTCTTCCTATTATATCGGCCATCTGGAGCAGCTTCGCTCGCAAGGCCGCAAGATTACAGCCATGGAGGATGTCATCACGGATCGTGTTGGCAAGAAGCATTTTGACTATCCATCCTGCGGCTCTGTCTTCAAAAATAATTATGATTATGGGGTGCCAATCGGCAAGCTTGCGGATCAGCTGAATCTTCGCGGCACCGAGTACGGCCGTGCCATGATCTCGCCGAATCATGGCAATATGATTCAGAATCGCGGCGGCGCCAAGGCCTCTGACGTGGTTCATCTGATTCAAGTCGTACAGGAGTCGATTGACAAAGCATTTGGGTTCGTGCCAGAGCCTGAAGTCGTTATTGTATAATTGCATAATCGAATCATAAGCAAGCCTGCATAAAAGTATGCAAGCTTGCTTTTTTATGCGGAATACACACAATGGACTCATGAGGTGAAGGGTCGCATTCGTTCACAACCATAAAGGTATAGTGGCAGATTACAATTAAGAAATTATCGGTGTGGTTCAGGGCAGATAATGCTTATAATTGTAGCTAAAAGGATAGAATTGCAGTTCATCATTGTAATGACGGGGGAGTGAGTGCTGACCCATGAAGCTTCATATTGAATATCCACATGACATTCCGATGAATGCCTTTCAGTGGACGCCAAGCACGCTGCTTGAGCCTTTCCATACGCATCAGAGCTTGGAAATTGGAGTATGCCTTTCTGGTTCAGGCGTGTTTTATTTCGAGCAGAAGCGCTATCCCGTACGCTCAGGGGACGTCTTTCTTGTCAATCAAACCGAGCTGCACATTGCTCAGGCTGATCCTGATAATCCCTGCACCTTTATTTTTGTTAATTTTGATCCGGGTGTTCTGCTTGTAGAGGATGAGAAGCTGCTGCTGTCGTACAGCTATCAGTCCGAGCAGTTCCAAAATCATATCGCAGCCGATACCGAACTTGCCAAAATGATTCTGCCTCGAATGCAGATTATGCTGGAGGAAATGAGGAATCAGGAGATCGGTTTTTTGTTGCGCGCGCGTTCTGTGCTGATTGAGATTCATGTACTCTTTCTTCGCAATTATATGAATCAGATTTCCTCGGATCAATGGAGAAGATTGAATGAATCGTATCGCGAGCTTCAGATGATTCTTCATTTTATCCATGAGCATTATAGGAATGATATCCAGCTTGCCGATGCAGCGAAGCTTGTCGGTTGGTCAGCGGGACGCACGTCCCGTTTTTTTCGAGCGTGCATGGGGCAGAGTCTGAAAGATTATATTCAAGCGCTTCGAATACGTGCGGTGACCAAAAGGCTGGTGAGCTCCTTTGACTCGATTAGCAAGCTTTGCTTTGATTGCGGCTTTCAAAGCATGGCGAGCTTCTATCGCGCCTTTCAAAAGGTGACGGGGATGTCGCCAAAAGCGTATCGAGAAAAATATTGCCTTGGGAACGTTTTTGAGAATTGGGAAGCGGATAATGAGAAGCGGATGTAAACCTGGCTCAAGTATAATAAGGGCGTGAAAGACAACAATACGCAGAATTTGGCATCATGTACCTTATGAATACGACAGGAGGCAGGACATGGTCACCTACCACTCGGATTACGCTGAGCGAGTCTATGCAGGCTGGCTAGGCAAGATGATCGGCGTTCGCCACGGGGCGAATATTGAGAACTGGAGCTATGAACGGATCGAGCGGGCATTTGGCGAGATAACCGGCTATTTGTACGACTTCAAGAACTTTGCTGCAGATGATGATATTAACGGTCCCATCTTCTTTATGCAGGCGCTTAGAGACTTGCCGCTTGGAGAAAAGGTGTCCGCCAAACAAATGGGAGATACGTGGCTCAATTATATTGGGGATGGCCACGGCTTCTTCTGGTGGGGCGGCTATGGCAAATCAACGGAGCATACAGCCTATGACAACTTGAAGGCAGGGATTGAAGCACCGCGATCGGGATCGATGGAACAGAATTCGAGAACGGTCGCTGAGCAGATCGGCGGTCAGATCTTTAGTGATGTGTGGGGTTTGCTTGCACCTTGCGATGAGCAGGAAGCAGCGGACTTGGCGGGCAAGATGGCATCTGTATCTCATGATCAAAATGGCATCTACGGTGGGCGCTTTGTGGCAGCCTGCTGTGCGGCGGCCTTCCATGCGAATTCCATTCATGAGGTTATTGTTAGAGGGCTGTCGACGATCCCACAGGATAGTGAATATGCTCGTGTTGTTGCGGATATGGTTCGCTTTCATAATGAGCAGCCAGAGGATTGGCGCGCTTGCTTCCGCTACGTACAAGCGCATTATGGCTACGACCGCTATCCAGGCGTATGCCATATCATTCCGAATGCGGCAGTGGTCGTGCTTGGACTCTTGTATGGAGAAGGAGACTTCAGCCGGTCCATCAACATTGCGAACATGTGCGGCTGGGATACGGACTGCAATGTAGGTAACGTCGGCGCGATTCTAGGTGTGCTGGTCGGGCTGACTGGCATTGATGAAGCTTGGCGCAAACCAATTAATGACTTTGTATGCTTATCAAGTCTCATTGGTTCACGCAATATTCAGGATCTCGCGAATGTGGCTAAGGAGACGGTTGCGATTTCGAAGCGCTATTTTATAGGCAAAGAGATTGCTCACAATCAGGGCTTGCATGCGCATTATGATTTCGAGCTTCCGGGCTCAACCCATGCCTTTCGCAATGCGGGGCCGGACGGGGCCATGCTCATGACATCGTGCGTGAACACCGATGCTGCCGCTTATTATGGTAAGCGCTCTCTTCAAGTATGCTTCAGCTCACTGTATGGCGGCGGGAGCTATCGCACTTTTTTACAAACGTATTATACGCCAGAGGACTTTAATGACAGTCGTTACGATCCAAGCTTTACGCCATGCTTTTTTCCTGGACAGACCCTATCGATGCATGTCTATGTTCCACGAGGAGAAGAGGAGCATCTGGCGGCACGCTTGTATGTGCGCAACCTTACAGATGGCACGTTCCTGTATGGAGATAAAGTAGAGCTTCCATTAGAGGAGTGGATCTGTTTAAGGTGGACAGTTCCCCCTATACCAAATGCGGTCATTGGGGAAGTTGGAATTGAATGGATTCCGCTGGCGGAAATATACATTTCGCCGAAGTCGCTTGTTGCTTATATCGATGAGGTAACGTTTTCGGGACAAGCAGAGATTCATCAATCCTTTCAAGCGTCAGCAATGGAAGTGTGGAATCCGCTCCATCGAGAGGTGCGTCAGCTGACCTATCTTAGAGGACTTTGGACGTTAGAAGACGGAAGGCTGACAGGCAGCGGGGCGACCGGAGACATTGAAGCCTATACGGGAGGACACTACTTTAACGATTATACGTTTGAGTCGACGCTGACGCCGCTCACGGGCTCTTCACATGGCCTTTTATTCCGTGTGCAAGGAGCGCTAAGAAGCTATGCTGCTCTGATTGAAGACAATCATCTTCTGCTGTTGAAAAAGAAAAGGCAAGGCTGGACTGAGCTCGCGAAGGTCCCTTATGTGCTCCAGCATCATCGTGAACTTACTCTATCAGTGAACGCGAGAGGCAATCATTTTGAAGTACGGGTTGATGGCAAGCAGATGTTGGACTATATCGATAATGACCATCCCTATCTGAATGGACAGGTTGGCTTTATCAACCGCAAGGGAAGCCGAACCGCTTATGCGAGCTGTTCTGTTCAATCCTAGTAGGGGAGCAGCATTCGCATAACGTCTATGAGATATAGAAAAAGAACTCCTTATATCTGCAATCCGCAGACGTATAAGGAGTTCTTTCAATTAGACGACATATTTGAATGTGCAGCTAATCGATGACACATCTATCGAATGTTAGCTAGCCTTCTCACCAGGCAATATCTTATTCAATAAGATTGCAGCCAGAGAAGCTGCAAGGATCGGCGAGCCTAAGAGATATTGCACAAACGTAGGCAGCGAATACAAGTAATCTTTTGGAATCAGCACGAGCGCAAGTGTAATGATCATCGGTATGGCGATGATGTACATTTCTTTCTCGCCGATTCTTTCGTTTTTGATCACTTGCACCCCGTTTATGGCGATAATGCTGCACACAATGGCAAATACCCCACCGATGACAGACGTCGGAATGGAAGAAATTAAAGCAGCTAATTTGCCTGAGCAGCCGAAGAGGACGAACCATCCTCCTACCGCAAGAAAGACACGGCGGCTTGCAATACCCGTGATGGAAATAATACCGGCATTGGTGGAATAGCCTGTTACAGGAGTAGAACCGACCAAAGCTGCGATGAGACAGCTGATCCCTTCACCGATTACCCCTTGATTTAGGTTTTTATCCGTTAAAGGCTTATCGATAACGTTGCTGACGGCAAACCACGTGCCCGTCGTTTCAGCAAGCAGCACGAAGTATATGATCACCATCGTGATAATTGCTGAGAAATTGAACGAGAAGCCAAAGTCGGCAAATGGAATCTGCGGCATGCTGAACCACTTAGCGTCTCGAACGGCTGAGAAGTCCAATACGCCCATTGCATCTGCCGCAATACATCCGACAACCAACGCGACCATGACAGACGTTGTGCGGAATACCGTTCCTTTTTTACGAAACACAGAACCTAGAATAACGAATAAAAGAAGGGCGGCGCCTGCAATAAGGGCTAGCAGCACATTCTGATTGATTGTCGCATCCGTTGCGCCATAAATATTGTCTCTTATCGCAACAGGCAGCAGCGATAAGCCCACGATAAAGATGATCGTTCCCCCTACAATTTGCGGGATGAAAGATTTGACGATTTTATTGAAGACACCTGTGTAACCCAGAATAATGACGAGAATCGAACCTATCAAGCTTGCTCCCAAGACGGAGTCCCAGCCTAACTGCCCGCCGCCGCTAGCCGCATAAATACTGACGATGGCACCAAGCGGAACGTAGGAAGGCCCTTGTGCGATCGGCAGCTTCATGCAGAAGTACGTTTGCACGATCGTTCCAATGCCGGCTGCAATGAAAGTGGATTGAATCAATGCGCTGGATTGGCCGGAAGATAAACCAATTAGCATCGCGATCAGGAACGGTACGACATAGACATCCATAGCGATGACATGCTGCAGCCCAAGGATAGCGGACTTGCCGAATGATAGTCTTTGATCCGGTGAGATTGTTAATTGTGGAGCGTGATCTTGTTTGTCTGCTTGTGTTTTCACTTTGATGTACACCTCAAATTTGCTCGTTTTATAGGCTTAACGCGAATGAACCTTCTCGCCCTGTATCCAGACTTCACGGATATTTTCAGGTCTAGATAGATACATGATTTTTTGGAAAATGTCGTGTAAATCTTCATTCGCATCATAGATCGGCAATTTAGAGGAAGGCACATTCGTATCAATGACTTGTACATCCCATGCATAATTCGCTTGGATCCGGCCGATTGGCAAGCTTAAGCTCTCGCCTCCGCCAGCTGTGGCCAGATAGAAGGCTTCATCAATCGTAATGCGTGAATCAGGTACGCCGCGCTCATGGGCAGGAAGAGACGGGTTGACCCCATCTTCTAGCATTCTAGAAGAAATGACGGCTTGTCTGATGTTATCGAAGAGGCTAGGTGAAAAGCCGCCGGAAATATCCGACCCCAAACCAATCTCAACCCCTTTGTTATGGAAATGAGCGATAGGGATCACACTGTTCGCAAAATAAGCATTCGATACCGGACAATGCGCAACAGCCGTTCCTGTCTCTGCAAACAAATCAGCATCATGGTCATCTAAGAAATTGCAATGCGCCATGACAGACTTATCACGCAGCAAGCCAAAATCATGCAGCGCAAAGGCATCGTTCTTTTGGAACCGATCTCGAACATAGCCATGTGCCCAGTCGCTTTCACTGCAGTGGGACTGTACATAGGTATCATACTTGGCCGCGAGCTCTCCGAGCCCTTTGAGTGCTTCATCTGTGCAGCTTGGAATGAATCTAGGTGTCACAACCGGGTAGACCCCTTGTTTTGTCGATTGCGCTAATGCTTGTACCGCAACAATAAATTCCTCTGTATCTAGTAGAGCTGTTCTCGTATCCAGATCACGATAATACGCCGGATTCTGCTCGGGATCATCCATAACCACTTTGCCAACTAGACCGCGCTGGCCTTTCTTCGCACAGATCTCAGCCAACAACAAGCTTGCTTCTTTATGCACTGTGGCAAAGTAAAGGGCAGTCGTCGTGCCGTTGGCGATCAAGGTGCTGACAACATCACCGTATACTTTTTCCGCAAAGCGAAGATCAGAGAATTTGGACTCCAGCGGGAAGGTGTATGTATTCAACCAATCGTATAGAGGAATGTCTAATGCAGTCCCCGATTGAGCCCATTGAGGTGCGTGAACATGCAAATCGATAAAGCCAGGCACGAAATATTGGCCTCCTGCCAAGGGATGGAAATTGTTCTTGCCTTGATAAGCATCAAGCAAGGTCTGATAGTTCGTATCCTGAGGTGCGACAATCTGTTCGATCATTCCGTTGTCGTTAACCAGGAACAGATGGTCTTTTAGTATCTGTGTTTCTTTAGGTGATTTGCTAGAAAATGCAGTGCCTTGAAATAAATGCATATTATTTTCCATAATTACCGCCTTAAAGTTCGTTTTTCAAGATGTATTCGTTATTATAATCCTGTAAAAATGATAAGTCTATAACAGAATACGAATATTAATTTGTAATTTCTGTGAGCTTGTTAAGATATGTGATTTGTCGTCATTCTTATTTTCAGTAAAAAGTCGGTCTTTGATGTTCGTTTAGCATGCAGCACTTGATGGTGTTTATCGAATCTTAACAATCCACTCCTATATTGTAAGCAAACAACTTGGGAGGGAATGGTGGAACGCGTGCAGGAAGCAATGTATATAGGGCCTTTCATGATCAAGCTTGGCTGGATTGCCGTCGCAATAGCTGGGCTATTCGCTTATCTTGCCATCAAGAAGCGTCTGGAGGGACAGGGGGGCATTCGTCATGTCGTTATTGATGATTTGTCGAGTGCGGCCTTTTATGGATTTATGATCTGGAAGTTTAGTTTTATTTTATTTCATCCATCGACGATTGCAGATAACCCCATCGCAATTGTGTACTTTACAGGTGGAGAACGCGGGATGTGGCTTGCCATTCTCTTTAGTGTGTATTTCCTCTATCGACAGTCAAGACGAAGAAGGATTTCATTTTGGATATATGCAGATGTTGTCATCGTGGGCTTGCTCGTCTATTTGAGCGCAGCGTCTCTCTTTCCGATCATCGACCGTCTGGAGTGGTGGAATCCATATATGGTTCAGCTGAGCTTGTCCTTTATGCTGCTTATGTGGGTGTGGAGGAAGCCATCAGGTGTTGGACATCCAGAGGATACGGTGCATGCTTGGCTGTGGTTTTGTATGGGTCAGGTCTTCTACCACTTTTTCAACCCTTATCACAAGACGATTCTATTCGGACTTTCTATGGAACAATGGATCTTCCTCATGATTGCGGTTGTGTGCGTTTTCCTTCCAAATATGAAGAGGAAGCATCGCTTTAATGAATCTTAACAATTCGAATATAGACTCGAAGCAGATGACAGATGGAGGATAAAAAATGAACGATATTACGATCTTATTTGCGTTGATGGCGGGGCTGCTCTCCTTTTTCTCCCCTTGCATCTTTCCGCTGCTGCCCGCTTATGTGGCCAATCTAACGGGTTCTTATGCCCAGAACAACAAGATTCAAGTATCGAAGAGCATGCTCATGTCTCGATCGATCAGCTTTGTGCTTGGCTTTAGTGTTATTTTTATTGCGCTGGGGGCCTCTGCCAGCTTTATAGGTCAGTTGTTTTCGGAGTACCGCGGTGTGCTGGAGAAGATTAGCGGCATTCTTATCATCATCTTTGGGCTTCAGATGGCCAGGATACTCAATCTGAATATATTTATGCGTGAGAAGCATTGGGAAGTGAAGTCAAATGAGCGCAGCAGGAGCTGGAATTCCTTCGTGCTGGGCATGGCTTTCGGTACAGGCTGGACGCCATGTGTGGGTCTTGCGTTGTCTTCTATTTTACTCTTGGCAGGATCATCAGACACGATGTACAGCGGCTTGCTGCTGTTGTCCTTTTACTCGTTAGGCTTAGGCATTCCTTTTTTGCTGCTATCCCTGCTCATTACTTATTCCTTGGGGGTGGTCAAAAAGATCAATAAGATACTGCCTGCCCTATCATTAGTGAACGGGTGGATCATGATTGTGATGGGCGTCCTGCTGTTTACGGGACAAATGACCAAGATCAGCGCTTGGCTCGCTTCGTTTACGCCATTTTTATACTGAGAGAGGATGAACTAAAGGATGAAAAGAAACCTTATTGTTATTGTGGTGCTGTTGGGCCTTGTAGGCTATGGATGGTATGATTCCATTAAGGATAAGCAAGCTGCAGTGACGAATAGCGGCGATAATGGAATGACCATTGGCATTCAGCAAGGCAATCTCGCACCTGACTTTGAATTAGACATGCTGGATGGAACGACTGTGAAGCTTTCAGATTATAAGGGGCAAAAGGTATTATTGAATATGTGGGCTACCTGGTGCCCGCCATGTCGAGCGGAAATGCCGGATATGCAAACCTTCTATGACGATTATAAGGATAAAGGTGTTGCGGTGCTCGCTGTAAATATGACGCAGTCCGAGAAAAGTGTGGAGCAAGTCCCGATGTTTTTGGAACAATACGGAATCAGCTTCCCCGTACTGCTGGACGAGCATAATGAAGTGGCAAATAGGTATCAGGTAAGGTCTTTGCCAACGACCTATCTGATCAATTCTGAAGGGATCATCGAGCAGAAAATTATTGGACCGATGAATAAAGAGATGATGAAGAAGGAAGTTTTGCAGCTGCAATAAATGTGAGGTGAGCTTATGTCGACAAAGGAATCGGCGATCTTGGTTGTCGAGGACGATGCTAAGATACGGAATCTGATCAGCTTGTACTTGGAGAAGGAAGGATATGCGGTGTTTCAAGCCAGTGATGGGGAGGAAGCGCTGGAAGCATTCAAGCTTCATCATCCTTGTCTGGTCATTTTGGATTTGATGCTGCCTAAGCTGAGCGGTGAAGAGGTATGCACACGCATCCGGACAGACTTGAAAGAAGATGTGCCTATCATGATGCTGACGGCGAAGGTGGAGGAGCAGCACAGAGTTGGGGGCCTGAGGTTAGGAGCGGATGATTATGTGACGAAGCCGTTCAGTCCTGCTGAGCTTGTTGCCAGAGTAGAGACCATTCTGCGAAGAACAGGGCAGCGGTGCAGCAAAATCACTTATCGCGGGCTTACTTTGAAGACGCAGCGAGGTGAGGTGCACTATAACGGCGAGATCATTCCGCTTACGCAGCATGAATTTCGGCTGCTTCATTTTTTAATGCGGCATCCAAACCAAATCCTTACTCGGGAGCAAATGATCGCTGAACTTTATCCGCATCAGGAAAAGGTTGTTATTGACCGAACCATCGATGTTCATATCGGAAAGCTGCGGGAGAAGCTAAGTTATGATGGAGATCGTGAGCTTATCGAGACGATAAGAGGAATGGGGTATCGATTTGTGGCGTTTTAATAGGGACTCTGTAAAGATCAGCATCCTATGGAAGCTTATTATTATAAATGGCATCGTGATTGCGATCGCGATCAGCTTAGCAGGTGTATCGGTAAAGGATTACGCCTGTTTGCTCTTTGCTCATTATCCTGCAGTCAGTCAGGAGGAAAGCGCGCTGTTTGCCCAGACGATGCAGGGATTTCTGGTAAAAGCAAGCATATGGGCCGTGCTGCTGGCGGGGATTGTTCATTACTTTTTTGTACGGCGTCTGCTTCGTCCATTGAATAAGCTCGGAGAGTGCACACGGCAAATGGCAAAAGGGCAATCGCCTGAACCGCTGCCGATTCAATATCAGGATGAGATTGGCCAGCTGACCGCAGACTTCAATCAACTTAGTCAGAAGCTTAAAGAGGTTGAAGCCTTGAGAGAAAAAATGGTGTCTGACATCTCGCATGAGCTAAGGACACCGCTAACGAATATTAATGGCTATCTAGAGGCGCTGAGCACAAATATGATCGAGGGCAGCACGGAGCTCTTCCAATCGCTTCACGAGGAGTCTCTTCGAATAACCCGGCTTGTAGAGCAGCTGCATCAATTGAATGTATGGCAGGCAAAGAAGGGACCGAAGGATATAAGCTCGCAAACGATAAACATGAATAAGCTGATCGACGATTGCATCGATCACTTCTCTTTGGAACTCAAACGCCAGAGCATGGTACTGGATCGAAGCGTCGAGGCGGCAGAAGTTGAGGGCAACGAGGATGGTCTTAAGCAGGTCATTCATAATCTGCTCTCGAATGCGCTCCAATATGATCGAGGGGGATGGACAAAGGTAGAAGGCCAAATCATGGAGAATGGTTATAAGGTTACGGTGACGAACGAAGGAAATCCCATCCCGGAGAAGGAAAGAGCAAGGCTGTTTGAACGATTCTACCGCTTGGATTCATCACGAAGCAGAGATACCGGGGGTTCTGGTCTTGGTTTATCCTTGGTCAAGGAGATTATTGAGCAGCATCATGGTAAAGTAGGAGTAGCATCTGAGGCTGGCGTGCATTCCTTCTGGTTTACGATTCCAATGAAGCATAATCAGGAATAACCACATAACCTGAAAAGCGAGGTGTAAGCTTGAGCGTATTTAAGTATATAGAGACAACTAAGAGATTAGAAGTTAGACCATTAAGAGAGGATGACTATGCTCAATGGCTTCGTGCCTATAGCCAACGGCTTCCTTCCCGGCATCGGCATGATGAAGGCCCTATTGATCTAAGCGACTGCCATGAAGCATGGTTTGTGCAAGTGGTTCATAAGCATCAGGAATTGGCAGCCGAAGACAAGGCCTATGTGTTTGATATTTTTCGACATGAGGATGGCGCGCATCTAGGCATGGTGGACTTCTCGACCCTTGCTAGAGATGATTTTGCATGGGGAAGAATCGGATACACGATTCATAATCAGCATTGGGGAGCAGGATATGGCAGAGAGGCGGTGCAAAGCGCGCTGACGATTGCCTTTCGTGATCTGAACTATCACCGAATTGAAGCGCATATCAATGTTGATAACATGGCTTCGATTCATTTGGCTGAACGAGTAGGCATGACGTTTGAATGCATACGAAAGGGATTTATCTATGAATTTGGCGAGTGGACCGACAATCTTATCTATTACCGCAATGCTGAATAATCCGTGCTAAGTGCGAGATTGGCTTGATTTTTAGCCGCTAAAGAAATGACGCAGTGGTTCGACATGCTGCACGAAAATGCTGTAAGACAGCAAAGACAATCTCGAATCAAAAAAATGTTATCGATATCTAATATACCGACACAGTGCAGAGGTCTGCTGATATAATAAAAGTAATCATAAGGTAGAGAACAGGATGGGGGTGAATAATGTTCGTGGAACGTGGTGAGCAGCTTCAGGTCATGATTGTGTCTTGTTAATCTATTAATTACTAATCGCTAGTTGCATTGAAATCATAAGAAAATACCTCATGGGAGGTCCCATCACATGGATCAATCGAAGCGCAAAGCGCCTAACATTGTATTTATTATGAGTGATGACCATGCGGCTCATGCGATGAGCTGTTATGAAAGCGTCATCAATGAAACGCCTAATATTGATCGAATAGCGAAGGAAGGGACGCGATTCGATCACTGCTATTGCACGAATTCAATCTGTGCGCCCAGCCGAGCCTCTATCTTGACAGGTACATACAATCACCTGAACGGTGTGCGAACCTTGTCTGACCGCTTTGATGGACGTCAGACAACTTTTCCGAAGCTGCTGCAGCAGGCTGGCTATCAGACCGCTATCGTTGGCAAATGGCATCTCGGACATGGCGGTGAAAGTGATCCGACTGGATTTGATTATTGGAACATTCTGCCCGGACAAGGTGACTACCATGATCCGATCCTCATCGAAATGGGGGAGAATAAACGCCATGCGGGTTATGTTACGGATGTTATTACGGACCTGACCATCGATTGGCTGGGAGCACGCGATAAGGACAAGCCGTTCCTTCTGATGTGCCATCATAAAGCGCCTCATCGTCCATGGATTCCTGATGAAAAGCATATGCATTTATATGAAGATATGGATATCCCTGAGCCAGCGACCTTCCATGACGATTATTCAAATCGGGCCCGGGCAGCTTCGGATGCGCTGATGCGAGTGGATCGGGATCTGACGAGGACGGACCTGAAGATGGACCCGCCGGAGGGATTAACGGACAAAGAGCGCAAGAGCTGGAACTATCAGCGCTATATCAAGGATTACTTGCGCTGTGTAGCCTCGATTGATGACAATGTCGGCCGATTGCTGGATTATCTTGATGAACAGCAGCTGACAGAAGATACGATTGTGATCTATACCTCAGATCAAGGCTTCTTCTTAGGCGATCATGGATGGTACGATAAGCGATTCATGTATGAGGAGTCGCTTAAGATGCCATTTGTCATGCGTTATCCGCGGGAGATTTCCCCTGGCAGCATCAATAAAGAGATGATCTTGAATATTGACTTTGGGCCTACATTCCTTGATTATGCCGGGATCGAAGTGCCCCAGGAGATGCAGGGAAGAAGCATGCGCTGTCTGGCAAGAGGTGAGCAGCTTCCGGATTGGCGGCAAGCCATGTACTATCGCTATTGGATGCATATCGATGAGCATCGGGTGCATGCTCACTACGGAATACGAACGAAGCAGTTCAAGCTCATTTATTATTATGCTGATCCGTTGGATACCTCTTCGCAGAGCTACGAGCCGATTCCGCCTGAATGGGAGCTGTTCGATCTGAAGAAGGACCCGCATGAGCTTCTTAATGTGTATCATGATCCGGATTATGAGCAGGTGGCAGCGCTCCTGACGAAGCAATTGCAGGAACTGCAGACTGAGGTGCAGGATACGCCTTATGATGGGCAATAGATGCTATACGTAGGGGAATAGATTCAAAAAACGAAGCGCAAGAAAACTTATGCAGTGGAGAGGGGATAAGACAGCAATGCATACACAGCATACACAGCATTCCAGCAGCAAAAGAAAGCCTAATATCATTTACATCTTAGCAGACGACATGGGATATGGAGACGTGTCCTGCCTGAATGAGAACTCCAAGCTGAACACCGTTCATCTGGATCGGCTCGCATCGCGCGGCATCGCGTTTACAGATGCGCACTCCAGCTCTGCCGTCTGTACGCCATCTCGCTATAGCATCCTGACGGGAAGATATAATTGGCGCTCGGAATTGAAGGATGGGGTGCTTGGCGGCTACAGCCGTCCCCTTATTGAACAGGGACGCATGACCGTCGCATCGATGCTTCAGGAAGCGGGATACCGAACAGCTTGCATTGGAAAATGGCATCTCGGCATGGAGTGGAGCCTGAACAGTGACGATATTACGGATGTGGACTACACGAAACCGATTACGAATGGCCCGACAGCTTATGGCTTTGATTACTATTACGGCATTAGTGCTTCATTAGACATGCCGCCGTACGTTTATATTGAAAATGACCGGGTAACGGCAATGCCAAATCGCATCACCAAGAGCGAAACGGAGCTTGGATGGTGGAGAGAGGGACCAACGGGAGAGGACTTCATTCATGAGGAGGTCCTGCCTCGCTGCACGGAGAAGGTATTGGATTGGATCGACCAAGCAAAGGATGATCCGTTCTTTATCTACTTCCCGCTGCCAGCACCGCATACTCCGGTGCTTCCTACAGAAGCCTTCCAAGGGAAGTCTCAGACCAATGCCTATGGCGACTTCGTACTAATGGTGGATGATGTAGTGGGGCAAGTGGTTCACAAGCTTGAGGAATGTGGACTTGCGGACAATACGATCGTGGTCTTTACAAGTGACAATGGCTGCTCACCGGGAGTTGGTATAAAAGGGCTCGCTGAGCTTGGCCATCATCCTAGCTATGTCTTCCGCGGCTATAAGGCCGACATATTTGAAGGCGGACATCGGATTCCGCTTATTATGCAGTGGCCAGAGCAGATACGAGGGGGCCAAGTATGTGACGAGCCTGTCTGCTTAGTGGATCTAATGTCCACCACAGCCGATGTGCTCAAGCTCTCGCTCCCGGATGATGCGGGAGAGGACAGCGTAAGCAACCTGCCGGTATGGCTTGATCAAGAGCTCAAACAGCCTTTGCGTGAGGCGATCGTTCATCACTCGATCAATGGTTCATTCTCGATACGCAAGGGCAAGTGGAAGCTTGAGCTGTGCCCAGACTCTGGCGGCTGGAGCTATCCGATGCCGGGAGAGGCACCCGAAGGCTTGCCAGCTGTTCAACTGTATGACCTGAGCCATGATATTGGCGAGCAGCATAATGTATGCGAAGTGTATCCTGAGATTGTACAAGAGCTGACCAAGCTGTTGTCAAGCTATGTCAAGAACGGAAGAAGCACTCCAGGCGCCCCTCAGCCTAATGCTGGCGGCATGGAATGGGTTCACAGCTTGGAGTGGCTTGTGAAGTAGCTGATGCAGGGCAGGTGAACAGGAAGGTTGAGCGGAAGGCGGTAAATTTGTGGAATGATTCGTTTGTTATCTGCTTCACGCTTTCTGTTGATGAACGGCATGATGAGGAATCCAATATCATGAATGAGACGAAGTATCCTAATGTCATGCATGATAAGGAATTCGAGCGATGAATGACTAGTAATACAAAAGGGAAGGCGCTGTAGCAGTGCCTTCCCTTTTGTTGCTTCGTCATAACCAGATAATTATCGATAACTTCTGAGATCTTCTAAATGGAATCCGCATGTCTTGCATGGAGCTGCCTGCGATGCTTGCCTCGGAAGGCAAGCTGCTTCGTGTCTGTTGCCTTTTCTACACGCTCCGCTGGCGCATCCTTGCATTTTTTGCATACCTTGATCTGATGGTTCTCTTTATCGCTGACGGTATATAAGAGCTTAATTCGTGTTGATAGACAGAGCGGACAAGTTCCCCGTCCCTTGGAAGGCGACTTCCATAATCCTTTTCCTCTATGCGTCTTTGCCAATCCTGATGCCCCCTTTATATAGGCTGTACCTGACCAGCAGGTATATTTAAAGTATAGGGGGATATGGGTTAATATGGTATTTACAGAATGGATATAGGGATTTATTACAAGTTCCATATGTTCCTGCGGGGAAATACATAAGGATTGGAATTTGACATATTTAATGCGGGATATTGTAATAATATGTGATATTATGGAAAATAATATCATCTGTTCTTTCTGTGAAGTTCGTTATAAATACGATCATAAGCTATGCATTTCTATTAAGTGGAGAGAATAACTTCGATGTGAGGCAGCTGAGTCATTTTTCCGATGATGGAAATGATTGTTGTATCATAGTCGGAGGTGTCCCGTGAACGTTCAAGCAGATCCAAATAAAATCGAAGAACTCTCGCAGCATTTCAAGCGCTGGAGAAGAGAGCTGGAATCGAGCTATGTACAGATGGTCAATGTGGCGAATCGTACCGCTGGTTCTGCACGATCCTCATATTCTGAGGATAGCGGGGTGCGGATCGCAGCCAATCAAGTCGAACGATTAGCGCAAGAGATTCAGCGTGAGGCTAGGGAACTGGTAGGGAGATTAGAAGAGCAATCCCGGCTGCTGTATCAGGCGGCTGGCGAGTACAGGCAGCTGGAGCGCGAAGCAGAGCGGAAGCTTCAATCCTCAGAATCTTCTCGCTTGCCCACAGAGTTAAATCGCTTTATTTCTCAAGGGGTACACGCTGGCAGTGGGGCTTTAGCGCCTATGAGCGTTCAGATGCTGCCAGCGATGAAGCAATTGTATCGCATTATGGATCAGACCTCCTTTGTCAGGAAGCTGATGGATATGCTGCTGTCCAAGCAGGTGGCTGTTGTGCATGCTGACCCTATGGTCGCGGAATGGCTTCGTGCCTTATCGGAAGGTACACCAGAAGAGAAGGAAGCGGCTCGCTTAAAGCTCTCTACGATTGCGACGTCTTTGACCGCGATCAAGGAAGCCCAGCAGGAGTACAGTGTATACCACTATTTCGGGCGCTCGGGTTATATGGACGAAGCGCATGTGCGAGCGAATGAAGCAAGGGAGAAGCTGCGAGCACTAGGAGTGGATGATACCTACTACAATGAGCAAGCCAAGCTAGCGGGAACGAACCTGCTGGATTCGCTGGAAGCCTGCCGCTACAATCCGCTGAAGGACGACGGCTCGCCGATGCCGGAGCAAGCAGAGCTGCTTGCATATATTGTCGAAGTAATAGCCAAGGGGCAGGTTGATCCTCTGGATGCCTTGCAGTATCAACTGCTGGAGGAGAAGCTAAGGAAGATCAAGAGTGGAGAGCTTCCGCCAACTCATTTGCCTGATGGGACGCTGATTAATGAGAACAATAAATGGAACGAGACCACCTTTGCTTATTTTGAAACATACATCAAGCATGAAGGAATGGAAGCGCCGCTTACCCACTATGACAGC
>NZ_FXAZ01000004.1 GCF_900177815.1 Paenibacillus aquistagni | reverse complement strand
CTCTCCATTAAAGTGTTTGACTTGCTCATTGGTATTGCTGACGAGAAATTAATTCTCAATAATGTTTCACTCGTTGTTCAGTTTTCAAAGAACAAAGTTAGTTACTTTCTTTTGTTCACCGCCGTTCAGCGGCGACTTAATTAATATATCATATCGTCCATTCATGGTCAAGCACTTTTTTAAAAAAAGTTTTTGAAGCAATCCATGACGATATTTGTAATCCCCTTCAGCAGAAGGAAACCAAATATAACATGAATCGACATTCATGTCAAACCAATTTGAATAAGAAAATCCTATAAACAGCTTTTTGCTCTACTAGCTCTTTTCAGACTCTCTTGGGGTCTACGTTGATTCATTTATCAACACGTCACTACCGTATTCAAGTACTGAATCTAGTTATCGGGCGTGAGCTTTAAGATTCCACCGCGCTTACGCCCATTCTTCAGCTGCTAAACCTCATCAATGGGATCACTCACGCCATCCTGATATAGGTCACAGTAGAACTGGCCATTTGTCCCTTTTACCGCATAACTCACTTCTTCTATAGACAGCCTTCTTTTCTCCAATTGCGACATCAGCCACGCCAGACTCACATCTCCATACTTAAGGTTATCCTCAACCACATTCCCATCCATGATGAGCTCAGTCGGAAACTCTTGCTTATGTCCCTTTAACCCCAAGTCCTTGCGCGTAACGGGGAGATATTCCTTTTTCAAGAGCGCCGACACTTTGCCATTCAACTCAAGCACCGCATACTCTACTTCTTCTATATTAAAAATGTTCTTCTCTCTTAGTTCTTGATTCAAGGAATCAAGTGTCATCCGCAGTTTCTTCATATTATGCTCAAGAATCTTCCCATCTTGGACCAATACTGCTGGCTGACCTGAGATCCACCTTCGAAAGGTTCTGCTTTTCAATACGAACACGAGCAGGATAAAAGCTACGCCGCTGAATGTAACAAGCGCAACAAGGAGATGCCATACATTCACTTTTAAATTAAATGCGAAGTTCGCGGTAATTCCACCTAACGTTATCGCTGCAACAAAATCATGATAGGTCATCTGAGCTATCGTGGCCTTGCCCAAGGTCCGAGTAATCATCATCATAAGCGCAAAGGCCCCAATAGACCGGATCACGATTTCCAAATAAGGGTTCATTATTATTTTCTCCTAATGAAGTATTAGCTTCGTTTTTTCGTATTTTGTTACTATCCCCATTGGTTGACGGACTTACCCCCATTTTCTTCTCCGGCATAAATCACTACCGATCCTTTCAACAACCCCCTATTTTCACCGCTCATGACCTCTTTCGCTCCAATTACCCAGCCCTCCTCTCACCGGCTACCACAGTTATACAAACAAAACGAATTCAAAAATCACTATAATACAGTTGAATCGAAATCAAAATAACGTTACATTAGTACATGATGCAATCATAAATAAAAATATACATACATTATGCACAGTAAGAAGGGAGTACATAAAATGAATTCATCCAATATCGTTAACTACTCTTCGTCGATTACAGATGAGACGGATCGCAAGATACTAAATGCTTTAATCGCCAATGGACGCAGCTCCTACACCGATCTTGCCAAAGAAATCGGGCTGTCTCGTGTCGCAGTCCAAGCCCGCATACAAGCGTTGATAGAAGAAGGCATTATCGAGCGATTCACAGCTGTCATCAATCCAGAGAAGCTTGGTGTGCAAGTATCCGCCTTTTTCAATGTGGAAGTAGAACCGAAGCATCTCGAAAATATTGCAGCTTCGTTAGCGGATGACCCTTCCGTAACAAGCCTTTACCATATGACAGGCCCAAGCAAGCTGCACATGCACGGCTTATACGCTAATCATCAGGAGATGGAACGCTTTATGAAGGAGAAGCTGTATCCATTAGAGGGAATCACAAGCGTGGAATGCCAAGTACTCATCACCCGCTACAAGAGTCGGATGGGGATGAGACTCTAATGATGCAGCTGCAGCCTAAATCGGCTTCAAAAGGGAGTCTATACCTGCAAATCACGATGGCTATGCTGCGCACAGGTGTCTTAGGGTACGGCGGCGGGCCCTCCGTCATCCCGTTGATTCAGCACGAGGCGGTTCAGCGCTACAAGTGGATGGACGAGGAAGAGTTCGGGGATGTTCTAGCCCTTGCCAAAGCTCTGCCCGGACCTATTGCCACGAAGATGGCTGGTTACCTTGGTTATCGGTTGTGCGGATACTTGGGTGCAACGGCAGCAATTATCGCTCATATCCTTCCTTCAGCTGTCGCGATGATCACATTAATGTCTATTGTTCATATATTAAGTCACTCCGTTATTATCCAGGGAATGATTCAGGGTGTGGCTCCGGTTATTGCCGTTATGATCGGCTTGATCGCCTACGATTTTACAAAGAGAGTATTTTCAGGTCTTGGCCGCGTGTTCGCGATTCTCACGCTCGTTCTATGCCTTGTCTTCATGCAGGTGTTATCGATCCACCCCGCCATTCTTATCGTTGTGTTTCTTCTATATGGAAGCGTGCATTACAAATGGTCGGATGCGCTGCGCAAGCGTAACAGGAAGCCGGACATCAATGAACAGCAAGAACCTTGAGCTGAGAAAGGAGTATGACCTCATATGGATTGGCTGAACCTTATCATCGGTTTCTTTATGGCAAATATATTAGGCTACGGCGGCGGCCCTGCTTCCATTCCGCTCATGTACCAAGAGATCGTAACGCATTACCACTGGCTGACAGATCTTGAATTCGCGAATATGCTGGCCCTTGGCAATACGCTTCCGGGGCCGATTGCAACGAAGGTAGCGGCCTATGTTGGCTATCATATAGGAGGCCTCACCGGCATGGCTGCCGCATTAATCGGGACGATTGTGCCTACAGCGCTAGCCCTGATCTGGTTAATGAAGCTTCTAAAAAAATACCAGCAGTCCCGTGCTGTGAAGGGTATGACCCTGCTCGTGCAGCCTGTCATCGCCATTCTTATGATCGTCTTGACTTGGCAGCTTGCGAGCCAGTCGGTACAAGAGATTGGCTGGCTTCATCCTCTCATTATTGGAGCACTGTCCTTCTGGGCGCTGCATATTAAAAAGATTCATCCCGCTCCTGTCATCCTTGCAGCATTCCTATACGGAGGTATTGTGCTGGGGGTAATGGCTTGAGCATAGCTAGTCATAAGAAATGGCTTCAACTGCGCTTCGCGATTAACTCAACCGTATGAAGCTCGATAACCGATAAAGCGCAAAGAGACTCTAGTCTAATGAGCATCCCGTGTTTTTTCACCAACGCTTCATGATCATCCTCACACTGTGGGGCAAGAGTCTCTTTCGCCTTCTTATTTCCTTTTCTCAATGCCTTGCAGGAGACACTGCCTCACCCTTGCTTTTCATCTGCTGCACTTTTCGCTGTGCCGCTCCTGCTTTCCTCTCATCCCTTTGACCTCATTCTTCATTATTCTTCATTTGTTCAAGGGTCTTTAATAGCTCATCGGCCTTCTTCTCATTTCCCAATCGCCGATAGCTGAACTCAAGATCGACCAGATCCCGCTCCTTGATATCCTTTATTTGCTCCAACAGATCAACCGCTTTGCGATAATCCGCCTTCCCTCGCCAATCTAGTCCAAGCATGTAGATGGTCGCGGCCTTGCGCCTCGCTTGATCGCTTCCTTCCCGTTCATAAGCGAGCACCGCTTCTTGATACGCGCCTTTTAGAAACAGTTCGTCTCCTTCGGATATCTCTTCGTTGTGTATGCGCAGCAGATCAATCTCTCCTTCGATAACAAAATAATCTCGCGAACTGCTGATCTGCACATCTTCTTCATTATAAGCATCCACCTGCCACAGCCACTGACTGCCGGGGAAGGCTAAGCCGAGCACATAAGGTGAATGGATGCGATACTGCTCTTCACCGTAACTGGTTGCTCCACCCGGCACCGCATACTGCCGCAGCTCATTCACCGTGTAGGAGGCGGAGGTTTCGGTATGCCGTTCCTTCAGCTGCACATGACTGAGCTGCTCCCATTTTCCTTCCTCCAGCTCCTTAAGCTCGATTAAGGTGAGCTTGTAGTAAGCGGCTGCTGGGTCCTGCGACCATTGAAAGACGATGTTATCACCCGCGCGATAGGAAGGTTGAGCCAGCGGCATAATAGATAGATTCGGCCGGAATACACTATGAATCGTCGCTGTCTGGCCTTGTATGACTTTAATATGATCGTTCCCCTCATGGGAGAGCGTATTTCCTTTAATTTGATTGAATGTCGTTCCATAAACAATCTGATAGCTTCCTGGAGTCACATCGTAGAAGCGAAATGTACCTCGCTCATCCGCAAGTACCGTGTCGTAAAAGTTGCGGGCCGGCATCGAGGTGCTATTACGCTGCTCTGGCAGCAAGGAGACATAAGCATAAGCGAGCGGTTTGCCTGCTGCGGTGACGCTTCCCTCTACGACAGGGGTCTTTCCCTCCTCTGGGTGCATGGTCTGCAGCAGTGCATAGGCAAGCTCATGTTCTCCAAAGAGTTTGCCTCCGCTTGCGATCTCCTCCTCATACAGCTCCTTCGCCCGTCTATGATGGTTAAGCTTCATCTCATACAAGGCTAGCCGAAGCCGCACACTCTGCGGCTCGAAGTTCGGATGGCGCTCTCTCAATCGCTCCAACCGATCAACAGCCTCTTCCAGCGTAAGGCTATGCTCTGATTCCGAGAAACTGGTAGATGCCATATTGGAACCAATGGATACTTCAATATCATCCGCGCTGCCTGCCGAGATAGTGCTGGCAAACCACCGTCCGGGCGTAATGGTGTAATGTTCAGCCAGCATTTCTGCCAGAGCAGCAAAGCCTGCCTTTTTTCCGCCATCCTTTTGCAATGAATACGTCCCAAAAACGAAAGCAGCAAGAAGGAGGGCTGCCACAACACCTAGCACTACATATTTAACTTTTATCTCAACGTGTCTCATCTGCTTCCCTCCAGAACAAGTCCTGCCGAACGATGTAGCTGCCATCAATTACATAAAGAACCCCTTGCTCATATGAAAGGATGCGCTCATCATGGCCTGCACGAAGCTGAGCTTCCTGTTGCGGCATCCAAAGGGGGAGCACAATAGCCAGAACATATATACAGCTGATGGCCATAATGACAGAGATGCGTATCTTTATTCTCCGTTCCCATAGCGACGGCTTGGCTTGCTCAACGATTTGCTCCTTGATTCGCGCATCCAGCTTCATTTGCTCGCTTTCATGCTGCATAAGCTCGCGAAGCTGTTCATCCCATGCCTTTTGTGGATTCGAACGCGGTCTCATTATCTTCTTCCTCCTTCCACAACTGACTCAGTCTCATTCTGGCACGCGATAAGCGGCTCTTGAGCGTTCCAGCAGATACTCCTGTCCACTCCCGCATCTGATCAATGGATAGATCATAATAATAGTGCAGGACAATAACCTCTCGATAGTGATAAGGAAGCTCCTTCAGAATCTCCTCCAATGTTAGGCGCAGACTGATGTCTTCATCTATAGCGACCATGTGATCGGAGCGAACAAACAACAAAGCCCAGCCCTTAGGATTAAGCAGAAGCTGCGACCATGAGGCTTTTCTCATCTGTGCCTTGCACATATGCACCGTTATCTTCATGATCCATGGGCGAAGCTTCGAAGGTTCCCGCAATTGGCCAATTGAACGGTAAACCTTTAGAAAAACCTCTTGCACAATATCTTCTGCCGCATGGTAATCTCCTGTCAGCCATCGTGCCGTTCGCAGCACATCATCCCCATACTGCTCCACGATTAAGGCTAGCGCCTCCTTATCCTGTTGAAGCAGCCGCGCTACCCATTCCTCTTCCATGGTTTATGTCACCCCGCATCTCTATAAGTATAGATGCAGCGAGTCATGATTTGGGTTGCATTCCCACAAAACAAAAAAGACGCCTGTGCCAAACAGACGTCTTGCAGCGTGTTGTCTTATAGTCTGCAAATTAGGAAATCAGCTTCAACCCTACCGCTGAGCCAAGCACTAAGGCAATAAAAAACAGCCTTGCTGCATTCTTCGGCTCCTGATAGAAGATCATGCCTAGAATGGCGCCGCCAGAAGCCCCTATTCCGGTCCAGATGGCATAAGCTGTCCCCATCGGCAGCGATTCCATAGCCAACGCCAGCAATACAAAGCTGGCGCCAAAGCCTGCGAACAAGTATAAAAGGGACAATAGACTTTTGTCATGATGCCATTTGTTGATCATTAACACACCCATCATCTCACATACTCCTGCTAAGACAAGAAAGACCCAGCTCATGCCGACGCACCTCCTTTTTCATCCAAAGAATGGGTCTTCGTGACCATCTTCAGGCCAATCACACCGATAAGCAAAATCACAATCAGGACCAGCTTCGCAAGCTTAAAGGGCTCTCCAAAAAATACGATCTCGGAGAATACCGTGCCCGCCGTTCCAAGTCCCACGAATACAGCGTACACCGTCCCCACCGGGAGCGTCCTCCCTGCATGAATCATCATATAAAAGCTGACAACGATGCTTATTATCGTTCCCGCCCATTCCAAAGGGGTGCTCGCATGCTTAAGTCCAATCACCCAAAAAACTTCAAAAAATGCTGCGATAAATACTTTTAGCCATTGTGCATTCATTCGATATTGCGCCTCCTTCTCTTGTTCCTAAGTGTTCCCATTCGGCAATTCTGTTCATTCGAACAAACATACACAGATAGAGCAAAAAAGCCCAGAAGATATTCATCGTTGATGAATGATCTCCCAGGCTTTTATCCCTCCGTGTCACAGCGCAAGCTGCGGTTCTCTCTCGGACCAGACCAGCTGCGTCAAGCATATCGCTGCGGAACCCTAGAGAACGCTTCGTATTCAAATGTCGGATTGCTAATGCATATGACTCCGATCTAACAGATGCTCACAGGCGAACAGTAATGATTGAATTACGTTCATACTAGTAAAAAATGCAGTCCCATGTCAATACTTTTTCACAAGAAAAAAGAACCATGGAACATCCAAATCCATAACCCACGCTTACTTCATTCCTCTCATTCGATTGCGCGCAAAAAAAATATGAGACCAACATATTGACAACGCTTTCAGGACGGTGTTAACATAAAATCAGAAACATGGTAAAACGTTTTATCAACATCAAAATCCATTATTGGAAGAAGTGAAATGACCATGAATTTTACTTCCGAATTACAAGTGGCACCGAATGCGCTGACACCCCAAATCTATTGCGATTTGCGTCAAACCTGTTCTGATCTGTTTCAGCCGTACCCGCTTGAGGATGTGAAGGCAGCCCTGAAAAACACCTTATATTCTGTCGTCGTGTATGAAGAGGAGCGTCCCGTTGGCATTGCGAGAGTCGTTGGTGATGATCGCATCGTGTTTTTTATCAAAGATGTCGTTGTCGATCCTGCTTATCAACACAGATCCGTCGGAACGATGCTTATGCACTCGATTTTGGACTATATATACAAGAAAGCCTGCCCTTCTGCTTATATAGGGCTGATGTGCACGCCGAATACAGAGTGCTTTTACGAGAAGTTTGGGTTTATTCGTCGCCCTAATGAACAGCATGGATATGGAATGGTGAAGTTCGTGAAGTGACGAAGAGCAAGGAGGAGAGATAACGTGAGCAAGTTGATTGTGTTTGGAAGCTTGAACATGGATATAACTATTGAAGCAGACATGCTTCCGCAGCAAGGAGAAACCATTGCCGGGCGGAACTTCATGACGAATCCTGGAGGCAAGGGCGGCAATCAAGCCGTTGCTGCTGCGAAGATGGGAGCAGCCACCTGCATGATAGCCAGTGTGGGCAAGGATGTGTTTGGAGACAAGCTGAGCGAGCAGCTCGCAGCTGCTGGTGTTGATTGCTCCAACATTCATATTGCAGAGCATACGCCGACTGGAGTGGCGATGATTACTTGTATTGACGGAGACAATCGCATCATCTTGAGCCATGGCGCGAACCACGCCTTAACTGCTGAGGATGTGGAGCAGGCCTTAGGCAAGGTCGGACAACCAGGCGATATGTTCCTGACTCAGTTCGAGTGCGATTACGAGTCTACGATCTCCGCCCTGCATACTGCGAAGAAGCAGGGATTGTACACCGTGCTTAACGCAGCTCCTGCTCAGCATATTGCGGATCAAGCCTATCAGGATATCGATCTATTGATTGTCAATCAGACAGAATGCGCATTTCTCACGAATATTCATCCGCAGCATGTAGAAGACTGCGAAGAGGCTATCGCCTATTTTCATAGCAAAGGTGTTGACTCCATCATCATTACGTTGGGCTCTGAAGGCAGCGTAACACTAGAGCAAGATAAGCTCATTCATATCCCAAGCTACAAGATGGAGCAAGTCATAGATACTACAGCTGCAGGCGATGCCTACATCGGGGCATTGGCATATGCAATGTTGAAGCATCAAGATCTTGCACGCAGCATGGAATTTGCAACAAAGGCAGCAGCATTAACCATTACGAAGCGTGGAGCACAGCAATCCATTCCTACGCTAAGTGAAATCGAACACTATTTTGGGGAGGAATTCAGCCATGCTTAAAAGACCAATTATTATTGACACAGATCCAGGAATTGATGATGCGGTTGCATTAGCTATCGCCCTGTTCAGCGAAGAACTTGAAGTCAAGCTCATCACGACCATTGCCGGCAACGTAAGCGTGGACAAAGTAACGAACAACGCGCTTAAGCTGCTCAAGTTCTTTAATAAGGACATTCCGGTAGCGATCGGCTCTAACGAGCCATTGCTCGTTGCATTCGAGGATGCGAGCAATGTCCATGGACAAAGCGGGATGGACGGCTATGAGTTTGAAGAGCCGACCCAGGAACTTGTATTATCCGAGCATGCAGTCAATGCGATGCGCCGCACCATTATGAATAGTTCCGTACCTATTACTCTGGTTCCGATCGGACCGCTTACCAATATTGCTTTGCTCCTGAAGATGTACCCTGAGGTCAAAGAAAACATTGATGAAATCGTTCTGATGGGCGGTTCGGCATCCCGCGGCAATAAAGGCGTAATGTCCGAGTTCAATATTGCAACCGATCCTGAAGCAGCAAAAATCGTGTTTGCAAGCGGTGTCCCTATTGCAATGGCAGGTCTTGATGTGGGCTGGAAAGCACTCGTCTACCCTGAGGACTGCGCGGCACTGAAGGATATGAATAAGACCGGCAGCATGATCCACTCGCTGTTCCAGCATTATCGCGGCGGCAGCATGAAGACGGGGTTGAAAATGTACGACAGCTGTGCAATCGCTTATCTGCTGAAGCCTGAAATGTTCGAGATTGTTGAGACGCATGTGGATGTCGAGCTGAACGGCAGTCTTACTGCTGGCTGCACCGTCGTTGACTTGAAAGGCTATCTAAAGAAACCGAACAATGCGAAGGTGTGCTTGGATATCGATACCGTGATGTTTAAAGAATGGTTTATGGACAGCTTGAAGAAATGTGATTAATCAGGATTCCGAAGCCTAAGCAGCAAAACCCAATAACAATCTAAATACACTAACCAATAGATAGGGGTTATCATATGAATCCAATTATTATGTATGGCTCTGCTATTATCGCTGTCTCCATCGTTATCTACATGTTGATCAAGCAGATGGATATTAAGATTACGATGTTTCTCATGGGGATTGTGCTCATGTTTGTCGGTATCGCAGCAGGCAACGGCATTGCGGTCAAAGACTTTGTGGGCACAGGAGCGGTCTGGCTGGACCCATTGTTCGCCATCGCGCAGCAATTTCAGCAAACGCTTACCTCAGCCGGCTTTATCATTTTGATCTTAGGCGGTTACTCTGCCTATATGACATCCATTGGAGCCAATGATGTTACCGTAAGCGTGATTACAAAGCCCGTATCCCGCATCAAATCTGCGTACATTCTCGTACCGATTGTGTTCCTGCTCGGAAATGCGCTGTCTCTCGTTATTCCAAGCGCATCGAATCTAGCTATTATTTTGCTCGCTACGCTGTACCCGGTAATGCGCAAGGCTGGAATGAGCACCCTGACTGCGGCAGCCGTCATTGCGACGACCGCAACCGTCATGCCGACTCCGCTTGGCGGCGATAATGTCGCCATCGCCCAAGAGCTTGCGAAGTACCCAGAGTACCTCGGTATGACCGTTACGGAATATGTATTCCGCTATCATGCGGTAATCTCGATCCCGACGATCATTCTTATGGCGATCGTTCACTACTTCTGGCAGAAGTTTATGGACAAGCGCAACAATTCGAATGATGTGGACAATGTGGAACTGCAAGATGTGAAGGAAATTGAAGGCGGCGTACTGTACAAAACCGTTTATGCCCTGCTTCCAATCTTCCCGATCGTGCTGTTGATCGTAACATACTGCTTAAAAACATTCGCAGGCGTGGACATCAACGTCAATGTTGAAGTTGCAACCCTATTCTCCTTTGCACTTGCCATCATCTGTGATGCCATTAAGCGCAAGAACGGTAAGGATGCCCTGCAGCAAACGGAGAGCTTCTTCAAAGGAATGGGCGGCGCTATGCCGATTGTTGCCCTGCTCGTTGCAGCCACGATCTTTGTTACCGGATTGAAATCCATCGGTCTGATCGAAGCCCTTCAAGAAGCCATGATGAATATCCAAGGCTCTGGCTTAGGCTTTGTACTGCCGCTGATTCTCGTCTTGCTGACGGCGCTCATCGTATTGCTGAGCGGCTCCGGTACTGCGCTATTCTACGCGATGGTGCCACTGATGGTCGCACTCTCCACTGCAGCAGGCATCTCGGCGATCGCGGTCTCCATTCCGATGGGACTTGCCGGCAACCTTCTGCGCGCAGTGTCTCCGGTATCGGCGGTTGTGCTGATCGTAGCCGGCTCTGTGAAAAAGAGCCCATTGGAGATCGTACGCCGTACGTCCGTGCCGATGATCGCAGGTGTTGTGTTTATGTTCGTGCTCTCGATGATGCTATTCTTGTAATCCCTTCACGCGGCAAGCGGCGACAGTTTATAATAGAACTGTTGCCGCTTGCTTTTTTTACCTATTCCAGCGGTACAAGAGCACACTATCATGGATTTGAAGGGAGGCAATGGAATATCAATTTCTCTTCCGAACAGCCAAGCCTGCTCTTAGGCATAGGCAAGCGAAGTGAAGTTGTCCGACTGCGATGAAAGTAACGATTAAAGACATTGCACGTGAGGCGAATCTGTCGTTGAGCGCCGTATCACGTGTATTGAATAATAAGCCTTGTCGTGTATCCGAGGAAAAGAAAGAGCTTATTCGCAGCATCGCGAAAAAGTACAACTATACCGCCAATCAGATTGCAAGAAGCCTCGTTACGAAAAAAACTAATACGTTCGGCCTTATTTTGCCGGATATTGAAAATATCTTCTTCTCTTCATTTGCCAAGCGCCTTGAAGCCAACTGCCGCCAGCATGGATACGCGCTCATCATTACGAATACGGATGATAAGTATGCGGAGGATCTGGAGATGATCGATCTACTGCTCGCTAGAGATGTGGATGGATTATTCCTGATTGTAAGCACGGAATCCTATCAATATGTGAAACCCATGATGGAGCGGTTGTCCAAGCTTAGCATTCCGTACGTTATGGTGGACAGGGTGTATCCTGAATTTGATTGCAACAAGGTATTTTTCAATCATGAAACAGGCGCTTATCTTGCTGTGAGGCATCTGATCGAGCACGGCCATCAGCGAATTGGCTGCATTGCCAACAAGCTGTCCAGTCAAAGCCGCGATTACCGACTAGATGGCTATATGAAAGCGATGCAGGAATATGGGTGTGAGATTCGAGATGAATACATCGTCGAAGGGGATTATCGCATCCATAGCGGATACCATGCGGCAGAGCAGCTGTTAGCAACCGATATTTCTGCTTTTTTTGTATGCAATGATATGATGACGCTGGGGGTGTTCCGCAAGCTCTATGAAGGAGGCTACTCCATTCCTGAGGATTATTCGATTGTCAGCTATGACAATACGATCGCTCCGTTCTTAAGTGATATTAAGCTTACCTCAATCGAGCAGAATATTACGGAGCTAGGCAATACGGCCTTCGAGGTGTTATTTGCCCAAGTCGGGAATGAAGAGCTTCCTGTAAAGGAAATTTGCCTGCTGCCGAAGCTGATTGAAAATGAAACCGTGCAGTCCTTGAAGGCTTAATGTGTAGAGGAAACAAAAAAGACCCAAGAGAACGTCACTTTTATGCAAAGTGTTCTTCTCTTAGGTCATTTGTTTATTGACTAAGGTAAAAAAGATCGTTCAGTCGAACAACTTGAATTAATGTCCGCCACCCATCATCACATAACGTGCAAGCACGAGCACGAACAGAATCCACATCAGCCAGTGAATCTTGTACTTCTGCTCCGACTTCGTAAACGTGTTGGAGATGAAGGCAAGCAATACATATGCCAGAATACCGAAGGAAATACCATTTGCAATGCTGTATGTGAACGGCATGAACGTAACTGTCATAAATGCTGGAATTCCGATGACCAGATCCTTGAAGTCAATCTCGCTAACAGATTGCATCATCAGCACACCTACGATAATCAATGCTGCGGAAGTCGCTGCGCTTGGAATCAAGGCAACCACTGGAGCCAAGAACAGTGCAAGCAGGAAGCATACCCCTGTTGTAACG
Organism: Paenibacillus aquistagni; assembly: GCF_900177815.1. Lineage (GTDB taxonomy): Bacteria > Bacillota > Bacilli > Paenibacillales > Paenibacillaceae > Paenibacillus_B > Paenibacillus_B aquistagni. Next base: position 573,517 of record NZ_FXAZ01000004.1, on the reverse strand, counting down.
GCCGTAAGACCTGTGCGTCCGCCTTCAGCAACACCTGCTGTACTTTCAACAAATGCTGTTACCGTGGAAGTACCAAGCATTGCACCGCCGCTTACGGCTACAGAGTCAACCAGCATCGCTTTACCTATGCGCTTCTTGCCCTCTACAGGGTTCTTCATGTAGCCAGCGCGAGTTGCTGTACCTACCAATGTGCCGAAAGTATCGAACAATTCCACGAAGGTGAAGGTTAGGATAATGGATACAATACCAACACCCATAATACCTGCAAAGTCGAACTCAAAGAAGTTCAATTGCGTAAAATCAGGAATCCATGGCGCCTTTTCTGATACCGCACCGATGGTCCCGAAGTCCACAACTTTCATTGGAATCCCGATCAAAGTTGTGCCCAGGATACCGAACAGGATCGCTCCCTTAACGCGAAGCACCATTAGCACCGAGATCAGAGCCAAGCCTATGATCGTAAGAAGAACACCTGGTTCTGTGAAGCTGCCCATGCCGAAGACGGATTCGAATCCGAGCAAGGATGTAAATGTGCCTGCTTTGACATCGTTCAATGTCTCTACCGATACAGACAACAGGCCGCTGTTCTTCAGGCCTACAATCGCTATAAACAAACCAATACCGACCGTGATTGCATGCTTCAATCCGTCTGGGATTGCATCAATCAACATTTGTCGTATATTCGTAATCGTAAGTAAGAGGAAAATAAGTCCGGAAATAAATACGGCGGTTAATGCCATCTGCCATGTCACCGGGTTACCTGTTGCGGCTGTCGAGATCACGACAGTTGCAAAGTAAGCGTTAAGCCCCATCCCTGGTGCAACTGCAACTGGGAAGTTAACGAAGATGCCCATTGCAATGGTGAATACCCCTGCAGCGATTGCAGTAGCCAAGAATACAGGATACCATTCCATTCCTGTCTTGCCGAAGGCTGTTAGTGTATCTGGGTTGACTGCCAAGATGTAAGCCATCGTCATGAACGTGGTGATACCAGCCATAATTTCCGTTCTGATCGTTGACCCGTGCTCCTTGATTTTGAAGAAGCGATTCATGAATACAACATCCTCCTCATGAGAATCATTTTTATGAGTTCTGACAACAAAAAAATAGCCCTGGATTCATTCCGGGCTACTCACCAGATCAAGGCTTCGCTCATCAAAATAACAGCTTCCTCACAAATAGAAGGCTTGTCACTTCAACAATCAAGTCCAATGATCTTCTCGTAGCCAGGTCATTACGGTGACCTCGTAGAGACTCCCAAGCCGATTCTCGGGATTATACGAAAAGCAAATCGTTTTTGTTGTGCTTCTTTATTGTATGGATCAGGTCGAATTTTGTCAACCCTAATTACGAATAATACACGCTTTCTTTAATTTGAATGTTCGTTATTAGCGAATAATGCGTGTATAACCTAGTCATTATGATCTACATCACACCAAACCTGTGAATTATCTCTCTTTCTTTAGACCTATATTGGCATCTTGATGCATTGGTCCAATTTGTTCTGTCTCTTCTTCTCATTCAATTGACGTCGAGTGCTCGACCTTCTCGCATCATATTAATCCAAGCAGGAGTGGTGTTGAGATAAAAAAAGACAGCCTTCCCCAAACGAAGCGAAGGCCATCTTGCATGTAAGGCATATGGAGTTAGGCCGCCAGCACATCTTCCTTCTGACGGGAGATCATAAACAGTGTAAACCAGATGAATACAAAGCCCATAATCTGTGTCAGAGTCGCAATCTGTTGGAACGCCACCCAGTTCACGATAACGCCGACCATCGGGAAGCTAAGCTCAGCAAGCGTCGCATAGGAGGCTTTCGTTGTACTCAGCCCTTTGTAATAGAACAGCAGGCTTAGAAGGCCCGGCAGCAGCGCTTGAAGCACCAGATTCAAGATAACAAGGGCACTTTGTCCTGTTGAAGCAGGCAAGCTCCATGCATCCCCTTCCCAGATCGTAAGTCCAAGCAGAAGAGGCAAGGCCAGCACGAATCGCAGGGAAGTCACGGTCTCATATTTCATCGTCTTCAGCATATAGCTGCCCATTACGGTAGAGCCGCCCCACAGAACTGCGGCGCCAATGGAGAGCAGACTGCTGATCTGAATGAATTCATTCACCTCCGCAAACGGCAGCGACCAGCCGAATGTGAGCAAATAAGTGCCAAACAAGGCAAGCACAAACCAAAAGCCAAAGTGCTTTGGCAATTGCTCGCGCAAAATAATTCTAGCTAAGATGATTGCAAAGATCGGCTGCAGCTTCTGCAGCAGCAATACGGCATTCAAGTTCCCGCCAGCAAGCCCTTGAGTAAAAAGGATCGTCGCAAGCGCTGAGCCGCCCCAGGAGATAAAGAGCAGCGCGCCAATATGGCGGAGCTTCAGCCCCTGAAGCTCATGTCGATTGCGCCACAGCACCGGCAAGGCGATCGCCATGATGATAATATGCTCCAGCAGCACAATCTGGCTGCTCGTGAACGTATCCAGCAGGAGCACCCGAAACAGCGGGTCTACCCCCCAAAGCGCTGCTCCGATAACAACAAGCCAGAATCCCGAATGGCTTGATCTGCTTTTTGACATTGAAGCTTCTGTGTGATTACTCATGATTCTTAACCCCTTCTTGCGAATACAGGACCATACGGCAAAAAGCCCCGCCACAAGCGAATATACGCTGGACGGGGCATCTCAAATAAACCTATTGATCAAGTGTCTGATCAATATGCCTAAATGATGATCTTCTACCATCCGGACTATACCGTCGGCCTTGGAATTGCACCAAGTCAGTCCCTGCAGCATCATGCAGCAGAGAGTCGCGGGCTTCGCATAATTAGAATGCGTCACCGCCGGTCAGGAATTTCACCTTGCCCCGAAGATCCTTATTCTTATTGTTATTGTTATATCGTCGTCTTGAAATGATGCTCTTGGCTACTGCCCTACTTCGATATCTGTGATCGTAAAGCGCACTGCTGTAATCTGCACGGACTTGCCAGTCGCTTGTAGCGCTCTTGTCTGCGCCTCCATCAGATCGAAGTACTTAAAGTATAATTCCGCTTCATCAAGATTAGCTGTGACAAATGGCGCTGCTTCTATAAAAAATTGCCCATCGTCATATCTTAGCACATGGCCCTTGCGAATCCGTGGCACTTCATTTCACCTCATATCAAGTAGAGTACAGAAAGCTTATTACTAAAAGTTAGTTTAACTATATACGAAACGATGTCGGAATACAATACTTCTGATGAAGAACAATGCCGATTTCAAGTTCTAAAGTTCAAGCCCATGCCAAAAGACACTTCTGTTCTTCAAGAACCTCAAAGCGTCCTTATTCCTCGCAAGATCAAAAAAGGGAGCTGCCAAGCAAGCTTCCCCCAATATCTATTGGCCATCAAAGCGAATGGTGCCGTCCTGGAGCGCGGCAATCGTCTCGTTCAGCCAACGTTCGTCGCATTCCAAGAGCGTAATCCGATGCTTGATCGATAGATCAATACCGACATTATGACAATGAGGCGGCACGGTCCGCAACGTTTCAATATAATCCTTTACCTTGCTAAGCCGCTTCTCCAGTTGAGAAATGACTTCGTCCACAGGCAGATGATCCATGAACATGATGCTGATATCCCCCTGCGGTGTCAAGTTCTCCATCGCTCCCAGGCTCTTTCTAAGCAGTGCTAGAAAATGAGCTTCCCCTTCGGCTGTAATGGCATACACCTGACGCGGCGGTCGATTGCCTTCCTGCTCAACCGTAACCGCAACATACCCCGCCTTGTCCAATCGCTTTAATAGAGAATAAGCCGTCGCTTTTTTCATATCCGACACCCGGCCCATATTTTTCTCAATAAAGTCGTTGATCTGGTAACCGTGCTGACTCTGAACCATTAACAAGCCAAGTACCAGCAGCTCACGCTCGTCCATCATGGATGTCACCTCCTACCCTCATTATAGTCACACTTGACTATAAGATCAAAAGGAGATATATTTTTAGGCGTAAACAATTTAGTCATGCGTGACTATTCTTTTGTGACTAGTTAATATTGTTCTATACATGTTGCTTTTTCTTGTACCTATATGGCTGCAGAAACAGTAAGGAGGAATCATGATGAACAGCAAAGTTCGTCTTACCATGATGACCCTCATGATCGGTGTATTTATGGGGGCACTGGACAATGGGATTATTACCTCATCGCTGACCACTCTCATCCATTCGTTTGAGGTGTCGCCTTCGTGGGGAGCATGGATTATTACCATCTATACGCTTGGACTTACGATTAGCGTGCCTATTGTCGGCAAACTGTCTGATCGTTATGGCCGCAGAGCCTTATTCTTAATTGAAATTTCTTTGTTCGGCATCGGTTCACTGCTCGTTGCGCTTAGCCCTACCTTTACCTTTTTGCTGATTGCGCGCTTCTTTCAGGCACTTGGAGGCGGCGGGATCTTTATTCTCGCCAGCTCCTATATTCTCGATACCTTCCCCAAAGAGCGTCAGGGTCGTGCGCTCGGCATGCTTGGCGGAATGAACGGCATCGCATCTGTGCTGGGTCCGAATATCGGCTCCTTGATTCTATCTGTTACTGGCTCTTGGCATTGGCTGTTCCTGATTAATATTCCGATCGCTATTCTGCTGCTCATCCTGGGTTCGAAGTCGCTGGAGAAGCAAGAGGTGCGCTCTACTTCAAGACTCGATATAGCTGGCATCCTCGTACTCAGCGGCGCAAGCCTGTCGCTTATGTATGGCTTGACCCAATTGAAGGGAACCTCCTTCAAAGATGTCTTGACATCAGCATCCTTCCTGACGTTTGTGCTTGTAGGGATCGCGATGTATGTCCTGTTCTTCTTTCTTGAAAAAAGAGTGGAGACTAAAGGAACCGAGCCTGTGCTTCCGATCAGCATGCTGAAGACGCCAACCTACCGCTGGTCGCTTGTGCTGGCCCTCTTGTCTGGAGGCATTCTTGCTTCTGTCATCTTCATTCCAAGCTACGTCGAGCAGTACTTGGGCGTCGCGAGCTCCATGTCTGGCTACTGGTTTACGCCGCTGGCCTTGGCTGCTGGGATCGGTGCTGCAATGGGCGGGATCGTGATTGATAAAAAAGGGCCCACCTTCACCATGTTCGCCGCCAGCATCATTGCGATGATCGGCTATGTCTTGTTCCCGCTGTGGGTAGAGCATACATGGCAAATGGCTATTGCCAGCATCTTCGTCGGCATAGGCTTCGGCACATTGATTGGTGCCCCAATCAACATGATTGCGACAGAGCATATTCAAGGCAATAAAGGGGTCGCACTGGCAGGGGTTTCGCTTATTCGGCAGATGGGCATGACGATTGCGCCTACCATCTACGCAAGCTTTTTGACAAGAGGATTTGCTCAGTTCGGTGAGGTGCTGCAGCGAAATGCTGCTGAAGCTGGAGTAGACTTATCCCAAGGAGGGATGGCACAGCTTCCCAAAGACGAGGATATGACAACCCTGATGTCTATGATTGAGCAGATCCCATCCAAGGAAGTGAAGGAGCTTCTCCTTAAAACCGTGCATGATGCATCTGGTATCGGATTCGATGGCTTGTTCTATGCCGCTGCTGTTGTGGCCGCTATTATGCTGATCACGGTGATCATTGTTCATCAAGTGCGCAAGCGTGCAGGAACGCCAGCAAGCAGCGCGCATGCGAAATAATTTATCAGATTATGTTTTCGTGCAGCGTGCATCACAATATGGAATCAATTTTTAATAAGACACGACGATAAAATGAAAGAGCTTAGCGCCTTATCAAGCGACTAAGCTCTTTTGCTGTTTATATTTGTTTAAGATGTGTAAAATAGCGCTTCGTTTCTATAGCGACGACACTCGATAATCCGACCAAAGCGATCAGATTCGGAAATGCCATCAGGCCATTCACGATATCCGACAGAATCCAGATCACTTCGAGCTTCAAGAACGCTCCACCCGCAATAAAGACAAGAAACAGCATCCGATATGGCATAATCGCCTTCACGCCAAATAGGTACTCCAAGCAGCGCTCACCGTAATAATTCCATCCCAGAATGGTGGTAAAAGCAAATAGGATCAAGCAAATAGTGAGCAGCAAGGAACCATAAGGAATGGCAGAGTCAAAAGCAGCCTGTGTCATGGCAGCCCCGCTCTCCGCACCGCTCCATGCTCCTGTCACGATTAGTGTGAGTCCTGTCAGTGTGCAGATAATAATCGTATCGAAAAAAGTCCCTGTCATCGACACGAGCCCCTGCTCAGCGGGCCATTTGGTCTTGGCTGCCGCTGCTGCGATAGGCGCGCTTCCTAAGCCGGACTCGTTGGAGAATACGCCCCTAGCGATACCGCTTTGGATGGCAAGCATCACGGTTGCGCCGAGAAAGCCGCCTTGCGCCGCAGTAGGTGTAAAGGCGCTGGTGAATACCATGCTAACAGCATGCGGGACTTGATCAGCAAAGGTGCACAATACGATAATGGCACAGCCAATATAGAGAAGCGCCATAAACGGCACGACCTTCGTGGTCACTTTGGCAATGCTCTTGATGCCGCCAAGGGTCACCAATGCCGTAAGCAGTGTTAGTATGACTGCCGTAACGACAGATGGAATGCCTAGGCTTGCCTTTGTGGAGGATACAATAGCGTTAACCTGCGGGAAGGTGCCGATGCCGAACAGTGCCACCAGCACTCCGCTGCAGGCGAAAAATATCGCAAGCGGCTTAAAGCGGCGTCCAAGCCCGCGTTCAATATAGTACATCGGTCCACCTGAGATCTGTCCAGTCTCGTCCACTCTCCGGTACTTTACGGCAAGCAAGCCTTCGGCATATTTGGTCGCCATGCCGAAGAACGCGGCAAGCCACATCCAGAACAAAGCGCCAGGGCCGCCCAACTGAATCGCCGTAGCTACACCGACGATATTTCCCGTTCCTACGGTGGCGGCCAGCGCCGTAGCGAGTGCCCCGAAGCTGCTGATATCGCCTTCACCTTCACTTTTCGCTCCAAACACCAGCCTTAGCGCGAGCGGCAGTCGCAGCACCTGCAGCAGTCCAAGCCTAACGGTCAGCAGAATGCCCGTACCTACGAGCAGGATCAGCAGCGGTGGCCCCCATACCCATGCATTTACGGCTTGTAATCCTTGTTCCAATCCTTTCATGTTCCATTTCCCCTTTGTCTCTTATTCAGTGTCTTTCGACCAAATAAAAAAGAGTCAAATCAAGATTGATTTGACTCTGGGGACATTTGATGCAGAAAAACAATCATAGCACGTGAACAGATTCACGTTTTATGACATTTCAAAAAAGCTTCCTGCGATCTCTGTCCTTTTACCTGAGAGTTTGCACGCAATTCATGGACGACAGCCATGCCTTGCGTATTGCCCCTTCGGTGCTCCCTTGTGAGGAGTCTCTCCAGAGTCCTGTCCATTTACGGTCCTGCTTGTTGGCTGCTGCAAAATTCTGCATCTGCCTTACGCGCCTGAGAGCTTATCCCCTTCGGCTAGACCTAAGTCTATCTCCCGCAAACTTCATCCAGTGATCCGTATTGAATTGTTATTGATTATAGAAGGAATGACTCCCGTTTGACAACCTCTAATAAATTCCAACCTTCTTCCAACTTGCTTCATTTGGCATCCATTCCGTTAACCGTAAGCTGCGAAAGTGGTCAACCCGACTGCATGCAATTCAGTCCAGTATTCATTCGGCAAAGAGCTGCTTGCCACGCTCTTCTCCTATGGGATTAACAACGTATAATCCATGGAAGCAATCACTTCGATGACCTCATCGTAGGTCGCAATCACAAAGTGACGATGCTCCTCAGTAAGCTTCGTATTGCCCTCTTCACGCATCGCTTCAAGCCTTGCAGAGGGCTGAATCAAGCCAAATGACGCCTCAATTAAGCGCTCTTGGCTGTAGAAATCAAGCTCCGTACTTTCCACATACAGCACATTGTGAAAGGTCCATACAAAAGGAATGAATGCTTCGCCCTCTTCCTCCAGCTGGCTAAACTGATTATAATTGAATTCCCCACGCACGGTGAGCTCTCGACTTTGGCAGTTATACACATATTCATCCATATAGATGGCATCCCGGCCTCTGATAACACCAACCTTTGTTTGCAGCGCATGATAGGTATTATGCACTTTATCTCACTCCTTACAGTCCAACAGGTATAGGTTTACAGCCTTATGTAGTCAATAATGCTTTAATGGCACTCCCATCATTTTAGTAAACTTAAAATATGCTGAGGAATCATATTTGCTTGAGCCAGCATACTCTGTCCAGCATCCATTATTATTTTGGCTCTGATGGATTGAGTGATCTCTTTTGCCATATCAGCATCTCTTATTCTAGATTCGCTTGCACTTAGGTTCTCAATGTAATTCAGTACATGATTAGCGGTGTGTTGGAGTCGATTCTGATAAGCTCCAAGCTTTGCACGCTCTATTGATACATGATCTACAAGATGATTAAGTAAAGAAAGAGCATTATTAGCACCTGCTGCAGTAGATAGATCAATCACATCCAGCTTCTGAACTAGTAAATTCAAACTAGGCATGGACAAGGTAACTTGATCTTGGGCTTCATTCCCTATTTGAATGGAAATACCCTGATTAGATGTAGCGGCCTTCTCTCCAAGCGAATAAGAAAAAAATAAATCCCTTGATAGGCTGCCTCCACTAATCTTCATGGCGTATCCATCGCTTTGACTCAGCACTACATTCCCATTTGAAAGAGTTGCAGTTATGTGGTCAGATAACAATTGATGATTCAGTTCATCAATCAGATCAGCAGTATTGTAATTTCCTTCTGACAGCGTATAGGACTTTATCGTACCATTGATTTCGATCTCAATGGTATCATTTATGCCACTTATTATTTGCATCCCCATCGCAACATTGGCTGCTCCAATAATTCTAGATTGGGTACCGCCTTGCAATTGATCAGTCCAGAGATTACCTAACAAAGTATCTTTTGCCGAACCCCCGAAGTTACCGATATTACCGACTTTCCCATAAAATGTTAAGCAAGAACTGAACACATTGCCTGGTAACGAAGGATGATTACCCACAAACCCACCATATCCTGCTGAAATAGGAATGCTTTGTTCCATTAACTTTTTATTAATCTCCATAGCCAAAGGTGACGTATCCGGATTAGCATGGAGGGGGGTATCATACGTTCCTTCATCAAGAGTAATTGTATATGATGTTCCATCGACATCAAAAGTCAATGTATCGTTTACACCTTTTACAATGTTTATAGAAGGAGTAAGCAGTGCTTCACCTGCGACGATATATTTAGCTGGCTCACCTTTTACTGTATTCAGCATTAAGCTCATTCCACTGCCTGTCACTTGATGAATAGCGTGATTTCCTATTTGTGTAGAACTGAAATTGAGCTTCCCATCCATAAGTGAAGCTCTCAACTCAACATGCTGATTGGACAGCTGTGTATTTATATGTTGCACAAGATCAGACGAAGTGTAACTGCCATGGCCTAATGTTATTGATACTTGTCCACTATCCAATTGAAATTGTAAGGTATCATTGGTAGAGTCAATTTGTACATTACCATTCAGCACCTTGCTTCCTGTCACCTGAGAATAGGTTCCTTGCTCTGCTCCAGAATAGCGCCCATCCAATAATGGAATTCGGTTAAAGTTCGTACCCTTTGAGATACTCTTAATCTCATTTTTCAATTGATTGAACTCAAGCGCCGCCTTACTGCGGTCACGATCATCATATGTGCCTGTCGAGGCTTGAACGGCTAACTGATTCATTCGCTGCAGCATGGCATGTACCTCTTGCATGCCGCCTTCTGCCGTTTGAAGCAAAGAAATGCCGTCTTGAATATTGCGAGTAGCTTGCTGCAACCCTTTAATCTGTCCTCGCATTTTTTCTGAAATAGATAGTCCAGCCGCATCATCTGCAGCACGATTTATACGTAATCCAGAAGCTAATCGCTCCATGGCAGTCATTTTTTGATTCTGATTCATCCTCATATGATTCATTGTATTCCATGCAGACATGTTATACATAATATTCATCGCTGTACCCCACTAGTAAAATAGTCCTGCTAATATATATCGGTATTCCATGGGATATGTTAATACTTAAAGATAATATTTCTTTTACTTCCAATATTATATAACTTACTCACTTCCATTACATCCCTCAAAGATGATTGTTTCATCAACTGCTCATCAAGCTATTCATAAACTCAAAGACAATCGGCATAAAAAACTCCCTTTCATTTGATCAAAAACTCAAATGAAAGGGAGTTTAAAACAATTATATAATTTATATGAATGATCTGTGATTGGTAAATACCCTAATCCACCAATAATTTTTCAGCTACAAAAAAATGGTAACAACCTCTTGCTTATTCCCACTCAATCGTTGCTGGTGGCTTGGATGTTACGTCATACACGATGCGGTTGACGTTGTCGACTTCATTAACGATGCGAACGGAGATCTTCTCAAGGATATCCCAAGGAATACGCGCCCAGTCCGCTGTCATGCCGTCGATAGAAGTTACCGCACGGATACCTACTGTATAGGAGTATGTGCGCACGTCACCCATAACCTGCTTCAATTATTGGTCATTACATGTCTATTATTGTGCTATTTTTATGTATCAATTGTAGCGGGTTAGAGTAGCGATTTCAAGCTGAAAAAATATAAAAAACCTCTGCATACACTTGAATGTTTCCTGAGTGTATCAAAGGCTTTCCATACTCTATAGTTTAAACATCAATGATAACTCAATAGCAGATTCATGTAAGTTTGATTACCTACTATGTAACAACAAATGACAAGTAGCCTCTAGCAATTTGGATATCATGATAGCTTACATTCAATAACTCAGCTTGTTTGTAATAGTCATTAATTATTTCTGGGTTCTTATCGAGAAGAATAATAAGCTTAAACAACAACCCCAACGGGCTGAAATTAAATAAATCTACATATATAACAGTATATGCATTTTTATAACCACTTTTTTTGATTGCACCAAACTTTATTAAATTGGAGAACCTTTTTGCTATTGCAGATTGAGATGCGCCCAACTTCCTCGCAATTTCAGATTGTGAAATCCGACTAATCCCTTCATTATCTTTATGTTCCAGAAGCAAGTTAATTACTTGTGTATAAGATTCAACTAAATAGTTAGTATTTTGTATTTGCTTCTCCAGAGAAACTGCCATGATATATCACCCATTTCAAAAAACTAGCATCGTATATTTTGTAGATAATTGTCATTTCATTTTGGAAAACATGCTTCTTCACGATTACTGCTTCTGTCGTCAATAACATAGCAGCGACGGAAGCCGCATTTTGAAGTGCAGAGCGAGTTACTTTCGCAGGGTTCACGTACCAGACAAAACCTTATGAGCAAATATATCACTGTTATTTATAACTAATTTAGAGCAATGACCACTTCTTGCAATCATGCTTACTATTACATTGTAAAGTGGTGGTTGTAATATGTAAATCCCTTCTTAAATTGCTACATAAACTCGCCAACAACCTATAAATTGAGACCAAGGTTCTTATTTAATCTCTAATGTTTCCTTCATATACTGTTTAAACGCATCATTTTTCCAGAATCCTAGCCGAATCCCGTCAATTCCCCTAGTCATCAGAATATAGTATATATTCAATACAAATAAGGTAAACTCTTGTGCGGTTTCAGGGCTTTCATCGTCTTTGGAGAATTTTCCGTTTACATTATGGAAATTGTCTGGATTACCGAATAAACGGCCTTTTGAGTCTACTTGAAGATCATTGCCAACTAAAACGCCGACTTTATTCAAATCGATTCCCTGAACTGCAAAGACCGAGCCAATCTGTTCTTCAGCATCAACATCCTCTGAATAAACCCAATTTTCTTGAGTGGAGTTCCATCTTCGTTTGATATTTCCTTCATGCCAATGAGTGATTGACGGATCTTTGCCATCAGCCTGCTTCCAAGGTTCAACTAATCCACCTAGCACGCGGTTTATATGTTCAGGATTGAAATTTCTGTCTTCTTCTACCCAGTCAATCAAATTCTTTAGAGGTTCTTTTTCAAAATATCCAAAATAAGCATCAGCATCACTATCTTGGAACACAGCTCTGTCAAATTTCGGGTTTAAATTCGTCTGTTCTAATAGACCAGTATCTTTATACAAGAGATACTTTATACCATTTACGAAATCTTCTGATGTATAGTTCTTTCCCGCTGGAGCTTGGATCCTAAATTGCGTTGTTAAGTATCTCTTTTCAAAGTCTTTGGTTGCTTCATTAAATTGCTCACGTGTCATATTGGCAGGGCGAATCGCTTGTAATACGTCATACATTAACACGATTTGACGTCCTAATTTCTTTATAGCCTCCAAGTGGTTCTCATCCTCGGCAAATCTTCCTTTATATACTTTGTTAAATGACGCCATTTGCTTAGAGAATTTTCTAGAAAGCTTATGAGATTCGTCAACAACCACAACATCATAATTTTCATCGGCATTAATCAGTTGTGTCGAGGTAGCGAGTGTCAGGTTGCTGTTGTTCATTCCATATACTCTAAAGATATCCTTTGCCGTTTTAATCCAATTAGGTTGCAAAACGACCGCTATTCGCTGACTAGGCTTTTCTTTCAACAGCTTAGCAACCAAATGAGTCAGCAATACGGTTTTTCCAGTCCCTGCATCGCCATTAATTACAAAGCTTCTATCAGGATTTGATTCAATATCCTTAAGAAGCTCCATTTGCTGTATTGTTAATTCTTTGATTGGGCTATATTTGACCAATGCTTCATTGCGCAGCTTCTCTAAAGTCGGCGTACTTACCCATCCATTAGGATATAGATCTTTTTCCCAAAAAGGCAGGATAACTTCTGAAGCAATCCTTTCTCGGTCTCTGTAGTCATTCACGCTGTTGCCATTAGTCCGATTAATAATCTCATCATTATCATATTGAACCAGCTGCTTTTTAGAATAAGGATTATCGGCAATAAAGTAGGTAATCAGCTGGCTTTCTACATCATCTAAGGCTGAACCATTGAAGTAAGATGAAATAAGAATAATTACTTGGTCGAAATCTGCTGTATTAAATTTTTCCTCTTGACCATTGTAGTGCTGCTTATTCCTCACAGTAAATTGTTTTGTTTGTCCAATATAAATCTTTCTCGATTTCGTTCCTTTGTAGATATAAACGACATCGCCATTTGTAAGAATATTCTGTTCAGGCTGACGAAGTTTATCGAAGCCTATCAATTCTCCATTTTTCACTTTCAATGTTATACAGTTGTACTTAGCCATTGCTTATTCTACCTCATCCAATTCATTGTATTTCTTTTTTTGACCAAAGCTTTTGGGAACTGGATATCTCTTAGCATTTTTAATCAGTTTTTCAGCAATGATTTCATCAATATCAAATCCTAAATTATCTGCCATCATATAAGAGTAAATCAGCACATCTGCCAGTTCTTCTTTGAGTCGCTCAGGATTCTCCTTGGCTTCTTCTGGTGTCTTCCATTGAAATAATTCTAATAATTCATTTGCTTCTAAAGAAATGGAAATGGCCAAATCTTTTTCATTATGAAATTGCCGCCAGTTGCGCTCATCTCGAAATTGATTAATCCGCTGCATTGATTCATTCATATTAATTTCCATTCACACCTTCCAAAAATATTTCCTTGTCTCTTGATTTCTAAACCAGTTAAAAGTTTCTTTTCTAGCTCGTGAGTCCCTAAACTAATATAAGATAATGGTTAATACTTCTTATCAGCCTTATTCATTGTTATTTTTCCGCAAAAAGTATTTGGCTTGTTTAATGAAGGTATAATACTTCATCTTTTCTAAGTCAAACTTATATGATCTATTATATCAAAGTCTAAATTCTTTTTCTTTTTGATATATGAGCATTAGTACTATCGCCATCATGTTATCTCTTATAAAAAATACCCCTTCAGAGTTCGATAGGGGTATTACTTTCACTTTACACCAATTATTAGGGAGAAGAGTTTGGTGGTTTAAGCAAGATTAACCTTGCTATAACTCGTAAATCCCTATTTATAGATTATTGTTGAAAACACTGGTTTCACCTGCTACAAGTGAATCACAAAAACATCGTAATAATTGAGCTGTATATAGCTCATATGATCAAGCATCAATACTACATTCTTTGAATTCTGCTATTCATTTTGATAATAGCAATTACTCATATTCAAAGAGTGTTTTTAGCTTGATCATTAATTCTTTCTCTAATTTCCCTGCTAATTCATTCAGTCTACATAACTCAAATTCTTGATTAATTACTTTTCTTCGTTTAGTCTTTTGCACTTGCTGAGCATATCCACACAGTTCGATAATATCTTTATCTTTCCAGCCTGAACTATAATAAATCATAGTAGAGTATTCTGGCACCTTTCTTCCATTTTCTAGACGACGTTCTTCCTTGATAAGTAACGAATCAAATAATAACTTTATCCCTTTATCAAACGTGACAAATATAGGTATTTCTTGGTAACCAGATATTTCTGCAAGTTGAGCCGCTTGGGTAGGCATGATCATGTCTATTGAAGCTGCATATAATCTATTTAAGATTTTTTCTATACCTAATGAGGGTTTAATTCCTTTCAAAATTGATGGTTCATCCCCTAAATAGTGAATTATAAGAGAGGTGCTTGTTGGAGAAAATATATTTATTTCATCTGCCATATAATGAAACATTTCTTTTATTTTTATTTTACTTGATCTATTATCAAAATGTTTATATAAATATGTCTTTAACAAAGTTGTATATGAAATAACTGTCTGTTTATTAAACAATCCGTTTCTTAGTAAAATAGGTGTTTTACTAATACTTACATCTCCTTCCATTAATTTGTTCTTAGATATAAGATTACTATTAAAATCTAAATCAAATACTTTCCCTACACACTCTACCATCAATTTATACTTTTCAACGTCAATATTACCAGTCAATTTTGATCTCGATGCTTCTTCACATGCAAATGCATAAATAATTCTTGAAGGATTATTCCTAATTACATTAATTACGTTTATAAAATCATCTGATTGACTTGCATAGTATTTGTTAAATTGTTCTCTATCAGTAACATAATATCTAGACATTATTGCAAAATTAGTATCTAAGATAAACATAAATTCTCGATCATTATTTTCTGATAATAGCTTATCAATATCGCTTATTTTTCCATCAACCCATGTCGATGAAAATACACTCATTTCTTCATCCCCCTTAAATATTGATTAATTTTTCTACTGTTACTTTACTGGACCAGAACCTATATATTGAAATGGTTATTGTCACTTGCTAAATCATCTAAACCAATTATTAAAAGATACTTTTTTAAACACTGATCTACACACTTAATAATCAACTGAAATAAATCCTCATTATAACCATGAGAGCTTGCATTCTCTAATGCTTTAATATACGTCACTCTCTCACACACATTTATAATTGCTGGAGGATATCCATACTGCATCAAGATCAAGTTCATAAGAAGCCTTGCAGTACGCTTATTTCCATCCCAAAATAGTTGTGTTCTCATAGCGTAATACATATACTTCAATGCCTTATATGTTGATTGTAGATACCTAATTTCATTGCACCTTGGAACTCCTACTCATAATCACTGGATATAGATTCCAAGGCTTTTTTGCGACGCTCCTTAGCTTCTAATATTTCCTTCAATGACCACCCTCCGTAACTTTTATTCATGCAATAATCTGAAGGGAATTGACGTATTAACTGATCCTCAAGGTTTCCAGATATAAGTGGATAATTATCAAAGTCACACTCAGGACAAGGACGTACAAATATTCTCGTAGTATCTAGCTCTCTAAAGCTATCTATGGACAGTCGATTATCTTGCAGATGTTTAACTACAAGTTTGTTCAGCGGAATTTGTGTACTCCAATGCTCCCTTATTCTTCGTCTTATATTTTTAGCTATTCCAATATAAATTTGACAGTAATCATCCAAGACCATAATATAAAATCCTTTAACACCGCATACAAGATTAAGGTCGGTAATTTCATCAAAGTTAGATGAATCTACTAGCTTACACAATTCATCATTAAATTTTCCCCAAGACAGGGATTTAAAGAATTTTATATTGAGATCTAAATTAGTTAGCGCAGTCTTTAATTTGCTCTCTAATTCCTCATAGGAAGGGGTAATATCTTTATTACTTATCTTAATGTAGTTATCGAAAGTTAGTTTAAATCCACCTTCTTTATTGCGTAACTTCACCCTGAAATGTGTGGTCAGTTATATTTCGACCTCCTAGCTCTGTTCTCTTAAATAAACCCAACTTAACAACATTATTAGTTGAAGACGCTGGCTAAAATACGCAAGGAACCCGCCCTAAACCCTTAACCTGTAGTCTAGTCTAACACTTTATTTTCTTCTAACAACATTGAAATCACCGATGACACCAATAAACTCCTAGAACAATAAGAGGACTGTCTACTTGACGGTGAAATCGTCCTAATTGTGACAGTAAAGCTGTCCAGTAGGGGGTATACTTTACAGTCTGGAACACCTCACAGCTCGTTGGAGCGGGGCGAACACTTCCATTCACGAACCCTACAAATAAATATCACGATACGAAAGCCCATTTTAAATTCTTGACAGAAACATTATTACTTGAAATGACAATAGAAACCAAATTCTAATAGAAAATCATTATCGCAGCCCACGATTATGATCAGTCAAACACTTCTGATACTTTATTCTCCAACATTTGCACTACTTCATGTTCTAGTATTGATAATTGGGTTCCAAACTTCTCTTTATAGACTCCCTTACGAGATCCTGTTCTCTGTCACTTAATACGTATTTCTGCTTATTAAAACCCTTCCTTCAATTCGTTTGCTTTCACATAGAAATAAATAGAGTACATTCTCATTATTTTATGCTACCTTTCTCTTGATGCTAATATACAAATCCATCACCTCTGAAATTAATTTTTTGCACACAAAAAGAGCCATAGAACATAGTCCATGGCATGCAAAATAACTTATCTGCTAAAGACCTCATCTAGGTCTGATAATTCAGCTTCATCATTTATGTTGTACTCATTAACAGGAGAAGATTTTATTATCTCACCTGTCTTTTGGTTAATAATCAGCCCATTAATTTCTTTTTCATTTGCCCAGCCAACTTCTGATTCGTATTGCTTCGCTGTAATTTTCCGTTGTTTTGGAATGACATTAAACTGTATCATGCTCTTAGCAAATTCATTAGGTTCCTTAATACCATAGGTGTTTGTTTTTGTTTCCTTATCAGCAGGTTTATCTAAACAGAATGGTTTATGATCACTTGTAATCATATTACGCTTCTCTAGATTTTCAAGTTGTTTCTTTACTTCATCAATGGATAGCCTTGTTGTTTGAGCCATTTTCTTTTGAGAACAATTATACGCATTATCATATTTATCAGTCATGAATTTCAAGAAACAGTACAGGTAGAATCCTTCAACGCCCAACTCTAGATCAGCCATACAATAAATGAATACATCAATATCAATCATGTGAGTATTTTGAATCATATAGAATGTTCCATCTTCATAGTTATCTTCCTCTGATTCTTTATACCGATAGAACCCTTTTACAGGCATTGCCACTTTCCAGTTTTTGTTGTTACCATAAAGCTCTGGATATTCGCTTTCATATACGAATTGAACCTCTTTATACTTCCCTTCATCGTCATACCAATAACGAGAAGGTTTATCTGTTTCTTTGCGAATATAGCCCAGCTTTACCAATAGACCCGTATTATTCTTAGTTAGATAAGTGTATTGTTCAGATTTTGAGGGAAAACCAAGAATTTGCTTAATTATTCCTTCATTTATACTGGTCTCCATACCTGTTTTATCATCGTAATAGTAATAGCGGGCATATCTCCATTGGTAGTTTGCAAGATAATAATAAGTATAAGCATATGCTATGTGAGTTGAAGTTTTACCTTGCATTTCCTCTGATGTAAATGCTTCTGTTAAGTTCTCAAAAATCTCATTAGGCATGTATACTTCATGTTGTTTTTCATTTACTCCAAGTAGCTTACCCATCTTGGACTTAGTGAAATATGTTTTTCTTATTCTCGCCATATTGCCATCTCTCCTGTCTACTAATCCCATACAATTTATTATCCAAATTAAACTAAACCTTAAAACTATCAATACTCTCTTGTAACTTACCGCTTCGAGCAAACAACTAGAACCTATTACCACTCTTCTCAAGTAATGCGGAGCAAATGTAACTATTCCGCACATCTTTAAATGCGCCATCATCTTAGCGTTGTAACAAAATAAAATTTTCATTTTATAAAATCCGTCCAATGACACTCTTTTATAATAATATTTTAACACAATACAGGTTTATTAATATATATTTATTATAGAATAAGAGTGCTATAGAACGGATTTTATATTTTTGAACAACCAAACTATCAGTCTATAAAAAGAGTTAATTAACTGCTCCGAAAAGAAGACAACTTTCTATGCAATTCTCAAGATTACATTCTGCCTTGGATACTTATCTCCCTTACAATTTTAATGATCGTATCATTAAAATCTGCTATCACTACTATTTCCTCGATTTCTCCACCTACCCAAACCTCTACAGCTTGTTCGAAGTACATCAGTATTGTAAATCTGCATCAGTACAAACGTCTTTACCCTTCATTACTTCATCACTTTCCTATCTGATAAGCAAAGAAGCATCACTAAAGTCGAGGACAGTTCTAGTCCAAGAATTAGCGATGCTTTCGCTTGATAAATTATTTGATTCGATAAATCACATCAAGAGTAATAATCCAATATGCGATTGAAAATAAAAGAAGCCCACACATGGAAGACTTCATACCTAAGTTCTTTTGGCTAACTCTCTATAACGTTGGCTTGATCGTTGGCTTGATACACCAGTTAGTTTTGTAATCTCCTTTCAAGTGTCTCCATATACGCCTACGCACACACATCATAACAGATTCAAATGTGGGGGCATGGTTTACAGTTTAGAAAAAATCCTTCTCTGATAATAAGCCCCCAACACTTACATCCACAGACCCTACAATCAAATTATCCGACACAAGTACGTATACAATGACAAAAGTCATTATCCTAAATCGATTCTAGAGGATTCTAGCTTAATATTACTAGGAGTCATTGTGATTTTTGAAGCACCACAAGCAAGGATGATTTTTGTATCTGAATCCATCATTACTTCTCCTCCATCAGCATATAATCTCACAGCATTTCCCTGAGATGCATTTAGTTCTAGTGCTCTCATATTCCCTGCGTCATTTGTGTACTGGAATTGCATTGCATTCGGAAGTTTTCTTATATAACCAATATTCCCATCAATACCATTGCCTTGACCCCAAATCATTTCTGGATAACTATATTGTTTATCTTCCTTATTTAAATGTAGCTTAAACTTCGTTATATCACTCTTCGCTGATGTACCAGTATTTAATTTAACGAAGTTATCGCGAATATAAATATAGTCATATGCTTCTTTGTCCTTTTTTACAGCCTTCAAGCTATTTACCGTCAAATCTGAAATGAATCCATCAGTCTCTTCATCAAGAATTACATCTCCAAGTTCAGGCTCAATGATTAGCTTTCGAGCGCGAAGAGTACCATCAGTACCAATCCACAAACGCTTCTCTTGATCCACATCAATTGCGATACCTTCGTTCGCGTTCAATCTAATTTGTTCTCTATTGCGACCATTAATTGTTATGCCTTCGATAGAATCGAATGTAATCGCATCACCAAGCTCTGCATCAAGAATACGAAGTCTTTTTGTACTCATATCTTCAGCGAACAAGTTTCCATTGATATCAGCATAAAACACTTTATGCCATGATGGAGCGCTGGACAAACCAACATTTCTTTCTATCTTAATACCATCTGTTGCATTTAATGTTGTTTTATTCATCATGTTACCTCTAGTAACTACAACACCATTTTCAGCGTCAATGACAGTATTATTATAGTTCCTACCTAGCTGTAGCGAACTCTTCTCTAGGAAGTCTGAAAGCTTCACTCTAGCACCTTCATACGCCTTGTAGAAATCTTCCCACTTCTGATGGAAGCTGAGTCGCGTAGAATGTAGATCGTTTACAATATGAGTTGTTGCATTCATATTCGCAAAAACAGGATTCATATATGAGGTTAGAGAGCTATAAGTCATATCTAACTCTTTTCCAGCAGAAACTAACTGATTCTTTGCATCATCCAAACCATAGTAAGAGGAATCTCTATCATTATAAATAGTCGTTGCGTACCTGTTTAATTGCTCTTTTAGTGTAGTGTATTGTTTGGTAATACTTTTATATTGATTGGATAAAGTAATCTTCTCAGTAGAGACAATAACATCGTCAAGAATGATAGAATTGAGAACAGAAAAATCAAAATTCAGTGCATCGGCGTCTAGCAAGACATCTCCATGCTTTGTTTCAATACGCAATCGCTTTGCTACCAAGTCCTCTGCAATTAATGTCCCATCTTCATATGAGGAGTTTCCTATTGAAGCATAAACTTTGTTAACCCATGCATTCTTCTCCCACTTCTGCAATGCTAGACCATTTGTTGCATTCAATACTGAACGGTACTTCCCATCGTTTCGAAGGGAAATAAAACCATATTCACCAATTACAACGTTATTGTAGAATTGCCCCATGTTAAGACCAGAATAGAACTGCGCGTCTTCAATTAAGTTTCTTAGTCTCTTTTCTTCATCGTAGTACGTTTTGAATTTTAATATAAATTCTGCTCTATCTGGAATTTCACTCGTTTGATCAGTTTTAGGGGAGTTAATGTTGATGTTTAATGGTTCTTTGCCCACTATATCAATGTATTGTGACATATAATCTAATAGTGCATTATAAGCATTCGCAAGAGGTGTTGTTGAATAAAGATCGATTGTGCTTGAGGATTTCGAGAAAAATTGAGCATCATAATCAAAGATGTCATCACGTTGAGATCGTTTGTATTTCTCTGCTTGTCCAAGCATTCTATGATAGCCAGCTTCGATTTTATAAAGTTCTGTAATGATCTGCATCTTTTCCATCGAAGTTAGCTTGTTATCCATTACGATTGTGTTGAAGTCTCCGATGTCGAGATAATTGTTTTCAGCATCTAAGATTATGTCTCCAACGTTATTCACAACTTTGATGTTCTTTGCCACTAGATCATGAGTATAAAGCGTACCATCGCTTGGGTCTGCCCACATAACCTTCTCCCATCCATCAGGATGTTTGTTTTTATCTGTGGATGCTTTGTCTATAACAAACCCTTCTAGCTGATCAATTTTTACTCTTGTAATGTCATTAAAAGACCACAAGCCGAATTTGTCTGGATCTTCGTCAACCAAACCAAGTTTCATTACAAGTTTGCCATTACGGTCAAAGATTTCTCCTTTTGAACCTTGGAATTTTAGAACTCCATCTTCATCTTCAAGTGCCAGATTGACCCCCATAAAGATCTTGCCATAAATGCGTTCTCCAACAATTAGATGTTTTTTATAATGATTTAATAAAATATCTATGCTAACTATTTTAAGGTTTTCGTTTTCTTTAATTCCGTATTCTATAAATTCACTGACACCATTTCGATTTATCCTAAATACAGTTAATATTCCTCCAACTCCCTCGTAAGATATTTCATCAAATACTGATTTATATATTTCAGGAATACTTTTACCTGTTGATATGCCATTACAAACTGAATGATAGGATTCTTCTGTTCTGATTCCTGCAGTTATGATATTTACGCCACCCTTTGGTATGTCTGTATATGTAACAATATCGAAATTATTATACGGGGAAAGTTGATATAACCATGTTTTATTTTCTTTATATTCACCAATAACAACATCAACACTTTCATCTTGATAGGTTTCAAGCAGAATTTCTCTTAGTGAATGAACACTTTTTGTTTTTTGAGATGAAAACAAATCCATTACTCGGTAACAATAATTTAGAACACCTGAACAAAAAACAACCAAGTTATCGAATACAAATAGCTTGGTTGCTTTAGTATCAAGCCTGTACAATTGACCTTCTATCAGTATTGAGGTTGCCGAGTCAGAACCTATAAATAATTCATTATGTGTCTGAATAATTGTAGCGTTACTCAATACTATTCACCACCTTACAAGGTGCAGAAGTATCACTTTGCTCCTTTGAAAAGCTAATTATGAATGAACGATACATCTTCTCCTTATCTTTATGAAGATTAACCACTTCATTTTCATACATTGATAGCATTGGAATCGAAACCCCAACTACTGAAGCAATGTCCTTTAACTTGATCTTTTTCAGTTTGCGTAACATCTGATAATTCTGTCTTAGGCTAATTTTGCTAAAATCAAATTCGTTTTTCATCGATATCACTCCTCTAAATGTCTTCTTAACTAATTAAGTGCTATTGACTTAAAAAGTTAAGCGATTTTGGCAGAGGTTATTACTTAATCATCTTACCAACTTCTTGAAGAATGGAAGTATAAAGCTACAATGATCTAAAATCGATTCTAATCACTATTACAGACGCTTAGTGTCTGAAACCTGCAACTACTCTATTTAATGTTTAAAAGATCATATAGGGTGCTTAGATTTGATATGAGAGGGTTTTATTTTATGAGGGTAACATCATACCTAATGGTTTGAGCGTGGATTGGAGATATTTACATTTTTGATTTTCTTAAAAGTATCAAATATTGCCGTACATATATAAATAGAATTAATAATATATACTTAATAAATAATATAAATACTAACTCTATTTAAATACGTACGGAAAATAATAATACTTTTAGAATGAACACAAAAACAAAGAAATACCTTTATCCCTCAATTGAATTTCAAGGCTACTTAGAGCGACTTTCTTCCTCTAATGACAACCAATCTATTTTCGTCATGCAGCGCCGATATATCTCATTACAGACTGTCTGAGAGACTATCTAATGTGGATTCATATATACTTGCCACGGGGATAGGTTTACAGTTTAGAAAAAATCCTTCTCTGATAAAAAGCCCCCCATCACTTACAACCACAAACGCTACAAGCAGATTTCCCGACACGAGTCCTTTATTCATATTTCCCCAATCAGTCCTACGCCTTTTCTGTAATAAATCATTACAAATCCTAGAATAGACAACTTTAAAAAAACGTGAAATCGATATGGCTCTTTCGTAGAGCATATTTTAACTGTGTGTATCTTACTACTTCTTCTGTCTGACTTATATCTAGGAAGTATATTACTTCTGTCAAACTGGTAGAAGTCTATTGCTATCAGAACTATAAAGTGTGAACCATTGGCTCTCCGTTCAATCGGAGAGTTTATTATTTTGCATATTTCATCACACTTTCGTAAAAGGAGGTGAAAAGAAATAATAAATGAGGATTTACAGTTAGCTTTGATTCAATTCAAAAGAAATACGGAACTTCAATTACATTCATTGATGCGACAAGGGGCATGTCTCGTGAGCATCTAAGTAGATAGTTTCATAATGATTCATATGCACTTTCGCAAGAACTGTTCTCTAGTTAATTACTTAACATTGTTTAATCTATCCAAAACAAGAGAAAAAGTAATGTTCTCGACTCTTTAAAGAGTGAGGGAGAAAAACGGTATCTACCTCTTTCCCAAGAGTGAGGACAAATACACCTTTGCCAATCATGGCAAGGGTTATTAGTCGTTCTCTCCTCAAAAATTCGACAAATAGGAGATAGCTATTATGACACCTAATAAAGTGAATAAGAATCAGTTTGAGAAGGTAAATGAAGAATGGCGGGATGTTGTAGGTTATGAAGGACTGTATATTGTGTCTAACTACGGAGAGGTAAGGAGTTTAGGTAACGATAAAGGACGTAAAGAGAAAATTATGAAGAGTCATGTTTGCCGTAATGGTTATGAAAAACTTGATTTATGTAAAAAGGGTCAACCTACAAAGAAAGTTTATGTTCATCGCTTAGTGGCAATGGCGTTTATTCCCAATCCACACAATAAGCCACAAGTCAATCACATCAATTGTGACAAGCTAGATAATAGACTAGAAAACCTTAACTGGATGACACGAAAAGAAAATATCGCTCATGCCATAGAGAATGGGCTAATTAAGAGAAACAACAACCCAGTAATCGCAACTCATTTGGACACAGGTGAGCAACGACAGTTTAAGTCGCAGAAAGAAGCCTCTAGAGAACTTGGCGTTTATCCGAAGAATATCTCCAACGCGCTCAATGGAAGAATCACGCATGAAAGTAGATGGGCATTTGAACGTAGTAATTCGGTATATAAGATAACGTCATAATAATGACGGGCAAGCAGTCACTGCTCTATTCAATGTTGACATAGATTATCTAATCCTAAGTCGAAAACGCTTAGGATTTTCGCTTGTTTATACACCAAATATACGACAAGTTGAAGTTTAGCGATTATTTGTTGCCGGAGGTGATCTTTCCGGAATTTTTAGATCATGCTAATATGAAATACCTTTAGTTTATCTTTATCTGTTCGACCAAAGCTCAGAGTGAGCCAACAGCGTAGCGTTGGCGAGCTAAAAAGCTAGCAAGTTTGAGCCTTTAGGCGAAAACTTACTAGCGTGCCGATAGGCTAGTTACGCAACAATCATCTTTTCTTCCATTAGAGCTTATATTAGTGCATCTATCCCTACTCCATCAGTAATTATCATATAAAATCATCGAAAAAATTGTGCAAAATCGACCTATTAATATAAATTATATTATTACCTCGATTCTGCACAATTTCACAGGACAAAAAACACTAATTAAATAAAGAGGAGTCGATTAAATTGAGTCACAAATACACATTAACAGAATTGGTTAATAAGTACGGTAACAAGGTGCAAAAGCAAGCGTTAAAGAAAGATGGTACAATACCTACTCGTTCATTTAACAGCATTATCAAGAGTGCGCGTGAAGAATGGGAATACGTAGATGTTACTGGCAGAGGTACAAAGCGCATTATTACATGTGATGGCAAGCGAATTGTAAAAGCCAAACGCGAAGATAGGCGCTCAAACAATGGTCAGGGGCAACTTGCAGGAGAATTTGACCTATGTTCACTCGTTATTGACTATCTAATCAAGAAAAACAATAAGATCAATCCTATGTCTGCCACCAAATGGCTTCTTGAACTCGGTATAGTTGATACGAAACTTTCTAATGCTATGTACAGTTCTAGAGGGCATCATATAGAGAGCCTTCAAAAGCAATTTAGTGATGCAATCGAAGATTATGACAAAGACGATAAAGACTTTGAGATGTTAGAAGAATTTATCCAAACATATCTCAAACATACGAAGTATAGTCTGGTGTCAGTATTCAACAAACTAAGTAAGGTCAAAGCAATCATCCATATCAAGGAAATTTGGGGATGCGACACTCACGGTGTGCATCGGAAGTTAAACAAGTCTGAGATTAAGGAAGTTGCCGATCTTCGAAGAAGATTGCTAATTATTCATAATTTAAAGGGAAGTGACCTGTTTAAGGCTAACATGAGAGGAGTAAAAGAGTTCAAGAGAGCCTTTAACAGTAATCTTCTAGCACAATTCGGTTTGCATTACTACTATGATGCACATGATTGCGTACTACAAGATTCAGATGCAGGACTACATGCTACGTTAGACAAGTTGCGTGATAGAGGTGAACTTGAATTTGCACTAGGTTTAACAGAAGCAAATGCAATCATTATGACTCAGATGTTCAAGAATGAGCATAGCAAGCGTTCATTGGAACTTGCAGAAAAAAGGCAGAAGAACACTTCCAACAGATCAGACACAGATAGAATCCGCAGATTAAAACTAATGCATCATTATGCGCCGATGTGGGAAGTATTGTTGGAGTATTTTAGATGCACAAGCTATTTAGGAAAACAATACAATGATGCTGATACATTACCAGTTTTAGAGTTAAAATTTAACGATAGGACTAAAGCGAAGCGTAGTCCTCGTCAGAAAAAAATCGAAAACATGCAGTGCCAAAGAAAGTACTAACCATTTTAAGGTTACTTTACACAACCGACAATCCATGTTATGTTACTTGCAGTTACCCGTTTAATCTTTTTAAATTAGAAAGGGTGCGATAAGCATATGCAACAATCCTGTCCGAAACATACGACATTATCATATATTTACCTTAACGAGAGTGGTTACCAAACTACTCTCGTTTTTTTGTGCAATTTTAGATCGATACTTTCTTTGGCACTCTGTATGGGAGGTGGCATGTTGTTCTAGCGGGTTGTTTAATCTAAAGAGTAATCGAATGTAACAGAACGACAGGAGAGATAGCATGAGCAAGAGTAGAAGAGAGAAATGGAGAAACCTTTCCCTCAACTCATCTAATATCGACGAATACCTCACCGATCTGATAGAGGATACAAAAAGTCAGTACATTACACAAGGAGTCTCCTTTAACAAGGATGACTCCTATCAGATGGGACTTTTAAAACAAGCTCTATTGCAACATAGTTCGTTTAGCGGATTGGTAAAGCATCTATTAACACTTTATTTTCAATCATCGGAAGATACTACTCACGTAGGTTCAAGTCATAAAGTCGAAGCTATTCAGGAAAAAGAAGATACTGAAATAGCTATAGAAGATGAATTACAAGGTAAGAAGCAAATATGGATTGACCTTACTGATCTAAAAAATAACTAAATGGAAGATCAATTTTATTTAGTTTGAAGGAGCGGGACTATCTTTTTGCCCTCAAAATTAGATTTGAGTTTGGACTACTACGTATAGTAACCTCGTTGAATGTTATTAATGGAGAAGGATAAATTCATGAAAAAATATAGTGATGGCACAATACATGATAACACCAAAGTCATTTCACTTACTAAGTATGCAACAAAAAAAAAGCAAGAAGAAAAAAACTTAGTTAAAAAAGCCGTTCCGTTTTCAAAGATGACAGAACAGCAGCGATTGGAAACTATGCAAGCAATGCGAGATGAAGATGAATAACTTTTTGTCCGTGATTCTTTTCATTTATTTCTATCGATAACACTAAATAAAATATGAGTTTTATTGATACTTTAAGGAGCGGGATTATGAATAATAATAACTATAATCACAACAGCGGCATTCCTGAGTCTTCCGAAGGCAAAAGCTTACAGGAATTATGGGAACTTCTGTTGGGGAAAGAAGGTTTAGAAGAACGAAAAGCAAAATATGAAGCACGGAAGTTAAAGCCTGATTATCGGGAAGATGCGATGAATATATTAGAATGCCCGATGTGTGGTTGTGATGATGTTCCAAATGTGGATATTGACTTTGACCTTAACATGAATAACGACAAAATCAAGAGCATCAAAGTACGCGGTGCTAAGTGTTCAGGTTGTGGTGAGACTTTTTACGATTCCAAGACTACAAATCTAATCCTAAAGATAAGTAAGTTGGTTGACGATAAATAAGTCCTTCAAGAAAACAAACCAGAAATGGATTAGCCATTTCTGGTTTGTTCAAGTTACTCATTGAGCCTATTTTCCTGTCTAATAAACAATCTGCCCCAATGTCCTCTATTTACTCATTCAAGACATCAGCACCTAGATTATATAGAACGGCATATATAAAGTTAAAATGGGATATTCAAGCTCAATAGTGCAAAATATCTCTAGCTACTCTTGAATTGACGTTACAACTCCATCTTCCAAGTACACATATCTGCCACCTGAATAAACCCACTGTTCATGTACACCGTATTCAGTAGTAGTTTTATTAATATCTTTTGGTTTACCCCAAGATTTCGATTCTAGAAGCTCTTCTGCTTTCATGCCGATTTCGGGATCAAAAAAGCCTTCTTCCTTACTTTCTTTTTTCATTTGTCTAGTTGTTCTTGTATCAAGAAACTCTGTCAAATCTTCTCTGAGTTTGTCGTACGATGCGTCAGTAAGCTCGTTATCATCATAATAAACCTCACGTAATTTATCGCTAACTTTTTCCCATTCCTCACGAAATATATCATTTGAACCTTCCATTAAATACAAGAATGCATATGAAGCTAAAGTACTAAATACTTTATCATCCTGCTTGTTATGAGATACTATAACCTCTCCAACCTCGGAATACATTCCTTTATCAATCAAACATAAGACTTGGGCTTTTATGTCTGAATCTGTCTCGCCTTCTAATTTACAACCACCTATCTCACTAACACTAAAATTACTTTGATTTACATTGTCGCTTGTATTTAGAGAAGTATCCCCAATATTTCTACATGATACCAATATCATTATGAAAATAATACATAATACAGACTTCTTCAAGATAGTACCTCCTGTTGTAATTTGTGAATAGCTCTAATATTTCATGCTATAGAATACAAGTAAAGTTCCAAATTTCTGATATGCTAATCTGAAAACTATAAAGGTCCTTCCATACATTTGTATGAAATGGACGGATAAGAATGTCTTCTGATTCTTTATAACTCATTGGAGAACACATCAAAATGTTACGCAAAGAAAATGGTTACATCCAAGAATCCTTATCGAATAAAGCAGAGTCACTGATAGATTAGATTGATGCCCAATTAGTTTAATTGGGGCATTGAAGAGTAAACCCTTACAATAGGCAAAACCATATAAGACAGAAGTCCACCTAAATTTTAGGTGGACAGTCAGGAACCCCAAGACAATAGTCTCACAAATATTCACAAATGTCACTATTTCAGAGCAAAGTCTTAGTGTTATACCTATGATGAATGGAAAAATTCATTATTATCTAATGAAAAGAATAAATTTGTAAAAATTGGACAGATAGGCGGTCAATAATTAGACTCAATACCGCCTTTTAATAAACACCGAAAAAGTATAGTGGACTGTCAACAGTGAATCAGACAACTTTTTTAAGGGCCTCTGCTTTGTACTGACTGGCGTCATGTAGCCTAGTGTGCCATGAACACGATGTTTATTAAACCCGTTTACATAATCATATAATTCTAGTTTTAGATGATGAAGACTCTGGAAATTCATCTGATTGACGAATTCTGTTTTCATCACTTTGTAAGTAGCTTCAGCAACGGCGTTGTCATAAGGACAGCCTTTCATACTCAGGGAGCGACCAATGTTGAACGTTTCTAATAGATCGTCCATGGTCTGATTCTTAAACTCGCTTCCACACGATCCGTATGAAACCACTGAATGTCGCTTAAATCGCCTTCTACTGTGGCAAAGGCACAGGAAAGCAGAGCAGCATCCTTGTGTAGACCTGCACTGTGGCCAATGATTTCTCGGTTAAATAAATCGATCAGCACGCAAATGTAATGCCACTTGTGCTGGACTTTGACATAAGTGGGATCGCTGACTACGAAGCGTTTAGCTTCAGTTTGATCGAACTCACGTTTTAACTCATTCGCCGTTATTGCTTCGTTACAAGCAGTCTTGTGCGGCTTATACTGCGCTATTGTGTACGTGGACACCAGACCCTGCTCTTTCATAATCCGTCCGATTCGACGTCTTGAAACCGTATAGCCTTGTTCCTGAAGTTTGACCTTCAATGTGCGTGTTCCATACGCTTTTCGGTTGGCCTTAAAGATCTCTACGATAGCCGTCGTTATTTCGTCATCGTTGTCTTTTGCTTTCGTTTCATAGTAGAAGGTACTTCGGGAGATTTGCAGGAATTCGCACAATGCTGATTCGAGTATTTATCACTATTCTGCTTAATGATCTTTACTTTCGTCTCATGATCAGCGCGGCTTGCTTTAAAATGTCATTTTAAATTTCAAGCCGCTGAACTCGCTTACGAAGAGCGATGAGTTCATTTTCTTCAGCTGTTCGGTTATCTTTTTCAGAAAACGAACCTGACGTTTGCGTTTGCTTAATCCAGCGATCGAGGGCAAATGGACTAAGTTCATACTCTCTCGCAATCGTTGCCCTTGGCTTTCCATTTTCATATAACTGGACCATTTGTCTTTTGAATTCTGCTGTAAATGTACGTCTTTGTATTGGCATAGTAGATCCGCTCCTAGTATTATTCTCTTCATTCTACTAGCCCTTATTTTTATTGTCCAACTAAATGTAGCCGATTCATAGTGCCACTTCGACTCCATAAAGGATGCCATAAATTATGATTATCTTAGCTGTAAAAAGTCACCCATTCTAAGATACTTAAATCTTACGAATGGGTGATTAGTTATCATTCTACCTATTTAATAAGCATAATTTCAATTAAAGATATTGATTCCTTTGCAGTAAATATCCGTCGATAATCAACAACAAGTTTATAAATTTCTTCAAATGAGATTTTTCCAGTATCAATCCAGTCTATTACTTTATAATATTCATCTGACTTTGAGAAGAAGAGTTTTGCAATAACATTTTGTCTATCGTTACGTTCTTTAACAGAACAATAAACTCTTTTGAATTCTCCTGCATCAGAAAAACTATATTTAGATTGCATGTATATGAGGAACTTATGTACTAATAATACCTTTGTCATTTGTTTTTCTTCGTTAAGTATTATAAAATTCCAAAACTCTTCCATCGTGTTATAGTCTGTAATAATTTGAAGCAGTTTTTCTAACAACAACCCTTTAAACCCCACTAATTCTAACTCTTCCTTAATGTTAAACCAATACCCATTCATAACTTGCTCATCTGTTACCATTGTCTGTTGTTGAGTTATCACAATAAAATCCTCCTAAAATAAATTGTAAAAAATGCATAGCAAATAAACCAAACATGTTGCAGTATTTGGGAGATGATGATAAGATAAATATACGCTTAAACGGTTATTTAATTACTTTCATAATACACGTTCATGCGTATAATGTCAATACACTTTAACCTTTTTAGGGAGGTCTATTTATGTTGAAAATAAAAATCAAACTTAAAGAAGCAATGAAGTCTAGAGGAATTACGCAAATGCAACTAAAAGAAATGTCTGGAGTCAGACAAGCTGCAATTTCAGAGCTGTGTAGGAATGACCGTGTAGAGGTTAATTTACATATGCTTGAGAAGATATCTGATGCTTTGAATATCTCAGATATATCCGAGTTGCTTCAATTTGAAGAAGACAAAAAGGACTCCCTTTAATCAGGAGTCCTCTAATTGCTTCTAGGATCAGTTGTAAGGCGTTGTATAGTTTCCTACGACGCATAACCACTATAAAGTGCTATCAACCACGTAGGTTTTACGATTGTTGTGTCTAACATACAATCTGATTTATTTCACATGTAACTTGCGAATGACTGAATGACCAGATACATACTTTCATGAATGTGTTTTATAAGTACCATCCCCAAAATTGATAAATATTTCTCAAGCAACTTTAGATTTAAAACACAAACAGTCAACATGATCATGAGCCTTTTGCAGACACATTAAATCTTCACCTCATTTAAAGGACTATACACTTTTCCTATTTCCAAAATATCATGCTGTTCTAGTCCTCTCAAATACTTTGATGTAATTTGAGTATCAAAATGTCCCATAAGTCTGCTTAAACTGTAAATATCTATTCCATTCTTCAACTGCTTCTGGGCAAAATAATGGCGGCAATCATGCGGTGAACAACGCACTTCTTTCCGCACTCCCACATTCTTGCAGTGCTCCTTCAGTATCTTGTTGATGCGGGAACGAGACAACCTTTCCGCGCTTTGGTCTAGGAAATAGTAATCCTCAATCTCGTCTTCTAACCTGTGTTTAAACCGAACTAGCTTCGCTTCTTCGTACTTCCTCATATACTTTCTCATGATCTTGCTAATGTAGATTAGCCGCTCCTTAGAACCCTTTCCATGAATCAGAATATTCGTTCTTGATACATCATCGTTCTTGATGTTACACAGCTCTGAAACACGTATTCCCGTATCAAATAGCATGATAAGTATTAACTTATCCCTTAGATTAGAGTAAGTGTCTTCTCGAACATCATTAATTATTCGCCGTACCTCTTCATCATTAAATGTAATGATAACCCGCTTCTCTTCTTTTAAGTTCCTAATTCTTCGCATTGGGTTGTCCTTCTCGTCTATATATTCCTCATCGACAAGATACTGATAGAAGACCTTAATTGTTGCGATTTGATTGTTAATTGTAATATTGGCTTCTTTACCTCGACTTTGACAATACTGAATATATTTTTTAATGTGCATAGAAGTTACTTCTTCCGCTTCCTCAACACCAAGTTGCTCTTTCGTGAAATGCCTCCAACGATGTAAACGGTACATGCATCCTTCAATGTACTCCTTTTTTCTACCTTGTATCTCTTGATTTAGTTTAAAGCCATCAATCAGTTCTTTGATTCTGGACATAAAAAAACTCCCTTTCATTTGGTTAAATAACACAAATAAAAGAGAGTAATTTTTGAAGACCAATAGTTGCAGGTGAATGAAAGATAATTTAATCGAATTATCTGAGAACCCTTATCCAGAAAGGATCCCCAGCTACAAATCAATTAAAAACTATCCTATATTATTCCCACTCAATCGTTGCTGGTGGCTTGGATGTTACGTCATACACGATGCGGTTGACGTTGTCGACTTCATTAACGATGCGAACGGAGATCTTCTCAAGGATATCCCAAGGAATACGCGCCCAGTCCGCTGTCATGCCGTCGATAGAAGTTACCGCGCGGATACCTACTGTGTAGGAGTATGTGCGCACGTCACCCATAACGCCAACGCTCTTCATATCTGGAAGAGCCGTGAAGTACTGCCAGATCTCTTGATCAAGGCCAGCTTTTGCAATCTCTTCACGAAGGATTGCATCGGATTCACGCACGATCGTGAGCTTGTCCTCTGTCACTTCGCCAAGCACGCGGATCGCAAGTCCTGGACCTGGGAATGGCTGACGCCATACGATCTCACGCGGAA
This sequence comes from Paenibacillus aquistagni, assembly GCF_900177815.1. Classification (GTDB taxonomy): domain Bacteria; phylum Bacillota; class Bacilli; order Paenibacillales; family Paenibacillaceae; genus Paenibacillus_B; species Paenibacillus_B aquistagni. The sequence continues at coordinate 540,706 of NZ_FXAZ01000004.1, read as the reverse complement.
TACCGAGCTCTTCGCCCACTTTGCGAACTTCGTCCTTGAACAACGTGTTCAATGGCTCGATTAATTGGAACTTCATGTCTTCAGGAAGACCGCCCACGTTGTGGTGGGATTTGATCGTTTGAGCAGTTGCAGTACCACTTTCTACGATATCCGTGTACAGAGTACCTTGTGCCAAGAAATCGAAGTCTCCAAGCTTCGCAGATTCTTCGTCGAAGCAGTAGATGAACTCGTTGCCGATGATCTTGCGCTTTTGCTCAGGATCGGATACGCCAGCAAGCTTGCTCATGAAGCGCTCGCGAGCATCGATCTTGATCACGTTCATATCGAACTTGCCGCCAAAGGTCTCCATTACGCCTTCAGCTTCATCCTTGCGCAGCAGGTTGTGATCGATGAACATACAAGTCAGCTGATCGCCGATTGCTCTGTGGATCAATACTGCCACTACGGAGGAGTCTACGCCGCCGCTGAGTGCACACAGTACTTTGCGATCGCCAACAAGATCGCGAATCTCTTGGATCTTATCTTCGATGAACGATTCCATCGTCCAGTCGCCCGTACATTTACATTCTTCGAACAAGAAGTTCTTGAGCATTTCATTACCATTCACAGAGTGACGAACCTCTGGGTGGAACTGAACGCCGAAGAAGCGCTTCTCCGGATGGCTGATTGCAGCGATTGGCGCATGCTCTGTGCTTGCATCAATACGGAAGCCCTCAGGCAGCTCAACGACTTTGTCGCTGTGGCTCATCCATACCGTTTGGCTTGCTTCAAGGCCTTTCGTCAACAGGCTGTCTGCTTGGAAGACAACGTCTGCCTTGCCATACTCGCGCTTGCCTGCGCGCATAACCTTGCCCTTCAGTTGATGAGACATCATCTGCATGCCGTAGCAAATACCTAGGATCGGTAGTCCCATATCATATACAGCTGGGTCAACCATCGGGGAATTCTCTTCATATACGCTAGCCGGTCCGCCAGAGAACACGATCCCCTTCGGATTCATTTCCTTAATCTTCTCCGCTGGAGTGTTGAATGGAATCAACTCACTGTATACGCCTAGATCACGGATACGGCGTGCGATCAATTGATTGTATTGTCCACCAAAGTCGAGAACGACAATCATCTCATGGTGCTTGCTCATCAATGTGCCTCCTAATTCTTATTGTTCAAGTTCTATGAAAAACTCCAAAGGGAGGATTTCGACACTAATCGTGCTGCATCGTACAGCAGAATTCAATTCTTATATCGTAAACAAGAGTCTGCCTCTCGTCAATGCCCTAAGACTAGACCCTGATCAGCACTTTCTTATAGCGTCCCACTAACCCTTATTCTTTATGATGATACGCTGAATTGACTTATTCGTCAAAAAGGGAATACTGGAACTTTCGCTAAGCATATAGCAAGCCCGACCCGCGTGAAGCATAAGCCGGGCAGGGCTTGATTGGATCGATATCAGTCATGTCATACAGGACAAGCGATCTGTTATTTAATATGCACTCCGAAAGGAAGCTTGCCGAGCCTTAGGAGCAGGACCTTCAAGCAACCCTTTCTACTTATTATAGAGAGGCCCGATAGATCGCCAGCACATCCGCTCTCTCAAGCTTTTTGAAGCCGCCGAATGCGCCGAACTTCATGCACTTATCCGCCATCTCCTCCAGCTTGGAGTCGTCGATATCATAATCCGCCAGTCGACTTGGAGCGCCAATTGCCTTCCAGAATGTCCGCAAGGCCTCAATGCCAGCTCGTCCAGCTTCTTCATCCGTAAGCCCGCTTGCATCAACTCCAAAGACGTTGACCGCCAGCTGCTTGAAGCGCGCCGGATTCTCCTTCAGCACATGCTTCATCCAGTTCGGAAACAGTATCGCCAAGCCGCCGCCATGCGGGATATCATATACAGCCGATACCGCGTGCTCGATGTTATGTGTCGCCCAGTCGCCGCGCACGCCCATCGTCGTCATGCCGTTAAGAGCCAATGTACCGCTCAGCAGAATCGTCTCGCGCAGCTTCGTATTCTCAAGATCTTGAACAAGCTTCGGCGCGGTCTCTATAACAGCCTTCAGTATGCTCTCCATCCAGCCATCTTGAATGGAAGTGTCCGCATCATGATGAAAGTACCCTTCAAATACATGAGACATGATATCCACCATGCCATATACCGTCTGATCCTTAGGCAAAGACTTTGTATATTCCGCATCCAGAATGGAGAACTGCGGATATACATGAGGGCTGCCCCAGCCGAGCTTCTCCTTCGTCTCCCAGTTCGTAATGACTGAGCCGCCATTCATCTCAGATCCGGTAGCCGCAATCGTAAGAATCGTTCCCAGCGGCAGCGCAGCCTTCGGCGCCGCACGATGGGTCATGAAGTCCCATGGATCTCCTTCATACTTCGCACCAGCAGCGATCGCCTTTACACAATCGATAACGCTGCCCCCTCCTACAGCAAGGATGAAATCAATATCGTGCTCGCGGCACAGCTTCACGCCTTCATGGACCGTATGAAGCCTAGGATTCGGTTCTACTCCTGCAAGCTCTACAACTTCAAGCTTCATGTCATGAAGGATAGCGCTCACCTGATCATACAAACCATTGCGTTTAATGCTTCCTCCACCATACACCAGCAATACACGTTGATAAGGGGCTAATTCTTCCTTAAGCTTGGCGATCTGTCCCGTGCCAAACATAAGCTTGGTTGGATTCTGAAATTGAAATGCCTGCATCGCTAAAGCCCTCCTTGGATTAGAAGTTGGCGATCATGAAATCGTTAAATTGCATTGAGCCCATTATATAGGAAAACTTTTGTGCGAGTCCATCCATAGCAGACAAATCAAGCTTACGAAGTTGGGATCTCTTCTGCCTTTGCATTCAAAGCCGAGACGCTGAGCGTATGCCAAGGAATCATCTTGCCTGCAGAATGAGTGATGCGAACCACCTTCTCTTCGCCTGGGAGAAGATCAAAGAAATTATCGCTTAGGCTAAGCCATGCCTCATCAAGCTCAAGCTTAACCATACGTGCGACGCCGTCTGCCTTGAGGCGAACGAGCCCTTCCTGCTCATCAACTGCAACTTGTACTCTTGTTGGTTGGAATTCCATCTCCTTATGGCTGCGCAAATATACAAATTGATCCTCTGCTGCACCGTGCTTGGAGCGAAGCACCATTACAACCTTGGCAGGGTCCATTCCCTTAAGGAGATCTTGTTCCGGAATAACATCCAGCAGTCGCTTGTCATTGCCGCATACTTCGATCGAATAATCACGCTGGCAGAGAAGATCTCCGTCTAGTCCCCATACCATCAGCGTAACCTCATCCTGCAAGACCTCTCTGCGATCATTAAGGGCCCAGATCAGCAGCTCTTGATCTGCATCATAATCGATCGTGTACAGCACAGGCGCAAAAAACTTGCGGCTGTAATGATAAGCCGCCTTCGGCAGGCCATAATAATCGATCACAGACCAGCTTGTACCCGGCCAGCAGTCATTCAGCTGCCAAAACAGTGCCCCGCTTGTACTTGGCTTATTGCGGCGATAATGCTCAATGCCATACTTCAGGCCTTCGGCTTGGGTAAGCATGGAGAAGTTCATATATTCCTCTATATCGCTTGGCGCGCCGGTATAGCCTTCCATAAGCAGAATGCCCTTCTTATGATGCATGTCCTTGTTGCGATACATCATCTCTTCGCTGCCCCAATAAAATGCTTGTGCCGGAATATTGCGGGCCAGCGTATAACGGTTCGAAGAAGCATGCATGCCGAATTCGCTGGCAAACTTCGTATAATCCTTTTTAAAATTTGTAAAAGACAAGCCTTCCACGCTGTAATCCTGCAGCTGAGGCTCGCCAAATACGCGCGGCTCGATATTGCCATGCCACACCTGCCAGTTATGGGTATCCCCAACCTCACGCGAATTATGATCATTGCCTCCATAAGGGGAACTTGGCCAGAACAATCGAGTTGGGTCCAGCTCTTCCATTAGGACAGGCATAAGCTCATGATAGATCTTCTCTCCATAGAAGGGATGCGCAATCTCGCCGCTTGCATGTAGCGCTTCATACAGCCAGTCATTCTCGTTGTTGCCGCACCAAAGGGCTAGGCAGGTGCAACTGCGAAGACGCTTGACGACCTGCTCGACTTCACGTCTCACATTATCCATGAAGTTGCGATTGTAGTCCGGATATAAGGCGCAGGCAAACATGAAGTCCTGCCATACAAGCATCCCAAGACGATCACATTCCTCATAGAAAATATCGCGTTCATAAATGCCGCCGCCCCATACGCGCAGCATATTCATGTTAGCATCTCGGCTCATCGTCAATAGATGCGTATAACGTTCGTCCGGTACGGAGGCAATAAAGCTGTCGATCGGGATCCAATTCGCCCCTTTGGCAAACAGCTTGATGCCATTCAGCTTGAAGGTAAAGGCATGCTCGCCTTCTTCATCATGAAGCATCAGCTCTAATGTACGAATGCCGAAAGACTGAACGAAATGATCGATCGCCTGATCGCCAGTAAACAGCTTCACCTCAAGCTGATACAAGTAAGGCTCTCCTAGATCATGCGTCCACCACAGTATAGGATCATGGACATGCAAAGTCGCCTCACCGCTTAATCCCTGCGCAATGATTGCACCGTCCGTATGAACACCTTCGTTTTGATTCACTTGCAGCAGCGCTTCACTGACAACTTGGCCCTCTTGATTCTTCAGCGTCACCTGTGCGGAATAATCCGCCTTACGGTCGTAAGCTTGAATGTTCAAGGTGACATCGATTGCAGCCTTCTCTTCGTCCACCATAGTCGTACGTGCAAATACATCCTGAATGGCAGCCTTCGTGCGCTTCACAAGATGAACATCCTTCCAGATGCCCGCGCATACAAGACGAGGTCCCCAGTCCCAGCCATAATGGCTTTGCGCCTTGCGGGTCCAGATTCGCTTCTTGCTAAAGCCCGACCAATAATACTGCTTCTTGCTCTCCGCATACAGATGCACCGGATCAAACTTCACAGCGAGGGTATTCTTCCCCTTCTTCAGCTCGCGCGTAACATCAAAGGCATGCTCGATAAACATATTGTCTGTAGAGCCAAGCTCTACGCCGTTCAGATACACCGTTGCGAACGTATCGAGCCCGTCAAAGATGAGCTCCATTCTCTCTCCCGCTTCAGGATCTACACCTTCATCATGGGTAAATACCGTGCGATACCACCATACCTTCTCCTCCACCCAGCGGCACTTCTGATCGTTATGCCCAAAAAAGGGGTTATCGATCACACCATGTTCCATCAGGGTAGAATGGACATCGCCAGGTACCTTGGTCGTCATCCAAAAGTAATCGATGTATTCCGGCGAAGCCACTTCTAAATCCTTTGCTTCTCCCACCTTAAAATCCCGGAGCTTCCAATTGTCTGATATTCTCATGCTGCTCTCCTATCGTGCGCGAAACGCCAAGGCTCCCGCAGGGCCTTGGCGCTCACTATATTCCGGTGCTGCAACATCTCATTATTCCATAACTGCACCGTGATTTCTATTCGTATTTTAAGCTATCTAGAATCTCTTGTACGCTAAGTTCCGCACAGGCCATCGAGGTATCGGCAACGCCATAGTACATTTTCACAACATTGCCATGAACGACAGCGCCACAGGAGAACACTACGTCGCCAAAGAAGCCATTCTTCTCATATTCCGCATCGGGCTCCATGATCGGATGCTCGGAGCGAGCAATCACCTTGGATGGATCATTCAGATCCAAGAGAAGCGCCCCCATGCAGTAGCGATGATCGAGTGTGGCACCATGATAGAGCTCAAGCCATCCCTTCTCTGTCTTGAATGGAACGGCGCCTCCGCCCATGCGGCCGCTGTCCCACATGCCTTCGCGAAGACCTGCAAGGTGCTTATGGTTGCCCCAATACAGCAGATTGTCGGATTCCGCAATCCACATTTCCGGATTGCCTGTGCTCTTCGTCGTTGGACGATGCAGCGCATAGTACTTGCCGTTGATCTTCTCAGGGAAGATCAATACATCCTTGTTGTCAGGACCAAAGATCATGCCATGGTGAGTGAAGATCTTGAAGTCCTTCGTCGATACCATGGATTCGCCAACGCCAACTGGAGAGACAGCCGAGAAGTAGATGTAATACGTATCGCCAATTTGAGTCACACGCGGATCCTCGATGCCAAACGTCTCAAGGGATTGGGATGGGTATACCAACGGTTCATCATCAATCGTGAAGTTGTGGCCGTCTTTGCTGCGCGCAACGCGGATATAGGACAAGCTGGTCAAATACTCAAACGTCGAGCTCTTCGATACATTGCGAATCACACGTGGATCAGAAAAATCGTAGCGCTCGTCATCTGTGCGCAGCTCGATAATATCAAGCTGCTTCGTTTCCACATTATATACAGGTGCTTTCACAATCATTGGATCATGGCTGATCGGACGCTCTGCCACGCGAAGCAACAGTAGAATCTCTCCCTTGTACTCCGCAACGCCTGCATTGAATGCGCCAATCACTTCAAAGTCATCCCGATGCGGCTTGACATCAGCAGGTGTAATGATTGGGTTCTCTTCGTATCTATAGATATTCATGGTGTCGTACTCCAATCCTAAGGCTTAAATTTGCTCAAATGTTAAAAAGGGGTCTTGAATCGTCAAACGATGCGCTTCAGCATCGCTAATGCCTGCATACAAATCCGCGGTTCCATCCGCTTTGCGCACCAATCCACCGCTGAATACAACATCAACCAAATCCGGACGCTTCGTTGCACCTGGGAGGAATTTGTCACGAATCGCAATCAGCTCCATGTCGGAATGCTCTCCCGTTGTCGGATCAAGTGCGAAGACCATCGGATAATAGTGGCGATTGCCTTCATCATCAAAGGAAGCAATATGGCCGAGAACGCCAATGAGTCCATTGCTTAGAATGTGAAGCTCATTGCCGCCGCCCCACTCCTCATCAACGAACTGCCCTTGAAGCAGCGGAGCCTCATTTACAAGCTCGATAGACAGCTCTTGCAGGCTCTTCGCTGTCGTAAAGCCAATCTTTCCGCGGCCGCCCTTTTCTCCTTGAGGACGAGTAAAGACGCCGATCTGTCCATTAGGAAGCTCTACAAGGCGAAGATCCTTCATCGCATCTGGACCAACAAAGAATGGCGCCAGCTCTTGAATGCTCTTGCCTTTGTAGAATACGGTCCGCCACATCAACGCATGCTCCTGTGTAGGATGCGGATAGATTTGAACACCGCCTAGGACGAGCTCTCCTTGAATAAAAGTAAAGAATGGATCTTGAAGGGTGAATACAGGCGCACCCTCGCGAGGCACCCAAGCACCCTCTTTTTCAACAAAGAAATGAATTTCAGAATGTTCGCTGTCCCGAGACTCCACGCGACCTGCGATAACCGACTCTCCTTGATCTTCAAAAGGAGCCGTAATGTTATAGACATCCTTGTCGCCAACGCCAGTGAAGTTCAGCTTTACTGGGTCTTTGGCAAGCGGAGCCTTATCCAGGTACTCCTTCAATAACGTTTCACATGTTTTCACATCGGATTTGTGCAATGCCATATGGATTTCTCCTTTTCCTATCCAATAATTGCGCTCTGTATCTTCACTCTATAAATGATCACGATAATAAGTTCGATATAGGGCTTAAACTAAAATAAGTATGGGACACGATCGCAGGCATTCGCTCCCATGTCTGTGTTAGATCATTCTTTCCGCAGTTATATTACTTGTCAGGATCAAGAACCCTGCTGCATCTTAAACAATGACTTTATAAACGAGTGGTCCATACTGCGCCAGCATAGCCAGGCAATACTGTCTTCTCGCCTGCTTGATGATCCTCAATAGACTGTGAGGTGAGTGCAAGCTGCAGAGAATGCTTGTTCACTTCTGACAGGTCTATCTCCACAGGCTCTGCTCCAAAGTTAAGTGCAACAAGCGAGATATCATCTGCAACAATCTTTGTGTAGATCAACACTTCTCCCGCTCGCTCGATCCTAGAATAGCCTCCTTCAGCAAGCGAAGGATGAAGTCGGCGAAGCCTCAGCAGCTGTTGATAATACACATAAATCGAATCTGGATTAGATTGTTCCGCTGCTACGTGAATCTCATTGTGGCGAGGCCCCATCGCGATCCATGGCTTTACTTGAGAGAAGCCGCTATATTCGCTTCCGTCCCACTGCATCGGGGTGCGCGACTTGTCACGACTCTTTTCATTCGCACGCTTTAACGCTTCCTCTTCTGACAGCCCTTCCTTAATTGCCAGATCATAATGCGTTAGGCCTTGAATATCCCGCATATCTTCAATCCGAAGGGAGTAATAGTCCCTCATGCCGATCTCATCGCCGTAGTAAAGGAAAGGCACTCCCTTGGCTGTCAGCATGAAGGCAGCCATCAGCTTCGCTCGAAGCACTTCAAGCTCAGGATCTCCTTCCCCAAAGCGGCTGATATGCCTTGCCATATCATGACTGCTGAAAAATAACGTTGGCACCTGATTCGAACGGTGCACCTCTTCCATGAGCAGAACTTGCTCAATCAGCTTGCTTGGCTGATACGTCTCTTGGCTGCCAAGATTAAAGTTGAATACGACATCGAGCAAGCCATCACCGCTGTATTGCTTCAAGAGCGACATCTCCTCGGATCCAACCTCGCCAACCATAAAGGCACCCTCACGCTGATGGACAAATTCGCATATTTCACGAATCGCATCCAAAATGCCAGCCTGATCCTTATCGTATCGATGATCCTGTTCACCATTATCCTGATACGGATTGTCCGGGAACTGACCCGATACTTTTAAAAAGTTAATGACATCCAGACGGAACCCATCGATGCCTTTATCCAGCCAGAAGCCCATAACATCCTTCATCGCTGCTCGAACTTCTGGATTCGCCCAATTCAGATCAACCTGCTCTGTGGCAAAGGCATGATAGTAATACTGACCGCTTGCCTCGTCGTACTCCCAAGCAGGACCTCCGAAGAAGGACTCCCAGTTGTTTGGCATGCCGCCATCGACTGGGTCTTGCCAGATGTACCAATCCCGCTTCGGGTGATCCTTCGAAGACTTGGACGCTTGAAACCACGGATGTGCAGAAGACGTATGGTTCAAGACAAGATCCACGATGACGCGAATATCACGCTCATGAGCAGTTTTGATGAAAGCATCAAAGTCCTCCATCGTTCCGTAATCAGGATCAATCGCGTAATAGTCTGCGATATCGTAGCCATTATCCACTTTTGGCGACTTGTAGAACGGGGTTAGCCATATTCCGCCGATCCCTAAAGCCTTCAGCTCATCAAGCTTCGAGGCTATTCCTCTGAAATCGCCAATACCGTCTTGATTGCCATCACAGAAGCTTGGCATGTATATTTCGTAGAAGGCGGTACGACGCCACCATGGAACGTTTGAATCCATCTCCTCTGCTCCCCTCAAACCACTTCAAGCTGAACTTCCCCAAGCATCAAAATGGCTTCTAAACCTTTTAAAGTAAAAGATATGCACACCTGCATGTGAATCCAGCCCACTTTGTCAAGCGTTGTGCCTAATCCTTATGCAGATATGCATCACTGCTTATTTAAGACTGAACTGCATGCCTTCCTTGAACTTCTTGCCGAAGATCGCAAACATGATAATAATCGGAACGGTTAGAATAACGGATGCCGCATACAGCGGACCTGGGTAGCTTCCGTAAGGACCAAACATTTGAGACAAGAGCACGTTCAGCGTCAGCATGTTGTCGCTGCGCACAACGAGCATATCCCATAAGAGCTCTGTCCAGCGTTCCATCAGCAAGAACAAGAAGATAACAGCGGTAATAGACTTCGACATCGGCATCATAATGCGATATAGAATCTTGAAGTCCGATGCTCCATCCAGCTTCGCCGCTTCAATAAATACGGTCGGAATCGCTTTAAAAAAGTTCGTGTACATGAATATCGCCCATAGGCTGACGGCCTTTGGAATGATCATGGCCCAGTACGTATCATACAGCCCTACCTTCTGAATCACGAGAAACTGAGGAATGAGCAGGATGATCGCCGGGAAGAACATGTGGAACAACACGAAGTTGTTCACTGTATCGCGTCCTTTAAAGTTCAGCTTGGACAAGGCGTATGCGACCATAACACCGAACACCATCATCAAGGCTGTAGATGCCACGGATACGATAATACTGTTAAAGAAGGCGTTTACCCACGGCCTAGCAATGCCAACCTCACCGCCAGTGAACAGCCATTCGTACGACTTGAGCGTAAATTTCGACGGCACGAGCTGCTTATCGATCTGCGTCCAATCGGCAAAGGAGTTCAGCACCATATATAGATACGGATAAACCATCACGAGCAGTAGTGCTGAAGCAATGATGTATCGGAGTGTCAGACGCAGCTTGCTTTTTTCTTTAGACCCAACCATTTCGCTTACCCCAACCTTCCAGAAGTTTTCGAATCACGAAAATGGAGATAAAGGTCACTACGGACGCCATAATGGCGATCGCGGATGCATATCCCGCTTGCAGGTTCTTGAAGGCCTGACTGTAGATCTCCATCTGCCATGTATTCGTTGCATAGTTTGGTCCGCCGCCTGTTAATTGGTACACCTCTGTAAAGATCCCAAACGTTACCCCAAAGGATAGAATCAAGGTTGTGTATAGAGCTGGGTACAACAGCGGCAACGTAATTCTCCAGAATCGCTGACGATTCGTTACACCGTCAATGGCCGCTGCCTCATATACCTCACGATCAATGCTCTCAAGACCCGAAGTAAGAATAAGCGCATAATAGCCAGTGAATTTCCAAGCTAGAATAATACCAACAATGGCAAGTGCCGAGATCGGTGTTCCAAGCCAATCAATATCCAACCCGAACGTATTGCGCAAAAAGTTGTTAACAGGGCTGTTGTAGGACAAGAACCCTTTTGCAATCAAGGATGATACAACCCCTGAAGACAGATAAGGCAGGAAAAAGCCGATCAGATACAAGCTCTTGAACTTTGGCAATCCCTGCACCAATACCGCTACAGCGAGAGACATAACCGTTACGAGCGGCACGAATAGCATCATGAACTTATACGTAACCCAGAAAGAAGCCTGTACACCTGGTGAAGCCAAGGCTTTCGTGAAGTTTTTCAATCCAACGAAATCATATGTTGGCGCAATCAAGTCCCAGTTCGTAAAGGCAAGATAGAACGACCATATCAGCGGGCCTATGAAAAAGATAAGCCCATAAATAAGGTAGGGACTGGCAAAGAGCCAGCCCAACCTGTTATTTTGTTTGTCAATCATTGCTGAAGTTCCCCTTCAATGGCTTTTTTCATATTGTCCCACGCCGTTTGTGGATCAATTTCGCCACGAACAATTTTGTTGAACGCTTCAGAACCAATCAACGTTTGCAGTTCATTAAAGCGAGGGTTGTCGATCGAAGGAACCGCTTTGGACACTGCTTCAGCGAACGGTCCAAGCTCAGGCTTCTCTGCAACCACATCTTTGAACGCTTGGAGCTCCATCAAATCGTCACGTGCTGGAGGCAGATTGGTTTTTTCGAACCAAGCCACATCATTTGCACTATCGGAGTACACCCACTTCAGGAATTCCGCAGCTGCCTCTTGCTTTTCTTTTGGAGCACCTGCAAAGATGACAAGACCTTTCGCATCTGCATACGTCTTGGAATTCGCTGGATCCACATTGTCTGGCACCGGCGGCAATGTGAGGTCATAGTTCTCTTTGAATTTCAACTCAGGGTATTTCTCTTTCCACATATCGAATGTCCAAGGACCGATATCCGTGAATACGCCTAGGCCTGTCTCAAATGGATCTGTCGCTTGTTTGGCAAGCACGGCTTTCTCTTTAACAAGATCACTTACAAACGTAAGCATCTCTACGCCAGCCTTTTCATCTCCTACAAAGTTGGAGCCTTCGATAAACTTATTGCCGTCGGAAGCAGCGTTGTACAAAATGAAGAAGTCGAACCAACGCTTCCATGCGGTAGGGTCAGCCAGATCGGCACCTTTACCCCACATGAATTTGTCTGGATATTTCGCTTTCAGCTTTTTAGCGGCATCGAGCACTTCGCTGTATGTTTTTGGCGGCTCGTTGTAGCCGATTTCTTTAAGAATGTCTGTACGCCAGCCGATGAGCATCGGATTGGAGTAGATCGGAAGCACATATTGATGTCCATCTGCGAACTCCCAAGGCTTAATCGTTTCTGTCATGTTGCGCTTCTCTACGATCTCCTTGAATTGCGGAAGCTCATCAAGTGCTACCAGCGCTTTACTGTTGGACAATTGAGCCGCGAAGCCGCGGTTGATATTCTCAGAGATCGTTGGTGCGTTGCCGCCTGCGATCGCTGCCTGAATGCTTGCTTCAGAGCTTGGAGATTCTTTAATCGCGCTTACATTTACTTTAACCTTAGGGTTAACCGCTGCGTATTTGTCCGCCATCTCCTGCCAGAATGCTTGTTGAGTTGGGTTTGGCGCTGCCCAGAATTCGATCGTCGTGACGCCGTCTGCGCTCTCCGCACCTCCGCCCTTCGCACAACCTGCAAGTACACTGAACACCATTGTTAAAGCTAAAATAAGTGAAAGTTTCTTTTTCATGTTGATATAGCCTCCCTAATTGCAAAATGCCTTCAACTAAACTTTAAACATTATTAAAATGTTTGTAACGTTACAAAATAGAATGACTTAAAATTATTGTAAGCGCTGTTTCACATTATTAAATATATATTATCGTTTGTCAACGACAATAAACGCCATTTTTTTTGTTTAATCATTCCATTCTCTTTATTGTCACAATATAAGAATGATTTTACAGTCACTTTACTAATATCTTTTGTAACGTTACAATTAATTTTGTAATGTCTATGTTGTAATCTTGTGTTTTCTGGCATAATTTCTAATATAGTATGAGGTTAACAACCTTGGATTTATGCGACATACTATGGAGAAACCTTTTTCTACAATTTCGATATTGGGAAAGGAACGTATTATTTTGACGAAGCCTAAAATAACGATGCAGGATATTGCAGATCGCTTGCAGCTGTCGAAGAACTCTGTCTCTCAGGCACTATCTGGCAAGGATGGCGTCAGCGAAGAAACCAGAAAGCTCGTTTTGGAAACCGCCGAGCAGATGGGCTACACCTATCTACGCGGCAATCGGCGCAAACCATCAGCCGACAGCATGCAAACCGGCAATATTGCGTTAATTGCCACTGACTTTGCTTTCTCGAAAAGAAACTTCTTCGGCGAGATTTACTTAACGATCGAGAAGGAAGCACGCAAGCGCGGCAAACACCTGCTTATTCAATCGATCTCCCAGCAAATGAAGGACGAGCTTGCGCTCCCTCCTTTTATTCAAAATAGAACAGTAGACGGCATTCTCATCCTGTCTCATCTAAGCACTTCTTACATGAACACGCTCATCAATACGGGCATTCCCGCCGTTCTGATCGATCACCATCATCCGAATGTTCAAGCGGATTGCATTTTGACCAACAATCGCTTTAGCGCCTATCATGTGGTGCGCTATTTGTACAAGCTTGGTCATCGCCGCATTGGATTCATCGGGAATATTAATTTCTCGCCCAGCTACTATGAACGGCTTGAGGGCTTTAATCTCGCCCATTACGAGCTGGAGCTTGATGTGAATCCGGAATGGATTATCCATGATGCCTTGGAGCAGCAAGAAGACATGATGCAGAAGATGAGCAATCTCAGCGAACAGCCGACTGCTTGGTTCTGCGTTAACGACGGCCTTGGCTTTCTCGCTATTTCCACGCTTAATCTGCTTGGCTATCAGGTTCCTCATGATATCAGCGTCGTAAGCTTTGACAATGGCCAGCTGTCTCAGATTGCAACACCGGCCACCACGACGATGGCTGTAGATCTGGAGACGTATGGCGTGAGGGCGGTTGAACAGCTGTTCTGGCGAATGGAGCATCGAGACGCTCCTTTTACCGAGCTGCTGCTGCCTACCACCTTGATCGAGCGGGATTCCACCGCGCCGCCAAGGGAATTAAGGAAAGACCAACCATGAGTGCGGTGTAGATTCATATATAGAGGATTGGGACTGGAGGAGACTGCAATGACGATACAAGAACAAGCTTATGAGGCCTATCAAACATGGCTGAATAGCCCCGTAATCTGCGATGAGGCAAGAGAGGAGCTTCGCAGCATTGCCAATCAAGAGGACGAAATAACAGATCGCTTCTATAAAGAGCTGGAATTCGGAACAGGGGGGCTTCGCGGGGTCATCGGTTATGGGACAAACCGCATCAATGTATACACCGTAGGCAAAGCCACGCAAGGATTAGCAGCAACGCTTGCAGCAGCTCATGCGAAGCCATCTGTTGCCATCGCCTACGACTCACGCCACTTTTCTCCTGAATTTGCTTTAGAGGCAGCGCTTGTGCTTGCAGGAAACGGCGTCCGTGCGTATGTGTTTGAATCGCTTCGTCCAACCCCTGAGCTTTCCTTTGCGGTACGCCATTTGCAAGCGGATGCGGGCATTGTGATTACAGCAAGCCATAATCCGCCTGAATACAACGGATATAAAGTGTATGGCGGAGATGGCGGTCAAATCACCCCTGAGACCGCTTCGCGCGTAATTGAAGCGATTCGTGCAGTACAAGCTTTTGAGGATGTAAAAAAACTAAGCCGCGAGCAGGCGGAGAGTGAAGGCCTGCTTGTATGGCTTGGCGAAGAGCTGGATAAGGCATACATCGAAGCGGTTGCCGCAGTCAGCCAGCATCCAGAAGTGATTAAGACAAAGAGCAGCAACTATCGCATCGTGTACACGCCGCTTCACGGCACAGGCAATATGCCGGTACGCGCGGTGCTAGATCGGGTCGGCTTCCGTGAGGTGCATGTTGTTCCCGAGCAGGAGAAGCCAGATGCGAACTTCTCTACGGTGCAATCCCCGAATCCTGAGGAGCATGCCGCCTTCGAGATTGCGATCCGCCAAGCCAAGGAATGGAATGCTGACCTTATTATGGGCACCGACCCTGACGCTGACCGTATGGGGGCTGTCATCAAGGACGGGCAAGGCGAATACTTTGTGCTTAGCGGCAATCAATCCGGTGCGATCATGGTGCATTATTTGCTCGAATCCATGAAAAACAAAGGCACCCTTCCTGCCAATGGCGCAGTTGTGAAAACAATTGTAACAAGCGAGATGGGAGCAGCCATCGCGAAGTCTTATGGCATGACTGTATTCAATACGCTGACTGGCTTTAAGTATATCGGGGAAAAAATGACGGAGTTCCAGGAAACTGGCGCTTATCAATTCATCTTCGGCTATGAAGAGAGCTACGGCTATCTCGCCGGCATGTATGCGCGTGATAAGGACGCGGTTATTGCCGCTATGCTGATCAGTGAAGCCGGCGCTTATTATAAGGCACAGGGCAAATCGCTGTATGAGGTTCTCCAAGAGCTGTACGAAACCTATGGTTATTTCGCGGAGAAGCTTGCCACTCGCACCTTGAAGGGCATGAAGGGCGTGCAGCTTATTGCGAGCATCATGGAGGCGTGGCGTAACGAAGCGCCTGCAGAAGTAAGCGGTGTTGAATTGACCAAGGTAGAAGACTTCAGCCTTGGCCTATATGACCTGCCGAAGGAGAATGTTCTTAAGTTCCATCTCGCGGATGGAAGCTGGTTCTGCCTTCGCCCATCGGGCACTGAGCCGAAAATCAAGATGTACTTCGCGGTACAAGGCGAATCGCATGCTGATGCACAAGCGAAGCTGCAGGCTATGAGCGATGATGTACTCGCACGAATCGATGCGTTTATTGAGGCGAATAATCAATAGATAATAAAAAAGCTGCGATGTTGAGTCCAACAATCGCAGCTTTTTGTTCATATTTTATAATCATCATATCCTGATTGATTAAGGAGGATCGTATATGAAGCCTTTCATCTATGCATGCTCAGGAATTTTTTTAATCATGATCACGTATTATCTTAATCATATTGCCACCAGTCTAGCTCATATGAGCAAAGATTCTGGTCCTAACGAATATTTCTCAGCCTTTAGTTACCTCGTTGGAGTGCTTTTTATTATCCGTGGTCTTATTCACTACAGCAGGCAGCGTAATAGATAAAGCGGCACAGCTAAAAATGAAACTTCTTTATTTAGATTCTAGCTCCATCGCTTGAATCAGCCCTAATTCTTGCAGCGCTGCGGCAATGCCGCCTTCGCTTGCCTTTAGTGTGACTTTATCCGCTACTGCCTTCAGCGCATCGCCTGCATTGCCCATTGCAATGCCAGTGCCCACATACTGGAGCATCTCAAGATCGTTGATGCCATCGCCAAATGCCATGCTATCTTCTTGCTTCACTCCGGCAGCCTGCAAATAATGCTCGATGCCAAGCGCCTTCGATGAACCGCGAAGCTGCACATCTGCAGCAAGCTCATCCCAATGCATCACATGAAGCTCTGGGAACTGCTGTTCATAGTCGCGGCCTGTGTTCTCGTCTGCAAACAATAGACATTGATATATCTTATGCTCCTCATCAAAGGAGGGCGCTACAGTTGGCACCGTTAATCCATGATTGCCAAGGCAGCTCTCCGCCTCATGCGTGAGCAGTGTAAGACGATATTCATCATGGGACACAAGTCCAAGACCATGCCCGTTCTTCATCGTTGTTGCCTTGAAGGTGGTTACGAGCTCTGCTGGGATGGGGTTATCAAAAATAAGCTCGCCTTCGCGCACCACATAGTTACCGTTTAGACTCACATAGGAATGAATGCCGAGCTCCTCGCGAATCCATTCAAAGTTCACAGGAGGTCTTCCAGTTGCGATGACGGTCTCGACTCCCGATTCCTGCAATTGTCTAACCGCCTGCTTTGCAGATTCAGGAATCTGCTTCTGTTCATCCAACAACGTTCCGTCGATATCAAAAAACACAGTACGAATCGCCATCCTCACACTCTCCCTTTTTGTTCTAGATGCTGTCGTTCTCTCTCTTTTTGTGTATGGCTTCCTATCCATGGCTGACAAGGACCGGCTCCGTAACGCCCAGTAACGGTAACGCCGAAGCATCAGCCCTGTGCAGCAGATCGACCTGCTAATGTAAGCATAAACTATGAAACGCATTTCAGGTCAACCTCTTTCATCGAATAAAATGGATAGGGTACAATAAAGACTCCAGCTATCATTTCGTGATCATACTCAGAGGGTATTCATCCGTTAACAATCTGTTTGCTCGCTGAACAGAGCCGCGATGACGCCTTCTGCATAAAGACAGGAAGGAATGGGACGGGTTGTTATGGCAAATATTCGTGAAATTGCAGCGCTTGCCGGTGTATCGGTATCGACCGTATCACGGGTCCTCAATCATCATCCCTATGTAGCCGCAGACAAGCGTGAAGCCGTATTGAAAGCCATCCATGAGCTGCAGTATACACCCAATCGGAATGCGGTGAATCTAGCTATAGGCGCAACGCGCATGATTGGTGTCATCCTCCCTTTTACCAATCACCCTTATTATTCGGGGATGCTTGAAGGGATATCTGCTCATGCGCTAGAGCATCATTATGACATTATCCTGTGCCAGACCAACTACGACGTTGCTGAAGAGGAGCGGGCTCTGCAGATGCTCCGTGACAAGCTCGTTGACGGCATCATTGTCTGTTCGAAGCAAGGAGATTGGGCCTTATTCGAAACCTATGCCTCCTATGGTCCTATCGTCGTGTGCGAATATACAGACTCGCCATATCTATCCTCGGTGTATGCCGATTTCTATAAAAGTACGATTGAGGCTATGAATACGCTTATTGCTGAAGGACATCGACGGATTGGCTATTGTCTTGGCAGAACCAACAGCTACAACAGCCAGCAGCGCCTCGCCGCTTACAAGGCTCAGCTTCAATCGATCGGTGAAGAAGTGCGTGAGGAGTACTGTTTCTTTCACTGCTACCACTTTGATGAGGGCGCTGAAGTTCTGAGATCGATGCTAGCGTTCTCCAAGCCTCCAACCGCACTGCTTGTCGCTGGAGACCAAGCCGCATGCGGCATTGTCATTGAAGCGGGAAAGCGAGGTATTCAGGTGCCGAGCGACTTATCCGTGATTGGATTTGACAACATTCCAATTGCGAAGGTGCTTGAATTATCAACCTTTGATTATGTCAGTTACGATATTGGAACAACCGCCTTTGATACCTTCTATAGACAATGGGAAGCACAAGCAGCAGACTCTGGTCCTGTTGAGAAGCATGAGCTGCCCTGCCAAATTATCGCTCGCTCGACCGTAGGTCCTGCTCCTAAAAAGCAGTAATGATAGCAGGCCAGTTATTGAGGTTCGTATTCCGAGGACAATAAGCCCGTTAATCAACCCATAGCAGCTCAGTTATGAACGGCTTTATCAGTATCGCTCTGTAGATTGATCATTTTTAATGAAATGGTTTTGGATATGTTTGCTAACACGATATTGTCACAGGCACCGACCCTATTAATATTGCCATCCTAGTTAATTATTGGGATAATAAAATGTGCAATTACGAATACAAGGTGGTTATATTCGCTGTTATAATCTTTATATTTTCTTTGAGGGTGAATTCTTTTAAGTCTCCGTCGGTCAGGCTGATATTCTAATTTGACGGAGGTATTGCTTCAAAATGAAAAAATCACTTTCTTTCCTGTTGGCAGTCATGATATCCATGGTTGCGTTCACAAGCGCGGCCTCAGCATCCAGCAATCCATTCGATGATTATCCTGAGGTAAATAACCCTTATACGGTGGACCCGCCTGCGCCGGTATCCTTAGTCGAAAAGTATGTTGATCTTGGAACACATCAGATCTATGCGAACATCCAAGGAGAAGCAGATAACAATAGACCTACCGTTGTGTTCGAAGCTGGATTTGGACAAGACTCAACTGCATGGCGCTATGTACAGCCTGTTATTGCAGAGCAAACCCTTACCGTTTCTTATGATCGGTCCTCTTTAGGAAAAAGCGATGCAACGCCGATGGGCTCTAATCGCGATGCTGTGGGCATCGCAACTGAACTGCATCAGATTCTAGAGGAGCTCCAGGTTCCTAAGCCATATCTATTAGTAGGACATTCCATGGGTGGGAACTATGTACGTGTCTTTCAGGGATTATATCCTGATGAAGTAGCGGGAATTGTGAGTGTAGATGGTACTGTGGATACATTTGAGAAGGACATCCTCCTCCCTTACTTTGATCATGACTTTTTGTTTAATATGTACATACCTGCTATTGATGATGCCGGTGAGATGGGACTTGGAAATTATGAGGATATGATCTATTCCAATGCTCAAGCCTATGGTTATCGCGAGGCATTAGCGAATCTCCCTATTTTTGTGTTATCTTCCGAAAAGCAAATCATGCCTTATTCACCAGTAGAGGATCAAGAAACACTCCAATTCATTGACCTAGATCAGTCCGATCTTCGTTGGCATGAGCTTCAGGCAGAGCTTGCAGCAGAATCAACACAAGGAACCTTTATGATCGCCAAGGATTCTGCGCATGAGATCAATCTTTACCGCCCTGACATTGTCATCCAGGCGATTGAGCATATTCTTGAGTAAGTAAATTATTCAGAATAATTTATTCAGAACAGCTTATCATCGATAACGAGACTTAAAAGAAAATGGATGGCGGATGAGCCTGAGTACCTATGATTCCACGGATCGAATGATTAGAAACAAGACAACCTGAACACAACTTATAGCGATTATCCTTTCGCCTAGCCACCTTGAGCATTGCATACCCATATGTCTTGCCCTTCGGTTCGTGAATCACACATGGCATCTATTCCAGCTCATTCTCATTAACCCTCTAAGCTAGCAAGCCCTCTCATCATAAACGAGAGGGCTTGTTATCCTGCTTCCACATATAACCGTGCACCACATTATTGAGCAAGCTTACGTTCTCTACTGGAGACTCCCTTTAAAACGCTAAGACAGCCGTCTATGAATCTCTTGCGTGCTGTACGATCGCCTTGATGTCTAGCAAATAGCAGCGTCTGGCAATCGGCTGCGAATTGAATCAGAAGCTGCGATTGCTCTGCTGGCAAGCCGACATCTGACAACTGACGCGAATATTCTTCAAGTGTCATATAACGAGGTCGCGCCCCGTACTTGCGTTCGATAAGCCGCCAAGCCAATTCACCCATCTGCTGCACTCTCTCCTCATGGAAATGCAGCTGTTGTGCATGAATCAGACGTTTCATTCTCCACAAAGGCATTCTCCAATATATCCAACGCTTTGCATGGAATATGGCAAATAGGAGCAGCAATACACAGGGTACTGCTAGCAAGCTCATATGCATAGGGTACAGTTCCAGCGGGCTTCGGTATGGTGTGCTGTCTCCTGCTCCGACAACCTCAAACATCTGCTGCCACCAAGAATATGAAGCGAGCTGTTCTCTCTCCATGTGCCACTGTTGAAGCATCGAAGCACTATATTCTGATACACCTGCGCTCCACTGTTGAAGCTTCTCTAGTGCAGCTTGACTCCACTCTGTGATCAAAGCCATCACTCCTCCATTCATAGATAAAGGGTGGACCTCCCGCTCCTCCAGCGTCTTAACCTCAACAGACGGCGCTCTCCCTTCAACAAGCGGCGGCTGGATTACGTCAGAGCCTGCAAGCAGCTGTGAACGTTCATCAACCTTTTCAGAGGAATCCGCCTGCGGCAAAGCCGATTCCGACTCCAGTAAGACTGTGCTAGTTGAGCCGACACCAGAAGCTGGGGTCGCTTCAAATGGAATCCATCCTAAGCCTGGCTCATAGATTTCCACCCAAGCGTGGGCATCAGAGGCGCGAATGATGTACTGGCCTGGGCTGCTGCTCTCACCCGGTGCAAAGCCCTTCACCCAGCGCGTCGGAATGCCTTGTGTTCTCAGCATAACAGCCATCGCCGTCGAGAAATGGACACAATAGCCCTGCTTTTGCTCGAACAAAAAGGCATCGACGAAGTCTGCCTCCTCTCTCGGCACCTGAGTCTCCGCCTTCGTGTAGGCATAGTTGTTCAGTAAAAAAGACTGTACTGCAGCTGCTTTAGCTAGACGGGTCTTCTCACCTGCCGTAATCTGAGCAGTTAAGGTGCGGATTCGCTCAGGAAGTGAATCCGGAAGCGCAGTATACGACTGCAGAATAGCTGCTGGAATCGCAGTCTCCTGATCAGCAAGAGAGCTGTCATCAA
The DNA here is from genome assembly GCF_900177815.1 of Paenibacillus aquistagni. Lineage (GTDB taxonomy): Bacteria > Bacillota > Bacilli > Paenibacillales > Paenibacillaceae > Paenibacillus_B > Paenibacillus_B aquistagni. Next base: position 519,566 of record NZ_FXAZ01000004.1, on the reverse strand, counting down.
CAGCAGACAGAACATGCTGGCCGCTCCACGTTCGTGTCTGATAGGAATACGTAAAGCTCCCCGCCTCAGCGGAGTTATCCCTATTGGCGCGATATCGTTCATAAGCGGGTTCATACTTTAACTTCAGTGCATCGGGCAGCGCTTCGTTATCATTTGCACCCCAAGTCAATAGCTGCTCAGGCCTGCCCCCGAATGCCAACGGAAATTGCCCTTGATAATGAGGGATGGCAATCGACTGCGTAAACGGCGCCGACCAGCCTATCATGGGCTCATTTCCAGACTCCGCTTCATAGTAGCCCTGTAAACTGCCGCTGGCATCGATCCATTCCATTGGCATGTCGGGTGATGTCCACCCTTTTCCTGTATAATCGCGCTTAATTTCAAGCTTCCAATAGGTCGGTTCCGGCGAAATAGCAGTGAATAGCATGCGATGATCGTCCTGCAAAGGAGCGCCAAGCCGTTCATCATCTTCGCCATAGCCGGTTGTCGCTATCATCGTTGATGGCTTCCACTGCTGCCCTTGCTTCTCAGTCGCCAGCAGCTGCTCTGCTGCGCTCAGCGAAGAACGTGCAGCAGGCTTTCCTGTAAGCTGTTCCTCTATCCATCCATGCACCTCAGGCCAAGCCTCGGGAGCCTCCCAGCGATTCAGCTGATTCCAGCCGGCAAAGAGCAGCATAATTGCCACGCTCGTTCCTACCGTCAACAGCCACCATCTTGTAGGCCACGCCTGTGCCGCCAGCTGCTGATCGCGTTCACTTGCCTCAAGCATGCGAACCCAAGCGACCAATGCCGCACTCCATGCAAGCGTGCGAATTAAACCCATCGAGGTATCAAACCCCAAGGCAATTTGTAGAAAAAAGAGATACAGCCCGGTTGCCCCACAAAAAAGCAGCACGCTATAATTAACAAGCATCAAAGACTGTACCAATGAGACAAGCACCATAATGACAGCAAGCAAAAGCAAGGTGCGAACTTCTCCTGATGCAAGTATCCATTCGCCAGAGGTCAACCCATCAAGAAGCCCAAGAAAATCATGCTTTATGGCTAGCAGCAGCTTCTCGAAGCCTATAATCAGCATACTTGTACTTGCTTGCATGAAAGAGACCACGCCAAGCTCTTCAGGCCACCCTACGATAACTCGACCAAACGCCCAAGCTGTCATCATCAGGATCAGCAAGAGTTTCAAGCTCCTGCTCCAGAGCGTAGACTGAACCCAAACGCCAATTAAGAATCCCCCTAGAATGGTCAAAAACAACGGAGACAGCTGCTGAAGATCTGTATAGCCTTTAAGCTGTGCCAAGGGATGAAGCCACTCGGCAAATAAGCCCAGCAACAAGAGACTGCAGCCAAGCCGCTTCCACAGAGCAAGGCTGTCTGCAGATGAAGCGACTATGCCTTTGGAAAAATCGGCTTGAGAAGTTGAGGCTGCTGGATGATTCCTACGCCTTAATGTCAAATGAAGCGGCATGCACACCACCTCCTTGCGGCTCTTGACCTCTAGATCTATTCTCGTTCTTATCCTTGCGATTACCGTCAGCGTGAGCTGCCATCTTTGAAGGAGCTGGGTAAGGAAGTGCTCTCCATTCTTTTATTCTAGCTTCTGAAAGCCAGTCCGGCAGATCCTGTGCCGACTGCTCGATCGCTTTATAACTAAGCACATGAACCTCGCTTCCCTTCAGCTGCTGAACGGAAGCCATGGTCTGACGGTTCATAGGATTCGCGGCATGAATGCCGGCATCCCGCAAGCGAGCTTGAAGGCTCTGTTCATGTGCCTTGCTGAAGCAGACGATGCGTTCAGCAATTGCTTTATTCCCTTGGCTTATCACCGTTGAGCCTGCAAATAACAGCTTCACGGCAGCACCTGCACGATACGCACGGATGCATTCATAAGCTGCTGCAGCCAGAAGCCGTTCCAACGGCTCTATCGCATCCTCTTCGAGCGGCAAGCGATCATCGACGAACAATATGAAGGCAGGCCGTTCATCCTTGCAAGTTGTTCGAACGGCAAGCTCTCGGCGGCGCGCATAATAGCGCCAATCAATACGCCGGTGGGCATCTCCCCACTGATAAGGACGGAGTTCACTCGTCAAGAAGCCTGCCGCTTCGCTTCGCCGCTCGGATGGACTTCCTTCTGAGGTGAATTCCGCTCCAGCATGATTCCATGCTGTGGGCTGCCCCCACTGTGATCGAGAAGGCAGAACAAAGCTTTGCAGCGAATCCGCTCCAGCAGTCAATTGGACATGCGACTTCTTGAACCATCCCCATAGATCGCTGACCGTCACCTTCCAGCTCTCAAGCGTGTATCGGCCTCGGGATGGCTCCTCAATGGATTGGGTAAAAGAAGCTGTCTGGCCTTTGGCAGGACAGCATAACCGCACGCTGCCCACAACTCCCTCTTCCCTGCCTGCAACCCTCCACTGGTCTTCGAGCTGGATTAAGGCTCGCGAACCTTTATCCAGCATCAGTTCGGTATGCCATCGAAGCTCTGCAGCATAAGGCATATCGTCTGACCTAAGCAGCGTGCGACTTACACGTATGCCTCGAAGCGGAGTTATTGCGATTCTCAGCCCGTAACAGGCATACCCTAGAGCTAAGCCCCCGATAAAGGCCAGCGCCCCATGCTGCTCCAACCCTCCATACAGCAATAGAGAGCCGCCGATTGCGAATGTGATTCCAATACGCAGCCAGAGAACAGCTAATCCTATGCGTCCCTTAGTCATCGGAACAGCCCCCTGAACCAGGAGCTGCCTTCTTTCGAGCGTCTGGTCCGAGATCGGCCTGAGCTCCACTCAGGGCCGGAATCCACAATATCGGCTTCAGTTGGATTAGGCTTCGCTTCCGAGGCATCATTCGCCAAGCGTGAAGGAGCTGAAGCAGACGGCCAAGCTCGATCAAGGCTCCCTGTTCCTGCTTGCTGCTGCGAGTAGGGAGATGCCTCCGGCGCCTGGCTTCTTCCCTCCTGCAAGGACCTAGCCTCCTTCGAGAAGCTTGGTACAGCGGTCTGATGCACGACCTCACGAATCACCTGCTCAGGGGACATATGCGGCGAGGAGCGAAGCACCAAGCGATGTGACAGGACATGAACCGCCAGTTCCTTAATATCCTCCGGGATCACGTAGCTGCGGCCGCTCAGCAATGCTTGTGCTTGCGCTGCCTGCATAAGCGCCACCGAGCCGCGCGGACTTGCCCCAAGCTCTACATGCTCATGCTGTCTTGTTGCACGAACCAGCTCAGAGATATAGCGGCACAGCACAGCATCCACGTGAATCGAGCGTCTGCGCGCAATGAGCAAACCCCATTCCGCCGTTGTCAATACAGGCCGCGGGATGCGTCCCCCTTCGCCTTTTGACTGCTCTCTGACAAGCATGTCGGCTTCGGCATGCACCTCTGGGTATCCGATCGACAGCTTGATCATAAAGCGATCAAGCTCTGCTTCCGGCAGCCGATACGTGCCCTCGAACACAAAAGGATTCTGGGTGGCAATTACCATAAAGGGCTGCGGCAGCGGCCTGGTAACTCCGTCCACCGTAACCGCGTGCTCCTCCATTGCTTCAAGCAAGGCAGCTTGTGTTCTAGAGGATGCTCGATTCAGTTCATCAACCAATACAACATGCGCCTGCAAAGGACCCTCGCTATAGCGCAGCTCTCCTGTAGAAGGATGAAGCACCATGCTGCCGGTAATATCCGCAGGCATCATGTCTGGCGTCATCTGAATACGGCGAAAGGAGCTGTCTGCGATCTGAGCAAGGCTTCTAGCAAGCAGCGTCTTTCCTACTCCAGGGACATCCTCAATCAGCAAATGGCCACCGGCAAGCATCGTTAAGCAAGCAAGACGAATCGCTTCCTTTTTCCCAACGATCTGCTGATTAAGCTTATCTTGCATCTGCTCCCAGCCATACGAAGCAAATGCAGTGGTCCATCTTTCCATCTTCAATGATTGATCTTGTTCCATAGGTTCTCATACCCCTCCCTATTCTATTGAATGCACGCTTATGACGATCGATCTGCTATCATAGGAATCATTGCGCAATCCAGCTTTAAGATAAAAAAAGCCCGAAGGCCGGTTCCCGCGCGTAATCTAGCACGTCACATGAACCGATCTCCGGGCCGCCCTATGAAACAGTCTCACCCAAATTGATAGAGATTAAACCTATGAACATTCTCATAACATAATAGGAAGATAAACAGCCTTACCATTCATTCTATGTTTATCAGCTTTGAAAGCTTTGTTAATAGCTTCTGACCTTTTTACGAGGCAGATCCGGCAGCTCATTCACAGAGACAATATCCTCCCGCTTCTTCTCAGGCTTCTCCCACTCATGCTCACTGCCGATTAAATCATCGAACCACGCTGCCTCTGGCGGACAGCCAAGCACCATGAACTTGCCATATTGGTTGTCTCTTGACTGATGGTACTTCAGATAGGCTTTGCCATCTTCGATCGCTAGAATCTCAATCTTGCCTGAAGTGTGGCTCATCGCCAAACGGACACGCTTGCCAAGCCCTGAAGTCATTCCCTTGGCTTGTTCTACGATCTCATAAACTTCCTGAAGCGGCAGTACAAACTCGCGATTGCCCGCCACTGGACGATTAATGAAGAAGTAATACGGCGTAACACCCGCCCAAGAGAGCTTATCAAGCAGCTCGGCGAGCACCTGAGGATCATCATTGATTCCACGCAGCACAGGGGTCTGATTCACGACAATTGCGCCTGCCTGGTGAAGCGCATCGAAGCCCTGCTTCGCTTCGTTAGTAATCTCTCTTGGATGGTTCACATGGGCCATAACATAAATGCGCTGGTCAACAGTGGAATATTCACGAATAAGATTAAGCAGAGCTTCATCTTCATAGATTCGCATTGGATTGAATACCGGGATCTTCGAGCCGAGTCTAATAATCTTGACATGCTTGATAGCGCGAAGCCGCTTAAAGATCATTTCCAGCTTCGGTGTCGCAAGAATCAAGCTGTCTCCTCCTGTCAGCAGCACATTGTTGATCTCCGGGTGATTCTCAATATAAGCAAGACCCGGTTCCAAGTCGTTCATTGCTTCCTTCACGTCATTGCGGAACAAGCGCTTGCGGAAGCAGTACCGGCAATAAGCGCCGCACACCTCTGAGACCATAAGAAGCGCAGTTGTCTTATACTTATGCTGACATCCTGGCACCACATAGTTGGTGTCTTCATCTGATGCATCCCATCTTCCATACTCCATTAACTCGCCCTCATTGGGAATCACGAGCTTGCGGATCGGGTCCAACGGGTCACTCCAATCAATAAGGTTCAAATAGTAGTCATTGACGCGGAACACAAATTTCTCGGTAATCGCTTTCAGCTTATTGCGATCCTGCTCCGGTATTTCCAAGATCTTGTCGATGTTCGTAATGTACTTAGGCTGCATCCTTTGTTCCTCCATTCCTCGTAGTAAAAACAAAAAGACCCGACATCCGCAATATAGACGATTGTCTAGCTTGCGAATCCATCGAGTCAGCTATAAATAAAAAAGGACCCGACGGTGCGGGTCCCTTAAACACGATAATAATTCAACATGTAAAGTTCGACCCATCTAGAGCTGACGAGGTTAGCTGACGGGCTCGGGAAAGATGGTTCCCTACACACAAAAGTGATACGCCCCAAGGAAATGGTTCCCCCGCTTCCCGAGGTCAATCGGGAACTAAGCTTTCTTCCATTTTAATACAACGAGGACGAGCAGTCAATGAAAGCTCCCTAATGATGCTGTAACATGAATGCTCTATGTACGTGTTCAATCAAGCTTCCTCGACAGGGATAAGCTCATATTGAGTCAAAGACAGGCGGGAAGCCTCAAGGGCTTGACGAAGCGGAACATAGATCTGGTGGTCGTATTCCGTACTCTTCCAAGGCAATGAAGTTGACATTCCTGCCTCATGAATCAGCCGAGCCTTGCCCGTTACAGCATCCATTCCCCATTGCACACCGGAAATGGTAACTACGACTTCACGATCCATAGCGCTGTAGCTTACCGTGCCCTTTAATTTTTCAACGAGCGTACGAACAGGTACATAAGTGACGCCAGCTACAGCACGATACTGTCCTGGCTCGAAGAGCACTTCCCCGTTATTCGTCCAAATCTTAAACTGCTGCTTGATCTCAGGTTTGCCTGTCACCTGAACAGAAGCCACATTCGCATCAATCCATGTCTTCGATACTGGATTTCGATGCCAGCGATCGCGCGAGGCTAATTGGAATTGCACAGGCTTGATCTCCGGGGTAAGCACCTCGAAGCTGTAGCCTTTGTGTTTGTAATATTGAATAATCTCCGGCAGCGCCTTCACCGTCTCGCCGTGACCGATTCCATCATGCATGAGCACAATGACCGATGATCCAAGCGCCCCTGATTTCACCCCCTGCATAATCTCTCGTGCAGGCACCCCGACACGCTTCGAATCATTGCTGTCGACATTCCAATCGTGAACAATATAACCCGCTTGTTCCAGCAGATTGAAACACTGCTGGTCAAAATTCAGGAATGTTCCCCCTGGAGCTCGTACCAGCCGAGGTTCATAGCCAATGACGTCTTTGATCGCGTCTCCGGTCTTGCGAATCTGGGACCAGAAGTTGCGGAAGTCGCTGTACAATTCATTGTATTGATGATTGTAGGAATGATTGCCGATGGCATGACCTTCATCAACAATGCGTTGAATAAGTGCGGGATACTGCTTTACCTGCTTGCCGAGTACAAAAAACGTGCCTGTAACCTTCTCCTTTGCCAAAATGTCCAGCACAGCCTTCGTATGCGTGCTCGGACCATCATCAAAGGTAAGGTAAACCTTTTTCTCAGCCTTAGGAGCGAGCACTTCTACTTCACCCTGCGCTTTCCCTTGATCGGCCGCAAATGCAATGGAGCCTAGTCTGCCCTGCATCGGAATCATCGCAACGATCATCAATGCAGCCAATCCGAGCAGCAGCCCTGCTAATATTCGCCCAGTACTGTGGCGACTGCGTTCTGTCATTATCTATGCCTCCTTGTCTTTCGATCACTGGTTCGAAGCGCAACATCGTTGTAAGGAGAGTGAGGACGCGCCTCTTCGAACATGAAGACGATTCGAGTAAACGATGCATGTCGGCTTCTACATCGTCTTCTACATTCGCCAATAAGCAAACAAAACCCTTTTACTACCAATCCAATCATGGTCCTGTTCTATTCGCCTTATTAGCTTCTCGTATAGATTGTACAAGCATTCATCGGTTAATATTACACCATTTTTTGTCACCCTAAACCACTGCCCTACCCTTTTACTCCATGCTTAAGAAGGACTCTCTGAAGCAAGTGAGATTGGATGTTGTTTGTATTCCAAAGGGCTTTGGCCTACTCTATTTTTGAATACACGGCTAAAATAATACGGGCTCTTATAACCTACCTTAATTGCAAGATCGCCAATCTTAATGTTGGAAGCGGCATCTTCTAATAGTTCCATCGCTTTCGCAATTCTTAGCGCTGTCACATAGTCGAGGAAAGATGAACCTAGCTCCTGCTTCATCCGCTTGCTAAGATACGTCGCATTGATGTGAAACAAGGCAGCCACACGCTGAATCGATAGTTCCGGGTCCTGATAGTGATCTTCAATATATTCTGTCACCTTGCGCACGAGCACCGTTCCATCCCCCGTGAAGGCCGGCTTCTCTTCTTTTGCTTTATCTTCTCTTGGCTGATCCGGGTACTTGGCCTGCAAATGCTCATCCAGCCGATGAAGGAGCTTATTCAGGTCACTCTTCGGCACCGGCTTCAGCACATAGTCAAATGCCCGAAGCTGAACAGCCTGTCTAGCATATTCGAAGTTGTCATACCCGCTGATGATGACGACTTCCACCTGCGGACAGCGCTCTCGCATGCAGCTGATCATATCAAGCCCGTTCATGTTTGGCATATTGATATCGACAAAGCATACGTGGGGCAGCGTCTCCTCCAACTGAGCAAGCGCCTCACCCGCGCTCTTCGCCTCACCAATGACCTCAAAGGGGTACGAACTATCTTCGATATACTGCAGCAGGCCTTTGCGTATTATTTTTTCGTCATCGACGATCACAAGCTTCCACATCTGTCTGTCACTCCTCTTCAAATGGAATATGAAGGATCATCCGTGTCACCTGATCAAGGCTGCTTACTTCAAGGCCATAGCGCTCTCCATACGCAAGCCGAATTCGATGATTGACACTGTACAAACCGAAGCCGGTAGCAGAGCTGTCATAGACATCCATGCGCAGTGCTTGATTGATCTTGGCAAGCTTCTCTGCTGGAATCATCATGCCGTTGTTCTCCACTTTAATAACCAGCTGATTCTCCACTCGCTCTGCCGCAATTCGAATGAAGCTTCTGCGATCTCCAAGCGGCTTAATGCCGTGATAGATGGCGTTCTCTACGAGCGGCTGCAGCATAAACCGAATGACGGGATAGCTTAGAAGCCCTTCTTCGCATTCCATCTCATATTCCATGATCTCCTCATAACGCACACTTTGAATATGAAGGTAGCTCTCAACATGTTCTAGCTCCTGCTCCAAAGGAATAAAAGGCTCTCCCGCACCTAAGCCAAGTCGGAAATAGGTGCTGAGCGCCTCGACCATGCCGACCACATTATCTGCGCCATAGTCTCTGGCCATCCATTGAATCGTATCGAGAGTATTGTATAAAAAGTGAGGCTTAATCTGCTCATGCACAAGCCGAAGCTCAATCTCCTTCTTTTCCTGCTCAGAGCGATACATCTGTACCAGCATCTCATTAAAGCTTCTTCCGAGGTCTCCAATCTCATCGGCGCGGCCCTCGTCAGCGCGAACCCGCTGATCGCCTTCCTGCACATTTCTCATCACGCGCCGCAGCGATTGAATCGGTCGAATGATCGATGAGGCCAGAAGTGTCAGTAACACGATAAACACGCCTCCAATAAGAATACCTACCAATAGAGCTGTCCGCTGCGTCTTCACAATGGCAAGGGACAGCTCTGAACTTGGCACCTCAAGGACAAGCTTCCAACCCGGAACGCGCTCAATGGGCGCTTCGAATACACTTACATCCTTACGAGCAAGCGAGATGCTGTCTGCTTGTCCGGCATTGGATGAGGCATGATCCGCAGGCCGGCAATCCACAATAAGCTGTCCAGATCGGTCATAGAGCGATATATCCTGAGCAATCTCCTTCATCTTCTGAATCGACACAGCTGCCGCAATGTAAGCAACCTCCTCATTCACAGAAGGTTCTATCCGATACAAAATCACGACGATCTCAGCCCCGTTGGCCCTGGAGAGAATAGGATTGCTGACCACATAGGAAGCATTCGATTCAATCATCCGATGGTAATACGCACGATTCAATATGGAGAAGGGCTGGTCATAGGATGACCAAGAGTTGGCCTTACGGTCAACAACCCGGATCGACTCGTACTCCTCCTGCTTCTTCGCTTCGAACTTATTAATTTCTTCCAGCAGCGTATCCCTTGTCCACTGATGATCAGAGGCTAGAGATGCCAGCATCTCGATCTCGACAATGCGCTGATCGAACCAATAATTGATCTGGTCGCTTCTTGCATTCACGACCTGCTGCGTCAAGCTTTTATTCAATGGTACAACCGTATGATTCATTTCCATATAAATGGCAGCCAGCAAAGCAAGAAACAACAGTAAAAAGCAGCTCCCTGCATAAATCGTAATCTTTCGCTGAATAGAAATCATGGCTAAATCAACCCTCCATGAGCAATCATCATGTGCATAAAAGCCCGAAAAAGACAAAAAAACGCTGGATCGTGCAAATACATATAGAGCTTTCAAGCCTATAATATCTCTTGTGCACATTTTCACATGAAGCCCCCCTTCATGTCTAGGCCTTTTGTGAAAGGTTTGTCTAGCAAATCTTTCACAGGGCCGTTTGAACAACATTTACATCAAAAGGAGATAAGGGAGAAATGATGGGTACTCACATGAGAAAGCTGCTATCGATCCTATTGGTCGCAAGCCTGATGTTCAGCTTGGCTGCTTGCGGAGGCAAAGATACAGCGAAGACAGATGACAACGGCACCGTCGTCGTTCAAGGCGTTGGCGAAGGCAAGCATGGAGATATTAAAGTCGAGGTATCATTTGCAGATAACAAAATAAAAGACATTAAGGTGCTAGAGCAAAAAGAAAATGAAGTGCTCGCAGAACCTGTCTATACGCAGCTTAAGCAGGACGTCATGAATGCCAACAGCGCGGAAGTTGATGCGATTAGCGGCTCTACTGTAACGAGCAAAGGCTATCTTGATGCCATCTCCGATGCCATTGCGAAGTCTGGCTTGACGCTGGCTGCTGCAGGCGCTTCCTCCAATACGGACAAGAACAAAGAGGAAGCTGAGCAAACGTATGATGTTGTCGTTATTGGCGCTGGCGGTGCCGGCTTCAGTGCGGCCATCGAAGCGAAAAAAGCGGGAGCAAGCGTGGTCCTCCTGGAGAAAATGCCGACTGTAGGCGGCAATACGTTAATCTCTGGCGGTGAGATGAACGCTCCTGACAACTGGGTTGAGCGTGCCCTTGGCATCACTGATGATACAGCCGATCTATTCTATGAAGATACGATGAAAGGCGGAGACAATCTAGGCTCCCCTGAGATGGTTCGCATCCTGGCTGACAACGCACTCGCTTCAGCAGAGTGGCTCCGTGATGAGATTAAGGTCGAATTCCTGCCTGACCATCTGTTCCAATTCGGTGGACATTCCAGAAAACGTGCGTTGATTCCTGTCGGTCATACTGGCGCTGAGCTGATCACGAAGCTCAAGGCTAAGACAGATGCTGATCAGATTACGATCAAAACCAATATGAAGGCTGATACTTTGCTCACGAATGATCAAGGCAAAGTAACAGGTGTAACGGCAACTTCCGGATCTGGCGACAAGATTACGTTCCACGCCAACAAAGGTGTCGTTATTGCCTCTGGCGGCTTCGGGTCCAACGTTGAAATGCGTAAGAAATACAATCCTGACATGGATGAAAAATACATGTCCACTGACACTCCAGGCTCCACAGGCGACGGTATTGTGATGGCAGAATCTCTCGGAGCGAAATTGACCAACATGGAGAACATCCAAACGTATCCCATCTGTAACCCTGAAACGGGCGTCATCTCGCTGGTTGCGGATTCCCGCTTTGACGGTGCTATCCTGATCAACCAAGAGGGCAAACGCTTCGTCGAAGAGCTTGAGCGTCGGGACGTGATCTCAAAGGCTATTCTTGCACAGACTGGCGGCTACACCTATCAGCTGTGGAACCAAGGCATCGCTGATATCGGCAAGACGATTGAAGCTCATCAAGATGAGTATGACCAACTGGTGAAACAAGGCCTGCTTTACAAAGCAGATACCCTTGAAGAAGCAGCTGAGTTCTTCAAGATCGATGTAAATGCTTTGAAGGACACCGTCAAGAAAGTAAACGAGTATGCGAAGACAGGGAAGGATCTCGACTTCAAGCATCGTGCTGGACTCAAGTCCCTTGAGCAAGGCCCTTATTATATCCAAAAGGCTGTTCCATCTGTTCACCACACCATGGGCGGCTTGGTTATCGATGAGAAGACACATGTATTGAATGAAAAAGGTGAAATTATCCCTGGCTTGTATGCTGCTGGTGAAGTGACGGGCGTCATCCATGGCGCCAACCGCCTCGGCGGCAACGCCATTGCCGACATCTTTACGTTTGGCCGCATCGCGGGTCAGCAAGTTGTTGCTGAATAGACCCCCTTTAACTCCAAATTGCTGTAACGGTTTCCTCCATTTTTAAAAGGATCAATCCGATAGGAGCCTCATCTATCTGATATCAAGTTAAGATCGAGCCATAGAGCGCCTGCTCGCGGCTCGATCTTTTTTTACACATCCTAAAGGTGTACGCCATGCATGCTCTGTCCTACTGGAGAACTGTCCTGTCGCCTAGTGTTCTCATCAAGAGATGCCCTTACATCAATCTAAAAGTTCTGACTATCGCATATGGGCATAAGAAAAGGCCAGGACAAGAGCGTCCCCTTAAGCATGCGCCACTTTTGTCCCAGCCTCCCTAATATATCGATAACATTCTCATCACTTGCAGACGACGTACAATCCTTATACAGCATTATAAATGCCTCGAATCATCGATTGCAATAATGCCCTGCAGTACGCATAACTGACATCCTGCATGCCAAGCGCCTGTTACGATGTCGTAATATCAACCCGCTTCTTCTCCTGATTCCAGCTGACCGCAGCGCCAAGCGATTCTGCAAGGGCTCTCACAGGCGCATAAGTTGTGCCATTGATATTAATGCCTGTTGAGACGAACTGCCCGTCGACAGCAATGGTCACAGCATTCGGATCAACTGGCTTCTTTACTAAGCCAAGCGTCTTCGCCACCCCGGCGACATGTCCACTGACCAATGCTTCGATAACATCAGGATTGTTCAGCTTCGCTGCATCAGAGACCACGTCTACGAATAAATTTTCCGTTAGAATAGCAGGCATGGAGGTCTGGCGCAGCACGTGGAAATTCGCTTTCTTCTGCCCGCGATCATTGACAGAGAACGGCTTGAGCCGCGACATAATCTCGCTGTGCAGCACTTTCTGCAGCGCTACGGTTGTTTGATCGGTTGTCCCATTATAGATATATGATTCAAATCCCCCAGCCCCGCCGCCTGAATTGCAATGTATTGAAACAAATACGTCTGCTTCTGCCTTGTTGGCCATATCCGTACGCGCTGTCAGCTCAATGAAGACATCCGTCGATCTCGTTAACAGGCTGGTCACTCCATCATACTCTGCCATTAGTCTTCGAGAGGCTTCCAGTGCAATTCGAAGCACAATATCCTTCTCTCGCAGCCCATTGCCTACCGCACCCGAGTCCGTTCCCCCATGTCCCGGGTCCCACATTACAATTTTGTCTGGCATTGCCCACACCACCCTATCTGATCGTGAACTTCACACAGCCTCGCTTCCATCAATCTATGATTAATTTATGTCGATCAATAGAGTTATAACCGTGTGAATGCCCTATGCGGCAGCCCGATATGTTGGACTTAGCGCAACTTTGGCAGACCATGCCAACGAATCTAATAAACTTATGCCAAATAAAAACCAGCCTGTGATCAGGAACAGGCTGGGCAGGGCTATTACATGCACCACCTCACCTCAGTTTCGATCATCCAGGCTGGCTTATCCTATATCATCTATCTTTACCGCATTACTCTCCCTTTACTGCGGCAAGCACTTCTTCGGTATGTCCCTTCACCTTCACACTTCTCCATTCCTTCGCCAATAGGCCATTCTCATCAATGAGGAAGGTGGAACGCACGATACCGTAATACTCGCGGCCATACATCTTCTTCAGCTGCCACACGCCGAACAGCTCAGCAATTTCATGCTTCGTATCGGACAGCAGCGTGAATGGCAGCTCATGCTTCTCTACAAACTTGCCATGGCGCTTGAGATCATCAGGGCTGATACCAAGCACAACAGCATTGTACTTCGCGAAGTCACCGTGATAATCCCGGAAGTCGCAGGCTTCCTGTGTGCAGCCTGGGGTCATATCTTTTGGATAAAAGTAGATAACAACCTTCTGGCCGCGGTACTGGCTTAAGCTTACCTGCTCGCCATTAGAGCCCGGCAGTGTAAAGTCTGGAACGGCTTGTCCAATCTCTATTTGTTGTGTCATTGCCATACACCTCTTTTTATGTGATATTGGTTATCCCTTAATTGGGACACTCGCGTACATGACCAAGCATGTCGACCCTATGCTCCATGTTGTGCTTGATTGTCATGATGGACTTGATTGCTGATTCGTCCATTGGTGCCGCTAACGTTAGATCCATGGCATTGGGCCTATTTAAGACCCAGCGCCTCGATACCTCTTTACCCCAATATTCCACAGCGTAATCCCAATGAGGAAGGTAATCAGCCCTACGACTGGCGTTAGCAAGGCCATCTGCTGCATGCCCTTCCCTTCAACAAAGTATGCGGCCGGCACAATGCCGACAAAGGCAAACGGCAGAATCCATGTCAGCAGCACTTGTATAAAGCGATTGTAAATCGTCATCGGATAGCGCCCATAGCTCTGAATATTCCACACCAAGGGCAGTATGCCTGTCGGGGCATCCGAGTAGAACGATATGGAGGTCAAGGCGGTATAAATGCCAAAATAGATTAGCACAGATCCAATAATCAATAGGAGCAGCACAGCCATATCGAGCGGGCTGAAGCTTAAGCCAAGGTTCATGCCTGTCAGGATCATGAGCAGCGCTCCGACCATTGATCCGATCAGAGAAGGAGGATCGACATTCTCTAGCAGCACCTGAAACAGGCTGTGGGCCGGCCGCGTCAATACGCGGTCCATCTCTCCCTTGACGATGTAGCGCTCGCTGAAGCTCCATAGATTAAAAAAGCAGCTGAAAATGCCGTATGGAATCATGAAGTAGCCATACACAAACACCATCTCGTCTCTTGTCCAGCCTGCAAGCGTAGGCGTGTGCATAAAGACGACAAAGATAAAGATCAGGTTAGTGAACTGAAATAGAAGATCCGAGATAACCTCGACCCAGAAGTCGGCGCGGTACGTAAGCCGTGTCTTCGCATAATTTTTAAGATACTCCGATACTAAGCCTGCATAGTACATCCTTGTAATTACCCCCCTTGCACGAACAGTCGCTGTCTAGCTTGCCGCCACAGCCATAGAATTGGAATAGACAGGGCCACGAGCCACACCACCTGAACCAGCAGCACACCTAAGATCTCGTCCCCAGGAACACGTCCTGTAAAGACAGAGCTCGGCAGATAGGTGATCGCTTGAAATGGCAGCCATTCATTCAGCGTAATCAGCCATCCTGGGAAGAAGGAGATCGGAACGATAACCCCGGAGAACAAATCCACGATGACTCGCTTCATCCGCATCATCCCTTCATTATTTTCCACGAAAAAGGCACTTAAGCCCGTAATGATATTAATCTGTGTATTGATCAAAAAGCTCATAAACAGCATCCACGCAAAAATAATCCATAGCTTCGGGTCTGTCGGAAGCTTCACAGGAAAGAGAAGACAAGCAATAATGAGCCCTGGCGTCATAAACAGCAGCAGACGGAAGCATCCCTCTCCTAAGCCCTGCATCATTTTCACGATAATATAATTGTACGGACGTATAAACTGAATCGCGACGCTGCCGTCGCGAATTTCATTGGCAATCTCCCGATCCAAATTGTTGAAGTAGAATGCACGCGCCATCCAAGAAACCGCAATATAGGTCGTCATCTGGTCTGCTGTAAAGCCTGCCAATGTCCCCTGTCCGCCATAGATCGCCTGCCAAGTGAAGTAGTAAACGCCGATATTCAAAGTGTAGATGAGTATACCGGAATAATAATTCACACGGTAGGCAAGCATCGTCAAAAAGCGAATGCGGATCAGCTCCATATACGCGCTATTCATCGGATTTCCCCTCCGATGCCGAAGTCCGTCCGCCTACGCCTGCAAACTCTCGACCAGCAGTCTCCGCAGCAGGCTCGCCTGATGCGTGGCCATTCTCAGAAGTCTTGTCAACAGGAGCCGCCGCGATATCTGCATCTTGAGGATTAACTGCGCCCGAATCGATTATAGAGCGCTCGCCCATACTTACGTACTCCGCCTCTTGGCTTCGCTGAAGCATTTCTACTGCCGGCGCGCTTGCAGAGCCTGTCTTATAAATCTCCCGCACGATATCATCTGTATTTGTCTCATGAATGCTGAGATCCAAGATAGAAGCCTGTCCGACAATTAAGCCGATTACATCAGACACATTCAGCTCCTTCGGCACATAGACACTGGCTTCCAGCTTGGATGCCGCCTCCCATGTAACCGGAAGCTCAGCGGTTAATTGATGAAGCTCCGAGAGCTCCATAGGCTTCGCGAATTGAAGTCGAACCTCGCGTCCCTTGCCCCATGTTGATTTGAGCGTATCCAGACTGCCGTCATAGATAATATTGCCATCATCCAGCATGATCACTCTGGAGCACAGCGCTTCAATGTCCTGCAGATCATGTGTCGTGAGCAGAATCGTCGTCCCATACTCCTTGTTCATATGCAGCAGGAATTCCCGGATCTCCGCCTTAACCACAATATCAAGCCCGATCGTCGGTTCGTCTAGAAAGACCACTTCGGGCTGATGCAATAGAGCAGCCACCAGCTCGCAGCGCATGCGCTGGCCAAGGCTCAGCTTCCTTACGGGCCGGTTCAAGAGCTCCTGCAAGGACAAGCGCTCTATCAGCTCGTTTAAGCGGCGATTGAAGTCCTGCTCGGGCACACGGTATACTTTGCGAAGCAGACGAAATGACTCAATCACTCCGATGTCCCACCACAGCTGGCTTCGCTGGCCGAAGACAACGCCAATATGCTTCACAAAGGCTTCCCTCTCCTGATGCGGCACATAGCCTTGAACCTTCAAAGATCCGGCTGTTGGGACAAGAATGCCGGTAAGCATCTTGATCGTCGTGGACTTCCCTGCTCCGTTCTCGCCAATATAGCCGCAAATCTCGCCTTGAGGAATCGCAAATGAGATATCCTTTACGGCCATGACCTCACTATATTCACGCTTGAACAGATCCTGAAATGCTCCCTTCAAGCCTTCACGGTTGCGCTGCACTCGAAACGTCTTGCGCAGCTTCTCTACCTCTATCGCATTCATTCGTATGATAACCCCCTTCTCCAGCCATCCATTGGAATGCGCTCGAATGGACAGCTACCATTATACTATAAGTTTCTCCGCCGTTCTTCGCTGTATGAGCAGGACGCTCTACATTCATTGATAAGCCTAGATGAACAACATATAATGATAAGAAGGCAAACCGCATCGGCAGGCTTGATGCGTATTTCGATGATGCTTGCTTGCTACGAATACCAAACGGATCAGCAACCAGACCTGCTTCTATAGTCTCCGACTGCAGAAAGGATGGATCGATCTTCATGAACTGGATACGTAAAAAATGGAAAGCCATTTTGCTGTCCCTCGTACTGCTTCTCGTTCTTGGTACGGGGTCTTACGCGTGGTGGCTGTACGACAGCCTGAACAGCCTGAGCAAGCCCCCTGAGGTGACGAAGCTCCATCCTCCTAATGAGAACAGCAGCAAGGATAAGGAAGTGCAGGAGCCGCCTAAATGGGAAGGCCGAGAACGCGTCAACATCCTGCTGCTTGGAGCAGATGCCCGCGGCTTCAGCGAGCATGAGATTCCTAGGACCGATACCATTATGGTTGCCTCCATAGATCCTGTAACCAAGACCGCGCACCTCATGTCCATTATGCGCGATACATTGGTGGACATTCCGGATGAAGGCAAGGCAAGAGCCAATACCGCGCTTCAACAAGGCGCGAATGCTGCCATGAAGACCTTCAGTGACTGGACAGGTCTTGATATCCAGTATTATATGTACACCGACTTCCGCGGCTTTATCGCACTGATCGACGCCATGGGCGGCGTAGAAATGGATGTCGAGAAGGATATGAACTATACAAGCAAGGCCGATAACCATGAATTCGATATTCATCTTGCAAAAGGGCTGCAGGTGCTGGATGGAGACAAGGCGCTTCAATATGTCCGCTTCCGCTATGATGCGCTGTCCGACTACGCGAGGACAGAACGGCAGCGCAAGCTGCTCGGCGCTGTTGCCGACAAGCTGAAGACAGCTTGGTCATTGATCCAGCTGCCCCATCTGATCAATCAGATGGCGCCCTATATCGAGACGAATCTTAAGCCTGAGGACATGATCAAGCTGGGCATTCTTGGCCTTGATGTTCAGATAGGCAAGAGCCAACAGCTGCCGCCAAATGAGCTCCTGCAGGAGCTGCGCATCCATAATGAAGCTGTGCTTGGCGTGCGGGACGAGGATGCGCTGCGCAAATTCATTAAGGATTACTTGGAGGAAGCCGGCGCTATTCAGGGAAGCTCGACGAGCGGCAATCCCGACCCACTCCAGCCTGCTATAGAGCCCCAGGGCTCTTCCACTGCACCATAGAGCAGCGAAAGACGCATCATGCTCGGAATGACGCAGCCTACTAGAAAGCACATCATTAAACATCACTATCCATCACGCAGTCAGGCCGTGAGTAAAGTTCTCTTGCCACCTGAATGGCGTGATGCATTCATTTTGATACCAATTAAGGGAGATGGACAAACAATGACAATGCAACCACGCGAGCGCTCCAGTGAACTATATGAAGAGGCGCTAGCCCATATTGTGGGCGGGGTAAACAGCCCTTCACGCTCCTTCAAAGCCGTTGGCGGCGGTGCCCCTGTGTTTATGGAACGCGCCAAAGGAGCACATTTCTGGGACGTGGATGGCAACCAATACGTTGATTACTTGGCTGCCTATGGCCCTATTATTACCGGACATGCACACCCGCATGTCACACAAGCGATTGTCAAGGCAGCCGAAAACGGCACCCTGTACGGAACGCCTACAGCGCTTGAGATCAAGCTTGCGCGAATGCTGAAAGAAGCGATCCCTTCAATGGACAAGGTTCGCTTCGTCAACTCCGGCACCGAAGCTGTTATGACCACGATCCGTGTGGCGCGCGCATATACGAAGCGCAACAAGATCATTAAGTTTGCCGGCTGCTATCACGGCCACTCTGACCTTGTGCTCGTCGCTGCCGGCTCAGGTCCGTCCACGCTTGGGATTCCAGACAGCGCAGGAATTCCGAAGAGCATTGCGCACGAAGTCATCACCGTGCCCTTCAACGATCTTGATAGCCTGAAAGAAGCACTTGAGCGCTGGGGAGAAGATGTAGCTGCAGTCATGGTAGAACCGATCGTAGGCAACTTCGGAATGGTAATGCCGAAAGAAGGCTTCCTGGAGGGACTTTGCAAGCTGACAAGAGAATACGGCGCCCTCGTCATATATGATGAGGTAATCAGCGCATTCCGCTTCCATTATGGATCTGCGCAAACGTATCATGCGTTTCCTGACCATGCTGCGATTGAGCCAGACCTGACAGCTCTTGGCAAGATCATCGGCGGCGGACTTCCAATCGGCGCTTACGGTGGACGCAAGCATGTCATGGAGCAGGTCGCTCCGCTTGGGCCTGCTTATCAGGCGGGTACGATGGCCGGCAACCCAGCATCAATCTCCGCAGGGATTGCATGCCTCGAAGTGCTTCAGGAGCCTGGCATCTATGAGCGAATGGAAGCACAAGCGATGAAGCTCGTGGAGGGCATTCAAGCAGGCGCAGACCGCTGCGGCATCCCGATGACGATTAACCGGATTCGCGGAGCCTTCTCCACACACTTCTGCAGCCATCCTGTCACGAATTATGATGAGGCGCAAGGGTCTGATGCGGAATTGTTCGGTGCCTACTTCCGTCATATGCTTGATCAAGGCATCTGTCTCGCCCCGTCCCGATTCGAGGCTTGGTTCCTAACGACAGCGCATAGCGAAGAGGATATTGATCGTACCATTGAGGCTTCTAACGAAAGCTTCCGCCGGATGGCAATAAAGTAACATCTATATATTTACGAAGTAACAGAAGCGTCCTTCTTCATAGAAACGGAGAAGCGGCGCTTCTTTCTTTACAAATCACGATACAGTTTGTCTGTGAAATAAACCGCAATCGTAATGCTTGCGCCACCAAGCAGCCAGCTTAAGAGCACCTGCCAGATGGCATTAAAATCAAGCAGCAGGCTGCCTCCAATAAACAGTACAGCACAAATGAGACTCCCCCACACGATGAATCGATACTTCAGCATAGTTCCGACTCCTCCTGACTGTACTTGCCAATCCGATGATGAAGTCTAGGTTCGAGGTTAGAACTCTGGCAAAGGAATTCTTTCCCACATTATAATTCATCTAGTCCTAAAGACTCAATGACGAAGTTGATAGCACGTGTGATGATAACGTGTCCACTCCCTCCCCCTGCTTGAAGGAGGAAGCTATAGCCCCGTTGAACAGACGACACACAAGCTGCTGCTGAAAAAAAGCCTTTAGCGATCGCGCAGTTGCGATGCTAAAGGCTTCAAGTCTATATATAAGCTCACATGGGGTTAGGAGTAGCCGATCTTACTTATTGAGCTGCTTCTTGATCTCGTCCTTCAGAAGTTCGGATTGCGTACCGAATACGATCTGCACATTTCCGGAGCCAAGCTTCATAATGCCTGCAGCGCCCAAGGATTTGAGGCCGTTCTCGTTCACGACCTTATCGTCCTTAAGGGTAAGACGAAGTCGTGTGATACAAGCTTCATTCACGAGGATATTATCTCCGCCGCCAATGTACTCCAATACTTTTGTTGCCTTCTCAGACAAGGAGTTGTTGCTGCTGCTTGCTGCTGCATCGGACGCGCTCTCTTCGACCATGTCCTCGCGGCCTGGTGTCTTCAGATTCAGCTTCACGATCAAGAATCTGAACAACAGATAGTATACGATGAAGTATGCGATACCGATCGGAATGATCAAGAGCGGCTTCGTTGCCAGCGGATAGTTCAGCGCATAGTCAATGAAACCTGCGGAGAAGCCAAATCCGTGCTTAATGCCAAGCATGGATGTAATAACGCCGGATAGACCGGACAACACAGCATGCACACCGTACAATACTGGAGCTGCGAACATAAACGCAAACTCGATTGGTTCTGTAATACCTGTCAAGAAAGAAGCGAACGCTGTACCAATAAAGATAGCAGCTACTGCTTTACGGCGTTCAGGTCTAGCCGTGTGGATAAAGGCAAGCGCAGCACCTGGCAGCGCGAACATCATGATCGGGAAGAACCCTGTCATAAAGGCTCCCGCTGATTGGTCCCCAGCGAAGAAGCGGTTAATATCCCCGCGCACGACTTCGCCTGCTGCATCAGTAAAGGTACCGATTTGGAACCAGGCCACGTTGTTCAAGATATGGTGCAGACCCGTTGGAATCAGCAAGCGGTTCGCGACCATAAACCCGCCTGAGCCAATTGCACCCAAGCCTACTACCCAGTTACCGAAGGAATCAATTGCATCTTGTACAGGGCTCCAGATGAGTCCGAACAATAGACCAACAATGATAATGGAAACCGAAGTTACGATTGGAACAAAGCGTTTGCCCCCGAAGAAGCCAAGCCAGTCAGGGAGCTTAATATCGTGGTAGCGGTTGTACATAAAGGCTGCAAGTCCACCCGCCAAGATACCGCCGAGAACACCCATATCAAGCTTTACATCGTCTGGAATAAAAGCAAATGCTGTAGGCACCGTTGCCAGCACCTTAATCAAGATGATATGAGCAATAACTGCAGCTAGCGCGGCTACCGCATCTCCCGCCAGACCAATGGCAATTGCGACAGCGAAGATCAATGGCAGGTTGCCAAAGATGGTGTCACCACCCGCCAACAGGAATGGGGCAACATATTGGTTTAAGAATCCGCCAACCGTTTCGCCCATATGGAAGTCTTTGACGTAGTCAATAGCACCAAAGCGTAGCAAAATGGCTGCTGCTGGAAGCGTTGCGACTGGGAGCATAAGCGCTCGACCAATTTTTTGCAAAAACGCTAACATAGGAATTTCCTCCTTAGTTATAGATAAGTAAAGTATGGATAAAAGGCCGCAAAACTATTCTTGCGCCTGTTATCATCGCTTGGATGATAGAACGTGAAAAAGGCATGAGCTTGGAAGAAGGTATAGACGACGCCCATTGTTCTGCAAGGCCTGCAGAACGGCAATCGTATACGCCCATCTTCGAAGCTCATGCCTAGTCGTACTAGTAACACGCTTTAAGATGCCATATTAATCTATGTCCTTACTGAATAAACGATACAGATGCATCGCAATGTATGCGACTTCATCTTCTGATATATCAACACCTAGCCGTTCAGCCATCAGATCACCACATTGCTTCGCAACCCCAAACTCATAGGGAACCATATCCTTCATCTTATCGCGAAAGGGATTGCGAGAGTGTTCGCCCTTGCGAATGCGCTCAATCGCAAACCGTAAATGCGTGATCAACCGAACATAATCCACGCTGTCCTTCGGAATCTCCATTCCACGATGAGATTCGATTAAGGTAACCAGATCCTTAAGCAGATGGCTGTGCTGCACCACATTCCCAACAGGGACATGGGCTACTGCGGATTGAATATGAATGGTAAGGAATCCTGTCTCTTCTTCAGGAACCTTTACATTAAAGGTTCGCTCGATAAGCTTAGAAGCCTGAATGGCTACGTTGAACTCATCGGGATTCAAGGTTCTTATCTCTAATAAGAACGGATTCTCAATTGGCATCTGATTGCGCAATCGATAGAGAGTAAATTCAATATGACTCGGCAGCGCAAGATGAATATGCTCGTTGAGATCCGGAGTCAGCTGTTCGGATACCATCGAGATGATTCTCTCTGACACCGTGATGACCTCTGGATCAATCTGTTCAATCAGCGCTTGATACTGATTCATATGCTGCTTATTCTGCAGAGAGAACCTTTTCTCAATGCGAGAGTCATCTGCTTGAATCGTCGTTCCAGGCTTTACGCCGAATCCAATCCCCTTACCCATGAGAATCGTTTCAGTGTTCGTCACAACATCGTTCGTTAATACGACATTATTACTTAATGCGCGTACAATCTCCAAGCGACGTTCATTTGACAACGAAAAGCTCCTTTCTCATGTAAAGGCTAGAAAATGGAGTTTTGAAACCGTTTTCTTTGTATTCAACGATATGGGATTACCACTCATCCATTCGACATTATTATATGATATGCGACACTCTTCGTCAACCACTTTATTTCATAAATACCGAATATTATTAAAAATATATCAAATATCCAAATATCGTCGAATTTGTAAACATTGTCAAAACCTACAAAGCGAGTAAGAAATAAGCCATCATTTCTCATGATTATTTCTTACTCGCCTTCCTTCAATTTTCCAAGCCTACACAAGCAGTTGATTTACAGCCTCTACACGCTCTTGAACGAAGCGCTGAATCTCGTCTTCATGCTCCATCATCAAAGCTTGAGCTGCAATGTCTTGCATGTCTTCCCGGCTAAGACGGCTGAGCAAGACGCGTGCAGGAAGCACAGAGCTTGCACTCATGCTGAACTCGTCAAGACCAAGCCCAAGCAGAATCGGAATAGCCGTCAGATTGCCTGCCATCTCGCCGCACATGCCAGCCCACTTGCCTTCTTTATGAGCCGCATCAATGACCATGCGGATCAAACGAAGCACAGCAGGGTTGAATGGCTGAGTCAGGTGGGACACCTTCTCATTCATGCGGTCAGCAGCCATCGTGTACTGCACCAAATCATTGGTGCCAATAGAGAAGAAGTCTACTTCCTTTGCCAATTGATCGGCAATGATTGCGGCAGCTGGAATCTCGACCATCATGCCGACTTCCATGTCCTTGTTGTAGGCGATGCCTTCCTTGTCAAGCTCAGCCTTGGTCTCATCCAAGATTGCATTGGCTTGGCGAAGCTCAGCAAGCGTTGCAATCATCGGATACATCATCTTGATGTTGCCATGCACGCTGGCACGAAGAATCGCACGAAGCTGTGTCTTGAACAGATCCACTTGGTCCAAGCAGATGCGAATCGCACGATAGCCAAGGAACGGATTCATTTCATGCGGCAGTTCGAGATAAGGAAGCTCTTTGTCCCCGCCGATATCGAGCGTACGGATTACAACTGGCTTTTCTTTGCCAAGCGTCTCCGCCACTGTTGTATAAGCCTGATACTGCTCTTCTTCCGTTGGGAAGTTGTCGCGTCCCATGTACAGGAATTCGGTACGGAACAAGCCGACGCCTTCTGCGCCGTTATTGCGAGCGCCAAGCGCATCTTCTGGATTCCCGATGTTCGCTACAAGCTCAACATGCTTGCCGTCTAGTGTCACTGTAGGCTTATCCTTGTAGAGCTTCATCTCCTCTTGGCGCTTCTCGAACTTCTGCTTCTTCTCTTCATAGGCAGCGATGGTATCTTGATCGGGATGAACAATAATCAAGCCACGAGCCCCATCGAGAATGATCATGTCGCCGTTATTTACCGTCTCTGTTCCGTTCTTCAAGCCTACAACCGCTGGAATCTCCATGGAACGCGCCATGATAGCGGAGTGAGACGTGCGGCCGCCGATATTCGTTGCGAAGCCAGCCACCTTGCTGCGATCCAGCTGTGCGGTATCAGAAGGTGTCAGGTCGTGAGCAAACAATACAACTGGCGATTCAAAGTCGTTCAAAGACGCGGACTTCTCACCTGACAAAGCTGCAAGCACACGTTTGCTTACATCGCGGAAATCAGCCGCACGTTCGCGCATATACTCACTATCCATGCTGCTGAAGATATCGATTAGCTGCTGCGCTACCTCATGAAGGGCATATTCTGCATTTACAGACTCACTGCGAACCTTCTCTAGCGCCTGCCCAACAAATTCCTCATCCTGAAGCACCAGGATGTGCGTTGCAAAGATCTCCGCATGATGCTCACCAAGCTTCGCAGCCGTATCGTCCTTGATCTTCTCAAGCTCTGCCATCGCCTGATTTACCGCATGCTGGAGGCGTGACACTTCTGCTTCAACTTGAGAAGCATCTATGACTTTGCGTTCTACATCTTGAGCTTGCTCTTGCATGATAAAAGCCGGCCCAATTGCATATCCAGACGCTGCAGCAATACCTTTAAGTTGCATATTGGTTTCCCCACTCCTTCGTAATGTTTGGTAGCCCGATCTCTAAAAAGAAACGCCTCGAAATTAATCGAGGACTGTTTCCAACACTGCGCCTACTGCATCAAGCGCTTCAGCCGCTTGATCGCCTTCTGTAATCACGTTCACAGCATCTCCTGCTTTCATGCCGAGCGTCAATACGCCAGTAATGCTCTTCGCGCTTACTTTGCGGCCATTGAATTCAAGCGAAATTGTCGCATTTGGAAACTCGTTTGCCTTTTTCATAATGGCACCTGCCGGACGAGCATGTATGCCTTGTGGATTTTTAATTGTGAATTGTTTTTCCATGGTTCTATTCCCCGTTTCCGTTTAGTGTTGTTATTCGAACGTATGAATCGATTCCCATTATTTCAATACAACTTCCATCAATTCGCCGGAGCTGGCAGCTGCTGATCCTTCATGAATTTTAAGGCTTTCAACAACGTCTCCATTCGCCACTACGATAGGCGTAATAACAGGAAGGCCTGCTTCCTTAATCGCTGCGATATCAAAATCAATAAGCTTATCGCCTTTCTTAAAGGAATCCCCGGTCTTTACAAATGCAGTAAACGGTTTTCCTTGCAATGAAACAGTATTCACGCCAATATGAATCAGTATTTCAAGACCAGAGTCATGCTTGATGACCAAGGAATGCAGCGTATCGATCAAGTGAACAACTTCACCATCGAAAGGAGCCACCAAGGAGCCTTGCTCCGGCTCAATTGCAACACCATCACCGATAATTTTTTGTGCAAATGCTGGATCAGGAACTTGATCCAAAGGAACAATCTTACCTGTCATGGGAACTGTAACTGAGATATTCTTTTTCTTTTTTCCGAAACCAAACATATTAAGCCCTCCTCCAAAATCCTTGTGGATACTGTACCCACTCTATTATGTTTATAAACGCCGTTATCACGGTCTCTCTACCCTGCTAGCAAGTCTACTCAAGCACAAAAAAGGCATGCGCTAATAGCTGCAGTTCACCCCTCGAACAGCTGCTTTAGCTCATGCCTAGTCGTACTAGTAACACGCCGTATGCCGTAAAATTCATCATTATTCTAACATGCTGAATAGACGGATGCAAGCAATGCGGGCCACTGCTTAAAAATACCATATGCACGATGCACAAGGCCTATATCCATAAGCCTCCCATCCTCATTAAGATGTGCATGGTCCATCCATTTTATTCAAGAATGGCTTACACGATGGATAACCCGATCTGAAGCCGTGTCAGCTCTGCTGTTGCGTCCTCAGGCAGCGGTTTGTCCGTAATACACATCGTCAGCTCTTCAAGTCCCGCAACGGTGAACAAGGAGGCCTTCCCGACCTTCGTATGATCAAAGACCGCATAAGTAGAGGAGGCCTGACGCATCAGCATGCGCGCCGTCTCTGCCTCAAGCTCGGAATACGTTGTAATCCCCTTTGTAACACTGAATCCATCGATCCCCATGAACAGCTTCTCAATGTTCAAATGCTCAATGGTACGCTCCGCGAGCGGCCCGCATAATTCAAAGGAGTTGTTACGCATGACGCCCCCGATTACCACTACTTGAATGCCCTCGGAATCAGACAGCTCCATCGCGATATTTACCGCATTGGTTACAACGGTAATCCCCTGACGCATCTTTAACTGCTTCGCGATCAAGTAGGTCGTCGTTCCGCCAGTCAAGCAGATGCTGTCGCCTTCTTCAATGTATTCCACTGCGCGCTTCGCGATCGCTTCTTTCTCCAGCCACAAGAGCTGCTTCTTCTCATGGAAAGGAATCTCCCGAACAGGGCTCGTCCCTTCATACCTTGCGCCGCCGATCGTGCGGATTAGCGCTCCCTTGCGTTCGAGCAGATCCAAGTCCCGTCTTGCTGTCGCCTCGGAGCAGTCAAAATTCTCAATGATTTCTGCGATCGAAATACGCCCGTGCTGCTTCAGCCACTGCAGCAGCTGCTGCCTGCGTAGCTCACCTTTAGACAGGTTTTCACTCATTCTTGATTCTCTCCTATTCTATAAATAAATGCCGAATCGGCTTATGGTTGACGCAATGGGCGAAGCGAATCGCTTAAACACATCGAGGAAGATCTCGTCTGCCATTGTATCGACAACAATAGGATATTGCAATATACGTCTAACTTTGTCATCAAACCTTGCGATTTTCAAGCGGATTCTCGTTTGACAGTAAGGAATAAGCTTGCGTATAATCATGGTAATGAAATTATAAATCATTATTTTGATCGTTTCAATCATTGTAGTGGGAGGAACCAACTATGGGGCACTTAATTAGCTCAACATCAATGCTGCAAGCTGCACGGGAGCAAGGATTTGCTGTAACTGCATTCAATGTCCACACTTTGGAGATGCTGCAGGCCGTTGTGGATGCTGCACAAGAACTGCAAGCACCGCTTATTCTCCAAACCACTGTCGGTACAGTAAAGCATCTCGGTCCCGAATATATCGTCGCTGCTGCCCAGGTCGCAGCCAAGCAGGCTTCCATTCCGATTGCCCTGCATCTCGACCATTGCACGGACTATGACCTGCTAGTTGCCTGCATTCGCGCAGGCTATACATCGGTCATGATTGATGCTTCCATGCATCCTTATGACGAGAATGTCGCAAGAACCAAGGAAGTTGTGAAGGTTGCGAAGGCTGCTGGTGTCAATATCGAAGCTGAGCTTGGCAAAGTTGGCGGCGTGGAGGACGATATCGTCGTAGAAGATGAAGATGCGAAGCTCGCCGTTCCACAGGAATGCGTAAGCTTTGTTGAAGCAACAGGCGTGCCAACACTCGCACCAGCTATTGGCACTGCGCACGGCATCTACAAGGGCGAGCCGAATATTGCCTTCGGCCGCTTGGAAGAGATTGCTCGTCTTGTCAGCGTTCCGCTTGTTCTGCATGGCGGCTCCGGCATTCCAGAAGAGCAGGTGAAGCGCTGCGTGAAGCTTGGCATGGCGAAGATGAATGTTGCGACAGAACTGCGCATTGCGTTCTCCAATGCGATTAAAGCTGTGTTCGATGCGAATCCAGAGGAGAATGACCCGCGCAAATATATGGTTCCTGCGAAGCAAGCTGTGAAGGCTCTTGCCATGGATAAGATCCGCATGGCGGGCTGCGACGGGAAAGCGCACTTGGTATAAGCATAATGGGCTCAGTATCATGATTGGTTAGCCGTTGCTGCATACCAAGGTCGGCATTTGTAATTGAAAGCTGGAGGATATCATATGATCACGACCATAACGATGAACGCAGCCATAGACAAGACGTATATCACCCCTTCCTTTGCAATCGACAAGCTGCATCGCGTTAAGGAGATGTATGCCTTTGCCGGCGGGAAAGGCATTAATGTGGCCCGCGTCGTGCATGCCTTGCAGGAGCCTGTTACAGCCTCTGGCATCATTGCCGGCCATAACGGCAAGTTCATTGAAGCCGCTCTTGCTGAAGAAGGAATCGCTCATCAATTCGTAGCGGTGGAAGGCGAATCTCGGCTGTGCCTGGCCATTACCGATCCCTCAACCGGTTCTGTTACAGAACTGCTGGAAGCAGGGCCTGCATTAACTGAGGAGGACGTGGAGCTGATGAAGCTCACTATCGCGAGACTTGCACGTACTTCAACTCATGTCGTCATGTCCGGAAGTCTTCCTCAAGGCTGTCCCGTAACCTTCTATAAAGACTGCGTGGACATTATTCGCGAGAATGGCGCAAGTCCGATACTGGATACGAGCGGCGACGCCCTAGTAAGCGGTATGGAAGGACGACCGCTATTAATAAAGCCAAATGAGCATGAGGTGTTGAAGCTGACAGGCAGTGATCATGCCGATGAGGACGCTATCCTTCAAGCTATACATGCCGTGATGGAACAAGGCATTCAGAGTGTGGTTGTATCTTTGGGCGCGCAAGGTGCGCTCGCTGGCATGTACAACCGCATCTATCGGGTCACGATTCCAAAGGTAGACGTGCTCAATACGGTTGGCAGCGGGGACTCCATGATCGCGGGACTGGTGGTCGGCGACAAGCGCGGGATGCTTCCAGAGGAGCAGTTGAAGCTTGGCGCTGCATGCGGCACAGCCAATGCGCTAACCCCTGCAGCAGGCATGGTATCCCTTACTCAAGTCGAAGAGCTGATGAAGAGCATTAGCGTGCAGCAGATCAGTTGATCGATCATAATCATTCATCATGATAAAAGACAACACCAAACAGCCGTGTAGAGCAGCAGTTCAAGATCCTTGCCTGCTCTACACAGCTGTTACATCTTCACCAGAAGTGTCGTTATGGTCCCAATATGTCCTCCATATGCTTAAGAGTAAGCTTCATCTCTACCCCGACAGCTTGAATTTCCCGGTCCCCTATTGCAAATCCGGTTTCCTTTCCATGCACTCGTGCATCGCAAATTCACTCGTCCAATCCAAGGATGGAAATGTGTGTACTTCTTGCTTGCAATGCACCTCATACCGCTCGGTATCTACAATGTGAGACGCACGACTGGATGTCTTCATTAAGGTATCACCTCGTTGACCGTATCCAACGCTTCAGGAATACGCATGCAAAATGAACAAAGCAATTGATTCGATTCTGCTCATTTAACATCGATACCCCATGCATTCATATTGAAACAAGTCCAGCCTGTGCCTCTAACGGTTCAGCGCACTCAGCAGCCCAACTTCATATGTCGCTTGTACCCCTTCTCCATCCGAGCCTGGATAGGTATGCTCATAATAAGCGAGCATCTCATGAATCCAGCTGCGCGTCACCATATGCGTGCGATCATGGAGCGCATTCGACGCCCCAACCCCTCTTATATGCTTCATCATCTGCCGTGCGCTGTCGTATTCATAGGTCAAGGTTAGCGCCCGACTGGATACCTGCATTTGCTCTGTGCCGAACACCGTGCTAGTAGGTTCGGCGGCACAAGCTGCTCTCTTAACTCTTGCTTTATGCGCCAAGCGGCTATTCATTGCGAGACTCACAGCATTTGTCAGGGTATGAAGCTCAGCATATGTCTGCCCTCGCTCCTCTCTACTTCTTCCGAGCAAGTGATCGGCGGCTGAACAGGAATGATGCAGCTCATAAAGGGTTCCCGGCAAAAAGGTGGAGCAAGCGAGCAGTCCGCCAGGACGCAGTAGAGCCGCCGCATGCTGGAGTACGCGGCAAGGCTCATGAAACCATTGAAGCGCCGCGTTTGACACGATCATATCGAAGGTGGCGGTTTGGCTGTTGATCCATGCTTCAGCGTCAGCTTCGATCTTATGCAATGGAATGGACAGTCCCGATTCCACCAACTTTTGCTCTGCCTCATCGAGCATCTCCTTGGACAAATCAAGCAGGGTAATATGCGCCTCGCCAAGCTGTTCTAGAATAAGCGTGGTTACGAGCCCTGTGCCGCAGCCGATATCCAGTATCTTGATAGGCTGCTTATTCTCTCTCCATCTTTTAAGCCGCTCCAGCACCAGTTCATCATCAAGCAGCGCTGCAGCCATATCACACTGAACATCCGCATACTGGTCATATTCATGCGCATGACGGCTGAACCTCTTTTTTACAATGCGCTTATCAATCTGCTTGAGATTCACGTTCTTCCCCTTCCCGCGGTCTTTGCGGGCATTGCGACCATAGCCATTGACGCAGGACCGCCTCCCACTGCTCTTTCCTTGTCAAAAAGGGAGCGTGTCCCGCTCCCGAAAACCGTACTGTATGCAGGGGAACTTCATTCCATTGCTCCATTGCAGCCGCAGGACATATCTGATCCTCGCTTCCTTGAACCCATAAGATCGGAAGCTCGTGCGCCAGTTCAATCAGCTGCTTCTCCAATGCAGCTTGCTGCAGATACTGAAGCCCCGCATTGAGCCCTTCAAGCGAATAACCAGCAGAGCGGATCACATGGCTCATCTCTGTCTGCCATGTCAGATAACGCTCGTCTGCTCGCTCTGTGGGCGACCAGAATTGGTCCGCGAAGTCTGCGAGCACCTGCTCAGGCGCACGCTCTAGCTTACGCCGCATGCGCTCAAGAATCCTTGGGCGCCAGCCCGCATGGCCCTGCTCATCGACAAACTGGCATGTTGCGCCTACGCCAATCAAGCTTGCCGGCAGCATGCCGCTTGTGCTTGCTCCATGCAATCCATGCGACCCAACTCCGCTTGTGCTGGCTCCATGCAGCTCATGCGCTCCAATTCCGCTGCAAGGCTGCTGCTTCATCCAGCGCAGAAGCGCATCAATAGCCAGCATGCCGCCGAGCGACCAGCCGATGACATGCCAAGGCTGCTCCCGCTTAGCAGCCTCGTCAAAGGCACTCGTTACGGTCGCAAGCATGTCTTCAATCGTAGTGCAGCCCACAAGCGATACATCACGATGATGAATGTGCATCTTCGCGTCGCAATTCTCTGCCCTTGAAGAGAATCGAGAGCCGTGTCCTATATCCCATACGGCTGGAGAGGCGCCCCAGCCGTGAATCCATATCAGCTGTATATTCAAGCAGCCTTCACCTCCTATGAGTCCAGCTGGCTGTTTGTTATCCGCCCACTGTTCTCTATCTCTGTGCTCTGTTCTCTGTGCTCCTCATAAGGGGCAGGAGGATGCAGTCCGTACCTTTCTGATGATTAGAGCTGCCGCCTCTTCGATCTGCTGTGCCGTATGAATCGCCATCGGCGTCAGCCGAATTCGCGCTTCGTTCTCTGGAACGGTAGGCGGCCGGATGGCAATTCCGGCTATGCCTGCTGCTTGCAGCTGCTCGCTTGCTCGAACCGCTATGCGATCCTCTCCCAAGAGGACCGGAATGATGTGGCTGGCACCTTCTCCTGTATGAAGTCCGCCTGCTTGCAGCAAGGTTCGAAGACAGCCCACTCGTTCCTTCAAGCGCTGCCTCAATCCATCTGCTGCTTCAACCTCCCTTAGCCGAATCCGCAGCATGGCGGCCATGACAGGCGGCAGGGCCGTGCTATAGATAAAGGAACGCGAGCGGTTCACAAGATACCGAATAAGAACGTGATCAGCAGCAGCAAACGCGCCCTCCAATCCAAAGGCCTTGCCAAGCGTACCCATCACCACATCCACTTGCTGATGAAATCCCCTTTCATAGGCA
This sequence comes from Paenibacillus aquistagni, assembly GCF_900177815.1. Classification (GTDB taxonomy): domain Bacteria; phylum Bacillota; class Bacilli; order Paenibacillales; family Paenibacillaceae; genus Paenibacillus_B; species Paenibacillus_B aquistagni. The sequence continues at coordinate 487,896 of NZ_FXAZ01000004.1, read as the reverse complement.
AGTCCTCTTCCTCCATGGCCATACACGCCAATGCTGTGAGCCTCGTCCAACATCAGCAAAGCATCGTATCTGTCCTTCAGCTTCACGAGCTGTTCCAGCCTAGCCTCCGTGCCATCCATGCTGAACACAGCATCCGACACGATTAAGGCCCGTCTGTCAGGATGTGCCCCCCTCCAGCGCTGCAGCATGCGCTCTAGCTGCTCATAATCGAGATGCGAATAGCGAAAATGCTCCGCTCGACTGAGCTGTATGCCATCCACGATGCTGGCATGGTTCAACCGGTCGCTGAATACGGCATCCCCTCTTCCGACCAATGCCTGTATGATCCCGATATTCGCCATATACCCATTTGCAAATACCAAAGCCGCTTCGCGGATCATGTATTCGGCAAGCTCGCGCTCCAATGCTGCATGCTGAGGGTCATGACCGGCAATCAGCCTTGAAGCCCCGCTGCCCATCCGAACATAAGGCTCGCCGCCGGACCTGCATAAGGCTTGAAGCTGTTCCATATAGGGCTCAAGCCAAGGAGAAAAGCCCAAGTAATGATTGGAAGCCAGGTTCAACAGAGAGTATCCTCCTCGGTGGATATAGCCGCTCGCTTCCCACTGGGTCTCACACAGCGTGCGAAGCCGCTGCTTGCTATGCAGTTGATCTAGTGCCGATTCCATCCAAGGATATCGCGATGGAACTGTCATTTCTTTGCTAAAAGAGCTTGCATCGATAACCGACTTTGCTTGAGCAGCAGCCTTAATTGTTTCAGTTTTGAGTGTACCTGCCTTCGGCGTTTCCACTTTGAGTGTCTGGGTTATGAGAGCTTCAGCCTTGTGTATTTCCGCATTGCGTGTATCACCTTCATGTGTTTCAGCTGTAAGTACTTCAGTCTCACGTATTCTGCAGCGATCCTCGCGTTCAGCATTTACAGCGCACATGTCTCAATCTCAAACCCCATATCTTGAATCATCGCATGGTCAGAAGCGGCTTCCTGCCCTTCTGTCGTTAAGTAATCGCCAATAAAAATCGAATTGGCTGCATACAAGGCCAGCACCTGCATGGAGCGCAAATTGACCTCGCGCCCTCCAGAAGCCCGAATTTCTTTGGTGGGACACACGAAGCGAAACATCGCAAGCGCCTTCAAGCACTTTCTTGGGTTAAGATGCGATAGCTTTTCAAGCGGAGTGCCGGGAATCGCATTTAGAAAGTTAACCGGAATGGAGTCCGCATCAAGCTCTCGAAGCGCTATTGCGGCTTGCACGAGCTGTTCATCTGTCTCGCCCATGCCGATAATAACCCCAGAGCATGGCGATATTCCTGCCTGCTTCGCTTGTTCAACTGTATGTACCCGATCTTCATACGTATGGGTTGACGTAATATGAGCATAATGATCTGCGCTTGTATTCAAATTATGGTTATAGCGGTCCACGCCCGCTTCCTTCAACTGCTTCGACTGTTCATCCGTAAGAATGCCAAGGCATGCACATATCTTAAGCGGCATCGTCTCCTTGATTTCTTGGACGGCAGACGTAACCTCAGCCAGCTCACGCTTCGTCGGTCCTCTGCCGCTCGCTACGATGCAGTAGGTTCCTGCCTGAAGCTCCATGGCACGCTTCGCTCCTTCTACTAGCACCTCTTTCTCTAGAAGAGGGTACTTCGTTACGGGAGCTGATGACACGATCGATTGCGAGCAATAGCCGCAATCTTCTGGGCACAAGCCGCTCTTGGCATTTACAATCAGATTCAGCTTCACTTTTTTCCCATAATAATGCTTGCGGATGCGAAATGCAGCGTCCATAACAGCCAACAGCTCATCATCACTTGCTTGCAGCACATTAAGCGCCTCCGCTTCCGTAATCGCCTCGCCTTGAATGGCTTTGGCTGCTAATGCCTGCCAGTCCGTATCTTGCTGGCGATCTACTGTCATGACAGTGTTATGGTCATTCATAAATGTATACTCCTCCTCTAATCACACTCTTGGATTCTTCTAATATGGCTGCTTACATAATGGAGCAGCTAATTGGACGGCTAACAATCGCTAGTCAAACTAGACGAGTCAGCACACCGCTCCTTATTGACTTCGTTCATGCGTCCCATAAGCCAATCGCACAGCAAAGAGACCCGGCTCATCGCTTCGACCCATTGCGCTCGCCAGCTGCTCCAAGCATGCGGATCATGCATAACGGGCTGCGGAATCCACGGCAGTCTACCAAGCACTGGAACCTGTGCCTGCTCAGCGATTATTTGCGCATTCTCTTCGCATTCGTGCTCACGTTCTAGTTGTTCAGGGGCCAAGCCGCCCATTACAACTGCAATATCAGGTATGCCTTGTTCTCTTGCATAATGCACAGCGGTCACGGTATGGCTGATCGTTCCAAGCAGCGGTTGAGCCACAATAAGCATCGGCAGCTCTAGATCACTGGCCAGCGAGCACATTGTATAAGTGTTCGCAAAAGGAACTGCCACGCCTCCCGCTCCTTCTACAACAAGCGGCAAGCCTTGTGACAATCGTGTTATGCCTTCTCTTCTTAGGGCAGCACAGTTGATCGATACATTCTCTCTTGCAGCAGCTGCTAGAGGAGACAAGGGTGCTGAAAAAGCAAGAGACACGATGTCCTGTTCCTGCTTATCCTCCAATCCGCCGCCCCACTTTAATCGATAGCTGTCCGCATTCGAAGCTCCCCATTGAACGCCGCTCTGAACAGGCTTCCACACGGCTGGCGCTGCTCCTGTAACGGACTTCCACCATGCGGCAATTCCTGAAGCAAGAATCGTTTTTCCTTGTTCAGTACCTGTAGAGGAAACAAATATCCCTTTTTTGTTTGCAGCACATTCCACATTTGTTTTGCTAGCAGGCATTACGAACTTCACTTCCCTCAAACAATCTTGCGTAAACCAAATAAAATAATTAATGGTTAACATTTATTTTTACATTGTAAATCAGTTCAATGATTCTGACAATCGTTAACTAGTTATTATTAAAAGAAGTTTACATTTATCATATCTGCTTCGTTTCTGTTCTTCATTTATGCTGCAAAAATGAACACGGTTCCACCAAGCTTCTTGTCTCCACTAATGCCTATGCAGGAGCGCGGACAACAAAAAACCGCAGCAGAAGGATAGAACCTGTTGGATCGGTTCCATCTCTTCTGCTGCGGCTATCTTAGCGCAGCTTTATTTTCATTTCTCATCCACATAGGCTGCTGAGCAGGCTCGATTGCTGCAAAGCTAATGTGAACGGTAACTTTTCCCTAACAACGTATCCTGATTAGGCTTGTGCTTCTTCTAGTGCTTTCACGCCAAGCGCGAGGGAGCCTGTAATGCCCGCACGATCCTCAAGTCCTGGCGTTACGATATAAGCATCGGTGTGCTCAAGAATGGCTGGATGATGTACGTAACCATTCAACTGCTTGCGAAGCTCCTCGTGAATGCAAGGCAGCAAATGACGCTGCTTGGAGACGCCCCCGCCAAGAATAATTTTCTCAGGAGAAATAATTAGAATGTAATTCATCAAGGCTTGTGCAATATAGTAGGCTTGGAATTCCCACGCCTTGTGGTCTTCTTGCAGTTCATAAGCCTTCACGCCCCAACGCGCTTCGATCGCTGGACCTGCAGCAAGACCCTCGAGGCAATCTCCATGATAAGGACACTTGCCTGCATACGTATCTTCAGGATGACGGCGAACATTGATATGCCCCATCTCAGGATGCGTCAATCCATGCACCAGCTTGCCTTCCACGACAGCTCCAGCGCCAATGCCGGTCCCAATCGTGATATATAAACAGCTGTTTAGTCCCTTTGCTGCTCCATATGTCGCTTCACCCAGCGCAGCCGCATTCACATCAGTATCAAAGCCAATCGGAATATCGAAATGCTGCTTAAGGTGACCGACAACATCATAGTCGCTCCAATGCGGCTTAGGTGTCTTTGCGATATGTCCATATGTCGGACTTTGCGTATTCAGATCAACGGGGCCAAAAGAACCGAACCCAATCGCGCTTACGCCTTTATCACGGAAAAACTCTACCGTTTTGCCCATTGTTTCTTCTGGTGTTGTCGTTGGAAATGATTCCATCACTTCAATTTGACCATCTACAGTACCCACGCCTACGACGAACTTCGTTCCGCCGCCTTCGATTGCACCAATTCGTGTCATAACGTTTCTCGCCCTCCGTACCAAGCTTTCTTATGTCTTGTCTGTCTAATAATACAGCGTCATTCAAGCAATCAAAAAACAATGTGAAAGATAACGCTTACGTCTTATTATTATAGCATTTTGCCCCAATCGATCCAACATCAGAAGTCACGAATATTATTGGCATAAGCAACTCTCGCCCATTCAGCGCGGAAAGGCGTTATAATGGAATTGCTGTAAAATAAACAATTTTAGCTTTTGTACCGATATATACAAGAGCATGTAAGATCGTCAAGGAGGAACTTCAACACGTGTCACGCCGTATTCGACTTTTGAACAAATGGCTTCTTTTTTGTATTTTGCTTGCGATATGTGCGCTGCCTTTCTCTTTGATGATGGTTGACGAGAAGGATGGACGAACTCCGTTTGCATTCTCAATGCCATCCGATGATCTCGTCCTGATGAACTACAGCCATACAGCACGCCACGGACGCTATCTTGTCCCGCTGGACGATAACACAAAGAACGCAGCGCCTTACACATCCAAAGGGGAAACCTTTGTTCCCGCTCGCTTCTTAGCTAAGCGGCTTGATACAACCATGACATACAATTCATCCACAGGCAGCATCAAGCTCCAATCCGAGCAGGGCAAGATCGAGTTTGATTCCAAGATGACAGAGGTCAAGGAAGGCCTTACCTATATACCGCTGCGCAAGACGAGCGAAGCATTCGGACGAACTCTGCAGGTGCATAATGGCGTCGTCTTATTGTCTAAGACAACACGTTCGCCCTCCAATGATGAATGGGAGGAATGGCGAAGAGAGCTGTCCGCTTATCTCGCTTATGATGCATATGGACCTTATTCCGTCGATATGCAGGGCCGATTCCTAGCTCTGTTCAAGACTTGGTCTGAAGCGGTCGCCTTCGCTAGTCAAGCACCAGGGAGAACGGTATTGTATCGCGGCGAACATACATTATGGGACCCGACGAAGAAGCCGCCTGCAACGATTCATAACAGTGGAGCTCCGCTTATCCTGCAGCTGCCTGAACTGCCTAGAGGCTGTGAGGTGACAGCCCTGGCCATGCTCTTGCAGCATGACGGCGTTCAAGTGGACAAGATGGAGCTTGCGAAGAGCATTCGGAAGGACCCTACGCCTTACGTGAAGGCTGGAGGAGGCATCTCCTTTGGCAATCCGCACGACGGATTCGTAGGGGATATTTATACGTTTAAGAACCCTGGCTTAGGGGTGTATCATGAGCCAATTGCAGAATTAGCCGAGAAGTATGCTCCTGGAAGAGTCATTGATATTACGGGCACTTCCTTTGATCATCTGATGTGGACTGTGGGCCAAGGCACCACGGTGTGGGTCATTCACACCACCTTATATGATGAAGTTCCCGCTTCGTCCTGGCAGACGTGGCAGACGCCAACAGGAGAGATTCAGATCACCTACTATATGCACTCCCTGCTGATCACAGGCTATGACGAATCGTATGTCTATGTCCACGACCCGCTCGGCAGAGCAAAGAAGATCAAGCGTGAGGCCTTCAAGCGAGGCTGGGAGCAAATGGGGAGCCAAGCGATATACTTGGCACCTCCTTCTGCGTCTTAACAGCTGTGCCAAGGAATCACTCAAACCAATCGTTACAGCCAAGCATGCATCACAACACAAAAGCCTCCCTTAGACCGCTCAATCGAGCAGTCTAAGGGAGGCTTATTGGTATGAGTTGTTATGATGCAATTCATGATCTTTGTAGGGCAAAGCAACGGATGGAGTCTACGAATTATTTTTTCGCTTCTCCTCTGCTGCCTGTGTGCTTCCCATATATCGATCATAGCGGTTGTCCACTTCTTTAGCCATGCTGCGAAAAAGAAGCGTCTCTTCCACGATTGGATCCATCTTCGTCTGGATGCGAATCTCCGTCCGTGGAATCACACGTCTTCTTACAGCAGCATCCTGCTCCTCTGTCTCCATCTCGCCTACAGTCAGCAGCTCATGGAGCTCTGCTTCCAGTGGGGTTGAGGCCAAGCTTTCGCTCGCTTCCATCTCGCGTTGCGGCTTATGCTCGCGGTTCACTTTGTCCATCTCGTATAACCTCCTTCACAAGATTCAGCTTGCCCGTCGGAACCTTGAGGTATGCGATTTAGCGTTGTGGCACAGCGTCGCGGAGCACATTCAGGAGCGATTCATGAATTGCTCCATTAGACGCTGCAACATCGCGTACGCCTAAGTGATATGGGTTGCCGTCAATATCTGTTACCCGTCCGCCAGATTCGGTAATCAGCAAACTTCCTGCAGCCATATCCCAAGCATTCAGATTCCACTCGTAGAATCCTGTCAATCGTCCATCCGCCACATATGCCATGGAAAGTGCTGCAGAACCAATCGTACGAATATTGCGAACCTGCGGCGCTAATGCTGCAATCGTCGCCAAGTTATTGGGCAGCGCTTCATCATGTTCTGTAGGAAAGCCAGTTGCAACTAAGCTGTCGCTTAAGGCAGGGTCCTTCGCAGCGCGCATGCGCTTCCCATGCACATAGGCCCCCTTGCCTTTCTCAGCTACAAACAGCTCATCACGCATCGGGTCGTAAATTACGCCTACAATAACTTCTCCCTTATGCGCCAGTGCAATCGAAACAGAGAAGAATGGCAAGCCATGAACAAAATTGGTGGTGCCGTCGATTGGGTCGACAATCCATAAGTATTCAGCCTCTTTGGCTTCCTGCAAAGCTTGTGCTGAGGCTTCCCGACCGGGATCTACCGACTCCTCTCCAAGGATCTCATGATGGGGAAAGTGCGTCATAATCAGCTTGCGGATCATGATCTCTGCGCCCTTGTCCACTTCGGTCACAAGATCTGCTGCCGATGACTTTATATTCAACGAGGTGAATTGTCCGAGTCGGGTCTTGATCCATTCGCCTGCCTTCGCTGCGCAATTAATTGCGACTGCTGTATAACTCTTACCCGTTACAACATAAGGAATGTTCTCTTCATTGCTCACTCGCTTCACTCTACTTTCATTCTATGATCATCCAAAAGTCACTCTCTTACTATACGCTTACGATGAAGTGAAGTTTCATGGTATTCGCCTGACTTATGTGAAGTTAATCGTATGCGGAGTTCATCAATCTCATTCAAGAAAGTCCCCCATTAAGTATACAAAAATCCGCCTTGAATATGCGGTTTATCTGACATACCAAGGCGGACTCTATCTTCATCCGTGATGGAGCTCTACACTCCGACTATATGGAAGCCACTATCTACATAGATAACTTCTCCTGTAATTCCGCGTGACCATGGACTCATGAGGAACATCGCGGTGTCTCCTACTTCAGCTTGCTCTGTCGTACGGCGAAGCGGCGCTTTCTCTTCTACCTCGCGCAAAATGGAATTGAAATCAGCAATTCCTTTCGCTGCAAGCGTACGAATTGGCCCGGCTGAGATGGCATTGACACGAATATTGAACTGGCCGAGGTCGTTAGCCAAATAGCGTACAGATGCTTCAAGCGCAGCCTTCGCCACACCCATGACATTGTAGTTCTTAAGCGCGCGCTCAGCGCCAAGATAAGTCATCGTCATGATGCTGCCGCCTTCTGTCATAAGCGGATATAAGCGCTGTGCCACAGCTGCCAAGGAATAAGCACTAATATCATGCGCTAGTGCGAATCCAGCACGAGAAGTATTGACGTACATGCCTTCCAGCTCAGCTGTATTTGCAAATGCAATGCTGTGCACGATACCATGCAGCACACCGAATTCTTCTTTTAGATGCACAGCTAGAGCATCAATGTCCTCATCTACGGTAACATTGCATGGCAGCACGATGGAATTAGGAATCGTGTCTGCAAGCTTCTTCACACGGCCTTCAACACGCTCGCTCTCATAGGTAAATGCGAGTCTTGCGCCTTGTGCCGCCAGGGATTGCGCAATCGCCCAAGCAATGCTGCGGTCGTTCGCTACACCCATCACAATGATATTCTTGCCTGTCAATACTTGAGACATCAGTCGAATATCCTCCTCTCGCACACCCAAAGCTTGTCTGCTCGCTCTAAAAGAGATAGACCTGACCACACAGACAGCAGGATGAGCTTCATTGAATTCAACGTATCGTAATTACATAGGAGAATCAAGGAATATTATCCAATGATCACAAAAATTTCAAATGATCCATGATTCATAATTCTATACTTAGTACCAGATCATAATACCACATCATATATTATTCATCAATGCTCAATGTCGCTTGATCGACCACGCGAACCCCTTCATTCTGATAAGACATCAACTCGCGTATGAGCTGAAATAAAGCCTCATCCTTGTGCTTTGCTTCTATCATCACATCAAGGCGAGGTGTGTATGCCGAGATCTCCTTTAAAAATCGAAGCAGCGGCTTTGCCGCCACATAGTCAGCGTGCCCACGGGGATCGGTGTCACTCTTAGGGCTTGATACATGAATCTTCGGCGGAAGCGGAGCATCCCGTAGGGCATCTGCCTGGGCAAGTTTCGACTCCCATGTCTTCAGAATGCGAGGCCACAGCTTCTCATAGCCCTCTCCTCCATTATTCACCTCATGATGATGAATATCAAATACCATGGGCACTTGAAGCGCTTCGGCGATCTCCAGCGTCTCAAGCGCATTAAACGTCTTATCATCATTCTCAAGCGTCAATCGCTGTTGAATCCGTTCAGGGAGAGCGCTGAAATGGTCAATAAAACGAGCTCCTGCCGCCGCTTTGTCGCCATAGGCACCACCAACATGAATATTGTTCTTTGCCCTTGCGTCGAGTCCCATTGCCTCAAGCATGCGAACATGATGCTCCAAATCTTGAATGGATTTGCTCAGCACCTCTTGTCTAGGCGTACTAAGAACCGTGAAATGATCTGGATGAAACGATAATCTCATCCCTCTCTCCTTAGCATAGCGACCAATCGCTTGAAAAGGCTCCGCCAACGCTGTATAAGGGTCAAGTTCCCCCTGAAGCGCCTCGTGCGTCGCTAGGGGAATCAGCTTCGAGGACATCCGATACAGATGAATGTCATGGGCATTGTTGTGCTTTAATAAGCGCAAGGTATTATGGAGATTCTCCTCTCCAATGCGAAGCAGCTTCTTTATTGCAGCCTCTCGATCCTGCAGCTTGCTAAAGGTCGCATAGGTCATCGTTTTGGAAGGTGAACTGTTGTGTACAACCATAGACATCGCAACATAGCCAAAGCGGACAATCATAAGATAGGTCTCCTCTCAAGTCAAGGCTAGTCTAGACAGCAGGAAACGCTCCCTGCAGTCCGCTGCTGTTTCTTAGAGTAACCGTTAATCCGCTCAAACATAAGCCTGAACATAACCAACCTTCGGCAATAAAAATAAGCCCCTCTCCTGCTTGGAAAGGGGCCAGCGCACTGATCTGGCGCTCAAGTATGCTTCACATTGGTTCTGCCTAGCTTTAATGTGTACAATTATGGATTCATCTGCACGCAGCAGTCACAGCTTCAGCCCTAATTGCGAAGCGGCAGCTAGAATAGAGGCGTTCAATCCTCCAGTTCCTTAGCGGCTTATCGTGTTGGAATGAGATTCTCCTCTACTGCATGCTGTCTGCTCTGCTTCCACTCCTCGACATAGCTGTGGAGGGCTTCCTTCAGCGCTCTGCCGATCTCTGGGTACGCTTCATCATGAAGATTGGCGAGCGAGACGCGCACTGACCATTCCGGCGCATGGAAGCCGCTGCCGCTAATCAGCACAACGCTTGATCGCTCAGCCAAGCGGAACAGAATATTGAGCGGCTTGTATGTCTTCTTGAGATAGGCGGCGAATTCCTTGCCGTGCTCTTTTAAGGCCCAGTTCAGCACATCGAACTCGGAATAATAGGAAGCACTGTATGACTCTCTTGGAATCTCCATCTCTAGTCCTTCATAGAACAGCTTCAAGCGCCGCCTGCAAATCTCAATGGTCTGCTGCTTATAAGTGTCGCCGTGCTCATGGTCAAGCAGGCAGAAGATGGACATAATCGCCATCTGCACCTGCTGCGGCGTGGACAGACCTGCCGTATGATTCAAAGCAACAGAACGAGAATCCGCTACCAAGCGCTCCATAAAGGTCGTCTCCTCTGGATTCGGCTTCAGCGGTGCATAACGCTCGTTCATTACCTGCTTCACGTCCTCCGGCAGCTCTTGCAGCAGCCGGTCGTAGAGATTGTCTTTTTCAATGCATACGACACCTAATCTCCATCCCGTCACGCCCAAATATTTGGAATACGAGTAGACACCGATCGTATTGTACGGAAGGTAGGTCATCAGTGAACGAAAATCAGGCACGAAGTTCCCGTACACATCATCCGTTATAATCATCAAGTTAGGATTATGCTGCTTCACGATCTGAACGAGCTTCTCTACCGATTCTGGCGCCATGGCTACTGAGGATGGATTGCTTGGATTCACCACAAATAAGGCTTTGATGCTCGGGTCCTTCAGCTTCTCCAACTCTTCATCCGGGTACTGCCAGCTGTGGGAGCCGTCCTCAAGCTTGCCGCTCGCATGAATCTCCACAATATCAAACTGATAATGCGGCAGATGCGGGATCTCTAGATACGGCACGAATACCGGAACCATTATCGCAATCCGATCTCCTGGAGACAGCAGCCGATTCGTCATAAAGGTGCTGAAGATGTTGCAGATCGCGGCTGTCGCTCCCTCAACCCCGAACATATCGCAATCGCCAAGCGGCGCATCCCCGCACAGCTCCTGCTGCCAGAAGGCCTTCACCGTCTCCTCTGTATGGACAAGCATGCGTCCAGGGACTGGATAGTTGTCGCCGATAATTCCATCGGCCAGCTCATGGACCCAGCTGTCTGGATCAAAACCGAGCTCAGCAATTCCGTACTGTACAATTCGCTCCAGCGCCTCCACGCCAGCAGTACTGTGATGTGTCTCCACATACTGCTGCAGACGCCCGGCGATGCCAGATTTCTTCGGCATGCCCGCTAGATCGCCAGCGCTCCATGTGCGTCGGCTTTCCTCAACTGCGAACTGCCCTAGCGCAAAGAAGGCCTCACGAGGTGTAGCCGCGATCCAGTTCGGATTCCCCCGCCCCGCATTCAAGAGCTGCTTCACTTTCTTTTTGACTTGATGATCACATAAATGAACTAACTTGCCTTCGAGTTCAAACGGACTGATGCCAGCGTAGATTTGTTCCATGTCTTTACGCTGCATAGGTTCGACTGACATTTCCGCACCCTCCTGATGTCTATACGCCTGTGTGAATTGAATAGTTGGCTTTATTTCATATTCATAACTGTTTTCAAAATGTCTGCACCGATGCCAAGCTTGTAGCCTTCGTAAATGTAGCGGACTTGGCCCGCCTGATCTGCGACAACCACAAGTGGAAGCTCAATTCCGCGAATGTCGGTCAGCGTGCTTTGAATCTGCTTCGAGAAGGCATTGCCGATATCCATCGTATAGTGTGCTCCGCTAGGCAGGCCTTTCGTATCCAGCTCGCCCATAATCTTATCGTCGCCCACGAGCAGATGGATATCGCCTCCCCAGCTGTCGAGCTCAATCTTCAGCTCTCTAAGCTCGCGCAGCAAGTGCTTCGTTGGCTCGCGCTCCGGATCAAGCCAAGCAAATACAGCGCCTGAAGCCGGAATCGTGATCGCTTTGTCAGCTCCAGGGAAGACTGACAGATCTGCTTGTGCAAGTTCTCCAAGAACCGGAACTTCGATTTGCTCCGCACGGAAGACAAGCGGTGCATGAGCTTCTTGGCCTGCTTCTACGGTAAAGAAGCTGCAGCGAACCAGAACATCCCCGCTGCTCAAGCGTGTGCCTGTCGTCAAGCGATATTGGCCTGTCAGCACTTCGAATGGACGATCATACACATCCTTTTCCCCAAACGGAATTGTCAAGGTTCGGAATTGTCCTGCTTCAAGCCTTGCAACACTGAAGTTTTGGTTGTAGGCAGCAACTTGGTCTGAATCCTGCTCTACTTTGTCAAAGAACAGCGTGCCCTTGGCAAACACTTCCTCATGCTTCTGAGCAGCCTGCTCGAATGCCGCATCGTGCCATTGTCCTTCATGCCAGTACTGTGCATTCAAGTTGAATGGCTCAAGACGCGCAGGAATGCCAAAGCTTCTAGCCATTGCAACAAAGCAAATGTCGCGGCTTAATTTATCCGTAATGCGCAATTGATACGTGCCAGCCGGCATGCCCATGCCTGCATAACGATCAACCTTCTCGACGATCTCGATTTCTTTTTGTAACATGGCGACAAGAGCAGCAGGATTGTCCTGATATTTCGCTTGATCCGCTGCTGCAACCGTCTCTTGGAAGAACGAACGGTAAGGCGCGATCATTTCAAAATACACGCGCGGATTCAAAATATAAGCGTCGAACAGCTCTTTGTTGTCTTGGTATTGCGTATGCTTAAGCGCGCCTGCAAGATGATCATTCAGTGAATCACGGAATGTATCATGAAGATCCTTCTCACGAATCGCCTCCAGCAAACGGAGCGGCCATTCGCCATGAGCTTTATTTTCCTTCAGGAATTGAGCAATCTCATCTCCATTGCCCTTCGCTGTAATAAGCACCTTCGCCACACGATCAGTCGGAAGCTGAAGCTCCTTCGCAAGCTCCGCACTCTTCTCTTCATTCCAGAAGGCAGCTTCGAAACCTGTGCGAATCTGAACCCCTTCCTTCACTCTCGCCTCATGCTTCTCGCGCGCTTCGTCAGACACCTGCACTTCAGAATCGCTGTTATGGCCTGCTGGCGCTGCCATGTCCCAGTCCACTTCACTTGGAAGCTCCGGATTGCGGTACAGAACCAGTTCAAACGTATCCGCATCTGCTACGGATACTTTGGAGAAGCCCCATCCCTGCTCATTGCGCACATGCAGAAGAATATCGCCAAGACCTGTCGTCAAGCTCACTTCACCGTTCGCTTCCGTCTTTTTCTCCACAATAGGATAGAACTCAGCATAGTTGTACACTTGGAAGCCGACGATAGCGTTCGCAACCGGTTTGCCGGCTTCGTCAACTACCTTAACCGTAATCTTCTTCGTGTTCGCATAGTTATCAAGCAGGTTAATCTCTGCCCACCATGGGTGATCGGAGCACACTTCCTCTGGTCCAGTGTAATCTGCGCCTACACGAGTATTCACCAGCATCGCGCGCGTGGATGGGGCGCGGAACCAGCCTTCATTCAGAACAGGCTCAGGCTCGCAAGCACCGAAGAAATACCATTCGCCATCCGCCCATGCCTCTACCCAAGCATGGTTGGAATCGCTATGCGCCCAGCGCGGTGTATAGCATTGACGAGCTGGAATGCCTACGCTGCGCAGCGCAGCTACCGCCAAGGTCGATTGCTCCCCGCAGCGGCCAAGCGCTGTGCGCATGATCGTAAGCGGAGATACCGTGCGCATGTCCGTGCCAATGTAAGTTGCCTTCTCATGACACCAATAGTTGGCCTCAAGGATGGCTTCCTTCATAGACAGATGCTTCACGCGGTCCATCAGCTCTTCACGGATCACTTCGCGGCTGTTGTCCACATTCTCATTATTCACGCGGTACGGAAGTACAAAGTTAACAAAGATGTAGTCTGGTATCTTGCTGCCCCAAGGTGCTGCTTCACGGACCTTCAAGGAATCACGAACATGCTTGACGAAGAATTCGCCATCGCAGTTAGCCAGATCGTGAATAGGCATGTAAGCAAACAAGTGCTTCAACAGACGCTCTTCTTCTTCATTTAATGGAGGATTGGCGGTTTGAAGCGCTGCAAACAGCTGTGCCTCACGCTTTTCTCCCCACTTGCGCTTTTGCTGCCATTTTTGTTCAAGTACATCCATGTTAATGCCTTCTTGAATTGTTGCATTCATGATCATCCCACCCTCTGCTTTTATGATTAATATTAAGCCTCACGCCATGTCTTGCCGTCTTCTCGAATAATAAGCTTGCTCTTGCCGTCTTCTGCTGCTGCAGTAATCTGGAACAACCCGCTTGTCACCTCAATCACAGGCTCAATGCTCCACTCATCCGTCCCACGCAGCTCCTCAAAGGAACTGGAGAACTTGCCATTGGCTTCATAATAATTGCGTTCACGATAATACAGCTTGCGCAGCTCCCACTTGATCTGTTCGTCACGCGGCAGGATAAAGCGCTGCTCATCATTAGAGCTATCGCTAACATTTTGCTCCGAGAACAGCACAAAGCCCCACATTTCAGGATAATGCATATTAATGACGCCTTGCGGGCTCCATACCCAATTCTCTTCAGGCAGCGAGCGATTTGTTTCCGGATTGATTCGCTTCACATACTGTCCGTCCACAATATCGACATGCCACTCTACACGCGAGAAATTCACGCGCCAATATTCGCCTGCATTCGGCTTGCGGCTCTCGAAGGCCGCCTCCTTCAGGCTGCTCCAAGGCATCGCCACCTCAAGCGTCCACTTCTTATTGCTCGCTTGCGGATTGTTAAGCTCTCCCTCAATATGCACAGCCGTCTTCAAGCCTTGAATGTCCCAGCCGTTGATTGGAGGGCCGCCATCCCGATAAGGCTTAGGCAGCATCAGATCCCATACCGTATTCAAGGCATTGATCTCAAACTCGTAGTAATTATGGGTGTCTCCATCTGGATCAATAAAGATCTCGAAGTCATTATCATAGAAAATAACGGAATCTCTCTCTGTCAACGTTGCCCAGATCTCATCCTCTTCCATCTCTGATCCGAAATACATATATTCATCATCCCAGAGCATCTTGACCCGCGTGCGCTTCCATGGATGCGGTTTCAAATCTCCTTCGATATCGACGAAGTCATCTGTCCAAGGCGCACTCTCCCAGAATGGCTTGTCAAGGCGTCCATCGAGCTCCAAAGGACCTTGTGCACGATGGCAAATATAATGCTTCGGGTTAAACGTGCCGTTTGGTTCCGGCATACCACTTCGGTTCATCCTGTTGCCTCCCATCAGTAACGCCCTATGAAGACAAATCCCCGAGACGAATAGGCTCATCTCGGGGATATTCGCTACAAGGCGTTCAGATTAGTTTTGTTTCCACTGATCGTACGCAGCTTGATAGATCTTCACCATTTCATCAGCGCCCATTTTGTTCGCTGTTTCGAGGTATTTGTCGTAGTTGCTAAGCGGCTCTTGACCTGTGATGAACTTCGCTTCCATTTGTTCCACGAACGTGTTCAAGTCAGAACGGATAGCAGATACGCGCTGCTGGTCGCTCTCAGACAAGTATACGCTTGGGAATGGAACTTTTGCATTCGGAAGAATCTTTTCTTCATTTTGCTGCGTGATCCATTTGTCAAAGTCGCTTGTGAAGCCGTTGTTTACTTCTTCATTTACAATACCTGGTACAACAATACCATAGTCTGGCGTCAACTTGCCACGATATTCTTCACGATCTTCACCATTTGGTGCCTCGTTCCACTTCTTCTCATGTGTATCTTTGTTTACATAATCCCACAGTGTGCCTTCTGGACCCTTAGCAAGCAATTCAGCGCCTTCTGTGGAGTACAAGTAATCAATCCAGCGAATTGTAGCTTCTGGGGATGGGTTAGAGCTTGAGATTGCAAATGCGCCCTTCGCCAAACCTGGATGCTTAGGAATGACAGGTGTTCCGTCAATGCTGCTTGCTACCGGCTGATACATTGGATGCTTGTCGCTAGGCTCGCCGCCGTAGCTGAAGTAAGCATAGTAATCTGGAATCAGGCCGACTTGATTGTTTTTACCTTTTGCTTTCTTTTGCTCATCGGTTTGAGAGAATGTCTCATGATCAAGCAAATCTTCATTCCACAGCTTGTTCATGAATGTCAGGTAATCCTTATAGCCATCAGCTGTGAATGCATAATGGACTTTGTCATTCGCATCGGAGTAGATATCTTCCAAGCCCAAGCCGAAGGAGCTCATCAGCCACATGCGAACGCCGTCTTTGAGCTTCGTGGATGTCAAAGGAATCTCATCCGCTTGGCCATTGCCGTTAGGATCTTCTGTCTTCACGCGCTTCAGGTACGTGTACAGCTCATCTACCGTTTGCGGCACTTTGTCATAGCCAAGCTTTTGTAGGAATTCGCCGTTATACCACAATGGTCCCATATACCATACTGCGTTCAAATCAATCTTAGGCAAGGTATAGATATGACCGTCTGGCGTTGTGATCGACTTGCGAATGTCTGGATTCTCATCCAAGATCTTTTTGATGTTAGGTGCATATTGCTCAATCAACTCTTCTAGCGGAAGCAATACGCCTTGGCCGCCGTAGTTGACTTCATCCGCGGATTTGAATTGCCCGCCGAAGAAAATGTCAGGATAGTCGCCGCTAGCGAGTACCAAGTTGCGCTTTGTTTCAAAGCTGTCGTTAGGGGCGTTGCGGAATTCAAGCTTAATGCCTGTTTTTTCTTCCATCGTCTTGAAGAAAGGCATCGTATCCCACTTTGTGATCCCGATATCCGGACCCATCACCGTCATGGTAAGCGGTTCGCTTACAACGGGATATCCTTCTTTATTTACTACTACTTCAGAAGCCGAGCTGCCAGAAGAGGATTTACCTCCACATGCAGCGAGCAGAGAAGCGCACAATGTCAATGACAAGAGCAGTGCGACAAGCTTCTTTCCTTTCATCATTTCAAAACCCTCCTAATGGCTAATTCAACGAAATAACTGACTAGTATGCAATAAACAGAGGCGTTTGCCCAAGTTATTATTGATAGTTAAACGCGAGCTTATTAACCTTTTACCGAACCGATCATAACCCCTTGCACGAAGTAGCGCTGCAAGAACGGATAGATCGCGATGACCGGCAAGGTCGATACGATGATAACGCCGTATTTGAGCAGTGCTGCAACTTCGGCTTTGTTGTTCATCGCTTCTGCTACAGAGGCGTTAATCGCACCTGCTGTGTCCGCAGAGATCTCGTTCAAGACGAGAATTTGGCGCAAGATCATCTGAAGTGGGAACTTCGATTCATCATTCAAGTAGATCAAGGCGCTAAAGTAGCTGTTCCAGTGTCCTACTCCGTAGAACAAGGCCATAACCGCAATAATCGGGGCGGATAGCGGTAACACAATCTTGATAAAGAGACGCATGTTCGTACACCCGTCAATCTGTGCCGCCTCCTGCAATTCACGCGGGATGGTGGATGCAAAGAAGGTACGGGATACGATAATGTTCCAGATCGACGCTGCCCCTGGCAGAATCAAGGCCCACATGCTGTTCACAAGTCCCAAGTTCTTAATGAGCAAGTAACCCGGTACAAGACCGCCGCCAATGAACATCGTGACCATGAACATTCCCATGAAGAAGTTGCGTCCAACAAAGTCTTTACGGCTCAGCGCATAGGCTGCTGGAATCGTGACAATCAAGTTCACACATGTACCAATAACGGTGTATAGAATGGTGTTGCCGTAACCCATCCAGATCTTATCGTTCTGGAATACCATCTTGTAGCCCTCAAAGGTGATCCCCTTCGGGAACAGCCACATCTCGCCAGAAGCGACCAGCTTAGGATCACTGATGGATGCACTGACAATATAGAGCAATGGGTACAACACCAAGAGCAAGGCAATTGTGAGATAAATATAGTTACAGGTCAGAAAGATCTTATCCGTTTTTGTTTCTTTTACTGCTGCGACTGACATATCCTTCTCCCTCCTTTACCACAGGCTGTTTTCGCTCGTTTTGCGGGCGATTTGGTTCACAATAATGAGCAGCGCAGCGTTAATGACCGAGTTGAACAAGCCAACGGCCGTGGAGAAGCTGTACTGCGCGTCCACAAGACCTGAACGATAAACGAAAGTCGAGATGACGTCGGAAGAGCTCATGTTCAGCGAGTTCTGGAGCAAGAGAATCTTCTCGTAACCGACACCCAAGATACCGCCCATGTTCAAGATCATGAGGATCGTGATCGTAGGGAGAATTGCCGGAATGTTAATGTTAAGAATACGCTGCCAGCGGCTTGCGCCGTCCACAATCGCTGCTTCATGAAGCTGTGGATCAACACCAGACAAGGCGGCAAGATAAATGATCGTTCCCCAGCCGGTTCCCTGCCACACGCCAGACAAGACGTACATGGTCTTAAACCATTTTGGCTCCGTCAGGAAGTTGATCGGTTCAAAGCCGAACCATTGAATCATGTGATTAATAATCCCTGTAGAAGGGGATAAGAAAGTGATGATGATACCTGCCATAACAACCATGGAAATAAAGTGTGGTGCATAAGTAACCGTTTGCACGGATTTCTTAAAGAATCCGGTCCGAATTTCGTTAAAGGCAAGTGCCAAAATAATTGGCAGCGGGAACCCGACAGCAAGCTCGTACAAGCTGATGCTCAAGGTGTTCCAAAGCAGGTCCCAGAAGTAGTAGGAATCAAAGAATCGTGTAAAATGGTCAAATCCTACCCATGGGCTGCCCCAAATCCCTTTTGCCGGAATGAAATTCTTAAATGCAATCTGAATGCCGTACATAGGACCATAATGGAAGATCAAGAAGTAGAAGAAGGCTGGTGCAATTAATAAGTACAGCTCCCAGTTCTGAGCGATCCTTTTCCACAATGTGTTTTTCTTCTTTAGTGGAACCCCTTGTACAGGCATGGCCGTTACCCCATTTTGCTGCATGGTGTTCATTCCTTTCTGTGTAAGTAACGCTGATGACAATAATGAAAAGTGTGTAAGATTTAAACATCCTGTCTTGCCAACAACCCTTTCGGCTTGCCTAGGATATATCTGTTATTGTTAGCGTTTACAAATTTGATTGTAGATTTAAACAATGAAATCGTAAATATGTTGATTTCACACTAGGTCAAATGCAAACAATCCCTTACGCTCCAAGGGTTTTGCTTGATTTCACTACCAAATGACAATCAAAAACCGAGGCTAAAATGTGTTACATTTGCCCTTTGGCATCAAATCAGACCTAGCATTTTCCAAAATATTTAGCATATTCTTGTTACTATTTTTATGACTTTTGCACAATACTGGAACAGCTTTCTTTTTTAGTTTCCTCCTTCACTCCCTATTCTGCTTATTCCGAATCATCCATTGCTGATCTCAGTGGTAATCTGCCATTGTCAAATGTTATGGCGATCCTGATTCCCTTTTTGGAGTTATCGCTATCATTTATCTGATTACTCTTTTTATTTCCCACTGCCGCAGGATTCGCTCTCCCCTGCCTCTATTCATGCCCGCCCATGGCTTTGAAGATTGTAATGTGTCAATCTTGATGTGATTGTCAGGTGCATATTTGACCAATTGGCTCATATAGCACAAAAAAGCACGGATCCGAACTGCTGATCCATGCTTCTGCTTCTCGATTTCATTATTGCTGCTTACGCCTGCTGTTGTCCAAAAAACATTTCATCCGCTAACGCCGTTTGAATGTTGGACTCCTCGTCTGTCAGCTTGCGAACCAGTTCCATCTCAACTTCCGTTACCTCTTCACCTTGAAAGTTAATCTCAGCAATCGATGCAACAATTCGTACAATCGCAACCGCTGTATTGTCAGGTGTGTAGGCAATGACCTTTTGACCTGTTGGGAAGATGCGAAGTCCCGACTTCTTCATCTTGCCGCGGCCGTACTCCAATAGTTCATACAATTCCTGCTCGCTCTTGAACTTGCAAACAGAGTTGAACTCCGTCTGGAATCCCATCCGTGCCTTCCTCCCATCATGTAATCTCTCTCTATTGAACCATGGCTTGTTAGGGACTGCAATCCTTAAGCTTCACAATTCCTATTGCAGTGTCTGAACAATCAATATGATCATCATCCCCGTAATCGGTCTTTCATCCGATAATTGCAGAATAGATCATTTTGATGTACGGTTACCAATATATTACACTATTAACATGAGATAGTTTAACATCAAACACTGAAAGTACTAACCGCACTTGTACAGCAAGCCGTTTCTCATCAGGAATACTTGTTAGTTAGGAGGGTGTGTCTTGAAAAGATTATCTTTATTTCTATTATTATTTTTCATCACTGCATTCGTTATTTATGTGTCAGATGCTAACTTAATCATGATGTCTTTGTATGCAGCGTTCTTATTGATCATTGGAATTGTAGATTTTTTTAGAAAAAACAGAAGATAAGGGAACAGGATATGTAAGCAGGTCTGAACTAGTCTCTCAGACTGAGCCGTACATTGAAATAAACAAAGTTGGTTTCTACAATCTATTTACCCTTCGCGAAAATTCCCCCTACACAAAAGGGGTTATGCGCATCACGAATCGAGACCGAAACGTAACCTCGCCTTCAACCTATGACAAAGGCGAATTGAAGTACAAATGAGGAAATTAAATACACCGGAGGATTATCTAATGTTATTGAAAAAGAAAAGCACAATTATTTCTCTTGTTCTGGCTCTCATGCTCGGAGCTTGCTGCTTTTATTATTTTGCTATTTATCATTCTGTTAGTGACGTATATGTATCCTCGGATTATGTTGGATACTCTACAGGTAATCGACTATTTAACAGTGCTGAATTGATTGTTATTGGAACCCCTGCCAAAGATTTTGGTGACCGTGAGGTACATTTGACTGAATTACCTAAAGGCTTTGTTGCTGATATTGTTACGTTTACAGAGATCAATGTGGAAAAGGTACTAAAAGGTCCCGAAGAGGATGCAGTAAATCTTACAGTGATCGAACCCATCGGAGTATATCAAACGTTCAAAGGGAAGAAAAGAATTGCGTATGAAGGGTATACAGAAATGAAAAAAGGCAGCAAATATTTGATCTTTTTGAAGAAAAACAGCTATGGCCAGTACAGCGTAATTAATATGCAGGCTGGTAAATTCAATCTTGATGGAACGGATTCAGATGACTCAAAAGGAAGTCCAAGCAAGCAGCGTATGTTTACAGAACTTACAACGAATTTTGCTAAGGAATTAAAAGGGGCTGTCCAATAAGTGATCTGCTCCCCGTCAAGTAGACAGTATAAAAAATTAAAATCAGTTAGGCGGCCTTGGTCTTCCATTGGACTGAGGCCATTTAATTTTCTCTGCAGCAGTTCGTAATCTTAGAAGCACATGTATGCGTCAACGTCTCTCTTGAGCCTCGAAGGTTTCGTAAGTGTGTAAATAATACTTCTCGCATTTAAGGTTCCCCAGAACAACTCCATCGGACCATTGTCAATGTATTGGGCTTTATCAGAGCACAAAGCTTATAATGAAGTAATAGAATCCTAATCAATGCGATTGATCACGTTGTGGCGCCGCTTCGCCATGTTGATCTGGAATACAGCAAAAGCCGCTTATGCTGGCTGCATAAACGGCTTTTGACCATAGGCTATGTGCATTTCGTTATTTATATATTCTCATAAAAAAGCTTCTGCTTCGCTTCAAATCGCTCTAACGCCAGCTCGATCAGTCGGTCCAGCAGCTCTTGATACGATACGCCCGTCTCTTTCCACATCAGAGGATACATGCTGAACGGAGTAAAGCCCGGCATTGTATTTACTTCATTAATAAATACCTGCATGTCAGAGCGGCGCACGAAGAAATCGACACGCGACAAGCCTGAGCCATCAATCGCTCGATAAGCGGTAACGGCCATCTCCCGAATGCGTGCCGCAAGCTCAACATCGATTGGTGCCGGTATCGCCATTTTGGACTTCCCATCAACATACTTCGCTTTGTAATCGTAGAATTCATTGGAAGACATAATCTCCCCTGGCACAGAAGCCATAGGCTCATCGTTGCCAAGCACACTGACTTCGACTTCACGAGCGTCTACGAACTCTTCGACAACAACCTTGCGGTCGTACTTCAAGGCATAAGCGACAGCGTCAACAAGCTCTGCACGGTTGCGAGCCTTGGAGATGCCGACTGAGGAGCCAAGGTTGGCTGGCTTTACGAAGCAAGGATAACCAAGCACTTGCTCCGTGCGGTCAAGCACCTCATCTTGATTGCGATTCCATTCAGCTGCAATAAAGTCTACATATTTGCACTGCGGCAACCCTGCAATGTGGAAAGCCTGCTTCATAAAGGCTTTATCCATCCCGACAGCGGATGCCAGTACACCAGCGCCGACGTAAGGCACATTTGCCATTTCGAATAAGCCTTGAATAGTGCCGTCCTCTCCGTTTGTGCCATGCACAAGCGGGAACATCACATCAATACCCTGCTGGTGTGCGCTAGGCGACTCTAAGCCTGTGAACAGCATCTCCATTGCTTTCACCGTGCCGCCTGCGGCGCTCTCAAGCTGCAGATCCTCTTGTGAGGAGAGCGGCCCTTCAAGCGTGCTTCCTACTCGCCATTGCCCCGACTTCATAATATAGAAAGGAATCAGTTCATACTTGTCATAGTCAAAGGCATTCATGACTGCCTGTGCGGTAGATAAAGATACTTCATGCTCCCCTGATTTGCCGCCGTATACGATCCCGACGCGCAATTTGCGTTGTTGTTCCATAATTCCCTCCGTCAGCGCGAATGCGCCAATATCTCTTGAAGACATCTCTTAATGCTGTACTGACATTGGCTTGCTGCTGCTAACGAGACGATAAAATCGCGAACTCAACAGATATCATGCCTAATCTGCACTTCATTGTCAGTGAACGACTTGCTTAGAAGATGTCTGCGATATGAAAAAAGCGATAGTTGGTCGCTTCATTCCATGCATAGGAATCCTGATAATCCCAATACCGATGTCGGCTGTTGGTGGTATGTGCATTGACAAGCGGCATGCCATATAGATCAAATGCAGTTACGATTGTACTATGCTGATAATTGCCGTCTCCATCCCAATCATACTGAATCACATCGCCAAGCTTCAGTTCATTCGGATGATCGACAAGCTCAGCCCGGAGTCCCGCCTTGCTGCTCAAGAGAAAGTGCTCCAAGCTGTTCGCAACGGACCAGCTGTAGCTCCAGCTCTCCTTGCCATTGACTTTCCCCCGATACCACCAGCCCGATTCTCTTCTCCCAGTATAGTCCATAGGCGCCCCCCCTGCAAAGAGGCACTGCGAGACATAATTGGTGCAGTCAAGCTCAAAGATCTCAAAGCGTGGATTAGGCTCGTTCCACCACTGCTCCGCATACTCCACCGCTTTATCGCGACGATAATTGACTCTTCTGGCCGTTCTCGCACTACCAAGTAGACTTGGATTCAAGTAAGGCTTGGAGCGGCTCTTGATCAAGGCTTGCTCCTCTTCCTTTATATCCCTTCGTACAGCGCGTTCTGGTTCCTTATGCTCCACTCTGGCGACAACCCAGCTATCGCCTTCTTTACTTAGTGTAATCCGCTCCTTCTCAATACGTTCCTCCAGCATGAGAAAGCCCTGCTGATCCATCGTGCGCTGGATGTGAAACTCCATATCCACCAGCACCTCGCCGTCTCCTTCGTAGGTTCTGACTAGCTTGGCTTTGGTCTGGCTCTTCGCTGGCATCGCTCCACGCTGCTTATACCAATCCTTCAATCTTGCGCTTCGTTCGCTCATGCGGAGGTTATAGTCCATATCCGTAATCGGAGCCTTGATCGCATGATGCCGGTCATCCACCTCTTGACGATTATGCTGATCGACATATAAGTAGAGCGTATTTTTCCACACCTGCTGCATCCCTCTCGCCTCCAATGATGATGTATCATCCATTTTATTTGAAGATGCAAAGGATCGATCACGCTTTCTTCATCTAAGTTGTCCCTTCTTCTATTACTGGCTAAGCTTGACCAACCTGCATCACTTCTTTTGAGACATTGTATGCGGAACAGGCTTGACTTTAGGCATTTTTTTGCAGGAAAAGTTCTTTACCAAAACACGAAGAAACGGTATACTGAAATTGTAAATTATATTTTGAAATAAGGTTTCATCTGATGGAACATACAGAGAATACAAAGTGGATCCTCGTATCGCTTTGTACATGAACGACCATTCAAACCACTGCTTGATACCATTATTCACACAACCATGGAGGAGGTACATTTATGGCAAGAACTGACGCATTCTCCGCTGCTCGCGAACTGAGCGTTGGAGACAAGAACTACCGTTATTTCAGTCTGGACGCTTTATCTAATCGTGGCTTCGACAACATATCCCGTCTTCCTTTTTCAATTAAGGTGCTGCTTGAAGCTGCCATTCGTCAATTTGACGGCAGAGCGATTACAGAAGAGCATGTTCAACAGATCGCGAATTGGGCAAAAGATCGTGACAATAATAAAGAGATTCCGTTCATCCCTGCGCGAATCGTCTTGCAAGACTTCACAGGTGTGCCTGTCGTCGTCGATCTTGCAGCCATGCGCGACACGGTGAAGAAGGCTGGTGGAGATCCAAAATCCATCAATCCGCTTGTGCCGGTTGACCTCGTCATCGACCACTCCGTCATGGTAGACGCATTCGGCACGAAGGATGCGCTTGATTACAATATGAATATAGAGTTTGAACGCAATGAAGAGCGCTACCGCTTCTTAAGATGGGCACAGACTGCGTTCAACAACTTCCGCGCTGTGCCTCCGGCAACCGGTATCGTTCACCAAGTGAACTTGGAGTATCTCGCATCTGTAGCGGCAACGAAGGAAGTTGATGGCGCAACAGAAGTGTTCCCTGACTCCCTCGTCGGCACTGACTCCCATACGACCATGATCAATGGCCTTGGCGTTGTCGGTTGGGGCGTAGGCGGTATCGAGGCAGAAGCTGGAATGCTTGGCCAACCGCTCTACTTCGTTACACCTGAGGTAATCGGGTTCAAGCTGACTGGCACGCTGGCTGAGGGCGCAACGGCAACAGACCTTGCCCTTACCGTAACGCAAATGCTCCGCAAAAAAGGCGTTGTCGGCAAATTCGTTGAATTCTATGGCTCCGGCCTTAGCAGCATCGGTCTCGCAGACCGCGCTACTGTAGCTAATATGGCGCCTGAGTATGGTGCAACTGTCGGCTTCTTCCCTGTAGACAGCGAAACACTGAACTATATGAGAGGAACAGGCCGTTCCGAAGAGCAAATCGCACTTGTAGAATCCTACTATCGCACACAAGGCATGTTCCGTACCGATGATATGGAAGATCCAGTCTTCACGGATACAATTGAGCTTGATCTTGGTTCTGTTGTTCCAAGCTTGGCAGGTCCTAAGCGTCCGCAAGACCGCGTAGAACTGACAAATATGAAAGATGCGTTTAACGAGATTATTCGCACGCCAATCGACAAAGGCGGATACGGCTTGTCCGATGAGAAGATTCAAGAATCGGTTACCGTGAAGCATGCCAATGGCGAGGAGACCAAGCTTGGTGCTGGCGCTGTCGTGATCGCGGCGATTACGAGCTGTACGAATACATCCAACCCAAGCGTCATGATCGGTGCTGGCTTGGTGGCGAAGAAGGCAGTAGAGCGCGGCTTGAAGAAGCCTGCATATGTGAAGAGCAGCTTGACGCCAGGCTCCCTTGTCGTTACGGAGTATTTGCAAAAAGCGAACCTGCTTGACTCCCTTGAGTCACTTGGCTTCCACGTAGCCGGCTACGGCTGCGCAACTTGTATCGGCAACTCCGGTCCGCTTCCAGATGAAGTGAGCCAAGCGATTGCAGACAATGATTTGACTGTAGCCGCTGTGTTGTCGGGTAACCGCAACTTCGAAGGCCGTGTGCATGCTCAAGTGAAAGCGAACTACTTGGCATCTCCGCCGCTGGTTGTCGCTTACGCGCTGGCAGGCACTGTGAACATTGACCTTGCGAACGATCCAATCGGTTACGATCAGAACGATCAGCCTGTATATCTCAAGGATATCTGGCCTACAAACGCAGAGATCAAGGAAGCTGTAGCTCAAGCGATCACGCCGGATATGTTCCGTGAGAAATATGAGCATATCTTTACGCAAAATGAGCGCTGGAACGCCATTCCGGTTCCTGAAGGCGAATTGTACGAGTGGGATGAGAAGTCCACTTATATTCAGAACCCGCCGTTCTTTACGAACCTTGGCGATACGCTCAATAATATCCAGGATATCAAGGATGCAGGCGTGCTTGCCCTGCTTGGCGATTCTGTAACGACAGACCATATCTCGCCTGCAGGCAACATCAAGATCGACAGCCCGGCTGGCGAATACTTGACCAAGCATGGCGTAGAGCGCAAAGACTTCAACTCCTACGGTTCCCGCCGTGGTAACCATGAAGTCATGATGCGCGGAACGTTCGCGAACATCCGTATCCGCAACCAAGTGGCGCCGGGTACAGAAGGCGGCGTGACGAAGTACCTGCCAACTGACGAAGTGATGTCCATCTATGATGCTTCCATGAAGTATCAGGACAGCGGCAAAAATCTCGTGGTTATCGCAGGCAAAGAGTACGGTACAGGAAGCTCCCGTGACTGGGCGGCAAAAGGAACGTATCTCCTTGGCGTCAAAGCCGTCATCGCGGAAAGCTTCGAGCGTATCCATCGTTCGAATCTTGTCGGCATGGGCGTTCTCCCGCTTCAATTCGAGCAAGGCCAAAGCTGGAGCACACTTGGCATTACCGGAACCGAGACCTTCAGCATCGAAGGCTTGTCCAATGATATACAGCCAGGCCAAACGCTGCGCGTAACCGCAACACGTGAGGATCAATCCTCATTCGAATTCAATGCTGTTGTTCGTCTTGACAGCATGGTTGATGTCGACTACTACCACAATGGCGGTATCCTGCAAACCGTGCTTCGTCAAATGATCGCAAGCGAACGTACTCATGCTTAATAAGTAGATGCAAGGGAAGGGTTCTCTTCACACGAAGAGAGAAGAGCGGTTGGCTCTCGTCCCTATATATCAAAAGGCTAGCGAGGACATGTATGCCTCGCTAGCCTTTTTTACACATTAAAGCTAATACAGATCCTGCACTGCTCGAATCAGCGTGAGACAAGCTTGATGCTCTTTACCTCATAAGGAAGGAAAGAAAGCGCAAGACGGCCTTCGAACATTTGCAGCTCTTCCTCCATATCCTCCAACAGGTTCACGCGCAGCGCCTGCTTCACTGCATCAAGTCCACTGATCACTGCATCCCCTCTGCTGCCTGTTGCTTCGTACAGTCGAAGCACAATACCATCCCCTGCTTCTGCCGGCTTGACCGTATCCAGCATGACATGCTTGCTCTCATAGCCGATTAGACGATGCGTAGATGGAAGCGCTCCTGTTCCCGGCTTGCTCTTCACCGGAAGAATAGGATGATTGAGCTCCATCGCCTTCTGTACGACTCCACCTGTTCTCCAGCTTCCTTCATGCGGATACAGCGAATACGTGAAGATATGCTGCCCTTGATCGGCTGAAGCATCGGGCCACCTTGGCGCACGGAGCAATGACAGCCTCAGCGTGCTCCCATGCACATCATACCCATACTTGCAATCATTCAGCAGGCTGACGCCATAGTCGCCTTCTGACAGGTCCGCAAAGCGATGTCCGCACACTTCATACTGCGCTTGCTGCCAGCTCGTATTGCGATGAGTAGGACGCTCAATCGCCCCGAAAGGAATCTCATAGGTCGCATTCGTCGCGACAACATCGACAGGGAACGCCACCTTCAAGAGCTTGTATTCTTCCTTCCAGTCCACACTTGTGGAGAAATCCACCACCCTGCTGTGCTTATACAAGATCATGTCCTGCGTAATAACGGAATCATGCAGCTTCCACGTCATGCGGATCACATCACGATGAGGATCAGCAACAATCAGCTCCTGCTGCAGGAGCACTGCAGCCATGACAGGCTGAGCTTCGTACTTCGGATCAATATCCCATGCATCCCAATAGGTCGGTGTATCGTGGAACAACTGGAATACGTTCATCGCTTCACCCTGCTTAACGAGTTCCCGCTTCGCTTCCTTATCGTACCACTGCGTGATCTCCCCTCGTTCATTGAACGCCATCACGTAGTAAGGCGTCTCCCAGCGAGGGATGGAACAAGCCTGAGTTGCTCCAGCCTTTTGGCTGCTATGCGCTTGCTGCGCTTCTAGCGCGTTGGAGCTAATCCTTCCACCTTGCTCTATCGACTGCGAAGCGCTTGCGGCCTCACCTGTATCCACCGACTCCGCTGCTGTAGTTGGCTTCAACCAGATCGTGGTGTAGCCAAAAGCAGGGATGGAAGGAACATAAACATGGAGTGCTCCTTGCTCTTCATCAAGACTAGACTCGCAATAATCGCATATGAGCGCGTCCCCTTGGTCGCTCCAAGCCGTTAGACCACTTAGCTCGGTTCCCCCTTCAATGACGACAGATGCATCCCGATCCCAGCCTAAGCTGTTGAACAGCACATAAGGCGTGCCTTCGCCTTCCGCGCTCACTCGGCCAATGATCGGCTGAAGTCCCGCTTCAAGCGCCTCATGACCAAGCGCAAAGATCTCTTCATATTCGCGCTTCGAGGTCTCGTATACTTCTGTAATCGCGGTCCCCGGAATAATATCATGGAATTGATTCAAGAGCATGAGCTCCCAGCCCTTTTTCAAAGAAAGACGCGCCTGCTCGTTCTTAGATGCGCTTGTTGATGCAGCCGTTGAATCTAGGGCAGCCCTAGCCCCTTCTGGTCCATCTAGAGCGCTCAAGCTTCCTATGCTGTTCCACATCTCCGCCTCGCGATACAGCACCTCTGCCTTGCGATTCCAGCGCTTGTTGCGCGCATGCGTCGTAAAGGTGCCGCGATGAAGCTCCAGGTACAAGTCCCCGTGCCAAGAAGGCAGATCCTTGCGGTCCTCGCCTATGCGGCTGAAAAATTGCTCAGCTGAGCTGTAGCGCACCTCCGGAAGCGAAGCCATAAGCTCTCCGCGCTCCATGTATTCAAGCATATTGCGCGTAACCCCGCCGCCACCGTCTCCATGGCCATACAAGAGCATCTGCTCGGGATGCTTCGCCTTCTGACGATAAGAGGCCCAATGCTCGCTTATATCCTTTGGCGTCGTATGCTCATTTAGACCATGATTCAAGAACGATAAGATAGAAGTGCCGTCTATCCCTACCCAGTGAAACAGATCGTATGGGAATGGATTTGTGTCATTCCAATTCAGCTTCGAGGTCATGAAGTAGTTCATGCCGGCCTGCTTCAGAAGCTGCGGAAGCGACGCGCAATAGCCAAACGTATCCGGCACCCATTCGATCGACGAGCGCTTGCCGAACTCCTGCTCATAGAAGAGCTGTCCATACAACAGCTGCCGAACCAGCGATTCGCCGCTTGGAATATTCATATCAGGCTCTACCCACATGCCGCCTACGAGCTCCCAGCGCCCGTCAGCAACCCGTTCCTTGATCCGTGCGTACAGCTCCGGATAATACTCCTTCACATAAGCGTACAGCTGCGGCTGGCTCTGTGCATATTGAAACTGTGGATACTCGTCCATGAGCGTCATGACCGTCGAGAAGGTGCGGCTGCATTTGCGAATCGTTTCTCGTATTGGCCACAGCCATGCAACATCAATATGTGACTGCCCCACCATGTGCATGATGCCGCGAGATTGCGCGTCGTGATTCTCTCCTTGAATTGACACGCTGCTTTTTAGTTCAAGCTCCAACTCTCTCACCCATGCAGGGTCCGTGCGCAGTCGCTCGCTTTCTGTGCTCACCGATTGCATGACATGTGTGAGGGCAGAGTGGATTCGAGCGCGCTCAAGGCTGTCCTCCTGGAGAAGACGCATGGTATCGCGCAGCACAGAAGCCGTGAACAGCAGGCTTTCTACCGGCTTATTCACATGGACCAATTCACATGCAATATGCTGAATTGGCGCTTGGCGGACCTGCTGATTGTTAAGCGGGTCGATCGGTTCAGGGATCGGATCGAACAATTCAATCCTCAACTCCGGCTCCCATCCTACTTGATCAATGTGCAGCATCACAAAGTCATGATTGCGATCAAGCCCATGATAAGGAACACCATTAATGGATAGAAGTCCTTCTCCCCCCGCCTTCAATTGGAAGCCTACTGCATCCTTACTCCAATGCTTAGGGATGCTTAGCTTTGTCTCAAACAGGTAGGTCGTTCCGTACTCTCCCCTTACCATCGTCTCAGGGGCTCCTCTGTCAGGCAGCTGCTCCATCTCATAATGGCGCGGCTTCACATACGTTCCTCTCGACAGCGTCCACTGATCTAAGACGATTCGTTCAAAGGATGCCTGCTGCGACAGCTGCTTGATCCAGCGCTGAATCCGTTCCATTAGCAATCCCCACCTTCAATATGAATAGACTGAGACAGCAGCTGATCGCTGCTAGGACCTACCGAGATTATGAATTCACCGGGCTCTACGACCCGCTCCAGCCGTTCATTGAGCAGTGCGAGATGCTCCTTCGTCAGCGCAAATTGGACGAGCCGCGTTTCCCCAGGTTCCACAAATACTTTCTCAAAGCCCTTCAGCTCCAGCTCAGGGCGGGTAAACGTGCTGTAACGATCACGAATGTAGAGCTGCACGACTTCTTGGCCTGCTCGCTGCCCCGTATTGGTAACCTCAACTTGAACATGCACAAGCTCGACTCCTGCCCCTTGTGAAGCACGGACTTGAAGATTAGCATAATCATACGTCGTATAGCTAAGCCCATAGCCAAATGCATATCGAGGCTTCAGATCCATCTCAACATATCTTCGCTTGCTTGGTCTGCGCAGATGATAGGAGATTGGCATCTGTCCTTCATGCATCGGAATCGTGATGCTGAGCTTCCCTGAAGGATTCGCATCGCCAAACAGCAGATCCGCGATGGCATGCCCGCCTTCTTGGCCAGGATACCAGGCCTCAAGAATCGCATCAGCATGCTCTTCAATCCATGGCTCTACAATCGGTCTGCCATTGATATAGACAATAATAATCGGCTTGCCCAGCTTGCCGATCTCTTGGGCCAGCTCAAGCTGTACGCCGGACAGGCGCAGGCTGGTACGATCCACGCCCTCGCCGCAGTCCATCTCACTCTCGGCCGAATCGGTAACAATTGAAGCCCCTGTGCGCAGGTCAATCGTGCCTTCTCCGAAGTCGCGAGCGCTGGAGCTGCCGAGCACAAGGATCGAAAGATCAGCCTCCTTCGCAGCCTCAATCGCGACCTCAAAGCCTTCCCTTGAATCCTCCTTCACCCGACAGCCCGGAGCGTAGATCACCTCTGCATCACGATCCTCAAGCTTATGACGAATCCCATCCAGTACCGTCGCGACATGCGCTCTTGGCTGTGGTGACGTGTAGTCGCCAAGCTGATTGTATGGGCGATCGGCATTCGGGCCGATAACGGCAATCTTCTGCTTGCTGTTTTTGTTCAGCGGCAGAATGCTGTTTGTATTTTTAAGCAGGATCGTGCTCTCTAGAGCGACCTGCTTCGCGATGTCAGCATGCTCTTTTGCCCCAATGACAATCGCCGCGCGCTCAGGGTCCACATAAGGGTTGTCGAACAAGCCAAGACGGAACTTCGCATCCAATACGCGGCGTATAGCCTCGTCCAGCTCCTCTTGCGATACCAGACGCTTATTCAAGGCCTCCATCAGATAACGGCTGAACATGGAGCCTGACATCTCCATATCTACCCCAGCAGACAAGGCTAAGGCCGATGCCGCTTCTCCTGTCGGTGCTACATTGTGTCCAGAGTAGAGCATGTCGATTGCACCGCAATCCGTAATGACAAACCCTTGGAAGCCCCACTGCTCACGCAGCACATGGTTCAACAAATAACGGCTGGAGGTGCAAGGCACGCCATCAATCTCGTTATAGGCGGTCATGACGGAGAATGCACCCTCCGCAATCGCTTTCTCAAATGGAGGCAGATCCACCTCATGCAGCTCTCTCGCGCCGATATGCACAGTAGCGGCATTGCGCCCCCCTTCAGAAGCGCCATAAGCGGCATAATGCTTCAGAGTGACCCCAATGCTGTCTGGCGAGCTTAGGTCCTTGCCCTGCATCCCTCGCACAGCTGCTGCGCCAAGCTCGCTCACGAGATAGCTGTCCTCGCTGAAGCATTCCTCTGTTCTTCCCCATCGTGGATCGCGCACAACGTCAAGCACTGGCGAATAGGTCACTGCTCCACCTTGCGCTCTCGTTTCAATCGCGACCGCGCGGCACATCTGCTCAAACAGCTCGCGATTCCAAGCGCTTCCGATCGCAAGCGGCACAGGGAACACAGTGGCGCCAATCGCCATATGGCCGTGAGAGCATTCCTCTCCTATAAGAATAGGAATCCCCAGTCTCGTCTGTTCAACGGCAAAGCGCTGAATCTCATTCACGGCATGAGCGCCGTCTCGCGGCGATAATCCAGTCTCAAGTGTAACGCCTGTCCAAGGGTCAGCTCGCAGTGTGCCGTACAAGGAGCCAATGCCTCCTTGAAGCATTCTTTTCTTAAAAGCATCCGTAAGCACAATTTTCCCTTGAGCTTTCTCATACATTTCCCAGCCATACAGCTGAATCAGCTGGCCAATCTTCTCTTCTACCGTCATCTTATCTAATAAATGACGGACCCTTGCTTCTATCGGCAGACTTGCATCTTTAACGTTCACGAGAATAACCTCCAAGTGTTATCGATATCAAATCAAAATAAGCTTCATCATGTTAAGTAGCCTTGACCTTAACCACGTTCAGGTTCAACAGCAGCCTTCATCTCTTTCGTTCTAGCTGCCTTATTTCTCTCTTCCAGCAGCAGTCGTGTTTGCGCTGCATGCTTGCTGCGGCATGCTCATATATAGCTTTACCCTTTATGCATCATGCCTATCTCATTATCTTCACATGCAGCCATACTGCCTTACTGGCTTACTGCCTCGTGTCCTCTGTATCCGGTTCCACCCACCACCTTCTCGCATCCATGTTCATGATTTCTTGATATCATCCTAGCACATCTCGCATAACTTTGTATATCCATTAAACAAAGTGTTTTTAATCTCTTATTGCATTCATTTTTCATTAGCTGAATGATCAGTGTGGTGCTGGAATCACCCCGCTATATTACGTAATAGCAACCTGAGAGCCATGCATAGGGATATAAATATCCATCTGTATGAAAAAATCGTTCTATATTGATCGCTCATTCGCTCTAATCCATTCATATCGTTGAATACACCGCATGAGCCACATAGACGACATGATAGGCTTCGTTCTACAATATATAGGTATCATCTCCTCCAGCATTGGAGCAGAATAAACGAAAGATTCCAGCTGGCCCGCCTTGCCTATTCATCATTATTAGTCACTAGGCAGCAAAGATGTCTTTAGCGCGTTAATTGCTTAGGGCTAGATAAATGGTCTAAACCGCATAGGTGCGAGTTGCCGGCCAAGGCTGATCTTAGAACTTATTCTACAAAGTCGTCGTGAAAAGAGTTGGTCTGTTTAATGCATGAATCCGAAAGGCTCCCTTCTCCAAATTCAACAACCCACACTTTAAGAGTATGGAAAGAACCTATCCTCAAATTTATTTTCAAAGCAACCATTGTTGGTCTTGTCGTCGGACTGTTCATCAGCTTGTTCCGCATGGCTGTCACAGAGGCTTTGCATTTGGTCAAAGACATGTTTGGATACGTTCAGCAGCATCTTATCTGGGTGCCTGTCTTGATTGCAGGTGCGCTGCTGCTCGCTTGGGTCATTGGCCTGCTTATCAAAAGCGATCCTCTCATCAAAGGCAGCGGCATCCCTCAGGTGGAAGGTCAGCTCGTTAACGAGCTGCATATGAACTGGCTGTCTGTCTTCATCAAAAAGTTCGTTGGCGGCACGCTTGCGATTGGCTCGGGGTTATTTCTAGGCAGAGAGGGCCCATCCATCCAGCTTGGCGCCGCACTAGGCCAAGGCATCCATCGATTATCTGGCAATCGCAGCGTATTCGAAGAAAAGTTCTTGCTCACCTGCGGAGCAAGTGCTGGGCTGTCAGCAGCATTCAATGCTCCACTTGCCGGAGTCTTATTTGTGCTGGAAGAAGTACATCGTCACTTCTCTCCCATCATTTTATTGACGGTGATGACGTCATCTGTTACCGCGGATGTCGTTGCCTCTCAATTTTTCGGCCTGACTCCTGTCTTGTCATTTGGACACCTAGAGTCCCTCCCAATCAAAGACTATGGCTTCCTGCTGCTGCTCGGTGCGATGCTTGGCGTAGCGGGCATGATCTACAATAAGACGCTGCTCATGACTCAGTCGATCTATCAGCGCATCACTTGGCTGCCTGTGCATTTGCATGGCATCCTCCCCTTTATCCTGATGGTGCCGCTTGGCCTGCTCGCCCCTCAGATGCTTGGAGGCGGGCATGATATTATCGTGTCCTTGCACCAGCAAGCGTTCTCGCTGATCGCATTGTTGATTCTCCTGCTCGTGCGTTATCTGTTCTCATTAATCTGCTATGGTTCGGGGCTGCCTGGCGGCATCTTTCTGCCGATGCTGGCGCTTGGTTCGCTTGTCGGAGCCATCTTAGGCCAGCTGTTTGTATCTGTGTTCGGTCTTGATCCAATGTTTGTGAACAATATGGTGATTCTCGCGATGGCTGGCTTCTTTACTGCGGTCGTCAAAGCCCCGATTACGGGGAGTCTTCTGATTACGGAGATGACAGGGAGCTTTGCAACCCTGCTTCCCGTCATTATCGTTTCCTTGACTGCCTATGTCATCAGTGATCTCTTGAAGACAAAGCCTATCTATGAAGAACTGCTTCATCGATTAACTACGCCTTTTAAGGAGGCGATGGACCATCAACTAGAATCGCGTGAGACTGCAAAGGAACTAATCGAGATCCCGATCGTGATTGGCAGCAAGGCCGAGAATCAGTACATTCGTGATCTGAATTGGCCGCGCCAAGCGCTGCTTATTGCGGTGAAGCGCGGCGGTCTGGAAATTATCCCAAAGGGTGATACCAAGCTGCGCGCAGGTGATTCTATTCTCATCCTGACGGACGACTACACACTCTCAGAAGTCAAGCAGAAGATGAATATGCTGTGCACGGATTGCAGCAGCTACGATCGAGAATAAGGCCTCCAACTAAGGCCGTATGTCCTTATCCCGACAAACAACAAGCCTGCTGACCCTCCATCTTCCTGTGCAGTAGCACTGGAAGCGGCTGGTCGGCAGGCTTGTAATCATCTATTGGCCTAAGATAGTCCTCTATTCATATGAATGCTATACACCCAATCGGGTGCTGCGATATTCCACCGCTTTCTCCTGCATGCCGCTCTCAATTGCTTCCGCTTCTTCTAAGCCATGCTCCTTCGCATATTGGCGAATATCCTGCGTGATTCGCATGCTGCAGAACTTAGGTCCGCACATCGAGCAGAAGTGAGCGGTCTTAGCGCCTTCTGCTGGCAGTGTCTCGTCATGATATTCCATCGCACGCTCGGGATCAAGCGATAGGTTGAACTGGTCCCGCCAGCGAAACTCAAAGCGAGCCTTCGACAAAGCATCGTCTCGCTGCTGTGCTCGGGGATGCCCCTTCGCCAGATCAGCCGCATGCGCGGCAATTTTATATGCGATAACCCCTTCACGCACATCATCCTTGTTCGGAAGGCCAAGATGCTCCTTCGGCGTTACATAACAAAGCATGGCAGTGCCGAACCAGCCTATCATTCCAGCCCCGATCGCAGACGTGATATGGTCATAGCCCGGCGCAATGTCAGTCGTCAGCGGCCCAAGTGTGTAGAACGGCGCCTCTTGGCAGATCTCCATCTGGATATCCACATTTTCCTTAATCTTGTTCATCGGCACATGGCCCGGTCCTTCGATCATGACCTGCACATCATGCTTCCACGCCAAGCTCGTCAGCTCGCCAAGCGTCTTCAGCTCGGCGAATTGCGCCTCATCATTAGCGTCATAGATGCTTCCCGGCCGCAGCCCATCTCCGAGCGAGAAGGCGACATCATACTGCTTCATAATCTTGCAGATGTCCTCAAAGTGCGTATAGAGGAAATTCTCTTTATGGTGGGCCAGACACCAAGCTGCCATTATCGAACCGCCCCGAGAGACGATGCCTGTCATGCGCTTCGCCGTCATCGGGATATAACGCAGCAGCACGCCTGCATGAATGGTGAAGTAATCGACACCCTGCTCCGCTTGTTCAATCAGCGTATCGCGGAATACCTCCCAAGAGAGATCCTCTGCCTTGCCATTCACCTTCTCAAGCGCTTGATAGATCGGCACCGTTCCTACTGGCACAGGGCTGTTGCGAATGATCCACTCTCTTGTCGTATGAATATTGCGGCCCGTGGAAAGATCCATAATCGTATCGGCTCCCCAGCGAATCGCCCAAGTCATCTTCTCGACCTCTTCCTCGATAGAGCTCGCCACCGCCGAATTGCCGATGTTGGCATTAATCTTCACATGGAAATTGCGTCCGATCAGCATCGGCTCGCACTCCGGATGGTTGATATTAGCAGGCAGAATAGCTCTCCCTGCAGCAATCTCCTCGCGAACGAATTCTGGCGACAGCCCTTCTCGAATCGCTGCGAACTCCATCTCTGGCGTAACGATCCCTTGGCGGGCATAATGCATCTGAGTCACACTGCGCCCAGCCCTTGCCTTCAGCGGCAGCCGTTTATGGGCTGGAAAGGGCTCTGCTCCGGCCTGCTTCACAGCAGCCTCTGTGCGAAAGCCATTGTCCTGCGGCTGGATATCGCGGCCCTCATACGCCTCCGTATCCTCCCGCTCAGCAATCCATGCCCGCTTCAGCGCCGGCAGCCCTTCGCGGATGTTTACCTGATAATCCGGCTCTGTATAGGGGCCGCTGGTGTCGTATACGCGAAATGGCGCATTCTTTTCAATCCCGTTTGGCGTTTCAGTATCGGATAATGCAATCTCTCGTTCCGGAACCAAAATATCAGGCCGGGACCCTAAAGTATATACCTTCTTGCTGTTTGGAAACGGAGCACACCATACTCTCTCTTGATTCGCTTCTGTATTTACCGTCGACATGCGGCTTCATCCTCCCTTTTCTCGCTCATTCATTACCTGCAGGGTGGTGATTTGCGCCTAATTGGTATTCGATTCCTTGTAGTGATGAAGTAGACACGTGCATGGCAGCATTCGGTTGTAGCAAGGTAAGGTCTCAAGATGCACAAAAAAGCCGATTCCTCCAGGGAATCGGCTGCCTGTTGTCTTCACGATATGAACGAATAGACAGCTCTAAGCCCAATTAACCTAAGGCTGTAGTGCCCACGTTCCTCCGAAAGTGCCGATTACTTCCCTACGCTGGTATGATCCAGATCAGGTGCAAAGGGTGTAAGATCTTCATCGCGATCTCATCTCAGCCCACGCTCGGGGCCCCCCTAGTAACGAATGATGATTTCATGCAATTAGTTTCAAATAATTTCCTATCTACCTTACCTTAAATTCTTGGCTTGTGCAAGCCTTAAAGCAGCTAAGGAGAAGCTGCCCTCTTACAGTCCGCCTCTGCAGGTGCTTAAAGTGTCATCAATACAGTGCCAATTCCTTGCAGAGGAATCTTGTCTTCGGTCTCGTCGCAGGTCTTATCGTTATCCTGAGATACGGCCGTCAATCCGTCTCATAAGCTTCTTAGTCTGTTCCAGTCCACGCATGCAGTTATTGCGAAATGCTGCACAATCAGCGTGCTTGCCCGTGCTAATCTATTTACGTAATGGTGCGCATCATCGTTCCCATTCGAGCGGCCGCTTCCTTGAGAAAAGGCGCATATTCAATCATCATATCCTGTGTCAGTCGACTAACAGGCCCCGAGATGGATAACGCAGCTGCCAGCTGCTGGTCACGGCCGAATACAGGCACAGCAACCGCCGCCGCTCCTGGTTCACGCTCCTCCATGCTGAGTGCGAAGCCTTCCGCTCTCACCTCATCAAGCTGCTTCAGATAGGTTGGTTGATCTAGATTGGCCGGCCAATCCATCATGTTCAGAATGCGTTCACGCTCTTCAACAGGCACAAAGGCAAGCAGGATCTTGCTTGATGCTCCCACATACAGCGGAAGCCTTGCCCCAACAGGTGCGACCCTGCGAATCGCCTGATTGCTCTGTACAGCTTGTATGCGAATTCTCGCATCACCATCCTGCACATAGAGGCTTACCGTCTCCCCGAGCTGATCTCTGAGGCGTTCCATCTCAGGCAGCAGCAGCTGTGCTGGATCATCCATTTGAGTTAAGTTCGCCGCAAGCTCCCACACCCGATATCCAAGACGCAGCTTGTCGCCATTGCGCAAGATAAAGCCGCGCTCTTCCAAGGTAGCGATCAAGCGATGCACCGTGCTCTTATTCAACCCAATGCGCCCCGCAATCTCGGTCAATGTGAGATCTTGATCCTGCGCGAAGCACATTAAGATATCAAGTGCGCGCTCTACCGCGCGAACCGTTAGCTTACCGCCACGTTCCTCCATGTCGGATCTCCCTCTTATCGTTTCATACTGTGAAACCTAGTTACATTAAGTATAACGGAAACAGGGAATATTCGTAAAGTGTGACGAAGCAGGGCAAATGAATGCTTCCGCCCTTTCTCCCCTGTCATCCCCTAATCAAGCTATTAACCTAACGCAGCAGTTGATGCCATAGCTGTACAAAATACAATCTTGTCCTCGTGTAATGGGCAATCGACTAAAGTCCCTCTTTTCGACATTTTTTACAACAGGATTGCAATATTACAGTTTGATTACGCATAGCTTACAAATCCCGCATAACTGTTGAGTTGTAAGTGCTTTCAACATACTATAAAAGTAAGAAGACATTACAAATCTAAGATTCTAATTCCTTAACTTACGAGACTAATGGCCTATATGAAGGTACCTCCTTCACTAGCGTTCACCTTGTGAGGTGAAGATTCGACAATCACTAAGGAGGTCGTAGAGATGAATACACCGATGGTTAGCACTCCTGTTCTTCAGCCCGAATGGCTGGGGCAAGTAGATCCGAAGCTCGTTCAAACCGGCAAGATTCGAATTAAAAATATTTTTATAGCATTGCTGCTGTCAGCTCTCTTTGCAGCTGCTCTCATATTTTTGGCCGCACACGCCTTTATTGCCTGGATGTTTGCCAATCCCCAAGTGCCGCCGCTATTCTCGAACCCGATGGCTGCCAAGGGAATGTCCTATGACACGGTTACCTTCCCTGCTAGAGACGGGCGCACCTTCGTAGATGGCTGGTATATTCCAGCACAAGAGACTTCCGACAAAGCCATCGTGCTCAGCCACGGCTATGGCGCGAACCGCGAGGAATACTGGGTGCCGATGTACGATCTTGCCCAGTTCGCTCATCGGCTGGGCTACAATGTCATTATGTTCGATTACGGCTTTGCCTCGGAGCAGCACAAGACCAAGGCTACAGGCGGTAGAATTGAGAAGATGCAGCTGCTCGGTGCCGTGGATCTCGCTAGAGAACGTGGAGCCAAGCAAGTGATCGTATGGGGCTTCTCGATGGGTGCCGGTACAGCCCTTCAAGCCGCTTTGCAAGATGACAATCATATCGACGGCATGATTCTCGACAGCACCTTCCTGCTTGAGCCAGATACGCTCTATCACAATGTCCAGCAATATGTCGAGGTTCCGAAGCATCCGTCTCTTGACCTGCTGCGCATGATGTTCCCGCTCCTCAATGATACGAGCATGCAGCAGATTCCTTATCAAGAGGTGAAGCAGCATCAATACGCCATGCCAACCCTGTTCATACATGGCACAGAGGATACCAAGGCTCCTTATACGATTGCAGAAGAAATTGCCGCTAATCAGGACTCTTCTCGCTCCAGCTCATGGATTGTACCCGGAGCTAGGCATGAATTGATTTATCGCACTCATAATAAAGAATATCTCACTAAAGTAGCGAATTATCTGGCACAAGTCGATCAGCCTAATCGACTGATAGCTCAGGATTAGATGATCTGAATATTCGGTCAACAAGCCTTCTCTTCTGAGTCCCGGAACAACACAGGTCTCAGCTGAGGGGCTTTTTCTTTTTGCAGCAAAGGATATAAGCCAACCTGTCACAAGCATACATATGAACATAAGGTATGAGCAGAACGACTTGGCAAGGAGGTGACAATGTGCTGCTCATCTATGGAGATCTCATGCCTGTGCGCCTGCTGGAAGAAATTCAATTTTGGAAAAACCAGGAGCTCGAGCATGCAAATATGATCTCCCAGCTAATCCCCGACCTAGAGCCAGAATATGCCCAAGTGCTGTCCGAGTGGGAGCAGGTATTCCAGAAGACCGAGGAAACCGCTCGCGGATGGCTTACTAGCGTGTCTAAGAACAGGCAGCTGCCAGAACCCAATATGATCGAACAAATCGAATTGCTGCTCAAGGCTTCTGTCTATCAATCCGAGCAATTCGTCCAGCAGCTCGAATATATGCGTCAATACAGCAAGGCGGTGCAGGATACCTCTGCCGCTTCCATCATGATCTCTCACATCGCGCGTGAATCCTATGTGTTCGTTAGTCTCGTGCATGGGATTACCAACGTGCCCTTAGCTTCCATCAGCGCGCATCCGCCTGAGCAGCCGACAGGACCACAAGCACATATTCATGCCGTGTCTGCTCCTGTCTCAGCCTTTGATAATCATGGCCCTAACGGCCCCCAAGATGCACATCTAGCCCCTTCACCTGTTCAGCCTAATGCTGGCTCGCCAGGCATTCGCGCCATGATCGGCAATCTGAAGCCGCAGGAGGAAGCTGTTCATCGCTCCTTTCCTCCTTCACCCTATTCTGAACAAGCTGCTCTAGGGACTGGAAACATTCCGCCCTACAGCACATCGAGTGCTTATGTAACACCAGCCGCAAGCATTGCCAAGGCAGAGCAAAGACAGGAGCAAACCGATGCAAAGGTCGAAACTGGACGCCTGGACCCGCATCGAAGCGGAGGTACTTCTCCGCCGTCTCGCACCGTTCCGAATAAGCCTCAGCAGGATACGGCCTATGTTCCTCCAGGAGGACATCGACTCCCTCCGCTTCCGTACGCCTATCAGGCTCTGGAGCCCTACATTGATGAGACCACGATGCGGATACATCACGACAAGCACCATCAAAGCTATGTCGACGGCTTAAACAAAGCAGAACTGGCATTGGCAGAAGCTAGACGAACAGGCGGCTTCGAACGAATCAAGGCGCTGGAAGGCGAGCTTGCCTTTAATGGCGCAGGCCACTATCTTCATACGATATTCTGGGAAATCATGAATCCCAAGGGTGGTGGCATGCCTGAGGGAGAGCTTCGCTCGATGATCGAGCGCGATTTTGGCAGTTATGATGCCTTTAAGCAGCAATTTTCAAAGGCAGCTGAAACAGTAGAAGGCAGCGGCTGGGCGATCTTAGTGTGGAGCCCTAGAAGCCGTCGGCTCGAAATCCTGCAGGCAGAGAAGCATCAGAACCTTTCTCAGTGGGACATTGTTCCCTTGCTTCCGCTTGATGTGTGGGAGCATGCATATTACTTGAAGCATCAAAATAAACGTGCTGACTATGTTAGGGATTGGTGGAATGTTGTATATTGGCCGAAGGTGAATGAGCGTTATCTTAAGGCAAGGGAGTTAAAGTGGACCCCCTTCTAGCCCTGAATCCGTAATGCGTGCTGCTCTGTCATCTGTTACTAGGAGCAGTTCTTCATAACCCTTAAGCTCTGTGCTCCATGTCGTCCGTCATCCTGTGATCCCTCCATACTTTAGATAAACGCTGCGCATCATGCGCAGCGTTATTTTTATTACACAAGAATATGGAGGTTTTTAGAAGCTCTTTTTGATCATCAGGCGGATTATCACATTTCCCGAGAAATAATGACATGCCCTACCCTATTGAATAAGGATCATGGCGACATTTCAAGTCGAATGAAGCCAGTTATTATATGGAATGAGATCAATCAGCAAACCATTGTTTCGACGGATCAGTGGTTTCAGATTTTTAAACTCCCAAAAAGATAACGTTTTCATTTTCGCTTAGTAGAAAAAAACCGCCCCAAGCATGAAGTGACCCCAATTGTTAGACACCATCTAACGATTGGAGGTGCAGTTCAGCACAGAGACGGTTCTTCCCGATTATTACAATCTATTTTTCACGTTCAAATACGAGAGCACTTCGAAGCTCACGCCATTATCATAGCGACTTCAGGTCATCTCAATCAATTACTTCTGATTATTCATAAAATACTCGAACAAGTCCTGACGCGCTTCTTCCAAGAAGACAAGACGAGGCTCGCGCTCAATCTTAACCTTCAGGCGTTGTGCCGTCTTCTCGAACAGATCCAATGTCTCATTCGTACGAATAACGAGCTTCTGCGGACGATGGCCCTTCTCTTCGATCAGCTTCAAGAAGTGCTCCAAGAATTCCTGCTCGTAGTTCTCGTCATAGCACAGATGGAAGCCCACCGCAGAGCGTGTGGTGCGGTCCACCCAAATCGCAAGACGCGGATAATACGGGCGCTCGCCTTCGCCTTTTACGGCAACAGGCGCGTAGAAGAACTCCGTTTCCCAGTGGCCTTTTTTGTTCGGGAAGCGGTTCATAATGTCGTTAAGCATCTCTTGATTACTCATCATGACCTTGTTCGGACGCTTCAATATGAAGCCTGGCTCCATCCAGCGATCCTCCCAAGCGCCACTTTCATTTGTGCGGACAAGAACGTTTCCGGATTGAGGCGCAGTCAGAAGCGAAGCATCCTTCTTCACACGAGTCGCAAAGTCCATGGCCTGCTCAAGCGCAGCCGTCATGAAGCGTACTTGCTCCATATCCAAGGTCCAAGGTACAAATCCTGGGTCAAACACCCGGAACATCGGCCATGCATTGCGTCCACGGAAGCTTAAGCCAAGCTCCTTGATCTCTGCCAAATCACGCTTCTCAAGATCTGTACGGTCTTCGTAAGTCACCATGATGCATTTTTGTCTGTGCAGCCACGCATAGCGCTCATCACGCTCAATCAGCATGTCATTAAGGCTCTCTAGCCCTTCGCTTCCACGGAACAAAGCAAGCCCAAACAGATTCTCGCTTTCTCCCATAATGCTGCAGTAGCCAATTTCGCCATCCTCAGGATTTTGCACACCAAAAATATGGTTATCCGAAATCCACTTCCAGCAAGCGAGCTTCTTGAATTCTCTTGCTGTCTCATACAGTTTGGACAGCTGCTGCTGTTCCTCTGTCCATACCTTCTCTTGCTCCTTTGATGCTGGTTGCTTCTCTTTTACCGTCATCTTCTCGTTCCTTCCTCCTTCGTTGTCGCACACCATCCTCTCGGAAAAACGCCTTCAGCCCCCAATGGAGGCATCATCCGCGTTTCCGAATACAATCCAACAGCATTGCTGCCAATCCTGTATCTCGAAATAAAAACCCGTTCCCTGGTCGGAACGGGTTCTATGCGATCCTTACAACCCTAACAATCCTACTGCTTCAGCAGTGACATGAATTCCTGGCGTCCTGCAGCATCTGTCTTGAACACGCCGCGTGCGGCCGTGGTAACAGTCTTGCTGCCAGGCTTGCGTACACCGCGAGCACACATGCATAGATGCTCGCCTTCAACGACGACAATCACGCCCTGCGGCTTCAAGACCTCTTCGAGAATATCTGCGATCTCCGTGGTGATGCG
Organism: Paenibacillus aquistagni; assembly: GCF_900177815.1. Classification (GTDB taxonomy): domain Bacteria; phylum Bacillota; class Bacilli; order Paenibacillales; family Paenibacillaceae; genus Paenibacillus_B; species Paenibacillus_B aquistagni. The sequence continues at coordinate 444,431 of NZ_FXAZ01000004.1, read as the reverse complement.
CTCTTGGACTTGCAGTCTGCGTGTAATCGCATCAACCAGACGTGCAAGCTTGCTTAAGCCTACAATCTGGCCGCTTGGCACATAACCAATGTGTACCTTGCCGAAGAATGGAGCCATATGGTGCTCACATTGGCTGTAATACACAATATCCTTAACGATCACCAATTCTTCATGCTGCTCGTCAAATGTGACGCCCAACACCTCGCGAGGATCCACGCTGTAGCCGCTGAAGATCTCTTCATACATGCGCGTAACCCGTGCTGGCGTATCAAGAAGCCCTTCGCGTTCTACGTTTTCGCCAATCAGCTTCAACAGTTCGCGTATATGATACTCGACTTTTTCACGGTTGTCGCTAACGCTCGTATTTACGTAATCTTTCACACCCGCCATGACTGCTCCTCCTTCCCGCCGTATGCATTCATTGCACTACCATGTTTATCGAGGGATTATGATTTCTTCTTTTTCCCCTTCGAACCGCCGCCTGGCTTCATCTGACCCGATCCGCCATTTTTCATCATTTTCTGGGCAGCTTGCATCTGCTTCGTATTGAGATTATAGCCCATTTGCTTGGCCATCTTCTGAATCATCTCTGGATCAGATTGCATCTTCGTCATTTGGTTGCGAAGATAGAATACTCCAATCGCAAACCCGGCCACTAGACCGATGATTAGGCATACGATGCCTGTAATCCATGTCCACAACATTCTAATGGTCACCCCAACATATACGATGTTTAATCTACTACCGCACTATGATAGCATGTCCGTCGATAGATGACAATTCTAGGGACAAGCTTCCTGACCCTTAACTTCCTACCATTTTGCCAAAAAAGCACTTGATCATGAAGAAAAAGAAGGTGACAGCGTTCGCCGCTCCAGTTCTAGCAGCGCAACTTTCTTCGACAAACCTCCCCCATACCCGACCAATTGCCCGGAGGCGCCAATAACGCGGTGGCACGGAATAATGATGGAGATCGGATTCTTGTTGTTCGCCCCGCCCACAGCGCGAACTGCCTTCGGATTGCCAATCCGCTCAGCAAGATCCTTATAGGCCCAGGTCTCTCCATACGGAATATCTCGCAGTGTCTGCCATACTTCACGCTGAAACGGCGTTCCACCTCGCAGATCAAGCTTCAGGTCGAAGGTGGTTCTTCCTCCTGCAAAATACTCTTCAAGCTGCTTCTTCGCTGCCTTTAGACGTTCCGGGTTGCGCTGGAGAATAACGGCGCCTATCGCCTGCTCCGCCCATGCTTGGATATCATGGGAGCATTCGAGCACTGTCCCAAAGTCAATTCGGCATAATCCATCCAGTGTCGCGCTTAGCGTCAGCTTCCCGATGGGAGAATCCATCTCAATAAGGTATAATGGCTCCGGTGTATTGGCAGCTTCTTGAACCGCATCTTTAATCATGCGGATCACCTCCTCATGCTCTTCTCGCTTCCCAGCCGCTTGCAGCTTCGCCTTGGCCAGTTCTCCGCCAATCCGCCCAAGCGCCCATGCAGCCGTACCGCGAATATCAGGCCGCTCGTCCCTCAGCAGCAACCCCGCAAGCTCAGGCACAGCGCTTCGGTCTCTAAAGTTCCCCAAGGCAATGATGGCATTGCGCTGAATCGGCTTCTTCCCGCGCCAAGCCGCTGCACTTGAACCAAAGCTTGTCTTGAACTCCCGATTCGACAAGGAGAGCATGGGGACAAGCAGCGGCTTCGCCTGCTCCGGATCAGGCTGCAGTTCTGGCTGATGAGTCCAATTGAGTCCTCGATTCTTCGGGCACACGATCTGGCACGTATCACAGCCATATAATCGATTGCCCATCTTGGTCATCATCTCATCTGTGAGCATATCCTTCAGCTGCGTCTGAAAAGAGATGCACCGATTGGCATTCAATTGTCCAGGGCCAACAAACGCTCCTGTCGGACAAGCATCCAGACACTTGGTGCAGCTCCCGCAGTCTTCCGTGATGGGATGATCGGGAGTAAAGGGAATATTCGTAATCATCTCCCCCAGATAGATCCAGCTCCCAAGCTTCGGAGAGATGATGGAGCAATTTTTGCCGCTGAAGCCAATGCCAGCCCGTTCAGCCACCGCACGGTCAGACAGCTCTCCCGTATCCACCATGCTCTTAATCTTCAGCTCAGGCTCATGTACCCGCTCACGAATAAAGGCTTCAAGCCGCTGCAAGCGATCACGCAGCACATGATGGTAATCCATTCCCCATGCCGTCCGAGCAAACATGCCGCGATAAGAGTCGGGTTCTGACTTCGGTGAATAGGGAAGCTTGGAGGGATAAGCAACCGCGATGGAGATGATGGATGCTGCCCCTTCCAGCAAGAGCTTCGGCTGAGTCCGCTTGTCGAGATCCGGCTCTTCAAAGCCCGAATGATAGCCCTGCTCCACCGACTGCTTCAACCGCTCCTTCAGCAGGGTAAAAGGCTCTGCGCTGGTAAAGCCAATCTGATCAATGCCAAGAGAGGCTGCCGCTGCTTGAATATCACGTTTTAAGACAGAGAACCGCTCCTCTTGATTCATAAATGCCTGCTTCTCCATCACCTGCTCCCCTCCTTTCCTCTGATGCTGCAATTCCTATATTTAAAAATGGACAAACGGCACCCTTCGTTAGGATCATTCCCCTAACGCGGCGCCGTTTTGCTCCACCATGACCATTCCTTGCTCAAAGAGCCTAAGTCCATACTGCATTACTGCAGTCTGTGCTTCCCAGCCGCAGCCATCCACTGCACCCACTGGCGGTACTGCCAAATGACGGCCTCGTCGTCAAATGGAAGCTCAGCAGCATGAATGCGCTCCAGCACTTCCTCAAGACCTGCAGCTACCTTTCGCTCCACCATGTCAGGATAGTGATACAGCATGCGGTTGTGATTGTACTCATCACGGTCCACAACAGCCACGTGGCCATTGGCATGACGAATCACATCCAGATCATAGTCAATATACGTAAAGGTATCCTCATATTCATAAGGAGGAGAGGCAATGTTGCAGTAATAGCGAACGCCCTGCTCTTCGATCAAAGCAACAACATTGAACCAAAGCTTCGGAATCAAGAAGGTGACAGCAGGAACCCTGCTCATCCACTGCTTCCCGTCTGATTCCACGATTGGAGTCTGGCTGTTAATCAGGACGTGCATCTGCTGCCCGCTGAAGCGAGCATGCCGCACCGCTTGAGGAACGAGCCAGTTTTTCAACCAGACCCGATGCAAATGTCCATCATGCTTAAAGCTCTTTACGAGTACTTGTCTGTAGTGCTCCATCGGCTTTCCTCATTTATAAATGACGTGTAGTTCCAAAAACAACGATTAATAATAGAAAAGCATATCTTTTCGCCGAATGCAACGTTTGAAAAGATATGCCTTCCTATACAGGATTATGCAATTATGTCTTTCCTCCAAAATCAACCACGCTCAGCCTGTAACAATGCGGAGCTTCTTCAAGGATCGGAGTACGTGCTGCGCTCCATATCCTAGCTGCTCAAACCACGGAAGCACAACTTCCGTATGCTCATCTGCAGCAATCATAATGTTCCTAACTTGACGCTGCTGGAACTTCTGCTCCAGCTTCTGAACAAGAGCCTTCCCTATACCTTGACTGCGATAGTCAGGGTGTACAGCCAAACGATAGTAATAGCCGTTATTGCTGTCAATCGTACCGATGGCAACGCCAACGATTTTTACTTCAGAATCTTCCTCCAGCTCTGCTACAACAACCAGCTCCCCCTCGAGCTTCAGCTGTCTTGCCAAGGCTGCTAACGTCTTCTCACAGCACTCTTCTGATAGCGAGGCTTTCAACAACTCTGTAGCCGGCATATAATCCGACAATCGAAAGGAACGAACATTCATGTATTACTCTCCTCATCCTGAGCATGATTGGTTCTATACTCTCTCTCTCTTGTATAGGGATTAGTTTATCAAACAAAACAAGTTTACAAATACGACAAAAAGCACAGTATTCCTTCTTTCTTTCGCAAAAACTTTAAAAAAATACGAAAAAAAGCTATTTTTCTTGTGAAAGCGCTTAATTGTAACCGTTTCCAAGCAATTATTGCGTTTTAAGCGCTTTTTCTTCGGTTTTTATTTCCAGCACTTTCTATCATCACCTACTTGCCTCCTCACATTCCTAAAGGTTGTATTTGGGAAAAACAGGACATTAGCGTTTGAGAACCCTCTTATTCGGGTACTATTAATAGAGTGCCTGCAGGTACATTATGACATAACATTATGTCATTGTGTACACATGGCAACATTTAACCGACTTTTTAAACATTTTTGTTGATTTATTCACTGCAATCATGTTTAATGAATGAAGAGAGTTTTAAAATTATCAGGAGGTAATACAGATGGCACATCAATTACCAGCACTCCCTTATGCAAACAATGCTTTGGAACCACACATTGACGAAACAACAATGATGATTCACCACGATCGTCACCATAATACGTACGTAACGAACTTGAATGCAGCTTTGGAGTCCGCTCCTGAATTGCAATCGAAGTCAGTAGAAGAATTGATCGCGGATCTGGACAGCGTACCTGAAAGCATCCGCACTGCAGTTCGCAACAATGGCGGCGGCCATGCTAACCACTCCCTGTTCTGGGAAGTAATTGGACCTAACGGCGGCGGCCAACCATCTGGCAAGCTTGCTGACGCAATCAACAATGACCTTGGCGGCTTTGACAAGTTCAAAGAAGATTTTGCTAAAGCAGCTACAACTCGCTTTGGTTCCGGTTGGGCATTCCTCGCTGTAGACAAAGACGGCAAATTGTCCGTATACAGCTTGCCTAACCAAGACTCCCCAATCATGGAAGGCAAGACTCCAATCTTAGGCCTTGACGTATGGGAGCACGCTTACTACTTGAAATATCAAAACAAACGCCCTGATTACATCGGCGCTTTCTGGAACGTTGTAAACTGGTCTGAAGTTGAAAAACGCTACGAAGCTGCTGCAAAATAAGCAGTATACACATAACGAAGCGAGTCCATGGCGGGATGCCTTGGACTCGCTTTTTTTAATCAACCCGTTTCATGCTGTTTACTTCTGAATCTACATAGATCCACACCCGATCTTAGGGTTGAAGCGCGATACCCAACCAAGCACTAACAAGAAAAGAGTCCTTTCCTCATAGGGGCACCCCAAGAGAAAGGACTCTAGCTTTTTTTGCATAACAAGTTCATTCTTGCACTGAATTCCTTATGCTTTGAGAAAAGAAAGCGTCGATCGTGGCGCTATGCCTGCAATTAATTGCTCTCCGTCGCTGTACCCTTCCTCGCGAGCCTTTAGCTCCTCTATCAATTGCTGTCTCCAATGCACGATACAATCTGCGTATTCTGCATCGTTCACCGCATTGTGAAGCTCCAATGGATCCTTTTCAAGGTTGAAATACTGCTCTTGGCCCGTCTGTGAGAACCAGATGTACTTCTCCTTGCCATTGGTAAGCCAATGATTGGACAAGTGGCCGTAGGCATGCTCGCCGTGCAGATGCGGCCGCCAGCCTTGAACAGCTGAATCTAGGGAAGCATCCTGCTGCCTGTCAGGGGAGGCGCTGCCCGCCCGTGCAAGCTCAAGAATGCTGCGGCCATCTACTGCATCTGGAATTCTCGCCCCTGCGGCATCCAGCACCGTTGGCATAATATCTCTCAGCTCGATAACCTCATTGCGCACGGCGCCTCTTTTAAGTCCAAGCCGATTGCCTGGATCATTGAGAATGAACGGAATTCTCGCGCTGCCCTCATAAGGGACAGCTTTGCGGAACATATGATGATCGCCCAGCATCTCTCCATGATCAGAAGTGAAGATAATAATGGTATTGTTCATCTCTCCGTATTCGTTTAGCACCTGCAAGAAGCGCCCAATCTGATGATCGAGGTGCGTAATAAGAGCATAATAAGCCGCCATCGCTTGCTTCAAGCGGCGCTTCGGCACAAGCCCTTTATCCGTCACTGGATTGAGTCCGAGCTGCATAGGGTCTTCCTGCATGGCCCAATCTCCGACAGGAGGCTCTGGTATTTCCGCATCCTTGTACAAATCAAGGAATGCCTGAGGAGGATCAAATGGCGGATGAGGCCTTACAAAGGACATCCATAGGAAAAACGGTTTGCTAGGATCACGACGTCTTAAGAAGTCGATCGATTCAGAGACGACCCAGTTCGTAGGGTGCAGCCGCTCCGGAAGCTCCCATGGTCTAGCTACGGTGGAAGCATTGCAGTCCAATCCCAGATCAACAAGATCCGCAGACGGCACCTGCTGGCGCAGCCACACCAAATAATCATCCACTTGGTCAAAATGATCCTTAGCAGCGACATTATGCCTCATTCGATTATGGTGAAGATACCCGTCATGCATAACGACATTGTGAAAGCCAAGCAGGCTTCTTGCAGGATACACATGCATCTTGCCAACACATTGGGTATGATATCCCGCCTTTGCAAGCTCGCCTGGCATGGTTTCCTCGTAGCGCCACGGCACACAATCCTCGTAGCCGGTTCGTCCATGATGGGCCGGACTTTGGCCTGTAAAGATAGCCGCTCGAGCCGGGATGCATGATGGTGTCGCAGTGTAGGCTCGATCGAATCGAACCCCCGTTCTTGCCAATTCATCCAGATTCGGTGTCTCCACAATCGGATGCCCTGCAATGCTTAAGCAGTCGAATCGCATCTGATCTACCGTAATAAACAGGATATTCGGCTGCTTTGCCGTTCCTGCCTGTGCCATGATGATGACTCCTTTCAGCCCTGTCCTTCACAGATATGTAGAGTTCCATCCATAATGAACAGAAGTGTAATAGTTTTATTTATAAATAAGCTTCTACACTCCATTTAAAAATCCTTTATATATAGAATATATTAAAGTTTATTTCATTTTGGAATTAAGTGCGATATACTAAAAGTAACAAGTTCGGATAGAAAGAAGGGGACATCTTGCATCCATCCTCGCCTGAGACTTCCAAGCTGAAGCTGTGCGCTCAGCTGTTTATGACTTTTACCAAGATTGCTCCAACAACCTTCGGCGGCGGCTATGCGATCCTTCCCGTCCTCGATCGGGAGGTTGTCGAACACTGGCACTGGCTGGAGGAGACGGAGATGAATGAGATCACCGCGCTTGCAGGGGCCGCGCCTGGCGGAATCGGCGTCAATGCTGCCGGCTTAATCGGATACCGGATTGCCGGGCTTCCTGGCCTCATCGCTTCGATCATCGGCATCTCGCTGCCAACAATCATTATTATGCTTGTCATCTGCCTTGGCATATCCAAGTACAGCAGCCATCCGCTTGTCCATGCTGCATTATCAGGCATTAAGCCCGCTGTTATCGCCTTAATCGCCTTCGCTGCCATTCGCATGGGACGAAGAACGCTGAAGGATCTCTTTTCTTGGACCGCGATGAGTGTCTGTGCGCTGCTGCTCTTGTTCACGCCGATCCATCCTGTTCTAGTCTTAGTACTGGGCACCATTGCCGGCCTTGTCATGGAGTGGATGAGAATGCGTTCAACGAGCCCGCCGAAGTCTCATCGCCACAAGCACAAATACCAGCAGACCTCGCATCATTCATGAGGAGCTTCATCGATAAGCTTAATGGGTACGCTCGTGATAACTTTATCCCTTTCGCCATATGCAACGATAAGCACCAAGCAACCTGCGCAGCATAAAGAGAGGCTTTGACGCTTTTGTTTTATAAAATGTGACCGCTCACCTTGTGACTGCATAAGTCAGGACCGCAAGACAACCGAACCGAAGCATCGCCGCTTTATCTCTGGAGATAAGAATTTTGCAGCCATCATGCCCCTTCCATACATCGTTCCTAACCTTTAGGGCAACAGTCTATCACGCAGAAAGAAGGCATCAGCATGTTTGTACTTTGGGAATTATTTTGGACCTTTTTCAAGCTAGGCTTTATATCCTTTGGCGGCGGCTATGCCATGCTCCCTATTATTGAGCACGAAGCCCTGACGCACATGTGGCTTACGCCGCAGCAGTATACTGAAGCTGTGACTCTGGCAGGGATGGCCCCAGGGCCTGTTGCGATGAATAGCGCTGTATATGTTGGATATGCTGCCCAAGGGATACCCGGCGTTCTTGTGGCAAGCCTAGGAATTGTTCTTCCCTCTGCCATCATCATGCTGCTGGTTGCCACTATTTTCTATAAAATGTATGATAATCATTGGGTGCAGGCTGCACTTGATGGCATGAAGCCTGCTGTCGTAGCGCTTATTGCCTATGCAGCGGTTAATATGACGATGAATGCGGGTCTTCTTAGCGGCTGGTCCAACAGCACATATATCAGTATTGGCATCTTTGCTCTTGCCCTGCTCGCGCTGGTCAAGTTCCGCATCCATCCGATTGCTGTCATCTTAATCTCAGGAATTGCGGGGATGGTATTGTATGCCTAAGGATACTCCAATTATCGATCCTGCGGATCGGATCGTTTCTCACAAGGCCAAAGAAATCTTCAGCATGATTCGCAGAAAGCATGAAATATCCAAGCTGGATCTGCTTCACCAATCCGGATTAACGGTCAGCACCTTAACACGCGTATTAGAGGATCTGATAGCCTCAGGCCTTATTGAAGAGTGCGGGTTCGGGGCTTCTACAGGGGGGCGAAGACCCATTTTATATCGAGTTCGCCCTGATTACGGCTGCAGTTTAGGGCTTGATATCTCTCGTGTAAGCTCACGCCTTGTGCTGTTGGATCTAAGCGGTCAGAAGCTCGCTTCACAAGTATGGGACATGCATGACAAGATGACGCCAGATGTGCTCATCAAGCAAGTTATCTTGCAGATCAACCAGTGGAAGGAAGAGCATCCTCTGCTCCAGCAGCAGCTCCTAGGCATGGGCATTGGGGCAGTTGGTCCGCTCAATCGCTTCACAGGCCGCATCGAACAGCCAGAATGGTTCCAAGCGCCTGGCTGGCGTCAGGTGGACATTGTCGCACGATTCGAAGAACTGCTTCATATTCCCGTGCGGCTCGACAACGGAGCCAACACGGCCATCGTCGCGGAATCGTTTGCCGATCGGATGAAGAATGTACGCCACATGCTCTACGTCCATGTGGGGATTGGACTTCGCTCCGCCATGATGTCTGATGGCAAACTCATTTATGGGGCCATTGATATGGAAGGCTCACTAGGTCAGATGATCATCCAAAGCGATGGCCTCCCCTATCGCACACGCGAAGGCAATCATGGCTGTCTGGACACCTACTGCTCGGTCTACGCCATTGAACGCGAATTAAGATCAAAGCTTAGAATGGGGCGCAGCAGCTGCCTTTCCTCATTCGTGAAGCCCAATGAAGAGGTCCAGCTCAAGCATGTGCTTGCAGCACTGCGGCACCAAGACCCGTTGACAACAGAGATCATTACCCAAGCTGCTACCTACTTCGGCATTGGGCTTGCCAATCTGCTGAATGTGCTCCATCCCGAGAAGGTGGTGCTGGGCGGGCCGTTAATGACCAACCATGATCTGTATTTCTATACGGCTACTCAGACGGCTATTCGTAAAACCTATCATTATCCTGACTATCAGGTCGTGTTCAGCAAGGGAGCATTTGGTGAAGAAGCCATCGCAGTAGGCGCGGCTCTAATTATTATTGATCGCTTGTCTCACCATAATCCCGGTCTGCAAGGGTAGTCTGAGCTGCAGGATTCCTATGGAAAAAGAAAGCCGAGGGAGCTACGATGGCATTATCCCTAGTTAACTGATCGAAATGATACCATTCATTGTATCTGCAAGGAGCGTTGTATATGAAAAAGTGGATTCCGTTAGCGGCAGCATCCGTAGAAGAAGCCAAGACCATAGAAGCGACAGCCTCGCCTTCTTGTTGCGCTGGAACACGCCAAGCCATCGATTCGCACAGCTTAGCTGCTGCCGATGCTCCTTCGTCAACCATAGAGCAGGAGAGACTGGCTCGCGCAGATGTGGCTGCGGTCGATACATCAGACTGGCCGCTGATCCCTGCTGGCACCTACATCCTTGGTACCGATGAGGATGTAGGCTTTCCAGCAGATGCCGAGGGACCTGCACGGCCTGTCGAGATAGAGGCCTTTCGCATGGCGCCTCATACTGTCACCAATGAAGAGTTCGCACGATTCATTGAAGCGACCGGTTATGCGACCGATGCCGAACTCTTCCGCTGGTCCTATGTCTTCCATCTGCTGATCGACAATCCTGAGCAGCTGCCAATCATCGGCTCGCCTCAAGAGACGCCATGGTGGTTTGCTGTGGAGGGAGCCTATTGGAAGCAGCCAGAAGGACCCGGCAGCCATATCGAGGATCGCATGCATCATCCGGTCGTGCATATCAGCTGGAACGACGCCAATGCGTATTGCCAGTGGGCTGGCGTAAGACTGCCTAGCGAGGTTGAGTGGGAGGCAGCGGCAAGAGGAGGCCTTCTAAGCCGCCGCTATCCTTGGGGCGACGTGCTTCGACCTGACGGCGAGCATTACTGCAACATTTGGCAAGGCGTCTTTCCGACCAAGAATCACGCCAGTGACGGCTATCTTGGAACTGCACCGGTCGACGCCTATTATCCCAATGGATACGGCTTGTACAATGTATCCGGCAACGTCTGGGAGTGGTGCTCGGATTGGTTTACGAACCGTCCCGAGCTAAGAGGCTCCACTGAGAAGCCTGGCGGCCCAGATATGGGAAGCACTCGTGTCATGAAGGGCGGCTCTTATCTGTGCCACCAATCCTACTGCAACCGCTACCGAGTTGCCGCCAGAAGCAGCAATACGCCAGACAGCTCCTCTGGCAACATTGGCTTTCGAGTAGCCGCAGATCTTGAATAATACAACAAAGACGTGCCGGATCGGAATCATTTCCTGACGGCACGTCTTTGTTACATTGTCTATTCCCCAAGACCTTACAGCTTGCATACGTTTTGGTTCGACAGCTTGATCACATCCATGACAGGAACACGGTCATGAGAATGCTCATGGACGAGGAACGCATCCTCCATGCGGTCGACAAAGAGCACTCCGTCCAGATGATCCAGCTCATGCTGAATGCATACCGCCAGATAGCCCTCGGCCTCAAGCGTCTTCTGCTCCAGCTTGCGATTCATATACGTAAGCTTTACCTTGTCATAGCGCTTCACATTGCCGTAATAGTGCGGATAGGATAAGCAGCCCTCCATGCCCGTCTGCTCGCCGGAGCACTCCACAATCTCCGGATTAATAAACTCATGGAACCCTTCTCCAAGGTCCATCACGACCGCTCTTCTGAGCATGCCGATCTGAGGAGCGGCAAGCCCTGCTCGCCCCGGCTTATCATACAATGTTTCCTTCAAGTCATTAAGCATTTGTTCCATTCGTGGGGTCATCTCGGTAATGGGTCTGCACTTTTTGCGCAGAACAGGGTCCCCAAAAGGCAGGATTTCTCTGACAGCCATCGTTATCTCTCCTTGCTACTTATGCATGCAATTCGGTATTCGTTAGCCATTTCGTACCGATTGCTGCTCTTCAAAATACCCTTGAATCAGCTTCACAAACAAGTTCGGAAAAGCATATTCCGCCATATGCTCGCGTTCGATATATGCATATCCAGGCGGCAGTGCCATCTCGCTTAAAGCCTTACAGCGATATACGCGCATCTGCCATTGAATATGACTAAAGGTATGCTCCGCATCGCAATAAGCCTCAACAGGCTCTGCATGGATTCCTTCTTGGAACAGCAGCTCACGCACCTGATCCATGGCCGCCTCCTGCGTGGTGCTGCCTTTGCTTGTCTGCTTCTGGGCAAGCACATGCGGCAGCTCCCACATCCGCGCCAAGAGACCTGTGTCTGGGCGCTTCCTGATCAACAGCTGCCCTTCGTGACGGCCCATGCCTTCGACCAGAGCCGCGAAGCGAACTTCCGGCTTCGGCGGCTTCGCCTTCGTCTTAATCGGAAGCAGCAGCTCTTCGCCTGCCAGCCGTCCCTCACAATGCTCCATGACCGGACATAAGAGGCATGACGGCGACTTCGGCGTACAGGTCAGCGCACCAAGCTCCATTAAGGCTTGATTGAAGTGAGAGGCATGTCCATCTGGAATAAGCGCTCTCGCTACCTTTTCAATTTTCACGCGCGTGCTGGGCTTCGCGATGTCATCATGCAGACGGAAAAATCGCGACAGCACCCGCATCACGTTCCCATCTACAGCGGGCTCATTACGATTGAAGGCAATGCTCATGATGGCGCCTGCGGTATAAGGGCCAATCCCCTTCAACGAGGAAACAGCAGCGACATCATCTGGAACCTCTCCTGCGTATCGCTCCTTCACCTCACGGGCTGCAGCCTGCAGGTTGCGGGCTCGCGAGTAATAGCCGAGTCCTTCCCATGCCTTCAGCACATCCTCCTCTTTCGCATCCGCTAGGGCTGTTGCCGTCGGGAACTTGGAGATAAAGCGCTCAAAATAAGGAATGACTGTATCTACTCGTGTCTGCTGAAGCATGATCTCCGATACCCATGTATAGTAAGGATTATGCCCGCGCCGCCAAGGGAGATCACGACGGTTCTCATGGTACCAGCGCAATAGCTCACGGCTGAAAAAAGCTTGTTGTTCGTCCATGACGGCCTCCATATCATGTTAATGTCAAAGTCCGCTGTCTATTATATCACACCTGCATCCCTATAAATGTTCTTCCAAATGACACCTTTTCGTCTTGTCTTATTCTTCCATGGCATCCATACTAAAAATATAAGAAATATCATGTACAGGAAGGGGTTTCATATGCGCAGCTTATCTTTTTCTAGAAGCTTCGGTATTCTTATTAGTGCATTATGCTTGGGCGCGCTGTTGACCGCATGCGGGGCTTCCAGCAGTTCTTCAGGCAGCTCCTCGTCGAACATTTTGAATAGCGCGCCAGCTGAGGCGGCGAATGTATATAAGCAGAGCTGCCTTCAGTGCCATGGGGGCAATCTGGAGGGACGCATGGGCAAGGATACGAATCTTCAGACGATTGGGGACAACATGACCAAAGAAGAGATCATAGACAAAATTCACAACGGAGGCAAACGCATGCCTCAGGTCGGACGATCCATGGAAGAGGGCGACATCGACAAAGTTGCGGAGTGGCTGTCCACCCTCAAATCCAATGCAGCCGAATCTGCTAACGAGCCTGCGGCCTAACTGCTTCCTAACGCCATGAATCGAATAGGCTGAGCCAATGATTGCCCGGATAAAGGCAGCTCTAGTGACAGGTTCTTAACCTCATGTATAGACGAAGGACCTTATCTCATCTTCAATAAGAGACAAGGTCCTTCGTTCAATTGCTGTCCTGCTGCTCCACAATGCAGAAGGCAGAGGCCATGCCTGGCTGATGAGAGATGCTGACATGGATGTTGAATCGCTCCTGAGCGAGCCCTAGTCGCTGCCAAGAGGCAGGATGAAGCCTCGCTACCGGCTTGCCTGCCGCATCAGGCAGCACCTCGATGTCGAGCAGGCCGATCTGGCTTGAGATGCCGCAGCCAAACGCCTTCACAACGGCTTCCTTGACGGCAAATCGGCCAGCTACATATTCCGTTCGTCTTGGCTCCTTCTCACTTAGCAGCGCCCGCTCCTGCTCCGTCAGCACCTTTTGAATAAAGCGAGCCCCGCTTTGGCTTTCCACAATCTTTTTGACCCGATCGACCTCAAGAATGTCATGTCCAATTCCATATATCATCCGTTCATCCCTCCCCTTTGACCTTATTATCAACGGGAAGCAGTTGGATTGCAAATGCAGCGGCGGCAATCTTTATTACCGCGTGCATCTCCCTAGCGAGCGGTGTAATGATGACTGCTGCGAGGCACTACGTCGACGCTCGGACGACACACCATGCGCGTTAACTGTTGCTCGACGTGATCTCATCTTCTTGTCATGCAAAAAAGCCCCTGCTTACAGCCAGCCGAAGGCTGCATGCTGCTAACAGCCAGCCGAAGGCTGCATGCTGCTAACAGCCAGCCGAAGGCTGCATGCTGCTAACAGAGGCCGTGTTTCCAATACGAGTTCAGTGCTGTTATCTCTTGCCGGAGTCAAATGGCTCGCCAACGGCCTTTGGCGCATTGGACGACTTCGAGAAGATGACCAGCGCAATCAAAGTCACCACATACGGGAAGATCTTCAAGAGCACCGGCGGGAATACCGCCAGCGATGGAATGACCTGCGAGACGTTGGCTACTGTAGTTGCGAATCCGAAGAACAGCGTCGCAAGCAGAATGCCGATCGGTTTCCATTGTCCGAAGATCAAGGAAGCCAGCGCAAGGAAGCCAAGTCCTGCGACATTGCCCGTAAATTCCCCTGAGTACGTCAGCAGAATAATCGCGCCGCCTAGGCCTGAGAAGGCGCCCGAGATCATAACGCCGACATAGCGCATCGACTGCACGCGAATACCAGCTGCCTCAGCCGCATGCGGATGCTCGCCGCAAGAACGAAGACGCAGGCCAAATGGTGTCTTATACAACAGAATAATGCTGAAAATCAAAATGCCCAGAACGATCCACGTCGTCAAATACGTTCTTGTGAAGAACAGTTCGCCGATAACGGGGATCTTTGATAGAATCGGTACATCAAATGTTGCGAACCCATTTTTGACGCGTATATTGCCGCTGCCTGTCATGTTGCGCGCCAAGAAGATGGTTAGCGCACCAGCAATCATATTAATAGCGGTACCGCTTATGATCTGATTCGCGCTAAGATTAATGCTCGCAAAGGCATGCAGCAGAGAAAATAACGCACTTGCGATAGCCGCAGCCGCAAGTCCAATTAACAGTAATACAACTTTAGGAACACCAGGATCAGGGAATGCCTCCTGCAGCTGTGATACTACCAATGCGCCGATAAACGAACCGACGATCATCAATCCGTCGAGACCGATGTTTACAACCCCGCTTCGTTCACTAAAGAGCGCGCCCAAGGCAGTAATCAAAAGCGGAATCGTGAAAGCAATGGCATACGGAAATATTTGCTCAATAGTCGCCCACATGTTCTCATTCCTCCCGCTTTTTGTTCGCTGCACGACGCGACTTCATCTTCTGATATAAGCGCTCGATCAAGATGCTTGTAGCAGCAAAGTAAATAATAATCGCAATGATTGTATCTGCAATCTCTGGTGGAATCTCCGTCATGGCATTCATGAAGCCGCGTCCGGAATACAGCAGTCCGAAGAAGAGCGCAGACAAGAATACGCCGAGTGGCGCGTTAATGCCAAGCAGTGCTACGGCGATGCCATCGAACCCCTGCGTTGGAAGCACGCCGATCTGAATGCTTGAGGCATTCCCTGTATATTGCGCCACGCCTGCAAGCCCTGCCAGACCGCCTGAGATAAGCATGGACATCACAATGCTGCGTTTTACCGCAATCCCCGCGTATTCTGCCGAATGGCGGTTGAAGCCTACAGCTTTAAGCTCATACCCAAGCGTAGTTTTGTTGATAATGAATGCAACAATGATGACTGCAAGAACAGCAATAAAGAAACCAAGGTTAAGATAAGAGCCTTGAAACAGGTCGGTCAGCCATTGCTGATGCAGCATCGCCTCAGGCGGAAGCTGGCGTGATTCCGTCTCTAGGCTGGCCCCTTTGAAGTAGCCCGGTACAACATAGTAGATGGTCCAATAGGCGACCCAGTTCATCATGATCGTGGATACGACCTCATGGACATTGTACCGCGCTTTCAATAAGCCCGGAATAAATGCCCACAGCGCTCCACCGATAAAGCCGGCCACAACCATGACCGTCAGCAGCAGCGGACGCGGCAGATCAAGCGACAGACCGATTGCGGTCGCACAGAAGCCGCCAAACAGCATTTGCCCGGCTGCACCGATATTAAAGAGCCCTGTCCGGAAGGCAAAGGCCACGGACAACCCTGTTAGAATAAGTGGAGTTGCTGTAGCGAGCATATTTCCAATCCGCTCAGGATTCTTTAACGCGCCTTGCAGAAGATACATATAGCCTTCGATGGGATTGTGCCCTGTGAACAGCATCAGAAGAGCACCTGCCATTAAGCCCAAGGCGACGGCAATCAGCGATTTTATCCCGTTCTTCATGCTGTTCCCTCCTCCCTTTGATACCCGGCCATCATGAGTCCGAGCTCTCGTTCATTCGTTTCAGAGGAGTTCACGATCCCGACCAGCTCGCCGCTGTTAATAACCGCGATACGATCAGAGAGATTCATCACTTCGTCTAGCTCAAGCGATACAAGCAGCACAGCTTTCCCCTTGTCACGCTGCTCGATAAGCCGCTTATGAATATATTCAATCGAACCTACATCAAGGCCTCGAGTTGGCTGAACGGCAATCAATAGATCTGGATCGCGCTCTACCTCGCGTCCGATAATCGCCTTCTGCTGGTTGCCTCCAGACATGGAGCGCACGATGGAGGTAGCGCCTGTCCCAGAGCGAACATCAAAGCTCTCAATAATATGATTAGCATGCTTGCGAATCGCATCAGGTTTCAGCAGCCCTCTCTTGGAATAAGGGGGCTTATTGTACACCTCTAGAATCAGGTTTTCTTCAATGGAATAATCCAGAACCAAGCCGCGCTTCTGACGGTCCTCTGGAATATGGGCAATCCCCTTCTCATTGCGCTCACGAATAGAGAGCTTCGCAATATCCTTGCCCTTCAGCAAAATACTGCCGCTTTCCACCTGCTTCAGGCCGGTGATCGCCTCGATAAGCTCGCTCTGGCCATTGCCATCCACGCCCGCAATGCCAACGATCTCGCCTGCATGAACATCCAGCGTGAAGGATTTGAGCGCCTCGATCTTCTTGCTATTTTTAACCGTAAGAGATTGGACCTCCAGCACGGAATCCCCCGGCTTGCTTTCTTGTTTGTCCACCTTGAAGGAGACACTGCGTCCAACCATCATCTCGGCCATCTGCTCACGGCTCGTCTCCGCCACATCCACGGTCCCGATCGTCTTGCCGCGACGAATGACGGTGCAGCGATCAGCGACAGCCTTAATCTCCTTAAGCTTATGCGTAATGAGAATGATCGACTTGCCCTCGCTCACAAGCTTTTTCATAATATGCTGAAGCTCTTCGATCTCCTGCGGCGTTAATACCGCGGTAGGCTCGTCAAAGATCAGCACCTCTGCATTGCGGTACAGCATCTTAAGAATCTCTACACGCTGCTGCATCCCTACCGAGATATCTTCGATCTTCGCATTCGCATCCACATTCAATCCATACTGCTTGGACAACTGCTCAACTCGTGTGACTGCTGATTTCGTATTTAAAAAGAAGAACCCTTGGCGCGTTTCACTGCCTAGAATGATATTTTCTGCTACGGTAAATGTCTCAACCAATTTGAAGTGCTGATGCACCATGCCGATTCCGAGCCGATTGGCTACGTTCGGGTTCGTAATCTTCACTTCCTTATCGTTGATCTTGATAACGCCGCGATCAGGCTGATACATGCCGAACAAAATACTCATGAGAGTCGATTTTCCTGCGCCGTTCTCTCCGAGAAGCGCGTGAATCTCTCCTCTTTTCAGCTGAAGCGTAATATCGTCGTTTGCGACAATTCCCGGAAACTCCTTGCGGATGCCCACCATCTCGACAACATAGTCCATGGTCTTGGGTCCTCTCTTTCTGTATTGCCCATACGGGCGTTGTCATCCATCGCTCTCACAAAAAAAGACGGATCCTCTCCGTCTTTATCAAGCATGGTCCTGCATAAAAAATACGTTGATCGACGTCAAGTGCAATGAAGGCCATATCCATTTTGTTGTTTCAGGTCTTTGCCACTGCGCCGATCAACGGTGCTCTAGCCGCATGCTGCTCACACAAGATTGATCTTACTTAATTAGATCGCCTTGCTCGCCAGATACGTTAATAGCGCCTTCTTTAATCTTTGCAAGCACATCATCAACTTGCTTCACGATCTCATCGCTCAAGTTCGGGTTCTCTTCCGGAAGTCCGATACCGTCGTTCTTTGCATCGAATGTCAGCGTTTGGCCGCCAGGGAATTTGCCCTCGGATTCTGCCTTAATCATGTCATAAGCCGCATGGTCGATCTTCTTCACAGCAGAAGTCAATACGGAAGATTTGCCGTCTGCATATTCGCCATCTTTGTATTGGTCAACGTCAACACCAACAACCCATACGTCATTGCCTGCCTGCGCACGTGTCTTCGCCTCATTAATCGCACCAACACCGACACCGCCTGCTGCCGCGAAGATAACCTTCACACCGCGGTTGTACATTTGAGCAGCCAATTGTCCGCCTGCTGCCACATCGTCAAAGGACCCTTGGTATACTACGTTCTCTTCTTTGATTTCTACTTTTGTGCCAAGGTTCTCATTGGCATAGGCTACGCCTTGCTGGAAGCCCCAGTTGAACTTCTGCACGGGTGGGATCTCCATGCCGCCGATAAAGCCAGCCTGTCCTTCCTTCATGTGAAGGGCAGATGCTACACCCGCCAAGAAGCCTGCTTCATGCTCTGCAAAGAAAATGGAAACCGTGTTTTCCTTCACTACAGGCGTCATTGGCTCCGTGCCATCATGAGGCGTGCCATCGATAAGAACAAATTTGGCATCCTGATACTTATCTTGTGCTTTAAATACAGCTGTTTCGAATTTGAAGCCTGGCGTTACAATGAATTTGAAGCCTGCATCGTACAGGTTTCCGATTTCTTTTGTATAATCCGCCTCTGTGGTGCCCGCTGGCTTCAGGTATTTATAATCCATGTTGAAATCTTTGTTTGCTCTTTCAATTCCTTCGTAGGTTCCTTGGTTAAATGACTTGTCATCGATTGTTCCTGCATCCGTAACCATACCGACTTTGAAGTTTGCTTTTGGTGCATCACTGCCATTTTCAGCCCCTGAATTTTTACTTCCGCACGCTGCCAGCATTGTAATGGACAACACCAAACTTAGTACTGCTAAGACCCCTTTTTTCATCTAAGGTAATCCCTCCTAAGGAATATATAAAGCTCCATTAAAAATTGAAGCTATTTAAAATATATTAATAAAAGAAAGCCATTTCAATCTTTATTTTACCACTGGTAGACATAGGCAGAATGCGCCCGTACTATGTATGCACAAACTTGAATGGTTATGCAATTCATATAAAAAAAATCACTGATACATAGCGCCACTAAAATGTTGAACTGCATATTTCACTACATAAGTATAAAGCTTGAACAATGGCCCCTTTGTAAAAAATGCTATACGTATGTTGTCCCATATGCCTTCTTTTATACCTCATTTTACGATATGAATAATCAATAGAATTAACATTTTTTAACTGTTCATCTTCTTGATATTCTTGTCACAAATAAAAACAGCCCACTATCTACAAGAGAAAGAGGACTGCCTCGAACAACATATCAAATTCAGCTTTTGCAGCTTAGCGCACCTCACATGATCCCGGCAAGCCTATAACGGATACACCGCTCATGGAGCCTCCTCTGCTCCCGTCTTAGCATCCTCTGTGTCACCAAGCCCTTGCCAGATCTGATCGAGCTTGCGCTGGCCTTCCTTCTGAATCGCTGCGAGCGCCTCCTCAATCGAAGTCTTGCGCTCCAGCACCTGCTCAAAATGCTCGTTGACAATCATGTAGAATTGAACATTGAAGCCTCTAGGAATATTGTCTTCATGTACGTCTACCTTAGGTGGATACTTATAGAATGGTTCGAGGCTGCGCCCGCCAATCGCCTGCATCTGCTCGGACCAGAGGGAGCCGCTGCTTCTTATTCGTTCCTTGCTGTTCATGAATTGGATGAAGCTCCATGCCTCTTCCGGGTACTCAGAGCTGCTGGCAATCGACAGAATGGAGTCAATCGACCATGATCCTTTATAAAATCCGCCTTGTACAGCCGGAGCCGTAACCAGCTTCCATTCAAAGTTCTGCTTTCCCTGCTGGCGCGCCTGCTTCTGATCGAGATTGCCTAGCCGAAGCGCTGTGGCTGGCGTCCCGAGCGTCATCGCTGCCTTCCCTGCGATAAAGCTGTCCGGATCCGGGCTCGGCTGTACGGTAACAGCGCCTGACCTGAATGCCTTCTCTGCTGTTCGCAGCAGCTCTCTCCAGATCGCGGTATTAATCATGACCTTCTTGCCGGACGGATCCAAATAGCGAATCTGCATATCCTTGGCCATCTGCATAATAAACAGGCCTTTGCCATATAGATATCCTCCCAGCTGCAGTCCCCGAATGTCGGATGCATCCTCCAGCTCAGTAAAGCGCTGCGCCAGCTGCAGCACCGTCTCCCAGGACATGCCATCTTGCGGCAGCGGCATATCATACAGATCAAATAAGTCTTTATTGTAAAAAAGCGCCGCAGTATTCGCATATGAAGATAAACCAAACAAGCTTCCTTGTCCTTTGGCACGCAAATATTGGACAGCAGGCGGATGAAGCTCATCAAGCCTGTAGCCGTCCCGCTGAATCAAAGGATCCAAGTTCAGCAGCTGGCGTTCCTCCACCATCTGCTGAAGCGTCCTCGGTGTGAGCGTGAGAACGTCTGGTTTCTCCGTCTCCACCACCCGCTTGAACTCCTCATACGTAACGCCATAGCGGGTATCGAGAATAACCGGCTCCAGCTTAATTGTAGGATGTACTGCCTCAAAGGGCTGTTTATATAGAACATTAAATTGGTAGTCATCTACCGCCATCACTCGAAGCGTAATCGCCTCTTGCCGATCGTTGATTGTTGAACAAGATACCAGGAAGCAGCTCCAGCAGGCAAGAAGCATTGCGGATAGAGACATCCTTGCTTTCATGCGAAACATTGCTTGCTTCTCCTTTCTCATCTATTAATGGAACGTATAGGTTAATAGGTTGGCCGGCTTATCATGGATGAGATGAATTGGGAATGAGTCTGTTCATTCCAACGCCATTTGGCATTGCTTGGGGCAGCGTTCACGAATGGAGGAATAGATGCAATGAGCCGATCTATGGATGATATCATTGTTCCACAATTAAATAGCAGGAACAATAATACAAATCAAAGATATGTGATATATTTCAAAGCTGTTTTCGTCTCATTGACCATCCTGCTCATCATTGGCTGCGTCCTGTGTCCTCACCGCTAATCGAAATCCTCTTTTTCCTTTTGAAACAAAGATTCTTGACCCTGAACGATCTACTGTATAGCGTTCTTCATCCTCAATGAATACAAGGCGCGGAGAATCCATGATACACGGCACCTAGAATCCATGACACCTTGGCAAAGTCGATACAATCAATCCCTTCTACCCCTTCAATTGTTAACCCTTATAATGATATAATAGGTTAACAATTAGGATGGAGGTGAGCCCTTTTACAATGGATTCCAATCTACACCAACAATTAATGACAGCTGATCAGATCTCCAACTTGCTAGCGAAGGACAGGCAATATGTCTGGCACCCCTTTACACAGATGAAAGACTATGAGCAGCGTGATCATGTTCTGATCCAGCGGGCAGAAGGCATCTTCCTCTATGACGCTTGGGGGAGAAAATACTATGATACCGTGTCCTCTTGGTGGTGCAATGTTCACGGACATGGTCATCCACGCATTAAGGAAGCGATTCATAAGCAGCTTCATGCCTTCGATCATATCATGTTCAGCGGACTGACCCATGCTCCTGGGATTACGCTTGCAGAACGCTTAGTGCAGCTGGCTCCAGAGGGTCTTCACAAGGTCTTCTACTCAGACAACGGTTCTACCGCGGTAGAAGTCGCACTTAAAATGTCATTTCAATATTGGCAGCAGGTCGGGAACACAACCAAGACCAAGTTTATTTACCTTGAGGGCAGCTATCATGGAGACACGCTTGGGGCAGTGAGCGTGGGAGGCGTGGAGCAATATCACGCCCTGTTCAAGCCGCTGCTCTTCCACGGCTACAAGATGCCCGCTCCAGACTTAAGAGCGGCCGGCGGTCATACGCTCGCCGATGAAGCGATCGTCGCCGAGCAGGCACTAGCTCCGGTTCGCGAACTGCTTCAGCTGGAAGCTGAGCAGATTGCCGGCATCATCGTGGAGCCTATGCTGATGGGAGCCGGCGGCATGATCATGACGCCTGCCCATTACCTGACAGAGCTCCGCAAGCTCTGCTCAGCGCATCAGATTCATTTGATCGCTGATGAGGTCGCGACAGGCTTTGGCCGCACAGGCACCATGTTCGCCTGCGAGCATGCCGGCATCTCCCCTGATATACTGTGCTTGAGCAAAGGACTGACAGCAGGCGTCATGCCGCTAGCCGCTACGCTGTGCTCGGATACCATCTACGCTGCCTTCTACGATGACTATATGACGCAGAAGACGTTCTTTCACGGACACAGCTTTACAGGCAATCCCGTCGCCTGTGCGGTTGCGCTTGCAAGTCTTGAGGTGTTCGAGGAGGAAGCGGTGCTCGAACGCATCCAGCTTACGATTCGAGCGTTGGAAACAGCCCTGCATGGCAGTGGTCTAGCCGCGCTTCCTTACGTAGCGAATATTCGTCAGCTTGGACTTGTCGCTGCCTTCGATCTGTATGAGGATGCGCAGCGCAAGATGCCATTCCCGCCTGAGAAGCGCATTGGCGCAGCCATATACGAGGCCGGCTTTGAAGAGGGGCTTATCTTGAGGCCGCTCGGCGATACGATATATTACTGGCTCCCGCACTGTGCAACACCAGAAGATGTGAGCGACATCGTAAGCCGCACCCTTCGCGTGCTGAACAAGGTATTGGGGTAATTTGGACTTATCCTGCTGCATTCATAGAAGAAACCAAGGACCTCAGCTTCCACTGAACGTGGATACTGAGGTCCTTATACTTGGACTGAACGGTATATTTTAAAGACGAGCTACTAAACAGGCTGATTCCAATTCTAATATCAAGCTGAACCCTTGGACGCAGCCTGCGGTTGAAAGCGGTCCACACCTTTTTCAAAACTACTGTTTTTCTAATGGTTTATATTTTTAATTTAAGCTTCGTAAGCTTTCTTATCATTAAATACCCGATTACTAGAGCTGCAAGGAAGCCAAGGCTGTACGGCACAGGCCCGTTCGTGAACAAGCTCGTGGCTATTGAAGCCCCAAGAAGTGCAAAGCAGATCGTGAAGCCGCCGCGAAGAATCGTCTCTAGACTTGGGAAGATGACGAGCTTGCCATTATTCTCTGCCTCGTTGCGCACATACAGGAAGAGTCCCAGTACATAGCAGACCACGATAATAGCAATTGTTGCTCCCCAAAACCACGCATTTATTTCTTCGCTCCCTGCATCATAGAACAGCCATCTGTCTGGGGTTGGCACTTTTGGCGCTTTTGAGGTGTAATATACCATGCCTTCAATGGTCGTTTCTTTCTTCAGCGTCGGAATATCGAATGCCCAGCAAAACCGATCAAACATGAGCCGGATAAATTCCGGCATCAGGATCAGTATCCCGAGGAAAGATAGCTGGCTGATCACACTGCCGCACATCGTGCCCACGGCAAGCACAAAGGTATAAAGGGCAAGGTTAATCAAGAGCGCCCTCAGCAGGGCAGAAGCATATCCTCCCCACTCTACAAAGGGGGCAAGTTCTGAAGTGCATATCACACTTGCATCAACAGCCGTACTCAAGAAGAAGCTTCCGAGTAAGAAAGCCACGCCAAGAAGCCACTTCACGGTATAGATATGAACGCGGGAATAGGGCAGCGAGAGCGTAAATTCCTGCATATTGGCTCTGCGTTCCGATCCAATTTGCCATATCGCTAGAATCGTTCCCATGACCAGCATCAGAATTTGAAGATTCATGATGTCATACAGCCATGGCTCATAATCCGGATTCATAATGATATTCTCGACGGAATTGGATATGTGGCGCTGCTCAGCAAACCACCAGCGATTCATTCGAACAAGCGGCAGCGTGATGAACCCCAATCCAAGGATCGCATAGAGCATGAAGCGCACTTGGCGGAACTCCTTGGACCATAATCCAGTATTAAAAAAATTACGCCACATCTCCATCACCTCCCGACTTCCAGCTGAACCAATCCTCAAGTGCCAGTGCAAGCTCATCGACAAGCAGCATATCCTGCTTCATCAGCGAGGAATAAAGGGCATCCGACTCCAAGAGAACGGTGTACACGCGCCCGATCTGCTGAAGCACATGCACCTCGTTCTGGCTAAGCCAATCCATGCTTGCGCCTTCATTAAACACAATCTGCAGCTTCCTCACCTGCATGCGCAGCTCCTCAAGCAGCCACTGTTCCTCCGTGCGGCCATCACGCAGCAGTATAATCGAGTCTGCGATCCGATCCAGCTCACTCAGCATATGCGACGAGATCAGGATGCAGCTCTCAGGTGTTACCGACTCCATAATTAAGGCAAGCAGCTGCTTCTTCGCCACAGCGTCAACGCCATTGGTCGGCTCGTCCAATAGAATCACGCGTGCTCTAGTTGCAAGCCCAAGGGCTGTGCTGAACAACATCTTCATGCCCTTCGACAGCGATCTTACCGATTTATTCAAGGGAAGCTTGAATCTCCCTATAATGTCCTCAAAGTAGAGGCGGTCAAAGCTAGGATAGATCTTGCCATACAATTGGCCGCATTGCTTCAATGTGTATCCTTCGAGCGCAGTTGGTGCATCTGGAACAAACACGATGTCGCGCTTCACATTCGCTTGCCGATGAATGTCAACGCCATCCAGCGTCACCTGCCCCCGATCAGGGTCATATATTCCTGTCAGCAGTCTCATCAGCGTCGTCTTGCCTGTGCCATTGCGTCCAATCAGACCTGTAATCGTTCCTGGTCTTAGTTCAAAGCTAGCGCCTTGGAGCACTGCTCTGCCGTCAATCTGCTTATGCAGCTTGTCAATCCGCAGCACGTTCATCCCCCCATAGCGTTCTACTTTCCATTCGAATCCTCTCTTCCCATTGCTGCTCGGACAATCCTAGGCTTTTCGCTTCTACCGCCAAGCGTCGAATCTCCCGCTGAAGTGCCTCTAAGCGTTCCGCAGCCATTCGCGGCGCTTCATTCGAGGAGACAAACGTACCCTTGCCTCTTACCGTCTGAATAACGCCCTGCCGCTCAAGCTCCTGATAGGCTTTACTAACCGTATTCGGGTTAATAAGCAGCATGGAGGAGAGCTCACGAACAGAAGGCACCTTGTCTCCCGCCTTCATGGCTCCCTTAGCGACAAGCGCCTTCAACTGCTCTACGATCTGTTCATATATAGGCGAAGCGCTATGCTCCTGCAGACGTATCATCACAGGTCTCCTCTCTGATCTATGTGTGCTCTTAGCTTGCTGCTGCGATCAACAAGTGTACTATTACACATAATACACTTAATACAAACAAATATAACGGCCCTATCTCATTCTGTCAATATTTAACCTTCTACATGAATGCATATCTGGCTTAACACATGCATCTCGGTCAACATCGGCCGCTCACTGGCAGCACCGCTCAAGCCGCCACATGAAAGCAAGCATCAAAGCGTCTAGAATATGCCACATCCTTTTGTTTCATCTCGCGATTAACAGTGCTAGAATAAGGGTAATTTACCTTCAAAGCCTTGACTGCTACTTGCGTTTCTTAAGAGTTGCTAATCCTATTCGTACAATAGAAGGCTTCTGTATGTGGAAAGGGAGGAGATTGAACATGACAATGACTCTAATCGTGGCGAAGCCTGTGGCAGAGAACATCGAAGCAGAGCTTCAAGAACTACAGCACGTCCTTACAACGCTTACCGCCCGCCCCGCACAAGTGGCGTATTCCACTTTTGTTGAGACGGTTGTTAACCCGAAGGAGAGTATCCAGCTGACGACCATCCAGCAATTGAAGCATCCCTTCTCACCATTTCGACTTAAGCAAGAGCTGCAGGAAGAAGACATCCTTATCGTCTACTCCGATCGTAATGGCCTTACCGTCATTGCTGGCTCTGAAGCGACGCTAGCTCAGGCTTGTACGAAGCTAGGCATGCTGCTTCGCGAGAAGAGTACAGCCTCACACGACAATCGCCCTCATCTGGAGGAGCTTTACTGGACAGGGTCCTTATTATTGAACGGTCAACCCATTGTCGCTTAACCTTCAATGAGTTGAGCATGTGAGCCGGTTAGGCATTACTTGATAAAGTCATAGTGCGATACTATTGCTTGATTATTAAGCGCGTTCTCATAGATACAACCACAAACAGCCGCTTATCGGTTCGACTACCGATAAGCGGCTGTACTTGTGTTGGGATATACTATCCATACTTTTAACGATTTACGCTCCGCTGATTCGAGGCAAGAAGGAAGTCCCGTGCTCTGGCAAGCTTACTTGGAAATAATCGGATGCTGTTGCCCCAATGCAAGCAAGCGTAGGGTAATGCCCGATATGGCCCGGCCGCGCCATCGGGGCATAAACAAGAATAGGCACCTTCTCCCTAGTATGCTGGCTGTGCCCAATCGTAGGATCATTGCCATGATCCGCCGTTACGATCAGGATATCCGCTTCATCCAACTGCTCTAGCATTAAGCCGATATAATAATCGCTTAACTGTAGCCGATCCATATATCGCCGCACATCCTGCGCATGACCAGCCAGATCTGTCTCCTGCACATTGACGCAGATAAATCCATGTGCGAGTCTGCCGATCTCTTGAAGCGCACACGCCATGAGCTCCTTCGTATCCACTCCTGGATGATTGCTTCCTCGTTCATTGGCTACAATATTCTCAACCTTGCCAATCAAAGACACCGGAATACCAGCGTTGCCCAATATCGTCGGCACCTGTGTCTCTTTATTAATCCCATATCCGAGGTGTGTGACTCGGTATCCCTCGCGATAGACCCCTGACAAGGGAGTGTCGATTCCCGTGTATATTTGTGATTTGATCCGTCTCGCTGCAAGCAGTTCATCTACAGAGACGCGCTCTCCACCAAGTGCAATCACCCGCGATACGAATACCACTTCTCGCACACAGCGTCCAAGCGCCTCGATCTCTGCAAATGTCATGCTATCAAGCAATCCTGTCACATTATACACTTGACCGGAATCCGTCTCGAGATTATCCCCGATCACTGCACATTGGTTCACCAGCAGGACGGACACAGGATCGCCTATCCGCTGCACTTCATAGCCATTCAATCTAAGATGAGCCTCCACCTGCTCGATAACTGCGGCAAAAGGCTCGATTAAGGGCTTCATTGGCCTTGATCCCATAATTTCTTGATGGCCAAGGAAGCTGTCTGCTCCTTCGTGCAGCAAATCAGAGGTCCCATAAGTCGCATGGTGTGCGAAGCCCATGGCACCAACCTCTTCTCCCAGCGCGTTGATTAATCCGAGCCGCTCCAGATGAGGCAAGCGCTCTTTCGGACAGCGCTCTAGAATATGCTTGCATGTATTGGAGCCGATATCAGCCGGCCTTACTGCCTGCACATCGTCCATGGCTCCTACGCCAAAGCTATCGAGTACAACGACAACGAATCTCCCCATCCTGCTCACCCCGCCTCTTTAGGCTGACCTAAGCTATCGTATATCCCTACCAGCTGCCCTTGTCCAGCATGTAATCCTTGTACAATGGCGACATCGCTTCTTGTCACAAAGATCTGCGTTCGAAAAGCGAAGATCACCGTGCTTCCTACTTCATGCTTGCCTTCTAAAGCAAAATAATAATCAATGCTCGTAGCATCCGGCTTGCGGACGCGGGAATCGGTTCTATTGCCATTCTTATCGATCACATAGGCCCGCTCCACCCCTGATCGACGATAATGCCCGCCGCCATAGCAATAGCTGTATTCGCCATAAGAATGGGAGATCTCGCTCACATACACAATGGCTGGCGTTTCAACGAGATCGGCTGCAGCATGCATCGGCGTTGTGCCAATCAGACCGTGACCCGGCTCTCCTTGTGTACCGCCTATTGCTTTAATGGCAGGAATCGTATGCGTACAGGTAGCAGAAGGCATATTAATGTGCTTGATCGGTTGATCATATCTCGTGCGAAGCTGTTCTGCCGCTTCCAGCAGCGTGTAGGCATTATTCGTAGGGCGTACATCTTTATGTTCCGCATCATATAAAAAGCAGGGGAAGGTCGTTACTCCTTCAACCACGACATGCGATAGCTTCGACAGCTCAAGCATCGTTTTTTCCAGATCCATGAGGGCTATTCCGCCCTGCTGACAGTCGTAGATCACATCATCGTGACCAATAACGCGCAGCATGATAGGCTGTATTCGGCCAGCCTGACGGCTGAATCGATCAATTTCCTTTGCTTTTTCAATGGAAAAAACGGTCATGAGGCTGGGCTTCGCTGCAATGATTTGCTGCAGCGCATGGGTTGGAGTTTGCACGAGATGACCGACATGAGCCAGCGGAATGCCATGCTTAATCATGAGCAGCGCTTCCCGGTAATCCACCGTTACGGTCCCTGTGAATCCCATATCAATCAGCATAGAAGATAACAGAGGATTCCGTCCAAGCTGCTTGGTCATGACAAAGAGCTCAAGCCCATACCGCTCAGCAGTACCTAACATATGCGCCGCATTCTCTTGAATGCTGTCATAATCAAGCACATACGTGTCGGGCAGGATCTTCCCGCTTTGATGGAGCAGTACCGCCGCCTCCATAAGCTCGGGATTGCGCTTTGCCGTCTTGTATAAGAACATAGTTCCTCCTGACATGAAGAAGCATCTAACCTCTTGCTGTTAGCCCCTTCTTAATCTCTCGTTTATGCCTCAGCAGCTCTACACGATTGGGTGAAAAGCCAAGAAGCGACGAGGGTTCAATGTAAGCATCTTATAAATGATTGACTCCGATACGCCAAGTGCACGCAGCATAGGCAGGAAAGCGGTGAATAGATGAACATATCCATGCCCTCCAGCTGCAAGAAGATGCGATTGCCGCGTAAGGTCACACGACAGCATCAACTGATCCTCGTATCCCCGATCAAGCAAGGTATACAGCTGCTTGGCGCGCTCTTCATCTGTTCGGTAGCTCACTTTTCCAATCGTATCAAATTGAAGATAGGCTCCACTCTCTAACAGTTCACACTGCTCCTTAATATCTGGATTCAGATCCTGGTGGCCAAATGAGATGGACTTGGGCGACACGCCGCAGGTTGTAAGCAGTTCAAGCTGCTCGCTTCCCATCGTTCCCAGCTCACAATGCGTGCTTAACGGCGCCCCTGTCTGAAGCTGTGCATGAGCTGCCGCTCGAAACACCTTCTTTTCCGCATCTGTTATCTTGTTCAAGCTGCTGCCAATCTCGGCAATGATCCCTGCACAAATATCCGTCTCACCGATGCCCGCTTGAATATCTTGCATCATTCGTTGTTGAAGCTCTTGCTCGGTTTGCTCAAATACTTCAGCAGGATAGTATTCCTGCTTGTAATATCCTGTTGCCGCAATGATATGCAGGTTATGCTCTATCGCAATATTTCTTAACGCCTCAGCATTCTGTCCCATCCCGCGGTTCGATACTTCAACGATCGTATTGCAGCCTTGGCCTGACAGCAGATCGAGCTCCTTATTCAAGGACTCATCATGGCACAACTTAGAATCCTGATCTCCGCGAACAGGGGTCAGATCGAAGACGAGATGCTCATGAATGAGCGTGGACTTTACTTCATCAGGTGGAATTGAGCCTCTTACCGTTTGGACATGCACAGGGGCTCCCCCTTTCTAGCGAGTTATCTTCATGGCATAGATACCGTGAGTAGATTACGTGGAAAAGATTATATGCCATTTCGTTCACCATCCAAGCACAGCCATCCCATTGAGCAGCAGTGCGGTCATAATCACACCCACTGGTCCAATTGCAATGCGCATAATAGGCTTGCCAGCTGCTTCATTCACCGCATATAGCAGCATGAAAATGAATAAGGCTGCAGGAGAATAGGGCGCAGCGCTGAGCTTCACAACAGCCAAGACACTGCCAATGAATACGCCTAGCTCCATCATGGTATGAAGCGATGAGCGCAGGTAATCCGTACTTTCCCGAATGGTCGGGTATTGATACAACAGCTTCACGATGCGGGTTAAGAGCAGAACCTCAACTGCGATTACACCCATACCAATGAGGACAGCCAGCACAGGATTCGGAGCAAGATAACCGATTGGCAGCACCATCGTTAATCCGGCTATGCCATAGGCACCTGTCGTGAGCGCCGTCATGACGAGCAGGGGCACAAAGCTGACCGCACGCATCCACTCCGCGGCTGCTATGCTTGCTAGCCACACGCTTGATGGCGCCTCGTCCTGCCATGCATCATACAATAGAGGGATGGACACCTCTGTTCCGCCCAGCCAATGCAGGTGAACGCTCAGTGCGAGAAGTCCCCCGAGCAGCATATATAGAGGGATGGAACGCTTGAGCTTGCGATAGGGCTCCTCATGCATGAGCAGCATTTGAGCAGCCATCGCTTCCCGCCCAGCCCTGCCCTTTCGGTCTTGATAAGCCGCAAGCGCCATATGCAGCAGGGTACCAGACAGCATCATGCTGATACTGAATAGCTGTAGAACATCAAGCCCCCGCAGCCATTGCTGTCCAGTAAACGCGAGTAGAAGAGAAGCTCCCAAGCCGATGACAAGACTTATGACAAGTCTCTTCCATCCGAATTGCTTCTGGATCGCCAAGAATGGAACCATGCACAAGGCCAGCAGCACAGGCAAGTACAGCTCCTGCAGAGGCATTGTCATCGAGATAGGAAGCTCATGCACCATGCTTGGCATCCATTGAAGGAAAGCGCTCATCATGGCGCCCCATAGTCCGCCAAGCCATGCAGCTGTACGACCGCGCGCGGCATAGACGCCGATTACGTCCGCAGGGAGAAATAAGAGCCAAGGGTTCAGCATTTCAAACGCTAGGGCGTAAGAAATGCCCAAGGACAAGACAAATCCAATGCTTAATCGATAAGACCTTGCAGCAAGCTCTCTGCGAGTGATGGAGCCCTTATAGAGCTCGGGCAGCAATGGTCTTACGCCATCATTGAAGCTGCCAATCCCGCGCTGTGCAAGATAAGCCGCTAGTCCGCAGAGCAGCGCCAGCACACCTGCTTGAACAAGCCAATCGAGTTGGAAGGGATTAGACATCTTCTATCCCTGCTGTTCAATTAGGATTTGGGTTACAAGCGTTGCAGCCGCCTCGATGCTTTCCACCGTCACGCCAAAAGCAACCACACCTGCGTCTATATGCTCTCGAATAGCCGCGGCATCCGGAAGAACACCATTGGATGCAATCGTGGCGCACCGGGTGATGCCCAAAATGCCGATTGCCATCGCCAAAGCAGCCCCGCCTCCAGTATTGCAAGCGCCCAGGTAATAATCGGCCTGTGACGTCTTGACCAGCATCGCTGCCTCCATATCCGAGGTAGCAATGACAGATACCCTATTTCCTCCGGCAGCCTTAATGGCTTGCGCGAGCTGTTCCTTGTTCAATCCGGCAACAGCAAATCTTAGCATGTGAACTCCTCCCCAAGAATCATCTCAAAGTAAGCAACAAGATAAACAACTTCTCCTTCAATGGTCTGTGGATCGCTTGTGTAAGGGCGCAAGCAGTCCATTCCCCAATCGAATAGCTTCCTCTTTTCCTTGGTCAGCTCGATCACGGTCGGATCTTCCACGATAGCCCGACCTTCCTTGGTGCGCTGAATCGCCTTAATCAAGTGAGTGACAAAAGCGCCTGCATTGTCATCTTCCAGCTTAACGCCCAGCTTCTGTTCAATATCTTCTAATAAGGAAGGGAGCTGTTCATACGTCTGTGAATCCATTTGCTGTGAAGCATACATCAGTTCGATACGTTTGCTGAGCATCTCATCTCTCCTTGTTCAAAACCCTTATCCTGATACAAAGCACTTGTAATTTCTAAACCTCCAATATACAATATACAATATATTGTACATTCTCTCAGGAAAATCATATCACTCTTCAAGGAGGTTGTAAACGAGATTTTCCATTTCTAAATTAGTAGCTTGGATCGATTTCGAGCTTCACCACTTGCTGCTGAGTAGTCAACACTTCATGAACAGACACCGCTTCAGCCAGAATATGCTTCATTCCCTTGTTCGCTCTTGAGGTAACCATCGCTGCAACGGATACGTCCCTAATCTCCTCAAGATCCGGCAGATCCCGGTAGAACACAGGCAGCTCTTTTTCTTTGATCTCATCAAGATTCCACACGCCTGCATCAATGCGGCGGGACATAATGCTAGTTACGATTTGACTATATGGCATCTCAATGAGCTTTACCTGCTTCCCTTCGCATAAGCGTTTGGTAATCAGCCATTGATCCGTTGACTTGGGATCAATCGCGACCGTCATTCCATCTTCTATCTGGACGTACTTCTCATCTGCTACAACTAAGATGTGCTTAGACAGATAGCTGTGAGGGCCAAACTCCATTGCAATATCAAGCTCTTCACCCGATTCAATCGCTTGTCTTGCGGCAAGCAAGGACACGATGACAAAGTCATAGGCTCCCTTTGCAAGCATTTGTAAACGGATACGCGAGCCTCTGACATAGGCCATGCTTAGTTCTGCGCCAAAGTGCTGGAAAGATTGATACAATCCTGAAGCAAGACCTTCATAGAGCTTGGAATAAGGAAGGGGCATCGCACCCGAGCATATATCAAATCCGGTATGCGCCCAAATCTTCTTATAATCGATATCAACAACGTAAGAGCCGGAATGTCCCTTGCTCTCGACCGTAATCGCACCTGCTTGCTTCAACCGATTCAGCGCATTTTGAATCGTGCCGCGTGCGAACCCGATTTCCTTTTCATATTCAGAGATCGTTTGCAGGCGATCCCCTTTTTTCACGGTCATCATCATTCGTGCAAGATGCATCAGCGCAAGGCCGCTTTTTTGATACAGATGGGTATTCATGGATCACATTCCAACTCCTATGGCTTTCATTTTTAAAAGTACAAAATAATGTATATTGGTTTTTTTAAGCATATCATCTTCATTTGTTCATGTAAAGAATACCGCGGGGCTGCGGCTATCGAAAGGAGTGATGCCTACTGCAGTGAAATGTACGTTGATGCTTATGCTCGCAACATCATGTAAGATCGCCATGCCTGCTTCAAGGGGAAGTCATATGGTTTCATCCATCACACAAAGATGAAGGAGATGTTGTCTGTGAATAAAAAAATGGTATTTATGCTTGTAAGCCTGCTTGTCCTCATGTCCGTGCTTGCTGGCTGCGGCTCTTCTAATTCGACAGCGGAATCAAATGGTTCCAAGGCCAATCAGTCGACGAACACTTCTGGAGAAAACAAAAGCGAGGCAGAGCCTTTTGAAGTCGTCCTCCGTCATATTCACATTCGTGACACAGCCAAGCAAACGCTCGCTATTCTTCAAGATGCTGTCAAAGCGACCGAGGCGGATGTGCCAGGTCTCAAGATCTCCTTGGATGGTGTTGAAGACGCTGTCAATCGAGATGTGAAGCTCAAGGCAGAGATGGCTGCGGGAAACCAGCCCCCCATCTTCAGCCTTTTCGGAGGGGCAGATACGGAGAACTATTCCAAAGCAGGGCGCTTGCTGCCGCTAAACGATATTTTGACTGAACTCGGCATTCAAGACTCCTTTTTTGACTTAAGAGAGTTTACCGTGGATGGGAAAATATATGGCCTTCCTGAGTCCGGATATATTGAAGGCTTCTTCTATAATAAGAAGCTATTTGAGCAAGTCGGAGCTTCGGTTCCTGCCACGTGGGATGAGCTTGTTGATGCTATGGAGAAGCTGAAGGCTGGCGGCATCACTCCTATTGCCATGGGTGCAGGCAGCGGAGATGGCTGGGTCATCAACATGCTTGCAAATAGTATGTTTGTTGCGCTCGGAGGACCAGAACTTCAAGAGGGCTTTGCGACGGGGGCTGCCAAATGGACTGATCCAGCCGTTGTCGAAGCATTCAAGCGCATCGAGTTCCTGGTTCAGCATCAATACATTGACCCAAACGTGCTCGGCTTGAAGTTCCCTCAGGGTCAAGCCAACTTCTATACGGGCAAGGCCGCAATGCTGTTTGACGGCAGCTGGGCGGTAAATGCCATTACCGGAGAGTCCTCTACGGTAAAAGATGATGCTGGATTTTTTCGCTTCCCTGATGTAGGCGGCAAAGGAGACGGTTATATCAATGGCGGCTGGTCCAACGGCTATGGCTTCTCTGCCGCTGTAAATGAACGGGAATTACAAGCGGTGAAGGCTTTCATCAAGAACTTCTTCAGCATGGAGAATCAAAAGCGCACGCTTGTAGAAACGAGCCAAATTGCTTCCATGAAGGGCATAACCGATATACAGGGCGCTAACGATCTGATCAAGACCATCGGCGAAGCACAAGGTTCCGCCAAGGGAGCATTTCCTGCTTTTGACTCCGTCGTGCAGCCGCAAGTCAAGGTCGCGCTTGAGACCAACATGCAGCAATTGCTTGGGGGCAAGGTAACTCCTGAGCAAGCCGCGGAGAACATGCAGAAGGTCCAAGATGAAGCAAATGCTGCAAGCAACTAAAGCAAAGCATAGGGAGCCTGCTTGGCTCCCTACATCCTCGCAAGAGAGAGTTGGTGGATTACGCATATGAAGAATATTCAACGCAATTACTGGGCTTATGTCATCTTTGTCGTGCCTGCCCTGCTCATCTATGTGACCTTTTACTTGTACCCATTATTCCAGTCCTTGCAGTATTCTCTAACCAAGTGGAACGGCATTAATGACCCTGTCTTTGTGGGGCTCAGCAATTTCGCGAAAGCTATTTCTGATGAACAATTCTGGGTTTCGTTTAAAAACAACATCTACTTTGTCCTGTTCTCGGTGTTTATCCAGGTTCCGTTTATTGTCTTTATCTCCATTATCGTGAGCAGCGCCAAGCGCTTTTTGAACTTCTACAAGCTGACGGTCTTTCTGCCCTGCATCTTATCTACCGCCTCTATCGGCGTGATCTGGCAGTTCATCTATTCACCAGACGCTGGGCTGCTCAATCAGCTGCTGACTGCAGTCGGCTTGGAATCCTGGAAGCGCATATGGCTGGGCGACGAGGCGACAGCGTTCCTGTCTATCCTTCTGACCAACGGATGGCAGTGGACTGGCTTCTATATCGTATTAGTGCTTGCCGCCATCTTTGCGATCCCCAAGGAAATGCTTGAGGCGGGTGAGATGGATGGCGCAACAGGTTGGAGGAAGGCATGGCTGCTTACAATTCCGCTCATACGCCCTGTCATCATGGTTACCCTGCTCCTGTCTATTACAGGCGCGATGAAGGCACTGGATATTATTTTGATCATGACCAAGGGAGGCCCCTTTGGCAGCTCAGAGGTGATGGCTTCCTATATGTATAAGCAAGCCTATACAATCAATGATTTTGGCTATGCCAATGCGATTGCGGTTATTGTGAGCTTGTTTACTGCCGTGCTCTCATTGATTTTTCAATATATCAACGTCAAGACAAGGGAGGCCAGTGAGTAATGACATTCAAAAAATTAAAACAAGCGGCACCTCATCTGGTACTCCTGCCTTATATCTTAATCGTGCTGTACCCCCTATGGTTCGTCATTCTTGCTTCCATGAAAAACAATACCGAAATATTCAATGACCCTTGGGGACTTCCCGCTGCGCTCAGCTTGCAAAATTACCGGGATGCGCTAACCAATTCCTATATTGGGCACTACTTTGCAAACAGCTTATTCATTGGCGTGACAGCCACGCTGTCCACCCTCTTCTTGTCTATGACAATCGCTTATGCCGTGACAAGAATGCGATTTCCTGTGCTCAGCAAAGCCGTGTATGGTCTTCTCTTGATCTCGCTGTTGATCCCGCCGGCATCCTTATTGATACCGTTATATACATTGGTCAAGGATCTCGGCATGTACAACACGCCTATGGCGCTCATCTTTCCTTATATCTCATTTGGCATTCCGCTTACCGTGTTTGTGCTCGCAGCCTTTTTAAAGTCCATTCCAAACGAGCTGGAGGAAGCCGGTGTTATGGATGGGCTAAGCACATTCGGCATTCTGGGCAGAATCATCATGCCCCTCACGCAGCCTACATTAGTCACCGTGTTTATTCTGAACTTTATCAACAATTGGAACGAATTCGTGATGGCCAACCTCTTCTTATCCAACGAGAAGCTTAGGACGCTGCCCGTCGCCATCGTTGCCTTCGCGGATAAATTCAATATGAATTATGGGGCCATGACCGCTGCTATTGCGATCAGCATCATTCCTGTCATCATTATCTTCGCGATCTTGCAAAAGCAGATTATCGAAGGTGTGACGGCAGGCAGCGTGAAGGGGTAGCTGCTTTTGTCAGCACGGCTTTTTGCAACATATGCAGCTCTCAGTGTGCGGTTCGACGCCGATGGCGGCAGCCAGCCTTCTCAGTCGCCCTGCTGTTGCTCCAGATGCTGCAATTACTCCATTCATAGCTGTAATGGCAGCTTTAATTCCATAGTAATCGTAACGGTTATTGCAGCTGTAATCGTACCTAGAATCGCATACAGCAGAGGGGCTGTCCGCTTGCCATACTTGGCAAGCAGCAGCCCCTCTATTCCCTATCCCAGCCTCACATTAGATGCCTGGGATAGCCGAGCGCTTATGCTCGGTCTTCTTATATTGACGCTCAATCTTCTCTCTTGCATCATCAGATACCGGCTTGCCCTCGAGATAGTCGCTATTCTCCTCATAGGAAATGCCAAGCTCCTTCTCGTCGGTCTGACCTTCCCACAAGCCAGCAGTCGGCACCTTATCAATCACGCTGCTAGGAACACCCAAGTAGCGAGCCAATTGACGCACTTGACGCTTATTCAGCGAGGAGAGCGGTGTAATATCTACAGCGCCGTCGCCCCACTTCGTATAGAAGCCCGTGAGCGCCTCAGAAGCATGATCGGTGCCGACAACGAGCAGATTAAGGTCGAATGCCAGCGCATACTGTGTAACCATGCGCACACGAGCCTTGACATTCCCTTTGCCCGGAATACTGATATGACGATGAATGTTTAATTGCTTGAAGGCTTGCTCCGTCTCAAGGGAAATCTCATTGACCGCATCCTCAATGTTCGTCTCTACCGTATGCTTCAGCTTGAAGGCTTCCGCAACGGCATAGCTGTCTTGAATGTCCGCCTGCTCGCCATAAGGCTGAAATACGCCAAGCGTCATGTAAGGCTTGCCTGTCTCTGCCGCAAGCTCATCTGTAGCGAGCTTGCATAGCCCAGCCGCAACGGCACTGTCAATCCCTCCGCTGATCGCGATCAATAGACCGCTTGTGCCTGCGTCCGTCACGTACTTCTTCAAGAAATCCACACGCTTGCGAACCTCTTCTGCTTCATTAATCTGAGGGCTGACCCCAAAGCGTTCGATAATCTCTTGTTGTAGGCTCATCTCCGTGTTCTCCTTTCCAATGCTCCAATATTGTGCAAAAATCCCCGCACATTCACATGCGCGGGGGCTTTCGTCCTTCTATGAGGTTCTATTTGCAGAAGCGCTCGTAAGCAGCCGTCAAATCAGCGGCAATCTCCTCTGCAGAGCGATTCTCCACACTATGGCGCTCGATAAAGTATACGAGCTCCCCATCCTTCATCAACGCAATGGATGGAGAAGATGGCGGATACGGCGCAAAGTATTCGCGCGCCTTCGCTGTTGCTTCCTTATCTTGTCCAGCGAACACCGTAAACAAATGATCCGGTGCTGCATCAGCCTCCAAGGATTGGCGAACGCCTGGACGACATTGTCCCGCAGCACAACCACATACGGAGTTCACCACGACTAGGGCTGTGCCCTTAGCAGTTGGAAGCTGCTCTTCCACTTCTTCTGCTGTGCGCAGCTCGATAAAGCCAACCTTCGTCAACTCATCACGCATTGGCTGGACCATATCACGCATATATTGCTCGAATGACATCGACATCCTCGTTCACTCCTAAAGTAAAGTATGTTCCGATAGACTCATCACACAACTCTATCGGTAAATATTGTACCATGCCTAGAAGTGAAAGCAAGGGTAACCGGACAACATGTTCGAGCTACACGGATGGACGGTTCGGTCCGTCTAGCTTCTTATCCGGCATACTGGAAGCATTTTTTAGTCCACGGTTCGCCTTCTCTTGCATCTCTTGCTCTTTGGATTTGTTGTTGCTCACAAATATCCCTCCCTTCCCACATATAAGTCAAGGCTATTATGTGCGGGCAGTGACAGGATTATCCGGTGAGCATGCCAACAAGGAGAGCAGATCACTCTTATAAGGCTGATTCTGGTGCCTATTTTCACTTTAAGCCTTCTGAATATTCTCCAGGTCTTGTTCTTCCTTCAGCTTCGTTTGCACTCTGCGGCGCTCCCGCTCGCGGGTAATGAAGTAACAGCAGATCAATAAAAAGACATAGAGCCATTGGGTGCCGGAGAGTCCCATCCACGCGATCTCCTGCACAGTCATCAGGCTCAGGAGCAGGCCTGAGGTGCCCATCAAGAGCGTGCTGTACTGCGCATCCTTAAGCGAGCCAAGAGGTCTCCTTAATAACCACAGCACCAGCAGCACGATCATCGCTACGAAGGCTTCAATCGGCGGCAAGGCCTCGGCAATTCCGCCCGGCAGAGGGAAGGCCGTCATCCCTGGCGCCGTTCTGCCAATATAGCTGTACAAGAAGCCATATCCCGCCATCCACATCAGATATCCTTGTGCTGCAAGGTCCGTCAGCACAGCCAATGACAGCTCTTGCTTGCGTACATACAGAATGGACCATGAGAGCAGGCCGATGACCAGCAGGACATTGCCATTCATGGAAGCACCCGATAAAAATAATAACGCTTTCGGCTGCTCCCATAATACAGATGGCGAATCCCATAAGTAGCCGAACTTCTCATTCAGCAGCAGCGCAAGCATCACGGTCATAGCCCATTCCACCCAAGGCTTGGCTGATTTGTTTTCTAATTTCAGACGAAGCATCACGGTCACTGCCGCGAGAATCAGCGCGCCAATCAGTGCGAGCAGATCTCCCTTCAAGGCTAGTGGCCCAAGCTGTATGACATCCATATCGTCCTCCCAATCATGTTGTTAGATTGCCTGCGGCTGCAGCATCGCTTGCAGCGTATCTTCGGTTCGGAAGGAAACAATAAAGGTCGTGCCTTGGCCCTCCTCCGATTCCACGCGAATCGTTCCGTTATGCCGCTCCACGATACTTAAGCATAACGGCAGGCCAAGCCCTGTTCCTTTGGTTTTTGTCGTGAAAAAAGGTTCAAAGAGCTTATCCAGTGTGGCCTTCGGAATGCCGGGTCCGTTATCCTTCACGATCAGGTCAACGCCTTGCCCTTCATAACGAGTCTCGATAATCAAGCTGCCCTTCTCGTCCATGGCCTCCATCGCATTGCGCGCCAAATTCAACAGCAGCTGCTTGATCTCCTTCGGATTAAGAAGCAGCTCTGGCACACATTCCTGAAGCTTCAGCATAATCTCCTGACCTCTAAGATTCGCATCCGCTTGAAGCAGCGGAGAGATTGTATTGATGAGGTCATGCAGATGGATTCTTTCTTTTTCCACGATACGGTTCTGAGCCAAAGACAAGAAGTCATTGATAATACTATTAGCTCGGTCCAGCTCCTCCATTACGATCTTGTAGTAGTCATCAAGATGGTCTGGACTCTTCTGCTTCATTAATTGGATAAAGCCTCGAACGACAGCCATAGGATTGCGGATCTCATGCGTAATGCTGGCTGCCATCTGGCCAACCAGGCTCAACCGCTCCATATTGCCCATCTCCGCACGAAGCTGAACGAGCTCCGTAATATCATGCATCATTGCAACAGCGCCGACAATCTCTCCTGTCTCTTGATTCTTCATCGAAGCGGCGCGGATGAGATAAGTCCGATCTTCAACCGTAATCACATCGCTCTGCAGGCTTTCCCCACGCAAGACGCGATGCACAAGCAGTTCCTGGCCGCGCCAGAACCTTGTCGTCTGTATGACGCTGTGGTACTCTCTGCCAATCAGGTGGTTGCCCTGCGGTATATTGTCTTCACGGAAAAGCATAGACAGCATCATCTGATTGATACCTGTAATACGCTCGTTTGCATCAACGGATATAACGCCAAGCGGCGTCGCATCGATAACCTGATGCAGCTTATGGGCCTCCTGGCGATACTGCCGCCAGACCGAGATATAGCCCTGCTGGAGATAAGCCTTTTCTCTTGCGCTCTCAACAAAGTATACGACAAGTCCCGCCGCCCCAAGAAATACAGCACCAAAGATCGTCATAAACAATAGAACTTCCATATCAAATATAATCGTATGATTCCACAATGCAATGACATAATAGACAAAATACAGCAAAATACCAAGCACCGCGAAGCTCATGACAATGTATACACGCTTGCGTGTGCCAGCCTGTCGAAATTTGCTGATATACAGAAATAAAAACGGTGTCAAATAAATTAAGGCATCGCTCCACATGGCAACAGGATAATCGGCGAAGCTGAATCCGATCAGCACAAGAATGTAAAAGCCAACGATGAAGCTCCCCATCAAATACCCACCGTACAAAATACCTAGCGTATAAGGAATAAGCCGAAAATCAAATGGTTGGACCGTTGCCTTAAAATAATAAAAGGAGAGCATCATGCACAGCAGCACCGATAAGGATGAGAAAAATCCAATGTTATAGTGAGCCTTAGAAATACGCTCCGGCTTCATCGTGTAAATCTGGCAGGAAAAAGCCGGAAGATAAGCAATGAACACCTGAAGCAGTGTTTCCTTTAAAGCAGCGTACATAATCTCCCTTCTTCCGCTGGTTATTTCTGCCTGTATTAAAACATACTCATGCTGTTAAAACAATCACTAAAGTACATCTTTTAACAACTTTTTATGTTTTTTGGTTGCAATCGACATGAACAAGGCTACAATGATACAAGAAAACTTTCATTTTAATATGTAAAATTGATAATCGAACCTGTAAAAAAGGA
Source organism: Paenibacillus aquistagni (assembly GCF_900177815.1). GTDB lineage: Bacteria > Bacillota > Bacilli > Paenibacillales > Paenibacillaceae > Paenibacillus_B > Paenibacillus_B aquistagni. The sequence continues at coordinate 403,673 of NZ_FXAZ01000004.1, read as the reverse complement.
GTCTTTCATGCAACCCATTCAAGTCATCGTTGTTGGAGGCGGGCCTTCCGGCCTCATGGCAGCCATCGCTGCCGCTGAGCAAAAAGCGAAGGTCACCCTTGTCGATAAAGGAAACAAACTCGGCCGCAAGCTTGCCATATCTGGGGGCGGGCGATGCAATGTCACGAATAACAAGCCCATAGATGAACTGATTCGCTACATCCCTGGCAATGGGCGCTTTCTTCACAGCGCGCTGCAGCATATGAACCCAGAGCGAATTATTGCTTTTTTTGAACAGCTTGGCATTCGCTTGAAGGAAGAGGACCATGGACGCATGTTCCCTGTATCCGATAAGGCCAAGACCGTCGTAGATGCGCTGATTGGAGAAGCCGTCCGCTTAGGCGTTCAGCTTCGGACCAATGAACCTGTGGAGCGTCTCTTGTATGAAGATGGGGCCGTAACCGGCGTCGTGCTGCACAATCAGGCCGTGCTGGAGGCTGATGCTGTCATTTTGGCCACGGGAGGCTGCTCCGTTCCCCATACAGGATCGACAGGAGACGGCTATCCTTGGGCTCAAGCTGCGGGACATACGATTACAGAGCTGTATCCGACAGAGGTGCCTCTAACCTCGAATGCCTCATTTATTCGGGATAAGGTGCTTCAAGGATTATCGCTGCGCGACATTGCTGTTACGGTATGGAATGAAAAAGGAAAGAAGCTCGTGACTCATGAAGGAGATCTAATCTTTACTCACTTTGGATTATCAGGGCCTGCGGCGCTGCGATGCAGCCAGTTCGTAGTGAAGGAGCTTAAGCGCTCTGGAAGGGAAACGGTCTCCATCTCTATCGACCTTAAGCCTGAATTAAGCGTTGAGGCGATCAGCCAATGGGGACTGAATATCTGGTCAAAGGAGCCCAAAAAGGCGATAAAGAACATTATCAAGCAGATGATCCCTGAGCGCATGGCACCGCTGCTTCTGAAGATGTCCGATATCGATGAAGCAACTACGTATGATCATGTGCAAAAGAAGCAGTGGGCGGAATGGTGTCAGCTCATCAAAGCCTTCCCTATGAAAATAAGCGGAACACGCTCATTAGAGGAAGCTTTCGTAACAGGCGGGGGTGTAAACCTCAAAGAAATACATCCAAAGTCCATGGAATCAAAAGTCATAAGAGGACTGTTTTTCTGCGGGGAAATACTTGATATTCATGGATATACGGGTGGCTACAATATTACAGCAGCCTTTGCGACAGGCTATACAGCAGGTCATCATGCCGCTCAACAGGAGTTAGGCGGTTAGGCCGTTGATAGCAGCATGCAGGAGCATGGTATGAAACCATAGCTCCTCCTGCTTGCTGCAAGTTGTATACCAGCGGCCCACTTACAGATGCACACCGCCAGGAAATTGATTGCTGAGCTCATCATCCCACCCGATCGCTTCTTCCTCTCGATGGGACAAGTCGTCTCCTCTTGGATCAACTACTGCGTAGGCAGCATCATCCGCCCAATCTTCATTGACAAGATGTGCGGGTATCGGGATCATATGCATCCCGTATGCCTCATCCATTACGTTCATTTCAGACCTGCCAGCCTCCTCAACCAACTGCCCGCCACAAGCCTCGGCAATCTCCAGCGCTGAGGTCAGATCCTGACGTTCAATATGAATATGCAGCAAATGGCCTTGCTCTCTGACAGGATCATACCCAAGCTCCTGCAGCGTATCAAAGGCATGCGAAAGACCTGCCGCATCCTTGAATTGAAATCTTAGTACGGACTGTTCCATAGCCATCCTCCTCAAGGGAATTAACCTTATGGTTAGCGTACCCAATGGAGAAGGAATCATGCTTATGGTTGTTGATTCATTGGGCATCAAGCATCAAGCATCACGCTGTCGCATCAGAAGCTGGCGGCTTAGCATGTTCCTTGCGCTTATAGCCAATCATAGTCATTATGATGCGCGCAAGAAAGAGCGCAGCGCATGCGCCAGCCAAGCCATATACGAGCGCAGCCAGAAAGGATTGAAGGATAAGTCCAAAGGATAACCCCCACAAAAGCCCCGGCAGCAAGGCATTGACTGAGGTGAAATGAAAAGCTGCTTCGCTAAGCACCGACCCATCAAATGTGAACATATTCCATACGTCGCTGTCAACGAGCTCACGCCAATACATATTCAACCATACCCCTAAAATTATACAAAGGACGGGAAATACGATATACCCGAGTACAGGCAAAGCTGCTGCACTAACAACTATCGCAAAAAGGCCGACTCCAAGCAGCTGCCAGTAAAAGATCATATGAGAGGAGCTGCGCCACAGCGTCTTCACCCCGATAGCACCAACCTGTTGGCCTGGACGTTTCAATTTATACAAGTAACCGGAACGGCGAAAGAGCAGGGGCTTGCTTCCCTTACGTTTACGCTGCTTCACATCAACGGCTTGTTTAAGCAGCATCGCTGTCAGCTTCATTTTAATCTCAAGCTCTAGATCCACATCCCGCTCATAGGTGTACATCACATGGACGCGCCAATAAGAAAGAAGCAGCACGGCCAGAATAACGGCGATCAGCGCGCAACCAAACACAAAGGGATGCATAATGATATAAGCGGTCATCGCACGAAAGGCAAGCAGCAGGACAAGATTCCAAAGCCATCCGGCCAGCACTCGCCACATTCCTGCAAGCTGAACGTGAATGGCATTCTTGACGAGCGCAAACAGCATGGACATACTGATGCCCCACAAAAACAGCCGCAAGAGCATCACACTGGAAAAATCATAGCTATTTCTCAGCAGCGGCATAATCAATAACATGAGTACGCCGAAGCTTGCAAGCTGGCGAATGCCGAGTTCCAGCAGTCCAAAGCGGACGAGTGAATGGATCCAATCAGGGCGTTGACGCAAGAACAGAATATCCCCTGGCTCTGCCCACGTCCGAAGTCTGGCAAAGAACAACGGGAAGAGGAATGGATACAGCCAGATGCTGCTCACTTGGCTTAAGATTGGGGGCAATACTGGTGTCTCCCACCATTCCAGATAGAATTTCGATCCCAGCAGGACGGCGGGAATGACAATATACAGCGCTACGGTCCAATCGATGACCGTACGAATCGCCCTCCACTGATAGTTTAGGTTCTTGCGATAGCGTCGAACAGCCAGCTTCCAAGGCGTCATCATGTTAACACCTCGAAAATATCCATAAGGGTTCCCTTTTCAAGGCCGCTTTGTTCACGCAGCTCATCCAAGGTTCCATTGGCGATCATTCGTCCGCCATGAATAAGAATAAAGCGATCACAGATACGCTCAGCCGTATCCAAGACGTGCGTGCTCATCAATACCCCTGCGCCCTGCTCTCGCTCCGCACTCAGCATATCCAAGAACCGTTTAGTTGCCCTTGGATCAAGGCCTACAAAGGGCTCATCCACTATATATAAAGAAGGCTTCAGCATAAATGCGAGAATCAGCATCAGCTTCTGCTGCATCCCCTTAGAGAAGCTTGTCGGATACTGATGCAGTACATCCTGCATCTGAAAGCGCTCCGTTAATTCCCGCTCCACTTCATCATACTGCTCCGGCGTCATGTTGTAAGCTGCCGCAGCAAGCTGAAGATGCTCCTTCATCGTCATCGTCTCGTACAAGACAGGCTGTTCCGGGACATAGGCATATTTCCCTTTGCCGTCATCGCCTATCTGAATATTTCCCTTCACGACCCTCATTACGCCAAGGATGGTCTTCATCGTCGTGCTCTTGCCTGCACCGTTAGGTCCAATCAAGCCTACTAATTCTCCAGGATTCACATGAAATGAAATTCCGTGAATCTTAATGTCTTGCGGACTATAGCCCGCTTCTTCAATATGAACCTTAAGTGCGCTCATTCCCTCATACCCCTCTGATCTGCAAATCCACAGCTACTCCGTTTATGATCATTGTACATGCTGTTCTAAGCATTCACCTATTGACTTGCTCACATCTTCGATTAGGAGGGAACGCGCACAACGAGCTTCCCGATGTTCTGATTGCTCTTCATTCTGGCATGAGCCTCATTGACCTCAAAGGACTCATACACGCTATCAATGATTGGTACGATCTCACCGGTGCGGAATTTGGGCATAACCCATTCCACAAAGTCATTCTTAAGCGCTACTTTACGCTCATGCGGGATTCCTCTCAGCGTGCTTGCGATAAGATGAATTCGCTTAAGCATGGCAGGCATTAGATCTACTTGATCGATCTTCGAGCCACCCATCGTTCCGTAGAGGACCATGCGGCCATCAAGCGCCAGCACCTCCATGTTATCCTCCCAATAAGCAGCGCCAACCGGGTCCATCACCAGCTCTACGCCATGGCCGTTCGTTTCCTTAAGTATGATTTCTCGAAAAGACTGTTCTTTATATAAAATAGCAAGCTCTGCGCCTAGATCCTTCACCACTTCAATCTTCTCTTCCGATCCAGCCGTCGCGTACACCTTTGCGCCAACTGCCTTCGCAAGCTGAATGGATGCTGTACCGACCCCGCTTGCCGCTGCATGAATCAGTACCCGCTCTCCGCTCGATAATCCTCCTAGCTGGAGCATGTTCAAGTATGAAGTGAGGTACACTTCCGGAATCGATGCCGCTTGATCCAGATGAAGCTCCTCTGGCACTTCAATCGCGATATCTGCTTTGATGGCTGCATATTGGGCATAACCCCCTCCTGACAATAACGCCATCACGCGATCACCGACACGCCAGCCGCTTACATCCTTGCCGATCTGCTCTACCGTACCCGCCATCTCAAGCCCTAGGATCGGAGAGGCATCTGGCGGTACAGGGTATAACCCCTCCTTCTGATGAAGATCTGCCCGATTAACGGCTGTTGCATGCACGCGAACGAGCAGTTCATCGTCTTTGCATATCGGCTTCTCGACATCTCCCCAATACAGGTTATTGGACTCATCCACCAAACAGGCTTTCATCGTTTGTTCCATGACTCGACCTCCTCTTTTACATTACTTCTATACTTTAACCATAATCTACAAGCAAGAAAACTTCAAATTTTTTGTGTTCAATCTTTCACAAATGTGATTAATGATATATTTTCAGCTATCATTTTCATACTAAGATGAAATCGTAACCATTCGTTTAAGGTGGGATAACCATGCATGACTATTTTGATCGTGAAACTGAGGTATCCTTGCACTTGTTTCGTGTATTCTCCAAAGCATTCAAGAGCATCTCGGATCATTCCGCCACATGCTGCAAGAATGAAGGTTTTAATCCGACGGACTTTGCTGTTCTTGAAATACTCTACAATAAAGGTGCTCAGCCCATTCAACAGATCGGCTCCAAGCTGCTGCTGCAAAGCGGCAACGTTACTTACGTCATCGATAAGCTAGAACGCAACGGCTTTCTTCGCCGTCATCCTTGCGCCAAGGATCGCCGCGTTATCTATGCGGAGCTGACAGAGAAAGGCAAAGAAGCAATGGGCAGAATCTTCCCTCGCCAAGCGCTTATGCTGAATCGGGCATTAAGCGGCTTGTCTCTTGAAGAGAAAGAGATGGCGATCGAGCTGTTGAAGAAGCTTGGCATGCAGGCAGAGAAGCTTGGACATTCGCCTGCGAAGAAAACGGTGTAAGGCTTTAGAAGTTAAAGCCAAGCTGGATGCATCTAAGCATGTACCTCATGACCAGCTTGTATTTTCTTTTCAACATAACGCCCCCTCTCATGACAGCATGAACAGCATCCAAGAAAGAGGGAACAGCAAAAGAGCCGGTGGCAGCACCGGCTCTTTTGTCGTACATTCAATTTCTATTGTTGCCTTGTTGAGGCCTTAAGCTCATCAGGCTTATTCATCGCTGCTCAGCTAGCATCTGAAGCGGCAGCGAGAACTCCTGGAATCTTGCTTCGAACTCCGCTGCAGGAAGCGGCGGACTAATCAGATAGCCTTGATATTGGTGACAATTGACCGACTTCAGGAATTGAAGCTCCTCTATCGTCTCCACTCCTTCAGACATCACCTTCAGGTTCATGCTCTTCCCAATATGCACTACCGCTTCGACAATCGAAGCATTGGCACTGTCATTTTGCACATAGCGTATAAAGGAGCGATCGATCTTGAGCACATGAATCGGCAAAGTTTTCAATCGGCTGAGCGATGAATATCCCGTGCCAAAATCATCAATGGCAATGCGAATGCCTCTATTTTTGAGCTGATTTAAGACATGATTGCCGTATTCAACATTTTTGTTAACATAGCCCTCCGTAATCTCTAGCACTAAACGCTCAGGGTCGAATCGCGTCTCTGCCAATATGCGGTCAACCATTTCCACAAAGTCTTGATTCAAAAACTGGCGCAGCGAGACATTGACCGATAGATCAAAAGGAGGAAGCCGCTTCGAATCGATCCATTGCTTATGCTGGATGCATGCGGTCCGCAGCACCCATTCCCCAATCTTAATAATAAGCCCTGTCTCTTCCGCAATCGGAATAAACTTGGCTGGAGAGATAAAGCCATGCACAGGATGAATCCAGCGTATTAAGGCTTCTGCCGCACTGACACGTCCTGTTGAATCCACGATTGGCTGATAATTCAGAATCAGCTCCTCCCGATCAAGCGCCTTCCTAAGCTGTCCTTCAATAGTCGCAATTTCATGCAGCTGATCAGAGTGCAGCTCATCGTAGAAAATAGCATTCTGCCCTCCGCGGTCCTTGGCCGCATACATTGCGGTGTCCGCCCGCTTGAGGAGAGCCGTTGATTCCGTCCCATGCTCAGGATACATCGCAATGCCGATGGAAGGGGAAACAAACAGCTCATACGATAATACGAAGAAGCTGTCATGAAACACCTGTACGATCCGTTCAGCCACCTTCCTCACATCTGGCTTCGTATAATTTTCAAGCAGAATCACGAACTCATCGCCGCCAAGCCTTGCGATCATAGCCGCTCCCTGCAGCCTTGTGACTTGAGAGCTTAGTCGCTGAGCAACACGCACGAGCAGCAGATCGCCCACATTATGTCCTAAGGAATCATTGATGTGCTTGAAACGGTCCAAATCCAAAAACATCAAGGCAATCACGCCCTGATTCTCCTTCGCCTGTTGAATCGCTTCCTCCAGCTTCGAGGTGAAGTGATATCGATTCGGCAGCTGCGTCAATGGATCGTAATAAGCAAGCTGCTGCAGCCGCTCCTCGGAGTTCTCTAGCTTGTTCGTCTGGTTGCGCAGCTGATCATTCATGCGCCTCATCTCATAAAAGACCTCGATCAAACGCTCTGACATCGAACGGAAGTTGTTCTCCAAGGCCCGAATATCACTGATCTTGCTTGACGGCCAAGAGATGGATTGTGAAGTGATCAGCTTCGCTGGCATGCCTGTCGTGATCGTCATGAGCTGATTCAAGACACGGGAAATATAACGGGTGATCAAGAAGGCGACTGCACCTACGATCAAGCACAGAAGGAACAAGCTTAAAAACTTGGTTAAATAAACGGAGATCGTATTCTCTGAAAATACCGCTATAGGGATAAGCGTTATTATTTTTTGTATAGGAAGATCCGAGTACTGCTTGATTAAGACGTAATAGCCATCGTTCCAGCGTCTGGTATCATAATCATATTGATTCTCGGATGGGAGCCATTGATAGAAGCGCTGCTCCGCGAGCCTTTTTTCTCGAATCGGCTGTTCCTGCCTCAGCGCAATCTCCATCAGCTGATTGCCTTCATTCTCCAGTTGAATCAGATTCATTTTGTGAAAAAAGGAGGAGTCTGTCGACGCCATCAGCTTATCTTCTTTATCATATACCGCAATTTTTAAGAGGTGGTTCAAGGAGAACGCATTCAGCTTCAGGTCGAGCTGCTTCATATTGTCTTCATTGTGGACGTAAAGGCCGTGCTTGTCCTTCATGCTTAGACCGGTTACCCAATCCATCGCAACCCTCGATTGACTCTCAACGAGCGACATGGAGTCCGTCTCAATCTCCGATCGCATCTGATGGCTGTCGAGCACAAGATTAATCATAAAAGGAATAAATACGGCAATGATGCACAGATGAGCAAGCAGCTGATTCAAGGACACAAGCTTCCGCTCAATCCTTGGAATAAGCCTGTGCCAAGGCACAAAGGTGAGCAGCACATCCGCGATAAACACATTCAATAAACCATTCATCGCAAACATGAAGTATTGGAGTATTGCTTCTGAATTGAAGGTATACGTCTGCAGGTAGAAAAACAGCATAGCAAGAGGCGCTCCAATACAGAACCAATACAACGCATCAAGCAGCAGCAGCGGACGCCTTGTCCTCTCATGCAGAAAACCTACAATTAAGATTTCTAATCCAATTAGCGGCAATATGATGGAGCCATGCTGCGTATAGTAAAGACCTAAGGTTAACACGAGGGAGGATACCGCTCCCCATGCCCATCCAAAGAGGCCAGTGAGGAGAAGCAGCGCGAAGCTGCACAATATGAATTCGGCTCCATACGCATACTGTATGCCGTGCTGGCTCAGATACAACGCCAATAGAATAAGCAAAATATATAAAAGCACTGTCCGTAAGGTGGAGAGTGGAAACAACGTTCGTCGCATATCCATGGAGCTCCTTTTCCGATGAAGAAACATGGTCATATTCTACAATACTCCAACCGTCCACGCTTGAAACAACCTTGACCTAGAGAGGGCCTAACATGCAACTTACGCTATGGAATGGATACCGCTTATATTTCGACACAAACATATGAATTCCTACTCATAAGCACAAAAAAACCGAAAGCGACCTGCTTTCGGTTTCATACACAATCGACTAGGATACTGCTTGATCCTTGCCCTGATTTGCTTCTGTGCGGCGACCAGGCATAAAGATCGTGAAGAGCCAGGCAGCAGCTGCTATCACGGCTGCAAGCATAAAGACGCTGAGCAGCCCCTGCTCAAGAAATCCCCGAAGCGGACCAATCAGGTCGGCTGAGAGCTCCTTCGCGCCTTCTGGCGAGAGCAGGCTATTCAGATCATCATTCGTTACCTTGCCGGCAATATCTGCCCCAGCATGCTTCACGGCACTCGCGATATGGGCATTCAAGTAAGTGCCGAATACGGCTATGCCAATCGTCTGTCCCAAGGTTCTAACAAACGAGTTGAGCGCTGTAGAGCTTCCTCGCTCTTGCCAGCTTACGGACGACTGCACAATCACGATAAACGAGGTGAAAGAGAATCCAAAGCCGAAGCCTGCGACAGCCATCAGGGCCATAATCATCCAGATGGAGCTCTCTCCCGAGATGAAGGTCAGCCATACAGAGCCTGCCACAATGGCCATCGTCCCAAGAAAGGCCGTCACCTTGCTGCCGCTCTTAATCAAGAGACGGCCGCCAATGATCGAGCCGATCAGCCAGCCGATCGACATTGGCGTAAGAGCAAGGCCGGAGCTTTTAGCGCTCTGCCCCAGCACGCCTTGCACCCACAGCGGCAAATAAGAGTTCAAACCAATGAGCACTGCGCTTAATAAGAAGCTGACCCCATTTGCAACTGAGATGCTTCGAATCTTGAACAAATGAAGCGGCACCATCGGCTCCTTCACCTTGAGCTCAATGTAGAAGAAGATCCCCATAAACAGAACGGATGCCGCAATCAGCGCCATCATCACATAAGAATCCCAGGCTATCATGCTTCCTCCTGTGATTAAGAGGACAAGAAAAGCCGTCATCCCGATCGTGAAGGTCACAGTGCCGCCGTAATCGATGGACTTCTGCTTGCGCTCCACCTTTTCATGAAATAGAACAGCAATCATCCAGACGGAAATAATCCCAAACGGCACATTAAAATAGAAGATCCAGTGCCAGCTCAGTGAATCAACGAAGAAGCCGCCGACAAGCGGCCCTACAAGTCCAGCAATACCCCAAATGGAGCTGAATAGCCCTTGAATCTTGGCTCGCTCCTCAAAGTTATAAATATCGCCTACAATGGTCATCGTAACAGGCGTAAGCGCCCCAGCGCCTATACCTTGGATCGCACGGAATATTACCATCTGGGTCATATTTTGCGATAGGCCGCACAGCATGGAGCCCACCACAAACAATACAGAGCCGAAGATAAAAATATTTTTGCGGCCAAATAAATCAGACAGCTTGCCAAAAAACGGCGTCGATACTGCAGTCGTTAGAAGATAAGCCGCATATATCCAGCTGATAAGCTGCAGGCCGCCTAGATCTGCCACGATCTTAGGTATGGCTGTGCTGACAACTGTAACCTCAATTGCTGCTAAAAAGGTGGACAGCAAGAGCGCTAATGTGACGAGCTGGCGCTTGCGCCCCGGCTGCATCGTTGCATCCTGCTTAAGCTTGGCAGTACGGCTATCCACCTTCGAATTTATTTTTTCTGACATGATGTCATCTCCTAGTTCTACACATTTCGATATCTATAAAGCAGCTCGCTTCGCTTACGTATGGAGAATTCCTCCTTCGAGTCTCCAACGCCGGTAACAATCCCTCGAACCCGCTGCTTCCCACAGCGGATCATGAGTAATGATCAGGACTGCCGCACCACGGCTTCGTTGATGCTCGCACCAGTCCATCACTTGAAGCGACGCTGCCGCATCAAGCCCCGCTGTAGGCTCATCCAAGAGCAGCAGCGAAGGTTCGTGAGCGCTAGCGATCCACAGGCTCAGCTTCCGCTGCGAAGCCAGCGACAGCTCTTCTGGATGCCGATGCCGAAGCGCAAACAGCTGAAGTGCCATCAGTTCCTTCTCCAGCCATCTCGAGGCATCTGGCTCAGCCTGAACGGACAATGGCTGCTGCGCTTGGGGAAGGGCTTGCAGCGCCTGATATACAAGCATGCCTTCGTCCCATACCGAATCGGCAAGAAACGAGGCTGCTGCCCGCTGAGGCGCATAGCCCAGCGCACGGGCCCGATCATAGCGGTCCATGCGGCTAAGCGGCTCGCCGCCAAGCATGACGCTCCCTCCTTGAAGCTTCAGCCCTCCGCTGATGAGACGAAACAGCGTCGACTTGCCTGCTCCATTATGTCCTTGGAGCAGGGCGCATTCACCTGCATGCAGCACGCCTGTGACCTGCTGCAGCACCTCCTTGTCCTGCCCTTTATAACGAACGCGGACCTGATTGAGCGCAAGGATCGCTTGTCTATGCTCCGTTATTGGTACAGCAGGGCAGGAATACCCGGCTGCCTCTACGGTTTCCACTCGGTGCTCATTTCGCTTCGCCTCTGCTGCAGCCATCCGCATCTCGTCTTGATCGCATGCCTGAAGCCGCCCCGCTTCAAGCCGCCATCGCTTCGCTCGCTCAAGAAGCTCATCGGCTTCAAGGCCTCCTTCGGCTGCACCCAGCCGAGAGGAAAGTAGAAGAAGCGAGCGCCCCTTCTTCTTCATCCAACACCGAAGCTTCTCATAGAGCTCCGCTCTTCCTTCCACATCAAGCTGGCTCCAGCCATCGTCGATGATGAGAACATCCGGCTCCATCGTCCAAATGGACATGGCTGCTGCGCGCTGCTGTTCTCCTCCAGACAGCGTGTCAACATGACTGAAGCGATGATGGGCCATCTTGAAGGCATCGAGCTCAGCATCGATTCTACGCTCAATCTCAGAAGGAACTACAGCCAAATTCTCAGGACCAAAGGCCAGTTCATCCTCTACGATCCCAATTACAAATTGCGAGGCGGCATCACCGCCGATGTAGCCGATGAGCTTGTCCTCTCGTGTAGCCAGTTCTCCCGTACAATTGCCTTCATGCGATTCCAGCAGTCCAGCGAGAAGCTTGGCCAATGTCGTCTTGCCCGTTCCATTGCGGCCGAAGATGACATGCACCTCACCCTCACGCAAGGTAAAAGAGCACTCCTCAAGGGTTGCCTGATCTTCGCCAACATAGGTGAAGGCCACACGCGACATGCGTATGACCTCCCCGGCACCTAAGTCGTGTATGGAATCTATGGAAGGATGCTCTTCCCTGTTCATCTTGCTCCTCCTTCATGTTCTTCCTCTACACCGCTCGTCGTCAGGTCAGCAGCCTGACAGGCATGCTAGCCTTTCTCACGCAGGCCCATAGCCTCACGGCCCAAGGCAAAGGGCCGCACATAGCGTGTATGCTTGAGTCGATCGCCGAGCCACTTCGTTAAGCCTCCGCACAGAAGCATGCCGCTGACACAGCGAATGGCAAGCGTAATCACCAGCACGAGGGATTCATAATGAATGTATCCGAACATAAACGCTGCCACGATATACCACAGCGGCGTCATGGCTACTCCCGTAAAGAGCATCATGCTCCAATCAAACTTTTTGTATTTGACTAAGAAAAATAAAGGCTCCACAATGACGGCATAGCACAGAGCAGCCGCAATAGCCGACCACGGCCCATAGCTTGTGCCCACCATGATCTGCATCAGCGCTCCGATCAGATAGGTAAACAGCGCAGCTCCCGGCTTGCGGATAATATACATGGCAAGCAGGCCATAAATCATATACAAACCGACAATGGTAGAAGTCAGCATGGAGCCGCCAAGGCTTGTCAGCAGTTGGTTAAGATGCGACAGCAGGCTGGTCGCTACCCCGTTCAGGGCAGCAAGCAGTGCCATAAGCACCCACTCCATTAATGTAAGCTTCCCCCACTGTTTCATCATTGCATTCATTGGTATGCATGTCCTCCCTACTACCTCAATCTACTTTCCACTATTTAACGTACAGGCCCTATTGTATAATTGCAATCCTTATTTTTAGAATTCGCATACAGCGCTCTTCCTGCCAAAGTTCAGCCAGCTGCTCGATCATATCAACCAGACTGATAAGATAGCTGCGCCACAGGATAATAGCGCAAAAAGCTTGCCAGACAGCGGAATGGACAGCTCGCGCCGCTGTGTTCTGGCCCCGCGGCCAAATTGCTTCGCCTCCATAGCCGTAGATACGGTCTGCACCTCCCGCAGGGCGGAGCGGACAAGCGCCAAGCTTAGCTGCTTAACCTCTCCTAGGCGCGCTTGAAGGCCCTTCTCTCGGGTTAAGGTGCGAAGCTGCTGCGCCCGTCTAATCTGCTCTGCCTCACGGGTAAGAAGCGGCACGAATCGCAAGGCGACAGCTGCAGCATAGGCGAACTTAGGCGGCACGCGAAGCTTTCCGACCAAGGCTGCCACCACATCCCTTGGCTCTGTTGTCGTCGCAAATACAATCGAGGTCAGAAACATAACGAGCGCTCTTAGCGTGAGTGCTGCAGCAAGCACGAGCGCCTCCTCGGTAAACCACCGTCCTGTGCCAGAGCCAAATAGCGGCGTCTGTCCGGGGAGAACCAGCCACTGAAACCAGATGAGCGGCAGGCCAAAGCCTGCACACCAGCCAAGAACAAGCCGCCATCTTGTTAAGGACCAGCCAGCCCCCGTCCAAGCGATGAGGAGTACGGATGCGAACCATACCGCTTGTCCTGCCAATGAGGTGGTCATCATGCTGGCGAACCCTGTGCTTAAGAGCCATATCCCTTTTGTTAAGGGATCGATTCGGTGCAGCCATCCCCCAGCTGCCCATGCAGAAGAGGTATCTCTATGCTTCATTTCATTCATCCTATCTCACGCCCATAATTGAAGTTCTTGAGCATAAAAAAACTGAGCATCACTGCTTGCTTTATCTGTCCGATCAGCAGCGATACTCAGCCTCCTTAATTATAAAGCAGCATTTCTCATATAAGTGGAATACCACAAGGAGAATACATAGAGCACCCAGATCTTCCGGGAATAATCACCCTGCTCCGCCTTGTGCATGCGGAACATATTCTCTACCGCGCTCAAATTCACAATATGATCAATGCCGCTGCTCGTCATCTCTTCCCACATAACATCAGCACGGCTCGTACGGAGCCAGTCACGCATCGGTACCGGGAACCCAAGCTTTGGACGATTCAGGACAGAGTCCGGAATAATGCCTTCCATTGACTTGCGCAGCGCATACTTCGTTGTTCCATCCGCGATCTTGTATTTCATCGGAATGCGTTTGGCTACATCGAACACCTTGCGGTCCAAGAATGGCACGCGAAGCTCCATGGAATGAGCCATCGTCAGCTTGTCTGCTTTCATCAAGATATCGCCAGGCATCCACAGGTTCATATCGATATACTGCATGCGAGCAACCGGATCAAGATGCTTCGTCTGCTGATAATATTCCATAGCCTTGTCGAATGGCTTCGTAAAGCATTCAAGCTGATCTTCGGTTACACGCAGAATCTCAGGCTTCGCATCATCGCTGAAGATATTCGCATTGCCTAAGAATCGCTTCTCAAGCGGCGTCGTCGCCCGCATCAAGTAGTTCTTGCCATAGAAATTCGGCAGCTTGCTTACCATTGCATGAACAGAAGACTTGAGCCCGTCAGGCAGCCAAGACAAATATCGCAAGGAATGAGGCTCTCTATAGATCCGATAGCCTCCGAACAGTTCATCTGCGCCTTCACCAGACAAGACGACGGTCACATGCTCTCTCGCAAGACGCGCTACCTCATACAGCGCAATTGCCGATGGATCGGCAACAGGCTCATCAAGATGCCAGATCGCCCGAGGAACGGCATCAAAGTACATCTCCTGGGTAATCATCCGATCATAATGATCGGTATTGATCTGACTAGCCGTATCTCTTGCAATCGTCGTCTCATTGTGCGGTCCTTCAAACCCGACGCTGAACGTCTTGATCGGCTCCATGGAGCGCATAAGCGTAGACGTGATTGTCGAATCGATCCCGCTCGACAAGAAGCAGCCGCGATCCACTTCACTGTGCAGGTGATTGCGCACAGAATCAGACATGACATCGCGAATCTCTTCAATAATCTCTGCGAGCGGACGATCCACAGGATCGAACATAGGGTCCCAATACTTGCGAATCCGAGGCTCTTCCTCAAATGGAATCGTAATGCAATGACCCGGAGGAAGCTTCTGAATGCCTTCATACATCGTATCCGGATCCGGCACATATTGGAACGTCAAATAATTATAGAAACTGTTCATATTCAAAAGGCGCGGCATCCCAGGTATGGTCAGCAGGCTCTTGATCTCTGAACCAAAAGCAAATATTTCACGATTAAAAAAGTAATAAACCGGCTTAATGCCAAAATGGTCACGTGCCAAAAACAGCTGCTGCTTGTTACGATCCCAAATTGCAAATCCAAACATACCGCGCAAATGATGGACACAGTCCTCTCCGTACTCTTCATAGAGGTGGACAATGACTTCTGTATCCGTATGTGTCTTGAATTGGTGACCGCGAGAGAGCAAGTCTTCTCGAAGCTGCATATAGTTATAGATCTCACCATTAAATATAATCCAGACGGAATCGTCCTCATTGCTGAGCGGCTGAGCCCCTTCTGCCACATCGATAATGGACAGGCGGCGGAAACCAAGCCCTACACGATCTCCGATCCACATTCTGCCGTCGTTTGGCCCGCGATGGTAAATCACGTCCATCATGTTCTGAATGATATGCTCATCCGGCTGTTGTCCGTTAAACTGAAGCAGTCCAGCAATTCCACACATTACTTCTTCCAATCCCTTCAATACACATAGCGGTGTCTAGTATAGTCACGAAAAACCTTCGCTTCATTATAAACTACTTTTTCAAAAAGTTACACAGGCCCTTTCACACAATTCGCCAATTCCCCGCACTGCCTGACAAATAATCCGGTTCTTCATACAACAATCAGGCTCATTTTTCGTGTAATTATTGACATTGTTGCACATTCTACAATGTAGTGAACAAATTGGCAAGGGCAAGGAGTGATGCGGATGTATTTCTGGATGTTGATTGGAATTGCAGTAATCTTATTCTTATATTTATGGGTTGTTCCACGGATCGCCGTGCATGAAATGACACGCATGAAGCAGTCCACCTATGATCGCTGTCTTGACATGCTGGAGGAATATGGTGTCTTTACCCGTGATGCCTTTGACAAGATGGAGCCAGAAGTTATCCAATTAAGCAGCCATGATCGACTGAATCTGCACGGCCATTATATGGAATACTTTCCTGCCTCCAACCGGATTGCCCTTATCGTTCACGGTTATACTGCCGCCCTGCCGTGGTCATGCCAATTCGCTGCCATGTTCAAGCAAAAAGGATTTAATGTCCTCCTCGTTGACCAGCGGCGGCACGGAAGAAGCGACGGACAATACACGACCTTTGGCTTCCATGAGAAATACGATATTCAAGCTTGGGTAGACTGGATCGTCGCTCGCAAGGGAGAAGACTGCATGATTGGACTTCATGGACAGTCCTTAGGAGGCGGTACTGTGCTTGAATATGCAGCAATCCATCGTCCGCAGGTACGATTCATTATTGCCGATTGCCCGTATTCAGATCTGACGAAGCTTATGCGTCATCAACTGGCTAAGTATTACTTGCCTCCTTGGCCAACGATGCGATTGATGGACAAGCTCTTGGAGAAGCATGCGGGGTTTCGCATGGCAGATATCCGTCCGATCAAAAACATGAAGCAGTGCAAGCTTCCTGTGTTATTCATCCACGGCAAGGATGATGTATTTGTGCCCACTTGGATGAGCGAGGAGCTGTACGCTGCCAAGTCCTCTCCCTCAGCACTGCTGCTCGTCGATCATGCCGCGCATGCTGTATCGTACTGCGTGGACCCCAAGCGTTATGAGGCGGCTGTGCATCAATTTATTGACGGGTTGCTTGGCAAGCAGGCCATATCGGTGAACAGTCTCTAAGCCATTGATTGAGCAAGCAGCAAAAAGCAGCAGGCACGACGCTCCCCCTCTATTCGCTCAGGGTGAGCGCCGTGCCTGCTGCCTCTTTATTTCCATCTCTTTTCTCTTAGACTCGTGTGCTGTTTCTTATACGGGTGTACCAAACAGTCCTACAAGCATCATTCCGCATGTAATCAATAAGGCCATCGCCATTCTCGGCAGCCCCTGCTTCTCTTTAAGAATCAGCATCCCAAGCACCGTTCCGAATACGATGCTGAACTCGCGCATCGGCGCGATCTGGGCGAGAGGGGCAAGCTTCATGGCAAATAAGAAGATAAGATAGGAGCCCGGTGTCAGCACCGCGCCAAGCAATATCGTTCGCCAATTCAGCCGCCACTCCGCCTTCACCTGCTTCGCCTTTACCACATCAGGAATCAAGATGAAGAATGCAGCCAGATTGCCTAATTGAAGCAGTCCAAGTGGCGTCATAAAGGAGACCACAAACTTATCTGTTAAGGTATACCCCGTCGTGCATAGCCCAACGATCAACGCAATCTTCAAGAGCGGGCCCTGCTCCTTCCAATTCGGATTCATTAAGCCTCCGATGGCAAATAAGCCGCCAACGATACAGGCTAACCCGAACCAGCCAAGACCGGTTAGCTGCTCGCCGTACAGCCCAAGGCTAAACAACGGGACAAGCAGCGCCGCCATCCCCCGCATCATCGGATAGATGCGCGACAGCTCTCCAACCTGATAGGCCTTGCTCAGCATCAGAAAGTAGATGCCTTGAAACATAAAGGACAGCAGCAGGAAACCCCATTCCTTCAGACCTGCCTCCAGATGAATCAAGTCTTTTATAAAAAACGGCATGAAAATGATGCTGGCGATGAGATGCAGTGACCATAGGAAGGTAGCCTTGTGAAGGCTCTTCTTCGTAAACAGATTCCATACAGAATGAGTAAAAGCAGAACAAAGTACAAGTGCAACACCAATGTAGACTTCCATTATTACAGGACACCTTTCACTTTCAAGTACGGTTTCTCTCTAATCCCCTTTGCTGCTTTGCATGATTGCATTTGCGTGCCGATTAGAGCTCAGGCACATCTTCAAAGCGTAGAGCTTCTCCTTGCTCATGCAATTCGAACACGACAATCTCATTGCGTCCTGACTTCAGGATCGGCGCAGGCACATACAGCGATTTTTGCGGGCCTACTTCCCAGTAGCGGCCTAGATTGAAGCCGTTAATGAACACGACGCCTTTTTTCCAGCCGTCCAAATACAAGAATGTATCCTGCGGTTCGCCGTCAATATTCAGTTCCGCTTCATAGAACGCAGGCTGCGGACCCGTGAGCTCAGATGAAGCCTGATCGAAGGCGACCTGAGCGATATCCTCAAGCGGCATCGTGCGGACCGTCCAGTGGAACTGGAATTGTCCATTGAGACGTACTCCATGCGTAATGCCCTTTCGGTCGATAAGCTGAGGTCCGTAGTTGACACGCCCCATATTCTCAACCAGAATATCGAGCGCAGCGCCTCCCTCAGGAATAACGACAGGAATGGAAGTCGGATTCCAGCGCTCCACCACCCCAATGAACTTTTTATCCAAGAAGACAAGCGCACGATCATGTACATCCTGAATCTTAAGATGGCTCTCAGGACGCGGTCCTGTGATGGTCGTGGAGTACATCGTGAAGCCAAAGGCTTGACCATACGCCTCCATCGGCTCAGGCGTTACGCTCTGATGCTCTTCGGATATCGCTGCAAGCGTATCGAACAGCTTCACGCTTCGCTTCACATCTACGGCTCCATAAGCTGCCTTGGGCAAATTAGCTGGAATCGGCTCCTCGCTTAGCGTCGTGTATTTACCGATAACATCCCTAAAGGCATGGAACTTCGGTGTAATGTCTCCGCATTCGCTAATGGCTGCATCGTAGTCATAGCTCGTGACAGTTGGCTCAAAGCGCTCTCCGTGGTTTGCTCCGTTCATAAAGCCAAAGTTCGTGCCGCCATGTACCATGTAGAAATTCACGGACGCCCCTCTTGCCAGAATCTCATCCAGGCTCTCTGCCGCCGATTGAGCAGAGCGCGTATGATGCTCCTCATGCCAATGGTCAAACCAGCCGTTCCAGAACTCCATGCACATAAGAGGCGCATCTGGCTGATACTCAAGCAGCTTGTCGAATGCATCGTTCGCACGCGAACCGAAGTTGACCGTCGCCCAGACCCCCTCTGTCATGCCGCCCTGCAGCATATCATCTTGCGGTCCGTCTGATGTGAACAGCAACACGTCCACGCCGCGCTCTTCGAGCATTTGTTTCGAAGCCTGAAGATAGGCCTTATCATTGCCATAACTACCATACTCGTTTTCTATCTGCATGGCAATAATCGGACCGCCATTTGTTATCAAATGAGGCGTAAGCTCAGGAATAAGCTGATCATAATAGGCCTCAACCTTGCTCAAATAGCGAGGATCATTGCAGCGCAGCTCCATTTCTTCATTCAATAGCCACGCCGGAAAGCCTCCGAATTCCCATTCTGCGCAAATATAAGAGGCTGGACGCACGATGACGTACAATCCCACTTCTTTTGCCAAAGCTACAAATCGGGACACATCTGCCATACCCTTAAAGTTGAACTGGCCCTCCTTCGGCTCATGCACGTTCCAGGCAATATACGTCTCGACTGTGTTGCAGCCCATGGCCTTGATCTTGCGAAGGCGATCCTCCCAATATTCAGGTACCACACGCCAATAATGCATCGCACCAGATATGATGCGGAATGGTTCTCCGTTCAACAGCATCTGCTGTCCTTCCCAACTAAGCTGAGTCATCTGCAATCCTCCTGATTCGACGAATATATGCCTTTTCATTTTTAAGTAAAGCTTACTTCTCATCTTAACGATTTTACTGAAAAGATACATGGCATAATTCCGCTTGAACATGTAGTAATGTAAAAAGCCCTCACCCCAAAGCATGGAGTGAGAGCTTCAACTGTTATGCAGATCCTAGATCAAAAATAGCTGTTCATTATGCGCCAAAGGAAGCCTCCTCTTCTACTGCTTCTTCAACCTCGGTACGAGCCGTCCACAGCATGACGGTAATGAGGATAAACGCTACTAGCGCGAGCAGTGGAATCGTAATCCATCCGTATAGATCCAGATAATCTGAATCACAGGGGATGCCTACGCGGCAAGGCGCAGCCTCGGCCATTCCCGGCACCTTCTGCACCATGTAATGATAAATCGAGATGCTCCCCCCAATGATCGCCATCGGAAGCCCGTAGCGAAGCACTGATCGATCATTGCGATAAGCGGCAATGCCCAGAATGAGCACCAGCGGATACATGAAAATACGTTGGTACCAGCACAGCCTGCACGGCTCCCACAGCAGAATCTCGCTCATGTACAAGCTGCCGCTCGTTGCAACCAATGATACAATCCATGCAAAGTAAATGGCGTAGCGGCGAATAACGTTCATCAATATGCCCTCCCGTTAGATTACTTTGCGTTCGACAGCTCCTGATCGATGAATGCCTTTAAGCTCTTATAATCCAAGTAATTGCCTGTGTACTCTTTTCCGTTGACAAATACGCTTGGCGTACCGCTGACCTTAGCCGCTTCACCCGCTTGAAAATCTCCCTGTACCTTCTCCTTATACGTATCGTCTTGAATCTGCTTCAAGAACTCATCTCCATTAAGATCAGGAACAACCTTCTTCGCTACCTCAAGCAAGTACTCTGGGGTTGCCCACTGCACACGCTCGTCCTGCTGAGCTGCATACAACGCTTCATGGAAAGCAAAGAATGCGTCTGGATGGTTGGCATGAATGGCCTCGCCAGCATAAGCTGCCGTGTTGGAATCGGGCCCAAGGAATGGATAGTTCATAAATACAAATTGAGCGTCGCCCTTATCGATATAATCGGCTTTTAATTGCGGGAATATCGTCTCTTCCCATTGCTTGCAAGCAGGACATTTGTAGTCTCCGAATTCTACTAGCGTTACCTTAGCATCAGAGGAACCCAGCACAGGCTGACCTTCAAGCTTGAAGTCAACGACGCGATTTGCTGCCTCATCCTGTACG
This sequence comes from Paenibacillus aquistagni, assembly GCF_900177815.1. Classification (GTDB taxonomy): domain Bacteria; phylum Bacillota; class Bacilli; order Paenibacillales; family Paenibacillaceae; genus Paenibacillus_B; species Paenibacillus_B aquistagni. The sequence goes on along the minus strand of NZ_FXAZ01000004.1, from coordinate 382,989 downwards.
ATCTTTTCATTTTGATTATTCAACACAAAGATAAGACCTAGCAGCACCACGAGAATGATGGGGAACAAGATCAGCATTAAATTGTTCTTTTTAGCGCTTTTACCTTTGTAAGACGTTTTGGACTTATTGGCCACGACATCCACCTCAATCAATTTAGTATATCCTTGCTCCCTAGAACGAGAACGTATATATGATTTATTTCTAATGTAAACGAAAATGAGCGTTTTTTCCATTTGTTTTCGAATATTTGTGTCCAATCTGTGATAAATGTCACTGTTTAGTAACATTTTATCGTTAAATAGTAAAAAGAAAGCGACTAACTTATAATTTAAACCTATTTTATTTATTTGTTTTATATATTTCAACTATAAACAAGTGGAGTGTATGCTCATGGTATTCCATTGCTAATGAAAACAGAAAGGTGGGCATCCCCATGCATGCAGAGAAAGAATGGAGCGCATCCCGTTATGATCAATCCTTTGCGTTTGTCTCTTATTTCGGAGAAAGCATGTTGGATTGGCTGGAGCCTCAAGCACTGGAGATCATTATTGACTTGGGCTGCGGATCAGGTGATCTTACCATGAAGCTGGTCGAGAGTGGAGCCCAAGTCATTGGCATCGATGCCTCTGAGTCCATGCTAGCTATTGCAGGCAGCAAAGTGCCTGAAGCCCAGTTCCTCCATCAAGATGGGCATTCCTTCAGCGTAGAGCAGGAGGTGGATGCTGTCTTCTCTAATGCGGCTCTGCACTGGATGACACGTCCGACAGAAGTCATTGCTTCGATCCATCGTGCACTGAAGCCAGGCGGCCGCTTTGCAGCAGAATTTGGGGGAAAGGGCAATATAGCCCCTTTAGTTGAGGCTGTTCATCAGTCTTTTATTGCTCAGGGGTATTCAGATCGTCATTCCAGCATGCCCTGGTACTTCCCCGCCATTGGTGAATACAGCTCTATGCTTGAGAGACAAGGCCTTGAAGTCATGAAGGCGCAAATGATCGATCGTCCCACCGTGCTGTCTGATGGTGAGGAGGGTATCAAGAGTTGGCTTCGCATGTTCGCCGGCGCTTACTTTGAAGGCCTTCCCCAAGGCGCGATCCGCTCCCTTTATGAGGAGATCGAGCAGCGTTTGCGGCCTGACTACTATGATGCTCAGCAGAAATGCTGGAGCCTTCCCTATCGCCGAATCCGCGTGATGGCAATCAAGACCGCCGTGTGAGCTCTCTTACATCTTATGTATATCTTCACAACAAAGGCTCGGGCATGGTATATGCCCGAGCCTCCTATACAACAGCCATTTTTGGCTGAAGCCGTTTGTTCCTCATAACGCATCCCTATTATCCGCTTTGTCTGGTTATCTGCTTATCCGCGTTGGGAGGTAGTTTCTTTGTCCTTGCCAAGCAGAATCGCTAGACCAAACAACGTGACAATGATCGTCGCTCCCATATCGGAGAGGATTGCAATCCAGAGTGTCAGCCAGCCTGGGATGGTCAAGAGCAGGGCAATAATCTTAAGCCCCAGCGCTAAACCGATGTTCAAGCGGATGACACGGTTCACAAGTCTCGCAATCCGAACCGCAGCAGGCAGCTTGCCCAGATGATCCTGCATCAGCACAATATCAGCCGTCTCTACCGCACTGTCCGTTCCCGCTCCCATTGCGATGCCAAGCTGAGCCGATGCCAATGCCGGCGCATCATTGATGCCATCGCCTACCATGGCGACATTATATTTGCGAGCCAGTTCCTTCACCTTCTCGACCTTTTGCTCAGGAAGCAGCTTCGCATGCCATTCGGATACGCCTACCGCCTTCGCCACACGCTCCGCCGATTGTCCATGGTCGCCTGTCAGCATGACAGTATGAGTCACATGCAGGTCGTGAAGAGCTTGAATCGTATCCTTGCTCTCTTCACGAATCTGGTCAGCAAGGCCGAATACCCCAAGCGGCGCTTCTTCATCTGCAATGGCTACAATCGTATATCCTTGTGTCATCATGCGCGCAGCGTCTTCAGCTGCACGCTTGAACGCTTCGCCTTCTCTTGCAAAGATCTGCTCGCTGCCGACCCAATATTCACGCCCCTCAACAACAGCCTTAATCCCTTGGCCTGCAATTGTCTCGGTGCTCATAGGATCTGGATAAGCGCCAGCACTGTGATTATCCACATGCTTCATCATGGCTTTCGCCAATGGATGCAAGGAGTCTTTTTCAATCGCTCCCATGACACGGTATACACGCTCTTGATCATAAATGCTCTCATCAACGACTGCTGGCTCCCCTTTGGTAAGGGTACCGGTCTTGTCAAAGGCTAGCGCATTGATCTTGCCTAGCTGCTCAAGATGCACGCCTCCCTTGACGAGAATGCCTAATCTAGCAGTACGTGTAATCCCACTTACAATAGCGATAGGAGATGCAAGTATAAGTGCGCATGGACAACCTACGATAAGTACGGCAAAGCCTTGATACAGCCACTTGGACCAATCGCCGTCCATAAACAGCGGCGGTACCACCATCACCAATGCGGCAATCGCCATAATAATTGGCGTATACACCTGTGCGAATCGATCGATAAACAATTCGGTCGGGGTCTTCGTATCCTGCGCCTCGCGGACAAGATGAAGAATCTTAGCCAAGGAGGAATCCTCATAGGCCTTCTCAATCTTCACGCACAGCACCGAAGATGTGTTCAAGCTGCCGCCAAAGACATGAGCGCCTGCGCTCTTCGCTACAGGAAGCGATTCGCCTGTGATCGCCGCTTCATTCACGGCGCTGTCGCCTTCTACGACGGTGCCGTCGGAAGGAATCTTCTCGCCAGGACGAACGATAACAAGATCATCCACGCGCAGCTGTTCAATCGGTATCGTAATCGTCTCATCGCCGCGAATGACGTTAGCCTGCTTCGGCGCAACGGAGAGCAGCGCAGACATCGACTGGCGTGCGCGTTCCATGCCATAGCCTTCAAGAATCTCGTTTAAGCCGAATAAAATAGCGACGAGGGTCGCTTCCTTCCATTCCCCCATGACAACAGCACCCGTCAAGGCAACGGTCATCAAGGTATCCATGTTGAATCTGAGGCGAAGCAGATTCTTCAGGCCTTGGATAAAAGTCGTGTGCCCGCTAAGCAGGATGGCTATCAGATAAAGGCCAACCAAGGACCAATGGGGGATAGCCTCATCCACAAAGAAGGTCGCCGCATACAAGACCGCAGATATGCCAAGCATCCACTTCATGCGCTGATCGGAACCATGCGCGTGGCTGTGGCCATGTTCATCTCCATGTGCATGACTGAGTCCATGATCGGCGCTGTGGGAGTGTTCATGGCCGTGCGCGTGATCGTGCGAATGCGCTTCGCCAGCATGAGAGCTGCTCGCAGCAGCCTGCGATTCGACGATATAAGCGCCATCGCGCTTTAGAATGCGTTCCACTTTTGTCAAGTCGACAGCAGCGTTGAGCTTGAGGGTTCCGCTGTTGTATAAGAGCTGAGCGTCCGCGCCGTGCTCCAGCTTGCGAATGTCGGTCTCGCATTCTCTTGCACAGTTGGCACAGGACAGTCCCTGTACTTGATAGGTCCGTTTGACTTCTTCGCTAGTGTTCGCTTTCGCTGTCATGACAATGCTCCTCTCTCATATGCTCTTCCGTCATGCGAACCAAAGTCCGGATATGATGGTCTGTCAATGTATAGAAGACATTCTTTCCTTCCTTGCGCGACTTGGCAATGCCAAGGTTCTTCATTAAGCGCAGATGATGGGATGTCGTTGCAATGGATTGACCGGTTAAGAGCGCCATATCGCACACACACAGCTCCTCGCCTTTGTCCATATAAGCCGCCATCTTCATGCGGGTAGGGTCAGACAGCGCCTTGAACATCTGTGCCATGCGCTGGACCTCATCATCTTGCACCAAGCCCTTCAGTGACTGAACCTTCTCCGCATCATAGCAGACGATCTCGCAGACATCGTCCTTGCCGATCTCTATCTCCTGTTCCTTCCGCTTGTTCTTCAACGGCTTTGCTACCATGATCTCAGCTCCTCCACCTGTCATCTCATTTATATATTCAAATGATTGTTTGATTATTGATTTCAATATATCACCATTCACTCAAACATTCAAACGATTTTTTTATTATTATAAGAACGATTGGTGAAATTGGTGCACAAAAAAGGCGATGTTCCCCCTTCAGATAAGGGGCCATCGCCTTAGTATTGTTTATTTTATCCGCAATATTCCATTGTTAAGAGACCTGTCCAGCATCTGGCTCTTCATCAAGAAATAGATTAGGCGACGCGCCCTCACACATTTCACGAAACGCGCATTGTCTGCACTTGCGCTCGTCTTGTGTGACCTCAAAGGCTTCCATCGGCTTCGGCTGATTCAGCGAAGGTTCCGCCAAATAGCTTCTCATCTCAGCAATGCTGGCTTCAGCATATGCAACCAGCTCATTCATCTCATGCTCGGTCACCTGATCCATCTTGCACTTTCCGCTCAGCAGGTACTCTGTGCGAATCTGAATTCGATCGTAAGGAATGCCGTAATTCTCATGGACATACCAACCATACAATCGCAGCTGGACATCGTTGCGCTCATCTTCCTGCCCTGTCTTCCAATCCACAATGATATATTGGTCTGCCTGCCGATACATCCAGTCAAGCTTCACATAGACCATCGTATCGCCCATATCCATGGTATTGAGCTTCTCCAGTTCGACCAAGTGACAATGGTCCGCATGCATGAAGTGCTGCAGGCTCTCACTTTGAAGCAGCCGATCCGCAAGAATCGGGATTCGCTGCTTGATCGCCTCCTGCGCCTTCTCAGGCAGCGTGCCCAAGTAGTACATTTCCTGAAGCATCGTACGCTGCTTCGGCTGCTGCTTCCATTCCTCCACACGAAGCGAATCTTTATAGGCTTGATTCAGCATATGGCGAATTCGCCTTACCATCTCGCCTTGCTCTAGCGGGCGGCCGTATTGATGATATAATTGCACCGTCTCCTCAGCCATCTTATGAACAGCCTCTCCAAACACAAGATACAGGCTGCTCATCTGCTTTAAGCGATACGCCTGTCGTGCAGCAGGAGGCGCATCCAAGAACCACCCATTATGTGCGGCATAATAATGATAGTAGTATTTGCGGCGGCACTCCTGAAACAAATGATGTCGCGATGGCGACCACGACCAATCAGGATAAGGTCTTGGCGGCATGTTGCATTTCCTCCTTTGCTGCAGCCTGTACGCTTCAAGCCGTTAGCTTCACGAACCAATCCTTCACTCGCTTCATTATATCATAAATCCAACTATCCCCAAGAAGCGCCAATAAGCCGCAGCGTTCCTCGAACAACGCCTTTATGCCAGCTTGCAGCTTATTCTAGCATTGAAGCGCCGTTCATTTCGCTGATGCGGCTTATCGAAGCTCAATTATATAGAAGAAAACGCAAGTTAGCCCCATTACCTTCTTTCTGTATTACTGATCCATAGCTCTTCTCTATAGACTATTAGGGATCTAGCGGATGATCTAATTATCACTTTCTAGCTCTTTACCCATGCCTGCTTCAGATCCATCTCCTGTATGCAGGACAGTTCATCCACATGCGCATGCTGGATCTGGGGAGAGACTGGATAAGCGCGCCAGCGCTCCTCCGAAGACGGCTTCAGCAGCCGATTCAAATACTCCATCTCCAGCAAGTCGGGTTCCAGCCACTTTGCGATCTCGTCAGACTCCAGCACCGCTGGCATGCGGCGATCATATTCCCCAACGAGCCCATTCGCTCTCGTCATCAGAATGGTGCATGTGCGGTGAATGTCTCCTTTGGCACTGCGCCAGCATTCATAGAGCCCAGCCAGCCCGAAAATGCCATTCGTACGGAGCACCACCCTTAACGGATGCATCCGTTTCTCTTCCTTTTTCCAATAATAGAACCCGTTGCAGGGAATCACACAGCGCTGCTTCTCAATAACCTTGCGATAGGCCTCATTCTCATGCACGTTCCATAGGTCTGCATTGACTGCATCTGGTGCCCAGAAAGGAACTAAGCCCCAGCGGAAGCTCTGCAGCGTGCGTTTGCCATCTTCAAGTGTGATCGCCGGTACAGACTGTGTCGGCAGCGCATTATATCTAGGACGATAGTACATAAGGCTTTCATCAATTGCAAAATAAGATTGAATCTCTTGAAAGTCCGAGCTGATCGAATATTGGCGGCACATGGGCCCCACCTCCTGTACGGGTATTTTGTGCACAGGAGGTATTTTTATACATTTAATCACAATTGCGCCCATCATAATCGCGAAAAAACTACCGGCATATTGAATCCACGCGTCATCATGAACGGTCATGAATCATCTCATCATCATCGTGTCTCCATCGAAATATTTGAGGGCGTTAACCATTAGCGATTCTTATTGTTAATCAAATAAAAAGCAGCAATAGAGGCCCTTGTAAGGAATAGAAATTAGTACTCTAATAGAAAACTTTCTCTCCTACCTAAGCATAAAAAACCACCCTCCTCCTTCCTGATTCAAAAGTCAGAGAGTGGTGCATTAAGCTGTCGATTCCATTTCAAAAACGGTATTGAAGATGCTGCTGTCATTCGACCAATCATTCTCCGACACCAATCCCCATACACTAGCACATTGCGTCTAACCAGCTAGATTAGGCGCACCCTCTCCCGTACATAGAATATATTAGGATAGAACAACTCACTTCGCTCTTGGGGCCGTTGGGTAGATGACAATAGGTTGGACATCGGGCACCCCTGTTCCCTTGCTGACAATCTGTACAGGAAGTGTCTGACTTCCTTGCTTCCACAAGGATTGATTACGCTGCTGCTGTTGAGCCTGATTCACCGAGCGGCAAAAACACATCCTAGCTCACCTCCCCTTTCTCTTATCTAGTATATGCAGAAACAATGAAGAGGTTTGGACGAACATGTCCTCGATTTCTAGCAATACGGTTTGGATCGATAGTCCATGACGATCAGTTAGATGTTCAATACAAGCACGCGGGAAGGAGGTGAACGGGACCATGCTGGCATCCTTCTCCGGTTTATTTCTGCTTATTCTTATTCTTGCAAGCTTCAGGCTTACTCATTTGCTTGTCTATGACGATATTACAGCTCCTCTGCGCCGCTTGTTTGTGACGACAACCATCGTCACCTTAGATCATGGGCAGCAGGCTGTACAGCATGAAGTAGCGCCAAAAGGGCTCAAGCGTTGGCTTGGGATGCTCTTCACCTGCCATTGGTGCATGGGCGTCTGGTCAAGTCTTATCCTTACTCTGCTGTGGCTGTTTGTGCCTTATGCGATATGGCTATTAGTTATCCTCGCTGTGGCAGGGGCCGCGGCCATTATTGAGACGATTATGCTAAGGCTGTAGATTGCTCGTAAAATGGAATTCGTGTAGAGCTGACTGTACAGAAAAGAGGCCTTCTTTGCCCCTCAGTTTATATCCATGCAAGGAACGGCCTCATTTTTATTACCAATATTATCTTGTTCCACGTGTGACATTGTTACACATAAATCGACATTTCTCTCTCCATAAAAAACTGTGGCTTATGTGCGCAGATATTATGTACTTGCATTTTGTATGCTATTTGATACTAATGAGCAACACTCCTGATTTCCTCTAGCTTTTACATCTTTTCTTGATGTCTAATCTCTTCATCCAGCATATTAAGAGCCTCGCCCATGTTAGACACTCTCTCTTGTTCGAAATACTTAATAAGAGTACTGACATTAGAGGGACTCCAATATTCCGAGGGTACAATTGATTCGTGATATAGATTTTCTTTAACACCAGGTAATAATTGATTGTTCTGCTTGACCCTTGAAGAGTATTTCATCCATTTGTATAGGAGAGTGAGTCTATTAACAAGTAAAACGATCACAGGATAAGCCAAAATATAATAATAGGAACTTTTTTTACCATTTATATCTAAATAATCAGGAAACCGAATATGATAGGAACTCTCCAATATATAGTAAACACTCATAAGGAATAACAAACTAAACGATCCTAACATAACGTGAATAATAAAATGAAAATTTATTGGTTTTCTTTTTGAGTACGCTTCTAAATTTTCAATATCCTGAATTTCTTTGACTAAACTCAAGGTCCAATATAGATTTTCTAAAATATCGGATGTAGTAAGTTCAACACTCCCCTCACATTCCTCATTCGACTCCACAGGACCTTCAAATTTATCTTCTATGTGTGACATGTTGTATTCCTTTCTAGAATAGTATTTTTCCTCATTATCTTGATGCCAGAAATGAGATCTAAATTATTCAATAGATACAGAATATAGCGTAACTGATTTACTTACGAGTGGCTATCATAAATATCCATGCTCTTGAACTTATATCTTGTATAAGAACGTTCCCATCACATCCATAACAACCAAATAAAAAAGCTCCCCTTCGGCAGCAGGCTGTAAAACCCGTCTATCCAAAGGAAAGCTACCATTTCTATTAATCATCGAAGCGATACGTCCACAGCCGCTCTGTGCGGTAATGCGCAAGGCGCTTCGGATCCTCGAAGGAGCCATTGCCGATCAAGAGCTGGAATTGACTCTTGTGTGCTTGAATCGCTCGAATCTTCTGTTCCACATAGGCGGTGACATCATGAACGACATCGGCTGGCCCAAGCAGGTCCTTCGCATGAGCGGTCATGGCAATCCCATGGACGACTGGGCGTTCCTCTGGAGACAAGCGCCTCATCGCCTCAATGGTCATGCGGCCAGCCGCATCATGGTCTGGATGCACGCCGTGTCCGGGGTAGAAGGTCAGAACAAGCGATGGCTTCAGCTCTTTCATTTTATCCATTATCCGTTGAATCCACAGCTCCTGATCCTCAAACTCAACCGTCTTGTCCATCAGTCCCCAGCTCTCCACCTGCTGGATGCCGATGATCCCGCAGCAGGCGTGGAGCTCTTGTCTTCTTATTTCCGGCAGGGTTACTCGGTTGGCAAATGGCGGCATGCCTAGATTGCGTCCCATCTCCCCTAAGGTCAAACATATATACGTAATCTCGGCGCCCTGCTTCGCATACTGAATAAGCGTCCCTGCGATAATGCCTTCATCATCAGGGTGAGGCAGCACGACTAATATCGTGTTAGGTTCCATGTTGTTCTCCTCTATTGTTTCAGGCTCATTGCTTAGAATGGCTGCTTGGACAGCTGGAAAGCAACAACAAGCTTGCCTTCGTCATCATGTCCTGCTGCAATAATCCGATCCTTCTCCTGCTCTTCCCAATGGGTCAGTCCCTGTGCATATACCCAGCCCGTCTCTGTCTTCAACCCAATTCGATATGGGCCTTGTCCCGCAATGGAGCCTTGGCTGTAGCGCACCTCAGCATTGGTGATAAAGGCTGAGGCAGTAAGCATCGATTGATTGCGCTTATTGGCATATGCCCCTGTCGTCATCTCAAGATGCAGGTAGACGGGTTCGCCCTTCAAAGCATCCAGCATCTCCTGAACAAGCTCAGGCCTAATGGGCTGCATCATCTCATCCACCTTCTTTTGTATGTCGTTGTTGACTTATCATCCTTTATTTTAGGCGTAATACGGGTATGACGCAATGCCAATCGAAAATAGATCGGGTAGACAAATGATAGAACAAAAGCCTGACTACACCGCAAGGCATAGCAGGCTTCTGTTCTGATGTCATATAGACGATTTACTTCTAAAAACTCTGTGTGAATATTTCCTGTGAATATTTAGACTTAAGATCTGCAAAAATGCCTGACTTAATGGAGCTTCCTTTTGTATCGTCTGGATCTGTTCCATCAAGATTGAACTTGCCAGCTTGCATGTTAATAACGCTATACTGCCCATATGCGTTCTTCCCCAAAAAAATTAAATACTTGCTATCCTTTTTCATTTCGGTATAGCCTTCATAAGCCATTCTTCGTTTGCCCTCGAAGGTTTGATACACTCCTATCGGCTCAAAAACGGTGAGATCAACAGCGTCTTCTTTTGGCCCTTTTAACACTTTCTCGACTTTGAGCTCTGTATACGTTGCAATATCCATAATGCCACCATTAGGTAGTTTCCATAAATGTAATTTTCGGTCTTTGAAGTCTTTGATTGGAGTTCCAATCACAACAAGATCAGCACCTGAAAACAGCGAGGGTGCTGTCGGAAACCCCTTGTAGGTAGATGCTACAAAAACATCACGAACAGAATTATAAATAGCAAAGTAGTAATAAGTGGCTCCTCCAATAATTAAGGCCAGGATCAGAGAAATAATGATGCTTTTATTTTTTAATAACATTCCAATGTCCTCCTATATATTAATATCCCCACTTAGAAAGAAGCTCATCTTTATCATAGCTAGAAGGTGAGGTGTTGTTCCAATTTACAAATGAATCTTCACCAGATGTCATGATGGATTGTGACTTTAACGTAGAATTGACCACGTTAGTATGCGCCAAACCTACTGAGTGGCCGACCTCATGGGTGGTCACGCACTTTATATTTGTATCATTAGGAATTGGAGTTGCTAAGTTCGTAAGTGCGATTAGGATTATGACAATTATTTTAGTTTTTTCTTAAAATTCCTTTACCTCCCATAATTCACTGTAATAAACATACCGATAAATAACATAAAAAGATACTGTTCCTTTTTAATGAATTTTAATGTGAGGTCTATATTTATCAGGATTAAATTCCTGCAACTTTAAGGTGGAAATCGTTCAGTAGTCTTAGGACTTAGTCGATTCTGGTCGATAGATCTTTATCTCAATGTAATAAAGATGAGGTCTAGGTATAGTGTGAAACACAAATTCTCATATTGTAAAAAGTCTAGTAGAAACAAAACAGCCTTTTGGAGACAAATAAGCCCGGATGCGGTAACATCCGGGCTGTTCAGGACAGTAGCCGTCCTCGTAATTGCGAATTCATTCTACATTACGAATCACAAGTTTAGCCTTGCAGGATATGCAAACCAAATGAATTCGAGTAAATTACCTTCTTAAAAAAATTATAATGATCCATGTTCGAGTGAACAGCGCGTCTTGTCAAAGGATATTCACATCGCTGCCCTAGGGCCTTTTCATCCATAAGCATACTCGCTTCGACAGCCCCTCTCTTCTCTTCAGTATCCTCAGCATCCGCTTCGCTTCATTCAGGGCGTGGCTTGGAATTGAACTTGGAGCGAAGGGCGGCTCTCCGATATAGCATGCTCCTTGGAGGCATAGCTAACATCTCCCTTGGAGCCTACATTGACTGGCGATACGATCACTAAGGACAGCTGCTTATTGCCTGCAAGAGCGGCTGCAACCTGACTGGTTAAGTCCACTTCAGCAGCGGAGCCAGAAGCCGGTGCTGTAAAGCTTGCAATTATGGAATCTGCTGCAGGCTTATTGTTCCATGTCAGGGCTGATTCAGACCAGCTGTTGTCTGTAACGAGCAGCACCTCATGATTGATGCCGGCAGAGCCTGTGCCCACAGAAGTCAATCGCAGCTTGGCGCTCTGAACACTGCCTGACAGCTGTGAGAGATCAAACTTGATATACGATTGGCGCGCATAGCCGGAGCCGTCATTTTTGACAACGAGACTGCTCGCTTGCCCGAAGTTCTGAGCTGCATAAGAGCCATCTCGGACATAAGCGTCTGCGGCTGGCGATAGCAAGGCTGCAAGCTCAGGCGATGCTGATGCTTCGTTCGATGCAGGACTTTCGCCAGATGCATTATAGGCCTTTACCACGAAGTAATAAGTCTGGCCAGGCGTAAGCCCGGAGACGCTCAGCTTGTTTTGCTGTGCAAGCACGCCTGTATCGATGGTCTCGCTATAAGTGCCGGATGCGGTTCCATAGCTCACTCGGTAGCCTGCCGCTCCTTCACTATGAGACCAAGCAAGCTCGATGTTCGAGCCAACAGGCTCTGCTGCCATGAGCACAGGCGCCTGCGGAGCAGCTGGCGTTCCAAGCGCCAGCTTCACCTGCTGAGACACGCCATAGGTGGATGGCGTCCGCACAGTCAGCTTGATCGTTGGAGCAAGCTCTGTGACCGTTATAGAAGGATCAAGAGATAGAACAGCGCCTGCTGGCTTATGGATCTCAAGATGAATCTCGCCAGCTTGAAGACGAGTGGGATCCGATACTCCAATATGCAGCTCTCCATTGCTCTCTGACATCGTGACTGAAGCCTTTTTATCACTGGTCAGAAGCGGCGAGCCGTCCTTGGATACCGTCTTTGACTCGTCCTTCCAGAAGTTCGCGCCTAGCGTGTTGAGCGCGGAGTCATATACCGCATGCACATCATCGTTCTGCGCCACAATCTCCACAGTCGGATTAGCAGCATAACTTGCGGTCTGAGCTTCATTCAGATTAGGCAGCAGCACATAAGCGTACGAAGCATCAGAAGGAGAGGTGCCATGATCAAAGGCAAGACTCAAGTATGAGTCCGTTACTGCGGCGGAAGAGCCTCCGGTGTTCACCTGCTGCCAGCTGCCCGTGCGCGCCTCTCGCTTCGCTGTAAGGCTGGGCTCATTCGGGAAGTAATAACCGATATCCGCTCCAGACACGGAACCTTGAAGATGCGCCCATGTCGCATTACTCAGATGCTCGGACCAGCCAAGGGTTGGCGACTTCGCTATTCCATTGACGGTGAGTGCGTTGTCACCTGATGCATTCAGCTTGCGGTTCTCTACAATGGTCTCAACCTTGCGATTGTCCGTGCTCTTAATGCCTGTTCCAAGGGCAGTGATGCGATTGCCGAACAAGAACCAGGACTTCTTCCCCTGCAAGGAACTGCCGGTATTCTGAGCATTCGAGAACTGCATGCCTACTGTGCCATACTGGTCGTCCACCTCTGAGCCGCCAACCCAGCTCATCGGGTTATAGTAGCTTTTCCACGCTACAGGCGTCCCGCTTCCTGAGCCATCCGTGGTTGTTCCCGGCAAACGATACATATCGGTTGTTGCCCAATAGCTGCCGCTGAACTGCTCAAGATCGGCGTTATAAAGCGTGGTCATGCCAGCGCCCGTGTGCCAGCCTTTTATATTTTCTCCATTGCCGTATTCGAAGGCGGATATGCGCGGAGAGAACATGCTGATGCCAAATCCAAACTGATCGCCGTAATGAGCGACCCGGTCCATGCTTGGAAAGGCATAATGTCCCGACAGATCGCCTCTTGGTGTAATCGATGTATCACTCATAAGCTGCTTGCCCAAGATCATCTCGAACATGCCCGCTCCCGTAAAGTAGTTGGCGAATGTGGAATCAGAGCCGATCCACTCTTTTACCATTCGTTTAATAGAGAGGGACTCTGCTGCAGGCGCACCCTCAGACAGCCTCAGAATGGCAAGTACGATGCCTCGGCCTGCCTTATGGTCATTCGTGCTCTGGCGAGAGATGCCCCGTCCGCGCAGATTATCCATAATCGCGCCTTTATAGATTAAAGGCTCGAAGCCTTCACGCACCCAGCGAAACACATGGTCGGCATTTGGGTCTGCAATGCTCCAAGTAGAATCCTTCAGCAAATAAAACATATCCGCAATGCGACCCATAAGAACCGCTCCGTATCCGCCTGTATACGCGATATCTGTATGTTGGATGAAAGAGCCGTCTTCGTAGAAGCCGTCTCCTGTCTTGACATATAAAAAGGCAGGGCTCATCGCGTCTCTTCCCTGCGTAATCTTCGTGCCGGACTGACCGATTATGCCGCGCAGCGCCACGACAAAGGATTTGTCCAACAGGTTTGCTCCGGTCTCGGTCACGCCATTAATGGTGCGCTTGCTCGGATTAGGGACAAAACGGTCAATGGCACGCATATACTGGTCAAGCTGACTTGATGAGAGATGGTCATACATCAAGACAAGCGTGTCGTTAATCAGCTGCGGAGTTCCGATCTCCCAGTCCCACCAATTGCCTGTCTCTGATTTATTCTCGTTGTAACGATTCGCATACGCCCAATCAAGGGCTCCAATAATATCATTCTTTAGCTGTTCATTATGGTAGAAGGCTGAACCTCTTGTCGCGTAGACAATGGCCATCCGCTTAATGCGAGAGTAGTGGGTAGAAACCTGATCTGAGGCCGTCGTGCTTTGAAGATCACTCCAGAGGTAGGTGCGTCCAGCTGCTTTGTTCAATGTATCCCAAATGCCTGTTGATTCCGAGTTGCTGACGCCCTGGCTCTTTGCCGCGAGATTGGCAGCAATATCAGGGTCGAGAGGATCGAAGTCATCTCCACCTGTTAGATAAGCATGCCACTTCGCTCGCAGCACATCATATTCTGTAGGGCCAGAGGCTGCTTCAGCAGTTGGCATCAAGGTAAGCAGCAAAGAGAAAGCGAGCAGGGTTGCCATGAACTTAACTGCCATCTTATTTGATAATGGAAGCGCTTTCGAATCAGAGTATCGCGATGTGTCTCTCATCATATTCCTCCTCATTATGACAATGCAGATAGTCAACAGAATACGAATCTTCAATTACACCTTCGACGCTTCGATGATCTTGTTACCGCTCACCTCCTCCACGCTGTGTCCTCATGACCTTAAGCATGAGCAAACCTCTTGAACAAATTCGCTCATGCCGGTCATAGCCTTATCCTTGGAAGAGGACAAGGCTTAGCAATAAGACAAGTATAGTGTATGACGCCGGACGTAAATTCTCAATATATTCCACAATATTTTTTCTTACTATTTCATGCAAATGATGCAGTAGCTGCAGCACTGCCTGCTTCACATTCGTTCTTGCAAAGCTACCCGCCAATATAAGACATGTCGATCTTGCGGCGATTCGATTGCTGATGAACGCTGCGCTCATCCGAATAGCGATCCTTGCGATTGGACCACACCTTCACAAGGGAAGCCAATAGCTCCGCATCGCTTGCTCCAGCTCTAAGCTCCTCACGCAGATCGAATCCGCTTGAGGCAAAGAGGCAGGTAAACAGCTTCCCATCAGAAGAGACCCTTGCACGAGTGCAAGTTGAGCAAAATGACTCCGATACTGAGGAGATAAAATGAATCTCGGCATCGCTGTCATGATACCGATATCTAGCTGCAACCTCTCCATAATAGCGGGCCTCCAAAGGCTCAATCGACATGGCCTCGGTTACTTTTGCAATCATTTCCCGCTTCGTAACGACCCGTGTCATATCCCAGCCGTTGTCATTGCCCACATCCATAAACTCAATCAGACACAGATCGATTTCCTGTTCCTTGAAGTACCTTGCCATCGGTATAATCTCATGATCGTTCACACCGCGCTGAACCACCATATTAACGCGAACCTTGAATCCTCTGCGCTTGGCTTCCTTAATATTGTGGAGGATGCGAGTTGGCGGATAACCTCTACCATTCATATGCTTGAACAGCTCCGCATCCAAGGCGTCGAGACTAATATTCAAGCGTCTAAGCCCTGATTGATGAAGTTCCTCCATATATCGGTCGAGAAGCACACCATTGGTCGTCATGGCTACATCCTCAATGCCGGGTATGACAACGAGCCTCTCGATCAGTCTCGGCAGGTCTTGTCGAAGCAGGGGTTCGCCGCCCGTAAGACGAATCTTTTTGACCCCCAGCAAGGCAAATAATCGAATCAGCCGCTCCATCTCATCGAAGGAAAGCAGCTCAGATGGAGGAAGGAAGGCGTAATCATCGCCGAACACCTCTTTCGGCATGCAGTAGCTGCAGCGGAAATTGCAGCGGTCAATCACCGATAAACGAAGATCGCGCAGCGGACGATCCCACTGATCTCTTAGAGGCAGCGCGGGGACAGCATCCACGAGATCTGCTGCATCATGCTCCTGCTTCATGACGATCACCACCTTTTTAACATGTTATCTATCCATTATCTATAGGTTGTCTATCCATGGTTCAAGCATCAGCCTCCGCTTACGGGAGGAATCAAAGCAATGACATCCTCTGCCTGCAGGCAGGTATCCATTGAAGCGTATTGCTCATTTACTGCCACCATATACGATTTATCTTGGAGCACAGGGTACTTGCGATGAAGCCATTGCAGCAATTCCTCTACAGTACCAAGATTCTTCTCTATCTGTTCCTCTGCTGTCCCGCTAATGTCTTTGAGCCCGGCAAAATAATAGACGCGCATGTGCTACTTCTCCTCCGTTCCATCCACATGATTGGAGCTGCTTTTCGGCTCTGGCTTCTTGGTCTGATCTCCGATCCAAGCCTCTCCATCTTCCCAGATCTCCTTCTTCCAGATCGGTACGATCTCCTTGATCCGCTCGATCGCATACTCATTCGCCTCATACGCTGCCTTGCGATGCGGCGATGAGACGGCAATGACGACTGCGATATCGGAAATGTGGAGTTCCCCAATGCGGTGCCCGATTGCAGCCTTCGTTCCCGGCCACCGCTCTTCGATCTCCCTTCCAATCTGAGCAAGCAGCTGCTCCGCCATCGGCACATATGCCTCATAAGCCAGGTAGAGCGTTCGGACTCCATTCGTCCACTCCCGCACATGCCCTGTAAATGTCGTCACAGCCCCTGCGCCTGCATGGAGCACTTGATCGATATAATCTTGTATATTAAGCGGACGATCTACGACCTCAAAGCGCTTCATCACTTCATTCCCTCTTCTTTTTCTATTATAATGGAAAAATTGGACACCTTGTCCTTCTATCCCTTGCAATCTAACCTAATAAAAAGGAGCATAACCACATGTATAAGAAGTCTAGCATAGGCAGACTCCTAATTCTATCCATGATTGCAGTGCTGCTTCTCTCTGCCTGCGGTACACGACCAAGCGAGTCAAAGCCCGTTACCTTAACGATATCCGCTGCGGCAAGCGTAACCGATGCCTTAACCACCATTAAACAACAATATGCAGCGAAGCATCCAGATGTCCTGCTCGAGTTCAACTTTGGCGGCTCAGGCACCCTGATGAAGCAGATTCAGCAGGGAGCACCCGTAGATCTATTCTTGTCGGCTTCTGCTGCGAATATGGATACGCTCATTCAAGAGGGCACGGTGCTGCAGAATGCCCATACCCCTCTGCTAGCCAATCAGCTTGTCGTCATTGTGCCTAACGATCAGAAGGAGAAGTTTACAAGCATTACCGATCTTGCCGCACCCGCGATTGAGCGCATTGCCGTAGGCATTCCAGGGAGCGTACCTGCCGGCACCTATGCGAAGGAGGCGCTGTCTCATCTAGAGCTCTGGGAAGACGTAGAATCCAAAGCTGTTCAAGCTAAGGATGTAAGACAAGTGCTGCAAACTGTAGAGACCGGCAATGTCGATGCAGGCATTGTCTATCTCACCGATGCCAAAGAGAGCGATTCCGTACATATCGCAGCTATCATTGACGCATCGCTGCACACACCAATCACCTACCCAGTAGGTGTGCTTGCGGGTTCCAAGCATCCTGACGAGGCAGCAGCCTTTTACGAATATTTGCAGTCTGAAGAAGCGCTGTCCGTCTTTCAATCCTACGGCTTCTCTCTTCCAAGCGGTAATTAAGATGTGGACTCAGACCGCGTTCTGGGAGCCGATCATGCTCTCGCTCAAGGTTACGCTGTGTGCAAGCCTCATTGCGATGCTGCTGGGAGGAAGCCTTGCCTGGTGGATGTCTCGGGTAACCTTCAAGGGAAAAGTGCTGCTAGAAACCTGCTTCATGCTCCCGCTGGTGCTGCCCCCTACTGTCATAGGCTTCCTGCTGCTGTCTGGACTTGGTCGAAAAAGCATGGCAGGACGGCTGATTGAGAGCCTGTTCCATGCGCCTGTCGTGTTCACATGGTGGGCCGCCGTAATCGCGGCTGCGACCGTTGCCTTCCCGCTTGTCTATCAGACGATGAAGGCAGGCTTCTTATCCATTGATGCGGATCTCGTGGATGCGGGCCGCTCCATCGGCGCCAATGAATGGCAAGTACTTCGGCATATCATGCTCCCTCTATCCTCTCAAGCCATCTTCACCGCCTATATTCTGGGTTTCGCTAGAGCATTGGGAGAGTTCGGCGCCACCATGATGTTTGCCGGCAATATTCCAGGCCGTACGCAAACCCTTCCTACCGCTATCTATGTAGCGACAGATACGGGACAACAAGGCCTTGCATGGGCATGGACGATAATGATGATTATCATCTCATTCTTGATGCTCCTCATGACGAGAGCAAGAAGTCCTCATGGAATGAGTTCTTGATTTAAGTCAATGAACCGCCAGCCTCCTCTATTTATAATGAAGGCAATACCTTATCTGAGGAGGTTCCCCCCCAATGCTTAACACAAGTGCACCACGTACGAATCAGCGATCAGCCGCTCTTACTGCTGGCCTGTCGCTGATTCTGATGACGGCTGCCGCTATTTTTGCCTATGGCTTCGCTCACGGGAAGCTGGTCATTGCAGGAAACGCGGCGCTAACCGTTCACAATCTCTCAACCTCAAGACTGCTGTTCACCGCAGAGCTGCTTGGCTGGGTGATCATCTTGATCTGCGACATTCTCGTCGCTTGGGGCTTCTACCTCTACTTGAAGCCGATTCATCAGCCGCTCTCCTTGTTAGGCGCATGGCTGCGTCTTATCTATTCCTCCATACTCGGCGCTGCCATCATGAACCTATTTATGGTACAGCTCTTGTTGAATCGCTCAGATCTGCTGCTCCAAGACAGCCGCCTGCTTGAAGCCGATGTGATGCTGCACTTGCAAGCCTTCGAGACATTCTGGTCGGTGGGCTTGATTATGTTTGGCGGCCATCTCCTTCTTGTAGGGCTCGTGGCTCTGCGCTCAAAGATTATCCCCAAGGGAATCAGCCTCTTGCTGCTGCTCGCCGCTGTTGGCTATATGCTGGTTCATCTTCTCCACGCATTTCTGCCGGAGCTTGATGAGGTTAGTAAGATGCTTAACCTCGTGTTTACACTCCCCATGATCGCAGGAGAGCTTGGGTTCGGGCTATGGCTGCTCTTCACGAAGAAGCAGGTGCTTTAATTGCTTTGATAAGAAGGGCCAGTCTTTATTTGCCGCTCTCCTGCTGAACACGCTTCTTGATGCGGCTCAGCGACTCAGGCGTCATTCCAAGATAGCTTGCGAGTTGGTGCTGCGGCACACGTTCAATCAGGCGAGGCTGCTTATGCAGCAGCGACTTGAACCGTTCCTCAGGCGTAGAAGCAATAAAGGCGGCATATTCAGCCTGCATCTGGCCGAATCTCTCTTCGATCATTTTGCGCGTCATAAGCGCCAATTGATCATGCTTCTTGTACATGTCCATTTCCAAAGCCAAATCGCCCACCACTAGTACTGAATCCTCTAAGCATTGGATGGTGTATTCGGATGCTTTGTCCTGCTTATGGGAATGGAATATGGCGATTGCCTGTTCTTCCGTGTAAAACTGGGAGGTAGCTTCTTTTCCATCAGGATGAATGGAATACTGCCTCACGCAGCCCTGTAGGACAAAATAGCATTTTGCAGGAATTTCACCTTGCCTGAGGAGAACCGTCCCTTTTTTGTAAGCAGCAATCTGGAGCTCATCAAGAATCTCCTGCTTCTGCTGTTCATGAAGGGAGGTATATTGGTCCAAGTATTTTAGGAGGATATCTTTCATCGTCAGCTTCCTTCCTTAATGTAGAACTTACTCCTATTCTAGATGATGTCCTCTGTACAAAAAAGACAAAATGAGCTCATCGATAAAACGGGAATCTCAGCGAAGCATGCGCAAGATGGGGCACTCTTCCTTTTGTGAAGTGTGAAACAGACTACCCCCTAAGGGCACATAACTTGAGCACGTCCCCATTCACACGCGAAAGGACCTCAACATCCACTTATTAGCGGCGAGGTCCTTTTTATTCTCCATCATTTTGGGTTTTGACCAAACCGAGACTCCAAATCGAGACGAGGCTCTTTTCTAGAGTACCTAGATACCCATTTGATTGTAAGCAAGGCTCCAAAAATCATCATGGATGTTAAAAGAAGGAGGCAACCCTGTACTTACAGAGCATTCGCTGCCCAAGGTTGAAAATGTCCTGCTAACGCTTAGCCTCAGCACTCCTAAGCATCTCCTGATCCTTCGCGATTGTCGCTTCCACCCCTTTGACCACGGTAGAGCTAAAGCCTTCGTCTTCCAGCTTGCAAAGCCCCGCAATCGTCGTCCCTCCAGGCGAGCATACCTTGTCAATAAGCACCCACGGTGCTTCGTCACTCTCCAGCACCATCTTTGCGCTGCCAAGCACGGCTTGAGCAGCAATGCGAGTGGCCTGCTCTTTTGACATCCCTGCTTTGAGCGCCCCTCTTGCCAGCGCATCAATGAACAAATAGGCATACGCAGGGGAGCTTCCGGCTATGCCGATAAAAATACTAAACTTCTCTTCATCCAGCTCCATCGCCATGCCGACTGCATTGAACATATCCAGCACAAGCTGTATCTCTTCCTTCGCTGCCGCTTGATTGCCCGCAACCGCACTCATACTGGCTCCGATCACCGCGTTCACATTAGGCATTACGCGTACAATTGGAAGCGCTGGTGCTGCGCCAATCATTGCTTCTAGCTGAGCTAAGGTCACACCTGCCGCAATCGACACAATCAGTGGTCTGTGGCGCTGCAGCGTATCGCGAAGCGGTGTCAGCAAGGTCTCAAATTGATTGGGCTTTACTGCAATCACTACCACATCAGCTTGTGCCGCCAGCTCTTCACTCGTTGAGCAAGCAACGGTACCGGTTGCTTCCGTAAACGCCTGTAGTTTATCCGGAGAATGATCCGTCACCAGCACCTGCTCAGCTGGAACAAACGCCGTCGCGATCATCCCTTTTATAATGGCACTGGCCATGTTGCCAGCTCCTATAAATCCTACTTTCATGCTTGTCAGCTCCTTCATCTGCATCTTGCCCTATTGCCTTTTTCGTTAAACGACGCGAGGCTTGCTCCAAGGCACAAAGCCCCACGCTGGATGTTCTCCAGTGTGAGGCTCAAGCTCGTATATAGACGTCATCCAACGCGTCGCCCTATCCTGATGATCAAGACAGCGCCTCTTTTGCATGCTCCATAAAAGCAGCTAAGTCTTCCCTGCTCGCAAATCCCGCTTGAGCGAGCTTAGGCTGTCCTCCGCCCTTACCCCGATAAAGGGACAAGTACTCCTTGAAGAAGGCCCCGCAGGAGACAGAACTTGCGCCATTATGCGCAAGGACGACCTTCTGCTCGCTGATGCTGCCAAGCAGCACCAGACGATCGGTCATTGAAGTTGTCATCAACGCCAGCTGCTGAAGCTCTTGCATGGATTTGTCGTCATATAGACGATCCACTAGCTCCGCTTCCTTATCTTGAACGAGATCCTGCGCTTCGTAAGCGGACAATTGCTCTGACATCGCGTCAAGCTTGGCCTTCTGAGCGCGGATCTCTTGTTCCCACTTCTCTACGCGATCCATGATCTCGTGATAATTCGTGTTGAACCGTTTGGCTACCGCATCCAAGATGCTCATATTGCGCTGATAGTCGCTTAGCGCACGCTTGCCGCACTTGAAGGTTAGACGAAGATGCCCCTTCTGCTTCTCCACGCGCAGCAGCTTGATCAACCCAAGCTCGCCTGTCCGGCTGACATGAGTCCCTCCGCAGGGATTGTATTCAACCCCTTTTGTTTCGACGATGCGAATCGCCTCCGTGACGATTGGCGGCTTCACAACCGGCAGCTTCTGCAGCTCCTCTTGTGTAACGAAATAGCTGACAATCTCCCGATTGTGATAAATCTGCTGATTGACCTCCAGCTCCAGCTTATGCAGCTCCTCATCCGTCAAGCTCGGCAACGCGATGTCTATCGTCGCATACTCCTCGCCAAGGTGGAAGCTCAGCGTCTCTGTATTAAGCAGCTTGCTGGCCATAGCTGACAACAGATGCTGCCCGCTATGCTGCTGCATGTGATCGAATCTCCGCTCCCAATCGAGCACGCATTGCACCTCTGTCGAGGCAGGAAGGGCCTCTACCTGATGAAGCACCTCATCGCCTTCCAGCACAACATCAAGCACAGCGATATCCTGCATCCTCCCTAGATCACACGGTTGACCCCCGCCGTGGGGGTAGAAGGCCGTCTTTTCAAGCACCACATAATAAGCGCCGTCTTGTTCAAAGCTTCGAGCAACTTGACTCGTCCATTCCTTGATATAAGCGGAATTATAGTATAATTTCTCGGTCATGTTCTTCCCTCTCTAAGCATCGTTCTATCTATTGTAGCAAAAGGAACGGCCTGCGCACAAAGGTGACCATTTTATCCATCACTTCGATACAGAAGCCGTACTTGAACCTCACGAGGCATCATATATTAAGCAGTGCAAACCATGACAAGCCAGAGATTCAAATATTGTGTGAACCTTCTAATGACAAATATAATCGAATATGGTATAAATATAAGCACACAGCAAGAAAACACCCGTTTTTTGCCGAATTTCTGCCCTTTTCTCACAAGGTCTAGTTTATCCTCCTCATTCCACCGCTACAGACTTTGACTCGGCAAGACTTCCATTTTTACACCAACCTTTTTTCATCTCATGCATTTCTACATCACCCTATGTCCTGCATATAATCCTTTCGTTGGCAAGCTGATTCGAAAGGGATGCTTCAACAACATAGATGGTTACCCTGCACACGTTTGTCCACAGCTGCGCGCTTCTTATGTCTACGCAATAAGTTTAACCGCTTACATTCATTCACACTCACATTTTCAATGCCGTTACACCCATTATTTCATGCTGTTAAGCACGAAGAACAGAAAGGAACAGATAGCCGATTCATATCATTCAAACCCGCAACAAATGATTCAAGGGAGGCGATTATTAATGTATGGAATCCACAATAAATGGACGGAATGGATGCTTCATGTCAAATGGTTTACAGATGACTATGATTGGAATCCTCAGCCGTTCAGCAAAGTCATAACCCCAACCTTTTGGTTTTGGCTTGTGTTTACGATGTTTGCATTGTTTTTAGTTACAATCGGCCAGCAATGGATGGAGAGGTTCTCCATCGTTCGCTCAGTGCATGACTCGCTCAACAAGTTTAAGCGATATAAGCTGACGGTCCTAAGAGTAGGCATCGGCATAGGCTTGTCCCTGCAGCTGTTCACAGGCACCTATCTTGCGCCTAAAATGGTTTCAAACGAATGGTGGGTGTATGCTGTTCTTGTCGTAGCCATTCTAGCGCTGTTCCATCGGCGGCTGCTTCCGGTCAGCGGCGCGGCTCTTGCTGTCCTTTATATTAAAGCGATTTTATCTTATGGTTTGTTCTTAAGCCTCGACTATGCCTTTTATCCAGGCATCATCTATGTGCTGTTCGTATCCGATCGCCCTTGGAATCGCTCGGCACTGCCGGTGCTTTACGTATGGATGGGAATCTCGCTTGCGTGGGTAGCGATGGAAAAGTTGACCATTGCGAAGCTCGCCTGCTCCCTGATGCATCAGTACGGCATCCCGACGTTAGGCTTTACAGTAGAGGATTTCGTTCTCATTAGCGCCTTTATCGAAATGGGATTGGCGTGGGCATTCATGGTCGGATTGATGAATCGCTTCTCCGCACTCCTCTTATCGAGCGTGTTCATGCTGACCACCTCTGTGTTCGGCTTCACAGAAATCGTAGGCCATACTATCGTGCATACCCTCCTGCTGATTTTTATTATTATGGGTCGTGAGGAGCCGAGCCTGCCGACACGCATCCATCGTTCCATGGTGCTCCGATGTTTATTTGTCACCGTGAACTTTGGCATTATGATATTTGGCCTCATGGCTGCATATATCTGGATGGGACATATCTAAGTAACTAATCATTTCATTGCCGCATCATGACAGACAATATTTTATTTCCGCTTTACATTCGGATGAGGAAGAAAGGTGCGCATAGCATGAATGGAGCCAGATAAGAATTCCATTGTGCTGCTTCACCTTTCTTCGCATCATTTTATTACCGCATTAATGCTTCAAATGACCTCCGTCTCTTTCCAAAAATACATACAAAAAAAGAAGCAGCTCTCAAAAGCTGCCTCACATTCGATTCCAAGCACTATGTCTATATTCTTAACAGAAACGTGTTCCTTACTTCACCACCAGTACGGGCGCTTGCACTCGCTTTACGACCTTGTGGCTTACACTGCCCAAGACCATCTCCTGCAAACTATTCAGTCCCCGGCTGCCGACAACGACCAAATCCGGCTTCAGCTCATTCGCAAATTCCACAATCACAGGCGCGGGATCGCCATGCAGAATATGCACCTCATACGGGATCTGCTTCTCCTGCAGCAGTGCTTCCACAGGCGCAAGCCGCTTTCTTCTAGCTGCTTCCAGCTGATCCCTGCCTCCTGCATGCAGAACCTCGTTCTTCGCCTTAGCGAAGTCAGCAACGTAGATCAGCTGGACCCGAGAAGCCTCCATGCAGGCAGCATACCTGATGCATTCCTCCGCTGCACGATAGCTGTTGTCTGATCCGTCTACCGCTAATAGGATGTTGCTCATGCCATGTACCTCCCTTAGGCTAAGTTGCTTCATGTACTTAATGAGCGGCCGCCTTCGCTTTAGGATCATGATGAACACCCAAGCGATCAACGAGCTTCTTGCTGCTAGGATTCAATCCCTTTATCGTCACACGAGTCTCGTTGTCCTGATACTTCATCACCACTTTGTCGATCGCGCCTACCGCAGAATCATCCCATATATGGGCATTCGAGAAATCGATAATGATCTCCTCTTTCTCAGCAGCAAAGTCAAAGGTATCCACGAAGCTCTTCGTCGAAGCAAAGAATAACTGGCCTTCTACCCTATATATGGGTACTGTCCCCTCTGTACTCTTCTGTACCTTGATCTTCGAAATCTTGGCAACGAAGAACACCGCGCTAAGCAGCACCCCAGCGATAACACCCTTGGACAAATCATGGGTCATTACGACGATAATGACAGTCGTCAGCATGACAAGCGCATCGCCTCTTGGCGCTTTTCGAAGATACGTAAAGGAAGACCAGTCAAAGGTTCCAATGGAGACCATGATCATAATGCCTACCAATACCGGCATGGGAATCTGCACCACAAGATCCCCCAGCACGACAATCAAGAACATCAAGAACATCCCCGCTACGAACGTGGACAACCTCCCTCGTCCACCGGACTTCACGTTAATCACGGATTGGCCAATCATTGCACAGCCGGCCATCCCACCGAAGAAGCCTGTAGCCACATTCGCGATCCCCTGACCGCGGGCCTCGCGGTTCTTCTCGCTCGGGGTATCCGTCATATCATCCACAATCGATGAGGTCAACAACGATTCCAGCAGCCCTACTATCGCAAGCGCGACTGAAAAGGGGAAGATGATCTTGAGCGTATCAAGGTTAAACGGAACATCCGGCAGAAGGAAGCTTGGCAGCGTCTGACTAATATTCCCCATGTCGCCAACCGTTCTTAGATCAAGTCCGCCAAAGATCGCCGCAGCCGTCAAAGCAAGAATGGCAATTAACGGAGCCGGAATAGCCTTGAAGAAACGAGGCACAACATACACGATCAATAGCGTAATGCCGACAAATACATACGTTAAGCCTGATATCCCGATAAAGTGTGGCACCTGCGCCATAAAGATTAGAATCGCAAGCGCATTGACAAAGCCGATCATGACCGCTCTAGGAATGAACTTCATGAGATTCGCAATCTTGCACATGCCAAAGATGATCTGAATAACGCCTGTCAGCACAGTCGCTGCCAGCATATACTGCAAACCGTAATCTCTCACCAAAGGAGCCAGCACCAATGCCATGGCCCCCGTCGCCGCAGAAATCATCCCTGGGCGTCCCCCTACAAAAGCAATAATTACGGCGATACAAAACGACGCATACAGCCCTACCATAGGGTCGACTCCTGCAATGATCGAGAAGGCAATTGCTTCAGGAATAAGTGCAAGAGCAACAACAATACCTGATAGAATATCCGCTCTCACATTTCCAAACCATTCTCTTTTCATTCTCTCTACCACTTCTCCACCTCATCCTTATCTTCATTGCATATTATTCGTATTTGGCTCGATAATCGTTCTACCGTTTTTGCAGAGACTAGTGTAGCATCATTCGTCCCAAAATGGAACCTTTTTAGGATTTGTTTTTTCGTAAAGCACACCGCCTTATGCTATGATAATAAGCATGATTGGAACGGTTAGGAGCGAAATCTGTGATTATCGGATATATGAGACCCTATATAGGCGATGAGGATTGTCAGCAGCAGCAGGCACAGCTTGAGCAGTACGGCTGCCACCTGATCGTGCAGGAAGCGCACGCATCAGCAAAGCGAAGAGTCGAACTTAAGCGTATAATAGCGAACCTTCAGCCACAGGATCAGCTGATTGTATGCCGGCTGTTCACCTTGGCAGATTCTACTAGGCATCTGATGGAGCTGCTCCAGCAGTTGGATGAGCAAGGCGCTTCTCTGCATGCATTGCAGGAGCAAATTGATACTGCAACCCCGCTGGGAGCAGCCTTCAAGGCATCTGTGCAGCATCTGCTGGACTTTCAAAGCGATGTAATCAGTGAAAAGACGAAGCAAGGACTCTATGAAGCCAAGCAAAAAGGCGTCACGACAGGCAGACCGCGAAAGCCTGATGAGAATGTCAAACGGGCAATTGTCATGTATGACAGCAAGAATTATACGCTAGCAGAGATTAAGGAAGCGACTGGAATTAGCAAATCGACGCTTTATCGCTATCTGGAGAATGAAACAAATGGTTAGCATCCCAGCATGCCGTACTAGATGCTGTGCGCTGGAGTCAGGAACAGAACACCATCTATGGACGTCATTGTGCACAGCTTGCGGACACAGACATATGATAAATAGACTTGTACGGTTCAAATATGAAAGAAGGAGATACGATGAGACTTTTAAGTAAATGGATCCATCCCGCTACACCTCAAACATACAGCCGTGTCTACGAACGGAAGGCGGCACGCGCCATCGTACTGGATGGCTCTCAAATTCTGCTCCTCTACACCAAGCGCTACAATGATTACAGCTTCCCTGGCGGAGGCATTGATCCTGATGAAGAAGTGATGGAAGGTCTAAAGCGGGAACTGACAGAAGAAACGGGTGCAAGAAATATTAACGTCATAAGCGAATACGGATATATTGATGAGTATCGCCCTCACTATAAACCGGAATATGATGTTATTCATATGCTCTCCTATTTTTATATTTGTGAGATTGATAGAGAGCTTGGCGATGCTCAGATGGAAGATTACGAGACCTCTAATGGAATGTCCGCAGTGTGGGTCGATCTTCAGCAAGCGATTGCCCATAACCGCCAAGTCATGAACGCCAAAGAGGCATCCATGGGATTATCCATAGAGCGGGAAACCTACGTATTAGAGCTCGTTGCGAAGGAACTGCTCGATCAAGCAGGGTAACATTCCATTCAGATGTGTCTATACTACAACTATGAGCTTGCATCACCATGCGTCCCGCCTATCGATGATCGCGA
The DNA here is from genome assembly GCF_900177815.1 of Paenibacillus aquistagni. Classification (GTDB taxonomy): domain Bacteria; phylum Bacillota; class Bacilli; order Paenibacillales; family Paenibacillaceae; genus Paenibacillus_B; species Paenibacillus_B aquistagni. Next base: position 355,639 of record NZ_FXAZ01000004.1, on the reverse strand, counting down.
CTTGCGACCGCTAAGTCGCCATTACGGCGAGCGCTGACATGAAGGAGCATGTATGACACAAACAACTACGAAACAGCGCTGGAATGATGGAATTGAGCTATTGCTCTACATCATCTGTGTAATATCATTCATCGTATTTGCAGTAAAAGGCAATGTCGGCAAGTGCTTTCAAGCGGTGCTTATTGTGGTTACACTCCTTTTGCTTCGAGGACTGATCATATGGACCAAGAGCGAGCTGCCGGCGGCTCTTCGTTTTTCTATCCTGCTCTTTATCGCCCTTACGATGATGGTGGCCAATATGTTCAGCATGTATGGCTTTATTCCCTATTTAGATAAAATCGAGCATCTGCTGTCAGGTGTTATTCTTGCATTTGTCGGCATGTATCTCTATTCACGGCTTATAAAGTCTCACGAGAGCCCTGGCATGCCAGCCCATAAGCTGGGTATCTGGTTCTCCCTCTGGTTTGCGATCGCCATGGCCGGCGTATGGGAAATTTATGAGTTTACCGTCGACCATCTCTTTGGCCTCAACTCCCAGAATGGCAGCTTAACAGACACGATGCTGGATATGATATGCGGAACCATCGGCGCCATCATAGCTGCGCTGTATCTTCGTTTCACCTTCAGGAAGAAGTAAAAGGGACATCCTTCAATGGATGCCCCTTTGTATGATTCAAGCGATAGCGCAATGATTCTAGTCGCGGCTCGCCAGCTTGGCAAGCAGACGCAGCACCTCAAGATACAGCCATACCAAGGTCACGGTCAGGCCAAATGCGCCGTACCACTCCATGTACTTTGGCGCGCCCTGCTGTGCTCCGTTCTCGATGAAGTCAAAATCAAGCACTAGATTAAGTGCCGCTATAATCACGATAAAAACAGAAATTCCAATTCCAATCAGATCATTGCTATGAAGATAAGGAACGGTAATGCCAAAAAAGCCTAAAATAAAGCTGAATAGATAAACGAGCGCAATGCCTGCTGTAGCTGCAAAGACACCAAGCTTGAAGTTCTCTGTCGCTTTGATCAATCCTGTTTTGTAAGCGAGCAGGAGCCCTAAAAAGATGCTGATTGTGATCAATGCAGCTTGAAGCGTGATACCATTAAATGCAGATTCATAGGTCGCAGATAATGAGCCTAGAAATACACCCTCAAGCACAGCGTAGACAGGCACCAGATATGGCGCAGACGTTGGCTTGAAGCTGACAACCAGAGCCAATACAAATGCCAGGACAGCTCCGCCTAGCGCATACTTCAGCACATCATAGCCTTGGAAATACATCGACCATGATACCGAAGCACCTGCCAGCAGCAGTGCCAGGGTCATAAATGATTTGTTGACCGTTCCGCCAATCGTCATCCGTTCTTCGTTATAGGATTGGTGCTTCTCAAATACTTTATCGCTTAGTGTAGGATTGCCACTTCTTCCGATCAAGCAAAATCCTCTCCTTCATTCAGCATTTGGTAGAATGACTTTATATTAACATATGTTCATATTTATTGAGGTGACCTTTTTGATAGTCATCAGCTAAAACGATAGGATCGATAACTTTTTGATCATCAAAACCTTAAAATGGTACGAGCTCCCCATCAGTCCTTCATCAGGCGATCACACTGGCTGCATCGCATTCAAGCGGCTGTAGACGCCGCCTTGCGCGACAAGCTCATCATGTTTGCCCTGCTCCGCAATGCCTTCCTCATTCATTACAATGATGCGATCTGCATTCCGAATGGTCGATAAGCGATGGGCAATAACAAGAGTTGTACGGCCAACAGACAATTCAGCTAGCGATTCTTGGATCGCCGCTTCGGTCGCCGTATCAAGCGCAGAGGTCGCCTCATCAAGAATCAGAATCGGAGGATTCTTCAAGAACATCCGGGCAATGGACATGCGCTGCTTCTGTCCACCGGACAGCTTCACGCCGCGTTCGCCAATCACCGTGTCCATGCCTTCTGGCAGCTTCTCGATATGCTCGGCAAGCGAGGCTCTTCTCGCCGCCTCCCAGATCTGTGCATCGGTGGCATCAAGATCGCCGTAAGCGATATTTTCTCGGATCGTGCCAGAGAAGAGGAACACATCCTGCTGCACAATCCCGATATGCTTGCGCAGCGATTCCAGCTTCATGTCTCGAATATCGATGCCATCCACCGTGATGCGCCCTTCATTCACATCATAAAAACGGGGCAGCAGGCTGCAGATGGTCGTCTTGCCGGCTCCGGACGGACCGACAAAGGCAATCGTTTCCCCTGCGCGAATGTTCAGGTTCACCTCGCTTAAGATTGGACGACCTTCCTCATAGCCAAACGAGATGTGATCAAAGTGAATATTGCCTTGCACATGATCAACTTCAATGGCGCCCGGTGCATCCTGAATCTCGGGATCCGTATCCATGACTTCAATGTAGCGATTGAAGCCCGCAATTCCTTTTGGATAGCTTTCGATGACAGCATTGATCTTCTCAATTGGGCGGAAGAAGATGTTCGACAGCAATATAAATGCCATGAACTCCCCTAGCTCCAATTTTCCATCAATGTAGAACCACGCGCCGCACACCATGACGAAGATCGTGATTAAGCGCATCATCATATAGCTGATCGAGATGCTCTTCGCCATCGTCTTATAGGCAAGCAGCATCGTCTTGCGGTAGTTCTGATTGTCTACGGCAAACAGCTTCTCCTCGTGCTTCTCGTTCGCAAACGATTGAACAACACGAATACCGCCGATATTGTCCTCGATGCGAGCGTTGAAATTGCCCACTTCGCCAAATAAGCGTCTGTAGGCCTTCGTCATTCGACCGCCAAAGAAGATGACCACAGCAGCCATCAGCGGCACAATAATAAAGGTAATCAGGGCAAGCTCCAAGTTAATGGACGCCATTAACGCAAAGGAGCCGATGAGCGTCATTACCGCAATAAAAATATCCTCTGGGCCATGGTGCGCCATCTCGCCAATATTGTTCAGGTCGTTTGTGATTCTGCCGATCAGGTGACCGGTCTTCTGATTATCGAAGAAACGAAACGACAGCTTCTGGAGATGCGAGAACAGCTTTCTGCGCATATCCGTCTCAATATTGATGCCGAGCATATGTCCCCAGTATGTGACAATATAATTCAAGACTGTATTCAGCGCATAAATGGCTAGCAGTCCAATACAAGCAAGGACGATCCACTTCCAATTGCCCGTTGGCAGCAATTCATCGATGAATCGGCTGATCGCAACAGGGAATGCAAGCTCCAGCAATCCTGCAATAACAGCACAGGTGAAATCGAGAATAAAGAGACCTTTGTAAGGCTTATAATACGAGAAAAACCTCTTTAACACTTGCAAGGCTGACCACTCTTTCTTCGGTTAAACTTAGGAAGGTTAGCATATGTATGATTCTTCCTGGACCAGAATTGTAATTATAACACAAGATGTAGTGATAGAATCGTTTATATTCAAATTTTACATATGTCTAACCTGTCATGGCTGGCACAAATAAAAACCCAAATCTTGTTATCCGCTAAAAATTTGAATGGGTCTGCGAGCGACTCCAAGGTCACCATGCCTTCATTTCTCCTGCGCTTTGCGCTTTGGGTACAGGATACCGTAAATGAGAACAACCGTACCAGCAAGATGGAGCATCCTTCCCCATTCAAAAGAGATAAAATCTGCAAAATAAAGCACGCCAAGCGCTTGAATCAGTATGCCTGCTATAATCAAGCCTGTCCTCTTGGATATCTTCATTAATGTCCAGCCCCCAGTATTAAGGTATTGCGAGTGAAGCACATGCAAGAGAATGATTATTGCCGCACTTCTTAATTGGTTAATTATGTATATTATAGTTTCTATTTATGATCCCTTCCAGCTCAACTCCTTCAAAAAACAAAAAAGCAGACCGCCTCCTGGTTGTCAGGTTCGCGATCTGCTTTAATTTTTAACAACGTAACGGCTTGTAACTAAACCAGCTTCCTAAATGAAATCCAGATAGACGATTTATAGGAGCCCGATCATCCTCTTATCCGGATACAGCTTATTTGCTGCCACGGATATATTGCGGCGGATGCACATCATCGATGAGCAGCAGCCCATCATACTGATCACGGGCTACAAAGCTCTCCGGAATCATGCCCCAGCTGTATGCATACCGCGGCTCAAACATCCACGAATTGCCGCGTTCATTACTGCGGTACTTCAGGTCAATAAAGGTATATGGCGAGCGGCTTGCTTGGGATACGATGGACTCTATCGAGCCCTCCTCTAATGGAAGCACATCATGCACAGCACCCGAGTTATCGGACGTCTTGCCGCTGACTGGATACAAGCCTAGCACATAGCTGTACTTTTTCCACTCCTCCGGAAGACGTTCTCCCATCAGCTTTACAGGATACGGCGAGCCCATCACTTCGCTGTGCGCCTTGCGGATATGATCATTATGTGCCCATACGATAAATTTCTCGTTCGGGTACACCTCAGTTGCAAGCCAGAGCAAGTTGTCTAGCATCGCTTGATCGCGCCATTCCATCGACTCTAGGAAAGTCTCAGCATAAGCGGTGTAATCCTCTTCTGCATAGCTGCGATTAGCCTTAATCGAGAGCTCGACATACTCGTCTGCCACGCGAATGCGATCCTGCAAGCTTCGCTCCAGCTGCTTAACAAGCTTAGGATTAGAAGGATATAAAGCTTCAATAGGTTCTTCGCGTTCCTTCGCTTGAAGTGCACGCAGCACTCCCTTGTAAACGCCAATTAGGCGGTTTTTTTCTTTTTGATACGCCTCAAGCTCAGTTCCTCCAGCATAATCAGCAAGCTTCTCTTCTGCTTGCTTCAAGCGCTCCGCGAGCTTCTCATCCTTAAGCCACCTGCCATCCATCAGCGGATATTGAAACTGCATATCAAAGCCAGTCAGCATAAGCGGCTTCTCACTATCCTGCGTAACCTTCAAATAGTCAAACAAGGGAAGAATCTCCTTGCTCCACCATACGCCGAAGATCGAATCCTTCATCGTCTGCTCGGCGCTCTGAGAACCGATCTGTCCATATGCAAGTGAAGCATTGCTAAGCCCGCTCTCAAAGGCAAGCACATTGTAGCCCATTTCCTCGTGAAGGTATTGAATCAGTCTCGTCTTAGCCTGGTTGAACTCCGCAACCCCATGAGAGCTCTCCCCGAGAAATACGATGCGCTTGTCATGCAATAGCGGCTTCAGCATCGCAAGATCCTTGAAGCTTTCTTTGTTAATCTTACCTTCGACAGGCTTAATCGTATCCAAACGATACGCATGATCCCTCGTCCATGCTTCCCAATCCGCCAGCGCCTCCTTCGTTGTTCGCGCTACCTTCGACACAGCCTCGCCCATCTGATTCAGCTCAGCCGCATATACCGGAGCTGTACTTGCAAACAGTTGTACACCCAGTACTGCCGCTGCAATGATCCCTGCAAGCTTACGTTTATTCATCTTCCCCATCACTCATTCATCCCCTTAACGATTAATGTCCTCTTTCCTGCTGCTTCTCTATCCCATTACTCCTTCAAACCTCCACATCTCCTGCTGTTCTACAAAACTACTCTTCCCAGAACAGATCATCCAGTGTTCGTCCTAGTGCTTTGCAAATCGCGACACAAAGACTTAGAGAAGGATTGTACTTGCCAAGCTCAATCAGGCCTATCGTCTGCCGCGATACCCCCACGATTCGCGCCAGCTCATCCTGAGACAGATCCTTCTCCACGCGAGCCATTTTCATCCTCAAATTTTTCATTTTGCTGTACCTTTCTCGTCTCTATTCAATGAGATCGCTATCCTCAAGATCGCTGTTGGAACGGCGCTTGCTAAGGTTGTTCATTGCAAGATGACTAACGGCTGTCACAATCACAAAGAAAGGAATGTACATCATTAAGCTTGCGAGAAAGACGACAAAGAAATACTCCACCTCAAGCGTCCCGCTTCCATCTCCAAAATGATACGCACTGCGAAAGCCAAAGAAAAAAGCAAGAAACAATCCAGAAGCAAGGCCGATCATCATTTGCTTCTTCGTCATGGAGAAGCGATGTGTCTGATCGTGTACCTCCACCTCGTCAGCATACACCCCTGTTCTGACACTTCTGATCGAGTAATAGATTCCATTTACTATAAGAATAATGAGCTCTGTATAAACCGGCTGCCCCTCGGCAAAAAAGAACGACTTCACAATGACCGAGATGCTGCAGATGATCATCACCAGCACCCAGGCTTCCTTCGCAATCTGATTTTTCAAATTCACGATGCGTTCGTCTTGAACTGCTTTTCGTTTAAACCATTTCATATCACACGCCACCCTCATGGTTAATTCTTCTATGTGATTTTGATTATAATGATATATCGTGCATTTTGCAATATATATATGTCATTTAGTCAATGATAAATGTCTTTAAGCAATCATCCCATGACATTTCAATCTATTCCGTTCTAGCTGCTCCTCTTTTAGAATTCCATAACAAAAAGCCTTTGCTCCTCAACGTGTGAGAAGTGACAAAGGCTTGTTATACGTTAATTTCATTGCCTGTTTATCAGATCTTTGGACCATGCTGACAGGCAGTCTTTGTACGCTGTTAACGCAAATTGCTCGATAATTCATGCAAATGCGAAAGCACCTCTTCTGATGCCTCTTCAATGAGTGGCAGCATAGCAGCAGCCTCCTTATACTGCTTCGCTTCCACCTGTGTTGCCGCTTGAGCGGCAAGCTGATGAATTTTCTTATGCGGTATTTCAAGCGCACGGAAGGCAGCATGTGAGCCCAGTTCCTGTCGTCCTTTGCTCCGCTCCATCCAGATGCCCAATCGGCACCTTTTATGATCCCCGATCTGCTGTGCGGCCATCTCGTGATAACCCAATAAACTGTTGTATACCCACCAGCGCCACAATAAATGATCGGTCTCCATCACACGAATCATCTGAGCATCCGTCAGCTTTCCTTCATCGGTGCGCAGTGCTTCTTGCCTCAACTCATTCACTTTAGCGCTCATCTCATAAATGGCTTGTCCGGTATCTCTCGCATGCTGCTGAATCGTCTCAATCTGGCCCACAACCTCATGCATCCTGGAATGTATCTCTTCTGTGGCCGCAGACTGCTCTTCCACTATAGCAGCAATATTCCCTGCAGCTTGGCCAATATGCTGAACCTTTTCAGTAATCTCCTCCAGGCAAGTAATCGCCCCTTGAGTCTCTTCAGCCTGCTTATGAATGTTCAGCGCCATCTCCTGCGACTTGCCGCCTACTTCTTGTGCCGTGGCTCTCAGCTCTTGAATAATACGCGTAATGTGCTCTGCCGATGCCTTCGTCTGCTCCGATAGCTTGCGCACTTCTCCTGCTACAACAGCGAAGCCCAGCCCCTCTTCTCCAGCTCTTGCGGCTTCGATCGCTGCATTTAGGGACAATAGGTGAGTCTGATCGGCTACCTGATGAATGACCTGAGCAATTGAGAACACCTCTTCAATAGCGCCATGAAGTGCATCGAATGAATCTTTCGTCTCATCAAACTGACGGGCTACCTCAAAGAAGCCATCCAGGGAATGACGAATAATCGCTTGGCCATGAGCCGTCTCGCGCACCAGTGTCTCGCTCTTATCCGCTGCATCCATTGTATGCTCTGCAATCTCCTCAATGGATGCAGACAGCTCTTCCGATGCAGCGCTTACATTCGAGGTCTCGTGCATCGCCCGATCCACAGCGGCAAGCAGCGGCATCACCTTGTCGAGCTTAATGATTTGTTCTAAAGATTCACTATTCATTTCCATATACCGAAAATCATGCTCCCGTTGATACACGTCGCGAATCCACTCTGCATCCACCGTCAGCACTCGATGGAGCGCAATCAGAATGGATGAAGCTTTGCTCGGGTATTTCTGGATTACAAGTGGAAAGATGATTTCATAGATCCGGGTAGTGATACCGATAAACCTTTCGGGCGTCAAATCCCGTTGAATATACAGCTTCGCAATCCGATTTCTAATAGACATATCCTGTTCGTTCCATTCTAGCTTCGGCAAGGAGAATATGTATTCTCTTATCAACGCTTCCCACTGCTCACCTATTATCAATTCCTCGGGTGAAATGCTGCTTGCATCCATCCACGCGCTCATTTCAAGATGGCGCTGAATGATTGTTCCCCCATGAGCAGCAATCAAAGGCTCGAGTTGGCGTAAATAAGTCAGATCTTCCTGTCGAATCTGGAGCACATTCAACATGTCGCGATGAAGCATTGTAGCATTCACATCTGTTGCTTGAATGGTGTGGTGCACATCTCTTGCTGTGGTCTTGAACAGCATAGCCATCCCCCTTAGGTCACTTGCATGCTAATCGAGTGAAGTGGAACTTGAGAATAGAAAAAATGAGAAATAACATGAAATTATTTCCTTGAAACCAATATTATCACAGCTTTAAAGCTTTAACTGCACGATGGTTTTTACAAATATTTGAACAACGAAACAGGATTATTTTTATTTTTGATATAGCAAAAAAAGAGCCTTCATCTCTCTTGGATGAAAGACTCTTCTTTGCTTCATGCACACGCTGCTCTATCGCTTGAGACTTTCCCTGCTGCTTTGCTGCATCTCGCCTTAGCGTGTACGCTTCCCCTTCCAGGACATAAAGCCGCCACGCAGATGCGCCACCTGCGTATGTCCTTCCCGGATCAGCTTAGTTGCAGCCTGCTTGCTTCGCATCCCGCTCTGACAGTAGAGAAACAGCGTCTTCTCCTGTGGAATCTGATCCAATCTACTTCCTAGCTGGGACAAAGGAATATTCGTCGCGCCCGTAATATGCCCATTCTTGAATTCATGGGGCTCGCGAACATCAATGAGCATGGAAGGCTTCACTGCTTTCAGCTGTTCCGCGAAAGCTTCGCTGCTTAGCTCGGTCAGCCCTTTGACACCGGCGAACTTTTTATAAAAAAACCATGCTGCGACAAGTAGGAGTACGACGATAAAAACGTTCGTATAATCCATGCTGTGATAAGCTCCTTTACTTCATATTAGCGAGTTCCATCCGATAACTTGATACCAGAATCTGATATGAGGTGTTCAAAGTCTCAACCACTTATTCTCCAAACGCCTTCTCGCCAGGCCATTCCGACATGCCGCCAGGCATATTTATGACTTTGTAGCCCATACTATGAAGGTATTCACAAGCCATCTGGCTTCTGCCTCCGCTGCGGCAAACCATGATCAGCTCTACATTGGGGTCCAATTCCGCTGCTCGAGCTGGAATCTGCTGCAAAGGAATGTGCTTCGCCTGTGGAATATGGCCAAGAAACCATTCATCTGGCTCGCGCACATCAATAATGGTGAGCTTCTCTCCTTGCTTCAGCTTCTCGGCTACTTTTTCTGGTGTCCATTCTGGCCATGCTTGTGTACTCATTCATCATCTTCTCCTTGTTTGCGGTCTCTTCTAATCGGCTTACAATTGCTGATCAATCCATTTTTTCAACTCTGCAGCTGGCTTGTATCCAACGGAAGTGGCAATGTCCTTTCCTTTATGGAATAGCTTCATATGCGGAATCCCTCTTACCTGATACTTCGCTGCCATTTTCTTATCCTGATCCACATTGATCTTGGCAATCTTCACTTTGCCTGATAGCTCCTTCGCCAGCTTCTCGAGCTCTGGAGACAATAAGCGGCAAGGTCCGCACCATGGTGCCCAGAAATCGACCAGCACGGGCTGCTCAGATTGCAAAACATCTTTGTTAAAGGTAGCGTCTGTTACTTGAATAGTTGTCATCATGAATTCCTCCTTAAATATAAGGCCTTAGAATCAAGGCTTGATTTTTTGATTGTAATATCATAATATTACGATATAACGATGTTGTAAAGAGAGGCGCACAAAGTTTATGGATAATAATTTTAAAGCATACAACGAAGCCGCCGAGATTCTGAAGGCATTAGCTCACCCTGTGAGGCTGTGTATTGTCAGAGGATTGCTCCAGCAGGGAAAGTGCAACGTCACTTATATGCAGGACTGTCTGAACATCCCCCAATCCACGGTATCTCAGCATCTTCAGAAGCTTCGCACTCTGGGAATTGTGGAGACGGATCGGCAAGGACTTGAGAACTTTTATTCCGTTAAGGATGAGAAGATTAAGAAGCTGATTGAACTATTATTAGAGGAGGCATAATTCATGAGTAAAAAGGTATTGATCGTAGGCGGAGTAGCAGGAGGCGCCTCGGCAGCAGCTCGTTTGCGCCGTTTGGATGAGAAGGCAGAGATTATCATGTTCGAGCGAGATGAATATATTTCTTTTGCGAACTGCGGGCTGCCTTATTACATTGGAGGCTCCATTCAAGAGCGCCAGAAGCTGCTCGTGCAAACACCAGAGGCCATGAAGAGCCGCTTCAATATTGACGTTCGTGTGCACAGCGAAGTCGTGTCGATTGAACCCGCGCGCAAGATCGTAACGGTAAACAGCAAAGACAAAGGCACCTATGAGGAAAGCTATGATGCTCTTATTCTCTCACCAGGCGCGAAGCCGATTCGCCCGTCTCTGCCAGGCATCGACAGCCCTAGCATTCATACGCTTCGCAATGTTCATGACACGGATAAGGTCAAAGCCAAAGTATCCGAAGAAGGTACCCGCTCCGTCGTGGTTATTGGCGGTGGTTTTATCGGGGTAGAGATGGCGGAGAATCTTAAGGAGCTTGGGCTTGACGTAACCTTGGTCGAAGCAGGCCCGCAAATTCTGGCTCCATTTGATGCAGAGATGGCTGCGGTCTTGACGAAGGAGCTGCAAAGCCATGGCGTAAACGTCATTTTGTCCGATATGGTGCAGGGCTTCGAGCAGGATGGCAGCCAAGTGAAGGTGCAATTGGCTAGCGGCCATGCGCTTGAGGCAGAGATGGTGCTGATGGCGATTGGCGTCACTCCGGACGTCTCCTTCTTGAAGGAAAGCGGATTGAGCTTTGGCCCGCGCGGTCATATCCTCGTGGATGAGCAGATGAAGACCAGCCTCCAAGATATATATGCCGTAGGCGATGCGGTTGAGGTAGTTGATTTTGTAAATGGTCAGAAAACAGCCATTCCGCTGGCCGGTCCTGCCAACAAGCAAGGACGCATTGCTGCTGATAACGTATGCGGCCTTGGCACAACGTACAAAGGCTCGCAGGGCACATCGATCATTAAAGTGTTCGGTCTGACTGGAGCTGCGACAGGCAATAATGAGAAGACGCTAAAGCGCCTTGGCCTGCATTATCATGCGGTGAACATCCATCCGAGCTCTCACGCGACCTATTATCCAGGCGCGAATCCCATGTCATTGAAGCTGCTCTTCAATGACGAAGGCACGGTGCTCGGTGCACAAGCTGTCGGTGTAGATGGCGTGGACAAACGCATCGATGACATCGCGACCGTTATCCGTCTTCGCGGCACAGTCACAGATCTAACTGAGTTGGAGCTGTCCTATGCACCGCCGTATTCCTCAGCCAAAGATCCAGTGAATATGGCTGGCTACTCGGCGGAGAACATACTGACAGGATTGACAGAAGTATTTGTTCCTGCTGACTTGGAAGGCAAGTCTCTGCAAGACATTCAGCTCGTGGATGTGCGCACGCCGCTTGAGCACAGCAAAGGCAACATCGAGGGCTCGGTCAACATCCCAGTGGATGAGCTTCGCGATCGTATGCAGGAGCTCACCCTAGAACAAGAAGTATGGGTGTATTGCCAAGTGGGGCTTCGCGGATACACGGCTTCGCGTATTCTGAAGCAGCATGGCTTCAAGGTGAAGAACCTGACTGGCGGCTACAAAACCTATCAAATGTCGCAGCCTCTCGCGAACACGACTGCACCCGTTGCTGCTAAGTAATCATCCCTTTTTATACACTTTTAATCCGTGCTATGATGATAGAGGAGGATTGGTTCCCTTGGGAACTGGTCCCCTCTTTTTCATATTTAATAGAGTTAACGAATTTAAATTGGAATCGAAATTGCTTTAATCAGGAGGAGTGTGCCATGGGAATTTATATCGCTGACAAACAGGACATGCCATGGGTGAACGAGCAGTACGAACAAGCAGGATTCGTGCCCAGCCATTATGATCACGAGCACATCGCCATTGTCACCTACAACGATCAATTCGCAGGGGTGGGGAGATTGGTGTATGTAAGCGAGGACGAAGCGGAAATGGGCGGCATCTACATCCTGGAGGAATTCAGAGGCCTAGCCCTTGCGCATCAGCTTGTCGAGCATTTGGTTCAAACAGCAAGAGACCGTCAGCTGCAGCAAGTATACTGTCTCCCCTTTGAAGAGCTGCTGCCTTTTTATGAAAAGTTCGGGTTCAAACCAGCTAGCAGCACCCTCACGTCCATTCATACTGCCGTTGCGAAGAAGCATCAATGGTGCTTGGACAACTATGACAAGAATGTTCTACTGCTTACCCTCATCTAATAGGTATGGGGAGGCATTGACGGCATCCGTTGAGATGACTCTTGTCTCTTGTTCATCTACCCAATCGTTTAGGCTCATTCGCAGGAATGGGCCCCACTATAGAAAAAGTCTCCGAGACGTCTAAGTCAATCGGAGACCGCATTTTTATACCAAGATATTCGACCCCGTTCTTAGGCGCTAGCCTTCTTCCACGGCATCCCCAGAGACACCTCTGCTGCGCCGTACCTTTCCAACCAAAAAGATAGACAGCATCAGCATCACACTCACGAGCAGGATCTCCCCTGCCCGTACACCATGAGGCCCAATCAATAATAATAGTCCATGTCGAAGCGGAAACTTGCTCATATCAAGCGGAACGAAGCTAACAAGATCTCTGTACAGGATATTCACCACTAGAGAACATACCAAGTAGCCTAACCCTGTAGTTATCGAGCAGATGACTAAGGATCGAATAGGCAACGCCCTGATCCGCTTAGCCATACTTAATACGAACACGACTAAGGCGGGTATCGAAAAATAAGCATAATAAATGATGGCCCCGTAGTAAGGATTGCCGATAAAGTGATCATAAAGCCCATATACCCCAATTAGAAAAGAAAGTAGAAAAGAGACCAGCACCGAAATGATGCCTACGAAAAAGAATGTCGGAAACATCGCTATCACTCCTATATCGCGTTCTTCCAGTATGGGATGATTAGCAGGATGTATGTCATAACCAAAAGGATTGTTCACCCCTGAAGAAATGGAGTAGCCGTCGCTCTCCTTTTTCTCCATAGCGAAGAAAGATTCCTTCTTTTCCTGTGTCCTGTATCCGATATTCTTTTGGCCCATCAATCAGCAACAATAGGAAGAAACAGCCCTCATACTTGTTCGAATGACGTTATGCTGGCTGCTGATGTCGCATACTATTGTGCCGTATAGGCTTCTCATTATCAAATTCTAAGCTGCCCAGCATCATGCAATAGGTTTAGGAGCTCGGCTCCAGCTTCACATGAGGATCATAGCGGGATACGACAAGCACATCCATATGTCTCGCTTCCCGGAGTATCGTCTTCATGATTGAGCCGCGTCGAAGCCGCTCCCAGATCGAGCACTTGGACTGCCCGATTACGAGCTGTGTCGCCTCGGCCTCCTTGGCCATCAAGATCAGCTTCTCGGCAACATGCCGATTAGGCTCAAGGGAGACTTGTTCGAAGCGGCCTCCAAGCCTAACCGTCAGGCTCTCAAGCGCCTCAAGCTTCTTCCGATACTCCGAAGCCATAGCTGCATGATGCGAAGAAGAATCTAGCACATGCAGCACGATCCATTCTGCCTTCAAGCGATGAGCAATACGGAAGCCACGTCGAATCAATCGCTCCGCCTGCTCGCTCGTATCCACACAGACAAAGATCACTTCCTTCCTCCGCCAAGGTCCTCGAAGGGATGAGCGCTGTTCCCAAGCTTCAAGCCGTTCATCCACATCATCCGCGAGCTCGCGCAAGGCAAGTTCTCGCAGTGCAATAAGATTGCCCGAGGTAAAAAAATGATTCAGCGCCTGATTCACCTTCTCCATCGCATATATTTGGCCCTCGCGCATCCGTTGGCGAAGCGCTTCTGGCGTAACATCGATCAATTCCACTTCGTCGGCAAGCCGAAGAATAAAGTCGGGAATCGTCTCTCTAACCCGTACGCCGGTCATCTGCTCCACTGCATCATTCAAGCTCTCTAGATGCTGTACATTTACAGTCGCAATAATCGAGATGCCCGCATCCAGCAGCTCGATTACGTCTTCGTACCGTTTTTTATGCTTTGACCCCGGCATATTGGTATGGGCCAGTTCGTCAACAAGCACAACATCCGGATTAGAAGCGATAATCGCTTCCGTATCCATCTCCTCTAGAACCCGCGCTTGATAGCGAATCTGCTGTTTAGGGATGATCGGCAGATTCCCAACCTGCTTCGCGGTCTCTTTTCTGCCATGGGTCTCAAGCAGGCCAATCTCCACCCGCACCCCCTTCTTCAGCAGCATATTGCCTTCTCTCAGCATCGTGTACGTCTTGCCAACGCCTGGTGCCGCCCCAATGTACACTTTAAAGGTGCCGCGCTTGATTCTCCCAATCTTCTCATCAACCTCATGGGAGCTTAGCCGATGGTAAGCCTTGCCCTTTGCTTCTTGCAGCGGCGTTTCCTTGCCAGCGACACGTGCAGGAAGGATGCGCTCTCCTTCTTGAGCCGCTCGGTCCGCCATAATAAAAACATCGATATTTTTCATTTTCCTTAGAATCTCGTACACTAGCGATCCCTGCCACAGCTCCTGCCACCGTGTCTGCTTGGAATGCCCCAGCACGATGCGAGTAACGTTGTGGGACAGCGCATAATGAACCAATCTCCAGGACAGCTCCCTTCGCGAAACGATGGACAGCTCCTCTAAAGTCCCGCCCACCTTGGACACAAGCTTCTTCATTGATTGCTTGAACACCTGCTGCTCCTTCGTCAGCTTCTTATGCGCCTTCGTGAACACCACGACCATAAGGTCGCCATTCAGGCGTCTTGCCACCTGCTGGCCTCGTCGTACATAAATAGAACCATTCCAGTGATATTGTGTGGATACAAGGATGCGTTCTGCTGCCCCGGAGGGGCCAATGAGTCCCAACTCCTCCCGGTACTTCTCCAAGGATTCATTGACTCCTTCTGCAACAAGCCGAAGCGCAAGCTCGCGCAGGATGCTGAGATTGCCGTGCTTAAAGTGATGCAGCTCTGTGTGATTGCGAAGATGACCATCGGATAGGCGCTGCAGCAGCGTTTCCGGGGTCACGTCGACCAATTGAACTTCATCGGCCAGCGCTAGAGTATCATCTGGAACCGTTTCTTTTACAGAGATGCCCGCAAGCTTCTTGGCTGCTTCTGTTACCCCTTCCAGCTCATAGACGTTTACCGTTGTGATCACACTGATTCCACGAGCAAGGAGCAGCTTGATATCTTCGAGCCTTGTCTTATGCTCCGCACGGGGGCGATTCCGATGAGCAAGGCCATCGACAAGCACCACCTCTGGATTGCGTAAGAGCAGCGCTTCAAGGTTCAAATCCTTCTGCTCCACCCCATGGCGATGCCAATGAAGGCTCGGTACACGTTCAAGTCCTGCCAGCTGCTCCATCGTCTCCGGCCGCTGCTTCGTAGAGACCGCGCAAATCACCACATCAATGCCCTGCTCCTGCAAAGCCTGCCCCTCGCGAAGCATATGATAGGTCTTCCCCGAGCCGCTGACCGCTCCAATATAGATCTTCAGCCTCCCCTGCTGAAGCTTGTGAATGGAGCTTAGAATCTCCTCGGGGGTTTTGCGCTTGAACGGGTCCATCACACGCCCTCCTTTTCTTCACCAAAATGGGGAAAGACCCTAGTGAGTGCACAAGCATTCATAAGGGTCAATCCTTCCATTTTTACTACTGCCAGTTACGATTGTGCTCTCGCCTGTTGCAGCTCTAGATTCAGCTCCAGCACATTTACTCTTGGCTCGCCTAAGACCCCGAACTCTCGGCCTTCGGTGTGGCGTTCAATCATGTGCGACAGCTCACTAGCTGCAATCCCCGTCTCCTTCTCAATGCGAGGAATCTGCACACGTGCGCTTTCAGGGCTGATATGAGGATCAAGCCCTGAGCCCGAGTTTGCCAGCAGATCCATCGGCACCTCTTCAACAGGTACCTGTGGATTCTCCGCCTTCCATTGCTCCATGGATTCTTTTACCCGTGACAGCATATCAGGGTTGGATGGCGCATAGTTCGGGGAACCAGAGCCTGCACCGTTGTATTCAATGCTTGAGATCCGGCCATGAAAGTATCCCGGATCTGTGAAGGCTTGCCCAATGAGCTTGGAGCCTACCAGCTCGCCCTGCTCATTCTTGATCAGGCTGCCGTTCGCCTGAAAGGGCATGACGGCTTGCGAGACGCCTGTTACGGCCAAGTTGTACAGCACTCCGCACAGCAGCATAAACACGATGCTCACTCGTAAAGTTATCGTTATGATCTTCATTGCATGTCACCTCGTATTAGGCCCAGAATTGGACGAAAAGATCAATTAATTTGATGCCGGCAAAAGGAACAATGATGCCACCAAGCCCGTAAACCAGCAGGTTCCGCCGCAGAAGCTGCGAAGAGCTCATCGGCTTATAAGCGACCCCTTTCATCGCAAGCGGGATCAGAATTGGAATAATAACGGCATTAAAAATTAATGCCGATAATATCGCGGACATCGGAGAGTGCAGCTTCATAATATTGAGCGCTTCAAGCTCCGGAATGGCCAGCATGAACATCGCGGGGATAATGGCAAAGTACTTGGCAATATCATTCGCGATGCTAAAGGTCGTTAAGGCCCCACGGGTCATGAGCAGCTGCTTGCCGATGGAGACGACTTCAATGATCTTCGAGGGGTCAGAGTCCAAATCAATCATATTAGCCGCTTCCTTCGCTGCAATCGTGCCGCTGTTCATCGCAATGCCCACGTCTGCCTGCGCAAGTGCGGGCGCATCGTTCGTACCATCGCCTGTCATGGCAACGAGCTTGCCTTCCGCCTGCTCGCGGCGGATGACTGCAATCTTGTCCTCTGGCTTGCTCTCCGCAATAAAGTCATCGACCCCCGCTTCCTTCGCAATCGTTGCGGCCGTAAGGGGATTATCCCCTGTACACATAATGGTCTTGATCCCCATCTTGCGCATCTGATCGAAGCGCTCGCGCATGCCCGGCTTCACGGTATCCTTCAAATAAATCAAGCCATAAATCGTATGATCCACTGCAACCGCGAGCGGCGTTCCTCCTGCTGAAGCAATAGCATCGCTGTTAGGATCAAGGTTAGCCGGGATTTCACCGCCTTGGGATAGAACCCACTGCTTCACAGCATCCACTGCGCCTTTACGAATCTTGCGCCCGTCCTGCAGGTCAACGCCGCTCATTCTCGTTTCCGCCTTAAACTCCATAAAGGTTCCATCTCGAATGACCGCCGGCTCATAGGAGTAATTCAGCTTCTTCATTAATTCAAGAACCGAGCGGCCTTCTGGCGTATCGTCTTGCACTGAGCTCAACGCTGCCCAGTATCCGACCTCTTGCGAAGTATGTGTGCCTACCGCAATGAAATCGCTCGCCATCCGGTTCCCGTAAGTAATCGTACCCGTTTTATCCAAGATAATGGTATTGATATCCCCAGAAGCTTCAACAGCTTTCCCAGACATGGCGAGTACGTTGAATTGCGTGACCCGGTCCATCCCTGCAATCCCGATCGCAGACAGCAATCCGCCTATCGTCGTAGGGATCAAGCATACCAGCAAGGCAATCAGCACAGGCACTTCCAATTGAATATTCAGATAATCTGCGAAAAATGGCAGGGTCACCACGACAACCAAAAAGATGAGGGTCAAGCTCACAAGCACGGTGTTCAGCGCGATCTCATTGGGCGTCTTTTGGCGCTTCGCTCCTTCAACCAAGGAAATCATGCGGTCCAAAAACGATTCGCCGGGATCACTTGTGATTCTCACTTCAATCTGGTCGCTGATGACGCGCGTACCGCCTGTTACCGAGCTGAAGTCACCGCCCGCTTCCTTAAGCACAGGTGCCGATTCTCCCGTAATTGCAGATTCATCTACAGAGGCAAGCCCCTTGATCACTTCGCCGTCTCCAGGGATCATTTCCCCTTGCGATACCACCACAATATCGCCCTTGCGAAGATCTGTTGAAGGAACTTTGACAACATCAAGACCAACCAGCCTATTAGCCGTAATCTCCTGCTTCGTCTTCTTCAAAGAATCGGCTTGCGCTTTGCCCCGGCCTTCTGCCAAGGCTTCAGCAAAGTTTGCAAACAGCAGCGTAAACAATAAAATAAGCGCAACAGCAATATTGAAGCCGAAAGAAACGGTATTGCCAAACGCAGTTGGCATGAAGACAAGGAACAGGGTAACCAAGAAACCGACCTCAACGACAAACATAATGGGATTTTGTATCATCGTCTTCGGATTTAATTTAATAACTGCCTCTTTCAAGGCCTGATTAACGACTGCACGATTCCATGCACGTTTGTTCGTGCTCATATGCTTCTCCTCCAATGTAATTCCGATCTATGACAATAAGGTCAATTGCTCAGCAATAGGTCCCAGCACAAGCGCCGGGAAGAAGGTCAAGGCACCTACAATTAACACGGCCACCAGGAATACTCCTGCAAACAAGGCGTTGTCTGTACGGAACGTTCCGCTCGTTTCCGGCACAGGCTTCTTCGCTGCTAGTGAGCCGGCAACCGCGAGCATCGTAATAACCGAGCAGAAACGGCCAAGGTACATGACAATCCCCGTTGTTAGGTTCCAAAAGCTTGTCGCATCCCCAAGCCCTTCGAATCCTGATCCGTTGTTGGCAGCAGATGAGGTGTATTCATACATCACCTGTGTCAATCCGTGGAATCCTGCATTCGAGATCGTGTCGGCATTGGTGAACAGTGCAATTGCAGTTGGAATTAGAATCAGGAACGGGTGAATGAGCATCGTCACCGCGATCAGCTTCATTTCCCTGCCTTCAATTTTCTTGCCCAAGAACTCTGGTGTGCGCCCAACCATAAGGCCTGATAAAAACACGGCAATCATGGCATACATCAGCACGTTCAAGAAGCCAGCGCCAACACCGCCAAATACAGTGTTCAGCATCATGTTGGCAATCGTGATCAAGCCTCCAAGCGGCGTCAGCGTATCATGCATATTGTTTACAGCACCCGTCTCAGATGCCGTCGTAACTACAGAATACATAGCAGACTGCGCAAGGCCAAAGCGCACTTCTTTTCCTTCCATTGAGCCTTGCATCTGATTAACGCCAAGCGCGTGCAGCGCAGGATTGCCTGCTTGCTCACTGGCTATCGAGATCCCTAAGAATAAGAGAAACATCATGGCCATCGACACAAAGAGTACGCGGCCTTGTTTCTTGTTGCCCACCATAATGCCATACGTAAATGGCAGCGAGGTTGGAAGAAGCA
Source organism: Paenibacillus aquistagni (assembly GCF_900177815.1). Classification (GTDB taxonomy): domain Bacteria; phylum Bacillota; class Bacilli; order Paenibacillales; family Paenibacillaceae; genus Paenibacillus_B; species Paenibacillus_B aquistagni. The sequence goes on along the minus strand of NZ_FXAZ01000004.1, from coordinate 336,284 downwards.
GCATCAACAGCATTTGCAGCATATTGCTGATGGCGCCCGGGTTCTCAAATGGGTGGGCTGAGTTGACGCCGAAGAATCCACCCCCGTTGTTGCCGAGCTCCTTAATGGCTAAGAATGAGCCAACCGGTCCGCGTGCAATCTCTTGCGTTGCGCCTTCCACCGTCTTCACCACTGCGGTAGGCTCCAGTGTTTGCGGTACACCCAGCGCAACAAAGACTAGGGCTGCCACAAAGGCAATTGGCAGGAGTATTCTTGTAATGCCTCTTACAAGATCGACAAAGAAATTGCCTAGCGGCTTGCCTGCCAGCCCGCGAATGAACGCGATCGCAACGGATAAGAGCGATGCCGGCGCAACAAACATCATAAATACGATGCCGATCATTTGCGAAAGGTAGGATAATCCTGTCTCTCCGCTGTAATGCTGCAGATTCGTGTTGGTCATAAAGCTAATCGCAGTATTAAAGGCTAAGGACGGCTCCATAGATGCTACTCCGCTCGGATTGAGCGGCAGCATGCCTTGTATTCGGAAAATCGTGTATACGATTAAGATCATTAACGTATTGCTTAGAACCACTGACATCGCATATTGCTTCCAGCTTTGGTTCTCTTGGCGAATGCCGCACAATCGGTAAATCAGATTCTCCAAGGGGCCGAACCAGCGGTCGAGCCCCGTGCGTTCATTGCTGAATGCGTGGGCTATATAATGACCTGTCGGGCGTGCCAGCAGACACGCGATCAACAGAAGTAATGCTACTGAAATCCAAGCCATGGTCGTCACTTGAATCGCTCCTTAATGAATCATTCTAGAATTTCTCCGGGTTAATCAGGGCATAGCCCAGATACAAGAAGATTGCGATGATGATCACAGCAAGCACCCACATCATCTTAGATCCCTTCCTTCTTCTGTGGCATGTGATGCCCATGTAGTCAGCCCCAGCATAAGTGCTGCAAGCAAGCCTACCAGTACAATCATTATGAAATCATTCATGACGAACCTCCTGTTATCTGTCTCCATCATGAGACAACTCCCACCAACTGCCCGTTAAAAGGCAACAAAAAAGAAGCATGGCTTAGAGGAACTCCTCTCCATGCTTCTTCAGTCACAGCCAAACAAGACCGTGTCTAATATGCGCGGTTAGCAAGTTGCCTCTCTGTACGCTTACGAGGTTAGCTGTCGGATTCGGGCTCAAAGAGTAGCCCTACTCGATTGCTCGAGACTCACCCCATGTGGACGCATCTCTCGTCTATCAACGAGCCGGCCACGGTTGGTTCCCCCGCTCCCTATGTCTAGGGACTCAGCGATTCAAAAGGATCCACAAATGTGGATACAATATGTTCTCATCAAACATTACTTGTTACATGTACGGTGTACGTTACACACGAGTCTGCGTCGCATTATCGCGACGTAACTAGCTTCCTTCGCTCTCGTTTTGATTCTCCTCTCTCCACAACGCTTGCGAGGTTAGCTGTCGGATTCGGGCAGTGAGAGTCGCCCTACAGTATGGAGAAGGCCATGGTCCTTCTCTACCGATTCACCCCAAGTGTCCCAGTCCTTCGGCTCTCACCCCGAAGAAAGAGATTCACGAATATGGTTCCCCCGCGCTCCCGATGGAGCATTCAGCGTACTGCCTGTGAGTTTCAATTCATGAGATGAATCATACTCTCTTCGTTCAGGACTTGCAAAGCAGGATAATTGATTTTTAAGCGTGAATTAAGCCGCTTTTACAGCTAATTCGTGAATTTTACAATCAATTAACGCTTTATCTGCAAAAATCTCGTTTTTTCATAAAGGTTTTCATTTTATTGAAAATGACAGAAAATCGTTGTGCAATGAAGCAATGCCCTTCCCATAAGCTTGCCAACATCGACAAAACGAATGTAAAATTCATCTAAAACGGGAGTAATCATGAGAAAACATTAGATATAATTCTGTTTAACAGAACATTTGAACTTTATTGGCACAAACTTCCCCGTATTTGAAAATGTCACCCGATTCATGGCTTTTACAGCAGCACACAAAGTCTTTTATGATGTTTAGTAATCTTGGAAACAGCAATCATTACCTGTTCGTTCGAATCTTGCATGTACCAAACCTATTAATGGGGCTAAGTACACGAAGGATGATTCTCAAGCAGTGCTGGGATAGGAGGAGAAGCCATTGCAGACAAAACGGTTATCACGCATTGAGCTGTATGCATGGGATGAGCCAGACGGCATCGATGAAGCATCGGGTAGGCTTCAGTATAAGCGATATGGGATTCTGCGGATGACGTGCGGCATCTATCAAGGGATTGGACATTGCCTGTTGTCCAGCGGAACGAAGCGAGAAGATGTTATTCGCTGGGGCAGCTTCTTGCGCGCATTTCGTGCATGCACTTTGAGCGAGGCATGGGAGATATTCGAGCAGAGGGGCCATCGTTGGAGCACGGAGCAGCGAAAGCTTGTGCATACAGTGCTTATGAATTTGATGGAGAATCGTATTCAGGCACGCCTGTATAGGGCGATCATACATAAGTTTATCTCCTATCGGCAGCTCAGCCAACGCAGCGTGCATGTTGGACAAAAAGCACTGGACATGAATGCTCATATCAAGCCGCGTGCTGCTCTTACCAATCGCGCTTCCAGCTTCGTGCCTAATACAGAATCGTTCATCATGCGGCCGGAAACGCTATATTCCGATAGCCGATCAAACTCCCCCTTTCTTCACAAGCTCAAAGGGGCGGCAGCAACAGAAAAGGAGCTGATCCATTATGCAACAGCCTACTACTCCGTTTTGTAGGAATGGAGAATTGTAGGATAACGTATGCTGGTGAAAGCTGATCGTTGTCTTATATGTCTTATATCTGCTCTATCGATACTGACAGCTCCTGATGCCGGAACTTGGCGATGGATACTTGAAGATTTCCCTGTTAAAAAGCTAAAAGCAGGCATGGACATGGCATGAATCCCTCCACCTCCAGACTGCTTTTTTTCATATTCTTATATGAAGATAGTGACGAGGATATCTTCGCCCCATCGTGCTGTCATGTAATAATTATCTTCGATGCTCGATCAGCCAACAATCTCTTTTCTCTCCTTCGTGCCATTCATGCTGCTTCAATAGCTTCTTTTTCACAAATCCGCACTTCTCATAGACTCTGAGCGCCCGCTCATTCCAGCTTTGAGGGTCCATGATAAGGATATCAGCCTGCTCTTCAGCATGCAGGTAGTCCACCATCGCTTGGATTAGCTTCGTGCCAATCCCCTTATTCCAATAGTCTGTCTCGCCGATGAACTGGTCCATGCCATACATGCGGCTTGTGAGATCCTCATAGCCGTATTCCTCGCGTTCTTCCTCAATGGCATAATACTGGATATACCCAATCGGTTCCTCCTGATACTCGATGATGCACCGATGCTCCCCTTCTGCTTCCACATAAAAATGCTCCTGCACAAGGGCCAGATCATGTGGACGGTCCCGCCCTTCATAATAAGCAAGCACTTGTGGATCACTCAGCCATTTGACCAGTAAGCTAGCATCTGCTTCTGTTAGCGGCCGAATGCTCAGATCACCGCTGCGCAGCCCTTTCATACCTATTCCTCCTTCAACACTTGAATTTCATTGATGTCCCTTCACGCTTTACGGCCTGAATAACTCAGTGAGCATTCGCTCTTTGTTATTCACGAATTCCTTCATAATGAGAAAATGGTCCGTTTCTTCCAGCACGTTGACTGCTATTCCATCTGAAGTAAGCTCATAGATTATAGAATCCGGATAAGCCATTAAGATCGGAGAATGCGTCGCGATAATAAACTGGGATTGCTGCTGCACGAGCTCATGCATGCGAGATAACATCGCCAATTGACGGAAGGGAGACAGTGCTGCCTCCCTTCCGTCCAGCACATATAATCCCTGGCCTCCAAAGCGATGGACGAAGGTGGCGAAGAACGATTCGCCATGCGACTGCTCATGCAGTGACTTGCCGCCGTACGAATCCTTAATTGGCGGACCAAAAGACCACTCCCGATCCATCTCATCGATATTGGTGGCTAGATTGTAGTAGCTCTCTGCTCGAAAAAAGAAGCCATCCTTTGGCTTGCTTACGCCCCTCACGAGCTTCATATATTCATGAAGGCGGGAATGGGTTGCAGCGGTCGAAAACGTAAAGTTCCGCGTTCCCCCTTCTGGATTAAAACCCAACGCGACCGCAATCGCCTCCATCAGGGTGGACTTGCCCATCCCATTTTCGCCTATAATATAAGTTACTTTGGGATGAAGCTCCAATGACTGAAGATGCTGAATGACTTTAAGAGTAAAGGGATATTGATCAAAGGAAGGAATGCGGCCCTTGTCCAATTCAATTCTTCTTAGGTAGGTGTCAAGATTCATGGGATGGCTCCTTTCCGAACTTCTATATTTGTAGCTGATCTGGTTTATTCATGAGAGGTTAATACGTATAATCAACATCATATTGATAAGGATACCACTTATCCTTCTACCCTCATAATCGACCATTCTCATACCTAATAAGTCGGATCTCCGACTTCCGACCCCGCTACAATGAATGCTGTAAGGAGGGATATACATTGGATATGCTTAGAGACATGAATCAGGCGCTGGCTTATATTGAAGCCCATCTTGATGAGGAACTGGATGACGACAAGATAGCACTGCTGGCCGGCACTTCGACGTACCATTTTCGCAGATTATTCTCCTATTTATCCGGGATGTCGCTGAATACCTATGTCCGCAATCGCAGGCTGTCCGAGGCCAGCTTAGAACTGCAGCATGAATCTGTCAGAGTCATCGATGTTGCGATTAAGTATGGGTACCATTCCGCGGATGGATTCACTAGAGCCTTCAAGGAATGGTGCGGCATGAACCCATCTGAGGTGAAGAGCTCGTCTCAGCTAAAGCTGTTTCCACGTATGACCTTCCAACTTACCGTCAAAGGAGGCGTGGATATGAACTATCGCATCGAACATAAAGAAGCATTTAAGCTTGTAGGCGTGAAAAAAAGGGTACCTATCATGTTTGAGGGTGAGAATCCGGAGATTGTTAAGCTGATGCAGTCGATTACAGCCGAGCAAAGAATGAAGCTGCAAAGCTATCGGAACACAGAGGTAAGCACCGTTGTGAATGCCTCTTACCATTTCGAAGAAGGCCGGCATGAGGAGAAGGGAGAACTCGATCACTTGATCGGCTCCATGACGACGCTTGACACGGACTTCGACGGCTTCGAGGTCGTTGAAGTGCCAGCCTGCACATGGGCGGTCTTCAGCTCCGAAGGCCCTTTCCCGAAGACCATGCAGGATACATGGGCCAAGATTGCTTCCGAGTGGCTTCCTTCGTCCCGCTACGAGCTGATCGATGTACCTGAGATTTCATTTACAGGAGACATGTCCAACTTGCAGCAGGTATATAGTGAAATATGGATTGGCGTGCGCCATAAGCATGCATCATTCGCTACGTAGCTCGGATCAGCAGCATCTTATGCTCCTTGATCTCACTTGACCGCTCCACTACAAATGAACAGGCCTGAGAAAACCCTTGAACGACAAATAAGTTGTTCAAGGGTTTGTTTTTTGTAAGTATATATGTATAATATGACATAAACAAAACCTAACAATTGGATCTACTCATGTATGCTGTAGTGAAATTGAGACACACTAACAATATCTTTGCTATTTCTGGAGGTACATTCCATGACAAATGAATTATCGTCTCAAGCATTCCTGCACGTATTAAAAGGCCGCCGGTCCATCTATGGTCTGAGCAAGGAATCGGTTGTCCCCGATGACAAGATTCAAAGCATCATTGAAGAAGCGGTTCAGCATACCCCATCAGCCTTCAATTCCCAAACGGCAAGAGTGGTTGTGCTGTTCGGTGAGCACCACGACAAGCTGTGGACAATCACGACTGAGACGCTTCGCAGCATTGTCCCTGCGGACAGCTTCGAGCCCACACAGCAGCGCATGGACGGATTTAAGAGCGGATATGCAACGGTGCTCTTTTTCGAGGACATGGCTGTCGTAGCATCCCTGCAAGAGCAATTCCCGACTTACAAAGATAACTTCCCGACTTGGTCCCAGCAGTCATCAGGCATGCTGCAGCTCGTGATCTGGACAGCATTGGAGGCGGAAGGACTTGGGGCCAACCTCCAGCATTACAATCCATTGATCGACGATGAAGTGAAGCAGCAGTGGGATATTCCTGCATCCTGGAAGCTCATCGCACAGATGCCTTTTGGCAAGAAAACAGCTGAGCCGAAGGATAAGGAATACAAGCCCGTTGCCGAGAAAGTGAAATTTGTAAGGTAATTACGTCTGATCGGATACCTATCCTAAGGTGCTTCGATACAAATGCAGCACTGTAGATAAGACTTCACCGCTTAAGGTGAGGTCTTTTTTCATGTTCACCCTTCCGTCAAGCTGGTGAATATTAATCATAATCAAATAATACCTAGACGCCCAATCTACTCTCCAATAAAATACAAGGATATATGTGATATGACAGACTCATCATCATTTACAACTGCATGGAGGGCTTCCTATGTTTGATAATATGGAGGAATACACCGATCCGAATCGTTATGATCAAGAAAATCAAGGGCATCATGAGCTGGCGCTTATCCTGCAGCATCTGCCCAAGGAGGCAAGAACAATCGTTGACCTCGCCTGCGGAACGGGACGCTTGACCCTGCCATTAGCGGAAGCTGGCTACCGCATGCTGGGGATTGATCTTCAAGAAGGGATGCTTGAGGCGGCCAAGGGCAAATCTGCGGCTCGGAATCTGGATATCGAGTGGAGACAGACAGATGCCCTGCAGCTAGAACTCGAGCAACAGGCAGATGCCTTTGTGATGGTCGGCAACAGCTTCCAGCACTTTTTGACTCAGGAGGAACAGCTGCAGCTGCTGACTCGAATTCGCCAGAACCTTGCGCCTGACGGACTGCTGATCTTCGATCTTCGTTTTCCTTCAAGAAACGAGCTGGCTCAATCCTCGCGCGAGGACTTGGCCTACACGTACAAGGATCTGCTTGATCAGACCTGCAATGTCTACTACGACAGTCAATACGATCCCGTCACCCAAATTCAGCATAATACGACCTATCGCATGACAGAGCTTCGCGATGGAGAGCATTCTACGGATGAAGCTCGCATTCATCTTCGATTTACATATCCGCAGGAGCTGAAGCTCTTGCTGGCACAAGCCGGCTTACACCTTGAGGCATGGTATGGAAGCTGGAATAAAGATTCAATTGGCGAAGACCATCCCAGCATCGTGGTGGTCTGTCGACGAGAGAACAAGGCACATAATCATCTCCCATCTAACTTCTAATCGGCACTCCATATATGATATGTTCCGCTGGATGTCGCTCTTATGGAGGAGGCCAACAAAAAAAGCCCCTGAAAGCCGTAAGGGACTGATCTCTGTCTCACAAACAGGGGGCAGTCCCGATTCTCAGAGGGCCTTATCTATTCATGCCATCATCTCACCAATTCACTAATCGCCTTCAAATTCTCCGCAAAGCCAATAAACACGTTATCACCAATGACGATGGTCGGCACGATTTGCTTTCCGGTCAATTCCAGTACTTCCTTCGCATACTGCACATTTTCCTCGCAGTTATAATCGGTGTAAGAGATATCATTTTCCTTGAAATAACGCTTGGCATAATTGCAGTCGCTGCACGTTGGGATCGAGTAAATCTTTAATGGCTTAGTCATGGGATAACACTCCTATCGCACATTTGCGTTTATTTCCAGCGCTGCGCTTCCATTAACTCTGGGCAATTCCCTTTACATCCAGATTCTCTTCAATCGCAGCTTTCTTCAACTCTTCAAGGGAAATGCGAAGAATAAATTTCTTAAACTTCTCTTTCCCTTTTGCATTTGCCTTGTAAAAATGAATGATCGCGAGTACTGCGGGCACAAGCTGTTCCTCCACTAATCCTGCTGCGAGCAGCTCTGCAAATGAAGTCTTCAGTCCCTTGGGCTCTCCGCCGACATACAGATCGAAGCGGTCTCTCATTTTGACGATGGCGATATCCTTAAGCAGCGGCTCGCTTGTTCCAAGCGCGCAGCCTGCATAACCGATCTTCATTGGCGTCGGCGTCTCGATACCGGCTATTGCTTCATTCAAGCGAACAGCCGCAGCAAGTCCCGCATCCTCTGCCCCCTTGCAGAAGTTGCATGCGATCAAGCTTTTGGTGACAAACCCAGCCGGATGCACCTCAAGGCCTGCTCGCATGAGTTCTTCCGCAATCATATCCCGATCCTCAGCTGCAACCTCAACATACAGCTGTCGGAACGGTGTCATCTCAATCTTGGAGCTGGAGCCGACAATCGTCCCTATCCGCTCCAGCTGCTCTGGCGTAAACAGGCTGCCCCCAACTTGAATCGGGGAACTTACTGCAATGACCGTCTTTTCTCCCATGATTCTTCTCCCCCCAACCGTTGTCGAACCAGCATCAATGGCGAATCTTCACCCGCTGTAGACGAAGCGCATTAAGGACTACTGATACCGAGCTTAATGCCATCGCTGCACCGGCTACCCACGGTGCCAACAATCCAATGGCTGCGATCGGAATACCAAGCGTATTGTAGCCAAGGGCCCAGAACAGATTCTGCTTAATATTCTGCATTGTCTTGCGACTCATATAGATCGCATCTGGAATGCTGGACAGGTCGCCGCGCATCAGCGTAACATCCGCCGCTTCCATCGCAACGTCCGTCCCTGTGCCGATCGCCATTCCGATATCCGCGGTTGCAAGCGCAGGCGCGTCATTGATGCCGTCTCCGACCATCGCGACCTTTTGGCCTTCGGCCTGCAGCTTCTTCACTTCTTCTGCCTTGCCTTCAGGCAGAACCTCGGCACGCACATGGTCAATTCCGACCTGAGCTGCAATCGCCTTCGCAGTACGCTCATTGTCTCCCGTAATCATGATGACCTGAATGCCCATGCCCTTCAGACGGCTGACTGCGTCCTTAGAGCTTTCTTTAATTGTATCTGCTACCGCAACCAAGCCTGCATATTGCTTATCAATTGCGACCAGCATCGCTGTCTTGCCGGATTCTTCGAGCGTAGACATCGCATCATAAGCACGCTTCGCGTCAACCTCGTACTTCTCCATCAGGCGTCGTGTGCCAATGAGCAGCTCACGGCCCTCCACGACAGCTTGAATGCCGTATCCTGGTATCGCTTCAAAGGATGCTGTGGATGGAAGGTCAATCTGCTTCGCCTTAATGCCTTCCACAATCGCTTCCGCGAGCGGATGCTCCGAGTTCTTCTCCGCCGCGCCAACCAGTCTAAGGAAATCCGCTTCATTACTCTCTGTCATCACATCCGTAAGCTCCGGCTTGCCTTTTGTAACCGTACCTGTTTTATCTAAAATGATCGTGTCGATCTTGTGCGTCTGCTCGAGATGCTCTCCGCCTTTGAACAGGATTCCGAACTCAGCAGCACGACCGGAACCCGCCATAATCGAAGTCGGCGTCGCTAGGCCAAGCGCACAAGGACATGCGATAACAAGAATCGCAATCGCTTTTTCCAAGGCTTCAGCAAAGTCTCCAGGCGCAACAAGGAAGTACCATACAAGAAAAGCAACAACCGCAATCCCCACTACGATCGGTACGAAAATACCTGAGATTACATCTGCAATGCGTTGGATTGGCGCTTTTGAGCCCTGAGCCTCTTCCACCACCTTGATGATCTGGGCAAGCGCCGTCTCCTTCCCAACCTTCGTTGCTCTAATCCGCAGCATCCCGTTCTTGTTGATCGTCGCGCCAATAACGGCGTCTCCCGCTTTCTTCTCAACCGGTATGCTCTCGCCTGTCAGCATCGATTCATCCACGGAAGAGATGCCCTCCAGCACTTCGCCGTCAACAGGCACTTTGTCGCCGGGGCGTACAAGCACAACATCTCCGACAATCACTTCATCAACGGGAATCGTTAGCTCCTCGTCATTGCGAATGACTAACGCCGTCTTGGCCTGCAGCCCCATCAAGGACTTAATCGCCTCAGACGTTCGGCCCTTCGCTAGCGATTCGAACAACTTGCCCATAAGCACCAGCGTAATCAACACCGCACTGGTCTCGTAATACATGGCAGGTCCGTGATGCGCGCTGCCTCCTTGCAAGAACCAATCAATCGTCAGATACAAGCTGTAGAAGTAAGCGGCTGACGTTCCGAGCGATACGAGTACGTCCATGTTTGCGCTGCCGTTGCGAAGCGCTTTATATGCCCCTACGTAGAACGGCTTGCCGATATAGAATTGAACCGGCGTAGCCAGAATCAATTGGAACCACGGATTCATGAAGAGATCGGGGATCCAAATCCATGAAGTAAAGGAGAAATGGCTGACCATCGACCACAGCAGCGGCAGCGACAGGATCGAGGATACGAGCAGCTTGCGCTTCTGACGCGTGATCTCCTGCTGGCGATGCTCCGTTGGATCTCCCTTCTCCTGCTTAGGCGCAGCTTTGTAGCCTAACTTCTCCACACGCTGCTGCATTTCCCCGATGTTAATGTCCGCAGGATTATACTCTACATGGGCGGTCTCCATTGCAAAGTTCACATTCGCCTTGCTTACGCCTGGCAGCTTATTCAATGCCTTCTCAATTCTTGTGGCACAAGCTGCGCAGGTCATGCCGGTCAGCTCAAGATCAACGGCTTCCTTTACCGTGTCATATCCGAGCTTGTGAATGCGCTCCTCCATCACCGCTACGTCAATCTTGCTTGGATCATACGATACCGTCGCCCGCTCCAAAGCAAAGTTCACGTTCGCCTCCGATACCCCTTCGAGCTTATTCAGACCTTTTTCAATTCGGTTTGCACAAGCCGCGCAGGTCATGCCCGTGATCTGCAGCGACGTTTGTTTATCAGCTGCCTTGCTTGCTTCCATGTGTGGTCACCTCTTTCCCTTCGTCCATACATTACGCTACATCGTAGCCCTGATCCTCGATTACTTCCTTAACCGCATCCAGCGTTAATTGATTCTCATCGAACGCGACAGCAACTGTCCCTTCTCCGAGGTCCACTTTACCTTCCACTCCAATCTCCTTCAAAGCGCCCTCAATCGAATTCACGCAGTGATTACAAGACATTCCGTTCACTTTCAACACAACATTTGTCATGATTATCGTCTCCTTTATATGGAATTAAAATAGGACCGTAAAAAGATGTGCATTCACCACTTATACCCCCACACCCTATATAACAGGGTGCAGGATATTCTTCTGCCATGAGATGCTTATATCAGCCGCCTTCTGTCATACACAGAAGACAGCCTCATGAGCATCTGGCAGCTAGATCTAGCCCACCGGCTCCACATGTAATGCTGAACCGTGTTCTTTAAGCCTTGAATTCAATATACCCCCTACCCCTATATTGTGTCAACTCTTTTTTGAATACCCCCACAGCCTATTTTTCATGAGACTCTTCCATAGACGCAACATATTCATTAAAGCTCTGCTTATTTAACTCACAAAAAAAGATCACCCTAGGAACCTCATTCAGGAAGAGGTTCCTAGGGTATCAGCATGGATGCAGCCTTTCTAAGAACTACACATTATGGCCGCTATTCTTGAACTTTTATACTTGTTGTACCGAATTCCTTTACTTTCGCCTTTATCTGATATCGTATCTCAGCTTCCGCAAATACGTCGTCCCAGTTCGACTTTATTTTTTCCCATGTTCGCGGATAATAAATTCTTACATATTCGCTTAGCCCAATAACATCTGCTCGATACTCCTTCTGTGCTTTATTGAGCAACTCATCAATTCGCTTACTCATTTGTCTAATGGTGTTCTTTTCGATCTGCTTCATAGAATGGCTGTCAAAATCATCGCCCTCATTCCATCTCTCACCAAGGCGTCCCTCAGAGTCCATCTCAATATCGAAGGATATTCGCCCTTTATTCAAATGGGGTCGAATTTTGGTTTTAAGTGAAGTCAGCTCATAGACTATAGTCTGCCCAGTGTCCTCATCATAAGATTTGACAACCCCTCCTTCCACTTTTCCGGAGAGCCAATTGACAGCCTCAAGCTCTTCTTCCTTAAGGAATCCAATGAGTTTACCGGTCTTGCCATAGATAACAGCAGCTCCCGCAAACTTGATTTCCCCGTCCGCCGTTATAACATTTTGCAGCAGGAAAGTAGAAGACGAGTTGATCTCAGGCAGCAGCTTGGACAGAGATACCGGGGGCAATATACGGCTGCTTCTGTACTGATTATTCGTCATGGCTAGAAGCCGTGTAGAAGGAAAGTCGCTCTTATCCTTATGATCCAGCGCTTGCTTGGCTTCTCCTTTGCATATAAGCACAAGACAGCTTGGACGAAATTCCTGTTCTCGAATAAAAAAATCAAAAAGATGCTTCATACTAACCTGTTGAGCAACTTTATCGCTGATGACAATGACTTTGTAGTGCTGTCCAAAAATAGGGCGACCCCTCATCAATGGAATTTCACGAGTAACCTCGTAGAATGAATCCCCTGTAACCGAAATGTTTTTATAATTTTTCCGCCCTCCACCAGTTACCGCCAGCCCACCACTTTGGCCGGGAAGCACGACTTGATACGTTAATGTCAGGACATTACGTTTCTCGTAATCGCCGCCTTGTTCTTCGAAGGCTTCTTCTATCTTGGTCTCTTCTCCTATATCGACAGCAGCACCAATGGTCATTCCCAAATCCTCTATTTCCCTCCGGCTCCAGCATCCCGTAATCACCACCAATACAGCAAGCATAATCAAAAACTTTGGAGCTCGTTTCTTTACTTTATCCCAACTCATGTCCTCCCTCCCCTTAACTTTGCAATGCCAAGCAGTACGATTGGAAGGAAAACAAATAGGACTAACCCTGCATTTCCAACGCCATTGCTTAATGCAAACAATTCATTGATATCAACCGGGAGCAAGGCAACGATATAAATGACCGGCATAAGAAAATACAAAAATGGTCGTAATTCTTTCTTAAAGCTTTGTGCAAAACCCATGGCTGCCGTATAGTGCGTAATGACAAAGGTCGTAAAAATCTCCATCATCCATATCACAAGCAATAGAGACTCATATCGTTCGAAAAATATACCCGGAAATTCAATGCTCTTGATCAAGGTAATCGTTGGCCACGTAAGACTGATTACGCCATCAACACTCAATGCTCCAATAACCATAAGCGCTGTTGTTACATAAATAATCACTGGAATACCAATTCCAAATAACACTGCTTTGTTGGCTTTCTTCGGATCTCTCATAAAGGCCACCAAAAAAAGCATAATTTCAAAGCCTCCAAAGGAAAGAGCTGTGGATTGTACTCCCTTTAGAACAGGACCTAAGCCAAGTCCCAACACGGGTCGCAAATGGTTAATATCAAAAACCTTTAAACTCATACCCGCTATCATAAAAAAAATGATAACGGTAATGGGGAAAATCAATTGAAAAAGCCGTGTTATCGCTGATAATCCTCCAATCACAAGATAGAAGCCTACCCACATAAATGCGATGATCATGGCCCATCGCGGGGTGCCTTCCAACAAGAAAAGTATATTGACCTCTGCCATTGCGCGCAGCATGACGCTAGACATCGCCACGAAGTATCCGACGACAATCAGGTTGAGCAAGCATCCGAGCCACTTACCTAAAATATCTTGACTGTATTCATAAAACGTTTTTTTAGGAAACTGTTGGCTTAATTTCACAATAACAACCCCAGCCAGCATGGCAATTAATCCGCCTATAATGATGGAAAGCCAAATATCTGGGGTTTTTACTTTTTCGGCAGCTGCTCTAGGCAATGTGAGAATGCCGATGCCAAGGATGAAATTGGTTATGATCATGACTGTTTGTTGAGTCGTTAGGCTCTCCTGATTATTGAACTTCACCCTCTCACTCCTTGCGTATCGGATTGTTGGTTTTCATCATCTTCGGTCTTCGCTTCATCAACTTAAGCGGTGCCCGTACTATGAAGTCCTTCCAATCCTGTAAACGATACGGAACGGCTGGACTAATATAAGGAACCCCGAAGCTATTCAATTTCGCCATATGACTGCAGAGGAGTAAGAAAAATAGGACCACTCCATACAAGCCAAATATAGCTGCAAAAAACATAGCAATAAATCGAAGAATCCTTAGTGCAATGCCGGCATTATATTGGGGAATCGCAAAGGAAGAAATCGCAGTAACTGCCACCACGATAACCATCAACGGACTTACAATGCCAGCTTGTACTGCTGCTTCACCAATAACAAGACCGCCTACAATCCCTATGGTCTGCCCAATGGGCTTAGGAAGACGAAGTCCTGCCTCACGAAGAATTTCTAAAGCTACCTCCATAATGAGAACTTCAATTAAGGATGGAAAAGGGACACCACTTCGAGTATCCGCTATAGAAAGTGCAAGCTTCGTGGGAATAAGCCCCTGATGAAAAGAAATAAACGATATGTACAATGATGGTCCAAACGTGGATACAAAGGCAGCAAAGTATCTTAGGATACGAACTAGAGTACCTGGAATCCAGCGCTCATAATAGTCCTCAGGTGATTGCAGCAGCATGTTGAAGGTCGTAGGCACCGTTAAGACGAACGGCGTTCCATCAAGCAAGATTGCTACTCTGCCTTCCATCAACGCGCTAACTACACGATCAAGCCTTTCCGTGCTCTGAATTTGCGGAAACGGCGACAAGAAGTTGTCTTCAATAAGCTGCTCAATATAGCCTGTATCTTGAATATCATCGAGAGTAATATTCTCAATGCGATTACGGACTTCTTGCACGAGGTCTTCATCAGCAACATCCTTGATATATGCGATGGCCAGCTCTTTCTCCACCCGCTCCCCTACACGAATTTGTACGATAGTCAGATCTGCTTTCTCCCCGTGCTGCCGCAGCAGAGTCGTATTATCACAGATGCTTTCGTTAAAGCCCATGCGTGGACCTCTTACGAGAATCTCAGAAGAGGGTTCGCCAGCGCTTCTTGTAATCTCTTTTCGTGTCCCAAGAATAATGACCTTTGAAGTGCTATTGTCCAACATGAGGGCAGCATGACCTCTTAGCAGCTCGGTTTTTACATCCGCCACCCGATCGACTTCTTTAATGACACCTACCGCCAACACATGGTCTTTTAGATACTGCTTTGTAATAGGATAAGTGACATTCTCCGCTTGATGGTTATCACCATAGGCAAGATCACACATAAGCGACTTCAATATATGCTGATCAATCAACTCACGATCAGAAATGCCATTTACGAAGAGGAGGGCCGCTTGCTGTGTTGAATGGCCAAGACAGAACGATCGGATATTGATATCCGCTTGTTGTCCAAATTCATTTTTCACCTGCTCCAAGTCATGATTAAGCTTTCCGGTAAAGTCACGCTGTGAAGTGACCTCCATACTCTCTTCCTTGGATGGCGGATGATCCGCGTACTGCGTTTTAGACATCATTCTCGACAAGAGGTAAGGTACGGCTACAACGATTAGTGCTTGAAAGAGAACTTCCCAACTCGGTAGATGGGAAGCAATTATATTCCACATGGATATCACCTGTATGTAATATGCAACTTCATCTAGTGACCTATACATGCGCATCTGTAATAAGAAGGGATTGTAAGCTCCTTTACATCCGGTCGCTTCAGCAGCTTCGTATCCCCGCTTATCTAATGATTACATGCTCAATCCATGCAACCAAGCCCGCTGATATGAAGTATAGGGAGGTTATATATACAGAAAAAAAGACTATCGAGAAAATTCTCAATAGTCTTACATACACATCCTAAATACATTAAAAAATATTCGATTGATTCACGCGATCATTGAGAAGCGAGAAGTCTTTATCATGCAATGGCTCGACCTTGCCCTTCTGGTAGCCATTGCCCTTCGTTGAGAAGAAATCATGTGTGCTGGTTTCCGTACGTATTCCGTTCAGCACAACAGGGTTAACATCCTCTTCCTCAAATACCGGCTCAAGCCCAAGGTTCATCAATGCTTTATTGGCATTATAACGAATATATTTTTTCACTTCATGCGTCAGATCAATATCATCATACAGCATCTCCGTGTACTCCAGCTCATTGCGATATAGATCGTTCATAAGCTCAGGCACGAATGCCGCTGCCACCTGCTTCTCTTCCTCTGTCAACGCGGCAAAGACTTCTTGCGCTAGCAAGCCCACGAACACGCCATGCACGCTCTCATCTCGAATAATGAGCTTGATGATCTCACCGCTTGCGACCATTTTGCCTTGGCCTGCCAAGAACAGCGGATAAAAGAATCCTGAATAGAACAAAAAGCTCTCAAGAAATACAGATGCCACCATCGCTTTGTACAAGCTCAGTCCATCACCTGGCTTAATATTGCGGTACAAGCTGTCGATGACCGAAGTTTTATATTGCAGGTGCTTGTTTTCCTTCACCCATTCGAACGTATCATTGATCATATCCAAGCTGGCTACCGTCGTAAAAATCGTACTGTAGCTCTTCGCATGGATTTCTTCCATGGCGGCTTGGAAGATCAGAATCGCCTTCTTCTGTTTGTCCTGTACAAATTGCGCGATCATCGGCATTCCGACATTGCCCTGCTCCGTATCAAGCAGTGTCAATCCGCCCAAGACACGCATGTAGGCGAGCTGCTCCTTGCTGCTCATCTTAGCCCAAGACTTCAAGTCCTTCGAGATTGGAATCTCAGTATCCAACCAGAACTGCGACGTATTCTGTGTCCACAAGAGCTCGGTATAATCGGTTTCCGGTGCATTCCAGTTTACAGCTTCAAATCTACTCATCGCTTAACGTCCCCCTTATACGACACAGCTTACGCATTCATCGATTGTCTTCTTTCTCGTTCTTGTATAATAGAGCGTCTTAAGCCCCTTCTTCTGTGCATAGATATAATACTTCGCCAGATCACGCGTCGTCAGGTCATCCTTCACGTACAGGATCGTCGAGATCGCTTGGTCAATATGCTCCTGCACATCCGCCACGAGGTCGATCAGGTTGAACATATCCATATCATAAGCTTCTTTATAATAGAAATAGTTCTCATCGCTCAAGAACGGCATTGGATAGATGGTCTTGGAATCGCCGTATTCGCGCTCTTCGATCCTTTGCGTAATCGGTGCAATCGAAGCCGTCGAGGACTGCAAGTAAGAGATTGACCCCGTTGGTGCAATCGCGAGACGGTAAGCATTGTACAAGCCGTGCTCAGCCACCTGCTCCTTCAGACACTTCCAATCCTCTTTTGTTGGAATCGGCAGGCCTTCAAACAGCTCCTTCACCTTATCCGTTACAGGAGAATAGTCCTTCGTCAGATAACGTTCGAAGTAATTGCCATTCGCGTATTCGCTATGCTCAAAGCCGAGGAATGTCTCCTCACGCTCCTTCGCGATCAGCATCGAACGCTCGATGGAATAATAGTTCAGCATCATGAAGAAGGCACGTACGAAATCTCTTGCTTCCTTGGATTCATAGGCAATCTTGTTTTTAGCCAAGTAGCCATGCAGGTTCATCGCACCTAAGCCTACGGAATGGAGCTCACGATTGGCCTTTGCAACCGATGGCACGATGCGAACATTGGAGCGGTCGCTGACTTCAGTCAAGGCATCCATCGCCAGATGCACCGTCTCTCTCATACGCTTGTTCTCCATCACGTTGACAATGTTAAGCGAGCCGAGGTTACAGGAGATATCGCGGTTGATGATGTCCTCTTCATCATAATCGTTGATGATGGAGACCTCACTTAGCTGCGCAATCTCGCTGCATAGATTGGAGAACTTGACGCGTCCCAATTCCTTAAGCGCATGATAGTCATTCGTATTATCCACGAACATAATATATGGGTAACCAGACTCCATCTGAGTCTGTGCAATTTTCATAATTAGGTCTCTGGCTACAATCTTCTTCTTGCGTACACGCGGGTTGTTCACGAGCTCATCATACATAGCCGTAATGTCCATATCATCCAAATGCTTGCCGTATTCCTTATACACCGTAAGTGGATAGAACAAGTACATATCCTTATCTTCTTCTACGAGGTCAAAGAATTTGTTAGGCGCAACAACACCAAGCGACAAGGTCTTGATTCGAGTCTTCTCATCACTGTTGATTTTCTTCGTATCAAGGAATTCTTGAATGTCCGCATGGAAAATGTTCAAATACACGACACCGCTGCCATCGCGCTGTCCTAGCTGATTAGCATAAGAGAACGCATCCTCGAACAGCTTCATCACCGGGAGCACGCCGCTCGCCTTGCCGTCTAGTCCTTTAATCTGCTCGTCTGCTCCACGAATCTTGCTCAGATTCAAGCTGACTCCGCCGCCGATCTTGCTCAATTGAAGAGCGGAATTAATCGAAAAGCCAATCGAGTTCATCGAATCGTCCACTTCAAGCAGGAAGCAGCTGACAAGCTCGCCGCGGCGTTTCTTGCCCGCATTCAGGAATGTTGGCGTAGCCGGTTGATATTCTTGGGTAATCAGAACATCCGCGTAGCTCATCGCCTTCTCCATATCGCCTTTTGCCAAGAACAGCGATACTACCGCGATGCGGTCCTCATAACGCTCTAGAAACTTGGAGCCATCATCTGTCTTCAGCGCATAGTTGTTGTAGAATTTGAATGCGCTCATGAAGGATGGGAATCTGAACTTCTTGCCATACACAAAATCATACAGCTTCTTAACATCAGGAAACGCGTAAAGATCGAAGGTCTCTTTCTCATAGTAATTGTGCTCAATCAAGTAATTGATCTTCTCTTCTAAGTTGTGGAAGAACACGGTGTTCTGATTCACATAATCTATGAAATAACTTCTAGCCGCCTCACGGTCTTTTTCGAACTGGAAGCTCCCGTTTTTTTGCACCATAATTTCGTTATTAAGCTGTATCCACTTTGCGATCTGTGTAGACAATCTGATCAACCCCCTGTTTGAATCTTACAACGTCTTTTTGCGTTCCGCTTAACTCGAATTTCATTAGAACAGGCACGCCGTACTGCTCAGCAATAAGGTTCGCTGCACGCCCGTAATTGTTCCCCCAATTCATATTGCCGCTAGAAGCAACAGCTAACGGCAAGCGTCCATTACGGCTCAGAAAATCTTTGGTCATCTGCGGTGTTTGTCCAAAGCCGGTCGTGTAGGTAATTAATATGTACGGCACTTCAATCTCTAGCTCTGGCGTAATCTGCGTGCACTCCATATCTAGCTTCCCTACGAATCTTTTGACGTTCCCGGTCTTTGAATCAAAGATAATACGCATAATCTCCCTCCTTAACCAGCCTGCGTACAGCAGTCCTAAGAAACTAAAACAGCCCACCTCAATGAAGGTGTGCTGTGTGTACGACGCAAAGATTCATCTGAACAAATCAAAGAACCCTCTTGCTTGCAAATGCGTCGTTTCAACCTCTCATACCCCGAAGATATGAAACCAAAAAAAAATCCGGCAGGTCTACTGACTTGTGCTTCATTCTCCTTGAACCCTTCCCATATCGATCGAAATTTACGATCCTATACAGTGGCATGTTCAATTCGTCCACACTTACAGTTGCGGGGACAGCTCTGGATTCGCACCAGATTCCCTATGAAGTCACTTGGACACCGGTTTTTTTAATATTTTATCCACAATCTATATGTTGTGTTTGTTGATGACTTGTCATTCTAGATGTAGTGATTCTAGTTTACCTTTTTTAATAATGAATAGCAAGACGTTTATATTAAATATCAAATTTTATACTTTTTCAATCGCACATCTTGGATGAATAATAGACGATACTGCCGCTATTCGAGCAAATATCAGCCCATATAGGCCATGAGCCGATCTCAAAGAAAAAAACCTTGAGCAGACCTGAAAATGGCCTCTCAAGGTTATAATTTTCATCACAATCGATATCTAGATATGGATGTTCTCAATGTTGATAACACCAAAACAAGCACACAGCCGCGAAATTGTATGGTTTGTGGCTAATAATTGTTTGCACAGCACGACATGTTTTCCTTTGTTGTTTGCGGATGACAGTGTGATTCGGGTTCTGGCGCTTTTTTCACAGCCATCCATTTCCCTCGCTTGAATTGGATAGTTAGCACAATCGCACGGAATGCGATATCAGCTCCAATCGCTATCCAAACTCCCGCTAAACCCCAACTAAGTTTTATTCCGAGGAGATAAACAAGTACAGTCCTTACAGCCCACATCCCGAAACCGGTCAGATACATCGGAAATTTTGTGTTGTTTGCACCTTGAAACGCTCCTGTTAGCACCAATAAGACCGCAAGAAACGGCTGGAAAACACCCGAGATTTTCAATGCGATCCCTATATCTTTTATTACCTGCTCATCATTTGTAAAAAAGCTGCCAGCCCAGTCCCCGAGAACGAAAAGTAGTGCACCAAGAATAGTCATCGAGCCGACTGTGAGATAGGTCGATAATTTTGCATAATGCTTAGCTTCATCAAAATTACCCGCACCGATTTGTTGGCCAACCAAAATGGTTGCTGCTGTGGCAAATCCATAACCAATCATATAGGAAAATATCTCTACATTGCCGGCAATCTGATGGGCTGCAAATGCGTTAGTTCCAAGAGCAACGATAAAACCGAAGTAAACAATCTGCCCGACACGCATTAGCAGCCTCTCGCCAGCAGCTGGTGCGCCAAGTGTCGTCAGTTCCATCAAATGAGTCTTGTCTAATCTCCAATAATCCCTTCGGAATGAAAGTGTTCCAGTCCGATTCACATAGTAGAATAACGCGATGCATCCGACCAATCTTGCAATAACCGTGGCAAGTCCTGCCCCTACTATGCCCATTCCAGGTATAAATAAAAAGCCGAAAATGAGAACGTAATCTAAAACGGCATTAACAATATTGATCACAATACTGATCTTCATAGGTGTTTTAGTATCTCCTGCTCCGCGCAGGATAGCGCTTAATACAAACATGAAACTCATAATAATTGCCGGAATCCCAACGATCCTAAAATAGAGGGCTCCTGCCTCGAGAACCTCGGCTTCAATCCCCATCAGTTTAAGAAGAGGTTCAGCGAACATTAATGTAACAATACCCATTAAAACCCCGAATATCGCTGCTAGCACAATCGATTGCTGTGATATATGCCTTGCTTTCTCTTGGAGATTCGCACCGAGAAAGTTTGCAATCCTAACATTGGCTGCTACCCCAATTGCCATAAATAGAGCAAAATAAATAGCCAATACCGCGTTGGTTACTCCAACAGCTGAAACTTCAGCAAGACCGATTTTTGACACAAAATACGTATCAATAAAGCCAAGAAGTGTCTGAAAAAAATTTTCTACGACTGCAGGAATTGCTAACATGGTAATAACTACCAAACGCGCTTTGTTTGTTTGGGGCATATTGATTTGTTCATTGATTTGTTCATTGATTTGTTCATTGATTTGTTCATGTGTATGCTTCATCTACTGGCTCCTTTTTAGAAAAAAGTGATGACCTAAAGCTCCCAGGTAAGGTTCTGGCTCAGCACCCAATATTTTATACGTTAAAATTGTTGGTTTATTAGTCACCAGGGAATCTATCTTCAGCTCGACAGTTATATCATGAACAATAATTAAATGCATAATCTTTTCATGAGCCACTTCCAACTCTGGAACATGGTTCTGATTGTCTTTAAGATTTATTAAAATAAAGTTCTCTTTATAATCGACCGAAATATTAACTTCATTCTCCATGTGGATGTGGCCTAAATAATTTCCATGACGATGAGATGTTCCATGTTTATGTTGTTCCATTTTTCTCTTAAGCTACTTTTATGATTATCTAAACGATATATAATCATTCAAAAAGAGGCTGCAAACATAATGTGATTACATAGATGGAAAAGTCATTGCATTGCCTCAAGATGGAAAAGTCATTGCATTGCCTCAAGATGGAAGTTGCCTCGTAAAGCCCAAGGGATTACGCGGAGCATATCTCGGAAAGGAAATAGTTTGGACAACATAGACGTTAAGGTGTTCAAAGTAAAAAGGCATGAGTTCTGTAAAAAACAGAACTCATGCCTCGCAAGCTGCAAGTAATGAGATATCGATAACGAGATATCGTTTCATAAAAAAAGGTATAGAACCTCTTCCGTTATTTTATCATCAGTGATGATGATGGTGGTCTCCAGATGATTCAGCTTTCATTTCACACAGAATCGAATCATCATGCTTATGTTCCGACGTTTCTAACTGAATTGTCATATGCTGAATATTTTGGTGTTCAAGGTCATGTTCGATTTTACGGAGTAATTGCTCACTTTCAGCAATCGACATTTGAACATTTACAACTGCATGGCAAGAAAGAGCATTTAATCCGCTTGTAATCGACCAAATGTGTAAGTCATGAATGCTCTGAATCCCGTTTGTATTTTTGATGGTTTGAATTACCTTATCCACATCTACATTTTGTGGTGTACCTTCCATCAGAACATGGAGTCCGGATTTTGTAACAAAGTAGCCACTTCGTAATACGAGTGCTGCGACAATGACACTTGCTAATGGATCTGCCCATCCCCAACCGAAAAATATGATAAGCAGTGCAGCAATAATAGCGCCAATTGATCCTAGCATATCGCTTATAACGTGTAAGTATGCTCCGCGCATATTCAAGTTCTCTTCTACATCTCCACCACGTAACATAATCCATGCAACAAAAATATTAACTAATAGTCCAATTGAAGCTATGATTAACATTCCCGTTGAAGCAACTTCGGGTGGGTTTTGGAAACGTTGAATGGCTTCATAGAAAATATACAGGGAAATTAATACGAGTGTTACTCCGTTAAGAACAGCTGCCAATATTTCAAAACGTTTATATCCATATGTCTTACCGTAATTAGCAGCCTTTTCTCCAAGAGTAAAAGCTACTAATGCAATACCAAGTGATACAGCGTCACTTAACATATGTCCTGCATCAGATAATAATGCAAGACTGTTAGTCATGAATCCCCCAACGGCTTCAATAAGCATGTAAAATGCGATAATAATAAAGCTTATAGTTAATGTCTTTTTATTTGCACCATGTGTATGGCCGTGTGAATGGTCATGTTGATGATTATGTCCCATTGTAAGATCCTCCTAAAATTAGTGACGTGAAGCATGCTCGATAGCTTGCTCGATCATCATTTTGAGTAATTTAAGATCACGTTCACATGAGTCCTTTTCATTCTCTGTCATGTCCTCCTCTTCTAATATTCAAACGATTATTTGATTATTATAATACATGATTATTATTAAATATTCAAATGTATATTTGAATGTTTTTTTGTTTCAGCCCAAAATATTCAAGTTCCAAGATAGGGTTTATTTTTCATCCTTTATGACACAGCCAATATTGGTTGAAGAAAATGACAGGGAAATTTCGTAGGAAATCGAGGATATAGCATGTGTTCCAAAAAGTAGTAGAGAATGAATTCCTCAATGAAAATATGTTTTACTTAGAATAAAAAAAGCCAGATAGATCAAGGCCTGATCCATCTGACTTCATTTTTAGTCTCATTTGTAAGTATTATTCACAAAATTCACAAGCTTGCTCTTCCTTAGATCTTATACGCCTTCATTGCCTTGCGGATTTCCTTCCAGGAAGGACGCTTGCCGTACATCAATACCCCGGTACGGTAGATCTTAGCCGACAGCCAGCCGCAGGCTAGGATGGAGACAATAAGAATCAATACAGATACAATGACTTCCCAAGCCGCATAATTGCCTGCCCCAATACGAAGCAGCATGGTCGTCGGCGAGAAGAATGGGAAGAAGGACGAGATCTTCACCAGCATCGAATCCGGTGCAGAGACGCTGAAAGATGCAATATAGAAGGCCGCGAGCGACAGCATCGTAATTGGCATGATCGCCTGACCAAGATCCTCGGTCCGGCTGACAATGGAGCCAACAGCCGCGAACAACGTCGCATACAGGAAGTAACCAAGAATAAAGAACACAATGCCAAGCAGCACCACATTCGGATCGATCATCGAAATATCAAAGTTGATATCCTTGAAAGCCGCTGCATTATGCGGCAGCATCAGATTGACGAAGGCTGCAAGCAGGAATACGATAATTTGGATGAGGCCTAGAATAAACATCCCGATAATCTTGCCGAACATCTGTGCAAGCGGTGATACGCTCGTAATCAGAATCTCCATAATGCGGGAGCTCTTCTCCTGTGTCACCTCAGCTGCGATCATGTTTCCTGTCATCATATTCGTCATGAAGAACAAAATGATGAGCGCGAGTACCACAAAGGTAGACACCATTTTGCGCATATCATCCGCTTCTGATACAGGCCCCTCCTCGCTGTCCTTCAAGTTGACGGTATCGAAGCGCACAGGCTGCTCAAGCTGAGCCAGTTGCTCATCGCTAAGCGCATCCTTCGCGATCCACTTCGTCTTCAGAACAGACAGCACACTCGTAATCGCGGACTGCTCTGTAAAGCCAAGGTCCTTATTTGCATAATACACGGTGCTTGGGAATGCTTCAGGAGAAGCTCCTTCTGCGGCTTCCAGCTTGATATAACCATTGATTTCCCCATTCTCAAGCTGCGTTTTCAGTTGTCCTTCCGTCGCATTCGGGTCCACAATTATTTGCAGATCCTTGTTCTCCTGCCCATTGAAAGCTTGAGACAAAGACTCGCTAATCGTCGTATAAGAACCGCTCAAAACACCAATCTTCTTTACAGGCTCATCTTTGGAAAATAAGGAAATAATATAAGGCAGATTCACACCAATCGATATCAAGACCACCAAGATTGCAGTCGTAATGATAAAGGACTTCGTCAGAAGCTTCGTACGAAGCGTGAACCCGATCACAGTCTTTAAGCTATTCATTCGACTCACCTCCAACCACCTTGATGAAGATTTCATTCAAGGTCGGCTCTTTCACTTCAAAATGCTGTATCGCCGTCTGCTTCATCGCCGTCTCCAGAATATGAGGCGCCGCTGATTCATCCGCAATGCGAATGCTGTAGCCGTCCGGAATACGCTCTACTCCGCTGACACCCGCAATGCTGTCTAGTCCCGCTACATCGCCGCTTGTGCGAAGCATAACCTTCTCGCGCGGAAACTTCGACTTCAACTCGCGAATGTTCCCTTGAATGACCGCCTGCCCTTTTTGCAAAACGGTAATGTTGCGGCACAGCTCCTCCACATGCTCCATGCGATGCGTAGAGAACAGGATGCTCGTGCCTTGGTCGCGAAGCTCCTTGACTGTCTCCTTCATCAGCTCTACATTGACAGGGTCAAGGCCACTGAATGCTTCATCCATAATGACAATCTTCGGATTATGAAGAATCGAAGCGATAAATCCGATCTTCTGCTGATTCCCTTTCGAGAGCTCCTCAATCTTCTTGCTGTAGTTCTCCGGCACTTGGAAGCGCTCCAGCCACTTTTTCAAAGAGGCATCCGCATCTTTGCGCGACATGCCGCGAAGCTGCGCCAGATAGAGCAATTGATCGCATACTTTAACCTTCGGATACAAGCCCCGCTCCTCCGGCAGATAGCCAAAGATCTTCTCTAGCTCCTTCGAATGCGGCTTGCCATAATAGGAGATTCTACCCTCATCCGGATAGATTAGTCCAAGCACCATGCGCATTGTGGTCGTCTTCCCAGCACCGTTGGCCCCAAGCAGTCCGTAGATTTCTCCCTCTTCTACCTCCAAGCTGAGCTCATTTACAGCCAGCTTATCACCATACTGCTTCACGATTTTGTCTAATTGCAGCGTCTTCATCGTGTTCGCACACTCCTCTCTTCACTCATTCGAATCATATGGATCATGACTTCATCAAGCGCTAACGCCTGCGTATTGACAACTTCTAAGCCTTCATCCTGCAGGTAAGCCTCAAGCTTCCTCGCATCATAAGCGACAGCACGCACCATTCCACGCTCTTGTCCCGCATCAGTCAAGCCTGGTGCGCCCAGCAGATCCTCCGCGATCACACCGTTGATCCAATACTCCTTCCAGTCATCAAACAACTGGTCCTTCTCCACCAATCGCAATACCTGACCTTGATGAAGAAACAGAATATAATCGGCCAGCCGCTTCACTTCTTCAATGACATGTGTCGCAATAATGACCGTATGCTTACCATCATCTAGTACGGTCTGTATGTCCTCTATCATGCTTCGCCAAGCAATCGGGTCAAGCCCCGATGACGGCTCATCCAAGAGAAGCACCTTAGGCTGATGCGACAGCGCCAGAACGATCTCGAGCTTGCGCCTCATACCCTTAGACATCTTGCTCAGCTTCGTGCTGGGCGGCACCTGATACTTGGCCGTAAGCTTGCGATAGACCTGCCAGTTCCAGTTCGGGTACCAATAGGAAGCAAATTGGGCCATCTTCTCAGCAGTAAGGCCATCATCCTCTGAATTGGGCAGCTCCGCCACATAGCCAAGCTCCTGCTTCCAAGCCACATCATTCACGGGCTCATAACGCTTGCCACCCATTCGAATCTCTCCTTGGTCCGGATGGATCAAGCCAAGCAGCAGATTGATCAGCGTGCTCTTGCCAGAGCCATTCACACCAACAATCGCTGTCACACAGCCGCTTGGCAGCTCCAGATCAATTGGGCCTACTCGAAGCTCTCCTCGCTGCTTCGCTACATGATGGAAGCTGATCGCATTGCTCTCACTCATCGCTCTCCCCCGCCTTCGTCGCTCCAGTTCTCCTGTATCACTCGGTCTACGAGTTCCTTGAATTCCTGTTTGCGAAGCTTCATCTGCAATGCAGCTTGCACGGCAATCCTTAATGCATCCTCAACGGCCTTCTCCCGGTACTGGTCCTTCTCCCCCTGCTCCACCTCAGCAACAAATGTCCCTGTTCCCTGCTTCGTGCGAAGCAAGCCTTCATTCTCAAGGTCCTGGTATACACGGCGCACCGTAATGATGCTGCACTGGAGCTGACTGGCAAATTCCCGGATGGAAGGAAGCAGTGTTCCAGTCTCAACACGTCCGCTTAAGATCAACGCCCGAAGCTGGTTCTCAATCTGAGCGTACATCGGCTCTGTGCTGTTCTCATCCACTTGTATCGGGACAAACATATTGATTACCACCTCCTGTACGCTGATCACTCTCCTCTACCAATGCTCGAACATTAGGCCAGATCCTGCTTCATTAGAAGCTTGCAGTTCGATCGATAGCCAAGCACGCTTAGAAGCACTAGTCCAATCAGAGAGATAAGAATGGTCAGTATGGCATAGTGTTCAGCAAGGAACATAATAGACAGTGTAAAATTCACCCCGCTCAGATACAGCAGAATAGACACGAGAAGATATACGGCAACAATGCCTAGAATCACGAAAAAGTAGCCCTTGCCGCTCTGTGTCCATTCAAAGCGGATATATACCATGTGCATCAACAATGAGACACACAGCAAGAAAGCAACAAAACCAGCGTACGTGATCACACTTACCGGCTGCTGATCATTCGCCAGCATAAGGATGTACAAGACACCAAAGTAAATAGATCCATTCATCAGCGTATTCATTCCGATCTGGATAAATCGCGAGGAGACGATGGTCCTCATATCAATCGGCATCGTTCGAAGCTTGCGCAGATAATTCCGATAGGAATCCGTCTCCATATACTTGAAATGTCTAGCACTGAAGATAAAGCCTAGATTCGTCACTCCAATAATGCCCATATAGTCGAGCAAAAAATGATTAAGCGGCTCGACACCCGCCTTTAGTTGAACACCATTCCAGAAGGAATAGACGCTCAAAGCGATAAACGCGTTCAAGACCAACGATGCGACAAGTCCTATCTTGGATCTCCCAAGTTCAGTCTTCGTGATCATCCAGGCCTGCTGCCACTGCGTCTTCATCACGCATCGATCCTTTCTTCTCACCTGAAGAGAGTCTTCATCGATCTCATCTACAGCCTCACTGTGCTAGTTCTAACACCACTGTGATTACTGTATATATCTATATACACAGTATATTCAGTGTGCTGCACGGTGTCAATCCTAATTTTGTCATCTTTTTCAATAACTTTTCGTGAGCACCTCAACTCGCTTGCGGACCAAGGATGTCTTCTTTCTCGCCATCCAAAAAGCAAAACAACCTCCATTCACCTTGATTAGGAATGGAGGTTGTTATGCCTTAGTTCTATGAGGGTTCTATCAGAGTTCTATGGGAAAAATACGTCTGATGCAAATCCTATCTCTTATCCGAGAACTGCATCGACTTCCTTCAAGCACTTTTTTCCTATAAACACTTGCTTCATCTAAAAACTTACTTCATCTAAAACCTATCTTGCTGCTAAACTTCTACGGTCAGCTTCACAAAGCGCGCCATCCGTTCTAGTGCAGCTTCGAGTCTGTCAAGCGATGCGGCGAATGAACAGCGTATAAATCCTTCTCCCCCGGTACCAAATACATGCCCCGGCACTACCGCCACATTGGCCTCCTTCAATAGCTTCAAGGCGAATGCTTCCGAGGACATTCCCGTACGAGCAATTGAAGGGAATGCATAGAAGGTGCCTTCAGGCTCATGACAGGATAGGCCCAGCTCGCGCAGTCCCTTTACAAACTTCGTTCTGCGCTCCTTGAAGGCTTCCTTCATGCGATCCTTCTCTTCCATTCCATGCCTCAGCGCTTCAATGGCAGCAATCTGGCTGACCGTCGGCGCACACATCGCAATGTATTGATGAATCTTCAGCATCTCAGCAAGCAATAGCTGTGGTCCACAGGCATAACCTACTCTCCAGCCAGTCATCGAGAACGCCTTCGAGAATCCGTTCAGCACAATCGTCCGTTCCTTCATGCCTGGCAGCGAAGCAATGCTGATATGACGCTGGTCATAGGTCAGCTCAGCATAGATTTCATCAGAGATTACGATCAGATTATGCGCTTTAATGACCTCTGCGATCGGAAGCCAGTCTTCATAAGACATAACTGATCCTGTAGGATTACTCGGATAATTAAGTATAAGCACCTTTGACCGGGACGTTATAACCCGGTTTAATGCATCTGCTGTCAACTTGAATTGCTGCTCGACTGATGATTCCACTTCGATTACTTTGCCGCCATGCAGCGCTGTAATCGGCGAATACGCCACATAGCTTGGGGCAGGGATAAGAATCTCATCTCCTGGCGCAATCAGCATCCGCAGCGCCAGATCCACGGCTTCACTGCTGCCGACGGTAACAAGAATCTCTCCTTCAGGATCATAACTCAATCCAAACTGACAAGACATGTAATTGGAAATCTCCTCGCGCAGCTCCATTAGCCCAGCATTCGGCGTATACTTCGTGACGCCCTCGCTCAATGCGCGCATGCCTGCTTGGCGTATATGCTCTGGCGTCTTAAAGTCAGGCTCGCCTACGCCTAGCGAGATGACATTCGCGCTGCCGCTGGCATAGTCAAAAAACTTGCGAATGCCAGAAGGCGGAATAGCACGGACATGCGGCGATATTCGATCAGCAACCGACATATTGTCCACCTCTTTCCTTCCGACGCTGTTCCAAGGAAATCGCAATAATTTGCTCCAAGAGCTCTTGGAAGGAGAGCCCTGCTGCCTGCGCACTCTTTGGCAGCAGGCTGTTCGAGGTCATGCCAGGCAGCGTATTGATCTCCAGCACATACGGGATGCCGTTCTGAATGATCATGTCCACGCGTGCATAAACACTGCAATGAAGCGCTCGGTAGCTCTTCAAGGCTGCCTCGCCAACAAGTGCGTCCAGCTCTGGCGGCAGTTGAATCACTTCTTCAATGGCACCACCATCCTCATACTTCGCTTGATAATCAAACCATGTGGATTGATTCGCGCGAATGCCAAGGTGCGGAAGCAGCTTTCCATTTAGAATCGAACAGGTAATCTCATCGCCAGCCGTGTAGCGTTCAATCATGACCGTGCTATCCATGGCGAACACCGCTTCGACGGCCTTTAGAAGCGATTCTCGATTCAAAACCACCTGTGCTCCAATGCTGGACCCTCCGGAATTCGGCTTCACAATGACAGGGTAACCAAGCTGTTCAACAGCCTCTACAGAGCATTCCTCCATGCTGTTCCAGCACAGCCAATCCGGTGTATGAACCCCTTCATAACGAAGCAGCTTCTTCGTAATATCCTTATTCATGCACATGCTGCTCGACATTACGCCGCTGCCTGTATAAGGGATGCCCATCGTCTCTAGCGCTCCCTGAATCGTTCCGTCCTCCCCAAACTTCCCGTGAAGAGCTAGCAAGGCGATATCGATCCCTTTCGTCTTCTCTACCAGCTCTTCCGTTCTTGTGATCACAACAGGAACGACCTCATATTGACTCTGATCCAGCTTCGCCATGATCTCTTTTCCTGTCATCATCGACACATTCAGTTCGGACGAAACACCGCCCATTATCACGCCAACCTTCATGGCTGCACCTCTATCCCATTAATTGTGCTGCGGCCTGCCCAATAATGCGTATGCCTTGGCTAATATCCTCATCCGCTACTCTGGAGAAGCCAAGCCGCATCGTATGCTGACCGGTTCCATCTGTGTAAAAATTATCGCCAGGGGTAAAAATAACCCCTCGCTCCGAGCACATCTTAAGCAGCTCCCGCGTCTTGAAGCCTTGTTCAAATTCAACGAAGACATGCAAGCCGCCGTCACCTGACACCCGTTTGCAAGGGATGTGCTCTTCAATGCACTGCTTCGTCCACTCATACTTGCGTTTGTATTCCGCACGCGCTCTTTTAAGATATTTATCTAGATTGCCATTCAATAGATATTGATATAACAAGGATTGATCTAATGTAGAGGTGTGAATGGAGCGAGCTCGCTTAATGCTCTCCAGATAATAGATCAGCTCGTGATCAGCAAGAATCCAGCCCACTCGAATGCCTGGAAACAGCACCTTGGAGAAGCTGCCAATGTACACGACATTGTTGCTTGCTCCTGCTGATGCAATCAATGGCGCCACATGAGCGCCCGAGTATCGGAGCTCCTCATTGAAGCCATCCTCCACGATGGGAATCTGATAGGCTGTCATTAACTCGATCAGCTTTACCCGCTTCTCTGGCGACATCACAATCCCCGTCGGGTTGTGGTAGGACGGAATCAGGAACGCAAAGTCAAAGCTTTGTTCCTGCAACGCCTGCTCTACCTTGTCGAGACAAATGCCGTCAGACTCCATCTCGATGCCTGTAATGTCGTAGCCATGGAGCTTCAAGTTCTTGATCGCCGTGTTGTGAGTTGGATTCTCGCACAGCACCGTGCCGTGCCTCTTCTGCAGGGCAGAGAGCACAAGCTCAAAGCCTTCTGTAAATCCATTCGTAATGAGCAAATCCTTGCCGCTCACATTCACACCTTTGTTCTCCATATATTGCAGCAAATATTCCATTAAAGGCTTATAGCCTTTGGCATAGCCGTAGTTCAACAGGACATCGCCTTCGATTGACATGCGATCTAGGAAAGCTCGCTTGACCTGATCCAGATCAAACAGCTTCTCGTCAGGGGCTATGCTTGTGAAGGAGATGGTGCCCTTTGCAGCACGGATGCCTCGCTTCATAAGATCCAGCTCATCTGCCAGCTGAGCGGTCCCGCTCAGTCTTTGCTTCCAATCCAGCTTAAGATCATGAGAAGGCTCATGGCAGCGGCGAGCAGGTATAACCGCTGCTGCGAAGCTGCCTTTTCCCCGTATCGTATAGATGAAGCCCTCATCCTCCAAGCTCGTATACGCGGCAATGACCGTATTGCGGCTCACATGAAGCAGCTCGCTAAGCTCTCGTGTCGAGGGAAGCTTTTGATCAGCAAGCAGCCCGCCCTGTGCGATCATTTTCTGCAAATAATCCTTTACCTGAATGTAAACAGGCCGATCTCCTATGAGCTTAAAATCATTGAACATCATCATCTCTCCCACATCTATCATGGCATAACCTGAACGAATGAAAAAGAACCACGCCTCTCTGACTTTCTGTTGAACGTGGTTCTACACCATTATTTTAGAGCATTCATCCTGCTCATGCACCACTTCTCAGGCTGGTAATAATCAGCGTCCTAATGATGAACCTGACCAACAGATGCGATTTTCACACAAAAAAGCGACCCTGACCGAAGTCAGAGCCGCCTTGCTTCTACCTGATATGTCATTATTCTTTCTTATCCTACCAGCCTAGTATCGCATCCAACACAGGCTTCGTATGTCCGCCTGGGTACATAATATAAAGAAGCACATACACCGTTACACCTGTAATCGCAGTAATAAACCAGATCACGGCTGTGAATCGTCCCAGCTTCTTATGCTTCGCATAGTTTTCCTTATAGCCGGTGTACAAAGTCGTAAGACCAAATACAGCCGCTACGGTCGCCAGTACGATATGGAAGATTAAGAAGACGGTATAGATGGTCTTCAAGTCTTCAGGTCCACCCCATGCGGTATTGCCTACAAATGCCGTACGCGAGACATAAATCACGAAGAAGATGACAGCTGCAATGGCAGCCAAGGTCATCGTGCGCTTATGCTGTACAATCCGTCTTTTTATAATTTGCCGCCACCCGATCGCGACGAGAATCGCACTGATCGCGATAAAGCTTGTACTTATCGCAGGCATAATATTATACAAATCCACGGCTAACAAGTCCTCCCTTTATGCTTCTACTCCAGTCCGGCTAGGGCAGTATCCTGCTCCTAGTCCCCCTTCCTATTATAGCGCGAATTAAGCCTGCTTCCAGTGTCCGTCTAGTGTCGATTCTACGACATCGTCATCATCCTTACCTTCCTTGCGGAACCATTGACTGAATACATAAGCCAATATCGCTCCGTACATCGTCTCTTGAATCAGTTTCATAACGATGCCACCAAGCTGCTGGTCTTCGACAGGATCGAACCAATTGAAGAACTCAGGTCCACCGAAGGAAGAGATCAGCTGCGAAGGATCTCCTGCTACACAGTATCCCATGGCTAGCGCCCATGTATCCGGGTCCGTGTAGGTACTGTACAGCGGATCTCCTGCAAAAATAATGAGCGCGCAGGCAGGTGTAATCAATACGCCATTTAAGAAGATATAACCCATCTTCTTCACATGTGTAATGCCTGGCCATTCCGGCACTGGAGAAACAACGGGCCACCACATCATCATAGAAGCAATAAAGAGTGCGATATAGTAGAGAATGTGAACATCGTAGTTCAGCATGACATAGTCATGCACGGCTGGAACATGGTAGAGCGAGAAAAGAGTGTTGAACAGAACAGCCGTTAAGATCGGATGCATAAGCCAATTCAGCTTTTTGACAAACGCCCGATCCAGCATAAAGCGCCACAGCCAGCTAGGAATGCCTAGCATTAATAGAGGCGGTACAATAATGTAGGAGATGGACATCATAATCATATGAAACGTAAACATCATATGACTAAGAACATTCACAGGTCCACCTTGCACAAAATACAACAGCAGCACCCCAATGATAAACAGCCCTTTTCGGAAGGGAGGCACAGGCGTCGAATCTGCAAATCGTTGTCTAAATGGACCGGTTAATCCAAGATAAAGGATAATGATTAAGACCGTAGCGATCAGCATAAGCGGACTCCATAGATCTGAAAAGCTAAAAAATGACTCCAAACCAAACATACAATAACCCTCCCGTTCCGTATTCGTGCTGACTACCCTTGCGACTCCTGTACGGAAAAAGAGGCGGCGCAAGCGCCACCTCCAAATCGCGATTTCCTTAACCCCACCATACCCAATAGACAGCCATAACGATACAGGTGAGAGCCACAATTGCTCCCCCAAACATAAACACAATCGGGAGCATATGTCCTTTATCCTTCATGTGCATCCAATAAGCCATCTGAATGACGACCTGCAGGATGGCCATGACCATGAGAATAATGTAGATGAACGTCGTGTTCACTTCACCAGCGGAGCCAACAGCCGCGAAGGCAATCAGCGTCAGCACGATGGAGAAAATAAAAGCAACGATATGCTTTTGTGGCCCTTCATGCTTATGTCGGCGTTTTGATTGATCAGAAGCTGCTTGTTGAGCGGCCATAGGATTAACCCACCTTTCCCATGAGGTACACAACAGTGAAGATGAATACCCAGACTACGTCGATAAAATGCCAGTAGATTGCAGATACATAGAC
Organism: Paenibacillus aquistagni; assembly: GCF_900177815.1. Taxonomy (GTDB): domain Bacteria; phylum Bacillota; class Bacilli; order Paenibacillales; family Paenibacillaceae; genus Paenibacillus_B; species Paenibacillus_B aquistagni. Next base: position 302,270 of record NZ_FXAZ01000004.1, on the reverse strand, counting down.
CTTCGGAGCCGTAACCAAATTCAAGCCCTTCTTCTGTACCTGCACGATCAGAATCGTAATCCAAACGACTCCAAATAGAACGTGGGCACCGTGGAAGCCTACTAGCGTATAGAAGGCGGTACTGAATGCACTGGTCGTAAAGGTATGACCTTCGTGAACGTACTCTACAAATTCATAAATCTCTAATCCTAAGAATGCAAACCCCAATACAACTGTTGCGATCAGCCACTGAATCATGGACTTCACGCGGTTCTGATGCAAGGCTTGCACCGCAAACACACTCGTCAGGGAACTTGCAAGCAAAATAATAGTTGCCGCTGCAATCATTGGGAGCTTGAACAGTTCACTAGCAGCAGGCCCATCTCCAATCGAATTGCGGAGTGCAAGGAACGTTGCGAACAACGTTCCGAACAGGACTGCCTCTCCACCAAGAAACAGCCAGAAGCCTAATACTTTATTACGTCCTTCTAAGGTTGCTTTTTCCGGTTCATGCGGCCATTGACCGTCCGCGTGCACGGGTGCACTCATGCTTTTACCCCCTTATCCTCCAGCTCTTCCTTCTCGATATGATAACCAGGGTCATCGATTACCGAGCGCAAGAACATGCATGTTAAGGTGATGAGAAGTCCAACACCGGCTACCACATAATTGTTGAACAGTCCATTAAGGAGCGCGTTATTGAAGTCGTCCTTCGCAAACATAAAGCCAAAGCCTGCAATAAACAAGCCAATGCCCATAAAGAACGGAAGGATAGATGGAGACGGCATATGGATGGAACCAACGGGTTCAGCCGGCTGCATCTCAGTATTGCCTTCCATCTTTTCTTTCCACCAAGCATCGTATCCGCGTACAAGCGGCGTTTGCTTGAAGTTGTATTCTGGTGGAGGAGATGGAATTGTCCACTCCAGCGTACGGCCATCTTCCCATGGATCATTGGAAGCATTTGCTGGCTTAAGGGAAGTAACTAAGACATTCCACAAGAACATCAGCACCCCAATACCCATCATGATGGCACCGATTGTACTAATCAGGTTCATCAAATCAAAGCGTTGATTCGGCAAGTACGTGAATACACGCCGCGGCATACCCGTAAGGCCTAAGAAATGCTGCACGAAGAACGTCAATTGGAAGCCGATGAAGAACATCCAGAATGTCGCTTTGCCAAGGCCTTCTTTCAATACGCGGCCGAACATCTTCGGCCACCAGTAATGCAGACCAGCAAATAAACCGAGCACCAAGCCGCCTACGATAACGTAATGGAAGTGGGCAACGACAAAGTACGTATCGTGGAACTGAAAGTCCGCTGGAGCAGATGCCAGCATAACTCCGGTTACCCCACCCATAACGAAGGTAGGAATAAAGCCTACTGCGTATAGATTAGCCGCTGTAAACTTAATGGAGCCTCCCCACATCGTAAACAGCCAGTTAAAAATCTTAATTCCCGTCGGCACGGCAATCAGCATCGTTGCAATCGAGAACAAGGCATTCGCCACTGGTCCCAAGCCTGTTGCAAACATATGGTGGGCCCAAACCATGAATCCTAAGAAACCAATCAAGATTGTTGCAAACACCATCGAGCTGTATCCGAATAGACGCTTGCGGGAGAACGTACTTACCACGTCAGAGATAATACCGAATGCTGGCAGGATCAAGATATACACTTCTGGGTGTCCAAAGATCCAGAAGATATGCTGCCAAAGAATCGGGTTACCGCCATTTGCCACTTCGAAGAAGTTGCCGCCGAACAAGCGGTCAAACATGAGAAGGACAAGACCAACGGTTACCGCTGGGAATGCAAACAGGATTAATGCTGATGTAATGAAGGATGCCCAGGTGAACATGGGCATACGCATGAAGGACATGCCCGGCGCTCTCATATTAATAATCGTAGCCAGGAAGTTAATTCCCCCAAGTAGTGTACCAATACCGGCTATCTGTAAGCCCAAAACATAAAAGTCCACCCCATGATGGGTGCTGTATGTCGTGGATGCCAGCGGAACATAAGATGTCCATCCTGCATCAGGCACGCTGCCGATCAGCCAGCTAAGATTGAGGAGCAAGCCTCCGAAGAAGAACGTCCAGAATCCGAGCGCATTCAAAAATGGAAATGCTACGTCACGAGCACCGATCTGCAGCGGAATAATCGCATTCATAAGTGCAAAGATAATCGGCATGACGCCTAGAAAGATCATCGTGGTTCCGTGCATCGTGATTAATTCGTTAAAGGTTTGCGCGTCCAAAAAAGTATTTTGCGGCTTGATTAACTGAATACGAATCAAGATGGCCTCAATGCCGCCGATGCCAAAGAAGAAAGCACCAGCTATGAGGTACAAGACTCCAATCTTCTTATGGTCGACCGTCGTCAGCCAATCCATTAAGCCGCTATATCGCTTCACCGTATGCGTAGTGTGAGCCAAGGTCGTAACCCCCCCTAGAAGATGCTTGACGCATTTTCATTATTGCTTATTGATCTCTTTCAAAGAATCGAGCTTGTAATTCGACAAGTAGTCGACGATCTGATCAAGCTCTTCATCCGTGAACTCCACGCCAGTCATTCCGTTCGTCATCGCATTGCCTGGCTTCACTCTCTCAGGATCAACAATCCATTCACGCAGATGCTGCTCCATGAGATCCTGATTGATCGGCTCGCTCACATTGTCACGATTCAACATGATGCCTGCGATCGATTCACGGCTCCCAAGTCCCTTGAGATTCGGTCCTAAGCTTTGGCTATTATCGAGCGCATGGCAAGACAAGCAGCTCGTCTTGAACTTGTCATAAGCGGCAGGGTCCCCCGTCCATGCCTTCGGCTCAGCATTCATCTCATTCACCCAAGCCTTGAACGTATCTTCGTTCACAGCCTTAACCTTGAAGTCCATGTAAGCATGAGAAGGACCACACAGCTCGGCACACTTGCCTCGGTACACATTTTCCTTGGTCGCTTCTATGTACATCTTGTTCAAGTTGCCCTCTGTATTCGTATCCATCTTTCCTGCTAAGGAAGGCACCCAGAAGGAGTGAAGCACGTCTTGCGTTCTCAGATTAATCGCAATTTTCTTATTTGTTGGAATAATGAGATCTTGAGCGGTTCTAATGCCGTATTCAGGATACTCGAATTCCCACCAGTATTGATGAGAGGTCACATTCACTTTGATTGCATTCTCATCTTTACTGTAGTCCTCTGCGAAAGCGAATACATACTTTGCGGTTGGAACAGCCAAAATAAGGAGGAGCACGATAGGAATAACCGTCCAAATAATCTCTAGCTTATGATTGCCCTCGACTTGCTTCGGAATATCATTCTGCCCCGGCTTGCGACGGTAGCGGATGATGACATAGAACGAGATCGCGAACACAACCACAACGACCAGCGTCATAATGGAAATGGACAAGGTCATAAGCCCATATTGCTTCTCAGCAACAGGTCCTTGCGGGTTAATTGCGGATAAATCTTCGCGGCCGCAGGCACTCAGGAGCAGGACAAGTCCAGCGAACAGCGGAAGGAGTCGTTTCGCAGCATGCCACCGTTTCATCATTGATCAACCCCACTTTTTACGTTTTCGTAAGATTATGGCATCACATACCCATACCAAACCCTTCATAACACTCGCAAGACACTCTGATGATTGATTCTTGGATGGAGAGGAATAATGAGGATAGCTCTGGTTGTCTCAGAGGGTGCTGAAATAGCGGAATCAGCATTCTTCTGATGTAAAAAATCGTTGATAGACCCAGCACATTCAGTTAAAGGGAAAGCTTTGGTTCACGCACGGATGTCACAATCCTGTCAATGAACACAATCACTCACCTAAATATAATTTCCATATTTTTATTTGTCAATGTTTACCGTCGAGTTCACAAAGTGTTCAATTTTGCGATAATTCCGCATAATATCAAGGATTGTAAACGTTTTCAATAATGTGTTTTTGGCACCAATGCGTATGTCGAAACATGACTACAGCTGTCTTTTGGTATCTATTCACCTATCAATAAATTCCATATCCTGTATAGTTTTCGTCTTTTTTCGAAACGATACAACTAAATGAAAGGAGATGTCTTATGAAATCCAATCCTAAATCCCCTTTGATAAGTTTTTTCCCTTTCCATTTCAAGCCAAACGTTCACAGGATCGTCACATTCATTGCCATTGCTGCGATACTATGCTCTGGCTGCTCCTCTTATTCTTCTAAGCAAGGTCAGCAGTATTCCAGCACACCGATCAAAAGCTATGGGGATCAGCGTACAGACGATCCTCGCTTAGTAGGTCCTAGAGCTTATCAAGATCCTGGTGTGCTTGATAAGGACGCTTATCCCTATGCCCCGCGGACTACCGCTCTTTCTGAATCTGACTTTCCAACAAGAAGCAAAGCCAATTCCCGACTTGTCCGTCTAGACCGCGAGGCAGCAGCAGAGCTGGCCAAGCTGGATGGGGTAGGATTAGCTTATGTGATTGTAATGGACGGCAATGCCTACGTTGCACTCGCACTTAATGGAGGCGGACTGGGCATGAAGGCTAGCGGCGGAACACAGACAAGAGAACAGCAAGGTGTAGGCTACAGATATCCTGCTGGTGCAGCCAAAGTAACTCGCACCCCATTTGCCGCTCCCAATGTCATCGATAAGAACAGCTCGCTTCGTTCCGTGAACAGCAGCAAAGAGCTCTCCCATGAATTCAAGCAGACCGTTGCCATCACAGTACGCGAGAAGCTCCCCCAGCTTCATGACGTCTACATTAGTGCAAATGCCGATTTTTTTAATCAGATTAGTGCTTACGCGATGAAGGTCTATCCTGCAACCTCCCTTACGGGATATCGCAATCAGATTCATCGGCTCGTCCGCAACACCATGAGGTAGTCTATTCGGCGGCAATCAGCAGCAGCTCCATGTCTCTTCCTTCATATATATTTAACACGCTGTAAAAATAGAAAAGGGTTGTTTGATCCATGCACGCTCGATGCTTGGTCAAACAACCCGGTTATAGGCAATTTCTTTGTCATGCCTTACCTCAAAATATATAGTGAGTTCCATTATGTTAACAAATCTTTCTTGTTCATCTCTAATTTTTATGACACACTTGAATCAATCTTTCCGAGCTCTACCTCAACAAGATGGGTAAGTTCGTCTTCATAGCCTCCCGTAATCCGATACTTTCGGATGTATTCCTTCACGAACTTCCGAGGATTCTTCGGTCGGAAAATACGCGTCATCTCCAACAAGCTTTCTTTCACTTCGTTGTGACCTTTAGTTGCCATGAAAATTCCCTCCCAAAGCGTTGTAGATCATGCTCCGCAACGGAGAACTAACGGACTTCGCTTATCATGCTGGAATTTCGACCTAATAGTCCCTATTATAGCATATTCAGTTCCGTTAGAAAAACACACCATTCGCTGATACCTTTCTCTGCTGGGCATAATACACAACGACAGGTGCTTCCAAACATCCCTTGACTCTATACAAATGTATGAAAAGGAGGAAACGACCATGTCTAGTCAGCAAATGAAATCATCCTCTTCCAAACATAAAGTCGAGAGCTTGAATTCCGCGATCCAACAGCTTCAAATATGGTTTCCAAAACTAAGATGTCTCCTTCTATCCTGTGACGGCGAGCTTCTTATCGAGCATTATGCTAACGGCTGCAACGAGCAATCCCTGCATGACCTTCGTTCAGCCACAAAGAGCTTTATTGGCGCGCTATATGGGATTATGCTGGACAGACAAGAGATCCTTCCGCCTTCAACAGCCATTTTTGCGTGCTTCAAGGATATTTTGCCTAGAAGCCGCGCGAATGATACGTTATGGCATGGGCTCACGCCTTATCACCTGCTGACGATGACTTCTGGCTTTCACTGGACAACGGGCCCGAAGCTCGGCGAACGTTATATTCATGCCTTTCATCGCAGCCCAAGCTGGGCTCGCTTTGCATTGAGGCTTCCTATACAAGCGGACAAGCTGGGACAATTTCAATACCGCAGCATCGATTCCCACCTCTTGTCCATGCTGATGACTCGCTGCACCGGACGCACTGCCGATGAATACGCAGCCAGGTATCTTTTTTTCGACCCGCTCCAAATTCATCGATTTGAGTGGCTTCGATCTCCTGACGGTGATACTGCTGGACATATCGGGCTTATGCTCACAGGACGAGATATGTTAAAATTCGGTGAGGTGATGACTCATCAAGGCTCTTGGCCTATGACAACAAATCCTTTGTCTTCACCCGTCTTGTCCGAATCTCATGCAGCAATGACCAGAAGGCAGACGATGGCCGATACACAGATATTACCCTATTCATGGGCCTCTGAATCAATGGCTGACCACACCGATGGCTGTCCGGGATTCGGTACTTACGGATATCAGCGGTGGAACGATCTTCTCCTGAGTCAATCTTGCTCCTATGCGCTAGGGCATGGCGGTCAGATCATATGCTCGATTCCTGCGCTTCGGATGACGATTGCCATGGCTTCCGATCCAAAGGTGCGCAGGTGGAGACATCCGAGACAATATTTTGAGCAAATCCTTATTCCCGCTTCCCTTCAAGCTAGAAAAACACAGGGAGAGTCACTTTTAATGAAGGAAACCTCAGTAATGGAACGTCTAACCACTTAAGAAAAATGTCAGCAGATGACGTTCAAACGTAAGATTCTGCGGTTCAGGGGGCTGAATAAATCGATTGGAACGCCTTGCCTTTTACACAGAAGCGCCCAGTCTATCTATCCTTATCATTTCATACCTTGTACCGTCTTGGGTTATAACATTTGGTAAACAATGTGATATAGGGTGTTATTTCGCTATACAAATATCATGCCGCTTAAACCAAATGTTCGGTGATACATTGAAGGAGTGTCTAAGGTGAAAGGAATACGTTTTTTGGGTCTAGGACCTGAGATTATCCTGCTTTCCGTAATCTTGTTTCTGGTTGAATTCGTCAGAGGGGCAGTTCTCGTTAGCTTTATACCTATTTTCGGCAAAAATGAATTAATGCTGCAGCTTACGATAATCGGTACAGCGATTACTGCTCATTATTTAACCGATACGATCCTCAAGACCTTTATCGGGTATTTGCTCGACCGCTGGTCGGCGCGCTGGATTATCAATATCGGTCTGTTGATATCCCTTATTGGAGTTGTCTTGTTCACGTGGGGATATCATCCTTGGCTGTTTATCTTTGCTGCAGCGCTTTATGGTGTAGGCATTTCCCCGGTATGGATCGTGTGCTTAACGAAGGTGAAAGAAGATCAGCGTGCTGCGCAGATGGGATATTTGTATATGATCTGGCTGGTCGGCATGGGCTCAGGCCCTGTTGTACTGAATCTGATCTTAGATTCTAAGCCGTCTTGGGGCTACATTCTGCTTGTGTCGTTATCCTCTGCCGCTTGGCTCATCAGCTTCTTCGCGCCGGATGCCCGTCAGACTGGAGCTCTACCCGTCCCTTTTCGCAAGCAATGGGAAGCTTTGAAGGCACGGCTCATCGCCATGAAGCCCCTTCTTCCGGGAATGGTCATTCAGACATTGGCGGCAAGCATGCTCGTTCCTGTGCTGCCAAGCTTTGCAAAGGAGTATTTGAGCCTTAATGCGACTCAGTATTCGATTCTTCTCCTGTTAGGTGGAGGATGCACAGTGCTTGGATTAATGCCAATGGGCAAATGGTCGGACCGAACGGGTCGAAAGCCGTTTTTATTTATTGGGTTTGCGATCTTTGCCGTTATGCTCGCCTCCTTGTCCTTCAAGCCTTCGACTGGCATGGCTTACGGAATCGCCATTATTCTTGGGCTGTCTTATTCAGCGGTGCTTCCTGCTTGGAATGCGCTGCTTGCTTTATATGTCCCCCCTTCGCAAAAAGGACTGGGATGGAGTCTATTATCGACGGTAGAAGGCATTGGTGTGCTCGTAGGGCCTGTTATCGGCGGCCTTATTGCCGATTACATATCCATTGCTGCTGTAGTCTGGATTAGTGCCGCGTTGTTTGCGATAATAGCATTGATTTACTTATTGTTCCCATCCCGTTGGTTCGCTGAACACTGATGGGCTGCACATAATGTAAGAATCAGCTGGGAGAGGATGAAACATAGCATGTGGGAATGGTTCCACCACGTATCAACGACATTAAAAAATTTGGATATGGATCAGGTTCAAGCTCTGCTGATGAAATATTCAGCGCTTGGACCGCTGCCAGGGATTCTTCTCCCGTTTATAGAAGCGTTTATGCCCTTTCTGCCGCTAGTGGTATTCGTAATGGCAAATGCGGCGGCATACGGCCTATGGCTCGGCTTCTTATATTCATGGATTGGCTGCTGTGTGGGAGCATTTTGTGTGTTTTGGATGGCCCGACTGTTCCGCACCAGATTCAGTGCTTGGATTCAGCGCAAGCTCCCAAGCTCCTCCAAGCTCTTTCATTGGATTGAACGAAAAGGATTTACACCTATCTTTTTGCTATTATGTTTTCCTTTTACGCCATCCTTCCTTATTAATATCATCGCCGGATTGAGCACTGTGTCGTTTGCTACCTTTATGATTGCAGTGCTGTGCGGCAAGTCCATTATGATCTTCATGATGGCCTTTATCGGCCACGACTGGCAGGGATTCATTCATGAACCATGGCGCATCGTGCTGGCGGTTGGTGTATTTGGCCTGCTATGGATCGGCGGCAAGAAGCTTGAAGCCCGATACCATCATTCCACTTAGTACTGGGCGATTCTCGATACAGCTCTTTAGCATAGCCTGCACCTCCCTTGGGAACGTTATGAAGGAAGCCATGTGACTTGAGGAAGGAGCGAGCAACTTGCCAAGAGATCGCCATGATGAAAACAACATGAATCCAATGTCCTATGATCGTGTTGAAGTAGATGGAATCTACGCCAACGAATGGGGCCGCGAGGAAGTTCTCCACCGAGGGCAGCATTTCCCGTCAGACCCACAGCTTGGGGCTTCAGAATGGGAACTCAAAGAGTATCTCTTTGACAATCACCATGATGGGAAAACGGATATTCGACTCGTTGCTAAAGCGGATGATAACAAGGATTCATCCAATCCATCCGAACCGCGCAAGCATACGGATCGAGGCGACAAATAACATCCCGCTGGCAGCTTAGGCTGCAGATGGAGCAAGAAGCAACAACAGGGTGTAGTCACGCACATATCGTCGTGATCACACCCTGTTTGATTTATATATATCGGCGAATCAGCTCGGCCAGCTCAGCCGACACTCCTTCAGCGCCAAGACGGCGCCACTCGTCATGAGGCAGACGATAGCGGACAAAGGTCTCATCCATATCCATCGCTTCAGTAAGCCATCCGCCTATGCCTCTGGCTCGGCGATCAATTTGCAGCAGCAGCTCTAATTGGCCATCAATTGGGATAAAGATAACCTCCAGCTCATCAAGGTCCCCACGGAAGTAGCTCGTCGGTACAAATTCAAACTCTTGAACAAATGGATGATGTCCTCCAATGCGCGGCGCATATTCGCAATCTGCCTTGCGAAGTCGAAAGCCTAAGCGATTAAGGGCATCAATTACGATGCTCTGCTCCACATTCGGAATAATCTCTAGACGATCATTGTCATTTGGATCGACTGCACTTGCAATATCAAGCGTCGTTTTGAGCCAAACAGGAGCCTGGCCAATGGTTAACGGTGTTGCATAAGGCAATTGAATGGTGAATGGATACTCTTTGGATTCATTTGGCTGAAGCGTGAAGGCATCGCTGATACGATAATGAGACAATTCAAAGGTTTCCCAACGCTGGTTGTCATTCGATTCTCTAACGTACTGCGTTAATAGGGATAACTGAATACCGTCCACCTTCTGTGAGACTTGTCCCCCTTGCATCTTAACTACGCCTCTGACCTCGCCTCCAGGCGCATACCGGGAATGCTCCAGCAGTGTATCCACCTTCGCATTGCCAATTCCAACACTCGCTAATAAACGATTGAACATCGACATTCGTACACCCTCCTGAGCTAGAATGGGAAATATGACGATCTAGTTGCTAGTTGCTAGTTGCTAGTTGCTTACAGCATAGTACGGTATTTCTACTCTAATGTTTCAACTGATTTGAGAATTGCTAGAATTTATTCATGCTCTATGCTTGGCTCCGCCTCTTCCGATGATATAATAGGGAAGGTCTAAATAATATAAGCATCAGGCATTTGGGAGAGAATACCGTGAATATGTTTGTCATCAATGGCTCCGCTGGCAATGGCAATGCGCTTCGCGTGTGGAAGCGTCTGGAGCCTAAGTTAGAGCATCCGTATGCGGTATGTCTCTCGACTTCAGGAGAAGAAGCTTTTGAGCAAGTGAACCATCATCTTCAGCTATATCCTAAGTGTACGATCATCGTTATTGGAGGAGACGGCACCATTCATCGCATGCTGTCTCTACTTGCTGGTTCTGAAGCCGCACTAGGTATTATACCGGCAGGTTCTGGCAACGATACGGCTAGAGGCTTCGGCATTCCCAAGCGGCCAGAGAAAGCGCTGAAGGTTATTCAGGATGCTCACATACGCTCTATTGACCTTCTCTATGCTTACGATACTTGGACGCTTACTGCACTTGCAACGGGCTTTGATGCTGAAGTTGCGCATGCTGCAGACACGAGCTGGTACAAGTCTTGGTGCAATCGCCTAGGGCTTGGTTCTGTTGCTTATTTGCTAGGCATCATCCATACCCTGATTCGTTACAAGCCTGTTGATGCTGTCATTGAAGTGGATGGACAGTCAACACAGTACAAGCAGGTATGGCTTTGTGCGGTAGCCAATACGAGCACCTATGGCGGAGGAATACGCATATGCCCTGATGCTGCAAGCAATGATGGCCAATTCGATCTTTGCATTGTTCATCATGCGAGCCGTCTTAAGCTTATGCTACTGCTTCCCACTGTACTGTTTGGCAGGCATACTCGATTACGTTATGTAACCATAAAGCGTGGACGCAAGGCGCGAATAGAACCATCGGTACCGCAGCTTACGATAGGCGATGGAGAAGAAGCTGGGAACACCCCCTTTGTCGCAGAGCTATTTCCTAGCAAGCTCCGGCTGCTCGTTCCTGCTGACCGATGAAGACAACGCCAATTGCCCGTCAATTCTTATGCTGCTGACAAAGGATTGATTGGATACAGATTATTCAGACAAGATATATCATGAAAAGAGGTAGACCTATGGGAGATTCAAAAAGAAAAGTAACATCATTTGTACAGGAGTTTAAAGACTTTGCGATGCGCGGCAATGTCATTGACCTTGCTGTCGGTGTCATCATTGGAGGAGCCTTCAACAAGATCGTAACCTCCATCGTCAACGATGTCATCATGCCGCCAATCGGTGCACTAATCGGAGGCATGGACTTCAAAGATCTTGTAATTCGCTTGGACGGAATCTCAGAACCTATAACTCTTGCTGATGCACAAGCGAACAGCGTGCCCGTCATTGCGTATGGTTCTTTCATTAATACCGTTATTGACTTTATTCTCGTTGCATTCTGTGTATTCCTGCTGGTCAAAGGAATTAATGCGCTGCACCGCCGTAAAAAGGTGGAAGAGGTCAAGCCTGAGCCAACAACCAAGACGTGCCCATATTGTGTTACAGAGATTGCAATTAAAGCGACACGCTGTCCAAATTGCACATCCGAGCTTGGCGAAACACAAGCATCGCAATAAACGAACGCATATATTCAAAATGTATGCTTAACGAAAAAAGACCGTGCCTTTTAGGACTCTGCAAATCAGTTCTAAATAGGCACGGTCTTAAATTTTATATTGAACGGCGATTCTTCTCCATCATACTTTCCGCCAAAGCCTTCAGCATCGGATCAGGAGTAAAGGTCTCTTCACCATTATCCATTTTCTTCACGATAATACGCTCAAAGGCAGACGAAGACAACGGCTCATATTCATACTGTTTGTCATCCGCGATGCGTGTCTCATAGCCCATCATGCTTAGCATCTCTTGGACTTCAGCAGCCGTAGGCTTCCGTCCTTCCTCCAGCATGACCAAGCCACGCAGCTTATGAACTTCTCCGTTCCGATCATGCACTTCGAAATAAACGATGCACTCTGCCATTATATCCTGCTCCTTATCACAATTGTCCGTACTCGGCATCATTGGCTGATCTTACTATGCCCGTTCAAGCTAGTGCATAATCCAAGATCACCACTTCATTACTCTACGAGAAAGGTTGGGAGAGGTTGCTGGTATTTAATGACACTGTAGTGTTTGAGTCATGTCCTCTGCAGTTCGAGCAGTGATCAGACGTTAAGACGTTCTCTTAGATGAATGGAGCCCCGCAGCGCTCACACCACTTAGCATCAAGCGGAGCCAAGGAACCACAGCCTGCGCAGGGCTTCTGATCAGGTGGAATCGACGAGGATGCATACCTTGCTTCTTCTCTAGAATCCTCAGCCTGATAGGAGCTTGTGCGTGCTGCTCTCGGCGGGAAATACATATCCTCTTCACTTAAGGCTGCCTGCTGCTCATAGACTTCGCTGCTTGCTGCATGTTCCTCATGATCTGCGTAGCTGTCCTGAACATTAAGCTTCAGCTCCGATGGCTTCATCACATTGCTTTGCTGAACGGGATTCAGCGTAATGTAGCCATCATGTGAAGGTTTGCGCTTCACTTCGGATTTCGTTGTACTTAAATCAGTCTGACGTATGCTGGCAGGAGCGTCAGGCAGCTTCGCTCCACAGTTTGCGCAGAAATTCGAAGTCCAAGCGGAGATTTCCCCGCATTCGTCACAGCGCTTCTCATGGCGAAGCTCGCAGCGCTTCCACTCGAGTGCTTCTATTTCCTCTTCCAGCCTGATATTTGCTGAAGCTAATTCTGACATCTGTTCACGCAAAGTATCCATCTTCTGATCTTTATATGCATCAAAGGCCATGCAGCCAATTTCATACGCATGCTGCTCCCACTCCTTGCGGCGGCTGTCAATCTGCGATTGAATGCGATTGAGCTCCACAACAAGCTGAGCTTTCTCGGACGCTTTGGACGCCCCTTGTTTTACTTTATCCAAAAATCGATTCATAAAGCTTGCTCCCTTCCTCAACTACACTCACCTCATCAAAAGGCATGTTTCTTTAATACCCATATACACTTGAACAAGCAGCATCGAAACGTATAGACTTCTATAGGGACAACATATGCCTGTGATTGGAAAATGATGTGTCCTGCAAAAGAGATTCTCAACACGTTATCATGTACTTGTCTTCATCAATAAAGCCGCTCTTGTAAGGAGCCCCTATTCATGTACGTTGTCGGTCCTGTCAAGTTGCGCAATTTCTAGACGCATTTATGCCAAACATTTCGTTTCATAAAGATAAGACTCCGTTCTTCAAGCATATACCGTCAAACGCGCAGGATCAAACCCTGCAGCAAGGACTTGAGCAAAAGAACGAACAAGGAGATACAAGGAGATTCACATGAAGAAATCAATCAGCAGCCCTGCCGCCACATCCTGGACCTCTCGTCCGCAAGGCACCCATGCCGAATATAAACAGCCTTTGTCGACATGCATCTCACCAGACAGCCTTGGGACACTGTCTCATGATACCACTAATGATGAGGATCGGTGGTTCTTCGAGGCATTGGAGAACTTAGGTCTGTCCTTGCATCATGCGCAGCAAGAAGCCGTTCGTCATCACGAAGGCCCGCTGCTTTGCCTTGCTGGTGCAGGGTCTGGCAAGACGTCGGTGCTTACAGCTCGGGCCGCTTACCTCATGGCGGTAAGCAGCGTGCCGCCTGAGTCATTATGGCTTGTTACCTTCACGAATAAAGCCGCCGCTGAAATTCGGGACAGGCTTGGCCGTCTTCCGGGAATTACGCCTTCAATGGCAAGGCGCGTGCAAGCCCGCACCTTTCATTCCTTCGCTCTGCGTCTGCTGCAGGCATATGCGCCGCCTTTTACGCTGCTTGCTGAGGAGAGAAGCCGTTACGGATTCATGAAGAGAGTGCTACGAGAGCTTGGACTGCAAGAGCAATTCGAAGCAGAAACAGCGCTCGCCTCATTATCAGCACTCAAGTCAAGGGCAGAGCTTCCTGAGGATTGGCAGCCTAAGTCCCCATTGGAGCGTGATCTAAGACGAGCAATGCTGCGCTTTGAGGAACAAAAGCAAGAACGCAATCTGAAAGATTTTGACGATCTGCTACTTGATACGATCAAGCTCTTCGAAGCCAAGCCCGAGCTCCCTGTGAAGCTCGCTCGGCGCTTTCAATTCGTAATGGTCGATGAATTTCAGGATTCCACCCCTGTCCAGATCGCCTTGCTTGAGGCAATTGCGAATGCGCATCGCAACCTTGCCGTGTTTGGAGACGATGATCAAACGATCTATACCTTTAACGGTGCTAATCATCGATATATTACAACCTTTCAGGAGCGTTATCCTGATGCAATCAGAGTGACGCTGGATCTGAATTTCCGATCTACCCCTGCTATCGTAGGACTTGGCAATGCCATTATTAAGCATAATCAGGATCGGCTGAGCAAGACCATGCAGGCAGTAAAGCCTGCCCCAGCCTCATCAGCTGGAACGAGTCAGCAGCCCTATTATCTTCGCCCTAATGATGCAGAGGAAGAAGCGATGTTAATGATTGAGAAGATCCAAGAACTGAAGCAGCAAGGGCATGCCTATCAGGACATGGCAGTTTTGTACCGAAGCCAAAGCGTAAGCCGAGCTATGATTGAGCAACTCACTATGGAAGGCATCCCCTATGAGCAGCTCGGCCGAGAGCCATTATTCTACGATCATGGCTTAGTGAAGCCTGTCATTGATCATCTGCGCTTGTCTCTTCAGCCAAGGGATAAGGAAGCTCTCGGAAGCGCGGTAGCCTGTCTCTACATCTCTAGAGAGCAAGGACTCCGTTACATTCAGCAGCAGGAAAAGGAACGGGCCAAGAAGTATCCGCTTGTGCACTTGGCTTCCTGCCAAGGCATCGCGAGCTTCCAGCAGGAGGCGGTGAAGCCAAGAATCCGCTACATAAAGAAGCTGGCCTCTATGAAGCCAGCGCTTGCGGTTCAAGATATGCGAAGAGAATTCTACGACAAATTCACGCAAGCAGCGAGTCATGCTGACAGCTCGGCCTATCAGGATGCGTCGGCGGAGCTGCTTGAGGAGCTGGAGAGCTCTGCGAAGCGCTTTGATACGGTCGAAGCCTTCATCAAGCATATTGATGAGCTTGCTGCCCGTTATGACGCGCAGCAAGCCACAGGCAGCACTAATGCTAGAGGCTCTCGGACAGAGCCTTACGCGCCACAGCAGCAAGCAAGGCAAGAAACGAAAGCAAAATCTGCCCCTGTCGATACTCCATATCATGCAAGAGATGCGGAGGAAGCAGATGACAAGCTCACGCTGATGACTATTCATCGCGCCAAGGGGCTAGAATTCAAGACCGTGTTCCTGCTTGGCATAACAGAAGAGCTGCTTCCTCATCGCACCTCCTTGCGGAAGAAGCCTCCTGCAGACAAGAAGGCCGCACTGACAGAAGACCGAAGCGATCGCTCTGCGGCCATGGCTGTAACAGACGCGTCACGAAGCCAGGAAGAGGATGTAAAGCTTCAACTGGTGGAAGAAGAACGTCGTCTTCTGTATGTAGGCGTCACACGTGCCAAGAATCAGCTGTACATCAGCTCACCTGTGGTCGTACATGGCGACAAGCAAGAGATCAGCCGCTTTATTAAGGAAGCATGGCAGCAATAAAGGCTATTTTGAGAAATAACGCCCAAGAAGAGAATAAAAATGCTCATTTTCTTTGATCTTCATTGAATGATTCCTTACAATAAACATAATGGGTTGTCTAACAGCCTTGCATCTAAGCGCAATAGGAGGACGGCTATGTCCAATTCTGGTATGATGAGCACTCCAAATGAGCAGGTCAAGCAGCTTCCAACCTTGTACCAGCTCGCACTAGAGGAGCTTGAAACGAAGTTCAAAGTTATCCGCTCCGAATGGAAGCATCGCAATGGGTACTCTCCCATTGAGCATATAAAGACTCGTTTAAAAGAGCCAAAAAGCATCATCAGCAAGTGTGAGCGCAAGGGATTGCCTGTCAATTTGGATTCAATCGTTAACAAAATATATGACATCGCAGGCATGCGCATCGTCTGTGCTTTTGTGAAGGACATTTACTCTATTCTGGAGCATCTCAAATCCCGGGAAGATCTTCGCATCGTTGAGATTAAGGATTACATTGATAAGCCTAAGCCTAATGGATATCAAAGCCTGCACGTTATCGTCCAAGTGCCTCTTGTCTTATTTGAGGATATTCGCTGGATCTATGTTGAGATTCAAATGCGTACATTAGCGATGGATTTCTGGGCCAGCATGGAGCATATTATTTTTTACAAATATGAAGAGCAGGTGCCTCCTCATGTGGTAAATGAGCTTACGGATGCGGCCAAAGCCGTGGACATGCTGGATCGCAAAATGCTTGAACTGCGCAAGGAGATCCTCAATTACAATCATCAGGATTGGATGGACCGGGATATCTTTACGATGAACATGGAACCAGCGGCAACGAATGAATAAGGGACGAAGACACCGTACCGCTGGAATCTGTGCAATGTTTTGCATCATACAGCACCACAGCAACTCTCATGTTGAATTCTTCAATGAATTATAGGATATTCTTGAAAAACGCATGTATAGATCTTGCCTCAGCTGCACATGATAATATCGACATCGAGTAAGTCTCTAATCGGAACTTTGCTTGATGTCATCAGACATGAGACGGAAAACGCGATGAGGCCCTCATTGGCAAACCCGTTCATCATGATTAGAGGTGCTGTCCTGTCGTAGAGACGGTGCAGCTCTCAACAAAAAAGAGGAGTCCAACGGTACAACCCGTCATTTGGACTCCTCTTTCCTTATTTATTCTTGTGCTGATCCAGCATGGCCTACAAGCCGGTCAAGCCGTTGAATCTGAAGGCCATATTCATAACAGGCCGCAACGACGATCGCTAGGCGATGTGAGCTGTCGTCTCCATTGACGCAAGCCCTCATCATCGATTCCAAGAACTGCTCGTTCTTCTCCATGAGCTGCTCCATGATCTCGTTATCCTTTTTCACCTTGTCTTCAAACTTCAGCAGCACATGCTCATGCACTCGAATGAGATGCTCAAGATGCTCATCAAACAGCTGATCGATCCCTTCTCCGCGCATCGATTGGAAATAGTGGTTCTCGATCGAATCGAGCACCTCCATGCCTCGCTGAAGCGTATAAAGCAATTGCTTATAAATGACGACATGACGCGTACGGCTGAACTTCGCCTTTTTCAGCTTCTTGATCTCTTCCTCAAACAGCTTGAACTTATCAGCAAGAGAATGCAGCGACTGCTCAAGCTCTCGTTTCTCCTGATGAAACGCAGCTTCCGTCATCTCATCGGAGATGCTGGTGCGAAGCAGCAGCGACATCTGGCTGAATACGGACTCGATCTGTTTGATAAACTGCTTCTTCGGATCAGGCGGCAGAAAAATAATATTGATAAAGCAAGCCGATCCGATCCCAATTAGAATCTGCGCAAAGCGAAGCAGCGCATAATCCCATTGTCCAGAAGCTTCCATGACCGCAATGACGGTAACCAGTGTCAATCCGATCGTGTCTTCCATTTTCATTTTTAAGCTGAGCATAATGACCAAGATACAGACAATACCGACTATAATCGGCTCATTCGAAAGCACCATTCCTGCCCCGAGAGCAATAATGGCCCCCATTGTGTTCGCTTGAAGCTGGTCAAGAAAATAGCGCCATGACCGGTAAATGGATGGCTGCATGGCAAAGATAGCCGCGACCGCCGCAATGACCGGTGAACCTTGGTTAAACAATAAGCAAAGATAGATGGTCATTGCAACAGCCATGCCTGTCTTCAGCACTCGCGCACCTAGTGCCACCAACGACTCCTCCTTTTAAGTGCTGAGCACTTCAGTCGCCCGTATCCTGATGGTCGTACAGGTTAATAGAATCATAAGCTTAGCTTGCCAACTGTATGATGGATTATTCTCCAAGAAACTGCTCAAGCGTCGTTTTATTGTTGTAAACAGCCGTTGCAGCCTCTACTCCGACATAACGAATATGCCAGGGCTCATATAAATACCCTGTGATGGACTCCCCATCTTCTGGATAACGAATAATAAAGCCAAATTCATGGGCATGCTGAGCAAGCCACTTGCCTTCTGCAGAATCCCCGAATACCTGCTCAAGCACGTTGCCAACACTTGGGCTGGATACGTCAATTGCAAGTCCGGTCTGATGCTCGCTTGTCCCCGGCACAGCACTTACACGGGAGGCATATTCTTCACCTTGCGTATCAACATAGTAGCTATATAGCGACTGCTGGCGCTTGTACGAACGGTAGCCAGATACAGCATTAAGTTCAATATTATTCTCTTCTGCATTGGCGAAGAGCTTCTCCAGCGCTTCTGCTGCTTCTTTGCGCATATGGCGCTTTTCATGCGCCTCGCTGAATGAGAACTTTACATTAGGCTCAACAAGATCAGGTGGTTCATATCCATCTGGCAAGGAACGCTCCTTGTTGACCACGACCAAGTTCGATTCTGCATTGGTTACAGTGGCCTTGCCGTTTTGTTGTTCTACCGTCTGAGCAAGAGCATTTTCCGTTTGCAAAGCTGCCACAGGGTCGTTGGCCTCTTCTCCCGCTTCTGAATCATCATTTGGCGCGAGGGCTGGATCGATCTCTCCTGTTTGGGTTGTTTCGCTGCTATTCTCTTTTGGTGTGTCTGTTCCGCATCCTCCAAGAATCAGAACAGAACTCATAGCCAAGAGCAGCAGCATGATCGCAGTACGGCGATGCTTCATCCTACTCATCCTTCCTATTATCCTTCTGTCTCAAAATCTATGAATTCGAGTGAGTCTCTATTATAACGGATAATAGAATAGGATTCACCTAGACCTCAGATGGGCTCATGGGACGGCTCCCAGAGCCGTTTCATAGAGAACTAGAATAGAACGCGCCAAAAAGAGCCCGTCCTTCGCTAACGGACAGGCTCTCAATCTAAGGTTCATAAATCGTGCACAGCATGAATGGCAGAACGATAACATCATGATAATGATACGTACCCTATATGATACATAGCCTAGAAACTGTTGCTCCCTCTTGTACATCTCCAAGAACCCAGAAGCTTACCGTGAAGCTTCCCGAGCAAAGCTGCAGCGGATTGGACGCCGCAACCGGTTTTCGGCTTGCCGCACGCTTGCCCAATTACAGTGCTTGTCCCCTTACCCCTGAGGTGACCTCCGCCTCCCTATAGCCATCATAGCTCACTGTCCAGCTTGTCCCGTCCTGCTTGTGACCTGTTCGATTCTCCGCATACTCCTCCACTGTCCTTCTACCACCCTACTTTCACTAGATGAGCATAACAGCATTCAATACCAAAGGATTCCTCATCGCACCCTATAACTCCTACACTCTTGAAGCAAAGGTGCTGGAATATCCAGCGCAGCGGACGTCTGCAAAGAGTACCCGCTAATGGCTTGAACAAGCAGGGAGCTGGCATGATCATCTCACAGCAGCCCTTGCATTCAGGCTGGAATATAGATACAGCGTGCAGCTTGTCGTACATACAAAAAATCCGCAGGGTCCCCTGACGAAGGAGAGACCTGCGGATGTTAAGCTTTCACACTGCCGTGCACGTCCAAAGATAATATGTTTATGCACTTGCCATACACTTTATGAGATGAATCATTAATGACATTAGAATTAATCCATTAGTTGGACTCCTTGACTACGGTATAAATATAGCGGTCGGACAGCTCCATCAGCTTCAGCACCTTCTCATAATCTGTCTGATAAGGAGCAGGGTCCACAGGGGATTGATCCGCAACACGCTTGGCGCTACCGCTGGCAAAGTCAGCCCCCGGCACGTACAGCACCTCATTGTTCATGAATGTTCCTGACGGCGCATAGAAACGATTGCCGATCAAGTTATTCTCATGGTTGAGCAGATCCTCGCCAAACATAGGATTGGCCTGCTCCGTTAACCCGAGCAGATTAATTAGCGTTGGCATAAAGTCAACTTGTCCACCAACAATATCCATTACGGCAGGCTTTACGCCCGGAGCATGCAGGATGAACGGTATGTTGAAGGCATCGAGCTTGTCATCATACGGTCTGCCAAGCACCTCTTCAATCGCCGCTTGATCTGCTGGCTGCGGGAGCTGGAGGCCGTAATGATCCCCATAAATAAGCAATGTTGTATTCTCCCACATCCCTGCATCCTTCAACTCTTGAATGAACTTGCCGATGGCATAGTCTGCGTAATGCATCGCATTCAAATATTTCCCGACGGACGTATCCTTAATGGAAGCTGGCAGCTGAAGCTGAGGCTTATCTGCCGGTATCTCGAATGGGTGGTGGCTCGACATCGTAATGATGTTCGCATAGAACTTCTGGTCCTTATCTGCAAGCTCCTTCAGCACCTCGAAGCTCTTGTCAAACAGCACTTCATCAGAGGCGGAAAATGCAATCTTATCCTCCGTGCCAAAGTAGGATTTGTCGTAGTAGCGGTCGAATCCTAGTGCAGGGTACATCTTATCCCGGCTCCAGAAGCTTACATCATTCGTATGGAACGTGACCGATTCATAGCCATGTTCCTTCAGCAAGTGAGGCAGGCTTGGCACCTTGCTTCCCCCAACGTATTCCGCCATCGGCGTATGGCCGGTCGGATAGATCGAGGTATTCATCATAAATTCCGCGTCAGATGTGTTGCCTTTGCCAATCTGCTGATAAATGCGGTTGAAGAACAGGCTATCTTGCATCAGCGCATTCAAATTAGGTGTGAGCTCCACCCCTTCCAGCGATAAGCCAACTGGGAAACGCTGCATAGCCTCCACCTGAATGACAATGACATCGCTGTCTTGAGCCGCACCATTGTATTGCAGCGGTTGAGAAGCAGGAGCCCGCAAAGATTGAAGCTCTGCCTTCGCAGTCTCTGCAGGTAGTTCCTCCAGCTCAGCCTCATCAACGAACATATGCTGAAGCTGATAGCTGAGCACTCCCATCTGTTCCGCTTGTGCGCGCTCATTCAGAATGCCTTGATGATGGTTGATGTTCCAAACGACAGGAACGACCAGCACAGCACATATCACAGCAGCAAGCCAGCGTGCGCTCCAGCCAGAGTTCGGCCGCTTCCATCTGATAAATGCCACAATAATAAGGTCTGCAATGAGCAGCAGATAGCTCCAATGGAAAAGCGCGAATACACTGGATTGCACCTCCCCAAGCTGTCCTGCCTGGTTCAAAGCATCTGTTGTTACAATGCTTCCGTAATAGTCGTTGTACATTAATGTAGCAAGCCATATGAAGGACATCAGTGCACTTAGCCCGATATAATACCCCTTTAGCGGCACATGCAGAATCCATCCCAGCACTAGCAAGATGATCAGAATCCCAAGATCGCTGAGAAGGCCGCCAAATGAGATCGCGTCGAACAGCTGCATGTTGACAAACAGCAGCTTCAATAGAAAGACAACTGCCCCATAGAGCAGATAAGTGACAGGCCATTGCTGTTTATTTTCCATTATCTTTACTCCCCGTTAACATTCTCGTATCCTACTATATCAAAAATGAAGACCTGTTCCTAATGCATCCATACCATCGGAATGAACGCACCGTACTGGGAACAAACGGCCGCCGCATCTTGACCACAAGCAAAAGGCCTGCGCAGTGATCAGCCATGCGCAGACCTTCGTATTCGTTGCTGTTCGTCTAAGCTTGAACCACTGCTCCCTTATCGGAATCACGGTCCGAGCCAATAGCAATATCTTCATCAGGGTCTTCATTGAAGGCCCTACGGTCAAACTCTCCTTCACTGCTGCCTACTAGAACCGAGGCAACCGTCGTTCCCGTTGCATTCACGGCTGTGCGCGCCATATCCACAATGGCATCAATGCCAAGCACAAGCGCGAAGCCTTCAAGCGGCAGCCCCGCCTGCACCAGCACGACCGTTGTTGAGATCGAGGCTGGGCCTGGTACCCCTGCTACACCTATAGAAGCCAGCGTTGCTACAGCGATAATCAGCAAATAGTCCGTGATGCCAAGCTCGATGCCAAAGACCTTGGCAACAAATACGGCCACAATTGCCGGATAGATCCCGCCGCAGCCATTCATATTGATAGTGGCGCCTAGCGGTGCCACAAACGAAGCGACGCGCTCGGATACCTTCATGCGCTTCGTAATCACTTCAAGATTCACAGGCAGCGTGGCATAGCTGCTTCTCGTTGTGAACGCAACGGCCATCGTCGGATAGGCCTTCTTGAAGAAGCGCAGCGGATTCACACGCGCTGCGAAGGACAACAGCGCACTGTACGTGACAAACATATGAATAAAGCATGCGATATACACTGCGGCGATAAACCAAGCCAATTCCTTGAGCGTCTCGAATCCATATCGTGCTGACATGGCCGTCATCAAGCCGAGTACCCCATATGGCGTTAAGCGAATGACCAGCTTAGTGACACGGAACATCACATGGGACAGCGACTGGAAGAAGCTCTTTACAGGCTCCACTCGCTCAGGATGCCTACCGCCTTCCCAAATGATTGCGATCGCAATAAAGAAAGCGAAGATAATCACCGGAACAACTTTGCCTTCTGCCATCTCACTGACCGGATTCGATGGCACTAAGTCCAGCAGCACTTGCTTGAAGCTAGGAATATCACGGGCCTCGAAGCTCTGTGCGGCCTCGCTGTTATGGGCAATCCCAGAGCCTGGATCTACGACGAGGGCAACCCCAATGCCAATGGTTGCCGCGATCGCGGTAGTAATCAAGAAGATGGCAATCGTCTTGGTCCCAAGCTTCTTTAATACATTCATATTCGGCACCGATGTAATGCTTGTAATAATCGTCGAGAATACGAGCGGCATCACGACCATCTTGATCAAGCTCACATAGATGGAGCCGACGATGCCTACGTCTGCAGCTGAATCGCCGAATACCGCTCCAATCGCAAAACCAAATGCCATCGCAATCAGCACTCGCGTGCCGAAGCCTACCTTCTTCTTGGCCAAAAGCCACAATACGGCTGTGAGAACAATCGCTGCTCCCCAGCTTCCATATACACTCCAATCCTGCAGCGACAACCACGACTGCTCTTTCATGGACATTCACCCCGTCTTCTTTTCTCATAAAACCAAGTTGTTTAATAGGTATTATAGGAATTAAGCTTTTATCCGTCAATTCTTTTTTTTACCATTCGCTCAGCTGCTCCACTATTAACGAACGGGACAAATCATGTTACACTTTCCATACAAATAGGGAAATAATAGAAATGGGGTTAGTTCATGCTGTACGATGAGGCTATACAGACTCGCCCGCTGTTCATAATGTACATGGAACAAAGCCAAGAGCTGCACGAAACCGACGACGAACTGCTACATGCTGAACGTGAACAGAAATTCAGGAAATGGCTGCTCCAGCAGGACCGCAAGCATCTTCTCATGCTCAAAACCATCTCCTTGGTAGGCCAGCACGAAAGAGGCTATTACTATGAATGGAACGAAGGAGAGACCATTGAGCATATCATCAAGATTGAGATTACGCGCTCACATGAGCAGCTGCTCCATTACTACAGCAAATATCTTGTATACGATAAAAAGGAAGCGATTACATCATTTTTGTTGCATGAAAGGAACTATCACGCATTTAAAGAAGGATTATGCATTCTTGAAATCTTGGAGTGATAAATAAGAATGGAATCGAGGCTTTGATTTGATTATCGAAATGGATTATTCACTGCATTCACAATATATGAGGGTTAAGGATGGCGTTATTCTCGACATGCGCAAACTTCAACACGAGTTCGATATTTTTATAAAAAGTCTAAAAGGCAACAATTATTTTCAGGAGTATCACCTATTTAAAGAAGATGGGGGAATGCGTGGATTCTATGTGAACGTATTTGGAGCGGAGGAATTCGCCGCTTGGATTAACGTGGAGAAATATAAAGAGCAGGTGATCTGGGTCATTCCAAAGCCTGACACAGAGCCAGATCTCGTAATTCACTTTTAACTTTAAGATCGTACATTGAAGTCCAATGCGCCTTCTTAAGCAAAATACGATCACTTGGTTGTCAAACATTGGCCCTGCATGCTTATGGATTCATGCCAAAGAACATGCAGGGCGGTTCCTGTTGCACGACAGCAGGAACCGCGTACTTCTCGTCCTGCCGCCTGCACTGGTTTATGATTAACATGCCATTAGCATGCTCAGCATCGCTTGCACGTTAGGCTTGCCTGTCAATTTGCTTTGTTGTTCTTATGGTTCTCTTTCAGTTCCTCTGCCAACGCGTGCACCAAAGCAGGATACCACTCCGTAATGGATCGAAATGCAAAACCAAGTTCCTTTGCCTTAGTCGTATCCATACCCCAATCATCAAGCAGGCCAAAAGGCGATGTCTCTATGTCGCTGGCAATCGAATCAGACAGCGCCCTTTCGGATGGAGAGAATATCACCGCTTGTTTGTTGAGCTCCTGCTCAATCATATGGATGATATCCTGCAAGGACAATACGCCGTCAGAACAAGCGTTAATAGGGCCGTTAACCCTCTCTTTCCCCACTCGGTATAAGAAATCGGCAGCTTCATCTGATGTAATAAAGGACAGGCGCGCATTTCGATTGGGAATCTCAATGCCTAGCCCTTGGTCAATACGCTCCAAATGGAAATGAAGCCGCTTCGTATAATCATCGATGCCAAGCACAATCGGGAATCGAACCGCTGTTACAGGAAAAGACGCCTGCTGAAAAAACACCGCCTCCGCGAGCCTTTTCCCTTCTCCATAGCTGACTTCCCCTACTACCTCCGCAATCTCATACGTATAAGGATCAAAATTGTCTTCTTGATGCGCTTTATTCCCCGGTTCATACACCGCTAACGTCGATGTGAACACATAGTGCTTCGTACGATCACGGAACAGCTCACAAGCGTCCGCTGCGCCGGCAGCATGGTAGCAAATATTATCGTAAATAACATCCCACTGCATGCCTTTTGTCGCTGCTTGCATGGAATGCTTGTCGCCCCGGTCCATGATTAGCCGCTGTACCCGATCTCCAAAATCATCCTTCGTGTGCCCTCGCGTCGCAATCGTCACCTTGACGCCTTGATCCAGCATACGCTCGACCAATTTTTTACCAAAAAAACGGGTACCTCCAAGAACAAGCGCCTTCTCCATTAGAATTCCCCTTTACTGATATAAGTCTATTGATTATGCCGTCACAGCCTTGCAAAGCAACCTATCTTCACACCTGAAATGCTAAACCATCCCATTTTCTGATTATAGTATAATTCACTCTTTTTCGTCTGTCCTTCCTTCTACACTCATACAAGGTCAGCACCAACCGATATGATGAACAACTTGTCATAAACAAGAGTCATCAGCCGTATCGTGGGTATATAGAAATAAATAGAAAATAAAATGACGGTTGCTTGAGTAGGTCCAGCCTGCCTGGCTATAAAATAGATAAGCTGCTCCAAGGCTTATCAAAGATTGAAGAGCAGCATGTTGCGGGAATACTGAGATTGTGAGGAATGCAAAGGAGGTTTATTTATGTATCATTCATTCTGGCGTATTATCAATCTAATCGCGGTGATAGCAACAATTGCCGTCAACGCGCTCGCCAACATCATCCCCTTTAATGGAAAGACAACGGGCGAGATTTCGGCTATGTTCCCCGTGCTGATTACACCCGCGCCGTATACATTTAGCATCTGGGGACTTATCTATGTGCTGCTCATCGTGTTTGCCATCTACCTCGCGCTGCCTAAGCAGCAAGACAAAGTCAAGCTTGTTGGCCCGCTGTTCTTGATCAGCTGCTTGTTCAACATGCTGTGGATTGTACTCTGGCATTATTTATACACACAAGTATGGCTGTCGCTTCTCGCCATGCTCGGGCTTCTTCTAAGCCTTATTCTTATATACAAGCGCGTGGTCTCGATCCCCCGTCCATCAGCTGCAGATGAGCTCTGTGTCCAGCTTCCTTTTCGCATCTACTTGGGCTGGGTCAGTGTCGCTACCATTGTCAACGTGAGTGTCGTGCTTTATGCGGTGAATTGGAATGGGTTCGGCCTTAGCGCCGAATTGTGGACGATCCTTATTCTCGCTGTCGGTACACTGCTCGCTTGGATTGTCGGCGGGGTGTACCGGGACTACGCCTATGTCCTTGTCTTCGTCTGGGCCTACATTGGCATTGCGGTCAAAGAAGGACAGGAGCCGACCGTCTTCTATACGGCACTCAGTCTAGCCGCATTAATGTTTGTGTACGCTGTTTCAATTGCTTTTCGCCCAAGATCACGAACGATAAGTTCCCCATAATCTCTGCATGCAACACACCGTTATAGTAAAGCGTAGGCTATTATGCTCAACAGGATAAGATGCACTGGATAAAAGGAACGCCAGATCCATCTCGGCATGCTTGAGCGCTTGTTCCTCACGCCAAGAAATGCTATCGCAATCGTCGGCACAAGGCTGTACATTTGCAGCGGAATACCGTTTAAATACTCGAATGCATTCAGAATAAAATGCGCTCCGATAAGGGGAAAGCCAGAGAAATAACGATAAGCGAATACAAGCAGCAGCCCATACGCACCGTACTCAAAAGACAGCAGTTCAGCAGCGATGCAGGCTATCCCAAGGAGCAGCATACTCCACATCGGGTCGGACTTGCTGTAGCGTTCCACGAATAAGAGAGTGCTGAGCGCTAAGCAAAGAGTGAACACAACATTGAGATCCCACGTTTCAAATAGAAGCATATACGGAAGCTGCGCGCACAAAGCGATAAACAGCAAGCGAAGCATGTACTTGTTATGCGATCTTGTGTAGTGATAGCCTTGCACGATGGAGAAAGCATAGATAGGAAACGCAAGCCGGCCAATGATTCGAAGTCCATCCTGCTCTGGAAAAAAGGTCACGCCGATGTGATCAATCAGCATGCTGATCATTGCGATCCATTCCATATCCGCACCTCCATGAACGTGAACATCCTTATGATTATTGTTCATCATAACATTGAGCCGACTAAGACCTCAAAGCCTGGAGCTTGAGGTCTTTTTTCACAGCTGCTAGAGAGCTTGAATGAGCTGAACCACGAGGTATACCGTAACTCCCCATATCATCATTGCCGAGCATTTGTTGACCCAGCGAAGCAATCTGCCTTCATGATCCAGGCTCCCGACAGCTTTGCCGGTGATTGCAAGTCCTAAGAACCACAGCCAGGAAGTGATGATGCAAGCTGCTGTAAACATCGCTTTTTCCGCACCATGATAGCTAAGAGAGCTTGTCCCAATCACGCCGATTGTATCCAATATCGCATGCGGATTAAGCAAGGACACCGATAGAGCAAACAGCACCTGCTTCTTGATCGGCATGGCGGCCTGCTGCTTATTCATGTTAGCAGGATCACTCTTCCAGATGGACCATCCCATATACAACAGAAACACAATGCCAACTGCAAAGATCGCCGTTTTGAGCACGGGAACGGTAAACACCAGCACCGATACACCAAGAACCGCCAGTAGGATGAGCAATGTGTCGCTTAGAGACGCTGTGAGCACAACCGGCAGCGCTCTTTTGAGCTTAGGCTGTGACGCCCCTTGGTTAAATACGAACACGTTCTGAGCGCCAAGCGGCAATATCAAACCCAGAGCAAGAATAAAGCCATGAATGCTGCAAACAAAGAAGCCACCTCTTCATCAAAAATACGATGTCATTACAGTAAGAACCCTCGTTGACGGCATGGTCATTGAGGGTTCTTTTTTAGCTCGCTAGCCTTTATAACGATCGAAGCGTACGCCATCAATATAATACGCCTTCTCCTCATAGGTCCGAAATGCAATCTCAAACTCCGGTACGCCAAGTGTCTTTACAAGACGGTCAACGGCTTCAGCAAAGCGATCGCGAACTTCATCTCCCCGCTCGAACCAGGATACCTCCACAAATGGAAAGGACGGAACCTGCTCACCTTCCCATACCCCTGTCGTATTCAAGCATTCCAATGTGAAATTGTCTCTACCGCAGGAGCATACTTTGGCAAGCTCGTCCACCAATGGGCGGCTAATCTGCTGCAGCTTCTCCGCTTCCAACCCTCTAAACAATAAATGGGGCATATTTTCTTCATCCTCCTCTAGATTCCAGCATTTTTTCCATCATTTCAATTTGCAAATAGGCGACCATCTCAAGCACTTCCCTCATCCCTTACATATTCTAATGTTAACGAATTCCGGTAAGGAAAGGCGGGGTGATGATGTGAAAAAAAAACGATCTGCTTCTTCCCGCGGCCATTCCAAAGATCGCTCGACAAGGCCTATGGGATCGGATAAGCAAGCTTATGCCATGCAACGAGCAAAGACTGCTGCATTCACGCAACAAGCAAACCATTCCAACTATTCTTTCAGAACCGCTTCGTCGAAACAGCCTTCTCGCTCCTCAACAGCGAACAAGCTCTTCATCATGGTATCCAAACCGAAAAAGTCGAACAAACGCAGTCACCGCTTATCGAAAATAGCGAGCGTCAAAAAAGCCAAGCCATCTCGCTTTGCTAATGCATCATCCAAAAAACGTTCTGCTGTCGGGACCTTGAAGGTTTGGGCTTTTAACCGTCGTGGTCGCAAACAGTACATTTGCATTGGGATCGTGCCCATTCATATGCTGAAAAAGCTGTCTGCTCGTCACAAGCCGAAGCTGTGTGGCTCCAAGCATGCTTCACATGAGCAAACGATCAAGCGGAGCTCCTCAGCCAAAAAGAACAGGCGGGTTCATTGTAAACATCATAAGCCATACACCGAACACAGAGCAAAGAAAAAATGCTGTCGGCCTAGAGCACCTTCTAAATCTTATATGAGATCCCAGCATGAGCATCGCCACGCTTGCAGCTGCGTGCCGCACTGCCCGCCGCCTCCTCCGCCAGAATGCAGCTGTGTAAACCATATCAAAGTCATCTCCAAGACAGAGACACTGTTCGATGAGCAGCAGTTTACAGAAATCAGCCTGCGCGGGGAACGAGTCATGCCGGCCCAGGATACATCCAAAGCTACAGTGTACACCTATGCCGTCATCAATCGGGGCGCCAATGATATGCTGGCAGTGCTTGAGATCAGCCCTAACGGCAAGGACTACGTAAGGGATGCAACAGAACGCATTCATGCTGGCGAGACAGCAGTTATAGTGCCTAATCGCTTTCTAAAGTGGACTCGGATTCGCATTATTCCTGAAGGTGCAACGACAGCCGACATCTATTATCAATGTCAATCCATAGGAACTGCAAAGGGGGATCGATAAATTGCCAAACTATAATGTGTTTCAAACTGACCCTAACAATTTGCGGACATTAATATTCGGGCAGGACAGTCTTGGCAATCCAACAGGACTGCAAACTGATTCCAGCGGCAACCTGCAAACGGTCATTGTCGGCGGAACCATTGACAACATTAATATTCAAGGGGTAACACTCACCGCAGGAACCTTAACCTCAGCTGGAACGGTCACCAATATCTTGGATGGCACCATATCTAGTGTGCTTGGAGCTACGATCACAGCGGGGTCACTTTCCTCTGCTGGTACCATCACCAATATCTTGGATGGAACCATCTCCAGCGTGCTCGGCGCTACAATCACAGCGGGGTCACTCTCTTCTGCGGGGACCATCACCAATATCCTTGATGGCACCATATCTAGTGTGCTCGGCGCTACAATCACAGCGGGGTCACTTTCCTCCGCAGGGACCATCACCAATATCTTGGATGGAACCATCTCTAGCGTGCTTGGGGCTACGATCACGGCAGGGTCACTCTCTTCCGCGGGGACCATCACCAATATCCTTGATGGCACCATCTCTAGCGTGCTTGGCGCTACCATCACAGCGGGGTCACTTTCCTCCGCGGGGACCATCACCAATATCCTTGATGGCACCATCTCTAGCGTACTTGGCGCTACGATTACGGCAGGATCGCTCTCTTCTGCTGGAACTATCACTAATATCCTTGATGGGACGATCTCTAGCGTGCTCGGCGCTACCATCACGGCGGGGTCGCTATCTTCCGCGGGAACCATCACCAATATCTTAGATGGCACCATCTCTAATGTTCTCGGTGCGACCATTACTAATATCTTGGATGGAACGATCACCAGCGTGCTCGGCGCTACGATCACAGCAGGGTCGCTATCTTCCGCGGGGACCATCACTAATATCTTGGATGGCACCATCTCCAGCGTGCTTGGCGCTACGATCACGGCAGGGTCGCTCTCTTCCGCGGGAACCATCACCAATATCTTAGATGGCACCATCTCTAGCGTGCTTGGCGCCACAATCACGGCAGGGTCGCTCTCTTCCGCGGGAACCATCACCAATATCCTTGATGGCACCATATCTAGTGTGCTTGGGGCTACGATCACGGCAGGGTCACTCTCTTCCGCGGGAACCATCACCAATATCTTAGATGGCACCATCTCCAGCGTGCTCGGCGCCACAATCACGGCAGGGTCGCTCTCTTCCGCGGGGACCATCACCAATATCTTAGATGGCACCATCTCTAGCGTGCTTGGCGCTACCATCACAGCGGGATCGCTCTCTTCCGCGGGAACCATTACTAATATCTTGGATGGCACCATATCTAGCGTGCTTGGCGCTACGATCACAGCAGGGTCGCTCTCTTCCGCGGGGACCATCACTAACATCCTTGATGGCACCATCTCCAGCGTGCTTGGCGCTACGATTACAGCGGGGTCGCTCTCTTCCGCGGGAACCATCACCAATATCCTTGATGGCACCATCTCCAGCGTGCTTGGCGCCACAATCACGGCAGGGTCGCTCTCTTCCGCGGGGACCATCACTAACATCCTTGATGGCACCATCTCCAGCGTGCTTGGCGCTACGATTACAGCGGGGTCGCTCTCTTCCGCGGGGACCATCACCAATATCTTAGATGGCACCATCTCCAGCATTCTTGGCGCTACGATTACAGCGGGGTCGCTCTCTTCCGCGGGGACCATCACTAACATCCTTGATGGCACCATCTCCAGCATTCTTGGAGCTACGATTACAGGAGGCACACTAGCCAGCGTCACCTCGATCTCGCAGAAGAGCTTCGTAGAGCAGACAACAGCCAATGTGCAGGCTGACTCCACATCCTTCACACCGCTTCCTGCTGTTACAACGAGCATGCTTGGGGTCTACTCGTTCTTTGTATACAATCAGCTAGGCGGCTCCATCACCACACGAGTTGAAGTGAGCGCAGATGGAACCAACTATTATGTGGATACGAACGGCTCCACTATTGCCGCAGGCCAGACGGATGTCGTCGTTCCTGCACGCTTCCTGAAGTATACGAGACTCTCGTATCGCTCAACACTTCTGGCAGCACCTGCAACAATCAGCGTCATTTTCAATGCCCAAGGCACATAATGGATAAATAGGGCATAGACTACAACAGCATCCTTTATAAGCACATGACCATCATGTGCTTTTTCTATGTCCAATGACCATGGATGTATATGCATCCCTGAGGCATCCCGGGGTATTTTCCAAATCCAAGAGAGGTGACCTTATGTATCTTCAGCGCCCCGCTGCAAGTGAGCGTATAGGGGTCCTTATTCTAGCCTGTGATGAAGCAAGCCTGATTGGCAGCTGTATCGCAAGCGCCGCCGGCGCAGATGAAATTATTGTCGCGGATACGGGTTCAACAGACGGCACGCCACAGCTGGCCAGAGATCTCGGAGCTACGGTAGTGACCTTAAAATGGGATCATCATTTTGCCAAGGCGAGAAATGAAGCGTTGCTATCGATGAATGCAGAGTGGATCTTAGTGCTTGATGCCGACGAGCGGCTGCTCACTCCTATAACTGACATTCGGGCCATTCTCCAGAACACAGACATCTGCGGATACTCCGTTCTGATCAAGAATCGGTTAAGCGAGCATAGGGATCACTACGTTCAACACCGTGCCGTACGGTTGTTCCGCAACAAACCAAGCTATCGCTATGAAGGGGTCATTCATGAAGACATCGGCCCATCGATCATCCACGCATCGGGTACAAATGCATTAGCGGACAGCCCAATTCATCTTGAGCATCAAGGCGTTCTTCCTTCTATCATCGCCAGCAAAAAGAAGCTTGAGCGCAATCAACAGCTGCTGACATTAGCTCTCGCAGAATCCCCAAAAGACCCCTTTGTCCTTTATGGGCTAGGCGTTACCGCAGTACAAAGCAATCAACTGGAGTTGGCACTGCAATGGTTCGAGCTCTCCCGTCAATATGTGCCGAAGGAAGCCGCTTACCGCGCAACCTTATATCGGGATGCGGCAAAAGTATTTCTTGCACGCAAAAAGCCGCATAAGGCGGAGGAATGGATCAAAGAGGTCTTGGAGCATTACCCCGACTACGCAGAGCTCCATCTCCTTCACGGGCAATGTCTCAGCGAACAAGGCCTATTGGAAGATGCCCTTGCTGCTTTTACGAAGGCTACAGAGTCGCATAATGATCGATATGTTACAGAGTCTGGGGCTGACCATGCGACCGCGTTTTTATACTTAGGGGACACTGCCTACCGCTTGGAGCGCTACGAGGAAGCTTCTCGTTATTACAATCAAGTACTAGAGCAGCAGCCAAGCTGTGAGGCTGCCCTGCTCGGTCTAATCGCTTCATTTGATGAATTAGGCGTACAAGAAGAAGACATTACTCAGCATATTGAAAAAACATGGGGCACGCTCACGTTTCCTGAAGCTGCGCCATTAATTCGCGCATATGAGCAGGCTGGCTTTGTCAGTGCTCTCGCACGCATCTGTTCACAGCATCTGCACGCCCCCCATGCGATGAATGGATTAATCCAAGCGTGGTTCCAGATGGGGCGCTACATCGAAGCGCATGAGCTCATTCGTCATCTGCTCCGACATACCAAGCTGTACGAAGAGGAGCGTACCGCCTTGACTCATCTGCAGGCGCTATGCGCATGGCAAGCATACAGCCAGCGAATTCTGACTGTGGCGGATCAAGCTTATTGGGATGAACATACGATTGAGGCTTATCACGTACTTTGCCATTATGCAGATCAACTAGAGGAAGCAAAACAGCTCCAAGAGCAGCATTTGCAAGTCGAGACGGTCAGCCTGATGCCAAATGCCAGCACAAATACCTTAAACGATCAGCACGCTGACGGTCTTAAGAACAGCGAAGAGTTGGCTTCCCAATCGAAGGAGCCTCAAAGTTCCTCATTACCTAACACGTACAAAGCAGACCATGCCCTTGATTCTTCCCAAAATGCTCCTCAAACAGAAGCTTCAACTCATGATGCATCTAAGCCTCATGCGGATATTACCTATTCAGTTCATGCTGAGAAGCTGCTTATGGAATGGGTGCAGCGGCTTGGCCAGCAAGGGCATCTCGCATCCTTGCGCCAATGGGTTAACTACCCTGCTCCTTGGGATATACGCTGCGCTAAAGCATTGTTCCAGGCAGGGGATCGCTATTCGGCCGTACACATCCTGCTCCAAGTCATGACGGAGCAGCGCCTTGATGCAGAAGGTGCCGTGCTTATCGGTGAGATGCTCCTTGAGGCCGGCCAGCATCGAGAGGCTTGCGATCTGCTTGAAGGCTCGCGGAAGCTTCAAGAGACGAACACTACACACATGGATATGGAAGCAAGAAGAGATCGCATGCTTGCTTTAGCCTATCTGAAGCAGTCTCAAAGCCATCTGCGAGAAGCGATTCGCTTGAGTCCAGAAAGGCAGGAATGGCAAGATCAGCTTCAATCCCTTCATACGTCCATTCAGCAGGTCAGCCGCATGCCATGGCAAACCGTTTATACGCCATTGCAAAGGAGGAATATCCGCATTGTCCAACAAACCTCGCTTAAGCACCTGCATGATCGTGAAAAATGAAGCAGAGCTGCTTCCTGCGTGCTTGGACAGCATCTGCGAGGTATCAGATGAGATCATTGTCATGGATACAGGCTCAACAGATGCAACCATCGATATAGCCAAACAATATGGCGCCCACGTTGAAGTTATCGAATGGAAGCAGCACTTTGGCGATGCGAGAAATGAAGCCCTTAAGCTGGCTACGGGGGATTGGATTCTATCCATTGATGCCGATGAGCGGCTAACCAAGGAGGATACGGTTCTGCTGCGTTCCTTGCTGGATGGCTCTCATGAATATGAGGGCTGGTTTCTTCAGGTGGAGCACTTCTTGTCCGATGATGAGGATGCCGTTCCAATCAGCATCAACCCGCTCCTACGATTGTTCCGCAACCGTGAAGCCTATCGCTTCGAAGGAGCCATACATGAGCAGATCGCGCCTGTTATCTTGCGAGAGAGACCGGAGGCCGTCTTTGGCATAAGCCGTTGTCGAATCCGCCATCTCGGCTATCAGTCGCATATCGTAATGAATAAGAACAAGATACAGCGCAACATTGCGCTTTTAGAGCATACGCTTGAGACTGAGGGGCGAGAGCCGTTTCATTTGTTTAATTTGGCAGTGGAGAAGCTCAGGCTGGGCAGCATTGAAGAGGCCCTGAGTTTGCTTATTGAAGCAAAGGCCATCACCCCCTCCTCAGCAACCTTTGCACATCTGATGATCAAGTATGAAGCCATGGCGCTGGCCGCTATTGGTCGCTATGAGGAAGCATTAGCCTCCTGCCGAAGCGGTCTTCGCTTTTACCCCGATTATTCTGATCTATACTTCGCGATGGCCCATTATGAAGAAGCATTAGGACAGCGCAAGGCAGCAGTCGCCTCTCTCAAACGAGCGATTGAACTAGGCCCTCCTCCGAACCATTATCATACGGAATCTGGACTCGCTACGTATCGATCGCATGCCAAGCTGGCTTCATGGGCGCTTGAAGAGAGACGGTGGAGAGAGGCTGAAGAAGAACTGGAGCTGGCACTTAAGGACGCTCATTGCCCCGTGTCCACTTGGCTGGCCGTTCATCGGCTTCAGCGGCTGCTGCAGCATTATTCGACAGCCGCAGACTGGACTCCACGTGAACCCTACCTTCAGGGGCAAGAAGCCCTGACGATACACCGTCCATCCACTTCTTCATCTCAGTCCGCTGTTAACAGCAGCGGAGCAGCAAGACCAAGCGAGAGCTGGCTGCTGCTGCAGTCACAGGAAAAGCAGCGGCTGCTCCAATACACGCTAGAGCTCATGCAGCCGCTTGATGCTCATCCTGAAGAAGCGCAGTCTTCCCCTATGCCTCAGGCAGAAGAACCGCCAAGCAAGAGCGGGCACAGCCCGGAGCTGACTGCTCTAGAGTCCAGCCTTCAATGCCTGAGGCTTGCAGATGGCGCATTAGCACGGCTTCAGGCACATGATCGATCGCAGGAACTCGCCATCGCGATACGATTAATTTGCCCCATAGGAGCAATGGCGCTGACATTAGCGGAAGCAAGGGGGAGAATCCAATGAAGCCTTATCGCCCGCTTGTCCACCAGGCAGATGCCGCATCCAGCGATCATCCCCTTCCACTGCCCATCTCCTTATGCATGATCGTTAAGGATGAAGCGGACTTCCTGCCCCGCTGCCTGCAGGCTGCTGTATCTCTTGTACAAGAAATGATCGTCATAGATACAGGTTCAACCGATCACACGCCTTACATCGCCCGCGCGTATGGAGCAAAAGTCTTTCACTATCCATGGTCGAATGATTTTGCCGCGGCCAGAAATGAAGCGATTCGACAGGCACATGAGCCATGGATCCTAATGATTGATGCGGATGAAGTATTGGATCCACATACATGGACGACGGATACGGTTGCTCCTCTCATCAATCAAACCAGCATCAATGGATACTATGTTAAGCTCGCTCATACGGAGGAGCCTTTGTCTGAGCCCTTGCAGCAGCGGAGCATTATGGCAGTGGATATGAGCTGCCGGTTGTTTCGAAGAGCCTCTCAGCATCAATACCGAGGACGCATTCACGAAGATATTGCCCCTTCCATTGAAGCCAGCGCTGAAGGCTCTCTAGCATGGAGCAATCTCATGATCTGGCACGACGGCTACACGGACAATACGATTCAGCAAAAAAATAAACAGGAGCGCAATCGCCAATTGCTGCTGCTTCAAATGCAAGATGAGCCTTATGAGCCGCTGTGGTGGTACGCTTACGGTACGGAATATTTTCAACTCGGACGATGGAAGGATGCGGCTCCATGGCTAAGAAGAGCACTTGAGGCACTTCGTGCGCAAAAGTCAAAGCCTGGCTACACCTCCGACGTATGGCTCAAAACCATCTACGCCCTGCAGCGCATCGGCTCCTTCGATGAAGCGCTCGCTCTTGCAGAAGAAGGCGCTGCCGCTTATCCGGATTTTCCTGATCTATTGGAGCTGACGGCCTCCCTGCTGAGCAGCCAAGGCCGCTGGCAGGAGAGCTATGCATATCTCCAACAAGCGCTGCGCTGCGGGGATGTAAGCCATCTCTATACCACGACAGCTGGAACTGGCAGCTGGCGGACGCACTGGCTCTCCGCCACGATCATCGAGCGTGCCTCTCTGGCTGTGCACACGAACCATGTGGAAGATCCAAACAAGGTGGCAGAGGAGTCCTTGGAAGCAAAAAGATACCATACTCCCTTGCACCACGCTATACATGAGCACCCCTGCACCTTGGCGAGCGGGCATTTTGAACAGGCGGCACGACTTCACCCCAACCCAGTCCTTCAATCGCTATTTCTAGCAGCAAAAGCTTACTATTCACAGGAATACCACGAGGCCATTCATTCGCTCCGCTCCTTTATGGAAGCTGCTCCAGCCATCACGCCTTTCTTGCATCTGGCGATGAGTCTGACCTGCAGCAAGCTTGCGGAAGCTCATCTTCCGTATGTTTCAGCCGGACTCGCTCATATCCCCACGGTGGCCTTGCAGTGGGGAGATGGAATTCGACCTTATCTCGAATCATGAGGGGCTCCTGTCTTACTGAGACTGAAGCCCCTTTCTCTATGAGGAATTGTGAACGGGATAATTTGCCCCCCTTTTTCTCATAGTAAAGAATGACACATCATTCCAAGACTAGGAGAGCCATTCATGAATAGCTATCATTCACGCACACTAAGACATAAGCTTGACCGCTCCGCTGCCATCATGCGAACCTTAATGCCCCTCCTCATCAAGGGAAGCCTATTAACCATTTGCATGAGCTTGGTTGTAAGCTGCGGACAAGCAAATACCGTTAAACATCAGGACCTGCTTCGCATA
Organism: Paenibacillus aquistagni; assembly: GCF_900177815.1. GTDB lineage: Bacteria > Bacillota > Bacilli > Paenibacillales > Paenibacillaceae > Paenibacillus_B > Paenibacillus_B aquistagni. The sequence goes on along the minus strand of NZ_FXAZ01000004.1, from coordinate 265,105 downwards.
AAAGCTGAACAGACCTCCCCTTCTGCTCCCAATGCTGCCAAAAAGATCATTCTGATCGTCGCGGATTCGCTCTTGTCAGAAGCGATTGATCGGGGACTATCCAAGCATCAGCTCCCTACGATCCAAGCCCTGATTGAAAGAGGTCGTTATGAAAGAAACGTGATTAGCTCCTTCCCGACCATGTCTGTTACCATCGACAGCTCTCTAATCACAGGCACTTATCCTGATCGTCACAAGGTCCCCGGGCTAATCTGGTATTCCGATCAGGCGAAGCGGCTGATTAATTATGGGACAGGTCCTTCAGAGAGCCTGCATCAGGGGGCTAAACGGGTGATCGAGGATGGCATGCTGCATCTTAACGAAGAGCACTTGAGCAAACAGGTCTCGACGATCTATGAAGACCTTCACCGCAAGGGAAAAAGCTCAGGCTCCATCAATGGACTCTTGTACCGCGGGCCTGTGCAGCACCGCTTAGCCTTTCCAGCATGGCTGGAGAAGCCCTTGAACTTGCCGGAGACAGCGACAATTAAAGGGCCAGATCTGTTTGCCTTCGGGGCCTTCTCCAATCCGCTTGAGGACAAGCTTAAGCTTCCCGTCGGGCCAACGAATCGCTTCGGATTGAATAATGAATATGGCATAGAGCTGACTTCGCATCTCGCTCATAATCGGATGCTCCCCGACTTTCTTTATGTCTACCTGCCTGATGCCGATCAGCAGCTGCATAAGCATGGGCCTGCTGATGACGAAGCTGCCCTCAAGCTGGATCAGCAGCTTGGCTCTCTCATGCAGCAGGGCTTCGGCTCTGTCGATGAGGCATTGAAGCAAGCAGTCATCGTGATCATAGGCGACAGCGGCGTCAGCGAAGTGCGGGAGCGTTCGAATGACGCCAAGATTGAGCTTGATAAGCATCTGGCTGCCTATAAGCGCCTTCCGCCAGGACAGGCCCCCGATTCGTCCACCGAGATCGCCATAGCTTCCAACGAGACGATGGCTTATGTCTATCGCTTCGCTCAAGGTCCCGCATTAAGCCAATTAGCAGCTGAACTCGCCTCCGATGCTAGAATCGATCAGCTGGCTTGGAAAGATGGGGACAGCGTGCATGTGCTGCAGGCAGGAACTGGTCGCAAGCTGCAATTCAAGCAGGGCGGTCCTTGGCAGGATGCTTATCAGCAAGCATGGACAATCGAAGGAGATCTTGAGGTCATGGACCTGCAGACAGATGCTGACCATCATATGCTGACCTCATATCGTTATCCCGATGGTCTAAAGCGCTTGTATGCCGCGCTTCGCTCCCATACCAGCGAATATCTGATCGTCACAGCCAAGCCTGGCTATGAGCTCGCTGATGAGCATTCGCCTACGCATCCTGGGGGAGGCGCACATGGGTCGCTTCATGCGATCGAGTCTAATGTGCCGATTATTGTAGCGGGCACCCAGAAGCTGTCTGTCCCGCTTCGCATTGTCGATCTAAAAGCATGGCTGCTCGAACTTTCCCAGTCAACCAACTAGACGAGCATAAACCTGCTGCCTGTATGCTCGTCATGTGAATCCCTCTATCGAGGCTATTCAACGCTGAGCAACCGTGTCTAGAGACAGGTTATGTCGTCAAATAGTCTGCTGGATACGGCTAAGACCAAACTTATTAATGGCATTGTAGTAAAAAAGGCTGACTCCAACGTACTCTCTTAAGCACAACCACACAATGCTAGTGTGAGAAAGATATCAAGAGATACGGTTCGATCAGCCCTATCTTTTTCGTTTTCGTTATGTTAATGAATCAATGTCACCTCGTCCACAAGCTCGCCATCGACTGTGTAGGCTTGGTATACCAGTTGACTCTCGGCAATGGTCATGCCGACAAACATCTGCTTATTATTTTGAAAGTGGACCTGATGATACAATTGGTCCTCCTTCTTCTCGTTGAATTTTTGCCCCGCTGCATTTGGGACGATATAGACGGTTCCTTCCCGCTGCTTCACAACATTGTCCTCATCACCCACAACTTTACCGCCGCGCAGCGGATAAGATCTGGAATACTCATGGTTGTGTCCTTGCAGCACCAGATCGACCTTGAATTCATCAAACACCTCCACCCAATCCTGAACCTTTTGATAGGCGTTGCCCCCGTAGGCTCCTCTATGCATGGCCACAATCGTCCATTCTTTTGTATTGTTCTTGAGGTCTTGTCTCAGCCATTCGGTCTGCTGCTTGCGATTTGACTCCGTATTCATCACAACCACATGCACCGGACCATAGTCGAAGGAATACGTCGTTCCCGGGATAGAGCCCTGAGCCCCATTGTCTGGCAGCTGAAAATGGGATAAGTAACGCTTGGCCTCCCCATCAATCTCATCATGATTGCCAGTTACCGGAAAAAGAGGAATCCGGGACAGCATCGGAGCCTCTATGAAAAACGAATCCCATGCTAGCTGATCTTCAGGGTTCTCGGTCAGATCACCCCCATGGATAATAAATTGCGTAACTGGAAACGTGTTTAGTGCTTGAATAAGCGTGTTGCCCCAAAGCTTGAAATCAGCTTCCGTCTTCCCTTGAGAATCTGCAACATGCAGGAAGGTCAATGCCTTCTCCTCACTGTCTAAGGCCTCCGTTGTGAATTGGAGAGACTGGCTCCACTCCCCCTCCTGACCGCTGCCAACGCGATAATGATAGGTGGTTCCCGGCTTCAAGTCCGTTACAGTCACACGATGCACCGCTTGCATGCCTTGATTGCCTGTATCTATCGTCTGTCGCGATCCCTTTATCGTTATCATGCTGGAATCTGTCGCGCCCAGCGTGCCAGTATCCTCCTCTATAAGCTCTATGACCGTGCCTGTATCAGGCGAGACGGTGTACCACGTAAAGGCGCGACTCGTCTTCGGATCCTCTGTCCAAGTTGTGACGATCGACTTGGGTTGTCTTGACGCATCCTCACGCAGCCACTGCATGCCCACAAGTCCCCCAACAAGTGCAAGACATGCCACAAGCACCAGCATGACATCTGTTCCCCAGCGCCTGCTTCTGAATTTCATGATCGTTCTCCCCTTTCATGCGGAGATGAGTCCATTCCTTCCATTTGTCCGCTTGAAGCCATGTGCTCAGCACAGGCTGCTCTGTTTTATTCCGTTTTCATTGATTTAAAGTGCCCACAGTATAGCACAGCCTCGGAGGCTTCGTTTTCATTTTCAGCAAATATTCAGTTAACGCTCAGTTCCCCATCAGTTTCTACTAATCGAAGGCTCAGGTATCGCATTTACACTATCTTTACATCAGGCAGTAACCATTCTGAATAGAAATGAGGTGTTGAAGCAATGCAGCCATCCTTAACGTATCGCAATGAACTGAAATATTTCGTAAGCCCGCACCAATACCTTACGATTCAAAAGCGGCTCAAGCATCTCATTGCGCAGGACAAGCATGTTGGACCGACTGGCGAGTATCATATTCGAAGCCTGTACTTTGATGACATAGATAACACAGCGCTGCATGAGAAGCTCGGCGGAATAAGAGATCGGGCCAAATTCCGGATTCGCATTTACAACAAGCAGGATCAGGTCATTCATTTTGAAAAGAAAATCAAGTTCAAGGATTATATTGCTAAGGTAAAGGAGCCATTGACGCGTGACATGCATGATCAGATCATGGCCGGTCATTATGAGGCGCTCCGACATTCCAACCGACCGCTTCTCAGGGAGATTCATCAGGAGATAACGCAGCGCCTGCTGCGTCCGAAAGTAATTGTAGATTATGTTAGAGAACCATTTATATGCGAAAACGGCAATGTCCGCATCACCTTCGATAAGGAGCTTCGAACAGGTCTTAACAGCGTGAATTTGTTTGACCCTAATCTTAGAACTATTCGGGCGCTGGATCACAACCTCATCATTCTTGAGGTCAAATACGATCAATACTTGCCCGCTTACATTCAAGCAGCACTCCAGCTCGAAGGCTTGAACCGGCAATCCGCTTCAAAGTATGTGATTTGCCGCAAATACTTGAAAACGAACACATGGGAGGATTATTAAACGATGGATACGACCAATACAACTTCGACGTCATCAACTAATTTTTCTGATATTCTCAAAAATTCCTTTATTAACAACTTTGTTTCGGATATTAGCCTGTCTAAGATTCTCATTACGATGGGCATGGCCTTCATTATTGGCTTCTTCATTTATTTGCTCTACAAGCGCGTATTTAGCGGCGTGCTGTACTCAAAGAGCTTTAACGTTTCTCTAATCGGCATGAGCATGATTACCGCCATGATCATTCTTGCCGTCAATTCGAATCTCGTGCTGTCGCTCGGCATGGTCGGGGCATTGTCCATCGTTCGCTTCCGCACACCGATCAAGGACCCAACAGATCTCATCTTCTTATTCTGGTCTGCTGCTGCAGGCATTGTCGTCGGTGCAGGCTTCTACACGCTTGCCATTCTAGGCTCAGTCATTGTTGGATTGATTCTGTTCTTTCTCATCAAGCGTTCTTCGTTTGAGATACCTTACTTATTGGTCGTCAACTGCGAGGACAATGAAAGCGAACGCGACGTGCATCAGCACATGGGAACTCTTGTCAAGCGGTATAACGTCAAGCAAAAAAGCGTCACCCCTGGCAATATCGAGATGACACTGGAAGTACGATTGAAGGATGAGGAAGGAAAAGTGGTTAATGCGGTATCCATGCTTCGAGGCGTTCGCAATGCCGTATTAATCAGCTACAGCGGAGACTACGTATCATAAAAAGAGGAGGATGCCCTATGAAAGCAAAGATCACCTCGCTCTTGCTCACTGCCGGACTTCTTCTGCTTGCTATTGTCTCTACAGGCTGCATGACGCAACACCCAATTCAGCTGGAGAGTGCAGATGCCTCACTCGGTGCGGCCGGAAGCTCTGCTGTGAAGACAAGCGAGGAACGAAGGCTGGATGAAGAGGTCTTTCCACAGGATAAGATCATTGATGTCAAAGTAACGATGAGCAGCGATGATTTCCAAGATATGCTGGACAATGCCTCGCAAGAGGAATACAAGCCGGCTTCCGTTGAATACAACGGTACGACCATTGATAATGTTGCTATTCGAACGAAGGGCAATTTGAGCCTGCGCAGTGTAGTGAACAGCGACTCCGATCGCTACAGCTTCAAGATTGCATTTGATGAGTACATTGGCAGCCAGAATCTGCATGGCGTTACCAAGATCAATCTGAACAACAACTATAGCGATCCGACGTATATGAGAGAGTTCCTCTCCTATGAACTGGCTGAAAAGATGGGCTTGCCTACACCCAAGTATTCCTATGTTCGACTCTATGTCAATAATGAGCTAAAGGGGCTCTATCTGGCCATCGAGCAGTTTGGCACAGCCTACTTGAATCGCAACTTCCAGAATACCAGCGGAGCCTTCTACAAGGCTAATGGCGGCAGCGGCAGTGAGCTTACATGGCTTGGAGATAATGCCCGGCTGTATACGGGCTTGGATCTAAAGAGTGCAACTTCCAATGATGATATATTGATCCGCATGCTTAATGAATTAAATCATGACTCGGATCTGGAATCCTATATTGATGTCGATGAAGTTCTGAAATACATCGCCCTTAATGTGGTAGCAACCAATATGGACAGCTATCTGGGCCAGAATAAGCACAACTACTATTTGTATGAGAATCACGGGCTGTTCAACATGCTCCCATGGGATTACAACATGGCCTTCGGCGGCTTTGGCGGCTCTAGCGTCATGATTGATGAGCCCACTCAAGGCCAGCTAGCTGATCGGCCGATGATCGCGAAGCTGCTCGCCAATGAAGAATACAAGGCGCGCTACCACGAGATCATTCAAGAAGCGATCCAAGGGTACCTTGCTGAAGCCAACTTCTCAGCGCGAATCGATGCGCTTGATGCACTCATTGCAAGCGATGTCGAACAAGACACGACGGCCTTCTATACGTATGAACAGTACAAAGAAGGATTGACATCGCTTAAAAAGACGAATGCCACGACCATCAAGAGCATTCAGGATCAGCTAGATGGCACTGCCGCATCATCCGGTGACGGTTCAGGAAGTGGAATGAGCGGTCGAGGCGGTGGCGAGCGCCCGGCTATGGCACAGCCTTCTAAAGAGCAGGCTGAGGACGGGGTAACAACCGCCTCCACGGTGAATGAAGCCGGGCAGCTGCCAGCAGCAGAACGTCCAGCAAATGCAGCTCAGACAGAAGAAGGGACACAAGGCAATATCGCTAATGGCAACGGTACAGAGCAAATGCCAGACGAAGGGAATACGCAAGGAGAAGCTCCGCCTGCCAACAACGGCGCTGCACCGCCCGATGGAGCCGGCGGCGGCATGGAAGCGCCCCCGGATGGATTTGGCGGCGGCATGGGCACCCTTCCAGACGGAGGCAATGGCATGGAACGTCCTAATGGAATGGGGCGAGGCGGTGCAGGGCCAGGCGGATTCGGGGGTACTGCTGCTCCGCAAGGCAGTGCAGCAACAGCAATCACTGCATTAGCTTCCGCACTTGTTCTTGGTCTCGCCTGCCTTGTCATCGTGTTCTACAAGCGCAGACGATTATAGACTTCACCATCCCCTTATTCACGTGGTACACATGTGGATTAAGGGGATTTTTGTATGCGCTCAGGCTACAACTCTGGTCATCAGCCCTTTCTAATATGGCATTCATGACGTATATTGAATAGATGGCTTTATCCAACGAATTATTATCTTTATAAATGGTTGACAGCTTAAATGACTAATGATATATTTATCTCATGTTCAAGATATTATTTTTCAAGTATTTAAAATAATATGGAATAGACAAGGTGGTGATCGCATGGATGCGAACAATCGCGTGAATATATACGAACCTGACATTCAACGAGCGCTTAAGCTGTTCGTGGTCCTCTCGCGTGCTTCCCGCTCAATGATGGATGTCGCTCAGTACGACATGAAGCGTCATAACTTGAATCCATCCGAATTTGCTGTGCTAGAGCTGCTTTTTCACAAAGGCCCTACTCCAATTCAGCAGATCGGCAACAAGATTTTGCTTGCTAGCGGTACGATGACGTATGTAATCGATAAGCTTGCTGGCAAGGGACTCATTGTACGACAAGCCTCAGAGCAGGACCGTCGCGTCATTCATGTTCAGCTTACGGAAGCTGGCGAGGCGCTGATGGAGCAGGTATTCCCTGAGCATGCACAGGTGATTCAAGATACCGTAAACACATTAAGCGTAGAAGAACAGACAACGTTAATCGACCTGTTGAAGAAGCTTGGCAAGAATTCCGCCTTCCCATCCTAGTTATTAGGAGGGAAGCGCGGTTTACTCGGTCTAATATCTCGAATTAGAGAATATTATATTTAAGAAATAATTTGAAATATAAAGGAGAAGATATTCATGTTTAGTGATTTTGGAGTAATGGATTATGGTTTATTGGTGATTCGATTGGTATTAGGATTGTCTATGATGGCTCACGGCGCCCAGAAGCTGTTCGGCATGTTCGGCGGCTATGGCTTAAAGGGCACTGGCGGCTGGATGGAATCTCTTGGACTAAAGCCCGGTATATTCATGGCCCTTATGGCAGGACTCGGTGAGTTTGTTGGCGGCCTGCTGCTTGCTGTTGGGTTGTTTACATGGGCTGGCGGCATTCTCGTTGCAGGAACGATGCTGGTTGCGATCTTGACTGCGCACTTGAAGAACGGGTACTGGTCGACTCAAAATGGATATGAGTACAACCTGCTCATCATCGCTGTCGCAATCGGCCTAGCACTGACTGGAGCAGGCGCTGTTTCAATCGATGCGCTTATCGGATAATAACAGAAGTAAAGGATTGCTGTTCAGCTCCTATGAACGGAGCATCATAACGCCATATGAGAGCTAACGGCAGCCTGATGCTATAATTAGCATGCCGCCATCGCGTGATGAATCATAACAACAACAATTGCTATATATACACTAGGAGGATGCAGCAATGTCTACAATGAATACCCTTGTTCGCAGAGCGGACGAACGATATTTTGCCAATCATGGATGGTTGAAATCTTATCATAGCTATTCCTTTGCCGATTATTATGATCCTGAAAATATGTACTTCAGTTATATGCGTGTGCTTAATGATGACTTCTTGGCTCCCGCTACAGGATTCGATCTCCACCCGCACCGCGAGATGGAAATTGTCTCGATCCCGCTTGCAGGCGAATTGGAGCATAAAGACAATACGGGCAATACAGAAGTAATCGTGCCTGGCCAGATCCAGCGTATGAGCGCAGGGACAGGGATTTATCACAGCGAATACAATGCATCGTTTGAGAAGACGCTGAATTTCCTTCAGTTGTGGTTCTTCCCTACGAGCAAAGATATTGAGCCTTCTTATGAGACCATCACCTATGGCCTTGAGAATTTGCACAATACCTTGCTGCCGGTCGTATCCGCAGCTTCCCCGGGACCTCATGCTGCAAGCATTCATCAAGATCTTACTTTATACTTGAGCCAGCCTGAGAAGGGGCAAGTTCTTACCTTTAAGCAAAAGCCTGATCGCTCCACCTACATCTTCGTCATCGATGGGCAGATCAGCTTGAATGACGGGACGGTTCTGAACCGCAGAGATGACGCAAGAATTACGGAAGCAGAGAATATTATCATTACACCAAATGAGGCTGCCCACTTTATGCTTATCGATTTGCCTTAACGTGCATCACGATACGAGAGAGTGATCTTCCCCAAGAAGATCGCTCTTTTTCTTTTCTTTCCTATTCATGGGATGTAAGATAAGGGCTCATATGATACAATATGTATATTCCATATTTTTCTTTATTTATGAAATAGGAGGTATCTTGTGAAGACCGTCTTTGCCGCATGCAGCCTCGCCTTACTCCTCATGACTTCCTGTACCCCCAGTCAAGAAGAAGATGAGCAATCAGCAGCAGCCGTACGTTCACCGTACGCACAATCTAGCAGCGGTGCGCTTGATGCCATCAAGCAGCCCATCCCCCATCAAGAAGGAATAGAAGAGAGAGATTGGTCTTATTTGAGGGAAGCCTTAAATCTTTCTTTCAAGATGTTTGCTGCAATGAATGAAAAAGATGGAGCCTATATCCAGGCTATAAGCTCAAGCAACGTCGAAGTAAACACTTCCAAGCACACGATTTCCTTTCCATATGGAGATCGTACAGTGGAGACCCCTTTCCTTCAAAATGTAAGTCTGCAAACTCTTGAGTTCCGAGCCCTCACCTACGCTGATGATCATGCTGTTGAGCTTGCCTTTGCTAATCGGCAAGATGAAACGATGGTTGAGATCCATGCACAATTCATTCGCGAATTCGGGGTATGGAAACTGGATGGGGTGATTACGAATTAAGGGAATGGCAGCAGACGCGCAAATCCGAAATCCAAATGCCGAAAATCTGTCGTAACGGAAGCAGGATAGCATGAATTGCATTTAAACGCTGGTTATCCTTGCTACATGATCATTATGAGCACATGACAAGCTTATAATAGACAAGGGCATGGATTTGTCATATGCAGATTGAATTCATATCGCGTACAATAGTCCATGTAGAATTGGAAGCAGGACAAACAAGAAGCAGGACGAACAAAAGGAGGAATTATCCGTGTCACTTGAAAAACGTGCCCATGAGGTATATGAGCTGTGGCTGAATGATCCGCTCGTTGATCCTTCCCTGAAGGAAGAGCTTCAAGCCATCTCAGGACAAGACAAAGAAATTACAGATCGCTTCTACACTGATCTCAAATTCGGCACAGGCGGACTTCGTGGCGTGATTGGTGCTGGAACGAATCGCATGAATATACATACAGTTGGAAAAGCTACACAAGGTTTGGCTCAATTTTTGAAAAGTACAGATGCCGCTCCTTCAGCCGCTATAGCGTATGACTCTCGCCACTTCTCCCCTGAATTCGCATTGGAGGCGGCGCTTGTGCTTGCTGCAAACGGCGTCAAGGCATATCTATTCAAAAGCCTGCGCCCAACGCCTGAGCTGAGCTTCGCTGTGCGCCATCTGAACGCAAACGCAGGGATTGTCGTTACGGCAAGCCATAATCCGCCGGAATATAACGGCTATAAAGTTTACGGCGCCGATGGCGGACAGATCACACCGGAGACCGCTAACCGCGTAATCAAAGGAATTCAAGTCATCTCCTCGCTTGCAGAGATTAAGAAGATCAGCCAGCAGGAAGCAGAAGAAAAAGGACTGCTGGTTTGGCTGGGCGAGGAGCTTGACGATGCCTACATTAGCGCCGTTGCTGCGGTCAGCCAGCATCCGGAAGTCATTCAAGCAACTAGCGATAACTTCCGCGTGCTGTACACTCCTCTCCATGGGTCAGGCAATATTCCTGTGCAGAAGGTGCTTGAGCGAGTAGGCTTCAAAGAAGTACGCGTTGTCCCTGAACAAGAGCAGCCCGATGGCAGCTTCCCTACAGTGAAATCGCCTAACCCAGAAGAGCGCAGCGCCTTCGCGATTGCGATTGAGCAAGGACAGGCTTGGGATGCGGACCTGATTATGGGCACCGACCCCGATGCAGACCGCATGGGCGCCGTTGTCAAAAATGCGCAGGGCGAATATGTGGTGCTGACCGGCAATCAGGCAGGCGCCATTATGGTGCATTATATGCTTGATTCTATGAAGGAAAAAGGCACGCTTCCTGCCAATGGCGCAGTCATCAAGACGATCGTTACAAGCGAGCTCGGCGCCAGCATCGCGGAATCCTTCGGCATGACCGTCATGAACACGCTCACTGGATTCAAGTACATCGGCGAGAAGATGACGCAATTTGACCAAACGCATGAGCATACGTTTATTTTTGGCTACGAGGAGAGCTACGGCTACCTTGCAGGCAACTATGCTCGCGACAAGGATGCTGTGATCGCAGCCATGCTCATCGCGGAGGCTGGCGCTTATTACAAATCCAAAGGCTTAACGTTGAATGAGGTACTGGAGCAGTTGTACACCCAGCATGGATACTACTTGGAAGGTCTTGAGACTCGTACGCTGAAGGGCATGGAAGGGGTAGAGACAATCCAAAGCATTATGAACGAATGGCGGGACAACGCCCCAGACACAGCTGGAGGAACGGCCATCGTGAAGACTGAGGACTTTGCTCAAGGCCTCTATGACCTTCCGAAGGAGAATGTGCTCAAGTTCCATCTTGAGGATGGCAGTTGGTTCTGTCTTCGTCCTTCTGGCACTGAGCCTAAGATCAAGATGTACTTTGCGGTTAAAGGGAACTCCCTTAACCATGCCAAGGAACGGCTTGCAAGCCTGACGAATGATGTCATGTCCCGTATTGATGCTTACATGGAAGAGCGATAATATCCATCTCTAAGCATCATAGAATCTTAGAATCGCAAGACAGGCCATCGAGGAGATTGCCTGTAACCTGTATGTGCTCTAATCGATATATTCAGTTGCCACTGCTGCCAGATGTTCACCATCTGCCTCACCATTAGCATAAATGGCAGCTGTGCATAGATAACCACCCACGTCCCCTTGCCTTGCAGGCTACTAGCAGAGCAAGGGGCGTTTTGGGCTCTGGCCGTCACTATTGGCTCCGGCTGTTACACCTTGCTCCGACTGTTACTAATGGCTCTGGCTGTTACTGCTAGCTCCGGCTGTTACTGCTGTATCTGGCTGTGAAGCCTCATTCCCCGCCACTCAAGCCCCACTTAAGATCGGCTTAGGGTGGTTGGGGATTGGCTTGCAAAGCACTGTCAATAGGTTCATACTAACCGTATATTCCATATTTCATGCAAACAATGAAAGGGGTTCTTCCGATGCAACAGGAAACACTCGAACTATTCCGCACCTTAACTGAATTTCCAGCTGCACCTGGATTCGAGCGTGAGCTTCGCGCCTTAGTTAAGGGAGAAATATCCAAATATACCGATGAAATCATCCACGATGCCCTTGGCGGCGTATTCGGCGTCGTCCGTGGGGATGAGAACGGCCCTCGCGTCATGGTATCCGGCCACTTGGACGAAGTCGGCTTCATGACCACACAGATTACGGACAACGGGATGATTAAGTTCAATACCCTTGGCGGCTGGTGGGGACAAGTCATCCTGGCCCAGCAAGTCGAAGTCATTACGCCAAAAGGACGCATTCCTGGCGTTGTAGGCTCTATTCCCAAGCATCTTTTGGATGAAGCTACCGCTAACAAGCCGGTTGATCCAAAGGTTATGTATATCGATATCGGCGCGGACAGCCGCGAGGAAGCAGAAGCTGCCGGCGTGCGCCCGGGACAACAGATCGTACCGGTATGTCCATTCACCCCGCTTGTGAATCCGAAGAAGATCATGGCGAAGGCATGGGACAACCGTTATGGTGTCGGACTTGCCATTGAGCTGTTGAAGGAAATTCACAAGGACCAAGTGAAGCTTCCTAATATTCTGTTCTCTGGTGCAACGGTACAAGAAGAAGTCGGCTTGCGCGGCGCGCGCACAGCGGCAAACCTGATCCAACCAGACATCTTCTATGGTCTTGACTGCAGCGCAGCCAACGATATGACCGGAGATCGCAACTCCTTCGGCCACTTGGGCAAAGGCGCATTGCTTCGCATCTATGACCCAACGATGATTACACACCGTGGACTCGTTGAGTTCGTACAGGATATTGCCGATACGCACAAGATCCCTTATCAGTACTTTGTATCACCTGGCGGTACAGATGCGGGCCAAATTCATCTTAGCGGCAAAGGTGTGCCTTCCACGATTATCGGTGTCGTAGGACGCTATATCCATACGCCTGCTTCAATCGTGCATACAGATGATATCGACGCAGCGAAGGAACTGCTCGTTCAGCTGGTGAAGCATACTGACCGCACAACCTATAACACGATCGTTGAAAATGCATAAGCGGCCATAGCCCAAAATACAAAGAAGCCCCCGAGCCTCGCAAGTGTCTTCATGACGCTTTGAAGCTGTCCGGGGGCTTTATTCATTTGCAACATTATTTTTTATCATTTACTAGCGGCGTAGCGGCTAGCGGGTGATGCTCGGATGGCCTGCAGAAGCTGCTTCCAGAGCAGGATTAAGCGGCAGCTTGACGGTAAAGGTTGACCCTTTGCCAAGCTCGCTTTGTACATGAACCGTCCCTTGGTGCATCTCGACAATTTTTTTAACAATCGACAATCCCAGTCCGTTGCCTCCTAGTGTGCGATTCCTCGACGCATCCGCCTTATAGAAGCGCTCAAACACATAGGGAAGATGCTCCTTCGCCATGCCAATCCCATCATCGGCGATGCTCACTTCTACTCGGTCATCTTCCATATGCATGCCAATATGCATATGCCCTTCCTCAGGAGTGAACTTGATGGCGTTGTGAATGAGATTCGTCCACACTTGACTGAGCGCATCCTCGTCCGCTTGTATCGTGGCATTCGATAAGGACAGTTCCATCTCAATATTCTTTGCGCCCCACAGCGACTCCGCTGCCAGCACCACCTTCTTAATCTGCTCATCCAGTCGATAGCTGCTGACCTCCATCACATGATGCTCCGACTCCAGAGAGGTGAGCTTCAGCAGGTTGTCGCTAAGCTTCGATAACCGAATCGTCTCTGTCTCGATGATCTGTAAATAACACTTCCGTTCCTCCTCGCTAAGCTCCTCCTTCTGAAGCGCCAAGGCAAAGCCTCGGATAGAGGTTAACGGCGACTGAATCTCGTGGGATACATTGGAGATGAACTCCTGACGAAGCTGCTCCATCTCCTGCAGTCCGATCGCCATATCGTTAATTCCTGCAATAATCTTGTCATACTCTCCATCCACTCGCTCCTCCATCGCTATGGAGACGTTAAACTCGCCCTTGGCAATTCTGCGCAGCGCATCTGTAATCTGTGTCAAAATGTTGTTCATCTTGCGCCACACAAACAGGAAAAACACAGCAAATACAATAGCAACATATACGGTTGCTATGCCCGATTGCAGGAGAAATAGCGCAAGATCGGACACTTGCCAGTCTGTGCGCTGAATGATCGACCTTACGGTGTAATACGACGCTATCCATATGCCGATCAAGGCAAGGAGCAGCATCAACAGATCAAAGGTATGCTTCAATATTCGCCTTGCCTTAACTGTCTTGGACGAGAAATCCCTCTCTAAGGCTCTTCTAGCACTCATGCCTGCACCTCAAGACGATAGCCAAGCCCGCGAATCGTCTTAATGACAAAGCGATGCTCCTGCTCATTAAATCGATCACGCAAGCGATTGATATGCACGTCCAGCGTCCGTTCGTTGCCTTCAAAATCATGCCCCCATATATCTTCGATCAGCTGTTCTCGGGAGAAGGTCTTGCCTGGGGTGCTCCCAAGCTTATAGAGAAGCTCGAATTCCTTGCGCGGCAAGCTGAGCTGTTTATCACCTGCTGTGACCTCATACGTATTGTAATCCAGCAGAAGTTCGCCAAATTGAACCTGATTGGATACCGCAATCTGATAGCGCCGCAGCAGCGCCCGTACCCGTACGACGAGCTCCATCGGATCGAAGGGCTTCACCAAATAATCATCCACCCCTAGATTGAACCCCTTGATCTTCTGCGATGTTTCACCTTTAGCTGTCAGCATGAGAACGGGAAGATCATAATATCGACGCAGTTCCTCTGTCAGCTGCCACCCGTCCATGTTGGGCATCATCACATCAACAATCATCAGATCGATCTTCTTTTCATCCAATAGAAGCAGTGCCTCGCGTCCATCCGCTGCCTCTTCAACACCATAACCCTGCTGCTGCAAAAATAATCGCACAAGCTCGCGAATATGAGGATCATCATCCACAATCAGGATATGAGCCACCCAGAACCTCCTCCTTCCTAAGCTAATGTCTTTCCTACGATCCACACTTCGATTGAGAGAATAGCTGAACGAATAGCGAAGACAAACGCTGAGCATGTTGAAAAAACTTCACATTCAGCCATTCGCAACTATTGCGCCTGCTCTTCATCGAGCCAGCCCTGCTCTTGAATGCGGAGCTGCTGCATCGCAAACTCGCGGTACATCTCATGCTCTTCAAACAATTGCTCATGAGGGCCAATCCCCGTCACTCTGCCCTTCTCAATAAATACAATCTGATCCGCATCGACGACGGTAGACAACCGATGCGCGATCACAAGCGTCGTCCGTCCCTGCATCAGATTCTGCAGGGCCTCCTGCACGACGATCTCCGACTTGCTGTCAAGGCTTGATGTTGCCTCATCCAGCATCAGAAGCTTCGGATCGCGAAGCAGCGCTCGCGCAATTGCAATCCGCTGACGCTGTCCACCCGACAGCTTCACGCCACGTTCCCCTACCTCCGTATCGTAACCGTTCGGCATCTGGTCGATGAAGCTGTCCGCATAGGCCATCTTCGCTGCGCGCTTCAGCTCCAGCTCACTTACTTTACAGTTCATTCCATAGCATATATTATCTCTAATTGTGCCGTCCATCAACGGGCTCTCCTGCGATACGTAACCAATCTTACTGCGCCAAGAATGAAGCGAGAATTCGTCAATATTGGTATCTCCCAATCGAATCGCGCCTTCTGTCGGATCATAGTAGCATTCGAACAAAGAGAACAAGGTCGTCTTGCCCCCGCCGCTTGGACCCACGATGGCGGTCACCTTGCCTGCAGGGATGTGGAAATGCACGTCCTGGAGAATCGGATCCTGACTTTCTTCATAGGCGAAATGCACATGGTCTACGATCATTGGCAGGCCCTCCTGCGTGACTTCTTGCTCCTTCGAGTGATCCTCCTCATCTGACTCCAGAATGGTCATCAGGTGCTCTGTCGCACCAATCGCCTTCTGAACCTGTGTAAAGAACATGGACAGCTGGCTCATCGGAATCACAATTTGAATCAGATACAGAATAAACGCAACCAAATCTCCAGCCGACATGGCGCCTGATGAGACACGCATGCCGCCAAAGCCGACAATGACCACCAAGAGCAGCATCAGCACAAAGGACATCAGCGGCTGAATCAAGGCCTGCACCTTGCCTTCACGAATGCCAAAGGCCAGCAGATTGGAGATGCCCTTCGCGCCATTCTCATATTCGCGCTGCTCCGCATTCGATGATTTGACGAGTCGAATCTCAGAGAGCACTTGAGTCAGCTTGCCTGTGAACGAAGCCGTCTCATCCTGCAGTCCCTTCGATATTTTAAACATCTGCTTGCCAAGCGGCACCAGCACGAGGGCCGACACTGGAATGACCGTCAGCATAATTAGCGTCATCTGCCAATCCAGCATAAACAAGATCACCATCGAACCAATCACCGATAGAATGCCTGTTAGAAAGGCGATTAGATGCTCGGTAATCAAGCTTTTTACAATCCCCGTATCATTCGTCACGCGGCTGATCGTCTCGCCGGTCCGATTCTGATCATAGAAGGACACCGGAAGGACGAGCAGCTTTTTCCACAACCGATCCCTAAGGCTTGATACCACCTTCTGGCCAATGACATTCAATAAATAAATCGAGATGCCGCTTGCGATCGTTTGAATCACGAACGCGACTGCGAGCGATACGATCTGAGCAGGCTTTAGCGAAGACATCGTGAAGCCGTCCACCAATCCCTTTGTAAACATCGGGATGATTAAGGACACGACGGTAGCGCCAAGACTCAGCACCAGCGCTATAATCAGCATCCCCTTGGAGGGCTTCGTCTCTTGAATCAGCTTTACGAATTTACGCCAGTTGCTCAGGGAGCCTTTGGTTTCTTCAACTTGCGGATAGGTATCCATATCTTCCACTCCTTTATTTCAACCTCTGTCTTGATCTGACTCCATCGTACAAGAGCAATGTAAACTCCATTTAAACAAATGTTAATCCAATGCAGCCGGATCTCATTCTTGCTTCTCACCCTCTACCTTCCAGTCTATCAATTCAGGCGGCCTAGCATACCTTTCATCGATTTGCTAGATTTGACGTGCAAGCAAACGACTCAATAAGGTTGAACACTAACCACGAAGGCCTATCTTGGATGTTATGCACGCATCAAGCAAAAAACAGCCCGCCTGAACATGATTGTTCAGACCGGCTGCTTCGTTGGTCCATATACCCTATTAATAAATGATGTTCCAGCGGCGGTCTCCTTGCTCCTCAGCCTTCGATGCCGCATTGCCGAACAATACTAACAGCACCGTCTCCTTGCCGTCATCCAGCTCGCGATGCTCATGCCAATGCGCAAGATCAAAGGGAAGCCTGTGAACCATGGCATGCTTGTGCAAATATCCCTCGGTCCACTCCAACGTGCCGTCAGCATCACCCTGCGCCGAGGACAGCGTCGAAGCATGTGCTGCCGCATAGGACATCCACTCGCTCATCTCCTGCTTAGGCAGGGCCTCCCACCAAATCGTCCGAGGCTTGTGCTTATGCTGAAGCAGATAATCCAGCTGCATCATTCCTCGGATCGCGCCTTGGTGCTGAACTTGCTCCGCGGCAAGAAACTGCTCCAAGCGCACAAACAAATCGGCGAGCTGGTGTCCGATCCTTGACCAGCCCTGCTCCGCCCAATAGGTCCCGAACCTCTGGAAAAAGTCCCATGGCGTATCAAAGGCTAGTGCCAGCAGCATCTCGATCGTATGATCTGCTCGATGATCATTCCAATACTTCTCTAAAATGTCCTCGGTTTGTTTGATCCTGACCACATCGCCAAAGGAAAGCACATCATTGGACAGCATCTCATACGGCGCATCCTCCATGTATTGATAATGGTAGCGCTCGGCGTCTCGCCGCAGTCCAGTTCCACGGAGGAGCTTCAGGAAACCAAGCTGCAGCTCTTCTGGGCGCAAAGCGAATACGTCATTGAAAGTGTTGCGGAAAGAGTCGTAGTCCTCTCCAGGAAGACCTGCGATCAGATCAAGATGCTGATCAATCTTCCCGCCCTCCTTCACCAGATTGACGGTTCGGCACAGCTTATCCCAGTTCTGTCTGCGCTTCACCAAGCGCATCGTCTCCTCATTCGTCGACTGGACGCCAATCTCAAAGCGGAAGATGCCTTTCGGCGCATGCTCATTCAGGAAAGCGAGCACCTCTGGCCGCATAATATCCGCTGTGATCTCGAATTGAAACACACAGCCATTATGATGATCGATCAGAAACTGAAAAATATCGAGCGCATATTCCCGATTGATGTTAAAGGTCCGATCCAGAAATTTGATCGTTCTTGCTCCATGCTGGATAAGGTACAGCAGGTCCGCCTTCACCTGCTCCTTGTCAAAGTACCGCACGCCTACCTCGGTGCTCGACAAGCAGAATTGACAGCTGAATGGACAGCCCCGGCTCGTTTCAAAATAAACGATGCGCTTGCTGATCTCCTGTGCGTCCTCTTCTAAGCGATAAGGGGAAGGGATCGAATCCAACACAATCTTATCCGCCTGAGGTTGAATAAATATGCGCTCTGCTTGTGCGGTCTGTCCTTCGTACACCTGATTATTGCTAAGTCCCCGCCAAGCAATGCCGGGAATATGATGAAGCGCCCGATCCTCCGAATAAGCGGTCAGGATCGCTTTGAAGGCAGCTTCTCCTTCCCCCATCACGATGACATCGATTCCTGCTTCTCGATTCATGAAGTGCTCAGGGTCAAAGGATACCTCAGGGCCGCCAAGTATGATGCGAACGTGGGGCAGCACTTTTTTCAACAAGGATACGCAGTTCAGCGTCTCTTCTATATTCCAGATATAACAGGAGAAGCCGACTACATCCGGCTTGCGATTATATAGATCAGTGACAATATGAAGCGCAGGGTCCTTCACGGTATATTCAGCCATCTCAATCTCAAAGGCATCTTGGGCATACGCCTTCAGCAATCGAAGGGATAGCGCGGTGTGTATATATTTGGCATTGATTGCCGCAACAATGGTTTTCATTTTGACTAACATCCTATCTCCGCAGCGTCACATGACGTGTTGTGCATGCAGGTGCATGCCATCCCATACCGTAACGAATGTGCTTCTTTCGCGTCAATGGAGGAAGTCACAGCACTCAAGAAATCATTCTGGAAGCTCCAATCAAAGGCATCTCACGAATATCGCTGATATAACTTGAAGGCAATAAGATCGAATGTCTTTGATGATAGACAAAGCACATGAGACCATGCAGATAAGACAAAGCGAATCATTCGCTTCACAAGGCGCTCAAAACGCTGTACACTAGCAACACAGTGCGAAAATGCCCTTTTTTTGATAATAAAATATATAATGAAGCTTATACCAAGACAAGAACAGGAGGGTAATCATGGCCTCACAACAATCACAAGCTCCCCATCTTCAGCTCGCTACCTTTGCAGGCGGCTGCTTCTGGTGCATGGTCAAGCCCTTCGACCAATGGGACGGCGTCCACGCTGTCATCTCCGGCTATACAGGCGGACATGTGGACAATCCTTCCTATGAACAGGTGAAGACCCAAACGTCAGGCCATCTTGAGGCCGTTCAGATTACGTATGATCCGTCGCTTATCTCATATAAGCAAATGCTTGAGCTGTTCTGGGCGCAGATCGATCCGACAGATGACGGCGGCCAGTTCCAAGATCGCGGCGAATCCTACACAACCGCCATCTTTGTTCATAATGAAGAGCAGCGAGAGCTTGCTGAAGCTTCAAGGGAAGCGCTCATGCACAGCGGACGCTTCGACAAGCCGATTGTGACGCCTATTCGAGATGCAATGGTGTTCTATCCTGCTGAGGACTATCATCAGGATTATTATCGCAAGGAGCCCGAGCACTACAAGCAGGATCGCGCTGTCTCCGGTCGAGATGCATTTATCGAGCAGCATTGGAAGTAAGTGCTTCGCGAGCTTCCTAAGACTAGGCAACCAGCGGATAAACGACAGCGAAAGGGTTCTATTAATCGTCCGTTGCTACTTCTGTTAGTTCACCTATCGCTTCTAAATAGAAGTGGATATCGTTTCAAACTTGTTCAAATATGATATACTTTGGATTAGTAGCAGCTGCTAAGAGCAGCTATTAATATTAGCCATTAGCGGCAGCTATCCATCATAATGATACTTACAATAAGACATGATGTATGTTATATATCCTAAGGAGGATCACATGGAAGATTTGCTGAAGTTGAAAGGTAAGAATATCGTTGTCATGGGTGTGGCCAATGAGCGCAGCCTGGCATGGGGCGTTGCGAAGTCGCTTATTCAAGCGGGCGCGAACCTCATCTTCACCTACCGCAAGGAGCGTTCTCTTGCGAAGCTTGAGAAGCTGATTGAGGCCAACAACATCGAGCCAAAGCTGGTGCTCCCTTGCGATATCAACAGCGATGAGAGCATTGAGGCCGCTTTCTCCAAGATCGGAGAAGAGGTAGGCACTATTCATGGCGTTGTTCACTCCATCGCATTCGCGCATGCTGAGGATCTGAAGAGCGACTTCGTCGATACGTCTAGAGAAGGCTTCGCATTCGCACAGGATACAAGTGCCTACTCCTTGATCGCTGTGGCAAAAGCAGCAAAGCCGTATATGACGGAAGGCGGCTCGATCATTACGATGAGCTATCTCGGCGCAGAGCGCGTGGTTGAAGGCTACAACGTCATGGGCATTGCGAAGGCTTCCCTTGAGGCATCCGTTCGGTACCTTGCCTCTGACCTTGGCAAATACAACATTCGTGTAAATGCCATCTCCGCTGGCGCTATCAAGACATTGGCAGCCAAAGGCGTTCCTTCCTTCAATCGCATCCTTCATGTGATCGAAGAGGAATCCCCATTGAAGCGCAATGTTACGCAAGAAGAGGTTGGCGATATGACTATTGCAATGATGAGCCATCTGTCCCGCGGCGTTACAGGTGAGATTGTGTATGTAGACTCTGGCTACAATATTATGGGCTAGTTCTGCATCGCCCAAAATTACAAAGCTAGACTTGTGCACGCAAGGCAGCAGCTCAACACAACATGAGCACGGATATGCGAATGCAGCATTCCTAGTACAGTAGAGTGCAGTAGAGCGAAAATAAAAGCCAAGCTGGAAGGAAGCGGCGAACACCGCTTCTTGCCCTGCTTGGCTTTGTTTTGTGTATGTTGTGCGTTTCGTGCAAGAAAAACTAGACGGTCGCTCCTGCCGACGAATCCGCTGCTTGCATTTGTGCTGCGTGCGAAGACAGCGTATGCTTCACTCGAATAAACATCAGGCCTCCTGCAATCACAAGCAGAATACCCGCCACACCATAAGGGGCGAATGGGCTGATCGCGCCGCCGATCACACCAGACAACAGCGGTGCAATCGCCGCACCGAGCCAGCGCACGAAGTTGTACACCCCAGACGTAATGCCGCGTTCATAAGGAGATACGCCCATCACATGGCTTGTGAACAAGGCATTGTTCAAGCCGCACAATAAGCCAGACAAGACGACAAGCGCGATCTGGATCGCAGTATTGTGCAGAAAGAACAATAGGAAAATGATGATCGCAAAGCCAAACAAGCTGAACTTCAGAATCTGTTCTGGCGTATACTTCGTCTCAAGCGCATGAGCCAGCTTAGCAGAGCCAAATGCGAGCAGCAGGCCCCAGCCAAAGAACACAAGCCCGAGCTGAATCGCAGACAGCTTAATGACAAGTGGCGAATATGCCAAGATCACGAAGAAGCCGTAGTTGTACAGCATTCCTGCAATGGCACCACGCAGGAACGGCTTATAAGACAGCAGATGAGCCAGCTCCTTGAAGCCTGCCGCTTTGCGCTTCGCGCCTGTGTGATGATTCTCGGGTGCTTTGACCTGAGAGAGAACGAGGATGAAGGCAATAAAGATCAATACGCCCGTCATCATAAAGGGATAGCGCCAGGAGCTGCTCAGCAATCCCCCAACAAGCGGTCCGCCTGCCATGCCAAGCCCAATCGCTGCCTCATAAGCACCGACAGCCCCAGATACCGTTGGCGATAAGGAGATCAGGAGCGTCATCGCCGTCGCAAAGAACATCGAGTTGCCAAGACCCCAGCCTGCACGGAATAAGGACAGCTCCAAGATGGAATTGGAGAAGCCGCACAGCAGGGCAAAGACGGTCACAATGGCCATCCCCATGACCATCATTCGTTTATCCCCCACTTTTGACACCAGCATCCCGACAGGGAGCATCATAATCGCCATCGTAAAAATGTAAGCCGTGAACAGCATCTCAACCTGTGCATGGTTAGCCCCCAGCTGTTCCGCAATAATTGGCAGCAGCGGATCCACGATTCCGATCCCCATGAATGCTAGGAAGGTTGCGAAGATCGTAATTTTTCTACCCCTGCTTTTTTGTGCTTCTGTTAACATGCATTGCTTTCCTCCTCTTTATATTTCGAGATGGCCACGAACCGATTCCAGCAGTTCCTCAATATAGCCCTTGAACTCCTGCATGCGCTTCATCTTGCCCTCAAGCTGCTGAAGCTGATTTACGAGCATCGCCTCTGCTGTAAGCAAGGCCTCTGGCTTTGCTTTCCCTTGCTTCTTGTGCTCATCATGCTCATCACTGAGGTGCTCCTTCCAATCCACAAACTGCTTAAGCTCTAAGAGCGAGAAGCCGAGCACCTCTTTGGCTTCAATCAGCAGTCGAATCCGACGAATATCCGCATCGGTATACAAGCGAATATTGCCTTCACTCCGATCAGGAGGCTGGATAATACCAAGCTCCTCATAATAGCGAAGCGTGCGCTTCGTTAATCCTGTTTCACGCATCACCTCTTCAATCTTGTAGGTCTTCATTGCCTTCACCCCGTTCTTCTGCTCTTCATACAATACTCCTTGTTAACGTAAACGTCAATATTTACATATGTAATTATTTATATATAGTTATGTATATGGTTACACATTAGATCCACCTTGAATTATTTGTTTATTCCATAAAACATTTAATACATCTCTTCTAGATAAGTGGAACAAATGGGTTCCCCTCATAAGGAAGATGAGTTGAAATGGTCTTCTAGGCGTTGTTGCTCCCAGATTCATTTCATGCTCTCCCCTTTCTTCCAGCGTCATCATCCATTCGCCAAACCAAAAAAGCAGCCCAACATGATATTGGGCTGCTTCCTTCACCTTATGCGTTATGTTATTTTACTTGGAACGTATACTCCTGATCCTCTATCTTTACCTTAATCATAACCGGCTTATCATCCTTGCTGATGTCTTCCGGGACTTCAGCCAAGAAGTGAATAACGCCAGACTTCAGCGGTTCAATGCGCGTAATATTCGTATAGGTAAAGTCAGCGCCGCCACGGTCTTCAATCGTGGAGAAAGTGCCGTATTCATACTGTCCATCGTACAGTACGTCTACCGAAAGAAACTCATCTGCGCTCTTGCCGATCGTGAGCAAACTCTTAACCTTGATCACCGTGTCGAGATAAATATTTTCATTTTCCTTCACTTCATAGTATGTATAGAAGCTGTCGGGATTCGGCGGTGTTACTTTCTTCTTGAACTTCGAGCCAAGCAAAGTCACTTCCGCATACTTGTCCACCGTTACGGCTTTGTTGGCCTCAAGCGTAGGCGTCTTATCTGCCACCACTGCTTGAACGGGTTCTTCTTCGCTAACGGCCTGATTGCCACGATTTGTGTCATTCGAGCCCTCGGCAGCTTCCAGTTTCGCCTTTAATGCCTTATTTTCATTTTCAAGCTCGACGATTTTTTTCTCAAGCGCAGAAGTATCAGCTGATGCTGTGCTGCTTGTGCCGCTGCTGCATGCGGACATGCCCCATACCGCTATCAATAGCGATGTTGACAAAATCACGGATCGTATCCATCTTTTTCTCACAGTATCCCCTCTTTTTCTATGTCTATTTTTATCTATGATAACGGAAGCCATTCGAATATGGAATGATTTTTCTTCCAAAAACCCTCTTATTTCTCAAACATTAGGCGATATATGTTGAAAATTATCGGAGGATGTCATAAAAAAGCGGCTCTCCCCTCATGGTGAGAACCGCAAAATAGTATTACATCGTTAATAGCATGCATTTCATCGTTAACATCATGTATATTTAATATCCAAAATGAATTCCGCCCGCTCACCTCACGTCGATCTATAGCTTGTTAGCATCGCCTGAACTAGTCTTTGCGATTCTGGATGCCGGAGCTGGTCCAAATGCTTGGCATCCTGAAGATGCTCCACAACGGCTCCCCTGCTCATCACGATCAGTTCATCTGCGAGATGGCGAACCGCCTGCAGGTTGTGTGTAATGAACACATAAGACATCGCGTATTCCTTCTGCAAGCGCTGAAGCAGCTGTATCATTTGCCACTGGGTCATAGCGTCCAAGCTGCTGATCGCTTCATCCCACACAATCAGTCTCGGCTTTGCGGCCAGCGCTCTTGCGATGCACACCCTTTGCAGCTGTCCGCCGCTGATCTGATGCGGATATCCATTCATCTCTTCTGGCCGCAGCTCCACTGCTGTGAGGAGGTCACCCACCCTTTTCGTCAGCTGAGAGGACGTTAATCGTTCGCGGTGCTGTATCGGTTCGGCCACGATATCCTTAATCGTCATGCGCGAATTCACGGCACTGCGACTGTCCTGAAATACCATTTGAAGCTCGGAGAAGAGCCGCTGACGAGCCTGAGGGCGCAACAAGCTCTCGCCCTTATACCGAATGTCTCCAGCATCCGGCTTAACTAAGCCTACGATCAGCTTGCCGAGCGTGCTCTTGCCCGACCCGCTTGAGCCCACAATCCCAAGCGTCCTGCCTTCCTCCAAGCTGCAGGATACATTCATAACCGCCATCTCCCGCTTTGCACGGAACAAAGATTGGCCAGATAAGCGGTAAGACTTGCTTACTTCAATCAGTTCCAGACTCATAAGCACTCACCGCCTTCAAGCCTCCATGCGGCTTCCAAGAGGTGCTTCGTATAATCATGCATAGGGGCTTTAAGCAGCTGCTCCACTGGCTGCTGCTCGACCAGCTGCCCTTGCCTCATCACACCGACATCATCAGCCAAGCGGCAGATGACCCCAAGATCATGGGAGACAAGCAGCAGGCTCAAGCCAAGCGATGAGCGCAGCTCGGCCAGCAGCTCAAGTATGTCCCGCTGATTGGTCGTATCAAGCGCCGTGGTCGGCTCATCGGCGATAACCAGCACGGGCTCCAGACAGAGCACCATCGCGATCATTACCCGCTGCAGCATGCCTCCGCTAAATTGAAACGGGTACATGTGAAGCAAACGTTCTGGATGATCCAGCTTCACAAGCTGAAGATAATGAAGAGCCTTTTCCAGCGCTGCCTTCTTCGATACGGGAGCATGGGATCTCATCACATCCACAAAATGTTCGCCAATGGTGATTGCGGGATGGAAGGCCGACATCGGATTCTGAACAATCATGCCTACTTGTCTGCCCCGCACCCTCTGCATATGTGATTCCTTGAGGCTTAGCAGTTCTCGGCCGCACAGGCGAATGCTGCCGCTAATATGAACAGAGGATTCACGCAGGTTCATGATCGACATGCAGGTGAGCGTCTTGCCGCTGCCGCTGCCTCCGATGAGACCGTACACGCTTCCTTGCTGAATCTCAAAGTAAACATTTTCGACCGCGAAAGGCATGTCCTCACATTTGCTGCTTGTCGAGAGCTGAATGTTTAGATTTTGAACGGATAAAACGGGAGCTGCCGCTGCCATTTCGCTTCCACCCCCTCCCCTTGTTCGCTGCCTGAACATCGAGCTGATCGCGAAATCCATCACCAAGCTTGTTGAAGGCCATGACGGTTACAAAGATCATCAAGCCCGGATACAGCATTAGCGCTGGGTGATCAAGCATGTAGGGCCTGCTGTCATTGATCATCATGCCCCATTCCGCCGCAGGCGCTTGAACGCCAAGTCCGAGAAACGAGAACTCTGAGATGAGCAGAATGACTTTGCCAAGATCGACGGCAAGCAGGATGACCATCTGAGGCAGCACGAATGGCGCGATATGCCGAAGCAGAATGCGAGCGTGCGAGGTGCCTGCCAACCGCGCAGCTAAAATATAATCCTGTGTCTTAAGGGATTGCACCATGCCGCGAATAATTCGCGCATAGCTTACCCACTGCACGATGACGATCGCCAAGATCAAGTTGCTCATCCCAGCGCCGAGCGTCCCGACCAAGGCAAGCGCTAGAATCAGCTTCGGGAAGGCAAGCAGCACATCGCATACCCGCATAAGCAATTGATCAAACCAGCCTCCCACGTAGCCTGAGGCCATGCCCAGCACCAAGCTGATCACGAAGGTCAAGGCGATGCACAGGCTGGAGGCGCCAAGCGATACCCTCATCCCGAATAGAAGCCGGGACAAGACACAGCGTCCCAAATGATCTGTTCCGAGCGGATAGCTCCAGGATGAACCCTGCAGCTTGTTGACGATATCCACCTCGTAAGGGTCATGAGGGGCAAGATAAGGGGCAAAGATCGCGGCGGCTGCACCAAGAACGACGATTGTTCCTGCAATAGCCATCGTCATATGGCCCGATGATCTCGACACAGCAAGCGCTCTCTCCCGCATCATGGCAGCACCCCCTCCTTCAGCCTGCTGCGGGGATCAAGTGCTGCACACATTAGATCAGCAGCAAGATTAAGCAGTATAAACATCGTTCCCATCAGCAATACGTAGCTCTGAATAACGGGATAATCCCGATTCGCAACCGACTCCACCAAGTATCGGCCTACACCCGGCCATGCGAACACGCTCTCTACAATCACCGTTCCAGCAAGCAAATGCCCAATGGTGATGCCTAGCGCTGTGATGACAGGCGGAAGCGCGCTTTTCAGTACATATTTGCCCATGCGCTTAGGGTTACTGATCCCTCTTAGCCTCGCCGCCTGAATATAGGGCTGATGCTGATGCTCCAGAATTCCGGTTCTTAGAAGACGGATGAGCGGAGAAGCATAAGCTAAGGCGAGCGTAGAGGACGGCAGTACAAGATGGGTCCAGTCTCCCCTGCCCATAAGAGGCAGCAAGTTCAGCTGCATGGAGACCAAGTAAATAAGCAGGAAGCCAATCCAGAAGCTCGGCACAGAAGCCGCGCTTACCACGATGAATTGAATCACGCGATCCAGCCAAGAGCCCTTGTACACGGCGGAGAGAATTCCCAAGGGAAGGCTCATCACAAGCAGGAGGAGCAGGGCACTGAGAGCAAGCTGAAGAGTGGCAGGCAGATACTGTCCAAGCTCTTGTCCTACTGGCTGATGGCTCACAAGCGACGTGCCGAAGTCCAGCTGCACAGCCTTGTACAGCCAAGTGCCGTATTGGGCTAAGATCGGCTCATGCAGCCCCATTTCCTCTCTCAGTGCCTGTACCGCTTCCTCCGAAGCACCGGGATTGCTTAGATTCAAGGCAGCCTCTGCAGGGTCGACAGGCACCAGATGCAGCAGCAAAAAGGACAACAGCGACAGTCCAGCCAGAACTGGAATCACCCCGATTAATCTTCGTAACACATATCCAGCCATCGCTCACTCCTTCACTCTCCAGCTAGGGTCTCACTTCAATAGAATGGAACGGAATCTCGTATTGCATAGGCAGAAACTCCACCTTCGATACCCGATCATGATAGACGGCTGTATGTGTCGTAAAGGAAATCGGAAGATAGACAGCCTGCTCATGCAGCGTGGTGAGCAGCTGCTTGTACAGCTCTGCTCTTCTCGCTTCACTCGTGCTGATCAAGGCTTCTGTGATCCATTGGTCGATCTCCGGCTTCATAGCCAAGCCCGATTGCGCTTGATAATCCGCGTGCGAAGGCTCCCTCATGGAAGCAACGACCGAATGGGGATCATAAGGCACACCCCAGGTCTCGCTGAAGATCAGATTGAAGCTGCCTTCCTTCTGGCGCTGAACATGCGTTTGATATTCCTCGCCAATCAGCTCAATCTCGATGCCAAGCTTCCTCATCTCTCCCTGCATAAACTCAGCCACCGCTTTCTGAACATGCTCCTCGCTGTTGTAAGCCAGCTGCAGGCGAAGCGATTCCCCATCCTTCATCCGGAAGGCTTGGCCTGCTTCCGTCTTCCAGCCCGCATCATCAAGCAGCTGCTTGGCCTTCTCCATATCATAGTCATAAGGCGGGAGAGCAACATTGCTGTAAGGGAGCTCAAGAGCGAACAATGTATCCGCCTTGCGCTCAATGCCGTAGAATACATGATCGATCAGCAGCTGCTTATTCAAGGCATGCTCCAGCGCCTGCCTCACGCGCAGATCAGCGGTAGCCCCTTTATTCGAATGAATGGCGAGCACTCTGGTTGAGACAGAGCTTGAGATCGCAGTCTGGTAGTTTCCCGAGTCCTGCAAGGACTTGAAGCTGTCCGGGCTTAGCTGCCCGCTTCCAAAGATGAGATCAATATCTCCTTTTTGCAGCGCCATTACACGGGCTTGAGCATCTGGAATCACTTTAACTTTTACCTGTTTAAGCTTCGGCTTCGTCCCCCAATAATGCTCATTAGGCACAAATAGAGCGTACTCGTCCTTCTTATACGCTTTGAGCACCCAAGGCCCCGTGCCAATTGGCGCCTTGATCTGCTCAGCGGTGCTGCCGTCCTCCGGGAACCCCGCATCTCCCAGAATGCGAAGCGGACGGATCAGGCTCAGCTCCTGCAGGACCGGATAATAGGGATTGTTGAATTCAATCTTGATTGTATGCTCATCCACAACCTCCACCTGCTTCATCTCCGCAATCAGCTCAAGCCAATCATGCCGCTTGGCATTTTGTAGCACAGCATCGAAGTTGCGCTTCACCTGATTAGCGGTTAAAGCAGTGCCGTCAGAGAACAATACGCCTTGTCGAAGATGAAAGGTGTAGGTCTTCCCATCCTCGGAAATCTCCCATGATTCCGCTAGACTTGGCTCGATCTTGCCGTTCTCGCCGTAATTCACAAGCGACTCGTATACCATTGCTTGAGCGAACCACTCATTGGGCGCATACAGGTGGGGGTTGAGCGGGCCAATATCCTTGTTCCAGCTCATTGTCAGCAGCCCTTCCTCCGCCTTCGATTCCGTTGACTTGCCCTTTGGCTGTCCGTCTGAGCTGCTGACACAGCCAACAGCCGTCATCATGGCAACGAGCAGCATAAGGGTCATGCTTAAACGCTTAAATTTCATACGCATATCGCTCCTATTTTTTAATCAAGTTAATGACTAACATTAGACCTTCTCGCATTCGAAGGAATACGCCGCTGCAGCACGAGAAGGAGATTGCTGCAGCTGCAATGGCTTCCCTTCGAGTTCTGCGCTCACAACGCTGTATGGTTCGTTCGTGTTTGATTTGTCGGCGCAGGCTTGTATCCCCATAGAAGCAAGCCTGCCACAATGCAGCAGACCGCACAGCTTATATACATCATGGGATAGCTGAAGAGATCGATGAGCGGCCCCATGGCGAGCGCGCCTAGGGCAAAGCCGCAGTCAGCCGCTCCGATAAACAGCCCAAGCAGAAGTCCTCTTGCCTGATCAGGCACTGTGAAGGAGACATACGTCAGCAGCGTAGGGTACATGAGGGCAAACGCAATGCCATTCAGTACCGCGGCGGCAATCAGGATAGCAGGTTGCACCGAGACGCTTAACAAGCTGCTTCCCGCTGCAGCAAGCAGCAGGGTAAACCCGATTAGGCGAGTCGGCGTCGTCCCGTCCGAAGGAATAAAGGAGCGGCCGACAAACCGGCACAACACCAGCACCAACGTCTGGGTTAGAAAATAAAAGCTTCCCATCGAGGATTGCCTATGCTCAAGGTACAGCGGCAAAAAGGTGAAGATTGCTCCGTTCGCGATGGAAGCAAGCAGCATGATAATCGAGGATATCCATAAGCTTCGATGCTTCCACATGCTCTCAGGCGCTGTAATTGCTAGGCGTTGCGGCTCCATTGTCTGCTTTATGGCGCCCGTGCCCGTGCTTCTAGCCATCATGACTGCCAGCACGGCATTAACTAGGCCAAATCCAATGAAGATCAAGAATATCTCTCTCATTGTCAGCTGATCGACCAAGTACAGCGCGATGGCAGGACCAAAGGTGGAAGGAATCATGGTGGACAAGGAATACAGGGACAGCCCTTGACCCCGCGCGCGATCTGACAGCAAATCGATAGTCATAATCTCCATCGCGGTGGAGAAGAAAGCGGCTACAATTCCTTGAACAATGCGCACGAGGCCAAGCATCCATAGGCTTGGAACCAGATAGCCGAACAAGGAGGCTGCAAATAGGATCAGCACGATCCAGAAGATGCGCCCTGCGCCATGTCGATCAATAAGTCTTCCTGCGATCGGTCTTGCGAACATGGAGGTGAGCATGGTCGCCCCCATGATCAAGCCGATATCGGTCTTGGTACCGCCAAGCAAGGTCGCGTGAAATGGAATGACCATCAGCACCATGTACACGATGGAGTAGAACAGGATGGTGATGAGATATACCTTTATTGCAGGCAATGAAAAAGGATGGTCGCTCTGGCTCATGCTAGCTGCCCCTCAATTCTGTTGGGGGCTTGATAGAGATGGTATGCGGGTTCTTGGTAGGACAATCTAGAAGCTCGATCAGCTCCGGTTTGTAATTGGCTGTTTCCATGGGGTTTATACTGTAGGGGTGAATATGGTCCAATCGTTGGTTAAGCTCTTGAGGATCAGTGGACAGCGACATATGGCGCTCACGCAGCCAATCGTCATTATAGATCGTGGGCAAATATCGTTCGCCGTTGTCGGCACTAATGCAGATTACCTTCTTGTTCGTGCCCATGTGCTGCGCCAGCTTCAGCGCGACGACCATACCTGCGCCTGTAGAGCCGCCGCACAATATTCCCTCGTGGCGCGCCAATATTCTGCACATCATAAAGGCCTCTTCATCCGGCACCTTGTATACCGCATCTATGCGGCTCAAATCATCAATATTGGTCGGGGTCCAGCTAAGTCCCATCCCTGGAAGCAGATAAGCATGAGAGGTGCCGCCGAAGATCGTGGAGCCTACGGCGTCAACGGCAATAATTCTGGCCTGCGGACAATGCTCCTTGAAGTATCGGGAGAGGCCGCCGATCTGCCCGCCTGTGCTTACTGTAATGATAACGGCATCAAGCTCGCCTTCGCATTGGGCGTGAAGCTCTGGTCCTGTTCGCCTGTAATGAGCCTCGCCATTTTGAAGATTGAAGCATTGATCGGGCCGAAAAGAGTTCGGAATCTCGCGGTGGAGCTTATTCGCCAGTGCGATGCGCGTCTTATGGTAGGAGCCGCTGTCATCCTGTTCAGTCACAACGATCACTTCCGCTCCGTACGCCTTTAACAGCGCCAGATTGGTTGGTGTGGTCTTCGGATCGACTAAGATCATGACCCGATAGCCTCGCACCGCCCCGATCATGGCAAGCGAGATGCCGAAGTTGCCGGATGAGGACTCGATCAGCGTTCCTCCGGGCTTAAGCAGCCCCCTTCGCTCCGCCTCCTCGACAATGTAGAGCGCCGGGCGATCCTTGATGCTCCCTCCCGGATTGGTTCGCTCAAGCTTGAGCAGCACCCTCCCTTCAGCTGGACCGACCAGATTGCGTAGCTGGATCAGGGGCGTCCTCCCTACCGTGTCCAAAATGCTGTACATCATTGATCACCTCATTTAGGTTATCTTTTTTCCATACACACTTAGAATAAAGCATATCTTCACGCCTCACATGACTCTTTCTAGTCATTTTCGCCTCAAAAATAATAACGCTTTCATCAAAGGAGTGAGCACGGTTAGAAGGTGTTCAGCAGTTGAAATGAGCTGCCTATCAAAAATCTATCAAAAAGCAGACGTGCTATATTCCGTGCAAGATTCGTTCGAGCTGCTTCCAGAATGAGCACCTGTCATTCTTCCTATCCATAGAAAAAGAGCGTGCTTGGAAACTCCCCTTCCAAGCACGCTCTTGTTTCTCCAACGACTAGTTATGGTGATCCTACGCCTCTTCTTCAAGCAATCGTAGAAAGGAAGCTTCGATCGTCTCCATATCCGTGGAGCCTAGAATCTGGTCGACAACCTCCCCTTGCTTGTTAAGGAAAAACAATGCAGGGAAGCCGGTGCGGCCATATTTTCTATGCATATCGCCTGTCTCATCCATAAGCACGGGATAGGTAATTTGGTGTCGGTCTACATAAGACTCAAGCTCAGACACTTCATCCTGATAGAGCAGATTGACTCCATATACTTGGAGGCGATCTCTGTACTTCTCTTCAAGGGCCACGATCTTTGGCGCATCCTCATTGCAGTAAGGGCACCATGAAGTAAACATGAGCAGCACAGTGGGTTTATCCGCATATTGGATCTGAACCTCACGGCCAGTCGCAAGCTCTTTTAGCGATATGTCCTCATAAACGCTCTCGGTCTTGGCAGCTTGACTGGCAATAATGAAATAGATGGCAGCCAGCCCAAGCACGAGGAGCATGCCGTTCAGCATCCATGCTCTTTTTTTCAATAGACTCACCCCTTCTGTATGAATGATGAATGATATATCCTAGTATAACAGTGCGTTTGCAAAATAGATTCTACTATTTTCCTGCTGCGCGCCTTAGCGTAAAATGAGTATGCCTGTGATTCAGGAGAACAGACAACAAGCAGATAGGAGCTTAACATGATGAATATACAACTGCATTCCGAACAACCCATTGATATTCCTCAGCTGATCGCGCTGTACAAGGATGCCGGCTGGTGGCCAGAACGCAATGAGACGGGCATTCAGCATATGCTGGCTCATGGGATCACTGTCGGTGCCTGGGAAGGGGAACGACTGGTTGGCTTTTGTCGCGCGCTAACGGATGGCACCTACCGCGCCTATATCGAAGATGTTGTGGTACACAGCAGCTGCAAGCATATCGGAATCGGCACGACAATGGTGGAGAAGCTGCTGGAAGCGCTGCAGGACATCGACGTCGTCAGCTTATTCTGTACTGAGGACTTGATTCCCTTTTATCAAGCCTTCGACTTCAAACGAACCAAGCAGGTCGTTATGCACGTTCAGCCTTCGTCACGCTGATCATACAAGGAACGGGAGATCAGCGCATCCCTTCCCTTTCGACAATAAATGGATCGAGAATACATCATGCCTATCGGCAGCCCATTCTCATTCAGATCTGGAACAACCTAGCGGCTCATTCGCGAGAATGGCACAGAGCCTCTGCATTCCAACACTTTTACTTTACTGCATAGGAGGCAGCTATCCATGAAAATCATCGTGATTGGATCAAGCGGTGCTGGCAAGTCCACCTTTTCAAGACAAATTGGTGAGCTGCTTCGTCTTCCTGTCTATCACTTGGACCTCTACTTTTGGAAGCCGGGCTGGGTTCAGACCCCTCATGATGAGTGGGTCCAGTTTAATACTCAACTCGTTCACAATGAAGCGTGGATCATTGACGGCTACTATGGCCGGACCTTGGACATTCGATTGCAGGCAGCAGATGCTGTCGTCTTTTTTGACCTGTCCCCTTGGATCGCCACTTATCGAGTCATCAAAAGAAGAATTCAATATCACGGCAAGACAAGACCCGATCTCAACGAAGGCTGTCCCGAATCCTTGGATTGGCCGTTCATCAAGCTGATCTGGAATTACCGCCGGGACAAGAGGCCTGCAGTCCTAGAGAAGCTCAGCAAGCATGCAGGACATGCCAAGATCATCATCATTCGAACGCCTAAGGAGGCTCGTACCCTTATAAGGAATATCCAGAACGAGGGAACATCCTTTTTTGAAAAAAGGTAGCTCATCTACAGCGATGACATCCGACGTTTGAGATACACTCCTGATCAGGAAGAAGTGCCGTAGATCCGTTAATTGTGACAAGCCAAGATTCTATCTAACTGCAGCTTCCCGCTCGCCTCTTGCCTGTACGTGCTAAGCCAGAAAAAGAAGCTTTGCCAGCCTGCAAGCTAATCCTACACAGGCTGGTCATGAGCGTCGTCGCGATAGAGGCGGGCCAACACCAGCTGCACGGCAATGGCATCATCGAGATAGCCAATCGGAAATACATAATCAGGGATGACATCAGCCGACAGCACAAAGTACAGCAGCGCACTGCCAATAATCGCCCGCTTCTCCAACGTCACCTCATCCGCACAGAACTGCTCATACAGCCTCTTTAACTCCTCAATAAAGGGCCCTGCTCCGTTAATGCTGGCAAGCTTCATCGGAAAGTCGTTCAAGATGATGCGCTGCCCTTCCTCCGTCAATGCATAAGGCTCATATTTGCTCAGTTCCTGCTCTACATCCTCAAGCCGAAACGGATGTCCAATCAGCTTGGATGCCTGCAGAATCTCTGTAATGCTTGCAATCGTAGCCTGTATATTCGTATACGGCTGCTCCTCTTGCATCATGCTACCAAAGCCTGCTGCTTGAAGCAGCTTCGAGGCTGGTACGCCTAAGTGCATGGCGAAGCGCTCCAAATGGCTCGCCTTAGGCTTCTGCTTGCCATTCACGATTCTCGATATCGTCGCAGTATCAATGCCAGATAGCGTGCTAAGCTTGCGCATCGATAAGGAACGAGCCTTCAGCAAGGCTATCAGCGTCTCCCCAATCAGATTGTCCCTATGCCCATCGGTCATCACAATCCACGCCTCCCTATTGGTCATATATGGTGTGTTGAGATTTTCTCAACAGTATTTCAACAAAACAGGAACATTTCAGCGCAATACTCAATAATATGCTGTAAATACACAAAGGGAGTGGTACAGATGGTTGCTGGAATGATGATTTTCGGATTTGCAATGTCATCAAGCTTAGATAATTTAGGGGTTGGAATATCTTATGGGATTCGCGGAGTGCGTATTAACTTTTTATCGAATTTATTGATTGCCGTTATCTGCTTCGCACTCAGTATGGTGGGCATCCTATCCGGCCAATGGCTGGCGCAGGTTCTTCCCGGCATCATTCCGGTGCTCATTGGCGCTTTACTGCTCATTATTGTAGGCATCCGCATGATGCTGCTGACCACGCCAAGTAAAGCAGCGCAGCAGCAAGATCCTCTTACGGAGCACCCGGCTCCCTCCAACCGCAGATCACGCTTGTCCCTGCTTACCAATCCCGCTTCCGCTCATGCAAACGCAGCTGGAACCATTGGATTAGGCGAAGCCATAATCCTTGGTGTCGCTCTCGCCGCCAATGCGGTAACCAATGGGGTTGGCGCAGGCTTACTGGGACTTTCCCCGCTCGCGATCTCATTAACAGCAGCCATAGGCAGCTATATCTCCGTCTGGCTGGGCGTCGCCATTGGACATAAAGCAGCAGGCATCCGCATTGGCAGGTACACGTTGGGCCAGTTCAGCACCGTTTTAAGCGGCCTCTTGATTGTGTTGATTGCGATCAACACCCTGTTCGACTGATGCATGCGATGTGATCTTCATATAACAGCGATGATTATTATGGTATCCACACTTCATGCACAAGTCGTGTTGTAACAAAGGCGGTCTCATATGAAGAACCTTGGAGAATGCCAAGGTTCTTTTGGTCTGAATCCCGCATTTTGACTGACACATAAAGGAATTGTCGTTCATCTGTCGAAGTATTACATGGATTTACAAATTTCAACAAGGGGACGATTTTGCATCATGTCAACAATCACAGATCAGAATAGCAGTAGTTGGAGTCCTAGGCGATCCCGCATAAGCTTCATGCGCCATGGCATTCTCGCGCTATTCCTTACACTAGCCATTGGCTTTATTTTTTTGCCGCTTAACCAGGCAGCAGCAAGCGCTGAATCAGCGGCTTACACCCAGGATCAATTAGAGGCTCTTGCCATGCTGAATGAGGTTCGCCTCAGTGTTGGCCTCTCGCCGTTAAAGCTTAATAAAGAAATAACGCAAGCCGCCATCAATCATGCGAAATATTATAATTTGCACGGTCGCGGGACGAAGGTTACCTTAAGTGCCCATCAAGAGAAGCAGGGCCTAGAAGGCTTTACGGGAACAGGACCTTTTGAACGAATGAAAGCGGCTGGCTGGAATTATGGATCTTCCTACCGAGCTGCTGAAGTCATGCATTTTGGGCAAAAGAGCAGCTCGCAGGCCATGCAGGGTTGGCTCGACACCGCTTATCATCGTGAGATTATTCTAGGCCCCGCCTATCAAGAGATCGGGATTGCGCTTGTTGACGGAACAGCGGTCGTGAATGTAGGCGGATCAGGCCCGTTCTCTGCCTCGCAAGGCAATTCGATCTTTGTCTATCCTTATCAAGGGATGACTAATGCGCCTGTGGGATTCTACGGGAATGAAATCCCGAATCCGTTGGAACAGTTCGACGCCGAATACTCGGGCTACATCATCTCTGCGTCAGTGCCTGGCAAGCTGGACTGGCATGAAGCGAGCATCACGGATGAGAAGGGCAACCGCGTTCCTTTTTATGAAGAGGTATCACATGAGCGCACCCTGTTCCTCTATCCCAAATCCATCTTACAGGGTTACCATACCTATCGCGTCAATCTGGCATACCGCACGGATGGCTCATCCAAGACGAAGCAGTTGTCCTGGTCTTTCAAGACTGGCAAAGGCCACCAATTAACGAGTATATCAGGAGCACCGAATGAGATTGTCATTAATGAAGGCGAAGAGGCATCCATTAAGATAATGGGGCAGTATGACGATCATGTCACGGAACCCTTAACTGACCAAGTGCGTTATGTCAGCAGCAATGCAGCAGGGCTAAAGCTTGTGTCCCCTGCCACGTTCAAGGGCGTGAAGGCAGGCAGTTATTATGTTACCGCTCATGTAGGCAGCCTGTCCTCTGAACGCATTCAGGTCAAGGTGCTGCCTCGCCTAAAGACGAAGACGTATCCGCCTTTGTCGGCAAGCAAACCTGCAAGCACGGTATCAGAAGCCGAGTTCTGGACGATGTTCCTGCAGCAATATCAAATTCACATTGAAGCTTATTCACCGGCCAAAAAGAAGCATGCTGCAGACGCGGCTTACCGGATTGCGGAGATGCGAAACATCCCGCTGCTTGGACTGACTAATCTTCCAGCTCGAGATAAGCCAATCACAAGAGGGAAAGTTGCCGAAATTGTGGCTGCAGCCGACGGAGTCCATTACATCAACTACAATGCCATCTGGTATGTGCTCGGTAAAGATTATATGACAGGGATTACGGATTCAACGCTCACCGGCTTCGAGCCTAATCGGACAATGACTCGCGGCGAGGCAGTAGAACTGCTCACGCAACTGAAGCCGAAGATGAAGTCATTGCGGGCTAGACCCGTCAATCAGACGCCCGTCGAATTCCTGCCGCCTTTGCCTGAAAAAGAAGTCTATAAGAAGCCTGAAGTGATCAAGGACTATACGCTCATCGCTACCTATCAGCCTGATCGCACCTTAACGGTCGAAGGGAAATTCTCCATTCTCGCAGGCCAGCAGACGACGATGATGGTACAGACGGGCGGAAAGAAGCCGAAGCATATCGAGAATGTAACGGTATCCGTTGACAAGGACGGCCGCTTCAAGGTCACATCTGGCCCGTACACAGAACAATCTTTGAACTTGTACTTCAAGACGCCAGGAACCACGTATTGGATTTCGGTTGGCGCCAATGCGATGAATGTTAGCGAATATAAGCCTCAGCGATAATGCTAATATGTGTTTCGTGTGAGCCCTCTTAGGGTGAACCTATCTTGAAGCAATTCAATAACCCCCTGCACGCTAGAATAGGTGCAGGGGGTTTGTATTTGTTATGTGCAGCATAGGCCGGAATGTAAGCGAAGACTATGTATGATTAAAAACTTGCTATTATAAGCATGGAATTTATGCTATAAAATACTATTTATAGGAGGTGTTATGATTTTGAAAAAAGGATTGTTTATACTCTCTATTTTAATCGGGATCTTTCTGTCGTACCAAGGCTACTCTATCCTTACTTTTTCCGCACGGGGTGAAGCCATTTACAAACTGGGTCTTTTAATTCCGGCACAAAGCTCCTCACTTTACCTATACGGATCTATCTTTCTTATTCTGGGACTCTTGCTGATCCTAATCCCTCTCGTATTAAGAACATTTGCAAACTTCAAGAACCCCAACAATTCATAGAACTATAATAGCTTAGTGCCCACTAACGAATTTCTCTAGTGGGCACTATCTGAAAAAATAGGAAAATGCTTTCTCACACACATTATTGTTCCCTCAGCACTTCCCTCTCTACGTAATCAATACCTTCTGAAGTAATATATACGGTAAGTCTATCCTTGTCTGCTGGGAACGCTTCTATGATGAATTAATTTTTTTGAAAAAGATATAAACAGGCTTTATGATGTTCGTTGTCAATATACAGCTCTTGTATCGTCCCTGTTAAGGCTTCCTTTCGACCCCTACTGAATGCTTCCGGACCACCAGAGAAGTGAATATCATACAACCTCTCAAGTATTTGTAATCTAAGATGTTGTCTTTCCCTTATTTTCTCAACCTCAATCATTCAACCGCCTCCTAATCGCATCGGATGTAGCAGGTCATTAAGTTTCCGTTAAAATGTTGACTCTCCTGAAATATAAACAAATACCTTTTACCCACCGACCACGCATATTAGCTTTACATTGACATATATTTTGAGGAATTAGAGTCCTCTGATGTTCGTATCTTTGGACTGCAGAATGAGCTTTCTTCAACCATTCGCTCACGCTGTTTTCCTCCCTGCTGGCTGCCAAGTTGATATTTTTTCAATGCGAAATGGTCTCCAAGCTTTTGCTTTCATACAAGTTGCATTAACAATTCCATCACGTATGCTCCGAATAATAATCCCTCGTTGAGTAACATTTCCTTGACGATCCAAATAAACAATTTCTACTCCTTTTCTAAGGAGGTTTTGAACTCGGGGACTATCATAAATATAATATTTATTCAGAAACATCTTGGAATGTTAAACCAGGGAAAACGGTATAATTCTTTAATTGGGTATCACTGATTATGTTTGCATAATCTATTAGGTATCCCTTGCTCATATATGGAGCTATATCAAAGTCCCATTCAGCTACAAATGGTGTGGATAAATTCATGTAATGAACTACTTTTACACGTACTTTGTATTGGTCTCC
This sequence comes from Paenibacillus aquistagni, assembly GCF_900177815.1. Lineage (GTDB taxonomy): Bacteria > Bacillota > Bacilli > Paenibacillales > Paenibacillaceae > Paenibacillus_B > Paenibacillus_B aquistagni. The sequence goes on along the minus strand of NZ_FXAZ01000004.1, from coordinate 226,230 downwards.
ATCGCTCCTACCTTCTCCTTTTCTTTTAGCATCTACAATTTTTTTAGCATCTACTATTTTCAGCTCTAAAATGGAAGGATATACTCCTCCTCCTGGCAGCTCGATTGAACCATTATCCAAGTAACTAGAGGCTATTGTTTTTTTCCAAGCTTCCTCATCCCTTGAATCATATGTAACGAAATACTTATTGATTAAAGACACGATGTCCGCCCATTCTCCCCCAGCCAGATTTAATTTTTCATTCCATAGATCAGGAGTAGAAGCCGAAGTTCCGTTTTTCTGATTAATCATTACTGTTTGTTTTTTAGAATCCCAAGTCACATCAGCACCTAAGGCCTTAGAAATCGTACTAATAGGAATCATGACTCTTCCATCAACATTGCGAGGCGAAACGTCAGTAGGTACCGTTTGACCGTTTACAACAATTGAAATTTTCCCACTAGCAAATGCCCCCCCAATTAACAAAGAGGTAAGAGCAAAAACAAGTGATACAACAATGACCAGCTTTTTCTTCATTTTAAACCTCCTAAAATAAAATACTATTGGACGGAATTTCCAGAATGATAATATCACACTTATTGATAAATTACATCTTTATGGATTATCGTTTTCAGGGCAGTTAAACTGGTTTATTTAAATAAAAACACGACTCCCGAAACCCCGGAAGCCGCGTCATTATTGGAATATGGATGGTGCTGGTGAAGGGAATTGAACCCCCGACCTACGCATTACGAGTGCGTTGCTCTACCCCTGAGCTACACCAGCATAAGTATGCGCTCGACACTTTTTATGATACACACTTCCTTGGAATCGGTGCAACGTCCAATTTGACATACTATCGGGAGCTAGTTCGTGTTATGCTACTATTAATGGGCACTCATCGCCCGAGATGCTTTGTTAGGTTCCAATCCGCCCCGTAACGGGCTACGTGAAGAGGTGCTACAGTTATACCTATGTACATCTATATTTCCATTGCGATATATATCGTGGCAGCGCTCGTGCTTGCCACTGTCGTTGTGCCTGTAATTCGCTACCGTCAATTGTCCTATGGGGTAAGACAGCCCCTTCAACGCTATATTCAAGAATGGGATAGGCTCCGTTCGCATCGCGTCCGTGTTGTGAACAAGGAGATTGAAGGAAGCTTATATGCATATGAACAATTAGAGACGGAGAAGCTGGCCGCAATTGCTTATACGCTAAAGAGCCATGAGGAGCAAAAGAATATATACCGAAGCATCCTCCACCTGCTGTTTAAGCTGGCTCTGCCTGCGCTGCTGCTCCTGCTTATCCTTGTGCTGGCAAGTGATCAAGAATTATTTGGCCTTCAGCAGCATACACCCTTAATGCTCAGCCTGACGGCTGTGCTTGTATCCTTAGGCCAGCTTCTCGCTCCGATCTGCATACTTCTCGCTTCAATATTCGTGTCCGCATGCATACAAGCGGGAATAAATCGCGCTACTTACCGCCTGGTATCCACACAGCTGCCTATGGCTATGGATATGCTGCGTCTGCGTCAAGCAGTCGATCAGCAAGCTGCCGCAACAGAAGCGAATGAGTCAACTCCTGCATGGGCGGGTTCCGAGACATCTGCTGGAATGGACGTGGAGACAACGGATAATTCTGAGGAAAATGAATAAATCAGCTTATGCTCATGCTTAAATAATCGATGATTATGAATGAAATAATTCTTCCTTTTGCCCTGCAGCCAATAAGAAAGCCAAGGTCCCTTCCTTACTGAAAGGCGGCCTTGGCTTTTTACGTTTTTTGCTTATCTAGCGCTAGAATTTCCTGCTCCACAACGGCATATACTGGCATACATTCACGATCACCATTATGCCTATCGCTGTTATGCTGCTGTACGTCCCTTATATTCTATCCAGCCACTCAGGGAGACTTGCGGCAACTAGATCTTTGAGCCTCTCATCAACAGCTCGGCGATCTGCTCCAGCCATTCCTGATCGATGGCATGGAAGCGATTCTGGATGGGGCTGTCGATATCGATGACGCCAATCAGCTTGCCAGCATGCATCAGCGGCACGACAATTTCCGATTGCGAGCGAGCATCGCAGGCGATATGCCCTGGAAACGCGTGGACGTCTGGCACGACAAATGTACGCTCCTCTGCTGCCGCTCCTCCGCACACCCCTCGTCCAAGCGGTATGCGCACACAAGCAGGAAGGCCTTGAAATGGCCCCAGCACCAATTGGTTCGTGTCTTCCTCATATAAATAGAATCCCGCCCAGTTAATATCCTTAAGCCCATGCCAGAGCAGCGCTGCTGCATTCGCCATATTAGCGATGAAGTTCGGCTCCCCTTCCATTAAAGCTGCAAGCTGGGAATGAAGAAGCGGATAATCCTTAGCTGGATCTCCGCTGTATAATGTAGGTTCAAACATATCAAAGACCCTCCACTTCCTCTATCTGATTAACCTCTGCAAACTCATTCTCTAATAGTACGCACTCCATGTTCCAATGTAAAGAACCTTGCTTACGGACTTTTCATTTCATCGAACTGTCTCATTCTTGCATGAAGTGGTTATGAATAGGTAGAGTATAGTTTAGGAGTAAAAGATGTTAATACGCTATTGCGGCTCCACATTAAACCAATACTTCACGAGATCTCAAGGAGGTTCATGGCATGCATACCCATGAGTTTCAGTTAACAAGTTCAACCGATAGCCCGATTACCATATATCAATGGAAAAAAGAAGAAGAGACGCCGCATTCGCAGCCCAAAGGCATCATTCAAATTGCTCATGGCATGACAGAGACAGGACTGCGCTATGCCAGATTCGCAGAAGCGCTGGTACAGGCAGGCTATATCGTTTATGCCAATGATCACCGTGGTCATGGCAGGTCAGCATCTTCCATGGAGAAGCTTGGCCATCTCAATCGCAATGATAACCACTACATGGTAGAGGATATGCGGATCATCAGCACTTACATCCAAGCAGAGCATCCTGACGTGCCATTGATTTTATTTGGACACAGCATGGGCTCGTTCCTATCCCAAATGTATATCGCACTTCACGGCTCCCTCTTGGATGGTGTCGTATTATGCGGCAGCAACGGTCCGCGTGGGCCTGAAGTGCATGCAGGCAAGTTCGCCGCCAATCTGATCACGAAGTGGAAAGGCATTGAGCATCGCAGCCCTTTTATTGACAATCTAGCCTTTGGCGGCTTCAACCGGAATTTCAAGCCAAGCAAGACCAAGTATGATTGGCTCAGCCGTGATGAGCACGAGGTGCAAAAATATATAGATGACCCATTCTGCGGCTATGTGTGCACCGTTGGCTTCTACTATGAGCTGTTTCATCTGATCCAGCACATTCATCGTCCGGAAGTTACCGCTAGAATCCCAAAAGATCTGCCTGTCTTGATTATTGCCGGAGATAAAGATCCTGTCGGCAACTTCGGTGCCGGAGTGCGCAAGCTGGAGAAGCTGTATACTGAACAGCTGAAGCTGCAGCATGTCAAAACGATTATTTATCCCGGCGCGCGGCACGAGCTCTTGAATGAGACGAACCGAGACGAGATTACAGCCGACTGCTTAGCTTGGTTTGATGAGCTTGTTGCTCCCACGGCAGAGCGATAAAGCGTCAAATCTCTAGGTTTGTCCAAATGAAAGACAAGCGGTATAATACGAGGAATGGAACTTTTTTTATATTTTTCCTAATCCATCAAATAATCTCATACCCACAGCATAGAGAGGATGAACGCTACAGATGTCACAGCTATTTCAACCTTTAACCATACGCAATATTACACTTCCGAACCGCATTGTCATGTCTCCAATGTGCATGTATGCCGTTGAGGCTCAGGATGGGAAAGTGAACGATTGGCATCGTGTTCACTATACATCCCGTGCCGTAGGGCAAGTGGGGCTTATTATGCTTGAAGCAACAGCGGTTCAACCCAATGGCCGGATCAGCGCACAGGATCTCGGCATCTGGGAGGATGCACAGATTGAGAGCCTGCGCGAACTCGTTCAGATGGTTCACGCCCAAGGAGCCAAGATTGGCATCCAGCTGGCTCATGCTGGCCGCAAAGCGACCGTGCCTCATAGCATTGCACCATCCGCAATACCATTCAGCGATCGCTATGAAACACCTCAGGAGATGTCCCAAGAGGATATTCGCAAGACGATCAAGGCATTCGCCGATGCCGCTCGTCGAGCAGAAGAGGCCGGCTTTGATGTGATTGAGCTACATGCTGCCCATGGCTACTTGATCAACGAGTTCATGTCGCCATTAACGAATAAGCGTCTTGATGGGTACGGCGGCAGCGTGGACGGGCGCTATCGCTTCCTTCAAGAGACCATAGATACGGTAAGGAATATCTGGGACAAGCCGCTGTTTGTTCGAATATCCGCAAATGAATATGACGAGGAAGGCAACAGCCTTGAGGTCTTTATTGATTACGCCCGCCGCATGAAGGCGCAAGGCGTGGATCTCATTGATGTCAGTACAGGCGGCGTTGTATCCAGTGCGCCAACAGCCCTATTCCCGGGCTATCAAGTCTCCTATGCCCAGGCTATTCGCCAATCAGCCGGCATTGCGACTGGAGCTGTAGGGCTGATCACGGAGCCGACGCATGCAGAAGATATCGTCCATAATCTTCGCGCCGACCTTGTCTTCCTTGGCCGAGAGCTGCTCCGTGATCCTTATTGGCCGCGCCAAGCGGCGAAGACGCTCGGCGTAGAGTTAACGCCGCCAGCCTCTTATGCACGAGGCTGGTAAGACATTACAGCAGCCAGCCCTCCTCCTAAGATATTACGTGTGCAGGAGGGCTGATTTATTCATTTGTCCATGTAACTCCCCCTTTTCTACACGACTGTAGCGAAGCTGTGTTCATGTGCATAAATGTATATATTTATTTTGGCATATTGCTGTTCCAAACAAGCCATGATAGTCTTAAATCAACAAAGCCTTAGGTAGGTGGTACGATGTCTGAGAATCAGCAGCCAAAGAAAGTCAATCTCGCAGATGCAATGAAGCAAATGCTGGAGAAGAAGAAACAACAGCAATCCGAGCATAAAGGAAACTTTCATTCCAATGCGACCAAGACACTAAAAAGTCAAAATACGAAGAAGCCTAACAATCAGCGCCGCCGTACAGGTGGCTCCTAAGCCTCCTTGTCCTAAGCAAGCGAGCGAATGTGTTAAGCGATCCGTATATGCGCACGCTGAGAAAAGCTCCTGATGATTCAGGGGCTTTTTTAGATGTGCCACGATGCCTTGGCGCGCTCGCCTATACTTTTTTTCATGATGTACTCCTAATAGCAATCCAGGATAGAAATCCATGCGTACTCAGCAAAAAAACGCTCGGAAGCCTCCAAGCGTTTCTTTATGTTTTATTTATTCGTAATGTTCGGACTAACCTCAATCTCCTTGTAGCCTAGTGATTGCAGCTGCCCTCGCGTTATAAACAACCGATTGTGAATGACGATGCTGTTCGTATTCTGAAGCTCAATCCGGCTTGAGTCCTGCTGAATACCGTATTGATAATGGGCGGCTTCCGTCTGGATCGGCTCGATCTTCCAGCTCAACGCTTCTGCCATAGGTCGAACAGGCAGCCACAGCGTTCCATTTTTCTGCAAAGCATATGGAAGCTTTACAATCTGGCCATCGATCTCCACCTTATGCTCTCGGTGTCTTGTGAACACCATCGACTTGACGGGCAAACGGGATACATTCAACTCTGGGTCCAGTTCCTCGACATCCTTATAGGAGGTCCATCTCTCGCGGGACAGCTGATTGAGCTCTTCGGTAGAGATGGTGCGAGTCCGATGTGTGTTCAGATCATAGGCATTCGGCTGTCTTGTCGGCTCATTATTCGTGTATACAAGAAGATGACGATCACGAAGATAGAACACCATAGACGCGTTCATTAGAAACTTCCACTTTAGCGTGTTTGGGTCAAACAACACAATCTCATTTTGCTTCGCCTGCTCACTGTAACGCTGCACAATGATTTGACTATCTGCGGTCCATGTAGCCCCCGTATAGGATGGGCTTGTGAATATTTCCTGCAGCTCGTGCGTCTTTGCTTCCTTCAGCCAATAACGGTACTCACGCTGCGGCTGTTCTGGTCCGTTCTCACCTAGAGGAACGGTATAAGAGGAGTTTTCATACAAAGCCCACCGCTGATCCGGTGAGATGATATAGGCATTGCCTTCATATACCGTGCTGCTTGCCGCATCATAATAGAAGCCCTGATCCATATCGCCAGCACTATATTTGGAAGGCAGGATGCTCACCCTTGGAGCCCCGTCCATCACAGGATAAATTGCGGAGAATCCATCCTCCCAGCGCATCAGCGTTCCATCAGGAGACTTTTCAACTACGGAATACCACCGCTTATCATCCTGTACACCGCTTATATTATAGTAGATCGTTCCCGAATCAGGATCGACATACCCTACCTGCTGTTCATCAAATCGCGCAGACACACCCGACACCGTCTCAATCTCACTCGGTGCCTGCTTCATTACTGCTCGTACTGCCCCCACACTTTCCGAAGCAGCGGCATAGCCTGATAAAGGCCATAACAGCATGAAGCTCAACATGGCCATAACAAAGATTGTACAGCTTTTTCTCACCATGAGTTTCGCTCCCTTCTTCATGAAGTGTACGCTCATACGCTTGTCCAAAAAAATACTATAACATAATTTAGACGCAAAGATAACACGCAAGTTTCTTTGCTATTGAAGAAAGGCAGCTAGTAAATATTTCTGCCAGACTAATGACTTCCCTATTGCAAGCGCCAATACCTTCTATGATCACGATGATATTGTGCATTCGTTCAGTCCTCTAATCCCTTTCTGCGAGTGACTAGCGGACTCCATTCAGCTTGCGGAACGTTTCTGGCGTCATTCCCTCTGTGCGTTTAAATAGCGTGCTAAAATAACCCGGCGTCGTAAAGCCAACTTGCAGCGCAATCTCCTGAATCCGCGCAACCGGGCTTTGCAATAGCAGCTCCTTGCTCTTATGAATGCGAAGCTGGTTCAAATACTCCATCGGACGCTTGTTTACATTATTGCGGAATAATAGACATAAATGCTGCACGGATACACCTAGCTGCTCAGCCAGCTCCTGCAGTGGAATGTCACGATGGTAATGCTCGTCCATATAATTGAAGACCGGCTGGAGCCTCAAGTAGCCCTGATCCGTCGAAGCTGCGCGCATCATCCGATCCGTCGTCAGGTCGATTAGGAACATATAAGCGAGCTTGGCGCATTCCAGCGCAGCCCCCGGCTGATTAGACAGCGTCAAGGAAAGTCCATTCTTCAGATGGTTCAAAATAAGCTCTTGACTGTGCGCCTCATATACAGCCGTCTCTCCGAATCCTGCCAGTTCAGCCAGTGCCTGTACCTCGCTGCCCATAAATGTAATCCAGTATACCTCCCAAGGACGTTCTACACTGTAATAAGCATGCGACTCATCAGGATGCAAGAACATGCCTGCGCCTGGCTTGATGCGATGAATTCGACCATTGACCTTTAGTTCTCCCTCGCCAGATACACAGTGCAGCCATTGATATTGTGGGAACCCATCCGGACGCTCAATCGGCTCCTGATGATCCCAATGCCCTGCTCCTGTCATATAGATAGGCAATCGTTGAACCACGTCATTCATCATGAGAAAACCCAATCGGTTGGCCACAGACATCTCTCTCCTTATCTATTTCACAAATGCGAAAATCGTTAAATAAATATGAATATCTCGTTCTGTATCAAGGATAACAGCCATTCTATAATATGAATATATCATAACCACAACATAGAAACGATGAGGCCTGCTAAGATCAGCTTGGGCTTCCAGCATGCTTGCAGCGCTGCTTTGACACAGCCGAAGCCGTAGAACAGCATACCGGATGCCAATTCATCGGTTCCACGTTGAAAGGAGACGAAAGCATTGAACCTACAGCCTTATTGGGAACAACCAACCTTGCTCCATGAACACCGCGAAGAGCCGCGCGCCTCTTATATTCCATATGGTGATATAGAAGGCGCACGTGCCGACAAACGCTCTCGATCACCTTGGTATCAAACCTTGAACGGCAGTTGGAAATTCAGCTATCGCCCACGCGCAAAGGATGTGACGACCGAGTGGGTCGACGAATCCTTTGACGCCACGTCATGGGATGATCTGCTTGTGCCTTCCTGCTGGCAGGTTCAAGGCTACGACCAGCTTCAATATACGAACGTCAATTATCCATTCCCATACGATCCGCCTTATGTGCCAGACGACAACCCTGCAGGGCTGTATGTAAGAGAATTCCGCATCGGCGAGGAATGGACTGGAAAAGACACCCACATTATGTTCGAAGGTGTAAACGCTTGCTTCTATCTGTGGATCAACGGCAGCTATGCGGGCTACAGTCAAGGAAGCCGCGTGCCGGCTGAGTTCAATATCAGCCCTTATGTCCGCCAAGGAAGCAACAAGATCGCGGTCATGGTGCTCAAATGGTGTGATGGCTCCTACTTAGAAGACCAAGACCAATGGCGCTACACGGGCATCTTCCGTGACGTGTACCTGCTGGCACGCGACAGCGCTCATATTCGAGATGTATTCTGCCGCACACAGCTTGATGAGAAGCTTCAATCCGCGCAGCTGCATATCGAACTCGATACAACGGGATCGACAACCGTTGCTCTGCAGTTGTCCAACCGCGAGGGACAGAAGCTGCTAACGGAGCAGGCCGAGATGAATGGAAAAGAAACCATCAGCTTGCAGATAGACTCACCAACCCTATGGAATGCGGAGCATCCTTATCTGTATGAATTAGTGATCTCAAGCGGCGAAGAAGTGCTTCGCTTCAAGGTAGGCTTCCGTCAGGTGGAGATTAAGGATGGCGTCTTCTACATCAACGGACAAGACGTCAAGCTGAAGGGCGTCAACCGCCATGACTCTCATCCCGAGCTCGGCCAGACGATCCCGCTTCAGCATATGATCGAGGATCTTAAGCTGATGAAGCGCCATAACATCAATACGATCCGCACCTCGCATTATCCGAATGATCCGCGCTTCCTGGATCTATGCGACGAGTTCGGCTTCTATGTCATCGATGAGGCAGATCTTGAATCCCATGGCGACTTCTCCTTGCACTATGGCATGAAGAACAGCAAAGCTCTGCCTAATCTGCCGGAATGGAAGGAAGCCTTCCTTGAGCGTCAGGTCCGCATGGTAGAGCGTGACAAGAACCATGCCAGCGTCATCATCTGGTCGCTTGGCAACGAGTCCTTCTATGGGCCGAATCATATTGCGATGGCGGAGTGGACGCAGCAGCGCGATGAGACCAGACTCGTCCATTACGAGGGTGCTGCTCATGATCCCGATCATATGCAGGATCAAAGCAGTCTAGACATGGAGAGCCGCATGTATATGTCAGTCGCGGACTTAGAGGCTTACGCTCAGAATGACCAGAATAAGAAGCCAATGCTGCTGTGTGAATACAGCCATGCGATGGGCAATGGTCCCGGCGATCTTAAAGACTACTGGGAGGTCATGTACGCTTATCCGAAGCTGATGGGCGGCTGTGTCTGGGAATGGGTGGACCATGGCATTAAGACGGTTACCGAGGATGGCAAGCCTTTCTTTGCCTATGGCGGAGACTTCGGCGAGAAGCCGCATGACGGCAACTTCTGTATTGATGGTCTTGTCAGCCCTGTCCGCAAGCCGAATATCGGATTGCTGGAGCTGAAGGAGGTCTATGCGCCGCTCACGATTGAAGCTGTAGATGCGGCCCAAGGGAAGCTTAAGCTAACGAACCGCTATGACTTCAGCAGCTTAAGCAAGCTGACGCTTCGTTATCGTTTGCAGGCGGAAGGTACGCTGCTGCAGCAAGGCGAGCTGGCAGCTCCAACGCTTGCTCCGCATGAAAGCACAGAGTTTGTGGTGCCCATTAATCTGCCTTCTATTCATGAAGCTGTCGATCTGGAGCTATCGTGTATCTTGAACGAAGAGCTTCCTTGGGCAGATGCCGGCTATGCGCTCGCACATGTCCAATTCGAGGTGAAGCCTCGCACTGTGGAACGCTTCACGCGCCCGCTTCTTCCAACAAGAGCTGTTCATGCGTTGGAGCAAGGAAATACGCTCGTGATGGAAGGCTTCGACTTCAAGCATACGTTTGACCTGAGCCTTGGGACCTTCGTCGGAATGACAAAGCACGGTGTGCATATGCTTGCTGCGCCTGCTCAGTTCCAAGTATGGCGTGCGCCAATTGACAATGATCGCAATGAGAAGCATGCATGGCAGGGTCAAGGACTCCATCGGGCCGTAGCGAAGATATATCGGGCTGAATGGGAGCAACTATCAGCCAAGCAAGTGACGATCAAGGTGCATTACTCCCTTGGCGGCTACTCGATTCGCAATATTTTGCAGGGGATGGCAGAGTGGACGGTCGACAGCCGCGGCGACATTACACTGAAGACAAATGTCGAAATAAAAGAGGGGATTGATTTCCTGCCGCGCTTCGGGCTCCAGCTCACGATGCCGAAGGGCAACGAAGCCGTGACCTATTACGGCCTTGGCCCGCATGAAAGCTATATCGACAAGAAGCTCAGCGTTAAGCGAGACGTATACCGCACTTCTGTTGATCAGATGCATGTGGATTACATCATGCCGCAGGAGAATGGTTCTCGCTATAGCACAGAATGGGCCGTTGTCAGCAACCTTCTTGGCATGGGGCTTCGCTTTACGGCAGCTGACAGCTTCTCCTTCAACGCGAGCCACTTTACGCCAGAAGATCTGACGAAGGCAGGACACAATGTCGAGCTGGTGCGCCGTGATGAAACGATCGTGCATGTGGACTATAAAATGAGCGGCGTCGGTTCCAACTCTTGCGGACCGCGACTCATGGAGAAGTATCAATTCAACGAAAAGTCGTTTACCTTCGAAGTGAAGATTCAACCGATCTTTACTGAAGATGAATAACCGCTTGTGTATTCTAGTGTGAGTCAAATAAAGAGGCATTACGGTTCATTATAAGAGCGGCTTAGCTTGAATAGGACCTGCTCATGACAACGGCAATATGCATGGAAAAGCACCTCTTAGTCGCGTTAAAAGGAGATCTTCCTAGTCGCAACCAGAGGTGCTTTTTACATGAGCATGATAGGGAAACAATTCGTTCCTGTACCCTCTCTAGAGAATCGATTTATGACGTTAATAACAGATCCGATTCATAGAAGGCATAACCTCTTATATGAGCCTTTGGCGCATCATCCACGATGTAATTCACTACATAGATTTCCCCATCTGCAAACTGCACCGATCCAGTATAACCAAGATCCGATTCCGGACTTCGATCATAATCCAGTGGAAAGATTCTAGACCATTGGTTATCGCGTTCTGTGCTTGCAGCAGACGCAGCATCTGTAAGACAAGCAAATACATTCTGCGTCCAGAAGCCGAGCCACCCCTTGCCCCCTTGCATGAATCGGTAGGTAATCAATACAAGGCCGCTTGCCAGCATGCGAGCTACAGGCCGATGGCAGGCAGGAATTGGCGCTGTATAAAGCCCTTCCCAGGACTCGCCCTGATCGTACGAAATAGCCTTGTAAGCATCAAGCCCAAGATGGGAATTTTCCCTCATATAGCAGACAAGCACCCCATTCGGCAATGGAAGCACGGAACCTTCACATAGATGAAGGCCTGATTGGCTGGCTACAGTAATCGGACCGCTCCAGGTTGTTCCTTGGTTATCCGTATACCATGCCATCTGTTCCAAGAAGCCATGCTCCTTGCTTTCATAGTGAGCCGTCACCAGCCATCGGCCGCTGTCAAGCTCTAGCAGCGTATCTGGAACGATCCCTTCGATCGGGGTCTCAATAGGAGCCGACCATTCATTTCCGTCTGAATCGCCAATGTACATCCATGTCCGAGCATGGCGGCCGCCTGCATTGCCCATCGGCTCGTGTCTTGCGCATTTATTGATCAGTATAACAAGCCGGCCATCACGCAGCCGCTTAATGCTTGGGCAATCATCATAGTACATCTGCTCTGGATCACTCTCGGTCAAACATATCTTCTCTCCCCAGCTCCGCCCGCGATCCTCACTCTTCACATATACGATGCGAGTATTCGAGCGATCTCCATGGGATACACATTCCAAAAACACACATATTAGATGCTCCTTCACGGTCAGCTCAAGAGCAGGAAATGCTTCATATACGCTGTCATCTCGACTTACAATGAATTTGTTCAGCATCACAATAACCTCCGCGTTTGCCGTTAAAGCTGCCATAACGGCATCACTTCGCTTCTACAGAATGTTGTGGCGCAACCAACAGCACAACGGTCCCCATACATCTGTACGATGCATGGGGACCCTATTCATGCAAGCTTACTCGTATGGCGTTTATAGATGAGAATGAATACTCTGCTTAATCGCATCGTTAACGGCTTCTCTCAAGCCGAGCAGCCATGCCGCCTCGCGCGGGTAGGAGCTGAATGTTATCGGCTCATCGACCTGCTTCTCGACCAGTGCCATCGCAGCTTCTCGGCCTGCAAGCTCCTCCAGCAGCTGCAAGGCGCGCATATCTTGAAGCGCTTCACGCATCACCTTCAGGCGCAAGGAGCCAATGGGTCCATCCTCGCCCGGATAGACAAGGAAGGGGTCTCCAGATGGGAACGCACGACCCGAATCCGTAACGCGATAAGGATCAATCGCTCTCGTCGAGAACTGTGTATACCAGAAGTTGTAGCCCCAGTGCAGGAAGCCCTTCACGTTGAACTTGTACATTTGAATGCCGAGCACACGGTTGCGGGCTGAAGGCATGCAGAAGAAGCGGTTCGATACCTTCTGGCGCTGAGACACGCAGTAGTAGGTCCACAGCGGATCGACGCCATGCTCGATAAACGGCGTGATATGATCATTCGCAGGGATCGGATGCTCGACGATTCCGCGCTCATAGAAGTCAATGTTGGATAAGGCGTCGATAAAGGTGACATCATCGCCAAGTCCTTCGCGCAGTCGCTTGCTCGCGGCTTCATAGTTGCCGAGGTGCTCAAGGGAAGGCTCATCGGACACGTGGAAATAGCAGCGGTCCGCGATCTCTTTTTCTACGATATACGCTTTGAGCTGCGGTAGGAATTGAGATAGGAATTGACCATAAGCCTCACCCATCGCATCGGTATCCCAGCCAAAGATGCGCTTCTCTTCCCCATTCACAGTCGCTACAATCTTAGGCGCGTGCTTAACGCCCCACTGGGTAAACAAATGTGAAAACTCAATATAAGATACGCCTTCCTCAATGCACATATCGATCCAGCGATCAAGGCTAGAGAAGTCAAAGCCATACTGATCCTGGCCTGTCACCTCGACACCAACCAACTGAACGGTTGGGCGCTCCCCGCCGACTGCTGTATCCAGCGGCAACGTAAAGAGCGGAGTCAGAATCATATTCATGCCATGCTCTACGGCGGTGCGGACAAAGCTTCGAATCAGCTTCCAATGCTCCTCGCTCAGGGCATCCACCTTATAGTAGGTCGCCAAGCAATCGGCATGGAACCATTCGGTGTGCGTTAAGGTTTGAGCTGGCAGCTTGCTACCGATAACTTCTAATTGGAATGCCGCTGCGCCAAGCTCCTGCCCCTGCTCCTCGAAGCTAAGCTTAATCTCATACGTGCCAGGCTTCACCTGATCGTCAAGATTCACTTCAACAAAGACAGAACGCCATTGGCCTGCCATGACATCGACCTTGGCTTCAGACAGCGGGTACAGCGGATCTGGGTACAAGCCTGGAGCAGTACGCAGGCAATGCTCATCATGATCAGCATGGTTCGGCAGCTCCGAAGGCGCTAAACCTACCTCATACAGCGTGATATAAGGGGCCAGCTCAGATTGTACACGTACCGACACCCCCTTCCACAGCTGTGCGCTGCGGTAGGCAACCTGGAAGGAATAAGATTCGTCAAGCAGGGCAGAGCCCTTCACGTAGGCAGCATCCTTCAATTCTTCATCGGGAAATACCTTGGCAAGGGAAGACAGCGTCGTCGTGTCCACCTTCTGGCTCATATTCAACATGTGCATATCGCTCCTTCATTCATGAAAAAGTTGTATACATCAAGACGGGCTAAGGTGAACATGACAATTGCATGTTCAACTAGCATCGTTATTTCTCCTCTCCACTTCGACAGCTGAATAGGGAATACCTTGTGCATAATTGATTTTTTCAAACATTATTTTGATTTTATCAATCATAATGGTGAATGCAATGAAATGCAATAGTATACTTTTCCCCCTTTCGTTCATCCAATCTGCAACGATGTGAATATAAAAAAGCCAACCCGATATGTCGGGTTGACCTTAACCTCATAATCTATAAATCTCATTAATGCTTGATATCATTAATCACTAATCTTTATGCACTTTATCATACAGCTTATTGAATATATCTAGCTTCAAGCTTCAATCCAGCCAGCCCTTCTCATGGGCAATACTGATCGCTTCGATGCGAGTATTGGCTCCCAGCTTGCTGATTGCCTCCGACATATAGTTGCGGACCGTGCCATGCGATAAGAACAGCTTGCCGCTGATCTCCTGCATGGTCAGCCCTTGCGCCGCATGCTTCATTACTTCACGCTCCCGCGGAGACAGTGGGCATGGATTCTCCCACACAGCCAGAGACAGCTCCGGGCTAACGACGCGCTTTCCTGCTGCGATCTGGCGAATCGCGTCTGCCAGCTCATCGCTTGGGGTCTCCTTTAGCAAATAACCGGCAATGCCAGCAGCTACAGCCCGTTGAAAGTAACCGGGACGGGCAAAGGTCGTGAGAATCAGCACCTTGCTTGGCCACTGCTCACGGTGGATATGCTCTGCAACATCAAGCCCCGTTTTCAGCGGCATCTCAATATCCAGAATGGCAATATCCGGCTTAAGCTCTTCAATCAACGCAAGCGCGACCTCGCCATTCTCCGCCTGTCCTACAACTTCAATATCCTCTTCCAAGGATAGAAGCGTCGCAAGAGCTCCCCGAAGCAGCCCTTGGTCCTCTCCGAGCAGAATTCGTATCATAATCTTATCCTCCTTCCTGATTCCGAATTGTTCTTGGAATAGACAACCCTACCTTGAGTCCCCCACCTGAGGGAGAATGGAGCTCCAGATGTCCATCCACCAGCTGCAAACGCTGCTTAAGTCCTGCGATGCCGCTACCTCCACGATGCTGCAGGGCGGCTTGATCCATCCCTCTCCCATCATCTTCGATGTAGAGCTGCACCGAGCCGTCCTCGGTCTCAAGCTTCACCTGACAGCTCCCAGCTTGACTGTGTCTCACCACATTCGTCAGCACTTCCCTAAAGCACATCGCAAGAATGGTCTCTTGCAGCGGCGATAAAGGCAATCCCGAGCCTGGAATGTCCAAGGCTCGACTCGTTGTCTTCGCACTCTTGACCGTATCTTGTTGCCGTTCATCATATATCGAATCTTGAATGCTAAGCTCTATTCCTGCTGCTGCACACAATGCTCTTGCATGTGTGTATTCATCCGCCAGCTGTACGACTCGCATCTCAGTTACAAGCTCGCGCATTTGCTTTAAAGCTGATCTCGCCGTCTCCGTAATATCCCTTGCCTCCACCGCTGCCCGCTCAGGCGCACGCGAGATGAGCTTCTCCGTTAGCTCCCCTTTGAGCGCCAGCAAAGACAGCGTGTGCCCGAGCGTATCATGCAGCTCGCGTGCGATACGCTGACGCTCCTCCTGTTGTGCCATTCGCTCCAACTGCTCTGTTGCCGCCTTAAGCCGCTCTGCCATCACCTTATATTTGGCTGCGCTGCGAATGATGAATGGCATGATGCTCACACTAAAGAGCGGGGGCAGCAAAATAAAGAGCATCACCGCCCCCATCGTATGAAAATACGGAAGAGACGCCTTCAACGCGACGGCAGTAAAGATGATCCCGAGCCCTGTAATATAGCGAACCGACTGCTTCGCAAGGGGCGCGGACAGCAAGAAGCCGAGATACACATACACTGGATGATAGGCATAACCCAGATATAGAATAATTCCTGCCTCTATCGCCAGCAGATAAGGAATGAAGCGCGTACGATAGAACTGCTCTCTGTACAGCACCGCTAATATGACAAGCAAAATGAGCCCTGACCACAGTCTGGTCGGGGGCTCATGCAGTATAAAATACAAAGGAATGAAAAAGTTCGCCAGCGAGATATACGGTACGAAGCCTTCTTCCTTCGGAAATAGACGCCATGAGATGTTGATCTTCATTTATACCGCTTCCCGTCGATTTAATAGATAACCTGATACTATCATAAAAAGAAGGCCTGCTGTTAGCAAAATCAACCAATCAAGCATTGCAGGACTGGACCCGCCAAGCATATTCCATGCGCCATGCGCATATCGGTAGGAGGGCAGCCATTCCCCAATCTTCTGCATCCACATCGGCAGTGTGTGAAGCGGCATCCAAAGCCCGCCCATAATCGCAAGTCCCATCAGCAGCAAATTCGCTACCGCCACAGCAGCCTCTGCATTTTTGATCGTACCTAGCAAGGAGCCTACTGCCAAGAATGACAGGCTGCCTACCCATAGCCACAGGCCGCAAACAAGCCATTGTCCTAATGACAAATCCAAGTCATATACTATGCTGCCAGCGCTAAAGATCACAGCTATCGTCAAGAGATGCACGGCCATATGCGCGACCATCTTGCTGCCAATCCATACAGCGGGTGTCAGCGGCGTTAGCTTAAGCAGCGATACCCAGCCATCACGACGCTCAAACGACAGGCGAATCCCGAATTGACTCATGGCGGTGCCGATCAAGCTGAACGCCGTCATCGACATCAAGGAAAATGACGCATATTGCGTGGAAGCAATCTCTGTGCTTGCACCGTTCAAGCTGGCAAATAAAAAGTAAAAGCAAAGCGGCATAAAGATCGAAAATAAGATGAAGAAGGGGCTGCGCACGATGCGCAAGCATTCAGCTTTTGTCTGAGTAATAAACATGTTCATGATCCATTTCTCCTCTGTAATGAATTAAAATATCGTGTCCTTCCATACTGTCTGAGCTTCAGCGATCTCAACCACGCTTATGTCCCGTCAATGCGCGGAATGCATCTTCGAGCTTCGCTTGGGTCACTTCAATGTCGGATGCCCCCCATTCCGATTGCACAAGAACAGTCAGGACATGATCGGGATGATGGACATGCAGACGAACGCGTTCGCCCACTCGCTCGACCTTGTTCACCCCAGGAATGCTCATGAATTGCTCGTCCACTACCATTCTGTTCGTTCTAAACGTAATGGTTCGCAAGGCGCTCTTCGCCTTCAATTCCTGCGGCGTTCCTTCGGCAACGACCTTGCCCGCTGCCATCATGATGATATGGTCCGCAACTGCATCCGCTTCACTCAAATCATGGGTAGTCAAAATAATCGTTCTGCCCTTTGCTGCTAACGCGCGAATGGTGTCCCAGAAGCGCTCTCTTGCTTCCACATCCATGGCTACCGTAGGCTCATCCAGCAGGATAAGCTCTGGATTGCCTGCCAGACACTGTGCGAATGCAAGTCTTCTGCGCTGCCCACCTGACAAGGAAGTTGCACGCTTCTTCGCTTCCTTATGAAGTCCAGCAATATCAAGCAGCTGCTCCAAGGAAAGCGGATTGGCGTAATAGCTTCGAAACAGCTGAAGCAGCTCCGCAACCCTTAGTCCATCCGGCGCCTTCACATCCTGCATCATCGCCCCTACTCGCTGTCTTAAAGAAGCGGTTCCCGCAGGCTCGCCCAGTACGGCAATCTCGCCTGAGGTTGGACGCACCAGTCCAAGAATCATGGAGATCGCAGTTGTCTTCCCCGCTCCATTTGGGCCTAGCAGCGCCGTAATTTTTCCTTGTTCGAACGTAAAATCCATATGATCAACAGCGGCCGCGCCCCCGTACCTCTTTACGACTTGCTTGCCTTGAATTGCGATTGCCATTTTCCATCATCCTTTGCCCTATAATCATTGTTCAGCTCTTCATGTCCTCATTGTACGTTTCAGCAAACAACTCCAGTTAGTTGCCGATGTCAGAACATGCGAATGACAAATGTCAGAAAGATAATTATTCAGCATTGTGGAATTGATAAAAAAGAACCGCGGAACAGCGTTTTACTCTCATTTTTGGTCAGCGTCCGTTAACATGAAAATCACGTATCGCCTATTTACTAACCCTATATGTTGTAGTATATTTACTAAAGCTCAACTATATATTGAATTCCACTAACCCGCACCACGCCGCCATTCGACTTTTCAATGCGTTAATGCTTGTCGCTTTTTATCCCTATGGCTGACGACATCACCCACGATTTCATCATCATTTTTTATGACACATACAGACCATTGTTCAATCCTGCAAATATCCCTTATACACACGAGCTAGCAGCACATACCTCGCTTCGCCATAACAACAAAACCAACAACTCCTGCAGGTATGTCTACATACCCTGCCTCAAATACACACAAGCTGAAGCCCAGCATGCCTACCAAGAAGCCTATACGCTTATGCTTACAAGCTCTCTTCCCTGCATGGCAAAACTGCATCACTCTTAATGATGTATTCGAACAGTGAATAACACCAATCACCGATGGGAAATGGGAATGCATCTGAATTCAATCCCGTTTCTTAAAGCGGTTAGCGTTTTGCAGGCAAGAAGAGAAGGATAAGCCTTTATAGCGTCATCACCTTTATGTTTGTGTTCATTTGATCAGGACAGAGAAGATTTGTATCAGGGACGTTTCATATTAAGAGGAGGAACCGATTCATGTTTACAACCACCCATACGGTGCACACGGTGCTTAAGCCAAATAACCGCTCCCTAGCGTTTGATGCAGACCGGATCATGAAGTATGCGGAGCGTATCATGGAGGACTTCCCGCATCTCAATCGGGAGAAGTGGCTGCGAGGCGTGCTCTCCAAGCTGCGCCAGAGCACGGTGCAGGCAGCCGAGATTACGCAAGCCTGCATCATGACTTCCCTTGAGCTCATTACTCGTGAAGAGCCGGACTGGAAGTTCGTTGCAGCACGCTCCTTGCTCACGAAGCTTTACAAGGAAGCGGCGATCCATCGCAACTATAAAGCATACCCGGACAAACCCTATGGGGATTTCTACAAGCTAATCCGAGCGCTTGTCGATCTGGGCGTATACCGTGAGGAGCTGCTTGAGGCGTACACGGAGGATCACATTCGTGAGCTTGGCGCCGCTATTGAACCTAACTGTGATGAGCTGTTCGATTATATCGGCCTGCTCACCTTGAGCGAGCGCTACTTGGCAGCTGACTTCGAAGCTCGCACGATGGAGCTCCCGCAAGAGCGCTACATGGTTATCGCCATGTATCTGATGCACAAGGAGCCTGCCAATAGGCGCGTGCAGCTGGCAAAGGAAGCCTACTGGGCGATGAGCAACTTGTACATGACCGCTGCTACTCCGACCATGGCGAATGCCGGCAAGAAGGTGGCTGGACAGCTGTCCAGCTGCTTCATCGATACGGTGGATGACTCCTTGGAAGGAATCTTTGATTCCAACACGGACGTGGCTCGCCTATCCAAGATGGGCGGGGGCATCGGGGTCTACCTTGGCAAGATTCGTGCCCGCGGCTCCGATATCCGCGGCCACAAAAATACAAGCTCTGGCGTGATCCCTTGGATTCGCCAATTGAATAATACAGCAGTGAGCGTAGACCAGTTAGGTACACGCAAAGGCGCCATCGCGGTATATTTGGATGTATTCCACAAAGACATCCTGTCCTTCCTTGATCTGAAGCTCAACAACGGAGACGAGCGCATGCGAGCGCACGACATTTTCCACGGCATCTGCATTCCGGACTTGTTCATGGAAGCCGTAGAGTCACGCGAGGATTGGCATCTGTTCTGTCCGCACGAGGTGAAGAAGACTATGGGCTGGACGGACAGCAATGGACGCTCGCTTGGGTTGGAAGACTTCTATGATGAAGAGTTCGGCCAAGGGCTATTCCGCGAGAAGTATAAGGAGGCGGTGATGAATCCCCTGCTGACGCGCATTACACTGCCGGCCATTGATATTATGAAGCGCGTACTGAAGTCCCAGCTGGAGACCGGTACTCCGTATATGTTCTACAAGGATTCTGCCAATCGCATGAACCCGAACAAAGCACATGGCGTCATCTTCTGCTCGAATCTGTGCACAGAGATTATGCAGAACCAATCGCCTACGGTTGTTGAACAAGAGCAGCTCGTGACACAAGACGGACAGACCCGCATTGTGATAAGCAAGGTGCCCGGGGACTTCGTCGTATGCAACCTGAATTCCATCCATTTGGCGCGTGCTGTGCGTGCAGATGTGCTGGATCGTCTTGTGCCTATTCAAGTGCGCATGCTCGATAACGTAATCGACATTAACAACATCGAGGTGCTGCAAGCGCAGTATACGAATCAGCGCTACCGCGCCATCGGGCTTGGCTCATTCGGGCTTCACCATCTCCTAGCTCTGGAAGGCATTCCATGGGAATCCGATATGGCAGTCGCTTATAACGACAACTTGTACGAGAGGATCAGCTACTTGGCGATCAAATCCAGCATGGAGCTTGCCAAGGAAAAAGGAGCGTATTCGCTCTTTGAAGGCTCCGATTGGGAAACGGGCCGCTACTTCGAGCAGCGTAGTTATACGACTTACGATCGCAAAGGCGAGTTTGTTACCACGGAGCAGTGGCAGGAGCTTGCTGAGCTCGTAAGAAAAAATGGGATGCGCAATGCATGGCTCATGGCGGTGGCGCCAAATAGCTCGACCTCCATCATTGCGGGCTCCACTGCCAGCATTGACCCTGTTTACGAGCTGTTGAGCTATGAGGAGAAGACGTCTTACAAGATTGCGAACCCTGCTCCAGACTTGTCTGATAAGACCTTGTGGTACTACAAGACCGCCTTCCGCCTCGATCAGCACTGGTCCATCAAGATGGCGGCTGCTCGCCAGCGCCACCTGGATCAGGGGCAAAGCTTCAACTTGTATGTCCGTCCCGATATTCGCGCTGTAGATTTCCTTGCCCTTCATATCCATGCGTGGAGAGCCGGACTGAAGTCCACGTACTATGTACGCAGCCAAGCTCTGACCGTAGAAGAATGCGAAGCCTGCAGTTCCTAATCGAGATCCAGATGTGCTCTATCTTATCGATGCCATCACATCAACAGGCACAGGCAGGCTTATGATCCGTCATCAATAGTCTTGCTGCCTGTCTTGCCATTGGAACAGCCCTGCGCAGGTCATAGACGGCTTATTTATAGAAAGGACGTGACCTCATGACAATGCTTCATCCATCACTTAATCGTCAGCTTATCTTCAATACCGACGCCCCAAACAAATCGACGCGCATCATTCTTGGCGAATGCTCGGGCATTTTGAACTGGGATGACATTCGCATGCCGCACATGTACAAATTGTACAAGGTGCTGCTCTTGAACCATTGGATCGCCGACGAGATTCCAATGGCTAAGGATGCGCAGCAGTTCTCGCTGCTTGAGCAGGAGGAGCGAAAGGCATTCAAGATCAACATCTCCCTGCTGGCCGTGCTTGATTCCATGCAAACGATGTTTGTCGGGGACGTGAAGCAATATTTTACCGATTCCTCCTTGGAGGCGATCTCTGCCATCATCGCTCAGCAGGAGGTTGTCCATAACCAATCCTATTCCTATGTGCTCTCCTCTCTTGTCTCGGATCAAGAGCAAAAAGAGATCTTTGAATATTGGAAGCATGACAAGGTGCTCTTGGAGCGCAACCGGTTTATCGCGGATATCTATCAACAATTCCGTGATCATGCAGCGCCGCAAACCTTTTTCCAAGCACTTGTGGCGGATTTAATTCTGGAAGGGATCTTTTTTTACAGTACGTTTGCCTTCTTCTACAATTTGGCACGCGACCAGAAGATGATGGGCACCAGCCAGATGATCTCCTACATTCAGCGTGATGAGAATCAGCATTGCTACTTCTTCGGCGAGGTGTTCAAGCAATTGCTCGTGGACTTCCCCGAGCTGAATACGAGCGAGAACATGAAGTACGTGTATGACACGATCCATCGCGCGGTTGAGCTTGAGACCAACTGGGCGCATTACACGCTGCAGAACATCAAAGGCATTGATCTACGCGAGCTCGCCGATTATATCAAGCACATTGCCAATCGCCGCCTGGGCATGATGGGTCTCGACAAAGCCTACGAAGGCGTAGATGTGAACTGCATGCCTTGGATCAAGCCATTCTCTGACGAGGCGCTCAACGCAACGAAGACAGACTTCTTTGAAGCGAAGTCCCGCAACTATGGCAAGGTCGGGGACGACAACGGCTTTGACGAACTGTAGACAGCAGGAGATTGAAGCGCTCTAGGCTTCATTTTCCTTTTTTCATCAAAATTAATGCGGTATTACTTTCCAATTTAAGGTATAATGAGCTCATTACCTTGGGGAGGGAATGTTGGATGAAGCCTCGTAGAAGAAATACGCCTGCCTACACCTTTATGGCGTGGGCATCCTTTTCAGCCTGCTGCATCATTTTTGGCATCAGCGTATTCAATGCAGACTGGGCGCTCATGGAGAAGGGGCTGTATGTGGTATTGTTTTTATGGATGATTTCCGCGTGCTTTACCCTGCAAAAAGTTGTTCGCGACAACGCGGAGGATGAGTATGATTACCCCAAAGCGCGTGAGGATCATGAAACCAAAGCAGCCAGATTAACAGAGTAGCTTCATTGTGAGGGCCTCTTCCATGCGGGAAGGGGTCTTCTTTATTGCTTGGAAAGCCAGAAGTTGCCAATCCTGTCTTTGAAAATTATCCCTCTTGTTTGGCTCTAAAACTTTTAATCCTCGAATAAATAATAGTAAGAACTCATTTCGAGGAGGTCCAAAGCATGACTATGCGCCAAGCATTCATTCTGCTTCTGTGCGTTCCCCTGCTATTGTTAAGCGCTTGCAGCTCAAGCAAAGATACGTCCAAGCCTTATGAACCGGAATCATTGACGGTGCAGTTCATTCCCTCTCAGAACGCGGACACCCTTGAAGCAAAGGCCAAGCCGCTCGAGAAGCTGCTCACCGAGCGACTTGGCATTGCTGTCAAAGTGAGCATCTCTACTGATTACAACACCATCATTGAAGCGATGGCATCCAAGAAGGTCGATGTCGGCTTCCTGCCGCCGTCGGCTTATGTGCTGGCGAAGGAAAAGGGAGCCGCTGAGGTTATTCTTCAAGCCCAGCGTTACGGCGTTCAAGACGAGACAGGCGAGCCGACTGATGAGAAGGTCGATTTCTACAAAGCCATGATCATTGTAAAGAAGGATTCGGATATCCAGAAGGTTAGCGAACTTAAAGGGAAAAAAATCGCCTATCAGAATGTAACCTCCTCAGCCGGCTATGTATGGCCGGCAGGCAAGCTGCTGGAGGAAGGCGTTGATCCATTGAAAGATGTCACGCCCATTACGTTAAAAGGTCATGACCAAGCTGTGCTGGCTGTATTGAATGGGGACGTTGACGCAGCTGCGATCTTCCAAGATGCCCGCAATGTCGTCAAAAAGGATTATCCGGACGTCTTCGAGGAGACGCGAGTGCTCAGCTATACTGAGAAAATCCCTAATGATACGATCGCCGTGCGTTCAGATATGAGCAAGGAGTGGATCGAGAAGCTCCAGCAGGCCTTTATCGATATCGGCAATGATCCGGATGGGCATGCGATCATCAAAGATATCTATACGCATGAAGGCTATGTGAAGTCCGAAGACAGCGTGTTTGATATCGTGCGCGAGTACGGGGAAAAGGTAAAAACGCAATGACACATCATCGGCCCGAGAATGCTGCGATGATCAAGCTGACGAACGTGTCTAAAGTGTATCCGAACCAGACGAAAGGACTGCAGCAGATTCATTTATCAATCGATCAAGGGGAATTCGTGGCCGTGGTGGGACTGTCAGGCGCAGGCAAATCCACGCTGCTTCGCGCCATCAACCGGCTTCATGATATTACCGAAGGCGATATTGAGATTCATGGCGCATCCATTACACGAGCAGAAGGCAGGCAGCTAAGAATGCTCCGACGAGACATTGGCATGATTTTTCAAGGCTTCAATCTGGTGAAGCGATCCTCTGTGCTGCGCAATGTATTGGCTGGAAGGGTTGGACACCATGGCACGCTGCGCACCATTCTGGGCTTGTTCCCCAAGCAGGATGTGGACCTCGCCTTCGAGGCGCTGGCGCGCGTCAACCTGATCGAGAAGGCGTACGCTCGCGCTGACGAGCTGTCTGGCGGGCAGCAGCAGCGCGTCGCCATCGCCCGTGTGCTGGCCCAAGAAGCGAAGATCATTCTGGCTGATGAGCCAGTCGCCTCCCTTGATCCACTCACGACCAAGCAGGTGATGGATGATCTGCTGCACATTAATCAGGAGCTGAAGATTACAACGATCATTAATCTGCATGATATTGATCTGGCTAGAGCTTATGCCACACGCATTATCGGCCTTCGAGCGGGGGAGATCGTATTTGATGGGCCGGTGGAAGAAGCGACAGACGAGCGCTTTACCGAGATCTATGGGCGGACCTTAAGAGCGGAAAGCGTGCAGGAGATTAATGCTTAATGGCTGATCCGAAGCTCTCCCTATCGGCGGCAAGGCCGACTCCCCCAAGCCGCATGAAGCATTACTTTACCTTGATCCTGCTGCTTGTCTTGATCTGGCTCAGCGCCCGCGGTACAGATTCTTCTCTGCAAGAGCTCGTTCAGGGCTTCCCGAACATGCTGGAGCTGCTTCGCGAGATGTTCCCGCCAAAGTGGAGCTATCTGGACAATATCCTGCCTGCCATGCTGGAAACGATAAGGATGGCACTGATCGGGACGACATTTGGCGCTGTACTCGCCATTCCGATGGCTCTGCTATGTGCGAGCAACCTGACAAGACTCAAGTGGGTGCATTACCCGTTTCGCTTCTTATTGAACCTTATTCGCACGATACCCGATTTGCTGTTAGCCGCCATCTTCGTTGCCATCTTTGGCCTTGGCCCCGTGCCTGGCATTCTGGCGCTTAGCGTCTTCTCGCTTGGGCTTATCGCGAAGCTCACCTATGAAGCCTTGGAGGCGATTGATCAAGGCCCTTTGGAAGCGCTAACGTCTACAGGAGGCAATTGGATTCAGATCATTGTGTACAGTGTCATTCCTCAGATTCAAGCCCACTTCATGAGCTTTACGCTGTACACCTTTGAAATCAATATTCGCGCCGCAGCCATTCTAGGGCTTGTCGGAGCAGGCGGCATCGGTCATTATTACGAGGTCACCCTCGGCCTGCTGGAATATGAGAAGACCTCCATGATCATTTTATTTACCTTGGCCCTTGTTATCTGCATTGATGTTATCAGTATGAAGCTTAGGGAGAAGTTGCTATGACACCATCGTGGAAGTCTATAGTTGCTAAGCCGAAGCCTAAGAAGAGCCGCTGGCTTCTTGTTATTGCGCTGTTCCTGCTTTATGTCTGGGCATTCATGGGCATCCCCTACTCCGGACTGAAGGACACCGCGCTTCAGGTTACCCGTTCGATTGCTGAAGGGCTGTTCTCACCAGACTGGGATTATGTGTATTTGCCGGATGGAGAGGATCTGCTGAGAGGGCTGCTCAGCACACTGTATATCTCGATTCTAGGCACAGTGATCTCAACCCTTCTCTCGATCCCGCTCGCCTTTATCGCATCCGTCAATATGAGCAGCACGAAGCTGATCTCCGGTTCGGGCAAGATGCTGCTCAGCTTTATACGCACCTTTCCTGAGATCGTGATGGCGATTCTATTCATCAAGGCTGTCGGCCCTGGATCATTCGCAGGCGTTCTGGCTCTTGGCCTGCACTCCGTCGGCATGTTAGGCAAGCTGTTTACCGATGAGGTCGAGCAGATTGATAAAGGTCCAATTGAAGCGCTGACTGCTGCTGGAGCGAATCGCCTGCAGATTCTATGGTATGCCGTTCTGCCGCAGGTTCTGCCGGGCTTCCTCTCCTATACCTTATACCGCTTCGAGATCAATGTCCGCTCAGCCACCATCCTTGGCGTCATCGGCGCCGGCGGGATCGGGACGCCGCTCATCTTCGCACTCAGCACTCGTGACTGGGACCGTGTCGGCATTATCCTGCTTGGCATTATCGTGATGATCACCATCATCGATATCCTGTCAGGCGCTATACGGAAAAGACTGATCTAGAAGAAAAGCTCCGTCACGGCTGCAGATGAACTACTGTGAATCACCATTCATACCAGTTATACCAGTAATACCTTCAGCGAATACGAAAACAAAGCCACCTTGCACGCGAGAGCCGCGGGGTGGCTGTTTGCATGGCCGCAGCTTCGCCAGAGCTTCCACTTCCCTCTTTAAGATAGCCTACAAACCCGTTGGTTTCTTCCTTATTCCGATCCCAGTACACGCATCACAAAAAGGCTGCTGAGCACCTATTCCCACCCGCTCAGACAGCCCTTCATTTACGAGTTGACTTGTACCTTGACGATCTCACTGGATGCTGCGCCTGCTGCATTGATCAGCTCGACGCGATACTCATAGATGCCTTTTTCGCGGCCGCTGATGTCAAAGCGAGCCTGCTGAGCACTTGGCGTGTTCGCTTGCAGTTCTTTCGTCTCAATCAGCTGACCGTTCTCATACAATCTAGCTTCGCTGCCATTAGTGCCCCACCACATATTCATCGTGAGCGTGTATTGTCCATTGCCGTCCCAATTATTGTGTGACAGCGCCGGCTTCCCTGGAGCAGCATCCTTGACGACAACCGTTAATGCATCAGAAGCAGTCTTTCCTTTCGCATTAATCAGCTCCGCTGTGTATACATATGTCCCGTTCGCTTTGCCTTGAATATCCACCTTAGTCATCTGTGCAGATGGAGTAGCATCCGTAAGCGGTGCGCTGTAGATCTCAATGCCATTCTCATACAGCTTGAACAGTGAGCCATTATTGCCCCACCACATATTCATCGTAATGGTGTAGCTGCCGTTGGCGAGTCCAGAATGTCCGTTGTTGCTGGACAATACCGGCTTGCCGGGTGCTCCTTTGGCGAGAGTATCAGAGACAACTTTGAAGACTGCTGTTTGCGCTGTGCGATGACCTGCTGCGTCCGTCACCTCATACTGCAGGGTATGTTCGCCAAGACCAAGCTCGCTCCCCGCAAGAACACTGCCGCTTGCAAAGGATTCCCCATTCAACAAGAGAAGCTCAGATACAACACCTGAGCCTTCATCAGAGCTTACAAGCTTAACCTGTATACGATCCGACAGCTGCAGATCGTGTACGGGCTGGTCGGCAAAGGTAAGCGCAGCAGCAGGGGCTACGGTATCAAGCATTAATTCCACAGCGTGCGCTTTTTCCGTATTGCCAGAAGCGTCTTTAGAATAATACCGGAGGAGGGACACGCCCTCCTCCGCGATGGTCACTGGTCCGGTATATGCTACATCCTGGCCTTGATTCAAAGCATAATAGGTAGCCACTTCCTCACCATCATCATAAGCGGTGAGTGTCACCTTGATCGGCTGGTTGAACCATCCGCTCGAAGTCGGGGATGGTTCAAAAGCCGCAGTTGTTGTTGGCGCCGTCGTGTCTTGCACGAGGGCGAAATCGCTAAGCCCTCTTGGCTTCAGCTGATACGTTCCCTTGAAGATAGAAGCTGCGCCCTGCACATTGATGACTTGGCCATTCTGATAAGGGAACGACTGAAGATCAACACCTGTGCGCACATCTACTCGAATCCGCGTGCTTTGGGTACCCTTTACCGCATCGAATTCGAGCGAACCGCTTGGCGCTGCACTTGCAATATTTTGGATAGTCATCCCAGCAAGCGAGACAAGCTGTCCTTGATTGCTCGCATTTACAGTATCCGCAGACACCGCTGCTGGAAGGGCGCCTGTGCCTGTCTTCTCGATCGCAACGAGATCAGCTACTTCAAGCTCTGTATTGTATACGATAAGAGGCGCTGTGATCTTTACAACATCGCCTTGGTGATAGCCGCTCTGAGTCTGGAAGACGTAGATGCCGCCTGTCTCATCCTGAAGATAGAAGCCTTGTGCGCCATAAATGCCAGGCTCTGTCGTGATAACACCTTCAAGGGTAACCAAGGTACCCTCTGCCTTGGTACGTGCTTCTGCAATAGAGATCTTAGCTGGGTTTGGATTCGGAATTCCAGGAAGCGGTTCTGCCGGCACATTGCCGACCGACACGCTAGTAGTCAGGATGTTGCTGTTGCTGCCGTTCGTATTTTGTCTAAGCCTCAAGCTTGCTGCGCCAGAAGTTCCCGGTTTCATGCGAACCGTCAGATCCTTATATGCAATGCCTTGTGCATTGGATGTCACACTGATTGGCGTGCTGTAGCCATAGGATGCCGGCCATGTTCCGCCATCATTTTGAATCTTTGCGACCTGCGTGCCGCCTGTTAGATAAATGCCTGCATTAAGGCCAGATACCGTGGTGTTTGGAGGAAGGTTCTGTAGAAGGACTCGAATCTGGAAATCTTCTGCATTTGGCAGTATAGACTGATGTACGAAGCTGTATGAAGGATTAACTACTGGAGCAGAGCTGCCATATGAACCTGGCTTGAATGTAGAAGCATCCCACCACTTGTAGCCTGCTGCGGGCTGGGACCACGGCTCAGGCTGCGGTTCAGTTGATGCCTGCGGAGATTCCATCGGAAGCAGAGCCGTAGGCTGATCGAGCTGCAAGCCAGGAACCTGAGACAGCGATGTGTAGCTCTCTGGCTCAGACAGCCAATTGATTAGATTCACGAGCAGCACATCATCATCTTGCTCCTTGAAGCCGTCATAAGTCGTCTTGCGGGAGCCATTCTCTTCGCGCAGATACTTCGGTGTAGCATCTTCTACCGGAGAGGAATCCCCGATGAAAGCGGCCTTGCCGGAACCAAGCTTGGATACCGCGACATAAGGCCCTTCAGCGATGCCGCCGCCATTATATACGCCTTGATCCACTGCATTCGGCCAAGCGGCATTCGTATTAGGCACATATACAATCCCTTTGGCCTTCATTGGATCAATAATGGCGAGGGTTGAGCCTGCATGCATCGCCACGGAGGAGACGCCTGTCGTAATGCCAAACGCTTGCGCTGGGGCGACGATCTGGTTCGCATTTACATCCCCAAGCGCATTATAGCGAAAGCGTACGCCGAAGTTGTCCGCCAGCCAATCAGAGCTTGCGACGCCCTGCATCGCAGCGGAATTCTTCTCATCTGTGCTCATGCCCTTCATTGGGTCTTCCCATGCGCCGCGACGATAGCCATTCATCGCCTCAGAGCCGTCCCAGCGGTTCTTGTTGCGATCGGCATTATAGTGATCTCCGATGAAGAAGATGCTGCCTCCGTTCTCCACATACTGCTTCATTGCCGCTTGCTCGGTTTGCTTGAACGGTACATTCGGCTCTGCCAGCACGAATACATCATAGTCCTGAAGATCAGCGTACGCAATCGGTCCTGCTTTGCGCAATTCTTTGACGTAGTAGCCATCGTTCGCAAGCGCTACGGCAAAGTCAGAGAACCCTCCGTCAATAACCCAATCAGCCGCACCGGCTGTCTGGCCGTGACTGTTGTCAAACAATACCTTTTTTCCTGCATTTTCATTGATGACTGTAGGATTGAGATAAGGGGCTGGATCAAGAGGACCTTCTGCATAAGCCTGCTGCCAACTGCTTGTCAAGCCAGTTTGCAACGGGATAGCCAGTGCGAGGACCATAGCGAGTTTAAGCCAATTCAACTTGAACTTTGTAAGCTTCATCATCAGTCTCCTCCCAGATATGAAAAGCGTTTTTCTACACTATCATTCTACTAGGGATATGCCCTAAATTATGATGTTGTTTTCGTAAATATCTGGAAGACGCCTGTGCATAATTGTGCAGCATTCGATCACACTATAATCAGCCAGCAAGCCTGAATCTATACTTACAGCACGATGCCCTGCTCACCTGCAGCAACCACATCCTTCCTTCGGCCCTCATCTATGCGGTCAATTTCAAATTAAGATTCAAAGCTCAATGGCAATCAGCTAACTTTTATGCGCTTAATCAATTCTATGAGACGAATGGAGGTCTATGATGAAGGGTAAAGGGCTTTCTCAAGCATTAGCCTGTATGATCATTTTTATGGGGATTGGCATCGTATATTTTGACATCCCTTCCCTATCCATAGCCTTGCCGTCGCTGGAAGCACAACGCTCGCAGCCCGTTAACAGCCAGGCTCATCGGCATGAGCCACATAACGCCACTGATCCAGGACACGCTTCTAAGCAAAGCGAACCTATTCAGCGCAGCAGCACAGCCAATAAGCTCCCGACTCTTCATCTGACCATTGCACATACCAATGATATTCATGGACATCTGATGGAGAAGCCGCATAAACAAGAAATGGGTATTGCGAAGCTGGCTTCACTCCTAAATGACCTTCGGCAGAAAAACCCCGACACGCTGCTTATCGATGCTGGCGATCTGTTTCAAGGCACCATTTATTCGAATGTGTCCCAAGGAGAAGCTGTCCCTCCGCTTGTTAATGAGCTTGGATATGCCCTTTCTGTGGCAGGCAACCATGAATTCGATTATGGCTTGGATCAGCTGCAGAAGCTTCGTTCGAGCCTGAACTTTCCGCTGATCAGCGCCAATATCGTACAGCATGATGGAAGCTTGCTGCTTGAGCCTTATCTTTTGAAAAATATAAAGGGCTATACCTTTGCCTTTGTTGGTCTCACTTCACCCGACACCTCCATTCTGGCTCATCCTGAACGCGTCAAAGGACTGACCTTCCTTGATCCTGTTCAGACAGCAAAGCAATGGGTATCGAAGCTGGAGAAGCAGGCCGATGAGATCATTATTGTCTCCCATTGCGGGATCGAGATGGATCGTCGCTTAGCCCGTCAGATTCCAGGCATTCACCTGATCATCGGGGGCCACTCCCACACAAAGCTTAATCGTCCAGAAATGGTGAATGGTGTATCCATCGTCCAGACTGGGGAGTATGGCCGCGCCTTGGGCAGTGTAGATCTTCATTACGAGCACGGCTCGCTGACTAAGATTGCAGCAAAGCTCCTTCCCTATCCGGCTGATCTTCATCCAGATCCTAAGCTGGCTGAGCAAATGACTGCCTTGCAGCAGCGTACCGATCTTGCGTTGAACGAATCGATCGCCAGCACCAGCATCCTGTTGAATGGTGAACGGGCGCGTATTCGAGCAGAAGAAACCAATCTTGGGAATTTGCTCACCGATGCCATGCTCTTGCGTATCCGAGCCCTGCCAGACCTCAGCCCTCATATCGCGCTTCTCAACAGCGGCAGTATTAGAACTAGCGTTCTCCCTGGCAGAGTATTGAAGCGAGAGCTCTATGAAGCGATTCCGTTTGATAATCTGCTGACTGTGGTGAGGCTAACAGGAAGAGAGGTGCGGGAGGTGCTCGAAATGGGAGCAAGCGAGGTGGAGAAGCAGGCTGGGAGATTTCTTCAAGTAAGCGGCGTCTCTTGTCATCTTGATCCATCGCAGCCTGTAGGTAGTCGAATATCACAACTTCGTATTCAAGGCTCCCCAGTGAAGGGTGAGTCGCTCTACCAGGTGATCGTGAATGATTACATGGCCGCAGGAGGCGATGGATATTCAATCCTTTCGAAAAAGAAGCAGCGGCCAACTGGCATCACTCTGTATGAAGCCGTCGAACAGTATATGAGACAGCTAAAGCTTATTACGTATAAGAAGGAAGGACGCATTACACAAGGGCCCTAGCCCGCTTCAATCGGAGCAGGAAGCAAATGGCAGCCAAGTCCCTCAAAAGACAAGATTCCTTCTGTTATTTGCCTCCTCTAATCCAAAAAAGGTGTCCACCCGTCTCTCAACGATTGGACACCAAATCTACAGCTTCAATATCTGGTCGTACTCAACTCAAAAACATGCGCTTGGCTTAAGGATTGTGACCATATACTTTATAGCTTCCTCAGGAGCTTATCTCAATAGCTTCTCATTAGCTATGTATCTTTATAAACTATTGAACGCCCCTCACATCGGAGTGGTCATACGCTTGAGCAAGCTTCTTCAAATCAGATACCCTTCTGTCAAGACGATCATAGCTTTGAACGAGCTGTGTGATCTGATTATGCTGAAGCTCCATGCTTCCCACTACTTCTTCGACTGCAGTCATATGCTGTTCCTTGCTGGTGGCGATGGCAACCATGGCTTTGGCGACAACTCGGTATTGCTCCTCTAGATGGGCAATCGCAATTCTCATCTGATCTGCCTGCTCATTCACTTGGTCTGTGCTATTCATGAACTCCATCATGATGGAATTGACGGTCGGCTCATCTACTGCATTGGGCACACCAGATTTACCGTTCCATCCCATAGGATTTGCCGCATTGTTCATTTGCCTTTGAAGCTTGGCAAGGATGATGGAGACCTCCTCCATCTGCTGCATCATCTCGCCAATAGACTGATCGACGGCTTGCACAGATGCCCGTATGCCCTGCAGCTCATTCGTCTCTTGCTTAATGGTGCTTGAGATCTCGACACAGGCATGCGTAACTTCCTTAGAAATATTTCTTGTCATAACCGCTCGCTCCTTCTGATCCGTACTGAACGCATTCAGTATCGTTACTGAGCTCATGATCTCATGCAGCAGCTTCCCGGCCTGTTCATTCGCTCTTTGTACCGCCTCGCTGTTCGCCATCACCTGCCGCTGCAGTCGTTCACTGAAGAGCGTGGACGCACATAACGTAATCGCTCCAAGCACAATATAGAGCATTAAATAAATGAGCGGCTCCTCTGCAAAGATGGCATCATGCAATCGTGGGTCATAAAAAGCGTATATCGTTAAAATAAAGCTGAGAATAGCGGTAAAGAGTACGGGACGATAATTGGAATAGAGCGTCATCATTCCCATGTTGATATAGATAAGCAGATAGGTGCTGAATAACGGCTGAGGATCAGAAAGCAGGAGCATGAGAATGAGTCCGGTCATGATAACAGGAACCAAATACATAATATATTCGATGGCAATGCGCCTATAAGTCAGTAATGTGGCTGCCCCGCATCCGGCTGCACCGAATGCAATCAGAACAACGAGCATCGTGCCCGTCGCACCAACCATCAAGTTCGTCAGAACACTAAGACCAATGGAAACCCACAATATCAAAACAAATAATCGATTTCTTCGATCTAGAATATGTCGATCGCTCAATGCCCTTACCCACCTTTCAACTCTTCGTTAAAGGCTTACATCTCTTAGTAAGACTCAAGCATTGTCTTCTGCTCATTTGCCAGTATCCATTTGTAGTCGTGCTTATCGCGGCGAACACGCCCTACATGAATCATCATGGGGATAACCTCGCGCCCTTTGTGCCACATTCGGCCTTGAATGGCTCGCATCGGCACCTTATAAGTTATTCGCAAGGCTCGTGCAAAGACAGGCTCCACCAACCCTACATAGTAATCTAAGAGATGCCGATCCGCATAATACACGAGGGCAGACAATATTCGGGATAAGTTCGCGCCACGGTGCTCGCTCAGCATAGCAACTTTGCTCACTTCTGCGGCCTTCTCCATAGAACCGACTAGTTCAGGCTGCTGGTGGAAGAGCGCAACCTGATTCAGCTCAAGGTTGGCTGAACGATAAGGCTTGATCTCAATAATGCCTATATATGCCTCGTCCTCATTTTGCACCAGCAGCTTGCTCGACTCGCTATCTTCTTCCATCTGCTCGTATCCCATCTCTGACCATACCTGACTCCATATTCGCTTGAATTGCGCTCGTTCTGAGGTGCTGACGGCTACCGTATACATATGATGATCCCCTCCATACATATAAACCTTATCCATGGATATATGTTCATATATAATTTTACGGTGTGCACCCTCAGCCTGTATCTACTTCTTTCTAAATTCAGTACGAAAGTCCCAGCCTCTATCCCTAAAGGCATTGATCAATAATCTGAGGTTAATAAAAAGAAAAAACGTAAAGAGATCCCATACCTTTTATCGACTTTATAGCGCTTAAATTTTAGTGCCAAAATCAAAATCTGCTTGAGATTGCGTACTCAAGCAGATTGGTCCATTTCTTCTTTTGGTTTTGTTCGATTAAATCCATAATCAAGCAGCATATGGGAGTCTGTCCATACTTCAAGCTCAGTGGAATGCAGAACGACCGCTATGATCTGCTCATCGTCTCGTTCAGCTGAGGATACAAGGCAATAGCCCGCTTGATCCGTAAAGCCTGTCTTAATTCCGATAGCGCCTTCATAATAATAGCCGCTGTCTTCTTGAAGAAGCTTGTTGCGATTCACGACCGTCATCGCATGGCTGCTTGCCGCTTGCCCTTCACTTAGAGAGGCTCGCTTCTCGGTCACGATCTGGCGAAATCCCTCGTGCTTCATTGCTTCTAGCGCAAGTACAGCAAGATCTCTCGCTGTCGTGTAGTGCTTGGGGTCATGCATACCGTGCGGATTCGTAAAGTGGGTATGATCCATGCCTAGCTCTTTCGCTCTATCATTCATCATCTGAACAAACACATTATAGGCCTCTCCTCTAGTCGAGCCCGCTTGCGCATGCTGCATGCCTACCTGCACGGCTATCGTACGTGCTGCATCATTGCCTGAAGGCAGCATCATAGCTGTAATCAGCTCTCGCCAGGTAAGCAGCTGTCCCTCAACGAGTCCTGCCCTGCTCTCTTCCGATCCGGTCCATTCCACCTCAGAGCCAACCCTTATAAGCGAATTCGCATCCATCGCATCCAAAGCGATTAGAGCTGTCATCATCTTAGTCGTACTCGCCATAGGGAGCTCTTCTTGATCGTTTTTATAAAATATCGTCTCTCCTGTCTTGCCATTAATGACAATCGCAGCCTCTGCTTCAATCTTTGTTGCCGCAAAGGCATGATCATTCGAATGGAGCTGAAGGCGCTCTACCGTCATGGCGTAGAGCGTCCTTATTGGGAAGTCCATCGCCTGCATGATCCACAGCAGTCCGCAGCCGATCATAAGCACCCCTGCTGCTATGCGGAGCTTTCGCATGCCGCGCCGCTTCATTGGCTTCGCCTTCGTTGATGTATGTTGAATGGATTCGCTCATCATTGTCACCTATCCCCTGTGCCTTGTGATAACCCTAGTTTAGACGGATAGGTTTAACGATTTCTTGCGAAATTCTTAAGAAATTATGAGGATTGAGGAAGCTTTACGCGAAAGGTTGTGCTAAGTTCATCACTGTCAGCCTCGATCCTGCCATCATGCAGCTCAACAATAGCCTTCGCTATCGCTAAACCAAGACCAGAACCGCTCACCTCATCATTTCTTGATTTGTCCACTCGATAAAAGCGATCAAAGACATGCGGGAGATCCTGCAGCGGTATCGGTTCCCCATAGTTCGTCACCTCAATCTCCAGTTCATGCTTCCGGTCATGAAGCTGTAATTCCACAACACCGCCATCACGACCATATTTCATCGCGTTAGACAACAAATTCTCGAGCACCCTGACCAGCTTCAATGAGTCTCCCAGCACATATAGCGGGTAAGCCACATTTTCCATTCGCAGTTCAAGAGCAGCAGACTCCATCGGATAACGGTAATGAACATACAGCTGTCCTACCAGTTCAGTCATGTTTACCTGCTGGCGATGAAGCTGCATCCTGCCGCTCATTCGCGTATATTCGAACAAATCCTCGATCATCAAATGCAGCCGCTGAGATTTTTCATACGCTATGCACGTATAATGGCGAAGCTCTACCTCATCTCGATACTTGTCCTGCTCAATCAAGCCCAAATAGCCAATAATGGACGTAAGCGGGGTCCGAAGATCATGGGAGACATTTGTAATCAGCTCGTTCTTCGTCTGTTCTGCAAGCCGCTCCTCTTGAATCGAGGTTTGCAGCTGCGACACCATCATATTAATATGATGCTCCAGACTGCCAAGCTCATCTTCTGCGCTCACCTTACAGCGACGATCCAGATTGCCGCCAGCAATATCCTTAACAGCAGTTGTCAATTGCTCTAGACGCTTCGTAAATCGGTTCATGAAAAGAAGATAGAACACCACAAACAAAAGCATCACGAGCAGTGCCAGATCCACGACTGGATTGGTGCTGTAATAGAGGGTGCGCATCAGACTGTTAAACATAGGAAATAAATCAAGTGAATACATCCAGTTCAGCAAAAAAAACAGCGCATACGTTACGACCATCGATAACCCGATG
This sequence comes from Paenibacillus aquistagni, assembly GCF_900177815.1. Taxonomy (GTDB): domain Bacteria; phylum Bacillota; class Bacilli; order Paenibacillales; family Paenibacillaceae; genus Paenibacillus_B; species Paenibacillus_B aquistagni. Next base: position 190,061 of record NZ_FXAZ01000004.1, on the reverse strand, counting down.
CTCATCAGCATCATATAGAGCATTTTCCATTTTATGCTTTTAATCCACATCAATCTTGTAGCCAACCCCCCATACCGTTTGAATGAGAGGCTGCCCCAGCTTATGAAGCTTATCCCGCAGCTTGCTGATGTGCGCGGCTATTGTGTTATGTGCCCCTTGAAAAGGCTCCTTCCACACCCGCTCATACAGATCCTCTGCTGGAAACACACGCCCCGGAGATTCTGCCAGCGTGGTCAGAATATCGAACTCAATGGAGGTTAAATGCACAGCCGTCCCCGCTACCTTTACCGTATGCAGCTCTTTATTAATCTCCAGTTCACCTAATGAGAGCACATGATCCATTTGCCTGTGTCCTTCGCTTCTCAAGCGGTCGTTCAACTGATAAGTCCGCCTTAAGAGCGACTTCACCCTCGCCATCAGCTCCAGTGGATTAAATGGCTTGGTCATATAATCATCCGCCCCTGTCATTAAGCCCAGGATCTTATCCATATCCTCCGTCTTCGCGCTAAGCATAAGAATGGGGATGGCCTGCGACTCACGTATGACCCGAGTAACCACAAACCCGTCAACCTTCGGCATCATAATATCTAAGACCACAAGGTCATAGTGGTTGCTTCGCAGAAGCTGCAGCGCTTCCTCGCCATCGTAAGCCACTTCACATTCATATCCCTCATTGTCGATATAAATCCGGATCAAGTTCGCAATTTCACGGTCGTCATCTACAATCAATAGTCGGGTCAATTGTCGTCTACTCCTTTCATGCCAAGTCTCTTTTACCGGCACTGCGGTCTTCTCATAAGGTGCAATCTTCTTCCCTTCTTAAGATTCAATTTTATGGTGAAACATCCTTTTCCCCCTGCTGCTCTAACGATGCCAAATAGGAATCAAATGCTGTTCGATGCAGCTGAAGAAGCCTTATGATTTCCTTCCATAACTCGTTCTCATCCTCCGGAAGCTGTACAAGCGACATGCCAATAATTCGCTCAATCGGCTCGCGCTCTATCGTAATATCTCGCATTTGGTCCTGCTCTGCCTCTTGGAGACGAAATGTCACCCATCCAGCATTATCGACCATTGACAAGAAAAGCATTGCATTGCTAAGCGCCGTATGGGGTGCAGCAGCCCTCCCCCAATAGGTCTGATAATCCTGCTCCGATTCAGGAGAAGGCTGATGAAGTCCAATATTCATGATAAGGCCATACGGCTCCTCGCTGGTCTTTAGCTCTATGCCTTGGCCATAAGCCGTCCCCAGCCCAAAGCCCATAATTTGGCTGACTGCCCCAGCATCGCCAATATAAGAGTGCTTATAGGAAGACAAGCTTGGCTGCTGCAGCTCCTGCTTCCGAACAGGCTCCAGGCTGCATCCAAATAAAATAAAGACAAGCAGCAGAAGCAAAATGCCTGTTTTCCTCGCTTGTGTATGTGTCATTTCAGTTCCTCCTTCGTTGAATGTATAACATTATTCATTTATTTTAGCTTGTTATTCTATAGAATGTTTTTCAATGTAACGTGATGAAAAAATGAAGATTTCATGATGATTGACTGTTGGATAGGCTTTAATCCTACATCATCGGTTTGGGAAACGTGAACTTTTCATTCAAATTCAGGAAAATTTTTTTCCATTTTTTTAACTTTACATTTGTCAAATATGTAAGCTTACCTTATACTCAAGTTATACCAAACCTTATGGGAGAGAAATCCGGATGTCCAAAAGAATAACCCAACAGCATATTGCCGATGCCTTGCAGTTGTCTCGAAACACCGTATCAAAGGCGCTGAACAATGAAGAAGGTCTTAAGGAAGAGACCCGTGTTCGCATTGTGAAGCAAGCGATTCAGATGGGATATACCAAATTCCCGCCAGGACTTCTTGAGTCCATATCGAAGCTCAGCGAGCATCGAGAACCGACTCCTGATCCAAACAAAAGCAGGCTTATTGCCTTATTGTCTCATTCTGATTATATGGGCAACTATTACTGGTCTCAATTTTTAAGCGGATTAAATTCCTCGCTGAAAGAAGCTGGATACACCGTTGCAATGGCCATTGTCGATTTGGATGAAGAAAATGAGCTGCGTCTGCCTCCACTCTTCTCCATGCAGCGCCCAGCCGGCATGATTACTATCGGCTCCTTTCTTCAAAGCTACTATGAGCATCTTGAGCAGACCGGTATACCCGCACTATTTGTAGACACATTCGCAACCTTCAATATGAACGAACTGAAGACGGATATTCTCACCATGAACAACAGCGACAGCGTGTACCAAATGACTAAGTCCATTCTTGCAAACGGATACACCTCAATTGGCTTTGTAGGTGATATCGGATCTTGTCTCAGCTATTGGGAGCGCTGGATGGGCTTTAACCGTGCAATGGAGGAAGCGAAGCTTCCAATGAATGAAGTCTTGAATATTACGAACACTTTACCGAGACACTATTACTACAAAGAGCAGCTTCGAGATGCACTTCGTGAGAATCAAGAGCGCCCTCAGGTCTATATATGTGCCAACGATGCTGTCGCCATCGAACTCGTTCACCTCTTAAGAGAGGAAGGAAAACGAGTCCCTGAGGATATTCTCGTCACAGGCTTCGACAATAGCGGCGAGTTGTCATTGCTGCAGCCTTCCATGCCAACCGTGGATGTGCCAAAGCGTGAAATGGGCCTGCGCGCGGCCGAATTATTGAAATGGCGGATCGATCATCCGGATCGTCCCAAAGAATTTGTCCGGGTAGCGACACGTGTAATTGGATTAAATAACCTAATGTAATATCATTTAATCTACAATTGCACAAATTTTACGAAATAAATGCACACTATGTTATTGACATAGCGTGCATTTTATTTTACATTTAGACTATAAAAGAAAACGCATTCACGAATGCACTTTGGAATGCATCTCAAAGTTAGCGTTCTCATCAATGACAATACTATAAACAAAGTGAGGTACTTGTTCATGAGCAAACTTAACATTGTTGGACCAAGCCTTCCGAATATTCCATGGGAAGAGCGCCCAGAAGGTCACCGCGACGTATTATGGCGTTATACGCAAAACCCTGTTATTCCTCGCGACCTGCTTCCGAACTCCAACAGTATTTTCAACAGTGCTGTTGTGCCGTTTGAAGGCGGATTTGCTGGCGTATTCCGCTGCGATGATCGCAATCGTTATATGAGACTTCACACTGGTTTCAGTAAAGACGGCTTGAATTGGGAAATCAACGAAGAGCCCCTCAAATTCGAGTGCGATGATCCTGAGATCGGTAACTTTATCGAAGGTTACGACCCACGCGTATGCTGGATCGAAGACCGTTATTATGTAACATGGTGTAACATTTACCACGGCCCAACAATCGGTGTGGCTTATACGTATGACTTCAAGACTTACCATCAATTAGAAAATGCATTCTTGCCATACAACCGTAACGGCGTTATGTTCCCGCGCAAGATTAATGGCAACTATGCAATGCTTAGCCGTCCATCCGACACAGGACATACTCCATTCGGAGATATCTTCTACAGCGAAAGCCCAGATATGGAATATTGGGGACGTCATCGCCATGTAATGGGTACACTTGGCGGATGGCAAAGCAAGAAAGTCGGCGCTGGCCCGATTCCGATCGAGACAAGCGAAGGCTGGCTGATGATCTATCACGGCGTATTGAACTCCTGCAACGGCTATGTATATGCATTCGGCGCTGCTCTTCTTGATTTGGAACAGCCTTGGAAAGTATTGTACCGCAGTGAGCCATACTTGCTTCAACCTTCCACGTACTATGAGTGCGTAGGCGACGTTCCTAACGTAGCGTTCCCTTGTGCGTCTCTTGTGGATGCTGATACAGGCCGCATCGCGATCTACTATGGTGCAGCTGACACGGTAACAGCTGTTGCATTCGGCTATGTTGATGAAATTGTGGAATTTGTCAAAAACAACTCCCGCGTTAAGTAAAAAAAATGCGTGTTTATGAATTGGATTATCTGCGACAAACGCAGTATAATGTAATTGTGAATTACAAAGATGCATTGAACCCATGAATCATGCTTTCTTTGTAACCCCCCCATGCCCCTTATGTCCATTGCCCGTGGATATAAGGGGCTTTAATTATTTCTCTGGTGGATTCCCTGCCTGCTGCCCCAATATGATACCGTTAAACCTCTTGTCCCTCCGGACAAAAAAGCCGCTTCCTCCACAGCCAAGCTGTTTCAAAAAGCGACTTTTATCTATTATGCAAATGTAAACTTATTTTTTAAATATTCCAAATGGCTTTCCGATTGGCAGGAAAGAACGCCCAAAGTGCGCATTCAGCACAGATGCAGCCGAACCATAGAAGCTGACCAGTGCGATGCCGAACTCAGATACGGCAGCAACCTTATGCATCACATGCGATGCAATGCCAAAGGAATCCATGCTTAAGCCTAGGAACAAAAAGTCGATCAGGACAAAAATAATAAACAATACTTTATTGGCCTCCATTGCGCCAATCGTCATGAACAAGGTAAAGATCAGGTAGCCGACAAAGGCAACGCCAAGCTGATGTGGATCTGCTCCTTGCGCCATCGATTCACCGAAGAGTCCATGCTGAATCATCCAGGACGTGCCGACTGCAAACCAGAAGAAAGCATAGCCCCCGAAGGCTGTGGTACCGAAGGTATTGCCCTTCTTTGCATCGTGAATGCAAGCAAACAGTTGGGCAAAGGCTCCAAGGAAGATCGCCCAAGGAATAATAAATGAGGTTCCGTCTGTCCATCCAAGCTTCTGCGTGGACGCCACAAGCGTCACCATGGCAAGACCGAACAATCCGATCGCACTTGGATCAGCTGTCGCGATTTTTACCTGCCGTTGTTCCGTATTCATGTTGTTTTATGCTCCCCTTTAGATGTGATCTCTTTCTTTGATGCACAGTTCTTGTTTGTAAGATGGTAATAAGATACAATTTCTATAGCCCACTCTACAAACACACAACGAGCCTTATTCTATCATGATTCAACGCTTAGAAGCAGCTAGAGAAATCATGTAATTTATGGAAGTGTGTTCAGCTAAAAAAAGCTCTTCTCAGCGATCCATCCCTCAGCATGGCTCACCTTGAAAAGAGCTCTTTTCAAATGAATGAAATCATGTTAATTAGCAGCCGGAATCTTAATTAGAGCGTTTACTCCAGACCCGATACGGTGCCATCCTCATGAAGCTGAATGCGAAGAGCCGCTGGCTCCTTCGGCAAGCCAGGCATCGTCATTATCGTTCCGGTCTCCACCACCACGAAGCCTGCGCCGGCAGAGATTCTTACATCTGAGATGTCCATCACGAAATCAACAGGCGCACCTAATAGCTTGGGGTTGTCTGAGAACGAATACGGTGTCTTCGCCATGCAGACAGGCAGTTCGTGCCCGAATTGCTCTTCGATTCGAGATAGTGCACGCGACGCTTTTGGAGTAAAGCGAATATCCGCACCACGATAGATCTCGCGGACCACGATTTTAATTTTGTCCCGAAGTGGAGTATTATCAGGATAGAGCAAGCGGAATTCCTCCTCCACACGGGAGCATTCAGCCGCTTGAGCCACTGCCTCTGCAAGCGCACGAGCGCCCTCTCCACCTTTTGCCCAGGCCTCAGACAACGCAACCTCACATGACAAGCCACGGCAGAAGGATATCACTTCATGAAGCTCTTCCTCTGTGTCAGTCGCAAAGCGGTTCACGGCAACAACAATAGGAAGACCATACTTGTGCAAATTCTCAATGTGACGTCTCAGATTCGCAAGCCCCTCTTGCAGGGCATCCAGATTCGGTGCCGTAAGCTCGTCCTTCTTGATCCCGCCGTTGTATTTAAGCGCCTTAACCGTCGCTACCAATACTACAACAGACGGCATAAGACCCGTTTGACGGCATTTGATATCAAGAAATTTCTCAGCGCCAAGATCTGCACCGAAGCCCGCTTCTGTGACCACATAATCAGCAAGCTTCAGTCCATACCGCGTTGCACGCACGCTGGAGCAGCCGTGCGCAATGTTGGCGAACGGGCCTCCATGAATGAGCACAGGGTCCCCTTCAATTGTCTGTACAAGATTCGGCTTTACCGCATGACGAAGCAGCACGCTCATCGCTTCTGTAGCGCCAATCTGGTCTACCGTTATCGGCTCGCCTGTCATGCTATAAGCAAGTATCATTCGCCCAAGCCGCTTCTTCAGATCTTGCAGATTCTCAGCCAAACATAATACCGCCATCACTTCTGACGCGGTTGTAATCATATATCCGTCCTCGCGCACGACGCCATTGCCCTCGCCAAGTCCAATCACGGTGCGGCGCAAAGGACGATCATTCATATCCACCACACGCTTCCATACGATACGATTTACATCAATATGAAGCGCATTTCCCTGCATCAAATGATTGTCGAGCATTGCTGCGGCTAGATTATGCGCAGAAGTTACAGCGTGAATATCTCCTGTAAAATGAAGGTTGATATCATCAGAAGGGACAATCTGCGCAGCACCGCTGCCTGTGGCCCCGCCCTTCATGCCCATGCAAGGGCCAAGCGAAGGCTCGCGCAGTGCAGCAACAGCCTTGTGGCCAATACGATTCAAGCCCTGTGTCAGCCCGATTGTCGTCAATGTCTTCCCTTCTCCTGCTGGGGTGGGATTCATGGCGGTCACCAGAATCAGCTTGCCGTTGTCTCTTGCTTCAATATCATCCCATAAGCTTTCGCTGAGCTTAGCTGCATATTTTCCATAAGGCTCAAGATCATTAATATCGATCCCAAGATGGGACGCAATAGTCGTGATGGGTTGCATCGTTGTTCTCACCTGCTGTTCTATATTTTTGTTTTTATTATACTATGAATCCATTATCTCGTCATAACCTTCACCAACAAGGTCTATATCCTACTATTTTTAAATATTAACTGGGATAATGTTCGGATTTGGATATTTTCTCTTGTACGGACTGAATCTTTTGCAGCGATGAGGACGGCTTGTCTCTGCGGTCATCGATCTTGATGCTGGTCGATACACGCGCTGCCCCATACTGAAATGGCGTCTCATGCAGAACACGAATGACCTCAAACAATCGATCCAGGGAACCTTCCACGATAGTGCTCATCGAGGTAAGCTCATATTGGATGCCTTCCTGCTTCGAGAGCACCTCCTGCAGCTGCGCCACATAGGCGCTCAAACTGGTTGTAGCCGTGCCGATTGGTATGATTGTAATTTCTGCAATAGCCATGAGCAACTCATCCTTCCTTTACGTCGTTTACTATATAAAGAGTTACGTTGACACTAAAGTTATAGTACTATATAGTTCTAATTATATCATGTAACATTTCCCAACAAACTCCAGAATCTTTCATTTCCTTCATGTCATGACGATGTTACATTTCCGCGATTCTCTCAGTGCATTCACGATCAATCCCTACTATTATTCCCTAACTAATATAAATCAAAAAGGAGTATCTGTATGCAAACGGTGTTCATTACAGGAGGCACAGGAGTTCTTGGCACTGCAATCATGAAGCGCTTACTTGCCCAGCCTGTCCGCATCCTCGCATTGACAAGATCCGCTTCCCGCCTTCAGCATACGCGATTGCGCATTAGTGAATACAACCCTGAGCTGCAGGAGCTCTGTCAAGAACGCATACACGGCCTCCTTGGTGACCTTACAAAGCCTCACCTCGGGCTTAGTGAAGAGGATCGCACCCAACTCCTTGCCGCAGATGTCATCATCCATGCTGGCGGCTCCATGAATCTGGCCTTCAATGAGCAAGAAGCCAATCGCCTCTTTGTTGAAGGCACTCGTTATCTGCTAGCCGTCACGAAGGAGATAAAGCAGCAGGGCTCTCTTAAACATATGATCCATATCTCAGGATACCAATCACCTTATACGGAAATGGAACCGTGGGATCAAACGCTTGCGCTGCAGGCCAAGCTGCCTTATGATCACGCCAAATTACTCGCCGAACGGGAGATGAGACTCGCATGCCGAGCCCTTCAGCTCCCGTTGTCCGTCGTGCAGCCCGGTGTCTTAATTGGCGACACCGGGACAGGGTCCACCGAACAGCTGAACGGCTTCGGGCTGTTCGTGGACGCGGTTCGCCGGAGCCTGCTGCGTGTCATCCCAGGCTCCGGCGATGGCTGGCTGCCGCTCGTTGCGGTAGATACCGCGGCAGCCTATATCGGGGCGCTCGCCATGCTTCAGGCGCCGCGCTCCGACACTTACCCGCTGCTTGACAGTGATCGCGTCAAGCAGCGGGGGCCTCAGCTCGCGAAGCGCATTGCGCGCGAGCTGTACTCGTCGGCACGTGTTATTCCCGTGCCGAAGTCGTGGGTCAAGCGGCTCCATCGGACGCCGCTTGACCGGCTTGCCGCTGTTCCATGCGAAGCGGAACAGCTCTATATTGACAGGGATGTGGATATCACATCCACCCTGCGCCTGCAGGCTGAGCATAGCTTGCCGGACCTCGATACCACGCCAATCCTGTCCGCTGTAATCGCGGATCTCGATTACCGGGTTGTCCATAACGAGACGAGCAGCTTGAATCCGATATCACCGCCTGAGGTAGGCAGCTTAAGCAGACCAATTGGCATGCAGCCTTTGTTGATTCAGCCTACAACCTCCAAGCCATCGATCATAACCAGCGGGTATAAACGGCAGGACATGCCCATTACGAGAGGCCGTCGAGGCAATCTGGCGACGTGGGAGATTGATGGCAGCAAGGATATGCCGATTCTCGTCTTCTTGCACGGTGCAATCAGCAGCGGAGATTTATTTCTTCCGCTCGCTTCCCACCTGCTTGGCATACCGATGTGGTTCATTGACCTCCCAGGCTTCGGTCGATCGCCTGTTCATCGTCATCCGTCCTACATTGATGGAACCATTATCGAGGTCATGCAAGCGGTCAAGGATTCGCCGCGCCCTGTTGTACTAGCGGGTCATTCCTTCGGCGGAACTGTCGCTTATCGCATCATGGAGCAGTATCCGGAGCTCATTCATCATCTGCTGCTAATCCATCCTGTGCTGCAGGTTCAAGATCGATTGCTGGGACTGGAATTCTTCAATGAGATGGCGCTTCGAACGTATTCGCCCAATCAGCTTGCACGAATGCTTGTGAATCAATATTGCTACAATAGTGTAGATGAAGTCCCTCATCATCTCACCACCTTTATTGTGCGGGAGCTGCGTTCTCCTCGGATACGAAGAGCTTCGGCCAAGAGCATGGCGATGCTGTCAACGCCTTCAACCTTCAAAAAGAAGAAGGCCTGCAAGCAAAATTATGATTACAGCAACCGCATATCTGTCTTGTGGGGATTTCAGGATATGATGTTCAAGCTGCCCGAGGATATTCTTCCTCACCATATATCCCGCATGCCTTATGGCCATCTCTTGCCTGTATCCCATCCTGAGGAGACGGCTGAATGGATCAAGGCGCGGTTTACGCTATATTGCTAAGATTGCCGTCTGAATCAAGATAAAACCACTCGGATGAAGAACCTCTCGATATTTAGGAAGAAGCTGTGCAGCAGAGCCTTTTATCCCTGTGCAGCTTCTTTTTTCGCGGCCTGATCCTCCTTCGCACACTGCCTCGTTAGCAGCCGAACATCGGTATATTCACCTCGTTCTTAAGCCCTTGAATGCACCAACCCACACGGAAGATAGTCCCAAGAACCGATTGACAGTTTATGACATAGTGCGTACATTCATTATATGAGAAACAACAGATTATCCAATCGAGACGTGGTGTTGGATACAGCTACCGATTTGTTCTTATCGTCAGGCTACCATAACACGAGCATCGATGATATTGTCGCCGTGAGCAAAGTGTCAAAGACAAACATTTACTATCATTTTAAGAGCAAGGAGGATATTCTGCTTCATGTGATGAAGCAAATGATTGACCAATACGAGAAGAAGTGCTCCACCGTATTGGCATGGCATCACGTACCGGTCATGGCGAGAATCGAATTTGTGCTTCGCACCATCATCCATACGCCCTGCCAATATGACTGTCAAGTAGGCTGCCCATTTGTAACACTTTACGCTCAGTCTCCTCCGAATAACAATACCATCCTAGAGTTGATCAAAAACTTCTTTACTCGAATGCAATCCACCCTTGAATTGCTTCTGCTAGAGGGCATTCGCAAGCAGGAACTGCCTGCAAAGATGCCCATTCCCGAGACGGCTGCACTGATCATTACCATGTGTGAAGGCGGATTGTTTATGAGCAAAATTCATCAGGACCCCTCTTATTTTGATCGTTTATTTTACTCATTGGATTGGTTGGTGTGCCAAAGTAAAAGCGCTTCTTTTTTCTGTATATAAAAGTAGTTGGGATTAAGCGCTTACATTCCTCTTTAAATATCAGCAGGAGCCCTCTCCCCTTCATGCAAGGGCTCTTGCGCTGATCCTCACTATTCTTCTCCGTTTATCTCCCTGCTTCAGAGCCATAACACTCCATTGCTTTATGCTCTATGCTTTTAGCTTTTTGATTTTTAGCTTTTTGCTCCTCAGACTGCTTTAATCCTTCACTTGCGTAATGAAGGCCATTATTAGGTAGGCCCCGGACCCTGCCTGTCATCATTCGGTCGATCCCTGATGGGATCAATGATAATGGCGTCCCCTTGACCGTACGCTGCTGCAAATTTGTGCCCGCAGCGGCTGCAAAAAAGCGCCTCTTGCGGGACATAAGATCCACACCGGCACTGCTTATCTCCCTTCAATCGATGCATTTCCTGCTCAAGCTCCTCAATCTCTTCTTCCATGTGGGCAATTTCACGGCACAGTTTCACCATCTGATCCTGATGATCATCTACAGACTCCGCCTTTTGCTTGCCCATGCCAGAACTTTGGTATACTGTCTCCCCAAGCTTTGCAAAGTGCTGCTGCAAATCCTTCTTTTTCACCTGAATCTGCGTATACAGCTTCGTAATTTCTACCGTGTGCTGAGCTTTGCCTTTTACTTGGTGAAGTCCTGATTTCATCTTGTCAAAAAAACTCATCGCACAGCCTCCCTTCGTTATTAGTATACGACACTCCCTCCATTCTCTTTCCCTTCATTTCCAGAATCAGCGTTCTTTCTTTTCGTTTTAGAATATCTTCTACAGGGTAAGGGTAATGCTGCCATATCCATGTTCTACATTTATGGACGCTATCATTATCAGGAATATGACAAACTAGATTAAAATAATTATTGATTAGTAATCGTTATCGTGTTATCGTATGAGCAGACAAATAATAATTATTATCAATATTATAAAATAATAATTATAAATTAGGAGGCTGTTTATGACGACGAATCACAATCATCTTACGACGAATCAAGGTGCGCCAGTAGCCGACAATCAATCTTCCAAGACCGCTGGACAACGAGGACCTGTACTTCTTGAGGATGTTCATCTGATAGAGAAGCTCGCCCATTTCGATCGTGAGCGAATCCCTGAGCGTGTCGTGCACGCTCGTGGAGCAGGTGCATTCGGCGTGTTCAAGCCTTATCAAAGCATGGCCCCTTATACGAAGGCTGCCTTCTTACAAGATCCGAACAAAGAAACGAAAGTCTTCGTTCGTTTCTCTACTGTTATTCACGGCAGCACATCTCCTGAGACCTTGCGCGACCCGCGCGGCTTTGCAGTGAAGTTCTACACAGAGGAAGGCAATTACGACATTGTCGGCAACAACCTGCCTGTGTTCTTCATTCGGGATGCGGTGAAGTTTCCGGATATGGTGCATGCGCTAAAACCTGCGCCAAGAACAAACATCCAGACGCCTGATCATTATTGGGACTTTATGTCGTTGTCCCCAGAGTCCACGCATATGCTGACATGGCTGTTCTCTGATCATGGCATTCCAGCTAATTACCGTGAGACAGACGGCTTTAGCGTGCATGCCTTCAAGTGGGTGAATCAGGAAGGAAAGGTCACCTACGTCAAATACACATGGAAGTCGCTCCAGGGTGTTCGCAATCTGACAGCCGAAGAAGCAGAAGCCATTCAGGCAAAAGACTTCAACCATGCAACCCGTGATTTGCATGAGGCAATAGAAGCAGGCAGCTTCCCGGAATGGGAGCTCTGCGTGCAGTTTATGGACGTGGACGGCGATGCCTTATCCTTCGATCCGCTTGATGCAACGAAGGTATGGCCTGAAGAACAATTCCCGCTTGTGAAAGTAGGGCGCATGACGCTCAATCAGAATCCGGGCAACTACTTTGCTGAGGTTGAGCAGTCTGCCTTCTCGCCAAGCGCGCTTGTGCCAGGCATTGAGCCATCAGAGGATAAGCTGCTGCAAGGACGCTTGTTCTCCTATCCGGATACGCAGCGTCATCGCTTAGGTCCCAACTATTTGCAAATTCCGGTGAACTGCCCATTCGCCAAGGTTCACAATCATCAACGAGATGGCTTCATGAATGTTAGTCAGGATTACTCTCCCGTGAACTATGAGCCGAACAGTCGGGAAGCTGACAAGAAGGAAGCTCCCCAGTACGCGGAGAGTGAATCCCCGCTCATAGGCGCTGCGATGAGACGCAAGATTGAGAAGACGGATGACTTCAGTCAAGCTGGAGATCGTTATAGAGGCTTATCATCAGGCGAGCAGGATCGGTTGGTCCTGAACTTGACCCAAGACTTGTCAGCCACACGCAGTGAGGTACAGCTTCGGGCAATCTGCAACTTCTTCCGGGCCGATGTCGAGCTCGGCCGCCGGTTGGCAGCAGGTCTTGGCGTTGACATCAGCAGCTATCTGCAGCAGCAATCCTAAGCTGCTAAGCGCTCGTGATGATAGCAGCGAATCACACCCTAATCAACACTCCCCTGATAGGTGTGTAATTCGGCTCCATGAATCTTCCATTTAATAGGGTAGACCGTTCCCGCAATCATCAGATAAGCAGCCCTTGTTCCTTTTTACAGCAACAAGGGCTTTGCTTATTGTTTTCCTGATGCTGTCCATTACAAGCCATAAAAAAGGACCGCTCCAAAGCTGCTTTCACAGCTGCATGAGCGGCCAAAGGTGTAAGGGTATATAACATATCCCCTGTTAATCAACTCGCTTCCGCTCGTCCTCAAGATGTCAACTGGCACTAGCCTGCCTCTCTCGACTGAGCATGAGGCTCTGTGAACAAATTCAGCCTCATCCAGGATCTCTGCTGCCAGCGCCGCAGCATGATGAGAGAACGAACCCACTCATCTACGGCAAAGGCGATCCAGATGCCCGTAAGCCCCATGCCGCACACAATTCCAAGCACATAAGCGAGCGGCACGCTAATGCCCCACATCGATACGAGACCTGTAATCACAGGGAACTTCACATCCCCAGCAGCATTAAGGCAGCTTATCAGCACCATATTGCTCGCGCGCGCCGGCTCCAGAAGCACAGACAGCAGCATAAGCAGCTTGCCCAGCCGAATAATTTCCGGATCGCTTGTAAACAGGCCTAAGAGCGGGTCGGCCAGCAGACAAAGCAGCAGGCTGATCCCCAAGGATACGAGCACGGCAAGCTTCAAATACTGCACACCCGATCGATGAGCCTCTCCTTTGCTCTCTTGTCCAATCAAATGACCGACAATAATCTGCGTCCCTTGGCCGATTGCCATCGAGAAGATAAACACAAACGCCGTAACGTTTTGCGTGTAGATCTTCGTCGTCAGTGCAGCTGCGCCCAGCATGGTAACCAGATAAGTGATGACCACCTGTGACAGATTATACGAGACATGCTCGCCTGCTGAAGGAATGCCGAGCTTGAAGATCAAGCGAAGATCCTTCTTTTTCATCCGCAGCGGATTCACGAGCCGAACAGGCTGCTCCAATCTTCGCTTGCATATCGCCAGATAAGCAGCAACCGCTATCCCTCTGCTGACCCAAGTCGAGATCGCAACCCCTTCCACGCCGAGCATCGGCAAGCCGAACGGCTCCATCAGCACCATGTAGTTTCCGATGACATGAATGACATTGACTTCAAACGATATCAGCATCATTTCCTTTACCATCCCTCTGCAGCGCAGCATCGTGCCTAGCGCCATATTGATGGCAATCATAAACACAGCGCTTCCGACGATAGACAAGTAAATGCTTCCCTCTGCCAACAACTCGCTAGGCAGCTTGAACAAGAGCAGCGCCTTATCCGCAAATACAAACAAGCCCACACTGAATAGAATGCCAATCAAGAGATTCAGTGTGAGCGCCGTACGGCTTATGCGATCTACATCCTTGAGTTGTCCTGCTCCAAGCCATTGATTCAAGACTACGCCCATCCCCACCGTAACAAAGCCGAACATCAATCCGACTACAGTCAAGATCTGGTTGGCCACGCCAACGGCTGCAACCGCCCCGTCAGAGACGCGGCTGAGCATGAGCGTGTCCGCTGTGCCAAGCAGCATCCCAAATAGCGACTCCAAGAAGATCGGCCACGACAAAGTCAGAATGCCGAAGCGAGCGCCTGCTTTATTGCTCATCGGACATAACGCTCCCATCAGCAAGGCGAATCCAGGTCGAAAAGGCTCTCTCGCCTTCTTGCATGCGAATCACACGGGCGCCTCGCTTCAGATTGCCATAGCCGCCATAGCCTGATACGCGGCCATACGCCAGCCTTATCCCATGCCAGCGGGCCACATAATCATTGTCATGGTCATGCCCGGCAAAGGTTCCCATCACATCTTTGCATTCCAACATGGCGGTGAACAGGCCGCTGTTCAGTTCTGGGCAGCATACAAGCTCATTCTTGGTGCCCTTGGCTTGCCCCCGCTCCCAGGCATCTCGATATTCCGGTATTGGAATATGGAAGAATGCAAGGCTTGGCAGTGCATATCCCGCCTTCATTTGATAAGCGGCTGATTGCTTGCGGTACCATTCAATTTGATCGTGGTGTATCCACTCATAGCCTCCGATCTCAGGCGGAGCCAGCTCCCCGGAATCAAACAAATACAATAACGATGCAGGCTCTTCTCCTTTAGAATCAAGAACCGGGAGAACATCATTGCCCACTCCATGAATCGGCTCAGGGCCTGCCTTGGAGACCAGCATGCGGCAGTCGCTCAAGCAGTTGAACAGCTCATCGCGCGAGGCAATGCTTTCCGCATCATGATTGCCAAATATGATGGCAAATGGAATGTTCAGCGCTTCTGGAATCGAGACGATCCGCTGCAAGGTGCCGATCGGCTCCTTCACCTCTGAGCCATACAGCATGTCGCCGGAATAGACCACAAGATCCGGCTCTTCTAATTCGATCACCCGCTTCGTCAGCGCAAGCGTGCGTTCATCCTTCTCCTCTACACCTCCGCCTACATGCAGATCGGTGAACTGCACGATTGTAAAGCTGCCGTTTGCTCGATATCGCAATGATTCTCTCATCTCTCTCGTCACTCCTATTCCATAAACAGCGGCTGCGAAAAAGCGCCAGATCCGCCCTCTAGATACACGGCAATCCGAACATAGCCTTCATCCCCGGTACAGGTATAGCGAAGCTCGGTAAAACGTCCAGTTACCTCATGCAGCACCTTGCCGTACTTGCCGATCACTGTCGCGTACTTGTACATGCCATCCAACTGATCGCTGCTGCCAAGCTTCGCTACAATGGTGCTTCCCTCTACCTCAATCGAATCAAATCCATAGCCTGTAGAGACATAGAAACTACCGCTTCGAAGCGCCTCAAGCACTGCCTCATGACTGTTCGTGGCCGCAAGCGCCACATTCCAGGCTCTTCTCTCTTGACCATAGGCATGAAAGTCATCATTGCCAAATCCCCACACCTTCCTGCCAGAGGACAACACAGCATCCCATTTATCAAAGGCAATGTCGTACTCCGGATTGCCGTCTCCATTGATAACCTCAATGCCTGTGTAGGCGTTCATCGCGAGCATGTCTGCAAGCTTCCAATACTGCGAGTAGTAGCGGTTAGGATGCACAAGCACGGATATCCCGCCACCCTCCAAGCACATAGCCGACAACTGCCCGTAATTATCGATCGTAAATTCATTCGTGTATCCTTCCATTATGGCCTTAGGAGGCTGCACGAGAAGCATGTGCGCCTTAGGGCTGCTAACTTCAATCGCCTCGTATAGGGTTGGAATCGTGCTCTCGTCCGTATGCTCCGTGATCTGGTCGTGATCGGATATCGCGAAGAAATCATAGTCATGATACATGCGATACACCGTGCTCAGCGGATGATGCCCATCGCTATTGGTCGTATGATTATGCAGGCTTCCACGAAGCCACACGCCTTCCTTGGCGTAGGGATTATGAATGTTCATCTTAGGTCCTCCTGTTAAAAGCCTATTATTCTTTCATCGAGCCGATCATGACCCCTTTGGCGAAGTACTTCTGCAAGAACGGGTATACCAAGACGATCGGTGTAATGACGATCATAATCGTCGCCATCTTAAGCGAGGTTCCCGTCACCTGAATCTTATCGAGCATCTGCATCTGCATCGAGCCAGTAGCGCTCATCAGCGTATCGGTTAGCGCCTGCTGCTTCGTCAGCATCTCCTGAAGAACCGTAGACAGCGGCTTCATATTCGGGTCCCTTACATAGAAGGAGCCTGTGAACCAGTCGTTCCAATGGCCCACCGCATTGAATAAGGAGATTGCTGCGATTACGGGCTTGCTTGTTGGCAGTATAATGCGAAAGAAAATGCCGAAGTCGCTGCAGCCATCAATGCGCGCCGCTTCCTCAAGCCCTTCTGGCGTCTGCTCGAAGAAGGATTTCATGATCATCATGTTCCACACGCTGTACAGCGCAGGCAGCACATATACCCAGATGCTGTTTGTCAGATGAAGCTCCTTCAGCACAATATAATAAGGAATCAGGCCGCCGCTAAATAACATCGTAAAGAAAATAAAGAAGGTCAGCTGCTTCTGTCCGGGCATCGTTCTGGTCTTCAAGGCGTATGCAGCCATCGCCGTTAAAAATACGCTTAGAAACGTCCCCAGTACCGTACGGAACACAGAAATAAGGAAGCCATTGACGATATTGGACTGTCGAAACACTTCCTTGAAATTATCCAGTGTGAAATCACGCGGCCAGAAGTAAATGCCGCCCTTGGCTGCATCTGTCCCTACATTCAGCGATAATGCCAGGACATTTAATGTCGGCAATATAATGGACAAGCACAGCAGGATAAGCACGGTATAGTTCAGTACGGTCATCAAGCTTCCAAAGGCCGTACCTAATGAGACTGTCGTTTTTTTCATCCTACGCTTCTCCTCTCGATTCATAGAGAGCCCTCCCAAGCAGGAGGGAAGGCTCTCTCATGTACGAACTCCTATTCATTAGAACATCAGCTTTGTCTTCGAATCCTGATCTTTTTGCTCCAGCAGCTTAATGTACTCTTCCATCCCCGCACTCTTGAGCTGGCCTGCAGCTGCATCCAGAATGGACTTCGCTTCAGTCATATCCTTCGCATAGTAAGCGCGAACCAAGCTTTCCTTGTACTTATCAAGCGCCATGGTCAGCATCGAGCCTTTCGGGAATTCCCCAATGAAGGCAAGCGCAGCATAGCCGTCGCGCAGGTCAATATTTTTCTTTTTCTCGTCATAGTTCCAGTACGCTGCAATCTCCAGCGGACCTTTATTAATGTCCTTGTTTACCGATTCGCCGTAGCTTGCTTCGCCGAAGTCCTTCAGATCATCAAGATCCGTTCCGCCCAGGTACCAGCCCCAGTCGTTGCCTACACCAGCAAAACCAAGCTCCTTCGCTTTCACAGGGTCTTGTTCAATCAGATCCAGCACTTCTTTCTTGGGTACAGGGTTGCCATTGGCATCAAGGTCATAATCGCGGCCTTCCAAGCCATATTTCCACAAAAGCTTGCCTTCACGGCTCGCAAGGAAGTCAGCAAGCTTCACGATATCCTCTGGGTGCTCAGTTGTCTGCGGAATAGACCAAGCACCATAACCGCCTTTGAAGGTCGAAGTCATACGATATGGGCCATCAACAGTATCCAAAGGACCGATTGGAATGTAGCGGTTGTCCTTGTTTTCGATATTGTAGTTGTGCATATCACCGATAATGGCGAAGGAATCGTTCAGCACGCCCTCTTTGGCACGGTTTTCCTCCATAGAGTAATATTCAGGATGCATGAGCTTCTCTTTCAGCAGCTTCTGAACGAACTCCACACGCTTCAAGCCGTATTCCGTCTGGCTTTCGTGCAGAATCGCACCATTCTTGTCACGGCCGAATCCTTCACCATTGAAGCCAGTCCACACGAGATCATTGTACAGGCCGCTGCGATCGATTCCGCCCCATACTGTCGGTCCAATCGGATACACATCCTTGCCGTTTTTATCCTTGAATTGACCATCCTTAATCTTCTTGGCTAACTCGTACAGCTGCTCGGACGTCGTAATCGTGCGCGGATCCACCTGAAGCGCGTCAGCGATATCTTTGCGAATGTAAGGGCCAGAAACATATTTGCGAGATTCATAGCCGCCCTCACGCGGAATATTTAAGTGAATGGCATATGCCGAGCCGCCAAACTCTGGACGGAACATGACACCATACTCTGTATCAAGCGGCAAGTAGCCTTCTTCGGTGTACTTCTTATACACCGTTGTATCCTTCAAGAGTGGAGCGAGATCATGAAACATCTCTTCACGAGATGCCTTGTTGATCATCTCCATCTCAGGACGGCCGCTGTGATTAAGATAGTACGCGATAAAGTCCGGCAGGTCCCCTGCAGCAAGTCCCGCAGCCAGCGCCTTCTGAGAGCCGTCATGCCCGACGGCTTGGAGTTCCAGCTCAATACCCGTCATTTCCTTGAGCTTCGCTGCGATCTCTGGGTTCATTCCTTCTGTAACATCGCTGCCCATAAACACAAGCCCTTTGAGCTTGCGGTCAGCAATCCATGTGGATGGCTTATCAGAAGGCGTTTCGCTTGTGCTTGTCCCCTTGGCACTGTCCGTGCTTGATGGACTGGAAGTTCCACAAGCGGTTAACAGCATAGAGACAACAAGTGTCAGTGCAAGCAGCTTGGACCAAATATGCATTCGATTGTGAGACATGTTTTTCTCTCCTTTTGAATGATTCTTATATGTGTATTTCTCGTATCGCAAGAAGCATTTGCTTCCCCAATACGTCCTACCAAAGAGAGGACTGGAACCATTTCTTTGCGACTTTGTTTACCGTGAGCACTAGAATCAAGCCTACGATGCCCTGCATCATTCCGATGGCCGTACCAAAGCCAAACTGCCCGCTTTCAAGCCCCATATAGATGATGTAGGTATCGAGAATTTCAGATACATTCATGTTGCCTGGCGTCTTCAGCAGATAGATCTGGTCAAAGCCGGCAGACAAGATACTGCCAAGCGACAAGATGAACAGCACGATAATGGTTGAGCGAATGCCTGGCAGGGTAATATGCCAGATCTGGCGCCATTTGTTCGCTCCATCAATCTTGGCTGCCTCGTACAAGGCAGGATTAATCCCCACAATGGCGGCATAGTAGATAATGGAGCTCCAGCCGACGTCCTTCCATACATAGCTCCAGAACATCATCGGATGGAAGGCGCCCTCCTCCATCATGAAGAAGGTGCTGCCATCACCTCCGAGCCATGAGATCACTTGATTGACAAGTCCGGTATCCGGCGCAAGGATTCGCTGCATGATGCCGACCACGATGACCCAAGAGAAGAAGTGCGGCAAATAAGCAATGCCTTGAAACAGATTGCGCAGCCGCGAATTCTTCACCTCATTGAACATTAAAGCGAGAAGAATCGGAAACGGCATGGCTAGAAAGACCTTCATGCCGCTGATCACCAGCGTGTTGCGTATGAGACGCCAGCTTTGAGGATCTTGAAAGAACATCTCAAAGTACGTGAGTCCAATCCACGGACTGCCAAAGATCCCTTTGTTGAACTGGTACTCCTTAAAGGCCAGAACAAGACCTCCCATTGGAATGTACGAGAAGATAATAAAGAAGATCACACAAGGCAGAAGCATCAGATAGAGCTGATAATGAGAGCAAATGCGTTTCCACAGCTGCGATCGTTGACGTGTTGTTGCAGAGCCGCCTGCCGCCATACCCGTTATGACAGTCGTATCCCTTGCCATCTCAATCTCCCTCCTGTCCTTTACATTCATAATCCATCATCGTGCTTGTCCGCCTTTCATTCGGTGAAGCAGCTCAGGCTTCATTGTTGTAATGCTGTCTACCTTCATCTCGATCAGCTCCTTCATGCGCTGAGGCTCGTTGACCGTATAGACCGATACGAAGAGATTATGTGCATGAGCGATATCGACAAATGCTGGGGTTACCATAGCCTCGTGAAGATTCACGCCCGCATATCCTTCTTGCTGTGCCTGCTGACAGAAGCCGTCAATCTGGTCATGCCGTGTGCCGTCCTTGATGATCATGGACATTGGCGCATTAAGCAGCAGAGCCATGCCTGACGCCTCGACTTCAATCCCTTCCGTGCACCCTGTCACATAGATTAGGTGCTCTGCACGGGCAGCTTTCACGAGCTTCAAGGTGGGGTTCACGGCTTCCCCATTTTTAATGTCCAGATTAAGCTTGATCTGCCGTCTAATTGCTTCTTGCAGGAGCTCCTCCAGCTTCACCAGCTCATGCTCCACATAGATATCGCCAAGCTGTGCGCGCAGCGGCAGCTGATTCAATTCATCCACACCATACTGCTCCAGCAAGGGGGAATGGTCGTGCATCAGAATCGGCTCCTGCTTCTTCGTCACTCGAATATCCACCTCTGCCACATCGGCCCGAGCATCACATGCTTCCAAGAAGGAGCTCCACGTATTCGCTGGCGCCTGCCCTGAACCAGTATGAGCAGTAATCAATGGTCGTGCGTTATCTTTCAAGACATCTCACCTCGATGATTCATTCCGTTATGATTGATTCCGTTTGTTTGTTGCCTGATGTTGTGATATCTATACTTTAAATTCAGAATGTTTTCGTGAGATCAACGGAATATTAATGTTTTTTTAAGTGAGGTTTTCTGTGTTTATTCTGTTTTATTATGGAAAACGGGCATTTCAATTGTTCGGAAGGCCTTATGCCTAAGAGATAGATGTGGTTTGTTGTGGGATTTAATGACTGTGGGTTGTCCGATTTTAATTCGTTTCCAAAGTTCAGCCTGCTGGGATCGTAACCAAGCTGCCGAACATCAATTTCGTCTAATTTGTGAAAAAATAGCTCTCATGAGCCTTGAAATTCGTGCTTTTGTTATTTAAAGTGTTGATGAAGCCTGAATGATTGCAAGACCCCATTTAATAGAATGAAGGAGGAATAATAATGATTGAATTTTTAAGAAGGAATGTATGGGCTTCAGCTGTGCTGCTTCTCATTCGGCTGTATCTAGGGTATACCTGGATCTCGGCTGGACTTAACAAACTGTCTGGAGGCAGCTTCAACGCGAGCGGATTCCTGAAGGGAGCTGTGGAGAAAGCATCTGGCGAACGGCCGATCGTGCAAGGATGGTGGGCTTCGTTTATAGAACATGTCGCCATTCCGAATGCAAGCCTTTTCAGCATGATGGTGCAATGGGGAGAGATCCTGGTCGGCGTTGGCCTCCTCGTTGGAGGCTTGACTCGTACGGCTGCCTTTTTCGGAATCGTCATGAATATGTCTTTTCTATTAAGCGGTTCAATCAGCAACAACCCCATCATGATCATCCTGTCCATGTTTATTCTCGTTGCCTATACCAACGCCGGACGATTCGGCATCGACTACTTCCTGCACACCAAGCTTAGACAGCACAAGAATCAATCACCAGCACAAGCTGCTTCCTCGTCCTAACACCACGAACACCTTTAGCCAACACGAAAAAGGCCCCCGGAATCACCGAAGACCCTGCTTAAGTAAGCATATCCTTAAGTCCTTGCTTATGAGAACACCTGCAATTGGGCTGAATCCCATGATTTCATCGCAACACCCATTTTTGCGCACTTTTAGTTAAAACGTTTAAATTATTCAGGCTGCTATTTCCTTTTTCTTGTTGAACCACACCTGCACATTACTGCTCATCAGATGAAACAGGCACACGCCATGGCCATGTCCCAAGCTTAGGTGTCCGCTGCCACAATCCACGTTATTCCTTTAAGCTCAAGCTCCTGCCCCCAAGAAGGCGGATACGGCTGATCACATACTACGACATCAACCTGATCCAATGGCGTAATGTGACAGAAGGCCTGGATGCCCATCTTGCTGTAATCAGCCAGCACGATGACTTCCTTGGCATTCGCCGCTGCTGCTTTGGAGATCACGGTATCGTTCATGTCGTAATCACTGATGCCTGTCAGAATAGAAACACCGCCGACAGAAATAAAGGCTTTATCCACATAGAAGTGACGGAGCATATCCAGGCACAAATGCCCGCTTACCGATTGCTGATCAGGAGAGATCTCGCCTCCGAGGATAATAATTCGGCCGCTGAACAGCCCTTGAGCCAAGGAATCACGCAGAAGGCTCGCCACCGTTAAGGAATTGGTGATGACCGTAATGCGCTTGCGCCCCTTTAAGACACGAGCCAGCTCATGAATGGTCGTACCTGTGTCCATGTAGACCGTATTGCCATCTTGAATCAACATGGCTGCACATCGGCCAATCTTCTGCTTCGCTTCATGATGGAGAACCTGCCGCTGCTGATACGGCGGTTCTCCTGTTTCATATTGCACCTTCACCGCTCCGCCATACACCCGTCGAAGCCGTTCTTCCTCCTCCAGCACAGCGAGATCACGTCGAATCGTCTCATTCGATACTTGAAGCTGCTCTGCAAGCAGCACTACACGCACCTTGCCGGTGCTGTCCAGCTGCTCCAGTATATACTGCTTGCGTTCTTCAGATAATAGAGACACGCAATATCTCCTCATTTCCCCATAGAGTGAACGCTGATAAGGCTATAGCAGATTAAAGCGTTCCTTAAAGTTCATAGGAATGGTAAAGCGATGGTCCTCACCGATCAAAAACCGATAATCGGGATATTCAAGCTCTTCTGTAAGAGCCAGACGTTCCACCCAAGGCGAATACGTACAAAAACGAATGCATTGATGCTCCTCGTCCATCTCCGCTAATCGGAGCCAGCCGTTGCCTCCTCGGTAGCTGTCCTGATAATTGACAAGAAGCTGAATGACGTCATGGCCGTCTGGATTGGCTCTTACCTGATAGCCTGAGCCGTCGTAATGTCCATTTACCGTCATAAATACTTGCTTGTACGGTGCGATTAACTCCTCCCAAATGACCGACCCAAGCTCTGACTGCACCAAGGACTTGGAGGATGGCTGCTCTCGCTTATATAAAATATCATGCGAGATTAGGATAGTAGGCAGCGCCCGGTGCTGATTCAGCACATCTCTTAGCCAAGCAAGATCGGTGTGCAGATGCTTCATGTCAGCCATAAGCCACAGATAGGTATAGCTCCCCGCTTCCATGATGCTGTATGAGCTGTAGCAGGATGGAGAGTGACCTTGGACATAGGCTTTGTCTATAAACCGAGCAGGGCCAAAATAGCCTAGATACGTATCCGCCTCATCATAATCATGATTGCCCGCTGTCATGACATAAGGAGTATTGGCTTGATCCAGCTTGGCAATCGCAAGTGAGGCTCGCTCCCACTCGTCTTTGGCATCACTATGATCCACCACATCCCCTAGCAAGGCTGTCATGGCAATATTCAA
This sequence comes from Paenibacillus aquistagni, assembly GCF_900177815.1. GTDB lineage: Bacteria > Bacillota > Bacilli > Paenibacillales > Paenibacillaceae > Paenibacillus_B > Paenibacillus_B aquistagni. The sequence continues at coordinate 166,480 of NZ_FXAZ01000004.1, read as the reverse complement.
TTCCTCATGCTTCTGCTTTACCCACTCGATCTGCGCATTGAACATATGCGGGTTCAGATAGACCAGCTTCTGAGGATCAGGGATGAAGGCGAAGTAATACTGATCGGAGGATCTTCGAGTCACCTCCCCCTCATTGGTCCCTTCTAGCCGCCGCAGCGGCTTCATGCTGGTCAGCCATTGCGTGCTTGAAAGCGCACGATCCGTGATGCGAATCTCGGACAGCCTCCCGGAGAACAGCGAATCAAGCTCCCCCTTCCACTCGGAGGCGCCGATATTCCATCCTTTTCCCGGAACAGCAGCAATGCCTTTAAGATCTTGCTGAAGACAAGCGAAATCACAAATGCCGTTCACATACAATAACGTCTCGTTGGTATCGTTGACGATAACGACATGATGCCATTCCTCGTCCTTTAAGTATCTCGACCAGCTGGTCGCCGAGCTCATGGCTGCATAAGGGTGATGCACCCATTGATATTCCATGCAATTGGAGACAGACAAAGTGGCAAGGAGTTCCCGCTCGCCTTGACGGCCAAGCTCTGCTCCTGCTCCCTGCCTTGTCAGCACACCCATCCAGCTATGCTGCTCTTCGTCAAAGGGGACAGGCAGCTTCACAATTGCTTCTATGGTATATCCGTGCTCAAAGGTATGCTGATTAATTGGCGCAGACGCAAGGGTACGAAAGTATCCGCGAGCAGCGGCCGACTCGTCATTTAGCATATTGAGCACTTCACCATGCTCTTGATCATGCACCCAAGTCAGACATGGCGATGTTCCTGCTTCTTGGTGAACATCACGTCCACCAAGAACCTGCACCCATTCCAGATGATTGCCATTGCCGCTCAGATCCGCAATTCTCCCTTCCCCAGCCTCTAGGGCACCATCAAGCACATGATCGCTGCAGAATCTCCAATGCGCAGCAGCTTGCACCGTACCGACATCGTGCTGGCTTCCAGCCTCTTGCCTCTTAGGGCTCATAGCTGGCCTCATGTCGCACTTTCCTCCACGCTAATGGATGCAGTCGAACAAGGCGTTTGATTCGCTGACTGACCCTCTTCCCGCGCATTTTCCATACGCTCATCTGCTCGCTCAAGCTCCGCCATGAACCAATCTCTTGCTTCAAGCCAGTTGTCTACTCGCACGTAACGCGTCTCATGTACATTGCGCGGAGCCGTGAACAGGACACCTTTTCCCTGAAAGGCCTGTAGCTGCTTCACATTATCGTCTACCATGTAGTCAGCGCGAATGATGCTTTTATCGCCACAGAACACAAAGTTCATTTCATCTAGAAAGTCAAAATGCTCCAGCAGCCACTCATACTTCGCACGGAAGGATGCGGGCACTTCCATAGCGGCTGTCGTGATATAAATCGCATAATGTTGGCTTAGCTCCTGCAGCACCTGCTGGCTATGCGGCATCACCTTAATCTGACGGAAAAAGTCTTCTCTTGCGTAATAGCTCTCGATCGCTTCGCGGGCGTTCGGGCGGGCATCAAGCAGCGACCTTCCATGAAGCTCGGCTAATGTCAGTTCATCTTGATAGTCTCGGTTGTACCATTCCACATGTGTATTCAGCGTATCTGCAATCACTTCATCCATATCGATGGCTATACGTTTCATGATTCCATTCCTCCAGTAAAGTAGGCTACATCAAGCATAATCAAGCAACAAAGCAAAGAAGTCTCGCATAACCAAAACGGATACCACAATCATAACGGGCATCTGTTAGCTTCATTTAAAACGCCTGTTAAATATTTGTAAATAACAGATTGTAATATGAAGTGCAGCAGCTAAATATAAAGAAGCCCATAGATGAACAATCACACTTGGCTTGACAATGGGACATAAAAAAAGACCTTGAAGGATAGGACCTTCGAGGTCTAAAGTCAGCTGTTGTGGATGAATATCACCTCGTTACGTTGCCCTTTTGCAGACGGTTATTGGTTGGCCGAACAAGGAGCCACATATAGCTATTAACAGACTCACCTGCAATTCACCCCTGTTCTTGCATTAGCTTGTACCACAGTTCCTTGTATAGCTCATTCACAAAAGGCTGGTCTACGCTCGCGTGCTGTGCGGCCTCCATAATGTCTAGCAATTGTTGCACCGACAATTGTCCGAGCGCTCGGCGTCCACCCTTGTTCCACTGCGTTGTACTGGCTTCCAGGATAACCTCCGCTTCGATGTGCTGGAGTTTCGAAATATATCGAGCAATTTCGTCCGCGAAGATAAGCGTATCTTCATAGGTCAGCCCCAACCGTTCCCGTTTCAGATAAAGGACAGTCAGAACTGCCACTTTAATAGAATGCGTTGCAATCATCTCCTTTGTTCTGTTCCGAAAATCGTCTTTTAGGAAGAACCTTCAAACCCTACCGAGTACCAGATGTCCTCAGATTCTATTAAAACCCAGATTCCAATAGGATTTTCCAATATAAAGAGGGCTCACACAAGAGATTCTAGTGTATAACACACTGAAAATAAATAGTGGATTATCCGCTGAATTATACTCATTTTGAGGTGAGTCCCTGTGGTCTATGAACGAATACGAAACATGCGTGAAGATAAGGATTTATCACAAGAGAAACTATGCGAGTATCTGAATTGCAAACAGCGAACCTACAGCGATTACGAACGAGGGAAGTTGGATATTCCGACATCGCTCTTAATTGCATTAGCCGATTTCCATCAAACGAGCATCGATTATTTGCTTGGTCGTACGGATCAAAAAACGCCGTATCCACCCAGCTCCAAAAAACGTTCTTGAACTCTGTCAGCCATTTTTTTGAAAGGCTCCAATGCTCGAAGGTGCATCCAATAAAATCCACTGAAAGAAAGGTTGATAAGGAATAAGTGATTGTGAACATGCAGTCATATTCAGTCGGAACTGGGTGGGGGTAAAAAGAGGACCTTGAGGATTGCCCCCAAGGTCATATACATATCAGAAACTGCACACTTTAAGTTTCGATAAGCATTAATCCATCCATATACAATTCTAATTTAGATGTGTCAAGCCATGGCACCTCATTTTCCCTAACAGTATAGAAGCGTAGAATCACATCTTCACCGTCATAAGAGAGTATTAGCATAAACTTCCTGCGTCCGTTGAATTGTTTATAGAGAATCGCCTCCCAAACTCCTAGTATCTTTATTCCGATGTTTAGGATTGAATCAGGATGTACACCCTCACCAAAAGTATCATTTAAGTGAATATGGTTATAATCGGCTTCAAATGCAGTTCTATCGGTTACAAATTGATTAGGTGAAAAATGAGTCGGTAATTCACTACCTTTTAGCTGACTTAAGAGAACGCAATCATCCCATTCAAAAAAACTTGGGAAGATAATACTCTCTAACGCAGTAAAATCGATGGTAAAATTATTCATCATACTATTAGTCTTTACAGTATCAATGTACTGTTTCATTTTGGCATTAGTTTTCATCTTTCACCTCATTTTGGAACGTAAGGACTTTCACCAAGATATTGTGTAAGCCCCACATTCAATTTCTTTACGAAATTCGAATCTTTAAGCATTTTATTAACGCTTTTCGGAGCAAGACTACCATTGGAATTAACGAAGGCTCCTTTTTGTGGGTCAAACAAATACTTCTTATTATTTGCATCCTGATAATGAATCTGTCCGGGCCGTTGACCGGGGTTAGGGTTTTCAACATCTATCCTTGCCTTACTACCATTTTCTTTCCAAATTGTTTTACTGGTAGTTCGAACTCCTTTCGCCCCGAACATACAGTTCGTATTATGCACCCAAATCCCAATATCCGTTACATAATACGTGTGATAGTCAGCAACTGTAAAGTTATAAACCGTAACTAGCTCATCTAGTTTAATAAACTCAACCTTATCAATCGTGAGGTTGCTTCCATAAGCCTTTTGAAGTTTATCCCCTTCTTGAAGCTCATAAGCGAAAATCCAGCCCTTTCCTTCAACCCAGAATGGATGATTGTCCGTTGTCTCGAAGATCTGGTCGTCGACATACAACTTAATTATATCATCACGCTGATTGCGATAAAGGTTCGTTACTTCTTTGTAAGCCAACTCTCCGTTAGGGTTGTTCTCATCTTTGGCAAGAACCATATCTCCGACTTCAATGTCTTCGATATTCTTCTCCCCTTCTTCTGTTAGTACTTTTGTTCCAGCTGTAAAGCAGTTGCAGCCTACTTTTACGGCCTTATTAATAAATCCTGATCCCTTTTTTGTTAGCTTCGCGGTTTTCCCTTGTGGTGTAATATCTACAATGATCAATCCGGCAGCTAAAAACTGCTCGAAGGAATAAGGATTCTTTTGAGAAATTTCATAGTATTCTCTGATTTGAGATAAGCTTCCTAATGACCAGTAATCAACTGCAGTATACCAAGACGAATGAATAGTTTTTAAATCATTCCAAGTTTTCTTTGCTTCTTTTTTCGTCCAGTCCCAAGCAGCCGTACAATACTTCTTTCCTAACCAATCTGTAAAGCAATGGCCACTTGGATCCGTATACTTGAGTGGATTATTTGCAGTATACGTGTAAAGATTTTGTGTGAGCGGATTATTTATTTGCCCCTCATACGCATCTTCACTCACAAATCGACCGAGACTCGGATCATACCATCTTGCGCGCAAATATTGTAAGCCTGTCGTATGGTCCCAATACTCCCCGGAATACCGCAAAACATTTGGCACCTTTTCTTCCTCAACCTCAGGGCCTCCCCAAATATCATAGGAATATCGATTGAGTACTTCTCCAGCACTATCCGTAATTCCTACCACATCTTGATGTCCATTTAACTGGTAGTATTGCATTTGTCCGCTCTTCTTATCTTGTCTAGCTAATAAACGGCCTTCTAGATCATATACATAGACATACGTTAATTGGGGGCTAGCTTTTAAAGTACCTTCAGATTCGGCAATTAATCTCCCATATTCGTCGTAGTAATAACGATTCTTTATATCCCCTTCAACACGCTCATATAATAATCCATAGCCGTTATAAGCATAAGTAACTGTTTTTCCTTCTCCCGCTACTTGTGTCAATTGATTTAGGCTATCAAACGTATAAGCAGCATCCACCATTCCGAATATTTTTGAAGTGCCCGTTTGTGCACGGTTACCATTTTCATCATAGAGATAGCGCTCCGTCTTATCGTTTGAATCTTCCGTTTGAATTCGGCTCAACTCATCATAGGTAAATTGTGCGTTTCCTTCTGGCTCTATAATAGTAGTCAGATTCTTATTGTTGTCATAACGGTATTGATATTCCTGTAATGATTGACCCGCGTACTTCATGTTTACTTGGGATAAATCATATCCGTTATACCCCATGCTCATCTGTAGACCTGTTCCGAATGTGTATCCTTTTAACAAACTGTTCTGCTGATATTGGAACGTCACTCGATCAATCGCAGTTGTTGCTCTGGATTGCATATTACCAGCGTTGCTACTAATATCAATGCTGTCCATACGATTCATGGAATCAAAGTCATATCGAACATCCGTTATCGCACCAGTAGGTGACGATCTCCGAGATGCAGGTGTTACGTTACGTCAAAAGAAATCGTTGCAAACTCTTAGGAATACGGGGACGTTTCCTTGTTGGAAAGCGGATTCGATCAGCGTTCTAAGGAAGTCAGCAATCGTAAGACATTCGGTCGTTGGGAACGCGATACCGTCGTGTCTAGCTGATGAAAGAGTAAATCTTGTACAACCTCCTTTATCGAGCGTAAAACTAGCCTCTATTTCACGGTGGAAATGTCCGATCGTATCGCCCATTCCATGGAAATCTCTTTCGCACATACCTTGACAATTCATCCAAGAATACGAAAAGCACCCTCCCCGCCTTGCGGCAGAAAGAATGCTTCTTCTATCCTGTAACCTGTGCTATAAAAATCGCATCTTGCTACGTAAATCTTGTTGCGAGTATCAGACTGTGATCATGTAAGTCTTACATGAGAACCTTCACATAAGAAGGTTCTCATCATGGCCACATTGAATTTACGCCTTGTTCAAGGCCGTTTCTGCACCGCGTTCACCCTGATAAGCAGATTCGGAAGCCGCTTCATCCTTGCTTGCCGCTCCCTCATCCATTTTGTTGGAGGTGCGAAGTGGAATCTCACGCAAGAAGAACACCAGCACGAGCGCCACGACGAGCAGGGCTGCACCGGACAAGAAGACAGTCGTTAGCGATGAACTAAGCGCATCGCGCAATGCTTCCACCACTTGGTTAAACATCGGCTGAATCGCATCAGGCAGCGACTCCTGCACCTGCTGGAGCTTCGGTTGGTCAAGCAAAGCCTGAGGACCGCTTAAGAATTGGAACTTCTCTGCAGTTGCTGGATCAAGCTTGCTCATATCCATCCCGCCGCCGCTTGCCGCCATTTTGTCCGCAATATTGTTCTTCAAGCTGGTAGCCATAATCGTCCCCATAACCGAGATCCCGATCGTACCCCCAAGGCTTCTGAACAACTGGGAAGAAGCGGTTGCAACACCAAGCTCTGACGGCTTCACCGCATTCTGCACCGTGAGCGAGAAGACTGGCATGCCAAAGCCTAACCCCAGGCCGAATACAATCATGCTGGCGACCGCCATCGCGATATTGTTCATAAAGGCCATCATCACCATGCCAGCAATCATAATAGGCATGCCAAGCATCGCATAGCGCTTGTATTTTCCGGTTTTGGTAATCCATTTGCCTGTAAAGGCACTAATCACAACCATTGCAATGGACATCGGCATCGTTACATAACCAGAGTATGTTGGCGAGACACCCTCTACTCCCTGCACGAAGAATGGCAAGTAGATGAGCGCTCCCATCATTCCTGCATTCATGATGAAGCCGATCAGATTAGACAACGTAACGATATCATTGCGGAAGAGCGACATCGGCAGCACAGGGCTCTTCACACGAAGCTCGACAAATATGAAAATAATGAGGAACAGCACAGCTGCACCGAAAAGGCTTATCACCTCAATGGAATCCCACGGATAAGTCGTTCCCGCCCAAGAGAAGCCAAGCAGCAGCGGAACAATTGACAGCGTAAGGAAGATGGAGCCCCAATAGTCGATGGACTCTGATTCCCGACGTTCCGTCTTCGGAAACATCGTTAAGATCATGACGAAAGCCACGATTCCGATCGGAAGGAAGATCCAGAAGACCCACTTCCAGTTCATATGATCGACGATAAAGCCGCCGAGTGCAGGACCGATGACACTTGAGAAGCCAAACACCGCCATCATAACCCCGGTCCATTTTCCGCGTTCACGCGGAGCGAACAAATCCCCTACAGCTGTAAAGGCTGAGGACATAATGACACCAGCACCAAGACCTTGTATCCCCCGATAAGCAATCAATTGGAAGATGTCCTTCGAGAAGCCGGACAAAAAGGCCCCGATAATAAATAGAACGATACCTGTCAAAATAAATGGCTTGCGTCCATAAATATCGGACAGTTTGCCCACAAGCACGGTAGCGATCGTGGAGGTCAGCATGTAGATGGTGACCACCCATGTATAGTGGTCCATCCCACCCAGAATAGCGATAATGCGCGGCATGGCTGTACTTACGATGGTCTGGTTAATGGATGAAAAGAACATCGCAGCAATGATTGCCATCATCACCGTGATCTTTCGTTTGTGTGATAAGTGTTCCACTTTCTTTTACTCCTCCTTGATTTGTTCCAGCCTATCCAGCATCTCGGAGAAGATACGCTGCAAATGTTCCATATCTTCTGGAGAGAGCGTGCCGAATAGGGCGGCTAACATTTCTCCCTGCTTCTCCACAAGCGTATCGACGCAGCGATTGCCTTCCTCTGTGATCTCAAGCAATACGGCACGCCGATCCGTTGATATGCGAGTACGCACAACACGGCCGCGATCCATCAGCTTATCCGCCATTCCTGTAATAGCGCCTGCGGTGACACCTAGCTTCTCAGCCAGCTCATTAACCTGTGTAGAGCCTTGCTTGCGGAGAATACAGAGTAGGCGGAACTGGTTCATTGACATCTCCTCATCTACCCGACGATTCCATTCCTGTGTAGCCCGCTTAATGAGCTTCTTGAACAAGATCGGCAGGTCGAGCAGCATCGGATGTTCTGACATGATTACCGTCCCCTCGAACTGTTATATTGTTTAATAATTTATTAGTAAATAATAAACACTTTAATGAAATATTGCAACACTTTAATATAAAATTTTTTACATAAAAAATCACTTAAACATGCACAAAAGCCGATCCAAACAGATCGGCTTCTTAAGCATCCTTAATCATTTATAGCGTTCATTATTTATGTGATCAATACATAATCCATCTCATGATCCTCTATCTAAAGTACTTCGTTAATGATCGTCCTTTGCATCGAATCGATACTCCGTCACCACTCCACAGGAAGTGAAGCCGACTCGCTGATAGGCTTTATTCGAAGAAGCATAGTTGGCGTCGGCATACAGCATTGGCGTAAGCCCCTCCTGAAGAAGAGAGCGGCACAGTCCGCCAACTAGTGCTCCGGCATAGCGCTGTCCTCTATGAGCAGGGTCGGTGTACACCATATTGATGCGAGCATGCCGAGGCGATCGATGAGCAGCTGAAGCTAGTGATACCACCTGTCCGTCAACTTCCCATACACTTATATGGCCCGCCGGCAGAAGAACCTGTACTCGCTCCAACACATCCTCAAGCTTCACCGTTTGATTCATCGCCTCTTGGTTAAGCCCAACGATAAACCGAGCAATGGTCTGTTCATCTCCTGGAGCAGCCGGCCTCATCCGTCCGCGAACTCCCTCTTGCTCTATGACTTTTGGGCAGTGATATGCTTGCAGCTCCATACGCACCACTGGGGTTACATCATACGCGCTCGCGTATCGCTCCACAAAATCACGAATCAGTTCCGGATCGCCTGTCACACCCGGAAGCCTAGAGCTATAAGGGTATTTCACCAGCGCATTCAGAAGCTCTTCCTTGCGATTCGCGTGCAGCTCTGGCTGTATGTACAGCCATGCAAAATACCCCGGAGTCTGGCCTAAGAGAATGTCGCCTGTCTCCGTATGAATAGATAGCGCATCTTCTCCCGTTAAAATCGCGTACAGAACATTGTACTTGGCTTCCATCGCCTGGAATGCGGGCTGCGCAAACACATGCTGGAATGATCGATTGGATACAAGCATTGGCCCCTCTCCCTTCTCTTCAATAGAAAAATTACCCATATAATTCCTGACATTATACGGGTTCAAACCTTCTTTGTACAGATAAGTTTATTGATGTGCTTCCTATTATTTGCTAAGGTCAAATGTGAAGGGAAAGATGAAGGAGGGACATCATGTTAAAGCGAGGTGCATCTTTTGGCAGGCTGTTTCTAATTGGAGCCTTCCTGTCTTTGTTTTTATTCGGAATAATGATCGCTTGGACGACGACCTCTATGGATACTGTGATCCGCATGCTCTTTAGCCTAATAATATGGAGTGTGCTAGGAGGGCTTGCCTTCAGCTATATGTTCTATACCTACCCTCAGCCTCCTGGTGCCGCTTCACCTAAAGTCATTGCAAACAAATCCAGGTTCTGGCTCGCCATTTCAGGCGTATTGATCCTGTCTCTGCTCAGTGTGCGTTATCCCCATCAATACACTCTGGCGGATCATTTACTTCTTCAAGTCGGGGTCACGCCAATCTGGAGGCCGCTGCACAGCTCAACAGTCTATATGGCAGGACTGCTCATCGTCTTCTTTTTCGTCGCCTGTCTGAGCAACCTGATTCATTCGCTTCATCGACTAAGAGTGGCTGCAGCTGTGCTCGCGCTTCTATTTATAAGCTCCTTCCCATCTATAATGGTGGATCTGATTCAGAAGCACGCGGCTAACGGTATCTATGCGATTCAATTCGATACTCGCAAGGCAATGGCTGTATGTCAGTGGGATTTTACGACCAATGAAGGGAACGGCAGTTGTGTCATACAAGGCACAAATGAAAGTTCACAGCCTGTAACCGCTAAGATCATTCTGCTTGCACCCGACAGCACCAATAGAGACACGATTCATCCCAATATTACGCTTCAAAATGTCGTATTTGAGCCTCATCAAAGGAGTCGAGCGATACAGATTCACCTTACGCCAAATGATCAAAAGCAGGCAGCCGCCAGCAATCTGACCACCATATCCGCAAGCTATGACAGCATGCTTCTAACCGCAGACGGACAGGTAAGACGTCTATATGATCTATCCAGCCGTCCGCTATTCCAGGAATCAAGCAAGCAGCATAAGGGTATGGAAAAAGATTGAAACCTTCTAGGGCCTTCTTCAGTATGTAGTACATAACCTTTCCATCAAGGAGGCCCATGAATGAAATCTCGTCTCTTGGCACTTATGCTCCTGCTCGGTTTGCTGACAGGCTGCTCCATGCTTGACAGTGTTAATCAATCGCTCAGCTATGCTACTGAAGCAACCAACTATGTCAATGATGTATCGGACTTTGCAGAACAGCTGCCAATTATGGCGGAGGAAGCGATAACGAATCCTGCCGCTCTTGAGCAGGTAACGAACTCCCTCCAACAGATGAAGGACACGATTCAGCAGTTCAGCGGACTTGAGCCCCCGACATTCGCTGAAGACATCCATAATCAGCTTAGCGAATACAATGCTGCATTCCTGCAGGAGATTAATACGTACCTTGAACAATTGACCAACCAAACGATCGATCTAGAAGCAATCAAGCAATCCGAGATGTTCCATACGATGAGCAGCATTACAGAACTCATGCAGCAAATCGAGCAGCTCGGACAATAAGGAACGGACTTCGCATGCTGCATGCCGAGAGTTCATCTCCGAGACGTTGCCTTCGGAGTCCAACCTATCATACACAAGACCCTGCCCTCGTTCTTTTGAACGAAGGGCTTTTTCCATTCTTTGAGGGCCGCTGCAATCGCTGTCCATTTGAAAATCATCCATAACCATTTGAGCAAGGACGTTGTGATTTCATCATCATTTGCCCATAATGGTACATAGAATAGTAGAATGGAACCGTTCAATCGAGTGAATAAAGCGAGGATTTACTGCCATGAGTCATGCCTTGTCATTATCCGATATCAAGAGCTTATGCGGAACAAGTGCTTACCGAAGAGGTGAAGCCTACTTTCGAGAGCATCGTGTGAAAAAAGAAGAATATCGTACCAGTGACGGCGTCTATCAAGCCATCGTGCGCGGATCAGACCCTTATCATGTCCATATTGCATTTGATGGCGATAAGGTTGCTCACGCGGCCTGCACTTGCCCCGCTTATGGCACGTATCGATCATACTGCAAGCATATTGCGGCCACCTTGCTGGATATTCGTGCAATGGAGCGAGGCGAGCATGCAGGAGGGGCGGCTGAAGAAGAACCCGCTACTCCGATCAGGCCAGCTCAGAGGGCGGCAAGCCAGTTGATTTCCTTATTCGAAGGCATAGAAGAGGATCACCTTGAGCTGAGGGAAGAAGAAGCGGAAGCGAGAATTCCATTAACGGTCGAATATGCCTGCCGTTTTGCGCAGCCTATTGGCCAGCCGCCGCAATTCGGGATTGAGATCAAGCTTGGAACCGTTCGTTCCTATATGGTCTCGAATATTAAAGAGTTTCTGGAGCATGTCATTAGCCAGCAGGAGTACACCATCTCCAAATCTTTTACATGGGAGCCTCATGTGTACCGTTTTCGCCCTCAGGATGAGACTGTTCTTCGAGCTCTCGCTGAATTGAGCAGCCGTGAACAAGCTTATCGCGAAGTCGTTCAGAAGAGCTTCAATCGATACGGGAGCGGAGGATATTTCGGACAAGGCCGAGAGCTATATATTCCCCCGTTTGCCCTGCAAACGATCCTGCCGCTGCTCTCAGATTGTCTGGTGCGCTTCGAGGCGAACGGGGTCGCTTATCCTGGGGTTGCGCTCTCAGAGAACCCCCTGCCCGTTCAATTCCAGCTGTACGAGAAAGGGCAGGCAGGATATGAGCTCTCCTGTGATGGGCTCCATGAGCTTGAGCTCGTTGAGCATTACCAGATAGCCATGGCTGGAAGAGAACTGTATCCGCTGCGGGCTAAGCAGCTCCGGCTGCTCAAGGATATGAGGCAGCTGCTTCAAGATACAGCGCCGCTCTACATCACGCACGAGGAGCTCCCTCTCTTCATTGCGCGGGTGGTGCCAGAGCTATCGCGCATGTGTCAGGTGCATATCGAAAACGCCATTGAAGAGCGACTCGTACGCGTCCCGCTTGAAGCAAAGCTGTATCTGGATATGGCGGAACGCAGAATGCATGCGCGCCTGACTTACCAGTACGGTGATGTCATCCTGGAGCCTATGCAGCAGGACATAGAAGAGCTTGAGAAGGTCGATACGGAGATTCGACTTCGCGACGTCATCAAAGAAGACCGCATTATGGCGCTGATGGAGCAATCCGCCTTCAAATATAATGGCGCGACCTTGTATATGGATCAAGAAGAGGACATCGCTCACTTCTTGTTCTACTTGCTGCCGCGATTGGAACGCTGGGTCAGTATCTATACGACACCAGCCCTGCAGGGAACCATGCGGATGCGGCAAGCGGCGCCGCAATTGTCTGTAGATCTTGATCCGCAGATGAATTGGCTCGATGTTGACTTCGAGATCGAAGGCATGAGCGAGACCGAGATAAAGGAGCTCCTTACTCATCTTGTGGAGAAAAAGAAATATTACCGCCTGCAGGATGGAGCTTATTTGTGGCTTGATGACACCAGATTCCGCAGAATCTCGCAGCTGATGAGCGGAATGGGAATGAAGCAAAAAGACGTGCAGGGCTCGCATTTCAGTATGTCACTCACCCGCGGCCTGTATCTCTTGGATGAGGAGGAGACCTATGGCTCCGCTTCCGTTAAGCTTGGCCAAGATCTGCGAGAGCTGCTTCGCAATCTTCGCGCGCCGGGAAGCCTGAGCTTTGAAGTTCCTCCTTCGCTGGAATCCGTGCTGCGCGACTATCAACGCACTGGCTACCAATGGATGCGCACGCTTGCCCACTATCGATTCGGTGGAATATTGGCTGACGATATGGGGCTTGGGAAGACGCTGCAAAGCATCGCCTTCTTGCAGTCTCAAGCAGGTGAAGCACGAAGCACAAGTCAGCCTGCCCTGATCGTGGCGCCCGCCTCCTTGCTGTACAACTGGCAGTATGAACTGTCAAGATTCGCGCCTGAGCTTCGTACCGCTGTTATTGCAGGCTCTAAGGAAGAACGGCAGCTGCTGCTTCGGGCTATGGGAGATGATCAGGCGGAGCATGAGGTTGACGTATACATTACCTCCTACCCGCTCCTGCGGCGCGATATTGAGGCTTATGACGGCCAAGGCTTCCGCACGTTAATCTTGGATGAAGCACAAGCTATCAAGAACCATGCTTCGCAGACCGCCCATGCTGTCAAGCAGCTTAGAGCTGTGCAGCGCTTCGCCTTGACCGGGACACCCATCGAGAATCGACTGGAGGAATTATGGTCGATCTTCGATGCGGTTTTCCCCGATTTGTTTATGAATCGCAGGCAGTTCTTGGAGCTGTCGCGCGAGCATGTAGCTCTTAAAGTTCGCCCTTTCATCCTTAGACGCATGAAGGCAGATGTGCTTACTGAGCTTCCAGAGAAGATTGAGACGCTGCAAAAGACTGAGCTGTATCCGGATCAGAAGCGGCTGTATCTCGCTTATCTGTCGCAGCTCAAGGAAGATACACGAACGCAGCTTCATGAGGAGGGCTTTCAAAAGAGCCGCATGAAGATCCTCGCTGGGCTGACAAGATTGCGCCAGCTCTGCTGCCACCCGGCGCTCTTCTTGGAGAATTATGACGGGGGCTCTGGGAAGCTTGAACACCTGCTGGAGCTGATCCAAGAATGCATGGCAAGCGGCAAGCGCATGCTTGTGTTCTCTCAATTCACAGAGATGCTGAAGGTTATCCGGCTGGAGCTGGAATCCCAGCTTGGCTTATCCTGTTTCTATCTCGATGGCAGTACGCCTGCGCGCGAGCGGCTGGAGCTATGCAATCGATTCAATGAGGGCCAGGAATCCGTGTTCCTCATCTCCCTCAAAGCCGGTGGAACAGGGCTTAATCTAACAGGCGCCGATACGGTCATTCTGTATGACCTCTGGTGGAATCCCGCAGTAGAGCAGCAGGCAGCCGATCGCGCTCACCGCATGGGGCAGAAGAAGGTTGTGCAGGTCATTCGGCTTGTAACCCAAGGCACCATTGAAGAAAAGATGATTGAGCTTCAGGATCGAAAACGAGACCTTATCGATGAGGTCATCCAAGCCAATGACAGTGAATCGCAGTCCATCTTGACAGAGCAGGATATTAGGGACCTGCTCATGCTTGAAGAGCGATAATGCGAGGATGAGAGTCAGCACAGCCGCGTCCTATCAGGAGACGTCCTGTCAGCCATTCAGACAGGACATCACCAAGCTTCCAATCAGGCATGCGGCTTGCAATTCAGCTGCGCTTGCAGGACCAAATATAGCTACCATAAGCCAACGAACAGAGGCTTCAGGCTTGCCTTATGCGGTATAGCCAACGAGCACAGGCTCCAAGCTTACCTGATACGGCATATAAGCCAACGAACACAGGCTCCAAGCTTACCTGATACGGCATATAAGCCAACGAACACAGGCTCCAAGCTTACCTGATACGGTATAGCCTGGAGCCTTTTTCAAGATGAATCAAATAGATCAAAGGATATTGCAGCCATAACCGCTTGAGGCGTTCCTTTTTAACCGGTACAGCAGCAGCGAAGCCATGTTAGGCAGGCGTATGTCTAAGCGTAAGCACTGTGAGTTCCGGCTTGCTGCCTAACCGCACCTTTTTCCGCGTCGTTCCTATCCCTCGGTTGACATACAAATGTCTACTGCGACTGGCACTCTCCAGCTCATAGTGCCCTTCCACATACTTCTCAGCTAGAGGAGGCACAATCAGAGGCCCTATAAAAGGAAGCTGCACCTGGCCTCCATGGCTGTGTCCCGCCAATATCAGATCCAGGGGATGGATAGTCTTCCACTGAGCCGCGGCATCCGGCTCGTGGACAAGCACCACATTGTAGTCCTTTTCCTCAAGAGAAGACCATACCGCCTCCTCCTCAGGCTGCCCAAGCAAGTAGTCATCGAGTCCTGAGATGACGAGCCTTCGTTCCCCTGGCATCTCAATGGGATAGCTCTCATTGACGAGCAGCTTGAAGCCGGCCTCTTCCATGCAGCTGCGATAATAGGTGCTGGCTCCGCCTCCGCGATCATGATTGCCGTACACCGCGAACTTGCCAAGCCGCGCCTCGATCTTGGCCAAGCTCTGCGGAAGGCGCTCTCTTCCTTCTGTAAACAGTCGAAATTTATCGATCAAATCACCCGTAAATACAACCAGATCAGGCCGCTCTTCATTGATCTTCTCGATAAGCTCGTCCAGCTGCTGCAGCGAATACCCTTCTCCGATATGCGTATCGCTGAATTGCACAATCCTCAGCCCATCAAGCGATTCGGGGAGCTGTTTGACGACGATAACGGGCCTTGTGATATCAAGAAGGCCAGGTTCTATCATCGTGCTGTAGCCATAGCCACCGGCCATAAGGATAAGAACGACGATCAGCAGCATAACCATTCGGCTTGCCCATGATGACTTAGCCCGCTTCATGCTATTGCCATTCCGAACGGATATCAACTGCTGCATGCTCCTCTTGAGACTGCGCGTGCTGTTGAGATACATATCCCAAGACAACAGATAGTGTAATAATGATAATAAAGGCTGCTAATACAATTTTGGTCCAGCGTGCTTCCATAAAGATCACCCATCCTGCTTCGTATTCGTATCGTTAAAGAGCAGTCCGAAGAACGGCTGCTAACTTGTATTCCATCATATAGAAGCTTTGTTACGCCAATATGACGAAAAAAAGCTGCTGCAGCCCTTGGCCCCAGCATCCTTCAACGGCTGGAATATTCTGTTGGCAGTGATGGTCCCCCTTATGACGAGCAGCACGATTATGATTGCTGCCTCAGGAGAAAAGCACGAGTCCAGCCCTCGCCTTACGTTGCTGCATCACTGCTGCCGTCCGCAAGAGGCAGCTTCATCTCAAAGGAGAATTGTCCATCTTCCCATGTAAGATATGCGCTTGCGCCATGCTTATGAAGAATGGCTCTGACAATGGAGAGTCCAAGCCCCGTTCCGCTTCGCTGCTTATGACGAGAAGGCTCGCCTACATAGAAAGGCTCCCACAGCTTCTCGATCTCTCCCTCCAGCCTGCCAAGCATATGATTGCGAAGACAGAATACAAGCGTGCTGCCTTCGTTGTACAGCCTGCCTGCTACCATGGTCCCAGATGCATAGCTCACTGCATTGCTCATCAGATTATCCAGCACAATCAACAGCTTGCCTGCATCCCCTTGAACTATTGTTTGCTCCGCCTCATCCTGAAGCCTCCATGCAAGTCCCGCCTGCTCCAATGCAAGCTTATATTGCATCAGGCATTGCTGAAGCAGTCCTCTGAACTCCACCTGCTCCAGCGCATAGTCTTCAGTCTGCATGCGAGAGAGATGCAGCAGCTTGTCCACAATATGCTGGATCTCATCTGTTTGCTGCTCGATAACGTCCAGATACGTCCCATCGTCTAATCCATCCTTCATGCCGAGCGTATATGCCTTAATAAGCGCCAGCGGGGTCTTCACCTCATGAGAAATATTCGAAATGAACGTCCTCAGATTGTCATTGCGATCCTGCAGCGCTTGATGGGATTGCTCTAGATTGGCACTCATTTTATTAATGCTACGGGCAAGCGCCTCAATCTCATCGCCTGTCTTAACCTCTGCCTGCTGAAAAGAAAGACGAGAGATTTGCTCTGCGGTATCTCCTAGCTTGGCCAGAGGCTTCACGATCCGCCTTGCCACAAGCCAAGAGAGAGCGATCGTCAGCACTAAGCCTCCCAATGTAATGTATACATATAACTGATTGGCCATGGCGAGCGGATCCATCGCATGCGCAATCGTATCTCCCATTACAAACAGCGTGCCTTCCTTGTGAACAAAGGCAACGAGGAAGCTTGTATTCAGCTTCTCTTGGTTGTACAGCTTCATCACCGTCTTATCATGATTGAGCTCTTCCATGCTCCAAGAAGAGATCCAAAACTTGCTTAATGTAATACCCTGCCGGTTCAACAAATATCGTACATTCTCATTAAGCTCATTCTCATCTTGGACATACGGGGTATGAATCAGGGTAACATCATACTCGTGGGCCAGCCGTTCAATCTGCACCAGCGCTGCTTCTGCACCCAGCTTCTCAATCTCACCGACAAGCTCGGACAGATGAGCCTTGTGCTGGTACACCATATACTTGGGCAGAAGATATCGATTGGTTGCATACGTTAGAGCAAATACAACCATAACAACCAAAGACATCCGCACAAAAATTTTGAGCCCAAGCCTACTCATGCGCAGCCTCAAGGCTGTAGCCAATTCCGCGATGCGTCTTGATCAGCTCTTCACCGACCTTCTCCCTCAGTCGTCGAATATGCGTGTCTATCGTTCGCTCTTCTCCCTCGTAATCAAACCCCCAGCCATGATCCAGCAAAGCCGTGCGAGTCATAATGCGCCCTCGATTGTGAACCAAGCATTTCATCAACTGGAATTCCCGATGCGTAGCCTGAATATCCACGCCATGCTTATAGATTTTCTGACCAACCATATCCATTCTTAAGGGACCGATTCGAATCTCCCCTTCCATATGCAGCAGCTTCTTCGCCCGAAGCAGCAGCACCCTTGGATCGAAGGGCTTCCGGACATAATCGTCCGCACCGGCTTGAAGGCCTGCCAGTTCATCCTCCGCCTCGCCCTTGGCGGTGAGCAGCAGCACCTTCGTTCCATACCGCTTCATTTCTTGGCAAGCCTCAATGCCGCTCTTGATCGGCATCATCCAATCCAGCACTGCCAAGTCCACTGCGTTGGCATAATACAGTTCCAACGCTTCTTCACCGTTCTCAGCGGTAAATACAGTGAAGCCTTCCTTTGTAAAATAAGCGTTCAGAATATGGAGCATGTGTGGCTCATCATCTGCTAAGAGCACGTTCACCCTCTTCACCTGCCTTTACCTTCTTTACCTGTATTGGTTTAACGCTGCTGCTCTTCTTCATACCTAGATAAGCTTCATGTCCGTTATGACGATCTGATTACCATATTTGCTCGTTACGTGTTTGCGGAACACGCAATTACTGAACATGCAGTTGCTGAAAAAAAGAGCCTGTCAGCTCTGACAGGCTCCTCGCGCTTTTATGCTCACCTAGCAAGCATCACGTATACTTTGGAGACAGACACCCCATTACAAAAACATCTTTATGACGGCAAGGGCTAAGCCGATGACAAAGCCGCACAAAGCTCCGTTTACACGAATCCATTGCAGGTCCTTGCCAATCTTGCCTTCTAGCATCTCGACGAGCGCCTCATCGTCCATCTGATCCACATTCTCTTTAACGAGCTGTCCGATGCGATAGTGATTGTTCTCCACCAGCTTCACGATCGCTTGACTAACCTTATTCTCCAATTCATGCATCCATTCTGGATGTGCTTGAACCTGGCTGGTCACCATTCGATATCCCTTCAGCACCATGCGGCCGCCCGTATCCCGCTCACGGCGGAAGGCTGCAAGCACCATGGAGCGAACCTCCTCCAAACGCTCCTTGAAGATCTCTTCCGTGCGTTCTTCTTCAATACGCAGAATGAGCCAATCCTTCAAGCGATTGAGCTTATCCTCTTGATTGGTCAGCTGGAAGACCTGCACACGAATCTCATGGATAATCATCGCACGGTATTCATTATCTTCATCCTTCAGATCCTTAATGGATGACGTAATCATGCTCTGCAGGAGCTGACCCAGCTTATCTTCATCCATAAAGCCCGCAAACGCTTGGAAAGCAAAGCCCATCAAGCCGCCAAGCTTCACTTCGCCCATCTTCTCATTAGCGAGTCTTCCAAGCATTCGCTTGGTCTCCAAGCGCTTCGCCCACGTATCCGCCGTTTCAAGCACATAATCGAGCGCCTTCTCGTCATAGCCCTGCTTGAGCAGATAAGTCGCCAGCTGGTCAGCAGATTGATGAAGCTCTGCCTTGCGCAGATACGATACCACGCCAGACTGAATGACAGGGGCAAGCTTATCAAGCGGGAGCTTCTCCACCAGCTGAATTGCTGTATCCATCACCTGTGCTCGAATGCTCCGCTTCAGAATCGCATTCGTCGCCATCGTTCCTGCCCGCTCCACCAGATTCCAGCTTCGAAGCTTCTTCTCAATGCTTTCCTTATTCAGCAGCTCCGTTTCTAGCGCAGACACCAGAGAATTTACAATGCGGTCTTTATTTTTGAGCAGCAAAGAAGTATGCGGAATCGGAATGCCCATCGGGTGGCGGAATAGCGCAGTCACTGCAAACCAGTCCGCGAATCCTCCCACAAGCCCAGCCTCAAAGCCTCCCTGCAGGATTAGAATCCATGTATAGTCAGGCAGCAGCAGCGTAATGGCGAACCCCACCGCCATAATAATCAAGGATACGACAGCAATATATTTTGAATTCATGTTATTCTTTCTCCCTTCACTTTAGCGGGATATATTGAAGTGTACTTTGTTTTCCTATTAAAAGCAAAATCCACAGCTGGATCACGTTGCGATGGAAGCAGCAGCTGTATGTACGGTCCTGGGCAAGGCATTGACAGCACAGAATGGACATCACAGCTACAATTCGCATTCCGTTTCCAGCCGCCTCTGTATGGCGATCACAATATATCAGGTATACACGAATATGTGATAGTTGCATCTAAGAAACGCCTCATCGAAACGATGCATACTCCTTCTCCTCTACCTGCTATGCTCAAAGATTAGACGGCGCGCAATCCTTATGAACCGTCAGCTTCTATGACAAAACAGGCAGCTTCTAAAATAAAGCAATCAGAGCCTTGCATCATGAGCAGCAATAGATGACAGCCGAAGAGATCATGCTTGCGCCTTGCGCCATTGACAATAAGAGAGGCTGACCACTGAGCATCCAGACGTCATTCATGAAGGCACCTGTTGAATGAGCATTAACAACAAAAAGCCGCCTACACGAGGCGGCAAATCACAAGCGTTAAGAGACCTGTCAGAACGATACTCTAACGACAGGCCTCAGCCAGCACTTGATGCTTATGCTGTTCGATAAAGAGAGGCAAATCCACAACAGCGCCCTGGCTGATTCGTGAATGCTCAGCTGCAAAAGCCATCATATGGCTTTGGATCGAAGCTTCAACTGAGGTCAGGGCGGATGCAGCATGATGCTGACGCACGTGTCGGCAGAATTCCCTCAACATTGCTTCTGTCCCTTCCTTGCCTCCATCCTGAACCTGAACCCGATTCTCGTTTCCCGTAGCAAAGTCGTAGACGGTAAAGGTCTGCTCCGACAGATTGCCTTGAATCTCGCCATGCGTCCCCATAATATGCACCCGGCGGGTGCTGTCATGGGTAAAGGCAGACAAGTGGAATGCAGCTGTCGCACCGCTGTGGAATTCCATATTCACAATCTGATGATCGACTACATCATTGTCGCACGCGTAGACACAGCGCCCATATGGGGTATGCGGCAGCGCTTTTAATATGCCTTCATCCGATAAGTCCTCCGTAAAATGCGCCGCATGTCTACGTCCATCGCCCAAATAGTAGCGGAAGTCCGCATAACAGCAAGTATCTAGATGCGGGCATCCATCAGAGCAGCGCTCCGTCGCACCTGCCGGTGCATGCTCACGGCGAAAGTGCGATAATGAGCCGAAGGAGCTGATGCGTGTACATTCCTGCCCCATAAGCCACGCAATCAGATCGAGATCGTGGCATGACTTTGATAATATAAGTGGACTGGACTGCTCCGCCTGGTTCCATTGCCCTCGGACGTAGCTGTGGGCCATATGTGCGAATCCAATATGCTCTGTTAATTGAATGCTGATGATGTTACCGATATCACCTCGACGAATCAAGCGATTGATCGTCGACCAGAATGGCGTATACCGCAGCACATGGCAGATCGTCAGCAATCTCCCCTTCTCCTTGGCACGCTTCTCCATTGCCAGACACTCCTTCGGAAATGGAGAGATTGGCTTCTCCAACAGCACATGGTAGCCTAGATCCAAGGCATTCATCGCCTGCTCAAAGTGCATGCGGTCATGGGTGCAAATCATGACTGCGTCTGCATAACGCGCTTGATTGAGTGCTTCCTTCCAGTCCTTATACTGATGCTCTGCGGGTATGCCATGCTTCCTCGCAAACGACGTTCGGCGTTCCTCATCAGGTTCTGCTACAGCTACAAATGTGAGCTCATCCGGATACTTCAGCGCATAGGGCGCATATACATTCGCCCCTCGAACACCCGCTCCGATCAGGATAGCCTTTATGCTCATGATGGTATCTCCTCATTTCACCTATACATCTCATCTAGGTTGCTTGATTCTAATCATGTCACTACATATATAAGCCTTTACATTTCCATCTGTCAATGGGATCAGCAGATAAATTGTGAATAAAAAGCGACCAGCACGTCAATCCGACATGCTGATCGCTTCTTCTTGGGTTACTCCTTATGCGGACTGGCCGCTGCTTCAGCAGTCTCTACTTCAGCAGTCTCCACTGCGGCTTCCACCGAGGATGCTGCCGTGTGGTTCAAATATTCACGCTGTCCCGCTTCAGAAATGATGACCTCATCTCCATCCTGGTTGACAGCTGCATGTTCCTTGCCGGCAGTCTTCTCATCCTTCTCCTTCTTCTTAGCCTGTTCCTTGGCAAGCTCCTTCATCTGAATCTCCATATTGCTGAGCTGCTCTTTCGTTTGCATATTCTTCAACACTTGCTGCTTATAACTAAGCGAGCCTCCGCCTAGCGCCAGCTCAAGAAGGGGGTCCATCTTCGTACCTGCTTGGATGTTCACTGCTATCACCTCGCTGTTCTTGCATCCTGTGCATCCCATATCCTTTATATCGGGATAAGACCCTATCTTTTACAGGACACCACATACAGCTGCGAGCCGATCCTGGCAGCAATGCGGCAGGCCCCCTGCTTATACAGCACATCCATTGGATGACGGCTCTCCTTCAATCTTCGAATATATTCATAATCCGGCAGGAGCACCAAGTCAGAAAGGAAGGCAGATTGAGTCGCGCCGCTCTTGCGAAATTGATTCAACTCCTCGATAATTTCTTCACCCGTTCCGATCCCAATGCCATGACCGTAATATAGATCCTTATCCAGCAGCACCGCATTCTCGCCTTGCCACCAGGGCTGATCAGGATCATGGTCCGGATTCTCGAAGTAGAGCACATCTCCCGGATAAACCGCCTGATTATTGTGATGCGTCACGAACCTTAAGTCGCTGTCCACATTCCAATCGCGAAGATACAGATCTGCAAAATATCGATCAAACGCCTCGCTCCCAATCGTCTCAAGCACTGCTTTATACATGATGATAATGATGGCTGTTGCACATTCAAAAGCATATAGGGGACCATTTGTATATATATCTCGGATCGCTGCCGAAGGAGACTGCCCGCTAATGAGCTGAAATCCCCCATTCGCCGTTCGATTCCAATAAACCGGATTGCTTCTGGAACGATTAAAGTCGGCAAACCCCACTCCACTGCGATACAAATCATTAGCAGCTGCCACAATCTGGCTTCTCATTCGAAGTTCGTCGATCAATGCATCAACGGAGCTGTAAACGTACACCTGATCACTCTTGCGCTTCGCCTCCAGCATCTGACGCTCCAGGTTCGTAAGCTGAGATTCATCCAGTTGAAAAAATGCACTGCCTGCTACATAGATCATTTTCGCGCCTCCCGTAGGTACACAATGATTAGACTATTGTACGTACGCAGCCGCGCAAGGGTGAATATCTTGATCAGCCCCTCCCTAGCCCCTTATCTCAATTCGAATAACCTGCCGCCAACCCTCATTTTGGAGCCCTGTCATTGTGAGGAAGTGCACAGATTTGTAAGCGCTTCTTTCATACAGTGAACGTATCCTTTATAATGGACACAAGATGAAACCAATTGAGGTGATGACAACATGGAAAATAATCAATATGGTCTTGGGATCGTTGGCTTTGGCGGCATGGGCGAACATCACAGCCGCACACTAGAAGGAAATGAACGTATCAAGGTCGTCAGTGTATGTGATATTAAGCCGGAGCGTGTGCAGCATGGGCAAGAGCTCGGATATACCGGCTATGAGCGCTATGAGGATATGCTGAATGATCCTCAAGTGTCCTTGATTCTTATTGCAACGCCAAATGATGTGCATAAGGAGCTCGCCATCCAAGCTCTTGAAGCTGGCAAACACGTCATCTGTGAGAAGCCAGTAACGATGAACGCCCAGGAACTTCAAGACATTCTGGATGTCGAGAAGCGTACAGGCGGGGTCTTCATGGTTCATCAGAATCGTCGTTGGGACAATGATTTCAGGGTCATCAAGAAGATTTATGATGAGAAGCTGATTGGAGAAGTATACAATATTGAGTCACGCGTGCACGGCTCCCGAGGCATTCCTGGAGATTGGCGGCATGAAAAGATTCACGGCGGAGGCATGATGCTGGATTGGGGCGTACACCTCATCGATCGCATCATGGTGATGGTCAACGAGAAGCTGACCAAATTATATTGCGAATTCAGCTATGTATGGCAGGGAGAATGCGACGACGGCTTCAAGCTGATGCTTACCTTCGAGAGCGGCCGCACGGCATTTATCGAAGTCGGAACGCTGCATTATGCTTCCCTTCCGCTCTGGTATGTGAACGGCACAGAAGGAACAGCTGTTATCCCGGACTGGAGCAACAAGGGCGAGATGACTCGTCTCGTTGACTTTGAAGAGAAGGATGCGATGCCAATCGTAGCTGGAGCAGGTTTCACGAAGACGATGGCACCGCGTGGAGAGGGCAATGTCGAGAAGCTGCCTCTTCCTGTTGTCGAGTCTGATGTCAAAGAGTTCTACGCCAACTTCATTGATTGCGTAGAAGGCAAGGCTGAGCCGTTTATCAAAAACAGCGAGGTCATGCATGTCATGAAGATTATGGAGGCGGCATTCCAATCTGCTGAGACAGGACAAGCCATCCATTTTGAATAATCATAGACGTGCTGTCCGCATGAAAACTGAGACTCTGGATTCTTATTTAGGAATCTGGAGTCTTTTTTTTGCATCATCAAAACAACCTCATGCTATAATCGATACGATGCTAACAGGATTGTAGAAAAAGGAGCTTTCTAGCGTGAAACAAGCACGATATACCCCTTATCTCATGCTGCTGATCGGGGTCATTGCCATTGCATTATCGGCCATCTTTATCAAATGGTCTGAGGCGCCCACGTCCATCATGGGCATGTATCGCCTGTTGTTTACCGTGGTTCTCATCGTCCCATTCATTCGCAGAGGATCACCATTACACAAGCCCAGCAAGAGCTCGCTTCGAGACATCGGTCTGCTCGCATTAGCGGGAGTCTTCCTGGGGCTTCACTTCTTGTTCTGGATGGAATCGCTTGTCCATACTTCTGTTGCAAGCTCAATGGTGCTCTTGTCCTTGCAGCCTGTATTTGTGGCCATCGGCGCCTTTATTCTGTTTCGAGAACGAACGCCGCTTGGCGGCGCGCTATGCATGTCGCTTGCCATTATCGGTTCTGCCGTAATCGCCTGGGGGGATATTGGTCTATCCAGTCAAGCCTTATACGGCGACCTATTGTCCATTCTTGGAGCACTCGCTTACGCTCTATATATGCTGACAGGACAGGCGCTCAAAGACCGTATTTCCGGGCTTCGCTACAGCCTATGGGTATTTGCTATCGCAGGAGGACTGCTGCTGCTCTATAATGTGAGCCTTGGCATCTCCTTAACCCATTACCCGCTTCGGGAATGGGGAATCTTCCTGCTGCTTGCCTTGATACCCACAATCTTAGGCCAGCTGCTCTTTAATCATTTGCTCCGATACCTAGAGGCATCGACAATCTCGATGGCCATCGTAGGCGAGCCTGTATTCGCCATTATTCTAGCCTACTTTATGCTTGGGGAATCCTCCACCATCATGCAGATCATCGGCGGATTAATCACGTTGGCGGGCATTGGCGGATACTTTAAGCTCAAATATTCTCATATGATGCAAGGCGCTTCGCCTGATCTTCAAGAGCATAAAGGAGAGTCAAAGTCCCAACAGCAGGTCTGAGAGGCCTGAAGCGTGCAGTTGAATAAATTCCCAACACTTGCACACAATCAAAGAGACATGCAATGCTCTCAGGAAGTTAAATGAATTCACACTACAGATAGATCGGAGTCGGGCTTATGCGCAATCTAGCATTACTACAAGAACCTAAACAGCGAAAACTGTTGTTCAATGCAGGCCTCAGCTGGCTGTTTGACGCGATGGACGTCGGACTCGTCTCCTTCATCGTCGCAGCCCTGGCTGTAGAATGGAGTCTCGGCGCGGAGCAGATCGGCCTCTTAACGGCAATCAATTCCGTAGGGATGGCCGTTGGTGCCGCAGTGGCCGGCTCCCTCGCTGACCGCTACGGAAGACGGGATGTGCTGGTGCTGACGCTGTTAATCTTCTCTGTCGCCAGCGGATTGTCGGCACTCGTCACAAGCTTTGCCGTCCTATGCATCCTTCGCTTTATTGCCGGATTCGGGCTGGGAGGCGAGCTTCCTGTAGCCTCGACCCTTGTCTCGGAATCCGTACCTGCCAAAGAGCGAGGCCGGGCGGTCGTTCTCTTAGAGAGCTTCTGGGCGGTTGGCTGGATTGTCGCTGCGCTCGTGGCTTACTTTATTATCCCTGACTATGGCTGGCGCATCGCATTTCTCATTAGCGCTGTACCGGCGCTCTTTGCCCTGTATCTTCGAAAAGCCATTCCCGATTCACCGGCATTCGAGAATCAGACCATCAAAAAGATCCCATTCACAGCACGAATGTCCTCAGTATGGTCCATTAAGCATCGGCGTTCGACGATTATGCTGTGGGTGCTGTGGTTCACTGTCGTATTCTCCTACTATGGCATGTTCCTATGGCTCCCTACCGTAATGGTCTTGAAGGGCTTCACCCTTGTGAAGAGCTTTCAATACGTGCTCATCATTACGCTTGCCCAGCTTCCTGGCTACTTTACCGCCGCCTACTTCATTGAGAAATTAGGCCGCAAATTCGTGCTCGTCACTTACCTGCTCATGACTGCGGTCAGCGCCATCTGGTTCGGGCTTGCTACGACAGAGGGCATGCTGATTGCCGCAGGCGCCTGCTTATCCTTCTTTAATCTTGGGGCTTGGGGCGGCATGTATGCTTATACGCCAGAGCTGTATCCAACACAGGTGAGATCAACCGGAGTCGGCTTTGCTGCCTCATTCGGCCGAGTAGGGGGCATTATCGGACCTTATCTCGTCGGCATTCTCGTTGCTCGCGGTTCTTCCTTAACCTATATTTTCGTTGTCTTTTTTGTCGCGATCGTAATAGGCGCCCTAGCGGTATTATTCCTTGGCAAGGAAACGAAGGGCATCGATCCTGACGCAGCAGCTGATCGAACCTAAGATAGAGAATTAGGATTCCGCGCATCGATAGCAAAAGCATGCGTTCGCGGAGGATAAAAAAGAACTCCTTCTCCCTTGCCAACCGAGCTGAGACAGAGGTTGATTGGGATGAACAGGAGTTCTTTTTTCATGCCGTTTATGGAAGCGTGTTAAGTACTGGCTTCACCGTCTTCGCATAATTATAGTTGCTTGTCTTATCCCAGTTGATCGACCAGGTCATCGCGCCGCGGAAGTCAGGATACTGCGCTACCGGCGTGTAGGTGCCGCAATTCGTCCCTGAAGTCAGACATTTGAGCGCATTGCCGACAACCGATGGCTGAACATAGCCGCCGCCTGCTGCCGAGCTAACGGCAGGAAGGCCAAGCCCTAGCTGGGAAGGCTCTACCCACTGCAAGGTAAGATCCGTCAGTGCTGTCAAGAAATCTATCGTTCCTTGAGAATAGCACTTGCCATCACGGCCCAGCATACAGCCGGAATTGTAATATTGAACATTGATAACCGTCGTAATATCTTTTAGATTGCCATATAGCTGCATGTACGACGTGTTCTGATTTTGCATATCAATGGTTTGCGGGGCCATCGTCAAAATGAAATTCGGGCCAACCATCTGCTGCAGCTGACGAATCGCCGTTGTCAGGTTCGGCACGTTCATTCCATTTTCGAGATCAATGTCCACGCCGTCAAGTCCAAACCTTGTAATGATGTCGTACATGCTGTTCACAAAATTAGCCACGTTAGGAGAAGCGCTGTTCAGATTCACATTGCCCAATTCCCCGCCAATCGAGAGAATGACTTTCTTTCCTTGCGCTCGTTTGGCTTGGATGTCGCTGATGAGATCATTATCCGTATATCCGCCAAGTGCAGTAGAGAGTGGGCCATTTACGGCGAAGGTGACGCCGCCTGGTTTCGAAAGATCCATCTCAGCAAAGGACAAGGCGATAATATCGTACTCGCTTGGAACGTCACTTAATTTCAGGTTCGAAGAACCGTTAATAAAGTTGTGCCAATAGCCAGTCAGCGTATGCTTGGGAAGCTGGCCCCCGCCGCCTGTCGTTGAGGTCGTTGCGGTAACGGTATTGCTTGGTGCAGAGACATTGCCCGCAGCATCCTTTGCCGTAACCTTGAACGTGTAGGAGGTGGCAGCTGCAAGGCCTGCTACCGTTGCTGTCGTGCCTGTGACGCTTTGCTTCAGCGTTGTGCCGACATAGACATCATAGCCGGTCACGCCGACATTATCCGTTGAAGCCGTCCAGGCCAAGGATACACTTGATGCGGTAACACCTGTCACTGTAAGGGAAGATGGCGCCGTCGGCGCTTCAACATCATTGCCGCCGCCCGTACCACTGGTTGTTACACTCAGCGCATTGCTTGCTGGGGACAGGTTGCCTGCGGCATCCTTCGCTTTAACAGTGAAGGTATAGGCGGTATTGGCCGTCAAGCTTGAAGCGATATAACTCAGCGTGCTGCTAGAGACCGCTGCAAGCTGCGTAGCGCCTTGATAGATCACATACTGATTAACGCCTACATTGTCTGTGGATGCATTCCATGCTAAGGATACACTCGTGGAAGTGACAGCCGTGGAGCGTAAATTGGATGGTGCCGTTGGCGCTTCGGTATCTGGAGTGCCCTGCGTAATTCTCCACAATGCCGGTACATTAGAAGGCTCCCATCCCGGAATAGACGTATGCCCTTGAATAGCCTGATAGGTCTTGCCGCCATAAGTAGCGGTATCATTCGTGGCATAGGTAACGTAAGGGGCCCATTCCCCGCGATCTGCTGCTATGGCCATCGCAGGCACCAAACCTACACATAATACAATAGTCAATAAGAGCGACATCCATTTTTTCTGATGATGCATCATTTTGACAACAGATCGAGCTGTTCTCATCAACGTTCCTCCTTTGTCTTCATTTCAAGATAACTGCAAGACGTGTTCGCGCCTTCACCTCCTCGTCAAAATATCATGGCTTCAATGAGCAGATATGTGAAAGCAAGAAGCAGAGAAGCCCTTAGAACAGGAGTAACAGCAGAGTTTGGAACCAAGATGTTCATCGTTATCGTACGGCCACATGCAAAATTGATTTTCATGGATGATCCAATCGAGGCTGTTTTTGTTTGATCCAGGAAGCTTGTCCAGTTAGCAAGCTAGAAAGCAGTGGGAGATTTATGTTTGAGTTTGGGTGTTGGGTGAAAACGCTGTCAATTCATGCGGTTATCAGTCGACTTGGCCAAGTTAGATTGAAGCTTGCAAGAGAATCATGGGTGGGATGAATATACCTAACGGGAGTTGGTAAAAATCATGGAGGAAATAAAAGGGTTATAACTATTGGTGAACCTAATATTAATACTCATTTGATGATTTGACAAGAACCAATTGTGCGTCAATCTGTACCTTTATAATAAGAAATGATAAATCAAATATAAGCTGCTGTGTGGTTTGACAACTGATTTTTGCCTATGGTACCATTTTTATACCGACTAGTCAGTTCGAGTACATGCAAGGCAAAGGAGCAAGCAGATCGTTGAGCAAAGACAAGATCATTCACGCCGCTATGGAGGTATTCTCCGAGCACGGCTATCATCGGGCAAGTATGGATGAGATCGCCATGAGAGCGCAAGTCGCCAAGGGAACATTGTATTATAACTTTCCTGGCAAGGCACAGCTGTTCAAAACGATTGTGAAGCAGGCGCTGCAGGACATTATCAATCATACCTGCCAAGACCTAGACAATATTTCGATTTCTATTGAGGAACAGATACGGCGCATTATTCGCCACAACTTAGATGTCATCTTGGAGTCGAGGAATGTGGCTCATATTATTTTTAACGAACTGTCCAATGGCATTGAACCTGAAGTCCTTGATGAGATTAAGGCATTAAAATTAGAGTATCTCAGTTTCATTGGAGAGCTGCTGGAAGAAGGCAAGCGCAACGGCTATATCGTGGACGTCCAGCCGATGATCGCGGCCTCAGGCATTATCGGAATGCTGCAAAGCGCCTGCAACTATTATTTGAGTCATCAAGAGCAGATGACAAGAGAAGAGCTTGAACACTCGCTATTTACGCTCATCACCCAAGGCTTGTTAACCAATCTGGAGTAGCAAGCCTACTCTTTTGCCTTTGATTTGTACTGACTAGTCAGTTCTAATTGTGCAGCATTATTATTTGAAAGCGAGGGATCTCGATGGAATGGAATCAATCGGAGCTATTGCCTTTAAGTCAATTCAAAGAAATGCGCAGCACCTCCCCTGTTCATCTTCAGGAGGAGGGACAAATGTGGGAATTGTATCGTTATCAAGAGGTCAAAGAAGCGTTCACCAACTATGCAGTCTTTTCCTCGCAAGGCACAGAGGACGCAAAGGAACCGATCGACTCCAGTGTGCTTCGGCAGGACCCTCCCAAGCATAGGCAGCTGAGGATGCTGGTTTCCCAAGCCTTTACTCCTCGTGTCATTGAGAGCATGGCTCCAAAGATTACGTCGATTACCCATTCTCTCTTGGACCAAGCAGAGAAGGAGCGCAGCATTGATGTGCTCGCTTCTCTTGCGAGCCCGCTTCCCATTACCGTTATAGCAGAAATGCTGGGTGTGTCTGTTGAGGATCGTGCGCAATTCAAGCAATGGTCTGATGCGCTTGTCGGCAGCGACTATGAAGCTTACCTGCAATGTCAGGAGGAGATGACGGCTTACTTCAACGTCATTATTGAAGAGAGAAGAAGCTCGCCAAAGGATGACTTGATCTCCAATCTTGTGCAGGCCAAGGTGGAAGGAGAATCCTTGAGCGAGATTGAATTGATCGGCTTCTGCATTCTTCTATTGGTTGCAGGCAATGAAACGACAACCAACCTTATCACTTCTGCCCTACTGTGTGTAGACAGCCTGCCAGAGGTAAGAGAGCAGCTCTTGGCTGACCGCTCGCTTATACCTGGAACCTTGGAGGAGGTGTTCCGTTACTGTTCACCGGTCCAGCATATGTTCCGGCAGGTAAAGCAGGATACAGAGCTCGCCGGACACGTCCTTCAAGCCGGCCAATTCGTCAGACTATGGATTGGTTCAGCGAACCATGACGAGACTGTGTTTGACCATCCGGAGCGCTTCGATATGTTCCGCAGCCCGAATCCTCATCTTGGCTTAGGAAGCGGCATTCATTACTGCTTGGGTGCGCAGCTGGCACGGCTTGAATCCAAAATTATGCTGGAAGCCATTCTGGATCGGTTTCCCCATTATTACAGAAACCGCTCCATTCCACTGCAGCGAACGGACAGTTCCATGATGTTCGCTCTGCAATCCCTTCCCATTCATTTGTACGAGTAACGCCGTTTTTAGTCAATATGCATGTCTAAGCATGCTAAACGTTCCATCATGTTGTATCTGATCATGAGGCATGCAATAAAAAAGAAGGAATGGGCCCGCCCATTCCTTCTTCTACGTTATCTTGAATCGAACATAAACGGTGGATCGCAGAATCACTATCGTTCTCCTGTAGATGCCCTGTGATCTAAGCTTCCCTTCATGCAGCAGTGTCAACGGGTGCATCTTTTTTATGATCCAGCGTAATCCAGATCAGGCCCGCAGCCATAAAGATTGAGCCAACCCCCTGCCAAATCGAGACCGTCTCGCCAAAGAAAAAGTATCCTGCTATCATAGCAGCTGCTGGCGTAACATATCGGAAGAAGCTTGAATGCGCCGCGCCTACCTTATGCATGCTGGCATTCCAGACCACAAACGCAAATATGGTACAGAAGAACACATTGTAGATAACCGCTATGTAGCTGCCAGCCGACAAGGCTCCCCAGTCCACCTGATCCCATGAACGAAATGTTAACGGAGCCATAAACAGCGACCCAAACATAATGTACCACGCGCTGACTCTTAGCGCAGAGTATCGCTTAATAAGGGGCAAGCAGGCCAGATTGAACAACGCTCCGACGATGCTTATGCCTAGAGCAAGCAGATTGCCGAGCATATGGCTAGAGGATAGATCAAATCCCTGGTCGCCACCCAAAATAACGAAGCCGACGCCAATCATGGCGACTAAGCCCCCCACCACAAGCCTCGACGTGATTCGCTCCCCCATCAGAAAGGTGCCGAATATCGCGGTAAACACAGGCCAAGGGGCCACATTCAGCAAAGAGGCATTCGCAATTGTGGTCCATTTGATCGAGTACATGGTCGCAATCTCCAGTCCCGTTACCCCTACCAAGCCGATCAATGCCAGCTTGAGAGCATCCTTGAGCGACACACCTACGCTGCCTTCCTTAAGCTTAAGCAGCATAAAAAAGAACGGTATGGTAAGTCCAAAGCGCAGGAAGGTAAACAAGATCGGATCAAACGTCTCCATCGCCTGCTTCGAGACAGCAAAGTTGGTTCCCCAAATCGCGGCAACGATGACCAGCCCCGCGTAGTACATCCAATTTCGTTCCATGACGATGACATTCTCCATCCCTTTTTTATATAATCAGGCACATATGCTCTACATTGTGAATCATGTAACGAAAACTTGCAATACGTTTTGCTCACAAACAAGCGCTTTTTTGTTGTGGTTCGCAGAAAATGCAAAAAAAATGGAGACTACGCCCGCAAAACAAAAAGCCGACCTCATGCGGTCGGCTAACTTGATGATGAATAAACGATGATGTATCTCTCATGGTCTTGCATATTGAGTTATAAGAAAAGGAGGTTAATCCTAGTCCTCTTTGTTGCTCACGATCCCGGTATTCGGAACCACCGGAAGCATCTTCTCACCTTTCACCATAGGAGATTGGCAATGCGGACAGGCTGGATCTTTATCAAAAGAGAAATTATCCCTCATCCATCCATTGCACGAATCGCTCGAGCAAGACCATATCGCCGTCATCTCCTCAGCAATCTCATCCATTGGTCTCTTACGTGAATGGTACATGTAGCATCCCTCTTTCTCTTATAGTATGGTGACTGCACCTACAAACATGAGAAAACCCCTTGCAAAGCCAATTCATGATGAATGGCCCCGGCCAGAGGCTGGTTATATCTCTAAATAGAAGGCTGGCTGCTGCCTAAAACGGCATCCATTCATTCTATTCGGATTATAAAGTAAAAATGCTCCAAACTTGAAGTTTGGAGCATAGATGACTAACTTACAGCTTAACTACGTTTTCAGCTTGTGGTCCGCGGTTGCCTTGTACCACGTTGAATTCTACGCGTTGGCCTTCGTCCAAAGACTTGTAGCCGTCGCCTACGATTGCGCTGAAGTGTACGAATACATCGTTGCCGCCTTCAACTTCGATAAATCCAAAACCTTTTTCTGCGTTAAACCATTTTACTGTTCCTGTTTCCATTGAGTGTTACCTCCAATAATATTAATTACATGACCTCTATATTCCGTGAAAAATAAAAATCACATATTGCACAAGGCTATTTCACATAAAATAATAACCCTCTACAATATGTGACTTTTCTAGGGATCATTTTATATTCTTATTGCTTTTATCATATCATAATTGAATTTGCTTTGCAACTTTTATAGGCTCAATTTTGCACCTGACATTTTCCAATGTTTACACGGACAGGAAACCATGCCGAAGAGTCAATCAGCGCAATGCCTCTTCTCGTTTCTTGTGATTCAGCCCTTCGGCATTTTCCTGTGCAATCGTATTCACTCATCCGTTATTTTTGCCAAATAACAACCGAAACATTCGGCTTATCATCGGGTGAATGACGGAGACATGCCCCTCTCCCTCAATCAAGTCGAAGGTGGACTCGATGCCCTTTGCGGTATAGGACTGCACCATCTCATTGAGATGCTTTGCATCCTCAATCATAGACGGCTTCTCCTCTGAGCCAATGGACAACAGAAGTCTTGCCTTTATCGCTCCATCTTGAAGCACAGGCAGCCAGTCCTGATAGCATGTCAGCATGGCTTGTCCATTCCACCATATCGAAGGACTTCCCGCCACGTATGTCAAGAAGGCAGCAGGCTGCTGTCTGAGCGCAAACAACGTGAACAGCCCTCCTAAGGAATGGCCAAAGAGTCCTCTGCGCTTGGCATCAACAGAGTAGCGCGCCTCTATTAACGGCTGAAGTTCTTCTACGATGAACGTTAGAAATGGTTCTGCTCCGCCCGTCTCTGGCCAAGGTGAACCATCCGGACGCTTGGAATCCTCAGCTGCTTGCGTTGTAAAGTCATAGAACCGGCGAGCCGCTACGAAGGGCTCATCGGAATCATAACCAATGCCCACGATCATGCCCGGATCTAGGCCGAGCGGATGCCTGGATTGCATGCGCATCGCCTCAGCCAGCGAGCCAAAGTACGCATTGCCGTCAAGAGCGTATAGAATCGGATACCCTTCTTGCGGCGCGGGCTTTGCAGGCACATACACGAAGATCTTATATTCCCTTCCTGTATGCTTCGATATGACGGTGAAGCTGTCCGTGCCAGGCTGAGAATAACGCGAAGCAGTTGGACTTTGTACATGACCGTCTGCCTCTATAGCCGCTTGGCCGAACAGCCATTGAAGCGCATCGATAAAGCGCCTCGTCATAAAAAAGGCATCATGCGTGCCCCCGGCGTCAATGTCAAAGCGAAGCCGCTCTTCGGGAAATCCCTTCTCCCGCCATAGCCGCTGAACCGCCACATTGTTCGGGACCATATGCTGTTGAATGCTTGTCTTATAGATGCCTTCAGCACTCCCCACGCTCATGTAGATTCGCAGATTGCTTGAAGGCGCCTCTTCTTTGTCGACATAATCCAAGACGCCTTGGAACCAGCATGAGGTGGACAGCATGCCGATCAAGCCAAATGTGTCGGGCCTCCAATAACCTGCAAACATGGATATCAAGCCGCCAAAGGAGCCGCCCAGGATCGCGGTTTGCTCTTTGCCAGACAAAGTACGGTATTCGCTGTCAATAAAGGGCTTGATCGTATCTGCCACTTCATCCACGTAAGCCCGCCCGCTTCCGCCAAAGCTCGGGAAGCCCTTCATGGTTGGATCTGCAGCCCACGGTGTGTACTCAGCGTTGCGATTATGGGGTTCGATTCCGATCAGAATAAGCTCAGGCAGCTTTTTTTCCCGGAACAGCAAATCCAAATAATTGGCACAATCATGGAACAGCTCCCCGCCATCCTGAACGTAAGCTACCGGATAGCGGTCTATCCCTTGTTCATAGGAAGGAGGAAGATACACGCTCAGCCTTCTCTCATACACAATCACAGTGTGATAACGATTCATCTTATTGTCCTTCCTGTTATTTTTTATCCGCTGTAATGAGCAAATAGACAAAGTATGGCACGCCTATAACAGATATAACGATTCCGACAGCCAACTGGGCAGGTGCGAATATCGTCTTGCCGATCCAGTCACCGACCACGACCATCGCCATGCCCACAACCCCGCTGACAGGCAAGATGTAACGGTGAGAATGGCTTACGAGCCGTCTCGCCATATGCGGTGCAATCAAGCCGACAAACCCGATGCTTCCTGCAACGGATACACTCGCTGCCACAAGTCCAACACTGCATAGAAGCAGGATCAAACGCTCGCGCTGCACAGGCAGGCCAAGCCCCTTCACGCTAACTTCCTCCAGCTGAAGGACATCAAGCGCGCGGTACCTGGTCCAGATTATAGGCGGAAGCACGATCACCCACGGCAATACGGTAAGCACGAACTTCCAGTTGGCACTGTATATGCTTCCCGCAAGCCATACGACAGCCATCTCATAATCCTGCGGATTCATCTTAAGCGATAAGAACATTGTAACCGCACCAAAGCCTGTCGTCATGGCAATACCAACGAGAATGAGACGCTGAGGATCAAGCTCTCCATTCTGCCTTGCAAACAGCATAATAAGCGCACTCGCAGCAAGTCCTCCGACTAACGCGAACATCGGCATCATCATGATGGACAAGGTTCCGGTGATATCCATCTCGCCGCGGAACAAGAACATAAACAAGACGACGGCCATCCCCGCGCCTGCGTTAATGCCTAGAATGCCGGGATCAGCCAAGCCATTGCGCGTAATCCCTTGAATAACCGCGCCTGCGATGCCAAGGGCAAACCCGACCAGCATGCCAAGCACAATTCGCGGCAAACGAAATTCAAAAATAACAAGATCATACTCTGGCACGCGAATGATGCGAAGCAGTGTCTTCACAATATCTGCAATCGAGATGGAGAAGGAGCCGCTTGTAATGCTAAGATAAATAGCTGCCGCAATAATCGCAAAGCAGGTGAACAGAACCGTCCACATGCGCAGCGCAGGATGCCGCTTATCCACGTTGCCCACCTCCCTTCACTCGAATAAGGTAGAGGAAGAACGGAACCCCGAACAACGCCGTTACCACACCAATTGGCGTCTCGAACGGGTAATTCACAAAGCGAGACAGCACATCGCACAAGGCCAGAAATAATCCGCCCAATACGCCAGAGACAATCACGATATTGCGATAATCCGAACCAACAAGGAATCTCGTAATATGAGGAATAATCAGTCCGATAAAGGCTATTTTGCCTGCCAAGGCTACAGATATCCCGGTTAAGATGATGACCGAGAGCATCGTCAGGCCTTTGATCAGGCGAGTTCGTTGACCAAGTCCCGCAGAGAGCTCATCACCAAGCGAGAGGATCGTAATCTGTCTGGACAGCGCAATAGCCAGCCCAATTCCCACAATCGCAAATGGAATGGACAGCTTGATCATCTCAGGATCCAGCTGATGCAGCCTTGCGTTATACCAGAAGCTGATGCTTTGGGACACCTGATAGTAAGTCGCGATGGCGTCAGCAACGCCATTAAGGAATAAGCCTACTATTGTGCCCAAGATCGCAAGCTTCACTGGCGACATGCCCTTTGGTATCACGCTGGCAAGGCCAAATACAATGCCAGCACCCACAGCCGAGCCAATTAAGGAGAGCACAATCATGCTGACCGAATGTTGGTTTGGCAGGAATACCATCGCCATCGTAACTGCAAACACAGATCCATCCGATACCCCCATAATGGATGGGGAAGCCAGGTAGTTTCTTGTCATTCCCTGCATGAGAGCGCCTGAGATGGCAAGGAAGGTTCCAATCAATAAAGCTCCTATGACACGAGGCAAGCGTGAATAGCGGATAATCTGATGGTCCACATTCTCAGGGTCAAAGTGAAATACCGCATTCCAAATCGTTGAAGCCTCGATATTTTTCGCTCCATATAGCACCGACAATAATATGATCAATACAACAGCTGCCGGCGCCACCCCGAGGATGACAGCCGGCAACGAAGCTTTTATGCGCATGTAGCAGCACACCTTGTCTGTAATTATTTGCTGAGTTCGCTAACGAATGCCTTGAGGTAAGCAACTTTGCTGTATGCTGTACCGCCTTGTGCAAGAGGGTCAACAAGATTGACATACAAATGTCCGTTCTTCACAGCATCAAGTTTGCTGACAATGGGATTGTTTTTGAAATCTTCTAATGCATTCGGATTGTCCTTGTTCTCATCTGGCGAGAATTGCACGAGCAAGTAATCAGGGTTCATCTCGGCAAGCTTCTCGACAGAGATCTTCTCTTGCTTCTTCGCCGCATGCACTTCCGCTGGCACAGCAAGACCTAGATCTTCATATAAGAATGGATTAAAGAATACGGTTGGGGAATACACCATAAGCTCGCCAGAACGAACACGAATCATCGCAACTTCTTTGTCTTTTAGCTTATCGCTAAGGTTGCTCTTTGCTGATTCCAGATCAGCCTTGTAGTCTGCAATCACCTTCGCCGCTTGATCTTGCTTGCCGCTCAGCTCGCCAAGCAGCGTCACATTCTCTTCCCAGTTCGTGGAGACATGGGAGTAAGGAATGGCCGGTGCAATTTTGTTCAATTGCTCGATTACTGCTGGCTCAGACTTGCTGGAGGCAAGGATAACATCTGGTTTAAGCGCCAATATTTTTTCAAAATTAGGCTCTGTTTTCTCGCCAACAGATTCTGCCTTGTCCGTGATGGATGCGAATATTTCTGGGAACTTCCCGCCGACAGAGCTTGCGCCAATCGGATGAACATCAAGCAATACAGCATCCTCCATCGCTTCAAGCGCACCTGTAATCACAATTCGTTCTGTGTTGGCTGGAAGATCATATTCTTGATCAAGATATTTCACTACTCGCTTATCTTGAGCAGCATCCTGTGAAGCGGTGTTCTTGGATTCCGCCGGATTGACCGTTTCCGAAGCGGTGTTCTCGCTTGCCTTAGATTCTTTAGCCGCGTTACCTCCGCAAGCCGTTAATACGATGGATAGAGCCATAACAAGGCTCAACAGCATGCCACACTTTTTCATACCTCTTCTGTATCTCCCTTCAAAAATAACCCCAATTAATAATTAATATTGATAATGATTCTCATTATTAATTATAGGGAGACCTTGCCTTTTTTCCATGGATATTATCCAGATTCAGCATGGACATTTTCCAGACAGCAGCGCGGTGGCCTGCTCCAGCATTCTTAGCATCGCCTCCGGAGAATACTCTCGCCATGGGCTAGAAGAGACCTGCAGCACGCGTTCCTTCCGCACCAAATCCAAGGAGAGCCACTCACTAGACCTCTGTAATCTGCTCCAATGCTCCAACGTTTCTGTTTCCTGGCGTACAAGCAACAGCGCGAGATCACAATCTAACTTTTCAAGCTGCTGCAGGGTAATCGGTTGTTCTACGTCATAGGAACGAAGGGCATCCGGCTTCACCATGCCTAGATCTCCATAAACCACATCTTCAATGCCCTGGTTCGTGTATAGAAACAACTCTCGCTTATGCATTCGCAAGCATACAATTGTTGCCCCTTGCCTACACGAGGAGAGCGAGCTTCGACACTTCTTCACTTTTCTGTCGTAGGCTTGGAGCCAACGTTCTGCTTCCGCTGTCTCGCCCAGTGTCTCTGCCAACGCCATTAGACCGCATCTCCAGCTGTTGTTCTTGAACTCCGGCAGCTCTATAACTTGTGCCAGCGCCCCAAGCCGCTCCTTTACTGTGCGTTTTAGCGTCGATCTGCACACTATGACATCCGGACGAATCCTGATAAGCTGCTCGATGTTATCCGGCTGATAATCGGTGCCATGGTACACGTGCAAATGGTACGGAATATCTACACCGATTCGTTCCATATAATATCCGGTCCACTTCGGGTGCATGGGAGCCGCAAAAGGGATAATATGCAGCGGAAGAACATAGCCAATGATGCTATGGCAACCATAAATCGCGATCTTGCGGCATCGTCTTCTCCTCATAAATTGGGATGGCGAAGAACCATGCATCTTCTTGAATTTGCGGCTGAAATAAAATTCATCCTCGTAGCCCACCTCGTGGGCGATATCTCGAAGCAGCTTGTCCGAGCGCAGCATCAATTGCTTCGCCCTTGCCATCCGAAGCTCCGTTATATACGTAATGGCACTCAAGCCATATTCTTTTTTAAAGGAATCCACAAAATATTTCGGACTTAGCTCCGCAATTCGAGCCAGGTGATCTGTCGTTAGCTCCTCATGGAAATGCTGTTCAATGTAGGTCCTCGCATGCTCCAAAGATCCTGTAGAGACAGGCTTTTCTAGCTGTCTAATGGCCTGCGCGACACCTAGCAGCAGCTCTTGCATCTCCACCTGCGCGTGCCAGCGAAGCAGCGGATCGATGTCACGATGATGTTCAATGATATTGCGGCATCGTTCAGCAATAGCCCCTGATGGCTCAAGCTCAATCTGACCCGGCAGCCAGTCAGCGTCTTCGACTTCCTGCAGCTGCCTTGATGCATGAAAAGGCTCATGATAAAAGCTCCACCTCAGTACGGCAACGGCTAATTCTTCTCCTTCGTCAGCAATTAGCTGCAAGGTGCTCCCAGGCTTCGCTACATACACTTGATCCTGCTTGAGACGAGCAGCCATCTGATCGCGCAGCAAGGTTCCAGCCCCATAGAGAAGGACAGCCACAGCATAGCTTGTATTCAATTGTCCTTCACACTGTTCGCCTGCCCTAAGCTTGATCATTGCCGTGCTCCATAGCCTGACCGTTATATCCCTATCTGGCGAGAAAGCATCTCCAACTGGAGCCTCCTGCACCATGTCAGCGTTCTTGCAGCATGTAATACGGGGGATGAAGCCTTGATTGATAGTCATTTCTCCCTGCTTGTTCATCACTTAAGACCCGCTTTCATTAAAATATATAATAATGATAATCATTATCATTATTAGTGTGCAAGAGTTTTTGTGCTTTTCTTATAAAATGCATGCTCTTTTCCGTTCGGGTTCATTATTGCTTATAAATGTTTAGAAGCATCTTAACGGCTATCTCCCGTCTTCTCCCATTGCTCTGCCCATTTTCCTTTTGGTCATATCCCATGATTCAAGAAGCCAAGAACAAAAAGGAGCCTTTCATCATAAAAGGCCCCTAATTCAAGGATTCAGTCAAGACGTCCTCCCTGCTCGAATACTCTCGTTTCCCCAAACAAACTTGACTCAAACTGAGCCACAGGCATAGGCTTAGCAAAATAATAGCCTTGGGCTAAATTGCAGTTCATGCTCTGCAAAAATTGAACCTGCGCCTCGGTCTCGACTCCTTCCGCCACGACTCTCATCTTCAGATCATGTGCAAGCTTAATCATGTTGGCAATCACGATTCTCCCACGTTCGTCGTTGGCCTCGTTCAGGAAAAAGCCGCGATCGAGCTTAATCACATCCGCCGGGATGGATTGCAGCAGGCTAAGGGAGGAGTATCCCGTCCCAAAATCATCAATGGATAGCGTGAATCCTAAGCATTTGAGCTTAAGCAGCACATCCCGCAAATAATCGATATTCTCGTATACGATCGATTCTGTTAGTTCAATCTCAATGAGGGCTGGAGGAATGCTGTACTTTTTTATAATCGAAGAGAGATTAAGCAAAAAGTCGGATCGAAACAGATGCACTCTCGAAAAATTGACCGAGATCGGAATAGGCTTTATGCCTTGATCCATCCACCTTTTAATCAAGCTGCACACAAATTCAAATACCATTAAGTCCACTTGCACGATAAAGCCGTTTTTCTCAAATACGGGAATAAAAGCGTTAGGTGGAATCAACCCTTTCTCAGGATGGTTCCAACGAATGAGCGCCTCTGCGCACTGCATGCTCCGATCATTCAGGTCATATTTGGACTGAAGATATACTTCGAACTCTCCATTTGCTAAGGCGTCATGCATGCGCCGCTCAATATTCTGCTCTTCCACCACCCGCTCTAGCATCTCATCACTAAAAAAGGCGCAGATGCTTCCATAGCTGCCTTTGACAGACTTAGCTGCCATTCCCGCTCGGTCCATCATGGTGTATATGTCCATTTTTTTATCGATCACGATATAGATGCCGCAATGAATGACCAAATGAAGATCCTCTGTCACTTGCGAGGTGTATTCGCTTAGATGCTGATTAAGCTCATTCATGCGCGACCACAGCTCGGCCTTGGTCTTGTACGACGTAAGCAGAATGAATCGGTCCCCATGCAATCGGCCAATGCGATCCCTAGCACACACCTGATCTTGCAGCGTCTTCCCAATATGCTGCAAAATCTGATTGCCCTCTTGGTAGCCATAGATTTCATTAATATATTTAAAACGATCAATATTGAATTGAACGACCGCCATTTGCGTGTCTGAGCCTGCATGCTTTTTAAGCAGATGACAGGCATCTAGATGGAACTTATAGCCGCTAGGAAGCTTAGTAAGCCCATCCAAAAAGGCGATGCTCTCCATCTCCTGCTGATGTCTTTTTTTGCTGCGGGAGATCACGGCAAAGATGGCCATCAATGCGGTGAACACGATCAGACACAAGAGGTACGTCGAGCCAATGATCACGTCTGCTCTGTTCATGACGACATTTTTGGATACAACGGATACCACGTACCAATCATTGATTCCCTGCATCTTGGAATAGCCGATGAACTTTTTATCGCCATCCAGCACAAAGCTGCCTACTCCGCTTGAACCTCTCATCAATTGTTCACTGAACGGCTTTAATGTTTTTTTATTGCGCTCATCTCGACTCAGATATTCAAACCAATTATGGATGGAATGATTGCTGTCTGGATGCTGTGAGGCAAGGATGACCGTGCCTTTGCGATCGATAATAAGAGAATAGCCATAGCCATTAAAAAAAGAAGTCCCTAATGCTTCATATAAATCCTGGGAGTACCTGCTCGCGCTTAAGGTCGCTCTGACCTCGCC
The DNA here is from genome assembly GCF_900177815.1 of Paenibacillus aquistagni. Lineage (GTDB taxonomy): Bacteria > Bacillota > Bacilli > Paenibacillales > Paenibacillaceae > Paenibacillus_B > Paenibacillus_B aquistagni. The sequence continues at coordinate 124,776 of NZ_FXAZ01000004.1, read as the reverse complement.
ATCAATCACAAGCGGACTGTTAAACGTAATAATCTCTCGATGTGAAATCTGATCTAGAAATGGGGGGGAAATATTGCTGATGCCTTGAAGTGCTTTTTGAAATCCGGGTTCCTTAGACACATTGAGCGTTTGACCATCGGATGCATAGGCTATGCCTTCTGGAGTGCAGATACTAATGCGGTTAAAATTGTATTTCTCATCAAAGTGGCTTAAGTACTGCCGAATCTCCCCCATATCCTGATAGTTGGCTTTCGATAATGTATCCGCAATTCCGTCCAATACACGAATTTGCCCTGTAATCATATTTCGAATCGAATAACTGGCTTGAATCGTTGTTTCAGAGATCGTGCGCACCGCTTCTTGCTCCAACGAATTCGATACCCAATCCACGTAATAATAGGAGCTCCCGCCAAATAAAAGAGCCGCCATTAGAATTAACGTCGTCGTTATTCGAGTGTACACTTTTTTTGGTTTCATATGTAAATCCGCCTAAAGATGATATCCTGCATCGTGAAACAATTCACCTCCTAAATTTAGCATAGATTCTCACCTCATTAAAGCAACTTTTCTGTGAATCTTATGGAGTGTCAATCCACCGATGTACCTATGTTCGGCTTCTTTACGTTTGTCTAGAAAAAACCATCTCATGCCTTCTTCCATTTTTTGTTATAAAAATTAATGGTATTGCCTCAAAGTCTGCCAATGTTAAGGGAACGGTATTCCGCACTTGATCGCAACCATGCTGCCCAATCATTCATGATCAGGGAACAATTGGGTTATGCTATGTAAACAATCGCCTGCATGACTTCATATGCCTTTTCGAAGGAGGTTACCGCCATATCTGAAATTCAGGATTACATGATGATTCTATTGCGAATTATTACGATTTTCCCGCTCGTTCTGTTTGTTAATCTATTTATGGGCAGAAGAGCAATTGGTGAAATGCCTGTGTTTGATTTTCTCATCATTCTGGCATTGGGTTCTGTAGTAGGAGCAGATATTGCTGACCCCGATATTAAGCACTTTCCTACCGCCTTCGCTATACTTGCCATAGGTTTTCTCCAAAAATGCTTCTCCATTGGAGTTATTAAATGGCCTTGGTTTGGAAAGCTGGTTACCTTCGAGCCGCTCATTGTCATATACAAAGGAAAGCTCATTTATCGCCAATTAAACAAAGTAAAATATTCAATGGATAATATCTTGCAAATGCTAAGAGAGGAGCAAATCTTTGATGTTGAGCAGGTAGATCTCGCCATCCTTGAGGCGAACGGCAAACTGAGCATTATGGAGAAAGCAGGAGCTACAAGTAAAAGTTCTGTTGCTTACCCGATCGTTCGTGAGGGGCGCTTGGATGCCAATGTATTGGCGGCGCTTCAAATTAAGGAGCTTGAAGTCCTAGAGATGATCGAGCCGCATAACATCCCTCTTTCCGATATTTTTCTCGCGACGATTAATGATAACCGCGAGCTTCATATCAGCAAGTATTATGAAGAGGACCATCAGCAGCTCCCGCCTGTGTACCATTGATACCCTGCATAGGGTTAGAATGAACCCACCATAACTGACTGCTGCTAGAGTGACACAATTAGCGATTCAACTTTGTTACTTGTTAAAGGACATTCCTTTTTTTCATCGCCGCTCCCTCCATATCAATGCCAATCGAAAAACGTTTCGTCTGCTGCCCATCGTGCCGATTGTGCTGTATAATGGAAAGAAGAGATGGAGCGCTGAGCGGCAGTTCCGAAAATTGCTTAGCGGTTTTTATATTGAAAGCGCTAATCCTCCCGTCCAATCTACTCCGCCCTTTTCTGATACCCAATCTCAAAACGTTCCGATTCTGATTTTTCATCTTGTCCCTCCTGAATTTGGAAGTGAAACAAGAAAATAACCCATAAGAAATCCCAGAGTCTACAACGGTAAGTGAATTCCGAGAAGCTTATTTTTTATTGAGGAGCGGGGATCTTATGAAGGGAATGATTGTGAGAAAGTTTATGTCTGCTGTATTTACATCTGTAATTTTATCTTATTTATTTGTATTGATTGATGGTCATTCTTCCTTTATTGTATATTTCACAATTTTTTGTGCTGGTTATTTAATAGTTGGAGTGCCGTGCTCTATCGTAGCAGAATTGGTCAATGCGAAAATAAAAGGAAATATACTCGGTTTGGTTATAGGGGGGATTATACATTTAATATTTGCAGGGATTGTTATCTTTTGGCTCAGTTTTGATGATCCAGGAGGATTTTCATCTCTTATGAATCACGCTGAAGGGATTGTATATGCAGTTATTATGGCAGCAATAGGCTTGTGGTTGACTGATATCCTTTTCAAACATTTATTACGTGATGAACTGTCGCACTTAGCTTGACAATCCATCATATAAAAAAGATAGAGAACGAAATAACGTCCTCTATCCTTCCCATTATTCATGATTAATGAATAGCCACTGCACTCTCGCGAATAATCAACTGCGTCGGAATCGTCACTTTCAAGCTAAGCTCCCTTTCGCTCATCAAGCGCTCCTGCAGCAGCGACACCGCAGTCTCCCCCATGAACTCCGTATTCAATCGAATCGTCGTCAGCGGCGGCACCATAAACTGAGCCGCGGAAATATCGTTGAAGCCGATAATGCTGATATCCTCAGGTATGCGGTAGCCAAGCTCCGAACAGGCCTTGTACAACCCTACGGCAATCGTGTCGTTAGCTACAAATACGGCTGTCGGCTTCTCCTCCAGCTCAAGCAGCTGCTTGAGCAGCAAATAGCCATCCTTGGGATTATAACCGCCAATCTTAATATAGCCCTCGCTATACAAGCCCTTCTCCTTCAGATAGCCCTCGAAGACCTCTTGGCGCAGGTCATAATAATGATTGCCGTACTTATCGGTATCCACGCCGCCAATAAACCCAATCTTCGTATGGCCAAGCTCCATAAGATAATCGAGCGCCTTCTTCGTCGCCTTGTGAAAATCAATCACGACCGAATCGAACAAATCCTCATCCGGTGAAGAGTCGATAAACACGACTGGCTTCTGATAGCTGGCGATGCGCTCAATATCCTCCCGCAGGAAGAAGCCGAGACAAATGATGCCGTCAATCGAGCGGAGCTGCTCGGGCTGATCGCCGCTGCGAATGCGGTATACCTTAAGCCCTTCAGCCTCCAGCTTCTTCTCTAGGGCGACACGAATCGAGAGATAATACGTATCATTAAGTTCCTCTTCAAGCGAATAGGAGTAACACAACCCGATCTTGAATTTCTTTTTTCTTCTTTTTTTATTGGACACCTGATAGGACAGCTGCTCTGCTGCCTCGAATACACGCTGCCTCGTCTCGTCCGTCACGTTCAATGTCTCGTCATAGTTAAGCACTCGAGACACGGTTGCAATGGACACGTTGGCTATATCAGCAATGTCTTTAATGGTCGCCATAATACCGCCTACTCGTTTTGTTTTGTAAAAAGCTTAACTTCGTCTCCGCTGTAATGATCGCGGCTAGAATCAAGATGCTCCCCATGATCATCCTCGCGGTAAGCACCTCGTTAAGAATTAAAATGGAGAACAAGGTGCCAAATAAAGCCTCCGTAGACAAAATAATGGCTGCCTTTGTCTCCGATGTGTACTTCTGGGCGATCGTCTGTAGCAAGAATGCGAGCGTAGTGCTGAAGACACCCAGATATACGGCCGCCAGCAGACCTTTGCTGTCTATGTTAACATGAAGCGCTTCTCCGCGAAACAGCACCACCAGAAGCGAGAGCGCAAAAGCTGTGATCATCTGGATGATCGTCAAGCCAATGGGTGGATGCTTCTTTACAAACTCGCAAGTAAAGAAAATATGAAAGGCAAAGCATATTGCACACAGGAGTGTTAATCCATCCCCAAGATTCAGGCTCAGCCTCATCTCAAGCGACAATACCCCAACACCAAGAATCGCGAGCACGGCACCAATCAAGCCGAATTTGTCAATGCCTCTTCGATACAACATATACCCGATAAAGGGCACAATGACAACGTTGACTGCGGTTAGAAAGGCATTCTTGGAGGGCGTTGTATATTGAAGCCCCAGTGTCTGCAGCATAAAAGCAAAGAATAAGAAGATCCCCAGCACGATTCCCGCTCCAACTGCCGAGCGCGTCAACGAGCGAAAGTGCTTCATAAAGATGACAGACATTAAGCAAGCACCGATAAAGAATCGAATCGCCATCACTTGATAGGGCGTCAGCGTCTCCAAGGAGACAGCGCCAGCTACGAATCCCGTTCCCCAAATGACCGCTACGAGCAAGAGGCCAATCTCACCGGCATACTTTCTCATGCGTTGGCCTCCGATATGGCTGCATACTGCTCGGCCAGCATGAGAAATACACTGGACGTCCACGTGAATGCAGGGTCGACAAGTCCACGGCCGCTGAACGGATCAAAATTCTCGGCCATGCCGCCAATCAGTGTCATCTTCATAAATTTGGAAGCTAGTCTGGATGCAAATTCATTATATCCATTAACTTGCAGCGCATCAATGAACAAATAGGTGACAGGAGCCCAGATCGGCCCAAGCCAGTATCCATTTTCCTTGTACAATGAGCTGGCATGGCTTTCTGTACATAATCCATATGCGGCTTCGAAGCGCTCCATCAGGCCAAGCACCAGCTGATCCGTCACCTCACGAGGCAAGCGGTAGCCAATAACGATAGGCAGCATGAGAATCAAGCTGTCTTGATGCGCGATAATCCGATCCTCTGGCTGGTATCTTGCGACAAAGCGGCCACCCACATACAGCCGCTCCATCAGGAGCGCATACAGCTGATCGGCATGCTGCTTCCATGCAGCGGCCTCCACCTCTAGCTGGAGCTCAAGCGCCATCTCGCTTAAAATATCCAGCTGTCGAATCAGATGCGCCGTCAGATCAGGCGCCTCCACAGGCATTCCCTCATGGAAGATCGAGGCATTATCCCAGCCCGAATCATTGCCATGCGTATAGACAGGCAGACTTGAGTCATCCGTTCGACGATACAAGAGCCAATACTTCGTAGCTCGTACGAGACTATTGTACATGCGGGCCACGACCTCTGGTTGATTGAACCAGTCATGCTGCTGCCTCATCTTCTTGAATGCCCAAGCATGAATGGGAGGCTTGCAGCAGTTGAAGGACAAGAACTTGTCATTGATAAAATCGGCATAAATGCCGCTTTGATCCTGATGATGGATGAACAGGTCCAGCTGCGCCATAGCAAGCTCCGGGTCACGTCCGCTCAGCATCAGCGCATTGAAGCAATTATCCCAGCTCCATATGTTGAACATCCAGTTTTTCGACATGTACATCGCATAGTCGGTCAGCTGGCCTTCAGGATGAACGACGCAAGACCAGGTAATATAGGAAGCCAAGCGGCGAGAAGGCTCATACTGCTCTCCCACATTCGGCATCCGCTCAAGCCACTCGGCATAATGGCGATCCACTCGCTCACAAGCCTGCTCATAGCGGTCATACTCTTTTTTCTTCCAGACCGTCTTATAGCTCTCGATGGCAAAGTCGCAGGTTTGCTCATCAGGGTTCAGCCAGAGCGTGATGCTTTCATTGCCGACCATTCTCCAGGGCGCTTCTACATGGGCTGCTCCGTCCAGCACACTAATCATCAGCTTGATTTCCTTGGCGTACACATGATACTCCCACTGCCTCGTGCCGCGAGGCATCAAGCTGTCATAACGCGTCTTGACAGCCGTCAGCCTCAGCCCCACTTCCTGTGCGCGCCCCTGCACAATATCCTCATCACCGATGCACAGCTCTGCATATTCTGATGGATGACCTTTATGCACGATGCGAAGTCTGGTCTCCGTAGCCTCCAGCTCGTAGGGCACCGCTTGGCCGCCCTTGACTAGTTCCATCGTGAACAGTGTGCTTGGCGCCTCATCGCCCCCATGCACATCTCTTAGCAGCAGCTGCTGCTTCGTATCATAAGTGAAGGCAAAGTACGAGCCATAGCGGCTAAAAGGGACCTCTGCAATATTTAGATACCATGGTTGTGTCATCTTCTCACCCCTCTGCTATAAAGCGCTCCTTGCTTGCCTTGATTTCATCGCCTGCTGCAATGAGCGACCATTCCACCTCGATCTCAAATGGCTGCAGTCCAAGCTTATAAGGTGGAAGCTGCTCTTGACCGCAGCTGTTGCTGCCAAGCCCTGTCTGCATATAATCCAGATGGACCACATGATAAGGCGCCTTCTTAATCTCATGGCGATGCTTCGCTTGCTCCAAGGCCTCGGTTGTATAGTCGTGGACGGAGAACTCCACCGCGTGCTTGGCCTTGATTAACAAGGACTCGTCTTGGTCAGCAAGGCTGAACCACTTCACATCCGTACGATTGCCATTCTCCTGAGGATAGACATATGGCGTATGCATATCCTCAACAGCGGCCCGATATACACCCATAAACGCCGCTTCCCTGCTGTCGATATAGTTCTCGCCAAAGCCTCTTCCATACCAAGCGACCTGATCAAGCGCCTTGCAGGTGTGCATCTCTATGCCAAGGCGCGGCAGCAGCGCTGGAACTTCCTTGCAATGAATAACCGGGCTGCCGGAGATCTGAAGCCCAATCGTTCCATCCGCATATACCTTGTAGCGATACAATACGTCGAAGCCGAAGCCTTGATTCAAGGCGCTGAAGTAAGTAGAGATCTCCACTTCCGCATAATTGCCGCAATGCTTGACGTCGAAGCTGTTCAACTGCTCGCTCGATAGATGCAGGAAGTATTTCTTTTTCCAGTCCTCAACCTTATACATATCATTATCAATCGGCGCCCGCCACATCGTCATTCTCGGTCCGCGCTCGATTACTGTGCTGCTGCCTTTGCGATAGCTGTGCAGATATCCATATACATGATGGAAGACGGCTTCGCAGGCTCCTGCGCTGATCGTCGTATATACCGCATCGCGGGAGATGCTGATTGGTCCGTCGACAAGACGCTCCATCATTTGCTCCTCTGCATACGGAAGCTTAAATTGCGCATTCGCCACTACAGCACCCTGCTCAGCAAATGGCGCTTCTTCTTTTAATGCATACTCGACGACCAAATAGTAATCGGTATTTGGCAGCACCGAATCGATCGCATAGTGAAGCTGCCACTCTCTTTTTTCGCCCGCTGCAAGGTCACTGAGCTCCTCCTTGCCTTCCGTGAGCACCTGATCATCATAGACGACCTTCCACTTCATGGACAGATGCGACAAGTCGATATGGTTATAAGCATTCTCAATGCAAATGACGCCGTTCGCTAGATCTACGGCCTCTGTCTTCACAGGCTCGATGACTTTCTTATACTCCATTAATGCAGGCGAAGGCGTGCGATCAGGATACACTAAGCCATCGATACAGAAATTGCCGTTCGTCGGCTCATCGCCATAGTCTCCGCCGTAAGCGTAATATTCGTTGCCAGCTTCATCCGTGCGCAGAATGCCGTGGTCACACCATTCCCAAATAAAGCCCCCCTGCAGACGCTTGTATTGGCGGAACACCTCCTGATACTCCTTGAGCCCGCCAGGGCCGTTGCCCATCGCATGACCATATTCGCACAGCACATGCGGCTTCTTGCCCGCTTCATCCTGGCCGATCCCCTTCAATGCCTCAAGACGGGTATACATGGTGGAATATACATCCCCCGCTACCCCCTTCGGATCTCCCTCATAATGAACAAGACGCGTAGGATCAAGACGCTTGCAGGCCTGATACATCGCTAGGAAGTTGCTGCCGAAGCTGGATTCATTGCCAAGCGACCACATAATAATAGAAGGATGATTGCGATCTCTTTGAACCATGCGTTCTGCACGGTCGACGAAGGAAGACTCCCAGAGCTGATTGTCAGCGAGCCAGTCATATTTGCCCGTTAGCTCGAATCCATGGCATTCGAGGTCTGCCTCATCGATAACATAGAGACCATACTGATCGCACAGATCATAGAATTCTTCTTGGTTCGGATAATGCGAAGTACGCACAGCATTGATATTGTGCTGCTTCATGAGCACAATGTCCTTCAGCATCCCCTCATAGCTAACTGTACGCCCTTCAACCGCGTCATGGTCGTGACGGTTTACCCCATTCAAGAGAACGGCCTTGCCATTTACAGTGATGCAGCCATCTATAATCTCAATCTCTCGGAAGCCAATCCGAAGCGGCACGACTTCAATGATCTGCTCCCCTTCATAAAGAGTAATCAAGAGCTGGTACAGGTTCGGAGTTTCTGCCGTCCAGTGCTTCGGTGAGCGAATCCACTCCACAAGCTCAGCTTGGCATTCGGACTCGCGATGGACATGTAGAGTCTCATGGAAGGAGCACATCTGCTGACCTTGATCATCGATCAGTTTGCAAGCGACTGTGATCGATTTGTCTATCGCATCCTCATTGCGAAGCTTCAGCTCAAGCTTCAGCTCGCTGTCCTTGTAGCTGTCGTCAAAAGTAGTAACCACATAACAATCCTCCAGCGTCGTCTTGCTCGTCTGATACAGCTCAACGCTGCGGAAGATGCCGCTCATCCACCACATATCCTGATCTTCCAGATACGTCCCATCCGACCATTGATAGACACGGACCGTGATCTGATTGTCTCCAAGAGCAGCATAAGGCGTGATATCGAATTCAGACGGAAGACGGCTCACCTTGCTGTAGCCAACATGCTCGCCATTGATCCATAGATCAAAGGCACTGTCTACGCCATTGAACTTGAGAATGGTTTTCCCGCCTGACGGAAGCTCCTCCAGCTGAAAGGTTCTCCGATAAATGCCGGTCGGATTATCCGTTGGCACATAAGGAGGATGAATCGGGAACAGGTAGTACAGATCGGTATAGCTCATCTTCCCGTAGCCCTTCATCTGCCAGCAGGAGGGAACTTGGATCTCATCCCAGCTGTTGTCCTCGTATTCCTTCTCATAGAATCCAGCAGGGGACAGCTCTGGCGCTTCGACATAGAAGAACTGCCATGACCCGTCCAAGCTCTGATAGCCGATGCTCTGCTGCTTATTCATAAGCTCTGCCTGCTCCTGAGAGCGATAGCGCCAGAAGCTTGCTCTAGCCTCTCTGCGATTGATATGAGACAATTGTATGTTTTCCCATCGTTTATACGTTCTCTTCATCGTAAGTTCCTCCCCACTACCACACTAAGAAGTTAGGTTATTTGATCGCGCCGCTAATGCCCTCAACGATATATTTCTGTGCATACAAGAAGGCAATAACCGGCGGAATAATCATAATAATCGTGATTGCCATGATCGGCAGAATTTGCAGCTCATGCACACCTTTGAAGGAAGCAAGGCCCAAAGCCAGTGTATACTTCATGCGATCCTGCAAGAAGATGAGCGGCCCTAAGTAGTCATTCCAGACCGACAGCATATTGAGTACAGCAATAAGCGTCAGCGGTGCTTTCATGATCGGCACAAAAATTCTGGAGTAGATCTGAAAGTCGTTGGCTCCATCAATCTTCGCCGCATGCTCAAGATCCTTCGGCACATTCATGAGGAACTGCCTTAGCAAGAACACATAATACGCAGATCCGAAGAACGCCGGAACGATAAGCGGCTTCAAGGTATTAATCCAGCCGAACAAATTGAACTGCATATAAAGCGGAATCATCGTAACGTCCCAAGGAATCATCATCGTAGCCAATAGCAGGATAAACAAGCCATTCTTGAATTTAAAGTCATAGCGAGCAAAGCCGTAGGCGATCAGAGAACACGAGATAATCTGCCCAAGCGTCGTCAGCACGGTGATTGTGACGGAGTTCATAAAGTAAAGGCCAAAAGGCTGCGCCTTCCACGCGTTTACAAAATTCTCAAACCGAAACTCGCTCGGGAAGAAGGTGATCGGATATTGATGCACCTCTGCCTCGGACTTCAACGCTGTAAGCACAATCCAGATGAAAGGAAACAGGAAGTAAATCGAGAATCCGATTAACAAGATGTAGACAACGATTTTATGCCAACTGGATAATTTCATTTCTTCTTGCCTCCTTTTTTCCGTTCCTTCTTCACTTCATTCTCATAAAACACCCACGCATTTGACGACTTGAAGATTAATGCGGTAAGCAGCAGAATGATGATGAACATAAACCAGGCGTTCGCACTCGCATACCCAAGCTTGTGATGCTTGAACGCATTGTTGTATACGAACAATCCGTAGAAGTAGGTGGATTTCAACGGACCGCCATTGGTCAGCAGAAGGACAAGCGTAAGCTGCTGGAGCGCCGATATGGTGGATGTAATCAGGTTGAAAAAGATTGTTGGCGTAATGAGCGGAAGCGTCACGTGAGTAAACTGGCGAATTGGACCCGCTCCATCAATTGATGCAGACTCGTATAAATCTGGCGGAATGCTCTTAATATTCGTATAGAAAATCAGCATCATCGTCCCTACGCCCCACGCGCTGGCGATGACGATCGTGATAATGGCGCTGTTCGGATCAATAAGCCATTTTGGACCCTCAATGCCAAGCAAGAACAAGGCATAGTTAAGAATTCCGTACTTGGTGTTGAAGATCCAACCCCAGATAATTGACACCGCTACGCCAGATACAACCGCAGGCAGATAGAATATCGTGCGGAAGAACTTGACCCCTCGAACCGATTGCGAGATCAACATCGCAAGAATGAGAGAGGTGACCAAGCTTAGCGGAACGTAGAAGAGCGCAAACTTAAGCGTGATCAACAGCGATTTGTAGAATTGAGGATCCTCAGTGAACATTTTCGTATAGTTGCCAAGCCCGATAAACTTCGGTGATGAGGTTACCGGCCAATCAAAAAAGCTCATGATCAGCGAGAAAATAAGCGGACCAACCGTAAATAACAGAATGCCGATAATCCATGGCGATATGAACAAATAGGGGGTCCATTTATCCCATCTTCGAACCCGTTTATGAGGCTTAACTGCATGCTCCATAGCGCGTACCTCCTAATACCCCTCTTAGTCTAAGGATGACTGTCATGTGTCTTTAGTATTGAAGAAGGGGTGCATGCACCCCTTCTCTTTCCTACAAGCCATTCGCTTTGCTGCGTCGCTTCCTTTACACTAGCGCGGCTCTACCCAACAAATGGCCCGTTTCTTATTTTCAATTGCAGGCTTCCTTATTCTGCCGCATCATCGAGAACAGCCTTCGGATCCATCAATGTGCTAGGATTGAAGATTTGTTCGAAGACGAGTGCGAGCTTCTCAGACATTTCACTCCAGTTCTCTACCTTGAAGGAAGCTGGTGTATAGCCCTCGCTCATCTCAAGCATGTGATAGAATACCTTCTTCAGCTCATCATCCTGAAGCTTCTCGCTCTCCACAACGCTTTTCAGAACAGGTAGCTCATAATCAAGACGCGCCTTGTTCGCTTCTTCACTGGTCCAAAACTTGATAAACTCCCATGCTGCATCCTTGTTCTTTGAATCCTTGGACATCGAGATACCAGAAGAGGATACAATGCTGACAGCGCTTCCATCTTTGAAGGACGGCAATTCCACGATGCCAAAGTTAATGCCTGCTTCCTTCAAGCTTCCGATTGACCAAGCGCCATTCGTAAACATCGCCACTTTGCCGGATTTCATTTCAGTAGAACCTGAACCCTCTGTTGTAATCGCGTAGCCATCCTTCAGCATGTTTTGGAACATAGTGAGCACATCAACTGATTTTTGGCTGTTCAAGCTGCCTTGTGTTTTGCCGCTATCATCTACGTAAGCGGTTCCATTTCCCCATAAAAACATTTCAAAATCATAGGGATCTGGGGTTCCTGAGAAGGCAAAACCGCTGATGCTCTCATCTGGATTGTTCAGCTTCTTGGCTGCTGCCTGCAAGTCATCCCATGTCCAATCGCTCTTTGGATAAGGTACATTTGCTTTATCGAATAAGTCCTTATTGTAATACACAACGTGCGTGGTATAGCCGACAGGAAGCCCCAATACTTTGCCGTCTGCCGAGTTGTAATTCCATAGCGTCTCATAATAATTATTCTTGAAGTCCGCCCCTTCTTTTTCAAGGTAGGAATCAAGCGGCTCCAGAGCGTCTTTGTAGGTTGGATAATTCCACATGTACATGACATCTGGCGCATCCTTGGCGCCCATGCCTGCGGCGATCTTCGTATCGTATTCGCTGCCGTATGCCTCCAAGCTAACCTGGATATCAGGATGAGCTTCATTGAACTTATCCACCAGCCCTTGCTGCAAAGTCAGATTCTCCTCAGAATCCCACGTTGCAAATCGAATCGTGGCCTTTCCGGACTGTCCCTCATCTGACGAACTGCCCGCCCCTCCTGAACCGCATGCGCTCAGGAACAGCATGGTAAGAATGATAACAACAAACCATGATCTTCTCTTCGTTTCTAGCATGACAAGCACCCCTTAATCAGATTGGATTGCAAATCCTAAGATTACTCTGCGTACATGCAAGTATAACAAAGCTGCATAGCTTCGGAACGCAATAGACTGCGAACCATCTCCCATCTTCTCATCATCTGATGCCAGCGGCTCGTCAACGAGTCTAAATCTGGGGTGTTCGCTGCCAGCCGGCATCGGGTGATGTTGCATTTATTATATTTTTACTTTTAGTAAAAAGTCAATATATTTTACTAAAATCAAGTTCCGTTCATGTATTGATAATCAAAAAATAACCAAATAATGAACATTTTTGGCACATAACCAGCATATATCGGTAATAGTCGTACACTTTCACCCACATTTCCTTTAGTTAAAATAAATAATTTTACTAAAATATTTACTGAATAATGAGTCATACACCGATCATCGACAATAAATACAGTGCATGTATTACCAAATAAAAATAACTCAATTAAAAAAGAAGCCCTCATAAGAGGACCTCTTCGCGATCGCCTATTAGCCTTCAACAATCTTAAACTTCACTCTCTCCAGCTCCAAATGATCATTTTCCGTTCGATATTCGGCTTCCCCCACATATATGGCTTCGTATTCGCCAGAAGGAAGCCATATATCTTCGAATAGAAGATGCCCATCCGGCTGCCCGAAGTCACAGGGCCTCAGAACGGCAAGTGCGCTCACAGATTTCCCGAGCTTCACTCCTGCGGGAAAGATGCCGATCCAATCCTTCCATACAGAGCCGCTGTAAGTGGCCTGAATCGATTCACCGACCTTGTACATCTCCTTGTCGAGTACAAACGACGGATGGCTGATCGTAAGGTCTGGTTCCTGATGCGCTTGATCCACTTCTCTTGGCATCGTGAGGCTTACTTCAAATTGAGCTGCAGCAAGCCAGCTGCTGCTTAGGAAGTCTCTGCCTCGCACCAACACTTTATCCTTGTATACTTCTACAAAGTACCCTTGGCTCCCGCTTCGATGCCCGTGCTCCTCCGACCACAGATAAGAAGCAGCTCCCGTATGGAACAAGGTTGCATATGGAGTCTCTACCATCGTATCCTTGGAGCCGAGCTCCCAATGCGTGTGACCGCTGAACATAATCGCCCGTGGATGCTTGGCTAGCAGCTGCTTAAGTTCACGATCCTGACGAACCCCATACCAAAAATTATTTTCATGATAGGATTCATTTGCTCCAGCTACGGTATTTTTCAACGGCTGATGGTGAAACACAAAGACGGGCTTGTCGCCTGACTGATCCTCCTCAAGCTTCTCTTCCAGCCACTGCAGCTGCGACTTGGATAGATACGAATAGTCTTTCAGTCCTCTTTCCGTCCCTAGGAAAATAAAATGAATGCCCTTGATCCATACATCATAATAATGAGACGTCATCTTGGTATATGTCTTAAACCGCTCTGCATGCAGGGTCCAATCTCCCCAGCGCACGTCATGGTTGCCTTGTATAAAGTATGTGGCAGGCAGCACCGCTTCATAGGCACGGAAGATTCGTTCAAATTCCCGGTATTCCTCTTCTCGACCACTGTCCGTATTGTCTCCAAGCATGATTAAGGCGTCACTATTCGGGTCAGTCGTCGTGATGTCTTGAAGGACAGCCCGTACATTTTGGTTATGAGCATGCTGACTGTCTCCGGTAATATGCATATCCGTAATAACCTGAAAGCTTACAATCGGCTGCTCTTGCCCTTCGTCCTTATCCATGTCATTCACGCGCATGTCCTCCCTTTATCGATAACATCCTAGTCACTTGCATTACCATAAAGCTTTGCGTTCTGGCAGCGGATCCTGTTCCTGAATTAATCGCTCGGCAAGAAGCTCTAGCAGTTGAAGCTTCGCTGCTTGATAAGCAGGATCAAAAAATACGTTCTGCCGCTCCTCCGCATCCACTTCCAGATCATACAGTTCTCCATAGGTTTCTCCGGCGAACAAGACGAGTTTATATCGATTCGTCCGCAAGCATTGGGCCTGAATGCCTCGATCATGAGCATCATAAGTCGTGATCGCTGAAGTTCGAACCGCGGCTTCCAAGCCTTCTACTACAGGCCGTTGCGATACCCCTTGTATGCCATAGGGGATGGCAGCGCCGATGATATCAAGAAGCGTCGGTGCAATATCTACATGCTCCATGAGCGCACTTACCTTTTTGTCTGTTCCTTCAGGAACTCGAATGATCATCGGGATACGAGTCAAGCCCTCATAGAACCAAGGACCCTTATACATTAAGCCATGATCGCCTAGCAATTCCCCATGATCGCTCGTAAAGACAATGACGAGCTCATCATCGAGCCCTCTCGCCTTCCATGCCTCATTGATGCGCCCAATCTGTTCATCCATGAAGGTGATCATGGCGTAGTAATTGCGGATCACTCGCTGTAGATGAGCTCGATCCAGTTGATGAGCCTCCCCGCCACCTGGCCAATATCCACGCTCCCCTTGCCGCTGCAAATGCTCCGGCCGAAGCTTGAATTCTCCTTGCTGTGCTTCTGGAATCGGAATATCGACGTCAGTATACTGCTCTGCATACGCACGAGGCGGATTAAACGGATGATGTGGATCAACAAAGCTGGTCCATAAGAAAAGCGGCTGCTCCACATCATGTTTGTCAATTTGCTCAATGCTCTTCTCCGCCATCCAATACGACTGGTGAAGATGAGGCGGGATATCGCTTTCCCACACATCGCGTACTGCATCCCCTGAACGGTACTGATCTCGAACAAAGCGCTCAGCCACTGCTGAATCCTGACGTCTCAGCCATTCGATGTACTCGCCTACCATATTGTCCTCTGAGATATGATGCTCATCAAAGCCAAAGTATGTTCCATCCCGCTCCCTGCCTCTGTCTCGAACGGATACCTCCTCCGCTTCAGCCGTAAACCCCGTCTTGCACTGAGGACGAAAATGCATTTTCCCGACCCCTACGGTACGGTAGCCAAGTTCCTTTAAAGAGTCGCATAATGTAACTTCGTCTTCCCGAAGCGACACCCCAATATTCCAAGCTCCATGTACATTCGGATAGCGCCCCGTCATAATAGAAGCTCTCGACGGCGTGCATACCGGACTTGCACAATAGGCATTGGTGAATACGGTCCCCTCGGCAGCCAGCTTATCAAGCACAGGGGTCTGAACCTTCTTGTTCTCAACGCCCATTGCATCCGCTCGCATCTGATCGGCTATAATGAGCCAGATGTGCTTTCTTTTTCCCATCTTCTACTCCACCTGCCTTTAGATCACTCATTGAATGCGCTTGCAACACCATTCTACCTCAAGTGGTATGAATTGTATGTTAATTTTGAGCGACCGATTCTCACAACTGAAGCAAGCGATAGGTTATCAAGAATCGACTGAATAAAAGCTCGTAGATATGATGGACTTTCTTCTCAGTGAGATATGGAGTTTTATATTTTTCAATCGTGGACAACAGATTAGGTGAAGAAGGGAACATTATACTTATTGTTATAAGTTATTAAGCCATGCACTTTCATGCTTACAAGTTGAATTAGATTTAATTAAGATAAAATTAAGCAATTATGTTCATCTTTGTTAAGGGATAAGGGTTAAAATAAATCCACCTAGCGGGGGCTCACAGCAAATACTGCTAGGATATGGTATATTTACAACATCGTTGTAGCAACCATAGAGATGAATTCAGAGGTGCAAATCATGTCCAGAGAGTCTATTCTACTCGTTGATGACGAGAAAGAAATTATCGAATTAATGGAGATCTATTTTAAAAATGAAGGCTATCTGCTTCACAAGGCATCAAACGGCCTAGAGGCGCTCAGCATCCTGGAGAACCATGAGGTGGATCTCATTATTCTAGATATTATGATGCCGGAGATGGATGGCATTCAGGCCTGCATGAAGATCAGAGAAGAGAACAACACTCCGATCATCATGCTGTCTGCCAAGAGCCAGGATATTGATAAAATTGCCGGTCTTAGCATCGGTGCTGATGATTATGTGACGAAGCCGTTTAATCCGCTGGTACTGCTGGCACGCGTGAAGTCCCAGCTTCGACGCTACAAGCAGCTGAACCGTCAAGAAACGAAAAAGAATGATCACGAAATTATGATTGATGAGCTGGTAATCAACACAGCCACCCATACCGTTACAGTGGACGATCAGGAGGTCAAGCTGACTCCCCGTGAGTTTGCCATCCTAGAGCTGCTGGCGATTAATCAGGGCATTGTGCTCAGCATGGATAAAATTTATCAAGAGGTGTGGAATGAGCCCTTTATGGATTCTAAGAATACCATCATGGTTCATATCCGGAAGATCCGCGAGAAGATCGAGAAGGACAAGCAGAATCCGCGGTTTATTAAGACCGTGTGGGGCATCGGATACAAGATGAAATCCTCAAAGGAGCTGTAGCATGACTCGCATCAAACTTTTCTATTCCATTCGATGGAGATTCTTAATGATTCATATTGCAAGCACCCTGTCGACGGCACTCGTTCTGCTGCTTGGCAACTTGCTTGCAACCTATCTTATGCAATACCATCCGCTGAGCACCCCCATTATCTGGGTCATTAACAATGTCGGCTCCACGCCCACCATGGTTGTTGCCGGGGCCTTGTTGTATTTGACGTTTTACTTGGTGCTAAGCCGTCCATTGGTGCAGTACACCCAAGATATCGCAGCATCGCTTCAGCATATGGCGAACGGCAAATTCCATGAGCCCGTAAAGGTTCAGACTCCGAGCGAGCTTGGCACAATTGCCGCTCAGGTTAATCGTGTGTCTGAGGAGTTAAACGAGTACCTGCGCGAAATTCATCATGGATTGCAGGAGATCGCCAAGGGACATTTCCACTATGACATTCCGGTTAAGCCGGATAATGATCTTGGGAAAATAGCAGAGAGCATCAACAAAATGAGCACGCAGCTGCATCATTCCATTCAAGAGGAGCGCAATGCAGAAAAAACGAAAAACGACCTGATCACGGGCGTATCGCACGATCTTCGAACGCCGCTCACTTCCATCCTAGGCTTTCTTGAGCTGATTGAGAAGGATCGCTATGTCGATGAGGTGGAACTTCGCTATTACGTAGGGATAGCCTATGAGAAATCTGTAACCCTTAAGAAGCTGATTGACGACTTGTTCGAATATACACGAATCAATAATGGCATGCCGCTTGAACTTAGGAAGCTTGACATGAACGACTTCTTCCAGCAGCTAGCTGAAGAGTTTGTACCTCATCTGGAGAGCGCCGGCATGTCCTGCCGTGTTCATGCTCCTGAGCATCCCGTTATCATTCGAGCTGATGGTGACCGACTTGTACGCGCATATGAAAATCTGATTGCCAATGCCATCCGATATGGCAGCGATGGCAAACGAGTCGACATCTATATTCACGAGGAGGAGCAGCAGATCGTGATTCAGATCGTGAATTATGGCTCTCCCATTCCAGAGCGGGATCTGCCGTTTATCTTTGATCGCTTCTATCGTGCAGACAAGTCCAGATCGAAGCAGACAGGCGGCGGAACGGGCCTTGGACTTGCCATTACGAAGAGCATTATCGAAGTCCACGGCGGCAAGATCGCTGCCAGCAGCAGTGAGCGGCAAACCTGTTTCGAAACCGTATTTCCGAAGTCAACCTAACTTTGAAATCAACCCTTCCATACCATCCGAACACCTTCCACCATTGTGGGAGGTGTTTTTTTTCCTTACATTCTCACTCTTCATCAATGCTACGGATTTAATTAAGGATTTGTTAAGCATTTCAGACGTCGACCATTAAGAACTATCATGTACCGTTATAGGAGTTCATAAATGAGCCATGAACGTTCCGCGTTAAGCGTCCAATACAGAAAGGAGCATGCTGCATGCTAACACGCTCGAATCGTATCCATCAATCCAAGTCTTGGATCACGATTGCACTCATTGTACTTATTTTTGCTCTAGCAACCTTTTTAAGAATAGACTTTCTCGTCTCCGTGAATCACAAAGTAACTCACGACTCCGTCCATTACGATGCCATGGTCAGACAACTGCTTGAAAAGGGGGTCTATGCCTATAAGGATACCGAGCCGAATGCAAAGGTTACGCCTGGCTACCCACTATTCATGGCCGCGATCTACAAGCTCGTAGATTATGAGCATAACGATCCCTTTCCTACCATTCGGTACACGCAAGTCGTCATTAGCCTCATTACGCTTTGGCTGCTATACTGCATCGCGAAGAGACTTGGGGGAACAAAGGTAGGGCTGGTCGCATTATTTATCGGTGCAATCTATCCGTCGTTTGTATGGAGCAATGGCGCTATTCTGACCGAAACCCTGGCTACGCTGTTCTTTATGACCTTTGTCTATCTTCAGCTTATCGTCTTCGAGAAGAAGACCCGGACTTACGCCGTATTAAGCGGAGCCGCGATGGGGCTGCTGGTGCTGACAAGGCCTGAATTTTTGATTCTCCTGCTTCCTATCTATGTTTTCTATTTTTTATGGAAAAGAGAAAAGCAGACCCTGAAGCTGCTGCTGTTCACCGTCATTGGTACATCGGTTGTGCTGTCTCCATGGGTGATCCGGAATATGATCTCGCTAAACGAGGTTGTTGTCGCCTCTACACAGGTAAACCCGTTCCATGCTGGAACCTATCCGAACAAAAATTATGAAGATGGCCTGGTCGATCGCAAAGGCAAAACGCAGATGGAGATCGCAAAGGAACGTCTCAAGGTCGGATTTACCGAGCATACGTGGGAATTTACCAAATGGTATACGTACGGCAAGCTGAAACACACCTACGCACGCATGTACTTCGGCAGCGGCCATGATCCGCTGTATCCGGTCATTCCGTTTTTACCGCGGAATTTGCTGCATCAAGTACTTATTTTCATGACTCTCATTGCACTGTTTATGCAGGCTAGAAAGTGGAGGCAGCCTGCAACGCTCTTAGGCGTCATTGTCGTCACGATGTCAATTGTGCGGCTCGCCTTCATCCCAGAGTTTCGATATAACTATACCGTCATGCCATTCATTATCATCATGGACAGCATGGTCGGTGTCGCCATGGTCCGCTGGCTGATTGCCCGATATCACAAACTTCCTGATTCCAATATCGAAAGGAGTGTAGACGATGCTCAACCATCGCCATCCTCACCATCCCAAACCTAAAATTCTTGTCATCGTGCCCGCATACAACGAGGAGGAAGGCATCGAGCAGGTGATTCTATCACTTAAGAGATACACCCCTTACGCAGATATTGTGGTCATCAACGATGGTTCCACCGATGATACGGGGGTTATCGCGGAGCGAGCAGGCGCTGCGGTTCTTCACTTAAGCTGCAATCTTGGTATTGGCGGCGCTGTTCAGACCGGTTATCGCTATGCCGCAGAGAACGGCTATGACTATGCCGTCCAGATTGATGGTGACGGCCAGCACAATCCCGCTGATCTCAACAAGCTGCTTAACACGATTCAAGAGAGCGGTGCGGATATGGTCGTAGGCTCTCGATTTATCGAAAAGGAAGGCTTCCAATCCACGTTCACACGGAAACTTGGCATTGATCTCCTTGCCGGTCTTGTTACGCGGGTTACCGGCAAGCGAATTACAGACCCGACCTCAGGCTATCGCTTATGCGGCCGCAGAGCAATTGCGTTGTTCGCACAGCACTATCCTACAGATTACCCTGAAGTCGAGGCGCTCGTGCTGCTAGATAACTATCACCTGACATTTAAAGAGACGCCCGTGATCATGCTGGAACGTCAAGGGGGCGTATCGAGCATCTCGCCGCTGAAGTCTATCTATTACATGACCAAGGTGATTCTAGCCGTACTCATTATGAAAACAAAGAAGAAGAAAGTGTGGGAAATGAGTCATGACGCCTAATATTTTCTTATTCAGCTTTTATATTAGTCTCGTATTTGGCGCTACTCTCTTCTATTTGATTCGCAAGCAGAAGTTAAAAGAGCAATACGCGCTGCTGTGGCTGCTGCTCAGTGTCCTGATGATGATTCTATCGCTGTTTCCGTCTATTCTTGATGATCTGGCGAGACTCATCCATATTGATTACGCGCCTTCGCTGCTTTATCTGTTGAGTGTCATCGGGATCTTATTCATTCTGCTTCATCTTACAATGGCGGTATCCGCTATGACTCAGCGCAATGTTACTCTAGTCCAGACTGTTGCGCTGCAAGAGCGCAAAATTCAGGAGCTCATCAAGCAGCAGGAGCGGATTGAACAGAAGGTGTGGATCGAGAATCAGGTGTTGCTGAAGATGATGCGATCAGAGGAGCAGCAAGTAGACGAGGAGAATCCTGCGTCACCATGCGTTGAGGTGAGCAGCTAATCATGGTGTATGGACTGCTGCTGCTAAACATTCTCTTCCTCGTTGCCGGCCAGATCGTATGGAAGATGGGACTCGCTCAGCAAGGCGGACTTCAACTGCACAACCTGTTATCCGTGCTGTTCTCTCCCTTGATTCTACTAGGCATCGCTTTTTATGGCATCGCAACAGTACTGTGGCTGTTCGTCTTGTCACGACTGCCGCTGAGCATTGCGTACCCCCTTCAAAGCCTTGCTTATGTGTTCGGCTTGCTCGCAGCGCTCTACCTCTTCGGGGAAGTGATTCCCGTCAATCGCTGGCTGGGCGCAGGCATCATTATCTTAGGTGTAATGGTCATTACCTTAAAATAAATGTAGTTATCACGCATATCAATACCATCAGTCGGAATCATTGAAGCAGCAGCTGACAGTGATACTTCTTGCAAGCAACATGAAGGCTGGTTGGAAAAAGGAGTTTCTATTATTTATGAAGATGAAAAAAACCATTCTAGCGACAATCATTGCCGTCTCGCAAGCAGCATCTGTCATCCCTGTGCAGGCGGAGCCGATTGAGCACAAGTCCAATGGTCAAGTGCAGCAGCACGGCTTGGACAAGCCAGTGACAGAAGCCAGCGGCAGTGCTCTGGTCAACAGCGCGGTGAGCGCAGGCGACACGGATAGCAGCCTTTTGAATGCAGGATCATCAAGCAGCAATACAAATACAAGCACAAATTCGTCTACGCCAACAACCGACGATTCCGTCGATTCGAAGAATAATCGCCGCGACGAACAAAACCATGACGGCAGCAAAGACAGCAGTGGAACAGGCACAGAGCGGAGCCAAGCATCAACTGGCAATGATGATCCCGCTCTTTCCAATGCTGATGCTGAGGATCAAAGTGCGACTGCTGACAGCAGCGCAAAGGATACGATGGAACCGCGGGCCACAAGCATACAAGTGAGCCAGGATTCATTGGTGCTGTATCCGAACAGCAGCAAGATGGAACAGAACGGCAGAGCGTATAATGCACTGCGCAATTTGACCGTAAAAAAGGGGGTGTCTTATGTAAGCTTAAGATCAATAGCCGAGCGGTTCGGCTATAAGGTGGGGTATGATGGAAGCACAAATGAAGCCATTCTCTTGGATGGGATCGCTGAAGCGAGATTCAAAGCAAATCGCGGCACCTATACGATGAACGGCGTGTCTGCTCCATTAAACGGCACACCCTACATGGACAAAGGCGTACTGATGATCCCGCTCCGATCCTTTGCCGCAGCGTACAACCTTACACTTACGCTGGAAAGCAATCGCATCATTCTAACACCGCCTGTTGTGCCGGAGCCTGAACCGGAACCGGAGCCAAATGAACCTCCGGTCGCATTTTTTACAACCAATAAGAAAAAGTACCGCATGGGTGAGCTCATTTATTACGAGGATCAGAGCACCGATGAAGAGGATGCCATCGTCGATCGCAAGTGGGACAACAACAACCCAGCCTTCTTCGAGCCTGGAATGGTCGAAGTGACCTTGCAGGTTACAGACAAGCATGGCGCATCCTCCACGTACAAGCAGGAGATCGAGATCACCTCAGAGCTCCTTTACAACAAAGAGGACTTTGTTCGTTTATTTACGCCAGTAGGCAGCAATTTTGAAATTGTGGGTAGTTCAGTGCTGTCGTTCGACGCGCTTCCTTATAAATATTGGACCGAGCCATTCACCTTATTCCGCGCAAGCGGTCCTGAGACGGTAAACAACGAGGGCATACTCTATCAAGACACCATCGAAGGGGCCACTCGCTTTATGATTCACCATAAGAACAATCTCGGCGAGAAGGCGAAGTTCTATGTTGTGGCCGAGAATACAAGCCTTTCTACGACAAATGTCAATATTAGCAGCCTAGGCTTCGCTGGACCAACCAATCATCCAGAGGTGGCTGGAAGGCTTGCCGCGGCTCGATACTTTGAGTCCATGATCGACGGCAGCGCGCGCAGCAGCCTGGCCTTAGAGCCAGGTGAGAAAAAGCTGATCTTTACACCGCTCAGCACGCCTACTGTATCTTCTGGAGACATCATCACCATGAATGCGGAGCTCGTCAGCGACGGACCGATTCAATATACGATCTTTATGGTAAAAGCTAAAAATGATCCGCTGGTGGCACTTCCTACGCTGCCTGATCTAGATCCAAAGGAATCGATTGTACGCGGAACCTTCAAGGATTCCACGCGGGTGTTTGAATACAATGAGCTTGTCGGCACCAAGCCAGAACGCCTGCCGTTGACTGATAATACGACGGATCCCTTCCAGAAGGGCATTGACGGCATCAAGTTCACTGATGCAACGAATTCCGGCAACTATGGCGTGCTCTATTACATCGTGCTTAACCGGGTAGCGCCGAATACGCTAATTACCTTTAATCCTCGCGGCGGACTTTATTCCGGTGCGGCGAGAGTGAACAATGAGGTCGTGCATATTAAGCATATTGGCTCGACTCAGAATACCACCAGCGTCCTCTATCGGACAGGCGACAAGGAAGAACGCGTCGAGCTCTGGATTACGCCTGCAGCAGGCAGCAATCTGCCATTTACGTTCTTATTCATGCCGCTGCCTGAGAAGAAGTCATAGTCTACTTGTGAGTGCTCCATTGTGTTCATCTCAGGATAGATTGGATAGCATGCATCATGGATGTATTTCATATAGAGATCAGAAATGAGCGATGCCACGTTCTCATTTCTAATCATCCAACATCGTCACCCCTTCCATTTTACGATATTGAATACAGCAAAAGCCGACCTCATCCGGTCGGCTTTTGCCTTTGAGCGAAGCGAATATGGATCATCTTGAAAATGGATGCACTTTGTACGGGTGTTTAGCCTTGGGGGGAGCTTCAGGCTAAGCCTTCGCATGCCGTCCGTTAACAATGCTGTGTCATGGACAGTCTGTATTAAGAAATCAAGGATCACTTCATCGAAATGACACTCTTGCTGACCATATCCAAGAGAATGCCCATATCTGCTCATTTGCTGATTTGCTGATTTGCTGATTTGCTGATTTTCTCAAGTGTGACAAATGTCCTCGCCAAAATAGATAAAATTTAAAACAATAAGAGGAGCTGCACAAATAAGGAAATGATTTGCAGAAGGAGTGCATAAGCCTTGGCAAGAATTCGAGAACACATTCCACAAGATTATGTGATAGAGCAAGTGAAGGAGGCCTTTCAATGCACGGTGTTGTGGTGCGAAGGCCGTGCATGTCTGGAATATGACAGTCAGGAACAGCTTGAACATATAACAAGTTATGTGAAAGAAACCTTTGATCGCGATATTTTAGATGTGTTCTTTACAGCCATTGAAAGCATCCCTCCAGAGTAATACGATGCATAAAAAGGAATAAAAAGAAGAGCCCGACGAAGCTCGTGGAAAATCAGATATTCCCCTTGCCGATCGGGCTCTTTGGTTCTATTTACCTCGATTAACCTCGTGATTGAAGCAGTATTGCTTAGTCTATCTTGAATTTCTTAATATTTTCCTCTAGATCTTGAGAGAGTCCCTTAAGCTGTGTGAGATAGCCTGTAACGTCATCAATCGTCGCCATCTGCTCTTCTGCCGCAGCAGATACATCTTGAGAGATTGCCGAATTCTCTTCAGTAATCGCCGAGATATTGTTAAAGATATCGGACAGCTCATGGCGTTTATCGACCATCAGTTGAACATTTTGCTCTACTTGATCTGTCATGCTCATTTGTCCATCCACGGATACCTTAATATCGTTGAAGATTGATTCAGTCTCCCGAACGGCTGTCTCCTGCTCCATTAACAAATCACGAGAGTTGCCGATTGCCTCAACAGCAGCCTCCATCTCATTGCTTACATTCGATACGATCTTGCTGATATTGTTCGCAGCATCCGCAGATTGCTCTGCCAGCTTTCTAATCTCAGATGCAACCACCGCAAATCCACGGCCATGCTCCCCTGCTCTAGAAGCTTCAATGGAAGCATTCAGCGCCAAGAGATTGGTTTGGCTCGAAATCTGAAGAATCGTCGATAGGATGTTGCTGATCTCGCCTGCACTGTTGCTTACATCTTGAATCGCTTGCGCCGTATCTTCTGACGATTGCAGGGTGCTGTTGAAGCGGCCTACCAGTTCATCTACGATCAGCATGCCTCGATCATTCAGCTCGCTTGTTCGGCGAGCAAGATCCAAGATCTCTTGCGTGGACAGCGTCACTTGATCTATCGCACCGCCAAGCTGTTCAACCTTATCCGAGCCTTCCATTACCGTGCTTGCTTCATGGCTGGATGCGGAAGCCAACTGAATGATGGATTCTGTAATCAAGGAAGCCGCCTTCTGTGTCTGATCCATGCTCGTAGCCAGATTGACAGCAGATTCAGATACAATATGACCTGAGCTTGATATTCCGCCAATCATCTTCTGGATATCTTGCTTCATATCATGAATCGCACGAACCATGGCGCCGACCTCGCCCTTCTTCTTCAACAACGAATCGGGAATATCGACAGTCAGGTTGCCGCCGCCAATTTCCTGCACATGTTTTACCGCTGCATTAATTGGCTTGGTAATCGCATTCGATAAGAACATAGCAGCAGCGATAGCGATAACAGCGATGATCGCCATCACGATGAAAATAATGTTTTGAATGACTTTGACCGACTCTTCGATCTCACTCTTGTCCATGATTGAGATGTATTTCCAGCCTGTCACCGGAGAGATATAAACGCTCGCCGTGCGGCTGATTCCATTCATCGCAATATCAAAATTCTTATCTTTCATCTTGTCAATCTCATTGAACTGCTCAACACCTAGTTCATTAAGCGCTTTGAAGTTGGTTTCGGGATTTTTCGGATTAGCGAGTACTGTGCCCGTCTGGTCCGCCAGGATCACATACCCTGTTTTCCCGATCTTTATGTCGTTGATCGTCTTCGTCAACGAGTCCAAGCTGACATCCACGCCTTGTACCCCGACAACATTGCCTGCGCTGTCCTTAATGGTCATTGAAGAACTTACAATTGGACTGTTCGTCGTATAAGCTGCATAAGCGCCTGAACGCATAACCTTGTCCGGCTTCTCTGCGGCTTGAGTATACCAGGCCCTTGGTCTTGGATCGAATTTGTCTGTTGACGTTCCTTCCGGCCATTGAATATACCCGCCTTCCTTTGTTCCTAGATAGATATACGCTATATTAGGATGTGTATTGGCGTAGTTTAAAAATAAATTGTAAATTTGTGATTCCATGCCTGGCGTCTGCGATGGAGTCATCTGAATCGTCCCATCCTCGCCGACCGCATTTACATAGGATGTAACTGAACCGTCGATCTTCGTTACAGCAGGATGCTTGGCGAAGTATTCCACCGATTCATTGATCGTGCTAAAGTACAAGTCCATTGACTTGCTGACCTGCTCGATTTCCTTTCGTGTCGCCTCATAGAAGTTCTCTTCCATGTCATTCATCACGCGGTGATTGATCACAAGACCGAGTGATAAGGTCGACAGCAGGACAAGAACGACCATGGTGACCAATAGCTGAAGCTTAAGATTCCACTGCAGTTTGTTTCTCAAGATGTTTCTCCTCCAATGCGTATAGCACAAATGATATATCTCTTTACATACTATCGGCTGAAAAATCAGTGTTTGTTAGATATTGTCGAATTTTTTTATAGATCTTAGGGACTATTGTCGAATTCTATTCATTTTTTGATAGAAATCAACGATAATGGATGAAGGGGAGAAAAACCGCACTTTTAAGACCTATATTAAAGACATCAGGAGGCAGGACACGTGGGTAAAAAATATGTGAACCTCAAAGCTTTACTAGCTATTTTGCTTGTCGTGACGATTCTCCCGTGGAATCAAGCGAATGCAGAAGCAGCAACGGCTCCATTTGATCCATTTGAAAAAAGCATTGAAGAAGTCGCGAAAGCCTTGGATAGCAAGCAGACGACTTCAGAAGAACTTGTAAAGTACTATCTTGAACGTATTGAGGCCTATGACAAGCAGGGCCCTGCTATAAATGCGATCACAGCAATCAACGAGAAGGCGCTTGATACAGCTAAGGCATTGGACGCAGAACGTACATCCAAGGGCCCAAGAAGCGTCCTTCATGGCATCCCATTTGTGGTGAAGGATAACTTTGACGTGGTTGGCATGCCGACAACCGCTGGTTCAGTCGCGCTTAAAAATGAATATCCGCTCAAAAATTCATATACGGTGCAGCAGTTGATTGATGCTGGCGCGATTGTTATCGCTAAAACGAATATGTCTGAGCTTGCCGCTTCTTATGGACGTCTCGGCTACAGCTCCATGGGCGGGTTGACGCTTAACCCTTACAACCTCAACCGTGATGCTTCCGGTTCCAGCAGCGGCAGCGCTGCAGCTGTAGCCGCTAACTTCGCGGTATTCGGCCTTGGTACCGATACCTCCGGTTCTGTTAGAGGACCTGCGAATGTAACGGGTCTTGTCGGAATCCGACCAACGCATGGCCTTACTAGCCGTACAGGAGTGGTTCCATCTTCCCTTTCCTTGGATGTAACCGGCCCATTGGCTCGCAGCGTTGAGGATGCAAGCATCGTCCTTGCTGCTATGGCGGGAACTGACAAAGAAGATGCAGCGACCAAGGATGCATCCAAGCATGTGAAGGCCTATGCGAAGGCACTTGACGCTTCCGCATTGAAGAAAGCGCGTGTTGGTGTCGCGGTCGATTTCTTTGGCGATAACGAAGAAGTGGACGCGATCACGAAAGAAGCCATTGCCAAGATGGAGAGCATGGGCACTGAGGTCATTCGTGTGAAGTTCTCCGATCGTACGAAGTATCTCTGGACGCCTGCGCTTGGCCCTATCGGCGATGCAGAATTCAAGAGCCAATTCGAGAAGTACTTGAGCACCCTTCCTGCTGGCGGCGTAAAGACATTGGAAGAGGTCATTAAGATCAGCGAATCGCCTGAGGTATTGAACTCCAAGACACCCGTTAACCCTGCTCGCTTGGATGGCCTGAAGACAGCGCTGGAAAAGGCTGAGACATTGAATTCCGATGAGTACAAAAATATCGTGAATCATGTGATTCCCGAAACACGTAAAAGCGTAGAGAAGCTCATGAAGGACAACGACTTGGATGCGATCGTGTTCCCGACCATGTCCTGCCCAGCTTCGAATCGCTTTGACAAAGAAGATCCTACCTATGTATGCAATGCGTATGACACGTATGCTGCAAGCTATGTTGCATCTGCAACAGGCTTCCCAGAAGTAACCGTGCCTGCAGGAATGGCTGAAGCTGGTGTGCCTATCGGCATCTCCTTCATGGGACCCGCTTATACCGAGCAGAAGCTGCTTGATCTTGCTTATTCCTTCGAGCAAGCAACGAAAGTAAGAACGGTTCCTACTCATACACCGAACTTCAAATAATAGCTTCATAGGCTATGTACCCAATGAGCAGCTGCCATCTCGCTTTCTCCCTTTTTATATTATCGGCTGCTGATTCAGGATAAATGAGTCTATGAAATGACAACCGCTCCGTCCATACGGGGCGGTTGTTTCTATAACGAAGGATAATCGAGGCATCCGAATCCTATTCGGCGCATGTTATCGCTCTATTTCACCCACGTTTAATACCACGTTAACATTTTGGTCAGGATTGGCAATCTGCGTTAATCATCCACTAACAAATCACGTTTATACTAGTATCGTAATCATCAATTACTAACACAGAAAGGACATTCATTTATGGGAATTCATACGTACTTTCAATCTCTAACGGATCTAGAGCGAATTATTCGCTGCCCAGGGAAGTTCAAATTTCAAGAGCATAGTGTGGCCGAGCATTCATGGAAGGTGGTGCAGTATGCCAAGACCTTGGCTGATATCGAAGAGAGCAATGGCGTTAGTGTCGATTGGAAGAAGCTTTATGAAATAACAAGCAGCCATGACTATGGAGAAATTTTTATCGGGGATATTAAGACTCCTGTAAAACATTACTCATTAGAACTTCGATCCATGCTGCAGCAAGTAGAAGAAGGCATGGTCGATCATTTCATCAACGAGCATATACCAGATGAGTTCAAGCCCATCTTCCATCGACAGCTTCGCGAGGGCAAAGACAATTCCATAGAAGGCCAAATCCTAGAGGTTGCGGATAAAATGGATCAGATCTATGAGGCATTTTCCGAGCTGCAGCGAGGCAATACCGAAAAAGAATTTATCGCCATGTACCGCCATGCACTTATTAAGATTAAAAACATGGATTTGCATTGTGTGGACTACTTCTTGAATCATATATTACCTGATATGGTTCGTGAAGGCTCTAGATCGCCAATCGATATCGAAAGAATCACCAATGAAGCGCTGGCATCGTCGTGAAGACGCAACGCTCCCCTCTCCAATCCGCAGGCATTTCATCTCTTTAATGCCCCGTTAACTCCCACTAGAACTTTTGCGTTAAGTGAATCTTGCACTCCGAAACAAATGATAGCTCGGGACACCCCATTTTCCCCGGCTAACCGCCTCTTTGCTTGTGCATTTAATCACTTTCTTAGCTCCGCAACAAGAAGCAGCTCCCTTTTGGTATCATCCTGTTTGAATATTGATCGAAGTCCATCTAATCACATAAAGAAATAAAAAAAGACACCTGAATGGTGCCTCTATCGCCCTTATAGCCCAATATGATTGACTGCTGTCACAAAGATAAAAAGGAACACCGCCATGGCTGTATTGATAATCTCAAGCATCATAAGCGGCTTGGACATTTTCGTCGGAGACTTAGGGAACATGCCCGCCAGATCAATGGTATATACGATAAAGTAAAGAATTGCGATAACTTGCGAAATCAAGATGGCGTGGGGGTGTGAGATCAATAAGAGATAACAGGTAACAAACGACATGATTCCAAGTGAAATGAGAAATACATTAAATCCCCAGAATACAGCGCCTGTTAATTTTGAGAAATCCCTATTCTCAATCGGTCCTCCCGGTACCAATATTGTCAGTAGTGTCACATTCAAAAACATAATGAAACTTGCAATGATCATTATATCCTGCATCTATATTCCTTCCTCTCATTCATTGGTGTATCTCAAGCTTAGCTGAATGAAAGGGCTTTGTATTGTAAAAAATAAGCACCGATAAGATGATGCTGTTAGGATTCATCCTGCCATACATAGCGCAGTGTTAATTCATGCTGCAGCTTCTCAAGCTCCTTGACCGTCTTGCCGGCAAATCGCTTGGACGTCTTAATAAGGTGGGATTGGTCATAGTAGTGATCCTGCATGTTTTCTCGCAAGCCTTTATCCTCTGCATGCTTTCTGAACTTCACAATATCCCCGTAGGCCTTTGGCGTCAGCCCCACCCATTTTTTGAAAAAACGCTCCAGTGTACTAACAGATACCTGAAAGGCTTTTGCCATATTCGCGATACTCAAGTCTTCATATGCTTGTTCAACATACGAGAGCATGCTCTCTATGCGAGCGGTATCCCCCTTATTCAACGTCAATTGCTGCAGCAGATATTGATGGACCGCGGTGATCTGCTGCTCGATGTCTGGAGACGCTTTCAGCTCTTGATAGAGTTCTTCCGTACCAGCACCCACATCTGAGGCTTGTACAATGCGCTCCGTCAGGGCTATACCGGGCTCACCGAATATTTGAATATACCCTAGCGGCGTTAACGATACCCCCATCTGCTGCAGCCGCTGTCCATATCGAACATGCTTCGCCCTCTTCATTTGACCAATGATAGCGACATCAGGGATTGCAAGCATCAGGTCCTGTTCAACCAAGCTGTACCTAGATCCGTAATTAAAAATCAGATTGACATGCCCGAGCGGCATAATGATATCCTCTCGATAATTGTCCTCAAGAAACTCGAAGTCCATTACCCATATATAATCCACAAGGCCGCACAAAGCCTGAATAGGTTCGAATGTTTGGATCAACGTATGCGCTCCTTTCTCTCCAAATCACAAAAGCCGACCTTCTATGGCCGGCTTGACATGCATGCATACAAGACAATCAAGTTCTGTTAGATGAGCATAGACGTTTTTTAGCAAAAAATCGTCATTACTCCTTGTACATCCGATATGAGAGACTACTATTATAATGACGGTTACAGCCCTGATGTTCAAGCACTATTGTGCTTTACGCAAGCTGCTAGGATAGTCGATAGGCTTGCCTGCGCATCCACATCGTGGCTACCCATTTCTCCCCTTTGATAACGGGAGCACCTGCATGGAGAGTAAGTTTGTTCAACTCCTCGCTGTTGTAAAAATATTCGAAATAAACAGCCATGCCTTTGTGTGGAAACACTGACAACTGAAGCATAGGGAATACGGTTTCTCCGCCCTCTTCTACATCATTCAAATACATCACAAGCGTGCTGATTCGATTATTGGCGCTTGCACGGCTCGTGTCTGCGAAGAAGTCAAAGTGGGGCTGGTACTCTTGTCCGGGAGCATAAAATAGAATCTGCATGCCATCGCCATGCTCAATGGGAATATTCATAAGATGAGAGATTCGCTTTTCAATGCTCGTGATCCATTCATTCTCCTCGCAAAACACTCCGCTGCTTGTCCTTAGCTGGCTAACTTCACGACCCCCGCCTATTTTAGACCGCTGCAATCGCTCTCGGGCATAGTCAATGAGCGCATCGCATTCTGCATGGCTAAGCACATTCTCAAGCACGACTACCAAAGGCTCCTCATACTTGGCTACCATTCGAATCTCTCGATCCTCTGTTTTGATCATATTGCCCACATGAGCGAAGATCGTCTGTTCCTTCACTGTCGCATTCCCTACCATCGTTATGCAACTCCCATTTTATGTCATTTAACCATAAATAATAATACCATAAAATGGTCGTTATTTCTTTGTCATGATTTGTCGAAGTCCAAGCTTATTGAAAAAATCAATCGTGCGACGCATATAGGCAGAACGAACTCCTAATATTGACGCACATAGTCCGTGCTGTCTTTTAATCGAGCAATATCATGCCCTGTTGGGTTCTGGAATACGCGGAGCCCGAAGGTAGAAGCTACTGCAAAAATGTGATCGAAGATATCCGCCTGAATCGCTTCATAGGCTTCCCAATCGGTATCATTGCTGAACGCATAGATTTCCAGTGGCAATCCGTTATCTCCAGACGCCAGCTGCCTTACAATCAGCGTCATATCCTTATGAATTTTGGGATGATTGCGTAAATACTGGAGAATATAGATTCGGAAGACGCCAATGTTCGTAAGCTGTCTCCCATTCACCTTGCTGTCCGTATCAATATGGCGCTCCATATTATACTCGTTGATCTCATCTACTTTTGTCGTCATATAGTCTGTAAGGTAGTGAATCTTCTCGAATGCCGCAATCATGTCTTCCGTGCAGAAAGAGATGCTGCTCGTATCAATATAGACACTCCGCTTAATTCTTCTGCCGCCAGACGCCTGCATCCCTCTCCAATTCTTGAAGGAATCCGAGATAAGCGCATAGCTTGGGATCATCGTAATCGTTTTATCAAAATTCATGACCTTTACCGTATTCAAGGTGATGTCAATGACGTTGCCGTCCGCATTATATTTGGGCATTTCGATCCAATCGCCTACGCGCACCATATCATTTGATGATAATTGCACGCCAGCTACCAGACCCAGAATGGAATCTTTGAACACGAGCATCAGCACTGCCGATAATGCGCCTAAACCACTAAGGATAATCAACGGATTCTGCCCGATGAGATTCGAGATGACCACGATGCCGCCGATAATGTACAGCGCGATCTTGGCAACCTGTATATAGCCCTTAATCGGTCTGATTTTAGAAACCTCAAACGTACGATAAATCGCCTCCATCGCATTGAGCAGCGCATTTAACGCCGAGATCATCACGACGATCATATACGTCAATGCCGCTTTTTCAATTAAGCCTCGAACAGACGGAAAGACGTACGCAGAATAATAAATAATAATCGCGGGAACAAGGTGCGACAGCTTGTGAAACAGCTTCTTCTCTACGATGATGTTGTCCCAGGTATACTTATTGTTTTGAACGAGATGAATGATCATCCGCAGCACAATTTTTTTCGTAATGATCGTTGCCAGAATGCATACCACCGATATCAACACAACCATGATGATATTCGAAAGATAAAACACAGTCTGCTCGCTCATGCCGTATCCGTCAAGCTGATGTTTAATAAAATCCATAATTTCCTCCTAACCTTATTTGTTAGCCTAACATTATAAATGACATTAGAGGCGGAGGCAATAAATCGAAGAAATCGTGGCCAAGATAAAAGTAAAATTAACCGGCCATTTAAAGATATCGCATCATTAACTTCTGTGGATCAGAGGCCTTCTAAAAATCAGCTGCACTATTCGAATCGTTAGGCAAAAACCATCCTTTTCACAATGCGAACAAACGCACAGCCTTTACAGCTATGGTGATCTTTCTGCGTTATAACGGCTTACATTTCAAAATGGATCCCCAGAAAGCCGAAGACCTTACCGTTGACATGGTTAACAACAAATATACATTAAGTCAATTAGCTGAAATCATTAAAGAGCATTGTATAGACGTGACATGATAAATGAAAAAGCGACCCTCATTAAGGTCGCTTTTTTCATTCTGTCGAAGGCGATTCGTGAATTTGGACATTCAACAATCGCCTCCTTTTAAGCCCAAAATGTATTCATCTACGGATGAGCTGATGTCTAATACAACTATTTTATTTTATATGAAGCACAGAGGCTTCATTAATATCGTATAAGGTACCGTTACTGCTTTCAACAAGCTGGATGATTTGTTTATAAGCAGGTCCTTCTTTCGGAGCGATCGCATCCAGTGTAACCTTATTCGATTTTAAACTTTCGCTTATTTCCTTTAGCGAATAACGGGACTTGCTTGGGGAGCTCCCTTTCTCATGCACAGGTGAATCCGTTATGAAAATGATCCGCTTGGCCTTCTTGCTGTCCGACATCTTCTCAACCGCCATTTGAATGCCCTCCAAGCCCGATTCATACCAATCCATGCCTCCAGTAGCAACCAAGCCGCTTAGCTGGCTCTTCAATACATTCTTTTGATTTGTAAAATTGAAAAACTCCATAGCAGGATAATAGGCATCTTTATAGTTGATATCGCGGTACGCGAGGATGGCAAAGTTAGAGCCAGCTGGAACCGAATCCACGAAATGACTGATCGTTTCCTTCACATAATCAATGACCTCAGCCATACTGCCCGTAACGTCAATGACAAACACAATATCGGAGGCCTCATTAATTTCTTTTGAAATATGCTGCAAGATTGGCGATGAGCCCGACGCTTCAGAACCTTCTTTGCTTGGTGTCCGCTCACTTTCTGCAGATGTCTCGATCTTAGGCTCATGTTGAAACACAATGACCGTTCTCGACGTTCCTTCCCATGCTACTACTCCGCCAAGCGCCTCACTGATAAATCGAATCGGAACCATGGTTGTTCCGTTTATTAATTGCGCGGGAGCATGCAGCTTGACTGGCTTACCATTCACATAGGCGGTGGACGAACCAATCGTTAACACAACCGTTGTGCTTCCCCTTGTTGCCGTTATCGTTTGCGTAGAAGGCTCCCACTTTACCGTTGCCCCCAGCGCCTCAAAAATGCCCCGAAGCGGAACGAGCACATTTCCTTTCCAGTTAACGGGTGGCTGTGTGTACTCCTGCTGCTTCCCTTCAATAAAGACCCCGATCTGCTGCGCCTCATAGCGAACAGGATAGAACTGAGGGATCGAGACAGCATAGCCTCCGTACTGTGTCACCGTTTTCAAATAAAAATAGTATCCGCCCTCAGGCAGCCCTAGCTTACGCAGTGAATAGGTAGAAGAACGGCCTCCGTCAACACGGATTCGCTTTACCAGTTCCCCACTAGCATTTTTAATGATGACATAGGTAGAAAAACCCGACTTTCTCATTTCAGCTGTTGTGGACACCGTAAAGGTGTAATTCGGCGTTAACGCAATCGTACCAGGGAAGTTCTCGCCGCTTGGCACGTTAAATTCGACTACAGCCCCTGTGTCCGGCTCCGGGGTCGGGGTTGCATCCGAACCGGTTGACGGCTTCGGATCAGTCTCTTCGTTCGATTGTACGGTTCCAGATACGGATGTCTTAGGGAAGTAAAAATAAATCTTCGACTGCTTGCCTGGTGCCTTCCGCTTCTCGGAAAGGGTGACAGTAAGCGTCTTATGGTCAAACTTAA
Source organism: Paenibacillus aquistagni (assembly GCF_900177815.1). Classification (GTDB taxonomy): domain Bacteria; phylum Bacillota; class Bacilli; order Paenibacillales; family Paenibacillaceae; genus Paenibacillus_B; species Paenibacillus_B aquistagni. Next base: position 89,954 of record NZ_FXAZ01000004.1, on the reverse strand, counting down.
ACTCAGACGCACGAAGCTTGTTGCCATCTATGTACAAGCTGACATTTTTACTGGAGTTGAGGGTGTAACGGGACGTCACTTTAAACGTTCGCGAATTGCCGTCCCCCGCAGACAGCGCATGACCAATGCTGGCGGTGCCCGACACCCCTTCCTCCCATTCAAAGGCAGGGGCAATCGCATACTTCATGGAGAGCTCAGCCCCGCTGTCTGGTACCTTATGCACCATTATGGTGTGGTTATCATAATCAACTGTATAGTCGGAAGAGTCCAATTCCTGCGCATTGATAAACACGTGGATCTTCGTGTTGGATGCTGTAAGCTGATTGCCTGTCTCCATTGAAAATATCTGCTTCGTGCCATCCCCATCTTCAAGATAATGAACGAGGTAATCTCCCTGTCTATGATCCAGTCTCTCGCTTGCACTTGCCGTTCCCCCAAATAGAAGGAGAAAGCTAATCAATAGAAACACCATCATTCTGCCTTTCATCTTCTCTGCCCCTTTATGTATGATGTAGGTAAACCATGATGATATGAACTGGAACAACTCCACTTCATAATGTGAATATATGTACATTTTATCATTACTGTTCCTTTTCATCTGCCATCTTCTGAAACAAAATAAGAAGATTTGTAAATATAGAAGCCATTTCAACAAACGAAACAACACCAATTTTTTTACCGGGGTGCTGTGGAATCTCCAAGATGGCGAACTCAAATTCGTTGCAACCGACCGCCATAAGACTACCCCAGCTCACCCGTCTCACCTCTAACCCCATGCAAAAAACCGACCGCATGCGGTCGGCTTGATAGTAGTGCCTATTCATTTTACACCTTAAACTTCATAACGAGAGCTTCCAAGCTTCGAGAATCTTTGCTAAGCAAGTCCGTAAGTGAAGCCACTTCCTGAACTAAGGAGCTTTGCTTTGCAGTCATATCGTTCACTGCTTTCACTCCTGTAAGCGATTCTTTAGCTATAGTTGCCATCTCGGACACGGATGCTGCAATTTCTTCCGAGCCTGCCGCCATTTGTTCGCTAACAGCGGAGACCTCTTGAACTTGCCAAGCCACTTTCTGAGTGGATTCTAAGATGTTTTCAAAGGATTCAATTGCTTCTTCCATCTTCTGCTGCCCTGTTAACACTTCACCTGTCACATGCTGCATCGCGCATTCCGTTTCTTGAGAATCTGCCATAATATCTTGGAGCAATTCGGATATTTGCTCCGCTGACGCAGAAGAATGCTCCGCCAATTTCCGGATTTCGCTGGCCACTACAGAAAAGCCTTTTCCATGTTCGCCCGCTCTTGCCGCTTCTATTGAAGCATTTAACGAAAGTAAATTCGTTTGACTCGATATTTCCGTGATGGCGCTAACAATTTTTTCAATATGAGAAGAGCGATCTTTCAAATTGGATACGATGTCTGCTGTTGAACTTACAGAATCGCTAATTTGGGCCATCTGCCTGCTAACTTCCTGTATAAAGGTCACGCCGTTGGCTGCTTCTTTCTCTGTCTCCGTTGCGACATGTGCAAGATCCTCCGCAGATACGGCGACACGCTGCACGCCCGCAGACATTTCAGTGATTGCCTGTGAAGCATCAAGTGTGCTTTGTACAGATGTTGTGGCCCCTTGCTCAATATTGACTCCCTGTCTCGTAATTCCCTCTGTCGCACTTGCCATTTCTTTCGTATTTTCGATTAATTTGCTCGACGAGCTCAATACACTATAGGAGGCATTACGGACATCTTTAATAATGGATTGCAGCGTCTCCAACATCGCATTCAAGGATTTGGAGATTTCTCCGATCTCATCCTTGCGGGAATAATCCAGTCGCCCAGTGAGATCCCCTCCGCTCTGCGCAATTTCGGCGATTTTTTCATTGACTAGCTTTAGCGGTTTTAGCTTCACAAAAATAATAATAAATATTGCAAGTAATGCCCCGAAAGTAATAATAAGCAAAAGAACAGTGATCGTAAGCATCAGGCTTGCTTTTTGCTTTGCTGCATTTGCTTCACTTTCCGCTCTAGTGTTCATCTTTTGTTGAAACTGCAGCAGCGGCTCCGTAATGGTCTTTTTAATGGCATCGTAATTGCTGTCAAACATAAGTTCACGGGCTTTGTTAAAGTCTTTTTCTTCCACAGCTTTCATTGCCGCTTGTTCTGTCTTGACAAGAGCATCTGAAATTTGCTTTGACTGTGATATAAGATCCAGCTCTTCTTTAGGCGCGCCCAATTCAGTTAATCTCTCCACTACATGATCTCTCGTTTTGGTCTCATTTACTTCTTTCCAGTAGTTGTCATAATGGACTTTGTCTCCGAACTGCACGAAAGCTCTAGCTTCGTTAGTCAGATAGTCCGAGGAGTTGGCTAGATCAATTCCTAACTGCTTGAATTCTGCTTGCCTTTTTACGGTGGCGCGTTCCTGCGCTACGCTCGTTTGAAGGCTGTAGACACTAATTCCGTTCAGGACCGTCAACAAAACAAACACGCCACTCATCGCTTTAAGCCAGGTAGAAATCTTCATGTATGCCCCACTCCTTTAGTATAAAAAAGCCCTTATTAAAGTTAATCGGTCGATCTTATTCGACAAAAAATAGGTCTTTATATCTATTTCTAAAGTTGTGAGTTTCCATCTTATTTATAACTTTCGTATCAAATACGTATGTATATGTACGATTGAAGTTCATACCTATATGTCTCTTGGAACGTTATTGATTCTCTATGAGATTTCTTAGTAACAGCTCTAATATAAAAATGAATAAGTTTTAAAATAATTATCATAATGAAGAAGGAGAATCAAAAAGCATACATAATAAAAGATTGGAGAAAGCCAAAACATAGGAGGTAATGATGGGCAGACTAGTTCATTTCGAAATTCATGTCGATGACATGGAACGTGCTAAGAAATTTTATGGGGAAGTATTTGGATGGACATTTGAGGATTGGAGCGAGTATGCTGGAATGCCCTATTTCGGAGCGGTGACCGGGGATGCAAATGAAATGGGAATTAACGGAGCCTTGATGCAGCGTCAAGGGGCTGCCCCTCAATTCGGTCAGGCTTTGAATGGCTATGCATGTACAATGGGAGTGGAAGACTACGATTCCACTGAAACAAAAATCCTTAAACTTGGAGGCAAGCTTGCATTGCCCAAGTATGCTCTGCCTGGAATGGCCTGGCAAGGATATTATATCGACACTGAGGGAAATACTTTTGGTATTCATCAGCCAGATAAGAATGCAAAATAGTTTTCTTACACATAGACACCCCCGACCTATTGCGGCCGGGGGTGTCGTAGTGGAAGCGAGGGGGGACGGTGTTATGATTCACAACCTTCGATGCCTGCTCATCGCAGTATTACCTTACGGTTGGCACCTACGCTCGTACTCGTTCGCGGTGTTGGCTCTTCGAAGTTTCTCTTCCGCTTCATGCGCGGGCGGCCCTCTGTCCAAAGATAACGCCACACAGGCTTCTACGGATGTAGTCACAGTTTTGAAACCACTGTTGGGTTGTAAAGTATACTTTCCCTTTGGATGTTTCAGCTTTCGTATTTCGATGGTGCATGCCTTTTATAATTCATCTCTTCTAATCCTAAACTCTACTAACCATGTGATGAGTCCCGTCTCATTTGTCGTCATTGCCTCGAAGTGCTTGTTTACGAATTAGGTAACTCTTTTTCTTTCTCCCGTTACATTACCAGAGTCAATAATAAAAATAGTCCATTTGTTAAGCCATGTACCCATACTGCAGGCCAAATAGAATTTGTTCGTTCATACGCCCATGCAAATACGATCCCCCCAAGAAAATTCGCAGGCATCGCGTTATAGGTAGGAATATGAACTATCGTAAAAAGACTCGCACTCAAAAACATTGCCCAACCAATGCCTAATCGGGTTCGCAGCCAGCGATAGATAAAACCGCGATAGAATATCTCTTCGTATATAGGCGAGATGATCACTGCTGATGCAAACGCAATGAATACACTGAAGACCGTTACATTCTGCTGAATTGATTCCGTCTTAGAATTTTCAAATGTATTGCCGATATAGCTGGTAAGGATCATTACGATGGTGCTGCCTATAATCAGCAAGAACGTCCATAACAGAATTCGCCACCAATCCTTCGCAGGAAAGGATCTTAAACCCACTTCACTCCAAGAAAGCTTTTTAGGACGCAGCCCTATGAAATACACTCCCAGCATTAATACTATTGCTATTGTAAGCCCTGTCAATGTTCCTGAATACAGCTCATCTCCAAGCCATTGCGCATATACGGGTTTTACTACAAATTTAATAAATCCGATAACAAATACAAACTCTAGCAACAGCAAAGCTACAAACTCTTTCCATATCCAATTATCCCTTTGTTTCCAATGCGTTAAGTGATCAGTCATTCCCTTACCCCTTTGTCTCTGTGATATAATTCAAATATATGGGGTGACGCTACGTCACCTGCAAGCATTTTTTTTGGAGGCATATCATGAGTCATTGGACAACAGGACAAGTATCCAAACAAAGCAATGTTTCTGTAAGAACGCTTCGCTATTATGATCAAATTGGGCTCCTTACACCTAGCTTTAAGGACGAAAGCGGACGCCGTTGCTATTCCGAAGAAGACTTGTTTACTTTGGAAAAGATCACACTTCTAAAATCTCTCATGCTTCCACTCGAAGAAATTCAGAATTTATTGGATAAGCTATCCTACCGAGAAATACTAAAAGCCCACTATAATCATCTTCAAGAACAACTTTCTTCGCTCCAAACTAGCATCTCCAATACGACCTCCCTCATCAACATGATTGATCTTGAGGGAGAATTATCGTGGAAACGAATCTCACATTTAGTACAGACAGCCAAACATAATTCGAAAAAATGGATTGAATATTTTGAAGATGACGAGAAGAATTTTTTAGAACAAGCGCTTCCTAGTATTGGTAAAGGTGACCAAATCACCCAACAATATATTTCACTATTACGGAGAATTGAATGGTGTCAGCAGCATAGCATATTACCTGAATCTGAAGCTGGCTATCAGATTGGTTGTGAGTTGATTGCAGTTTCCAATGATACATTTGATGGAAATGAAGAGTTAATGAATAAGTTTTGGGAAGTAAGAAAAATGCCGTCAGAGACAACTGGACTGTATCCTATAACAGATCAATCACTGGAATTTGCAGAACGTTGTATGATCTATGCAGAGCAATTGCTGAATAAAGAAAATGAATGATTGGTTTCTTAACACTTGTAGGAGCTTTCGTATTCCACTACATGATATAAGCTAAAGGAGAACTATAGATGAAAATTGCCATTATCCCAGATAAATGGAAATGGAATGGGATTGTAACGATCGGGGGCATATTAATAGGAGCAGGACTTGCAGATTGCTTATTCTCCCTTAACAAACTAGATTTAAATCAGTTGGCCAGAGGATTAACGATTTTCAGCGCAGGCCTTACCATTCTAGTCGTAATGGATAACAACAAAACGCAAAAGGATACCCAAATAATTCAACAGGAAACTCAGCTTCGTTTAGAAAGAGTTGAGGATCGGCTAAATGCCATCCATCAATCACAACAAATAACGGAAAATCAACTACAAGAAATAAAAACACTTCTGCATAAATAAAATGTATAGAAATCATTATAAATCAATGTACTCATCAACTCCCTAATATCGCCTTAACAAAACGCAAAAAGACACCGCTGAGGTGTCTTTTTTCATGGTTTGGTGGAGGCAAACCTTGGCTGTGCAAATCCACAATTCACCGGCGTGTGTTCCCTGCGTGCGGGGAGCGAACAACGAACAACTATCAATCTTTTTCCATGATGCCTGTAAGTTGATCAGCAAGTGCCGTCGCGGCGGAATAGCCGGAGCTCCAGGCCCATTGCAGGTTATAGCCACCGCAATCTCCATCCACATCCATCACTTCGCCGGCAAAATAAAGTCCAGGTACTAGCTTCGATTCTAGCGTTCCTTCTCTTAACTCAGTTGTATCGATGCCGCCGGCCGTCGTTTGTGCATGCGTGAAGCCATTGGTATCGGCTACGATAAATTCCCAACGCTTTATAAGTTGGCACAAGATTTTCTTCGTTTTCCACGATAAATCCTGACATAGGAGGTTCGGCTCTTGGTCGATCCCCGCCTCTTTCAACAGAATAGGGACCAGCTTCTTGTTAAAGATGCCGATCAAGGAAGCTGCAACAGTCCGGTATCCGAATGTCCCCCAATGCGTATCCAGAAAATCGACGACTTCTTCCTCCGTGCGGTCTGGCATCAAATCAAGCGATAAGGTTACGGTTTCTCCTCTTTTGAGCTGATACGCAGCCTTCCGGCTTAGCTGGAGAATCGGTGGGCCGGAGACGCCGTAGTCTGTAAACAGGATCTCCCCATATTCGCTGCGGATAACTTCACCGTTGACGATGATATGGCCCAATCCCTCGAATTTGACGCCGGACAACTCCTTTAGATTCGGATATTGCAGCTTCAATTGTACGATCCCAGGTACAGGATCGATCATTGTGTGTCCCAGTCGCTTTGCAAGCGTATAACCAGATCCATCCGTTCCTGTCTTTGGTGCGGTAAGGCCGCCCGTACAGATAAAGAGATAATCGCTGGTATACATGACCTCTCCCTCTGTCTCCGTTTGACACAAAATCGTGAAGCGCGGATTTCCCTCCGATACGGTAACATCCAATACTTTGGTTTTGAAGTGTATCGGAACATACCGATCCTCTAGCGCAATCCGGAAAACCTCCAATACAGATGCAGCCTGCAGCGACATCGGATACATCCGGCCATTCTCCACGGCGATCAACGGAAGGCCGAGTGTGTTGAAGAAATCGACGGTTTGCCGGACACCGAATTGCTGCAGCACAGGCAGCGGAAATTCCATTTGATTGCTGTGATATTTATGCGATAGTGCGACCGCTTCGTCCGTACCCTTTGCCGTGGATTGGTTCGTAATGTTACAGCGACCATTGCCGGTCGTAAGTACCTTCTTGCCTACCCGGTCGTTGCCTTCAATGATCGCGACATCGATCCCTCGGTCTCGCGCGGTCACGGCGGCCATAAGGCCTGAAGCACCTGCACCGATAATGAACAGCTCGTGGTGCATTGTAGATTTCGACTTATACATATGTGTTGAATTCATTCCTTTTTCTAATGGCTTCATTTAAAAATATGTTTCCCTAACGCCATCGCGGCCGCATAGCCGGAACTCCAGGCCCATTGCAGGTTGTAGCCGCCGAACTCGCCGTCGACATCCATCACCTCGCCGGCGAAATAGAGTCCAGGCACGAGCTTCGATTCCAACGTGTCGGGTAAGATGTCTTTTGTAACGATGCCTCCGGCTGTCGCTTGTGCCTTCTCGAAGCTATGGGTATCTATTACTTTAAAGTCCCAACGTTTCAATATTTTATAAAAGATCCCTTTCGTTTTCCACGAGAGGTCCTGGCAAAGTAGGTTTGGCTCTTGATCAATTCTCGCCTCCTTCAGCAGGACAGGGACCAGCTTCTTGTGTAAAAATCCGACGAAGGATTCCGCAACCGGCCGGTGTGCGAATGTTCCCCAGCTCATCTCCAGGAATTCGATGACCTCCTCCTTCGTGCGTTTCGGCATCAAATCGATGGATAAAGTCACGGAATCCCCTCTTGAGAGATGAACGGCGGCTATCCGGCTGAGTTGAAGAATCGGTGGGCCAGAAAATCCGTAATCGGCGAAATGAATTTCACCGGTTTCGCTGCGAACGACCTCGCCGTTCACAAGGATATGGGCTCGTCCCTGAATTTTGATACCGGATAGAGCCTTCATATAGGGGTATTGCACCTTTAATTGCACGATTGCCGGCACAGGTTCGACCATCGCGTGCCCCATGTTTTGAGCAAGCACATACCCAGATCCATCCGTCCCCGCATTCTGGCCAGTAAGGCCGCCCGTACAGATAAACAGGTATTCGCTGGTATAGACAACCTGCTCGTCTGTCTCGGTTCGGCATGTAATCTTGAATCGCGGATGATCCGACGATACGGTAACATCCAGTACTTTGTTGTTAAGGTATACCGGAACGTTCCGTTCCTCCAGAGCAAGCTCAAAAATATCCAACACGGATGCAGCCTGCAGCGACATCGGATACATTAAGCCCTCTTTCAATGTTGTAAGTGGCAATCCAAGCATATTGAAAAAATCAATGGTTTGACGGATGCCGAATTGCTGCAGCACAGGCAACGGAAATTCAGCCTGACTGCTATGGTACTTGCGCGATAAGGCCACCACTTCGTCGTCCGTACCCGTCATAGTGTAATCGTTCGTAATATTGCAACGACCGTCACCTGTCATAGCGATTTTTTTCCCAATCCGGTCGTTACCCTCTAGAATGGCGGTATCGATACCCAAATCCCGCGCAGTAACAGCGGCCATGAGTCCTGATGCGCCTGCACCGATAATAATCAACTTGTGGTGCAAGAAAGTCTGATAATCGTGCATGGTTTGTCAATGCACCCCTTGTCCAATAAATTTATATATAGGAAATGTGATTTTTCCGAATGAAACTACACTATATGTAATTATAGCATAACCAATAGAATTCTCCTGACATCACGTCTTTCCTGCGCACAGGATTCCTCACAGAGATGGAACTCCCTAATATCGCCTTGCGACCAAACGCAAAAAAGACACCGCTGAGGTGTCTTTTTTGCGTTTGGTGGAGGAGAGGGCGTGTCCAATTCTTCATTGCACTGGCTGACGAAGCTTATTCGACGATGACTACCTTTGCGGTAGAATTAGACGCCGTGCTCACTCGCGAAGCAATGCTCGGAAGCATTTCCTTGCTCCCTGCGCGCGGACGAACCCTGACAGGGGTCCTTTCCCTTGTTACACTCCACACAAAAAGAACACCCAGACCTCATGCGGTCTGGGTGTTCAGGTTTTTGGTGGAGGCGAGGGGAGTCGAACCCCTGTCCGAAGATAACGCAACATAGGCTTCTACGGGTGTAGTCACAGTTTTGATGTCACCCTAGTAGCGCCCCGTAACCGGCTCTACTTTGGGTCAGCCTGATTGTCTTCTTCAGCACACCCCAGGCGGAGATGTGACAGCGTATCCCACTAAAGTTGGGCCCCTATCTCGGCACATGGGCGATGCAGAGTAGAAGCTCGCTAACAGGTTATTAAGCTGCTAATGCGAAGTTGTTGTTTTGTTTGCCGTTTAATTGGCTTTAGCGTTGATGAAGCGGACGCGTCCCCACTACCCGCTACCCATGCCCGAACTATCCCCGTCGAATCCATAAACGCCCCCAAAGGTTCGCGAAAGGCGCTCGCCCAATTGGGGAGTCACGTTCCGGATTAAAGGAAAGTACAGACATTGATAGAGTCTTGCCTCTATTCCATTGTCAAAGATGTATCACGTCGCAGCCACCAGCTCATAATGCTGGTACCAAGGACATCGGCGCGCTTGCCAAATCAAGCATTCAGCCCGCATCAAGTATCCCTCAGCGACATCCTTAGTATAACACAATCCCATCAAAATTGTTAATGATGTTGTTGCCAGCTCTTCATAACGTTCCCTTGGCAAGGAATGCTTATACGTACGGAAGAGCGTGCACATTACTTCTGGCGTTCCCGCAATGCGCGTTGAATCTGACGCTCTGCATCACGCTTCGCTTCAGTATGGCGCTTGTCATAGTTCTTCTTACCGCGGCCAAGGCCGATCAACAGCTTTGCATAGCCGTTGCGAACATAGATCTTAAGCGGCACGAGTGTATAGCCTTCCTGCTTCGTATGTCCAATCAGCTTACTGATCTGTGCTTTATGCAGAAGCAGCTTGCGCGCACGCGTTGGATCCGTCGGATTATGCCGGTTGCCCTGCTCAAATGGGCTGATGTGCATATTGTGGATGAATGCTTCCCCATTGCGAATCGTGGCAAAAGCATCATTGAGATTGGCTCTACCCATGCGAAGAGACTTAATCTCTGTACCCGTAAGCACCATCCCTGCTTCATAAGTGTCCTCGATGAAATAATCATGGGACGCCTTTTTATTCTGAGCCAGCGGCTTATCATTGTTTTTCTTGCCCATGATGTACCTCCATGTCTATGACATCTAACCAGCTATCTCTGAATCTGTGAGCATGATTAGATTAGACCTCTATTGTATCAAAAAGGCGCCCCTTCTCTCAAGTCAATGCACGTCGAAAATGTACGTCTTCCTTAGGATGAAATGTTTATAATGAAGATATCCAAGCGAGTCTACCCTTTTTTACCCTAGGCCAAAATCTTTACGACAACTACATTACACTACATCCAATGCAATGGATGGAATCATTATCATTTCATTATAATCCTTTTAAAATAAGTGCCTAAGGCTGCTTTATCCTCAAAAAAGTCATGCTAGGAATGACATTGCATGGTGCTAGCCTAATATGCGCACATCCTGAACACCATCCAACCCCAGAATCGACTCTCCACAAGCGGATACTGCCGTCATGCTCTCTGCCAGCACCTTTAGTTCGATGTGTACGAGCGCAACCGCTTCCATTTCTTCGATCTTTAAAGCTTTTTTCGTGACGGAATGCTCATGTTCTCGTGCATTCATTCCCTGCAGGGAAGCAGCGGCTTCTTGCTGCAAGGAGGAGTTTGCCGAGCTCACTTTTTGATCATGATTAGCTTGTTCCAACGTTTCCTGCTCCAACTGACGCTTAGGTTCATCAACAGGAACTATTCCTTCAAGCTCTCGCTTCACGCGAGCAATGACACCTGTTCGCTCCTGTCGAACACGAAGACTCCTAACCGTAAGCCCGCAGGCTTCTGCCTGCTTTGCAATCTCCGTCATCCAGCCATCGCGCTTCACAGCAACGATCTCTACATCGTGGAGACGGTGAGCAACACGGTTCTTAATATCATATTTGTTCAACAGCCACAATGCCACAATGGACATCCCGCAGCCAAACAAAGCTGCTGAATAGAAGCCCGATCCACAGGCTAGTCCGATTGCTGCTGATACCCACAGCGAGGCTGCTGTCGTCAAGCCCTTAACACTCATGCCGTTGCGAATAATCGTCCCTGCACCGAGGAAGCCCACCCCGCTTACCACCTGGGCCGCGATTCTGGCTACGTCCACATTCGCTTGACCATCCGGCTTCAGAACAGGAAAGCCATAGACAGATATGAGCATTACCAATGCCGATCCAAGGCTGACCAGCATATGAGTGCGAAGGCCTGCGGCCTGACTCCGCTTCTCCCGCTCCAACCCGATGCAGCCGCCTAAAATAACAGCCAATGCCATGCGTATCAGCACATGCCATACGCTAATATCACTTGGTGTCATGCCATCATCTTCTCTCTATCTTGTTTTGTCGTGCTCCATTCGAGCTACTACTAATATAACACTTTATACATATTATGACGCAATATGCTTCATCATGCCTTGGCGTAAATAGGTGCTGATGATGCTTTAATTTTTGCCGATATGCTGCAGCGTCGTACCTACATTGTTTCCCAACAGAGTAATCGTATCAGTGTCTGCTGCATCTTCATGTTGAAGCCATTTCATCACATTCCCACGAAAAAAGGCGATCCCTACGGGGACCGCCTCCACTGCTTCAGCTATATATCCTATGTGAAACTAACGTTTCTTCTTGCGAACAAATTTGGCTGTGCTATTGTTGGATTTGCCCTTCTTCGATGGGCTGCTTCCAGACTTCTGGCGCGACTTGGCAGCGCCCTCTCCGATAAAGATGCCGCTCTCGGACGTACTCTTGCGGCCGCGCTTTCCGCCGCCCGATTTGTTCTTCCCGCTGCCACGGGCTCCGCCATTGTATCCGCGGCCATAGCCGCTTCCACCTCTGCGTTCATGGCCTCCTCCGTGTTCGGCAGGACGTCCATAACCGCCGCGGCCAGAGCCAAAGTCAAAGCTTCCGCCGTCGGACTCCTCATGCTCGGCCTGCTCAATCAAGCGGTCAACCCAGTTCGCGTCATCAGTTGATGCATGGCTGCTTCTGCCGCTATCATGACCGCCGCCGAAGTTAATGCCACTCTTGCCCTTCTTCGGACGCTCACGCTGAGCATCTTGGCGATCCCGGTATCGACGGGACCGATGCTCACCGCGATTGACCCATTCGCCTTCTGATGGCTCCTGAGAACCATTGTCCATATCATGCTGGCGATCGATATTCACGGACTCGCCTCCAGCATGACCTTGGCTGCCAGCCCGGCCGAACCCACCGGCTTGGCCTTTCTTCCACGGCTGGCCTTGACCGCGTCCGCCGCCCGTCTGAGCGCCGCTGCGTTGTCCACGTGCACCGCGGGAATCCTCGCGACCAGCAGCGCCACGTGCACCGCGGCTATCTCCTGCGCGACCGCCTCGGTTGCCTCTACCGCCTCGCTCGAACTCCCCTTTGGCTGCCCGGTCCTTATGGCTGCGCTTCTTCAGCTCATAGCCGGACAACTTGTCGCCAAGCGTGCCATGACGCCGCGCACTGTCAACCATTTCAAAATCAATCGTATGATCATCCATGTTGACGCGTGCGACTCGAATCTTAACCTCATCGCCAATGCGATGAATATTGGCCGTTCGTTCACCAATAAGCTGCATATGCTGCTCGTCAAAGTGATAATAATCGTCTGCCATATCGCTCAAGCGAATCAGGCCTTCTACCGTATTATCAAGCTCGATGAACATGCCGAAGCTCGTGACACTGCTAATGATGCCGACGTATTCTTCCCCGACCTTATCCAGCATGTATTCTGCTTTTTTCAGCTGTTCCGTATCCCGCTCCGCTTCAACCGCTACACGCTCACGCTCCGAAGATTGCTGAGCAATCTCAGGCATGCGAACCTTGAGGAGCTCAAGTCTCTTCTCAGGCAGCGAACCGCCATGATTGAACACTTCTCGAATGACACGGTGAATGACCAAATCCGGGTATCGACGAATCGGCGACGTAAAATGCGTATAATACTCTGCCGCAAGCCCAAAATGGCCTGTGCTCTCAGCATCATATTTCGCCTGTCGCATCGAACGCAGCATCATCGTGCTGATGACCGTCTGCTCGCGGGTGCCCTCAATCTCCTCCAAGAGCGTTTGCAAGGAGCGAGGATGCACGGAATTTCCTCTGCCGCGAACGACATAGCCAAAGTTTGCAACGAAGCTCATAAAGTGAAGCAGCTTCTCGCTATCCGGATCTTCATGAATCCGGTACAAGAATGGCACGCGCAGCCAATGGAAATGCTCAGCTACCGTCTCGTTTGCCGCCAGCATGAACTCCTCGATCATTTGCTCTGCAATGGAACGCTCTCGCTTAATGATGTCTGTCGGCTTGCCATTCTCATCCACAATGACCTTCGATTCCTCAAAGTCAAAGTCAATCGCGCCGCGATGCATCCGCTTCTTGCGAAGCTTAAGCGCGAGTTTCTTCATCAGCTTGAAGCTGTCGACCATGTAGGAATAGCGGGCGGACACTTCAGGGTCCTCGTCCTCAACGATCTTGCGTACATCTGTATAGGTCATGCGCTCCACGGTGCGAATGACGCTCGGGAATACCTCGTGCTTGATCAGCTTCGCCTGCTCATCGAATTCCATCTCACAGGAAAGTGTAAGGCGGTCGACGCGTGGATTAAGGGAGCATATCCCGTTTGATAATCGACGCGGCAGCATTGGTATTACGCGATCTACGAGATAGACGCTGCACCCTCTTGCATAAGCTTCACGATCAAGCTCCGAGCCTTCCTTCACGTAATAGCCGACATCTGCGATATGCACGCCAAGCTTATAGTTGCCGTTTGGAAGATGCTCCACATATACCGCATCATCCAAGTCCTTTGCATCCTCGCCATCGATCGTGACGATGTTCAAGCCGCGCAGGTCACGGCGCTTCTGGCTAATAATTTCTTCTTCACTAATGACATCCGGCACACCCTCAGCCTCTGCCATCACTTCATCAGGGAACGCTTCAGGCAGCTTGTGCTTGCGAATGATGGACAGTATATCGACGCCCGGATCATCCTTATGGCCGAGAATCTCAATAATCTCGCCTTCTGCAGCTGCTCGCCCCTCTGGGTAATTCACAATTTTTGCAACGACCTTCTGGCCAGTAACCGCTCCGTGAAATGCGCCTTTCGGGATGAAGACATCACGGTTGATACGCCGATCGTCCGGCATGACGAAGCCGTAGGATTCCAGGTTCTCAAATACGCCGACAACCTGTTCAATCGCACGCTTCACCACACGCACCACTTCACCCTCCATGCGTGCTCCGCCCTGCGACTTGCTGGTCACTCGCGCCAGCACAATATCGCCATTCATCGCAGTATGAAGATCATTGGCGTGAATATATACATCCGGATGATCCGTCTCGTCTGGAATGAGGAAGGCAAAGCCCTTCGCATGCGCCTGCAAGCGCCCTCTCAGCAGGTTCATTCGCTCCGGAACACCGTAGCGATCCTTGCGGGTGCGGATAATGTATCCGTTATCCTCCAAGGAAGCCAAGATGGCGTGTACCTCTTCAGGAGAGCCTTCTTGTCTGAAATGATCGGCCAATTCCTCAAATGTCATTGGTCGATAAGCCAGCTCTCGCATGAAGCTCAATATGTCTTGATCTGCTATCATTGTTCACCTCTCAATGGCCTGAGACCCCTATGCGCAAAGTTATCCAATATATACCCTAGTATACACGAATTCCAATCATCGCATCCGTCGGCTCAAGCCTAACTTCATTTTGATTTTTCGTTTACTGTCTCTCGAGATTCCTGCATCCCGCTATGTACCCTTTGGACTACCGCAGATACGTGAAAGACCTGTCCCATCGACAGGTCCATATACAAATAAACTCCCTCGCCAAGATAGCAAGGGAGCTGTTATGTTCTATTTCAAGAAGTACGCTACGATCAACGCTAATACAAAGAAACAAGTAGCAAATACGATGGTAGCACGCTGCAAGACCAAATCCATCCCGCGTGCCTTTTGCTTTCCGAATAAATGTTCCGCACCGCCGGAGATGGCGCCTGATAAACCAGCACTCTTTCCTTTTTGCAGGAGTACAACGGTAATCAAGCCGATCGCACTAATTACAAGCAGTATTGTCAAAAAAACGTCCACGGTTCCACCTCCTAATGGTTACATCAACGATTGTTCGAAAAGAGAAATATCTAAAAAACAGCATTCTCATTATAACACAACCCCGAATAGGACACAATACCAGCGCGAAATGGCATTAACTAAGCAGCATAAGCGGCATTTATCCGTTAGCTCTTGCTCAAGAGAAGAAAGATTAATTATTCCTCATCCCCATGCTCGACTAGACGCAGCGCATTGTGGCGCAAAGGACCTACATACTCGTTCAACGGGAACGAGAAGCGAATCGCTTCTGTAATAAAGCGCTTCGCGGTGCGAATGCTCTCCTTCACATCATGGCCCTTGGCGAGCTCAGCCGCAATAGCTGCCGAATACGTGCAGCCTGCTCCGTGAGTATAAGTCGTCTGGATCAGATCTGCTTCTAGCACTTCGAATTCCTGTCCATCATACAGCACATCGATAGATGTTGGCAGACCGATCTTGGAACCGCCCTTCACGAGCACGTAGCGTGCTCCCTTCTCTTGAATCTTCGCTGCGGCTTCCTTCATGTCATCAAGCGTACGGATCGGTGCAATGCCTGCAAGCTGAGCCGCTTCAAATAAATTAGGCGTTACCACGGTCGCCTTCGGCACCAGAATGTCGCGCAACGCTTCATTCAGCTCAGGATGCAGCGCCTCGTCTGCGCCCTTGCATACCATAACCGGATCAACCACCACATTCGTAATGCCGTGGTTCTCGATCGTGCGGCGAGCAAGCTCAATAATCTCTACGGAGCCAAGCATCCCTGTCTTCATGCCTTGCACGCCAATCGATAGAATCGTCTTCAACTGCTCTTCCACCGTAGACATCTCTATAGGGAAGACGCCATGCGCCCATCCATGTTCAGGATCCATGGTCACGACTGTTGTAAGAGCGGTCATTCCATACACGCCGCGCTCTTGGAATGTTTTAAGGTCTGCTTGAATGCCAGCCCCGCCGCTCGAATCTGAGCCTGCAAGCGTTAGAACTTTATTAATTGGTTTCATTACTCTTATCCCCTTCGCAAGATACAAGATCTCATCTATATGCAATCACGAGCACTACTATAGAAAATTATAGTCCTTGCAAAGGGAATCTCAAGTTATTTTTGGACAACCGTTACATCTCCCGTCTCCGTGCGAACCTTGATTCGCATTGCTCCGCTGCTGTCCATATCAGGCACGGATACATTGCCGAGCGTAGAATGAGCGGTAACACGTCCGTCAAAGCCATTTGCTGCTTTCACCAAGATGTTGCCGAGCGTAACCTTCGCCTCAACGGAATGCGGCGCTTCCTGCTCTACCATTAGATCTCCTGTGATGACAGAAGCCTCCGCATCCTGCTTCGTATCTATAAGTCTCACATTGCCAAGAGAAGCTCTGACATCGAGCCTTGCATCCACTCCGATTGCTTTAATGTCTCCGGTATCCGAGCGAAGTTCAGCGAATTCTCCCTGCATTTCCTTGACCGTAAGCTGGCCTAGATTATTGATCGCCTGAAGCCGCTTGGTTTGAAGCCCTTCGATCAGCATATCTCCAGCTGCCACATGAGCATCCACCTGCTCCAGCTCAAACCCTTGCGGTGCATGGATAATGACATTGAACACATAATTCTGACCGCCTAAATCCAGTAACGGCGTATCCTTCCACTGTCTCTTAATTGAAAAGTCCAGACTGAGCGTGCCGTTATCATCAATCATTGCCTTGCTGATGGTATCAATAACGGATTGCGGTGCTTTGCCGTTCCATTCAATTCGGTTCTCGCTGTCAGCAATCCACTTAATATTGACTTTGCCTACGTCAGCCTTAACCTGAAGCTTTTTCAGCTCAGCCGATGAGGTTGCATGGTTATAATCCTTTCCTTCCGTTTCAGAGGTGGAGCTCCCTTGTCCTAAAGTGCTCCCCGCTGCAAAGCTAATACTCTTCTCATATTCCGGATGAGGCGGGTTGACCAGATTCTCGATGCCGAACATAAAGAGTCCAAGACCACCAAGCACGATCGCCACCAGGGCAACCATATTCAGAATCAGTCGATTCATGCGGCTCTCTCCTTTCGAATGTTGAATACCCAGCGCATGTAGCCGCCTGAGATTTTGCTGTAGCCTTTCATGAGCGGCCATACCAATTGCATCAAGAAGATGCCAAGACCGAACATAATAAGCACGGCGCTTAGATCAATGCCATGGAACATGCCCCCCATGTACAGCTTCACGATAAGAAGGGCAGGACTTAGGATCATGATAAGCGCAGCCGCTCCAAGGCTTATGAACACTCCCCAGAATGAAAGCAGCAGAGGAATAACGACAATGGAGACAAGCAGGACGCCGATCGCTCCACCCGCGGAGCGCTTCTTCTTCGGCGGCTCCTCGGCAAATGGCGGAGCTTGATTCTGATTGTGAGGCCCCTCGAAGCCATGCATAGGAGGAGCATCCATGCGTAGATCCCTTCCTTGCTCGGCATAAAACGACGGAGGCGTCATAGGCTCCTGCGCCGACAGCTCAGAAGCTTGCATGCCTGCACCCATAACATTCGGTTCCGCATCAAGGGCAGGAGGAGAGGATTCCTCCTTCTTGTCGGAACGATAATCCATTGGCGGCACCCTCATATATTCACTTATCGGTACCGGTGCCGACTTCCTAGGAGCCAGAGCTGATCGATCATCGCCAGCAGGAGATATTGGCTTCTCCATCATCGGAGGATACGGGTCAGCCTTAGGTTCTGTTTCCAATACCGGAATCTCTGACAGCGTCTCAGGCTTTCGCTCCCGCTGATCATTCAATATATCTGCAGCGAGCTCCTCGGGCACGCCAAGCTCCTTGGCAATCTCTTCTTCCGTACGGCCCTCCTGCTTGCTGAACTCAAAGTGAGCGTCATATTCCTCGACAATCTCCATACGCTCTTTCTCTGGCAGCGGCAGCAGTGCCGCCTCGAGCTTCAATAGAAATAACTCTTTATGCATCTCTCTCACCCCGTTCAGATTCTTCCATCAGTTCTTGTACCCCTGTAACAAATCTCTTCCACTCCGTGACAAGCTCATTCATATAAGCCTTGCCTTCTGGAGTGAGCTTGTAATATTTGCGAGGCGGGCCCTCTGTCGACTCCTGCAAATAAGTCGTGCAATGGCCGTCTGCCACCATTCGACGAAGTACAGGATATAATGCGCCCTCCGCCACTTCAATGTGCTTGGAAATCTGCTGAGCAAGCTCGAAGCCATATTGATCGCGTTCGTTGATCAGCACCATCACACATAGACCGAGCACGCCTTTTTTGAATTGAATGATTTCCTTCAAACTTCTCACCTCTCTTGGACGACATCCGCTGCCATATATGATGAAGTTGCAGTTGTGCGTGACATTCAGTATTGTACATTGATTAGTACCTGATTTTAGTATAGATTCATGCCTGATGCACCGCAATACCTTCGTCTCAAAACTAGTCTAAGGTCCAGCATTAGACCCGCCCTGCGAACTGTGAAAACTCTCACTTGTAAGCGCAATCATTATCTATCTACATTTGATATGTATATCATCTGAAATAGCTATCATCATTTACGCTTTTAGGACGCTACATCTGACGAAATGTAAAGTATAATAGAGACGTTTCCAGTATTTATGAAACCATTTAATAATAGACGACAGGTAATGTGGATGGGTCAATGAGAGGCAAGTTCGTGTTCCTAACAACAGGATTGAACCCATAAGGAGGTTATGATTCATGTCGGTTGGAATATCAAGCCGAGGTGCAGCTTGGGAGCAATATTATGGCCCGAACCTTGGATACATTCAAGAGCAGTATGAACAGTATTTAAAAAATCCAGATACCGTCGATGCGCAGTACAGAGAATGGTTCGAGCAGTATGGACCACCTCCAGTCGATGCTTCGCCTACTGCGCCTGCAAGCGCTGTCAATGCGCTGATTGCGCCTGACCGCCCTGCACTGGCCCCAAGCCAAGAGCAGCTGCAGCAGGCCGTGAGCGCAGCGAAGCTCGCCGATCATATTCGCCACTTCGGACATCTGGCTGCAGATATCGATCCGCTTGGGATCGACACGAAGCCGCTTGAGGCTGGCTTCGAGCCTGAAGCCTATGGCTTGACGAAGGAGATGCTTGCGGCGCTTCCAGCAAGCTTGGTATGGAACGAGCCTCCAGTGGGCGTGCATACCGCTTGGGATGCGATCGAGCAATTGAAGAAGTCGTATACGCGCTCGATTGCTTACGACTTTGGCCATGTGCACGACAAGAACGAGAGCAAGTGGTTGAGAAAGCAAGCAGAAAGAGAACCTGTTCGTCTCTCTGATGAAGAGAAGAAGAAGCTTCTCAAGCGCCTCATCCAAGTTGACCTGTTCGAGAAATTCCTTCATAAGACATTCGCCGGTCAGAAGCGCTTCTCCATTGAAGGCAACGATACGCTCGTTCCAATGCTTGATGAGCTGGTTGTCGCCTTTGCCAAAGACGGCGTCAAAAATATCATGATGGGCATGGCGCACCGCGGCCGCTTGAACGTGCTGGCGCATGTGCTTGGCAAGCCATATAGCGCCATATTCTCGGAATTCCATCATTCACCGAACAAGGATCTGGTGCCTTCCGAAGGTTCGACAGGCATTAACTTCGGCTGGACCGGTGACGTGAAATATCATATGGGTGCGGATCGCGAATTTGAACAAGGTCAGCTTCGCACGAAGATTACGCTGGCTAATAACCCGAGCCACTTGGAATATGTGAACGCCGTGGTTGAAGGCTTTGCTCGCGCTGCGCAGGACGATCGCACAGTCAAAGGATACCCTGCCCAAGATACGGGCCTCGCGGCAACCATCCTCATGCACGGGGATGCAGCCTTCCCTGGCGAAGGCATCGTTGCGGAGACGCTAAACTTTGCCAAGCTGGATGGCTATCAGAACGGCGGGTCGCTCCATATTATTGTCAACAACCGCATTGGATTCACAACAGACAGCTCGGATTCACGTTCAACACTATACGCTTCCGATGTAGCGAAGGGCTATGAGATCCCGATCGTACATGTCAATGCTGATGATCCTGAGGCTTGTATCGCTGCTGTGCGGATGGCATTTGAATATCGCGAGACGTTCAAGAAGGACTTCCTCATTGACCTGATCGGCTACCGCCGTCACGGCCACAATGAGATGGATGATCCGAGTGCTACGCAGCCGCTCGTCTACAAAAAAGTGAACAGCCACCCTGTGCCTTATCAGGTGTATGCGAATCGCCTGCAGCAGCAAGCGGTCATCACTGAGGCAGAGCTCAAGCAGATGAAGGACGAAGTCGAAGCAGAGATGCAACAAGCCTATGAGAAGATGCGCGAGCGCACAGAGTCTGACTTCCCGCTTCATACCAGCAGGCTCCCTCGTGCGAATGAGCCGGTCCCGGCGATTACTGGCGTAGCGGAAGAAGAGCTGCGCGAGCTCAATCAGGCATTGGTTGATTATCCTTCAAGCTTCACGCCTTACTCGAAGCTTGAGCGGATTATGAAACGTCGCGCGGATGCGATGAAGGATGAGAACAAGGTTGATTGGTCGCTCGCAGAAGCGCTTGCCTTTGCTACGATTCTTGCAG
The DNA here is from genome assembly GCF_900177815.1 of Paenibacillus aquistagni. Taxonomy (GTDB): domain Bacteria; phylum Bacillota; class Bacilli; order Paenibacillales; family Paenibacillaceae; genus Paenibacillus_B; species Paenibacillus_B aquistagni. The sequence continues at coordinate 69,318 of NZ_FXAZ01000004.1, read as the reverse complement.
ATGGCCAGCCGATTCGCATGAGCGGCCAGGATGTACAGCGCGGCACGTTCGCTCATCGCCATCTAATGATGCATGATCCGAACAATGGCAGCACGTACTGCCCGCTGCACCATATTCCGCAGGTGAAGGCGTCCTTCGATATTCACAACAGCCCGCTAACGGAAGCGGCTGTACTGGGCTTCGAATACGGGTACAACGTATTCTCCCCAGAGACCTTTGTGATCTGGGAAGCACAGTTTGGAGATTTCGCCAATGTTGCGCAAGTGATCTTCGACCAGTTTATTGCTTCTGGCCAAGCGAAGTGGCATCAGTACTCCAACTTGATGATGCTGCTGCCGCACGGCTACGAGGGTCAAGGTCCAGAGCACTCTAGTGCCCGTCTGGAACGCTACCTTCAATTGTGCGCGAATGGCAACTGGATGGTTGCCAACCTGACTAGTGCAGCGCAATACTTCCATCTGCTGCGTCGTCAGGCAGCCATTGGCGGAACCTTGGAGGCAAGACCGCTTGTCGTGATGTCGCCGAAGAGCCTGCTGCGCAATACACGCAGCGTCTCTAACGTAGCCGACTTAACGGAAGGCACATTCTCTCCTATCCTGGAGGAGCCGCTGCTTGGCAGCAAGCCTAGCAAGGTACAGCGCTTGATTCTTTGCTCAGGCAAGATCGCCCTTGATCTGGAAGCTGAGCTTGAGAATCATCAGGATCAGGATTGGAGCTGGCTTCATATCGTGCGCGTCGAGCAGCTGTATCCGTTCCCAGAGGAACAGATTGCTGAAGTGATGGGAAGAATGAAGTCCCTTAAGGAAGTCGCATGGGTGCAGGAAGAGCCGCAAAACATGGGTGCATGGTCCTTCATGGAGCCTCGCATTCGGGCGATACTGCCGAAGAATGCTTCCCTCAGCTATATCGGCAGAGGAGAGCGCTCCTCCCCATCGAGCGGCTACGCGGATGTACACAGTCATGAGCAGCGCCAGATTATTCAGAACTCACTCAAGCTTTCTTAATATAGAGATCGGTAAGCTAACAGCTTGCAGCTTCAAACATAAGGAGGTCACCAACCGTGGCAGAGATCAAAGTCCCTGACTTGGGAGATTCGATTACCGAAGGAACGTTACACAAATGGCATGTGAAGCAAGGCGATGCCGTGAAGCAAGGCGATGTACTGGCTGAATTGGAGACGGATAAGGTTAATCTTGAGATCGCAGCTGATGAGGATGGTGTGATCGAACAACTCGTCCGAGAAGAAGGAGAGAACGTTCTTGTTGGAGAAGTGATTGCTATTCTTGGTGCAGGCGGAAGTTCCGCTTCCGCTGCGCCAGCAGCAAGCAGCGAGTCTACTTCTGCTGAGCCGCAAGTAGCAGCAGCGGTCGAGGCGCCTGCCAAGCCTGCAGCAGCGCAAGCAGCGGCTCCCGTACCTGCGGCTGTTCCAGCACCTGATAAAGATACTTATGCTACACCAGGTGCGAGACGCTTGGCACGCGAGCAAGGCTTGGACCTCAAGAGTGTGCAGACGCGCGATCCGCTTGGACGCGTGACCCAAGACGATGTTGAAGCGCAAGCTCGTGTGCGGACAGCGGGTACGCCTTCCCAAGCTGCTGCACCAGCTCCTCAAGCTCCAAAGGCTTCTGCCTATACCGATCAATTTGCAGGCAAAGCCGTGGATATTCAGAAGATGTCCCGCCGCCGCCAGACGATCGCCAAGCGTCTAGTAGAAGCACAGCAGACAGCAGCAATGCTGACTACGTTCAATGAAGTAGATATGACGGCCATCATGGATGTTCGTAAGCGCCGCAAAGATCGCTTCAAAGAGAAATATGAAGTGAATCTTGGCTTCATGTCCTTCTTCACCAAAGCTGTTATCGGTGCTCTAAAGGCGTATCCACTGCTTAATGCAGAAATTGCCGGCGATGAGCTAATCGTGAAGAAGTTCTATGATATCGGCATCGCGGTATCTGCGAAGGAAGGACTCGTAGTTCCCGTTGTAAGAGATGCGGATCGCTTAGGCTTTGCTGAGATTGAGAAGGAGATCGTTGAGCTTGCAAACAAAGCACGCAACAACAGCTTGTCCATCTCTGATCTTCAAGGCGGCACATTCACGATTACGAATGGCGGCGTATTCGGCTCCCTCTTGTCAACGCCAATTCTCAATGCGCCGCAGGTTGGAATTCTTGGCATGCACAAGATCCAAATGCGTCCTGTAGGAGTCGATAACGAGCGAATCGAGCTTCGCCCGATGATGTATATCGCCCTCTCCTACGATCATCGTATCGTCGATGGAGCTGAGGCCGTGAGCTTCCTCGTGAAGGTGAAAGAACTGCTTGAGGATCCAGAATCATTGCTGCTGGAGAGCTAATCTTGGCTAGTCAACTACCCCTTAGCAGCATGATGCAACGACAAAGCAAGCTTCTTCGTAAGCAGCACTCGTCGGAATCGAATCGGGAAGAAAACAAAAATCCGGTATAGCCTGATATTAAATTCATCTGCCCCTGAGGAAGAGGACCCGCTGTATGGCGTTGTCTCTTCCTCAGGGGCATGTTTATTTTAAGAAGACCCATGCGCATTTTTTCATCAAACTACCGGGTGTTTCATAGCTTTATTGAGACAGCAATCCGCCTTGGGTGCCTCCTCATTTTGCTGCTAGGCTTGAAGTTATCATGCTCATATGTTTATGAGCAACTATGTTTATGAGCATTTATCCCTTTCATTTTATGTTTATGAAGATGGCTTCTTCGTAAGCAGCAGGCGATAACACATTAAACCCTGTCCGGTAATGGCGTCCTCTGGAATAGAGAAATCATGCGGCTCCTTCAACTCAAACCCGCTGTCCTGAATCGCCTGCACCATGAAGGCTGGATTAGCAAGCGGATAATCCAACGTCATGACAAGTGTAGCGCCGCCCTTTAATGTTCGGTGGAACTCCTGCATAACAGCAGGCTTGACGGCATCTGGCAGATGTTCAAACACCGAGATGCAAAAGATGGTATCAAAGCTCTCATTACCATAAGGCAGCATGCCAAGATCAGCCCGAAGCAGCTTCAGCCGGTGAAGATAGCCTTCTTGCTTAATCCACGCAGCCTCCTGCTCGCCAAAATCAACGACAATATCTTGTAAGATTGCGGCATGTGACAGAATCCTTGGATCAAGATCACACCCGTGGACCTCATCGCAATGCTCCGTCAGCCAGAATTTGAACGGATGGCTGATGCCGCAGGCTGCGTCGAGCACACAGCCCTGAGCATATTGGCTTGCCCATGCATATTCGTAAGGCCGACTCCACCAAAATGAAGGCAGGGGAATAACGACTTGCTTAAGCTTCGGATCACATTCTCTAAAAAAACTCGTTAAGGTCATCGGCTCCTCTCCTCACATCACCTGAGTACGATCACTGTTCTATCAGCTTATGCAGGGTGACAGCAGGATGTTTATCAGGCAATAGCTTGCATCTGGCATGGCGATATCTGGCGATATCTTCATCCAGTATCAACAGCTTTCACCCAGAAAGACGATGCTCATACTAAACACAATGTGTTTTCCTGTTATGATAACGGATGGGAACAATCACAAATGGCTGTAACTTCGGCACAAAAAAAGGAATCCCAGATGGGATTCCTTTCGTCAATCACGCTTTTGACGTGACTTATTTTTTCAAGTTGTAGAAGGATTTCAAGCCGTCATAGCGAGATACTTGACCAAGCTCGTCTTCGATACGAAGCAATTGGTTGTATTTCGCAACACGGTCCGTACGGGACGGAGCACCTGTTTTGATTTGGCCAGCGTTAGTTGCCACTGCGATGTCAGCAATTGTGCTGTCTTCGGACTCACCCGAACGGTGGGAGATAACCGCTGTGTAACCAGCGCGTTTCGCCATTTCGATTGCATCGAATGTTTCAGTAAGCGTACCGATTTGGTTAACTTTAACCAAAATGGAGTTACCGATTCCTTTTTCGATACCTGTTGCAAGACGCTCTGTGTTTGTAACGAAGAGGTCGTCACCAACCAATTGAACTTTGTCGCCCAATTTCTCAGTGAGCAATTTCCAGCCATCCCAGTCATCTTCGGACATACCGTCTTCGATTGTGATGATTGGATACTTCTCAACCCAAGAAGCAAGAAGGTCAACATACTCAGCGGAAGTGTAGGATTTGCCTTCACCCGCAAGTGTGTATTTACCATCTTTGTAGAACTCAGTGGACGCAACGTCCATACCCAAGAATACATCTACGCCTGGCTTATAGCCCGCTTTTTCGATTGCTTCGATGATGGTTGTGATTGCTTCTTCGTTGGAAGTCAAGTTAGGAGCAAAGCCACCCTCGTCACCTACAGCTGTGTTCAAGCCTTTGGATTGCAATACGGATTTCAAGTTGTGGAAGATCTCAGCGCCCATGCGAAGTGCTTCTTTGAAGTTTGGAGCACCTACAGGAAGTACCATGAACTCTTGCACGTCGATGTTGTTGTCCGCATGCTCACCACCGTTGATGATGTTCATCATTGGCACTGGCAATTGCTTAGCGTTGAATCCGCCAAGGTATGTGTACAAAGGAACTTGAAGAGCGTCAGCAGCTGCACGAGCTGTAGCCATGGATACAGCAAGAATAGCGTTAGCACCCAATTTGCCTTTGTTAGGCGTTCCGTCAAGCTCGATCATCGTTTTATCGATTGCTACTTGATCAAGAGCGTCCATACCGATGATTTCTGGAGCGATGATGTCGTTTACGTTTTTAACTGCGTTCTCTACGCCTTTACCTACATAACGACCTTTGTCGCCATCACGAAGCTCAACTGCTTCATGAGCACCAGTGGATGCACCGGAAGGTACGATTGCACGGCCAAAGCCGCCGGATTCCAATTTTACTTCAACTTCTACTGTTGGGTTACCGCGGGAGTCAAGGACTTCGCGAGCGTATACGTCCATAATCATTGTCATGATCGATTACATCTCCTATTCATCAAGTCATTTAATCTATGCACAGCTGTCATTGACAGCAGTGATTACTTCTTCATCAAGGATGTTCCTGTCATCTCAGCAGGCTGCTGAACTTGAAGCAGGTCAAGAATCGTTGGAGCAATATCAGCTAGAATGCCGCCATCACGCAATTCCGCATCCTTCGCCGTTACGATAATCGGCACGGGGTTAGTCGTATGCGCAGTATGCGGACGACCTTGTTCGTCGAATACCATATCAGCATTACCATGGTCAGCTGTGATCAAGCACACGCCGCCTTTTGCAAGGACAGCTTCTACCACTTTGCCCATGCACTCATCTGTTGCTTCTACCGCCTTGATTGTAGGCTCCAGCAAGCCGGAGTGCCCTACCATGTCAGGGTTCGCAAAGTTCAGGATGATCGCATCGAACTCGTCAGAGTTGATCTCATTGACAGCAGCTTCCGCTACCTCATAAGCGCTCATCTCTGGCTGCAGATCATACGTTGCCACCTTCGGCGAGTTGATCAACACACGTTTTTCTCCTGGCAGCTCAACATCGCGGCCGCCGCTGAAGAAGAAGGTAACGTGAGGATATTTCTCTGTCTCTGCAATACGAAGCTGCTTCTTGCCTTGTTGAGCAAGAACCTCGCCAAGCGTATTGTCGAGCTCTTTTGGAGAGTAAGCTACATATCCGCCAACAGTCTCAGCGAACAGTGTCAATGCCACGAAGTGCAAGTTCTTAGGGAACTTCGGACCACGGTCAAAGCCGCGGAAGTCTTCGTTCGTAAACACTTGTCCGAGCTGGATCGCACGGTCAGGACGGAAGTTCATGAACACGACAGCGTCGCCTTCTTGAACCAAGCCTACTGGCTCATTGTTGTTGTCTACGATGACTGTAGGCATTACAAATTCATCGTATACCGAAGCTGCATAGGATTCCTCAACCGCTTGGATCGGATCCTGCGCTGTAGGTCCATCGCCATATACCATCGCACGATAGGACTTCTCTACACGCTCCCAGCGCTTATCGCGGTCCATCGCATAGTAGCGGCCTTGAACGGTCGCAATCTTGCCTATGCCCACTTCAGCGATCTTGTCTTGCAGCTTCTTGATATAGCCGACTGCGCTGTCAGGCGCAACGTCGCGACCATCCAAGAAGGCATGGATATATACATCAGACAAGCCAGCTTGCTTACACAAGTCCAGCATCGCAAGCGCATGGTCAATATGGCTGTGCACGCCGCCATCGGACAGCAAGCCATAGATATGCAAGGCTCTATTGTTGTCTTTTGCATGCTTAACCGCTTCAAGCAGCGTTTCGTTCTGGAAGAAGTCTCCTTCACGAATGGACTTCGTGATGCGAGTCAAGTCTTGATATACGATGCGGCCTGCACCGATATTCAAGTGACCTACCTCAGAGTTGCCCATTTGACCTTCTGGCAAGCCTACCGCTTCACCACAAGCTGTCAAAGTCGTGTTTGGATACATGCTCATATAACGATCATAATTCGGCTTGTTAGCTTGCGCAACCGCATTACCTTCAACCGTGTTGCGAAGGCCGAAGCCGTCCATGATGATAAGGGCTACTGGTCTAGGTGCGGACATCTTACTTCGCCCCTTCCACCAAAGAGATGTAGGAAGCTGGCTGCAAGCTTGCTCCGCCTACCAATGCGCCGTCAATATCAGATTCAGACATGTATTCACGTACATTTTCAGGCTTCACGCTGCCGCCGTATTGAATACGAACCGCTTCTGCAACTTCGCTGCTGTACAAGCCAGCAATGACGCTGCGGATGTAGCTGATCGTTTCGTTGGCATCTGCTGCTGTAGAGGACTTGCCTGTTCCGATCGCCCAGATTGGCTCATAAGCAACAACCACTTGCTTCGCTTGATCTGCGGACAGACCTTCGAATGCAGCAACCGTTTGTACTTTGCATACGTCGTTTGTCTTGCCGGATTCGCGCTCTTCAAGAGACTCCCCAACGCACACGATAGGTGTAAGACCATGACGGAAAGCCGCTACGACTTTCTTGTTAACGATCTCGTCTGTCTCTGCAAAATAAGCACGACGCTCGGAGTGGCCAATGATGACATAGTCCACACCCAAGTCTTTCAGCATAACGCCGCTGATTTCGCCTGTGAAAGCACCGGAATCTTCAAAGTGAAGATTTTGTGCCCCGATTTTAATGGATGTACCTTTTACCGCTTCAACAAGAGCAGGAAGGTTTGTGAATGGCGCGCAGATTACGCTCTCGACGCCTTCCACTTCCGCTTTGCCTTTTGCCTGCTCTACGAATTCAAGCGCTTCAGGTACCGTTTTGAACATTTTCCAGTTACCTGCAATGATCGGTTTTCTCACCCTAATACACTCCTTGGAACAAGAGGCAGCTTAGGCTGCCCTCCTGCTTACTTATCGTTCAATGCTACAACGCCTGGAAGTACTTTACCTTCCATGAATTCAAGGGATGCGCCACCGCCAGTAGAGATGTGGTTCATCTTGTCTTTCATGTTGAACTTCTCTACTGCTGCTGCGGAGTCACCGCCACCGATGATGGTGTAGCCATCTGTGTCTGCACAAGCTTGTGCTACTGCACGAGTACCGTGAGAGAATGGCTCGATCTCGAATACGCCCATAGGTCCGTTCCATACAACAAGCTTCGAGTTCTTGATTACATCTGCATAGATCTCGCGAGTCTTCGGTCCAATATCAAGACCTTCCCAGTCAGCTGGGATGCTGTCGATGCTAACCACTTGTGTGTTCGCGGAAGCACTGAAATCATCGCCAACAACGATATCTACTGGCAAGTACAAGTTTTTACCGGCTGCTTTTGCTTTTTCGATGAAGCCAAGGGATTCTTGAAGCTTCGTCTCATCAAGCAAGGATTTGCCGATCTCGTGGCCTTGAGCCTTGAAGAACGTGTAAGCAAGTCCGCCGCCGATAATGATGTTGTCCGCGATCTCGATCATCTTATTGATGACATCGATCTTGTCCTTAACTTTGGAGCCACCGATGATCGCTGTGAATGGACGCTCTGGATTGGACAATGCTTTGCCAAGCACGCTCAATTCTTTTTCCATCAACAGACCTGCAACGGCTGGAAGATGATGCGCGATACCTTCTGTAGAAGCATGAGCACGGTGAGCCGCACCAAACGCATCGTTTACGAATACGTCTGCAAGCTCAGCGAATTGCTTCGCAAGTTCAGGATCGTTCTTTTCTTCCCCTTTGTGGAAACGAACGTTTTCCAATACAACAACGTCACCGTTTTCCATTGTCGCGATCTCTGCTTTGACATTTTCGCCGATGGACTCATCCAGCTTTTTAACCGGCTTGCCAAGCAATTCGCCAAGACGAGCCGCTGCTGGTGTAAGACGCATGGAATCAACCACTTCACCTTTTGGACGACCCATATGGCTAGCCAAGATCACTTTTGCACCTTGCTCAATCAAAAACTTAATCGTTGGAAGTGTTTCCTGAATACGAGTATCATCTGTAATCTTACCATTTTCCAATGGCACGTTAAAATCAACGCGCACAAACACGCGCTTTCCGTTCACATCAATATCACGTACGCTCTTTTTATTCATCTCCATGTCCTCCTATCGATCGTGCATCTATTTCGGTTCTTTATCGTGTTTATATCTAGGTTCTATATGGAAGGTTCTATCTATAAAGGTTCTATCTATATTTGAAATGGTTTTGATGAAATCAACGTTGGTCCGTTCTTTCATCTCTATCTATGGTTGGTTGGTAATACAAGATAAAAAAAGTCCGCAACTGAACCAAAGAGGAGCCCAAAAATGGTTACTCCTCTTTGATTGTTCGTGCTATGAGATTACAGGCCCTTCTTAGCGATGAATGCTGCCAAGTCAACTACACGGTTGGAGTAGCCCCACTCGTTGTCGTACCAGGATACAACTTTCACCAAGTTGCCGCCGATTACCATCGTTGTCAAAGCATCGATTGTAGAGGAAGCTGGGTCGCCGTTGTAGTCGCTGGATACCAATGGCTCTTCGGAGTAGTTCAAGATGCCTTTCAATGGACCGTCAGCTGCTGCTTTCAACGCTGCGTTTACTTCTTCAACAGTAACGTCCTTCTCAAGCTCAACAACCAAGTCCGTAACGGATACGTTAGGTGTAGGAACACGCATGGACATACCGTTCAATTTGCCTTTCAATTCAGGCAATACAAGGGATACCGCTTTAGCAGCACCAGTTGTTGTAGGGATGATGTTTTGAGCTGCTGCACGAGCACGACGCAAGTCTTTGTGCGGCAAGTCAAGCACGTTTTGGTCGTTCGTGTAGGAGTGAATCGTGTTCATCATACCTTTAACGATACCAAATTGCTCATGCAATACTTTTGCAAATGGAGCCAAGCAGTTTGTTGTGCAAGAAGCATTGGAGATGATTGTATGGTTAGCAGCGTCATACTTGTCTTCGTTAACGCCCATAACGATTGTAATATCTTCGTTAGTAGCAGGTGCGGAGATGATAACTTTCTTCGCGCCGCCTTTCAAGTGCATTTCAGCTTTGTCTTTCGCTGTGAAGATACCAGTGGACTCAACAACGATTTCTACGCCGTTAGCGCCCCAAGGAAGGTTCTCTGGGTTACGCTCTGCAAATACTTTAACTTCTTTGCCGTTTACAACAAGAGCGCCTTCTTTAGCTTCTACAGTAGCTTCGAAAGTGCCATGAGTTGTGTCATATTTCAACAGGTGAGCAAGCGTCTTAACGTCTGTAAGATCGTTAATTGCTACGATTTCAACCTCAGAGTTGTTCAAAGCTGCACGGAATACGTTACGTCCAATACGTCCAAAACCGTTAATACCAACTTTAACCATTGATGATTCCTCCCATTTCTTTATGGAAATTTTATATTGCTCAAGATGGCTTCTTAGGCACATCGAGACCACTAATTCGTACGATTTCATTGGCTGCCGCTTCATCCGTAACGAGAACATCTTCATGTCCGAACTTAAGCACCGCAGTGATGGCTTCGCCTTTGCTCTTGCCACCTGCCACAGCAATGACGACCTCTGCGCGGGAGATATCCTCCATCCGCAGTCCCAAGGTCAGCATCGTATGTACAACATGACCATTGCGGTCAAAGTAATAACTATAAGCTTCAGCCAGCGCTCCTGCTTCCTGCAGAGCCTGTACTGTCGCTTCATCCACATGGCGTCGTCTTGCCATTACGAGTGCGTCGCCTATGCCATGCACAACGATTCGTGCCTGACGAATGACGCTTAAGATGTCTTGAATATTCGGCTCCTGCTTCAAGGACTGATACGCCTCTTCACTGATGAGGTCAGGCACATGCAGCAGTCGATACTGAGCACCTACCCGCTTCGCCATCATGGAAGCGATCGTATTCGCCTGGTATTCAAGGCTTTCTCCTAGCCCTCCTCTTGCAGGGACAAACCAATTGCCCTTGCGCGCTGAGGAAGATCTAAGCTGATCTGCTACGGCTGCCAAGGTTGAACCACCGGTAACGGCAATGACATCGTCCTTGCCCATGGATCGGTTCAGCACCTCGCAAGCGGCCTTACCAAGCTCCTGCTTCACCGCAGGAGAGGCATCAGCATCCCCAGGAATGACGATAACCTGTCTGAGGCCAAAAGCCTCGCGTATCGTCTCTTCCAGCTCGCGCATGCCAAGCAGTTCGCGCATGAGCGGTTCCAGCTGAATCACCAACTTGCGCCCTTCCTCGCTGATTCGCATGCCAGCTGTCTCCGTTTCGATAAGACCCTGAGACTTCAGCAGATCCGTCTCGGCTCTTAGGACACGCTCTGACATATGAAGCGATGAAGCCAATGTTCTTCGACCGATGAGATCAGACGACATGATCTCGTGCAAGATCGTGTAGCGCTTCTTCAACAGTTCCATGAGGTCGGGCAGCAGACGCTTATTTATCTCTAGCCATTCACGCATTTCTCTCCACTCCTGCACTCCCCAGAAACTGTGAGAATCATACTGGGACGCAAAATGTCCATGTAACACTTTTTTCGTCCCACCTACATTCTAACCGACTTCCTAGGAACTTGCAAGCCTGCATATATCCCGAGTCTATGGTGAACAAATGCATCCATCTTTATTCATACCCTAAATGCAATTATTAAAAACGTCAGAGGGTTGGATAGGCCCATCACAGCAACAAAATGACGCACTTTTGAACAGAGATTGTTCTTGCATTTTGCTTGCATTCTCAGTGCGTTATCTTCATTAAAGGCGTTCGGTTTCTGGTTGCACTTTTAATCTGAATGCGGTACAATGTGTCTTGCACCATTTCAGTACATGATGCGCCCGTGGTCCAATGGATATGACGTAGGCCTCCGGAGCCTGAGATCAAGGTTCGATTCCTTGCGGGCGCGCCATAACTTCCTGATCGATGGATTTCCTCATTAGATGAGGACCAGGTATGCAACATTTAGGCTATGTATTTATTACATTGAAAGCATCTACTCTTCTCCTTTGCGCAAGGGAGATAGACTAGATGCTTTTTTCGTGTGTTCTCAAGTTTTTTCATGTGCAATCAAGACAGATATCAAAGTTCAACAGCTAGCAGCATCCTTTCCATCAAGCCAAAGCTGTTATGCTGCTCGTTGTTCTTTTTTCTCTAAGCTTAAACTGCCATGCTCCACTTGTTATCGGCATGCTGGTGCGCATCGTTGTACGATAGATCGCATCCCCCCACACCGCTGTTAGCTTAGGATCGGTTAGATTAATCGTCTCCACCACTAACGTCCACAACTCTGGATCAAATTCCAGCACCGCCTGTATGCCTTCATTGTCATCCACCATGACCTGCCATTGAGAATCTTCAACAACGGGCTCAATCGCACTCATCCAATGAAGCTCCACCTCATCTGTGCTTCCATCCAATAGTACATTATCCGAGATGACCACTTCCGACTTCAAATGCTGAGAACCCTTCGCAGCTCTAGACAATGCGATGCGGCGCTGCCATTGCTTTATTCCCGCTTCCTGCGGATAAGCCTTAGACAACTCCAGCGTCAGACAGCTTAAGCCTCCATTGGCTTCATACTGCACTTCGCTCGCTCGATAAGCCTTGCCGCCTTCCTGCGTCCTTCCATGTACAGTTGGTGTCTGATGGTAGGCAGATTGCATCGTCCAGATCGTATAACGCTCGCTGCTGAACGTCTTCGATGTATATACGCCTACGCCTACATCAATCAGCACCGGCTTCTGATGAAGATAAACGATGAAGCTTCCTATATCATTGTGGTTGTGGCTCTCATCATTGTGTCCGCCCTTGGCTGCAAGACATAAGCCGCGGCCATCCGAAGCTTCTCTTGCAACCATTACCTCGATGCTGCTCATCCATACATCTTGAGACAGCTCTAGAAGGGAACTAGGTCCCGTATGGTTCTGACGATGAACCGCGCTCTGCATGTCGGGGGTGTGCTTAGCAACAAGCCCAGCTGCAGTATCCGAGCTCTCCTCCCACAACTCTGAGGTATGGAACAACTCTCCTAAGATGAGCTGAAAATGGTATAGAAACTCCTCATCGCGCCAATGCTCATAACCGCCTTGTCTCGCATACATCACTCTGCCGAATTGAAGGAGCTCATCATCCTTAAGCGCTTTGCCGAAGGCATAGATTAAGCTTGCCTTCACCTTAAGCTTAGCAGCTGAGTCCGCAAAGTTAATAAACTGGCCTTCGCCGATATACATGTTCATGATATAACGAGCCATATTTCGAATTTTTTGATTATCGAAGCATTCACGGTAAGCCGGACATGCCTCAGACAGGGAGACCAGTGCATTGAACAAGGCACCCGTTGCATGCCCCCAGTACGCAGGCCCCTCATCGCATCCGCCATCTTCTTCATAAGCGCTGATGAAACGATCCAGGCTGCGAAGCAGCTTCTCCATTACTCTTTCCTTGCGTTCCTCATCCTGTTCTGCAATCAGCAGCACGGCCAGTGCATTCGAGTTGCACCAAGGATTCCAATTGTTAATCAGCTCATCAGGGTCAAATGACATCCACCAGAACCGGCTTTCCTGATCATACGGCTCAAGAATGCGAACCCGCAGCTCTCTGTTCAAGCGCAAGGTCACCCGAGGATACTCCTTCTCAAGCTCATCACGCAAAAGGTAGTATGTCCACACCAGCAGCGCCGCCGTCTCTCCAGCGCCAAGATCGATAATCGGCTGATCCACATCAGGCAGCGGATCAAGCTTAAGCGTATCCATATTGTTCAGATGTGCCGGCCAGCACCACGTCGATTCCTCGCATATCGCCCAAATTCCATTTACGATCTCGTCTAGAAAACGTCCTTCATATTCCATGCATTCTGCCATTACCAGCTTCACAAGACGCTGTCTGCGCATAAAGGTTGGGTCTTGGTAGGCATCACGCACTCCGTTTCGACTATAGTCCATATACAGGGCTGCCGTCAGCATAGGCCACGCTTTATGAAGCTCACCTTCCCCCTCTTGAATCCATAAGTCTCGCACCGTGTCAGGGAGCTGCTCCCATGACTTTCGTTGACAAGCTCTTGGATACGGCTCAAACCGCGCATCCACCCTCCATGCAGCCCGTCTGCTGCTCAATAACGAATCTGCCTTCTTCATGCTTTACTCTCCTCTCTTATCAAAAAGCTTTAAAACTTGAACTTTTTGTTGCAAGCCAAATTTCGTTGCAAGCGATTTCATAAGGACATATACTATTTCTATAGAAGGAACTGGAATCCAACAGGAGGGTCGCCCTTGATACAGCACATGTTTGCCAAACTCCCTCTGCTTCGACGCCCGATTTATCATAAGCAAAAGCTGATCATATACATGCTGCTTCTATCCACAATCCCTGTGCTGGTCTTCGGCTTGTTCATTACGAACATCCTGACCACCACCATTCAGGACCAAGCTTCGCTGTACAACAAGATGCTCGTACAGAACGCACAAGACCGCATGCATGATCAGTTGAAGAAGATCGATGAACTGCTGCTTCAATATACATATTCCAGTCAAAGCGACTACATGGGCATACTTACGCAATATGCGGGCAAGGAGCTGTCCGCCACCGATATCGACACCTTTCGCCAGATCAAAAACATACTGGTCAACATTAGAAGCGGAATGGAGCATGTGATTGAGGTTGATTTTTACTCCTTCCATTCCAAAAAAATCTTAACCTCAGACAACCAATTCCTGAGCGAGGAGCAGTTCCGAGATCCTGCTGCGCTCGACAAGGCTAGGCAGCTGTCTATTCAAGGCGTATGGATTGATACTAGAACGAGTCTGCCAGCCAACACCCGCATCAATCAAAATGTACTTACGCTTATTCGCCCTGTTGCTGCGGATTCCTCCGCCAAGAAGACCATTACAGGCGCGATCATCGCCTATTTGGACGCTGACACGCTAGGCAACAAGCTTGCTTCCAAGAGCAGCTACAAGACCCACGAGGTCTTCGTTGTCAATGAGAGCGGACAAGTGGTCTTCCATAATGACCGCAGCAGCATCGGAACACGCATCAACCAAGACAATCTCGATCAGATCACGCAGGCAGTAACGCTAGAGCCTGTTAAAATGTCGGTGAACGGCGTCCTTTCCATCGCCAACGTACTTCCTGCACGCAATCAAAACTGGTACTATGTCTCCTCGATATCTGAGGCAGAGCTGTACCAGAACGTGAATCATGTGAAGCTGCTCGTCATTAGCGCAGCAGGCGCACTCGTTGTTGTAGCTGCTCTGATCGCCCTTCATGCGGCAACGTCCTTGTATCGTCCTGTGCGCAATCTTACGCGTTCAATTGAAGCTATTCGCCAGACGGATATGGACGCTACCGATAACCCCAAGCCACATAACGAGATTGAACAAGTAAACCGTGCCATCCATGAGATGCTGAAGCATAACGAGCAGCTTGAGAAGAATCTAGAAGCATATAAGGATAAAATGGAGGCGCATACCCTCCATCAATACCTGCTTGGCAATCTGCAAGAGCCTGATGCGCGCACGGATCTTCGCTTCAAGCCGAACGAATGCTATATTGCGGTCATGCTGCTTGAGTTCGACCCTTGGAAGCTGTATGCCAAGTATCCGCAGAATGACCAGTTCCTGCTCTACTTCGCTATCGAGAATATGGCGTTAGAAGTAATGAATGCCTATGGCAGCATTCATGCGCTCATGCTCCAGCCTGGCCGCTTCGTCATTTTGATCGCGCGGGAGAAGGTGCTCGAAGCGGAGCTGCTCAGACAGGCAAGCAATAAGCTGCTGCAAGTCATTCAGCAATACTTGAAGCTCACGGCTACCCTGTCGGTATCTTATTCTTTGCAAGGACTGAGCGGCCTGCCGGAAGCCTATAAGCAAGCCGAGCAGGCTGCTCGCTACCGCTTCGTTCTCCAAGAGGAGCAGACGATCTTCATCAATGAGCTGGACCCGTCCATGAGCATGCAATTTGAAGATATCGCCGAATCGACATACAAGATTCTCGATAAGCTGAAGCTCTCGCATGTCGAAGAGGCGGAGGCTGAATTCGTCCAGCTCATGGAAGGACTTAAAGACGGTTCCATGTTCTCCGTTGAGTCGATTCACGGCTTCTTCTCGCAGCTGATCGGCTCAATCTATCGCTGCATGCAGGTGCATCACAGCGTGGCGCTGACCGCTGAACAGCATCGCGTTCTGCTCAGCAGCCTGTCCAAACAGCAAACCTTAGGCGAGGTCGAGCATTTCTTTATCGCCTCTGTGTTTGGCGGAATTCGTGAGTCGCTGGCCGAGAGATCCCTGCCGGCACAAGCGGAGCAGATCCGACAGCTGGTCGATTATATCCATGAGCATTACGATCAGGACATCTCGCTGCAGCACTGCGCTGACTGGCTTGGCATGAATACCTTCCAAGTCAGTCGACTGTTCAAGAAGCATACCGGGCAGAACTTCGTCGACTATGTCATCCACTTCCGCATAGAGCAGGCAAAGCGAATGCTGATCGATACCGATATGCGCATTCAAGATATAGCAGACAAGCTTCGATACAACTCGGTTCAGAACTTTATTCGAACCTTCAAGAAAACGGCAGGCATGACGCCAGGCCAATACCGCAAGCTGCATAACAAAGATGAGAACTAATGGATTCCATGACGAATAAGCAGTATGCGCTCACCAGCCGGGCATACTGCTTCTTTGTCTGATTAACCTTTTACGGCGCCTAATGTGAGCCCTTGTACAAAGTAGCGCTGCAAGAATGGGTACAGCACCACGATAGGGAAGGATGCCAGCACCACCGTTGCCATCTGAATGGATAAAGATGGCGGAATCGGCACCGTTGGATCCAGATTGGCATAAATATCAGCCTGTCCGACGAGCACCACCTGACGAAGCAGAATTTGCAGCGGCCATTTGTCAGGATCATTAAGATACAAGATCGCAGAGAAGTATTGGTTCCAGTTCCCTACCGCATAGAACAACGTGAATGTAGCAAGAATCGGCAGCGAGAGCGGCATAACGATTCGCCATAGAATACGAAGATCGCCGCAGCCATCGATGCGGGCTGATTCTATCAGCTCCTCTGGGAGCGATTCGAAGAAGTCGCGCATGACGAGCATGTTGAAGGCGGATACTGCACCTGGGAGGATCAAAGCCCAGAGCGAGTTGATCAGGCCTGTGCCTTTAACCACAAGATAAGTTGGAATCATCCCGCCGCCAAACAGCATCGTGAATAAAACCAAAAACATAATGACGCGCCGCGCGCTGAATTGCGGCCTTGAACACACATAAGCGAGCAGGGCCGTAACCACAACGTTAATAAATGTACCCACGACCGTAATCCACACTGTATTTTTCAAAGATAAGAAGAAAACGCCAGTATCAAAAATGTACTTGTAAGCTTCTGTCGTCCATTCGGAAGGCCATAAGATAAACTTCCCTGACAGCGTCTCCTCCACCGTCGCAAAGGACATCGCAAAGACGTGAATGATCGGCAATATGGTGACTAGCGCGAATATGATCAGCAAGGTGCCATTGATGACCGTAAACCAACGGTCGCCATGCGTAGCCGGTTTCAACATTACAATCGCTCCTTTCATGGTGCCTGTGTCTCGTTCCACAAAGTAAGCCCGAGAAGCACGGAGGCTTCCTCTAGAATACTCCGCGCTCACCCATGCGCTTCGCCAGCTTGTTGGCGCCAAATATGAGCACGAGCCCAATAAGCCCCTTCATCAAGCCAACGGCGGTTGAGAAGCTGAAGTTGCTGTTTACAACCCCCACCTGATACACGTAGGTCTCGATGACTTCCCCGACCTCACGCACAGAAGGATTCAGCATGAGAAATACCTGCTCGAAGCCGACATCAAGCACACTGCCTAAGCGAAGAATAAAGAGAACGACAATGGTACTGCGAATGCCCGGAAGCGTAATATGCCAGATCTGGCGCAAGCGAGAAGCGCCGTCCATCTTCGCGGCTTCAAAAAGTGCGGGATCAATGCTTGATAAGGCCGCAAGGTAGATAATGGTTCCCCAGCCCGCTTCCTTCCATATCACCTGGAGCACAAGCATAATGCGGAAATTCTCAGGGTTCGACAAGATGTTGATCTGACCAAGGCCCAAATCAGCCAGCACCGAATTCATCGCACCGTCACTGCGGAAGATCAAATAGAAGATTCCCGCAACAACAACCCAAGACAGAAAGTGCGGCATATAGAATACGGTTTGCAGAACGCGCCGATAGGCATTTTTCGACACTTCATAGATCATGATTGCGAGTACAATCGGAATTGTAAAGGCAAACACAATTTGATAGAAGCTAATAATCAACGTATTGACGAAGATTCGTCCAATATCGGGATTTTCGAAGATACGGTAAAAGTGCTTGAGGCCTGCCCATTTGCTGTCCCAAATGCCAAGCATCAAATTATAATCCTTAAAGGCAATAATAATGCCCAGCATCGGCAAATATTTGTAGATCAAAAAGAATAATATTCCCGGAAGGGCCATAAGCCACAGGTACTTTTCATTCCAGAATGTATGCCAAATCCGATTTAAGCCTTTTTGCGGCTTTTTCTGCTTTGTCGCCGGACTAGGCACAGAGGCTGCTGCTTCTACGGACATCTCATCCACCTCCATTAAGTACGCTCGCACACGGTGTATAGATATGTACCCCAGCCTTAACGAATTAAGGCCAGGGCCATGCATGAACAATCACCATTGCTTCAACTGCTATTCAGCTCGCTTCTTATAGGCTTCATTCATCTCTTGGATGATTTGCTCGCCGCCGCGATCTTTCCACTCCTGAATGATCTTGTCATAATCGTCTAGAGGACGTTGACCCGTTACGATCTTATTCGTTTCATCGAGCAGATATTGGCCAAGCTCCTTGCCTTTTTCAGCATTCGTTGGCGAGTACAATCCTACGGATAGATCCGCATACGGTTCGCCTTCCATTGCGACCTTGAACGATTGTTCCTTTAAGCTCTTCGTTAACTCAGTATCATCCGGGCTAAAGATCCATTCGCCTTCAGCTGCATGGTTGGTCAGCATATATTTGCCTGGGCCTTCAGCAGCCCCTTTGTCTGTAAGAACCTTCGTTCCGTTGTCGTTCGTGTGATGCTCGCCTTCAATCCCCCATTGCATGAAGGTCGCACCCTCTTCACTCATCATGTCATCAAGGATGCTGAGCAGCTTTCTCACCTTGTCTTCTTCCTTGCCGAGTGTAACTGGCATCACGAAGAAGCCGTAGTAGCCAGCAGCGGTACCATTTCCCTTGTACCCGTCAGCAGCTGTTAATGGAGGCACTGGAGCCACCTTGAAGTTTGGATTTACAGATAATCCCTTATCCATGCGAGCCGTTGTGTAGGCAGTATAAGCCCAGTTGCCGATAATACCTGCCTTGCCTGTCAAGAAGTCCTCCTCCGCTTGCGCTCCCTTCTTGATCGTATAGTCGGAGCTCACCAGCCCATCCTGATAAGCCTTGGCCATGAATTCGACAGAAGCCTTGGCATTTGGCATGAGATAGCCGTGCTGAATGCCGCCATTGCCATCATCATACCAGCCGGTACGAAGCGCGCGGTTCGAGCCGAACAAGCCGTTCGCGCCACTAAAGTCTCCATCTAATGCATATCCGTACGTATCCTTTTTGCCATTGCCGTCCGGATCGTTGTTCGAGAACGCTTTCATAACTTCATACAGCTCATCGTATGTTGTAGGCATGCTAAGTCCAAGCTTATCGAGCCAGTCCTGGCGAATCGCCATCGCATGGAACGGAATGCCTCTTAAGCGCGGAATGCCGTAAATATGTCCGTCTGTTGTGAGCGTATCCCATACGCTTTGTGGAATTTTGCTAAGATTCGGGTAATCCTTGATATAGTCTTCTAATGGCAGGAACATGCCATTCTGCACCCAGTTGAAGTAGCTAGGAGACGTATCCTCGAGCAGCATAAGATCTGGCATGTCGCCTGAAGCCACGGTTACGCCAACTTTATTGTTGAAATCCCCAGCCGCAACCGGAATATATTTATATTCAATGTTATAACGCTCTTCTATTGCCTTGATGCCGGAGCTGTTGGTGGTTGGCGGTGCCGCACCATACAGGATGTTCATTGCACTTACGGAGTATTTCTTTTCTGAAGGTGTCGAGGTGTCTTTGCTATTGCCGCCTTGTGATTCAGTGCTGCCAGATCCTGAGCCGCACGCGGACAACAAACCTATTGCCATCGTACAAGCGAGCAGCAGGGCCATCATTTTTTTCATAATTACAACCTCCCCATGATCTCATTTCTCTACAGAATGTAATGAATGAATCAATCATCATACCCTCTTCTTGTTGAAATGCTTTCGTGCACGGGTCTAACCTATTTCCTGCTTGTGCGTCTTGTTCGTGTTGCCAAGCACCTCCCTTGCTCCCATCTTACCGAGACAGGGATGGACCGCAAACGTTCACTTTTTGATGCTCATTTTTTGCAGGGGTTAAGACTGTGCAAAATATGATACACATAGGGTGCCATCCCAAGCACAGCAAGGCTTTCTAAGAGTTGTTTGACCATCTTTGACTTTTCAAAAGTTTTGCGATATGATGTTTACAGCAAGAAATCAACGTCTATTATTTTTACAGCAGGCACCGTTTAAAGGCATGTAAATTGGTGTATATTTTAGCTATTGAAGCATAGGAGGGGTTATACGTGAGTGTAGTACCTATGGTTGTCGAGCAGACGAATCGCGGGGAGCGAGCATATGATATTTATTCTCGCTTGCTGAAGGACCGTATTATTTTCTTGGGATCACCAGTTAATGATGTTGTAGCCAATTCCATTATCGCGCAGCTCTTGTTCTTAGCCGCGGATGACCCAGATAAGGATATTTCGCTTTACATCAACAGCCCGGGCGGTTCCATCACAGCCGGGATGGCCATCTTCGATACGATGCAGCATATTAAGCCAGATGTATCTACAATCTGTGTTGGCATGGCAGCATCCATGGGCGCCTTCCTGCTGAACGCCGGAGCGAAGGGCAAGCGCTATGCGCTGCCTAACAGTGAGGTTATGATTCATCAGCCGCTTGGCGGGGCCGAAGGGCAAGCAAGTGATATTGAGATCCGCGCACGCCGCATTCTGAAGATGCGTGATCATCTGAATCGCATCTTGTCCGAGCGTACAGGCCAACCGCTTGAGGTTATTGAGCGCGATACCGATCGCGACAACTTCATGACGGCATTTGAAGCGCAGGAATATGGCTTGATCGACAAAGTATTGGAGAAGTAATGCGTTTGTGAAGCATATTCTTGTGCATAAGAAGAAGAGGACCCTCATCGGTCCTCTTTATTTTTTATAATGGAAAGATCTCTCCACGCGCAAAAAAAACCGCATCGTTTCACGAGACGATGCGGCAAAATATATGTTCTAGGGGTAAACTGTAAAACCATGAGAAAGATGAAACGGATTCCTTGTGCATCGGATGTGATATCCTGTCCAAGGTCATGAAGTTTAAGCGGCAGCCCTCCTTGCTAATCATGATCTGTCATTCGGTCCATAATCAGAATAACGCTTCTTTCTTAAAGCAATCTGAGAGAAACCTTAAAAACAGATAAAATGAAGGGTGTGTGCTGCATTTATCTTTTAATCCTCATTATCCGAATCTTCCCCATCTTCTACATTCATGCCGACGTTTTTCCGATACTGTCCCGGCGTTACCCCCATCTCCTTCTTGAACTTGCGAATGAAGTTCGGCGCATCATGATAGCCGACCTGCGTAATAATGTCCTTAAGCGGCTGGTCCGTCGTGGTGATCAGACGAATCACCTCATTCATTCGAAGATGCCATACATACTGGGAGAAGGTCTCCCCGGTCTTTTCTTTGATGGATCGGCTGAGATAAGAGACCGATACGCGGAATTCCTCAGCCAGCTGCTCTAAGCTTAGCGAGTATTCAGCATAATGCTTATCAATGTATAGGATCACTTCATCCAACAGTGTCCGCTGCTCTGTCTCCTCGATCTTTTCCATCTGATTGCATATAAAGACAGACAGTTCACCAAGCTTCAGCTCCAGCTCCTCCAACGATTCATACTGGGAGATCTCAGGCAAATACTGCGCTGCATCTTGAATTCCCAGATCGGAAGCCGTCCGCATGACCGTATTAATCATGTCAAAGCTCATGCTGCGAAGCAGCGCGATGGACACCTGCTGAACTTTAAGCTCCTCGAACATAGTCCGAAGGGTATCGATCGCGACCTTGGCATTGCCCTGCTTCAAGCTTTGCGTTAGCTTGAGCAGCGTATCCTTCGGTATCCAGAAGTTATGCTCTGGGCGAACAGAGATGCTGTCAAAGAACGTCACGCTTCCTTTGCCATGGATCATGCGATATTCAAGCGCAGTCGCCGCTTCAATATACGACTGGTTGATGCGCTCCAAGGTCGTATAGCTGCTGCCCACGCCAATAGACAAGACAAGAGAGGAGTTCTCTCGAATCATATTGTGCACATCATGAATAACCTGCTCCATCTGCCCTTGAAGGGTTAAGGCCTCATCGCGTTCCATATTGATGATAAGTGCCATCTGATCGCGCTTGGCAAGTTCCACGCCATAGATGTGAATCCGGCGCTCCGGCATCTCTACTTCCGTCAGCATCTGAATCATATACTCGCGTTCCTGCACGGAATACGGTTGATCCGGAGCCTCCTCCCATGCGATCATGGCGACGAAGACATGTGTGCCATCGATATGAAGGCCAAGCATCTCGAACAGTTGATCTGCTTCCTCATCATTAGGCGCACCCCGCCTCAGAAGCGTCATCAGATACTGGTTGCGCACATACGGCTCTTGTATGTCGACGCGATCGCTATAGACAGACAGCGTATTTTTAATCCAGTCGAACTCCGTCTTGCCCTTCATCTGCTCGGCATCGAGAAGATCATTTTTCTTCTTCACAAATTGGAAAAGGTCATGGATCGGATGATATTGACGCTTTGCTACATAGACAGCCAGCATGGCACCGCCAAGGATTATGAGGGTTGCAGCGACCCAGATGTACATCTTAATATGCTGCACCCGATCAAAGAATTGATCGCTTGGCATCGAAGCGACATACGTCCATCCATTCGTCTCCGACTTCACGACGACGACGGAATGGCTCTCGTGCCCAATCTTAATATTATGCGTCCCTTCGCTAAGCTTCGCGAGCTCATGAAGGTCCATCTTCTCATCGCTATTGCCGTGACTGCGAGAAGCAATAAGCATCTCTTCATTGTCGAAGATATATACCTTGCCTTGGAACTGCTTCAAGATGGGATCCATCAGGCTGGAGAATACCTTCTCCTCCATGAAAAACATCACGGTTCCTTGTGCCGAGTCATTAGGCGGAATCGGTACCAAATACACAAGCATCGAGCTTGTATCGAACCCGTTAATCACCACTTGATCCACAGGACGGATAATCGGCTGCTTGATCTCGTTAATATCCTGCTTGAACTGCTCCAAGCTCCAATTGCTAAACCGATATACTTGTCCAAGCAGGGTTTGAACATCCGTCACGCCGCGCGAGGAATAAACGCCATTATCGCCATGATAATAAAGGAACAGCTCCGATATGATGGAGTTGCTCGCTTTATATTTTCGAAGGGCGTTGGTTGCCTCCATCGCATAATACGGATCATGAACCATATAAGGTGTTAGCTGCTCGTCATACGTAATACGGGAAGCGATATCATAAAGTTCGGACATGCGCGTATCCATAATATTGCGGCTTTGCTTCAATTGATTAATGTTCGCAAGCTCAATCTCTTCACGCAGTGCCGTTACCGAGTTGTTATAAATAACACTTGTAAGGACAATCAGTGGTATAAGTGAGATCGACAAATAGGATAACAAGTATCGGATGAACAATTTCGATTTGAACAGGTCCCATCTCAATCTCATTAGATCCCTCCATAGTATTTAAGTGCTGTAATCATGACAAAGCCCCGCCCCTCATTCATCCCGCCTTCATAGGCAGAATCATGGTGCTTTGAGGAACGGGACTCATTCATCTAAGACCAATTAAATACAGCCTTGCGCTCACCAACAACCATGCCGCCGTCATTATAGATCGTGTTTGGTACGACCTCATACAGACGATCAATCGTATCTTGATTCTGATAGCCGATCCGTTCCAGAATTGTGGCGATGATAACCGGCCATACCTGCTCAGAGCCATCCGACACTTTCAGCGATATGCCGATTCTCTCTTTGCGAAGCCCGATGCCGTATACCCCTTTTGCTCCGCCTTTTGCCACAAGATTAGGATCTTTAAGCAGGGCAGAGCATACAAATTTGCGATCTGCGATCATATTTGGGTTCTCATTCATGCGTGCTGCAATCTTGGCTGCCGCATGACGAGTGCTCTCATCTGCAATCAGGTCAGGATTGGCAAGCTTCAAGTAAGCGAGTGCGATGCGGTCGAGGGGAAGCGTGTGAACAGGAAGGCCGCAGCCATCCACACCGATACCAATCTGCTCGACTGGCACATCTGCAAGCTCTGCCAGTGATTGAATAATTTCCTGCTGAATCGGGTGCGACAGCTCATAGTATGAAGCTTCGTCCCATCCCATATGCTTCGCCGTTGCAATCAGTCCCATATGCTTGCCTGAGCAGTTATGGAAGATACGACGCTTCTCTTCGCGGTTGCGAAGACGTTCCGACTTTGCTTCTTCATTAAGCGGATAAGTCGCACAGCAATACAGCTGATCTTCCTTTATTCCTGTCTTCTTCGCGATAGAATGAAGAGCATCAATATGATAGTCTTCCCCACGGTGAGAAGCTGCAAACAGCGCCGTTTCCGCACTAGACAGGCCATACACCTCATCAATATCGCGCTTCATTCCAGGTATAGCTTGAAATGGCTTAGCGGCAGAGCGAAGGTACGTCTCATGATTCGGATTGCCGACATGATGAATGACCTCCCCCTTATCATTGACCACTGTGATTGCCCCATAATGGACATTTTCAAGAATACCTGCACGATATTCTTCCACCAACACATCGAATCCCTCAAAAGCCTTCATTATTCAGCACTCCTTGTTGATTCCTTGTCACGCTAGAGTTATCCCTAACGCTTGATTGCAAATGGCGCCTCTCGAATGGAAGCAGCCTGCGTGTAACCGCTTGCACAAACCCTTTATTTTCTAAAGAAGGGATGTACTCAATAATCTTACATTTAAATGCTAAAATGTCACATGAAATCGTGTTTTTATCCAATTTATACTTTGCATTTTAACAAATTTATGTCCTGTTTTCTATCCCAATTGTTACATTTCACAATTAAATCTTTCATATCTCAAGCTTGAGCGCCCCATTACTTGCATATATCGGAAGATCAATCATTTATTTCATTTTTATTAGGGCTAAATGTTTGTAACGTGAAAAAACCTCTCTATCCGAGACCACTCCAAGATGAGTGACCGCGTTTAAAGGCAGCGTCTATCGCCAAATATCATGCTGGTTACGTCTATAACGCAACTTATGAATGCAATTATGGTAAAAAGACATCCCTAAGCTGCTCTCACAGCCCAAGGATGTCTCGTATGAATCTTAACGTCCGCTCTTCAGTTCTGACCAGAAGCGATCGTACATTTGAATTTTGTCTCCGACGTCAAGCAGCCATTCCGTACGGCCAAGCTCGTCATCCGTCAGATTAATCATATGATTGTTGTTATACTCTTCGCTTTGATACTGCTTCGCCTCAGTGACGGGGTTGCTGTAGCCAATAGACTCATAGTTCTTGGCTGAGTTCTGCGGATCGAGCATAAAGTTGATGAACTTCTCTGCCAGCGCCTTGTTCTTCGCACCCTTCGGAATCGCATAGTTATCCGACCAGATCGTGCTGCCTTCTTCAGGCACCACAAACTCGATATCCGGATTCTCAGCTTGCGTAAATGCAGCATCACCAGACCACATCATGGCAATCCAGCCTTCTTCCGCAATCATCTTCTGCTTGATGCTGTCCGTGTCAAAAGCAAGAACATTCGGCACCAAATTGCGAAGATCGTCTACTGCTGCGGAGATTTCCTCATCATTCGTTGAGCTGTTGGACTTGCCTGCCTTCTTCAAGGACATTCCGATTACCTCACGGTTGTCGTCAAGCAGCAGCACTTTGCCCTTATATTTGGCATTCCATAGATCTTCCCAATGCTTCGGCTCTTCCGTTACATACTTTTTGTTGTATGCAATGCCGGTAACGCCGCTTGTGTAGATGATGGAATATTTGTTGTCAGGGTCATATTCCGGATTCTTGAAACGGTCTGTTACGTATTGAAAGTTCGGGATGTTATTCAGATCAAGCGGTTCAAGCAAGTCCTGCTTGATCATGCTTGCCACCATGTAATCGGATGGCTGAATAAGATCATAGTCAGCACCGCCGGCTTTAAGCTTAGCCAGCAGCTCTTCATTGTTTGCAAAGTTCGTATAGTTAACCTTCACATTGTTCTCTTCTTCGAACTTTTTGATCATATCTTCGTCAAAATTATCTACCCAGCTGTACAGGTTCAACGTTTCTTTTCCGCTATTACCGCAGCCTGCAAGCAGCGTGAGCGCAAACAATCCTGTCAATACGACAGCAAACCATTTCTTTTTGTTCAATCTTATTACCCCTCTCTGTGCATCAAATATACATTCATGAAGCTAACCATATGGTTAGACGATGTAAGCTAAAACGGCAGCATGGATGTCTTCTTCTCCTCGCGATTACCGCGGTTAAGCAGCCACTGTGCCAAGATGATAAGCGCCACGCTGACCAAAATCATAATCGTACACAAAGCGTTGATCTCAGGCGAGATGCCCCGCTTTACCGAGCTGTAAATATAGATCGGCAGCGTGGAGGAATTCGGCCCTGCGACGAAGAAGCTTATTAAGAAGTCATCAATGGAGAGCGTAAACGCAATTAACGCTCCGGCAATAACGCCTGGCCAGATCGATGGCAGCACCACATATCGGAAGGTCTCCCATTGGGTGGCGCCTAGATCGCTGGCCGCCTCCTCCAGCTGGTTCCCCATATTCGCCATGCGCGAGGACACGATCACATAGACATACGAGATGCTGAAGGTAATATGCGCGATAATGACCGTTGTTTTCCCAAGATCCAACCCAAGCTGGCTGAACAGTACTAAGAGCGACAAACCCATAATAATATCGGGCACTACAATTGGCATATACAACAGTCCCGCAATCGCTCCCTTACTCTTGCTCATGAGCTTGCGCATCGCAATGGCAGCCATCGTTCCCAGTACAGTGGAGACGATTGTAGAAGTTAATGCGATGATTAAGCTGTTCTTCAAGGCTTCCATCACATTGCGATTATCGAGCAAGGACAAATACCAATCAAAGGTAAAGCCTTCCCAGCTCATGCTGAGCCTCGAATCGTTAAATGAATACACAATGATCACAATGACCGGTATATAGATAAACGCCATCATTAAGAAAGAATGGATCGAGAGCAAGGGATTTTTTCGGTTCAATGTGTTGCTTTTCATGCTCTCGCCTCCTTCGCTGACTCATATTTGGAGCGCAATGCTCGATTGAAGAGCCATATAATAATAAGCGAGCTTATCATAAAGATCACCGACAGCGCCGCTCCGAACGGCCAATCCCTAGCGCTTAGGAATTGGTTTTGAATAATGTTGGAGAGCATCTGCGACTTCGCACCGCCAAGAATATCCGTGATCACAAACATTCCGGTCGTGGTGACAAATACAAGCACGCCTCCAGTCATAATGCCCGACTTTGTCTGCGGAAGCGTAACACGCCAGAACGCGCTCCATCTCGAAGCTCCAAGGTCGCTGGCGGCCTCTAGCTGACGCTTGTCCATTTGCTCTAGTGATACGTAGATCGGCAGCACCATGTAAGGAATAAAGGTGTAGACCATCCCAAGCAGGACCGCTCCCTTCGTATACAGCAGCTGCATCGGCTCGCTGATCATCCCAAGCTGCTCAAGCCCCATATTGACGAGTCCTTGTGTTCTTAGGATCAGCACCCAAGCGTAGGTCCGAATCAAGAAGTTGATCCAAAACGGCACGGTTACCCCAATCAGCATCCACTTCTGTGTTCTCGGACCCGCTGTTGTAATATAGTAGGCAAGTGGATAGCTGAGCAGCAGGCACAAGAGCGTCGTCAAGACGGACAGCCAGATGGTATCCCAGTAGATGCCCAAATATAGCGGATCAAAAAAACGGGTATAGTTGCTGATATTAAAGGTCCATACCAGATTGCCGACAGTATCCCTGCTTAGAAAGGACACCCCTACAACGGCAATCATCGGCACCATCATAAAGAAGCAAAGCCACAGGACAACAGGCGACAAAATGCCAAACCAACGTTTGTTCATCGTCCTACCGTCACCTCATCTTGTGGAGCCCAATACACCCCTACAGACTGCCCAATCTCCCAAGTCCGCTGATCCGTGAAGTCCAGCACACTTGTGACAAATGATTGCTCTTCATCAAGCTGAATAATAAGCTTATGAATATTGCCTAAGTAAACAATGTCATGAATAATACCAGATTGATGGTCGGCTGTTACCTCATGATGAACCCGAATTTTCTCAGGACGGACCGCATACAAGCGATCTTCAGTATGGAAGATGTTATTCTCGCCAACAAAGGTAGCTGCAAACAACGTCTCCGGGCGTTCGTATATTACTTTTGGCGTACCGATTTGCTCGATACGGCCGTTGTTCATAATGACGATGCGATCCGACATCATCATCGCTTCTTCTTGGTCATGTGTTACATAAATAAAGGTGATGCCAAGGCTTCGTTGAAGCTGCTTTAATTCCGTTTGTAGATTTTTGCGCAGCTGGAGATCGAGCGCACCGAGCGGCTCATCCAACAGAAGCACCTTCGGCTTGTTTGCAATGGCGCGGGCGATGGCTACGCGCTGCTGCTGGCCGCCAGACAGCTGATGCGGATACCGCTTGGTCAGCGCTGAGAGCTGAGTCAGACGCACCGCTTCATCAATACGCTCACGCTGCTCCTTCACCGGAAGTTTTTTCATTTTAAGGCCAAATTGAATGTTCTGCTCCACGGTCATATGCGGAAACAGTGCATAATGCTGAAATACGAGATTCAAATCTCGCTTGTTCGGAGGAAGATAAGTCATATCTTCATTGTCCAAAGTAATTACACCACTTGTCGGGTGCTCAAACCCTGCGATCATGCGCAGAATTGTCGTCTTTCCGCAACCACTCGGACCAAGCAGCGTCAGGAATTCCCCTTCCTCAATCTTCAGAGACAAGGGATGCACTACGGGGTGCCCGGCAAAATGCTTTTCTACATTTTCCAGACGAATCATAATCATCAACCCCTTCCCGTCATCCGTGGATAACGTCTTATGTCTAATAATAAGATTAACCCCTACAGAGTCATCCCATAAACGTGACCCTCATAGAGGTTAGATGATGTACAAATCATGGAGTAATCCACGAACTTCGTGCTTTCAGATGCCGCGAGAAAACCTCTATCGAGGCCATGTCTAATCCAGGACCACGTCTAGAGGTTTGTGTCTTGCCCATTGGACTGTCTTCTTTCATGAACAGTAAGCAATAAACGTAAACGCTTCTCTCGAAGCGAGAAGACCATGAAAAGGCTGCTTACGGCCTATGTCTTTTTTGCATTATCACTATACCGTGTTTTGATTGGTGTTACAACTATTTTTACGTAATTTCGACAGTTCCATACATCAATTTTCACGAAAATAACCTATAACCTGCGAAAAATGTCCATTAACGTCTATAATAACGCAATGAGAGTCAAAATAAAAGGTCCCCGAAGTTGACATTTCGAGGACCTTCTGCTTATATCAGGGAATTGATTTCCTTGGTGTGCTCTTGTCTAGGCCTGACAACGATTACTTCAATTCAAATTCAACCTGAACGCTTTCGCTCAGCTTGACTTGGCCGGCCTGTGGAGCTGATTCGGCACTGGCCATATCCTTCGCCATCAGCGACTCATTCATATAAATAGGATTGTAGCTGGAGCCGCCTTCTGTAACAGAGATGACGATGCCTAGCTGACGGCCCGAAGCCTTCGCAATGGCTTCAGCCTTCTTGCGTGCATTCGCTACCGCCTTCTCCAGCGCTTGAGCTTCGGAGTTCTGCTTGTTCTCTACATCAAAACGAATATTATTGATGCGATTCGCGCCTGCCTTCGAGGCCTCATCAACCAGCTTGCCTACCTTGGTGAGGTCACGGACATTTACCACAACCATATGATTGGCCTCATAGGCTACAATCTTAGGCTCCGTATTTTCCTTATATTGATACTGAGGCTGCACGGAGAAATCTACTGTCTTTATGTCTTTATCCTGAATTTTAAAGGTGTCGGACAATACCTTCTTTACCTTATCGAATGCCGCTGCATTCTGAGTTTGGGCTTCAGCAGCCGTCTTGCCGCGAGATACAACGCCTAAGCTCACATAAGCAATATCTGGCTCAACTTCAACAGTTCCCGTACCGCTTACTGATACATAGTCTCTCTTCACTTGATCTGCCGCCTTTGCTACTGGTGTGGAAAGAGCCCCCGTTCCAACGGAGCCAAAAAACAACGCTGCGCTAAGCATCATAGCACCCAATACTTTTACCCGATTCTGCACGATATTACCCCTCCAATATTTAGTAGTTGGATCTTGTCTATATAAACGAGATTGCCTTTGAAAATGTTGCTATAATTTGGTTACAGTTTTTTCATTTTTATATTTTTCGATCCGTCCTCTTTTTCAATACCTTGCCTTATAATAAAAAAGTGAGTTTCTATGCTTATCATTATGGCCCAGTTCTGCATGGTCAACCCATTTCACATGATATTGGAGTGAGCGCATTGATGGAATCACAGCAAACACTGACAATCATGTCGTACAACATTCGGCATGGAGAGGGCAGCGACAATGTCTTCGATTTGGACCGTATCGCAGAGGTTATTCGAGCGTCTGGCGCTGATCTTATTGGGCTTCAAGAAGTCGATCGCTACTTTTCCGATCGCAGCCAGTATGAGGATACGATTGCAGTGCTGGCCGAGGCTTTAGGCATGCATTGGTGCTACGCGGCCAACGTCATAGAAGAGCCTGAGCCGGGCCGTGAAGAGCACAGGCAATATGGAATCGCCATCTTAAGCAAGTATGAGATTGAAGATCAGCAGCATCTCAAGCTGACAAGCGATAAGAGCGAGGAGCGAGGCGCCTTGTATGCAAGGGTTGATGCAGATGGGACGATGCTTCATTTCTATTGCACGCATTTAGGATTAGAGCAGGAGGAGCGTCTCACACAAGTCCAGGAACTGCTTCTTGCATCCAATCATCACAAGGGTCAATGCTGCATCCTAACGGGAGATTTCAATGCCCATCCTGATGACCCTGAGATCGCCAAGATTACGACTGTGTTTGACAACGTCTTCAAGGATGCTCCTGAGGCCTATACCTTCCCAGCAGGTGAAGCCAATGAGACGATTGATTACATTTTGATCAATCCTCAGATACAGCTTAAGGACAAAGAGGTTATTCATTCCTTAGCCTCCGATCACTATCCGATTGTGGCCAAGGTATGCCTAAATGCGTAATTCCAGTAAAATAGCCGGTTCTTTCGCTACTATTCACTCCTATACGTGAAATAGCCGCATCAAAGATTGGCTTTATTGTTTACTCGTACAAATTCATTCCACAAAAACAACCCTCCATCAAATCTCTTGGAGGGTTGTTTTGACTTTATGGAACTTTAACTAGAACAGCACTTGATGCTGTAGACCCGCAACTCTATATTTCGACTTGCTGTCCAACGCCATGCTGCATTGCTTTTTCATAGATCAACTGTGCGGTTACAACATCAAGCACTGCCGTGCCTACTGTTTTGAACAAAGTAATCTCCTCGTCATTCTCTCTGCCCTTTGCCTGCCCTAGAATGACTTGTCCAAGCTCGCCCGTAAAATCCTGCTTGGACACGATGCCTTTATCTATTGGAATAATCACATCACCCGCTTCAGCCAATACACCTTCGGTAGTATCAAACACTACCTTATCTGCACGCTGCACAATGATCTCTGGCAGCTCCTGCATTTGCGGCGTATACGCTCCAACACCATTGATATGAGTGCCTTTTTTCACAAGGTTGCCATTAAAAACAGGCCGCTTAGACGTCGTTACAGCTGTAATGATGTCTGCATCAACAATAGCTGCATCCCCATCCTCTACGGCTACAATTCTCGTCTTAAACGAAGCAAACTGCTGCTGCATCTGAGCAGCAAATGACTTGGCGCGCTCATAGTCCAAATCAAATACACGCACCTCTTCCAGATCACGAACATTAAGCATAGCTTCCAATTGAGCACTCGCCTGTCCACCTGTACCAAACAGAACAGCGATTTTGGAATCTGCACGCGCAAGGATATCCGTAGCTGCTCCCTGAACCGCGCCTGTTCGAAGCTGCGTCAAATACGTTCCATCCATAATCGCACACACTTCGCCTGTCTTCCCATCCAGCAATATCATCTGTGCCGGCACCGAAGGTTTGCCTTGCTTTATATTATTCGGAAATACCGAAACGATCTTAACGCCAGTTGCATCGAGCCCCTCTACATAGGCTGGCATAAAAAGACTTTGTCCCTGCTGCTTAGGAATATCAATATTGACTCGAAGCGGCACCTCACACTTGCCTTCTGTATATAGTCGAAGCGCTTCTTTATCTGCTTCAATCGCATCTTTCATCGTAAATACTTGTTCAATATGCTGCTTCGTTAGAATAAGCATCGTAAACACACCTCAGTTCTATCAGATTAAGCGGCCGAATGCTGGCTCTCTTTGTTCGCCTTGCTTGCTTTGAATTCATTAATCAGCATGCTCACACCACTATACAGCAGAATGGCTGCTACAACCCACTGAAGCATCGATACATCCAGCCCTTTTACCAAATAAACGCCTACAAGCACGCCCAGCACGCCAAATGTTGAAGTGAACAGTGTGATTTTTCTGCTGTACTCTCCATACTTAATGAACTGCATGCTGCCGATCGGTACAGAGAACGTGCAAGCTCCCATCATAATCGGGAACGCTACCACAGGGTTAAGTCCAAGCGCGTATACTGTCACCATCGTCAGTGCATAAGAACCGATGCCAATATTGTTAAGCGCTCCATATACGAACAGACAGATCGCTGCGATAACAAGCTTGCTTCCATACAGGCCTGTTGCGGTGCCGCCTGAAGGCACTAGATTGAACTTGCCAGCCAATATAAACATCGTGGCGATGACGAGTCCGACGCCAATAAATCTGCGGATAACCTTAGGCGAGAGCTTGACCACAAAGCGTGGTCCGATGTAGGCGCCGATAATCTGTGCGACGATACATACCACCAGCGTTTTTATATCCACATTAATAACGGTAATAAATGCAAGCGCCATGACCGCTACTGGGATCACACATTGCGTGTTTAAAGTTCCTGGAA
Source organism: Paenibacillus aquistagni (assembly GCF_900177815.1). Lineage (GTDB taxonomy): Bacteria > Bacillota > Bacilli > Paenibacillales > Paenibacillaceae > Paenibacillus_B > Paenibacillus_B aquistagni. The sequence goes on along the minus strand of NZ_FXAZ01000004.1, from coordinate 36,495 downwards.
GCTTCTTATCAGAGACGAGCTTGGCCTTTCTGTAAAATATCGAAGAAATCGCAAAGTCCGATACTCCAAATGTCGAGAAGAAAAAGATAATAGTGGAAGAGAACGCGAGCATTATGCCATTCCCTGGCTCCTTTTTTATTTCCTCTCTATGCTTGACTACATCTACAATAAACCGAACAGCAAATGTTACATTAATGAGTACGATAAGGGCAAGTATAATAACGACTGCTGACATAGGATCAACCTTCTCCTGTAGAAGTTTTATACATGCGCGTCAATATCACTGCTTATTCTTAAAAATACTGCGGATTTCCATCAATTCATCTCCGAATTGACGCTTGGCGTCATCCCCGAGTGCGTCTATCAGCTTTAGACAATACGCATCGTGTCTGATATTCTCTTTTGCAAGAAATACCATCGGCACGCTCTGGGTCCATATCACTTCAGCGTTCTTCTCATTTTGAATATGACCAAATAACATCTCTTTGGAATCCACTACGATGTTTATCCATCTTCCACCGCTCTCTTTGAGCTTCTCCTTCTCAAAGCCATGCTTATAATAATTGGAGAGTGGAACATCGTAATCGTGATTTGTGCTGTACAAAATAATGACCGATTGATTCAAGCGAGTCTCTACTTCTTGCAGCTCATCAAGAATATAGTCAATATCCTCTTTCCATACCTGTACATATACATCGGAAACAGCTTCCTTGAGCAGATGTCTGCATTTATTAAAAATATTTTTATACCCTTGGATATACCATAACGTCTCCAAATCCATAGTCTGGTTGTAACTTGTTAGCTCCTGCTTGACTTCAGCAAGGTTATCATCCATCGAGCTTCTAATATTTCCAATAAACTCATCAATCGGTACAGCACTGTAATTCACCGGATTCTGCTGCTTGGATACCACCACACATCCCTTATCTATTAAGATTTCGAGCGTGTTGTACACCTTAGATCTTGGTACAGAAGACTGCTTGCTGATCTCATATCCTGTACCCGGTCCATTCTTAAGCAATGAGATATACACCTTCGTTTCGGACTCCGTAAAATGAAATGACTTTAGCAGTTGAATGACTTTCTCCATCATGCTTCCTCCCGAGTCGTTATTCGTATTTCTTCATTGTACAGACATTCGGGATTTTCACAAAATGATGAAGCGCATGTTGCGATGCTTGAATTGTGATTATTTTCACTATTAATGCTGTTTTGTTGCGTTTGATAGTAGCTACCCTCGTTAACTACTATAAACCATCTTCATTACTTTGTACAGTATTTCACAATCTTTTTTTTGAAAATCACCTTTTGCTTTTGTCCCCCACACTCAACGAAGGCTCCTTCAACATTGCATGGCAGGCTGTAAATCTTCTGTTTACGCAAAAAACCTGGCCAAAGCTGTAGTAAGCTTTAGACCAGGTTGAATTGGTTAACTATGCGGATTTCATCATTTTACTTAACGTATGACCGCGCAGCCAATTCGGTCTCCGGCATTGCCTGCTGGATTCGTATGCATATCATCGGGATCGGCATGAATGATCAGCGCTGTACCGCCTTCTTTTAATAAAGAGTTCGGCACTCCCTTCTGCAAGGTAACGGTCGTTACTACAAATTGAGCTTCCGCTGTGCCGTCAGGTCCAGCAACGAGATTCGGAATATCTCCCGCATGCTCGCCATTTGGGTTATCAAAGCCATGCTCCTTCATTGAAGGGTTGAAATGCCCGCCAGCCGACTTAAAGTCAGGCTGTTCGCATTTTCCAGTCTCATGGATATGAATCCCGTGCAGACCCGGTTTAAGGCCAGCCACCTTGACATCCACCTGCACCCCTTTAGCGAGCTGTGTAAAGGTCGCAGTCCCCATTTTGCTGCCTTTGCTGTCCATAATGTCCTGCGCGATAGGCTGAACCTTCTCAGCTGGCTCGTTCATTTGAGCGGATACGGGGAGATCTTTGCCTTCACAGCTAACAAGTAGAATGAGTAGCACAGAAAACACTAGTAAAAAAATGTTCCTTAGCTTCATAACGGCCTCCTGAACTTTTGGTTATATGTACTGCACCTTATTATTTCCAAACATTTCTCATCATAATCACAACAAAAATGCCTCGAAGAAAGTTTCATCATATTCCTAGAACATAATAAAAGAGGCACGCTAAAACGTGCCTCTCCCATTTCGTTATTCTTATTTTTTGTTCTTATTTAGCACTATATTTATTGACTTCAAATGTCAAGATTTTATCAAAAACGAGATAATCCTTTCGACTTAAAAATGGCCCTACATTCCTACCTTTATCTATTTCGTATGTACTAGATCCTTGTCCAGAAGCCCTCTTTTCATACCAGTTTAAAAAGGAATTCAGTTCATTATTGGACAGATCATATTCTTTGGTTGCTCCAGTCATTAATGTAACGACTAATATTGCTCTGTCCTCTTGTGCTGCTTGCACCATTGCTGATACTAGATTTGAATTTCCGCTTTCCCCAGCTTTATTCGTTGCACTAACTACATAGTAATAAGTTGCACCTGCTACAACATTTGAATCCGTATACTGTCCATAAACACTACTCGCTACAGTAGTGAAGGGTCCCCATGAGGTTGTAGATCGTTTTATATTATAATAAGTAACTTCAGTAACTGTATTCCATGTGAGATCTATTTCACCCTTACCACTTGTTGCTTTTAAATTTGTCGGTGTCTGTGGAGGAGATATATCTTCTCTCCCAAATACATCAAATTCATATACTCTTTGAGAATATGGTGACCACTGACGCAAGGCTATCTTCTTCACTCCATTGATAGGGGTGTCAAGCGTATTAATTGTGCCCCCACCATTAGGATTTGTTACTTCCTTAATTTGATTGCCATTTGTATCATAAAAAAGGATACTTACAGTGTTATGGTCAAAATTAGGATTATTAACTGCTAATAGCTTATACGATGTTATTGTGCTTGTACTTGTAAATGTATATGTCAGGTTACTCTTCGCACCATAATTTCCGTTGGCTTCTATATCATGATATGTCCAATCGAGTCCATCAGTTACTAAATCAGTTGTCCCATGCGAGACACCATAATCTGTTGATATTGTGAGTGGAGATCCTTGAAGTAGTCCTCTTGAATATGCATCCACAGAAGAGACAGGCACAACGATAACGACAGCCACTAACGCTACAAGTAATGCTGATAAAAACTTTTTCATGACACATTCTCCTTTGTAATTGTAATCACATAGAAAAAGTACTAAATATTTCTGAGCATGTCCAAACATTAAAATCCATTTTATGTAATTTTAATTAATTTTTGTTTATTTCTTTATATATCTTTAAATTCACTCATTTAAATGGACACGAAAAAACCACAGAACGTAAAATTTACATTCCATGGCTTCTATTTAAAACTATGAGATGGTACCTTTATAGTTGAATCCAGTTTTTAATTATAGCCTTTTAAATATTGAGGCTGTGCTGCAAACTGATCATAGTATGCTTGAATCTCGACAGGCGCTCCGCCATGCTGACGGGAATGCTCAGCAGCAAAGGCCATTAAGTGGCTCCGCACCGATATCGAAGCGGAAGACAGGTTCTCTGTGCCACCTTCATCGAATGAACGCACCTCATCAAGGAAGGAGGCCACGATCCCGAAGTCTCCCCCGCCATGCCCGGATGCCGTTTCCTTCAGCTTCATCTCACGTGCTTTTTTCGTTACGAAATCATTCACTGTGAAGGAGTAGTCCATCATATCCCCGCGAATATCGCCCTTCGTCCCCATAATCTGAACAATCCGCGTATTATCATGCGTGAACCCGCTCATGCTGAACATGGCGGTTGCACCGCTCTTGAATTCCATGTTGACGACCTGGTGATCCACCACATTATTATCCGTTTGATACACACAACGCCCATAAGGGCCATCTGAAAGTGCTGCTAGAATCTCCTCATCGGTGCCTTGGTCAACGAACTTCTTCGCCCAGCCGCGGCCTGCCTCGCTGAGATAATAATTGACTGCATGGTACTGGCAGCTCTCTTCTGCAGGACAGCCCTGAATACAATAAGCTGGCGCTCCTTCAGGCTTGTTCGCTTCCGTAAAGTGCATTAATGAGCCAAAGGAGCTGATTCGCTCACAAGGCTCGTCCATCAGATAAGCCAGAATATCCATGTCATGGCATGACTTTTGCAGAATCATCGGACTCGATTCCACGCTGTTCCTCCAATTGCCGCGAACAAAGCTATGAGACATATGCATATTGCCAACATTTTCATTAAGCTGGATGGAGACCACTTCTCCAATCGCTCCATCTTGTATTTCCTGCTTGATCGCCTGCCAGAATGTCGTATAGCGGAGCACATGACAGATCGTGAGCAGACGCTGATGCTCCTTGGCCGCTAGCTCCATCTCCACACATTCTTGTGGATCAGGAGACATCGGCTTCTCAAGCAGAACATGATAGCCAAGCTCAAGTCCCTTCAAAGTCGGTTCCCGGTGCATCCGATCCATCGTACAGATAATGGCCACGTCAGCCAAGCGCTCCTTCTCAAGAATCGTTTGCCAAGTATCGTACTGCTGCTCTGTTGTCAAACCATATGTCTTCGCGAATCGCTCACGACGTTCCTGAATAGGCTCGGCCACGCCAACAATAACAAGCTCGGATTGGTGCTGAAGGGCATATGGCGCATAAGCGCGTTCCCCCCGATCTCCGGCGCCAATGACAATTGCTGTTACCGGCTTCATGTTCCATCTCTCCCTCTCTGACTGCAAAGTCTCCGCAAGTGATTAGACACAAGAGGGTGCGCGCCCTCCCCGACACGCACCTGCCTGCATCTTTTGTTTCTATCTATTTCACATACTTCTCCTGATAAGCCTTCGACATCTCATCTGTAATTTCCTTCATTTTTGGGTCATTTTTGATTGATTCAATCAATTTATCGTACGATTCAATCGATTCCTTGCCAGTAATGACCATGACACGCATATCTTCAACCTTTTTCGAGATCTCTGGGTAGTACTTGTTATAAGCTTCCGAATACAGCTCTGCCGAAGGATTCGGAACCTTAACCGTCTTGCGCTCATTGACGATCTCAACGTTGCGGTTGTACACATCATCAGGCATGCCGACTGCGCTGATAGACATATCATCGCTAACCAAGTGAATCATGTTGTTTAGGTTGCCATCCCCTGTCTTATCGATAGCAGCTTGTGGCGTCGATACTTTTTTACCATTTTCAACCGTGTAATGAACTCCTTCAAGACCGTAGGTCAGCATCTCATTGCCTTCTTTGCTGTAGCCATAGTCGAAAAACTCTAGAATCTTCTTCACTTTCGCTTCAGGCACCTTCTTAGGAATGAGGTACACGCCATAATAAGGGGAGCCTGACGGCGTATACTTCACGCCATTCGCATTTTCCAAGTAAGACAAAGGCATCAAGTCTGCCTTCGGATCGACATCACGCACCGATTTGCCGGTCACCCAAGCATGGTTCATGGACATGCCGCCGACGCCTGCCTTGCCGCTTCTCATCGTATCCATCACCTGCGAGAATTTCATGATCGCAAAGTCTTTAGGGAATAAGCCGTCCTCATAGGCTTTCTTGATCCACAGCATCGCTTCTTTAGACTCTTCGGACGTGATAATTGGCGACAACGTATTGTCAGACTGCAGCTTCCAAGAGCCTTGTGTTTCATTGAAGATGTTGTAGATGTAAGCAAGTGATCCAGGGTTAGCGGTATACGGAATCTCATCCGCTTGACCGTTGCCGTTCGGATCTTTCTCTTTAAAAGCTTTCAGCACATTGTAGAATTCATCCAAGGTCTTTGGCGTCTCTAGATTCAAGGCATCCAGCCAATCCTTGCGGACCATTGGGAAGATGCCTCCGCCATAGCTTGGATAATAACGCGGAATGACCATGTTCTTTCCATCCACTTTGGTTACATCCCACATCTCTTTCAACTCATCGCGGTTGAGATTCGGATAGTCTTTTAAGAAAGGAGTCAAGTCCCAGAACACGCCTTGCTTCAGCATTTTTTGCAGCTGAGGGTTCTGCATGGATTCAACAAACGTAACCTCTGGCAAATCTCCCGAAGCCAGCATCACGTTAATCTTCTCCTCTGCGGTAGATGGAGACAACCACGTAATGTTCAGCTTCGTGTTCGTCTCTTTCTCAAGCTCTTTCCACAGGGCATTGGTATTATCAATAAATTCCGTTGCATAGTTCAAGGTCTGAATCGTAATGCTTGTAGGCTCATTGCTGTCTGTACCGCCTTCATTGCCTTTTGACTCGCTGCCGGAGCCTCCTCCACCGCACGCACTAAGCAGTAATGAACTCGTCAAGAGCAGTAGCAGTGTCATTTTTAACAGCGACTTCGGCGACTTTCGTTCTGTGTTTTTCATACCTAGACCCTCCCGTTTATGATGATCGCACCTGACTGGACCTGCTGACTTGCCTCAGTATATCGAATCATCCCTTCACAGAACCTACCATCGCACCTTTGGCGAAGTGCTTCTGCAGGAATGGATACACTAACATGATTGGTATTGTCGCAATAACGACCGCGGCCATCTTCAAGGTTTCCGTTGGCACCTGTCTGTTGACATGGAAGGCAAAGCCTCCTCCACTGCCGGAGCCCATCGTCGTTGGATCAACGAGCATGTTTTGCAGCAGCACCTGCAGCGGCCACATCTTCTGATCGTTGATGAACATCAGCGCATTGAAGTACGTGTTCCAATAGCCGACGGCAAAGAACAAGCCGAATGCAACAAGAGCGGGCAGCGACAAGGGAAGAATAATGCGCCAGAATACGCCAATATCATTGCAGCCATCAATCATTGCCGCTTCTTCAAGGCTTTCCGGAATACTGTCGAAGAAGCCCTTCATCAATAATACATACCAAGCGCTCGTTAAGCTCGGCAGAATAAGCGACCATACGCTATCAATAAGTCCAAGATTACGCACAACCAGATACAACGGAACCAAGCCTGGCGTAAACAAGAACGTAATCAGTACCATAATCATCATCGCCTTGCGAAAGCGCAGGCGCTTTCTGGATACCGCATAGGCCATGCCGCCTGTCACCAACAAGCTGAGCGCGGTGCCTACCGTTGCGAGAAACACGCTCACGGAGATCGAGCTGACGAACAAACCGTTAGACAATAGATGCTTGTAAGCATCAAGCGTCCAATCTCTTGGCCACAAGATCAAGCTTCGCTGATAATATTCCACCGGATCGGTAAATGACAGAATAACCGTATAGTAAATGGGAAAGACCGTCGCCAGTCCAATAAGCAGCAGCAAGGTATTGTTGATGAGACTGAATATGCCGTTTTTCCATCCTCGTTCGTGCATATGAATACCCCTCCTATCTGGGTGATGGTTCGATTAATACAAGCTGTCCTCGCCGTATCGTCTTGCCAGCTTATTGGCCGTGACAACCATAATGACACCGACGATGGATTTGAACAAGCCAATCGCGGTACTGTAGCTGAATTCGCCTTGCCGTATCCCCACACGATACACATACGTATCAAATACTTCGGCTACATTCGTGACTGCCGCATTCATCATAAGATAGATCTGCTCGAAGCCGGTATCTAGAATCGTGCCAAGACGGAGGATCAATAGAATCAAAATGACATTGCGCATCGCTGGAAGCGTCACATGCCACATCCGTCTGAGACGCCCTGCTCCATCCATCACCGCAGCCTCATAGAGCTGAGGATCAACGCCTGCAATGGCAGCTAGGAATATGATCGTACCCCATCCAATCTCCTTCCAGATCGACTGAGCCGTCAGCATTCCCCAGAAGTAATTCGGGTTAGACAAAATATCTATGGTCTCCCAGTTCATCGAGACGAGCCACTTGTTGAACAGCCCTTCCGACTGCGAGAACATCAGATACGTTAAGCCATAGATCAGCACCCAAGACAAGAAGTGCGGAATGTACACGAGTGATTGTATTGTTCGCTTATAAAGCGAGCTTCTCACCTCATTGAGCATTAATGACAATATAATCGGCGCTGGGAAAAAGAAGATTAAGCTCAGGAAGCTAATTGCCAGCGTATTGCGCAACAGCATCCAGAAATCATTATTAGAGAAAAATCGAGCAAAATGCTCAAAGCCGACCCAAGGGCTTCCCAGCACACCAAAGTAAGGCGAGTATTCTTGAAACGCAATTACAAGGTTGGTGATCGGAATATATTTGAAGATAATAAAAAACAAGATGCCTGGCAGGGCAAGCACATACAGGTACTTATCACGCACGACATCAGACCAAAGCCGCCCCCACTTTGATTTAGGCTTTGCAGACCGAGCAGTTGGTGCCCCTTTTGCAGGCTGAACGGTGTCTTGTACTTTCATCGGTATTCCCTCACTTTCAGCGTGTCATCTCATTCGATTTACCGTTCTCGGGATCTTGAAATGTACCCCTAATGTATACGCTTCCATAATTGCCTGCAATTTTACTTTTTTTCCGCAGCGCTTCTAGACCTAATACCAAGATGTCCTTCCGCCCGCTATCGTTGATATAGCAAGGGTTAGGGGGATTTCATTTCCTTCAATTGCACTTTTTTTCCTGCGCTTCAATACAGGCCATCTTTATGCCTTTATGAGATAAATGCTCTCCTTCCCATCAGATACAGCCTTTTCACCTGCCTATACATTCGCTATGATAGTACTAATCATGTAGAAGTTCCCAATTCGAATCCAGCAGCTGCAAGAATTCGCCTTAACCAACAGGGGGTTTACGAAAATGAGACCAAGGAATTCTGAATCCGGTTTCAAAGGAATCATGTACTGGAGAAGTATTGTACTTGCGATATTGTTAACCTGCCTTCCCATCTCCGTCATAACAGCCGTCTATCTCTATGTAGGCAATCAGCATATGATTAATCAATATCAGCAGCGCAACGAAGAAGCGCTTGTGGATGCAGCCAGGCAAGTGGATGAGCAATTTACCCAGTTGGTTCAGTATGCGCTCAATATGGTCGTTAAGCCGTACTTTAAATCCTCTTTATCCGATATGGACTTTGTTTCGAATATTGAAGTGACCGATGAGCTCTTTAACACCTTGAATCTGGTGGAGAGTGCGGATCCTCTTGTCGATCAAGTCTATCTTTATATTCAAAAGCAAAACAAAATCATGGAGCCAGAGCTCGGGCTTCGAACGCTTGATGATAAGGATGATGCCTCAAGCTTTGGTAGGCTGATGGATGAGGACACCGATATGTTCTGGGTTCACGATCTTGAACGCCCATTCAATAAAGGCGGTTCCTCTCATGCTCTTGTTATGAGGCTGCCCTTCAACGGCCATGCTCCTTACGGCGCCATCGTGATCTATATCGACCCTTCCAAGCTCCATGTGATTCGCAATGCGGAGAACATATCGTTCTTGCTGGATGGCAAGAGCCATCTTATCGGAGAGTCAGGACAGAGCCGCATGATGCCGGAGGCGATGAGTGCCATTCGGGAGCAGCTTGAGCTTAAGCATGACGGAGAAGGCTTGTCTCATCAACGCATGAGAGTTCCAATTGATGATGATGTCCTGCTTGTGAATACCGTGCAATTTGAGAAAATGCAAAGCATATGGACTTACGTGTCTGGTACGCCTCAGTCCATGATTACGGCTCCGACAAAGCCTTATACCCACATTATCTTGATGTGCTTTTCCTTTGCTCTTGCTGGCTCGCTTGGCGTCAGCTGGTATGCTTCCAAGAGCATGTATCGTCCGATTCGCAAAATGTTGAATCTAATCGGCAGTGAGCAGACGAGGCAGAGCTCAGTCTACAATGAGCTGGATTATATTGAGCATGAATGGAAGCGTTATCGTTTCTCGCATTCTACCCTGCAAAGCCAATGGCAGCAATCCTTGCCTGCCATTAGAGAAGCGTACATCAATCAATTTGTGAACGGGCAAGCCGCTCATCTCACAGAAGCCGAGTATGTCGCCAAGCTGAACGAGATGGAGCTGGATATTTCCGATAGACAATTCGCAGCCATCGTGCTGAAGCAGCATACTCATGGGGAAGCGCGTGTGCCCCTAACTGAGAATGACCAGCACCTGCTTACCTATGCAGCATTGAACGTTATCCAGGAGCTCGCTGAAGAGCTTGATGCCTATGTGCACACGATCAACTTTTTTGATGGTTCCTTCGGTGTCATCCTGATTGTGCCTGCGGAGCAAACCCTTGATGAGCAAAGGAAGCAAATGCGGCTGTTAGGCGATCAGATCATGCGAGCGCTCCGTGACACGCTGCGTATGACAGCAACGATCGTGCTTGGAGGGCCAAGCTCGCAGTGGACAGATGTCCCGCACATTGTTGAGCAGGCGAAGCGAGCACTGCAATACCGTTCCTTCGACGCAGGCAGTCAGCTCTTGGAAGCAGAGACCGTATTATCGCAAAAAAATGATTGGGTTGACTTCCCATTGGAGCTCGAACAAGAGTTTATTCACAACTTGAACCTGGGACTCCGTGAAGAAGCTATGCGCTCACTCAGCCGCTTTGTCACTGCATTGCAGGCCAGCGGCAGCTCAGAGTGGCATGTTCATCACGGCCTTATACGCTTAATAACCAGTGTGCATCGCTCCATGCTGCAGGCTGGTCTTAATCCTTATCAGATTTATGACTTTTCGAATCTACAGGAGCAGTTATCCTTGCTCCGAGAGCCTAAAGCCTGCATTCACTGGTTCGAGGCGGAGATCATTGTGCCTTATCTACATCAGCTTACAAAGAACTTCAATAGTTCCATGAAATCAATTGTCGAACATGTGCTTGAGCAGATTGAGCAGAATGGCATGCAGGATCTCTCCCTCGATACCATTGCTGCCGAGGCAGGTGTGAGCGTCTCTCAGCTCAGCAAGGCATTCAAGCAAATGACAGGCACAAACTATATGGATTACCTGACTACAGTGCGCATGAACCGCTGTAAAGAACTGCTGCTTACTACGGATATGCGCATCAATGAGATTGCAGAGGCTGCCGGGTATCAACCTTCCTACTTCAATCGGATGTTTAAGAAGCTTGAGGGAGTCACCCCTGGACAATATCGACAGCAGGATTCTGGCATCAAGCCATTTGTTAAATGAAAAAGAAAGAAGCCGCTCTCCATAACGGATAGCGGCTTCTTTCTTTCCATCGCATAACCTTATATTCAAGAAAAGAACGATGGCGTTCCTTTCCCATCATACGGTATTGGTCAACTGCATCTTGCTTGTATGAGCGAAGATTAGTTCTCCAATTCTTCCTTGCTAACGAGCGATACTAAAGCGCTTACAGCCTGATCTGCATCCGCGCCATCTGCTGTAATGGTAATAGACGTGCCCGAGCTGATTGCGAGACTCATAATACCCATAATGCTCTTCGCATTAACCTTTTTGTCTTCCTTCTCCACGAAGATATCCGAAGAATATTTATTTGCCTCTTGTACGAACAGTGCCGCTGGACGTGCATGCAGTCCTGTCTTCAGACGTACAACAACTGGTTGTTGAGCCATGCAAATCATACCCCCTATATATTTGTTACATAATTACAACATAAACATGTTACAACATCAACATTGAAGCATTAGTAAATTTTACGTCATTATAGTTCATTTTATCACATTATACCATTATAAAGGATATTAAACTAGAACAAAAGTGTCATGGTCTTCGAATTCGTTCGGCGATCTCATCAAGCTTGCGCAGGCGGTGATTAACCCCTGACTTGCTCACTTTGACCTTCAGCAATTCGCCAACTTCCTTGAGATTGATATCCGGATGAGCCAGACGAACCTCCGCTACCTCGCGAAGCTTATCAGGAAGCGAATCAAGGCCTATTTCCCTTTGAATCAGCTTAATATTATCGATCTGTCTTACGGCTGCGCCAATGGTCTTGTTAAGGTTCGCCGTCTCACAGTTCACAATTCGGTTAACGGAATTACGCATGTCCCGCATAATGCGCACATCCTCAAACTTAAACAGCGCCTGATGCGCGCCAATAATATTAAGGAATTCAATAATCTTCTCGCCTTCCTTGATATAGAAGACAAACCCCTTCTTGCGCTCAATCCAACGAGCGTTCAAATAAAACTCGTTAGCGAGATCAGCCAGTGCCTTGCAGTGCTCTTCATACATCGAAGAGATCTCCAGATGATAGGATGAACCTTCCGGATTATTTACCGAGCCTCCCGCAAGAAAAGCTCCTCTCAAGTAAGCACGCTTACAGCAATTGTTTGCTATTGTGCTTGGATCTATTCCGTCAGTGAACAAGAAGCCTTCGGAGACGATGTGAAGATCTAACAGAATCTCCTGTACGCCTGCGGGAATACGAACAATATAGACATTGTTCTTCTTAAGGCGCATTTTCTTACGCACCAACAGCTCCGTATGGATCTGAAAGTGCTTCTTCACAAGCGTGTAGATGCGGCGAGCAATCGCAGCATTCTCCGTTGATATATCCAAGACAACCTTGCGATTAGAGGAGAGCTGCACCGAGCCATTCATTCGCATCAGCGCAGATAATTCAGCCTTTTCACAGCACGAATCCGATTCAATCATCGTGAGCTCTTTTTTGGTTTGTGCCGCAAAAGACATCGTCATTCACCTCTTTCGTAACATCCAATCTTCAACAAGCTGATAAATATGGTGGCTGAGCTTTGCCGCATCATGCCGCAGATAGGTGCGGAATAAGACCAAGGAATCCGCAATGACTTTGTAGCCTTGTCTTGTCACCTCATCAAGGTCTAGATGAACTGCAGTCGACCCCTTCTCAGCGTACAAATCCTGCACTTGAGGCGGAATCTCGCCATCATTGACAATCACATAATCGAACAATTGATGTCCAATATGGTCTTGTACAGCCGTTAAATGATCGCTTACCGTATAATTATCCGTCTCGCCAGGCTGTGTCATGACATTGCAGACAAACAGCTTTACGGCTTGGGATTCAATGATAGCCTCTGCGAGCTTAGGCACGAGCAGATTAGGGATAATGCTGGTATACAAGCTGCCTGGCCCAATTAGGATGGCATCTGCTTCACGCAGGGCCTCAACCGCTTCCTCCAACGGCTCGACATCATCCGGCTCTAGGAATACACGCTTGATGCGCTTGCCGTACTTTGGAATATTGGATTCCCCTTCAACAATCGTCCCATCCATCATCTCGGCCTTGAGCACAACCGCTTCATTCGCTGCTGGCAGCACTCTGCCGCGCACGGCGAGCACACGGCTCAACTCACGAACACCTGCCACGAAATCGCCTGTAATATCAGACATTGCTGCAAGGATTAGATTGCCAAGACTATGTCCTGCTAAGCCCGTCCCTTGCTTGAATCGATACTTCAGCATCTCGGATAGAGATGGCTCAACATCGGCTAATGCTGTAAGTACGTTGCGAATATCCCCTGGAGGCGGCATTTGCAATTCATTTCTTAAAATGCCAGAGCTGCCTCCATCATCAGCCACTGTTACAATAGCTGTAATATCCAGAGGCTTCTCCTTAAGTCCACGAAGCATGACCGACAGCCCTGTACCGCCACCCATCACTACGATGCGCGGGCGCTGCTGCTTCTTCGATTGTTGACCCATAGCGACCTCCCGTCAGTGTCGGTCACGTTCCGCATCGCGGTGACTGATACGTACACTTTCCGTGTCACTAGCACCGATCATACGACCGATATATTCAGCTATGGCAACCGAGCGGTGCTTGCCTCCGGTACAGCCAATGCCGATAACGACCTGACTCTTTCCTTCTTTATGATATTGAGGAATAAGGTAATTCAGCATATCCAATAGCTTCGTTAGAAATTGCTGAGTTTCCGGCCACTTCATGACATAATCATATACATCCTGATCCTGGCCCGTTCTCGGACGCAGCTGCTCCACATAATGCGGATTCGGCAGAAATCTCACATCAAAGATGAGGTCTGCATCAATAGGCACACCATATTTGAAGCCAAATGAGGTCACATTAATGGACATCAAATGCTGGTCAGATTGCATAAATCGGCTAATAATTCGATCTTTGAGCTGAGCAGGCTTCAGATTGCTCGTATCAATGACTTGATTCGCCCATCCCTTAAGATCCTCAAGAAGCTTGCGCTCCATACGAATGCCATCAAGCGGCATCCCATCCGGAGTTAACGGATGGCGTCTTCTGCTCTCCTTGTATCGCTGCACCAGAACGCTGTCGGTGGCATCAAGGAATAAGATCTCGCAGCTGATCGTGTAGTGATCACGAATATAATTCAAAGATTCAGATAAAGCTGTAAAGAACTCACGACCTCTCAAGTCTATCACCAAGGCTACCTTGGCAATCTTGCCCTTGGATTGCTCGATGAGCTCAGCAAATTTGGGAATCAAGACAGGGGGAAGATTATCTACGCAAAAAAATCCGAGGTCCTCTAGGCTCTGCACGGCAATCGTCTTGCCTGCACCTGACATCCCTGTAATAATGACCAGCTTCGACATTGCTGATGTTTCCATCGACTCTATCATCGTTTGTCCTCTCCTTACTGCAAACCCATTACGAATGCAAGAACAGGCCTGCGGCTCCAATCATTCCTGCGTCGTTGCCTAATTCCGCTGCTACGATTGACACACCACGTGTGACTGGCTCAGGTGTAAGCTTCATAAACGTGTCTCGGATCTGGTCAAATAAATAATCGCCAGCTTTGGACACCCCGCCTCCAATAATGAAACGCTCTGGGTTCAATGTAACGGCGATCGAAGCCATGGATTTCCCAATGTAGAAGGCAGCCCGGCTTACGATTCGCTCAGACACCTCATCGCCTGCCTTTGCCGCATCAAATACATCCTTTGCGGTAATCGCATGCTCCAGAAGAGACAGCGATGTGCGATCGCCGCGCTCCACAGCGTCATTAGCCATGCGAATAATGCCTGTAGCTGAAGAAACAGTCTCCAAGCATCCCATCTTGCCGCAACCGCATTGAATGGCCTCAAGATCTGGAATAACCGCCATATGTCCAAGCTCTCCTGCAAGTCCGGAGAAGCCTTGTACAATCTTGCCGCCGACAATGATTCCACCACCGACACCTGTTCCTAATGTATAGCACACACAATGTTCAAGCCCTTTGCCTGCGCCACTCCATACCTCGCCTAATGCAGCTACATTTGCATCATTATCAATCTTAATCATCTTGCCAAGACGCTCTTCAAGAATGGAGCGAATAGGCACCTCTTTAAAACCTATGTTAGGAGCAAGCACAATAATGCCTTCCTTAATGTTGGTAAATCCAGCTACTCCTGCGCCTACTCCAGCAATTTGATCCCATTCATAAGGCGAAGTTTCTACGATATGACGAACATATTTTTCAATATTATTGATGACTGCTTCGGTTCCTTGGGCTACTTCAGTTGGGCCTTCAAACGTTTGCAAGAGTTCTCCTGCGGCATTCACTAACCCTACCTTAATTGCCGTTCCTCCCAAATCGACACCTACGTAGAATTGTTCAGACATGCGTCATCCACCTTTTATGTTTTTCGTTAGGTTCTTCTGTTCCCACTATACGCGAACCTGAGCAGTCAGGTCAAGAACGGGAACCCCCGCAGCACAAGCAAACGGAGCCTGCTGCGGCTCCGTCTGTATGTGCAAAATCATATCATGTTCAAGCTGAATCTGCTATAACGAATGCAACGGGTCCTAATGCAATTAGTTTCCGCTCCAGTCATGAACCATATTGCCTTCCAAGAACTTCTCGCAATCAAGCGCGGCTTGACAGCCAGAGCCTGCGGCCGTAATCGCTTGGCGATATTTCATATCATGCACATCGCCTGCTGCAAAGATGCCGGGTACGCTGGTTTCAGACGTGCCGGGCTTCACAACAACATAACCGGATTCATTGAGCTCCACTTGGCCCTTCAGGAAGCCAGTATTTGGCGTATGCCCAATCGCTACGAACAAGCCATCGGTAGAAATCACTTCTTCCTCGCCAGTCTCGTTGTTCTTAACGCGAAGACCGGTTACACCAAGCGGACCTGCTTCCACAGCAATCGGAGTGCGGTTTAATGCCCAGCCGATCTTCTCATTGCTTTTCGCGCGATCCTGCATAATTTTGGAGGCGCGGAGCTCATCACGACGGTGAACCAGTGTAAGCTCAGAAGCAAAGCGTGTCAGGAAGTTTGCTTCTTCCATTGCGGAATCGCCGCCGCCTACGACAACAATCTTCTTGTTGCGGAAGAAGAAGCCGTCACAAGTTGCGCATGCGCTAACGCCTTTGCCCAGATTATCCTGCTCGCCTGGAATATCTAGATAACGAGCGGATGCCCCAGTAGCTACAATAACGGATTCCGCGAGCACTTCGCCCACGCCTTCCACTTGCAATTTGAATGGTCGCTCGCTAGCATCCACGGATTGGACAATGCCAGTCTTGAATGTGGTGCCAAAGCGTTCCGCCTGCTTGCGCATATTCTCCATCAATTCAGGGCCCGTAATGCCTTCTGGGAAGCCTGGAAAGTTCTCAACCTCAGTAGTCGTTGTCAGCTGTCCTCCTGGTTGAGGGCCCTCGATAATGAGTGGTGCCAGATTAGCGCGGGCCAAATAGATCGCTGCTGTATAGCCTGCAGGACCCGTACCGATTACAACCGTTTTGTACACTTGTTGAGTCATAGGAAAGCATCCTCCTTAAAAGGTTATATCTATTTTAATCATTTTCTAGAGCGAGCAGCGAATACTTGCTGTTCTATTAATAACCTTATTTTGATGATCAGAATCGCAAAGCTTATGCTAGCTTATCTCGATCAGGAGCGATTGGAGCTCTGATGGCTGTCAACTAAGGTTTCCTCCATCAATCGCTTCACATTGCGGCTGACACTGGCAGCTGATACTTGATAGCGTTCAGCAGCCTCCTGATAAGAGATCGAGCGATGATGCTGTCTCATTATGATATACTCGAGCGCCGCCGCCCATACCCCTGCCTTTGTCAGCTTGGGGACATCGGGATATGCTTTAGTCAGCCAATTGTACCACAGCATCTCGGCATCATACATCATCAACAAGCTTGCATGCGGCTCCAGTTGATAGCGCAGCTCCTCGATCACACGGCCCCAAGCTTCATCCCATTCTGGAATTGGCTCTGCCAAATAAGTCGTGCCATAAGACTGAATGCTGCCTTCAAGCTCCACCTGAATAGCCTCGCTCACACCCATTCTTCTTAGCATATAGAAGCTGACCTGCTTGGCCACAAGCTCTTGATCAGGATCCAGCAGCAGTACATGCAATGCCTCTTGCGCTTCCAAGTCACCTAGACAGCTAATCGCTTCAATCGCCTGCAGCTTCGTATCCAGATCTCCGAAACGAAGCGCCCAGAATAGAGAGCTTCTAACAAGCGGATCGCGCTTCACCTTTTGCTGCCAGGCGCTGCGAAGTTCTGTTGTGGATGACTGTTCCTGATCCACTTGCTGCCCAAGACCAGAATGCTCAAGCGCCTGCTGATATCTTCTGCTTTCTTCATCATAAGGCAGCCGGTAATGATAGCTTGGCATCTGCGTTAAGGTATCCCCCGGCCGGATACGCTGCAGCTGCTCCAGGTAATAAGCGGCTATGCCCGACTTTGCATCAAGTCTGCGGCATACCGCCCACCAGCGCGCAGCTTCATCATAACGTCCGATGTGGCAAGCCGCGACCGCAGCATAATGGTACACGGAAGGCTCTCTCATCGCCGTTCTCGTCACAATGCGCTTCAAATGCCGATAGGCCTGTTCATGCTCGCCAAGAATCCCCATCGTCGTGGCCAGCTTGAAGCTGTGCTCAGGATGGAAGGGCTCTGTCTTCGACAGCACTTGAATCATTTCCTGTACGACATCCTCATGGCCTGCCTGGCGCTCAAAGATCGCCAGGTTGCATAATGCATGCAAGTTTCCTGCATCGCGCTCAAGCACACCGCGAAGCGTAAGCTGGGCCTCTTCAAAGCGTCCCATGTAGTAGTATGCCAAAGCTAAGTTGTTGCGTGCAGCTAGAAAATCAGGATCAGCCTCCAAGATCGCCAGCAGGATCTGCTCTGCTTCATTGAAGCGGCCATCCTCCAGCATTTGCCGCGCAGTGGCATGCTGAAGCTCCTGCTCATCGCTATCCTCCAGCGATGAAGGATCGACCTTCCTCTCATTAGAAGCTGACTCCCGCTCCTCTTCAAGTCGCTCAAGCGTTGCAACATGCTGCTCTTTTTCCGAAGAAGCCTCCTCCTCAGAGGACTCGCCGGTTTTCCCTCGCTTCGCCATAATAGGGTGCTGCTGCTCATAATGGAGCATGTCCAGCATTTCCTGGGCTTCCTCCGCATAGATCCCTGTTGGGTCCATGGACAAATAATGCTCCAGCAGCGCTTCTGCTGCCTCGAATTTCTCAAGATAAGCACAATTGTTGGCCATATAGTAGTAGCATTCTGTTAATTCTGGATCAAGCTCCGTAACCACATGTTCTAGAATTCGATTGGATTGCTCGAATTGCCCTGCTTCTGCAAGAGCTCCAGCATAATTGCACTGGTGAATGGGATCGGTAGGCTCGCAATCTGCAGCCTTACGGAAATATTTTAATGCCTTGTCGTAATGCATCCGCTCTAATGCCTTAATAGCACGGTCTGCATAGGCTGTGGCATCAACCGGAAACGCAATAAGATTCGTGTGATTGCCCGCATGGTGTCCCGTTGATTCAGACATCTGATCTGCCATCGCCAAGGCACCTCCTAACTGTCATCGTTATCTGTGTGTAATTCATGCATTCACAAGTATAACATAACGAGACCGTTATCCCTCAACTCTTTCCACAAGCTGCATTTTCCTGCATCCCTAGTCGTCCACAAATGCGGCTGGATCGGCTTGGTTTTTGACCTCACTTGCTCTCTTCTCTCTTTCACGCTGCTTAACGTTTGGTTAGGTTGTCATCCATTCCTTATCCAGACTGCATGCAGATGAAGAATAAGAAGAGCGGCCTACGAATCAAGAAAAGGAGGCGCAGTTTCCCCTTCTTGGCGTCACAGATGAACACTCTTCCTATCTGCCTCTGTTCTAGTCATAATTGAATGGATGCATGACGTGTATGTCTCATCCTCATCGCATAGGCTTATCAATCTTCAATCGCACGACCAGCTAATCCTAGTGAGTTCGAAGCTGCCAGCCCGTGCTCAAGGAGCATGCTGGCAGTTAGGCTTGGCGGACCTGTCGTTATCTATCATTTTGAACATTCCGCAAAGAATGGAAAGAGCCTTGTCGAGACAATCGATTCATGACAAGCAATAAAAATGATTTTTATATTATAATAATTCTAATATTATTATAACTTGTATCTGTCAATCCGGCAATCCTTCAGATCTAATGTCTAGATGATGATTGATGAAGTTGCAGCACGGCTCATGTTCGAGCCATGCGTTCCTCCGCTTTATGGCACACAAAAAAGCGGGTGCCGCCATTGAACCTGCCGATTGCGGTCCAGTGGACGGACGCCCGCCAACCTTTCATTTCAACCAATAGCCTAATCCTTAATCTTGCCCTGCTCACTATATTGATCACGTCGAGGGGCCTGATGACGACGAGACAGCTCGCCAAGCACCTCATCCAATGGAAGCTCCGTCTGCTTCATCAGCACCAGCAGATGGAACAACAGATCGCCTATTTCCCCCTTGAGCTCAGACGCATCATTATTTTTAGCGGCGATAATAACCTCAGCTGCCTCTTCGCCGATCTTTTTCAGCACCTTGTCGATGCCCTGTTCAAATAAGTATGTCGTATAAGCGCCTTCTGGACGCTCCTGCTCTCTAGCTGCGATCGTCTGCTCCAAATGATCGAGAATCTCAAAGCGTCCCTTATGAACCGGCTGGCTGCCAATCGGCTCGAAAAAGCACGTTCTGCTGCCAGTATGGCACGCAGGGCCAGCGGCTGTAACTTGAATCAGAAGCGTATCCTGATCACAATCCGTATATAGGCCCCTGATGTGCTGCGTATGACCGGAAGTGGCGCCTTTATGCCACAGCGACTTTCTTGAGCGGCTCCAGAACACCGTCTCCCCCTGCTCACAGCTCATCACGAAGGACTCTTGGTTCATATAGGCAACCATCAGCACCTCAAGCGAATGAACGTCCTGTACAATGGCAGGAATTAAGCCTTGCTCATTCCACTTGAGCTTACGCGCCCAATCCAAGGCATCTTCTTTATTCAGCGCTAAAGCAATTCTAGCCTTAGTCGAGTTAACGAGGTTCGCTTCTTCTGTCTTATTCGTTGCTGTCATCGTACGGGAACCCCTTTCTCTCGCAATCCCTCTTTCACTTCAGCAATGGAGATCTCCTTGTAGTGGAAGATGGAGGCCGCGAGCGCTGCATCTGCACAACCCTCTGTAAGCACCTGCTCAAAATGATCGACCTGTCCCGCTCCCCCCGATGCAATGACAGGCACCGAAACTTTCCTTGAGATGACAGAAGTAAGCGGCAGGTCAAATCCATCCTTCGTGCCATCCGCATCCATGCTTGTAAGCAGGAGCTCTCCCGCGCCTAAGCGAACAGCCTCTTCTGCCCATTCCACAGCACGTATACCGGTTGATTTGCGTCCGCCATGGGTGTATACCTCCCAATCCTGCCATTCTGGATTATACCTGGCATCAATGGCCACAACGACGCACTGGCTGCCAAAGCGGGTGGCCCCCTCTGTAATCAAGCCAGGATCAAGCACAGCAGCTGTATTGATCCCGATCTTGTCAGCGCCAGCCCGAAGGATGCGCTGCATATCCTCTACACTTTTAATGCCGCCGCCTACAGTAAAGGGAATGGAGATGCTTCCAGCCGTTTCCCGTACAACATCCACCATCGTCTCTCGTCCTTCAACGGAAGCTGAAATATCTAGGAAGACGAGCTCGTCGGCTCCTTCCTGATCATATAGAGCCGCAAGCTCCACAGGGTCTCCCGCATCCTTAAGCTGCACGAAATTGACACCTTTGACGACACGACCATCCTTTACATCCAGGCATGGAATAATCCGTTTTGCAAGCATGCGCATCCTCCCTTTCTAATAAGCGAATCATTTATCCGAGCATGTTCATTCTGGCAAGCTCAACAGCATCAGAGAGCTGTATGGCTCCGGTATACAGGGCTTTGCCGACTATAGCCCCTCCCACACCTTCATGACGGTATTGGGCAAGCGTATCGATATCCTTCAAGGAACTTACCCCCCCAGAGGCAATCACCGTCTGCCCGGAAGCCTGTGCCAAGCTCACGATGGCTTCTGTATTCGGCCCCTTCATCATTCCGTCACGCGAAATATCGGTAAAAATAAAGGTGGTCGCGCCTAGCTCAGCCAGCTGCTTGGCGAGTTCCTCCGCCTTCACCTGAGAGGTGTCGAGCCACCCTCTAGTCGCTACATAGCCGTCTCTTGCGTCAATGCCGATCGCGATCTTCGATGGATAGGATGCGAGCACACGCTGAACGAATTCGCGATCCTCAATTGCTGCCGTACCCAGAATGACTCGCGATACACCAAGCTCCAAGAGGCGTTCAACATCCGCCTCCGTGCGAAGCCCTCCTCCTACCTGAACAGGAATCGTTACCTGACTGGCAATCTGCCCGATCAGCTCGGCATTTACAGGACGTCCCTCTTTGGCGCCATCCAGATCCACGAGATGGATCCACTCCGCCCCTCCTGATTGCCATTCCAAGGCTGCTTCTACAGGATTGTCGTTATAAATCGTCTCTTGTCCATAATCCCCTTGCACAAGACGAACACATTTGCCTCCACGAATATCAATGGCAGGGTAAATGATAAATGATGTGCTCACAGCTCCAACTCCTTTTAAGATCATATAGAATGAAATAAGTCCAAGTATTCAGATTCCTATATCTCTCAATCGTGTTTATCGCATTTCAACGTGGAAGGCATCTATTGATTAGGCCTTCTTCACAGCCGATGTTACTTCAATAAACCGTTGCAGCAGCATGAGCCCAAGCTCCCCGCTCTTCTCTGGATGGAACTGCATGCCATATATGCTGTCTCTAGCGACAATCGCCGTTACATCCTGATTGGCATATTCGCATACCGCTACAAGATCATCCTGATTGCTCGGCAGAACATGATACGAATGGACAAAGTACACATGTCCTTCTTGAATGCCCGCAACCAATTCATGATTAGGCTGCTTCCAGCTGCAGCGATTCCAGCCCATATGCGGAACCTTATAGGTCCCTTCCTGGAAGCGAACCACTTTGCCCGGCAGCAGCCCAAGCCCCTTGTGAGCACCATGCTCCTCGCTTTCCTCAAAGAGCAGCTGCATGCCAAGACAAATCCCTAGCAGCGGCTTGCCTGAACGCGCAAGCTCGACAATGACTTGGTCCAACCCCGTTTCTCTTAGAGCCGCCATCGCATCTCCGAATGCGCCAACTCCAGGCAGCAGAATCGCGGACGCCTGTGAGAGCCCCACTCGATCGGAAGTAACGGCAGCCTCCCCGCCGAGGCGTTCAATGGCCTTGCTGACGCTATGCAGATTGCCCATGCCATAATCAACAATAGCGATCAATTACAGCACCCCTTTCGTAGACGGCACTCCTTGCACTCTTGGATCAATGCTTGTCGCTTCATCCAGCGCACGGCCAAGCGCCTTGAATATCGCTTCAATCATATGGTGCGTATTGCGACCGTAGTGAACAATGACATGAAGCGTCATGCGCGATTCCAATGCCAGCTTCCATAGAAATTCATGCACAAGCTCTGTATGAAAAGTTCCGACAACAGCAGAAGGATACTCAGCACGATATTCAAAATGCGGACGTCCACTAATATCAATCACCACTTGCGCCAGCGCCTCGTCCATTGGCACAAATACCGATGCATAGCGCTTAATCCCCGCCTTGCTGCCAAGGGCTTGGCTCAAAGCTTGCCCTAGGCAGATGCCTATGTCCTCAACCGTATGATGGTCATCGATCTCAATATCTCCTCTAGCAAGAACATCAAGGTCAAAGTGTCCGTGCTTCGTAAAGAGGTCCAGCATATGGTTCAGAAAAGGCACCCCTGTATCCTGTTGGCTCATTCCTGATCCGTCTAGGCCAAATGCGAGCTTGATATCCGTTTCATTCGTCTTGCGGGCAATGGATGCCTCACGACGCTTCGTATCATTTTGCATGTTCGTACTCATCCTCATCCACCTCTTCTACTTTGTGTCGTTGTCCTTCTCTTGCTCCAATCGCACCTGAATCGCTTTGGCATGCCCTTCCAGCCCCTCATGGCGCGCCAGCTTCATAATGGTCTCTCCCTGTGCAAAGAGCGCCTCCTTGCTGTAACGAATAAGACTTGATTTCTTCACAAACATATCGACATCGACCGGCGAAGAGAAGCGAGCCGTCCCGTTCGTCGGAATAATATGATTCGGTCCTGCAAAATAATCACCAACCGGCTCTGAGCTGTAGTTCCCAAGGAAGATCGCCCCTGCATTCTCAACAAGCGACAGCTCATTCATCGGGTCCTCTGTCATAATCTCCAAGTGTTCCGGGGCCAAGCGATTAATGAGCGCTATCGCTTCTTGCATGCTGTCCGTCACGACAATCGCTCCATACTGCTCTATCGACTGGGAGGCAATAGACTGTCTAGGCAGTACTGTGAGCTGCTGCTCCACTTCCTGCTGAACCGCCTCGGCTACTGCTCTAGAGGTTGTTACCAGCACCGCGGATGCCATCTCATCATGCTCAGCTTGTGAGAGAAGATCAGCAGCGATATATGAAGCATGAGCTGTCTCGTCGGCCAATACCACGATCTCCGATGGACCAGCAATGCTGTCAATATCCACTGCCCCATACACCTCGCGTTTTGCTAGAGCAACAAAAATATTGCCCGGTCCGCATATCTTATCCACTTTCGCAATGCTGTCGGTTCCGTACGCGAGAGCGGCGATTGCCTGCGCTCCTCCCACACGGTAGATTTCCTCAACACCCGCTTCCGCTGCGACTACGAGGATATAAGGATCAATGCCCTGCTTGCCGCCTGTAGAAGGCGGGGTGACCATTACGATCTCCTTTACCCCTGCTACTTGAGCCGGAATAACGTTCATCAGAACAGAGGAGGGATATGCAGCCTTGCCTCCTGGCACATAGACGCCAACACGTCTTAGCGGTCGTAGCAGTTGGCCAAGCATCGTCCCGTCCGGCTGGATATCAAACCAAGAGGCGCGCTTTTGCTTCTCATGAAAAGTGCGAATGCGCTGTGCAGCTTCCCGAATCGCTTCTAAGAAAGAGGGCTCCACCAACTCATAGGCACGAGCGATATCCTCTGCTGTCACGCGAATATTGCCTGTCGTTACCTCGGTCTTGTCATGCAATCGTGTAAAATGGAATAAAGCTTCGTCCCCTTCCAATCGAACCCGCTGCACGATGTTCAATACCGCATTCAACTGCTCTGTCGTCCCTGCATCCACTTCCCGCTCAAGCTTGAATTCGCTGCCTGCTATGATTCTCATCATTCCCTGCCTCCCCGCGCACATCCTGTTATAAGTAAAAATATTTAAAAGTTGACGGCCGCACTCTGCAGCCTGCTATGATCTCGTTAACTGAATTTGTGACTGCAGCCGATCGCACAGCTTCTGAATCGCGTCATTCTTCAATCGATAGCTGACACGGTTCGCAATTAAGCGGCTCGTAATATTGAAGATCACCTCTTGTTCGATCAAGCCATTCTCCCGAAGCGTCGTGCCCGTCTCCACCATATCGACAATACGATCGGCAAGTCCGATCATCGGCGCCAGCTCAATCGAGCCATTAAGCTTAATAACCTCCACTTGCTGTCCACGCTCTCTGAAGTACTGCGAGGCTACATTCGGGTATTTGGTGGCCACTCTAGGATACGTGCCAGGCTCCCAATCCGGCAGTGCGATAACGGACATTCGGCAGCGAGCGATCCCGAGATCGAGAAGCTCATAGACATCGCGATTCTCCTCCATCAGCACATCCTTGCCTACAATGCCGATATCCGCAACACCGTATTCCACATAGGTCGGCACATCCACTGGCTTTGCCATAATGAATTGCATGCGCGCTTCGGGAAGCTCAATCAACAGCTTGCGGGATTCATCTTCGTCCTCTAAGATGGAATACCCAGCTTCGCGCATTAAGGAAGCAGCCTGCTTATAGATACGGCCTTTGGGCATAGCCACCTTTAGCCAATCCTGCATTGTGATCACCTTTCTATAATGAGATAAGAGCTTAATTTGGAATATATTTTTCAGTGAAAGATAGATTCTACACATGCTCCTTCAAAAAGCGAACGAAGGTCAATATCTCCTGATAGCGATTGCCTCGCCAGAACAATTGCTGATCCTGCCTGCGCTCAACCTCTTCGAGCTGCTCTTCTTCATTCACTCTTCTTGTAATGACACGTTCTCCCTGAGCCCTCAAGCGTGCAGCTTCCTGAAATGCCTCAGCCCGCCGCCACTCATCGTATTGAATAAGAACAGGCAAGCTTGCCTGATGAGCCTCGTTCAGCCTCAAAGCATCCATTAATCGAGTGGTCTTAAGCGCGAAGCCTGTCGCCGGCGCTGGGCGTCCGAATTGAGTCAGCAGATTATCATACCTTCCTCCGCTCATGACAGGAGAGCCTTGATCGGCAGCATAGCCTTCGAATATCGTGCCGGTGTAGTAAGAGAAATCCCCGACCATAGAAAGATCAAGCATGCACATCTCTGCTACCCCATAGGCATCCAGCACCTCCCACAGCAGCTCAAGATGCTGCAGCGATGCTCTTACACTCTCCTCCTGTGCCATGTGTCGCGCTTCTGCTATCACCGGGATGCCGCCGCGAAGGCGAAGGATTTGGTTCAATTGACCTTTCTTCACCTCATCAATGGCGAGCTCCTGAACTAGCTCTCGGTAGCCTACCACATCACGCTGAACCAGATACTGCTTTAGCTGATGCTGCACCTCATCCTGGTCGGGCAAATATTGTTCGAGCAATCCATGCAAGAAGCCATGATGGCCGATCGCCACCTTGAACTGCTTCACTCCAGCTGCTTGGAGACAGGATATAGACAAGGCGATCACTTCGGCATCTGCTTCAGGTGAAGCATCGCCAATCAGCTCTGCACCGGTCTGATAGAATTCCGCCTCACGGCCGCTGTCCTCCTCCATCGAGCGAAAGACATTCGCATGATAGGACAAGCGAATCGGCAGCTCTGCCTCCTGCATTAAGGAAGAAGCGACTCGCGCAATAGGAGCTGTCATGTCCGAACGAAGCACCATTGCCGTTCCTCGTTGATTAAGCAGCTTGAACAGCTTATGATCAAGCGTTGCGCTAGCCATCCCGACCGTATCGTAAAATTCCATGGAAGGCGTTACAATCTGCTCATATCCCCATTGAGACATGCAATTCAAGGATTGGCGCTCAATATATTTAAGCTTCGTAACCGCATCAGGCAAATAATCTCTTACGCCTGAAGGCTTTTCGAACATCTTCGGCTTCGTCATTGCATCCACCCCAACTTTGCATTTAATACTTTAATATATTAATGTGCTACCAATTTAACTAATTAACAAACCAAAGAAATTATCAGCTATCTTATCATGCTTTCCATTTATTCGTCAAACCTTTTTCTTCCTCCTTCTCATCCGTATTCATTCCCTGCAGCCAGCAACCTCTTCCACAAATACACAGCATGCTTATGGCGGGAATGCTCACTTACAGATGCATAAATAGCCCTTCCATCTCCCTTTCGTTCGATAGAAGGGCTAACCATAACTTATTAGGGTTCTGCTTCTGTCTTGCAGATCAGTTAACCGATATGCGTAAGGCAAAAGCAACCGCTGGACTTGAGGACTTGATTACGGCGCAAGCGTCACGGACTTGTCCTTCTGCATGGATGGGCGATTATGCTCCGCCTTGTTCTCTCTCGGAGGCGCGCCCAGAGCAATCCATGACCACGATATCTTCCGAAACGCAATGGAAACCAGAAGCCACGACAATCCAAGCGCTAAGGCGTAGCCTACAAGTATGTATAGCGCATACAGCCATTCATTCTGGTTGTGCCAAGGGATCTGCCGGTGGAGCGCAAGCCAGACAGGATGAAGCAAATATATGCCAAAGGACAGCTCCCCTAGGCGGCTTAGCTTATGAATGATCGCCTCATGGGATGAACGCTGAATCCAATAAGCAATCTGCATCAGCACCAACGCTGACAGCACGGTATGTATATTCCATAGAGCCTCATAGGCTAGCGAAGGATACGCATATCCTGTTGATCGGGTGACATACCATAAGTGAACATGAAGAAGCGCAGCTGCTAACCAACTCATCCACAAGATGATGTTCCACACGCGATATATAGGATACTCCCGATACAGCTCCTTATTACGCCAAGAATTCAGCCAAGGCTCAATCTGATGATAGCGAAGTCCGAAGAAGGCCCCGATTGCATACACGCTCATGTAAGACAGCGCAATGCTCCCCTTCTCGACGATATGCCATTCGATATTATTCCAGATAACAAATCCCCACTGCAGAATAAAGCCGATCGGAATCATCCAAGGCTGTATCTTCGGACTGCGGCATAATCGAAGCAGCAGAGGGAACAGAATATAGAACTGCAGGCTAATGAATACAAAGTAGAGGTGCGTATAAGCGCTGCCCGTAAGGATTTCCCTGCCGAAGCTTCGAAACGCTTCATCCCATGGGCGATCTCGGTTAGCTGTGATCTGCACCATGAAGAAATAGCAAAATGAACAGATGGCATAAGGCAGCAAAATATATTTCAACCGGTTCGTATAGAATCGCTTCAATCGGCTAGCAGGCAAGGAGCTTTGTCCGCCATATTGATAGAACAGCACAAGGCTGCTGAGTAGAATAAACGTTGGTGTGCCATACTTGAAGAAAATATTAAACCACGTGTATCCATAAAAAGCAGGCGACTCTGTCATTTCAATAGAGCTGAAGGACGTAGCATGAACCATGATAACCCCTAAGATCGCTAATGCTCGAATGATGGGAAGTGCTGTGATCATCGGTTTTCCCACTAAGCGACATTCCTTTCTATGTAGAAATGTATATGGAGCAAGGAACATAGCTGCAGCATAGCGCTGATGCTGCCTTTAGGCCGAATTCCTGTCAGCGATTAAAAATGTCGAGAGCCATCATTATTTCCCGGGAAACAGCATAATCTGCTGCAAGCTGTTGTCGATGTTCGCTGTGACTTTGAAGTTCTTTTCAATTTCTCGAAGCGGAACATACCATTCCCCGTTTCTACGCATGACGGGCTGATCCAATTCAAGCTCAAGAGAATCCCAATTCATCTTGTATGGTGACAGCTTCTTAGGCTGCTCCTCGTCTATATGCTTCAGTTTGGCAAGGAGATCCTTTGTCTGAATATTTTGATTGCCTGCATTGATCCGATAGCCGTTCCATGTTGACTGATCATTAATGCCGGGTTTGACGGTAAAGGTGATATCGATGCCGAGTGATTTGCAAATGTCTAATACATCTGAGTTAAAGGCGCCGTACGGAAAAGCTACGATTCGGTGCTTATTGTTGAGCTCAGCCTGCAGACGCTGCTCCGCCTTCCAAAGATCCTGCTTAACCCGCTCCTTATATTCGGATCTTGTCTCAACCTTGCCTGTACGCTTGTCATACAGCTTGCGAGTAAGCATAGGCTTTTGCGTGCCTCGGCTATTAATGGAAGCGTATGCATGGGATTGGAAGGTATGGCTGTAGAAGCTGAATCCATCCTTCATCATCGCTCTCATCTGTTCCCAGCTGAGCTTGGCCCGCCCAGGCTGCCCACGATCATCGATCGATGAGACAATGACGAAATTCGTGGCAGTAAGATGATGCTTCTTCAGCAGCGGGTACACCTCTGTATAGAACGTTTCGTAGCCATCATCGAACGTAAGAAGCACGGCATTATCCGGAACTTGCTGCTGCCCATGCAAATAACGAATATATTCATTCATATTTATGAAACGAAACCCATGCTTGCGAAGCTCTGTAATCTGCTCTTCTAGCTGAGCAGGTGATATAAAAGATACGTCTGTCGGCTGCTTCTCGACATTGTGATACATTAAGGTAACGACTTTGTGCTGATAGTAGTTAGGATAATAGCGAAAGTAAGAAGGAGTCTTCGGTGTGGAATGCCAAGCAAGTGTTCCTTCAGTAGTCGTACTGGCTCTAAGCTGATAGGCTTGCTCTAAGGCTGATGCAGGAATATACCATTCCCCATTGCGTATAAACGCCTTGCTGTCGCGCCAAGCCTGCTTGTCCCAAGCCACGGTATACTGAGATCCTCGTGCATCTGATGTGGAGTCCATAGTTGTGAATGCTAGCAGCATGAGGAGGACGAGTATGATCGAACGCCTTTTCATGTGTTATGCCCTCTTTTTATGAAATAGATCTATATAGAAATTAACATAATCGACCAATGTTGTCATTCAAATTTATCGTCCCTCCCTATCCTCGCTTTATGCAAAAAACGCCTGACTTCCGTCAGACGCTTGCTTGTATGAACTTAAATCCAACGCTTGCTCTCACTTACTCGCCACTCACTGGAGCCTCTCGAATAATACGCAGAGGATTGCCCCCAACCATCTGCCCGGGGAGCACATCCTTGTGAACGACAGAGCCAGCAGCAACGACTGCGCCATCCCCAATCGTCACGCCAGGAAGAACAGTGCAGTTGGCACCGATCATGACATTGCTGCCAATGACGACTTGTCCTAGACGGTATTCCTTGATCAAGTATTCATGCGCCAAGATCGTCGTATTATAGCCGATGATGGAATTGTCTCCAATCTGAATGCGTTCTGGAAAGAAGACATCCACCATCACCATAAGTCCAAACGCAGTATGCTCTCCTACTTTCATATGCAGAATCTTGCGATAGATCCAATTCTTCAGTGGGAGGTATGGACAGTAGCGTGCCAACTGGATAAATATAAAGTTTTTGACCCCTTTCCAAGGGCTTACGGTTCGATAGATCTGCCATAAGCCATTGGGGCCTTCAACAGGATAACGCTCAAGTTGTCTCACCTTCACGACGCTCCAATCCAACTAGCGCATAAAGATCACGCATATCATGCAGTACATGCTTCGCACCGTAGTCTTTTAGCAATGCCTCACCTTTTAGTGACCACGCAACACCGCAAGAGATCACTCCAGCTGCATTCGCAGATTGAATATCTGCTGGACTGTCTCCTACCATAAGCGTCGCTTGTGGATCTGCACCAAGCATCTCCACGGCCCTTAGGACAGGCTCTGGATGGGGCTTGGCATTTGTAATATCATCAAAGGTGATCACAGCGCCCATCTTATCGAAGAGATCAAACATGCGAAGCGCACGCTCAGTCGTTAAGCGAATCTTGGTTGTCACAATTCCAACTTGAATATTCGCTTCTACAAGCCGCTGGATAACCTCTTGTACATGAGGGAATGGCGAGATGAGATCATCATGCCGCTTCCAATTGTAATCTCGGTATGCTTGTACAAGATCCTCGATGTCTTCACGCTTGGAGAAGCCTCGAAGCTGTTCCTCCAGCGTCATGCCCATCGTCGGAATAATATGCTCGCGTGTGAACGGCTGAGGCACAATATCCCGAAGCACATGCTGAAATGTCTCGATGATCAGTTCATTCGTGTCCATGATTGTGCCATCCAAATCAAATAGTACCGTTCGAATCATTTCAATACGACTCCTTTAACCGTGCTGTCTTTATCTTATGACTTATCCTTGTTCTCAGGATGAAGGACTGAATCGTTGTTATCCGCCTGAGCTTCCCCTAGCTCGGGTGTCGTCGAAGCCTGTTCATCAACCTTAGGCTGTTCGTCCAAAGGTGACGGCACATCAGCATGATTCTGCTTCCGCAAACGATCCGCTTCATGCACTTCTTCACTCTCTGTCACAGAAGTAGAGCCAGCAGATGCTGCTTCTGTTCCTTGATTAGCCTCTACTAGGTTAACCGCAGTCTGCTTTGTCGATACAATCGGATCGCTATAGCGGACTGCACGATCGCCACTTCGAAGTCGACGAACCACAATAAGAATAATGCCCACAATAACAATAATAACGGCAAGCAGCTGTGATATACGAACATTTCCGTAAGCAGGATCAAGATACCCTGGCTCGAATACAAACGTCATCGGTGACCATAGCGCATCCACTATGGATTGTATCCATGCAGAGCCCTTATAAGCCAAGCTGTCTGTGCGAAGCCCTTCAATAAAGAATCGTCCTATGGAGTACCAAATGAGATAGCTGAGCAGCAATTCCCCTTGTCGAACATTTTTTATTCTACGAATTCCGAAGAGAAGGAGCACGCCAGCGAAGTTCCAAACGGATTCATATAAGAACGTCGGATGATGGAACACGCCTTGCACATTCATCTGATTCACGATAAAGTCTGGCAAGTGCAGCGTGTTGCGAAGGAAGCTTTCCTCCACAGGGCCACCATAAGCTTCTTGATTTACAAAGTTGCCCCATCTGCCGATCGCTTGTCCAATTAACAAGCCCGGAGCACATATATCGGCGATACGAATAAAGCTGTAGCCTTTTTTGCGCAGATATAGCCAAGCACCGATAAAAGCACCGATGAGCGCACCGTATATGGCAATACCGCCCTCCCATATCGCGAATATCTTTAGCGGATCGCCTTTATACTGATCCCACTGGAATATGACATAGTACGCCCTTGCTCCAATTAGCGCCGAAGGCAGTCCAATTAGCAGAATATCCATAAAGAAATCGGGAGAAAGTCCAAAGCGCTTACCTTCACGTATCGCAAGCAGCAAACCGACTAATGCAGCCGTTCCTAGAATAATACCATACCAATATACACTGATCGGCCCCAATTGAAAAGCAATGGGGTTAAGCAGCATTGTAGCCATTTACACGTCTCCTTTATTTCTCAACTCCAAAACCTTAATCAAAATCCTCTGAATCCTCGTTAATTTGCTCTGTCAGCTTGTTCGTGAACTGAAGAGCTGCATTGTAGCCCATGCGCTTCAGGCGGAAGTTCATTGCAGCGACTTCAATAATAACGGCTAAGTTTCGTCCTGGACGAACAGGAACCGTGACAAGCGGCACATCGGTATCAATGATGCGAGTCACTTCCTCATCCAAGCCGAGTCGGTCATATTGCTTATCTTGCTGCCAGTTCTCCAGTCGAATGACAAGACTAATCCGCTTATTGTTTCGAATCGCGCCAGCGCCAAACAAGGTCATTACATTAATAATACCTATACCTCTAATTTCCAGCAAGTGACGGATCAATTCAGGAGCGGATCCATGCAAATGATTGTCAGAGGTTTGGCGAATTTCAACGGCGTCATCCGCTACGAGACGATGGCCTCGCTTTACCAGTTCGAGCGCTGTTTCACTCTTACCGATTCCGCTGCCGCCTGTAATCAGCATGCCAACGCCGTATATATCCACCAGTACCCCATGAATGGTTGCTGTTGGAGCAAGCTTGCGCTCCAAGAAGCCTGTAATGCGGCTGACTAGAATCGTAGAAGCAGCAGAGGATCTCAGAAGCGGAATATGACGTTCATTGCATATCTCAATTAATCCAGATGGAATATCCAGTCCCCGGGTAATAATGACGCATGGCAGCTCAGTTGAAGCAAAATGATTCAGCCGATCCTTGCGAGTCTCTTCGGATAAGGTATCCAAAAAAGCAATCTCCGTCTTGCCCAGCATCTGAATGCGCTCTGTCGGATGGTAATCAAAATAACCGGCCATCTCCAAGCCTGGACGGTGTACATCATCTACGGTAATGGCGTTTTTTGTGCCTTCTTCACCAGCAAGCACTTCCAAATTGAACTGTGCGACCAGTTCGGACACCTTCACCTTCTTGACCATGGTCTTCACTCCTCATCTCATATGTACAACAACATCAATGCGCGTATTGATAAGTGTTCTGATGTGTGATCTTATTGTTACCATCGTATCGGAAATCGGGCTTGAAATCAATGTGTGCCCATTTTCTCAAGCTCGTCCCACAGTGGCCTATCGCATCAATCTAGCTGTATAAACGACCTCTATATTGATGCATAAACAGCAAAAAAGCCCAGTATGAGCTACTGGGCTTTAATTATCAAGGATTAGTTTTCAAATACGTTCAATTCGCTCTCTTTATCGAATACATGAACTTTGTTCATGTCGATAGCAAGCTTAATGTTTTGGCCTTCTTTAGCAGTGGAACGGCCATCAACACGAGCGATGATGCTTTCATTGCCAATGCCATTCAAGTATAGGAACATTTCATGACCCATGTTCTCTGTAACTTCGATTGTTGCAGTGAACACACTGTTAGGGGAAGCTTCCAAGAATACTGGCTCTTCATGAATGTCCTCTGTACGTACGCCGAGGATAACCTCTTTGCCAATGTAGCCTTTTTCTCTCAAAGATTGAGCTTTACCTTGAGGTACAACAACATCCAATCCCGTTCCTTTGAAGTGAATTTCACCATTTGCTTCATTCAAAGTACCGTTGATGAAGTTCATTGTAGGGGATCCGATGAATCCTGCAACGAACATGTTAAGCGGATGGTTATACAATACGTCTGGAGCAGCTGCTTGCTGGATGATACCGTCTTTCATAACAACGATACGATCACCCATTGTCATCGCTTCGATTTGGTCATGCGTTACATAGATAACTGTTGTTTGAAGACGCTTAGCAAGCTTAGTGATCTCAGCACGCATTTGTCCACGAAGCTTAGCATCCAAGTTGGAGAGCGGTTCGTCCATCAAGAATACTTGAGGCTCACGAACGATCGCACGACCGAGCGCGACACGCTGACGTTGACCACCGGACAATGCCTTAGGCTTACGATCAAGCAAATGCTCGATATCCAAGATGCGCGCAGCTTCTTTTACACGCTTGTCGATATCTTCTTTTTTGAACTTACGCAATTTCAAACCAAACGCCATGTTTTGGTATACGTTCATATGTGGGTACAATGCGTAGGATTGGAATACCATCGCGATGTCGCGATCTTTAGGAGCTACGTCATTCACAAGACGATCGCCGATAAACAA
Source organism: Paenibacillus aquistagni (assembly GCF_900177815.1). Lineage (GTDB taxonomy): Bacteria > Bacillota > Bacilli > Paenibacillales > Paenibacillaceae > Paenibacillus_B > Paenibacillus_B aquistagni. Next base: position 2,546 of record NZ_FXAZ01000004.1, on the reverse strand, counting down.
GTTACCTTCTGAAATTTCTTCAAGACCTGCGATCATACGAAGTGTAGTTGATTTACCGCAACCGGAAGGACCTACAAGTACAAGGAACTCCTTATCTTGAATGTCGAGGTTGATGTCGATAACCGTTGGTTTGTCGGAACCTGGATATTTCTTGTAAACATGTTCTAAGCGTACGCCTGCCATGAGTAATTCCCCCTTAGAGTCATTCTGTAATCGTTTCCTTTAATATATCCTAATGATAACGAAAGTTAGTACAAATGACTATACACATACTCTACAAAAAAGCGCTTACCTATTTCGTCACTTTGTACAATAGAAGGATCAACTTCACGAGCACAGCATCAGAAAATGTCCTAACATCAAGCCCCGTTTCCTGCTTGATCTTGTCCAAACGATATAAGAGCGTGTTGCGATGGATATACAGCCGCTTCGCTGTCTCACTGACACTGCAATTGTATTGGAAGAAGGTCTGGAGCGTCGTCATGGTCTCCACATCTGTAAAATTGTCATTTTTTGTAACAACACGCTGCATAAACTGCTTGCGCACCTCATCAGGAATGCTGTATACCAGATGCTCTAGATGCAATTCCCATGGAAGATGAATGCTCTCTGGAATATGGAAGGTTCTCCCGAGATATATCGTTTCTCTTAGTCGCGATACAATAGCAGGAATGCCATGAATAGGAGCCGTCGGATAAGCAACAGACAAATGGCTCTCCCCGATCCATTGAGGTGCAAGCAATTCGAATAGACCATGGCAATAAGAAGTCAAATATTCCTCAATCGTCTCTTTATTGTCTTCTTCTTCATCAGCATCCGCATTCGATGTCAAATGCTCTGGAACAAGGAAAAACCATTCCTTATCCGTTAACGGAACAACCACTAGATCTCCGCCAAAATATGATTTGAGCAGCTTATAAAGCTGTGTATAGCTAGGCCCTTCACGATGGGATTGCTCGGTCACTAATAAGAAAGGGATAACCGTGCTGAACAGCTTGTTCTTCCATGAAAAGGAGTCCGGCACCTCTGCTTGCATGTCAGATGCCTGCAATCTTTCCAGAATCCATTGTCCAAACAACGCCGCTTGATATTCGTCACCTGTAACGGATTGGCTCACGCCTTTAACAGTCTGTGAATCCATCCATAAGAGCATCCGCAGCCATTCAATGTCTCGTTCGCTTAGATCGGACTCATTACAGAACAGTACCGTTGCTTGGGAAGCGTTCTGCCTCCACAGCAAATAACATCTGCCCTCACGAAGAATAACATGTGAACCTTGTCTGGAGATGAGATTCTCTCCCTCTTGTTCGTTAGCCTCCGCAAGCCATTGCTTCCACGTATCAGTCGGAATTGTAGTTGTCTCCAGCTTCTCCTGAATGATGCGTTCAATCTGTTCCCGCAGTAATTGCTTCTCCATCTTAATCATCCTATCTCACGTATCATACGGTAGTATTCCTCTATTCTGGTGAAACATAAATTCGTCCCTTACATTGTAACATAGCCTGCTGCCAGCTTCCTATTCTCAATTGATACAACAAAAAACAGCTCCAAGGTTTCCCTTGAAGCTGTCTGAATTCGTAACTGGTGAGCCATGAAGGACTCGAACCTTCGACACCCTGATTAAAAGTCAGGTGCTCTACCAACTGAGCTAATGGCTCGCAAATGGTGGAGGATGATGGATTCGAACCACCGAACCCGGACGGGAACAGATTTACAGTCTGCTGCGTTTGGCCACTTCGCTAATCCTCCGCATTTACATGGTGGCTTGGGACGGAATCGAACCGCCGACACAAGGATTTTCAGTCCTTTGCTCTACCGACTGAGCTACCAAGCCATATTAGATTATAAAAAGGCAAAAAAAATGGCGGAGCTGACGGGATTCGAACCCGCGGTCTCCTGCGTGACAGGCAGGCATGTTAGGCCTCTACACCACAGCTCCGCATTATGGAAATGGTGCCGGCGAAAGGAGTCGAACCCTCGACCTACTGATTACAAGTCAGCCGCTCTACCAACTGAGCTACACCGGCATATTTATTTGCATCTGATTGTAAAAATCAGTGGTGGACGCTGACGGGATCGAACCGCCGACCCTCTGCTTGTAAGGCAGATGCTCTCCCAGCTGAGCTAAGCGTCCATATAAGATTGGTAGCGGCGGAGGGGATCGAACCCCCGACCTCACGGGTATGAACCGTACGCTCTAGCCAGCTGAGCTACGCCGCCATACTAAAATAAATGTTCTAAGAAAACACTGGCGGAGAGAGAGGGATTCGAACCCTCGCGGCTGTAACACCCTAACGCTTTAGCAAAGCGTCCCCTTCGGCCTCTTGGGTATCTCTCCATGTCGTTAGGCTGTGATAAGCATATAGCTTGTCCACCGGAAATGTTTCCTTATTCTTTCAAGGCTTGCACCCTGAAAACTGATCGTGAAGGAAGTAAAGTCATCTTAATTCATTAGGATAAGCCCTCGACCGATTAGTATTGGTCAGCTCCACACATTGCTGTGCTTCCACCCCCAACCTATCTACCTCGTCGTCTTCAAGGGGTCT
>NZ_FXAZ01000003.1 GCF_900177815.1 Paenibacillus aquistagni | reverse complement strand
GAAGATGCCTATCTGGTATTAGCTCACGTTTCCGTGGGTTATCCCAGTCTTATGGGCAGGTTACCTACGTGTTACTCACCCGTCCGCCGCTAAGCCAAACACTTTCCGAAGAAAGTGTAAGACTCCGCTCGACTTGCATGTATTAGGCACGCCGCCAGCGTTCGTCCTGAGCCAGGATCAAACTCTCCATTAAAGTGTTTGACTTGCTCATTGGTATTGCTGACGAGAAATTAATTCTCAATTCGCTTCATCATTTGTTCAGTTTTCAAGGAACTTTGTTATCAACCATGTTCGAAGTGAACACTTGAATTAGTATATCTTATCGAATCATCGTTGTCAACACTTTTTATTTTTTGTTGTTTTTCAGAAGTTATCGTCGAAACAACAGAAATTAATGTACCACATTCTCCAAGAGTTATGCAACATGAAAAATATTACATCAATGTTCATTTCACTTTTTTAATACTAAAAATAAAACCAGGAAGGGACTCGACACCCCTCCTGGTTCAACTACAAGCTATTCTAATGTACCGTTTACGCGTTCAATGATTCATTCAATAAACGAACGAACTCGTTTTCATCCGTAATAACCTGAATGCCCAGCTGCTCTGCTTTTGCCAGCTTGCTACCCGCCTTTTCACCTGCAACAACAAGATCTGTCTTCTTGGATACACTTCCTGTGACCTTTGCGCCGCACGCCTCCAGCTTGGAGGTTGCCTCATCACGAGTCAACAGCTGCAGCGAGCCTGTTAGAACAACCGTTTTGCCATAGAATATAGAATCAGTATTAACAGCCGCTGGTTCGGCAGGCCCTTGCGGAGATACGCCCAGCTCAAGCATCCGTTCAATTGAACTGCGATTAAGCGGATCGGCAAAATAACCAGAGATGCTCTCTGCAACAATTCCCCCTACATCTTGAAGCTGAATCAACTCTTCAGGTGCAGCTGTCATAACCGCCTCTAAGCTCTTATAATGATCCGCTAACGCACGAGTTGTCGTCTTCCCTGTATTCGGAATACCAAGTGCAAAGAGGAAAGACGCCAGCTCTCTCGACTTCGCTTCTTCCATTGCCTTCAATAGATTATTTGCCTTTTTCTCGCCAAAACGATTCAGTCCTACTAATTGATCGAAGGTGAGCGCAAATAGATCCGCGGGGTCGCGCACTTCCAGCTCATCATAGAGCTGCTCAGCCGTCATCACGCTGAATGTCTCAATATCCATCGCATCGCGAGAAGCAAAATGAGCAAGTCGAGCTACAATTTGGGGCTTACAGCCAAGCCGATTGTTACAAAATAGATGTGCGCCTCGCATCTCAAGCTCTGATCCACAAGACGGGCAATGTGTTGGATAAATGATCTCTTCCCCGTCCTGCTCATCCGTTACTTTTCCGAGAATCTCAGGGATGACATCATTGGATCTGCGAATAAATACACGGGAACCGAGGGCGTGCTTCAAGTTCTTGCGTTCAATGTCACCAATATTATTGAGCGTACAGTTCTGTACCGTCACCCCAGCAAGCTCAACCGCTTCGACGCGCGCTACAGGTGTAATCTTGCCTGTCCGGCCGACTTCCCAGCTGACGGATTCGAGAACCGTCGTAGTCTCCTCCGCCTCAAACTTAAAAGCAACAGCCCAGCGCGGGAACTTATCGGTATATCCCAATACCTCACGCGTACGCATGTCAATCAACTTGACAACAGCACCATCGATCAGGAAATCAAACGTATTGCGCTGCTCCTGAATCCGATTCAGCTCGGCCATGACTTCTTCTATGGTATTAAAGTAAGTGACATGCGGGCTTACCTTAAAATGATTATCTTTCAGGAACTGAATCATCTCTTGGTGGTTCTCAAAGCGGATATCACTGGCATACCCGACATTATAGAAAAAGGCGTTCAGCTTGCGCGATGCTGTGACTTGTGGATTCAAGTTGCGAAGGGCGCCTGCAGCCGCGTTTCTCGCATTTTTCAGAGGATCAGCTGCGGTTTGGTTGTAGGCTTCAAGGATAGAAAGATTCATCATCCCCTCGCCCTGCACTTCGATTGTGCCTTCTTTGTAAGGAATCGTGAGCGGCACCGATCGAATCGTCTTGACCTGAGGAAGGATCGCTTCCCCTGTGACTCCATTGCCTCTTGTTGCCGCTTGCACCAATACACCATCCGTATAAGTAAGGTTTAGAGTAAGCCCATCGAATTTCAGCTCAACTGCAAAGCTTGGATCTGGGAGTGGCGTTTGATCAGGGTTCTTCGTGTTATAGTCTTGTACGAGCTTGACAACCCGCTGATGCCACTGCAGCAAATCTTCGGTATCCTGAGCCTTATCCAGGCTCCACAAGCGCGACAAATGCCGATGAGGGGTAAATCCGCTCAGCAGCTCTCCACCAACACGCTGCGTTGGCGAGTTCGGGAGAATAAACCCTGTCTCTTGTTCAAGTGCCACCAGCTCGTCGTAAAGCGCATCATATTCTTTATCGCTAATGATCGGATTATCCAAGGTGTAATATTGATAGTTGTAGGTAAAAAGCTCTTGAACGAGCTCCTGCATGCGCGCTTCAAGCTTAGGATCGATAGCGTGATTACTCATCCGTGGGAAATCCCCTTCCTTTTTTTCAAATGATGCTTGATATTCTGCTTACATCTATTAAGCGAAGTGTTTTTCATTATCATCAGCCCAACCCCCTAGCATCAAGATGAGAGGATAGGCATCAAAAGATTGTTCTTATGTAACACGCCCGACAGAATGAGGCCAATCGACCTTGCCGAGCGTGATGAATTCATGATGTTGAGCAGCCTATGTGTTATCCCATGAGGCTCTCTTGTTCATTTTATAACCATATCGCAGACCGAATGCCCTTCATAGGGATAGCAAATAAGGAAGCAATCTAACCTTGTAGAAAGAGGACGAGCTTGGTCTGGCACTTTTGTCAGCATACCCTTGATTCACTAACCCTACACCTTGGTAATCGGCGCAAAAGCCGCCAGCAAGCGCTTCAGGCCGACAGGAGCAGAAAAGGCAATCTGAAGCTCGATGTCCGTGCCTGTCCCTTTAACAGATACGATAACCCCAGTTCCCCATTTCCCATGAGCGACTTTGTCTCCCGCTTTGAAGCTCTGATCACCGGCACCAGCCTGCTTCGCTTTATCTTGCGGCGATGTAACCGTGACACGATTGGCTGCTGGCTTAGATGACGGGCCAAGGCCAGGCACCGCACTGCCTTTAGCCATACCGCCTTGCGCACCGAAGGACTGCCGTGCTCCAAATGAATTTGAACCCGCTCCTTGCGCACCTGTTGCCGGCGTGCTGTCGCCACTATACCCCAACCCTCTGCCGCCATAAGCTGAAGAAGCTGCCTGACGGCCAAATCGGTCAAAACGCTCATAACGTGCGCCGCCAGTAGGCGAAGCATTTTCGAGCAATTCCTCCGGTATTTCTCTTAGGAAGCGTGAAGGCTGATTCGCATTGGTGCGTCCAAATAGAGTCCTTGTTCTTGCACAGGTGAGGAACAGCTTCTTCTCTGCACGTGTTATCCCTACATAGGCGAGTCGGCGTTCCTCTTCCAGCTCCTCATTGTCGGTAAAGGCGCGGCTATGCGGGAATACGCCCTCCTCCATTCCGATGATGTATACAACAGGGAACTCCAAACCCTTAGCACTGTGCATCGTCATCAAAATAACCGCATCCTCAGGCGCTTCATCCGGATCGTCTCCCAAAGAGTCTATGTCTGCAATCAACGCGAGATCCGTTAGGAACGAGACAAGCGTCTTGTCGTCATTGCGCTTCTCAAACTCCTGTGTTACAGACAGAAACTCCTCGATGTTCTCTACGCGTGCTTTGGATTCAAGTGTATTCTCACGCTGAAGCTCTAACTTATATTCGGTCAGCTCTAGCATCTTCTGTGTTAGATCCGTAACCGATAAGTACTCCTGCATCCGCGTAAGATTAAGCATCATCTCGTGAAAGTCACGAAGCGTATTTTTCGTACGAGGCGCGATATCCAATAGGTCCATATCATCAATAACCTTCATTATGGATACACCGCGTTCCGTGGCCGCCTCAGAGAGCTTCGCAATCGTCGTTGCTCCGATGCCCCGCTTCGGCACGTTCACAATGCGCTCCAAGCTGATATCATCATCCGGGTTCGAAATCAGTCTCAAATAACCCAAGATATCCTTGATCTCTTTGCGATCATAGAACTTGATCCCGCCTACAATCTGATAAGGAATCTCCGACTTGATGAGAATTTCCTCGATGACACGCGACTGGGCATTCGTACGGTAAAGAATCGCATGGTCGCTATAGTGCATGCCGCTCATTTGATTTTTCTTAATTTCGCCGGTTACAAAATAACCTTCGTCATGCTCGGTGTCCGCTTGGTACAGCTTAATGAGGTCACCCTCGTCGCTGTCCGTCCACAGCTTCTTCGGCTTGCGTCCCGTATTATTATTAATCACTCCATTAGCTGCGTTCAGGATATTCGCTGTCGAACGATAATTCTGCTCCAACAGAATCGTCGTCGCATTCGGATAATCCTCTTCAAAGTTCAGGATGTTCGTGATATCCGCACCACGCCAACGATAGATCGACTGGTCGCTATCTCCGACCACGCAAATATTCTGATGCTGATCCGCGAGCATGCGGCAGAGCATGTACTGCGCACGGTTCGTATCCTGATACTCGTCCACGTGAATGTATTTGAATTTGCGCTGGTAGTGTTCAAGTACATCCTGCTCATCCTTAAACAGCTGGATCGTCGTCATGATCAAATCGTCAAAATCGAGCGAGTTGTTGGACTTCAGACGCTTCTGGTAGCTTTTATATACCTTTGCAACGATATCATCAAAATAATCGCCGACGCGTTCTTCAAAGCGCTTAGGTGTAATCAGTTCATTTTTCGCCGTGCTGATTGCAGCTTGAACAGACTTCGGATCGAACTTTTTCGTATCGATATTCAGATCCTTCATGCATCCGCGCACAACGGACAGCTGATCCGCAGAGTCTAGAATCGTGAAGTTGGAGGAAAAGCCGAGACGTTCAATATCTTTGCGCAGAATGCGTACGCACATCGAGTGAAAGGTGGATACCCAGATGTCGTGCCCTTCCTTGCCTACAAGGTGGGACACCCGCTCCTGCATCTCACGAGCCGCTTTGTTTGTAAAGGTGATCGCTAGAATGCTCCATGGGGCTGCTTTTCTCGTTGCAATCAGATTCGCAATCCGGTGCGTAAGCACGCGTGTCTTACCCGAACCCGCACCAGCCATGATGAGCAGAGGGCCATCTGTCTTCTCAACCGCTCGGCGCTGCTCTGGATTCAGCCGTTGAATCGCTTTTTCGATGTCCTCGGCAAGCTTCATCGACTTCCTAGGATCCTCGATATTTTCCAGAAATTCAAACATAAGTCCTTCTCCCCTTTCAGAAGCATGGTTATCAATCTATATCAGCTTGGTGATGTTGGATGGTAGTGGCTAACGATAATCGATAGATTAAGCTGTCGTATAAGTTAAAGAAAATAGTTTCTATGTGATGGTTTCTCAATGTTTAATGGAATGAGTCGGCGTTTCATTGGTTGTGTTAATGAAGCAGGATATAAAAGTGTCTTGTTAATTAATCTAGGTGGAACTACCCTTTACAGCAGCAACTGTATCTAACCCTGCTTGCAGATTATCATACACAATATTGCCGACCACAATCGTGTCTGCCACCGCAGCCGCAGCTTGAGCTTGCTCAATGGTTGCAATGCCGCCGCCATACAGGACATGGGCATCGCTTGCTGCCGCCTTGATCTGCTTCACCGTCTCCATATCTCCAAAGGTTCCGCTGTATTCGGCATATATAATCGGAAGCCGCATCAGCTTGTCCGCAATATGCGCATAGGCCGCTGCTTCTTTGGCAGTCAACTGAGCATTGGCTTCGCTCACCTTCGCTGCTGTCGCTTCTGGATTCAATATAATGTAGCCCTCAGGGACAATCAATTCCCAAGGCATCATGTAGCCGTACTGTTCAATGGCACGCTTGTGCTGGCCTACCAGCCATTCGGTGCTTGTCGTATTCAAAACCATCGGGATAAAGTACGCATCAAATCCCGGCACAACCGCGTCCAAGTCAGAGACTTCCTGAACCACGGGCAGTTCAAATCTGCGAATTCGGGACATGAGATCCACGGTGTTCTCGAAGGTGATCCCACTGGACCCTCCAACCATAATCGCATCTGTTCCTGACATGCAGATCTGCTCTAGTGCGCTGTCGCCGATGTCTTTATCCGGATCGAGCTTAAACACGTGGCGCCACTCATGTAAATGTATGATATCTATCGCGTTCATTCCTTTTGCGGAAGCTTTCACTTGTTCGTTCCTCCACTCTATGGCTGTCTTCTTGTGTTAGTGTTTGGTGTCTGTGGTTCATTGTTCATTGTTTATGAAACAACATTCCATACAGGCAAATCAGGCTAATTGAACCGAACTTCTTGCTTGCTAAAGAAGCATAACAAGATAAGTCTAAGACAGGGAGTATAGGGTGTCAATGAAGGGTTGCTGGTATACGGTTAGCGAAGCACATGGTAACGGTGAATAAGATTATGCTAAGGAGAACGTATAATTAAATACTACCTCAATGAAATTGGTTGCGAACTAGCTATGACGTCATATCTGTTACCCTTCTTCTAAATGCTACTTCTGATTTTTGATGGAACCTTTGTTCTGATGTGAACAGGTTACTGAGCTGGTTTAATGAATTAGTGTATCTTGTTGAAACAACTCCACTTCATGCTACTCACAAAAGAGAATATATGTTCTGATTTTATTGTACAAAAAGAGCTTCCTCTTGTCACGAAGAAGCTGTGTGTTTTAGTGGTTTCTGTAAGCTAATGAATGATTCAGATGCAAGGATGAAAAGACGACAATTGCTCTCTACACGATTCCATTCATAGAATCACCGATACAAGCAATCTGGCATATTTGCAGCTAACGCTGACGATAATATCCCTACATGATCCAGTTCACGATCAAGATGATAACCAACCAGAGAGTGGCCCCTAGCAGGATTCCATTGAGCCATCCTCGGCCAGTAGCAACCGCATCATCATCCATTTCATCGCGAGACTTCTGCATAAAATCAGCTCCCCATTAGAGATTATATTCTCAGTGTGGGGAGCTTGTGCACCTTTTTATACATGATGTTATTGTTAAAAAGTTAGAAGTGAATGATTGCAATGATTGCGAGCACATGATCCAAGTACGCATAATTCGGAGTGTAAATTAATTCCTAATATGCGTTTTTATTCACGAAACCGTTCCAGATCGTCTTCCAAATGATTTTGATATCAAATAATAAGGACCAGTTCTCGATGTAGAAGATATCATGACGAATTCGCTCTTCTATTGAAGTATCTCCTCTTAAACCGTTGCTCTGGGCCCAACCAGTGATTCCAGGGCGTACATGATGCTTCACCATGTACTTTGGAATCTCTTCTTTAAATTGTTCAACGAAATACGGGCGTTCTGGACGAGGACCTACAACGCTCATATGACCGAACAGAACGTTGAAGAACTGAGGTAATTCGTCTAGACTCGTTTTGCGTAGAAAGCTGCCGAACCTCGTTTTGCGCGGATCATTCGCTGTTGTCCACTGGGTATCTGCCACCTGATCAGAACTGACCTTCATGGAACGGAATTTGTACATATAAAAGTTTCTGCGATTTAATCCAACGCGCTCTTGTTTGAATAAGATTGGACCTGGAGAGGTGAGTTTGATTCCAATTGCAACAAGCAACAACACAGGTGATGTAATTATGATTGCGATAAGTGCAAATATAATATCAAATCCACGTTTGAATACTCGATTGCGCATGACATCAAGGGGAATATCCCGCACGTTAATCATCGGCATGCCTGCAAAATTATCAAAGTACGGTCGCGATGGCAGGTAGTCAAAGAAATCGGGAATGATCAGTGTACGTACGCCTGCTTTTTCACAGGTATTGATGATATCAGGGAACTTATGATGTGCATCTAGAGGTAGTGCAATAATGACTTCGTCGATTAATTTTTCATTTAACATTCTATCGAGATTATTTAATGCACCCATAATTGGTGCATATTGTTTACTTTCTTCTGAATCCCATGTTGCACGATCATCCAAAAACCCAACAACTTCATAACCTATTTCTGGATAATATTTCAAGTTTCGATAAAAGGTTTTCCCAAGTGTACCTGCACCCAATATAAGTACATATTGTTTGTTATAACCTTTCTCCCTAGCCTTGCGCAGTCCCCTTTTCACCACATAGCGATATATCGTAGTAATCATTACAGCAATTGAAATGAATATCGCCAAGAATTCCCGAGAAATGTGAACTTGCTTAAAAAAGAAAAGCGATCCGAGGAGCACAAATAACGCAATACCATGGGTCTGTAGAATTCGCACTAGTTCATCAGCAAACCGTTTTTTCCGGTGGAATGAGTATAAGGATGATATTGTACCTATAATTAAAACTACCGCACCGTATACGCCCCCCCACATGACGTACGTACTGAAAGATAAAGCAGAGTCTCCGTCTAAATAACCACTTGCAAATTTTACCCACCAAGCAGCTCCAAATGCGATACCCACGCACAGCATATCAAATAACATATATAGTTTGGACAGAAACCTCTGGTTCTTGCGAATCATGATAACCTCAACCTTATCAACATTTTTTATAATTAGTATACCGTATATACACTTGAATAAGTTGTAAAAAATATAACTATACAATGAATTAACTAACTTTTCATCTTATGAGTAATTTTCGAAAAGGTGTTAAGAGTTAAGGCTGCTGCAAGTTTAGCGCCCATTCCTGTATACATAAGCGTATTAACCCACCAGGGGTATTGCTTCTTATAATGTTTATTGTATAAAACATATATTGCACGATGAAATTCATAGGTTATCTTGTACGGCTTATTCTGACTGCTTGCTCGTTTGAAATGAATTATATGCGTTTTTGGGTAATAATAGTTTACCCACCCAGCTTGTTGTATTCGGTAGCACCAATCTACATCTTCTCCATACATAAAGAAATCCTCATCAAGCACTCCTACTTCATCAATCACCTCACGACGTACCATCATGAAGGCTCCTACAAGACAATCAATAGGCGAAGGTTGATCCTCATTGATATCTCCACAGTGATAAGCGTTAATCCGAGGGTTGTGAGAAAAGAGCCGTGACAGACCTGATACATAGTAAAAAGTTGCCGATGGAGTAGGAAATCCTCGTTTGCACGCCTTATCTAAAGTGCCATCAGGGAGGACGACTTTACATCCTGAAGCACCCACTTCAGGATGGTCATCCATGAATTGAATCATGATGTCGAGTGTGTCTGGTTGAACGACGGTGTCGGAGTTAAGGAGGAGGATGTAACGACCTCTGGCTACACGCATACCTTGGTTATTAGCTTTAGAAAAGCCTAAATTTCTATCATTTTCCACCAAACGAATGTCGAAATCAAAGTTGCGAAACAAATTTATTGATCCATCATGTGAAGCATTATCAATTAAAATCACTTCAAATTGATAATTTGTGGCTGAACAAAAAATGGACTCCATGCACTTCTTTGTTAGGTCCTTTGTATTGTAATTTACTATAATGATTGATATATCCATGGTTTCTCCTCAACAGAGCAATAAATGTAATTCCATACACATTTTGATGTTAACATAGAAAATGCAAAATGGCTAAGCTTATGCTCAGCCATTTAACACTATCCGTTGTAACATTTTATAAATTCCTTTAATGAATTTCTCCAATCAGGAAGTAATTGAAAGCCATTTGTTTCAATAGCTATGTGGCGCATTACTGAATATGCTGGTCGAGGTGCAGGACGTGGGTATTCCTGAGTTGTGCAGGGATTAACTTGAATATCTTGTTTACCTGCTTCAATAAAGATTGCTTGTGCAAACTCGTACCAAGAGCAGTGACCTTGATTTGAAGCATGATAGATCCCATACCTCTCAGTAAGAATTAAGTCTCCAAGAAATTTCGCAAGATCTCTGGTATACGTCGGAGAACCACATTGGTCAGAAACAACATTAATCTCTTTCTTCTCATTTCCTAACTTAAGCATTGTTTTAACAAAATTATTGCCGTTACTTCCGTATACCCATGAAGTTCTAACAATGTAATAGCGGGAACAAAGAGAATGTGTTAGGAGTTCACCAGCAAGTTTGGACTTACCATAGACTGTAATTGGACTAGTATTATCATACTCTGTATAAGGTACTCTAGAGGTACCGTCAAATACGTAATCAGTACTTATATAACAAAATTTTATATTTAGAGCACCACAAAGAACAGCTAAATTACGAGTGCCATCTGTGTTTACTCTAAACGCTGATATCATATCTTCTTCAGCTGCATCTACCGCCGTATACGCAGCACAATGAATGATTGCATCTGGCATAAGATTATTTATTACTGACGTACAATGGTGCTCGTCTGTAATATCCATCTCATTTCGAGTTAAGCCAATCGTTTCCAATCCGCGTTCATGCAATAGTCGAACAACATCAGTCCCTAACTGCCCATTTGCTCCCGTTACAAGAACTTTCATGTCAACTCTTCCATTCGTTCACCATATTGCTTCTCATAATAAGCCTGATACTTACCGGATTGAATCCGTTCCCACCAAGATTGATTATCTAAGTACCAACGAATGGTTTCCTTTATGCCCGATTCAAAATTATGCTTTGGTTGCCAGCCTAAATCAGAAGTAATTTTAGTCGCATTAATTCCATAACGGCGATCATGACCTAGGCGATCCTTCACATACTTTATCAGTGATTCCGGCATATTTAATTCTTGAAGTATCGTTTTTACAATGTGAATGTTGGTTCGTTCATTATTACCACCTATATTGTACACCTCACCATTCACACCATTATGAATCACAAGATCAATTGCACTGCAATGATCTTCGACATACAGCCAATCACGTATATTTAATCCGTCACCGTACACAGGTAGATCTTTGTTGTTGAGTGCATTAGAGATGATTAATGGAATTAATTTTTCTGGGAACTGATAAGGCCCATAGTTGTTAGAACAACGAGTAATATTAACGGGAAGACCAAATGTTTCATGATATGCTCGAACAAGCATATCACTACCAGCTTTACTAGCAGAGTATGGGCTATTTGGAGAAAGCGGCGTTTCTTCTGTGAATAAGCCCGTCTCACCTAATGAACCATATACTTCATCAGTCGAAACTTGGACATATTTGGTGACACCATATTTCTTAGCTGCATCTAAAAGCACTTGAGTTCCCATAACATTTGTTTTGACGAAGATCTCTGGCTCTAAGATTGACCGGTCAACATGAGATTCCGCCGCAAAGTTAACAACTACATCAATACCGCCTTTAAAGGCTTGATCGACCGCATGAGCATCTGCGATATCTGCTTTAATAAAAGTATATCCTTCATGATCTTCAATACTCTTAAGGTTCTCCAAATTACCGGCATAAGTCAAAGAATCCATGTTAATAATCTGATAGTTAGGATACTTATTTAACATATACATGACGAAGTTGCTTCCAATAAACCCTGCTCCGCCAGTTACGAGTAATTTCACTTGATTTCCTCCTACTCAAAATTGTTCTCAGCATCAGAAAATAATGGATGTCGCAGATCTTTCTCTGATAGGATCGGATTGGACGTTGGCCAATCAATTCCCAGTTTCGGGTCATCCCATCGTATCCCTCTATCTAAATCTGGTGCATAAAGTTCATCTACTTTGTACTGTACCTCAGTATTAGGAACAAGGGTACAATAACCATGAGCAAAGCCTTGAGGAACAAGCAACTGTCGCTTGTTATGCTCACTCAAAATAACACCAACCCATTTACCATAGGTGCAGGAGTTCTTTCTAATATCCACAATAACATCATAAATTGCACCGGATGTCACTCTAACAAGCTTGGTTTGCGCCTTGGGATTAAGCTGATAATGCAGCCCCCTTAGTACACCAGCTTCAACTGAAAGAGCATGATTGTCTTGAATAAAAACCGTGTCTATTCCATGCTGAGCAAATACCTCACTGTTGTAACTCTCCATAAAGAATCCTCTAGTGTCTCCAAACACCTTCGGTTCAACTAATAAAGCACCGTTCAGCGATAAAGGAGTGACAATCATCAATATGCCTCCTTATAATTTTAATTTTCCAAACTCTTCGCCGAATGTTATTTCCTTTGCCAGTTCATTTGCACGCTGGAGCGAAGCATGAGTACCAGCGTCAGTCCACCAACCATTCAATACATCAAATGTTAACTCTTTGCGTTGAATATATGCATTATTCACATCTGTTATTTCCAATTCTCCGCGGCCTGACGGCTTCAGCGTCTTAATAATTTCGAACACCGCACTATCAAACATATATATTCCTGTTACAGCAAAGTTACTCTTAGGCTGTTTAGGCTTTTCTTCGATGGATACAATGATATCGCCTTCTAATTCAGCAACACCATAACGTTGCGGATCATGAACTTCCTGCAACAAGATTTTTGCTCCATTCTTTTGCGCTCGGAAGTTTTCAACGTAATCAGAAATATCATCCTCAAACACATTATCGCCCAATATGACGATCATCTGATCATTTCCTACAAAATGTTCAGCAAGATCGAGGGCTTGTGCGATACCACCAGCTTCATCCTGTACTTTATAAGTAAAGCATACCCCCATTTCACGACCACTGCCTAGCAAGTTAACAACTTCCCCCATATGCTCTTTACCGGTTACAATAAGTATATCTTGTATGCCTGCTTGCTTTAATTTATTTACTGAGTGAAAGATCATAGGATACTTTCCCACTGGAAGTAGATGTTTATTAGTTACCTTTGTTAGCGGATATAATCTTGATCCTGTACCGCCTGCTAATATAATACCTTTCATATCGACACTTCCTTATGAGATATTTTAAATATAGAACTTCTTAATACTCTCAATGACTCTATCAATATCATTACGGGAAATATTGTAGTATAACGGTAATCTTAACAGTTTTTCACTTTCAACTGTTGTATATCTATCCTCACCATGAAAATATCCGAATTTCATTCCAGCTTCAGAAGAATGCAAAGGAACGTAATGGAATACAGATTGGATATTCTCATCCTTTAAATACTTCATTAATCTTGTTCTCTCATCTAAAGAGCCGCATTTAATATAAAACATGTGTGCGTTATGAGTACACCCTTCAGGGACGGTAGGCAATTCAATATACCCTTTACTCTCAAGCTCCCCTAGACCTAGATAATATCTATTCCAGCTCTCTAAACGATTATTATTAATTTCCTCTGCCTTTTCTAACTGAGCGTATAGGAATGCTGCATTAATCTCACTAGGTAAATAGGAAGAACCAATATCAACCCATGTGTACTTGTCTACTTGCCCTCTAAAAAACCTTGAACGATTTGTTCCCTTTTCACGTATAATTTCCGCTCGTTCTATGTAGTTCTCATGGTTGGCTAATAAGGCTCCGCCCTCGCCACAGTTATAGTTTTTTGTTTCATGGAAACTATAACAGCCGAGATGTCCAATTGCACCCAAATGACGCCCCTTATATTGACTCATAACTCCTTGAGCAGCATCTTCAATGACAATCAAGTTATACTTATTCGCAAGCTCCATTATTTTGTCCATCTCACAAGAGACACCTGCATAATGTACAGGTACGATTGCTTTCGTTTTTGGAGTAATTGCAGCTTCTATTAGCGACTCGTCTATGTTCATCGTATCGGGACGAATATCCACAAAAACAATCTTGGCACCTCTTAGAACAAAAGCATTTGCAGTGGAAACAAAGGTGTACGAGGGCATTATTACCTCGTCACCTTCCTTAATACCTGCTAACATAGCTGCCATCTCTAAAGCATGTGTACAGGAGGTTGTAAGTAATACCTTTGCAGTATCAAAGTTCCTCTCCATCCACTCATTTGAGATTTTCGTAAAGTGACCGTCACCAGAAAATTTTCTTTCCATTATCGCTTGTTGAATATATACATGTTCATTACCCGTTATTGCAGGAACATTAAATAGAATCATCTACGATTTCTCTCCTTTTAACAACCACTGCTGGGCTTCCTATAGCAACTGAATAAGGTGGAATACTCCTCGTTACGATGGAGCCAGCACCAATTATACTCCCTTCCCCTATTACAACTCCAGGCAGTATAGTGGAGTTGCCGCCAATCCAAACGTTGTCCTCAATAACAACAGATCTCGCTGTATCTGGGAGGTTCAAAAATTTATAATCGTGAGAAGCCGAGAATATAGTTACATTAGGTCCCAATGCAATATTATCTCCAAAAATAATTTCTGCGTCTTTAATATGGAAAGAACCAAATATTTGACACCCTTTATTTACCCAAACATTATTACCCAATGTTATTTTCGAAGGATATCTAAAGTAAGTTTTGTAATCAATATTATTATCTTTTCCAAACTTTTTGAACATAATTTTAAAGATCGCATATCTTAAAAACGGCGGTAACAAATCTAAAAAAATATAAAATAAATTAAACAAGTATGAATATAAACCAAATAAAAACCGTTTGATTTTCATAGATTAAAAACTATCACCCCGGATACAATAAGGAGGTTTGACAGTACTTTTCTCCCTGTAAACCTTTCCTTTAAAAGTAATATAGACAACAAGAATGTAAATACATAATTCAACGCAATGATAACTGTCAATTCTTTGAAACTTATAAATTTGAGTAAGTAAACAGATAATAGAGTAGCCAAAAAGAACAACGAATATCCAATAATAGTGTAAATGTTAATTATTATCAAAAGAGTTGGCTTATTTTGAACAGCACCTAATTTGAGAAATACTTGAGCAACACTGTTTGTTATAACTAAAATTAATACAAGTGCAATAATCATGCATTTTCACTCTTCCGACTTTGTACAACTATACCTATCATAATTATAGACACCCCAATAATATTACTCAGACTAACCTGCTCATTAAAGATAAAATAACTGAAAATTAGTATGAGCAAATTGTTAATTGCAGTAAGTGGATACGCTACGGAAAGATCTATTTTCCTAAGAGTTAATTGCCAAAATATAGATTGTAGCACTAAGCATAATAATGCCGTTAAATAATATCGATTCAGTAATAGCGCAAAGAAACTGCCTTGTTCAACTTCTACTGCAGCGAATTTAGTAAATACAAATGAAAAAGATTGAAAAAAAATACTTAATATTAAGTATAAATAGTTTCTATTAAGTTGCAATTCGTATCTTCCCTCCATCCCCATATGAAATAGGCGGAGTCAGAGCCAGTATGAAATAATAAATCTATAATAGAAACGTAATGTTCAAAAGGAGGATGGAACTGAGAATACTCCGGGTAACCTGTATAATCTTTGTACACCAATTTAATACCAGCCTCATTGAACCTAGAGTCATCAATATAATCTTTAGCTGCAGGTCCTGAAATATATTCTTTTGCATCCACTTTTTTTAACAAATCTAACAGTTTATCGAGTTTTCTGCTAGATAAATTAAACTCACTAGAGTTAATAAATTCCGCCTTGATCCCTAAAAACTCAGTTGAAATATGTTTTATCAGAAATTGATTTAACTCAGATAACTTTTTCCATTTAGTATCTAAATAAACATGTTCGAAAAAATCTTTGTACTGATTAAAATATGGTGCTTTAGAGTAAGCCATTTTTATATCGTTCCAATGTTGCATCGCCCATTTGGTCGCAGGTAATTCAACTTCATTAATTAGTCTATCTTCTCTAGAACCAACTGGAATAGAGAGCCACTTCGTTCCATTGTTAACTTTGATTTTATTTCGGTTTCTCCAATCGTTCTTCGTGTATTGTAAATCATCATGAAAAATAAATAATTGGGAATCATTAATAATATCGAAATATCCTTTCCAAGGAATGTAGTTGGATTGTATTACAGAAACAGTAGTCATATCATTCTCCTTAATTGTAAATATTTAAAGGAACTTATTGATAATTTCAACAGTTCTATAAGCTCTTTCTTCATCATAGTTCCTATCATTAAATAAATTAATAACATTAGCGTGCAGATCTTCAGCATTAGGTGCTTTACCTAGGCTAAAGATCCCTTTTAACGACGCATAATGAGAACTAGCAAACAATTTATTTTTAAAAAGAGCATCTAAAATTTCATCTTTCTTAGATGTTCGAATATTAAATCTCCACAATTGATACTTAGAATCTAACTGAATACTCTGAGGAAGATTCTCAGAATAAATTTTGTTAATTATATTTTTAGTCTCAATACTAGTCTTATATGCTTCTTCAATTGATGAAAGATAGTGTTCGAGGGAAATACCAACATGAGTGTTGTCTAACCAATCACAATCTTTGTACAGAAACATAGAATTATTAGCTATGCTATTTTTGTACTCATTAATTATACGATCATGACTTTGTTCATCAAAACTCAACGTATTCTTATTGTACCTGATATTGGGCTTTAATTGGGCTAGTCCGCCATAACTTAAATCTACTATTTTAGCGTAACCTGTACTGTAAAGTACTACATCAGCAATAGTATCTTTACTTAATTCAGGATCAGGAGCTGAAAGACATTGATCGTCTACAATCAAGAAGTCTTCATTAATTTTTTTAATTTCTTCATAAAAATGTTCAAACGAACCCAAAACACCAAAAGTTCTGACAAAAAATACGCCTGCATACTTACTGGGGTTATTACCTAATTTTCTCAGAGCATCTTCTTCATCCATACAAAGTGTTTGATTAGAAATGTCAATGAGCTCGAATCTTTTTTTAGCTTTTAAAAAAGTTACAAGAACAATAGGACAAACATTAGCAGGAACCAAAAAGACCTTATCACCTTCATAACTGTTAAGGAGATTATAGATGACCGCTGAAGCTCTAGGCTCAAATATCATTTTTTACGCTCCTTAGCTGGGTTTCCATAAACTACAGCACCAGACTCCACATCATTTAATACATTAGAACCAATACCTACAAAAGAAAAGTTATGAATTACAGTTTTCTCTCTTATCGAGGAGTTTAACCCAATGAAAGTCCCATTTTTAATTTCGACACTGGATCCAACACAAGTAGTAGCAGCAATAAAGTTATTATTTCCAATACTCGAATCATGTTCTATAACAACATTAGAGTTAATAATATTATAGTCTCCAATCGACACATTGGAATTGATTGAACAGTTAGACAGAATTGCATTACCTACACCTAACTTAACATGATCTGAAACATAAGAAGTTGGATGTACAAAAGTATGAAACTTACCCTGTGGTATTCCATAACTTTTCAACAATTTAACTCGCTCTATCATCTTTTCTGGTTTGTACAAAGAGAAAATAAATTTAACGTCAGAGTACTTGCCATAGATACTATGTAATTTGTCAGTGGTGCATACAATCGGATGACCATTGATAGAATCCTTTAATGAAGGATCATCTATGGCGTAGCCAAGAAATTCAATTGCTTGTCCATGCACTCTTTGTGCGTTTATTATATGATCAGCTATGTTTACTGCTGTTCCCTTTCCACCAATAATAATAATTTTCATCCAACACCTCTAATTATCCTTGGTAGTTTTCAACACAATATACAGTGGTTTTTTTGTACTTTTGTAATTAATTCGACCAAGATACTCCCCAAAAATACCTAAAACAAATAACTGAATCCCTCCAAATAAAACTATTCCTGCGATTATGGATGCATATCCCGCTATTGGTATTCCAATAAATAATTTTCTGAATAATATGACAATAAGCCACATGAAGCCTGTAATAAAAGAAACAAGACCCATCCAAGAAGCAAACTTTAATGGAATATCTGAAAAAGAGACAAGAATGTTAATAGTATGTTTTAATAACTTAGAGAAGCTGTAGTTGCTAACCCCATGCTTTCTAACTCCATGTTCAACAGTCACTGTAGAATAGTTATTCGTCACCCAGGCTAAATATCCATCTACAAAAGGGAAGGGCGATTCAAATTGCACTAATGCCTTACCAATCTTTTCGTGCATAATTCTAAATGATGTATATTCATAATTAAGATTAGGAATTGCTTTATTAAATAACTTCCTAGCTATATGAGACGTCATATTTCTCCATTTAGCATGTGACCTCTCCTCATAGATGCCATAAACCAAATCGTATCCTTGTCTCACCTTTTCGTAAAGAAGATGAATATCTTCTGGTCGTTGTTCTAGATCGTCATCTAAAGTAATAATCCATTCTCCAGTTGCTTCTGCAATTCCACATATAATAGCTGCATGTTGACCATAGTTTTTTGTAAATCTAATACCGATGACCCTACTATCTTGCTCACTTAACTCTTGGATGACCCGCCAGGAGTCGTCACCCCCACAATCTTCCACCAATATCAGTTCGAAATTAGCATTCAGTTCTTCTAAAGAAATTTTTATACGTGCATAAAGCTCACTTAAGTTTTTTTCAGACCTGTAAACTGGTACAACCACCGAAAAATATGGTTTCAAGACTATCACCTTTTTCTATTCTGATATCAAACTATCTATGATATTGTTAAACTATTTATCATAATTGATAACTCTCTGATATCCTCTCCCATACCCTTTTCTTTAGGTATAAATCCTTTATCCACTTCAATCTTAAGAATCATATCGTCATTAGTGTCTAATTGATGTTTAATTTCAAATTCACCTTTAATCACTGTTTTCTGAGTTATTAGCTTATCATCAGCAAAGACCTTAATCGTTACATTATCAAATACCCCCGGTTGAATACCTTTTATCTCAAGTAATCCTGCTGTTCCCGTTCTCACTCTTGCTTTAGCAGTCTTACCAATCCAATTGTAGCTACCTTCATTCGCAAACCACCCCTGCAATGGCTGAATATCACTAATGGTTGTATCACTATTAGCCTTATAATTACGATCAAGTACAATCAGATCATATTTTGAATCGGCGACTATATAACCCATAGAGTGCAATTCTTTCAAAATAATATAGATAGATTGATTTTCATTCGGAATAGAATTAGGAATAATGATATATTTTGTATTGCTCCATTCAATAAATTTTTTCAATTCTTCCACACTAGAAAATAATTGAGAATTACCTAAATAATCAGAAGCAGAGGCATTAACGGTTTCCATTCTGCATGACAACTGATTCAATAAATAGTCATCTCCCAGACCTATACATTTGTCCATACTCCCTGAGTTTTTCAAATAACCTTCAATTTTAGCAATACCGTTATATTCAAACAAGTTGCTCTTTGATCTTTCTGTGTTATTCTCACCTACGATCTTAATTGGTGACATACCATAACTCCATGACGGATGAGACACAAACATTAATAAAGTCTGTACAGGAATAAATAAAACTAATGAAATGAACAGAATCTTCTTAATACGAAACAAATAAGGTGTTAAGTGATGAATTACTCCTACGGTACCCAAAATTAAAGGAACAAGATAAAAGTTACTGTCTCCTCCATTAGGCAGCACCGTCGCATAAAATCCCCCCACTAAACACAATGGAGTAATAAGAACCAATATATCCTTTCTTAACTCCACTTTTGTTTCAATCAAACAAAGTAGTCCCAAAGAAAGTATCAAGAAAAACAATAAGTTTCCAATCCATAGCATAATTACATGACCATATGGTTGTGGATCAAAAAGCAGATGAAACCATCTGGAAAAGAAGCCGTTGACATCTAACGAAACTGCTGTCTCTCCTACATTTTTCAACGCATATGGATACTGCACTCTGAAACCCAATATTTCCCATATATTCCCAAATGTAGGATAAATGGGGACGCCCACTATCTTATATGTCCTATAATAAACGCCGGCTAAAACTAATATTGAAAGAGTAAACAAAATAGTATATCTTGTTGCATACTGTTTTGTTTTAAGAATTCCTTTGAGCTGAAATATACTTTTGTTTAATAACATGTATACTAGCAAACCAAGAACAACAAATGGGACATAAAGTATATTAGTTGGTTTCCCACCTAAAGAAAGTACCATCGAAATAATGGAAAACCAAAACAGACTGCTGTCTCTATTCCCGTTTTCCCCTAAAAAAACAATCCAATTCCAAAAGAAATACACACTTAAAATGATCATAAATGTGGAAAACATGTCAGTTTTAGCTGTAGAAGCCATGTTGGATACAACTGGTATAGTGGCTATTAATGATGTATAAAATAGGCTTATGAATGTTTTCTGATTTAATTTTCTAAACATCAGTATCATCATATATATTAATAATGCATAGAAAATGACATTAATAATAATAATGTAACTATAACTCCCAAGATTACTAAGCGGTATTAAAAATAACTCGAATAACTTGGGGTATAAATGAACATAGCTGACCATCCCTAAATTATCATAAAATGACTCATTCCCTACTAATACAGCTTCTGGCCTAAGTCCATACCATATTGAATCGAACTCGTAAGCTAGTAACGTGTTAGCTTTCCCTGACTGAATTAATATCAAGGTCAATAAAAACAGTGATGGTATTTTTTCCCATCTATTAAATTGAGTGAATTTCTTTAATAAATGAATGAAAAACGGCATATTAAAACCATTCACAAAACTCAGAAGGAATAACAAGACTGTTACTATTCTAAGATCGTTAAAACTCCCCTTACCTAATAAAGAACAAACAATACTTACAAAACACCAGATTAAAAAGCCGATCAGAAAGAATTCAAGGTACTTATCATTTCTTTCTTTTTTATTTCGAAGATTCAATGAAAATCTCCCCAACGAAATAATGGCCTCAAAGTATAATAATCCGAGTATAACAGCTGGCAAAACACCATGAAGGTACAAAAAAATCACACTTATAATTGTTATACCTGCAGTACACCAGCTTTTTTTTGCGAATATTGCAAGAACTACAAAAGCTGCACTTATAAGCGACATTTCGAAAATACCATTAACAGTTTCCGGTTGTACTATCTGCCACTTATAAACCTTAAATATAATATTTTTTATAGCACTATATTGAAAAACAAGTGATAAAAATAAAGTGGCTAATAATACAAATATGATCGCTTTCTTTTCCTTTTTTAGAATATCATTCATAAGGATCCCCTAACGAATAGTTTATTATTTCCTATTGGAAATATACTTTACTTATCATTGCACTCATTTCTCTTTGATCAGCATCATTTTCCTTTGGCACATGAGTACTATTAAATTCAAGTCGGACATGAATTTTTTTGTTAGATATATCCTGAACATTGACGTTAATGAGAAGTGGATTACCCGGAATTAGCGCAGTCTCATACGCGGCTTGCTCATTCATATATACAACAACTTTGTTTATTTCAACAAATGTTTCAGGAATATAACCTTCTATTACAATATTGCTAGCCCAAGCAGGTTTGGTCAGTTCTAGCCCCGCACTTTTATTGATCCATCTATAATTTTCGGATGGACTTTGAGACAACCACCCTCCGGTAAACATAGATTCACCTTTACTATATGGAAAAGTGATTGTAGATGGCATTTGATTATAATAGGTAAATCCCAATATAAAAATGGTAAATAACACAATAAACGTCTTCCAACCAAATTTTATTCTCACTCGCAATCTGTTTCTGACAGAATCTAGCCAACGAGCTCCTAGTACATCAAGCAATGAGGAAATATTAAATTTTATTAACTGATACTTTTTTAATTTGAGTGCAGGTTTCTCAACTAAATGCCATGATAATATGGATATCAAAATTGTGATACTGAATGAAATCACAAAATTCAAAATCGCATCCATACTTCCTCCGTAGCAATGTGTAACTAATTGCTGGATTGGAAATGCATATATGTATAACCCATAAGAAAAATCCCCAAACTTAGAAAAGCCATTAAGTTTAACGGCTGGTGAAAATGCAAAATAAAATATAAGATAAGTTCCAAATAAAATAAATAACTCCTTAACACCACCATATTGAAGACTTATAAATAGCATAAATATCGATAACATTGCTAAGTGTTTATTAAGTGGTATATAACTACGATAAATATAAAATAGCATTCCGAAGGAAAAATATACAAACAATTCTGAGAGTGTTGAGATTTCAAGTCCCCAAAGATGCCCACTACCAGATGGCGATATAGTTTTTTGAAAAAAGTAATAAAAGAGATTCACAAATGATATTAACAAAATCATTTTTTTGAATCTTAACATCCCCATAGCTCCTAAAATGGCCACGACGATATAACATATCACTTCAAATGGGATAGTCCATAACGAACCATTAACTGCACCTTGATAGACATTAGTTTCAAATACTCCTGGAAGGAACCACTCCATCGGGAACAAGAAAAACGCTCTTAGGTATTGATAGGTTTGAGGATGAACAAAATACTCTTTTAAGGGTAAGCTAGTTACTATTGGTCCTAAAACAAAGGTTGAAAGCAAAAGTGCAATTAAAAGTCCTGGAAAGATTCTCAGAACCCGCGACTTTGCAAAGGTAATAATTGATTTTGAGTTTTCATAACTTTGTGTAATAAGGAATCCACTAACAATAAAAAAAGTTGCAACTGCCAGACCACCACTATTCCATTGCCCATTAGACAAGGCATAAAGAATTTCTCCCTGTTGGCCATTTCCTTCACCAAGAGGAAACGCATGATAATACAATACCATTGTAGCGGCGATAAATCGGATTACATCGAAATTATTGTTTCTACCAATTGCCAAATCACCTAAACTTAAATAAGCATTTTGTGGTCTAACCCTCTTTGACTGCCCCGCAATTATCATAATTACTATCTCCAACTTTACTCAGTTATTTGAAAGATTAAGCTATATATTCAGATCATCTGATTCGAAAAATATCGTCTTCCGCCACGTATTCTCCAACCTGAACCTCGATTAAGTGTAAATCTATCTTTCCTGGATTCTCAACTGAATGTTCGTCACCCATACGAATGAAAGTCGACTCATTGGTTCGTAAAAGAGAAGTATTCCCGTTAACCGTAACAAGAGCTGTTCCACTAACAACGATCCAATGTTCATTGCGATGGAAATGCATCTGCGTGCTTAATTTTTGTCCAGGTTTAACAACCACTTTTTTAATCTTATAGTTATCCTCATAATCTAGAACAGTGTGGTTCCCCCACGGTCTATAAGCAGTCGTATGATTATCACATAGTGGAGAATTGTTCTGCTTTAATTGCTCTACGACCAATTTCACATCCTGCGACGATCCTTTTTTCGATATCAAGAGTGCATCTGGTGTATCCACGATAATGAGATCCTGTACATCTACAGCTGCTACATAGCGATCATTTGAAATAATCAAGTTATTATTGGAATTGAATTGATTATAACTTGCACCAAGTGTATTCCCTGACTCATCCTTAGGAAGTTCGTGATATAAGGCTTCGAAGCTACCAAGATCAGACCATCCTATTTGGGCAGGAACCATCTTAACACATGTACTCTTCTCCATAACTGCATAGTCAATGCTGTCCGATGGAATCTGAATCATAGCTTCTTTCTGAATACGTGTAACATACTCATATGTCTTCGCACTTTCAAAGGCCTGACGGCTTGATTCAAATATCTCAGCAGCGTGTTTTTTCAACTCATTGAGGAAAACACCTGCTTTGAAAAGAAACATGCCACTGTTCCAATAGAAATTCCCTTGATCTATATAATGTTCTGCAGTAGTTTGATCGGGTTTTTCCTTAAATGAAATTACGTTGTATCCATTTGCTTCGATATATCCGTATCCTGTTTCTGGGTATTCCGGATGTATCCCAAAAGTAACGATTGCTCCTGTCTCGGCAATACTCATAGCATCCTTAACACATTTCGAATACTCTTGATGGTTCTTAACGATATGATCTGATGGAGTAACAAGCACAAGTTCTTCTTCATCAACCATCTTACAAGCTAAAGCAATAGCAGGAGCAGTATTTCGTCCAATTGGTTCCAAAAGGAACTTGGCATCTTGATATTCAAGTTCCTCTACATGATCCAATGCTAAAAAATACTGCTCCTCATTCGATACAATTAGAGTATTACTACACAGTGTCCGGTTACGTTCTAATGTCATCTGAAACAAAGAACGATCACCTATTAGCTTATTGAATTGTTTAGGATAGAGTGTACGAGACAACGGCCATAAACGAGTACCGTTGCCCCCACATAATATTACATTTATCATCATAATCTCCCACTAGTTTATGTCTATTGAGATAATTGACCTGGCTGCTTCTACTGAAAAATTCTTTTCAATATAATAAGCTGAGTTGCTGGAAAGCTGACTCCATAAAGTAGCGTTTCTGTATATGTTCACTATAGCATTACTGAACGCAATCTCGTCATCAGCAATTTCCAAGGATGCATGAACATTTTCTAACCCTTCTGCTCCAATAGAAGTTGTAACCATTGGTGTCTGATAATACATTGCTTCAATAACTTTACCTTTAACACCAGCACCAAATCTGAGAGGAACTACAACAACTCTGCATTTACTATAAAATCCCTCTAATTGTTCATCTGTGACATATCCCGTTACAACAATGTTTTCTGACTGAAGCATTTGAATATCCTCGGGAGGATTTGAGCCAACAATATAAAACTTCACATGTGGAAGTGATTTACTTATTTCTGGCCATACCTCTTTTACAAACCATAGTACGCCGTCATAATTAGGTTTGTGGTTAAAACCACCTACAAAGAGCAAGTCTTCTCTGTTTTCGTATGAATTGATGCTTCTTTGTGGTTTTGGATAAATAAACAAAGGTATATTCCTAATTTCCTTAGCAGGAAACTCTTTTTGCAACAATTGTTGTTCGTGACTTCCAACAACATGAATAACATCAGCTTTATTAAATAACTCGTACTCAACAACTTTCCACTCATTTGATGATTTTAATAAACTTTCATTCTTCGTTATTTCATAGTTTCTCATCTCTCTAAGGAAATGTAAATCGTGTCCGAAATATATAATTTTGGCTCTTGAATATTTCCTAAAAGCATCTATATATTTAACAGAGATATGAGGTCTATTTAAATATACAAAATCAAAATAATCACCATTATCTTTAATCCATTGCATAATATTTTTTGCATACCAGTTGCCATACAGCACTTCAACACCAAGCTGTTGTAATTCCTGAGTATATGGTTCATGTTTGAAAAAGTTATCCCCTATAAATATAACTTTATAGCCCAGAGACACAAACAATTTTGTATAGAAATAAGTACATCTTCCTCCCGCATCTTTATCATAATGAGGAACGTAGTGATCCACAATAACAATGGTCTTTTTATTTCTACTTCTATCTCTTGCCAGAAAGACATTTTCAGCATTATTGTAATGGAATGTTTTCAATTCC
Organism: Paenibacillus aquistagni; assembly: GCF_900177815.1. Lineage (GTDB taxonomy): Bacteria > Bacillota > Bacilli > Paenibacillales > Paenibacillaceae > Paenibacillus_B > Paenibacillus_B aquistagni. The sequence goes on along the minus strand of NZ_FXAZ01000003.1, from coordinate 582,424 downwards.
AATCCCCATTTATCATGGAATTTTTCCTTATTAACCACTTGGTAGCTCTTTATTCCACTGCTAGTATCTGTGCCATGTGAAATACCCTCAAAGTGCACAACCACAGATTTTGGTTGCAATACAACTTTATAACCTAATCTTCTAACCTCAAACGCTAGGTCAGTATCCTCGAAATAAGCAGGGACGTAACGTTCATCAAAACCACCTAACTGATCCCATATGGATTTTCTAATCATAATTGCAGCACCCGATATATAATCGACTTCTCTTAAGTAATTATATTCAGGTTTATCAGGATCATCTAAACGTCCATAATTCCACCCACTAGCATCATTCCAGATGATCCCTCCTGCCTCTTGTTGTCTTCCATCTGGATACACTAGTTTAGATCCGACCATGCCAACGTTAGAATCATTTTCTATTACATCAAGCAATGAAGTTAGCCACTCCGGCTGAACATTTGTGTCATTATTAAGGAAGAACAAATACTTCCCTTTTGCATATTGAGACGCATTATTGCAATTTAATAAAAATCCACGGTTTACTTCATCTCTAACGACTGTAATATTTTCGACAATGTCATTGATATTTTGGGTTTCATCCGTAGATACATCGTCGGCAATAATTATTTCATAACTAACATCTTTTGTATGCTCCAAAATAGATTTTAGACAGGAGTAAGTATACTCCCATTGATTATAGACAGGGATTATAATGGAAACCAAAATATTATTATCCGCATTTACAGATTGAAATACGATTTTTTCTGTAGCATCAACATTTTTCATTAAATTAAGATCACGAGTTTCCGTGGTTTGAGCATGCTTTTCAACATAATTGTCAATTCTACTGTTTAATCTGTCCATGCTTTCCGTTTTCACATAGTACTTCATTTTTTTTAGATTCTGTTTATTCAAACTTCGAATCATGAATCTGGGATTTTTCATGAATTTGAATAGTAACTGTGCAATTAACCTTCTCTTACTTCTTTGAGGAAATACTTTATCTCGACAGAAGTAATATTTATTCAGCAATTTCCACCCGCCCGACTCATAAATAGCATTTAGCTTTCGTTCTTGCTCCAAAAGCATATTTATATGAGCCTTATGATTTTCTATGATCTGTGTTTTTTGTTTATTATCGTCATCGGCTTGTACTATTAGGTCTTTCAGTTTACATACATCTTTTTCTTTGCTTTCAATTTCTAGGTTCAACTTTTTTTGTATTACTTCTAGTTGTTCTGAATCATTTTGTAATTTTTGAATCTGTAAATTCTTATCAATAATGCAATCATCTAGTTTTTTTAGATGTGTTCCTAAGCTATCAAGTTCGCTTTGTGATTCTCTGATTTGGAGACCTTTTTCATCAATAATAATATCTAGTTTTTTTATATGTTCATTTCTACTTTGTACTTCAGCTTGTAGCTCAACAATTCGACTGACAAGGCCTGAATAGCTCAGTTCATTTACTCGTAAATATGAATCGATAGTTACAGATTTTAAATGTTGATTACTGCATATTGCAATAATATACATCCCATCATGTGAGTTGTTGTCCTCATGGTTAATATTAGTTAATGATTTAGATTGTTGATTAGTTATTGTAGAGATAATTTCGAAACCCTGAAAATAAAAATTAATATGTGAGAAGTACCTACCTAAGAACTCATGAAACTCAGCCTCGTAGAATTCTTTTACATGAAATGGATTGATATAGCTTCTTGCATCTGTATACCGGCTCTTTTCTGGGGTTGAAATTACTAAGATTCCATCATGTTTTAATACACGCTTTATTTCATTTAAAAAAGAATGTTGAGTAGTTTCATCAACATGTTCAATTGTTTCAAAAGATATAAATACATCTACTGAACCACTTGGGAGATCCAGTCTTTCGATTGAACCTTCAATAAATTCAATGTTATCTTGACTGTATTTATTCTTAGCATGACGAATAGCTTCGCTGCTAATATCTATACCAATGACCTTACTCGCGTAGTTTGATAATATCTTAGTTCCATATCCTTCACCGCAGGCAGCATCAATAACCACCTTATCTTTCACTAAGGAAGTAACCGAAGCATATCTTTGTAGATGTTCTGCCTCCAATGTATAATCTTGCATATTTGGAATGTATCTTTCTCCCGTGAATTTCATATTGCCTCCTAAATTTCTTTACAGAAATCAACGCTATCCAACAAAAGATACCCTTCTAATTGAAACATATTAGAGTGTAGCATTCGAACAATAATTGCATCATGCACCCAACAATGTTGAATATGATTCCCTTGAGTACCAGATGCAATAGCTGGTGATATTGTGTAAGTACCATGATTTAGAGAAGGGAATTCAAAACAAAAGCTAAATATAGCGACCTCGTTTTTCTTTAAATCTGTGACTTTTTGATTCAATGCAAAAGTATTTGTCTGAAAGATAGTCGAACCTAAACGATCCTTTAATGTGAATCCAATAATAGGATCAATAATATCTTGATTAGCTCTTATCTTTAAAGAAAGTTTAACTCGTTGATTAGAAGTCAGCATCGTTGTTTTTATGTTACTAACTTCATCGAATATAGATACTCCGATAATTTCAGCATCTTTGTCCCCAAGAATATCAAGACTTGGATTTATACTATCGATATCGTCGTTGCAACCTATGTAAGTATGAGTTTGAACCTCTTTCTTAGAAATCGAAGAATCTATCATAAAAGCCTGGTATTGTTTGGATATTTCTAATGGATCACCATCTCCCATAAGGACTCCTTCATTTATCCAAATGCTTCGGTCACAATACTTAACAATTGCACTTGTATCATGAGTCACCATTACTACAGTCTTCTTATCCTTAAACTCTTCAATTTTTCGATAACACTTCTGCTGAAATCTTACATCCCCTACACTCAAAGCCTCATCAACAATTAATATATCTGGATCAACATTTATGGCTACTGCGAATGCTAAGCGAGCAAACATTCCACTAGAGTACATTTTTACCGGTTGATAAATAAAATCACCTATATCCGCGAAATCAAGAATGTCTTTTAACTTAGCGTCCACTTCCTCTTTTTTCAGACCCATTATTGTACCATTAAGATAGATATTTTCCATACCAGTATATTCAGGATTAAATCCTGCACCTAGCTCCAGTAATGCCGATATTTTCCCATCCACATCTATTTTCCCTGCTGAGGGGAGCAATACTCCTGTAATCATTTTTAATAGAGTGGACTTACCGGATCCGTTCTTTCCGATGATCCCAACAGTCTCTCCCTTTTTTAACTCAAATGAAATATTTTTAACTGCGTAGAACTCCGTATGGTAATTTTTACCTAATGGGTTCATGGCTTCTTTAAGCCGATCTACTGGTTTATCGTAAAGCTTATATACCTTTGTTACATTTTCTACCTTCAAAGCTACCTCAGGTTCCATCGTTTCATTCCTTCCTATAGTACATCAGCAAAGTGAGGACGGAGCTTCTTAAAGATTAGTGTCCCTAAAGCAAGAACCGTAAATGTTATCATCCAGAAGTTTAGTGTCAGTAAAGGATGTTCCCAAAACCACTTATGATAAATAAAGGTATCTCGGTACCCTTCCACAATGTAATAAACGGGATTTATTTTAATTAGGAAATGATACTTCTCTGGAACGATATCTAGAGAGTAAAATATTGGCGTAAGCCAGAATCCAAATTGCACCAGAACTCCTACAATCTGACCAATGTCTTTCATGAAAATGACAAGCGATGATGTAATCCACGATACTCCTAATACAAGCATTATCGATGCAAATATATAATATAAAATCTGCAAGTAGTAGACAGTTGGGTTATATCCATAAATTAAAAACATCGTGATCATAAAGACAATAAAGAAAAAGTGAATAAATAAAGCCGAATATATTTTTGTTATGGGCAAGATGCTCACTCGAAAAACAACCTTTTTCACCAAGTAACTATTATCAATGATTGATGTTGTAGCACTTGTAATGGAATCAGAAATAAAAAACCAAGGAATCATAGCAGCTATAAGCCATAAAATAAAAGGAAAGTTATCTACTGGAGCACTCTTGAATCCTACTTGAAATACAAACCAGAAAATAAGTATTTGCACAGTAGGCTGAATAAACGCCCAGAGAATCCCTAAAAAAGATCCTAAGTATCTCGCTATAAAATCTTTTTTTGACATCTCTATAATAAATCGTTGCTGTAAAACGATATCTTTGATAAACCCTATTACCATTTTAACAAATCACTCCCTCATCCTTTATAAGGTTTTTTATCGTTATATCGACAACAGATTACGCTCAAATTCACCAACTGTTAATTACACTCATATATATGTTAATCCTCCATTTTCGAATAGCCTGAAGCATTTCTAATGTTAAACGCAATAAATAAAAAAACAATACCTTTATACTATCGTAAATGATAATGCTCAATACTCCTCGTCTATTATAGCTCAATGTAACCAGATGAATCGAATATTCAACAATATTACATTTCAATTACAATATTTTTACTTCCTCGATAATTTTGTTAAGTTTATCAGATGAGTTTGAGAAAAGTTGTAGGGGAAATGAATCGTTAAGCTTTTACTACAGAATCGATTAAATCACCACCACAATTATCATTTTCCAATTGAGACTTACGTTTAACGTTGTTCGAACTTATATTTATTGCTAAAATAAATACATTCGATTTCAATAGCAAAGGAGCAGAGAAATTGTCGACCTATGGATATTCTACGACAAAAAATAGCAAAACTTCAGATGGCTTGCAGTTATACTGGCTGCTATTAGGACTAGTCACATTATTTCTTTTCTGGGCGTCCTTTAGAGTTGCTTTATTTAATGGACAAGATCAAGCTTTTGAGCAATCTATTTATATATCAATATTATGGTCATCGTTAATCAGCATTTTAACCATAATATTGATAGAGAAAAATTCAAAATGGATACAAATCACTCTTTCCAGTATCATCGTGTTCTTACTTCCACTAAGCTATCTAATATCATTAATAAGTTCAGCATCACAATATCTTGCAATTAATATGTTGCTTATCACTTTGATGTACGCCTTGTTCTTTATAACATCGCAAGTACTATCACAACATACTACCGTAAATAAGCTGCTTACTTATGTGATTACTACCATAGCTTATATTATTGTATTTTTCGGGTTATTTCATTGGCTTGGGAACGGCCCTCTCATTACTACGCTTGTGAAGTGGCTTGGTTCTCCCACCATTTCATCCGGAGCATACAAAGATGCTGTCATGGTCGATTCCAATGGTGCTCGTCTTACTTCCGTCTTCCAATATGCGAATACATACGCTGCTTATCTAATGGCTTTCTTGTTTGTTGCGGCATTTCTAATTGGTAAATCACGATCTTGGTGGAGCAAATTCATCCATGGCTTTATGCTCGTTCCTATTATTCTGTCCATCTTCTTAACGCTATCTCGCGGTGGATTAGTTTTGCTTCCAGTAGTGTTTGTTCTATTGCTGGTCTTCCTCAAGCCATATCGACAGTTAATGTGGATCCTACATCTTGCCGTTAGTGGGATTGTAACAATCATTATTCTGAATCCTGTTACGGATCTTGGTCTGCAATTACAATCAGCATTTAGCGTATCCCAATCATTAACTGGTTGGCTGTATATTCTAATCGGTTCAGCTGTTTCAGGTGGAATCTCTCTAGCATTAGAAAAATGGGTGTCCCCAGCATTGGAGAAGGCAACGGGTAATTTGTCAAACAAAAAGTGGGGCAATTTCCTTATTCCTGTTGGGGGGATAGTTTTAGGCGCACTTCTTTTGTTCGTCCTAGTCGGTACTAGTGCAAAAAATATTCTCCCGGAAAATATTCAAACCCGTCTTGAGAATATTAACTTCGAACAGCACTCTGTCTTAGAAAGACTTACCTTCTATAAAGATGCGATGAAGGTCGTCAAGGACTATCCTATTATTGGAGCAGGCGGCGGCGCATGGAGCGCACTCTACGAGCAATATCAGAACAACCCTTATACTTCTCGTCAAGCACACAACTTTTATTTGCAATATCTGATTGAGACAGGGATATTGGGATTTGTAATTTTTGCAGCGTTCTTAATATACATTTTCGTGCAGTATATAAGAGGCTATATAAAAGTAAATGAAGAAAAAAGAAGCGAACACTTTGTTTATTTTATTATTGCAGCGTCTATTCTTATACACAGCATACTCGACTTTAATATGAGCTACGCCTATATTGGTGTATTAGTATTTATTTGTCTTGGTGGTATGACAGCATCGATAGAAAGCAAACCATTTAAGCTTAAGATCAAACCTAAAACTTTACGTACAGTTTATAGCGCAACTATTGGAGTCATTTCAGTTGTTCTGCTAATTGTGTCTGGATTATTTATCTCTGCAACCAATTCATTTATTGAAGCACAGGAGCTTCGCGAAGTGACAAATAACTATAATGAACTTGTAGCACCATTGAATAAAGCTCTGATAATACGAGGCAACCATCCAGATTATGCAATCGAGAAAGCCACCTTATTAACGCAAGTTTACAGACAGTCCCAAAGTGATGAGTTTTATCAAGAAGCTGAAAAAACAATTCATACTGCTATAAAAACAGACCCTTCAAATAAAAGACTCTTAATGACCTTAAACAGTCTCTATCAAAGTAAAAAACTCGATCAAGACATTTTTAGGGTGTATGAGGCTAATGCGTACCGATTCCCTTGGGATATTAGTTGGTATGAACAATATATGCATATCGGCATTCAATTAGCTTATAATGCTCCAGATTCAGCAACAAGAAAAACATATATAGATACCGTACTTAATTCACTAGATCATATCAACAAGGGAATTAAGCATCTTAGAACCTTGCCCGAGGGTCAATTTCAAGGCAAAGCTTTTGAGATTACCCCGAACGTCGCTCTTAGGGCTGGACAAGCATATTATATGCAGGGACAGACACAGGAAGCTTATGGCATGATAAAATCACATTTGCAAGATGATCTTAGTAATGTTATTAATGTAGAAATGATGACATGGTATCTCGCTGCTTCAGAAAAACTAGGTATGAATGATGAAGATCACTTTAATAAGCTGGTTGAGGTTGATGAAAATGCCAAGGATAGTATCGGTCGCATCGTAACTAAGAAGTTTTGATAATAATCTCTAGCGTATATGAAACAAATACCCGGTTCCTGCACATGCAGTTGCCGGGTGTTTTACTAAACTATACTACTTATTTTTCAATTGCTCTTCCATATACCTCAACAACGATTCCCTCAATTCATCCCGCTGAAGTGCATAATGAATCGTCGTTTCAATAAACCCAAGCTTCTCGCCTACGTCGTGACGATTGCCTTCAAAATGATAAGCCAGAATCTGCTCTTCTTGCCCGAGGCTTGCAATTGCATCCGTAAGCTGGATTTCTCCGTTAACCCCAACATCTTGGTGCTCTAACAGTTCGAAGATACGCGGAGTAAGAATATATCTCCCCATGATCGCCCAGTTAGAGGGAGCCGATCCCGCAGCAGGCTTCTCCACCAATCGATCCGTACGCATCACACGCTCTGTTAGCTGTTCTCCAGCTACAATACCGTAACGGCATACTTCTTCCCATGGGACAGGTTGAACGCCCACAACGGATGAATGATATTGGTTAAACACTTCAATCATCTGCTGCAAGCAAGGCTTGTCTGCTTCTACAATGTCATCCCCGAGTAATACAGCAAAAGGTTCGTTTCCAATAAACTTGCGTGCGCACCAGATAGCGTGTCCAAGACCTCTTGGTTCCTTTTGACGAATATAATGGATATCAGCCAAATTGGAGGATTTCTGGACCTCTTCCAGCAGCCCTAGCTTCTCCTTCTCGACTAGCAGTGACTCCAGCTCAAAGGCATTATCGAAATGATCCTCAATCGCCCGCTTTCCTTTACCGGTCACAATAATAATATCTTCAATGCCAGAGGCTACCGCTTCTTCTATGATGTATTGAATGGTTGGTTTGTCCACGATCGGCAGCATTTCTTTAGGCATCGCCTTCGTGGCAGGCAGGAATCGAGTACCTAAGCCTGCTGCAGGGATGATCGCCTTCCGTACTTTCAAATGTCGCACCTCCACCATGCTGTTACACTTCTGCAATATTAGCCATTATACTATTGAAACTTGTTCCATGATATAACAATAGGCAAATTGGCTTATTATAGTTCTAGTATTTGATCTGTATCCCTATTCACCCTAACAAATCCTTTTAAGAAAAATTAGATGGTTGTTTGATAGATAAGAACATAAACAAATCTCGTTCCTGATCTCAATTGCTCCGCTAGAAAAAAGGCGCCTCTACGCCTACCTTGGATGGTAGTTCTAGAAGCGCCATTATTCATAATACCCTTCAGTAAGCTATCTATAACTTATCTGGATATCTGCACCTGTCCTTTTACTTCACCAACTGCCCGCGTGTTACCCCAAGCTGATTCGTCGCCTTCAACTGACGCCATACCTGCGTGCCGCTGATCTCACCGCGAAGCGCGCGAGCATACAGATCAATGACCTCTTGCACCTGCTCGGATGTTTCCTCTAAAAACTCCACACGGTAAGAACCCACACCCAGATCCAAGAAGTGCTTCAAATACTCCGCGCCGGATTGCTCGATCGCATTGTACACCGTGTTGCGGCAGCCTTCGTCTACACGCACAGGGTGCGACATGCCGATACGGTCACGCAAGGAGACGCGATGCTCCTCACAAGGACGGCCGCAGTTCGTATAATCTGTGCCTTCACTCAAGAATGTACAGTATACACAATGCTCGGTATGGAACATCGGCAAATGCTGATGGATGACGATCTCAAGCTTCGAGGTATCCGCGTAGCCGAGCATATCCACCATCTGCTGGATGTTCAGATCATAGGAAGGTGTGATGCTGTCCAGTCCCGCTTCAACAAACAGCTCCACCGCCTTATGATTGGCCACATTTAGCGAGAAGTCACCAATCAGGAGAGGGAATGCATCTGGCACATCGTTCGTTCCTAGGATGCCACCGGATGCTTCATGCTCCTGCTCTCTCCAAGCGCCGATGCTAGTCGTTGCAATACCATCAATAGGATCTGAATGATCTTTAGATGCGTTATGTCCCTCATCATTCACTCGCACATGTAGATTATGCTCTGCGCTCGTATTGGAAGCTCCCCGTGAGCCTGTTCCTTTATCAGAAGCTGCTAGTCCATTAGAACCGCCATTATCGGCACTTATAGGTGTTGATGCATTTATATCGTTACCCGCTTCCTGAGCCATTGTTGAACCTCTAGCGTTTCCAGCTTCCACAGTAGAAGTGGAATCATCTAACCCTGTCACCGCTTTTGATCCTTGCCCGCTAGCTTCACCTTTGCCAGCACCCATGCTCATTGCCGCACGCTGCTGCTCCCATTCCGCCTTCGCCTGGAGGTAGAAGTTTAGGGCTCCTGTATTGCGCACAAGCACCGCGTCAGGCTTCAGCTTCAGAATGTTGCGATGATAGCCATTCTCCAGCGGCATGTGAATACGCGGCGTCACCAGTGCTACAGGCTTGCCTGCTTCGCGGCAAACGCCAATCGCCTCTGGGAACTGCTTGATAAACTCAAAGTCCACGTAGATCATCGCTACCGGTGTCTTAACCGCTGCCTTCACCTGCTCAAGCGAGCGGCACAGGGCGGTTAACTGGCCGCCGCCATACGGAATGGCCTTACGATTGGTATAAGCATCGGCAAATAGATCTGCCTCGTGCTTCGTATATACTGGCGGCTTCGGACGCTCGCCAGCCAATTGCTCAACCGCCTGACGGCGAATCGCATTCAATTCACGCATCGGGACAATCAGGTCGCCTTCAAGGGATACGTCCAGCTTCTCCAACTGATACACGGTTCCACCAAGACGGCCAAATTGCTCCTCCAACAGCGCCTCATCCATCGGACGCTTCTTCGCCTCTTCCAGAAGCAGCTCGGAGTCCACCTGGACCACAGAACCCTTCTGCACATCGGTCCACCATGTGCGAAGCGGCTCACCTACGCGTCCTTCCGCCTTCACATGAACCGGGAATACGCGATAAGGCTTCTCCGTCTCAAAAGTAGCGCGCATGCGCTTATCCAACGCAGGATCGCTTGTCTTCCATATGCGATCTCCTACCTTCACTCGACGAAGGTTAACGTCATTGCGCCCAGGGATGATGTCGATGATCCATCCCTCCTGCGCTTCGCCTTCCAGCTTCACGCCCTTGCGGCGCAGATCGTAAATGCGTCCGCCTTCTTCCTTCTGCGTCGGATCGCCCGCATCGAAGCCGATGCCGTCGCCACGCTTCAGCGGTGCTTCAATTTTACACACGACTCCATCGCGCAGGACCTGCTCTACACGGCCCACATACACGCCGCGGCTCTTCGGAAATGTCCCATCGACGAGCTGCTTATTGTTCGTGCCCTTCAGGAAACCATGCGTGAAGCCGCGGGAGAAGCTTTGCTCCAGCTCCCGTACCTCTTCTTTGGACGGTCCCGCCCATTGTCCATCGAAATAGTCATCAATCGCCTTACGGTATTTGCTTACGACGTTCGCCACATACTCTGGCTGCTTCATGCGCCCTTCGATCTTAAAGGACGTCACGCCTGCTTCAATCAGCTCTGGCACGATATCGATCGCGGCCAGATCCTTTGGCGATAGCAAATACGTCACATCGCCCATCGGCTTATGCTCCCCATCGACCATCATGTCGTATGGGAGTCGGCACGCCTGAGCGCACTCGCCGCGGTTCGCGGAGCGTCCGCCCCACATCTCGGACGTGAGACACTGTCCCGAGTAGGATACGCAGATCGCACCATGGACGAAGACCTCCATCGGCAGCTTCACCTGCTCGCCGATCTTCCGAATCTGCTTCAGGTTATTTTCGCGGCCAAGCACGACCCGCTCCATATCGAACGGCTTCGTGAATTCCACCGCCTCCGGTGATGTAATCGTCATCTGTGTCGAACCGTGAATCGGGAAGTCCGGCGAGATCTCGCGAATCATTTTCACAAGACCCAGGTCCTGTACAATAACCGCATCCACACCCGCATCCATGCACGTCTCGATCAATTCCTTCGCATCGCGAAGCTCATCTTCAAATACGAGAATATTAAAGGTCAAAAAGCCCTTCACTCCATAGCTATGAAGAAAGGACATAATTTCCGGCAGTTCATCCATGCGGAAGTTGTTCGCTCTCGCACGAGCGTTGAATTTCTCAACTCCAAAAAAGATGGCGTCTGCGCCATTCGCAACAGCTGCGCGCATGCAATCCCAATCTCCTGCAGGGGCCAGCAGTTCTATATCTTCACGACGTATCGTTGTCATCTTCATCCTCCGTTATCTCTTGCATGAGACCCTAGGTTCCTCTTAAAAGCTCTAACTATATATTTTACCCGATTTCATAGGCTGCATCCACTGATGCTATGAAATTCCTCACATAGCTGCTCGTTCCCAATTTGGATGCCATCTCATGTTGGCAGTCCTGATACGATACAACTCATTCAAGTGTTCCTATACATAAACTTATGGGCAAAAAAAAGCTCCATTGTCAGCTTTAAGCGTTTGTTCAAGTACTGTGAATACACGCTCTGTGAAGTTTTACCCTTTATCAGGTTGCTCCAAGCATTATCTTGGTCTTTAAAAAAGAGTGCTCTGGTTTAGAACACACGTTGATGATGTGCTAATCTTACACAAAGACAGCCAGCAGCATAGTTCCGGTTAAGCCTGCTGTAAGTCAAAAATTCTAATGCACGGTACTACCAATACGAGTTCCTGCATCATCAAACATAGTAATATCACTATACAAACGGCAATAACTACATCGCCATCGTAGTATCAATACCTACGGCCAAGAAAAAAGCACAGGAAGTAAAGCTCCTGTGCTCTAGCAATCTCAAGTATTCTGATCCTTACATTTTCCTATGCATAAACCCTCTTATCCAACTGCGCGTCTATGTGCCTACTGGCATCGCTTTTGCGCTAAAGGCTCTCCACTAATCAAGTTTGCCTCGTATTACAGGTCACACCAGCTGCAAGGCCATTTCTTACATACGGCACGTGTTAACAACAGTATCTCCATTCATCTCTGATAGCACACACTTGTATGAACATTACAAATAAATCTCACAGAATCCACATACCCTCATTCCGCAGCTGGCCTACGATGTTCCAGTCCGTTTACCCCAGCTTCACTGTCACGGTACGTTTTTTCCCATTCGTGCTGATCACAAGCTTGACATGATCACCGGTAATCTTGCCTTTGAGCGCCTCCCGCACATCTGCAAGCTGACTGATGGTCTTGCCATTAATGGTATGCAAAGCATCGCCTTTCTTAATGCCAGCAAGCTCAGCCGACTTGGATGTTATGTTTATAATTCTAAGTGGATCTTTGGTAGGCAGGCCTATAGACGCAGCCCAGTTCTGCTCCAGCTCTATGCCGATAACACCCGTGCGAACCTCTCCATGCTGAATCAGATCGTTGACCGCCCATCGAACAGTATCCATGGGAATTGCAAAGCCAACATTGTCTACATCCTCGCCATAATACTTTAGCGTATTGATGCCAATGACCTCGCCTTTCAAGTTGACCAGCGGCCCACCGCTGTTGCCTGGGTTGATGGAAGCATCCGTTTGCAACAGCTTGTACCCTCCATCCAATGATCGATCCACTCCGCTAATAATGCCTCGGCTAACGGAATTGCGCAGCGTGATTGACAGCGGTGTGCCAAAGGCAAGCACCTCTTCGCCGACCTCAGCCTTCACACTGCTTGCGGCAAAGGCAGCGGGCTTTAATCCTTTTGCATTGATCTTAACTGCAGCAATATCGATTATTTCGTCGTAGAAAAATTTCACGATTTCATATTTTTTACCCTCTGAGGACACAACGAAAGGCTTCTTCAGCCCCTCAATGACATGCGCGTTCGTAATGATCCAGCCATCCTCACGGTACACGACGCCGCTTCCATAAGACACCGCATCCTCTGGCTCGTAGCCTTCGGCAAGGGCAGCCTTGTCTTGTCCCACAATGGTGACGACAGCAGGGTTAACATTCCGCACGATCTTCGTAATGGCAGATGAGGATAACGTCTTCACCTTTGCCTTATCCGTTTGAGCTTGCTTTGTCGCTGCAGGCGCTGCCGAGGCTTCAGCTATCGGTCCTTGATAGCACATGCCTAACAGCAGTACGACGGCCATCCCGCGCGATAGATGCAGCTTCCATGCTGCCTTTCGTTTTCTCTTCGCCGTATTGTTCACATTCCATCCCCCGTTCTTCATTCGCACGCACCTCAAACGCTAATCTTTCTATTAACATAATCTATGTCGCGATCATGGTGCCTATGACAATTGCAATAGGCGCTATTACTAATTCGCTAGGCGCCTGATAGATTCCCTTCTACTATATAACGGCAATTGCAGAAGAGTATTGCAGATTCGTGACAATTCCATCTATCATACGAGACGAGGGCCGCTTCAAAACAAAAAGACTCCCTGATCTTGATCAAAGAGTCATTCCTTCCGTGATCGCTCCACTAGCAGAGCGGATTCCACTTCGTTCTATGTACGCATCTATATTGCAATCGTCTAAGCTGTTACCATCCACTAATCATAATGCCATCCATAACGAGAAAAACAACTAAGCTAACCGCAGCAAAACCAAGAGCGAATCGGTTGCGAGGACGCTGCTTGACTTGGCGAATAACGGCCCATATGAGAAGAATCGTAAACACAATCATAAATGGATCAAATAACGTAAAATTACTTGTGCTTTCCGCTGCCGCTTCTGCTAAAAACATGGTGGACCTCCCTTACACGCGCATTTTATCTACCTGCATCTATGTTATATTTATCCAGCGAACGTTGCAAGGAAAATGTTTCCGATTTGTCACGTTTGTCACCAAATATTCAAGAATTGTTAACGAATTCCCTTTCTTATTGTGAAGCACTTTGTTGCCGTTCTATTTTTGCCACACTTTTTTACTCATAAGCAGATCTATCTCATCCTATTAGAAAAAGTAATACCGTTTTGCGAAACCAATCATTTACGCCAAAATGGAAATATGTTACTATATCCAAAAAGATAATTCTTAGTTGTTTAATCGGAATTAAACAATGGGATGCTGGGAGGCTCTGAGGATGGCTTATGAACCGATATGGATGAATAGCGGCGAGAAGCTGAACAAGTTTGAATTCGTGAAGATGCAAAAGGATGGCCTCGATGTCATTCGCGATATTATTGAAACCTACTCCAAGACCGGGTATGATTCCATTCCTGAAGACGACAAGACCCTGTTCAAGTGGGCCGGCGTGTACGAGCAGAAGCCGAAGGACGGCTACTTTATGATGCGAATCCGCATTAATTCGGGCATCCTGAATGTCGCTCAAGCACGCGCGCTCGGTGAGATTGCGAAGCTGTATGGGCGCGATCTCATGGACGTCACCACACGCCAAGCCATCCAATACCATTGGCTGCGCGTCGAGGATTTCCCGGATATCTTCAAACGCTTGGAGGAGGTGGGCTTATATTCGTATGAGGCTTGTGGAGATTGCCCGCGGACTATCGTCGGCAACCCGTTGGCAGGTATCGATCCTGATGAACTGATGGATACCACCTCTCTTGTTGATGAGGTAAATGATTTCTTCCTGATGAACCGTGACTTCTCCAACCTCCCGCGCAAATACAAAATGTCCATATCATCCAACAAGTTCAATAATGCCAACGCCGAAATCAATGATTTAGCGCTTACTCCTGCTGTAAAAGTCATCGATGGCCAAGAAGTGATTGGCTTCCATGCACATATTGGCGGTGGACTATCTGCTAAGCCTTTCCTTGCTCGCAAGCTGGATGTGTTTGTTCGTCCAGATGAAGTATTGAAGCTTGCCGTCGGAGTAACGACTCTCTTCCGCGATCATGGCTATCGGGAGAAGCGCCACCATGCTCGCTTGAAGTTTTTAATCAACGACTGGGGTGTGGAGAAATTCCTGGAGAAGCTTGAGGAGCTTCTTGGACCGCTGGAGCGTTCTGGCGAGGATCGCACTGAAGGCTGGCAGGCCGCTTACTTCGATGGTGTTCACCCGCAAGCACAAGAGGGGCTAAACTATATCGGGCTTAACGTGCCTGTGGGCCGGTTGAATGCTGATGAATGGCTCCAGCTCGCAGATATCGCAGAGATCTACGGTGATGGCAGAATTCGCACCACGATGTCGCAAAATATTTTGCTTAGCGGCATTCCAAATGAGAAAGTGGATGAAGTGCTTGAACAGCCTGTATTAGAGCGCCTTACGCCATTCCCTAAGCATTTTATGAGCCGTTCCGTATCCTGCACAGGCAATGAGTTCTGCAATCTTGCTATTGTGGAGACCAAGGAGCGTGCTCGCCGTGTCGCACAATATCTGGATGAGCATGTCCAGTTGGATGAGAAGATTCGCATCCATTTTATTGGCTGCCCGAACGCCTGTGGTCAGAAGCATATCGCTGACATTGGCTTGCAAGGAGCGCTTGTGAAGACGCCGAATGGCATGATAGATGCCTTCGATATCGCGGTAGGCGGTATCTTGGGGCCTAACGCCCGCTTCAACAAGACCCTGAAAGGCCGTGTGAAGGGTGATGATGTGCCTTTGGTGCTGGAGCAGTTGATTCTGTTCTACAAGGACAATCGGATCGAAGATGAATCATTCCATGATTACTTCCTTCGTGTGGGAGCTGAAGCCTTCCAAGAGAAGCTCACCGAGATTCTTGCTTCACCGCTGCTTGTATCTTAAGTCTATATGACTTTTGAATAAAATAGAAAAGCCGTCTGCACCACCATGTGCACTGCTCTGCCTGATCATCTCAATGACGACACTTTCTCGTCCCTCCAACCGATCAGGCCAAGCATATGCACTGCTGCGATTTCAGGTGACCGGAAGCTAAGAGCATGTTCATGGGCTTGCCTCTACTTCCTCACAGGTCTCGCAGCGTGGGCAGACGGCTTTCTTTTTTAGGCACCTAACGCGCCTAGTCTCCGTCTTCTATTCTTCAATACGAAGCTCCTTATAGGAGCGAATCATTACATCCGCAGATTCAGGCGCTGTCTCGAAGCGCTCTTCCTCGTCGATAAAGATCTGCAGCGCGCAGCCTGCGCTGCGTCCCATCTCCATATCGCCAACCGAATCCCCAATAACGACCGTCTCATGCGGCTCAAGGCCAAGCTCCCGACAAGCTAGCGCGACCATATCCGGATACGGCTTGCCGTGCTCCACGCAGTCATCCCCAACGACGCTGTCGAAGTAGTGGCGAAGCCCCATTTTGACAAGATGCTGTTCGGAAGGCCGTTTATCATCTGCGGTAACGACAGCCAGCTTCAATCCACGAGCATGGCACGTCTCCAGGAATTCAGCCACACCTGACACCGGGAGTATATTCGCCTCTTCAAGCACCATTTCATTGGCGCGTTCGAACACCTCGGTTGCTCGGCGAGAAGCGTCATTCCATGGCACGCCAGCGCGGTATAGATAATAAGCTGCTATGCCGATCATCTGTGCCGGAGACCCCATCGCCAATGGACCAAAACGATCATGCGCAGTAACCTTCCGCTGCTCATCTAGGAATACTCCTAACAAGTAGCCCGGCCCTTCTGGCAGCTCGGCATCTTCTTGTCTAAGCTCACGCTCAAGCTCATTCAGCACCATTTCCGCCCATTTACCCCATAAGCTGACGAACTGAAGCAGTGTTCCGTCTTTATCAAATAAAATACCGCGAATCGGCACCCGATTCTCTCCAACGCTAATGACTGTCATCTTCCCCACCCTTTATGTCCATATTCTAATGATCGCAATTCCTTCTCACTGCTTCTACATCAAGGCAGGTTCTTCCTGCTCCAACTCCGAAATGAATCCATTTCACTCGAAAACGCATCTCTGTAAGATGATCTGGTCTTTAGAACTTGACTATCCCCTCAACCACTAAACCCCTAACCCCTGTCATCAAATTGCGATCTTAATCCGCCCAATCTCCCTGCTATATATGTTAGATCAAAAGGGAGTGCTCTTGTGGTGATTCCATTCCCTCCATTCCTGAACAATGCCTTTTCATTCCTAAAAACAAAAGAAAGTCCTCCTGATTATTGTTTACAGGATGGACCTTCTTCTCAAGCTTAGAGCTATAAGTGAAGCCCGCAGCCTTTATATATAAAGACCAACGGAGCTTATCACTTTATCACTTGTTGCAGCCAGTTATTGCAGTCACTTATTTTGAAGTCAATTGATGCTACCAATTGGCTGCTTGCCTAGACTTGACGATTATCTGGATACTAACGTTTCACGGGCCTTCTCATCAGTATCGATCATCGATTCCAATGATCAATCCGCGGCTTTCTCAGGCTTATTAGACTAAGTCGTCACTTTCTCCTGCTCCTCTGTACGAGCACGGTCACGCTCTAAGATCGGCTTCAGGTAATGGCCTGTATATGAGCCCTCCACCTTCACGACCTGTTCAGGCGTTCCTTGGGCCACGATCAAGCCGCCGCCGTTTCCGCCCTCAGGACCGAGATCCAGAATATAGTCCGCGGTCTTGATGACATCCAGATTGTGCTCGATAACGAGCACGCTCTCGCCTGACTCGACTAAACGATGCAGCACTTCCAGCAGGCGGTCAATATCCGCCACATGAAGACCTGTCGTGGGCTCATCCAGAATATACAGCGTCTTGCCTGTGCTGCGGCGATACAGCTCGGCTGCAAGCTTCACGCGCTGGGCTTCGCCGCCCGACAGCGTCGTTGCAGGCTGTCCCAGCTTCATATAGCCAAGGCCAACGTCGAACAAGGTCTGAATCTTGCGCTGAATACGAGGCACGTTCTGGAAGAATTCTAGCGCATCTTCAATCGTCATCTCCAGCACATCGGCAATATTTTTGCCCTTGTACTTCACTTCCAGTGTCTCGCGGTTATAGCGTTTGCCCTTACATACCTCACATGGCACATAGACATCAGGCAGGAAGTGCATCTCGATCTTGATGATTCCATCGCCACGGCAGGCCTCACAGCGTCCACCCTTCACGTTGAAGCTGAAGCGGCCTTTCTTATAGCCGCGAATCTTCGCTTCGTTGGTCGTGGAGAACAGGTCGCGAATGTCATCGAATACACCCGTATAGGTTGCGGGATTCGAGCGCGGCGTCCGTCCAATCGGGGACTGGTCAATGTCGATCACCTTATCCACATGCTCCAAGCCCTTCATCTCACGATAAGCGCCAGGGCGCACCTTCGCCCGGTTCAGATCACGGGCTAGCGACTTATAGAGAATCTCGTTCACGAGCGTGGACTTGCCGGAGCCGGATACCCCCGTTACCGCCGTGAATACGCCAAGCGGGAACTTCGCGTTAATGTTGCGCAGATTGTTCTCCTTCGCCCCTCGAATCTCCAGCCAGCGTCCGTCGCCTTTGCGGCGCTCCAACGGAATCGGGATGAACTTCCGTCCGCTTAAGTACTGGCCTGTGATCGATTGATCATCAGCCATAATCTCCTCAGGGGTTCCCTCAGCGATCACCATCCCGCCATGAATCCCAGCTCCTGGTCCGATGTCGATGATATGGTCAGCAGCCAGCATCGTGTCTTCATCATGCTCAACGACAATCAAGGTATTGCCGAGATCGCGCATATGCTCAAGCGTCTGAATCAAGCGATCATTGTCCCGCTGATGAAGTCCGATGCTCGGCTCGTCCAGGATATAGAGAACACCCATCAGGCTGGACCCGATCTGTGTTGCCAGGCGAATCCGCTGAGCCTCGCCCCCTGACAGCGTCCCGGCTGCACGGCTCATCGTCAAGTAGTTCAAGCCCACATTGACCAAGAAGCCGAGTCGGGCATTGATCTCCTTCAAGATCAGATGAGCGATCATCATATCCTTCGCAGACAGCTCCAGGTTCGCAAAGAACTCCTGCGCATCGCCAATGGACAGGCTCGTGACATAAGCCATATTCTTCTCGCCAACCGTAACCGCAAGGCTCTCCTTGCGAAGCCGGTCCCCTTTGCAGATACCGCACGGCTTCGCACTCATGAAGCCCTCGATGAACTCACGAATGCCTTCGGAAGCCGTCTCGCGATAGCGGCGCTCCAAGTTGTGCACAATGCCCTCGAACGCAACCATCGCTTCCTTCTTATGGCCAAAGTCGTTTTCATACTTAAAACGAACCTTCTCCCCGCCTGTTCCGAACATGAGCTTATTCATCTGATCAGGCTCAAACTGGGATACGGGGATATCCGTTGGAATGCCATAATGGTCGCACACGGCCTGCAGAAACTGCGGATAGTAGTTGGACGTGCTTCCCGCCCAAGCTTCGAACGCCCCTTCATCAATTGACTTCTCCTTGTTCGGCACTAGAAGCTCAGGGTCCACAATCATCTTCTGACCAAGACCGTCACAGTCCGGACAAGCACCGAACGGGCTGTTAAAGGAGAACATTCTTGGCGACAGCTCATCGATGCTGAAGCCGCAGACTGGGCAGGCAAGCTTCGAGCTGAACACAAGCTCCTCTTGATCGATAATATCTACAATCAGCTTGCCGTCAGACAGATTAAGCGCCGTCTCAATCGAGTCCGCAAGACGGGACTCAACGCCTTCCTTGACGACGATACGGTCAACGACAACCTCGATATTGTGCTTCTTATTCTTCTCTAGCTCAATCGTCTCCGATACTTCACGGAGCTCGCCGTCTACACGGACGCGAACGAAGCCCTGCTTCTGAATATCGGCAAAGACTGTCTTATGCTCCCCCTTGCGCCCTGAGATCACAGGAGCAAGAAGCTGCAGCTTCGTACGCTCCGGATATTCCATGATCCGATCGACCATCTGTTCGACCGTCTGAGAGCTGATCTCTACTCCATGCTCAGGACAATGCGGATGACCGATACGGGCAAACAACAATCGCAAATAGTCATAAATCTCTGTTACCGTCCCTACTGTCGATCGCGGGTTGCGGCTCGTCGTCTTCTGGTCGATCGAGATCGCAGGAGACAACCCATCGATGGAATCCACGTCCGGCTTCTCCATTTGCCCTAAGAATTGGCGGGCGTAAGCAGACAAAGATTCCACGTATCTGCGCTGCCCTTCCGCATAGATCGTATCAAACGCCAATGAGGATTTCCCTGAACCGCTAAGACCTGTCAGCACGACAAATTTGTCGCGCGGTATGGTCACATCAATATTTTTAAGATTATGGGCTCTCGCGCCCTTGATCACAATATGCTCACTTGCCAATGGAATGACCCTCCTGCTTGTTCGTTCACGCGAACTGAGAATAAGCGAAAATGTTGATACATGCCAATCCTAATCCATCGCCTTCAATTCAAGCAAAGCATCACGCAGCTCGGCCGCACGCTCGAACTGGAGACTCTTCGCTGCTTCTTTCATTTCTTCCTCCAAGCGCTGGATGACCGACTGCCGATCCTTCTTCGACATCTTCTCCATGCCTGCTCCTGCCAAGGCGCTCGACTTGTCGTCTACGCTCTTCGTTGCCTCGATCACCTCTTGAATCTTCTTGCGAATGGTTTGAGGCGTAATGCCATGCTGCTCATTGTAAGCCATCTGAATCTGACGGCGGCGAGCCGTCTCCTTCAGCGCCTTATCCATCGAATCCGTGATCTTGTCACCATACATAATGACATGGCCTTCTGCATTGCGCGCCGCACGGCCGATAGTCTGTATGAGAGAGCGCTCTCCGCGCAGGAAGCCTTCCTTATCCGCATCAAGAATGGCAACTAGCGATACCTCAGGCAGGTCTAAGCCTTCGCGCAGCAGATTGATACCAATCAGGACATCAAACACGCCAAGGCGCAGGTCCCTAAGAATCATCATCCGTTCCAAGGTCTTAATGTCCGAGTGCAGATAGCGAACCTTGATTCCGATATCCTTCAAGTAATCGGTTAGATCCTCGGCCATCTTCTTCGTCAAGGTCGTCACCAATACGCGTTCGTCACGATCTAGGCGAAGGCGAATCTCGCCAAGAAGGTCGTCAATCTGCCCTTTGGTTGGACGCACCTCAACAACAGGGTCCAGCAAGCCTGTCGGCCGAATAATCTGCTCGGCCATCTTAGGCGTATGCTCCAGCTCATATGGGCCTGGAGTAGCCGATACGAAGATGGCTTGATTGACCTTGGACTCGAATTCCTCAAATTGCAGCGGACGGTTATCCATTGCAGAAGGGAGGCGGAAGCCATGCTCGACAAGCACTGTCTTCCGTGCTCGGTCACCGTTGTACATCCCGCGGATCTGCGGAAGCGTCACATGTGATTCATCAACCACGATTAAGTAATCATCCGGGAAGTAGTCCAGCAATGTATATGGCGTGGCCCCTCTCTCGCGGAATGTAAGCGGACCGGAGTAATTCTCGATCCCTGAGCAGAAGCCAACCTCGCTCATCATCTCAATGTCGTATCTTGTGCGCTGCTCAAGGCGCTGAGCTTCCAGCAGCTTATTATCCGCGCGCAGCTCTTGAAGCCGCTCCTCCAGCTCACGCTCAATATCAACTAATGCTCGCTTCATCGTTTCTTCTGCGGTAACGAAGTGAGAAGCCGGGAAGATGGCCACATGATCACGCTCTCCGATGATTTCCCCAGTCAGCACATCGATCTCCGTGATGCGCTCAATCTCGTCACCAAACAGCTCAATGCGCACCGCTTGCTCGCCATTTGACGCGGGGAAGATCTCCACGACATCACCGCGCACTCGGAATGTGCCTCGAATAAAGTTCATATCGTTGCGCTGATACTGAATGTCTACAAGACGCGACAAGATCTCATTTCTAGACTTCTCCATGCCCGTTCGAAGGGACAGCACCAAGTTCTTGTATTCAAGCGGAGAACCTAAGCCATAGATGCAGGATACACTTGCTACGATAATGACGTCTCTGCGTTCAAATAAAGAGGAGGTCGCGGAGTGACGCAGCTTATCAATTTCTTCATTAATGCTCGAGTCCTTCTCGATATACGTATCTGATGATGGAATGTACGCTTCCGGCTGGTAATAATCATAGTAGCTGACGAAGTATTCCACCGCATTGTGCGGGAAAAATTCCTTGAACTCGCTGCACAGCTGAGCAGCCAGCGTCTTATTGTGGGCAATAACCAATGTAGGCTTGTTGACCTTAGCAATCGTCTGTGCAATGGTAAAGGTCTTGCCCGTACCTGTTGCCCCGAGCAGCGTCTGGTAACGCTTGTTCGCTTGAATGCCGGCTGTAAGCTCCTCAATTGCCTGCGGCTGATCCCCTTGCGGATCAAATTCGCTAACTAGCTCAAAGGGCTTAGAAGACATCTGAATATCAGTCATAAAATGACCATCACCTCATCCTTCCTCATACTTCGGTTGCTTCATGCTCTGCTTGACCTTGCTTATCTATCATTATGCAGGCGAGTACTAGAGCCCTACTCTTCCCTATCTTATAGGCCCTTGTGCTCACTTGCCCTTTACGCTGTCTCGTACCTAACGCTCATCCCTACTCAAAAGGCTTACCCGTTTTGAAACATGCTAAACTTTATAAGGAAATTACCCGATAAAAAGGACAGAATCATCTTTACCTGTCGTTCAACTTTTAGAGGTATTCAGCAGCTAGGATCCCCAATAAATAAGAATGTTTGTTCCCGTTTATTATACTCGCAACAACCGTTGGATGCAAATGGGAACATGCAAGGAAGAAGGATATTTTATGATGGATAAGACAACCTTTATCGGCATTCTAATCGGACTTATCGCGCTCATCGGCGGCTTTATTTGGGAGGGCGGCCACATCAGCGGCTTATGGGAGGCGACTGCAGCGCTCATCGTATTTGGAGGCACAATCGCTGCCGTTGTGATCAGCTTCCCGATGAGCAGGCTGAGAAGCCTTCCACAGGCGCTGCGAATGGCTTTTCGCGAACAGCCGCGGGACTTGAACCGCTTGGTCGATGATCTCGTTGCCATGAGCCTCCAAGCAAGACGCGAAGGCGTATTGGCTCTTGAAGCCAGTGCTCAGAAGCACAGCCACCCCTTCCTGAGAGACGGCATGATGATGGTTGTCGATGGCACAGAGCCAGAAGTGATTCAGCAGATGCTGGATATGGAAATGGACAGTGTGGAGCAAAAACATGATGGCTATGCCAAGATCTTCGAAGCAGCCGGCGGTTACGCGCCGACGATGGGGATTATCGGAACCGTAATGGGACTTATTCACGTGCTTGGCAACCTAAGCGACCCCTCTATGCTCGGTCCATCCATCGCAGTTGCCTTTACCGCAACCTTGTATGGCGTGGTCAGCGCCAATGTCATTTACCTGCCGATTGCGACCAAGATCAAGACGCGAAGCGCGCTGCAGATTCGCGAGATGGAGCTTATTCAACTCGGCATTCTAGCCATTCAAGCTGCTGACAATCCGAAGATCGTCCGCCGCAAGCTGTCGACGTTCATGCAGGGTGAGGACGCCTATGAGGCACTTCGTGAAGTCTCAGAGCCAAAGCGAGGGATGAACGTTGAGATACAGAAGTAGAGCATCCAGACAGCGCAACGCTGCGCCAGAGCAGCATGACCGCTGGCTGATTACATATGCAGACCTTATCACGCTATTGATGATCTTCTTCGTCGTCATGTATGCCATGAGCCAAGTCGATGCAACCAAGTACCAATCCTTGTCCGAGACGCTTCACACAACCTTTAAGAACAGCCCGCAGCAAGGAGCCTTGTCTGGCGGTCCAAGCCTCTTGGAGGGTGGAGCCATCGTACAGGAAGGAGGACAGACAGATCCTTCTATGGGAGATGGAGATTCCGATGATAAGAATCAGCACAACGCGGCAGGAACCGAACAAGCGGACGGTGATTCTAACTCAGCAGACGGGAATAGCTCCATGAAGGACTCCCCAGAATCGCAAGACCAGCCCGTCATGATTGGGGAGATTACGGAAAAGGACATCGCCTACCGCAAGCAGGAAGAACAGCTGCAGCATGTCAAAAATATGGTTCAAGCCTATATTGATGAGAATCAACTGGAGAATGCCATCACGGTTATCGACAGCGAGAAGGGCATTGAGATTCGATTGAGCGACAGCCTTCTGTTCGCACTGGGCCAGTCTGAACTCACCACGAAGGCTGAGCCGACGCTCAAGAAGCTTGCCAGCCTGTTCCAGACGCTCGATTCGACGATCAGCATTGAAGGCCATACCGACAATGTGCCGATGTCGCCTGGCAGTCGATTCAAGGACAACTGGGCGCTTTCAGCAGAGCGCGCCTTATCTGTTCTTCGCTATTTTGTAGAAGAAGAGAGCCTGAAGCAAGATCAGTTCCAAATCTCAGGCTACGGCGAGACACGTCCCGTTGCTTCCAACGACACATCTGAAGGACGAACGAAGAATCGTCGAGTGGAGATCATCATTCTCCGTGCCATTCAGCCATCAGCTTAGCCAGACTTATTGAACCGCGCAACAGGCAGCTTTGCGATAATGGATAAGACACATTGCAATCTATAAGCGTTATGATTTTGATTCTAGCTATACGAAAAGGTCGGCCAAGCTTTTATGGCAGGCCTTTTTGCTTTCTCAGATCAAAGGATCCTTGTATGCTTTCACCACCAATAATTTGCCTAGCTTCATTCCCATGATAGTTGCGCCTCTTATTGATATGCTTATTGATCACCCATTGGCTGCACCGTGTTTGCTGTCCATGAAGAAACAAACAATGGCTCTTACTGCTTTTCTAGCCTCCATCGAAAACCCTCCTTATTTTTCCTTCCGTTAATATCACAATCAACTGCCATTCCGAATTTCTATCCAAGTTGGTACTCGCTATTTTCCATTGACAATTAACATCGTGCACATGTTATACACAAACATCAAAAAGTTATGCACAAAATTTTTGTTTATATCCCCAGAATGTTAACAACTTGTCGACAACTATGCGAATATTGGCAGAAAAAATTATAGTTATCCACAATTCCTTGCTTTTTTCATTTATTTACATGCAATCGATCACGTCTATTCACAGTGTGCAGCTGCCTGCGCTTCGAGAACAAACACCATTTCCCAACCGATGAAAAAAAGCGTCCATTCCTTTTATAGAATGAACGCTTACTTGCGCTTTAACCATCGACTATGAACTCTGATTAAGGGTAGTGTCGGAAGATGCACGTTCTGAGCGATGCCGCTTCCAAGGTGATTTGAACCACCGGATTATGGACACAGGCTTCGTATCTGCTATATAGGTGACATCATCATCTGGCGCCAGCAGGACACCAAGCTGATAATGCTCCTTATCATACAATGCTCGCTGAACGAATTTTACTTCTCCGTTTAAGTTGTATACCTCAAGCTTATACATCGCACTGGTGCTGAGCGCTTGATGCAGATCAGCCTTCGTTCGAATCGAATACCCATTTACCTTCGTAATTCGCTCACCCGCCATGATTCCCATTTCCGCAGCCGGACTGTTAGGCAGAACCGCTTGTACCCGGAGTCCTGATCCGCTATGTGTAAACAGGGGACTATGGTTCGACTCCTGCTGTCTGCTCCACCAGATCATCCACTCATGCATCCCAATCGCAACAATCGCTGCGACCACGATGAGCGGGGACCACCAATTCGCCAGTAGCGACACGGCCAGCAGAGCCGCAGCATACATAAACAATCTTGAGCTGGTCACATTCGCTTTCTCTTGCGGAAGATACGCATAGGTCACTTCTGAGAAGCCAATCATGACAGGAAACGCCATGAGCATCCAGCCTAACGCCCACAAATCCCCGCTTAACAAGGGCTGCCATGGAAGCAATTCCCCAGCATTTGCTGCGGAAGGCATAAACACAAGCAGCGGTATTGGCCACATAGTCTGCATTCTATAGGCGCCCATGACACTTCCACGCTTGCTCTCCATAAAGAGCGGAGTTGCAAAGGCAGCTGCCTGCTTGCGAATCAGAAATGCTTCGGCTGCATGAAGAAGGGCGATAAGTATCAACAGGCCTGCCGGATTAAGCGTCCGCAGATCTTGAACGACCGTTCCCACCATACCTTCTGGAGAAAACGCAGGGAACCACCCCAGCGCGACATGCAGCAAAGCGACAATGCCGCCAGAGTAGGCAAGGCACAGCATGCGCACACGTATAAACAACAGCAGCACACTGATTCCCCAGATCAAAAACATGATGGAAGGCGTCACATGAACGCCTAGCCCAATCGCCGCTGCTGAGACAAGCACCCCTGCCACAAGGCCTCCAAGCCAAGCTCTCCACGTTTGCTGTATCCAGCTATGCATCTTAACGGCAAACAATCGTCGCTCAAGCAGCATCTGCCTACGATAATGTATCGCAATCAATAATATCGATAACCAATAGAATGGCGACAGCAGCATTTGCAAGCATGCGAAGCCGACACGAGATAACCATTCCAGAATTACTTCTACAGCTGCATCCACATTCTTCTCCCCTTCCCAAGCCAGCATCCCTAGCAAAGCAAGTCAGTTATAGATCCTGACTAATAAGAACACAGCCTCCTAACATTCAAGCCTCAGCATTCAAGCCTCAGCATTCAAGCCTCAGCATTCAAATCGAATCAACTGCATCTCTACTTTATTTATAAACATTTCAATCGCGATCCGCACAGAGTGGAGCGATGAAGCAAAGCATTGTCCATCAGTTTCGAACAGTGGATTTAAACGTAATCAATATCTTGTGCATCCTCTGATTCAAGCGCTACGAACAACTTCGAACGAACCAGAGCAGCGTATTCAAACTCCCTCACAGCCTAATCAATCCTGTATGTTCTTTTCCTATTCTAAAAAAGAATAAACCAATGCAATGAAAAAGAAGGCCTGAAGCCAAGCGGCTACTGACCTTCTATCATTTCGACACCTACGGTTGAATTTCCTTCTGGATGGTCTTAATCGCCGCATTCAGCTGTGCATCATTCTTCTTGTCGCGCATGACCTCGACAATCGAGAGCTCCAGCTGCTCAGCGGTCTTGCTGTCTACCTGACCAGTCACAGCAAGCTTCTTCTCTTTTTGGAAGGCTTTTACCGCCTGCTCCGTGCTGGCGGAGAAATACCCATCCTTTCGATCAAGCTTATAGCCAAGTCCGCTTAGAATGACCTGCAGATTCTTCACATCCGCTGCATTCATATCTTTCTTCAAGAGCTTATCCTTGGCAATAGGCGCTGCATTGAAGTAGTCCGGCTGTGCAACGGGCACATCCGGCTCAATGCCCTTCTGATGAATCCAGTTGCCATTTGGCGTCAGCCACTTTGCGATAGTGATCTTGATCAAGCTTCCGTCCTCTTGATCTGGGAAGCTTGTTTGCACCGTCCCTTTGCCGAATGTGTGCTCACCAACAATCTTCACTCCCGCGGACTCCTGCAAGGCGCTTGCCATAATCTCAGACGCACTGGCACTGCCCTTGTTCGTGAGAATCGCAATCGGGTAAGGCTTCTGTTGATCAGTGCCTTTCGACTTGTGCACTTCACGAGGCTGATCACGATACTCTACTTGAAGCAGCGGCTTGCCTTTTTGAATAAATGGAGATGTCATCTTTTCGACAATGTCCAAGACGCCGCCCGGATTGTTCCGTACATCAAGGATTAAACCCTTCATGCCTTGCTTCTCCAAACCATCTAGCGCAGTGATGAAATGTTCGTACGTATTCGTAGAGAACTGGCGAATCTCAATATATCCGATCTTGTCATTCAGCATCGTCGGGAATACCGTCTCGAGATCCACCTTATCGCGCGTAATCTCGAAAGTCATCACCTGTTCGACGCCAGGACGCTTTACTTCAAGCTTAACCTTGCTCCCGCGAGGCCCGCGGATCTTGTCTACAGCTTGATTCAGATTCAACCCTTCAAGAGTGACGCCATCTACGGTCAAGAGCACATCCTTAGGCTTCAAGCCCGCACGCTCTGCCGGCGTATCCTTGATAGGAGAGACGATCGTCACCTTCCCATCTTCCATCGACACCTCAGCGCCAATTCCTGTGAAGCCTCCTTCAACACTAACATTGAAGTTCTCGGCTTCTTCACGCTGCATGTAGGTGGAGTACGGATCATCCAATGCCGTAAAGATACCATTGATCGCGCCATCAATCAGCTTTGTGCGTTCGATTTCCTTAAAGTAATGCTTTTGAATGACCTGCAGCACCGCATTGACCTTTTGCTGCTCCTTAACGGTTAAGCTTCCACTGGAAGGTTGTCCAGCACTGCTTGCGAAGATGGGCAGGTCCATAATGGCCATCGTCACCAAGCTGCTGACCGTTATCGTTATACCTACAATAAGAGCGACTGTCCGCCCCTTAAAGTTCATGCGATCACCGCCTTTGTGTTTCCATTAGCTGTTCCACGTATTCGTATGCGTTTTGGCTAGAAATCCAATAGAACCTTAGTAGTATATGCCAATGGTAGAGTTTTTACCCTATAGGAACGATTAAATTTCCTACAGCCTTATCCTTACCCTTACGCGTAAAACACGACGTCCATCGCAGAAAAGCGTATCGGACTACTCACAAAAGGGCTCTAAAACACAATTATTGCAAGTAAGGTTCCGGATCGGTACGTTCGCCATTCAGACGAACCTCAAAGTGCAAGTGGTTGCCTGTAGAACGGCCTGTGGAGCCTACCTCAGCTATCTTATCTCCTACTTTGACCTTCTGGCCTTTCTCAACCTTTATTCCGCCGCTGCGAATATGTCCATACAAGGTCCATAAGCCTTGTCCATGATCGATGATAACACAGTTGCCGTATCCGCTCCACCACTCGGCCAATACCACGACACCGGATTCCGCTGCATAGATAGAGGTGCCTGCTGGAGCTGCCATATCAATTCCACTATGGTACGCGCCTTGCTGGCCTGTGATTGGATCGCGACGTGTGCCATACAGGGAAGTGATGGTATACGAACTCTTCAAAGGCACGGACAGCTGTCCGCCTGAATAACCATAGACGGTATTGGAGCTGGAGCTTCCCCCGCCTCCGCCGCCTTGGCTCTTCTGATTTTCTCTTTCGCGCTGACGGCGCTCTTCTTCAAGCTGGCGCTGTCTTTCTTCCTCTGCTACCTTCTGCTGCTCAAGCGATGCGCGCTTAGACACTAAGTCTACCAGCAAAGCCTCCTGCTCATCACTTAAGCTGTGGGACTCCTCGATCTGCTTGTCAAAGGAAGCGATCATGACTTCCTTTTCTTTTTCCTGAATCATCAGTTCCTGCTTGGTATCTTCAAGCTTCACGTACAAGGTGCGCACACGTACAAGATCAGCTTCAATCTGCTTCTTCTTCTCCAGCACAAGCTCCTTATCACGCTTATGCTCGGCTACAAGCTCTTTGTCGCGATTGGCAATCTGCTCAATCGAATCGAGCCGATCCAAAAAATCGGAGAAGCTCGTCGCACTTAACAGCACGTCCAGATAGGATACACTGCCATCGGTGTACATCAGCTGAACTCTTGCATCCAGGAGCTTCTCGCGTTCAGCAATGCGCTTATTAGCCGCTTCAAGCTGACGTCCATTCTCCTCCAGATCAAATTCCGCTTGGTCAATATCGGAGGACACCTTCGCCATCTCGTTCACCTTGATGTCGATCTGCTCTGTGATCTGCGCAAGGTCCTTCTCGGTATTTACTTTCTTAACCGTGGTTTCCTGTATGGTAGATTCCGCCTGCTGCTGCTTCTTCTCTGCTGCTCGCATCTGCTCCTTCAGATCCTTAAGCTGATCATTGATCTTGCCAAGCTCTGAAGCTTGCCCTGTGGAAGGAGCGAGGATTCCAGTCAACAATATCGCACTGAGCACGAGCAATACCCATTTTTTCTTCAACATGGTACCTCCTTATCAATCCAAGACTAGACTTTGAGAAACTTGCGAATGGAAATGGTACTGCCCCATACGCCAATAAGAATGCCGAGTGCCAATAGTACAGAACCAACCATCAGCCAAACTTCTTCAAACGGAATTAATTGAATGAATGATAGATTAGTAGCCGCATAGCTGAGCAATTGGTCATAACCCAAAAATAGAATAGCAATCGTGACCACAGCCCCAATCAAGCCGATTAGGAATCCTTCAACAAAGAACGGCCAGCGAATAAAGGAGTTTGTTGCGCCAACCAGCTTCATAATGCCAATCTCGCGCTGACGCGCCATAATCGTAATCTTAATCGTATTTGAAATAAGAAACATGGCGGTTATCGCAAGACCTGCAACAAGAATAAGTCCAAAGTTGCGGATCATCTTTGTCATTTGGAACAACTTCTCAACACTGCCTTGGCCGTATTTCACTTTCCAGATCGGCTGTGCCGCATTCGTCTCATTCAAGGCCTGGATCTTCTTCGCAACCATGCCTACGGTCTGCGGGTCCTTAACCTCAACAGTAAAAGAATCCGGAAGAGGATTCGTCTCGTCGGTATAACCGCTTAGAATGTCCTTGCCATCCTCGCCAAGACTCTCTTCCAGCAGATCCATGCCCTGCTGCTTGGTCACATACTCTACCTTGCTCACTTCTGCCATATTGCCAATATCCGTTCGGAGCAGAGCAACCTCATCTTGTGTCACCTCAAGCTGCAAATAAACACGAATCTGAACCTTGCTGTCCAGCTCGCTCGTCATTACATTCAGATTGAAAGACAATAGAATAAACACGCCAAGTATAAATAAGGAAATCACAATTGAACTAATGGATGCGATTGACATCCAGCCATTGCGGTATATGCTCTTGCTGCCCTCGCGAATATGCCGGGTCATGGTGTTAGCCGTCATAGCCGTAATCCCCCCGAATCACATCTCGCACAATCTGTCCTGATTCAATCGCAATAACGCGTCTTCGGATCGTGTTCACGATGTCTTTATTGTGAGTCGCCATCAAGATGGTCGTCCCTCGATAGTTGATCTCCTCTAGCAGTCTCATAATCTCCCAAGAGGTCTCCGGATCAAGGTTGCCTGTCGGCTCATCGGCTACAATGACCGTGGGATTGTTAACGATTGCACGGGCGATCGCCACACGCTGCTGCTCGCCGCCCGACAGCTGTGAGGGCATGCTTGTCAGCTTATGCTTCAAACCAACCAGTTCCAGCACCTCTGGCACCCGCCGCTTGATGATCTTCTTCGGCGCTTCAATCGCCTCCATCGCGAAGGCTACATTTTCAGACACATTCAGCTTCGGCAATAAGCGGAAATCCTGAAAGATAACGCCAATATTGCGTCTTACAAAAGGAATCTTGCGTCGTTTCAACTTGCCAATATTGAATCCATTAACAAAAATTTGCCCCTTTGTTGGCACTTCTTCTCTATAAATCATCTTCATAAATGTCGATTTGCCTGCACCTGACGGTCCTACGAGATAGACAAAATCGTCCTTCTCAATACGCACCGAAATGCCGCGAATCGCATGGGAACCGTCCTGATAGGTCTTCCACACGTCTTGCATTTCTATCAAAGCAATCACTTCCTAAAGTTAGAAATCAGCCTTTATATATTCGACAACGGGTATCAGATTCCTTTATTTCAACCCGAATTTCTACATTTTTTTTTACAATTTGTAACCTTTTGTTCGTTATTTCCCGGGAAAGTACCAGCATTTTCCCCTTTGCGCTGTACGCTATCTTTTTCGACAGCAGCTCTAGATTGTTGTTGTTCAGGGCCCTATCGGAAAGTTTCTCAAGCCATGTGCATATAGATGAGTAGATGACTGCAAAGCATCGTTCTTAGATCCATTAACGCCATCAGCATGTCCAAATCAGCATCATAAAGCGTGATACGCAGCAGCAATCAACCCCTTATAATTAATTGCTTCATAGGGTGGAGAGAACATGGTTCTATGGAAGCTTTAAGATACTCCTGCCAGCCCCCCACCCACACAAAACCATTAACATAACACCTTCGCTGCTCATCACAATCCCTTTTTGTTATTTGGGCTATACACTCATCATCTTTCATGGCTTATCTCTTTCCCTTCATTACGCACTCTTCTAATGTGAAAGACAGGAGGCTGTACTCGTGAAAAAACGATATATCGGTTTGGCAGGCGTCGCTCTTCTTCTGCTTATCGCTGCCGCTGTATGTTGGAGCTGGGCTCAGCGCTATGCTTATTCGACTGCTATTCCCGATAATGTCATACTCTCCGATTGGGCAATTGGAGGCATGGAGCAAGACGAATTCGAGCAGCAGTTGAAGGAGCGGATCGAAGCGCTGGAGCAAACTCCTGTGACATTCACCTTTCCGGGTACGGAAGTAAATTCGGTGTCGACCACGCTTGCGAAGCTAGGCGTTCACTATCAAGCCGATCAGCTGATTGCTGCCCTTAAGAAGCTTCAAGAAGGAGGCTTATGGGAACGCATAGAAGCAAGACGGCAGTTCAAAGCTAACTGGGCTCTCCAATTCTCCTGGGATAATCAAGTATGGAAGCAGCGCTTCCACTCCCAATGGGAGATCCAGACCTTCGGCAAGCCTGTAAATGCGACGAGAACCATTACGAAGGATGACAAGGTAGTCTACACACCTGATCAAGCCGTATTTCGACTTGACCGAATGCAGATGGAGCAGGTTATACGAGTCGCCATCCCCTCTGAATGGCATAAAGGCGATACGCTTACGATCGAGGTTCCGCTGATCAAACAGGACGCTCCTGTCACGGTTAAAAGCCTTAAAGCAGAGGGCATTGACCGCAAAATTATTGAAATCTCGACCTTTCTCAAGCCAGGAGATGCTGGGCGCATTCATAATGTCGTTTCAGCTGCCAAGACGATTAATGATATGGTGCTGAAGCCAGGGGACATTTTTGATTATGAAAAGGTCATTGCCGAGACAGAGAAGGCGTATGGCTTTCAGG
Source organism: Paenibacillus aquistagni (assembly GCF_900177815.1). Lineage (GTDB taxonomy): Bacteria > Bacillota > Bacilli > Paenibacillales > Paenibacillaceae > Paenibacillus_B > Paenibacillus_B aquistagni. Next base: position 549,625 of record NZ_FXAZ01000003.1, on the reverse strand, counting down.
AAGCGCCTGTCATCTTCAATGGCAAGCTCGTCCCAGGGATTGGCGGCGGCATTTGCCAAGTCTCAAGCACACTTTATAACGCCGTGCTTCGCACCGGCCTTGAGATTGTAGAACGGCGCAACCACTCTCTGCCTGTGGCCTATCTTCCAATTGGGCTGGATGCGACCTTCTCTGAGGGCTACATTAACTTCCGTTTCAAAAACACGACCGGCAAAAATCTGCTTATTCGCACCTCTTCTGAGAATAACCAGCTCACGATCAAGCTGTTCGGCACGCTAGAAGACAACGTCACCTATAAGATGGAAACGAAGACCGTCCAAGTCATTCAGCCAACTGTAAAGTATGTCAAAAATTCAAGTCTGCCTGTCGGCTCGCGGGAGACGATCCAAAAAGGAAAGCAGGGCTACAAGGTAGAGTCCTATCGCATTAAGCTCGTAGATGGAAAAGAAGTCTCTCGGGAAAAAATGTATGTCGACACCTACAAGGCTCAGCCGACCTTAATCGCGGTCAACAATGGTGCTGCTGCGCCAGGCAGCGATAAGCCATCTAATCCAGAGCCTATTCTTGAGGATGGGGTTACGGGGCCAAATTTCTAATTGTGCATCCTGCTCATCTGGGGAAGAACCTCTGCGCTGGCGTTCACTGCATGATGTCATTTGCGTTCGATCAAAAACGAATGGGGGCTGCTCCTAACGTCTGCATGACGAAGGAACAGCCCCTTTCTGCTGTAGCAGCTCGCACGCGTAAGGCCTCTCAGGACACTCTTAACGCGAGGAGATCTGCACATTCTTCTGCGATTATACTGCTTTACTTCACGATATCTTTACCTAGCTTCATGCTATCAACTCGTTGTAACCCCCACTACAACCAGTCCTCTAGGATCATTCTGCACACAAGCTTGCAGAATGTCCGCTGTCGGATCTCATGCTGGCCGATTCATGCTGTCTGGCTTCGCAGGAACCTCATGCAGCAAAGCACTTGTCTTAAGGAATTAAGGAACCGTGCGAGCGATTCCCCCATTTCATTGCGGCTGGCTTTCTCCCTAATGAAAGGTACCGCCTCATAGCAAGCGCAAAAGCCTTAACCGATGCCTATCCGCTGTACTGAACTTGCCCGAGCACACTAACCGTCTTCCAACTGCACGCCTATATCGTTGCTAGCGCCGGCTGATGCTGCTCCACCCACAGCTGTGTATCGGAGAGCGCTCCCGCTGCCCGTTGGATCGCTCCTTCAACTTGAGGTGCGGCTGTACCGCCATATACATTACGAGCATTCACCACTTGCTCTGGCTGCAAGACGTCATAGATGGACTCATCGAACAGCGGCGAGAACTGCTTGAACTCGTCCAATGTCAGGTCAAGCAAGTAAACACCGCGCTGAATGCAGTAGAGCACCGTCTTCCCAATGACTTCATGCGCTTGGCGGAATGGCAGTCCTTTGTTAACAAGGAAGTCCGCAATGTCTGTTGCATTGGAGAAGTCTTGGCGAACCGCCTGCCGCATGCGCTCCTTATTGACCTTCATCGTCGATATCATTGGCGCGAACAAGCGAAGTGCGCCATCAAGGGTCGCTACTGTATCCAGCATCCCTTCCTTGTCTTCTTGCATATCCTTGTTGTACGCAAGCGGAAGCGACTTCAGTACGGTAAGCATGCCTACCAGGTTGCCGTACACACGTCCGGTCTTGCCGCGGACCAGTTCGGCGACGTCTGGATTTTTCTTCTGCGGCATAATGCTTGAGCCGGTGCAGAAGGCGTCGTCCAGCTCCACGAACTGGAATTCCGTACTGGACCACAGCACAAGCTCCTCGCACAGCCGGGACAGATGCATCATCATCATGGACGCGTTGGATAGAAACTCCACGATAAAGTCACGGTCGCTGACTGCGTCCAAGCTGTTCTCATAGACCCGTTCAAAGCCAAGCTGCTCAGCAACAAAGTGGCGATCGATCGGGAAGGTAGTTCCCGCCAGCGCACCTGCGCCAAGCGGCAAGGTATTAATGCGCTTATAGCTGTCCTTCAAGCGCTCGATGTCTCGTTCGAACATCGAGACATAGGCCATAAGATGATGAGCAAATAGAATCGGCTGTGCCCGCTGCAGATGCGTATAGCCCGGCACGATCGTATCCTTGTTGGCCTTCGCCTGCTCAATCAATGCTTCTTGCAGCTTGCCAAGCAGCTCCACAAAGGAAATGACATGCTTGCGCAAGTACAGATGCATATCCGTGGCAACCTGATCATTGCGGCTTCTGCCTGTATGAAGCTTGCCGCCAACCGGTCCAACCAGCTCGATCAGCTTCTTCTCGATGTTCATATGAATATCTTCATCAGAGACGGAATACTCCATCTCGCCTGTACGAATCAGCTCCAGCACCTGCAGGAGCCCCTGCTTGATCTGATCCACGTCCTGGCTTGGCAGAATGCCGCACTTGCCAAGCATGGTTACATGCGCAAGGCTTCCTTGAATGTCCTCTTCCGCCAATGCTTTATCAAATGAAATGGAGGCGGTATACTGCTCCACAAGTTCATCCGTCTGCTTCGTAAACCGCCCGCCCCATAGCTTGCTCACACGCGTACCTCCTTAGCGTTGCCATCCACGTGCTCTAGTCAATTAACTGCAGCTGCCAGTTGCTCTGAGCACACTGAGCAAATTCATCCTGACAACGCCGATGGATGGCCTGTATAGTCCTTCTATCCTACTGTTACGCCTTACACGGATGCTGCAGGCTCCTTTTTTATCTGAATGCCATGCACCTCAGAACCATGCACGCCTGAAGCAACCTTCAAGCGCAGCGCGTTCAGATGAATAAAGCCTGTCGCGTCATTTTGGTCGTACGCTTGAGTCGGGTCCGCTTCCATCGTCGCAATATCCGGATTGTACAAGCTAAGCGGGCTTTGCACTCCGGCGCCCATGACATTGCCTTTGTACAGCTTGAGGCGAACCGTTCCTGTCACATGCTTTTGGCTCTCTGCTACCAGCGCCTGCATCGCAAGCCGTTCTGGAGCAAACCAGAAGCCATTGTACACGGTGCTGCTGTATCTTGAAATTAAGGAATCACGAAGGTGCATCACATCACGATCCATCGTCAATGATTCCATTTTGCGATGCGCGGTAAATAGGATCGTGCCGCCTGGTGTCTCATAGACGCCGCGGCTCTTCATGCCGACAAAGCGATTCTCAACCATATCAACACGGCCGATCCCGTGCTTGCCGCCAAGCGCATTGAGCTTCTCCATCACCTGAAGCGGGGTTAAGGCTTCGCCGTTGATTGCCGTACAATTGCCCTGCTCAAACGCAAGCTCCACATACTCCGCGGTATCCGGCGCATCCTCAGGATCTACGCTGAGCACATACATGCTCTTGTTCTCAGGAGCTGTAGCATCAAACCATGGATCCTCCAGCATGCCGCTCTCAAAGCTGATATGGAGCAGGTTGCGGTCCATCGAGTATGGCTTCGCTGCAGACGCCTGCACCGGGATCTGATGCTTCTCTGCATAAGCAATCATCTCCGCACGGCCAGGGAACTCGTTGCGGAATTGCTCCGAGCGCCATGGCGCAATCACTTCTATCTCAGGAGCCAAAGCTGCTGCTGCAAGCTCAAAGCGCACCTGGTCATTGCCTTTGCCTGTCGCACCATGTGCGATTGCATTGGCACCCTCGGCACGAGCAATCTCAACCATGCGCTTTGCAATCAGCGGCCGCGCAATGCTCGTTCCGAGCAAATATTGCCCTTCATATAGCGCGCCTGCTTGGAACATCGGATAGATGAAGTCCTTCGCGAACTCATCGCGAAGATCATCGATGTACACCTTGGAAGCGCCCGTCGCGAGCGCTTTTTCCTCCAAGCCGTCCAGCTCATCTTGTTGACCAATGTCCGCGGTGAAGGCAATGATCTCCGCGTCGTAGGTTTCCTTTAACCATTTGAGAATAACGGATGTATCCAGACCGCCTGAGTAGGCGAGAACGATTTTATTTTTTGCCATGTCCATTCCACTCCTTTGCCCTGCTTCATCTAAATTCTATTCAGGCGTATCGCCTGCTCGCATTTACTTTAAGCTTCGTGTTGCGATTTAGCTGCTCATAGTCAGTGCCATAATCGCTTTTTGTGCATGAAGACGGTTCTCCGCTTGGTCAAAAATAATGGAGTTCTCGCCATCGATGACGCCTGCGCTAACTTCTTCTCCGCGATGAGCTGGCAAGCAGTGCATGAACAAGTAATCGTTCTTCGCATACTTCGCAAGCTCTTCATTGACTTGGAAGCTTTGGAATGCCTTCTCACGCTGCTGCTGCTCCTCTTCAAAGCCCATGCTTGCCCATACATCCGTATAGATCACATCTGCATCGGCAGCAGCTTCCTTCGGATCATGAGTGAGCGTAATCGAAGCGCCGTGCTGCTCTGCAAATTCCTGCGACTGCTTCGCCACATCCGCATCAACCTCGTATCCCTCAGGAGTTGCGATTGCTACGTTCATGCCAAATTTCGCGCCGCCCATCATAAGGGAGTGAGCCATATTGTTGCCGTCGCCAATATAAGCGATCTTAAGCCCTTCAAGGCGACCCTTTTTCTCCAGCACTGTCATATAGTCAGCAAGCGCCTGACAGGGGTGATTCAAGTCAGACAGCCCGTTAATAACCGGAACCGTTGCAGCCCGAGCCAGATCAATGACCGTGCGATGAGCATACGTACGAATCATAATGCCGTCCACGTAGCGAGACAGCACCTGTGCCGTATCCTCGATGGTTTCGCCGCGGCCGATCTGAATATCGTTTTTGCTAAGAAATAAGGCTTGCCCGCCAAGCTGATACATCCCCACCTCAAATGATACTCGCGTACGTGTAGAGGACTTTTCGAAGATCATGCCAAGGGTCTTGCCCTTAAGCGGCTGCTCTGGATTACCTGCCTTCTGCTTCTCTTTCAACGAGCCTGCCACCTTCAGCAGCGTGTACAGCTCTTCTTGGGTGTAATCCGCAAGGGCAACAAAGTCCCGCCCTCTAAGGTCGATTTGAGTTAATGTCATGCGTGCACCTCCGTCTATTTGTGAGCAGGCTCTCCCTGCAATCGTACAATCAGCATGTATTAGTTCTCTTAAGCAAATCTCTTACCTCTCATAAGCACCACTTCTAGGCTGTCACTTCAGCCTGCTGGAGCACATGCACAAGCACTTGAACCGCCTCATCAATCTCTTCCTTTGTTACTTTGAGGTTCGGAAGCAGACGAATCACATTGGGTCCTGCTGTTACAAAGATAAGACCTGCCTCTTGAGCCGCAGCCAGCATACCGCTCACTGGCATATCGCATTCGATTCCGATAAGCAGTCCCATGCCGCGAATCTCCTTGACTACAGATAGGGCACCAAGCTTGCTTTGCAGTTCCTGCATCAAGTATTGCCCCATCTCATCCGCGCGCTCCGCGAGCTTCTCCTCTTCATGCGCAAGCAGGGTTCCTATAACAGCGGCCATCGCCAGCGGCGTGCCACCGAAGGTAGAACCATGGCTGCCTGGCCCGAAGGCTTCGCGCAGCTTGGCTTTGGCCAGCATCGCGCCTACCGGAAAGCCGCTGCCAAGGCCTTTGGCTGAGGTAATGATATCCGGGCTTAGCCCATAATGCTCGTGAGCGAACCAGCGCCCGGTACGGCCCATGCCCGTCTGGACCTCATCAACAATGAGCAGGAGGCCATGCTCCTCGCAGCATTGTACAATCTGTTCGGCAAAGTCAGGGTTCAGCATATTGATGCCGCCTTCTGCCTGAACCATCTCCAGCATGATGGCCCCTGTCTGCTCCGTAATCGCGGCGAGCAGCGCTTCCTTATCATTAAAGGGAACATAACGGAAGCCTGTCGGCAGCGGTGCGAAGCCTTCCTTGACTTTGTCCTGTCCCGTTGCAGTCAGGGTAGCCAAAGTACGTCCATGGAATGATTGGTGGAAAGTAATGATCTCTGTCCGTCCTGTCTTCGCAATTAGATTCTGATACCGGCGGGCGAGCTTGATTGCTGCTTCATTCGCTTCCGCGCCGCTGTTGCAGAAGAATACAGCATCTGCGCAGGAATGCTTGACTAAGAGCTGCGCAGCTTCCTCCTGCTGCGGAATATGAAACAGGTTCGATACATGCCATAGGGTATCCAGTTGTTCCACCAGCCGATCTCTAACCTGCTTCGGCGCATGGCCCAGATTCGTAACGGCAAGACCGCTCATAAAGTCCAGATAAGTCTTGCCTTCTGCATCCCACAGTCGGCTGCCCTCACCTTTTACTAATGCGATTGGATATCTTGCATACGTAGGAAACAGGGCACTGTCTGCTTGCTGTCCATTCCCTTGCGAGTTTGTCATGTCGATCCCCCCAAGCCTTGTTATTTCAAATCTATACATTTATCGCAAGTACACTGCGATTTGGATTCTTTATGTTCTATTTTTGCAGCCTTCCTCAGACATCTGCTGTCTCTGGATGATGAACGACAATTCGGGTACCGAGTTCTTCGCCAGCCGCAAGCCGTTTAAGCACATCAGGTTCTGTGCCCTTCGCAATCACCACCTCGGTTACGCCACCTTCCAAGCATTTCATTGCTGCACGGACCTTAGGAATCATGCCGCCATAGATCTCGCCCAAGGCAATCATCTTCTCAATGTCCTCCGTCGTCACGACCTGCAGCAGTGTCAACTCGCCATCCACCGGCTTCATGATGCCTGCTACATCCGTTATGACCACAAGCCGCTTCACGCCTAGATGGGCAGCTACTGCGCCAGCAGCGGTATCCGCATTGATGTTATAGCGTTGTCCCGCTTCATCGATGCCAATGGGAGCAATGACTGGAATATAGCCCATCTCCATCACACCGTTGATAAGCGATGCCTCTACGGAGGTCACATCGCCTACAAATCCGATCTCCTCAGCCTGAGGCACTGGCTGTGCCTGGATCAGCTGTCCGTCTGTCCCAGACAATCCAAGAGCTGAAGCGCCGACTCGATTCAAGCGCCGTACGATCTGCTTGTTCATGCTGCCAGCAAGTACCATCTCTACGACATTCAGCACCTCATCGCTTGTTTTGCGTAGGCCATGAACGAATTCCGTCTCTATGCCAAGCTTGCTTAAGGTGTCTGAGATGGCCGGGCCGCCTCCATGGACGATGACCGGAACAACGCCTGAAGCTTGAACATCTCGAAGCTGCTCGAAGAAGGAATCAGGCAAATCGGCAAGCGTGCTTCCCCCGCACTTCATCACAAATCCTTGGTTGTCTTGATTGCTCATCTCTTCTCCCCCTATCCTTCACGCCTTACGTTCGATACGCGGCATTAATGCGCACATAGTCGTAAGTCAGATCACAGCCCCAGGCTACCGCTTCACCCTCGCCCATATGCAGTTGGATCGTAAAGACGATCTTGTCATTGCGCAAGTACTCTAATGCCTCTTCTTCATCAAACGCTACCGGTGTGGACTGCTCCAGCACAACGATCGGTCCCAAATGAATGTCCACCTTATCCGGCTCCACCGCTTCTCCTGCGTAGCCTACAGCCGCGATCACTCTTCCCCAGTTGGCGTCAGCGCCGAAGACCGCTGATTTCACAAGGCTTGAACCGACAACGGACTTCGCGATCTTGCTTGCAGATTCATGACTGGAAGCTCCTTGCACCTGCACTTCAATCAGCTTCGTTGCGCCTTCCCCATCTCTTGCGATTGCTTGTGCCAGTACTTCGCATACGTAGCGGAAGCCCGCTTCGAATGCGTGCCACGCTTCATGCCCTTCATGCAGCACCTCTGGCTGGGCTGTACCGTTAGCCATCACAAGCAGCATGTCATTCGTGCTTGTATCTCCGTCCACCGTGATCATATTAAATGTCTGATTGGTAGTCTTCTTAAGCAGCTGCTCAAGCGCTGTCGGCTCGACCGCAGCATCCGTCGTCACAAAAGCCAGCATCGTGGCCATGTTCGGATGAATCATGCCAGAACCCTTGGCCGCTCCTGCAATCGTCACTTGAACGCCATTGACGTTAACCAAGACGCAAGCTTCCTTTTTGACGAGATCCGTGGTTAGAATGGCTTGGCTGAACTGCTCCGCCCCTTCGCGTTCTGCCGACAGCTTCTCAGGGAGTGCTGCTACGCCTGCTTCCACACAGTCCATCTTCAGCTGCTCTCCGATAACTCCTGTCGAAGCTACTGCGACGAGATGAGCATCAACATCTAGCTGTTGTGCAAATGCTTCTCGCATCCGATATGCGTTCTGTTCGCCCAGCTTCCCTGTGCAGGCATTCGCATTGCCGCTATTAACGATAACGGCTTGAAGCTGCTTTGATACGCTTAGACTCTCTCTCGTCACGCCGAGCGGCGCGGCTTGAAAGGCATTGGTCGTATATACAGCTGCCGCTGTGGCAGGAACGTCGCTCACGATAGCGCCAATATCATTGCGCTCTGTCTTCTTTAATCCACAATGCAGCCCTGAGGCCTGATATCCCTTAGGCGTCGTTACCGAACCATCGATAATGGTGAATAAGTCCTGCGCTGACGATGCGACTGACGCTTGTTCCGCTTCTACTTTCGTACTCATACCTGATCACGCTTCTTTCTTCTTTAAATATCAACCGCCTGACTCTTCTGTTCGCTGCGCAGCACTCGTTTGGAGTCCATAATTTATGGATAAACAGGTGTGAAAAGAAGACCCGTGGATTCTTCCCAGCCCATCATTACATTCAAGTTCTGAACCGCCTGCCCTGCGGCTCCCTTCATAACATTGTCGATCACAGATAGAATGGTAACCCGATTCGTACGTTCATCTACCGAGAAGCCAATATCACAATAGTTCGAAGCGTATACTTCTTTGGTCGCCGGATAAGTCCCTGCTGGACGTATGCGTACAAATCGTCTGCCTGCATACTGCTCTTGATACAGCTTCACCAGATCCTCATTCGACACTTGCGCTTTCAACTTCGCATACATCGTGCACATAATCCCTCTCGTCATCGGAACAAGATGAGGCGTAAAGGTTACTGTCACCGGCTTACCATGCAGCTCGCTCAGCACCTGCTCAATCTCCGGTGTGTGCTGGTGAGCATTCACCTTATATGCTTTGAAGTTCTCATTGAGCTCTGAGAAATGAACGCCTAGGTTGACTCCCCGTCCCGCTCCGGATACACCTGACTTGGCATCGATGATCACAGAGTCTGGATCAATCAGCCCTGCCTTCAGGATAGGCGCCATGCCAAGCAGCGCGGCCGTTGCATAGCAGCCTGGATTCGAAATAAAGGATTGTCCTTGCACCTGCTCGCCATACCATTCACACAGCCCATACACCGCTTGTTCCAAAGCATCCTCATCCACAGGATCATGCTTATACCATTTCACGTAATCAGAGGAATCCTTCAGCCGGAAATCCCCGGACAGATCAATCACCTTAAGCCCTTCCGCCAGCAGCTGAGGAACCAGCTTCGCACTGACGCCAGTAGGGGTTGCTGTGAACACCAGCTCAGCCTTGCTTGCAATCTCCTTCGGATCCACTCCGTCCAGCGTATCGCACATGATCTCGTTCAGATGAGGATACCCAGCAGCTATCGGTTCTCCTACACTGGAGGCTGAGATGACCGAAGCAATTTCTACCTGAGGATGCTGCAACAGTATTCGAATCAGTTCCACTCCGCCGTATCCTGTTGATCCTATAATCGCTACCTTCAAGCTTGCTTCCGTCATCACAGATCTCTCCTTCTCTTTGCACACCCTTGCCTTTAGGCGTGCCTCTCTATGTCCGAACTGTGGGCTGAAATAAGATTCCCGCCCAACAAATATGTATCATTATACGTCTAGGTAAATATAAATACAATAGATAACCTAAAAAATTCTATGTATTTTTTAAAAACCTTATTCTATCAAGGGGTTTTCTTCATCACCTTTATACATTTATGCATTTATACATGCATGATCGGTATCTGGTTCTGGGGAGGCGCTTGCGCATAAATTCGACTACTTGCCGCTCGACAGGTAGAATAAGCGTAAGGATTGAAGCTGAAGTGGCATTGGCTAATTGCGCTGCTTTTTGCATAATAGAGGACTGGAAACTTGCACTATGATGTGAGATAATCCTGTAAAATCTTTCATCAGTGCCCTATACTGATAGAGGATATTAGACAAAGGAGTGTATCGTATATGGAAACACCGATTCGAATTGGTATTGTCGGTTATGGCAATCTGGGGAAGGGCGTTGAATACGCTATTCGTCAAAATAAAGATATGGAGCTAGTTGCGGTGTTTACTCGTCGCGATCCAAGCACCATTCAAGCAAGCGTGCCTGCAGTTGATATTCGCGATGCACATACATACACCGATCGTATCGATGTAATGATCTTGTGCGGAGGCTCGGCTACTGACCTGCCTGAGCAAGGACCTCAATTGGTGGAGCTGTTCCATACCGTTGACAGCTTTGACACGCATGCGCGCATTCCAGAATACTTCGACAGCGTTAATCATGTCGCAGAAGCGAGCGGGCATATTGGCGTCATCTCAACCGGATGGGACCCAGGCTTGTTCTCCTTGAATCGCCTGCTGTTCCAATCGATTCTACCAGAAGGCAATGAATATACATTCTGGGGCCGCGGCGTGAGCCAAGGGCACTCCGATGCTATTCGCCGCATTGAAGGCGTGAAGCACGGTGTTCAATACACGATTCCATCTGAGGAAGCAGTCGCTCAAGTGCGACGCGGGGACAACCCTACTCTTACAACAAGAGACAAGCATCTTCGTGAATGCTTTGTTGTCGCAGAGGAAGGAGCCGATCAAGCACGCATCGAGGAAGAAATCAAGACGATGCCAAACTACTTTGCGGATTACAACACGATCGTACACTTCATCTCGGAAGAAGAGCTCCGTGAGAAGCACAGCGAGATGCCGCATGGCGGCTTGGTATTCCGCAGCGGCGTAACCGGCGAAGGCACGAAGCAGATCATGGAATTCGGCTTGAACCTTGGCAGCAACCCTGAATTCACATCCAGCGTATTGGTTGCCTATGCACGCGCAGCATTCCGCTTGGCGCAAAAAGGCGAGAAGGGCGCACGCACGGTATTCGATATTCCATTTGGCCTGCTCTCACCCAAATCAGCGGCTGAACTTCGTAAAAAGCTTCTGTAGAGGAGCGATTAACAGCGCTATGGACAAGCTTTCTTGCATGGACTCGTTGGCTTGGCATTGACGCATATCGCGGCTAGAGCTTCACGTAGAGCACTGAGTTGTCTGCAGCGGCAAGATCGACCATCTTATTGGGATCAGGGATGACTCTGCTGAGCTCATGCATATTCGTTTGCCGACATGGCAACGTTATGGAAACGAAGCTCCGCATCCACTTGGATAGGAGCAGCGCAGTTTGCCTAGCGCTAGCGGTTGGTTCACTTCGATAGAAGATATAAGCTCAAGCATTACCGATAGCATCTACTAAGATAGAACAACAGCACAAAGCCTCCAGATCACTCGTTGAGAGCGACACTGGAGGCTTTGTCATACAGCTTTTCCCATGCTGTTGGTTATGTATGGCTTGATCCTGCTGTTGCGGCGTTCACTAACATTTTAGAATCCGAAGCTTCAGCAGAACTTCCTTCACATTGAGCAGATCAGGTAATCAGGGAAATGTAACTTCCTACAAGCCGTCTCCTTGATGTGAGCAGGACCCGGTACTGGACTTCGCTTCGCGGGCCCTACAGGACATCTTCGGATTACGAGAACTTATTTGATATTCCAAATATACGGCTGACGCTTCCGTTCCCTTCTTCGGATAAGAAGACAGGCGATAACGATAAAGAACAGCGCCCCTGTCGTATCCAGCACGACATCAGCAATGCGTCCTGTTCGATTCACAACGAAGGACTGATGCCATTCATCAGATATAGCATACAGGAATGTGCACAGCAAGGCGGCAATGCTGGCGATCTCGAGATGGGTGTGTTTGCGCCAAGCCCGTAGGAACAAGAGGCCGAGTACCCCGAAGGTTGCAAAATGTGCTCCTTTTCGCAACCAGAATTCCAAGAATGCGTACATCCCGTCATCCGTGCTGACTAGCTGTCTGCCATAGTAGAATTCCATTGAAGGTAGCCAGTTTAAGCTCTCTTCGCTGATCATTCCGGCTAATGTCGGCTTCACATCCTGTTCATTGGCAGGCTGTGATGATGAATAAAAGATGATTCCACATAGGATCACGACTGGCAGCCAAGCCTTTAATGCGCGTATCCACCAGGGTGAACGGTTCATTTCAACTCTCTCCTCTTAAGATGAACACATCATCATATTGTCATTGTAAATGGTACTGAAAGTAACATTATAGCAGATGTTCATGATTTCAACGCCCACCTACATCACAATATGACGAACAATGTCGTCACTTCTCCTTCTATTCAGCATGCGGTTCACCATGGTTGCATATATTGGAGCATCAGCTAAAATGCATTGGAGCACCAGCTATAGAGCTATGAATGATGCATTTTGAACCCCTCGCCGAGCACCTCATTCGTCTCGTTGATGATCATAAAAGCATGAGGGTCGACCGTCTTGACCAAGGTCTTCAGCTTTACAATCTCCGTCTGTCCGACCACGACCATCAGAACAGTGCGGCTGTCTCCGGTATATCCACCTTCAGCATGCAGCTTCGTCAGTCCACGGTCGAGATCATGCAGCACTGCCTCCATCACTTCATCGGTCTTATCCGAGATAATATAAGCGAGCTTCGTATAGCCGAATCCCATCTGTACGACATCAATCGTCTTGGTCATGACGAACAAAGCAATTAAAGCATACATGGCCCCTTCAAAGGACAGGAAGATTCCCGCCAGCAAGATGATCACACCATCACAAATCGCAACCGAGAGCGGAAGACTTATGCCAATAAATACATGCACGAGCTGTGCGGTAATTGCATTGCCTCCTGTTGATCCTCGGCCTCGAAACACAATTCCTAATCCTAGACCAAGCAAGATGCCCCCAAAGATTGCGGCAAGCAGATGGTTATCTGTCGCTGCGGGGAGCTTCGATGTCAAATACACGAAGGTTGGCAAAGCAATAGAGCCAACAAATGTCCGAATGCCGTACTGCTTGCCAAGCAGCGTCACGCCAAGAATAAATAAAGGGATGTTGAATGCATACTGTGTTATCGCCGGATTCCAGCCTAGTGTCTCTTGAAGAATGATTGAAAGTCCTGAGATCCCCCCAGAAGCAATCTTATTTGGCAGCATAAACAAATTAAAAGATAAGGACATCAAAAAAGCGCCTAGTAAAATCATTGCATAATCCAGCACTGAACGCATCGGATGATTAGGGGGAACGAGCGGGCCGCGCCGCAGCTTTTTCGTAGGGGATGTTGCAGAATAAGTAACCATATCTTCTCTCCTTTATAAGGGCTGCCTTGAATCGTCCCTAGTATGTGCGAGGGGATTCGCACTCATACTCGAAACGCTTTGTTTAGTTACAGCGATCCAGCACGCAAAAAAACCTGCCCCGACAACGTCGGGAGGCAGGTTCATTCAAGGATACACCGTATTTATTGTTCCGAGTTAGATTGAATGCGGCTGCGTAAGTAAGCCTCAATGAATGCATCGAGATCGCCGTCCATGACAGCGCCGACGTTGCCTGTTTCCACCTGCGTGCGGTGGTCTTTTACCATGCTGTAAGGATGGAAGACATAGGAGCGAATCTGGCTGCCCCATGCGATATCCATCTGCTCACCGCGGATCTCTGCAAGCTGCTTCTCATGCTCTTGGATCTTCAGCTCGACGAGCTTCGAACGGAGCAGGGTCATGGCTCGCTCACGGTTCTTGATCTGCGAGCGCTCGGTCTGGCAGGTGACGACGACACCGGTAGGGATGTGCGTAATACGCACCGCGGAATCCGTCGTATTGATGTGCTGACCACCTGCGCCGCTTGCGCGATACGTATCAATCTTGAGATCCTCTGTACGGATCTCTACTGCCGAATCCTCTGTGATCTCAGGTACCACATCACAGGAGACAAATGACGTATGTCGGCGTCCAGAAGCATCGAATGGCGAGATGCGAACCAAGCGATGAACCCCTTTTTCCGCCTTTAGATATCCATAAGCATTGAAGCCCTTAATCAGGACTGTAACACTCTTGATGCCTGCTTCGTCTCCAGGGAGGAAGTCCAGGACCTCAACCTTGAAGCCGCGCTTCTCCGCCCAGCGCGTATACATGCGGTACAGCATTTGACCCCAATCCTGAGACTCTGTCCCGCCAGCTCCTGGATGCAGCTCAAGGATGGCATTATAGCGGTCATATGGCTCGCTCAGCATCAATTGCAGCTCGAACGTCCCGACCTTCCCATGAAGATCTGCTACGCTTTGCTCGATCTCCGCAGCTAGACTCTCATCCTGCTCTTCCTCGGCAAGCTCGATCATCATCTCAATGTCTTCTTGCTCCTGCAGCAGAGCCTGATATTGGTCTACGATGCTTTTTACCCCGTTAAGCTCAGCGATAAGGGCTTGCGCCTTCTCATTATCATCCCAGAAGTCCGGCGCAGCCATTTTCTCTTCGAAGTTGGCGATCTGCTCTTGCTTAAGGTCTAAGTCAAAGAGACCCCCTAAGATTTATTAATTTCGCTGCAAGATCTCGCAGCTGGTGGCGAACGTTAGGTTCGATCATTGTGTCATTCTCCTCACTATTCAAAAAAAATAAAGCATTCTCGATCCACTATTCTTGACCTATACGGGTATCCTTACCCTCTTAGCCCCCTCTATTGAAGCAGGCAGAGAGCGTTGAACAACGGGCGCCATCCGGACGCCCGTTGTTCTCACTTCTATATCCTATGAGCATGGATGCACTTTTCTTGCATCCTGCTTAATGTGACTTAATTATCGCTGCCGTGGCAGTTCTTGTACTTTTTGCCGCTTCCGCAAGGGCAAGGATCGTTGCGGCCTACAGTCTCATCCTTTTTCACAGGACGCTTCACGCCAGGCTCAGCATTCGTTGACATCTTGTTCTCTTCAACGACAGCCTTGCGCTCCACCTTCGCCTCCACTTGAGATCTCATAATATACGTGGATACTTCCTCTTGAATCGTGGCGATCATCGCATTGAACATCTCGTAGCCTTCGAATTGATATTCGCGCAGTGGATCTGTACCGCCGTAAGCACGAAGGTGAATCCCTTGACGAAGATGATCCATCGCATCGATATGATCCATCCACTTGGAGTCAACGGAACGAAGCACGATGACTTTCTCGAACTCGCGTACCAGCTCTTCGCCCATCAGCTCTTCACGAGCAATGTATTTGTCCATCACTTTCTTGAACAAATATTCCTTGATCTCCTCGCGCTCTTTGCCCCACAGATCGTCTTTTGTGACTGCGCCTTCTTCAAGCAGCTGACGGTTCACGTAGTTGACAACCTCATCATAATCCCAGTTCTCCGGAATTTCTTCCTCATTACAATGCGCATCTACGATGCGATCGATACAAGGCTGAATCATATCCATAACGATCTGACGAATATTTTCAGACTCCAGCACCTCACGACGCTGGCGATAAATGATCTCACGCTGCTGGTTCATCACGTCATCATACTGCAGGACCACTTTTCGAAGGTCAAAGTTATTGCCTTCTACACGCTTCTGAGCGGATTCCACAGCACGCGAAATCAACTTAGACTCGATAGGCTGATCTTCTTCGAAGCCAAGCTTCTCCATCATGCCAAGCACGTTGTCCGCACCAAAACGGCGCATCAATTCATCGTCTAGCGACAAATAGAATTGCGAGGAACCAGGGTCGCCCTGACGGCCCGCACGACCGCGAAGCTGATTATCGATACGACGGCTCTCGTGGCGTTCTGTACCCATAATGTGAAGACCGCCTACATCCGCTACGCCTTCGCCCAAGATAATATCCGTTCCACGGCCCGCCATGTTCGTTGCGATCGTTACAGAAGACGGCTCCCCTGCGCGTGCGATGATCTCCGCTTCCTCTGCATGGTACTTCGCATTCAATACTTTATGCTGAATGCCCTTGCGGCGAAGCATGTCAGACAGACGCTCGGAGTTCTCGATCGACACCGTACCGACGAGTATAGGCTGCTTCTTCTGATGACGCTCCACGATTTCATTGACAACCGCATTAAACTTCGCATTAACCGTCTTGTACACGACGTCTGGGCTGTCAACACGCTGATTCGGTTTATTAGTAGGCACTTGAATAACTTCAAGGCCGTAAATGCTCTTGAACTCTTCTTCCTCTGTCTTCGCCGTACCTGTCATACCCGCCAGCTTGCGGTACATGCGGAAGTAGTTCTGGAATGTGATTGTAGCCAAGGTCATGCTCTCATTCTGAACGTCGAGTTCTTCCTTCGCTTCAATCGCTTGGTGCAAGCCATCGCTGTAACGGCGGCCTGCCATCATGCGTCCTGTGAACTCGTCGACAATAACAACCTCGCCATCATTGACCACATAATCCACGTCACGGCGCATAATCACGTTCGCACGGAGTGCCTGCTGTACGTGATGGTTAAGTGTAACGTTATTCACATCAAACAAGTTCTCTACTCCGAATGCCTTCTCGGCTTTTTCCACCCCGGATTCAGTGAGGGAAACCTGCTTCGTCTTCACATCAATTGTATAGTCATCCTTCGTCAACCGCTTAATAAAGCGATCTGCAGCAAAGTACATTTCTGTAGACTTCGCAGCTTGTCCGGAAATGATCAGCGGCGTACGCGCTTCGTCGATCAGGATGGAGTCCACCTCATCGATAATGGCAAAAGACAGCGGACGCTGTACCATCTGCTCTTTGTACAACACCATGTTGTCGCGCAGATAGTCAAAGCCGAACTCATTGTTCGTACCATAAGTAATATCAGCAGCATAAGCTTCTTGCTTCAGGTCTGGGTCCATCCCGTTCAAGTTAAGACCAACCGTCATGCCAAGGAAGTTATAGATTTGTCCCATCTCCGCGCTGTCACGGGATGCCAAGTAGTCATTGACGGTTACGACATGAACACCTTTGCCACTGAGAGCGTTAAGATACACAGGGAGCGTACCAACCAAGGTCTTCCCTTCACCTGTCTTCATCTCTGCAATCTTGCCTTCGTGGAGAACCATTCCCCCGATCAGCTGAACATCATAATGACGCTTATTCAATACACGCTTCGATGCTTCGCGAACCGTTGCAAAGACCTCTGGAAGCAATTGATCCAGTGTATCTCCTTTTTCCAAACGAGCACGGAATTCTTCCGTCTTCGCTTTAAGCTGCTCATCTGTAAGCTTAACGAAATCAGGCTCCATGCCGTTAATTACCTCAACGGTCTTCATGTAGCGCTTGATCTCGCGTTCATTTGCATCACCAAATATCTTCTTAACTAGACCTAGCATAGTTAACCCCTTTCGTACAGCGCAATAACTTCGTACCTTTTATCTAAAGCCTCATCTTACTTCTCCCAGTCATCAGATGAAGTGCTTGTCCGTGACCATGTTTTGAAATAAATTGTAACAGTTTCATGGAACAGTCGCAACCAGTGTTATCACAGGCAGACTATCACCGAGTCTATACTCTAATCTATATTATACACCATTTTATACGCTAAAAGAGCCTATTCCGTTGTGGAGATAGGCTCTGTTCATTATATGGAATTCAATGCAGTCTCTGCTAGCTTGCAGCACTGCTTCGAGCTTATTCTTGTTCAATCAAGCCGTAGCGTCCGTCCTGGCGACGATACACCACGTTCACCTCACGAGTATCCGCATCCTTGAATACGTAGAAGTCATGACCCAGCAGGTCCATTTGAAGAATCGCTTCCTCTACATCCATCGGCTTAAAGGTAAAGCGCTTCGTACGAACTACTTCCAGCTCGTCTTCATCGGCAGCTCCACCAGCAGGTACTGGCTCTTCCGCGAAGAACTTACGTGCATCGTCGTAACGGAACTTGCGGTTAACCTTCGTCTTATGCTTGCGAATCTGGCGTTCAAGCTTATCTAGAACCGCATCCACGGATGCGTACATGTCTCTGCTGCCATCCTCTGCACGAAGGATTAATCCTGGCAATAGGATCGTAACCTCTACCCGATGCTTTTCCTTAACGACGCTTAATGTCACATTCACATCAGAGGTTGGGGGAGCTTCAAAATAGCGTTCAAGTCGATCCAGTTTCTTCTCCACGTAGTCGCGAAGAGCTTCTGTAACTTCAATATTTTGGCCTCGAATGCTGTAATTCATAGGGCACTCCTCCTTTGATTAATTCCATTATATCATAGCCACAAGATCGAATTCAAAGTCCCTTTATGTACGATATGTGTACTTGAGGAGTTATATGTAGCATCTTGTGTGTAAGTATCATTACCCTGAACATTTGCATTCAAACCATTTTAATAGGAAGAAATTTTTTCATGCTGCTGTATCGATAACTGAATCAATTCATCTTCAAAGTCAATAGAGAATACGTGTTGTTTGGTATGTAAACGATGTGGCACTAGTTGTAATTCATTTAATGTGGTAAACCGATGTGTATTCATCACATAATCAAAGAGTCGTAGAAAATCAGCGCCTAGACCATGAGTCGTAGAAGTAAATATTTGACCATCAACATTATTGTCATCGATTAGGATATGCCTTGCTTTATTTATGCCATTAATAAATGATGTCTTATCTTCAACTGGGACCATAGCGTCATTTGTGCCGTTGAAACTGATGATTGAACATTCATTTAGGAACTTCTTATATAAAAGGGGCAAATATAATATTTCATTTTCAGGCGATGCTTCGTCTGATATTAAATAATGAAAACAAATGACTTCCCCATCCCCCCTTTGAAGAGTCCGATCTGCGATCCTATATATAGGATAGAGGTATGAAGAATTATCAACTAATAGCTTAAATAATTGAGGAGCAAAGGCATTACTTAAATATCCAATATATGCTCCATGGGAGTGCCCATACAAAATAATTTTCCCATAATTAATAGGAAGGTTTTTATTTTTTATTATTTGGATAACAATTAAAACAGCCATAATATTATCTAATGCCTGCATAAATGACATATCATTAAAATTATCGTATGACTCTTCATGTATAAGTTCTGACTGCATAAACTCTTGGCCAAAGTAATGACATTGGACGACGATTAAGTTATATTGATCTGCAAAGGTATCTCGCATTTTTTTATAGACATTAGAGTTCACATTACCTCCGTAGCCTGGAATTAGTAATAGCATTCCGGTATCTTTACCTACACCTTTAGAAGGGGTTGAAAAATGTATAGTAAACTCCCTTGCGTTATTGTTATAGATGTTGTGATGACCCTGAATGGAGAATTCATAATGGTCTGCCATTCCCCTGCCTCCTTCAAATAAAAATAAAAACCCCCAGCGAAAGCTGAGGGTTAGCTAATCGAAATCATATAAAATACGGCGATTGCCGGTATAATTACAATTTGATTACGTTAGCAGCTTGTGGTCCGCGAGCGCCTTCCACGATATCAAATTCTACAGCTTGGCCTTCTTCCAAAGTCTTGAAGCCTTCGGATTGGATAGCGGAGAAGTGAACGAATACGTCGTTACCTTCTGCAGTTTCGATGAAGCCGTAACCTTTTTCTGCGTTGAACCATTTAACTTTACCTTGCATGTAAATACATCCCTTCATCTTCAAATCCGTGAGGATGGTCCTCACAATTTCGACTATATCACCCGCTGGAAGCGGTGTCAATGTTAATATTGGAAAAAAATTATTTTTCGACAAAAGCCCATTGAGACTGACATCCCTAGACATTTTTAGCTTTTACGAAGCTTTAATTATAGTTATTTTGACTATTGAATTTACTCCAATCAAAACTCTTTCTTTTATTAAAATTTCACAAACTAAAAAAATGCTGTCGTATAGAATATCGAATTAATACATTTCTCCATATTATCCGCCGGATTCGAGACTTATATTTCTATGGAGCATAACGTTTATGTTACTATATATATCTTTATGACCTTGATCTTCTTCAATAATTTTCTTATGAATATACTCTACCCATTCAAAATCTTCTTCGCTATCTATGTCTAATACTAATGTGTCTTTCATCTCAACTATTCCACATTTACCATCAAAAAGGTAGTTTGTATGTTCCAAAAAATAAGGAGAATACGCATATATTGAAGCATTCATATCAAAAGATTGAGGGGTTTGTTGTCTAGCCGTATATCTTGATTTGTTTATAAGCCTTACTGATCCCCCATCTTCCTCAACCATATTAAAATATGGACTTCGTCTCGATTTTACAACTGTAAAAATGACATCCATTTCCGAATCGTTTTGTTTTGCTTCAATTACATTCTGTAGATCAATCAAAGTCCTTAAAGGAGATGTAATATCCAAATCAACAACCATATCATAGTTTATAGCAGTCAATTCTTTTACTCGTACATAGGTGTCCTTAATAACATCAAACTTCGAAACATAATCCCCTGTCAAAGATTCATCACGTTCAACAATAATAGATTCTTGGATCACTTTTGAAAATTGAGCTAACTCATGACTATCTGTATTTACTGCCACATCAATATGATCTGTGCTTTTCTTTTTTAATAAATCAATAATTGAAAATGTATATAAGGCCAATGGGTATCCATTCATTGTTCTAACAATTTTATTTTTGACACCTTTAGAACCTCTTCTGCCACATACCGTAATCAGTATGTTCATGTTATAGTCCCCCCTCTTGCCAGCTGTAGCACATCAATTGCATTGTTAAGATCATTCCAATTGTCTTGACAATGCATTACCCGTTCAATGAAATATTTTATTTCTTCTACGTACATTGCATTATTGTCCCTCTTCATGTCCACAATTTGACCATACTTTTGTGAATACAAAGTATCACTAAGTAAATCACAAACAATAAAATCATCATTTGTTATAATTTCTATTTTTCTCTGTGGATAAACCCCAAAGTAATCCAGATGAATCTCGACAACTTTATCCTCGTATTCTAAAAGATAGAGCGCAAGGTCGTTGCTTTCAATTTCAAGGTCCGATTTTCTCAAAATGAGATGTTTTTTTTGCTTTGGAAAGCCGAATAACCATATTGCATAATCAAGCTCGTGAATACAATCTAACTCTACCCCTCCACCAAGTTCTTTGGAGGCTGAGTAACTTTTTCTATAGTCTTCTTTGCGCCAAGAAGGTAAAAAAGAAGAGCAGATAATTCTAGCAGAGTAAATTCTTTTGTCTTCTATATAATTCGTCAAGTAATTCATAATGGGTTTATATCTTAACGGCGCTGCTACATATACCTTACTAGGGTCTATAGTAAAATTAATTTCGTAATTAGGATGATCAAACACTGGTTTTTCAATAAAGAAAAAATTCGAATTCTTTATCATTAGATTCAGTGTATCATAGTGAATAGCTGTTGGATTTGTTATAAATGTAACATCATATTGGTCGGTAATTTGATTGTATTGATAAATATATTTATCAATGCCTTCTATTTTCTCCTCTGTACCCTTTGTTCGAAAAGCGTGAACTTCCAAATCTGTGCTATTTGCGCGACATACAGAGATTAGATTTTGCAAGTGTCTTTTCCCTATTGAACCCAGCCCGAAAAAAATAACCTTCACGCTATAATTCTCCTTCAATTCGATCAATTATTTGCAAGATCTCCTTGTCCTTCTCAAAAGAATATCTTGGAGATCCAGATCGGGCCATAATCATCTCCAAAAATTCTTTAATCTCCTCATAATATGCATCTTCGATAATTGATTTCGAGTATGTATTGTCCTTCATGTATTGATCGTACAAGCATATTTGTTCCATTTGCTTACTGTTGTCATTCCAAATAGCTAATCCTGAAGGCGACCCATCCCAATGAATCTGAAGTTCTTCACCTATAATTTGAAAATCTCTCCTTGCAATTCGTGATACCACATCAAAATTAATACTTCCAACAATCCCATTTCTATGCCTTAGTATCACACTATAGTAGTCCGGATAATCGATATCTAGACTAGTCAACTCGCTTTTCTCAACATGGAAGCACTTAATGTCTCCAAAAACATCGATGATCCATGGGAGTTCAATAGCAAATATCTCTCTGCATCCGTTGGTTTTTTTATTAGAGATAAAGAAATCTTTGTATGATTCCCATGGATGCCAGTCCTTAAGATATTGACCAACATGGTACCTATAAGCTAATTTTTTATTGCTTGCATTGACCTGATGTCCTATGAATTGTACTTCTTTACGGTAGAGCATCGTGGATGATAAGAACAATACTTTCCCTTTTTCCTTGGCTGCTTGAATTGCTTCAGCATAGTAGTTATGCAACAAATTAAGTTCAGTAAATATATGAGAAGAGTAAGCCAGTGCTTCTTTAATAATTTTTTCATGGCTTATAGGAGATGTACATACCATCACAGCATCAGCAATAGTGTAATCAAACAAATCGTTTAATGTACTGAATGTGCTGATTCCAAATTGATTGGCCACTTCTATTCTTCGATCGTCCCTTAAATCTATACCGAATATATGTACATTTTTAAAATACTGTTTTAATAGCCTTATCCTTCTCTTCCCCATTGAACCTAACCCTACAATTGCTATATTCACATTCTTCCTCCTCTCGTTTACAAAAATTTTGAGTATTTATATAATTCCTGCTTCAACATCAACGTTTGCCTTTCTGAAATCATCCATCTTACCTATGTCAATCCAATACTCTCTTATTGGAAATACCGAGGTTTCTTCTTTACGAATAATAAGCTCATTAAACAGCTCCGGCATATCATAGTATTTATCTTTAGGTATGTATTCCAGTACATTTGGATGTAAAACGTATAACCCCCCGTTAATGAAGAAACGCTGTTTAGGCTTCTCTTCAATGGATAATAGCTTATGCTCGTTAACGGTAACAACCCCATATGGTATTTGATACTCATGCTCCCTCACACACATCGTTCCTATGGATTCGTTTTGTATATGGTATTCAAGCAATTGCTCGAAGTTGACTTTTGTGAGCAAATCGCCATTCATAACGAAAAATGACTCTGTTAGATGTTTTTCCTTCAAATAGCTTAAAGCTCCTGCCGTACCGAGTCGTTGTGTTTCATGTATATACTCTATCTCAACTCCCCATTTAGAACCATCGCCAAAATAATCTTCAATCATTTCAGCATGGTAATTTACAGAAATGAAGAATTTATAGAATCCAAACTCAATAAAATTCTCAATAATCATTTCCAGGATAGGCTTATCACCGAGCCTCAAAAGGGGTTTTGGGCAATTATCAGTCAACGGTCGTAATCTTGTCCCTAAGCCACCTGCCATTAAAACAACTGGATTCGTATAGATTCGTTTCTCATAAAATTGATCAAGATGGTCCATCCGAATCACTTGATTGTGTTCATTTAAAATCGGTATCTGCTTCAATCTTTTCTTTTTCATTTTATTAAAAATACTTTTTCGACTATCCCCAATACGTGCCGTAACAGGGTTCCGATTCATAATATCTGTTACTGGATTTTGCAGTGAAATTCCTTTTAATATTCCTCTTCGAATATCACCATCTGTTATGGTACCTAGAAGCTGAGAGGATGAATCCACGACGATTGCAATTTGTAACCCTGTTGAATCTATCCTTTCAATGACTTGAAGCACCGTTAATTCAGAACTGACCATAACCCTTTTCCAATCAGTCATTACTCCACCTCCTTAGCAGGATTCCCTATTACTTTTTTGTATGCCTCGACAGATTTTAATACAACTGCTCCTGCTCCAACAATAGATTGACTCCCTACACTCACTTGCTGAATAATTGTAGCCCCTGCTCCAATTAGACAGGATGATCCCACATGTACCGAACCACACAAGGTTACACCTGGTGCAATATGAGTATGACTTTCTATAATGCAATCGTGGTCAACAATGGCTCCCGTATTTATAATTACATTTTCTGATATAAACGTACCCGATTGAATGATAGCCCCCGCCATCACTTGAACGCCTTTTCCATAAGAGGCACTAGGAGAAATCGTAGCACTTTTATGAACTACTGCTCTAAACGTATAACCCCTACAGCTGAATTCTTTGTATATTCGATCCCTAATAGACTCATTTGAGATTTTCCCTATACCTAAAACAAGATCAATATCTTCTGGCAAATATGAATATATAATCGTATCATTACCAAGATAGTTTAGATCTTCTAATTTTGATTCATGATGAAACTGATCAGTATAACCTAATAGATTAGTATTTTGCTGCTTTAAAATATCATAAAGCACCTTGGCATGCCCGCCACTTCCTAACATGATAACCGGCTTACTCATCTCATCACCTTTTTTATGCAGATCGTCTTACAAAACTTCATCTTTGTCATAATTACGGTCGGCTGGTGTCCCTAACAGATCCCAATATAACTGCGGAGATTTGCCCGTTCCCGGTCTTTTTGTTGTTAGATTATCTATAGTCCAAATATCACCTTTCTGGACATTTCTAGATGCAACAAGGCTTTTTCTTGCCACATCGATATTCTTGTACTCCGATTTAGACGGTACCTTCATGCCGTTACCTAGAGCTTGCTCAACTTGACGGATAGATAAGACAAGGTCTTTTAGCTCACAGGGAGTCAGTGATGCTTGATGATCTGGTCCCGGAAGATTTTTATCCAAAGTAAAATGTTTTTCAATAATGGTAGCTCCTAAAGCAATGGAAGCCACAGACACAGCAATACCTGGAGTATGATCTGAGAGACCAGTATTTAATTGAAAGCAGTTTTTTAATGTCGATATCGCTTTTAAATTCACTTCATTGAATGGAGTAGGATATTCTGTTGTACAGTGCAGCAAAGAAACTTTTTGTTGCAGGATATCCTGCCCTTCTTGCGACCTATAAAATTGTTTAATGATAGATTCTGAAGACGGGGCATCAGGATGCATATAGCCATATGCTAATATGCCTAGCGCCTCTTCTATTTCACCTAATGTACTCATTCCTGTCGATAAAATAACAGGTATTTTAAATCGAGCTATTTCATACAAAAAAGGGGCATTTGTAAGATCGCCCGAGGAGATTTTTAATTTCTTTAATCCACAATCATTTACTAAGAAATTTAGACTTTGATGATCAAATGGGGTCGATAAAAATTCAATACCTTCAGCGGCACATAGTTCCATCAATTCATAATGAGCATTTTCGGGCAATTCCAGTTTTTTTAACATGCTATATTGAGTATCATCACCGGATGTTTTTATCTGATATGCTGCTTTTGAAGCTTGTTTTGTTACTAATTGATCAGCTTTAAATGTCTGAAATTTTATTGCATTTACACCAGCTTGGGCAGCATGGCACACAAGCTCCTTAGCCATGTCAATAGAACCGTTATGATTAACTCCAGCTTCGGCGATAATATATACTGATTTACTCATAAAGCTACACCTTTCCCAAATCATAAAATGTCTTCGTTGTTCCATGGCTTAGATTTAATGCTTTTAAAGAGTCTTTTATACGACCGGACGCATTCCCGACACCATAGACAGACTCAACACAATTTAGCTTTTGCTGAAATTCTGGAGAGATAGCTATTCTTATTGCGTTGGTAATGGATTCCGTAGTCTCCTTGCAATCAATCACGGAGTCACTTCTCAATCTTCCTTTTTGCCGATCCCCGATATTTACCGTTGCAACCCGACATGCGGGTGCTTCTATAATGCCACTGGACGAGTTCCCTATAACAGCAGCGGCATTCTTCATAGCACTTAAATATCTCAACTGACCTAGAGATGTATGCAAGTATACCCGTTCTGTATTTACGCCCTTATACTTCTCCAACTGAGAAATTAGCGCCCTTCCTCCTGGGTCGGCATTTGGTTTTGTAATCAATACTTTATAATCAGGAAACTCATCTAATGAAGATAATAATTCATCCAAGGACAAAACTGGATCTTTCATTCCTAATGTTTCAGGATGGTAGGTTACAAGGAAGTACGGCTTATCTAAAGAAAAATCAAGCTGAACAGCCAACTCTTTTCTAGATAAAGTAGAAGTCCTGGTGATATGATCCAGGCCGGGTGCTCCGTAATTAAACACTCTTTCAGGGTGTTCGCCTAATTGAATGACACGATTTCTGTACTCTTCAGCAGCAGTATAATGAACATATGCCATTTTGGTAATACTGTGTCGAATCGCTTCATCAATAGCACCTTCTGTTATTTCTCCTCCGTATAAGTGAGCAATAGGAATTTTAGCAAACATCGCTGCCTGAGCAGCAGCTAATGTCTCGAATCGATCACCTGTTAGCACAACGATATCAGGTTCCAAATAATTAAACGCTTCTGCAAAACCAATTACACCTAATCCTACAGATTGGCTCATAGCTTTTGTTGTGTCACTTGAAAGCAACATATCTACTCTCCAATCAATCTCAAAACCGTCTTTCTCAATAACTTTGTACGTATTACCAAACTCAGGTGACAAATGCATACCTGTAACAATCACTTGTAGTTTTAATTCTGGATCACCTTGAATTTCTCGTAGAAGCCAGTAGATCAATCCATAGTCTGCTCTTGTTCCAGTGACCACTGCAATCTTGCGCATCTATCAACGACCTCCTGTTAAGGAAGGACTACTTGGAATATTTATAATTTGATATTGTAACTGCTCAGTTCGCATCAAAGGCATGCTCGGCATATCTTGATACATCGGAAGCAGATGAAGTGGCGTCCATACAGGTCTAGTCATTAAACCATTGGAATTCGTTAGTTCTAGCACTTCATCCAGGAGTAGCTTATTAGGTTGATCTAAAATTAATGCATTTAACCAACAATTGCTTCGCACTCCCGTTTTTTCTTCAAAAAGCAGCACACCTTCAACAGATTTAAATTCTTGTACATATTTTTTATACAAAGCTCTCTTCTTGTTAACAAATGTATCAATCTGTTCTAACTGTGCACAGCCTAACGCCGCATTCAAATTAGGCATTCGATAGTTGTATCCAACCTCATCATGAATAAATGCCCACTTGTGAGGCAGTTTTGCTGTTGTTGTTAAATGCTTTGCTTTCCTTGCAATCTCAGTATTATTTGTAACAATGGCTCCTCCACCACCTGTGGTAGTAACCTTATTTCCATTGAAACTAATCGCTCCAAGCAAGCCCATTGATCCGGCATGTTGGTTCTTATAGGTAGACCCTAATGACTCAGCGGCATCTTCAATACAGACTAGCCCATAACGTTGGCATACTTCCAATAATGGCTCCATGTCAACAGGATGTCCGAAGGTATGCATCGGAACAACCGCCCTTATTATCCTTCCCGTAATGCGATTTATAGTTTGTCCATCTTTGCGATACGAAATGTCATTCAAATATTGCTCTAATAAATTCGGATCAATGCCTAGTGTCTCTGTACTAACTTCAATGAAATGGGGAACAGCCCCACAATAAGTTACAGCATTAGCAGTGGCAACAAAAGAAATCGACGGAATCAGTACTTCCTCTTTAGACTTAACTCCTGCTAATAAAAGACTGATATGCAGTGCAGCAGTTCCATTAACTACAGCAACAGCGTGCTTTACGCCAATATATTCTGCTAATTCACGTTCAAATCGATCTACATATGAACCTACTGATGAAACCCAGCCTTCATCTATGCATTCTTTTACGTAGATCCACTCATTTCCACCAAATGTAGGTTCATGAAGTGGTACAAAAGATTCATGATCACCGATAACACGTTTAATTGTTTTTAAAATCTGATGTGACGTAAGATTCAAAGTCGTCATCCCAATTCTATATATTATAAAGATCTGCCTTATATCGACTCAAATTCTCTGGCTTAGTAAACCACTCAATGGTCTTCTCTAACCCTTTACGCAAGCCTTCTGTTCCTGAATACAAAGGTTCCCATCCGAGCAAATTTTTAGCTTTCGAATGATCTGCCCATAACCTTTCCACTTCACTCTTTTCAGGTCTTTTCCTATCATCCGAAGATACAATATTCACTGACCTGTTCATTAGTTCAGCAATCATACTTACTGTATCTCCTATATTAATCTCATAATTACTCCCGATATTAATCTCTTCCCCAATTGAATTGGATGATTCCAACATCGCAATAAAGCCCCGTACAGTATCTTCAATATAGTTGAAATCCCGAGTGGGATGAAGAGATCCTAATTGTATGGATTCTTTACCAGAAGCAATTTGTGTAATTACAGTTGGAATAATTGCTCTGGCTGATTGACGTGGACCATAGGTGTTAAACGGACGAATAATACTTACTGGGGTTTCAAATGACCGATAAAATGAGAGTGCCATTTGATCTGCACCAATCTTCGATGCGGAATATGGTGACTGACCTTGCAAAGGATGTTTCTCATCTATTGGTACATATCTAGCGGTACCATACACTTCGCTTGTAGAAGTGTGCACTAATTTACTAACGCCAAGATCACGAGCTGCTTGAAGAACGTTCAATGTACCTTTAATATTCGTGTCTACATAAGTATCCGGTGAATGATAGGAATATGGGATAGCAATCAATGCAGCTAAATGAAGTACACGGTCACAATCTTCCATTGCTTTCCTGACACCATAAGGATCACGAATATCACCACTGAACACTTCAAAATGCCCTCTAATATCTGCGGCACATTGATCCAACCATCCCCAAGTATTAAAGGAATTATAAAGCACAAAAGCTTTGACATCATGACCTTGACGAACAAGTGCTTCAGTTAAATGAGAGCCAATAAAACCATCTGCACCTGTAACAAGTATTTTTCTCGAATGAGTCATTTCCGATCTCCTCATATTACTTTACATTTTTATTTATTATAGTCTTATACCATTCATATGCCTTATAAGGACTAACATCATTTAGACCAGTCAACACTTGTTCTACTTTGCTAAACAGATGAAAATACTTATTTTCTCTGTAAAATGGGAATTCATCTTTCATATATTTTCTTATTTCAAATATCTTATTGAATGGCGGATTTTTAAATCTGGTGAATGCTAAATGTAATGAATTGATGTAGTATAATCTAATAAAACTAAACTCTATTGCATCTTTAAACTTATCAAAAAGCCCTATTTTTTTGTAAGTCTCAAGTTTCATTATCTCAATAAGTAATCGATCAAAATGATGATGGCTTTCCTGTCTCGTAATTGTTGAATTCAGATTCAAATAATAGTAGTAAAAACTTTCATTTACATGGTGATAGGATCTTGCATGCAAAAAAATAAGAGGTCCCCAAAAGTTATCCTCATAAAAAAGCTTCTCAGGAAACCATATCTGATTATCTATAATTAGACTTTTTTTATAAATTTTTGTAACAACTCCAGGTGAAGCTCCGTATATAAGAAATAATTCCTTCTTAATGTCACTCATCTCACCGGTTAAACTAGTAAGATCACGATGTAGATATGGAGTTATTTCCGAATCACTGTTCGCACGATATGCATTGCAGCTAACAATATCAGCACTCTTATTAATAGCTGTTTCATATAACATTCTAAACATTTCTGGATGGACCCAATCATCACTATCTACAAAACCGATATATTCAGAAGTTGCTGCCCTTATACCAAGGTTTCTCGCACCACCTTGCTTCATGTTCTCCTTTGAATCAATAATTATGATGCGGTCCGGATAAGCTTTTTTATATTCTAGCATGATATCCATTGAGCGATCCGGGGATGCATCATTTACTAATATAATTTCGATATCCACCATGGTTTGGGCAATTAATGAATCAATACATCTGTGTAGATATTGTTCTACATTATAGATGGGAACAATAACACTTACTTTTGCCAACACATCACCCCCTACTGAACATTTGATTCTCCATTCATTTCATTTCCTCTACAGTGCTTTCTAACTGTTTCTTCAACGTCGGAGTGTAATCCAAAACAATTTTAATTAACTTACATAGGTACTTGTCTAGAATTTGAAATTGATAAGTAGAATCTGTCGAATAAGTAACCTCCGATATGTACCGTTGGTAACTATTAAAATATGAAACTAAACCAAATTGAATGTAAGATTTAAATGTATCATTTTGTGAAATAGCAGACCAATTCCTACTTATTTTAAGAAGACTATTCTTTAAGACGTTTGTCTTTGTACTCATTGCTCGAGTTTTATCAAAAAGTCTAAGTAACTCGAGTAAATCAAGGTTTAATTTATCTAGATTCGTTATATCTCGCTTTATTTGGTTTATTACACCAGTGAGTATCTCTTCTCTGTGCTGTTTTGCTTGATCGAATAACTCAGGAATACATATTTTACTTTCCGATGCTAGCCATTTATCTTTTATTTGATTCAGATCATTAAATGTAGTACCACGAATTTTTGCTCCATATCTTGAAGCGTTAATAAACCTGATATGATCAAAAATTGATATTAGATGCTCGATATCTCTCAATGTAACAAACATACTATGATTGGCATTGTTAGTTTCTCCATAGACATTCTCCACAAGTAAATGTGCATTACTTGTCATATCCTGAATTGTAGATGGGTCGAAGTGATTAACACCATCAGCATAATATTTATTATTGGGAAAAGAGAGATCTTGGCCCGTAAAAATAATGGTAGAGCACCCCATATACACTGCTAGTTGTATACACAAGCCTGTCACACTATAATTTGACTTAAAAGTTATATATTTCTCATCATTAGGAAGCAAATAAGGAGTCACTTGATCGATCTCCAGAATCGCATAAGCAAGTCTTTTACGTTTCTCATTAAGAATTTCCGGTTGTATAAAGGTACCGAAGACCATCGGAATGTGATTAGTTTGAAGTGATTCAAACGCTCTTCGATTAGGCTCACCACCGTCCATTGACACAATAATATCAGGTTCAACTCCACCCTTTAATAAAGCCTGTGTGCTTGTTCCAGCTGCAATGATAGTTACTTTATGCTTTAATTCACGTAACAAGTCAAGGTCATATTGTAATGAAGGGCCTGCCCCTACAATTATTACTGGCTTATCTTTACATTGATCAGCCAGAAAATGTACACTTGGGAATTGAGCAACATACTTAGTATTTCTCAGAATATTTCTTATCCAATTATCGGAGTTGTGATTGTAAGTTGCCAAATTACTCCTCTTCATCTTAATCATTTCTATAGCTACTGATGTAAACTGTTCAATTTCCCCGTGGTAGAGGTTATTGTACGATGGTATCGTGAGTTGAACAAAGGAATCAGCAACCCGTTCTGCAAACTGCTCCAAGAAATCTCTATAGTCCTCCTCCTCTCCAACCGCAACAGAAATAATACTCGAGTGATCTAATTCATTAGAAAAATCAATGTGCTCAATGGCTAGAGAAAAAGTATTATGGTCTGGCTCATATACAAAATACTTTTTATTTGGATATGTTTGAATCAATTTTCGAATATGATATCCTAATCCCCAACCTATTAATAATATATACTGAGAGTCTTCAAGTTGTTCAGATGCATTTTCGATCCATTGTTTCATTTCTCTTTCAATAGAATACTTACTATATAGATAATGAATGTGCGTATCTTTTGTTATTTGCAAATTCATCTCCGAATTAGCATTACTAGAAATAGAATATTCCTTTTTTTTCTCCCCTGCACAAGAGATTTTATTCATTAATTTGGGGTATTTATTTTTTATTATATTTGTATTACTGTAAAATGTCTCTTTCAGAACGACCAACCTCCCTTGTTGCATGATAGAATTCTTCTAATAGAGGAATAAACTCATATTGGACGATATCTGCAAAGCCAATCAAATTTCCCCATTCCAACTCGCTTGTCAGCATCTCTAAAATTTTACTATATTTATTAACGATATCATCAATTTGTTTACATAGCTCCTGCTTTAGCGAAGCCAACCCTGAAGTATACTGAAGATAAGTTGTAGAAGTAATTATCCATTCTATAGATTCGACAATTATAGGAAGTTCATCGCAATTTTGATTACTACCACTGTATAATGGCTTTATGTAGTTTTCCATTTCCTCCAGTACTTTAACTGCATATTCATGTAGATCCTCAAGGATAGTATAGAAGCTTTTTTCACCAGAAATAGTAACTATTTTAACTGTATGAATAACATCAAATTGCTTTATCAGAATATCAAAGTGTCCATTATCATACAGATTTCCGTCGATCTCAATGGATTGAATGAATTCATGATGTTCACTAATGTTCTTTGTTACATCCAACCAGATATTAGTCATGTTCTCAGAAGATTTAACATCATAGTATGTAGATAAGCCATTTATAATAATATTCATAGTGCTGTCTCCTCTTTTTCATTTACCTTATTTATCGGTTATATCTATTTGAATATTGAGTACACTATGAATGAATAAGTTAAACACAAATAAAAGAAGCCCTAAAGGAAATACCTTCAGGACTTCTTGACATTCACTAATTATCCAAGCAATTTCAAGACGTTTTGTGGCATCGAGTTTGCTTGTGCCAGCATAGATGTACCTGCTTGAACCAAAATTTGGTTACGAGTAAAGTCTGTCATTTCTTTTGCCATATCAGCATTGCGGATACGGGATTCAGAAGCAGACAAGTTCTCAGCAGTAACTCCAAGATTATTGATCGTGTGCTCAAGACGGTTTTGAACAGCACCGAAAGATGCGCGTTGTTCTGAAACTGTATTAATTGCAGCTTCAATTGTCTTAATAGCAGCACTTGCATCAGTTGCAGAACTCAAAGAGAGACCTGACAATGACAACTCATTAGCATTCATTGCTTTCAAGTCAGCAGTCAATTCGTTTCCGCCATCAACTCCAATTTGGAATGTTACGGAAGAACCGAATGCAGGAGCACTAGCACCACCGCTACCAAGCAATTGAATGCCATTGAAGTTAGTAGACTTCGCAATGTTGTCGATTTCAGCTACAAGAGCGTCAACCTCTTTTTGGATGTTCGCACGGTCTTTGTCATCATAAGTACCAGTAGCGGATTGGTTAGCAAGTGTGTTCAAACGTTGAAGCATGGAGTGTACTTCAGTCAAAGCACCCTCAGCTGTTTGAATCATGGAAATACCATCTTGCGCATTACGCATCGCTTGGTTCATACCATTCATTTGGAAACGCATTTTTTCGGAGATTGCAAGACCAGCTGCATCATCCGCTGCACGGTTGATACGGAAACCGGAAGACAATTTCTCCATTGTTTTGCTCATTGCAGAGTTGTTCATACCTAAGTTGCGGTGAGCGTTGATAGCGCCTACGTTTGTGTTAATAAACATTGACATAATATTCATCCTCCATGATATAAAAGTTCTAGGTCACGTCCTTGCGACCTATTATATTTATCGAAAGATCACCTTCAAAACTTTATAGTGATCTTCGAAAATATTTATTTTTTTTCATCAAAATAATAAGCAACCTGATCCGAACGTCCCATTCCGTAATAAGCGTTCATTACAGCTTGGCTTTGTCTTACTTCAACTACTTCTTTTGAAGTAGTTGAACGTTTAGAATCAACCACTTCCATTAAACGGTGATGCATGCTTATTAATTTCTGTAAGCTTTCTACGTCCTGCTTGTTCGGTTTTTCAGTAGTGTCATCTATCTTACCAATAACACTTTCAATACATGACCATTGATATACATATTGTTGAAAAGCTTCTTCATCCCACTCTTGAGAGTGTTCCACCATCATCAACTGCTGTCGAGTCAGTTCTAACAAAACCTCGTAATATTTGCCACGGTTTGATACAGGTATCTCATGCATAGGCATGACCTGCATTTAGTTCTTTTCCGATTTGCTCCCACGCCTCTTTAATAGATTCTAG
Source organism: Paenibacillus aquistagni (assembly GCF_900177815.1). Lineage (GTDB taxonomy): Bacteria > Bacillota > Bacilli > Paenibacillales > Paenibacillaceae > Paenibacillus_B > Paenibacillus_B aquistagni. The sequence goes on along the minus strand of NZ_FXAZ01000003.1, from coordinate 515,892 downwards.
CATTTCAAGAACTATCGTTAGAGGCTCAGAAGTTTTTTTCATATTGGCCTGCATCATCTGATCAATCATGTACAGATATAAGTTTTTAAGATTGGATGCAATTTCGCCACCTTGCTGTTCATTTAATGAGGAGATCAGTTCATACACAATATCTTGTGCTTTAAGCAAATGTTGATGCCCTTGTTGGGAATCGCCCTCATCCAAAGAATTCTTAGCCTGCTTCACAAACCGAATAGCCCCATGATAGAGCATTAAGATCAAACGATGAGGAGATGCCGTCTCATATTTGTTTTTTTGATAGGCCTGATACCCTTTTGCTGCAGTAGGATTCACGAGATCATCTCCCTATTTTTTCGATCCATTGAGACTTGCTAGTTGACTGGATAACCAATTAGACTGATTTTGAAGCTTTCCCATTGCAACTTCCATAGATACAAATTGGCTTTTCAACTGCTTTTCTTTGTTTTGCAAACGCACTTCCATGTTTTCCATTGCTGTCGTAACAAACGATATCTCCGAATCAAAACCCTTAATTCTTGAATTGAGTACCCCATTTGTCGTGCTAGTCCACACTTGAGACTTTTCAACAATGGTGTGGGCAATCCCTTTATTGCCGTTTGTCCCCTCATAATTAAACACCGCCATTAAGCGGTCAGGATCCTTCTCGAGTTTCTCCTTAAATACTTTCTCGTCCAAAGTTAACTGCCCTGTCATCTCAGAACCTTTTTTTCCCTTATCCATCTCAATGCCGAACTCAGCAAGTACTGCCGCGGAGCCTTTATCACCAATCATACCTGAAACCCAATCAGACAATTCCATATCCAATGAGCGAAGGGTAGAGTCCCCTTGAAGCGCTTTTTCTTTCCCTGTGTTGTCCCTAATCATTTTTCGAACTTCATTGAAGGCGTCTACAAACTTTTTGACCTGTTCAACAACTTTATCCGAGTCCTTAGCAACTGTAACCATAGAAGAAGAGCCTTCTTTGAGCGCTGTAATGGTTACGCCTTCGATAACACCCTTTATTTCGTTTGAGGCACTCTCTATATCGAGTCCATTAACGGAAACTTGGGCATTCTCAGCAGCCTGCACCTGATGGGATGGATCAGATAGGTTATTCCAAATACCTGCCGCTTCAAAGCCACTAAGCTTTGGACCACTAGTAGCATTAATTGCATGATCCGTTCCTGTGCGAGTGGAGGTAAGAACCAGCGTCTTCTCACCTGCTTTTGTTTCCACTACAGACGCAGATACATTCTTCGAATTCTTATTTATATCATTCTTTAGATTTTCAAGAATTTCAAAATTTGAGCTACCTTTCAACTCAACTTCTTGACCATCTACGGTTACCTTTGATCCAGCTGTAAGCTGTTGACCCGATCCATCATTCGTAAACGCAAAAGATTTAACAACATGGCTCTTTGCCAAATTGTTAACTACAACATTATAGTTCCCTGTAGAAGCCGTAGACGTACCTGATACCTTTACAGCAGTTTCATCAGAACTCTTAACACCAGATAAGTTGAAATTCGCACCTACTGTGAGATCTTGAGATGCTGTCTTAAGTGTATTTAATTTGGTATTAAGACTGCGAAAGAAAGCTTGATTATCTCCAAGCGCTTTTTTCTTCGTCTCAAGATTGTTGTATGGTATTCTCTCAAGTTGCATTAGCTGGCTAACCATCGTATCCGTATTAAGACCAGATGCAAGACCAGATAAACTAAATCCCATTTGCTGCACCACCCTTATTATTTTTCACTAATCAATGCGTATATGAATTATACTTTTTCATCGAGAAACATACCGACCATCTCTTTCATTTTCACAGACAGCTCCAGCAAATACTCAGGCGGCGAAGTCGCGACCACCTCTCTGGATGCACGATCAAGCAGCTCGACAATGATTTGCTCTGCTTTATTATGATACTTGAGTCGGATCTCTGTACCAGATGTTTTTATGGTTTGGTTTAATTGATCCATTGCAAAGTCTAGTTGCCTTTGTTCCATCTCGGTGACTTGGCTCATATCCATAGAGCCAAGTCGGGGCAACATCGTGGCGATATTGCCTGCATGCAGATTCTTCGGCAGAATCATACTGTTTCTATTAAGATGCACATCAAGACCATTAGGCTGCAGCCGCTGAACCTCTCTCACCAGTTCCACCTCAATCAAGAATTTAAATGGTTAATTTTTGAAATTTTTCAAGAGTTGATCAAGCTGTATTTTGTCCACATGAATGGCACCGGCATTTTGCTCTGCTATGACTTGATGCAGCTCTTGTCTCATAATTTGAACTTCCTTTGGCGCATTGAAACCGAGCTTTACAAAATCACCTTCAACACCGAGCACGACAACTTCTACATCATCGCCTATCATCACTTTTTCTCCAATTTTTCGCTTAAGTACGAGCAGCGTGATCCCCTCCTTTGTTCAGAACATAACGAAGAGGTACACTTTGATCATGAATGACATATTGGCAGCCTTTTTGAGATGCCGGATGAAGCAGTACTGGTGCACGCAAATTTACACTGATCTCCCCTTCATCCATATTAACAACAAGCAGCGTCACAGCATCCTCAGGCTTAGTTAATTCAAGAAGTTCTGCGGTAGATCGGTCTATTTCAAAGGAATAGTGCTGCACTTGTTCAGCCGGCAACAGAATGAAACTCGTTTGGCCTTCTGTACCATGAAGGATATAGAAAGGTGTGTCCTCGTATGGCAACAATGCAAAATCCCGGACAGCTTGAAACCCGACCATTCCTTTTACAAAATGGTACACCTGATGTGGCTCAGGCATCAGCTCTCCATAAATGGAGCTTATAATCATGAGATTTTTCTCATTTGTTATGTTCAACTTCGAACAACACCTTTCGTCTTAACTTCAATCTCAGGCGGGTAAACGCGAACATCAATTGAAACTCCAAATCTAGGGAGTGCTTCCAATTGAACTTCTTTTTTGCCATCCCGCATATAACGCTCAAAGGCAATTTGACCTGGTGTTACACTGCCCTTCGCTATATTACCGACCCTATCCCCTTCTTGAGCTCTCGTTTGTATGCTTTCTAGTCCTTTGCGTACAGCTTCTTCACTAAGGCTTTTAGTCAAAGCCGAAGACGGGAGTACACCAATTTCTTCCCATATGGCATCCCAATCTGCATCCATCTCGGCCGGCTGCCACTTAATGTCTAATTCTGCAGGTTCATATTGAAAAGTCGGTGCTTGACGCATTTGTTGTAGAATACTCCCAATCATCATAGGTATCACCTGCTATAACTAAAATAGCGTTTATTAATGAAGTGAGCCTATCATTTAGACTCACTCCGATCTACTTAATACGGGTATAGACAATTAGCGTTATAACTAGCGAATAAAATCAATCAATGACACTTGCATAATCCGTGCACCTGTAGACAATGCGGCTTGCAGTACGTTCTCTTGCTGTTTCAATTGAATAATAGCATCTGCCATGTCCACATCCGCCACTTCAGCTCGCTGCTCTTTGATGTTCACCTTATCATCTGCAAGACGATTTTCCATTAGTTCGAAACGATTCATTCGGGCACCGATCTCAGCCCATTGGGTAGATATACGATCAGAAGAATCGTCAATGCCCTTCATTCCGGCTGCAATCTTATCTATATTATTGGTCTGAAGACCGTCCAAGATATCATCCATGACCTTAAATACATTATCGCCGGATCCTGCTGTTCCAAAGATCATTTCCCCTGTTATACTTACCGGTACAGACACTGCTGGACTTACATTAAGTGTATACACGCCCGTATCCGTTGTATCGCTAGCTGCAGTAGCAGCAGTATAAGGGGGCTGATCCGTCTTCTGCCCATTAAACAAATATCGTCCGTTGTAGGTGCTATTGCCGATCATAACCAACTGCTCCTTCAATTGCTCCATCTCGGCCGCAATCGCCTTTCTTGCGTCATCAGGAGTTGTCCCTGTTGAGGCTTGCTGAGCAAGCGTCCTAGCACGCTTCAGCACATCATTGGCTTGCTGCATCAAGGAATCCATGGTGCGAAGCATCCCTGTGCCCATGGATGCATTCTGCACGTACTCCTCATTGCGACTGAGTTCCGTATCGTAGCGCATCTGATATCCGATGCCAACAGGACTGTCCCCAGGACGGTGGATCTTCTGTCCCGACGCAAGCTTATTCTGTCCATCCGTTAGATTGGTGTTCAAATATCTCATATTTTTAAGCAGCTGCGTATTCTGCATCATTCCTGTTACACGCATGATAGCTCACCTTCTTCCAAAACGTTATCTGCCCACGAGGCCCATTTGATTAATAACCCGATCAAGCATCTCATCTACCGTTGTCATGTTCCGAGCCGCTGCATTATAGGCATGCTGGAATCGAATCATATCGGCCATTTCTTCATCCAAAGACACTCCGCTGACTGATTGTCTTCTCATCATCACATTGTCCACCATATCCGTCTGAATCATAACGTTACGGTTGGTATTGGCCGACGCAGTTCCAAGCTCCCCGACCAGCGCTCGATAATAATCATCAATCTTACCTGTTGATAACGAGGTGAGATTAGAAGGGAAGGAGAACGATGTGTCTCGCAGCGTTGCAAGCGCATGTGCGATTACGCTGTTGCCTTTTACCGTGGTGTTGGTACCGCTCACAATCTCATATCGTCCTGATGCTGCAATCATATTCGTATCCGCCACAATATCCGGATTGACTTGAATGTTATCAAGGGTGAAGCTGGTTGTTCCATCCATAGTTGTAAAGAATGGAATACCCGTTTGCGATGGATCTGACAAGGTATAGCCCAGCTGATGCAAACCATTAAGTCCATTAACGGTGATCTTCGTTGGGCTCGCCAGCGTTGTCCCCGCTGGAATGGTTCCTTGCCCGTTTGGAAGCACCAAATCTTGAGAGGCGATATAACCTGCTGGCAGCTCGACTTCCACTTCACCGTTGATCATAGTATCAAGCATCGCATTCATCTGATCGCGCATCTTCGTGACTTGATCCAAGGACATGGCGTATCCATGAAACTGGCCTGCCGTTGCTGCATCCACAGTCGCATTCGTAATCGGGGTGACCCCTGCATCATCCAGCACAGGACCACCTGCAGCATTAATGGTAATCTCTCCATTAAAGCCTTCTACGACCTGAATGTCGACAATGGTAGAGAGCTGATCAATAAGTAGATCTCGCTGATCGCGGAAATCATTCGCGTTATCGCCCGTGCCCTCCACTTTCTTGATCATATCGGTTAGATTGGCAATGTTGTTCAGAATATCATTGGCCTCGCTAACCTTCACATTAATGTTATTGTTAATATCGTCTTCAAGCTTCGTTAAGGATTGTCCCACGTGCTTCATCATATCCGCCATGTTGGTAGCAGCACCGATAACTTCGACGCGGGCGCTGAGCAGGGACGGATCCCGATTAAGCACTTCCCAGGAATCCCAGAACTTATCCATTACGCTAGCCAAGCCATTCTCGGAAGGCTCATTCAAGAAGCTCTCAATTGAACGAATCGAGTTGTCGAGAATGCTCCATGAACCTAAGCTTTGATTCTCGCGACGGAATTGCATATCCAAAAATGAATCTCTAATGCGGGTGATGCTGTCATATTGGACGCCTGTTCCAAGCTGGCCCGGCGCAGTAGAGGTGTACATGCCTGGCATCTCCAGCGGATTGGTTGCAGATGCGCGCACACGCTGACGTGTGTAGCCTTCGGTTGACGCATTGGCAATGTTATGCCCAAGCGTCTGCATCATTGTATTCTGAACAAATAGAGCCCTTCTGCTCGTTTCTAATCCATGAAAGGTAGACCTCATCTTGTCCCATCCTTTTCTGTTAGCTGCAAATCGAATTGTGCAGCAATCTATCTTCTTCTATCTTAATGTTTCGCTCTGTGATTTCGTTAATCAGCCTCTCGCATCCAGCTTGCCTACAGGATAGTATGAGCCGCGCTGCTGATCCGGCCGTTTGTAGAAGGCGTTGTCCTCAGGGTGCTCAACCAATAGGTCCAGTTGATAGTTGGCAAACTGCAAGGATTGCTCCAATAACAGCTGATTGTGATCGTTCAATTGCTTCATGCGATGCAGCAGGTCGTTCAAACGTTCCTGTGATTCCTTCAAAGCTAGCTTCTCTTCTGCATTAAATACTAACTTCAAGAGCTCACTAACCGTAAGCTTAAGCTGAGACTTAATCCCTTTGCCGCGAATATAAGCAAGCGACTGCTCGGATAGAGCATCTTCAGCCTCCTGAACTTTACGCATGATTCCTTTCTCCGCAATCATAATCTTCATGAGCTCATTAATATCATTTTTTATGATGATTTGCGTCTTGCGATTGCCTTGTTCCATCATCTGCTCATAGCACTGCTCCAGTTGATGCAAAGCAGCAATGATTGGCTGCACACTCATCTTCTCACCTTCTTTACTTGGCATCGTTGCGGTTCATCGTATCCGAATTGCTTGCTGTCTGCTTAGCGCTATGCTTTTGGACGGAAATAAGGCATCAGCTTCTCTGCAATCTTGTCGGCTTCCACCTTGTATGTGCCTGTAGATACAGCATGCTTCAAAGCCTGGATTCGCTCTGTGCGGGCTGGATCTTGAGATTGCTGTGCATTCAACATCTCCTTCGCTTCAGCTGAGATGCTGACCTCATCCTTCTTCATCGGTGCCTTTCCCGTGCGCTGCATGGACTGCTGTGTCTGATATTGCGAGACTGCGCTCAGTCGTTGTGTTTCATTTATCTTCATTGCATTTCACCTCGTTCCGCTATTAGAAGAGCCCTTCCTTCTAATATCCCTCTTCTTGCACAAAAAAACCGATAACCTTTACTAAGATTATCGGCCAAGCCTACAGGATTATTTAGTTTTCTCTTTGAAAAAGAGAGAATCTTTCACAATTATTTCCACGCCGATACCGTAATACCGAAGAAGCCTAACGCCAGCATGTTAAAAAGGAAAAGCGCGAACGGCGATTACTTCGTGTACATCGAGAAGCTGCTATTTATACTTTTCCACTACTAAGGATATCGACTCAGCAACTATCGACTGTTGTTCTATCCTTGACACGCTTATCTTACGATAACACACTATTGTGCGTACATTGAGATATCGACCACTAAAACGACCGTGCCTCCGGCATTGATAGTGGGCGCGGTATTATATCAGAGCACCCACACTTCAATTCGCCAATTATTCCGTAATTCGATATGTAACAGAACCCTGCTGTGACTCGTCTGTTGAACGCGACACCCTCTCACTGTTTTTCAGATCGCTTTGCAAGCGTCTTCGGCAGTTCTCGCATAGATGCCCTTCTCGAATGTTCGTATCACAGGCCTCGCATTTGTAGCTTATATTCTCGTGGCTCGCAATTGAGATACGTCCTTCACGAATGAAGCTCGTGATCTGACGGACACTGACGTCTGTCGCCTCGCTTAATTCATGCATCGTGACATGACGGTTGTGTCGTAAATAATCCGTACATCTCGTATATTCCTGCTCAATCTCCTTGATGCAGGCTGGACAAATATCTCGAAATGCCTTAGCAAATAACCTTCCGCATCGTAAGCAGTTGGCTAGATCCATCCAGCACACCTCCATGCATTGTACTAATAGCCTTATCATAGCGTATCGCGATTCAGATTACGAGTGATTTTCTTAAGGAGTGCTGCTATAAAGCGTAGAAGGGGTCATTCTACCTATTCTTAAGAGGGATACATCTGAAGCGTTAGAAGCAGAGAATGGATAACCTCGCCCTATTTCTAGGCTCTAGCCCAAGTATAGCTGCTCACCATTCCCTGAATGTGAAGCTCGCGGAGTCCATCCTGCAATGCGCGTGCACAGGCGCGAATCGTGCTTCCCGTTGTGTATACATCATCAACAAGCAAAATATGAAGATAGGGCTTCAGCTGCCGAGCCATGTAGAAGCGAATGCCCTGAAATGCTGCCTGATTCCATGTAAAGGTGCCTTCTAGGCTTTGCTCTCTTCCAGCCCGGCTTTGTTGGCTTTGCTTGCCTGTATCTCTAGTGCGATCAAGGCAGTTTAATAATGGGCGGCCCCAAGCCTTCGCCAGTGTTCCTGCCAGCAGCTCTGCCTGGTTGAACCCTCTCTCCTCTAATCGTTCCAAGGAAGATGGCACGTAGGTGACGAGATCCGGATACTCAATGATGGACTCCGGATTCCACCATTCCTTCAACATGCTCCACCAATCACTAGATGAACGTGTAGGCTTGTTCACCTTGGCAGTCAGTGACAATGGCATATATTGCTCTATCATCATTCCTGCCATTACGAAGGCAATGGATTGATTGCCTTTGAACTTGCACAACGCGAGCCATTCCTTCATATGCTCTTGATACTGGACAACACTTCGATTATAGGCAAGACCGTACTGCTGCAAGGGCTGACGCTGACAGTCCTCGCATCGGATGTGACGACCGCAGCTGGAGCACCCGACTTCCTCAATAAACGGAATGCGCTCCACACAGCTCGGGCATAACGAACGCCGCCATTGCTCTGCCTTCAGTTCCTCAAGGTCCCCATAATAGGGGATGGTTCGGCTGCAGGCAAGGCATGTGCTCGACCGTGGCGCAGCAATACGTTCATACCAGCTAGACTGCATCTGCATAGTCAATCCCCTTTCCAATTCCTGTATCGCCATTGCCCGCTTCTCATTATGAACCATCTGCGGCAAGACGACAACCAATTAAATTTTATGTATCCGTCGGGTTATTCAACCCTATGCCGCAACGTAGAGCAGAGCATATTCGCTCTTCCTAAAATGCGAGGGTATCCTCTCCTACTTCGCGAGCAAGTAGCCTCCACGCTTGGCTAGACGATTCATTCTACGAATCTGACGCGTGGCCGCGCTTTGGGATCTGGTCCACTGCGAGGAACCAAAATACACGCTGCCATTTGGATCATCCTTGGAACGTCCAGCCCGGCCCGCCATCTGAACAAGCGACGCTTCATCGAACAGCTTGTTATCTGCATCCCAGATGAATACATCGCTCTTCGGAACGGTTACTCCGCGTTCAAGAATCGTTGTCGTCACGAGGATGCGAATCTCGCCACTGCGAAATGCCAGCACCTTCTCCGCCCGCTTTGCGTCGGCGGCGGACGTGCCTGCGATGGCCTGCTGCGGGAAGCTCTTCCGCAGCAGCGCCACTGCGCCATCAATATGGCGGATGCGCGCAACGAAGATGAACAGCTGCGCGCCCCGCAAAACCGCGTGGTGCAGGGCACCTACCACGCGTGAAGGCAGTCGCCCGCTCGCAATCATGCGGGCGACCGGAGGCATCGGCAGCCGCTTCGGCACGGGTAGCGGATGCCGATGATAGCGCACAGGCACGGTGGCCTGTGCGAGCTGGCCGCGCCTTGCTGCACGCGCAAGCGCGCTTGGCGGCGTGGCCGACAAATACACGAACGTGCCCCCGCCCTTGCAGGCGAGCTTGGCGGCACGTTCGAGCATCGGATTGTTGTGGTACGGGAACGCATCGAGCTCGTCCACAACCATCAAATCAAAGGCATCGCGGAAGCGAAGCAGCTGATGCGTTGTGGTGAGCGTGATCTCCCCGCTCTCAAAACGTTCCTCGCTTCCCCCATACAAGGTGACAACCTTCGCCTCAGGAAATGCCTTCTTGATTCTCGGCATGAGCTCAAGCACAACATCCTTGCGCGGTGTAGCAATGCATACCTTTTTCTTATTTGCGAGCATGAACGCCGTCATGGGAAACATCATCTCTGTCTTTCCCGCTCCTGTCACCGCCCACAACAAGAATTGCCCCTGATCTGAATGCTCCTTGCTGAGCCTTGAAGACAAATACTGCAGCGCACCGCGGCTTGCGTCCCACTGGGCAGGCGCGAGATGATAAGGCTCAAGCAACGCCTCAACTTCCACGCTGCTCTCAGCAGGCGATCCGCTTGCCTTCTGATGCTGAGCCAGATCGAGCGTATCCAGCTCATATATGAAAAGGCTATTAACATCGTCCCAGTGGTACACTTGCCGATGTCTCACATCGTTCAATCCTTGATGACGCCTTTCTCCCCAGGTGCTGCTTACCAACAGAGCGCATGAGCGGCTTCTGGCAAGCTGCAAGCATGCCATGCACGTATAGCAGCGGCTTGATCCACAGCTCTCACAAGCCGACACTTGAAGCTCATCCCCTAGCGCACCACATCGCAAGCAATAGGGAAGCTGCTGCTTCTCCCTCCTCCATAGCATGCGGCTCCATCGCAGCACCCCACTTGTTACTAATCTACATAAGGAGGTAAGCGAACTAGCTCTGCCAAACAGAGATAACCCCCATTGTCTAAGAACAAGTATAAAAGACCTTTTAAATGAACCTTGCCTGTGTATATCTCTTCTACGCCCTGCTCCACTTGGGATCTGCCCTTTATCCTTTCCAGCGCTATCGGCATGCGCTTGTATATCCCCTGCATTCCTTCGCATTGATCCCTGTCCTTCTTCGAGCAACGGCCATGTCACGCCGCTGTGAACCGTTAAGCTGCCATTTAACAGCCCCCATTGAATGACAGCATGCAGCTGGCCTTTTGACCATGCTGCCCCCTTCCCGCTTAACATGGACAAGAGCTCGCTCTCGAATAGCGCCCTTCCACACAGCTGTTGGCTAAGCCTGCTGCACTCCCAATCAAGCTCACTCGAAGGCCATTCGGACGAGTTCTCTCTCTGCACGGCGCCACTGGCTCCCTCTTGCCAGTCGAACATCGCAATCTTGCAGCTGCGCTTCTTGAATTGATGTCCAAAAGTATCTGAACAAGTACCCGCTTCCAATAGGTCGAGCTCTGTCTTACTTGACACGCGGATAGCCGCATGGTCTATATCCACTCGTTTCCTTGACCGATGGCCTTGCTGTCCTAACATCAGCTGAGCCTTACGAATCCACGCTAGTATCGCTTGTTCCCACTCCTCTTCCTGCCAGTGATCAAGCGGCAAAGCAGAAGATTCTTTTTCAAACAAACGAACAACAGCCATTCCTACTTGGAAGCCTACCTTCGTCTCAAACCACGCTTGCCTTAGCCACCTTCGGTGAGTATTCCTTCTTTGCAACTCATGATGGCATCTATCGTGCGGTGAATCCGCCGTCGTATTAGATGTAATCGCTTTCCAATATTGAGCATCCAACTCTCGCGCCAAGGAGATGTTCATGACCCATCCGGTATTCAGCCTGATGGCATACAGCCACACTTTCATATTTTTACACAGCCTTCCTTACATATAGACAAACAAAAAAACACACCTTCAGGTTGCAGCCCGAAATGTGTGCTTCACATGTTCATGTCTATATTTCGTTTATGGGGATTGCATAAATAAGAGCTTCCAGCGTTAAAGAGACAGCGCTTAAGTAACTGCATACGCGGTTACCGATGCCTGCGGCGCCGAAAGCGCCGCCAGCGACGTTTACATCGCGCCGCCCACCACATAGGGGATGCGGCGCCAATCATCCCGTGCACTCAAGTGCAGCACAAGGACGGTTTCCTCAGCCTGCTTGGCTTCCTGCAGCTCAATCACAGCCTGCTCTTGCTCCTTCACACTATGCGTGTCCAGCACCTTGCAATTCACATCATATCCAGATGCCATTCGCATGACGATTGGAAGGGTTGCATCACGAGAATGACGATCCACAATCGTAAACTGCAGCCTTCTCCCCTTCAGCCAGGCAAACCAACAATAGGCGCGTATCACCCATTCCATATGCCGTTCATCATTGTGCGTGACCAGCACGACATGCATCCAAGGCGTAGGCTGATCCTTGTATAACGTCCTTCGCAGCAGATGCATGAGATGAACAGCCGCCACCGCCAACCCATAGCATCCCACAATCCATAATAGCGTTGTGATCATGCGGCCCACCTCCTTATTACCAAGTGTATGCCGCAATATGTGCTACGGTGACGGACAAGCGTCGTCAAATTTCAACTTTTTTTCTTACAGCGTGACCCATCCATTTTTGATCGAATTAATAACGGCTTGGGTACGATCGTCTACTTCCATCTTCTGCAAGATGCTGCTGACATGGTTCTTCACCGTCTTCTCGCTGATAAACAGAAACTCGCCGATCATCTTGTTGCTTTTCCCTTCGGCCATCAAGCGCAGCACCTCAGCCTCGCGGCGTGTAAGCGGGCTTTCTGTCGGATTCAGACGAACACCAGACTGCTCTCTTGCGTATTGCTCCTCCATCGTGCCTCTATCATCAAGGATGGTCATACGGCGCAGCTGTGTGATGAGCTTGCCTGTCACCTTTGGATGAATATAAGCGTATCCGCCTACAACGGAACGGATCGCATTGATCAAAGATTCCGCTTCCATATCTTTCAACAAGTAACCAGAGGCCCCTTTGCGAAGAGTCTCGAATACGTAGCTCTCATCATCATGAATGGACAGAATGAGGACTTTGACATCTGGAAAGATATCTCTCATCCGTTCTGTAGCGATAACGCCATTCTCAACAGGCATATTAATGTCCATCAGAACAACATCCGGGACATCATAATTGCAGAACTCCAGAACCTGTATGCCATCGCCGCATTCACCGATAACTTCCAGATCATCTTCCATATTCAATATACGCTTTAAGCCCTCGCGAAAGAGCTGATGATCGTCAGCTAGGAGCACTCTGATCTTCTTCTCCGTCTTACGATTCTCCATCTGTTAACACCTCTCTCCTGTCCACGTTCGTCGGAATAAGAATCACAATTTGTGTACCCTCATTCTCGTTGGAGTGGATCTCCATCTGGCCTTCAAGCAAATCAACCCGCTCTCGCATGCCGAGCAAGCCAAAGTGCGACTGTTCCTTCGCCTTTAGCTCAAGTGAATTCACATTGAAGCCAGTACCATTATCTTCAATAACAAGACGAATCTCGTCTTGATCATATGTAAGCCTGCAAGCCACATAAGTCGGATTCGCATGCTTCGCAGAATTCGTAAATGCTTCTTGAACCAAGCGGAACACGGCAGTCTCCATCGCAGACCGCAATCTTCGTTCCATGCCCTTGATCTCCAAGGACGAGCGGATCTTGAACTTATCTTCAAAGTCTTGTACAAACTTGCGCAAAGTTGGAATGAGCCCCAGATCGTCAAGCGCCATCGGACGAAGGTTGAAGATGGTTTTGCGAATCTCTTCAAGTCCTGTTCTTACCTGCGACTTCAAGTCGACGACTTCATGCTGCACCATTCCATATTCCTGCTTCGCCATCATGCGTTCGATGATTTCTGTTCGAAGCACTACATTCGCAAGCGACTGGGCAGGGCCGTCATGAATCTCTCTGGCAATGCGCTTGCGTTCTTCTTCCTGCGCCAATATAATCTTGAGCCCAATCATCTGCCGATTCTTGGCAGACTCTATAATGCGTGTGACCTGAGACAGGTCCCCAGACAAATATTCAAGCGCTACATTCATCTGAGAACCAATGGTCTCGGCACGTTCGATCGACAACTCCACATGCTTCAAGCGCTTCTGCAAATCATCGCGCCTAGAGCGCATATGACTTTCCTTTTCCCGGTAGATCATGAGCTCCACTTGAATATGTGTCGCCCGCTCGTAAGCCTGTTTGCTGTCTTCTTCGGAATACTTGTTGAAGTCGCGGCTTACTTCCGTCAAACGCAGACGAGCCAATCGGAACTTGCGCTCCAGCTCGTCCACCTTATCAATGATCTGTTCCATCTCCTTATGAAGCTCCTGCATCTGATACTGCAGTGTAGCCGCTTCATTGCGAGAGGAATCCAGGATCTCAAATATTTGATATTTGCTGTCTTCCATCACTTCGATCGCATTCTTAATCACGCGATCAATGACAACAAGCTGATTCTCCACGAATGGTCCGTCTCCTTGTACGTAAAGGATGATACAATTTACAATTTACTCTTTACCCTTTATCATACCACATCAACGGATTGTTATGGACTTCGTCTTTTGATCCCAATTTACAATTAGTCCAATTTGTTCGGAAACCAAACGAAGTGGGACCAACGTCCTATTCGAACGGATGATCGGCGCCACATCAGATGCGACTCGTTTCCCATTATTGAGATATTCCTTCGCGTTCACTGTTAATTCCAAGTATCGGTCCCCGCGAAGTACGGTTACTTTTTTCTGCTGACCATTCCAAGCTGTCTCGCCGCCAAAGGCATCCAATATTACTCGAACGGGAACGTAAGTCGAGCCATTCAGCACAATTGGAGCAACATCAAGGCGCTTCTCTTTTCCATTTACGACCGCAGCACGGCTGTTGACCGTAAGCTTCATATCCGCCTTCGGCAAATTCGCGGCTCCGCCCGCAGGCATCGTAGCACGAATGCGGTCAAAGGCTACTTCTCCTTTGGCTGCACGCTCATCCTGGCCATCCTTAAGGTTGACCACATAGAGGCGCTTCAAGGATAACGAACCTGTCGCTCCAAGAGAGGAAGTATCCATCTCAAGCGTCTTCCAGCCTGACCAATCGATATATTTGGCAACATCGGTGACATGCGACTTCCCATTTGCGTCAATAAACTCCGCTCTCAGCCAGTTCAAGCTGTTGTCTCCATAAATATCCAGCTTCACTGAGGTTGGAAGTCCGCCCATTGGAATGCCTTTGCCGTTGTTGAACAGCGCATAGGCGAATTTGTTGTCGCTGCCGGCCGTCATATCATAGTTCAGCTTCACAACTTTGTCCTGAGCCGTCTTGCCGTCATAATTGCCGACAATGGCTGCTTGACCCTTGGTTACATCCTTCGGCAACGAAGTAAATCCTACCGTTGTGCCCGTGCCGTTGAAGTCCTCAACAAGCTGTTCTGAACTCACGGTAAGCGGGATCATCGTACGAAGGCCATCATAGCTTGCAAAGGCATAGCCAATCGATGCACCAGCAGGTACGGAATTTACGGTCAAGGTGCCATCCTTCACACTGCCCTCGAACCCTTTCAGCTCCCATTTGACCGATTCATTCGGCAATGTGCCTACTGATCCATCCTTCAGCTTCACCTTCACTTGGAGCTTCACGCTTGCTCCTGCTGTCAGGGGAGCCGAGCTTGCATTCATATAGAGTTGATCGATCTGGCTAGCGCCGATTACCTCGACTTCTTTCTTTGCTGTCGCACTGCCCGACTTGCCTATAACTTGGGAGGAGCCTGCACGCTTCGCAACAAAGCTGCTGCCATTCCATGCTAATACATCATTGGATGCGCTCCAGCTCATATTCACGTTTCCAGCGTCTACAGGGTTGTAGTACTCGTCATACGCCTTCGTTGAATAGGTCGCTTGCTGCCCAATATACAGCTTGGTGCTTCCGGATAGCACCATGCCTTTTACGGCACCCTGCGGAGCCGTAGTATACACACCAAGCCCATTGACGACTTGACGCTGTGTCGTTCCGTACTCCGTGTTAAACGATAGTACATTACTCGTCTCGGCAAGCGGACGATGCACCATCGTTGTAGAACCGCCGCCATCGAGGTTGACTGCCTTCCATACGCCTGCCTGGACAAGCGCCTGCTGCATCTCCTTCAGCGTCAAGCCTGCACTGTAATCATTTTTCTCCACGGTGATGATGTAGGCATAGCGTCCGTCCTTCGAATAGCCAACGGCTGTACGCGCACGGGCACTGCTGCCACTGATCGAGTTTGTATCCCGTGTAAAGCCTGAGGCTTTGCCATTCTCCACGAGCAGTGTATGGCCGCCAATCATCATTTGGAAGCTGTCTGGATCGACCAGTTTCCCCGATGTTTGGGACACCAGTCGATAATCTGTGCTGACTTGCATTCCCACCTGCATATGCTCACGCATGTATGAAGCAGCAGTTCCATGGCCGCGGAGGATATATCCCTCCTCTGGGGCAGACGCCTTAATCGATGCCTTATCGGAAAACTCCTCGACCACGCCATTGCGCACAAGCACCTCAGTTGGCGTCGTCGAGCTGTTGATAGGACGATCTTGATTCTTCCATGAACTGGTATAAATATACATCGCATTCACATGACTGTATTGCTTGTCTGGCTCTGTCATATAAGCCGATTGATTGATTCCTGCCAGTTCGAAGCTCGACCCATCTTCGGAAGTCACCTTGCCTTGAAAACGGTACTCATCAATAACCGGCTGATTTGATTTGGTTACACCAAATGCGTACATGCCCTTCAAGGCTGAAGGGCTGGAGATGACCGTTCCCCCGGAAATCTCCGGACCGAGCGGCGCACCTTCTTTATCCATTGCAAAATAGTCCCCGTTCACGGCTGCCACTGCACCCGTTTCTTTCGCCATGCCGCCAACCGATTGACGCGCATTTAGCTTGCCGCCAGTCCCCGTCATCGTATCAAGCTTCAAGTATGGATTTTGCAGATCAGCCTGAACCATGTTTAGATTGGCCTTGACCTGCTTGCCGCTGCGCGTTGTCGTATATTGATACTTCAAGAGCTTGGCTCCAGAAGTAATGATCTCTTCCCCTACTTTGACTAAGCCCGTAGCTGCACGAGTCTCAGATGCTGACAGAAGCTTGCCATCGGCATGTACAACATGTCCCATTCCAAAGAAAGGAGACATGAGCATCGTCCCCGTCAACAGCATGATCAGCCACTTGGACCGCTTTGCTGCAGCACGTTTGGATCCACTTGATGATTTCATTTGTTTCATTTCCTCTGCTTCACTCCCCATGATGTTTGCTCCTATTGGTCAGGCAGCAACAATTCCATAATGAAAACAACATCAGGACAGCAAGATTCCCCCTGTCCCCTCTCTGACTCACATATGCATATGAACGCATAAACATAATAGACTGATAGATTCACTATGTGTATAGACTCTTTTTAATAGGGAAAAGTTTCGCTTTATACCAATACAATTCATGGAGATTTAGACTTTTTATCGTGAAGAGAAGCGTTGCTAGAGCACGAAAGCGGCAATAGGCGAGGACTCTACCATCGTAAACAATAGCTTTGCATCGAGCTGAATGTTCTTTCATAAACATTTAAAATTTTAAATTTTATTAGCAAAGAGACGTTCCTAGATGGTGGTCATTCTTTTAAGACTGACCCTGTAAACCTTCTATTCACATGCGCTCTGCGATGATCATTAGAGGACATTAACCAGAATATATCTTTTTACGAATATTGTGAAGCCATAGTTTAGTAGATCGAGGGAAAAATACCATAGAAAATATTGGTATATTTATGGAATCGACAATAAGTACGCGTTATTTCGGGGATTTTCCTAATATTCTGTAAAAAGATAATGGCTTCAATTATTTGCAGATCCTTTTTTATTTTCCATTTTCAAGATTCCTCGTGGCACACCTATAAATGGAGGTTCTCAACACCGTTCAACTGCACTGCGATTACGTTCTTTTCTATGAGTGCAATGTAAAAAGGCCGACAGTGCATACCTCAGGCTCGTCACTTATGCAAGCGCGAATCCTCAAGAGCAGCTCTGTCGACCACTTTGTTTATCTGTCATTCTAATCTTTTATTTCTTCGAAGCTACATGTACTCCACATACTCAAGCAAACGCTTGACCATGACTACGGCTTGCGCTCGCGTCGCATTCTGTCGAGGCCCGAAGGTGTTGTTCGTAAGGCCCTGGATGATGCCAGCTTCCATCGACTTCGCCACAGCATCTTGGGAAGAGGTGCTGATCTTATTGCGGTCGGTGAAGCTAGCCATCCATTGGCTGACTGGACGAGATAGCTGAATATTATTGCCGGTATGAATAAGCGTTCGATTCATCATCAGCGCAATTTGCTCTCGAGTAATCAAGCTGTTCGGCTTGAACGTTCCGTCCGCGTGGCCAGAAATAATGCCTGCCTTCACTGCCGCTCCGATATATGGAGCCGCTGTGGAGCTGGCGGATACGTCCTTAAAGCGCTTAGAGGCGTCTAGATCGCCGTCTAAGCCAATTCCTTTGGCAATCAGCACAGCAAAGTCTGCGCGTGTAATAGACTTGTTAGGCTCGAATCTAGAGCCTGTCAGCGCATCGGCGATAAATCGTCCGGATAACGCTTGAATATCATTCATTCCCCAGTGACCGCTAATATCGGTAAAATACTGGCTGCTGCGGGCAAGCGCAATCGCACTGCTGCCTGTCAACACGCTGTTCACTACCTGTGAGCCGCTTTGACTTTTTACATGAGTGGGAACATAAGCAATCTTGCTATTAATCGTTGGATTCTGACGCACGACCGCAATGTCGCTGCCTGAGATGGAACGTCCCGTCTGATAGCTGATATGCGTCTTCGCTGTAACGGTTGTTTCTTTGCCTGAGCCTGCATAAGCTGTCAGGTTGAACATAACGGGCTCTACCAGCGTGGTACCATTCACCATGCGGATGCCATTCATCAGCCCAGATGCATCACGCGAGGACTGCCGCTCGATCTGGAATAACAGCGTTGTGCTGTTGCTTGCGCTGAGCAGTTGACGACGAATATCGTTGAACGGAATATCGTTCAGCTTAATGGAATACAGCCAGTCCCCGTAGCGCACGCCTACTTTTAGATCTCCATTTTTACGAACCATGTCCTCCAGCGTCTTCAAGTTGATGGCTACCATGGCCGCTTTCTCATCAGCACTCAGATCTAATGCCACCACTTCCGAAGATTCCTTTGTTGCATAATCCAGAACCTTAGTCCAATCGTCGCTATTGATGTTGTATCGGTTCACATATTGTCCGCTAATCGAACGATCGGTTAGCTTGCTTGCAACAACCGTGTCGACCAACAGTACATCTTGCAGAAAGTCTTGCCAATCCGCATCGTGGACATAATCCAAGACGGCCCCAGATGACGAGCCACTACCTGATCCTGAGCTGCTGCTATACTCTACCTTTTGATTGGAGAAACTCTTGACTTTGTTCCCCGTCGTGTCCATTAACCCCTTTGATCCTGGGGCGCTATAGGAGATCACTACCGTCTGGTTCCAGTCCATATTCTGAGTCAGTGTGATGATAACCTGTGTATTGTTCACTTGGACATTGGAGATCGCTTGCGTTCTGTTATTTGCTTTAACGTTAAAATAGTTTTTCGACGGCACAGAGCCGTAATCCATTGATCTCGACATATCTAATGTTATGATATTGTCTCTATATGTAGCCTTGTCTACATAAGGCAGATCTGAATCCTTGACAACACCTGCGTCAACAAGACTAAACCCTGCAGCTGGATTACCGTTCAAGTCAACAATTCGCTTAGGACCAGGCACATAGGATACCGTGACCCTATCCGCTAAGTTGGATACGCTTGATGCTAAGGTGAGAATCACCATGTTGCTTTTTACTTCAACTTTGTTTACGAACACTGCCTTTTCATTTACGAGTACAGAATAGTGACTTTTCATCGGCAAAAAGAGTTCGTGCTCATTTAAGCCCTCGTTGTAGAACAAGGTTAGCTTTGTACCACCTACTCGTGATGACTCCAATATCGGAGGCTTCGTATCCACGCTATTACGAACAAACACAGGACCAAAACCTATAATGGGCGCATTGTTCCGATCTCTAATCGGATAAGAGCCCGGCTTATATTGGACTTTGATGACTTGTCCGTCCGTAACCTCTTGCTCTAAGTTGATCACGATATTAAAGCCAGAGACCAGCGCTTCTTTCAAGCGCGCAGTATTGCCATCCACCGTAACGGTAAACTGGGATACGCCGCGATTGTCCATTGGAAGCATTTCATCGCTGAAGGTCATCTGAATGACTTTTCCAGTAACCGATGAGCTTGTAATTTTATTCATAAAGTCTTCAACCGTATTCGATACATCGCGGTTAGAGAACGCAGGTGCGCGATTGCCGCTTAAGTCCTTAATCGGCTTGCTTCCTGGATAATACGTCACTTTTATCACTTGGCCAATGGCAACGCCGCTTTCAAGATAGACCTGAACATTCTTGCCTACGACTACTGCTGCTACTAAAGGACGCTCCTCATTATTAACAATTATCTTGAAGTCATCCTTGGATGGAATGCTGGACGGATCCAACTGCTCGTTATAACGCAGCTCCACCATATTGGTTTTTGCCATAAAAATAGATTCCAGTACTGGAGCAGATGTATCTGCTGCACTAGTGGTAACTGCACCCTTAATTGTATCCTTTGTTGTGGCTATCGATTCTATGCTTGTTGTAGATTCCTTGGCAAGCACAGGCACCGTCCAAGCTCCCTGAATCATAAGCAGAGCGGCGACGGATGCTGCTATTCCTTGTTTGAATCTCATCTGTATTCACCCTTCCGTTCTAAGACACACTTACTCTTATTTGTCGGATGGATAAGCCTATTTTTTTATAGAAAACCTGTTTTTCCTTTTCCTTGAATTTACATGAATCACAATATGCAGGGTTTTACTCTTTGAGATAATACGTCCCTGGAGGGAATTTAGTAGTCTGCTTATCTCTATTCAAATGATAAACCCCTGCTCCGTGATGGAAACAGGGGTTGTAAATGACACCTATATAATAGCTTCGCTTTAATTATAGACCTGCTTGTGTACGAAGGGCATCTGCCTTGTCCACATTCTCCCAAGGAAGCTCTACATCTGTACGGCCAAAGTGTCCGTAAGCTGCTGTCTGCTTGTAGATTGGGCGACGAAGATCCAGCATCTTGATGATGCCTGCTGGGCGAAGGTCAAAGTTCTCTTTGATCAGCTCCACGAGCTTCTCTTCTGCGACTTTGCCTGTACCATACGTATCCACGTTGATGGATACCGGGCTTGCTACACCAATGGCATAAGCCAATTGGATTTCGCACTTGTCTGCCAAGCCAGCTGCAACGATGTTCTTCGCTACATAGCGAGCTGCGTATGCTGCTGAACGGTCTACCTTAGTCGGATCCTTACCGGAGAAAGCGCCGCCGCCATGACGAGCATAGCCGCCATATGTGTCAACGATAATCTTACGGCCTGTAAGACCCGCATCCCCTTGAGGACCACCGATTACAAAGCGGCCTGTTGGGTTAATGAAATATTTGGTCTGTTCATCCAGCCATTCTGCTGGTACAACAGGAGCAATAACATGTTCACGAATATCCTTTTGGATTTGTTCCAGTGTTGCTTCTTCCGCATGCTGTGTCGACACAACAATCGTATCAATGCGAACAGGCTTGCCATCCTGATATTCAACGGTAACTTGTGTCTTGCCATCTGGACGAAGGTAGCCAAGTGTACCGTTTTTGCGCACTTCTGCCAAGCGGCGAGAAATACGGTGAGATAACGCGATCGGGAGCGGCATCAATTCAGGTGTCTCGTTGGTCGCAAAACCAAACATCAAACCTTGGTCACCTGCGCCGATGTTCTCCTTCTCATTCTTAATATCTTCTTCTGTGCGGGTTTCAAGCCCTTCATTAACCCCTTGAGCGATATCTGGTGATTGTTCGTTCAAAGATGTTAACACCGCACAAGTGTTATAGTCGAATCCATATTTCGCACGTGTATAACCGATCTCTTTGATCGTGTTACGAACGATGGATGGAATATCAACATAATCGGCTGTGGTGCTGATCTCACCAATAACAAGCACTAGGCCTGTTGCTACGGAAACCTCGCACGCTACCCGTGCATTCGGGTCATTTGCCAGAAAGGCGTCCAATACCGCATCTGAAATCTGGTCACAGATCTTATCTGGATGTCCTTCAGTGACGGATTCGGAAGTAAACAAGTGGCGTCCTTTAATAGACAATTGGACTCAACCTCCCATACCATAATGTGACTCTCTCTATGGAAAGTCTAGACAAAAAACGAACCTTTTCCCTATTGGAAAAGGTTGTTATACCAGCCTTCGAGAAAACATATTACTGTATTTGTCAAGCTGTGTCAATCAATGAATTCTAAAATATGCTGGAAAATGATTGCACATTTTCTTTACAATTCTGTGTCACGATGAAAGGATTGTTCGGCTTGGGCAATAAGACGCTTAGTAATTTCTCCGCCAACCGATCCTGTTTGTCGTGAAGTCATATGTCCCCAACTGTCATGCCCCTTAGATGAGTAGGCAGTTGAAGCATACTCCCCGAAGTCTGATCCAAATTCCGTATCACTAAATCCCGTTCCTACTCGCTGATGCGATACCGGTAAACCCAACTCTGCTGCAATCTCATATTTCATTTGATAAAGCGCATCCTTACTCGCCGGAACTAATTTCTTTTTATTATTCGCCATGACTTCATTCCTCCTTATAAAAAATGCTGGTGAACTTAGTATGTTCCTGTCGCTCAATCGCACCCGAAGGAAATCCTGTGTATGCTGACAAAAAGAAGAAGCGACCTAATATGGCCGCTTCTTTTGCATTACAATACTTACTTCTGACTTATCAATAGACTTGTCGTGTTTCCCTTTTTTCGTTGCATACTCTCACGTTCATTCGAGCATCCTAACAGCAATAAATACTGACTTTGTTATCCATTGTTATCTTGCGTCCACACTTTGTTCATACTGTCAGCTTCAGCTTGTAACGTTACAGCTAACCTCAAACATCAGGCACGCAGTGTAGTGATGGACTAAGCATTCTTTACAAAGGAGCCATGAATTTTACTTACTGGTTTTCTGAATCTCATAACCGCCGCGAACCATAACGACAACACTGTTTTTAACCGTATCTTTCGCTATAATGCCGCGTCCTTCACGAGGGAACATCAGCAAGTGGTTGGTCGGAGCATCTGTGCCGTTCGCCAGATCAGCTCCCGCTGTCAGGTCAGACACCCCATTCGCATCGGAGCTATAGATTGCTGCCTTGCCGGCTCGAATGACGAACTCAGCTCCCGCCTTAGCTACAAGCTGCTGCCCTGGCTTGATCGTCACGATCTCCATAGCTGTGTCAGCTGAGCTCCCACCTTCACTACCGCCAGTGCTGCCTCCTGTGTTGCCTGAGCCCGAGTTATTGCCTCCGCTACCTGTACCACCTTGCTGCTTCGCAATCTCCTCTTGCACGAGCTTCTTGATCTGTGTATCGACATAGCTCTTCGTTACCAAAGGGTCTTGAGAGTCACCGGGTTGGGCACTACTGTTTGATACGTAGAATGAACCTATCACTACAACGACAAAGAAAGACGCTACAGATAATTTCTTAACAATTTTCTTCTTCATTTTTCTAACCTTTCATTTTTAGTCTTCGACATGAAAACTGCTGACATAGTGAGTCAATAGTAACTTCTTAGCGTTGTTTACTTCCTCGTAAATATTAAATGTAAATCCATTATAAATGACGTCACTCATGGCAGGATCATTAATATCCATAACCTCTTTTATTTTTTCACCAACATTTAAACCATTATTAGCTTCTCCAAGGCTATAGGTTTTGGCGAATTTCTTCCCATTATATTCTATTTCCAAAACGAGTTTTCTTTGATTTAATATCTCATTAAATGGATTATATTGAGATAGGTTATACTCAAAATTAAATTGAACTTGCCCATTGTTGTTTGTTTTCGTGTTTATTGAATTGATTTTAAAAGTATAAGGTCTTAGCTCTAAAGGCACGAATAGGGAAGCTAACTTATCTTGATCATCTGCCAATCCCAATTTTGCTGCGTTGACCATACTATCGGCCTTTGCTGTTCCAAGTGTGTATTTCCCTTCTGCTATTCCTTGACCAACCAATAATTTCAAATCTTTTGCTTTAATTGAGCTTGGAACTTCAGCTGTAACTGCAATCAGATTTACTCCTGACGGAGAAATAGGAGTATCAGATAAAGTAATTTTCGCCGGTATTAGCAACCCTGCTTCTGACATATAAAATGCGACAACATTTGGCAACATCGAATATCTATTGCCTATATTTTTGTACGCAAGCAAAGATTGAATAGTGTTATTATTGTTCCCTACAAAGGTATTAGTCTCCAGTACTTTAAGCTCAGCCTTTACACCAGGCTGGTCCAATGTGTAAGCTGACGTTGATAATGGATCATAAGTTGGCAATACCGCGGTTTGTGTATCCAATGTAAAGTTAGCAATTGTATTCTTAGATTTTCCATCTATTTTCTCTGTGAGTTGCATTCTCATTTTGTCAAATTTAGCTTGGTTAGATACTTTTGTTGTAACAACAAGTTTTGCAGATTCTCCTGGCTTTAATGCTAATGTTTCTTCAACTTTTAAAATATGAACATCTTTCTCATCATTCTTTATGCCATTCATCCAAGTACTTATGCCAAGATCAAGCATTGGCTGTGTGCTGCTTCCGGTATTTTTCACTGTAATGGTTGAATTGACAATATCATTTGTATCCCAAGGAACTCGTTCGAAATCCTCAACTTTAATTTCATAAGTTCCTTGCTTATTAATATAAGTAGTCTTTGGTTCTTTAGAAATCTCAGTTGTATTTTTTAGACTTAACTGCGCTAATAAGTAATCATTTCTCTTGTTTTCTTCAGGTTTTTTTCTAATCGCCAACTTTAGTTGATCAAGATTTGCGTCTGAAGGTATAGACGCTTTCAGAGTAAATTCCTGCTTTATTCCAGGAAGTAGCTCTCCAGTTGTCTCCTCCTTTTCAAAGGGATATGAGGATAAGTTGTTTGTTAATAACTCATACTGAAAATCAGGAATTTTAACTGCCTTTTTCCCCTTATTGAGCATAGTAAAATTAATGGTTATATTGTTATATTCTGAGTTGCTATCGATTAGCATGTCTGTAGTCGTGATCTCAATCGGTTGATTATCAACTGTTTGTGTATATGGCTTTCCTGCTGCAGTAACAGTATTTTTTACATCACGAATCATCAATGCATAAGAAGCTACTGGAATTTTTAATTTTACTTCCGACCCTTGTTCTTCCGAAATAAATAGTTGATAATGGCTTGCTTTGATATCATTTGGCAGTTTCGCATAAAAGTTTACCTTAATCTTTTCGTTTGGCTGTACACTTATATCTCCTGCATCCGGTTCTAACTCAAAATATTGATTTGTATTGGTTTTAATGTAATATTTATAATTTTCAATTTGTGCTGTACTTTCTCCTGTATTATGAACATACATCGAAACCATCGCCTCTATGTTATTGCCTGTTTTAACCAACTGTAATGCGGAAGCTGTTGTAACGATGGAATTGGAGCCTAGATTAAGCGTTCTATTCTTCCCTATAGGTGTAACATTAGAGTAATTTTTCGGAATTTGAATAGATCCGATATTTTTTTCGAATCCTGGCTGTGAAAAATCCCATTTAATCACACTTAGAGATAAGTTGTATAGATTTAGTTTTGGATTCACTTTACTGTAAATTTTGAATGTTTTTTTTGTTTTTGGAGAAATTAGATTGTCCTTCTTTTCTGATATACCTTGTAATTGAATAGAGTATTTTTCACCAGTATTCGATTTAATATTAAACCAATAATCCATCAAGTTTAAGCTACTGCTACCATTATTATGTACAGTTACTGTAAAGTATACATACTTGTCACCTTCAACATGGTAGAATTGCGCATCATTTACTTCAATATATGCATTTGAATTAAACGAAACTTTTTTCAAAACTGGTAAAGAATAATTCATCTGAGAGTTATTTGTTGTATTCTTCGCTTGAGCTGATACTAGTGGCACATCAACAGCTGTCCATAGTGAAGAGATTAATGATACCGATAGTAATACAGATATCCATTTCTTTTTACCCGCCATGTAATTGTTGCTCCTTCTCTTATACTTTAATCTAATGGTAATCGTTTGACCGATAATAGTGAAGTTAAAATAATTTAATAAATCTCACACATTCTGTAATATAAAAAGGATCTGCTCAAAGAGCAGATCCTTTCATCAATCGATTGTTGTTGTAATATACAATTATTATTCTACTACAACTTTTACAGTTTGAGATTGACCATTGATTGTGAAGACAATGGAGAACTCTTGACCGCTAAGATTCTTTTCTGGCTTAGCAGAAATCAGAACACCAGTTGCTGCTCCACCGTTACCAGTCACACTTACTACATCAGTTGCATAGTTTGTAACAGTAGCAGTAACAAGACTTGTATATTGTGTAGCAGGAAGTTCTACACCATATTGGTCTTTTACTTTCAGGTTTTGAAGCAATTGACCAGCATTAGTGATGCTGCTTACAGTAAACACATTGCCATCTACTGCAGTAACTACGCCACCTTTATCTCCAACTTTAATCTCAGCTGCTTTAGGAGCTGCTTTAGATACTGTAACTTCTTTATTTACAATTTTTGGAGTTTCGGAAGCGTTAATAGTTACAGTTACGAGACCTTTAACTTCATTTTTGTCTCCGAAAGATACACTTTCAGCAACCAGTTTATTCGCGGAATTATATTCCAATCCATTAATGTTAGATACCACTGTGTATTCAGATGGAGACAACACTACTCTTTCTCCATTTGATTTTTGACCATAAACTTTCAATCCAACTTGATATTTGTCTTTGTAAGTAGCATCAACAACAGATTGATCAGCAATTGTTGCGATATCTTCTACTACATAGTCAGAAATATCTGCTTTATCAACAACGTTTACGTTGAAGGAATAAGTAGAGTTAGATTGTGCAACACCGTCTTTTACAAGTGTAAGATCGAAGGATGCAAATCCTTTCTTTTTACCTGTAAGAGTGATGGAACCATCTTTAGCAGTGATTGCAAGTCCACTGTGAGCGACATAGTCAATATTGTTGTTTTTCAATTCCAATGTGTAACCTGCACCAATCGCATCATTCATGGACATTTCACGGCCATATTGGTCTTGAATTTTAATTGTATCATTGTTCAACTTAGTTTCACCATTCACACCAACATTAGCGTTGAAGTCTTTAAGCCCACTAACAACTTGAGGGTATTTGGATTTTCTAACATCGAACAATACTTGAGATGAATTGCCGTTTGCTTTAACAATAGATGTCAAAGCAACTTTAGTATCTGCAGTTGTAGTAGGTGCAGTGTACTCAAGTACAAACTTGCCAGTAGCAGCATCCTTTTTGTAAGCAATAGTTCCTTGTGTTACGGATACAGTAACTTTATCATTAAGTGCTTTGTGAGATGTGATTTCGTTTCCTTCTTGGTCATATGCTGCGAAAGGAATTTTCACTGTTTCACCAGATGCTACTGTGTTTTCTGGATTTTGCAATGTGAATTTCGTTACAGTAGACGCCTTCTTCACATCTACATCGTAAGAATATTGCTTACCAGTACCAGTAGTAATTGCACGGAATGTTACTTTACCGTCAAATTTCAATTGGTTATTTGCAGGGTTTTTCAAAGCAACACCAAGGCTATCAAAGTTAGGTCCTACTTTATCAACAACATTTGGACGGTCTCCATAAGTTGTTGCTACAACAGAGATATCAGCAATAGTTGGGTTGCTGCTAGTGATGATCATACCATCTCTAGCTTCTGTTTTGCTCATTTTGTTTCCATATTGATCGTAAGCATCGAACAGAAGATAGTAAGTAGAGAAGTCAGAGTCAGTATTCAACTCTTTCTTATCAGCATTGTACAAGCCTTTGAACTCGATCTTATCAAGCATAGATTGAGTGCTAACAGTCAGGTTAGCTGTTACAGTTGTTGTGGAGTTTGTTTCAACACCAGTTACAACAATAGTCTCACCCAACACATATTTACCAACAGTAGCACCATTAATGCTATTGCTAATTGTCAGACGTCCATTGTTAGCTGACACGCTACCTTTGGATGCATTCCAGTTAATAGAAGCAGTGTTGGACATATCATCGCCGTATTGGTTAAGAACACGGTAACCAACCATCAAGTTGTCGAATGTTTTGTCTGCAGCAGCTTTATCACTCAACAATTCGATTTTCGTTACTTTTTCTGCTTCAACCTTGAAAGTTGTAGATACAGCTTTCTCGGAGGCACCAGAAATTGTCAAAGTGTATTCGCCCTCAAGCATTTTAGAACCAGTTTCGATTTGAATGCTTGTGTTGTCATCGGAGAATTTCACTTCTTTAGTTGTAATCGCGCTTGAACCACGTTTGATTTCTACTTTTGCTTTTGTAGTATCAACCGCACGAGTCAACGTCGCTTCTACTTTTTTAACACCTGTTGCTTTTGCTTCAACAGCAAGAGCTTTGAGGGTTACTTTAACATCGTAGGATTTACCTTTATGTTCAACTTTAATTGTAGTTTCTTGACCTTCAACGAGAGCTTTGTCAAGCGTTACTTTTTCAGTTTCGCCGTCAGTGAATTTAACTTCAACTGTTTTCTCGTCGATTGCTTTAGCGGACTCTACTTGAACAGAAGTTTGCTCACGAACATCGTAAGAAGCTTCTACCAAAGTAGCACGTTTAGCTGGAACGTTCCATTTGCCGTTTTCGGACCAGTCGAAGCCAGCGTCTTTAACAGCTTGAACCCAGCCGTAAGCCCACTTGGATACGCCTTCGATTGCTGCTGCGTCTTTAACTTCTTCAAGACCCAAAGCTGCACCGAAAGTTTTAGCCATTTGCTCACCTGTTACAGTGTCGTTGAAGTGGAACTTGCCATCAGCATAACCAGTGATCAAGTTTTCTTTTACAAGAGCTTCAACATATGGCTTAGCCCAGTGTTTGCTGTAGTTTTGATCTTTGAAGGAGTTGCCAGTGTTAACTGGAGCAAGATCCAAAGTCAAAGCCAATACTTTAGCAAATTGAGCACGTGTAGTTGTAGCGTTCAATTGTGGATCGTTGGATCCTGCGATGCCTGTGAAGATACCTTCTTTAACCAATGCATCGTATTTTTGTGTTGTTGTCAAATCGGAGCTAGCACCGAATGCTACGTTCGCGAACATGGAGAACGCCATAGCAACGGAGAGTAGCAAAGCTAATCTTTTCTTCATAACCTTTTTTTCTCCTCCTCTAAATTCCTTCGGTTGTTGAGAATTTTTCTTTGAAGACTGATAACCCATTTCCCTCATTCGCCGGTTCACCCCCTTCCAAAGAGTAGAGCGAAATGTATTCAAAATAAGTCTGCAACACGGTAATGCTACAGAAACTTGTAAACGAATGGTTCGGGATAATAGAGATATCTATGCCACTCTAGTCATTATACATGGGACAATGTCTAGCGTAAAGCATATTTTTGTGAAAAACAGGGAACAATAAAGAATTTTGGCGACTGTTTTTCAGCTTCATGATTATAAACGCAGTAGGCTCGAAAAAGTTGCGCTTGCTTTGAAATTATTTTCTTTTTTTCTGTACGCTGCTGTTGGCTTATAACATGACCTCTCTATTCGGTCTGCTATACATTATGTATGCTTCCGTGATCCACGCTCATAAGTATAGCGGTTAACCCTGCGATCGTCACCTCACAAAGGTTACCAATCGATGTAAATAATTCAGGCATATGGATAATTTGAATAAGAATTGCAATTCTATCAAAAAGATGTGTCATTCTTGCATGCAGCATGCAGGAAAGAGCTGAGCGTCGTCAGCTCATCCTCCTGCCCATTACCCTATATTTCCACCAACGAATCAACTGCTCACATCTTAGGCAGCTTCTTCGCGTCGATCATCACGCGTGCCATGAGAATCGCTGCATCTCCACGCAGCATATTCGCATCAGGATTAAACACCGCGCCACGAGATGGATCATTCGGATCTACCGGCACACCAGCAAGCAGCCCTTTCTTCGCAATCGCAAGAACAGACGGTCTTGCATAGTAGTTGATCTTGCTAGCATCTCGGAAGTACTTCTGCAGTCCTTTAAGCACCTTGTCAGGGTCGGTCTCCAGCTTCAGGTTCAATGCCTTCGCGACCATAACAGCGGCATCCTGTCTCGTAATCTGGAGATCGCCGCCGAAGTAGTTCGGTGCTACTCCTCGAACAATACCAAGACGAGCTGCAGTCTCAATATAGCGGTAATCCCACGTCGCATTCACATCGATCACCGGCGGAATGTACAGATCGTCAAAGTGCAGCTGGCCGTCATAGTTAAGCTTGAACTCCATGCCCTTCACAATAATACGCGTGAACTCTCCACGTGTGATATATTCACCTGTTCCAAAATAAGAGTTTGGCACACTTGCATTCATGACGCCTTTTGCATAGATCGTCTCGATAAAGTCGCGTCCATAGTTATGGTCAACGATATCTTCATAAGAGAAGCTGAGCTTCGCGACAACATAATAGCCGAATTGGTCAAATGGAACTGTCACGGTGTGCTTCTTCGGATCCACAACACCGCCAAGGTTCTCCCATTGGCCCATCTCAGGGTTAAAGCGCAGCACCGTAATCATTCTGCCGGTATCCTGAATCGTGCTAGGGTTATAACCCAGCGTCAACTTGCCTCGTTTGGAAGGAACAAGCTCTCTATCAATCATCCGCTTATGATAGGATTCGATTCCCTTCTCATTGCTCGACATCTGCACGGGATTATGGCCTTCTTTAATTGGGTCATATACCGTTGGTGTGCCAATATCATCGGCAAGACCAGGGTCCATCCAGAATACTTCACTCATCTTCACATACTGCTTAGGGAAGGAGCTGTCGAAGATAACACCAGCTTCCGCCATTTCATCATCATAGTTGGCTGGCACCGCCTCGAATTCAAAGCGGTCAACAATGCCATCCTTCGGATTGGCAATCGCGAAATAGATCATATTATCCGCATAGATCTGATTGTACAATGGATCAGCCTCATTGTAGTTGCGTCTAACAAGGCTTGTTCCTTTGTCGAAGCTAAGATTCAGTTTGCCTTCAAACAATTTGAAGGATTTGCTCATATCTTCAATATTCACTGCGCCTGGGATAATCGTCGGCACGTACTTCACAATGATCGTATCCTTGATGACATCATTACCGACATTTATGACAATATCGATCTTCGTGTCTTTGTTTGCCTTCAATCCCGTTACAATTGTACGGTAGGCATTCTCATAGACAATATCATCCACATAGAATGGCTTGTACGTTGATTTCGGAACTTCTTTCTTATTAATCGTTACTTTGTCAGCATTCTCGGACTGCAGAACAATCTCCACAAAGTTTTGGTTCACAACGCGTTTCTCAGGGATCGGCTTGATCAGATTATAAACATCAACAAGACGAATGACCTGCATTGGATACTCAGGACCCGTGATACCCCCGTTGTTCGACACCTTGAATCTCATGTTAAGCGGCGTGCCGTCAACCGGAAGCTGGATATCCTCAATAACAAAGATAAAGGACTGCTTTTCTTCATCGTAATAGACTTTCAAATTGTCAACTGGGTTGTTCGTACCGTTGTAAGGGACGCTTGAACCTTTCCACTGGTACAAGTCATTGCCGAGCGTCCATGTAATCGGCTTAGTCATATTCGGCATGCGAATCTGGAACATGAAGCTCGCAAGCTCATCTGGACTCATACCGGACAAGGTTGCTTCTACCGTTCCTTGGTCTTTGCCCAAATCGATAAAGTCAAAGGTACCGAAGACATTAAAGGACGTCTCCGATGTATAGTAGATACCGCCTTTTTCCGTAATAGCAGGATCATGCGGCTCCTGCTTCGTGATATACGGGTAGATTGGATCTGTATCTACAGCAGGAATGGACGGTGCGCCAGAAGAAATGATTGTAAAGGTCATCGTCGCTTCATAGCTCTGGTTATCCGTACGGTACACGAACTTCACTTTGTTGTCGCCGCCGATTGTCAACGCCCGAGCAGCTTCATCAATAATGTTCTGATTCGCTTGATCCAAGCCGAATTGGCTGTTGCGGCTTCCAGGCTTCAAAGGAATCTGCTTGTTATTTATATAGAAGAAAACATTTTGGCCTGTACCGCTGTATACGATGTTGCTTTCATTCGCTACGTTGTAAATCTCACCATTGAAGAAATCGAGATCTTCTACGATTTGCTTCGCTGCCGTAAACATATCAAGTCCCGGCGTCGACTGGGAGATCTTCATCCCATCATACACTTCATTGAACTTTACATAAGGTCCATACAGCAGTGTAATCGTTGCAGGGAATAGGGAGGTCGAGCCATTTGCCTTCAGGTTAAGCGTAAGCTTGCCCGTCTTCGGCAGTTTGTTCAGCGTGTAGACCACCTTGGTCATGCTCATAGACACACCATTAACCATGACCTGCTCTGTTGTCGCTGCGCCATTCAAGAAAGTAAGCTCTGCACCTGTCGTGCTCGGCAGCCCCACAATCGAATCGATTTGAATCAGATTCGCTGCATTGTTCACGTCACCGTTCACAACGAGGAACTCAATGGCTGCTGGCAGTGAGTAAATATCGGAACCATTAAGCGTTACCCCTTGCAAATTCAACACTTCGCCTACCGTCATGCCAGAAGAGTAGCCTTGAAGATAGCGAGCTTGATAAATATAAGGCTCACTTGCATTTTTCAACGTAAAATAAAAGGATTTCTCGCCTTGGCGAATATCTGCAGGGTCTGGAATAAACGGATCTACCTTAAGCGCCAGCTCATGTCGCTTATCAAACTGTGTCCCTGTTAGATTGAGCGTAAATTCATAAACCTCGTAGTGGCTCGTGGCAAGCGATGCATTGCGAGTGGCCGTTACCGGCGCTTCCGTGCCATTATCGAGCTTGTACTTAACATCAACCGTTGGAGGCACCGTTACCGTGTTGTCAATCGGCATAATGATGCGGCCTGTAACCTCTGGACTGCTGGCAACAAGTGTCGGGCTCTGAGACAGATCGACCTTGTTGTTGTTCTGATCCTTCATGGATACATCAAAGTAAGTGACTTTCTGATTATAAAAAGCAACTTCACGCGTTGTTTCTACAACCTGAGTGCCGTTATACACTTTGAACGTAATAATGTTCTTCCCTAGCATAAGCTTCGTCGAGGAAGAGAAGAACCGCCAGCCTGCTGACTCCGTGACATTGTATGTCTTGGAGTTGCCGTTGACGATTACCTGCACCTTGTCAGAGTTAGGAGCAACACCTTTAATGGTTACATTCGCTTCCGTTGCGCCTTTGGTCGTGGAAGAATACACGACTGTCACTTCATTCTCAGCGATCGGGAACGTATTCCCGGACAAGGAAATCTCCAAATCATGCAGAGTCGGGCCATTCCGATACTCGACATAAAAGGTCTCCTGAATGACTGTAATCCCTTGATATCCTGTAAATACAATTCGGTTCAGACCTGGGTACAATTGAATATTATTAACCGTAATTCGGCCATCGTTCGCATTAATATTGCTCGTGATCCCCTCACGATAGTTATCATCAATAACCCGGTCGTTGTTCGTTACATTGTATACGCTGTAAGAAATATTGCTGCCGCTTACACCGTTCAATGTCCCTGTAAAGCTGGTAACAGCATCACGGGTTACACGTGCGCTGCTGATGCTCGTCGATTCATTATTAAATACAAAATTGCTTCCTGCTTTGACGCTGTCTGCATACGCTTGACCCGCAAAAGGAAGCGGCACCATGGCGACAATAATCACCATCACGAGCATCATTGATATGAATTTCCTCAATTGAAAAACCTCCTTGTTCGCTAGACCAGCCAAGCCTCCCTACGCTGTTTTCCACAACATAGCACTTACTCTTTCTATCGGAAGATTCGTAACAATAATGAATATCGCACTGGAAGTTTTGGTTAAGAAAATAGAGGAATAGGAAGGAATGCAAAAAAGCCCCTATCTCTCTACAAGTTAAGAGACAGGGACTATGACTTCATCATTAGTATAAATCCAAACGATCTAACCGCAGCAATTACACTTAAGCCTCATGAGCATAAATTATTCCGATCGAGAGTTGGCATTTACCTTGACTCGAATTCGATGGATCATATTGAGCATCGGACGCTTCGTCTTGCTGACGATCCCAATCACCTCAGCCCCAAGCTGCAAGGAAACGAGCAGGACGCAGATTACGACGAATGTTACCCATGTCGCGTCATGCGATGCAGCAATGGATTGAACGACAGCCAAAGTTCCGAAGAAAGCAGCGATGCCGTAAATGATCAGCACTGTCTGGCGATGGCTGAATCCTAGTTCGCGCAGGCAATGATGCAGATGTCCTTTGTCAGGCGCAAAGATCGGCTTCTTCTGAAGCGCGCGGCGCACAATAGCAAAGAACGTGTCTGACAACGGTACACCAATGATCAAAAGCGGTGTAATAAAGGACACGATGGCGACCTGCTTGAATCCAAGCAAGGAGATAACCGCCAAGCTAAAGCCTAAGAATAATGAACCGGAATCGCCCATAAAGATGCGGGCCGGATGGAAGTTGAAGAATAAGAATCCAATCACACAACCAAGCAGGATCGAGCACAGCAGAATGACCGCAGGATTGCCCATAATGACGGCCATAACGAGCAGAGTCGCAATGGAAATACCCGATACACCGGCAGCAAGACCATCCAAACCATCAATGAGGTTGATGGCATTGGTTACGCCGACAATCCAGAAGATCGTAACAGGAATCGCAATCCAGGCATCAAAGTTCACGTACTGATCTCCGAACGGAACATTAATGAAGTCTACCTTCAGTCCAAAGCCAAAGACCACAACGCATGCAGCTAGGATCTGCCCGACAAGCTTCACTTTTGCCGATAATTCGAAACGGTCATCCAATGCGCCAATCAGCACAATAATCGTACCGCCGGCGAGCAAAGACTTTACCAAGCTTGCGCTTCGTGCAGAACCAAATAATGTATCTGGCGCCACAAGCATAAATCCAAGCAAGGTCAGGACAAAGGCAGCATAGATAGCAAGACCGCCCATTCTAGGCATTATGCGCGTATGAACTTTGCGGGCATTCGGCACATCGACCGCCCCCACCTTTATTGCAAACTTCTTAACTAAAGGCGTTAAGCCGGTGGCAAGCAGCAGGGCTAATACTCCACCGAGTATATATATAAGTACCATTGGATTCGATCTACCTCCATTTGAGTTCACCGGAATGAATTATACTCCGTTCAAAATGGAACTTCCAACTCCATTCTCCGCTGAAAACTTACGATATTGTAAGAAAACACAAGCTATATCTTCGTTTTCGTCACCTTATCTTTGTCTCGCATTACTTTCCATGCAAATTTAGGGAGTGCCAGCATCCGCAGGAATCGCTTTGGCTCTTTGACCAGCCGGTAGAACCATTCCAATTTCAAATTCTGAACCCATTTGGGCGCACGCTTCGTTCGTCCGCTAATGACATCGAAGCTGCCTCCGACTCCCATCATGATCGTACTATTCAAGCGATGACGGTACTTGGCAATCCACGGTTCCTGGGTATCCGCACCACGGGCAACGAATAAAATATCCGGCTCCAAAAGAGCAATCTCGGATACCACCGCTTCATCCTCAGCAGGCCCAAAAAATCCATCACGTGATCCCACAATTTGCACACCTGGATACATGTCATGTAACCGCTCATGTGCAGCTTGAATCACATCTGGAGAAGCCCCCAGCAGATACACGCGATAACCACGCGTCTCTCCTGCCTTCATCAGCTCATGAAGCAGATCAAAGCCCGTTACTCGCTCTTTAAGCGGCTGTCCACCGACATTGGCTGCCCAGACCACACCGCTGCCATCAGGCACGATCAAGTCAGCCTGATTCATGACCTGCATGAAGCTAGTATTGTCCAAAGCGGCCATTACCATAATGGGATTCGCCGTAATAACATGAGTTTCCTGCTTCTTCTCAATCACATCCGTAAGCCACTGAACCGTTTCCTGCATCGTCAAGTTGGAAAAGGGGATGCCATAGATGGGCACTGTTGGTATGCTGTTGGACTGTTTCATTCTCTTCACCCTTGATCTTCTATAAAAGTTAAAGACATCCTTATCGGAGAACCATTATGTTCGAGATTTGAGGATGCGAACCACTTCTGCTGCTGGACGCTCCGCCTCATCAATTAGACGATCAATGGCATCTTGATGTTGCATGCGCCAATCGCCCAAATGATCCAGCACGCGAACGATCTGCTCAGAGGCGAGAGCGGGATCAAGCTGCTTCGTAGAGCCGATAGCTTGGCTGTCCAATCGATTCAAGAATTGATCAATCTTAGGATCATATGATATGCCAAGCACAGGTACTCGCTGTGAAGCTGCGTAGATTAAGGAATGCAGCCGCATCCCAATCATCAGCTGGCAGCGCGCCACCTCTGCAAGCATATCAACAGGATGGGCATAAGCTGGGCTGATGCTCATCGCAGAGCCCTCTGCCTTTACATTGCCAAGCCGCTTCATGAGCAGCGTAGAAGCCTCTTCATCTGCTCCGCCATGGAAAGGAAGGAAGCGAAGATGCACCTGCTTCTTCGCCACAACCTCCTTCAGCATGTCTGCAATCTGATTCAGATCTGAGCGATCGTCGTTCCAGTAACGCACGGATACCCCTACATACGGCAATCCGCGTTCATCCACATTCGACTGATGCTTGCGATCCTCTGGCAGACGAAGACCCATAACAGGATCAGGCACCACCTGCACCTTCTGCTGATCGAGTCCCATCCTGCCGAGCAATTGCTTGGATTCTGTATCACGAACAGAAATATAAGCCGATTTGTTGAAGGCTTGACGGATCAGAGGATAAAACAACTCCTTCTGAACCGGACCCACGCCCTGCGCATAGATGAAGGTTGGCTTTCTCAGCCATTGAGCCAGCTTCAAAATACCTACATAATAAGGAATCGTCTTAGCACTTGTTGCATCCTGCAACAGGCTTCCGCCGCCGCTGATCAAGCCATCCGCTGAGCGCAGAGTGTGCAGGATATCTACTGGCTTCATTCGATGGACAGCCTTTACGCCATACAGCTTCGTAGTCGTTTCGGGATCGCCAGAGAGTACAACAGGCTCAATCGCCACTCCATGATCCTTCGAAGCGCGTTCAAGCGCCGTGAGAATGGATACGAGAACCGCTTCATCTCCACTATTGTTAAATCCATAATAGCCGGATAGCGCTACAGTTTTAACTTCAGACGCCAAGATTCCCAACACCTTTCAATGATAGACCATACTAGAATTCCGATAATGCCAATAATCAAGCCAAGACCCATGCCAAGAACGGTACGAATCAAAGAAATAATGACTGGCGTATGGAGATGAGTAAAGGTATTTACCATGGACATCTGCCCAACGGCTGCAATCATAAATATGAACTGCCCCCAACGATAGCGCAATGCGATAAACGCACCGACCAAGAAGATCGGATGGGCAAGCAAGAATTCTTTATTGCGTGGACGTACGCCAAATGTGTTTTCAAGCAGCGAACGGAACATCAGCTCGATCGAGCTTACCGAACCGGCATTGCCTGAACGAGACAAATAATAATAACCTGCACCAGCCACCACAACAAATGCAGCAACCCACAGCAAGGTAAGCGGCATCGAAAGCCATCTTTTCGCTTCTTTGAAGACGGATTCTCCTCTGTACAAGAACACGTAAAGAGCAGTCAGGCCGACAGGGGCTATAAACAATAAGCTGATTCCACGGAATTGATCCAGCACGAGGCTGTAGGTAATATTATTCATCAGCGCGATCACATATGGAACTGCAATCAGCGACAGAACCGAAGTGCGCAAGAACAACGCAACAGCCCGACCCAAACGAGGCCCAAATGAAAGATCAATGGAGCTCATATCAATTCGGCGAACGGCAAGCACCATAGCAATCGTAGGCGCACTAATCGCGACGCCGAGCGCAAGCCCTTGCTCAAGCAGCTTGGAATGAAGGACAAACAGTCCGCCTGCCCCAATCAAGCCCACCACAAAAGCAGCCATCATGACATAAGGAACAAAATAAGAGATCATCAGTGCAATCAATGCCACACCGCCGATTACCGTTACGCCCTTCGCGTAACGCTGCCAGCTGGAGTCCACTACCTCAAATGGCTTCGCTTCACCAAAGGTAAAGCCGTCATGCTCAATCTTAGCCTTAGCGTTTCCTGGCTCCTCCAATGATTTCACAATATTGTCCACAGAGTCGACAATTTCAGACTTTGACGTGTCACGCTTAACGATCGCATTTAAATAGAACATACGAATATTGCGATCCTTCACCGCAAGGGACAATCGATCCCCCAGCACCTTAGGATCATTAAACGATTCTTGCTCCGAAATCGAATGGATACGAACGACATTATAATGAGTCAAATAAGCCAGCTTGGAAAAACCCTTCTGCGGTGCCTTCAGCCCTTCAATGGCCGCAAGGCCAATGCCATGTTTGTTCAATGTTTCTGCAAAATGAGTCAGACTGCTCTGCTTCAAGTCATCATTGAAGCCCTTCACAGCATCTCCTTCAAACAAAATGCGAGTCACGCCATTTTGCTCATACATCGCAAGCAAGTCCTCCACTTGCTCTGGATCATAGGGCATCGAATCTGACAAGCGCGGCACGATAGTAAAGCCTTGATCACGCAGCAGCTTCATCGCAATCGGATCCTGCGGCATCGACTTCATTACCGCACTTTCATATGGCGTCTCTAGAATAAGACCGTTTTTGCCATCAAAGCTCCACAGCTTCACATGAATGCCAAGATTCATAAACGTCTCTTCAATGATTGGCTGCAGTGCACGTTCTTCTTCAGGGCCTGCAAACAGCAAATACGTATAATTTTCATTCAAATTAGCCGTCTTGCCTTGCAGCAAGGCCGCTTCGTTGGAATTGTACAGCCAGATTCGCTTCGCAGATTTGAATTCCTGCAGTGAACTTTCGAACATAGCCATCGATTCTACGCCCGCATCCTTCAATACCACGAGCTGATCTTTAATATACTGACTTGGATTTGGCTGATATATGGACATATCAACAAGATCACGATAATCAAACACAAGCTCCACTTGCTTCGACGTTTGTTCGGTTTGCACCCGCTGCACAACCACAGCAAGTGAAGCCACCACACCGACGATAACAATAAGCCATAACCATAATTTGGCACGTCGATTGATGGTTTCTAAAGTTTGAAACACGGTTGTCCCTCCTCAAAGACAACCTCACTTTGCACAACTGTCGCCTGCAAGGCGCCAACTTGCGGAAAGTGAGGCAGCACCTCTTACCATATGCAAGAAGGTAAGACGGCATTTCTTAATAGAATGTCCAAATGTTAACGTTTCATCAATTTATTCCGGCTTGGACAGCGCAAACATAATCTCCGCTTCTGCAACGACACGATCGCCCACTTTAGCAGTAGCTTGTCCTTTGCCAATCGAGCCTTTCAGACGAGTAATGTTTACTTCAAGCGTTAATGTGTCGCCTGGAAATACTTGTCCACGGAATCGAGCGTTGTCAATGCCAGCCAAAAATCCAATGCGTCCTTTATTTTCTTCCTTCATTAGAATAGAGCATGCTCCTACCTGAGCAAGCGCCTCCATGATCAATACCCCAGGCATGACCGGGTAGTCTGGGAAGTGCCCTTGGAAGAAAGGCTCATTGATCGTAACATTCTTGATTCCTACAGCGCGCTCCCCTTCCACGACCTCAACAATGCGGTCGACAAGCAAGAACGGATAGCGATGCGGAATAATTTCTTTGATTTGCTGTGTATTGAGTTCCATGTTCATTCTCCCTTCATGAATAAAAAGTCCTCTATCATGGCGACACTAAGAACATCCTTCCTCGACTGCAGGCGAGAAGGTTAAGATAAGGAGCTTTCCTATAGGCATTCACTTTGATGCTCTTAGGCAAGCTCTTTTTTGCATAATAGGACGTTAATTGAACATCCCCTCGCTTCACAAATGCACACTAACGCATCCTGCATCATGTCTATGTATGGTCATGCGGGTCAAACGCATGTCGCTGATTGACTTTAATGATCTGATACGTGTACTGCACGAGCGTAAGACATGAGAAGCCAATAACCAGCCATAAAAAAGGAACAGCGTAGGCCCATCCAAAATAGAGGCTCACCACAGCCGCATAATACAGCACTGTCGTTGCCTTCCCCATCCAGCTTGCAGGAATTGTCTTCTTCCCCCTGACATGAAACCAAAGGGCGCCGAGAATTAAACCGGCATCCCGCACAAACATGACAATCGCACAGGATAACGGCAAATCGCCTGCCAAAAACAAAGAAACAATAACCGTCATCATCATCAGCTTATCAGCCAATGGGTCTAGCATCATGCCAACTTCGGTAACCTGATTCCATTTGCGTGCAAGGTAGCCATCTAGGATATCCGTTACCCCTGCCAGCATCCAGACAACAAAAGCAAGCTCGCGCCTGTCTG
This sequence comes from Paenibacillus aquistagni, assembly GCF_900177815.1. Lineage (GTDB taxonomy): Bacteria > Bacillota > Bacilli > Paenibacillales > Paenibacillaceae > Paenibacillus_B > Paenibacillus_B aquistagni. Next base: position 475,889 of record NZ_FXAZ01000003.1, on the reverse strand, counting down.
CCATAAAGAATGCGACAAATACGGGGATCAGCAAAAAGCGCACCGCCGTCAGACGATTCGGGATACTCACCCTAATACCTCCAATTCCCGCAAAAGTTCACGTATAACAATCAAGGATTGTCGAAGTATGACCTCAACCTATTATACATGCCTGCCTTCAAAAATTAAACTGCATCAAAATCAGCTGCAAAAAGCCTTATCTTCTTATTGTATCAAAATAAAAACACTCCAATGCCTAAATCGCATATGGTGCTGCGAAATGACACTGGAGTGCTATGGTACACATTGCATGACCTATCTGAGGATCTGCAAAAGTAATGGTTATAGAAGCACAAAAGGATATAGACTGACGTCTGTATTATTCAAAAACGAGCTTCACAATATGCGTCCATGTCTGAAGATCAAGCGCTTCAGACAAAGGAGCTTTGCCCAGCAGCACAAATCCTGCGACCATGCCGCCATACAAGAACAACAGAATAAGAAGAGGAATGCCGACAAGGCGGAATACCCATCTTCCTGCACGACCAGAAGATTTGGGAGGCTTCTCCTTCTTCTCGCTAGAACGTTCGTTCTTGCCATCTGCTGCATCGTCATGGGTTCGCTTCGTCTCTACACGACTTAGACGCTGTCCAGATCTTGCTTGGTCTTTCTGTTCGTTGTCACTCACTAACTCTCTCACCTACTTCGCTTAGCCCCTGATGCTGTTCGCAAGCCCCCACATCTGATCAGCAGAGGAAAGTGCACGAGAAGCCATCTGATAGGCACGCTGCGCCTGAATCAATTCACTCATCTCATCAATTAATGACACATTGGACGTTTCGAGTGCGCCTTGACGAACCTTCAAAGGCACAATACCATCTGCCGCAGCTTCCGTCAAGTTCAATTCTTGCACAACACTATTGCGGTCAATGCCCTCAGGAATGACATAACGATTGTCATCCACCTGCAGCAGCAATTCAGGCTTCGTTGGCCGAACGATGCGCAGTGACCCTAAATAATACTGCTCGCCAGTTGAAGACTTCACTTCGAATACACGGCCTTGTTCATCAACTTGCATCTGAAAACCTTTTTTAACGTCTATTCGAAAATCAACAGGAGCACCGTCCAGCATACCTTGAACAGGTGCGCCGAATTGTGTAGCCAACAGGGCTTCCCCGCCCTCTGCAGGGATCAGCTGGAAGTTCCCCTCGCGAACAAAGGCAGTACCTTCAGGCGAGGCCACCTCGAACAATCCTTCACCGATCAAGGCAAAGTCTGTTGGCACATCCGTTGGGTTAATCTCTCCCATCGAGAAATCCCTCATCGTGCCTGTCATTCGCATGCCATAGGCATTGGTGAACCCAAGCGGTGTTGCCCGTCCAGGCTGTTCAAAATGGTTATGCTGTCCGGTTACATTCGTCAATACGTCCGCAAAGGATGCCGTCTTGCGCTTATATCCGTACGTGTCCAAATTCGCAACGTTGTCGGAGATTACATCGATCTTGCGCTGCATTCCGCTCATAGATACCGATGCGGTAATAATGGATTGATTCATCTCTTATTCCTCCTTAACAGGAAAACGAGTCGCACCGCTTAAACGCGGCCGATCTCGTTCACCGTTTTCTCCAACGTTTTATCGTAATATTGGATCACGCGCTGATTCGCCTCGTAAGCACGGAAGGCCATGTTCATCTCGACCATGGATTGAGTCGGGTCAACATTGGAACGCTCCAAGTACCCCTGCCTAACGAGCGCGTCCTGTGCGCCTGCTGCTGCAGGCTGCGCGGCATTTTCGCTTAATCGATATTGTCCATTGCCTGTCTTGAGCAGGTCATTCGGATTGTCAACCCGGCTTATGAGCAGCGCTTGTCCAATAGGCGCTCCCGTATTGACGTTATATAACTGTCCTGCACCATCTGCATAGATGTCCGACATCGACAGTTGATTCGGAATAACGATGGCTTGATTGTTCGTCCCAAGCACCAACGCACCATCAGCCGTCGTCAGCTCTCCGTTTGCATTCAGTTGAAAGTGGCCGTCTCGCGTGTAGCGTGTCTCCTCGCCTGCTTGAACCGTAAAGAAAGCTTCCGGCTTATACGTAATATTGCCCTGCTCATCTACATACTTTCCCGAAGCGTCAAATGGAATTCCTGGCACCTGAATATCCGACACCAATGCAAAATCACTCATCAGGTTGCTCTGCATCAAGTCTCCTTGCGTAAACATCAGCCGCGCTTCTTCTCCGAATACGCCAGTGTGCAGCTTGCCAATCGTACTTCCCGAAGCTTCATCATTTCCCATGAGCTTAATCATCATCTCTGGAAATGAGCGCTGTACGCTGTTCACAGACTTATAGCCAGGCGTATTCATATTTGCAATATTGTTCGTTACCGTATCATGACGGCGCTGCTGGGTCATCATTCCCGAAGCCGCTGTATATAATCCTCTTAGCATGGGTGCACCCTCCCGATTAACCGATAAAATTCACTCTATTATCGTTTATCGGATCAAACGAACTTTTTCTTAACGACCTTGTCCAAATTATCGAGCATAATGCCTGTTCCCTTAACGACACAATGCATGGGGTCCTCGGCGATCAAGACAGGGACCTTAAGTTCTTCGGCAAGCAGCTCGTCCAGACCGTCCATGAGTGCTCCACCGCCTGTCAAGATGACGCCGCGGTCGATAATATCCGCAGACAGCTCAGGAGGCGTGCGTTCGAGCACATTTTTCGCTGCTGCTACAATGGAGGATACAGGATCCCATAGGGCCTCACGAACCTCGCTGCTCGTAATGGTTATGGTATATGGAAGTCCGGACACCATATCGCGGCCGCGAATGTCCATCTCCCGTTGTCCGCTGGAATCAGGGCGAACGGTACCTATGTTAATCTTGATGTCTTCTGACGTGCGTTCCCCAATCAATAGCTTGTACTTCGATTTAATATATTTCATAATGGCCGAATCAAACTTGTCCCCTGCAACTTTAATCGAGGTTGCGGTAACGATGTCTCCCATTGACAATACAGCTACATCCGTGGTTCCTCCGCCAATGTCTACGACCATATTGCCGCTTGGCTGGAAGATATCCATTCCCGCACCAATAGCGGCTGCTTTAGGTTCTTCCTCAAGGAAGACTTCCTTCGCGCCGCTGCGTTCTGCCGCCTCTCGAATCGCCTTCTGCTCTACAGAGGTAATGTTAGTCGGGGCGCAAATAAGAATACGCGGATGGGAGTACCATTTGCGGCCGCCGACACTTGTAATAAAGTACTTCAACATCGCTTCCGTAATTTCAAAATCTGCTATAACGCCATCCTTCAAGGGACGAATAGGAACAATATTGCCAGGGGTACGTCCTACCATCTTCCGCGCATCCTCACCGACAGCAAGCACACGTTTCGTATCGCTTTCTATAGCGACTACAGATGGTTCATCCAGGACTACCCCCTTCCCTTTTACATGGATGAGAACATTCGCCGTTCCCAAGTCAATTCCGATATCCTTGCTAAACATAGGTTCGAGAGCCTCCATAATCCATATTTCGACTAAAATGCGATGAATTCCGACCATTTCCTGCAAAAAAGTCACTCGTCAATAAACATAGCATAGAACGAGCTCTCGGTTCAATGATTTTGAGAACGTATACGACTTTTCGGAACGAAGAGTTATTTCCATGTCCTTCCCGTTAAGAGGCAGCTACGATTTGCCTGCGGTCAGTACTTCCCGCTTCTTGCTGCTCGACTTCTTATACTTGATCTTCGTCGCTTCACCGCCTCTCAAGTGCCGCACAGATTTATGATATTCGAGAATGTGCTTCACTTGGTCTGCGAGATCCGGGTTGATCTCCGGAAGACGCTCAGTCAAATCCTTATGCACGGTGCTCTTGGACACGCCAAACTCTTTGGCAATGGTGCGCACCGTGTGCTTCGTCTCCACGATGCAGCGGCCGATCTTAATGGTTCGTTCCTTGATGTAATCGTGCACGTTCCCGCCTCCCCTACTCGGTTTAGTTTGGTACATTATATGAGGGGTCTCGGCACTTATGCTTTGTAGCCAAGCCTGACAAGCCCAAGGAACCTGATATTTTTCAAAACAAGCCGATTTTTCAAGGATTTCCGGGCAATAAAAAAAAGCGGAGGTTTCCCTCCGCTGCCAAAATCATGTATGCAAATTTAGTTTTTGGACAAGTAGCTCGTCGGATTCACAAGCTGATTGTTCTCATAGAGCTCGAAGTGCACATGCACATCCAAGTCCTTCTCCATCTCGCTGCGGCCAGCCGTTGCGATCTTCTCGCCCTTCTTCACGGCATCGCCTTTTTTCACCGTTACATCTGCTACACTTTGGTATACCGTCTTCATTCCATTAGGATGCTCAATCTCAACAACGCTTCCCATAATTGGATGCTGTTCTGCGCGAGTCACGGTACCCGTCATGGCTGCGAGCACATCGAAGCCCTGCTTGTCCTCGCGGGCAATATCAATGCCTGTATTTGGAGAGAACGTCTGGTTATACTCTACCGTCGCTGCAATGCGCTCTTCTTCTGAGGCTTTCTCATCATAGAAACCTTTTACCACATTGATGGCTTGCGCGTCCTCGACCGGCCAGCCCAGCGATTCATTGTTCGCAACCATCTCTTCCGCCTGCTCTTGTGTCTCTTTGGTTACATCCGTAGTAGATTCGGAGACCGTTTCATGGGCAGTCGTAGAGGTTTGCTTGTCGAGCTGTGTGCCTTGATAGACCCATACTAATGTCAGAATGATAGCTGCTGCGGCAATATATACCGTTGGGAATACCCATTTCTTAGCGAGCAGCTTTCTCCATCCCGAAGTTTGAACCGCTTGAGCCCCTGATAGTTTTTGAGCTTCAGGCGTGTTCGTACTATTCGTAGATGATGATGTCGTAGATTTGTTGTTTTTTGAGTTTTGATTTTGTTCACTCATTTGTGATCACCTCAGTAACCATTGTTACCGGGCCTCTCACTTTTATACGCACAAGATTACTAATTTTTGAGAATAAGAGTTTGCATGTCCGCAGTAGACAATTACGAGGTGCTGGCTTCCACTAGCCTATTACTTTGTCATCTTATACGCTGATAGCTTTACACCTTGATAGTAGTGCTTCAATATCGTCTCTGCTGCTGCTCCCTTGAGCGCCATGCCTTGAGCGCCATATTGGCTCATGCCCACACCGTGCCCATATCCATAGGTTGTGATTTCTATCATGCCATCCTTCGATTTCCATTCCACATCTGACGATCGAAGTCCCAGCTTCTCTCGAAACTCCCGTCCTGAAAAGGTGTAACCGCCAATGTTAAGCTCCCCAATTCGTTTCCCCTTCGTCTTCTCTATAATCTTCACATCAGACAAAGAAGGCTCGGTTCCGCCAGATGGGTTGCTTCCTATCTTGCTGAAAGCAGGAACAGCATCCATTGGTATATTTAGTTTGGCTGCAAATTCTTTTGGACTTATCGTGATAACTGTCTTGTAGCGCGGCGACAAAGCTTGATCCCACGGACTCGCTACACTTTTAAGATAAGGAATGGCGTGATTCCAGTAATCCTCGGCATTTTCCGTATAGCCATTGCTTGTTGAAAAAAACAGCGCTTCGATGGGCTTGTCCTGATAGGTAAGAATTTGACCGCTCGTTTCATTGACAGCACGATTCAGCTTCTGAATGGATACTTCATCACGCTTCGCAAGCTCTTTTTGCGACAAATAGGCTTGATAGGAGATCGTATCATTCACATCTGCTCCTTGCTCGGCCTTCCCAGCCAGCCCCTGCTCCAATCTTCGAACAATGTAGGTCCTTGAAGCGATGGCCTGAGCCTTTAAAGCCTCCAGTTCAAACTCAATTGGCATTTCTGCTGCAATCACGCCTCGAACATATTGCTCTAAAGAAACTCGCTCGATCTTACCCTCAGCATGAAGATAGACATGAATGTAGGGCTCAGCAGCTTCTGGGGTCTGAAGCAGCTTGGGATCAACCTCTCCTCCTGCTTTTGCAATCTGAGTTGACGGCGCAGCTTCGCTGTTCGCGCGGCTCCCCTCCACTGCTCCCTCCCTGCCAACCAGAATGAGCGGCAGCAGCAGGGCTAGCAGCATCAACCCCACCGTCCATAGCATTCCACGCAAGATCCCTTGTTCACCAGGCGAGCGATTGCGCCGCTTCCATCGAATCGATAAGATTCGAGCTCGCCTCCTTGCCGATTCAAGCAGCATGTTACTCCCTCCCGTCTCTATCTCCAACCTATTAATGATGCTCAAGCTGTAATCCTAAATAATCCTTAAGGTTAAAAGTTAAACATGTAATTCCGCTTATGAGACTGAGACTTATATGTTGCTCAACGTCCTTGTGCGTTGATGTTCATATCTAGTCTTTCTCTTCTCCTTCTTAATTTATGCAAGATTAAGAGATATAGAACGATCCATGATTCTTGCTTCGACAACATATCAGGCATTAACGCATCTTCACATGGAACAACAAAAAGGCCGCCTTCTTAAGGAAGACGACCTTGCCATGATTATGCTATAACGAATACCTGTCTTGAGTTATGCCCAAGTTGGTTGTACATTAAAGATGTTCAATTCTGTCTCTTCTGATTCCTCAGCCTCTGCAGGTTCAGCATTTACTCGCCAGATATCTGCGCCGAGATTGGACAACTTCTCTGCAAGATGAACATAGCCGCGGTCAATGTGCTGTGTTCCGCCCACTTCTGTGGTGCCTTCAGCCACAAGCCCTGCACAAATGAGTGCAGCTCCTGCGCGAAGATCCGTCGCACATACCTTAGCACCAATCAGATTCGCACTGCCCGATACAATCGCCGCGCGACCATCCACTTTAATGTTCGCGTTCATAAGATTGAACTCATCAACGTGCATAAAGCGGTTCTCGAACACGGTCTCTGTAACGACAGAGGTTCCTGTTGCTGCAAGCAATAGAGCCATCATCTGAGCTTGCATATCAGTTGGGAAGCCTGGATAAGGAAGTGTCTTCACATCCACTGCCTTAAGCGGCTTATCCGCAATTACGCGAAGGCCATTCTCATCTGGAATGATGGTTACACCCATCTCCTCCATCTTCGCAATGACTGGACCTAAATGGTCAGCAATCGCGCCTTCAACATATACGTCTCCACCTGTCATGGCTGCAGCCACCATATAAGTGCCTGCCTCAACACGGTCAGGAATTACCGTATGCTCGGTTCCATGAAGTCGTTCAACGCCCTCGATGCGAATGACACCTGTACCTGCGCCGCGCACCTTCGCTCCCATCTTATTCAGATAGTTCGCGAGATCCACAATCTCAGGTTCACGTGCTGCATTTTCGATTACCGTAGTACCTTCGGCGAGCGTTGCTGCCATCATGATATTCTCTGTTGCGCCTACGCTTGCTACATCCAAATAAATCTTTGCGCCCTTTAATCGGCCATTAATCGTAGCTTCAATATACCCTTGACCCAAACCAATCTCAGCACCCATTGCTTCAAAGCCTTTGAGATGCTGATCGATTGGGCGTGTGCCGATTGCACAGCCACCTGGCAAGGAAATGCGTGCTTTACCTAATCTAGCGAGCAGCGGTCCCATCACGAGGAACGACGCGCGCATCTTGCGAACAAACTCATAAGGAGCCTCATGTGAACTCAATTGTTCCGCTTGAATGCGTACGGTCTCGTTGGTATAGGTTACCTTTGCACCTAATTGTTCTAATACATTGTGTATCGTCTTAACATCCTCAAGAGGAGGGGCATCATGAATGACGCTGAAACCTTCTTCCCCCAGTAACGAAGCTGCTAGTATTGGAAGCACTGCATTCTTGGCACCGCTCACGCGTACCGTACCCGACAATCGTTTGCCTCCGCGGACGATAAATTTGCTCATCATGTTTCCCTCCGCGCCTTTATTCCGTCCATCAACCACTAAAAAACTGTAAAAAATGGTACGTTTTTTGGTCACTCAAGCTTTATCATACCATCCCTCTGTAACGATGGACAAGGTTTAATTTCGACAGCATCATTCCACATTTTCCTTGGTCTATCTTCCATTGTTGACATCTTCATTCGATGTTATTCGGCAACATAGACGCATATCCCTTATGAATCGATAATCTGCCCTGATTTTATTACATTTCTTTCCCATTACAATAACCCGATTATGACAATACTCAAACACTATCTAAAATAAATGCATCAAGGACTGGGACCAGCCCCAGTAGTCCAGGAAAAAGCTTGAGATCGCTCGCCCTACAATAATCGCGAGCAAGAGCTGCAGCATTCTTCCTTGGGCACTCTTTGGATGCCTGATAAACAGATCCAGCTTCACATTCTGCAAAGACCACCATGCAAGCGCAATACAGGCGAGCGTTATCAACATCTGCATCAATCCGCTCAAGCCGATCGTTTGCGTCACATCATTCCATGTCTGATCGATATCCAATCTGCTGTGCCTCCTTCAAGCTTGCTTTGCTGTTATTGGCCTGCCATCACTGCTTCGAGCATCACGACAAACTCTGCTCTTGTCGTCTTGCGCTGTGGAGCAAAGGTGCCGTCTTGATACCCGCCAATGAGATGAAGCCTCTTCAGCTCAGTAAGCATGGGGGCTGCCCAGTGGGTAGTCGATACGTCCGCAAAAGGCGGCACGGAAATTGGCGATGCTTGCAGCTTCAGCGCATTGCCAAGCATGACGGCCGTCTCTGCGCGTGTAACTGGCTGACTCGGTCCAAAGGTTCCTTTGCCTTTGCCTGCGGCAATTCCTGCCTCAAACACTCGAGCAATCGATGGATGAGCCCAATGCGTGGCGGGCACATCCTTGAATATCGGCGTGCGCGAAGGAGCAGGCGGAAGCTTAAAGGCGGTTGCCAGCACCGCAGCAGCCTCAGCACGCGTAATGGTTCGATTCGGGGCAAATTCACCCTGACCATAACCGCTCATCCATCCAGCCTTGGTCGCTTGAATAATGGCATCCTTCGCCCAGTGTCCGCCAATATCATAATACCCCGACACGAGCGGCTTCTGCTCCACGCGAAGCTTATAATATTGGCTGTCAAAGGCTTCATCTGTTCCAAGGCGAATATAATAGGTGCCCGGATTAAGAATGAGTCCTTTGCTGAAGGCGGTTGCCCCCTTGGCATTATAACCTGTAAGCAGCTGCTTCTTCTCCTTGTTGTAGACCGTCATATCCACGACTCGGTTGCTTGGGATGTAATTAACGCCAAAATCATAATATGCCGTTTCGCTGACCTGAAGCGAGAACCAGTCCTTATCCGCGTTTGTATCGAATACACCATTATAATCCGCATCAGGCACAATCGTGACAGCTTCATACATCTTGTCGTTGGGTTCATTCCCATCGACAAGCGGTATTGTCGTCTCAACGGTTAGCGTATAGTGACCTGCTACTGCCTCAGGAGTATCATTGACGGCATTCATCACCTTAATATAATACTTGCCCGGTGCTAGATTAGACAGCACCAGTTGCTCGGCATGAGCCTCCGAATGGTTATCCACACTTCGAATCAGCTCCTTGCCATAAATCTCAAACTTAGGATCAATCCTTGCTGTATCGGTCGTCAGCTTGACCGACAAGCTTCCTTTTTGCTTCATCTCCACCTGATACCAATCCGTATCTTGGCGATGGCTGAATGTGCCTGTCACCTGCTTCACATTAGCTGGCAGCGCATAAGCCTCATATTGCTTGTCGTTCGGCTCGAATGCATCTGGCTGAGAGACGAATCGTGAAGCGAGCTTATACTTGTAAGGATGTGCTGCAGAAGCCTGCGCGCCTGTAATATGAATATAATGGACGCCTTTGCGAACAGAAAGCTTCATTTTTCCCTTATTAAAAGAGAGCTTCTCTCCCTTAGTCACGTCTCCAACGTACCTTACGACATGCGGCTGGCCTGAGCCTGAGATCGTATGAAGCGCCAGTTCAAGCACACCATCATACGGAACATTCACCTTATACCAGCTGCCGTCATTAGATTGAGTAAGCATACCGTGAACCATCGTATTTACCGGATATGTACGCGCTTCGCTCCGGGTACGATTACTGCCAAACGGATTAGAGGACGGCTCAGTCAACAGCGCCTTGTCTGCTCTGACAAGACCGTATCCACTTGAGGCATCTATACCCTTAGGCCCAATGTCTTGAGCGGTGGCCTGAAGATGCGCGCGGATCTGATACGGTGTAAGCTTCGGATACTTGGTCCACAGCAGCGCGGCAATTCCCGCCACCTGAGGAGCAGACAACGAAGTGCCCTCGGCTACCGTATATCCGCCTCCAAGCGCGGTAGTAAACACATCCCATGGCGCTACCAAATCCACCTCAGGCCCTTTATTCGAAGCAGGCTCTACACTTAAACGGTCGGTGCTTCCGCCAACAGCAAGCACGCTTGGATAAGCCGCAGGATACTTGACTTCTGCCTTATCCTGCAATCTCACACCGTCATTCCCCGTAGCTGCAACGAGCAGCACGTCCTTTTTCTCTGCATATTCAACAATGTCCTGCATGTAATTAGAATATCGATACAACCCTACGGACATGACGACAATATCTGCGCCATGATCTACTGCGTACATGATGCCAGCTCCAAGCTTATCCTCATCTCCATACCCTCTTGCATCAAGGGCCTTGATCGGCATCAGCTTCGCTGACCACGTAATACCGGCAATGCCTTGCTTGTTATTGCCTGCTGCTGCGATCACTCCAGCAACACTTGTCCCATGTCCATTATCATCCTGTGGCTTGCCGCTGCCTAACAAATTGACGCCATTCACAAGGTTGCTGACCAAGTCAGGATGCGATAAATCCACCCCAGTATCAACAAGCGCAATCGTGATGTCAGGCGTTTTAGTGACTTGATTCCATGCCTTATCGACACCGGTTGTCTCCAGATAGGATTGCTGAGGCGCGAATTTATCATTTGGCTTAACGGAGCTCGCCATAATATTGACCTGTTGGTTTTGCTCCACATATTCAACCTCAGGATGAGCGCTCAGCTCTTCCACCCATTGTTCCCATTGATCAGGATTCGAAGGCTTCATGACCGTAACCCCGAGTTTTGGGATTTCATTCACAATAACACTCTTATCTAGAATCTCTTGATCCGGTTGATCAGGATTACGCCATTTTACAATCCAAGTCAGGAGCTCCACTGGCCGCTCTTCCTTCTTAGCCGCATCGTCGATGCTTACCTCAGCATGAGGCTGCACGTTAGAAGAAGAGCCCAGCGGACTGCATCCCGCCGTCGTTGTCCAGATGAGCAGGGCGATCAATAGACTCGCAGTCGTTTTTGACACTCGTGCTATCATCGCATTCACTCCATATTGCCTTTTCATTCATAGCTGTATTGCAATCGTCTAATCTCTTAGATTAGTCAATCGCCACACCCCTAATGGTACATCATGTTATACGCAAAAAAAAGCAGACCGACTCGCGAGCCTCCAAATGATGCTCATAAGTCGGTCATATTATAACACAGAAGTACTAGGACTACGGTTCGATCTTTTCCTTTTCAACTGGTACTTATTGCGTAAAAATATCCGCTGGAACAGAGAAGACCAGATGAATCCAGTTCAGCGGTAGATTCGGAATCAGCCCGAGTCCAATGACGCCCGCCAGGCACAAGACAACGACAGCCTGCTGTGGGAAAGCGAAGCCTACCTTATCACGTTCTCCCTGACGCATATACATCTGTCGCATAAACCCAAAGTACACATAGAAGGAGACAGCGCTGGTCAGCATCATCACGACCGCAATCCATAACGCTTTCGTTGCGAGAGCCCCGAGCAATATATAGAGCTTGCCAACAAATCCTGCGGTTATGGGAATGCCAGCCAAGGACAGCATAAATACGGTCATTGCCAGTGCCAGCCAAGGGGAGCGATGATAAAGACCCGCAAAGGTGGACTGCTCTCTCATGGAAGACTGTCTCTCTACGATGATCCACACGGCGAATGCGCCAATCACCGCAAACAAGTAAGCAGCTAAATAATACCAAAATGAAGCGAAGCTGTCCGAATACGGCGTTCCCGCGCCTAGCATATTAAGTGCAATTGGTACGAGCAGATACCCCGTATTTGCAATTCCAGACAGTGCCAACACGCGCTTCACGCGATGCTCTCGCAGAGCCATCGTCGTACCGACGATCATCGATACGGCTGCAAGGACAAGCATAATCGTGGATAGATCCTGATATAAAAACAGAAGCTGATCGCTTGCTTGATCATCGGCAGCTGTCAAACGCAAGAATACATTGAATGCCAATCGGAACAGCAGCACCAAACTTGCTGCCTTAGCAATGACTGCAAGTAATGAGGCGATCGGTGAAGGAGATGCTTCATATACCTCAGGAGCCCACATATGAAAAGGCGCGGATGCAATTTTAAATCCGATTCCCACAAGGAGAAGCACAAAGCTCACATAGATGAGAGGCTCATAGGCTGCTGCATGCAGATTCAGCATTCTTCCAATCTCCATAAGATTGGTGCTCCCGCTCATCCCATATAAGAAGGACATGCCATATAAGATAAATGCTGATGCTGCTCCGCCAAGAACCAGATATTTAAATGCCCCTTCTAAGCCCCGAGAGTCCTTCTTGATGCCGACTAGAATATAGGTGGTGATGCTTATCAGTTCAAGCCCAATGAACAATGTAATGAGGTCTCCAGCGGACGCTAGCATCATTGCCCCAAGAACAGCGGGGAGCAGCAAATAATAATATTCGCTGCGGTGACCGAGATTCGCGTTTGCCGGAGCCTTGAGGCTCATGAGAACGATAAGCGCTGCACCTATCAGCAACAGAACCTTTATCCATAATGCAAAATCATCTACACGATAACTATGATTAAGCAGTTGTATCGTCTCTAGCGTACCGCCCTGCTGTACAAGAGCAATGCGATCCACAATGGTCCAGATGACAAACCCCAAGGCTGCACCCAAGCTTAGCAGCGACAGAACCCCGCTCCATTCCCGATTCCATTTCTTCGGTACAAACAGATCGAGCAACGTAATGATGATCGCTGCGAGGACCAAAGTCAGCTCAGGGGCAAGGACAGCTAGATCCGACCACTGCAGCGGCTGTACGATGGTGTCCATAACCTTACCCCCTCACCGTTAGTACATGTATGACTTGCTCGATGCCTGCTTCGATAGGCGCCTGCACGAGTCCCGGCCAGATGCCAAGGATGATGATGCCGATTCCTAGCATGACAGCTGGCACCGCATCGATAGATCGTAGATCATAGAGCCGCTCATTGCCCCGAGATGGCGTTCCATATGTCGTGCGAAGGACAGCGCGAAGAACATATGCCGCACTCAGGACGAGTCCGAGCGCTCCTAGGATCGCAGGGATCGGCATGCTGTCGAACAAGCCAATTAGAGCAAGCAGTTCTGCAGGGAATTGCGACAAGCCTGGAAGCCCGAGCGAAGCAAGACCCGCCAGCAGCAAGAGACCGCTTAGCCATGGCGCAGAAGCTACCAAGCCCCCAAGCTCGCCAAGGCGAGTCGTGCTTGTTCGTTCATACAGCGCGCCAATGAGCAGGAAGAATAGAGCGGATATGAAGCCATGGGATACCATTTGCAGAACCGCGCCTTGAAGCCCAATCTCATTCATGGCTGCTGCTCCAAAGAGGATAAAGCCCATGTGGCTCATGCTGGAATAAGCGAGCACAAGCCGCCACTCCTTTTGAACGAGCGCAAGGAGCGCTCCATACAGAATGTTGATAACGCCCAGCACCGCAATGAACTTTGCGAATGCCGCCATCTGTGTTGGCAGCAAAACCATGCCGAATTGAATCAAGCCATAAGCCCCCATTTTAAGCAGTACGCCTGAATGAAGCATGACAATCGGAGCAGGGGCCTCCGCATGCACACGCAGCATCCAAGTATGAAAAGGAAACATCGGCAGCTTAATGCCAAAGGCGATGAGCAGCAGGACAAATGCCCCCATCTTCCAGCCTTCAGAGAGGTAGAACGGATTGTCTGGCAGCTGCATCATCGCAAGCGAGCCTTGCTGCTGAAGCTGCTGCAGCAAGAAAGGCAGTTCCCCACTGTAGATAAACTGCCCTTTGTGAGATGCAGCAGGATCAATGCCAAAGCCTGCTGTTGCTGTAATGATCATAAAGGCAACAAGCATCAAAGCAGAACCTATGCCGTTATAGACTAGAAAGCGATTTGCCGCCTGCTCCCGCTTCATGCCTCCCCAGATTCCGATCAGGAAAAATAGCGGAACGAGGGTCCACTCGAAGAACATAAAGAATAAAAACAAATCCCGAGCCATAAACACGCCGAGCATGCCTACTTCCAGCAGCAAAAAGCAGATCATATATGTCTTCAAGCGATGGCGAATGCTCCAAGAGGCACATGCGGCTCCAAAGGCAATGATGGCCGTCATCAGGACCAGCGGCAGAGACAAGCCATCTATCGCCAAATGATACGGAATCTGAAAAGACCAAGAAGCAATGCCCTGGGGCCTTGCAAGATCCAGATTAAGCGGAATGGATATCCAATCATAGCGTTCAGTCAACGCCTGCACCATACCGGCATTACGAGTACCGATATAGACCAATAGAGACAGCAAAAGCGAAATCAAAGCAGTACCTGCGCCAATGACTTGAATGAAGCGACGTCTATCCTTCGGCACAAGAAGCAATACAATGACACCGAGGATTGGCGAGAAGACGATGAGGGACAACCACGGCAGTTGCGACCATTCCTGCAGCATTTACCAGAACCCCCTTCGCAAAGCGAACAATAACACCGCAAGCACGGCAAATCCAAACAAGGAAACAACGCCATACGTTTGAAGCTGTCCTTGCTGGATACGCTGCCACCCGCTGCCAAACTGCATAACCACCCGTTCAAGCAGCCGAACGCAGCCAGATATGATGAAGCGGTCCAGTGCAAGACACACGCTGGCTGCAGCATGAACTGGACGAATAATGACCCACCGATAGCACTCATCCACGCCATACTTTCGTTCAAGCATCCGATACACCCATGTTCTAGAGGTAGGGATCGGCTTGCGGGCGGGACCGTATCGCCAGTATCCAATGAATAAACCTATGAGTCCCATCAGGGTCGACGCGATCATGATCCAGACTGGACCGTGTGCCTCTGACGAGGCAACCCCAAGCCATCCTTCCAGCCATGGCGCAAAAGGAGTGTATACAAAGCCAGATATAAGGCTCAGCACTGCCAAGACTAGGAGCGGAATCGTCATCACAGGCGGCGCTTCATGGATGTCCGGCGACGCCTTGTCGGAATTGCTTTTGCCTGTGAACACAAGGAAAAACATTCTCGCCATATACAATGCCGTTAAAAAAGCGGTAAGGATTGCGACCACAAACCACAGCTTCTGCTGCTCCCATGCCAAGCTGAGAATAACCTCCTTTGACCAGAAGCCCGAGAAAGGAGGGATGCCGCTTAGAGCGAGCATGCCGATAGCAAATGTCCAGGCGGTCACCTTGAGCTTGCGGCCAAGGCCGCCCATCTCCGTAATGTCTTGTTTATGCACTGCATGAATGATGCTTCCAGCCCCAAGGAATAGCAGCGCTTTGAAAAAAGCATGGGTAAACAAATGAAACATTGCTGCCGCAGCAGAGCCAAGTCCTAAGGCCAGCATCATATAACCCAGCTGACTAATGGTCGAATATGCAAGCACTCGCTTCAAATCTTTCTGCACCAATGCGATCGTCGCTGCAAAGAGAGCGGTAAACCCGCCAATGATCATCACAATCGTCATGGTTGTCTCCGATACACGGAATATATCGAAGGTCCGCGCAACCAAATACACACCTGCGGCCACCATGGTCGCAGCGTGAATAAGGGCTGATACCGGAGTAGGCCCTTCCATCGCATCAGGCAGCCAGACATGAAGGGGAAACTGGCCTGATTTGCCGATTGCCCCTGCAAAGAGCAGGCAGCCAATCCATGTCGCGAGCCCTAAGGAAAGCCCATGCTGCGCTAATGTCGAAGAAGATTCAAAGACAAAGGCCAGGGTAGAGAAATCGAGCGAATGATTAGGCATATGCCAGTACAACAGCAAGATCGCGATAAATAAGCCCACATCTCCGACACGGGTAACCATAAATGCCTTTTTTGCCGCAGCTTTGGCGGCTTCCCGCTCATACCAAAATCCAATCAAGAGAAAAGAGCATACGCCGACAAGCTCCCAAAAAACGAACAATTGAATGAGATTCGGAGCCAGAACCAGCCCCAGCATCGCGCTTGTGAACAAGGCTAAATAGGCATAGTAGGTTGGCAGTCTTTTATCTTTCGCCATATAGCCGATGGAGTACAAGTGGACAAGCAGGCTCACAACGGTAATCACAATGAGCATCAGCATATTCAAATGATTGAGCTCATATCCAAGCGGGATAACGATCTCCCCAATATGCAGCCATTCAAACGTCCAAGTCAGGGTATCAGACCCTGAAGGCAGCTGTTCAATGAGAATGAACAAGGCCAGCAATAACGAAAGGGATGACCCTATGGTGCCAGCAATAGCCGCTCTACGGCCAGCTAAGACGCTCCGCAGCAGGAGAAGCAGGATAAAACATACTAAAGGAATGGCTGGAACCATCCATACGTAAGGCGCGAATATAAGTTCCATTCTTGCACCTCCCTTCACCTTTTACTTATGACTGAAGCTCATGATACTCATCGACATTGGCCGTACCGCGCTTGCGATATAAGGCAATAAGAATTGCGACGCCCACAGCGGCTTCAGCAGCAGCAACTGCGATTGTAAACAAGGAGAACACTTGTCCTTTTAGACTTGGGATGATTCCGTATTTGGAAAAGGCGATCAGGTTCAAATTGACGGCATTCAGCATCAGCTCAATCGACAACAGCACAATGACTGCACTGCGCTTCGTCAACACGCCATAGCATCCGATGGTAAACAATATCGCCGCCAGCGTTAAAAAAGAAGCCAGCATCGAACTCATTGGAATTCCTCCTCTCCCTTCCGATCTGGGACAAGAGGCGCCGACTTAGCAACAGGCGTTTCTTCTTTAGGCAAGCTAGACGAGCCTTCCTCGTGATCCGACTTCGCCAGAACGATAGCCCCAATAAAAGCGACTGTAAGCAGAACAGACAGCAGCTCAAAGGGAATGACATGTTCTGTAAACAAAAGCTCGCCGATGCGAAGCGTATTGTTCTCCGCTAGCGGCTGGGCTTCTGGATCAATGAAGGCTGTGCCTCGAATGGCCAAGAACAGCACTGCGAACAAAGCGCCGCAGCCAATCAAGGCCGCAAAGGAACGTGCGCGCTTCACCATATGCTCCTCCTGCCTGTCATGCCGGGTCATCATAATGCCAAAGATCATCAGAATAGAGATGGCTCCGGCATATACCAGTACTTGCACGAAGGCTACGAATTCTGCTTCCAGCAGCAGATAGATGCCGGCAAGGCTCAAGAAAACGAGGGCTAGCGACACGACCATGTGCACAACTTTCGTAAAGCTGATCATCAGAATGGCGCCCACAATCGCACAGATGGCCAGCATAAAGTACGCAATCGTCTGTCCATTCAAGATTAGGTCCAGGTCCAGGTCAGGCATCCTTCTTGCCGCCTCCCTTCGGCAGCATAAAAGCCCCATTATTGTCTTGCCGAATAAGGGAGGTGTTCTCGCTCAGCCACTTGCGATCCTTGAATAAGTCATCACGGCTGTATGCCGCAAGCTCGAATTGATTCGTCATGACGATGGCCTCTGTCGGGCATACCTCTGTGCACAGATCGCATAAGATGCAGGTCTCAAAGTTGAGATCGAATGTATCGACAACCTTTCCCTTTGCTTCAGGGTCCGGATTGGGCTTGCCTGTTAACGTGATGCAGTCCGTAGGGCAAATTCTTGCGCATTGGTTGCACACAATGCATTTGTCAGGGTCGAGATACTGAATTCCTCGGAAGCGGTCTGGCATCGTCAATGGCACATCTGGATAACGGTAGGTGACCTTTTTTGACGTCAATGCCTTAAGCGTCACTCCAAGCCCTTGGATCAAGCCTTTCATTCCTTCACCCCTTCTTTCGTAGAGGAGTTAACCTATACATTGAATGTTTGAATGGGATCTATTTGCTAAAAATCTCAAGACAGACAGCCGTTACAAAAATATTGGCTAACGCAATCGGCAGCAGCACCTTCCAGCCCAAGCTCATCAACTGATCCACTCGGATACGCGGCAGTGTCGCACGCAGCCAGAACAAGAAGAAGACACAAAAAGAGAACTTCAGCACGAACCATAGCAGCCCTGGAATCACATCCAGCGCAGCAAGCGGCGGATGCCATCCTCCGAGAAACAAAACGGTGGTTAGCGCAGATATCGCAAAGACATACACATACTCCGCCAGCATAAAGAAAGCAAAGCGAAACCCGCTGTATTCGACATGGTAGCCCGCAACAAGCTCTGACTCAGCTTCAGGCAGATCAAAGGGGGTACGGTTCAGCTCCGAGACAGCCGCGATGACAAACACCATGAAACCCACGATCTGCGGGAACAGATTCCATTCCCAGAAGTTGCTGCCCTGTCCTTCAACGATCGTTCGAAGACTCAAGCTGCCATTCATCATAATGATGCCGACTACGGACAGCACCAGCGGAATCTCATAGCTGATCATTTGGGCAGCGGAACGCATCCCGCCAAGCAAGGAATACTTGTTATTCGAAGCCCACCCTGCGAGCACAATGCCAATCGTCGAAATACTCGACAATGCCGCATAATACAGCAGCCCTACATTCAGATCAGCAAAGCCCAGTGTGGAGGTATAAGGAATGGTCGCCAGTACGGCAAAGGCTGGGACATAAGCAATCACTGGAGCCAGAATAAACAGCGCCCGATCTGCTTTTTTAGGAATGGTATCTTCTTTAATCAGCAGTTTGAAAATATCTGCGATCGTTTGGAACATGCCGAATGGACCTAATCGAGTCGGCCCATGACGGTACTGCATCCAGCCAATCACTTTGCGTTCAAAATAGATGGCGTAGGTCACAAACCCCAATACGATGAATAAGAAGACAATGCCCCATCCCAGAAAAATCAATCCGTTCTGCCATGTAAACGTCTGTTGAATGAGCTCATTCATCAGCAGTCCACCTCTCCAACGACAATATCAACACCGCCCAGGATCGTAATCAGGTTCGTCATGGTTTCTCCGATCAGCAGCTTCGGCAGAATCTGCAAGTTCACAAAGGAAGGGCGCCTAAACTTCAAGCGATAAGGCTCTGCTTTTCCTTTTGAG
Source organism: Paenibacillus aquistagni (assembly GCF_900177815.1). Classification (GTDB taxonomy): domain Bacteria; phylum Bacillota; class Bacilli; order Paenibacillales; family Paenibacillaceae; genus Paenibacillus_B; species Paenibacillus_B aquistagni. Next base: position 456,676 of record NZ_FXAZ01000003.1, on the reverse strand, counting down.
ATGATATAGCAGCCAATTTCCCCTCGTGGAGATTCAATGCGAGCATAGATTTCGCCTTCGGGCGGACGAATCACCCTTGGCACCTTGCCCATCGTCTCCCCTGAGGATGGAAACTGAGCGACAGCCTGCTCCAGGATACGCAGGCTTTCCTTAATCTCTTGGATGCGAATCACATAACGGTCATAGCAATCTCCCTTCGAGCCAAGCGGAACATCGAACTCAAATCGTGGATACAGGCTGTATGGCTCTGCCCTGCGAAGATCCCAGTCCACTCCTGTCGACCGCAGATTGGCTCCGCTTAGGCCATAGTTAATGGCCGTCTCCTGATCATACTGTCCGACTCCTTTAATGCGAGCGAGGAAGATCTCATTGCCGCTGACGAGTCGATCATACTCATCAAGCCTTTTTCGCATGTGCGGAATAAAGTCCCTCACCTTATCGATCCACCCGCTTGGAGCATCCCATTTCACTCCGCCTACTCGCATATAGTTATAGGTCAATCTCGCCCCGCACAGCTCATTGAACAAATCCACGATGATCTCCCGATCACGAAATGCATACAAAAAAGGACTCATCGCGCCAATGTCCAGCAAATAGGTCCCCCACCATACGAGATGGCTAGCTACTCTTTGCAGCTCCATGACTATAAGCCTAAGAAACTCGGCTCTCTCCGGCACTTCAATGTCCATAAGCTTCTCGACGGCATGAACCAGCACATAATTGTTAGTCATCGCTGAGACATAATCCATCCGATCCGTATACGGGATAATCTGGGTGTAGTTTAAGTTCTCAGCCAGCTTCTCCGTACCCCGATGCAAGTACCCCATTACGGGTGTTGCATCCGTGATTACCTCGCCATCGAGCTTCACGATGATGCGAAATACGCCATGTGTGCTCGGATGCTGTGGTCCAACATTCAGCAGCAGTTCTTCTGTACGTATCATTGTGCTATACCTCCGAATCGAGCGGCTCATAATCTTTGCGCAGCGGATGACCGACCCATTGATCTGGCATCATGATTCGCGTTAAGTTCGGATGATCGGAGAAATGGATGCCGAACAGATCATAAACCTCTCGTTCATTCCAATTTGCAGCTTCCCATAGGGAGGTCACGGAAGGAATACTCGGAGAGTCGCAATCCGCCCTCACATGGATGGCTACCTCTCTTCTCGTAGACAGTCCGATTAAATGGTAGACCACTTCTAAATAGCTCTCCTGATCCACACCTGATAGATTCCGCAAATAATTACACTGCCAGGCTGGATCATGCTTTAGCCACTCGGCTAAGCGCAGCCAATGCTCGCATGCAACCACAAGCGTGATCAAATGACCATTCTTCTGATTAATGCCAGCTGACTGCACGGCCGATTCCGCCACTTCTCGCTTGATGCCCTCCAACAGCTGATCCAGCAATGGCTGTAAAGGAGATGGCTCCTCAGGCACTGCTTCTGCTGACTTCGCGGCCCTCGGCGGCTTGGCTGGTCGTTCTTTTGCCGATCCTGTAGGTGTTGGTGTTGCCTTCGTATCATTCTTCGATTTGTCCTTGGCAGCTTCCGTATCGGTTGCGTTAGCAGGGGGCTTAGGCGGTGTTTGTTTCTGCTCTAGGTTAGCGGTTTCATGGAGCGCTGCTGTCTCTACTTTTTCCTCTTGGCTTATGGCTTGTGAGTGTACATCTTGCGTACTTGAGGATATTGCTTCTTGCTGAAGTGGCTCGTGTGATGGTTCATGAGGTGTACTTGAAGGTTCACTCTTTTGTTCTAGCTTGTGACCTTGCTCTTGTTCCTGCTTATGATCTTTTTCTTCGCGTTGATTCTTGTCTTCACTCACGTTGCGGTCACCCGCTTTCCTGTCTTCGCCTCATAGCGGATCTTCTCCTGAAGCTTGTGAATACCATAAATAAGCGCAGCCGGATTCGGCGGACAGCCGGGAATGTACACATCGACAGGGACAACTTGGTCCACCCCTTTAACGACAGCATAGGATTTGACATAGGGTCCCCCGGCTGTAGCGCAAGATCCCATCGCAATGACCCATTTTGGCTCAGGCATCTGATCATACAGCCGTCGAAGCAGAGGCGCCATCTTCTTGGTCACTGTACCTGCCACAATCATGCAATCGGATTGCCGAGGAGACGTCCGGAATATCACCCCAAAGCGATCGAGATCATAATGAGAGGCGCCCGTTCCCATCATTTCTATTGCGCAGCAGGCGAGTCCGAACGTTAACGGCCAGATTGAATTGCTTCTAGCCCAGCCCTTTACCTGCTCCAGTGTCGTTAAAAATACATTCTGTTCAAGCTGCTGTCTCTCTTCAGGCGCTAAAGATTCTAATGAGAATTCCATGTCAACACCCTCTTCTTCCAGGCATATACCAATCCAACGAGCAGAAGCAGAACAAAAATGAGCATCTCTAACAACACAAATAATCCTAGCTGCTTATACGCAACGGCCCATGGATACAGGAATATCGTCTCTACATCAAAAATGACAAACATAAGCGCAAATACATAGTAGCGAATATTAAACCTGACTTGTCCTACTCCTACCGGGTCATTTCCGCTCTCATAGGTAGTCTTCTTCATTTCTGTCGGCTTGTGAGGACGAAGCCACCTGCCTGCCGTCAGTGCTATGACTGGCAGCAAGATTCCTAAAGCTACGAAAATGACCACAATGACATAATGATTCAAGTATTCCATCGCATCTCCCCCATCTTGCATATCACGAAGAGCACGAATGGCCTTTTCCTTTTAGAGCCTGCGGCGTGCCCTACCTGACTTTTGGTTGCCTCTTATACTATATGAACAGGCTTTCTGTTTATGAATGGGAAGCGTAATCGGGATAAGAATTCCTTATAATTGAGGGGAAAGGTATCTAAAATGGGCAAAAAAAAGAGCCGTGTCTCTACACGGCTATCCAATGGAGGATGAGGAACTACAACCAACCAACTGCATGACGTACCTTACCGGAGGAACGTCCGCAAGAACGTAGTCAACGCGATAACACCTCAAGCTATATGTGAGAATGATTATCAATATTAACTGAGATCAGTATACTAAATGCTCCACTTGCCTGTCAACCATCTTGAAACTTATTTTTAAATATTTTTCCAAATATCGGCTGATGCGTTTTTTGTAATCATTGTCTTTGAAGGATCGCATTCGTTCGTTTACAATATTCAATACATCATGTCTATTTGCAAGGAGTTGAATCCAGTGAATCAACCATCCATTTGGATCGTTGGCGCAGGCTGCGGTATCGGCCTTGGCATCGCTAGAACATTCGGCAAGCGTGGCTATACGCCTGTCCTTATTACCAAAGATGAATCTACCCTTCAGCACATGAAGCAAGCTTTACTAGAGCATAACATCCAAGCAGACGGTGTGGTCGCTTATTCCGGTCAGCTTGATCAGCTGTCGGCCGCTCTTGCGGATCTGCTTGAGAGAAGCGGTGTTCCTGATGTACTTGTCTATAACGCTTCCTCACATACGCCAGGTTATCCATCTGAAGTCTCGACATCAGATCTGCTGCAGGACTTCCAGGTCAATGTGCTTGGCGCTGTGACCTCGGTTCAAGCTGTACTGCCACACATGAAAGCACGCGGCACAGGCTCCATTCTGCTCACAGGCGGTGGTCAAGCCCTGCATCCAACACCAACGCTAGCTTCACTTGGCATCGGCAAATCAGGACTTCGCAGTCTCGCACTCAGTCTTCATGAAGAGCTGAAACAAGCTGGACTATATGCCGGAACGTTAACGATATGCGGATTTGTGCAAGAGGGGACGCCTTTTGATTCATCGACAATCGGAGATGCGTTCTACCGCATGCATATGGAGAAAAAAGAAGCAGAGGTGCAATTGAAGCCTTAGTGTGTTCTTGCTGACACACCATGAACTTATTTTATTTAAACCTGAAAACCTGATTGCTTGATTAGCTATATTCATTCAGGCTTATAACATGCGCTCTCTTCCCGAAGGAGCACATACAAAAAAGAGACGGCATTGCTATCTTTATGATAGGCATACCGTCTCTTTTGCTATAAACAACGTCTTAACGCTTCGTATGCTTCGTCACTTCGATACGCGTAAGCGCACGTTGAAGAGACACTTCAGCACGACGGAAGTCGACGTGGTCTTTCTTGCTGCGTTCATTCATCTTCAGGCGTTGCTCCGCACGAACCATCGCTGCCTTCGCACGATCGACATCGATATCTTCTGGCAGCTCTGCGCTTTCAGCAAGGATGACGACCTTCTGCTGGCCAACCTCAATGAAGCCGCCGTGAACCGCAAGCCATGTATCCTTGCCGTTCATTTTGATCTTCACTGGTGAGATTCGAAGCGGCGTTACTAAAGGAATATGACCCGCCATAATACCAAGATCACCTTCAACGCCTTTGACGACAACCATATCCACTTGTTCAGCGAATACTTTGCGTTCAGGAGTAACGATTTCTAACAAAAAGGTACTCAACTGCGGTTTCCTCCTTCCGTTCCACATCTAATAGGAGATGCAGACCGTATCACGTCACGCTAACGCCTTACAGCGTCTTCGCTTTCTCCACAGCTTCTTCGATCGAACCAACGAACAAGAATGCCGCTTCTGGCAAGTCGTCATGTTTGCCGTCCAGGATCTCTCTGAAGCTGCGAACCGTTTCTTTAACGGGCACATACTTACCAGCAAGACCAGTGAACTGCTCCGCTACGTGGAACGGCTGGGACAAGAAGCGCTGAACTTTACGTGCACGTGCAACAGTCAGCTTATCTTCCTCAGACAACTCGTCCATACCCAAGATATTGATGATATCTTGAAGCTCTCTGTAACGTTGAAGAAGGCGTTTAACGCCTTGAGCTACATTGTAGTGCTCTTCTCCGACAACGTCTGGAGTCAGGATACGAGAAGAAGAAGCGAGTGGATCTACCGCAGGGAAGATACCCATCTCGGAGATCTTACGCTCCAAGTTCGTTGTTGCATCCAAGTGAGCAAACGTCGTTGCTGGCGCTGGATCGGTATAGTCATCCGCAGGAACGTAAATCGCTTGAATAGAGGTTACAGAACCTTTTTTTGTCGATGTAATACGCTCTTGAAGCTGACCCATCTCTGTTGCCAGCGTTGGCTGGTAACCTACCGCAGATGGCATGCGGCCAAGTAACGCGGATACCTCGGAGCCTGCTTGTGTGAAGCGGAAGATGTTATCGATGAAGAGCAATACGTCTTTGCCTTCTTGATCACGGAAGTATTCCGCCATAGTAAGGCCTGTCAAGGCTACACGAAGACGAGCACCTGGTGGTTCGTTCATCTGACCGAATACCATCGCCGTCTTGTTGATTACGCCGGAATCCTTCATCTCGTGGTACAAGTCATTACCTTCACGAGTACGCTCACCAACACCGGAGAATACGGAGATACCGCCGTGCTCTTGCGCAATGTTGTTGATCAATTCCTGAATCGTAACGGTTTTACCTACGCCTGCACCACCGAAGAGGCCGATCTTACCGCCCTTCGCATAAGGAGCGAGCAAGTCGATAACTTTGATACCTGTTTCAAGCATTTCTGCTTGAGTAGAAAGTTCTTCGAACTTCGGTGCTTCACGGTGAATGGGGCTTTGGTGCTCAGAAACCACTTCACCAACGTTATCGATTGGATTACCCAATACGTTAAATACACGACCAAGTGTAACATTACCCACTGGTACGGAGATTGGAGCACCAAGGTCAACAGCTTCCATACCGCGCACCATACCATCTGTAGAAGACATCGCAATACAACGAAGAGTGCTGTCACCCAAATGCACAGCTGCTTCCAGCGTCAGGCTGATGTCAGGCGCGCCAGGAGTGGTTGATTTGTGCTCAACCTTGATTGCGTTCAAAATTTCCGGAAGTTGACCGCGTTCGAACTCAATGTCGACGACCGGACCCATAACGCTTATCACGCGTCCTTTGTTCATCTTGTTCCCTCCTCTGATGAATTCGATGGCAAGAAGCGTTCATCGATTCATACTAAATCAAAACTCGCATATTCCGAATTAGCCTTGTGCGTTCGCGCCGGCTACGATTTCTGTAATTTCTTGCGTAATGGCTGCTTGACGAGCACGGTTGTACGTCAACGTCAGGCTGGAGATCATCTCCGATGCATTCTTCGTCGCAGAACCCATTGCCGTCATACGCGCTCCAAATTCACTTGCCTTCGCGTCCAATACAGCGCTATAAATCAGTGTCTCAGCATATTTCGGCAAGAGGTGCTCCAGCACAACCTCAGGAGAAGGCTCAAATTCATACGATGCCGTAAGGCCATCGCCTTCATGAGCTGTTGCATCGTCTTCGAGTGGAAGAAGACGCTTCTCAGTTGGGATATGCGTCAAAGCGTTCACGAATTGGTTGTAGAATACATTCAATTCGTCATACTGCCCCTCGTCGAAATACTTCACTGCTTTATAGGCAACCGTCTTGATATCCGCAAAGGTAGGCGAATCTGGCAATTCCGTAATTTCCTCCACGATCGGCAAACCGCGACGGCGGAAGTAATCACGTCCCTTACGTCCAATAACAAATAGTACGTATTCATCCTTTGATGTATGGCGTTCACGAATGGTATCCATCACCAAGCGAAGAATATTGGCATTATAGCCGCCTGCAAGACCACGGTCGGAAGTCACAACGAGGTAGCCGATCTTCTTCACTGGACGCTTCACGAGCATCGGGTGAGACACGCCTCTTGTGCCGGATGCGATGCTTGTCACAACCTCTTTTAGCTTATCCGCATACGGACGAGCTGCTTGAGCTTGCTCCTGAGCACGGCGAAGCTTTGCAGCTGCAACCATCTCCATCGCCTTAGTGATCTGCTTCGTACTTTGAATACTTTTAATTTGGCGTTTTATTTCGCGCATTCCTTTAGCCACTTACGTTTCACCTGCCTTAAGCGCTTTGCATGAGGCAAAGCAAACTTCTCGTTCCGGTTGTGAGTCCGGGCAGGTCTATGCGACCTTACCCTACTCACGCTCTATCCTTAAGCTGATACAGCAAAGCCCTTCTTGAACTGGTTCACAGCTTCTACGATGCCGTCTTCGATTTCCTTGGACAAATCTTTTGTCTCACGGATGCCGTCAAGCACGGAGCTGTAGTTTGTTTCAACGAACTTCAAGAAATCTTGCTCGAAGCGTGTAACGTCTTGGACAGGAATCTCATCGATATGTCCTTTTGTCGCCACGTACAAGCTGACAACCTGCTTTTCAACCGCAAGCGGCTGGTGTACGCCTTGCTTCAGGATTTCCATCAGACGAGCACCACGGTTCAAACGAGACAAGGTGGACTTATCAAGGTCGGAACCGAACTGCGCGAACGCTTGAAGCTCACGATATTGAGCCAGATCAAGACGCAGTGTACCTGCTACTTTTTTCATGGCTTTGATTTGAGCGGAACCACCAACACGAGATACGGAGATACCAACGTTGATCGCTGGACGCTGACCCGAGTAGAACAAATCTGACTCAAGGAAGATCTGACCGTCTGTGATGGAGATTACGTTTGTTGGAATGTATGCCGATACGTCGGAAGCTTGTGTCTCGATAAATGGCAGTGCAGTCAAGGAACCGCCGCCAAGTTCATCGCTAAGCTTCGCTGCGCGCTCTAGCAAGCGGGAGTGCAAGTAGAAGACATCCCCTGGATATGCTTCACGGCCTGGAGGACGACGAAGCAGCAAGGAAAGCTCACGATAAGCAGCCGCCTGTTTAGTCAAGTCATCATAGATAACTAGCACATGTCCGCCTTTGTACATGAAGTACTCACCCATTGCACAACCTGCATAAGGAGCCAAGTAAAGAAGTGGAGATGGCTCAGAAGCAGCAGCTGTAACCACGATGGTATAATCAAGCGCACCATTGCGGCGAAGGGTTTCTACTACTTGCGCAACCGTAGATTGCTTTTGACCGATCGCAACGTAAATACATTTTACGCCGTTTCCTTTTTGGTTAAGGATGGTATCGATCGCGATTGCCGTCTTACCTGTTTGACGGTCACCGATAATCAATTCGCGCTGTCCACGGCCGATTGGAACCATGGAGTCAATCGCTTTGATACCGGTCTGCATTGGCTCATGTACCGATTTACGATCGATAACACCTGGAGCATTTGCTTCAACAGGACGGAATTCAGTTGTTTCGATTGGGCCTTTGCCATCAACTGGCTGACCAAGCGGGTTCACGACGCGGCCGAGCATCGCTTCGCCAACAGGAACTTCCATAATGCGTCCTGTACGTTTAACTTCGTCACCCTCGCGAATATCTGTGTAAGGTCCAAGAATAACGACACCGACATTGTTCTCTTCAAGGTTAAGGGCCATACCCATAACACCGTTAGAGAATTCGAGCAACTCACCCTGCATACATTGTTCGAGACCATATACGCGAGCAATACCGTCACCGACATAGATTACAGTGCCGATCTCAGATACTTCGATCTCCGCTTTATATTTCTCGATTTGACTTTTTATCAGCGTGCTGATTTCATCAGGTCTAATGCTCAATTCGCTTCACCCCATTCTACCTTGCTTATTTCATTATTTTTTGCAGTTGCTTCAGCTTGCCGGACAAGCTTCCATCATAAAGGCGATCTCCGATTCGAACCTGAAGTCCGCCGATAATCGAAGGATCGACAATGTTTTTAATGCGAATCTTCTTATTAAGCTGCTTACCGAACGTAGCCGCGACTGATTCTTTTTCAGCATCAGGAAGCGGTACTGCCGACGTCACGATGGCGTCTGCCACATTTATAGCGGCACTCGCAATCCGGACATAGCTATCGAGCACATCATTCAATACTTGAATGCGTCCACGCTCAATAAGAAGCTGAACTGTATCTAGAACCGTATCCGAAGTTTGATCTTTAAATGTTTCACGCAAAACGTTCATTTTGCCTTCCATGTCAATCTTCGGCGTTGTTAATAGCAATTGAAGGTCATGATTAGAAGTGATCGCTTGGACTACGAATTCAAGCTGCTGTTCGGTTTCCAATACCGTGTTCTTTTCTTGAGCAAGCTCGAACAGTGCCTTCGCATATCGTTTTGCAACAGCGGTCTCACGATTCATTATTGTTTGCCCCCTACCTCATTCAGGTATTGGCCAACCAATTCCGTTTGATCCTTCTCGTCAATTTCTTTGGTCAGGATCTTGGATGCGATCGCGACGGACATGCTGCTCACTTCACCACGCAGCGCTGCAATAGCTTTTTCCTTCTCATTCTCGATATCACGAGCTGCACTATCCTTAAGGCGAGTTGTTTCTTCTTTCGCCTTCTCGATGATTTCATCTGCTTGAAGGGAAGAACTACGCTTCGCTTGCTCAATGATATCGTGAGCCTCTTTACGAGCTGTAGCAAGGGCTTCCTTCTGCTCATCGATATATTGCTGAGCTTGCGTGCGACTGCTTGCAGCTTCGTCAAGCTGCTGCTTAACTAGCTCACGACGCTTCTCCATAACGGAGAACAATGGGCCAAACGCGTATTTGGAAAGCAAGAAGTACAAAATACCGAATGCAACAATAGCCCAGACGAAATTTTCCCATACAAAACTCAATGCAGTCACTCCTTTCCGATAACATCATGCGAGGCAGCCTCCGGCCGCAGCTTCACCAAACCTGTTCGCGGACAAGCTGTACAAGAATGGAGAAGCTTCTCGCATCTAGACAATCTATCGTTACTTGTTCAGGAATCTTCATTCACATGTGTACTTGCATAAAAGTAAGGCGCGGATGGCATCGGCCTTCCCCGCCAGACCGTTGTCTATTAAATTAAGAGAACATGATCAAGAACGCGATAAGTGTTGCAGCAAGAGGAATAACCTCTACGATACCAACACCGATAAACATTGTTGTTTGCAAAGCGCTTTTCGCTTCAGGTTGACGAGCAATGGACTCAACTGTACTTTTTACGATCATACCATTACCAAGACCAGCGCCCAATGCGCCCATACCTACTGCAATTGCTGCTGCTAACATTTCCATGAGTTAAATCCTCCTCAAAATTATCTTTCATAATATAGTGGTATTGCTTATTGATCTCACCTTCGATACGTCTAGTATCTAACGGAAGAGTTAATCAATGTTCTTCGTGCACGGTGGCTTGACCGATGTATACCATCGTCAGCATTGTGAAGATGAAAGCCTGCAAGGCGCCTACGAAAAGACTGAAACCTTGCCATGCTGCGACAAACGGAAGTCCAAAGACACTTGCCTTGATTAAGGTTGCGAGAATAACTTCACCTGCGAAGATGTTGGCAAACAAACGGATTGCTAGCGCAACTGGCTTCGCGATGTTCTCAACAATATTAAGCGGCAGGAAGATCCAAAATGGTTCTACATAATGCTTCAAATAATGTTTGCGGTTATCTTTAAGCCCCATTACATTGATAAGTACAAAGACCATAAAGGCTAAACCGGCAGTAATCGAGAGATCAGCTGTTGGTGATTTCCACCATAGAAGATGCGCATGCTCATTCGTAAGCGTGGCCTGAATAGGCTGTCCAAAAATACTCTGAACACCGTGTGCCTCTGTAATGACTGCAAACGGCAATCCTAGTATGTTGGATACAAAGATAAAGAGCATCAAGGTCAGTCCCAAGGAAATATACTTGCGCCCATGCTTCAAATCCATTGCACTAGAAACTAGATTCTCAACAAATTCCACAACCCATTCCATAAAGTTCTGCAATTTGCCTGGATTTTCAACTGATAGATTGCGTACTGCTAGTTTAGCAAGCACCATGACCACGATGACCGTGATAAGCAGCATGCCTATAGCAGACAAGTCAAAACGCAATCCTCCCAATACAATTATCGGCGATTCATGCATGTCGTTGTGTTCACCCCTTTCCGATAAGATGGTTAATGCTTATTCTTTAAACTCAAAACAAGGGCCACAACCAAAATCAAAAGCTGGGCCATGAACAACCCTATTATCGTAAACACCAGAGATACCTGCTCGAACTTTACAGCAAACATAACGACTAGCAGCCCAATGCATAATCTGGTGACGAAACCTAAGCTGACTCTTTTTTTGTTGGATTGTGTCGCGATCTCGGACACTTGAGCAACCTTCATCGACAAATACCTAACATTGATCAGTCCTGCCGCCAAGCCTAAGGTCATTCCAAGTGTTTCGGCGCGATAATCAGGCAACAATGCATAGCCAAAGAGCAGCGCAGACATGAGAAGGAAGGTAACTCTTGTCGTGCCATTGACAATGGCGTGCATCTCATTCATGTTGCTCCCCCACAAACTTTCTAATCAGCCATACGATATTCAAAATACCTAGTATAAACCCTACGATAGCTCCAATGCCCATCCATAGCTTAGGCCCTTCGTACAGGTGCATCATCCACTTTCCAAGAAGCAACCCAACCACGATATAACCCGCTAACGTAAAGCCCGCTCCGCCTATTGCAAGAGCAACACGCCAGGCACTCGCCTCTGTTTCCTTTTTCTTCATAGGATATTTTTCCCATATCATTTTATCGAAAAATTAAAACATTTGTCAACGAATGTTACGTGTTATTCAGCGCTCTTTTTGAGCCTTTGAAAACGTTCCAACTGTACAGTAACACTGTATACTGTGAGGCTTTAACTTACAAGCATAGAGTTAATTAATTTGTGAACATTGTGTGAAAACTGGACGGTTTTTCCTTTTTTATACCGAAGCTGTGAAGTATCGCACTGACAATGCGTTCCGACGCTTTTCCGTCCCCATAAGGGTTCGCAGCCTTGCTCATTTTCGAATAGACGCTTTCATCGGTTAAAAGGATCTTCGCGTGCTCATAAATACGAGCTTCATCCGTTCCGACTAATTCTAATGTTCCTGCATCAATGCCTTCTGGACGTTCAGTGGTGTCACGAAGCACAAGCACCGGAATGCCAAAGGATGGTGCCTCCTCTTGAAGTCCGCCAGAATCTGTCAAGATTAAATGAGTATGCGGATAGAAGTTGTGAAGATCTACCACATCAAGCGGTTCAATCAATTTAATACGAGGATGGTCGCCAAGCATCTCATGAGCAGGCTCACGAACGGCCGGACTAGGATGTACCGGGTACACGATCGCAACGTCCTCAAACTCGTCAGCAATGCGTCGTACAGCCCGGAAGATGTTGCGGTGCGGCTCCCCTTGAGATTCGCGGCGATGAGCCGTCATTAGAATCAGGCGCTTACCTTGTGCCCAATCGAGCACCTCATGGGTATAATCAGGTCGTACCGTATATTGAAACACATCTGTGACTGTGTTGCCTGTGACATATATCGATGACTCCGATTTATTTTCTTTTCTCAAGTTGTCAGCAGACCAATTCGTCGGTGAAAAATGAAGATCAGCAATCACACCTGTCAGCTGACGATTCATTTCTTCTGGATAGGGAGACATCTTGTTCCATGTGCGAAGACCTGCTTCGACATGTCCGACCTTGATTTGCTGCAGGAACGCAGCATAGCTTGCGAGGAACGTGGTCAGCGTGTCCCCGTGAACAAGCACGATATCTGGCTTCGCCTCACGCAGAACAGGCTCTAAGCCTCCCAGCACGCGAATCGAAATATCATTTAGCGTTTGGCGCTGCTGCATAATATCAAGGTCATAATCCGGCTTGATGTTGAATACATCTAGGACTTGGTCCAGCATTTGACGGTGCTGAGCGGTTACGCACACGATGGATTCGATTTGCTCAGGGTGCTTTTCCAGTTCGAGGATGAGCGGTGCCATCTTGATTGCCTCCGGGCGTACGCCGAATACCGTCATAACTTTTAATTTGCTCACAGAAATGCCCCCATTCTATCAATATCTACTCTAACAGGCCATCCCTACAATCAAGGACGGCCTTCACTACAGATGTGTGGCTGTCTTCTAGCGACATGCCATATGTAGGTTGACCAGCTTAAGCATGACTCGACAGCATATTTCAAAGAAAAGAATACCAACGCTCAACGGCTTTGCATCTTGCTTTCATGGCATGAAGGCACGAAGAGAGCGATGATAAGAACATTCCACTAGGGTAGAGAAAGATCAATCTCCCTCCACCCCTACAGCAGAATGCTTCCCAGGATGAATTACTTTGTTCCGAACAGACGATCTCCGGCATCGCCAAGTCCAGGAATAATGTATCCATGGTCGTCAAGCTTCTCATCAAGAGCAGCAAGATAAATATCTACATCCGGATGTGCTTCCTGCACAGCCTTTACGCCTTCAGGAGCAGCAATCAAGCACATCAGCTTGATTCGCGTGCAATCGCGTTTCTTCAGAACATCGATAGCAGCAATAGCAGAGCCGCCTGTTGCAAGCATTGGGTCAATCACGATCAACTCACGCTCTTGAACATCGGTTGGCAGCTTCGTGTAGTATTCTACTGGCTGCAGGGTCTCTGGGTCACGGAACAAGCCGACGTGGCCAATCTTAGCGCCTGGGATCAGCTTCACGATGCCTTCGACCATGCCAAGGCCTGCACGAAGGATCGGGATCAAGCCCAGCATGCGTCCTGCGATGATATTGGACTGTGTCTTCGCTACAGGAGTTTCCACTTCAATAGCCTCAAGGCGCAGCTCGCGTGTAATCTCGTAAGCCATCAAGGTAGCCACTTCATCAACAAGCTCACGGAAATCTTTTGTGCTTGTGCGCTTGTCCCGAATCAAGGTGGTTTTGTGTTGAATCAATGGGTGATCGCAAATGATCAGTTTGCTCATAAAAAATTGTCCCTCCGCTTTATACTCTTTGCTGACTCATATGTTGTGTGTTGTCGTTCACTGAAACAGCCCCTATTATAACATCCCTTGTGCTAAACTGCACATTAACCGGATCATGGAAAACATTTTATCCATAAAATGTTTTTAGAAGAAATGTAAAAAACTATACTTTTAAATTGAAAGCATTTCTTCTACTGGTTATTCATTCCTCAAACAACTTAGGCTTTCCCTTCTTCAATAGAGAGTGCCCAACGAATTCAGAATGAGCCCCATCCTGCTGTTTTTGTAATCTGAGCGTAGGTATGCAGTTTATTAACAGGACAAAGACAGGGAAATCATGCTTTATTATCGGCAACCATATGAAAAACATGAGTCCGTTCACAAAAAATTTCGAAAGGGAAAATGTTCACTTTTTGTTCATCACAGGCACTAACCGCCTCATAGCATACGTTCTTATTTGTTCGGACATGGATAGGCAAGCATCCTGCACACATGCAAGAAGGCCTCTCCAACCAGAGAGGCCTATAGCTAGTCATCTATCATCATCTGTCTGAAACAAGCCGCTGATTAGTACTTCAGCTCAGGGTAAAGCGGATATTGATCCGTCAGTTCACGCACCATCGTACGCGCTTTGCTCAGCACCGCTTCATCCGTAGGGTTTTTGAGCGTGAGGGCAATGATCTCGCCGATCTTCACCATCGCCGCTTCATCCATGCCGCGAGAAGTCGCTGCAGGGGTACCGATGCGGATGCCGCTTGTAACGAATGGGCTTGTTGGATCAAATGGAATCGCATTCTTGTTAACCGTGATGCCTACCTCATCAAGCACCTTCTCTGCATCTTTACCTGTGATGTTAATGTTGCGGGTATCAATCAGCACCAAGTGATTGTCTGTACCGTCAGATACCAAGTTAAGCCCTTGAGCCATCAACGATTCAGCCAATACCTGCGCGTTCTTGACAACCTGCTCAGCGTAAGCCTTGAAGGAAGGCTGAAGCGCCTCTCCCAGCGCTACCGCCTTAGATGCGATAACATGCATCAGTGGGCCGCCTTGCGTACCAGGGAAGACCGCTTTGTCAATGGCCTGCGCCCAAGCCTTGCGACAGAGAATCATCCCGCCGCGCGGACCGCGAAGCGTCTTGTGCGTCGTTGTCGTAACAAAGTGGGCATGCGGAACTGGGCTTGGATGGAGCCCTGCTGCAACGAGTCCTGCGATATGGGCCATATCAACCATGAACAATGCACCTACATCATTCGCAATGCTAGCGAGCGCTTCAAAATCGATAACGCGAGGGTACGCGCTGGCACCCGCAACGATCATCTTCGGACGATGCTTGAATGCAGCCTTGCGAACATCATCATAGTCGATGCGGAATGTATCTTCCTTTACACCGTAAGCAACGAAATTGTACAAGAGGCCCGAAGCATTAACCGGACTTCCATGTGTCAAGTGACCGCCATGAGCCAAATTCATGCCAAGCACGGTGTCTCCAGGCTTCAGAGCAGCAAGATATACCGCCATGTTCGCTTGAGCACCAGAATGCGGCTGAACATTGACATGCTCTGCACCAAACAATTCCTTTGCACGATCGCGAGCCAAATCTTCCACGATATCAACATGCTCGCAGCCGCCATAATAACGGCGTCCTGGATAGCCTTCTGCATATTTGTTCGTTAGAACGGTGCCCATGGCCTCCATAACTGCTTCGCTAACAATGTTCTCGGATGCAATAAGCTCAATGTTGTGACGCTGACGCTGAAGCTCAAGATTCATCGCTTCCAATACTTCTGGGTCCTGCTGTCTCAAATGATCAACCATAGACATTTCGTCCTCCCCGGTAATCGTTATTGTTATTTATTCAAATCGGAATGCTTTGGCATTCGTCGATAAGACATCATCGGACTGCCAATCATGCTTAGCAGTTCCAGCATCCTTACTTGCAGTTCGCAGAGCTGTCCTCTATGACAGGCGCCTCATACACCGCACGGGCACCGCCAATGAGCTTCGGTCTTGTCGCCGCCATGGCGACATGAGCATGGCCGATCCCCTTCACTGACGTGCGAAGCGGAATTGCCACTCTCTTCAAATGCATGCCAATCAGCGTTTCCCCAATGTCGATGCCTGCATGTGCAGTGATCTCCTCGACAAGACAAGCATCCTGAAGCTTCTGATAGGCACAAGCAGCCATAGAGCCGCCGGCTCTTGGCACGGGGACGGCACTGACCTCCGTCCATCCAAACTTGTCGCAGCAAGCACGCTCCACGACCAATGCGCGATTCAGATGCTCGCAGCATTGGAAAGCCAGATGCACTCCATAATCGAGGCTTAATCGTTGCAGCCCATCAAAAAGCGCTTCCGCCACCTCAAGCGTTCCAGCTGTTCCGATGCGTTCCCCCAGCACTTCGCTCGTGCTGCAGCCAATGACAACCACTTGCCCTTGTTTAAGCTTGGCAGCCTGCCCTATTGCCTCTGCGGCTTGTGCAGCCTGCTCACGAACCGTTTCGATCCATGGCTGTGTCATCATACCAACCCTTTCCTACACGATTCTTCCTGCCCTTATTGCGACCAGCATCGTGGCAGTCGTGGCAGGATCTGTCTCCTTACAGCGATTCTTCGATCTGCTTCAGCTTGTTTAATCGACCTACATGACGTTCACCTTCGCTAAACGGCGTCGTCAGCCAAGTGCGCACAATCTCCTGCGCAAGGCCTGGGCCTACAACTCGCTCGCCAAGTGCAAGCACATTCGTGTCGTTATGCTCTCGTGTCGCCTGAGCAGAGAACAAATCATGTACAAGCGCACAGCGAACGCCGTGGACTTTGTTGGCCGCAATCGACATGCCGATGCCTGTACCGCAGATGAGAATCCCCCGGTCTGCCTTTCCTTCCGCAACCAGCTTTGCCACTGGAAGAGCATAATCTGGATAATCTACGGAATCGTTGCAGTGACAACCTTGATCCGTCACCTCATGGCCCATTTCTTGTATCACCGCAATAATATCTTCTTTCAATCTTACTCCAGCGTGATCTGCACCTATTGCAATTAACACGGATCCATTCCCCCTACCTTGATTCGGCTATAAGCATCTGCGACATGCGAAGCACCTCGCAGTAAGCACGTTCACTCCTGCGGCTCCCATGTCCCATTAGATAGTTCTATTATAGCTAATTTGATGAAAAAATGGCGGAATCGACAAGGAAATGATTCCCCCGCTTCCTTACAAGCGCAGCATCTATTCAAAAAAAGGAGAGATAAAGAAAAAAGAGCACAGCATGCGTCATGCATACCTTGCTCTTCTGCCCAGGCGACCGGCCGTATCTCTAGTGCTCCATCGTGGTATCCCACTCTCGTCGCCAGTTACACTAGAGTCTTGTGATTTAGCTGAATCATATCGTATTTCATGAAAGAAATCAACTGTTTTTCTATTTTTCTGAAAGTCTGTGCAGGAGCTGATCCAACGCCTGCGCAATCTCACTTGCTGTCTGCTCATAATGCAAGAGCGAGCCGCCGAATGGATCGCCAATGTCCATATCCGGGAGCTGGCTTTGCAAGTAATTCAGCTGCTCCATCTCTTCGGTCGTCGGCTGGTCGCCAAGAGCAAGCTTAAGCTGAAGCTCCGTTACCAATGCATTCAGCGCCCCTTGCACATTGCGCTGATCGCCGTCTTGATGGACATATTCCTTCAACGTAAATGTCTTGTCCGCTGCTTCAGGGAAGCGCTGCAGCACATGCTGCTTATGCCCAAGGGTAAGCGTCAGCACAAGATCAGCCCACGCCACAGCTTGTCCAGTCAGGGCATGCGAGCGGAATTGCTCATTGCTCATCTTGCGCTGTTCAAGCACCTCTTTGGCATGCTGCGACATCGGTGTTCCATCCCATGCGGACACGCCTGCGGATTGCACCTCGATCGTTACACCTCGGGACTTGGCCATATGTCTTAGCATCGACTCTGCCATTGGACTCCGGCAGGTATTGCCTGTACACACAAATAAGATGTTTGTCATGCTATCCCCTCCTCACATCTCTCTTGATCCGTTCTAGCGTTCCGTTCTAGCGTTCTAATGTTCCTGCGTTCTGGCGAATGATATTCTTTGCTGATGATAAGGATTATGCTCCCATCTCTTAGCTGAATGCTCATCCCTCTGCTGCAGCCCGCATGACTGCGGCAAGCTCAGTTGATGTCATTGCCTTCACAATTCGAGCATACTGGTCTAGAAAATAAACATCAAGCCAAAGGTAAACAATATCGCTCCTCCTACCGCTTCTCCATATTCTCCAATTTTTGAACCCGCGTATTTCCCTAAGATCATGCCTATCGTAGACATAAGGCCGCCGCATAGGCCAAAGGCTAATATCGTGAACAACAGGTTGGAATGAAACATACCAAGCGAGATTCCTACTGAAAAGGAGTCGACGCTTACGCTCAAAGTAAAAAGCAAGCTGCCGGCGATGCTCTCCATCGCTCTCCATTCCTGCGGTTCAACCTTAAAGGCATTGTAAATCATGTGACCGCCCAGCAAGAGCAGCAAGCCGCCTGCTGCAATAATTGTAATCTGACCGAGCAGAGAGCTCATAAAGAAGCCCGCTTGCATGCCAATGATCGGCAGCAGCATATGAAAGCAGGCAATCAAGAGGCTGATGCGAACCATATACCAACGATTCAGCTTGCGCATGCCTAAGCCAAGGCACAACGAGAATGCATCAAAGCCCAATGCAACCGCCATTACCATTACCGTCAGCCATTCCCCCATGGGGATTGATCCCGTCATCACACTCTCCCCTTGTCCATGCATCTATCTGAAAGTATGCGGACAAGAGGTGTTTCATGACATGAAGAGCTCGGCTCTCATCAATCGGCTATGACAATAACGTGATGACCTGCAGCCTTAAGCAAACGATTCATTAGAGCAAGCCCCATCCCTTCGTAGCTGCAGGTCTCAGCTAAAATATAGGTGGCTCCCTCCTCATCAAAATGACGAAGCGCATCATATAAGCGATGTGCTCCTTGCTCAAGCTGCGTCAAGCTTCCGAGTTCCACCACTACATCGGCTTGATACCTGCCCACATGCTCCGCAAAGGCAAGCACGCCTGTCTTCTCGCCTTGCTGCTTGGCACGACGAAGATCCTCTAAGATATAAGCGGAGACCGCGATGTCCGAGGCTCCCTGTACAAGTTGCAGCTTCCCCTTTGGGGCATAATGAGTATATTTCATTCCCGGCGAACGCGGAGCAAGCATGGCGGTCTGATCGGGTTCTTTTGACGCAGCAGGTTCGGGTGATTGAGATTGCATCAACTTCGACAACGCCCGCTCTGGATCAACCGCGGGGTCAATCGTTACATTCGGCGTAAATGACCTCAGCATAGATACCGTTATCCCGCCTGGACGCAGCACATGGATATGATCACCTTTCACCTCAACAACCGTCGATTCTACCCCTACGCCAGTCGCGCCCCCATCAACAATGCCCGCAATCCGCCCTCCGAGATCCTCAAGCACATGAGCAGCGCGTGTTGGGCTTGGCCGGCCTGAGCGGTTGGCACTTGGTGCGGCAATCGGTCTGCCCGATGCTTGAATGAGCTGCAAGGCAAGGGCATGATCAGGCATGCGAATGCCTACAGTGCCAAGTCCTGTCGTGACTCGATTGGAGACGGCTCCCTCCCGAACAGGAAGCACAAGCGTTAGCGGCCCTGGCCAACATGCATCCATGAGCTGCTCGGCGAGAAATGGACAATCTGCGACCAGCTCCTTTACCTGCTTGCGTTCTGCAATGTGAACGATAAGCGGGTTATCAGAGGGACGGCCTTTCGCAGCAAAGATACGCTCAACTGCTGCTGTAGACGTGGCATCAGCACCAAGGCCATATACCGTCTCTGTCGGAAAAGCGACCGTGCATCCATCGTGCAGCAGATCGGCCGCCTCCTGAATAGCGGCTTGCTGTTCTTCTTGAGTTTGCTGCTCCATCACCCACATTTTCGTGTGGAGAGGAGGCTGATCCTTTTTACATCGATCCGAACTATAATTGTTATCCATGAACCATCCGTCCTACTTCAAAGGTTAAAGGTTATATACATTAGACTATCCTATCGGCTGCAAACCTTCATTATAATTATCCTATCATATGGTGAGGTGACCTCAATCGAAGCCAATCACAGAGGCGCGACTGCGTTTAGATGCAGGTTTATCGCCATATAGGATGCTGGTTCCGTCTATGACGAAACGTATAGATCTATTATGGTAAAAAAAGATGCCGTTTCAACCTCACGACATCTTTTACCGTTCGTTTATCATTATAAATTATACACGATTATGGCTAAATCTTCGATAATACCTTTGCTTTTGTTATTTGCTCTCATGACGTCCTTTTTCATATGGCCTTATCATACTTGCAATCTATCAACAGTCATCACGCTTGGTCTAGCCGAACAAGGCATGAATCATCTCCATCACCCATTGAAAGATGGCTGCCAGCATATCAAACAAGAAAAATCGAACTTCTTTTTGCTCAGCAGCATCTTGATTGGAGGTTTGATCATGAGCTTGCTCGCCTGAAGCATCACTTGCCTGACTCTGATCAGCAGCACTCTTTTGATCAGCATTCTGTTCAGCAGCGGTTGCCGTTCCTTCACTGCCATCCACGAAGCAGAGCGGCGGGAACAGCACGCACCACCAGTTCTGGCCTGAACCTTCGCCCAGCGTAATACGCAAGGTCTCATAGTCGCCAGCTGGATAAACTTCGCCACCGTACAGCTTTGCTGGAAACGGGACTACCTTGAGCTCTGCCTTAACACTGTAATCCATGCCTTCTTGCTCCACCACTTCTCTTGCAGTCTCCTGCAGCTCTTCCAGATGAGCTTCAATGAACGCTCTTGCTTCTGCTCTAGTCGCTGGCTGAGCCTGCTCGCCGAGCCATGTATTGATGTTAAGCACGATTTGGTCGCGCACTTTTCGTTTGACTGCCTGATCGTCTTCAGCATCTGAATGTGCTAGAATACGAAGGCGAATCGCGTCCTCAGGAATGCTTTTTTGCACCTTTGCATCTGAATTCTTTGCCGTTGATTCCATTGCATATGCTGTTGTATGATCCCAACTCATCACTGCTGCTGCAACAATGATGCTCAGCAGCACCATGTTCATCCATTTATGAATTTGCATGATAGGTAACTCCTTGTGAGGTTGGGCGCGCCTCTTAGCCATCATTATGTCCGAGGCTCTCACAAGCTAAACCTATTAATCTATGAAAAATGGATATACAGCAAACATCCTGAGAATCGTCAGGTAGAAATGCGTAATGCCAAAATAAGCCCCTGTGATCTACACAAGGGCTTACGCTCAATCTCTCATGCCTAGCACATGTCTATCAATACCTGCCAGGTCCTTTACGATTCGGATATGCGGCCAGCTGCCCTGCTCCTTAATCAAACGGGCAACATCCTGCGCTTGTCCTTGGCCAAGCTCAAAGGCAAGAATGGAAGGAAGCCTCTCCCATTCATTCATCATGCCGATCATCCGACGATAGGGATCAAGGCCGTCTTGACCGCCTACAAGTGCAAGATGGGGCTCAAAGTCCCGCACCTCTCGCTGCAGCCCCTCCATGTCCGCCTCCGGAATATAGGGTGGATTCGATACCAGAATATCAATGCTGCGGCCTTCCAAAGGACAAAGCAAATCTCCCTCCAGCCATTCTATCGATTCCGCTATGCGAAGTGCCCACGCATTGGACTGAGCAACACGAAGCGCATCCGGAGATAAATCGACTCCGATCAGCTTCCACTCAGGCCGTTCAGCAGCCAAGGTGCATGCTATCGCGCCGCTGCCTGTTCCAATATCGGCAGCCGTTATGGCGGATTCCCTTAGCGGCCAGATTCGATCGGCTTCTTCCAGCACGGCCTCGACCAGCAATTCCGTCTCCGGACGAGGAATCAGCACCGACGAGGATACCGCAAATCTTCGGCCATAGAAGTAAGCTTCTCCCATAATATACTGTGTAGGTTCTCCCGTTGAACGTCTCTGAACAGCTTCCTCATAAGCGGATGCACCATGCTCAGGGAAGGTATCAGGAAGGTGCAGCAGATAGACTGCCCGGTCCCAGTTCAGAACATGCCTAAGCAGGAGCTCCGCATGATGAGCACCATCTTCCACACCGCTTCCAGACAAATAAGAAGAAGCCTGTGTCCAGGCTTCTCTTATGGTAAGCGGCCATGCAAGACGGAACGGTTCAACAGTACCGCTGCGATCCGTGGTTGGCATTACACTTGATTCTCCTTCTCCAACAGCTCTGCCTGCTCCGTGAGCGTGAGAGCTTGAATGATCTCCTCAAGCTCTCCGTTCATCACATAATCAAGCTTATGGAGGGTAAGGCCAATGCGATGATCCGTCACACGGCTTTGCGGAAAGTTGTACGTACGAATGCGTTCACTGCGATCACCCGTACCGACCTTGCTCTTGCGCTCACCCGCATATTTTGCTTCTTCTTCTTGGCGCTTAATATCATAGATGCGAGAGCGCAATACTTGAAGCGCCTTCGCTTTATTGTCATTTTGCGACTTGCCGTCCTGACAGGTTGCGACGATACCCGTCGGAATATGAGTCACGCGCACCGCGGATTTCGTTGTATTAACAGACTGACCGCCTGCACCAGAGGAACAGAACGTATCGACACGGATATCTTTGTCCATGATCTCAACTTCAAAGTCGTCAATCTCAGGCATAACAGCCACTGTGGAGGTTGATGTATGGATGCGTCCGCCAGATTCTGTAGCTGGAATGCGCTGCACGCGATGAGCGCCGCTCTCATACTTCATTTTGCTGTAAGCGCCTTTGCCGCTGATCATGAAGATCACTTCCTTGAAGCCGCCAAGATCGCTGATATTCGCTTCAAGAAGCTCAGTGCGCCAGCCCTGCATATCCGCATAACGGTTGTACATGCGATATAGATCCGATGCAAACAGAGCCGCTTCATCTCCACCTGCTGCCCCACGAATCTCAACGATCACGTTCTTATCGTCATTAGGGTCCTTAGGCAGCAGCAAAATACGAACGCGCTCCTCCAGATCCTGCTTGCGCAAGGTAAGATCGTCAATCTCCATCTTCACCATCTCGCGCATCTCATCATCAAGCTTCTCCTGCAGCATCATCTTTGCCGCATCCAATTCACTTGTGACCGTCTTCATCTCCATATACGTTTCGTACGCCTCTTGTAGATCGGACTGCTCCTTGGAATAATCACGAAGCTTCTTCGTATCATTCGCTACGTCCGGGTCACACAACAACTCGCTCAGCTTCTCGTATCGATCAGCCAGCGCTTGCAAACGATCCATCATGATCCGTTCACCTCTCCATCTATAGTACGTGTTATCGTGCAGGAGGTGCTTTCTATCGCACCTCGATATTTAGAGGCTCACAACGAAGTTAAGCTGCTGCCTGTCGATGCAGCAGCTTCACCTTCATTCAGGCCTTGATTCAACCAGCAGCAAGACATGGTTCAAGCTCTCCATGCATCGCTCATGCCACACATGAAGATGCCAGCCCAGCTCCCTTGCTAGACGTTGAATCTAAAATGCATCACATCGCCGTCGTTCACCACGTATTCCTTGCCTTCGAGTCTTAGCTTGCCTTGCTCTCTAGCTACGCCCATCGTGCCTGCTGCGACTAGATCGTCATAGGATACTACCTCGGCGCGAATAAAGCCTCGTTCGAAGTCCGTGTGAATCACGCCTGCCGCTTGAGGCGCCTTCATCCCCTTGCGAATCGTCCAAGCACGCACTTCCTGCACGCCAGCTGTGAAGTACGTGTACAATCCCAGCAAGCGATAAGCAGCCTTGATCAAGCGGTTCAGACCGGATTCCTCCAAGCCGAGCTCTTCCAAGAACATATCGCGGTCTTCCCCTTCAAGCTCCGCAATCTCAGCTTCTACTTTTGCACTAATCGGCACTACTTCTGCGCCTTCTTCAGCCGCAAATTCCTTTACCTTCAATACATATGGATTGCTGTCCGCAGAGGATACTTCATCCTCACTAACATTAGCTGCGTACAATACAGGCTTAATTGTGAGCAGATGCAGCTCGCGAATCAATACCTTTTCATCGTCGCTCAGCTCTACGCTGCGCACTGGCATATCGTTATAGAGGGCTTCCTTCAGCTTCTCAAGCACGGCTGCCTCTGCTGCATATTTCTTATCGCCGCTCTTCATATTTTTCTTCGTGCGATCAAGACGCTTCTCAACCGATTCTAGATCCGCTAGAATCAGCTCAAGATTAATGGTTTGAATATCGCTGATCGGGTCGATTTTACCGTCAACGTGCGTGATATTCTCATCTTCAAAGCAGCGGACCACATGCACAATCGCGTCCACTTCACGAATATGAGCCAAAAACTTGTTGCCAAGCCCTTCGCCTTTGCTTGCACCGCGCACAAGACCTGCGATATCCACGAATTCAAAAGCCGTAGGAACCGTGCGGTTTGGCGTTACAAGCTCTGTCAGTTTATTTAAACGCTCATCGGGAACTTCAACTACGCCGACATTCGGGTCAATTGTACAGAACGGGTAGTTGGCGGATTCCGCTCCTGCTTGTGTAATTGCGTTGAATAGTGTGGATTTGCCTACGTTCGGCAAACCGACGATACCTGCTTTAAGTGCCATGTCTCAATCCATCTCCCTTAGTTGATCTCCTACAAGTGGTTATACCCATGAATAGAGCGCGTCCCGACGAACCGCTCCAGTGATAAGCCATCATTATGAACAACGTAACCAGACGTGTCCGAGCATTAAAAAAAATAATACCGAATAAAATTCCTTACTCATTATAACCAACAACATGAAAAAAACCTAGCCGCTGACTAGATTTTTAAGCCTAGATCCTGTTTTATCTGTTCTCTTCTCTTTCATTATAGCAGAAGATGTCCCTTATTGTCGTTATATAGCCTAAGGAACAATAGGTAATTTCAGCCGCCATGTGTGCCGAAGCATAGTTCTTGTCCATAATCCTCACACTAGGAACGAATCCCCACTCACCATGAATCTTCTTAAGCAGAAAGGATGATGTTCCATGGAAAATAAAACACACAAGGGCAATTATGCGGGAACCACCAATATGAAAGCGAAGAACCAAGATATGGCCTTCGTAAATGATACCTTGGAGCAAGCGAAGACAGCCGTTCCCTTTCAACAGCAAAAAAAGAAGACGGATTAACCGTCCGTAAGCTCATCTCGTGAGACATGACGCGATTTGTGAATCACTCGCCACTTCGTAGAAGAAGCGTTTAGAACGATGAGCGGTCAAAAGGCGGGCCAAGTTAGCTATAATAGCTCAACCGTCGTCTTCACATGCCTATTCGGCACATCAACATGAAGACATAACGCACGATTAGGATGCGCTATTTATTTAGCGCGTATAATGCACAGGATGCAGCAGATGCCTCATGCCATATCTCGTCGCATGGGGCACTTCTATCGCATGCTCCACAATGACTCTCAACGCTTCGCACACCTCATGGCTTTGCTCTCTGAAGGCTCCAATCCGATCCTGCTCATAATCGCCAAACAGCGACATCAGCATATTGTCCGCAACGAGCATCGGGCTGTTCCATGTCCACTGCAAGCATTCCTCATCCAGCTTAAGCTCGGTTTGTTCAAATTCAAACGTCACCATCCGTGACCTCAAATCATGAAATCGCACCGTTTGATCCAAGCAGCTTTGCCACCACGCTGCCCGCTTCTGCTGCTGCCACTCTTTTTCCTCCATGGCAAGTCGTGCCGCTTGGGCACAGCACGCAGCAGGCGAGCCGTCCATCCATGGGAATATGAGCTTCTCCATGCGCGGCAGGGCTACGCCATGAATTAGCGCCTCCCAATGAGAAGTTGTCTTGGTGCCTTCCACAAGACAGACGCATACCGCTCGCATCGCCTCATAGAGCGGCTCTGTAT
This sequence comes from Paenibacillus aquistagni, assembly GCF_900177815.1. Lineage (GTDB taxonomy): Bacteria > Bacillota > Bacilli > Paenibacillales > Paenibacillaceae > Paenibacillus_B > Paenibacillus_B aquistagni. The sequence goes on along the minus strand of NZ_FXAZ01000003.1, from coordinate 431,055 downwards.
GTATCTGGCCAAAGCCAATGTTCGGCTTATAAGGACGCTTAACACGCCGTCTTAGATCCGCCAAGGCCATGAGACCATTTACCCGCACAAGCCATGATGTCGTATTGAGCGTCACTTCAAGCAGGGCATCTTCGAATGATTTGTCCTGACACTGAAACAGATGGAGCATGTAGATGGCTTGAATAGCCGTCTCCTCTTCTTCTAACAGCATCAGGAGTTGATCCATCCGGGCAAGGGCTGCAGCACGCCATACATGAAACCGGCAGTGGGATTGAACATGCGGTGCCGCAAACACCGGCGCAACACCGAATAATTGCTTATCCTCCCACAGGTTCATGCTGCTATCTCCCGCAACGGAGCTGCACGGCTCCCTATAGCTGCGCTGCACCGCAGCAATGTCTTGTATGATTAAGCCATTCATTCTGCACATAATCTCTGCCTTCGCGATAGACTTGCCGCGAACAAACAGCATATCAAGCAGCGGTTCAATCAAATACGTTGCCTTGCTCTCGCTTGCTTCTTCCAGCATTAGATCATCAAAGCATGCGTTGGCCGCTTCTAAGGACTGTTCCTTTGTTCCATTTTCCATAATCATAAACAATTCTGGAAGATTCACCGCGTAGATATGACCTTCCATGACGATGCGATCCGTTATGCCCATGATACGATCGATCCTCCAGCTTTCGCGCCATGCTGGCGTGGTTTTAATTTCCATTATAATGTCTATGTACGTTGTACGCTATACGATTCAAAAAGTTTTCGACGAGCATGTTTCATCTGCCGGTATGTTGGTGAATAGTAAGTAGCATGACATTCTCCCCTTTTTTATTGATAAACATGAAGCAACCCTAGCTGTTACTGACCGGATGGCTAGGGTTGCTTCTATGTTTATAGGGAAAGGCTGCTAGATCAGACCGATCGAAGACAAGAAGATCAAGATGATGAGAACAGGAGCAGCAAATCGCATGATAAAGGCCCACACGCGAAGCGTCCTGCCCTTAAGGCCTGTCTCTTCCGCGGAATGCTTCCATACATAACCCGCCACAATCGTAACGAACAAGCCTCCCAGAGGAAGCATAATATTCATTGTGATAAAGTCTACCCAATCAAACAGGTTTCTGCCGCCTACAAGCACATCGGTCAACACACCGCCTGAAGACAAGGTGCAAGGCAGTGCAATGACATACATCGCGAGTACGACAAAGATGGTCGCTTTTGGCCGAGACAGCTTCCATTTGCGCATCACGAATGCTACTGGCACCTCAATCAGCGCAAGACAGGAAGTAACAGCTGCAATCGCGAGCAAAATAAAGAAGAGCCCGCCGAACAGGCTGCCAAGCGGCATGGAGGCAAAGGCTGCAGGCAGTGCAACGAACACGAGCCCTGGACCAACATCCGGCTGAATGCCAAAGGTGAAGATCGTAGGAAAAATGATCAAGCCTGCAATCAGCGCATACGCCAAGTCGCCTCCGCCAACCGCAATAGTTGCTGCAGGAAGCGATTGATGCTTCTCCACATAAGCGCCGTAAGTGAGCATCGCGCCCATTCCAAGCGTTAAAGAGAAAAAAGCAAGTCCGAGCGCGGATAACGCTGACTTGAAGTCAAGCTGGGAGAAGTCCGGATAAAGGAAATAGCGAACCCCTTCAGCGGCTCCGTCAAGGGTTAATGTACGAACCAGCATAATGACCAAAATAATGAGCAAGCCCGGAATCACGATCTTATTAAATCGCTCAATCCCACTCGATATGCCACGGGCGATAACAAAGCCCGTAATCAGCATGACGACAATCTGCCATACTACAGGAGCCATGCTTCCTGTGAATGCGCTGAAGGTCGCTGTATAATCTGGATTCTTATACAGCTCTCCTGTTAAGGATTGCACCGTATAATGCAGCGTCCAGCCTGCAATCGTGCTGTAGTAGGTCATGATGAGAAACGCGGCCAGCACGCCGACAAAGCCAAAGATCCCCCACCATTTCTTGCCGGTTACCTTGGCAAAGGAATATACCGCATCCCCGCGGCCAGCACGGCCAATCGCAAGCTCTCCCAGCAGCACGGGCAATCCAACCAACAAAATGCAAATGATGAAGAGCAGGAAGAACGCGCCTCCGCCATGCGCTCCCGTCTCATAGGTAAACTTCCACATGTTGCCGAGTCCAACAGAACTTCCGATGGCCGCCAATATAAATCCAGCAGAACTAAAGCGCTCCGTTGCGCTTGAAGTGCTTGTTGAAGCCTTTGACTTAGGTTTCTGACTAGACATGATGTTACAAAACACTCCCCAGTTGTATTGATGTTATGATTGCTCTTCATTGACGCTTTATAACTTTAGACGCATAAATATAACACCCATTTTAAACAACATGGGGGATCAAGTTCCAAGGTAATTTCTTACTGTGATTTACATCCTACCAAAAATCATTACCATTTCCAGTCTCTCACTTCGCCGCATCCATTTGGAACTCATTCACATACTGCTCTAAGCTGTACACACGCTCATACAGCTCATCCATTGTATTGGAAATCACACTTATCGCATCGAGCTGCTCTTGCGTCTGCTTCGCGACGTTGCGAATATCCTGAGCCGATTGCGAGGCGATCATCGATACTTCTCCGGCGGATGCCGCAACCTCTTCCGAGCCAGCGCTTAATTGTTCTGTGGAAGCCGATACGCTCTCAATCTGCTCGACGATATGCTTCATCCGTTGATGCAGCTTCAAGAAAGCATCGCCTGCTGCTTCAACCGATTGTTGTCCTGACTGAACATGCGTCTGTACGTCTGTCATGACATCTACGGTTTGATTCGTATCTCGCTGAATCTGTGTAATGAGCTGTTCCATATGCTGTGTGGTATCATGCGACTGCTCCGCCAGCTTGCGCACTTCTTCCGCGACTACACTGAATCCGCGTCCATGTTCGCCCGCGCGTGCAGCTTCAATGGAGGCATTCAAGGCTAGCAGACTCGTCTGAGCGCTGATCTCGCGAATCATGACGATCATTTTCCCAATCGAATTCGAGTGGCCGTGAAGCTGGCGTACCTTAGTAACAGCGTCTTCCACCGCATGATGGGTCTGATCCATCTCACTCATCGCCTGCTTCATCTGCTCGGAGCCACGTCCAGTAAACTCGCTTGCTTCATTGGTAATCTCCATAACAGAACCCGAAGCATACACAATATCTTGAATCCCTCTTGCCATCTCTTCCATGGCGCGGCTTGACTCTTCTGTAGCCTGCTGCTGCTTTACAGCCCCCTCTTCCGCCTGATGCATTGTTTGGACAGTTGCTTCAGATGCGGCATGAGATTTGACTGTATATTCCGCAATGCTGCCGATGCCTTCAATCAGCTGATTCGCGGCATCCTTCAAGTGAAGCACTAAGGAGCGAAGACCCTGCAGCATATCGTTGTAGCTTGTCGATATTCTTCCCATCTCGTGATGAATATATTGTGTGCTCTCGGCGGTAAGATTACCTGCCGCTGCCTTGGACATCAACGCTTGCAAGGAATCTATCGGTTTCTCAATTGAGATCATGATGCCATAGGACACACCAGCGCTTAGAAGAAGAAGGACGATGTAGAGGACGATGATAATAAGCCGACGTCCGCCTGCATCCTTCGTTACCTGATCATGAACGATAGAAGCCTGCTCCATGTTGTTCTTCTCTAGCTGCTCCATCTGACGAAAAACGATATTTTCTAAAGAGCGACCCTGCTCGTCATATCCTTTCTTCGCGGCCTCTTTATTATGCGCTTGTACCGCCTGAATCGCGGCCTCTGCTTCTGTCTTGAAGGAGCCGATAGCTTGGCCCAATTCATCGAGCGCCTGCTTCTGTCCGCCATGCTCATTCACAAAAGCTTGATAGCTCTTATCCACATCACTCATCTGTTTGTGATAATCGTCGATATGCCACTGTACGGCAGAAGCATCATCCGTTTCTAGGATGCGCTCTAAGAATACAGAAGCCTGCTTAAAGGATACCATCATCTTCTCTGTCAGCACGACAGACTGCATATGCTCGTTGTACAGCTCATTTACGCCGCCAATTAGCTTGGAGGATTGAATATAGGAGCCGATTCCCGTAATGGTAAAGCCGAAGGCTAGGATCAGTATAAGCGTGATGAATTTTGTTTTGATTGACCGCTGAAAGATGTAATCAATGCTGTTATGTAATCGTTTCATATCCGTCATCCTTTCTAAGCTGCATATTTCTAGGTCCTATTGCTCAATACCCCTTTTGTGAACAGATGAACATGTATGGGGATACAAAAAGGTGCCAGCATACACTGACACCAATGTTATCATCCAATCAGAAGGCTTAAACAGCTTCAAGCCGGGCTCCCAACTTCTTCCCTTATGAAAAAGGATACCAAAAGCGCCCAAAGCCGCTTAGTCTAACCGCAATCGCGGCCAAAATAGCCACCACACTTAGTGCTGCGATTATATAATCGGCCCGTCTCCAGGCCGTAGCGGAATACCAGGTCCGCTTCTGATGCCGCCCAAAGCCTCTTAAATCCATGGCATTGGAGACAACCTCAATGCGATGAAGCGAAGATTGCACCAAGGGGATCGCGATCGAAATAAAATGCTTTACGCGATCTCGCATGCTTCCCTCACCTTTGCCGAAGCCCATTCCTCTTGCCTGCATGGCATTGGAGATATTGCGGAATTCGGTCTGCAGGTCCGGCACATAGCGAAATGCAATATTAAACGCATAGGCAATCTTGTAAGGCACCCCGATGCGATTGAGGCTGCTCGCAAAGCGAGTCGGGTGCGTCGTAAAGATAAACAGCACCGTGATCGGCATTAACGACATGTACTTCATCGTCAAGGTCAGCACATAAAAACAAGTTTCCAGCGTAAGCACATTATAGCCCAAATCGAGCACAACGGTTGCTGTGCCGGTCACTTCACTGCCGTAGGATGGGGTAATCAAAAGCGTAAAGATCGAGTTGAACAAGTTGAATACGACCATAATCCACACCAGAAGGCGAATCCGTTTGTACGGAATTTGTGCTAGAAATAATAAAATGAGGCCAATCGCAAACAAGGGAACAAATACACGCAAATCCTGAAACAAGAAGACGATCACCGTCCATACGGCAAAAACAATCAGCTTGGCCGCTCCGTCCATGCGATGGAACAGCGTATCCTTGTCTACATACAGCATACCTGACTTGCTCATGAGCGCCGTCCCTTCCTTTCATGCTGAATAAATCGACGCACAAAGGCTTCAGGAGCATCAATAGCTGCCTCTCGAGCCAGCACGCCCAAGGAAGTCTCCTTCAAGTTGGCCTGTTGGATAGCTGCAACATTCGTAAGCACATTCGAAGTCTCGCCTTGGGCAATGCAGGCTCCATCATGAAGGACAAACGCACGATCTGTATATTCAAGCGCAAGATGCATATCGTGAGTAATGAACAGGAAGGACATGCCGCGATCAGCAAGGTCCACGATAAAGTCCATAAATTCCGTATAGTGCTTATAGTCCTGTCCAGCAGTCGGTTCGTCCAGAATCATAAGCTCCGGCTCCATGGCAAGAATGGACGCGATCGTTACACGCTTCTTTTGCCCATAGCTAAGCGCGGTAATCGGCCAGTCTCTGTATCCATACAAGCCGCAGATGCGCAGCGTCTCTTCCACTTTCTCCTGTACGACATCTGTAGGCAGCCCCTTCATTCGAAGTCCAAGCGCAATCTCATCCTTAATCATCTGCTGGGTAATCATATGGTTCGGATTCTGCATCACATAACCGATATGCTTGCCACGACGTCGAATGGACCACTTATTGATCCGTTCATCACGGAAATAGATCTCGCCAGCGCTAGGCTTCACAATGCCGGTCAGCAAATGCGACAGCGTCGACTTGCCTGCGCCATTGTTGCCGAGCAGCGCTATTCGCTCCCCTTGGCCGATATCCAAAGACAGGCCTTGAATAACATCCTCTTCACCATCATAAGAGAAGCGTACCTGCTTCATCGAAACAAGCGGTGCCGCGGTCTCAATGTTCATGCCGCGATCGCCATCATCAAGCCACGTTCTCAGCTTCTCCTGAACATCCGCACGGCGGCTAAGTTCGGTAAGCTTAGAAGGATGATCTTCAGCCTGAAAGCGAACCCCTGCATACTTCAATGCCGAGATATAAAGCGGCTCGCGCAGCCCATGCTCATGCATGACGGAGGAAGCAAGCAGCTCATCGGGAGTGCCGACGGCTGCAATACGCCCTTCTGACATCACTATGATACGATCGATAGGCTGCTCCAGCACATCCTCTACGCGATGCTCAATAATGATCATCGTCTGCTTATGCTGCTGATGCAGTTCCTCCATCAGTTCCATCGCATGCTTGCCGCTCGCTGGATCAAGATTTGCAAGCGGCTCGTCAAAGAGCAGCACATCCACATCCATGGACAGCACGCCTGCTAGCGAGACGCGCTGCTTCTGCCCTCCGGACAAATCATGAGGACTGTGCTCCATATAAGGCAGCATGTCCACGACGCCAAGCGCGGACTCTACGCGCGCTTTCATATCAGACGTGGGCATGCATTCATTTTCATAGGCAAAGGCAACATCTTCACCGACGGACAATCCAATAAATTGCCCATCTTGATCTTGAAGAATCGTGCCCACGGTACGGCTGATCTCAAATATACTAAGCTCGTCCGGTCGCTTCCCTTTCAGCTGGTACTCTCCGCTTATCGTTCCTGTATACGTAAAAGGAATTAGCCCATTTATACAATGGGCTAGGGTTGACTTTCCTGAGCCGCTCGGGCCAGCAATCAGGATCTTTTCTCCAGGAAAAATATCCAGATTGATGTCCTTCAGCGTAGGCTCAGACAAGCTGCGATATTGGAAGGAGAAATTTTTAAAAGAAATAATCGGTTCAGTCATGTGGCTTATCATCGCTCCTGTCTGCCTTGCTGTACTTGCGCACAATCGCTTATTTTAACACTGTGAGATTCGAATTTTTGCGGTTGCGGCTGATCAAGCCCGCTACAGCTGGAACGCCAAGCACGAGATGCACAATGACATTCGCTCCGGTTGCCCACAAGAACTGTGCGAACATCTTCACTGGCGGCTCTCCGTATAAATAAATGTCCAAGACACTGGAAAATCCATATCCGATCGCCATTGCTAATGAGCCCACGATGCCCAAAAACCACAGATCAGCCTTAGCCGCACGGCCTTCATTGACATGGAAGGATGACTTCATGAAGACGAGGCCCATGCCAAGACCCGAGATTGCGGACCCTGCAACCCAAGTCCACCAGATTGTGCCCCCACCCCAGATCAGGTCTGTAATGATATGACCGATGGCACCGCTTAATAGGCCCACTACTGGACCGAACATTGCGCCAAATATCGTCAAAATAGCAATGGCTGGACGCAATGCCGTCTGCGTAAATACAGGAATCGATATACTTCCAAGAAGGCCATATAAGGCTGCTCCGATACCGATCGCAACAACGGTCTTCGTCGTAAAGTTGAATTTAGATTGTGACATTGTTTCTACTCCCCCCTACAAACCCGAACATTAAAGCATGGTTTGGATTATAATATACAGATAATATAATCGTTTTTCCATACTATGGATACAGGTTTTATTTTACATATTTACTTAAAATAAAGCGGTTTCTACTATAACTAGCATAAAATCATGGTTTTCATACCAATTTAATGAGGATTTATTCAAAAAATGAAGCTGCAATTTCACAGCTTCTTTAACCTAATCATTGTATTTTCACGAGTCTTTTGCTGCGCTGCAGATCAGAAATGGTTCTCGCGCCGATGCCGAACATGGCAATGCGAAGCTCAAGCTCGACTTGCATCAGCACTTCATTCACTTCTTCTTCCGAAGAGATAGCCGCTTGCAGCAGTGAACGTCCGAAGCCGACTGCATCCGCACCAAGCGCAATCGCCTTGGCCGCATCAACACCATGTCGGATCCCCCCGCTTGCCACTACCTTCATCTCTGGCAGCGCGCTGCCAACAGCCAGCACACTGTCAGCAGTTGGAATCCCCCAATCGGCAAATGCCTCTGCCGCCCGACGCTGCACAGCTTGATGGCTGCGGAACTTTTCAACCTGGCTCCAAGAGGTGCCCCCTGCTCCCGCCACATCGATAAAAGATACGCCTGCATCCGACAGCTGGCGAGCGGTATCTTCTGCGATCCCCCAGCCTACTTCCTTCACGCCAACTGGCACCGACAGCTTCCGGCATACTTCCTCGATCTTGAACAGGAGCTCGCTAAAGTCCACATCGCCTTCTGGCTGGAACACTTCTTGCAGCGCATTCAAATGCAGAATCAGCGCATTGGCTTCTACGATCTCAACTGCCTTCTCGCATTCATTGACCCCCATGCCCATATTCAGCTGTACAGCTCCGATATTGGCGAACAAGGGAATCGTAGGTGCAACATGCCTCAGCTTGAATGTAGATATCAGCGCTGGATTCTCAACAGCTGCTCTTACCGAGCCAACTCCCATTGCCCAGCCTCGCTCCTCTGCAATTGCAGCAAGACGCAAGTTAATCCGGTCTGTGCCCTCACTGCCCCCCGTCATAGAGCTGATGAGAAAAGGAGTGTCCACAGGAATACCAAACCATGAGGTGTTAAGGTCGATATCATCAAAATTCAACTCAGGCAAAGCCTGATGCACGAAACGATACCGTTCAAGTCCAGTCGTCACGCCTGATGCCTGTACCGTTTCTTCTAAGCAGATCCGTATATGGTCTGCTTTCCTGCGCTCAGTCTGATTCGCTTGATGACTGGCATCATGCTTTATTGAAGCATTCTCTTCATGCTGCGGCAATCTTGTCTCTCCTTTCCTTGTCAGTCAGTGTCTTCGTCTCTCCATCGGACAATGCTGACCATTCGTTGTATGTAAATGATGGTTAACAGCATGTAATTAATCTCAGCATAGCATATCATAGGATTGCCTGTGATATGAAGCATAGTTTGTCCAAATCGTAGCAGGATGTTGAACAAGAATATCTGGCTCTCATCGTGTCTGCCCTGTATCTGGTTCAGCTCCAAGATCGTAATGCAAGCTCCACATCAGCCAACAAAATGATGGTTTTGTCCAGAAGATAGGCGGGCATCAAAAAAGCCTCCCTCGCCAATGGAAGTTAATCCATTGAAGAAGGAGGCTATCTATAGATGATTTCTCAGATAGCTTTCCTATTGCCAAATCCTATTGCTGAATACAACTCTCCCGAAAATGCTGCGCTTCCCATATCCCGTTCTAGCTATCCTTTGGATGAAGGAGAAGGGTTCTGCTGCTTGCCAAAGATCTCTTCCTTAAGCCGCTTGCCTGTCGGTGTTGCAGCCAAGCCTCCGAGCGCCGTTTCCCGCAGAGCAGTAGGCATCGTCTGGCCAATACGGAACATGGCCTCAATTACTTCGTCACACGGAATAGTGCTTGTTATGCCGGCAAGCGCCATATCTGCTGCGACCATAGCAACCGCAGCTCCCATCGCATTGCGTTTCACGCATGGCACTTCAACAAGGCCAGCTACCGGATCACACACAAGGCCAAGCAAATTCTTGAGCGCGATAGCCATTGCATGGGCGGATTGCTGCGGTGTTCCTCCCGCCAGCGCAACAATTGCAGCAGCTGCCATCCCTGCTGCTGATCCGACTTCAGCTTGGCAGCCGCCTGCTGCTCCACTGATCGATGCATTATTGGCCACCACGAAGCCAAAGGCTCCTGAGGTGAACAAATAGTCAATCATCTGTTCGCGCGTCGGATTGAGCTTATCCTTTAGTCCAAACAGCGCGCCTGGCACGACGCCTGCTGACCCCGCTGTAGGTGTCGCGCAGATCATTCCCATCGCGGCATTGACCTCATTCGTGGCAACAGCCTTGCTTACAGCATCCAGGATAGTATCCCCGCTCAATCCCTTGCCTTGAGCAATATATTGATTCAGCTTCACCGCATCGCCGCCGGTTAGGCCAGAATGAGATTGAACGCCTTGGAGGCCGCGTTCAACGGCCTGCTCCATCACATCCAGATTCCGCCCCATCTGCTCCCTTATCTGCTCACGGGTTCTGCCTGTAACCCGAACTTCCTGTTCCACCATAATCTCAGCAATTGAACAGGACTGCTGCTCTGCAAGCGCCACGAGTTCTGCAACATTTCGAAACATGTAAGCGCTCCCTCCTTTACTCACGACCTTTAGTTCCACCATCATCATGTTGAACGTCTATAAACAAGATATACATTCAGCCATTATAGCTGCCCATTCGTCTTCTGCACCATTTACGCCCTTCTTCTGTGCCCTTAAGCTACTCAATACGAGCTTAACAGCACGATATTAGGCATTAATCTTAGTCTTCCATACGAAGCACACGCTCTACCCCTGGAAGCACCCGAATCTGGGACAAAATCGATTCATCCATGATATCATCGGTCTCAATGACCATCAGCGCCATCTTTCCTTTTTCCTTGCGGGATACGCGCATATTGCCAATGTTCACTCTTTGTTTGCTAAGAATCTCCGTTACGCTAGCGATAACCCCATAGCGGTCGTGATTGACGACCAAGATGGCTGGACTCTGTCCCGACAGATTCAGTTGAAAGCCGTTCAATTCAGCGATCTCCACCTTGCCTCCGCCAATAGAGATGCCTACTACCTCCATCTCATCGGCGCCATCCATCATGCGAATACGAGCGGTGTTCGGATGCTCAGGCACAGCTTCTTCCGTCGTAATCTCAATCTCAACGCCCGCTTCTTCAGCATACTTAGGCGCTTCCGGCAACCTTGGATCATTCGTGTCGTAATCCAAAATCCCTGCGATCAAGGCAACATCTGTCGCATGTCCTTTATACGTCTCAGCAAACGATCCATACAGTGAAATATGCACCTTTTTTGGCTGTCGCCCAAAAATGCTGCGTGCAAGACGACCGATCTTCGCCGCGCCTGCGGTATGCGAGCTTGAGGGTCCCACCATAATCGGCCCAATAATATCGAATACACTGCGGTACTTCATCCGCTTACGCCCCCATCCCTTAATATTCCACAACAGCTTCGCTCATTCTTACCTATTGTACGCTAGAAACTGTCCACTTACCAAAGACATTTTTAAGTAAAGCATGCGAAATAATTGAAGGAAAGTCAAGACTCCAACCACCTATTTTCATGCAGAAAAAAGAAGACAATTGCCCTTTTGAACAAACGGACAATTGTCTCCCTATAATAGACAAAATATGAAGCATTAACCTTACAGTAATGGCGACAACAGCCTTGCTGCTGATTCCAAAAAGCGTATGCGCATCTTCCGCTGCAAAAACTGCTCTTCTTGAATGCGCGTTGCAGAATGCAGATCCCGCTCAAAGTCTTGAATGAGACGATCTACACTCTCAGTGCGAACGAGCAAGGTATTCACCTCGAAGTTCAAGTAGAAGCTTCGCATATCCATATTGGTTGTTCCGATCGTGGCCATCTCTCCATCGACAATTACGAGCTTGGAGTGCAAAAATCCTTTTTCGTACTCGTAGATCTTCACCCCTGCTTCAATTAAGCCTGGAAAGTAGGAGTGAGAGGCTAAAAACGGTATCCATTTGTCCGGCTTCGCAGGGAACAGCACCTTAACCTCGATGCCCGATAAGGCAGCCACCTTCAGCGCCGTGAAGATGTCCTCATCGGGAATGAAATAAGGGGTCGCCATCCAGATCGACTTCTTGGCAGAGGTCAGCATGGAGAAAAACAGATTCTTCATCGTCTGGAACTCCTGATCGGGTCCACTCGGAATAATCTGCACCGCTCCCTTGTGCTCCCGATCCGGGGCAATGCCAACAAAATATCTGGAGCCAATCACATGCTCCTTCGTCAGGTAGCGCCAGTCCTGCAAAAAGATCATTTGCAGCGTCTGTACCGCCTCGCCGCGAACAAGCATATGCGTATCGCGCCAGAAGCCGTATGTCTTGCTGCGGCTCAGGTATTCATCGCCTACATTCAAGCCGCCCATAAAAGCAATGGAGCCATCCACAACGACAATCTTGCGATGGTTGCGGTAATTGACCTGATTGGAGAACATGCGAAGCTTAACAGGTCCAAAAGCCGCGACCTTGACGCCAGCATTGCGCATCTCCTCAAGGAATGGCTTCTTTAAGTGAATGCTGCCTACCGCATCATACATGAAGCGAACCTCAACCCCAGCTCTTGCCTTATCCATGAGAATGCGCTGGATGTCTCTTCCGATCTCATCATCACGATAAATATAATATTCCATATGAATATGATGCTTTGCCTTCTCAAGCTCATTGAGAAGGGCGGAGAACGTCTCCTGCCCATTCGTCAGAACAACGGTCTCTGAATTAAAGGTGACAGGACAGCGGCTCATCCGCTGTGTCAGCTTAAGCATTAATAATTGGTCCTCGGTATACGTTGTAAGCTCGGGATGACTGGGCAATGTATCCTTGCTTACAAAGGCATAGCTCGCCTTATCCCGCCTTTTCTTCTTATCAAAGGAGCGACGCTTGTAATAATTTTGACCGAACAAAATATAAAACACAAAGCCCGCTACCGGCACCAGCGCCAATACAAGAATCCACGCCATCGTGCTGGAGGGATGACGGTTCTCCATAAAGATAATGATGGCGATCGTAATGACCGCGAGACTCGTCATGACACTAAGCACCCAAGTAATGGACTTGCCAAACGTGTCATTCACGTAGTAACCGAGCAACATGAGCAAGATAACAAAAATGCTTACCTGGACCGCTCTTCTCATGATTTGTTTCCTCTCTCCCCTAGAACTGTATCGCTGTAATCCAATGGCTGACGAAACGTGAAGGAACATCGCGGCATGGACCTACTCTTTGTCTATCTTGTCCATACATATATCGGTTCGTATATATCCTTGCCCTAATGTTGATTCTATTACCATCCACCTGCCGGCAAGGATGCTGTATGCTGGTCTTCAGAATGTTATACCCATTAGACCGCAGAATGAAGCGTGTTCCCTTCGTGATCATCGGCAAAAACAGAGAAACGCCCTTGCACCCCGGTTAGGAGTGAAAAGCGTTTCTGCATTATAACATGTATTCACAGCATATGAACAGACTGGAAAAGCCATTTCATCAAGCACTGCCGCCATCAAGTGAATGTCCTGCCGTTCTATACATAGACTTCATGCTTGTTTGCATCTAGATATCCAGAACTTGAGCTTTTACACTTGATCCTTGATCGTGAATTTTTTTTCTTGCGCTTGAATGACAGTGCCAGCCTTGATGTCGTGCTTGTCTGTCAACAAAATGCGAACCTCAAACGGCCCTGTTGACTCTGATGGCGTCTTGGCCCCATCCGTCTGGCTCTGTTGTTTGTCTGTATCCGAATCAGCAGATGTATCTGCTTGCTCGGATGAATTCAAGGGGTCCGCTTCTTCGTTCTGATCCCCTTGATCCGATGCTTTACCTTGCCTACCGGCCTCAGAAGCGTCTCCTTGCTGCTCGTCAGCGCCTTCAAGCGGATTTTGCTCAAGAGAAGGCTCGCGCTTTAGGATCGCAAGCGTTTGCTGAGCAGACCCTGGGTCCAAAATGATGGACTCCGGCGTAAAGCCGTCAGCTTCTGTCTGGCTTGCAAAGAAAAAGGTTAAAACGGTCACTTCCTTCTCAGCTCCATCGACCGGAGTCCGAATGACTCCAGTTGTTACTGGCGTTGACGAGACAGGAATCTCCGGCTTCACGTTAGTGGTTTGGTCGCCCTGCCCGATAGGCGGATTCGCTTCCTTCTTGCCATCTGCCCCCATAATGCCCGTTGCTTGAAGGGCTAGCAGCGCCCCCCCAACAACGATTATAATCGCCACGAGCGAGAACAAAGCTCGCTTGTTACGCGCTAACAGGCGCATGAGCGGCGAAGACAGCTCTACCTTCGCTTTTTGGTAAACGGGTCCAAGTACCGAGCTTGTCTCAAAGTAATGCTTGCGATACGTGCGATGCTTAAAAGCTTCCCGGTCATACTTTTTAAAATAATTCAGCAAAGCTGCAGCGTACGCAGGAGACGGCTTCTTCGAGCGGACAAAGTCATGATGATCTTCAGACCATTGGAAGAACTGATAAATGACTTCTTTGTTCTTCGCGCTCTGATGCAAAAACTGGAGCAATGCACCGTACTCCACTTGTCTGGATTCGGTATCGCGATAGAAGGCCAGCACAAGTCGAGCAAACTGCCCTTCGCTTAGCTCCTGTTGAAGCAATCGCAGTCCGATCTGCTGTGTCTCCTCTAGTTCCTCTTGCGACAAGCGCTCAAACACAAACACCTCAGGCGCAGATGCATGGAACCAATCATATAAGGCCACCATCTTCTCCGCCTTCGATTGGACATGATCATCGAAGCGGCGGGCCCATTGGATGAACTGCTTCGGCTGCTGCAAGAAGCCAATCTGCAGCAGCTCTTGCTTCGAGATCCGCTTAAGATCCGATTCCAAGAGCAAGAAGCAGTTCACCGCATATATCAGCGTATCCATCAGCTCCGAATCCGCTAGTTCGATTTCCTCATCCCGTCCCCGAGGAAGGCGGTGAAGCTGCTCAAGAATGGCATTCGCGATCTTGACAGGCTCATTCTCCTTGCGAAGCTTCTGAATGAGGGCTTCCTGGGCCATCGCTCTGAAAGAAGCAAGCTTCAGCACTTGGGTATGACGCGTTCCCCAATCACATACGAGATCAACGATATCGCCAGCTCGCGGGGCTTCTTGGAACTGCTTCGCCACATAGGGCTCAAATAAGGATTGAGCAAGTCCTCGGTTCAAGACGGTATCAAAAAAGACTCGGCTTAGCTCCGGATGGCTGGCCACAATGGCATAATAGCGCAAAGACAACGCATGGTTGCTCTGTACTGCCGCTTGATGTATCGAATGAATGAACAGCGGAATAAGCTGCGCTTTCCCGCGTTCTGTCACCTGCTCTTGGTATAAGTAATCCTTAAAGCCATCCAGCAAGTCTGGTTCTGGCAGCGTACCTTGCTTCACATTCTCCAGCTCAAGCTCCTCTAGTCTTGCAAATAGCGCATGCAGACGCTGCTTCGCAGTCGTCATCTCCCCTTGGGCCATATGGCCGAGCAATGCCCGGAGTACAGGCTGCTTATGCTCTTCATACAGCGTATAATCGCCTTGTTCCAATTGATAGAAGATCGAAAGCTCATGATAGCTTATAAGGGCAATCTGCTTATGCTGTTCTGTGCCTATAAGAAGCTGATCAGCATAGCGGTAGAACGCCTCAAGCGCATCTATATCATTCAGATGCTTCCAAGCAAACTCCAAATACGGCTGGTGCTCCAGCTCGATATCGACGTTCATCATTCGCCCTGCGGCCAGATCAAAGATGTATTCTCGCTCAATATTGCGATCATTCGCACGAAGGCTGCCCTTTTCCACGAACATGACATGAATGCCCTTCTTGCTCTCAGGCTCCTTGCTGTACGTCATGAAGCCCAGCATGCGGCGATAAGCATAAGGGAGGCTTTGGAACAACACCTCCAGCAACCGAGCAGCGTAAGCAGAAAGCTTGTCAATCGGCACATCCAATGCCACATAGACCTTTTTTCGGCCAGTAGCGGCATTCGTCAGCGCAAACAACAGCTGCTTAAAGATGCGCTCATCGATCTTAAGCTCGCTAAGCAGCTCTAACGGCTGTACCTGAGCGGCTGGCTTGACCGGGATGTCTCGCAGCTGAGCAAGCTCTGTTCCCTCTTCGATATCATAATGAGCTGCATAATCAGCATGCAGCCACTGACGGAAGCCGTTGACCACTTCCTCGCTGCGCTCAGCAGGAATGACATAATGATGGGTGAAGAAGGCGCTGCGAAGGCCGGTAAAGTCCTGAGCCTGATAAATGCTGCGGCCGAGCACACTAGCGCCTTGTTCCGTATGGTACAAGTGAATGGACTCAGGGTACAAGCTTCCATCCTTCTCGCCTGATGCTGTCAGCTCTGCTGGCGCATCGTAAGTACAGAATGGATGCAGCACCTTCTTGACCATATTGGGATCAAGTCCCTTTGATACTGCAACCGTGTCGTAGCCCTCATTCGTTCGGAAGATGCCGCGCCGCTCCCTTGTATACATTTGCTGTTCAATCCATGTTGAGGATGATGGGCGCATGATCAATCTCTCCCCTCAATATATTGAAGCTGGTATAGAAGCCAGATGAATGGCTCATCAACACGAATCGGACTAACCACGCCCTGCAGCTTCTGGTTCACCGGATTGCTACCAAGTGCAGATACCGCAAAGTAGGCCGCATTTGAAAAGTATACGTCCATTGTCCCTTTGAACGGACGATCCACCTTCTCAATAAACCGTCGAACCTCACCATCAATATTTTCAAATTCACTAAGATTAAAATACTTCTCATGGACAGCATTGTTGAACATGTTGCTGTTAGGCTTGATATAATCGCCGTCTTCTTCCTTCAGGAAGTTCAGCATATCGCTCTTGGTCAGCACAACGGCCGTAGGGATATCCGTCTTGCCGCTTTCCTCGTAGGCGATAAAGTCGCCAAAGAGCGTCAGCACGACATCCCTTGGCTCATCATACTGCGGCGTCCATTCGCCTGGCTGATCCCCATACTTGATACGAATCTTCTCGCGAATGGAGCGAATCTGCAGCGGATCGATCATAAACAAAATGCCCGCCGAATTCTTAATATGCTGGCCATGCAGGCCAAGATAATCCTGATCCACCATGCCTTCGCCGGCAACATCAAAGAATACCAGCGTCAGCGGAGGCTTCAATTCATCCCGGAACACGAACTGGAAGATGAACGGCTCCTGCATCTTCTCCTTCTGAGTGGAGGCAAGCAGGTCTCCACGCTCGAACAGCGGTTCCTCATACATCGTTCGGAACTTGCGGCTGATCTCCGTCGTGAGCGGCATGCAGGCTGCATCGAACCGATCCGCAGTCATATGCTGAAGCGTATGGATGAGCGAGGTCATGTAGACCGACTTGCCGACCTGAGAAGCGCCCACAATGGAGATGATATTGCTTGGCACCTTGCCTGCTGTCACTGGAAGCTCATTGTGGCAATGCGGGCAAAGCCGCTTCCTTGTTGTCACCCCGTAACGATCATGCAAAGCTACCAGCACATGATCCGAATAGATGCGATGCTCCTCAGGGATATCCTGTGGACGCAATACGGCTTCCATCTCATAGACCGTATCGAGACCGAACCGATCCCGATACCGATTCAGCGCCTCGTCTTCTTGCAGCGCATAATCCTCATCATCCTCCCGAGAGTGAGCCGCACGAAATACGACTTCCTCGGGGGAGAACTTGTTGAAGCAATAAGGACATACAATATCGTAAAACAAAGGCTTAGGCGCCTCATCTTTTTTTCGTTTAAACAAATCAAATAGTCCCACCATGTTCCCTCCTTATTCCGGTATCAGCTCAAAGAGCTGACCGTAATGGCGGCCATCTGTAAAGAAAAGACGAATCATCTCGTCCTTTCCAATCTCGATTGCGGGAAGCACTGTACGCCCTGGCGGGAAATCCTCGACAAAGGGGTATAAGGTGCCATCCTCGAGACGAGCTGGAGGCCCGCCCTGCTTTTTGACATAGCATAGAACGTCCTTGGCAAGCGGCACCTCGCTCATGACTTGAATCTGGACCGTCTTATGCTTCTTGAACAAGCCGGATTTGTACTGGATCGAATAATAGATCTTAGCCTTCGCGCCGCGAACCGTGTGCTGATTAGAGCCTTCTTGCTGGCGATACAAGATCGTCTCGCCAGCAGACAGCTCCGTTACGTAAATGGTGTATCGTACCGCGCCGATATCCTCCAGGCGTTCATGATAGCCATTATTCGCCTTGTACTCGTCCTTCGTGTACAGCTTCATGCCTTGCAAAGACGCCGGCTCATCATGGGGCAGGTCAGCCCGTGTCTTATGAACATAGACGGCCTCTACCTCAGCCGGCCATAACCACTGCAAGGTGCAGCGATTATCGTTGACCTTACCTGCCAACCCCCGAATCTGACGGGACTCTAGCGCTTGATTGTCGATTCTCATCGTGTGTGCCCCCTACCTGTTGAATCCTCTGCTTGTCCGATCCTTGTCAGGCTGATCAAAGGCTTGAGCAGCTGACCCTTGACGACCTGGACGCGCGGATCTTGAGTAGGATTTCACGCCATGCTCCTTGATTGGTACAACCATCGTAAACAAGGAGATAATCAGCGCTAGAATAAGGGCTGCCAGCAGTCGAATCATTCCATCTAGCCAAGGCGATCCGCTTAAGCCGAACTCCAGCAGACAGCCAGCAAGGAGTCCTGCTGCCGCTCCGCCGATGGCAAAGCTTTTTGCCAAGTAGCGGTTGTCGAACATGATCCCGAGCGCAAGGCCGATCAATGTGCCAATAAGCGTAAGCGCCACGATGCGCAATATCATATACAGACTGCTGCTCTCAAGCGTGCCTGTCCGTTCGGTCAGCAGGGTACGCTCCCCAACGGTATTGTAGATTTGCTGGAAGACCAAGGACAGGTCCTTTGCCTCCTCTACATCGTAATACTGCCCGCCCGTACGGCCAGCAATTGTCTCCAAGAGCCGCGTGCCCGATGGATCAACCAAGCTGAGCCCAACGGTATGGACGGCAATGCGCTGATCGATATAATCGCTTAGCGTCTTATCTACATCCACATCACTAACGCCGTCTGACAGCAAGATCACAAGCGTGCCTTTCGTGCTCTCCTGCCGAATCAGCTGCATAGCCTGATTAAGGGCGCCTTCAATGTTCGTTCCATCCTCTGTAGGCTCAAGCGCATCAATCTTCTCATAGATGGCTAGCTTCGTATCCTGGTCATGAGCCTTGACGAAGGGCTGAATCACTTCAGCCTCATTGCCAAATGAAATGACCGATACTTGCTTTGCCGAATCCATCTGGCCAATCAAGCTCTTGGCTGCCGCGTAGCGCGCATTATCAGGGTCCGTCTGTCTCATGCTGCCAGAATTATCAATGACAAATACGATATTGCGGACCTGGCGCTGCCCGCCCATGTCAACCTCATATAGAAACTCAAGCGCCGCCCCTGCAACAAGCAGCAGCACGAGCGTAGCTGGAATCCATAGCTTCCAAGAGGTGCCCATATACATTTGACGCCACGACGCGCCGTTAAGCCTTGGAGAGATCATCTCCGCCAGCAGACAGCCAAGCCCAATGCACAGTGCCAAGATTCCAAAATACAAACCCACATTCACAATCTGAGGGGTCTTATCTTCTAATTGATGAAGAAGAATCTCGCCGAGGACATAGCCGAGCGCTCCTCCAAGCAAGCTGAACAGCACGAGCAGGCCATTAATTTTACGCTGCATAACGTATGCCTCCTTTCTCCCCTAGTACAAATTTGTCTACTCTCTATTTGCATGCAACACTGCTTCGGTTCAACAAGGTCAACAAGATCAACAAGATCAACAAGGTCAACAAGATCAAGCCTATTCTAGCTCAGGCAGCATGCTCGGATCGAGTCCATGCAAGACATAGCCATGCTCCTGATAGGAATCATAGTACACTTTGCCATTGCGATAGAATAATAGGTCTTTTAGTTGGAAGCCGCCCATGAGATTCAGCTTCTCCACACCGCTCTTTCGATTCTCGTGTACGGCGCCAAGCTTGTAGATGCGGCTCGTCTCATCTGCTTGTATCGCAAATCGCACGAATTCACTGCGCGTATCGCCGAAGAAATATTTCTCTTCATAGCGATGCTTATGCGTATAGTCCAGCAAACGAATCCGAATGCCGGCATGATCTTCCAATGTGCGATACAGCTTCTTGAACAGATCGTCCTTTGCAAGCACTTCTTTGTTGTGGTATTCAACGGCAACGTTTGCCCGCTGCAGCAGTTCCTCTTCGAATGCCAGCTTGAAGGGCTGCTGCGTCAGAATCTCCTGCTCACATACTTGAACCAGTCGCTTCAACAGCTGATCAGGCCCAGCATTCAGAAGTGCCGCAACATCTCCAACATAACGCTCTTCGAAAAAAGCATAGGCGCCCCGCTTCTTCTCGAAGTCCTCCATCGCAGCGGCGGTCACCAACTCATAATAAGCCATTAGATTCTGGCCAATATAATCATCTGCTTGGCGGATGCTGTCTTGAGCGGCCTCCTTGATCATTTGTCGAAGCTCCTCCATCTGCCGCACCTGATGCTTGTATGTCGTGTGTATATGAATCAGCGCACGCTCATACCGCTTTAGAAGAGCAAGCTCTGCTTCCCTTCTCACCATCTCAAGCTTCTTCAAATATACCGTATCAAAAAATGCACGAATGAAGCTGCGTATATTGTGCTTGTCCATCAAGGGGAGACGCTGGAAGGACAGATCTTCAACACGGAGCTGATAAAGCTCTTCAAGCTCCCCTTGCAGCGATACAAGCTCCCTGCTCTTATCCCGTTGCAGGCTTTGCAGCTCTCCCATAACCCCTTCATGATCAATGTGTTCATCACTCCACACATGCAAGTGATAGAAGCTGACCTCGGGAGATCGCGCGAGCCTTGCAGCCTGATCGCGAGTAAGCTCAGACTCAATATCGACTTGTCCGAGTATCCGCTCTGCCTCGCGCTCTACATTTTCTCTGAAATAAAGAGCGCAGCCTTGCCCAAACAAGGCCTCTTCCGCTTCTGCCAACGTCATTCGCTTCAAAGCGCCATAGCTGATCGAATGCGTCATCAACCCATTCATATGCTCGATCGCACTAGAATCAGGCAGCAAAGCCAGCACAGATGCTGTATCCTGCATCGTGTCAACGCCAAGCAGTGAGAGCTTTTCCTGTACGCTTCGATCAATCGGCTGCGACATTCTTTGCTCAAGTCCGCAGAAGAAATGATAGAGCACCGTAAGCGCAATGGATCGATTCGGCCGCTTTACTTTCGAGAAACCAGCGGATACATAGCCCTGCACACCCGATTCATTCAGCAAGTTATTTTTGAATGAGGTGTTATTGTATGAACTTGCGCCACGATTGATATCAGGCCCATCCTCTTTCAGTCTTCGGTTTTTTAGAAGCGCAATATGCGAGATCAATTCTGCATCGTCCTCTGCGTCCGAACCAAGGGTTATTCCTCGCTCATCCTTATCCGACAGGACATATACGAGGTCAAAAAGGGCTCTGCTCTCATGCTTCACTGGGATAGCAATGCCATCCTCTGTCATATGCAGCAGCGCCTCAAACGAATAATCCGAGCTTTGCATCTGTTCCAGCTCGCGAATAAAGGCCATGCCGACTGCGCTCGTATAGCCAAATGACTCGATCTGATCCCGCTCACGAATGAGCACGTGCAGATCCATTTGCACCGATTTGAAGGATTGGCCGAATATGGCGCTTGCGAGTACGGAAAGCTCTGGCAAGAACACATTAAGCGGGTCATCGACCCGCGTAATGACATGAAGATGAATGCGATCAAAGGATGCATACAGTCTTCCATATTCCGCTATGTTCATGCTGACCTGACGCAAGGCGCGGTTCAGTTGATACAGATGCGATGCATCTTGCCTCAATTCCTGGTACAAGTCATGACGATAGGTCTTGCTCTTCTCCTGCTCCGCCTGCACCTGCAGTGCTATGCGAGTATAGCGCGATGAGCGTGCCAAGTTGTTATGCTCCGCATCGTGAGATGGCTGGTGTTCAAAGCCATCCCGAGATGCTTCGTATGCTGAGTGATTCGCCGCAGGATGTCTATCTACCACCGTATGCTGCCGTTCTGTCCCGATCTGGACATACATGACACCGGCGCTGTTCTCCCACAGCCGATGATGAATGTCCATCATCGGCTGTATCAGAGATGCGGTCTTATCTCCAATGAAGAGATAGACGGAAGGATAATGAATGCTGCTCTGGTCATCATCGTGCCCGGTTAGCTTGTCTTCCTCGTATGCATATTGTGCTGCGAATCGTTCCAGTAGCGTCCTCATGATTATCTCAACTTTCTGCGAATGGCATGGAGCTTCGAGGTAACCTCATTGTAGAAGCGATATGCATCCTCTCCATACTCAAGCTCAATCTTCTCATATTCCAAGCGGTCGCGAGCCTCAAGGAATGTCTCATACATGTCGCCAAGGCGATCCAGCAGCACCGATACATCTTCTGATGCCGTGAGTTCGCTGTCCCGGCGGCTAGCCTTGCGCATCAAGGTGCTGCGACGCTTCTCGTCCAGTTCCCTGAAGACCTGGAACACCTCGTATTCAACAAAGTCACGGCTCTTCATCACGTTCGCGAATGGCTCCCATGCCTCTTCCTCTTCGTCTTTGTCGTAGACAAAGAGAGCGCCCTTCTTCGTGATCGTTGCCGTGTACAAGGCCTCGATAAATTGATCCAGCACCTTCTCTTCATCCTGATGCTGGCCAAGCAAATGCTCAAGCTCTGCTACCTTCGCAGCAATAGCCTCATACTTGCCAAGCTCCTGGCGCATGCGATCAATGCCCTTCGGTGTGCGGATCAGGTTCTCCTTGGCCATCTCTTCATTGATGCTGCCGAAGATATCCTTGGTCTCAGCAGACTCAAGCCCTTCTGCCAACAAGCGCTTCATATCGATTACAGCACGCTTCACCTCGCCAAGGTTCGGCTTGGCCGTGTGAAGGGAGAGGTCATAGCCCTCCAAGAAGGCTGCGAGATCAAATGGCTTCGTTGTCGTCAGCGCATAGCGGTTGCTGGTGTTCTCATCAATGTGCTTCTCTACTACAACCTTGTATTGCAGCGCCTTCTTAAATTCATCACGCACGCGTGCATTGTAACGCTGAACACGTTCATTCAGATACGTGTCACCCCACGACTTCTCTGGGATTGGAGAAGGCAGGTAGGTCCAGTTCTCGCGTTCTGTTTGAACAAGATGGCGGCCAATGCCCTCCTTGTCCAGAATCGTGCGCTCATAGCTCTCTTCATACACTTTAAGCGGCGTATACACGAAGAGCGGTACGCCATTCTTCGTATTGAGCCAGAAGATTCGGTTCTTGACTTGGCTTTCCTTGATCGTAAAGTTCGACTTGCCGATTGCATTATTCTGATAGTTCTTGATCCCCTTCAAGATGCTTGGCGCCTGCACCGGCACCGACACGAAGCCCCAGGATGGGAAGTGCAGGTTGCCTGCGCTGTTGCTCAGGTGGAATACCGCTACAGCTTCGTCATCCAGCTTGCTTGCGATCTTGCGTTCAACAAACTTCTCAAGTGGTTCCTCATCGCCATATTTCATAATGAGGAATTCTTCCATCGATTGCGTGATCAGATCACCAAACTTCTCGGTCAGGAATTCGGAAATAGAGCTTACAATATCAATCTCCTGCTCCTTCACCCACTGGTTCGAGTGGTTCAAGAGCTCAAGCGTAAAGTCGCGAATGAGATCATCGACTTCCTTCTGCTCCATCACCTTGGAGATGACCTTCGCTACATCCGGAACGCTGACAATGTTCCAGTAGTACGTCTTGTTGCCTTTATGATCAAGCTCTTCATCTCCGTTAATGAGAATGTCGCCATTCTTCTCGAAGATGCCGTTCAGTGCATTTAGAATCTCTGTAAATACGCTATAAATGCGGTTGTTCTCGCTGTTCAGGAGCTGATATAGATCTTCGTAGAACTCGATCATCTGCTCGGTTCGTTCCACATCGGCACGCAGCCAGTATTCGTTGATCTTGGCTTCAATATAGAAGTTCTTCTTCTTATCCTTCGACACAAAGGCGCTCTTCGCATCGCCAAGACGCTGATCCGCTTGGTCGGCAGCCGCTTCGATATCTCGTGGAATGCGATGAAGGCTCTCGCGCAGCGTCTCGATATAAGAGAGCAGCATTTTAAGAATACAGAAGCCTTTCTCCGTATGGATCATGCGGGACACATAGAATGGCCCTTGTTCTGGATGAAGGAACATGCGGCGAAGCTGATCGGCGAACTGATCCATGATCTCGCCAGGAAGCTGCTTCTTCATCTTAATGTATTCTTCACGGGCACGAGTTAGGAAGCCCTGCTCAAGCTCGGTATCCATATTCACGACTTGCATCTTCACAACGTTGCTGTAGGATAAGCGCTCGCTGTTCTCAAAGCCCGGCAGCGGTTCAGGCACACGGGATTCGAACGTCTTAATCATCGTATCCAGATCAAGTCCCAGCTTGCGCACAAACTTCTCGACATCCTCTTGGGACGGCGCCTTGACGAACATCTTCTCCATCTTGTTGAATAAGCGGTAGCCCAGGTATGTGGTCATCTCCTCGATCGGAAGAACGGCAGAAGATGCACCAATGATGTTGTATTCATAATTGGCTGGATACATCTTATTCATCTGTGCGATGTTCGTACGAATATTGCTGATATAATCGTGAATCGCGAATTCCTCGCCTGATTGCTTCTCTTCGCTCGCCATAAAGTTCGTAATGTTCTCTGCTGTTACGTTCATGCAGTAGTCATACGCACTTTCAAGCAGCTTGCCTTCCGTATTCGTAGCCGAAATCAGATGGCATAGATTGAACGGAGGAAGCGGTGAATTCACCGTAAGGATATTGCCATAGCGCTGCTGGAATCGCTCCCCGCGGCTATCGACGTTCATCCAGTAGTCGAGCTCCTTGAGCGCTGCGTAGCCGTTCTTCTTGATATACTCGCGCGTGTGCTCGCTTAGAGACTTGTTCGACAGGTTCACATCCGGCGTAAACAGATAGCCAAGTGTGTTAACGCGATCAATCCCAGCAGAGCCGTAGTCGCGTTCAATAATGCCGCGCACAATGTAGGAAATATCAAGGAAGCAGCCGCTTCCAGTACCGCCGGACAACCCGGTCAGCAAGAATACCATCAGCTTCTTGTTGGTTCCTACGGATAACGTCTTGATCTTCTTATCGATTGCCTGTACAACCTGATTAATCTTCGTAAAGAGCAGCAGTCGCCCAGCCTGACGAACCCCTGCGGCACCGTTCATGCCATCTGTGATGCTGAGTTCAGGGGAAAGCCAGTCCGTAATGTATGGCTCTAGGATGCGCCGATTCTGAAGCAGTCCCCCAATCTCCGCATTCGACAGCAGCACGAACTCATTGATCGGGTCGAGCCCAATCCCTTTATATCGCTTGCCTTTGTCCTGCTCATTGGTCTCAAAAGCTAGAAATTCCACGTTATTGGGCTTCTCCAGCTTCTTTTTGGACAAAGGGTCCTCAGGCAGCTTGAAGCGTCTATTGATCTGATATTTCAAACGCAGCAGCGCATCGATTCCGGTCCCCCCAAGACCGATAATTAGGATCGGGTTGTCGATCGTGTCGACCCGTATTTTCTCGCTGACAATGCCTCCGCCAAGGGAGACATCCAGCTGCTGGATATGCTCTCTTACGATTGGTTTCATATTGCTTCTCTCCTCTTATTTGAGATATTCAAGCGTAATCGTCTTGTCTACATTCGTGAGTGCAATGGTAAGGCGGTCCCCACTCTTCAGCTCAACGCCTCGGCTTGCGTCAACAGCGCGGCCCGACTTCTCGACCACGACAGGAGAGCTGTTGTGCAGGACAACACGGTCCTCGCTGCCTGGCGTGAATATCAACCCTTCCGTTTCCTTCATTTCTGGAGCCAGCTGAAGCAGCTGATGCAGACTGAATTTGCCGCGGAAGGCTGTGAGCTTCTTATATTGAGGTGAAGTCTTCTCACCGGTGTTGTCATCTCGAATCTCGATTACCATCTGGCCGACAAAGCCGCGATTAGCCTTCTTAATAGCCGCTAATATAAACATGCCTGCAATCGCAAGCAGGACAAGCGCAATGCCTGCTGCTATCCACACCCATGTCGGCACAGCAGGCTCTTCTATTGAAGCCGAACCGCCTCCGGCCCCTGCCTTGCCGCTCACCGTCACCGGTGCAGTCTCTCGGTAGAAGCTATCGCCTTCGGCACGCACAACCAGCTCATAGTCGTGCTTGTCGCTTACCTTGAATGTGCCGCCGAAGTAGTCGCCTTTTAGATCAAGCTTCACCTCTGACGTATCTCCTGTATCCAGATCCTTCACCTTCAAGACGGCGTTCATATCCGGGTACAGCTCATCGCTTGGCAGCTTCGTACCGTTGCTCGCTAGATACGCCTTGATGTCCACCTTGTCGCCAGGCTTTAAGTTCTTTGAGGGAATGTCCTCCAGAATAAGGGCCAAGTCATAGTTGAATACAAGGCTGATATCGATCTTATCCTTCGGCACGCCCTTGACCTGAAGCGTCCATTTCCCTTCAGCAGGCTGCAAGAGCTTCACAAGAGAATAGCTCTTCGAACGCGACAGCAGCACTTCACTAGAAGGAACCGTTACTTCCTTGCCTGTTGGATCTTTCAAGCGAACGTCAACGGGCTGGCTCGACATTAATGAGATGTTGGCTTCCTTCACATTGCTGTTGGGAACATCGATCACCACATCCTGATAGTCGCCATTCGCTGTAATGGTATCAACGGGTACGACCTTCAGCTTCTGGTGGCTCGCAAAGATCTCACTCAAGATTCGCGGAAGATCCTCAGCAGATGAAGTGACGAAGGATTTGCCCCCTGTACGGTTCGATAAATCTTCGAGTGTGGATGCGTTGAGCTGTCCATCCGCATTGAGCCCCACCGTATAGATTGGCGCTCCGATCTTCTTCGCAGTCTCAACAGCCTCATTCAGCTCTTTATCGGATTGCTCCTGCGTCCGGCTGCCCTTGCTGTTCAGGTAGTTGTTGCCGTCTGCAAAGAGAACGATCATCGGCTCATGGCCTGAGGTTGTCCCCTGTTCGAGCACCTTAACAGCTTCATTCAGTCCAACGGCAATGTCCGTATATGGTCCGCGATTCAGGTCATCGATGAACGATTTGAGATCCTCCTTATCCTGAGGCTGGTTCATCTCTAACAGCGCTTTTTCCCGCTCAATCTTATCGGTATACGCAATCACGCCAACTTTGTCCCCTGTAGGCGACAGCATATCGACGAACATCTTCATCGCTTCATTGCCGATCTTATTCACATCACTTGTGCTCATGGAGTTGCTGACATCAAGCACCAGCATGGCATCAATGTTCGGGTCCTGTGCTTGTCCTGCCGCTTGGGCCTTCGGTGCCCAGCCTGCTGGCGGAAGCAGCAATAGGGCAGCCATCCATATCATAAGGATAGGAAAGTATATGCTTCGAGTGTTTCGATTTGCCATTGGTTGTACTCCTTTGATCTAATCTGAGATAATAACTCTAGTTTATAAGATATTGTCGAACCTATGGTTATCTATCAAGCTATCATCTTTTTATATTATAGTTTAGGTATAAAGCCTTACTTCCATTTTCGCAACTTTACACATTCTACCATTTGTATTATAAAACAGAAACGTAATTACATTCTATGACAAGAACCTTATAAAAAGATTAAAATGATGTCGATTGCTTGGATAATACGCTACATTAAGAGTGAAAGATTCACCATTTTACTGAAAAAGGCATATTTATCTTGCCGCCTACCAAGTTATTCCACAATAACTCTAGCATTTAACATTTACACGCATAGAAAGGATATTCCTATGATTACGTACGTTTGCATCGGTATATTGTTGCTTTTTCTTGGATATCTCTGCATCCGGGCCCTGACCATCCATAAGCATACTCCGCTGCCCGATGACTTGGACAAGCAGCTGCTCCACGCCTTTAACAAGGAAGGTGATGGACGATGACGAAGAAGCAGCCCGTTACGCTACTTCCCTATCATAAGACGACCTATCGCTATCAGAAGTTAAAAATTTGCAACCATTGCCGTCAGTATACATTAATTGCAGACGAGCCTTGCCCTCACTGTGGGCGCGATCAGCTGATATCGATTGAGAAAAAAGCGGAGCAGTTGGCTCAGCGCTCAACCGCTATACATGTGCTGTTGATGATTGCTGCCGCTCTCCTTGGCATTTTGTTTGGCGAAACCTTCCTGCAGATGGGTCTCGCTGCTGCAGTAGGTGCAGCAGCTGTTGCTGTCTATGTGATCATTCGTGAACGTACAAAGTCATTCTTCGCCATGAAGGAGCTTGGCCAGCTGATCGAACGCGATGAAGCCAAGATGATCGAAGGCCTGTTCCGCAACTGGGAGGATGCCATCGAGCTGTGGAAGACCGAGCCTGTTAATACGTATGAGCGGCTGCGTGAGATCAGCACGCTTCAGCGCAGTGAGATGATTCGCATTCAACAGATTGCACTGCTCAACACCTTCATTCTTCGAAAAGACATGGAGATCGACCTTGAACCGATTATGCTCAGACACTTCGAGCCTATGCTTGCGGAGCTGATTGGCGAAGTAGCCAAGGTCAAGCGGGATGCCATCAAGGAACATGCGATCAAATACATGGTCAACTACGAGATCGAGGTGCTTGAATTGAATCAAGGCGATCAATTGCTGGCGCAGGTGGTGGGTGCTGCTGTACGCATGAGAACCTATGTAGAGGCCTACCCGAACTTTATCGCACGCTATGCCAGATATTTGCCTAAGGAGCGCTTCCTTCGCTTGTACAACATGCTGTCTCGTTCTGCTTCCTCATCTTTAGGGCATTTAACAGATGAAGTCTATCGAATCTATAAAGAACGCTATCAATGGGATGCTGACTTTCAATCCGGCAGCAAAGGGCTATGAATATGACGGTATTCCGCGCGCTCAACCCTCGGAATCTACTGCTCGTAATCTGTATGATTCTGTTGGTATTGATTGGATTCAAGGGCTACTATATTGCAAAAAAGATTGACGGCTACAACCAAGCGGAGCAGTTATATGCGAATAAGCAGTGGATTGAAGCTGAAGCAGCATATGACAAAGCTCATCGCAATCGCTGGATTCATTATAAGGAGCAGCAATTAACAGCACGGCTAACAGAGCTGGCGCCAATCGCTGAAATAAGGTCCACCCTCGAACGAATTCGACTCGAAGCAGTTCACGCAGCAGAAGAGCTTGACTTCAGCGCCTATAAGGAAATAGTTCATGAATTGCAGCAGTTTAGAGCAGCGTATATGGGGCAGAGACATCCTTTTGAACAAGAATATATAAAGATTTCAGAGCAGCTGCAGGTTTCTCCTATGATTATTAAAGGATGGAATGATTTTCGGGGACACTTTACACAGCAGATGGCTGACAATCTGGAAAATAAACAGTATGAAGAGGAGTCATTCAGGGGTTATCTGATGTCCATTCCTGACATGATATACGGCAGCAGCGAGAAGAAGACGGCTGCCATTACGGAGCAATTGAAGGCCTATGACGAACGCAAGCTCGCACAGCTTGGCGCTGCAGGTAACACGGACGCATTGCTTCAAGCCTCATTAGCCATGAGCAACAGCTACCAAGCGCTACAATTCGAAGCGCCCTGGGTTCGCCAGAAGACAGATGACATCATAGCTGAACTGCTGTCAAAGGCTGCGGATCAAGTTGACTACGCCATGTACATCCATTTGGCTAAGCAGTATGAACAGCATCTAACCAGCCTGCAAGTGTCAGAATCAGCTGTAAAGAATGCCATTGATCGTCAAATCCAACAGTGGCTTAAACAGGGAGGCCGGCTTGTACAGGCTGGAGAGTACGAAGATGCGATAACGCTCTATAAGAGCCTTGCGGCATACACAGATACCTCAGAGCTGTTGAAGCAAGCTCAGCTTGAGCAGATGGCGAGCGATCCGATCCGTCTGCTTCAGCAATTGGACCATAGCGTCTCTTATGAGCATGTGATGGGTGGAAAGAACCGCTTTGGCGGCAAGTTATATGCAGCAGGCATCAGCAATGGAGAACAACTTGTTGTAGCTGTATGGAGCGGCAAGGAGCACGTGAAGCGTTACCTAAGCGACCAGATTCCTGCTTCTACCCTTAAGCTCCAGCTTGAGCCTAAGCTTGGAAGCGACTCTTCACCTGCTCTGATTATAGAATCAGCATCGACCTCAAGGACATCCAAGGTCACGGCTTACCAGCTGCATTCCGATGGCTTGCGCCAGCTGCTTCAGTTCGAGGGAGATCGCTATGAGATCGTGAATAGTGATCATATCAAGGTCTATCATCCAGAAGGAAGCCGTGACGAAAAAGCAGTTGCGGACTACAAGCTCAAGGGCGGCCAATTCGAATTCGCAGGCTATGAGGAGCGTATTCTCGATATCGAGCCAGCTGAGCTTACCTCTCATCTCGGGGCAAAGGTTAGGATGAAGGTTAACATTGTGCAAGTCAACGAGCAGATGAGCTTGGCAGAAGTCGCAGAAGGACAGTATATCGGACTCGTCGGGCAGCAGCCCCAATCGACTGGCCTCATCACCGTTGTCGGACAAATGAATCAATATACGGATATCCGGCTTGATGATGCCATCATAGTCGTGCCGGTATTCGAGGTCGATAGCATCGAATAACTATCCCAAATAAGCAAAGGGCGGCGTCTGATCCTTCTTAACAAAGGATGATGACACCGCCCTTTGGCGATTAACAGCATCATTGGGCGGCTGCACCTGCCTTGCAGAATACGCAGCTATCGTCTATGGTCATGATGATGCCTATAATTCCAGCTCCTTCAGAATACGCGCCGGATTGCCTCCTACCACAACATTGTTCGGCACATCCTTCGTGACAACAGCCCCCGAGGCGATCACAACGTTGTCGCCAACCGTTACTCCGGGGTTAATCACCGCTTGCCCGCCAATCCAGACATTGCTGCCGATACGCACAGGCTTACCGAGCTCCCTCGTTCCAAGCTTGCCTTCAATAAGCTGTGTGTTGCGCTCCTTGGGATCCAGTGGGTGTGCAGCAGTATAAATATGTACCCCCGGCGCCATAAAGCAATGGTCGCCAATATGAACCTCGCACACATCCAAAATGACACAATCAAAGTTCGCATAAAAATAATTGCCTAGATGGATATTGTATCCATAGTCGCACTTGAACGTCGGTTCGATATAGTAGTGCTCGCCTACAGTCCCGAGCAGCTCTTTGAGCAGATCTGCCCGCTCTTTATCATCGATCTCTGTGGTTTGATTATAGAGCCTAGTCAGCTGTCTTGCACGCAGTCGGTCCTGCACCAGCTCTGCATCCGCGGAGTTGTACAACTCACCTTGAATCATCTTTTCTTTCTCTGTCTTCATCCACATTCGCCTCCTCGCTATCCACTGCGGTATCATGCTCTTTGTACACATACATAACTGTAGATCAATGCATAAAGAAAAGCCACTCTTTGATCCAGGAGAATATTGTTCCCCATCCATAAAGAGTAGCTTCATATATACATGCGCTGTTCCATTCAATTATATTAAGATCCGACTCACTTCGGATGATTATTGCAGCAGCTGCTTGGTTCCGGTCTGCTCTGCCCATTCTGCCTCTCTTGCCAAGAAGTCTTGCAGCAGCTGACCAATTGCCTTATAAATCGGGTGATCGGCATGCTGTTCCAGATCCCGACCGAACTTCAGCGCCCAGCGCTTCAAGTGCAAGAGAACGAAGTCGCGTTGACCGTTCATATAGCGCTGATATCGCTCTTCATTCATCACCGTACCGAGCATTTTTTCGATAAGCACTGCCATAAATTCCAGCTCTACTGCGATATGATCATCGGGTTCACCATGCATTTTTTTGAAATACAAGCTGAAATCCGCGTACATCTCTCTTACTTCTTGCGCATATGATTTTGGAATCATATGTTCAGAAGCTCGATACATTGTCTCACAAGGCGTAACTGGCAATTCCCCGCCTCTGCTGAACAAGCGGCGATATTCCTCACGCAGCGAGGCAAACTCGTCATAAAGGTCCTGATTGGCGATCAACTTCAACTCTTCATGCAGTCGCCGCGCACCCCGGGATAACTCAGACAGTCGTGAAAGCTCCGGATGATTGCGCCACGAAACCAAACTCTCTAATGCAGGCGTGTCACCCAGAAAATCAACCAGCAGTTGATAAGCAGCCTTACGAATTTCTAAATGGTCCACAACCTGTTCCTTCCATTGAGTTTGTTCTTCCATCGTTGGCATCTTCTTCCCCTCCGTACGATCTATCTAAAATTGTTTGTATACCCTTTCTACTTCCATTTTCCCACAGCTTAGCGGGAATAACTGTGACAAAATATAAACATTCAGCTGTCTGTGTGACAAGGCTGTGAACCCCATCTCAGCACGAGATCATATCATTCTCTGACCGCGAGCAGTTGGTAAACTAATGAAATATAATTTGAAATATTTTACAGAATTACAGCCTTCTCAGGCATACTGTTTTCTTTGGGATTTCACTGCGTTTAACGAACAATAGCACAATATGAAGAACGAGAGCCGCGAAGGCAGCAATAGCTTTTCCAGCATGCCATCTATAACGGTATTTCGTACAAATCTTATGATCCACATCTTATAAATCAAGGTATTGTGATTGTCCATAACTAATGTGATGATAGTGAATAAACCATGATGAACAAGCTTCATACTAGGCAACAACATCATGATAATAGACATCATGTTCATGAGGATATGTCCTGAACAGGAGGATACCCGATGATTACACAAGCCTGCTATCGCAGAGCCAATCAAATATGCAACCGAGAGCTGACCCAGCTAAGCACTTCCGGCTTAACGGTGCCGATTCTATATTGGGGCTTCATGCCCGCCCATTATGACAACTCCCCGCATCGCCATTCTTTCTTCGAGGCGTGTTATGTGATGGAGGGAGAGGGCTTCTATATGGAAAATGATCTTTCTTTTCCACTTCAAAAAGGAACGTCCTTTTTATCCTTTCCCGGAATATGGCATCAAATACGGAGTCAATCAGGACTTGCCCTATGCTATGTTGCCTTTGAGGTCAAAGAGGAAGAAACCAGCCTCCATTACAACCAGCTCTTTCACGCCCTGACCGCTCAAGGGCAACCCGTCGTGCAGCAGGCGGATCACGAGCCTACAGGACATCTATGGAATGCGCTGCTGTCCATGTTTCACACGTCACAGCCTGTCCTTCCTGCACTGCTGGAGCAGGTGTCTGTGTCATTGGTGCAATCCTTGCTTAATCTGCACAGTGATCGCCCCACAGTGTCTCATGAACGTGTGTCAGACAAACCGCTTGAGGAGAATCTGCTGCTGCGCCAGGCCAAATTATTTATCGATGACAACCTGACAGAAGAGCTTACCCTCGCGATGGTATCCAATCATCTGCATATCTCTTCTCGTCATCTGACCCGCTTGTTTCAGGAGCATATGAGCCAGTCCTTTGTTCACTATATTCAAGAGCGCCGGGTACAGCTGGCTGCTCAGCTCCTGCTTCATGAGCATCTACCAATCAAGGATATTGCCTCACGCTGCGGCTTCCAGTCCGTGCATTATTTCACACGTATCTTCACGCAAAAGCTTGGTGTGTCCCCAGCCAAGTTCCGGCGCTCCCAATTCGCCGAAGGACGATCCGGCAAAGAACAATTCTCCAACCACATGTCCTGATTGTGCAAAAGCTAAGCTTGATTGTTCAAAGACGCTGCCTCCCGTTCCTTATACAATGAAGGCGTAATAATAAGCCTACGGGAGGTTGCATGATGTACAACAAGAAGTCCCCATCTTTTAACGCTAATCCCATTAATGTTATAACACTTCATTCCGAGGAGCAGGCTGTGTTGGCCTCATCCATACTGGAAGGCTATGACACGACCATTGCACAGCTCCTGTCTTGCTGCATCGAACAAGAAGGCGCAGCATATAGGGCTGTCCTTGATGGAGCGAATGGTGCCGCATATGATCGATGGCTGCAAGCGCTGCGCACAGCATGTCAGACACATGGCATTCCTATGCTTGAGCTGCACACTGCTCGATACATGAAAGAGCCTGAGCAGCTTCTTGCCGAGTTCCATCCTTATTTAACCGATAACCGTGCATTTGGCGTCATGGCTTCTGATGTTGACATCGAAGCCTATTTCCACTCCACTGCGCGGGCTGATTGGCAGCATGAAGTGGATCAATTTCTGCAAGAACAGCAACGAGAAAGCAGCTCTAGCGTAGAGACGCAAAAGGCGCTGATCGTCACAGCTGGCCCTGGTGCTCGATTCATTAGCACCGAGTCCCATGTGAGCTTGTACTGTGATATTTCCCGCGAGCTGCAGCAGAAGCTGCATCGAGAAGGCATGGGAAGCCTTGGGCTAGGTCCCTGCAAGGACCCTGTCGAGACCTACAAGCACGCGCTGTTCCTTGAGTGGCCTGTGTGGGAGCACTATCGCAAGCGGGAATTGTATGCCTTCGATTACTACGTGGATATGAACGATCAGGATCATCCGATCTCCATCACCACTTCGTCGCTTAAGGGATTGTTCGGCGCTCTAGCCAAGCAGCCTTTTCGGGTAAAGCCATTCTTCGCTCCCGGCATCTGGGGAGGGCAATACCTGAAGCAGCTGTGCAACTTGCCTGAAGACGAATGGGATAACTGTGCGTGGAGCTTCGAGCCTATCGCACCAGAGAATACGCTGCTCGTTGGCGTGGAGGGACACATGCTTGAACTGCCGTTCCCCCTCCTTCTGCAGGCTTATCCAGAGCAGGTGCTTGGCAGCCGCAATGTGAAGCTGTTCGGGGATTACTTCCCTATCCGCTTTAATTATCTGGATACGATCGACGGAGACAATCTCTCCTTGCAGGTGCATCCGCAGCAGGCTTACATCGAGGAGACATTCAATGATCGCCTGACACAGCAGGAATCCTATTACATTATGGAGCAAAAGCCAGATTCCAGCCCTTATGTTGCCCTTGGCTTCACGGAAGGCATGACGGGAGAGAAGCTGCTGGAAGCTGTGGATCAGGCCCATGAAAGCCATGTCCCGCTTGATCTGAAGCAGTATGTCAATGTGCTGGATGCCCACAAAGGAGATCTATATATGATCCCGCCGGGCACGGTTCACCTGTCAGGTCCGAACAATCTCGTATTGGAGATCTCATCGACCACCTGGTGGTTTACCTTCAAGATCTATGATCATCTAAGACTCGACAAGGATGGACAGCCTCGCCCGATCAATCGGGAGTTCGCTGCCGCAAACATGATCGATCGCTTTGATACTGCCTTTGTTCAAGAGCAGCTAGTGGCCAAGCCACAAATTCAGCGGGTACAAGGAGACAGCGTGGAGGAGCTTCTAGGCGAGCGTGAGGATCTGCTGTTCCAAGTCAAGCGGCTTCAACTGGCCGGTCCTTGGCATGATGAGACGCATGGAGCTTTTGTTATGTACAACCTCGTGGAAGGAGGCCGCGTACGACTCATTCCTGAGGACAACGAGGAAGCTGCTGTGGAATGGGGCTATGCCGAAGCCCAGATTGTTCCAGCTGAAGTTGGCCGCTATCGCATCGAACCGATCGACGATCAGCCTTGCACGCTGATTTGCGCCCAGGTAGCTCCAAGCTGGAATACTCCGCTGCTGCCGCATCATTGGAAGGCGGAATAACGATGGAACAGCGACCGGACTTCTCGCAAGAAGAAGGAGAGATGCAGTCGAGCCCGCACACCATCCTGACGCTCGCCATTGATGCGGGAGGAACCTTCTTGAAAGGCTGTCTATTGGATCAGGGGATTCTGCTTCCAGACACATTCGTACAGCAGCCTTCTCGATCAGAGGCAGAAGCCGAGGAGATCATTCAAGGGCTGACGGATCTATGCATGCATATGGTGGAACGCTATCTGGCAGCCGCTGATTCTGAGCAGCGCGTTCAGTTCCGCATTGGAGTAGCCTTTCCTGGTCCGTTCGACTACGAGCAGGGCATCTGCCTCATTCAAGGGCTTGGCAAGTATGAGCAGCTGTACGGATACAATATTCGCTCTCTGCTTCGAGAAGAGTTGAAGAAAAGGGCAGCTCTTCAGTCGGATCATACATGGATGCAAAACCTGCTGGCTGCTGATATTTTGTTCAACAATGACGCCACCTTATTTGCCCTTGGCGTAAGCAGACACTATCCCACAAGCAAGCTTCTGTGCCTCACGCTCGGAACTGGTCTAGGTTCAGCCTTTGTCAGCCATAGACAGATCGTTCAAGGAAGAGACGGCGTGCCCGACAACGGGATGCTGTATGCCGAGCGATTTGAAGGCGTAGAGGTGGACTCGCAATTCGGACGAAGAGGCATCCTTGCTCTCGCGGATCGCCTGCAGGCACGCAGCGCCCAGGAGGATGTGCATGACTTAGCGATCCGAGCCGGCAATGACGACTGCTTGGCAAGAGAAGTATGGAACATCTATGGTGATCGTCTCGGCCGCATGCTGAAGCCATACGTGGCTTCCTTCCAACCCAGCCACATCTTCATAGGCGGACAAATCGTGAAGAGCTGGCAGCTGTTCATCGAGCCGCTTCTACAGGCGCTTTCGCCTGAGCGACCCATCATTCAAGTTGAGGATCAGGTGTTGGAGCATGTGTTTTATGGCATTGATATGCTGTTTGATTGAAGCTGCTGCAGTTATGCTTTAGTCTCTACTTCATCATTAGCTATAACTCAAACAAAGCATCCTTACCCTTATCCATTAAGAAATCATAACTTTCACGATACATTCTGAGGAGGAATTCTCATGTCATTAGAACAGCAAATTCGCAAAGCGGAAGTTCCGATGCCAAGCAAAAAATGGACGATCTACGCCATTCATCATTCGCACACCGATATCGGCTACACGGAGCGTCAGGAGAAAATTGAGCAGTTCCATGTTGATTTCATTCGCCAAGCCCTTCACATCGCAACTGAGGCTCGCGCTGGAACTAAACCGGAATGGAAAGGCTTCCGCTGGACCTGCGAAACCTTCTGGGCGGTAGAACGCTTCTTGGAGGAAGCCTCTGACGATGAGAAGGATGCTTTCGCCCGTGCGATTATCCGTGGAGATATTGAGCTGTCAGGCACCTATCTCAATATGACAGAGCTGCCGGACTATGATCTGCTTAGAAGCATTCACAGCAAGGCCCAAGCCTATGCCGCAACAATTGGCCATAAGATAGACAGCGCCATGACAGCGGACATTAACGGCTATGGCTGGGGGTATGCCAGCAGCCTGCTTGAAAACGGCATTGAGCATCTTTTCAGCTGTATTCACACTCATCACGGCATGTACGCTCTTGGACGCAAGCAGCTGCCTTTCTGGTGGGAGACTAAGGATGGGAAGCGCCTGCTTGTCTGGAATGGCGAACACTATATGTTCGGCAACGAGCTTGGCTTCTGCCCGAATGCGCTTGGGAAATATATGATTCGTGATGAGTTCAGCCATATGCTGATCGAGCCTGAAGAGATTCATAATCAGATTGCATCCATTCGCATTCATCGCTATGTATCGCAGCTGGAGAAGGAGCAGTATCCTTATAACTTTGTGCCGGTTATGCTGTCTGGCCTGGGTACAGACAATGCCTCCCCTAACGCTCGCATCATAGAATGGATCACGGAGTGGAACAAGCAGCATGGAGATCAGATTACGGTTAAAATGGTCAGCTTGAGCGAGTTCTTCGCACGCTTGAAAGAGGAAGATCTAAGCCAGCTGCCCGTCCATCAAGGCGACTGGCCGGATTGGTGGACCGATGGCGTCAGCTCTACGCCCATGCATACCCAGATCTACCGCGACGCACAGCGGACACTGCGCAAAGTGAAGAAGCTGGACCCTCAGCAAGAGGCCGTAAGCCAAAGCGAGCTGGATGCTTGTGAACAAGCGCTTGTGATGTATGCAGAGCATACTTGGGGCTATCACTCTTCCATTGGCGAGCCATGGCATAAAAATGTGCAGCTCTTGGAGGTTCGCAAGCAGGCCAATGCCGCGATTGCCAGCGAGCGGGTATACCGTGCATTGGATAAAGTGCTGCTGGAGCAAGGAGCAGCTACGCTGTATCCAGAACGTCCGTACCGCTTCCGAATCAGCAATACGTCCAATGCTGCTGTGAAGGAGCTTGTAGCCTTGAATTTGGATGGCTGGGAGCCAGGAGCACTGCGTGATGGCGTTGAAGTGGTTCGCGAGGATACGGGAGAAGTGCTCGTGCATCAATTTGCGAATGTACAATCGATCATCACCGAGCTTGAGTTAGATGCCGGACAAACATGCATGCTCTCTATTCGACCGGTCACGCTGAAGAACAATCCTGGCGTCATGACTTCCAACACAAGACTCATCGGTGCGGATCAAGTATACGACATGGATGATCTGTATCCAGCGATTACAGGTGCCAACAGCCATTCCCCTATTCGCGTGACACAGAACGGGCTTGAGTCCTCGTTTGTACGCTTGGCTTGGTCCAAGGAACAAGGCATCTCGTCTTGGTTCAACAAACAATTGAACAAGGAAATGCTGCGTTCAGGCCGCGAGCATGGCGCCTTTACACCGATCTATGAGGTTACGCCTGCCGCTGATGACAAGATTGCCGCTCAGGTATGGAGCGTGCGCGCGCGCATGGGCCGCAATCGCAAAGGCATGCATGTTGAGCGCTCCATCGGCCAGCTTGCTTCGGTGCGCACGATCGATCAAGGACCGCTGTATACAACGGTCGAGCTGATGTATGATGTCAAAGGCATCTCTTACTTTGCATTGTTCCTGAAGGTGCATGCCAATAAGAATCAGATCGACGTATCCGTACGCTTCCACAAGGAGAGTGTATGGAATCCGGAGAATGTGTACCTCGCCTTGCCATTTACGAGTGGCGCAGAGAGCCAGGACACAGTATTTGCAGATAAACCGGGGGCGCTGGTCCGGCCTTGGAAGGATCAAATTCCTGGCACTTGTCTGGATTACTCCTGCGTGCAGGAAGGCGTCGCATGGCAGGACAGCGAGAATACGCTGCTCGTTGCAACACCAGACACACCGCTTATTCAGTGGGGAGATCTGGACTATGGCAGACGCTTGGTGCACACACAGCAGGCTCCAGATGCGAAGCCTGAAACCTATGCATGGCTGATGACCAACTATTGGGAAACAAACTTCAAAGCAACCTTAGGCGGGTTCTATGAGTTTATGTACCATGTTCGCGCGGATCACGCCCTAAAAGAAGATCATATCGCTCCAGTGCTTGAAAGCATGCATGATCCGTTCGTCGTTACGCGCATTCGCGGCTAGTAAATGTCTAAATAGCATCGTTCTAAAAGTTATATTCAAAAAGCTGATCTCCTCTCCTATTCGAGATGAGATCAGCTTTTTTCGAGATGATGGCAAGCCGTTCAGTGGAATAATGGTGAAACATGTCGAAATTTGTTCCACGGGGAACGTGTAGAATATGGAAATAGACGCAGAAAGTACGGTGCTGAATCACTTCTGCAATCAGCTGCATTATTCGCATTTTGTAAGAGAACATGATATCTTCAACTTATATGATTGGGATATCACCCGTGAGTCAACATGTCACGGAGCGTGAGAATCGCTGCAAGATCATAGCAGGCTGAGCTGCTATGCCGTCTCAAACCGGCACATGGCGATTAAGCGCAGAAAGACCTTAAGTGGAAAGGATGTTCGATATATGAGTACCACCGTCATTCAACAAGCGATGACATCCGAAGCATGGGATGCCGTACTAATTACTGATCCGAAGCATGTCTATTACCTTACGGGCTTTGCCTGCGATCCGCATGAGCGCTTCCTAGGCCTCGTCTTCACTCCTGACCATGAGCCGACCTTGATCGTTCCAGCATTGGACGCCGACAAGGCTCGTGAAGTCTCATCCATCAGCCATATTGTTACGCACTCCGATACCGATAACCCGTACGTGATTCTGAAGCAGCATCTGCCAGGCCAGTTGAACACCTTGGCTATGGAGAAGGCTCATACGTCCGTTTCGAACTTCGAGGCTTTGAAGCAGGCTGTGCCTGCACAGCAATTCGCAGATGCCGGACCGCTGCTTCAGTCCATGCGCGTAATCAAGTCCGCTGACGAGATCAGCCGTCTTAAGGATGCGATTGTCTGCATCGAGACTGTGCTTGATAATGTGGTCAAGCGCATAAAGGTCGGCATGGTTGAGATCGAGGTCGTAGCAGAGCTCGAATATGAGATGAAAAAGCAAGGCGCAGAAGGCCCTTCGTTCTCTACGATGGTGCTCTCAGGCCCTAATGCAGCACTGCCGCACGGCATTCCGGGTAGACGCCGCATTCAAGAGGGCGAACTTCTCTTGTTCGACCTTGGGGTCTATCTAAACGGCTATGCCTCCGATATTACGCGCACGTTCGCGATTGGCGAGGTAGACAAAGAAACGGAACGCATCTACCATACCGTGCTAGCAGCCAATGAGGCTGCTATTGCAGCGACGAAGCCCGGCGCAGCATTTGGCTCTTTGGACCAAACCGCGCGTCAGGTGATTACGGATGCTGGCTATGGCGAATACTTCACTCACCGTCTTGGCCATGGTCTAGGCATCGATGTGCACGAATACCCTTCTGTGCACGGTCAGAATACGGATATCCTGAAGCCAGGCATGGTATTCACGATTGAGCCGGGCATCTACGTGCCAGGCAAAGCTGGCGTGCGCATCGAAGATGACGTCGTCGTTACAGAGCAAGGAGTCGAGGTGCTGACCTCCTATCCGAAGCAATTGATTTCGATCGGCAAATAATAGGAATCCGCTCTACGCTGACTCTGCTCAAAGTTGAGGCAGCATAAAAGGTGCGCCACATTCAGACGAGTGTGGCGCACCTTTTCTCATAACGTATGATAAGATTAAAAAACTTTTCTTTAATACAATAAACAGCCAACAATAGATAAACAATCTTACGACAAAAAACAATCTCCAAGCCATAATCTCAAGCGTCTGATACATGAGAGACTTAGAAACACATGAGTGAGGATTGCGGTAGAGGTAGATTATGTACCCTTTTTTATCCGGTTAATCTCCTGTATAACGACATTGATGGGCTGACCCTGATAATCCTGATAGGAAGGTAGAATATCCATTACCGAAAGCACGTATTTTTGATCTACAATATAGAACATGCATCGATCATCATTCTTCTAGCCTTTTATCCCCTCTCCTAAAACGGGATCATTGAAGGTGGTGCTATTATCGTAGTGATTGATTCAAACAGTCCAATATAAGATGTTTCCTTCTCAGTAAACTATAAATTAAATTATCCTTATATGTAAATATAATACATATAATAATTTGTCATTTATATTGTGAACAAACTTAAGCTGTACCTGCATGCATCTCTGCTCTGTCGCGCCTTCTTCCTTGGTTGAGTCTCTATGCTGCAAATGGTGCCCTTATACATGCCGTTCATCTCTAAACTCGCTTCCACTCCTTCCACTCGTACATACCGCAATATAGACAAAAAAAGACTGCCTGAGTTCGTTACTCAGACAGTCTGTTTAACACCTATCTATGCTTATTTCTCAATGCCAAGCGTGAAGATCTCAGCAGCGCCAAGCTCAATTGCAGCGCCATTGTTGTCGTTAGCAACGGCTTCGCCTTTGCGCTCAAGCAGATCACTGCGATAGAAGCCCTTCACCGCTTCAGGGAGCTTCACTTTCAATGTGCGCGGCTCAAGCGCAACATTGTACCAGCGAGCGACCATGTTGTCGGTCTCCTCTGCCATCTTGAGGGAGGAGAAAGCCACTTGCTCGCCAGCCCACTCAAGGAAGGCATGGTTTGCAGGCAGGGAACCTGCATGCACGTCCGTTTGACGAACGAGGAACGGTACTTGGAAGCTATGCGCTTCTTCATACGCACCGGAAGTAACAACATCACCTGCATGTGGAATAATGGCATATTCCGCAACGTTAGTGCCGATACACTGTGCCTCAGGCGTTGGGAAGTAACCCCAGTCACCAAGCTCTCCAGAGCTTCTCATCAGCG
Source organism: Paenibacillus aquistagni (assembly GCF_900177815.1). Classification (GTDB taxonomy): domain Bacteria; phylum Bacillota; class Bacilli; order Paenibacillales; family Paenibacillaceae; genus Paenibacillus_B; species Paenibacillus_B aquistagni. The sequence continues at coordinate 389,423 of NZ_FXAZ01000003.1, read as the reverse complement.
TTACAGCAATCGTGTTCTTGTTGTCTTGCGATACTTCATATTCGCACAAGCCTTTGTTTGCTACCGTCAAGCCAAGCTTGCCGTCGCTTACGCTGACGAATGCTTGCTGATGCTGGTCATTGCTTGGGTTCTGCCATTCAGGAGCAGGCACGTTGTTGCGGCGCGCCACTTCGAAGATGGAGTCTGCCAAGTGTGTTTCTGCATCAAAGCCTGTTGGGAACAAGGCACGTACACGATGATCCTTCGATTGGTTGTCCATCGTAACATGCACATCAACGCGTTTCGCATCGCGATCGAGCGTGTAGCGTGTCACAATCGTGAACGCCACCATCTCTTTGGAACGCTTCGCCTTACGGTTCGGGAAGCCTACGATCTCAAGCTGCTCCTCATGAAGCAGTTCATCTGCAGATGCCGGAATGCTCCAGTTGTGCTTCACTTCGATCACCGTACGGAAAGCGGAGTCCTCCACTACTGTGCGCTCTGCGTCTACACCTTCTGTTGTCAGCGGCGTTGTGCCTTCTGGCATTCTATACATATATTCGTTGCCGACATCGCCAGCATCCTCATACACATTCAAGCCGTCATAGACATGGCCTGTCGCCTTGTCCGTCATCTTAAGCGAGCCATTCGCCAGCACTTCAACCTTCAGGTTGCTGTTCTCCATAGTAAAGTCACCAGTCAATTGGCTGGCAGCCTCAGGATTAGCTGCACCTGTTACCCATGCAAGCGTCTTGTAGCCAAGCGCAGGGATATCCTTTGCTTGAAGACGAAGCTTCAGGATGCGAGCCATGTATGGCTGACGGAACTTGTCCTTCGGCAGATCATAGCCGAACATAACACCGCCATCTATCCATTCACAGTCGATGACGTTGCCTTCTGCATCCATCACTGCGCCTGCTGCGATTGGCTCAACTTTCATTTCACGTGCAAGGCGAGTTGGGTATGCTTCGCTGAAGTAGCGACGCTTAAGCTCGATGGATACTTCAACGAATCCATCGCGGTTGTAGCCCGCTGTATTGAATACCGTGAATGGGAATGCTTCCTTGCCTTCGAAGGCTGTTGTGTCGATCGCGGGGATCAAGCCATCGATGGATTCACGGATAATCATTTCCGTCATATGCTTCGACTTCTCAAAGCGCGTGACCATCTCGCGGTGAACTTCATCTACGGAGCAGCCGCAGATGCTGTCATGTGGGTGGTTCTGCATCAATGTCTTCCAAGCGTAAACGAATAAATGATGCGGATACGGCTTGCCTACTTGATGCGCGAATGCCGCAAGCGGCTCTGCAACCTTCTCAAGCAGGGTTTGGTTCTCTGCGTTCATTTGCTTCAAGTACACACGGGAAGATGCTGTGTTTACAAGGGTATACCAGCCCTCTGTGCGTTGGCTGCGAAGCTCGCCATGAACCGTTTGCAGGTTGTCTGGAAGATCCTTCTTCAGCTCATCCACATACAGCTCGAAGTTGGAATGAACGAAGTCCACATCCGGGAACAGCTTCTTCGCCACTTCAATCGCATCGGACAAGTCCGTTTGGATTGGCTGGTGGTCACAGCCGCCCATGAAGAGCAGATGGCGTGTAGAAGCGAACTTCTCTGCATTTGGAATTGCTTTTTCCCAGTAAGCGATCGCTTGCTTCTCATCCACAGGCACTTCCATGCCGTTACAGTACCAGTTTGCAAACAAGATACCGATAACTTTGGAACCATCTGGGGACTGCCAGATCATCTCCGAATACGGGGATTCATAGGCTGCGTCTTCGGACACTTGGTTGTTGAAGCCCGTTGGCTTAACACCGCGGCCGAATGCCGCAACGTCAATATCAGCTTGACGAAGCATTTGCGGAGCTTGTCCCATGTTGCCGAAGGAATCTGGGAAATAACCAAGCTTCGAGATCTTGCCGCCATATGATTTAGCGTCGCGATGACCAACTTGGAGGTTGCGCACATTCGCTTCGCTGCTAGTCAGGAACTCATCCTGAAGAATGTACCAAGGACCAATATGAATGCGTTCTTCTTGAATATATTTCGTAAGCTTCTCCTTCATCTCAGGGCGAACTTGCAGGTAATCCTCCAGCATGATCGTCTGCCCATCGAGGTGGAAGCTCTTATAGTCAGGGTCTCTGTCCAATGTGTCGAGAAGGGTATCCATCAACTCGATCAAGAGCGCATGATGATACTCGTAAGGCATGTACCATTCGCGGTCCCAGTGAGTATGAGAGATGATATGTGCTGTCTTTTTGTTCGTCATGTTACTTCTCTCCTTCCGCTAGCCAATATTCACGATATACAAGCTCTGAGAATAAGCTGTTCGACCATGCAAACCATTCACGTGTGAAATGGTGTGGGTCGTCAGCATCGAAGCCTTCATGCATATAACCCGTGTCCGCATCTGTCGATACGAGCAGGTTCAGCACTTGCTCACGTTCTTCCTTCGTAGAAGCTGTCAGCCCTTGCATGGACAGCGCAATATGCCAAATATAACGATGCGGCGTATGCGGGCTGCCAATGCCTTGAGCGGCCTCCCCTACATAATAATACGGATTCTCCTCGCTTAGAATGAAGCGGCGCGTATTCTGATAGATAGGATCATCAGCTGTTGTATAGCCCAAATATGGGATCGCTAACAAGCTAGGCACATTCGCATCGTCCATCAGATTATAGTTGCCAAAGCCGTCTGTCTCATAAGCGTACATCTTGCCGTATTTCGGATGATTCACTACTCCATACGTTTGAATGCCTTCATCGATCTCATCTTTTAGGCGGCGAACCTTCTCGGCGAAGATTGCATCTTCATATACCTCTGTTGCGATCTCTTCCAAGTAGCGAAGAACAACAACAGCAAACATATTGGATGGAACCAAGTAGCCGAAGGTACAGGCATCATCACTTGGACGGAATGCAGACCATGTCATTCCTGTATAGTTTACAGGCATGCCCATGCCGTTATTCTTGAGCGTGTCCGTCTTGCGGCAATCCTGGCGCTGGAAGCGGTAAGGAGATTGCTCCATATGACGCTGCTCTGTTGTCCACAGATTCATGATGATCGTTGCTACTGTCTTGAATTCACCGTCAAACAAGGAGTCATCCCCTGATGTCTTCCAATACAGATAGCTGAGTTGGATCGGATAGCATAAGGAATCAATCTCATATTTGCGTTCCCATACCCAGCCATTAAGCTCGGTAATATCGCGGTGATGGATCTCTTCCAAACGAACAGGAGCTTCATTGAATGCGTTCGCATAAGGATCGATTTGAATATACTTTAATTGCTTGCGAACAAGTCCTGCAATGATGCGCTGCACGTCTGAATCGTCTTTAGCAAGCGGCAAGTACTGGCGAACCTGAGCACAGGAATCACGCAGCCACATGGCTGGAATGTCCCCTGTAAATACGTAGGATGTGCCGTCATCGTGAAGCTTGGTCGTCGTCTTGAGTGTATTAGGGAAGCAGTTTGTAAACAGATTCATCAGCTTCGGATGATCTGCAAGCTTTGTCTTCGCTTCTTCCATCACACGAAGTACACTCTGAGGTAATTGTTCCATTATGGCTTCTCCTCCTTAGTCTCTGTCTCCTATCTCATTATAGCTGAAAATACGATCAGGTGAAGCAAGTCTGTCTGCTTCACCTGATTATCAACCGACTGCTTATATTACGCTTTTATTTCTTGGATGCTTTCCACTCATCGATCTGAGCCTGCATCTCAGCCTGAACCTTGTCAAGTCCAGCTTGCTTGAACTTCTCAAGCGCCTTCGGTACATAAACGGCAGGGTCTACAGTACCTGTGAACAGGGATGGGTAGAACTCTTCACGCACGTTTTGAATCGAAGCCATTTCGGTCTTAACTTTGTCACCGTTGAAGTTGAAGCCAAGAAGCGGTGCATTTTTAGCAGAATCATTGAACTTTTGGAACTCTTCCCATTTGTTGTCTGGGTCGCTTGGAAGTTTGTCCAAGATGAAGAAGTTACCAAGAGTAAAGCTTGGCATGTCGTAGTTCTCTTGCTTCGCTGGCAAGTACTCGATGCGATCTTCGCCAAGACGTTTGTAATGATCGCCTTCAATACCGTTGTTCACCAAGTTACGAAGATACTTGTCTGTGTTAAGCAGGTTCAAGAATTCCATTGCCTTTTCAGGGTACTTGGAGTTAGCAGAGATCGCCATCATAGAACCTGTTACAGACCAGTTGTAAACGTATGGATCTTCTGCTGGACGGGATACAACAGGGTATCCGTTGCTCTCAGACCAAAGCGCATCTGCGAATGGCTGTGTATGAGCAAGGTCAGTCAACCATGCGCCAGTTTTCATTTCGTCACCGGATGTAGCAGTCGCTGCGTCTTGTTTCACATAGCCAGCTTTATAGAATTTATGCATCGTTTCAAAGTTCTTCAATACTTCAGGTTGCTCAAGCAAGTTCACGATTTTCAAGTCGCCATTGTCGTCGAGACGAACGCCAAGCGGCATGTTCTCGTTGACAAGGTCAAGTGGAAGCGTGAAGCGGAAGTCTTTACCTGCGGACAGCGGGTAAAGGTTAGGTTCGCCCTTCTTCACTGCTGCGAGCAATGGCTCAAGGTCCTCAAGCGTTTTCACACTGTCGATGTCAAGATTGTATTTGTCAACCAAGTCCTTATTATAACGGAATACTTTTTGAGCAGGCAACTCTTTGTTAACCGGAATTGCATACAGTTTTCCATCAATTTTTGCGCCTTCCAAGAAGGAAGGGTGAACGGTATCTTTGATGCCTTGACCATGCTGATCAAGCAGTTCTGTCAAATCGTAGAATGCGCCTTTTCTTGCGTTATTCACATAATCAAATGCCCATGAAGATGTGAATGCGATATCGTAAGGCTCACCAGAAGCAGATACAACTTGCATCTTTTGGTTGTAATCGCCCCAGTCATACATTTTCATTTTTACGGTAACGCCGATTTTTTCTTTTGTATATTCACTTACTTTGGCCATCACTTTATCCACGTCTTTTTGTGGAGTACCGATCGTTTGCCAGATCAGTTCTACAGGCTTTTCAGGAGTGCCTTCTTGGGAGGCTTCGTTTTTGCTTCCGCAGCCAGCCAGGAAGAGAGATGCCATCATGACAAGGCTGATGGACATAAGTAGCATTTTCTTTGTTTTAGCCATTTTATTACATCTCCTTAATGATCTTTTCATTGAAGTTTTTTATCTTTATTCTTTCACCGCGCCAATCGTAAGACCCTGAACGAAGTAGCGCTGGAAGAAAGGATAAGCACAAGCAATAGGTACAGTTGCCAATACAACGAGTGCCATGCGAGTTGCCTCTTGAGGCAGCGTGCGAAGCAATTCCAGCGATTGACCGGAAGAGCTCAGCTGAGCATTGGTGAGCAAGAACTGCATGCTGTTTTCAATTCGCATCAGCATGGATTGCAATGGTACAAGACTCGGATTATCGATATACAACAGGGCGTTGAACCAGTCGTTCCAATAGCCCAGTGTTGCGAACAACCCGATTGTAGCAATACCCGGAAGCGAGATCGGTACCACGATGGTAAAGAAAGCTCTAAGCTCGCCTGCACCGTCGATCTTCGCCGACTCGATGATGGCATCTGGCACCGTTGTGGAATAGAACGTTCTAAGAATCAAGATGTAGAACGCGTTCATCACAAGCGGCAGGATCAGTGCCCACAGCGTGTCTTTCAAGTGAAGCATTTGGGTAACAACGAGATACGTTGGAACCAATCCTCCATTGAATAGCATCGTAAAGAATGCAATGAAGGAGAAGAACCCTCTGTAGCTGAAGTTTTTGCGAGAAATCGCATAAGCGTACAGCGAGATAACAAGCAAACTAACAAGTGTACCAAGCACGGTAATCAAGATGGTCACACCGTAGGAGTGAAGAAGCTGGTCGCCTGCTTTAAAGATGTATTCATAAGCGGCGAAGCTCCATTTTTCCGGGAATATGGAGTAACCGTTCTTCGTCAAGGACTCCTCACTCGTTAAGGAGATGACGATAACAAACAAGAATGGGTACACACAGATGAAAGCAAACACACCGGCGATGATGTTAAACAGTACATTTATCGCTGGCGAGACGTGATGAGCGTCGCGATATTTTTTCTTACGCAAGGTAGATTCCCCCTAACTTAGAACAATGCATTCTCTTTGTTGAACTTGCGGACGATCCAGTTCGATGTCATAACGAGAATGAAGCCTACAAAAGACTGGTACAAGCCGGCTGCTGTACTCATCGAAATGTCACCTGTGACCTTAAGTCCACGATACACGTACGTATCGATAACGTTCGTCACGCTGTACAGCGGACCAGAGTCGCGTGGAATCTGATAGAACAAACCAAAGTCTGCATAGAAGATACGTCCAACGGCAAGCAACGTAAGAATCGTCATCAGTGTAGAGATAGATGGAATCGTAATGTGGCGAATCTGCTGCCACTTGTTCGCTCCGTCAATCATAGCCGCCTCATAGTAAGTCTTGTCGATACCGACGATCGCCGCCAAGTATACGACACTGGAATATCCGATCCCTTTCCAAAGGTTCAAGAACACCAAGATGTAAGGCCAATACTTCGACTCCGAGTACCAGCTTACTGGATCCTGTCCGATCCATACGAGGAATTGATTCAATACCCCTTTGTCAACGCTCAAGAAGCTGAATGTGAAGTAACCGACAATAACCCAAGACAAGAAGTGCGGCAGGAACATCCCTGTCTGATACACTTTTGCCAAGCGCTTGTTCACGATCTCGCTAAGGATAATCGCCATCGCTACCGCACACACGAGCCCTAGAATGATAAACACTACGTTGTAGAGAATCGTGTTTCTGGTAATGATGTAAGCGTCATTTGTGCTGAATAAATACTCAAAGTTCTTAAATCCTACCCATTCACTTTGCATGAGACTTGCCAAGAAGCCGTCACGCCCAATTCGATAGTCCTTGAAAGCGATTACGGCACCGAACATTGGAATGTAGGAGAAGAATAAGAACCATAAAGCCCCTGGAAGCACCATCAGCAAAAAGACTTTATTTAGATTCAAATGGTGAATGAAATTTTTGATGGGTTTCATCCGTTTTTTCCTCCCGTGCATTAGGTTTAATTTAAGATTACCTGATATGATACGCTTTCAATAGTCAACAAACTTTAGATTTGGTGTACAAAATAAAGAAAGGGTTTACATGGAGACTGTCTTTCTTAATGTCCCCCATGTAAACCACTTTATCCTTTTACAATATTAACCTTCTGATAGCTGCTTCTGGTGCAGCTCCCGATATTCCTTCGGCGAGATGCCAACATATTTCTTGAACTGTTTATAAAAATAGCTTTTGTCCCAATAGCCGATCTGCTCAGAAATTTCATTCATTCGATAGGGCGTTTCCACCAGCAGCTGCTTCGCTGCGCGAATTCTCGTCTTGTTGAGGTAATCAGAGAAGGTGCTCTGTACTTCCTTCTGGAACAGCTGCCCCAAGTATACGGGGCTCATATGAAACACCTGTGCCAGCGTCTTCAAAGACATCTCCTCGCGATAGTTCTGCTCGATGTGGGTCAGCACCTGCTTTACTACAGGCGAACGCTGCTCTGGTTCATCGTAATGATCAATGATATCAGCAGCAATTCGCAGCACATGCTCTTTTAGCATTTCTATAGAATGAACACGGTAGACTGCATCAAACCAATTCTGATCCTCAACTTGCTTAATCTCCTCGTCCTTCATGAACTCGCTCCAGTGGATCAACAGCTCTACGATAAAGTTGCGCACATCCTGCGGCTCTGCACCCTCAGTTTCCCTTAATCGCTCCAGATCCTCGCTTAAGCGCTCTGAGATTCCATCCTTGCTTCTATCCACCAGCAGCTTCAAATAAGGCTCTACCTCTGGCCTAACCGAGGCGGGTCTTGAAGAATGGTATTGATTGATTTCCTCATAATCAATCCATGGCTCATCCATTGATACCAGATGGTAGGGTTGAACCTGCTTCGCATGCATGTAGCTCTTCGAGGCATTGAGATATCCCGGCTCTGTACTGCCGATTGTGATTTGCAATTGCTCGCCGAGCTTGCTTTCTTCCTCCAGCTTCCACTGGCTTAGACGGCTTACAACCTGCTCCTTCTCCTCTGCTGCGCTTAAGCCGAACACGAGCGCAACCTCACCATCCCATTCTCTCACGCAATAAGCCTCTTCGAATGCATCAAGCCATGACCAATTAAGCTCATCCAATACATTCATCTGATCATCCTGCGCAAGCTTGCCGTGTCTCTCAAGTCGGATCAGAGCCGTAAGGTAATAAGGATGTACAAAGTCAATGCCTAGGAGATCTGCACGCTGAAGCAGCTCCTCCGTATGGATCTGATCACGTACCCAACGATACAAGATATTATCTCTTAGGATATCCCGATTATGAAGCTCTGCTTGCTGTCGGGCTTTGGTCTGATCGAGCTTTTGCACCGTCGTCTCCAGCGTCGTCTTGAATTCCTCTAGATTGATCGGCTTCAGCAGATAATTCTCCACACCCAGCTTAATGCCTTCTCGCACATAGCTGAACTCATTGTATCCGCTCAATATAATGTAGCGCATATGCGGGTGAGCATCCTTCAGCTTCTCAATCAATTGCAGGCCCGTCATCTTCGGCATCATAATATCGGATACGACGATATCACAAGGATGATCCTTCAAGTAATTCCATGCCTCTTCACCATTATTGGCATGGCCAACAATCTGAAGCCCATAATCATTCCATTCCAATATGGCTTCCAAACCTTCTATAATAAACGGCTCATCGTCCACTAGAAATACATTATACATATATGTCCTCCAAAGCCTCTGGTCTCCTTATATTAAGGGGAATGTCAACGTTACAGTTGTTCCGACATCAACCGTACTATTAATAGTCAGCTGTGCTTCTTCTCCATACAGAATCTTCAATCGATTGAGCACATTCTTGAGGCCAAGCGAGCCCTCATCTTTTAGATCGGATTCAAGCAGCTCTTGTTGAAGTGCCGCCAATCGCTGCGGCTCTATTCCTTGGCCGTTATCGGTGACAGTGATGACAAGGGCATCCTTCGTCTTTGCGGCTTCTATGGCAATATGATTGTCTGCTCGATCAAGCCCTAAGCCGTGAATCAAATAGTTCTCGATGATGGGCTGAATGGACAGCTTCATGATCGGATAGCCCAAGAGCCCCTCCTCGACTTGAATCGTATACTGAAGCTTGTCTCGGTATCTTAATCGGGTCAGCTCCAAATATCGCTTGCAGTTCTCTATCTCCTCATTCAAGCTGATCATGGCCTTATCCTTGATCATATGGCGGAATAGCAAGGCCAAGTTGTATATCATCTCGCCGACGTCATGCGCCCCCTTCGCGACTGCTCTCATGCGAATGACTTCCAGCGTGTTGTACAGGAAATGCGGCTTAATCTGCGCCTGCAAGGCGACTAGCTCAGCTTGTTTTTGCTTCAGTTCAGACTTGTATACTCGATTAATGTACAAATTCAGATCCTCGCACATGCGATTGAATTGCTTTGCAATAAGGCCCAGCTCATCTTCGCTGTCCTCCTTGACCATAATCGGATTGTCCAAATTCCCTTCCTGGACCTGCTTCATGGCATGTACGATGCTTTGCGTGCGCTTGGACAAGCGCGACATGGCGAGTATCGTCAGGAGCAGCACGCCAACGGTGCAGACGAGGGATACGATGCCGATCGTATTGCGAAGCGTGGTCAAATGTGCGGTCGCTCCCTTCTGTGGGAGCATCGCAATGACCGTAAGGCCCAGCTTGTTGATCTTGGACACGGTGACATACGTCCATCCATCTTGCTCAAGCTTTATTCGCTCTGGCTGATTCTGATGCAGATGAAGAATATCCTTTGCCTGCTTATTAAAGCTGTCCAGCTTCCAGTTGGAAGTATGATAGACGAACTTGCCTTCATCATTTAGAACCGCATATCTCGCACCGCGTGAATTATCTTCAACCAGACTCCCGAGTCCTGCTGTGCTAAAGTCAACACTAATGGTCCCCACAGTGGTTAAAGTCGTCGAATTGTAGATTCGGTTCGTAACCGTCACGAGCTGATTGCCATAGCTGTAGCGCTGCTCAGGATCGCCAAGTCCAATTGCGTGCTGATCAGTGCCATTCGCTTCACTGGGCAGCTTCACTACGCCATCGCGATAACGATCACGCAGAAAAGCTTCTGATGCGTGTCCATTTTCCCAATCGTACAGTTTGTTGTTCCGACCGTTGTCCGTATACATGTAGGCAAAGGTCAACGGATTGCTGAACAAAATGATATTTTTGATATCCGAATCTCGATAAAATGCGTTTGTATAAAAGGAATCAAAATCCCGCTGATACGTGCTCATGCTGCCGCTGAACTGGTCAAGACGGTAGCGGATATAAGACTCGTATCCGTTTTCTAAAAAGTACACCGCATCCCCAATGAGCGTATTGTCTTGATACAGCTGCTGCAGCAGAACCTGTGCATTCTCTACCTTTTGATTCAAGAAGCGATTCATCTGATCCACATGTCTCTGCTGGTCCAAGACAGAATTGTTAATCTCGTCCCTTGCTACGGATTGGTAGGCAAACACCGCGAGCGTCACGAGTGAAGCGATGGTGATGACCGTATAAATTAAAATGAGCTTATTAAAGACTTTACGTTTAAAATGCTTCTGATAAATCCGACTGAACATGCCTTTGTCCCCTTTTAGTGAAAAGCTGACACGATTGTGTAAACTCATTGTACCTGTAATTCTGCCCTAACGTACAGCTTGTTCAACACGTTGACACGACTCTTTGTTACCATCTCCAAATCATTCCCATTCTATCGAGGCCGAATATCACCGCACACCAAATAACACCATCGTGATACAGGATCCTCCAAAAACCCTATCCCACCTGGTGCTGCAAGAAACCTCACGGCTTAAAGATCCGCGACGACATGATATTTGATTCAGGCAAACATGGTATTGGCTAAAGTCCTAGTTCTCTGCGTCTACTTTTTATTGAAAATAAACGATTCATCTGCTAATCATGAGGTAAACAGCAAACAGCATGTCATGTTCACGTTTTTTAGCATGGAATTAATATCCTAATTTTGAACTACTGCAATATAAAGCAAACGCTTGTCAGCACTGGATTTGCTCTTCGATAGAACCTTTAAACAATTGTAAACGATAGGAAATAGGAGCCTTATCCTCTTCTATTTCATTCCCTTTACCCTTTGACAAAGTTACAATTTTGTAAGAAAATTAGTTTATGACAAAGTTGTAATAATTGATTCATACAGCCTATTGGCTGGCTTTAAGCATTATGATAGCATTGCTATTGTCGTAAAAGATGACGGATTTGTCATCTTCACAATCCGCGAGACAGCAAAGGAGGAACTCATTTGAAAGCGGCATTACGCGTTACACTTTTAGCAGGCGCATTATTTGGAAGCATGTTATGGATGGATAGTACATACGGATCGACCGTGTACGCCTCATCTCAAGATAAATCTGTTACCATGACCATTAACGAACAACAAGTAACCTTTGATCATACACTCCCTATCCTTGAAAGCGGCAATACGATGTATATGCCGATTCGCGAGTTTTCCGAAGTGATGAACTATGATCTGCAGTGGAAAAAAACCACAGCAGGCGACATTCAAATTACGATGTCTAATGAAGAAACGAGCCTTACGCTTACAACAGGCTCGAAGCAGGCAGCAGTCAATGGACAAGCCGTTGCAATGAATGATAAGCCGTGGAACTACAACGGCAGCACCTATATTCCCTTCCGATTCCTGATTGACCAGTACGGTTTGGAATACACTTGGGATTCTGCTCTACTGAATACACTGCCTGCCATAACACGCATGGATGGCAAAGCTCAGGTATCGGTGAGCAGTTCAAGCAGCTTCTCCTCTAAGGTCTTGAATTCAGCTTACAGTTATCTAGGTGTTCCATATGTCTGGGGCGGCATGTCTCCTAAGGGCTTTGATTGCTCTGGATTCGTCGGCTACGTATTTCAAAAAAATGGGGTCGGCTTGCCGCGCACCGCTCATGACATGTACAAATCGCTTACTACTTCCGTTAAAGCTCCGGAAAAAGGAGACCTCGTCTTCTTCTCCGCAAGCGGCAGCCGCATTACGCACGTCGGCATTTATACAGGGAACAACAAATACATTCACGCTTCATCTGGGAAAGCCTATAGCGTCATCGAATCCAGTCTCAGCTCTGACTGGTCCAAGAAAACGTACGTTGGCGCAAAGCGCGTGAATGGATAATACCTTCATATGATGTTCTGTTCGAAATAACTTGATTCACCATTATTACCCTCCACCAGCTTGTTTGAAACAACACAAAGGACTGTCGCAAATGCAGGATACCCCCTGAACTTGAGACAGTCCTTTTGTGTGCAGCGTTTACTTTTCGCATTCACAAAAAGCGGCGAATCGCCGCTCATTAATAGCTATAGGTCGAACTTAGATGCCTCGTCATGGACACCGAGATGCGCTCTCGCTGAACGATCATCCCGTCAATACGCTTAATACGGTAGATTTCCTTCGGTAATGAAGAAGCAGACACTTCCTGCTCGGCAGCAGCTTCTGGCTTTGCAAGCGACAAGCGCTTAAGGTGCAACGCATCGGCGTCTTCTGGTGCCTTCTGCTCATGGATCGTCTCAATCTCATAGGTCACGCCCGGCTCCTTCTTGCCATAAAGATCTACAATAAGCTGTCCATCCCGCAGCTCGCTTCGCCACACTACGTCACCCTTTGTATTGTTGCGAATGATGATCTGCGGTCGCAGAGAGGACGCATTGGCATCCGATACATTGGAAGCGATCTGCGATACTGATGCGGAGCTTGGCGACTGTTCCGTCACAGCCAGCCCACCCATTAGAGCGGCCTGATACAATACAGCTGCTGCTTGGTAGACGCCTTCTGAATCCTGAAGCTGCAGCTTCTCTTCTACATGCAAAGCAAGCGCACGCTCCTCCATATCTTCTCCTGGCACTAGCACCTTGCCATTGAGGGCAGAAGCACTGGCTTCAACGGCTTTAAGTTCCTTCTTCTCCAAATGGCTGACATCATAGATGCTTCGCGCAAGCAGCGAATCGGGCTTACGATCCTCCAGCATCTTCACGGTTGTGCTTGGAGGCATCGTGATCAGCGGCAATCGAAGCATGAGCAATCGATCATGCTGATCGCCCTTCTTCAGTTCAGAAGCAACCTTTTTCGCCAGCATCTGCTTAAGACTATGCTCGTCAAGCTCAATGCCCGTCTGCTCTTCCATATACACAGGGGCGAGCGGCTTCTGATAATCGGCTCTAGCATCCTGGGGCTTGCGATCAATTAGCGCACCATAGGCTTGCTCCATTGTCTTCACAAGCTTATCCTCGTTCAGCACAGCCTCTGCCTCTTGATGCACCCCTTTAAGCTCTCGCTTCAGAGCAAGCCTCGTCCAGAATCCGCCTTCTTCCCATTCCTTGATCGGTTGGAACACTTCCTCCTGATTGATCTCAAAGCCTAATTCCTGCAAGGTAAACGTTCGGCTCAACAATTTATTCAGCGCAGCATCAGAGCGGTCTGGCTCAAACATAACTGCGATCTCATTCCAATGGCCTAGCTGCTCTTCAAGACGCTGCTTCACTTCTGCCGGAGTTAGGCCTCCTGCTTGAATTCCTATTACCTGATAGCCCTCAGGCAAACGATCATCCCGCAAAGACCAGGCTGCGTAGCCTTGGAACCCTGCGCCTAATATGCCCACTAGGGCAACTGCAGTAATAATCCCTTTACGATGCTTCATGCATTTCTCTTTTATCACAGCCAGCATGCGGTGGATCTTCGAGGAATGCGGTGCTTCGTCTTCAGCGGAGGATACTGGATTGTTCCCATCCTTATGGCTCATCACGATTCATTCCTCCTCTTCATATCAACACGATTATAACAGACGTCATCCTAATAGGAAGTTACATGTTGTTCATAAGTTCAAATCTACATCATTAACTTCATTATATGACTATTCCTACTCTAGCATTATCAACAGATCTAAACATTGTGTGAGAAGCAGATATTGACAACGAGCTTCCTAGCGAATGGCAACCCATTACACCGACTGCAAGCATGGAGAAAAAGCGCCCCCTTAACAAGTCGAGAGGACGCGAAACCATGCCTGTATTATGAAGACAACAGCCCTGCATACCAGCGCCTTACATCTGCGCTCAGTTCAGCTGCAAGCTCAGGGTAATCAGCGGCAAGGTTGAATCGTTCGCCTGGATCTTCTTTCAGATTAGACAGATGAACTTCATCCGGCTGATCCTTGAAGAAATCCAGCTTGCCGTTCAATACGAGCTTCCAGTCCCCTGAGCGGACCGCTAGCTGTTTATTATATTCCCAGTATAATCGTTCATGCGGAGAAGCCTCGCCATGCTCAAGCATGGATTTCAAGCTCCGACCTGCAAACGCATTCTCATCCGCCTCCACGCCAGCATAGTCAAGCACCGTCGGCACCATATCCGCCATCATCGCCACCTCATGGCTGATTCGTCCTGGATGACTGGTCTTGATCCAGCTAGCCGGAGCCTCCTGCTTGTCGGTATCGCACCAGGCTTCTCCTTCACGCAGCGACGATGGAACATAGAGAATAGCCGGCTCACGAATGCCGCCATCAAACAGGCTGGCCTTGTGTCCACGGAACAGGCCTGCGCTTCCGCCATAGTATTCATCTTGGCGTCCATCAAGCCAGTTTCTAGACTCTGAGGATGGGCCATTATCGCTTGAGAAGAAGATAAGCGTATTGTCCCATTGGTCTGCTCGTTTTAACGCCGCTACAATTTCTCCCACACCATCGTCTACTGCAGAGATCATCGCCGCCATGACTTGTCGATCCCAAGGGAGATGCGAATAGCGGTCCATGTCTTCCTTAGGCGCATGCATAGGATAGTGAGGAGCATTATAGGCAGCATACAAGAAGAACGGCTCCTTAGCCGCGCGCTGCTCCTGAATGTATTCCACAGAACGCTCCGTAATGATGTCTGTCAAATATTGACCATTGTCCCAAATCTCATTCTCATTCTCCCACAGATCATGCGTATTCTGTACCCCAGGCATGCCATGGTAGAAAATATGAGAATAATAATCCACGCATCCACTTAAAAAGCCGCAGAACTGATCGAAGCCGCGTTCGTTCGGTCTAGACTCAGGGGCTGCACCCAAATGCCATTTCCCGAAGATCGCCGTACGATACGACTGCTGCTTCAAGATCTCAGAGATCAACGGAACATGTTGGCTTATTCCTGGCGTATGCCGTTCTCCGCCAACAATCTGGTCGATGCCCGTCTCTTTTGGATACTGCCCGGTTAGAAGCGAGGCTCGAGATGGCGAGCATACAGGTGAGTTCGAATACCACTGGGAAAAGCGCACCCCCTGCTCTGCCAAAGCATCCAGGTGAGGGGTGCGAATCACATCAGAGCCAAAGCAGCCAAGATCGCCATAGCCTAGATCATCGCAATAAATGAATACAATATTCGGACGCTTCTTACCCGGAGCTGTACTTGCCGCATCTGTCATCATTATTCACTCCATCCATTATGGAGGGAGATGGTCTGCGAAGAATGATATAGAGTTATCGTTAACACCATTCCTGAAGTATCTCCCTCGATGCTGTGTGGCCATTATGAAATGCGAGATTCATCTTCAACTATACATTCAACATTCTGACAATCGATCCTCCGACACTAAGCCAGCTTCTCTTTCGACTATTCGTGAGTCTTGCCGCCTACAAGCGCATATGGCGATATTCCACTATCAGATGATCCTCATGCTCCTCCATCCATGCTTCAAGACGCTTGCGCATATGAAGAAGCACATCTCCATATTGTTCATCGCATACTAGATTTTTCAGTTCATGAGGGTCTGATTTAAGATGATACAATTCGTCTGTATCCCCGCTGTTGAACACATATTTATAATCGCCCATGCGAATCATGCGTTGAGTGTAGAGCAAGCTGCCGAGGCCTGTAAATTCCGTAACGACTGCATCCGGCCAGTCTTCAGGCGTAAAGCCCTCCACGATAGGAACCATTGATCGGCCGTCAACGCCAGGATGCAGCTCCTTGATGCCAGCATAATCCAGCATAGTGGCGTATAGATCACAAGTGCCGACCATCTCCTGCGCCTTGCGTCCGCCTTCACCGCCTCCTTGCTGTGGTTTCACGATAAGCGGAATGCGGCACGTCTCATCATACATAAAGAAGCCCTTGTCACAAAGTCCTCCGTGCACACCAAGTGATTCTCCATGATCGGCACAGAACATAATGACGGTATCTTCATAGATGCCCTTCTCTTTCAAATAGTCCACTAGACGTCCAACCTGACGGTCAATATGGGTCATAACGGCATAATAATGCTTCACGTAGGGTTCAAAGCTCTCCCAATCTTTGGCTTTGCTTCGCTTCACATTATGAATATTCGGCTTATCCGTCTGATCCTCATCAAAGCTTGGCCATGGCGGAATCGTCATATCCCGGTAGAGGTCAAGCGTATCCGATGGAGCGATATAAGGCTCATGCGGCCCCCAGAAGTGTACCGCCATCATAAACGGCTCTTCACGGTTCAAGAACTGATCCATATAATGAATCGCACGATCGGTTAAATAATGCTCGATCGTCGTCTCCACGGATGAAGTGACCTCTGCAGCAAAGTGGCCATAGTAATGTCCGCTGATCTTATTCTCGATCGTGAGCTCTAAGTTATTTTCCTTCAAATACTCGCGGAACTGCGGATAGTTCCAGCCTCCCGCGCCATGTCCTGGGAAATCATCTCCCTCATAACCCACGTCTGTCGGCATAGAACGAGCCTGAATCGCCTGCTCAGGGAATTCAATATACTTTAAGTTGCGGTCGAATTTGGTACGATCGACTTCGCCTTGGCCTAAATGCCATTTTCCAGTATGCCCAACCGAATAACCTGCTTGCTTCAACTGGCGGCTGAGCAAATAATCCGTCTGAGGCAATTCATTAACCAGGCATCCTGGTGAATAGGAGTTGTTCTGCATGCCATGCTTAAATGGATACATCCCCGTCTGCATAGACGCTCGAGCTGGAGTACAAACTGGAAAACTAGCGTAGGCATTGTCAAAGACAATGCCCTCGTTAGCTAGTTGATCCAGGTTCGGCGTTTGGCATAACGTGTCTGCATCGTAGCAGGAAAGAGTTCCTCTTTGCTGCTGATCTGTCACGATAAAGACAATGTTAGGCTTTTTCATTCATAACCGACCTTTCGTTATTCTTTTGATTTTTTCCACTCATCAATTTGACGCTGAGCTTCTTCCATGATCTTCTCAATACCTGCTGCTTTGTATTTCTCAATCGCTTTAGGCAGGTATTCCTTCGGATCGACCGTACCGGTTGTGAGTGCCTTCTCGAACTCATCCTTTACGTTCAAGACAGTTGCAATCTCGGTCCGGACCTTGCTTGTATCCATCGTGAATCCAAGCAATGGCGCGTTCTTCGCAGAGTTATTGAATGCTTCGAACTGATCCCACTTATCCTTAGGGTCTTCTGGAAGAAGATCAAGAATAAAGAAGTTGCCAAGCGTAAATTGCGGCATATCATAGGATTCCTTGCGTGCTGGCAGCGGCTCGATCGTATTGTCATCAACCCGCTTGTAATGCTTGTCTTCGATACCGAAGTTGATCAGGTTGCGAAGATACTTGTCCGTATTCAGCAAGTTGATGAATTCCATCGCCTTCTCCGGATACTTCGACTGAGCAGAGATCGCCATCATGGATCCAGTAACCGACCAGTTGTATACATACGGCTCTTCTGCCGGCTGCACCACGACCTTGTCCGGAATGCCTTGCGACCAGCTCGTTTCAGCAAATGGCTGATAGTGAGCCGTATCGACAAACCAGCGTCCCGTCTTCAGCGCTTCGCTTTGGTTCGCATCCGTATATGTGGCTACATCAGAAGGCAGGTAGCCTGCTTTGTAGTACTTGTGCATCGTTTCATATTGTTCCATGATCTTCGGATTCTCAAGCGTAAGCTCAAGCTTCAGATCCTTGGAATCAAGCGGCACTCCAATTGGAATACCTCCTTCGATGACATAGTCGAACATTTGAGGCAGACCCATCGCTGCCGAGATTGGCTTAATATTCTCCTTCTCAGCAACCGTCTTCAGCATAGGCTCCAAGTCCTCAAGCGTATGAACCTTGGAAATATCGAAGTTGTACTTTTTCACGAGTGTATCATTAAATCGGAACACACGCTGTGCGGGAAGTTCCTTATTGACTGGAATCGCATACAATTCGCCGTTGATCTTCGCACCTTCAAGGAAGGATGGATGAATGACATTCTTGAGATCCTGTCCATGCTCATCTAGAAGATCATTAAGCTTGTAGAATGCTCCCTTTTGCGCATTGGTAACATAGTTGAATCCCCAGGAAGACGTAAATGCAATATCGTAAGGCTCGCCAGAAGCAGAAATAACCTGCATCTTCTGGTCATAGTCCCCCCAATCGAGCATCTTCATATTAATGGTAGCATTAATTTTTTCCTTCGTATATTCGTTGACTTTCTGCAGTACTTCATTCAAATCACGCTGAGGCGTCCCGATTGTGTACCAAATCAACTCAACCGGCTTCTCATCCTTGCTTGTAGCAGAGCCTGAATCCTTGCCGCCACAAGCAGCTAACATCATAGAAGAGACTAACATCATGACCAAGGTAAGCAGTAACGTGCGTTTTCCTTTCTTCATCTTCTGATACCCCCTATGAAATTGAATGGTGTAGCTTTACAACGATACCCCGATCCCTTCTTGAAAAAGGAATCTATAGGACCAAACAAATGTAAACTTTATCTAATCATTTATATACATATACACGAATAAAGATGTCTTCTTAACTTACCAATGTATACGCTTACATCTGTTTGTTTTTTTATTATATGTGGATTTCTCAATAAAATCAATGCATTTATTTAACGATTATCCATTTTTTATTTACATAAGCCATATCTATTGTTTACATTTAATGCTGCAATTCCTCAAGTATATTGACTTTTCTTTTGTGTTTTTGTCAAATTTGGGAAGCTGCTTTATGCACTTTTAAGGGGATCAATGACGAAGGGGCTTGTCTGGTCATTGCTTCAATGGCGGCTCGACACAGATTTGACGAAATTGTCCGATAAGCGGTGCTAGAGGAAGAGAAATCCAAAATTACCCATGTAAACGATATCATATAAACGTTTTAAACATTTTAACTTTGAGCAATGAATCTGTTACGCTTCAATAGAGTACATCTATATATCTCAACATGGGGGGATTTCCTATATGAAGGTTTCCGTTAGTGGGTTTTCCTTTAATAATTCTCGCGTCGCTGGCCATATGGATATTTTCTCTTACATTGACACCGTTCACAGCCAATATGGCCTTACAACCATAGATCTGTGGAATGCCTTCTTCTCGGATACCTCTCGTCCCATCTGGAGAATCGCAGATGAGAAGATCGTGATGCAAATGAAAGAAGCGCTTGACGATCGTGGCATGACGGTCGCGAACCTCGCAGTCGATACCGCTCATTTGTGGAATCCAGATCCTGAAGTGAGAGAGGCTCTGCACCAGAATGCACTCTCGTATCTTCATGCAGCCGAGATGCTTGGCGCCAAGTCTGTGCGCATCGATGCTGTTATGCACGGCGATGAGGACATCTCTGATGAAGCATTCGACTATGTCGTATCGCGATATACCGAGTACGCAGCGAGAGCTCAAGCAGGCGGATATTGGGTCGGCCCTGAGAATCACACTGGCTTTGCCCTCGTTCCTGAGACGCTGCAGCTCATCTCCCAGAGCGTCAATCACCCGAACTATGGCGTTCTGCTCCACCTGGGCAGATGGCATCATGCTGTTCAGCCCACCTACACACGCTCCAAACTGCCAGCAGAAGAAATTCTAGCCGCGCTCCGCAAGAGCGATCATCTGCTTCTCCCGTGGACGAAGCATATCCATGTCGATTGGAAGACGCTTCAACAGGAGACGGCGCTGGCACACCTTCACTCCATTGCAGGCAAAGGCTATGACCATTATTGGGCTGTGGAATACAATGCTCCAGAGCAGCAGGTTCAAGCCGTCGGTGCGGCACTTGAGCAGCTGCAGTCGTTCATGAGCACAGAACCGCTCCTGCAGGAGGATTCCTAATGACTCCCGTTCGCATCGCTATCATTGGAGCAGGTCAGATTGGCAAGCATCATCTGACCCAGTATCAACAGATTGAAGGCATCGAGGTCGCCGCCATCTGTGATATCCGCGCAGATGAGGGTCTCCGTGTCGCTTCGCAATTCGGCATCAAGGATACCTATACGGACTTCCGCGAACTGCTCCAGCGTGACGATATCGTGGCAGTCGACGTGTGCCTGCATAACAACTATCACGCACCCGTCACGATTGCCGCCTTAAGAGCTGGCAAGCATGTATACTGCGAGAAGCCCATGGCTGGCTCCTATCACGATGCGCTCGCCATGTATGAGGCCGCCGGCGAGACCGGCCGCATGCTGCATATCCAGCTTGGCACGCTCTATACTGGCGAGACTCGCGCCGCGAAGGCGCTGATCGATGACGGCAAGCTCGGCAGAATCTATCATGCGCGCTCTACCGGCTACCGCAGACGCGGGCGGCCTTATGTCGACGGCTACGGCACAGCCAGCTTTACCCGCAAGGCAGTCGCCTCAGGCGGCGCATTATACGATATGGGCGTCTATCATATCTCGCAGCTCCTGTATTTGATGGGCATGCCTGCCCCGCTTCGAATCAGCGGCGAGACGTATCAGGAGCTTGCTATGCTGCCTGATCGGCGCGAGCTCAGCCAATTCGATGTAGAGGAGCTTGGCGTAGGACTCGTCAAGCTGTCTGGCGGCATTACGCTGGATATCATAGAGGCTTGGGCCGTCCATATGGATGCCTTTGAAGGTTCAAGCCTTCTGGGCTCAGAAGGAGGCATACGCCTTCCTCAGGCCAAGCATGGCGCCGCGCTCTCCTATCACTTTACGTCCTGCGACATGGATATGGATGCTGATATAGATCTGCACGCGGTCAACAGCCGCTATAAGATGTTGAACGAAGAGGCTTGGGCATATGAATCCTCCGAGAAGCATTGGGCGGCTGTGCTTCAAGGGATCGTTCCACTTATGCCTACGGCAAAGCTCGCTCTAGATACGATGCTGATCAGCGAGGGCATCTATCAATCCAGCCGACTCGGCCGCGAGGTAACGGCAGAAGAGATTGCTGCCATGTCGCGCTCCTCTGCAGCGCCCATTTAACAATGAATTGCAATCCACTTCTTCTGCTAAAGGTTGAATGATGGAAAGCTGTTTTTCTTAAGCTGATCACGTAAGAGGTACTGGGGCAGGCGATTACCCGCTTGTCCTTTTTACCATATGTCCAAACAAGGAAGGGAGCTTCACCATGACTCGTCATACTACACATTCATCTGCAGCCGCTCCAGCTGGGGGCTTCAACAGCCTGCGTCTATTTACCTTTCTCCTGTACGGCGGTCTCGCCATCTTCGGCAGCTACTTCCCGATCTTTCTGCATGAAGAAGGCTTCAGCAAAACCGAGATTGGCTGGCTGCTTGCCATCGGCCCCTTCCTGTCCATATTCGCCAATCCCTTCTGGGGATATATGAGTGATCGGATCGGCAATATACGACGTGTACTGCTGATTCTGCTGCTCAGCAATATAATCATTGTGCAGTTCTTGTTCCATACGACGATATACGGTCTCTTATTTGCCTGCACCGCCATCTTCTACTTGTTTCAAACGCCGCTGTTCAGCCAAAGCAACAGCTTGATCCTTACCTCGATCGACGGGACGAAGCATAAATTCGGGGCTTTTCGCATGTTTGGGTCTCTCGGCTGGGCACTGACCGCAGCGCTTGCAGGATCGCTGTTCAACGTGCTGGGCGTAGGGGCGCTTTCGTATGTGTACGCGCTGCTGCTGACACTGGCACTGCTAGCCGCCATGGCTCTTCCTAGGCCTGCTGGAGGCTTGCAGCCCAGAATCGGCCCAGCAGGTGCCAGCGTGCAGAAGACAGCAGATAAGCAGGCTGGCTCAGGCTCGTTAAAGGCCGTGCTGCTGTCCCCCGTCTTTATGACGTTCGTGCTGCTCGGTGTGCTCATCAGCGTGCCCAATGGGATCAATAACGCCTTTGTTTCGCTTTATATCACCGATCTTGGCGGGGACAAATCCGCAGTAGGCTTGTCGATCTTCATGTCATCGATTTTTGAGATCGTCATCTTCTTGCTGTTCGACCGCTTTCTGCGGCGCAAGGTATCTTCGATGCTGCTTGGCTTAACCATTGTAGGCGTCCTCTATACCTTGCGATGGCTGCTTATGTCTATCGCCACCGAGCCTTGGCAGGTGATCGCCATCCAAGCGTTGCACTGCGTGACTTTCGGCGGATATTTCTATATCGGGACACAGTTGACGGCTATGCTCGTCCCGCCGGCCTTGCGCACTACGGGGCAGTCTATCTACACCTTGACATGGAGCAGCATCTCAGGCACAGTAGCAGGCTTTCTGGGCGGTACACTGTACGACCGCCTTGGCCCTTCCATGGTGTACGCATGGGGCAGCCTATGCGCATTCATCGGCGCCATTGGCTTCGCGCTGCTTACCTGGCTGGTTATACGCAGCCAAGCTAAGTTAAGCTCCGGCTTAGACCAAGAGCTATCATCCTCATCATAATGCGTTCAATAAACATTATTTCTAGGCTGACAATTCGGCTGACAGCTGTCAGGGGGAGTTCAAAGGAACGCTACGGTCAAGTGTGCACGGACCTCCTAGAATAGAAGAGAAGCGCACGAGTATCGGGATAGCGGACAGATGCACACCGATTAAAAGCAAGCTACAATCGTATATATAGAAGTTGTCGAAATCGAAGCATATGCGATATGACGCATGGAGCATCAGCTGTGCCTTGCGGAATAAAACGCTGAACCTCAGAGCATTAACTACAGCCGTCGATGCGAATATGAGCTGAAGTTGTGTGAGGAACTGCAATCAGCATGGATATGCCATTCGCATATCGCGAACAGACATCGGAGGGAGACCAACATGACTATTGGAAGAAAAGATACGCTCATTACATCCCGTTCTGCTGCGCAGCAGCGTATGGTGCCCATGCAGGGCGTGAGCAATTGCCGAGATCTTGGGGGTTATACAGGCAAGGATGGCCGCTTGGTCAAATGGGGCATGCTGTACCGCTCAGCAGAGCTTTCCGAACTGTCGGAACAAGATATAAAACAGCTGCATGCCATTGGCATCCGCACCATCTGTGATTTGCGAGATCGCGATGAGATTAGCGCTATGCCGACGCCAGCTCTTTCCGCGGTGACCAACATCAATATCCCGTTAATTCCTGCTGACAACGGCCCAGTCGTTCGTCAAGCTTATGATCTAGGGGATACGAATAAGCGCGCTCATCTGGACCGATTTGGGCCGCCTGACCAGCTGCTCGTCCATTTGAATCAGGCCATGATTCAATCCACCCAAGCGCTGCAGGCCATCTTCAAGCTGCTTTTGCAGGATCACAGCACGCCGTTTCTGTTCCACTGTACGGCTGGCAAAGATCGAACCGGACTGATTGCGGCACTCATCCTGATGGCGCTCGGGGTATCTAAAGAAACCATTATGCAAGATTATTTGCTGACCAATCAATACTTGGACACTGCCAAGATTGCAGCCAAATCCAGAAGCACGATGCAAGCACAAGCGGATGTCCCTGAAGAGATAATGCAAGACATCATGAAAGCCGTCATGGAGGCCCGACCCGAGTATTTGAATGCTGCGCTTGATCAAATGCTGGAGCAGTACGAGGATATTGAGCATTATTTAACCCAAGCAATAGGCTTGTCAGCAGAAGAGATCGTGAAGCTTCAGAATAAACTGCTCTCATAACCTTTCTACCCTCGCATGTAAAAATAGGCCTCTTCTCAGGAAGCTATCTGGAAGAGGCTTTTATTCTGGTCTTGCTTGCTCTTGCTTGTCACGCGGTTGTAGCACTTCACTCATGATTGGTATATTCATCAAGGACGTCTACGACTGTTCCATTACCTGCGCTACCGCTTGAGACTCTAATTAAGGTGCGGTTTTATTTTTCTTCAGCTGCATTTACATTCTTATATACAATATCATGATTCTGAGAATAGCCTGTAATGTCTACAGGGTTAATCTGAATTCGATCGCTAATCGCAATGACGTATCGGGTATTATTGTACTCCAGCGTCTTGAGCTCCTCTTTCATGTCCAATCCGCCTACGGATCGCAATGTAATATGATTGATCGAATCTTTAAACAAGATGGCACAGAAGAGCACCATTCGCTGCTCATTCCTCTGCTTTGTGTTTACCTGCCAATAGAGATCTCTCTCCGGTACTCCCCCGCGATCCAGCAGATAAAGATCGATCGTACGGTCGGGACCTACAAAGAAGAGATGTGTATTTTTAAGACTGTCTTTGAGGAACGAGATCTGATATGAGTTCCATTCATAGGTTGCCATTGTATCGGGGTCAAGCTGCGTGGCAGCGCCAACACGGGATTGATAGAGCTCTATAGGATCCTTGTACGGCATCCTATTTATTTCAAGCAGAATGAGCGTAATAAACAGGCTCATAACCAGCATCCACCTTATTTTTTTCATAAAGCCTCCTTAGGGGCTGAATCGTCAAACAGATGCCAATGACTATCTTCCATTTATTCGGGAATGTTTATTCTAGGTGAGGTAATAGGCGATCACTTCCAAGGAGCTGGAACAGCTCCATAGAAGTCATCGCCAGTGGTATATGTTGTGGAGTCGCTTGATCCGTTACTTATAGATTTTAACGATCAATCTTTTTGAAATACAGTGAAGTGGTTTGAGACGAGCAGCGGCCATCATACACTTACGACCTACTCCTTAGAGCTTGGTACCATGCCTGCTTCTTATACGGCTCTATTAACCAAGCGTGATAACCGCATGCTTGGCTGCCAACTCGACAAATGTGTTCATGCCAGAGATCTGTCCCGCCGCAAGCTCTGCTTCTATGCCATAATGATCAACACAGGTCTTGCAGGCATACACGGGCACGCCAGCTGCTTCGATCTCTGCCAGCTTCAACGAAGCTAAAGCGTTGGACGTCAAGGCCAATACCCCGCGATTCATGCAAAAGATCGCTGCCGGCAGCTTATGCTCCGTCTTCAGGACGGTCAAGAACGTTTCCAATATAGTCGTTCCTAATCCATCTGCCGCATCTCCAATCGAATCCGACTGCAGTAAAATGACTTTGTTCTGCATGCTTCTTACCTCCTCCTTATATCTGGATATGGCTTCGTAAATCAGATCGATTAGTCGCAAATCCACAAATGCTAGACAGGAATCTGCATCCTCATCAACCATAGAAAAGGGCCATACCTCACAGGCATGGCCGCTCATTCTTAACCATTACGCCTTTGGAAGCTCGAAGGAGCTCTTCAATGAGGCAATCAAGTTAAATACAATATGATCTTCTGTCGTATGCTTCGGATCTACGTTAAAGTAGCCATGACGGAAAAATTGGAATTTATCGTGCGGCTTGACGTCCTTCATATTAGGCTCAATAAAGCCCTGTTCCACGATAAGCGAGCTTGGATTCAGATGATCCAGGAATTCTCCCTCGCCATCTTCCGCTTCATCCAGCACAAGCGGTTCATACAAGCGGAATTCCGCTGGCACAGCATGAGTAGCGTCGACCCAATGGAGCGTTCCTTTGACCTTGCGGCCTGTAAAGCCCGATCCGCTCTTCGTCTCTACGTCATACGTGCAATGCACCTCAACCACATTGCCGTTCTCATCCTTAACAAAGTCGTTGCACTTAATAAAGTAAGCATGCTTCAAACGAACTTCATTGCCAGGGAACAAGCGGAAGTACTTCTTCGGCGGTTCTTCCATAAAGTCATCCTGCTCGATATAAATCTCGCGGGAGAATGGAATCTGGCGAGTGCCCATCTCAGGGTTCTCCGGATTGATCTCGGCATCAAGCCACTCCACTTGGCCTTCTGGATAGTTCGTAATCACCACTTTAAGTGGCTTAAGAACCCCCATTGTACGAGGCGCTTTCAGCTTCAGGTCCTCACGCAGGAAGTGGTCCAAATACTTGGAATCAACCGTGCCGCTGCTCTTCGATACGCCAAGCTCACGAATAAACGAACGAATCGATTCTGGTGTGAAGCCGCGGCGGCGAAGTCCCGATACCGTCGGCATGCGCGGATCATCCCAGCCATCTACAACACCCTCATCAACGAGCAGCTTCAGCTTGCGCTTACTCATGACTGTATTGGTCATATTCAGGCGTCCGAACTCATATTGATGCGGCACGTTCTCCATCTCAGTCTCTTGAACTACCCAATCATAGAATGGACGCTGATCTTCGAACTCTGTTGTGCAAAGCGAATGCGTAATGCCTTCAATGGCATCCTCAATCGGATGCGCAAAGGCATACATCGGATAAATGCACCAAGTGTCGCCTGTATTGTGGTGAGTCGCGTGCGCGATACGGTAAATGACCGGGTCGCGCAGGTTAATATTTGGCGAACTCATGTCGATCTTCGCACGCAGAACCTTCTCGCCGTTGCCGAACTCCCCAGCGCGCATACGCGCAAAGAGATCCAAGTTCTCTTCGATCGAACGCTCACGATAAGGGCTGTTCTTCCCTGGCTCTGTCAGCGTGCCTCGCGTCTCGCGAATCTGATCCGCCGATTGATCATCCACAAAGGCCTTGCCCTTTTGGATAAGCCGCACAGCACGGTTGTACATCTCTTCAAAATAGTCAGATGCGAAACGAAGCTCGTTCCATTTGAAGCCGAGCCATTCCACATCTTCTTTGATCGCATCGACATATTCCTGATCTTCCTTGAGCGGATTCGTATCGTCGAAACGCAAATTTACTCTTCCCTTGAACTCTTCAGCCATGCCGAAATTCAAGCAGATCGATTTCGCATGCCCGATGTGCAGATAACCATTTGGCTCTGGCGGGAACCGCGTTACGATCTCGTCAACACGTCCTTCTTGTAAATCCTCCACAATAATTTGACGAATAAAGTTATTGGAGGCGCTGTTCGTATTCTCCATCATATCAACCCTTCGCTTAAACCTTTTTACTAATATAACGGTAACTATCGTTTGTTTCAACTTTCCTGCAAATCATTTACATTTTATAGGTTAAGATCAATTGATCATACCGTCTAGTTGCTTCTTGAAGACTTCCTTCTACTTGAATACGGTATTCGTTCAAGCGCTTTAGAATTGGCTCCACACGGGTAATTCCCTTGTTCACTGCCTCAAGAGAGCTCTGTATTCTATTATTCACCATCCAGTCTGCAATCAGACCATCTAAGAAATAATCGGCAAACTTAAGGCCGCCCTCAATATGCACCAAATCGGTGCCAGCAGCCGCCTGCTCTACATCCTTCAGCTCCCGCTGAAAGGTGCGCAGCGCATGGTTTGCTTTGGTTACCGATTCCTGAGCCTCATCAATCCGAGAGTGCTTGATGTGAGTGGCTAGCATGCCGCCGCCAAGCATATCATAGGTGCTCCAGTTCTTGGCGGAATCAAAAGACTCCCCTGCACGGCGCAACGCCCGAAGCGCATGCTCTCCTGCAGCACGAGCTTCGCCAAGCTCCTTCTTCTCATGCAGGAGCTTCACCTTCTGCTGCTGCAATTCATCCAGCGCGCTTGCGAATGCAGAGTCATGCTCACGAAGCAGCTCTTCTTTCTCCTGCATGGCCTGCTTGAGCTTCGTGTCCCAGCGGCTGACGTCAATAAGCTTGCGCGATAACTCCGCGCGATCTTCCTCCAGCGCATTCGCCTCGCTTAAGGCTAGCTCATAGCGTTCCTTCGCCTTCAGCTCCTCAATCTGCTCTTCGCTTAGCTTCTGCTCCTTCGTTCCTATCAGCGTATAGAAGAGATTGGATAGCGAGCGATTCGTTAAGCGCTCCACATCTTTCTTCTCTTCCTGCCACTGCTGCAGCAGCCGCTCTACTTCTGACTCTGCATTACGAAGCTCTGCCCTTATTCCATTCAGCTGTTGTTCCCACTTTGCATGAAGCTCCCGCTCCAGCATCGCAGCTTCGATGTGACGATCGAGTGCTATGATCCGCTCTCTCATGTCGCTCATCCTCCCTTATCCAGCGTCCCTAATTAACGAACATATACCTATTTTATACGGGCAAACTCGGGCTTAAGGTTCAAATAGAAGAAATGGAGCACTCTAAGCGTGCTGCCTAGCCTCATTTAATAGGGATTGGAGCTAACCATTCTATCACGATACATGTTACAAAAAGCTTATGAAAAATAGCCAAAGAGACGGTTAGGATGAAGCGTGCTCCAAGAAGTGCAACTCCCTTCCGTCTATGGCTGACTGAGTCGCGATGAGCAGAGCTCAAGCTAGACAAGCAAATCGAATAACACCGAATCCTTATTCACTTCAACGTAGCTCAGATTCTTCGCCTGCATACGTTCAATCAATGCACTGTAATCGTTGCGATCTTGGAGCTCGATTCCTACTAAGGCTGCTCCATTATCCTTGTTGTGCTTTTTAATATATTCAAAGCGTGTAATGTCGTCATTGGTTCCCAGCACTTCTGATAAAAATTCACGCAAAGCGCCAGCGCGCTGCGGGAAATTCACCATAAAGTAATGCTTCAGGCCCTCATAGATAAGCGAGCGCTCCTTAATCTCCTGCATGCGATCGATATCATTGTTGCCTCCGCTAATCACACAGACCACTGTCTTGCCACGAATCTGGTCGCGATAGAGATCAAGTGCAGCCACAGGCAGCGATCCCGCAGGCTCCACAACAATCGCATTCTCATTGTACAGCTGAAGAATTGTGGTACAGGCTTTGCCCTCAGGAACCTTAACAATATCATCCAATAGCTCTGTACATACTTCGTAAGGAAGCTTCCCTACACGCTTAACCGCTGCGCCATCCACAAATTTGTCGATTTGCTCTAGCGTCACCACTTCCTTGCGGGCAATAGCTTCTGTCATGGAGGCTGCTCCCTCAGGCTCCACTCCAATGATGCGAGTCTCTGGGCTCACCGTCTTCATGTAGGTGCTTACACCAGCGACGAGGCCTCCCCCGCCAATCGTGACAAAGACCATATCAGCAGACGCATCGAGAGATTCCATAATCTCCATGCCTACTGTTCCATTTCCAGCCACGATGTAAGGATCATCGAAGGGGTGGATGAAGGTCATGCCGTTCTCCTCGCAGATCTTCATAGCCGCATCATAGGCATCATCGAAGGTGTCTCCCGTGAGGACAACATTAACGTAAGTCCCGCCAAAGCGTTTGACTTGGGTAACCTTCTGAGATGGCGTTGTACTCGGCATAACAATGGTGCCTTGAATGCGAAGCGCTTGGCATGAATAGGCCACCCCTTGCGCATGGTTGCCTGCACTGGCGCACACGATGCCGCGCTCAAGCTCATCTGGCTGCAGGTGACGAATCTTATTGTAAGCTCCTCGAATCTTAAAGGATCTGACGATTTGCAAGTCTTCCCGCTTCAAATAAACGTTGCAGTCGTACTTGGCTGATAAGTTGGGATCGCGCTGCAGCGGAGTTCTAACAATGACCTCCTTGAGGGTGTGATGCGCGCGCACGATATCCTCCATTCTAACATTCATCTTCTCCATCTCCATTTCTCACTCTAAGTATCTAGTCTACAAGGAGAAGCAGTTCGATCCACGCTCTTGATCATTG
Source organism: Paenibacillus aquistagni (assembly GCF_900177815.1). GTDB lineage: Bacteria > Bacillota > Bacilli > Paenibacillales > Paenibacillaceae > Paenibacillus_B > Paenibacillus_B aquistagni. The sequence continues at coordinate 359,693 of NZ_FXAZ01000003.1, read as the reverse complement.
AATCTGCTTCTCCTGAACCTTACTCCTGCAGCAAAGAGAACGCCTCGGACTCCCCATGGCATTCTTAGCCTTAGACAGACGAAAAATAAGCACAAAAAAGCCCGCCCCTAAAAAGGGACGAGCTTGTCACTCGCGGTACCACCCTTATTCTGCATCGCAATGACGACACAGCGCTTGGTTAACGCCTGTTGGCGCAATCCCTGTAACGGAGGAATCCGTCCGCGCCTACTGCTTACGTTCAGCACGGAATCTCTGAGAGGATATACGTCCCAATTCGCCATCGACTTTCACCGACTGTCGACTCTCTGAGGACTACCTTGACACGTACGTGTTCTCGTCAACGAATGTTGGCTTTGCCTTCCATATTGATTCTTATTATGTGCCATGTAAAGAATAAAAGTCAATGACTGTATGATATCCATCATGTCTTTACAGTGAGGCGGGAGGATGTAAATAAATTCATATTGCACGTCACTATAGTAAAGTGGTAATGTGATAACATAATAAATTGCACATCAGAAACATCTTAATCGCGCTCCCTATCAGCCCTAGTCCAGTCATCTAGAGTTCGAATAAGAGCCTACGGAAATGAGGACATCACGATGAATGCCGTCTTATTATCATTAGCCATATTATTCATTCTAAGCCTGTGCCGCATCCATATTGCTCTAGCCATGATTATAGCTGCCGCCGTCGGCGGGATTGCTGGCGGCATGGGCTTAACCGATACAATCAATATCTTTACAGAAGGACTAAAGGATAATGCATCGATTGCATTAAGCTACGCCCTGCTGGGCGCCTTTGCCGCAGGCCTTACCGAGACAGGGCTCCCCGAACGACTGGTGAAGCGAGCGGTAAAGCTGGTCAGCGGCAGACATCTATCAGGCAAGACATCCAAAGTCACGACGGTGGCTGTCGTCCTCTCGGTCGCATTCATCGCCTGCCTGTCCCAAAACGCCGTTCCCGTGCACATCGCCTTTATTCCTGTGCTGATTCCACCGCTTCTGTCGTTGTTCAATCAGCTTCAGGTGGATCGTCGGGCCGTGGCAAGTGCGCTAACATTCGGCTTAATTACGCCGTATATGCTGCTTCCAGTCGGCTTCGGAGCCATCTTCCATGAGACCGTCGCCTCCAATATGACGAAGAACGGTATGGCAATAGATCCATCCATGCTGCCCACCGCGATGCTGCTGCCCGCCGGCGGCATGCTGGCAGGCCTGCTGATTGCGGTGCTGTTCAGCTACCGGAAGCCAAGAAGCTACAAGGATGTGTCCTGGAGCGGCATGAAGGAGGAAGCCGGTGAGGAGGATAAAACCTCCGCTGGCAGCTATTCCGCACGCCAGACGATTGCTGGACTTATCGCGGTTGCCGCAATGCTTACGGTGCAGCTGAGCACAGACTCCATGATCTATGGAGCTGGAGCAGGCCTTATCGTCTTGCTCCTGTCCCGCATTATGACCCGCAATCAATCCAACCAAGTATTTTCTGACGGCATGCGTTCCATGGCCTATATCGGCTTTGTCATGATGTCTGCGGCAGGTCTTGGCGCCGTGCTGCGGGCCACAGGCGACATCGAGTCATTGGTTCATAGCTGCGCAGAGCTGGTAGGCAGCAACCGTCCGCTTGCAGCATTGCTTATTCTGCTCATCGGTCTGCTTGTGACCCTTGGCATTGGGTCCTCTTTTTCAACGATTCCCCTGATCGTGACCGTGTTCGTTCCACTGTGCATGGAGCTTGGCTTCAGTCCGCTTGCGACAACCGCGCTAATCGGCACAGCTGCTGCGCTTGGAGACGCAGGATCTCCTGCATCGGACAGCACCTTGGGGCCTACGTCAGGTCTTAACGCAGACGGTCAGCATGACCACATCTGGGATACCTGTGTGCCGACTTTTCTTCACTACAATCTACCGCTGCTTATCGCAGGCTTTATTGCAGCTATGGTGCTGTAAGACGCTCTTAAGTGCACGAATAGAAGCTCTCTCTTCACCTATGAAGAAAGAGCTTCTTTATGTCCATCCATCATCTCTTTGAATGAGCATGCTTATCAGGCGTACTGCATCAGCCGATTATTAACAACTATACAATTAGAGCAGATAGAGCAGAGTACCATATTGGAACCCCTTGACATGCTGGCGCACTCCACCAGCAACTTCCGATAATAAGACTTAGAGAAGAGGAGATTAGCAGTTCAATACATTCCTCGCGTCATCATGGAGCACCACTTACAGCACACAGAGTAAAAGAAAGGCTGCTCGCAAGCAGGGCCGCAGCGAGCTGGATAGCCAGCAGACCTCATCTCACGTCACGAGGTCAGCTTGTACAATCGGCATGCATTGTCCCACATCTGTTTCTGAGCTTCTTCTTCCGTAAGACCTACAAGCTTCGCCCAGTTCTGCACGACCGTAGTCACCATCCCGGGTTCCGTCCTTCTGCCACAAAAGGAGCCTTCAAACGGCCATGGTCCATCCGTCTCGCTCATGACTTGCTGAATGGGATAGCTGCTTGCCAAGCTTTGAATCTCAGCCTCATATTCAATATCTGGCGTGAACGAGACATAATAGCCGTTCTGTGCCATGCGCTCAATCGTCTTCGCATCCCCCTTGAACCAGTGAAAATGCGCCTTCTGCACATTCCAGCGCTCCAGCAGTTCACAGACTCTAGGCGCATCATCATAGACTGCATGCAGAACAATAGGCACATCCCAGCGAGCAGCCCGCTGAATGAACGGCAGCAGCTGCTCCTCATACGGAGTCAAGTCGAATGATCGGCCTTCCTTCAACGCCTCTTCACGCAAATAATAAGGAAGCCCTACCTCACCGACAGCGCGGATGGAAGTCTTGCGATCATCCATCCAGCCTAGCAGCTGTTCCAGCTCGTCTTGAGAAGCCATTGGCTGCTCGGGATGATATCCATAAGCCGGTACAATCTGGCGCGGGTATTGAGCCGCCAGAGCTTCGGTTTGCACACATGACGCCATATTCATCGATACCGCAATCAGATGCGTAACCGACTGTTTCTCCAGCGCAGCCATGATCGCCTGTTGTTCCTCCGCGGTATACTGATCAAAATGAATATGGGCATCTACGTAACGTGTGGAATGCGACCGCTGGAGCATGCCTTCCCGTTGTATTTGAATCGATCTATTATACGAATGCATAAGATCATAACCTTTCTGAACGCTTCCTTCGTCATATGCTTCATCCTGAAGAGAAGAAGCACTCTCTTTATGTCATGTTTCTATATGCTCTGATCTCCTTGAAGCAGGCTCGACAATTGAGCCTTCAGCTCCACGAAGTCTGCACTTCGAGTCAGCGTATCGCGGCGCGGCCGCGGAAAAGGAACCTCAATTCGCTTCAGCACGCTGGCTGGCCGGTGGCTGAGGACATAGATGCTATCTGACAGCAACAGCGCTTCCTCGATGCTGTGTGTAACAAACAGCACCGAACGGCGATGCTCCTCCCACTGTGCAAGCAGCCAGCGCTGCATCTCGCTTCTCGTTAACGCATCCAAGGCGCTGAACGGCTCATCCAAGAGCATCAGCTCGTGCGGGCTCATCATGGCGCGCACGAAGGCCGCGCGCTGCTGCATGCCGCCAGAGAGCATATGCGGATACGCCTTCTCATAGCCTTGGAGTCCCGCTTTCTCCAGCCAGCTGGCTGCTTCGCCGCGAAGCTCCTTCTTGCTTCGGCCTGTCAGCTCCCGCGCCAGTATGACGTTGTCTTGAATCGTGCGCCAAGGGAACAAGGCCGGCTGCTGCGGCATATAGCTGACATGACCCGTCTCTCCTGTCACCAGCTGATCATGGATGAAGATTGACCCTTGATCAGGGCGCAATAGACCGCCAATGAGGTGAAACAGTGTGCTTTTCCCAGAGCCGGAGGGTCCAATGATGGATACGAACTCTCCCTGCTTTACATCTAATGTAATCTGATCCAGCACATGCACCTTGCTGCCGCCTTTGCTGTTCGAGAAAGACTTGCTCACGTCCAACATCCGTAGCGCCACAGCTGCTTGCGATGGTGCGGTCGTAGATGCAGTTTTGGGTTCTTTAGTAGATGCTGACTTAGGTTCTTTAATGGAATGCTCAAGTTGTAATCCGATCTTGATCCCCTCCTTTACGATAATTCGTTTTCTGTCTTCGAGGATTGCTGCCAATGCACAACCCTGCGTTCAATCCATTGCACAATCGTGAACATCGCAATGCTTAGCAGCACTACGATCGCAATCGCCACGAACATCCGATCCGTTCGAAAAGCCGCCTTCTGCAGCACCATATAATAGCCAATGCCCTTATCTGTCCCAAGCCATTCAGCCACGATCGCACTCATGACACTGTAGGTTGCCGCAATCTTAAGACCCGAAAACACAGACGGCAGCGCATGAGGAAGCTCCAGCTTCCAAAACAACTGTGAGCGGCTGGCTCCAGCCATGCGCATATAATGCAGCATGGTGCGGTCCGTCTGCATCAAGCCGTCCATCGTTGCAATGGTGATAGGGAAGAAGCATACCAGCGTAATGACCACGATCTTTGGCATAAGTCCGAACCCAAACCAGATCATCAACAGCGGCAATAGCGCAATCGTTGGAATGTTCTGGCTGACAATGATGAGCGGATAGATCGCTCGCTTCAGAAGCGGAATCGGATGGAGCAGCATAGCGACAATCAACCCAAAGGCTGCTCCAAACGTAAAGCCCAGCAGCGTAAGCTTAAGCGTAGCCCAGGTATGCTCGAGAAGCACAGGAACAGAAGCTGCCGCTTCCTTGGCAATATCGATCGGACTTGGAAGCATCCATTTGTCTACTTGAAGGAGCATGACGGCAAGCTGCCACACCACGAGAAGAAGCAGGACAGCCGCAAGGGGCGGTCCTGCTTGTGACCAGCGTCTTCGATTCATGGACGATACTTCTCCGTCAGTGTGTCCATTGAGATGCCGTCTGGCTTATAGCAGATCTTCACCTGCGAAATAATACTGACACAGCCCATTTCCATAACAGCCTCATTCATCTTCTCGATGATGCGCAGCAGCTCGCTCATCTCACCTTCCATCGTTGTCTCCAACGGGTTGACCTGATATTTCACGCCTGATTGTTGAATCACTTCAATGGCACGATCAACAAATGGGATGACATCCTCGCCATGCTTCGTCTTCGGAATGATTTGAATGCTTACCAAACTGTTCGCCATGTTGTCTCTCTCCCTCTCGTCATCTTATCGTTTATGGTTGCATGAATGTGCGCAGCCGCGATTATTAAGCGTCTGGCAGGAACTCATTCGTAAAGGCTTTATCCACATCAATTTCTTGTTCCATCAGCTTGTGATCTACAAGCCACTTCGCATAGTTATCCCACACTTCGCGCTTTTGCTCGCCCCAACGAGGTGCATCATCTTGATATTTAGGGCTCAGCCATTGCTGTGAAGCCTGTACAAGCTCTTTATCCAAGTCTGGAACAGCCTTTAGCAGAAGATCCGCAGCTTGCTCGGGCTGCTTCATTGCATATTGGTAACCTTTCGATACGGCACCAACGAAAGCTTTGACCACTTCAGGATCATCTGCAATCATCTTCTCACTTGTGGCCAGCACTGGCGTATAGTAATCCAAGGCATCTGATGACTCATTGACATAGATCATGTCAATAGGCTCGCCTCTCAGCTCAGCCTCAATTCCTGTCCATGCGTAGAAGATCCAAGCAAAGTCGATATCCTTCTTCACGGCAGTGAAAAAGTCGGCGTTGCCCATGTTGACATTTCGCACTTTGTCGAAGTCGGCATTTTCATTTTTCATAATCGTGCGAATGACCGCCTCCTCGACAGGAGATCCCCAACCGCCATATGTCTTGCCTTCAAAATCCTTCGGCGATTGGATATTTTTGCTCTTAGGAGCGGCAAAGCCAGATGTATTATGCTGAATAATAGCCGCCAAGGATACGATCGGCACCCCTTGAGAACGAGCCTGTGTGATGTTCTCCTGAACCGTAATGCCGAATGCCGCCTCGCCAGAAGCGATCATTGCGTCTGACCCGCCGGTTGCAGGCTGAATAATCTCAACATCCAGCCCCGCTTCCTTAAAGTATCCTTCTGCCTGAGCGACATATAATCCGGTATGATTCGTATTCGGCGTCCAATCCAAAACAACCTTGACCGGACGCAGCTCCTTCTCAGCCGAACCCTGCTGAGCAGACTCTTCTCCTTTGCTGTTGGAACCGCAAGCCGCAAGCGCAGCTGTCAGCATCATGATCATCGTGAGCAAGAATGCCCGCTTTTTCCATCCTGACGTTCTTATGTGGTGCATGATAAATATCCTCCTCTAGTGTCTTCCCGATAATGACTTTGAATCCACAGCTGTATGCGTATTCGACCCATTATGAACATAGGCGTCATCTTGTTCTTGGTATTCCCCCCGGACACCGAAGACGAACCCTTGTGTACGAAGCAAATGGCTGCACAAAAAAAGCGCCCCAATATGGGACGCTGTCAGCTTTGCGTATAAAGTACATAAGGTCACACAGGGATGAACAGCTTCATGTATAGACTTATCCTTCGCATGCGAGCATCTTCATGATCATCTCATGAGATGCGCACGGGCTTCCAAGTCCATAACGAGAAGCGGCTCTAGCCTCATGCCTCGATATGACGTCTTTCCTACGCTGGCATTACCCAGATCAGGTGAAGGGTCGGTATCTTTATGGGATACAATCTCAGCCGGCCATATTCCAGCCCCCCTAGCGTGCTATTCAAGTTATCGGTTGATGCATTATCACACGTAATTATAGCCCTAGCCTCCACTATTGTCCAGCATCTGGGGCGTTATTTCCGATCTGGCACACGCAGCTGATTCATGCTATGATGAACCGGAATTAATGAAATGATCGGGCTGAACCGATATACAAAAAGGTTATCCTTAACCTTCACGGGAGGCAAACATATATGGAGCAGAAGCATCCATCCATGACAAATTCCCTGAAGTCTGTTCGCTATGAGGCAGAACGCCAGTGGGCGCTGCGCAAATATGACATCATGGCCCGTGGATATCAATTCTACAAAGAGGTATCCCAGTGTTTCCGCGAAGCCAGCACGATAACCAACTATGCGATGATCATCGAGCGTCTTAACGAAATCTCTAGTGAAGAGCCCTATTCGGCAGCAGGCCTTCGCACATCGATCGAGCACATGTGGGGTTATATTAATAAGAAGGCAACTTCTGCGGAACGACAGCATATGAAGATGCTGTGGCAGCAATGGCAAGAAGAGCTGAGCCGTCATCCTGCGTCTACAGGGTGGAGCATAACAGAGCTCCCTTCTTCAGCAGCAGCGCTGCTTGATTACATTAAGACCTTGTCGGATGTGTATCAGATCACGTATTTGCAGAACAGCTTCAAAGCCAGCTTCTGTGCCCTCAACTAAATTACCCGAGAGGTGCATCTCGTTACAACCATACTGTCAACACAAAGGGTGACTCAACTACATGACTGACGTCTTCATTGGTAGCACCATTTCGGCCCTATCGACTGGGCTAGGCGCCGTACCCATTCTGTTTATGAAGCATCTGTCTCACCGCTGGCGTGATATATTGCTTGCGTATACGGCAGGAATTATGACCTCTGCCTCCTTGCTGAGCCTAATTCCGGAAGCGCTCGGTCAATCCAATGTATTCGTGGTTGCGTTTGGCCTATTGCTTGGTACGCTGACCTTGCTCTTCCTAGAGCATAAAGTACCTCATGTTGATCTTGAGGACCCGAACGCACGGCATCCATTCAACTTGAATATTGATAAGCGGGCTTTCCTGATTATTGCAGCCATTACATTGCACAACTTGCCCGAAGGGCTCTCAGTAGGGGTTAGCTATGCAAGCGCTAATGACGCTTTAGGGCCGCTGATCGCCTTTTCCATTGGGCTTCAAAATGCGCCTGAAGGGTTTCTTGTAGCCTTGTTCCTGGTTAATCAAGACGTAAACAAATGGAAGGCACTCGGCATTGCCACCTTAACAGGAGCGGTAGAGATTATTACAAGCCTTCTTGGTTATTATCTCAGCAGCATGATCAACAATCTGGTGCCCTATGGACTCGCCTTTGCAGCAGGCGCCATGATGTTTATTGTATATAAAGAGCTTATTCCTGAGAGTCATGGACATGGCTATGAACGAGCGGCAACCGTCTCTTTTGTGCTTGGTCTCATTACCATGCTTGCCCTAACGAGTTGGATCTAGAACAAGCAAGAGTAGCTTCTTTTACTTTGCATGAACAGGTAAGCAGCAGGTCATCCTAAGAATCAATCCGACTCGTTGCAATGACGACCAGAATGCCGCATACAGCCGATGTTCAAGCCGTTTTTCTCAAAAAAAATATGATAAATTTGAGAATTATGACGCAGATAAGCGCTTTCCTTATAATTTACTTTCTTCACCCCCTTGAAAGATTGTAATAAAGTGTTACAATGTAGTTGCAACGAGTTAGATAAAATTTTCACAAATAAGATTTAACTCAGTTTTTTACACAAATACTTAAATTTTAGCGAAGGTGTGGTTGACATGAAAAAGAATTTGGCATTGCTTGTAGCAGCAATGATGGCATTCGGTCTGTTGGTAGGTTGTGGCGCAAAGGACAACGCAGAAAAGCCTTCTACTGGAACTGAGCAGCCTTCCACAGGAACAGAACAAGGACAATACGCTGACGGCAACTACTTTGCAAAAGGTACGCCTGACGATAATGGCTGGATGTACATGGTTCAGCTTGATGTTAAAGATGGAAAGATCACAGCTGTGAACTGGGATGCAGCAAACACTAAAACAGCTGGAGATACAAAGAAACAACAATCCATCTCCGGTGAATACGGCATGAAAAAAGGCGGCGCTTCCTCTGAGTGGCATGAACAAGCGAAGCTGATGGAAGATACGCTTCTTGAAAAACAAGATCCAAAGCAAATCGAAGTAAATGACGAAGGCAAAACGGATGCTGTATCCGGCGTGTCCATTCATGTTGGCGACTTCGTGAAGCTGTCTGAGCAAGCACTTGCTGCTGGCCCTGTAGAAAAAGGAGCATATAAAGACGGTGCTTACAAAGCTGAAGGCAAAGACTTCGACGATCAAGGCTGGAAAGAAACATTCAACGTTACTGTATTTGACGGACAAATCGTGGCTGTAAACTGGGATAACGTGAACAAAGAAGGCGCTTCTAAGAAAGAACAAGCGGCTGCTGGAACATACGGCATGAACTGGCATGAGCAAGCAAACCACATGGAAGCTGCTCTGATCGAGAAACAAGACGTAGCTCAGCTTGGCGTTAAAGAAGATGGCACGACCGATGCGGTATCCGGTGTATCCATCCACGTAAACGGCTTTGTTAAATTGGCTGAAGAGGCTTTGCAAGGCGCGAAATAATCGTGTGCTGAGTAATCACTTCATATAACAGCATGTTAAAAGATGTTCGTAATCGTCTTATAGAAGAATAAAAACAAGCGATACCGAGCGTTAAAAGGACAGTGGACGGCTCCGCAGTCAAGAAATCTAGGTGATGAGTGTTTTCCTGTGAAAATCATCACAGACTTTTTTGCCCCGGAGCCCCATTGTTTATATGGTGACATTATAACCTGCTATAGGTTTGATGATATTTTTAACTTTCAATCAGGGGTGAATCCAAGCCATGAAAAAGATCGTTGTATTGGGCGGCGGTTATGGCGGTGTGCTGACGGCGAAGAAGCTAGCGAAGCGTCTTGGTAATGAAAAAGACGTAAGCATCTCCCTCATAGACCGTAAACCTTATCATACGATGTTGACGGAATTGCACGAAGTGGCAGCATGCCGCGTCGAAGAAGAAGCTATTCGAATGGATTTGAAACAAATCTTTGCTGGACGAAAAGTTGATGTTGTGCTGGATGAGATCACAAACATTGACTTCGACGGTCAGTCCCTTAAAGGCAATCACAAATCCTATGACTATGATTATCTCGTTATCGGTACCGGTTGTAAGCCATCCTTCTTTGGGATCCCTGGTGCAGAAGAGAACTCATTCTCGTTTTGGTCCTATGAAGATGCCGTGAAATTGAAGCGTCAAATTCGCGACATGTTCTTGCAAGCATCCAAAACAGCTGATGCTGAGCGTCGCAAAGAGCTGCTTACCTTTGTTGTCGTGGGTGCTGGCTTTACAGGTGTAGAGCTGATTGGTGAACTTGCTGAATATCGTGCTGAGCTCTGCCACGAGTTCCACATCGATCCGAACGAAGTTCGCTTGGTGGTTGCCGATATGGCGCCTAAGATTCTTCCAATCCTTCCTGACAAATTGATTCAAAAAGCAGCGAAATACCTTCGCAAAATGGGCGTTGAAATGATTACAGGCGCAAAGATTACGGGCGTTACGGAAAACTCCGTTGTTCTTGGCGAAAAAGGCGAAGTGAAGGCTGCTACAATCGTATGGACTGCTGGTGTTGAAGGTTCTGACCTCGTTGGCAACCTTGACGTTCAACAAAATGGACGCAAGCGTATTGTAACGAACGATAAGCTTCAATCCATTGATCATGAGAATGTGTATGTTGTCGGCGACAACATCTTCTATATTCCTGAAGGCGAAGAGCGTCCGATTCCTCAAATGGTTGAGAATGCTGAGCTGTCCGCAGGCATTATCGCTCACAACATTGTTGCGGATATCAAGAAAGGCAAGCATAAGTCCTATAAGCCAACCTTCCACGGTACAATGGTGTGTATTGGCGGACGTTATGGTGTTGCATCTGTCGGTATGCCTGGCAAGATGTTCAACTGCTCTGGCTTCTTGGCGATGTTGTTCAAGCATCTGATCAACATGGTGTACTTTATCCAAGTGCTTGGCTTCCACAAAGTGTGGACGTACAAGATTCACGAGTTCTTCCGCGTGAAGAACAACCGCAGCTTTGTCGGTGGACACTTGGCAATGCGTTCTCCGAACATTTGGCTCGTTCCGCTCCGTATTTTTGTCGGGGGCAAATGGTTCCTTGAAGGCGTAGACAAGATGCAGAAGATTCTCGCTGATCCGTCCAAGATCTTCTTGATTCCTGCTCCAGTAGCAGACGGAACATCCGGTGCTTCTGTTGCGGATGCTGCAACAAGTGCTTCTCAAGCAGCTGAAGGCGCGGCTGAAGCGTTTGGCCCTGCTCTTCCGGTTCCTGATTTCCTTAAGAGCATGGTTAACTGGTCCATGGATACATTCTTCTACACCAGTGACGGTGGCTTCACAGGTCTTGCGCACTTCTTCCAAACTGCAATGGTTGTTGCGGAATTGGTATTCGGTGCGATGTTGATCCTTGGTTTGTTCACGGCTCTTTCTTCCCTTGCAACAATGGCAATGGGCGTTATGATCTATATGTCCGGTATGGCCGGCTATGAAATGCTCTGGTACTTCTTCGGTGCATGCGCATTGATCGGTGGTTCCGGAAGCACGCTTGGTCTCGACTACTACTTGTACCCTCATTTGAAGCGTATTTGGAAGAAGATTCCGTTCGTGAAAAAATGGTACCTTTATACGGACTAATCCGTAAATAAGAATAGATGTGTTCTAATAAACGTAAAGTAATGTGTACATGCTGCACATTACTTTACTTATTTGTACAGGGAAACGGGGTGTTCCAATGAGCCAGAACCTCATGCAAGAGACGAAGCAGCTATTGAATCATGAGCTCCCACAGCAAGCGGGAATCCATGTAACAGCTGGTGAAGATGAAGCCAGTCTTCGTGATATGGCAGAGCTGCTGCTGGACTACGATATGGACCCTGGGGAGCGTCGAATCATCCTTGGATGCTACTGGTTGCTGCTCAAGGCTTATCGTTCCCATGATCATGTGCACCACGCTGAGGTTGCAGGCAAGGCGGTATTGGATGGGGATTTTCTGCTTAGTTTCTATTTACAGTTCGCCGTGCGGCATGGCTTCGTGGATCTTGTAGGCGACCTAGCACGTACAAATAAGCGAATCCAGATTCGGCTTGCCGAAGGGTCACGATCTGCTACCTCTCAGCTCCACCAGCGGCTGACACGTTTTATTGCCAAGCGTTATTCAAGACGATATGCCACTACACAGCGATTTAAGCAGGTGACGTATGACGTTATCTAATGACTCTTTGTCGCAGCAGCTCAATATTTCCTTAGATCGTGTGAATCGAGATCTTGAACGTATCATAACTTATGATCAGGACCTCTCTTCACGATCTGTCGTTGCGACAAGCATTCTTGATCTTATTCGGGCAGGAGGCAAACGCTTACGCCCTCTTATGGTTATTGTCGGCAGTCGTTTCGGAGAAAGTCCAGAGAATCGAGATGTCTACAAGCTTGCTGCTGTATGTGAATTCATCCATGCTGCTTCTCTCATTCATGACGACATTCTAGACGAAGCGGATACAAGACGCGGGCAGCCCGCCCTTCATCGGAAGGTCGGAACGAGGACGGCTGTCTATGTCGGCAACTATATCACCTGCCGAGTCATTGAATTGCTAACAGAGCAGGACACAGAGCTTGAGAACTACATTCAGGATCTTACATCGGTAACAACTACCCAACTGTGTCTTGGCGAGTATCAACAAATGGAACAGCGTTATAATTTCAACATTACGTTGGAACAATATTGGGAGAAGACACGCAATAAGACCGCTCTCTTAATGGCTGCTTCTCTTCAAGCAGGTGCGCGTGCTGGAATGGCCGATCCTAAGGTTGCTGAAGCCTTGTATCAATTCGGCGATCAGCTTGGCATGGCCTTTCAAGTGCGTGATGATGTTCTCGACTATATGCAGACTGCCGATACGCTCGGCAAGCCTGCTGGAGCGGATCTGCGCAACGGACAGGTCACTCTGCCCGCCATGATTGCCATGGAAGATCCCTTTGTCCGCGAGCAGCTGATGCAGCTGACCGAAGACTCTCCATCTGAAGCCTTTGATGAAGCTGTAGGCCTGATTCGCGATTGCGGCGCGCTCGCTAAAGCACTGGATATGAGCCATGAATTTATGCAGAAAGCATGGAATATCTCGGAGGAGCTATCTCATTATTGCGCTCATCGAGATCTGCAAACCTTGTGGCGTTATTTTGAAGAACGAACCTATTAGCATCTGCCCTACTTTCATGACGATACGCAGAATGGTATGATGGAAATACCTGTCACGATGCATTTGTTGTTCAAAGGAGGATGGACGGTGCAGCCTCGACGTTTTGTAATCGAAGCCATTATGCTCGCGATATACGGCCATTTGCTTGATCCTAAGCGGCCTGTTCAGTATATCATTCCGTACACCTCCGTTATGGAGCTGTACGAGATACGCGAGAGCGGCGAGCGAGTGATGCCTGATCCGGAAGAGGACCGGCTCGCCAAGCGCTATATTCACGAGCTGCTTGATTACTTCGAAAGTGAAATGAACAACAAGAAGATCAAGCGCGCACTCTCTCAACCTTGGAAGAGCAGCCAACCGCTCCTGTTGGAGTCGAATGCGAGCTGTATCGTGGTGAATGCGATGGATAATATGCAGTACGGTGAATTATTCGACCCGATTGAGACAGAACTGATCCTGACGAGCATTCGCGAGCAAGCTCCGCTGCTTACGGATCAATTTGAATTGATCAGCCGTCTCATCGAGCACGAGGTTCCCGTTCCCATCTATGATGTTGATGACTTTGAATATGCCTTGGAGCATGATCTTGAGCATGATCATTATCGACTTGGCAAGCCTTAAAACACCACACAAAGAGACAGTGCCCCTTCAGCCCGCGGCGGTTGAGATAGCGGTGCTGTCTCTTTTTTTACATGCGAGGCACACTCGTATCATAATAGACGTGAATCTACTCTTCCTTACTGTGCAGCTGACAGCGCCTGCTCGCTAGGCTCCTCTTGCTGCTTGCTTTGATCCCATGCTTTGAAAAAAGGATAGTAGATGAGCATCGCAATCATAAAGTTCACGAGCTGCATAACGGCACCTGACCATTTTCCCCCTGTAGCCAAAAAGCCGCTGATGCCAATCGGTGTGGTCCAAGGAACGGCTATGCCAACGGGTCTTGCTACCCAGCCCCAGGACATCGCTGCATACGTTGCGGCCGCCGTCACCACTGGAGTCAGAATAAAGGGAATGCCAAGCCTTGGATTCAGCACAATCGGAATGCTGTAGATCACCGGCTCGCTAATATTAAATAGAGCAGGGATCAGCGACACTCTTCCCATCACGCGAGCCTGCCTGCTCCTTGCGAATCGATTCATAAGCACGACCAAGGCGAGCAAGGAGCCCGCTCCGCCAATCGAGATCCACACATCGAAAAATTGCTGGGTCACAATATTCGGTAATGGGAGCTGAGGGTTCGCGGTATAAGCCAATCGATTCTCATCCATGAGCGTGATCCAGATGGGCACCACAATAGCGCCGATGAGAGCTCCTCCGTGAATCCCTGCCAGCCAGAACAGCTGCATGACCAAGATGATCACGAGCACGCCTCCAAGCGAGCCTGCTGCCTGCTTCATGGGCTCTGCTGCTAGGGTGGCAACCACCTCAAACAAATCCTGATACCCAGCAGCCTCCAAGCTTATTCTTACAAAAAGAAAGAACGTAATCATCGCCAGCGCAGGGATCAGGGCCGAAAACGATCTTGCCACGAGAGCCGGCACTTGAGGAGGGAGCGTGATAAGCGCTTTTCTTTTCATCAGGACTTGATATAATTTATAGGAGAGCGCAGCCACGATCATCCCCACAAAGATGCCTTTGCTGCCCAAGTAGGATGCTGGAATAACTCCATCCACACGAATGGAAGCAGCCTCCGAGGTCTCTATCACCCGATAATCAGGAATCATGATAAAAAGAGAGACCAGACTCAGCACGCCGCACATTAAGGCGTCAAGCCCTTCCCTTTCTGCCAATCGATAAGCAATGCCGAAGCTGATGACCAAGGCTGATATGCCATAGGTAGCCTGTATGGGATACAGCAGCGCTTGCTTCCATCCGCTTCCGAACAGGTTGCTCATCCATGCTTCGTAGCCCGCAATCGGCAAGCTAGTGAAGATCAAGAACAGCGATCCAATCATAAATAACGGGATCGTCAGCATGACGCTGTCTCGAATCGCCACGATATAGGCGTTCTCCGTCCAAGCCAATACGGCATTGTTTAGCTTGGCTGCCAGAGGAGGCATATGCATGGATCTCCCTCCTTTACGAGGATATCTTGCTTCCCGCAGATTGCTTGGCTTGATAAGAAGCTGCTTCATACAAGTACGGCTCCATCCGATCAACTACCTTTTCCCATGTGAACTTGCTGATGGCTTTGTCATAGCCTCTTACACCCATGCGCTTCATGAGATCAGGGTGCTCAAACAAATGGCACACATGCTGTACGAGACGCCTTTCGTCGCCTCTTTCGATGAGCAGTCCTGTCTTGCCATCATCAATCACCTCTGGCACACCGCCTGTGATGGTGCCGATGCAAGGAAGCTGATACGCCATCGCTTCTGCAAACACATGCCCAAAGGTCTCCGAGCGCGTTGGCAGCACAAACACATCTGCTGAGCGATATAAGGCATGCATTTCCTCCTTGTCATGGACAACCCCTTTATAGAACACACCCGGAACCTCCGGCATTGGGTGTCCGACAGGATTGCCGATAATCGTAGCCCTTGTGTCCGGGAATCGTTCTCGAATGGCTGGCATTGCCTGGAGGAGCGTATCCAGTCCCTTTGCTTCATAGTGATTGCCTACAAACAAGATGTGGGCGCTCCCATACGGTTTATCGATGCGTTCAGGAATGGCATCCATATTGATTCCGCCCCACACCGTAACGGCACGGTCAGGATGCACGCCGTAATCATGGATGTAGGACTGGCGAACCTTGTCCGTAAAGGCGAAGACATAAGCAGCCTGCTGCAGCATCTCGGTTTGGAGCTCATTGATCTCCTTGCGAATCTTCGGGATGACCCAATGCGGATATTCGCGCTCGTTCAGCTTGGTGGTCCAGTCATTATATAGGCAATACGGCGCTCGGCTCGGGTAACGATCCGTTGGGGAAAAGAAGAACTGCCATTGGAAGATAAGATCAAACGGATCTGCATGCTGCTCCAGATGCTTGCGGCAAAGGCGGCTCTTCGCCCGGAATAATGCGCAATGACGTTTGTACGCACGCTTCCACTCTTTATTGCCAATCTCATAGGTGCTGAGCAAGGAATAGGCCCTCGACAGCAGATTAGGCTTTGGCTGATACACATCGATCAGCTCTGTCCGCTTTGACAACTCCTTAAAAAAGTAATGCATAGCCCCTCCGACCCCTGTTGTTTGAGTCTGATACTCGCTTTCGGAAGAGGATAGACCGATAATTTTCATCTTCGTTCTCCTTCCCATGATCATAACGCAGCTAATAAAAACAAGGCAGGACGAGCACTAGACTCGTCCCAGCATCATAGGTATCTATTTCATCTATCCAGCACTTAAGATGGTCTAGTTGGAATCAAGCCTGAAGGGAGCGCTGCTGCTTCACAAACCAGCTCGCATTGCGGTCAATAATTCGATAGAGAGACGGACCAGCGGATGCCAAAGCATTAGCCAGCGATTCCTCTACTACGTTGTAGGCAAAACGCTCGCTCTTCTCCTGTTCGATCTTCTTCTGCATATAATAGGTTCCAGAGACAGAGTATGCCCCCACCTTGACCTTTCGCGACAGCTCATGAAATTGCGGGATGTGATGGAGGATGCGATTGATCTTCTGAGCGGTACTTTCATTCAGACGAAGAAGGGCTTGAACGGGTGGCGAGTGAAGATAATCAGACAGGAAGTTGGCATTTGCCAGAAGCAGCTGAGCCATGAGGATCAATTGGAAGTTCTCAAGCGGCTTCACGATGACCTGATTGGAGCCATCAAGCACATCGGTGAGCATTTGAATGTTCATCTCGGTGAAGTTGCCTACGAGGATTTTTTGGCCAGTATCCAGCTTGTCAGGGGTATGTTCCAAATAAATATAAGCGTTCTTGGTCTCAGAATTCTGTGAGAAGGAGCTGATCTTAATATCAGTACGCTGAATCTTCTCCAAGGCTTGTCTCGTTAACAGCACTTCATGCTCGATGCGTCCCAGCGTAATAATGCTGTCCATCCCGCTCTCGGCAAAGTGAATCGTGATCGCTTGAATCAGCTCGGCTGTCTGCTCATAAGATAGATTCCCATCCTGATCCTTCACGCCCCATGTCCCATCCTTATTCAGCGCAATGCTGAAAGGATCCACGACAATCTCAAGCTTGTCCTTCGGGAAGTGCTCTCGAATCAGGCGAATCGCCTCTCCATGGCTGCGAATAACCGCATCGTCATCAGGGCCATACAAGCTTCCTCGAATTCGGAGCACCACAGAGGATATTCCGAGCGTGAGCAGCTCTTCAATAAACGCAATGGCGTTCGCCGTGGATCGAAAAGGATACTGCGGCATATTAGCCATCAAGGAGGTCTGATTGCCGGACAACGTAACATCAATGTCAATCGGTTGAGAAAAATGCTCCGGCCGCACCTTCGTCTCGTATTCGTGCATGATCCTTCTGCTCGTTGCGCCTTCCAGCTTCGATGGAATCTCCAACAATCCTACCATAGTGTTTCCCTCCATTTTCCTATAATTTATATTTCAGTTATATTTATAAATTAATTCCAGTATTTTTACAAGTCCTATTTTTATTAAACCTGTGGATTTACAAGGAATTAATGTAGGGCTTTAGGTTTATCTTTTAATCACAGCCCTATGTTCAGCAATCTACCACATATCTGCCTCTCAGCAATGAGCGAGTGAAGCCTTGTGTTCACTTCAAGCGCGCGGCAGCAAGAAGACGATAAGAAGCGTCCCTCTCCTCCAATGGCACCAAGCCGCCCCCATCCCCATAAGCCATGCTGCCAACGGACAGATGACCAAAGCGATCAAGGCAGGCGAAAGACTCGAAAAAAAATGATAGATCAAAACCATCCTCTCCTTTTCACACGGGAATCCTTGATCATAGATGATACAGGAAGGCTTGAATTAGGTATATGACCGATGGCTCATGTTCGATGATGAACCGACGATCAAAACGAAGCAATAAGGGGGTGAAGGCAGATGTAAAAAGGAAAAATCATTTTTCTAAACGGGGTAACCAGTTCAGGGAAGACCACCCTTGTTGAGGCTACCCAAGCAAGACCTAAGCCCTACTTTTATGTCGTGGCAAACGATTTGTTTGAGCAAATGATCAGTGAGCATTTTTTGCGCGACAACTATTGGGAGCATCTTAATGAAGTTGCTCCTGAGGAATGCGCAGATATCATTATTCAATCTGTATTTCACCATGGTTAGGGATAGGGGAGATTCCTGATCGTACTAAATATTCAATGAGAAGTGCTGCGTCTCATGGACTTTATCACCACAAACATAAAAAACTTACACTACACAACATACTTGGCACTGTGGATTTGAAAAAAAAGCTTCCTCAGCAGCCGTCATCTGACGTTGTGCTGAAGAAGCTATTGCGTATATGTTAGATCGAATTGATAACATTGCGAATGATCTGAATGCCAACATCATGGCTTGCGGACAGAATCGATTCGGGATGGAACTGTACGGCTGTAATCGGCAGCGTCTCGTGCCGGATTGCCATAACAACATCATCTTCAACGGTCGAAGCCGTTACCTTCAAGCTCTCTGGCACCGAGCTGGCATATAGGGAATGATAGCGGGAGATCTTAATCTCCTGCGCCAGTCCCTTCCAGAGCCCAGAATCCTCCATCAGCTCTATATTGGAGCTCTTGCCATGCATCGGATAGGATAAAGTCTCAAGACTGCCGCCAAAGTACTCTACGATACCTTGAAGCCCGAGACATACCCCGAATATTGGCAGCTTCTGATCGAGGCAGTGCGCAATCGTGTCCTTTAGTCCAAAGTCCTCCGGCCTTCCAGGGCCCGGGGACAGCACGACAAGATCATACCTGCCAGATTGAATCTGCTCTTTTGCTGATGAATAACGATACGTGACGACCTCGGCACCCGTCTGTCTAAAATAATTGCCTAATGTATGCACAAAGGAATCCTCATGATCGACTACCAGGATTCGCTTGCCGATACCATTCTGTGGGGAGGTTTTCTCAGACTGCTCTGTCTCCTTCCACCCTCGAATTGCCTTGACGAGCGCCGCCGCCTTCGTCAGCG
Source organism: Paenibacillus aquistagni (assembly GCF_900177815.1). Taxonomy (GTDB): domain Bacteria; phylum Bacillota; class Bacilli; order Paenibacillales; family Paenibacillaceae; genus Paenibacillus_B; species Paenibacillus_B aquistagni. The sequence continues at coordinate 340,577 of NZ_FXAZ01000003.1, read as the reverse complement.
TCTCCTGCTCTTCAAGCACAGGGTCTGAATCGATATGCAGCGTAGCCCCTACCTTGATCTCCGCAATGCCGTTCTTAATGCGAATCGTGCGAAGCGTAAGTCCCGTATTCAGGTGGCCGTCGAAGCCGTATACCCCTACGGCTCCACCATACCATTTGCGATCTGAGCTCTCATGATTCTCGATCCATTGAATCGCCGCACGCTTCGGTGCACCGGTTATCGTTACAGCCCACATATGCGTCATAAACGCATCCAAGGCATCGAAGGCAGGCTCCAAATAACCTTCAACATGGTCTACGGTATGAATGAGGTGGGAATACATCTCCAGCTGTCTGCGTCCGATCACTTGGACGGAGCCAGGCACACAGATGCGCGACTTGTCATTGCGATCAACGTCCGTGCACATCGTAAGTTCCGCTTCATCTTTTGTGGAATTAAGCAGCGTACGAATATTATCCGCATCTTCAATCGCATTCTTGCCGCGACGAATCGTGCCAGAGATCGGGCACGTCTCTACTCGGCTGCCCTCTACACGGACATACATCTCAGGGGAAGAACCTACTAGAATCTCTTCACCCAGATTCACAATAAAGCCATAAGGGCTTGGATTAAGCTTCTTCAGCCGCTTGAAGATCTGTGACGGGGCATCAACACAAGGCTCATACAAGGTCTGAGAAGGCACAACCTCAAACAAATTGCCCGCCTTAAATTCCTCAATAGCTTGCTGTACCAGCCCTGCATAATAACCATTTTGATATTCATAGGATAAGGGCTCTGTTCCAGCGTAAGCCTTAGCAGGCTCCAGATACGTCTTGGTTCTAGGCATGCCTCGCGTAGAATATTGGCCCTTCTCAAATTCATAGGACAACTTATAAGCACAAGACATCTGATGGTCAACAATTACAATCTCATCAGGAATATATAAAATTAAGTCTGACGCATCCTCTTCCCGCTGCTGACGGAAGTCAATCGCCTCAAGCTGAAAGACAAGGTCGTAGCCAAAAGCGCCATACAGCCCTAAGAAGGAGTCCTCCTCCGCATAAAACAGATTCTTAAGCGCTCTTAGCACCTGAAAGATAGAGGGCTGCGATGTTCTTTCTTCTTCTGTAAAGGTGCCCTTCGAGCGATGAATCGTGCCTTCGATGGTCGTCCCTTGCAGAAACACTTCTATAGAATCAAGCTCGACAAGCGCCTCCAGCAAGAGCGGAATCATAGCCTCGCCGCGAGCATTCAGTGCTTCCATGTAAAATCGATTGCCTACTGTTCGAAGTTGGATGGGGGGATGAACAAATCCCATGTCCCAGCGCGAATATCGGCCAGGGTACTCATAGGAACTGGAATAGAGGGCGCCGCGCGCAGAATCGATCTGCTCCAAAATGTCATTCACAGCCGCCACTTCATCAAGGGGCGTAATGACCCGAATGATCTCGACCTGCCCTTGCGTCGTATACGTCTGCTCATCAGGATGATACGTCAGTTGGGATAATATGCTTTTCATTTTTCGGACCTCCGTTTTTTGACAGAGGAGAACAGGGGATGTTTGCATCGTGAGGCACACAAATATAAATCTGGCTACGCTCTCCTGTCTCATCTCAGCTAATCTAAACTCATCTCGACTACTTTACATTCATGCTTGCAAACGATTATAGCACAGTTGTCTAGAGCAGAAAATACCAATGAAAGGATCTGATTAAATAGCCCGTTCTTCTGGCTGCCAACACAAGAACACATCTAAGGTACATAGTTGATATCAACTAAAGGTGTTTTGATTTGTCTTTCGCTATAGAGATCGTCCCATATCACAATGATCAATATTGAAATTTATACCAAATAATCCTATAATATTCTTTCAGAGAAAAAATGAAGGATGTTCTTAATCGAATCATACAGGCGCGCTACTATCGGTGAAGTATCATCAAGACATGATCTCCACTAAAAAAACATATATCTGGTTCTCTTGGAATCGACATTAAAGGAATTGGAAGTTTCTCTTTATCCGTTATTACTGAATACAATCCAGCGAGACAGACAGATGTCACCTTTTCAATATAATCTAGAGGGGGCTGAGTATTCTGCTTCTACTAATAGTATATTTACAAGTTATTATGATCTTTTTCTTGATATCTATAAATGGCAGGATACCCAAGAGGGATTTAGTTAAAGAAGCATTAGAAAGAGATGAACTCCTTCGTAAGGAAAGAGAAAGAAAAGAAAAAAACGATAATGAATAATGCAGCTAAACTGGGCACTTATAATGAATGTGTCTGGATTACGGGTACTTTTTATACACGGCAAGACAGGAGGCTAAGCTATTATTTAGCTTCTGGGAGTCCGTCTTGACTTGCTTAAATATGAATCGTAGAAAGCGAAAGAGCCTTAGAAGCGATTCTAAAGGCTCTTTCGTTTATTCTTGAAGCTCACTTTTCCTATGAGAAAAGATACCTCGTTAATAACGATTATTCAGAAGCTACACCCGTAATAATAGCCGTGCACAGCGGTTGTCCTATCCAAGCAGAAATTGATCCGCCAAGGTGAAAAACAAAATCGTCATGCTGATGACCTGATTCAAGTTATAGGACGCCAAATTCATTCGCTTGCGGCTTGAAGGCTTAATAATGTTGTGCTCAACGGCGAGCAGCATAATGGAAAGCAGGATGCCCGTTAGATACAGCCAGCCCAGGCCTTGAATAAAGTACAGCGCAAGGAGCAAGGCAACCATGATGCCATGCAGCGTTCTTGAGATCAAGAGCGCATCCTCAAAGCCGAACACGCGCGGTACGCTCCATAAGCCTGTGCTGCGATCGAATTCGATATCCTGCGTCGCGTAGATGATGTCAAAGCCGGCAATCCACAGCATGACAATCGTCCCGATGATGAACGGGGTGAACGCGAACTGCCCGGTTACGGCGAACCAGGCCCCGATTGGCGCTGAGGCAATCGTGAAGCCGAGATACAAGTGGCACAGCCATGTGAAGCGCTTCGTATACGAATAAGAGCATATAAGAACGATGGCGACAGGCGACAGCCATAGGCATAGCGGGTTCAGCATGCCTGCTGCCAGAATGAAGATCGCGAAGTTGACGATGACAAATACGTACACCTCTCGCGGCAGCAGCACCTTTCTTGGCATATGACGGTGCGCCGTACGCGGATTGGCAGCATCGAACTTCAGGTCCGCAATGCGGTTGAAAGCATTCGCGCCATTGCGTGCTGCGACCAGCGCAATTAAGGACCACAGCATGACGCGGGCCGACGGGATGCCGCCCGCTGCCCAGATCATCGAGATGATCGCGAAGGGCAACGAGAACAGCGTATGAGAGAACATGACCAGTTCTCCGAACATTTTTGTTTTGTGAACGACTTTGTTGATCATTTGCATACGGAATCCGACCTCATCTATTCACGATGTGATAACGTGCTAAGTACCTCATCCAAGGCGTTCAGCATCGCTTCAATATCTTCCCATGGCGTAATCATCGCAGGCTGGAAGGCAAGCACATTGCGGCTGACGCCATTTTTACCAATAATATAACCTCTATCCTTCATGTTCTCCAGGATGACATCCGTCCATTCGGCGCTCTCCTGATCGCTCGCGCCTTGAATCTGTGCACCGGCCATGAAGCCTTTGCCGCGCACATCCACGATAACTGGGTATTTCGCTTGAAGCGCCTTGAGTCCTGCTATCAGCTTGCCACCCATCTGCGCAGAACGCTCCACCAAGCCTTCCTGCTCAATATAATCCAGCACCGCAAGCGCTGTGGCTGCGGACACGGGGTTGCCACCAAAGGTAGAAGCCGATGGACGGTTCAAGCTCGCCGCAATCTCATCGGTGGTCGAGAAGGCCCCGATTGGAACGCCGTTGCCAAGCGCCTTCGCCATCGTCAGGATATCCGGCACAATGCCATAATGCTCGATGCCAAACATACGCCCTGTGCGGCCATAGCCGGTCTGAATCTCGTCTGCGATCAGCAGGATGCCATGCGCCTCAAGCATGGCCTTCAGCTCACGGAAGTACCAATCCGGCGGCACAATCATTCCGCCATTGCCTTGAATCGGTTCGACGATCATCGCTGCGAACGTGTCTCCCTTCTCAGCCAGCACAGCTGCAAGAGCATCAAGCGAGCGGCGCGCTGCTGATTCTAGATCGAGCGCTGGATCATACGGACGCGGGATGAATGTGGCAACATCTGAATCCAAGTAATCATCCGTACGCCACATCGGAATGCCCGTGACATTCATCGTCAAGAAGGTCCGGCCATGAAGGCCGTATTCCAGCGCCAAGAAGTTGCGGCGCTTCGTATGCATGCGAGCGACGAGCAGCGCTCCTTCATTAGCCTCCGAGCCGCTGTTGACGAAGAACGTGCGCTTCAGCTTCCCTGGGAGAATGCCGTTCGCGAGACGCTCAGCCAGTTCCACCATCGGCTGCGTCAAATAAATGGTGGACGTATGCTGAAGCTGCTGCAGCTGTTCAATCGTCTTCGATGTAATAGCTTCATTGCAGTGGCCGCAGGCCACCACCGATACGCCGGTGAAGAAGTCGACATACGACTTTCCTTCATGATCGTACAGCTTATGCATCTTGCCGCCTACAATTTGAGGCGGGTTCTTATAGAAGTTTGCCGTGCAGGGATAGCCATATTGCTTGCGCTTTGCCACAATGGCTTCTGGTCCAATGTACGCCTTGTTATTATCGGTCATCATGATTCACCTCTTCATGGTATCTGTCTTTTCTCCACTCGCAACATCTATGTCACGCCCGTGAAAAAGCGGCAGATGAATAAGCCTGCCGCTCTGTTTCCTTGAATGCTCTATCTAAGCTGTCGACGCCATAGTTGATGGGTACGAGCTATGCAGTATGAGAACCTAACCTCGATTCAAGCAGCAAGTAGAGATGAAGCAGCTAACATCCAACATTGCTTCATGCTGCTAACCTTCTTTTATCATAACAAATCTAATGAATCGAATCGCGTGTTCTTTCCTAAACCTGTGTCAGCTCAAGCTGAAGGGCATGGCCGAACTGAAGCGCGCCAAGGGTATATCCGGCATAGAGCGGCTTCATGTCTTCAAACAACTTGTCACACTGTTCCAAGTTCTCCGCAGCCTGACGGTACAAGCGAACGATCATGCGAAGCTCTTCTGTCGCATAGGTTTTTCCTTCAATACGGAAGTGGTTGACACCCGCAGCATGAAGCTCCTTCAGGAACGGCATGAAGCACAGCTCCTTGGCAAGCGCCAAGTGATTGCGTCCTGTCGCATCGCGGTACACCGGGTTCTCGCCCTTGTCTGTCAGCAGCACAAGGTGGCGATTGTCGACATACTGATTGTCTTCCTTCGCAATCGGCTCCAGTTCTCTCGCATTCGCATACAGATCATGCTCCAGATACATAACGATTGGCGACCCATGTACGATCATCTCCACGGGAAGCTCTGAATGCTGAAGCAGCTTCGTCAGATCTTGAAGCGGAAGCTCAAGCGACGGAAGCATGCGGCTGATGCCAAAATGGTTTTTATAGAAAGAAGCGGAGAGATGATTATAAATATTCAGATTGAAATCAGCGATCATCGGCAGATCGAATGGGCGGAACTTATGCATAGCTCCGATATTCGATACCAGCAAGCCGTCAAGCCCATAGTTATGATGCTTCTTGCCCTCTGTCAAGAAGTGATGATACTGCTCCATGTGCAGCTCATTCATCATTCGAGGCATGCCAAGAATAATGTTGGCCTTGCCTTTTTCAGACGTCAGCATCTCAATATCTTGTCGGCCAAATGGACGATCCGGCTGGAATACGTCACCCGTCAGGTAGATCGTGCTTGCGCCTTCTTCAAGAGCCGCTCGCGCCTGTTCTATATTATTGACATGCACTGTAATCTCAGGCACTGATGCTGCTGGCTCCTTACGCTTCGCTTGCTGAAGCGATTCCTTCACCTGCAGGACACGCTCTTCCTTCAGCTCGCGCTCAGCCGTGGGTGTACTGAACACCTTGCCTGTGCTGTAGAATTTGCCTGTTCCTTCATAACGGCGATTGATGAAATCAAGCCCAGGCTTGCCAAATGCATAAGCGGTTGTAAAATCACGCTTGCGATTCTCATACAGGGTATCGCTGCCTTCCTCTCGATTATAGCTGAGCGGATCTGCAAGATAACGATCAATGGCCTCGCCGTAGGCATTCACAACCATGAGCAGGAATTCGGTATCTCTCATTCTGCCTTCGATTTTGAAGGAGGTGATGCCTGACTTAATCAATTCCGGGATATGCTCGTACATATTCATGTCCTTAGCAGCGAGCGGATATTCGGTTGGATAGACGTTGCCATCCTTCTTCACACGATAATCCCAGCGGCACGGCTTCATGCAGCGGCCGCGGTTCGCGCTGTTCCCAAACAGCATCGAGCTGTACAGGCAGTTGGCTCCGTGCACCGTACACATATCACCATGAACAAAATACTCAAACTCCATGCCGCTCTTCGCCTGCAGAATCTCAGCTGTCTTCAGATCCATCTCTCGGGAAGCGACGACACGGGTTACTCCCATTGCCTTCACGGCCTCAATCATCTCTAGATTGTGCACGTTCATCATGACTGAGGAATGAACCGGGATATTCTTATAATTCATCTCTTGAATCAATGGGAATACAGCGAGATCCTGCGCGATAATCGCATCAGGGCCAACCTCGTTTAAGAAGGCGAAGTAACGCTTGGCTTCCTCCAAGTCCTCTTCATTCAGCAAGTTGTTCACTGTAATATAGGCACGCTTGCCTCTGTCATGAGCCATTTGGACCGCTTCCTTGACTTCCTCATAGCTTAAGTTATAGCCTTTGCGCATCATGCGCATGTTCAGCGATGGGCCTCCAAAGTACACCGCATCGCAATTGGCGTCAATGACTTCTTTAAAAATGTCGAACGTACCGGCCGGCGCAAGCAGTTCCACTTCTTTTCCATTAAAATATCGAGCCACAGTCCGTTCCCCCTACTCCGTTAAAAATTAATATATTCAATTGTAACATATTTCACAATATTTGTGATCATATTCACAAAATGTTTGAACTCTCCTCGTATGCAGATATCTTGGCAGGATATCCTAATACGCAGGCGAGTCCAATAGCATTAATTTTAACAAATTGGGCGAACATCTAAAGGACAATCATCACAGACAGCATAATGACAAAGAGCAATAGGAACAGCGTATCCGCCGCTCTCCACGTCAAAGTGCGAAGCGAGGTGCGAGGTGCATCAAGCACATAGCCTCTTGCCTCCATCGCCATCACAAGCTCCTCTGCCCGGCGAAAGGCGCCGACGGTTACGGGAACCATTAGCGTGAGCACCATCTTCGCCTTATCCATCAGCTTCAAGTCCTGATAATCGGCACCGCGTGAAGCCTGTGCCTTCAGAAGCTTCTCCGCCTCCTGAAAGATTGTAGGGATGAAGCGCAGCGAGATCGTGATCATCATCGTCCAAGACTGCGCGGACACGCCTACGATGGACAGCGGCTTCAGTGCAGACTCCAAGCCCAAATTAAGCGCGATCGGCGTCGTCGTGAAGGTTAGGATTGAAGTGAAGGAGATCAAGAGAAACATGCGCCAGGCCGCGAACAAGCCGAGCAGAACCCCTTCGCTCGTAATGCGAAAGCTTCCCCATTGAAGCCATATGTCTCCACCGTGCTCGAATAATGTATAGAAAATAAACATGAACGCCATCAGCGGCCATAACGGCTTCGCTGCACGAATATATCGCGTAAATGGAATACGGGAGGAGAGCAGCACCACGACAGCAAATGCAGTCAAGATGCTTAATTCAAGTCCACGCGAGGCCAAGATGACGGCGACCAAGAACAGCACCATCGCGCCAAGCTTCGCTCGCGGATCAAGCCGATGAATCCATGAATCGCCTTCAACATAGCGTCCCATGATCATTCGTGTCTGCATGCTCACCCCTCCTCACCTGTTCCTGCAGGCCTCAGCTCGCCAGCCTGTTCTTCTTCCGCGATAGGTTCATGCGCTGCGGGCTGGCCAAGCGCTGTCCTGTTGTCATCATCAGGATCAGATGCATGAGCAGGCTGTCCGCTCTGTCCGCTTGCCAATCCGCTGTGATTCATCAGCCACTCCGCCCAGTCATCAAGCTCACAAGGCATCTCTGCAACGGGCAGCCCTGTTCTTCTGCTCGCTTCTAGAGCCAAGGTCATCATCTGCGGCTCCACAATACCTGCTTCAGCCAATCGCTCGGGCGACTCCAGCAGCTCTTGCCGCGTACCTGTGAAGGTGATGGTCCCCTCCTTCATCAGAACAAAGCGGTCTGCCGCGCAAAATACTTCGTCCAAGCGATGGGTGACCATTACAACCGTCCGCCCCTCCTTGCGCCGCAGCTCTTGCAATAATTCGATCAGCTCATGGCGGCTTACGGGATCAAGCGTCGCCGTCGGCTCATCGAGCACGATCAGCTCCGGCTCTGACGCCAGTACGGTCGCAATCGCTACCTTGCGAATCTGTCCGCCTGACAGCTCAAAGGGGCTGCGCTCTAGAAGCTCCCGTGACAAGCCAACTTCGGCCAATGCCTTGCTGGCAGCCTCGCGCGCGGCTTCCTTGCTCTTGCCGAATTGGATTGGACCAAACATCAGATCCTTCTCCACCGTTTCCTCGAACAGCTGCTGCTCCGGGAATTGAAAGACAAGCCCCACTCTGCTTCGCAGCTCCTTCAGCCCCTTTTTCTTCTGTCCAGCTTGGAAGGTCACGTCCAATACCTGTATTTCCCCTTCCGAAGGCTGGTAAATGCCGTTGAAGTGCTGAAGCAGCGTTGATTTGCCTGATCCTGTTGAGCCAAGCACCGCATAGAACAAGCCCTGCTCAAGCTCCAGGTTCACCCCATGAAGCGCAAAGGCTCTGCTGCTATCCTCATCACGATACCGATAGCCCAGCTGTCTGCACGTTACGATGGCCATATCGCGTTCACCAACTCTCTCTCGTCCTGCACAGGCGCAATGCGGCAGCCCTTCTTCTTCATGGCCATGGATAATGCCAGCGCGAAAGGAGGCATCAGCTTGCATTCATACGCTAGCTCCTCCTGCTCGAACAGCTCAAGCGGCGTCATATCGGCAGCCACTTGGCCATTCTTAATCACAATAGCTCGCTCTGAGGCTAGAATCTCCTCAGCATCATGGGTAACGGACAGAATCGTCATATTCCGGTTCTGATGAAGCTCCTTCAGCTGCTCCATCATTGCCTGCTTCGAGCGCTCATCAAGCATGGAGGTCGCCTCGTCCCAGATCATGATGTCAGGCTGAAGCACCAGCAAGCCAGCAATCGCCACCCGCTGCTTCTGTCCTCCAGACAGTGAGGCCGGATGCCGGTCAAGCCAGTCCGCAATCTGAAGCTCCACTGCGACCTCTTGAATGCGATCCAGCATCTCTTCCCTAGGAATCGCACGATTCTCTAGTCCAAATGCGATATCATCCCTCACGGTCGTGGCAATGAACTGATTATCCGGATTCTGAAACAAGTAGCCGACCTTCTTTCTCACCTCATCGACATGCTCTCTTGTTACCGGGAGGCCATCCACCTGAATCTGCCCAGCCGCAGGAGACAAGAGGCCGTTTATCAGCTTTGCCAGCGTGGATTTCCCTGCGCCATTCGGACCTACGATCGATACCCACTGTCCTTTTTCGATATGTAAAGATAGATTCTCGAACAATGCCTCTCGCTTCGGATAATGAAAGGCGATCTGTTCCATCCGAATCATAAGGAATCCCCCTCAAGACGAATGATCAACTAAAACATCAGCATAAACAAGCAGAAACGCCCGAAGCGTCCCAAAGAACGATTGGCGTTTCCCCAAGGTTGATTATATATGAAAGACGAGTCAATTAATACGTTTCTGGCACAAAGGGCTCGAACAAAGACTGCTTGGACAAGGCTTGAACCACATATTTGACCGCGATGCCGATAAACACACCGGTAACCACACCTAAAAGCATAAGCGGCGGAAGATAATAAAAGATCTTGCTTGTCTTAAATACCATCACCGCTGCCGTGAGCTGTCCAGCGTTATGCGCTACACCACCGACAACACTGATCCCAATGAGGCTTATTCTGCCCCGACCAATCTTCATTAACCCATACATCACCACAAAACTGAATACAGCACCTAAGAAGCTGAACAGAAAAGCCGAGAAAGTCCCTAGAATCAAGGAGGTAATCACGGTCTTGAGAATAATTAAAGCAAAGGCATCACGGCCGCGTAAAAAGTAAAGGCAGGTGAGCACCATAACATTGGCAAGGCCAAGCTTCGCTCCAGGCACAGCAAAGGGCAATGGAATAAACGATTCAATTATGCCCAGCACAACAGCAACCGCGCTAAATATCGCAATAATGACTGTCTTCTTGAGGCGAAGGGAGGAATCCGTTAGATTATCCGACGACGGCATCAAGATCGCCCTCCTCTCCGGTAGGGCTTACAATCTCGACTAATACCCGGTGCGGCAGGCATACGATCGTATCTCCATTCCGATTCACAAAGCCAAAGGTTAAACATACTTTGTCAGGGCAATCCGCATCAATCATCTCAATGCCATGATCATGCACCTTCAGCAGGTTATAATGACCGTCAGCTGTCGTAATCTTGATCTCCTGCTCTTTATCCGTCAGCTCCACAGACTTGTAATGCTCGCCATTGACGGTAATTACAGCGACGAGGTTTTCACCATTGTGCAAATTTTCACTTGAATTTTGGAACAGCCATTTCGGAACCATAAACGCTAGTGCAGCGACAATTACGACGCCAATCAGGATGATATCTCCACGCTTCATAGGGTTTGACTCCTTGCATTAAAAATAAATAGGAAACTTTTTAACTATTGCCTTTGCCATTATACAACTTTGTGAACATTGGTTCAATCATAGCAGCGAAGTTAACGTGTCATTACCGTGAACAATGTACCCATTTCCTTACAATTATGACTCAAACATGATTCGTTTCCTTTCCATCTTGATCAGAAGGCTGATATAATTATATGCTTGTAGCAATAATAAGGGAAATGATATCTATTTTTTACGGAGGAACAGCTATGAAGCATCCACGCAAGCATTCGATACCGCGAGTCAGCACTGCTCTTATTGTGGCAATTTCCATAGTGCTTCTATTCAGCGGATGCGCGAACAAATCAGAAACAAAAGATACTGCGTCCAAACCATCTAATATCAAGCAGCAGTCTTATTTCATTTTTGATACTATTGTCACGGTAAAAATATACGACGCTAAAGCATCAGACCAAGACTTTGAGCAGATTAAAGGCTTGATGGAAACGATCGATAACCAAATGAGCCGCACCAAAGAAGGCAGCGAGCTGTACAATCTGAACCAGCATGCCGGCAAAGGCCCATTTAAAGTATCGGAAGAAGTGTTTCAGGTTATTGAAACCGCGCTTGATTATGCCGAGAAGACTAACGGACGCTTCGAGCCTACGATCGGCCCGCTCGTTGATCTATGGAATATCGGACATGAGAATGCCAAGGTTCCGAAGCAAGCGGACATTGATGAGAAGCTGAAGCTGGTTGATTATAAAAAGGTGAAGCTCGACAAGGAGAATCTGACCGTTGAGCTGGAGCAGCCCGGCATGGTCGTTGACTTAGGCAGCATAGGCAAAGGATATGCGGCGGACGTCATCGCCAAGTATATTCGTGATCAGGGCTATACCAGCGCCATCATCGACCTTGGCGGCAATATTTTTGCCGTTGGCGAGAAGCCAGGCGGTCTGGACTGGACCATTGGCGTGCAGGATCCTGATGAGACCCGGGGCAATCAGATCGGACAAGCCAAGGTCAAGGATAGAACGATCGTAACGTCCGGCGTATATGAGCGATACTTTGTCGAGAACGGCAAGCATTATCATCATATTCTCGATCCAAAAACGGGGTACCCTGTTGAGAATAAACTGAACAGTGTAACGATCGTTACAGAGAAATCAACCGATGCCGATGCTTTGTCCACCTCCCTCTTCTCCTTGGGACTGGAGGAGGGACTCCGGTTTATCGAGACGAAGCCTGAAGCAGAAGCCATCTTCATTACGACGGACCATAAAGTATACACAAGCTCTGGCATTCAAAAATATTTTGATCTGACCAACGAACATTATCAGTTCGCTGAGTAAGGATCGTAAGCACCGCCCGCAGCCTGCTAGCTCTGCTTTTCAAGAGAGGCATGTGCCTGTGGGCTTTTTTATATACTCAAAAAAAATCAGACTGTTAGCCCTTTGCAGATTGTAGACTATGATCGGGGACCATGGTGATGACTTGATGATGATGATTAGACCATGATACCTAATCCACCGCTATGTCGCACAAAATATGGCAAGGCTGTGAAGTGCCAATAACCTCCTGATCCTTGAGAGCCATTTTCATTTACGCTAGCTTACAAGCTATTGTATACTTAAGTGGCATCATCAACATCGAACAAAAGGATGGAATAGTGCCTTGAACCTAACGGAACTGATTTCCCTTATCACGGATGGCAGATGGCTGGACCTGCTGGAGCAGTACCGTTCACTCGGTCCCTTGCCCGGCATCCTGTTAACCTTTATGAAATCATTTGTCCCACCACTGCCTACGCTTGTACTGGTTGGCGGCAACGCTGCCGTATATGGCTTTTGGTTGGGATGCTTATACTCTTGGATCGGGCTCATCAGCGGCTGCATGCTGACTTTCCTTGCCATACGCAAGCTGGCCAGCTCCGCTTATGTGAAGCGCTGGTCCAACCGTCCCAAAGTAAAGCGCAGCCTCACTTGGGCGCGGCGCAATGCGTTCAGCTTTGTCTTTTTGCTCAGCATCCTCCCCGTTGGCCCCTTTGTCATGGTCAATATGGCGGCTGGTGCCGTGCAGATGTCGGTACGCTCTTTCTTCATAGCAGCAGGCATGGGCAAAGCGCTGATGGTCCTGATAGTATCTTATATAGGATATGATCTGACCCGCTTCGTAGAGCGACCTATTGAGCTTGTCTACGTTGTGCTGCTCATAGCAGCTTCGCTGTGGCTCAGCAAATGGCTGGAGAAGCGATTCACGCAAGATGAAGAGCAGCTTGAGCTTGAGGACCTTCCTGCGGGCAAGCAGATCAACGCAGACCTTTAAGAGCAAGCAAGAGAAGCTCCCTTATTAGAAAAGCGGAACGAGAAGGCACCTCTTCTACGTTCCGCTTTGTTCGTTTGCATCGTCATTTCAACCGAATACTCTCTCAAACTCATGCATGTTTCAACATCCCCTAATCCATTCCATAAATCGAGCCCGACTGGCTTCCATACAGCTCTCCATACACCTTCTCAGCATAAGCATCCGTCATGCCGGAGATGTAATCCGCAACGAATCTTGCCCAGCTCCAATGACGCTTATGATGCTCATAATTCTCCATCCAATCCGGAGGTATAATCAGCTTGCCGTACTCAGGCTGAATAAAGCTGTCCCACAGCCGCTCAATCATTATCTCGCTTCGCATCTGCAGGCGCTGCACGCGAAAATCCTTGATCAGCGTGACCCAAGCCAGCTTCTTCAGTACCTCCATCGTGCGAAGGAGCTCAATGTCCTGCTTGCCATCACGAACGAAGGTCACCTTCTTCCACCCCGTTGCCGGATCATCCATGATGCCGATTTGCATTGCAAACAGGCTGACGGACCTTGCCTTCATCTCTCTTCTAGCGCGAGAGGCCTCTTGGGCGCTGGCCCGATATACTTCTTCCCACTGCTCAAGGTACTGCTCGAACACCTTTATGACTTTGGCGCGGATGTCAATCCGATCCCAATGAAGCGCGGAGTTGCCGTCATCGCATACGATCTCCTGCACCACATGATCAATTAAGCGGGGATCTTCAAAGAAGGTTGGATTCATCTGAATCTTGCCTGCCCGAATGCCGTCTTCAATATCATGGGTCGAATAAGCGATATCGTCGCATAAATCCATAAGCTGCGCTTCCAGCGTTGGAGCCTCCTTCGGCATCCCCCACTTCTCACGAAGCTCTTCAATCGCTCCCCACTCAGAAGCATATACGCCCTTTAAGCGCCCCGGCTCTTCGAGATTAAAAGGATATTTATTAATCGCAAGCAGAACTGCTGCGGTTAGATCCAAGCCATTGCCGCTCTCTGCGCGCTTCTCCAAAAACATCAGGATGCGGAAGTTCTGCGCATTCCCCTCGTATTGCAGGCCATACTGCTCGCTGAGAAGACGATTCAGCACTTCTTCCCCTCGGTGGCCAAATGGCGGGTGGCCCAAGTCATGAGCCAACGCAGCACACTCTACAACTGCTGCCTCCATCATAAGACCAGGATGCTCAGCCTTCATGAGGAAAGGATACTGCTTGGAAAGCTTTCTTGCTACTTCTCTTGCGATCTGTGATACCTCTATCGAGTGCGTCAGGCGAGTACGATAATAGTCCCCCGAGCCCGCTCCGAACACCTGTGACTTTCCTTGAAGCCTGCGGAAGGCGGGTGATTGAATAAGCCTTGCATAATCGCGCTCTACTTCATCGCGTTCCTCGCTATAGGTGCTGGAGGATTCATTCAGCCTAAGTTTACGAAGTTCCATTGTGATTCCCCCTCATTAACCATCGTTCCGTTCAACAAACTCGATCCACTATTGATGTACCCTTAATTATAGGTACTCATACCTGACATGGAAAGGGGAGAACCACCCAAGCCATTCGATCAACGTTACGCTGATATCACGGTATATGTAAGGATCCCATATAACCCATGCCAACACAGGGTGTACATATGTCGCTGTACCATCGTATTAATGCTAACTATTGCCTATTCAGCGTTCAATGTTGGTCTCCGCAGCCTTTCGCAGCAGATTCATACGTCTGTATAGAAAAAGACCATCACCTGCGCATGGAACTGATCCCATAGCAAATGATGGCCTTTATTACAGAAGTCGTTAGATCAGCGACAGGCCAGAAGCCGTTACGATGCGATGATAGAAGTGGCCTTGGCCGACAACATCAGTCTCAGGCGGCGATTGGAATAGGAACGGCAGGCGCTCTGCTTCAAGCTCTTCCATGCGCTCAATTTGTCCTTCCACCCAGTCCGTTAAGCGATCTTCAGCCGACTGCAGGCGGGCAAGCACACCGCCATAGCGAATGTCCATCACTTCCCAGCCGAATGGCTTGTTTGTCGTCATCCAGAGCTTGCGATGCGCCTTGCGCGCTCTGTCCACAAGCTCCCGCACATGAGGAATTAGGGTTGTCGCCAACTCCTCCATCGCCTCTTTGTCCTTCGACTGATATGCCTGTGTCACTTGGAGGCCAAGCGTCGTTTTCTTCGCCAGCACAGCGGACAGCTTCACATACAAGTCGAATATTAGCCTGTGATCGCCCGTCGCCTGCTCATAAGCATCCTGCAAACGCACCGCCATCTTGGCATAGTGTTCAGCGAGCTGCTCGCCAAGCTTCCCCTCCACATGCTTGTCGTACAAGCCGATCATCGTATCCTGCCAGAGCAGGAACTTCGAGGAGTTGGAGCTGTGCATGTTGTCCTTCGTTACGCCAGGCGTCTCATCCATATAAGTGAGCTCCCAATAATCATCGAACGATTGTCCTGTACAAGTCGCAAAGCGTGCCTTGATCCGCTCCTGATCCACCTCACCCGCCGTATAGCCATGCTCAGCAAACAGCTGCAGGCCAGGAAGCATCGTCAGATGATTCGTCTCTTGGCCGTTATCTCCCCATGCCGTTGCAAATACTTCACGAAGGCCATGCTTCTTGCAGGCCATAAGAGCGGGGTTCGTATTGTGCCACGTCTTGCCGTAGTTCGGGCTCATGATTCCCCATATCCATACGCCGCCAGCAAAGATCGGATCAGAACCGAGCTTCTGATGGCGCTCAATATTGATCTCATACGAACGCTGCTCCGTTGCATAATAATCCCAATACACAAAGTCGACGCCCTTTGGAATCTGGGCAACCGCATCCGCTGAGATGCCGTCTCCTTCGATCTCTTGACCGTCTGTGCCCTCCTTCAGGAGATGGAAGTACATATCACTCCACATCATCGGCTTCATGCCGTAGCGATCCGTAATTTCCAGCACACGGCCAAGATGCTCGTTCATGATGTCAAAGCGATGACGGAATCCATTTTTGATCAGATATCGGCCAAGACCCAAAGCGAAGGCTTCATCCATCCCGATATGAATGCGCTTCGTACGAAGCGATTCAGCTGCTACTTTTACCATCTGCTCAATCAATACATACGTATCTTCATAGCCTACGAGCAGGATGTCTTCCGCATCGCGAAGCTCCATCATCGGGTCCCACTTCAGCGCATGCGCCAGATGTCCAAGCGTCTGAATGCAGGCTACGACCTCAATGCCGAATTGCTGCGCATAATCATCAATCTCGCGCAGTTCCTCTTGGGTATAACGCCCTCTCATATATCCAAAATAAGGCCGTTCCTTGATCTCATACGTATCTTCGGTATACAGCATGAAGCCATTCAAGCCCATGAGCGCCATCGCACGAAGCATCTGCTTCACAAGGCTCATATTCGGCACTGCATTGCGCGAAGCATCAATCATCGTTCCGTTATAGCTGAATTGAGGCGTCTCCGTTATCGTTCCTTCTTTGTCTTCACGAATCTGCTCCAGCAACAGGCCTAGTGCACGGAAGAAATGGATCGGTTCCTCATAGCGGATGGCACCCCGCCCCTCCTGCCACGTTACTTGAATATCTCCTGCTGCCTGCTCGACAGTCACTGACACACCGCTGAGGTCAATCTCAATTCCAAGCTGTCCCTGCAGCTCGTGAAGCCCAGACAACAAGCCATCTATATCACCTTGAAAATGAATCTTCATGTTGGTCCCTCCTTAGAAGTAAAGCGCTTACGTTAAATGGATAACCTTAGTTTATCACATTCGCCTCTTTTCTTTGTGCATAATAGTTCACAAATGTAGGATTATCGTTCACGTGAGACGATAATATTTTACATATGCAGGCATCATTTTGGTCATTTCCATGTAAAAAGCACACCCATCCATCACGATAGGAGGTGTGCTCTTTGTAATCTAAGATAATGGGCTGCCTGCGATGATTTCCGCTGCTGTCAAACGTGTTGCATCGTATATCGAGGCTCCCGTCTTTTTCAAGAAGGCCTGCACGAGATGATAGCCAACGGCATAGCCCGCACCAAATGACAAGCCTACAGGATGATACCCCTGTTCCTTTGCGACCTCATCTCCATACATATAGCTGCATACCTCAGCGAACCCTCTGACATTCAACGCTTGGCGGATAACCTCAATCGAGTACGACAGCTCTTCTTCATCAAACGAGGCAATCCAAGGGCCTGACATTTCCTCACCGTAGAGGGCGCTTGCAAAAGAGTCCGCAAGTCCTTCAATAACCATGTACTCTCCAAGCGATACATTGCCGTGATCCCAATCAAAATATGAAAAACGGATATTATGATGAAATTCGTGAGCAATAATAGATGGAATTCTCGGAATATTGTTCTCATTTGGATAAATAATGAGCTGGATGTATCCGGGTATCCCCCCGAAGCCTGAATAACCATTCGTATAGGCTAGCTTCACGGGATCTGCCAGAAAGGCGCCAAACACCAAGCGGTCTGCCTTCACCTCAAGGCCTGCTTGTCCCATGCACGCGATGCAATGATGGAGCGTTCGCTCTGCTACCTGATGAATATCAATTTCCTTTAATCTCTCTATGCCTGCCATACCAATGTTTGTTGATCGAAGATCCAGGTATCCTAACATGCTGGCAGCCATCACCACGTCATATCCACCTGGTTTAGCAGCTGTCATCGGGACTTGAATGGTGCTCCACATAGACTCAAACGGACGCATCATCGTGTATCGAAAAAAGTTTTCCCTTTTTTCATCCGTATCAGCCAAAGCAAATAAAGCTTCATAATCATTGCATGTGTTCACAATATGCACATTCACTTCCTCCACCTCCTATGTCCTCAAAGATAAACCATCACGTTACGTTAGGATCAAGAGGCAAACGCTTTTACAAAAACAAAAGTGAAGGTTTGACATTTTATGGCATGATATGGTTCTATAAAAAAGTCAGCACGCTATACTACGTAAAGGAAATGCCAATAAAACCAAATGGAGGATGGAGAAGTGGAAGGGACAGTGAATGCAAGCCATACCCACCCCTTAGATGAGGGACCGAAGTATAAACCTCTGCCTATTTTGATTTCTCTCTTGATCAGCGGGTTTATCGGCATGTTCAGCGAGACGGCGCTTAATATCGCCATCAGCGATCTGCTCGTTGTGCTTCAGATTACCCCAGCAACCGCCCAATGGCTGACGACAGGCTTTCTGCTCACCTTGGGCATATTGGTTCCGATATCCGGACTTATTTTACAATGGTTTACGACACGCCAGCTGTTTGTCGCCTCGCTTGCCTTTTCCATCTTAGGGACTCTAACTGCGGCTCTAGCAGGAAGCTTCGAGGTGCTGATGGTCGCACGTGTGCTGCAAGCAATCGGCACAGGGCTCATGATTCCGCTCATGTTCAATACGATCCTGATTATTTTCCCGCCTGAAAAGCGCGGCGCGGCGATGGGCGTCATCGGCCTTGTCATGATGTTTGCCCCTGCGATCGGGCCGACCTTGGCCGGACTGCTGATTGAACATTTGTCGTGGCACTGGATCTTCTGGATCTCGCTGCCCTGCTTAGTTTTTGGCTTAGTCTTCGGTATACTGTTTATGAAAAATGTATCTGTAATCACGAAACCGCCTATCGATGTATATTCCATCATCCTCTCAACCATCGGCTTTGGCGGTCTGGTATTTGGCTTTAGTAAAGCCGGGGAGGAACACACGGACTGGGGAAGCTCCATTGTTGTGTTCTCACTTGTGATCGGAGCGGCAGCGCTGTTCTTATTCGTGCTTCGACAATTAAGCATGAAGAAGCCAATGATGAACTTAAGCGTGTTTAAATACCCGATGTTTGTGGTCGGTCTAGTGATGATTCTGCTGTGCATGATGATTATCCTGTCTACCATGCTTATTCTGCCGCTGTATTTGCAGAATGGCCGAGGGCTCACTCCGCTAGAAGCAGGACTGGTGCTGCTTCCGGGCGGTGTTCTGAACGGCTTGATGTCCCCGATTATGGGCTCCCTGTTCGATAAATATGGACCGAAGTGGCTCGTCATTCCAGGACTCATCATCGCTGCTGTTGTACTGTGGTTCTTCTCAGGCGTGACCACGGCTTCATCGCTCGCCTTGCTCATCGTGCTTCATTCGAGCTTGTTCATCGGCATCTCCATGATTATGATGCCTGCCCAAACGAACGGCTTGAACCAACTGCCAAGCGAGCTGTATCCGGACGGCACCGCTGTGATGAATACGCTCCAACAGGTTGCAGGGGCAGTCGGCACCGCAGTAGCGGTCAGCATTCTTTCGAACGGAATGACGGATTATATGCGTACTTCTGTTAATCCGCTGGACCCGCTAGAAGCGATTAAAGCATTTACATTTGGTGCGCAGCACTCCTTCTTGTTTGGCATGGCAATTGCGATTATCGGGCTTATGACGGCCTTCTTTATTCGCAGAGTGCGTGTTGACAAACAAGCTATGCAGCAGCTCTAACTGAAAGAATAGGTGGCTCTGCATGGCAGCATGCAGAGCCTTTTTCTTGCGGGCACATACATTTCTATTGCAAAAACGGACAAGCATTACAAGCAGCGTACGCCCTTGCATAAGTATGCGAAAAAGGACGAGTCTTCCTAGACCCGTCCTTTCTTAGGTTGCAGAGCTTGCTAACCGATATTCGTTTTAACTTTGCCTGACCCTGCCGCTTTCTCCTCTGCGGCTGTTGTCGGCTCATACTTTTTCAAGTAAGCCAGGAAATAAGCCCCTGCCACAAATACAACACCACCCGTCAGGTTGCCAAGCCATACCGGGACAAAGTTCGTTAGGTATTCTCCCCATGAAAAATGGCCTTCGAAAATCGCCGCAGGAATCACAAACATATTGGCGACAACGTGCTGAAAACCAATGGCCACAAACGCCATTGTTGGAAACCAGATGCCTAGTATCTTGCCGCTGAAGCTCTTAGAGCCGTAGCTGAGCCATACCGCTAGAGCAACCAGCCAGTTGCAGCCGATGCCTGAGATAAAGGCTTGTAAAAAGGAATCATGGAGCTTATGGGCTGCTACATCAATCGTTTTTTCCAAGAAGACACCGCTTGCTGTCAAACCAACCACATGCCCGAAGAAATAAGCGACAAATAAAGCGCCGAGGAAGTTCGTCAAGGTGACAATTATCAGGTTCTTCATCACCTCAATCGAGGAGATGCGTCCTTTCATCCATGCTAGAGGCACCGCCATCATATTGCCCGTAAGGAGCTCTCCACCCGCAAGCAGCACCAGAATCAGGCCGACAGGGAACAATGAAGCTCCAACAAAGCTTGTAAAGCTGCCCCATTCTGCAGGAGCAGATGCAATCACCCGAATATACAACAAATACCCAAGCGCGATAAAGGCCCCCGCCAAAAAGCCCAGCACCGCCGTCGTCATGAGCGGATTGCGTGCTTTTACCACGCCGTTCTCAACCGTCGCTTCCGCAATTTGCTTTGGCTTCAAGTATCCTTCCATCTCCATAACCCTCCCCTATAGGATCACTAGATTATCTATGTTTGAACTTAAATAACTAAAATCTTAACTATTTTAGTACGCAATCCTATTGTAACGAACAAGACAGCCAGAATATGTGCAATAAATCACAATATTTAAAGGATCTCCTGTTCTCTTTTTACAGCCTATAAGGAGAATAATCTTATTTCATCAAAACATGCTGCCCTTGTGCACCCCTCCACACCATTGCACAGCTTGGCTCATAAGATGCAGGAAGCGATCATATGCTCTGGCACTCCGACTTCATAAAAAGAAAGAAGGGATGTCCTATGCCAAATAACAAGGTGTTCAATACGGTCTCCATGCCGATTTATTCCTTGCAAACCAACACGTATACCAGTCCTGCAGTGGAAGAAGATGCATCTGCTGCTGCAGCGGCGGCGGGCATTTCATTCTGGCTGCCGACTGGCAATGTAAGTGTTGGCGGCAGCGCCAACCTGCTCCTGCAGATCACGAATCCGTCAGGAAGCGGCAAGACTGTCAGCATTAATCAGATCTCAGGCGGATCATCAGCAAGCGCCAGCCTGATCCTCTATTCAGGCGGCACGATCACAGGAGGGACCACCCCTACGCCTAGTAACAGCAGACTAGGGACTGCGACAGCAAGCATCGTCACGACCAAGCAGCTCACCGGAACGCTGACCGGCTCCCCGACAACCCTATACTCCACCTTTGTCACCGCAGGGCTCTATAATCTCGTTTTTCAAGGCGGGCTTGTCGTTCCCGTGAATCAGACACTGACCGTCTCTCTTGGTGTAGGATCATTGACAGGCTCAATTAATCTGAATTGGTGGGAGGTCTAATGGGGACAAACGAACATATTTTTAATGATAGCGGGGCAAACAACACCATCTTCTCGCAAGTGACGAACTCCATCACTTCGCCGACTGCCGTTGCTCCACCTTCATACAGCGCCAGTCTAGCGGGCAATGTCTACAGTGCCTTTACGACTAACTCTGCGTCGCTTGGACTGCTTGGCGGGAGTGTTGTCACTTCCCTTCGCTTGAATAATCCAAGCCCTACTACCTCTGCTTACATTATTCGAGTAGCTGGCGGCGTTGGCGTAGGCCTAAGCCTGCTCTCAAGCTTAAGCGCCAGTTATTCCATTATTAATGGAGGATCGCAAAGTTCCCCGAGCGGTGTTACGCCAAGAAACAACAATCTGGGCAGCAGCAATACGAGCGTAATGAGCGTCTTAAGCTCTACGTCTGCTATTAGCGGAGGCACTGCAATTTCGACAATGCCCGTTGTGGGTGGACCATTCATCATCGATTTTGATGGTGCCATCATCGTACCTCCATCCACAACACTCTCGCTTTCCATGAGCGCCTCACTGTCTGTTGCCGGGGTGCTATCTGTACAAACGAGTGTATTCTGGTGGGAAGCATAGAGAAAGCATGTTAGAAACGAACCAATCAAGCCTCCGTACATGTTCATATCCATCTCATAGAATCATTAAAAAAACAGACCTTCCTGTCTTGCAGATATAGCTGCCGGCAGAAGGTCTGTCTTCATGTATGGTCTAATGGATGAGCGCTTGTATGCTCTCTTACCTATTATGATAGGCCTCCATATGAATCTTTAGTTTGCTGCACGCTTCATTACGATGCTGCGGGCAATATGAACACCTGCTGCTCCCGCTTGCGCCAGCCCGCGCGTAATACCGGCACCGTCCCCACCGCAGTACAGCCCTTCAATCTCGGATTCAAGCTTCGTATCAAGCTTCGGGCGAGCGGAATAGAACTTCGCTTCCACACCATAGAAGAGTGTATGCTCCGAGGCAATTCCCGGCGTTACCTTTTCCAAGGCCTCGATCATCTCAATCAAGCTCTTCATCGTGTTATAAGGAAGCACGAGCCCCAGATCCCCCGGAACCGCCTCACGA
The DNA here is from genome assembly GCF_900177815.1 of Paenibacillus aquistagni. GTDB lineage: Bacteria > Bacillota > Bacilli > Paenibacillales > Paenibacillaceae > Paenibacillus_B > Paenibacillus_B aquistagni. Next base: position 318,059 of record NZ_FXAZ01000003.1, on the reverse strand, counting down.
AGCGTTGGCTCAAGGAATCCTTCTTTAATCCGATTATCAGTCGATCGGCGGCCGCGAAGAATGTCTCCATACTTCTGCACGATAATGCCTCCCCCAGAGAGGTCATTCGCACGCTTGCAGATCTCACGAGCATACTCATTCGGCTTGTCGAACGGCTCTGTAAACTTATGAGATACGAGCAGGGCAAAGTTCGTATTTGGTGAACCGAGCTTCGGATCCTTATAGGAATGTCCATTCGCGCACATAATACCACTATGGTTCTCTACGACAACATGGCCAGATGGGTTGCTGCAGAAGGTCCGCACCTGGGTGCCCACTGATGTATTGAAGATAAATTTCCCTTCATATAAGTGGGTGTTGATCTCACGCATGACAATATCGCTTGTCTCGACGCGCACACCAATATCAACTTGATTGTTGACCATCTTGATGCGGCGCTTCTTCAAGATCTCCGTCAGCCAAGCAGACCCGTCACGGCCTGGAACAATAACAACCTGATCGGCTTCAAGCTGTTCACCGTTCTTCAGCTCGACTCCCTTGATCACATGCTTGCCATCCTGCTTCTCGGTGATCATGTCCGCTACTTCTGTCTTGTACATCATATCGACTCGAGGGACCAGATATTCATATATAGACTTCAATATCTCTAGATTCTGCTCCGTTCCAAGATGACGAACTTGTGCGCGAAGCAGCTTTAAGCCAGCCGCGTAGCCTTGCTGCTCGATGTGGCGAACCGTCTCTGTTGTCGGGTCTGTGATTGCTGGCGTTGCACCGTGCTTAAGATTAATGTCATCTACATACTTAATCAAGTTCAGCACTTCTGTACCCGATAAATAATCGGTCAGCCAGCCGCCAAACTCCGTTGTAATATTGAACTTGCCGTCACTATAAGCCCCGGCTCCCCCAAAGCCGTTCGTAATCGAGCATGCCGGCACACAGCCTGCAAACTCTTTGCGGCCGATCGCGGGCGGGCATTTCTGAATCTTTTCTTCGAGAATGGGGCAGCTTCTTCTATAGATATCATGACCTTTATCGATTAGGGCAACCTTGAGCTCTGGAGCCTTCAACGTTAATTCGTAACATGTAAAGATACCTGCTGGACCTGCACCTACAACGATAACATCATACTTACTCATGAGCTTCCTCCTTGATGAATGACCATTATAAGATCTGAAAACAAACACAAAAAAATTCCTGGCTATGAACGAATGCTCCCCTTGATAGGTACGGAGAGTCACTCGTTCGTAGCCAGGAATTTACGGTTCCTCGTAGAGACCCCTGAACCCTATTATCAGGGATATACGAACAAGATATCGATATGGATGATGAAGTGTCGATGAATGGCTGCTTCAAGCAGCAATTTCATTCTATGGCATATTAGCGAACGAGTCAATAGTTTAATGACCAATTGTTCGTAATTTTTCTTTCTTTATAATTATATATGGATATATTTTAAGGAATACACACGATAAATCCGAACATTAAAAACAAGGTATTGGAGGGGCACTTACATGCCTTCTGAATAGCAATTATTTTCCAACTAAGGATTGCGTCGAATGCCTTGGAATTTGATTCATTTTCGTATAAAGTTGTCCATGTTGCATAAATATACTACTTAACGAATGAGGAGCAATTCGATTCATGACTTCCAAGCATAACACTCCTGATTCCACGCCTTCGAGACCGAATCCCGTTACTTTGCAGGGCGTGTTGTCATTTCTTATACCATCGCTGGTAGGACTCATTCTATTTGTCGTTCCAATCCCTTGGAATGGCGAGATGACCGTCCCGATTGCGTTATTCGCCAAGCTGATTCAGCAGTCTCTTGCCAATCTGCTCCCAACAGCAGCCTTACTCATCATTACACTGGCTTGGTTAGGATCAACGATCGCACAATTCATGAAGCCTAAGCGTCTGGAGGAATCCCATCTATGGCGGGCTCTCTTTCAGGTCACCTTCTTTTGGTACATGGTTCGTACGATTGGGTTGGTCTTTGTGATAGGCACGTATTTTCAAATTGGACCTGAGTGGGTCTGGTCAGAGGATACAGGCGGCATGCTGCTCACAAGCCTGCTGCCAGGATTGTTTGTCGTCTTCTTACTAGCAGGGCTCCTGCTGCCCTTGTTGGTTGACTTCGGCCTTTTGGAATTTGCAGGCATGCTCATGACAAGAATCATGCGCCCTTTATTCACACTGCCAGGGAGATCCTCTATCAACTGCATGGCGTCATGGCTAGGAGACGGCACGATTGGGGTCATGATGACGAGCAAGCAGTATGAGCAAGGCTATTATACGAAGCGCGAGGCAGCCGTGATTGGAACAACATTCACAGCCGTCTCCATCACCTTCAGCTTCATTGTGCTGTCGAATGTGAAGTTAGGACATCTCTTCTTGCCCTTCTACGCAACGGTGACCTTTGCCGGGCTCGTAGCGGCTGTCATCATGCCGCGCATCCCTCCACTCTCGTGGAAGCCGGATTCGTATGAGGAAGGTGTCGCTGCCAGTGCGGAGGAGGTCGTTCCTGAGGGCTGGTCCACTTGGCGTTATGGGCTCCATCAAGCGATGAACAAAGCAAAGGCCCACGAAGGGGTTGCAAGCTTTGTCCGCAATGGACTTAAAAATACGCTCGACTTGTGGATTGGCGTTATTCCTGTCGTCATGGCCATCGGCACAGGTGCCGTGGCTGTTGCTACGCATACTCCAATCTTCGAGTGGATTGGCAAGCCCTTCTATCCCATTCTTGCAGGCTTAGGCGTCCCGGAAGCGGCTGCTGCATCAGAGACGATTATGGTCGGCTTTGCGGATATGTTCCTGCCTACGGTGCTTGCAGCAGGGATCGAAAGCGAGATGACTCGCTTTATTGTTGCAGCCTTGTCCGTCACCCAATTAATCTATATGTCAGAAGTCGGCGGGCTCCTGCTTGGCTCGAAGCTGCCGATCTCGATGAAGGATCTGATTCTGATCTTCCTGCTGCGTACGGTGATTACACTGCCAATCATCATTGGCATTGCTCATCTATTGTTCTAGCCTCTTGATCATCAACTTCTGCGACATTGGAAGAACGGCCCAGTTCGCGCGAGACCGATTATGGTTTTCGTTGTGAATTGGGCTTTTTTAAGCATTGCTTGTTGAAGCAGAATTCTATATGTTTACTCTCATCTTCATGTGTACGTGATTTCATATCAGAGAGGGGACAACTTCATATGGCTGAACCGCCTGCTGCTGCAGCAAAGAGCGGTCACGGATTACAGCAGACAGCTTCACAGCCAAGCTCAAACACCGTATACCGCATCTTGCTAGCCATTAGCTTTGTTCATTTATTCAACGATTCCATTCAGTCTGTCATCGTCGCGATCTTCCCTATTCTTAAAGAAACCATGAACCTTTCCTACGCGCAGATTGGCTGGATTTCCTTTGCCATTAACTTTACCGCATCGATTCTGCAGCCAGTAGTGGGCTTGTTCTCGGATAAGCGCCCAACACCCCTCCTGCTACCGCTCGGCATGTGCTTTACCTTCACCGGCATGCTGCTGCTCGCATTTGCGCCGAACTATGTGATGGTGCTTGTTTCGGTCATCTTCGTCGGCCTTGGCTCCGCCGCCTTCCATCCGGAGGGCTCGCGCGTTGCCCATATGGCAGCTGGATCGAGAAAGGGACTTGCCCAATCCATCTTTCAGGTTGGAGGCAATGCAGGCCAATCACTGGCTCCCTTGCTGACCAAGTGGATCTTCATTCCCTTTGGACAAATTGGCGCGCTCGGATTCACAGTCGTTGCTGCCGCAGGGATTGCCGTTCAGAGCTTCATTGCCAAGTGGTACGGAACGACCTTGAAGCAGGGATATGCGTTCACGAAGCGTACGAGCGGCACGATTAATCCCGTCTTCAAGAAGAAGGTCATGTGGGCCACCGCGATTCTCGTGCTGGTCGTAACGATTCGTTCCTGGTATGTGTCGGCCATCGGCACCTACTACGCCTTCTACTTGATCGAGGCCTATCATCTCACCATCGATCAGGCCCAAATCTATATTTTCTTGTTCCTTGGCGCGGGAGCTGCCGGAACCTTCTTCGGCGGACCGCTCGCAGACCGCTTCGGACGGCGCAATCTCATCGTGGCATCACTGCTTGGCGCCATTCCTTTTGCACTAGCGCTCCCGTATCTGCCGTTGATCGGAGCCGCGATCGTCTTGATCCTGACAGGCTTTGTTCTGATGTCGAGCTTCTCCACTGCCGTCATCTATGCACAACTGCTTCATCCCGGCAGCATCGGCACGGTGTCTGGCCTCATCACAGGGCTCGCCTTCGGCATGGGCGGCATCGGCAGCCTCATGCTCGGCAACTTCATTGATACCTTTGGCATCCATGATGTCATGATCGCTGCAGGGTTCCTGCCGATCTTTGGGCTGTTGACCCTGGCCCTGCCAACGGATACGAAGGTTCGTGCGTGGACGAATCAAGCATGAATCTGAAGCAGCATGAGGAACAGGTCAGCTGGGATACAGAAAACGATGTCACGTTGCTAAATAGCAATAGCACAGCTATCAGCGTTATAAAAGAAGAGCGGCCTCAATAAGAGGCTGCTTTTATCATCAATATAGAATGGATGAGAATCAAAGACCAGCACTTATAAAGTGTGGTTAGGATTAAAAACAGCGATAGGTATGCTTGGAAAGAGGCCGCAATCCAACGAAGCACTTCTATTAAAGAAGCAGCTCCGAGATAACCTCTATTCACCATCACCATCGCTGTTTGTCATTGTTATGAACCGCGGTATGCTCAAAGGGGCTTATACACCACTTCAAACTGCTCACAAATAACGGGCATGGATTCATCAAAAATAAGTCCTAGACGCTCACATTCCCGGGTAAAGAAAGCTTCATGCGCAGCTCTCCAATAAGCCAAGCTCTTGTCTCCTTCCCCTTCGATCGCTGCAAACGCCTCTGTTACTTCTCCATAAGGCACGATATCCATATGCGTCGTTTGAATGACGCACTTCGCATTCCCGCTCCAATCCAGGATCACAGACCGTTCGCCGACTACAGGAACGGGATCGCCCGTTATGTCATAGGTCCACAGGCTTGATGCCGTCCCCCTTTTGACACCAGCCAGAACCAGTTCAGCCAGTTCATTCGCGTCCGCTTCGTTATCGCAAAAATGCCAAGCGGTGTAATGGAGCGTTGATGCGAGCTCCTCGGGCAGCATGCTAAGATAAGCTTTCCATAGTTCTTGTTCAGTCAAACTTATACTCTCCTCTCGATTTGTTTTCTCATGTGTAACATGCACAGCGTGCTATCCAATCCACTTCGATTCCTATCCATCAGGCTGTAGACAGCATCGTTACTGCTAAAAATGCCAAGCTATGAGCTATGTGCTTATATGCGCCATTACGACTGCGGATCTATTGGTCGCTTATATTCATGCTCCAAGATCGCGTAAAAGTATTGATCCTTCCACTGCCCCCGCCAATTGAGCTCTTCCTTAAAAATGCCTTCCCGCCTCATGCCGACTCGCTCCAAGAGTTGGATCGAGCGTATATTGTCCTCATGGCACATCGCGACGACTTTGTGAGCACGAAGCTCCTCAAAGGCAAATTGCAGCATCTGATGCAAGGCATGCGTGGCGTACCCTTTTCCTTCATACGGCGAGGCTAAAGCATAGCCAAGCTCCCAGCTCTTGCGATGAGCCACATAGCTCCAGATCTGCATCATGCCAATGGAGCGCCATTCTCCCTGCTCTTCAATCTCTACGATATCGTTATAATGCTCCCTCTGCTCTTGCTCATTGAGCTCTTGCCTATACTTATCATAAACCGCTTCAGCACAGGGGGCGACAGACTCCTCAAAGGGCCATTGCTCAGGATCACACTCCAGTCGGCTTACAAACTCCAGATCGTCCAAGGACATCGGACGAAGCCTTACGGGATGGGATAAAGATAAAGACACGTGTATTTCCTCCCCTTTCTTTCTATACGTCTCTTCCCAGCGTAAAGGATGATCGGACTAGTCGGAAGGGAAACTATTCTTCTATATAAAGACTCCGTTACCGTGTTGCGTCAATGTCAGGAAACAGCTGTCAAAGTGGAAGCTCTTTTAATAACAAGCAGCCGTAATTAGAGGAACATATTATCGCCAAATAGAATGCGGGATTCATCTATGACGCAGCTTATACATTCTACTGTCGTAAAAAAAGGGCGGTGCCATAAGCACCACCCAAGAGGAGAGTTATTCAAGAAACCTTGCCTCTTGCGAGGCATGGGAAAAACCTGTTGATGTTAAGCAGATCGCGGTTGATCTTGATTCTGTGCTGCTGCAGCCTTCTCTTTATTGGGAATCAACACATTCAATAGAAGTGCAGCTACCGCCCCCACGGTAATTCCAGAAGAGAAGAAGTAGGATACGAAGCTAGGCGCAGATTGGAGCGCTTCAGCTGGCAGCACTACAATCGCCATCGTAAGCAGAATCGGAACGCCAATAATCATCATCGCGCGTTCATTCAGCTTCACCAGTTGAATGACTTTCATGCCGTTTACGAAGATGGCTACACAGACCACTCCAAAGATCCCATTGATGACCGGCTCTGGAATGCATGTGATCAAAGCAGACAGCTTCGGCATGAGGCCAAGAGCCATTAGAATGACGCCACTAGCCATAATGGCAATACGGCTGCCTACACCCGTTACTGCAATAAGTCCTGCGTTCGAGGAATAGCCTGTCATCGGCGTTCCGCCAAACAAAGCTGCCGTGAAGCAGCCAATCCCCTCGCCTACAGCGGCGCGGTTCAGGCGCTCATTCGTCAGTTCCTTGCCTGTAACGGTAGAGACAACAAACCAAGTGCCTGTTGTTTCAATCAATATAATGAAGTAAATGAGCACCATTGTGAAGATTGCCCCCCAGTCAAACACAGGGGCGCCGAATGGGAAGACCGTCGGAATCGAAAACCAATCCGCTTCCTGAACGGCAGTAAATTCCACGCCTCCAAAGAACGAAGCCGTAAATGTACCTGCTACAATCGCCACTAGAACAGACAATAGACGCGAGGCCGTTCCAAGACCGTTGCCTTTATTGCCAAGCAGCATGCATATAATGAGTACGCCTGCAGATACAAGCGCCACAATTAGATTATTGCCAAGTGCACCCTCCGCACGATAGATGCTGCCCATGGCCACCGGCATAAGCGAGATGCCGACGATCATAATGACCGTTCCGCCAACGAGCGGCGGTATGAAGCGATGAACAGACTTCGCGAACCACTTCAGCGGATAGCCAAGCAGCGCGATAATCAATGCACCCGGCAGAAGCGCCCCCGTAATTGCTCCCATGCCGAGCTTCCCTCCGATTGCCCCAATCGCTCCGATCGGCACATAAGAAGGGCCTTGAACGACAGGAAGCCTCAGTCCGAAGCCAGTCTGTATCAATGTCGCGATCCCTGCTCCGAAGAAGCACATCTGGATAAAGAATGCCGTGTCTGCAGCAGACAATGCGAGCATTCCTGCGATAATGATCGGCGCAATGTACAAGTCCATAGCAAGCACATGCTGCAGCCCCAGTACAAACGCCTTGACCGGATGAATCTTGTCATCCACGCCTACGACCAGCTCCGTAGATTGTGATTGTTGTTCCATAAGTAAGAATTGCCTCCCCCTAAGTTGTCTGACCCATCACACATCGTTGCATTTACCTTTTCACATCGTCGATTATAGGACTTCCTTCCTTGTTTGTACACCCTTTTTACGAATAAATTTTAATGTTACACTTTAAATGTTCGGATTTAGAGTTGACCACTTGCGACATATGACCTAAAATATTGATATAGAGAAAGAAATGACGAACAACAAAGTGTCATTTCTATAGGAACTCACCAAACCTGTAAAAAGGAGATTATTCATCCAATGATTGTCAACGATGCGGTATTACAGCAAGAATGGATCGTCGCCTGCTTGTCCTCCGAATTAACAGACAAGCCAAAGCAAGTATTCATTATGGGCGAGCGTGTTGTCGTATTTCGTGTAGGAGATGAAGTGCATGCATTCAAGGATCTGTGCATCCACCGCGGCGCTGCTTTGTCCCTTGGCTGTGTGAAGGATGGACACTTGGTCTGTCCATACCATGCATGGGAATATAATGCTGAAGGAGACTGCACGAAGATCCCGCAGCTGCCTGATAACCAAGCTATTCCGAAGAAGGCTCGTGCGATTGTATACGGGTGTGAAGAGCGTTATGGAATGATCTGGGTTAACTTGAGCGGCAATGTGGAGACGCCGAGATTCTCGCTCCCTGAGTTTGAGGATCCGTCCTACCGTGTGGTTATGTGGGGACCTCAGCATGTAGAGGCCAAGCCGCCGCGCATTATTGAGAATTTCTTAGATGTCGGCCATCTTGCGGTCGTTCATGAAGGCTACCTCGGCACTTCAGAGCATACGGAGATCGGCGATTATCATATGATTCATGATGAAAAGGGCATTCGCTCTGAGGAGATTGCAATCTTCCAGCCAGACCCGGATGGCTCTGGACAAGCGAAATACGTATACTACACCTATGCCATCGAGCGTCCATTAACGGTGAAGTTTACAAAGCGCGATCAGGAGACCGGCAATCTGATGACGATTCTGCTAACCGTGCAGCCGAAGGATGCCAACACATCCATCGCTTACGGCATTATGCTGTTCAACTATGACACTGGCACGTCAGATGAGGACACCGTCAAGTTCCAAGACATGATCTTTGCACAGGACAAGCCTGTTGTAGAGAACCAGAAGCCCGAAGATCTTCCACTTGATTTGCAAACGGAGCTGAGCTTGAAGTGCGACCGCGTAAGCATCGCGTACCGTCAATACTTGAAGAAGCTGGGCGTGCAATGGGGCACGGCTTAAGCGTATTGCATCTAGCGAACAGTTAAGTTACCTCCCTTGCGGGGCGCACATAGAAAAAGGATTGAGTCACGAATGACCCAATCCTTTTTTTGCGCTTTTTGGCTCTGCTAAACGTAAATGTTAGTATTTTTTACTGACACAACTAATACCGTTTTGTACCACACTCGGAAAGGTAATGAATGGATAACATTTGTTGATTATATGTTCAAAAGATACTACCTGCGACAATCCGCTGAAATCGTAGGGGTTACTTGGGTTACACTTTTTTATTGGAGCTACAAATTAAAAAGTGCTTTAAAACAAATGGATTTTGAACATTTTGATGGTATCGTTGAAATTGACGAGACCTATAAAAGAATTTCTATTAACATCATTTGCATTTGAAGTGACTGACACATATGACAGTTTGCGACTGTCAAAATTCAATATGTAGTTTTTTATACCATTTAAATACATATAATGTATATTAAGGAGGTGAGTGGTGAATATGAAGAAGTTGTTAGGAAAACGGTTGGCTTATTTATATTCTGGGGAATTATTTTCTATAATCACTTTTGTACCTGTTAGTTATCTACTAAATTACGCATACCCCCATCTACAATTGTATTCTCTATATTCATTTTGGGTATCTTTTATTCTTTTAGAGTTTCTTCTATTGCAAGGAACGATTTATTGGTATGCAAAACTTAAAAGACTAAGAAATGAGAATAATCCTATAACTCCGATTAAGGTTGTTCAACAGTTACATCGTTTAAAAACGGTGAATATGGTTATGATTATGACCACAATTATTGTATTTATTTTTGATTTCATTAAATGGTATCCATCTTTGCCATTAGGTGGTTTAACAATCACTTTCTTCATATATATCTTTGCAATTCTAGAGTTTATTAACTACTTTTACATTCAACTCTCATATGACAATGTCTCTGACATAAAAAAATTGTTAAAAAGTAAAAAACTGAAGAATTCCTGTATGAATAAAGATTTTAAACGAATTAAGAAATTGGAACTCTGAAAATTGAGTTCCAATTAATTTTTACCATAATATCAACAATTAAGTTTAACAGAGTCTACTTTTTAAACGTGCAATAGAGGGCACACTTGAACCAACTGCATCAGATCCGCTTCGTGGTCTCGAAATGAATCGAACACCAATGCCGCTGTCATGCTGTTGACTGTTGGCTCTATCAGGATTGAAGCCCCTGCTCTGGCGGATTCGCCATCAGCTTCTTATATTCCCGATACATCGCAGTCCGCCAAGGCAGCAGCATGCCGAAGGCCAATATAAAGAAGATGCCCGCGCTCTGCGGGATCGTCACATACTGCTCCACCACATCATGCAGCAGCAGCCGCACAATCAAGAGCGTGACAATGACTACGATAAACATGTTGGAGCGCTTCAGATATATAAGCTCGCCTTCGCGTTGGAACTTCGACGTCCGAATGAGCGGATAGGCAAACAACACAGCCCCTGCCAAAAAGGCAATAACCCCGTACTGCCAAGGAATGCGCAGCTCCGGTACGACAAACATTAAAAAGCCCGTCGCCATGCCAAGCGGCGGCATGATGATCTTCTTCGCATTCGTAGGCTTATTCTGCGCACGCAAGCGAAGAAAAATGACGGCTGCGCCCCCACATAACGATAAGAGCACCGATATTAGATGAGATGACATCATCACATGTGGCATCTCGCTTCACCTCCATCAATCCTACTGCTTGTCTCCCCCAAATCATGACGAGCAGCATCCTGCATTCATTTTACCTCAAGCCAAATGGAAATGCTATTTATCACAATCCGCCTCATGCGCCAATTCATGACCGCTTCTACTATCTAAAACACGCCGCCGTGTAGAGCTAACCGCTGATCCATATTGTTAATGAAGATTAAGAGGATCCTTTCGGCCTAACCCCGCGGGTTGGAATCGCGATAGAAGGGTCGTCAGGCCAGTAGTGCTTCGGATACCGTCCTTTCAAATCCTTTTTCACTTCAAAGTAGGTTCCGCTCCAGAAGCTGGACAGATCCTGCGTGACCTGCACGGGCCGGCCTGCTGGCGAGAGCAGATGAATGGTCAACGGAACGCGGCCCCCTGCGATTCTAGGCGTCTCCATAAGCCCAAACATCTCCTGCAGCCTTGCTGCAAGCACCGGCTGCTCCGGATTCGTATAATCGATGCGTATGCGCGAGCCGCTTGGCACGACGAATGCGGATGGTGCAAGCCGGTCTAGCGTCTGGCGCTCATCCCATGTCATGAAGCTCTCAAGTATGGATGCCAGATCGAGCTTCTGCAGCTCCTGCTTCGACTTCATCCCGTATACATGAGGCAGCAGCCATTCCTCCATCGTATCTAGCAGCGCTCCATCAGAAGCTGCCGGCCATTCATCAGGACGATGAATATGCAGGAATTGGAGCCGAAGCTGCCATTCCCTTGCCTTCTTGCTCCAAGGCAGCAGAGACAGCCCCTCCGGATGCGCGCGCAGACCTGCGAGCAGAGCTCTTCCTAACGCGTCAGGATCAGGGTCCTGCACCGGTCGCTCGCGGAAGACGATGGCGCCCAGCTTCACCTGCTCCCTGACCCTTACAGCTTCAGCTTCCGTATCCCACGCGATGTGAAGATGAGGCTCCATCCACTTGGCTGCATATTGGAGCAGAAACGCTGGCGAGACAGGAAGAGCCAAGTGAATGCGCGCCTCCGTCCCTTGATCGTCGAGCTCCAAGGCTACAAGATAGGGAGCATAAGCGATAGGGTCCTGCACCTTGCTGCTGGAGAAGGCGGCACCTCTGCCGCTGCTCAGCAGATAGCGGCCATCTGTTCGCCGTTCCGCAATTCGATCAGGGAAGCCAAGACTCAGCAGAACACCGCTTTGCTCTTCTAGCGTTAGGTTTGGCGATGTCGGCAGCTTCAAGTTCTTGTTTGAGCGAGTGTGCTCAGCTTGCGATGCTTGACCTGCTTGACTTGCCCGACTTGCTTGCGCTGAGGGAAAGGCGCGCTCCAATCGCTTCACTTCCTCCGCAATGCGCTGGAGGGTCGCTTGATCTACATACGGAAGCATCGCCTCAAGATTCATGTTCCCGCCAAGCTTCGTAGTAGTGCCGTTTGGTTTATGCGCAGCTGCACGGCGGCGATAGGCATGCACAATCTCCCAGCGCTTGCGAATATCTGGCCCGCCAATAGACGGCGCAGCCGTGGCAGAACCGGGCAAGGCTGCATGCCGCTGCAGAATGTCCCGCTCCTGCAGCAATGCCGCCCATTCCATAGCAATCTCGCCCCACCCCAGGCTTATGCCCTCAAGCACCATATGCGACAGCCTCGGATGCAGGCCATTGGCTGCCATCTGCTTGCCATGAGCAGTCAAGGCGCCGGCGGTGTTCATTGCGCCCATCTGCTGAAGCAGCTGCCGCGCCTGCAGCAGCGAGGCTTCAGGCGGCGGTGTCATCCACCTGAGGCTCTCGCCTGAAGGATCGCCCCATGCCGCAATCTCCAGCTGGAGCGGCAGCAGATCGGCATCCATGATCTCAGGCAGGCGATGGGGCTTCAGGTGCGTGTGCTCCTCATTGGACCACATCCGGTAGCACACGCCTGGACCAAGCCGTCCAGCTCTTCCTCTGCGCTGATCGGCCGCATCCTTCGTCACGCGCTCCGTCACCAAGCGGGACATGCCGGTTCGCGAGGAATATCGCGATACTCGCATGTAGCCGCAATCGACGACCACCTTGACTCCCTCTACCGTCAGGCTCGTCTCGGCAATAGCGGTCGTCAGAACGATCTTGCGCTCATTAGGAACGCTTGGCGCAATTGCCAGCTCCTGATCCCGTGCTGCAAGCTGACTGTACAGCTTGCGGATGCGGACCTTCGCCAAGCCTTGAGCGCTAAGCTGGGCCAGCTCCTGCATGAGCGCAGCTTCTGTGCGATGAATCTCGCCTGCTCCAGGCAGGAATACGAGCAGATCGCCCTCCTGCTCATGCAGGGCACGCATCACAAGCTTGGCGCAGGCTGATTCAAGACGGAGGTCTCGGCTTGCAGGCACATAGACTGTCTCGACGGGATAGGCGCGGCCCTTGCTTTCCAGAATCGGCGCATCATGAAGAAGCTCCGCAAGCGGCTTGGCAGCAAGCGTCGCAGACATAACAAGAATGCGCAGGTCCTCTCGAAGCACGGCTTGTGCTTCAAGCGCTAAGGCGAGGCCAAGGTCAGCATGAAGACTGCGCTCATGATATTCATCGAAAATAAGCAGTCCTACGCCTTCAAGCGATGGATCAGCCTGCAGCATGCGCGTTAGGACTCCTTCGGTCACGACCTCGATTCGAGTGCGAGCGCTGACCTTGGAGTCCATGCGGACGCGGTAGCCTACGGTCTCGCCCACCCGCTCGCCAAGCAGCGAGGCCATATAATGGGCAGCCGTGCGGGCTGCAAGCTTTCTTGGCTCAAGCATCACGACTCTGCCGCCGTTAAGCCATGGCTCAGTGAGAAGCGCTAGCGGCACGCGGGTCGTCTTGCCCGCGCCAGGCTCTGCTACGAGCACTGCTGCGCGCTGCTCCTTAAGCTCTTCCTTCAAGGAAGGGCACACCTCGTCAATCGGGATGGGAGGCAAGGCTGCGAGACATTGCTCTATTTTTACATCCAACGGATCAGTTTTAAGGGCTGATTCAGACTTCGGAGAATGCGTAGAAGCCTTCTTTAGGTCATTCAAACAAAGATCCCTGCTTTCATAGGGTTTTGAGCAGCTCATTATTTTTCAGATACAACTTGGTCATGCGAAGGAAAGCACACTGCCCTATCCTATATTATAAGGGTTTCTTCCCTCTAAGTTGAACAGGGGTTGCTCTATACTCCATGCCACTGCAAGAATGATCGTTTTTAAGCGTTCTGCATGACCAGCATAACCTGCAAGTTTCAAAGACGCCTATTCTCGTACAACTTGGTTCTATTTAGATGAATAAACCTCTATCGAGGCCATTCAAAGATGAGTCCGCAGTTAGAGGCAGGTTTGTATCGCCCATTAGCATGTTGATGCTGATTCCTTCATTGAAGCATCAAATCTATGGTGTCAAAAAAGCCCCCTTGCTTAATATCGAGCAAGAGGGCTTATCGACAATTTTTACGAATAGCAGCAACTTAAGAAAAAGAGCAGCATGAACCGTTAATAAGTGTACCGCAGAAGATGGATTCCAGCTTCGTTATGATTGATGGCGATTCAAGAACTCAACCATCGTGCGATACGCTTTTTTCTCATTATCCCGCTTCGAGAAGCCATGGCCTTCGTCATCAAATACGAGATACTCCACATCACGGCCCTTCGAACGCAGTGCTTCGACGATCTGATCCGATTCTTCCTTCACAACACGAGGGTCATTCGCCCCTTGTATAACAAGCATCGGGTTCGTCATCGCATCGAGATATGTAATCGGAGAATCGGTAACGAAGCGTTCACGATCACGCTCAGGATCTCCGACCCAGCGGTCCATCATTGGCTTCCAATGCTCAGGCACTGAGTTCACAAAGGTAAACAGGTTGCTCACGCCGAATATATCTACAGCAGCGCGGAAATAATCAGCATGACGGCCAGCCAGAAGCAGCGTCATATAGCCGCCGTAGCTTCCGCCAACGACAAACAGCTTCTCACGGCTCGATATGCCCTGCTCGAACAGCCATTCCATTCCAGCTACGCAGTCCTTGCGCGGGCCCTCGCCCCAATCGCGCTCCACAAGCTTCACAAAGGAACTGCCATAGCCTGTGCTGCCGCGGAAGTTCGGAGCAAAGATATGATAGCCTTGTGCAAGAATGTATTGGAACATCGCGCGGAAGAACTTGCGCTCTGCCGCCTGCGGACCGCCATGCGGCCAGAACACGGTATAGCCATTGGCACACTCTGCCTTGGCACGGAAGAGCAGAGCCTCAATCTCCATGCCGTCAAAGGAAGGATAGGTGATCACTTCCGGATCAACGAGATCCTCCTTCGTTAAGCCGACAACGACATTCTGCGTCAATCGGCTCCATGATCCATCGCTATAGCGATAAATATTATACGGCTCAACAGCGCTCCGTCCAAGCACATACAGCTGTCCGGATGGCATCGCAACGAGCTTCATCACAACATCGACTGGCAGCTCCATTGATTCAAGCACGCTTTCATCCAACTTAAACTTATAGAGCTTATCCGCCACCCCTCGTTCCGTCGTGATGTACACCGTGCGCGATTCTTTATGCCATGCCAGATCACGGATATCTTCCTTCTCAATCGTACAGATGGCTTTAAAAGCGCCTGTCGAGATGCGGTACTCAGCCAGATAATGAGTATCTGCCTCATAATCTGTTGCAAAGAGAATCGTATCCTCATCAATAAATTTGGCTCCACCCACACGATGCACAACTTCTCTTGAAGGTGTTAGACTGCGATCTTCCTCACCTGAGCGTTTCAATGTCGCCAATTGATACGTATTGGAAAAGGATTCTGTGTAAATACAGCTGGTTTCATCAGGACTGACCGCAGCCAAGAAGGTAGTGGCTTCCTTGCCCTCATTCAGCAAACGATTGTCTTGTGTCTTGAGGTCAAGAACATGAGCATTCATGTACGTAGGATTGCCCTGCGAGGTCGTATAATACATGCGTTCGCCATCCTCTGACAGGTGGCTAAAAAATAATTTGTCCTGCTCTTCTGCTGGTATCAGCTTCTGAGGCTCGCCGCCCTCCCAAGGAAGAGCGTACATCTGTACATTTTCATCCCCCTCATGATCAAAACCAGCTAGAATATACTTCTGATTCGGGTCCTGCTTCACATAAGCAGCCCGCTGATTCATATACGTCAAAGGATAGGGGTAACGCAGATCTCCCTGAAGGTTCAATGCCCAGAGGTTGAACTTGCCATTCAGGTTGCTGCTGAATACGAGACGCGATTCATCTTTGGCTACATCAAAGTTGTCGATGATATAGGTTTCAAAATACTGATCCATACTCGCTTTTGGAAATGTAATCATCATTTACCCTCCTAAAATCCCATTTGATATCGATTCATATCGAATATAACATTTGATGCGCATCGAAATTAATGATAGTATAATATTACCTTTTAATCCATGTCAAGGAGATCATTTATCATGCAACTGAATTCCTTTTCGGATCGACTGCAGGTCGTCGCATCCCCTGTCTTCGAACTGCTCGCGATCATGTTTCGTGTGCATGCACATGAGCATTTATTGAAGCATCATACACGTGATATTAGCGGACAGCCGCTAGAACTCAACCACTGGGTGGAACGCAAACGCTCCATGATTCCCCAGGCGATTCGTAAAGAACTCGCTGTCTTCTTTGACTTTGAGAGTTATTTTGGGCTGACGCTTATCTGGTTCGCTTGGAAGCATGAGGTACATGACTCGCTCGATTCGCTTACCGAGAAGCTGCTGGATACACCAAGTCAGGAGTGGTTCCCCTTTCTCCTTCAGACCGGTTACTTTGTTCACAAGAATGTTGACGATCATGATCCCGCTCAAGTCCATGCCCTTATTCAAAGCAGCAATCTTCCAGAAGCCGAGAAGTGGAAAGCCACTTATCTATTTATTCATGCTGATCAGACGAAGCAAAGGCTCATCCAGCTCATACAGGATATCCGACCGTATGTAGAGGATGATCTAAACCAATATATGCAGCTTCAAAACGAACATGTCCAAACGCTCAACAGGTATATGGAAGAGCATGGCGAGGATGCGTTCATGCAGATATTCAAAACGATGCTTCAGATGGAGACAAAAGGAGAGGAGCCGTTAAAGCTCGTGCTTGCGCCTACGATCGCTTTCTATGATACCCATAGCTATAGCGAGCTTAACGATTGCATACTGCTCGTGTATGGCTCAAAGAAGTTTGAAGCTTGCTCTACCCAGACAATGGACAAAGCACAGATCTTGAGCGCATTCAAAATTCTTGCAGACGAGAAGCGCTTGGAGATCATTCGGCTGCTCCGTCAGGGGCCGCTGTATGGATATGAGCTCGCCCAGCGGCTCAATCTATCGAATTCGACCGTCTCGCATCACTTGTCCTCGCTCGTATCGTTAGGGATCATTGAAGCGGTGCGCAAGGAGAACCGCATTTACTATGAGCATCGCGCTGATCAGATCGAGAAGCTGATGGAGCAAATGCGCATTGCGTTGATTGGCACATAGGTGAGGGTGAAATCGATTATGAAGCAATCATTAGCAATCCAGCACAGAATGATAAATCACCATTACCCAAGCTTCCATGAATATACAGCTTTTGTTCCCATTCCGTGACAGCTTGAAAAAAAGAAAAACACCTCTTCGTTTGGTCAAGTGAAGGTGCCTGGCAACCACTACCCTACTTAAAGAGGTGTTTTCTCTATGGTAGATGAGCATGTTGTGGGTTAGAAGGAGGAAAGACCATGCGCAAGTTCTTATATTTGAATGTTTTAAGTGCTTATTTTGGGTTTTTATTTTTTGTAGAGGTGCATTTGGCTTTCAATGTTTCTCGTATTGCTAGATTAACAGGCTGGGAGCCAGAGTTTGTCATGAACTCCATTTTACTGCTCAACCTTCTATTGATTCCGTTAATTGGAGTTGTGTATATATTTATATTAGCCCCCCATTTTACATCCTTGAACAATTTAAATTATATTAGCTGTGTGTCATGGTTTGTATATTTTATAGGTTTTAGTTATGTTTTCACTTCTTTATTTCCCATCGTAAACCCCGAAGACAAGGCGAATAAAGTGGTAGGTCTGATTACTATATTTGCAGCATGTGCGTATCCATTTTATATTTTGTTTATTATTTTCTTAGCTCGTCAGAGAGGACAAAATAGATAATAACCGCCATTTTGAGTTCAACCTAAATACCCATGCTTAACTGTTAGCTGAACTTTAGATGGCGGTTGTATCGATTTCTCTTGTGACTTGATTCTACAGCCAACATGAGCATGCGGCATGGAACCAAAGCATGTTCTGTCTGGAACTATGGCTTAAGCTTCTGTTCCCAAGCCTCTAGCAGCTCCTTGAGCCTTGGCTTATACTTTAGCCGGTCCGCAGGCTCGACAATGTACTCCTCCTCTGGCTTCAGCTCCTCCAGCACCTTGAGCTCGAAGGCCTCTCCACCGTACTCATTCCACTGCTTCTGAAGCTCCTTATTCATATGCGAGCCTAAGTCGAGGGTGAATTTCTCCTTATTCCATACCTGATCCACATCCATGCTGCTGCCGAGCACGAAATAGCCGTTCTCCTTATTTACAATCTGATAAACCCCCATGCGGCGATGGGTTTTAGCGTATTCACGGGCGATCATTTTCAATTCATCTTTTGATTTCTTTGTTGATTTGGATGGTTGTTCCATCATAATTCCTCTCCTCTCCTACTTAAGCCAATACTCGCTTCCATCATCCTTGCGATCCAGAAAGCCATATTCGATGAGATAGCGTCTCAGCGTTACATAATCGGGATAAGCCGACATCAGAATCTCGTTGATCTGCTTCTCCGTATACGTTTGTTCTCGGTCAAACCGGTTCAGCAGCGCCTGAAGGATAACAAGCTTGCGCTTCTCCTTCTTCGGAAAGCTCTCGATCGGCCCATTCAATCCTTCTTTAAAATATTGCTGCAGAATCTTCGTCTTCTCTTCCTCTGTCACCGCATAGCGTTCATCAACACGCGCAGCATGCTGAGGAATCGCCACCAGCTTCGGTGCTTCATCATTCTTCGCTTCTACAAGCTCCATCAGCGCAATAAACAGCTTCGCCTGCTTCAGCTTCTCTCTCATCGTAAACCGATGGTTGCGAATGGTGGAGGCACTTCCGCCAAGCTCCTTGACGATATCCGAGTCGGAGAAGCCGTTATAAAAGCGCAGCAGCAGCTCCTTCTGCACGTCCGACAGGCCGGTGCGCTTCTTATCAAGGCCGATCAAATAATGAAACATCGATTCATGTTCTGCTTGAATATGAAGCTTCACCTTCTTCTTCGCCTCGTAGAAGGCTGTCGGCTCGCCATCTGTATAAATAACACCTTCCTCGTAGCATTGTCCGCATATCAGGCATACATGCTGCTCCGTCTTAGGATCATAGAGATGCCCCTGTTTTAGTTCCTCTATCGTCGCACGCTGGAAATAATCAGACACATCTATTTTCATAAACGATCACTCATTTCGTTTGTCATTATATAAACATTATGTACGAATGTCATATTTATTTCAAGCCTATTCAATATGGAAAATAGCAAATCAATGATCTTGAATCACGGACTTTCTCGAAAACAAAAAAGGCCAAGCTTCGGGGAAGTTCTCCCTGAAACTCAGCCTCTTCAGTTCATTAGCTTCTCGCAGCACATGACTTCAACACGCTTCGGTCTTATCACATCTGCGCATTTAGGCTTATTTGAAGTTATATTCGCTGCATAAACCATGACCAATAAGGCTCTTCTGTTAGATTACGATATTGGTCAGTAAATGATCTTTTGTTACGCTTAGCGGGTGTTGCTTCATGATGCTCTCTTATTACGTCTAGCTAGCATCGGCAGAATCAAGCCAAGACCAAGCAGAATAAACGGTGTACCGATGTTCAGGATGAGCTGGAAATACCATTCGCTCGTAAAGCTTTCGACCTTAGGGAACATTCCCATTACACAAGCAAAGGCCGTAAACAGGAAGCACCACAGCCCGATTCCGAAGCCAAGCGTTTTATTTTTAACAAAATAGTACTCTGACTTGTATTTATCTAGCGCACGCATAAGAGCCATAAACGCTAGGAATACGAACAGATAGCGAAGCGGCATGACGATCGAATTCAGATCCAGCAGCCAGTTGAACAAGGAGTTCATCTCTCCGATGCCTAGTGCCGGCACCATGATCAGAATGCCGACCAGAATCAGCGTTAACAGGTAGCCGTTTACTGGCGTTCCACGCTCATTTGTTTTAAGCAATGATTTTGGAATATGCGATTCATCTGCATCTGCAAGCAGCACTTTAAGCGGCGCATCGATGGAAAATGCAAGCGCGGAGATCTGGGCTAGTGTATTTGCCAAAGCATAGATGACCATAAGCACATTGCCAAGACCGTAATACTCTCCAAGAATCTGGAAGGCGTAATATTGCCCGTTCATCTTCAGGTCAACCGGAATATGATGCGAGTCGAACATGATGCCCATCGCATAGGAGCCAAGCAGCGCACAGATCGACACGAGAATCGCCAGCACGATCATCCCGCGAGGGAATTCTCGGCCCGGATTAAGCGTATTGTTGACATAAGGAGAAATCTTCTCCGCTCCCCCAACCGCAAACACCAGCATAGACAAGGTTGTAAAGTAGGCAAAATTGAATTCTGGAATGAATGTCTTGAACGTAATATTTTGCGTTGCAACCTCCGCGCCGGTTAGAGTTGGAGCGGTTACGGCAAGCAGAATGTACAATAGCGACATGATGAATACGCTGATCCCCGCAATGGTACCAATCCGCTTCAAGGATGTGATGCCTCTTGAGGCAATCCACAAGAACAGAACAAAAATAATTAAAGTGATAAACTGCAGCCAGAAGGTGCTGAATGACTTCGTTAAGTCTCCATTGCCTGTGAATGTCCAGCCCAAGGCGATCAGTATCGCTTGCGGCTTCTGAGCCAAATAAGGAATATGTACGACCCAATAGGTCCAAGCCGCCATATAAGCAAGGTCTTTCCCCATTGTTTCCTTAATCCAGCTGCTGACGCCGCCCTTGCCGTATTGGAAGGCGGAACCCAATTGGCCCACCATCAAGGCATATGGAACGAAGTACAAAGCAATGATCAAGATCCACGAGGTGATGACCGTTAAACCTTGGTTTGCATAGTTGTTGACGACATTACCGAATCCCCATACAGAGACGAATGCCATAAGCGCAATGTTATACCATCGCAGCTTTTTTGCTTCTTTGTCACTCATAGATGTCAAGCTCTCCTTTTTCCAAATCCTCTATCTGCGTCTTGTACACAAGCTGATCCGCGAGAATTCCGCTTCGTTCTCGCCAGCGATACTTGTGACAACACGCACATAGACATTTCCTAAGTATAATAAGCGTTTATATACCTGCCTACTGGGAATTACGGAACTTGTTCCATATAATTCAAATTCGATTCCATTCTTCAATGAGCTGGAAAAAATACCATTTGAATCGCAAAAATTACGCCGAATACATAAAGGATCGGGTGCACCTCTTTGCCTTTGCCATTGAATAACTTAAGCAAAGGATACGTTATGAAGCCAATCGCAATCCCTGTCGCGATGCTCGAGGTGAGCGGCATCATAATCATGATCGCAAAGGCGGGGAACGCTTCATCGAACTGCTTCCAGCGTACATGAGCAAGTCCCTCCATCATGAAGCAGCCGACCACAATCAATGCAGGCGATGTTATCGCCGACAAGGAGGCGATGGATTCGATAAGCGGCGAGAAGAACAGCGACAGTAAAAAGAAGATAGACACCGTCAGCGTCGTTAATCCGGTACGTCCTCCAGCCGCCACGCCTGCAGATGATTCCACATAAGCTGAACACGGTGTCGTGCCCAGGACTGAGCCAGCCGTTGTCGCTAACGCATCCGCAAACAGCGCTTGCTTCGCTCTTGGCAGCTTGCCATCCTTCATAATGCCTGCCTGCTCCGCAACGCCAATCATCGTGCCGGTCGTATCGAAGATAGCGACCAGTAAGAAGGCAAACACCACGGTGTACAGCCCGTGCTGGAATACCCCGAAGATGTCGAGATCGAACAAGACTGGCGGTTGCGGCCAAGCCACTACTCCATGAAACTTCAAGAGCCCCATAAAATAGCCTGCCGCAGCGGTTACCGCCATCCCAATGAACAAGGCGCCCTTGAGACCTCTTGACATCAGCACCAAGGTTAACAGCAAGCCGCAGATCGACAGAACCGTGATCGGCTCTTTCAGATTGCCAAGCGTCACCATGGTCGATTCATTGGCAATGACAAGGCCTGCGTACTTCAGGCCAATAAAAGCGATAAACAGTCCAATGCCCCCTGTGATCCCGTATTTGAGCGCTGGAGGAATGGAATCAATCAGCAACTCTCGAAGCCTCGTAAAGGTGAGCAACAAGAATAGAATCCCTGCTGCAAATACGGTGCCAAAAGCAACTTGATAACTGATGCCATGAGCAGCTACCACTGAAGTAAAATAAGCATTCATCCCCATCCCCGGCGCAATGGCAATCGGATGATTCGCAAAGAGCGCCATCGTGAGTGTGCCGATGATGGCCGCCACTATGGTAGCGGTAAACACCTGTTGGAACGGTACTCCTGCACCGGATAAGATGGCAGGGTTCACGATTACGATATATACCATTGTAAAAAAGGTCGTCGCACCTGCCGTTACTTCGGTTCGAACATCGGTGCCATATGCTTTGAGCTTAAACCATTTCTCCAACATATAAGACAAGTCCCCTTTGGATCCACCTTTGACAGGAGCTTGCTTCAACTGGTGGATGATGGCGCTGTTTGTTTATTTTAGGGCAGCGTGCCTTTATTATGCGCAACTCTTTCTCGCTCATTCGCGCGCTGCACGCGCCATTGACTTCACGAAGAGTTGTAACTATAATTGTTGCAACGAGGTGATCAACAATGAAGATCAGCAGCCGCTTTAGCGTTGCCGTTCATATCCTGTGCTTATTAGGGATCAATCGAGGGGAGCATCAGACATCGGAGTGGATTGCGGGAAGCGTGAACACGAATCCTGTAGTGATCCGCAGACTGATGGGGATGCTGAAAAAGGCGCAGATGGTTCAGGTTCGGGCCGGCGCAGGTGGCGCAGCTTTATTGAAGGAGCCTGCCGACATCTCCTTGCTTGACGTATACCACGCTGTCGAGGTCGTAGGCGAGGGAGAACTATTCCACATGCATGAGAATCCGAATCCCGCATGCTTGATCGGTGCCAATATCCAGCACGTGCTAGAAGGTGTGCTTGGACGCGCACAAAGCGCGATGGAGCGCGTATTGGCGGAGATTACAATAGAGATGCTGATTGAAGACTTTAAGGAACGATCCGCACCGTAACCCTGTTCGCAGGATACGTATATCATACAAAGCAGGGCTTCCTTCTCCATATAAGAGAAGAAAGCCCTGTTTGAATTGGACAGCAACATGCAAAGCGCATCCATGTGCGACTTGTCTATTGCTCGATCCGATTCTCCAGCGTTATATGCGTGCTTCGTTGGTCGTGGTTATGCGGCCGCCTTCTGAGCTTTGTCCTTGCGGCGCAGCTTCATTAGGCTTTCATATACGATTGGCACCATAACCAATGTAAGCAAGGTCGAGCTTGTAAGTCCGCCGATAACCGTAACGCCAAGCCCCTTCGAGATGAGACCGCTGCCTTCCATTCCGATCGCGAGCGGAATCAGCGCGCCTATAGTCGCGATTGCGGTCATCAGAATTGGACGAAGACGAGTTGCCCCTGCTTCAAGCAAGGCTTCCCGTGTTGGCATTCCCTCGCGCTCCTTGTGAATCACGCGATCGATCAATACGATGGCATTCGTTACCACTATCCCAATCAACATCAAGGCGCCGATCATTGCGGAGATACTGATAGTCTCTCCTGCGATCAACAGAGCAACAATCGCCCCAATGACGGTAAACGGAAGCGAGAATAGAATTGCGAACGGCGCGAGACCGCCGCCAAATGTAATCACAAGAATCAGATATACAATGGCAATCGCCGCCAGCATCGCAACGCCAAGCTGTGTGAACGACTCTTGGATATCCTCTGTGACCCCACCCATGGCAATGTCCATGCCTGCAGGAATCGTCATGCTCTCAATCTCTTTATTGACAGCAGAAGATACATCCGCCACATTGTTCTCTGTAATCTCTGCGCTTACCTGCAGCATCAGGCGACCGTCACGTCTCGTAATGGTGTCGGACGTCTGCCCTTTCGTTACATCCACAACATCTTTGATGGCAATCTGCTGTCCAAGCGGCGTCATCAAGGTGCGCTTCAGCATATCATCAATGGAGCCATAGGTTGGCTCTTCTACATGAACGTACACATTCAGCTCCTCATCTTCATGCTGGACGGTCGTCAGCACAGGCTTACTGTGCTGCTGGCTAAGCGCCATACCCACTTGGGCAGTTGTCAGGCCATACTGACTAAGCTTCTCTTGATTAACGTTAAGCGTATATTCATCGTAGGCTTCGGACAAGCCGCTCTCTACATTTTTAAGGCCCTCAATGTTCGCTAATCGCGACTCTACGTCCATCACGACAGGCTTCATCGCTTCTAGATCCGAACCGAATACATGAATCTGAAGATTGCTGCCGCCCATGCCGCCGGACATCATATCCATATTGCCCCATTCGCCTTTATCCGTGCGCTCCTGAAGCTGCTTAATGACTTCTTCTTTCTCTGTGCCAAAGTTCTTCGTGTCGTCGTTGTACTTCACGAAGAACAACGCTTGATTGCTCTGCCCCATGCTGAACGGGTTGCTGCCGCCGAAGGAATACTGAACAAGCTCCACATCCTTGCGGCTGCGGAAGAACTCGTCTGCAGAGGCCGTTACCTTCTCCACATCTGCCGTCGTTTGGCCTGGCGCAGGCTTATACGTGGCAATAACCATCTTCTCTTCATCAGAAGGAAGGAAGCTGACGCCAACAAACGGTACAAGCAGAATGCTGCCGACAAGCAATATCACTGCAATTAAGGAAGTGATCACCTTATGGTTCAAGCTCCACTCCAATATACGCTTGTATGCTTTTCCTAGTCGTGTAGGATTATCATCATGATGCATATGCTTTGCCGAGATGCCCTTCTTGAACAAGGAATGCGCCATCATCGGCACAATGGTAATCGCAACAAGCAAGGAAGCAAGCAGCGAGAATACAATGGTCAGGGCAAACGGCAAGAACATCTCTCCTACCATCCCCTGTACCAATCCGAGCGGAAGGAATACCGCAATCGTTACAATGGTCGAGGACATGATCGGAAGGAACATTTCCTTCGTCGCTTCTCGAATAAGGTCCATGCCTTTCAACGTTTCCTTCTTCATTGATAAGCGGCGATAGATGTTCTCGACGACAACGATGGAGTCATCGACGACTCGGCCAATAGCCACCGTCATAGCCCCTAAAGTCATAATATTAAGCGTAATATCGAACTGCTTGAGAACAAGCACGCCAATAATCAAGGAGAGCGGAATCGACACGACCGAGATTAGGGTCATGCGCAGATTGCGCAGGAACAGCATAATGATGATCATAGCGAAGACCGCGCCGAAGATGGCTTTGCTGAGCATGGTCTGTACCGATTCTTCGATCGGCTCGCCTTGGTCTAGCGTAGACACAAAGTGAACATCAGGATAGCGGCCTTCAAGCTCCTCTGCAAGGCCTTTTGCAGCGTCTACAACCTCGACGGTGTTCGCATCTGCAGCCTTAATAATCTGAAGGCTGATTGCATCCTTGCCATTCGTGCGGGAGATGGATTCAGCCTTGCCGATCACCTCAATCTTAGCCAGCTCACTAAGCTCTACGGTTGGCAGCCCCATCACGGCCTGCGGCGGCAGCTCTCCTGCTGCCACATCTGCGCCTGCATTCGATCCTGCGGCAGGTGTTCCACCTTGTCCCATGAGAGCATCTGCTCCAGCTCCGCCTTGCGAGCCTGCAGCACCACTCTGAGCGCCTGCTCCAGCTCCCGCTGCCCCATTTGCGCCTTGAGGAAGAGATGGCGTATACGGAATCTTAAGGGACTTGAGCTGTTCAATCGTTGTGAACTTGCCATCAACGAGCACCGATTGCTCTGTATCGCCAAATGTATAAAGTCCAAGCGGGAATTTGAGATCTGATCCTTTAATCATCCCTTGAACGGTATCTTCGGTTAGGCCATACTGCTTAAGCTTTGCCTGATCAAAGGTAAGCTCGACTTCTTGGACGTGCTGGCCGCTGATCTGAACCTGCGCCACACCGTCCAAGCCTTCGAACTTCGGAAGGATAGCATCATTTACGAGCTTCGTAAGCGATGCGAGCGATTGATTATCCGCTGAGATGCCATAGGTCATTACAGGAAAGGCATTAAAGCTTAGACGAGATACTTGAGGACTCTGAACCCCCTCTGGAAAGGAAGCATCCGCTAATACCTGCTTGACCTCCTCGACGGCCTTCTCCATATCTGTCTCAAAACGATATTCAATCTGAATCTGCGAGGCATTCTGGAAAGAAGACGATCCTACCACATTGACGCCAGACAGATTCTGTACCCGCTGCTCAATCGGCTTCGTCACCTGATCGGCTACTTCTTGGGGCGTAGCACCTGGGTATACCGTAGTGACGGTGACAAGTGGGGTCGTAATATCAGGCAGGGTCTCCATCTTCATGTTTAGACCGGAGTAGATGCCCGCAGCCGTTACGATAATGGTCATTAACCATACGGCAAACTTGTTGTTCAAGGTAAAACGAATGAGTCCATTCAACGCTTCTCTCCTCCTTAATCTCCCTATCCAACCGGTCATTGACTGACCAGTCATAACAATTCATAATATACCTGAACCATGACTGCCTAGTCAAATACATCGTCTATGAACAATATCACATCGATTTGGACGATATTAATGGAACGTTATCCTTCGACTAAATAGGGTATAATGGATGGATATTATAAGCGGTATTCATTCGGATAACATCGATTTGGAGGACCTTTGTCATGAAAGACAAGCAGCTGTTAATCATTGAACAGGCGATGAAGCTGTTCGCAACAAAGGGTGTTACTTCGACATCCGTTCAAGAGATTGCGAGCGAAAGCGGAATATCCAAAGGAGCCTTTTACTTATACTTTGAATCCAAGGAAGCTCTGCTTTTGGCTATATTCAAGCATTACTATACGCAGATCCAAAGCCATATTCATGCCCTGTGGAACGAAGATCTTCCGCCGAGAGAGGTCTTTATCCGTCAGCTTCAAAGTCAATATGAAGAGATTGTAAAGCATAAAGAATTCATCATCATGCATATTCGTGAAAATGCTCTTCCTTATAATCAGGACATGGCTGAGATGATGGAGCTGATTCGGCACGAGAGCTTCGAGTTCTTTGATCGGCACCTGACACAGCTCTACGGCGAACGGATTAAGCCTTATCGCATGGATCTATTGATCATCTTGCAGGGCATCATTCAATCCTTCCTTCAGATCATGATCTTAGGCCAGCTGACATTAAGCTCTAGAACCGTCGCGGAGTATACGCTTCGTCGCTTGGATGATCTGGTAGAGGGCTTGGAGCAAGCGGGGGAAGAGCCGCTGATTACGATCAATGAACTGTCCCCGCTCTTATGCTTCGATATGCTGGCGCATGATCCTAAGCAAGCAAAAGACTCGACTGATGCATTGGCTTTGACGCTGAAAGAACAACTATCCTTGCTTCAGCAAGATGACAAGCGCGAGCACGAGCGCATCACACTCGAGATTATATTGGACGAAATCAAGCAGGGCAGCCCTCGTCTTCCTCTCCTTGAAGGAATGCTGCACAATCTGGAGAATAAGCCCGAATACAAGGAGCTTCTCTTGCGGATCAGCAAACTCTACGGATTGTCCTAAGGTGCAGCTTCAAGGCAGCATTTGTGCCTTATTCATTTGAGAATCACCTGTAAGCATTTGCTTTCTTCATGGCTGGTCCACAACCCAATCTACACGAAAAAGAGGCGTCCCAAGTCTTTTTAGACCTTTGGGACAGCCCCTTTCTACGCTAATGAATCCAAGATGGGAGCCACTAGTCCACAGTTCACACCACTTTGAGATGAATCACAATTTTAACCTGCCGCACTGCTAAGACTTCTCCGCACCGCAGGCATCCATGATGTGTTTTTACTTTGCCACCCGAATCGTAATAACGCCTGTCTCATCCATCATTGCAGCTGCACCAAACAGCTCCTGCAGCCCTTCCATGCCGATGTATAGCGCACCCTCTTTCAACTCAGGAGCAGTCTGCAAGTGAACCAGCATACGATTGACACCTGCTTCCTGCTTGCCTTCTTGAAGCATAATCGTGCGTACGCCTTGACGAAGCACAAGATCATAGTTCTCATCTTGAACCACCTCATAGCCAAGCGCCTCGCCAACCATCTGAACAGGAATCATCACCGTCTCATTCGCTTCATACACGTTGGCCTCTCTAGGATCGATGCCCTCATCCTCTACAACAAGGACATAGTGAAGCTTGCCATCCTGTGGTACTTCCGTATCTGGCTTCTCCGTAGATGTCCCATCCTCGCTCACCACTCCGATCACCCCGGTCACATCGACACCTGTCTTCACATTAAACAAAGGATTCAGATCTTCCAAGACGACATGCATCGCGCCGTTAATCTGCTTGGGCGCATGCTCTACATGCACAAGCATGCGATTAACTCCTGCTGTCTTCTCGCCTTCATTCACCATCACCGTACGTGCGCCTTGACGAAGCACGAGATCATAGCTCTCGTCTTCAACCATCTGATAGCCTAGAGCTTCTGCAATCGGCTGAATGGGCACCCAGACGCCATCATCATCAGCTGTACCCAGCCAATCGCCCGTACCAAGACCTTCGTGATTAACGGTAATCACAAAGTGCTGCTTGCCATCCTGCGGCTTATCCTGCTTCAGCTCAGTTGCAATCTGCAAGTGTCCGTCTACCACTTCAGCCGTTACTTGAACAAGCTCGGTTAAGAATGCAGATGGCACATACAGCTCGTTATTATTCAAGACAGGAGCCTTGCCCAGCTCTCGAATCATTTTATTTAATGTATAGCGATCTTCATTGACTGTAATCGTAAGGGATTGATTCTGCTGCGTCATCTCCACCAGCTTGGTTTCATGATTCCACTTCAGCTTGTAGCCAAGCTCCTCCATAACCGTTCGGACTGGAAGCATGACAACTTCGCCCTGCATCAAAAATGACCCCTCCACTTGCTTGCCATCGACAGAGATGGATGTTGTTGTATTCAACACATTTACGGGCGCCCCTTTAGGATTTACTGGAGCCTGTCCGGCAAAAGCGGCTTGTGTGCCCATCAGGCCTATAGCAATGGCTAGTGTCAGCGCTGCTGTTTTTTTCATATTCTCCATCTACCTCTCTCGTTGTTGTTTGTCTATGCCTTTTTTGTGTAGAATCTCTTCCTTGCCTTTTCCTTTATCAAAATGAAAAAATATGCAAAATCTTTGGTCAAGCTATCTCAGCTTGATTGTCCCCTATACGAGATCAATCGTTCAGATGTTGCAGCTGCAGATGAATAAGTGATCATCCATTATATTGAAGCCACTAATGTAAACGAAGGCTTCCTATGTACGAATGACATCCGAAACCCTTGGACGACATGCGCATGCAAAAAAGACCAGCCAAGGCTAACATGGTTGGTCCTTTTCAAGAGCACAGGATTGACATCCTTATCCTCTTCTATCATATCGAATGCGAGCTGCCTTTCACTACTGCCCCATTCAGCTTACTTCCCCAAGAATAAAGCTTACGATTAAGATGACGAATACCGCGGTCGTTATCAACACATACAGGCGGTCCCGCTCCTTGATGAACACAAAAATAGAAACTCCCACGCGAATAACCGGCGTAAGGATCAGCAGCAGCAGCCCTGCCGCCATTACACCATACGGCTTGAACTGAAGCACGCCGCGCACGACAGCAGATAGAGTGGTCGGATACATGTCACCAGGATAACCGCTCTGCCCTGTTGCTATAAACAGCAATAAACCAAGGGCAATGCCGGCACTGCTGACAAGCACACTCGCACGCATGACTTTGCTGACAAGAAGCTCAACATCATCAATCGATCTCATCCGTTATACCCCCATCCCTGCCAGATCATCTGAATCGAGATATAGAGCAGGATCGGGATAAACAAGCGGCGAATGGTCTTGCTCTTCAAGCGCTGCATCAACCGTGCTCCCAGAGTTGCCCCAATCAACACTCCAATTGCAACAGGAGCCGCAATCTTGGGATCAATATCGCCCCTTACGAAAAACAAACCCGCGCTTGCCGCCGCCGTCACCCCCATCATAAAGTTGCTGGTGGCGCTCGATACCTTAAGCGGCATCTTCATAAACATATCCATGGCCATCACCTTGAAGCTTCCACTTCCTATGCCGAGCAGCCCAGACATCACACCTGCACCGTACATGACACTTAGCCCCGAAAAGACATTCGAGACTTGATAAGGCACGTCCTTGTCCAGTGCTTTGTCATAATAAGAGCCGTTCAAACGAAGCTTCTCCGCCATCGGATGAGGCTTTACATCCTGTGGAAGCTCCGTGTTCACCTTTTTCAACATATGAAGAGAGGAGTAGAGCAGCAGCAGCCCAAAAATGATATACAGCGCCTTCGCAGAAAGCAAACCGCCGACAAATGCCCCTGTTATCGCTCCTAAGGTCGTCCCAAGCTCAAGAAACATAGCAACACGAATATTGGTTAAATGATCACGGAGATAAGCAATGGCTGCTCCGCTAGAGGTTGCGATAACGGAGATAATGCTTGAGCCGATCGCATACTTGATATCAAGACCGAACAGCAGCGTTAAGGCCGGGGTCACAATAATGCCTCCTCCAAGGCCCAATATCGCTCCTACTATCCCTGCTAGGATCGCGATGCATAGAATCAGCACTGTAAATGTAACCATGTGCGCGAACTCTCCCTTGTCTTTGGACTTGTTATGTCCCTTAAGATGCCTCGTTCATTCACAATTATGCTGGGATGCTGGAGCGTTCATCATCAGGTGGTTATTAATCCCATTGACTTGCTCCAGCCCCATCGTTAAGATGTGTAAAACAACAAATCGCATACCGTCTCGTATAAACTCGGAAATAAGGTCCGAACGTCTCTACCAGGCCACCGTAAAAGGCTTGACTACGAGCAAGGATTCGTACTATAGATGAGGGCGCCAATCATGTGCGCCTCATTTCCTATACCCTAACATCCTGCTCAGTCAAGCTCTGGCCTATTGCCAGAGCTTTTCGTGTTCTTTAAGCAGCATAGCCATGGCTTTGAGAATTTGCTAGCGACACATTACGATAAAAACAAGGGAGAGGAACACCTATCATGAGATCGAATAAGGAACAATTGGCACGCAGCATTCGAGCGGCCGGCAAGCAGGAGCGCGCTGAGCTGGTTATTCGAAACGCCAACATTGTTGATGTCTTCAATCTGGAGATTATGAAAGGGGATGTCGCCATAACGAATGGGCGTATTGTTGGCATTGGCGACTACGAGGGGGAGCAGGTGATCAATGCAGACGGCAAATACCTTGTTCCAGCCTTTATCGATGCTCATGTTCATATCGAGTCGTCAATGGTCACACCTGCGGAATTCGCACGGGCTATCCTGCCGCACGGCGTGACCACAGTGATCACAGACCCCCATGAGATTGCCAATGTAAGTGGCGAAGCAGGCATTCAGTACATGCTGGATGCTTCAGAGGAGCTTCCGCTCGACGTGCGTGTTATGCTGCCATCTTGTGTACCGGCTACTCCTTTTGAACATGCAGGTGCTGTGCTTGGCGCAGATCAGCTCAAGCCCTTCTACAGCCATCCACGGGTGCTTGGCTTGGCTGAAGTCATGGATTACCCTTCGGTGGCCAACGGCAGCGACGATATGCTGAATAAGCTGCTCGATGCTGACCATTATCGGGGACACATAGACGGTCACGGTGCTGGTCTGCATGGAGATGCGATCAACGTCTATGCGGCGGCTGGCATTGTAACCGACCATGAATGCGTTAATGCGGGAGAAGCCAAAGAACGGCTTAGAAGAGGCATGTACCTTATGCTTCGAGAAGGCTCTGTCGCCAAGGATGTCAAGGCCCTGCTGCCAGCTGTCACGCCATTCAACGTAAGACGCTGCATGTTCTGTACGGATGACAAGCACTTGGACGAGCTTGTGCATGAAGGCAGCATTGACCATAACGTGCGTCTTGCCATCCAAGAGGGACTGAACCCGTTAATGGCCATTCAGATGGCTTCATTGAATGCGGCAGAATGCTTTCAGCTGGAGCATAAAGGAGCCATAGCGCCAGGCTACGATGCCGATCTCCTCATCGTCGATGATCTGGAGAAACTCCATATTCACCAGGTATATCGCAAGGGGGAGCTTATTGCGGAGGGTGGCCAATATGTAGGGGCAGCGCTTCCTATTCTTCCGCCGCCCGCTGATTTGCTTAAGTCCGTGCGTCTTGATCGGCCTGAGCCCTCAGCTCTGCATATTCCACTCAAAGTTCATGGCGACGATCACAAGCAAGAAGCGCTATGTCGGCTGATTGGCATCATTCCGAATCAACTGATCACCAATCATATGCAGGCTCTTGTGAAGGTGGAGAATGGACAGTTTGTCCCTTCTATTGACAAAGACCAGCTCAAGATTGCCGTTCTGGAACGGCACAAGAAG
This sequence comes from Paenibacillus aquistagni, assembly GCF_900177815.1. GTDB lineage: Bacteria > Bacillota > Bacilli > Paenibacillales > Paenibacillaceae > Paenibacillus_B > Paenibacillus_B aquistagni. The sequence continues at coordinate 285,838 of NZ_FXAZ01000003.1, read as the reverse complement.
ACAGGCAATGTCGGTCTTGGCGTTGTTCACGGCTTCGGGATTCAGCGCGGAGCGATTGCCTCCACTGTTGCTCATGATTCTCATAATCTGGTCGTGGCGGGAACCTGTGACGAGGATATGCTCTTGGCTATAGAGGCGCTTCAACAAGCAGGAGGCGGACTAGCCATTGCTTGTGATGGCAAGGTGCATGCGGTCGTGGAGCTTACGATCTCCGGACTCCTGTCTGCGGAGCGTTATGAGCATGTACTAGAGCAGCTGGAGAAGCTTCATCAAGCCTTGAAGGAGATTGGCGCTTCAGATGACTTCCATCCCTTTGTCACGTTGTCCTTCCTATGCCTGCCTGTCATCCCAGAGCTGAAGCTGACGGACATGGGACTATTCGACTTTCATACTTTCTCAACGGTTCCGTTTCAGGTCGAAATCAAAGAGGAGGTTGTCTGTTAAGAGCAGACAACTTCCCTCTTATCCATAAACTAGCTGTAATCATTGCCGTAAAGCGTGAAGATCGTCCTTTTCCATTGCTTTACGGCTATTTACGATTAGGACAACATCATGTACAGGAGCTACGGCTCCCCCTGAGGATAGACACTCTTCCGACCTTCGCTTGTGCATCATACTTTTGCGTATGAATCCATCATTATTGCTTATACACGATCTATCCACTATTCACAGAGTTATCCTCATTATAAACAGCAAGTGAGCCTCCCTTGCCATCATATGAACCAAAAAACGCATTATTCACATGTGGATAATTATAAATTAAGTGTTTTTAAGCTGCTTTATCCACATTTCATCCCCTTGAACTTGTTCCAGACGATTAACAGAGAGAAGGAACAAAGGTACTCTATGTGCTGTCGTATGAAATCATCTCCAATCACGCATGCTAAGCGGAGCATACATTCATACACATACCTTGTCTGACGAGTGGAGCATGGAGGAGAGCGCAGCATGAAGAACATTTGGACGATCTATCGCACGGACATCAGGAGAATGGTAACCAACTGGCCGGCAGCCATCATTATTGGCGGCTTGATTGTGCTGCCATCCTTATATGCATGGTTTAATATTGTCGCCTCCTGGGACCCTTATTCCAATACAAAAGGCATTCAGATCGCGGTTGTGAATCAGGATGCGGGAACCACGCTAATCGATCAGCCGATTAATGTCGGCAAAGAGATCGTCGCTGCACTTAAAGAGAATCATGATTTGGGCTGGACCTTCGTGGACCAAGAAGAGGCTTTGCACGGTGTCAAGCATGGCAGCTACTACGCCAGCATCATCATTCCGCAGGACATGTCTGCGCGAATCGGCACCATTCTAACCAACAACCCTGAGAAGGCGATCATTCTCTATGTGGTTAATGAGAAGATCAACGCCATTGCACCCAAAATTACAGACAAAGGCGCTTCGACCATCATTCAACAGGTAAGCTCCAACTTTGTAGAAACGGCGAACGGCACGATCTTCAAGATCTTTCATGCCATCGGACTTGAGATTGAGCATGAGCTTCCATCCATATTAAAAGCCCGCGACTTGATTCTGAAGCTGGATAAGCACCTCCCAGAACTGAACGAGACCGTAAAGCTTGCTTTGGTTGATGTCGAGAAGGCGAATAAGATCATAACGGATGCCAAGGACAGTCTTCCTGTTGTGCAGGATGTCGCCCAGAAGGGCAAGCTGCTATCATCCAAGGTGGCAAACGTGATGGAGCATGGCGAAAGCGGATTAATAAGCATTGCTCCGCTCGTAAAGCAGGACATGCAGTCGATCGCCGACATCGCAGATTCGGTGCACGAGACAGCCGTCGCCCTGCAAATGGCTGAAGAGGACCCTTCTGTCGGTATCGCACTACTGAATCGTACGGAAGCGAAGCTGTCAATCGCCTCCTCCATCGTCAAGCGCTTGATTGCTTGGCACGATAAGCTTCAGACCCTGCTGCCTGTTGGACTTGTGCAGCGCAAGCTGGAGCGGCTGCACGCTATAGAAGATCGATTCGCAGCTCAGACAGCACTTGTCCAGTCGCTTCGATCAGCTCTAGAAGCCGGCGAAGGAGCGGCAAAGGACTTGCTTGGGCGCTTGGATGCCTCTGCGGTGGAGACCGCCTCCATCACGAACACGCTTGTGGATCAGTTCGATACAGAGCTGATTCCAGCCATAGAGAGCAAGCTGCAGGAGACTGCGCACACCGCCAATCAGGTAACCCAAGTACTGAATACCGGGCTGCAGGATCTGCCCGATGTGGCTAAGCTGCTGCAAGACGCTTCCAAGGCTGCACCTGTTGCTACACAGGAGCTCCACAACATCCAGCATGAACTGCCTAGCCTTGAGCAGAAGGTGCATCGCATTGCCGACGATATTCGAGACTTAGAGAGCAAAGGCAATATTCAAGAGGTCATTGATTTGCTGCTGCATGATGTGCAGAAGGAAAGCCAGTTCTTCGCCCAACCTGTTGAGCTCAAAGAACAGAAGCTGTATCCGATTCCGAACTACGGATCAGCGATGACACCTTTTTATACGATCCTGTCCTTGTGGGTAGGTGCATTGCTGCTTGTTTCCCTGCTGTCTGTAGATGTGCATGAAGAGGGGATCCGCTATAAGAACCATGAAGTATATGCCGGGCGCTACCTCACCTTTCTAACTTGTGCGCTGCTTCAGACGCTCATTTGCACCTTGGGGGATCTATATGTCCTGCATACCTATGCTGTTGACAAGCTGTGGTTTGTCTTGTTCGGATTATACAGCAGTGCAATATTTATGCTTATTGTCTATTCCTTAGTATCGGTTTTTGGCAATGTAGGCAAAGCGATGGCGATTGTAATGCTGGTCCTGCAGGTCGCAGGCTCTGGGGGCACCTTCCCTATTCAGATGCTGCCACAATTTTTCCAGCGCTTGTATCCCTTTCTGCCGTTCAGCTACTCCATCAGCCTCATTCGAGAAGCGACGGGAGGCATTCTGTGGGATATCGTCTATCGGGACCTATGGATGCTGCTTATCTTCGCTGGTCTTGCGCTCCTGCTTGGTCTGGTGCTGAAGTCGCCTATCAATCGCGGTTCCGCCGAACTCGTTAAGAAAGCAAAAGACAGTCGTATCATTCACTAATCAGTCACTACCAAGCAAGCTGCAGCTGCATGACTTAGACCAGACACTGGCACGTTCCTCCCTCCGATAAAAAAAGGGCAGAGTGAGAAATCATCTTTGAATGATCTTCCGCTCTGCCCTTGCGTATTTATGATTCGTATCTATCACAGATTAGATCGAGGAAGCGTCTCCTTCATCACCTGCATATCTTATCTTCGACTAGGACGCCAAATCAAACTATTCTCTGCCCAGCAGCACAGGCACAGTAACCAGTTCAATGCCTTGGTCTCGGAGCTGCTTGATAATGCGCGGCAGGGCTTCTACTGTTCCTGTCAGATCCTCTCCTGTTCCGCCTGCAGCATGCTGAAGCACAATCGCCCCCGAGCCGATATGGCTCATGACATTCGATACGACCTGGTCAGCATTAAGGCCTTTCCAGTCAAGGGAATCCACATTCCAGTTCACGATCAACAGACCTTGACTGGCTAGCCACTTCACCTGCTCCTCGCTAACATTGCCATAAGGCGGACGAATCATCGTCATCGTCTTGCCTGTAATCTTCTGTACAGCGTCTTGCGTCATATTGACTTCCTGCTGGAACTTCTTATCGTTCACCTTAGGCAGATTCGCATGGGTATAAGAATGGTTGCCCAAAACATGGCCTTCATCCACCATTCTCTTCACGACATCCGGATGCGCCTCTGCGCGGTTGCCCACCACAAAAAAGGTGGCTTTGACATTATGCTCCTTAAGCACATTCAGCACTTGGATCGTAAAGTATTTATCCGGCACATCATCAAAGGTCAGCGCTACTCTAGGAGGAGACGACGGTCCTTGAAGGATAAAGTGGGATTTGTATTTTTCACGTAATTGCGCCAATGTCAGCTTGTTGGGTTCTCTGTTGGCTCCTTCCGGTCCACCTGCCAGATCAGGAGCTCCGGTGGAGAAAATTCGAACTGGGGACGCATTGTCGCTGCTTGAGGTTGGGCCTTGTCCTTCCTTATGACTTGAAGATTGTGATCCGCAGCCTGCTGCAAATACGGCAAGAAGCAGAATCAGCATTGCTTTCTTGAACATGTTTGATGTGCACACTCCTTGTAGTCATTTGGTAAGGTTAGCTTGCGTACACCATCTATAAATTATCCTTCCTCTCTAAGCTTTTTAAAAACGATATCGCCCTTTATAGAAACGGAAAAAGGAGACCGTAACGGTCTCCACTGTTGAGAATTGAAAGGGCGCGCAAACCCTGATTTATAAGCCGAAATATTTTGAAAAAGTGCTGTCGCTGGATTGGCCCTGTTTTGTGGTTAAAGAGAAAATACTATGCCTTACATCCTAAATCTAATTCTTTTTATGAAAAGTCTAATTTACTTAAATTATCTACAACTACATACAGTAGCATAATAATTATGACAATAATAAAAGTGAATAGTGATGCCTTTTTCAGCTTTTCATTTCTAAAAGTTTTATTTAATAGATAAAAAAATCCAATAACCCATACTCCATTCTTAAAAAATGAAACTAGTAGTGAATTAGTTACTGCTAAAAACATGAAAAGGTTCTCTAGCAAAGTAAGACCTCCCTTTATTTTCAATTTTAGTGTGCAACTAGTCTTTATAAATATATTATCATAAATGTAAAATAATTCATTGTACTATTTTGGTATTCATGATAGATTATTGTTAATCCCAAATTTTAGGAGGTATTATATGAAAAAATGTAATATGTTAAAAAAAGGATTGTTAATTGCTTTTATAGCTTCTTCAATAACTGCAGTACCTGTATCAGCAGCTCCGTCTGAGTCTTTTATCCCTCAAACTTCAGGATCCTTAGATGTACTCAATATCAATGAAAATGTAGTAGAAAGTGAAGTAATGACATTTGATGAAATGGCAGCCCATATGGCCGAGAATGAGAATATCTCACTTACAGAAGCTGAAAAGATTCTTTTAGGAAATCGTAACCAGAATAGCATTTCAAGTTCTGAAGTATCTCCACTTGCTGCTACATATCGGACTTATACTACTACCTTGACTGTAGCCACCTTCTATAAACCAACTTTAAATTTTTACTGTGAAACAAGTGAGTGGGGTAACTACAGAGGAATTGTGAAAGTCTTAAACACCACAATGAACAGACAGTATTTAGGCACCTCGAAACATTTCGGTGGAACTATATTCGTTCATCTTGAAAGCGCAAATAAAATCCACTGGATTGTAGAGGGAGACTTTTATGATAATGGGACAACCACTTATACTCTCGGTGCTGAATTTCCGTTAAAAGCAGGATTTGCAGGAAATGTAAATTTTAGTATATCTCACTCAGAGAATCACTATAAATACTTTTATGACACCGGAGATTATATGTTATATCGGGAATGATAAAAAAACGCCTTTTGGGCGCTTTTTCGATTATTATGAAGCCCTGTGTTTATGTACAACACAGGGTTTCACTTGTTTTTATAGAATCTGTTGAACAGGAAATGAAGTAACCGGAATTATTTAAAAATCACATTTTTTTGCGTTGTGTTAATCTACACAGCCTCCACCGCATCATCTGAGAACTGGCTGTTGTACAAGTCGCTATAGAAGCCGCCCTGATCCATCAGCTCTTGATGGGTGCCCTGCTCAATAACCGTCCCCTTGTTCATCACAAGGATCAGATCCGCATTCTTAATCGTAGACAAGCGATGGGCAATGACGAAGCTTGTTCGCCCTTGCATCAGCTGATTCATCGCCTTCTGAATGAACACCTCTGTCCGCGTATCAACGCTGCTGGTGGCTTCATCCAGAATAAGAATCGCTGGATCAGCTAGAATGGCCCTTGCAATGGTCAGCAATTGCTTTTGGCCTTGGGATATATTCGAGGCCTCTTCGTTCAGCACGGTATCATAGCCCTTCGGCAGCGTACGAATAAAGTGGTCAGCATGAGCAGCCTTGGCCGCCCGAATGATATCCGCCTCTGAAGCACCCTTGCGTCCGTAGGCAATATTGTCTCGAATCGTGCCATTAAACAGCCATGTATCCTGCAGCACCATGCCGAACATCGTGCGAAGATCACTGCGCTTCAGATCCATGATGTTGGTTCCATCAATGCGAATGGCGCCGCCATTCAGCTCATAGAAGCGCATCAGCAGGTTGATCAGCGTCGTCTTGCCCGCTCCAGTTGGTCCAACAATGGCAACCGTCTGTCCCGGCTTCGCCTCAATATTCATATCTGTCATGAGCAGCTCGCCTTCCTTATATCCGAACTGTACATGATCGAATACAACATGGCCTTTCGCTTCCTCAATCACAGCAGGCTTCGTGGATTCGGGCACTTCCTCTTCCTCATCCAACACTTCAAATACACGCTCTGCCGAAGCAATTGTGGATTGAATGATATTGGCGATATTCGCTGTCTGCGCAATCGGCTGAGTGAATTGACGCGCATATTGGATAAAGGCCTGCACATCACCAATCGTAATCGTCTTGTTTGTTACAAAGATACCGCCGACCACACAGATCAGCACATAGCCTAGATTTCCAATAAAATTGATCAGCGGCATAATAACACCAGATATAAACTGCGCTTTCCAGCCTGAATCATACAAGCGGTCATTGATTGTCTCGAACTCATCCAATGACTTCTGCTCATGATTGAAGGCCTTGATAATCTGATGCCCCGTATACATTTCTTCTACATGGCCATTCAGTTCGCCAAGGGATTTCTGCTGTCCCATAAAGTGCTTCTGCGAGCGAGAAGCAACCATTTTCACAACAACACCGCTAAGCGGCAACGTGACCATGCAGATTAATGTCAGCCAAGGACTGATCGACAGCATCATAATAATAATACCGACAAGCGTAACGACTGAGGTAATAATTTGCGTCAAGCTCTGTTGAAGCGTTGTACTGATATTATCAATATCATTCGTCACCCGGCTAAGAATCTCCCCATGCGTACGATTGTCAAAGTACTTCAGCGGCAGCCGATTGAGCTTGTCATTTACCTGCTGACGCATGTCATATACGATCTTTTGGGCAACACCTGCCATCAGATACTGCTGAATATAGGCAAAGAAAGCACTGAATAAATACAATCCTACGAGCAGCAGCAAGATGCCATTAATATAATCAAAATCAATGCCAGCCCCCGGCACCCTGTTCATCATAGCCATTAAGCCTTCGAATAAGCGAGTGGTTGCCTTACCCATAATCTTAGGACTGACAATCGAAAACACCGTACTTAATATGGCCATCAAAAATACTACAAACAATGTGATTCTTTTGGGCTTCAAATAACCAAGCAGGCGCTTGAAGGTTCCCTTGAAGTCCTTCGCCTTGTCTCCCGGCATGGACATGCCGCCCATTGGGCCTCCCCCCATAGGACCGCCGCCGCGCTTCGGTGCTCTATGCTTGTCACTCATGCGATCTCCTCCTCAGACAGCTGCGAGGATACAATCTCACGATATACCTCACTGCTCTCAAGCAATTGCTGATGCGTGCCAACAGCTGCAATTCGTCCCTCATCCATGACGATGATCTGATCCGCATCCATAACTGTGCTGACGCGCTGGGCCACAATAATGACCGTGGCTTCTGTCGTCTCCGATTTTAAGGCCTTGCGAAGGTTCGCATCGGTCTTGAAGTCAAGCGCCGAGAAGCTGTCATCGAAGATATAGATCTCTGGACGACGAATGAGCGCACGGGCAATGGACAAGCGCTGCTTCTGGCCGCCGGATACGTTTGTACCGCCTTGTGCAATCGGCGAATCGAATCCATCCTTCATCGAGGTGATAAAGTCCGTGGCTTGAGCAATGGAAGCCGCATGAACAATCTCTTCTTCTGTTGCATCTTCCTTGCCGTAGCGAATATTGTCTCGAATCGTTCCCGTGAACAATACCGCCTTCTGAGGAACAAGCCCGATTCTTTCACGCAGCTGATCCTGCCCCATATCACGAATATCGATGCCGTCCACCTTAATGCTGCCCTTGGAAATGTCATAGAAGCGCGGGATCAGATTCAGCAGGGTCGATTTCCCTGCGCCAGTACCGCCAATGATCGCTGTCGTCTCCCCTGGACGGGCAGTAAAGGTAATGTCAGACAGCGCAGGCTCCTCTGCTCCCGGATAACTGAAGGTCACACGATCGAATTCCACCAGGCCGCGCAAGCCCTTCGTTGCTTTTACCTCCGCCTTGTCAACAATAACTGGGCTCATATCCAGCACTTCATTGATACGAGCGGCCGAAGCAGAAGCACGAGGAATCATGACAAACATCATCGAAACCATAATCAAAGAGAACATAATCTGCATGGCATATTGAATGAAGGCCATCATATCCCCAACCTGAAGCTCACCAGCATTAATCTGCTTCGCACCAAAGAACACGATCGAGATTGTGGCAAAGTTCATCGCAAACATCATAATCGGCATAAGAGAAGCCATGATCCGATTGACACGCACTGCGGTATCCGTCAGATCCTTATTGGCTGCCTGAAAGCGTTCCTTCTCATCTTCCACTCGGTTGAAGGAGCGAATCACTCGAATACCGATCAAGTTCTCACGAAGCACAAGATTCAGCTTATCGAGCTTCTTCTGCATCGCTTTGAACAACGGGATTCCTTTTCTAGCGACCAAAAATACAGCCAGCGCCAAGAGCGGAATAATGACCAATAGAATCAGCGTCAGCTTCGCATCCTTTTGGAGCGCCATAATGATTCCGCCGATGCACATAATCGGAGCCATGACCATCATGCGAAGAATCATGACAAGCACCTGCTGGACTTGCGTAATATCATTGGTTGTACGCGTAATTAAGGACGCGGTGCCGACTTCATCAAACTCCTGCAGCGAGAAGTGCTGCACATGATTAAACACTCTTGAACGCAGCTGCTTCCCATAGCCAGTTGCCACCTTGGCTGAGAGATAGCTTGCTCCGATCATACATACTGTACCGATTAAGGCTACACCAAGCATAATAAGGCCGACACGCCAAATATAAGGCACATCTCCCTGTACAATCCCTGTATCGACAATCTTGGACATCAAGTTCGGCAGATACAGATCGGATAGGGATTGGAAAAATACGAGTAGAAGCACGAACACGATCGGCATTCGGAAAGGCTTCAGGTAGCGGAATAACTTCAACATTCCTTTTCATCTCCTGTCTGATCATTCATTGCTAGTATGGAATTCATCTCATCACTATAGTCAGAAATCTTGCGCATTAATTGAGCCAATTGCAGGCTGTCCGCTTCACCTAGATATTCGACTAGCTGATTAAGATGCTTGACAATGACAAGCACCGTCTCATCCGTCACTTCCCTTCCCGCAGGTGTCAATTTCACCCGAATGACCCGCCGATCCTTAGGATCGACATAACGATCCAAGTATCGTTTTTTCTCCATTGGATTCAGCATTTGCGTCACGGTAGGAGACGTCACGTTCAGAAGCGCACTGATATCCGATACCCGCATATCCTGCTCGCCAAGGTCCTCCTGGCGGCGAAGATGCAGCATGAGCATCAGGTCGTTCTTCTTGTGTCCATTCAGTATTCGGCGAAACCAGCTGGACTTGTGAATGAGCACGAGGGAATCGATAAGCTCACTGGCTGTCTGTTTCAATTCTGCCATTACACCTCACCTCAACTCCATTTCGTAACCAATTTATTAAATAGTTTTTCTAATAATTAAACAATATATTATTTAGGAGATCTAATTATATACCTCTAAAAAACCTCATGTCAAACACATGTAGACGCCCATTTTTCACCTTTTAATCTGTTGTTATTTGCAGCACAAAAAGTCCCAGCAGCCTACATGGCTCTGGGACTCCTATATTTAACCGCAGCTGCCTCTGGTCAGCGCATACTGCCTGTCTAGCGCAGTTTTTGATACCATTTTTCCGATGCATCAATGGTTCTGTATTTATTGCCTTCCTCCGCATACAGCATGGATTCATTGCTGCCAAGCCCCAAAAATCCGCCGATGCTCAAGCTCTCATAGAAGAGGTGAAGCACCTCCTGCTGCAATCGTTCATCAAAGTAGATCATTACATTCCGGCAAATGATCAGATGAAATTCATTGAAGGACCGATCCATGACTAGATTATGCTGAAAAAATAAAATGCGCTGCATCAGCTCGCGATCAAAGATGGCCTCGCTCTCAGTCGTTGTATAGTACTTGGAAAACTCCATCGTGCCGCCTGCTTGCAAATAATTTTTCGTGTAGTTCTGCATAGATGACAGGCGATACGCCCCCTTGCGAGCAACACGCAGCGCCTCCTCATTCATATCCGTCGCATAGATCTTTACTTTGTCGCCTAGACCCTCCTCCTCCAGCAGAATGGCCATAGATATCGGCTCTTCGCCTGTAGAGCAGCCTGCATGCCATATCCTGATCTCAGGCAATGTCCGAAGCTTGGGGATGATTCTTTGTCTTAACGCGAGAAAGAAGGAAGGGTCCCTGAACATCTCGGTAACACGAATCGAGAGATCCTGCAGCAGCCGTTCTGCTGCTTGAGGATCAAACAAGATCCTTTCCAAAAGAGCCGTCATCGAAGGAACCTTCTCTCGATTCATGCGATAGATCAATCGTCTCTTTATTGATGAGCGGGCATAATGGCGAAAATCATAGCCATATCTTCGATAAAGTCCCTCCAACAGCAGATCGATCTCCAGTTCCATCATCTCATCTTGTTCAGCCGGATTCATCGCATCATACCCATGTTCCGCGTTGTTTAATTCCATATGTGTTCCTTTTCCTATTTACTCAGCCATACTCTCATGAGAGAGAACAACTGGTCCAAGTTAATCGGCTTGCTAATATAATCGGAAGCTCCGACCTCAAGGCATCGCTCCCGATCCTGCTTCATTGCCTTGGCCGTTAACGCGATAATCGGCAGATCGCTGTAAGCGGATATGTTACGAATCTCTTGAATCGTATCATACCCATCCATGACCGGCATCATGATATCCATCAGCACAAGATCAATATCCGGGTGCTTGGAAAGCTCAGCAAGGCCTTCCTCCCCATCATGGGCTGCAATGACTTCCACGCCTTCTTTCTCCAAAATATTCATCAGCGCAAAGACATTGCGAATATCGTCATCCACAACCAGCACCCTCTTGCCTGCAAACGGCCTATGGACTCCCGCATCCTCGACTAGTTCCAGCATCGCCAACTGCTCAGCATCCCTCATTAACACTTCCGGTCGCTCGATCTCAGCTGCTTCCGAAGCAGCCGCAGCCTGCAGCAGGACATGATCTTCTTCAGCTGCTGTATCGCCTTTTGGCGGCAAAGACGGGATGATAACCGTAAAGGTGCTGCCTACGCCTTCCTCGCTATCGACGAACACTTTCCCCCCAAGCAAGCGCGACAGCTCTCGGCAGATCGACAATCCCAATCCCGTACCGCCATACTTTCTGCTGGTGCGGCCATCCGCCTGCTGGAACGCCTCGAAGATGATCGCACGCTTGTCTTCTGCAATGCCAATGCCGGTATCCTGTACCGACAAAGCAAGCCATGCCTCATCAGAGGCGTACTGGTGCAAGGAAAGCGAGCGCAGCTGCTCCTCGCTCGGCTTGGCTAGACGCATCGTAACGGAACCTTGCTCCGTGAACTTGAAAGCATTGGACAGCAGGTTGCGGACAATCTGATGCAGCCGCTGCTCGTCTGTATAGAAGATATCCGGCAGCGAGTCCTCATATTCAACAACAAATTCAAGGTCCTTCTGCTCTGCAACCTGATCGAATTGAAGCCGCATTTGAAGCGGCAGCTCAGCCGTATTCATCGCATCGATTACGATATCAAGCTTGCCTGCCTCCACCTTGGACAGGTCAAGGATATCATTGATCAGGTTCAACAGATCCTTCCCTGCAGTGTATATGACTCTCGCATACTCTTCTTCCTCATGCGAGAGATGTTCCTCTGCATTCTCTGCCAGCATCTGTGATAAGATCAGCATGCTGTTCAGTGGTGTACGAAGCTCATGCGACATGTTGGCCAGAAACTCCGACTTGTACTGCGAGCTTTGCTCCAGCTTCAGCGCATACTGCTCCAGCTCAATCCGAATCTGGTTCAGCTCATTCGTCTTCTGCAAAGCATTTCGATTTTGTTCCTCCAACTGTTCGTTGGTCATTCGAAGCTCTTCTTGCTGCATTTGCAGTTCTTCTGATTGCGCCTGAAGCTCCTCGGTCATCGTCTGCGATTCATGCAGCAGACGCTCAATCTCCATCCGATTCTCCACCGTATTGAGCATAGTTCCGAAAGGTTCGGTCACATCGCGAATCATAGTGCGATGCTGCTGCTCGAATACGCCAAGGCCCGCGAGCTCAATCACTGCAATAACACGATTCTTGTATTTGATTGGTGCAACAAGCACACTTCTTGGCCTAATCTTGCTCACACTGGAGACAATGCTTACATGCTCGGCTGGTATTTCCTTAAGCTCCATGACAATGCCATCAAGGGCGCATTGTCCAACGAGGCCCTCGCCTAAGGCAATACGCTCTTCTCCCGCCGTGCCGCCCTCTGCTGCATAAGAAGCAAAGCGCGACAGTACTGGATTGCCTCCCTGCCTTTCCAGTACATATAGAATGCCATAAGAGGCATCGAGCGCTCTGGCAAGCGAAGTGATAAAGCGCTGCGACAATTCTTTGGATGTATCAATATCCTGACAGTTGCGAAGCACCTCTGAGGCTGCTGATTTGATCCAATAGTCCTCTGCATGCATGTCGATCAGCTGATTCGTGGCCATGGCAAGCTCGGATATCTCATCCTTGGATTGAACGACAACCCGCTTTGAATAATCGCCGCTCTCAGCGGCAATCGAGTGAATCATCCATGTAACATCTCTAAGCGTACGGACTACCGACCGTGAGATGAGCCACGCTAACAGTACGGCAAGCCCAGCCAGCAGCACAAATTGGGCATACAATACAACCTTCAGAATGGTGCCTTGCTTCTCCATCTCCAGCACACGAGAGTTAGCCAGCTCCTGTTCGAATTCTCGGAAGCTGCTTAATTCACTGCGTATCTTGTCCATGTACTGCTTGCCCACATCATCATTAAAAAATTTTACAATTTCAAGAGTATCTCCAGATCGTTTCATTTCAATAACAGGGTCGCCAGCTTCTTGGATCCAGTTGGTGGTATACGTATAAATGCGCTCAAGCCGGCTAACCTCAACGGGACTATCCTTCACAAGCTCCATCAGCTTCATGTAATCCTCTTCATAAGAGGATCGACCCGATTGGTAAGGCTCCAAATACGTAGGATTGCCCGTAATGACATATCCTCTCTGGCCTGTCTCCATATCCAACAGATGGGTCTCCAGCGAATTGGCAAGGTCGCTCGCTCCAACTACACGGTTCGCAACAAAACGAACTTCCCGTTCAATCGTATCGATTTGAGTCGTAATTCCCACCATGGACAGGAGCAAACATGCCAGCAGGAGCATATATCCAATTATAATTTTCATGCGTATGCTCAGCCGATTCATGCTTCCCCTCATTTCTATGTGCTTGTATGTTAGCTGAATATTATTCCAGTCAATAATTGTTATTATAAGTTACTTGTACAGGCTTTGAATAGTTCCGAAGAAGCCTACTTACATACATACCCCTAAAGAACCTCTCTTGTAACTCCTATCCCATAAGAGATCATCCTTCCTTTCCAAAGGTTCCCTTGGTACAATACTGTATGGCATCTATGACATACGGAGGGTCCCTATCATGCACTTATGGCATCGATTTCAAGCTGAGCTTCAAGACTGGCATCCAAATATACGATTGTTTTTTATCTCAAATCTGTTGTACCAGTTCGGCAGCGGAATGTTCACCGTCTTGTACAATTTATATATTCAGTCACTTGGCTACAGCCAAGAAATGAACGGAACGATCGTCAGCATTCAATCACTTGCAACCGCACTCATGTTCATTCCGATTGGGCTGATGGGAGATCGTTTCAGTCGCAAGCATATCTTAATTGCCGGTGCCATGTTAACCGGTATATTTTTCACAGGCAGATCCTTTGTGACGACTGAAGGCTCCTTGCAGCTGTTTGCAATCGGCTCCGGATTATTTATCTCCTTCTATCAGGTTATCGCAATTCCGTTTCTCGCTGCAAATACACGCATCGATCAGCGCCTTCGCCTATTCAGCTATCACGCCTCCATGGTGCTGGCCGCTCAAGTGCTCGGGAGCATCGGCGGAGGCATGTGGGCCGATTGGATGCAGCGATGGGGCTTTGAAAAGATTATAAGCCTGCAAACCTCTCTCATGATTGGCGGTCTGGCTACGCTGGTTTCCTTCATTCCGCTGCTATTCGTAAAGGAGCCAAGACCGGCCTCAGCAAGCTCCACAGCAGCATCGTCTAGTCGTATGAAGCCCCAGCAAGGTGCACAGCTTCATGATAGCGCTGCATTGGACGATCAAGAAGAGAAAAGGGTCAAGCGCCAGGATACGGTGCTGATCGCCAAGTTTACCTTCGCTCAGATCCTGATCGGCTTAGGTTCCGGACTTGTTGTCCCTTACTTGAACCTATACTTTACAGACCGCTTTGCCGTGTCGCTGACCGGCGTTGGACTATTGGTCTCATTAGGACAGATTATGACCATCATCTCAATGCTCATCGGTCCATCTCTTGCGCAGAAAGTCGGACAAGTTCGAGCTGTGTTTTATTTTCAGCTGCTGTCCTTGCCTTTTCTGCTGCTTACCGGCTTTACGACACTGTTCGTCGTCGCAGCCATCAGCTTCTTGTTCCGGCAGGCGCTAATGAATGCCGCCAATCCCATTCAGTCTGCGCTGATGGTGGAGCGCGTATCAGACCGGCGAAGGGGCATTGCCAATTCCTGCACACAAACTGCCTTCATGCTTGGCTGGGCCAGCATGGGCAAGGTTCAATCGGGGCTGATTACCAGCTACGGCACCTATTGGGGTTATGCGTTTACCTTCACGATTACCGGCATTCTCTACGTGACGGCAGCTACTTGCTACTATTTTATGTTCCGCGACGTACAACATAAGGAGAAGGCAAATCAAAAATCACCTTCCATTTCGTAACGTTTGATAAGTTGTCATTTACAAAACCATTTTGGACACGATATGCTAAGAGGGTTTTGGTTTAATGGGAGGTGAAGCAGTGAGCTTCTGGAAAAAGCATATTGCCAAGTGGACGCCCTCACGTGTGCTTGCCACTGGCTTCCTTTCACTTATTGTCATCGGGATGCTGCTGTTGAAGCTGCCAGTAGCGGTACATGACGGCATCGAATTAAGCTGGATTGATGCGTTGTTTACGTCTACCACAGCGCTTTGCGTGACGGGCCTAACGGTCGTCGATACACAACTTACATTTACTTTATTTGGAGAAATTGTTATTATCACTATGGTTCAGATCGGTGGAATCGGCTTTATGACTGTCGCGACCATGTTCTACTTAATGATCGGCAAGCGCATCTCGCTTAGAGAGCGTCTGATCCTGCAGGAATCCATGAATACGAACAGCATGGAAGGCATTGTTCGCACCATTCGAAGAGTCATCTACTTTGTCGTAATTATTCAGCTCACCGCTGCCGTCCTGCTAACGGTTCACTGGCTGCCTGAAATGTCATTTAAAAAAGCGGTCTATTATGGATTGTTCCATAGTGTCTCGCTATTCAACAACGGAGGCTTTGATCTGTTCGGCAACAGCTTCCAGGCTTACGCCGATGATACGCTGTTTAATTTTATTGCTTTCTTTCTCGTTATATCTGGGGGTTTAGGCTTTATTGTCTTAGCGGAATTGTATGATTATCGCAGAACACGCAAGCTGTCGCTGCACTCTAAGGTTGTCCTGTCCATGACTGGCATATTGATCGCAGTCGGCACGTTTTGCATCTTCATCTTCGAATATACGAACCCGAACACGATGCAGCCGCTCAGCTTCAATGGCAAAGTATATGCATCTGTCTTTCAGTCGATCTCCTCTAGATCATCAGGAACCAGCACGGTCGAGATTGCCGAGCTTCGTCAGGTCACACAGTTCTTTATGATTATCCTGATGTTTATCGGAGGTTCGCCCGGTTCAGCCGGCGGGGGCATCAAGACGACGACCTTTGCCATTTTGATCTGCGCGGTTATCACGATGCTGCGGGGACAAGAGGATGCTGTATTGTTCCGTACACGCTTGTCCAAGGACCAGATTCTAAAGGCGCTGACCATTATCTTTCTCGCGCTGATTATGGTGCTGTCGGTGTCCATGCTGCTAGCCATGACCGAAGATCAGCCATTTTTGAACATCCTGTTCGACACCACCTCGGCAGTCGCAACCGTTGGTCTGACAATGGGCATGACCGCCGAGCTCTCAGAATTCGGCAAGCTGGTCTTCTGCCTCGCCATGTTCATTGGGCGTGTCGGCCCGCTGACGCTTGCCTATGCCATGAATAAGCGCCATGCCAAGGGACGCTTCCGTTACCCTGAGGGCAAGATTATGATCGGATAACACAAGGCATGTGTTCGCTTTATAGAGGCTTCAGCTGTTGTGTGGCAAGTGAACGATCATGATAAAAACGTAAGCCTATACGGCTTACGTTTTTTTGTTCCCTCTAGGCTTAGCTGACCTTTTCAAGCTCTTTTCAAACCCTTCTTCTAGCTAGAGGTATTGTCTTCCTGACCTCATGCAATGATAGAGCATGTATGGTGCTGCGGTGCTACGTGTGATTCGGCGGCATATATCCTTGTCATTCCCTTGGGAGCGTGAGATGGCGCTCTCGCTATTTTTTACATAAAACAACTGCTGTGGTTCCGCTCGTCATAAGACTAGGATCATGATCCATAGCGGCAGTTTTATCTAAAAAATAGATGGAAAGCAAGTTAAACGTCCGTCGAGCTAGTAGTATACCGAGGTGCACTTCAGCGGCTTCAGCTTCAGCAATCGCAGGCAGATCGTCTCTGCAATGACCGGCTGGAACAAGGTATGAAGCTCGAACCAAGCGGTATTCTTTGGCACTGACCCAATCGGTGGCGTAGACAGCTTCGGCGGTACAACACCATGCTTTACAGCCACTTTGCGATGCAATGGTGAATAGTTTGGCTGCATCTGATCGTTCAGAAGCTGATATACAGAATGATTAGAGGGAATCGGCCCTTGATTCACTCTAGCTATAGGCACGAATACGGTATACAAAAAGGCCATGACGAGAATTAAACTAATCCATATTTGATTGCGTTTGTTCATGACGCTCGTCATCCTATCACCCCTTGTATGTTCGTTAGGTGTACAATTCCACTGTGTGCGTGTTCCTTATGATTGTAAGTTCGTTCTTAAGAAGAGGAGGCTTTGGCTTCTGTTCTCTTCTTCGAGCGCTGTTCCCAGCGGAAGATGGCATTCAAGAATCGGTACACATGCTTCGATTCCTTCGTTAAGATTGGCCCTAAGATCGCCAGAATGAGAACGTACAGGGCTGCGAATGGCTGAAGCAGCTGCATAAGGCCGCCTGCTTTTCCTAGGTTAGCCAAGATAATGGAGAACTCTCCCCGTGATACAATCGTAAGACCAATGTTCGATGAGGCTTTGTGAGACAGCCCTGCACTTCGTCCTGCCAGCATGCCAGCTAGGAAGTTGCCGAACAATGTAATCGCGACAGCGCCAATCGACAGCCAGAAGGCATCCAACAGCTCAAATGGATTAATGGTCAATCCGAAGCTGAAGAAGAATAAGGCACCGAAGAAATCACGGAAGGGCAGAATCAAATGCTCAATTCGCTTCATATGATCCGTCTCCGCAAGCACGAGACCGACCAGCAAGGCACCGATGGCCTCTGCAACGTGAATCGTCTCCGAGAAGCCCGCTACGATAAACAAGGTTGCAAATACAGCAAGCAAGAACAGCTCATTCGAACGAATATTGAATACCTTGTTCAATAGCGGAGTTGCCAAGCGGCCAAGAATGATAAAGCCAAGCATAAAGCCAAGCGCAATACCCGCAGACAAGATTACTCCCCCAACCGAGCTTGCTCCACTCAGCACAAGACCCGATAGAACCGAGATGTACACGGCCAAGAAGATATCCTCGAACATGATAATGCCAAGGATCATCTCTGTCTCCGCATTGGCTGTTCGCTTCAGATCGATCAGCACTTTGGCGACAATTGCACTAGAAGAGATACTTGTAATCCCTGCTAGCACGAGCACTTCTTGAAAAGGCAATCCCGCTAGGAACCCGTACAGCATTCCCAGTGTAAAGTTGATGGCAATGTAAATCGTGCCGCCTACGGCAATGGATTTACCTGCTTTGATAAGTCGTCCTACCGAGAATTCCAATCCTAAGTAGAAGAGCAGGAACAGAACCCCCATTCTTCCAAGAAGCTCGATCAGCTCTGCGCTCTCGATAAAGCGGAAATCAAAATTCCCGAACTTAGGCGCATGAGGTCCAACAATCATTCCGACAAGGATATAAAATGGAATGACTGAGAAACGAAGCTTCGTGGATAAGAGACCGGCTAGGGCGACAAGGCCTACAGCCAGCCCAAGCTCAAGTACAACATGATCCATATGCAATTAACCTCCAGTTGTCAGAATGTTTTTGAGCGTCTTCAGTTGTTGTCTCTCACCAGCAACGACAAGCATCGTTCCTTCCTTGAAGGCATAGTCTGGTCCTGGATTGATGGTCTTGCTGCCGTCCTGCTCGATCACCGCGATGATCGCAGCTCCCGTCTTGCGACGTACATCTAGGCCGCCAATCGTGCAGTTTGCACATTTTGAGCCTGTCTCAATCTTGAACCATTCAATGATCAGGTCATCAAGGGCAACCTCAATGTTTTCCAGCGCCTTTGGCTTATAGGACAACCCGCCTACAATACCCGCAATCTGTCTGGCTTCATCGTCGTCCAAGGACACCATGGACACGCTCTCATCCAGATCGTCATAGTCGAAGTGGAACAGTTCCCTGCGACCGTCGTCATGGATGATGACAACCAGCTTGTCTCCGCTTTTCGTGATGATTTGAAACTTTCGGCCGATTCCCGGCAGATCCGTTTCCTTGATTTGAGTCATTACATCTACCTCCACAACATTTTTTTGCACTTAGGATTGCTTCGTGCGACTTTAGCGATAACGCCAGCGCCAGCGCATTCCTCTTGTTGAAACAAACCTTGTCTGCGGCAGCAAAAGACGTTCATCCTTCTCTCCGCATGGCTGTTACAGAAGGTTTACTCCACTGAAATATTATAGCATAAAATCGGGGCACCCTGAGAATTCACCTCCTAGTCTGCGAAAATGTACTATTTTTTACACAAAATCACCCCATTTCAAACCATTTGGTCTAAATTGGGGTGATATGGGTCCTTGATCTTTAGGATTGAACAGGTGCTGACTTCGTGCTCTTTACTTCATAATTGGCGTGGGTGACCTCGATAATATGCTCTGGCTTCGGCTTGCCGCGGCTAGCACGATGTCCTGCAATATGCGCCTCGCTTGTCTCCCATCCTTTCCATGCTTCCTCAGATTCCCAGCGAATCATGACGACGACCTCTTCGTCACCGCGGCGAACTTTTTTGACCAATACGCTTAGATCGATAAATCCTTCTGACTGCTCAATAATTCCCGGTCCGCTAAAACGATCGACAACAAGCTGTGAGGTGCCTTCCTTAACCGTGAATGTCTTAGTTTCAATAAACATGGGTTCACTTCCTTAATTAGGATGATGTCAATTACCTCTAGTTTATTGATAAGGATTATCATTGTCAACGAACAGCAGCAGATGACCTTCAGCTTTTGATTTTGTTTCTTCTTTTAATAGAACCATTTTAGGGCACTTCGCAAACCAGAGGGTTGCTGAACTGTAGGCTGCATATTTATGTTTCTGCGTTTTATTTCATCCTTCACCCATATAATTAATCGATTAAGTAATTTATTCGCAATTACTGCTCTTTTCTTTGAATAAAAAGTTCCAAAAAATATCTGCACCAACACCGATCCACGAAGTCTTATCGCACGTCAAATGGCCTTTTCACTCTAAAAAGTACGCCTTCTTTAAAGCTCATCGCTGCAATGAACTAGTGCATAATAAAGAGAAGTCGCCGCCTTGCCAATATCATTTCTGTTTTGTCTTCTTTCTCATTGACAATTACCGATGTTGCCTTATACATTATTGTTAGGTTATCGATTACTTAACTAAAAAAAGGAGGTGTTTATATGAAGCAATGGGCGTTAGAGGTGGGGCAAGAGCTGACGGAGCATATTCTTCCTTATTGGAGTCGATTACAAGATACAGTTCATGGAGGCTATTACGGCGCTGTCGATGTATCGCTGAATGTACACCAAGATGCCAGCAAAGGTGGAATTGCCGCCTGCCGGATCCTCTGGACATTCTCTGCTGCCTATAGGGTGCTTGGGGAAGCAGGCTACCAAGAGCATGCGGACCACGCCTACCATTTTCTAAGAGATCATGTGCTGGACCCCCATTATGGCGGTCTCTATTGGATGGTTGATGCTGCAGGACGTCCGCTTGATACTAGGAAGCATATTTACGCCCAAGCCTTCGGCGTCTATGCGCTAAGCGAGTATTACCGGGCAACTGGCACAGAAGAGGCGCTGCGGCTGGCGTGTTCCTTGTTCGAGCTCATTGAAGACAAGGGTTACGATGCCCATCTTGCCGCTTATAAAGAGGAATTCAACGAAGCCTGGCTGGAGCAGCCCAATGTGCTGCTTAGTGAGCATGGGCTATTGGCCGATATCACCATGAATACCCATATTCATGTGCTGGAGGCTTATACGAATCTGTACGCCGCTTCACAAGAGGAGCGAGTCAAGCAAGCCATTGTTCGTTTGCTCGATCAGCTGCATGATCGGATCTATGATCACCGCACAGGCTTTCTCGGCGTATTCTTCGATAAAGCCTGGCAGCCGCTTCTCGACCTTCGCTCCTTCGGCCATGATATCGAAGCGAGCTGGCTGATCGATCGGGCCATGAAGACCATAGGCGCTGAGAAGCCTGAACACGTGCAGATGGTGATCGATATTGCCTACAACATAGCTGACCATGCGCTGCAAGCAGATGGCTCTCTTATGAATGAGCAGAGAGGATCGCTCATCGACACGACCCGCATCTGGTGGGTGCAGGCAGAAGCCATGGTAGGCTTCTACAATGCTTATGAGCGGACGAAGGACCCTCGCTTCCTAACGATCCTTGAAGGGCTGTGGAGCTATACGAAGCGGCATCTCATCGATGCTCGCGAGGGTGGAGAATGGTTCTGGGCTGTTGATGATCTGGGACAGCCCACCAAGCAAGGCATTAGCGGACCATGGAAGTGTCCATACCATAATGGGCGCTTCTGCTTAGAAATCATGGAAAGGGTGGCTCAATCATGATTCATGAACAATACTATGCAATGCTAGCGAAGCAAGAGGCGCTGATTACGAAGCCGAACACCAAGAAGGACAGCTTCTATAACGGCATCTATGACCGCTATGACAACCCGGTCATCACAAGACACCATGTCCCGCTTCATTGGCGGTTCGATCTCAGCAAGGACAGCAACCCCTACTTCATGGAGCGGCTCGGGATGAATGCAACCTTCAATCCTGGCGCGATCTATCATGAAGGCCGTTACTATCTTGTTGTACGTGCCGAGGGCGTTGATCGCAAATCATTTTTTGCTCTTGCCGTGTCTGATAACGGCATTGACAACTTCCGCTTTGTCGACAAGCCGCTCGTCTGGGATGATTGCGATCCTGATGAGACAAACATGTACGATATGCGGCTCGTGAAGCATGAGGACGGCTGGATCTATGGCATTTACTGCTCGGAGCGCAAGGATCCCGATGCGCCACCCCATGACACTTCAAGCGCCACAGCGCAAGCAGGGCTGGTGCGCACGCGTGATCTGGCGACTTGGGAACGGCTTCCTAATATTAAGACGAAGTCGCCGCAGCAGCGCAATGTCGTGCTTCATCCAGCATTCGTTGACGGCCAGTATGCCTTCTACACAAGGCCGCAGGATGGCTTCATCTCCACGGGAACAGGAGGCGGCATCGCCTTCGGCCGCTGCAAGGACATCATGAACCCTGTCATCGATCAGGAGATCGTCATCGATGAACGGGTCTACCATACCGTCTATGAGGTCAAAAATGGGCAGGGCCCCGCCCCAATCAAGACGGACATGGGCTGGATTCACATTGGACATGGCGTGCGCAATACGGCAGCAGGGCTTCGCTACGTCCTGTATGTATTTGCCACAGCCCTCGATGATCCATCCAGGGTCATCGCCAAGCCGGGCGGCCACTTTATGGCGCCTTACGACGAAGAACGCGTCGGGGACGTGTCCAACGTCATCTTCTGCAATGGCGCCGTCGTGAATGAGCAAGGCGAGGTGCATCTCTACTATGCATCAAGCGATACACGCATTCATGTTGCGACAACGACGCTTTCACGCCTTGTGGATTACACGTTCAACACCCCTGAGGATCGCTTGCGCTCTCTCGATAATGCCAAGCAGCGCGGGGAGCTGATTGATCGCAATATGGAACTGCTCGCCAAGGCGGCTGCTCCTGCTTCGGTATAGGAATACGCGCAGGGAAGCTGAGCATAGCTGGGCATGTGCAGCAGCATCTTGCAATCATGCCCCACTGAACGTTTGGATGAACAGTGAGCCTTCCCCTTGCTCCTTTTTATCTCATGCTTGATTAGCCGCCAGCATCCACACCTGCCCTGCATGCTCTCTCACATGCCTGCAGGGCTTCCATTTCATGTTTGGGCGGAAGCATGTATACTGTCTAATAGTTGTCTATTCGCGCATTCCAGCAGGAGGTGAACAGAATGAAGAAGGAGCAGGTTACGATGCGGGATATCGCCGGTCGATTAGGAATAAGCACCGTTACCGTATCCAAAGCGTTAAACGATAAGGAAGGCGTCAGCGAGGAACTGAAGGCACGCATCAAAGAAACCGCCAAAGAGATGGGATATCGCCTTAACCTTGCCGCGCGCGCGATGAAGGATGGGCTATCCTACAATATTGGCGTCATCATTCCAGAGCAGTTTACGAATGTTAATCATGCCTTCTACCTGAGGGTATATCAGCATATTGCAAGCAGGCTTGAAGCATACGGATACTCCAGCATCCTGCATATCTTGACAATCGAGGACGAAGAAGCCTTGAATCTTCCTCGCATTTATTATGAGAAAAAAGCAGATGGAATCATCATTCTGGGTCAAATTAAGCCAGCTTACATCGAAGCCGTACAGCAGATGACGATTCCAAAGCTGTTCTTGGACTTTTATCAAGAGGGCGCGCAGGTAGACTCCATTGTTACGGACAATTTCTACGGCTCCTATGAGCTCGTCAGCTATCTGATTCGCGAAGGGCACAGGCAGCTTGCCTTTGTGGGCAATATTCATGCGACCAGCAGCATTCAGGACCGCTTCCTCGGCTATTACAAATCGCTGCTCGAGCATCGGATCCCTCTTGATCCCGATTGGATCATCAAGGATCGCGATGAACAGGGGATACTGATCGATCTTGAACTCCCCACGCGCATGCCCACCGCCTTCGTATGCAATTGCGATCAGGTGGCAAGAGCTCTTATTGAGAAGCTCAAAAAAGAAGGCATTCAAGTGCCTGCTGACTGCTCTGTAGTCGGCTATGATAATGATATCTTCGCTACCGTATCAGAACCTCAGTTGACGACTGTAGAAGTGGATATGGAGATGCTTGCAGGCGCTGCGGTCAAGACCATGATGAAAAAGATCAGCCGGGGAGAAGCCTCCACAGGGCGCACAGTCGTTCAAGGCAGAATTATTTATCGTGATTCGGTCAAGTCGTTGACACAAGCACAGAGCACGGACTAGCAGCATGCGGCTATGATGCTGGTCCTGCTCAGCTCTTCGCTTTCCTTTTTACAGACCAGATTGTTCCTCGGCACTCTCTGTCGTTGCGTTATGTTCAAGCTTCGCAAGCACCCGCATGAAGCTCTCCACCTCTTCTTCTGTTAACCCCTGTAGAAGCCTTGCATGATATCGGTTCGTCGCCTCAATGACCTCTTGCTCTAGCGCTCTTCCAGTGTCCGTAAGCCGTACCATCTGCGCACGCCGATCATTCTTGGCTTGAGTGCGGGTGATGAATCCCTTCTTCTCCAATTGAAGCAGCATGCGTGCCACATTCGTCTGATCGCGGCCAATGCGTGCCGCAATCTCCTTCTGCGTAATGCCTTCCACCCCGCTCCACAGCAGCATCATAATCAGATTTTGCTCAGGTGTTACCCCTAGCGGTTCAACAGCCTGCTTCGCCTGCCCAAGCAGAACAAGGTCTGTTCGGTGCAGTGAAATGCCGATATATTGTTTAAAATTATATTTCATCTTATCCCTCTATTGCTTTTAATTGGATTCATGCCGCATTCATTATAAAATGAGGATAGTGCACACGTCCATGTGTACCCATACTTAACACTTACACCAATAAACCAAGAAGCCAGTAAGCCAATGAACGTAATTGCTGAGCCAATATATTCTCTACCTTATGGAGGGATTTCTATGCTTCGTCACAAAACCGTTTTGATTACGGGGGCAAATACCGGTATGGGGCACGCTGCTGCCATTGCCTTGGCCAAGCAAGGAGCGCACATTATTATGGCCTGTAGAAATGAAGCACGAGGCATGCAAGCGCTGGAGACAGCCAAAGAGCGAAGCGGTTCACAGGCCTTTGAGCTGGTTCTCTGCGATCTTGGGGATCTCGCCAGCATCCACCAATGTGCTGAAGCCGTCAGACGAAGGCATCATAGGCTCGATGTGCTTTTGAACAACGCCGGTGTCGTCTCTTTGAAACGCACAGAAACCACAGATGGCTTCGAAGCTATGATGGGGGTTAACCATCTTGGACACTTCCTTCTGACCAATCTCCTGCTGCCCTCCCTCATGCTTGCTGAACAGGGGCGTGTCGTAACCGTTTCGTCTGGCGCCCATAAGATTGGCCGTTTCAAGCTGGAGGACCCTTTTTTGAAGAAGGGCTTTACGGTGTGGCAGGGCTACGCAAATTCGAAGCTCGCCAATATCCTCTTTACAAAGAAGCTGGCCACGCGACTTAAAGGGACAAAAGTGACCGCGAACTGCCTGCACCCCGGTGCTGTGTCAACCGATATTGGCGTCAATCGCGGCAGCGGCTTTGGCAAGAGCGTCCACCGCTTATTACGACCCTTCTTCTTGACCTCTGAGCAGGGGGCGGATACAGCCGTCTATTTGGCATCAAGCGAGGAGGTCGCATCAATCAGCGGAGAGTATTACTACCGCAGAAAGCCTGCATCCTCGTCCAAGCTTGCACAGGATGACCAACTTGCAGATAAGCTGTGGGCATGGAGCCAAGAGCAGACCGGCTGGACGGAGGAAGAAAGCTCTCCTTTTTAATCCAAGCCTCATCAACACTCTATTCGTATTTTTATTTCTACCGTCGATTGGAGTATCTTCATAAAAAGGGACCCCGCTCTCCACTTTCCTGTGGATTTTGAGGTCCCTTCATTTGTTTACTGAGATTCTTATACATAAAAGCCCGACATCTACTTCGATTCGGATCCAGTGAAAACGGATCAGAATCATTCCTTGATCATTTGAAATGCTCTTGCAGCCACTTCCTCGACGCCTCTACCTCAGAAGCACTCAATTGATGGCCATAGCTGTCCCAATGCAGCTCAACTTCTGCTTTGGCGCCCTTCAATAGCTGGGCAAGCTCCTCCGTCTCCGATACCGTACAGATCGGATCATTCGTCCCTGCCCCGATAAATACAGGGAGCTTCGTCATATCGGGAAGATTCACATGCCGCAGCGGCACCATTGGGTGATAAAGAATCGCTCCCGCAAGCGCATCCTTGTAATGGAACAAAAGACTGCCAGCAATATTAGCGCCATTGGAATAACCCACAGCTACGATCTGGCTGCGATCGAATCCATGCTCTTGAGCCGCCTCATTCAAAAAAGCATTCAATTCTGAAGTCCGAAAGACAAGGTCATCTTCATCAAACACGCCTTCACGCAGCCGGCGAAAGAAGCGCGGCATGCCATTCTCCAGCACACTGCCTCTTACACTAAGGACAGAGGACTCAGGGGACAGCATCTTGGCCAGCGGCAGAAGATCTCGCTCATTGCCTCCTGTTCCATGCAGAAGCAGCAGCACAGGGGCTTCACTGGATGTTCCTTGTTCAAATATATGCTTCATGATTGATCCTCCTCTAGCACACGTACGGCAACCGGCTGCACGATATCCTCGATCTGTGCGCGATACTTCTCATATTGAGCAGGCAGCTTCAGTGCCTCTCCCAATTGCTCATAGGGTTCATCGACCGCAAAGCCCGGCGGGTCCGTCGCAATTTCAAATAAAATCGAGCCTGCCTCTCTAAAGTAGATCGCATTAAAATAGTTGCGATCTTGGACCGGCGTTGGCGCTTGACCTTGGGAACGAACCCATTGGCTCCATTCGGCTTGGTCCTGATCATCCTTCGCGCGCCATGCGATATGATGCACGGTTCCCGCCCCCATATTGCCGCGGGGCACCGCCTCACGCTTCAAGTCGACAATGCTGCCAAGCTCAGCGGTTCCACGGAACCGAATATACTCCTCATTCTCCTCCATGCTCTGAAGCCCAAGCACCTGCTCCAAGACAGCCTCCGTCTTCTTCGGCGCTGTACTGAATAGAATGCCTCCTCCAAAGCCCTTAATCGCGTGCTCCACGGGAACGCCGCCAAAGGCCCACCCGCTCCTTGCTCCTTCTTCCCGCTCGACGAGCTCAAGCTGAAGCCCTGCGGCATCCTTAAAGCGCAGATATTGCTCGCCAAAGCGCTCAATGCGTTCTATCGCAATGGAGAACTTCTCAAGCCGCGCCTCCCAGAAGCCAAGAGAGCCATGCGGGACCACAAAGGTGGTATATCCCACCTGTCCGCCTCCAATACGGCCCGGAACCGCATCCGGCCAAGGGAAAAAGGTCATAATCGTGCCCGGATGTCCCGCTTCATTGCCAAAGTAGAAATGGTACACCTCCGGCGCGTCGAAATTCACGGTCTTTTTTACAAGTCTCAGGCCCAGCACGCCAGCGTAAAAATCAATGTTCTGCTGAGGATCCTTTGCAATCGCGGTAATATGGTGAATGCCTGTCGTTTGTTTGCTCATGATGGCTGCCTCCTCCACTTTATCTATTGTCTTATTTATATAAAAGAATGCGGATTGTAAAAAGCAATCCATAATCCAACTTCAAGGTTGATATAAACCTCAAGAAGTTCAATTTTTATTTATCTTGAATTCGAGATAATAGTAACATGGTGTTTAATTATTGTCAACTCGTTTATCTTGAATTCAAGCAAATTACAAAAAATACTCCTTCCTCCACCCAAACCATGCAGACCCTGCACATGCCATTTTCAACAAGCGATGATGCAATCTCATCCTAGAGGCGGAGTCATAATCCCTCTACAGCCGAATGATGGATGCAAGGAAAGACCGTACAATAAAGCTATAAACGTTCTAGTAAGACTTCATATTAACCAACAAATGCATAGCTAGAGCTTGATTATAGAAAGCAAACACATGGAGGAGGAAATACAATGGCACAAGGCATGTATTCAGATATGGTGGTAGCTGGCTTAGGAACTTTTGATGGCGGCGTGTATGACAAGGTAAGAATTGACGGGGTTGCCTTCGTCAAAGGAGACGTCCAATGCGACCGCTTTATCTGCAATGGCAGCGGCAAGCTGAACGGATCGGTATCTGCTCATTCCATGGATGTGAATGGTCTCGCCTCATTTGGGAGCCACGTCCAAGCTCAACAGATCAAGGTATGCGGCAAGGCCAATATTGATGGAGATCTGCTTGGTGAAGAGCTTCGTGTCGATGGGAGTGTATCCGTGTCAACGAACTGCGAGATGCACAGCATTGATGTCCATGGCCGCCTTAGTGTAGACCGAGACATTCGTGCGACTAGGTTCAACACCAACGGCTCCTTCCGAGCAGGCAATCAAGTATTGGCTGAATCCGTTCGTATCGAGTTAAACGGTCACTGCGAAGCGCGTGAGCTTAGAGCGAAGCAGATCGAGGCTGTTCGTGGCTATGTGAAAAAGAATTCCTTCCTAGGCGCTATGTTCCAAGCCTTTGGCCAGCAGCCGCTGCTTGAAGCACAGTTGATCGAGGGAGATTCCATCAAGCTGGAGCAGACGCATGCCTCCCTCGTAAGAGGAAGACAAGTCAGCATCGGTCCAGGCTCTCAGATCAGCCGAGTGGAATACAGCCAGGAAATCGATATTGACCCGACCGCAATTGTTGATGAATGCGTACAAATCTAGCCTTATGACAGTGGACGGTCCACACACTGCTGGCGCATCGTGAAGTTCTTTACGACACGCTGCACACAGCTCTTGGGCCTACAGGTCCCTGTCCCTCCACAGCGCTCATGCGATGCTCATGCAGTGCTTATGCAGTTCTCGTACGATGCTCATACAGCAACCATACAGTATTCATACAGTATGAATACGTACTCCCCTGACAATAAACACTCCCTTATCATAGACGCTTTCGAGCATAGGCTAACACGCAAAAACACCTTCAAGACTGCCTTCCGATCTAACGATAGGGAAGCATGCTCTTGAAGGTGTTTATCGTTTTCCGGACAGGATTAAGCTTGACCAGCTACCTAGCTGCCTAAGTAGAGAAGCTCGACCTGATTGGCCAAGGTTGTCATAATAGCGCTCCGTCAGGCTGTAGCTATACAACGAACCATGCGATGGTGCCGAAGCTGCACCGCTCCTTATAAGCTCAAGCTGATGCTAGCTTGAAGCATCGCATGCTACTTGGCTTTTCGCATGCAGCAGCCCTGTGAAGCGCTCATAAGCTGCATCCCAGCTCGACTGCTCGCCTTCCTCTGGATGAAGCGTATCAATCGGGAACGAGTCCAGCACAAGCTGTCTTGCTTCCTCCAGACTGCTGCAGTGGCCTTGCGCCATCCATTGGACGGTCATATTGCCGATGGCACTGCCTTCGATCGGTCCTGTCCATACAGGTCGCTGCAGCGCATTGGCCGTCAGTTGGCACAGAAGCGTATTCTGAATGCCGCCGCCAACCATATGCAGCCCCTCGTACGACTGTCCCGTCAGCCGCTCCGTACGCGTCAGCTCATGGCGATAACAGAGGGCCAAGCTGTCGAGCACGACGCGAATGATCGCCCCTTCCGTCTCCGGCACCGGCTGTCCGGTCTCGCGGCAGAAGCTCTGTACCTTCTGCGGCATATCGCCAGGCGCAAAGAAGCGCGCATCATCTGCATTGATGATGCTTTGCAGACCAGCAGCTGACTCTGCGAGCTTCGCGAGCTCCGCAAAGGAGAACACTTTGCCCTGTGCATCCCAGTCGCGCTTACACTCCTGCACAATCCACAGCCCCATAATGTTCTTCAGCAGCTGATAGCGATTGCCGACTCCGCCTTCATTGGAGAAGGACAGCTCCATCGCCTCGCGGCTGACAATCGGCTTTTGCTGCTCCGTGCCAAGCAGCGACCAAGTGCCGCACACTAAGTACGCGAAGGAATCGGACTTCGCTGGCACAGCAGCTATCGCAGATTCCGTATCATGCGTCCCGACAGCGATGACGTCCATCGCTGGAACATCCAGCTCCTTCTGAATATCCTCAGTCAGGGTCCCTACACGGGTTCCTGGATGAATCGGATCAAGGAACAGGTGTGATGGAATGCCAAGCGCATCCATCAGCTCCGTATTCCACTCCTGCTTGAGCGGATGATACAGCTGTGTTGTGGTTGCCATGGTGAATTCGCACACCTTCTCGCCTGTCAAGAAATAAGCGAGAAGGTCTGGGGTAAGCAGCAGCGTCTTCGCCATATCCAGCTTAGGCGAGTTCGCCTTCAGCATAGCAGTCAATTGATAGATGGTGTTGAACGGCATGAATTGCAGGCCGCCTTCTGCGTAGAGGCGTTCTGTACCGAACCGTTCATTAAGCTCCTCAATCAGACCTTCCGTATGAGGGTCCCGATAATGATAAGGGTTGCCGATCATTTCTCCATTCGCATCCAGAAGGCCAAAGTCGACCCCCCAGGTATCAATGCCCAGCGTCTCCGGACGATATCCCGCTTGGAAAGCCTTGCGGATGCCTTCCTTCATCTCTTGGAACAGCCTTAGGGTGTCCCAATGCAGATGCTTGCCCACCTGAATCGCCTGATTCGGAAAGCGATGTATTTCTTCTACACGAAGCTTGCGTGTGCCTTGATCCTCGATGAGCTGGCCGATTAGCGCTCTGCCGCTGCTTGCTCCAAGGTCAAAGGCGAGTACCGTCGAAATAACGTTCATCCCTTCACACCCTTTCATTGAAGCTTACGAATGACAAGGATTACTTCTGCTCCTGCAGCAGCTTGATGCGGTATTTCTCACTTTCGAGGTTCGCAATCTCTTGGAACTCCTCTTCCGTCAGAATCTTAGGCTCCTTGATCGAGCTTGCAATAATATAAATCTTTGCGCTCTCTTCGACGACTTCCGTGCGATAGTACGCTTCACGAAGGTTGCGTCCTGTTGTAACCAAGCCATGGTTCATAAGCAGAATTGAGCTTGCTTCGTTCACCTTAGGAAGAAGAGCATTGGCAAGCTTCTCATCGGTTGGCATGACATAAGGAATACGAGCCGTTCTGCCGACAAGCGCCGCTTGGTCTGGGAACATGATCGGAAGGTCCTCATCCAACAAAGTAAACGCAATGCAATTCGGCGGATGTGTGTGCACAATGGCCTGAATTTCATCATTGGCTTGATAAGCGTACAGATGCATTAATACTTCTGAAGACGGACGAAGGCCATTGTCCGTAACTTCACCGGTCTTAATATCTACCTCAACCCATTGCTCAGGCTCAATTTCATCCAAAGCGAAGCCGCTTGGAGACAAATACATTTTTCCTTCAAAACGCGCGCTGATATTGCCGCCCGGTCCTACAACCAAACGATTTTTTACAATCTTGTCTGCGTATTTGCACAGCTCTTTACGAATAGCCATTGATTTCATCTGACATCCTCCGTTTATGAAAAATGGGAGATGGCCGCTTGTTTGTTCTGCACAATGCACAAGCGGCCACATCATCTTCTTATTTATAAAGCGGGCCGAAGTTCTCGCAAGCGCGATAATCGACACCCTCTAGATTCTCCGTGCCAAACAAGCTCCATGCCTTCGGACGGAAGATGCGCTCCTTCGCCACATTGTGCATGTTGACTGGAATGCGAAGCATCGAAGCAAGCGTGATCAGATCGGCACCGATATGGCCGTAGCTGATAGCACCATGGTTCGCTCCCCAGTTGTTCATGACTTCGTACACGGAAGTAAAGGCGCCTTCGCCAGTCAGGATCGGTGCAAACCATGTTGTTGGCCATGTAGGGTCTGTGCGGTCATTCAGCGTTTGATGCACATCATCCGGCAGATCGACAGAGTAGCCCTCTGCGATTTGCAGAACAGGACCAATGCCCTTCACAAGGTTCAAGCGAGCCATCGTCATCGGCATGCCACCGCGTGTCAAGAAGTTGGAGGAATAGCCGCCTCCACGGAAGTACTCTACAGAAGCTGGACGCCAAGAAGTGGCATCAAGGCACTTCTGCGCTTCTTCTTCACTGATCTCCCAGAACGGCTTCATGACAGGCTGGCCATCCTTGGACTGTACGCCTGTGCCGTCCAGCGTAGCGGAACCGGAATTGATCAAGTGAAGCATGCCTTCCTTCGCATAGCCTTCCAGATCATAGCCTGTTACGCGCTTCACGGATTCCTTGCTCCAGTATGTGCGAACATCAGCAAAGATCTGAGCGGTATTGGTAAGCAGGTTGCCAAACAGCATGACGACGCCATTCAGGAAGTCATTCTCTGTCGCTACCAGGTAAGGCGCACGGATGCCGTTCCAATCGAAGGAGGAGTTCAGCATCGCTTCCATGAAGTCGCCATTCGGGAAGTGATCTGTCCATTGGCGCTGTCCTTGGAATCCGGATACGACAGCGTTGTGCCCTTGCGCTTCTTCGCCGAAGCCAAGCTCATCCAAGCGAGGGTTGCCCACCATCAGGTCGCGAGCAATCATCGTCATTTTGACAACCGTTTCCCAGTTCTGATCCTTCAACTCTCGTGGCTGCTGGATCTCCTCAGGGTTGTTGTCTACGCCTTCCTTGCAGTTATCCTTCACCCAAGCAAGCGCCTTCTCGAACTCCTCAGGATCGTAGATGCCTTCGTCCATGCGGCGAACGAATTCACTCATATCAATATATTCGGTACGCATTCCAAGATACTCTTGAAGGAAGTTATCGTTAACGATGGAGCCCGCAATCCCCATTGACACAGAACCCATGGAGAGATAAGACTTGCCCTTCATGTAAGCAACCGCAAGGCCCGCCTTGGCAAATGCGATCAGCTTCGCCTTTACATCTTCAGGGATGGACGTATCAGCAGCATCCTGAACGTCCTCGCCG
This sequence comes from Paenibacillus aquistagni, assembly GCF_900177815.1. Classification (GTDB taxonomy): domain Bacteria; phylum Bacillota; class Bacilli; order Paenibacillales; family Paenibacillaceae; genus Paenibacillus_B; species Paenibacillus_B aquistagni. The sequence goes on along the minus strand of NZ_FXAZ01000003.1, from coordinate 253,347 downwards.
TAGATGCCGAATGCTGGCAAGCCCTTCTGCGCATGCGCTGCAAGCACTGCAGCCAGATATACCGCGCCTGGACGCTCTGTTCCGTTGAATCCCCATACGGCCTTAGGAATAGACGGGTCCATATCCATAGTCTCAGAACCATAGCACCAGCAAGGGGTTACCGTAATGGAAACGCCTACACCCTCACGTGCAAATTTCTCCGCGCACGCTGCAGATTCAGCTACACCACCGATTGTCGAGTCCGCAATCACGCATTGCACGGGCTTCCCATTTGGATAACGAAGCGTAGAAGACAAGAGCTCCGCTACAGCTGTTGCCATCCCCATCGTTTGAGCCTCAAGGGATTCACGGACGCCTTTGCGGCGACCATCGATTGTTGGGCGAATACCGATCTTAGGGAATTCGCCTTTCCAGCGGAATTGTTCCAAAGTCATGACGATACCTCCAATTTAGGAATGTTAGATCATTACAATTAAAGCGCTTTATTAAAGGTATAAAAAAAGAGAAAATGTGAAAAGATGTTACCGATAACTTCATCCTACCAATCTCCTCTCTTGCTGTCAAATCTTTTCTTGGGTAAAATAAGAGAATCATAGAATGGTTTCCATTCTAACATCGGTATTGCAGCAATCGGCATCGGCAGAGAGGAAAGGGGTCCAGAAAGTACCAATTCCCCTCTATTTTTATACGCTCGCTGCTGCTAGAATAGACTTCGTTTTTTTGAGATTATACCGCTTTAACTCGGGGTGGGTCGTCGTTATACGTTTTCCATCCTGCTCTTGTACTTATATCATGTATAGAAGGAGCTACCGCGCTATGGTTACGATATACGACATTGCGAAGAAAGCAAATGTGTCCGCCATGACTGTATCAAGAGTTATCAATAACACCGGAAAAATCAGCAAAAAGACCGAGGCCAAGGTTCGCAAGATCATGGAAGAAATGAACTATGTGCCGAACCAGATGGCAAGAAGCCTCGTGCTGCAGCAGACGAAGATTTTGTTTCTCCTGATTACGGATATTACGAACCCGTTCTACACGACCTTGTCCCGGGGAGCAGAAGACGCCGCCAACCGCAGCGGCTACCGCTTGCTGTTTGGCAACAGTGATGAGAACCTGCAGAAGGAAAATGACTATATTCATACGATTTTGTCCACACGCGTTGACGGCCTGCTCGTCGCACCGACGGGAGATGCATCCCTGCCGCATCTGGAGCAGCTTCGCAGACATAAGGTACCCTTTGTACTGATCGACCGCGAGGTTCCGGGCATGGACTGCGACGTTGTGTTAGGAGACAGCAAGGGCGGTGCCCGCACCTTGGTGGAGCATTTGATCGACAATGGCCACCGTCACATTGCGATGGTGAACGGTCTGTCTACAGCATCCAGTGCGCGCTTGCGTCTGCAGGGGTATCAAGAAGCCTTGCTTCTGCACAGTCTTCACATGCCTGACAATTATGTATTTGAAACCAGCTACAAGCTGCACCAGCAGGTGACAGGCAATGATATGCCAGTGCTGCCTTCCCTTGAAGCATGGTTTGATCAGCTTGAGCCGCGCCCAACAGCCATCGTAGCCGGCAACAATGTGATTGCTATCGAGATTATCCGCATGCTTCGCAAGAAGGAAATTCAAGTGCCCGAGCAGATCTCGGTTGTGTGCTTTGATGACTTCGGCTTGTACTCCGAAATTGCCCCATTCATGACGGTAGCCGCACAGCAGGCTTATCAATTCGGTTATATGGGCATGCAGACGCTCATCGAGCGCATTCAGAACAAGGACCACGAGGCACAGCCATGGCGCAAGGTGGTACTGCCTGCAGAGCTCATTGTTCGTGATTCTGTTGCGCCAGCCAAGGATGAGCAGAGTCAATAGCATTTCACACCCTCGGACTTCACTACAAAAATAAGCCAGCCCGGTGGTTGGCCTGATCATACGAAAAGGCTGCCTCCCTCGCTAAGAGGGAAGCAGCTGATTCTTTACCACTTTCATTCTCAACATACATCTCGATTCTACCCCTAGCCATTTTGACGACTGCCATTCCTTATAAAGCCGACCCACAGGGCCAACCCGCATTCCTAACCTAACCTAAACGATATGGCCGTCTAGTAATAAGTAGACTGGCACAGCTCAATTCTTATGGCCAATTACTTCGTTATTTCCGATTCTGTAGCGGAAGCCATGCCAGCACATCTTGAATTCTTGCATCCCAGTAATCCCAAGTATGGTTGCCCGGGCCTTCCTGATAAGTCAGGTCAAAGGAGCATTGCTCAGCATGATCACGAAAGACAAGATTGTCCTGATATAGGAAATCCTCTGTGCCGCAGCATTGATACAAGAGCGGCTTAGGCCCATTGAGCTCAGCACCTGCGTCCAGCAGATGAAGCAGGTCATGCTTCGTGCCGGCAAGCGGCTCGCCGCCGAAGATCAGCTGCATATCCTTAGGGTACCTTGCTATGTGCTCATCGTTATTCATATTGAGCGCACCCGATAAGCTCGCCGCTGCAGCAAACTGATCAGGGCAGGACAGCGCCCACTTGAAGGCGCCATATCCGCCCATGGACAAGCCGGCAACAAAGTTGTCTTCGCGCTTGTCGGAGAGTGGAAAGAAGCCTCTTACAATCCTCGGCAGCTCCAAGGACAGATAGGACCAGTAATCAGGCCCATATGCCATGTCAGTATAGAAGCTGCGTTGTACATTTGGCATAATGACCGCAAGCCCAAGCTCAGCTGCATAACGTTCAATCGATGTGCGGCGCAGCCAGATCGTATGATCATCTGATAGTCCATGAAGCAAGAACAGTGTCGGATGACGATCACTGCTCGCTTTGCCTTGCAGGCCAACCTGTGTGTGGGTAGCCTGTGGAATAATCGCTACTATTTCTGTGTTGAACCCGAGGACCTCGGAAAAGAAACTGCATGTCATGAGAGCCATTGTTGATTCTCTCCTCCTCATCGATAGGTTTGGTCGCTGACAATGGAATAAGATATAGAATACTCTTATTCTTGCGCGATCGGGGTAATCTATGTAACGGATAACACTCATTTCCTAAACACATACTTCCCTTTCAGAGAACCGTTATCCTGCTAGGTGCAAAACATTCACTAGACAGCGGCTTCTGCTATCAGGAAAGACTCCAAGTCATAGAAGATGTAGAAAAGAGCTATAGTCATTTTTTCTCGTCCATCCAGATCGTAAAGAGTGGAGCATCATGTTACCATGATGTCATTCCATTCTACAGGCTCAATATAAAAGCAATCCAAGGAGGAGACATCATGACGACCAAGAACACTTACAGCTGGCTGGAGGGAGACAACGTATATTTAAGGCCTGTCGAAGTAGAAGATAGCGAAGCCTATTATGGCACTCTTTACAATGCTGACGTTCGCCGCCTTACAGGTACGAAGGAAGCATTTTCCAAGCATCAGGTCACGCACCATCTTGAAGCTAAGGGGCTGGATTCAAGCAGCATCCTGCTGTGGATTATTCGCAAGGATACGAATGAACCCATTGGCGATATTGAACTGCAGGACATCAATGGCATGAATCGCAGCGCAGGGATTCGAATTGCCATTCATGACCACGCTCACCAAGGAAAGGGCCACGGCAGTGAAGCCCTTCGCCTCATGCTGGACTATGCCTTTGGCATCGCCAATCTCCACCGCGTGGAGCTAAACGTATTTGCCTACAACGAACGTGCCATCCATGTGTACAAGAAGATCGGATTTAAGCAGGAAGGGGTTCAACGCGATGCCCTCTTCTACAATCATCGCTACTATGATTCCATCCTCATGAGCATGCTGGAGGATGAATATCGGGAGATGTATCTGCAGCAGCCATGAAGCGCGAGAGACATATAACTACCTCTCCGGCTCAGGTTGCCTTGTGAGCGCAATTTACATATAATTCCGCGTCTCAGTTTATCTTTTCAACTTCTTCCATCAAGTATTCATGTAGACCATGAGCTTCAGATCTTGGTTATTGAGAGCGGCAAGGCTATCGAACAAATAAGGGGCTCCTTCGCCATTTTTGCAGCGAAGAGCCCCCTTTCTTTGCTTCAACTCTTGATAACGATCCTTTTTTAAATGTATCAACATTCACGTGCTTGTGTTAGCGTTTATGCCAGCTAGCTCGATACCCGTTCGAATTGGCTCTGAACCAGTTCATAATAGAAGCCCTTATGCTCCATGAGCTCCTCATGTGAACCGCTCTCGATAATCTGTCCTTCCACCAATACAATAATCACATCTGCCTGGCGAACGGTATTCAAGCGATGAGCGATGACGATATTCGTCCGCCCTTCCATCAGTCGGTAAAGCGCATCTTGAATTCTAAGCTCCGTTACCGTATCGATGCTGCTTGTCGCTTCATCGAGAATGAGAATGGCAGGATCGGCCAGAATGGCTCTTGCGATCGTAATAAGCTGCTTCTGCCCTTGGCTTATGCCACTGCCGTCTTGATCAAGCACCGTATCGTATCCATCCGGAAGCTTGCGAATAAAGGAATGCGCATTGGCGAGCTCCGCCGCCCGCTCCACCTCTTCATCTGTTGCATCCAGTCGCCCATAGCGGATATTTTCCCGAATGGAGAGCTGAAACAAGAACGTGTCCTGCTGAACGAAGGCCATCTGCTGGCGCAGGCTTGCCCGTGTTAGGTCCCTTGTATTCAGCCCATCGAGCAGAATCTCGCCTTCTGCAGGGTCATAGAATCTCGACAAGAGATTAATAATCGTCGACTTGCCGGCCCCCGTCGGCCCTACCAGCGCTGCGGTCTGGCCAGGCTTCAGATGGAAGCTCACATCGGAGACGGTCTGAATATCGTTTTCATACGCAAAGGATACATTCCGGAACTCAATCTCTCCCCGAACCATAGATGCGGCCTTAGCATTCGCCTCATCCTTCGCCTCCGGCTCCTCCTCGATAATCTCGAAGACGCGCTCTGCTCCAGCCACCGCCGATAGAAATGTATTGAACTGGTTGGCAAGATCATTCAGCGGTCGGGTAAATTGTCTCGCATACTCAGCAAAAGTCACGATGACACCAACCGTGATCATCTCATGCACAGCCATCACCCCGCCTGCACCCGCGATGATGGCAAAGCTTGCATTATTGAGCATGTTCATCAGCTTCGGGATGAATCCTGAATACGTCTGTGCCCAGTAGCCAGCCTCGCGCAGACGCGCTCCCTTCTCCTCGAACATCTCGGTTACCCGACGCTCTTGTGAGAATGCCTTTACCATCTTCTGTCCAGAAAAGGTTTCCTCAATGAATCCGTTCAAGTCACCCAGATGGCGCTGCTGCTCCTTGAAGTACTTCCCTGTCCGATTCGTAATCCACTTCATGCCAAAGAACATAGCTGGGACGATCGTCAGTGTGATCAAAGTCAGCAAAGGAGAGAGCCACAGCATGAGCCCAAGCATGCCGACAAAGGTCAGGATACTGGACGAGAGCTGGATAAAGGAGCTGTTCAGCGTTTGGCTGACATTATCAATATCATTGGTCAGTCTGCTCATCAGCTCGCCGTGCTGACGCTTGGAGAAGTAAGCAACAGGCAGACGATGCATGCTGTTGAATAGATCGTTGCGCATTCGGTATACTGCGCTTTGCGCAATGCGAATCATCCATATATTTTGCAGCCACTGGGTAATGGACCCGAGCAGATAGACGAGACCGAGCAGGCCCAACAGGAAAATAAGCGAGTAATGACCTGGATAATCAATCCGGTCAATCGTGTAGCCGAGCAGATATGGTCCCAAAAGACCGAGACCCGAGCTTAGAATGACCATCAGCAGAATAAGAGCAAGAGAGCTCTTATAAGCTGACAAGTATCGCCAAACCTTGAATAAGGTGCCGAACATATCTTTTGGCTTCTGCTTCTTCTTGCCCTGAGGATGGCCTCCAGGATGGCCTTTGCCGCTGGCAGATACCGAAGCGGCATTAGAAGGCGCCGCTGATTGTGTTTGCAGTCTAGACAAGGGATACCGCCTCCTCTCCGAACTGGGACTCTGCGATGCGGCGATACAGCTCCGACTGCTTCATGAGCTCGTCGTGTGTTCCGATGCCAAGCAGCTTGCCATCATCCAGCAGCACGACGCGATCTGCACGCATCGCGGTGCTGATCTTCTGAGTAATGAGCAGAGTCGTACATGTATCAGTAGGCAAGGAGCGAAGAAGGCGCCCCTCTGTCTTCACATCCAATGCGCTTGTGCTGTCATCCAGCAGCAGCACCTTCGGCTGTCTGACAAGCGCTCTTGCAATAGACAGGCGCTGCTTCTGCCCGCCAGACAGATTCACTCCTTTTTGACCAATAATGGTGTCATACTGCTTCGGAAGCTTCATAATCGTGTCATGGATCTGTGCCCGCTTCGCCGCGTCCACAACCTCCTCATCACTCGCTTGTGTCCGCCCCCAGCGGATATTGTCCGCTATCGTCCCGGAGAACAGCAGGGCTTCTTGCGGCACGTAGCCAATTGCCCCTCTTAACCGATCGAGAGACAGGTCGCGCACATCCTGCCCATCCACAAGAACTCTTCCCTCGCTTACATCATATAAGCGGGGAATGAGCTGGAACATAGATGTTTTGCCAGAGCCGGTCGCCCCTAAGAAGGCAACACGCTCTCCCTGCTTGATCTCGAAATTCAGATTCTCCAGCACTGCTACCGCATGATCGGGATAATGAAATGACACGCCTTCAAACACAACACTGCCTGTGGCCACCAGCTGATTGGGATCAAGCTGTTCCTTCTCCACTATATCCGCCTCGGCGTTCAGCACTTCTTCGATGCGAAGAGCGGATGCCCGAGCTCGTGAGATGTTGGTCACGATCATAGAGATCATGGACAGCGCACCAGTCATGCGAGCCGTGTAGTTCACAATGGCCACCACATCGCCCACATTTGTCCCAGCCTGCCCCACAATCTGTTCATGCCCAAACCATAAGATGAGCAGAATACTTGCATTCATGACAAACGTCAGCGTAGGGACGGCGGTCTCCACGAGTCGAAGCGCCTTCACCGTTCGGTCCATCAGCTGCTGGTTAGAATCCAGAAACCGTCCTTCCTCATGCTTGTCGCGCACGAAGGATTTGATTAAGCGCATGCCAAGCAGGTTCTCACGCAGCACACTGTTGGCATGATCAAGCCGCTCTTGAACAGCATGGAAGTGGCGGAAGCCTGTACGCATCAGCCATACAAGGAAAAAGAACAGGATAGGAGATACAATAACGAGAATAAAAGCAAGCTTCATGTTAACGAAAAGAGACATCACAAGGCCGCCAATCAGCATTAGTGGCGCCCTCAGCATAATTCTCATGCCCATAAACATCAGATTCTGCATCGTCGTGACATCGCTCGTTACCCGAGTAATGAGGGTGGCCGTTGGGAACTGATTAAAGTTCGCAAAGGAGAAGGATTGAATCTTCGCAAACAGGCTTTTTCTCAGATCGAAGCCATAATGCTGACTGACATAAGCGGCGAAGTAGGAGTTAATGATCCCGCTGACAAATCCAATCGCGGTAAGACCGAGCATTACAGCCCCCCACAGCATCACGGCATCAAGGTCTTTTGTCATGATCCCCTCGTTGATGACCTTGGCAATGAATAACGGCTGCATCAATTCCACGACGAGCTCCACCAGCATCAACGCAAGGGCAACCGTCATTGGGAGATAATACGGTTTTAAATAAGAGAGTACTTTCTTCATTCGTCCTCCTTGTTGAATTTGATCTCTATATTTTTACAATGGTATGAATTTTCTTAAAAAATTTATGTTATCGATCAACAATGTGACATGCACCCATCCTTATCTAACCATTAGAACCTGCGTTCGTCAAAATAACGATATTGCAAAAAATACATATTTTGACCCTTATGCTTTCATTCCGAAGTTTTCTTGAACATTCTCAACATAAATGTGTAATTAACTGACAGGTTCCTTGCACTGCTCTACGAGAAAGGAAGCTCCGGGTCAGTTAATGCTTCATGTCTTCTATCAGTGGAATATCATGTGAATTGTCCATACAAAGGAGGACATTAGAGAGGGATCCAATTTTCCTGATTTCCGCATCATCATGCACAATATATAGTATTTAACTAATTTTTTGTCCATATATTGTTTTTTAAAATTTGAAGAGGATATGCCATTTTCTATTTTAATGTCTCGCCTTTGAAAGACATTTATTGAGAATTGTCCGTATATAATAGACATTGGGATAGACATATTAATGAAAATACATATAAATGAGATGTAAAAAATAGATATACAAAATAAAAATAGTCATGCAAATGAATATAAAATCCTAATAGGCATTCAAGTTGTCTCTCCAAATTAATATTTATCTAGTGTTTCTAAGCATGGTTTGAGTGTTCAAATAATCATTCAAATAGGCAATTAGATAGGCTATTAAATAGGCTGAAAATAAGTTTGTGAATAAAATGGGGGACAACGGGATGGAACACAATTAACGAGAAGGTACGAAGAATAAGACCCATTAATGATCCCATTTCAATTAATCCGTATCATTTGTACGATCTTTTTGTATGATCTTTGTATATGTCGTTTACATAAGAGCTTCCAAACTTCTCCATCACAAACAAAACCCTCCCTGAGGAGGGAGGGCCAGCAGCCAGAAGGATAAGATGTAGATATTCAATCAATAGTGTCATCTATTGCTAGACTTGTGTTTACTGTCGCATGCAAACAATCAACGCGCATCATTTACAACGATTCCGATTCCGATCTGTTGTATGCATATCCATATTTATTCCACATTTATTTCAGTATTCGCATCTGCTTATCTTCCATTTTCACATCTATCTTTATCTCGACCTTTGTAGCTGCTTGGAACTCATCATTCATCCCTATCTTCTCATTCTTCACGTCCACTTGTATTCGCATCATCCGAATCTGTCTTCGTCTTGCTCTTCATGGATGCTTGTAGCCCATTATCATTGGCCTGCATTTCCATTTCATTATTAATGCCTATCTTCTTCTTGGCCTTCCCCTCGATCTGCGTACCGCTCTTCATGCCTGCCTTCGTTTCGGTAGTCACAACTGCCGGCAACTCATCAGTCGAGACTGCTTTTAGCGGAGGTTTCGAACCTGCTTGCATCCCTGATGGGGCATGCATATGCCGTTCGCTCTCAGATGCGACCGTATTTGTAGGAGTATAGGGCATTGAGCGCATCATAGCGTCCGAGCCAGGATATGGCCGTTCATCGATAGGCAGATCAGTCAGCGATGAAGACTCATAGGGAGAAGGACGGCGCAGCAAGCGCAAGCCTCCCGCAATGAAGACAACAGCTATAATCATGGTCTGCAAGTATTCCTCGATCTGATAGCGGAAGTGCACAGAGATATTGAACTGATATTCTAATATGGGAAGCACCAGCCGCACAAACAGGTAGTAGCCGCCAAGCCCAACCAACACAGAACCAAGCCAGCGCTTATGCAGAGTCGAAGATTTCACCAACGGAATGTCAAACAGCATCTCACGTCCCAGACGGCTAATTTGCTGCAGTGCATCGAAGAAGCTAAAGCACCAGATCAGCGGAATAACAAAGAAAAAGAATGACAAGCGCAAGAAATCAAACACATATATGGCGCCTAAGAACGCGACCATAAGCTGCAAGCCTCTTTTTTGCAATCCTAAATACATATGTCCCGCGCCAGGCAGCACAGACAGCATCATGGCCAGCATCTTGCTTCTGCGCCCATCCTCGCGAAAAGCCTCATAATCATCAAACAGCGTGCGGTCCTCCACTACCTCGCCGCGGCGCTTTCGATGCACAGCTTGAACAGCATCGAACATGCAGTACAGCCAGATAATCGGCAGCAGGCCAAGGAAGATGGCAACCCCCTCCTGACGGGTAATCGCAGCAGTAAAGATCAATACCGTACCAAGTCCAAAGAAAGCGATCAAGAAGGACAGGCCTCGCTGCATCAGCCCAAGATAAAAGTGGCCAAGTCCCGGTATAAATGACAGTAGAATCGTAGCAAAGCGCTCGCTGCCAGAGACCGGAGCAGCTCCTATGGGCATCGGTCCCATGTCGACCCCATGCATCCCCATTCCATTCATGCTAGTATCATGGAGCCCCATCCCCGTACCATGTCCTCCACTTTCCCATTGCATAACATGCCTTCCATAAGAGCTTAGGATACGAGGGGTGTTGATCAAAAACACAATCATATCTACCATGCTGATGAACCCGATCAACAGCGCAACAAATCCGAAAAATAAAGCAGGCTCCTTATCAAAGGAGGTCACTGCAATCAAAAAAGCCATGCCGAGGCAGCCAAAAAACAATAGACCATACAGCAAGGCCCGTTTCTTCTTCCCTGCATAGTAATGCCCAAGTCCAGGCAAGAAGTTCAGAAGGAAGGCCACTCCTTTGCTGCGATACATACTCAATTCCTATCTCCCCTTTTCATTTGTATAAATGTGTCGTGATATTTATGGACGATTCATAATAGTCGTTTTTATTTATGGCTTAGTGCCAAACCAATTGGCGAAGGTATCGAGCACGGCATTCGTAATAGAACCACTCGGCTGCTCGATTAGCGTTCTTGGCTCCCTGAGCAGAGCCTCAAAAACTCCGCTTGCCATAAACAACAGCGTAATCGCGGCTGCAACAGTGTAATGGAACAGCGGATGTTCCAGCCAATGACGTCTGTGCTTGCGAGATGCCGGTACCTCTTGGTCAGAAGCAGCCCGATTGACTCCCTGTTCTGGCTGATGCGGCTCGTAGGCCTCGTCATGGCTGCCATGATCGGAAGCCTGTGTCTGCCAATCCGATTGTGGCATACCTTCTGTTCCATAGGGCGCATGCTGCTCAAGCTGATGCTGCCGTTCTTCTGTGAGCGGCGCACCCGTTACCTCATGCCGCACGGTAGCTGCCCCGCAAGCCCCATCCCAAGCCGCATTCGAATACAGCTCCTTTAGCACTGCTTTTGTCACAGCTTCGGCTCGCTCCTCATGAAGCAGAGGAAGCTCTGATGAAGCCAGCTCCATCGCAAGCAAATACAGGGTCATCGCCTCATCGGATTGATTCAGCTGATCTTCCATCATGAGCCGCTGCTCGTCGGATACATGGCCCCTAATATATTGCTCCCAATCCTCTTGTGTATAAAGGGTCATCGCCAATCCTCCTCCTTCCAATGATTGCGAAGCCACTGCCTTGCCCGGTACAATCTCGACTCAACCGTCTTCGGTGTGATATGCTGCTCGCTTGCAATCTGATCATAGCTTTTATCTTCCAGATAGAAAGCCTGTACCATTTCTCGATGCAGCGGCGGAATGCGGTCAAGCTCAGCGGCAAGCTGCTCTTTTCGCTCGATATCGAGTACCTCAGCCAGCGCGTCGCGGCTATTTTGTTCATAAGGATAGGCACTGTCTACAGATTCATGATCTGCTCTCAGCGCTCCATCATGAGTCGCAAGCTGGGATACAAGCTCCGGCCGCCTTGCTTTTTTGCGTTTATAATCAATAGCTTTATTGATCGTAATGCGGGATATCCATGCCTTTAAGCCTTTCATCTCGTACTGGGGGAGAGCACGATGAATCTGTATAAAGGCTTCTTGAACGATATCCTCCGCGTCTGCTCTATTGCGGACTACCGAGTAGGCAATTTGAAAGATATGCTGACGGTAGCCTTCCATCAACAGTCGAAATGCATCTGCATCGCCTGCTCGTATGCGCATGACTACTTGCTCCTCATCAATAGCTCTCCCCTCCTTCCAGAAGTATAGACGCACATACTCCCTCTTGCCCCTGCTTCTTTTTTGAAAAATATTAAAAACCAAGATTAACCCTACTATAAGCGTGACGAATTCGATCCTTTACAAGATTAGACTTTTAAGATTAGACCTCATATAAGGGGAAAGAAACAGTTCGGCCAAATTAGATTTCCTCGCTGGAGAAATAGGCGTAATCAGCACGCGGTGAATTTTGTACATAAGAAAAACGCCTCGCGCCATCGGTTAACGAAAGGCGCAAGGCGTTCATGATTCATTAAAATAAAACGAAGTAATGACTAGCAAGCTAATGTTAATGTGAATGTTATTGCATGGCTATAAGGCCTGCGGAACAACGGTTAAGCAGCCTCTATCTCTTGACCCGACGCGCTCAAGCGTGCAAGAGTGACATAGAATAGAGAGGCCAGCAGGCTGCAGCTTGCGATGACGATTCCCATCGGTACAGCAGTCGTGCCGCCACCGATGCCTACCAGCGGTGCCACAATTGAGCCGGAAATGAAAGGCAGCAGTCCAAGCAGCGCAGAGGCACTTCCAGCTCGCTTCTTCTGATTCCCCATTGCGAGAGAGAAGCCTGCTGTATTGACCACGCCTGTACTGGACACCGCGATAAATAACGGAATCAGAACCGCTGGAAGCGGTGCATGCAAGAGCACGACGATGAGCAGCGCCAAGCAGCTGACTAGAGAAATGATCAAGCCAGCCGTGAACAGACTGCGCTCCGTGTAGCGGCCAGCCAATCTTCCCGTGATCTGCGTTGCAATGATCAAGCCAAGGCCATTGATGGCAAAGAACATGCTGAAGCCTTGTGGAGACACGCCGTAAATGTCCTGCAGCACAAAAGGCGAACCGGAAATATACGCAAACATGGATGCTGAGACGAGTCCCATGGACAGCATATAGCCTACAAATACGCGGTCCTTAAGCAGCAGGCCAAAGGTTGAGACCGTCTGCTTCACCCCACCTGATGCCCGCATGGATGACGGCAGCGTTTCTTTGAGGCCAAATACAGCTCCCGCGATCAGTAGAATGCCAAGCGCGCCAAGCACTACGAATACGCCATTCCATGTCGTAAACTTCAGGAGCTGGCCGCCTGCTACTGGCGCTAAGATTGGTGCCAGACCATTAATCAGCATAAGCAGCGAGAAGAATTTGGTCAGCTCTGGGCCATCATACAGGTCCCTAACCATTGCGCGAGCAATTACAATTCCGCCTGCTCCCGCCACCCCTTGAACAAAGCGCAGGAATACCAATCCCCAGATAGAAGGGATAAAAGCACACAGGAAGGAAGAGAGCGCATAGACAACCAGCGAAGCAATCAGCGGCTTCCTGCGTCCATGAGCATCGCTTAACGGCCCCATAAGCAGCTGGCCTAAGGCAATGCCAAGCATAAAGGCGGTCAGCGTCAGCTGAGCAAAGGACGCCGTCGTCTTCAGATCTGCTGCCAGAATTGGCAGCGAAGGCAAATACATATCAATCGATAGCGGCCCAATAGCCGTCATCGAACCGAGCACGCAGGCAAGGCCGAAGCGCTGCTTGCGTGATATCGACGCAGAGGTTGCGATCGTTTCTGTCGCAGGATTCATACGGTTTTCCCCAACTTTCTATATTTAGATGTCTCAAGTGTCCTGTCTGTCAGGAAAGCACAATAAGTACATCTTAACATATAATAGTAGGAGTAATTAAGAAGTTATGAGAGAAGTAGATAGAGTTTTTAGAAACAATTTTTAAGGAATGTGCAGAAGAAATTATGAAGATACTGATATTTCACCCGAGTCTTAGTTATAAGTCAAGTTTTTATTATTCTAAAAACAAGAGTGCGCTAATACCCCCGATTGCTGCTAAAGCAAATAGAACTGATGCGCATCTAATAAGTATGATATATGTACCTGATGGCTCAGTTGCTTGATTGCTTTTCCAGCTTTCTGTGATATACCAAATAATTGAAGGTTTTACGGCCATTAAAAGTGATACAAGAAATAAAATAATAAATAGGAATATCATACAATACCTCCAATATTAAATATTATTTACTCTTTTTATATATATATTCTATAAATTTCAGAAAATCAATAGGTTTTATCTATTTCCAAATAATTCTATTCATTGGTATCATATCCCATGTAGACAACCATACAACTATTTTATTGTCTAATCTAAAGGAGGTTTTGTTAGTATGAGGAAAAAGTGGTTATCATTATTTTTATCAATTGCACTGGTTTTCTGTTTCTCTTCTTCTGTACTTGCCGATTCCTTACAACATCAAAAATCAAACGTTAACATTGATGGTGAAACTCAGAAACAAAAGGTACTTCTTATCATGGAACAACTAAGCCAGCTAAGAGCAAACCAACTTCTTCAAGAATCAAAGTCAGGTAGTGTACAGGCTATCTCTACATCTAATCAAATGGAAGCCTCTCTAGAATCGCAACTCGAGTCACTTGGTGTTGAAAAACTCACTAGTGAGCAAGTGAGAGCTAGATATACTAAGTACAGTGCCCAACCACTTATTACTCCTCCTCCATCTACCAGCAAAGTAAAATGGTACGTCCTAAGATATGACTCAACTAGAAACGGTGTCACCTACAATATTGAAGAACTTTATGCCCAAGGGTTAAACTCTGGAACAAACCTAGCCGTTGGAGCAAATGGAGCAACTCTCTATACGAACAAACAAATTCTAGTTAAAAATTTGATTAATATCGCGTCTATATATACTCAAAAAGCTATTGGTGCAATTCCTGTAGTTAATTTACTACCATATGAACTCCTGTTTACTAACAACGATAATGTTACGAATAACAGCCATGTAGTAACACACCGCAGCCTTACGACTGTATGTTTCAGCTATGTTAAAAGATCTGACCAAAGCGATTATTATCAGAATTTAAGTTATTCATCCAATATGTATACACTAGCTGCTTCTCACACTTTAGCTGGATATAATAATGGACAACCATATTCAAAAACAACTGATAAAACGAATACAGTTTATGCGGATAACTACGCAAGCAGCTCAAAAGCAGTAGATTATTTTATTTCAACCACATTAACAGGGACTTCTTTTGTGAGTTCCTATACTTTTTATAACCACGATAAATCAGCAAATCTTAAATATAATGTTTTAACTCCTACTGCACCAGGACAAGTAAATTAAACCCTTTTCATTTTTTATTTCCAATACAGCCAATCCCCCCATATACTATATAGCCATAGTATATGGAGGGATTATTTTATATATATAGCGTGTGTTATGAATAAAGAACCTCAAATTAAAGTTCATTATATATTTGGACGATCCAGCTCATAGAGCCTGCGATAGCGCGGCTCGCGCTCCATCAGCTCTGCATGGGTGCCGCGCATGACGATGCGGCCCTGGTCCATGAAGATAATCTCATCCATCTGCTCCACACATGCCAGATGGTGCGTGATCCAGATCAATGTCTTCTCCCGCATCACGTCGAATACCGTACGCAGCAGCTCGCGCTCGGTGATCGGATCAAGCCCTACCGTCGGCTCATCCATGATCACAATCGGCGTATGCTGCAGCAGAATGCGCGCCAAGGCTACGCGCTGACGCTCGCCGCCGGAGAAGCGCTGGCCTGCTTCATGCATCGGCGTATTAAGCCCTTGCGGCAGGGCATCCATCAATTGGCCCAGCTTCACCTGCTCGCACGCCTCGCGAATCTCTTCGTCTGTTGCCTCTAGGCGGCCAAGGCGAATATTGTTGCTGACCGTCGTATCGAACAGATGCGGGCTTTGGTTCAGCACGCCAATCACGTGCGAAATATCATCTCCATAGGAGTCGGCCTCCTGCCCTTGCACCAGCACCCGCCCCTCAGACGGGACTACGGCTCCTTGAATAAGCTTAAGCAGTGTAGACTTGCCTGCTCCACTGCGGCCAATGATCGCCACCTTCTTGCCAGCTTCCACTTGGAGCGTCAGCGTGTCCACGCTCTTGCTGGCTTCCCCTTCATAGCTGAAGGATACCTGTTCTAAGGATATAGGATAGGTGTAGGCTTCCTCTGCTGTTGACACTCCATCCTTCTCAGAGAATCTCACCGTCATTCTTCCTTGCTCCGTCAATGAATAGGAAGGACCGCTAGATGCAGCTTGAGCCGATTCCGTACGCACCAAAGCACCTGTATGAGACTGCGGGCCTTGGACCGAATAATCGCTGCCTTGGGCTGAACGATCGCTGACTTGAGGCGAACGGTTGCCGGTTTGGTCTGTGCTGTGCACGCCCAATGCCGAAGCACGGTCTCGTGTTAAGCCCTGCTTCGCCTGCTTAGACCCGCCCAACCTTAATGATGCTGGAGCATCATGCTCCATGCGCACAAGCCTGCTCACCGAATCCTGATATTGCGGAATCTTTTCAATCGCCTCGGAAATGGGGAGAAACGCATCCATCATCGGGATGACAACCAGCACGAAGGCTGCGATCAAATAGACTGGCAGGCGTCCCTCCGCATACTGGCCTCCAGCCCAATAAATCATCGATACGACCATAAGTCCAACAACCAATTGGGCCGTAAACATTCTCCAGCGGCTGAAGGTATTGATGGAGCGTTCAATCGCCGCGACTCTCGCTTCATCCTCCTCGTAGGACTCCACAAAAGCCCCAGAACGCCCGCTGATCATCCAATCGCTAAGCCCGAGCACCGCATCGGTCAGACGCTGGTAAAGTCCGTTGCGCTGCTGCTTCATCTGACGATGCTTCACACGAGTGATCAAGAGCGAGACAACCGGCAGAACTGCAATCAGTACGAACATGTACAAGCCCATGAGCGCTGCAAATACGCCGTCAAAGTAGCCGAGGGCTGCAATGATTGCGCCATAAGTGACCAGCGCGATAATGCTTGGAAATACGGTACGCATATAAACATTTTGCAAATATTCAATATCGTCAGCGAGTGTGCCAAGAATATCACCTGTCCGATAGCGCGAACGAAGAAACAGCGCCTGCGGTTCCAATACGCGGTATAGTCTAACCCGCATGTCGGACAGCACCCGAAGAATGGCATCATGCCCAATGAGGCGCTCCACATAGTGCGAGACGGCACGCCCGATCCCGAATGTTCGAACCAATACGGTCGGCACATAGACCATGAGAATATTCTCTGGGCGAAGCGCGGACTTCGAGATCAGCATGCCAGAGGTGAACATTAGCGCTCCCGCCATGCAGACAGTTAACACGCCAAGCAGCACCGTTAAGGCGAAGCGGCCATAATAGGCGCGAATATAAGGCTTGAACCATTGTTCTCGCTTCATGTCCACCCCTCCTCTTGTGCACGAATGAGCTCCGTATATACCCCGTTCTTCGCCAGCAGCTCTTCATGAGTGCCCATCTCGGCGATGCGGCCATGATCCATGACGATAATCATATCCATATCAAGCATCCAATGAAGACGATGGGTAGCCAAGATGACCAGCTTATCATCAAACAAAGGAAGCATCGTTTGCTTGAGCTCATATTCCGTCTCAATGTCGAGATGAGCCGTCGGCTCATCAAGCAGCATGATCGGCCGATTGCCAAGAAAGGCTCTGGCGAGCGCAACGCGCTGCTCCTGCCCGCCGCTTAAGCGCCGTCCACCGCTGCCGATCGGCGTATCAAGCCCTTCTGGCAGGCCCGCCGCCACTTCAGCCAATCCAGCCTTCGCAATGGCTGCCTTAATCTCCGCTTCGGAGGCCTTCGGATCATAGAATCCTACGTTCTCCCTCAGCGTGCTGCTGAATAGATACGGCTGCTGCGGGATATATGTGATCTGCTCCCGCCAGCCTTCAAGCCCAAGCGTCGACAGCTTCCTGCCGGCTGTCATTACTGAGCCAGATGTCGGGTGAAGGAAGCCGCCCAGCACATCAATCAAGGTTGATTTGCCAGCGCCGCTTGAGCCAATCACGCCAATTCTTCGTTTGCCCGTGAGTTCGAGAGTAATATCCTCAATAGAGGCAGGCCCCTCTTCTTGATGCTTCACCCCAATCTGCGCCAGCCGCAGCACACTGTCCTCTTGCCACGTCCATGAGCTTGAGGCGAGCACAGGGCGATTCGAGCAATGCTGATCCGCATTGCTCTTTGCTGCACCTGAACTGATACCAGACTGCCCGTCTGTGGCTGCCTGCTGACTTGCAGCCAGCCCTGCGGCACCGCGTCCTGCAGAATGCAAAGCGAGCAGTTCCTCTCCCGTACCCAGCACCGCTTCTTCTGTACGATCCTGCTTCGACGCCTCGTCGATCAGGTCCTGAATCGCCTTGCCGGCTTCCTTCCCTTTTAAGGTTGCATGATAGTCAGCTCCCATCATGCGCACAGGAAGGAAATACTCAGGTGCCAATATAAGCACCAAGAGCGCCGGCTCCAACAGCATGGTGCCTTCGATCAGACGAATCCCCAAGCTGACGGCAACCGATGCTACTGACAGCATCGTGAAGAAGTCGAGGGCAAAGGAAGAGAGGAACGCGACTCTAAGTGTCTTCATCGTTGCCGAGCGATAGCTGTCGCTGACACGCTCGATTGATTCGCTGTGCCGCTTGCTGAGCCCAAGCATCTTGAGCGTCTCCAGCCCCCTTAGTGAATCGACAAAGTGATTCGAGAGCACTCGATAGCTCTCCCACTGCCGATCCATCTGCTTCTTGGCAGCCAAGCCAAGCAGGATCATGAAGGCAATAAGGATCGGCATCGTCACAGCAAGGATGAGTGCTGCAATCCAGTCCTGCATGAGAATATACACCCACACGATAATCGGCGTGATGGCTGTAGACATCATGCGCGGCAAGAACAGCTCCAAGAAGGTGCGGAATTGCGAGAAGCCATCCAGCACCAGCGTCACGAGGTTGCCGGTTCCTTCCGACTTGGCAAGCCTTGGACCGAAGCGAAACAGCTTCTCCATAAGCGTTCTGCGAAGCTCCTTGCCCGTCTTCTCGGCATACCGATAACTAATACGCTGGATCAGGACATTCGTCAGCTGACGTATAGCAAAAGCAGCCAGGAATATGGAGATCCATCCTGACTGCTCCTGTAGACTTGATCCGGCGAAGAGCTGCGAAATGACTTTCGCAAGCCCCATCGCCATATATAGAATCGACCCGCTCTGAATAACGGTTAAGAGCGCAATAATCAATTGTGTTTGTCTTATCCCGTGAAAGCGAAGTCCTTTTCCCATTAGTACTCCAAATGCTCCTTTTCATGAACACGTTTATGGAAGACAAAGTAGCTCCAGATCTGATATGCCAGCACGAACGGCAGTAGCGATAAGGCGACAATCGTCATAACCTTCAAGGAGTATGTCCCAGAAGCGGCATTATATACCGTCAAGTTGAAGGTCTGGTCGATCGTACTGATCATAATATTCGGGAACAAGCCCACGAATACGCCGGCAATCGCAAGAGCGATGACCGTACCTGTCATGCCAAACGCCCAGCCATCCTTCTTCTTGGACATGAAGTAACCCGCCAAGACGAAGGCAACAACGCCAAGCAAGCCCATAATGCTGAGCACTACGCCTCTAGCTTCGAACATATCGGTCTTCCACACGGTCATCGCAGCGAAGGCCACGAACAGAACCGCTAGTGGAATCAAGAGCATCTTCGCTTGAGCGCGAGCGCGTTCACGAAGCTCTCCTACCGTACGAAGCGAGAGGAACATCAGACCATGCACTAAGCATAGCACGGTTACAGCTACCCCGCCAAGAACCGTATACACATTCACCACATCAAAGATGCCTGCGTGCATCTCCATCTGCTGATCAATCGGCAAGCCCTGCATAAGATTGGCGAATACGACACCGAACAGGAACGGCGGCAGCAGGCTGCCAAGCAAGATGACGATATCCCACGTCTTCTTCCATGCCTCTGTCTCGCCCTTGCCTCGGAACTCAAAGGCCACCCCGCGTCCAATAAGCGCAAGCAGCACGACAACAAGCGGTACGTAGAAGCCGCTGAACATCGTAGCATACCAATGCGGGAACGCCGCAAACATCGCGCCGCCGGCTGTTAGCAGCCATACCTCATTCGCGTCCCAGAACGGTCCAATGGAGTTGATCATGACACGTCTCTCACCGTCTGATCTAGCCAAGAACGCTGTTGACATCCCTACACCAAAGTCAAATCCCTCAAGGAAGAAGAAGCCGACGAACAACACGCCAACGAGTACAAACCACAGTTCACTTAACTCAAACATGGAGACCCTCCTTCGCAAACGGATCGCTCGTAATCTTCTCCGTCTTCTCCACTACTGCATTAGGCCCTCTCTTAATGACCTTCAAGAACAGGTACACCAAGACGACCGCAAGAATGGTATAGATCGTTGTAAAGGAGATCAAGGAGAACAACACTTCACCAGATGTTACCGACGGAGACACACTATCTTCCGTTCTCAGCAACCCAAATACCGTCCAAGGCTGACGGCCAATCTCTGTCATAATCCAGCCCGCTGTATTTGCTACAATCGGCATGAAAATAGCTGCAACCATCAAACGGTAGAACCAAGTATGCTTCTGATCAAGCTTCTTGCGAGCTGACAAGTACCATCCGTACGCCGCAAGCACGATCATCAGCGTGCCGCATGCAACCATGATACGGAAGCTCCAGAAGGTCGTACGTACAGGAGGAATATAATTGCCTTCCCCGTAGGTTGCTTCATATTCAGACTGCAGCTGCTTCATGCCGACAACTTCACCTGAGAACTTACTATAAGACAAGAAGCTAAGGGCATAAGGGATCTTGAATTCCTTCGTGCTCTCTTGCTTCTCAGGATCAATCGCAGCCCATACGGTCCATGCCGCAGGATCGCCGCTATTCTCCCACAAGCCTTCTGCTGCTGCCATCTTCATAGGCTGTGTGTGCACCAAGTATTGAGCCTGCTGGTGACCAAACAGTGCAACAAGAACGGAGGAGAGCAAAGCCACAATAATGCTCACATGGAACGACTTTTTGAAAAAGTCCGTATCTTGCTTCTTCAAGAGCTTCCATGCGCTAATCCCTGCAATCAGGAAAGCGCCTGTTGCGAATGCAGAGAAGATCGTATGCGGGAATTCCACCAACAACTGTCCATTCGTAATGAGAGCGAAGAAATCGTTCATCTCCGCGCGGCCATTTACAACCTCGAATCCAACAGGACGCTGCATAAAGGAGTTTGCTGCTAGAATCCAGAAGGCAGACAGCGTTGTACCGAAGGCGACGAGCCAGATACAAGCGAGATGAACCTTCTTAGACAAGCGATCCCACCCGAAGATCCAAAGACCGATAAAGGTAGATTCCAAGAAGAAGGCAGCAAGCGCCTCAATCGCAAGCGGTGCACCGAAGACATCACCTACGAAGCGCGAATAATCCGACCAGTTCATTCCGAATTGGAATTCCTGAATAATCCCTGTAACGACACCGACTGCAAAGTTAATGAGGAACAGCTTTCCCCAGAACTTCGTCATCGTCTTGTACCGCTCATCTCCCTTCACCACATACATTGTCTGCATGATAGCAAGGATTAACGCCAATCCGATCGACAACGGGACAAAAATAAAGTGAAAGATCGTTGTCGAGGCAAATTGAAGCCGCGATAGCATGACCGTATCCATGTTTGTTCCACCCTTCTCATCGTTTTAATCATACAGCTCCTACTGACGGGTTGACTCTCTCTATTCCTGACACCCGAGAGCTGTCCATGCTCTTGTGTTTGTTGACTATTATCATGGTTATCATTGAATCAACGCTATTGTGTCAAAAAAATCACTGGCATAGTGTGATAAAAATCACAATAACATTCATGAAAAGGGTTACTTCCTGAACTTTCTGTTAAGAGACACGCAATTGTGACAATTGCCTCCCCAAAAGTCACAAAATCGCATTGAATAATCCATCATTCCAGCATTTTCTATAACGGTTATTTACCTAAATTTATCCTGTAATTTTCCCCGAGCTGCGATATAATGGCATTGATATTCCATTCTTTCACTAATAATCTGCGACAGCTAGCTCTCGCTTTCCCTTCGATCCATACATCGCTAGGAATAGCGGCTTCCTTTTTTGAAATATTTATTAATCAGTGATTAACCCCATATGGTTCATCCTATAATGGAAGAGAAGGCCTGCTTCTAGATTGCACTTGCATCCACAAGCTGATAATCTAGGCTGCAGGCCTCTTCTGTTGGTTATACCCGACGCAGGTCTAGGATCAGAACTAACCTGCGGACTGTTTATCCAATATGTACGATCGGGTACGATGAGAGTATAGACAATATCGGGGTCATAACGTGCAGAGGGCACGTTCCTATGATTAAAAGGAGTGTTGAGGATGTACTCATGGATGGAGACACCAGCCAAACAGGAGCCTGTTAAGGTGCTCGTCCTAACCGGCTCTATCGGGCACGGTCATATTCAGACAGCAAACGCGATTCGCGATACTGCTGCTCGTCGATTCGGCCGTCAGGTGGAAGTGCAGATTGTGGATTATTTGGAGCAAGTGGCTCCTCATCTGCACGGCGTGGGTTCGTACTGCTTCATTCAATTTTTGAAAATGCTGCCGAGCATGTATGGAATGGCGTTTGAAATGACGCGAAAAGACCGCATGCTCGCTCAAATGATAAAACGCGTTCGGTTTACGAGCTTGAAGCCGCTGTCGAAGCTGATTCAAGAATCAAAACCAGACGTTATCGTAAGCACCTTCCCGGCAGCCAGCGCGGCTGTATCCAAGCTAAAGGAAAAAGGTGTCGTATCGGTTCCTTCCGTTACAGTCATTACTGATCATACGGACCACAGCTTCTGGCTGTATCCGTATACGGATTTGTATATGGTCGGGTCAGACAGTGCCCGCCGCATGCTGATTGCACAAGGCATCGATCCCAAATCCATTGAGGTCACTGGCATTCCGGTGCGCCCTCAATTCTATGAGGACTACAATAAGCTTGCGCTTAGAGAACAGCACAGCTTATCTCCATCCAAGATGACTGTCCTCCTTATGGGCGGAGGCTGCGGTCTAATGGACCCTTCCATGCTCGACAAATTGGAGCAATCCGCTCCCGAATTAACCGAGCATATCCAGTTCATCATCGTGTGCGGCAGCAATGAGAAGCTGCGGCAGCAGCTGGAGGCATGGTCCGCTACAACATCACTGTCCGTTCATGTCAAAGGGTATGTGCAAGAAATTCACGAGCTGATGGCCTTGTCGGATGTCATGATTACAAAGTCCGGAGGCGTCACAACGGCGGAAGCCATGGCGCTTCATCTGCCGCTGATCGTGTATAAGCCGCTGCCCGGCCAAGAGCAGGACAATATTCGCTATCTCGTAAATAATGGGCTTGCCCAATGCGCACACAATGCAGCTCATCTCACATACGTGCTGTCTGAGCTCGTTGATCACCCAGCCCAGCTTCACAAGATGAGTGTGCGCGCAGCCGAAGAACACAGCAAGATGAAGGGCGACGCGCTGTCATTGATGATGGAGCTTCGCAAGCAGCCTGTGCATACGCCAGTATTGGTTAAAAAGTGGCTTCGCCGGACCGTGTAATAAAGGTTCTGAGCAAATAGCCGCTCTGTTAACAAGCTCACTCTCGTCTTCTTGATCATCTCGTATAATGAAGAGATCCCAAGATGAGAAGGAGGCGGTGTGATGAACGCCGGTCCTCGTATTGAGCGAGAGAAGACAACCGTCGAACGCATGATTCATATGTATTGCGCGGCTCATCATAGCTCCCCGCTCTGCAACACCTGTGAGGAGCTGCTTCAATATGCGCACAAACGGCTTGGCTTATGTGTATTCGGCGAACGCAAGTCGACTTGCGGCAAATGTCCCATCCATTGCTATAAGCCGCATTACAAACAACAAATCAAGCAGGTTATGAGATATGCCGGTCCACGTATGATCGTGAAGCATCCTGTATTGGCTGTCCATCACTTATTAGATGGCCTGAAGCCTGCGCCTAAGCATCCGAAGCACAGCAAGCCATCTCGGACACAAGACTAGAGGCGAAGCGGAAGAGGCCATTTCCTTCAGAGATTCTGCTGCGCTATAATAATCTTACTATTTGTGACATAAAAAGGAGCTATATCATGCAGCAGTGGATTGACTATTGCCTAGCAAAGCCCGGGTCCACCTTGTCCTACCCTTTTGACAACCATATCCCTGTCATTAAGGTTGGTACAAAGATATTTGCCTTATTTGGTCAGCACGAAGGCAAGCCAAGCATCAGCTTAAAATGCGAGCCATTCCGTGCGCAGTCCTTGCGAGAGCAATTCGAGGAGGTTGTCCCCGGCTACCATTTGAACAAGAAGCATTGGAATACGGTCGTGCTTACCGGTTCGCTCGGAGAAGAAGAGATTAGCATGCTGATCGACCATTCCTATGACCTTGTATTCAAAAGCTTAACACGTGCTGAAAAGGAACCGATTCAAGCGGAGTCCAATTGAGCCCTGATCTGCATTAAAGCTGCGGTCTATCAAGCAAAAAAAGCGTTCCCTCCACAGGGTAAGGATGTTAAAGTCCACTCGCCCCTGCCTCGGGAATGCTTTTTTATTCGAATCCTACTCGATATTCAGCTTATCCTTGCCTCCACAGATGTATTGTTATATCCATTATTTAAAGCCACTCGACCTCTTTTAATCATCCGAATAGCGAAGAATTTCACTTAATATAGAATAACCCTCTCTTCGACAGTTCAAGAGAGGGTAGCATGTCTAATTATTTATTGGTACTGTGCTGCTTGCCAGGAAGCTTGTCCCCGGGTGTTCCCTTGCCAAAGCGCTGCTGATTCTTGCGCGCTTTCTCCTGGGTATCGTGAACCTTTTCAACAAACTCATGGGTGCTGTTGTTATCCATAAGATATCCTCCTCTAATGGCTATTCTCAGATTAGGATATCCCATTCAGGCTCATCTCATGAAAACCAAGCTTGCACAAGCAGCGTCAACACGAGCACGATGATCCGGCTGACATTCAATATCACAAAGTTCCGTACGGCCAGTACAAACGTATCCTTCTTCGTCTGCAGCGCCTCAAAGGCCTTAATGTTGCGATGAACCGGGATAAAAGTGAGCAGCAAGAGCAAGAGTAGAAAAGGATGAACGCCCAGCATGTATAATGCAATAAGATCAAAGTAAGAAAAGACATAAGCATAGCGGAACAATAACAGAGCATTGCGCTTGCCGATATACACAGGAAGCGTGTATCGACGGTTCTCGATATCATCTTCCATGTCGCTTATGTTGTTGGCCAGCATAATATTCGCGATCCCCATAATGGCAGGAATGGATACCCAGAAGATGAGGATGACCTCCAAAATATTGATATGAACATCAAGTATTCCTTTGTTATAAAGAACATCGATAAGTTGTCCGGGCTCTGCATGAACATATGCGGCAATAAAAATGATTACAAATCCCATGAACAATCCCGAGAAGATCTCCCCTAACGGCATGCGCGAGATCGGAATCGGCCCGAGCGAGTATAAGAATCCTACGAGGAAGGATAAGCCGCCAAGGAGCAGTATTAAGAGATCGGTGCTCAGATACAGCAGCACGCCTGTGCCAATAGCCATGATCAGCAGTGCAGCGATAATCAAGACTACGGTCCCCTCTTTCATGCCGTATTTGACGATCGCATTATGCACTTCATAGCCATACCCATGCTTCTTCACTGCTTTTTTATAATCGTAATAATTGTTGATGACTGTCGTCGCCATATCGAAGCAAAGCAAGGAAATGAACATCATGAAGAAATGATCGAGCTCAAACGTATCAAATCGAATCAGAGCATATAAGGTGCCAATGGCGAATGGAATCATGCTCGCCGTCTTGGTCTTGATTTCTACCAGCTGAAGGTAACGTGACAACATGGAACAAACTCCTTTGCATCAGATCAATCTCTGCATCATTAGTCTTTCATCGGTAAAGCTTTAACATGTGCATTATACTGGATTGTGCTGATTTTCACACTGAAAATGACAAAATAAATGTAAAATTTAATTATTTTCCGCGCCAGTGGCCGAGCTCAACACCGTCTACTTTTCATTACAAAACCATAAAGTGTATCTCAGCGCTGTACAAGCTATAATATAATCTACAACCATTTGACGAGAAAAAGGAGTATCCCTATGAAACCCTTCCATCTGATACAACATGAGCTGCCTCCTGCTTTCCGTGTGCAGCAAGCCACAATTGAGGACACTCAGGAGATCCAGCACCTCCTTATGCAAACCGCAAGATGGCTGCAAGCACAAGGCTCATCCCAGTGGAGCGCGCTGCTGGAGGGACAGGATGTCCATGGCACAAGCGATGCCATTGCTCGCGGGAATGTGTTCTTGTTCAAGGATGGGGACTTCATCGCAGGAATGGTTATCCTGCTAACTGAGCCAAGCACATGGGATATGAATCTATGGGGCGAGACTGGCCACGAGGAGTCGATCTACGTGCATCGCCTCGCGATTAATCGCGACTATGCTGGCCAAGGCCTTGGCGCCAAGATTCTAGCCTGGATCCATCAAGGCATCGCGATCGAGGGCAAATCGAATGTCCGACTTGACTGCATTGAGAGCAACGATGCGCTGTATCGCTTCTATAACCGGTTTGGCATGGCCTATCGCGGGAGTGTAAAAGGCTTTCATTTATTTGAACAGCCTCAATCACATACACATTAAGACTTATCCGATTCAACTGGTTCAGCTGCATGAAAAAACCATCCTTGAAGCGACGAACTTTCATCATGACTCGCCGTTCTAAGGATGGTTTTTATTAGATGAAGCCGGATCATCACCATAACTTCACAGTTTGGTCAGCCTTGTGCAGATCTTGGTGTCAGGCCGCTACTGCTGTAATGAACACACCAACAGCGATCAACACAATGCCAATTGTTCCCCAGAATGACAGCTTCTCTCCCAGAAACAGCAGCGCGAAGCCAACAGCCAGCACGACGCTTAGCTTATCGATGGGCGCAACCTTGGACACATCCCCTTTTTGAATGGCGATAAAATAGAACAACCAAGATAAAGCCCCCGCAACACCGCTTAATACAATGAAAAACATCGCCTTCTTGTTCGCGAGCACCTCTCCGATCTGGCCAAGCTTCCCTTGTACAGCGATAACCCCAAACAAAAAGATCATCATGATCGCCGCCCTTATCGTAGTGGCTGTATTCGGATCAACCTGCTGCAAACCAATCTTCCCAAAAATAGATACGAGCGCTGCCATTGCTGCCGACAGCAGCGCATATATAAGCCAGCTTGCCATGCCCATGCCCTCCTATAGGATTGAATGTATGTATATTGCTGCACCGCATTGTTCGATGCCGGAGATGAAAACCATAAGCTTGAGGATCATGCCTCTTCCTCACACTTATGATGACCATTTGCCAGATTATCACCCCTCTTGGCTTTAGAAGCGTCTACAAGCTAACAACCTTTATTTTTTAGCCGATAATCATTCTATAAGCTGCATAGCTCCTATTCTCTCATCATTGTTCGTGCCTCTAAAGAGCAAAAGAGGTATACTAGATAAATAATCCATGTATAGGAACTGTCAAGAAAGCAAGAGGTGCAAACCATGACTATAGAGGTTGAAAACTGCAAGAGGTGCGGCAAAGTGTTTAAAAAGGCGTATTCGAGCTTCTGCCCGGATTGCTTCGCCTTTATTCGCTCTGAGCTTACTCGCTGCAATGAATATTTGAAGAACAATCCGGACAGTGATATTCATGAACTGAGCGAAGCGACAGAAGTGCCTGTCAAGAAAATTATTCGTTATATGAACGAAGGCAAGCTGTATGTCCATCAACACCCTAACCTAACCTATGGCTGTTACTTCTGCGATCATCAAATTAACAGAGGGTATCTGTGCCGCGATTGCGCAGCCAAGTTCAACCTAGAGGTGAAGAACCTGTTTCTTGAGGATGGATACGAGTATGACCCTGATACGAAGCAAATTCGCAGCCGTCAGGAGCAGCATAAGCAGGGATACTCGACGGATCGCTATACCGTTCATGGAACGAAGCGCATCTAGACGAGCCGTTCTCATCTATCGGATGACAAGCTTTTCAGAGAAGAGGTGGGCATCATGCCAGCACAATATTCAACATCGGCTGAGGATGTGGAGGAGAGCCTACATGAGCTGCTTCTGCTGGATCGAACACAGGAGATCAGCATGCAGGACGTGCGATATGCCTTCGCGCTCGACGAGCTGCTGTGCAAGATGACTGGTACCGGCGGGCCCGCCATCTGTCATCTATGGCGTCACCCCCGTGCCTTCATTATGGGGCTGCGTGACAGTCGTCTCCCAAGTGCCAAGCAGGCGAATGACTGGTTGGAGGCTCAGGGCTATGCTGCAGCGGTGCGGAACTCCGGTGGTGCGGCAGTACCGCTTGATCTTGGTGTCATCAATATTTCCTTGATTCTTCCGAAGCCGGCAAGAGGGGATCTGCACTTCCACCAAGACTTTGAGCGTATGGTGCATCTGATTCGGCTCGCTCTGCAGAAGACGGGATACAAGGTGGATACAGGTGAGGTCGCCGGCGCTTATTGTCCTGGTGACTTTGACTTAAGCATCAATGGCAAGAAATTCTGCGGCATTGCACAGCGAAGACAAGCGAATGCCTATATTGTGCAGGCCTTTGTTATTGTGGAAGGCAGCGGTCAGGCAAGCGCACAGTTCGTGCATGACTTCTATGCGATCGCCTCGCAGCAGAACTTTGGCAAAGCATCCGCTAAGACGAATTCTTCTGCTGAAGCAGAAGCTGCACAAGCCAGCCGGGTATCCTATCCGCAGGTAACGAGCGACAGCACGGCAAGCCTAGAGGAGCTGATCGGCTTGGGCGACAAGCCTGTTGATGCCTTCATTGAGGCCATCAAGCGCGTCGTTCGCGAGCGCCAGACCGAGGAGGGCTTGCGGCAGGCCTCTGCCCGCTTGAAGCTGCCCGCGCACGAGGAGATCATCAGCATGATGGAAATCCTTCGAACGCGATATGCGATTGAAGAACAATAACGCAATATACAACGCAACGCGCACAAAAAGGTGGTCACCGAATGGTGGCCACCTTTTTTCAACAGCACCGAATCATGATGCTTGGCGTTACGGATTAAACGTCTTATTCATGGACTCAATCAACGTGTGCGTATCATCTTGGCAGTATTCCCAGAACATGATGCCAGCCAGGTTGTGCTCCATGATGTACTCGCATTTATGAGCGACAGAAGCCGGGTCCTCATACGTAATAAATGTGCTGCCGTCGAACAAGAACGGAGCCTTAGCTTCATCATCCCAGTGACGAGCATAACCATTCTTATCGATGTATTCCTTCACAAGCTCCGCATAGCTAGGGCCATAGCCGCCATTGCCAGGCGACATTTGCAGGAAGCCGTTGTTCACGTTCGGAACATCCTTCCACATGCGGGAATAGAACGCAGCACCAACAACGATCTTCTCTGCCGGCACTCCTGCATTCATGAACAAGCGAACGGATTGATCCACACTGATGCGGAACAAGTCTCCTGTAGAAGTGTAGAGGTTCGTATGATGTCCCGTTAGCACTTGGAAGCCGCCGCGCATGTCATATGTCATCAACTGAACAAAATCAAGGTACTGCTGCACCTTATCCATCTCGGTACCGTCGATATAGTATTGATCTGCTCCTGCTGCAATCGTCAGCATAAAGTGGCGTCCTTGCTCTTTGCCGTACGCATCAAGTGCTTCACGGATTTCCTTTAAGAGCAGGGTAAAGTTCTTTTTGTCATTTGGAGAAGAAGCGATGCCTGCTTCGGAATAGCATGGATATTCCCAATCGAGATCCACGCCGTCAAATGGCGCAGCCTTCAGCACCTCAACCGCAGATTCAGCAAATGCGCGTCTGCCTTCAGCTGTAGAAGCTGCTTCTGAGAAGCCGCCAGCGCTCCAGCCCCCAACAGACAGCAGGATCAGCAGGTCTGGATTAATCGTTTTCAAACGGTCCAACTCTTTAAGCTGCTTCAAGTGAGCAATCGTAATGCGATCTTCCTTCACGTGACCAAACGCAATGTTGATATGAGTCAGCTTTCTTGCATCGTCCTCCGTCACCAAATGAAGGGTAGGATCGCCGACATAGCCAGCAAGAATGCGAGATTGTTTTGTCATGATTATCTCCTCTCCAATACCAGTACAGTCTCGTTATTGTTATCGGTAACTATGCTGGGCGAATTGCCCAATATAGTCGTGTTACGTGCATTATACTATAAGATGAAAGCAATTACGAATACGTTATCATTGGAAAAAACAAGGATGTGAGCTTTGCCTTATCATCAAGCAAAAAGGACAGCTTAGCATCAATAGCGTCCCCATTCGTTCTGGCACATTCTGCCTATCATTGCTATCATGAGGAAAAAAAACCGCTTCGACATGTTTAATACGAACATTAACCGTTTCATGAGCTTTATCGCTCATTTGCGCTGCGGCCCATACATGACCTCCATACATAATGATAACGTCATGAAGTCAACAATGCGGTGATGGCCTCTCTTGACCTTCACGCTGCGGCAAGCTGTACCCTTCAAATAGAATGTATTCGTATTTACATCCACAAAGGGAGGGCTTATAGATGCCAAATCATGCAGAAATCTACCGTCGATATCCGGAGCAGTACCACCAACTGATTGCCGCACAGCCGGATCTGCGGCATGAGGTTCAACGCGTCTTCGACTATGCCGATAAGGATATCGTCGATCTCGGCGCTGGCACAGGGAGATTAACAGCTCAGCTTGCACCGCTGGCACGGTCCATTACAGCCTTAGACCAATCCGAAGCGATGCTCTCTATCAATAAGCAGCGTCTGCTTAAGCTTGCACTAAGCAATTGGCAGGTCCAGCAAGCAGACCACCGACAGCTGCCGCTCTCTGACAATAGCGCGGATCTAATCACCGCTGGCTGGACACTCTGCTACCTTGCTGCCGATGATCAGCCCGATTGGGCGCGGAATCTGGAGCTGATGATGAGTGAAATTCAACGTGTGCTCCGTCAAGATGGAACCGTGCTCATTTTCGAGACGATGGGCACATTAACGAGCCGTCCCGAGCCCCCGGCTTTCCTGAAAGCCTATTACCATGCCCTGGAGTTGGAATACGGATTCGTCTCCCGCGCCATTCGGCTGGATTATCAATTTGCATCTGTAGATGAAGCCGAAGCCTGTGCAGAGTTCTTCTTCGGCAGCGAGCTTGCTCGCCGCATTCGTAACGAGCAGCTGACAACCGTTCAGGAATGGGCAGGCATGTGGTGGCGCAGGAACAGCAAAGCCAACTGGAGGCTGTCCTCAGAACGCACGGAATGACAGGATGATCCCTGTCATCCCCTCTATAATGAAACGAAAGAAGGAGAGATGACAGAATGGAATGGCTGAACCGGATGACCAAGGCGATTCAATATATCGAACAGCATATCGATGGGGAACTAACAAGCGAGGATGTTGCCAAGGCAGCCTGCTCCTCCACTTTCCACTTCCAGCGAATGTTCTATATGCTGACAAATGTTACACTGGCAGAGTATATTCGCAAACGCCGATTGACCCTTGCTGCTCAAGAGCTTGCCATGACAGACGCGAGAGTTATCGATATTGCGTTTAAGTTCGGTTATGATACTCCCGAATCGTTCGCCAAGGCGTTCTGCAAGGCTCATGGCATCACACCCACGGCTGCTCGGCAGCCGGGTGTTACCCTGAAGGCCTTTCCCCGTCTCTCCTTCCACTTTTCCTTGAGAGGAGATCAAGACATGGATTATCGCATTGAACAAAAAGAGGCATTTTCAGTACTCGGCAAGAAGCTTCATGTAACCTGTGCTGATGATGAAAATCTTGAAGCAATCCCCGCCTTTTGGAATGAAATGAACAGCAGTGGCATGAGCGACTATTTGTGTAAGTTGTCTCCTGAATCGAAGATGTACGGCATTTGTTTGCATATGGATATGGAAACTCAATATTACGATTATATGATTGCTGTAGATACGCCTGCGGCAAGCCTAGAGGAGACCAAAAAATTTGAGATAGAGGAAATACCTGCCGCAACATGGGCGATCTTTACTGCGATAGGACCCGTGCCTGACGCTGTACAGAAGACTTGGCAGCGCATCTTCCAGGAGTGGCTTCCAGCGACTGGATACGAACATACCGGCGGACCTGAGATGGAAGTCTATCCACCGCATGATGATCCATTCGATCCAAGGCATCGCTGCGAGATTTGGATTCCAGTCACGAAGAAGTAAAGATATAAAAGCCATCTGACGTGCTCTGCGCATGAACAAGGCATTCTACCACCTGCTGGCAGAATGCCTTGTTGCTGTTTCAACAAAATGAAAACCAATAGAGACCGCTACAAGGCGGTTTTCGCTCTCCCCAAGCACATTTCAAATAGGTTTGCAATGAGGTTTATCAAAACAGGAGAAATCAAGAGATTTAAACCCGTGTTTTCACCTATTTCAATCCCTTACTGCCATTTTTTACAACGTGAAATTAGGCACTAAACTCATTTACACTTGTTTGAAAACGGTTATATCGTGATGAGCGAACATCCTCAACCCTTTAAAAATAGACTAAAAATCCCTGAATCCTTACAGAATGGTGAACTTTGTGACAATATTGAAAATTGATGTGGATGTAAATTATGGATTTGTGATAGAAATTCAAAATGCCCGATTTCGGCTGATTTTCAGTGATTTTCGTCACATTTGGGGTTTCGAAGCTTTTTCAATGACATATTTCACTTCAAGTTATGGATATATAATACATTAATGTTCTTTTATTCAATTTGTTTTCCTAATCCTTACTTACTAAGATATACGGTGACCAGCGTTATCCCAACATTAAATATACATTGTTTCTTCTTAGAGAAAGGGGTGCCTTATGAAACGAAAAGGGTTGTTACTCGCATTAATGTCAACTCTTCTCCTTCTGCTCACGGGCTGCGAGCCGTTGCTCGTCTTGAATCCTAAAGGTCCGCAAGCACAAACACAGGCAAATACAATTATTTTCTCCATTATTGTAATGGCCTTCGTGTTATTGGTAGTCTATGTTTTATTCGTTGTCTTCTTGTCCAAGTATCGCGCGTCCAAGTTGCCTGACGATTACGAGCCTCCTTACGAGAAAGGGAACAAATGGCTTGAAATCATTTGGATCGCCATTCCGGTTCTCATCGTAGCCGTGCTATCTGTTGTAACCGTGAAGACAACCAATGCCGTAGAGAAAGTACCTGTCGGCTATGAGAATCAAAAGCCGCTTGTCATCTACGCAGCATCCTCCAACTGGAAATGGCATTTTAGCTATCCAGAGGAGAATATTGAAACCGTAAACTATGTCAACATTCCGACGAACCGTCCTGTAGAATTCCGTATGTACTCTTATGGCCCAATTACGAGTTTCTGGATTCCGCAGCTTGGCGGTCAAAAGTATGCGATGAGCGACATGGTAACAAAGCTCCATTTTGTGGCCGAGCATGAAGCATCCATGATGGGGCGCAATTCCAACTTCAGCGGTGAAGGTTATGCACATATGGAATTCGAGGTGCTCTCCATGTCTCCGAAGAAGTTCGATGAATGGGTCAATGATGTAAAAGCAAACGAATCCGAGATTACGGAAGCTGAGTTTGACAAGCTTCTTGCAACACCACATGTAGGACGTAAATCCTACACAGGAACACACCTGACGTTCAGTCCTGCTCCTGAAGGCGAGCATGCCGGACATAATCACGGTTCAGACTCTACATCCGACGATATGGATCACAGCAATATGGACCATGGCGATATGGATCATGAAGATATGGATCAAAGTGAACATTCCGAATCGGAACATTCGAATCATGAGTAAAAAGACAGCTCAGAAAGGAGCCAGCACGGTATGAAATGGGATGAATTTTTCGTTACCGGTGAACCGATGATCTACGGTGCGATGGCCAGTATTGTCTTGGTATCCGTAGCCATCGTTGTCGGGTTAACGTATTTCAAAAAGTGGGGCTATCTCTGGAGAGAGTGGCTGACTACTGTTGACCATAAGCGTATCGGCATCATGTATATCATCGCTGCCCTTCTCATGCTCTTCCGCGGAGGCATGGATGGCCTATTGATGAGAGGACAGCTGGCAAGGCCTGAGAATGGCTTGCTTGATGCCCAGCACTATAATGAAATCTTTACAACACACGGGGTCATCATGATCCTGTTCATGGCAATGCCATTTATTATTGGACTAATGAACGTTGTCGTTCCCCTTCAGATCGGTGCACGCGACGTTGCATTCCCAAGGCTGAACGCCGTCAGCTTCTGGTTGTTCTTCTTTGGTGCAATGCTGTTCAACATTAGCTTTGTTATCGGTGGGTCGCCTGATGCAGGTTGGACGGCATACTTCCCGCTTGCAAGCAATGAGTTCAGCCCTACAGTAGGGATCAACTATTACGCAATTGCCTTACAGATTGCCGGTATTGGTACATTGATGACGGGAATCAACTTTATTGTTACGATTATTAAAATGCGTGCGCCTGGCATGTCTTTGATGAAAATGCCAATGTTCACATGGTCTGTATTGATCACTTGTGTCATTATCACGTTCGCATTCCCAGTATTGACGATTGCGCTTGCGCTGATGACAGTCGACCGGCTCTTTGGCGGGCAGTTCTTTACGATGGCCAACGGCGGTATGGATATGCTGTGGGCGAACCTGTTCTGGGTATGGGGACATCCTGAGGTATATATTGTTATCCTGCCTGCATTCGGTATTTATAGTGAAATTATTTCAACTTTCTCGAAAAAGAACCTGTACGGTTATACATCCATGGTCGTCAGTATGGTTGCGATCTCCGCACTATCCTTCCTTGTATGGGCTCATCACTTCTACACGATGGGACATGGTGCGATGGTCAACGGAATCTTCTCCATCACCACGATGGCGATTGCCGTACCAACCGGTGTCAAGATCTTCAACTGGCTGTTTACGCTGCGAAAAGGGAAGATTCAATTTACGACACCAATGATGTACTCCCTAGCCTTTATTCCAATCTTTACGGTTGGCGGCGTAACAGGGGTTATGCTTGCGATGGCAAGTGCCGACTATCAATATCACAACACGATGTTCTTGGTCGCTCACTTCCACTATGTATTGATTCCAGGTACGGTATTTGCGGTTATCGCAGGGATGTACTACTGGTTCCCTAAATTGTTTGGCTTCCGTCTTAATGAGCGCCAAGGCAAGCTTACATTCTGGGTTATCGCGATCAGCTTCAACGTAACCTTCTTGCCATTGTTCTTCTTAGGACTTAAAGGGATGACACGTCGTATGTACACGTATTCTGCCGAGACGGGCTTCGGTCCGCTTAACTTGATTGCATCCATCGGTGCGGTCGGACTTGCAATCGGCTTTGGTCTTCTCGTGTACAACATCTATTGGAGCTTCCGTTATGCGCCACGCGACACAACGGGCGATCCATGGGATGCACGTACATTGGAGTGGGCAACACATAGCCCGATTCCAGATTACAACTTTGCGATTACGCCTAAAGTACAAAGCTTGGATTGCTTCTGGAACATGAAGAAGGGCAAAGAAAAGCTGTTTGAAGACGAGCTTGAAGAGATTCACATGCCTAGCAACAGCGGGCAGCCGTTTATTCTCGGCGTTATCTTCTTCTTCCTTGGCTTTGCTCTCGTATTCAGCTGGTGGGTACCGGCTATTATTGGAGGGCTCGGCGTTCTCGTTATGCTTGGTATTCGCACCTTCGAGCGCGATCATGGCTATCACATCCCTGTCAGCGAGATCAAAAAAACGGAACAACGATTGCGGGGTGAGACCGTATGAAAGTAAATCATACGTTGCCTTTAGAATATCGCACGGAAGAGAATAGCAACAAGATTCTTGGCTTCTGGATCTTCCTGGGGGCAGAGATTGCACTCTTCGCTACGCTGTTCGCCGTGTATCTAACCTTATGGCAGCGGGCTGGTAACGGTCCGACTGCAGCAGAGATTTTTGAGATGAAGCCGGTTCTTGCCGAGACCTTCCTTCTCTTAACAAGTAGCTTTACGATTGGCCTTGCCGTCCACAGCATGCGCTTAGGACTCAAGAAGCCGACTCTGGTATTTTATCTGATAACCCTTCTCTTGGGCGCAGGCTTCCTAGGGATTGAGATTTTCGAATTCTATACCTATGTACATGAAGGTGCGACACTTCAGACAAGTGCATTCTTGTCCAGCTTGTTCATATTGCTCGGTACTCACGGTGCCCACGTTACGCTAGGCTTGCTGTGGGGAATCGCCATCATGATTCAAATCAAGCGTGAGGGCTTTAATGAATACACAGCGAACAAGTCGTTTATCTTCTCCTTGTACTGGCACTTCTTGGACGTTGTCTGGATCTTCATCTTCAGCTTCGTCTATCTGAAAGGACTGATGTGATATGATGAAACAGCTATTTCCAATCAAGCATGTCATGGGCTATCTGTTGTCACTTGTCCTATCCGCAGTCGCTTTGGTAGTGCTGATTCCAGATTTGTCATATAACGTGAAGCTGACGATACTGCTTGTCAGCGCCGCGATTCAAGCTTCCATCCAGCTCTTCTTGTTCATGCATATTCAAGAAGAGAAAGGAACGAAGTCTACCCTGTATATCAACATTATCTATGCGCTGTTTGTTGGTCTTGTCACCATCTTCGGTACTCTGTTAACGATGATCTGGGGCTACATGTAAGAACCAATCAAATCGCATATGCGTATGTTCAATGCAAGCAGAGACGCCATCACGGTGTCTCTGCTTTTTTGCTGTTCTGACGTTGTTTTGTCATCCGAAGATGTTCATCCACACATTTCCATGCCATAAATGCGAAACAAATAAATTTATGATGCATCCAAACTTTTTGCTAGCCTTCATACGTCTTGCTTACAGAGACGAGAACAAGGAGCATGTACAAAAAAGGAGGGAGCTCACTCCATGAATCGTAGACGCTTCGAAGAGCTGTTGGTCTCGTGCATAACCGAACATAAGGAGAGCACGTATCGATTAGCCTACAGCTATGTGCACAACAAAGAGGATGCCCTTGATATCGTCCAAGAAGCGATCCAAAAGGCATTTATTTCGCTGAACACCCTGCATAAGCCCGCATCCATGAAGAGCTGGTACTTCCGGATCGTGGTTACCACTGCGCTGGACTTCTTGCGCAAGCGAAGCCGGGTTCAGCCTGTCGATGATGAGGTCCTGCTCACGCTGGGTCTGGAATCGGAGGATCACTATCACAATTTGGATTTGGAGCAGGCGCTCGAAGAACTGCCCTTTAAATATAAAAGTGTCATCGTGCTGCGTTACTTTGAGGATCTCAAGATCGAAGAGATCGCAGACATTCTGGGTGAAAATGTAAATACCATTAAGACTCGCCTCTATCAAGCTTTGAAGCTGCTGCGAGTAAAGCTAAAGGATGATTCTATGGAGGAGGTCCGCCAACATGCGTAATTTGGATCCGTTGAAAAAAAGGTATGACAATATTCCTATTCCTCAAGAATTGGATGATGTCGTGAATCAAGCTTTGAAAGCTAGCAGAAGAAAGGATGTTCGAGGAATGAAAACGATAAAATGGGCTGTAGGTTCTGCCGCTGCTGCAGTGGTCATCTTTGTAGGGAGCGTAAATGCAAGTCCAGCTGTGGTACATGCATTGTCAGAGGTACCTGTGCTCAATTCGCTCGTCAAGGTGGTCACCTTCCGTGACTATAAAGTCGACGAAGGCCATTATAATGCAGATTTTCAAGTGCCTGCGATTCAAGATATGAACAACAAAGCACTCGAGGAGCTGCTGAACAGTAAATATGTCAACGAGAATAAAGAACTGTATCAAAGCTTTATGAAACAAATGAAGCAGCAAAAAGGCGAAGGCCACCTCGGCGTTGTCAGCGGTTATGAGGTGAAGACAGACAATGACCGTATTCTCTCCATAGCGCGGTATGTGGAAAAGACCGTGGGTTCAACAGAGGAAACGCTGCAATTTGATACTATTGATAAAAAGAATGAAGTACTGCTTACCCTGCCAAGCTTGTTCAAGGATGACAGCTACATTGCCTTGATCAGCAATAACATTCGAGAACAAATGGAAGCTCAAATGAAAAAAGATGGCGACAAGGTGTATTGGATCGGTGAGAATGCGGAAGATGGCGATGCCTTCACCACCATCAAACCTGATCAACACTTTTATATCAACAACAACGGCAAGCTCGTCATCTCCTTCGATAAATATGAAGTAGCGCCTGGGAGCATGGGCTCTGTGGAATTCACGATTCCTTCAGACGTGATTACCAATGCGCTTGTCAGTCACGCCTATATCAAATAAATTATTTTCTTTTGTTCCATCCGTGTAAATCATCCCCTTATATACGTGAAAGAACAGCTGCCTCTACTGCAGCTGTTCTTCTTTTTTGAATGGGAATATCCCTTATCTTGCTCCACAAAAGCAGGCAGTTAAGAAATATGTGTACCTGATTGGCCTTCAATGGCGGCAGCCGCTTCATCAAGGGAACAAATAATGGCGCGTTTGCCCCATTCAGCGAATTGAATCGCTGCTTCCATCTTCGGCCCCATGCTGCCAGAGGAGAATTGGCCATCTTCCATATGTTGTCTTGCTTCTTGCACGCTGACCTGACGCAGCGCCTCTTGCTCAGGCGTTCCGTAGTGGATAAACACATGGTTCACATCGGTTACCATCATAAAGATGTCGGCGTCTGCTTCCTGCGCAAGCTTCAAACCGCTGCGATCCTTGTCAACTACAGCCTCTACGCCGGCAATCGTGCCATCTGCGGCCTGCACGACAGGAATGCCTCCTCCGCCTGAAGCAATAACGATAACACCGCTTGCCACAAGCTCCATAATCGTTTTT
This sequence comes from Paenibacillus aquistagni, assembly GCF_900177815.1. GTDB lineage: Bacteria > Bacillota > Bacilli > Paenibacillales > Paenibacillaceae > Paenibacillus_B > Paenibacillus_B aquistagni. Next base: position 214,794 of record NZ_FXAZ01000003.1, on the reverse strand, counting down.
GCTTCCATGATCGATTGAGGCTGAGGAGAAGCAACCACACGACGCCAGCCTCTTCCCGCATCCTCTTGCATCTCCCAGCCTTTCTCCTGCATAATGATGCGGGCTTCCTGTTCGGTGTAGAACGTTCCGATCGGCTTGGTCGGACGCTGAAACGCTACATCATCAGACAAGACTTGCGTCTGTGTCAGCACGCTGACGACCTGCTGGCGCAGTCCGCGTCTTGTCAGCTCGTTCTTCAAGCACTGATCGAGCATATACCCAATCATGCCTTGCGATTTCGCATTGCATACATCGAGTGGAAAAGGAGAAACGACGCCCTTCGCTTCTTCATTCTGCCTTAAAATTAGACCTACTTGCGGGCCGTTGCCATGTGTAACGATGACCTCATAACCCTGCTGTACAATTTCAGCGATAATCTCACTGCTCTTGCGCACATTTTCAAGCTGATTCAGATAGGTTGCTTCTTGATGGGGCCGCAGAATCGCGTTACCTCCCAATGCAATCACAACTCGTCTTGACATGCTTATACCTCCTTAGGGCCATGACGGCATTCGCGATTCCATACGCTGTATCGATCCCCGAGCTGTGCCCGGTCTGCAGCAAACGAACAACCGCTGCTTGAAAATGAGAAACGTCTTTTTGCATCATCGCATTTAATACCGCGACAACTTTATCACTAAAGCGACCATGCAGCGCATGCTTCAAATAAGCTTTGCTAACATCAGTCGTTATCTGTTCTGTTGATAGAATACGATCCATCTGCTCCAATAATGACGGATGAAAGGCGGCCGTTAAGGCCTGCACAGCTAGGATGCCAAGCAGAATATCATCGCCTGACGGCGTTAGGCCTTGTCCTCTGCCTAGATAATAGCGCAAGTGCTGCTCTATAGACCGTTCTTCGCCGATCCGTATCGCATCAAACAAAGTCTCCAAAGGGAATTGCACGCCTATAGACAGATCATTTGGCGAATCGGCTTGTGCCGGACTGGCAGCTAGAACGGCGCCCCATGTTGCATCAAGGCCATTAGAGATGCCCCAATGGCGGCAAATGTCCACCATTTGATCCGCATGATATAAATCAAGATAGCGATTGTACTGCTCTGTCCGAAGCTTGTATTGATACCGCTTTGCTTGAGACAAGTCCAGCGCGAGCGGATAGCTTGGATGGCGAAACAAGAGGAGATCCGGCATCGAAGCGACGACAATATCATGATGCCTGACCGACTGACACAATCTTCGTAAGTTCTCCATCTCCAGATGGATGCCGAAGGGCAGTCGGCCATTTTTCGTCGTACCGATAAAGATAAGCTCCTCTCCCATCGCGATATTGATGCCGTTGTCAAATAAACTATGGACATGTCCAAACCGCTTCCGGGAGAGCAGTGCCGGCAGTTCAGCATGCATCTCCTCTCCCTTGAAGGAAGTGGTGTAGAGCGGCGCGTTAAACCAATCCGAGCTTAGCTGCATAGGCTTCAAGCGCCTTCTCAAAGCATTCCACAGGCGGACGAACCGTTCCGGCACCGATCTGCCCTACCCCTGGCTCCTTATGCGCGATACCGGTATTAATGACTGGCGTAATGCCCGTCTCTACAACTTTTCTCGCATCAATGCCTAGGCAAATGCCGCGAAAATCCCATGTCGGCACCGTGAAGTTCGGGTTCTGGTCAATCGAGATCTCCACCATTTCGTTGCTCGTTGCCAAGGCATCTTGGAATCCCCCGGCGCCGACGAAGCGTGTAACACCTGGGGCTGCGATCATCGCCATCCCCCCGACGCCGAAGGTTTCCGTAATCGCACTGTCTCCGATATCCGGGTTCGCATCTTCCTGTGAATAACCGGTGAAGAACAAGCCCTGCGGCGTGTTTACAGGTGCGCTAAACCATTGATCCCCCATACCGCTGATCCGAATGCCGAAGTCCTTGCCGTTGCGGCACATAGCGGTGACGACTGTGCCCGCTTCCATCATGCGCGCGCCATCCATCACTGCCTTGGAGGCGGCCATCATAATGTTCAGGAAGAACTGATCGGTGTCCGCTAAGAACTTGATGACGCTCTGCATGTCCTGCTTGTCCATATCCAGACTGGCGATATAAGGGCTGATTTCCTTCAAAAAAACGAGCGAAGCCGCAATATTACGCTGATGGAATTCATCGCCCATCGTAATCGCCTTCGCGATCATCACGTTCAGATTAAGGCCATCCTTGGTTGATTGAAGCGCACGCGATAGCGTGGGACCAAGCACATCCTTCATCCAGGTCAATCGATTGATAACCTCTTCGGAATATGCGCCGAAGCGCAGCACCTTGCCAATTCCTTCATTCATAATGCAGTATGCTTCGTTGCCTTCTGAACGGTTCTGGACGACAAATACCGGCATATGACCTGACGTTATGCCTCCCATAGGACCTACTGCCTTCACATGGTGGCAAGGGATGAAGGTGATCTTGCCGCCCTCGAGCATGCTCCTTGCTTCTGCCTCATCCTCTGCCCAGCCCTCAAATAACACAGCGCCTACGCATGACCCTTGCATCGGTCCCGTCATATCCTGATAGGCAATCGGCGGTCCAGCATGCAGCAATGCCTTCTCTTCGAGCTCAGGAATTACGGTATGCGCGGGCACAACGTCTACCAGAAACGGCGCTGCGCCGACAATCTTATCGATAACAGCCTTATTGGCATCATCTATCGTCTTCATCTTCATATGAGTTCCCTCCCAGCCGTTTATCTACTGTATCCATGATCCTAATGATTGCTTCATGCTAACCATGTGTAGCGTAACGCTGCCGCCGTAAAGACGGAGGCGCCTTGCGAACGCTATGATTTAACCCTAGCTTTAAAAAATGTAGAAACGAAATCCATATAGAATGGAAAAGTACTATTCTTCAAAGCGATATTGATTCAATTGATGCAAGATATGCTGCATCTTCGCATTGCCCCCGGCAACCGGACGCCAATCGTACTGAACAACAGCAGCGCCGCTCTCTGTAATCGATGCTGTAAACTTGGACAGCCCCACATTAATAACGGCCGGCTTGCTGCTGAGCAGTGCTTCAATCGCCTCAGAAGCTGGTTTTGTTGAAGCAGCAGCAGCTTCCGCTGGACGATGATGCTTCGGCATATCCTCCATATCAAGCTTCATCATAGCGAGGACCGTGCGCACTGCTTGGTTATTGCTCTCCTTAACAATAACGCCGGCTTCTTCAAACTTGCGCTTTTGCTCCGTGTAGGATTGAGGGTCCTGATGCGTACCGCACAAGGCTGCCACGAAATACAGATTGCGGCCTTCCTCTCTTGCCTTCGCGGCTGCCTTTCCAATCGCAGGAGCGAGCACGCTCGCCATATCATCGTGTCCGCCGTAGCCAAGCACCACATCGAATAAAATGACAGCCGTGGATGGATCTGCCGCAGCGTTCTCGATATGCTGAATTCGAGTAGCCGGATCAATCATCGGATGCGGCTTGCCTTGGGTATACATATCGTCACCAAGGTCGACGATGGAATGTCCATTCGAACGAAGCACATAGCCGGACTCATGGATCAATCCATCCTGCAGTTGAAGTGCGTCCGCAATCAGCATCGCCGCTTCAGCAGCCAGGGTTCCTCCTGCATACAAGCCTTGAATCGAGACCTGCTCTGGCTTCAGCTCAACGCTCGGCGCTTCAATTGGCACACTGTACGCCGCTTGTACCGAAACGCCTTTGCCCAGATCAATCGCAATTCTTGCTGTTTCCTCCAAGGTATAGGCCTGATATACATGGCCTTCATGGCAAGCAGGCTTCTCCCCGAGGAACAAGGCTACAACCGGCTTCGATAGACCATGCAGCTCCAGCATCACCTTGTCGCGCACTTCCCTCGCAGGTGGCTTCGAGATGACTACAATCACCTCTGTCTGGCTGTTGTTCGCCAATCCGCGAATGCCGTCCATCATCGTAATAGCGCCGACGCCCTCTGAGAGATCGCGTCCTCCTGTACCAATCGCATGGCTGATTCCCCCGCCCATGCGGTCAATCAGCGTCGTCACCTCTTGAATCCCAGTGCCTGATGCGCCGACAACGCCGATATTGCCTGCTTTCACCCGATTCGCGAAGGCAAGCGGAACGCCAGACAGGATTCCTGTTCCGCAGTCTGGACCCATTACAAGCAGCCCCTTCTCATGCGCCTTTTGCTTCAGCTTAAGCTCCTCTTCCAGCGGCATATTATCACTGAAGATAAACGCGTGCAGCCCATAATCGAGTGCTTTCTCGGCTTCTGCCGCTGCATATTGACCCGGCACCGAGATCATAGCGAGATTGGCATTCGGGCTTTCCTTTATCGCACGCTCCCATGAGCGTACGCTCGTTGTCGATGACTGGCTGGTGCTGACGGATTGGTCGCTTAAGAATTCATCCACAGCAGCAAGGATCTGATCCAGCTTGTCGTCTCCCTCTGCATCAATGACGATACACATATCGTTTGCTCCAGCCTGCTCAAGCTCCTCCGTATAGAGCCCGGAGTTGCGCATGATATCCTTATTTGCCGGCGTCCCCATCATGATCGAGGCCTGATATACGCCCTGAAGCGCTGAAACATGATTCGTCAGCAGCATCAAATTGACGGAATCTTGATAGGCATTTTTCTTAATGATTGTATTCAGCATCCTGCTTCACCTCAGATTGTCTTGTAGTCGAAAATAGGAATGTGTGAACTTGCAGCAATCGCTTGTTTACGTAGCAAACGGGTCCTTATGGTCGTACTTATGATGATGAATGACATCAGATGTGAGATAATCGTAGATTTCATCTACGATCTCGATGCCGTTGGCCTCATTCTCCTGTTCAATCCGATCATAGTTCTGTCCGGGATACAGCACTTGCTCGAACCCTGGCGCAGGCTTGATGCCGTTCAGGTCTTGCATCGTCTGCGAAATGTTGCGGCGGAAGGTCTCAAGATCCGTGAAGAAGGAAGGGTCCAAGACGATATGCAACTGTCCAAGATTCCTGCCTTCCGTCAAGTCGTGATACATCGAGCTGACACGATTGCCAAATGGCAAGCCTAGCAGCACACCGGACAAAATATCGACCATCATCATGAGTCCATAGCCTTTCGGACCTGCAATTGGCAGCAGCGCATGAACCTTGAACGGATCATTGGTCCTTACCCCATGCTCATCTACCGCCCAAGTGTCTGGAATGGCCTCATGCTTGGAGCGTGCATGGAGAATCTTGCCCCAGGCCTGAACCGTGGTTGCCATATCGAAGGTGATTAACGCACTTCCCTCTCCAGGTGCGGCAAAGGCTATAGGGTTCGTTCCATAGTAGGCCTCTGCTCCTCCAAATGGCACCACCATCGGATCGGACTGGCACACCGAGATTCCAATCAGCCCCTCTCTTGCAGCCTGCTGCACATAATACGACAAGGAGCCGCTGTGGCCGATGCGACGGACGCCAACGATGGCAATGCCGTTCTCCTTGGCCATATTCACCGCGTGTTCCATCGCCTGCTTCGCAGCGACATGGCCCGCGCCATTGTCCCCATCGAAGACAGCCGAGCATGGCCCTGTCTTCTCGAATGTAAATTGCGGGTTCACATTCGTGCCGCCCTTCGCGATGCGCTCGGCATAATATTCAACTCGCATCGCGCCATGGGAATGGACGCCGCGGACATCTGCATGAACGAGCACGTCCGCTACAACATCTGCATGGCTTGGGGACAAGCCTGCCAGAGACAACTTGGTACGAATAAGCTGATGCAACTTCTGTTTGGTTACTCTCATGTCAGTTCCCTCTCTGCATGTATTCCGTCTGCTGCTTGGCTCGCGCCATTCATAACGATTTACGATGGCGCAGGAATCTTAGCCTGTTGCCTTCGACTACGCCGTTGGCCTCGCCTTAAGCTGCGACCTCACGGAGCAGACACACCACCCGGCGTTTGCTTATGCAGGCAGCAGACGGTTGAGCGATTATCATCGTAAGCCGAATTACAAGGCGGCATCCCGGTTGCAATCTTTGGAATACAAGTAAGCGAACGGCTCTCTGCCTACCGCATAGGTTGCTTGCGGAACATAAGGCCCCATATAGAGGTAGTCGCCCTTTTTGATCGGAATCCATTCATTGTCCAGATTGTAGACGCCTTCGCCTGAGAGCATAATGGCGCCGTGCTCCTGATAGTGCGTCTCTACAAAGGGATGACAGCCTCCCGGCTCAAACGATAGAATATGGAAGTTCATATCGAATGCGTGATCGATGGGCAGCAGGTCTTGAATCTTCACGTTCGTCATGTTGTCGTAATCCACTGCCACGATGTCATGCACATTGCCGGATACGACCCATGGCTTACGGCTGCTGTCATTGAGCGGCGCATACTTTTGCTTATACAAGAACAATTTCGTATCCTTCGACTGCGCATTCTCCAGATAAAGCTTTACGCCTGGCGGGCAATACAGGTAGCCGCCTGCTTCAAGCAAGAAGGTCTCCTGATCAGCCGAAGCGCTTACCTGTCCTTCCATGCAGTACACGAAGGTTTCTACGCCTTCTTCACCGAAGCCCTGAGCATTTTTGCCGCCCTCGTGCATCGTTACCAGGTAATCAACGAATTTGGCGCCAAGCCGTGGAGAAGCCAGTATCGTCAGATCACATTGTTCGAATCCTGGCACGACATTCTTGACGAGACCTTCCGGCGGAATTAAGGCAAAATTGCCTCTTTTAATAATGGAGCGGCTTGCTAGCAAATCTTGTGGATATCCCATAATTGATACTCTCCTTTTTGTTGAATCCGTTTTCATATACGGCTATTTATGTCTGTCTTCCATTCCTATTCAAGTGTCTTTAAAGGGAAACGGTTCTGCTAGAATGAGATTCGCTTTGATTACAAGTTACGGCCTAAGCCTTCTGCGGCGTCTTCTTGATATTAGCCAGCAGCATCACCGCAGCTCCTACGAGAATGATGATCGTGGCCAGATAGAAGCCTAGCACCTTACTGCCTGTCGCATCCGAGATCAGACCGGTAACAAATGGCGCTACGACCGACGACATCATGCCGAAGAAGTTGAAGAAGCCAAACGTTGTTCCAACCCCCTGCTTAGGCGCAATATCCGCTACATAAGAGATTAGAATCGGCTCTACCGCAAGCTTCCCGAGGAAGCCGTAAAGAATCAAGCACACGATCAGCATCGTCGTGGTGCCTACCGATACCGTCAGGTACAGCATCACAGCAGCCAGAAGCTCCAGTATAATAATGAACGTAATCTTCTTGTTCATGAACTTATCGGACAAGCGGCTGAATAAGAGGGCACCGGGCACCGCGCTAAAGGCAACGAGCGCAGCAGCAAAACCAATGGCTGTCCCATGGAACCCGCGCTCCTCCTGCAAGTAGGAAGGCAGCCAGGTGACAATCATGTAGTACCCGTAGCACGTTGCAAAATAAAGCACATAGGAAGCGACCATCTTCGGATTGGCGAGCAGACGCTTCAGCGTCGCTCTCTCCTCCGCATCCGCTGCATCATCCTGTGCTGCTCCCGAAGCTTTAGCCGGCACCGCCGTCTTCTTGATGTTCTTCGCGAAGACCAGCATTAAGCTGAATGCGAGACCAGCCGTAATAAAGAGCAGCACGCGCCAGTTCCAGCCGGCCTCTTTCACAAGAAAGCTGGAGCCGATTAATCCGATCGCCATACCTAAAGCGGAACCGCTATTGATGATGGCTGTGGATATCCCCCGCTTTTCCTTTGGTATCGTTTCAGAAGAGATCGAGTACGCCGGGCCATAATACGTTCCTTGGCCAAGTCCTGTAATGAAGCTCGCGACTAAGATGAACATGAGCGAGGTGGAGAAGCCGACGAGGACGGCTCCTAACGTAAATAAGATAAAACCCGGTATAATAATCGACTTGCGCCCAAACCTATCGGCAAGCAGCCCTGACGGGATCTGCATCATCGTGTAAGCAAAGAAAAAGACACTGAAGATAAGGCCCATGCTTGCATCTGATGTGACATTGAGATCACGTTGAATCTCTGGAAGAATCGGATTCAGGATGGTCCGATAGATCCAAATCACTGTCCATCCAAGACAAAGCATCACGATGACCTTTTTCCAATACTCCCACTTTTCCTGTTGGCTTGTGTCCTTCACTATTTCACTCTCCTCTGCGCAATTGGTTGTTTGCTCGCTATTGTGTCAGATTGAATGCCTCATGCTTCATAAGCCAGCTCATACAGCGCATAAGTTAGAGCACGGATACCGTCTGCAAGATGCTCCGGACTTGTATACTCTTCGGGATTATGACTGATCCCCTTGCGGCTTGGAACGAACAGCATGGCGGTTGGCACGAATTTGGCCATGATCTGTGAGTCGTGTCCTGCGCCGCTGTGCATCAGCTTAAACGGAATATGGTGCTTCTCGCATTGCTTCTCCAGAACTTGTATAATCTCGGCATTCATCGGAACAGGATCTTCGTCCATCCACATGTCAATCGTGATCTCGACACCTAGCGATTCCGCCGTACGCTTCATCAGCTCAGTGACCTCGTCCGTGAAGCGAATCAGCTCTTTCTTGTCGGTATGGCGAATATCCAAGGTAAACAGGGCATTCCCCGGTACGACATTGACCACATTCGGCTTCACATCGATCTTTCCGACCGTAGATACAAGCGGATCGCCATAGGCTTGCGCCAAATCTAGAATTTGCTGAATCATGCGTCCAGCGGCATGCACCGCATCCTTGCGATAGCCCATCGGCGTTGTTCCCGCATGGTTGGCCTCGCCATGAATCTCGATCGTAAAGCGGCGTTGTCCAACGATGCTGTGAACGACACCCACGGACAGCTGCTCATGCTCCAGCACGCTACCCTGCTCAATGTGAAGCTCGACAAAAGCTTTAATATCGCTGCGAAGCGTACTCGATTCGTCACGGAAGCCAAATCCCGCCTGCTTCATGGCATCCACGAAAGGCACGCCGTTGAAATCCTGAATCTCCTGCACGTCTTCCTTCTTCGCCATGCCGGCCAAATTTTTGCTGCCCCAAAAGGTGTAAGGGAAACGGCTGCCCTCCTCCTCGGCAAATGACACAACCTCCAAGGTGCGAAGCGGCTCCCCATGCTCTTGTCTGAGCGCCTTCATAGCCATGATCGCTGCTATAATTCCATACTGTCCGTCATACTTGCCGCCATTGCGCACGGTATCCACATGGGAGCCGCTCACGATCGTTTCATCTGGATATTGGCTGCCTTCGAGCCTTCCGTACAAGTTGCCGATCTCATCGTAATACGTCGTAAACCCTTCCTCTTGCATGTATTGCTCTAATGCGCGTTGTGCATCTACCCATTCTTCGGTATACAGCAAACGTGAAACGCCCCCCTTAGGGTCGTTCCCGAACTGGCTTAACCATTCAATCAATCGAATCGTATCGGTTTGGATCGCATCCATCATCGTATCTGTCCTTTCTGCAAGATGTGTGCAAGCTTGAAGTCCATTCAACAGCCTTCCTAAGCCTCAGCGAAGCAACGAAAGATACGCTCTTTGCCTCTTCTCGAGGCTGATTTTTGTTTACAACTCGATTGTAAGCGCTTTATAAAAATTAAACATCGAGGCATCTCGATAAAAAACAGCCTCAACTTTTATCCATATCGGATAACATAAATATGTCTTGCGAAGTCGATTGACAAGTGAGCGTCCTGATTTGGTGTGAGTGATTCTTGTGAGTAAGCTCCTGTAATCTCTACAATTGGAGCGGCTGCACGCTGCATGCATTCGCAGACATTCAAAAATGCAGACAAAAAAATCCGCCCACAAGAATGTCATCATTCTCATGAGCGGAGTAAATAATGGACTATCACGTTATTCGACTAAAGAGCTGACGCGGACGATTGATTGATGGCGGCGCCTTGCTATCTTCAAGGAGCACCTACACCTACACCTATACCTGCACCTACACCTGCACCTGAACTAAAGCGGGCTCCAAGCCGTAGTATTCATGCCTTGGCCCCCGCTTCGATAAGCTCATCGCCAAGCAGCGTCACAATCTTCAGCCCCACTTGGATCGACAGCACTTCATCTGGATCATCAAGGTCAAGACCTGTAATCTCCTTGATCCGATCCATCCGATACGTCACCGTCTTATAATGGCAGAACAATTCCTCAGCGGTCTTGGCCGCATTGTGATGCTGCTGCAAAAACACTCGCAGTGTCTGAATGAGATCATCCCGATTGGGCTGCTTGTAATCGAGCAGCTTCTGTAAGGAAGGCGGGAAAAATTCGTAAGCGACTCCGGATCTTCAATCTGACAAAGCAGCCGATAAATGCCTAGATCAGAAAAAGCCGCTACTGCGGATTGGCCCTTAATCGTCGCGCCAAGCTGCAAGGCATCCTGTGCCTCCTTATAGCTTCTTGGCAGCTCGGATATCGCATATGCCGCATTGCCGATGCCAACCTGAATATCGAGATGCTGAACACGCTTGTAGAAGGCTTGCTGGATGCTCTTGGCTGCCTCCTTAATGCCTTGAATGCAGACGCCCTTATCCTCCTCTGCAGGATCTACTCCCCACAGCACAACGAGCTGATCGCTCCTGATCCGAATCGGCCCTTCTGGAATGCGCTGCTGGATCATGTCAGAGAGAGTACGCTGATAAGGGTGATGCAAGCCGTATAGATCCACCTCTTCCGCTTCGCTGCCCCCTGAATGCTGAAGGCGAAACAGCACCACGACATAGGTCTTGTTTAAGTCCCAGCCAATCAAATTAGCACGCTGGTAGACGCTTTGCAAGGAATCAATCTTCGCATGAAGCAGATCATCGATAAGATCATCCTTATACTTCATCTCCACCTCAGCCACCGCATACTGCTTGACCAGATCCAATGACATGGAGGTCGCCGCATTCTCTATCGCGATAAAGTCCAGTGCCTCCACCAGCTTGTACACCTCGTGAATCACGAGTTGAATCCTGATCTGATTGACCGTCTCAATCGGAATGACATACTGATTGCACGTCTTGCCTCCCCAGTCCGGATAGCTCGCACGCTGTCTATGGCATGGGAATTCCGTATCAATCGCCAAAGCGTCGGTTTCCTTTTGCAGCACCTCAAACGAACTGAATTGGGAATCGGTCGTCGACATCGGGAAGAAATTCCGATCATACAAGGTCACCGGATTGCCAATCAGATTGGCAAGTGTATGCACAATCTGCTCCGATCCTTTGTTGGAGAGCGTTAAGGCAATAAACCGATCATGCGCTTCTTTGAAATACTTAAGCTTGGTGACCTGATGGTTAAATAGCGATTCCATGATCGGATACATGATCTCTCGATAGGGAATCTGCCGTGGAATTTGGATAACAGGCAGATGATACTCATCCGATGCTGCAATAATGCCTTTTGGGATATCTTGAACGAATCTTCCGGTCTTAATTACTAAAGCGCTTACATTTTTGTCAACCAATTGAATCATAAAGTTATGCTGCTCTTGGTCGTTATAGGATTGCAAGGGATATAGACTGCTCAGCAGCAGTTCCCCGCCGCTAATCCATTCTGCGATATCAGGCGCTTCAATAATAGTGACTCCCCGAATGGGATTGTCGAGTCCCTGCTTGCCGCTTACCACAAAGGCCTGCTGCAGCGTATCCATTTGAAACAGATCCTTTACTCTGAATTCCATCACTCCAGCTCCTATCACAGTAGAAGTAGATTCTACATATCAGATCTATAATCAATCTACATATGCACGGTGTTTCTATAAGCGTAACGTAATTCCATAGAGAATGCATCTGCTAAGAACGGCAGCTCCTTGAAGATTCGGTGACTAGAAACCCCGTCCTCCTCATATCTTGTTGCCGAGTCAGACAAGCCAGGACTAATCGCAATTCTATGGTAAAAGGGAGCGGCGAGCGCAGCTCTCAGCATGCTGGATAGGGGCCAGCCTTCATCCCATGGAGGAACTGCGATGGTGGGAGCATGGCGATACAGCAGCAACCTACCAGATTACCCTGCTGCTGTATCCGTATCACCGCTTGGCGCTCATTAGACTGGGTACATGACTCGACATGGAACACTGATGACTTGTCCGAGCCATTGAAGCTTCCGGATGTCCCTTCTGCTCCCCAGACTATCCATCAACCTAATGCATCGAATCATTGATGCTGCTCACTCGATAATGTGCCCACTCCTCCGGCAGCAGCCGTTGATATTGTGGACTGAGATAACGGTCGTCTACGAGCACGAGAATGCCTTCATCCTCTTCCGAGCGAATGAGCCGGCCCCCAGCCTGAAGAACCTTGTTCATCCCCGGGTAAATATAGGCATAGTCAAAGCCATTGCGCCCTGCCTGGTTAAAGTAATCACGAATAATATTGCGTTCAAAGCTTAGCTGCGGCAGCCCCACGCCAACGACAACGACACCCGTCAGCCGGTCTCCAACAAGATCGATCCCTTCCGAGAAGATTCCGCCAAGCACGGCGAACCCAATCATCGTACGCTCGTTGTCAGCGTCGAATCTCGCTAGGAATTGCTCGCGCGCCTCTTCATCCATCCTATTTTCTTGGATCAAGATATCATACTGGCTTGTCCGCTCCTCTGTCATAAAGGCTTCCTCTATCATTCGCAAATACGCATAAGAAGGGAAGAAGAACAAGTAATTGCCTTGGCGATTCTCGACAAGCTGCGTGAGGAGTTGGAGCAATGTACCCAGCGTGCGCTCCCGATCATGGTATCGAGTTGACAGCGGCTGCACGATTACATCAAGCTGCTCCTGATAGAACGGCGTCGGAACGGATAAAGAATAATCCTCCTCGTTCGCTCCCAGCATATCTCGGTAATAAGACAAGGGAGATAGCGTCGCGGAAAAATAGATATGGCTGCGGAAGCCTTTGCCCATCTGTCTTAGGAGATCCGAAGGATCCAGACAGAACAGCTTCAGTGTAACCTCATTTCTGCTCTGCTCCACATAAGTCACATGCTGCTCGCCATACAGCTTGCCCGTACGAATAAAGCTTTGGATCTGGTAATACACATCCAGCAGCCGCTCATCCCCATCATGACCTGTCGAAGCCGACATAAGATAATGCTCTGCCTGTATCGAGAAGGCTTCTGCAAGTGCCAATAATGCCTCAGGCGATTCCTGCTGAACCCACTCCTTCTCCTCCGTGGTCTTTCTAAGATCAATAAAATATTGATTGATCGCCTTAGCCGCTTGGGAGACACCATCATCTACGCCTTTGTAAGCCCTCTGAATCTCTAGCGCCTCAGACTTAACAAGCGTGCTTGAATACATCTCACGCGCACGATCAACCAGGTTGTGCGCCTCATCGACAAGCAGCGCAGTCTTGCTGCGCACTTCTCCCATCAAGCGCTTTAAGGAAATGCGCGGATCGAAGATATAGTTATAATCGCATATGACCGCATCCGCTGCATACGAAGCGTCCAGTCCGAACTCGAACGGACATAAGGTATGTTTTCTGGCATAGGCTTCGATAACGGGACGAGTGATCCTCGTCTCATGCGTAAGCATGTCCAGCAGCCCTTCGTGTAAACGATCGTAATAGCCATTCGCATAAGGGCAATCTTCCTTGCGGCAGCTCATCTTGTCTTGAAAGCATACTTTCTCTTTAGCCGTTAAAGTGACGCTGTGCAGCTTCAGTCCCCGTGCTTCCATTCGATGAAACGCTTCCTCAGCAGTAGTGCGGGTAATGGTCTTCGCGGTTAAATAATAGATTCGCTTCAGCATCCCCTGCCCCATGGCTTTCACTGCAGGGAACAAAGTCGATATCGTCTTGCCGATGCCTGTCGGGGCTTTGGCGAAGAGGCGAACACCTTCGTCAATCGTTCGATACACCGCGCCTGCCAGCTTGCGCTGACCTGGACGGTATCGCTCAAATGGGAACGCCAACGCCTGAATGCTCTCATCCCGCTCCTCGCGATGACGCACCAGCATCTCTGCGAAGGGAGCGTACTGCTCGATCACCTTGTGGACAAATGCCTCCAGCTCACCTTGAGTCAGCTCCTCCTGAAACACCTGGATCTCTTCTGATCCCGTGTGAATGTAAGTAAGCTGCACACGGATGCGCTCAAGCCCCCGCTCCTTGGCCAGAATATAGGCGTAGCATCTTGCCTGTGCCCAATACACCGGATACGATTCCTTCGTTAACAGCGCGAGGTCCAAAGAGGTGGACTTTATCTCATCGATGGTGAGTCCTTCCTCCTTCACCAGCACGCCATCGCACCGGCCATCTATTTTATAGACTAGACTTCCATACGGAATCTCGCAGCTCACATAGACTTCCTTCTCATCCTGCTCACCATACTGCTGCTGCAGCTTCTGATGCGCTCTCGTGCCTTCTATCAAAGGACTTGCGGTACTGAATTCCGAATCAATGCTGCCGCTGAGAAAGACATGCTGCACCAAGGCTTTGACCGCAATCTGCACGACAGAGGTTGGCTCGTTCATCACTTGAAGGTTTCTCCTTTACTAGGGAACGTTTGTTCTTTATAGTATAACATATCTTCTTCGTTCCATAATGAATAGAGAAGATGTTCATTTGAGTAAAGCGGGAGGCATTCACAATGAACCAGTTGTATCCTTATGTCATTGTCGAAGATGTACAAGGAGCCCTGAATTTTTACACCGAGGTCTTCGGAGGCACAACCAAAATTCTAAATGCGCAAGAAGGGCGCGTGCTCCACGCTGAGCTGTTTTTGGCCAATGGAGGCACGCTTCATTTCTCCGCCACATTCGGGCACCACATAACCGTAGGAGATTCTACTCGCGTTATGGTGCAATTTACGCAGGAGGAAGAGATTCGCTCTATCTATGAAGCGCTGGCGAAGGAAGGCAAGACGGTTGTGGAGCTGCAGGATACGTTCTTTGGCGCCCTGCATGGCCAGATTCAAGATAAGTACAACATCCATTGGGTGCTGAACTTTTTCAAAAAGCAAGGCTGACCAGTAACGGTTATGAACCATTTTCACGCGGCTGCCGCTCAGGCAGATTCACGCCCTATCGCTGCCTTATTGGCGAAAGGGCGTTTTTATCATGTCGTTATTTTCGCTAGGCATTCACCTGCCTCAAGCTCCATCATAGATTGTCATGATGACAGCATATGGAAAGGAGTACGTTTATGTATATTCCGTATCCCCCGCCTTATCCTTATTCACCCTGCCTGCCTATGATGATTCCCCCTATTCCGTACCGCAACGAATCGACCTCCTGCTTGCAGACTGCTCTTCAGATGGTTCACGAGGCTGTGCAAGGAGAACGTGAGGATGAAATGTTTTACCAATATTTGATTAGCATAGCTCCTACACAAGAACAAAAAGACATCATCGCTTCGATTCGAGACGATGAGCGCAAGCATAATCGAATGTTTCGGGACATTTATCGGGACTTCACAGGTCAAGAGGTTCAAGTCTCCAATCAGGAAACCTTCAACAAGCCTTCCAGCTACATTCAAGGCATCCAGCAGGCATTATTTGGGGAATTAAAAGCCGTAGAGCGTTACCGGGTCATTCGGCAATGCTTGCCCGAGGGAAAGTACCGCGATATGTTATTTGAGATTATTACCGACGAATTGAAGCATGCCTCCAAATATAACTTTCTTTTTGCCTTGAACAAATAAAAAAAGACCGCGGCTGACCTGCTGCATGACTCATACGAGCCAGCTTCGCTGTAAGCCGCGGCCTCTTGTGGACGATCGAACATTTCCCTCCATAGATAGCTGTCCTATGGATTGAATAGATGCCCTGCTTCATCCGAACGAGAAGCGGTTCGCCCCTATACCTTCAAATCCCGTTTGTTATACCCAACATAAGTCCCTACTAGCGCCAGCACCATAAGTGCAAGCGACAGCAGCATGTATCCCATGCTTAAGCTTCCTGCCTCAAGCACGGTCTTGGCATCAAAGTATTTGAACGGCGTGAGGAATTTGAGAGCATCCAGATTGCCACTGATATCAATTACAACAGATATGAAAAAGGTCAGCAGCAATAGGCCTGATGTCAATCCTGCAGCACGCTTAGGAAGCTTCAAGAGCGAGGCTACTGCACTCCCCAGCAGCATGAAGAGAAGCTGAAGTATGAAGAGTCCTCCCATCAAGAGCATAATGTCTTGATTCACGTTCTCGCCATTGCTGTAGCTCTGCACGGCCATCAGCGAGCCTATTGACGTCACTCCATTCAGAATGACCACGCCGACCAATGCAGCAGCGAGCTTCGAGGTCAGCATCATACTGCGTGTGATCGGCTTAACAAGCAGGAACTCCGCAGTCTTATCCCGTTCTTCCTTCGCAATGATCGTGGCCCCAAGCATGCCAGCATGGATCGTGGCCATCATCGCAATATACAGGAACAGTACGCCGTAATATCCACTTACCGTAGATAAATCAAGCGAGCCGACCCCAAATATAGCCTGCAAGGACTTCGGCATATCCGCCATCAGCTCATTCAGCGTTTGCGATTCACCAGGAACAGATAAGGTGGCATACTTGCTCATTCCCGCAATCAACAGGAAGACCATGCCGACGCACCAGATGATGAGTGATTTCCGCTGGGCCTTCATCTCTCTCCAAAATATATTCATCTCCGGTTCCCTCCCTACACCGCATGCACATCGCGCTTCATATAAATGATATAGCTGAGAGCTGTCGCGAGAATAACCCAAGCGATCGTGATGAATAGATACAGGCTCTCATAAGACGAGTGTTCGACAATGTATGACGTATCAAAATACTTGAACGGCGTTAACAGACGGAGCTTATCATCGCCTGTTGTTGCCCCAAGCGCCCCAATCAGGAAAAAGGCAAACACCACGCCAAGCGATACGGGAAGCACCGTTCGCATCTTCGGCCAGATAACCGAGACAAGCAGCCCTGTCGCAAAGAAGATCAGCTGCACGAAGAAGAGCGGGAGTGTCGCAAGAATTAGCAGCTTCAAGCTGAATGCTGACTCCGATACAAGCGCAGTGATGAGACAAGCTGCAGCCATATAGATGATATTGGTAACAGCCAGCGATGTCAGGGCTGCCAGTAACTTGGATGACACAATCGCCTGCCGGGTGACCGGCTTCGTCAGTAGAAAATCAGCGGTCTTATCCCGAACCTCCTTGGACAGGATAGTGGTGCCGAGCAGCATCGCTTGAATAGCCCCGCCAAGTAGAATGTAAACAAAAATATAACCATAGAAGCCAAGCACTGAAGTGATGGTCTCCATATGAATCCCCATCGCGGCCAATACCGCATCCGGCATATTAGAGAGCAAGGCAACAAAGGCCCCAGCATCTTTTGAAAAGGTGGGAAACATGGACATCATCAGAATGCTGATGCCAACCAAGGCGCTGATCCAGCCGAACAAGGACTTCCGGTAAGCGCTCAGCTCATGCTTATACATATTCATGCTGATCTACGCCTCCTTTTCATAGTAATGCATGAAGATCTCCTCTAGATCCGGCTCCTCAATCCATAGATTCGCAATCTCGATGGAGGCAATAACCCTTAGAATAGCGTTGAGGTTTCCTTTGTACATGAAGCTGACTTCCTTATCCCGAATAACGAGTTCCGTTACGCCTTCAATAGCAAAGGACGATTCCTCTACGGCTGTAGAAGCTTCAAGCTTGAATCGCTTATAATTGTTCGCCTTCAGCGTGCTCATCTTCTCCAAGCTGACTAGTTCGCCCTCTTTGATGATCGCAACACGATGGCAGAGGCGCTGAACTTCGCTCAAGATATGAGAGGAGAACAGAATCGTTGAGCCCTTCTTGTTCTCTTCAAGCAGAAGCTCAAAGAAGCGCTGCTGCATTAGAGGATCTAGCCCGCTCGTAGGCTCATCCAGGATGATTAGCCTAGGCTCATGAAGGAGGCCTTGAACGATGCCTACCTTTTTCTTATTGCCAAGCGACAGGTCATCAATCTTCTTGTTTACATCGAGCTCCAGCAGCGCTGCCAGCTCGTTCATTCGCTTCGTACAGTCTTTCTTATAGAAGCTTGCGGAATAGTGAAGCAGATCCTTCACCTTCATATTGTCATAGTAGAACACCTCTGAAGGCAGATATCCGATCTCCTTCTTGATCTCCTGCCCATGCAGCAGAATATCCTTGCCAAAGATCTTGGCGCTGCCGCTTGTTGGATAGATCAATCCAAGCAAGGTGCGGATTGTGGTAGATTTCCCGGCTCCATTAGGGCCGATAAAACCAAAGATCTCCCCCTCCTCCACGCGAAAGCTTAGATTTTTGATGCCTCTTGCGCTGCCATACGTCTTCGTTAATTGCTGAAGCTCGATAATGCTCATGTCCCTGCCTCCTCATGATTTGCTTTCCGCCTGCTCAGGAGCGGTAAAAGGCCTGCTTTAGAAGCTCCAGATACTGGTCAATCTCCACCATCATCGCATCAAGATCAAGCTCTTCCAAGGAGAGCTTCTTCATGTGCTCCAACTGTGTGTAGCTGAAGCCCTCCATCGTCCACCTCAAAACATGTATGACCCGCTGTACATCTACGCCTTCTTTGAACAAGGAGTAGTCCACATTGCGATACATGCGCTCGTACCATTTACTGATGAGCTGTTCATTGCGTCGTTGAAGCTCTGGCGTGGCCTCATTCGTATCAGCGGTATTCGCGACCTTAAGAAAGTTGAACATATCCGGATATACACGGCACAGCCTGAACTTGACCTCCACAATTCTTCGATACATCATGAAGAGATCTCTCTCCGCCCAATCCATGCTGGCTTCCATCTCAGCCAACATTTTTTGCATGGCATAATCATATAGAAATAAATACAATCCCTGTTTGTTCTTAAAATAGTGAAAAAGCAGCCCCTTCGAGATCCCAGCCTGCTTCACCATCTCATTGGTCGAAGCTTGTGCATAACCGTGATCCGAGAATTCCTTCATGGCGGCATTAATGATGCGCGCCTGCTTCTCCTCATCCAGATTGAAGAACTTTTCTGTCATGTTAATAAACCCCCAGCAAGCTGTTGACCAAAGTGGTCAACTACAGTATATTCCCATTGACCATGTCGGTCAATAATAAACTGCTGCGCCTTTTCCTCAAGCAATCCGCGTCTGCAATCTCCCGTTATTCCATCCTTCAGCCCTCATTGGACATCCATCCGGTGAGGGCTTTATTTATGATGGCATGCCAATTTTGGTCATTTTGTGAAGGGTGTTTTCAAAATAGCATATATTGTGTATATTATATATATACATTATTTTGTTAGGGTGAATTTCACGTGAACATCATCATTAGCAATGCCAACGGGCAGCCAATCTATCAGCAGATCACCGCCCAGATTAAGAATATGATTATGACAGGTGAGCTGAACGAAGGCGATCCCTTGCCCTCCATGCGTTTGTTGGCCAAGGAGCTTCGTATTAGTGTGATCACAACCAAGCGAGCTTATGAAGAGCTGGAGCGAGATGGATTTATCGAATCCATCGTCGGGAAAGGCAGCTTTGTTGCTCATAAGAACCTGACATTCATTCGAGAAGAGAACCTGAAGCAGATCGAATGGCATATGCAGGAGATTGTCGATAAAGCCGCAATGAGCGACGTGCCTTTGGAGGAATTGATTGAGCTGCTGACTTTGATCTACAAAGGAGAATAGCAATGGAACATGCAATCTCAATGACAGGCGTAGAGAAGCACTATCAGGACTTTAAGCTGGACAATCTTAGCTTCACGCTGCCGGCAGGAACCATTATGGGCTTAATTGGAGAGAACGGCGCAGGCAAGAGCACGACGATCAAGCTCATCTTGGACCTCATCTCTCGTGACAAAGGAGAGGTTCAGGTGCTGGGGCAGCCTAATCGAGCCCTGCCCAAGCCTCTTCGCGAGCATATTGGAGTCGTGCTGGAGGAATGTACATTTCCAGACACCTTGACCGCCCATCATATTAACAAGATTCTTAAAAACATCTTTCAGACGTGGAATGAAGATCAATTCCATGCTTATATCCAACGATTTCAAGTGCCTGCGCAGAAAAAGGTGAAGGAGCTCTCCCGCGGGATGAAGATGAAGCTGTCCATTGCAGCCGCCCTCTCTCATGATTCCAAGCTGCTCATCCTAGATGAAGCAACAAGCGGTCTTGATCCAATCGTTCGAGATGAGATGCTTGATGTATTCCTAGACTTTATGAAGGATGAGACGCACTCCATTCTCATGTCCTCTCATATATTGAGTGATCTTGAGAAGGTATCCGACTATATTGCATTCATGCACCGAGGAAAACTGCTGTTTTGCGAGGAGAAGGATGCGCTTTTGGATCGATATGGCGTCCTGAAATGCGCGAAGGAGGATCTTGATCGCTTGAATCCATCCATCATCAAGGGCGTAAGACAGCATCAATTCGGTGCTGAGGCGCTCGTGGACCGAGATGCGCTGAAGGGAACTTGGACGGTGGAACGTGCGACGATCGAGGATATTATGATCTTTTTTGCAAAGGAGAATGGACGATGAAAGGGCTGCTGTTCAAGGATCTGTATACCATCAAGATGCAATCGACATTCCTGCTGCTTATAGTCTTCCTGGGTGCTTTTCTTACGTATTCCAATGGGAATGCCGGCTTCTTAATCGTGATTCTAGGCATTACCATCCCTGTCAATGCTATTGCCTTTGATGAAAGGGCGAATTGGGACAAGTATGCGCTCACGATGCCTATTTCGAGGAAGGATCTAACGATAAGCAAATATGTACTGGCACTTGTCGTTCTCGTACTTGGAACATTGTTAAGCTCAGGCTTCATGTTTTTCATTCATAAAGGAGACCCTGCGGCCAATCTCGCCATGATTGGAGGCAGCTTTCTCTTCGGCATGCTGCTGATCTCGCTTCTGCTGCCGCTGTGCTTCAAGCTCGGGACCGAAAAGGCGCGGCTGTTCCTAATCATTATTGTGTTCGGCGTCGTTGGCATCGGTACTTTCATATTGAGCAATGACCGCTTGGCTTCCTTTAGCCCTGCTGAAGCCTCTCTTTACACGGTTGTGGGTGTGATAGCAGCTGCTATTATACTCATCTTCATTGCATCGATGCTGCTTTCCCTACGCATCATGGAGAAGAAGGAAATCGTGTGAGGACTATTTCTCAGGAAATAGACGAATGACGACAATAACAGACAGACCTTTACACGCATTCAACCAGCTTGCTGTTGAAGGTGCAAAGGTCTGTTTTGGCTTGCATGTATTAGAATACCGAAGCTGCGCCATGCATGAACAGCCATTGTGCTAGCTATCGCTGCTCATTGCTAGATCCGATAGCTTCAGAGGCAATCACGCGCCAATTATGATTGCACGATGCTTCAACAGTCCCTTTTTCCCGAATATATCCTGCAATGAGCTCCGACATATCAACCGTCACTTCCCGAACCACAGGCTTGCTGCGATACATCTCATATTCTCCGCCGCCCCCGGCACGATAGTTGTTCATCACAACCTCATAGGTCTGCCCCCCTTCAATAGGAGTTCCCTGCCGAGTAAGCTTCACCACACGCTGTCCGATTGGCATCGATACATCAAGCTCGTATTCAATGCCTTCCCACATATCATAGTTGTAATGCTGTGTCTTCGGTTCAAGGAACGACCGGCTTACAGCAATCGAGCCATCTGCCTGCAATGTAAAGTAGGAGGCGCTCTGCTCTAACGCCTTGCGAATATCGTCGCCTGATACGCGCAGCACCGTAAGGGTGTTAGGGTAGATGAAGTTCGTCAGGATGTCGCGCATCGTAATCGTATGCTCAAAGCCATGTGTATCTTCACTGAGCAGTGCCGTATTGGACACGTCTGCACCTGCTGCCTCCATCTGCACCTTGTTCACGAACTCGATAAAGGGGTGATCCGCAAGCCGCAGCGCATGGGGACTATCGATCTTCATGTCTCCATCCACGCTGCCAAGCTTCTCATCCAGCCACACTTGTGTCTGTTCCTCATATGGCCGAATAGCCTCAAGCACTTCTTGGTCCTTGGCATACGAGCCTTGGCAAGGAATCAATTCCGCACGCTTGGATCTTAGACGAAAACGTCCCTCAACACGCTCGAATACGGCTTCAAGCTTGCCGAGCGCCTGACCGTTGCAGCCCGGCTGAATAACGCTCACCCCATTAATCTCTCCTGTCAGCATCCGGTGCTGATGCCCTGTTATCAGCATGTCGATGCCTTCGACCTCCATGCACATTGCATAGCCTTGATTCTCGCCTGTGTACCGCTCTGTCCATTCTCCGCTTACCACGTCCCGCTCGAATCCGCCATGATAGGCAACGATCATAAGATCCGGCTCTTCCTTGGCACGAATACGCGGTACCCAGGTCTTTACCGTGTTAAGCGCATCTTGAAAGTCCAGGCCTGCTATATGATCGGGATGCTCCCAATTCGGAATATAGTGAGTAGTCACACCAAGAATGGCAACCTTTACTTCTCCGCACCGTTTAATAATATAAGGCATTCCAAATGCTGGTGTGTCCGTTCCTTCATCCACTATGCCTGCCGACAGCCACGGAAAGGAACCTTCCGTCATCACCTCCTGCAAGTAAGATAATCCATAATTAAATTCATGATTGCCAACGACAGCAGCATCATAGTCTAGTGAAGACAAGGCTGCGATCGCAGGATGAGGTTTGCTCGATTTGAAGTTGGCCGCGTAGTACGTTAAAGGGGTTCCTTGAATAAGGTCGCCATTATCGATGAGGATCAGATCTGCTTCTTGTGCCCGCTCCGCCTTAATCCTGGTTGCGAGCCTTGCCAAGCCCGTATCCACGTCCTCTTGCGTACGATAGCTGGCTGCGCTGATATACCCGTGAATGTCGCTGGTTACGAGAATGGTACAGCGCTTCATCGCTTGTTCTGTCAATGCACTCACCTCTTCTATATATGTAGAAGGAACCATGACCGAGCGTCCTTCGTCTGCTACATCTATAGTGTACGTCTGATTTGTTAACGCACATCCTTCATTATGTAAAAAAACCTAAGCTGCTCGCAGTGAAACAGCACAACAACCTATTCATGATTGGAGGCGACCTACATTTGTTTACAACACGCTTAAAAAAGATATCCTATTTCCTTATATTCGTCGGCATGCTGCTTCTGCTGCTTGGCCTGTGGTATACGATTCCCCGTTCGGTTGAATCTACTACCCCTGATCATGTCTACTGGACATGGACAGCGATGCGAATCGCCTTTCCCTTGAGCGGCATCACCTTAATCATCATCGGCAGCTTGAACCTTCGCATGTTTCATCTCCTGCAGGAGGAAACCCTCCAGCTTCGCAAGGAGCTGGCAGCCCTTCGCCAACAAATAGAGGATAAGGATGGAACACGACACGTTTAGAAGGCTCTTCAGCAGCCCTTGACCCCCTCACAAAAACAGCTTCTCCTTCCTAATCTTTACAAATTATTCGCATCCGCTTTACGGCCCGATAATCCTGTCCCTTTATAGTAGAGCAAGAAGCAGTCAATTTATTCCTACTATGGAGGGTATTCTTTTGAAAAACGTAGCTAAAATGATCATTCCTCTATTGCTGTCCCTCGTGTTTATTAGCGCTTGCGGCACCAATAGCTCGTCTGGTACGACAGACCAAGCATCCAACCAGCCTGATCAAGCCAACAGCTCTGCTCCGAAGCAAGAAGGGTATGTGCCTGAGACGTTAACCGTTCAATTCGTTCCTTCTCAAAATGCGGATACACTGGAAGCCAAAGCCAAGCCGCTTGAAAAGCTTCTTGGCGATCGCTTGGGCATCCCGGTCAAGGTCAGCATTTCTACGGATTACAACACGATCATTGAAGCCATGGCCTCCAAGAAAGTAGATGTCGGCTTCCTGCCTCCAACCGCCTATGTGCTAGCTAAAGAAAAAGGCGCAGCTGACGTTATCCTTCAAGCTCAGCGCTATGGTGTTCAAGATGATACAGGCGCTCCAACCGAAGAGCTCGTTGATTTTTACAAATCGATGATTATTGTCAAAAAAGACTCCCCTATCCAGAGCATCAAGGATCTGAAAGGGGCTAAGATCGCCTATCAAAACGTTACTTCATCGGCTGGCTTTGTCTGGCCTGCAGGCAAGCTGATGGAAGAAGGACTGGACCCGCTGAAGGATGTTCAGCCGATTACCGTAAAAGGGCATGACCAAGCGGTGCTTGCAGTGCTGAATGGCGATGTGGATGCGGCAGCGATCTTCCAGGATGCACGCAATGTGGTGAAAAAGGACTATCCGACTGTATTTGAAGATACTCGCGTATTGACCTTTACCGAGAAGATCCCTAACGATACGATCTCTGTTCGCTCGGACATGAACAAAGAATGGATCGAGAAGCTGCAGAACGCATTTATCGATATTGGCCAAGATGAAGAAGGCCGCGGCATCATCCGTGATATCTACTCCCACGAAGGCTATGCGAAGTCTCAGGACAGCGTGTTTGACATCGTGCGTGAATATGGTGAGAAAGTGAAGACGGAATAGCATTCGGCAATAACCAAAGCATTGCGATTTCGTGCATATCCCCCCTCATTTCGCATATAACCCGCAGCGGAACCAGTTGGAGTGCAGATGTGCTTCAGCTGGTTCTGCTTATGTCAACCTAATCGATAAAGGACTGATCATCTTGATAGAGCTTCGTCATGTATCCAAATCATACCCTAACGGCGTTAAGGGGCTTCATAACATTAACTTGACCATCCACCCCGGTGAATTTATCGCCGTCGTAGGGCTGTCGGGTGCCGGCAAATCGACGCTGCTTCGTTCCATTAATCGTCTGCATGAGATCACAGATGGGGAGATCCTCATTGATGGCGCGTCCATCACCAAGGCGTCTGGCAAAGAGCTGCGGACGATTCGCCGCGGCATTGGCATGATCTTCCAAAGCTTCAATCTCGTCAAGCGGACGACGGTCCTTCGCAATGTACTAGCTGGCCGCGTCGGCTATCATTCCACGATGCGCACCCTGTTTGGCCTCTTCCCCGATCACGATAAGGAGCTCGCCTTCCGTGCGCTAGAGCGGGTCAACATCGTGGAGAAGGCTTATACACGCTCGGACGAGCTGTCAGGAGGACAGCAGCAGCGTGTGGCGATTGCACGCGTCCTCGCCCAAGAGGCCAAGATTATTCTCGCGGATGAGCCGGTAGCTTCCCTTGATCCGCTAACAACCAAGCAGGTTATGGATGATCTCAAGCGCATCAACCAAGACCTTGGCATCACCACGCTCGTGAACCTGCACTTCATTGATCTGGCCAGGCAGTATGCCACCCGCATTATTGGGCTGCGTGCCGGCGAGATTGTTTTTGACGGGCCGGTGGAGGAAGCGACTGATGACGTGTTCAACCATATTTATGGACGCCCGATTCAGCAAGAAGAGCTGCTGGGGGATCTAGTCGGATGAGCGCACACGATATGAAGTCTGCTGTTCCATCCAAAGCCTCTTCGTTGCCAAGGCCGAAGCCGCCGCGCAAGCTAAAAGCAATCTTAACGGGGCTTATTGTGCTACTGCTGCTTGCCGGAAGCGCGATCAAGACGGAATCCTCCTTCAGCGAGCTGTTCACGGGGCTCCCCAACATGCTCGATCTCATCAAGGAGATGTTCCCGCCAAGGTGGTCATACTTTGACGACATCACAGGCGCTATGCTTGAGACCATCCGCATGGCGATCGTTGGCACTACACTTGGCGCCATATTCGCCATTCCGATTGCCTTGCTCTGTGCAAGCAATCTGAACACGATCAAGTGGCTCAGCTATCCTGTGCGCTTTGTCCTGAACCTGATTCGGACCATTCCTGATCTCCTGCTTGCAGCTCTATTCGTAGCCATCTTCGGCTTAGGGCCGCTGCCTGGCATCTTCGCGCTGACAATCTTCTCGCTTGGACTGATCGGGAAGCTGACCTATGAGGCGCTGGAGACGATTGATCGGGGACCGCTTGAGGCCATGACCGCGGTAGGCTCTACCCCTATGCAGCGCATCATCTACAGTGTAGTACCTCAGATTCAGGCTCACTTCATGTCTTACGTGCTGTATACGTTTGAGATTAACGTTAGAGCCGCGGCCGTCTTGGGGCTGGTTGGGGCAGGCGGGATCGGACACTATTACGAGGTTACGCTCGGATTCCTTGAATACGATAAGACGTGCACCATCATCTTGTTTACATTAGCAATCGTCTTGTTCATTGATTGGATGAGTACGAGGCTTAGGGAGAAATTGCTATGAGCCATCCACACGCTTCTTGGGAGCATCGAGTCAAAAAGCCCCCTGTCAAAAAATCACGCTGGATCATTGCTGGACTGCTTGCTGTCGTGTATATTTGGGCGTTCTCTGGCGTTCCGTTAAATGGATTTAAAGAAACCGCCTTGCAAGTAACCAAAGCCATTGCTTCCGGCATCTTCTCGCCTGATTGGGATTATGTGTATTTGCCTGACGGAGAGGATCTGCTCCGGGGTCTGCTGGATACGCTTGCAATCTCAATCTTAAGCACCTTCATCTCAGCGGTGCTGTGTGTTCCCTTTGCCTTCTGGGCCGCTTCGAATATGAGTGAATGGGGGATCACCTCGAAGACGGGCAAGATCATTCTAAGCGTGATTCGCACCTTCCCAGAGATCGTCATGGCGATCTTGTTTATCAAGGCGGTTGGGCCGGGTTCTTTTGCCGGCGTGCTTGCGCTTGGATTGCATTCCATCGGCATGCTGGGCAAGCTGTTTGCAGAAGAGATTGAACAGATTGACTGCGGTCCAACGGAAGCGCTGATCGCAACAGGCGCGAACCGCATCCAGATCCTTTGGTACGCGGTCATTCCGCAGGTTCTCCCCGGCTTCTTGTCATATACCCTTTATCGCTTTGAGATCAATGTGCGCTCTGCAACCATCCTCGGTGTCATTGGGGCAGGCGGGATCGGTACGCCGCTGATCTTTGCGCTCAGCACAAGAAACTGGGATCGGGTGGGCATTATTTTGCTAGGCATCATCATCATGATTACCTTGATCGACCTCTTGTCAGGGGCTATTCGCAAGAAACTGGTGTAACCGCGCCAAAAAAACGCTTCGTCCTTTCGAAGAGGAGGAAGCGTTTTTGGGTTTTTACTGTATGGTCTTGTTTTGTATATTTTGAATGTTTTTTCTATTACCCGTCCATTTGTTATTGTTCCAGCGCTGCCTTCTTCAGACGGCCTTGCCCCTTTGCATGTCTATCTGATCTGAATTCGGCTCACCCTGGCATTTTTTACAACTTCAAGTTAGTAGCTTCTATCCCTTAATGCCTGTTCCTCTTCGTTGCCAGATATCGACTTGCCGCCGCCATTCCAGCGTCTATGAGCCGGGAATTTGTGTTTGACGTATGCATAGTGAATGGATTTGAATGTGCGGTTGTCTACCACGCCTGTCGCGGGCAAGCCATGTGTCTTCTGAAAGTGCATGACGCCCGAGGCCGTTAGCTGGTCATAGTGGCCATTAATTTCTCCCGAGTAGCTGCCAAGTGATTTGAGCATGCCTTGGATCACAAAGACGTCCGCGCCTTGGGAGCCTTTGCCGAAGGCTGTGCCCGGATGAGGCAGGCCAATAAACAGTATGATACTGGCAAGGGCAAGCACTAAGGTTCTCATCAGCTGCCGATGATGTCTCTCGTCTTTTATGAACAGACGCCGGATGTGGTGCCAGTCCATGATCATAGCCATAATCCCCCTTCGTTGGTATGCTGTGAAGCTCTTTTTCTTACTATTCCCCAATTGTTCAACTCCTACCATCTGTTATCTTCACAATAAAAAAGCATCCATAAGGCCTCCATTCGAGATATTTAGCTGCTGTCCATCTTATTTTTAAATTGTTGGTTGTACAGCAAATCATTTCATAGCATAATGAGGAAAAAATAACCTGCATAGGAGGTCCTTATGAAGCTTCGAGTATCTGCCGTACAGTACGACCTTCATACCATTCATAGCTTTGATGATTTTGCAAAGCAGTGTGAGCACTATGTAAAGACTGCCCAGGAATATGACGCTGAATTTATTTTGTTTCCTGAATTTATGACGACACAGCTGATGTCTATTGGGAATGAACAAGGACATGCCTTAACGATACAAGATCTCCCTGACTTCACAGAGCAGTATCTGGAGCTATTTGCGACGCTCGCGAAGAACAGCAGCATGCACATCATTGGCGGTACTCACGTCATTCGCAAAGGTGAGCATCTCTACAATGTTGCTCACTTGTTCTATCCGGATGGCCGTGTAGCCACTCAAGCCAAGCTTCACATTACGCCAACCGAAGTGACGGAGTGGAACATGAACAAGGGCGATGGCCTGCAGGTGTTCGAGACCGATAAGGGCGTTATAGCCATGCTTACTTGTTATGACATCGAATTCCCTGAGATTGTGCGCATGGCGAAGGCTCGCGGTGCGGATGTCATCTTCTGTCCTTCCTGTACCGATGACCGCCACGGCTTCCACCGCGTGCGCTACACGAGCCATGCAAGAGCCATTGAGAACCAAGTCTATATTGTGCTGACGGGCACTGTGGGATCGCTGCCTACCGTGGACTTCATGAGAGCGAACTTCGGTCAAGCGGCGATTATTACGCCAAATGATATTCCTTTCCCGCCGCGCGGCCTGCTGGCTGAAGGCGAGATCAATCAGGATATGATCGTAACAGCTGACCTTGATCTTTCCCTGCTGGAAGAGGTACGGGAGCGTGGTTCTGTTACGACATGGCGGGATCGCAGAACGGATTTGTATACCGACTGGACATAGGACGCAGCGCTGCCTTTCATGCTGGCATTCGTGCCAAGCCCAATCCAATAAAGCCCTCGTTCAGGGGGCTGCTATTGCAAAGATCATGGACCATGGCCCTATGCACTTGTTTGAACGTAAGGAGGGATTGCGCTGTACCACAAGTCATTATACGTATTTGATCAGCATCGCCCGATTCCAGCCCTTGTGCGCAATTATGAACCAGCAGACATTCCGGCATTGATCCAGATTCAGCAGGAGAGCTTCCCTCCGCCTTTCCCCCCCGAACTATGGTGGAACGAGGAGCAGCTGCATCATCATATTCGACTGTTTCCGGAGGGTGCGCTATGCATCGAGATCGACGGCCAGCTTGCAGGTTCCATGACCGCACTCCGAGTCGATGATTCGGCACGCGATGAGGACCATCCGTGGGAGAGCATCACAGATGCCGGCTACATTCGCAGCCATCGCCCGCAAGGAGGCACGCTGTATGTCGTGGATATTAGCGTTCGTCCTCGCTATCGCAAGCTTGGCATCGGCAAATGCCTTATGCAGGCGATGTACGACGTCGTGGTCCATCTCGGCTTGACGCGTCTCCTCGGCGGAGGGCGGATGCCGGGATACCATCTCTATGCAGGCGAGAGGACTGCAGAGCAATATTTGAATGCCGTTGTTGAAGGGGAGCTCAAGGACCCTGTCATTACCTTCCTGATGCGCTGTGGGCGAACGCCTGTTAGAGTAATTCCCCATTACTTGGAGGATGAGGAGTCTTGCCATTACGGGGCGTTGATGGAATGGAACAACCCCTTTGTATCCTCTGCACGGTAGGATGCATGAATGGATTCACCGTTTCTCCATTAATCACAAACATACGATTTGCATGAATGAGAGGAGCAAGCTGCATGAATTATCATCGCATTTCCCATATTGATGATCCGTTGTTCAAAAAGATGCATGAGCTGATGCAGGAGGTCTTTCCTCCAGAGGAAGTGCTGGAGTACAGCCTGTGGAAGGAGCCGCTGGAAGACCCGGGCATCCGCGTCTTTGTAGCAGAGGTTAACGGGGAAGTCGTAGGAGCGACTGAATATCGCTATTACGAGGACTTCAATGTAGCAATGACGGACTTCACTATAATCGGACGTCCGGGGCAAGGCATTGGCCGCTTCCTTGCACAGCAGCGACAAAAAGACTTGAATGCGCTGGCAATTGCCAATGGGAAGGTGTTATACGGCATGTTTGCCGAGATTTACGATCCCTATCAGGTGGACCACTACGAATTCGGCGGGGTGAAGCCGATGGACCCTTATGTGCGCCGTGAAGTGCTGTCTCACCTTGGCTATAAGCGTCTTGATTTCCGTTATGTTCATCCATCCTGGAATAATGATGGCGAAGCGGTATCAGGGCTTGATCTGTGCTTCATGCCAAGTGATGAGGAGCAAGCCGAGCTTGAAGCTGGCTTAATTGTTGCGTTCCTTAAACGCTACTACACCGTGCTGCCCAACAAGCCCGAAGCATGGAACGAGATGGTTAGGCAGCTGGAGCAGCAGGACAAGGTGGCCTTGCTTCCGCTCTAAGCGTTCAGGAATGCTCAAGTCCAGCGCTTGTACGCTTGCTATGTAATACGGGTGGACCCTGATCCGCAGGATCTGTCCACCCTCTTCTTCATGCTGCGAGTAAGCACCATCACTTCTAGTCTTATTCCGATGGATGCTTAGACTGATGCTTATCCGCATAGATGGCCATCCCGTCTCTCATGAACACGGACAAGCCCTCACCGAATTGATCAATATTTTTAGTAAAGCGCTCATCCTCCACATACATCTGGCCAAGACCTTTAAAGGCTTCCAGTGAGTAGCTGCCGAACTCATTCAGCAGTCTATACCATGCTTTAATTGCCGTTTGAGCCTCCTCGCTCTCTGGCGCAAGATGGCGCACTGCAGCTAGGTTCATGTACACCTCATTCATGCGGTCCTGCATCTCTTTGCCAAAAGCCTTTGCCTTCGCATTGGATTCGTCCACCGCTTGATCCCCCCAGCGCTCACGAGCCTCCTGCTCATATGGATTATGGCTGAAGTCAAAGCCTTGGAATTTCTCTTTATTTGACATCTTAATCTCACCTCTCGTGTGTTGAATCGTCCTCTGAACGGTAGCAATGACTTGATCCAGGCGTCTGCGCTTCTCCACAAGCATCTTATGATGCATCTCAAGCGCCTCCTGCCGATCGTAGGTCGGACGGTTCATGATCTCTTTAATCTTATTCAAAGGGAAGCCCAGTTCACGGAAGAACAGAATCTGCTGCAGCGTCTCAAGATTATCATCAGAATAGAGACGGTATCCGGATTCCGTCACCTCATCCGGAGATAATAGCCCGATCTCATCATAATGATGCAGTGTGCGCACACTGATGCCGACCAGATCCGCCACTTCCTTCACTTTCATCATGCTTATGCCCCCTTCACTGTTGACTATAAAGTATCACGTTACGTGAGAGTCAAGTATTAAATATCGAAATTTAGAATAGCCGAAACCTAGTTATTTTCTTTGACGACGCTACCTATACCTATCACATTCCATATAAATTTCTATTGCTAAATTAATTTTTTTATCAAAAAAATGCACCCATATCAACAAGGAGAGTTAGTTTCCTCATTGACATTGGGTGCATTTTACTTGTAGTTTATGTCCAAATTAAATTATTGTCCAATGACTGCAAAGTGATACGGTGTCGTCTCATTTGTTGAACCATACACTAATGCATAGTACGCTTTACCGCCTTGAACATTGAATGAAAATTCATTTGTTTGGTTGTATCCATTATATACAACTTTGGATGCAATTGGACTTGCGCTGCTTCCTGAATCTACCTGAGCCGCATCATAAATGTTTATAAAATATACTTGGTTGTCTGGTGGAAGAAAGAAAATACGTTGTTGTCCTGATAGATATGGTGTGAACTTGTACCAATCTTGATCACTTGGTCCAACATAACCGCTCTTGAATGTACCAGGACTAACAACAACCGCTTGATGAGGAAAATCATTCTGTGGATTTTCATGCACATCACCTGCAAAAGCAGCACTTGCAAATGTCAGACTAAGAATAGTAGTCAACAGAAGAGCCTTTACTGTCTTTTTCACCCTTTATCCTCCTATATAAGTATATTTTGGACTGCAATTCCATAATAATACAATCTATTACAAATGTATATACATATTATAAATATTTCATATTTTTATAACATTTCTGGAAAATAGAATATAGAAGCTACTTTGCTATTGTATAGCGAATAGCTTCTATACTTCATACTAAACTCTTATTTACTATTAAGTTACTAGACTTGCTTCAATATGAACAGCATTCAATAACCTTAAGAATCTGAACCATATGAATTGCATTCCATGTGACCAGCTTTCTTCAAAGCGACTTACCCTAAAATAAAGACTTATTAACGTTTTCACTAATTGAGCCACTTTAACTAATCAAAGAAAAACTAACATAAACCCGTCAAAAGTAGTGGTAGTGCTTGATATTACTTTATGCTCTTCAGCATTCCTTCGTAACACAAAGTATTACTAAATATGACTTAGTTGTACGCAGCACTACTTCAATATTACACCCAAGCCTCGATGTCCTCATCCGCGAGCTCCTCTTCCTCAGCTTCTGGCTCCTGAACAGCCTCCAAAGCCTCCTCTTCAGAGCTGTCTATCGAAGGCCTAGCCATCCCTGAAGCGGAAGAGTCTGCTGAACCAGCACGAGACACTTCGCTATCATTCGCAAAGCCATATTGGCCTTCCCGCCAGCCATTGCGCTCTGTTGGAACAACCGTTTGCAGGTTGCGCACCCCAAATTGGCAAATTTCACGTTCTATTAAATATCGCAACGAATCCATCAGATTGGATTGCGAATTAATCCAGTCCATGATCGCGGGGTCCTCATTTTTCTTCGTCTTGAGGCTGATGTTCTCCCCAGGCCGTTTCATTTTCTTCACATGCGCTCACCGCCTGCCGTCCAATGTCACCTTATACCGGTGCTTGTCCCAAGCTCTACTTCACAGACCGTCTTATACGGGCTGCAGCGCCTTATTCTTCAAGGCCTCATAGATCTTGCCGCGGACAAAGGCATCGAGCCCCATCGCGTTCAATTGGACCGCTTCACGTGCAGGAACATAGAGGAGCTTCATTTCCCGTTCGCTGCACAGCTCCTCAAGCGCAGGATAGAGAAGGGAGCGCATCAGAATGCTGCCGCCGCCATACACGCAGATGACATCGATCTCATTGCGCGCCTTCGTCAGCTGGCGCTTCACATGCTGCACGATCTGCTTCACTTGGCTATCCAGCGGCCGCTTAATCGTCTTGATGGCTCTCGCATGATACTTATGCTTAGGATTCTTCAGCACATCGCTGAAGAATTGGCGCGGGCTGTTCGGCAGATGAATAAGACGATTGAATTCCTCCAGCGCTTCCTCAATGGCATAACCTGCTCCATGGTGGCTGCCATGAACGAATTGGCGAAGGAACTTATTGCCTTCTGTGATCGGATATTCCGTTGATCCATCTCCAATATCGACATGAAGGATGCGCTTATCCTTGAAGTAAGAGCCGTTGAACTTCTTATCGAGCTGATAGGTCTCGACAAATTGCTCAAAAATATCGCCGTCTCGCCACTTGCCTTCATGATCTTTTTGCAGCGTGAAAATAACAGGGGTCGCTTCAGGAACAACTTTTGTGTAAGGGAACATAATACGGACGGATACGCGGCGCATGCCAAGATGCACCGTGACATGATGGGGGCCTTGCATAAATCGCTTTTCGAATCGAGCTGCCGTCTCATCTGTATGCTGCGTAACGGGGAGCGCAGTCACCATATCGACTTCAACCTCAATATCTTCTGGCAGCTTCTTCTCCTCCGTGTAAGCCTTCTGTACCGCAGCAGCAGCAATCTGCGCGAGGGTATTAATAATGGGAAGGTCCATCTCGCACTTCTGATCAATGCCAATCTGTAGATTGTCTAGAATCTCGCCGCTCTCAAGCGCGAATTGGCCTACATAATACATGCCCGGGCGGGCTGCTGGGGAATCTATCGTGGCCACGAGCTGATCCTGCAGATTCTTTACAAAGCTCTCCGGCATCTGCTCTTCGCTCCAAGGGAGCTCGTCCACCGTACAATTGACATTCGGCTGTTGAATCAACTGCCCATCGATAATCAGATCGTGCTCGCTATTACCATTATCATTGCCTACATAAAAGTGGTAGTTCATCAAAACTCCTCCTTCATATGTAAAAATATGACTTGGTAATACTTTGCCACACTTCGTGTTATCACACAATCTGCTGATAGACCTATACACAGCCCTGCAAGCAATGCCGTATGCCGTCGGAAAATGCTGAACCCACAAGATATAGCGCACTTGTCACTTTGAAGCTTCACTCCTAAGGCTGTGCATAAGGAATCACGACTGGCTTGGACGAAAGGACTTATACACTACACCGAATATAGCCGCTAGCATCGTCACGACCGTTGCAGCCCAAGTCACAACATGTTCTTCCTCAGGAATAACCATGACGAACACAAGAACCATCGATGCCAACAGCATGCCGCAAGTGACAAGCAGGAGTGTTCCTGCCAATACCTTCTCCATTGTGAACACCCCCCTCGTCTAGTTATCCTAGTGCACCTCAAGCTTCCCCTAACGCGAAGTGTGGCACCGCATCGGGCGGTCCATCACTATGGCCTCTGCGCTCATCATGCAGACAGCGTCGTCTTGTCTTCACCTGTCATCAGCAGCCTCAACGAGAAACAGCGGCTTGTCGTATTCGTCCACATAAGAAGTCCATTAAACCGATTATTCGCTTCTGATGCCCATCATAAACCATGAATGTTAAAGGATTGTTTATGGCATTTTAATCTTTTGAAAAGGCTTCCTGTTCCCCATATCCCTGTACTTCGCAACAAATTATCCTTCGTTTCTACAAAAGAAGAGCAATTCTACTTGCACGCTTCGGCAAACATATCCGTCATCATGCGATACACTATTCATTACAAATCTAAACGACGATCCTTTAATAGGTGTTGAAGTCAGAACTGGAGGTTTTACAGCTATGGATATTCAAAAAATCATCGAGGCATTGGATCAAAATGGGACAACCCATAAACCGCTCGATCGCATTGCGCTGTTTCCTTGTGATCACGAGGCGCTGCACGTATATTGGGAAATAACAAATGATCGACTGCTTAATATCAGCCGATCTTTAGAGCTTGATGCAGGGAGTCTCCACCGCGCCCTTCGAGTGTATGACATTACATGGGGCTCGCTCAGTGGAGCGGAGGCCACCAGCTACTGGGAACTGGTCGTGCCGGAGGACGCCACGAACTGGTTTATCGCTGATATTGAGCAGGGCCGCACCTATATCGTGGACTATGGAGTGATGACACCCGAGAATCGCTTTATGACGCTGCTAAGATCCAATTCTGTCTTTATTCCTTACGAGGAAGCAAGACATTGGCAGGAGCAGCACCCGATGAATCTTGGGCTGTTCCACGAGGAATATCCGGATGCCTCCTTCTTTGCTTCTTGCATACGACTTGCCTAGGGATCGGCATAGGGACGGTGCTGCTTCCTCTTCATTCATAACGTAATTGTCCATTGAACGGCATTCTCCTAGAGGCGCTCATGCCATCCAACTGCTACCACCGCTCCGATGCGTTGATGTCAACATGTTGAGAGCAGCATTACCCCCTTCCTCTTATCCAGCTCTACACAAAAAGCTCTCTGTTGAGATAGGCAGAGAGCTTTTGCGCACGTTCTATTTAGCTAATTCCATGAAGCCTTCCCCGAACACATCACGCACATCAAGAATCGTAATGAACGCATGCGGATCGACGGATTTTACAATTTTTTTCAGCTGACTGACCTCTTGCTTGCTGATGACAATGTATAGAATCTCCTGCGGGAGCTTCGTGTAGAACCCATGCCCATGAAGCACGGTCACACCGCGGTCCATCACCTGATTGACCTGCTCAGCGATCTGATTTTGCTCCTTCGATACGATCATGATTGCTTTCTTCGGATTAAGCCCCTCAATGATGAAGTCCATCACCTTCGTCGCAATAAACAGCATGACAATCGTGAACATTAAACTTTGCGCCCCAATAATAAAGTAAGAGCAGAAGACGACGATAAGATCGACCAGCAGCAGGGCATAGCTCACATTCCATTCCAAGTATTTGTGCAGAATGCGTGCAATGATGGTTGAACCGGCTGTGGTGCCGCCTACACGAATGATAAGACCCAAGCCTACACCGGAGAAAATGCCGCCGAAGATGGCATTAATGATCGGCTCATCAGAAGCAATTGTCCAACCAGCGGTCAAATGAAGAGCCAATGAATGAAGCAATACTGCAATGATCGTATAGATCGTCGTTTGTTTGTCCAAGAACTTATAACCAATAACGAGCAAGATAGCATTAAGAATCAAATTGACTAAGCTGGGCGACCATTGAAACAAATAGTACAAAATGATCGTAACGCCTGTTACGCCGCCTTCACCGAACTCATTAGGAATGACAAACAAATTGATTGCGAGCGCAAACAGTACGGCGCCAGCCAGAATCATAAACATGTCGGAGAACGTTTTCTTCATAAAAAACCCCTTCGCTTTCTGCCTGAAAATAAGTGATAATGCCCATGGTGTTCCTATCTTTCCACTTCTATACCCGAACTTATGAGAAATTGGGCCTGCGAGCATGCAAAAGGACGAGATCATGGGCAGTTACAGGCTTTCTCAACATGCTTCTTGCCGCATCATAAAGCAGCATTGGCGATGAGATATCAGGCCAAATCGATCAAAATCACAAAGAAAAGCGTACCCAGAGAGGGATACGCTGCCTTCTTTGCTCAGATGGAGCGGCTGTTTGCGCCTCATGCGCGATATCCGCCATCCTCTTTTCGATTAAGACTTCATCTGCTTGCTTCGAAGCTGCCCGCATGCAGCATCGATATCTGTTCCATGTTCCATTCTTCGCGTGCAGTTAATTCCATGTTGCTTCAAAATATCATAAAAAGCAAGCACGGATTCCTGTGAGCTCCGTTGATATTGGCTGTGTTCATCAACAGGATTGTAAGGAATCAAATTAACACTCAGCCGCTGGCTGCGATCTTTCAGCAGTTCCGCCAGCTCGCGAGCCTCTTTTTCATGGTCATTAATGCCTCGCAGCAGGATATATTCGAGCATAACGCGCCGCTTGGTCTTCTCCCAGTAATAATCAAGAGCTTCCATCAGCATCTCAATTGGATAAGCGCGATTGATCTTCATGATCTGAGTACGAAGCTCATTGTTGGGAGCATGAAGCGACAACGCCAGACTGACTGGTAGCTTAAGATCAGCAAAGTCCTTTATTTTGTCTGGCAGGCCGCTCGTCGATACCGTTACTCGCCGAGGTGCAATCGCCAGTCCCTTGTGATCGGTCATGATGCTAAGCACGCTTACCAGATTATCGAAGTTGTCGAATGGTTCGCCAATCCCCATTACCACGACATTCGTGACGAGCTCGCCTTCGCCCACTTGATCAAAATGGTGCTGAACCTTCATAATCTGCTCCATTATCTCGCCGCTGCTCAGGTCACGGCTCTTCTTCAAGAGGCCGCTCGCACAGAAGCTGCAGCCAATATTGCAGCCTACCTGAGTCGTAACACATACGGACAGACCAAACTTCTGGCGCATCAGCACGGTCTCGATAAGATTGCCGTCGCGAAGCCGGAACAAGAACTTGATCGTGCCGTCCAATGACTCCTGCTTCAGATGCTCTTCCAAGCTAAGAATGGTGAAGTGCTCCTCTAGCAGAGCAGCACAATCGGCATTCAACTCCGTCATCTCTTCAAATGCGCTCACCCGTTGGCGATAAAGGTATTCCCACACTTTCGCCGCTCTTGATTTCTTTTGTCCATGCGCTTCAAGCCATGCTATCAGTTGATCTATGGTCAGGCCATAAATGGATGGTTTATTCATGTATGTTCCTCATTTCAATGCATTTCCTTGGAGTGCCGAAGATGCAATAGCATCTTATATAGACAATCTGTACCTTATTGTCCCAAAACTTGACTGGGAACACAAGCGTGGAGTCGATATTTCCACGCCAGAAAGGAGAGGGAAAGCCATCCAGCTGCTCAAGCCAGAATCTTTCCATTTCTAAAAAAAATTCTCAAAAAACTAGTTGATAATGATTATCAATATCTATATAATGAGAATCGTTATCAGTAGATTATTCAAATTTGGGGGAATTCCAATGTGTCATAAAGGTGCGAAGCTCGCATGCATGTTCTTGATCTTATTATCTTTAGCAGCATGCAGCACAGCCAATTCAACGACTTCATTGTCCGAGGGAACCGGTCAGCAAGAAACGGCTTCTACGCCAGCAGCCAGTCAATCTTCATCCCAACCTGCTGGAGAGGCAGAGAATGCTGCTCCTGCTGTTCAAGTCGATGAAGCCAAGCTTCAAGAGCTTGCCAGCCAATTTAGCGAGGGTACCCCTGCCAAATCCATCACCCTTTCTGTATCCATCACCGAGCTGTTTGATGCCCTTAAGCTTGAACTGACTGGTGTACCGACAACGAAGAGCACACTGCCTGAGGCTTATACAGAAGTACCGCGTGTCGGTTCTTCCCATCAGCCCGATCTAGAGCAAATTGCGAAGCTTGAGCCCAGCATCGTGCTGGCGCCTGCATCGATTAAGGACAGCATCGATAAAATGCTGAAGCCTGCCGGCATCCCTGCAGCATATCTTCCTGCGGACTCGCTGGATGAGCTCAAGCTGTCCACAGCAGTGCTCGGCCGCGTGTACAACAAGGAAGAGCAGGCCACTCAAGTGCTTGAGGACTTTGCCAAGAAGGAAGCTGAAGCCATCGAAGCGTCCAAAGGCAAAGATGCTCCTAAGGTTATGATCTTATTTGGATCAGCCGAGTCCTTGATGGTGATGAATGACAATACCTTTGCAGGCAGCATCGCCCACAATCTAGGCGCAGCCAATGTATTATCGGATGTGCTGAAGCAGACCGAGACCTACGTGCCGCTCAATATGGAAAGCATCGTGACCGCTAATCCGGATGTCATTCTGCTCGTTGCTCACGGCGATCCCGCCGCTGTCGCTCAGAAGTTCGAGGAAGATGTGAAGAAGAACGGCGCATGGGAGAAGCTCGCAGCCTTCCAGAATGGGAAGCTGAAGACGCTGGACTATAACCTGTTTGGCATCGCCTCCCTCGTAAAAGCACCTGATGCTTATAAAGAAATGGCAAACATTCTGTACAACTAATTCGGAGGCAAAGATATGGCCAGCAAGCCAACAACGGAAAAAGCACTCCTGCTTGGCACCATCGCTGTGCTGCTCGTCATCTGCATCATCTTGGCGATCGGAATTGGCAGTGTGCGCTTCTTACCTTCCGAGACATGGACAACATTGATTGGCAAGGGAACAGATGCAGCCAACACCATCATCTGGGACATTCGAATTCCGCGTGTGCTGCTGGCGCTCCTGATAGGCGCGAATCTGGCCGCTTCAGGAGCACTGCTGCAGGCGGTCATGATGAATCCGCTAGCTGACCCTGGCTTAACGGGGGTCTCAAGCGGCGCCGCCGTAACCGTGCTGTTCATCATCCTTGTCATGCCGCAATATACGGGGCTCATCCCCCTGGCTGCCATTGCAGGCGGAACGGTGGCTGCCGCGATGGTTTATATTTGGGCGTGGAAGAAGGAGACCGGCATAACCCCGATACGCATCATTTTGTCTGGCGTGGCTGTCAATGCTGTCTTCGGCGGAGTCATTGGCCTGCTGTCCATCCTGTACAGCGACAAGCTGCCCGCAGCCCTTCAATGGATGAATGGGAGCTTGTCCGGCAAGAGCATGGCCGATGTATATGCGATCCTGCCCTATTCCGCAGCCGGCTGGATCATGGCGATTCTATGCATTCGCCAAGCTAATATTCTACGGCTTGGCGAACAGACCGCCCACAACCTGGGACAGAATTTGAATCGGGTGCGCTTCACCCTTTCCTTTGTGGCCGTCTTTCTAGCGGCAGTATCCGTAGCCAAGGTCGGACTCGTGGGATTCGTTGGCTTAATCGTTCCTCATATTGCTCGGATGGTGATCGGATCGGACTATAAGTACAGTCTGCCGCTCAGCCTCATGCTTGGCCCAGTCATCCTTATTATTGCGGATACAATCGGAAGATCGGTATTCAGTCCGCTTGAGATTCCGGCGGGCATCGTGATGGCGATGGCAGGAGGGCCGTATTTCCTCTATCTTATGCGCAAAGGAGGAGCATAGCATGCTTAAGATTCACTCTCTTCGCATGGAATTCAGGGAACGCGCTGTCGTTCAAGACTTCTCGCTTGAGGTGGAAGAAGGCGAGATCGTGTCCATCATCGGTCCAAACGGCTCTGGCAAGTCGACGATCCTAAAGGGAGTATCCGGCATGCTCCCTTGTGTCAGCGGCCAGGTCTGCATCGCGGACCAGCATCTTGCCCAAATGACAGCGAAGCATGTCTCGCAAGTGATGTGCATGCTCTGTCAGGCGAATATCAGTCCTGCGGATATGACCGTTCAGGAGCTTGTCGGCTATGGCCGCTCTCCACATAAGAAGTGGTATGAGCGCTTGGATCACAAGGACTATGAGATCATTGCATGGGCATTAGACAAAACCGGCATGACCGGTTATAAGGATAGACTGATGGCTTCTCTGTCTGGAGGAGAAGCGCAGCGAGCATGGCTCGCTATGGCTCTGGCACAGCGACCTAAGCTGCTGCTCCTTGATGAGCCGACAACGTATCTAGACATCGGACACCAGCTTGAAGTCCTTGGTCTGGTTCGCCAACTGAACCAAGAGCTTGGATTGACTGTCGTCATGGTGCTTCATGATCTTAATCATGCCAGCACTTACAGCGACAAGGTATGCGTGATCCAACAAGGCACCATCGAGCGCTACGGCAGACCAAGCGAAGTATTTACAGAAGAGCTCATTCGGCGTGTATACGGAGTGGAGACCGAGATCGATACACGAACGGACAGCGAGCACCCGCGCATTCATGTGCTGCACAAAATGAAATAGAAATGGGGAATGTGGATGAAGGCGATGGATCTAGAAACGATGAAATTTCAATATTTGGACTTTGCCAGCCGCTTGAAGACGGTAATGTTAAGCACCTTAGACGAGGAAGGCCAGCCCTTCATCTCCTATGCGCCCTTTGTGAACCAGAACGGGAAGTTCTATATCTATATCAGCAAGATTGCGAATCACTATCGTCATCTTGAAGCCAATTCCGCAGTGGATGTCATGCTGATCGAAGATGAAGCGAGCACGCCGAATCTATTTGCACGACAGCGCGCGCGCTTCATCTGCACTGCTTGCAATCTTGGCAACGATGGCCATGAAGAGGTATTTGCGCAATTCGATCGCCAGTTCAATAAGAACATGATGAATATGCTGAGATCCCTCGATTTCTCTTTGTTTGAATTGACTCCTTCCAAGGGAAGATATGTAGCCGGCTTCGGGCAAGCGTTCGATATTGATCTGACTGCCGATACGTTCTTGCATATCGCTAGAGACGGACATGGTCAATCCTCGGACAAATAATAGTTTGTTCTGATCGCTCAGCCATAATAGGAGGTTATTCGTATGCATACATGTCAAGCGATCATCCCCGTATGGGATGCGCTGCAGCTGAGATTCCACAAGACGGCCAAGGAGCTTGCCGAAGAAGAGCTGCCGCTTCGAATTGGGCCTGCATCCATCGGCTACATGCTTCGCCACAATGCCGAAGTGGAGTATATGTTTGCAGAATGGTTCTTCGAGCAGCCCATGCCCGCGGATCTTAAGCTTCTAACGAACCGAGGCGCTGCTGCAAGCGAGCATGCGTTCACGAATCATCAAGAGCTCATGCAGCTGCTTGAAGCCTCCTATACTCACCTTGTCGAGGGGATGAATCGCCTCTCCGAAGAAGCCTGGCATGAGCCGAAGAATTCCCCAATGGGCCCTTCTACCCCAATAGAAGCCATCGGCAGGCTCATGTATCATACCGGCATACATGCGGGTCAGATCTCATTAATCCGCAAGCATGCAGAGCGCGCTGTAGAATCTGAGTCCTAAGGCCCCCTTTCTTATGACGATTGTGACCAGCCGGCCTGCTTGCGGCAGCTAACCCATGATCCGTATAGCAGGCAGCTCCCTACTTCAATTGGGCTGCCTGCTATAAACGCAAAAAACGATTCCGAAGGCCCCCCTATCGTCCGCCTCGGAATCGTTTTTTGTTAATCGTTAGACTCCATATCGCTTATGCGCTGCTCAAGCTCAGCGAGTTCTTTCTTGCGCCGCAGCTCCATTGCATGCAGCTCTTCTTTTCGCTTAATCTCAATCTTGCGCTTCTCTTCCTTGATCTCATCCATAATGAGATGCTTCTGATGCTTATACGTTTGATGCTGCAGCTTCTTCAAGCGAGCCTTGTCGATATCCTCTTTCTCCTCACTGAGTGCCTTGATTAAGGAAAAGGTCATGAGTATCATAATGATGGAAAACGGCAAAGCAGCGATGATCATCGTATTCTGCAAAGCCTGCAGACCGCCGGAATACAAGAGCACAATCGCAATCAAAGACAGCATAATCCCCCATGTGAGCTTAATCTTCGTGGAAGGGTTAAGTGAGCCTGTCGATTGCATGCCCAGCACGAAAGTAGCCGAATCTCCAGAAGTGATGAAGAAAAAGGCGATTAAAATTATAGACAGCACAGAAGTAATCAGACTGAACGGCATATGCTCCAGTACG
Source organism: Paenibacillus aquistagni (assembly GCF_900177815.1). Taxonomy (GTDB): domain Bacteria; phylum Bacillota; class Bacilli; order Paenibacillales; family Paenibacillaceae; genus Paenibacillus_B; species Paenibacillus_B aquistagni. The sequence goes on along the minus strand of NZ_FXAZ01000003.1, from coordinate 172,369 downwards.
CCAAACAGCATCTGCTCCGTAGACAGCTGAGCAAGCTCCGCCACACCTGTCATCTCCATCTCGATGGCCGTTCCCCCAAGGAAGCTGAACCAGATGAAGCCGACGACAGACGGCACGAGGAGCACACCGATGGTGAATTCGCGAATGGTTCGGCCGCGAGAGACCCTTGCAATGAAGGTTCCGACAAACGGTGCCCATGCCATCCACCACGCCCAATAGAAGATCGTCCAGCTGTTAATCCAATTTCGATTCTCCTCGTTGAATGGTGAAATACGAAAGCTCATTTCCGGCAGGCGCTGGAGATACTTTCCGATCGTATCCGTAAATAGATTCAGGGAATATACCGTGGAACCAAAGAACATAAAGAACATGAGCAGCAGCAGTGCCAGAATCATGTTGGCATTGCTCAGAATCTTGATGCCCTTGTCCAGGCCGGTCGTAGCTGAGGTTAGATACACAATCGTCACTGCAAAAATAATAATAAGCTGCACCCAAAACGTATAGGGCACATTCCACAGATAGGTTAAGCCTCCGTTCATCTGTGCTGCGCCAAATCCAAGCGTGGTCGCAATCCCCGTAACGGTAGCAATGATAGCAATGATATCAATGACTTTCCCTTTCACCCCAGTTACATTCATAATCGGGGACAAGGTGGCACTGATCGTGCTGGGCGCATCCTTGCGGAACTTGAAGAAGGCCAGGCAGATGGCTACCAGCGCATAGATGCCCCATGCATGGATGCCCCAATGGAAAAATACATAGCGCATTGAATCCAATGCAGCCTGATTCGTGCCGACTTCTCCTGTCGGCGATTGAATGGCGTAATGAGAGATCGGTTCAGCTGTTCCCCAGAATAGAAGTCCCGTTCCCATCCCTGCGCTGAACAGCATAGCAAACCATGACATGTAGCTGAATTCAGGTTCGTCTGTCGGCTTGCCGAGCTTGATCTTGCCGTAAGGGCTGACGATGAGGTACAAGCATACAACTACAAACACGGAGACAATAATTAAGTAATACCATCCTAAGGAGGTTGTAATAAAGGATTGAATATTTGCCGTGAAGGATTCTAAAAATTGAGGGGCTCCTACACCAAGCACAATTAATGCGGCAAGGATACCAACGGTCCAATAGAAGACCGAACCGATTTGTTTCTTTTTTTGTTCATTGCTCATCTAGTTACCACCTTTTTTAAAGCTCTATACACTATACCCTAGCTTAAAATGAATTAAACGAAAAATGAGAATCTATTTTTTATAGAAAAAAATCCCACTCCTTTGGGGAAGAAATCCCTCCAGAATGGGATATTTGTTAGTATATCCAGCAATATTTTTCCTATAAAAAAATTTACTCCTTATTGAATTCCTTGGTGCTTCGCACGGTATCAATGTGACGGACCATCTTCTCGATCTCCGCACGCTTAGGTTCTAGGAATGGAGGCAAAGAAAGAATTTCACCCATCGTCTCATAAGACTCATCCCCCATGAATCCGGGACCGTCTGTAGCGAATTCAAATAGAATCTGCGGTGCCACACGAGCATAAAGCGACTCGAAGAAGTGACGATTCACATACCCCGAGGTCGGAAAGCCAAAGCTCTCCATGCGTTCAATCCATTCATTCAGCACGGCCCGATCCTTAACACGGAAGGCAGCGTGGTGAACCGTACCGAATCCTTGACGAGACTGTGGCAGCACATTGTTGGATTCAACGACAACTTGTGCCCCATTGCCGCCCTCGCCCACCTCAAACAGATGAAGATCCTTGTCTGAGGCAACCTCTTTGAACAACAGCACCTTCTCCATCATTTCTTTGAAAAATTCAAAATTCGAAGTGCGAATGAAGATCGGGCCCAAGCCTGTAATGGCATGCTCAAGAGGAATTGGCCCCTTCTGCCAAGGCGTACCTGAGGCTACGCCCTTGTTGAACTCATCGGAGATCAGCTGATACTGCTGATCGTCAAAGTCAACAAAGGACAATGTCTGCTTGCCGAATACCTCTTGAATACCGGTATGCTTCACATTCAAGCGGTCAAAGCGCTGCACCCAGTAATCCAGAGAAGCATCCGTCGGTACACGGAAGGACGTCTTATAGATCTCGTCATTGCCATGAGTTCCCTTCGGAATGCCAGGGAAGTCAAAGAAGGTCATATCGGTACCTGCATTGCCCCGATCATCGGCGAAGAAGAGATGATAGGTCTGAATATCGTCCTGATTGACAGTCTTCTTGACGAGACGCATGCCAAGGACATAGGTGAAAAATTCATAATTTTTCTCTGCGCTGCTGGTTATAGCTGTTACATGGTGAATTCCCTTTAATCCGTTCATAGTGGATTCCTCCTATTCATAGATGCCGACTCAGATGAAGAAGCTGCACCTTGTTGATGTATACCTTAAGATTCCCTGCCCTACAAGACTCACTCGATGAAAAGGAGCAGATCCTGCGGCGATTTACTTACAAATAAATTATCTTTAATTCGAGATAAATATATCACGCATATATCTTGAAGTCAAGAGATTCAGATTTGTAGAGCGTTAATCGCTGCTATCATGCGCTCCCCTACCGAGCGCCCCTGCAAGCATGAATATTTCATTTCGGCAAAAAAGCGATTGATCCCGGCATATCGCCAGTTAGACCAATCGCTTAACGTTATACTTCTTAAGTTCTTCTCAAGCCTCAACCAAGGCTGACACCATTATGACTTGCCGAAGCTTATCAGCGCCCCTACATTGCGTGCTGTGCGCTCCATATTAAGTGACGCATTCTGCAAGGCCTCCTCTATTGTGCATACGCCTGGCACAATAGAGAATATCATATCTATGCCATGCTCGTGTACGGCTTCTACACCTGTGCCAAGAGAGCCTGCAAGCGCAATGACCGGCACACCCGACAGCTTGGCTGTCTTGGCTACGCCTATCGGCGTCTTGCCGTATACGGTCTGGCTGTCCATTTGGCCTTCTCCTGTGAGTACGACATCTGCTCCCTGCAGCTTGTCCGCAAGACCTGTTGCTTCAATCACAATATCCACGCCGCTCTTTAGGGTTGCTTGTAGAAAAGCCATCACGCCTGCGCCAAGTCCGCCGGCTGCGCCTGCACCAGCCGTATCACGCACCTGCATGTTCAGATCCCGCTCGATGACATCTGCCAGATGACCAAGGCTTGCATCGAGCAGCTCCACCATATTAGGGGTGGCTCCTTTCTGCGGGCCGAAGATGGCAGAAGCTCCTCGCTTGCCAGTCAGCGGGTTGTCCACATCACAAGCCGCGACAACCTGAAGCTCTTGCAGCCTTGGATCTACACGGCTTGCATCGATTCGGCTGAGCTCGCTCAAGGCGCCGCCGCCATAACCAAGCTCGCTTCCATCCTCCCGAAGGAATTGGTATCCGAGTGCCTGTGCCATGCCCATTCCACCATCGTTCGTGGCACTGCCTCCGAGCCCCATGAGGATCGAGCTTACTCCTTGGTCCAAAGCATGAAGAATGAGCTCTCCGGTTCCCCGTGTCGTTGTGTGGAGTGGATTGCGTTCATGCTTAGGGACCAAGGCTAATCCAGATGCCGCTGCCATCTCAATCACAGCGGTGCGCCCATCTCCAAGAATGCCGTAGAAGGCTGTCACCTTATTGCCGAGCGGCCCTGTAACCTCACACTGTACCACACGGCCCCCTGTTGCATCGACGAGCGATTGCACGGTTCCTTCTCCACCGTCAGCCATCGGAACCTTCACGAATTGTGCATCGGGGAATACCGTTCGCAATCCGCGCTCCATGGCCTCACACGCTTCCCATGCTGTCATGCTCTCTTTGAATGAATCCGGAGCTAATACAAACTTCATTCTCCCCACTCCCTTAACCTCAATTTCTCCTGTCTCCCGCTTAGCTTTTCTCTATTGAAGAGCATCTGATCTGCCCATCTTGTATCCGTCTTGTATCCATCTTTATCTAAACCAAATCGAATCCATGATCGAGAACCATTACAAGAACCAGCCGAATACGCCAAATACCAAGGTCGATACAATGGCAAGCACCAAACCAACAGCTGTCTCATAAGGAATGAGACGAAGGCGCTCTTTCATCTGCATATTGACGCTGCCGCCTGTCGCGTGGAAGAAGCTGCCGTGCGGCATATGGTCAAATACCGTCGCCCCTGCATGAATCATAGCAGCCGCTCCAAGCGAAGCAACACCAAGCTCCATAATGGTCGTGCCGAATACGGAGCTCGCAACTGCCGTACCTGCTGTCGTAGAAGCCGTAGCCAAGGACATCAAGGCACCGCTAATCGGTGCAAGCAGATAAGCTGGCAATCCAGATGCCGTCAGCCCGTTAATTATGACATCTTTGAGCTGAGAGTTGGCAATAATGCCTGCTAGAGTTCCGGTACCAATCAGCATGACCGCTACACCCGTCATCTTGCCTAAACCAAAGACGGCAAACTGATTAAGCTGCTTGATCCGGCCCATCGCGATGGCTCCGACGATCCCGCCGACAGGCAGCGCAATGACAGGGTCAATGACAATGCCTGCAATCGGGCGAAGGGACAACAATACAATCGCAACGACAGGAGCCAGAATAGCGGCGAAGAAGCTTGGCAGCTGCTCATTCTCATCGGTTGTCACCTCGGACGCCTCCACCATGCTTCCCTTATGGGACAAGCGCTTAGCTATCAAATAAGTGACGATAAGGCCGAATACTGCTGGAATTATGCCTGCCGCCATAATGGACGTCAATGGCACGTGGAAGGCATCTGCTGCTGAGATAGCGTTCGGGTTCGGCGACATAATATTACCGGCCTTCCCGCCGCCAATCATAGCGAGCAGAATTGCCATCTTGGACAGATGAGCGCGCTGAGCAATCGCCAAAGCGATCGGCGCCACCGTAATGACCGCAACGTCGATGAATACACCAACCGCCGTGAGCACCATCGTTGCAAAGGCCAGCGCCAGCAATGCCCGCGTCTCGCCCACCTTTTGCACCAGCGTCTCGGCTATCTTTTTCGCACCGCCGGACTCAATTAATACCCCTGCCAGCACACCTGCCGCCAAGATCCGGAGCACCGCGGGAATCATGCCCTTGGCTCCATCCATCATAAGCGTAATCGTATCGACCATGCCGATACCGCCAACTAATCCCCCAACGAGGGCCCCAATCATCATCCCATATGCCGGAGGCACCTTTTTCAATATAAGAACAATGGCCACAACCAATGCTGCCAGTGCGCCTAAAACGCTTACAGTAACCGTCATGAGCGATTCCTCCCCAAGTTTTTTCTCTTGTATATTTCAAGCAACGATATTGTTGGATGAGCTCATACCTATACTTTAGCTTGGTTTTGTAAGCGTTTCATTAGGCAAATAAATGAATATTTCGGTTTTGTTTTCGTCATTTTTTGTGCAAATGAACAGTTCTTAAAATGACAACGGATGGCTGTTGCCAACAAAAAGATTGAAGTGAATGTTTCGAGTGGCATCATGCAGTTTACGGACGCGCAACTTCTCAAGAGAAAATGGCGCGCCGCCACGCTTCGCAGCTAAGATGTTAAGGATAAGAAATACGTGATCGAAGTGGTTATTATGCGAATGAATTTCTATGTTCAGATGGGGTTCAGTCTATACCTGATCTTCTACACCCGATGTAAGTGAAGCCGCTCTACAATCTGGTTCAGTTCCTGAAGAAAGGATTGTTCATCCTGCTGGAAAAAGAAATGATCGCCGGGATACATCTTCAGCTCATATGCTCCCTCTGTCCGCTTGGACCATGCCTCTAGCTCAGCTTCGCTCACTTCAGGGTCCTGTACTCCACCGAATGCCGTTATTCCCGTGTGAAGCACACGCTCATCGAAGCGATACGTATCACACATCTTCATATCTGCCCGAATAATAGGCACAAACAGCTCCATAAGCTCCTTGTTATGTAGAAGCTCCGGCGGGGTTCCGTTCAGATGCTTCAGCTCCTCCCTCAGCTCTAGATCTGAAAGGAGGTGACGCACCTTGGGCGAAGGCGGACGCTGTTCTCCGCGAAATGCCGAAACAATAAGATGCCTCAGCATGCCAGGCAGGCACTGCTCCAGCTTAAGCGCAAGCTCATAAGCAAGCATAGCTCCCATGCTGTGTCCAAATAAGATCAATGGCTTCTCTGCGAAATAGTGCTGGCAGTCTCTAAATAGAGCGTTAACCAGTTCATCGGCTTGATCATATAGCGACTCCTTAAACCTTCCTCCGCGACCAGGCAGCTGGATGGCCACCACCTCTACCTGACTTGGGAACGCGCGAAGCCACGGCCGATAGACGGCAGCACTTCCACCAGCATAAGGCAAACAGACGAGCCGCACCGAAGCTTCCGGATGCGGGCTCGGATTCACGATCCACGAAGAATGCTTCATCATTTTCTCCTCCTCCAATAGGCAATTCCTGTCCACGCGATTCTTCAACTAAGGGTTATCGGATCAGCGGGATTGATTCAACAAGTACAGCCAGCGAGCACTCATGAGCAGGAACAGCTCCTGATAATGCCTTGGGTCCTTGCCCGTTAGCTCTGTAATGCGCTGAAGACGATAGCGGAGCGTATTGCGATGGATCATAAGCTTCTCTGCAATGCGCCGCTGCTCGCCATTCTCCATATAATACACTTCCAAGGTTTGGCGAAGCTCTCCGCTGCGATCTTCCTCAACAAACAGCTCCCATCGCTGCATCAATTCCTCGGTCATCCAGCTGGGGTCCATTCGAGCCATAAAGGTCTCCATCGGCATATCCGAGGCATAGTAGACCGGCTCCTCAGGATATATCGCCCGACCGGCTCGCATCGCATCCTCCGCCGATTGAAAGGATGTCATCATGCCTTGGATGCCTGTGAAGGATTGGCCTACCGCAATGCGCATTGGGGAGATCTCCTTCGTATCCAGCCATCGTCTAATCTGATGGATGCCCTCGCAAATGTCAGAATGGGGCATGCGCTCATGCAGCTTCTCCTTAATAAGCACCACCTGCTGCGAGTTGCGAATGGCAATAAGCGAAATGGCAGGCCGTCCCTCCAGCAGATCGGCTACCCGCTTCAATGTCGTCATCGCCTCGTCCTCGCTGTGATCGACCAATTCCATGATGCAGGCCACATGGGGCAAATCGACCTTAAAGCCGATCTGCTGCGCCTGATGCCTCAAGCTCGCTGCTTGTGATTCATCACTGCTTACGACGGACAACAAGAAATTCTCCTTCATCCGCTTGTCCCATTGCGCCTGCTCCAGCAGCTTCATCTGCTCAAGATACATCTCGGCTGTCATCTTGACGAGTTCACCGTACTTCGTCACTTCCTTCGGGTCTCCCGTGATGCCAATAACGCCCACAACCTCATCTTGAAATTCAATGACGAGATTCGTGCCGGGAAGCACGCCCTGCAGCCTTGCCGCACTCTCTTCATCAATCTCAAAGCGTCCTCGGCGCTTAATGGCAAGCAGCGCCCCCTCATGAGATTGCCCCACGCGCTTCGGGTCCCCTGAACCGATAATGCGGCCATACTGGTCCATGACGTTCACGTTATATCCAATCACCTGCATCGTGCGGCGCACGATCTCCATTGCAATCTTCTTCGTTAAACCCTTCATGCCGGCCTCCCTCAAGCGGCAGTGCTTTAAGCGCTCTAATGTTTACTACTTATTATACACGGACAACTTGATCTTATCTTATGAAGAGATCTAATTGCAGCAATTGAAGCAAGTGATCTTATTCCAGCATTATTAGCAGCAACAGATCTGGAATCAGAGCTGTATGTGTCAAGGCATTGTTCCCCCATATAATAAGAGATTATAAAGACGAAACAAGCTATCCCTCGATGGAGAGATAGCTTGCAAAAAGTGACTATTGATGGTTGGACAGCCAGCATTGAGCCGTATTGAACAGCTGCTGGTAGGCTTTTCCCGAGATATGTCCACTCTTCTGCTTACTGTGAAGATGCTCGACAAAATCATTCATGTGCTCGACCGCCTGATTGGTCTGCTGCTTCTGCTCAGAGCGAATCACTGAATCGAGCTTCGCCGTTAGCGAGCGAGCCGCGCCATGATTCTTGAACTCGCCTGCGGCTTCGAATCGCTCCACACTTTGTTTGAGCGCAGCGGAGCTGCCGGAATTGAGCACATACGTCCCTTTCACAAACTGATAGAGCCAGTCATACAGAATTCGGGTATCAGGGTCCTGACTAAGAGCGGCTGTTCTCAGCACAGGTCCGCTGCCCTGATAATACGCCTTGAATGGGCTTCCCATATACCCGTACTTCACGCCGCCATCCAAATATTCAATATAGCGCTGGCGGAAGATGTCCGGTTCAGTCAGCAGTCGGCTGTCGAATTCGATTTCGACGCCCATATTGTAGCGTTTTGCTGTCTTCGCAGCATCCTCGATACGATCACCGCTCATCTCTTCGAAGAAATAATTCGGCTGGAAGGCGGCAGCGTCGATGCCGACATCCTGCCACATGTAGCTCTTATAGGCCAAGAAGTGAGGAATCCAGAACAGCTTCATGTTCTTTGCATGGACCATGCCGCTGACCGATTCCAGCATCTCAGGGCCGATGCTGCTTGTGCTCACCTGTTCAGACAGCCAATACAGGCCTGACAGCTCCAGATTGGAATAGGTCGCTTGCGCCCAGCGCGCTTCCACTTGATCAATCCACCAGCTAACTCCTTTCTTGCGGTTGATCATCGCCTGCTCCATGCCGACCTGACCGGCATTGAAGTTCTCAGACTGACCATCGCCGTCCACATCGCCAAAGTCCGTTAAGTATTCGCCCGGATCTGGAATCATCACGACCACCTTCACTTTATGATTCGGGTCGCCTAGCTTCTGGCCGACTTCTTTTGCCGCTTCATTCAATTGATGCATATCTCCCTGTGCAGCAAAGGTCTTATTCAGATACCAATTCCATTCCTGAACCGTAGCCGAGCCGTCAAAGGACTTACCATTGGGCGAAAAAAGGCCGAGATACAGCACACCGTCAAACATCCAATCGAGCGGCTCGCCTTGATTATCCACATAGCTGATATGAGGCATAATGGTCTCTTTCGTCCAATCTCCATCCCCGTTGCTGTAATGGCCGTTATACAGCAAAGTCAGATTGTTGATTCCCGCCGTATCCGCACCGGTCACTTGATAATCGTAAGGGGAAGGCGGGATAGTCTGTGCTCCAGCAAGCTTGCCGTCAGCCCCCATAATCTCTACTTCATCAATGAAGCTCCATGCACGGGTATGCATGGTAAACACCACCTTGACATAGCGGGCATAGGCTATCTCAGCTCCCGTCGAGCTGGCAGCAATGCCATCCTCACTCCCATCCCACGTATAATATTGGTCAACAGGCGGGCCATCCACCCACAGCTTTTCCGTTGCTTTATGTGAGAGCAGTGCCCAATGCTCCTTGTCATCTGACACATACATCGATACCGTCAAAGGAAATAAAATTGCGGAAGACGGCCAATCCTGAAGAAAATGCACCTTGATGCTTGCAATGGACTTGGATGCGCCAAGATCAAATTCAATCTCGCGCGCCTGCTTGCGAATATGTCCTACCCACGCCGGATCTAATACAAAGGTACTCCCAATTACACCGTCTGTAAGCTTGTTTCCTGGATCAGGATACGCGCTCTCCGGCGCCTCAGACCACGTATAAGTGGACTGGGGAGCAAGGTTATAGTAGTTAGTGGAACTTGCGGATGCAGATGCTCCTTCTGCCTTCACAGCAGGCAGGAGCGAGACCATTAATAGCGCAGCTAACACGAATGGTACCCATTTTTTCATCGACAACAACATCATATTCCTCCTTTATTCACTCCATTAAAAGCGACTCCTATCATCTTTTTCGTTCCATGAAAGATGGTAAGTCTCGGTTAACACCGGGTCAGAATGAAGGGCTCTCACCCCCTTTGCAAAAGGATTGTGACTTGCTGTATACCTGCATAGAAAAATAGGTAGTAAAGAATTAGAGCTTCACGGTATCCTGCATGGCCTTCCAATAATGCTCCGTCAGGAACTGCGGCCTTGTTATTGCGCTGCCTACCACGACAAATTGCGCCCCCGCCTCAAGCGCCTCAACCATATCCATAGATCTGCGGAATCTTCCTTCCGCAACAACGGGAATAGCGGTCTTCTGAGCAAGCTTGCGGACCAGCTCAATATCAGGCTCCACACACTGCGGGCTGTAAGGAGTATAGCCTGACAGCGTTGTTGAGATATACTGAACCCCAAGCTGAGCAGCATACAAGCCCTCTTCTACGGTAGAAATGTCTGCCATTACCGCAATATTGCGATGATGCAGAGCCTCTACGACCTCCTGCAGCGTCTTGCCATCTGGGCGCTCACGCCCCGTACCGTCAATGGCCACGATATCCGCCCCAGCTTCATAAGCCGCTATGGCGGTTTGCAGAGTCGGGGTAATGTAGACTGGACCATTTCCAATCTGCTGCTTCACAAGCCCAATCACAGGAATATCCACTTTTTGTTTTATCGCAGCGATATCCGCTGTCCCGTTGGCCCGTATGCCGATCGCTCCGCCGAGCTCAGCGGCTAAGGCCATTTCTGCCATATGGTCTGCTCCAAACAGCGGCTCGCCTTGATAGGCCTGACAAGAAACAACCAGCCCTCTCCTTGTAATCATCTGTCTCATCATGAATACTCCTATCTTCTTTCTTTTTGGCAATCAGAGTGTTATTTCATTCCTGTGATCGAAATCCCTTCAATAAATTTCTTCTGTACGAAGAAATACATCAGGATGATCGGTACAGTGAACAAAGTCGCAGCAGCCATCAAAGGTCCCCAAGCGACGCTGTTCTCACGAATAAACTGCTTCAGCCCGATCGACAGCGTCCAGCTATCCTGATTGTTCAAGTAAATGAGCGGTCCTTGGAAGTCGCTCCAAGCGTTCAAGAAGGTAAACAAGCCGATCGTTAGCAGTGCCGGCTTGGCGAGCGGCAGAACAATCTGAGAATAAATGCGGAATTCGGATGCTCCATCGATGCGCGCTGATTCAGTAAGCTCATAGGGAATGCCATTGAAAAACTGGCGAATCATAAATACGTTGTAGGCAATCCCTGTGCCAAACCATGCACTCAGCACGAGCGGCCAATAAGAATCCAGCATGCCTAGGTTGTTGAACATCACATAGAGTGGAATCATCGTAACCTGCATCGGCAGCATCAAGGTGCTGAGCATGAAGATGAACAAGACGTTACGGCCCTTGAAGTCAATTCTTGAGAAGCCATAAGCAACCAGTGGCGATATAACCACGACACCAGCTACACTGAGCAGGGCAATAATAACCGTGTTCATTGTGTATTGGACAAACGGAATCATGCTGACTGCATTCAAGTAGTTATCCCATATCAGCTCTGAAGGGAACCACTGCACGGGAATGACAAAGATCTCTTCCTCCGACTTGAATGTCGTTAACAGCAGCCAGGCAAATGGAGCCAGGAACATTAGTCCAAACAGGATCAGGATAAGGTGCGGGGCAATTCTTTTGCCTAAGGAGCGCTGGTCCATTATTTATCCCCCCCGTAGAACACCCATTTGCCAGAGCTGCGGAATACAACGAGTGTGAGAATCAACACAACGACGAACAGCAGCCATGCCATTGCTGAAGCATAGCCCATCTTCAAGAAGACAAATGCATTCTGGAACAGATAGATCGCGTAGAACAGAATGGAGTTGCTTGGACCGCCGATCGCCTGGCCGCTGGAATCAGCGAATACATACCCTTGCGAGAAATATTGAAAGGACCCAATCAGGCCCATTATGATCAGGAAAAAGGTCATTGGCGAGATGGCTGGCAGCGTAATATGCCAGAACTTGCGCCATCTGCTTGCACCATCAATGGAGGCAGCCTCATAATACATCTTCGGTACCTCCTGCAGCGCAGCCAAATACATAATCGTCGTCGTTCCGGTTCCCCAGAAGCCCATGAAGATCAGCGATGGCTTCGTCCAATTGGCGTCTAGAAGCCAATTCGGCTCAGGCAGCCCGATTGCGCCAAGCGCCTGGTTAATGAGGCCATACTGTGCATTGAGCAGCCACATCCACAGCAAGGAGCTGGCTACTGCCGGTACAAGCGTCGGTAAAAAGTATATGGTGCGGTAAATGGAAAGGCCCTTAACACTCTGATTAAGCAAGAGTGCAATACCGAGTGCATATATGAGCTGAGGAAAGAAGCCAAATATCGTAATGAAAATCGTATTATAAAGCGATTGATACATCTTGGCGTCCTTCGTCATCTCCATATAATTGGACAGCCCTACCCATTCTGGGGCATTGAACAAGTTATATTCCGTGAAGCTGTAATAGAGAGACATGATGATGGGGTACAGCTGAAATACGAGAAAGCCAAATATCCAAGGGCTGATAAACAAGAGTCCGATTAAGAGCCGCTTTCTCTCTCTACTCTTGATGCCTGTGTTCGCTTGTAATGAAGACAACCCTTCTCACCTCACAAGAGAGATACAAGCAGGGCAGGGAGTTCATTCCCTGCACCTGCTGTTCCTATTATTTATTTTTATCTGCAACCGGCTGCATCTTCTCTACCACGATATCCATCGCCTGCTGCGCGGACTGCTGGCCTTTCAATGCCTTTTCGGTCTCTTCATTCAAAGCCTGCAAATATTCGTTGATGTAGATGCTGTTTGGAAACCCTTTCAAATTCGGGCTCTTAGCACTTTCATAATAATCCCACAGCGGCTTCGTCTTCTCATTCTCCGTCAGCTTAGGATTATCAAGCGCCTTAAGCAGTACAGGAATAGAACCATATTCAATGCTGTAATCGATCTGTACATCTTCGCTTAAGAGATACTTCATCACTTCCCAAGCCTCGTCCTGATACTTCGCCTTGGCAGGAATGAACATCGCAATTGGGCTTACCATACCCGCATTCTTCAGCTCAGGCTGAGCCTCTGGATAAGGGAATGGGGCTACTCCAATCTCCTTGCCTTCTCCCCGATTATCTACATACCAGTTCTCCCAGCCGATCATCATCCCAAGCTTGCCGGTCAGAATCGGGTCCTGCGGGGTCTCCATTTTGCCCATGCCGGACTTGAACTTATCAATGCCTTCCTGACCAAATTCTTGATAGAATCTTGCTTGATACTCGATTGACTTCACGTTGGCTGGCTGATTGGCTGTAAGCTTGCCATTGCCATCATCCCAGGAGCCGTTGAAGATAATCGGCCAGAATACGTTATCAATCCACGGATAATCGGGAATAAAGCCCATTTGAGTAATATTGCCCTTGTCATCCTTAATGGTGAGCTTCTTCGCATAATCCATCATCTGCTCAAGCGTTTCTGGCGGAGCTGTTAAGCCTGCAGCTTCCAATGCCTGTTTGTTGTAGAACAATTTGTTCGCCATGCTCATGGAGATCGGGAAGCCATAGATGTCATCCTTCACCTTCATACGGTCAAGTGCCGCAGGGATAATCTGAGCGGTGTCAAATCCGTCCTTGTCAATAAACTCCTTCAGCGGCTTCACCGCCCCAGCAGCTGACCATGGTCCAATGTTGTTCCACTGCGTCAGTACAAGATCCGGCGGATTGCCTCCTGAAATCGCTGTCAATTGTTTTTGCGGATCTTGATTGCTAAGCACCTTCACGAAGATCTTATCCTGACTCTCGTTGTACTTCGCTATAGCAGCCTCTAACGGCTTGCTGGAGTCCCCTGCAAAGGAATTCCAAAATTGAATCTCGACCTTGCCGTCCTCTGTACCGCTTGAAGCCTTGCCCCCTGTCGAACATGCGCTTAATACTGTTGTGAGGATTACGGTAAGTATAAGCAATACTGGCAGCGCTCGTTTGTTGCTCTTGTTCAAATGACTCACCCTCCTGCATGATTGTTAATCTAAGCTATGATTTATTTTGGAGAATTAATCCTCCTAATAAAAATCTAATGGATAATTATTTCTTTGTCAATCCTTGGATAGCGTTATTTTGGAGAAAAACTCCATTATTTTCATTTCATTTGATCTCTTCACTATCAAAAAAGAAATCAAGCCCTGAGTTGATCTTTAGAAAAAAATTCTACGCTAACGGTCATTACGAGAAACAAGAAAGCACAACAAGACAGCACAAATAGGGCTGCATCACGCAGCCCTCCGTGCTTCATCTTGTTGCTCACCTGTTGCTTCCCTATTGCTCTCTTGGTTGCTCCTCCCATTCCTTCTCTTGTGCGCTTTGAGGTTTACAATTGATTATTTCCAAGATGGATGATGCCACACCTGTGCCGCGGCTCCAATGACACCCGCATCAGGCCCCAGCAGCGCAGGCACAATCCGGCATGCAGCTCGCATAACAGGAGAGGTGCGTGCTGTAACCTCCTGATCGAGCGCCTCGAAGAAGCGCTCCCCTGCTTGGGATACACTGCCGCCGATCAATATCCCTTCAGGATTGAAGCTGTGAATATAGCCTGCGATAGCCGTGCCCAATGCTTGGATGACAAGCTCCATCACCTGGGTGGCGGCCGCATCGCCTTGAAGCCAAGCCGCAATAATCGCCTTGGCATTAGGCTCCCAAGCGATAGGAGCCGCTGCCTGCTGAATCACTTCACGCCCGATTCTCGCGATGCCTGTCCCGGAGGCATACTGCTCAATGCAGCCTTGATTGCCGCAATCACATGCCGGGCCATTCATGTCCACCGAGACATGTCCAAGCTCCCCTGCACCGCCGAATACTCCTCGCTCAAGCTGTCCCGCCGCCATAACCGCGCCGCCTATGCCTGTCCCGAGCGCCAGGCACACAAAGTGCTCCATCTGCTGCGCAGCGCCATACCGCTTCTCCGCTATCGCAATGACATTCACGTCATTATCGACGGTTACAGGGTAAGGGAAGCGCTCAGCTATCCGCTCTTTAATTGGCGTTCCGCTCCAACCCGGAAGCGTCTCGCCCGCATACCATACCGAGCCATCGGAATAACGGATCTGCCCCGCGCTGCCAATGCCGATCCCTTCGATATGCTCTGATTGTCCAATTGCGGCGATCATGCGGTCTATCCCCGCTTCCACCTTCTCCAGAAGCTGTTCTGGCCCCTTGTCTGCCTCCGTAGGAACCAAATGCCGCTTCACAATGCTCCCCTGTCTATTAATTATCGCAAACTGCACTTTCGTTCCGCCTATATCCACACCAATCGCATAGGTCATGAATGACTGCTCTCCCTTCAGCTAGGTCCTGCGATTCCGCTATACGCTGTGCTTGGCTGTCCTGAAGCGCAGCGGTTCCTTCCCCAGCGGGTGTCCCCGCGCGTGTCTTAATACAGCTTGTCAGCTACGGAGATCGCTGTCGCATTAAGCGCTAGATCGGCATCCGCCTTCTTCATCGATAAGATGGTTGTCAGCATGTTCAGCATGTACGTCTGAATAAACTTCGTGGACAAAGCTCCACCCTCTGTCGGCCTTTCGCGCGCAGATACTAACAGCACCGTATCTGCATAAGAAGCAATTGGAGATCGCAGATGTCCCGTGAGACAGATCACTTGCGCACCGTTCTTCTTTGCTTCCTTCACCGGATCGACAATATCGCGCGTGCTGCCAGAAGTAGAGATCGCAAACACCAGATCCCCTTCCTTCAGCAGAGATGCCGTCATTGCAATAATATGCGAATCCCGATGGGCCTCAACATTCATGCCAAGCCGCATGAGCTGATAATGAAGATCAAGCGCCGTTATTCCGGATGAGCCGACACCATAAATAATGATTTTTCTAGCCGCAAGCAGTTGATCCACGGCCTTGCTTAGATGCTCCACATTGACGAGATCAAGCGTATTCTTAAGCAGAATCTCATGCTGCAGCGTCAGCTTGCGCGCCACGGTATACATATCATCTTCTTCGTGAATCTCAGTGCTCATCACAGACGGCGGCCGATCAACCAGATCCTGCGCTACAGACAGCTTGAATTCGTGGAAGCCCCTAAAGCCAAGCTTTCGACAGAAGCGGATGACCGAAGTCTCTCCGACGCCTGCCTTCTCCGCGAGATCCGTCACCGTAGCCAGCACCGTATCTTCAGGGTTCTCTTTCACATAGTCGGCAACTTTCTTCTCCGTCTTGGTTAAAGACGTATATATGCTAGATATCATCAATAGCGAATTTGATGATTGGAGCTTCGATCCAACTCTTGCCATTCTCATCCCTCATTTCTACACGATACAATAGGCAAAATGCTTGCTTTATTTTGGAGAATTACACCTTCATTATAAAACGTTAGAGAGTTTTTTTTCAACAAATATTGTTATAGGTAATGAGATTGGACAGATTCACGGCGCAAAAATTGTCTGTTCGAGCAGAAAAAAGAGGGAGAGGCCGCAAAGAAGAAGGCTGAACACTAGGATGGAACACATGGAACAGCCCTGGCGATTGGACACAAGGCTGCTCACACTTTCTATTTCTAAGTGCTAGAGGGGTACAGTACCACTTTGAACTTTTATGCGCTGATGCGCTATTAAAGCCTTAAGTACTTTTTCGAATGGCTTCGACTTCATTAACGTTTGCAGGATCCATTATACAGCTTGAAGTTCATCCTTCAGCGCTTCTTGTCTAACCCGATTCATAAAGTCGTCCACCACTTGCTGATTCCTCTTCGAACTACCTAGCTTCATCATTAGCTTTCCAATGAAGTTCAGCCCTTCATTAGTCCCTCCGTACTCAAATCGAGTTAGCCGTTCATCCAACTTATATAGTGTAAAAACGGCGTGAATCCTAAACATTTTTGCCAACTCGAACTCAATTTTCAGGTGCTTCTTCTCGTTCGTATCCTCATGCTCCAACACTTCTACAATGTAGGTTTCGATCCGCTTTCCTTCCTGATATTTTTGTTGAACTCTCGTGCCAACGCCTCCTGCCTTCTCTTCAATGAGCTTATTCTCAACTACTTGAGGCATGATGCGCTGCTGTTGATCCCATCCAAATAATCGCCATATTGTCTCAATATTAGCCTCTATGTCTAGACTCTCCTGCCACTTCACAGCCTTAATCAACTCCTACTTGTCATTCGTCATCCATTTTTCATGGTAGCCATCGTTGTACTCTCTTAAACACTTTCGATTGCGATATTCCCGTACCTCTCTAGTATAGACAAGAACTGATTCTTCTCAGCCTGCTTGTGCAGCAACCCCTGCTTCGTTACGGGAGTAAACGTGCCATATATTCATTGTCAAAAATACGGTCCGGGTCAAGCATCCTCCTCACCTCTTGAAAAGCATCCCACTTCGGATAACGTGACGTCAGCGCCTCTCCTTGAAGCGTGTGCATCTTACCCCAATGCGGCCTTCCTTCATATCGAAGGGAAATGGCCTCCATCGCAGCAAAGTACTCCTTGTAGGGCATCCCGCGATACATATGCACCGCGATATAGGCCGAATCGCGTCCATACGCAGGGCTAAGCCAAATATCATCCGCTTTCGCATAGCGGCATTCCACAGGAAAATGCACATGATAGCGCTCCTTCTGCAAGGCCCCTCTCATCTCGTCAATAACATCTGCCATGGCCTCAGCCGGCACATTGTACTCCATCTCATGGAAGCGAACGAGCCGCTTCGTGGCGAATAAGCGATGGCTGTACTCAACCTTCTGCCCTACGGGCACCTGTGAAGCCGATAGGCGGCTAATGGCTCGACTTGTGCGCGGAAGCCATTGGCACGTCTTGGACAACAGTCCAAAGAAGGCGTTCTCCATAATCACTTCACCAAAGTAATCCTTCACTTTTCGACTCGTCGGCGCTTTATCGGTCATATTCATAATCTTGATCTGGCAGGGCTCCGCATAGGGGAACCAGAAAAATTCAAAGTGGCGATTCTCCTCTGCCATGCGCGGCAGCGCCGGCAAACAATCCGCAAGCGGCAGCCGACGGCTCTCGTACTCCAGCTTATACGCCTCGTTGAGCCGGAGCGTTACCTGCACAATAACCCCAAGCAGGCCTAGAGAAATCTGCATAGCCTTGAACCATTCTGGATGGGACTCCGCCGTACAGTCCACGACCTCTCCTCTTCCCGTCACGACCGTGAGTCCGATGACCTGAGTGGAAATATTGCCAAAGCTTACACCCGTTCCATGCGTGCCCGTACTGATCGCCCCTGCGATGGACTGTACATCGATATCCCCCAGATTCTCCTGTCCCAAGCCATGAGAGAATAAGGCCTCGCCGAGCGCTCTAAGCTTCGTTCCCGCCCATACCGTAGCTGTCCTGGCCACTTTATCCACTCTTACGATACCCTGCAGCCCGTCAAGCGACATCAGCATATCATCTGATGCCGCGATCGCGGTGAAGGAATGTCCTGATCCGACCACTCTAAGCTTCCGTCCTTCTCGTCTGCAGAACTGAACGACAGCAGCAACGTCCTCTATTGAGCTTGGAGCGACAAACTGCTTCGGCAGTGCTTTCACCGATCCTGACC
Source organism: Paenibacillus aquistagni (assembly GCF_900177815.1). Taxonomy (GTDB): domain Bacteria; phylum Bacillota; class Bacilli; order Paenibacillales; family Paenibacillaceae; genus Paenibacillus_B; species Paenibacillus_B aquistagni. Next base: position 153,981 of record NZ_FXAZ01000003.1, on the reverse strand, counting down.
AATTGGACCATGTCTTTGCTTGCTTGTTCATAAAAAACATTCCCCCATTCCGCGATAGGTTGCATATTGATCGACAATGCGTCCGTTAGAGACAGCATACAAGAAAGGAAAGCGCTCACATAATTCCCCAGCCTTAGCGTGGCGAAAAAACACGGTGTCTCCAACCACCAGCTTGGTATTTCCCGTATATCGAAGCGGTGTCTGTACTTCTCCAGCCCCTTCTAAAGGGAGAAGCTTAAGCCCTTCAGGAAGGTAAGGCTTCGGCAGCCTATCCGAACCGCCAGCTCCTGACGCAGGATATCCTCCTCCCAGACAGGTGATGATATCTGGCTGAGGCTGCCTTACAATCTCAATGCCATAGGCTGCAGCAGGCTGATACCGAAAGGAAGCATAATGATCAAACAGACCAGGCGAGTAAAAGCCCGATCCCACCGTAACCTCGGTTACCCAAGGCTCTTTGCAGGAGCTGTCCAAGCTGCCCGTTCCCCCTGCATTGACGATCCGAGGCAGGGCATGAAGCTTTCTCAGATGTTCAATAATCTCCTCTCTTCTTCTTGCCGCTTCCTGAATGGAGCGTTTTTTTAAGCGGCGAATCAATTGATTCTTAGCCCATGTCATTATGGAGCCCTCGGCACGATCACCTACCCCCGCTACTTGAGCCTCATAGCCCATCATGCCATCCAACCGAAGCCATGAAGAGGCCTGAATGCGCTGCACAACCGGCTCTGCCGCATGCCATGAGCTTATCGGGGAACGCCATACTCCGAATCGCAGTCCCGGATACTGCACTGACATATCAATATCGATGCACACGGGTATCGGTCGCTTGCATCCTTCAGCAAGCCGTTCCAGATGCTCGATATGCCCGATGCTGTCCACCATCAGGGTAATGCTCTTCCCTGCTTCGATCAGCTCAAGCACAGCCTTGAGACCTTGAGGCTGCCACTGCGGATAGCCTAGCAGGAGATCATCAAAGCCCTGCCCAGCCAAGAATGCCGCCTCCTCTGCAGTGAAGCACATGATGCCCTGATAGGCTGAATCACTGTTCAGCAGTCGCCGCAGGATCTCGACACAGCGTATGGACTTGCTCGCTATGCGGATATTCTTCCCTTGAGCCATGCTGGCAATGGCTCTTGCATTGTCATCTAAGAGGTCTAGATCGACAAAGGCAAACGGCTTCGGCACATGCTCAAAGACCGATTGATAGTACGCATATGTTCGCAATTACGCTCCCCCTCAGCACCTTTTCATTCCATGTTATTCCATTACTATTCACGGCATACAGCCTACTTTCCTGCACGAGTGCTAGGTCGAGCCCAACGGAGGTTGTGTGGAATATCGATCCTGCTTATAAGAAAACTTCTCAAGCGAACCCACAAAAAAATCGTCCCCCTGACCTGCCTAATCCGACAGGACAAGAAGACGATTATCTTCGTGTTCCAAGAAGCTAATGTTTATTTTTGAAACGTAACGGGCGCTTTCTCTCCATTCATCATCACGCATGACTCGCTTGGCTTTGTCTCGGCAATGACCTTGCCATGACGGAAGGAGTAGCGTACCGCCGCTTGCTTGCGAATCGCTTCATACTCATTTTCCGCGTTCAATACGATGAAGTTCGCCGGCTTGCCCGCTTCTATGCCGTATTTGTCTTCGATCTGAAGCGTCGTTGCACTGTTCTTCGTAATCAGGTCGATACTATTCACGATCTGATCATAGCCCATCAACTGCGAAGCATGGATGCCCATATGAAGCACCTGCAGCATATTGCCTGTGCCAAGCGGGTACCATGGATCGAAGATATCATCATGGCCGAAGCATACATTCAAGCCTGCTTCTTGCAGCTCCTTCACACGCGTCAAGCCTCTACGCTTCGGATACGTATCAAAGCGGCCTTGCAAATGAATATTGACCAGCGGGTTGGACACGAAGTTAATGCCCGACATCTTCAATAGACGGAACAGCTTGTACGCATAGGCGTCATTATAGGACCCCATCGCGGTTGTGTGGCTCGCGGTCGTCCGCGCGCCAATTCCGCGCTCATAGGCTTCCTTCGCAACCACTTCTACGAATCTGGACTGTTCATCATCAATCTCATCGCAGTGGATGTCGACGAGACGATCATATTTTTCCGCCAGGTCGAAGACGACCTTCATGGATTCAACGCCATATTCGCGCGTGAACTCAAAGTGCGGGATGCCGCCAACCACGTCTGCTCCCATCTTCATCGCCTCTTCAAGAAGCTCTATTCCATTCGGATAGGAGAGTATCCCTTCTTGAGGGAACGCGACCAGCTGAAGATCCACATAAGGCGCTATCTCTTCCTTCACCTCAAGCATCGCCTTCAATGCAGTGAGAGTGGGGTCCGTTACATCGACATGGGTTCTTACATGCTGAATGCCTTGGGCAATCTGCCAGGTCAGCGCAGTCTTCGCTCTTGTCTTCACATCTTCAATGGACAGCGTTTCCTTGCGCTGGGACCAGCGCTGAATGCCCTCAAACAGCGTTCCGCTCTTGTTCCATTCCGGTTCGCCTGCTGTCAAGGTTGTATCCAGATGAATATGCGGTTCAATAAACGGCGCCAGCACCAAGCAGCCATTCACATCCACGATCTCATGCCCTTCAGTATGGATCGGCTGATCCGTTATCGTCTTGAATACGCCATCCGCCACTTCAATATTCCATAGGCCTTCGCGGCCTCTAAGCTTCGCTTGTTGAATAATCACAGATGAATCCCCCTTCATTGATGTTGTCACAGCTTATTTGGTTGGGAATACCTTCATGCCAATTACATAGAGCACAGCCGTACCGATCAGGCCATTTACGGGCGGAATGCCCGGCACATAGTTGGCAATAAGAATGCCGCCAATCCAAGCTGCAATCGCAATCCAATTCACGGACTTGAAGCTCATCTCCGTATAGTTCTTGTACGACCCTCGATTGAGAATAAAGAAATCAGCAAGCAAAATTGAGCCAATCGATGGCAGAATGGAACCGAGAACCGTCAAGAAGCCAACAAAGTTGTTGTAGAGCCACATGGCGGCGATCGTACCGACCAGTCCGTTGAAGATGACAATTTTATTTTTGGGCAGCTTCGTAATATTCGCAAATCCCAAGCTTGATGCGTACAAAGCGTTCTCGTTCGTTGTCCAAATATTTAATCCTAGCACTATAATAGCAGGTATGATCAGTCCCTGCATAAACATCACATCTGAAATGTCAGCCTGTCCGTAGACAATCGCCCCTACTGCCCCGAATAGAAACATAAGCGAGTTGCCTAGGAAAAAGGCGATTACCGTTGCCGTAACCGCTGAACGGCTTGACTTCGCAAACCGCGCAAAGTCAGGTGTCAGTGTGCCTCCGCTGATAAAGGAGCCGATGCAAATGGTTAGAGCCGCAGCAAGTCCCATTGCTTCTGTCGGCTGATAGCTCATCAAGCCCTGTAATCCGCCAGCCGTAGACGTCGCTTCGAATACCGAGTAGCTGCCGAGCACCGCGATGGAAGGAACCGCGATAATGCCTAAGATCGCGAGTGCTTTAATACCGTAAATCGCCGTAATCGTCATCAAGATGCCGGCAATGGCAATAAGAATGTATACATTCATGCCTGTCGCCTTCTGAACAGGCACAGCAAACATCGCTACTCCGACGCCAAACCAGCCTACTTGTGTAAAGCCAAGCAGGGCTGATGAGAGATAAGAGCCCTTCACCCCAAAGGCATACTTCGTAAGCAGATGAGTCGACAGCCCTGTCTTGGCTGCGATATGCGCCAGTGCGCCTGTGTAGACACCTAGAATAAGGTTGCCTGCAAGCACAATGCCAATGAACGAGGCAAAAGATAAGCCGTTGCCTAATGCCCCGCCTGACCACATGCTGGCTGAGAAGAACGTAAAACCAAGCATAACAGCTAAGATCCTCCAAAAACCATTGCGATAGCTTTGTGGTACAGCTTGTAGCGAGAATTCCATATCTACTTTTTCCATATCCATCCCCCTGATGATCAATGATGTCATAGGTACCAGTTGAACTGTCACAACATGCATCATATCGCTGCATGCATGTTTGCTTCTGCTCAAACAGATGGAACATACGGTAGTGGTCGGCTTACGGTCAGCGGGCAATAAAAAAGGCTTATTGCCCGGTATCCTGACAATAAGCCTAATTAAGACCATAATAAAACAATAGGGCTTATACGTGCGCACACGTACCCCTACCAATGATCATGCTTCCGCTGTCCTTGTCAGCCTCACGGGACTGAATTAAAGGTATCCTATTAAGTTGTTATCATTATGGCAGAATCGAAATAGGGCTGTCAACTAAAGTCAGGATTTGGATAAGAGCTTGTCTCGTAAAAATACAGCCGGACTACTTCGGCTCGATCTGTGAAGCCTCAAGCTTCGCTAGAATGTGCTGGTTCATCTTTAGCAGCGTTTGGATCTCTTCTGGCTCTAGTTCATCCAGCACAAGAGACATCGCACGATAGGCGTTCGCATTCTCGATTGATTTCCTGCTTACTGATCTTCCATCTTCTGTAACGGAGAGGCGAACTTCTCGGCGATTATGCACAGACACCTGTCGATCCACAAGCCCAGCCTGCACCAAGGATTCAATTGTGACACTCATCGTGCTCTTGGAAGACATCAAGCTCTCCGTCAGCTCCGTCAAGGTAATATAAGGCTTGGCAACTAATGTATTCAGTACCCCTATCTGCTGCAGCGTAATCCCGAGCGATGCTGCGTTCTGCTGAGACAGCTTCACTGTCGCACGATTGATGTTCCAATACGATTGCAGCACCTCGCCAGCCAGCTTCCATTGCTCATCCACCATTGTGCAGCACCCCATCTATTTCAAAAATAAAGTGTTCATTTATGAACTATTTCCACTATAATGCTCCTGTCCGATCATCGTCAATGGATCGGCGCTTAAGAGATGATAGACAATCCTCCTTACAGCCTACTGCAGTGCTGCATCAGCATATCTTCTAATTATGAAGCTTATCCTGCCACGTATCCAAGCAACTTGGCATCACGGACATAACATAAATGAGGGAGTGTTCAAGCTTCCGAGCCTATAAGTTCAGGAATGGAATGGAGGGAGAGCGATGAATTCATCAGAAATCGAGAATCAAGTATATTCGAGCCGCGTGCTTCGATCAGAGTTTGATCGGCACTGGAAGACTTGCATTTCAAGGAGCGGCTACGTCATCTATACTGCGACAGCCAATCGAGCCAAAGTAGAAGTGCTGCTTGCTGACGGGTCAACCAAGCTATTAGAATTTCCTAAGGGTGGACAAGTCTTGGTAGGCGGAGGCGGGACAAGCCACTACAGCAAGCCGCACAAGGTCACGACTCTCTGACGCCAATGCTTGGCTGCTTCATTTCAACCTCGCTAAGAGAATGAATCATTTACGAATAAAGCTGAATATACAAAAAAAGCTAGGCATTGCGCCTAGCTCTTTTTCTTGCATCTATACTTTTTTAACAAATTCACTTTTCAGTTTCATCGCGCCAAATCCGTCGATTTTGCAGTCAATATCATGATCTCCGTCTACGAGACGAATATTTTTAACCTTCGTGCCAATCTTTACGACGGAGGAGCTGCCTTTCACTTTCAGGTCCTTAATTACTGTAACCGTATCACCGTCGCTCAGGATATTGCCATTGGCATCCTTTACAACCTTTGTATCCTCATGGTCTTCATTCGCTGCGTCCAATGTCCATTCATGTGCACATTCCGGACAGATGAGGAGATTTCCATCCTCATAGGTATATTCGGAGTTACATTTTGGGCAATTTGGCAATTGAGTCATCTTGTCATTCCTCTACTTTATTATTGGGTACAGCATGAGTTCGCTTACAGTGATGTATAATATCATAATATTTGAATATTCACAAATCCGTTATGCCCATAGGCAGCCCCCTACTTGCCTGACGTTCATGGCACTATGTAAAAGGCCTAAGCAGCAGGCGATGATGCATGATTTCTTCGATGGCTTCCTTCAAGTGATTCCAGTCCGTAGCGCTAGGGATCGAATTGATACAGATAACCGGGCAATCATCCCAAGGAAGTTCGGAAAGATTCGTAATCACGAGTTGATAAGACTTAAGTCCAAGCGCGCCTCGCCAATTGCTGTCTCGTATCACATGTATCGATACAAGGTTGCGAAATTGAAACGAAAGCAAATCCTTAATCAGCCTCGCATGAGCCTCATTCCAATCCAATATAAGCCCTACACATAGTGAATCCGTGTGCTTGCCAAGCGCATCTGTCAGGCCCGTCCAATACATCAGCAATGCTTGTACTGTCATCTCCAAGCAATGGCCTTCATGTATCACAGCGGGGCTGAAAGGATGTTCCTTCAACACTTCTTTGACTGCCTCAACAAAATAAGGAAAGGTCTTCACGGCATGCTCATAGAAAAACTCGCTGTCTGCTTCTAGATCATACTTTTTATCATATTCAAACAGTGTCTGTACATTGTACAGCTTCAGTAAGAGCGTGCGCTTATTGGGTATGGGAATTCCTAATCGCTCTGAAAGTCGGTCCAAGAATCCCTCAATCTGATAAACCCTGTGATGAGCATTGCACTGCTTTCGACGCACAAGCTCCATCAGATGCTTCTCCGAGCGCGCAGCCTCAGGGCGTAGAAACATAAAGAACAACTGCTGCAGCTCAGATTCATTCAAAGATATGCCAAACAACTGCGAGCACGCTGATGCCATCTCTGAATTGTCCAAGAAAGCTGTGCTGATATCGGTTGGGAACGACTCATCCACTGGGCGAACATGACCATTACGCATTCGAATGAGACATAGCAGGATCGTAATTTCTAGAAATTTTTGATGGAAAAAACTGCTGTCAATTTCATTCTCGGCCGTAAATTCAGCCAGAAGCTGTCTGGCAAATTCTTGTTCCTCAGATGAAAAAGGATAGTCCCCATACAAGTGTTTCTTAGAGAAAAATTGAATCAATAGTATTCGAATGTGAGCCTCATTGCCAATCATGCGACAAGGATTAATCGTTATTTGAATATCCATGCCGCTAAGCCTTTGATTGACCTTGGTGATTAGTCTTCTTAGCGTCGACGGACTCACAAACAATAGTTCCGCCAGATCATCGACACTATATTGTTCATTCAAAAAAATGCACTCCAGCATTTTGAATTCCAAACTAGATGCGAGCACCGTTCGAAAGATAAAATCAAAGGAATAGTTAGGCGGATAGACTAGCCGCAACCCCTTGCGCTTGGATGTCTCAATCTCAAAGGGCTGAAACACTTCATTAATATATGAGATATCATGCCTTAACGTCTTTTCCGTGCATTCAAGCTCCGCTGCCATCTTATGAATAGCCACCCATGAATCCTTTCGATAAAGACACTCTAACAAGTTTAACTGCCGTCTTGCATTTTTGTTTAGCAGCTGCTTCATACATTCTCCCCCTTGCTTGCTAAAGCCTCTCGTCATGTCAAAATGTTCTGTATAAGCGGTACTTATCGAATCGAAATTAAGCATCTCCTCGAATTATAATAGCACCATAACGAGCTGCTATCACAAGCTCCATTCATCATCATTTAGTGTACCCTGTCATGAAAAGGATAGTCGAGCTTGACTGCAAGCTAGAGGAGGAATGTTTGGGACGAAATCGGTCAATCTATAACTAACAAATAGACGCAATGATCATGCCGTTTTTTCAAGGCGGCTGGTTCATCATTCACTACTTTCAGAACATGGAGATGCTTATGACGATAACAAGGAAAAAAGAAAAGCTCATCCGAAAGTGGATCCTTCGATCCCTTCTTATCATTTTTATTCTCATCATCTCAGGGACCGCTTATTTCTTTTTCTCGCCTGTCCCTACTGCTTGGATTGTAAACAAAGCCTTTGAGGGCGGGATGAGCGTAGCGCCCGACAATTATATTGAGTTGCTTCAGCAGACATCAACGATAGAGAATGTTGACTACCATTCCCGTTATCCAGACGGAGAGCTGGATATTATTTATCCAAAACAAACCACAAACCAGACACCCGTCATATTTTGGATTCATGGCGGTGCTTTCGTAGGTGGAGATAAATCGGATATTACTCAATATGCGGTTCAATTAGCTGCAAATGGATACGCTGTAATCAATATCAACTACGCTCTAGCACCCAAGGGTCAATATCCTACGCCGCTTGTCCAAGTAAGCGAGGCATATACCTATATGAAGAATAATGCCGATAAGTACGGCCTGAATCTCGATCGCATCTATATCGCCGGAGATTCCGCAGGCGCCCAATTGGCCGGTCAATTTGTGAACATTCAATCCGATTCTGACTATGCGTCACAAGTAGGCATAGCCCCTGTCGTAGATCGAGAAACAATCAAGGGGACTCTTTTGTTTTGCGGACCCTATGAGTTATCCAAGCTTGCCTCTATAGAGGGCAACGACACGTTGAAATTCCTAATGCGCAGAATCGGCTGGGCTTACATTGGAACGAAGGATTGGGAGAATCAGCCTGAAACGCAGCTCGCTTCTATCATTGACCACGTTTCTGGCCGCTATCCCCCTACCTTCATAACCGATGGAAATGTAGGCTCCTTCGAGGAGCATGGCAAGGATCTGGCCGTGGCTCTGACGAATCACGGAGTACCCGTCAAAAGTATATTTTATGATAAAAGCGCCGGAGAATTAGGTCATGAATACCAGTTCCTTATGAACACACCTGCTGCTCAGCAAACCTTTAAAGCCGTGATTCAGTTTTTGAATGCCTACAGATAATCGATTCATGACGAATCGAATTACCTTCTTGTAATAAAGCACATAGAGCTAGGATAAGACCTAGCTCTATGCACATTATAATTCTCCTATTGCCTCTACAAGCTTACCTGTCTCTGAACACATTACATCCCTATAATTCCTTTTCTGGATTGAGTTTTCCTCCATTATGATCCAATAAAAGGCTTATATCTGACAATCGTCTAAAAAGCATTGTCTTTCATGATTCCATCCCCTATAATTCCTAATCAAAATCACCTTTTATTGCTTGTATCTTAGTCGTATCTATCATCTATAGAGAGGGTAAAAAAACCATGATCAACAAGAAAAACAAGCTGATGCTTTCGATGTCCCTCGGCACGATCGTGCTTAGTCTGATCGTACATATTCTTCACCGCTTATATCATATTATGGGACACAGCCTTATGATGGGCCATGCTGCAGCCGACCCCACAATTGCCGACCGTTATGCCGTTACGCTGAACATTCTGTTTGTGATTCCCATTATTCTGTTGGCAGCTGCTTTCTTCTGTTATCAAAAGCAACATGACCACAAGCTTGTCCCTTTGCTTAATACGCTTACACTTACCTTTGCCAGCATGTCCATCATCTCAGGCGGGGGAGGCACGGTAGAGTTTCATTTCTCCATTTTTATGGTGCTGGCCATTGTTGCCTACTATGAAAATATGAAGCTGATTGCAATCATGACTGTCTTATTCGCCCTGCAGCATATTCTCGGATTCTTTTTCCTAACAGAGCTCGTCTTCGGTGCCGCATCCTATTCCTTCCTGATGCTTGTGATTCATGCTGTCTTTCTGATCTTGACCTCGGGAGCGACCAGCCTGCAGATTCATTCCAAGGCCAAGATTACTAACGCGCTTGAAGCAGAGAAGCTTCACAAGCAGCAGGAAGTTGTTTCTTTGCTGAAGACCGTCAAGCAGTTGTCCAGTGATTTGGAGCAGACCTCTCAAGTGGTTGCTGACAAATCAGAGCAGAGCATCGAAGCGAACACGAAGATGATCGGCTCCTTCGAACAAGTATCCCAAGGCCTAGAGGTGCAGAGCCGTTCACTAAGCAACATGGAGAAGAATCTACAGCATATTAATCAGATGATTCAGCATAACTCGGAATCCTTCTCTACGCTCAACCATACGGCTACCCATACGGAGGAGATCGTGCTGCACAACCAAGAGCAGATTGAATCCTTGCTGCAGCAGGTCTTGATTGTGTCGGAATCCATCGGAAAGACCGCTCATACGATGCAAACCCTGAACCAATCCGCACAGCAGGTGGAGAGCATCATGTCTACCATTCAGGAAGTCGCAAGCCAAACGAATCTGCTGGCCTTGAACGCCTCTATTGAGGCCTCTCGAGCAGGAGAATTCGGCAGAGGCTTTGCTGTTGTGGCAGGAGAGATTCGCAAGCTTGCTGAGCGTAGCACGAAGGCAACAGACGAGATCCACAGCATTCTCCTACACATTCAAGAGGAGAGCACAGCATCCGTTCACCAGATCGAAGAGGGAACACAAGCAACTGCGGTCACGGTGGACCTGACGCACAACTCTGTCGCCAGCTTCAAGCAGATGAACGAGGCCATCCACAATATGATCGGCATTATTGAGGGCTTAAGCGAATCCGTCAAGCAGACCGAAGAGCAATCTCAAGGCATCGCCATCGAGATGACCAACATCTCTGCTGTCAATCAGGAGAGTGTCGCATCTGTTCAAGAGCTGAACCAGCTAACAGCCTCCCAGAGCCTGGCATCTGGTCAAGTCAATCAAGAGCTGCTCCGCCTTAAGGAGCTATCTAACACACTGGGTCAGCAGTTCTCTGCGTAAACATGATCCCACAATACTCCCTTGCGGTTGAGCCTTTGACAAGGATGCTCACGATACCACAAGGGGGTTTTTATTTCAGCGCATACTCCTAGTACGCATACTCATAAATGTATCGGGCCTGACCTCGAAGAAGTCGTGGCGGTGCTATTCTCATCACCCCATTGCGAACAGCGCACCATAATCGCGAATCAAGCTGCGACATGATGCCGACTTGCCTAGCAATCTTGCTGATCTTATTCGCACGCGGAAGCCGCATATTCTCATAGTCCTGTAGGCCGGATTCCAGATTGCTGCCTAAGCATTTGCCGAGCACATAGGCATCCTCGATGCCTTGGCAGGCACCCTGCCCAAGATTCGGAGTCATAGCGTGCGCTGCATCCCCAACCAAGGCGATCCTGCCAAAGGAATAGCGATCCAAGAGCGGAATGTCGTAAATATCATGATGCAGACAGGACTCCTCATCTGCAAGCTGCAGAATATTCTGTACCATCGGCGTATACCGCTCAAATCGCTTTGCTAAATCTGCAATACGCAGTGCTCCAAGCGCTTGATTATCGGGCTTTGTGTTCATGAGAATATACCAGTACACCTGATCCGAGGAAATGGGCAAATATCCGAATCTCCCCTCCGGGCCCCATATTTCATGAAGTTCACTGCGAAGTTGTAAGCGTGCGGATGGCGCGACGCCGCGCCAGCAGGTATATCCTGCGTAGCGATTCTTGACCTGAGGCAGAATCTGACGACGAACGGCAGAATGGATCCCATCTGCAGCTACCACATAGTCCCCTTCGGCTTCTGTTCCATCATCAAAGGAAACACGCACATGCTTTGGTCCCTGAAGCACATGATTGGCTCCCTTGCCAAGAGAGACGTTTGTCGTTCCGAGTTCATCCATTAGGACTTGATGGAGGTCGGCACGGTGGATGGCAATCGTCTGCTCCGGCACAGGATTGGGACTAATCGATGACAGCATCTTGCCTTTTTCTGAGAGGATTAGGAGCTTCTCTAGGTGGTTGCCCTTTGCTCTTAATCGCTCCGTCAGCCCCCACTCGTTGAATATTCGCGTTGCATTGGCTGCAATCATGATGCCGGCCCCAACTGGCTTTAGCCTCTTCGTCTTCTCATAAACGTGCACGTCAAACCCTTCCCTTTGAAGCGCAATCGCGGTGGACAAGCCAGCAATTCCTCCGCCAAGGACGATTACTTTCGTCATCTTAATAGCCTCCTTGTTCGAGCAATTCAAGTTATGAGATCCTTTTTCTCGATTCTATACGCATTTCTATCGCTCACAAACAAAAATGACCAAGGTCATATTTCGACCATGGTCATTATTCTAACACAGCTATAGTATTATTGTAATATTATTCCTGTGAACGTTTCTTTACATGTATGAGATAAACCAATGAACTACTCTGCCCCTAGCTCCTTTTTGATTTGCTCCATTCGCTGCTTTCCCCAATCATACATCAGCTCAACGATGGGGAGCAGCGTCATCCCAAGCGGAGTCATGGAGTATTCTACTCTAGGCGGAACCTCCCGGAACACAGAATTCGGCGAGGCTCTCGTTCGCGCTCTATTGCAATAACGGGATAAATATCTAAGTGAACCCTATGTGAAAACGATAAGACGATAGTTTCAGGAGGCAGCATCACGCCTGGAACTATCGTTTTTCTGTTACTCTTAAGGATAGGGATATAAAGCAAATTACATTGCAACCCATTCAGTTGAAGTATAATAGACGAGATAACATCGATCGGAGTGAATCCTAAATGACAGATTGGAAAAATGGGGCTTACGGCCATTCATTTGTCGCCTCTTATAGCGGAGGAAAAGACAGCACGCTGGCGCTGTACAAAGCGATGCAGGTAGGCAAGCCCATCGGGCTTATTATGATGCTTGAGGAAGAAGGCAAGCGTTCGCGCTCCCACGGCATGCCTCCTGAGCTCATCCGCGCACAGGCGGAGTCGATTGGACTGCCCGTCTTTACAGCTGCAACCAGCTGGGAGGACTATGAAGCAAACTTCATGACCTTGCTTGCAAAGGCAAAGAGCCAAGGAGCCGAGGTCCTTGTTACTGGCGATCTGGACGTGCCGGAGCATCATTGCTGGCATGATCGGGTGACGAAAAATGCAGGGCTTGGCCTTGCGATGCCGCTGTGGGATATGGGCCATCGGGAAGCTGTGCTCGAATTCATCCAACTTGGATTCGTGACCACCATTGTCACGGTTAACCTATCCTTAGGCATGAATGAAGAGGACCTTGGCCGCATCTTGACGCTGGAATATGTGGAGGAGCTTGAAGCGAGAGGCATTGATCCTTGCGGTGAGGGCGGCGAATTCCATACGACCGTTCTTGACGGCCCGCTCTTCAAGCATCCCATCCCTGTGCGCCATGGCGAGATCCTGCGGGATGGAAAGTATGCCTTCTTGCCCTTGGAGCTTGATTGCAATCGTGAAGAATAGCCGACAATAACGACATCTCTATGGGAACCCATGACGTATCTTTGAACTAAAAAAACCGGTCACTCTATTCCTACTGGAGTGACCGGTTTCTTACTTATAACATAACAGTTCTTTTTCCATGGACGAATCGAATCTAATCCAAATCGATCATCCAAGATTATTTAACTGCTGCAGACTCCATATACTCATGATCCATTCCTTAATCAAACTGCCAGCAGCTTAGGCTTAGATTGCCATATTGATAGCTGCGGTGAAGAAGCTTGGCACTTCGATTCGCATCACCGCTCCCCATGGCAATCAGCAGCGGGATGAAGTGTTCGCTCGTTGGCACAGCCTCATTAGCATGAGGAGCGAGCTCCCTATAGTTCATCAAGGCATCAATATCCCATGTCTCAAGCTTCTGCTCGATCCACTGATCGAAGGCCTCCGCCCATTCATCTACACGGTCGGAGCGCCAATTCACACGACCCAGATTGTGAACCGTTCCCCCGCTGCCGATTACGAGCACGTCTTGCTCTCGCAGCTCGGATAACGCTTTGCCGATGTGATATTGCTGTTCATTGGTCAAGTGGCGATTCACAGACAGCGCGACTACCGGAATATCCGCATCCGGGTAGACCAGCTTCAGGACAGCCCATGCTCCATGATCAAGTCCTCTTTCTTCATCCAGCCTGCTTGCTATTGCCTGCTTCGAAAACAACGATTGGATATGCTCGCTTAACGAACGGTTGCCCGGTGCTGGGTACGTGATCTTATACAGCTCTTCCTGAAATCCGCCAAAATCATATATCGTGCTATGTTGATCATTTTCACGAACTACACTGATGGATGGAATCGATTCTTCCCAATGCGCAGAAAAAATGACGATGGCTTTCGGCTTGGGAAGCTGGTGTGCAAGCTGCTTGAGCATCTTGGTATAAGCATGCTCCTCCAAGACAAGTGAAGGCGCACCATGTGCAATGAAATAAGAAGGAAGCATCTCACGATTCACTCCTTGATTTAATATTGAAATACCTCTTTTACTTTAGCTCTTGATGGAAGCTGCGCGTTTCTTTGCGATTACTCCGTCGATTGACCATGCATGAGCCTCAGATACAGACAAATACAAGGCAATCATGAACAATCCCAATTCAAGCTCATAACCAGGCATTTGATCGGACCCCATCAATCCAGCAGGCCATTTGACCGTAACAACCGCACCCACCATCATCAGCGCAAACAGCAGGGATACAATCCTTGTACCCAATCCAATAATAAGAAGAACGCCGCCAGCCAGTTCTAACATAGCCGCTCCATACGCCATAAATCCTGGGATCCCGATGGAACTAAACCAAGCCTCCACATTCCCTAATCCCATTTGAAGCTTGCTGATGCCATGGACGAGAAATACGATACCAAGCACCACTCTCATCAATGTTGTAACTATAGATACTTTATTCATGCGTTTATCTCCACCTTTAAATATTAGTAATAATAAAAATAATTTTATATCAGTAATATAATCATGAGAACAGTAGCATGTCAATAGGAAATTTGTTAATATAAATATATATTTTGTATTACAAATATTTTGCTAAGGATGTGTTTATCGTATGGACATCGGATCCAATATACGAGCTATCCGTAAACGAAAAGGCATCACCATTGCGGAAATCTGTGACATAACCGGGCTTTCCCAAGGCTTTTTAAGCCAGGTTGAGACGAATAAAACTTCTCCTTCCATCGCCACCTTGGAAAATATTGCAACAGCCTTGGAAGTACCACTTGCTTATTTGCTGCTGAAAAAAGAAGAACGCATGCGTATTGTTCGAAAAGAGGAGCGTTACGTGACAACAAGTGGAGCCGAGGAGAATATGAGAGTGGAGCATCTAAGCTCCTCCAAGAATATGAGGATGATGATCGTTGAGGTTCCTCCCGGCGCTTCGACGGGGGAGGCGCATGCACATGAAGGAGAAGAAGTGCATGTGGTGATTAAAGGCAGAATTTACGCAGAGCAAGGAGAAGTTTCGGCCGAACTCCGTGAAGGGGATTCCTTTTCATGGAATGCGTGTACCCCTCATTTTGTCAAAAACATTGGCGATGAGCCTGCCCTAGTCCTGATATCCGTCTACACGGAAACGGAGAATCGGAGAACGTTGCTGTGAGGCACAAGTCACCTCACGAACTTGGCCTTGCACAGGCTGCATGCTTGCTATTTTGCAGACAAAGAAACCATGTTGATCCGATCGTGATCAACATGGTTTCTTGTTATGCAGTCAATGATGAGCAGAAGCTCTCTATCATTTGATGGCAATATAGATCTGCACCTCAGCATTTGCTGGGTCAAAGCCGTTCGCCTTATACAGCTCAAAATCACCTGTATAGGTTCGTACCTCTTTTGACCCTTTAAAGTACTCCCAAATCTCTACCCATACTTGCAGCACAACCTCGCTAATGGGACCCTTTTTAGATGTAAACACCAAATACTCGCTCTCTGGAACTACCGCTTGTTTGAATGCGGCATCTTCCCTTAGAGGTGTACCCTCCTTCACCTCATGGCCGATAAGAACCGTATACTCGCCTGACGCATCACTTTCGTAGTCGGTATAGAGCGAATAAATGTATTCGGGGCGAGAACTGCATGCTTGCAGAGCTGCACTGTTCTGGAAATATGTCTCCCACAGCTTCGGCAGGCGTCCATCGGGACCTGCTTCTTCTGCATTCGTTGTACGAGTGGTTACTCCTGTTAAAATGATGCCTGATTTATGGGCAATAGGTTTATTCATCATGTTACCTCGCTTTGCGTTATAAGATAAACCAAGTATAGCCAGCAATAGTTGACATCTGCATGTCTAGTTTAGAATAAAACATCGTTATTTTTTTGAGGCGCCATGCTGGCGAGCACTGTTGCCATAGACTTGGACGCTGCCGATCACATCACCATGACAAAAAGAGGAACCTATCCAAACATGTCGAACTTCAATCGTATGATGAAGCATAACGAACCTAAACCCGTACTCAAAAAATGCATGATCATTATCGTCTTTCTCATCGTCCTTCTGGGACTTAGATGGATATGGTCTGAGATGTATCCGGCTATAAAAGAGCTTCAGCCTGTTGATGGTGTGCTTGATCTGCGAGGCATGGATTTGGAGCAGTCGCCTCCAATCTACTTAAATGGCGAATGGAGCTTCTACCCTCATGCGTTTGTTACCTATGAACAGGTCATTCATACGAATCCTCAAGGAGAGCGTATTGGGGTACCAGGGGATTGGCGGAACAAGCTGCATTCAGCAGCAGACTCCTCCTATGGATATGGGACGTATCGTCTTCGGCTTTTGGTAGACCCGCTGAAGGAGCCGATTGCCTTCTGGATTCAGGGCGTTCAGACGTCTTCTATTGTCGAGATTAACGGCCAGGTAAGTGCCACTATGGGAAGACCCGCTGCCCATGCAGATAATTATCAGCCAAAAAGCGCCTCTTTTACCGCTTCCTATGGAGAAAAAGGGGCTACCGAAATTGAATTGCTTATTCGCACAGCCAATTATGACGAGCCATACAATGGCGGTATCGTACGCTCCGTGCGCTTTGGCTCCCAAGCTGCGATTGATTACGCCCGCTGGTATTCCATTGGCTTCCAGCTTGTAACCTTCATTATTTTGCTGCTGCATGGGCTGTACGCCTTCATCCTTTACCTGTTTAACCGCAAGGAATGGACACTGCTGCTTACTGGACTGCTAACAGTCTCCGTAGGGACAGCCATCCTGTCAGGGCACGACAATATACTCCTGCTGTGGCTGCCAGCCAATTATACGTGGGGAATCAAGATTCGATTGATCGCCCTGCTATGGCAAAATCTATTCATCCTCCTCCTATTCAGAGGACTGCTATCAGAACCGATGCGAAGCAGATGGGTAAAGCTGTACGCAGGAGCCCTTGTCTTGTTTACCGGATTCCTTGTGGCTGCACCCGCTTCTTTGATTCATGGCGCTGTACATCATGATATCTTCTTTGCCTTCTACTTCATTCCATGGGCATGGCTTATCTATATTGTAGGGGCAATCATCTTTAAGGAGCATGATGACAAAGACGCTATCTTTCTCCTCTTAAGTGCGGCAGGCATCATTTCCAACTTACTGTGGAGCGGAATCGATGATGTGTATGAAGTAACAAATGTCTTCTATCCTATCGATATTATTGCTGCAATCGTGGGCTTCTCCACTTACTGGTTCAAAAAATATATCCGCAATTCCAGAGAAAATGCGAAGCTAAACGTTCAACTGCAGCAGGCCAGCAAGCTTAAGGATGAGTTTTTGGCGAATACATCGCATGAGCTTAGAACGCCGCTGCACGGTATTATGAATATTGCGGAGACGGTAGCCGCAAGAGAGAAAGGCAAGCTGGAGGCAAGCAGCCTGAAGGATATGAAGCTGATGATTACGATCAGCCGCCGCATGTCCCATATGATTGGCGATCTGCTTGATGTCGCCAGACTGCAAGAGCATCGTATTGTTCTGGAAAAGGCGCCTGTAAGCATTCAAGCAGCGGTATCCGGCGTGATGGACATGCTGAAGTATATGGCAGAGGATCGGCCTATACAGATGAGGATGGACGTGGATGAGTCCATGCCCGCAGTACTCGCTGATGAGAAGAGATTGGTGCAAATCCTGTACAATCTCATTCATAATGCCCTTAAGTACACGGAGGCTGGAATGATCTCGGTGTCCGCAGAAGTACGGAATAATCGCGCTGTCATCCATATCAAGGACACGGGCGTAGGCATGAGCCAAGAGACGAAGGAGCGTGTGTTTCTGCCTTATGAGCAAGGCGACTACGGGATTCATGACGGCCGAGGGATTGGGCTTGGCTTAAGCATATGCAAGCAGCTCGTCGAACTTCACGAGGGTGCTTTGACCGTCCATTCTGAGCTTGGACAAGGATCTGTATTTTCCTTTGACCTTCCGTTAGCAGGTTCACTCCGCCCATCAATGGAAGATAGAGAGGAATGGGCTGCTGCGACAACAAGGGAGTCTACGGAAGATGAGCTTCGCTTCTTGCTCTCGTCACCAGCTTGGCAGGAACAAGGCCAGCAGGAGTCAATGCCGCCGCTTCTGACCGAATCGAGCATAAATATCCTTGCCGTCGATGACGATCCGGTTAACCTGAAAGTGCTGGTTGGCATTCTTTCCTCGGAGCCATACAACGTGACGACAGCCCATTCGGCAGGAGAGGTGCTGGAGCTGCTCAGCACGCAGCAGTGGGATCTGCTTATCGCTGATGTGATGATGCCTCATATGTCAGGCTACCAGCTTACCCGCAAGGTTAGGCAGCTCTACTCCATATCAGAGCTTCCAATCCTGCTTCTTACTGCAAGGAGCCAGCCTGCGGACATCTATGCGGGATTCTTAGCTGGTGCGAGCGACTATGTCACTAAGCCTGTCGATGCCCTAGAGCTGAAGTACCGCATTCGAGCGCTCATCGCCTTGAAGCAATCGGTGCATGAACGCTTGCGGATGGAAGCCGCTTATCTTCAAGCGCAAATTCATCCTCATTTTCTATTCAACGCCTTGAACTCCATCATGGCGCTCGGCGAGATCGATACTGAGAAGATGCAGGATCTGGGAGATGCCTTTGCTTCTTATCTGCGGATCAGCTTCGACTTCCTCAATACCAATGAGCAGGTTGAGCTGTCACATGAATTGGAGCTGGTGAAGGCTTACTTGTATATTGAACAGGAGCGATTCAGAGACCGATTGTCCGTCGTATGGGATGTCGAACCGGATCTTACCGTGCAGCTCCCACCGCTTTCCATTCAACCGCTTGTAGAGAATGCGGTCAAGCACGGTGTTCTAAGCCAGAGCAAGGGCGGAACTGTGTATATCCGCATTGCCCAGCAAGACAGCTGTACCCTCATTGAAGTGATAGATGATGGGAAAGGGATGGAAAAGGAGCAGATCGATCAGCTCTTGAATCGAGCCTTAAAGGGGAAAAACGGGATTGGCGTTTCCAACACCCACCGCCGCTTGGTTCAGCTTTATGGGCAAGGCCTAGCCATTACGAGCAATACAGGAGAAGGGACCTCGGTTTCCTTTGTGATCCCGGATTAACCCGCGAGGCTGTAGGATAGGAGCCCTATTGACTCCCTTGGCCAAGCTTGATGTGCTTCTCAGCCTTCATCAAGCTTGGATTTGCAGTTCGGGGCATGCGCCTCCATTTGTGCTTATGCAAAGCTAAGGAAGCCTTCAGCATCAATGTTCGGATGAAGGCTTCCTCCTCTTTTCTATCTATGCGCGATTCATGATTCAACCGCTAGCTCATAGATCTTCTTTATTTTTTCATCAAGCAGATCCATGTGTACAATGCGCGCTTCACGCACATATTCCTTCCCTTCCACGAACAAGAGCAGGACCGGCACTGTGAAGATAGACAGCTCTCCTGCTACCTCTTGTACCTCCTGCGCATCTACTCTCCCCAGATGGATCTCCGGATACTTCATTAGCAGCTCCTGCACCTTTGGGAACAAGGCGTGGCACACGCTGCAATCTGTGCTTGACACATATACAAAGGACAGCGGATAGCGCTCGATAAACGCATGCAGCGCTTCCAAGCTCGTGAACGTCTCATATTCTCTCATTGCTGCTGTTTCACTCCCTTCATCCTCAATCTTCTGTCTTTTGATGCAAACTATTGTCCTCCCAGTCTCGCCAGCCTGTTCATCATTTAGATTCGGGGCTCAATACTCAGGGCTGATATTCACTTAGCTTGCCTTCGTAGATCAGGTGCATACGCTCGCTCTGGCGAAAATCATCAGGTGTGACCAGTGCGGGGAGCTTATCCCAGATCTTGATCCCAGATCGCTGCAGCACCTCTGCGACGAACTGCGAGCAAAAGTAGGAGTTGCTGAATTCGACGGGCTCCTTTAGCGCTACGCCAATGACACCTAAGAGATTGTACATAAACTTTTCCTTGCTTCGAATAAAGACTTTAAGCACCCGCTTCATCTTCTCAATCTCGCGTTCCGATACCTTCAGCTCATATAGGACACAGGTTGTATTCGGATATTTGCTGAAGGTGCCAAGCTTAATGTCCTCTTTGACAAAACCGCCATCGAGCGGATTATGGGGGTGCTTCCTGCCAAAGCTGTACAATTCACAGAGCTCCCGATCGAAGGAAATAGAAGCATGATTATAAGGCGCCCTTGTATAGCTCTGAATCACCCTCGTAAATATCGTTCCCGTATTCGTAAGCAGGATAAAGACTGATCGCTCCGCAGTCATTTTCTAAATTACCCCTTATCAACATTGGACTATTCCTTCATAATAACATAAGACTCCTCTATTGGAATTGTAAGCTTACGACAAGATGGTGATGCGCATTGACTCATTCCTTATCCATTTCGATCATAATATTTGCCGTCTTATGTGTCGTTCATGTTGTGTACGCCGTGGCGGCTCGAATGCAGCCTGATACAGACTACACGATCATTGGACTTCGCATTAAGACTTGGTGGGCCATGTTCTTCGTCTTCTGCTTGGCGCCGCTAATCCACCCTGTGGTGTCGCTGCTCGCTATTATGACACTTGCGTTCTTTTCGCTAAAAGAATATTTCTCCATGATTCGTTCAAGAAAAGCGGACCGCCGATTGTACTTATGGGCTTACTTATCGATACCGTTCCAGTTCTATTGGATCTATATCGAATGGTACGGGATGTTTATTGTGTTTATCCCGATCTACGTATTCTTGTTCCTGCCGCTGCCGCGCTTGATCAACAAAGGCACCGTCGGCTTCATGCGCAGCGTCAGCTCCACCCAGTGGGGACTGATGCTCATGGTGTTTGGACTTAGCCACCTTGCCTACTTTCAATTTGCAACGCCTCAATATGGCGCAGGACTGGTGCTGTTCTTAGTCGTGCTGACGCAGCTTAATGATGTCATTCATTATCTTGTCTCGCTCTACTTCGGCAAGCGGAAGGTCGTGCCGACCGCCAACCTGAACTTGACCTGGGAGGGCTTCGCCATTGCCCTGATTGTGACGACAGGAGCTGCTTATCTGATTCAGCTCTATCTGACGCCGATTGGCCCGGTGTTCGGCATATTTTCCGGCCTGCTGATCAGTCTTAGCGGATTCTTCGGCAGCTTGACCATATCCGTATTGAAGCGCGACCTGCTGATTGGCGACGGCCATAAGTTCGACGCGCTGAAGAAGAAATACTTGAGCCGCATCGACAGCCTGACGTATACCTCGCCTGTCTTTTTCCATATGATTCGCTACTTCTTCGAGTTCATGTAATGCATGCTTATGTGAAAAAACCTCAGCTTCCACGGCAGCGCGGAACTGAGGTCATTTTTTCATTTTTTGATAGACAAGACCATCCATCGAGAGAACAGCAGCCATGCAAGTAAGCTGTGAGATGGCTGCACACCTTGCTCGTAGTCTCGTATTTCCTTACAGCTTAACAGCAAATGCTTCGTATGGCTTTAGCGTCAGCTGTCTCACCTCAACACGAGTACGATTGTAGTTGCTGATCACAACCTCTGCCGTGTCCTTATCAACAGAGAAGACATGCTCCTGCTCCGACATATTGGCAACCACCAGCCAAGTCTCTCCTTCATAATGGCGGTAATAAGCAAATACTTCCTTCGCGGTATCCTCAAGCAGCTCATAGTCGCCCCATACAAGAATAGGATGGTCTTGGCGAAGCTTGATCAAGCGGCGGTACGTGTGGAATATCGAATCAGGATTGGCTAGATTCTGCTTCACATTAATGGTTGTGTGGTTCGGATTCACGTGCAGCCAAGGCGTGCCTGTCGTGAAGCCCGCCTGCGTCTGATCATCCCACTGCATCGGCGTGCGCGCATTGTCTCTGCCTTTGGCATTAATAGAAGCCAAGATATCGTCAGCAGCATATCCCTTGGACAGGCGATCATGATACATGTTGATCGACTCGATGTCCTCCACTTCATCAATGCTTGAGATCGGGTAGTTGGTCATGCCGATCTCTTCGCCCTGATAAATGTACGGCGTCCCCTTCATCATATGCAGGAGAATCGCGAACAGCTTCGCGCTCTGCTCGTGATACTGTTTGTCATTGCCCCAGCGCGATACAATGCGCGGCAGGTCATGGTTGTTCCAGAACAGGCTGTTCCAGCCTTGGTCGCCTAGAGAGGTCTGCCATTTGGACAGAACCCGCTTAAGCTCTGTGATATCAAGCGGCTTCAGATCCCACTTGTCCTTGCCCTCCTGCTGATCCAAGCTGACATGCTCGAATTGAAACACCATCGACAGCTCCTGACGCGCTGGATCGGAGTACAGCTTCGCAATGTCCGGTGTCGCTCCCCATGTCTCGCCTACTGTCAGCACATCATGGGCACCGAAGGTCGCCTGATTCATCTCCTGCAAATATTCATGCAGCTTAGGCCCATTGCCTGTAATGCCTTGGTCTGGTATCTTCCCAATCAGATCAATCACGTCCATGCGGAAGCCGCCTACGCCCTTATCCAGCCAGAAGTTCATCATATCGTATACTTCCTGGCGAACGTTAGGGTTCTCCCAATTGAGGTCAGGCTGACGCTTGCTGAACAGATGCAGGTAATACTGGCCGCTCGCCTCATCCCATTCCCAAGCCGGGCCGCTGAAGATGGAGCCGAGATCATTTGGAACGTCTCCGTTCACAGGATCGCGCCAGATATAGTAATCGCGGTACGGATTGTCCCGGCCCTTTCTCGATTCAACAAACCATTTGTGCTCGTCCGATGTGTGGTTCACGACGAGATCCATAATGATCCTGATGCCCGCCTCATTGGCCTTGGCAAGCAGTTCTTCCATATCCGCCATCGTGCCGAATTCATCCATAATGTCCTGATAGTCGCTAATATCATAGCCGTTGTCATCGTTCGGGGACTTATAGACGGGGGACAGCCAAATGGCCGTGATCCCCAGCATTTTTAAATAATCGATCCGGTTAATGATTCCTCGGAGATCCCCAATGCCGTCTCCATCACTATCTTGAAAGCTGCGCGGATAAATCTGATACACAACCGCAGTCTGCCACCACTTTACTTCTCTTTCGTGAGTATACTCGTGCAAGTTGATGTTATTTGTATTCATCGTGATCTCCTCCATAGTCTTGAGTGTATAAGGAACGTAAACGTTTACGTAACGGGTGAAAAAAATTACCTTGTGCTAAGATAATTTTTTTACGGATTGGCGCACGACTAGTTCATGTGCAATCACTTGGGATTCAATGGATGTATGATGGATAATCGCGTCCATCAGCTTGGAGCAGCCGGCTTTCCCCATCTCATAGAGAGGCTGGGCGACCGTGGTAAGCGGGGGGATCGACATCGAAGAGACCTTGGAATTGTCATAGCCGACAACAGTCAGGTCCTCCGGCACGCTAATCTGGCGCTCGAAGCAAGCTGAGATTATGCCAAGCGCAGCCTCATCGCTCGCGCAAAATACAGCGGTGATCTTCGCTTGATCTTCTAGAAACGCCTGCATCGCTTGTTTGCCAGACTCAAAGCTAAAGTCTCCCGCCTTAATCAAGTTCAAATCAACCTTAATGCCATGATCAAGCAGCGCTTGAATATAACCGTTAATCCTTGGGGCGCCTGCAATCGGGTCTTCCGGATTGGCCCCTGCCATTCCAATTGTGCGATGATGATGATCAATCAAGTATTTCACGGCTGTATATGCCGCTCGTTCATCATCAACCTTGATGTATGGCGCATCTTCTCGCTTCGTCTTCGTCGATATCAGGATATACGGCACGTCAAGGGATAACAGCGACTCCATTGCAGGCTCATGCAGCTCTACGGAGACTATAATAAGCCCATCGACTCTGCGCTCTCCCATCAGATTCATGCTCTCCTGAATGCGGCTGCCCTGACTGCCTGCGTGCGTAAGGATTACACTATACCCATATTCATAAGCGACATCTTCTATTCCTTTTATAATGTCGCCATAGAAGGCGGTTGTGACCTCCGGCATAATCACCCCGATCGTCTTGGACGACTTCTGCACCAGACTTCTCGCATTTTCATTTTTCCGATAGCCTAAAGCCTTTGCTACTGCCATAACCTTCTTCTCGGTGTCTTCGTTGTACCCGCCAAGATGGTTAAGCACCCTGGATACCGTCGCCGTGGACACTCCTGCTACTCTCGCAATATCCTTAATCGTAGACGCCATACTACCACCCTTCTAAGTAAACGTTTACTTCTTTTAAAAAGAGAACTGATATTTTTAGACAATTAGCTAAGGTTAAACGTTTACGTTACCATCATCATATTATTCTTACTATCGATGTGTCAATCACGAAGACGCTTTAACATATGACCTCTGCTTTTAAACCGTCATATAGGTTGCCCTACACCTTTGATCTAGACAAGACTCCGTCTTTATTCAAGGCTATTAACCGTATAAAAAGCCATCCCTAATGTTGTCATAACCCCGTCAAGTAGATAAGAATAAAAAGACACCAATATGCTGCGACCGTTTCTCGGTATTCCACCAGGGAACGGTCGTTTCGTTTCTTCTGAAAACGTTCGTGGTTATAAAACTGGCTTTCTTCTATGCTTTGTCCGCTGTTCATACGCATAAGCTAGACGGATGAGGGTCGGCTCGCTAAAAGCCATGCCTGCAAAGGTGATGCCAAACGGCCTGCCGCTATCCTGTATTCCCGCCGGAACCGCAATTGTGGGATACCCCGCTCTCGCAGACACATCTGCCCCCACATATGCTGGAATCTCCAGCTATAACGCAATCAACTACTATCTATTCTGGTCAGCGCTACAAGCCACCAGGCAACTAGCGATAACCCGTCACATCAACTTTTTCCTCAATAAAATAAGAGCAGCCTGCAGGCCACTCTCCAATCACGATAGCTAGATGTCTCGTTCTGCAACTAAGCCAAATATTCCGCCATGATCTCTTCTAGATCAAAGGGCGTAACGCCTTGGTCGACCGAGAAGATCGTATCGGCTTCATCCGCTGAGGCGACCAGCTGGCCTCTTGCCTTGGCGTGGAGTGTAAACAAATCATGCAGGTCTGGCTTCTGCAGGGTAGACATGGCTTTTCCCATCAACACCATGCCTTTTTGATTGTTCTCCACATTATTGTAATGGAATGGATGTCTCGTTAAAGACAGGTCCGTCCAGATAACCGTCCGCTTGACCAGATCCAGAATCACCGGAATTGCAATCTGCGTATTGGCGGTCACATCGATCTTATCGACAACCGTCGCAGGCTCGAAGATCTCCCCAGAACCCGGCTTCTTGCGCATCATCCAGCCCACGAAGCACGCTGGCAGATCGCAATAAGGCTGATCAGTGTAGGAGTAAAGCGCAGTCACAACATAACGTCCGCCATATTCGACAATCGAGGGGATATGCAGATCAATGAACTCGCATGCCCCATGAGGGGCCGTTACGATATCACCGCTATGGACCGCCTGATACTTGCTGGAGCGAAGATTCGTATACGAGATATGCTCTACGTACTCCCAATTGTGATCATACATCACCGACGACAAGTCAATATCGACACGTCCCGTTGGCTTGCCCTGAACGATACCTTCCTTCCACCAGTTGAAGAAGCGTATTGTATCCCCCTCTGGCATCGGCACACGGCTCCCGCGCACAATCGTGCGCAGCGATTTGCTTGCTGATCGTTGTGAGAATGGTACGAGATAGGTCTTCAGCTTAGGATCAACGTACGTCTTACCTAATGGAGCCATAGCGGAGAATCGCTCTTCCAGCACCTGATCGCACAGGTTTACAATGGCATGGCATACCGAAGCCTCAATAGGCGGTAGTGTATTGGGAATGGCATAGGCTCTCGCCACATTGCCTTTTGGGAAAAAGGTGCGCTGCTCCTGCTGTTCATGACGATGGGCAAAATAAGATTTCACTTGCAGCAGCACCGTTGTCGCCACTTGGTTCGCCACCTCACCAAAGGCCAAGATGACATATTCCGTCTGCTCGTTCTTGCGAAGCAG
This sequence comes from Paenibacillus aquistagni, assembly GCF_900177815.1. Taxonomy (GTDB): domain Bacteria; phylum Bacillota; class Bacilli; order Paenibacillales; family Paenibacillaceae; genus Paenibacillus_B; species Paenibacillus_B aquistagni. Next base: position 127,952 of record NZ_FXAZ01000003.1, on the reverse strand, counting down.
CTGATCCAGTCTTCTAGCAAACTCGCCTGGGCGCTTCATCAACAGCTCAATAAGATTCCAGATCAGATTATAATGAAAGGCCACTTCAACGCTCCCATTAAAGGTCGCAAAAGGCTTATCATTGCGCAGGATATCAAAGGCTTCCTTGCATCGTGTATATCGCGCTTTGTATTCGGAAGGGTGAAGAATCTCCCCTAATCGAACCCAGCGCTCTTTATATCTCAGCATATCTTCGGTAATGGAGCCGCACTGCTCAAGCAAGCCAAGCAGGAGACGTCTCTCCGAACGCTTGAATTTGCGAAAACGGGTGGGCTCGGCAAGGCTGACATCGCCCTCTGACCATGCAGCAGCCAGACGCAGCACATCGGTAGCTGTCTTGATGTATCGTCCAAGCAGCTCCACATTGGCTTTGTCGTGCTTGTATAATGATCCCGCTACAAACGCGACGTTTTCTTTAAACGGAATCTCAGCGGGCAGGATCTCTGCAAGCCGGTCGGGATTGGCCTGCGCAATCACCGTATCGATATCCTCTTTGTCCGTCTCGGAGATGGAACCGTTCGCTTGAATGAGCTGACGGATCATCGTGTAGAACGCCGCTTCTGTTCCAAGATCGATCACGGTAAGCTTTACCTTATCCAGCAAAGGCAGCCGCTCACGCACCTCATACTGCAGAAGCTCCAGCGTGCAATAATGATAGAGCGCATTGAGATAAAGCTCGGCATCTTCTTCTTCCATGACCTGCATCGGGAAGTTCGGATACATCGGCTTATATGCGACATGGGCGCCTACCATAACCTTCAGATCCGCTACCAGCTGGCGATACAGCGCCTCGAACTGATCTACTGGCAAGGTACGGACCGCCTGCATCAATAAAGGCGAGAATGTAAAGCCGAGGTGCTCGATGTTTTTCATCGCTGAGGCCAAATGGGCGTTTGAAAGCTGACCCGCATGTGCTTCTTGGTTCACAACAAGCTTATGTGCTCTTCGCAAATATATCGTTTGGTTGATCATAAGAATCCAGGAAAGCCATATCCCTACATTTGGTTGAGGAATCAATAGAAGGAAGGAATATGATAGCCTGGAACCTCCTCTCGTGAGTAAGCATCCTTCAGGGAAGCTGCGGCCCTAATTCGCCAATGAGTGTAGAAGGAAGGACCGCAATAGCCTGAAAGGCCGAAGCATGAAGCGAGTGGCCTCATTGCTTCGATGAATCCATGATCACATACTTCGCCAACTGCGAACAGGGCAAAAGTATTACGACTGCAAAAACAAAAAAAGAGAGGGATCAGCCCTCTCTTTCCTGTCATGGGTGCACTGCCCCTATCGAGCTGTCAAGACAAGCACCGCTAGCTAGCCATTACTTATCCAGATGCTGCTGCACGCTCTCAACAAATTTGATTCGACTGTAAGCAGGCCCGCCCTCCATCAAAGGATCAACCACGTTGATATACACATGGTCCTCCTTGAAGGCGTGGATCTGCTGGACAATCGGATTCTGCTTCAGGTCCTCATATACTTTAGAAGCATCTTGACCCTCGCTGATCGTGAATTGCAAGAACAAATAATCTGGATTCATCTCCGCCAGCTGCTCCGTTGAGATCGCCTCCTGTGTCTTGGCTGCGATCACCTGCTCTGGCACCTCTAGACCCATCTCATCATACAAGACGGGGTTGAAGTATACATCCTTCGGATACACAAAGACCTGTGATCCACGAATGCGCAGCGCGGCTACTTTCTTGCCCTGCAGCTTTTCCTTAAGCGAGGCCTTCACGGCTTGGGTATCTGTGTTGTATTGCTTCAGAATGTGCTCCGCCTCTGCCTGCTTCCCTGTTAATTCTGCCATGAGTCTTAGATTCGCATCCCAGTTCGTTGAGATATGCGATACTAGAATGGTAGGTGCGATCTTTTGCAAATTCTCGACTACTTCTGTAGGGAACTTCGTTGAGCCTAGAATAACGTCGGGCTTCAGCTCCAATATCTTTTCAAAGTTCGGCTGCTGCTTCTCGCCAATGGATTGTGCCTTGTCTGTTATAGCTGCAAACATGTCAGGGAATGTGCCTCCGATAGAAATGGCACCTACAGGATGAACATCCAGCACAGCTGCATCCTCCATCGCCTCCATCGCTCCTGTAATGACGATTCTCTCCACCTTCTCAGGCACGGTATAATGCTCGCCAAGATATTCAACCTCTCTTGACTGGCTTGCTTTTGCACTGCTGCTATTGCCGCTATTCTTTGGCTCGGCTTGCGCCGTATCCGTGCTGCTTGAGTCAGTACCCGATTGGCTTGCTTGATTTCCTCCTCCACATGCAGCCAACACAAGCATGAAGCAGGCAATCACTCCAACTAGCATCATTCTTTTTTTCATTCGACCCCTATTCCTTTCCTTATCCATTTCTATGCTCTACTAAGAAGAAATCAAGCACGTCGTGCAGCGAATCTGATTGCAGGCGCTGCTCCCGTAGACCCTTTGCGGCCTGTGCCAACAACCTATTGAATGCCTAGATGCTCGCTCAAGATAGAACCTGTATACTCGCTGCGGAATAATCCTCTTTCCACCAGCAGCGGCATCAGCTCATCGAAGAACAGCTGCATGGACTGTCTGGACCCGCCCGGAAGGGCAATAAATCCATCCATCGCTCCCGCTTCATGCCAAGCAAGGATATCCTTAAGCGCATCTTCTACAGTGCCCACAATGACCCAATGGGCAGAGCCTACCACCTCAGGTCTAGCCAGCAGCTCTTCTACTGTCGGCTGCTGCTCGACAATGAGCCTGCGCAGCAGATCAGCATGGGTTCGGCTGCGTACCGGCTGATCGGCATCAGGCAGCACATCTGCAGTGACGCGCTGATCCATAGGCAGATGACGAATATCGAGACCCAATATGGATTGGACGGCTTGATAACGACGATCGGTGCTTAGATGGGCATGTGCTTCGCGGTGCAGCTCACGCGCCTCGTCACGCGTGCTTGCCAAGAAGAAATACAAGCCTGGCAGAACCCGGACTGCATCAGGGTGACGGCCATGCTCCTGCGCACGTCTTCTCAGATCGCTGCGCAGCTCAGTGCCTGAGGCAATATCAGGCGAGGCTGCGAAGATAGCATCCGCCGTCGAGGCTGCAAAATCCCGGCCCGTATTTGAAGCGCCGGCTTGAAATAGAGGAATCGAGCCAGCAGAATGGGCAGGCAGATTAAGCGGCCCTTTGACACGGAAGTACTCTCCAGCATGATCAATTGGAGATATCTTCTCCTGATCGACCATCTTCCCTGACTCTCGATCCATGAGCAGCGCCTCGTTCGGATAGCTGTCCCACAGCTTGTGTACAACGTCGCAGAACTCCCTGGCTTGCGCATACCTCTCTTCCGATGAAGGCATCTGGGAGGCTCCGAAGTTGTCAAGCCCGTCAAGAGCGGTAACCATATTCCAGCCCGCGCGGCCATTGCTGACCCAATGCAGAGACTGAAGCTGTCTTGCCACCACATAAGGGGGATTAAAAGTTGTGGAGGCAGTAGTCACAAGTCCGATGTATTTGGTTTCTCGTGCTATGGAAGCTAGCAGAATCGTCGGATCAAGGCTGCCAAAGCCCGGCGAATGGCTGAGTGCATCCATATTGAGATACATCGCATCTGGCCGAAATACAAAATCAAGCTTCGCCTTCTCGGCCAGCTTAGCCAGCTCAACATAATAATCAGAGGAGTATAAATCCTCGATGCCGCTGTCGGGACGCCGCCAGCCGTTGCCCTTCAGCCAAGTCGATGACAGGGCTAGTCCTATGCATAGCTGTCTCTTCTCGTTCAAATCAATCAACCTTCCCTTATCTATGAATTGAGTAGTATAAAAATATAAGTAAATAATAATGATTCTCATTATCATTAAAAAGTATAGCAAGCACTGTGCCATATGCGAATACACAAATCTCTAAATCCACATGCATTATTATTAAAAATTGAGGAGTTGGCATAGACTCGTATCTTCTTGTCGATAACGAAAACTTCAGCATGATATGCAACAAAAAAACAGCCGCTGCCAACCATATTGGCTGCGGCTGCTTCATCTATTTTTCAAACCTTGATCACGGACTCTCGCAATAGCTGCTAATCTTCAACATCTCTATACGCTGTCGGCGCCACGCCAAATTTCTTTTTAAATAAACGACTGAAATAAAGCGGATTCCCATAGCCTACACTGGCTGCAATATCACGAATCGAATAATGCCCCGTTTGCAGCAGCTCACGAGCCCTTTCCATACGATAATCGACCAGATAATCAATCGGGCGAATGCCCTTGTATTTATGAAAATAATAAGAGAAGCTGTTCGCATTCATTCCATGCAGCTCTGCTAATCCATCCAGCGTCAGCGGGTCCATATAATGCTCATGGATATACGCCGCTGCTTCATCCACAACTCTTCTGCGCGGAGAATCCTCTTGATCGCGATGCTTGCTCGCCATCAGCACATGATGCAGAATACCAAGAAACAATTGCTTGACCCGAAGGCGCGGTAGGCTCTCTCGGATCGCTGCTTGCCGATGAATCATCATCAAGGCTTCTGTAACGCTTGGATTGAAGCCCGCTTCCAGTGTATAATGCTGGTCGCCTATCAGATCAAGGGCATCGCCCTGCTTATCGAATCGATAGAATAAAGAATAGTATTCGAATGCGGCGTCCCCAATCACTTGAGAATCCATCACCATATTCGGAGCGGCGTGAAAGACAGAGCCCGGATGCAGGTTGTACGTTGTGCCATTTACCCGCATGATCGCCTCTCCACTAACCGTAAAGAGGAATCCATGCTTCTCCGTCTTGAATTCTCTTAATACACTTTTGGGTTGAATGACTAGACGATAGATCCCTTCAATGTCAAAGGAGCGCTCAGCAAAAAAATCAGCTATTTTTTCCACATTCATCATGTTGTGATTGTCGCCCCCTATCTCCACATGTTGCTATTATTTTGCAGGGATACGTATCGTCACTGTTGTACCCCGTTCGTGCGTACTCTCGATGTCCATTCCGATCCCGTACGTATTTTGCAGGCGGCGTTCTATATTAATCAGCCCTACGCCTCGATCTCCGTGCCTCTTTTCTCTCAGCGCAGCCAGAACCGTATCCGGAATGCCGGGACCATCATCGGTTACCCTTACCACTACTTCTTGCTCATGAGCAGCGACCGAGATATGAAGCCAGCCGCCATCTGGGCGCGACATCACACCGTGCCGCACTGCATTCTCCACTATGGGCTGAATGACGAGCGGGGGAATAGGCGACAATAGATGCTCCTCTACGTCAAGGTTGATGCGCAGGCGATCCCCAAAGCGTGCCTTTTCAATCTTTAAGTAAGACTCCACAAGGTCCACTTCTTTTTGAATCGGAATGAAGCGCTCTTGGTTATGGAAATCAAAGCTTCCTCTTAAATAATCGCTCAGATCCTCCAATAGTTCTTGTGCCTTGCCTACATCACTGTAGCTGATCGATATTATGGTTGATAGAGCATTAAACAAAAAATGAGGCTTGATCTGGGCCTGCAAGAAAGCCATCTCCGAGCGGACAAGCTCGCTGACAGACGTCTTCATATTCAAAAGTGTGCGAACTCGGGCCTTAAGCTCCCCTGACTCAACAGGCTTGCTCAAAAAATCGTTCACCCCCGCCTCGAACGCCGCCAGCATGTCCTCTGATCGGCTTCTTGCAGTGAGGAGCAGCACGGGAAGCTCAGACAAGGTGTAATGCTCCCGAATGGCTCTGCATACTTCATAGCCTGACAGGCCTGGCATCATCAGATCGATGACAGCTAGGTCAATGCGTCGATGACGCTTTAGATCCTGCAAGGCTTCCATGCCGTTCGACACCGCGATAATCGTACAGTTGTCCGAGGTTAAGAGCGTGGTCAGCACATGACGATTCACCGGATCATCATCGGCTACCAGAATCGTATACTCTCTGTCCTCTATAGCAGATGCAAGCGCAGGCGATCCGATGTCCGCTCCTGATGCTAGCTCTGACAAGCCGCGAGGCCACTCCGTAACGGCAGTATGGAAGTTCCTGTAACCATGATGGATATCGCCCGCCACAGGGAGGGTAACGGTAAAGGTTGATCCTTTTCCTATCTCAGATCTCACCTTAATCGTTCCGCCATGAAGCTCAACCAAGCGCTTCGTAATGCTGAGGCCAAGTCCTGTTCCTCCGTATTCCATCGGAATGGAGTGATCAGCTTGATCAAACGGCTCGAAGATCGACTCCAGATGATGAGCAGGAATGCCGATGCCCGTATCATGAATGGAAATCTCAAGCCATCCCCCATTATCCCTAGCGGTTGCGCTGATCTCTCCTTGCTGTGTGAACTTAAGCGCATTTCCAATCAAATTGTACATAATCTGGGCAAGCCGATCTTCGTCTGCATTCACGCTCGGTGCCTCTGCAGGGACCCGGTTAACGAAGCTTACCTTCTTATCACCGGCCAAGTGCAAGAACATCTCCATCACCACATGGATTAACGGTCTTAATTCGACAGCGCTTCGACGGAGCACAATATCTCCATTTTTTAATTTGGAGAAATCAAGAATATCATTAACAAGATTGGCAAGCCTTCGCGATACCGAAACAATGGTGTTGATATTGCCTTTCTCCATCGCACTTAAGCGGGTAGACGCCGTATCCAGCACCGATTGGGATAAGTTCAAAATACCATGAATCGGGGTCCGAAGCTCATGGGAGGTGTTGGCCAGGAACTCATCTTTTAATTGATCAAGCGACAGCAGCTTCTCAGACATCTCTTCAATGGTCCGAAATGCATGCGAGAAGCGCCTTGCAAGTTCGGTCGCCTCAATAAAAATCAATGCAAACATCCCATACGGAAATAAGAGCTTGCCGAACCAGTAATACGTATAGGGGTCCTGCAAAAATAAAATATCGTGAGCCATCGTGACCATGAGTATGGCTGCGCCCGTAATTTGCAGGATGGCTCCGCTTCGTTTTCGATAAACAGCCAGTACAACGCCAAAACAATAGTAAGGAAACGTTAACAACACAAAAGCATGAAAGACATTGATCCACTGAGTATACAGCTCGGCAGGAAGTACAATAACCGTCAGCATAAATACGCAACCGACGGCGACCAACAATCTCACAATCTTCTTCGAGAACTCCTTGGGATACAGCTCGCGAAGAAACAGCGTGGTCAAGGTCATGCCTCCATAATAGGTCATATATTCGTTAAAGATAAGGAAACGCAGCTGGATGTCAGGAAAAAGATAGGTAATAAAAATCTCTTTCATGGACAGAATTCGAATGACGACAAGCAAGCAGATCAGTCCAAAATAAAGCGTGGATCGATTGTCTCTGCGAAGTAGATAAACCATAATATGGTAGATTCCCATCATAAGTATGCTGCCTAGAATAATCATATCGACAGCAATCTCTTTTCGATTCACATCCGTCATTTGATCTTGTGTTCCGAGCATTAACGCATTCCATATCCCGCCCCGGGCATACAGGAAGTTAGAAACCTGCACAATGATCTCAAACGTTGGGCCATCAGGTTGAAACACAACCGTCTGCGGAGAATAAGACGCCTCTGACTGCTCCTTGCTGGCTGCTACTTTCCCGCCGGTTGCCAAGGTCTTTCCATCAATCATCACTTTGTAAGAGGTGGAGATCGTCGGTATTTTTAATGCTAAAGGTTCCGCTTGGCCAGCTGTCCGTACTTGCAAGCGGTAGGTAGCATACCCTTGTCCGGGAAGCGGCAGCCCCGCTCTCTCATACGTATTCCATACATTCGGCACTTCCACATATTGCGCGGAGGGGCCAGCACTCGATGATTGAAAATCTTCACTCGTATGGAGCTCTTGCCAATAGAAGCTCCATTCTCCATTCAGCTTGATCTCCCCGTGATCTTGAAGATCCCATTGCGTCAAATCCAATACCCCTTGCATGATTCGGGGCTGCTTCTCTGACTGCTTGCCGAACTGTTTGATGCCTATTGGCACAAGAGACAATACCAAGACAATAACCAGCGCACACGCAATCACTCGTTTATATCGATGAACATCGTTGAACATGACTCACTTCCCTTTTAGACATGACGCCCCAGCATGCGTTCGTGCAAGTCAATTTCCCTGGTTGTTCCAATCATTTATCTGCTATTATACTTCAGATAAAACGGGAAGATTTTAGAACATCGCATGAAATTACGGTAAATTTATGGAATGATTTTTTTATTTTCCTCCTAACCGCCATCCATTTTCGCGGACTAATAGGATGTATGGATACAACAGAGATAAAGGAAGGTGAGAGGATGAAGCCTGAGGAGGCCCTCTTATATCTTGAAGATAAAGCGTTTTTGGACTCCCTGTTCGGTTATGCCTACAAACGCTGCAGCAGCGCCTATGAAGCGGAAGATCTCTGTTCAGAGATTATCGTACAGCTGCTAAAAAGCCTTCGCAGGCAAGAGGACATTCATCATTTTTACGGATATGCATGGACAATTGCCCAACGCGTATACGCCGATTTTAGTGAAAAGCGAAAGCGGCTCAGTAGCGAGGCGACCTTGACGACAAATGCGACTGCTCCTTTGCATGCCGTCATCCATCCTATCGATGCGCTCATCAATCAAGAAAGCAACGCAGACGCTCTGCGCCGAATCCAACGAGAGATCGCCTTTTTATCCAAAATGTATCGGGATGTGATGATTATGTACTATTTGGATGGCATGAAGACAGCAGCAATTGCCCATAAGCTCGGGATTCTAGAAACGACAGTGAAGCAGCGGTTATTTTCTGCCCGCAATACCATTCGAAAAGAGGTGACGAACAAGAACATGGACAACTCGAACTTAACATTGAAGCCAGTCAAGCTGTTGTTAATAGGGACAGGGGCGCCTTCAGGCCATGATCCTCGTGTTAAAGCGGAGCGATTATTTTCTCAGAATCTCATCTATTTATGCAAAAATACCGCCCGCACACCAAAAGAACTCTCAGAGCTGCTTCATGTGCCAATGCCTTTTGTAGAGGAGGAGCTTGAGATACAGTGCCGTGGCGAGAATGGCCATTACGGACTGTTGAAGAGATTGGATAGCGGCAAGTACATCTCGAATTTGGTCCTCATTGATGCGCAGGACCTTGCACGCATTCAGGAAGTTTATCGTCCGTACACACAGGAAATCGTGGACAAGGCTGTCCATTATCTTCGCACTCATGAGCAGCGCATACTCCGCTTTCCATTTTTGAGCCAACCACCGGAAGCCTCGCAAATAGCATGGTCGCTCATCTCTCGCATGATATGGGCCTTTGAGGATAGGGTGAAGCAGCGACTAACGGAGAAGTATTATGCAGCTATGGAGCTTCATGAAAAAGAATTCCACACCTTCGGATTTGCCGTTAAGGAAACCGAGGAGATCGAGCTTAATGTGTATGGCTGTGACGGCATTCAGGCGCTCAACCTTTGCGGGTATCGAAAAGTATATGCAGCGAACATATACGGACCTCGCCTTCAAAAGCATTTCAACTGCGGGCATCAGATGTCGCTCGACCCTGTAATGATGTTGACCCTGCTTGCTATAAAGGGATTGAAAGCAGACTCCCTTACAGAAGATGAGAAGGAAGTCGCCGCAAAAGCCATTGAAGCAGGCTGCCTGAGGAAAGAGAATGATGCGCTTTATCCAAACATCCTTGTTATAGATGCGAAAGATGAGGACGCATTCTATGCATTATCGACGGAGTTCACTGATTCAATTGATGATCTAGTGGAACCCTTTGCTGATGCCATTCATGCCATGATTAAGACCTATGTGCCGCGTCATCTTATCCACGATTACCCCCTTTTTGTCCTGCAGACGACATGCGGCTTAATCAATGATGTTATAGAGTCTTGCATGGAAAAAGGCGTCTTGTCTACGCCAGAAAGTTCTTATGGCTCCGAAGGCATTTGGATGATTGTAGAACAGTAAAAAACAAACCACCGTCTCTTTTACAGACGGTGGTTTCCTCTTATATGGCACACTCTTTTTATGCTGAAGACTCTCATTAGGACAGACATTGCTGAGTCCATTGCTTCATGTGCTTTGTGATCACATGGACATCCGTACCTGTGGTATCCACGGTTGGCATCAGTGGACCAGCCTCCATCGGGAGCTTATCATCCTTTCCCCATTTACAATTCGCCCTCAAGGAACTTGATGAGATACTGCTCAGGCTCGCTGAGGAAATCCTGAAAGCAGCATAAATCCGCGTACTCCTTATGCTCTATATCATAGCAGCCGATGGAGCCCTTTTTCTTAGGGTTCCATACCAGCTGAAGACCCGAATACTGATCGATATCAGCTGACAGCCGCAGCAGCTTCTGACGACCAGCCTTCATCTCCACCGTATCGGTTAAATTGAAGAAATCAATGTATTGAATGCCATACTCGTTTTTGCCTAGCTCCAGACGCAGTTGATCACCGGTTAAAAATGCAATCAGGTCGACAGGCAGCTTATACTTCCTCAGCTCATATTTTTTATTTTCCACGTCATGCAGCTCTGCAGGCTCCAGCGCCTTCAAGTATTCGGCCATGGCCGCATTCTTGCTGCTAACGGCAATCGTATACGGCCGCTCCCCATCCTTTTCCGCCTTTAATACATCAGCACCGCGCTCGATCAACCATTGGACCATCTTCATACTGCCCATCCGTGCAGCAACCGTTAACGGAGTCGCTCGATAAGGATACACCATATCCGGTTCGTTGTAATTAATATCAACACCATGATCAAGCAAATAGGTGACCCATTCCAGATCATGATCAGATACCGCTGTGCGCAGCACCTCACCGCCATGTGTCTTCATATCGAGCCCCAGCTCATGAATGAGCGGAATATTGCTTTTATTGCCGTAATAAGCCTGCGAATAAGCGCCTGAGCCCACTCGATTACGCATGTCCAGCTTGGCGCCTTGTGCTGCAACATAGCGTACGATGTCTTCCTTGCAATAGCGAACCGCGAGTAAAAAGGCGGGGTTTTGCTTCACATTGAGGTTAACACCGTGCTCCAACAATAACTTCACAACTTCCAGCCTCTCTGATAACAATGCCAGTTCAAGCGGACTTAGTGTCGTATATGAGCTGAGCACAATACCCTTCTCTATGTCCCAGCCCGCTGCAATCGCATCCTGCAATGCTGGTAGATTTCCCTCATAAATAGGTATCGCCATATCTGGAAGCGTCTCAAACGTTCCTATGTTTTTTAGCTTAATCATCCCATATTCTCCCTTTGTCACTCTTTTTACACGAGTATAGAAAACAATACAGGAAAACACAACGAGCCCTTAGCACGAAGATAGATCTTGTATTCTGCTTGCTCTCTACTTGCTGGGAGGAAGTCCCCCTATTATCGTGGAATATATATGCATGTATTCATAAAAAGGAGTGGCTTCAGCATGAGTTCTTATGATGTGCACATTGGCAAGCTGATTAGTGGAAGACGAGGACTAGAGGGCAGCGAAAGCTATATCCTTTGCACCCCTGATAAGCAGATCGTCGAGATCGATTCGACCAGACTTCATGAAGGTATTTTCGTGAGTACAGCAGAGATGGAAGATGCCTTGTATGAGTATTGCAAGTCGGCAATGGACGAGTATATCGCGGAAGGAAACAACGAAGACGTGTATACCTTCTCCATTTATACCGATACCTATCACGGCAGCTATATCATCTATATCAATAACCAGAACACCTTGAACGAAATGGTTGAGGATTCCTATACTCGTGAACGCAAGCGACATCGGAATAAAGATGAATCTGAAGTTCGCGAGAAACTCTGTGCCGAATTGAAATACGCAGAGGGCGATTTTTCATTTATGTATGAGGACATGCCTGAGCGTTTGGAAAAGTGGCTCGGGATGTTCTATTGTATCAGCTTGGAGGAGCCCCGCTTTCTCGACATCGATCAAGCCTATATTTTTGAGAAAACACTGTTCGATTCCCAGCTGTTCCTAATCGCCATTGATGTCATTCAGCGCTTGCAGCCAGACTTCGAGCAGCTGCAGCGTACGGATGACTTTATCGCTTATGTCTCTGCTGCGGATGGTGTGGGTGGCGACTACTTGACTACCAGCCAGCTGCTTCGCAAATGCGTCTCTCAGAAGCAGCTGTACAAGGCAATGCCTGATGTCGAAGAGAAGGATCTGGAATTCCAAGCAGCTGTGCAGTCCGTGAAGCAGCTTCCTCTTGATGAGCAGGTGCAGCACTGGATTCATGCTCTCGATCATGGCGAATTCGGCAAGAACAGTCCCTATTCATTCTGGAAAACCGATTACGAAGTGTATGAACAGCTGATAGGACTCGGGCAAGAAGCCGTTCCAGCTATTGAGAAGCATCTTAACGATGAGCTGAAGCAAGACACCAAACGGATTCTCCACATGGTACTGGAGGACTTAGAGCAGCTGTGAAGCTGCTCGATTCACTGTCCGTTATCATGAAGGCTGGCAAATGGGAGGGAGCCCTCTACCTTTCTATATTTATGAGAAAAAGGGCTTCCCTGCTCTGTGCTCCGTATAGCCAAAAGAGCTCCTGAAACGCCACCTCGCTTGATCGAAGCTGGCTCCTATGCCTCCTGAAGGAAATGCAGCATGTGGGAACGCGCCTCCGCATAGTGTAGGCTAAACCACATCAGATGGCTCTCTGCTTCTGTTACATAGAGCTCTGCCTTAGGGATTTGCTCTAATGCATACTCAGCATGATGATACGGAATTACGCCATCATATTTGCTGAATAGGATCAGTGTCGGCGCTTTAATAGCAGTCAGGTCGCCGCTCTGATGAAGAATATCATGCATGAAGCCTGAACCTGATCGCTGAGTTCTCACAAATTCCTTCATACGGACAAATCGCTCGTCATCCAAGGAGTTGATTACAGACTGAGCGTCTAAGGTAGTCAAGCTGCCCATTAGCTGTGTAAGGGTATAGCGAGGGGCAAGGTTCAGCATTCCACGGAACATCCCCCAGAACACACGCTCAACACCGGGTCTAAACAGTGTAGCGGCAATTCGTTTTTGCTTCGCATCCGCCCACTCGCTGGTGATGGCGCACTGCAGGACAAGCCTTCGGACAAGCTCAGGGTGCCGGCTTGCCAATTGAAGGCCTGTAGGACCGCCAGCTGACAGGGCAATGACGTCAGCCTGCTCGATCTGAAGGGCATTCAGCAGTGCTGCCAAGGCATCAGCAGCTTCATCCGCCCTTCGGCCTGTTGCAGACGGTGTTCCTTGATACCCCGGACGGGTAGGAACAACCAGCCGATAGCCGGCCTCCAGCAGGTAAGGCTCATCTGGAAGGACGGAGTTGCAGTGTGTATGCCCGCCGTTGATGACGAGCAGCGTCCGTTCTGCCTGGCCATGCGCTGGCTCTGTCATTCGATACTCCACTAAGCCGTGAGAAGTCATAATGCAAGTGTTCATCTTATCTCTCCTCCGATCTAATAATAAACAACTGTTCATTTTTAGTTCAAAAAAATTTCTAGACTAGTCTCCCAAATCCCTGAAATAAGATATCAATATACCTCATGGTACAGGCTCGAATGCGCTGCTCATCTTCATACAATCGCATAATCTCAAACAGCCCTTCCAAAAAACTGACAGAAAGCGGCCTTGCTGCCAGCGCTGCTAGTTGTCCTGTGAATGGCGTCTCACAATCCGTATATCGTTCTGATCTTTCTAAATGTTCCTGCACATGCTTGGCAAAGACCGATATAATCTGATCTTTCGCATCTTGATACTTGGTTCCCGCGCTGCCATCAAGCAAAATGAGCATTTCCTTGCGGTAATCAAGCAGCAATCCACCCATCACATGCCCAATCTGTGTGATCATTTGCTCCAGCGTGAATGCCATGCCCTCGCCGATCTTGCCCGAATCGTGCTCATTCAGGGCTAACATGCGGGTGTATGCCGGTGTTGTAATCGCATAGAACAGCTCTTCTTTATTCGGATAATAGCGATACAGATTGCCTGCCGAGATATGGGCCTGCTTTGCAATGCTGCGCATGGAAGCATGCATATAGCCTTTTTCCATAAATTCATCGCACGCAGCAGCCAAGATTGCGGCTTTTACCTCTTCTTTTAATACCTGCATAAATGAACCTCCGTTCATTATTACAATAACAGAATCAAGCCGTTATCGACAAGAGATTTTTAGCCACGAACACGCCTAATTCAAAGCAGACTGTCCACGCTGCTCGTAGCAGCGGTTAGGTTGTCCCACCCGTGCAGCGCCATTAGGTAGACGAAGATGAGCTAAGCATATCTCTCACAGCCTTGTGATAAAAACCATTGCTCCATTGCATCAAGCAGCGATTGCGCATGCTGCTCATAAATGAGCGCGATTTCCTGCCCGTTCGCAATATTAAATCGAAGATAGCCCCCAAGCTGCTGATAGAACAGCTTGCAGGTGTATTCATTTTGAATATACTGATCAGGATGAAAGGCTTCTCGGCACATGTCAGCTAACTCCGACAGCGTAAGCGGCTCCTGCTCAGGCGGCAAACGCAGAAAGAGATGACGCTTCGCATCTGTCCAAGGCTCATAGTATGAAGGATCAGCAGGGTTAGACCCATATACCTGATTATAGATGTCCTCCAATACTTCAATATACCAATCTGCTTCTTCTTCCTCGTCTCCCATTGATATCGATATGGATAATGACTTCAGTACCTCATCATGGCGCGGCAGCCAGATGAATTGAGATGTCTTTGGATGCACGGCGAGAAAGTCGCCGTCCACCGTTGTGCCTATCGCGATGCACGCTCCAATTTGCTGCTCCGTAATCGGACTAGCTTCGTCATGCTCCCATAACCCATAATCGGGAAAAGGCTTAAGCACCTCAGCATCAGGCATGTGCACATTCATCCATCCCCTGTAAGTCCCCTCGCCATATCGTTGCAAGAATCGGAGATAGCCCGGTGGATAGAGATTGCTTCTTATACCCTCCAGCATATGGTGCTGGGCCTCCGTCAACTGCTTAGGCTCGGATACGAGATACATATATGCTTCCTCCTTATGATCGAAGTCATCCTTAACTCCTTTTATAGTCCGCACCAATGCTCTTCAGTTGAGCCTCAATGCCTGCGGCTCGCTGCTCCACACCTTTATACACTAGCAGCGGCAACTGATCCAGATAAGCTCTCGCCTGCGCATAATCACAAGAGAAGGTTTTTTTGATAAACATTATTGTCTTCAACTTATCCTGACCTTCACCCGTAAGCATGAGCTGACAGTAGTTAACCTGCTGCACATCCTCTTCCAGCTCCCACTCCTCCAAGCCGCTCGGCAGCAATGCACTTTGAAGAAACGAAGCAAGGTCGTCATAGGCAATGTCAAAATCCCATCGGCCTGTCCCATGCTCCGCTGTATAAATCACCGTATCCCCTCTCGATAAATCCATACAATAAGGATCGCCTTCATCTGAAGCAATAACGAGATAGCTGCTTGGCCAATCCAAGATATCCTCTTGGGTAACCGGATTATAGTTATACCCCCATTGGCCCTGTGGAAGCTCCCTTGCACCGTATAAGTTAAGACTTATGTACTGATCTGTATTCCAGCTCACCTTGTCGGGCACATAATGTTGCAAAAAGTATAGATAATCATCTGGCAGCTGCCACTGCTCAGTCACCAAGCGAATATCGTCGTTATCGGCTTCGGTCGTAAGACTCATCGGGTATTTGGCGTAAAAGTCAGGATTCTGCTCGCACATCGCCGCTACTGCAGCTTGCATCTGCTCAATTATCGTCCCTATCTCCTTAACATGCCTCACCGTTGGCTCCATCCCCCTTATTCTATGATAGGTAACATTATATCTTGTTCGAGCTGTAACCTGATAGGGTCAAACTAACTAGAACATCTCCCCTAGCATTCTAGCTTGGCTGTCTAATTCTCGTGCAGATTGTCCAATGCTTGTAAACTCTTGAACCGCTTGTTTCGTGCGCAGTTGAGTATCTGCGATCACCTTCTGAGTTTGTTTAATCCCGTTTGAGAGTTCGGCGACTTGAGCCAGTATGTTTTGAAGTGTGGCGTTTACTTCTTGAGTGGCTTCCTCCGTTTGCTTAGCCAGCTTGCGAACCTCATTCGCAACCACGTTAAAGCCCCGGCCATATTCTCCAGCATGTGCGGCTTCTATGGCTGCATTCAGTGCAAGCATTTGGGTTTGAGAAGCGATGCTGCGGATGGCCTTCATCGTCTTTTGCACATCATCGGCTTTACGCTCCATCAACTGCAAGGCCGTCATATTGTCATCGGACTCTTTAACCACCTCTTCAATGGCAGCTTCAATGAGGTGACTGCTCTCAATGCCCACATCGGCACGTCCTAAAAGTGCATCTGCCATCTCCTGAAGTTCGGCTGTAACCTTCCCTGTCATTTGTTCTCGCTCGGTAATATCTGTGGCAATTTTCAGAACAGCCTCTACCTGGCCTGCTTCGTTGGTTACGGGCATATAAGTCGCTTCAAACCAGCGCGGCTGTCGCTGTTTGTTTAACCGCAATATTTTTTCTTGGAATGGACGTCCGTTTCTTAGGTCCTCCCATAGCTTTATGTAGTCCGGGCTATTCACATATTCAGCTGCACAAAACTGCTTGTGCTTAAGCCCCAGCATTTCCGACTTTTCATATTCCATCGCTTTAGCAAAATGATCATTGGCCCATATGACCGTGCCGTCTATATCAAATGCAATAATAGCCAGATTCTGTTCAATCGCTGATAGCATGGCATGTACATTTAATTTGGGATTACTGACCGTGATGCTGCTTATACCGCTCATGATGACACCACCTAAAGTTTGTATAGTTTTTGTACAACTTTGATAACGAAACTATACACGAATGCCCAAACCAACACAAGAATCAACTATTCCATCATTTCCAATTGTGTATAATAGGGTTGAGGTGTACAAGATATGCATAGTATTCAAAAGGTTTCAAAGCTGTTGGACATTCCTGCTGTAACCATACGAGCGTGGGAGAACAGATATAAGGTCGTCTCCCCCATTCGAAGTACAGGGGGCCATCGTCTATACAGTGAATCGGATATTCATACTCTAAAATGGTTAAAAAACCAAATAACTAAGCACAACAAGAAAATAGGCGAAGCCGTTTCTTTGCTGCAGCAACAGCAGCGCACTTCCGCCAATGAGGTCCCGGCACCCCCGATGCGTGAGCATTCCTGTGATCTAGCCAACACACTGTATCATCATTTGATCGACATTCATTCGTCCTGCTCACATCAAACGATTGATTTGGCCTTTTCACTCTATCATTTTGAGCACGTATTCTATCATATTTTAGCGCCTGTTCTGGTACGATTAGGCGAAGAATGGGAGCAAGGCATCATCTCAACTGCTCAAGAGCATTTCTCATCCCAATTGATCATGCAAAGAATCATGCATTTCTTTAGAGTGCTGCCCGTTTATGAGAATCAGCCCACAGCGTTGGCCTTCTGCCCTGAAGGCGAGCATCATCATATCGGATTAATGCTGTTCAGCTTATTTCTACGAACCAAAGGCATAGAGGTCATTTATTTGGGTCCTAATACGCCTTACGACGACCTGGATCGATTAATAAAGGATAAACGCATTTCGATTGTTGCCATGTCCATTAGTGACCCTGATCTTGTTAACAATATCGAACGTTGGCTCCAGAACATGATACTTGAGCTGCCCAACTTGAATATCGTACTTGGTGGAAAAGCCTTTTACGATTGCCATTCACCCTTATCCTCATACGTGCAAGCCTCTAATAAAGAAGATTGGGAAGCTTGGTATCAATCATCGATTGGAATAACCCATCTCCATCGTTCCTCTTCCAAACCTTAACCTAACGTCATAGAACAAAATAAGCCTTTACAGCAAAAAGGAATGGACAAAGAATTGGTCTTTGTTCATTCCCTGCGTTGAAGCGGCTTCGCCTGGCATCTATAGGGTACAGTCGCGCCAATCTTTATTTATCTTTTAGCGATGCCTGAAATGTCTTTAATTTATGTTGAGCTCGTCGATACCATCCATAATCAAGAAGATTGGCGATGCAGACGATGCCGAGAACGATCAAGACTATTGACACAAATCCGCCTTTATTCTCCAGATTGCGGTTTGTTATCAGGATTACAGCACTCATCAGCAGTGCAGTTAAAACTAAAGCAATCAGGTTATTTACAAAAAAATAGGTTTTGGCATTGGCCATGCGAATAGGCAGCTTCGAGGTTAGCCATTCTGTCATTAAGCCAATGAGGAATCCTATGCTCCCGCTGGCTAATACCACTAATAATCGATATGAGAACAGTGCCTCGCCTTGATCGATGAACTGCAAGACCACACCGATGAAGAGGCCAAGAAAAAAGGATTTTATCATGTTTTGAACATTTATTTTCTCCATTGCGTGCTCTCCTATATGTTGAGTGTGCGCCTAAGCCTCTTGGAATACACTTTAGATACCTCTAACTCCGTATGGTTGTTCATTCTTAGTACATATCTGGAATTAAACCAAGGGATAATTTCCTTTACATGCAGCAAGTTCACAAGTTGTGATTTGTTGATGCGAATAAAGCCTTGTGCTCCCCATACATGCTCATAATATTGCAATGTTTCCTTCATGCTGTATCGGTTAGACATCGTATAGGCTGCAATTCCATCCGAGCCAGCTTCGAGATACCGCACATCCCCAGGCTCAATGACCGCAAATTTATTTTCACTTAGCCCTGTAACCTTATGCCTAAAAGGCATATCAGCCTGTATGCCTGAGACCGCTAGCTTAACGGCATCCATATAATCAAGCGCATCAAATACGATGCACAGCTTCTCACGCGGAAGAGGGTAGCCCTGCTCAACCAGCACCACGTGACTATCAGGCTTCACTTCAATATAATATTTGGACAATTCCTGCTTTAATCTTTCAGACATTTTATCTGAGCACAATAATTGAATCATCCTGTGTCTCCTACCTGACAACGCTTGAATTATTTATTCCACTATCATCCTATCATATATCATTCTAATGTTAACCAGTTCTTCTATGCCTTGTTCCGCAAAATCAAGCGATCCAAAATTCGCAATATAAAAGGTGTCATGCTCTCTATCGTATAACGCATACGTTCCTGTCGAGCCAACCGCTCCATATACATCGGACATCGAGCTTAACAGAACCGACAGCTCGCTAAAATCAAAGTACATCATGCCCAGCCCGTAATAAATCCCCTTGTCATAGCGATGGGCAAATTCCCTCATCTGTCGATATCCTTCATCCGACAGAAGCTTTCCCTCCTCCAAAGCGATCATAAATGCCAACAGATCCTTCATTGTTGTTACAACACCGCCTCCTGCCCAGTCAACCGATAGGGCATTTTTGTCGCTGAGATCAATGCCTTCTACGTAGATGCCCAGCACATCAGCGGGTCCAGCCTGATTGAACATCAGATAGCTATCCTTCATCCCCAAGGGCTCAAATATCCTCTGCTGCAAAATATTAGCATAAGGCTGCTTTTCAATCTCCTCCAACAAAAGCCCGAGCAAAACATATCCCGTATCGGAATAATAGAATTGCTGACCAGGCTTCCCTACAGGCGCTTGCCGTTCCCTCGTAAATGCAATCAATTGCTCCGGTGAGAAAGTTAGATTAGGGTTTGAAGTGATCATGTCCAACATAGAAGCTCCACTTGTAACCGGGCCTTCAAAATAATCACCGACTCCGGATGTATGACTCAGCAGCTGCCTGATGGTTACTTGATCCGCATAGTCCACTCCATCTACCACAAATAAGCCTTTAAGGAGATCTTTGTCCAGCCATGAGACGATCTTATCGTCATAGCTGACTTTCCCTTCTTCAACCAATATAGCGTACACTGCAGCACACATCGTTTTGCCGATGCTGGCGGCATGGTATGAGCTATTGGTGTGAACAGGCTGATTCGATGCATGATTTTGAGTGCCGACCGCAAATTGTTCGAAATACCCGGTTTGCTTGGAATAGATAGTCAGCAAGGCACTGGATAAGGAATCGTGCTGCCTGACAAGGCTGGTGAGATGATGCTGAATCTTATCATTCACCTGCTCTTTGGATATCGGCCTATTCATGTAGGTTAATAGTCCAAATCCAACTGCTGCCATTAGGACGATACCTACCATGATTTTTATCGCTATTTTCATAAGAGCTTTGAACCACCCTTCGCTTCTGTATGCTTGCATACCATAATCTAAGCGATGGTTGTAGATTTAGATATCCTTTTCCCTTAAGTGGTCAAAATTAGAGATCAAAGCGGCATTTATAGAGGCCAGCTGCTACCATCTCTAATGCAGCTATCTCGTATCGTAAGGTCTATCTGCAAAAGTAGATGAAGAAATTATTGATTTAAAAGTAATTAAACCAGCTAACGCGCTTAAACATTAATTCATAGTGGGAGAGTGATGGGTATAATGTAATTATTGAGTATAAAGGTCTTTATGTTTGGATAGATAGGACTTCGTCTTCAAGGGAATGTTTTTCTGCTTTATCAGAAGAGTAAAATTAAATCAACAAGAATAGCACCTAGAATAAAAAGAAATCAAGAGGTGTTGTATGGACGGTTCATCTGGATGGGGTATACTCTTTGGTTGGATGATAGCTTTGTCTGTGTGGGCAGTGTTAGGGATTGGTGTCGTGGTTGGAATGATTTTGTTTTTTATATTTGGTGTCAGGAAAGAAAGTAAAATGATGGCTATAGGAGGGCCACTAGGAACATTAGGAGTTGGGGTCTTGCTAGCTGTGGCTAGTTATTATATTTTAAATTCATGGTTTGGAGTAGATCTATTTAGTTGAAGACGGTTAGTAAGAGAAGCAGGTAATCTTTAAGTAAAGAAGATTATAGTTCAGAAACAACAGGATCAGGCGCAAATATCTTGGTCCTGTTTTATAAATAATGAGATACCTACTTGGCTTATCCCAAGATATCTTCTTTCGTGACATGACCATAGTTGTACCCCCATTGGCCCAGTGGAGGCCCTCTAGTATCTTGGAAAATCACAGATACTCATTCATTATGTCTATTGATATAATCCTCAACCCACTTTAAATTTATTGGTCCATTCAGCAACTTATAGTACTTCCCTACTAAATAATGTACTTTGTCCTCAGTAATATGAATCAACAAGGGCTTGGATGTCGTATCATTAATTTGAATTTCTAAATAATCACCTAACAAATTACTGCCTTCATCTTTCTTTACTTTATATGCACTCAAAAAGTCAATTAACTCTTTTGTTGTTTCAGCACTTTCAGTAGACCATTCTCCATTGGTTCCGTTAATACTATAACTTAATTCCATTGAGACAAATTCATTCTGATTAAAGTCAATCATTTCTCCAATATCCTTCACTCGATTAGAGTTCCATGTATTCACACCCCATGCAATTGCTATCACTAAAAAAACACCTAACATAACACCCATTCTAAACTTCTTTTTACTTGGAATCTTAATCACTCCTAACCTTATTCCTTTATATATAACAAGGGCTACGGAGTCACCATAGCCCTGCATACGTATTATCTAACAAGAAAGTCCTCATCTACTATTTTGATAACCACTTGCGCTTGTTTATTATATGGTCTTATTTAATTCAGTTCGTACATAGAAGGTTACCTTCGTTCCCGCTCCCAGCGTGCTTGTAATCTGCAGCCCCGTACCGAAGCTTCGCTTCAGTCGTTGGTCCGTATTTATCAAGCCCACTCCTGACTTGTTGTCTGCCTTTCTGTCCAATATACGCTGCAATTGCTGCTCATCCATCCCAACCCCATCATCTTCAACAATGATCTCGGCACGGTTCTCAAGCACAGACACACGAATTGTAATGGTTCCTCCCTGAGCACGCTTCATGATGCCATGCCTTATTGCATTTTCCACCAAAGGCTGGATCGATAAAAAGGGAATGGAGATGCCGCTAGTGTCGTCGATTTCCCATACCACCTGCAATCTTTCCTCAAACCTTACCTTCTCAATATATACATAAGAGCGCACTAGGCTTAGCTCTTCTTCGATGGGGACAAATTCATCCATGTGCTGAAACTTGAATTTACTTCTGAGATAATGACTGAACTCATCCAGCAAGCTGCGCATCTTGTCCAGATCAATATCGCTCAGCGCGGTTACCGCATTCAACGTATTGAATAGAAAGTGAGGCTGAATCTGCGCCTGCAGCCATGCTGCTTCGAGCTGCAATTGTTCCCGGACCATTTTCTTAATCGTGGTGAGCGCTTCTATTCTTGACTTTATTTCTAGAGGCTCCACCGGCTTGGTCACATAATCATTTGCTCCTGCCAAGAAGCCGCTTTGCACATCCTTCGGCTGGCTTCTAGCCGTAAGGAGCAAAATAGGCAGCTCAGTCAAGGTATACTGCTCGCGGATTCTTCGTGTCAACTCATAGCCGGACATCTGCGGCATCATAATATCCGTGATGACGAGATCCCATTCCCTCGCATCCAATAATGCCAGCGCCTCTTTGCCTCCAGTGACCATCGTGAGATCATATTCATCAGGCGGCAGAATGGCCTCCAGCACTTGATGGTTAACCGGGTCATCGTCCACAATTAAGATAAATGGACGGCGCTCCCCCTCCCTTCGGACAGTGGCTACAGGAGCCGCAGCAGATGCCGCTCCCGATTGCTCCAGGCCGACCGAGATATCCCCGAGCTGCTTCAACGGACCTGTGAGTGCCTGCAGCGGTTGCAGTCGCTCATGTCTTACTCCTGCCGGCTCATTTGCCAGCTCTAATGAGAAGGTAAAGGTCGATCCCTTCTCTGGAGCAGAAGATACCTCCAGCGCTCCGCCGTGCAGCTCTACCAGCTGCTTGCTTATGCTTAAGCCTAACCCAAATCCCCCCTCTATCTTTGTCTCATTCGTACTGGCTTGCTCATAAGGGAGGAACAATCGCTTCAGCATCTCAGCATCCATGCCAATTCCGGTGTCGGTAATTGCAATGTAAGCCCGTCCTTCGCTCACATACGCCTTAATGGTAGCTTCTCCTTCATTGGTGTATTTCACGGCATTGTGAAGCAAATTGAATACGATTTGAATCACACGGTTCTCATCGGCCAAGACAGGAGGAAACTCATCCGGAATCTGATTGGCAATACGTACTGATTTCACCTCTGCATTGAACTGGAGCATATCCATAACGCCGGTCACAATAGGCTGAATCCGTATGGCCTTTTTATCCAGTCGAGGCGCGCCCTCCTGCAAGCTCATCACATCAATCAAATCATTCAAAATAAAGGTCAATCTCCGCCCCACCGATAATACGGTATCCAGCTCTTTGACACTTCTCTCCTGCAGCACATGCCGCTCCCTTTTCAAGACGGACTGAGACATATTCAGCATGCTGTGAAGCGGATTTTTGAACTCATGCGAAGTATTTGCCAGAAATTGATCCTTATGATTATTCATTCTTTGCAGAGTTGAGGCAAGCTCCTTCGTATTCGCATGCATGTTGAAATAATCCTTGAACCAGACCGAGGCGATGCAGCCCATCGAGATCATGAGATCGAAGGGATAATGGACTATACTGACACCCATTTCCCGCCAGCATAACGACCATAGAAAATGATGGATAAGAGCCAGCATGGAACACAGCAGCAAGACATGCTTCTTGAGGTCTTTAATAATTTTCTTAAACATCGTGATCATCGTCACTCCTGCAGCTACCAAGCCCAACACAAAATAAGTCGGAAACAGCGCAATCACCTGAGCAGGTTCCAAACACAGCGTAAGGCCTGCAGCCCCTAGAACGCAGAATCGATATACCGGATACATCTTGCTCCAATACCGCAGCTCGCGATGATTCGTACACTCCAGCAGTGCATAGGCTCCGATCAAGAAGGAGACATTGGAGATCCGAAAGTCCCATGTATAGCCCATGTAGAATAATTGGTGAAACAGCTTCTCATCATTGCTGAATAGACTGGACAGGGTTGTACAAAATGCCAGCAGCGAAAAATAAAGCAGCCTCTTTTCTCTATTGCCAAGCAAAAATAAAATAAGCGCATAGACAGCATGAATAAGGAAAATAATCGCGCCAAGGAGCTGCATCGATACTGAGAATTTCATTTCCTTGGCAATGGCTGCCTCAGACCCGAACTTGATCGAGCGGATAATACCGCTGCTTCGACTATCCACATAATTCGCTGCCTGAATGACCAGATCTATAATCCCTTCGTCATCTGCCGTAACCGTCGTAGCATAAGGCAAATTTCTGGCGATGTATGAATTCTTTGATGCCGCAACTTGTCCAGAAGCAGCCAGCAAACGCCCATTTACATACAATGCGGAGGATGTTCGCACGCTGGGCACTCGAATGCTGTAATTCATATCCTTATTTGGATCGACATATAGCCGCAGACGATAGGACCCGAATCCATATGGAGTCGGTGCTTCAGGACGCATGGCTTCATTCCAGCCATCCGGGACCTGAATGAGCACTGGCTTCTGTTCCAATGATGTCAGCATCTGTCCATCTTGTATCAGCCACTGCGAAGGATAGAACTCCCACTCGCCATCCAGCAGCAGAATATCTCCCTCTTCCGCACTCCAAGCACGCAGATCCAGCTCTCCGTTCTGAATTTCAGCCTGCTTTTGATCGCGAAAGGACTCCATCCATAACAGCCTCAATCCAGCTAATATCACAATCAATAACGCAAGCAGCAATAAGACATGGCCTTTCTTCAAGCGTTGCTTTGTTGCATGATTTAGCAAGTCCATTTCCTCTCCTGATCAATCTCCCAAAAGATCTCGTTTTCTATAATTATACAGACATTACGCCCTAGCAGATTTTTGTTTTTTATGACGAAATCAAAAAAAGAATGAACAAAGGATTAGCCTTTGCTCATTCTCTAGCTTCATTAATGGATATAAAGGATAAGGATTTCAAATATTCCTTGATGTTAAGCAGGCTATCATGATAGCCGCGGTGCTCGTGGTTTGTGCCTCATCCAGCCGATTATTCCACAGCTTGTCGTATGCCTGTCTGGGAAGCTTGGCGTATGGCATCCATCAGCCGATGCAGCCGAACGGCTTGGGCAAAGTCAGGAAGCTCCGCTGTCTCTCCCGCAAGCTGCTTTGACAAAGCGATGTATTGATGAGCGACATGATATCCCGGACCAGGCAGCGTATCCCATGATACGAGCGATACATCAGGCTCCGGTGCTTCGAGAATTTCAGCCTCGCCTGAAGGGCTGACATAGCTCAGGTTTAGTCGATCCATCTGGAACATCAGTCCGTCCCGAGGTGTGATCACCAATTCCCCGTTTGTTCCAATCACTCGCAGCGTAAAGCCAAGGGCACCGCCGTTAACAATTTGGGCCGCTACGAGCGCCCCTCCCTCCAATTTGCCGGAGATGAGCACATGATCCGGTGCATCCGCCTGCACGGTCTCCCCTGTCTCAAGCACCGTTACATCCGGGTACTGTACGGCAAGCGCCGCCGATACTTCAATAAATGGCGCCATCATATATTCGACGGCGTCAAAAATATGTGCCGCTCCAACGGTCAATTGGTTAGCTCCGTTGGAGGCATCCAGCAAATACACATGTGCCTGATCCACTACGCCATTCGTCGTGGGGAATACCGGGAGTGTAACGGCAATATTCACCGCTAGGACTTGGCCGATATGGCCATCCGCCACCAGCTCCCGCATGTAGCGAACGTTCGAATTGGCGCGCGCTTGCAGACCGACAATATGCTGCACGCCTCGCTCCTTCGCTAGCACGAGAAGCTCCTCCGCTTCCGCTGTAGTCCTTGCAAGCGGCCATTCGCAGTACACATGCTTGCCTGCCTCAAGCACAGCACGGATCAATCGATCGTGCTCCGGCACCTTCACCGTGACAGCTGCGATGTCTATGTCAGACTGTCTTGCCATCTCAGATGCATCGATATAATACCGCTCGACGCCAAGAAGCTCAGCCGCCCTCTGTGCACTTTCCAGGCGTGTTCCAGTCACCGCCTTTGCCTCATAAGCCTCCAGCACCTTCAGAGCTGGAGCATGTGCAAGTCCGCCCCAGCCCCCTGCTCCGATAATGCCAACGCCCCACTTCTTCTTTTTCATACGTGGTTTCCTCCTCCGACTGGTTCTCTGTATCGTAAAGACAAATCCGAGTATGAAGGATATAATCGAATCAGAAAAGTACGCACTTTTTCGTCATATCGTTACCAAATGGGTACGTTGAAGGAGGGTTTGGCTTGACACGCGAGAATAATAGCTCAGGTATCGACCGCACAGCGTCGAAGAAAACATATCACAACCCATCCGAAGCGGCACTTGACCGCATCGGCGGCAAATGGAAAACCGGCATCCTGTGCATGCTTGCAGAGCATGGGGAATTGCGCAATGGAGAATTGCTGAGAAGGCTCTCGCCCGTCACGCAGAAGATGCTCACTCAGCAGCTGAAGGAACTCGAAGCGGATGGCCTTATTCTCCGTACCGTCTTCCCCGAGGTCCCGCCCAAGGTCGTCTATGAACTGACGGACAAAGGCTGGTCGCTGCAGAGTGTGCTGGAGCCGCTCTGTGAATGGGGAAAGAAACTGCTCCATGCTGATTAGCCGTGGTTCACCATTGAATCTCCCGCGACAGGAGATTATATCATGATGTAATGGAGGTGACGGCATTGCATTCACATAACACTTCTATGAACCATTCACCTATGGACTGTATAGCTGAAGAGACCGTCTTTTCCATAGGGGAAGCCGCCAAAAGGATAGGCTCCACCATTAAAACAGTCCGCTACTATGACGAGATTGGACTGGTAAAGCCCTCCAGATATACAGAGGGCGGCCACCGCTTGTATACGGCAGAGGATATCAGGCTTCTAGAACTTACGGCAGCACTGCGCTATATGGACTTTGGCATAGATGATATTAGACATATCATCTATGGAGAGGTTCCTGTGGATGCAGCGATTGATGAACATATCCAATCACTTGAGCTGCAAGTCCGCACACTGACGAATATGATGGCTTTATTACACCAGGCAAAGGAACAAGGCGGAGATGCATTGCGCTATCTTGTTAAGCTCGTGCATACAAGAACGGTCAGTGCCGAGCAGCGCGAACAATATATATCGGAGAAGGTAGAGGAATCACATTTATTCAAGGATATCCCGGTGGAATGGAGAGATCCGGTTCTTTATTTTTTCAACAAGTATGTTGTTCATCAACCTAGAACAACCGCCAAGCAGACTGCTGCGTGGCTGGAACTGCAGACGCTGATGAGCGATCCGCAGTTTATCGCGGATCTTAAAAAGGTCGAGCTGCAATTCTCTTCTATTACAAATCAGCCTCGTTATCATGCATCTCTATGGATCAAAAAGATAGAGGATGTGCAGAGTCGGTTGAATCTTGCCTTGAAGCAGCGATACACAGCGGGGAGCAAGGCTGTCCAAAGTATAATTGATGAAATGGCTCTACTGCATGCGAACTCCAAGCAATCGCGCCCTAAGGAATCGTTTTTCCACGCTTATGCCCAATATATAGAGAGTACCCGCACGACACGCCTTGAGCGCTGCAATGCGCTATGCGCCATCATTAGTCCGCAATACCGCCAGCTGTACAAAGGAAGTCTCCTCTTGTACCGCGGTGTCCAATGGAGGCTTCAACACCAATAAGTCCATCATGCGATCATTGAGGGCAAAGGGCAAGGAGCACAGCGCCCTCAACGATTCCAATAGCTGCACCACTCAGCCCTTTTTCAAGGTGTAATCGGGATGTTCGCCGACCTGATTCAATAGCTGCAAGGGCTGCTGTTTTAAGTAATGATTAAAGAAGTCCAACGAATAGTCGTTAATGATACGGTGAGCCTGTTGTAGATGAATGCCTGCCATCCGTTCAATCAGCGGTGAAATCAGGTAAAAATCACTAAAGCCCGTATGATCCATGTTATTTATGATGAGCCAATAGTTACCGCCATCTGCCACGTGCTCATATCGAGTCAGCATGCGTTCGATCATCTCAGCTTGCTGCCGATCCGGGATCGTTTGAGCGATCTGTAGAGAATGATCTGCACTCATTAATAGAAATGGCTTCTTTAGTCCTCCCTCGGGAACCCGCTGCTTGCCATAAAGGATGCCATCCATGTTAATGGCTGCTTTAATTCTGTCATCGCGCATGAGCATCTGTGTGCTTGTTGCCCCGCCGAAGGAATGGCCAAACATCCCCACCTTCTCCATATCAAGCCTCCCCGTAAAGCGCTCTTCAGGATCATGATTAGCAAGCTGCTCCAATTGATGAAGCACGAACTTTACATCCTCCACCCATCCTTCATTGGCTTGATCCAAATAGTCTGCTGAATCTGTATCCTGCGGCACCAACCAAGCTACGCGGCCATCTGCGAACACAGATGCCATACTGCTGTAAGTGTGATCGATGCCTACGACGATATAGCCCTCGCTTACCAGCTGCTCGATCTGGAAGGTGTTCTGGTTCTTATGTCCACTGAACCCATGGGAGAACAGGAGCACCGGATACGCGGGCTCCCGGGTGGCAATCGCTGCGTGCTCGACAGCGTGTGTCCTGACATGCTCAAAGGTCGTAAACAATGCCTTCGGCATATTCAAGAGCTTGCTGTAACCCTCTGCAAATGGACCTGCATCACTCAAATAATGTTCTCGTTTTCCGCTTGCCTGCAGCTCAGCAGGATACCAGATTTGCACCATTAGCTCGCGCTTGTCGCCGGCCTCCGCTGTAAATGTCTCTTCACGCTGCTCATCTATCCAATCATAGGTTACGGTACCGATGGAATAAGGCCCTGCCGGCTTCTCAAAGGTAAAGACCGGAAGCACGATAGGCAGCGCCACGGCGATGATCCCATACAGGAACGCCAACGACAAAGCAAGGATCCGACGTATTCGTGATCCCTTCCCCGTTCGCTCTTTCGGCTCAAATATCGATTGTACCCCCAGTATAACGATGGGAATGATCGTTATCAGATAGATGGGAACCATCTGCCAGCGCATGCCTTCCATAATTCCGTGGAACAACACGGCTATAGCCGAGATGGCCAATCCGATAAGCATCGCCCGTCGCGATTTTGTTCTAGCAAGTATTAGCCAGCCTAGCAGCACGATATTGATAAACGCAGACAACATTTCCATTGATCTCATGAATAGGGCCCCCTCATATACGGTTCTCGCTGTCATCTCTACCAGCATAAAACCTCCCGTGGCAGGACAATCAAGAACGCAGATATACCTGCGCTTGTAACAGATAAGCTCATTCATGTAACAAGGCGGTCATTGAGGGTATTTTAGCTATAACGTTATAATGCAGTTGACTAGTCAAGAGGATACACATGGGAGGTCAACCTTATGAATATTGAACTAGGGAAGAAAATTAGATGGCTGCGTTTACAAAAAGGAATGACGCAGGAGGAGCTTGCGGCAAAGCTTAATCTATCATCACAGGCAGTATCCAAATGGGAGAATCGCGTAACTCTGCCTGATATTCAATTTCTCCCTCAATTATCTGTGATCTTGGGTGTTACCATTGATGAGCTGTTTGCCCTTACGGATGACACCCATCTCGAACGGATTGAAAATATGATTCATCAAGAACATGTGATCTCCGAGGATGATTTTCACTACGCGGAGCAGTTTCTTAAAGGAAAATTAGACGATGAGGAGAGAAAGTCTTACAGTCTTACGCTGTTAGCGGAGCTTCACATGCATCGTTCTGATGAGCATCGTGAATATGCTGTTCATTATGCCAAAGATGCAATTAGACAGGTTCCTCATTCGAAAAGAAATCATAATGCACTGCGCGATGCAGAGAAAGGAGTCCTATTCGATTGGAATTATTCCAATCACCATAAGCTCATCGCGTATTACGTGAACTTTGTGCAGAATCATCCCGATTACTGGCCTGCTTATGTATGGCTTTTGAATTATCTCATAGCAGATGGCAGATGCACGGAAGCAAAAGAAATACTAGAGAAATTGAATCAAATTCATGCAAGCTACTTATATCCGTTATATGACGGCCTTATATGCAAGGAAGAAGGCAACCATGCTCAAGCCTTATTGCTGTGGGAGCAGATGACGGACTTGTATCCGGATGATTGGGCTGCATGGACCTCCAGGGGAGATTGCATGGCCAAGCTTTGCAGGTACGACGAAGCCGTACAATATTACAGCAAAGGCTATGAACTGCAGCCGCATCCCAAGTATACGGATTCCTTGGAAGCGATGTGCCATATCTACAGCATTCAAGGAAACTTATAATAAGGCTATCGAGATGCTTCAGGAGATCATCTCCCTGCTTGAACGCGATTGGAATATTACAGAAGGTAAGGTTGTTGATGCTTACAAAGGGGACATCGCTAATCTAACAGCAGAAATAACTGCACGTTTTTAAAGCAAATTGAGGTATGATAATAGTAAAAAACAGGAAGGGATGACTTCATTGGGATTATTGCATCATGTAGAGATTTATGTCTCTGACCTCAAGCGCTCAAACGATTTCTGGGGCTGGTTCTTGTCAGAACTGGGCTACACGCTGTATCAGGAATGGGAAGAAGGATTCAGTTGGAAATTAGGGGACACCTATCTTGTATTTGTGCAAGCTAAAGAAAAATACTTGGATGTTCCGTACCATCGCTGCCGGGTAGGACTGAATCATTTAGCCTTCCATGCTTCTTCCAGAGCACAAGTGGACGAGCTGACCGAGAAGGTCCGTTCTAAAGGCATGAACATGCTTTATAAAGATAAGCATCCGTTCGCAGGCGGCGACCATTATTACGCTCTATTTTTTGAAGACCCTGATCGCATAAAGGTTGAACTGGTCGCGCCTGAATAAGGCGTCTCGCTGCCGTATATGAAGATTTGAATCCAACTTTCACTTTGAATTGTAATCGTGTACGGAACGCATTCTTTTCATATGCAAAATGAGTAAAAAAATAGTCCCTTCTGTCCACTTGGCGGCAGAGGGGACTTTGATGTAGTAGAGCTGTCAGGGATATCAAGCATATAGGATGGTGAAGTATAACCTTTACGAATTTTACATATGAAGCAAATACTCTCTTAACAGTGCCGAGTTAAAGTAAAGGCAACAAGCAATTAAATATTTCTAGCCAATGGGCTCAATTGCAGAGAATGCCCGTGATTCCCCTTCTCCATTACTGATGGAACCATAGGGGGAGTCACGGGCTTTGTTGCGTTCATTTCAGCTTAAGAGGAGGCATAGGATGAGACGAATTCCATGGCAGCCCTACTTGTACTTATCTCCCGTATTGGTGCTGTACGCCATATTTTTTGTATTTCCGTTATTCTTCTCACTCTATATCAGCTTTATGGAGTGGGACCTGCTGCTTGATAAGAAGCAGTTTGTGGGCTTAAGCAACTACCAAGAGGTGCTTAGCAATCCACTGTTCTGGAAAGTCATTCGCAACACGCTGCTGTACATGGCGCTAACTGTGCCGCCATCTGCTGCACTCGGCTTGGTTTACGCACTCGCCATTGAGCGGGCAGGCAAGCTGCGATCCATGTATCGGGTACTCTTTTTTGTTCCCGTCGTCATCAGTGTCTCTGTTGCGGGACTTGTGTTCTCGCTCATGTTCTCGCCCCAAAAAGGTCTGTTCAACGAATGGCTTGGCTTATTCGGAATTGGCGAGCAGGCATGGCTGCAGGATACGAAGCTGGCGATGTTCGCGCTAGCCATTGTAGGCGTGTGGATGTCCTTTGGCTACAATGTCGTCTTATATATTTCTGGCTTGAAGCAATTGAACAATGAAGTGAAGGAAGCAGCAGCGATTGATGGAGCGAGCGGCTGGCAGTCCTTCCGCCACATGACGTTCCCGCTGCTTATGCCTGTGCATATGTTCGTCTGGACGATCACACTTCTTCATTCCTTGCAGATATTCGCCACTGTTCACATTATGACGCTCGGAGGTCCCAACAACTCGACGAACGTCTGGGCTTTCTTTATATGGCAGGAGGCATTCCAGTTTTTTAACACAGGTACAGCCAGCGCAGCGGCGACGATCTTGTTTGTCATTGTTCTGGGATTGACCGTTATTCAGGTGCGCTGGATGCAAAAGCGCACGCAATGGGTGTAGGGGGGTGGCATCATGAAGTTACGTAGTCGTCTGCTGTTGAATGTTTTTCTGCTGTTATCGGTATTAGCGGTGTTAATGCCATTCATCTGGATGCTAACAGTATCCTTCTCCCCGAGCGCTGATCCGTTCAAGCGAGTGGCGCTGCTTATCCCGACAAGCTTCAGTCTTGAGGGGTACAAGCAGGTGCTTGAGCAGGCGCCAATCGCCCGCTGGTTTATGAACAGCGTGCTGTTGACGAGCGTGTTGACAGGAGGGCAGCTGATCCTTGGTGTCTTAGCAGCGTACGCCTTCGCCAGATACCAATTCAGAGGTCGCGAAGCCTTATTTTTCTTCGTCCTATGCACGATGATGGTACCTCCGCAGGCCATTATGCTGCCGGTGTATTTGGTCGTCAACTCCTTTGATTGGGTCAATTCGTACAAGGGGGTGATCATACCGCATATCGCAAGCGCGTACGCCATTTTTGTACTCCGCCAATTCTTTATGGCTATTCCACGAGAGCTGGAGGAGGCCTCAAGAGTAGATGGCTGCCATTCCGTCCAAACGCTGTACCATATTTATCTACGGGCCTCTGGTCCTGCCTTGTTTGGAGTCGGACTGATTCAATTCGTGAACAACTGGAATGATTATTATTGGCCGTTTCTTATTTTGAGCGATGAAATGAAAATGACGCTGCCGGTGGCGATCGTGCACTTCCGTAACGACAGCTACATTGAATGGGTGCCGACAATGGCTGCGGCCACTTTATCCGTGCTGCCGGTTATCGGGATATACACACTGGCGCAGCGCTACTTTACAGAAAGCTCATTGCAAAGCGGAATTAAATAAAACCTGCAGGAGGAATTAGAGATGAAGAAACGTATCAGCCTGAATATCATGCTAATAGCAGCACTAATGTGGCTCTTGGTTGGCTGTGGACAAGGAAATACCCATTCCAGCAATAGTGAACCCGCTTCGGCTTCACCAGCAGGCACAGAAGCCGCTTCCGATACAGGAGACAAGACGGCGGACGCGATCGAGATCAAGTTTATGCATGTATTTGGCGGATCGCAAGGCGAGGCGATTCAAGAGATGGTCGATCGCTATAACGCGTCCCAAGACAAGGTCATCGTCAAGGCCGAGCAGGCTCAAGGCTTCTATGACGGACTGTTGGAGAAGCTTCAAACACTAGCCGTGTCCAAGCAGCTTCCAGAAGTAGCAATCGGCAGCTATGCCAACGGGGAGTTTATGTCCACTAGAATGCCGATTCGCCCCTTGCAAACCTTTATAGACAAAGAAGGGTATTCAACTGCAGACTACACAGCTGAAATGCTGAAGCTCGGCCAAGATGCAGAAGGCCACCAGTATGCTCTGCCGTTTCTCGTCAGCACCCCTCTCATCTATGTCAATCTGGATCACTTTGAGAAGGCAGGCATCCCGGTCGTGGAGCAGCCGAAGAGCTGGGAGCAGGTGCGCGACTGGGCACAGCAGCTTGCAGCCTCAGAGTCAGGCCGTGGAGGCATTTATTTTCAGATGGACTTTGATACGTGGATGTTCCAGACCCTTCTTGAGACGAAAGGCGGCAGCTATGCTTCTATTAAGGATCAAGATGTTCAATTCAATGACGCTGCCGGCAAAGAGGTGCTTCGTTACTGGCTGGATATGATGCAAAAGGATAAGTCGATTCCAAAAATGAACGGCACGCAGGCAGCGGAAGCGTTCCAAAGCGGGAATCTGTCCATGCTGGTAGCCACAACCGGCAATCTAGCCAATTTATCGAAAAACTCTTCCTTTAATCTGGGCATTATGCTGCTGCCAACTTGGGAGGGAGGACAAACGACTCGCCGCTTGCCTGCTGGCGGAGCTGGCCTGTACGTGTTCCAAGGCAATGATGAAAAAGAAGCCGCCGCATGGGATTTCGTTAAATATGCGACTTCACCAGAGAGCTCCGCGCTATTGGCAGAGAAGATGGGCTATATGACAGTGCGCGACAGTGCTCGTGAAGAGCTGATGGCCGATTATCTGAAGGCAAACCCGATGGCTGCCGCTACTTATAAGCAAGCGCAGGATATTGTGCCTTGGTTCAACTGGCCGGGCGAGGCGGGCACACGCGCCACTCGAATCCTGCTGGATCATATTCAAGGCTCATTCGCAGGCGATATGTCAGGCGATGAAGCGCTCGACAAGGCTGCCGCCGAGATCGAAAAGATTCTGGGGTGGTAACAGGTGAGGCGTCCAGCTGAGATTGGTTGGGCGCTGCCTCTTCTAACAGGCTTATCGATGCTGGTTACAGGAATGATGGAGTCCATGAAAGGCTTCTTGCCGGACTTCTTCTTCGATCAATACCAGTTTGACGCGAAAACAAGCGGGCTGATCTTTGCGTTTAGCTCCGCTGGATTGCTGGGAGCCAACGTGCTCGCCGGCCGTGTAACAGCATGGTGGGGATGGCAGAGAGCCTTTCGTATACATCAAGTGATTTTTGCGGCAGGAATGGCCCTGTTGGCACTGCTGTCCGCTTCTTCCGCAGCTGCATGGTGCGGATTGTTCCTTCTAATCGGTTATGCCAATGGAATCGTTGGCATGGTGTGCAATGTAGCGCTTCCGCTCGCTTCGCCTGAGCGAGCGGGGCAATTGCTTGGACGGCTGCACTTTATGATGGGCTGCGGCTTTATTGTTGGGCCGCTTGCGCTTGAATGGTTCGTAAGCGGGAAGTCTCCTGCTCAGACAGCTGTAACATGGCCGCTGATCTGGCTCGCTTTTGCCATATTCGGCGTACTGCTCGCCGTTGCTGGAAGCCGACCTGCTTGGCCAAGCGAGGGGCACAAGCCCAAGCAGGACAAGCCTGCAGCGCGAACCAACTGCGAGGCACCCGTAGAGCCGAGTATGAGCCGCAGTTCCATTCTGCCGTTTGTCTGCTTCTTAGTTCTGTACTTCTGCTATGTTGGAGCTGAGGTTGGCCTTACCGTGTGGTATCGCCCCTTGCTTCTCCAGCAATATGGCCTTGAGCCTGCCTTCGCCACGCTGCTGTACACCATCGCATTTGCCGGCTTCACGGTGCTGCGGCTTGGCGTCAGCCGCAGTGTGAGGCGATGGGGCTACAGCGGCACTCTCATCCGATGCGTGACGGTTGCCATCTTGTGCTTAGTATGGGCGAGCTTGGTCCCGGGCCTCCTTGGGGCATTCGGATATGCCGCATTTCTAATGGCGATCGCGATGATCTTCCCTACGATGACGGCGCTCGCTGTCCAATATTGGGACGAGCTCGCAGCCTCACGCATGGGCTTGTTCTTTGCTGGCGGCTTTGCAGGTGGCGCTTGTTCCACCTGGCTGATTGGTGCCATGCAGCATTCCTTCTCATTTGGCCATGCCTTTATGGTGGTAACGAGTTTGTTCCTTGTATTTACTGCGGCGATGTTCGCCGTGCTGCGTATTCAATCAATCGATGGGAGAGTGGCCTAATGAAATTACATCATCTATTCAGCCCCTTTACGGTTATTGCGGCAGTTAAGACGGAACTCGATATGGTAAGAGCAGAACGCATGGGCGTGCGTAATATCTTTTTGGTTCGCTCATCGTTGAGTGAATTAAAGGCATACAGCAAGCAAGTCGAAAAAAACGGCATGCGTCTATTTGTCTATTTCGATATGATCCGCGGATTGTCCCAGGACAAGGAGGCGGTTCAATTCCTGCTGAATGAAGTCCAAGTCTGTGGCCTTGTAAGCAACAAGGCCCATGTGGTAAAGGAAGCAAAGAGACTTGGCGTGTATGGCATATTGACGATGTTCCTGCTCGACAGCTATTCCCTTGAGCTTAGCGGCAAGGTAATCAACGACTTGCAGCCGGACGCGATTAATATAGCCCCGGGCAATCTGCCGAAGAACGTGCGCGAGCTGTCCGAGCAATACGATGTGCCGATCATCGCAAGCGGACTCATTACACTGCCGGAGGAAGTTGGAAAGCTGTATGAAGCAGGCGCCTGTGCCGTATCGACCAGTCAATCCGAGCTATGGTCAATCGAGTGGAAGATGCTGGAGCAAGAACATCATGCGCCATAATGAAAATACCATTACGTTACTGTATACCAGTGATATACACGGACATTGGACACGCGAAGACGGCCAATCAGGCGGGTCCCTTGCTTGCGCCGCCCAATATGCGTCCAACCTGAGAAGCACTCGCAAGCATGTATGGATGATCGACAACGGCGATCTCCTGCAAGGCACGCCGCTGGCTAGTCATGTTGCGCTCCATGAAGAACAATACGGGGCAAAGATGATCGGTGACCTGCTTCGGACCAGCGGAGTGGACATGACTGTTCCTGGCAACCATGATTTTGACTACGGTATGCCTTATTTGCAAGGTGTCATCGCTTCATCCTCTTGCGTCTGGCTGGCCGCGAACGTGCGCCATTGTTCAGGCAATGGCCTAGCAGAGGCTTATCATATTGTCCAATTCGGCACAAGGCGAATCGCATTTATCGGCGTAACAACACGCATTCCAGCCAAGCAATACCCGGATCGGGTGACAGGCTGGGAATGGCATGATGAGGTTGCCACAATCCGAACAATCCTTGCTCAAGTTCGCTCCAGCGTGGATGCGGTCGTTGTATGTTACCACGGCGGAGTAGAGCAAGAAGGCGTACGGGATGAGGAAAATGCTGCGCTCCGCATCGCGCGCGAGGTGGAAGGCATTGATGTCCTGCTGACTGGCCATCAGCATGACCGCTTCGTGCGCCGTGAGGGGAAAACGCTCATCCTGCAGCCCGGCTCGCACGGAACGGATATTGGCGAAGTGACGCTCACCTTCGTTACAGAAGAAGAGACAGAACGCATGGCTGCAGAAGGCCGAATCGTAGACATCACTGGGCACGAGGAATCTGCGGCAGTGTTAACCGAAGCGCTGAAGATTCGCAGCAGCGCTGAAGCCGCACTTGCTCAAGTATTATGCCAGTGTGATTCAAGCTTGGAGCTCCATGACTGGCGCGACTTGCCCCTCAGAGAGCATCCCATTGTACAGTGGATGCATGAAGTGCAGCTGCAGGAGAGCCGTGCACAGTTATCGGCTGCAGCTTATGCGGGCGAGAAGCCGTTCAAGCTATCTTCAGGACAACTGACGCGGGGGGATATCCAACGGATATTTCCCTATATGGATGCGCTTAGCATTTTTCAAATCAAGGGAACTGAACTCTTGGCTGCTCTCGAAGTCAGCGCTTCTTGGTATAACGAGGCAACTCAGGAGCCAGAGGCGGATTGGCTTAAGCCGCATCTGCTTCTATACCAATTCATCATGTTCGAGGGCATTCAGTACACAATCGATGCATCTAGGCCGATAGGATCGCGTATTCAAGCCTGTCACTATAAGGGGCACGCAGTACGACATGACGATGCTTTTACCATTGTGATGACAGACTACTTGGCTGATCAGGCTTCGATGTACCCCATGCTGCGCAGGATGAAGCGAATATACCGATTAGAGGAACCGCTTGTGCGGCTGCTGGAGAAATACGCCGGCTCACAGCATTTGCTGCAGATCGATGCCGCACCAAACTGGGAAATAATAGGGGGAATATAAATGACCATTCATGCAACAGGGGGGAGGCCCAAGGCGACAGCCTTTGATATGGACGGGACGCTGCTGCGCTCGGACGGGACCTTGTCGGCGCGCACGGAACAGGCGCTTCGCGCATACCGCGATAGCGGCGGCATCATTATCATCGCGACAGGAAGACCTCCGCGGCTTGTGCTCCCGCTATTTCCACAATTGGCAATCGCTCATTACTTTATTTATAACAATGGGACGATTGTGGTGAATGCCGAAGAAGATTGGCGTGTCGATCAGCCAATCGCTAACGCCACTGCTTATCGGCTCCATCAGCATGTGCTGAATCATCATGCGGAAGGTGTGTGCATCTGGGAGGTGGATGATCGCTGGCATGCCAATCGCCTGCTTAATAGAGAGGAGAAAGCCTATTTCTTAGGTCCTGCTGATCAATTAGACCCGATTATCTTATCGGAACAGTCCATGTCGGAGCTGCAGCCATCCAAGATACTGCTGCCGCATACCTATGATATCGATAATTTGGCCGAATCCTTTCATGATGAGCTGAATGTATATCGATTGTCCAGCGCTCCATGTGTGGAGCTGTCGCCACGAGCAATCAGCAAGGCGTCCGGCGTTGAAGAGGTTGCACGCAGGCATGGCTTCACTAGCGAGGAGATCGGCGCATTCGGAGATGACTATAACGACCTTGCGATGTTCCAGTATTGTCGACATGCCATTGCGATGCATAACGCGATACCTGAACTGGCATCCATTGCTTCGGGTACGACATCAAGCAATGACGAGGATGGGGTCGCGGTGAAGCTGGAGCAATGGCTTCAGATTGGTGAAGATTAGGCAGCAAGTAACGGAGCCCTGTATTTCCTAAACAAACATAACCCTCCTTAATGACTAGGAGGGTTACTTACTCATCTACCTTATTTCATGATTGATTTTGTCTCTCTATTTCCTTTTCAAAGATATCCTTAGCTGCTGAGAGCGCGGAAGCAGCACGCGGCCACCCAGCATAGAAGGCGAGATGCGTGATGGCCTCCACGAGTTCCTCTTGATCTACTCCATTCTCCATGGCTAATCGAAGGTGAAAGGGGAGCTGCTCGATCATTCCTCCTGCCACTAAAGCCGCAACTGTTATCATGCTGCGATCTCGCAAGGATAATTGCTCTCTTCTCCACACATCCCCAAATAGAACATCTTCTGTGTAACGGACGAATGTTGGAGCCATATCGCCGTACCTTTCTTTTGCACTCGATTGGATTTGAAGATGCGCCATCAATTACGCCTCCCCTATCGTTCTATGAAGCATTTGGGCAGCTCCATTTCCGAACGACCAATCTGCATATTCGTTTTCAGCCAGTACGATGAACACATCTTCTTTCCTCATGGGAAGAGCCTTGGACAATGTCGTTGCTAGCGTCTCATAAAAGCATGTCTTCTGTTCAACCGTTCTCCCGGACTTGCACGTAATGTGAATGAACAGCAGCCCTTCGCTTCGTTCAACATTCAGATAATGACTGCTGTAATAGAACTCTTCTTGCTTATGGGCGTGGAACACTTGGAACCAATCGTCCTCCGGCACATGGAAATGCTGAATTAATGTCTCCATGATTGCTTTACTGATTACGTTCAACTGACGGACTTCGTATTGTGATTCCAAATAACTAACTCGAATAAAAGGCATCCCGATCACTCCTTACTTAAGATGCCCTCATTGTAATCCTCGTGCTTTGATTTGTATAATGGAATAAAATCATAATCTCTATCGATTTATTCGATTAAGGAGCCGCATATGGATCTAAAGGAACTAACTGCTTTTCAAACCATCCTTCAAGAAGGGACCTTCTCTCGAGCAGCGGAGAAGCTAAATTATGCTCAATCCACCATAACGAATCAGATTCAGCGATTAGAAAGAGAGCTGGGCGTACAACTGTTTAAAAGAGGCTGGGACGTCGAACTAACAAGTGCCGGGCGAATATTTGCGGCAGAAGTAGATGGCTTGATTCAGCATTGGAGCAGTATCACAGAGCTTGCCAGAGCGTTGCAGCATGACGAGATCGGCCAATTGCGCATCGGTGTAATCGAGTCTCTAGCAAATAACATAATTTCTCATTCTGTACGCAAATTTCAACAGCATAAGCCGCGCATTGCTTGCCAAGTTATAACCGGAAATACCGACTTCTTAGCCAAATCCCTTCTGCAAGATGACTTGGACTTCGCCATCTGTGGTGAACCATCCGATCCAGCGGATTTGTACTTCGAACCCATGGACCAAGAGAATACGATTCTCATAACAGATCACAATCATCCGTTGAGTCATAGAAGTCGTGTACCCGTCCAGGAGATCTTACAATATCCAATCACAGCAGGGGGCAGCTCATGCTTGTATCATTTACCGTTCACCAAAACTCTATCTCGCTATAAGAACTCCCCGCCTCTGCTTAATACGGTTAATCAGATATCGGCCATCCCTTATTTCATCCAAGAAACGCTTGCAGTCGGTGTCGTACTGGAGTCTACTCCTTTAATTCCGGGAGTCCAAAGAGTGGATGTCGAGTTACAGCTGCCCCCGATGCCAATTGGTCTATTACAATCTCGTCGGCACAACTACCATGCTGAATCTTCTACACGATTGCTGCAGCAAATCATCGAGGAGGAGTTTGCCACGCGATAAGGTTTCTACTCTATTTCTCCGGTATATTAGCAAATTGCTGCCGCAATATTTCAGATATCAAGCAGGAGTCCTGCGGTGAAGTAGAATTTCGATCTCTTCTGCAGAGGATGGACGATAAAAGTAATAACCTTGCCCAATCTCGCAGCCGTATTGCTGGAGCATTTTAAACTGCTGCGGGTTCTCGATGCCTTCGCAGATGACTTGTAGATTCATACTGTGGCCGATATCAATGATAAGCTTGACGATCGAAGCAGCAGGGATAGCCGTTGTCAGTTCCCGCGTAAACGAACGATCAATCTTAAGGAGATCGACAGGCAAATGCCTTAACACGCTGAGGGAAGAGTAACCCGTTCCGAAGTCGTCAATTGAGATCTTCACGCCTTGGCGCTTGAGTTCACCGAGAATCATGACCGATTCATTCAAGTTCTGCACCATACTTTCCGTAATCTCCAGTTCCAGAAGAGTAGGTTCAAAATCTGTATTTTCCAAAATGCTTATCACCTTCGAAGCAAATTGAGGAGACCTAAACTGACGGATCGAAATGTTTACGGCTAACGCCAGATCGGGATTTCCAGCTCGCTGCCAAGTCCGCACCTGCCTACATGCCTCGTTAAGAACCCATTCACCAAGTTCAACAATGACTCCAGTCTGCTCAGCCAAAGGGATGAAGACAGATGGAGAGATCGGTCCCAGTTCTGGATGCGTCCAGCGCAGCAGCGCCTCCAAACCTCGAATTTTCCCCGTGCTCATCTCCACTAACGGCTGATAATGAACGGCTAATTCTCTCTTACTCACTGCACTCCGGAGATCATTCTCCAGCTTAACTTGACGCAGCAGTTCCTCGCTCTTAATGGCATAAAAGAAACGAAATCCATTTTTATCACCACTCTTGACACTGTACATCGCCTTATCGGCGTACTGGATTAACGTGTCGGCATCGCTAGCATCTTCGGGATAAAGGCTTATGCCAACGCTCAGCGTCGCATAGATCTGCTTTTGATCCATCTGAAACGGTGTCCGGAAGGCATGAATGAGTTGTTCCACCACCGCTTCGATGTCCTTCTGCTGCTGGTAGCGCATGAGCAGCACAAATTCATCCCCCGCATAGCGGGAAATGAAACACGATTGGCCTACCGTCTTACTCAGAAGGCTTGCAACATCCTGCAGCAGCCGGTCTCCCGCGCTGTGGCCTAGCATGTCATTAACATTCTTGAAGTGGTCAAGGTCAAGGAAAAGAACGGCTGTAGGTGCTTCTTCGGTCAACTCCTCAATCATCCGCTGCTTGAGCAATTCACGGTTTGGCAACTTGGTGAGTGTATCGTAGTAAGCAATATGTTGCAGCTTGCCTAACGCTTGGTTAAGCTGTTCATTTAACTCCACATTGACCGCATTCTCTTGCTTCAAGTTCCGTAAGTAGAATGCCAGTAGTGCGTAGAGGATCGTATTGACAATAATGCCGATCACGATCGTGCGAATCATCTCCATCGACTCTTGGGGCCAATAAGATGAAATGAAATAAAGAAAATAGCCTGCGGCAAGAAATATCGGTAGCGGTGATGGCAGTAAAAAAGCGAGAAGAATCAGCGATAAATACATGACGCTGACCAACCTATCAAACGATAGCTCCGGCAGCGCGTTGAAGAATGCGAAAAAAGCGATAGCGGCGAGCGCGTATTTGAGCGAGAGCGTTCTGAACAATATCGAGGCAAAGATGAAACCAGCGAAAGTAAGAGTAAGGATGAGACCTTGCGAGCTGCTGACGGATTTGACCATATTACTAGAAAGAGAGATCGCTGAGAACAAGATGACTACATTTGGCGTGATATGCATAAGGCGCTTCTTCCAAACCTGCGGCAAATTCATTGTTCGACACCTCGTTCGGATATAATAGGTTTAATGATTGAGAATTGCCTGATCTCATTTTCAAGTACCACTTATGTTCATATCCAGTAAAGCGCTTTAACATAGCTGTTATTTCCATTATAGTGAACACTTGTCCGGAGTACATCTATTTTCGGGCCTGTATTTTGGAAAGTGTTTGCCCAGCATTTCATGATAGCTGTTTATTCAATGCAAATAAGGCTGTCATGTGTCGACAGCCTTACGAGAAGATACTTTTATCAAAGTTTCACCACTAGCATCTTACGTATCTCCGTTTGAAGCCAAGCTGCCCTTTTTCTACAGCCTTTTGAATAGCAGCGGATGCATCCAGGAACTTGCTTTTACCCTTATCACGATTAACCTCCACTGGACCGACTTCCCTCGCGATCTCGACCGCTTTATCATGAAGGGGCTGGTAGGATACTCCCACCGTATATATAAAATTATTCATCGCATGCTTCGCACGTTCAGGAGCATCTTGAATCGTATCTTTAACGAGCTCCAGCATTCTCGCGATCTTCGCTTCAGGAAATTCGCTATCGGGGCGATTGCCCAGCATCCAGCAATAGCAGCTCCAGCCAGCCGACATTCTCAGCTCGATATCGCTAGCAATCCACTTATCGGAGATCTCTTGTCCGATATCCGTTTCGGCCAGAGTAACCGCGACCACATAATCGGACAGCATGTAAAAATATGCCTGATCGATCCATCGTTCAAAATCATCGGCAGCCATTGCTTTAGGATCTGCAATCACGCCGGCAAAGTACATCGCGTCGTAATTCCCCGTAGCGTAGAGCTCTTCCGCTAATGGCTGATTGTGTTTTATTTTTCTATAGATCGGCTTCATCTGGCCTGTTGCTACACCAAACACTGGTTCATGAGCGCCATTCGATAGGTATATCTTCTTCGTGCGTTCCTTGCCGAGCGCTTCAAGCTCTTGCATGACCGTTTCCAGATTCATGATTTCACTTCCTTTGTGTTGATTGTGGTTAAGGGCTAGGCTCTCCTTTATTTGAATATATCATAAAGCAGCGCATATCCCATAAGTTCGTGGTTCTGGAGGATGACCTTCTCTGAATCTGTTTCATTTCACAAACATACTCATTCCGAAAGCACTTTAGCCGTAGGGACTTTCATCCTACGGCTAATAACGGCTTATTCAATTTTTCGGAGCAAAGTCCATTGATATTAGACTCCGATTGATGGACATATTGCGCTTATTTTATTTCTTGCATAAATGCCCGAAAGCTGTCTGCAATGGCCTTGGATTGCGTATGATGCAGATAATGATCTCCCTCCAGCTTTATGACTTTCCCGTACTCAGCATCTTTCACCTGCTCTTCATGCAAGGCTTCCCATCCTGCAACACTTGTATTACTGTCTTCAATAAATAAAAGAACAGGAAGCTTGTTAGGGAATGTTAGATGCTGCGCTCCTTTGAAATTAGCAGAAATATGTTTCATTTCATTTAACATCGTGTCACTGTTCGCGTTTTTTTTCATCAGCATGATCATTTGCTCTTTTGTATGCTCATCAAAGGGTAAGGCAGCGTAAGGGTCGCCGCTTACGTTAATGCCCAATCTGAGAAGACCCGATTTTTTGAGAAACTCGAATGTCTTCAATGGGAACTCCACATCCATGCCGGGCTGTGTCGGGACACTGCTATCAATGCCAACAAATGCACGCACTTCATTCGGATATTGGTTCACATAGTTGATCCCGTAAATGCCTGCTATGGAATGGCCCATCAAGATGTAACGATCAATCTGAAGCTGCTGCAGAGCTTCATGGATTTCACTTACGATATTATCCGTGCTCCGCTCTTTATCGGTCTCATCGCTCAAGCCATAACCGAAGGGCTCGATTGCGACAACTTTATAATAGGGAGATAACTCATCCACGAGAAGCTTAAAGTCCAGAGCTGGTGCCGCCGTACCATAACCAGGGAGAAGCACAACGGTTTCCTCGCCATTTCCTTGAATCGCAACATTCATCTTTTTCCCATCTACCGATACAAGCTGCCCATAAGGTTCAATTTTTGCTTGCTCTGCTTGGCTGCTAATCATATTTACGATAAACACAATGGTTAAAAAAAGTCCGATTGCAATAACTATGCCTGCTATGGCTATAAGTATCACACGTAGTGTTTTTTTCATTCTCGGACTTAATCCTTTATTTATTGCTTCTCTTTGTTCCACTCATATCCTCTCCTATCTCCGTCGGCTTTGCAGCTGTCTTAATCAGCTGTTAAGGCAAGCTTATATGACGAAGATGGACTCCCTGTGACGGTCATATGAACGGAGTATGAACAAGCAAAAAAAAATTGCAGCACCATACGTCTAGGAGCAGATTGCACGTTGTATTCAACATATGGATAGCTGGAGGATTGCTATTCACCCAAACGAATCGCACAGCTCCCTGCCCATTACCCTGTCGGCGATGGCGTTGTAATGGGCAAGGTGACCATGAAAGTGGTTCCCTTGCCGAGCTCGCTCTCCACTCGGATGTCACCTTGATGAAGCGATATGATCTGCTTGACGATGGCAAGTCCCATACCGCTGCCGCCATACTTTCGACTATGGGAGCGATCGGCTTTGAAGAATCGCTCGAAGATGCGCTGCTGGTCTTCGAGGGAGATTCCAATACCCGTATCGGAGATGTGGACTGTTGCATTTTTTGCATCTTGCATGAGGCTGATGCGAATCACGCTGTCATTTTTGGAAAATTTGATGCTGTTGCCAATGATGTTTGTCCAAACTTGGCTTAATAAATCAAAATCAGCCTTTACTTGAACGG
This sequence comes from Paenibacillus aquistagni, assembly GCF_900177815.1. Taxonomy (GTDB): domain Bacteria; phylum Bacillota; class Bacilli; order Paenibacillales; family Paenibacillaceae; genus Paenibacillus_B; species Paenibacillus_B aquistagni. Next base: position 83,011 of record NZ_FXAZ01000003.1, on the reverse strand, counting down.
TCTTCAAGTCGAGTTCGAAGCGAATGTTGCGCGCCGACCATTGCGGCTGGATAGCAACGATAACCCGTCTAATCTGTTCGTCAAGGCTGAACGTGTCCAACCGCAGCTGCTGTGACTGTGATTCAAGCAAGCTGAGCTTAAGCAGGCTATCGCTCATCTTGGACATCCGATCTGCTTCAGCGATGATGATATCGAGATAACGGCTTCGCTCTGATTCAGCAAGATTTACTTTTTTAAGAGCCATGGCATAGCCGGATATCGAGGTCAGCGGCGACTGAATCTCATGAGATACATTGGATACAAAGTCCCTTCGCATTTGCTCCAGCTGCTGCAGGTCATGCGTCATATCTTCAAAGCTTCGCGCCAAGGTACCCAGCTCGCCCTTCTGCTTAATGTTCAGCTTGACGTCGAAATCTCCACCTGCTATTCGCTTCGTGGCCTTTGTCAGCTTCTGAATCGGCTTGACCAGGAATATCGCAGCCCCCAGAATCACTAGGCTTCCTGCTGTTAACGAATAAATGGTAAAGTTCCATATCCATTTTGTAATAAAAGAGGCGGAAGGCAGATCAATCGGTTCGATGAACATCGCCTTCGTACCTGTCTCCGTTGAAAATGACAGCCCTAATAGAGTGGTAGCTAGACCTGTCCGATTAACATGAACCACTTCCCCAGCCAACACCTGTCTCACCTGTTCCATCGTCACGGCAGCAGGCGTGTGCCCATTAAGCGATCCGTATGACTGAAACTGGCCTGTCTCATCGTATATCCGGATATGATAGGAATGGAGCTGACTCATTTCACTTACGAACTTGTCCGCTTCCTTGAGCGGAAGCGTCTCGTATACCCGGGCAACGTCCTGCCCGAAGTACAACAAAGGAAGCTGCATGTTCTCGTGCAATTTTTCTTTAAATAGCCATGTGGATATAAAAAAAGAAAGGAGCGTGCCCCCAATGACCGAGACCAGGAAGATCAGGACGACTCGTGTATACAACGATCGAATCATTCGTAAGCCTCAAGCCGGTAGCCAAGCCCTCGCACCGTCTCGATGCGGAAGTCGGGAGCAGTCGCGAACCGTTCGCGCAGGCGCTTAATATGAACATCAATCGTTCGATTATCTCCAGCGTAATCCATTCCCCAGATCTGATCGATTAGCTGCTCGCGCGTATAGACTTGTCCGGGTGTTCCAGCAAGCTTGTACAGCAATTCAAACTCCTTCAGTGGCAGTGTGATTGAATCTGTCCCTCTTGTGACCTTGTAGCTCTGCCGATCAAGGGTGACGCTTCCTAACTGGATCGTCTGCGTCGAGCCAATTCGGTATCGCTTCAGCAGCGCCTTCACACGTACCGTGAGCTCCAACGGATCGAAGGGCTTCGTCAAGTAATCGTCCGTGCCAAGCTCGAAGCCCTTTACCTTCTCCCATGTCTCGCCCTTCGCAGTCAGCATAAGCAAAGGAAGATCCGGATTGGCTCGTCTGAGCTCCTTGCATAACGTCCAGCCATCCATAACCGGCATCATAATATCGAGAACGACCAGATCAACATGCGTTGAAGCATAGACGTCTAGCGCTTCCTTGCCGTCTGAAGCTTCCACTGTCGTGAAGCCGTCGTTGCGTAGAAATAAACAGACCAGTTCGCGAATATTCGCATCATCATCAGCAACCAGTATCGTAGGCATCTCTACCCTCTTTTCTATGTTTCAAATAATAGCCTTTCTCCATATGCAAAGGAGAGAAGCCATATTCATATTCTAATTGCTTTATCAAATATTCTCTTGCTTTAATGCATCGATAATGTTTTCCTTTTTTACTTTCGCCCCGGAATAAGCAATCGCAGAACCGACTATGACAAATACGGCGACAATGACAGACACCATGCTCATCCAAGGAAGGGTGAACCCATAGCTGAATTTGTTTGAAAATGCGTTATAGATCAAAACCATCACGACGAGACTAACAGGCAGTCCAAACAACAAAGACTTGACCCCATAAAAAATACTTTCATAGTTCATCATTTTTGCAAAGCCTTTTGGTGTCATGCCAACGGATTTCAGCATCGCGAATTCCCTTTTGCGAAGAGCTAAGCCTGTCGAGATGGTATTGAAAATATTTGCAATGGAAACCGCAGAGATTAATAGGATAAAGCCGTAAGAAAAGACAGACATCAATACAATCTGTTGTTCTTCGCTTCTTCTGGATTGATAGACATTGTTCACATTCAGATTGATCTCATGCAACTCATCAATCTCCTGCTGCGTTCTCATCGGTTCCGTGCTTTTCAAATGGAGATACGTTGAAGCGTTAATCAGATCCTCGTCGTCTGCAAGTCGATTCATAACGCGCTTCGGCATGATTATATTCAGCCCGCCTACTCCTGTCGCGTTCATGCCCATAGGGGCCTGATCCGTCAACGCAGCAATGATCACTTTATTACCTTTCGTTTCTTCGTCATTCTCTTTATAGGAATGGGTTAACTCGATACGTTGACCAACACTCGTATAGATGGCCTTTGTCTGAACATATTTTCCTGTTTCCTTATCTTTGTATTGAATCCTATCCATCACGATTGCAGCCGGTTGATCCAGATTCATAAGCTGTTCGTAATCTGCGCCAACGGCTTTAGCGTAGGCTTGAAGACTCGAATCGTCTACAGCATGAATCTTAATATCGTAAGAATACTTCCCGTCTTGAAGTAAAGACTTATCCTTCTGAACCCTGTCTTGCAATTCATCGGCAATGAACGCTTCATCGACCCAAGCGTTCATATAGAACTCTTGAATCACGTTGTACGCCGTGACGTCATTCAGAGATACAATCGCTTGCATCAACTGGTCGTCTATTCTCTTTCCATTGCTGTATGACACTTCAATATCGTAATTAACGCCTTTCTGTGACAGTTCCAGCGATTGTGTCATGCCGGCTGTAAAGAACGACACTGTCAGAAACAACACGATGCTGATAACGAGCGAAAATACGATGGCATGATATCTCCGTTTATTTCTTTTTAAGTTTTTCAATCCGATTTCCGCTTCGAGTCCGAATAGCTTGCGAATGAACTTTGACGTTTTCACAGCTTTGACGGTAAGCTTAACGTCGGCAGTCTGGCGAATCGCGTCCATCGCGGATACCTTGGATGCCTTGATCGCAGGGAAATACGTCGAAATGAAAATCGTCAGCATCGATACAAGACAAGTAATCAAGAGCGATAGCGGCGTGACAATAAGCTTCAGCTTCACATCGGTCCATAATGCCCCCTGAATCATGGCATTCATGAACATAAAGGTGATGCCAATTCCCACAAGGCCACTGATGATTCCAATAGGAATAGAGATTACACCGATGACCATTCCCTCAAAAAATACCGAGTTTCGCTTTTGCCTTCTGGTCGCCCCCACACTTGAAAGCATACCTAAATGACGTGAACGTTCCGAAACGGAAATCGCAAATGCATTGTAGATCAACGAAACGGAGCCAATAACAATGACCGTCATAATGATTGCAGTCAAGGAATAAAGCGTCCTGCGCAAGCCATCATTATTCGTTATACCGTAATAACGCAATAAACTATTGTTAAATGCAACAGACTCTGGATCAATTGTATTGGCCTTAGCTAAATCTCCAGCATGCGTATATAAGGTACTTTTGACTTTGTTTAAGACAACCGCTGCATTTACCTTGTCACTAGCACCAATCATACTTTCATCAAAATAAGATAGGATGGTATAACCAGGAGCCCATGTCTGTTCCCATGCCGGACGCTTGATGACGCCTACTACCGTGTAACTTGCTGACCAGGTATTCTTTAAGATTTCCCCATTCTGATTATCCCCGTCTCGCAAGGGATCATTCTGTGTAAGTGCTCGCTGTATATCCTCTTTGTCTTCTGAAAACCTCTCACCAACTTCAAGTGTGAAAGAATCACCAATCTTGTAATCCACTTTAGCACTCTTTGCAATTTCCTCCGAAATAACGACCTCATTGCTTGCTTGCGGAAATCTTCCCTGACTTAGTTCAATCGGAAACAGTTCAAAGCCTTGTGTATTATACTCCCTGATAAATAAATAGGGCTTATTGGGATTGCGTCCCCCTTCTAAAGAAGCGTAGCCTCGATCCCTTGAGATTACTACCGTTTGTGTTGCATCATCTGCTTTAACCGCTTCAAGCTGAGCTTTGTTCACATCTTTATAAAGAACATGCCATTCTCCGTTGTCTGCGATCGACTGTCTTTGCATTACATCCATAAAAGAGATGCCAAGAGTTGCAACAGCCATCACCATCGCAACGGATATAATGACGCCAATAATAGTAACAAGCGTCCGTCTTTTGTTCTGTTTCAAATGTCTTATCGTTAGTTTATTGACAATATTCATCGGCGGATCACCTCGTCTTTGGCAATCCTCCCATCTTCAATCGCAATCACTCGATCCGCTTGCAACGCAATCCGTTCATCATGTGTAATGATGATCAACGTCTGGTTATAGGTTCGATTAAACATTTTAAACAGGTCGATAATTTCTCCACTATTCTTGCTGTCCAAATTACCTGTCGGCTCGTCGGCCAGCATAATGGCAGGATTGCTAACCAGCGCTCTGCCGATTGAAACCCGCTGCTGCTGTCCCCCGGAAAGCTGATTCGGCAAATGATTTAAGCGATTTTGTAGATGTAATGTTGTTACGATATCATCAAGGTGCTTCTTGTCCACCTTATGTTCATCAAGCAGCAAGGGAAGCGTGATATTCTCTTCAACCGTCAGAACTGGAATCAGATTATAGAACTGATAAATCAGGCCGATCTGCCTGCGCCTAAATATCGCAAGCTGCGTTTCATTCAGGTTATATATGTCTGTATGATCAACAAATACTTTTCCACTTGTTGGCCTATCCACACCGCCAAGCATATGCATGAGCGTCGATTTTCCCGAACCAGATGGCCCGATAATCGCCACGAATTCGCCTTTTTGAACCGAAAAGGAAACATCATCAAGCGCCTTCACTGCGGATTCGCCTTTGCCATATATTTTAGACAGATGATCGATTCTTAAGATTTCCATCGTCATACCTCCTTCCCTTTATGCTCAATTCCAGGTATAGACCATCTCTTTAAATCCAACATCCCATAGGGTTACATTCCCCTCAATGGTTATCGCAAGCTCATTGGCCTGCGGGAGAAAAATGAAGCTCATATCTGCTTCATGGCGCCCGGCTTCTGCAGTTACGGACAGGAACTCATGCCCATCGACAGTAACCCTGATGCTTCCATGGCCATCCTTTTGATCGGGAATCCCATAATTCAAGAAAAGGTACAATTCCTTCTTGCTGCCTAACGTATACGTGTACGTCTCCTTGCTTTTGCCTTCGGCACTATACACATTATATTGGGGTTCCACGTCTTGACCCCCAATCTTGAAACGGTACAGTTTGGTTCCTGCGGATGGACTACCGCTGCTATCGTTCCAATCGTTTATCGCTACAAAAGGACCCATTTCTTTGGTGAACACTTGGCTGGCCATCCCAAAGACTCCCCATACCCCAAGCATGAGGAAAACACTGGCAATGCCTGCAGCAGCAATATTTCTCCAGTCGTTGTTCGTACGGAAGCCAAGCTTGTATGCCCCGAATCCGATGGCCGCGCCCGATGCGTTCTGTATGACATCATTCATGTCGAAGCTCCCCAGAAACGTTAAGGCCTGAGTCGTCTCCAGCACAAGAATGGATAGGATGAACAAAGCCATGAAGCGAACAAAACGGGTTCGATACAACAGTGGAATCAAGATGCCAAAAGGAATGAAGGCCGCGATGTTCCCAATACCTACAGCATCCATCACCGTAGGATGTAGCAGATCAGATAGGCTTGGAACCCTAAAAAAATCGTCCGGCACGAACATAAAGGTGTACTCGGTGGTATGACCTGCCCTGTCTAACCTCCCAAAAGCAAAAAACAAAAAATATAGAATCAAAAGGGTATAGGATATAGTTATCGCCAACATCATTTTTCGGTGCTGCTTCAATTGCATGGTCTTACCTCCATCGATCATCTGATGACTATCATTTTATCTATGTAAAATGACTTTCCCGTGACGATGGAGGTGACAATTCAGTCACATACGGCGTGCTGTTAAATGACATGCTTATAAAATTTAATCCGGAACTGCGTCCCCTTCCCGCTATCGCTTGTCACATCGATCACGCCGTTCTGGCTGGAAATAATGCTGTGAGCCATTGCAAGCCCTATGCCAATGCTCCCTTCGCTAGCATTCTTTCCTTTGTAGAAACGTTTGAAAATATAAGGCAAATCCGCCTTCGGAATGCCTCCTCCATTGTCAGCAATGATGATTTCCGTAAATAACGCGTTTTCGAAAAATGTGATGGCGATTGCTCCGCCTTCAGGCGTGTGTTCCACACCGTTTTTCAACAGATTGATAATTGCTTCGACCGTCCAATTGAAGTCACCGACAAAAGAGACCTCGTCATCACCCAAGATGGAAAACGTCTGTCCCTTAATATCCATCGGAATCATAACCGGCTCTATCGCCTTATGAATAAGCTCTTTAACACGTATTTGATCTTTTTTGAATGGGATGGTTTTCGCATCCATTTTCGATAGCTTTAGTAAGGAAGAAACAAGCCAATCAATCCGTTCAAGCTGGATGCGAATATGATGGGTGAACTCCGTTCTTTTATCCGGAGGCAGGTCCGGGGCGCTTAACAAATCCGCCATCACTGTCATTGAGGTGAGCGGCGTTTTGAGCTGATGTGAAATATCGGAGATGGCATCCGTCAATTGAACTTTATCCCGCTGCAGAAGCGACCGGTGCTCCGATAGCATGAGCGTCACTTTATATATATCATTCTTTAAAATACTAAGTTCGCCTTCTTGATTATCACGGACGTCAAGAGAGTCATTGCCGCTGCTAATGTCTCGCAAGTAAACAGACAGCTTCGCCAGTTCGCGGTATCTCCATCTGGTGAATAATAAACTGCTGCCAATAAGCAGTACAGATAGAAGGAAAACGATCGCTATCGTTGCAGGCGACATAAAAGCAGCGACGACGACCGCCGTTAAGCTGATTGTGACCATAACGAGCAGTAAAAGTTGAATTTCCCGATTGCGCAGCATTTAATCACCAACCTTATAGCCTAAACCCCGTACTGTTTTGATCAAAGTCGGCTGTGATGGGTCATCCTCCAGCTTTTCCCTCAGCCTTTTGATATACACGGTTAACGTATTGTCGTTCACGAATTCGCCGGCTGCGTCCCAAATTTGCTCTAAGAGCTGATTCCTCGTCAAAACCTGTCCAACATGATTGCCGAAGATCAGCAATAAACGATATTCCAAGGCGGTCAGAGGGATTTCGACGCCGTTTTTATGCACCTTTCCTTCCAGCGTATGGATTCGAACATGGTCAATATCGATGACAGCTCTAGCCTGAGACGGCTTCTGATATCTCCGCAAGACGGATTTGATCCGGGAGAGCAGCTCCCGAACCCGAAACGGTTTGGTAATGTAATCGTCGGCTCCCATGTCTAGCCCCATCACAACATTGACTTCATCGTCGATTACCGTTAGGAAGATGACCGGAATGTCTCTCCGCTCTTTCACCATCTTGCACAATTCATACCCGCTTCCATCCGGAAGCTGTAGGTCGAATAAGCATAAAGCGAATTGATCGATGCCTTCAGCAAGCACCTTGTGGGCTGAGGAGACATCATGGCACAGAACCGTTGCATAACCATCCTGCTGCAGTGAATATTCCAGACCCGACGCGATCGTCTTATCATCTTCGACTAATAATATTTTCATATCCCAATCATCCTTATGTTAGGGTAAATTCACGCCTCTGCTTCGTGTCGACATTATACCAAATTTATTCATCAGAGTTCACTGATACTTAAGATGCGGTTCGGCTTAACGAGCCTATGCCTTTCGTCGAAATGCGAAAGGAGCTGCCATAGCAACTCCTTCCTTCTATCCTGTTTATATGAAGCTAATTTATCTGGCGACGGCTTGTATTAAGATACAAAGCTGCATACTAAAGATTCTCTACAAATAGTCCAAACTATTAAAAATCAAAATCAGCCCCACAATACTCATTATCCATGAAATCGCCGATCCCGAGTGCTTCGAAAGCTTGATTCGAAGCCTTTCCAAGGGTCTTTGCATGACTCTCCCACATAATAAATGCAAGATAAACACGATGAATGGCGGAAGTACCATCATAATATTATAACCAGCTAATATTGGCAGCCACTGATAAACGGCTAAATGTGAGGTAGACATAAGGCCAATCGCCACAAAATAAGGAAATGCCGTCCCTACTTCAATTAATGACGTCGTAAACCCCAGCGCAATCATGGACATCTTACTTTTTGTCTTCGGCCTTGGCAAATCAGATCGTTTACTCTTAGGATAATAAAAACTAGCGATAAACAGCAGCATTCCAATGACAAACATAGCCCAACTTACGATTCGATTTTGAAAAATGGAGGAGAAAACAACAAGTAAAACATCTAGGCCTAACATAAAAGCAATACCTACTAAAAAATAAAATGCTGCGACTGTTAATAAATAGGTCATTAAACGCGAACTCAATTGTTCTTTTTCCGTTAATAATAGATAAATTGTGACGCCCAAAGTTGTAGGACTAAGCATATCTAATAAGGCTAACCCCCCTACAGAAAGAAGCAGCTCAGCACTCATAATACTCCTCCTTGCTGGGTGGAACCATTGTGCTCGGAAGACATGTAGATTTCATAGGCTCGCTCCATGAACTCTAATACCTCTTGTTCGATTGGGTAAAGTCCAAGCTTCTCCGATTGGCTTGGAGACTTTCTTAACTCCCATAATTTATTAATAAACTCGTCTTCACCTTCGAATTCTTCCATTTGCTTTTCTAGCATGCGCCGGATAATGTTCTGTACTCTTAACGATGCTGGATCATCCTTCATATGACGTTTTATCTGGCCTAGCAGAGCAATCCATTCCAGAGAATCAGGATCTTTTCCCTTCATTTTCGGAAGCCTTGTCCACAGCTCTAGTTGTTTGTCATTGAACATATTCTCTCTGAAGGTTCGCAATTTTGTTTTATTTTGATTCGATAATTGGATAAGTTTCTGGATGGCTAGATGGTCATCTCCACCTTCTATTGCAATACTATTTATCAATTCTCTTAGAGAGGACTCTATACTTCCTAACCTTTCTTGCTCTTCCATGATATATACTAGTTGACTTTTCAAACTAATTGGCCAATTCCATTTAGCGTCACACAACATCTCTTTAATATCTTGCAAGCGGTAACCCATCCCTTTTAAAAATTGAATCTGTTGAAGCTTTTTCATATCCTCCTCCGAATATAAACGATGCCCCCCTTCTGTTTTTGAAGTGGCTGTCAATAATCCGATCTGATCATAGTACCTTAGGGTTCTAACCGTTATCTTCGTTAGTTTCGCAACTTCATGAATATGGATCACACACATTCACCTCCATCGATTGAGAACATTAATATTACTTATCTTTGTCTTTATAGATACCTACTTTGATTAAATATCCTAAGCCCAGACCAACTAGTACGCCGGGAAATGCTTGATCCAGCATAAGTCCAATCCCTGCTCCTATAATGACACATGCATAAATAATGATATCTCCTTGTTTCATAGCTAACATCCCCTTGGTGTAATGTCTCCTCCCCTGCACTGAATAAATGAACTTCACGCATGAGGAGCTTAATCATTGGCTCCATTATACGAAATGACGTAACGTCACTTTCAAGTGTTAATTCATCTATTAAGAATCAGAAAAAAAGTACTTGTAAGTGACGTTACGTAACCTTATATAATCAGTTTTACTATCATGAAGAGGTGGGAAAATGAAAAAATATTACGTTTGTTTACTATTGGTGGGCATTCTACTTATGAGTGCGTGTTCTAGTGATGCAGATTCGCAAACAATGTCAATTGCGGGAATAGAAAGTCTCAATATTGATCATGGCAGCACATCATTAATCGTAGAATCAGCAGATATTGATTCGTTTGAAGCTTCCTGGCTCAATATCAATGGACCAGGAATTATAGTTGATGAAGAGGGCGATCAAATCAATATTCGGTTAAAAAGTGATCTGAGAAATATTATTAACATCGGAAAAATGCCTGAGTTATCCGTTCGCTTACCAAATACTTATGAGGGAAAGGTAACCATTGACGGTTCTTCTGGCAACGCAAATGTAAAAAATCTGCAATCACAAAAACTCAGTATTATTGGAAAAAGTGGTAATGTAACGCTTGACTATCCTAATATCAATCATGATATTCATGTCTCAGTCAAAAGTGGCAACGTTGTTGTGAATCTGGAGGACAAGGAGTCTAATGCTAACTGGCTTTTGGAGTCTGGCAGCGGCAAAAGATCTGTAAATATTCCTTTAGATGATAGCAAGCAAAGTAAACGTAAGACAGAGGGTAAGACCGGGGATGGCTCATTTAAAGTAGAGATCAAAACAACTTCCGGGAATATAACAATAAAATAAAACACCTTCAAGAGCATGCTGCCATGTCGTAAGATACGGCTGCATGCCTGAAGGTATTTTTAATGAATCAAAGGTTCGTTATCCGATAGAGTGCTTATTAGTCATCAATACTAGATGTGAGCAGCATTGGCTGCTGCTTACTCGGACGCCGTACCGCCATTGGCTGCTGCACTTTTAGGCTCCACCAGCATGATATGGCATTCCTTTTCAGCGAAAGGCTTATGATCAGCTTCCCCTGGGACAATAAACATTTCGCCCTTGGAAATCTTGACCTGACCATCACGAAATGCAATGAACATCTCTCCCTCGAGCACCATAAATACTTTATCGGCGCCTTGATGCTCATGCCACATGAATTCCCCTTCAATTTTCACCAGCTTGAATTGAAAGTTGTGAATTTCGCCAACAACTTTCGGAGACCAGAGCTCGTTGAATTGAGACAGCTTCTCACTCAAATTAATCGCTTGATAGTCCATCGTAATCCCTCCTCATTTTTGCCTTCATGATGCTGGTTTGTTTTATATGGCAGGTTGCTCTACTTATAAGAACTTGTAAGAACTAGCGCAGGGCGCTCGTTATGTTTTGCAAAGCGTATTCCATTGCTAATGGGCCGCCCGTAATCGCGGAAGTATCCATGGAATAGACATTGCCTTTCTTTACGGCATTCAGATTATTCCAGACCTTACTTTGTGTGAGTTCATTCATTAGCGTTTCCTGTTTGGTAATGTCGCCAATAAGGAAAATATGGTCTGCTTGTACCGTGGACATTCCTTCAAACGCCGTAAATTCATTATTCGTCCCTACAAAGGTATCGTCTGGTGTAAGTCCTAGTCCTTTTTCTTTATCAAAGGCAAGAGTATAGACAGGGTTGCCTTCACCTAGAACATTGAACGTTTTTCCATCCCAAGAAATGATAAGGGCGACTGACTCTCCCTGAATCGATGTTAGGGCTTCACGTCCAGTTGCAATGTCGCTCATCATCTTATCAATGACTTGTTCGGCTTCGTCTTCTTTGCCAATAATCTTGGCTACAGTACGGAGCCCATATTGCCAATCTTCATAAATATCCTTGGTATTTAACGTAATGACGGGTGCTATTTTTTCGAGTGAATCGTAATTTTTGTCATGATATTCGGTTGCCAGGATATAATCAGGCTCAATAGATAGAATCTTTTCAATGCTAGGGGATACCTTATCTCCTAATTCTTCTGCTGAATCCATCTTTCCCTTTAAATAAGATAAAGAAGACAAAAACTCTTTTTCAGTAGAAGCAGCAGGCGGCTCGCCTAATGCAACTAAGATTTCTGGGTAAAAATACCATAGCGAGGCTATTTTCTCCGGTTTTTCCTTGATCACAATCTCTTTGCCTAGAGCATCCTTAAATGTTCTTGGCCACTCCGCCTCTGCGTTAGCTGATGATGCAGGTGCGCCTTCTGTTGTTGAGCCTTTATGTTCAGCAGGTGTGCCACTACAGCCTGCTAGTATGCCTGCTAGCAGTAGCATTGCGAGCAGCAGGCCTTTCATTTTGGGCATACGACGTTCCTCCAGCAATATGTTTTAATACCTTTGCCACTAGTATAATAAAGTCGTTTTTAGATGAGAATGGATGCCTGTTGAACTTCACATGGATTATTAATGAACTGCTCTCGATATTGAGTAGGGGAGATCCCAAATTGTTTTTTGAACACTCTGCTAAAATAATAGGGATCCGCTATGCCAACCGTTTCTGCAATTTGCTGTACAGACGCATCACTTGCAAACAGCATTTCTTGGGCCAGGTTGATACGATATTTTAATACATATTCCGCTGGTCCCATACCTGCATGTCTTCTAAATACATAAGAAAGTCGATTTCGATTCACATTATTTTGTTCTGCAAGCGAATCTATGGTAAGGCTCTGATCATAATGCTCATGAATATATTTCGATACTCGTTCGAATAAAGTATGGGATTCACGGCTGTTCTGTCTATTCACTACACATAATAAGGCTTCATTCAGTACATCGCGAAACAGCATCTCGGTCTGAAACTTGGAAATGCCTCCAGGCTGATTATACACATGCCAAAGACGCTTAATGAGCTCGATCAGACGAGGGGATTGCCCCGTTAATAATTCAAAATGCTGATGAGATAAGCTTGACTCTTCTAGCTCTGAGTTGCATATCCGGTATAACACAAGAATGTATTCCCAGTTGGTGTTGCCAAACATTTTTTGAGCAAGCTTCATTTTGGCGCCCCCATGCACCACTTTACCTGGCGTGAGGATATAAGGCGTGCCATCAAATTGAAACTGAACCTTTCCAGTAAGAGGAAATACAAAGCCGGGAACTGTATCTGTATAGTCAGCGTCAGGCACACCTGGATGTTTGGCATATCGATATATTCCTTCTACTTGAAAAGGAATGCGCGCAAAATGCTCTGCTAGCTGATTGACGTCTATTTTCACGTTGCATACCTCATTTCAATAGTAGTTTGCGGGATTCCTGAAAGAGTACAAGTGGACTCTCGTCTATTTCACATTATTGATAATAATAATCATTGTCAATATATGCGCGCAACAAAAATACCGCTTCCCGGCAATTGTTAAACCGCCGGGAAGCGGCATCAGATTAGGATAAGCCCTTTAATTGAAACAATATGCCCGACTCGTGAATGCGTTGTCTGCCAGAGTTGATCGATACTTCGAATATATGCCAACGCTTTAGGATTTTTCGGATTGAAACCATTCCAACGTTTGGGCAATCGCATACTCCAGCGGCGTGGCAGGAAGCTTGAATTTCGCGCTGAATTTGCTGCTATCCACGACAAAATCATGCTCGAATTGATACGTCATCTCAATCGTTTCTCGTGCCTCTGGAATAAACAATCCTCCTATGCGGAGCATGCCCTTGCCCATTGTGCGAATGGATGCCGGAAATCCGGCAGCACGATAAGCCATTTCGGCAAACTGCCTCGTCGTAACGGCGTCTGCATTGGGTACATGCCAGGCTTGACCATAGGCATCCTCCTGACCTCCCAATGCGATAAGCGCCTTACCGAAATCGTGGATGTACGTATAGGTATGCAACTTGTCTGGATCGCCAAACACCGTACAAGGCTTTCCCGCTATAATTGGTTTAAAGAAGCGCTCCCCAACCGCAGAACCAAGAACACCTGATCCGAAGAAATCGGACCCTCTTCCGATGACGACCTGAAGCAAGCCATCCTGATGCAGCTTCAGCAGGTTGCGGGACATTTCGGACCGGAGAACACCTTTTCTGGTCGTTGCCGCATGGGGCAATTGTTCGTGCATACTTCCCTTGACCAGCCCATACATATACAGGTTCTCGGCCACAACCAGCTTTCCCCCAGCAGCCATCGCACCAGATATGATGTTATCCTGCATTCGCATGAACAGCTTTCCCCATTGATGATATGCCGGCTGAGCACAGTGATAGATGACCGTGGCGTCTTGCATGATGTGTACAGCTTGCTTTTCATCCAAGAGATCGGCTTTCTCGTGCAGCACACCAGAAGGCAGTGCGGCCTTCCCGCTATAGCTAACCATTTTTACGGGCTCTCCCTGTTCGACAAGCTCTCTCATGATGGACCTTCCTAATGGCCCCGTTCCCAATATTACATGCATGGTATTCTCCCCTCTCATGTCTGCCTGCCAAATACAATAAACCCTATAGCAGCTATAGGGTCAATCTCTTTGACTAACAGGCACTTGAAGCTCGATCAAATAATCTTCTTGCTTCGCCATCTGTGTCATATCAACTAAATATTGCTCCACTGCCGGACCACCCTCACAGTAGCCGTTTTTGGTCATCCATTCCAGCAATTTCCCATAAATGCATTTGTACGTTTGTTCCGTAGGAATCCCGGTGTACATTGCCGTAATATAAGTCCCCCCTGGTATCACGCGTGTGAAGTTGTGGTTTGTCTCGACCCTCTTGATGGGAATAGCAACTTCAAGATCGGTATCGTTCCGATCGAACGTCATAATATTCTCATGGTAGATGGTCATCATATATCCGTTTTGGGTCATTCCGTTTTCATAGATCGTTCCAAACAGCTCGGTAAACTTCAGCACCATCGTCTCCATTCCACAAACGGACCGCTTCCGGTCATAAGCGACATAACGATCTTCAAGTTCTTTCAACTCGATAAGAACTTCGGAATCCTTTGTACCCCTATTCATCTCCAATAGAGAGTCAATTTGCGTGATTCTTTGTTCAATGGAAGTCGTAATGCGCTCCAGCCGACGTAATTCCTGTAGTGCTTCCTCATGTTTGGCTTTCATCAACCCTTTGATTCGGTTCAGACTCCCGCTTTGTAAGGCATGGCGGATTTCCTCAAGTGAAAAATCGAGCGATTTCATATCTTGAACGATTTTAATATGCAGGATATCCAGATTGGAATAATACCGATAGCCTGAGCTTTTATCAATTTCACTAGGCTTCATAAGGCCAATCTTGTCATAATATCGCAGCGTCTGGATGGAAATATTGCAAATCTTGGCCGCCTGTCCTATAGAGTAATATGAATTTTGGTGCACTGGCATCCTTCCCTCTGATTGAACTTTAGCTTGAGAAGCCGGCTTTACACGGAGTTTAGTTTCAATATTAAATATTGTTCTTTAGATTTTCTTTAGAAATATCTCCGTTGGTTCCTTAGATTTATTACTTAATATAGTGCCATCGACATCAACAAGGAGGTTAAATTATGATCAGCCATTCCATCATACAGCTAGTCGATCACTACGGGTATCTAATATTTTTTTTAGCTTTCTGCCTAGGCCCATTCGGAATTCCCGTTCCTAATGAAATAACTATATTAACGGGCAGCATTTTGAGTAACAGCGGTATTTTAAATCCGTGGATGATATACACTCATATTCTCGCCGGCTTATTAACGGCTATTACATGTACCTTTTTTGTAGGCAAAATTTTTGGAGAAAAGTTGAAAAGAAAATACCGTAACAATGGTCATTTTCAAGAAGCAGACAAATTTTATAAACAGTATGGAAATATCGCAATGTTCCTAGGAATCTTATTTCCCGTTGTTCGATATATTGTCCCTGTCTTTATTGGTCTAAGCGGTATCACGTTCAGGAAATTTTGTTTGATTTCATATTCCAGCGCTTGTGTTTGGACCGCCATGTTTTTTGCTTTCGGTAAATTTTTTTTGGAGATTATATTTTAGCAGGTTTACATTTACTTGATACTAGATCGATCACCTTCTTGATAATAGCTGTAGGCATTTTAATTACAACCAAAAGGTATGAATCTGAATTTCTCAAGTCAGCTCTGTTGAATGAACCAGTAAGAGAATGAAGATAATAAAAACATTGGAGGAGAGCCAATTGTCTTTTAATCAGAGAGTTATGTTCATGCAAACGTTTATGAAAAACCCCAAGCGTGTTGGTAGTGTTACACCAAGTTCACGATTTCTGGCAGAAAAAATGGTTCGATCTGTGCCTTGGAATAAAGTTACAGCACTTGCAGAGCTGGGATCCGGAACAGGAGCAATCACAAATTTAATCCAATCGCGAGTAGAAGGAGAGGCAAAGGTGTTATTGTTCGAGATGGATGATCGGATGAAGAACCACCTACAAACCATTTACCCGGACTTCTCTTGTCATTCCAATGCTTTACATTTGACTAAAGTAATGAAACACAAAGGTATTCAACAACTGGATTGTGTGATAAGCGGATTGCCCTTTTTTAATTTTGAGGACGACTTACGGGAAAGCTTGATTAATCAAGTTAACGAGGCTTTAAAGCCAGGAGGTTATTTTATTGCCTTTCAGTATTCCCTACAAATGAAAAAACACTTATCCAGAAAGTTTGTTATTGAAAAAATCGATTTGGTGCCGCTTAATTTTCCTCCTGCTTTTGTTTATTTATGCCGGAAAAAAGAAGAGGATTTAAAATGAATACGATAGGCTTATTAATTTCTGCACATTGTGATTGATTCCTTCTCTCTTCTTTACCACATGGCTTGGTATAGTAGGGATGCTAACTTTTGTTACTTACACCGTATAGAAAGGAGCAGAATTTAATTGTATACAGTGCTCATTGTAGATGATGATTCGGAGATACGCGATGTTATTCATGTATACTTGCGTAATGAGGGATATCGGGTATTAGAAGCTGCCGACGGTCAGGAAGCATTAGACATGTTAAAGTCGAACTCAGTCCAACTTATTATTTTAGATGTTATGATGCCTAAAATGGACGGTATAAAAACATGCCTGAAAATCAGGGAGACATCAACCATTCCCATTATTATGCTCTCTGCAAAAGAAGAGGATATTGACAAAATCATAGGGCTCACTACTGGAGCCGATGATTATATTACGAAACCCTTTAATCCGTTAGAATTGCTCGCCCGAGTAAAGGCACAATTGCGTCGACAGACTTTCACCATTAATGAAGAAAGTGACTCTACAATACGTATTCAAGATCTCATGATCGACATCGCAAAACATAGCGTAACGTTGAAAAGCAATGAAGTTTCGCTTACTCGATTGGAATTTTCTATTTTAGAGCTGTTAGCCAGCCACCCCGGACAAGTATTCAGTGCTGAGAAAATTTACGAAAGCGTATGGAAAGAGCCTTTTGGATATTCAGATAATACGGTGATGGTTCATATTAGGAATTTGCGTGAAAAACTTGAGGAAAATCCAAGAGACCCACGATACATTAAAACGGTATGGGGAGTTGGTTATAAAATTGAAACGTAAACTGTCTAACCTTATAAAAAGGAAAAAGAGTATTCGGGCCGATATGTTATGGAATTTCGGGTTAAGTTTATTGATTTCATTTGTTTTTTTAATATTTTTCTCTAGATTAATTAGTCAATTCGTAAATTACTCGTACGTTCCATATCTTAACTCCGCAGTATACGTGCTAGTCTTCATTCTATCTTTTTTTATGTTGACGCGAAATTTTATTAAGGACCTTATCCTTTTAGAGAAAGGGCTTAAGATTATTTCAGAAGGTCATATTGACTATAGGGTACGTATTCATCGGGAGGATGAGCTTGGAAAAGTAGCCCTTGGTATAAACGTAATGACCGAAAAGTTAGAGAAACAAATGCTGAAAGAGCGCGCCTTGGAAAAATCGAAGATCAACCTTATAACAGGCGTATCTCATGATTTGCGAACACCGCTCACAAGCCTAATAGGTTATTTGGATCTTTTAAGAACGAATACATTTCAGAATCAAGCCGAGTATGAACGATTTGTGCATAATTCGTATAATAAAGCGATTCACTTAAAAAAAATGTTGGATGATTTATTTGAATATACGCGCCTTTCGAATTCCAACATCCAATTAAGCTTAAATATGGTTGATATTCATCAACTTCTAGATCAGATGCTGTTTGAATTTGAACCGCTTGCTCAAGAAAACAGCATCCAAGTTGTTAAAAGGATAGGCCATACCCCTGTCATATCCTTAATAGATAGTGGTAAGTTTGCCAGAGCTATCGATAATCTTCTCATGAATGCCCTTAAGTATTCCGTTAAGCCGGGATGGATTTCTGTTTTACTAAGATCCGACGAGCTGCGTTATTACATTGAAGTTGAAAATCAAGGGCAACCACTCTCGCAAGAACAAGAACTTAAGCTTTTTGAGCGTTTCTATAAAGTTGACTTTTCACGGAGCAGTGAAGGCATCCAATCTGGTGCTGGATTGGGTCTATCTATTGCAAGAAACATTATTGAAATGCATGGGGGGACATTAAAACTGACACATACGGATGGAACTTTTATCTTCACCATATCCCTTCCATATAGTGACATTTCAAATTCTCTCTCACCAACTATTTCTAATAATAATTAAATCCATATAAACCCACTCCTTAACGGAAGTGGGTTTTTGAACGGTCTATCGGCTTTCTATATGCCTACTTCCCTCATTTTCACCGAAACCTTCTCCATCCTGCCATTCATATTCGTCCCGTCATACCTTGGAAGCTTCAAATCACTCACAATTGTTCCGTCCCGCATAAACATAATACGATCCGCCCTTGCGGCAACCTTGGCGTCATGAGTGACAAGCATAACCGCTGTACCGTCCGTATTGATCTCCCCTAATAGCTCCATAATTTCTTGCGCTGATTTTGAATTGAGCGCACCTGTAGGCTCATCTCCGAAAATGATTGCCGGACTGTTCATAAGCGCCCTGCATAATCCTGCACGCTGCAGCTGGCCTCCTGATACCTGTGTTATGTCGCGTTTTTCAAGCTCAGCAATGCCTGTCCTTTTCATAAGCGCTCTTGCTTTTTCTGTTATTTTTGCAACGTTTTTTCTGTTATCCCGGATCGAAGGAAGAATAATGTTATCAAGAATATTCAAATTTCTCAGCATGGTCGGCTGTTGGAAGACAAATCCGATTTTAGTTCTGCGTATATCGGCAAGCTCATTCTCCCCAACCGATGATAAATCTCTACCATTAAAAACAACCTTTCCGCCATCAATGCGATCCGCCCCGCTTAGTGCCAACATCAGCGTCGATTTCCCTGAGCCAGAGGGTCCCATAACCGCAACGAACTCACCCTCCTTTATTTCAACGTTCACACCGTCGAGGATATTGCGCTTGTCACTTCCTTCCCCGACAGATTTTACGATCCGATCACCGATAATTACCTTCTTCATGTGCCTACTCCTTCATATGTTCGGAAATTTTGACTTGTCCCGCCCCCGATGTGCCGATTATGGTTGCGATAAGCACTGAGCCTATTAGCATCAGCGGACTAAACACATACGCCGCAAGTGGATTAACCGCAAACTGAAACGTCGAAGCGCCAAAGGAGGAGATGACTGTGCCCGCAAGCTTTTCTCCAAGCGTGTTTGCTAGAAGCGTGCCGAGTACAATACCGATAATGAGAACAAATATCGAGCGTGCCATATATTGCGCATGAATATCCCCATTTCTAAAACCGAGTGCCTTCAAAACAGCTATCGAATATCTGTCCTTAGCAACAAGCATTTTCATGAACAATACACTAACTAATACCGATATGATCAGCGCAACAGCAATAGCGGCAGAGGAGGCCTTTTTGACAGCGTCTATTGTCGAGCCAAACGTCTGCGCAATAAATTGCTCAATGTCTGACACCTTTGCAAAAGTAAATCTATCCGCATACTCAGCCGTTTTTTCGTCAACAAGCGCTTTATTCGCAAGCTCCGCGCAAATAACGAACCATAGCATATTTGCCGAGTTGTCGTTAAAAACAGCTTTTGCAGTTTTGCCGCCATTCGTGATGTCGGAATAAATACCGCTTACTGAGAAAACTTTTTCCTCCCCGTCGATTATAAGAGTAAGGTGCTCACCGGTCGTTTTGCCCAGCTCGTCTGCGTTCAACGTTGACAGCGCGATTTCATTTTCTGCAGCGGGAGCTCTGCCATGTGAATAGGCTATAGGGAACACTGAATGATCGCCAAGCTCAACTTTAATACTTTTTTGTATGCCGTTCTCCGCCTTTACTCTGAACGTTTTTGTTGTAAGTACAGCATACTTTGAAATGGAACTGTCGCTTTTCATACGCTGTATGATTTCAGCGGCTTTTTCGGGCATACGATCCGTCTGCTGAAGATCAATGCGCATATCATAGCTTCCAATCCCCATATATTCGATAAAGCTTTTTGAGGAAATCGTGTTGTACAGGTTTTGCGGAACAATCATAATAAAGGATGAAAGTATTAATACCAAAAGCATAGTAGCGTAAAGCTTTTTCCTAGCGAGAACATCTTTTATTCCCAGAAAAACATTCGTATTAAGCAGCCTGTTCTCACTTAAACGCAAATACGTTGCTCCCGCCGTTTTTTCGGGTGAAACGCCAAAGCGTAAAGCTTCAGCAGCGGATATTTTGCTAAACCGCCTAAGCACTCCACTTACGTAAGCAATGATGGCAATAAATATTAGCAATACACCGAGCATTCCGAAAAGTGACGCAAAAGAAGAATGGTCGCTTTCCCCCATATAAAGCCGGATATTTTCGAGAAGCATACCTTTGAAAAGAAATGAAAGTGCAAAGCCTGTTATACTGCCTGCCGCCGCAATCACTGCATATTTGGCAATATACATCTTCTTAATGTCAGAAACACGCAGCCCTATTGCCTTCATTACGCCAATTTCACGATAATCGTCTTCTATTTTCGCAAGGAGCGTGAAACGTATGCACAGAAAAGCGATTGCAACGACCAGCACGCTTACCAGCAAAATAACCCCAATCATCATTCCGTCAGAAATAGCGTTAAGCATTTTGAACAGCGGAAAGGTTATGGTTGGTCCGTTCGCTTCAAGCCCTGCAGCGGTATAGGCTGCTTCGAATGCCCCTAACGCAGACAAATCCTTTAATCTGAATTCGATCAAATACTCTGTGTTTCCTAAGCTTTTCATTTCTGCGTAATCATTTGCGCTAACAAGAAACCGCTTGGAGGAGGACAGCATAGAATTCATTTGCGAATCGCGCAGAAATCCCGCAATGGTCAATTCCTTGCCGCTTATTACGGCCTTGTCGCCGAGCTTAGCATCGTTCATATAATGAACGGGCACATAAAGCTCGCCGTCGGATACGCTTATGATGCTTCCATCAAGATCAAGAAGAAAGTCGAACTTTTCACTTTGGACGCTAAATCCATTATCTTGAACATTATCTGCCAGCGAGCTATCGCCTAATTTAATCTGCGCGCCATCAATATTGAGAAATTCCAGCACTTGAAATTTATCGACAGAACTGTTCTTTTGGGCAAATTCCGTTAACCTTGACGTATCTATTTCCCCTGTATGCATCTGCAAAAAATGCGGAGTTTCCGCCCGCTTCATAAGCGTATCTATCGCGCCTGATAGATTCACAATAAGAATCGCCGCAAGTGAAACAAGCATAGCTGCAGCGGCAATAAATATCATGGTGGTCAACGTGATCAGCTTGCTTTTAGAAATATCATTGCGAATTATTCTGTTATACATAAGACACCCCTGTTCATGCCTCTTCATCCTCTACTCCAAACATCTTCAAGGTTTCCATTAGACTGCCGCTTTCAGCGCCAAGCAGCCTTTCTACATTGCTTATAAAAGCAACCATTCGTGAAAAGCGTTCCTCGTTCGTCATCGTAATCATGTCATCATCAAAAACAGTAGTCGCATAGATCACAACCATTTCCATGCATTCATACGGGAACGGCGTATTAAACATTCCTTGCTCAATGCCTTCAAGGATGATTTCCGTCAATATCGGCGGAACGCCATTGATAATGACCTTTTGTATTTTTTGATGCATCAGCGCGTTTTGCGGCTTATGAATGTGATCCATAATTTCCTCGCTGCTTCCGCCGCTTATGTTCAGTGCCATAACAACACGAATAATCCGCTCAACTATGGGGATGCTCTTATCAGAAGCCACTTCCTGGGCTGCGCATAAAAGACGGACATTATACCGCTCTATGAGCGAATCCAGAATTTCCTCCTTCGATTTGAAGTGATAATATAGCGTTCCTCGCGCAATTCCGACCTTCTCGAGAATATCGTTTGTGCTTGTGCCGTCAAAGCCTTTCTGAGCGAAAAGCTCGTCCGCCGCATCAAGGATCTCGTTCCTGCGTTCATCTGCTTCTTTTACAACTCTCATTTTTGCACCTCCTACTGCATAGACCGACTGTCTGTCGATTAAATAGTAACATAGTTATAAGAGAAATATCAAGTTAATCTAAAGTAAAACATGAGTCCGACAGCAAAACTGCTAAATTAAGCGGACAGATTCATCGATGCGGGTTATTATCTAAGGAAAAGCATAATCGTCAAATTCGATACTATTATCGAGTAGATATAGATTAATTTTTATTGTTAATGTAAACAACTCCGCCCTACTTATGATAAGGTTCACCGCGCTAGCTGTAACGGTAGGTTTTTTCTATCACAGCAAAAAGGCTGACTATTCAAGATCAAGGTGGGCCATTTTCAAAATTTTTGCGGGCATGTTGACCCCCTGTCCACAAATCAGACAGGGGGTCCGCGGATGACCAAATCCACTATTCACCGCCGTGTGACGCTAACTGCGTACAGTACTTATAACTTATAAACCCATTATTTCTGTCAACTTTTTAAATTCTCTTTCGATAACTTGCGGAAGGCTATCTTTGTTACGCTCATATGTTGCTGCCCTACGGGTAAGTGCTTCTTCCGTAAAGTAAGTTTCAACATTGTAGTTATGAGCGTCAAAATATTCTTGAGTAATGATTTTAGTAAATGGAATAAAAAAGTCATCTGACTTACTGTACATAATTCCTTTGACTTTAAAAAGTCGTAATAACTCTCTTAAGTTTTGATCATTACTTAGGAAAAATGGAATGAAATAACGTCCATTTCCACCGTGTAACAGCTGTCGCTCCATAATCCTAGGTACAGAGAAATCCCAGGCTATATTTTCAATAATTTGAAGCACCTTTTTGGGACTCATTCCTTTATTGATTTTATTAAGCATTTTAACATCGTTTTGTGTAGTGAAATACTTATGAGCAATAACAAACTCTCTATCAAAATATATACCGACAATATTAGTTGCAAACTCAAAGAGCTTCTGGACTTTCTTGTGTACAGTTGTTTTTGATTCGAACTTAATCTGCATTAACCCTATTATGAATAGTACCATATACCTCTGTATTCTTAAGTAATAATCCATCAACTCTTGTGCATAAGCAGAATTGAAAATTCCATTAAAGATTTGATCGGCTTGCAATTGTGCTTCATTTTCTGTAATCCCATATTGCAACTTTCCTGTTTTAATATATTCTTCTCTATTAATGCTTTTGAAAAGTTCGAGGCTGACTAAATTAAGGTATAACTTGGCCTTTTTATCTCTTTTGGTCTTTTCATCCTCACCTTCTATATTTACAAACGAATTTTTATAGTTTTCTATCATATAAAAAATATGATCATAATTAAAACCATTCCTAATGAGCAGGTCAATTGAAGTAAATATCTCATTATTTAAAGTTGAATAATCCCTACTTACAAAATTATGTATTTAGCTGGCATAATTTGTGTCCAGCATTATTGAGTAGTCAAGACCAAATGTGGTGTCCTTTTCCCCGTTTTTAACAGTTTCAATCAATAACTCGTCATCAATAAAGTATAGCTTGTCGGTCTCAAAGTAAGGAATGAAGTGGCTATCGATATTGTTGATTAATTTATTCAACTCAGTAGGGTATACACTTTTGTGATAGTTGTCTAAAGAGATAATTGATGACTTATCTTCCGTTGACTCCCCCATCATTACCCAAGCTTCAACAACTTCACTTGCATTTGTCGCAATAGAAAGACTGTATAGCCCTTGTTTAATACGTTCATTATCCATTCGGTTTCGCTCCTTAACAGGTAACAAATCATAAATGCCTACATTCGCTAAAGTGTTGCCCTTTATTTATCATGTCCGCAAAATACTCTGCTGCCTTAGATATAATGTCCGTGAAAATTGGGGCGAAAATGGCGGAAAGAAACCAATTCAAATCCCATTATTGAGAAAGGTGAACATGAAGCGATTATCTAGCAGAATGTCTGGGAAGCCGTGCAGAAACTCTACAGCGAGAAGTCCGTCACCTCGCCGTATTGTGTTTCATGGAACTATCAATTCATTGGCTCGTATTTGGTTTAATGGAAGTCATTTTAATTTGGGTGATGTTTTCTAAGTTGATTTCAATTTGTAATTCGGTATGTTCATTAATAGCGATTAGGATTTTATCTTTAATTTCTAAGCTTTTTATAGGGTTTGAATTTTCAAAAAATATTCCCCATACCAACCAGTCTTCAGCATCCATACAAGCAATAAATCCTTCATTTCCCATTTGACCATCACCGCCACAGATTTTCCCATCTTGATAATCAATACTGACCCATTCATCAACGATCGTCCAACATTCAAAATTATACTTTGATATGCTTTCAATGGTTGTGTCACACAAGGGAGAGCAATAAAATTTACTTTCATTTGTGTTGGGGTTATATGTGCTGTAACAACTTAAGATTGTTACAGTGCCATTTGGAAAGATGATGCTATTAACGCCGGGCAGTTCATGCTTTTCAAGATTCCAATGTTCCGCAACAACAATATTCATAATAAATCCCCCTTTATATCTTAAGTTTCTAATACATACAGCTACTTGTTGAGGACTAATAAGCTATTTAATCTAGTAATCGTTTTCTAAGAAACTTTTTCACTGTATAGGCTTTCATTTTGCTTATAGTGTAGCAATGCCTTTTTCATAGAGATGGCGAACGTCATTTTGATGCAACAAAGAATACTGTTGTACCTTGATATTTCCAATCAATCTAATACAGCTCGTGTAAATAGGTCTCTTATTAATGAGTCATCTTCACATGCTTCTTTAAAGGTGATTGCTAAACTAAATATTGCTTCTTTATTGTCTGTATAATCAGCGAACATATCAGCTTCTGGGTCAAATCGTATGATATCAACTAAGTGAAGCATTTTCTCTTCAAGAAACACGGCTGCTAATGAACCCCAATCATAGCCATTGCCCTCAAATCCATCTTCAGCTCGTGTTTGAAAAATTTTATGCTTATATTTACCAACATTAATAATGAAAGATATGCTTCCACTATCATGAGCAACTAACCTAAAAGGTTCAGGCAGGCCACAGCGCATGACGAGGAGGTCGAACAATGGCTGAAAGACCAAGCGGAAAGAAACTGATGACAAACGAACTAATTGTCCAGAAACTGAAGGTGCTTTTTACTAAGCAGATCACTAATAACAATCACACTCAGACTACGCCGCTACTTATGATACGGTTCACCGTATCATAAATAGGGCGAAACTATAGAAGCTTGATTATCCCGGTTGCCTACACTAACTAAAATTAACATTGCCATTGCTATTACAATATTTACAGCCAATTGCTGATTATTAAAAACAAAAGCTGTCCTCCAGTCTTCTTAGACTTTGTGGGTAGACAGCATTTTGACAAGTAATTATGCAAAGAATCTTCTGAACAAATCTGGGTATTCTTCGGGAGGTATTGCTTCGTTGTTTGGCCCTTTACGAATATGATATTTCCCATCAAACAATGATGGTTCATTTCTACTCTCAATTTGAAATATAAGCACTGATTTATCATAGTAACTAATCAGTTTAATGTTTCTAGATATTTGATTTTTATCAGCTTCTGAAATAGGCATGGAGGATAGTTTTTGTATAATATATTGAAAGTAACCATCTAGTCCATTTCTATATTTAGAAGCTTCACCCTGAACGCCTGTAATTTCAAATTTATTAAATTTTATTGCACTTGTGCCATATACTGTTTCAATCCTGTCAGTAGCATCGTGGTCATCAGCAATTCCAATAATGACGTACCCTACTGTATTTGGACCAACGTTCGCCATTGCGGTTAAAGTTAGAATTACTTTTTTAAAGAGGGCTTCGTCAAACTCGAAATCTCCCCCCAGTCTATGGAATCCTTGCTTAAAATCATATAAGGATTGCTCTGTAAAAGATTGGGTTAAGATATTTTCGAATTGAGTTATCCAAGAATCTATTGCCGGGTCTCTTCTTTCTTTTTTAACAAAAACACTTCTAATTATGCCTGCTACTGCGGCTATATTACTTTGACGTTCTTTTGCACTCCAACGTCCGCCTCCCCCCCCTAGGTTCATATTTCTGCTACCCATGTTATTTAAAAGTTCAATTAATCCCCTATAATTAGCAATTACTAAAGACTCCAGAATCAATAGTTCGTATAATGCTAAGAATAATATTTGGAAATACCGAGGTAGTCGCGGTCCTGCATCTTCAAATAGTAATCTATTAAAGGTTTGTCCCGAGTGGTTCAATATTTTTCTTAACTCATCGTATATATATAAGAACTGTTGACCCAAAACTCCTGGTGTAACTTTTAAAACTGCTGATTCAATTTCCTGAAATCTACTGTCTACTTCTCCTTCCCCTAACGAAAGTCCGTAATAGTCATCAAGAATATCCGAACTTGAAGGTGGTTTCGTACTTAATGCCATATATGCCAAAATGTCAGCGATTACTTCCTCATCTCGTGATTGCCTAACGTATTCTCTTGTTAATATGCCCTCAGCAACCCAGAAAACGCTATCAACGTTAATCCCATAAGGTAAGTCGCGGCTGGTAATGCTGATATTTTTCATCTCATTTAACAAGAGTGTATCGTGTGCGGAAACATCACCACGGACCTTACTAGATATGTGCCTGACAAGCTGGGCAAAATGACCTATTGCTCCAGCTTGTCTTAATTCTTGTTTTGATAGGTGCTTACCATTTGAATTAATTCTTCGAAAAATCTCATCAATTTTGTCTATTCCTTCAAAAGAATAGATAGATAGTGGTAAATTATAACCTGCTATTTGAGTGCATATTTTTCTATCCATTTTAGGAAATTTCTGAATTAAATCACCGCTATCTAATAGTAATTTTGTTTTCGCCATTGTTTCCAGATCAAAATACTCACCCTCTAAATCATACTCACCTTCAATAAAAGCAATTATTGCATTTAGTCGCTGCATACCATCTATAATTTCAAAGTTTTTTTGATCATTAAAGCTTACTTCGGCTACTAATATAAGCGGTATAGGAAAACCTCTTCGAATAGAGTCAATAAATGCTTTCTTTTCTTCAATACTCCAGACCAATTTCCTTTGATATCTTCGATTTACTAAAAATCGTTCACCAATAAAATAATCATAGATTCTCTGGATACTTTCACCACGTATGGCCAGATCCTGCATTAATCTATCCATAACTAGTCCCTGCCTCCCATCTCCAACCAATTACAAAATAGTATTCTATAATGAACTTATTTATCCTCCTCGATAACTTCTAAAAATAAGTATTCGCCGTTTTTCATTTTCTAAGAAATGAATACCTTTTTTACGCCGCTAATAATTATGTTTTTTCGTTTACTTTCATCCCGGATATGGATTTGAATCTCTTTAGAACTTGAAAATGATTTAATGAACTGCTTAAACCCGACTTTGTCTGAAGCATTCGTAGATCCAGTAATTCTGAAGTCGTTAAAAACAATTGTGAAGAAAACAGATTTTTCCAGTTCCTTTATAATTACCTGAATGCTGGAATTTACATCTACATAGGTGTCCGGCATAAAAGCATACTGGGTTAATGAAACCCTTTGCAATATTTGCTTTATGGTCTGGACGGCATCTTGTTCTTGCTCGTATACTTTTAATAAATACGGGAGTATAGGGATTTCCACGTCTTCAGTCTTTTCTAATATGGCACCGATTGCAACCCAGTCCTTCTTTTGAATCTCAATGTGGTGTTCCTCACCATTTTCGAAACTAACCATAAATTTTCTTTTTGTAAGCTGTTTTAACAGAATAGGATTGATGCTTCTCCACGTCATGTCTACAATGAGAACATTTTGTTCTTTCTTTCGCTTATTCTTGAAGAGCGTCTGACCATGATCTTTCATCCATATCCCAAAATAATGCGCCGCTTCAAAACTCTCTCTTCTCTCCACTAGAATCAAAGCTAATCCAGAAATTGCTACGTAATCATGTGGATTGATGTCAAGTGACCTCCTGAAATACTCTTCTGCGATATCGTTCCTGCCAAAAAACCGGTGGAACTTACCAGCAATCGCTAAGGCTTTCGAACTTGATGGGTCAATTTCGAGGGCTATAGCTATATGTCGAAAGGCTTCAGAAAAATTAAACATCTGATCGTAACAGAGGGCCAAGTTAATATGAGTCTGTACAGCTTTACTCTGGTCAACTTGTAGGATTCTTAAATAGTATTTAGTCGCTTTCTCTGGATGGTTGTTCATCCACCAAGAGTATCCCAAATTATTAAGAACAATGAAATTCTCCTCAAGTGAAAGGGCCTTCTCTAAAACCGTAATGGCTTCCCTATATTTTCTTAACTGTCCCAAACTTGTTCCTTTTATTATGTTTGCTTCGAAATGACAAGTATTATTATTTAAAATTTTATCACAATAACTAATCGCTCTTTTATAATCATTTATACTTTCAGCCAATATAGCACATTTAGCATAAATACCTTCGGTCTTTAGAAATTTAGATAGGGCGTCATATTTCTCTAAGGCTTTCGCGAATTTATAACCCTTCTCTAGTTCCTGAGCCTGCTCGTATTCTTTTCTAAAAGTGTCGATTGTATCAACGATTTGCCCCCCCACGCCTGGAACCACTTCAAAGCCGTTCATTAGGCGGAGGGATACCTCACGTGTAAAAGTTCCATGATTCGTGACCATATTAAAAATCTCATCAAAAGATTTATAAGCAAGTTCCTTTTGGAACTCATACTTCACTTCCTTTTGGGTTGTACTTGATAACTCCATGCCTTTATCTATACAGACTTTATTGATTTCAGCTACCCATTCCCATAAAAAGCAATTACTCTTCTCTACATACACGACAAAGATAGACCGCGGCTGATTCATCAAATAATTTAATGTAGATACGGGTACAGAAAACCCGAAGGTACCACCGTTGCTTACCTTTCTCGTTGAATTGCTTTTCAATTGCATGTGTATACGAAAATTAGTCATAGATTGGTTATTTTTTAGTTCAAGAATCAAATCAACACCGTAGTCACCTCCCGATTCCGTGCGAACCAGATACTTATTTTTAGGCACAAGGAGCTTAAATTTCAGTACACTGTCTTCTTCCTGATCAAATGTTGCTAATCTTGTTGGGAGATTATCACTCATAATTTAGTTCTCCGTTTCCTAATATTTTTATGAGATGCCTATTATAATAATCGATTTTGTATTTGTAATGACTGTATCCCTAAATTATCCAAGTAAATATCAGCTTCCACTATTCTTACAGTCCTCTTTTTGTTTCTTTTGCATAAGGTCTATTTGCCGTTAAAGTGATGCGCCCCACTGTTACCAACTAGTCTTCAATGCTAGTCACGTCAGATTAATGTTGATACATAATAATTGATTCAACCCTTTCGTGACAGCCATCTTCGGCTTCAAAGCCTCGACTTCCGAGTGAACGCACTCGTCGAATTCAGAGAAAATAGATCAAATAATAGTGGTCAATTCAAGAATATTATAAGTCTCTTGGTATTAATCGATGGAATAGATAAAAGGGATGCATCCGCATCCCTAACATAGAATTACTGTTCTAATCCTTCTTCTTTTCTCCAACGTTTAATAATATCCGAGAAGGTTACCTGTTTCCATGGTTGCTCCCATTCTTGACTGAATGGGACACTTTGCGATTTCGGTTCCGGCATCGGTTTCTCCATCTTGATAACCGTAGGCATTATTATTGAATCACCTACGACTATGCACTCACCCTGCCCAAGATTCGGGAGTATTTCCCCAAGATTTTTTGTACTATCTGGCATGAGGTTTTTCACAAAACTTTGATCATTCGGATTTGTTAAACGAAGTGAAACAAAATTATTGCATTGCGCTAGTATCGTTTCCGATACTTCAGAAGGCCTTTGACTTACAACCATTAAACTTAACCCATATTTTCTCCCTTCTTTAGCAATTCGCTCAATAGATTTTTTTGATGAATTATATTCGGCACCACCGTTACGCGGAATATAATTGTGCGCTTCTTCGCAAACAATCATTACAGGGATATCATTAAGTAACTCTCTATCATGCTGGATTTTTGAATAATGGAAACTAAAATCAAATACTAATCTTGCAACCAAACTTACTGTTATACTCAGAACCTCGAAGGGTACTCCACTTAGATCAACTATTGTGACATTTGCTCTATTAAGATATCCTAAAAACTGCTTCATGAGTTCTTCAAAGTCATTAGTCGAATATAGCCCACCATTTTCTTTGGTAGGATTCAACAAAAAATTCAACCTTTTATCGGTAAGTTTCGTTTCTAATCTGGACAAAAATCGATTAAACTCACCATGAAATGGACCATTAGAAGCTTTAGTTGCAGCCGCTGTGGATTGTGGCACAAATTCATATACTTCATCAAAGTAGAGTTCTTTACGATTTCTTACCAATGTATTGTCTGATAATTTTGGACAATTTTCGGTTTCAAGCTTACTAATCACTTCTTTGTTCATGTTTTCGATATAATTAAATACTTCTTTAATATCAAAATAGACAGGTGTATCATACGTAATGTCGTTAATTGTGGGATTATGTTTCTCCTTATTAAATATAACGGCATTTTTAAACATTGAGATCTGATTATGGGAATTATTTTCATTACTCTCTATAAATAATGATTCCAACTCTTCTGAATTCATTAGCCAATAATGTAGTTTCATTTTATCCACGGATAGACTGTTTAATGTAAAATTCTGCTCTTGCGTTAGTGTAAAAGCAGCGGAATATTCAGAGTGTATGTCGAAAATAATAATATGAGAATTCTTTTGCTCCTCTGAATTAGTGTTTAGCGATTTATTAATACCCACGGCTCCTTGTAGTATTTTCGCCACTGTACATGATTTGCCTGCACCAGTTGAGCCTACAATAGCAATATGTTTCCCAAAAAACTTGTCACCATTTACTTTTACTTGAATGTTCTCATTCTGAGACAGGGCACCAATAGGAAAATTATATTCTGCACCTGCCCCAAAAATACGATCAAGCATTCCAGCATCTAATACATATACAGGCTCTGTTGGAACAGGTAAATTTTTTGTTCCTCTGCGGAAATTATCGTCAATTATACTGCCTATTGGTTGCGTTTCAATTATTAGTTTAATATCATCTTCAATGCTGTAATCTATTGCTTTAATATTATTTATCACGCTAACAATGTAATTGCTATTTCCGTCTGCTATTTTTAGATATTGTCCAATTTGTAATTTGTCTTTATTATCTTCAAGGGCCTTTAAATTTTGTATTGTAACAACAATACTATCAGGAGAACTAGACATTACTTTACCAATTACATTAGTCATAAATATCCACCATTCCCATAACAAATTTAATTTGATTAATTTCTTTTAGATTTATATGTTCGACATTTACGTCTTGAAAATCCAATTCTGGCACAGTATCAGTGAATAGAAAAAAATCATCACATTTTGTTTCATTTAATATTCCGATATCATTTTCATCAAATCGTAGAAGTCGTACTTGAAAGTCAGTATAAAATTGCTTCCCTATTTTGGCTCTTACAGGTCCTGTCAGGAATTTATTCTTATCGAAATATTCGTCAGTCACTAATCCATCATTATATCGAATATTCTTCTTATGTAACCTTACTCGTATCTCTTTAAAAACTTCCTGTGAACAATTTATACAAATTAGTGGAGTTTTATCGTGCACCTCTTTAAAGTGAAACTTATTTACAAAATCGGATATGAAATTTACAATTTCATCGTTGAAATTATTAATAGATTGTTGGGATAAAAATAAGTATCGCAACCTAGAATTCTTGTCAAGATTAGTTTTTAACTGCTTTCTTCTAGCGGACAAAATTTTATCCAATGTTCGCAATGATCGTGTCCATCTTGTAATTGCTGTTTTCCTAATTTGTTGTAGATCATATAACATTGATGATTTCTTAACTACCCTTTGTTGAGCCTCATGAAGTATACTCAGATCTGCAATCATTTGGATGGCATTGGGGTAAAATAAAGTGTCAATGTCATCTCTCGGTAATCCATTTCTCTCCAAAGACGTAGTGATACGTTCAATAATTACCTGTAGAGAAGCACCAAATTCTAAAGTAAAGCGTTCAAGGAAACCTGGAATATCAACATTTCCTTTTATCTTAGTAATAATTCTCTGAAACCTCTGATCGCGTGACTGGAGTATTGTCTTTATGTGTTCCTCATTTATCTCAAAATTACTACCCTCTCTTTCATTTGGGAAATGCGCATAGAGTTTATACTCTATATCCTTGTCTAGGTTATCAAAATAATGTTCCATCATCTGAAGAATGGGTTTGTACACATTACCTAGAGTGAAATTCTCTTGTTCCTCATGGTATTTACACTGTATCGCTCTTGTTGTGAAGTCAGTGGCAATTTCTATATCCTCAATGATGCCTTCAATTGAAATTACTGCATCATCTTCATCATTTAAAATTTCTAGTAGTGTTTTATTAAATTGATAAATAAAGCCTTGTATTGTATAGTCAGCGCTTCGTGACAAGGTACCCACAACCTATCTCCCTAATTTTCCACCATATTCCTATTTTACGAGATCTACATTAGAATTGTATATAATTTATTTCTTATTTCTACATACTTCTACTTAATTCTGCTTATTAAATTCGGGAGGAAATTGAGTTACCAAATAAAAAAAGGCACCCTACCGGATGCCCATGAATTCATTATATATTTACTTAGTTATTTCTTATCATTCACTATTTGAAAACCTACTGCTTATTAAGATTCAACAGATCTCTCTAAATAAATTTCGCTCTACTTATGATACGGTTCCCCCCGATTTATCTTCACTGCCCGATAAATCTGCTCCACGAGCACCAAGCGCATCAGCTGGTGCGGCAGGGTCATGCGGCCGAAGCTGAGCTTCGACTGTGCGCGGCTCATAACGGCTGGCGACAGTCCAACGGAACCGCCAATGACGAATACCACATGGCTCGTCCCGTAGGTGCCAAGCTTGTCCAGATGCTCGGCAAGCTCCTCGCTAGACCAGAGCTTGCCGCCGATTGCCAAAGCCACGACATGCGCATCCGGCTTAATATGGGACAGGATTCGCTCGCCCTCCCGCTCCTGCACCTGAAGCAGCTCTGCATCACTCATATTCTCGGGTGCCTTCTCATCTGGCACTTCAATTACTTGGAACTTCACATAGGGGGCCAGCCGCTTGCTGTATTCTGCGATCCCCTGCACCAAATATTTTTCCTTCAACTTTCCTACACCAACAATTTGTATAAACATCTATAGCCCTCAATTCATTTATATTCCGGATTGCTTCAATCTACGGTCACTCTATTAAGCAATAACCGCAGTCAGCCACCATATCTCTCACCTATCTCATTATTATACGCAATACTGCTCTTGCTTAGCTATGCTGTGCTGCGCCTTCATGCTGCTTCAGATACATAATAAAAAGGCCTCGCCCGCACCAGAGGCATCATCGATCATCCCCTAGAGCAGTCAAGGCTCACTCATTTCTCCTACATCGTTGTCGCATCAGCCGGCAGCTGCCTTACACGCTCCAGATAAGCCGTAACCTTCCGATCATCTTCCATCGGGTACTCGAATCCCAGCCGATCGGCTACAAACAGCGCTGTCTCCCGGAACAGCCCACACATGGTGAACAACGCGTTCCATACGCCATCGTAGGTGCCATTCGGATAAGTAGCCATAAGCTTATTCCAAGCTCCGTCGGTCATATAAGCTTTCAGATATTTCCCACACTTCCCAACACTTAAAGAAAAATCCGTTTCAATGCCAACCTTCCAGCTCAGCATCTTCATCAGCATCGGACGAACGATCGAATGGAGATGCTCCTGTGCAAACAATATTTCCTGACGCCATAAGCCCTTCGCCACATACGTACATACCCACCAGAATTCATTGCAGCAATCTGCGAAATATAGAGCCGATGGCCGCTTTACCCAATAGTCCTCGTCCGTTGGGGAAGGCAGCTCTGGCAGCGCCTGATCCTTATCCAGCAGGATGACCGTAAGCTTATTGTCTTGAAGATACTTATCCTTGTCCTCTATCGGGATCAAGATCATATCGATCCGCGTCCCATCCTCAAACTGCATCAAGTAAGAGAACCAACCGCCAAGATCAGGCGGGAACATTGACATCGCTTCTGGCATCTGCATGATCAGCCGTTCCCCAAACACATCAATCCAGTGCGGGTCCTGAATAAACGAGTCTATATCCGTAACCAAATACACGATATCATAGTCCTGAAACATATCCTTCAGCACATTCGGATTCGTCCGAGAGCCGTTCATTCCTACCGCACGTACGCGCTCGTCCTGTCTTGCCACATGCAAGATCAGCTCCATCATCTCTTGCTCGCTTCGCATGATCCAGCCTCCTTTTGATCCATTATAAAAGCCCGTTCCTCATCCTCATCCGCGACGACTGCTGCCTGTACGAGCTTCCCATACAGATCACTCTACCACGTTAAAGATGGCGAAACGAGCCCACATAAACAACCTGAGAACCTACACATTAAATACTGATGAATGACCATGAAAAAACAGCAATAGCCCCCTAAGTCTCTGTGCTGCTAATCAAACAACCCGCCAATCCACCGCCACAAATCCTCGATGATGGGAACAAGACCGAAGCCGCTCTCGCCAATCGCAACAAGACCAAGCACATACTCGCCTATGCTCACTACACCAAGCGCCCATTGTCCGATGGCTATGGCCCCAACTGCTTTCGCTCCAATTGCAATCGCTCCGATGGCCCAGTTGCCCACAGCTATTGCACCAAGGGCTATATCTCCCGCAATGGCTACCGCACCTGCAGCAAGGCCCGGCCCTCCGACGACCGCCCCTAGCGCCAGCCATACCCCGAAGGATAGTGCTCCAACGGCCAGCAGCCCGACACTAATCGCGCCTCCAGCAATTAATCCAATTGCGATATCGCCGATGGCGATCAGTCCTACCGCGACCTTTGGCTTCGCAATGCCCCGCTTCCCTGAGAATCCGCGATTGGTGCGAATGCTGACGACAGGGAATCCTTGTGCCGGCCATTGATAGTCGATCTCTTCTTGGTCTGCAAAGCGGCCGTCTTCGAAGTGCTGAGTGGCATAGCGAATCATGCGTTGGACGATTCTCATCCTTATCTCCTCCACGTTCCCAATAATAAGCTCCTTATATTGTACGTGCCTGAGCCTGTCCTTACATCCTCCTATGAACGAATCTTATCTACATCTCTAGACCGATATGATGATGCTTCTGCCTGTGCATAACACATCTATGATTTCCCGAACCGTTATCCACATGTGAATAACGGTGTAAGATCTACTCACTCCTGCGGTTATCCACAAATAATGGCTGCCCCAATAAAAAAAGCAAGGCCATGGAACTTATCCACAGCCCTGCTCTCCTTCGATTGTGCCTCTTGCTTATACAACAAGGAATTGTGCCTCTTGACCGCAATCCTTCATGCAGCACTTGATGGGACGCTCCCAATCACTGAACTGCTGCTCATCCAGATTCACAACATCCGGCGCATCCTCATATTCATCGACAAACTTATCAATCGCTAGCTCAATATGCTCTTTGCAAACTACATACATGACGTTCCCTCTTTCTCATGCCCTTCTTGCTGTTCCACATCGACGTATTGACTATGCCTTAACTGTACCTGATGGCTTCATTTCCATCAAGTCCTTCAGGGGACCTTTTTACCGAATTAAGACTCTGGCTTATCCACCAACATGACCGTTGCCGACATCTTTTTCCCGTCTCGATAAAAGACAATCTCAAGCTGCTGCCCAACCTTCTTCTCTTCATACAAATACTTTCTTAGGGCAAGCGTCGAGGCCACATCCGTATCATCCAAACGAACGATCACATCGTTAAGCTTAAGCCCGCCTGTCTCCGCAGGGCCCGTTGCCTCAAGCACGATAACGCCATGCTCGACGCTGTCCGGCAGCTCCAGGTCCTCACGCTGCTCTTCCGTAATCGGCGCATATGGATTCTCAAGGTCAATGGTGTATACCCCTAGGTACGGGCGGATAATCTTGCCTTGCGCCACCAGTTCGTCAACGATCAGCATCACTTCATTGGCGGGAATCGCAAAGCCGAGTCCCTCTACCCCGGTCGTTGCAACCTTCATCGTGTTGATGCCGATGACACGACCGCTCAAGTCAACCAGCGCTCCACCGCTGTTGCCTTCATTAATCGCCGCATCCGTCTGGATGACAAGCTGCTCCCAATCATAGACCCCATCCTGATTCAGCGATACGGGAATCTTGCGATTGGTGTAGCTGATAATGCCGGCAGTCAAGGAATCGCCGAAGCCGAGCGGGTTGCCGATGGCAATGACCGTCTCTCCACGGCGCAGCTTCGAGGAATCGCCCATAACAGCCACTTCCGTAATGCCTGCATCTCCAATGCTCAGCACAGCAATATCCGTAATCTTATCTTTGCCCACAACCTCAGCATTCTTGCGCTGCCCATCCGCGAGCACGACCTCCAGCAGATCAGCGCCCTGGACCACGTGCTCATTGGTAATGATATAAGCCTTGCCATTTTCTTGTTTAAAAATAATGCCAGAGCCAAGTGCAGCCTCCTCCGGCGTTGCCAGTGTATCTGATGCATCCTTCTGCTTGTTCACGATACTAACAACCGTAGGGCTTACCTTGTCTGCCGCTTCTACAATTCGCTCATAAGGATCTGCCGAAGCTTGCACAGGCCCGCTTGGTTCCGCCCACAGCTGCACAATCGTCAGTGTGAGCAGGGAGCTGATCACTGCTGTAATCGCGACCAGGACAATGGTCATTCCCCGTGTTGATGAGAAGGGCTGCTTCAACCTCTGCCACTGGCGCCGCGGAACCTTTGCTCTCTTCAGCCATTCCCGCTTGCGCCGCTTCGGTACCTTAGGGGAGTAAAAATCATCATCGAACAAACTCACCCGCTCCATCTCCTCTCAGCCCAGCCGAACGCCTCTGGTTCGGAACCTCATCGATATCGAAGGCCGATCCAATCGCGCTATCTCATGGTGTTGTGACTACTCTATCTCATCACAAGCCAACAATCGCTTGACAGATTCTATTAATCAATCAGAATGCATTACAATTTGCAGGATATACTAAATAATAATGCATATGTCGCTACTTGGACAGTCATGAACAGTCATAGAATTAAAATCTTTCACATATTCTATCATATGAACACTTCATAGCGTTCTATTTTCCAAGATTCTATTACCTTGAGGAGCGTGAAACGATGGAACGATATTCTCCAACCTGGACAGAGATCGATCTGGTGGGCAAGATTGCCGACCTAAAAGATGATCAATACCGCTTAACCTTGGCTGTATCCACCTTAATGGAACTACTCGTAGATAAAGGCGTCATTACCAAGGATGATATCTCGAACAAGGCATCTGAGCTCGATACCTTTATTCACTTAACGCAGGAATTCTCGTCTTCTCAACAACCGTATCCCACGGAGTAGGACGATCATAGTACGTATCGCGAAGCTGAAGCTCGGTTTCCTTGAGAAAGTATCCCCGATCCTCCATCGCGCCTTGAACGCTCATTTTCGCAAGATCCATCTGGTTATGCTCGCGGCTTAGATGGGCCAAGTAGACACGGCGGGTATTGCCTGTTGCAATATCGCATAATGCATTGCCCGCATCTTCGTTGGATAGATGGCCAAGATCGCCCAGAATGCGCCGCTTAATGTTCCAAGGATACCGCCCCATCCGGAGCATCTCAACATCATGATTGGACTCGAACACCATTACATTGGCATCTTGCAGTTGCTCCTGCACCTTGTCGCTGACATAGCCCAGGTCAGTCGCTACACTGAGCTTGGTCTCTCCTTCATAGAAGTTGTAAGCGACAGGCTCAGCAGCATCATGGGATATTCCAAACGACTCTACTCGAAGGTCTCCAAAGTCCCTCGCCTCCCCGGTCCGCATCACAATGCGATGTTCCTCTGCTATATCACCAATATGCTTCTCCAGCGCTTCCCATGTCTTCTCATTTGCATAAATGGGGACTTGGTGTTTTCTTGAGAATGCCCCTAGTCCCTTAATATGATCCGAATGCTCATGCGTAACCAGAATGCCGTCAATCTGAGAGCCGGACAGTCCCTGCTCTTCAAGCAGCTGATTGACTCGCTTGCAGCTTAAGCCAGCGTCAATCATCAGCGTTGCATCCTTGTTCTGTATAACGGTCGCATTCCCTGTTGAGCCGCTCGACAATACGGTGAATCGTAAACTCATGCTTCTTTCCCCTTCTCTCCCTGCACATGCTCTACGGAACCGCTGATCGCATTGACATAGTAGACATCTCCGCCTTCAAGCATAATGCGCCATGTTGGCGATGCTACTTGCGTATCCGTATCGAACAGCTGTCCGTGATATCCAAGCTGGATATCCCTCACGATGGAGCCTACGGACAAGTGATTCATAATGACACTGCCTAAGGCCTGAGAGGCCGTAATAATCTTCTGGTCCTCAAGCTCCCGTGACTCCTCAGCCTCAACGTACTGCTGGGCGTATCCTGTAATCTTCTGATTCTCATAATACAGCTTCAGCTTCACCTCGAATAGAGGCAGCCCGTTCGTCAGCTGCTGATGAAGAATGAATACGCCATCCTCATTAATCGCCATATCATGGCGATACTGCTCTAGATAATGGATCTCATCTCCAAGACCCTCAATAAAGTCTTTTTGAGACATATAAATAATCTTACTGTCCGCAACCTGCTTTAAGGGCACCCTAGTCTGCTGATTCTCAATCACCTTATACGTAATTTCACGAAGTGATGGTGTCTCAGAAGGAATCTTAGCCGGAATATCGATATTCTTTGCTTCCTTCATCTGCTTCGCATCCTCAGACAATGACGTCCAGTCCAACTGTGTGGACAATCGCTCCTGCACATCCTGCCACAGCTGATAGCCGAGTACGACATTAAGGAGCAAGAACGCATAGATCAGGATGCTCTTCGCTCGACTCCAATCCATCGACACCATCCCCCTTTCTACTCTTGCGCATGTGGCACTCCTGTACCTGCTGCCGCAGTGTCAGACCCCTGTTCAGCATACAGTCGAAGCAGCTCTGTCGTATCATCCCGGTAAGTGATCTGCCATACCGGAACCAATTCAATCTTATCCTTCTTCAATACCGGCTCATAAGCCGGATCTAATTCCACAATATCCGCAACACGATTCATTCCCTTTAAGGCATCAATTAACGTTTTGCCGCCTGCAAGGCTGCGCAGTTCCTTATCGATGCCGTGTGAACTGAGCTGCACAAGCGAACGCTCGAAGTTAGTTACCATGCCCTGCTGCAGCATGACCTGCAAATAGCCGAACTGGAAGCTGCTTGTGCTCACAATCGGATAAGAGCCCCAGTACTGCTGGAAGATCAGCGTGTTCTGCTTGTTCAAGATGCTGTTCACATCGGACGGTGTACGGGTATTGTCCACGATCTTCGCGAGACGATAGCTGCCGTTCCAGCCGCCGCGCTGGTTCATAAAGCTTACCGCTGTCGATACATCGCTTGTAGGATCGCTGCGGCCTTCACCGGGCGCTGTTGCATCCGAATAGGTCACCCAGTGCTGATCGCTATGAATCTGCAATCCGCGCTTGCCATCCGTATAAATCCTCGATCCATCCGTCTCCTGAATAATCTTGGTAAGTGTCGGATCGAAGAACAGACTGCTCTGCATCTGCTCTGGTGTATACAGCGTATACGCCAGCGTCACATTAACCATCTCGTACGGGTCAACCGGCACATAGAAGGTATCATTAACGAGCTGATATCGATTCCAGGTGCGTCCGAACTCGACATGCTGCCTTACATCCTGCACGGTGAGATCGGCACCGGTTGATTCATAGATCTTGTCTCCATCTGCTGTGAAGAAAAAGACACGAGCTTCGTTTGTTTCATCTGCTGCATAGATCCAGATGCGAGATACGCTTTCTGAATCAAAGGAAGAGCTTTCCTGAATCGGAAGCACCTTCTTCAGCAGCTTGACCGGAATTGCCGTATTATAGCGAAGCTCGATGCCCTCCCGCTCCTCGCGAATCTTCTTCCAATCCATCACGTGAACAGGCTTCGCTTGGAAGCCGTCATAGGAACGGCCTTCAAGCCTTTTCATCACAATATTGAAAAAGGTCATATTCGGATACAGTACCGCATGCTCGTTGCTGCCAAGATGCAGAATCATCTGCTCCGGGTAAATTAGATTCTCCACCTTCTCGTCTGGGCCAGATGGATTCGGCTTAATATATTGACTAGATGAGCGCTCGACCGCATCGAACTTGGGCATGCTGTACGACAAGAAGAAGCTTTGAACGAGGCTTAAGACGACAAGAACCGCCAACAGCCATGATTTCACTCGCTCCATCATAGGCCAGCCTCACTTCCTTCCTGTGCTTCATCTAGATGCTGAAGGCTATCCTTCATCGGAAGGGTAAAGGTAACGCTTGTCCCTTCATTCCATTCCGACTCCATCACAATGCTGCCGCCGTGGGCCAGCACCATTTCCCGGGCAATCGACAAGCCAAGCCCCGTACCGCCCATATTGCGTGAACGGCCTTTATCCACTCGATAGAATCGTTCAAATATTCGTTCAAGGTCCTTCTTCGGAATGCCAATGCCTGTGTCCTGAACCGTTATAGAGACAAAGCGCTGGTCCTCCGTTACGTCAGCGATGAGCTTCACGCTTCCGCCTTCTGCGGTATACTTGAGCGCATTGGACACGAGATTGTCCAGCACCTGATCGATCTGATCTCGATCCATCCAAGCCTGTTCAACGCCTTCCTTCACCTCGATAACGGCCTCAATCTGCTTGCTTCTAAACTGGAAGGAGAAGCGGTCCAGCACCTCTTCTAACAGCTCAGACACATGGATCGGCTTCATTCGAAGCTTAGCATGCTTGGAGTCGAGCCGCGAGAGATGCAGCAGGTCCGTAACAAGACGGATCATTCGCTCCGTCTCATTGCGGATGACGCCGACGAATCGACCTGCGAGCTGCTGCTCCTCCAGCGCTCCATCCTCGAGCGCCTCGGCGTAGCTCTTAATCGTCGTAAGCGGCGTGCGCAGCTCATGCGACACATTGGCCACGAACTCGCGGCGTGACTGATCGAGCTTCTCCTGCTCAGTCACATCCTGAAGCACAACGATCGTTCCTGTGATCCCTTCTCCCCGACGATGAATAGGGGTGAAGGTCACCCGCAGGATTGTCTCATGGGGCTCAGAATCGCCCTCTGCACTATGGAGCGGCAGCAGCATCCAATTGACCTTGTCCTGCGCCCGCTCCTCCAGCTGCCAAGGCTCAACGCCAAGCAAGTCGGCCATTGGCTTGTTCTCGCACTCCTGTCCGCGCTTGCCAAGCATCACGCTCGCGCGGCGGTTGATCAAGATGACGCGCCCCTGCTCATCCGCTGCAATCACACCGTCACTCATGTTCGTGAGAACGGAAGCGAGCTTCTCCTTCTCCTCCTCATTCACACTGAGTGCCTCCTGCAGACGGCGCGTCATATCATTGAACGCTTCGCTCAGCTGGCCGATCTCATCATTGCCGAGCACAGGCACCTGTCCCTCGAAGTCGCCATCAGCGACTCTTGTGGCCTGTCTCGTAATATTCTTGATCGGCTGGGTGATGGTGTGGGCAAGAATCACGCCAAGCACCGCCGTCAGCCCTAAGGCGATC
This sequence comes from Paenibacillus aquistagni, assembly GCF_900177815.1. Lineage (GTDB taxonomy): Bacteria > Bacillota > Bacilli > Paenibacillales > Paenibacillaceae > Paenibacillus_B > Paenibacillus_B aquistagni. The sequence goes on along the minus strand of NZ_FXAZ01000003.1, from coordinate 41,199 downwards.
ACCATCCCCGAGAGGAAGATCTTGTTGATATCCTCAATCGTGGTATACAGATCCTTCATGGAGGCAACGACATACAAGGCGCCTACGATCTTGGTGCCTGAAGAGATTGGCTTCGCGAGGACCTTCTTGCGCACATTTTCCTCATCAATGATAACTTCCTCATTGTCTCGTATGCCTTGCAGGGCGCGGTTCACGACCATCTCTGTGTTTTTGCGTCCAATATAATCAGCGTGAGCCTGCACAGAGGTAATCAAGACCTTCCCTGTCGCGTCAAGAATCTGAATCTCTACCCCGTTCATATTGAATAAGTTACGGACGATGGCCTCCAAGTCCTCCAGCGAGCCTTCACTATCAATCTCTTCTTCACCCTTAAGCTTCTGCTCCGCATAAGTCAGTACAAAGTTAGCGGTCATCTGCAGATCATTGGTGAAGTTATTCGTCAGCGTATGCTTCATCGTGCTGACGAAGTAAACGCCGATCAGCTGCATGGCGATCAGGATCAGCAGCACATAAATAATGATGAGCTTCGCTTGGATCGTGCGCAAAAAGCGGTTGATCCATACCTTCATCATAGCCCTCCGCTGCGTGGATTCATCATCAGATACCCAAGTCCCCGACGGGTAATAATATATTCTGGCTTGCTCGGATCATCTTCAATCTTCTCGCGCAGACGACGAATGGTAACATCGACAGTACGAACATCGCCGAAGTATTCATAGCCCCATACCGCCTGCAGCAGATGCTCTCGTGTCATCACCTTGCCGCTATGGCGCACAAGATAATGGAGCAGCTCGAACTCGCGGTGCGTCAGATCAAGCGCCTCTCCATTTTTATAGACAATGTACATATCCGTATCAATAAGCAGCTCATGCAGCCGAATCCCTTGCTTCTCCGGCATGGACGCCTCCTCGCTGCTTGCAGCCGCATGCTTCTGCTGGCGGCGAAGATGCGCCTTCACTCTAGCAAGCAGCTCTCTAGTGCCGAAGGGCTTCGTTACATAATCATCGGCGCCCATTTCAAGCCCGAGCACCTTGTCGAGCTCCGTATCCTTCGCGGTAAGCATAATAATAGGCATGTGCAGATGCTGCCGCACCTCACGGCATACATCCATGCCATCCTTCACCGGCAGCATCAGATCGAGCAGCATCAGATCAGGCTTCTCCTTTAGCGCCATCTCTACCGCTGCCCCGCCATCAAAAGCACAAATGACCTCATAGCCTTCTTTTTCCAAGTTGAATTTTAAAATATCTGCAATTGGTTGTTCATCGTCTACGACCAATATTTTGCCGAACATGAACTTCACCTCACTAAAGTTTCCATCGATCTCTCTATTTTATCATACTTGTCTCGATATCCTGATAGTAAACGTTGGACCATCTGCTGTCCAATCTCATCCTTTGCCATCTTCCTGCCATCTTTCCATCGTATACTGCAGCTAGGCCTGTTTATCCTGTACTTGTTCATAGAGATAGATAACGAACGAGCTCAATCGCTTCCTGATATAAGCATGGTTGTTCCTCATTGATAGACAGGCAGCACAAAAAAGCAGGGGAAGCTGTTTCCCCTGCTCGTTAGACGGTTATAAATATTTAAGTGGATTTTGGACGGCATCATCCTTATGAATCTCGAAGTGAAGGTGCGTCCCTGTGGAATTTCCTGTGCTGCCCATCACGGCGATGGACTGTCCCTTTTCCACAATATCACCTTCATTAACATCAATCGAGCTCAGATGCCCATATAAGGTCTTATAGCCATTGCGATGATTGATAATAATCGTATTGCCATAGCCGTTCTTCACGCCTGCAAATGCAATGACGCCGTCATCGGATGCCATAATGGTGCGATCCGAAGAAACAAGGTCAATGCCCTTGTGCATGCGTCCCCAGCGCTCGCCGTAGCCGCTCGTCAGCGTTGCGCCGCTCACAGGGTAAGCAAACGAACCCGTTCCCTCGCCGTTTACGACCTTCGTGCCTTGAATCACGATCTTGGAGATTGCAGGTGTAATGACTTCCTGATCGATCCATTCTTCCTTCGTCAGGTTGCCGTTGTCCTTCGTTAGCTTGTATGTCATGCGCTTCATGCCCTGCTTGCCTTCGCGGACAACCTTTACTTCGCCTGCACGCATGGAATCATCATAACGGATTTCCTTTTGCGGCTCAGTCACGATAAATTCAGAATACGTCTCGACCGTCTTGACGGTAAGAAGCGGCTTCATCTCAGTAAGATTCAGCTTCTGTCCGATCTGCAAATACTGCTCCTCAACCTCAGGATTATTTTTATAGATGGTCTCCATCGCTACCCGATGCTCTTTGGCAATGGAAGAGACCGTATCTCCCTTTTTAACCGTATATTCTACTGCCTTCTCTTTGCCTTCCGTCAGAAGCTTCATGGCTTCCTCTTCAGTCAGCACTTTATTCGGATCCGTATCCTTCTCTGTCATTGCCACCCGTTCTCTAAGCGCGACGGATTCTACACGGGACATCACCTTCGCCGCATTCGTGGAACGCGTATTAGCTGACAGCGCCTTGACTTCCTTCGTCTTCTTGAGATCTGGATTATGCGCATTCTTCACCTGCATAAGCAGCTTGTCCGCCGTATCCTGATCCTTCACGATCCCGATTGGCACATCATTGACCTTGAGCTCCACGCCTTCGGCGTATGCGGGGATCATCGCTTCCAGCTTGCCTAGCGTCTCTTCCGTCTCCGGAACCTTCTTGAACTTGGCAGCCCCTACGGTGCGGATCATAGACGTATCAATCTTCATATGAACATTAGGGTACTTCGTCTGTATCGCCTGAAGGCGAGCGTCATACAGCTTATTCAAATCATCTTGGCTGGAGACCGTGCCGACCAATTGGTCCCCTTTATAGACTTCAAGATATTCTATCGTATTGGCATGTACATAAGCGTTACCACCCCAAGCAGCAGCCGTAATGATAACAACGCCGCTTACGCTCATTAGGATTTGCTTGCGGGATTCACGCACCCACTGCATTGCCGAAGCAGTGGCCGCCTTGCTGCGCCAAGCGGAAAGCAGCTTGTTCCAACGGCTGGAAGGCTGCGAGGTCTTGCCCTCTTCCTGAAGGCGTTCATCGAAACGATCCATACTCCTTCTCCTTTACCTGCTACAATTCAAATGTGCATGATTATGATGATATCGATACATGTACCATGTAGTATTTATTAATATTTTGTTACCTTTTTTACTCTATCATAAGTCGTTTCTTCGATGCAACTATCACCCATTCGTGTAAATCTGACATATTGTGATCGCCATCATTGCTAGAGACTCCTTCATTATGCCCAAATTGATACCTTTCAGCACAAAAAAATCCCTTCATCGCACACCGATCACCCTTATAGATGATTTGCGCGGCAAAAGGATTGCTGTAGCAATTTTTGTTTAACGGCATCTTGAACTTTAATAAATCAGGTTAGACCCGCATACGCGGTGTGAGTCCCCTCCTGTTCATCTTGCCAATTGGCTCGTACGAGCAAGCTTCACGCATCAAATAAACCGAATAGCGTTCACCATTTGGCTGCCAAACGCTTATTATTGAGTATGGATCAGCCTCTATTTATGAAATTTCTGTTCAAAACTCGCAGCACTAGACCTCAAGGCTCGGTGCCTTCAGAAGCCGCTCCATCCACGGGGTCTTCATTAGCAGCAGACTCCCGTCCCTCATTAACAGAAGACGTGTTCGATCTGTGGGATGACGAATCTCTGCTGGCAGCATCTCTAGCGCCAGCATCCTCATGATCTGCTCCACCATTCGTACCCTCATTGTTTGCCGAAGATCCTAGTTCACCAGTCAGCATCTCCTTCATCTGCTTATATTCTTCATCATTAAGATGCTTGGCTAGAATCTGTTCTACTTCGGTTAGCTCCGTAGAAGTCAATCCATCCTCCATCAGCACAGAGATGCGCTGCCAGTCTTCCTGAGGCAGCTTCTTCATTAAGGTGCTGAAAATTTCATTCTTCGCATCCTGTGGGAGCTGATCCTTATTTTTTGTCCATTCCTCTGGCGTCATGACAAGTTCATCCGGCCCTGCCCCCTCTTCTTCGCTCCCATTGCTGACATTGCCCCATACCGGAAGCGAATCATCCTGTCCATCTGTCGATGCTTCAACCTTTCCTTCCTCATCAAGAGAATCTGTAGACGAGGAGTCAGACGTAGAAGAGTGGCCTGCCTTTGTCTTCTCTTTCCCTAGCAGCATAGACCATAGATTCATCGCTGTCAGCGGCTCTCGATCTATTGGAATTCGAAATTGATCTAGCGCACTCTGAATATATCGATCGACCACAATAGCCGTCGTTCCTATCGTCAACATACTAGAGATGACAGCTGTCACAGCTATAATCGCAATCGTCTTGCCCGTTCGGATCAACCACTTCAAATGTATCCCTCCATCCATATACACGATGCATAGTCTACTTCCAGTATTGACCGTTCCCATCAATTCATTCACTAGAGCAGACCGCATCATTCAAGAATAGAGAAGCAAGCAGCGCGTTGATCCTTCATTATGGAATTGAAAAAGACTTACTTGGCGAATCTTCTGCTTGATTATAACTAGGGTTGGGATGTATAGCAGCCATATGTCTATTCATTCGTTTTTCGTATAAAAAATAGACGTCTTGCTCTTAAAAGAGACAAGACGTCTATATGCATGCTGGGCAGCAATTGAAAATAATCGTGCTGCGCAAGAAACGCCAGCACTTAGCCAGCCTGTGGATCATGCGTCCGTTCATAGCTGACGAATTTATTGAAGTTTTTCAGGAATACAAGCTCTACCGTACCTACCGGACCATTCCGCTGCTTCGCGATAATAATCTCAATGATGTTCTTCTTCTCGGATTCTTTATCATAGTAGTCATCCCGGTATAGGAAGGCTACAATATCCGCATCCTGCTCGATGGAACCCGATTCCCGAAGGTCGGACATCATCGGACGCTTGTCCTGACGCTGCTCTACCCCACGGCTTAACTGGGACAAAGCGATAACCGGAACCTCAAGCTCACGGGCGATCTGCTTAAGCGTACGGGAGATCTCCGAGACCTCCTGCTGGCGGCTCTCGCCCGCTTTGCCGCGCCCATGGATGAGCTGCAAGTAATCGATGAGAATCATGCCAAGGCCGCGTTCCTTCTTCAAGCGCCGGCACTTGGCGCGAATATCGGCCACGGTAACCCCTGGCGTATCATCAATATAGATCTCCGCCTCAGACAAGGAAGCAATCGACATCGTCAGCTTCTCCCAGTCGTCATCCTCCAGGGAGCCTGTACGAAGCCTTGTCGCATCCACGTTGGACTCCGCACAGATCATACGCTGAACGAGCTGTGCGGCGCTCATCTCAAGACTAAAGATCGCAACCGTTTCTTTGGCGCGAACACCGACGTTCTGCGCGATGTTAAGGGCAAACGCCGTCTTACCAACAGATGGGCGAGCTGCCACAATGATGAGGTCGCTTCGCTGAAAGCCAGCCGTCATCTTGTCGAGATCCTGGAAGCCCGATGGAATGCCTGTCGTTCCGCCCTGATTCTCATTGAGATTCTCAACCTTCTCGTATACTTCCATCAAGACGTCTTTAATCGCAATAAAGCCGCTTGATGAGCGTTGATTCGAGATCTCAAGAATCTTGCGCTCGGCATCGCTTAGCAGGGCGCTAACATCATCGTCACCCGCATAGCTTTCCGTCACGATCTGAGTAGCCGTGCGAATCAAGCGGCGAAGCATGGATTTCTCTTCAATAATTTGAGCGTAGTAATCCACATTCGCCGCCGTAGGTACTGCATTCGCAAGTCTTGCGAGGTAAGAGACACCGCCAACCTCATCCAACAGCTTCCTATCCTGAAGATGAGACGTCAGCGTAATCAGGTCAATCGGTTGATTCTCCTCATTAAGCTCGATCATCGCCTCGAAAATATGCTGGTGGCCAGGAAGATAGAAGTCCTCGACCTGAACCCGCTCCATCGCCGTAATGAGCGCTTCTGATTGCAGCAGAATCGCACCGAGAACGGCCTGCTCGGCTTCTTGGTTCTGAGGAGGGATACGATCGACAAATGCCTCGTTCATCTTACTCCTCCGTTACGTGAACCTTCAGTGTACCGCGCACCTCAGGATGAAGCTTTACTTCTACATTTGTGTAGCCAAGCGAGCGAATCGGCTCATTCAGCTCAATCTTGCGCTTGTCGATCTTCATGCCGATCTTAGCCAGTCCCTCAGCGATCTGCTTCGATGTCACCGCACCGAACAATCTGCCGCCTTCGCCAGCCTTCGTCTTCACTTCTACTGTTGTTTCGCCGAGCTTCGCTGCAAGCTTCTCTGCATCAAGCTTCTCTTGCTCTTTTTTCTTCTCTTCCGACTTCTTCTGCTGCTCGAGCGTCTTCATGTTGCCTTCTGTCGCCGGGCGAGCAAGGCCGTTTTTAATCAAAAAATTATTTCCATATCCTTCGGATACTTCTTTAATTTGTCCTTTTTTTCCTTGTCCTTTAACATCCTGCAAAAAGATGACTTTCATTCGAATAACCCCTCTTCTGCATCTATTTCGGCAAGCACCTGCTTCAGCTTCGTCTCCGCTTCCTCAATGGTGATGGGAAGCTGGACAGCGGCATTGGTCAGATGACCGCCTCCTCCGAGGCGTTCCATGATAACTTGAACATTGATCTGCCCCAGTGAGCGGGCGCTTATTCCGATATTGCCATCTGGCCGCTCGCTAATGACGAACGAGGCCAGAACGCCTGTCATATTTAACAGCGTATCAGCAACCTGCGCAATGAGCAACTGTGAAAATTTACGTCCAGGCTCGGTCACGGCGATTGCAATGTGATCATACAGCATCTCCGTATGCCGAATCACTTCTGCCTTTTGGATGTATTCATCCAAATCTTCCTTCAGCATCTTCTGCACCAAGGCAGGATCAGCTCCATGACGGCGCAGGAAGCTGGCCGCATCAAATGTACGAGAGCCTGTGCGCAATGTAAAATGCTTCGTATCCACGGTAATGCCCGCCAGCATACAGGTCGCCTCAAGCACGCTAAGCTGCGTTCTCGTGTGGATATACTGCAGAAGCTCCGTCACAAGCTCACAGGCCGAGGAAGCATACGGCTCCAGATAGACAAGCACCGCATCGGAGATAAATTCCTCTCCCCGACGGTGATGGTCAATAATGACCTTGCGCGTGCTCGTCTGCAATAAGCGCGGCTCCTCCACAAGAGATGCCTTATGCGTATCCACGACGACAACGAGGCTGTCCTCTGTTGCCATCTCCAGCGCCTCATTGCGGCTGACAAATCGAGCCCACAGCAGCTCATCCTTTTTGAGCATCGCAACGAGCCGAGCAATGGAAGGATTGCTCTCCTCCAGCACGATGTACGCTTCAACTCCGAGCAATCGGCAAGCATGCAGCACGCCGATCGCTGCGCCAATCGCATCCGTATCCGGCGTCTGATGCCCCATAATGAACACCGCATCGCTCTGCTCAATAAAGTTGCGCAGCGCGTGCGCAATAACACGGGCGCGCACCCTCGTGCGCTTCTCTACAGCGTTTGATTTGCCGCCGTAGAAGGACAAGCGCTGCCCTGCTCGCACAGCCACCTGATCCCCTCCACGTCCAAGGGCAATGTCTAGACTCGCCTGTGAGAGCTGTCCCAGTTCCATAACAGAGTCCGCTTCAGCGGCAAAGCCCATGCTAAGCGTCACAGGCAGCTTGTTGTCCATCGTCATCTCTCTAATCTCATCCAAGATGACAAAGCGAGTCTGCTCCAGCCTGTAGAGCGTCTCCGTATGCATCACCATGAATTGGCGCTCCGAGGAGAGCCGCTTCATGAGCACGCCATTCTCGCTTGCCCATACGGTTAGATGCGAGGTGACCTTCGCGAGCAGCGCCGCTCGCTGCTGGTCGTCCAGTCCCTGCATGGATTCCTCCAAGTTATCAAGGACGACGATGCCTACGGCAAGCCGCTCATTCTCATAGCGCTCTTTGATGGACACCATCTCCGTAATGTCCATAAATATAATGAGCCGTTCCTCATAATCAAGATTGGCTTGAATCGTACGTTCACCAAAGGACAGCTCTACCGTATCCGGCCGTTCCTTCCCTTGTGCAAGCAAGGATGGAAATAACGCATTTACCTTCTCGCCAAGCACTCGCTCATGTCCAAGCAGCTCTGCTAAGTACGAATTGTGCCACTCAACCTTCCCTTGATCGCTGTACAGAAGAATGCCATAAGGAAGATCAAGCAGCACCTCTTCACCTGCTCGCTTCACCCGCAAGCCCAGTGTCGTAAGATATGCTTCCAGCTCCTTATGGAAGTTGCGTTCTGCGCTTAATGCAATTCCAATCAACACGATGAGCATAGCGATGCCAAGCAGGCTCAACATCCAATTATAGAACGCGAGCATAATGGTAAGCAGAAGCACCGCAACCAGCATCCACATCGTATGCTTTGCATACCACCGATGAAACCATAATTTTGGCATAGATCAATCACCCTATTGTTTTGGTCTTGATACCACTTGCCGAAGCGGAAATGCGAGATCAATAATTCCGATAATGCGAACCAAGCCATACAATAATGGAATAAAGATCACGGCAATCGTAATGAGCACTGGAACAGCTCTGTTCCAACGCTTGAAATCAGCAAGAAAGAACACAAAAGAAATTCCCTGCACGATAAAGGCAAGCTGTAGAAGCGGCGACAGATTGAGCAAAATAATGGACAAGAACGATGAATCCGTATTGCCGGACATCACTAACTCCAAAATAATGACAATCAGGTAGTACCATAACAATGACTTCGGCAGCATCCAATGCTTGATTGGACGCATGCGATTGACGTCCGCCCCTTGGGCTGTTAACAATCTTCGGCTAATTGCATACGTCACCGTACCCATATAAAGAGCACTCATGATGAGCATGACAGGCAGCATCATATTCATCTGCTTGATCACAAGATCAATCATATCCATATTGATGCCTGATGGAATGGCCGACTCCAGAGTCGCCACGCTGGCATCTACTTGAGTACGCAGGAATTCTGCAAAGTTGAAGTCGAATGCCACCTTGGCAAAGGCAAGCAGCAGAATAGATTCAATGAGGAACGCCAGGGTGCCTGCGGCAAATACATTCCAAGCAGCCCGCTTTCGTTTGAACATGATGCCGATGACGATCGCAGGGATAATAAAATAAAGGGATGCGAGCGCCACGATTGAACCTACAGTTCCCAGCAACAAAAAGACGATTGCAAGCAGCGCCGCCACATAAATGATCGCAGCCCCTACCGATAGGGTAGCGAACAATATGACAAATGGGATTGCTGCAAAGCTCATCGTCAACATCTGCACAGGATTGCCTATAGAGAGCAATAGTACAAGCGCGACCAGCGCCCATACTAACGATGACCACTTTTTATTCAATAGTTTCACCTCTTGCGTAAGTGTTCTTTTGGCACCCGTCTTATTCTTGGTGCCCATCCTCAAGCTGGGTTTGTCCTCCAAGAGATCATATCCCAACTCGACGACTTCCTATGTAACAACTCATGTTTAAGCTTAGACTTGCCATAATCCTCACCTAAACGAAAGCTGACATAACGCCTTAAGTATTGTTCGCAGGATGATCCACGGCCCTGTCTTCTATTATCCGATTAGCCGTGGCTTGCTTCATGCCCTGTGGCTTTTGGCATATAAGCTCCTGCATATCCTTCCATGAGGGCATTATTCCTATTATACCATAATTACATCGCATCCATCGCTCTCATGACGAACTGCTCGCAGTACTCAATAATTTGACTGCGGCGAACAATGCCGATGAATCGGTGGCGGTCATCCACCACAGGAACAAAGTTCTGCACCTTGGCCAGATTAATCAGATCCTCCATTTTGGAATCGATGGACACCGGCTTAATGTCTTTATTCAAGGATACGTCCTTCAACAGGAATTTGTTCGCATTTTCAAACGTAATGCGGCCTTCAGAATTTTTCATATGCCATAACAAGTCGCCTTCTGTTACTGTGCCTACATATTCCCCCGTATCATTAATAATGGGCACAGCTGTGTAGCGATGGTATTCCATCCGCTCAAGCGTCTGTCTAAGCGTCGCTTGCTCACTGACGGTAACCACCTCAACCTTCGGCAACAAGAAAAACGCGATGTTCATTTGTTAAGCTCCCTCCCATTAGCAGCTCCCTTCTTTTCTAGAAGGTTCTAACAATAACTTAACACATTTTATGCATCTAAAACAAAAGTCAGCCGCATCTTTTATGCGACTGACCTGCTGCTCTTATTCTTCGCCTTCATACTTCTTTGGAGCCATTAATGAAGTGGAAGGAGTGTCTTCATTCATCCAGTTTCCAATCAATTCATGGATGTAGGATAAGTCTTCTTCATCCGGTGCATAATACCAGATGCCATCAATACGCTCGCCTTCGCCATGCAGCATATAGCTGCTGATTTCAGGAGCAGTATCATTTTGGAACATCTGCTTCGCGAGATCAATCATATACTTCGGCTTCATATCTGTCGTAAAGTTCTGTCCTGCAATCGTAAGCAGTTCCGGAATCTTCGCAATCTTATCCAGCTCAATCATGCGATCCATCACCGCTTTTAGGAAGATACGATGGCGCATCGTGCGATTCATATCAGAATCTTCTCGGTAGCGTACATACCACAATGCTTCCTGACCGTTATAAATCGGCTTATTAGCTTCGATCGTGAACTTCTCGTGGTTCGGGTCCTTATTCACGATATCCTCTTTAATCGGCAGCTTCACCCCGCCAAGCTCATCCACCACTGCTTTTAGGCCTTCAAAGTTAATCGAGGCATAGTGGCTTACTTCCGTATCAAATAGGTTCGATACCGTATCCATGCTCATTTTAGCCCCGCCGGTCTCTTTATCCTTTGCCGTACCGAATGCATAAGCATGATTAATCTTGTCAGAACTACCGTGCCCAACGATCTCGGTGTACGTATCGCGTGGAATGGAAACCATCAGTACTTTATTGTCCTTTGGACGGACTACCGTATAGATCAGCGTATCCGAGCGCCCAATCTCATGGTCGCGCTGGTCGACTCCAAGCAGCAGCACAGAGAATGGTTCTGTTATTTTGCGGGTAACTTCCGGTTTGTCCTGAATGGGCTTATAGGAGGGGTCAAGCTTCTCCTGCACCGTATCGGACAAGAACAGATCAAAGGCCAAGATGGCAAGATCTTTTCGGAAAAAGTAGCCCCCGAATCCGAGAATGACGATAATGGCGAGAATAATCCACCATTTCTTCGTCTTCTTCACTTTCTTACGTTTTGGTGTATGATTCATAATGATTCACTTCTTCCCCTAATAATAATTACAAATGACACATCAATACCTGCTTATGATGCTATGTGATTTGACCCTTATTTTTATACAAATCAATAAATAATTCGTGCTTGGCATTCACCTCTGCGACAAACACATCTTTCTCCATTAGTCCCCTTTTGTGCAGCTCATCTTTTAGCCATGCAGCATCTTTTTCTATATGTTTGAGCTCTGTTTCTAATATCTCACCATCCATCAACACAATGATCGACTCCTGTTCTTGCCTAAGCCCGGCTTGCATCCTGCTTAAGGTTAGAGGCCGATGCTCTTGCTTCAGCATCACATTAATATCGCCAGTCGGTTCCATGATGGCAAATTCCACATCGGATAATTGAAAAGCATTATGATTGCGAAGCTGTGTCATCAGCTCATCAATGGTTAAACGCTCCTTGCGCATATTATGTTCCAAGAGCCGCCCCCGCTTGATAATAACCGTTCCCTTGCTTTCCATCAGGTCTCGAAATCGTTTGCTCTTCAGCTGCGCCCAGGCCAAGGCGAAGGAAGTAATCACCCATACGAGAAGAGGAATAAAGCCTGGCATCCAGTTATCAATCGGGCTCTGCGCAATCGCAGCAATCATACTGCCTACGGTCAATCCGGTCATATACTCGAACAAGGACAGCTGGGATACCTGCCGCTTGCCGAGGAACTTCGTCATAAACAACAGCACAGCCATCGCAAGCCAGGTCCTTACGACCATATAAACCAATTCATACATGGCTTCTCTCCTCCTACATAGGTGTAGGATGAGCAATCGTGGGCCATTTTATCTGTAGGACTCGTATGACAGGGTTGTGAGATCTAGGAATAAAGATACTTGTTTATTTTACAAGGAATGCACCTAAAAATAAAATAACAAAATGTCATATGTAAATATTTAGGCATAGCGAATGGATTTTACACCTAAATAAACCTTTTCATGCATATAAAAAAGCAGCCAAGATCAACTCTTGACTGCTTCTCTATATGAACCTTACTCCGTAGTGTAAGGCAACAATGCTACTTGACGGGAACGCTTGATTGCGATCGTCAACATACGTTGATATTTCGCGCTTGTTCCAGTTACACGACGTGGCAAGATTTTGCCGCGCTCGCTGATGAACTTTTTCAACAAGTCAATATCTTTGTAGTCGATGTGTTGAATTTTGTTTGCAGTGAAATAGCAAACTTTACGACGCTTGTTGCGTCCACGACGACCGTTGAATTTACGCTCGCTGCGCTCTGCACCTTCGTTTGGTCTTGTGCTCATAGTGTTCAACTCCTTTGTTTAAGAATTCCAAGTTCTAAGCGATGCTTAGAATGGCAAATCATCATCCGATATATCAATCGGTTTGCCGTCGTCAGAGAACGGATCCGCTGATGGTCCGCGAGAATAGCTGGAGTTATTGCTGCGTGCGTTAGAGTTGCCGGATGGAGCACCATAATTAGCATTAGCGCCACCACTGCCACCACCCATATCGTCACGATAGCCTCCGCTATCACGATTGGATTCCAAGAAACGAACATTATCCGCAATAACTTCTGTCACGTATACACGACGACCTTCGTTATTCTCATAATTTCGCACCTGAATACGTCCTTCTACAGCTGTCAGACGACCTTTGCGCAAATAATTGGCACAAGTCTCTGCTAACTGCCTCCAAGTGACTACCGGAATGAAATCCGCCTCACGCTCTCCGCCTTGGCTGGAGAACGGTCTGTCCACTGCAAGGGTAAATTGCGTTACCGCAACTCCTGCAGGTGTATAGCGTAATTCAGGGTCCTTTGTCAGACGACCAATCAAGATCACGCGATTTAACATCGTATCCCTCCTTCGACAACTGCATTACAATTCATGATTGGCATTAAGCCACATCGTTTACGACGAGATGACGAATGACTTCATCAGCAATCTTAAGCTGACGGTCAACTTCCGCTACAACTGCTGGTTCTGCTGTGAAGTTAACCAACACATAGAAACCATCACGGAATTTCTTGATCTCGTACGCAAGACGGCGTTTACCCATCACATCATGCTTTGTAATTTCACCGCCGTTAGAGATGACGCCTTGGAACTTCTCAACAGTAGCTGTAACCACATCTTGCTCCAAGTCTGGACGAAGAATGTACATCAATTCGTACTTGCGCATATCTTTCACCTCCTTATGGACATTGGCCCTTGATCTATGGTCAAGAGCAAGGAGCGCGAGCCTACAAACTCGCACTAAGATAATATAACAAAACTTGACGCAAGACGCAACCATAAGCCGCTTCCACGTTCTGAAATGACATTAGTTGTTACTTATAGAGTGGATTCGATAAACACACACTACACTTTGCAAGTCTAATACAGTTCTCAGCAGGAGGTAACTCAGCATGGGTGAACGTTCAGAATATAATCCTGGAGATCGCGCTCCCAATGATGCCATTTATATGGAGGTTGGCGAGAAAAGCTTCCACACCGAAATTATGAATCCAAAGCAAATCAAGCTCAAAAAAGGGGAGCGTTTCCCTGAAACGACGAACAAGGACCGCAAGTGGAAGAAAAAATCCCACGCTTTGACGCACTAATTTTTTTCGCTAGGCATGTATAAAGTCACGGCTGCGAGACCATAATAATCACTGACGGTGCAAGCGAGGTGTCGTTCCATTGAACAGTGGAGTGTTTGTACCAAGTGAGTTTGACTAACCAAATCTTAGAACATGAAGAAAAGCGAGGGGTTGTGCTAAAGACAAGCTTGTCTAAACACACGCATTCATGAGAACAGCTCATGAAGAAGATCCAAGCTCATTCAGAATGCGATAAGGAAAAGTTGTCAGAATAACGCACCGTCAACCAGAAAAAGACCTCGTTTAGGCGAGGTCTTTTCATTATGAGAAATAAGCTTTTTAACCGCCTAACGTAACCCACTAACCCTTTGAGACCGTTATGTTATCTTCTTTCTTCATGACGATCATTACATTTCATTCCCCTACATCTTCTCTTGTTCCTCATAGGCGGATTTCGGCACACTAATTAATCGAATGAGCCCGCTTCCAGCCAAGAAAAACACGATTCCCCCGCTTCCAGACAAGAGCCAATCCTGCTCCGTGGCATGGACCATGCTGAATTGGAAGGAGACGAAGGTGGTCATGGATAACAGCCCAATAAAAAGCGCTTTATTTCTAGATTTCTTTTGATACAGCATATCCGTATAAATAGGCATGGACAGCAATAAAGCTAGGATTAGTGTTGCTGAAGCAAGATAGACGAGCAGTTGCCCAACCCATGTCCACTGAGGCGCCCATATCGGTATTTCTTTAGAAATAAAAGCAAAGATCAGGCCCAGCACCAGCAAAAACAAATTCCACTTCATCCTCTCACCTTCCTTCAGGAGCCCGTATGGTTCATTCATGTCATATGTATTCCTATGCACACAGAAGCGAAGCGGTTCATATCCTTTCTCCCGGCGTTAAGCGCAGACAGCCCTGCTTCTTATTTAATAAAAGGATTGTTGCCCAACTTCATATCTAACACTTCCCTTTGATGGCACCATTTCCAATAGATTGCACGAATCAAATGAAGAGTTATTACGTATTACCTATTATTACCGTCTAAGAAAGGAATGATAACTATGAGAGTAGAAGATGCCATTCAAGAGCGTTTTAAATGCTCCAAATGCGGTGGACATACTTGCCGAACCAAGGAATTGGCAATGACAGGGACTGGACTTAGCAAAATGTTTGATATCCAGCATAATCATTTTTTGTTTGTATCCTGTGAGACATGTGGATTTGTCGAGGTGTATAACCCATCGATTCTGGAAGGCAAATCTAGAGGCCAGCTCGGAACGGTTCTCGATATTTTATTCGGATAGAAACATCCACTATAGCAACTTATTAAATAGAAATAGAGCCGTGCGCGAGCACGACTCTTCGATATAGCCGCTATGAGAGCGTTAGCTAGACAGTAGTCATACAAATAGACCGCATACCATGTCTGAAGTGACCCGAATTGTTAGATCGTGTCTAACAATTCGAGGTGCAGCTCAGTCTGAGGGGCGGTCTATTTGTTCTATGACCTACCTTATAAATGGTATTAGGGTAAACAAAAATGCTTCCTGCAATCGCTCGCAGGAAGCATCATGAATGACTATGGGATGTATGAATCTTCTAGATTCTGTTCGGGCATGCCGGACAAGGTACTACCATGCAAAGTTAAATGGTGGCGGAAAGGGTGGGATTCGAACCCACGCACGCCTCGCGACGCCTAGTTGATTTCGAGTCAACCCCCTTGGACCACTTGGGTACCTTTCCGCAGCATAACTGATTGTAGCATATAAGAGTGTGGGATGCAATAGGACAACTTTTCACTTTTCACATACCTTTTTGTTAAAAGAGAGCCTTGGTGCAAGCCAACAAAATACGGCTGTCTGGACAGTATTGCTCTCTCCCAAACAGCCGCTTTTTTATGATGTCAATCGCTGCTCCCTTGCTTACAACAGAGCTTCTATTCGTATCTTTTCTTCAATCGGCTGCTGCCGATCGAAGCACCTTTTTCATGCTCTTTTCAAACTTTGCTCGTGGAAGAAGCACACTGTGCTTGCAGCCTACACACTTAATCCGAATATCCATCCCCATGCGAATGATCTCCATCTCATTCGTTCCACAAGGATGCGGCTTCTTCATCATCACAATGTCTCCCAATTGGAAGTTCTTAGACTCCACTTGCCTTGCCTCCTTCTTCACGCTGGAAAGTGACCAAGCGCGGATATGGAATTTCGATGCCTTGCTCGTCAAATGCCTTCTTGAGTTCTTTCTTAATCATACGCCCAACCCCAGCTTGTGTATAGGGCTTGCATTCAGCCGTTACACGAATGACAACATCGGAGGCGCCCATATTCTGAATGCCCAGCACCGCAGGTGGAGCAACGACATCCTCATAGCGCTCAGGCAAGGTTTGCAGCGTTTCCTCAATGACAGCTGTTACCTTCTCGACATCGGACTCATAGGAGACAGACATGTCTACCACAGCAATCGAATTATTAAGCGAATAATTGGTCACTTCATTGATGGAGCCGTTCGGGATGATATGAACCTCTCCCGTCCAGCTTACAATACGCGTAGAACGAAGCCCGATCATTTCTACTGTTCCTAGCGATTGTCCAGCTTGAATGACATCCCCTACCGCGAATTGATCCTCAAAAACGATAAAGAAGCCCGTCATTACATCTTTGACTAGACTTTGGGCACCAAAACCAACGGCTAGTCCGACAACCCCCGCACCTGCAATCAATGGTGCAAGATTAATATGAAAGATCGATAAGATCACGAGAATCATAATGAAGTTCAACGACAGCGACACGATGTTCTTAAGCAGTTTCCCAACGGTAACAAGCCTGCGAGGGTTCATGTTCACTCGTTTATGTTCCTTTGCTGCCATCGCACGATTGATCATGCCGTGAATGACCCGTATAAGGATGCGTGTCACCAGAATAATGAATAAGATCTTGATCGTATTAAACATTAGCATTTCCCATGTGTTGGAGTCGGTCATCCACTCCCACATGCTGTTTTTCCATTTTTCAAAAATAGTAAATGTTTGCTCTAATGTTTCCTCTGTTGAGGGTTCAGCTGCTAGTAGCATGTTACGATTCCTCTCCTCCATTCCATATACATTGATATGTACCTTCCGCCCATTCAAATAATCCTCGGATAACAACATGTTCTGTCCGCACCAATTGCTTTACTTGTTCGAGTAACTCTGCATCAAAACGTATGGATAACGCACAGCCAGCTGTAATTTCCTTCGGTGTGGGAAAGGTGTCTATCTCCATGTCCATATACTCCATCAGCATCTCTGCTCGCAAGGCCTGCTGAGTGGAATCAAAGGACATCACAATCCCGCATTCATTGCTGTGTATAGACATGAGTGATCAGCACTCCTTCTACTGCTAGATTAAGAGCAGCTAGCAGATTCGCATAACGTATAAATCTAGTCCTAAATTCATATACTAAATAGTACCAAAATATCGAAACGGAGGCTTCGCTCATGCTGTCATTCCCATTATTTCGACCTTCTCCTGATCCTAACCCTGTGCCAGCAAAAATAGCACATGACCATCCCGATGCAGAGCTCATGATCATGAAGGCCTTAAGCGATCATCTGCAGCTGTGCAAGTCTGATGCACCGATTACCGTCGTCTGCATCGGGACGGATCGTTCAACAGGAGATTGTTTGGGGCCGCTCGTTGGCACACGCTTGGCTAGGTATAACAGCAATGAGTATATCACACTTGGAACCCTTCATCAGCCTGTACACGCGATGAACCTCCAAGATACATTGCATGAGCTGAAGCACAATTACCCAGCATCATTTACCATTGCCATCGATGCCTGCTTAGGACAAAGCAGCAGTGTCGGCCATATCCAGATTCAAGCCGGTCCTGTTCACCCTGGTGCCGGCGTAAACAAACAATTGCCCCCGGTCGGCGATATGCATATTACAGGCATCGTCAACATCGGAGGCTTTATGGAGTACTTTGTATTACAGAACACGCGCCTTCATCTCGTCATGAGCATGGCGGATAAGATTGCAGAATGTTTGCATACGGCCCTTACGCAGCCGCGCTTATCTTAATCTTCCTTTGGAAGGTGGGCCTCCACCTTGGAGATGGCAGTCTCCAATGAACGTTGTTCCTCTGGAGACAGTGTATATTGGGATTGCCCCTTCTCTACCGGCTTGGCATAAACATACGTATGCTCGCGCCCATGAATTCCTGTCAGGACGATGCCGTTGTAATCATCATTAATGAGTGCGAGGGAAAAGCTTAAGTTGTTGCCATATTCCCCAAACGCATTATAGCGCTCTATCCCAAGATGAGCCGCATGCTCATGCACGCGAGCCAGCACTTGTTTCATCTGCTTGGCTTGCTTCTCCTGCTCCACATGCATGGATTCAACCTCTAGATTCATCTGCATAAGCAGCTCCTCCAGATTAGCAACCCCCGTCCCATTCATCATGTCATCATACCTTCGTCGCATCTTGCGAAGCTTCACACCTTGTACCATTACAATAATGAATAAAAGTACCGTTAAACCTGCTGTGCCAACAATAAGCAATGGCAACCATTCTTTGACCAGTTCATTCATCGAAGTCAATCTCCTGCTTCCAAATAAGTTAACCTTTTTTGCATAGGTGCTCGACAGCCTCTAATGCATAATTAATATGCTCGCTTGTCGTATTCCAGCCAACACTGAAGCGAACCGCCCCTTCATTCAGCGTCCCCGCTGTCTGGTGGGCTAATGGCGAGCAGTGGTAGCCTGCCCTGACCGCAATGCCATATTCACGATCCAGGCGAAAGGCACATGCAGCTGCGTCCATTTCCTCTACAGTAATAGATACAATTCCTGTTCTTGCTTGACCGATATCAGGTCCCAACCATTGGACCCCAGTCATGGCATCAAAGCCTTGCAGCAATTGCTGTGTCAGCGTCCATTCCTTAGTATAAATGTTCTCGACCGTTTCATGCAGAAGGAATCTGACGCCAGCTTCCAACCCCGCAATTCCGACCGTGTTGGGTGTTCCCGCCTCATATCGATCAGGCCGTGTTATAGGATGCTGGACGGAATCCGAATGGCTGCCCGTTCCACCTTGCATCAGCGGCCGCAGCTCAATGTCAGGATGAATATACAATCCCCCTGTTCCTGTTGGGCCG
Organism: Paenibacillus aquistagni; assembly: GCF_900177815.1. Classification (GTDB taxonomy): domain Bacteria; phylum Bacillota; class Bacilli; order Paenibacillales; family Paenibacillaceae; genus Paenibacillus_B; species Paenibacillus_B aquistagni. The sequence goes on along the minus strand of NZ_FXAZ01000003.1, from coordinate 22,173 downwards.
AGCAGCCCCTTGTGACCAGGAAAAGCCAGCATGTCAATCCCCATCTGTTCCACATCAAGCGGCAGATAGCCTGCGGATTGCGCGGCGTCCACCAGGATTTTTGCCCCTTTGTCATGCGCGAGCATGGCGATTTCTGCTATAGGCAGAATCGAACCAAGCACATTGGAGCTGTGATTGCAGACGACAAGCTTCGTTTTTGCAGTCCATGCTGCTTCTAATTGGTTTAGGTCCATTTCACCTGAAGGAAGGGTATCGATATAGGTGACATTAATTCCCTTCTCCTGCTTCAGCCATTCCAAAGGACGACTGACGGAATTGTGTTCAACCGATGTGGCGATCACATGATCACCAAATTCTAGATACCCGTGCAATGCGGTATTCAACGCCATCGTCGTATTTAACATAAAAGCGATATCCATCGGATTACGCACATGAAGCAACTCAGCTATAGCCATGCGGGCTTTCATTAATCGCTTGCCCGCCCGAGAGGCCATCATATGTCCTCCGCGTCCAGGATTGGCGCCTTCCTCTCTCATGGCCTTCTCCATCGCCACCAAGACTTGCTCCGGCTTGGGCCAAGAGGTGGCCGCATGGTCCATATAGAGTATCGGATGTTCACTCTTCACCACTATACCTCCTTAAAGGCCGCCAAAGGTTAAATTTCTGATACAAAATACGCGTTAAATACAAAGACAGCACACTTAGTTTAATCCCTCTGTGCTCGGATCACAACTAAGTATGCTTTACGGTAGAAATCATGCTTTTATTTGGAAGTAAACGATTGCAGCATCTCCAATAACCGCTCCAAATCATCCTTGCTAAAGTAGGAAATTTCAATTTTCCCTTTATTTTTTGATGATTTGATTTTTACTGTGGTTCGGAATGTCTCTCTTAAGTTTTCTTCCAGCTGCTCTATATAGGGATCTTTGCTTATTATCTTTTTCTTATCCTTATTTTTACGATTCATCTGTTGAATCGCTTCTTCCAACTGGCGAACACTCCACTCTTGATCAATGGTAGACTTCGCCAACTGCTTAACAACCTGAGGATCTTTAATACCCGCTATCGCACGTGCATGTCCCATGGATAGTGTTCCACGTGAAACATACTCCTTCACCTCTTCAGGAAGCTGAAGTAAACGCAGGAAGTTGGCAATGTGTGAACGGGATTTGCCTACCTTAACGGACAGCTCCTCTTGCGTCAATGATAACTGATCCATCAACCCCTGATAGGCTTGGGCGAGCTCAATTGCATTGAGATTCTCCCGTTGAAGATTCTCAATTAATGCGATCTCCATCGCTTGATCATCCGTAAAGGGACGTACAACAGCTGGAATGGTATCCAGTCCCAGCAGCTGTGATGCGCGATATCTTCGTTCACCTGCAATAATTTCATAGCCCTTCAGTACAGAACGTACAATAATCGGTTGAATCACACCATGCTGTTTGATGGACTCGGCTAATTCCTGTATAGAAGGTTCATCAAAATTTTTTCTCGGCTGATAAGGGTTTGGTCTCAGCTGCTTCAAAGGTACCTCGATCACCTTATCGTCCTCCTGCACTGACAATGATGGAATAAGTGCATCCAATCCTCGACCTAAACGCTTACTCATAAGTAACCACTTCCTTGGCAAGTTCCAGGTACACCTCGGCACCTTTAGATTTAGGGTCATACGTCATAATCGATTGACCATGGGATGGCGCTTCACTTAATCGAATATTGCGCGGAATAATGGTCTGATACACTTTCTGCTGAAAATACTTTTTCACTTCTTCAATCACTTGAATGCCTAGATTTGTTCTCGCATCTAGCATCGTTAACAGCACACCTTCGATCTGAAGTGCCGTATTCAAATGCTTCTGCACGAGACGTACAGTATTTAATAACTGACTAAGCCCCTCAAGCGCATAATACTCACATTGAATCGGTATGATAACGGAGTGTGCAGCGGTTAACGAGTTGATCGTTAGGATGCCTAAGGAAGGCGGACAGTCGATCAAAATATAATCATACTGCTTCGCTACCAACTGCAGTGATTTCTTCAATCGCACTTCTCTGGAGATCGTTGGGACAAGCTCGATCTCAGCTCCTGCCAGCTGAATCGTAGCAGGGATAATATCTAATCCCTCAATAGCCGTCTTGACAATGGCCTCCTGAGGGTGAACGTCATTAATAATGACATCATAGATGCAGTTTGCTACATCTGCTTTATTAATTCCGACGCCGCTTGTTGTATTGCCTTGCGGGTCAATATCCACCAACAGCACCCGCTTGCCCAGCATTGCCAGGCCTGCACCCAAATTCACAGTCGTTGTTGTCTTCCCAACGCCGCCTTTTTGGTTGGTAATGGCAATAATCTTAGCCATTCTCCTCACCCCATGCCCTTTCTTCTCGTCCATCTCAGATGCTCGCCCTGCAGCCATGCATGACTTGTCATGCTGCGATACACATTTAGACGTACATCCCTATCATGCGACTCATTCCTCGACCAACTGCTAACAAACATGATCCATACAATAGCTTGTCTTCATCATAAACCATTATCTCAATCTTATGGAGTAATTGCCCCATAGGAGTTACGATATCCTGCAGATCGCTTCAATCTCAACTTCTTTCGAAGCGATCATCTTGATAACTGGGGATATTCAATTAAGCCTAGCTTTCATTTGTCAGCAAAAAAGCGGCTGTTCTAGCCGCTAATAGCTCGAATCTTAAACATTCTAACAGCGCTGCCGAGCTCTTATGCATCTCTATGATTTAACGCTTAGGAATGCGTATGACGATCTCATAATGATCTTCATGATCATGCTCATCTGTCTTGATATCCATTCCTGAGCCAGATACCATATCGATCGATTGGCGAATCGTATTCAAGGCTAAGCGAACATCCTTAGAATACGAAATACGCTTCGGCTTTTTTGATTTGTTCTTTAATTGTTTATAAAAAGCAACTCTCGCCTCGGTTTGCTTCACGTTCAATTCCTTCTCCATAATCTCATGAAGAAGCTTAAGCTGTAGCTCTTCTGAATCCAAACCTAACAATGCACGAGCATGACGCTCAGATATCTTCCGTTCCATGAGCGCTTGCTTGACTGGATCAGGGAGCTGAAGCAAACGTATCTTATTGGCAATGGTAGATTGGCTCTTTCCAAGCCGCTGCGCAAGACTTTCTTGTGTCAGCTCATGAAGATCAATGAGCTTCTGATAGGCATAGGCCTCTTCAACAGAAGTTAGTCCTTCACGCTGCAAATTCTCAATCAAGGCTATAGAAGCCGCTTGAGAATCATTGATATCGCGAATAATCCCAGGAATGGTCTCATAACCGAGCTTCTTCACCGCACGATACCGGCGTTCACCAGCAATGATCTCATAATGGCCGTCACGCTGACGTACAACGATAGGCTGAATCACCCCATGCGTCTTAATCGTCTGAGCAAGCTCATCAATACGATCATCATCGAATACAGTTCGCGGTTGATAAGGGCTCATTACGATCTCATCCACAGGGAGCTGCTTGACCTCATCCACAGAGGAACGTTCCGCAAAGCCAAATAACCGAGATAATTGTTCTTTCATAGGATAGTCATACCACCTAACTTCATAATAATGCCAGGCAAGTCCATTACGCGGTCAATGGTAACTTCGACGGTAGAACCTTTATTAGACTGACATTGGCTGGATCTGAGCTTGCCGTCCCTGCACTCCCTCTCTCATGCAAACAGCGGAGCCTTTCTAGCTGCTCAGTCAGCGCCTACACCTTATGACGACAATACATGCACTATCTGTATGTATTCTCCAATCAAAGTCTGTTTTCCTGCCAAATATGTTGACCGTTCATGGAAAATCTTCCTTATGTTCATACGAATCGACATCGTCTGCGTTTCATCCATATCCTACATGATCAATGATCAGCCAGCATCACACGCTATCCGTTCATTAACACCTTAACCACAACCCTATTGAAATTCAACATTTTCCATCTCTTCCAGTCCAAAAGCCACATTTCAATAAGCTTCATAAATGAAGATCTCAATAAGGGAAGCAAGTTGGAAGGCATCTCATTCCTAATTGCTCACCGATCTCGTTATGTCCCAATTCCAATCGGGTCCACCCTTCCCAATGTCAAGCCATACGACTTCCTCAGCATCATCCCGTTCTCGCCTGTTCTGACAACCATCCCGCTTAACATGATGGATTTATTTCCGACTCTATCAAAGGTATTATTCGTGCATCTGAGGAGCAGTACACTTTGTTTCACGTGGAACAAACATGGCGTCAACTCCTCTATTATCGTACCACAAATCATAGAGCGTGTAATGTGAATTCACAGCCGTTTACTGTTATTGATCATATAAACATATCCATTTCATTTTACATATTTGGTAAATATTATTTTGGTGCACTTGTATTCAAATACTGTCTGTTTCGCTCTGCTACTCGCACTTCCCTTTTCCTAAATTATGCGGGCAAGAAAAAATCCCACCGCGCTGTAGAACGCAGTGGGAGGCACTGATGCACAATACGAAAGACCTAGATGATTGGCGACTTCAACGGCGTTCCAGCCTTGCGGGGATACGCCTTTGGAGTCGGGCCTTTCTTCTTCACAATAACGATATGCCGTTCTGATTGCTCAATGGGAAGCTTAAGCTCATGCTCTTCTTGCAAACTTGCTTGCAGAACCTGCATGCTCTTGGCTGCTTCCTTGATCTCGTCTGAAGGATTCGCGCCCTTCATTGCAGCAAACCATCCATCCTTACGAACAAACGGCAAGCAGAACTCATTCAGCACATTCAATCTCGCAACAGCTCTTGCGGTTACAAGATCATAATGATCCCGATGCTCTGGCTTACGAGCAGCCTCTTCAGCCCGCGCATGAAGACAAGTTACCGACTCCAAGCCAAGCTCCTGTACAAGATGCTGAAGAAATTGAATGCGTTTATTCAAGGAGTCGACAATCGTCAGCTCCAGTTGTGGAAACATAATCTTTAGTGGGATACCGGGAAAGCCCGCTCCTGAACCAATATCGGCCATAGATCGTACGCCAACCATATCGACATAGAAGGAAAGCGTCAAAGAATCATAAAAATGCTTCTCATAGACAGCTCCGCGCTCTGTTATGCCGGTAAGGTTCATACGCTCATTCCAATCCGCCAGGATATCCACATACTGATCGAACTGCTTAAACTGCTGCTCAGTAACTTCAAGCCCGTGAGGCTTCAGCCACTCGGCAAATTGCTGTTGAATAGGATCCATACGTACCTTCCTGTCCTTAAGCTTGTCAGGGCCATCCTAGAACGCCGCAATCACCATTTGGGATGGTCCCCTTTTATTACAGTTATCCCTTACACATACTTATTGAGTTTGCCCTTGCCCTGCATCCATCTCTGCCTGGCGCTTTGCAGTTACACGGTTATAGTGCTCCAGATACACAAGCAGAATCGAGATATCCGCAGGCGTTACGCCAGAGATCCGAGAGGCCTGGCCAATGGAGATCGGACGAATAGTCGACAGCTTCTGCTTGGCTTCCGAAGCAATGCCATGGATCTCTTCATATACGATGTCATCCGGAATCTTCTTGCTCTCCATCTTCTGCAGGCGTTCCACCTGCGCCAGTTGCTTCTCAATATAACCGGAGTATTTCACTTGGATCTCGACTTGCTCCTTCATTTCCTGATCAAGCGGCAGCGTGGATGGGAACAAGCCTTCAATTTGAGCGTAGGTTACCTCAGGACGTCTTAACAGCGTGACCGCGTCACAGCCGTTTGTAAGCGGCGCAGAGCCCACTTCAGCCAGCATGGCTTGTACGGCTTCATCCGGCTTCACTTTGGTTGCCTTGAGGCGCTCCAGCTCTTGAGCGACAAGATCAATCTTCGCCTGGAACGCAGCATAACGCTCCTCGCTAATCAGCCCAATCTCATAACCGAGCGGCGTCAAGCGAAGATCCGCGTTGTCATGGCGAAGCAATAAGCGATATTCTGCTCGAGAAGTGAGCAGGCGATAAGGCTCATTCGTCCCTTTGGTTACCAGATCATCAATCAGAACGCCAATATAACCCTGCGAGCGATTCAAGATAACGGGCTCCTTGCCCTGTACCTTTCTAGCCGCATTAATCCCTGCCATCAAGCCTTGGCCAGCAGCTTCCTCATAACCAGAGGTCCCGTTAATCTGCCCAGCCGTGAACAAGCCCTCGACCTTTTTGGTTTCCAAAGAAGGCCACAGCTCCGTAGGCACAATGGCATCATATTCGATCGCATAGCCGGTACGCATCATCTCTACCTTTTCTAAGCCAGGGATCGTTCTTAGCATCGACAGCTGCACATCTTCAGGCATACTGGTCGATAAGCCTTGTACATAATATTCCTTCGTGTTCTTGCCCTCTGGCTCAAGGAAGATCTGATGCTTCGGCTTATCGGCAAAGCGTACGATCTTATCCTCAATTGAAGGACAGTATCTTGGACCTGTCCCTTCAATGACCCCTGAGAACATAGGCGCACGATGCAGATTGTCATTAATGATGTGATGGGTATCTGCAGATGTGTAGGTTAGCCAGCAAGGCAGCTGCTCGTTATCCGAACTCTTCGTCTCATAAGAGAAAAACTTTGGCTGCTCGTCACCGGGCTGAATTTCCGTTTTGGAAAAATCAATGGTTTCCCCATGCACACGAGGCGGTGTACCTGTCTTAAAGCGCACCATCTCAAGTCCAAGCGACTTCATGCTGTCAGACAGCTTCAAAGAAGGCTGCTGATTGTTAGGGCCGCTCGAATACATCAGCTCACCCATAATAATTTTGCCGCGCAAATACGTACCGGTGGTGACCACAACGGCCTTCGACATATACTGGGCGCCGCTCTGTGTCTCTACCCCTACACATTTGCTGTCTTCCACGAGGAGCTCTTCGACCATGCCTTGACGCATGGTCAGATGCTTGGTCATCTCGATCGTTTCCTTCATGGTCTGTTGATACAAAAATTTATCGGCTTGTGCGCGCAGCGCATGAACAGCAGGGCCCTTGCCTGTATTCAGCATACGCATCTGAATGAAGGTCTTGTCAATATTACGCCCCATCTCTCCGCCGAGCGCATCAATTTCTCGAACAACATGGCCCTTGGCTGGACCACCGATGGATGGGTTACATGGCATAAATGCAACCATATCCAGATTGATCGTGATCAACAGCGTTTCTACGCCCATGCGCGCAGAAGCAAGTGCAGCTTCAACCCCTGCATGACCCGCTCCAATCACGATAACATCATAATGCCCTGCAACATATGGCATGACATTCCCTCCTTTATGCAGCTAACCTATCAGACGTCAAGGCATTCCTGCCTCTAGACGCTATGATCAGCTTATTTTATCCAAAGTAATGAAAGCGGTCGAGAAGGTCAAAGCAATCAAGGAATACCTTCTACCTCCACCTTCTCACCCGCCGTTATTTGCCTAAGCAGAATTGGGAGAAGATCTGATCAATCAATGAATCCCCTACCGAGTCTCCAATGATCTCCCCTAGCTCTTCCCACGCCGAACGAACATCGATCTGGATGATATCGATCGGGATGCCCATTTCCGTAGCTTGAACCGCTTCTGTCAAAGATTGCTTCGCCTTATGAAGAAGACCAATATGTCTCACATTGCTGACATAAGTCGCATCTTGAGACTCAATCTTGCCGGTGAAGAACAGATCGGATATCGCCTGCTCCAGCGCATCGACGCCTTCTTGCAGCATGGCAGACATCTTCACGACGCGAATCGTTCCTGCCTGCTCCAGCGCTTCCAGCTCCGAGAGATCCAAATGGTTTGGCAAATCCATTTTATTCACAATGACAATCACTTGTCTACCATGAATCTGCTGAAGCCACTCCCGCTCATCGTCATGCAGGGGTTCATGATGGTTCACCACAAACAGCACAAGATCAGCCTCCTGAAGCGCACTACGTGAGCGTTCAACCCCAATCTTCTCTACAAGATCTGTCGTCTCGCGTATACCGGCCGTGTCCAATAGACGCAGGGGGATGCCGTTGATCGTAATCATTTCCTCAATGACATCACGCGTTGTACCCGGGATATCCGTGACAATGGCCTTGTTGTCCTGCGCCAGCGCATTAAGCAAGGAGGACTTCCCTACATTGGGGCGGCCAACAATCGCGGTGACAATGCCTTCTCGCAATATCTTGCCCTCAGAGGCTGTCTTCAATAAACGATCAATGGATGAGATTACTGTACCACACTGCGCTTGAATGTATTGGTTTGTCAATTCCTCAACATCATGCTCAGGATAATCAATATTCACTTCGATGTGAGCGAGCGTCTCAATTAAAGTATGACGAAGATCCTTGATTCTAGTAGACAACTGGCCTTGGGCCTGCTTCATGGCTACATCGAAGGCGCGGTCTGACTTGGAGCGAATAAGATCCATTACCGCTTCCGCTTGCGACAGATCAATCCGTCCATTTAAAAAGGCACGCTTCGTAAATTCCCCAGGCTCAGCTGTTCTGACATTCTGCTTCAAGATCAGCTCCATCACGCGTCGAATCGATACCACGCCGCCGTGGGTGTTAATCTCCACTACATCCTCTGTCGTGTATGAACGCGGAGCGCGCATGACCGACACCATAACCTCCTCAATACGCTCGTTCGTATCTGGATCGACGATATGGCCATAGTGAATCGTATGAGACGCCGCATCGGCAAGCTTTATCTTAGCACGAAAGAGGCGGTCCACTTCTTGAATCGCTTCATCACCGCTTACTCGAATAATCGCGATACCGCCCTCACCTAGCGGTGTGGATATCGCAGCAATTGTATCTGTTATCACCTTGCTCCCCCCTATCACTAGAAAAAAAGCAATGATTACGCCTTGTTAAAGGGCAATCATTGCATACATGACAAACAATCGTGTCAAACGATAACGATTCATTATGATTTCAATGAAATAACGATGCGACGGTTCGGTTCTTCACCTTTGCTATACGTCTTGATCTTGGCATGATCCTGAAGCTTGGCATGGATAATCTTGCGCTCCTGCGGAGGCATCGGCTCAAGCATGACTTCCTTGCGTGTGCGAATCGCTTTGTTGGCAAGACGCTCTGCTAGAGCTTCAAGCGTCTCTTTTCTGCGAGCACGGAAGTCCTCGGCATCCAAGGTGATGCGCAGATGCTGATCCGAATAACGATTGGCAACCAGATTCGTCAAGTATTGCAGTGAATCCAGCGTCTGCCCTCTGCGGCCAATGATGAGCCCTAGATCGGAGCCCGCGATATCAAACAACAGGTGATCCTTACGCTTGTCCACCGTAATTTCAATATGAAGTCCCATGGACTCCGCTACGTCATAGACGAACTTCTTCGCCTCTTCCACTCCTTGTTCCTTGGAAAGGGCTTTGGCATTAGACGAATGAGCGGTTTCCTCGCCTTGCTCATCCACCGACACGGCAACATGATTTGAACTTGCATCAGAAGACTGACTTGGTGCCTCAACAGGCACAGCCGCTGGCTTGGTCGTAATCCGGGTAAGTTCGACCTTGGCTGGTCGAACACCAAATAACCCAAACAAACCACGTGATGGCTGCTCCAGAACTTGAACCGTAACTTGGTCCTTGGTCGTTTGGAGCTCTGTCAATCCCTTCTGAACGGCTTCCTCGATTGTCTTCCCTGATACAATCAATGTGTTCATTTCGCCGGTTTGACCTCCTTATCCTTGTTGCGGTAAAGGAAATAGTTCTGTACGATCGTGAAGATATTGCTGTACACCCAGTAAAGCGGCAATGCAGACGGGAAGCTGATCGACATAACGAAGATCAGTACCGGGAACACGAGCAGCATGAACTGCATCGAGGACTGCATTTGAGAAGACATCATTCTAGATTGAATAAATGTTGTTAAGGCCGCAATAACCGGCAATATATAATACGGGTCCTTCTCTCCAAGTTGAAGCCACAAGAACTGATGACCACCGATATCAGAGTTCAAATAAATAGCATTGTACAATGCTATAAAGACTGGCATTTGAATCAACATCGGGAAACAGCCTGCCATCGGATTCACGTTGTGCTGCTGGAACAGCTTCATCGTTTCTTCCTGCTGCTTTTGTGGATTATCTTTATACTTCTTTTTCAGCTCCATCAATTGAGGCTGAATTTTTTGCATTTCCTTCGAACTTCTCATCTGCTTAATCGTAAGCGGAAGAATAGCCGAACGAACAATAATGGTTAGCATCAGAATAGCAAGACCATACTCCCCTTTAAACCATCCTGCAAACGTATCCAGCACTAATGAGAAATAATAGACAACATTAGACTCCCAGAAGTTCCCCTCTTTGAGCATGTCCGTCGTCATGGACCCTTGCGCTGCGCGGGTACATCCGGTTAACACCATAACAAATACAACGGCAAGAACCGTTAAGAGCAATTTTCGGTTCGAAAGCAACTTCTTAAGCGACAATAGCAAAACTCCTCTCTAACCATCCGATTCCAATGTAAATATATCATATAAACGGTTTCAAAGGAAACGGTCCACAGCATGACTTTGGACATCATTTCACCGTATTGTCTTTTTTGTAGACAGAGGCCTTTCTGCATACATGCAGCACGCTCTTTCTGAGCTGGTCATAATCCATTTCGGTTGCGCCTTTGCGCACGATGAAGACCAAATCCACATGACTGATAATATGGTCGCTTTCCTGGCGCATTATTTCCTTTATTAAGCGCCTCATTCGATTGCGCACAACCGCATTGCCGATTTTTTTGCTTGCAGAGATCCCGACGCGGAATTGCTCCACCTCAGGTCTAGAAAACACATACAAAACAAGCTGATGATTAGCCCATGAACGGCCATGACGGTATACACGGGAAAAATCCCTGCGATCCTTTAGACGGTATTGTTTCTGCACAGTCGTATTCCTACCTCTTATTCGACTTAGTGCTGGATCATGATTAGCATCATTCTCCAAGTATGCACCTCAACCCAAGCAATTAAACGTGTATAAAGAAAAAAAGACCACCGCGGTGGTCTCGCTTCAGCACAACTTAAGCACTCAATACTTTTCTGCCTTTTTGACGACGAGCAGCCAACACCTTACGGCCGTTCTTTGTGCTCATACGCGCACGGAAACCATGAACTTTCTTACGCTTGCTTACATTTGGTTTAAATGTTGGTTTCATGATTAATTGCACCTCCTCATGCGGGATATTAAAAATAATCCGGCATATTTGCACGGTTTATATTTCTGCGCAAAATTCCTTTATACATTTAAACAGATACCCTATTAAAAGTCAATGTTGCAGTTACCATAAATGGTTTCCAGTTGAAAATAAAGCTTACCCAGCCTGTCTTTTTTAAGAATCGCACGGAACCAAGCATGCCTGACATGCCGAAAAGACGCTTCCTCCCTCTTTTATGAAAATAATAACTGCGCTGCTTTCAGTTTTAATCCATCCCTATCTTATGATGGACACCGAGCGCTGATGATCAAGCCCTTCGCCTTGTGCATAGTCTCCAATCTGAATTCATAAACTATCCACAACCATTTTTCTCAAAATATTTAACCTGTACACAGCTACATTTTCAGTAGAAGTTATTCACATGTGCAGAACTTTTCGTTTTTTCCCCGATTCCATTCCGACAGCTGTGTATAACATTCGACAGCATTTTTCCCCACCGCACAAGGCAGGCACAATTTATAAACAATATCTTGTGGTGGTAATAATTTTTATACACAAGGTATTGAATGTGTGGATAAAATTTGCACTGTCGTTGAAATATAAGGGCTCATCTGCTATGATAATATTGTTTTTCGGATGTGAATAATTGTTTTCCACAGTTAAGTTATCAACAATCTGTGGATAAGGTTGTGAACAAGTTATCCATAGCCTGATATTATCGCTCTTAATTATGTTGTTATTGTGGATAACCTTTTGTCCTCAATACGTTATATTTCGACATGCTTCAGGCATGTCCATCAGCATAGACCCCGACAAAGCGCCCTGTCGTTTAGAGGGCTTTCTTAATCTTTAGAGAGCCCCTCTTGCGCCATTTGTCGGGGAGCTTGTCCTTTTCAGGCGAGTTGTATTCTTAAAGCGTGCGTCAGTTAGCGACGGCGCAACAGGTTTGAAGGAGTGAAACCATCTGTGGATCGCCAATTACAAGAACGTTGGCAGGAAGTGCTGACCGTCATCCAAACAAAGCTCAGCAAGCCGAGCTTTGACACCTGGTTTAAAGCCACAAAGACGGTCAAGTATACTGACACCCAAATTTTAATAACTGCTCCGACCACATTTGCTGTCGAATGGCTGGAGAGCCGCTATACGAAGCTCGTCAGTTCTACCATCTTCGAGATGACGGGAAAACAGGTGGAAGTTAAGTTTATTATCGAGGAGGCGGCACAAGCTGAACCCGAAGAGGTTCAACCGCAAACACCTCCGCCTCGTGCTGCCCTGCAGGAAGAGCCGGTGTCGAATATTTTGAATCCGAAGTATACCTTTGACACCTTTGTCATCGGATCGAACAACCGCTTTGCCCATGCGGCATCGCTTGCTGTCGCCGAAGCGCCGGCCAAAGCCTATAATCCGCTGTTTCTCTATGGGGGCGTAGGTCTTGGCAAGACGCACTTGATGCATGCAATCGGACATTATATTCTTGAGCACAATCCGAAGAGCCGTGTCGTCTACACGACCTCGGAGAAGTTCATGAATGAATTTATCAATGCCATTCGCGATAACCGCGGGGAGAGCTTCCGCAATAAGTACCGCAATATCGACATTCTTTTGATTGACGATATTCAATTCCTGGCAGGGAAGGAATCCACGCAAGAGGAATTTTTCCATACGTTTAATGCCCTGCATAATGACAATAAGCAGATTGTCATCTCTAGTGATCGTCCGCCTAAAGAGATCGAAACGCTCGAAGAACGACTTCGCTCTAGGTTTGAATGGGGACTGATCACCGATATCCAGCCACCAGATCTAGAGACGCGAATCGCGATTTTGAGAAAGAAAGCCAAAGCCGACAACCTCGATATTCCGAACGAAGCCATGGTGTATATTGCGAATCAGATCAATACGAACATCCGTGAGCTTGAAGGCGCGCTTACCCGCGTTGTTGCCTATTCAACGATGACCAATCAGGATATTACGACCCATCTAACGGCAGAAGCGCTGAAGGATATCATTCCAACAGGCCGTCCGAAGATGATCACCATTCAGGATATCCAGCAGCGCGTAGGGGAATATTATGGATTGCGCATGGAGGACTTCAAAGCCCGCAAGCGCACGAAGGCCATTGCTTTTCCAAGACAAATTGCGATGTATCTCTCACGGGAAATGACGGATTATTCCTTGCCTAAGATCGGAGAGGCCTTTGGCGGTCGAGATCATACGACTGTTATTCACGCACACGAGAAGATCACCCAGAACCTGACGCATGATCAGGAGTTGTATAAAGTCGTTCAGAATCTCATCGAGAAAATTAAAAATCCGACACTGTGAACAATTCAAAGAGCCTATACACAATTTATACACATGTGAATAGGCTCTATCTTATGTGTGCTGAAGGCAGTTATCCACAGTATCAAGAGGCCCTACTATTACTACTATATTAAAAAGATTAATAAGTTCATCTTATAAATAGACAGCAAGAACTATTTCTTCTCGCATAAGGAGTGGAACTATGAAGTTATCAATTCTGAAAAATGAGCTAAACGAAGCGATACAGAACGTATCCAGAGCAATTTCCAGCCGAACCACGATTCCTATTTTGACAGGGATCAAAGTAGACGTTACTTTCCAAGGCGTCACATTGACAGCTAGCGACACCGATATTTCCATCCAAAGCTTTATTCCGATCGAAGATGATCGACAAACGATTGTTCAGGTAGAACGCCCAGGAAGCGTCGTCTTGCCTGCAAAATTCTTTGTGGAGATTATCAAGAAGCTCCCTTCCCAACACATTGAGATTGAAATGCAGGATCAATTCCAAACACTGCTTCGCGCAGGTTCTGCCGAGATTCAAATGGTCGGCCTTGATCCAGAAGAATATCCTGTGCTGCCAAGCATTGAAGAAGAGCAGGTATTCAGTGTAAATGGCGATCTGCTGAAGACCATGATCAAGCAGACCGTATTTGCCATTTCAACAAACGAAACAACACCAATTCTTACCGGGGTGCTGTGGAATCTCCAAGATGGCGAACTCAAATTCGTTGCAACCGACCGCCATCGTTTGGCAAGCCGCGCTGCTCATATTGAAGTGGACACAGAGCTTCGTTTCCACAACATTGTCATTTCCGGCAAAACAATGAATGAGCTCAGCAAAATCATTCCGGATCAAAATACGATGGTCGATATCGTTGTTGCGGACAACCAAGTGCTCTTCAAGATTGATCATGTTCTGTTCTATTCGCGTATTTTGGACGGAACCTATCCCGATACTTCTAGAATTATTCCGAATCAGTACAAAACAGAACTCGTTTTGGACACAAAAAAATTAACGGAAGCAATTGACCGCGCTTATTTGCTGTCCCGTGAGGAAAAAACCAATATTGTTCGTCTGCAAACAAAAGAGGATGGAACCATTGAGATTTCCTCAAGCTCCACAGAACTCGGCCGTGTAACCGAGCAGCTGGAGGTAAAACAATTCAACGGAGAGGCGCTGCGCATTGCCTTCAACTCCAAATACATGCTTGATGTGCTGAAGGTCATCGAATGTGAACATATTTTCCTTGGCTTTACAGGCGCAATGAGCCCGATTATTTTCAAATCCACAGAGAACGTGAATAGTTTGCATCTCATTTTGCCATACCGGACAACGACTTAATATTGTCGGCGGTTAGGCAGGATCGGCAGGAGGAACAACCATGAACGAAGTAGGCATTAAGACAGAATACATTACGCTTGGGCAGATGCTTAAGCTCGCAAGCTGCGCATCAACAGGCGGCCATGCCAAAGTGCTGCTAGAAGAAGGCGCGGTACAAGTTAACGGTGAGACGGAGCAGCGAAGAGGACGCAAGCTGTATCCGGGAGACAAGGTTCAGGTTAAGGACTGCGGAGCGTTCGTCATTGCCTCGCAGGAGGCGTAGCGGGTGTTTATCCGATCGTTATCGCTGAAGTCGTATCGGAATTATGAGGAGTTAACGCTTGACACCAATTACAATGTCAATCTGTTTGTCGGCCGCAATGCCCAAGGCAAGACCAATCTTCTAGAGGCCATACTTGTGCTTGCCTTGACCAAGTCCCATCGCACGTCAAAGGACAAGGAGTTGATTGGCTGGGAGGCAGATCATGCGCAGCTAAAGGCTATGGTTGACCGTAAATACGGCCCATGCCAGCTTGAGCTGAACATTTCCAAACAAGGCAAAAAAGCGAAGCTCAATGGCCTTGAACAAAAAAAGCTGAGTGATTTTGTTGGTGCGCTGAACGTCGTCATGTTTGCTCCTGAGGATCTTGAGATTGTAAAGGGCGGGCCAAGCATTAGGCGGCGTTTTCTTGACATGGAGATTGGACAGGTGCAGCCAAGCTATCTGTATCATTTGCAGCAGTATCAGAAGGTGCTGAACCAGCGCAATAACTTTTTGAAGCAAATGTGGAATGATCGAGGATCGAAGCAAAATGGGATGCTGGAGATCTGGAATCAACAGCTTGTTGAACATGGTGTTAAAATTGTAAAGAAACGGAAACAATATTTAAAGAAACTGCAAGTATGGGCTGAGCAGATTCATGCTGGAATTACCGATGGACTTGAGAAGCTCGTGATCGGTTACATGCCTTCGTTCGGCGGCCAGGAAGAGGATGAAGCTGTTTTATTTGAGCAATTTATGATAAAGTTAACCCAAATGCATGATCAAGAGCTGCGCCGTGGCATGACGCTTGTTGGTCCTCATCGGGATGATTTGACCTTTTTTATAAATGACAAGGAAGTGCAGACGTATGGCTCGCAAGGCCAGCAGCGAACGACAGCCTTGTCCCTTAAGCTTGCGGAAATCGAGCTGATCCATGAGGAGATCGGCGAATACCCCGTGCTGCTGCTCGATGATGTGCTGTCTGAGCTGGACAGCTACCGTCAGACGCAGCTTATTGAGACGTTTCAGGAAAAGGTGCAGACCTTTATAACGACGACCGGCATTGAAAGCATCCATACCAACAAGCTGCAGGGTGCGAATATTTGTCATGTGGATAGCGGACAAGTGAAGGGTTAGGAGTGGGTGCGATGTATATTCACCTAGGTGGAGAAAAGGTAATCCGATCTTCGGAATTGGTGGCGATCTTTGATATCTCAATTGAGAAGTCATCGAAGCTGTCCAAGCAATTTGTAGCACACTCCCACAAAATCAAAAATGTTGAGACGATCGGTGAGGAAGAAGCCAAGTCCATCGTGGTGACGAAGGGCAAGGTTTATTATTCCCCGATATCTTCAACGACGCTGAAGAAGCGTTCGCATCATTTACCACGTATGGACGAAGCATGATTTAGAATGAATGAGAAGTGGGTGATGGGATGTCCTTGAATCATCAAACATACGATGAGAATCAGATACAGGTGCTGGAAGGGCTGGAGGCGGTTCGCAAACGTCCAGGGATGTACATTGGCTCTACCAGCAGCAAAGGTCTTCACCATCTCGTATGGGAAGTTGTTGATAATAGTATAGACGAAGCCCTTGCTGGATATTGTAATCGTATTGAGATTACCGTTCATGAAGACAACAGTGTCTCTGTTATCGATAATGGGCGCGGGATTCCAGTCGGGATTCAAGAGAAGATGCAGCGTCCAGCTGTAGAGGTCGTTATGACCGTTCTTCACGCTGGCGGTAAGTTCGGCGGCGAAGGATATAAAGTATCAGGCGGTCTTCACGGGGTAGGGGTATCCGTCGTGAATGCCTTGTCCGATTCCTTGATTGTAACGGTCAAACGTGATGGGTACATTCATCAGCAGGAGTACCATCGTGGCGTGCCGCAGTATGATCTTAAGATTATAGGCGAGACGGAGGAGACCGGAACGACGATTACATTTAGACCGGATAGCGAAGTATTTACGGAGACGCTGGTGTACGAGTACGACATCCTAGCTTCTCGCGTGCGCGAGCTGGCCTTCTTGAATCGTGGAATCGAGATGGTTCTGACGGACGAGCGTTCTCATAATCCGCAGTCACATACGTTTAAGTATGATGGCGGGATTATTGAATTCGTTGAATATTTGAATCGCAATCGCGATGTTGTGCATGAGCCGCCGATCTTCGTCGAAGGCGCCAAGGACAATATCACTTGCGAGATTGCTTTGCAGTATAACGATAGCTATACAGATCACATCTATTCGTTCGCAAACAATATTCATACCCATGAGGGCGGAACGCATGAATCCGGCTTTAAGAGTGCGCTGACTCGAATTATTAACGATTATGCACGCAAGATGGGCTTGATGAAGGAAAGCGACGCTAATCTGACCGGTGATGATGTTCGGGAAGGCTTGACGACGATTATTTCGGTTAAAATTCCAGAGCCGCAGTTTGAAGGCCAAACCAAGACTAAGCTTGGCAACAGCGAAGTTCGTGGTATCGTGGAATCGATGTTTGCGGAGAAGTTCATGCAGTTCTTGAATGAGAACCCGACTATTTCCAAGAAGATCATTGAAAAGGGAACACAAGCGGCTCGTGCCAGAGAAGCGGCCAAGCGTGCGCGCGAGTTAACTCGCCGTAAGAGCGCGCTCGAAGTATCCTCTTTGCCAGGGAAGCTTGCGGACTGTTCCTCCAAGGACCCATCCATCAGCGAGCTGTATATCGTTGAGGGTGACTCCGCTGGTGGTTCTGCGAAGCAGGGCCGCGACCGTCATTTCCAAGCGATTCTGCCGCTGCGCGGTAAGATTCTGAACGTGGAGAAATCGCGATTGGACAAGGTGTTGTCTAATGCTGAGATTCGCAATATCATTACAGCGCTTGGTACGGGGATTGGGGAAGACTTTGACTTGTCCAAGGCTCGTTACCACAAGATCGTCATCATGACCGATGCCGATGTCGATGGCGCTCATATTCGCACACTGCTTCTGACGTTCTTCTATCGCTATATGAGAAAGATCGTAGAAGCGGGTTATATCTATATCGCGCAGCCTCCGCTCTTTAAGATAGAGCGCAACAAGGTTGTCCGCTATGCAGATTCCGAGAAGATGAAGGATGAGATCATGGCCGAGTGGGGCGAAGGCGTCAAGATCAACGTTCAGCGTTACAAAGGTCTTGGTGAAATGAATGCCACTCAGCTGTGGGAAACGACTATGGATCCAGAAAGCCGTACAATGCTTCAAGTCACGGTTGACGATGCAAAGATGGCGGATGATATTTTTGATACCTTGATGGGGGATCAAGTTGAACCGCGTCGTGACTTCATTATCGAACATTCGAAATTTGTTAAGAATTTGGATATCTAGTTCATTTTCCTAGAGATAGGCAATTGATACCTCAGTCGTAATGACTGGGGTATTTTTGCTCTGTGAAAATGAAGTGATTGGATTTATGCAGTATTCAAATCATTTTCATGGTATAATAGACAGTATATTTCATATAGCTTTAGCAAGGTCGAAGCAGAATTGAATAGGTTTATAGGGCTTGATTTAGGCCTATGTTCACAAGTAGGTTTAATTGTTTCTTATTTGTGAAAGTAATATAATAGATAACAGAATCATGAAGTTTGATCGCGACATGTCATCATGACGACGGTGCTGCTTCCTGAATAGGAGGCATGCCGTTTTTTCGTGCAATTAGACACCCGTGCATGCGGTTGCAGTATCGAGACAGCTGTGGTTAGTTAACGAACAATGCCTATTCAAAAACCTGCTCAGAAGCGATGGATATTGTTGAATTTCCGAACATTTTGTTCGCGGCTTTAAGAACAGATGAACTCGGAATTATTTGAAGGAGGTCCAGCATGGCGGAAGAACAACAATCGCAGATCAAAGACCGCGACATTGGCACCGAGATGCGCGAATCTTTTCTCGATTATGCGATGAGTATTATAGTGAGTCGTGCATTGCCAGATGTAAGGGATGGGTTAAAGCCCGTACACCGCCGTATTCTGTATGCAATGTCCGAACTCGGTATGTCCCCGGACAAGCCTTATAAGAAATCTGCAAGAATCGTGGGTGAGGTTATTGGTAAGTACCATCCACACGGTGATTCTGCGGTGTATGAGACGATGGTCCGTATGGCTCAGGATTTCTCCCTGCGCTACATGCTGGTTGATGGACACGGCAATTTCGGCTCCATAGACGGTGATATGGCAGCGGCAATGCGTTATACGGAAGCTCGTTTATCGAAGATCTCGATGGAGATGCTTCGTGATTTAAATAAAGATACGGTTGACTTTGCGCCTAACTATGATGGTGAAGAGAAGGAACCAGTTGTTTTACCTGCACGTTTTCCGAACCTGCTCGTGAACGGCTTGTCTGGTATCGCCGTAGGGATGGCTACCAATATCCCGCCGCATAATTTATCAGAGGTTATTAATGGGGTACAAGCGCTCATTAAAGACCCTGAGCTTACACCGATTGATCTCATGGAATATATTCATGGTCCTGACTTTCCTACAGCTGGCTTGATCATGGGCCGCGAAGGCATTCGCCAAGCTTATATGACAGGCCGTGGGTCTGTCGTAATGAGAGCCCGTGCGGAGATTGAAGAGAACAACGGCAAAGCGCGCATCGTGGTAAATGAAATTCCATACCAAGTGAACAAAGCGCGTCTGGTTGAGAAGATTGCAGAGCTTGTTCGTGATAAAAAGATCGACGGCATTACAGACCTTCGCGATGAGTCTGACCGTAACGGCATGCGCGTTGTGATTGAGCTGCGTCGTGATGTCACGCCAAGCGTCGTGCTTAACAACCTGTATCGCCATACGCAGATGCAGGTCAACTTCGGCGTGAACATGCTAGCGCTTGTTAATCAAGAACCTCGCGTTCTCAATCTTCGTGATGTTCTTCACTACTACATTGAGCATCAAGTTGAGGTTATTCGCCGTCGCACACAGTTTGAACTTAACAAAGCAGAGGCTCGTGCTCACATTCTAGAAGGCTTGCGAATTGCGCTTGATCATCTGGATGAGATTATTGCGCTTATCCGTTCCTCACGCAATGATGAGGAAGCGCGCAATGGCTTGATAGAGCGCTTTACCCTGTCATTTGAGCAGGCACAAGCCATCCTTGATATGCGTCTTCGCCGCCTCACAGGCTTGGAGCGCGACAAGATCGAAGAAGAGTATAACGAGCTCCTGGCGAAAATTGCGGAATTCAAGGCGATTCTTGCTGATGAGCAGCTTGTTCTTCAGATCGTTCATGACGAGCTTGAAGAGATTAAGCAGAAGTATGGCGACGAGCGCCGTACAGAGATTACGTTTGGCGATGATATCATGGACGAGGATCTTATTCCTCGCGAGGATGTTATCATTACGATTACGCACAGCGGCTATATCAAGCGTCTGCCTGCGACAACCTATCGCAGCCAGAAGCGGGGCGGCCGTGGTGTTGTCGGCATGGGCACGAAAGATGATGACTTTGTGGAGCATTTGTTTGTGACAAACTCCCACCATTATCTGATGTTCTTTACCGACAAGGGCAAGGTGTACCGTATCAAGGCATATGAGATCCCTGATCTTAGCCGTACGGCACGAGGCACGCCAATCATTAACTTGATTCAGATTGAGCAAGGAGAGACCATTAATGCGGTTATTCCGGTCGAGGAATTTGGCGGTGAACAATACTTATTCTTTGCCACAAGACAAGGAATTGTGAAGAAAACCCCACTCATCGACTACAACAATATCCGCAAAGGTGGATTGATTGCGATCAATCTGCGTGAGGATGATGATCTGATTGGAGTCCGTCTTACTGATGGTGAACAAGAGATCATCATGGGGACGAAGAACGGGATGTCGATCCGCTTCTCCGAGCAAGACGTTCGTTCAATGGGACGTTCTGCTACCGGCGTAAAAGGAATTAATCTGGATAATGATGACCGTGTCATTGATATGGACGTTATTGATCCAGCACTAGATGTCTTGATTGTGACGACGAAGGGCTATGGTAAACGTACGCCAACAGAGGAATATCGTTCCCAGACCCGTGGCGGTAAAGGAATCAAGGCCATTAATGTGACAGAGAAAAATGGTCCTCTTGCAGGACTAAAAGTTGTAAGCGACGATGATGACCTTATGGTGATCACCGAATCGGGTACGATTATCCGGACAAGCATCTCGGGCATCTCCCAATTGGGACGTTATGCTCAAGGCGTGAAGATTATTAATATTCGTGATGAAGATGCTGTATCTACGGTTACACGCTGCGGCAAGAATCAGGAGGAAGATCCAATGTTGGAGGCAGAAGGTGCTTCAGAAGAAGGAACCAGCTTGCCTGACACTGATCTTCCGCAAACTGAAGAATAATTCGCATCTCATATAGAAAGAAGGCTGCTAATGTGCAGCCTTCTTTTATTGTATAGGGTTGTATCTCGCTTGAGATCTTCAATAACCTCTTAACTGTGAATCAATGATACATATGGATAAGAGATAAGATCCTTTTCAAGATCATGTGAATTAAAATTAAGTAGTTATAAGTTACATTCATATAGAAAAGAGCTTCTATACTCATTTAATGTATATAGAGGAGAGTGGAGTTAAGTGATGGGCTAATAGAGATGCTTTGGATATTTAAGATGGCCACAAAATGATAAGGAATATGAGCTTTAGGACATATAGAAAATAAGTGTTGCATTACAATCTCTATTTTGTTATACTAAGGTTCCTTCTTTGAAAAGAAGGGGCAAGTGATAAGGACATTTACAAAGAAATAATTAATGTCGTTAAAAAAAGCTTGCATTAAGATTTCAGATATGATATATTAATTAAGTCGCCGCTGATAAGGCGGTTGAGACAAAGCAAAATTGTTCTTTGAAAACTGAACAACGAGTGAAACATTATTGAGAATTAATTTCTCGTCAGCAATACCAATGAGCAAGTCAAACACTTTAATGGAGAGTTTGATCCTGGCTCAGGACGAACGCTGGCGGCGTGCCTAATACATGCAAGTCGAGCGGAGTCTTACACTTTCTTCGGAAAGTGTTTGGCTTAGCGGCGGACGGGTGAGTAACACGTAGGTAACCTGCCCATAAGACTGGGATAACCCACGGAAACGTGAGCTAATACCAGATAGGCATCTTC
>NZ_FXAZ01000007.1 GCF_900177815.1 Paenibacillus aquistagni | reverse complement strand
TAGCTCAGCTGGGAGAGCATCTGCCTTACAAGCAGAGGGTCGGCGGTTCGATCCCGTCAGCGTCCACCATAATATCGCGGGGTGGAGCAGTCTGGTAGCTCGTCGGGCTCATAACCCGAAGGTCGTAGGTTCAAATCCTGCCCCCGCAACCAATTCACATATGGAGCTGTGGTGTAGAGGCCTAACATGCCTGCCTGTCACGCAGGAGACCGCGGGTTCGAATCCCGTCAGCTCCGCCATCATCACTTATTGATGACAACAACCATATATTCGGCTTGGTAGCTCAGTCGGTAGAGCAAAGGACTGAAAATCCTTGTGTCGGCGGTTCGATTCCGTCCCAAGCCACCATGTAGTATTTGCCGGTGTAGCTCAGTTGGTAGAGCGGCTGACTTGTAATCAGTAGGTCGAGGGTTCGACTCCTTTCGCCGGCACCACCATGGAGGATTAGCGAAGTGGCCAAACGCAGCAGACTGTAAATCTGTTCCCGTCCGGGTTCGGTGGTTCGAATCCATCATCCTCCACCATCTTTAAAGGGGCATAGTTTAAAGGTAGAACAGCGGTCTCCAAAACCGTTAGTGTGGGTTCAATTCCTGCTGCCCCTGCCAAGAAACTTTAAAGACAATATGGCGGTCGTGGCGAAGTGGTTAACGCATCGGATTGTGGCTCCGACATTCGTGGGTTCGATTCCCATCGATCGCCCCATATTTCATTGGGGATTAGCCAAGCGGTAAGGCAACGGACTTTGACTCCGTCATGCATAGGTTCGAATCCTATATCCCCAGCCATTTGCGGACATAGCTCAGTGGTAGAGTATCGCCTTGCCAAGGCGAGGGTCGCGAGTTCGAATCTCGTTGTCCGCTCCAGATGGCGCCATAGCCAAGTGGTAAGGCAAAGCTCTGCAAAAGCTTTATTCCCCAGTTCGAATCTGGGTGGCGCCTCCATTAGAACTTCATATGCCGGTGTGGCGGAATGGCAGACGCGTTCGACTCAAAATCGAATGGAGAGATCCGTGGAGGTTCGAGTCCTCTCACCGGTACCACTTTTATTACAAACCGTTCATTAGAGATAATCTAATGGGCTTTTTTTTTATGTCTTATCGTGTTGTTAACGTTAACGTGGCCCAAAGATGATCGAAGGACGCAATCTGCGATGTATCGCACGAGTACGCAGGCACATGGTAGCCTTAGAGGGAACGCTGCGAAACTTACGACCTTTGCCATGAGTTCTTCTCTCTTTCCGCAGCACTAATCTCAAAATCGAATGTGGGAGACCCGTGGAGGTTCGAGTCCTCTCACTGATATCATAATATCGCAATCCCCCTGATGATCAATGCCGATTGATCATCAGGGGGTTCTTTGTATTTCATAATAACGAAATGATGATTGGCTTTGGAAATATTGTGACGAAGCTGAAAGGACTGCATAGAGCTTGCCACCATATCGTCGAATCCGCTGTGGAACCACAAATAGGCACAATCGTAATTGGACATAACGAGGGCTGAAAGTGTATAGCAACGATGGGGATGGGAAGCAATCCAGCCTTCTGTTATATGCCTTATAAGAAGCGTAATCTACACAATTGACAGTCATTTTAATGCATGAGAAGATAATGGAAATTTTAGGAGGTGTGAGGTATGAGTAACGTATTTCAGTTTATGCCAATTAGTCAAATTGCAGAAAAATTCCCTGACAACTCTTGGTGGGCGAAGTATTACAAGGATTTCAACGATGAACACCTTGTCGCCTACTATGAGGGGGATTTAACATTACCTTCTCTCAATCTGGATTGGCACATGCCTTTCCCGCAGCAAGAAGAAGTACTACTCTTTTTTATTAATGGAAACTTTACAGTGGACAACCTCTATAACAGAGAAACAGACGGTGCCATAGGGCTTATGGTGACAGGTAACCTGTCTGCCCAAAATATCGCTGTAGGCGGTCAGGAAATCTTTGTGGCAGGCAATGTGATGGTAGCGGAAATATTATACGGTTCCTACAACCATGGAGAAATGATTGTTGAAGGCAATCTTAATGCCAAAGTGTTAGTTCAGGATGGTGAATATCGCTTCAATGTAGACGGGCAGCAGAGTATCGTATGCTCGGTAAACGTGTGGGATACGGTCGCCGTTTGTCACGAGCTTCCTATCGATATTCGAGAAGTGTTGGTTGACGATGTTTTTTTGGACATCGAAGAGGAAGAAATCGATTTCTCTTTTCATATGCTGGTAACTGTACTTGAGGAAGGGCGTTCCGCCGTGCTTAATTGGAATGAAGCTCTCCAACAAAAGAAAGCCGTCCATTTATATTTCACTAAGAACACAATCCATAAAGAAAATATACTAAAATTGACTCAGTGTATTTTGATGACGGATGATAAGCCTTATTTTGATTTTGAGGAGCATGATGCATATTTCAAAGTGCAAAGGGAGTATATTGATGCCGATGGAGACAAACAGAACGCCAACATTTATATCGAGACTACTCAGCACCGTTATTTTATTTATTTGAACGATGATCAATCTGTCAGTTTGTTGATGAAGACCGGAGTTGAAGGGGATGAGTGGGGGGATATTACGGAAAAATCCCCAGAGCATCTAGCCGAACTAAGCGAATATTGGATTATGCTGCTGACTTGCGTGAATGTAGCCGAGCTTTATTTACCAAATATTGAGGTGAAATATATGCAAGACATTTTGCAGCACCCTGTCATACAAGAGCTAGACCCGTATGGGGAGGAGAATGACGGTTTCTGGGACGGTTCCAAATATTACGGCTTTCGTCGTCAGGCATATACAGACGAGGATGGATACTGCTTTGCTGCCCGGATTGATATCGAGACTCCGGATGGAGCCTTTTATTTCTATACATTGGACAACGACGCGTATGTTTCACGGTATTATCAACCTCCTAACCATCATGCTCGTCAGGATATGCCCTTTTTGGACGCCAAGCGTTGGGAGGCATCCGAACGATATTTTGATAGATTCAAACAATTTATTTCTCAAAAAATGGGTACAGCTGCCGGTATGGAGGATCAATAAAATATGAACAAGTATTGAGCAGGATATATTCTCTTACATACATGTGTGGTTCAGGACAAAAGAAAGCCATGATGGCTGCAATGCTCAATGTTGTATGAGCAATATTGCAGCAGCATCATGGCTTTTGAGTGCTATTTCATAACATGAACGATAGGACTTATTCCTTGGTGGTGTCCATATCTTCCTGTACTATTTCTTCTAAGGCTGGAACAGTTGGTGAAGGAGACTTAGGTGCAGTATCATTGTGGCCTTCTGTGAATCGCTTAATCATCTTCTCCACATCAAGTCCGGATACATCCTTGAGCATCTGAGGTGCAGTAGCCATAAGTTGTGTGACGTAGTTGCTTACACGAGCTGCGCCTTCGCCATTGCCAGTGTCGACCACAGTAAGCTTGTCGATAGACTTAAGCGGCTCAGCAACCTTGCCAGCAAGTTCAGGCAGCATAGTTACAATAATATCGAGAACTGCAGCCTGCCCATAGTTTTCAAATGCTTCAGCGAGTTTCTGCTTCGCTTCTGCTTCTGCAAGACCACGGAGGCGAATAACCTCTGCTTCAGCCGTACCGCGTGCGCGCTCAGCATCTGCAATTGCAAGTCCTTCAAGACGCTTTTGCTCGGCTTGCGCTTTCGCTTCTGCTTCGATTCGATATTGCAAGGCATCCGCTTCCAGGTATTTACGAGATTTTTCAGCTTCTGCCGCTTGAACAACGGAATATCGCTCAGCGTCAGCCTTTTTCTTCACTTCTGCATCATACTGCTTCTCGCGACGAAGAATTTCTTTTCCTTCGAGGTCGATTTCCCGCTCTTTACGAACCAATTCGACTTGCATTTGCTCCTCGACTACGCTCTGCTTAGAGCGTGCCTCCTGGATGAAGTAAGCCTGGTCTGCTTCCGCGCGCGCCATATCTTGTTCACGCTTAAAGGCAGCGACCTTAAGCTCCTTCGACTTTGCTGCTTCAGCGACGTTGGTGTCACGAAGCAGTTCAGCTTTCATTCCTTCTTCTTCTGCTTTTGCCTTTTGAATACGCGAGTCACGAACTGCTTCTGCTTCTGCGATATCCGCATCTCGCTTTACAGCAGCGATACGCGGCTTACCAAGCGCATCTAAGTATCCATGTTTATCACGCACATCTTTGATCGTGAAGGATACGATCTGAAGACCCATCTTCTTAAGGTCCTTCGCTGCGACCGATTGAACCTCTTGAGCAAAACGATCGCGGTTGCGGTACACTTCTTCAACGGTCATAGAGCCGAGTATAGCACGCAAATGACCTTCAAGAACTTCCTGTGCTTCAGACTTCAAAGCCTCAGTCGGCTTTCCAAGAAACTGTTCCGCTGCGGTTGCAATGTCTTCAACCGCACCGCCAATCTTAATGATCGCAACAGCATCTGTCATAACAGGGACGCCTTGCTCTGTGTACACTTCAGGCGTTGTTACATCAAGCTTATGTGAGAGTAAGGATAGGAATTGAGATTGCTGGAAGATAGGGAGGATAAATGCCCCTCCACCTCGTACAATCTTCATCTTGCGGCCGGATTCATCTGTTAGGACGTTGCGGGTGCCTAAGTATGTTCCGGTTACGATCATAGCCTCATCAGGACTAACCGTCTTGTAGCGAGCCCAGAATGCGAGGCCAAGTACTACGATGACCCCTACGACAATGAGGGGGATAAGCAATACATCTTCCATTTGCGTCGCTCCTTTTTATATAAATTAGTTATAAGTACAAAGACTACACTGGGGAATTCCCTGTATCTAATGGAGACACATACACCGTGTGGTCCTTTACTTCAACAATAACAACTCGACTGTCTTGAGGGATAGAATCGCCATCAAACGATGCCGCAATATGATTCGTATTGGACAGCCCTGCGCGAACAATGACCTCGCCATAGCCTTGAGAAGGAATCGAAATGCTTACATCTCCAATGGACCCGATCAGATCCTGAATGGAATAGCCCAGAGAGTTCTCTCGATTCTCCATAGGTCGGACATACAAGAAGTAGACACCGATAGAGCCTAAGATTGCGACAGCGACAGCGAGTACAATTATCCATGCTGTACTAAGCAGCGTGTAGCGATCGAGCAGCAGTCCAGCGGCGCCAAACACGGTTAATCCGCTAACCAGCACTGTAGGCTGCAAGAAGTCTAGACCAGAGTCCCCGATGAGAGCATCAAAGATATGATCCATGACTTCTGTAAATAACAACGTGACGAGTGCATACAGCACTCCGAAAATAATGAGAGACCAATATAAGGTTTCCATCGTCTCACTCCATTGTATGAAAAGTGTAAAATGGGGATTTTTTAAGTGCATATTATTACATACGATATTGTCACGAAAACGTTTCATCTTCCAGTTAAGAAGGACATGCTGTTGCTTGGCTTCAGCTCTAGATATTGAGTTCATGCTTATTCATCATAACCTTATCATAATCAATATTACTTGATTACAAATGATTACAAAGAAAAAGATGTGAATAGTGGCTTGAGTTAAAATGGAATCATGTTCCAGACCTTGAGATCTTATAAGGTGATAAAGGCAACAAGACATAAGAAAGGGTGCTATGATGTGAGGCAAAGGCAAGTCAGAAGTGACGCTGAAATAATTCCTTCTATTATATAGTTAAAAAAGATCATCGGGTATGTGGATTCGCACGATGAAGAGGAGGAGGAGAGGTCTTAGATGGGCTCAATCTTAGGGAGGTTAGGTCCCCCGACTTCGGTCTAGGTCCAAAAACCGCCCGAAGCCTGTTTTGGCAAAATCGAAAACCACCTAAAATAAAGACATAAGCAAACGGGATAAACGAAAGGCGGTGACGAACAGCATGCAACGTAACAATGTAATGGCTTTGGTATTAATCGCATTTGGAGCGCTCATCTTGTTAGGCAAATTAGCCCCGTTCCTTGGAGGATTGTTCGGATACCTTATTCCGATCGCCTTGATTGCATTAGGCTATTATGGAATAAAGGCTGGGAATTCGTTCTTCGGGTGGGTATTCCTCATCATCGGAGCGATTGGCTTGATCGGCAAGTTCTCCTGGCTCATCGGCATTATCTTCGCCGGGGCTTTGATCTTCTGGGGAGTGTCGATGCTGAAGGGGCCTCAAAAACGAAGTCCATTCTGATGAAGTAGTGATCAAACAGATTGCAGTGAAGGAGGATATGGTGAATGAGCGGCATATTTCGTCGAGTAAGAGACATTACACTTGCATCATTGAATGAGCACCTTGATCGCGCAGAAGACCCGATTCAACTAATTGATCAGTTCCTGATGCGCACTCAGCAAGAGATCAACGAATCTGAGCGCTTGTATAAGCAGTATGTGATGCACGCCAATCAGATGAAGCAGCAAATGAATCAAGC
The DNA here is from genome assembly GCF_900177815.1 of Paenibacillus aquistagni. GTDB lineage: Bacteria > Bacillota > Bacilli > Paenibacillales > Paenibacillaceae > Paenibacillus_B > Paenibacillus_B aquistagni. The sequence goes on along the minus strand of NZ_FXAZ01000007.1, from coordinate 287,345 downwards.
AGTGGAGCTGCGAGATCGCAGGGAGCAGCAAGCGCTTATCGCCTTAAAAGCGAATGAGGAGTACGCAGCGAAGCTTGCCCTGCAAGAGAAGCTCATGCATGAGGAGAAAGCTCAGCATTATACAGAACTGTACAATCGCACGAAGGATTCAATCCTTGAATTGGAGCAACAGCTTCATACGCTGAAAGGCGAATTCCAAACGGTGTACGACAAGCGTCAGCTGTACATCGCAAGAATGCAAACCATTCGACTGCAGCAGCGTATGAACGAGCGCACCAATCACTTCGGCGGCAACCAGACCGACGGGATGTTCAGACGTCTTGATGATCGGGTGACCGATATGGAGTGGGAAACGCAAAGTCTAAACAACATTCGTCATATGAATCAGAATATTCAAGGTTCCTATGAGAAAGAAGCGCAGCTGCAGCAAGAGATGCAGCGGCTGCGAGAGAAATTGAACACACCGAAGGAGTGACAAGGCAATGAATAAGAAATTGTATCGTTCCAGACGCGACCGCAAGCTCTTCGGCGTGTGTGGTGGGCTCGCAGAGTGGCTCAATGTGGATGCAACGCTTGTTCGGGTGTTAACAGTCCTAACGATTCTCTTTACCGGCGTTCCGCTGTTTCTATACTTTGTCCTTGCACTTGTTGTGCCAAAGGAACCTCTGCCTTACGGTCCATATGGTCCATACGGCCACAATAGCGGCAATCCTTATGGTCAAGGCTATGATTACCAAGGCTACAACAACGGTGCAGGTTACACAGGCCCAAACAACTACGGAACTCAGGGAAATAACTACGGAACTCAAGGCAGCCACGGACAACGCAATACTTACGGACAATCGTACAACAATAATCAGTCAGGGAGCTATGGTACGAACCGTACAAGCTCAGAGCTTGACTCCATGATGGAAGACATCGAGAAGAAAGCAATGAAAAACGAAATTGAAAATTTGCGCGAGCAACTCGCGAGATACGAGAAAGGGGATAAGTAAAATGGGAGTATTTAAACGTATAAAAGACATGACAAAGGCATCGGTACATGATTTGTTGGATAAGGTTGAAGATCCAGTTGTAATGTTGAATCAATATCTTCGCGACATGGAGCAGGAAATTCGTGATGCTGAAGTAACGGTTGCAAAACAAATGGCAAATGAGCGCCGCATGAAGCAGCGCTATGAAGAGGCAGTTCGTGTTGCTGCTGAACGCGAGGGGCAAGCTGAACGCGCATTGGTAGCTGGACAAGAGGAAATGGCTCGCAAGTTCTTGGAAGAAAAATTGTACTACGATCAAAAGATCATTGAGTTCCAGGATCTGCACGCTCAAGCAAAAGCTCAAGCGGATGAATTGATGCACCAAATGCACGCAATGAAAGACGAGTTCTATAAAATGCGCAATAAGCGCAATGAGTTGTCCGCTCGTGCTCAAATGGCAAAAGCTCGCAAGCAAATGGCATCCATCAACACGCTTCACACCATCGAGAGCGGAAGTGCATCCTTAGGTTTCCACCGTATGGAGGAGAAAATTATGCAATTGGAGGCTGAAGCAGAGGTTGTTCGTGTACCTTATACAAGCGCAACTACTTATCAGCCGCCAGTTGATCCAGAGAAGCAGCTTAAAGTGGAAGAGCAAATTGCAGCGCTGAAGCAGAAGCTTGGCAAAACGGAATAATTGCTTGGGATTTAGCAATAAGTTGTGATATGCTAAATAAGAATGCCTACGGCGATGCGAGCTGCATCGCCGTAGTTGCCTTTTCCACATGAGAAGAACAGGAGGTGCGACATGAAAATGAACAACAGGCTGCTTGCCTACGTGCTGATAGTGGTAGGACTGATGATTCTTATCGGGAAATTTATCAGCTTTGGAACGTTTGTCGCTCTCATTATGCTTGTCTTCGGTGTGAAGAAGATTCAGAATATGGAAACAAAGATAGGCTACCTATTGCTTGGGGTAGGAGGAACCATTCTTCTGCTGGAGCATTTAATGTTATTTATCGGGATCATTGTATTGTCGCTTCTTTATTTCTATTTTCGATCCAGATCCATTCAGCCTCATGTACAAGCCATGAAGCGTCATAATTTGATGACAAGCTTGAAATGGGATCGTGAGCCATATCATTTGTACAGCCAGAGCTTATGGCATATGGTAGGAGAGAGTGATATTGACTTATCCTTGGCTATGCAAGAGGAGGATGAGACCACGCTGTTATTCCAAGGCGTGTTTGGTGACTTTGATATTACTATTCCAGATGATGTTGGCGTTGAGATTGAGGCGACTGTATTATTTGGTCAAATTGATGTCGCACATGACAGAGATACCGGTTTCTTTAACAAATGGACATGGCGCTCGCCGCATTATCATACGTGCGATCAACGCGTTAAGATATATTTGTCTTATATAATTGGAGATGTCGATATCAGGCTTCATTAAGAAATGGACGGATGAGGATGAAAGGAGCAGCGAATCCGCTATGAATAACAAGAAAAGCGTGAATATGGTCATTCGTATGATGGGAGAAACGTTGCTTCTTTCATTTATCTTGCTGTTTATCGTTGTCTACATTATGCAGTCTGCTGGATATGTACAGCCTTTTAACACGTTATATGACGGCGTAAAAGCAACCTTGACTGCTGTAATCGTAGTTGGGGTCGTCGCTATTTTGTTTGGCTTTTATCAAGGATATAAGATGAAGCATCGCATTGAGCTGCTGCGCGAATCGATGGTGCTCTTAGAAAAGGGCAATCTTTCAAGGCCGATGCCTGAGCTGGGTCATGATGAGCTAGGTCAGCTTGCCGAACAGTTGGGCCGAGTCAGCAAGCGCTGGGAGGAGCAGGTTACTTCCTTGCAGCGCTTATCCACAAACAACGCTCAACTTGCAGAGCAGGCGAGAATATCTGCTATTATGGAAGAGCGCCAACGATTGGCGCGGGAGCTGCATGACGCGGTAAGCCAGCAGCTGTTCGCAATATCGATGACCGCCACAGCGGTAAAACGAACATTAGGACGCGACTTCGATCGAGCGGAGCGCCAAGTCGAGCTCATCGAAGAGATGGCATCTGTCGCGCAATCCGAGATGAGGGCGCTGCTGCTTCATTTGCGGCCTGTTCACTTGGAGGGCAAAGGCCTTGTACAGGGGCTGAGGGAGCTGATTCATGAGCTCCAAACCAAAGTGCCCATTGACATGCATTGCGAGGTTGATGAGGATATTCATCTGCTCAAAGGCGTGGAGAATCACTTGTTCCGCATTGTTCAAGAAGCCATGTCCAACGCCCTTCGCCACTCCAAGGCTGAGCGAATGGAGATTAAGCTGCAAAATCGCGAGGATGCAGTGCGGCTTATGATCCGTGATAACGGAGTTGGATTTGAATGGGAAGATCATAAGCAGGTCAGCTATGGCCTGAAGACGATGCAGGAGCGGGTGCATGAGATTGGCGGCTCAATCCAATTCATTACGGCGCCTGGCAAGGGAACGCGTATTGAGATTCGTATCCCATTACCGAAGGATGAGCCAATTTGGAAGGAGGAAGAGGTTGAGGATGGATTCGATAGAGATGGAGATGGAAACGCCGATTCAAGTGCTGCTCGTGGATGATCACGAGATGGTTAGAATCGGCCTTGCTGCAGTGCTAAGCACAGAAGACGGCATTGAAGTTGTTGGTGAGGCAAGCAACGGAGAAGAAGGCATTCGATTGGCATTAGAATACAAGCCAGAAGTGGTGCTGATGGACTTGGTCATGGATGGAATGGATGGCATTGAGACGACACGCAAGCTGCTGCAGCTTCATCCTGATTGCAAGGTTATCGTGCTGACGAGCTATCTAGATGATGAGAAGATGTATCCCGTTATCGAAGCAGGAGCCTTCAGCTACCTCTTGAAAACATCTCGTGCTACAGAGATCGCGGAAGCGATCCGCGCAGCAGCGAGAGGACAGTCCGTACTTGAGTCTCAAGTCGCTTCCAAGATGATGAATCGCTTCCGTCAACCCAAGCCTGCTCAAGCCGCTCATGAGCAGCTGACTGAGCGTGAGATGGATGTCTTGACCTTGCTTGCCAAAGGCAAGTCCAATCAGGACATCGCCGATGAGTTGTTTATCGGTATCAAGACGGTCAAGTTCCATGTTACCAATATACTTGCTAAGCTGGGCGTAGAGGATCGAACGCAAGCGGCGATTTATGCTTATAAGAACGGATTGGCGGAATAAATATAAGCGTTTTGCTTATTTCTATGAAGCTTATGATCAATCGATCGACTGATATGTGACACGCTAAGCCTGACCAGCTCTCAGCTACGACCTTATATCTATAGTCAATAACGTACATGACGAATACACCCCGCAGTCTGAATGCTTTCAGCTGCGGGGTGTATTCGTATGATAGAGAGCGTGAACAAGCAGCAGGAACCTTTAGATAAGAAGGAGAAATAATAAAGCAATGAGGGCAAAGTCGAGCTCAATGCGCGGTCCATAAAAAGGATACGGTTGAGGTTGATAGGGATAGGGAGGCGGGTAACCTCCGCCGCCATAAGGACCATATTGAGACATCGCTGTAGCAGGCGCGGCCGCTTCTTTTTCCTTTGAGGTTTTGGACTTTGATTTTTTCCCTTTCTTGGATTGGCGAGGTTCTTTATGCTCAGCGTGTCCGCTTGAGTCCGAATCCGCTTGTTCATTCAAAATGAGCTTCCCCTGATGACAACGGCTTAGTTGACCTATATATCGACGGCCATCTTGGGTTACTACACAGACAGGTCTGCCGCATAATTGCGCGAGGACCTGCTCATCCAAAGGAATTTCCACCATGACCTATAGCCTCCTGTCAGTATCATGTTGCTACATTGTATTCAGCATAGACACTCGTGTATGGTTGATTACCCAGATCGAGCACATAAATCTGCCTATTCTTGTATAGAATTTCGGATTTTCACGAAAGTGTGTCTAGGCACAAGTAGAGACGATAAAACGTATGCAGTACCGTTCATGTTCTAGATGGGATGTCCTTTTGACAATTAGAAGATGGAGGTTTGCGATGAATAAAAAGCACATAGGCAAGCTTGCAGTATTGTGTCTTATTCTTCTTTCGTTATGCGGTGCGATAAAGGTTGGAATGGAATCCTCATTCACAGCAGGCTGGCTCCAATCTTCTAAAGAGCAAGATCTTGCTCCAGCTGTAGACATGGACAAAAAAGTGAACACATTGTGGGTGTTGGCTGATCTTATTGGCGGTCGCCATCTCCCAACTACAATTACGGTGCAGGGCTCCTTTGGAACAACCGCTGCTCACTTTGAACAAGCGCGCGAGGAATGGAAGAAGACCATTCAGGTGAATGCCAGCTTCAAGGCTGTAACGGAGCATGGCCGGGAGGTATTTCGACTTCATTATCAGGGTTTGGGCTGGGAGAGTCGTGTCCTGATGTTCTTCGAACAGGATGGCAAAGCTTATTATACGGTTACCATTGAAGGAGCTTCAGATGGCGGCAGAAAAGGGGCAATAGAAGAAGCTGAGCGTTTATATATGGTGCTTAAGGAAGCCGAATATGCAGTAGATTGGAATGCTGCTGTTAGAGCAGAGGCCGCGCTCGATCTTAAAGAAGCTTGGAGCAAGGCTGAGCAAGCCATACAGGAGATGGGTGAGGCACTGCCGCTGGATCGATATGAGGATGACCGAACGATCAGTGTCTCTTATCATGTGAGTTACATGGGACAAGGGGTGAAGATGAAGGACAGTACGGTGAATCTTCAGGTCGCAGCACATGAAAATGGAGAAACGGGGTTAACGAAGGTTACTTTTGGGACACCCTTAATAGCAGGAGAATACTAATGGGTTTTGTCTGGAAAGATGGAATCAGGCGCTTTTCTGTGATAAAATGGCATCACATTCGCAAGTGAATAAATAGGTACATCTATAACGAGTGTAAGGATGATGGAGAGAGATGACTGAGATGCAGAATCAAGAAACGGTGTTGTCGGAGGGAGCAGTGTTTTACATATTTGGTGCCACAGGCGATCTGGCGCGCCGCAAGCTGTTCCCTGCGATTTATAGCTTGTACCGTGAAGGCAAATTAACGGAGAACTTCGCTGTTATAGGACTAGCTCGTCGTCCTCGCACGAATGATGAATTCCGTGCTGATGTCCGCGCATCCATCGATGAATTCTGTCGCTATCAGGTTCAGGCGGATGAGGATTGGGGACAATTTGCAAAGCATTTTGAATACAAGCCTTTAGATATTAATCATGTTGACGGTTTCCGTGAGCTTAAGATTCAGACAGAGAGCTTGGAGCGTGAATTCAATATTCCAGGCAATCGTTTATTTTATTTGGCGCTTGCGCCAGAATTGTTCGGCGGCGTATCCCGCAATCTTCGCGATGGCGGAATGCTTGAAACAGAAGGCTGGAGCCGCTTGGTAATTGAGAAGCCGTTTGGCTATGATCTGAAATCAGCGGAGAAGCTGAATGAAGAGCTGCGCAGTGTCTTTAAAGAAGATCAGATTTATCGTATTGATCATTATCTAGGCAAAGAGATGGTTCAGAATATTGAGGTCCTCCGATTTGCAAATGCGTTCTTTGAGCCGCTCTGGAACAACAAGCATATTGCCAATGTGCAAATCTCGATGTCAGAGACAGTAGGGGTCGAAGAACGAGGCGGTTATTATGATCAGGCCGGCGCGCTTCGGGATATGGTACAGAACCATATGCTGCAGATGCTCACGATGATTGCGATGGAGCCGCCTAGCCGTCTGCATCCTGAGGATATTCGCGATGAGAAGGTGAAGGTGCTTCGCTCCTTGCGTCAGTATATGAATGCGGATGAAGTGTCCAACCATGTTGTTCGCGGCCAATATGCGGCTGGCCAGCATCGCGGCAAGGACCTTCCGGGCTATCGCGAGGAAGAGAAGGTCAATCCGGTATCCGATACGGAGACGTATTTGGCGGCGCGTGTATTCGTAGACAACTTCCGCTGGGCCGGAGTGCCGTTCTATATTCGGACAGGCAAGCGACTTCCTGTCAAGACGACGGAAGTCGTTGTGGAATTCAAGAGCATGCCTTCGAACGTCTATCTGGGCAGCAAGCATAAGCTGGAGCCGAATTTGCTCGTGATTCGAGTGAATCCGATGGAAGGCATTTATGTTCGCATTAACGGCAAGACGCCAGGCGCAGAAGGCGGCATTACGCCGCTTGCAATGGATTTCTGCCAAAGCTGCATGATCGGCATCAATACACCAGAAGCGTATGAACGCCTTATCTTCGACGCGGCTCGTGGAGATTCCACTTACTTTACCCGCTGGGATGAAGTGGCCGCAGCGTGGGCCTTCGTCGATCGTATTGCGGAAGCTTGGCAGGGAACCAATGATGATCTGCAAATGTATCCAGCAGGCTCATGGGGACCGGAAGCGGCAGATCAGCTGCTTCAGCAGGACGGCTTCCATTGGTGGCCGGTAAATGGACAAGAAGAGGACACTGTAATCTGGAAATAACATCAAGACGGACGTATGGATGTATAACGCCTAGCTGTGCCCGTCAAGGGCGCAGCTTTTTTCGAAAAGATAAGTTTGGACTCATACATCAAGCGTAATCACAAGAAGGGTTGGATGAATAATGGCTACTTTACCACGTATTTCGCAAAATAGTGCCGTGCTATTGGAGAAGGCGCGCAGTCTTGGCTTGTCGGATGAACAACTGCTTCACATCATTGAGACGAACGACATTACCCCGCTAGCTGATTCTAAGACCGATTATTCGGAATGGGTAAGCTATGCGCGTGAGCATCAAGAGGATCTGGCAGCTGCTGTTGCCGGCGGCTATCAAATGACCTTCAATACGGTATATGGACTGAAAAACTGGCTCAAATTCCGCTATGGCGTGGAAACAGAGAAGGATTATACTGAAGGAGAAGGACGCTTCAACGGTTTGACATTAGATGAGGCTGAGGCACGCTTTGTTCAAGCCGCGCTTGCAAGCAACTGGGTTGTGCTGGTAGAGCCGCAGGGAGATGCTCAAGTGGTCCATCTCGTTATGCGCGCCTTTTATCAGCCTGAAGCATAATAGGCGGCAGCAGAGCAGAGATGCTCTGGATGAGACATGCATTTCTTTTTAATACGATACCATGAGGATTAGGGTGAAGGGCTAAGGGCTACCTTCAAAGCCATTGTCAGCTTCATTCTAAAACGACTGGAAAAGCTTCTATCATGAAACTCTCCGATATGCAGCGAGATTATTTCATATAGAGGCTTTTCTTGTGTTAAAATAGTTCTTATGTGATTTTGTGATGAGAGGGCAATGGTGAATGAGCAAATTATCGGAACAATTACAAGAAGAAGTCGCGAAGCGCCGCACGTTCGCGATCATCTCACACCCGGATGCCGGGAAAACAACGTTGACAGAGAAGCTGCTGTTGTTTGGAGGCGCTATTCGCCTTGCAGGAACGGTCAAAGCGAGAAAAGCGAATCGTCACGCTACGAGTGACTGGATGGAGATCGAGAAGCAGCGTGGAATCTCCGTTACTTCCTCCGTGATGCAGTTCGATTATAATGGACATCGGGTTAACATCTTGGATACGCCAGGTCACCAGGACTTCAGTGAGGATACGTATCGTACGCTTACGGCAGCGGACAGCGCAGTCATGCTGATCGACGTTGCGAAGGGTGTCGAGGCACAGACTATCAAGCTGTTCCAAGTCTGCGCGAAGCGCGGCATTCCGATCTTTACCTTTATTAATAAATTGGACCGTGAAGGCCGCAGCCCATTTGACCTTATGGAAGAGTTGGAGCAGGTGCTTGGAATTCGCGCGGTGCCTATGAACTGGCCAATTGGCATGGGACGTGACTTGTGCGGCATTTATGATCGCATGAAAAATCAGGTTGAGCTGTTCCAAGGAGACGATCACTCCAATATCCAAGTGCAGAAGGTTGAAGATTATCAAGATCCGGTTATTCGCGATATGGCAGGAGAATTTCTTCATAATCAACTGTGCGAGGAGCTGGAACTGCTTGATGTCGCTGGCGATCCGTTCGACTATGAGAAGGTTAGCCGCGGCGAACTGACTCCGCTGTTCTTTGGCAGTGCAATCAATAACTTTGGCCTGCAGACTTTCTTGGAGAACTTCCTGCAGCTTGCGCCTAAGCCTTCCACGCGTCAAGCGACCGAGGGACCGGTTGCGCCTACGGATGAGAAGTTCTCAGGCTATGTGTTCAAGATTCAAGCGAATATGAACCCTGCGCATCGTGACCGCATTGCGTTCCTGCGGATCTGCTCAGGCAAGTTTACCCGAGGCATGTCGGTTAAGCACGTGCGTGTAGGCAAAGAAATCAAGCTGGCACAGCCGCAGCAGTTCTTGGCACAGGATCGGGATATTGTGGAAGAAGCGTATCCGGGAGATATTATCGGATTGTTCGATCCGGGCATCTTCCGCATTGGAGACAGCCTGAGCCAAGGCTCGGAGGTCACTTTTGACGAGCTGCCTACGTTCTCTCCTGAGATCTTTGCCCGTGTTACAGTAAAAAATGCTTTGAAGCATAAGCAATACCAGAAGGGTGTCGATCAGCTTACAGAGGAAGGGACCATTCAAGTCTTTACCAGCACAGGGGTGTTTGATGAAACGATTCTGGGCGTAGTCGGCCAGCTCCAATTCGAAGTGTTCGAATACCGGATGAAGGCTGAGTACGGTGTCGATGTGCAGCTGCAGCGCTTGACGTTCCAATTCGCGCGCTGGGTGGTTGGCAAGGATATTGATCCGACGAAGTTCCGTATTAACTCTCAGCTTGTGAAGGATAAGAAAGACAACTTTGTTGCTCTGTTTGAAAATGAATATGCGATGCGCACCGCGATGGATAAGATGCCGGACGTTCAATTCCTTGAGACGGCACCTTGATCTTGATTGTCATTACGGTGTATAGAAGAGATAGATATCCTGAAGCTTTATCCGCTTGACACATGATATCAATGAAGCCTGCTGCAGCTTAGTCCTGCAGCAGGCTTTTTTAACAGGAAGAGCTTTAAACAGAAATAGCCCCTTTACATTGACGCTGCGTTAATGTCTATAATGCAAGATATAACATCGGATCATGATGCGAGGATGGAACAAATACGAGGAATCGAGGTGATTGCCATGAGAATATTAGAAGCCGCACGGAGACTTGGCATGACAACGCGCACGATCCGGTACTATGAGGAGCGGGGACTTATTGAACTCAATAAGCAGGCGGATAATGGCTATCGGGAAGTAACGGAGAATGATCTAAGCGTGCTTCAGGTGATTGGCATGCTTCGAGAGCTCGATTTGTCCATCGAAGATATTCAGCTGTGTCTTGAAGATGTGCTGCAATCTAATCTAAAAGCGCTCATCCCGTTGCTGCAGCGCAAGCGCGAGCAACTGGGCAAGGAAATGGTGCAGATGAAGCTGCTCATTCGACAAATGGACCAGCTAACAGCGCATTTACAGCATAATAAAGGGGATGACACGATGAATGAAATGAGCAACATTACGGAGCGGTCCAAAATGCTTAAGCAGCTGAGGGAAGGCTGGGAGGATCGGTGGAACTTCAATGATCAATCCCTTCATTATGATCTTGCTGTGAAGAGGCATGAGGATCCGCTCGATGTCCATGCTAATTATGATGAGATATTGAGAAGAACCTGCGAGTCTGCCTCTATTGAATGTGGAGAACAGGGGCTGGATCTAGGCATTGGGACTGGGAATCTGGCAGCCTTATGCAGTGCCAAGGGAGCAGTGATGACAGGACTAGACCAATCAGAAGGGATGCTCATGCAATGTCAGCGCAAGCATCCTGACTTCAAGCTTCTTCTTGGCAATATGATGGAGCTGCCATTGGTGGATGAGAAATTCGACTTTGTCGTCTCTTCGTATGCGCTGCATCATTTGACGGATGAGCAGAAGCTGGTCGCGCTGGAGGAGATCGATCATGTGCTCAAGCCCGCAGGGAGAGTGGTTGTCGCGGACCTTATGTTTGAGAGCGAAGACGCAAGAATCCATTGTATGAAGCGCTTGAAGGAAGCGGGGCGCCAGGATAAGATTGATGATATTCACGATGAGTTCTATGCAGATCGGTCACGGCTCATAAGCTGGTGGCTGAACCACGGCTATGAAGTGCAGGCAGAGCAGATGAATGCCTTTATGCACCTCATATGTGCGATAAAAAAGGAAGCGTAAAGGACGGGGAAAGCGATAGGTCTGCCTGTTCGATAAAACCGTCTTTACATTGAAAAAGACGCGGGAAAAAGACAGCTTCGTTGCATGTCTACCGCGTCTTTGTGGTTTATGTCGTTTTGAGCTGCTGTTGAATCGTATCAATAAATTGTTGCTTGGCCGCATCATCGCTTTGCTTCCAGATCATTTCGAATAGGACGCCGAGTCCAGGCAGAGCCATCTCATCCCCGTCCACGGAATTCACGATCATCTCTTTCACATCTTCGTCGCTTTTGTTGGTCAACTTCTGGGCAATTGCTTGGCGCAAATTCAGCAATACACTCATCGATAGTGCCTCCTTCTGCATTGTATGGCTTCTACTCTATCCTAACCATCTCCTGTTGAACCCATGCATGGAGCAGCAGCACTAGAGGAGATGGCGAGGGTTGGATTGGGAGAATAGTCTTCATTATGGTATACTAAAGCATAATAATGACGGTAATAAAGAAGGTGACTCGTTTGGCAGTTAAGAAGCAGTATGCCGTGCTGGGAATGGGACGCTTTGGCTCAAGCGTCGCACAGAGCCTGAGCAAGATGGGCTTTGAGGTACTGGCCATTGATGAGAGCGAGCAGCGGATTCAAGAGGTAGCCAGCATGGTGACTCATGCGGTATCCGCAGACACAACGGATGAAGAGGCGCTGAAGGCGCTTGGCATTCGCAACTTTGATGTTGTGGTTGTGTCGATTGGACAAGATATTCAAGCCAGCATTTTGACAACGCTGATCCTTAAGGACCTTGGTGTACCGATGATTGTAACGAAGGCAGTCAATGAGCTGCACGGTAAGGTTCTAAGCAAGATTGGCGCTGATAAGGTTGTCTTCCCGGAGCGGGATATGGGGACTCGCGTTGCGCACAACTTAATTGCGCCTAATATTCTCGATTATATTGAATTGTCTGACAACCACAGTATTGTTGAGGTGCGCGCATCCCGCGGCATGGTAGGTCAGAACTTGATTGAGCTCGACATTCGCGCAAGATTCGGCTGCAACATTATGGCGATTAAGAATAATGGACATATTAATATCTCACCGCTTGCCGATTACCGCTTGCAAGAAGACGATATTCTGGTCATTGTCGGTCAGAACGATAATCTAAACAAATTGGAGCTGGCATTTCAGGAATCATGAATAGAATGAGAACGCAGCAAATCACCTCGCTGTCCAATGCGCGTGTAAAGCAGTGGGTTCAGCTTAAGGAGCGCAAATATCGGAACAAAGAGGGATTGTTTATTGCAGAAGGCATCCATCTTGTTCAAGAAGCGCTCCGTTCAAAAGCGAAGGTACATAGCATCGTTTATGATATGGAGCTAGGTCTCCCATCTGAGCTGCAAGAATGGGCACATAAAGGCATGGATGTAGAATGGATTGAAGTGAATGACGCAATTATTCGCAAATGCACCGATACAGAGACGCCGCAGCCGGTATTTGCTATTATCCAAAAGCCAGGCGCTGATTATCGCCTGCTCCTTGAGGCCAACAAGCCTCTTGTCATCGTTGTTGATGGGGTGCAGGACCCGGGCAATCTCGGTACAATCATTCGAAGCGCGGATGCGGTAGGAGCAACTGGAGTCGTGATCGGCAAGGGCTCCGTTGATCTGTACAACAGCAAGACCGTGCGCTCCACCATGGGCTCTTTATTCCATCTTCCGATTGTAGAGGCCGATCTGACCACGCTTCTGCCAGAAGTTAAGGGCCAAGGCATCCATGTTGTAAGCACAAGCCTTCAGGCCTCGCATACCTGTTATTCGTATGACTTTACACAGCCAACATGGTTCGTGGTAGGGAATGAAGGCAAGGGTGTGTCGAGCGAGGTGTCTCTTCTTGTGGAGGATCATATCTTGATTCCGATGAAGGGACACGCAGAATCCCTCAATGTCGCAATGGCGACGACGGTGATGCTGTACGAAGCGCTAAGACAGAGGGAGTTTGCCCTTTGATGGTATCAGGAGCAATAGTCCAAGATGCCGTAATGGTACAACAAGCCTTGTCCCCTAGCTATGAATACTTGTGATGCTGACTCTGGGAATTCTCGTATTTCCTTAATCCTTTATAGGCTGAGCATCATGAATATTATAAATGGCAGCATAACCTCACAAGAGGATTTGCTGCCATTTTTGATGAAGTCACTGCGGATTCGCCTAACAGTGTCTGCAAGAACCCGTTCGAGCTTGTCCGCAAACTCTGATGATACGGATTCAATATTGTCCATATGCGGCGCTAACAGCGAAGTACAGCGCAGATGCGATGTTATGACGAATCACTCTGCCGCATCGGCCAGCTCGACCCATTGGGAAGCCCAAGCTGCAATATCATCAAACAGAGGGGATAAGGCTTGTCCTTTTTCGGTTAATGAATATTCGATTCGAACCGGAGTCTCTGGATACACATCACGTCGAATCAGTCCTTCCTGTTCCAACTCCTTTAAGCGATCGGAGAGTACCTTGGAGCTTAAGTTAGGCAAGGAGTGCTCGATATGTGCGAAACGCTGTGGACCTAGACGCAGCTGATAAACGATAAGCGCAGCCCAGCGCTTGCTCAGAAGTTCTATCGCTTTCTCAAAACGCGGACATAGGGCAGGAATGTCGTGATTCATATCGCTCATCCTTTCGTTTAGAGATCAGTCAGTCGATGAATAAGGGAATAATGGTTAATAATATATAAAATATACTAAGTTACGAATCGTAAGTCAATGAAATGCCGTTTAAATTGTAAAAACAAGGGTGCTTACTGCTCATCCTCATTGCAAGTTGGTAATGACAATGCTCGTTACATTGAGTTGAACATAAAGCAATCAGGGTGTGACTTCAAGTATATCAAAAGCCTCCAGAAACTATCCTCAGGGATAGCGCTGGAGGCTTTCATTTTACAGCGATTTTACGCTTATACAGACATCAAACAGTTTATGACAGGCAAGCACCCATATTTATGTATGCTTGCTGGATCCTGCCGGGTTCATTTATCAGCTCAAATGGCTACCAAATAAGATAGCCGACTGCCTGTGTGTATTCTTTTGGACTTAGCGTGCAGAGCTTACGGGCTTGGATGATTCATTCTTCTGACGAGTTGTTCTCCCCAATATATTGGTGCCAATCACTCCGGCAAGGATCATCACAGCTCCAATCCAATGATAGCTATAGAGCGGCTCGTTAAGGAAGATAACACCTGAGGCAATCGTAATGATGGTGCCGAGATTGCCAAATACACTCATCTTATACGCCTCCAGCTTGGAGAGCGCATAGTTGGAGAGAAAGGCGGTCACGAGAGAGGACAAGACGCCTAGATAAATGATGGACAGCAAGAACTTGGGTTGTTTCAAAGGCATGAAGAACTCATGCATGGTTCCATTGGCTAGATGAGGAATAATGGCTGCAAGGTTGAACACCACAAAGCCAATCCCTAGCATCATGCAGGTCATATCCATCGGCTTATACTGTTTGGCGAGCGGTCGAGCCAATACACTGTACCCTGCTAAGGAGAGCACAGACAGCAGCAGCAAAAATAGTCCAGTTAGATGATCGAACTGAATGGAGGCCCCCTGCATAATCAGTATGAACATCACACCGGCCACCGAGAGCAGAATCGACAGCTTCTGTCCCCAATTGGTTCTCTCCTTTAAGAATAAAGAAGCTAAAAAGACTGTAAATATCGGCACAAGCGCCATCAAAATTCCGCCTTCAGAGGAGGTTGCATGAAGGAGGCCAAAGCTTTGGAATCCGAAAAACAGTGCCGGATACAAAATGCCAAGCGGCATGATTCGAAGGATGTGCTTCCAACTCATGTTAATCTTAATGATGCGTAAGAGCACAAGGATGACAACCGCAATAATGGAAAAGGTAAAGCGGTGAGCAAGCGTATCAAGCGGACTTGCATCCACTAAGGCAATCTTTAGAAACAGGAAGGACAGCCCTACAATAACTGCGTTCAGCACTGCTGCAGCGTAAGCTTTTCCGAGTTCTGGCTTCAAGGGATCACCCCTCCTTTATTTACAAATATTTTCTATATCTCTATATTAACATAGTCGTGCTTCGAATAGTCCAGTGCATAGTGCCACAACATATGTTCGATTATCGACAGCACTGCGAATTTCAAAACAAGCTTTCGAATGGTACAACCCCTCCGATGCATACATATAGTAAGGTACAGGCCCAACCTTGCCAAAAGACTGGAGGGGTGTTCATGCGTTGGGGAAGCCGTAATGTGCTGAAAAGGCTGCTGCAGGACCTGCAACGTCCGAGACGAAACCGAAGATGGGGACGACCTGCGCTCCAGTTTCCAGCCAAATCTCAATCCTTGTTCTCCAAGCGGACAAGATGGCGTTCAGCATCTTCCTTTTCAGAGCGAGGTTATCGCAATCAAAAGATAATTCAAATAAGCAGTCAGGACAAAGCAGGAGGCAAAGCTGTTAAAGCAGCCGGATGGAAGTCGCCTCCTTCTAAGCCGAAGCGAAGGCGGCGAGCTTGGTTCATCGCACTAGTCATTTTCCTTGTCTTATCGGTACAGATGTTTATTTACGTGGATCAGAATTTGAAGGGGCCGCTTATGCACTTGGCCAAGATTCGAGTCAAGCAGGTGGCCACACAAGCGATCAACCAAGCGATTAGCAGTCAGGTGATGCAGGGGCGTGAATTGGATAAGCTCATTGAATGGAAGACAGATAATGAGGGCAAGGTTACAAGCTTTATTCTAAATTACAATGAGCATATGAGGATCACGTCAGAGACAGCAAGCATCGTGCAGCAGACCTTGCTTGATACCGAGCAGTTTGATGATCATATTCCGCTCGGTCAGGCGTTAGGAAGCGCCATTATAGCTTCCTTTGGTCCTCGAATCCCTGTGAAGATGGAGCCTCAGGGCGCAGTGAAGGTAGAGCTGAATACACGGCCGCGTGAAGTGGGCATCAATATGGTGCTGGTCGAAGTATTTGTTAAGGTGGTCGAAGAAGTAGCAATCGTCATCCCGTTTGACTTGGAGCCTGAGGTTATTGAGACCGAAATTCCGATCTCTTACCTGCTTGTCGTAGGGGATGTGCCGATGTATTACTATGATGGAAGCGGGAAGCCGGTCGGAGACAATCGAGATCAAGCGCCATCGCTTGCCTTGCCTCCGCTGCCTTCAGATAAAGATGCTTCAGCAGGAGAAAGGAAAGGGGATGCTGCTGGCATTAGCAGTGATGAGAATAAGGGGATCTCAAGCAATGGATCACGTTCTTCTCACTCTGTCTCAACCGATAGTGGAGAAGCAGCGAACCTGAAGGGACAGACGATTACGGTTCCGCCATTGGAGCCTGGCGATGTGTCAGAAGAATAGCCTAGCAGTAAAGAACGACTGGGACATTAATAAGGACCTCCATGCCGCTGATAAAAAATCTGGCGAGGAGGTCCTTTTGATATGCAGCTATATATGGTGAATCTTACCTAGCATAACAAAACGATGGTAGATCTTCTTGCCTTGTCTTAAGAGGATTTCTTTTTCTGCTTTGCTTTCAGCTTGCGATAGTCGCTGTTTTCCCAGCTTTTTAATGAAGGATAAGGGTCAAATGCATATTCAATAAGCCCTTTGTCCCGATAGATGCCATAATGCAGATGGGGTGGGAATTTCCCTTGTGTTCCGGGCTTGCCGTACCCAGAGCTGCCAACCCAGCCAATGACTTGACCGGGGCTCACGATATCGCCTTGCTTAACATTTTTCTCATAGCCAGACAAGTGAGCATAATAATGGTATAGATTGTTCACATCGCGAATGCCGATTCGCCAGCCCCCATAACGGTTCCAGCCCTTGATCTCGACTACACCGTAACAGGTGCTTCGGACAGGTACACCGTGTGGGGCGAAGATGTCGGTTCCTTCATGGATGCGAAACCCTCCGTAATGCCTCCCCATTCCCCATGTGCTTCGATAAGAGTACGTTGACTTTAAAGGAAGGGGAAAGGTATAATCCGACAGCTGCAAGCGATCAAAGTGCTCGTAGAGCCGGGCAAACTGCTGTATGCGCTGCACCGCTCTGCTGTTCTCATAATATTTCCATAAGCCAATAGCAAAGTCATCATTGCGCAGGGTCGAAGAGCCGATGACGGAAGCGATGCTAAAGAGCAGATCCATGTCATTATCTCGACTTGCTACGCCATCGCCGGATCCATCTCGTCCCATTCCATGAAACCATTGAATGGACTTGGGGTTGCAGTCCTCGTGATCGGGATTTAGCATGCCGGCCCATTTGACAGGGTCTACAAAAATACTGATGACAGGAGCGGTTTGTTCTCGATTTTTTTTGTTAGCCTTGGTTAATGTTCGTTCATATTGGTCAATAGCAGCCAATCGATACCAGGGAATTCCGGTAATGGTGCTGAATCGTTCGTACAGCATACGACGCTGTTCAAACGGATCTGGCTGCTTGGTTTGTTCTTGCTTGGTGGAGCTGTGTTGAACGGCCATCGCTTGAGGTCCAGCTTCTGCCTTGGAAAGCATGCATAAGCTCCATGTTAACAAGAATAAAGTAATCATTATTGAAGTGCGCAGCACATTAGTACCTCCTTATCCGATGCCTTGTACATATAGGATGTAACGGAACTTCTGTTATTATCCAATCAGGAAGTTGTCATAAGGGAATAAATTGATTGGAAATATAAAGTATGCTAAGCTTGGAAAGGTTCTGTAATCGATGATAGGAACTGACCCTTGTCCTTGCATGTAAGGCGCTTCGAGAACTGTAGTATAGCAGTGATGATGCTTTTGTTAACTGTTATAGTGCAGTTTGAGATTCATTGATACAAGAAAAGTCCTTACATATCAACATTTTGCATACCCTGTACTATAAATGGGGTTTCAATGTTTCGATGATTGTGACATAATAATCTCTGAACGAGTTAACAAGTGACATAGAAGAGAGGGTTGCTCCATGAAGAAACAAGGTCCTAAAAAGCCGGATTGGATTCGTATTAAGCTTACGACTGGAGAAAACTATACAGAGATCAAAGATATGATGCGTTCGAAGACGCTGCATACAGTATGTGAGGAGGCGCGTTGTCCGAACATTTATGAGTGCTGGGCAAACCGCACGGCAACATTCATGATTCTCGGTGACATTTGTACTCGTGCATGCCGATTTTGTGCAGTCAATACTGGAATGCCAACAGAGCTTGACCTTCAAGAGCCAGAACGTGTAGCAGAGGCTGCTGAACGCATGGGGCTTCGCCACTGTGTTATTACCTCGGTTGCTCGGGATGATCTTCAGGATGGAGGAGCAAGCATCTTTGCTGCGACCATCCATGCGGTTCGCAAGCGGCTGCCGCTATGCTCAGTCGAGGTATTGATTCCAGACTTTATGGGCAGTGAAGAGGCGCTTAAGGTAGTCATGGATGCGAAGCCTGACATTTTGAATCATAATGTAGAAACGGTAGAGCGTTTGTCTGACCGTGTTCGCGCAAAAGCAAAATACGATCGCACACTAGAGCTTCTCCGTCGTGCAAAGACGATGCAGCCTAAGATTCCTTCAAAATCAAGCATTATGCTTGGTGTAGGGGAAGAATGGGATGAAATCTTGAAGACGATGGATGATTTGCGTGCGCATGATGTGGATATTTTAACGATCGGACAATATCTGCAGCCAACGCCAAAGCATCTTGTTGTAGAGAAATATTATACTCCAGAGGAATTTGCCCTCTTAAAAGAAGAAGGTTTGAAGCGCGGCTTCAGTCACGTAGAGTCTGGACCGCTTGTTAGAAGTTCGTATCATGCGCATGAGCAGGTTCAATCGGCGCAAAAGAACCTCGTGCAGGCATAATCTGGTCGATGATGGTATGAAGGCTCTTATTGCCAGCACTTGCAACATGATATACGATAAAACCATGAGAGGAGGGACGGCTTCGTATGATCTTTATTGGCGGGAAAAGTTATGAACTTGTGAAAGAGCATCGTACGGCATGGAATCCAGAAGTATTCCGGGAACGCTACAGCGAGGTCTTGGAACGCTATGACTATATTGTTGGCGATTGGGGATACAATCAGCTTCGTTTAAAGGGGTTCTTTAAGGAGACCCATCCAAAGTCAACGAAGGATAGCTCGGTATCCAGTATTATGGATTATATTAATGAATACTGTAACTTTGGATGTGCTTACTTCATCTTGGAGAAGGTGCCTAACAAAGGTGGACGCGAGCCTCAGGATGATCTTGGTGGCGAAGGTCAAGCTTCTTCAGAATTGGTTGAGTTCAATGAAACAGCTGCAGCTGCACAGGAAGGGATTGTGTTATCCCCTAAACGAACGCAGGGAAGACAGGAGCAAGAAGGCGCTGAAGCTTCCGTGTCGGCTAAAGCGGAGGAGACCGCTGCTCGACAAGATCGCAAAGAACGTGGAGATCAGCCGCGTCGTGAGCGGTCAGATCGGAAGCGTGCGAATAGAGGATCGGACAAGCAGTCTCGACTCGAGCAGGATGCAGGCAAAGAGCAGCAAGGGGAACGCAAAGAGCGTCCGAATCGCTCTGATCGACAGGAGCGATCGAAGCCAAACCGCAATCGCAATCGATATCACAAGTCTAAGGGAGCCAAATCGCAGGATGCAGGCGATGCCAAGCCTGAACAGCCTAAGTCATCCAACAAGCAGGGTTCTGAGCGGTCGATGGAGAAAGTTCATACCTAATATGGAACTAAAGGATATCTGACTTTGGACAGATGTCCTTTTTTTATGTAGGGCAGAATGCTGCTAATAATTGTAAAACGTGTAGAGGGATAGCTTTCCATGTATCCACGTATTGCAATGAACCAACTTTTCTAGCGGTTTGCGGATCATTATTTCACTATAAATGGTAATCTTGTTTCCATTTAAGGAATATTGGACCTTTCTTATATGATTATGGTGAAAAATCTGTGGTTACAAGGAAAGTTATTAACAAATTGTAATAAATTGCGTCTAATTACATTATGTTTAAAATGAATTGTGCATCTTCTCATGTTACGATCATCTCGTACTCAATAAACCGTCCAGACTTGTATCATCACAAAATGCTGAAGGTCTAAGCAGCCTGCACATGGTGATGATAGTCTCTGCAAGGCGGGAAAAGGAGATGTTATGTTGAAGAAACAATCTATGATGACACTTATCGTCGCAACAGCATTAACCGTAACCCCATTTGTTGCTGGCAGCCAAGCCAACGCTGCAGCAGACCAAGGTAAATCGAGCACATTGTGCAACTATACATGGAATACATCCTTGAATATTCCGGATTCTTGGTTGAAGCAATGGCTCCCTATTGATCTTAAGCTTCCATTCCAGCCTGGACAGGCGCAGGAAGATCAGCAGGCAAGCAAGCCGGGAGTTCCTTCCGAAGAGGTTGAGGTAACAACTCCGGAGCTTCCTCAGCAAGAAACAGAGGTGACGACGCCTCAAACACCGCAAACACCGCAAACACCACAAACGCCGTCGCAGCCAGAGACAACACCAACGGTAACCAAAGATCAGGCTGCATTCGCAAGCCGCGTAGTGGAGTTGGTTAATCAAGAGCGTGCCAAAGGCGGACTAGCTCCGCTTAAAATGGATGACAAGCTGTCCCAAGTCGCCATGATTAAAGCGAAGGACATGTATGACAATCATTACTTTGACCATCAATCTCCAACCTATGGTTCTCCATTTGACCTCATGCGTGCACAAGGTGTGAGCTACAGCTACGCAGGCGAGAATATTGCCAAAGGCCAAACATCGCCCGAGCAAGTGATGCAGGATTGGATGAACAGTGATGGGCATCGTAAAAACATTATGAATCCTAATTACACATCTATTGGCGTTGCTTACTATAATGGCGAGTGGGTACAAGAGTTTACAGGCTGATTGCAGGTATTATAAGATCCTATCTTTATGAATAAACAACCCCCTGAGGGCAGAAGGCTATCTGCTATCCTCAGGGGGTTGTTGTGTGTATGATTATGTTTGGTCTCCATAGCCTAGGAAGGCTTCGCGCACACGATTCCAAAAAGGGAATGGACGATATCGTACAAACGATACGTTCTGGTCGGCGACGCGGCAGCGCACGGCATGCAGATTCTCTATGGGTCTGTTTACATGATCGATGGTCAGCAGCAGGCGCTGCTTTTTCCGAGAATAAATATCAAAATGATGATGCTTCGGCAGCACGATCGGCGAGCCTAAAGTACGAAAGACTCGGTTGTTGATGGAGGCAATCTCAGCAAGCTGTATAGCCGCAATCGTAGGGTGAATCATTGCGCCTCCCAAGCTCTTGTTATAGGCTGTGCTCCCAGATGGCGTGGAGATGCAAATCCCGTCTCCGCGAAACATCTCGAACAGCTCATCATTAATATCAATCTGAGCAACGATGGTGGTGTCTATGCTCTTAATCGTAAACTCGTTAAGTGCAATATGTGTTTCTTCTTCGCCATTCTCATACGTTATGGTAAGCTCAATCAATGGATATTCCACTCTGCGAGGGTGTGCTTCCTCATCATGCTGCTCACACATAGCCTCTACAAGCTCCTTGATCTCATCTGCCTTCCAATCAGCATAGAATCCCAGATGTCCGGTATGAATACCAACAAAACCAAGGGAATCAAGTCGATGCTTGTATTGTTGAAACGCCTGCAGCATCGTTCCGTCACCACCGATCGACACGACGATCTCAGGTTCTTGATTGTCATGAATAAGTCCACGTTCTGCTGCAAGCTGATGCAATTGGGCCGTAAGCTGGCGTGAGAGTTCGTCTCCTCGATCTAACACTGCATACTTCAAGATGGCTTCTCCTTTATGGATGGATTCATATCCATCTTAATCGTTCCGCGCATGGAAAACAATCACGATCTCTGATCATTATCGTCGAAACATGCGAATGATAAACGAGAGCAGCAGGAGAAGAAGCAGGATGGAAGCTAGGATAATCAGACTAGATGAAGCAAATAACCCAAAGTGTCTCCAGCCAGAATCCAACACAGAAGACGAGGATAGATGTAGAAACGTAGGCAGATGCTCTCCCTTGGGGGCAAGCCATGGGAAAAGCGCATAGGCAAGAACAGCAGCGAGTAAACTATGCAGGAATCGAGCAAGCAGGAACGGCTGGTATCTGAGATCCGTTTGATTCAAAATGCTTGCGATCTGAGCATGAACCGACAGGCCTGCCCAAGACAAGACCCATGCCGCGGCCACTGCCTGCATATGAAGCCCGGCTGTCGTTGCGGTGCCGGCTGCCTTTGAACCAATCGTTACTTCGAACAAGCCGCCTGTGAAGGCTTCTGCCAGTGTAGGTGAAAGCTGAAGCCAAGACAGCAGCGAAGACAGCGCTGCATTCCAGCTATTCATGATATTTGTGACAGTGAGCATTTCCATGAAAAAAGAGAAAAATACGACGAGTCCCCCGACGACAACCATCAGCTTCAAGGAGGACTGAACAGCATCACGAAGCAGGGTGCCAAGCGGCCTCCCGTCTTGGATTCTTGCAGTATGCATCGCTTGGAAGGCTTGCTGCAGCATGCTCCAGAGGGAGCCTTCAGGGCTGCGCTTTTTCGCTGACATTGGAGTAGCAGGAGCCTTAGAGTCGTGAAAACGCATGAATAATCCTAACAACAGCCCTGAGCCATAATGGGCAGCAGCAAGGGTCAGGGCGATTCCAGCATGGCCAAAAAAACCGACGGACACGGCACCAATCAAAAAAATAGGGTCAGAGCTTGTTGTAAACGAAACCAGTCGCTCTCCTTCTGCTCGTGTAATCAGCTTCTGCTCACGCAGTTGACTTGTAAGCTTGGCGCCTACCGGATAACCAGAGGCATAGCCCATCGCAACAACAAAGCCGCCCACACCGGGCACACGAAACAACGGTCTCATGACCGGGTCAAGAAGCGTTCCGATAAAGTGCACGATGCCGAAGCCAAGCAGTGCTTCTGAAATGATAAAAAAAGGAAGCAAGGAAGGAAACAGCACGTCCCACCATATGGAAATGCCACGCAGAGAAGACTGAATGGCTTCTCGGGGATGCAGCAGCAGTAACAGAATGAAGAGCAAGGCGAACAGTACAATGAAGAGCATCGAAGCTCTTGAGCGATGCTTATACAACGAATGGCACCTTCCTTCTCTTACGTTCATAGACATGTGAGGGTCCATAATCATCGTATGTGCAGCCAAGCAAGAACATGTCCTAAATAATCGTCAACAAACTGCCGTCAACTTTGTCGAATATTACAGCTGTGTAACAGAGTGCTGTAATCAAAACGTAAAGAAAGCGATTGCATCAAAGGATAGGATTTAGCCGATGCTTATGATAAAATTATATATACAGAGATAAACGTTGTAACTGTAACTAGGGGTGATACGGATGAGTATTATTGCTGGCATCCTTGTTTGTGCTTTCGTTTATGTCATTCGAGAGTCATTAATGGGTCCACCGGAAGAATGGGAATCTTAATAGCCAAGCTGCTTAAGTCATGGTGCTGAATATTCAGCGCCTTTTTTGTTGTAAGCCGCTGGTAATTATCTGATATAATAGAAGAGACAGTGATTATTATAATGATCTAGGAGTATACCTATGGAACGATATCATCAAACTCTATATGAGTTGCTCGGCGGTGAAGATGCCATTCGCCGCATTGTTGAAGCCTTCTACCCTAAGGTACAGGCTCATCCGCTGATTGGCCCGTTGTTCCCAGACAATATCTTGCCTGTGATGGAGAAGCAGCGCTTATTTTTAACTCAGTTTTTTGGTGGTCCAATGCTGTACTCGGATCAGTATGGGCATCCCATGATGAGAGCGAGACATCTGCCCTTTGAGATTACACCAGAGCGCGCTGAGGCTTGGCTGTCCTGCATGCGGGAAGCGCTTAAGGAAGTTAATGTGAGTGAGGAGCTAAGCGCCGCAGTTCTGGCGCGGTTGTCCGGTCCTGCCCATCATTTTGTCAATTCACCTTCTACCTGATGTTCAGATCATCCCGAAGCGTTAAGCACAGAGATATGACATCATAGACACGAACAACAAGAACTCATCATCGATCTGACTAAGGGGGATTCATCGTAATGGAAGTGGAACCTTTATATCAATTAACGGCACATTGTCCAGCTTGTCAGCATGATTTCAAAACATCGCGTATTCGACCGAAATTCAAGCAGGTTGAGCGCATGGATAGTGACTTCTGCCCGCACTACAAGCAAGAGGCGTTGAACCCGGATTATTATGTCGTACAAGTATGTGATCGCTGCGGCTGTGCGACTACAGAGCATGCGAAGAAGACATGGACAGAGCAGGATGTGGCCCAATTCAATGCTCAAGTATCCGCGCATTTTTCGTCACGTGATTATGGTGGGGAGCGAACGCTTGCGCAGGCAATTGAGACTTACAAGCTTGCGCTTCTGACTGCGCAAACCGTGAATGAGAACAGCCGGATTATTGCAGGCTTATTGCATCATATGGCTTGGTTATACCGCTACCAAGGCAATCAGCAGCAGGAAGAGCGGTATATGCGCTTTGCGCTTGATGCTTATCGGGAGGTCTATGAACGCGATGCAGGCAGTGACGTGAATGATGCCCGCCTGATCTATATGATGGGTGAGCTTCATCGCCGATTAGGCGAATTCAATGAAGCGGCCATGCATTTCTCAAGGCTCATTCATGACAAGCGCATCATGGATGCTGCGATGATTCGCGCAGCAAGAGAGCAGTGGGCCGAGATGCGCGAACAGATGCATAAGCTCAAGCTTGAGGTTCCAGATGAAATGTTCGAGGAAAAAAAGTTTACCATTTAACGTCAGTTGACGTTATTTCATGTTATTTGAATAATGGTTCAAGTTGTACTTGAACCATATCTGAACTGATTTATTTGAAGGACATAATCTTAAGCCCCTCCCTTCTGTTGAAGGCAGGGGCTTTCGTGTTAGCTAATGCACAATTATTTGGAACGGACAGGGGTGTCAGCTAGCAAATAATCAGAATCACAATCAACAATTGTCACACGGTGATTGCAGCAGGGAAACACGAGCAGGCGCTTCTTTCCATCATGAATCAGCGGGCGCTCCTTAGGCTTGATGGGCAAGCGAACGTGATGGGCCTGGCAGAAGGGACAATCCTCAACGTAGAGATCTCCCATCATCTCATCGTAAGGGATTGTATTTTCAAATGGAATCATGCTTCTTCAGACTCCGAATCTTCAGATTGGGAAGCAGAGGATGAATTCAGAGCATCCGTGTTCTTATGTTCATCTTCTGCTGCTGACTTGGCTAGCTCAGCAAGTTTTGCTAATAAAATATGCTGCGGCATGTGCATCAGATGCTCGACAGGAACACCAAGAGCTTGGGACAATTTCACAGCTGTATCGGCAGAAATCTGTAATGGTTTCATATTTAAATATTTAACCTCCTGTTAATTAATCCATATTGTCGGTATAATTTAGTTATACACGCTGCGATCTGAAATGACAAATAAGATGCAGCAGGCTGTAAATCATACATATTATAGACCGGAAAGGGTGTTAGATGTGAACAAACCGCTTCAAATGACTTGGGATTTGGAAAATATCTTTCCTGGCGGCTCCTCTTCAGATGCCTTGAAGGCTTCCTTGGCTCAAGTAGAGCAGGACATTCAAGCGATGAATGAGACGCTGATTCGCGTATCAGAGGACACTTCCAGCTTGGACATTCCATCCTTCTCAGCGCTTATCGTAGAGCTGCAAGAAGTGACAAAGCGTCTTCGTGAAGCGAGAGCATTCATCGGATGCCTAACCGCTCAAAATACGAAGGATAAAGCAGCGACACAACTTAGCGGCAAAAGTCGTGCAATCAGCTCCAAGTTTTCTGCCTTGGGCACGCGTGTAGATGAAGTGCTGGCAAAGCTCACTCAAGAGCAGTGGAATCAGCTTCTGGCTCATGAAGAGATGGCGAAGGTTGCCTTCAACCTGAATGAGCGTCGGGAATGGGCCCGGGAGAAGCTTCCTCCGGAGCAAGAAGCCTTGGTTGCAGCCTTGTCTGCAGATGGATACCATGGCTGGGGCGATCTGTATAATACGACGGTCTCACATGTGCGTGTGCCATATGAGGAGAATGGTCAGGTGCAGGAGCTGTCTGCAGGCCAAGCCCATAACAAACTGTCACACCCAAGCCGTGAGGTTCGCGAGCAGATGTTCGAACGCTGGGAGCAAGCCTGGACGGACAAAGAAGACTTTTGCAGTGAGGCGCTGAACCACTTGGGAGGCTTCCGTCTCAAACTGTATGAGCAGCGCGGATGGGATTATATCCATAAGGAACCGTTGAAGATCAATCGGATGACTAAAGAAACATTGGATACGATGTGGGACACCATTGTTAAGAACAAGCCTAAGTTTGTGGAATATCTGAACCGCAAAGCGAAGCTGCTTGGCGTTTCTAAGCTGTCATGGTGTGACGTGGAAGCGCCGCTTGGCAGCCAGCAGACGACGATCTCCTACGACGAAGGTGCTGAGACGATTGTGGCTCAGTTCCGCAAGTTCAGCGAGCGCATGGCGGACTTTGCCGTTCGCGCCTTCGACCATAACTGGATAGAGGCTGAAGATCGCGCTGGCAAACGTCCAGGCGGATTCTGTACGTCCTTCCCGGTTAGTGAACAAACACGGATCTTTATGACCTATGCGGGCACGCCTTCTAATGTATCAACGCTTGCGCATGAGCTTGGACACGGATACCATCAGCGTGTTATGGATGGACTTCCAGCAATGGCCCAAGGCTATGCGATGAACGTTGCCGAGACCGCATCTACCTTTGCCGAGATGATCGTATCGGACTCTGCGGTGAAGGAAGCAAGCAATGAGGAAGAGAAGCTTGCTTTGCTTGAAGACAAGATCTCTCGCTCTATCGCCTTCTATATGAACATTCATGCACGCTTCTTGTTCGAGACTCGCTTCTATGAGGCGAGAAAGCAAGGAATCGTTTCCCCTGAGCAATTGAATAAGTTGATGGTGGAAGCACAAGAGGAAGCTTACTGCGGCGCGCTTGATTCTTATCATCCGCACTTCTGGGCTTCGAAGCTTCATTTCTACATTACGGATACGCCGTTCTATAACTTCCCGTACACCTTCGGGTACCTGTTCAGCACAGGCATATATGCGCGTGCGCAGGAAGAGGGTCCTACGTTTGCGGACCGATACGACGCTTTGCTTCGCGATACGGCCAGCATGACGGTCGAGGAGCTCGCGATGAAGCATCTTGGAGAGGATCTTACGAAGCCTGACTTCTGGCAGCGTGCAATTGATGTAACGGTGAAAGATGTGGAGTTGTTCCTTGAGATGACAAACAAATAAAGCTAGGCAGTGATGCCGAGTATTTATAAAAATAACGGAGCAGGCGCTTGATGCATTCTAACATCAGCACGGCTCGATAACAAAGGCCGCAAGCCTTGCTCGTCTTGAGACGATGCAGGCTTGCGGCCTTTTAAAGTTGCATATTTAGTGATGCTTCAAAGGATGGTTGCTTTTTTGTAGTCGAATAAGACTATTGTTCTGCAATGAGGCGGGCGGTTCATCGCACACTGTTTTCACTTGATGGAAAAGAATGCAGTTAATGAAGTTCCATCAAGCTCGATATACAGAGCCTTGTTCCACCTTTTTACGCTCTAGACATAGCGTAAGGCAGGTCAGCTTCGCTGTAGCTGATCTCTTGCGGCGTCTCAGTCAACTGGAATTGCAGCGTTGCGCCGTTAGCGAGCTCTTCATGAGTCACATACAGCTTGCTCATCTCAGCATTGTTATATTGGATGCCAGATACGTATGTGGAACCTTCCGTCTCATGGTTGGCTTCGATCACGATATCCTTGCCGTTCTCTAGATGAAGCGTCATGCGCTTGAACAATGGAGAACCAACCACATATTGTGGAACACCTGGGCTTAGCGGATACAAGCCCATAGCACCGAATACGTAC
The DNA here is from genome assembly GCF_900177815.1 of Paenibacillus aquistagni. Classification (GTDB taxonomy): domain Bacteria; phylum Bacillota; class Bacilli; order Paenibacillales; family Paenibacillaceae; genus Paenibacillus_B; species Paenibacillus_B aquistagni. The sequence goes on along the minus strand of NZ_FXAZ01000007.1, from coordinate 259,286 downwards.
CATGCTGCTAAGCTGCCGTTGTCCTCATCCCCAGGATATCCATCTGGATTCGCGCTGAACAGTTCATCCATCGTCTTGCGAACCCAGTATTGGGTAAGTGCTGGGTAACCCAATGCCGTATAAATATATGGAATATGGAAGCTTGGCTGATTGCTGATAGCGAATTGGCCGAAGTCAACAAGCGCCATCTCCGACATCTCATGAATCTCGAAGCCGTAGGAGCCAACCTTGAACAAAGGCGCCTCTGCAAACAATGCGTCAAGACGCTCCTTGAACCCTTCACGACCGCCCATTAGGTCCGCAAGGCCGAGGAAGTCATGCTGTACAGCCCAACTGCTCTGCCATGGTCCGCCTTCGCAGTAAGCACCACCCCATTCGTGCTGGTCGAATGGAGACAGCCAGCTTCCGTCAGACAATACGCCGCGCATGAAGCCGATGCTTGGGTCATAGAGCTTGTTGTAGTTTTTCGCACGCTCCATGAGCATCTTATGGTCTTCTTCACGGCCTAGCTGCTTGGCAATCTGAGCGATACAGAAGTCGCCGTAGATGTAGTCAAGCGCATTGCACACACTTTCATGCGTATATAGATCAGCAGGCAAATATCCGTACTTCAAATAATCTGCTGTTCCTTTGCGTCCATAATGCGGATCTTCTGCTGGCGTTGTCGCATGCTTGAACAATCCCTCATAGGCCGTCTCCAGCTCGAAATCTGTGATGCCTTTTACAACCGCGTCCGCGAATGTAACGTCGATTAAGGTGCCTGGCATCATGCTGCGCTCACCAGGAGACATCCATTTAGGCATCCAGCCAGTCTCTTTGTAGGCATTCACAAAGCCTTGCAGGAATTCATTCATGCGGCTAGGGAAGAGCAAGTTGTAGAGCGGGAATGAAGTTCGATACGTATCCCAGAAGCCAATATCGGCAAACAACGGACCGTCTTCAATCTTGCCGTTATAAGGGCTGTAGTGAACTTGCTTGTTTTGTTCATCATACTCATGAATGGCATGTGGGAACAAGCAAGTGCGATACAAGCATGTATAGAATGTAGCAAGCTGCTCTTGGTTGTCGCTTTCGACCTCAATCGTGCCGAGCTGCTTCTCCCAAGTCTTCGCGGCAAGCGCGCGGATGTCCTCGAAGGATTGTCCGCCAATTTCGCGGTTCAGGTTGGTCCAAGCTTGTTCTTCACTGATGAAGGAAGTCGCGATGTTGACGTTCACGATACCGTCTTCAGGCAGCTTAAGTCCTACATATCCGCCAATTCTCTCGCCGGTATGAGACAAGCTCTTGATTGGCTTCATGTGCTCATCGGACAGTCCGCTATCCTCTGCAATAATGTCGCAGTCGAAAGTGAGCACAAAGTGCATGCGGTAGTTGTCTTGCACGCCGCCAGCATGAGCCTTCGTCCAGCCCACAAGGGTGCGCTGCTCTGGGTTGATTGTGACAGAAGATTCACGCGGGAACGCGGACAAAATAAAGCGTGCCGGGCCTTGCTTGGTATCAAAGGCGACGCGCATGCTCGCGCCTCTTGTTGTTGGCGCAAGCTCCAGCGTGCTCATATAGCGTCTCATGTAGATCTTGAAATAGTCCGGTGCTACGCTCATATCCTGCTTGCGGAATGAAGTCGAGCGATCATGAGCAGACAGCTTCAGCGGGCCTGTCTGTGGGAGCAATGTTAGATGCCCATAGTCACCGATCCAAGGGGACGGCTGGTGAGTCAAGCGCACCCCTTCAAAGCGAGTGTGGCTTGGATGGAACCACCAGCCGCCGCCAGCTTCATTCGTTTGCGGAGCGAAGGAGGCCATCGCAAATGGAAGGGCAACGAGCGGCAAGGAATTGCCGTGGGAACGCTGATATACGGATTCTGTACCCTGCAAAGGGTTGACATATTGTAACAGTGACATGAGGATTCTCTCCTTTAAGGTCGTCGTAATGATCCTTTAATTTATCATGATTGAAGCTTGCCGTACTTATTCTTTATTGTAAAAGGATCGGCTCATTTCAACCTATCATAAATTTATAAAACATCTCATGTTTAATGATACAATAGCAGCTGAGAGATCTTTAGCTTGGCAGGAAAGAGGGATAGTCATGTTTCCAAATAACCTTCATGGCGATGATGAAATATATGGTGATTTTCCATTTACGCTAAAAATCCATCAGCTGCCTTCGTCTGTGCCCGCGCATGTCCACCATTTTATTGAGTATACCTATGCCTTTCGAGGAAGGGGAACCGAGCTGGTGAATGGGGTAGCCCGCGAACTGGTGCCTGGGACGTTTACGTTATTGTTTCCGCATCAGGTGCATGAGATCAGGGTGGAGCCTGGGGAAGAATTGCATTTGTATGTTGGCGCGATTGGGTTGAAAGGATTTTTCGGGCCGGAGGATTCGCTTTATTCTCTGCATCGCCTGCTAAGAGATGCAGAGAATGATGCGATGTCCACTTATAGGCTGGATGAAGAGGCTGCTGCGGCGATGATGCATTTGCTTCAGGAGATGCATGCTGAAGTGCTGGAGGAAGGGCCATGGTACCGCATGATGTTTCTTGCGAAGCTGATCCAGCTGTTTATCGTCTTTGACCGATATCGGCAGCGGGCGTTAGAGCCTGCGAGGGATAAACGATTGGTTCAAGGCAGAGGCGGAATGTGGCAGGTCATTCAATATGTATATCAGAACTTTAAAGAGGACATAGGTCTAGAATCGCTTGCTCAGCAGTTCAACTACAGTCCCTCTTATGTGAGTTCTGCCTTTAAGCAGATGATCGGGGAGAATTTCAACTCCTTCTTGGAGCGGATACGGATCGCACATGCGGTTAACCTTCTGCTTGCTACGGATATGAAGATTACAGATATTGCTTATGAGGCTGGCTTCAAGTCGTATTCCACGTTCGTACGCGTGTTTCAGGAGCATATGAAGATGTCGCCTACGGCGTATCGCAAGCATCAAGGAATCGAGACGCAGTAAACCCCGTATGCAGAACAAACACAAATCAATGGAAACGTAGTGAATGGTGAATACAGCTTGCTGAGCAAGCACCAAGGAAATGGAACACAGTGAAGCTGTATGCAAATATAGGTGTGAGCTTTTGGAGCTTATTGCGGCCAGGATATTCGGCTTGCAGCTAGCTGCGAGTTATTGTTCAGCAGTTAGCTTAAAGGGCCGTTCATCAGTCAGCATATGCTGACTGATGACGGCCCTTGTTGGTGTATGTCATGTTGAATCCTATAACTTGAATACTTGAATGATGCGTTGCAGCTGAAGCACCTTCTGCTGAAGCTCTTCAGTAGACTCCAGCATGCTCTGTACGGAATGAATCTGTTCATTCATCGATGCAGAGACCTGCTCCGTTCCAGCAGCTGACTCCTCCGTAATGGCAGAGATGTTCTCGATCGAGCCTGAGATGTTGCGCGCATGCTCCAGCATGAGATCGCTTTCGTTTGCAAAGTTCGTGATTTGATCAGTAATAAATTGAACGCTTCCCACAATATCCTTGAAGATGCGTTCCGTTTCTTGAATCATGGTGGTTTGCGTATACACGACATCTTCGTTCTTCTTAATGTGTACAAGCGCTTGTTGAATACCTTGTTCAATGCCTTTAACAAGCGTGAAGACTTCCTTCGTCATCGAAGAGGATTCTTCCGCGAGCTTACGCACCTCTTGAGCTACGATGGCAAAGCCGAGTCCATGCTCCCCAGCACGCGCAGCTTCGATGGAGGCGTTAAGCGACAGCAGATTCGTCTGCTCAGCGATCTCGGAGATGCTGCGAGTAATCTTCGAGATGCCGTTGGCTTGGCGGGCGAGCTCGCTGATCGTCTCCGCTACTTGCTCGGTAGCTTCCACGTTGCGCTTCATCCCTTCAGTCTGCGTATCAATGGCCGAACGGCCCTTGTGAACCAGCGCTAGTGTCTGAATGCCGCGCTCATTCATTTCTTTGGTGGAATGAGCATACGACGCGACTCTGTCCTCAATCTCCTTCATCGATTCCGTCATTCCCGCAATATCCTCTGAGATCTCGGAAGATCCGACTGCAAGCTCATTAGAGGAGGCTGCCACCTGCTCCATGACGAGCTTCATGTTCTGATTCTTCAAGTACATGTCTCTTCCTGAATCGGAGACATGCTTAGACAGATCTGTCGTCTGCTGAAGAATCTGGCGCAGCTGTTCAACCATGCGGTTGAAGGTGTGGCCTAGATCGCCAACCACATCGTCGGCATTGACTTGAAGCTTCTGCGAGAAGTCGCCTTTAGCGACCTGAATCGCTGAATAGGATATTTCCTTGATCGGAGCACTAAGTGAACGATCAATCATATTCAGGATCGGATAGCTCGCTGCCAGGAGAATCACAACGGCGATCAACCCGACAAGAAGAGAGGCATCAAGCAGGAGAAGAATCAACATGCAAAGGGAGAATAGTCCCAGAATACTGTAACAACCCAATAATAGCTTCTGTCTAAAGCTTAGTGCTGATAACCTATTCAAGTTGACCGCTCCTTCACCAATAGTATCCAAAACTAGGCTTATTATAGCATTGGGTTAATCAAGCAGTCTATGAAAAAGTACCCAGATGGTAAGAATGATGGCGAAAGATATCGAACAAAAGGAGATCACGTAAAATGAGCTCTCAACTTGGCGTTGAAAGCTCGATAATCGTAGTTAAGTATATGGGGTGTAAACAAGAATGAATTAACGTACGGAGCGGCCTTGAAGCTGCTGCTCAGCCATTTGAACAAGACGTTTCGTCATGTAGCCTCCGATGGAGCCTGTATCACGAGTTGTATAGTTGCCATAGTAGCCATCTTGCGGAACTGGGATGCCAAGCTCGTTTGCAATCTCCATCTTCATTTGTTGAAGAGCTGCAGTAGCTTGAGGTACAACCAGGTTGTTTGAGCGGCCGGATTGTTGAACTGCCATGTGGATCACCTCCTTGTGAATGTTATTATGAGAAATAAAGAAGTTAATATTCAAATGATTCATAGTGCTAGAGATGTAAATAATGCCAAGACACGACCATTCTGTGTCTTGGCATTATTTCTTTCCCATAGAACTTATGCTGGCATACAACTTACTTACTCTTTATGGGTTGATTATATCTAGATCCAAAATCAGCTCGACAGGCTCATTAGGCTTAAGCTCGATCAAACCCGTTGTTTCTTGATCAAAAGGAAGGTTAGGGGCATCTGGAAGCCAAGTATACGGTTCTATGCAAATGATCTCATCAGCTTCGCCGCGTGTATATAAGACCCAATGCTTAAAGAACGGCTCATTGCCTGCATAGCGAATGCGATATCCATCATCACGAGTCAGCCAGGCTTCAGGCTTGTGCTCCCCAATGCTGAATACAGTATCGAAGTTGGTTCCCGTAAGCTTCAGGCCATGATTCAAGGCATCGAATGCTTGAAGAGGTTCAGTGCGTCCTGTCATGATGAGTTCCTCGTCCAATTCATAGATGCCGGTAACAGGCACCTTCAAGTTCCAGCGATCAGGCTCGCCATCAATGTTGAACCAAGTATGGGTTCCAAAGCCAAATGGAGCATTCGTATCGCTGAGGTTCTGTATGACGAGCTTCTGTGTCAATTTCCCTTGTGAGAGCTCAAGCGTCATGGCAAGCTCTAATGGCGTTGGATATTGTCTCGTCCAATTATTATCTTCAGCAGTAAGAAGAGTGCAAGTAACGGAGCATATTTCATCTTGAACAGATTCATTTGCCACCGTCCATGCCTGCAATCGATGAAGCCCATGAATATGATTGTCATTTGCCGTGTTTTGATCAAATTGATAATCTACTCCTGCATAGCTAAAGCGTCCCCGGCGAATTCGGCCAGGAGGCATAAGCATTGGAATGCCAAAGTGATAGGGCTTGGTCATATAGTAATCAAGATCGCTCTCAGCGGGTGTGCGAAGCACATCTCGTTCCGCCTTTTTGTCCCAAAGTCGAATGACGTTGCAGCCAAGCGCTGGCAGCAATGTTGCCTCCAGTGTGTCGCTATGAAGAATCAGTGTCTCATATCCATTCCATTGCCCTCTTGTTATCTGATGCATGGTATCTTCTCCTCGCAATCCTTATGTTGATCTCTCCATCATGTGCAGCAGATGCTGACATCACTAGGTTATCACAACGATAATCGTTGGAAAAGTTAACATCGACACAGTGAGCGGCTAAGGAGGAAAGGATCATCTTGGCTTCACCTGCAGGCCATGACCATTTTTTGGTCTTAAGAATTGACAAATGAATGGATTATCATTATTGTATAGGGTAACTTCATGGTGAAGCGTACGATTCACCTGTGGAATAAATCCATGATGAGGATAAGTAGGTTGTTGCCCGCAGCAACAGAGAGCCGATGGCTGGTGGAAATCGGTGCTGTGGAATAGCTGAATGGACCTCGGAGTGCTGGGAGGAACCATCTTAAGATCAGCAAAGGTCGGTATCTTAAGATTCAATGCCCAGCCGCTGACTCGGCGTTATCGGAGTTCAAGGCTTATGCAGTTCAGGCATAAGCGAATTAGGGTGGCACCACGGTCTTTCGTCCCTTTCCAGGGATGGGAGGCCTTTTTTTGTTTGCATTAAATAATCGATCCATGCAAGACAAGGATAAATAACAAGAGGAGTGATGGCACGTGAAACGTGTATTATCTGGTATTCAGCCAAGCGGGCAGCTGACAATTGGAAATTATATTGGCGCTATGAAAAATTTTGTGAAGCTGCAAGAGGATCATGAATGCTTCTTTATGGTCGTCGATCTTCATGCAATTACAGTTCCTCAGGAGCCAGCTATGCTTCGTGAGCAAAGTGAACAAGTAGCGGCACTCTACATTGCGGCAGGCATCGATCCAACGAAGGCGGCAATCTTCCTGCAATCCCATGTCCCTCAGCACGCTGAGCTAGGATGGCTGCTGACGACGCTTACCAATATGGGTGAGCTTGAACGGATGACGCAGTTCAAGGATAAGGCGGCAGGCAAGGATTCTGTAGGCGCTGGATTGTTTGTGTATCCATCCCTGATGGCTGCTGATATTTTGCTGTACAATGCGGATCTCGTTCCAGTCGGGGACGATCAGAAGCAGCATTTGGAATTAACACGTGATATTGCGGGCCGATTTAATCATCGCTTCGGTGAATTCTTCCATGTGCCAGAGCCTTATATTCCTGAGGTAGGCGCTCGGATTATGTCTCTTGATGATGCTTCGAAGAAGATGAGCAAGAGCAATCCGAACCCTGGCAGCTTTATTACACTGCTTGATGATCCTGCCGCCATTAAGAAGAAGATCAGCCGTGCCAAGACGGATTCTGAGGCGCTTGTCAAATATGATCCGCAGAATAAGCCTGAGATCAGTAACTTGATTGGCATTTATGCTCATGTGGCGAATATGTCGATTGCGGAGATCGAAGCGAAGTATGAAGGCCAAATGTACGGTCCATTCAAAAAGGAGCTGGGTGAGGCTGTTGCTTCGATGATTGAGCCGCTTCAAGCTCGCTATCATGAGGTTCGCAAGTCTGGCGAGCTCTATGATGTCCTTCACTCTGGGGCAGAGCGTGCTCAAGAAGTTGCGGAGAAGACAATGGACGAAGTGAAGAAGCGTATGGGATTTGTATTGCCGCGCTAATGCGATGATAGGATATATAGCAAGCCAAAGCTTCATTAATTAGCCATAAACGAACAAAATAAAGAGCAGGATGAAAGCCCTCATTTGGATGTTAGAGGACTGCATCCTGCTCTTTTGCTTATGATTTATGCGGAATGCGGTTAAGAAGAGGCCGAACTGGCTGCGGACCCTCCCTCAGCTCTTCTTCGTCTTGCCTTTACAATAAAACCAGCCCCCATATTGAGAATCGACAAGATGCCAAACAAGATTGCAAGCCAAGCAGAATAGCTCATGGATATCGCAGTAACCATTAGAAGGGCAACAGAGGAGCAGGCGAACCATAATGACAGACCTTTGCTCACGGGAATCTCTCCTTTTCATATGAAGTACAAAAATGATGTGGGTGCGTGAATAACAATCCACTCAACGGATAAAATAAGTTTGCAAGCTTGCAACTACTCATAGCACCAGCTTGAAAGGAGATTTTATTATCATGACAAACAATCAATCTCGCACAAACAATTTGGTCGTTCCTCAAGCTACTGCAGCTCTTCAACAAATGAAATATGAAATTGCAAACGAATTGGGCATTCCAATTCCGCAAGATGGATACTATGGTAACTACACTTCCCGTGACACGGGTTCCATCGGTGGTTACATGACGAAGCGTTTGGTGCAGCAAGCACAACAAACGTTGTCTGGCTACAACCGTTAATCGGCGCTTAGCCAAGTCATCCATACTTGAAGCTCTCGTTGTTAAAAGGTATTTCAAAGGTCGTCCCAAGCGCGCGGGGCGGCCTTTTGCTGTGTTGAGGAAAAAAATGTAACATTATGACGAAGTTAGACCTTGGGAAGTTGCACGCTTCCCTGTATAATTACACTGTACCACGATTTCCATCTTTCGGAAAGAATGTATAGAGGACTGGAGCAGATCGTTCTCTTGCAGCTAGACCCACTCCCTGAAAGCACCATGGTCGAACAGCCGAGACGGTGGGAATAAAGTGAAATGACTTACAAGTCAAAGGTTGAGGAAAGGATTAGATATGAGTCGAATTATATTTGTAGAGTATCGGATTGATCCAGCGCAAAGAGAGAAATACTTGCGATTAATCCAGGCGAAGCTTGCTTCCTATTCGAATGTAGTCTTATATGAAGGAACCGATCAGCCTAATGTATTTGTTGAGCAATATATGGGTACGACTCCGGAGGACTATGTCACAATGAAGCGTATTCGTCTTAACGAAGAGAGTGATTGGGATGAGGTTACAGACTGCATTCCAGGCGGGCGAACCAAGCTTCATATATGGGAATTTGAATCAAAATAATCCTCTCATGGTTAATCGTTCATAAAAAATAGTCATCTAATTGTCAAATTGATGAACGATTGCTGTGGAGATTGTCACAGCTTGATGATATTTGCTATGATGGGTTTGCTGGGAAGTTAGAGCGTAATATCGTTACTTTCTACTTCTCTGTGTGAAACAACAAGGGGGCACGGTGCTAGTGGACAAATCAGTAACTTATCGGACCTCTTCCGATTCCGTGTTGACACCAGGACCAATACGTTTCGGATTATGGAAAGAGTTTATTCAATTAACGAAGCCAGGCATCATTCGCTCGAATCTAATGGCAACGTTTGCCGGATTCTGGGTGGCTGCCCGCTGGGATATCCCTTGGCTCAACCTGCTGTGGGTGCTGCTGGGCACAACGCTAGTGATGGCTTCTTCATGCGTTTTCAATAACTACTTTGATCGCGACTTTGATATGAAGATGGAAAGAACGCGTAATCGAGCGCTGCCAACTGGGCGATTGAAGCCTTCGACGGTATTAGGCTACGCGATCGCTCTCGGCGCTCTTGGAACGCTGGTCCTGTTCTTTTTGGTGAATACGCTGGCCGGAATATTTGGGCTTGTCGGCATGTTTGTGTACGTTGTCGTATACACGCTGTGGCTGAAGCGGACCTCGACTTGGAGCACATCCGTTGGCGCTATCTCTGGAGCGATGCCGCCAGTTATCGGCTATGTAGCCGTGACCGGGCAGGTTGATCTTGCAGCATGGCTGTTGTTTGCTCTGTTATTCCTGTGGCAGCCGCCACACTTCTGGGCGCTCGGCATTCGTCGAGTGGAGGAATATCGTGCAGCAGGCTATCCGCTGCTTCCAGTCGTTAAGGGAATCAAGCGTACGAAGTGGCAGATGATCCCTTATGTGCTGCTGATGCTGCCACTGCCATGGTTGTTCTATGCTTACAACTATACGGGCTTGATCTATGGGGTCCTTGGAACGGTTATTAACGCCGGATGGCTCTATATTTGCATTGAGGGCTTCTGGGCAAAAGACGATGAGAAATGGGCGAAGAAAAACTTCATTATGTCTGTAAATGTTCTAATGCTTCATGTTATTGTGCTTGTGGTGAACACGATTAGCGGATAACAGGATCGACGGGGGGAGAATGTTTCATGGTTTCATTTGCCAAGCGATATTCACTGCAGATCTTTTTATTTGTGCTTGTTCTCATATTTGCCATTGCGGCCACTTGGATGTATTGGCCGAAGAAGCAGGAGCTGCCGATTGAACGGAATGCTCCCGCCTTTTCGATGGAGAATGTGGATGGAAGCACGGTAACGCTTGCCGGTACGAACGGTAAGGTTCGCTTGTTTTATTTCTTTTTTTCACATTGTACCGATGTTTGTCCGCCGACAACCTACATGTTGAATGAAGTGCAGGATCTGTTGAAGGAGAAAGGAGTCTTTGGCACAGAGGCCAACCTCATCTCGGTCACCTTTGATCCACTTCGCGATACAAAGGAAAGGCTGATGACTTGGGCAACGGAGATGAACAAGGCTGATCTGAGCGGCTGGTACTTCTTGCGAGGCGATGAACAACAAACAGCAGAGCTGATGAAGGGATTCGGCTCTGCTGTGATGAAGGACAACGACGGCAATTTCTCTCACACGAATTTGGTGACCTTAGTCGATCAAGAAGGTCGTGTACGCAAGTACTATAATGCTAATGATCTAGAGATTACGGCTGAGACGATTGCTGATGGCGTCATGTCCCTCCTTAAATAATGCGCATGCATATAATCAAGCAAGCGGGGTTGGATCCGGATACACGATGTATTCCTCCAGCCCCGCTTTTTCTAGCTGCTGTATCATATACTCCTCAGGAGTACCTTCTACACCCGCGTAACCTCTTCGGGTATAGATATGTTCAGCGTCAGGGAAGGTATCACGAAGCACGCCGCGGATGCGTTTGCCGGATGGATCGTTATCCATGAACAAATACACGGTACGATCTCCTGCTTGCTTGAGCAAGGCTTCTGTCTTAGTGGTGTTAAGCGTTCCATATGTACACAGGATCAAGACGCGATCATCAACAAGCCTTCGCAAGCGGCTGCGGTCATTTTTTCCTTCCACGATGATGACGATATCCATAGGCTCACCTCAAGCTTTAGACGATTTCTTTATGTTAGTGTACCACAAGCAGCAGAATTGAATCTTGTCTCGACCTCTCACAAAAAACGAACGGCTTGCTGTTAACAGCAAGCCGTATGAGGAGAGAGCGAGATGACATATTAGAACAATCCGGCACGCAAGATAATGACCAAAAGGATATAAAGAACAAGAATTGTTCCAGTAGTCGTCCAGAGGCCAAATCCACCGTAGCCAGGACCGCCGCCTGCGCAAGGATCAACACAATGTGACATTCAATTCACCCCTCTTTCAAATCTCTAAGTCGTGAGACACAATGTATTCTATGTGGCTCTGGGGGAATCGTACTGTGCGTATACCCAATGCGTCCAAACTTAGGTAAACGCCTGTTTATTGGTCAACTGTGAACCCTATGTATGCTCAGTGATTTGGCTGGTCTTCTTATGACGCCTTCGTATTGGGTATCGTGGGAGTGCGAAGGGATGGCGGCAGAATGGCTTTGCGAGCAGGGATAAAAGTAACGGCAAGAATGAGCACCAAAAAAGCGATAAAGAACGGCGAGACATAGGCTCTTAGCTGCCCTGCCAGCAACGGGCCGGCAAACGAGCCGATGGATGAAGCAATGGACAGGTAGGAGAAGATGCGTCCATACTTTACGCCCCCGCTTAAGATTAGTAGATGGGCAGATAGGGCTGGCAATATGACGCCTTTTACCATGCCGATCATAAAGAGTGTGACAATAAGCGGAACAGGCCAATGCACGGCGATTAGGAAAAAGAGGAGCGATAAAATAAAGGTCCCGATCCACGTTCTAGCGTATGCAGGGTAATCGTTTAGAAAGAGCATGCTCAAGGTGCATAATGCGCCTAAGCTTACTGCCGTAAATAAAATTCCGGTATCCATGACGCTTTGAAGCTGGTTGCCGATGAAGGGAAGTTCAAAGAATAGGATGCCTTGCGAACAGGATATGGCTAATGGAAGCACATAGAAGCTCCACGGTACTTGTGGTTTCTTGACCACTGGTGCCAGCTTGTCAGGCTCCGTTAACGCTTGTTCTTGTTCATGATGAGCGGATGGATGCTGCTCAGGCTGCTTGATCATGAATATGGCTAAAAACCCGATGAAGATTAAGCCGATGCCAAGCGCCTGAAAGGCCATCGTAAACCCAATTTGGGACACAAGATAAGCCCCAGCAGCGGGAGATACGACAGAAGCAAGCGTATGGATAAGACCGTTGCCTGCCATGAGCTTGCCTTGCTCGACCTGGGACTTGGCATACCTGGCGAGCAGAGCAAGACAAGCAGGCGAAAGAAATGCAAGCACAAAGCCGCTAATGGAACGAACAACCAAGAGCTGCCATGGATTCGTGACATGTGCCTGGAAGATCATCAGAATCCCGGCTCCAATTAAGCTGATAATAATGAAGATTCGGCTGCCGAAGCGATCAATGCTGTGGCCCGCAATAAGATTGCCTGGTAAATGGGTGAAGGAGTATATGCCCATCATCAGTCCAATAAAAGAGGGGGCTGCTCCCAGTGATACGGCGAAAGGAGTCAGAATGGGATACTGGGCATGTAGATCAAAGAATGCGATGAACAAAAATAAGTAAAGCCAAACGACGGAACGCAACATCGTCACCTCCACATATGCTATGGTATTACTTGTACGCTTTGATGGACGAACTTAGACCCTTTATAATATGGAATGGTATGGTTACGATGGATTGGTCAATGCTGTATAATACGTCTGAATGCTTAATGGAAAGGGAGATTTGAGGCTTATGGATATGAATATGCTGTTTGAATTTATTCAGCAGAACTGGCTGATCTTTTTAATCGCACTGATTATATTGCTCGTTGTCGTCAACGTCGTGAAGACCATGGTGAAATGGGCGCTTGTCATTGTTATTGTCGCAGCTGTGGCTGTCTACAGCGGCATTTCGTGGAATGACATTAACCAAGTGGTTACCACTGTCAAGGATGAGACCGTACAAAAGTTGAAGGATCAAGCGATGCAGGCGATGGTAGATGAAGCGAAGACAGCGACCTACGAACGAAATGCTGACGGCAGCTTTGTGATTAAGTCTGATAATCTTGAGCTGAAGGGAACAGAAGGAAGCAGCAAGGTTGAGGTTGCCTTTAACGGTGTATCCCTTGGCAAGTGGGAGATCAACGATACGATCAAAGCATTTATGGAGACTGCGAAGCAGCGGTGATTGCCATGTGGAACGATATGATTCAAGCGAATGTCGTAACGATCCTTTTTTTGCTTATTTTGATCGTGAATATATGGAGAGGGATGAAGAGGGGCGGCACGGGTTCCATGCAGCACCTCTTTTTTACCATTATTGATGTCGCTTTGACGGTGCTTTCCATCTTTGTTGCGTATCAGATCTCACAGGCGTTCTCTCCTATCGTCTTAGACTGGCTGAAGAAGCTTGACCTTCAAGTGCCTGTCAAGGAGCTTGCCTGGTGGGAAAACATCTATTATACCGCTGTCATCAGCTTACGAGATCTTGCCTTGCTGCGATTTGCCGCGTTATTCCTGCTATTATATCTCGTCATTCGATCTGTGGCAGGCGGATTGGTCGGAGCTCTTTTCTACTTATGGTCGAACGATGAAGGGCGAGCAAGATCGCTTAGCAATGCTGACGGCAGCCAATCTTCAGCAGCCCGTTTTGGCAGCGGTCTTCTTGGAGCCCTTCTAGGCGGGATTACAGGCGCTGTGCGCATCCTGCTGCTCGTGGTGCTGTTGTTTGGATTTGTGACCTTGAATCCAGGCTCGCCTGTGAGCCGTCACATCCAGCAGTCCAACGCCTATCAGCTCGCTGCAGGTCAGGCTGTTGAACCCTTCGCAGGTGATTGGGTGACTGCCAATCTGCCTGTGTTTACAGCGGAGGTGAAGAATCAGCTTACGGCGCTGATGCAGCAGCGCTATGACGTCATTGATATTCAGCTGCCTAAGGATATCGAGAAGGCCGCCTTGGAAGTGACAAAGGATGCTGCAACCCAAGAGGAAAAAGCGCGCAAGCTCTATGATTGGGTGGGGAGCCGTGTGAGCTATGATTGGAATAAAGCCAATCAATATATCGAACAAAGGATATGGAAAGAGCAGACTCCACAGGATACATTTGAGACGAAAAAAGGCGTGTGCATCGATTATGCTCGTTTGTACGCGCTGATGGCGCGAGCAGTCGGCCTTGAGGTAAGGGTCGTAACTGGACTTGGCTATGATGGCAAAGGCGGATATGGTCCGCATGCATGGAATACTGTGCTTGTGGAGGACAAGGGCTGGATATCGCTTGATGCCACATGGGCGAGTACTGGAGATTGGTTCAATTCGCCTAATTTTGAATCGACGCATATTCCCGATCAGCAAGCTGCTTCTGGCACTTAGGATTATGGCTGTAGATGCCTTTGAGCCTGCGTTATGATTATGCTAAACTAGGGCTTGAGGTAAAAGGAAAGTCTCAAGAATGTAATGCAAGAAAGGAAGAAGCAGCTTTGAATCATTCGAACTCCGATGATCCACAGAAGAATGAAATTTCGAAGAGACGCCATTTTTCATTTCGGTTAAATGGCTTTTTCTTCTTTACGTTTGTTGTCTTTACCGTTCTCATTGTTCGATTGGCTATTCTGCAGTTTGTTGAAGGTCCAACGATGAAGGATGCGGAGCTTCGACTTAGCTACAAAGATAATCCGATCGCGCCTATGCGCGGAACGATCTATGATGCATCGGGGAAGTCTAGAATTGCTTATTCGACTTCCACCCAGTCCTTATATTTTAATATGGATAAAAACTACTCCACGGATGAAAACCGTGAGGAAGCCTTGAAGATGGCAAAGAAGCTTGAGGAGATATTCAAGACTTACGGGGACCCGAATGAGGAGCAGCTGACCGCGAAGGAAATTGAAGAGCGGATGGACCTTACGGCTCGTAAAAATTACAGCTGGACGCCGCGTCTCATTAAGACAGGGCTCTCCAACAAGGAGATTGCGTATTTCCTTGAAAATAAGCCTGAATTCAAGGCATTCGAGGTTGTTGAGGACAGCGTGCGCAACTATGACGAAGACAACGTAGCGGTGCAGCTGGTCGGTTATCTGAACAAGTTCAGCGGGGCACGCAATAATTTGGACTACTACAAGGATCTTTATGACAGGCGAAAAGAGCTTCCAGAGGAAATGCGCTATCTGGAAACAGAAGGAGTAGGCGCGGATGGGCTTGAGCTGATGTATCAGGAGCAGCTTCGCGGTAAAAATGGCTCGAAGAAGGTTCCAGTCAATGTCGCGGGCAGAAGCATCGGCCAAGTTGAAGTGACGAAGCCGGAGCGAGGCAATGATCTGTATCTGACGATTCACAAATCTGTGCAGGAGAAGACGGAGCAGGCGATAATGGATCACCTGCAGAAGCTTCGTACTTCGTCTAACTCCTTGGAGTACGCACCGAACGCGCGCTCTGGCTATGCGGTGGCAATGGAAGTGGATACGGGGAAAGTAGTAGCGATGGCGAGCATGCCGGACTATGATCCGAATGTGTGGAAAAATGGCTCCATCAGTTCAGCGGATTATAAGGAAAGCTCCCTCTTTATTACAAATGGTGCAATTCGAGAGGCGCCGGCTCCGTATCAGGATGACAAGGAACGAAGCAAGCATCCAGGCTCCCTCGTTTATCTTGGTTCGACGATGAAGCCGTTAAGCGTGCTTATTGGTCTTCAGGAAAAGCTGTTTGGACTCCATGAGACATACTTTGATCAGGGCTATGCGGAATTTGGACGCAAGGGCTATGAGACGAAGGTATGGAACTCCAGCAGAAAGTACAATGGCTATATCGATGCGGCTGAAGCGCTCCGGGTATCCTCCAATGCGTTCATGGTCGATATGATTGGTAAGCGGCTGTACTCGCGTCCGGACATTAACGGCGTAGAGGTATGGGATAAGTATATGGAGCAATTCGGCCTTGGCGTGCTGACTGGAAGCGGTCTGCCGCGTGAGATTGAAGGGAAGAAGGACTACTTGGTTGAAGCTGAGACAAACAATGCGCAGTCCGCGCTCGTTTATTCCTCCTTTGGCCAGCTTGGGAAGTATACTACGCTTCAGCTTGCACAGTTCGCTGCGACATTGGCGAGTCACGGCAAGCGCATGAAGCCGCAATTTGTTGACAAGATTGTGGATGCAAATGGCAATGTCGTGCAGGATTACAAGCCAGAAGTGCTAAACGAGATTCATTTTGACGATGCTTACTGGGACTTGGTGGAGCGAGGCATGAGCAAAGTAACGGCTCATGGCTTTGATGGTTTCCCTTATAATTTCACTCGGAAGACAGGTACTTCGCAGCAAAGTGTAGCAGGCAAGCTTGTAGAAAATGGGGTGTTTATCGCTTATGCGCCATCCGAGAATCCTAAGCTTGCTGTCGCGGTTGTTGTGCCAGAAGGCGGCTACGGCTCCTTCAGTGCTGCTCCGATTGCAAGACAAATCTTCGATGCTTATGATGAGGCGGTTGGGCTGACAGGCACACCGCGCAAGCCGGCAAATGATCAGGCTTCGACGACGGAAGAGTAAGCACTAATTCGTGAAGATGCTCGCAAGAGTTAGTTGATGGACTTGGCGATCATAGCTGTTATATCTTATCGTGCAGGACAGGCAAACCGTATGATTACGGAAGCCTGTCCTGTTTTTTTTGCTGTTTCAGCGCGTTTGACGCGCTAAAGAGGAGGAAATAGCGGCTAGAGCGCGTTTTTGGAGGTAGCGGCATTCGTGTAGAGGATGGAAACCGCAATCTCGCAAATTTCTTCAAACGGGTTCTTATAAAGATGTCCTGTATCGGCAGAGAAGGATATAGAGTCTCCTTTTTCCAGCAAACACGTTTCAGGGCCGACCTCAAGCTCCATCTTGCCGCTGAATACGGTAATGGATTCAATGACGCCAAGTCCATGAGGCTCGGAAGCATAGGAGCATCCAGGGTGAAGATTCGCCCGAAAGGTCTCAAGCGATATGCCAGGGGCTGCATACGTATTATGGGCTTCAAAGCGGTTGTGGTCTTCTCGAAAAGTCGGCTGATCCTCCGCCTTCAACACCTTTAAGGATGGGTTCTCAAAAATAAATGCGGTAAGCGGCACTTGCAGTCCAGAGGCAATCTTCCATAGCGTAGCCACCGTTGGATTAGAGGTGCCTCGCTCGATCTGGCTAAGCATCGGCTTGCTTACTCCAGTAAGCTCTGCAAGATCATCTAGGGTAAGATTAAGCTGCTGTCGATAGTGCCGCAAACGCTTACCAATGCGGTCTGAAATGAGATCTTTCTCCATAATAACCTCCTGTTACGATCGAAGTGTTTAATGTTAATCAATAATTATGATTTCTGACTAAAAATTGCACGAAATAGATCTTGAACTTGCTTAAAAATATGCTATATTATTCTTTGGGATTTAATATAACATATAAGGGAGAAGTCGCAGATGGCAGGCATTGCATCACCTAGAATAACAAAAGAACTCCGGTTGGGGAAAGAGTTTATGCGAGCAGCGGTTGATGTATTTCCGCTTGCCCTTAGTGTATTTACGTATGGCTTGGCCTTCGGTGCGCTTGCGAACAACACCAATCATTTTACCATGTTGGAAACGGTATTGATGTCGTTCTTCGTATTTTCCGGTGCAGGACAGTTTACGATCTTGTCGCTCTTGCAGCAGGATGCTACACTGTGGGCAATTGCCATTAGCACATTTTTAATCAATGCCCGCTATCTGATCTATGGACTATCCCTAGGAAGAAATCTAGCCCCATGCCATCGCGGCCATCTAATATGGCTTAGTCATGGGATTACAGACGAAAGCTATAGTGTAGGGACATTAGAATCTGAGCGGAGCAGGCTTGGGCTCGGATATTTGGCAGGTGCTGGCATGATGGTGCTGCTATCGTGGACTTTAAGTTCAGCCGCAGGCTATCAGCTTGGCGAGTTTATTGCAGATCCGGCTCGCTTTGGACTTGATTTTGCCTTTACCGCTGCCTTTATCGGCCTTTTGGTTGTGCTGCTTCGAACCAAGAGCCAATACATTGCGGCAATTCTCGCCTTAGTCGTGTCTGCTGCAGCTTACCACTGGCTCGGTACGTCAGGGGCGGTATTCGCTGGTGCGGCAGCGGCATTTTTCGTAGGGGTGTACGCCAAATGATCTCGATGGAGCTGCTGCTTGTTATTATCGTTGCGGCTGTGGCGACATACCTGACTCGTTACCCGAGTATGGTGCTAAGCCGCTATCTGAAGGTATCCCCGGCGGTGGAGCGAGGATTTCGCTATATGCCGATCGGCGTATTTGCTGCCTTGATTGCCCCAACCATTGTCTATCACCCTACAACCGCTGGACAGATCGAGTGGGCGTTCTATGCGGCGGTCGTCGTTGCGGTTCTGACGGCTTGGCTAACAAAGAGTGCTCTGTGGTCAATGCTGGCGGGCGTTCTGGTTATCGCCTTGCTGCGAATTGTGCTGTAGCATAGCTAGTTATGTCGTCACTTGCATGTTAATGAAAAAATCAACGGCTTAATCCATGACAGGGTTAAGCTTTTTTTTTGTTTATTGAGGAAAAAAAGGAGATGCAGAAGCTTTTCATAGTGGAGGAGAAGGCGTTTCTTCCCCCTTGCCCAAAAGTTGCACAAAAGAAACTTTATTGTATATATTAAAAATAAAGGCGTGTAGTAAAAACAACAACCACTCATAGGAGGAGGCGTTTACGATGAAAACATCAAAAAGGTGGAAAGGGCCGCTGAAACGATTCATCATGACCCTGCTCTATTTTTAAGCTGTTGCAAAGAGAGGGACATCAGGCTGTGCAAAATAAAAGGACGAATAAGCCGGGAAGAAGCGCTAAGGCGAGCAGCTTCTTTACCCGGCTTTGTGTTGTATTGGAATGAAGGATTCAAGGCAAGGCCTGTCTCAAATGATAGCAGCAAAGCTCTATTGTCATCTACGCATCTCATTATCAGATAAAAAGAGGTGCGGTCGCACAGGACGTTGATGTGAAGAGGGTGGTGGGCACGTCGCCTTGGTGGAGGGAATGGGATATGGTACAATGTCGTTATGTTATTTAGAGTCGGGACAGGAGTGATGACATGAGTCAATACGCATTGCTGGAGCTAGACATGGATGGTACGCTGCTGGATGATGAACAGCGTGTCAGTGATGAGAATAAACGAGCAATTGAAGAAGCCATGCGCGCAGGTGTGACGGTAATTCTATCCACTGGACGAGGCTTCGTCAATGCTGTGCCATATGCGGAGGAACTGGGTCTTACAGGTCCGATGGTTACCGTAAACGGCGGAGAGGTATGGAAGAATCCGAATGAGCTTCATCTTCGCCATCTGCTCGAACGAAGCAAAGTGCAGCAGATGTATGAGGTGTCTCAAAAATATGATACCTGGTTCTGGGCCTACTCCATTCAAGGCATATATAATAAGGAAAAATGGACAGCTGTGATTGAGAAGGAAGACTGGTTGAAGTTCGGCTATTATAACGAAGATGATGAGGTCCGCGGCAAGATTATGGACGAGCTTCATCAAATTGGCGGCCTTGAGCTGACCAATTCCTCTCCTTACAATATCGAGATCAATCCACTTGGCATCCATAAGGCAACGGGGGTGCAGTCCGTATGTGAGCTGCTTGGGCTCAGCATGGATCAGGTCGTGTCCATAGGAGACAGCTTGAACGATCTTGCGGTCATTCAGCAGTCAGGGCTTGGTGCGGCAATGGGAAATGCTCAGGATGCAGTAAAGGAAGCGGCGGACGTTGTCGTCGCTACAAATAATGAGCATGGAGTGGCTGAGCTGATTTACAAGTATATGCTGTAGCTCTTCTTAATGCGAACTCAGACACATTGCTATGCATTGTGATCGCTCTCGCGCAGGAAGAAACTTGGGAAGGAGGTTAATCCATGGTAGATGTTCTTGGTTGGATTCTCGTCATTGTGTTACTGTTAGTCGGTATGGGCGGTGCCACCTTTCCCATTCTTCCTGGAGCGCTAGCTATATATGGTGCGTTTTTTGTATATGGCTTGTTTTTTAGCTTTGAGCCATTTGGATTTTGGTTTTGGAGCATACAGACCATTATTGTCATTGTGCTGTTTGTTGCGGATTATGCCGTTAGCGCATGGGGCGTGAAGCGTTATGGAGGTTCAAGAGGGTCAGTGATTGGCAGTACGATTGGCGTCATTTTAGGCCCCTTCGTCATTCCGGCCTTCGGACTTGTTATCGGTCCTTTTCTCGGAGCGATGCTTGGCGAGGTGATTGCTGGATCATCGCTTGAACGCTCATTCAAGGCAGCAGTTGGTGCTGTCGTCGGATTGTTTACGAGTATGGTGACAAAATTCATTCTACAGCTTGTCATGATTGTGTTATTTGTAATATGGATTATTTAAACGATCTGATGTTAAGAGCCGTGAGCGGCTGAATTGAAAGTAGGGGAAAGAAGTTGGCGAAGGAGTCATTTATTAAAGGGACGCTGATTATAGCCGCAGCGACGTTAGTCACGCGGTTTCTCGGCTTGTTCCAGCGCGTGCCGCTTGAGCACATGCTTGGTGCCGTGGGGAATGCGGCGTTTGCAACCTCACAGAACGTGTATCTGCTTATTTTGGCGGTAGCCACAGCAGGTATTCCAAGCACTTTGAGTAAAATGGTGTCAGAGCGATATGCGCTCAATCAAGTCTATGAAGCGGAGCGTATTTATCGAGCAGCGCTATTATTTGGATTAATTTCAGGTGGCGCAGCGACATTGCTTCTTGTGCTGCTCGCCCCTGCATATGGCGTGATGAGCAAGCAGCCTGAAGCGGTGCTGGCCATTCGCTCACTCGCCCCGGCCCTTCTTCTGTTTCCGATGCTTGCGATGATGCGCGGGTATACGCAGGGTCGGAATATGATGGAAGCAAGTGGTGTTTCGCAGATTGTCGAACAAATTCTGCGAGTTGTGACGGCGATTGGGCTCGCTTACTTCTTAATGGCTGGCGGTCAAACGCAGGAAATCATTGCTGCTGGCGCCTCCTTTGGCGGCGTATTGGGGAGCGTTGGTGCCTTCGCTGTAATGATCTATTATTTGCGCAAGCTGCGTCGTATGGATCGTGAAGCAGGTGTTAGAGCAAGAAGAGAAGGCAGGGAGCATCTGAAGACGAGCAAGATCTTTGCTACGATATTTACGATGTCCATTCCGATTGTACTGGCTTCGCTTGCTGTTCCCGTCGTCAACTTTATTGATTCAACGATTACCGTTCCGCTACTATCTCCTGATGTGGGAGAAGAAACAGCGAAGTATTTGTACGGCATTCTCGGTCAGCGCGCGCAATCCATTGCAGGGATTCCACCTATCTTGGCTATTGCACTAAGTACATCTCTTATTCCGATCATTTCTTCGGCTTATGCTAAGCGTGACATGGACCATCTGAAGCGCCAAATTTCGCTTGCGATGAGAATCTCTGTTCTAAGCGGCATGCCTATCGTGCTGGCGCTAAGTGTTAGTGCTTATTCCGTGAATGGCTTGATCTTCAGTACACTGGATGGAGCAGGCATTATCGCGATGCTGACGCTGGGCACGATCTTCCAGATCACCATGATGACATCAAGCTCCATTCTGATTGGGCTCGGCAAAGCAGATATTGCCATGATCAGCGTAATCCTAGGGATGATCATTAAGCTTGCAGCAAGCTTCTTGTTTGCTCCGTTCTTTGGCATTTACGGGATTATTCTGGGGACAATGATCAGCTTCTTGATTATTACGTATCTTAATCTTCGAGTAATGAAGAAAATCGTACCCTTTGCAGTTATCGGCAAACGCTGGCCGGGCTTCCTGCTCGCTAGTGCTGTCGCTGGAGGCGTTGGCTATGGTATTGAGTGGTTTGGCGAATGGATTGCTAAGCTGCCGGCTGTACCGGACAAGCTTGCGTTTTTCTTTACAGCAGGCATAGCAAGTGTAGTGGTCATGATCGCATTCTTGATGGGGCTTATCTTCTTCCGCGTTATTCGCAGCAGTGAGATGAGCAGCTACCCTCGAATGGTACAAAAGGCGCTTCGACCATTTATGAAGCTGCAACGAAGCAGTGCCAGAGGCTAGCGCAAATATATCGTATTGAGTCGTATTCTTTATACGAAGGGATTAACGGATGTCTAAAAAAGGACCGTAACGCTCACCATTCCCTCAAGAGTTGATGGGGACACAGGAAGAGCTTACGGTCTTTTTTCTGGGCTGCTGCCCTTGTTTGCAGTCTGCAGCGCATACAACGCATGAAGCTCTTCCCACATTCGTTCGTGAAGCTTCGTCATCTCGCATGACAGAGGAGGGAGAGGCGCTTGCAAATATTGGAGCGGCTCGCTGCTGCACAGCCAGTCCCACGTCTCAAGCGGAGCATGCCGCTCGTCCTTGTAGACTTCATTAAGCTTCGGACTATATAGAAGTGATTGGTTGTCTCCTCCTTTGGACAGCCTGCATGCTGTGAAGCGATGCGGCCAATAGTCCATGCGGGAACCCGTATGCGGGACAGCCCTTGCAAAATGAAGAGCACCTTCGAGTACCTCTTCTTGATGGAAGAGTATGGCGTACAGCTGTTTGCCAAAGGCAATTCGTTCAGGAAGGTGATGGAATCGCTCCAGCGTTAGCCCGACAAGCGGAGTTGGCGCATAAGCAGAAGGTATGGTTGTTGGAAATACAACCTGATTCATTTGCAGCCAGCCATGGGCTTTGAAATCCATGTGATCCAGCACTTTTTGCTGGTAGCTGGGGTGCTGAACAACTTTGCCTTCAATGACATGCTGCTCATTAATAATAAGAGCGATGGTAAGCAAAGCGCTGTTAGGTTGGATCCAAAACGAATCCCATATCGGCTTCATGAAGCTTGAGACCTTGAATTCAGGCAGCAAATGAAACAAGCTTCTTCCTTGTCTTCGGCTCTCGGCATAGAGCAGGAGTTGGGGATAAGCATCGTGAAATATCATGGCATTGCAGCGCTCAAGCAGCCGATAGCTCCAATGCCGATATTCATTTGACATGAGAGCTTTCAGGATATCACTCTTAAGGTCTGTCATGCTCCAACCGCCATTGCGGGAAACCATATGCGCCAGCAAAGCCCAGTGAAGCTCAGGGAATTTCTCGTATATGCGGTGGTAAGCCGTTGTTCGTGTAAGGTTATTGCGATTGAGATTCATGACGGTGCGTTCAATATTCGATATGATCAGCCTTTCTTTTCTAGACAATAAAGGAGGCGCAAGCTGCTCCATCTTCCGTTGATCCATGCAGCGCATCCGTTCCTGCTCGGTGATGGTTCGCTTAATGAGCTCTGCAGCGCGGTCCGCCTGAAGGTTGTTCCATTGAAGCGAAGCGGGAGGGACTAGGTTTATATGCTGACGAAGATGGACAAGCTTCTGCAGGAGCAGCTCTTTTCCTGTTCCAAGCATCTGTTGAATCAAGCGAATAACAGACAGCCAAGGGGGCGGATTGGTTGTATTCACAGCAAGGCTCCTCCTTCTCTTTCACGTTTTTTCAGCGTCCTTACACCTTCTGGATCGCTCCTTGCAATCGTTCAACAACTAGTATGCCCGATCAAATGCTTTTATCAGCATGGCGATCAGCGACCCATTTTACAAGGTGTGATTTATGTTATAATAAGTCCAACAGAAGGAGTGGTTGAACATGGAGAAGGTACAAACGGCAGAACGTTTTAACGAATGTATTGCAAATGAAGGAAGCACCGTAGCTGTATTCAAGACTAGCTGGTGTACAGACTGTCACTATATTGAGCCTTTTATGCCTGAGCTGGAGCAAAGCTACAGCGATATTCAATTCATTGAGGTCGATGCTGAAGCGCTTGTTGATATTGCGCAAAGCTATCATATTATGGGGATTCCAAGCTTTGTTGCCTTTAAAGGCGGCAAGGAAACGATTCGCTTTGTTAACAAGCTTCGCAAAACGAAGCCTGAGATTGAACAGTTCTTGGACCGTGCATTGGAAGTATCTTCTGCGCTCGGGAAATAACGGTTTGTTCACCACATCATGCACAACTATGCGCTTGCCAAACACAAGGCTCTTATCCGATCGGATAAGGGTCTTTTTTGCCTGGATAAGGTTCCGTCTAATTGTCCTAAGCGCTGCACTAGCGGTCTAATATTGAGCAGATATGGGCATGAACTCAACCTTTTAACGGTGTTAAAAATGTCACAAAATAGTCGAACAATCTACAACATTTTCCGTTATAATGAAATTAATTGGAATGTTATGCCACTTTCGGCAGCGATCCAAATTGAATAATGGGTCAGGTGAAACGAGTGAAGACGAATCTTACGATCCAGATCAAAAGACTCGCTTACGCCGTATGTATTGGCATGTTCCTTGTCGTGCTGAATGGGGCATTGGTGACGAAGACCGAATCTGGCTTAGGCTGTGGAACGGACTGGCCGCTTTGCAATGGGAAGTTTGTTCCCGCCTATACAATAGAATCTATGGTGGAATATTCCCACCGTGCCGTGACAGGTGTGGTAGGGCTGATGGTGCTGGCTGTCTTTGTAATGGTTTGGCGCCATATGAAGGAGAAGCGGGATGCCTTCATGTATGCTTCTTCGATCCTATTCTTTACAATCGTTCAGGCCATTATGGGAGCGCTTGCGGTCGTTTATACGCAGAATGCAGCGGTTATGGCTCTTCATTTTGGATTTTCATTGCTCGCTTTTGCCTCATCCTTTTTGCTTGCAGCAGCCATGCGCCGATATGCGGGTGAACTTGATGAGAGTGCACAGCTGGGGACGAAGCCGCCTTCATCGAATGCTTCTCATGCCTTTGTAACGGAGACGTTCCGATACGGGATTTGGCTGACGCTTCTGTATACGTACATAGTGGTTTATTTAGGCGCATTTGTGCGCCACACCGAATCCTCTGGCGGCTGTATGGGCTGGCCGCTCTGCAACGGTGAAGTCATTCCCGATCTGTCGGGCGGCACGTTGATTGTGTTTATGCATCGCGTGGCAGCTTTGCTGCTGTTTATATTGGTAGCGTGGGTTGCCCATATTGCCTATCATCACTACAAGCATATTCCGGAGATTCGGTCATGCGGGGTGTGGTCGCTTGTGCTGTGTGCAGGGCAAGTATTAAGCGGAGCGCTGGTTGTGTTTACAATAACGGATGAGAATCTTCTGCTGTTTTCAAGCCTGCTGCACACTGTATTTATTTGCGGACAATTTAGCTTGTTATGCCATATGAGCATCAGGGCGTGGCAGTGGCGTGATCAACGTCAAGGCATTCCATCAGACTCTTCTAAGCAGCATGTAATCTGAATCTTCTCTAAATCTTCATGATGATCGAATATGCAAAAAGCAGACCTTTGTCAGGAACGCACCGATGCGTTTTTAGGGTCTGCTTTTTGAATGATTCCACAGCAACATGGATATTTGGTTGTTTGTAATGGATGGGTCGAATATCATAATCATCGTGGGTGAGCTTATGCTCCTTTAGGCTGCTGATCGGCTTCCGCCTCGCTGCCCTCTCCCAGAAATACAACAGCGCAGGCAGCTCTTGCTGCTTCAAGCCAGCGTGGATTCCAGCGAACAGGCGCTTCATTCTTTCTATTGTATCTCGTTGCTTTTGCTTTGGTTTCGTTAAGATGATGCGTTGTTTTCATTTGACGTTCCTCCTTTGAATTTCTTGTTGCTGTGGCTTGATGTTTTCATTGTAAAGGATACAGGAACGATGGAGCCATAGTTTGAGCTTACGCGATTCTTACAATGTCGTCATCTCTGATTTCTTCTTATATTGTGACAACTGAAGTCAGATGCTTGGGATTCGCTTCGAAAACGATTATACTTAAGACTATGAGTGCTCCGTGCCGTCCTATGTTTCCAGAATGGAAATAAACATGCGTAAAGAAGCTCATGATGATGGATGTGAACGTGGAGCATCATCCATTTCGTATGATAGGATTTGTCTTGTCTAAGGAGGACCATAATGGCATTTACCAATATTCGATCATTTGTTGAACAGCTCAAGCAAGAACAGGATATCGCGATTATTGATACGCCTGTCGATCCGTATCTTGAAATTGCGGAGATTCATCGCAGAGTCATCGCTGAGCAAGGGCCGGCCCTTCTTTTTACCAACGTCAAGGGAAGCCCGTTTCCGGTGGCAACCAATTTATTTGGCACAATGCGCCGTGTGGATATGTCGTTTGGCACGAAGCCAGAACAATTCGCGAATCAGGCGATTGAGGCCATACATAAGCTGATGCCGCCTACGCCGAAGAAGCTGTGGGATCAGCGCTCCATGTTTTTTGATTTGTTAAAAGTAGGGTTGAAGACGGTATCGCCGAACCAAGCGCCGATTATGCAAGTCCGCAAAACCGATAAGCCCTTGGAAGGACTTCCTGCGCTGACCAGCTGGCAGCTTGACGGAGGCCCTTTTATTACGCTTCCGCTTGTGTATACAGAGCATCCAACCTTAGGTTCAAGTGATCATAATTTAGGCATGTATCGCATTCAGATCTATGATGATCACACCACTGGCGTGCATTGGCAGATTCAAAAAGGGGGCGGCTTCCATTATCATGAAGCAGAGAAGCTCAATCAGGATTTCCCGGTATCGGTCATTGTAGGGGGCCCGCCTTCCTTGATCGCTTCTGCGATTGCGCCGCTGCCAGAGAAGCTGCCTGAGCTGCTTATGGCTTCCTTTATGCTTGGCGAACGTCTCCCTGTAGTAGACAGCGGCTTCGGCGGACATCGAATTCCTGCGGAAGCAGACTTTGTTATCCAAGGTTTTGTGCCGCCGCATGTTCGACGTCCAGAGGGGCCATTTGGCGATCATTACGGCTATTATTCATGGGTGCATGACTTCCCTGTGCTGAATGTGAAGCAGATGTATCACCGCAAGGATGCGATCTATCCGGCAACGATAGTAGGCAAGCCACGCCAGGAAGATTACTTCCTTGGCGAGTATCTGGTGCGTCTCTTGTCGCCAGCGTTCCCATTTGTCATGCCTAGCGTGCGCAAGGTTCATCCTTACGCAGAGACAGGCGTTCATTCAATGGCTGCTGCGGTTGTGCGTGAATCCTATTCCCGTGAAGCGCTTATGTCAGGCTTTAGAATCCTGGGCGAAGGACAGCTCAGCTTAACGAAGTTCTTGTTTTTAACAGATCAGATGGTGGATCTTGAGAACTTCCCGCAGCTCTTGGAGTCTGTGCTAGCACGCTTTAAGCCAGAGTCGGATCTATACGTTATTAACAATACGTCTCATGATACTCTTGATTATACCGGACATAAGCTTAATCATGGCAGCAAGGGAATCATGCTGGGGGTAGGAGAACCTGTTCGCGAGCTCCCGCACGAGTATACGGAAGGGGTCATTGAGGAGATTCAGGATGTGGCTCCGTATTGCGGCGGCTGCCTTGTCATGTCTGGCGCCAGCTACGAGCAGGAGCCTGAGCTTGCCTTACGCCTCATGCAGCGTCTTGCGGACAAGGGAACCGAGTGGCCGCTCGTCTTCCTCGTCGATGATGCAAAGACGACGGTGCAGAGCCAGCTAGAATTCCTATGGGTCGTATTTACTCGATTCAATCCGGCTTCTGACATCTATGCCGCTTCCGAAGTTCGTCAGCACCATCTGAGCTATAAGCTCCCGATCGTTATTGATGCGCGGATGAAGCCGGGCTACCCAGATGAGCTTATCCCTCGCGAGGATATTGTGGAACTGGTTGATGAGCGCTGGAAACAATATTTCCCGAACGGACTTCACGGCAAAGGTTGATCAGCGAATCGTTGGATATACTATACGTTACTTCGCAAAGGACAACGGGAAAGAGTGGAGGATTGACCATGCTTCGAATGATCTTCGGTGAGGAGCCGCGCAAAGATGAGGGATTGTTGAAGGATGCCATGAATGCAATGGACAAGTACCTTGTCTATCTCAGGCAGGAGATCGCTAAGGATGGGGATCCTAATCATCGCTATCGTCAATTAGAGATCTGGACTGTTGGACTGAAGACATCGCTGGATGAGCTGGAGCAAAGCTTGTATGTGGCTGATCGCTTCGCGGATCGGGTGACGAAGGCTTATCAGGCTGAGATGAGTGAGAATGAGCTGGATGACTATTACCGGCATGTCTATTTTTATAAAAATGGGTTTATCCGTGTGTTCTCGATACTTGATAAGGTGGGGAATGTCGTGGATGATGCGCTGTTTCTTGAGACGGAGAAGATCAAGCAGCGCTTCTCTTTCTTTACCGTGTTGAGGAATATGGAGCATAAGAAGGTGGCGCAGGGGCTGTTCAATCGTCTTGCTGTGATAAAAGAGGAATATCGGCTTCCCCTGCAGCACCTCCGCAAGCGGCGCAACACAGAGATTCACCATATGAACACAGAAATGCAAGATGATTTGTGGCAGCGCCATCGAAGCTTGAAGGAGAAGCTTAAGCTCGAAAATATCGATGAGCACATGGAGGATCTAAGACAAGGCTTTGTGGCGGTATGCCGCATCCTTGTTGAGATTTTTGCTTACCTTGAACGCGAGAGAGCGGTCAGACCTAAGCCCAAAAGACATGTGACGAGGCGTCGAAAAAGTACGTAAGCAACTAAAGCCGAAGATCCGGATGGAAAACAAGTATGGATAACCATAAAACCAACAAGTGAGAAACGGCAGTCCCGGTTCATATAGTAAAGGCTCTTGATGAAATCGAACTTATGCTATCTTCACTATTCCAATGATTTAATTCGAATTGTTTGTCTATGTCAATGTGTTTCTAGCTGGCATTCAGAAAAATTCAGAAAACTTGCAAAAAGTTAAAAAATGTATGTTGACATGCTTAATTCCGTCTTATATACTGTGAATTAACTTCAAATCAACCATTTTTTCTTATCCAGAGAGGCGGAGGGACAGGCCCGATGAAGCCCGGCAACCGATCGTGCGAGCCCGGACATGCATTACTGCAATGCATGCTTGCACGGTGACTATGGTGCTAATTCCTTCAAGACACGTATGTGTCTTGGCAGATGAGAAAAGGGAGCATCCTTATTTCGCATGTTTGATATCGTCGAGGAACCCCCTTTTGGCAGCTGCCAAAAGGGGGTTTTTGCATGAATAAGGCAATTCGCGTGAATCGCTTGCTGAGATGAGACGAGTTGGGATTGGAGGAAATGGGCATTTCAATTGACCCTCGTTAGATTGATGGGTTGCCCGTGAAATGCACATGATAACACAAGGAAGGAAGGTGTTAGCACCTTGATTGAAATTAGACAATTATCGAAGCGCTACCCAGGCAAGGGCAAGACAGAAGGTCTGCTCGCCTTGGATCGCATCGATCTTCACATAGAAGCTGGTGAGATCTACGGCATTATTGGACATTCAGGAGCAGGGAAGAGTACGCTGCTTCGCACCATGAATTTGCTCGAGCGGCCAACAGAAGGAAGCATTCAGGTGGCGGGTATCGAATTAACGCAGTTGAACAAAAAAGAGCTTCAGCAGCAGCGAAGCAAAATCGGGATGATCTTTCAGCACTTTAACCTGCTGTCATCCGCTACGGTTTACGACAACATTGCCTTCCCTTTGCAGCTGGTGAATACACCGAAGCACAAGGTGGATGCCAAGGTGAATGAATTGATTCGCTTGGTAGGCTTGGAAGCGCACCGGGATAAATATCCGG
Organism: Paenibacillus aquistagni; assembly: GCF_900177815.1. Lineage (GTDB taxonomy): Bacteria > Bacillota > Bacilli > Paenibacillales > Paenibacillaceae > Paenibacillus_B > Paenibacillus_B aquistagni. The sequence goes on along the minus strand of NZ_FXAZ01000007.1, from coordinate 229,641 downwards.
CACAGCTCTCAGGCGGCCAGAAGCAGCGGGTAGGCATCGCGCGGGCCTTGGCAAATGATCCTAAGGTACTGTTGTGTGATGAGGCGACGTCAGCGCTTGATCCACAGACGACCCAGTCCATCTTAAGCTTGCTTTTGCAGATCAATAAGCAGTTTGGCATTACAATTGTGCTGATCACGCATGAGATGCACGTTATTCAAACGATATGTGATCGAGTAGCAGTCATTCATGGGGGACGTATCGTGGAGCAGGGGAAAGTGGTTGATGTATTCTTGAAGCCATCACATGCGGTGACACAAGAGTTCATTATGGAGGAGAATCACTTGGGCGACCTGTCCTCATGGGTTAGCTTCAAGAACGGGCAAGGGGTTCATTCTAGGATTATGAAGATTCATTATCTTGGCGAGGTAACCTATGAGCCGATTCTTCATCGAGTGCTGTCCGCTGCAGGTATTGAATTTGCGATCCTGCAAGGAACAATCTCGCGCATGAAGGATGTCCCTTATGGTCAGCTGATCATCCGCATGGATGGCAAGGAAGAGGCGCTTCGGCATGCCGCAGTAGCGCTCGCTGAACAAGGACTTGAAGTGGAGGTGCTGGCCTAATGTTTGCAGAGCTATGGAATGAGATAAGCTGGAGCGAGGTATCGAAGGCCTCCACAGAAACGCTGAGCATGCTGGGCTTCTCCGTGCTGTTTACCCTGCTGCTTGGGCTGCCACTTGGTATATTCCTGTATTTAACAAGCCGATCGAAGGCGGTATGGGTGCAGATCATTCATAATGTACTATCCGTTGTCGTAAATATTCTTCGTTCGGTGCCTTTTATCATTTTGATGATCGCAATCATTCCATTAACGAAGACTCTCGTAGGAACCTCAATTGGGATCAAAGGGACAATTCCTGCTCTTGTATTAGCTGCAGCACCGTTCTTTGCCCGCTTAGTCGAGACTTCGCTACGTGAAGTGGATCGCGGGGTTATCGAAGCCGCGCAAGCGATGGGCGCTTCGACTTGGCAGATCGTACGCAAGGTATTGCTGCCTGAAGCGATGCCAGGACTCATAGCCGGCTTAACGATTACAGCTGTAACCCTGGTGTCCTATACAGCCATGTCGGGCTTTGTCGGCGGCGGGGGTCTTGGAGATCTAGCGATCCGATACGGATACCTGCGCTACGAAGCCACGGTGATGGTCGTGGCAATCATCGTACTCGTGCTGATGGTTCAAGCCTTGCAGTGGATTGGTGATGCTTTTGTCAAACGCTATACGAGAAAGTAAATTACGTTAAATCGCTCGCTTCGAGCTTTTTATATCTTCATCCAAGTTAGTCATATCGAACACCAATTATCGTTGCATTGAAAGGGGAAATCTTAGATGAAAAACGCAGGAAAAAAACTAACGCTCTTCGTATCTATTCTTACTTTGGTAGCTCTTCTGGCTGCTTGCGGCAATAAGCCGGCACAAGAGGATAACAGCGCTGCTGCAGGCAATGACGCTCAAGCAACGACCAAATTGGTGGTTGGCGCTACAGCTGTGCCTCATGCTGAGATTCTGAAGCATATCGAGCCTGCTCTCAAGGAGCAAGGCATCGAGCTTGAAATCAAAGAATTTACAGATTATGTACAGCCAAATGTGCAGTTGGATGAGAAGCAGCTTGACGCGAACTTCTTCCAGCACAAGCCGTACCTTGATGAGCATGTTGCCAAAGCAGGCTTGAAGCTCGTATCTGTAGGAAATATTCATGTTGAGCCATTCGGTGCTTATTCTCAGAAGCTCAAATCCATTGACGAACTGCAGGATGGAGCAACGATTGCTATTCCAAACGATCCTACAAACGGCGGCCGCGCATTGCTCTTGATCGAGAAGCAAGGCTTGATCAAGCTTAAGGAAGGTGCAGGATTAACTGCAACGCTTCGCGATATCGTCGAAAATCCAAAAAACCTTCAGTTCAAAGAGCTTGAGGCAGCAATGCTTCCACGTGTTCTTGGTGAAGTTGACTTTGCGCTGATCAATACGAACTATGCCTTGCAGGCAGATCTTAACCCAACAGCAGACGCATTGTTCATTGAAGATAAGGATTCTCCATATGCCAACATCTTGGTGACACGTGAAGATAACCAAAATGATGATGCGATTCAAAAGCTCCTGAAGGCCCTGCAGTCTGATGATGTGAAGCAATTTATTGACGAAAAGTACAAAGGAGCTATTGTCGCAGCATTTTAATCATGAAAAGCATGCGTCATAATTTCCATAAGATGATGCGGAAGACAGTCTGTTCTCTACTATAGGGGACAGGCTGTTTTTTTATCTAAACGTATTGTCGAATATAAGGAATAAAATGGTTCTATTGTTCTATACTTTTTTCTTACGACAAAATCATAAAAATGAATGAAAAATGATTGACTTCCTTTGAAAAAAACCAGAAAATGATGAAAGATAATTTGTGATCTACGAAAATTGTAATAATATGTCTATATACACGGTGAAATGATATGTTATATTGGTTGAGGCCATATTTAAGTTAAAAACGAATTAATTTTGAAGTAATGGTTTTTAATGTTTCATAATTTATTTAGTTCTCTATGTTATGATAGGTCGATAGGTTCTAAGACCTAATCGATACAGTTAATTAGTACTACTTAAGGTGGGAGATAAATGAACGATAATTGCATATCGGTTGTGATTCCTGCTTACAATGAGGAAGAGGTCATCCTTCGTTGCTACGTAGATTTAACGGAAGTGATGAGCGCTGTAAGTTATCGATATGAGCTTATCTTTGTCAATGATGGTAGTAAAGACCAGACATTAAGCATCCTGACCGATCTGGCGAAGCGGGATGCGCAGGTAAAGATCATTAATTTTGCAAGGAACTTTGGACATCAGGCTGCTGTAACGGCTGGCATTAATCAAGCTGAAGGGGATTGTGTCGTGATCATTGATGCAGACCTTCAGGACCCGCCTAATGTTATCCCTGAGATGCTGGTCAAATGGGAAGAAGGCTATGATGTCGTGTACGGCAAGCGCAAAAAGCGCAAAGGGGAAACGGTGTTTAAGCTCGTTACTGCTTCCATGTTCTATCGCTTTCTTCAGTATATGTCTGACACCGAAATTCCGCGCGATACCGGTGATTTTCGCTTAATTGATCGAAAAGTCGTGCATGTATTCAACCGAATGACTGAAAAAAACAAGTTTATTCGCGGGATCGTAAGCTGGATCGGCTTCAATCAAACTTACGTGGAATACGAGCGCGATGAACGCGCGGCTGGCGTGACCAAGTATCCGCTGCGCAAGATGATTGCATTTGCATCAGATGGCATCTTTTCTTTTTCTTCTAAGCCGCTTAAGCTTATTACCCGCATGGGAATGCTGACCGTTGTTCTTGCTTTTGTGGTATTGGTCTACTCTTTATGCGCGAAGCTTTTGCATCTGCCGATGGTTGAACGAGGCTGGACTTCGCTGATGACCGCAATCACCTTGTTTAGTGGAGTACAAATGCTTTCTCTTGGCATTATGGGGGAATACATCGCTAGAATCTATGATGAGAGCAAAAATAGACCTCAGTATATTGTGCGGGATACGATTCAATATAGGGGGGAAGGCAATATTCCGCCTTCTGTAGGTGCATCGACAGCAAGTCAACAAGAGCTTGAAACCGTTCATAAATAACACCTGAATGAGGGTTGGGGTGCAGCTTTGAATAATGGAAACAAGGGTAATAACAAATGGGCGAGCCTCATGTGCGTCATTTTGTTGCTAAATGTACTTGTAGCTTGTGGCAACATACCAAATGAGGCTTCAAAGCCGATGAATCATACCATATTGCCGGAATCGAATTACGGGAATCGGATGAAGTTGGAAAGAAAGCGCAAGGAGACGGAACATTTTATTACAGATAGCATGTCAGGTCCTTATGGCGTATATACCAACTTCCGAGATTCCCTTCAATCCGATCCGGCAGCCACCGGACACGAGGTGCTTAGCGAATCTGCGGGGATTCTGATGAGGTATTACGCCCTAACGAATCAGAAGGAAGCCTTCTTAGCAGAATGGAAGCGAGCAAAAGAAACATTTGAGCTGCCGTCGGGCTTCAGCTATCGATATAGTCCAAAGCAAGATCGCGCTTATACGATCAATGCTGCCGTGGATGATATGCGCATCATTCGAGCGCTGCATGAGGCAGGCCAGCAGTTTGACGAGCAAGAACTTCAGACTCTTGCCAGCGTCTATGGCACACGTTTTGTTGAGCATAACATCAGGGATGGGGTATTATACGATTTTTATGATGAGAAGTATAAGATGACAAATGACTTTGTGACCCTGTGTTATATCGATTTGACCACACTCAAACTGCTTCCGATCTCCGCTTCTGAGCAAGTGCGCTTGATCGAGCGTATGGAGAAGGTGATCCAGGGTGGATATTTGTCTAATGAATTCCCATTCTATGAGACAAGATATCATTATGATACGGATACATACGATTCGGAGGGCATTAATACCGTCGAATCTCTGCTGACGATTCTGTCGCTTGCAGAAGCAGGACAGCATCGTTCCGAGAGCATTGAATATGTCAAGGAAAAGGTGCGTTCCGGCACGTTGTATGGGAAATATACCAAAGATGGTGCTCCTATGAATGATATTCAATCAACGGCGATTTACGCAATTGCAGCCATGATTGGATCTGTATTACAAGATGCTGAGCTGTACAAAGACAGCATCATGCAAATGGAGAAATTCCGCATTGATGAGCAGACAAGTTCGTTCTACGGAGGGTTTGGAGATCCTTCCTCAGAGATGGCTTTCTCTTTTGATAATTTGATGGCATTGCTCGCTTATGCTTATTGATCAACAGTATGGCGAGCGTGAAGGGCAGGTGGTAAGCATGACAAGGCACCAAAGGTTGGACAAGCTTAAAGATACAATAAGGAAATATAGTCGCTATGTATCCCCTGCCCTGCTAGCGGCTTCTTTGGTAGCCATCATCACGATCATTGCTCTATTTATACCGCCTTATATTGGCATGGCGGATAATGGAGACTATTTTCGTATGCTGTATAGCAATGGTTTATATTTTAACGCCCCAGATTATGACAGCCTCTATTTAGGCTACTTCAACAAGCAATTTGGAATCTTCCAATATTTCAACGAGAATGGGGCAACCCTGACATCCTCACAATCACTGCTTATCCGTTTTTCCATTTGGGTGAATCAATGGTTTGACCAGCATGTGTTTGATATACGCGTTCAAGGCGCTATTTTGACACTGCTGTATATCGCAGCCGTTTATCTGATGGTCGAGGCATTGACTTGGAAGATGCCTGCCAAGTATGGCTATATAGTGGCGATATTGTCCGTGTTTGTATTTGCGGATACTGCCTATACGGCTTTCTTTAATTCATTTTTTAGTGAAAGCATGGTTTGGATCATGCTCATTTATTTGTTCGCTTCAGGACTTCTGATGTTTCGGAAACGATACAACGATTACGCCATGATGGGCATCTTTTTTATTAGCGGGCTTTTGCTTACGACAAGCAAGCAGCAGAATGCTCCTGTCGGGGTTATTATCGCGGTAATTGCTGTTATTTATATTTTTGTTCGCAAGGAGCGCAGCTATCGGGTTCTGATGGCTTCTTCCTTGGCGTGCTTAATGCTGGCAGGAGTGGCTACGTACGTATTAATTCCAAAGGAGTTCGTCAATATCAACAAATATCATGCCATGACACGAGGCGTGCTTATGGAGTCAGAGGACCCCGAAGAGACGCTGCAATCATTCGGCATTGACAGGCAGTATGCCGTATTGAACAAGAGCATCTATTATGAGCCTTATACGACAATTGATGTGGACTCCAGTCTGTTGGAGGATGAATTCTACAGCCATTATGGATTTGTATCCATTCTTACCTATTATATTGCTCATCCTGAGCAAGCAGGCAAGATGCTGGATCTGGCAGCGAAAAATGCATTTACGATTCGTCCGCCTGCCATGGGGAACTACGAGAAGTCTGTTGGCAAGCCATTCGGCGCCCAAACGTCGTTCTTCTCCGGCTATAGTGAGCTGAAGCGAGCACTGGCACCGAAGACCTTCGGCTTTATCGTCATTTGGATGCTCGTTATTTTAGGTATTTATATGCCGCACTTTATCGCAGCCATCAAGGCAAAGCATGTACGCAGCATGCTGAGACTGCCCTTAATCCTGATGGTCATGCTTATGGGCTTGTCCGGTATTTTCGTTTCCATTATAGGCGCGGGGGACGCAGACTTGTCCAAGCATGAATTTTTGTTTACGGCCGCGTTTGATTTGGTCACGTTAACCGCTGTAGCGGATGCGATCTGCAGACATCTATGGCAAAACAAGCCGGAAGCGCTGAAAAAAGCATGACGAACCGTTATAGAGGAAGGAGGCATGCAGTGTGAAAGCCAAGCAAGGATGGCGCAAGAGCGTATTGGTCATGATGACGATGCTGCTAATGCTGCCGGCACCGCTTCAAGCGAAGGCTAAGCCTGAACCTTCTTCCCTGCTGATTGTATACGACAGCTTGGCACTTGGAACCTCGCGCGAAGGGAACGTAGAAGCTTTGCAGCGGCTGCTGGCATCGTTTCAGGTTCAGGTTACCGTGGAATCGCTTGCTGCCTACCAACCAGGCACCTTGACACAATATGACAAGCTGATTGAAATCCAAAACCGTTCAGATATGTGGGATACGCCATCTGAATACGTGAAGGATCTGGAACATTATCAAGGGGAGATGCTGTTCATTGGAGAGAAGCCGAGGGACAGGCTGTCTCAGGCGCTAGGGCTGCAATTGATGGATAAAGCTGCAGCTGCTGACCTGTCGATTGGACCCTTTCAGGAGAATTCCGTTCAGGTTCCGTATCTGTACACGTCGTCTTTGGGCGAGGACAGCTGGTATGGCAGTCTTAAAGCGCATCACGCTGAGGCAGCTTATCCATATGGAGTGAGGGTAGCGCCTTATGCGTATGTTCCATTTCTTGAAAAAGATACGCTAAGCGAGCTGGCCATTAGCTACTTGTTGAAGGATTGGCTTCAACCCTCCCAGCCATCTCATTATTACGTTGTATTTAAGGAAATCTATCCTTTCTCGGATCTCGCGCTGCTTGAGCAATTAGCAGATGAGCTGTTTGAGGCAGGCATTCCATTTATTGCGAGTATTCGTCCAGTATTCAGCAATACCGATTATCCTGCGATGAAGAGATATATACAGGCTTTAAATTATGTTCAATCCCGCAATGGGACGATTGTGGTTAACGCCCCGGTTGTTGCTTCTACGATTCAAGATCTTGATCGAAGCTTATACAACCTGATGGAGCACTTTATTGACGTACTGGCGCAAGACGGGGTCATTGCACTTGGCATGGGAACGGAGATGTATTGGACCTATGACGCGCATTATGCGGATGAAGGCATGAGCTTTTTTGATTCTGCAATTCTATTCCCGAATGAGCGTCTGATGTATAAGTCCAAAAGCAATACATCAGTGGCTTTTTCATCTTCTTTATATAGTATGGATCCTGCCTTTCTGAAGCGTTATTTGATTGACGAGCGCTTGCTTGAGCCGCTACCAATGGATACGGCCTTCACATATGATTTGGTGCAGCAGAAAGAAGAGCTTCTGTCGATTGCAGACAGGCTCAAAAGCAGCTGGATCACATTTGAAGATTACAAGAATGATAGCCATATTGTAAGCACCCCAGCCTATGAGCTGAAGTCAGAACGAGGAGCGCTGTATCGCAATGGGGAACGGATGGGCATTCAGGCAGGCCGCGAGGAGACAAGCGGTGATTATGTCTACAAGGAGCAAGAAGAGAAGAGCTTCGAACAATGGTTCACCGTACAAAACAAAATTTTCATCGTGATTATTTTTATTACTTTGATCGTATTTACCGGTTTCCTTATTATTGGATACCGCATGTACAAACGGAAATATTACAAGTAAGGAGGCAGCCATGACTGTTGCAGACATCCTGATGATGATTGCGGTTGTCAGTATATGGTCCTTGTTGCTCGTCAACGTGGTACTGATCATCGCAGGCTACTTATATTACATCGAGAATGAAAAACGGGAGGTGCCTCCGCTTCCTGAAGACGCGCCGTTTGTCACCATTATGGTTCCTGCTCACAATGAAGGCAAGGTCATAACTCAGACGGTGGAGTCCCTATTGAGGCTGGATTACCCGCATGATCGCTATGAGATTATCGTCATTAATGATAATTCCAGCGATAACAGCAGTGAACTGCTGGCGAAGCTGCAGGACAAGAACCCAACTCGCAATCTGATCATTATTAATACGGATAATGTGACCGGGGGCAAAGGCAAGTCCAATGCGCTGAACATTGGCTTCAAGCAGAGCAAAGGGGAATATATCGCCATTTACGATGCAGACAATACACCAGAGAAGACAGCGCTTCGCTACCTTGTCGGCGAGATCACCCATGATCCGTCCTTAGGGGCTGTAATCGGAAAGTTCCGAACAAGAAATCGCAATGCCAGCCTGCTTACGCGCTTTATTAATATTGAGACGCTGTCCTTCCAATGGATGGCTCAGGCTGGGCGCTGGAAGCTGTTCAAGCTGTGCACGATTCCGGGCACGAACTTTATTATGCGCCGAGAAATTATTGAACGCATTGGGGGCTGGGATGTCAAAGCGATCGCTGAGGATACGGAGATCAGCTTCCGCATCTATATGATGGGCTACCGCATTAAGTTCCAGCCGAAGTCTGTGACCTGGGAACAGGAGCCGCAAACGCTTAAGGTGTGGTTCAAGCAGCGAACAAGATGGGCGAAGGGCAATATATATGTGATTGTCAAAAATATACCGCTGCTCTTTGATCGCTCCGCGAAGCGAATTCATTTTGATCTTTTGTACTTTTTGTCGATATATTTTTTACTGCTCACTTCATTGGTCATGTCCGATGTGCTGCTCATATTGCATGCGCTTGGCTATGTTCATACCACCATTGCAGGGCTTAGTTCCTTCTTATGGCTGCTTGCGGTCATCTTATTCGTCACGGGCACATTCGTCACGCTGATTACCGAGAAAGGAGAGATGAGACTCTCCAATCTATGGATTATTATGCTGATGTATGTATCCTACTGTCAGCTGTGGATGGTTGTAGCGGCGTATGGCTTATACAACTACATTAAAGATTCAATATTCAAACGAGAAGTCAAATGGTACAAAACCGAACGTTATTAAGAAGGGGGGAGAAATCATGAATCGGAGGTCCCTAATCTCCAGCATTCTATGCTTTTTCCTATTGTTCATCTCATGTGGCCAGGTCTATGCGCTTCCTGATCTAGGCGGCAATCGTCTAATCTACGATGCAAAGCTGACAGCGAATCATGTGTCGTTGTCAGGCGTGACTGCGGCGCGCTCGCTTTATATTACGCTTGAAGATTATTGGAACGTCAGTGATCTTACGCTTCATCTTGATTATCAGGCAACACAGCTTGCAAGAGGAGAAGATTCCAGCGTTACGCTTGCTATGAATGGAACGCGCTTCTACTCTTTCCGCCCCGTTATCGATGATCAGAAGAAGCAGACGCTGACGGTATCTGTGCCGAAGGATCTATTGGTCAAAGGCAGCAACACGCTATCGCTTGAAGGATACATTACGACCAATCGGCCCGATCAAATCTGTGTGCCGCCGGAGAAGCGGGACAGCTGGCTCGTGCTGTACAACAGCTCTTTTTCTACAACGACCTTTACGAAAAATGAAGTGATCACCAGCATCAAAGCATTCAACCAACAGTTTGTCGGTCTTGATACATTGTCTGAGAAAAAAAGCGCGATTGGGGTTCCAAGCGACAGTGATTCATCTGAGCTTGCGGCAGCTGTCCATGCCCTTTCCGGCTTCGCGAAGAGCAGCCGCTCTGAAGAGGCTGCTGTGCCTATGCTTCCCTTCCTAGATCCCAAGCTGGACGAGCGGGAGTCCGTCGTCATCGTGGCTTTGTATGATCATTTGCCAGACAAATGGAAGTCAGCGCTTGGAAGCGTTAGCGTCAACAGCAAAGCACTTATTAAAGTTGTGAACACACCCAGCCAGTCGGCGCTGATTGTAACATCGGAAGATCCGATGCTGCTGGAGAAGGCGGGTCGCCTGCTTGCTAACCAGACCCTTGTCCAACAGCTTGATGCAGCTGAAAAATGGGTGGAGGCGAATACGGACGTGGATACACCAGACGTAACGGTTCGTCGTGACGTCACCCTGACCGAGACGGGAGATAAGCTGACGGGCATGATGCATCAGGAGAAGAGTTATTTTGTATCGCTGCCGTCCAACCGATTTATAGCTGATGCGAGCAAAATCAATCTCGATTTCCGCTACTCCGACAATCTTGATTTTGATCGGTCATTGGTTACGATATTCATTAATGATACTCCGATCGGGAGCAAGAAGCTGACGAAGGAACTGTCGAATCAAGATCAGTTGTCGCTGACGATCCCGAAGAACTTGGAGATTTCAGGTAATTTCTCAGTTACGGTAGCCTTTGATCTAGAGCTCAAGAGTGCGGGCTGCATTGAGATATCCGATCAGATGCCGTGGGCTTTTATTACGAAGGAAACCATGCTTCAGTTAAACACAAAGGATCGTACCGATTTATTGTTCAACAATTATCCGAATCCGTTCTTACGAGATGCGAGCTTCAATAAGCTTGCGGTGTTATTGCCAGAGAAGATGGATTCGTATGATTATCTGACAATCGGCAATCTGTTTCACCTGCTTGGCAAGTATGCCGAAGCCAACACAGGAGAAGTGATCTTCTATCATGCCAATCAAGTGCCAGAGGATAAGAAGCTAGAGCCTTATAACATCATTACCATCGGTTCATATATGGATAATCCTTGGATCAAAAAACACAATAAGGAGCTGTTCTTTCGCTACAGCGAGGAAGGCTCGCGAATTGTCTCGAACGAGAAGATGAGCATTGATGAGGAGTATGGCAAGCGAATTGGAACGCTGCAGCTCCTTGAATCGCCGTATGCACCCGGCTATGGCTGGCTTGCTGTGACCGGGGCGAGTTCGAAGTATAGCTATTTGGCATCGAATCTGCTTGCAACGGAAGCGGCCAAATGGAAAGTATTTGGCGATGGCGTCGTAACGGATGTTGATGGCAATATTCAAGCTTTCCGCTTTAAGAAGCAAAGTGAACAAGAGGCAGCCGGGATTCTCGACCAGATTGCAGAGCGAAGCGATGTACTGGGCTTTGTTGTCGTGCTGGGGCTGATTCTGATCATGGTGCTGCTGTCGCTTATTCTCTTGATTCGCAAGTATAGAAAGAGAGCAGGTGAACAACGATGAAGCGCTATCGGAGCAGCTTGCTGTCGGACGCAGCATTCCTTTTGCTGTTTGTCATCTGTTTTATTCATATCGTGTTTACGGCGGGGGATCAGGACCGCTACTTGATCAATATGATCCTATTGAATGTGTCCTTCCTGATCGCGATTCTGACCTACTTTACAAGCATTATGGTAGGGCTTATTCTCAATATTGTGTTTATTTTTGGATACGGTACCTATACGCTGTATCAAACGTTTATTGTAGGCGAGTCGCTGCAGGCGTATCATTACTATTGGCTCATTATGACACCAGTGTTCACCATCATTGTTGCTTTGCTGACGTATGCCAATCGTGAGCTGCAAGAGGAAAAGGAGCAGCTTCAGAAGCGAAACGCATCGCTTGCTACCATTGATGAGCGCACCAATCTGAAGAATTCGCGCTCCTTTCAAAGTGACGCGAATATCTTCATGGCGCTGTCGACAAGATATCATATCCCCTTGACGCTGTTGGTGATGACTGTGAAGCACTGGGATGAATTAAGCCGCATGATAAGCGAAGCGCAGATTACCGAGATGGTATATGATATTTCCAAGCTTAGCGAAACTAGCATTCGAATGAATGACTCCTTGTACATGCTTAATTCCGATCATCCAACCTGGGGCTTGCTTCTCTTTACCGATCAGGACGGTGCAAATGTAGTGGTGAATCGTCTTAAGGAAAAGCTGGAGTCTTTTAACACAATAGAGTTCTCCAACAAATATAAGCACGAGATGAAGCTGACAATTGGCACCATCCAGTACAATCCGGAAGAGATTCCGACGCCGCTTGATTTCATCAAGAAGGCGCGCCAGAAGATGGAGTACGATGTATAGAATAGAAGGAGAGGCACAGAATGCACAATGAGAAGCTGCAATCACTGCGCTCGTTTGTCACGTTTGGTCTTGTGGGTGTGGTGAATACCGGCGTTGACTTTGCTGTCTTTACCTTGCTTGCCTGGTGTCAGCTGCCTTGGCTTCTTGCTCAAGCAGCGGCATACAGCTGCGGGGTGCTGAACAGCTTCTTCATGAATCGCAAATGGACCTTCAAGCAGCAGGAAGGACCTCTGCTGAAGGGGTTGGCTCGGTTTGTCATTCTAAATGCGATAACGCTTGTAGTGACTTCCATTGTCATCTGGCTGCTTCACCATCATTTGGGGGCTGCGATCTTATGGAGCAAAGGTGCCGCTACGCTTATTGGCGTTGTGTTGAACTTCGTTGGCAGCCGCCTATGGGTATTTAAGCCGGCTGCTGCAAGCGCGGAATCCTCCATGTTATCAAGATCATCAGGGTAATCTTGCTGGGCAAGGAATCCCGTCATAGTCGCGATTCAGGCAGAGACGTTATGGAGTAGTCATGACTATCCGTAGCGTCTCTGCCTTTTTTCGTTATGTTGTTCTTGCAAGTCAAATCTTTTATACTGAATATGGAAACGATGATCTTCAGTCAAGGGAGGGGCTTCGTGCGTGGATAAGGAGCGAAGAACGGCTCTCATTACGGGGAGTGCCAAAGGACTGGGGAAGATGACAGCACTGACTTTGGCTGAATCGGGTTGCGACATCATCTTGAATTACGTACATAGCGAACAGGAAGCGAAGGAACTGATGCGAGAGCTTCAAGGCATGGGGGTTCGATGTGCGTGCATTCAAGCCGATATTTCAAGACCAGATGATGTGAAGCGAATGGTGCATACGATCAAGACAGATGCTGTCATGCCGGACATTGTTGTGAACAACGCCGGTCCTTTTATTCGTGAACGCAGAGAGTTTGTCGATTATACAGAAGAAGAGATTTTTTATATTGTAAATGGAAACTTAACAGGTGTTATGCTGCTTGATCATCTGCTCTTGCCCGCGATGCGAGAGAGAGGATGGGGAAGAGTGATACACTATGGGTTCGGACATGCTGCAGAAGCAAGGGCATGGCCTCATCGCGCCGTATATGCTGCTGCCAAGGTAGGCTTAGTGTCCTTTACGAAGACACTAGCTGTAGAGGAGGCGCCGCATGGGATTACGGTCAATATGGTGTGCCCAGGGGATATTCGCGGCATGGACAAGGAGCGTACGATTGCAGAAGTGGCTCATCGGGCAGATGCGGAATCACCTCGCGGAAGACCCGGATCAGGCGAGGATATTGCTCGTGTCATTCACTTTCTATGCGAAGAGAAGTCGGACTTTATTACAGGCAATATGATTGACGTATCTGGGGGCTTGGACCCGATTCGGGCGATTATTGAGAAGAAGCCGTCTCTAGGCAGCAAGCGATAATCCTTGTATTCGATGATTGGGTTGATCTCTACAGCTTATAGCAGCTGCTAACGTTTTTGTGACGGAGAATGAGCCAGCATGAATCAAAAACAAAAAAAGTGCTGACTAAGCTCTGGGCTTAGCAGCACTTTTTACTTCCATCTAGGATGGAGAAGGCATTAGAATACTTGTACGACTTCTTGTACGCCTTCGATCTCTTCCATCAATGCGCGCTCAATACCTGCTTTAAGCGTGATGGTTGAGCTTGGGCAGCTTCCGCATGCACCCATCAGACGCAGCTTGACGATACCGTCCTCCACGTCAACCAATTCAACATCACCGCCGTCGCGCTGCAAGAACGGACGAAGTTTATCCAACACTTCTAGCACGTCATCATACATGCCGTTTTGTGTAGCTTCACTCATTAGGTCCAACTCCTTTCATCATTGCTTCTTTTATTATATTATAAAGCTAGCGTAATTCAAAGAGACAAGCGTAAAGGGAGGATTCTGTCAATGAGGCCGATCATCGAATTCTGCGTCAACAACATGCATCATGGCACGGATGTGCTCATGAAGGAGTTGGAGCAGAATCCAGATTATGACGTCATCGAGTACGGCTGTCTTGGCAACTGCGGTGAATGCTACATGTTTCCCTTTGCTTATGTGAATGGCGAGATTGTAGCAGCTGAAACAGTCGATGAGCTAAGAACGCGCATCTTAGATGAAATCGAACAAATAAAACAATGGGAGCAGCTTGATATCGATTGATATCACTGCTCCCTTTAATATGTCTAGCCGCTTAATCGATTATCCAAAGTGATGCTTGGACATCCAGAGCACGCCGCTCTTGATGACACGAGGGACATATCCAACCAGTGGATGCTTCCCGAGCATGGCAAAGCCGGATTTCTTGCCGAGTGAGCCAAGTGTCCCCTTCAGCTTAATGCGGCCAAGCGTCGGTGTCTCGCCTTTCCATAGCGCAAGCGCGACATCTGCGATTTGCTCGCCTTGCACGCCTGCTGCTTGTGCGCTTGGCGATAAGGGAAGGCTCGCACAGTCCCCAACCATGAATACATTAGGATGAGCAGGGATCTGATGGTATACATTGATCTTTACTCTTCCTTGGGGATCCTTTTCCACTTGAAGATTCTGTACAACCTCGACTGGCTGGATGCCAGCGGTCCATACCGTTACCTCGGAATCCATCTCTTCATAATCGTCTTCACGCTTGTTATAGATAACTCCTTGCTCAAGCTTCACGACGTTGATATGGCTGCGAAGCTCAACATCATGCTCATGGAACCATGAGGATACGAAGGTAGACAGCTTCTCAGGAAATGGAGACAAGATGCGCGGTCCCCGATCACATAAGCGAATGTTCAAGTCCGGACGGCTCTCACGCAGCTCAGCCGCCGCCTCAACACCACTTAAGCCGCCGCCGATGATTGATACTTGGCCGTATGGCTTAATATCGTTGACGAGCTGATAGGTTCGGCGTGTCTCAGCAAGCGATTGGATGCTGTTGCCGAAGGTCTCTGCTCCCGGAATGCCGTGATAGCGATCTGTACACCCAAGGCCGATCACGAGCTGGTCATAAGGAATGACCGGATACTCTTCATGATCAAGGTGAACGAGCTGCTGTTCTAGATCAATGCTCGTAATATCGCCGTAGCGAATGATAACGCGAGGATCGTTCGGGAAAGCAACCCGAATCTCCGTTTCTGCTACGGTACCTGCGAGAAGTGCGTAATATTCGGTCTTCAATCCTTGATATGGCATGCGGTCAATCAGCGTAATCTCAACGTCAGAAGGAAGGCCTCCTTCAAGGAGACGATTAATGATTGCAAGGCCCCCATACCCTCCACCACACACTACAAAACGCTTCATATTAGATATTCCCCCCAAGATGCCGATTCACTTGTGTTCCCGCAATGTATTGCGGATCATGATCAGTACGGCTCCTTATCCTTATCCAATGCTGCTTCTCTTCTTAGGTGCAGTTTACGATCTAGGAGTAGCTTATCTCTTTCCTGAGCTGACACTGTAGAAAGCTATATATATTTAACGGGTGATGGATAATATGGAGCATGCTCAAGCTTATCCATCATCTCCGATGCAGCCTGCTGGAAGCCCTCGATCTAGAAGGCTGTACAAGCGGTTATTGCTGAACACAGTCGTAAGCGGACCTGAATCAGGCCCGCTCTTCTATTATTCATACACTTTTAATACATTGTAGAAGGTATCGCGTTCGATTGGCGTACGGCCGGCACCCTTGATCAGCCAGACAAGCTCATCGCGAGTTAAGCCTTCAGGCGTGAGTGCGCCTGCGGAGTGGCTGATCCGCTCTTTTACGAGCGTACCATGAACATCGGAAGCACCGAAGGTAAGCGAGAGCTGAGTGAGCTGTGTGCCGATGTTGATGAAGTAGGCTTTGATATGCTGAATGTTGTCAAGCATAAGGCGGCTGATCGCAATCGTCTTAAGGTCTTCATAAGCCGAGTTGCGGCGCTTGATGCTTGCCTTGGGACTCTTAGGCTGCATGGACAATGGGATAAAGACAAGGAATCCATTCGTCTCATCTTGGAGCTCACGGATGTGGATCATATGGCGTACACGATCCTCATGCGTCTCGATGGCGCCGTACAGCATTGTCGTGTGTGTCTTAAGACCAAGCTGATGGGCTGTGCGGTGGACTTCAAGATAACGCTCAACGCCAGCCTTCTCGACTCTCATCTTCTTGCGGTATTCATCAGAAAGAATCTCGGCACCGCCGCCTGTTAACGATTCAAGGCCAGCATCAATCAACTGGCGCAGCACTTCTTCGATGCTGAGTCCGGAGATGCGGGTGAAGAAATCAATCTCTGCCGCTGTGTATGCCTTTAGCGCGACCTGTGGATAACGCTCTTTCAGCGCTTTTAACGAATCCACATAGTATTGAAAAGGAACATGCGGGTTGTGTCCGCCAACGATGTGAAATTCCTGAACGTTAGGATTGATATGCTGATCTACGTAAGCGATCATTTCTTCCCCAGACAGCGTATAGGCACCTTCATCGCCTTCATCCTTGCGGAAGTTGCAGAAGGCGCAGTGCGCTTCACATACATTTGTGAAGTAAAGGGACATATTTTCAATAAAATAGACATTTTTGCCGTTCTTGCGCATGTTGGCCAGATTGGCTAATTGTCCCAGGGTCAAAATATCGTCACTTTCATATAAATATACGCCGTCTTCGAGCGTCAAGCGTTCACCGCGTTCTACTTTGTCTGCAATCTCAGACATGCGCGGATCTGCATGACGTGTCCATAAAGCTGTCGTCATTAAGTAGTACCTCCTAGCGCGAATTGTATCGAACTCTATTCTGCTGACGTTCAAAAGAAATACTCTACCGGGCAGGCAGAGAATGGATGTCAAAAAAGTACGATAACGCTCTTTTCAAAAAATACAGTGAAACCAATCACATGTACAACACATTCATTATACTCCTGCCTCTAATAACGGGCAATACATCCAGGGAAGACAATCGGCATCATTTTCCATAATAGATGCTCTCTTGTGTGGAATTCGCAGGATGGTTATACTTAGAAATAGAAGGAGGGATGTTAAGATGATCACAATCAGCGATTTGGCTGCACAGAAGATTAAGGAAATGCTCGAGCAAGAAGAGAATCAGAACATGTTCTTGCGTCTTGGTGTGCGTCCTGGAGGCTGCAGCGGCTACTCATACGGCATGGGCTTTGATGATGAAGAGACCAGTGAAGACGTGCATCTCGAGAGCCATGGCATGAAGGTTGTTGTCGACAAGGAGAGCATCCCGCATCTGGCAGGTCTTGAGATTGACTACAAGGAGTCCGGAATGTCGGGTGGATTCACCATCGAGAATCCGAACGCCATTGCGACATGCGGCTGCGGATCTTCCTTCCGTACAGCGACAGCTGCGGGCAAAGCGGAGAAATGCGACGATTAATGGATTGAAACTGCGTGTTGATGCGAAAATACATGAATAATGCGTGATGAAGCCCCCTGATCCTTAGTTGGATTAGGGGGCTTGTTTTGTGTTGAGGCTGTGCTCAAGCAAAAGAAATCCTTGCTCGCAAGAGGGCATCTCTTGCTTGTATTCTTCTAAATTCGAATGCGGCAGAATGGCCTATATGGCATAGTTGCTCAATCGGTCAGCATTGCGCCGGCTGCTTAGCTTATAAAAAGGTCTGCTTGAACATCAGGCTGATCAAATAAAAGCAAAATAATGAAAACAAAAAGGCACCGATGCCGAGCGGAAGCTTGCGCTGCTTCAAAAAGCGAATGCTGATCGCAAAGATCCCTGCATTAATGAGTACGAGCACGACAGCCATGCTCACAATGGCAATCCAATACAATACCTCCATTACGGAAGCGCTTAGCATATGCTTTCCCCCCAAGTGAAGCCGAACTTCCTTATCCTCATTTGGTACTAACATACCATCCATTACTTGGTAATGACAAGCTTGAATCTTGGCTATTTCATGACGCTGCCAACTATTAGATATTGTGGGCTGCACGCTATTAGTCTAGCAAGCTATTGCAAGGATTGCGGTTTCTATCAAAATAAAGGCGTTCGCCGTGGACAATCATACAAGAATAGAAGAAGGAAGATGAGTATGTATAAGTATAACGCTGAAAGGGGATATTCGCATGGAAGGAAGACAGCTGGCCAGCAAATGGCTGAAGACAGAAGCGCTCTTGTCAGACCCACGCGTCGCATCCTATGTGCCTGCCACACGGATGTATAACAGCTCGAATCTTCATCAGATGCTAAATAAATACGGTTTCGTCGTCATTAAGCCTGTCGTAGGAGGGGGCGGGGCGGGCGTCATCAAGGTTACGAAAGAAGACGGCACCTATCGTTATACGTATATGGCCAAGACGCGGTCTTTTCAAAGCTTTGATGGGCTCTACAAGTCATTGTCCCAAGCCAAGCGCAAGCGCTCATACCTGATCCAAAGAGGTGTTCGACTTGCAACAGTAGGCGGCCGACCAATCGATTATCGTGTAAAAGTCGTTAAAACGAGAGGGAAGTGGGTCTTTCGATCTTTGGTCGGTCGAGTCGCAAAAAGAGGTCTGTTTGTTACAAACCTATGCAAAGGTGGGTATATGGTTACTGCAGGGGAAGGAATCAGACGCTCCATATCTGGACGCTCTGTGCGCTCGAAGAAAGCTGAGATGCGCCGGGTAACTCGAATCTGCACCTCGATCCTAGAATCCAAATATCCTGGGATTGGGCAATTGGGCTTTGATTATGGCATTGACCGCAGCGGCAGAATGTGGATCTTTGAAGTAAACACAAGACCGCAATAAGCCTGTCCAGCTCAGCAGGCCAGCAAGCGTTCTAGCAATCTCTTATTCATCTTCTAAATACATCACAAATGATAGATTTTATTTGTTAAGTTAGGCATTGCAATTAAAGTTACTTATTATTCCAGATGGATCACAGGCTGTGGATAAGGCTATCCACATTATTAACCCACGGTAAAGATAGGATATCGACAGTTGTTAACAAATTATGCACAATTTTTCCACATGTTCCTGTGGATAACAGAACGCTTGTTCTTGGATTTTTGGTCATGCTATGATGTTTCTGCAAGAAATAATAGGAAAGGTTGTGAGTGATATGGCATTGCTGTCTGATGAGTTATTGGTCGATTCCTATTATCAGGCTGTACAGCTGAACTTGGATGAGGAATTTATCGCGCTGCTCCTTGCAGAAATTCAAAGACGCGGCCTGCATCCAACCATCCGGCTTGTACAGGTAGTTCACTAACAGATATAGAATCTACCACGAGACTTTATGATTCGATGTCTAGGTGAAGTGCGTCAATGTACGTCATCGTATGACAATGTTCACAGTATAGGATATGCACACACGAGTCTGAATTAGAACCGTATAATTCGTATGAGGCATCTCCCTCTGCTGCAATCCGAACTTCTTCTTGATAAGGAGCATAAGGTCCAACATAATCTTCCCGTTTGCCACGATCGCGGCTTGGGTTCAAGCAGTTCGGACAGTGAAAGTCTGGGCTGATGAGGCCGTTACAAAGTGGACAAACATGAAACAAGGGTATCCAACCTCCAGTACACAGATGATATGGAGTAGGATACCCTTTCTTTCCTTTTATATGTGATTATACCAAGACGAGAGCTTACATCTTCATGTTGCTGCTGTGTCCAGGCGACAGCTTAGCCGTAGGATCAATATATACTTTAGCGTTGTTAATGGCAGTCGGCGCTTCGCCAAATCCAACCGCAATCAGCTTCAGCTTCCCTGGATATGTTGTGATGTCTCCAGCTGCGAAGATGCCGGAAATATTCGTCTCCATTCTTGAATCTACGACAATGGAGCCAGATTCGATATTGAGCCCCCATTCGGCAATCGGCCCAAGAGAGGATACGAATCCGAAGTTGACGATAACAGCATCTACTTGAACTTCTGTCGCTTCTTTTGTCTTCACATGTTGAAGCGTTACCTTCTCGATGCGGTCTGTGCCGTGAAGCTCGGTAATCTCTGTAGGGGTAACGATGTTAACCTTCGAATTCATCAGCTGCTCCACACTGTGCTCATGGGCACGGAATTTGTCGCGTCGATGAACGAGTGTAACGGATGCCGCAATCGGCTCAAGCATGAGCGCCCAATCCACTGCAGAGTCTCCCCCGCCGCTGATCAAGACATGCTGGCCGGCAAATTTGTTCAAATCGTTAACGAAGTAGTGCAGGTTGCTCTTCTCGAACGACGCTGCCTCAGGAAGTTCCAAACGGCGGGGTTCAAATGCGCCGACGCCAGCCGTAATAATAACGGCCTTCGCATAATGCACATCCTTATCCGTCGTCACTTCAAACAAGCGCTCATCGAGCTTCTTCACGCTTTGAACTTTTTGCTCAAGCTGAATATCAGGGTTAAAATGATCCATTTGCTGCTTCAAGTTGTTTACCAGTTCTTGTGCGGTAACTTTTGGGAAGCCAGCAACGTCATAGATGTATTTCTCTGGGTAAAGGGCAGCTAATTGTCCGCCAAGTTGAGGCATACTTTCAATCAGACGAACGGAAGCCTGACGCATACCTCCATAGAAGGCTGCAAACATTCCGGCTGGGCCGCCGCCAATGATGAGTATATCAACAGGTTGTTGCTGTGTGGCCGAAGTTGTCATCTAATCCGAGCACCTCCAAATGGTGATGTGACTAATTTCATAGCATTGCACAAGTCTCATTATAAACCTTCGGGTCAGGATTGAAAACTCTATGAGTTACAACTTCTTTCATGAGTGCGCTCGAAAAATGTCGAATTTTCAGAGTGTTTCACTAAATATTCACATTACAAGCCACATGCCGAGTCCTGACAATAGCAGTGATCCGACAAGGCAGGCAATAAAGGCTTTGGTGCCATGCAGCTTAATATCCGCAATGCGCATGTTCAGTCCAAGCCCTGCCATCCCCATGCCAAGCAGAATATAGGCGATGTCTACAAGGGTTGAAGCCGCACTGGCAGATACCCACCCCATGCTGCGGACGGTAGCTGCCAGCAGGAAGCCGACAACAAACCAAGGGATTGGCAGCGCCTTGAGCTTGGCTGTCCACGATACTGAGATCTCGCTAGCGGCCGCGGCATAGACATCAGACGAACGCTGGCGTTTTCTTGAAGTGAGGAAGCCTAGCATCAGCGCAACTGGAGCGAGCATCGCCACGCGTGCTAGCTTCACCATGATGGCGAGATTGACCGCATCCGTACTCAGCCCATCTGAAGCTGCAACGACGTGTGCAACCTCATGCAGGGTCGCTCCCACCAATTCACCGTACTGCGTCTCAGACAAAGCGAGCATGGGCAGAACAAAAGCGTATACTAACGTCATGATCGTCCCCATCACACACACGACAGCAACCGCGGTGCCTGTCTTGGCGCGATTGGCTTCAACCTGAGGAGCGACAGCAACGACGGCTGCAGCTCCACAGATTCCTGTTCCGCAGGAGACAAGAATGGCCATGTCGCGATCAATGCCAAGTGCTCTTGAGAGGGCATATACAATGGCAATGCCGAAGAGAAGACAGACGGCTGCAAGTCCAATCACTTTTGGACCGGCTTGAATGAGATCCTGCCAGTTCAACCTCAAGCCCATTAAGATGATGCCCAGCCGAAGCAGCTTCTGAGCTGAGAATTGAATGCCGGCATCCGCTGACGCTGGCACTGAAAACCAATGACGGACCGCAATTCCTAGAAGGATAGCGATAACTAACGGCCCAAGAATTTGCAAGTAGGGGAGGCTCCCGATAAGCTTTGCAATGAGAGACAGAATCAGGGCAAGCCCGATTCCGTACAGCTTTCCATTTCGCATGAATCATCTCTCCTTGATGAATGTTAAGCGTAGTTGTTGTTAATACCACCATACGCTTGATTTATCATAAATGGAAATCGATATTTATTAACTTAATCATCAAAATCATCTATGATAGAACGAGGTAAGGATCATTGAAGGGCAGCCCCTTGTGTCGTTCCTTTATAAAAGGATCATTTTTGTTCTTCTATTTATATATTCAAATTTTAGATAATGACGAACAAGTTGAACACGAAATATTTTGGAAAAGAGGGTTAGCGCTATGATGGATTTGGAGTTGTTGAAATTATTTATTACGGTTGCCGAGCAGCGGCACTTTTCCCGGGCCGCCGAGATTCTGCATTTGACGCAGCCCACGGTCAGCATGCGAATCCGACAGCTTGAAGAGCAAGTCAAGGTCCCTTTATTCGAGCGTTCACCGAAGCGGGTTGAACTAACTCCAGCCGGACACATTGTGCTTAAGCATGCGCGTGATTGTGTGAAGAGCATGGAGCAGGCGCTGCAGGATGTGCAAAGGCTGAGCACGGAAGTAACCGGGGAATTGACGATCGGGGCAAGCTTTACGATTGGCGAATACATGCTGCCTCATTGGATTCGTTCGTTTAGTGAGATGTTCCCAAATGTGCAAATTCGGGTAAGTATTAAGAATACGATGGATATCGTTCAAGATGTGTATGACCATCTGCTGGATGGAGGCTTCGTAGAAGGGGGAGTCCGCAGACAGGATATGCAGGTGAAGCGGTTTGCTGAGGATGATCTCGTGCTGGTCGCGGGAGTGAATCATCCGCTTGCGATATACAGCAATGTGCAGCTGGACCAATTGAGCCATGAGACGTGGATCGTAAGGGAGCCTGGATCAGGAACCAGATCCTACACCGACCAATTCATTAAACAGCATGATTTGGCAATGGAGCGGAGCTTCGAATTCGGCAGCAACCAAGGTGTAAAGGAGGCGGTAAGAGCAGGACTTGGGGTTGCGATCTTGTCCAAGCATGTTGTGTCACGCGAGCTTGAGAGCGGTGAACTCCGCGCGCTGCATGTCATTGGCGAGAAATTTGTTCGTCCGCTGAGTATCGTCACACGCAAAGGAGCCGTCTCCACGATGGCGTGGGAACAGCTGCTTCATGTGGCGATGTCTACTGTCAATCCGCACAAGAGTTGAGGAAATAGTTAACATTATAAATCGCTTTCATCGTAACGCAAACCAAAATTACTCTTGTAATTTAGTTGAAAAATAGCTATTATTGCATTTGGATTACTAGAAGCAATTGTCTCATTAAGTCGCAATTGCTCTACTTGTGCAGACTATATTGTAACGATATGGACGCAGCTTGTATGTGATGTTTATTACTGCTCAAGCTAAGCGGTCTAATCATCCAATTACCTTTCAATACACGCATATCCATTGTTGTGGCGATTTTCACACACATGGGCTGCGTGAAGGATTATACAATGAATGGAACGAAAACTGGGAGGCGTTAAGGCGATGAGTAATATCCCTAAGGTAGTCATTTTGGGTGCAGGCTATGGCGGCATCATGACCGCACAGCGTTTGCAAAAGGACTTGAATTATAATGAAGCAGACGTAACATTGGTTAGCAAGCATGATTATCACTATTTCACGACACATCTTCACATGCCAGCTGCAGGTACAGATGCGCTTGAGAATGCACATGTGCCTATCTCTAAGCTGATTGATGAGTTCAAGATAGATTTTGTGAAGTCAAGCGTGAAAGAAATTCGTACTGATGAGAAAAAAGTGATCTTGGAAGACGGCACGTTGTCTTATGATTACTTGATCATCGCTGTTGGCGGCGAGACGGAGACCTTCGGCGTGCCGGGCATGCATGAGCATGCGATGTTCATTCGCAGCATCAACTCTGTTCGCGCTATTCGCGAGCACATTGAGAAGCAATTCGCGGAGTACAAGAAGAACCCTGAACGCAAAGAGCTGCTTACCTTCGTTGTCGGCGGCGCGGGCTTTACGGGCATTGAGTTTGTAGGCGAACTGTCTGATCGCATTCCACAACTGTGCCGCACGCATCAAGTAGATCCTTCCTTGGTGAAGATCTACAATGTAGAAGCAGCGCCTACAGCGCTTCCTGGCTTCGACCAAGAGCTTGTGGATTACGCGATGAACACGCTGCAGAAGAAGGGCGTTACCTTCAAGCTTGGCACAGCGATCAAGGAATGTAAGGCAGACGGCGTGCTTCTTGCAACGGATGAAGAAATCAAATCCGCTACTGTCATCTGGACAGGCGGTGTCCGTGGCAGCAAGCTGATTGAAGAAGCAGGCATTGAAAATATGCGTGCACGCGTCAAGGTTGACGAGTACCTGAGAGCGCCTGGTCATGATGACATTTATATTATCGGCGACAACTCACTAATGATTAACCCTGCGAACGATCGCCCATTCCCTCCAACGGCGCAAATGGCGATGCAGCAAGGACCTGTGGCGGCGAACAATATCGTGGCATCCATTCGCAAGCAGCCGCTCAAGAAGTTTGAATTCCACAACAAAGGCACTGTTGCTTCCTTGGGTAAAGGACAAGCAATCGGCGTTGTCGGCAACAAGAAGCTGAAAGGCTTCATGGCTGCTCAATTGAAGAAAATTATCGATATTCGCTGGCTGTTCATCATCGGCGGCATCTCTCTTGCGCTTCGCAAGGGCAAGTTCCTATAAGCCATGAGGCACTGCAGTGTTCAAGTACGCGGTCTGCTGACTCGCGACGAATTGGATCGCTACAACGCCCTGATGGAAGTAGGTTCTTACTTGGAATCGCAAAGCCGTTATGATCTGTCCTATACCGTTCAAAAAGAGGTGGATCTTCTGATCCAGCCAGCGATTGAGCGCCTAAAGGATAAAAGCCGTGCGCGTGATCGCATGACAGAGGAATACTTGGCCTCCCTGCAAGCCGATGAGGACGAGGATTAAATGATGTATAAAAAGCCGGTTCGAGCTCTATGCTTGAATCGGCTTTTTCTGCCTAAGCGCGAATGTGCTAGAATAAGGAATACAATAGGTTTTGATTTTGGAAGGAGAATAGCATGGCGAAGCAAAAATGCTACGTGGTATGGGCAGGCAGAAAGCCGGGCATCTACACGTCATGGGCGGATTGTCAGGCTCAGATCAGCGGGTATACGGATGCAAAGTACAAATCCTTTGAATCAAGAGGCGCGGCTGAGCAGGCTTACAAGGAAGGATGGAAGGCGCATTGGGGCAAAGGAAGCAGTAGTTCTGCTTCGGGGAAATCCTCCTCTGGAACTCGCTATAAGAGCAAGATCCAGCCGCCGATGGAGCAGGAGATCGATTACAACAGCATCTCCGTAGATGTCGGGACGAGAGGCAATCCCGGTCCTGTGGAATATAAGGGTGTGGATACAAAGACAGGTGCCATCTTATTTTCATATGGTCCAGTTGCGAAAGGGACAAACAATCTAGGCGAGTTTCTCGCTATCGTGCACGGGCTTGCTTATTTGAAACAGAAAGGAAGCAATAAAACCATCTACAGCGATTCGGTCAATGCCCTGAAGTGGCTTCGCGAGAAAAAGGTTTCGTCCACTTTGGTTCGCGATGAGTCAACAAGAGAGATATGGACGCTTGTTGATCGTGCGGAGCAGTGGCTTCGAAACAATACGTATTCCAACAAGGTGTTAAAGTGGGATACGAAGCGCTGGGGTGAAATTAAGGCGGACTATGGCCGCAAATAGATCATAATCGCTTATTTAGGCAGTCACTCTATCGGGGTGGCTGCTTTTTATATAAACGGGTGATTGGCATAACATGCATAGAAAAAAGTCGGAAAAATACGTAATAAAGTGCGACTCTATCCTATTTACAGGTGTTCTATGGAGTGAGAACGATTTCAACTCGTTGTTAATTTGCATTCCTTTATTCATATCGGCATATGTCCGTCTGCGAGACGATGAAGTTTTAAATTGTGATCAAGGAGGCTGTCTATGAAGCATCATTTAGATGAATGTACATATCTCCAGCAAGAGAAGCCATTGCACGCATCGGAAGGCAATAGCTCCAACAGTACGATGAGGCCAGCGTGGCGCCTGGGGATGGCTGCACTGTTAAGCGCGAGCCTGCTCTCTACGCTGTTTCCCCATCCTACAGAAGCATTAGACAAGACAACGGCCAACGTCGGTTTAGAATGGGATCAAACTCAGCATGCAGCTGCTCAGAACTTAGCGGCGTATCCAGATAACCCGTCCGCTGCTATTAAGACGGAGCAGATCCATGTGCAAAAAGGCATAAGTGATCCATCCATGAAGCCAGAAGGGTACACGAAGCTAAAGCGAGAGCAGCAGAAGGCGGTTGATGCGGTCTTACAGCTGTTCCCTGTGCTTGCGAAGACACGGGTCGTCGATGTGAACAAGGGGAGCTTAAGTTCCTACCCTGATCGCAATCCGACAAGCTGGCATATTAGATGGGAATATACCACAGGCACCTCCTCAAGCAGCTTTAATTCTGTTGTCGACAGCAAGACTTATGAAGTCATTGAATCGAGTATTGGGCACGTAACGGAACTACTGGACTCACACTCGTATTATCCTCCACAAGTCAATGAAGAGCAGGCTCTGAGTCAAGCCTGGGCCATTCTAGCTGCAGCGGCACCAAGCATTAAGAAGGAGGATATTCGATATGACCCTTCCCGCATCTCTTCCCTGCCTCATGCGCTGTTTGGTCCAACGAGCTATGAATTTGCATTTCGCGTGAAGGTGAATGGACTAGAAGCAGATCATAACTTGATTACGATGCGAATAGACGGCAATGGACAGCTTCTCGAATATTTTAGGGGAGGCGTTTCTGACTTCCCGTCTATCGACTCGGTTGCGATATCGGAGAAGCAAGCCTATACAAGGCTGACGAGCAAGATGAGCTTCGAGGCACAGTATGTACCGATTGTGGGGAAAGGGCGCGAGTATGACTATAAGCTGGCTTATATTCCTGTTACAGGACAGTGGCCGCTGGATGCTGTGAGTGGACAAGAGCTGTCATCGCCTTGGAATGATACATATGCACAGAAGGAGATGAAGTCATTCTCTCCTCCTGACAAGGTCAAGCCATTTGAAGCTTCCAAGCAGCCGCTTGAGGATGCAGACGCAGCACTCGCGATCATCAATCGGCATTTCAAGGTGCCCGATCATTATCGCTTAACGAATCGATCATTGAATGCGGACTGGAATGATCCTAAGCGGGAAGTATGGATGTTCAATTGGCATAATATGAACCAGACGGGCGCTTGGATGGACAGCTACACGGCGAGAGTCGATGCGGCTACCGGCCAGATCTTAGAGTTTGGCCTGAGGCAATATGGAGGCATGCCAACAAATGAGTCGGGTGAAGATGTCAAGACGTTGACTTATGCCAAGGCTCAGGAGAAGGCAATCGAGATGGTTTATTCGCTATTGCCTGATGCAGAGCATTCGCTGCGTCTCATTCACCCTGCGGAGAAGGATCGCAAGCGAAGCACAGATGGAAACATTTCGATTCTATTTGCGCAGTATCATAACGAGTATCCTGTCAACGGAGGCAACGCAATGGTTATCATTCGTCCAGACGGAGAAATTATCCAGTACACGGCGAATATCATCGCGGCGAACAAGCTTGACGGGCTTCCTGTACAGGCAAGCGTTGCGGCGGAACAAGCGAAGCAATCCTGGCTTCAAGCGATGAAGCTTGAGCTTCAGTATATAATAGAAGGCGGCTATAGGACTGAAGCAGGCGAGGTGCCAGTTAAGACCAAGCTTGTTTATCAGTTCAAGGCTAAGGATAATCCGATGCAGCAATATTATGTGGACGCAACGACGGGTGAGCTGTTCTCAGCTTGGCCAGACAGCAGGGAGAATCAGACCAATCTGCATGAGCCGCCGACAGATGTGATAGGCCATGCAGCTGAGAAAGAGCTGCTTGCCTTGTGGAAGCACGGTGTCATCTTCACGGACAGCGATCATCGTGCTCATCCTGATGCCAAGCTGTCTTACGGAGAATTTCTGCAAATGCTGACCTATAGCTTCCGTCCAGAAATTGCAGACTCGACGAATCTTCCTGGCAGGGAAATTACGCTGCCGTTCTCTGATGTTGAGGAGGATTCTCCCTATTATCATGTGGTAGGCTGGGCTTATCAGTTTAAATGGTTTGATAGCGCTCAAGGTGAGTCAAGACGCTTGAATTTGGAGCGGACGCTGACGAGAGAGGAAGCGGCAAAGCTATTGGTCAAGGTGGTCCACTATGATAAGCTGGCCCAGTATATGCAGCAGGATAAGCAGGTGCTTGACCTTACAGATCATGGACAGATCAAAGCCAAGGGCGAAGTAGCGATTGCATTGAATCTAGGCCTGCTGGAAGCGGAAAATGGAGCCTTTCATCCGAAGGGCAGCCTGACAAGAGCAGATGCAGCTAGAATCATCATCGCGCTGGCGAAGCTTCAGGGACATACCGATCAGTACATCGGCTAGCTGGTACGATAAGGTCAGAGTAATCCATTTTCCCTTTATTACACAGCTCATGATAATCGTGCAAGAGTAATCAGCAGCACAATTGCAAAAACCGTCTGTGTCTCTTAAGCGCCTTGTGTTGATATCAAGGTGCTGTTGAAGAGAACAGACGGTTTTTGTATGCCTTATTACTTATTTCATCATTGCGATGAGGGACTCATCTGTGTGGCGGTTGCCAACAAAGAAGGAGCCAAATTCTCCGAAACGGGCGCTGACTTCGTCAAAGCGCATCTCGTATACAAGCTTTTTGAATTGCAGCGGGTCATCGCTGAAGAGGGTAACGCCCCACTCCCAATCATCAAGGCCAACGGAACCGGTAATAATCTGTTTAACTTTTCCTGCGTAGTTGCGTCCAATCATGCCATGGCTTCTCATCATGCCGCGGCGTTCTTCCATAGACAGCATATACCAGTTGTCCTGAAGGTCGCGCTTCTTATTCATTGGATAGAAGCAGATATGCTTCATCTTCGGCAGAATAGGCTTCAATCGCGCCTGCACCTCAGGGTTGTCCATTGGGTCGCCGGTTGCGCCTGGCTTCGCCATATAATTGCTCAATTCAACGATGCTGACATAGCTGTAAGCAGGGATCGTGTATCTGGCAAAGGCCGTCTTGTTGAATTCAGTCTCAAGCTCATTCAGCTCTTCAAGCGTTTCTCTTAAATGAAAGAATACCAAATCCGCCTTTTGTCCAACGATGCTGTAGACGACAGAGCTGCCGAGATTATCATTTTCTGTCTTCTTCCACTGCTCCCACAGGGATTGAAGATCATCTAGGGCATGAGCCTTTTCTTCATCATCTGCCTTGTTCCACAACGACCAGTTAATCGTTCTGAAGTCATGCAGTGCATACCAGCCTTCAAGAGTTAATGCTGCTTCATTCATGGCTTAGCCTCCAATATTGTAAAGGGTTAAATTCGTATGGGATCTTTCTCCACATTGTAGCTTATGAGAATGATTATTAGCAACTTTATGTGAGGAATGTCACGAAATGTTCGTTGATTTTTACAAGTTCTGCTAGTAAACTTAGACTAGTTTAATAGGAAAATGTTTGAAGTTGAATCTAGGGTTTGTTCATGAAGCGAGATGGAATGATATTAGGGGGGAAATGACATGCAGGGCTTCGTGATGGTCATTATACTCATGCTGCTTTTCTTTGTCATGATGTTTGGCATTGGGTTTATATTGAACATGTTGATGAAGACGACTTGGTTCCCGGTGGGGTTCTATCTAATTATTATAATACCTGCAACAGTCATCATGCTGTGGAGCAGCGATAAGTCGTGGACGGAGAATCTGTTGAATTACGGTCTAGTTGACTATTTGACGGGCATTGCAGGACTGATGGGAGCGATGCTTAGCGGCAAGATCATTGGAATGCTACGCCAGAGCGGCTACAAGATGTTCTGATGGCATGCTTATGCGGCGCTGCATCATCAGACTGCGCGTTGCATTTTACGAATGGAAATCATATACTTAAACGTGAGCAAGATTATGCTGAAGAAAGGGTAAGGTATTTCGAACATGAACAACTAATCCGTCAGAGACGAACCATTTTGAAGGCAATTGGATATCAAAATGAACGTTATGAGAGGATTAGTCTGTCTATATCGAGCCTTACACCGAAGGTTATGATGCATGCGCACGCCTGTTGTTTGGTCTAGGAATGCTTTCTAGACGCCAATCGCAGCTTTAGCGCATCGATGCTTCATGAATCAATGGCGCCAAGTTGGATGCGAACCAGAGTGAAAGAGGAGCATGTCTGTCTGTGAACAGCGCATAAGCCCAACGCTTGTGCAGAATGCTCCAGCTGTGTTCTTTGTTCGTTATTCATGCGGTGGCACAGGTGCAGCTGCGCTCTTTTTTCTACAGACCACAATCCTCTCTAGGGACGTTCCTAGGGAGGTTTTTTTATGAAGATATTAATGGAAATGAAACATATAAGCATTGCCTATGGAGAGCGAGTCATCCTAGAGCATCTCGAAGTATGGCGTATGTATGCAGGCGAGTGCATCGGCATCGTAGGAATCAATGGCGCAGGGAAAACGTCCCTGCTGCGGACGCTGGCAGGAGAGATGCTGCCTGAACAAGGGACAGTCGAATGGCACGGGAGCCGCAGCTATATGACGCAGTGGGATGATCGCAGCGTGAGCTCGCCAGCTGGCAGCGATCACTTGAGCGGCGGGGAGTGGACGAAGGCGAAGCTTGCTTCAATCATTGACGAGAAGGCGGACATTTGGCTCTTGGATGAGCCGACCAGCCACTTGGATGTTGGCGCGATTGAGCAGCTTGAGGAGCAGATCATCAGGCATAAAGGACTCACGATTATCATTTCCCATGACCGAATGACGCTTAATCGCGTGTGTACGAAGATCTGGGAAATCGAGAACCAGAAGCTGATCTCCTATCGAGCGTCGCGGCCGGGTGCGTACGAGGCTTATCGCAGTGAAAAGGCGCGCCAGCATACCGAGCAAGTACGCGCATATGAGCAGGTCGAAGAAGAACGCAGAAGGCTTCAGCAGATGCTTGTCGATAAAAGAGAGCATGCGAAGGAGGTGGGAAAGGCGCCGAAGGCAACCCGCATGACGAGCAAGGAAATTCGTTCAGCCAAGCCTTTCTTCAGCCGCAAGCAGGGAAAGGTGGATAAGGTCGCCAAGTCGATTGAATCTCGCATCGCGAAGCTGCCTGCTTTGGCCCGGCCTTATGAACGTCCTGAACTGCATTTTGATCTCAATAATCACGAGCCGATATTTAGCAAGATTATTATAGAAGCGGATGCGCTCAGCCTACAGGTTGAGGACGGCCCTCGCCTTATGCCGGACTTTACGATGCGCATTCGGCCAGGGATGCGCCTTGCGATCACTGGAGACAATGGAGCAGGCAAGACGACTCTTATTAGACTGCTGAAGCAGGGCTATGAGATGGTAAGAGCAGCTGGCAGCACAAGGTGCCAAGCGGCAGACGCTGCACAGACAGGAATTGCAGCCAGCGGTGTGCTTCAATATGCGCCGAAGGCGAGAATCGGTTATTTTGATCAGAACTTGCTCAGCTTGGACGGCGCAAAGAGCGCTCTTCGAAATGTAACAGCGACAAGCCGCTATCCAGAGCACGTTATTCGTACAGCATTTGCGCGCTTGGATCTAGAGGGGGATCGGGCCTTGCTTCCAGTCTCACAGCTTAGCGGGGGAGAACGCGTGAAGGTGCAGCTTGTCAAGCAGTTTATGAGTGAGTGCAATCTGTTGATCTTGGATGAGCCGACGAATTATTTGGATATGGAGGCTTGTGCGCAGCTGGAGCAGCTGCTTAAGCATTATCCAGGGACGCTCATCTTTGTATCCCATGACCGCGCCTTCTGTTCAGCTGTAGCAACTCATCGTCTGCATATTAACGGTGAAGCGCCAAAGCTGACGGTATGGGAGCATGATGCGGCTGCAGGTTGTAAGCAGGGTAAGAACTCTTCAACGGGTGAACGGACCGCAGATGATGAGGGGAGCAAGGAAAACGAAGGGCTTACAGAAGAAGAACGGCTTCGCTTTCAACTGGATTGGTCTCAATTGCTCTCGGAGATGTCTTTGTCGAAGAAAGAGGAGGAGCAGCAGGCGCTGGAAGTGAAGTTCAAAGCGCTGCTAGCTTATAAGCAAGCTCACCGGTTGTAACCGCGTTGTATGCTGCGCCTGCTTTCGATATGATACAGATAGAAGGCAGCTGCCAATATCTATAGAAAGCAGGGGTTCGATGTATATCATTCAAGGAAGTTCGCGTGAGAATGGCAATACCGAGCAATTAACCGCGATTTTGACGAAAGGGATTCAAGTGGAGAGCGTGAACTTGCGAGACAAGAAGATCCTGCAGATCGTGGATGGACGCCATGCTGAGTCGGGATTCATGCCTGTGGAGGATGATATGGCTTCGATCGTAGACGCTATGCTCAAGCATGATACGCTAGTATTCGCGACTCCGCTCTATTGGTATGGAATGTCAGGTCATATGAAGACATTTATTGATCGCTGGTCACAATGTCTTCGCGATGAAGCCCTGCAATTCAAAGAGCGCATGCAGGGGAAAAAAGTGTATGTCGTCATCGTTGGCGGACCGAAAGCTAAAATGACGGGATTGCCGCTTGTGCAGCAATTCCAGCACATCTGCTCCTTTATGGGCATGAGCCTGGAAGGCTGGATCATTGGCCGCGGCTCTAAACCAGGCGATGTGCTGCTCGATCAAGAAACGATCGCGCAAGCGAAGGAATGGAATCGAGAATGGAGCGAGGAAGCAAAGTAAAAGGCTCTTAGAGCCTGTTCTTTTCTTCCATACATGCAGCTAACTTATCGGTTAGATAGACGTCATGAGCTGCTTCGACAATCTTAGAGCGGATTCGTTCATTACCACCATTTAATTGAAACGAGTCCGCTCTATTTGTGTTACAATAGGTAAACCATTGAGATCAGAGATCACGAGGAAAGGGAGCCCATACAACTGATGCGAATGTCGAATTTACTCCATTTTACGGAGCACCACCACTATGTCGTTTACCGTGAATTCGGGTTAAGTGAGCTGGATCAAAAAATGCTGACCCATGTATATCAGCCGATGGTGGGGGCATTTGCAATTGGCTTGTATCAGCTCTTCTATCAACATATTGCATCCAATCAGACAGGCTTCTCCGGCATGGATGTTCAGCGCAAGCTGTTCTTGCTGCTTGGGATGGAGCTAAGCGAGCAGGGGAGAAGCAAATTTATCGAAGAATCCTCGAAGCTTGAGGCTGTAGGACTCCTGCAGACATCTAGAATCATGCTGCCAGATGCAGAGGATTATATCTTCGAATATGAGCTGCAGCCGCCGCTGTCGCCGAAGGAATTTTTTGACACCCAGCATCTAACCTTGCTGCTGCGGGATAAGGTGGGCAAGTATTCCGTGCTAGCCTTGCGTGAGCAATTCTCTACGAAGGAGCCGGTCGTCTTTACAGGCAGCGAGCTTCATCGCGAAAATATTTCCATTCCCTTTTATGAAATTTTTAGACTCAATACGCATGTGGTGGATTATGAGCTGGAGCAGGCGCTGCAAGAGGTCGCGCCTCATCGTGGAAGCAGAACGCTGGAGCAGGCGGCAGAAGCTGACGCGCCTGTGCTTAATTACTCAGATATCATAATGCGTTTCCCGAAGTATTCCTACAATCGTCCATATGTGGAGAAGCTGCGCTATGATCGCGAAGGCATGGGCATTATCAATTATATTGTCCGCAAGTTCGAGCTTACGCCGCAGGAGACATGCCGTCTTCTGGATGAGGATGGTGTGTTCAATACCGATGGCAAGATTCTGCTGGACGAGCTTCAGCATCGAGCCCATCTACATTTTAGACAGAACAAGCGTCGCGATGAGTGGCGTGAGCGTGAACAGGTTCGTATTGAAAAGACCCAGCAGGCGACTGCGGACACAGAGCCTGAATACGCGGTGCAGATGGAATATTACTTAGAGGTGCCTAAGCAGTTCGGCGGGCAATGCGATGTGCATCAATACAATATGATGCTACGCAACACACCTTACACGAAGCTCTTGGAGAAGTTTTTTCCAGGTACGGTGCCTGATTTTATTCTCGATATTTTTGCGAAGCTGGATCTAAATTATAAGCTGACGGATGAAGTGATTAATGTCCTTATTCATTATTTGATGACGATGCTCGCAGGAGACAACAATCAGCGCCTTAATCGGAATTTTATTGAATCGATCGTCTCGAATATGCTGCTGAAGCAGGTGAAGAGCTATGAGGATGCGGTGCAGTATATTCGCAGCCAGCATACGGGCGAACTGGCTCAAGCAGGCGGAGAAGGCGCCAAGGCTTCCCCGCAAGCGCCAAGAGGGCGCAGGGGGACAGGATCAAGGTACGGCAAGCAGCAGAAGCCGGCAATTCCGATCGTGCAGCCTTCGCAAGGCGCAGGGGGAACGGTATCTCAAGAGGAGCTGGAGCGCGCAAGGGAGCTGGCGAAGCGTCTGGATGCCAATCGGAGATCAAGCCGCTAATGAATGTTTTTCTTTTGAATAGAAGTGAACATAAGTTATTTTTGAATGTAATGTTATGGTGAAGGAGGGATAGTCGTGGAGTCTTTAGGAGATATGCTGAAGCGTTCCCCTCTCGGTAAGCGTCGGTCTCAGATCGAGGCCAAGATGCAGGAGCTATTGGACCAGCCAGAGGTCAAGGAACTGCTCGCAAGCCATCCTGAGCTCGATCACAAGACGCTTAAGCTTAATTTGAACAAGCTGTATCAATATGTGAAGGAGAGCAGAGCCTGTGAGCATTGTCCTGGACTAGAACACTGTCCCAATGATTTTGAGGGCCACTTCACACGAATTGATGTTCATGAGCAGAACGGCCAGTATTATATGGAGGACCGCAAGGTTGCCTGTCAGAAGCTGCTTCATCGTGAAAGGCAGCAGGCTGTAAGGCGTCGCGTACGATCATTCTATGTCGATGAGACGGCACTGAATCAGGGGTATTCCGCCCAAGAGATTCTAGAGCGGGATTATGAACGAATCGGTGCTGTGACCCAAGTCATGGATTATATTGCGGATGTTAACGAAAAAGGTTTAACGTCTTCCGGATTATACTTGAGCGGCTCATTTGGCACAGGGAAGACCTTTTTGATGAGCTATCTGCTCTATGAGCTGGCAAGGCTGGACTATACAGGCGTGATCGTCTATATGCCCGAGTTCGTAGAGGAGTTAAAATCAATGTTCCAAGAGCCTGCTAAGCTGCGGGAAACGCTGGAGACATTAAAGGAAACGGATCTGCTCGTCTTTGATGATATTGGGGCGGAGAATATGACGCCTTGGGTACGAGACCATGTGCTTGGATCAATATTGAACCATCGGATGAATCGCAAGCCTACCTTTTATACTTCTAATTACGATCTGAGCGGGCTCTTGAAGCACTTTAGCTATACTCGTGAAGGGGAAGATATCTACAAAGCAGAGCGGCTTATGGATCGCATCAAGCCTTATGTAGAGGTCGTCACAGTAAATGGTCAGAACAAGCGCGGCCATAAAAATGAATAACAAAAAGCAGAAGTCCGAATTCTCCTTCTTTTAGGGAGGGAACTCGGACTTCTGCTTGTGTGTGGCATGGATGGAACTGGCTGAGTTAGGACATAATGAACTTGATGATAACCATGCCGAAGAAAATTAAGGTCATGAACCCGAGCATGCCGCCAAAGCCATTCATTACATCGCGTAAATCATCGGTAGGCGTTTCGTTCACATGCTCGCGCGGGTCGACAGTCTTAGCTTCCATAAAGCTAGTCCTCCCATCTGCCTGTTCCTGCAATGATGATCATCATAGCAATGCAGGAATATCGATTCTAAGTATAGCGAATATGGCTTCGATTTGTAAAGGAAAGGCTTGATTTTCATGCAATGAATGGTACAGATGTGGAAAACTCGAATTCGCATAAGCGCTGGAATTGTGGTATACTTTACATGTTGAAAAATAAAGTAAGCTACTTTATATAAAGGAGGAACTAAAGATGGCAATCGTACATGTATCCGACCAATCCTTCAATACTGATGTTGAAAAAAACAATGGTGTCGTATTGGTTGACTTCTGGGCGCCATGGTGCGGCCCTTGTAAAGCTCTTGCTCCTATCTTGGACGAGTTGGACAATGAGATCGCAGATCAAGCCACAATCGCTAAAGTGAACGTAGATGAGAACCCTGAGTCTGCATCTCGTTTTGGCGTTATGAGCATTCCTACGATCATCGTATTCAAAGATGGTCAACCTGTGGATAAGGTTGTAGGCTTGAACTCCAAGGATGCGCTTAAGAACTTGGTAGCGAAGCATCAATAATCCATGGATGAGTTTACATCCATTAACACTTAAGCCCTTCTGCTGCAGAAGGGCTTTTTCTCATGCCATTTAAAGTGATATAGTATACGTATGAGAGGGGAACACTATGCGAACAGACAGAGAGGGGGCGTGAAGTTGAGTCAGGATGACAACAAGAAGCCCGATTCCAAGAAGGAACCGGATCTAATCGATGAATCCTATCCCGGACAGCATTCCTCCAATTGGCGCTCAGAGCGTTGGAAGGAGCGCTGGAAGGATCGCTATGAAGCGAAGCAAGAGATCGTCATGACGGACGAGGAGCTTGTTCAGCGTGAGCAGGCGCTTGAACGCATACATGATAAGCTTGCTTTGCTTCCGGAGCTGCCAGGCTGTTATTTGATGAAGAATCATGAGGGCACGATTATCTATGTGGGCAAGGCCAAAGTGCTGAAGAATCGTGTTCGTTCTTACTTTAGCGGTACGCATGAAGGGAAGACACAACGGCTTGTCTCTGAGATTAGGGACTTTGAATATATCGTTACAGCAAGCAATATGGAAGCGTTGATTCTGGAGTGCAATCTCATTAAGCAGCATTATCCGCGGTACAATGTGCTGCTGAAGGATGACAAGAGCTTCCCTTATATCAAGATCACGAATGAGCGCCATCCAAGGCTTGAGGTTACACGCAGGGTGCTCAAAGACAAGGCCAAATACTTCGGGCCCTATCCGAATGCCTTCGCTGCTCAGCAGACGAAGAAGCTGCTTGATCGCTTATATCCGCTGCGCAAGTGCAACACGCTGCCGGACCGCGTCTGCTTGTACTATCACATCGGGCAATGCCTGGCGCCATGTGAGTATGAAGTAACGCCGGCGCAATATGAGGATATGACGCTAGAGATCGCACAGTTCCTTAAAGGCGGCCATGAAGAAATCAAAAAGGAACTCCGGCGCAAGATGGAGGAGGCGGCAGAGGAACTGCACTTTGAACGAGCGAAGGAATATCGAGACCAGCTCGTTGCTATTGATGCCATTATGGAGAAACAGCATATCAATACGGCTGATCAGCAGGATCGGGATATCTTCGGATTTGCCGTAGACAAGGGCTGGATGTGCGTTCAAATTCTGTATACCCGCCAAGGGAAAATGATTGAGCGCCATGCAACACTGTTTCCGTATTACGGAGATCCCTATGATGATTTCATGTCCTTTGTGACGCAGTATTACAGTGAGAATCCGGCGCTGCCTAAGGTCATTCTGCTGCCTGATGAAGCCGAGTGGCTCGAAGGTACGAAGGAGGAGCACGTGCTCTCCGTAGAAGCTGATCTGAAGGTTCTCTCCTCAGATGCTGAAGGAGAAGAAGACTTATCTATGCCTGCACCACGCGAAGAAGCAGATCAGGTGGATCACGTAATACATGCAGAACATGTAGAGCATGAAGAACTTGCGGATCGAGCAGAGAGCTCTGCACTCGAAGAACGTGCTGGAGAAGCGCCTATGACCATTCGCCAGCTTGCGCAGGCTGCGAGTGAGGAAGGAGAGCACGCTGATGAAGCAGCTGCTAACAATCCAACTACGGCCGGTGCGCTTCAAGAATGGCTGAATGTGAAGGTGCTGGTGCCAAAGCGGGGCATGAAGCGCAAGATGGTAAAAATGGCAATGGACAATGCCCAGGTATCGCTCGAAGAGAAGTTCAAGCTGCTGGAGCGGGACCAAGAGCGAACAGCGCTTGCAGCTGAACGGCTTGGCCAAGCGCTTGGCATTGGCGCCGCAAGTCGAATTGAGGCCTTCGACAACTCCAATATTCAAGGTGCGGACCCCGTATCCGCAATGGTTGTGTTTATCGATGGCAAACCGGCCAAGAAGGAATATCGAAAATACAAAGTGCGCACCGTTGTTGGACCAGATGACTATGAGACGATGCGCGAGGTTATTCGCAGACGCTATGAGCGGGTGCTTAAAGAAGGCCTTGAGATGCCGGATCTTATCATTGTCGATGGCGGCAAGGGCCAGATGTCGGCTGCTGTGGATATTCTTGAAAATGAACTGGGGTTATTCATTCCAGTCGCAGGACTTGTCAAAGACCAGAAGCATAAGACGGCACAGCTGATGGCAGGTGATCCGCCAATGGTCGTGCCGCTGCCGCGGGACAGTCAGGAGTTCTATCTGCTGCAGCGTATTCAAGAGGAAGTGCATCGCTTCGCCATTACCTTCCACAGAGAGCGCAGAGCCAAGTCGATGGTCGTCTCTGCGTTGGATGCTGTGCCAGGCATTGGAGAGAAGCGTCGCAAGCTGCTGTTGAAGCACTTTGGCTCACTGAAAAAAATCAAATCCGCTTCTGTAGAGGAGTTCAAGGAGATCGGCATAGGCAAGCAACTAGCGGAGACGATACTCGCTCATCTTAACCATGAAGAGGAAGAAGCGGTAGAGGAGCAGCATGCTTCTACAGCTGCTGAAGAGACGCCATCACCATAAGAGGAGATTGTACTCCATTAAGTCCTGATAGCTGACGCTCTATGGCTAATCGGTTTCATTCTATCATGTGAACATGAAAACACCTTCAAGCGAATGCTCCAATGTCAGCCATGGAGATCGCCCCGAAGGTGTTTTTTTGCTGTGAATATAACGTTAAGCCACTCTTATATCCTTGGTTGGAGATTTGCGCCGCCGTTATTCTTGTTGTTTTTAAAATGTCGAATGGCATAGACGAGCACGATGGGCAAGAAGAGGTAGATTGCGCCA
The DNA here is from genome assembly GCF_900177815.1 of Paenibacillus aquistagni. GTDB lineage: Bacteria > Bacillota > Bacilli > Paenibacillales > Paenibacillaceae > Paenibacillus_B > Paenibacillus_B aquistagni. Next base: position 190,653 of record NZ_FXAZ01000007.1, on the reverse strand, counting down.
ATCATTATTCCTTCAAGTGAGCCCTCTAATAAATAGGAGATAACCATTAATAACGTATCCAGCATCAAATGGGCAAACAAGGCCGTCCAAAAATCATAGCGGACCATGATCCATACAAAAAGGAAGCCCAGTATCATTAGCTCGATCGGTCTTGAATAATACGGGTAGATCGGGTAAGTAACATGGCCTGCAGCCCAGACAAAGGTAGGCAGGATAGCGGCAATCCATGTGTTGTTGACCAGCTTGCGAAGCAGCCCGACACCAAATAACCGGAAGAAGGTCTCCTCTGAGATCGCTGCGACCCAAGCAACCAGTGGAAAAAAGGCTGGAATGCTTAGATTAAGCGGAGAGTTCTCTGCATCCGTGCTGGACCAAGCCTGCACACTGAATTCAAGAGCTGTAAAGATAATGGATTGCAAGCCGAGCAGAATGCCGGCGAAGGCCAAACCACGCCAGAAGGCCTTTACGAGCCGATCGCCAAAGCCTGCGTCCGACCATGTTGGCATAAGAGCTGGATAGGGAGATCGCTGCCATAGCCATTTTCCCGTTACCAAGGAAAAATATAAGGTGACACCGCCTTGAATGAACGTAATGGCCATTTGCAAAAGGATAGGAAATAGAAGTCGATCGAATGAGACGGCACGTGACAAACTGAGCATCGCTGCACTTGGTATTGCATTTAGGACATGCAAGATGGATATGACGCAAGAAATAGTGGTCAGCACCCACATCGTTACAGAGCGGAATCGAATCTTCTTGCGATAGACAAGCGAAAGAATGAAGCTGATTAAGCCAAACAATAAGGAAACAACCATATAGCCATAGGTCTCGATGGCGTTAGCTGTACGATCTTGCTTCTCCATCAGCATGACATAATCTTCAGGGATGCTCCAATCCGAAGTGACGCTGGCAAGTTGATCCTGGGACCACTTGACGATGATATGTAACGAAGCTTTCCCCATAATGGCAGCAGGCACCCGGTAACGAATATCTTGGACAGACTCCTCGCTCTGCGGTTCACGAACGACCTGCACCAGGTCATAGCCGAGCATTTGAACAGCCTCATCCGACCGTCTTAATCGTTCTTCCGTGGACATGGAGGATGCTGCCTGCAGGGGCTGTGACGGTTCGCTCCGATAGCCAACCATCTGCCCTGTGGTCATATGAATGTCAATGCTTGTATTGGATCTTGCAGCTTCTCCATGGTCGATAAACACGCGGTACACATCGTAAGGCGCTATTTTTTCCCATGGCTTATAGGAAGCTTGCAGCTTCTCCTTGCTGATGTAGCCCGATAAGAGCTCGTGGGTGTAATAAATGACTTTATGCTCAATATGATTAGATTCTGCTTGCGTTATTGCAGGAGTTTCCTTGCCGCTTTTTCCCATTAATTGATGATAGGCGTCCGAAGCTTTGGCAGCAGCTTCCTGCTTGTCAAGAAGAGGCTTGGCCTCTGATTCGGTGTTAGCTTGTGTCATGGGAATAACGATCTGCAAGATTAGAAATAATAAAAATCCAATAGCAGCTGCGATTGGCAGCCCCTTACCCCAACGTGTCGGTCTATTCCGACTGTCATGATCAGAGATCAAGGATATCCCCCTTTTTTGAACAATTTGATCTTTAGCTTAGCGAAAGGAACGAGCAACGTCAAGAAAACAAGCGCATTGGACTCGCAATGCATGAAAACAGGGTGATGTAAGCGCTCTTTATGGAGATTTTATTCGTTTTCGTCCCATTTTTGAACCTACAATCACTTTGTGAAGAATTCACGAAACGTATATAATCGCGTTATGAATTCCATATGGCCGAGTCTCATAATAGATGAGAGCGGGGGAACCATTTCTCTTGGGGTGAATTTTACAGAATCAGGCAGGCATGCAGTCTTGTCATGCTATTCTGTGAATAGGGCGTCTTGACGTGCCCGAATCCGTCAGCTAACCTCGTAGGCATGATCGTCAGGATACCAGCGAACGCTAAGCACTGGGACATCCAGTGCTTTTTTTCGTGATTTCAGAAGAGGTGACATCCGTTGGAGAAGCTTAAGAAATGGCAGACTAGTCTGTTAACGCCGCCGCGCATATTAGCAGGTGGCTTCGCATCCATTATTATGTTGGGGACCATTCTACTCATGCTTCCAATCTCCAATGCAAATGGAGAATCGCTGGCACTAGTAGATGCCTTCTTTACGGCCACATCTGCCACCTGTGTAACAGGGCTCGTCGTGGTGGATACCGGAACGCACTTTACGATGTTCGGGCAAACGGTCATTATTCTGCTCATTCAGGTGGGCGGTTTAGGGTTTATGACGATGGCGACGTTATTCGCAATGGCCTTTAAGAAGAAAATTTCCTTGAAGGAGCGCCTGATTCTTCAAGAAGCGATGAATCAGGGGTCGATGGAAGGGATTGTGCGCTTGATTCAAAAAGTGCTGCTATACGCCTTTGCAATCGAAGGAACAGCGGCAGCGTTGTTTACCATACGCTGGGCATTTGATTTGCCATTTGGTCAGGCTTTATATTTCGGTATCTTTCATTCCATATCGCTGTTTAATAATGCGGGCTTCGATTTGTTTGGCCAGGTTAGCGGTCCATTCTCCAGCTTAACGAGCTATGTGGGCGACCCGCTTGTCAACTTGGTATCCATGTCTCTCATTGTATTGGGTGGTATCGGATTTATCGTTTTATCTGATTTGTTTGAATTTAAGACGAGACGAAAGTTCTCTCTTCATACGAAAGTCGTGCTTTCGATGACGAGCTTCTTGATTGTTCTCGGAACAATCGTTGTCTTCATCTTTGAATTCACCAACCCTAATACGCTAGGCAGCATGAATTGGTTTGAGAAGTTCTGGGCCGCCATGTTCCAATCCATCACGCCTCGTACAGCTGGAGCGAATACGATTGATATTGGAGGCATGAGACAGGCTACTCAGTTCTTTATGATTCTGTTCATGTTCATTGGTGCTTCACCAGGCTCCACAGGCGGCGGGATCAAGACAACGACGTTCACGATTCTCGTTGGAGCTGTGATTGCAATGATTCGGGGAAAAGAAGATATCGTATTTTTCCGCAATCGCTTGGCTAAGGATCGTCTTAATAAGGCAGTTACGCTCGTACTTCTCGCATTGGGGCTGGTTATTGGCGTGACGATGATCTTGTCTACGACCGAAGATCATGCTTTCTTGATGATTCTGTTTGAGACGGTATCGGCATTTGGTACCGTGGGACTCTCCATGGGACTGACCACGGACTTGTCCATCGTTGGGAAGATCCTATTAAGCTTAACGATGTTTATTGGCCGTCTAGGGCCTATAACCCTAGCTTACGCGGTTGGACCTAAAAATGAGCGTGAGCTGTATCGACATCCAGAAGGAAAGATAACCATCGGCTAAACGGCACTTCAACGTTTTATGGCGCATGCGCCTTCAATTGATTTACAACAGATAGGGGATACTAGAACATGGATTCACAGCAATTCGCAGTTATTGGATTAGGACGCTTCGGTTCAAGCCTTGCCGGAGAGCTCATGAAGCTTGGCCATCAGGTGCTGGGCATTGATCGGGATGAAGAAGTCGTGGACGGAATGAGCGAGAGGCTGACGCATGCCGTTGTAGCGGATGCTACGGACGAAGAAGTGCTTCGCTCGCTTGGCATCCGCAACTTTGACTGTGTCATTATCGCGATTGGCGATGATATTCAGACGAGCATCCTGGTCAGCATTCAAGTGAAGGAGCTTGGCGTGAATAAGGTCGTAGGCAAGGCCTTATCTGATCTTCATGGCAGAGTTCTGGAGCGAATCGGGGTTGACCGCGTCATCTATCCGGAACGAGACATGGGTATTCGAGTTGCCCATCATCTGGTATCGCCGAACCTGTTGGATTATATTGAGCTGTCCAAGGAATACACGATTGCTGAGCTTAGTGTGCCGCGGTGCCTGGATGGTATCGCGCTGCGCGAGTTGAACCCTCGGGCAAGATTTGGCTGCAGCATCGTGGCCTTGAACAAGGCGACGGGCATGATTATTGCACCGACGGCTGACGATAAGCTGTCAGAGTCGGACATTATGGTGCTAATCGGAACAAACCGTCAAATTGAGAAGTTTGAAGAACAATACGGAGTTTGATGGGAAACAGATGAAGAGCCTTCTGCAGCAAGTAATGACGCTGTAAAAGGCTCTTTTTTACTATTTGCAATGGACATTTCTAAATATTAGGAGTTATTTGATGCGAGCTCGATATAGAAAATGTCCGATCAAGAAGAAGGTGCCTACAATAACCAGCCAGCTAATTAAAAATGGGTAGGCAGCCACCTCTATCCCCATATTGGACAGTATCAGCAACTCATAGCCCATAGGAAAGAAATTTAGCGCTGTAATGGCAAGAGCGACGCTGAGAACGCCGATCCATGTTCCGAAGCAGTAGAAGATCGTCCCGATAAGAAAGAACAGCATCCCAACCAAAAAGTACGCGGTGATCAGTTGGAAAATGGAGATGATATCCAAACTTTTTGCCAACCGATCTGGATTATCAAGGATTACAGCGAATATGCTGCTTATTCCCGTCTGGACAAGTGTGTTGAACACAGATATAGCCAGCAGGCTTATCGTAATGCTAAGCCAAGAAGCCACTCTACTGATGCCAAGTCCCCGATACAGCGGGAAGCTAATCGTTCCGCACATAATTCCCGCAACCAAGATGTATATTCCGATCGAGACAATGTTAATGTCAGGGGCAAATAGAACGTCTGTAATGGGATGGGCGTCATTTTTTGTGAGTTCTACCAGCGCGTCCATTAGATTGAAACTGACATGAGTATTGCCGAAGTTGAACGAAAAACCTTTCTGCAAATATTGAAACACAATATTTAGGGTTAGCATGATTCCCCAGAATACGAGTAAGGATACAGACCAGTCTTTCATCTGGAAGGTTACATGTTTTCGAATATTCATTACTGATGCCCTCCTTTTGCATGCTGTGATTGTGCTGTCAGATGCACAAACAGCTTCTGCAAAGACGCACTGCCAACATCTAATCCGCTTTGCTGCCAAGCTCGCTGCTCTTCCTCCGGCACATCCCACAGCAATACACCAACATGCCCGCCAAGCTGCTCCGTATGAAGCACCTGCTTGCCTTGAATCGCACGCTCCACGGCCTCTTTTCTTCCTGATAGGGTTAAGCCCCTCTGGAGGATCGCATCAGTCGCTCCTTGCAGCATGATCTGCCCTTGATGAATGAACGTAATATATTCAAAGAGCTGCTCGGATTCATCAATAAGATGGGTAGAGATCAGAATCGTGCGAGGATGCTTCGTATAGTCCTCAAGCAGATCATCATAGAACATTTGACGCATCGCAGCGTCCAGACCAAGAACAGGTTCATCAAAGAAGGTAATGGGAGAGCGGCTTGCAAGCCCGCGAATGGCGCCAAAGAGAGACTTCATGCCGCGTGAGAGCTGACTGTATTTTTTGTTGGGATTGAGCTGATAGCGGCTCATCAGCGCCATGGCGTACTCCTCATCCCAGTTCGGTGTGTTCAGCTTGAAAAAAGTGAGCAGCTTCTTAAGCTTGTATTCCTCCCATGGCTTTTCTGTTTCACGAACATAACAGATCTGCTGAATAAGCCTCTGCTGGTCTTTTAGGACGGTGCCGTCAATAACGACACTTCCTTGATTGGCCAAGTCGTAGCCTGCCATAATATTCAACAGCGTCGTTTTACCTGCGCCATTGCGTCCAAGCAACCCGTGGATTGAACCTGCTTCAAAGGCTGCATGAATCTTATGCAGGGCCTGAGTGCCTTTGAATTGCTTGCTGATGCCTTGAAGCTCAATAGACATTTCAGACGTTGTCATTATGTCTTCCCTCCTTAAGTTCCATGATCATCTGTATAAGTTCCTCTTTTGTAATCTGAACCGCTTGGGCCTCGTGAAAGAGACGTGGAAGTTCAATCTCAGCAAATTGCTTGCGACGTTTTTTAAGTACCATGCTTTTGGCTCCTTCGCTAACAAACATACCGACACCTCTCTTTTTAAACAAAATCCCTTCATCTACGAGTAGATTGATTCCTTTTGCAGCAGTAGCGGGATTAATCTGGAGCACCTTCGCAAATTGGTTTGTGGAAGGAACTTGCCCGTCCTCTTCAATTGTCCCGCTTAAAATATCATTTTCGATTAGTTCTGCAATCTGCAAGTAAATGGATTTGGTTTCGTCGATCAGCAATGGCTTCACCTGCTTTCTTCATAAAGACTAACAAGAGAGTGAAAAAGAATTGTTCATTGGTTCATTACTTATGTAACTAACCATACTACCAATGAAGTTGAAAAGCAAGGAAATTTATTCATTATTGCTAAAATAGGCGGATGTATCGGATCGAATCATAAGGGACTTGCGTTTCTCAAGGCATGTTCATGCGCAAAAAGACCTTGATCTCACTGTATGGTGAAGACCAAGGTCCATGATGAACGATTACGACTACAAGCTGTAATGGCATCGGGCAATCATCCGAGCAATAGGCTACAACTTTGGAGACAACTCCGATGGATTGGTTCTAAATAAGCTTGTTGCAGGAGAGAAAGGCTTGGATCACAGGACTTGCTTCCAAATAAGCCAATGAGATCGAGCGGCAGCTCTTCTGAAGAAGCCGCTTATGCTCAATCTGCGGATAAGCTCTGAAGAGCAGCTCAGGGCCCATCGTTAATCCCAGCCCTTGTGATACCATGTTGATGATCGTTTCACAATGAAGCACCTCCATGGTGATATTGGGCGTTATGCCATGGGATGCCAAGCATTCTTCCACAAGCGAGTAGTAAGAGCCCTTAGGCATAATAAAATCCTGTCCGTTCAGCTCATGAATGTCGATACGCTCCTGTCTGGTTAATCGATGCTCACTTGGCAAGCCGATAACAAGCTCATCTTGCAGCAGCGGAATCAGATTCAAGCGAGAGTGAGGATTAGACGGAACAACAAATCCTAGATCAATGGTTCCTTGAAGCAGCCATTCTTTGATCTCATCATAGGTTCCTTCAAACAGCACAACCTTGATTCCTGTATGCAGCTGCTTGACCTGAGCAAGCATAGGGGGAAGGAGTTGAGAGGCTGCACTCGTAAACGCCCCGATTCTCAAAGTCCCTTCGAGCTGCTGATTAGCAAGGGAAATCTCCTGTCGAATAATCGATTCACTGCGCAGAAGCTGCGAGATATGAGGGAGCAGGCGCTCTGCGATAGGCGTTGTGGCAATTCCAGCCTGCTTGCTGCGCTTCAGCAGCGAATGGCCGATCTCCTTCTCCAAGCTTGTGATCGCATGGCTTACCGCGGATTGGGTCATATTGAGCTGTTCGGCGGCCTTTGTAAAGTTACCGATCTCTGCCACTTTCTTAAAGATCTCGTATCGCGCAATTGTCATGAGATGTTCTCATGCCTCCTATGAAAAACATTAATTTCACTAATTAAACTATACTCGATACAATACATATGAGCAATGCATGTCTTCTTCATATGAAAATGCGATTTAAAGGAGGATGAGGAATATGAAGCATGTGGTCCTGCTTTTATTTGGCATGTTTGCGCTTGGGGCGGATGCCTATGTCATGGCCGGCATTCTCCCGCAGATTGCTGACAGTTATCAGGTATCGATTGGATGGGCGGGACAATCCGTCAGCATTTTTACACTGTGCTACGCCATCGCTGCCCCCTTATTTGCAGCCTTGGTCAGCCAAGTAAATACGAAGCAGATTCTGATCGGGGCGCTAGGGCTGTTCACGATTGCCAATGTGCTGACCGTATTGGCTGATGACTATATTCTACTCTTACTATCGAGGGGGCTAGCTGGGGTTGGAGCAGGCTTGTATTCTCCATTGGCGTCTGCCGCGGCGGTACAATTAGCTCCGCCCGAACGAAGCGGACGAGCGTTGGGATTGATTCTGCTTGGCATGAGCGCAGGCACGGTCGTTGGCGTCCCGCTGGGGATTTATATCTCCTCGATAAGCGATTGGCGATGGACGATTGGGTTTATCGCTAGCATCAGTGCCATCGGCATGGCAGCCTTATGGCTGCGTCTGCCAGGCGTTGCTGTCAAACAAGTGCCAACACTTAGGGAGCGGGTCGCGCTGTTCAAGCATCGCCAAGTCAAGAATGTTATGCTCGTGACGATGATTCTAAGCTTCTGCAGCTTGGGGCTCTACACGTATTTGGAGCGCATTCTTCTCGCTTATGGGTACTCCAAGCCTATGGCCTTTCTATGGATGTGGGGCGCAGGGGGGATTCTCGGAAGCCTTGCTATTGGATTTATTATGGATCGTTACAGACGGCCTAAGTCGATTGTACTCGTGCTGATCTTGCTGCTCATGACCTCCATGCTTCTAATGGGCCCCGCCCACCGGCATCCTTTTACGCTTGCTATCCCGCTGTTGGTGTGGGGAGCGGCAGGATGGGCTTCCATTGCTGCTCAGCAGAAGACGCTGGTTGAGATTAGTGCAGAGCATGCGGCCATTGCGATCGCCCTCTTAAGCTCTATTAATTACTTAGCCGGGGCGGTTGGAACGATGATCTTCGGCCTGCTGCTGGAGCAAGAAGCGGCTCCGTCGCTCCTGCCTTATATTGCAGCACTAGCGCTGCTAGGGGCAGCCCTCTTGCACGCTGTGCGAGTCATGGATAGACGAAGCAAGGCCTCTGTGCCGTCTTAGTCAGGCAGCTGATTCTTACGCGAACAAACAGGAAGTAAGCAAGACATTCAACAAGCGCCTTATGTGAGCTGGAGGTTGCGCTGGCCAGCTCGCATAAGGCGTCTTTTGTTAGAGCGGCTACCAGTCTGCGCGACCAGCAGCATCCGCGATAAATTGACGAAAGGAGTCGTTTAAGGACGCGGATTCAGCATAGATCAAGGAGGTGACGCGCTCGGTCTGCTCAAGCTCTTTTAGATGAACGACGCTTAAGTCGTTATCCTCCAGCCATTGCTTGCGCAAATACGATTTGGGCAGGAGAGCGGAAGCTTGGCAGGTGGAGAGCAGACGGCCGATCGCCTCGAAGGAATCAATCTCCATGCGAATGTCCGGCATGACCCGGTAACGCCGGAAGAGGTCATCGATCAGCTTGCGATACCAAGTGCCATTTGAGAACAGCAGCATGGGCAGGCCGCTTAAATGCTCGATGCTCCCCTCCTGCACGCTCGACAGCTCGTGATGGTTTGGGACGACCAGCTCTAGATGATCAGACAAAAGCGGAATGGAGATGAGACCCTGCTCGTGTATGGCGTCTGCAACGATACCAAAGTCAGCTTCCTTGTCGCGAATGAGCGAGACGATCTCGTGCGTTTTTCCAGTAATCAGCTTAAGCTGTGCCTCAGGATATTGCTCCTTGAACAAGTTAACGAAGATCGGCAGCGTGGTCTGCAGCGTGGTTAGGCTTGCCCCGATGCTTACAATCTTTTGACCTTCTGCTTTGTAAGAGGCAATCGATTTTAGATAATCGAGCTGGCGCTTGCGAATATCCACAGCGAAATCATACGTGAGCTGCCCAACGCGAGTGACCTCAAGACGCTTGCCGTTGCGGTGAAACAATTCGACATTCAATTCCTCTTCAAGACGAGCAATTTGTCGTGATAGGGCTGGCTGGGAGATGTTCAGCCGCTTCGCAGCCTGATTGAGGCTCGTGTGCTCTACAACGGTGGCGAACGCTTCTAGCAGGTCGAGCATGTCGGATATCCTCCTTTATTTGTACACAATAGGCCCCTCATTATTTCTCTTATGCAGATTGGTTATCGTTTATATAATAATCTTGCAATTCCATTATAAGGCATACAGGAGTATGATGGAAGTGTCACAGGTTGTTCACAACTGTGCCAATACTGCGATCATTTGTTACAGCGAAAGTGTGTAATAGGAGTAGAGATAGGGTATTTTTGGACGACAAAATGTTGACGCTTTCGACAGGCACAGGTAAAATGAGGGTGTTTTATTACCAAAATATTCTGGTACAGAACGGAAAGGGGAAACGGCACACATATGAAACGGGGTTATTTTTACTCGCGCAAGCTGCATTCTCTTCTAGGTATTATCCCGCTAGGCTTTTTTATCTTGGAGCATATGATTACGAACTATGCCGCGTATGATGGCGGGAAGGCAGCGTTTCAAGACAGCGTTAAGTTTTTGAATGAACTGCCGCTCATCTTCTTCTTGGAGCTCTTTGGCATATGGCTACCGCTCCTATATCACGGCGTATATGGGCTTTACATCGCGTATACGTCACGCAACAATGTAGGCAATTATAATTATGGCCGCAATATTGCTTTCATGATGCAGCGTATCACGGGTGTCATCACGTTCATCTTCGTAACATGGCATTTGTATCAGACGCGCTTCCAGATTGCGATCGGCGAGGTCTCTCATGAGGAGCTTGGTACTCACATGAACGATATCGTGACGCAGCCATTGATGTTTGTCGTCTACATCATCGGTGTACTGGCAGCATCCTATCACTTTACGAACGGCTTGTGGGCATTCCTCGTAAGCTGGGGCATTACAGTAGGGCCGCGTGCACAGAAGGTGTCTTCGATGATCTGCACAGGTCTGTTCGTGCTGATGTCCGTATTGTTTATTCTGTCCCTCATTGGATTCCGCAGCCAGGAATTCGAAGCAGCGGCAGCAGCTGTACAACAAGTTCAATCGGTAATCGGATAAGGAGGGTAACGCACGATGGCTAATCAGAAAGTAATCATCGTCGGCGGCGGTTTGGCCGGCTTGATGGCAACGATCAAGGCAGCGGAAGCAGGCGTGCATGTTGACCTGTTCTCCTTAGTACCTGTAAAGCGATCTCACTCGGTATGTGCCCAAGGCGGCATAAACGGAGCGGTGAATACAAAGGGTGAAGGCGACTCCCCATGGGAGCACTTTGATGATACGGTATATGGCGGGGATTTCCTCGCAAACCAGCCTCCTGTAAAGGCAATGTGCGAAGCGGCTCCAGGCATTATCCATTTGATGGACCGCATGGGCGTTATGTTCAACCGCACACCGGAAGGCTTGCTTGATTTCCGCCGCTTTGGCGGCACGAAGCATCACCGTACAGCCTTCGCAGGGGCGACGACAGGACAGCAGCTCTTGTATGCGCTTGATGAACAGGTCCGTCGCTGGGAAGCAGCAGGCTTGGTTAAGAAATATGAGTATTATGAATTTATCTCCGCGATCATTGATGATGAAGGCGTATGCCGCGGGATCAATGCGCAGGACCTTCGCTCCATGGAATCGAAAGCGTTCCCAGCAGATGCTGTTATTCTTGCCTCAGGAGGCCCAGGCATTATTTTTGGCAAGACCACAAACTCTGTTATTAACACAGGAACAGCGGCAAGCGCGGTGTTCCAGCAGGGCGTGCGCTACGCGAACGGCGAGTTCATTCAGATTCACCCAACCGCGATTCCAGGCGATGACAAGCTGCGCTTGATGTCAGAATCAGCACGCGGTGAAGGCGGACGCATCTGGACCTATAAGGACGGCAAGCCATGGTATTTCCTTGAGGAGAAGTATCCTGCATACGGCAACTTGGTTCCGCGTGATATCGCAACACGAGAGATCTTCCATGTGTGTGTGGATATGAAGCTTGGCATCAACGGCGAGAACATGGTTTATCTGGATCTGTCCCATAAGGATCCGAAAGAGCTTGATGTGAAGCTTGGCGGCATTATCGAGATCTATGAGAAATTCATGGGCGATGATCCGCGCAAGATCCCTATGAAGATATTCCCGGCAGTCCACTATTCGATGGGCGGCATGTGGGTTGACTATAATCAAATGACGAACGTTCCGGGCTTGTTCGCTGCCGGGGAATGTGAGTATCAATACCATGGCGCGAACCGTCTTGGCGCGAACTCGCTCTTGTCTGCCATCTATGGCGGAATGGTTGCAGGACCGAAGGCCGTGGAATACATCCGCGGGTTGTCGAAGGCGACAGAGGATGTAGCTTCTTCCTTGTTCGATAAGGAAGAGAAGCAGCAGTTGGCGAAATACGAGAAGCTGCTGAAGATGGATGGCACAGAGAATGCTTATGTCATTCATAAAGAGCTTGGCGAGTGGATGACAAACAACATGACGGTCGTTCGCTTCAATGACAAGCTGGAGAAGACGATTGTGAAGATTAAGGAACTGAAGCAGCGCTACCAGTCCATTAACATTAATGATGCCGCGAAGTGGAGCAACCAGGGGGTCGCATTTACTCGTCAATTGTGGAATATGCTGGAGCTTGCTGAAGCGATGACGAAGAGCGCACTCCTTCGCGACGAAAGCCGCGGTGCGCATTATAAGCCAGACTTCCCTGAGCGAGATGATGAGCGCTTCATGAAGTCCTCTATCGCGACATGGACGCCTGACGGACCTGAGATTACGTATGAGGAAGTCGATGTGTCTCTAATCAAGCCGCGCAAGCGTGACTATACGACGGACAAGAAGAAAGGAGAAAAATGATGGCGAACACGATGACAGCTGCAAAGACCGTGAAGTTTGTTGTGACACGCCAGGAAGCTCCTGACGCGAAGCCTTATACTGAGGAATTCGAAGTCCCGTATCGTCCGAATATGAACGTGATTAGCGCACTCATGGAAATTCAGCGTAATCCTATTAACGCAACAGGCAAACAAACGGCTCCGGTATGCTGGGAGTCAAACTGCCTGGAGGAAGTATGCGGTGCATGCTCCATGGTTATTAACGGCAAGCCGCGTCAAGCCTGTTCCGCACTTATTGATCAATTAGAACAGCCGATTCGCTTAGAGCCGATGAAGACGTTCCCGATTGTGCGTGACCTTGTCATCGATCGTCAGCGGATGTTTGATTCACTCAAGCGTGTGAAGGCATGGATTCCAATTGACGGCACGTATGATCTTGGACCAGGGCCGCGTATGGCTGAAACGAAGCGTCAATGGGCTTATGAGTTGTCCAAATGCATGACCTGCGGGGTCTGCTTGGAAGCTTGTCCGAACGTCAATGACAAGACGAGCTTTATCGGCCCAGCGCCAATCTCTCAAGTCCGCTTATTCAATGCTCATCCTACTGGCGAGATGAATAAGGAAGAGCGACTAGAGGCATTGCTTGATGATGGGGGAATCGAGGGCTGCGGCAACTCGCAGAACTGCGTAAGATCCTGTCCAAAAGGCATCCCGCTTACGACTTCGATTGCGGAGATGAATAAAGACACGACCAAGCTAATGTTCAAACATTGGTTCAAAATGTAGTTGAAACGGTTAAACAGATCATGATCCATATATGACTAAGATACAGACCTTCAGGAGCACGCATTGTGTGATTGAAGGTCTGTTTTTGTACAGGACTGGGAAGAATTCGACTTTTATTCAGAGTAGTTGCTGGGTCTGAGGAGAGAAGCCTATTTTTGTCTGCACAAAAATTGACAGCGTTTACTTTCTAAGCTCATTTTCATTTAGAAACTGAGAAATTTATGGTAGGCGAACCTAAACAATTACGTTATAGTAAGGATTAAGGATTTTAACCTATAAAATAATTATCTCTCAGAAAGTGTAAGCCGCGTTCTGAGCCAATAGCATTGATACGATGGGAGGACATCGTTCATGAAGGTTCATAGTGAAAGAGGAGAATGGTGCTCGTGCCGATCCTCGGTGTGGAGGAATATGAAGCCGCTGGTCGATGACTGGGACCCATTAGGCTTGCTGGCCCTTGGCGCACCGGATGATGAGTACGATTGCTTAACCTCATTCCTAACGGATTATATGGAACAGAACGAGAATTGGGAAGTATCACAGCTTAAGAGTGAACTAGAGCAGTTTGTTGAGGTTCATTTTGGAATAGGGCCTTCCATGATGAAGGCTGACCGGAGAGCACTGTGGCATAGTCAATTCACAGCATTCTCCAGTAAGCTATGGATGTTGCGCGACTCCTTATACTCTTTAGCGAAGACGCAAACTGAGGAATCTCCCCGTTTGGACCAAGGATCTTCATCGTAGGCCTCCATCAGCATAACCTCATTGACATGTTTTCCAAACCGTTGCTGTTCAAAAATGAAACCGCTTCGATCTCTTACTTCATCACCTTTTTCATCCATTTCAAAGCGTTTTTTACGCCTGGATAACGGAGGGCGAGATCGAAGCGATTGGTTTGAAACAATACACTTTTATGATGGCTAAAGGCGTCAAAGCTCGCCTTGCCATGGTAGCTTCCGAGTCCGCTTTCTCCTACTCCGCCGAAGGGGAGATAAGGAGAGGCAATATGCATAAGCGTATCGTTTACGCACCCTCCTCCAAAGGACACTCGGGACAAGACCTCTTGCTGCAGCGCATGCTCCTTAGTGAACAAATACAGCGCTAACGGCTTGGGATGCGCTTGTACCGCTTGAATGACTTCCTCCATGGAGCTATAAGTCAGCACGGGCATAAGCGGGCCAAAGATCTCTTCTTGCATGATGGCGTGCTGCCAGTTCATATCGGTTAGAAGTGTGGGCGCAATCCGGCGTCTCTCGGAATCACATTGGCCTCCCCAAGCGACAGTTCCTTCTTGCAGAAAGGCAGTGAGCCGCTGGTAATGTCGATCGCTAATAATCGATGGGTAATGGTCCGCTTCAAGCGGGACTTCGCCATAGAACTGAGTTACGGCCTTGCGCAGCTCGTGTTCCAAGGCATCCTTCATCGATTCATGTACATAAATATAGTCTGGCGCGATACAAGTCTGCCCCGCGTTCGTCCACTTGCCAAAGGCAATACGTTTTGCTGCAAGCGCAAGATCAGCATCGTGATGAACGATACAAGGGCTTTTTCCGCCAAGCTCTAGCGTTAACGGAATAAGCTGCTCCGCTGCCGCCTGCATAACCTTCTTGCCTATAGCCGTGCTGCCTGTAAAGAAGATGTAGTCAAAGGGGAGCTTAAGCAGTGCTTCACTTTCTTCTACTGCACCTTCGACTACAGCGACATGTTCTCGCGGAAATACAGATGTGATCAGCTTGGCGAGCAATGCGCTTGTATGAGGCGCCCATTCCGATGGCTTGATGATCGCGGTATTGCCTGCGGCTAGCGCACCAATTAAGGGGGCAACCGCTAATTGAAAAGGGTAGTTCCATGGAGCAATGATTAAGGTTGTTCCATAGGGCTCTGGCATAATGCGGCTTCGGCTTCCAAAGTGAGTAATGGGCGTTTTAACCCTTTTGGGCTTCATCCATCGCTTCAATGATTTAATGGTGTGCCTAGCTTCCATAAGAACGAAGCCAATTTCCGTAATATACGCCTCGGTTTCACTTTTATGCAGATCCCGTTTTAATGCATCTGAGATTTCGTGCTCATATTGCTCAATGGCTTGAATAAGCTTTGTTAAAGCGTGAATTCGAGCAGATGCTGCTCGTGTATGGCCTTGTAGAAAGAACTGCTTCTGCGTTTCCATTAATGCTGTCAGCTCTTGACGGTCCACAGATAATCCCCCTTTGTAACATGGCTGCATGATCCTCTAATCATAATGTATCACGATTTGCATTGCATATGCTCGTGATTCATAATGGATTGTAGTGCTGGTAAAGGGAGGAAATGATGTTGAAGATCCCTGAAAGGAAGCATTCGACCGCGGTCGTCTATTCCAGCGCCAAGGAAGATGAGCCTGGGAAGAGGAAGATGAGCAGGAGGACTTTTATACTCAGCTTGATAGGCGGCGCAGTTGCCGTGCCAGCGGTGCTAGGAAGCTATGCGAGATGGCTTGAACCAGCATGGCTCCAAGATCGTGAGCTTACCTGTTATCTTGACCGACTTCCACCATCGTTTGATGGGCTTCGAATTGCGCATATCTCCGATCTCCATTACAGGAATCAGGGTGGAATCGGTGAGGTTGAACGCTTGCTGGAGCGTGTTCTTGCGAAGCAGCCAGACATCATCTGCTTAACGGGCGATGCCGTTGATAGACGATTAGACAACCGAACGAGCGAAAGCGAATTCGTTAGGGTTCTGTCTCGCTTTCGTGCTCCGCTTGGACAATATGCCGTCCTTGGCAATCATGATTACAGCCGAGGGGAAGATCTCGCGACGAGACTGCTTCATGAAGCAGGATTTGATGTGCTTACCAATACGAATCGTGTGCTCGAAGCAAGAGGGGCAAAGCTTGCTCTCGCGGGTATTGATGATGCGCTCGATGGGAGTCCGGATCTGAATCAAGCCTTGGCTGGCATTCCGTCAGGGACATGCTGTGTACTGCTCGCTCATGAGCCGGATGTGGCGGATTGGACCTTAGGGCATGAGGTGGATATTCAGTTGTCTGGACACAGCCATGGCGGTCAGATGCGTGTTCCATTTATTGGGCCCGTGCTGCTTCCTCAATTAGGAGAGAAGTATCCTGATGGGAAGTACATTTTATCAAGACAAGCATCGGATGCGCCCTTACATACACCGCTTACCTTGTATACAAGCAGGGGGAGCGGGACGTCGCTGCTTCCGCTGCGCTTTTACTGTCCTCCAGAGTGGACGATGATTACCCTTAGGGTTGTAGCCGTGTGATTCTAGGTGTATAGTATCTAAAACAGAAGCTTATAGGGGTATAACGCAAGTGAAGTTGCGGCAGAAGTAATGAAGGGAGAAGATTCAAGTTGCAGAATATAGCGATCCTTTCTGATATTCATGGCAATCTTCAAGCACTCGAGGCGGTCCTCGAAGATATAGAGCGTCAAGGCGTAGATCGATTGATCTGCTTGGGAGATATGGTGGGCAGAGGACCGAATTCCGTCGAAGTGATGGATCTTCTACAAGCTGAGTGTGACATAATCGTTAGAGGCAATTGGGATGAGCTCGTGGCGCGCAAGCAGGATGAGTGGATATTCCGCTGGCATGCTGAGCAACTAGGGCAAGAGAGAGTCGCCCAATTAGACAAGCTGCCCTTTTCCTTTGACTGCTTGATTAGTGGTCGACACGTTCGTCTGCTCCATGCTTCCCCACAGAGCGTGTACCATCGTGTTCAGCCGTGGGATGCTCTTGAGAAGCGAAAAGAAATGTTCGAGTTCACCCCGAACTTAACGGAACCGCTGCATCCATGCCAGGCTCCCGATGTCGTTGTATATGGTGATATCCATCAGGCGTATGTGCAGCATATTGAAGGCAAGACGCTCGTCAATTGCGGCAGTGTAGGGAATCCGCTTGATATGACGCAAGCTTCTTACCTTATCTTGCAGGGCCAATATGGCGGTGTGGACCAGGCTCCATTTCGTATGCAATTATGTCGAGTTCCTTATGATATTGAAGCTGCTGTGCAAGCAGCTGAGCGTTCAGATATGCCGGAGATTAAGCCTTATGTAAGAGAGCTTCGGACAGGTGTTTATCGAGGGCTCCAGAAGAGTGAAGATGAAGGGTAGTTCTTTTCAACACCTATGATCGATGATAGTATAGATACATTGAAGCAAGGAATGAGCCGGTGCGACGAGCGCCGGCTTTGTTCCGCTTTTTCGTAAATAGAGAAGGGTGGAGCAGCAAGTGAAAGCAGAAAAATGGTTTACGCATCCTGTTGGTTTGACGGTGAGTGCGCTTGTATCAACACTTCTGTGGGGAAGTGCAATGCCTGCCATTAAGATTGGCTATGCGGAGTTGAATATACAGTCAAGCCAAATGTTTGAGCAGTGGGTATTTGCAGGGTATCGCTTTACCTTGGCTGGGCTCATGCTTGTGTTCTTTGCTAAGCTGCTGGAGCGAAGCACAAAAGAGATTCGCGATGAGGGGGGAACTGCTCCGGGCAAGCCGCTTACGTGGGGAAAAAGCTGGCTTCGTGTTACCCGTCTAGCGTCCATTCAGACGCTGCTGCAATATTTATTTTTCTATATCGGCCTTAGCTTAAGCACAGGCATGCAAGGTGCGATTATTACAGGCGCCACTTCCTTTTTCCAAATGGTTGTCGCAAGATTGATGGATCGAAGCGAGCGTTTCACGATGAATAAGACAATGGGACTTCTGCTTGGCTTTGGAGGAGTAGCAATCGTTACCTTCACCCAAGGAGGGCTTCACATGGAGCTTGGTCTTGGAGAGCTCTGCTTGATCTTATCGGCCTTCTTCGGAGGGTTCGGCAATGTTCTCGCCAAGCATGAGGCTAAGGAGCTGCCAGTGCTTTGGCTTACGGGACGGCAGATGTTCCTTGGCGGAGTGGTGCTGATGATCATTGGAGCCGCACGCGTCGGCTTTACGCCTTTTCAGTGGGAGCTGCGCTCCATGCTGCTGTTATTTTATTTGGCCTTCTTGTCTGCAGCAGGCTTTGGATTGTGGAATTTGATTATGAAGTATAATCGTGTAGGGAAGGTATCGATGTTCTTATTCCTTATCCCTGTATTCGGTGTATGCTTGTCTGTCTTGCTGCTGGGCGAGCAGTTCAATCAATGGATATTGCTGGCGCTTGTTCTGGTTGCAGCAGGTATCCTCGTTGTCAACCTTGCACCTAAGAGCAGCAAGAGGCTGAAAGGTGCGCCTTCTGTAAATGTTACACAACCGTAATACTCCTGTTATCGTCACATAATGTTTGGGAGGTAATATAATAGGCAAGACCCCCTTTTGATGAAAATATATATCCCTTGAGGTGACCTGCTCTATGATGCAGGTCCTTTTTTTTGTTCCAAAGAAAAAAAGCTATTCGCACAGCTGGATTGCTGACAAATAGCTCGTATAATTCGGATGGCTAGCGCGGAAGAGGTACGATCTGCTTTTGCTTCTGCCGATAGAACACCCAGCGCTTAAAACCGATCTCCTGAAGTCGCTGCGCAACTTCGTCCCATTCATCGCCAACACGTGATGGCTTATGGGCATCAGAGCCAAAGGTGACATCCACGCCAAAGTGAAGCGCCCGCTCTAGAATATCATCAGAAGGGTACCATCCTCCGCTAAGCTTGGTCTTGCCGGATGTATTAATCTCAATGGCGACATCGCTGTCAGCAATGATTTTAAGCGTCTCATCGATGACTTCAGGCGTCTTGATACCAGAGAACGCTGGATAATTGCCCTTCATGGCATCGATGTGACCAAGAATTTGAAACATGCCTGATTGAGCAGACGCTCGAATCAAACGATAATACTCTGATTTGGTTTCAATGGCCTTGTCAGGTTGAAGTCCCTTCCAGCGAGATTTATTGAAGATGCTGACACCGAATGTGTGATGAATGGAGCCGATAATATAGTCAAAAGGATATTGGACAAGCTCAGCTTGATAAATCGACGCAGATTCAGGGAAAAAATCGGACTCAATGCCGAGGAGAACCTCTATCTTGCCTGCATATTCTTCTTTTAGCTTCAGCACCTCTTGAACATACCCTTCGAACTCACTCTTCTTCATGGTGATCTTAGGGAAGGGCTGGTCTTCGTTATAGGCAAAATACGGCGAATGGTCTGAAATTCCGATGACCTGTAGACCTTGCTTGATTCCAGCTTCGACATAATCACGAATTGTTCCATCTGCATGTCCGCAGCGAAAGTGATGGGTATGCAGGTCGAATTTCATAATGAATCCTCCAATCGAGTAGTCAGAATCATGATGGTATACTATGCGGACTTTATTCCGATGCGTAAAATTGATCCTCTGGCATTCCTTTAAGGTCATTAAGGAACTGCTGCATCGCAGAGTTCAAGTATCGTCCAGATCGGTAAATAACGCCCACAGGATGAGCAGTCTCAAGCTCTTTGATATGGACCATCTTAATGGAGCCGCGCTTTAATTCAGCAGAGACAGACAGCTTCGAGATGATGGCAGCACCAAGATCAAGCTCAACCATCCTCTTTACTTCCTCGCTGCTCGACAGCTCCATGACAATATGAGGCTGAACACCATGTTCGCGGAATACCTCATCCGCGAAACGTCTGCCTACAGTATCAGGCGAGAGCATAATCAGCGGGACATTTTCCAGCATATCAATCGTTACCGTCTGGTATTGAGCCAATGGATGTTCTGGATTGACGACAAGCTCAAATGTGTCGTAGTACAGGACGGATGTGATGAGATTCGGATTGTTCTCCGTCAAATATCCGATGCCGATATCGACGTTACCGGTCTCTATATGTGCGGCTACCTGAGAAGAGGACATGGACAGAATGCTTGTCTTGATAAGGGGATACTGATCTTGAAAATAAGAAAGGATGCGAGGTAGAATCTGTATGGCAATCGAGGTTGTTGTACCTAGTACGATATGGCCTTGCGGTATTTGGTTCAGATCAGACAGCTTCTGCTTCATATCCTCAACGACTCTAAGGATGTTCTCAGCATGCTCGAGAAAGACCTTGCCGCTGTCTGTCAGCGTCACAGGCTGGTTGCGATCGATAAGAACCGTCTTGAATTCATCCTCAAGACTTTTAATTTGAGCAGATACGGCAGGCTGTGTCAGATTAAGCAGCTCGCCTGCTTTGCGGAAGCTCATGGTCTTCGATATCGTGATCAGCGTCTCCAATTGGCTTAAGTTCATCTAACATCCCTCCCATCAATGTATGAATCAACCTGGGTCATCAGGTGTGATACCTCGTACAGCAAGACCACTCCAATAGAAAAAAGTCTTGAAAACCCTCTGGTCAGTGAAGGGGGCACTCATGTGCTTCTATGCTTATGTTACCCGTCACAAAAAACATTTATCAAATTATCCGGATCAATAAATAAAGTTTCTCGTTGTTCTCATTATAGTGTATGATTCGCTTAGGAGCAATGCTGGGAGTTCTTGGGTTCGGCTATCGCTGCATATGCATCAGTATCTTTACAAATTCTTGAATAGTCTAAGCCGCTTAGGATGCACTACGATGAAGTTGAATCAATGATCGAGGGTGGAGATAGGGATGCAGACAAAGCAGCTAAGATATTGGATGCTCTATGATTGGGCGAACTCAGCCTTCGCCACAACGATGCTGGCGGCGGTGCTGCCTATTTATTATCAGAGCGTGGCTGGAAAAGGACTTGAGCAGGCAGCCAGCTACTGGGGCTTTACACAGACGGTCGCGATGCTATTGGTTGCGCTGTCCGCACCCGTATTAGGGGCGATGGCTGACTTGTCCCAACGAAGAATGGCTTTTCTGCGCGTATTTGCTTGGATTGGATCCCTCAGCTGTATATTAATGAGTTTGGCTGGAGAAGGAGATTGGATGCTTGTCTCCATCTTGTTCGTTCTAGGCACGCTTGGCTTCTCCGGAGGCAATACCTTTTATGACTCACTCTTGCCGCAACTCGCCCTGCCTGAAGAGAGAGATGAGGTATCTGCGAAAGGCTATATGTATGGTTATATTGGCGGCGGTGTCTTGCTTGCAATCAATGTTGTCATGCTGGAGAAGTTCTCTTGGTTTGGCCTGCCTGATAAGATTAGTGCGACACAAGCCGTATTTATTACAGTGGGCGTATGGTGGTTTTTGTTCTCACTTCCGCTGTTCCGTACGGTGAAAGATCCAGCGCGAACAGCAGCTAGACCAATTGGATTGTATATCAAAGAAGGATTTGGGCGGGTAGGGGTGACGATCAAGCGATTGCCGAAATACCCCGAACTGTTAAAATATCTGCTCTCCTTTTGGTTTTTTAATGATGGCATTACGACGATTATCAGCATGTCGGCCATTTACGGCGCAGAGCTTGGAATTGGCACAACTCATCTTATCGTTGCTTTATTAATTACGCAGTTTGTGGGCATCCCGTTTACGTTCTTATTTGCCAAGTATGCGCGGGCGATCGGCTCCAAGCGAGCGCTCTATATCTCCTTGCTTGCGTATATGGGAATAGTGGGAATGGGTTACTTTATGCAGAATGCCCTCCATTTCTATTTGCTTGCTTTTATGGTTGGGATGGTGCAGGGCGGCAGCCAGGCAGTGGCAAGGTCGATCTACAGCCAAATGGTGCCCAAAGCCTATGCAGCCCAGTTTTTTGGCTTTTTCAGCCTCTCAGGGAAAGTATCGGCGTCCATTGGTCCAGCGGTGTTTGGTACGGTGGGACTGCTTACTGGCTCTACAAGAACAGCGATTCTGTCGATTCTCCTCTTCTTTATTGTTGGACTGATCATGCTTCGCTTCGTGGATATTGACAAAGGCAAGCGTGAAGCAGAAGCAGCTGATGAACAGGAGCACCTTCTTGGAAGCTCGCTTTTGTCCCCGAAGGAAAAGAGTTCACTGCAGCGAGACGAGGATCAGACCTTGTTGTAGGTCGAATTGTATCCGAATGGAATCCAAGTTGAATTCAGATGATTGAGAAGAGGACCTCAGCTATCACTTTGACGTGGCGGCTGAGGTCCTCTTATGTGTAGGGAACTGCCCATCTTCATATGAGCATTAGAGGGCAGTTTCTATATTTATCATGTAAATCTTTACCGATCCTGCATCACTTTCTGCCTGACATGCGGACAAATAGTTTCACGATCTCAACCAACGGGATGATCGCGACTGCGGACCCAATGACAATAAGCCATTGTTCGAGGTTCAACTCGACCACGCTGAACAGATCATTCATGAACGGCAGCAAGATGACGAGGATAACAAGCAGGCCGGAGAGCACGGCGGCACCATTCAAATAACGGTTCGAGAAGAACCCGATAGAGAATATTGACTTTCGGTTCGATCGAACGTTGAACGCATGTGTAAGCTGGATCAAGCCGAGTGTAGCGAAGGCCATCGTTACCGCATGAGCCTCGGAATAATGCGTATGGCCCCACCAGTAAGCCCCTAGCGTCAATCCTGCCTCCAGAATCCCTTGATAAATAATTCCTGCTCCAACTCCATCGGCAAATACGCTTGTTGACGACTTCCGAGGCGGCTGCTTCATAATATCGTCTTCCGCCTTTTCGAAGCCAAGCGCCAATGCAGGCAGTGTATCTGTTACAAGGTTGATCCACAGAATATGAATCGGGAATAGAATCTTCCAGCCGACAAGCGTAGCAATAAACAAGGTCAGCACCTCGCCTAAGTTAGCAGACAACAGGAACTGGATTGCTTTTCGAATGTTGCTGTATACCTTGCGTCCTTCTTCGACGGCTACTACGATGGTGGAGAAATTGTCATCTGCCAGCACCATATCGGACACGCCCTTGGACACATCGGTTCCTGTGATGCCCATGCCAATGCCGATGTCAGCCGTTTTAAGGGCAGGGGCATCATTGACCCCGTCTCCAGTCATCGCTACGATCTTGCCGCGCTTCTTCCATGCCTGAACAATTCTAACCTTATGCTCTGGTGACACCCGGGCATAAACGGAATACTGGGTTACCTTCTGTTCGAATTCCTTCTCATCGATCTGGTTCAATTCGCTTCCTGTTAATACGCCGCTCTCATCCTGAATGATATCGAGCTCCTTCGCAATCGCTGCAGCGGTATCGCGATGGTCGCCTGTAATCATAATAGGGCGAATGCCCGCTTCTTTACAGATTCGTACCGCATCCTTTACTTCTTCTCGCGGCGGATCGATCATGCCGACGAGTCCTGCAAAGACAAGGTCACGCTCCAGTGCATCAGAATGGATGTCGTCAGGCAGCTTCTCGATGTCGCGATAGGCCGCAGCGAGAACGCGGAGTGCTTTGTCTGCCATCGCTTTGTTCGCGGCGGCAATTTCTTTTTTATATGCTTCGCTTAACAGTTCGACCTTGCCATCTTTCACTATATGCGTACAGCGTTCAAGCAGCACATCCGGTGCTCCCTTGGTCATAATACGCAGGGGTGAGCCATCCTCATCATGCATTTTATGAACCGTCGTCATGAGCTTGCGATCTGAGTCGAACGGGAGTTCGGCAACACGCGGATATTGTTCCTCCAGCTTATGCTTGTTAAGGCCTTGCTTCAGGGCATAATCAATCAATGCAGTCTCTGTAGGATCCCCAAGAAGCCGCGTGCTTCCATCCTCCTCCGTGATCTTTGAATCATTACACAAGGTCATGATATATAAGAAGCGGTCTCCATCAAGATGACCAAGCATCGTTTTTTCTTCATCAATATGATGCTGGCCAACATAAGCCTGCTGCACCGTCATTTTGTTCTGTGTCAGCGTTCCGGTCTTGTCGGAGCAAATAATCTCGGTGCTTCCCAGCGTTTCTACTGCTGGAAGCTTCCGGATAATCGATTTGCGCTTAGCCATCTTCTGTACGCCGAGTGCCAAAATAATCGTGACGATGGCTGGCAAGCCTTCTGGAATCGCCGCCACCGCGAGCGAGATGGAGGTAAGCAGCATATCTAGCCATTCACGGCCCTCAAAGTAGCCGATGCCAAACATGATGGCAGCGACAATGATAATAATGATCGTAAAGTATTTGCCGAGCTCATTAAGCTTCTTTTGAAGCGGAGTAATCTCATCTTCCTCTTGTGAGATAAAGCTTGCAATCTTGCCGACTTCTGTATGAACGCCAGTTGCGGTTACGACCCCAACTCCACGTCCGTATGCAACATTGCTGCTCATGTATGCCATATTGACCCGGTCGCCAATGACGACATCGGCCTTTTCAAGGGGAGCCAGCTCTTTATCGACGGGCACTGATTCGCCTGTCAGGGCCGCTTCCTCAATCTTTAAGGAAGCTGTCTCGATGAGCCGCATATCGGCAGGCACTACATTGCCAGCCTCAAGCAGCACGATATCCCCTGGAACAAGGTCCTCTGCTTTTATCGTAATCACCTGGCCGCCTCGACGAACTTGGGCGTTGGGGGATGACATTTGCTTTAAAGCGGCTAGTGCATTCTCCGCTTTATTTTCTTGCACTACACCTAATATCGCATTGATTAATACAACCACGACGATGATAATCGAATCGGTCCACTCTCCAAGCAGCCCAGAGATAACTGCTGCGACAAGAAGTATGATAATCATGACATCCTTGAATTGAGCAAGCATCTTCTGCAGAAGAGACTTTCCTTCTGCCTCCTGCAGCATATTTTTGCCGTATCGTTCTAGACGAGAGGCGGCTTCTGCTCCATCCAATCCTTGCTCTTTCGCGCTCAAGCGTGCAAGACTGTCTTCTACCGTTAGGGTATGGAAGGCTTGTTCCTGCTGCGAATCGTGTTTGTGGCTGTCCACCAGCATCCAACTCCAATCGTATGTATTTCTGTGTATATGAGCATTTATTACTATATAACCGAAGGGATCTTGGTCTGAATCCATTACAGTATCGGTTTGGGGTATGAACGCAGAACGTTCAAGATTTCTTCACAGCCATGCTTATGTGCGAATGACGTATCTGGAAGGAAGGATATGCCCCGCACATCTTTTTGTAACTGGCAGAAGAAGCTATCTCTAGCTTATACCATTGTTTGTTCAGTTATGTGAATGTCCATGCTCATTTCTAATTTGCCTCTAACCAGATAGGGTCCTCTGCAACTATAGGACGATTATTGGAAAGTTCTAATCCGGTCTCGTAGGAGCGATTCCCGAGAATACGCTCAAGCTTGTCGTATGCTTGACTTCTCCCTGATGGAGGCGGGGAGTGGTGCGTGTGCCATTCGTTGTGCCAGAGGTCCAATACGGCATGGATGGCTTGAAGGCCATCTATTCTTGCTGCCTCCCACATATCCCAGATGGACGTCATATATCTTTCGCCAGTCCCTGTCGGATCAAGCCATGGCCGATGCTTGATATTGAGCACATCATGCTTGCCGGTGCTCCGCTTGTAGACAAGCGCTTCTGCTTGATAGAAGGTGAGGATTCGCTTCCAGCCATAGGGATCAAAGCACAGCTTCTGAACCGAGATCATATCACGGATGGCATCATTCCACGCACGCTCAGGAATATGCGGCTTCAATGCGGGATAAAACCGATCCACAACACGCTTAAACCCTGTAATGACACCATCTGGCAGCATGCCGTCAATATCGATTAGCTTCCAGACGGGTGTGTTCCAAGTGGACAACTGCAGCTTCTCGCGTACGATATGGGTATCCATGAGAACCTCGAAGCGCTGATGATCCCATTTGCGAGAACCAGACCTAGAGAATACATAAGGATGCATATGGCGATCCAATATGTGATGCAGCATGAATCCTAGCGTATACAAAGCCGTAGCATGATCGTTATGCCGAACATGCGACAATAGATCCATAAGCACAGGACCGCAATGCTCGTTGTGCATCGCGCTGCCAAGCTCATTCATCGTCTTTCCTTTTTGCCAGGGCAAAAAATGATGGTAGAACAAGAAGTCAGGACCTTGACAGCCCATATTAAATACATGCTGCTGCTCCTCCGTGCGAATCCAATCCGCGAGATCAGCTTCTGCAAGCAGCTCTTGACCGAATATAAGATGCGTCCATATATTTGGCATAGATCAACTCTCCTTTAGTTCAATATAATGATCGGCCATTGCAATCATCTGCACTCTGAGAGGATGGTTTTGATACATCCATGCTGTCCATATCTTATAAGCATATCGTCTTTTTCATGGAAGAGGGATAAAAGCTTTGTAAAAGGTTTACGTTTTCGTGAAGAAGAAATTGATGGCGTTTACAATAAATCATGCTTGTGTGATGATAGACATACCTATGAGGAAGTCAACCTTATCATAAGCAGCAAGGATGAAGGTTCAACTTTCGTGTCAAAGAAGAGGGGAGCGCGTGTAATGGATAAGCAACGACCAAATGTAATTGTACTTGTGGCAGATGATCATCGCCATGAAGCCATTCACTGGCATGGCAATGAAGACGTGAAGACACCTGTGCTTGATGATCTGGCTAAGCGAGGCGTAAGCTTCTCGCATACTTACATTAACGGCGGATTGGATGGAGCGGTCTGTGCCCCAAGCCGAGCCTGCTTGAACAGCGGCTGTACCATTATGGGGGCTACCGTTAGCCAATCCTTAGAAGATACACTTGAGAAGATGACCATTGCGAAGAATCGGGCAACGCTCGGAGAGACCTTTCGAAAAAATGGCTACCATAGCTATGCAGTTGGCAAATGGCATAATGACAAAGAGAGCTTTCAGCGAAGCTTTCAGGATGGGAACAACATCTTCTTTGGCGGGATGAGCGAGCATCGCAAGGTTCCGGTCTATCCTTATGATCCAAGCGGAGAATATGTCGCAACGCTTCGTACCATCGAAACGACCTTTTCAACCGAATTGTTTACGAATACAGCGGTGGAATTCCTAGATCGCTATAACGAAGAAGAGCCCTTCTTCTTATATGTAGCTTATACTTCGCCTCATGATCCGAGAACAGCGCCTGAGCCGTATGCTTCGATGTATGATTCAGAGGGCCTGAATCTGCCTCCAAATGTGTGGGAGCAGCATCCGTTTGACAATGGAGAGATGACGGTAAGGGATGAGCATCTAACCTCAGTCCCTCGCAAGCTGGAAGAAGTGAGGCAAGAGATTGCGGATTACTATGCAATGATAACCCATATGGATGCTCAGATGGGGCGGATTGTGGAGAAGCTGCGCGAGAAAGGACAGCTTGAGCATACGATTGTTGTGTATACGTCAGATCATGGGCTTGCAGTCGGACAGCATGGCTTAATGGGCAAGCAGAACGTTTATGAGCACAGCATTCGAATCCCATGGCTGATGAGCGGACCTGGCATTGCGGAAGGCGTTAAGGTATCAGGGCAAGTGATGCAGATGGATATTTTTCCGACGCTTTGCTCGCTCGCGCATATCCCGATACCATTGTCCGTGGAAGGAAGAAGCATGGCCGATGCAGCAGCTGAGACAGGGACAGCGCCTTTCCGCGATACTGTCTATTCCTTGTATAAGGATACGCAGCGAATGGTTAAGGACAAAACGTGGAAGTATATTCGATATCGCACCTCTTCTCATACAGGCGAGGGCAGCGATGAGGTTCAGTTGTTTTGCCTAGAGAAGGACCCTTGGGAGATCCATAATCTCGCATATGATGCGGAATATGCGGATAAAGTGAAGGAGATGCAGGCCAGGCTTCATCAATGGATGCTTCAAGCCAATGATCCGTTTATACAATATTTTTCGGAAGAATAGACCATGAGATAGGTCTAGCCACTGAGAACGTATACATGTAAACTAGAGGTGTCGTGGTGTTATCGCTATCAATCATGACATCCAACATAAACATATAAAGTGGACCAATGTGGAGGAGAAATCATGGAGAATTTTAGACTGCCTAAGATTGATATGCCTAAATTTGAAATGCCAGCAGCGGTAAAACAGGTGCTAGCTGAGGCCGAGAAAGAGCTTGCTCACCGTCCAAAGCTGCTGCAGCTGTTCAAAAACTGCTTCCCGAATACGCTTGAAACAACAACAAAGCTGATGGAAGACGGCACAACGTTTGTCATCACAGGAGATATTCCTGCTATGTGGCTTCGCGATTCTGTTGAACAGGTGATCCATTATGTGCCGTTTGCGAAGGAAGACAAAGAGCTTCAGCGCATTATTGGCGGTTTGATCAAGCGCCATATGATGTACATTAATCTTGATCCTTATGCGAATGCGTTCAACGAGACAGCCAATGACTGGCACTGGGATGCCAATGACCAAACGGATATGAGCGCATGGGTATGGGAGCGCAAATATGAGCTCGATTCCCTCTGCTTCTCCATCCGTCTTGCGTATACGTATTGGAAGGAAACTGGCCTTACGGATATTTTCGATACGAACTTCAAAACCGCAATGCGTAAAATTGTAGACTTGTGGAAAGTAGAGCAGCGCCACTTTGAGCAATCGCCTTATCGCTTCAACCGTGAGAACTGCCCGGATATCGATACGCTTCGCAATGATGGCATGGGCATGCCGGTCAACTATACGGGCATGACTTGGTCTGGCTTCCGTCCATCCGATGATGCTTGCGACTTCCACTATAATATTCCATCGAACATGTTTGCAGTTGTCAGCTTGCGCCAAATGCAAGAGATCGCTCGCTACGGCTTCCGCGATGAGCTGTTCGTTGCAGAGATGAAGAAGCTTGAAGATGAGATCAATCACGGCATCCAGCTGTATGGTGTTGTCACGCATCCGAAATACGGCCGCATCTATGCTTATGAGACAGATGGCTACGGCAACTTCTGCCTGATGGATGACGCAGGTACGCCAAGCTTGATTGGCATTCCGTACATCGGATATGTCGGCAGCGAAGATGAAGTGTATCAAAATACACGCCAATTTATCCTGAGCAAGGACAACCCTTATTACTTCGAAGGGAAGGTTGCGAAGGGAATCGGCAGCCCGCATACGCCAGACGGCTATGTATGGCATATGGCGTTGTCCATGCAGGGCTTGACAGCCAGCACAGATGAAGAGATGGTGGCGATGGTCAACATGCTTGAGGCCACTGATGCAGATACAGGCTTCATGCACGAGGGCTTCCATTCGGATGATCCAACGATCTTCACGCGCAAATGGTTTGCTTGGTCCAACAGCTTGTTCTCCCAACTGGTGTACAAAGCGATGAAGCGCGGCCTATTGAAATAATCATAAAGGACGGGATATCCCGTCCTTTTTTTGCACCTTTCGACATATAGTGTGTGGAATCGAGTATAGGACGAAATGAATAATTGTTTGATTAATCTAGTTCTTTATTCGTGTTTTCAGTATAATAGTCGTAGCATCGTAAAATGAACCGGCATGGTGCATGTCGATTAGACTCTTTTGTTGTCGGAAGGGGCGAAGTGTTATTTATGGAAGCAAAATGGATACACCCATTTCTTCATTCTGCTTGTACGGTGATTGAGCAGGTCGTACAGGTTCGCCCTGAGCGCGGGGAAATGGAGATGACCGTATGGAGCGGTGATCACGACCTTCTAGTGAAGATCGAACTGACAGGACAGCTGTCCTTGGATATTGCATTTGGTCTAAGTGAAGAAGTTGCAGTAAAAATGGCTTCTGCGATGATGGGAGGATACCCGCTTGAATCTCTCGACATGATGGGAGAAAGCGCGATTTCTGAGCTTAGCAATATGATTAGCGGTAACGCCTCCACTTTGTTATATAATGAAGGCATTATAGTGGATATTACGCCTCCTCAGTTGTTTAGAAGCGAAGCGCTTGGGCAGGACAGTGCGATGGCGGTTCCACTGCACCTCGAACATATTGGTCGATTCGATGTATTGGTGAGAGTCGGCTAGAAAGGCAGAGCGAAACGATGAGCTTACAGAACAAAATCGTCTTGATTACAGGCGCATCCAGTGGGATTGGCGCGCTTACTGCAAAGTATGTCTCTGAAGCGGGCGGAATACCTATTCTGGCTGCGAGATCAGAAGCGAAGCTGCAGGAGGTGTCAAAGTCCATTGCTGGCGCTCATGAATGCATGGTGCTGGATGTTACGGATGAGCAGCAAGTACATATGGTGATGGAAGCGGTAATCGCGCGTCATGGCAAAATCGATGTTCTGGTCAATAACGCGGGGTTCGGATTGTTCAAGATGGCGATGGAGATGCCTATTCAGGAGTTCGAAGCGATGATGGATGTCAATTATATGGGGGTTGTTCGCTGCACGAAAGCGGTGCTGCCTTCGATGCTTGCGCGCGGTGCGGGACAGATCGTCAATGTAGCTTCGATTGCAGGCAAGATTGGCACGCCGAAGTCAACCGCTTATTCTGCGTCCAAGCATGCCGTGCTTGGCTTCACCAATTCACTGCGCATGGAGCTTGCCCATACTGGCGTGATTGTATCTGCGATTAATCCTGGTCCCATAGACACACCATTCTTCGATACGGCAGATCCATCAGGCCAATATGCAAATAATGTACGCTGGTTTATGATGCCGCCAGAGCGTGTAGCAAAGAAAATTGTCTCTGTCATCGAACGGGGACGCTCTGAAGCTGATCTTCCTCGTCTAGCCTCGATCGGCGTGAAGCTTATGCAGCTGTTCCCTCGCTTATCGAGCGGTGCAGCCGCAAAGCTGCTAAACAAGAAATAAAGACACCATAAAAAGGTCCGCCATTACGTTCAGCAAACTATGGATCACTCATGATGAATACAGCTTCATGAAGCTGACATGATCCTGTCGCTGCAGTGAATAGGCGGACTTTTTTGAATAAGAGAACGTTTTGCCCATATCACAAAGTGTTCTCTATTTTCCTGCTTCGCGATGAGCTTCGTTAAGTGACTTCACCTGTTCGAACAAGGCCTTCATCTCTGCCTTGGCCTCAGGATGGCTCTCATTCCAATGCCGCATTAGATTGGGCATCGTTTTATGAATATGATTCATGACCGCCCATTTTTGGATCATGTCTATACTTTCAGCATCATCTTTGCCGATAAGAAGCTCCGTATATTTTTGAAGCAAACCTTCAAAAGCGGCATCTGCTTGATTATCTTGAGGCTGCTGCACAGTGCTCCCTCCTTCATGATCAATTATTGGCTCAAGCATCATCTGCTTAAGTGAAGAGCAGATGACCTATACTAAGGTTAGCATATCCTACCATGAGAAGAAAGTTGGAGGATAGGATTCGTTTTCGCTATAATGGAGCGTAGCGTAGGAAAGTTAAGGGATTTGCAACAGAGAGGAACGATGAATTTGACTTTTACATTTAAAGATTTGCACATAGGCGAGGCTTATGTTACCCGCCTTGCAACGCGTGACATTCATACCGCATCTCCTGTGCAGGCTGAGGCTATACCAGCAGCATTAGAGGGCAGAGATGTGCTTGCGCAGTCTCAGACCGGAACAGGGAAGACACTAGCTTATCTGCTGCCTGTATTGATGAGAATTCATGCTGAGGAGAAGCGCACTCAAGCTGTAGTCGTTGCGCCAACACAAGAGCTTGCGATGCAGATTGTGCGCGAGGCAGAATTTCTAGTGGACACAATGGATATACGTATTCAGCCATTGATTGGCGGAGCGGCGCTGCACCGTCAGGTGGACAAGCTGAAGCAGCGTCCAGAGGTGGTTGTAGGAACGCCTGGCCGCATTCGCGAGCTCGTTGAGATGAAAAAGCTGAAGATTCATGAAGTTCATACCATCGTTATTGATGAAGTGGACCATGTGCTGCAGCAGGGCGCTGCTCATGATATGGACATCGTCTTGAACCGCGCGCCTAGAGACCGTCAGCTGCTCTTCTTCTCGGCTACATTGCCAGATGAGGTTCGCGAGCTTGCTGACAAGTGGATGCAGGACCCAGCTCACATTGGGATCGACCCGGATAAGCGTGTAGCGTCGACCATCGTCCATTCCTACTTCGTGACTGAGGAGCGCGAGAAGATTGATATGCTGCGCAAGCTTGTTCGCCATTGGGAGCCGAAGCGGGCGCTTGTATTTGTGAATGACTCAAGCATGATTGGCGAGTGGGAAGCGAAGCTCCGTTTTGCGAAGATGTCTGTCGCTTCATTGTATGGGGATGCGCCGAAGCAGGAGCGCGTGCGAGTGCTGCGCCAGTTCCGAGAAGGGGAATTCCAGCTGCTGCTGGCGACAGATGTGGCTGCAAGAGGATTGGATATTCCGGAGATGCCTTTTGTATTCAGTTTGCAGCCTGCTATTGATGCGGAGCATTATGTTCATCGGGCTGGACGGACCGGTCGTATGGGACGCAAGGGCGTATCGGTGAACCTGATTACAGAGAAGGAACGCTTTATTATGCGCAAGTTCCAAAAACAGCTCAACATCGAGATGCATGAGCAGGCGTTCAATAACGGACGTGTCCTTCCTGTTGAAGAGCGTAAAAAGCAAGCGAAGCCGAAAATGAAGCGCAGCGCAGCTGTAAAATCGGTCAATAACAAGAAAAATGATCGTCATCGGGAACGCAAAAATAAGGGAGCGCCAAAATGGTTGAAGGAGAAGCGCGACTCTTCCCCGTCAGATTAAGGAAGATATAACGCAATTGCTATTGATGCCCTTCGATCACATGGTGGTCAGTCAGGAGTATAGAGCTATTGGACAATCATAATAAACGCCCATTGGGTGACATGAGAAAGTACCTTATCATCGCTACTTATACCGTGGTGCTGTATCTCTTATTAACGAATCTAAATACGGTCAAAAATTTCCTGTATGAGCTGTCAGGCTTACTGAATCCGGTTATTTTGGGGATTGCGATTGCGTATGTGCTTAATATTTTATT
Source organism: Paenibacillus aquistagni (assembly GCF_900177815.1). GTDB lineage: Bacteria > Bacillota > Bacilli > Paenibacillales > Paenibacillaceae > Paenibacillus_B > Paenibacillus_B aquistagni. Next base: position 157,774 of record NZ_FXAZ01000007.1, on the reverse strand, counting down.
GAAGCAGTTTGAGGAACGAATCTTCAAACCGCTTAATCGACGCAATCACCCCTTATGGAACCGATTCAGACGTCCCGTATCCTTGCTGCTCACGTATGTGACGACATTCCTCATCTTTATTTTGCTGGCCTGGTTTATTCTCCCACAGCTGTTTACGAGCTTATCGATGCTGATGAATGTGATTCCAAGCTCCATGGAGTCTGTGAAGCTGTGGATTGAGAACTTGGCCGCAAATGCACCTGTTGACAGCGACATCCTGCAGAAGATTGCGCTCAACTGGAATGAAATCATGCAGAAGGCAGCAGAGTGGATGGTCAATATCATTCCGTATGTGCTTACCTTCACGAAGGATTTTACGGCGAGTCTATTTAATGTGATCATGGGCATCATGCTGTCTGTTTATCTGCTGCTGAGCAAGGAAAATATCATACGCATTTTTAAGAAGCTATTGTATGCTTATCTTCCAAAGCAAAAAGCAGACAAGACCCTGGAAGTGGGCACGATCACGAACAAGGCGTTCAGCGGGTTCATTGCAGGCCAGTTGACAGAAGCGGCCATTCTTGGCGGCCTATGCTTCGTCGGGATGACCTTGTTCTCCTTCCCATATGCGTTGTTAATCAGTGTCATTGTAGGGGTAACGAGTGTTATCCCGATCTTTGGCGCGTATATTGGGACCATCCCGAGCGCATTCATCATTCTTATGATTGATCCGCCGAAGGCCTTCTGGTTTGTTATTTTTATTCTCGTGCTGCAGCAAATTGAAGGAAATATCATTTATCCAAAGGTTGTCGGCAATTCCATTGGCCTCTCAGGCGTATGGGTGCTTGCAGCGCTGCTAATTGGCGGCAGCCTCTTTGGCCTTGTGGGCATGCTCCTTGGCATCCCCGCATTTGCCGTCATATATACGCTTGTGCGCACGATGACGAACAAGCGGTTAGACAAGCGCAAGATTAAGATTGAGTAGGTCATTTGTCACATTTTTAAATGGATACAGTTTTGTCATTTGTAATAATGAATATATACGCTTATACTCATTTGTATATATTTGTATAAGGGGGAATTATTTTGTCATCACGTTTAACAAGAAAATGGTCAATCACCTTATGCTGTGTTTTGCTCATGATGACCTTGCTGCTTCAAGCGTGCTCGGGAGAGAAAGCACTGCTTCCAGAGCTGCCGAAGGATGGGACAGGCACTCTTCGTGTCATGTACTATGATGAGGATCAATTCTATCGTCAATATGGCGCATATTTTGCGATTGAATACCCGGACATTGCTCTCGAAGTGATTGGCACCAACGATTTGTACTCCAATGAGGAGTTCCAAAAAGATCCTCAGAAGGGGATGCTGGAATTCGTTAAGAAAGAAAAGCCAGACATTCTGTTGATGGATCAAGATTCGTTGAAGAGCTTTGCAGAAGAAGGCATTTTGTACAATTTGGACCCGATTATCCAGCAGGAGCAGTATCCTGTAGCTGATTTCCTGCCAGGACTTATTGAATCTCTGCGCGAGATGGGCAATGGCAATCTATACGGTCTAACACCTACATACAATGCGCAGGCTATTTATTACAATGCTGATTTGTTCAAACAGCATAATATTGAGCCGCCTCACCATAAGATGACTTGGGATGAGGTGTTGAATCTTGCTGCTCGCTTCAATCAAATTGGTTCAGGCGAGGATCAAGTCTACGGGTTGTACAGCCAGTATTCCGATTCCATGCAATACTTGATGAACATTGCCAGCACAATGCAGCTTCGCCCAGTAGATGCCAGCGGGTCCAAGGTGGTTATGGATTCAGATGGCTGGAAGCAGGCGTTCAAGATGGTAGCTGATGGGGTCAAAGACAAGTCTATCTTTGTCCCTACTCGTACTGAGAACGGAATGGTACAAGGCCAGGATGATCTCTTTATTAAAGGAAAGGCCGCAATGGTAATGGAGAGTTCTTGGTTTGCCAATCAGATTGGCGACCGTTTCAAATGGGATAAAGAACTGAAGCCATTCGACTGGCAAATGGTTACGATGCCTATTAACCCTGCTACACCAGATCAATCGGCAGCCGTTGGTTTCTATAATATTATGGGTATTCATCAAGATGCTGCGAATAAGCGCGAAGCTTGGGAATTGATCAAATTCATCAATAGTGATAAAGTAGCGAAAATCAACTCCAAGATGTCGTATGGCGAGCTTCCGACACGGATTTCTTACGTGAAGGAGATTGCAGGCAAGAATGCAGAAGCCTTTACAATGCTGGCTCCATCTTCGTCGGGCAATTCGATCTGGAGCTCCCTCTATGCGAATAAGAATGTGCCTGAGAATTTCTACATGATTCTCAACCAAAGCATTAATGAAGCGATGGATGCGATTGTGAAAGATACGAAGTCTGTCGATGAAGCGTTAGCTGAGCTTCAGCAGAAGCTGCAAGCTGCTATTGATGAGGGCAAGCGCCAGCAGGAAGAGGAGAAGGCAAACGGAGAAGAGAAGTCAGAGGAAACATCTGAAGGGACTGTCGAAGGAACAGCTGTCGATACTTCGGATACCGAGACTTCAACAACGACAGAATAATAGACTTGCGTGGCGGCAAGCCTTACCGAGTAAAACTAGTGTTTAAGTGACTGCTGTGCTGCTAAGTCCGTATTAGCCGCACGATGGCTATAGGCGATCCTGCAGCGGATCGTCCCAAAATGAACGATTGTGCATAGACAAGCTGTCTCCTAGGGGGCAGCTTGTTTATTTAGTTTTTGAGAGGAAAGCGCGGGTACTGTCAAGCTGTAAGGAAACGGAGAAAAGGGATGAAATGTTAACAGCATGTGGACATGATCACATATGCTTATTCGCATCTCTCGCTCGAAGTCGATATAATAGTAGCTGAGGTGAATGACAGGATGAATCCACTATTGGAAGTGAATCAATTGACGGGAGGCTACAGCATCGGCAGACCCGTGCTGCACGATGTCAGCTTTGCCATAGAGCCAGGTGAGATGGTTGGTTTAATTGGACTTAATGGTGCAGGCAAAAGCACCACGATGAAGCATATATTAGGACTCTTAGAGCCTCAAACCGGGCAAATACGCCTTGGCGGAAAAGCCTTAGATGAGAATCCGGAGCAGTATCGGGCCAGCATGGCCTATGTGCCAGAGTCCCCGATCCTGTATGATGCGCTTACGGTAAGGGAGCATCTCATCTGGTCGGCAACCGCTTATGGGGTGGAGGAACGTACTTATGAGGAGAGGCTTGTGCATCTGGCTAAGCTCTTTCATATGACGCCTCATCTAGACAAGGCTGCTCAGCATCTCTCCAAGGGAATGCGGCAGAAGACGATGCTGATGAGTGCGTTTCTAGTAAGGCCGCCCCTATATGTCATTGATGAGCCTTTTCTTGGACTAGACCCATTAGGGATACGTTCCTTGCTTACTTTCATGAATCGCATGAAGGAGGAAGGCGCTTCTCTGCTAGTAAGCTCCCATATCTTATCCACGATTGAGGATTACTGTGACCGATTTGTGCTGCTGCATCATGGGAAAGTTCTAGTTGCGGGCACTGCGGATGAGCTTAGAGAGAAGCTTGCAGCCCGTGGTGGGCAAGAGGCACGTACTACGCGGCTGGAGGACGTATTCTACGCCTGGGTAGGCGCTGATGATGAAGATGGCGGGGAACTCATATGGCGCGATTAAGAGTGAATGCACGCGCACCTAAGTTTCAGGGCAGACTGCTTCAGGATACGGAGCAGTTATGGCGATATCGGGTTCAAGAATTCTGGGGCGAGGTGATCCCCTACCTCGGTTATGTCATTCAAAGCGGGCTCGGATTCGTCATTGCATTTGTGTTTATTGCCGGGACGGCCCTATACGCTTCTTTTCTAGATCAGATTCCAGCAGGATTTCCTGTGCGAGAGCTGGGATGGATGCTGCTGTCGCCTATTGTCGCCTATACGACTTATCGGACCTTTCTGCAGTCCGCCGATCTTGGTTATCTACTGCGGCTTGAGCATCGCATGAACCGCTATATGAAGCGAAGCGTGCGTTATAGTCTAATGCCAAGAATGGTGCTGCTGATGGCGGCATGCCTTATCTATTGGCCGCTCTATTCCCGAGCGGATGAGGCTCCTAAGCCGCTCTTCGTGCTGTTGGCTGCATTCGTGGTGCTGAAGTTCGTTGCGGCTTATGGGGCTTGGGGCGAGCGGCATATGCATGACCGCCGCTTGAAGCTTGCCTGCCGCATCATTCGCTATGCATGGTCATGGGGCGCTGCGGCTTGCTGGTTATGGCTTGATATTGGCATGGCTGGTCTATGGACAGGGCTTGGAGGGCTTATCTACATTGCAGCGATATGGAAGCTGCCTAAGCTTGCATTCCCTTGGGAGGAGCATATTGCGCTGGAGCAGGTGCACCGCAATCGGATCTATACGTTTTTGAGCGGGTTCGTCGATCTGCCGACAATGAATAATCGGCGCTTCAGCCGCCCTTGGCTTCATGCACTGGGGAATCGATATGCCTTTCAGAAGAAAAAAGCATATCGCTATTTGCTCGTCAAATCGTTTGTGCGAAGTGAGCTCTTGGGTATTGTTCTTAGGCTGATCGTCATTGGAATCATTTTGTTGTGGTGGACGAAGGACTCCATATGGAGCTCGCTGCTCCTGCTGCTGCTCATGATTACGATTCATGCTCAGCTAAAGGCCTTGCTGCAGCTGCATCGCCACGATGTCTGGTTGAAGCTCTACCCTGTGGCGAACCAGGATCGGTCTGTTGCGATTAGTGGGGTATACGCGCAGGTGCTAGGCTTATGCGTCCTCCTGCTGCTGCTCCCGGTTATTGCGGGCGGACTGTCGATTCAGGCGAAGGGCGGGATAGGTCTAGGTGCCGCCGCCGCTTATGTTCTGTTGTGCTGGCAGCGCAAGCATGCCATTGAGCGGCTGATCTCCACAGAGGAAGAGGAATAGGGTGGCGAGCTTCCCATCCCTCAGGAAGCGCTCGCTCGAGGGCTGCTGAGGATACCTTACGCGTGCACGGTGTGGACAAAGATTAGGCAAAGAACTTTTAGACAAAGAAATCAAACAAAGAAAACCTCCTGTACAGCTGGTGGAGTCAGTCCCAGTGAGCTGAGCAGGAGGTTGTTTTTAATAGGATTATTAGGCCTTAAGGTCCAAGACCCCTTTATAGATAGTATCGAACAATTCCTCCAGATCCTCTTCTGCGATGCAGGAGAAGGCAACTCGAAGATCGGTCTCGCCAAGCGCGATTGTGCCAATTTCATATTGCTCAAGCAAATGGGTGCGAAGCGTCTCCGCATGGATATCCTTCAATTGCAAGCACATAAAGTATCCTGAGTTGAAAGGATAGTAGTTCCATACATCCCCGTATTTGCCGCTGTCCAGTATTGCTTTGACCTTATTGGCGCGGCCTTTCATAATATCGAACTTTTCCTGCTTCTGCTGCTCGAACAATGGTGAACGAAGCGCATGAATAATAAAAGTCTGCGACGGGTGCGGACCGCTTGAGATCGTCGCACGGATGATGCCTAGTGTCTTCTGTTCCAAGGCAGCGAGCAATGGCTTGGATGGTGAAGAATACGTGATGAATCCAACGCGGAAGCCCCATACATATTCTTCTTTCGTCGCGCCGTCCACTTTCACCGCCAAGATGTTAGGGTGAATGGAAGCCAAGGAACCAAATAATGATTCATGCACAGAATCTTCGAAGAACAAGCCGAAGTATGCGTCGTCGGTAACGGCAACAATCTTCATGCCCGCCTCTGCTGCTTCTGTCAATACGCTTACAATCTCTTGGCATTCTTCATGCCCCGGAGTATAGCCCGTAGGGTTGTTAGGGAAATTCAACACAACAATGGCCTTGCCCTTTGGCTGCTGTTCGAAGAGAGCCTGACGCAATCCCTCGCTGTTAAACTTCCAATCTGCATTGTACAGCGGATAATAGACCATCTCAGCTCCGCGGCGAATGCTGAAGGTTAATTCGTAGTTCTCCCAATTCTTGTCCGGCATGATGACCGGATCGCCTGCATCGGCGAAGAGATCGGCCACGATGCTGAGTCCGTGCGTCAGTGCATTGGTTACAATGGGATTACTGATTGATTTATCTTGCAGAGAAGGATTCTCCTTCAGCATCTTTTCCTGCCACAGCTTGCGAAGCTCCGGCTTGCCTGCTGGAGGTGCATAAGGGTAGATGTCCTTGGGTTCAAAGGCAGACAAAGCATCCTGAATGACAGGTAAGTGCATAGGCGCGCCACCTTCTGTGGCAATTCCGATCGTAGCATTGAATTTCTTGGCCTTGCTGGATGCTTCAGCGGATTGGCTGAGGATTCCTTCCTTCGGGAAGTAAATCTCTTGTCCAAGACGTGACAGCATAGCATACACTTGTTCATTCTCGTGACGAATCGTTTCATTTAATTGGTGAGCGAGTGGGTTCATCTCTAACATCCTTCCAATTTCTTTCTTGCCGGATAGGAACGTTGACTATTGGTGTTCAATCGTGTCAGCAGGAAACATCCTATCGGCGAATAACCTACCTTTGAATGCAGTCACTCTTTTTCGAAAGACCTCGACGAGGTGTTTTTCATCAAAGCGTTGCCCCTATTATAGCCCATCCATGAACGTTCGTCATCGACCTTTAACGGTTGTTCGTTGAAAATTTGTTGAATGTTGTATTCGTCTGTGTGACAGCTGTTCTTCTTGCGTGAACACTTTTGCTAATCCTGTGTGTGGAATGGGCATCGCTTCGGATTCAGCTGTTCCATCCATTGTATGGTCGCGTTGTCTCCCGGAGCCTGTCTGTTCGTCAAACCCTCTGTGATCTTGGTCCTACGGCTCTCGTTAAGATTCTGGCCAAACTTGAATTTGGCTGTAAGCTCCTTGATGTCGAGCTTGTATACAAGCATGCCGGCATCCTGCTTGGCGTAGCCCTCTAATGTCCAATCGAAGGGGGCATATCCTCCTTCTGGCTGAAGCTTCTGCATGAAGGAAGTGAAAAACAATGTCTTCTCCTCGTTGTCCGTCACCACCTCGATCTCGCCCCTTGCATGAACAGAGCGAAAATAGGTTGTGGCAGGACAGGCGTACACAGGGTCCAAGAATGTAGATGGAATCATGGAATGAATCTCGGAGACGCTGAAGGAGGCCTTTGGGCACGCTTGTATCTGGCGAACCTTCTCTCCTTTTTTGCTGCTGTGAAAATAAAATGAGTGCTTCTCTGGCAGGTAGTCGAACAAGATCGGTGTGAGTCTAGGATAGCCATTCTGTCCCAAGGTACCTAACACGCCGAATCGCTGCCCGCGCAAAAACGCCGTGATTTGTTCTTGGTCGTGCACTTCGAACTCTTTTCTTCTCATTGATCAAAGGCCCCCAATCTGGAATAGATAGCAGTAAGTTTAGAATGGAATTGGTTATGCAAATAGATCCAAAATGAAGTATTATGATTGTACCAGTTGTACAAAATGTGAAACGTGAATGGGCTGCAAAGGGGGGAGAACATGAATGGCCTTAGCGGCTATCATACTTGGCTCGCGCAAGGCTTCGGCAAGGAGGAGTCTTTGTATCGATGCTTGAAAGAGCAGATCCTCGACGGAAGGCTGAAGCAAGGGGATGTGCTGCCTTCAACACGAGAAGCGGCCAGAGCCTTGCAGCTGTCGAGAGGCACGGTCATTACCGCTTATGATCGTCTGCGAGCGGAAGGCCTGGCACTTGCGCAGCAAGGCGGATATACGCTCGTTGCCTATACTACAGAAGATCGAGCGCCTAAAGAGCAGCAGGCGCCGCTTCCTCGGCTATCCGGCTTCGGTGCACGGGTCCTAGCGCTTAAGCGTAATGAAGGCATATCCCGTGATTTGATTAAGCACGAGAATAATATCCTTGATCTATCTCCGCAGGAGTGTACGGGGCTTGAGCTCAGCAGAGAGACTTGGCAGCGCTGGATGCGTGAAGCTGTGCGCGAGTTCGCTTGGCAGAAAAAGCGCATGAATCCCCTTGAAGCGGATGAGAGCTCGCTTGAGGCGGCGATTGAGCTTCATCTCATGCGCCATCGGGGCGTAGAAGCGCATCGCTCTAATATTCGGGTCACAAGAGGATCACAGGAAGCGATCATGCTGCTTGTACAAGCCTTGATCAATCCTGGGGAACGGGTGCTGATCGAGACGCCAGGCTATGCAGGCATCCGCTATATTGTGGAGTCTGTTGGCGGGATACCCGAGTATTACAATGTGCAAGACAGCAACCAATTAGAAGACATCCTGTCGGTAACAACGGCTAAGCTTATGATTCTAACACCCAACCGTCAATTTCCAACTGGAGCGACAATGGAGTGGCAGCAGCGCAGTCAGGTGCTTCGATGGGCGCAAGAGCAGGATGCGCTGATTATCGAAGACGACTTCGACAGCGACTTCGGGCTTGGCAGCAAGCGATACGAGCTGCTGCAGTCGATGGATCATTCTGAGCGTGTGCTCTACGTAGGTTCTTTCTCACGAACGATTCATCCTACACTTCGCTTGGGGTATATGGTGATACCAAGCCGTTTGGTTCCGATTATTGACGCCATTCGAGGGGTATATCACCGATATGAGGCCATTCCGATGGAAGAGCGGGCGCTGGCTTTGTTTATGCGAAGCGGAGCTTATGAGCGACATTTGCGTCGCACACGAAGAATAATTAGCCAGCGAGCACCGCTTTACAGCGATCGGTTGTCTCAAGCGATCGGTTCTCTAATGGAATGGAAGCCTGATCATATCGCCTTGCACATTTACGCGGAGTGGAAGGGATCGCCGTCTTCCTATGCAGCCTTTAAGCAGCTAGCCTTGAGCCATGGGGTCAGCTGGAAAGATGGCTGCATATATGAGCATTTATCGTGCGATCATAAGCTGGAACCGACTATGCCGTTCAGGCCGAGCGCTCTATTTGGCCTTGCTCATATGAACCAAGCAGAATGGGAGCTCGGCTGTCAGCGATTGAGATTGGCGGCTCAATCGATGTCGTCCTTCTAATCATGACGGCATGGATTAAGGCGTGGAATCCGTGGAAAAATGATAGAGATGAATCAAAGGAGGCGGATTCATGTTAACAGCTTCACCTGAATCTTATGTTTGGAAGCCGTTCATTGCGAAGATTACCTGTGAGCCGAATTGGAAGTGGCAGAAGCGAGAGCTGCCGATGGCAAACTACGACTTGTTCTATGTATGGAGCGGTGAAGGCGAGGTCGTGCTGAATGATGTGCCTTATCAAGTAGGCAAGGGAAGCTGCTTTTTGTTCCGGCCGGGCGATCATACAAGCGCTACCCACAATCCGCAGAAACCCTTAACACTAACTTATATACACTTTGATATCGATGAAGAGGTGCACAGTGTCCCTGAGCCTTATCGAGTGGTCATCGAAACGATTGATTTTGAGCATTTGCTGTCTCGATTTGTACGCTTGTACCTGACGAAGCCCTATGGCTACGAGGTGGAGCTTCAGCTTGTCTTAAAGCAGCTTATGATCTCCCTGCTTCGTGCTGACCAGGAGGAGCCGGGAGAGAGAAGCACGAGCCAGCAGCTTGCGGTTTCTATTTACGAAATTGCCAACTACATTCACCAGAATCCAGGGATTGCGCATCGGATCGAGGACTTGGCGAAACGGGCCCAGCTGTCTCCACGCTATTTCTCTGTGAAATTCAAGGAGATGATTGGCGTATCGGTGCAATCTTACATTATCCGTTCTCGAATTGAACGAGCGGAGCATTTGCTGCACCATGCAGGCATGAATGTGACGGAAGTTGCCGATGCTCTCGGTTATCGCGATATTTTCTTTTTCAGCAGGCAATTCAAGCAGTATACAGGGAGAAGTCCGTCTGAGATTCGGTAGGTCTGTATCAAGGAAATAAGGAGCTGTCATTATGGCAGCCAATAGATGAAGCAGGGTAAGATCACCTGTTGTCGTGACAATCATATGAAAGTAATTATTATAAAGGGCATTTGTAAAAGGCGGCATGTCTAGTGACATTAGACATGCCGCCTTGTTTGCATTCAATAGGAGATGATCGATGGCCGTCACAGATAGAGCAATTGAAGCTCTGCGCCATTCGCAGGATGCGTGAAGGCAACAGCGAAGGTCGATGAGTAAGCCTCCCAGTCGCATGTGCATGGAAGCTCAACATGCCCGTGCCTTACGATGATTTGAGCTGGAGGCGCAGCCGCAGCGAAGCGAAGCACCGCTCGGACACCTGCAGGACCACGGACGTGGTAGAGATGGCAGCTCTTCACTGCGTGCAAGGCTTCATTCTTGTTCTGAGCGTTGGAGTCAATCTTCGTCACACGTCCTGCCGCCGCAACGAGTACAGGCTCAATCGCTCTATGGGGGCTGATCTCGTTCAGGTCATACAATAAAGCCTGCTCTCCGGGAGCAACGGACCATTCGGTCACAGCGGACAGGTTGCCGTCGAACAGGTTAACGAAGCGACCATGAAGCACGAGCGGCTCCTTGCTTATGCTTTCTTCCAGCACGGCTGCGATCAGGTAGGGGCCGCGCTTGGCTGCTAGAGCATGGCTTGGCTCTAGTCCTTCGCTTGATCCGTGCTTCCAAGCCCATCCCTTCGTGACATGCATAACGAGCTGCGCGGCATTCTCAGCAGATTGGGTAAAGGCTGCGGGGGATTCATGAAGACAGATGACGCCGCCCTTGCCAACTGGCTGAAGTTCACGATGATTCGCATCCAATAATGCTTGAAGGTCAAGTCCCAGCGTCTCAAATAAATGATGAGCAGGGCTCTCATAGCAACATTCCCCTTTGTTCCACCATTCTCTGACCGCATGATAGGGGTCGCGTCCGTCTCCGACGTACAGAAGAATACCTCCGCTCTGCACCCATTGCGCTAAGCCGTAATGCAGGTCCATCGTCTCCGGCTTCATATATTCATAGCTTAGCAGCAGTACATGATAGGATGCCAGATAATGCGGGATGCGACGTACATTATCGAGTTGGACAGGTCTTACGGGATAGCCCTGCTTGAGGAGCGGCATGGCAAGCCCGAAGAAGCCATCCCATGAGATATGCTCCATTTCCGAGGCAAAGCGCGTATGTTCATCGACATTCTCCCAATCAAGTGAGAGATCAAGCCGCTGATACATGGCGGAATCAGCGACGAGCACCCCGATCTCGGGGCGAGAGGGACGGGCAGCTTGGTTAGTGCCCATAGACTGCTCGGACTTGCCGGATTGATTCGGCAGGAGGCCAGCATTTCCAGCGGCACCATCAAGATGATGTGGAGCAGGAAGTCGTCCCAGCACCTGTTCGGGAGTCCCCACGATGCCGCCAAGCGGCATCTGCTGCAGCGCATGAATCGTGCTCAGCAGCACAGTTCCGTAGGCTTCCGGCAGGGGTTGTTTGACTGCACAGCCTTCCTTTGCATAAGCGCCTTTGTATATCCGATGCGGCCACGGCGCGACCTCATAATGGTTGATATGAGGGTGCAACAGGGAGGCTACAACGGTTTTTTTATAGTTGGACTCGTAATCTTCCCAGGTGTGGCCGGGATGGTCTTCTATCGGATCATGCAAAAACCACATCCTGCGGTCGCTGCCTCGCACTAGCTCCTGCATCACGCCATACTCCAAATAAGCGGTTTCAAAGGTACGCTCCTTGCGCTTGCCTTGATACACATTAGGCACACGAGACGTGCCTGTCCACACCTGCGCGATAAAACCATCAATGCCATCAAGTTCCATAAGCTTGGACTCAGGGCTCACGATTCGCCACTGGCAGTAGTTGATCAGGCTGTGCGTCGGGATGAAAAAGCGAACTTGCTTGCTATGTACATGCTTCGCATACGACTTCACGGCGGTGCTGATTCGATCCAAGGCTTGCGCATATAAATGCGCCTTCAACTTGGATGCGCGATACTGGGCATCAGGGGTTTGATGCGGCGGCATCCAAGGCTCCTGATAGTATAGCTCCCATTCTCGCTTGAAGGCTTCAGAGTAGCCGCCTTCGACCCAGAATTCGGGCTCCTCCATGAAAAAGGCTTCAACGCCTGCATCGACCGCAGCCATTAAACGCTTAGTTATATAATCAGAAAATGAAACCGTAGGAACCATGTAAGGAACGTCATCGGTTTCGTGAATAAGGCGAGTTCCATTTGCTCTTGTCTGCGCTTCGTCCCAGTGCTCTCTGCCATCTACATGGCCGTTTAGATAGGGCTGATATTCTCCCCACGCTGTTCCGGTCATTAAGCCGACGGTGTATCCTTGCGCTTTCCAGCCTTTGATCCGATCTTCCATGGTGTCATCGATCCCATAGACCATGACCATATCCGTCTGCAGATCAATTGCAGGCTCATATGCTTGAATTTCTTGAAAGCTTGTCTTTTCGTTAGGTCGCTGTCTCGCTAACATGAGGTTCCCTCCTGCGAATGGTGTAAGACAATGTGATGCATTTATTGTATCAGAGGATGCTTGCTCCACCCAAACGTAAGCCTGCTAGTCTGCGTGCACTTCCTTGGGAGCATTAGGGAGAAGCATATCGTGCCAAATGTTATTTTACATAAGTTGACACTACAGGTGGGTGTATACAAAATGAGAAGAAGATGCTTCATGAAAGGAGTATGATGAATAATGGTAGATATTAATCATCCTGTGTTCCGAATGCCTTCGCTGTTGCAAGAAGTTATACGATGGGAGCAGGAATGTGCCGCTCATGTTCCCTATCTGGAAAGACCGTCAGGCTTATTTCTTGGTATCGAAGGCGACGGTAATGGCTACTATCTTTGTTCACCTATTGATAGTATCCGATTTGCGGATACGGGAATGGATGGCATTCATTATGCTTTTCTGACCGACTTTGATGCCAATCAAGATTTAGCTAAGGTTCCAATCATTTGTGTATCTCCAATGGACTTTGACAATGCTGTCCGACTTGTTGCCTGCAATCTGCGACAATTTTTTCAATTATGGTTTAGCCATGACGGATGGGGCAGGGCTCTTCTGTTAAATGATTTTGAGAGCGATGAAGCTTATGCATGTCATATTCGCAAGCAGATGGAGGAGACTTGCGCATCGGATTCCTTTGATCAGGAACGATATCATCGGGAGCTGCGCGCTGCCTCTGCTTCAGCTGTGCACCGCTTTGGCTTGCAGGACATTAGCAACCCAGTTGAACACATACGCTGGATTCGGCAGCAGCGCAAACCATGCTGTCTGCTTCCGACTCAAGATGGACTGGGCATCATGCCATTAACGTCCAGTATCGAGAAGGTTGAAGTTGAGCCCCACCCATGGTCTGCTATGGATATTGAGTATGAAGACCTTCAGGCGCTTGATGCATTCCTCTCCAACAGCTCCATTGAGGCGATCCTTTCTTTTGTTCGCGATTATCAGCATCAAGGAGTCGTTCATGAGCCGTCTTTGCGGCTTATAGGTGCTTCGTTGCAGCAGCATGGTTTCGAGCTTGAAGCCAAGAAGCTTCGGGATGCGGTGTATCCGTTTCTAGAACAAAATCGTGGGGGGGTTCAAGTACTCAGTGTCGGTATGATCATTGGAGAGAACATAGGTGGAAATTAAAAATAAATTCACGGTAGAAGGGAAATGAGCGTGAGAAGGCAGCTGGAAAGACAAACGCGCAGACTTATTACTTGGAGTCTACTTATTCTGTTAATGGGATTAATTATTGTCACCTCGCCACTATGGATGCTTTTTTGCCAGGAACAAACGTAACAAAGGGCTTGTTCCAATCGATTTATTATGTACAGCTGATGAATGGAGAGAGCGAAGAAGAAGTATTCCATCATGATATGGAACGGCAGGGGTGGTCATTTGTGGATCAGAGAGGAAGCCTTTATCGATATGAGAGGGAGCAAGAAGTGTTGGAGATACGAAGTACTCAAGTAAAAACCATGCTCAAAACATCGTGAAGTTGTCATAGTAATTGTATGGCATGCCATTGCTTCTGTATCAAAGGAGAAGGTCATAGCATAAATATTATACGATTGCACGTAGAGAGATTAGCAGCAGGCTCTAAGTCGGAGGAGCTGTCGGAGTATACAGTGTCTTGCTTATGCATTTATTGAATTGACGTTGCGCTCATGATGCTCTAGAATGTCGATGAGCAAGAGGGATGCCTTAGGCAAGGAGATGAGGCGTAGTAAGGAAAGTCTGTAATTATCGCATCATCGGTGGAGCTGAGATTGAGAAGACCCAGACATATGGCTTAAGATCCTAAAAAGGCATAAGACATTGGCATCACAATCTCTTGCTATGAACAATCGCTCCGTTTTAATGAATACATAGACCTACACATCAAGGGAAGAAAAGAGGTTTGCGATGAGTACCATTCAGATTGGCCGCATTACACAGGAAGATCTAATACATCTAAAGCAAATTTACGAAGAATTAATAGAAGAGCCTACCGATCTCGCTTCATTGGAAAAGCAATTCAAGGAACTGGATCGAGATCCGCATTATTATTTGCTTGGAGCTAAGGATGGCGATGAGCTTGCCGGTACAGTGATGGGCGTTATATGTCGAGATTTGATTGCAGATGGCAGACCGTTTATGGTGATTGAAAATGTAATCGTTTCCCAGCACCATCATCGGAAGGGCGTCGGCCAGCTGTTAATGAATGAGTTGGAGCGCATCGCTGTTGAGCATCACTGCGGGTATATGATTCTCGTATCTAGTGGTCATCGCACAGCAGCACATCGTTTCTATGAAAACCTAGGCTACACGGAAGATGTAAGAGGGTTCCGCAAGCCGCTTCTATAATTATTTCCCGGGAAACATGCGGTAGGGATGACGATCTTCATTGGACCTGTCTCCTATCAGCAACGAACAAGTAAGCAGGATACGAAGAGGTTGGAGGCGTCCATGATCTATGTACGTTAAGGTATATCAATATAGTGTGCAGGCAGAACAGATTGAGCAGTGCTTAGAACTCGTCAGCGAGTCAGATCTTCTCTACAAGCAATTTGTTAATTATACGATGCTTATTCGCAGAAGTCGCGAGCAGCCGACTAAGCTGACCGAAGTTCATCTGTATAAGAGCGAAGAGGAATATGTCGAGGCGATGGGGAAAATGAAGGATGATGTTCAGATTCAAGCGCTGTTCGAGCAATTTCTCCGTACATTGAGTCCAGAGAATCCCGAGATTAAGGAGGAGACCTATACAAATGGTTCTTCCTTTCTTATTGATTAGCGGCACAATGAGTCGAGGAATCACGAACTCACGAAACTTTAACGCTTCTATTAGGGTAAAAAAGATAGACTGTACCCCTGTAGTGTATTAAAATGTTTGTTACGATGGGTAATCCTACCAAAGGGGTGCTGTAAGATGACAACGACAATACAAGCCGGTATGTACGGTCAATTTGGCGGGAGCTATATTCCGCCAGAGCTGCAAGGTGTAATGGAACGATTAGCAGAAGCATTCCACCATTACAAGAATGACCCCGAATTCAATGAGGAATTTCGATATTATTTGCGGGAGTTTGTGGGCCGCCCGAATCCGCTGACTTATGCAGGACATTTGACGGACAAGCTCGGCGGGGCAAAGATTTATTTGAAGCGTGAGGACCTGAACCACACCGGCTCTCATAAAATTAATAATGTGCTCGGGCAGATTCTGCTGGCGAAGCGAATGGGCGCGCACCGGATCATTGCTGAGACGGGAGCAGGCCAGCATGGTGTTGCAACTGCTACTGTATGTGCAATGTTCGACATGGAATGTATCGTCTACATGGGAGAGAAGGATATCGAGCGTCAAGCGCTGAATGTGTTCCGCATGGAACTGCTTGGCGCTAAGGTCGTATCTGTATCAAAAGGGCAAGGCCGCTTGAAGGATGCCGTAGATGAGGCGCTAGGCGATTTGGTAGCCAATTACGAGAACACCTTCTATTTGCTGGGCTCTGCGGTAGGCCCATATCCATATCCGGAGATGGTACACCATTTCCAAGCCATCATCAGTGAAGAATCGAAGCGTCAGATTATGGAGCTTGAAGGCAAGCTGCCGACTGCAGTTATTGCTTGCATTGGCGGGGGAAGCAACGCCATTGGCGCATTCGCCCATTATATCGATGAGCCGTCTGTTCGACTTGTGGGTGTTGAGCCAGCAGAAGCGGCGACGATGACATTTGGCGTGCCAGGCATTATTCAAGGCTTCAAATGTTATGTGCTGCTTGACGAAGAGGGCAACCCTGCGCCTACGTATTCCATTGCGGCAGGTCTTGATTATCCGGGTGTTGGCCCAGAGCACAGCGCGATGAAGGAGAATGGCCGTGCGGAGTATGTGGCGGTCTCGAAGGAAGAGGTGCTGGAGGCATTTCAGGTGCTGACCAAGACGGAAGGGATTATACCGGCATTGGAGAGTTCCCATGCTGTAGCGCATACCTTGAAACTCGCCCCTCAACTTAGCAAAGAGGATGTTCTGATCGTGAATATCTCTGGAAGAGGAGACAAGGATGTAGAGCAAGTGTTTGCAATGCTTAAATAAATGCAGCTTGCTGCAAGGCTGATTCATTTAAGGATTTTAAGGCTATCGTGATGTACAACAATATAACAAAGGGATGCGCCCTCAGCGGGCTCATCCCTTTTTTTACACTTTGTTTATGCTTTTGGTTCTGGAGCAGGCTTCGGGTGAAGCTGCCCGAGCGATTCGCCCATCTTGACCTTATCGCCAAGCTTCAAGTCATGCCGAGGATCAAAGGTATGATTCTCAGTAAGCAAGACGACAGTAGAGCCAAATTCGAAATAAGCAAGCTCAGCACCCTGATCATATTGATCCTGCACTTTGCCATCCGCATAGCGGATGCTGCTTACATTGAGCGCTCCTACTTTTACGACCGACACTTCTCCATACGCATGCCGGATATACGTGATTAATCGTTCATTGCGGCTTAATACGCGCGGCATGTGCTTCAGGCCAAAGTCGTTTACGGGATATACCTTGCCAAGGACATGCTCGCTTTCCACGGTGTGACCAGCAACAGGTGCATGAATGCGGTGATAATCCGTTGGACTTAAGTACAGTACAAAGTAATACCCACGCTTATACTTTTGCAGGTGCGGAGACTGGTTCAACAGTTCCTTCAGGGTATAATCCTGTCCTTTTACATTGAGCAGCAGCCCATCTTCAATTGGCCCCATGCCTGTAATCAGAGCATCCACGGGACTGATGAGAAGATCTGTTCCTTCTGCAATCATCCGTGACCCGGGCTTTAAGCGGCGGGTGAAAAAGTCGTTCAAGCTCTTATACGCTGAGATGTGCTTCTCTGCTTCTTCGATGTCTATGCCATAGGATCTGGCAAAGGTCGGAATCAGCTTCCTGCTCAAGCGCGAACTGGCGAAGCTCCCCGTTATTCGGGATACCCATTTGCGCGAAGACAGCTCCGTAAGTAGACGCAGCAGTCGTTTCATCATAGTCATTAATCACCTTGGACAAGAACGCGAGAGCGTTCTGTGTATTTATGGATGTCAAGGATGACAAGTCCATTGATTTATATTGACACAGAGCGCTCTATTTTTCAATAACTCCTTTAATAACGGATGTAACAGACTTTGATTCTGTTAAGAGGGTGGACGGCTATCCTACAGGATGCCGGCTATGAAGCAGATGAATGCCGTATTCCATGGGGTTGCTGTAGGTCATTCGCCATGTATCCAGTAAATGGGCTTCGCGGAAGCTGTAACGTTGATCGCGGCCATTGCATTCTATAAAGAGAGGAAGCCCTTCGGGGGATACTCCCATATCAAGTCCAAGATCAGCCATGTGCGGCAGTGCATCTGAGAGTGTCTCAGCAATGCGAAGCGCTGTATCTTCAATTGCTTGCTTAACCTGTGAATAGGAAAGAGCTGGCAGCGACTGTGCTGCGATCTCCTCGAAGGTGCGAACGCTGCCTCCTTGAGCTACGTTAGTCACAAACGTATGCCTTGGCGCCACCTTGCCTACAATTCCGGTTATCTGCCATTGGCCGGTGTAATTGCGCTGAACGGATACACGCAGATCGAAGGGGCGTTCATCATAGGAAGCAAGCGGAAGCGTCTCTTGAACGAGATATCGTGTGGCGTTCATTCTTTTTACAATAATGGATGGCAGTGTATGGTGAGCGATCGGCCGGATCCTCCAGCGCTTGCCATGCTTGCGGCTGCTGACCGCATAGCAGGCATTCCACCCTCGCTCTGTGCGCTCGAGCTTCATAAGGCCTTTGCCTACGCTGCTGTTGTCAGGCTTTAAGATAATGGAGTCATGGCGTGACATCATATCCAGCACACTGCTCTTGGTGGCAAGATGCGTCTCGGGAAGATGAGGGAGCAGTGAGGGATTACAGCTCAGCAGGTCATGAATCTTCATTTTTCCATAGCGGTTCACCTGATTGTAGAGCAGGATTCCCCGCTCAGCGAGCATCGAGAGCTTTTTTGCAGCACGTGACCGAAAATAGATAGCTCGATTATGAATGACGTCTGGCAGCGGGAAGCTTTGTTTCACATAATGATGATGGTGCCGAACATAAGCTAGAACTCGCATGGATGGAAGATGGATATCTTCGATGCGAAAAAAAATCGGGGTAACACCGTGTCGACGTGCAGCATCCTCGTAGAACGAGATGGCCTCATGACGCGTCCGGCCTCGAAGAAGCCCCTTTAGCATATTTGCATTAAACAGAATGCCGATACGGCTATCGGACATGTTCGTTCCTCCTCTTCGTCTGGAGGCGCCTAAGGCGCCTAAACAAGCGGCATGTACTGCATCCTATGTATGTCCGCTGCAATATGTATGGACGAGTGGAGACTATCGAAGTGTCTAATTTTTGCGATAAAAGAGGTGAAGGACATGCGGCTCCCCCGTGTGGCAGTCATCACTCCAGGTACTTTTCCCATTCCTTCAGGAGCTAGCAGCTCTGTCGAGCGCGTCGTTGAATACGTAGTAGGTCTGGCAAGTGATCGAGTTGAAGCACGAATCTATGCGAGACAGTGGCCAGGGCAGGAACTGTATGGTTCGGTGCGTGGTGTTCCATGTGAGCGTGTTCGTTCCTCCGGAGGGAGCCGATATATACTCGGGGTCATCGCGAAGCTTCAGCAATTTGATCCGGACATCATTCAAGTGGAGAATAGACCGCGCTTTGTGCTGACGGTTAAGCAGCTGCTTCCGCATAAGTCGGTATGGCTGAATCTGCACTCTACCACCTTTATGAGCAAGCAGCATATTCCTGCAAGGAAGCTGCGAGCTGCGTTTCGCGCTGCGCAGAGAATCTTCGTGAACAGCCGTTACTTGTACAATCAGGTCGTATCACGCGCACCGGACTGTGCCGACAAAGTGATTGTCAACCCGCTTGGCGTCGATGGAGGCCGCTTCAAATCCCGCTGGGATGAGGAAGGCGAACGCAGATATCTGGCTGGCAAGCAGATGCAAGGATGGAGTGAACGAAGGATTATTTTGTACGTTGGACGCTTGATTCCATTAAAAGGGGTTCATCACCTGATTCAGTTGATGCCAAGACTTGCACGCGCCCATCCCGATGTGCTGCTTGTTGTCGTCGGCAGCGCATCATACGGATCCAGGCGAAGAACCAAATACGTACGCAGGCTTGAGCGGTTGAGCAGAAGGTGCGAGAGGCATATTCGCTTCATTCCTTACGTGTCACATGAAGAGGTCCCTGCTTGGTATGCCCTTGCAGATATGGTGGTCGTCCCATCGGTGGAGAGAGAGGCGTTTGGGCTCGTCAATGTCGAAGCTATGGCAACTGGGGTGCCTGTGGTTGCCTCTAGAGTAGGAGGCATTCAGGAAGTGGTTGTGGATGGCGTTACGGGGCTTCTTGTCCCGCCTTATCGGCTTCAAAGGGGGCTCGCTCAATCTCTGGAGCGGCTCTTGGCTAATCAAGAGGAGTGTGAACGCTTTGGCCGCGCCGGTGTGGCGCATGTAGAGGCGAGCTTTACATGGAAGCGAACGGCTGAACGCTGGGTAAGCGAAGTGGAACAGCTTCGATAAATGATGGATGGAGAGCATGCAGTCTCGCAGTGATGAGATTGCATGCTTTTGTTTGTAGACCAATATCACGCGGGTAGAATGGGAAGTTGTAATTGATAATTAAATAAATGAGATGAACACTTCTGTGACGAGTGGGCGCATCTCGGCATATGATGCCTTAGCTATAGACTCGAGCCCATCTCGGAAGGAGTGCGAAAATGAAAAAGAAGAAAAGCGTTCGCTCGTCAGGAAAGACGAAGAAGCCGCTGTACTTTGTCGACAACCCTAATACATCTGAGCTTAGGATGCTCGATAAGATGTCTAAGAAAAAGAAAAGCGAAGCGACTCAGAAGACCGTCAAGTTGAACGCGGTAGCAGCGATGAAGCAGCTGCAAGAGGAGCAAGACAGTAGCACGGAATCGGTGAATCATAAGGAGCAGTCCAACACAGAAGCTGTTCAAAGTCATGAAAGTGAAGCCAAGCGATCTGATCCTAAGCCGCAGGAAATTATTATTAGCAAGAGCTGGTCACAAACGGCTCCTTCGATGCAGGAGCCAATGGCGCAGCCCTTTTCCAATATGGAGCTTGTTACCTCAAGCAATCTGAAGATTAACAATGCACAGTCCAAGGACGAAATGAAGGAAGCAGCAGTCCATCCTACCGAGTTGGAAGCAGCAGGCGCCAAGGAAGGGAGTACAGAACGAGCTCGCGAAGAAGCTGGACGATTACTCCTAAGCGAGGCAGAGAAAGTGTCGCGGATGGAAGAGAAGCGCAGCAGGCAGCGAGCAAAGGCAATCATATATACGGATGACCTCGCCGATGAATCGGTGACAAACGAGAAGCTTGCACCCAATGCAATCGACAGCTCTAAGCTGAGACGCGAGTCGATTGATGAGCATGCATTGAAGGATTATTCTGTTACAGGAATGAAGCTAGCCGAAGGCGCAGTGACAAGTTCCAAGATCGCCCAAGAATCCATCGCAGAGGAACATCTGATCCCTAACTCGATCTCGGGCTCGAAGCTGCGTGATCGCTCCATTTCCGGCAGGAAGCTGAGAGACGGAAGCATCACGAGCGAGAAGCTAGCGGATCGAACGATTGATGCCGCTAAAATCGCAGAGGGCTCTATCGATACGAAGCATCTGCGCGGACTGCTCATTTCAAGCGAGCTGCTTATGGATCAATCGGTTACAACCGAAAAGATACGAAGCGGTGCGGTGCAAACGGAGAATCTAGCGAATGACAGTGTAGATACCTCTAAGCTGGGAGAGGAGTCTGTAACGACTTCGAAGCTGCGCGCTAGAGCGATAACGAGTGAGAAGCTTGCTGCAGGAAGCGTTCAAGAGGAGCAGCTTGCGGATCAGAGTGTGAGCGGCCGGGTGCTGCAGGATGGCGTTGTTCACAGCAGGCATCTTGGAGAAAATCAAGTGAACAGCGCCCATGTGATTAAGGCGAGCATCGGCAGCACTCATATTCAAGCAGCCAGCATCGAGTCAACACATATCGCAGAAGGAGCCGTTCAGCCGCAGCATCTTGAGCGTGAAGCGATGCGCGAAGAACATATTGGCAAGAAAGTCATCCAAGGCGCTCATCTGCAGGATCAAGCGATTACAACAGCTAAGCTTGGAGATCAGGCCGTGACGACTGTGAAGCTGGTCGATCATGCGGTTACCTCGTCCAAGATTGCGGATCAAGCCATTGTCTCGCCTAAAGTAGCGGATGAAGCGATCTTATCCAAGCATATGGCGAAGCAGTCGGTCGGATCTAAGCAGCTTGCTCCGCTTTCTGTTAGCGGTCAGCACCTGCAGCCAGAGTCCATCGGCGGCGAGCATCTGGAGCAGGATTCGATTCGCGCGCAGCACCTGCGTCAGGGATCGGTGACGAGTGATGCGATTGCTCCACTATCAATATCTCGGATTCATCTTGCTGAGCAAAGCGTAAGCTCTGTACATCTTGAAGACGCCGCGGTAACCGAAGCAAAGCTTCGTACGGGGAGCGTAACAACAGGCGTTCTGGCTGATGAAGCGGTGGTAGAGTCGAAGCTTGCTTCCGAGAGCGTCAGCAGTGAGAAGCTTCAATATGGAAGTGTAGAATCGCATCATCTGCAGGATGAGGCAGTTACTTCAGCGGCGCTGCGATTCGGAGCTGTTGGTGAGGAGCACCTTGCGGAGCAGTCTGTTCACAGTCGTCATATTTGCGACGGCGCTATTATGACAGAAGGATTAAGCAGCGAAGCCGTAACAAGTGAGAAGCTCGCCGTTCAGGCGGTTACCGAGCAGCATCTTGGTGAGGGCGTCATCTATTCCCATCACCTCGCTGATCATGTTATCACCTCGCTTAAGCTCTCTCCAGAGAGCGTGTCAAGCGACAAGCTGAGTGATCATGCCGTCATCGAGAGCAAGCTTGCCCAAGGATCGGTTACAAGTGAGAAGCTCTCTGAGAACAGTGTTCATGCTGAACATCTCGCTCCTCTTGCTGTAGCAAAGGAGCATTTGCAAGAGCAGTCTGTTGCATCCAGACATCTTGCAGAAGGGTCGATCCAAACTGATCATCTGAGCGTGGATTGTGTAGATACGTTTGCGATTCAGCGTGGAGCGGTCACATCCGACAAATTGGCTGAGGCGGCAGTAGGAACGGAGCAGCTGGCGAGCGAGAGCATTCAGGCGCGACATCTTGCCCCTCAGTCTGTGACAGGAGAGGCACTCGCAGGCGAGAGCATCACAACCGATCATCTTGCTGATGGAGCGGTGACAGAAACGAAGCTTGCCGAAGGCAGTATTAGTGGTGATAAGCTGCAGCAGAACGTCATCAAGAGTGATCACTTGCAGGCAGGAAGCATATGCGGCGAGAAGCTGCAGGCAGGAAGCATTGCCTCTCATCATCTTCGCGAAGCTGTTGTCCAATCGGAGCATTTGGCAAATTGTACGGTTGGCGAGCAGCATTTGCAGCCCGAATCGATTCATGGCGGCATGCTGCAGATCGGCAGTGTCGACAGCCAGCACCTCTCTTCACAAAGCGTCCAAGGCGAGCATCTGGCAGTAGAAAGCATTGCTGGCAAGCATATCAAGGTCGAGGCGGTTCAGGCCTATCATATTAAAAAAGGCAGCCTCTCCCCAACACATCTGAGCCCCGATATGCTGACAGCCGATTATTTGCTCGATGGAAGCATACAAGGGGAGAAGCTCGCTGACGCCTCCATCGCATCTTCGCATCTGCAAGCAGGCATTATCCATCGGGAACACCTTGGAAGCAGATCCGTCGATGAAGAGGTTTTGGCTGATGAAGCGGTTCGCTCCGAGCATCTCGCAGCAGAGTCTGTGTACGGCCACCATCTGATGCCGTATTTGATCGAAGAGCAGCATCTTCAGGACAGAATAATCTCTGAACGTCATTTGCAGGCGGGTATCGTGCAAAGTGAGCATCTTGCGGATGAGGCCATTACCAGCGGCCATCTTGCCCTTGGAGCGGTGAACGGAGGAGCTATTCAGTCAGGCAGCATCCTGAATCAGCATCTGCAGGATGGCGCAGTAGACAGCCGCGTGCTTGGGGCAGGATCGGTTCAGACCGAACATCTAGCTCATGAGGCCATTCATAGCGAGCAGCTTGCACACGAATCTGTTGGTGAAACGCATATTCGTCAGGGGGCAGTTGGCGAGCGGCATATTAAGCCCCAAGCAATAGTCTCGGAGCATCTTGCTGAAGGCTCAATACTTCCGCACCATATGCATAAGCAAAGTGTATCAGCTGAGCATCTGCAGTCAGACAGCATTCGAGCGGATCACATGCAAGCGGAGGCAGTTACAGCAAGACAGCTTCAATCTGGCAGTGTGACGGGAGAGAAGCTTGCGGAAAGTGCTGTGCGTGCAGAGCATTTGGAGGACTTTAGCATCATATCCTCTAAGCTTGCTCCAGAGAGCGTGCAATCGGAGCATCTTGTTCATCTGTCTGTGCTGTCTCATCATATCGGCGACCAATCCATCAAGTGCTATCACATGGATGAAGAGGCAGTTAGGCGTGAGGCGATTGCTGACGGCGCAGTGAATGGGGAGAAGCTGGCGCTGCAGTCGATTGATGCTGTCCATCTGCAAGAAGGCATTATTCATCGGCAGCATGTTGCGAACAGCTTCCTGCAGGAGCTTGAGGCCTATGTTCAACAGGCGGTGGAACAAGTTCAGGCTGATCAGGAACGGCATCAGCAGCTCGCCCAGGAAGAGGTGAAGAGCGAGCATATCGCACAGCAAGCGATAGGATTGTCGCATCTTCAGCCCGAAGTTCTGCTGGAGTGGGCAGCGTCAATGAGAAACGCCCTGCTGGAGGGAGCGGCTGAGCTCCATGCCATTCAACATGTGCCGTCTATCGTGCTTGAGATCGGCAGTGTGCAGTCTGAGCATGTTGCGCCAGGCAGCATCTGCAGCGCGCATTTGCAGGGAGGAGCTGTTCATGCGCGGACGATCGCCAAAGGTGCCGTGCATGAGGAGCATCTGGCGGATGAAGCGATTGCTCCTCGCCATCTTCGCTTTAATCCTGTGCAGGCGAATGCTAATGTGAAGAATGCACTGCAGCAGTTCGGCCATGCTGCCTTTGCTTTTGACCATACGGAGGAACGGGTTGAAGTGCTTATTTCCTTCGATGAGCCATTCGCAGATGATCAGTATGCGCTCGTCGTGTCCACGAATCAATCGGCCTGCTATGCGGCTGTAAAGTCGCAGCATGCTGCGGGAGCCATTGTTGAGGTGGTTCGAACGAGAATTGCTCCTGAGTCAAGCGGGCAGATCGCATGGATTGCAATGGGGACAGCTAATGATTCCTGTGTCTAGCCGTTAGATATGTACATTAACGCGCACGATAGGTTGCAGTTGCCTGCGGGTTAATCATGTGACAAGGAGAGTAGCAGGCAAGTAAGGCGATCTTGTTGCGTTTGCTTCTGTTGAAAGTAAAGGTCGGGCGATCGGGAAGATCTCCCGGCCTTTTTCTAAATGTGAGCTTGAGTTTTAAGTTCTTGCTGCTTGCTTCTTGAGCATGTGGTTCGTCAAAGAGAGAGGCTGGTTCTATCAAAATGGCGGAGTAAACGATGCTTAGCAGGTTATAGGAGTGTGCTGCATGGCTGTGTCGGAAGTAGGTAGGAATCGTCATTCGTGCCTTGATAGGCATATCTCGTGCATAGGCTGAATCTCTTGATAGGGCGTACAGCCGCCGTTCCACCCCTTATCCCCAGTCATACTATGTCTTGTAACAGCAGGTATTCACATAAGCAGGGGGTGTATGAGTTGCGACGAGGAAAAGCGGCAAGCATGAGCACTCGTGCTGGTAAACGCATAGGCCGCACAGGCCATTCAGCAGGGCGTTTGAAGCGTCAATCGATGCGGTCAGTCACGAGTAGAAGACTTGGATCAAGTCGAGTTATGAAGCATCGCCAGGGAAGAAGGGATCGTGGATTCACGCGGTTGACCTACATGCCGCCTCATCCAGAGCCGTTGGTCTCAGTCATTATCCCTGTTATGAATGAGCGGGCGACCATTGCCCGAGTCGTAAAGGAAGCAAGGAAGGTCCATCCGGCAGTGGAAGTGATCGTCGTTGCCAATGGAACCAACGATGGTTCCGATTATATCGCAGAGCGGCTTGGTGCCATCGTGCTGCGTCATCAAGAGGCCTTGGGCCATGATGTGGGGCGCACATCAGGGGCGCTTGCTGCAAAGGGGCAGGTGCTGCTCTTTATAGATGGAGATATGATCATTTCTGCGGCAAGGCTTCGCCCTTTCATTCATGACATTATTCAAGGAGCCGATGTCGCGCTGAATGATTATTCTGGGCCGGTTCATAAACGACAGGTGCATCGGGTTGTCTTGGCCAAGCATGCCCTTAATGCCTTATGTTCTCGTCCAGATCTAAGAGGGGCGTCGATGACTGCCGTTCCGCATGCAATAAGCCGTAAAGCACTGGACTCGATAGGAGCGGATGCTTTATCCATTCCGCCACTTGCTCAAGCTACCGCTATTCACAAAGGGTTGACGGTTGTTCGGTCGTCGTCTGTTGATGTTGGGCGCTTAAATCCAATTCGGGCAAGACATTTTAGGAAAGATCCGCTTGAGCCATTAATTGACAATGATCATCTTCAATCCATTCGTTGGCTGACAGAGCAGGCCGGAAGTCGTGGAGGTTACACAGATCTTGGACGCAATCGGCAGATTGTGAGGGAGCAGACATGATGCATGAGGATCAAGAACGGGTTGGCAGTGAAGAGCAAATTGCACAAATCAAGCGGTTGTCATCTTCTAGCCCGACATCTCGCGCGGCAAGAGCAAGGAGACGAGAGGGAACTCGACTGTCAAAGTCCTCCCGTTGGATGCGTTCGTCTAGAGCGGGGAGAAGAAGCAAGCGCTCAAGAATGACAGGCAAACAGCGGCGAGGGAAAGCAAGACGGGTACGCTCTAGAAATCGTATTCCGATGAATAGGGGGGCTGTGCTTCCAACAGGTTACGGACAGCTTGCGACTGCTGCCGGCGAGAGAGACGGGCAACGATTGGCGCAAGAGGGATACCATCCAAACGAGCTGCAGCGCTTCTCGCTACAAGCTCGCCAAGCATTTGCACACTTCGCGCATACATTATCACCAGGCCTATCCTCATACCCGATGATCCCGCTGTTGAGTGACGCCTATATGCAGGGGCTCGCCTCGGCATTCCACGGTCAGCTGCCCACCCTTATGCTGCTGCCCACCACGATGAAGCTGTCTGTCGTTATGTGCGCCATGAATGAAGAAGGGCGCATCGGTTCTGTCCTGCAAGAGGTGAATCGCCTTGCGTTAGATGAAATCTATATTGTGGTGAACGGGTCAACAGATCGGACGTTGGAGGAAGCTCGAATAAGCTCCCCGCAAGCCACTATCGTTCATTATCCTGAGCGAGTTGGCCATGATGTTGGACGTTCCATTGGTGCGAAGCTGACTCGATCGGAGGCGGTGCTGTTTGTAGACAGTGATATTGCGGTTCCTGCCGAACAGCTCGGTGCCTTCCTATGGTCGATCGCCCAAGGGGTGGATGTGGCCTTAAATGATATTACGCCGCTGCTGCCTCCATTCGACAGACAGGATTCGATCAGCTACTGCAAGCAATGGCTGAACGCCTGCTTGGGCAGGCCGGATCTGGAGTCCAATTCTCTGACTGCAGTTCCCCATGCCTTAAGCCGCCAAGCCATCGATAGGGTTGGGATAGAAGCGCTCAGCGTACCGCCGCGCGCTCAGGCGCTTGCTTTGCTTCATGGACTTCGAACCGAGACGGCAGCAACCATAGATGTTATTACACATAATCAAGTAAAAACGACTAATAGCGGCGCAAACAACCAAGTAGCCCAACTGATTCTAGGCGATCATTTGGAAGCCTTCCATACAATCTGGAGTTGGAAAGGCAATGCCTTAAATGAACCGCAGCACAGCAGACAGCACATTGCCGTAAGGAGGAATAGGGAATGAGCGAAGCGATGTCAGGGCCTCCGGCGGCAAGCATTGTCATCCCAACGTACAATCGCCTTTATTTGTTGAAGTCCTGCATAGAGGCGATTCGGGCGCATACAACTCCTTCTTATGAGCTGATTGTGGTGGATAATGGATCTACAGATGGAACAGCTCAGTATTGCAAAGAAGAGCGAGTTCCTTTTATATCCTGCCCTAGCAATCTTGGGTTTCCGGGGGCATGCAATCTCGGCATGAATGTGAGTGCGGGCGACATTATTATTTTGTTGAATAACGATGTCATTGTGTCTTATCGCTGGCTTGATAATATACTGGAAGCATTCAGGCTGCATGAGGATATAGGCATCATTGGGCCGCTCACGAATTATGCCAGCGGGAGGCAGTGCGAGCCTCGTGCTTACGATGATCTAGAGCAGTTTCACCATCATGCGAGGCAATGGAATAAGCCTGATCCGAAGAAGCATCAGCGTGTGCTGCGCGTGGTGGGATTGTGCTTAGCCGTTCGCAGATCCGTTATGAACCGGATCGGGCTCCTTGATGAGCAATTCAGTCCCGGCCATTTTGAAGATGACGACTACTGCCTGAGAGCCAGAATGAGCGGTTACGGCATTATGATTGCCCGGGATGTATATGTGCATCATTATGGAAGTGCAAGCTTCAAGGAGCATGGCGAGCATGCGCTTAAGGAGCTTGTTCGGCGCAATTATAAGCGATTTGTAGATAAATGGAGCATTGATCCCCATCAGTTTATCTAAGGAGGGAGACTGTGTGAAAGGAATTATATTAGCGGGCGGCACAGGCAGTCGGCTGTACCCGCTGACGAAGCTCATCAACAAGCATCTCCTGCCCGTCGGCAAGCATCCCATGATCTGCTACGGGATTGAGCGGCTTCGAGCAGCGGGCATTCGGGAGCTCTTTATTGTAACGAGCAAGATGTCGGCGGGATTGTATGCTGAGTATATCGGAAGCGGCAAGGCCTTCGGCGTCAAAGTGACCTTTGCTGTTCAGGAAGAGGCAGGCGGCATTGCTCAGGCGCTGTCACTGGCAGAGCCTTATATCGTTCCAGGCGAACGCTTCGTTGTACTGCTTGGTGATAATCTATTCCAGGATGATCTGCTTGCTTACGTGTCTGCATTCGAGGAGCAGCCTTCAGGTGAAGCACGCGTGCTCTTGAAGCGAGTCCATGATCCTAGGCGCTATGGAGTTCCTGTCTTTGATCCTGAACGTCGAGAGCGCATTCTCTACATCGAGGAGAAGCCGAAGCAGCCCCAGTCGAACTACTGTGTCACGGGAATCTATATGTATGATACGGAAGTATTCCGGCATATTGCAGAGATTGCTCCTTCAGCCAGAGGAGAACTTGAGATTACAGATGTCAATAATGCGTATGCGCATAGCGGCAAATTAAAATACGATATTTTGCAGCGCTGGTGGACAGATGCCGGAACATTTGATTCGCTCCAAGAGGCAGCCGTGAAGCTTTGGGGGGTACAGCTATGAAAAAATTGCTTGTCACGGGCGGAATGGGATTTATCGGGAGCTGCTTTATTCGAACAATGCTGGCAAAGCATGAGGATATCCACATTACGAACGCGGATCAGCTGACGTATGCCGGCAATCCCGATAACGTGAAGCCCTTCGATACCTGCGACCGGTATGCTTTTATACGGACAGATATTGCAAATGCCGCTGATGTAGAGCGGCTATTCGAGCATGGAAGCTATGAAGCGATATTCCACTTTGCTGCTGAATCGCATGTTGATCGCAGCATCTCGCATCCTGAGCAATTCGTCGTGACGAATGTGCTTGGCACCTTCCACCTGCTTGAGGCCGCTCGCCGCCATGGCGTTGGTACTTTTCTTCATGTTTCTACAGATGAAGTGTATGGAGCGCTGGGCGATGAGGGAAGCTTCAGCGAGAACTCGCCGCTTGAGCCGAACAGTCCTTATTCGGCGAGCAAGGCTTCGTCAGATCTTATGGCAAGAGCTTATGTGAAGACGTATGGTTTGCCCTTGATCATTACACGCTGCTCCAATAATTATGGCCCTTATCAGTTCCCAGAGAAGTTGATTCCGACCATCATATTGCGCGCACTGCAAGATCAGCCCATACCTGTATATGGCGATGGCCGGCATATTCGTGATTGGCTGTATGTAGAAGATCACTGTCTTGCCATTGAGGCAGCTTGGAAGAGAGGCAGGGTAGGGGAAGTATACAATATTGGCGGACATGAAGAGAGAACGAATATCGAGATGGTGCGAATGATTCTTGAGCTGCTTAATAAGCCAGCATCGTTGATTACTTATGTGCCTGATCGACTCGGTCATGATCGAAGATATGCGATTAATCCTGACAAATCTGCAAAAGAGCTTGCCTGGCAGCCCAAGCTGAGTCTTACTCAGGGCTTGATGGAGACCGTGCAGTGGTATGTGGATCACCGCGACTGGTGGGAGCGGGTCCTCTCAGGCGCTTATCGAGAAGGGTGGTGAAGAGGTGACACTCCTTCGCTCTCTTTCTGCGGCCAAGCGCCGCAAGAGCAGAACTTCGCTTGCACGTTCAATAAGAGGAAGAAGAGTAAAGATGCGGGGAAGAGCAAGGCGCGGCAAGCGAGGCTCAGGACGTGGAAAACGGATTCGGAAGCGCCGTAATCTCAGGGGAATGAGACAGCAATCCCAAGAGCTCTTATTGGACCTTGAGAGCGAGCGCCAGATTGCCTTTGAAGATGGCTTCCGAAAAGGAAAGTATGAGGGCGGTGAAGGTTTCCTAGCGAAACTCATTCCCGAGCATATGATCCTCCCCGATATTCCAGTTGAACATGTCATTGCGCTTGGCTTCGAGCAGGTAAGGCATCTGCTGCAGACGCTGGTCGATCCCGCGGATATCTTCATTCATATGGAGAGGGCGCTGGAGCGAAAGGAGCCATTATCAGTCGTAAGACTAGGAGATGGCGAGCTGCTTGCTCTTGCGCATGACCGGGTCTTGTCTTCGGCACTCGTTCGCAAGGAAGCACCGTTCTTAGGCTATGCAGGTATGGATATCCCTGATCATGAGTATCGCGATCAGCTGGCGGAAGCTGTCCGCCAGGCAACCTTTGTCGGCATACCAACGTCCAGAATGCCGAACTTTCAAGGCTTGATGTATCCAACATTCCGTGCATACGGCATGGAGGTCAGGCATATGCGGCTGACCTACTCGACGGTGAATTATATGCTCGCTCAGTATGGTCATCTGAATCGGCTCTTGCAGGGCCGAAGGGTGCTTGTTATCGGCAATGCTGCTGAAGCATTGGCGCATGTATTCCGATCAAGAGGCATCGCGGTGGCTGGTGTTGTAACTCCAGTGATGGGTGTAAGAGATACCCACCGAGTGCTGGCGGAAGCAGCGACATATGACTTCGATCTTGCCTTGATATCGGCAGGCATTCCGGCAGTGTTGTTAACCCAGCGCGTTGCTTCGCAGTTTGGAAAGGTGGCGCTTGATTTCGGGCACCTCGCCAATAAGATTGCAAGCGGAGAGCTTGGATTCTAATGGAATGAGTGAATATGATGAGGAGATGGAGGAAGGCAGATGGCGAAGCTGCTCAAGAAGGCTCGGACACGCAACCGCCCGCGACGGAGCTTAAAACGCAAGCCGAAGCGGCTTGTCAAAGGGAAGTCCAAAGTTAAGGCCAAAGTGCCGACCCGAACCGTCATCCATAACGATGAATATGAACATGGCTATGCGCTCGGCTATGCAGAGGGGTTGCGTCGTGGTCAAGATGAGTATGAGGCTCCATTAGATGGCACGAGTATTATTATAGCCAATTACAATAAGCTGGATCTGCTCAAGCAATGCTTGGACAGCATTCGCATGCATACCCCGAATCCGCACGAGATCATCGTGGTGGATAATGCATCTACGGACGGAAGCGCCCAATTCCTAGAATCATGCTCTGGGAAGCTGAGATACCATATCCATGAAGTGAATCGAGGGTTCTCTGGGGCGGTAAATACCGGGTTGATGATGGCAAAGGGACGCACGATCTGCATTTTGAATAACGACATCATCGTAACGAAGAATTGGCTCACCAACCTTTTGAACGCCCTGAACAGCGATTCAAATATCGGCATTGTCGGTCCTGTGACCAATTATATTGGCGGGCCTCAGCAGATTCAGGTGCCATACAGCAATCTTCAAGGCATGCAGGTCTTTGCTGCTAGGCATAATGTCGCGAATTCAAGCCTGTGGCAAAGCGTGGATCGGCTTGTCGGCTTCTGCTATTTGCTGCGCAGGGAAACTTTTGAGGCCGTAGGTTATATGGATGAAGGCTTTGCAATCGGAAACTTCGAGGATGACGACTATATCATCCGAACAAGGCTGACGGGAAGAAGGCTTGTTATCGCACGGGACTGCTTTATCCATCATGTGGGCAGCCAAAGCATGAAGGCGCTGGGAGAGCGGCTCCAGGAGGTCAATGACAAGAATGCGGCATTTTTCTCTGCAAAATGGGCCAATGCGCATGATTGGGTAAGTCGGGTAAGGGCGCATTCCACTCGCAGCGTGCTTCGTGCCCAATCCTTCTACCCCTCTCATGTTGCGGCAACGGGGCTTAGCGATACGATTTATTGGATTGAACATGGCACGAAGTATCCATTGACAGGACCCGTTCATATCCCTGTTGTGAAGCTGTCGCAAATGGATCTGCTGGGCTTTGGCACAGGTCCAGTGATGGATGCCAAGACTGCTGCAGTCAAGTGGAATGAGCAGTCGGCTCCGGATGGCAGCATTCCAGACGGAGGTATCTTTACCACAGAGAACGGTCGATGGTTCCAGCGCCAAGGAAGCTCCTTCCACGAATTTGTTAGCCAGCATGCCATTGCGAGATGGTCGATGGAAGGCCGAGTTACACACCGAAGCGAAGCTGATCGCCATAAGCTTCAAGAAGGCATGCCCATCATTGCAGCTCCAATGATTTACTCTTATCATCTGTAGTCTTGTCTTTTATCTCAAAGTACAGATCCAGGACATTTAGGCAAAATGACCGTATACAGATGGATAGGCACGGCATATGTTGTAGAGACATGCGTATGCCTGATTTATGAGGAGACAAGGCACAGGCCATATAGGCATTTTGGAGGGATGATGATGCAGCACAACGTAAATGAAATGATCCAGCATATGTCGCATACCCAAACCCATATGGCAAGGGTGCTGGATGCCGAGCGGCAAGTCGCGGTTAGGATGGCGCATATTATTCACCATCTGCCTGATCTTCACCCGGAATTCGAGGGGCTTGCAGGGCTTAAGGAGCAATCTGGCCAAGTGACGCGCAATCTAATTGCCTACTTGAACAGCCTCTCTGCACTTGAGGATGCCATGGCGCTGCAACTGCAGTTTATTGTACGTGAAATGCAGAGTACCCGAGATGATCTGGAGTAGAAGGAGTGGGTCAAGGTGAGTCGGGAACACGCTTATGCGACCATGCTTGAAGCCATGGCCAAGATGCAGTGGAATGTGGCGCAGATACTTGAAGCGAAGGCGCTGGAGGCGGAGAAGAATCGAAACTGGGTATTGAATCATTTGAATCAGCAGGCTTTTGCAACTCATCTTGAGCAGTTGAATGAGCCAATGGAAATTCATGAGCAGGTGATAGAGGTGCTGGAGGGGCTCGCTAAGCTGCAATACAGCTTGGCGCGCAACATGAATGTGCTCCTGGTGGAACCATCCCGAAATGATTATAGTGGAAGTGCAGATGACAGCGAGGATGGAGAGGGGTATTCCTCATGAGCAGCTCTCCTCATTATGATAGACGGACGGAAGCCCAGATTAAGATGGTGGAGGCGATGGCACGCAGCCAAGCTGCGCTTGCCCGCCTGCTAGAACAATTAGCAGACATATCGGAGCTGTCTCGCCATCAGTCGAACCTTATCCACGATAATATTCTTTCGCTCACTCACTATCAGCAATCCCTTTGCCATACGGTGACAGGCTGGAGATGGAGAGAGGTGAAGCAGGGCAGTGCTGGGATGCCCTGGCTCAATCATCAGTATCCGCTCGATGTGTCAAGGATTCATAGAGTGGAGGAGGAATAGCAGCTTGAAGAAGCGTAAAAATCGTTTGTCGGCGGCGTCTAAAAGAGGCGGTGCAAGAAGAAAGGGCAAAAGCGGACAACGCGCTGGCTCTCTAAAGGGGAAGAAGCTGAAGCGCAGTCTCAAGCGAGGCAGCCTGCGCGGCAAAAAGCGCCGCAAAAAAGGGAGCTTAAGGAATGGCCGCATGTTCAATCAAAGCTATGGAACGGCTTATGAGGAAGGCTTCCGTGTCGGCTTTGCCAAAGGATACGAGGACGGTCACCAATTGGCCTATGCGGCCAAGGCATAATAGGCACACCCCGCTAGCCGTACAGGCTGTTGCGGGGTTTTTAATAGCTGAATCTGATTAGAGCTGAGCGCTCTAAGAGCCGCTGCTTCGAATACAAGAGCGTGTTGCTATAACAAGCAATGAGCTGCAATCGGATTGCGGGGCATCTGCCTGATTTGCTCGCCTCCTAGATAGTGGTCCATGAATTTGTGCAGGGCAAGACATATATTGAGAGTGACTATAACGATAGAAGTCTATAAGAGTGACTGCATGAAGTAACAGCCGCAGTGATACCGCGCTGTCGTTCATATTTTACACATGGCAAGGAGAATATGATGAAACAAGCTCGACTAGCTGCAAAAAGAAGAGTGCGTTCACGAACACAACATGCTTCTTATAAATGGAGTTCACGGAGATTCAATATGATTTGGCGCATGAGCAAGAACGGCTTGCGATCGCGCTTCGGGCTGTACAGACGACCTACAGCCGGCATTGGTATGAGTATCGTGTACATCGTCTGCTAGAGTGGTTGGCGTGATCAAGGGCGGCGGGATGAAGTAAAGGAATGCAGCGAGGCTGAACGAGCAGAGAGAATCATGGCACAAGGAGTGATGACATGGCCAGGAAGAGTGTTCGCCAGCGACGACGATTACCCTTACGCAAAAAAAAGCTGCTTCGCAGCAGCAGATGGAAGCGCCGAGGTAGAAGCAAGAAATCAGTCCGGGTTAGAGTGAACTGGAAAAAACGGGGGCGGGCTCAAGGGCTGCATGATGGGTTTCAAGAAGGATATTTGCGAGCACGCGCTGATGTACTGTTTAACACGGTTCATCCCGACGTAAAATACCGGCCGCTGCATGTTCTATATGTAT
Organism: Paenibacillus aquistagni; assembly: GCF_900177815.1. GTDB lineage: Bacteria > Bacillota > Bacilli > Paenibacillales > Paenibacillaceae > Paenibacillus_B > Paenibacillus_B aquistagni. The sequence goes on along the minus strand of NZ_FXAZ01000007.1, from coordinate 123,177 downwards.
CTACGGGGAAAGGCATGCCTTATTCGCCTATTGATGAAGCGATGGTCGCTTCGCTGCAAGGTCTGGTCAGCCGTGTAACGATTGCAGGGCCTAAGGATTCGGTTGCTTCTATGGCAGCTGATCTAAGGCCAGATCTTGTGCTTGTCTTGGACGGCATGGACTTTACTGCAGAGCAGCTTGATGAACTGCGCAACCTAGGCATTCGAACAGCTGTATGGATCACGGATGATCCTTACTACACCGATACGATGGCGCGAGTCGTCACACACTATCATTATGTCTTTACATTGGAATTGAATAATGTGGGCTTCTATCAGTCATTAGGCTGCCCTCATGTTTATTACTTGCCATTTGGCGCCTACCCTGGACACTTTAGGCCTAAGACAACACCTTCGCCGGGACAGCGTGATGTAGGATTTGTTGGGACGGCCTATTGGAACCGCGTTCGATTTTTCGAGCCTATTGTTGATCGCATGATGCAATATAATGCTTATTTTTCTGGGTTGTGGTGGGACCGATTATCGAAGTATCACCATTATGAATCAAGAATTGACCTTGGGAAGTGGATGAGTCCACAGGATACGGCAGAGACATATAATACCACGAAGATTGTTATCAATATGCATCGTTCGCCTGACGATGAATCGGTAAATACCAATTCGACTAGAATTATGGCATCCTCGCCTAATCCAAGAACGTTTGAGATTATGCTGTGCGGCACGCTGCAGTTAACCGACATTCGCAGTGATCTTGGACGTTTCTATACGCCAGGAGTTGAAATTGAGACTTACAGCTCGCCAGAAGAGATGATGGCCAAAATCGATCATTATCTGAAACATGAAGACGAACGGCGCAATATCGCCTTGCGTGGACTTGAGCGAACGCTTCGCGATCATACCTATGCCAATCGCTTGAATCAGCTGCTGGGTACTATCTTTGGGTAGATAGTAGGGGATACGGGAGCCAAATCCTCCTGCTGGACTTGGGCTGACTGATGAAAATGTTCGTATGGCAAGCTCGATAGGGGAATATAGCAAGGTTACACATGAGACCTCGTTTTCCGCTGCAAGGTGGAGATGAAGGTCTTTATTTATGGCGTATGATGCCTAAATGAAGAGTGGATTGTTGTCACGCTAAAGCTTAAATAGAACGAATTTATTTCGATGAAGCGGTTACAAGCTGCTTAATCGCCATTTATCTGCTTCAAGCTAAATAGGCATTGCATTAGAGCGATAGCATGAGGGAGACAGAGATATGGAGCAGAAAAGTTGAGATTAAACAGGATTTTGTACGACAATGGCTCAAACAAGGACATATATGAACATTTGCTCCCATTTACAGTCTCTTGGGGAAGGAGTAAGATTCACTTCATCAACAGTAGAACAACCGTTATCGTCTTGATCGCTGAGTTCCGTTATGTTCGGAAGCGGGGGAACCAATGATTATTCAGGCGCTTAAGCAGCTATGCTTGCGGCCTGAAGACGGGGTGAATCTGGCCAAGCAGGAAGAGGGAGGGCAATGTCTGCACTCCATTCCGTGAAAAAGGCTGGTAGGGCGACTCTTCGATTCCGAACCCGACAGCTAACCTCGTAAGCGTCCGAGGAGAGGCATGATGATGAAAACCTAGCGTGACACTACGGTTTAAGTACGGCCTCTCACCCGAAGGAAAGGTGGATACGGGATAAGGAGGCGCCAAAATTTATGCAGCACACGGATCGAATGATAACTATATTCGCTCCGAATACGATGGGCGAGGATTTTATTCGCCAACTGCGCGGAGCAGGGATGAAGGTTGCAGCAATCGTGAATAACATGCGAGGAATAAAGCGCATGGAGAAGCTTGGCATTCATGAGGTATGGAAGATTCGTACAGCCGACAGCATGACGTTTCCACCGGAGACGCCGATTGGACGCATTTATTTGTTTGAATCCAGCTTTACCTTGACGTGCCGTTTGCTGCAGCTTATAAGGCCTTGCACCAGCGAGCGCATCGTAATCATCACGAAGAATCATTATCCGCGTTCGATTTACCGATTATTAGGCTGTGATATGGTCGTGTATACGCAATCCGACAATGTATCTTTCTTACTGTCGGATTTGCTGACAGAGCAGTCCAAGTAATCAGAGCACGCCTAACAAACAGCATCCCCCTATTCAAAGTAGAACAGTTCTACTTTGAATAGGGGGATGCTTTGTGTCTAAGCAACTGCTTGTAATGGCGCTCTCGCCAGTTCCGAGAACATTGGACTACTCTACGTTCTACTATACCGCGACCCAGTGTCCTTTGCTAACTTCAACCAACTTGGCATTCGCCACATTATACTTATCCTCTAAGGACGACTCGTCCATCAGCTTGCGGCTCTTCTGTGCTTCAATCTTGGGATCAGGAATCGGAATCGCCGCCAGCAATGACTTCGTATAATCATGCTGCGGATTCGAATACAACTCCTCGCTCTCGGCCAGCTCGACAATCTTGCCCATGTACATGACAGCTACACGGTCGCTGATATGCTTGACCATCGACAGATCATGGGCAATGAAGAGATAGGTCAGCTGAAGCCGCTGCTGCAGCTCCTCAAGCAGCTTAACAATCTGTGCTTGAATGGATACGTCCAGTGCGGACAGCGGCTCATCGCATACGATGAACTTCGGATCGACGGCAAGCGCTCGCGCAATGCCGATGCGCTGTCTTTGACCTCCAGAGAATTCGTGTGGAAAGCGAAGGGCAAAGGATGCATCCAGCCCAACCATCTCAAGCAGCTCCTCTACTCTCTTCCGGCGTTCCAGCTTGCTTAGCGAGAGCTTCTGCACGTCAAGGGCTTCACCGATAATATCAAGCACCTTATAGCGCGGATTAAGCGATGCATAAGGATCTTGGAAGATCATCTGCATGTAGCGGCGCATCATTTTCATTTCCTTATTGTTCATGCGGCCAATGGACATCCCTTGATAGCGGACATCGCCTGCCGTAGGCTCATGAAGGCGCAGAATGGTGCGTCCGGTCGTCGATTTGCCTGAGCCGGATTCGCCAACGACCCCCAAGGTCTCGCCTTGCTTAATATGAAAGCTGATATCATCGACCGCCTTCAAGACCTGGCCTTTGCCAAGCTGGAAATAACGCTTCAAGCCCTGTACCTCAATGAGCGGCTCTGCAGCATTAGGAATTAGAATAAGCGGCGCCTCCTTCGGCTTCTTCTTCTCATGAAGCTTAGGCAGAGCATTCAGCAGCTTCAGCGTATATGGATGCTTAGGACGCTCGAAGATCTCCTCCGTTGTTCCTGTCTCTACAACCTCGCCTTCCTTCATCACCACGACACGATCACACATGCCGGCAACAACGCCGAGATCGTGCGTGATCAGAATAATGGAGATGCCAAGGCGCTCCTGCATGCTTTTCATCACATTTAGAATCTGTGCTTGAATAGTCACATCAAGCGCGGTAGTCGGCTCATCCGCGATAAGCAGCTGCGGTCGGCAGGCGAGCGCAATGGCAATCATGACGCGCTGCCGCATGCCGCCGGAGAATTCATGCGGATATTGCTCGTAGCGCGCCTCACTATCCCGAATGCCAACGAGCTTCAGCATGTCGATGGCTTCTTGCTTCGCCTGTTGACGAGACAGCTTCTGATGCTTCATCAAGCTCTCTGTGATTTGCTTGCCGATCTTCATCGTCGGGTTCAAGGAGGTCATCGGATCTTGAAAGATCATGCCGATGTCGCGTCCGCGGATGCTCTCCATTTCTTTCTCGCTCTTATGCGCAATGTTCTCGCCAAGGAAGAGAATCTCGCCATCCTTTACATAGGAGGGAGGAGACGGAAGAAGACGCATGATTGAACGTGCAGTTACACTCTTGCCGCTGCCGGATTCTCCTACGATGCCAAGCGTTTCTCCCTTCTTGACTTCAAAGCTTACGCCGCGAACGGCATCGACTTCACGCTCTCTTCCTTGAAAGGAGACATGTAGATTATGGACCTGCAATATCGTTTCCATCGATTCACCTGCTGTCTAGGATATTGTTATCGGCAACAAACTGCCACAAAATAACAAAGAAAACATTGAAATTGTAGTAACGAACGATTTATATTGTTACAAAGATTACTATAGAAATTATTGACTTTTAAAAAGCTTGTCTATAATATACTATACAGATCGGAATTATGCAATTTAATAGAATGCGAGAGGAAGTAGTGACAATGAAGGAGGCCTTAAGGGTAAGAGACGTACACTCGAATGCAGGACTTGCCGACATCATTGGCAGCGCCTATCGTAAGATGCTGCTGCATCCTATCTATCGATGGATCGTGCTGTTAGTGGGCTTGCCCGTCAATTTCGTTGTACTCCTCTTCTACCTCTATCAAAGACGGAGTGACACCTATTCCGAGATTCGAAGGAGGACGAAGCAGGAACTGCTGGACTCTGACTATAAGAAGGAGCTTCAAAGCTCCTTTGCTGAACAGCTTGATCGCAAGGAGCAATTTTTCGGCGGCAAGATAAGCGAGCAGGAGCGAAAGCGGCAGATTGAGCGGTGGACGGAGGAGGAATTCAACCGGACACTAGAGGAGCGGACAGAAGCGAGACTGGCTGAGCAGGGCCAGACGAGATTGAGCTTTGCCGACACCTTTGCCGAGCTTATGAATAAGCCGTGGTTTTGGATCTTCTCAGGCGTGCTTGGACTGCCTATGCATCTTATGATTCTGCTGTACAACAGTCCTTATCTTAAGTATTTGATGGAGCGTCTTGTCATGACGCTGCTTGTGATATTGGGTGTCGCCATCGTTGTCTTCACCATCTTGCATTTATCGCCGCTTAATCCGGCAGCGAATATATTGGGCGAGACGGCAACTAAGGAACAGATTGACAACTTCAATCAGATCTATGGGCTCGATCAGCCCTATCTGGTACAGCTGTGGAACAATCTCAAGGGCATCTTGACCTTTGATCTTGGGAAGTCTTTTGCAGGCAATGAGCAGGTAACGACAGCCATAGCGAATAAGTTTCCGATAACCCTTACATTATCTGTCATTTCTTTATTCGTGGCACTGATCATAGCGATTCCTGTAGGCATGATTTCAGCCACTCGGCCGAACTCATTTTTTGATTATACTTTTATGTTTATCGCATTATTGGGCTTGTCGATACCGAACTTTTGGCAGGGGTTGATCTTCATACTGAACTTCTCGATCAAGCTCCACTGGCTGCCGGCAACTTTCAATCCGCAGAATTGGCTCTCTATGATTATGCCAGTGATTGTGCTTGGCACGGGGCTTACTGCCGCAGTCGCCAGAATGACGCGCTCCTCGATGCTTGAGGTCATCAATGAGGACTACATTCTCACGGCGCGGGCCAAGGGGCTGAAGCGTCGAGGTGTATTGCTTAGGCATGCGGCGAGCAATGCGATGATTCCCATCATTACGGTGGTTGGACTGCAGTTCGGCGGCATTCTTGGGGGAGCTGCTGTGACTGAGAAAGTATTCAATATTAGCGGGATTGGAAGCTATATTGTCGATAAGCAGTTTATTCCTGACATTCCAGCCATCATGGGCGGCGTTGTATATACGGCCATCACGATCTCGATCATTAATGTCATGATTGATATTCTCTATGCCTTTTTCGATCCGCGGATTCGATCCAAGATGAAACAATACTGAAGCAGGTGTGCGTCATGAAAAAGAATCTTACGGCTCAAGACATTTCATTTCATATCAAATCAGTGCGAGAGTACGGGCAGGCTCACTTTGCCTGGATCGTTTCCTTTATTCTCACGATCATCTTGCTGCTGAACAGCTTTGACAACAGTGCCGGAAGCGTGAAGCCAGCGCTGCTAGCCTTAGGACTTGCCTATGCGGGCTGTACACTGCTTCAGGCGATCATTGCGATTCGCATTCGCGGTGATGTATTGAAGCGAGGGGGCATCCAACCGCTGACCCGTGCGCTTGCCGGGGTGTTGCTGTTGAGCGTGGTGACGGGCAATGTGTTCACCGTGACCGCAGCTGCACAATTAGTGAAGCGTAAGAAGAGCGCGGAATATACGCTTGGCGTTTACATGGTGCTTACGCAGCTGTTTGTCACCGCAGTATCGGCTGTTAACTTATTTAAGCCTTATGTGTCCGATACCTTTATGGTTGGCATGCTGCTCTTGAGCATCATAACGGTCATCCAATTCGCAGGGCTGCTTATTGTCATTAGGATTGATCGCTTAGGGAATTACCCTAGCTGGACCAATGCATTAGCAGGAATTCTAATCGCAACCGCTGTTACCGGCAACTTGTTTGCTTTGATTCTGGGGCTTCGACTGATCGCTAAGTGCCGTCAAAGCCTAAATCCTAATTACGCAAAGCGAAGCAGCATCTGGGAGCGGCTCACGAACAGCAACACTTCAATGCTCGGGTTGTTCTTTATCTTATTTATTTTTACCTTATCCATGTGCAGCCTGCTTACCTTCGAGTACAGCTTTGCTGTAGAGAACAATTATGAGGCAATCCTGCAGCACTCCAGTCTTGCCTATCCGTTTGGCACGGATAATTTCGGCCGGGATTTGTTCTCACGGATCGTGTTCGGTGCAAGGATATCGCTTCTGGTTGGTCTCGCAACTACCTTGATACCCGCCATTATCGGTGGCGCCCTTGGCGCATTGTCCGGTTATTTTGGAAAGATGACAGACAACATCATCATGCGTGTGCTTGATGTGCTGTACGCCATTCCAGGCATCCTGCTTGCCATTGCCATTATCGCAGCATTTGGGGCCAATACGGTCAATCTCATCATCGCTCTTAGTGTAGGCTCGATTCCAACCTATGCGAGGACGATGCGGGCGAATGTCATGATGGTGTCCACCTATGAATTTGTGGATGCGGCAAGAGCATTCGGCTCGAATCATTTATCGATTTTGTTTAAGCATGTAGTGCCGAACTCTCTGGCGCCGATGATTGTAAAATCGACCTTGACGATTGGGGGAGCGGTTATTGCGACCAGCAGTCTCAGCTATCTGGGACTAGGGGTTGAGCCGCATATTCCAGAATGGGGCAATATTCTTAAAGTAGGCAGCGCGTATCTAGAGTCCCATTCATACCTGGCCATTTATCCAGGGCTCGCCATTATTGCTTTGGTGTTATCCTTTAACTTCTTAGGTGACGGTTTGCGCGATGCACTTGATCCGAAGTTAGACTAAATCATACAGGGTCCATATTCGATTCATCTCCTCTTGACGTAGATGTGACGCATTGTGTCGTATTATGATGCTCACTTGGCTATTAGGGAGGCGTCGAGAATATTGACCCGCCATTTCATCATTATTTTAGGAGGTCCATCATGAAAAAAAGTGCTTATGTCTCGCTATTACTCACGCTTGTCCTGCTGATTAGCGCATGCTCCGTCAAGACAAAGTCCGAAGCGAACGATACGAAGCCAGAGACTACGACAGAATCGAAGGCCAACACATCAGGCGTTGAGATTGAACTGCTTGGAATGGCAAGCGGGGAATCGGATCTTAACATTGTCCGCGACCAGCTGACCAAGAATGGCTTCAACGTGAAGCTGAACATCCAGCCGGATTACGGCAGCTTCAAGGCGCAGGAGGATGCAGGCAATTATGATATCTCCTTGTCTGGATGGACAACTGTCACTGGCAACCCGGACTATGCGGTACGTTCGTTGTTCAAAACAGGCGGGGACTACAGCAAGCTCTCCGATCCTGAAGTAGATAAGCTGATTGACGAGGCAGCAACGCAGACGCCGGATCAATATGTGGATACGTATAAGCAGTTCGAACAGCTGTTGGTATTTGACAAGGCGTATATCGCGCCATTGTATATTTCCTATAAGAGCCAAGCCTTCAATAAAGAATTGCTAAAAGAAGATTCCGTTCGTTTATCCAAATCCCGATCTCTCGCATGGGAAGACTTGGACTTTAATGATCAATCGAAGCGCGACAAAGAGCCGGTTGTGCTCAGCCAAGCGAACCCGACGTTGACTTCTCTTGACCCGATTAAAGGGAATGACGGATCGATCAATATGCTGAATACGAATATGTATGTGCGCTTAATCAACCTGACCGATGACGATAAGATCACGTCTGATGGTTCCCTGTCATACAACTACAGCATCGGAGACGGCAATTCGGAGTACTATTTTATCCTAAGAGACGATGTGAATTTTGCCAAGATCTCTGACAAAGCAGCTGTAGATACAGGAGAGCGTGTAGGTGCCGATGATGTCATCTTCTCCTTGGATCGCGCGAAGGACAAGAATGCTGTGCCTGATCACCGCACGTACAGCTTGCACGAGCATATTAAGACCGTTGAAGTTGTAAACGATATTGCTCAATTGGACCAAAAGCAATCCGGCGGCAATGGCACTGTGAAGGAAGCGCTGGAGCAAGGCTTGGGCCAGAAGATTACGCAGCTTGTGACAGATAAGAATCAAGCAGATTCCAAAGCGGGCAAATATCAGGTAATCAAGCTAACTACGACCGAACCGTTCCCGCAAGTATTGAACTACCTAGCGCATCAATCGGCAGGCATTGTGTCCAAGAAGCAGGTTGAGAGCATCAATACGTATGATGTGGCTACCTTTGATGTGAACAAGGATATTCCATATGGGGATCAAAATACAGTAACAGAAGGGCCGAACTACAAGAACACGCTGTATGCAAGCGGCCCATACATTTTGTCCTATAAGAACGACTACAAAGCTGTATTTTACAAAAATCCAGGCTACATGAAGGGCACGGAGCATGAGCCTAAGATCAACAACGTTGAAGTGAAGTTCATTAAGGATTCCGACAGCTCCTTGTCTGCGCTTCGCAGCGGTGAGACGCATATCTTCTACGGCGTGCCTGAGACGAAGTATGATATCGTGAAGGGCGACAGCAAGCTGAAGCTGCAATCTATTGAGAGCAACGCAGTATCCTACTTGCTGTTCAACACCGCCAATCGTGAAGTTGCAAAGAGCGAGGATCTAAGAAAAGCGGTCTTGTATTCAATTAATCAAGAAGAAATCAAAGCATTCTACAATGGCAACAAGATCAACGCGGTGTCGACTGTGAGCCCGATGGTGAAGACTGGAAATGAGCTTAAAGCAGATCCTGCGAAGGCGAAGGAGTATCTGGAGAAATATAAAGCGAGCAAGTAATAGACTTTTCAGTAAGATCCAAAGACGATAGTTTGCTGCAATTCATCCACCTTGCAAAGGAAGAAGGTTATAGGAGTATTTCTACTGCCTAACTTCTTGCGCAGGGTGGATTATTTTGTTTGATTCCTGTTCTATGTGTGGATGTCTTGTTTATAGGTTTCTTGTCCCATTAATCGCAGTCGCGAGAGAACAACCACAGGCGGGTTATTGTTGAACCGGGTCGAAAAATATCATAAAACAGCATTTTGCAGGTCGGATTAATGGTAAACTAGGAAATGGACATTGCGTTGATAGTATCACTTATACATATAGAGGTGAGAGCATGATGGCACAGTATTGGTCAGAAGAGCAAATTGGCCGCATTCGTGCCCGATCGCTTGAGATGGAGCGTGCGGGAGCTGTAGATCCGGAATGGCTGCAGCAGATGGTCCATAAAAAAATGTTTAAATTGTTTGTGCCAGTTGAGCTCGGCGGAACGATGACAGCCTTGCCAGAGGCCTTGAAAGTATTTGAAGAAACGGCCTGGGTTGATGGGGGCTTAGGATGGACGGTGACGATTGGGGCAGGCGGAGGCTTCTTCGTTCCATTTATAGAGCCTGCCATCTGCAGCCATCAATTCCTGCCGGATGATGCCGTAATCGCAGGAAGCGGACAACCAACCGGGCGAGCCGTTCCTGCAGCAGGCGGATATCGTGTGAGCGGTTCATGGAAGTACTGCAGCGGGGCGCATCATGCCACCATGTTTACAGCCAATGTATGGATAGAGAGCACAAATCCGACGGATGAGCCGTCTATTCGTGCGTGCATCTTTCAGCCAGAACAAGTAAAGATTGTGGAGGATTGGGACGCATTTGGCATGAAGGCTACGGGCAGTCATACGATTGTCGTTGAAGAGGTGTTTGTGCCAGAGGAGCGAACATTTAGTCTTGCACATACTTACTCCGATTATGATCATCCCTTGTATCACTATCCGTTTGCGCTCTTTGCGGAAGTGTCCTTTGCAGCTCTTTGTCTAGGTGTAGGACGCCACTTCTTAGATGAAGCCCATCTTATGGTTGCAGATAAATTGGAGAGCTTCCCACCGCCTTCGCCAGAGAGAGCTGCTGGAATGAGCAAGGTGCTTGAGCGAGCAGAAGCTCAATTCGAAGAAATTCAAGGCTGCTTCTACGAGCAGGTGAATCTGTCCTGGCAGGAGCTAATGGATAGAGGCGAGCTTGATTCTGCGAGAGCAGATGAGGTGAGCCGCAAAGCGAAGCTGACGGCAAAGGCAATAAGAGAAATGGCGGATGGCGTATTTCCATACATGGGCTTGCTGGCTATTATGGAGAGTCATCGCATGAACCAGATTTGGCGGGATTTGCAGACAGCTTGTCAGCACTCTTCTTTGCTGATCTTTGAAGGAATTGTATAGCATTGGGCGAACAAGCCGCTAGAATGATGGAAGGCAAGCATGAGAAGTACACTGTAGTCATCACGCCTCGCGTTGTTTGGAGAGGCGGGAAATGTGTACAATAGTGAACATGAGCAAGTATTATACAAGTTAATACCTTGACTTCATTTGAAAGAGAAAGGCTGGGATATACGTGAGTTATGCGAATTACTTTAAGGAACATCGCGAGCAGCATCTGAATGAATTGAAGGAATGGCTATCCATTCCGAGCATTTCTGCATTGTCTGCGCACAAGGAAGATGTCGTGAGAGCAGCAGAATGGCTTGCAAATCGGATGCGTCAAGCAGGTCTTGAGCATGTTGAAGTACATCAAACAGACGGACATCCGATCGTAACGGGTGACTATCTGCATGCACCAGGCAAACCGACCATCCTCATTTATGGACATTATGATGTTCAGCCGGTTGACCCGCTGAATCTATGGACAACACCACCATTCGAGCCGGAGGTGCGTGACAATAAGCTGTTTGCCCGCGGTGCAACGGACGACAAGGGCCAGCTGTACTTGCACGTTCTGGCCGTAGAGGCGCTGCTGCAGCAGGAGAAGGAACTGCCTGTCAATATCAAGTTCTGCGTAGAGGGAGAAGAAGAGGTTGCGAGCGCAAGCCTGCCACCTTTCCTTGAGTCTCACCGCGATAAGCTTGCTTGTGATGCTATTGTCATCTCGGACACCTCGCTTCTAGAGCCAGGCAAGCCTGCTATCAGTACCGGTCTGCGCGGTTTATGCTCGCTTGAAGTGACGGTTCATACGGCCAACACGGATCTTCATTCAGGTACATACGGAGGCGGCGTGCCGAATGCGCTGCATGCGATCGTGGAATTGCTGGCTTCGCTTCATGACAAGGAAGGACGCGTTACGGTGGACGGCTTCTACGACGGCGTGCCTGAGCTGTCGGATATGATGCGTGAAGAGTTCAAAAAGCAGGGCTTCAGCGATGATAAGCTGCGTGAGGAGCTGCAGCTGAGCGCTTTATACGGCGAGAAGGGGTACTCCTTTGTCGAGCGTGTAGGAGCTCGTCCAACACTGGAGCTGAATGGGGTATATGGCGGCTTCCAGGGCGAAGGCACCAAGACGGTGATTCCCAAAGAAGCAACAGCCAAAATTACATGCCGGCTCGTAGGCGAGCAAGATCCACAAGCCGTGCTGGATCATATCATTAAGCACTTGAAGGAGCATGTTCAACCTGGAGCAAAGCTTACCATTACCGAAGGGGAAAAAGCGCGCGCCTTCAATATGGATCCTTCCAATCACATGCTTCAGGTGGCTGCGGATGCGTATGAAGCAGTATATGGCACACGTGCCTTGTTCACAAAGGATGGAGGCTCGATTCCGATTGTCGAGACGTTCTCCCGTGTGCTGGAATCACCGGTTGTCATGATGGGCTTTGGTCTGCCTAATGAGAATTTGCACGCGCCAAATGAGCACTTCAACCTAGAGAACTTTGATAAAGGTCTGCTTACACTGGTTGAATTTCTTAAGCGTGTGTAGCTTCCATACTCAGAGGAGAACACTTCTCCAGCATCATTTCGCCCTCACGTCTGTTTATTGCGAACACTCAACTTAGATGGCTTAGCGCATACGGCCGAGGGTTTTATAAGAATACAGGCATATTGAGCAGCATGGTTCTACTTCTTGATAAGAACAGCCGCTTTAATATGCCTGTTCTTTGTATAAGGGAGCAGTCCCCTTGATCCCTCTTGTTTGAGGGATGAATTATACTGGCTGCCTATCCTAGCTGGTTCTTTATTTGTTATAGTAGATGTACGAGTGCGATGAACGATGGGGGCGTGTCATGTGGTAAGTATAAAGGACATTGCAAAGAAGGCTGGAGTCTCCATATCAACGGTGTCTTATGCCTTGAATGGAAGCCCGAAGGTAAACGCAGACACTAGCCGTCGGATTCTTCAAATTGCCGATGAACTGAACTATGTGCCCAATGCAGCTGCACGAACGCTGAAAAAAAGGCATACGATGATTGTTGGAGCCTTCATCACAAGCTTTGAAGGGGCTTTCTATGGCGAACTGCTTCAAGGCATGAAGGATATGCTGAATAAACAGGGCTATGATCTAATTATTTGCAGCGGTACGCAGTCCCATCGACTTCTGCCTGAAGGGATGCTGGATGGCGCGATTATTTTGGATGCAACGTTCGATAGCGATGAGCTGCTAAAATATGCGAACCGCGGACATAAGCTGGTTGTGCTTGATCGTGAATTGAAGCATGAGAATATTTCACAGGTCCTTCTAGACAATAAGGCTGGCGCAACCTTGGCGATGGAATACCTCATTGAATCCGGTCATCGCAAGATCTACGCCGTCACGGGTCCAACGGAGTCATTTGATGCGGAGCAGCGGCTGCAGGCGGTCAGGCTGACGGTGGAGCGGAATCATCCGCTTGAGTACATCGAGATTCAAGGGGATTTTACAAAGAGCAGCGGAGAAGAGGCGGCTAGACGAATTAAAGATGAGTACAGTGGTCCTGCGGCTGTGTTCTGCCTGAATGATGAAATGGCGGTTGGGCTGTATCATGAGCTGAAGAAGTCGCCTTACCGTATTGGCGAGGACATCTTCGTAGTAGGCTTTGATAATATTGAGACAGCTTCGTACTTGCAGCCTCAGCTTGCAACGATCGATTATTCCAAGCGCCGCTTTGGTGCGGTGGCCGCGGAGCAGCTGCTCCATCTGATTGCAGGCGGGCCGAGTGTGCATGAGCGCATCTATGTCAATCTCATTAAGACCCCTTCGGTATTTTAGGTTTATCTCTAGCAGCATGCTGACATGCTGCTGCTGCTCTGCTGTGCCGATGAGCTATCTGCTAGCCTGTTGACATGATCAAAATGCTGTTTAATCTTATAAGTCAATACCCTATTAAGTCACAATAGGCTGAATGCTTGGGCAAAGTGCCCTGACCAAGCATTCAGCCTATTTCGCATGCTATCAACAGGTGAGTGGGAGGGATGCCAAAGCCAACATTTCTAACGAAGCAGGCAAATTGTACGCTTGTATGTGGTCCAATCGTCGTGCCGATACACGGTGTGGACTAATATATTGTAATACCTTGGCGAAGGAGGTGGACCGTATTCTGTTCACGCGAGCAAGCTGGGACAGAACCGTAGGGTATGAAACCAATTATTGCTTGTTTCTCTCATATGTGCAATCTCTCGTATATTACGGGGGCAGAGAAACTGATGCTGTTCTTGCTTCGTGAACTGTCGCATGCGTATACCTGCGTCTTGGTTGTGCCAGAGCATGGGATGCTCTCCAGGCAGGCCGAGGCTTATGGGATCCGCTGTCGTATCCAGACTTGTCCGCTGTTCTTTGAGATGGTTCACCCGAATGCCATGCTGTACGAACAGATTGAAATGGCGAAGCACCTCCCTGAATGGCATGGAATCGTTCGGGTGCTTCAGGAAATTCAACCTGATTATGTGTTTATCAATACGAGCGTTCATGTCCTGCCAGCGATAGCAGCCTATGAACAGCAGATTCCAGTCCTATGGCAAATTACAGAGCTCATTCATCACAACACTCATACCGAGATGGCGGTGCGGCTCATTCAGCAGCATGCGGCCCTTGTCATCGGCATTTCCGATACGGTTCTACAGCCTTTTCACCAGCATCCTGCTTCTGCTCGGACGCTCTATTACAAGCTTCCTCCTTCCTGGCATATGGAGACGCTGGAGCCTGCCACATGGCCGTATGCGCGCGAGTCATTGCGCATGCAGCTGGGCATACCGGGTTCTGCTTGCCTTATTGGTTATATTTCCTCCGCGATCTACGCACATAAAGGCTTAGAGCATTTTATCCAAATGGGGCTCTCCTTGCTAACAGAGACGCCTTCCCTTCATTTTCTCATCGTAGGAGAGCCGCATGACCCTGATTATCTGAAGCGCTGCTTGAAGCTGACCGAATATATGGGGCACTCGGATCGCTTCCATGTGCTGGAGTTCGAACCTCGGGTCCAGCAAGTGTATCCAGCGATGGATATTGTCGTCATCCCTTCGCTTCAACCTGAAGGCTTTGGCATGACTGCGCTTGAAGGGATGCTGTTCGGCAAGGCTGTCGTCAGCTATCGCGCCGGCGGCCTTCAAGAGATTCATGAGATGACGGGCAATGCTCACTATACAGCGGAATGCGGCAATATGCGCGAGCTTATGCATATTGTCGAGCAGCTGGCCGCTTATCCAGAAGAAAGACAGCATCTAGGCCAGCACAATGCCCGCGCTGCACTTGAGGCATATGGGGCAGCTGCCTTTCGCAGAAGGCTTGAACCGATGTTTGTGGAGCTCGTCATGGAGCGGGAGGACTGGTTCCCCGCCATACAGGGCAGCTCGAACCTTGTATATATTCGAGTCGGCAGGGCTTATCGTCCTATGCGCCATCCGCATGAGCTCAATGAACAAGGCATTACAGCGCCAAGGCGAATAGCAGAGCGAGTGCTGCAAGCCCTGCCCAAGCTTCCTGCTCCTGATGATAACGATACGAATAGGGATAAACCTGCGAAGCGAAGATCTTCGACAACACGCCGCTTGCGAAGACGAAAGAGAGGGAGCGGGCGCAAGCCCTACTCTCGAACAAGATCTCAATATCGCCAGAGAAGGTCTTCATCAAGCAGGATCAAGCGCGGCTTGAAGCGCCCTATCGCGAAGAGGCGAACCATCCGGCTTCGCCGCAAGCGAAGCATAAAGCGATGATTCAAAAGGAGGTGGCTCACGAATGAAAATCATGACGGTCGTTGGCACGCGCCCAGAAATTATCCGGCTGAGTCTGATCATCAAGCTGCTTGATCAATGGGCAGATCAGCATATTCTTGTGCATACCGGGCAGAACTTCGCTCCAACGCTAAGTGACATCTTTTTTGAGGAGCTTGAGCTTCGCAAGCCTGATTACATGCTGCAATTGAAGGAGCGCACATTAGGTGGACAGCTCGGCATGATGTTTTGCAGCATAGAGCAGATCTGTCTAACAGAGAAGCCGGATAAGGTTCTGCTGCTTGGCGATACGAACAGCGCCCTATGCGCTCTGCTGATCGAGCGGATGGGCATTCCTGTTGTTCATATGGAAGCAGGCAACCGCTGCTATGACTTAAGCGTGCCTGAGGAGAAGAATCGGCGAGTCATTGATGCGATTGCGTCCATTAACATGCCGTATACGATCAACAGCAAGCGCAATCTAGAGCGGGAAGGGATACCCAGTCACAAAATCATATTAACAGGCAACCCCATCTATGAAGTCATGAACCATTACAAGTCCAAGATTGATCACAGCACCATATTGGAGCTGCTGAAGCTTGAACCACAGTCCTACTTCATTGTAACGACTCATCGGGCGGAGAACGTGGATGACCCTAATCGTCTAGCGCACATTCTAGCGGGATTCCATGGCATAGCGGAACGGCTTCAGAAACGACTGATCTTAAGCGTTCATCCTAGAACGAAAGACAAGATCAAAGAGCTCTCCTTCAAGCTTCACCCTTTAGTGGAATGCTATGAGCCTTTTGGATTTTTCGACTTTGTTCAATTGGAGAAGCACGCCTACGGGGCGATTACAGACAGTGGGACCGTACAAGAGGAGTGCTGCATCCTGCGCGTGCCGACCGTAACGATACGACATTCTACAGAGCGGCCGGAGACTGTAGATTGCGGCAGTAATGTGATTGCAGGATTGAATCCATCACAGATCGTATCCGCAGCGGTTGTCATGACCGAAGGGAAGAGAGAGTGGTCCTGCCCAGAAGGGTACGAGGCAGCGCATGTATCAAGTATTGTGGCCAAATTTTTGCTTGGAGGGAAAACGGATGTTTAATAACAAGCGCATTCTCGTAACCGGCGGTACGGGATCTTGGGGGCACGAATTGGTACGACAGCTGCTTCCGCAAGAGCCGCTTGAGATCATTGTGTTCTCTCGCAATGAATCGAGCCAAGTCGCGATGAGCCGGGAGTTCGAGGACGCGCGGCTAACCTTTCATATCGGAGATATACGAGATAAGGAGGCCTTGTCTCATGCGTGCAGAGGTGTTGATTATGTCTTCCATCTGGCAGCGCTCAAGCATGTTCCTGTATGCGAGGAGCAGCCTTATGAGGCGCTAAAGACCAATGTGATCGGCACGCAAAATGTCATTGAGACCGCGATGGACAACAAGGTTGACAAGGTGATCTATATTTCCACCGACAAAGCCGCAAATCCATCGAATTTCTATGGCATGACAAAGGCTATCGGCGAGAAGCTGATTGTGTACGCTAATCTCCTGCGCAGCTCCACAAGCTTCGTCTGTGTCCGCGGCGGCAATGTGCTTGGAACCAACGGCAGTGTCGTCCACCTGTTCAAGGATCAGATCAAGCAAAAGCGCAAGGTGGGCATTACGAGCAAGGAGATGACCCGCTTCTTCCTCACCTTGCAAGATGCCATTAAGCTGTTGTTCAAGGCGACGGAAGTCAGCGTGGGCGGCGAGATCTTCGTGATAACGATGCCGACCTGCCGGATTGTCGATCTGGCGGAAGTGCTGATTGAGGCATCAGGGGAGCCTTCCGTAGAGATTGTGGAAAAGGGCATTCGGCCAGGAGAGAAAATTCATGAGATTCTTATGAGTGATTATGAGAGTCTGACGACGATCGTTTATGATGAGCAGTACCTTGTCATTTTGCCTACGCTAGAGATTCCTGGCTTGAAGGACGTGTATCGGCATTATCCAAAGGTAACCTTCCCAAGCTTCAGCTCCGAACACCAATTGATGACAAAAGAGGAGATTCGGCTCCTGCTGGCGGAGGGAGGCTTCTTATAATGAAGCTGCTCATCTTGGGTGGAAGCGGCATGGCGGGCCACACGCTGGTCCGCTACTTTCGCCGCTATACCGAGCATGCGGTATTCTATACACGCCGGGATGCTGATGATGACCATGCGCTGCTGCTTGATGGGCGAGATACGGAGCAGCTTGACCGTATCGTTCATGTGATTCGTCCTCAGGTGATCATCAATGCCATGGGAATTCTGAACGACGCTGCAGAAGAGCATCCGATCACAGCCTTTCAGGTGAACAGCCTGCTCCCTCATCGCTTGAAGGTGCTGGCTGACTCTATAGGAGCGAAGGTTATTCATATCAGTACAGACTGTGTGTTTTTAGGCGATAAAGGTAGCTATGCTGAAGCGGATCATCCTGATGGGCAATCGATGTATGCGATAACCAAATCACTGGGAGAGATTCGTAATCATCCCGTTCATTTGACGATCCGCACGTCCATTATTGGGCCGCAGATTCGACCGCAGGGCATTGGGCTGTTTGCATGGCTGATGCGGCAAACGGGCTCTGTATCAGGCTATAAGCAGGTATGGTGGAATGGTGTCACGACACTGGAGCTGTCAAAAGCGATTCATTACTACATGGATCGGCCTGTAGCTGGATTGATCCATTTGACCGCCCCGTGTCCGATCACCAAATGCGATCTGCTGGTGCAGCTTGCCATCGCATTCCGTCGAGAAGATCTCGTTATTGTTCCTCAGGATTATCCGATCTTGGATCGGACGCTTATCAATACAAGAGCGGATGCGGATTACACTGTGCCTGAGTACTCTCGCATGTTGAGGGCTTTGGCGGAATGGGTGGTACGTCTATGACCAACTTAGCGGGGGCCACTCTGCTTATTACGGGTGCCTCGGGTTTTACAGGCCGCCATGCCTGCACTCATTTTTCGCAAAAGGGAATGCATGTGGTTGCGCTGACAAGAGACAAGGCGGCATGGGAAGCTCAAGGAATTGAAGGGACGGCTCTTTATTGCGATTTATCAAACGAGCAGGGCATCCGGGACGCGGTAGCCCGTGTCCAGCCAGACTATGTTCTTCATCTGGCCGGTCAGAATGCGGTTCGTTCTTCATGGCAGGAGCCGCTTCACACGGTGCAGGTAAATATGCTGGGCACGCTTTATCTGTTGGATGCGCTTCGCGCGTGCAGATCGTCACGGATCATCGTGGTCACCTCCAAGCTTAAGAGCAGCTTGTTCGAATTGTTCACACCAACGCATCCTTATGGCTTCAGCAAAGGGCTGCAGGAGCTTGCAGCTTATGCGTGGGGATCGCTGTTTGATCTAGACGTTGTTCTTGCGGAGCCATCCAATCTGATTGGTCCAGGACCGTCAACTGGCATATGCTCGCTTCTCGCTCAGCATGCAGTCGAGCAGGAGCGGGGCTGCAATAAAGGGGCCTTTACTCTCCATCATGGCCATTCGACCCGTGACTATGTAGACGTACGAGATGCAGTGTCAGCTTATGAGCAGCTGTTTGTGGCAGGAGAGCGCGGGGTGTCCTATGAGATTGAAAGCGGGGTGCAGCGCACGCTCGTAGAGGTGGTTAAGGTGTTGAATGCCTGTGCTGCAGTGGATATCGAGGTAAAATGGCAGCAGGATCCTGCCGTTGGGGATGGCGATGCACAAAT
This sequence comes from Paenibacillus aquistagni, assembly GCF_900177815.1. Taxonomy (GTDB): domain Bacteria; phylum Bacillota; class Bacilli; order Paenibacillales; family Paenibacillaceae; genus Paenibacillus_B; species Paenibacillus_B aquistagni. The sequence continues at coordinate 104,172 of NZ_FXAZ01000007.1, read as the reverse complement.
AGCGCTGGATAAAGCTTCTGAGCGCATATCCTCTACGGAAGCCTCCAAAATGTTGGAGGAGGAACAAGCGGCACAGCAGTCAAGCAGCAAGCCTCCCGTCAGATCTGCTGCCGTGCTTGGGTGGCGGCGGTCCTTCTCGTTTGAGCAGTCTATCCAAGATATAATGGCTTATCATCAGGAGCGAGTGAGGTGAGCGCATGAAGCCCTTAGTAACGATTGTCATTCCCTTCTATAATGATCCCTATGTTCCTGAAGCAATTGAAAGTGCCCTGGGGCAGACCTACAGCCCCATTGAAGTTATCGTTGTGGATGATGGCTCCAGCCAGCACGCCGACCGGATTCAGCCTTATCGCTCGCGCATTCATTATCTGGGCAAGTCGAATGGAGGGACGGCTTCTGCCTTGAATCATGGGTTGCGCTGTGCTTCTGGCAAATACATCGCTTGGCTTAGCTCTGACGACAAATTCTATCCGACCAAGGTAAGCGAGCAAGTGGCGTATATGGAGCAGTATCAGGCGATGATCAGCTTTACAGATTTTGATTATATGAATACATTCAGTCAGGTGACAAAAGCGAATGCCGCACAGCGGTATTTGAATGTATTTGAGTTCTACAATGCTTTCTTTACCTATAACCCTATTAACGGTTGTACAGTGATGTTTAGACAAGATTTGATCAAGCGGATCGGCATGTTCAATGAACAGCTCCCGTATACACATGATCTTGATTTATGGTTTCGAACCATATTGGCAGGAACGGATATTCACTTCATTCCTTTATCTTTGACCGCGTATCGATGGCATGAGGGCATGGGAACCCTGCGCCATCAGCCGGCAGTCGAGCATGAGATGCGCTCGGTTATCCAACATTACCATGATCGCTTGGCTCAGTTCATTCAACAGCTGATCCATCGTTAAAATAAGCCTCAATCCACGTAGTAGGTGGGTTGAGGCTTTCTGCTTATTCGTGTCAAGCTGTGCTGCCGAGGATTGCATCCTGTTTGCTTTAATCTGCGCTTGGGATCTGCGATACAATTGGGGCCAGCACTTCATCGTCAGGAAGCGTATACACAGGAGGCAGGTAGCGAATCAGCTCATTCCATATCTTTGACTCCACATGCACATCAGCTTCGCTTGGCGGTGTCGTAAACAGGTTGCTGTACAATCTGCCTGGTATTTGCACTTCAATCAGCTCCTTCTTAAGCCTTGCTCCTAGTGGAGGAATAGCTGCAGACTACACCTTCTTGCCAGTCAGTGCGTAATATTGACGGAATATATCCTTGTGATAGCGCTGGATCGACCAATGCTCGGCTGCTTGCCGCTTCGCTTCCTGCTGGAGCTTCTGTCGAAGCGCTGTATTCTCCAACAATTCATTCAGCTGCTGGCACCAGCCATCTGGCGTGTGTACAGGAACGATCCAGCCGGTTGCACCGTGCTCGACCATTTCCGGAAGTCCCGTGGCAGGAGACACGACAACGGCATTGCCTGCGATCTGCGCTTCGATCACGGATAAAGGCTGATTATCCTGCAGACTTGGCTGAACATATATATCTGTCAGCGCGAGCAAGCGGGGAATATCTTGGCGTGGACCTAGAAAGGTTACGTACTGCTGAAGTCCGAGCTCGGCCGTTAAGGCGGTGTATCGCTCTCGTTCAGCGCCTTCGCCAATCATCCAGCACACCCAGTCCTGCCGAATGGCTTGCAGGGCTTTGAGCGCATGCAGCAGAATTTCAATGCCTTTGAGGTAGACCATTCTTCCAGCAAAGGCGATCACCTTTTTGCCATAAGGACGCAAATATTCATTGGGAATTCGCATTTTTGCCTTGAATGGCTCGATAGGAATTCCATAAGGAGACACGCTAATGCGTTTTTCGGGGATCCCGTGTTCTTGAACAAAGATTTGCTTGAGCCAGCGGGAGGAGGTTGTAATATGAGTCGCCGACATCAAGCCAGCCGTTTCCATGCGTTCATAGTAGCTCTTCAGCAGATTCAATTGAATATTGGGCAGTCCATTCGACTCAATCAGCAGTCTGATCTCACCCTTTAACGAGCCGTGGGGATTGACGAGCAGGGGAACATGCGGAGGTTTGACTCTGGCTGCAGCCCGTCCGGCTATGGCATCCTGAACATGGATCAAGTCGTAGTCAGCAAGCCTTAATCTCGCAAGCACTAGCTCCATCATATAACGGTCCAGCTCTGTATTGTAAATAATAGGCGAGCGAGCAAGCATGGTTCCGTTAAGATGAGATTCTAGAAGAGGGCGGTAGTCTGACTTCATATAGCGCTTCTTGCGGTTGAACACATGATAGTAAGCCTCAGCATTGCCGAAGAGATCAACCTCATGACCTCTGTCCGCCAGAGCATGGGCCAGCCGCTGCATAAGCGGCCATACGCCTCCTAGATGAGGGATCTCCCAGTATGTGGCGAGCAGAATCTTCATGCTCTCCCTCCTTATTAAGCCGCTTATTGATTTTAGTATATGGATAAGAGAGAGGATCGGTACAGGGCAATCCATAGTCATATCAAAAGTCAGGCAGCAAATAGGCGCTGGCCCTCGCCTAATCCTAGATGCTTGCATATGTTAACAACGAATTGTAGGGGGAGTTCTAGAGATGGAGGGATCAACATGGGCGTCTATTATTCAGATATGTTTGACAACCCTGTTACGGACGGTGAACCGCTGATAAAGGCAGCAGAGCTTCAGCTTACCAACTTGTATGATCACGGAGCGAATGTGCTCATTCGATTGATCTGTGATGGAAGTGTGGCTGCCGAGCATCTGTATAAATTGAACCCGAAGGGCCAATCCCAATCCGTCGTTCGTATTCCTGAGCTGAGGCTTGCCTCGGGGCCTTTTTGCTTTCAAGTGTTCACGACGATTACAGGGCATCATCCCGTTGAGGTGCTGGTGCACCTGAAGGATCAACAGCGCACTACACTGAAGACGCTTCGAACGGATGCTTTTAAGGAAGTGGATGTTATCACGTAGAAGCCGTGCATAGGAAGGATGAACGACATGAGGGTAATCGTGACAGGCGGAGGAGGCTTCATTGGCTCTCATCTTGTGGAATTGCTGATCGAAGAGGGGCATGATGTGCATGTCATTGACAACTGGTCCACGGGCAATAAGGAATGGGTGCATCCAAGTGCCGCCGTGTACGAGATGGATATAACCGATCACAAAGTTATCCCCCTAGCCGCCTCCATCAAGCCTGAGGTGATTGTTCATCTTGCTGCTCAAGCAGATGTGTCGCGTTCAATTGCCAATCCTGTGCATGATCTGCAGGTCAATACAATTGGGACGCTTCATATGCTGGAAGCCTGTGTACAGGCGAACATCCCTTCGCTGCTGCTTGCTTCCTCGTCCGCCGTGTATGGAATGCCGCCAGCGCTTGATGGCGCATCGCCATGGAACATTACAGAAGAGACGCCTGTTAAGCCGACCTCCTGCTATGGATTGTCGAAGCTGATGGCAGAACGATATGCCGAGCTGTATGCCGAGCTGCACGGCGTTGAAGTTCTTATTCTTCGATTTGCCAATGTATATGGCCCAAGGCAGCTTCCGAAGGGAGAAGGCGGCGTAATCGCTTTGTATTTGAAGCAGGTTCAAGAGGGTCAATCCATTCGCATTCATGGGGACGGTCGGCAAACCCGTGACTTCATCTATGTGAAGGATATATGCGATGCGTGCCTATTGTGTTTGAAGAAGGGGATAACGGGAACATATCAGGTATGTACAGGGGAAGCCCTGTCTATTGAAGGGCTCGCGCATCAGATCGAGCGGATGCTGGGTCAGGATATAAAGCGAGAATATGCTCCGGCCCGAACTGGCGATATCCGACACAGCCAATTGTCGCCGTTGAAGCTTGAGGAGGCTTCGGGGTGGCGTGCAGGAACCCCTTTTAACGAAGGACTAAGAAGAACATTTGAAGCCTGGGAAAAGGGGGAGCCTTGAAGACAAAGAGGCAGAGTCATTGTCCTCGGGCGAGCGCGGGCAATGAGCAGCCGAGGACGACAGCGGGAACCTTCGAGCATTCTGAACATACAGAGCTATCGCCCTCATGGCAGCCTGGGCAGCTAACATCTCATGGATAATGCTACAAGACATGTAGTTCGTGAAGCATGCGCTTGAATGCTCTTCCATACTGCTGCGCAGAGAAGTTCTTCTTGATATGCTCCACACCTTGTGATCGAATCGACGCGCGAAGATCATGCTCGCTCATCAGCTCAAGCCCCTCATGAACAGCTGCTTGAATATTGCCTTGGGGATAGAATTTTCCAGTGACATTATGGGAAATAAACACTCTTACCCCCTCGGAATCCGTGCTGAGCACGGGACATCGGCAGGACATCGCTTCTGCCACCGCATATCCGAAGCCTTCCATAATAGAGGTGGAGAGCAAGAAGCCGCCAGAGTCTCCAACAGCAGAGAGCAGGGCGCTCATATCGGCGTGCGGCACGTTGCTCCTTAGCACCATGCATGAAGCAAGCCCGAGATGCTGGATCATGTCATAAAAATGAATTTGATCCTCCTTGATGTAGATTTGATCATCATGGAACATCCACAGCTCGATTGGCGGTTTGATGCGGCGAATATAATAGGCGATCTCCAAACAGTGCTTCCAGTTCTTATTTGGCTCAAGCCTGCCGATCCATGCTAGTATCGGGACGGGAGGGAGTGGACCCCGCTTGTAATGAAAATGCGCGATATCAACGACATTGTGGAATACATACTGAGGCAGGGACGGGCAATATTGACGAAATAAGGCGATCAAGTGAGGCGTTGAGGGGAGATGGACAGCTTGAGCGTGCTGCTTCAGCATAGCCGCAGCTTCTTGCACATAGAGCTCTGCCGCCTCCTTCGTGCCGAGACCTTGGGCCTCATAGATAATAGGGCCTTGATAGCCTAATCGGCGCAGGCGATCAAGCATCGTATAATCAGAAGAAACAACGATTGCCGCATAATGATGGCTTCGCAGCAGCACTTTGATGTCTTCATCATAATTGGTGATGTACGTAGGAATGTTCGAAATGTTCTGCACCCCGGCTCCTTGCTGGGTATACAGCAGATGCCCCTGAATTCCTACTCGTCTTAGTGCCATGCATCGCTGGCGATTCAAAGTTTCCATGCCGCCGCTTGGTACATAGAAGGTAAATAGTATATTCATCTTTATTCTCCTTCGTGATGAGGGGTTATAAAGGGTTCAGCCTTATATTGTTAATACCATATGATGTGAAGGGGATGTCGGTGTGGGTCGCTGCTTGTCCCAGCTGCCTTGGGAGACATGGGGATATGAGGACTTGTGCAGTCTTTAAGTTGAGGGATATGCCATCGCATACGATAAAATTGTATAGTTCATCTTTAAAATTGTTGGTAGCCAGAAGAGGGGATCGTCCGGTATGTTCATCACGTAGCGACCATTACTTCGGCAAAGGAGATGGATGATGTTGAGAAAAAAGAATGCGGAAAAGCGGCTTCGGCGTGGTGTATGCCTGCTAGCGCTCGCGGTATTCATGGTTCAGCCGCCAACCTTGGTGTATGCGCAAGACAGCCCAACAGCAGGTGAAGAAAGGCTGGCCGCAGCAAGCGAGAGCAGCAGGACTATTGTGCAGCATGACTTGGATGTGATTTATGAGGACCTATCTGGCTACCCTTCTGTATCTGCAACCTACAACGGCGGCGTAGCTGCCATTGGAGACCAAGCCTTCGTGCTTGCGACGAACCCCGATACGACCCCGATTCTAGCTGCAGCTCATTATGGAGCTGGACGAGTCATCCTTGCTGGAGATGATTCCTACTTCAAGTTCGCTTCGGACATTACAGATGATAGAAGCACGGTAGCACGCAACATCCTCTTATGGCTTACGGAAGATGCTGAGCCGCTGACGTATAGAGAAGCACTCGCTGGACAAGGAACCCTTCCCATCCTGACGGCTACGACCAAGAGCTTCCCGATTGCTTCCAACTACCCCATCGAAGTCATACAACGAGATTCCTTCCTGTCATTACCCTTAGATCCTGTAGAGCATCCTGTTGCCTATGTGGATGCAACGATGAAAGACAATGAGATTGATGCGTTAGCCGCTTATGTTGAGCAAGGCGGAAGCGTGGTGGTTGCGATGAAGGGCTGGGTGATGGAGCAGTATCCGCATGTCTTTCTTGGCAGTGCCTATCAAGGACGCACAGCGAAGCTGAGCGAGGATTATCCGCTGCAGCGATTGCTGAATCGCATGGGACTTGGAATAATGAACAATATTGCCACGACGAAGACCGCTACCTTACCGAAGCTGTCCGTATCCGCTGCCCAAGCTTATCACGCAGCAATGCTCGTCGATCAAGCGAAGCAAGTAGAGGCGGGACAATTTGACCCCAATGAACTTGAGATCGGCCCAGCAGGCGCGGATGCAAAAAAGAAGCTGCAGGTGCTGGCTGCTGTCACGGGCGGCACATTCGGCAGTCTAACAGATGAGAGCGCCATGTATGCTCAGATTAAGCAGGATGCAGAAGAGCTCGGCCAGCATCTTAGCTTTCCGCTTGATCGTTCGTTATCTCCTTATTCCAGTGCGCTGTTAGCTTACAACTTAAGCCTCGTCGGCAATCAGCTTGATGCTCCCAAATCGCCTTATGCGGACAACTTCCCAGGCGCTGTTCCCTCGGATGCGCCAAGAGTGGAGCAGAAGCGCATTCCAGTTGATTTTGATTATTCCACCTTTGATTATTTGCGTCAGGGAACAGTGCCCAAGCATTGGATCAGCACGGGATTGTATGCTCCTGCTGGTGAATGGATCACCGTTCATGTGCCTGAAGGCACGACAGGACTTGATGTGCAGATCGGCGCCCATACGGATAATCTGACGAGTCAGAATGTCTGGAAGCGCCTTCCGATTGTTACCCAGCGCAAGACGCTTTCTCCTGGCGACCATCAGATTCGCAGCCCCTATGGCGGGCTTCTCTATCTTATTCCTACGAAGCCGCAGCCAGGGATAGTAAAGGAGATTACGATCGAAGGCGGCGTTCAGGCCCCTTATTATGTGCTTGGTGAGACCACTGACGAAGCATGGACGAGTATTCGTGAATATCAAGCGCCATGGGCGGAGCTTCAAAGCAGACGTGTTATTCTCACGCTCCCTTCTGAATATGTAAGGACGCTTGATGATCCTCAAGCGCTGCTTGAGAAGTGGGATCAAATAGTGGATTATACGGATGAAGCAGCAGGCTTGTCCCCGGATTCGTCTCTGCCGCACCGAAGCGTTGATCTTCCATTCCGCTATGTGGCCGATCGGCAGATCAGCGCGGGCTTCATGCATGCAGGATATCCGATCATGTTCCAGATCGATCCATCTGCGGCACATGCCGTGGATATTGAGCGCGTCACGCGCAATGGATGGGGCTTCTGGCATGAGACCGGTCATGAATATCAGCAGGGCGCGTGGAATTGGGATGTGACCGGCGAGGTTACCGTTAATATCTACTCGCTCTATGTACAGCAGAAGTTCGGCAATCCGAGCAATCTCCTTACTCGCAATGCGCAGGGCAAGGATTTTTACGATCGTGCCTTTGAGCATATGGCGACAAGTGATCCGAATACGACTGTCTATGGCAAATCAGGCCAAGATTTGTTTGTGAATCTGGTTATGTTCAGACAGCTCTCCTTGGCCTATGGCTGGGACTATTATGCTGATCTGCACCGTGCTTATCGGGAGCTTCCTGCCAGTCAGCTGCCAGCGAACAATCAGGCTGAAATTGACACCTTCGTTGTTATGGCGTCAAAGACAGCAGGAGAGGACTTGACGGAGTTTTTTGACAAATGGTTCTTAAAATATACGCCAAGCACTGTGAAAGCTCAGATTGAAGCCTTGAATCTGCCCAAGCCTTCTCAGGACATCTGGACGCTTCGCGAAACGGAAGGAATAGAAGCGCCAACCTTAGAGCTCAGCAGCGGAACCGAGCAGGATTGGCATTCATCAGAAGTGACGGTGACAGTCACGAATCCAACGCCTATCGATGAGGGGAGCGGGCTGCGCAACCAATATAAGCTTGGCGCAGATGGCGCATGGACAGCTTATACGACGCCGATTGTGATTGCTGATGAAGGCGAGACTACCGTCTATGCACGTGTACGACAGCTGTCGGGTGTTACAAGCGATGAGGTAAGCACTACGGTTAAGCTGGATCTAACAGCACCATCAATTGAGGCTTCTGTGGCTGAGGCTGTATATGGCGATACCCCAATTGAAGTTCCCATTCAAGTGTTGGATGTCTTAAGCGGGGTGAAGACCATCACCGTGCTGCTTGATGGACAACCGCTTGAAGCCCCCTATGTGATTGATCCGGCAGTCCTGGCTCAAGGAACGCATGAACTCGTCGTCACAGCCATTGATCAGGCAGGAAATACTGCTGATAAGTCCGTTTCGTTTCAAGTGATCAAGGCGGCGGCTGTGCAGGATCTGTACGAGATCGTAGAACGTGCAAGCGATGCAGGCTTGATCTCGAACCATGGCATTGCTCAGGCGCTTAGGAGCCATATTGCGAAGCTGGAGAGACAGGATTTAACGAATCCTAAGTCTTATGAGCCGCTCGTAAAGTTTATCCAAGCGCAGACCGGCAAGCATATGGATGAGAACACGGCTCAGGAATTGCTGTCTGTCATTGAAAGGCTGCAGCAGCAGTAAGCAGAAGCAGCCGTTGTGATCTTGGAATCGGCAGCATTGCAGTGATCCTGAAGCATATCGAACAGAACAAGAGCTGCTGCTCGCAATTGCTTTATCCTTGCCCGCCTGCGGTATAATTGGGATGAACAAGATGCCCTTTCTAGAGCCATTCTTCGCATATGAAGGATGGCTCTTCTTCATCATGCCCGACTACATAAGGGGAAAAGACCACTAATCTGCAAAAAAATCAGCTGATCATAAAAAAAGTCAGTCCCCTTTCTTAAATAAATATGGTCGATCTAACAAGCTGAGCGTGTTCAGTCTAAGAAAGAATCAGGTATGGTAGAGGAAACACACGTGGAAGGCGGTTCCTGTTGTCTTGCGAACCTTATACGATTTGGCTGCTCTTTTGGCTGATCTTATTAATAAGGCTGGATAGGGAATTTGTTTCAACGTGGGGTATCCGTGAAGATAGCGAACATGTTATATCGGTTTTGAAATCTTTTAAGCTTATGTTAAGGGGGACATGTGAATTGAAGTCATTATATTCATTAAAGCGTGCAAGCATCCTAATCCTGGCAGTCATTTTATCCATCTCTTTGACCGCGTGCAGCGACTCCGGAACAAAGGGCCAAGCTGGGAGCGGAGACGATGCAGCGAACGAGCCTGAGAAGCTGACCCATCTATCCTATTGGGTACAGATGGTGAGTCAAGTGTCCGCAACGTTAAAGAGCTATAACGAGATTGAAGCTTATAAGGAGCTGGAGCAGGTTACAGGGGTGAAGGTCGACTTCCAGCATCCTCCGGAAGGCCAGCAGGCCAAGGAGCAGTTTAACCTTATGCTGACCTCGGATAAGCTGCCTGACGTGATTGAATATTCATGGATCGGCTATCCAGGAGGTCCAGAGAAGGCGATTAAAGATGGGAAAATTATTCGGCTGAACGAGCTGATCGATGAGCATGCGCCGAACTTGAAGAAGGTGCTTGAGGAGCATCCGGAGTGGAAGAAGGAAATCATGACCGATGAGGGCAGCATCTATGCCTTCCCGTTTATTCGCTCTCATGACCGTTTGAAAGTATTTCTAGGGCCTACGATCCGTCAGGATTGGCTCGATAAGCTTAATCTGGAGATGCCTACAACGATTGAAGAATGGTACACCGTGCTCAAAGCCTTCAAAGCAAACGATATGAACGGCAATGGAGAAGCCGATGAGATACCGCTCTATCTTACAAAAGGCGATGTTGACACCTCTACAGCGTTCCTAGGCGCCTTTGGCATCAATGCGGGATTCTATCAGGATGGGGGCGTGGTCAAGTATGGACCAACCGATCCAACATTCAAGGAATTCCTCGCGCTGATGAACAAGTGGTATCAAGCGGGACTGTTGGACCGTGACTTTGCCACCACGGATGCGAAGCTGCTTGAGGCAAAGATTACTGGGGGACAGATCGGTTCTGCTGTGCTGTATACCGGCAGCGGCATTGGGAAGTACAACACGCTGATGAAGGAAAAGGATCCGAATTTTCATCTGGTAGCAGCTCCATATCCGGTGATGAATAAAGGAGACAAGCAGATCTGGGGGTATAAAGACTTTGCTTATACCGGCATTGGTGCTGCCATTACGACAAGCAATAAGAATCCAATCGAGACGGTAAAATGGCTTGATTATGCATACTCGGAAGCCGGAACCCTTCTCTTTAACTTTGGAAAAGAAGGGGCGAGCTACACCATGGAGGACGGCAAGCCGGTCTTTAAGCCTGAGGTGCTGAACAATCCTTCCGGACTGCCGGTTATCCAGTCGATGTCCCAGCATAATCGTGCAACCTTCAGCGGTCCTTTTATGCTCGACATACGATTTGATGAACAGTACACCACGTCGGAAGATCAGCTTGCCTCTAAGGAGATCTGGGCTGAACCGACCCTTGATCTGAAGCTGCCGCGTACGACGCCTAACAGTCAGGAGAGCAGCCGCTACGCTTCGATCATGAATGATATCAACACCTTCAAGGATGAGATGTACTTGAAGTTCATTATGGGTCAGGAGCCGCTTGATAACTTCGATAAGTATGTCAAGACGATGGAGAGCATGGGGCTTCAAGAAGCCATTGAGATTCAGCAGCACGCACTGGAGCGCTACAACAAGCGTTAATGCTTATTTGCGAAGCGGGAGATTCACTCTCTCGCTTCTTCCATACAACAAGGAAAGTGGGGAAACGCATGGCAGCATCACCACGTGCACCACATGCGCCGCAGCCGGATTCTCCTGCGAAGCAGCGCAAGCTGGAGCGACGGTCCTTAATCAAGAAGGACCTTAAGCGCAATAAGTTTATCTATTTGCTCGCCCTTCCAATTATCGCTTATTACGGTATTTTTCACTATGGTCCGATGTATGGCCTGCTTATGGCGTTTAAGGATTTCAGCATTGCGGATGGCATATGGGGCAGCAGATGGATCGGCTTCGATCATTTCGAGAATTTCTTCAACAGCTATTATTTTGGACGCCTCATACGCAATACGATTCTCATTAATATTTACGAGCTATTGTTTGCATTCCCAGCCCCCATCCTATTGGCGCTGCTGCTTAATGAGATTCGCGGTCGAATCTTCAAGCGTACCGTACAGACGATCTCCTATCTGCCGCACTTTATCTCGATTGTGGTCGTAGTCGGCATGATGTTTGATTTTCTCGCACGCGACGGGCTAATCAACCAATTGCTCGGTTTCTTCGGCATCGACAGCATTCCGTTTATGTCTGAGCCTGGCTGGTTTCGAACTTTGTTCGTCGGCTCTGGCATATGGCAGGGACTTGGATGGGGTTCGATTATCTATCTTGCCGCTATTGCAACCATTGACCCTACCTTGTATGAGGCAGCGAAGATGGACGGAGCAGGCCGCTTCAAGCAGGTGCTGCACATTACGATTCCAGGCATTATGCCGACCATTGTCATTATGTTCATTCTGAATATGGGCTCAATGATGAGCGTGGGAAGTGAGAAAGTACTGCTGATGTATAGTCCGCTGACCTATGAGACGGCGGATGTCATCTCTACCTTTGTGTATCGCAGAGGGGTGCTTGATTCGGATTATGGCTTTACGACAGCGGTAGGCTTGTTCAACTCGATAGTCAGCTTTATTCTCCTTGTTGCCTCCAACACGATCAGCAAGCGAGTCAGCGAGCACAAATTATGGTAGAGAGGAGGCGCCCAGATGAAGACCACAATTGGTGAGAAATGTTTTGTCGCAGTAAATACGCTGTTCATGCTGCTGTTATGCTTCGTGACGCTTTATCCGTTCATCTATGTCTTCTTCGCTTCGCTAAGCAATCCGGCAGCGCTTGCCTCCCATCGCGGCTTGCTTCTGCTTCCGCTTGATCTGAATATGAACGCTTATAAGGCGGTATTCGATAACCCGATGATCACCACGGGGTACCGCAATACGATCTTCTATGTTGTCTGTGGGACGGCGATCAATCTGCTGTTGACCGCGCTTGGAGCATATGTGCTGTCTCGACGGAATCTGTATTTTAAAAATATGCTCATGCTGCTGATCGTCATCACAATGTTCTTTGGCGGCGGACTGATCCCAACTTATCTACTCATTAATAAGCTCGGCATGCTGAACAGTGTATGGGCGCTGTTGATACCTGGGGCCATCAGCACCTTCAATATGATTATCATGAGGACAGGATTCCAAGCCGTTCCGATCAGCCTCGAAGAATCGGCGCGAATGGATGGCGCCAATGATCTCGTCATTCTCTTTCGGATCATTATTCCGCTGTCCATGCCCGTCATTGCTGTCATGATTCTGTGGTATGCGGTAGGGCATTGGAATTCTTATTTCAGCGCATTGATCTATCTGAGAGATCGGGAGCTGTTCCCGCTGCAGCTCGTGCTTCGCGAGATTCTGATTACGAATTCCACAGACAGCATGATGACCGATGCGGGGGCGCAAGATCGGATTGCGATCGCAGAGACGATTAAGTATGCCACGATTATCGTGTCTACGCTGCCGATTCTGCTTCTATACCCATTCCTGCAAAAGTACTTTGTCAAAGGAGTGCTAATTGGGGCAATAAAAGAATAGTTTGGGCAAGCGCGATATGAGCAGTGAAGCCGCAATAAATAGCGGATAATAGCCGCAGTATAGCTGAGACGAATGCCAGAGCAAAGCCTGAAATACAATCACGATGTCCGAACATACGTCATACTTTAGATGGATTGTCAGGGCAAAAAGTATGATTTTGGATAAAATAATCAGGAAAAAGAAGGAAAAATAGATCGTGTTCACGAAGGATACATGATTCATTCCGAATTCATCTCATGGGGGGATCATGATGAGATCCATAGTGAGCCTTCTTCCGAAGCTTGGCAAGCGCAGCTTAAGTCGGGTATTCACGGCGATGATTGTATCGAACCTGATCTTGCTTCTGATTCCGGTCTCCATGGGGCTGTTTCTGTACACCAAGGTAGAGGACGTGCTGGAAGGGAATGCGCGCCGACAGAATACCGCGATGCTGGAACAGCTCAGGCTATCCTTGGATAACAAGCTTAAGGAGATGGACATTCTGGCGAAGCAGCTTGCCTTTAATCCGAAGCTCGCCACGCTGCTCAGCTATAGTGGAACGCCTGAAGATGAAGCCTACAAGCAGGTAGAGTTCGTGCGTAACGATCTGAATCGCTATCAGAGCTTCGCCAGCGGCTTTGTGAAGGACTTCTATGTCTATCTGCAAGCAAATGATCTGATTCTAAAGCCTGGAGTGCGCACGGATACAGAAACCTTTTACAACAAGTACTATCAATATGAGAATGCCAGCTATCATGAGTGGCAAGAGGTGCTGGGAAGCTATCACAACTTGTCTTTCCAGCCATCGGCAGCACTTTGGCAGGACCCTGTTAATCTAGGAAATAAGGCTCGCGTCATCACCTTTTTGCAATCGCTTCCAATCTATGAGGTGACTGAGACTCGCGGATCGCTTGTGATTCTGATTGATGAAGCTAAGATACAGGAGATGTTCAAGCAGCTTGAGCTGGCCAATGACAGCACAATCTTCATCGTCGATCAAGCCGAGCGTATTATAGCTTCTACTGATCAGGATACCTCTTTGGGTGAAGGCCTCCTTCAGCGACTGACGAGAGCATCAGGCTTATTTCACGATCAATGGAATGGTACCGATAGCATTATCTCGTATACGTCGTCCAAACAGGCGGATTGGTATTATGTCTCCATCATGCCGAAAGATCTGTTTATGCAAAAAGTAGAGAGCATGAAGCATATTGCCTTATTGGTGCTCATTGTGGCCCTTGTATGTGGAGGAGCAGCCGCGTGCTGGATCGCTTATCGCCAGTACAGCCCTGTGAAGAGGATGGTAGCGGCCATTATTCAGGGACGGCCGAGTGCAAGAGTGAAGGCAGGCAATGAGTATGATTTCATTACAGCGTCCATTGAGGGAACATTGCTTGAGGAACGGCATCTGAGAAGCCGGCTAATGGAACAAGCGCCAGTCATTCAGACCAATTTCTTGTCGCGCTTGATCCGAGGGTATGTCGATTTGGAGCAGGAATCGATGGATGCACAGCTTGACTTTATGAATATCCAATTCATCTCAGACACCTTCGCGGTATTTATCGTCCAGATTGAAGATATCGCGGAATATGCGCAAGTCGAGTCAGAAGCAAAGTGGACGCAGGTTCGATTTATCATTTCGAATATCGCGCTGGATCTGATGAATGAGCGTCATGTCGGCTATGCCGTGGAGCTGGAGCGGGATCGAATCGCCTTTTTGCTTAATATGGAGACAGAACGAGCTGATCGACATGCTGAGGAGCTTCATGTGATGCAAGAGCAGCTGCTGCAGATCATGCAGGATCGCTTCAAGGTGTGCATGACGATTGCAGTCAGCGATATTCATGAGGGGACAGCCGAGATCGGTCATGCCTATCTAGAAGCGATGGCGGCATTCGACTACCGGATGTTCCGCGGACAGAATGCGATCATCCACTTTGGAGAACTGCAGGAGACAACGCCGCATTACTATTATCCGCTGGAGTTCGAAGTTCAGCTTGTTAACCATGTGAAAAGCGGCGACATCGACAATGTGGCTAAGCTTTTGGACAACATCTATGAGATGAACTTCAATACGGCGAAGATGACACTTGAGCTGGGTTTATGCTTGTTTTTCAACATCATCAGTACATTCCTCAAAATAACAAACACCACGAACAGCCAGCTGGAACCGCTGCTTGGTCCTAATGCCGATCCGATTAAAAATCTGTTCAACTGCAAGACGGTTGATGAGATGCATAAGGAAACCAAACGGCTGTATGCACAGTTAACCGCATCTTTTAGAACATCTCAGAGTGACCACAGCAAGCAGCTGCTCATGGATATCACCGAGATGATCGACCTTCATCTGCGGGATCAAAATCTTGGGCTTGTGATGATCGCAGATCACTTTGGCATGACGCCGCAATATGTATCGAGCTTCTTTAAAAAAGCAAGCGGCCAGAATCTTACCGACTATATTACTCGCGCACGCATTGAGCTTGCCAAGCAATCTATGATGTTGTCCGAATACACCAATGCTCAATTGGCCCACATGGTTGGGTACACCAATGACGTGGTGTTTATCCGGGCATTCAAGAAGCTGGAAGGGGTGACGCCCGGCAAATATAGAGTGAGCATCCAGCGTGCATCTCGTGAACAAAACAAGGAGGCAAGAGGATGAATACAAGTGCAAAAGTCATTTATGAAGAGGTGTGCCGTCCTGAACGATTCCATGTGAAAGAAGACATCAGATGGACCAAGGAGCAATGCAGACAGGCTATCGACTATGTGCTGGCGCAGCTAGATCGCAGCTTGGATCTGTTTGCCCATCAATTTCCTGCCCCGGCGAGTGTAAATCTTGTCTATCCGGCGATAGGCAATACAGAATGGACCTCTTCTTTTTGGACGGGCATGCTCTGGCTCGCCTATGAGGTGACAGGTGATGACAAATACCGTGCCAAGGCAGAGCTTCAGCTTGACAGCTTCAAGGAGAGGGTCGAACAGCGAATTGGTACAGAAACGCATGATCTGGGCTTCTTATACACCTTGTCTTGTGTGGCGGCTTATAAGCTGACAGGCAATGAGGAAGCCAAGCAGACAGCGCTTCTCGCTGCCGATATGCTGATGGAACGCTATTTTGAGCAGGCAGGCATTATTCAGGCTTGGGGCAATCTCAACAATCCGAGCCAGCGCGGCCGTATGATTATTGATTGCGCGATGAATCTGCCGCTGCTCTACTGGGCCTCCGAGACAACAGGGGATCCGCGCTACTATCAAGCGGCAGAATGCCATATTCAGCAGACAGCCAAATATATCATTCGCGAGGATGCATCCACCTATCATACCTTTTATATGGATACAGAGTCGGGTGAGCCACGATACGGGAAGACCTCGCAAGGCTACTCGGATGATTCCTGCTGGTCTCGCGGTCAGGCTTGGGCGATCTATGGGCTGCCGCTCAGCTATCGCTACACAGGGGACTCGTCGCTCATCAGGCTTGCGGAGAAGGTGGCCAATTACTATTTGAACCGACTGCCAGAAGACTATGTCTGCTACTGGGATCTGATCTTCACGGAAGGCGATGAGGAGCGAGACAGCTCTGCGGCTGCTATTGCTGCCTGCGGCATGCTTGAACTGGCGAAGCATCTACCGCTCGTAGAGGAGTCTCGCCGACGCTATGAGAATGCGGCGCTATTGACGCTGGAATCCTTGGCGGCCCATTATACGACGGTGACACGACCTGAATCAAACGGTATCCTGCTCCATGCTGTATACGGCAAGCCGCTTGGCAATGGCATTGATGAGTGCTGCATTTGGGGCGATTACTATTACTTTGAAGCTCTCGTTCGAACGTATCAGGACTGGAAGCCGTATTGGTAGAGCTTGAGGATACTTCTTTCAATTTGTACATGTACCAATAGAGGATGTTAACAGAGAATAGAAGAGGAAGGGGCACAAACACATGCAACCGATTACAGCTGTATTGATTGGCGCGGGCGCCCGCGGTGCGGGAGGTTATGCGCCATATGCGCTTGATTATCCGCATGAATTGACTTTCGTCGCTGTCGCGGAAGCGAATCCAGAACGGCGCGCCAAGTTTGCGAACGCTCATCATATTCCGCAGGAGCGCCAGTATGCCTCTTGGGAGGAACTGCTCCAAGAGCCTAAGCTTGCAGATGCGGCGTTTATTTGTACACAGGATCGGATGCACTATCATCCGACGATTACAGCATTGGAGAAAAAGTATCATGTGCTGCTGGAGAAGCCCATGTCCCCTGACCCAAGGGAATGCATTGAGATGGAGCTTGCAGCGAAGAAGCATGACCGTCAGCTGACGATCTGCCATGTGCTGCGCTATACGCCATTCTGGTCAGCCCTCAAGAAGCTCATTGCCGATGGCCGCATCGGTGAGGTTGTATCTATCCAATTGAATGAGAATGTAGGCTATTGGCATATCGCACACAGCTTCGTGCGCGGTAATTGGAACAACTCCGATACCTCAAGCCCCATGATTCTGGCCAAATCCTGTCATGACATGGATGTGCTCTCATGGCTGATGGATCAGCCTTGCGTTCGGGTCAGCTCCTATGGCTCGCTCATGCATTTTCACAAGGGCAATGCGCCAGAAGGAGCAACGGACTATTGTCTGGATGGCTGTCCTGTGGAAGCGGGCTGCGCTTATTCTGCGCCTCGCTTCTATTTTGGCGAAGGCAAGGGCTGGGCAAGGCACTTTACGGAGGAGCTGACGCGCGAGAATATCATCAAGGGCCTGAAGGAGACGGACTACGGCCGCTGCGTGTATAAGAGCAGCAACAATGTGGTCGATCATCAGGTCGTCAATATGGAGTTTCAAAATGGAGCGACCGCTATGTTCAGCATGAGCGGCTTCACAAGGCATCAGGAGCGGCGCATACAGATCATGGGAACGAAGGGCGAGCTTCGCGGCGAGAATGGGCGTATCATGCTCATGGACTTCTTGACTCATGAGAAGACGGAGATTGAGATCCCGCCGCAGACGACCGGCCATGGCGGCGGCGACAGCGGTATTGTGCGCAGCTTCCTAAGAGAGATAGCCCAATATGGAACCAGCGCAAGCCTGACTTCTGCCGAGGTATCCGTAAGAAGCCATCTTATGGCCTTTGCCGCTGAGGAATCAAGACTGAACAAGGGACAGTCTATCGAGCTAGCTGATTACTATGCCAAGCTGATTAAGGACCAAGTCCATGCTTAGATGAAGGTGAAGCGGGTGAATGACAGGCTTGTCCAAACTGGACTATGGAGAGGTGTTGTGAGGATGCGTTGGAAAAAAGCAGCATGTACCTGTATTAGTGTATCCATGGTGTTGACGTTGATGGGGAGCATCGTTCAGGCAGAAGGGGACGACATGAACGTGAACGGCTTGGAAACAAAGTCTAGCCGGACACAGGAGCGAACAATGGACCTATCAGGACTCAATCACTCGCCTGTAAGACCGATGACAGATGAAGCTCATCTAGAAGAGGATCTTGCGATGTTGTATAAGGATTTGGACACGATCCCGATCTTCTCAAGCACCGGAGGTATCGGGATACTAAACGATGCAGCCTTTGCGATTACAGCTCCCGAAGGAATGGCCGGCCTTGGTGCGTCACGGCATGGGAAGGGACGGATTGTGGTGGCAGGCAGCACGTCGTATATGAACCTCAAAGAGGGAGCAGACGCTGTTCAACGCCTTATCGCACGCAATGTACTGTTATGGCTGACGGATGAGGGGCATCATTCGCCAGGCCTTGGAACAACCTATACAGGGCGATATGAAGACGCTCTTGCCAGTCAGGGCCACAAAAAGATCCAAGTGATGACGACCATGGATTGGAATATTGATCCGAGCTTGCCAATTGAGCTGGTGAAGGTTAACCAATGGGAGAAGCAAAAGCTGAATCCGCAAAAGATTGCGATTGCACTCGTGGATGCCTGGGCAACCGAGGATGAAGTCGAGGCGCTGGAGCTTTATATGGCACGAGGAGGCAATATTGTGCTTGCACAGAACGGCCGCAGCCTAGAGACCATTACTCGCTCCACGCCGATCGAAGAGCGGGCTAGAATTGGCAACTGGAGAGGGGCGCGCATCAGTGAGCAGTTCCCTATTCAGAAGCTGCTGAACCGTGCTGGCCTTAGCCTGATGAACCGTGAGGTGCCCGTTCAAGCAGCTCCTCCTAAGTTGACTGCGGAAGCGGCTAAAAATAGCCGTATCGGCTACTGGCTGGAGCAGGGAAAGGCCATTGAAGACGGTACATTGACTGATGATGGTCTTGCTATAGGCCTGCCTGATGCAACTGCAGCCAAGAAGAGGCAGCTGCTAACCGATGTGCTCTTTGAGACGCTAGAAACCATAACGATTGAAACATCTTGGTACACATGGGCGGAGCAGGAAGCTAAGCGCTTGGGCGAGGTTTCTTTTCCAATTGACCGCAATGATTATCCTTACCGCAATGCCCTACTGAACTTCCAATTCAGCCATTTTACGCTAGCGCCTCATCAAGAGGCTTCTCCATATGCAGCAGACTATCCAGGGGCGGTGCAGCAGGATGCGGAGATTGTGATGGGCCGTACGGTGGAGGTGGAGCTGGACTTTCCATATGACATGAATTACTCGCTGCGACTCCCCAACAAGAACTGGGTCAGTACAGGGCTATATGCTCCTCCTGGCAAGACGATTACGTTAGAAGTGCCACAGGGCGCAGGGCATGTTTCCGTGCAAATTGGGTCTCAGGACGATGATTTGCGTGGAGCGAAGACATGGAGTCGAGTTCCTTTGCTGACTCATTTCAAGAAGCTGAACCAAGGAACCACTCAAGTAAGCAGTCCTTATGGTGGCATGATTTATCTCATCCCGATGAAGCCCGCTGCTGGATCGAAGGTCAACATTACCATCAGCGGCGCTGTGCAGGCACCTTATTATGAGCTCGGCAAGACGACGCAAGAACAGTGGGATGCGATGAGAGCAGATCCGATGACACCGATCGCTGAATTAAAAAGTGAGCGTGTTGTGCTTAATGTCCCATCCGAGTTTATTCGTGAGGTCACCAATCCTGAGGAACTGATGAAGACTTGGGATAAGATTGTGAATGACGCAGACCGCTTGTCAGGACAATCAATGAATGCACCACTGCCTCATATGGCTGATCGATATCCGCGCTACTATGTGGTGGACCGCCAGATCACCTCGGGGGCGCTTCATGCCATTTGGAGCTGGCAAGGATCTCGTGAACCTTGAATATGTCACCACAAAGGCATGGGGGTATTGGCATGAGCTTGGCCATGAATATCAGCAAAGCGCATGGACATGGGGCGATGTTGGGGAAGTGACAGTCAATATCTTCTCCCTCTATATACAGGAGCAATTCGGCAATCCATCTGAGCTGCTGAAGGAGAAGAATGGCAAGACCTACTATGAACGGGCGTTTGAGTTTCTGAATAGTGAAGACCCGGACAAACGCTACGGCAAGATCGATCATTATGATCGCTTGGTGCTGTTCAAACAGCTCCAGCTTGCCTATGGCTGGGAACTATATACGTCGATATTTACTGCATATCGTGAGTTGCCTAAGGAAGATCTGCCAAGGACCAATCAAGAGCAGATCGATGCGTTTGCCGTGATGGCGTCACGACTTGCCGGGGAGGACCTGACCTTATTTTTCACCAAGTGGGCGGTAGGTCTGTCTGACGCAGGCAAGGATCGTATTAGGGCTCTTCAGCTTCCACAGCCTGAAGTAGAGCCTTGGACCTTACAGGAAACCTAAATTGAAATGGTTGTTATAAATAGGATGCTCTCCTGTTCAATGCCTAGTTTAGGTTCTGCGACAGGGGAGCTTTTTATGCTTATTTTCTTATAGATGCAGAAAAGCCGTTTGTTATCGCACCTTCATTCCAGTTCGCTGCCAGCGAGTATTAAAGTCGATTAGGAGGAAGGTGCTTGGAGAGGAAGGATGATGAAGGATAAGAACTATAGGCCCCGAGCATTCTAAAGGATGAAGTTATGACAATCTTGATCCCTTGAAGGAGGCCATTATGAAGATCAAATCCGCAATTCTTGTACTTTCTGCTGCACTCATGATGTCATCGATGTTCGCTGGTTGTGGGAATAAGGATATGACTGCAAAAGGTGTGCGTACCAACAACGTAACCAATGATGGACGTTTGAATCGTCCTGGAAGCACCATGTATGGTACGGGTAATTATGGTACTTATAATGTCAATGATCGAGGCATTTATTCGATGCAGGATCGCGATCTAATGAACAATCGTTATCCGGTAGGGCGCTATGGATTCAATACCGACAACAGCATGGGAATGAACAATAATGGAATGAATCGCAATGGCATGAACAACTACAATGCGAACAGTACGGATCGCAATGGCATGATGACTGGCAATATGCAGCTTAGTCAGAAGATCGCTGATCGTATTTCCAAGATCAACGGCGTCGATACAGCAAATGTGATGATTACCGATAACAACGCTTATGTTGCGGTTTCAACAGAATCGAAAATGAATACGAAGATGAAATATGCAGGTCCGGACCGTACGTATTTGAACTCGTACAATACGAAGACGAAATCCGATAATCTGCCCGCAAACCTGAAGTCACAGATTGCGGATATCGTTAAAAAGGCGGACCCAAGCATTAAAAACTGCTATGTATCTGCTGATGCCAACTTTGTGGATCGCATGAACGAATATGCGGACCATGTACGTCAAGGTCGTCCTTTGCAAGGTCTGAATACAGAGTTTCAAGAGATGATTAACCGCTTATTCCCTACTAATGCTGCTAATCAAACAGCACCAATGAACAGATAATTTGTTACAGTTAACATTAGGCTAGATTACCTGAATTCTTTGCGCCGAGTTCGATACGGATGTCAAGACAGGTGCGCTAGCCTATTTTTCTGATGAATCGCACCAAGTGCATGCGCCTGTCATAGTATAACTTTGACTGTATCCCTTAACCTTGTTATATAACAAAAACTTGGGCAAGGAGGGGTGACACTTGAAGGGTAGCGATCATAAAAGCAAATTCCTGTTGACTAACCGTGAGCGTGAGGTTTTTGAACTATTGGTTCAAGACAAGACGACCCGCGACATCGCACAGCAACTCTTCATCAGTGAAAAAACTGTGCGCAATCATATCTCGAATGTGATGGGGTTTGAAAAAGCAGATCCATACAAAAATGCAGCTTGCTGCATGCAAAGTCAGCTCAGCTTTAAGCAAGTGATAAGGGACAAACTGTCTATTTTATAGCTAAAAGTCGCACAAGAGACAAGTTCACAATTATTTCAAGACCTAATTTTGTCTAAAATGTGACGAATGGAAGCGAGATTTATATGCCTTTTCAGTCATAAAATAACAAAATAATATTTTTCGTATTTCACTTCTAAGATTTGTCTGCTATAATCGCGGTAACCATAGCTGATATATATGGTCAATTGCACAATAGCTGTAGATGAGGGAGTCCCAATGCTAAAAGATGAACGTGGTTTCGCACTGCCTATGGTGTTGATATTCGCGACGGCTCTGACGCTATTAGGCATTACCTTACTAGGCGTGAGCCTTAATCAAGCAACCCGCACGATGCAGCAAGAGAAGCGAGAGCAAGCCTTCTATATCGCCAAATCAGGCGCAGATGCTGTAGCTTCACACATTATTGAACGTTTTAATCCAATCACCTTAGATTCGGCCTCCATTACCGACCTCAACGACAATTATCTCAAAGACATACCTTTTGGCGCTGGAAGCTTTAGCGCTACCTTAACCAAAGACTCAAGCACAGATGAAGTAAAGATTCTATCCGTCGGAGAAGTAGACGGTGTTCACAACCAGACCGCGCTCACGCTTGCCATGGATGCTCCTGCAGAGACGATGACTCATGCAATCCTTTCAGGAAATAATATCAATACAAATGCTTCGATTGTTATTAATAACGGTGGAAATGTTGCAGCCAAGAACAATATCAATGACATCCCTGCAATTCATTTCTCTGGAGGCGGCAAAAAAGAACCTTCTTCATCCGTAGAATTTCCGAGTCCATTGCCTTCGCCTGATGTCAGTGCATGGCCTGTGCTTGGATTCAGCAGCGGCATGACGATTAACAAATCGGGCCGGTATGATTCGATTGAAGTTGCGGGTTCCCAATCTTTCAATATTGTCGTTCCTGATCATCGTGAGATGCACATTGTCTTCAAGAATGTAGTTGGCGAGAAGGTTGGAGAATTGATTAAGGGAGAATTGGAAATCAAAGTCTCGGGACCAGGAAATGGCATAGTACATATATACATGGATGAGCTTGATCTAACTAACTTCTTAATCAAAAATTCCACTGAAAAGAAGATCATACTTCATGTGAAGTCATCACTTAATTTGCGAGGGAGCAGTACTCTGCAAGGGGTATTGATATTCGCCCCTAGTGTTAATTACTCTAAAGTAAAAGGCTCCTTAATAATCCAAAAAGGAGCAATGGTAATTGGAGATATTACAGAACTTACAGGAAGTATTACTATCAATTATGATCCTGATTTCGCCAATCTGATCAAAGCAACCAGAAGATATGTGCGACACCATTGGAGCGGGACGTAGGGAGGGATCGTGCTGAAACAGTTGCAATCAGAACGAGGATTCACCTTGCTTGAAGTGTTGGCTGCCTTTGTTCTACTGGCGTTGATGTCAGCCCTTGTCATTGGCATCTTTCTCAATGGGTACAAGTCCATTACGAAGATGGGAGATCGCAGTGAGAAGATGCATATTACGCGAAGTCTAGTAGAGCAGTCCAGCAGCGGTACGGCGGTTAACTTGAACTTGCCGAATGCTTCCGGCTCAGGCAGCATTACGATCTCAGGCGAAGAAGTTAATGCGCTTATCGATGGTACAGCTAGCAGCAATATTACGCTCTTTATTCCAACACCGCCAGCATGGACAAGCGGCACCTCTTATACCCTGCATGATAAAGTTCGTCACAACAATGTGAACTATATTTGCCTAGTGCCCCATGTAGCGGATAGCAGCAACAAGCCGCACAATACAAGCTCGTACTGGAAAGTAACGTCGTCCTAATAAGTTAATGCGCTTAAATATATAAGTAGAATGGATGAGGAGGAGAGATCATGAAACGGAAAAGACTTGATGAGCGGGGAGTAACGCTTATTGAGCTGCTGGCATCAATGAGCTTACTCATGATCTTTTTAGCCTTAGCCTTTATGGCCTACTCCTTCGGCATTCAATCTTTTCAACGGGCAGATGAGCAAAGCGAGCTTCAGGATCAAGTACGTCTAGCCTCGACGCTTGTTACAGACAAGCTTCGATATGCGGGAGAAATCAACTTGCTAGGTGCCTGCCCAACGACCCCGGTTGCAGGGTATGAATACATATGCACAAGTTCAACGAAAAATACGATTCAACATACTTATGAGCAAGGCGGCACCTTTCAGACCGTGCCATTATTGACATCACGACCTTCACGCACAATAACCTACCATTTAACCTTCAAAAAGAATGACAGTACTCGATTGACTTATATCATTGCAAGCGATCTAGACAATCAGAGCTTTGAAGTTGCCTCAGATCTAACATTGCTTAATATGCAGCTTCGAAGCAATCCTATCAAAGACGACAGCTCGACGACTTTTACAGCCATAGCATACAAGGCGGCACCTTGAATCACAGACGTTAACCATCATAAGCGGATATGGGTGATGAAATGATCAATAAATCTCGCAAACGAATTGGAGATTTGTTAGTAGAGCATGGACTCATTACAGAAGACCAACTGCAGCTTGCCCTGAAGGAGAAGAAGCCGAATCAACGACTTGGCGAGACGATTATGCAGCTTGGCTTCATTACCGAGCAGCGCTTGATCGAGGTTCTTGAATTCCAGTTGGGCATTCCTCATGTCAGCTTATTCAAATATCCGATAGACACGAAGCTGCTAAGCGTCATACCTAAAGAAATCGCTGAGCGCAACAAGTGTATTCCGCTGAAGAAGGAAGGCAACAAGCTGTATGTTGCGATGGCGGACCCGATGGACTTTTATGCGATTGATGACCTGCGCTTGTCCACAGGCTTCCAGATTGAGGTCTCGATCTCGACCAAAGAAGATATTCATAAAGCGATTAATAAGTATTACAGCCTTGTTGAGAACATGGAAGACCTGATTGGCGAGGATTTGAAAAAAGGAAAAGGCAAAGAAGAGGATACCGTTACAGATGAGGATTCGCCAATCGTCAAGCTCGTAAATCAGCTGATTCTTGCTGCTTACCAGCAAAGGGCGAGCGATATTCATATTGACCCTAGAGAAGGGGACGTTGTCGTTCGCTACCGAGTGGACGGCATCCTTAGAACGGAGCGCAAATTCCCTCGCAACATGCTCAGCATGCTTGTGGCGCGCATTAAGATCATTTCGAACCTGAACATTACAGAGTTTCGAATTCCGCAGGACGGACGCATCAAGATTATATTGGACGGCAACCCGATTGACCTGCGTGTCTCGACACTGCCTACCGTATATGGCGAGAAAGTCGTTATGCGGATATTGGACTTGGGCAGTTCGGCCATTGACTTAAAGCGGATGAACTTTCACCCCGTTAACTATGATCGATTCATCGACATGATCGAGAAGCCGACTGGCATTGTTCTTATTACGGGTCCTACCGGATCAGGGAAGTCATCGACGCTCTATTCCGCGCTCAATCAACTGAATTCGCCAGAGGTCAACATCATTACGGTTGAGGACCCTGTAGAGTATCGGCTTGAAGGCATTAATCAGGTGCAGGTGAACACGAGCACGGGCATGACGTTCGCCAAAGGGCTGCGGGCTATTCTGAGACAAGACCCCAATATTGTCATGGTGGGGGAAATACGAGATACAGAGACGGCCGAGATCGCAGTCCGGGCTTCACTAACAGGGCACTTGGTGCTGAGCACCATACATACCAATGACTCGATTAGTACGATAACGCGCTTGACGGATATGGGAATAGAGCCGTTTCTGGTGGCGGCGTCACTATCGGGCATCGTAGCGCAGCGTCTCGTTCGCCGCATATGTCAAGAGTGCAAGCAGATGGATGCGCCGACTGAGCGCGAGCGCGAGATCTTCGCGAAGCGCGGCATGACGCTTGAGGTGGTTGCGCGGGGCAAAGGCTGCGGAACCTGCAATATGACCGGCTATAAAGGCCGCATTGCGGTTCATGAAATATTGGTCATCGATGAGGAGATCCGCCGCATGATCATGGACAATCGTTCGATCGAGCAGATCAAGCAGGCGGCCATCGGCAAAGGCACCATCTTTTTGATCGATGATGGCCTTATGAAAGTCAAGGAAGGATACACGACGACGGAGGAAGTGCTGCGAGTCGCAATCGATGACTAGGAGGGGAAACGATGGAGCGTTTGGACCAGATCCTTCATATGGCATTTGAGCAGAAGGCATCGGACGTGCATCTGACCGTTGGTGTTCCTCCCATGATTCGGATTAATGGTGATCTGAAGCAGCATGGAGAAGAGCTGCTTACACCTGAGGATACGGTCAGGATGGCTAAAAGCATTATGACGAAGGAACAGTGGGAGACGCTGCTAGAGAAGCGGGAGCTGGACTTTTCCTTTGGCATCAAGGAGCTTACACGGTTCCGCGTCAATGTGTACCATCAGCGGTCCAATATCGGGATTGCCCTGCGCCTAATCCCAACCAGGATTCCGGAGCTTGATTCCCTTCATGTGCCGGAAACGCTGCAGCAGCTGTGCACGAAGGCGCAAGGGCTGATTCTCGTTACAGGGCCGACGGGTAGCGGAAAGTCAACGACATTGGCATCGCTTATCAATTATATGAACAAGAAGATGCGCAAGCATGTCATCACACTTGAAGACCCGATCGAGTATTTGCACCAGAATCACTTTTCAGTCATTAACCAGCGCGAGATTGGCCATGATTCCCTTAGCTTCGCGAACGGGCTGCGTGCTGCCTTGCGTCAGGACCCGGACGTTATTCTGGTCGGCGAGCTTCGGGATCTGGAGACCATTTCGATAGCCATTACAGCGGCAGAGACAGGACATCTTGTATTTGGAACGCTGCATACACCTAATGCACCGGCTACGATTGACCGGATACTGGACGTCTTTCCTGCGAATCAGCAGGGCCAAATTCGTATTCAGCTGGCATCAGTGCTGATTGCGATTCTCTCGCAGCGGCTGTTCCCAACCGCAGACAATCGCGCCAGACGAGTCGCGACCGAACTTCTCATCAATAATCACGCTGTCGCGAATCTCATCCGCAACGAGAAGGTGCATCAGATCTTCAACTTCATGCAGACAAGCAAGTCGCTCGGCATGCATACGCTTGAGATGTCCATGAATGAGCTGATCGACAAGAAGATCATTACACGCGAGGTAGCCGCACCATACTTTAGGGAGATGAGTTGATGGCTCAGTTTGAATATGTTGGTCGGGACCGGCTTGGCAAGGCGCGCAAGGGCAAGGTGACGGGAGCCACGCGCAAGGAAGTCGTCATTGCGCTTCGAGAAAAAGGAATTGCGGTCTCAGACATCGTCGAGATCGAGACAAGCTTTCTCAATCAGGACATTTCCATTGGCAGTCCGGTGAAGACACAGGACTTTGTCATATATCTCAGACAGTTCTCCACCCTTATTGAAGCTGGGGTCTCAGTAGCGGAGGCTACACGAATACTTGGCCAGCAGACCGCAAGCAAGGCGCTGAAGAAGGCGCTGCTTCAGGTGGAAGAGCAGATTCGCTCCGGCAAGCCTATCTCAGTGGCGGCTAGGGAGCACCCCAAGATCTTCCCGCCCATGTTCATAAACTTGGTGCAGGCAGGCGAGGCTTCAGGGGATTTGGATGAGACGCTGGATCGACTGGCGACTTACTTTGAGAAGCAGCATTACACAGTCCAAAAAGTAAAGTCAGCCCTAACGTATCCGATTGCGATTACGATCGTAGCGATTGGCGTCGTCATCTTCTTGTTAACCAACATCGTGCCGACGTTTGCCTCCATGTTCATGCAATTTGGAGCGGAGCTGCCGTGGATTACGAAGATGGTGCTTGCTATCAGTGATTGGATGCAAGCCTTCTGGTGGCTCATTATTTTGCTTCTCATAGGCAATGTAATAGGCATTATCGCAGTGAGGCGTAATCCTACGAGCAAATATTATCTGGATCATGCCATTCTGCGGGTCCCGATCTTCGGCAAGCTGGTTCAGAAGTCGATGATCGCAAGGATGACGCGTACGCTAAGCTCCTTGTTCAAGAGTTCGGTTCCGATTCTTGATGCGCTTAACATCGTCGAGAAGGTCGTCATGAATGAGGTCATGTCCCGCGTGCTGAAGGAATCGCGAGTTTCTCTGCAGGACGGCAAGACGCTGTCTGGTCCGATGAAGGAGCACTGGATCTTTCCTCCGCTTGTTACACAGATGATCGCGATCGGAGAGCAGTCAGGTTCGCTTGACTTTATGCTCGAGAAGATCGCGGACTTCTATGAGAAGGAAGTGGATTCCACTGCGGATGCGTTAAAAGGGTTGATTGAGCCGATTATGATCATTATGCTTGCGGGCATTGTGGGCCTTATCGTGCTCTCGATCATCGTGCCGATGTTCGATATCTTCAACCACGTGAAGTAGGTTATAGTGCATCACTATAATAAATTATTTAGATGTTCAAAGGGAGGAAACAAACAGATGGGACAATTGGTCATGAAGAAGGTCAAAAATGAAAAGGGTTTAACCCTGATCGAGCTGCTCGCCGTCGTGGTTATTCTCGGCATCATTGCAGCAATCGCGATTCCTGCGATTGGCGGAATTATTGAGAACAGCAAGAAGGATGCGCATGCTGCGAATGCAATGCAAATGATTAGTTCAGCTAAAATTGCTGTGGCTGGCGATGCTACTATTAGACCTAATCCAGGATCATCATCGACAGTTACGCTAGATTGGTTAATCACTAAGGGTTATATTGAAGTTATTCGTGACCCACACGGTGGTACTTACGATAGCACCGCTTCACAGGTTGTTATTACGGCAGGAGCCACAGGAGCTCTTACCTATCAGGTATTAATTACAAACGGAACAAACGGAATTATTACTTTAACTCCTGAGGCAAATGTGAAGAGGGACGCAGTAAGTTAATAGAGAGAAGTGAGTAATGGCGGTTCTCTTCTAGTATTAAACCCAATTTCACAGGAGGCTAAACCATGACCACGCTCTACTTCATCTATGCTGCAATAGCTGGCCTTGTGCTCGGCTCCTTCTACAATGTGGTAGGTTTACGTGTTCCGGTTGGAGAATCGATTATTCGGCCACGCTCGCATTGCACGACATGTCAACGGACATTAGGGGCAGGCGAGCTGGTCCCTTTTTTTTCTTACCTTGTGCAAAAAGGGACCTGCAAAGGCTGCGGTACATCTATCTCTATCCTGTATCCGCTTACGGAGATCGGGACAGCGGCTTTGTTCGTCGCGATGCCGATCCTGATCGGGTGGCAGCCTGAGGTCTTCGTCGTATGGACCTTAATCTCGCTGCTTATTCTCATTTGCATTACGGATCTCCGCTATATGCTTATTCCAGACAAGATCCTGCTTGTATTTGCGATCTTGTTTGTTGCGTTACGGCTGGTTATTCCCGCAGGACCTTGGTGGAACATGCCGCTTGGAGCGGTGGCGGGCTTCACCCTGCTGCTTCTCATCGCGCTTGTCAGCAAAAATGGCATGGGCGGCGGCGATATCAAGCTCTTTGGCGTGCTTGGTCTGGCATTAGGCTGGAAGTGCGTTCTGCTCGCTTTTTTATTTTCCGCGTGCTTTGGAACGATCATCGGTCTGCTCGGCATGCTGTTCGGCAAGGTAAAGCGGGGAGAGCCGATGCCGTTCGGTCCAGCGATTGCGCTCGGCACAATAGCCGCTTATTTATGGGGGGATAGGCTGCTGTCATGGTATTTTCAGTTACTGTAACGTTATGGGGGTGAGAAGATGAGAGCTGTTAAGGCAGGAGTACGGAATCGAATTCGCCAGGACCGAGGCAGCACAGGAGCCAAGTCAGCTGACCGCAAAATCCCTAAAAAGAAAATGGTCAGCCTTGTAATCAAGGATCATGTCATTCGGTACGTGGATGCCAAGAAACCAAGCCTCTACGGAGCGACCTCCTTCGGCGAGGTCTACCTTCCCTCCGGCATTGTGCAAGAGGGGCGAATCGCAGATCCAGAGCGGCTGAGGGCAATGCTTAAGGAACATGTTCAAAAATGGAAGCTCAGGGATCGGGAGGTCCAGTTTATCGTCCCTGATTCCGTCGTCATCGTGCGCAAGCTGGAAATACCATCGGATATTCCAGATGAGGAGATTAAGGGCTATCTGTACCTGGAGCTAGGCACAAGCATTCATCTTCCGTTCGAAGATCCGGTCTTTGATATCGATTATCTTGAACGGCACGAGGACAAGCATGAGATCTTGCTCTTTGCCGCGCCGGAGCAGGTCGTCAAGGAATACGCGCAGCTGCTCTCAAGCGTCGGGCTGAAGCCTGTGGCAGCAGACATCTCGGCCTTAGCCATCTATCGACTGTACTATAAGTCGAATGACAAGCTGGAGCTTGAACTTCAAGCAGAGGCTCCGCTTCTGTCGATCCAATTCGATCTTCAATCGGTCATGGTAAGCATTATTCACAAGCATAAGGTTATGCTGCTGCGGCAGTTCAAGATGAACCTGTCCATTGACAACTGGGAGAGCCAATTGAACAAGCGTGGTGTCTTAACTCCCGTATGGACAGGGGATGAGAGCTACCTTACGTATGAAATCAACGTCATGATTAGTGAGATTCAGCGGGTCATTGGCTTCTATCGTTCCGTGACTCATCATCATGAGGATGAGATCGATAAAATCATTTTAACCGGCGATTATCCGTATTTAGATGATCTTGCGCTTGCGATGCAAGAGAGCTTCGGCAAGCTGCCGTTTACGTTCTCGAAGGAGCTGTTCGAGACACAGGCGAAGGATTTGATTGAGCCGAAGTATTATCTCGCTTTAGGCCTCGCCCTCAAGGGGGGAGTGTAATGCTGAGTGAAATTAACCTGCTGCCGCAGCGGGAAGAACGAAGCTTCTTTTTCTTCGTGTCGGTCATCGTATTGGCGGCGGTTGTGCTGCTTGGCTCCGTCGGCTTATTCATTACCCATTATGTGCTGAGTCAAGAAGAGCAAAGAGTGCAGCAGGAGTCGAAGCAATTGGAGAAGCAGATTGAAGTGGTATCTGCGAAGCTGCTGCAGGGCGTCAGTGCATCGATTGTCGATCAGTATGCACAGATTGTGGAGTCCGTGGAGATGCTGCCGCTAAATACGGGCAGCATTATTGATCAGCTTTCGTCGCTGCTGCCTGCGAATGGCTTTTTCAAATCCTACGCTTATGTAGAACCAGGTGTGATTAATATTGCGGCCAAATTCGACAATTCGGCTGAGGCTGCGCAATATGTCCACCATTTAACTTATGCGGAGTGGGTTGTAACGGCGGAGATACGTTCACTCGTGAAGCAAAAGGGTGAGACGGCAGGCCCAGGTCAATATGAGGGACAATTCCTCATAGAAGTGGACCGGGAAGCATTCAAGCTGAGAGGAGCGGATGGCTCATGATGAATGCCAAGCAGCTGCGGCTCATTGCTCTGATCGCGGCCTCTATTGTAATCATAAGCGGATTGGCCCTGTACTATGTTTACGGCATACAGCCGATCAAGCAGACGATTGCTCAGGAAAAGGACAAGATCAAGCTGAATCAAAAGATGCTAGAGACCCTGCAAGCGCAAACGCAGCTCTCAAAGCAAAGTGAAGCGGACCTAGTAGAGCTGCAGAAGAAGGTGCCGGTTGAATCCTTCTCGGACCTGCTTATCATGGAGCTTCGCAAGCGAGAACAGGATACAAGCAGCGTTATTACGAACTACTCCTTTACATCTACGCTGTCCAATACCGAAGAATTGCTTCAGGCTGTGCCAATAGCAAAAGGAGATGCCAATACAGCAGGAGCAGGTGCTGGACGGGCAGCGGCGCCTGCTGCAGCCGAAGCGCCAACGGATGGGACGAAGGATGATGGAGCAGAGGGAGCTGCTTCAACAGCAGAGGCGGGAGAGCAGGCTCCAGCAGCTGTTCCGCTATCCCTGGACGTGTATAAGTTATCTGTCAATCTGGAAGTGGAGTCTCCAAGCTATGTGAAATTCAACAGCTTTCTGAAATCGGTGGAGGCGATGGAGCGGGTTGTGAAGGTGGATTCGATAACCTTTGATGACAGTAAAAATACGTATTCTTTATCGATAACGGTCTTCTACGCACCGCAATTCTATGGCATAGAAGAGCAGCTTCCTCCAGGAACGTTCCCTGCGCCAAGCGGGAAGAAGGTTCCCGTTCGATCGATCAATCCCGTGAATGTGCCAACAGAACCATAAGAGGGAGGGTGAATCTGCGATGTCACTTCGCATTTTAATCGTTGATGATACCAAGTTTTTGCGTCTCATGCTAACCGATATTTTAACCAAGTCCGGCTATGAGGTTGTAGGACAAGCAGAGAATGGACGAATCGGTGTAGATCTGTATCGTGAATTAAGGCCAGACCTCGTCATCATGGATATCACCATGCCTGAAATGGATGGTATTACAGCATTGAAGGAAATTCGCGGAATCAACCCTCATTCGGTTATTCTGATTTGCTCAGCCATGAGCCAGCGGGATTTGATCTCGAAGGCGTTGAAGGCAGGCGCGAATCAGTATGTGATGAAGCCGTTTGAGCCAGAGCGTGTCAATGAAGTGATCGAAGAGGTCATGCCATTGATTCGCAATGCGCAGGAGCTCACGAAGAAGGAGCAAGAGGAGAAAGAAGCGGCAATGGAGAGAGCTGCGCTTGAACAGCAGCAGGCCCTAGAGAAGCGGGAAGCATTGGAACGTGCAGCGCGAGAAGCAGAGCAAGCTGTGTCTGTGGCACAAGAAGATCCTTCTTATGTTAGCAGACCCGCATTACAGGAGCAGAAGACGGAGACGAAGCAAGAGAAGAATCAGAAGCAAGAGCAAGCGAGGGAGCAGAAGCAGGAGCTGGCACGTCCAACACCGTTTCATCTGCCTCTTGAGCCGCAGGGGAAGGCGTATTCTGCTGATTCATCTGATCAGCAGAATCCATTACATACTGAAGTGTCTGTACAGGCGCCGAGCGGAGAGGCAATGGCTTTATCCAATGACGAAGGCTCCAAGGAGGTAAAGCACACGGGATCAGGGGCATATTCAGATGCAGGGAGAGCGCTTACGGACAGCAATGAAGGTTCAGAAGCGATTGAGCGAGCAGAAAAAAGCCGTTCCGCGATATCGTCAACAAGGGAAGATGAGGAGTTCGGATCTTTATTGCAGCGTGACGCGAAGCAAGCTCAAGCCGAGGAGCGGGACGAGAAGCGTAATGTGGAGCTGCAAGCTAATGAGTATGCATTTGGCAAGGGGATATATGAGAGCGGTCAGCGAGGAGAGCTGACTGCGCAGGAGGAGACCCTTACCATGCGGGCAGAGGATTGGTCTCAACCGCTTACAACAGCCGAATTGGAGCAGCTGCTGGCTTCTGTAGAAGTCAAGGATGGCATGGAGCAGCCGCTTGCGATATCGACAGATCCGCTGGATCGTCAGCTTGAGAATGGGAGAGAAGAGGCTTCCTTTTATACAGGGGAAAATAAACGCAATTTATACGAAGCAGGAGAACCTGCCGATTATGATGAGCACCGCTATGGTCACGAGCAGTCGATGACGGAGTCCTTCATGTCCCGTCCAGATAGCAGGCCAGAGCAAGCAAAGGGAGGCTGGGGCGCACAGTGTGAACAGAGCAATGCGAATCCAGTGAATGCTGCAGCTCATACGCCAAGCTCTGCTTATGGAGAAGCAGAGAGGGATCTTGACCAGGGGAATGCTCGTGATCATTGGCGCTTGGATGATCAGAGGGGGCTTCGACCACAATCTGAGGACTTACAAGGGGCTGCAGCGGAGCCTCTTGCGGCCATCGCACAGTCTGCGGCAGCCGCAGCTAACGGTACAACGACATTTCATGCTTCAAATGTAAGGGACGAGGAAGCTTGGCGGGATCGGCAGGACAACCAGTACGCATCAGGGTTAGCGCAGAAGAGCCGTTTAGAGCAAGTAAAGAACGCACATGAAGCGGAGGAGATAACCATGACAGCGTCAGGACAGTCTATGTTGGAGCAAGAAGGAACGCTCGCCAGCCATCAGACACGGAGCGCTCAGGAGCATGAGCTTGATTTGAAGCGCAAAAAGATGAGAAATATTGAAAGCAGCATTATGTGCAAATGGAATGACCAGCTTGATAATGTAGATGTAAACTACTCCGTCATTTATAACGAATTTGATGGAACGATTCGCATCGACATGGTGACAGGTGACGACAAGAAGGAGAGCGTACAGTTGTCGATGGATGGCTTCTCCTTCTTGATTGGCTGGCTAGAGCTGAAAGGCGTCAAGATCGAGAAGTATATCTGATCGATGGAGGAACAAAGTTAAGGGGGATCAGCATGAAGCCGAAGAAATTCAAAAATCTAACTTTGTGTGACTCGTATCCGCATTCTCCGGTCACTTCCATCAAAAGTGCTAAGCATATTTATCGCAAGATCGTACAGGTGTACGACAGCCGCGAGGATGTGCATGAGTGCTATAAGTCAAATCATATGTACCAAGCGATTCAGCATATCGGCGAAGAGACCCTGCTTATCGTGGTTCATCTGGATAGCAAATGGTGGACGCCATGGAAAGGCTCAGTCACGGAGGATGTTTACTATTATAATGAAGAAAGCGGCTCGGCTTCCTCCATCTAAGATACAAGGCGGATAGAGGTTGAGCTAAGCTTTTTTGTAAAGCCACGAGCAGCTATTGCTGTATCAGATGGCGATTCATTGAAGCAGTCGCCTACTACAAGGGTGTTTCATGTGAGGCTGTGGGCGCAACTTCAAATCAGCAGATCATCATATGTAAACGAGGACCTTAACGACCACTTCATCGCAGTGGCCGCTAGGGTCTTTTTTTGCGTGTGCACATGAATCATAGACCAAGCTTCTCTTCGAATAGGTTGTAGTAACAACCAAGGAGGGATGCTGAGTGAAGAAGAATCAGAGCTTTACGATTCATTATCATCAGGGTATGAAAGACCCCAAAGTGCTGTTGGATTCGTTAGCAAGAACAATCGTGAAGCGAGCGGTGCATGAGGCGAAGGCAGTAAGGGGAGTAAGGAACAGCAAAGTGAGCAAGTAAGATCAAAGTAAGAGCAAATAAGAGAAGCACAGTCTGCGGCAGTCCTATATGCTTCAACGAGGGAGGCGTATGCGTATGAAACAAGCGGAGCAGCTTATCGATGCAGCAGTATACGTCCGAGTCAGCACAACGAAGGAGAGTCAGCGCGACAGCCCTGAGCATCAGCTTGGCATTTGCCGCGAGAAAGCAAGGCTGCTTGGCTTCAGGCAGCCGGATGAACTGGTGTTCGAGGATCGGGATACAGGAACGAGCATCGTCGATCGTCTTGCCATCAAGCAGCTGATGGCGCATGCGAAGGAGGGGGACTTTAAGGCAGTTATCTTTGCTTCACTGTCACGATTTTCTCGGGATATGATGGACTCCTTGATGCTCAAGCGAATGCTGGTGGATTCGCTGTCGATTCGCTTAATATCGATTGACGAGAACTTTGACTCGTATCTCGACAATGATGAGTTTAAGTTTCAGATCTTCGCTGCAGTGAATCAAAAGCAAAGCGAGTTGATCAGCTTAAGCTCCAGAAGAGGGCTTCGTCAATCAGGGCTCAAAGGCAATTTTACAGGCAGCATTGCGCCTTATGGATACCGGAAGACTGAGATTAACGGGCGCAAATCGCTTGATCCCGATCCCATGCAGCAGCAGATTGTACGTGAGATCTTTGACCTCTACACCGAGCACCAGTACGGGGAAAAGGCGATTGTAAAGCATTTGAATGAGCAGGGCATTCCTTCTCCGAAGCGCGGGTGCTGGGGAGTGACAACCATACAGCGCATCCTGCAGAATGCGGTCTATACGGGGGAAAACTGGTTTAGCAAATATGAAATTGTGAAGGTTCATCAGTTAGAAGATCTTCATCATCGCAAAAAGAAATTGGTGCAGCGAGAACGAACACTATGGGAGCAATCGCTGCAGGAAGTCACCCATCCGCCGATCATTGATGTGAAAGTATTCGAGAAGGCGCAGCAGCTGCGGCTTGAACGGGGAGGCGGCAAACGGGGCGGCGTCCGCCATAAGGTCAATGTCTTTGCAGGGCTGATAACATGCAAGGAGTGCAGCTCAGCGATGGTGAGTGTGAAGTCGCGCGGCAGCAACAGCGGCAGAAGCGAGTATCGATATTTGGTTTGCTCCAAGCGCAGACGACAAGGCAGAGCAGGCTGCAGCAATGCATATTGGCTGCCTTATGAGCCGTTCTGTCAGGAGATCCGCAAGCAGCTCGCGGCCATGATGCAGCAGCTTATAAGCGCTGAAGAGCTGCTCGAACGGCAGCGGGATTGCTTCGACAGCACATCGAGCGAGATGCTGGAACAGGAGCAGCTGCAGCTTAAGATCAGCCGCTACCGCGAGGCGCTGTATAGGCTTAAGAAATCGCTTCTCGATTGTGAACTCGATCCCAAGCAGTATGAGTATGAGCGGGAGCGATTCGAACAGGAGCTTAAGCGCTGTGAGCAGCAGTGGGAGCAGCTTGAATCTGCTGAGGGCAAGGATTGGCAGCAATCAGCAATCGAGGAGCATGCGCGCGAACGATTGGAGCAGCTGCTGAGTCAAGCAGTCCTGTCAGATGCTTCTGTAGATGAAGAGGCCCGATTCATCAAGCATTGGATTGAACGCATCGAAGTGAATGAAGATGGACAGATCAAGGTGTATCTGACCTATCGCTCAGGTGAAGCTTGGCAGAATGCCTAACAGAATACATCACGAATGTGATGCAGAAATTAAACGTGAAGGGTCGGTCGCAAGCGGTAGTCGAGCTGATAAAGCTTGGGGAGTTAAAGATCTGACAATACCTATCGCCCTGAATGCAACCTTCTAATTCCTTCACCGTACGATAGCGGTGCGGGAAGGTGGGTCACGATGCGCAAGTCGGTTACGCTTGCGTCGAATAGATGACAGCGTCAAGCCTGCTTTCTCTGACTGCCCGCAAGCAGGAGAGAAAGAAGGCAAGGCGCTTTATTTTTGACGAAGCGAACCTCTTACGCAGTTACACCGTCACCTTTGCTCGTCCGACGAACGATCGTATGGCTTGGTTAGCGGCACCAAGCAGTGTAGAGCGCTGCTGAAGCGGGGCATATACGATGTTCAGGTTTTGCTGATGAGATTGAAGCGCGCGCTGCTTCACGCTCCGCAGGACAGCGGCTTTGATCCATCGTTCCAAATGGGCAAATTGATTGCCGATGATAATCAGATCCGGATTGAAACCATTGACAAGATTTGCAATGCCAATACCCAAGTATTCGCCTAGCTGATAAAGGAAATGGAGCGCATCGGCATCATCTCGCTCCGCCGCTTGTATCGCTTCATAAAGAGTATGAAAGGGAAGGCTCTTCTGCGGATCAAGGATAGCCTTCTCTGAAGCGTACAGCTCCCAGCAGCCGCGATTGCCGCAGCTGCATTTTCGTCCATGAACATCAATGGTCATATGACCAAGCTCACCGGAGTAACCCATTGCTCCGCGGAAGATCTCGCCGCGGGTCATGATGCCTGTTCCGATGCCTGCCCCCGCGCTTACATAGATAAGATGCTGGACATGCTTGCCTGCTCCGTATTCATATTCGCCAATGGCGCCTGCATTGGCTTCATTATCCACAAGCACAGGGATGTGAGTGAAGCGATCCTGAAGCCATTGTCTCAATGGAATCTGCTCCCACCCAAGGTTGGGTGCAAACAATACGCAGCCCTGCTCATCCACCATGCCCGGAGCACCAACACCGATTCCGATCACCCCGTAGGGAGAGGCTGGTGCGAGATCAATGAGCTCTTGGATAACGCTGCTTAGCTGCTCCGTAACTTGTACGGGGTCCGAATGAAGCAGACGCAAGTTGAGCTTCTCGAAAAGGATCTGCCCGGAAAGATCGCATAGTGCGATGGAGAAGGAATGCACATCCAGATGAATGCCGATCGAGTGTCCTGCGTGGCGGTTGAACAGCAGCAGCAGCGGCTTGCGGCCTCCGCTGGACTGGCCTGGACCGATCTCTGTGACGAGCTGCTGCTCCAAGAGATCGCTGACTAGATTCGAGACGGTTGCCTTATTAAGGCCAGTCAGCTCCGCAACTTGTGCACGAGATACAGGGGCATGAACCCGAATCGTCTCAAGGGCAAGCGACATATTTATTTTTTTGACTAATGCTTGATCTCCAGTTATACTCACGACCATCTTCCTATCTCATCTTTGTTTAGGAGGTAAATAAAGAATTTGCTCTCTCTAGTCTAGTTAGAAATGAGGAAATGTGCAAGAAATGCTTATTTAGATGAAAGCGAGTGCTAGAGATGGAAAAAGCTTTGCAAAGTACTTAGTTTATTGGATAGACAAAGTTGGTCGGATTGTGCTAGTATGATCATAATTTAGATCAGGGAGGCATCATGATGGCTTATTTTGATAGCGTTGCCAAAGTTACATATGAAGGGGCATATTCCAAAAATCCGTTCGCGTTTAAGCAATACAATCCTAAGGAAATCGTGCTTGGCAAGACAATGGAGGAGCATCTTCGGTTTGCGATGGCGTATTGGCACACCTTAACCTATGGCGGAAGTGACCCATTTGGCGATGATGTGATGGAGCGTCCTTTCCGTGGCTATGACGGCATGGATCTGGCCAAGGCCCGCGTGGAGGCGGCCTTCGAACTGATGGAGAAGCTTGGCTTGAAGTACTTCTGCTTCCACGATCGAGATATTGCGCCGGAAGGAGCAACGCTTCGCGAGACGAATCGCAACATCGATGTTATTGTCAGCATGATGAAGGAATATATGGCCTCAACCGGACGCAAGCTGCTGTGGAACACGCAGAATATGTTTTCCCATCCGCGATATGTGCACGGCGCAGCCACGACTTGCAATGCGGATGTGTTCGCTTATGCAGCCGCACAGGTGAAAAAAGGGCTTGAGGTTGGGAAGGAGCTCGGAGCTCTCAACTATGTATTCTGGGGCGGGCGTGAAGGGTATGAGACGCTGCTCAATACGAATATGGAGCTGGAATTGGACAATATGGCTCGCTTATTCCATATGGCGGTGGATTATGCGAAGGAGATCGGCTTTGAGGCGCAGTTCCTGATTGAGCCTAAGCCGAAGGAGCCGATGAAGCACCAGTATGACTTTGATGCAGCCTCAGCAGTAGCCTTTTTGCAAAAATATGAACTGCTGGAGCACTTTAAGCTGAATTTGGAAGCCAATCACGCAACGCTTGCTCAGCATACGTTTGAGCATGAGCTGCATTATGCACGCATTCATGGGGTGCTTGGCTCACTCGATGCCAATCAGGGCGACCTGCTGCTCGGCTGGGATACGGATGAGTTCCCAACAGATCTGTACAGCACCACGCTAACGATGCTTGAAGTGTTGAGAAATGGAGGGCTTCATCAAGGCGGCATTAACTTTGATGCCAAGGTGCGCCGAGGTTCATTTGAGAAAGAAGATCTGTTCCTTGCTCATATTGCGGGAATGGATGCTTATGCGAAAGGCTTGAAGGTAGCTGCGAAGCTATTGAAGGAGCGCGTATTTGAACAAATCATGGATAAGCGCTACGCAAGCTTCAAGGAAGGGATTGGGCTTGAGATTGTGTCAGGAGAAGCGAACCTGAAGACGCTGGAAGCCTACGCACTAGAGCATGGGATTAGACGCAATGCATCCGGTCATCAGGAGCAGTTAAGATCGATATTGAATCAGTACATCTGGAATAATGAATGATCCCTTGAATAAGAAAACATGCCTGCACTCGATTCAAGATGCATGTCATTGCTTTATATGTACGATAAGAAAACGGTAAGGAGGGGGAAGCATGTCTTACGTGATCGGCATTGATCTTGGAACGAGTGCAGTAAAGGCAATTATGGTCAGTCGAAGCGGCATGGTTATTGATGAAGCATCCCGCGTGTATCCGCTGTATCAGGAGCAGCCGGGGTACCGAGAGCAGCAGCCTGAGGATTGGTTCCAGGGCACTATGGATGCGGTGTCGGAGCTGATACAGAAGACAGGTGTGCAGCCTGAAGAGGTGGAGGGACTGAGCTATTCTGGACAGATGCATGGCTTGGTGCTTCTTGATGACCGAGGAGAGGTGCTAAGGCCTGCGATTCTATGGAATGATACACGAACGAGTGATGAATGCAGGGACATTGAGGAGCGGCTTGGCGAGAGGCTGCTTGATGTTGCAAGAAACCGAGCGTTGGAAGGCTTTACGCTTCCGAAGTTGTTATGGGTGAAGCAGCATGAGCCTGACATTTGGCAGCAGGCCAAGGTCTTCTTGCTGCCCAAGGATTATGTTCGCTATCGCATGACAGGTCAGCTTGGCCTAGATCTGTCCGATGCGGCAGGCACACTGCTGCTTAACATTGTAGAGCAGCGTTGGAGCGAAGAGATTGCGGAAGCGAATGGCATCCCGACAGCAATGCTCCCGCCGCTGGTTGAATCTGCTGCAGACACAGGCACGCTGCTGCCTCATGTGGCTGAGCGCATGGGCCTTCATGAGCGAGTTCGCGTGTTTGCAGGCGGGGCAGACAATGCCTGCGGGGCTATTGGGGCAGGCATAATCAAGCCGTGCACGGCGATGTGCAGCATTGGCACCTCAGGTGTCGTGCTGGCATATGAGGAGCGCGTCGATGCTGATTATCGAGGGAGACTGCATTATTTTAACCACAGCATCCCCGATGGATATTATGTGATGGGGGTTACGCTTGCGGCAGGATACAGCATGCAGTGGTTCAGAGATGCGTTTGCAAGCGAGATGAGCTTCGAGGAGCTGCTCGCGGGTATTGAACGTGTGCCGCCAGGCGCGGGCGGCTTATTGTTTACGCCTTATCTGGCCGGAGAGCGCACACCTCATGCGGATGCGAATATTCGAGCCAGCTTCATTGGGCTTGACAGCAAGCATACTCGCACGCAGGTAGCCAGGGCCGTCATGGAAGGTGTAACCTTCTCGCTGTGTGAATCACTTGATATGCTTCGTGACAGCGGTAAAGTGATTCAAGAGGTGATTGCGATTGGCGGCGGAGCTAAAAATGAAGCATGGCTGCAAATGCAAGCGGATATTTTTGGCCTCGATGTCGTACGATTAGAGCGAGAGCAGGGACCCGCGATGGGAGCAGCCATTATTGCCGCCTATGGCTGCGGTTGGTTTGAATCGATGGAAGAAGCGGTTGCGAGCTTCGTCAAGCAGGCGGGGCGCTGGCATCCTGATCCTGAGCGGCAGCTGATCTATAGAGGGCTGTATGGGATCTATAAGCAGATTTATCAGGCCACGAAGGCATTGAATGAATGCTTGGCGCCTTATCGTTAATTAGATATGCTCGTCTACATGAAAATCTCGTTGCGGCTTCTAAGCTGCTGCGAGATTTTTTTGCACTGGAAGCCAACTGTTAAGCCGGTGGTTGTAGCTGTTATTGCCTGTATCCGTTTTTTTCATAAGAAAACTTTATTTTCGCATCATGTTTGTTGCTTTTTCGACTAACGGCGATCATAACAGCTTATTCGATAGCCTCTTATCAGGTGCTTTGGGATACATTCAGGCTTATATTTGGAGGCTTCTCCTCTCCTCTACGCGATCAACCATACCAACAGCGGCACATGAACATAGAATAATAGGGCGATATAGGAAAAGGTAATCAATGGTTAGGAGGTCTCCCATTAGAATGACACAGGACGAAAATCAAGAAAAGAAAGAGGAAGGTTTCCTGCTGCCTAATAGTGTCGTTGAATTGCTGATCACTGACTCCTTTCAACGGAATGGTATTTCGATGGAGTCGACAGAGCCCGTGTCGGATGAGAATAAAGAGCAGATGCGCCGCATGATCGATGATCTCTCTAGACAAGTTACGCAATATATGGATCAGCAAAAGAAAAATGAGGAAGAGCGAAAAAATCTCGTCAACCAGGCGGATTACGAGGCTTTTATGCGTGAGCAGCAGCGGAAAAAGGAGCAAAGCAGAAGAATGAATCCACCTGCAGCACGGCGGGAGGAAGCGAGGCCTGTCAGCCGTTCGTCGGAGCGTGCGAGGGAGGATCGGTTGAAGGAGGAGCGCGTCAAAAAGAAAAAAGTGGAGAAGCGCACTCGATCCACTGAAGAGAAAAAGAAACGTAAAAAGAAGGATTAATGTGTCAAGCACCTATCGGTGCTTTTTTTATGTCCAAAGAATCTAGCAGATTGGGTCTTTGAGATGAGAGAGTACCCATGCACGTTTCCCTTCAGCTGAATAAGAATAGAGTACAAGGAGGTGATATTCTATGAATCAAGCAGAACTTGAGCAATATGCAGATGAGATCATCGATAACTTTCAAGGTTCGGATGAGATCATCGTTATTAAAGATTCATGCGGTATCACAGTAGAATCTACGGACACGAAGATTGCGGCTACGCTTCAGATTGCCCTCCAAGCCGCGATTGCCATCGTGGTGAGCATATCTATCGCAGATAGTGAACGCGCAAAGAGTGTCACACAGGAGCTGCTGCAGAAGGTACAGGTTCAGCAGCAAACGTACCAACGTACGATTATTGAATGTTCCGCCAATGTAAGAGTAGCCACAACAAGCACGGATGTGTCCTTGAATATTCAAGCTCTTCTACAGATTTTGCTGGCGCTCGTTATTAAACTGGATGTGTTCTAATCCAACATATGAGATGGATAGGAGGATCAACGTATGGGCTATGACGTGAAGCACGACAAGAAAAAGCACAAGAAGCACGACTCTAAGCATGATAGATGCCATAGAGACTATGATTGTTGTGACGATGATTACGATGACGATGATGACAAATGCGATAAGAAGAAAAAGAAGGATCCTTGCTGGACGCCATTTAGCAAGTGCAGACATCCATTAGACTCTGCTATAGAGCAAGAAGCAGATCAAGAAATTAAGAATGTTCAGAGATCCTTTGAGGAGATTGTCATTCGGGATTCCTGCGATGTAGATGTAACGACTACGGACACGAAGATTGCTGCATCGATTCAAGCTTCTCTTCAGGCTGCGCTGGTTGCGGTCATTAGCATCTCGATTGGAAGTTCTTCGCGTGCGGAAGCAATTGTTCAGGATCTGATGCAGAAGATCAATGTGACGCAAAGTAATCGTCAACGGGTGTATGTCCAGAATTCTAAGGGCGTTGTAGTGTCGACAACAGATTCCTTTGTATCTGTTAATATTCAAGTTTTGCTGCAAATTCTGCTTGCCTTGGTCGTGCAATTAGACGTGCTGTAAATCTCGAACGCCTACAATCGATCAAGGGAGGAGGGATTCTTTGTGGCGGAGATTAAAAATATAGATGATGTATTGGAAGGGCTAAAAGCTTATAACGAGAAAAAAATGCAGGAGCTGTTCGCTCTGGCACGCGAGAAGAGAGCAAGACAGAAGTTTGAGCGCGCGGAAAAAGCGGCGAACGGGGAATTGGAGAAGGTAGAAGCGGTAGTTGAAGAATCCGCCGAGCCTAAAGCAAATGAGACCTTGGAACGGTGGAAGGCCTTGCTTGGAGAGCTTGGCAAAAAGTAAGCATCACCGATGTGGCATCCTTCTAGACGAGTTGGATATAAATGCGCCATGGGAACGGAATGCTTGATAAAACCAAAAACAGTAGGCTTGTATCTGGTAGGGGTACAAGCCTTTGTTTTGTTGGATGTGTGATGTGGATGGTACAGTGAGATAAGTCCTTACATATCAACGGATTAGAGGGTGTTACAGTATATCTTCATTTACAGGTACAGATTATAAAAATAGGTGTTGATGTGAATTTGATGTGAAAAAGCTTAGACAGGCACAATAAAGGAGACAAATTCTGAGGAAAATCCAATAAAAAAGACGACATGAAATGAGCTCATCCATGCGTCTTTTTGTCATCTGTTTTAGCTGATATCGTAAACAGGTTATTCAGTTTTTCTGCAGCCATTTGATCTGCAGTTTGGAGGGCATGCCCATATATGTTCATTGTGGTGGTAATGTTACTGTGCCCCAAACGTTCAGAAATGATCTTAGCG
The DNA here is from genome assembly GCF_900177815.1 of Paenibacillus aquistagni. GTDB lineage: Bacteria > Bacillota > Bacilli > Paenibacillales > Paenibacillaceae > Paenibacillus_B > Paenibacillus_B aquistagni. Next base: position 60,255 of record NZ_FXAZ01000007.1, on the reverse strand, counting down.
TGTACCCCTTGATTGATTAGCAAGGTAGCAGACGTATGCCGAAGATCATGGAAGCGGATATGACGGAAGCCGTTTCTTTGAGTGAATTTCTTGAACCAAATATAAGGGCGCTCCTGGTTGAATGCTTTGCCATTTGGATGTGAGAAGACAAAGAAGTGATCCCCGCCTTTCCACGCGTCCCCAATCTTGTCCCGCTCCCTTACCCGAGAGGTATAGTAGTTTTTAAACTCTTCAAGTATTGAGCTAGGCAGGGAGACCTTGCGGCGTTTATTATTCTTAGGTTCTTTAAGGTTAGCAAGCCCATCAACTGATTTTGTAACGCTTTGTACGACCTCTATAATGCCTGTCTTCCAGTTCACATGTTTCCACTCTAGCCCAAGCAGCTCTCCACGTCTTAGGCCTGTTGTTAGAGCAAGAGTGATCATCATGCGCCAATGGAACGGTTCGTTCTGGAGGGCAAGCATTAGTTGACTTACTTCATCTTCGTCATATGGTACAACTTCTTTATATTGCACTTTAGGCTTTCGAACATCACTTACAGGGTTATTCTTAATGAATTTCCATTCAACAGCTCTTGTAAACACGTTCTTTAAGACACGATGGTGATATTGTATCGTTCCAGATGACAAGCTTCCTTCTTTCTTGTCCTTCCGAGCACCACCTTTATTAAGTGTGTCTAGGTAGTTGATGATGTGTATTGTCTTTATCTGATCCAAGCGCATATGTCCGAATACAGGTAGCAAGTGCTTATTTATCGTGGAATCATAAGCATACAAGGTTCTTTCCCCGAGATGCTTCACTCCATACTTTTCACGCCAATCCTCGATGAAAGCCCCGAATGTCATCTTCTCAGGTGCGATATACTCGCCAGCTTGTACCTCTTGACGAAACTTTGCGTATTCATCATCAATGTAGTCCTGAAGCTTCTTCTTTGTCTTTAATAACGCTTGATCGGTTATCGTAATTGTTTTTGTCTTCCGTCCATACTTCCCATCTGGTCCTCGTCCTGTGTATATCGTGAAGAACCAGGAGTTAGGTCCTCGTTGTTGGATGTTAGCCATTTAGGAAAACTCCCTCCTCAACAATTTGTTTTAATTATCTTCAGGTCTATTATCTTCGTAAGGAAACATTATATGAAGCATATCAAGTATTCGTTGACGATCACCTCTAGAAAGTTTCCTATTATTAAAAGTTAAAGAGTTAGATTGTAATACTTTGGATAAATCACCGCTAAACAATAAAGGATCTACAACTTCGTTGTGCCACTCTGCCACTTCATTTAATTCCTCAATCCAATTTTGAATTATTTCAAGATCCCCATCATAACCACACACCGTATCCAAAATATCTCTAGGAGAAATATAGTTTTTCTTTACTTTGAAAATATCTTTGAATTCATCAATTAACTTATTAAATTTAGGGTGGAAATAAGTTGTTTGCTTAAAGTGATGGTCATCTTTACCAATAATTTTAAGTAATAGCAATAAAGTTTCTATTTGAAGTTCATTATAAAAAGTTTCTAATTCAGCGTTTGATAATTCAGATGTAAATGGCATTTCTGCAATTGATACGTCCAAAGCTCTCGAAATTTTTAAAAGTGTATTTATTGGAGGAACTTTTCTTTTCCCATTTTCCAGTTGAGATAAGTACGAATGTGATAGCCCCGTTTTTTTCGCTAATTCAGTTAGTGTTAATTTTTCTTGCTTTCTGATTAATTTGAGATATTCACCAAATTCATTTTCTTTTTTCAATTTATAATATCTCCTCTACAGGTGGTTTACTTTGGGTCAATTATAATCAAAAGTTAGCTTTGTTACAAATTATAATTAAATTAATGTTGCATAGCAACAGTGTGTGTGATATATTTTCAATGTAACACAGCAACATTTTATAATGTCACAAAAATAACAGAAGGAGAGCTTATGAAGATTAAGCTAAAGAATTTAATTGAGTTTAATTCCTTATTGCTGAAAAACGGATTTAATAAAACTCAATTGGGAACGGAATTAAATATTTCTAAACCGTACTCAACGCAGATAGCTAATGGTACACGCCATCCAAGTCCGCGTACAGCAAAGAAAATTTGCAAGGTACTCCAAGTTGAATTTGACGACATCTTTGAAATCGTCCCATCGGAGAAGAAACAAGAGGGAGAGCACAAAAAAACAGTTCGGTAGTCACCAATTAAGCGAACTGACTTAATAACAGAAGGGAATGGTGTCATGAGCAAACTTATCTTGAATACAGAATGTCAATTGTATGAGATGAAAGGACAAGCAGTATATAGCAGCCGGCAGGTAGCAGAGGAATTCGGGAAACGTCATGATAGGGAACCCAAGCATTATCACTTCTCAAATGAAGCGGACATGATCAATCGTATCGTTCTTGGCATGAGTGCTAAGCAGTTTCGCAAGGTCCACAACCTTGAAAAGAATGAGTCCATACGTCCTTACCTTACCAATGAACAAATAAAGGCCGTAGAAGCCCTCCAGAGAGCTGATATTGGCTTATTGATATCTATCCCTGATTATCAGGATAGGAAGAGTAAACTAGCTGCTTACTTCGAGCGTATGAAGCTCAAATACATTGCATAGGAGGTCTATCAATGAAGGATCCGAGTTATACGTGCAAGATTCGTCGGATTAAACTGGAGCATACTTATTTTCCTGAGGGGCTTAACTCCAACATGATCAGCTTGATGGATGAAGTGGAAGAGCTATTGTCTAAGGCTTACTACGCTGGTTATGAGCAAGCGAAAGATGAACAGTCGCAAGTTTGGAGCAATCAAGCTGCACTTGGCTATGTAATTTCTGCTGCTGAACAAGTAGGGATGGAGAGTGATGCAATAACCCAACTAATAAGATCGATTCACAGGGTATTTGATACATTGACATTATCGGAAGCAGCAGTATGTTACCGTCAATCTCAGTATTGATTAGAACATATCAATAGCGATGAAAGGAGCAGCAATGGTGAAATACTTTGGGATTAGATTCAATGGCAAGTTGTATGTACGCACTATCAAGGGAAATCTTATTGAATTACGGTTATTGGCTCAACAATAAACAAATTAGGAGGGTATTGAAATGCAGACAAAAGAACAATTGATGAAGGATGTAGTTAGAGGTCTCATTCAATGTGAGACAAGTCCAAAACATGCTTGTATGGGAATGGAACAATTGGAGACACAAGTGAAGCAGTGGTTTTCTGGCAAAGACAAGAAAAGGTTGATTACGTTCAAACAGGCGCGCTTGAATATGGGAATGAGCTTAGCAGACGTATCTAAACTTGCTGGCTTACATATTGAAGCACTTGAAGCCTACGAAGAAGATAGCACCAATATGCCCCTGCAAGAAGCAGTGAATCTATGTAGAATATACAAGCTTTCAGTGGATCATGTTTTCTGGGGAAAGACTCCTGATGGAAGTGTGAGGGAAGAGGAAGATACGACATCAGCTTTTCTAGAGTTCGCTCGTAGAAGAATCGAAGAAAGCATATCAATCCACTCTAATTATCCACTCTATATCGAAAAAGACGAAAAAATTACGGTACTGCTGCCTGAGCTGCTAAAAAAGAGTCCAAGTAGTGATTTTCGATCAAAGCTACTTGCCTTAGAAGACGCTTACTGTTTTACTTCAGCATGCGATCAAGAAAATGCATATTTCCAAGGATTCACAGATGCTATTCGGCTCTGTAAATAGAATAGGAGGGATTAGCTTGAAAAAGATTGTCCACCTTGAACAACTGATCGGAGAGCTAATAAGACAATTCGATATTGGTCAGATTGATGCTGCTATTGAGCAGTTAGGTGAACCGCAAAATCACATTATCGAATACTTTGTAAAGACTCTTGAAGAAAAGAAAAAGGGCCTCGTCCAGGCCACTTAATTTACAAGACAACGACAGTATAACAGATATTTACTAGATTCGTATAGTCGGAATACATGTTCGGATTTCATAGGAGGGTATGGATATGAGTCAAATTACTAAAATCACACTTGATGTTAAGGAAGTCGCTCAATTAATCGGAGTATCACCCAACTCTATTTATACGATGGTTGCTCAGAAGCAGATCCCGCACGTTCGTGTGCGGAGTCGTGTTCTGTTTCATCGTGACGTTATTGAGTCCTGGGTGCGTGGTGAGCAGCAAAAGGCCTAAGGGGTTGAAGTTATGGAGGGCTGGATTAAAGTGCACCGAGCCATTTTGGATAAACCGATATGGAAAGACTCGACTACTGAGCAGAAGGTTATTCTTATGACTCTTCTGCTCATGGCCAGTCACAAAGAAAATCAATGGGAGTTCAAGGGGGAAAAGTATGTAGTTCAACCGGGTCAGTTTATTACTAGTTTACCCTCAATTGTAGATAAGGCTGGAATAGGGATTTCAATACAGAATGTAAGGACTGCCTTGAAGAGATTCGAAAAATATGAATTTCTAACATGCCAGTCAACAAACAAAAATCGTCTGATAACCATTGTAAATTGGGCAAATTATCAGGGTGATGAAGCTGAACCTAACAGGCAAACTAACAGGCAGTTAACAGGCAACCAACAGGCAGCTAACAGCTATCAAGAATGTAAAGAATTAAATAAAGAAATAAAAAAAGAAGTAGAAGATAACGCGTGCGCGCGCGTAAATGACTCTGATAACTCTAATCTGAATCTATATGATCCACCTGCAGATACTGGACTAGGTTGGCTTTCTCCAGAAGTGGAGAATATCTCGACAGAGAATGACTGTGTGCGCGTATATGATTTCTATCAATCCAACTTCGGAATGCTATCGCCGTATCTTTCCCAACAACTTGGGAAGTGGGTTGATGACATGAATGGGGAGATAGTCATCCTGGCAATGGAACAAGCCTTGAAGAATAACGTTAGGAAGGTCTCATACATCAATAGCATTTTAAACGACTGGCATTCACAAGGGGCTAGGACTCTTGAACAATGTCAAGCACTCATAAACGACTTCGAATCGAGGAAAGGATGGGGAGCGCATGAAAAGCATCAAGCAGGCAACAAAGGAGTTCGACATGGAGGAGATTCGGAGGAGAGCAGCGGAAGCAAGAAAGAAGGCCCGTTTGCGTTCCTCGACGAGCGATACAAAAAGAGATGGGAGCCACCAGAATTCCTACAGGTGTCCAAAGTGCAAGGACGAGGAGGGTTTTCTGACCCGCTCTGAGGATGGAGCGGAGATATGGCGTATATGCGACTGCAAGGGTGCTAGGCGGTCTGAGCGGCTATTTAAGTCTTCTAGCATTACAGAAAAGTTTCAGCAGAAGTCCTTTAACTCCTTCAGTCTCAACGTAGATCCGGGAGTGCTAAGCGCCTATCACTGTGCGAAGGAGTATGCGAAGACCTTTGGTGATCTGATCAAGAGTAAAGAGAAGAACAATGGCATTGCGCTCCTTGGACAAGTCGGGAGTGGGAAGACTCACCTGCTTATGGCCATCGCCAATCACTTGATCAGACATGGAGTACAGGTTGTGTATTTCCCGTGGGTGGAAGGGTTCAACGAGATCAAGGACAACCTTTCCTTGCTGGATGAACGCATACAGCAGCTGCAGAAGGCTGAGGTCCTGTATATCGATGATGTATTCAAAGGCCGTTCTCGACCTACCGAGTTCCAAATCGAGCAGCTATTTGCAATCGTGAATTATAGATATCTGGAAGGTAAGCCGATCATGATTAGCTCGGAGAAAACCATGAACGAAATGTGTGAGTTTGATCAAGCTATCGGCAGTCGAATATCCGAGATGTGCGAAAACTTCACAGTCGTGATTGACAGGGAGATGACATCCAACTATCGCTTGAGAAAGGATAAGGTTGTTCTGTAATTTCGATTCTAGATGGTCTGGAAGGTGTTTTTATAGTAATAACGTCTATTAACCCTAAGCAGATTAGAAAACGCAATAGAACGGCAACAGATGAGCAATGAGAGCTTGATTTAACTTGAGGTGGATGTGATGTATGTCGTCATTCAAAAAATGAAGAACAAAAGACAGAATCAATACGGTGCCTATAAAACGTTGGAAGTAACAGAGTTCTCTTACTCGATAAACGGAGTGACCAAGACTAAATATAGCTATACCCGCTCTGGAGAGCGCTTTGACCGTCCTAACAAGGATGTATACAAGATAAGTGTTCATAAGAGCTTCCGTGAGAATGGCAAAGTCAAAAAGAAGCAGTGGGTTATCTGTACGATGGATTATTACTCGTTAGTTGATTCTTGGCCAGGTGATTGTATCCGTCAAGACAAACTCAATGCAAAACTCGAACAAATGGGCATAAGCGAGGGAGAGCTATGGGACCTTGTTTACGAGAAATTACAACCCATTATTGATCAGGTGAAAAGTGAATTTGAACAGACGGAAGAGTTTAAAACGGAACAGCATCATAGAGCCATCCTAGATGAGTACCGGCGCAATGAGAAGGAGTTTGAAGACAAATATGGTGCAGACACCTATGACTACTGTTACGACATATTCGGGGTCCTTCGTAATGCGGAATACCTAAACGATTTGAAAGCTCAATACAAAGCTAAGCAGGAGTATCAACAACGTAGTTACTACAGCCAATCACAGAGTAACTACAGCTATGAAGATTTCAGTAGTTACTTCGGTTCTGGTTGGAGTAACTACACCGAAAGCTCTAGTCAGATTACCTACACCGAAGAGGACAAAGTGCTGCTCAAGAAAATAACAAGAGCTTTGGTGATGCAATTTCATCCAGATCGCGGCGGTGATCCAGAAGTCATGAAGATGGTAACCCGCCTAAAGGAAGATTGGGGCGTTTAATCCGAGTGTAGTTACTGCTTCTGTATTGTGGTAACTACACATGGAAAGGGGGTGATTAACTGGATCCGTATCGTATGGTGCGTAAAAAACTTCTAATCTATAACGCGTACAGAGCAGACAGAGATGAGATATTAGAACGTTTGGAACAGATGGACCAAGATATACAACCAAGGCTATCTCATATGCATGGTCTTCCACGAGGAAAAGGTGGTCTTCCGCGTTCATCTGTGGAGCATGCAGTCATCAATCGCGAGGAGACGACTCAAGAGCTGAATGAGCGGCTTAAACGGATTGAGATGCACATGAAGCCAATTGAACTAGCTTTAGATTCTTTATCTTTTGTGGAGAGAAGCGTCATAACGGCCTTATATCATAGTCTTCAACATAATACCTACACCGAAATTGCTGAATCGTTAGGCTTTACTGTGAACGAGCTAATGAGAATCAAGAGAGAGGCATTAGTGAAGTTTGGTTGCGTGTACGGTGGATACTGGCTGAAGGCAATCGGTTGAATAGGTCGTAAATTCAATGTAGTTACTAGATTTAGAATGCAGTACCTACAGGATACATGAAAGGATTTTATGAACGTAAAGAGCATTAACAATTGGTTGAAGAATATAGGCGGCTACAAAGTTAGACGGTGTTTGTGTGAGCTGCGGCTTTCAAGAAAGATACCGTTTGAAGGAAGCGATCAGTTAACGGCAGATGATATTCAAAAGCTGCAGAATGTCATCGAGTTCCTCAAAGGCCAGGAGGCAATGTTCATAGATGTTTGCTCTTCACTCCAAGATGAACATAGAGCTGTTCTGACTGACAGATTACTGAATAATGATCGGAATGTAGATAAGGAAACATTGAAGCTGGCCAAGAGAGAACTCGTTAGGGAATTGAAACGACTACTTAAAGCCCAACATATTGAGTTTGAAGAGTTAAAAGGGAACTACTATGTCCGTTCACAAATGCCATTAGCGGAAGGAGGGACAACTGAATGAAGACCATCAAGCTAACAACAACTAAGGATGATGGGATGGTATCAATTGAATGGGACGGCTTTAAAACCCGATGGGATATGCTGGAGATGCTGTTGTTCTCCATATTCAGGCACTACAACATGAAACGTCCAGGAGAGGTTCGATACCTTATAAAGCTCATGCTTGCAGCTTATCGCAATAGCATCGATGAGATCGGATATAAAAAGTACAAAGAAGGTGAACAGAAGCAACTCACCAAGTACAGGGGAAAAGGGCCGGCTGCATCTAATCACAAAGGTAACGCTCCTTGCACAAGCAACATTATCAAAACTAACTCAACTCAATATGAGGATGGATTAAAGCTGGATCGATAAAGTATGCACACAAAAATGAGAGAGGGTGCACACGTATTGTCTAAGAGTGTTCAGAATGAGAACCTAACAAAACCAGACATTTCAAGGACAAGGGACTTGGGAATTGATTATTAGATGGCACCAGTGCACCTCTCCTTTTACAAAACAACACAATAGGGTGCAAGGTTCTTGATTCATGATGATGCGAAATTAAGATTGAATATTCAAAAAAAAAGTGTTGACAAAACGACACTTTATCGTGATGAAGTGGCAGGGGGAGGGTCAAAAATTTCCAAGGGCCTTTTTGAAGACCGCGTATCCACATTCGCACATAATTTTTTCGTTTTTTGAAAATTCCTGAGCTTCCCCTATTAAAGTTAAATGATTACAGGGTCATGGGGACCAGGTTAGGATGTCTTTTTCAATAGAGCCCCTACTTAATAAAATACTATCTCGATTCGGCACTTTCGGCAGCCCTAAAAGAGAATTAAATATGGCCTTTCGACTGTTATAAAAGCAATAATACTGAAAACAATCTATTAAATTAAGGATGGTGGAATTCATGAGCTTATGTATTTGCTTACAAAATAACGATGGACTAATGATTGCTGCTGACACTGCGTTAACAATTAATGCAGGAGGTCGGAGTTATCGATCGAGACAACCTTATCAAAAATTAGTTCAAATCGAGAATTTCTTGTTATTTATGAGCGGGAATGCAGAAGCTGCTCGGATGGTGTTAAAGGGATTTTTAAGAATGCCGGTTAAAGATGTGAACACCTTTAGATCAGCTCTAGTGGATGGATGTAACCAATTTACGAGGGAGTATCCTGACATTTACAATACATTAGATTCATTCACTCGTGATGTTGGAGCTTTATTGGCTGAGTTGACTCCGACAGGTGTACTTGTACACACTATGCAACCAAAAGATAACTTTGAGCTGCATACCCATCAAGCGACTCCTGCAAATACAATTCCACATACAGTTGGGATTAACGCTAACGAGGCTCAACAATTAATGGAGCCCTGGCTAAAGCAAGTGCAGAAAACTAAACCTATGGGGCAATGCGTTAAGGAAGTATTCGAGGCTTTAGCCGGTGGAAATATAGGTGGAACAATGACTGTAGCGATGATGAATAAAGAGGGGATTACATTTCTGCCCCCACAGATCATAAATGAAAAAGTTTCATTTCCATACTTTGAGGATCAGTTTGAACCATATGGCTCAATCTACACAGGGTCACTGATTGGTTGTCAAATTTCAACTGGTGAAGCAGGTATATTCCCGCGAGCAGAAATGAGCAATACAGATAAAACATTTTCAGTATGGTCAACACCAGATAAAGGGATTGAGATCCGCTCTTGGGGAGAAAACGGTGCTCCTAACTTTAGATTCGTGAATGGCAGTGACTATGCAACTGTTAGCCTACCTAACAGCGAAGCAGGATTGTATATGAACGGAAATCGAGATTTAACACTTGAGTTCATGAATATAAACCTTCGGGGTTACGACTCTATCAGGGTCATCGATTGGTCACGTGTCAAAAACGAACAAACGGGGGTATCCCTTTTATCAGAGCTAGAGGATAAAGCAAAGGTTACAGAAGCGGCATTTAACATGACGTTTGATGAAGCGACTAGAAACTTAAAGCTTTGGAGTAAAACAGGAAATTTGTTGGCACAAGTGCCAATTCCGAAATAATTCCAAATTAGTCCTTGCTGATAAAACATAAGCCGCCAATAATAAAGATATAAACGTTCAAGAAGGAGTGGAGTGAATGAAAAAGTTTATATCAGGATTTATTGTTGGTGTGCTTATGTTTGCTGGGACCGTAGTATTTGCTGATTCAGTAGGGCTTATAGGGAAGAAAGTGACAGGGATCTTCATAATTGAACAAAATGGCGAGAAGGTGGCGGACGCTGTGATTATCGATGGTTCAGCTTACGCTCCAGTTAGAGCTGTGGCAAAGGCATCAGGGACACCGTTGACGGTTGAAGGGAAAAGGATTGTAATGGGAAACTACGCATCTACTAATGCAAGTAATGATGGCATTCCAAAGGAAGTTGCGATTAGCAGAACAAAACTAGAAATAGAGTCTGTCAAAAAGAAAATTATGAATGTGCAGGGAGGAATAAGGTTATACGAAACGGACGTGTTGCCTCGTTCAGAAGAAGCCTATAAAAATTCAATAGGCACCAGAGAAGAAGCGGGACGCAAACAATGGCTAGACGATCGTAAGGGTGAATATGAGCAGTATAAAAAGGACTTGGTTGATCAAGAAGCGCAGCTAAAAGAACTTGAAGCTCAGTTATCTGAATTAGAAAAATAATGTGGTATCCAAGGCCTCGGTCATATCGGGGCTTATTTCTATATAACGGCCTTACGACTCTATTGCTTATCACGTAAGCGCGCTTCACGCTTTTCTCTTTTAATTATTTCAACAATTTCAGGAACGATTATTTTTAAAACACGTTCCATTTGTTCCTGACTAAGTTTAATTTTCATTAGACATACTCCTTCAATTAAGGGATCGCTCAGAAATTTCATAAAACGAATTTTCGCGTGAAAAAAGGGGATACGCGGTCTCCAAGAAGGTGCTTAAAACATTTTTGCATCCCCCTGCCTCATGTTTTTTCTTGAGGGTACTCAGAATTATAGCCCATCCAGCTAAATGATATTTTCTTAAAGCTGCTTGTATTTCCTCTTCTGTCTTAAGTACACAATCATCGCAGATATGTATAACGCTATCTCCTGAGTAGAATGTTTCAACAATATTGCCTGTTTCTTTACGCCGGGAACGTTTATTAACCATAGGAATTACCCCTTAGTTTACATTTATCATTAGTGCAGATATAGGTATTGTCCATTTATGAGCAGTTTAAACTGTATACTGCAGTATACTGAAAAGATCCGTTCTAACGGTATTCCTAGACTAAGCGCCTTGAGGGGAATTTTGTATAAAAAGTTATTCAAAATGAATCTGGGCTTTTATAACTGCATGATGTAATAACGCATACCCTTCATTGGTTGCAGGAGTATCTATGTAGCTTTTTGTTATGAGCTTAAAGGCATGGGGGGATCCTTTGAATTAAATTAAATTGAATATAGACAAAGAGCTGGAGAGAAAGAATCCCACAGCTCTTAAGGTAAATATATAATTAACATTTATTTCATGTGAATATTCTGCAAATTGCTGTAGAATACAAAAAAATAGACATTAAGGCGTAGGCCGAATGTCCATTAAGGTGCTTTCATTAATCGCATAAATATTATACTTCATTTTTACTATGTAGTCTAGTGCTTAGTGGACAAGGTGCTACCCTTAAGTAAAGGGGGTTATTATCTATGCAGGTTAATAGACTGGAATTTGAACGTGTAGTAAAGCGTGATCGAATAGTTCATGCTATCGATACTGAAAAGGTAAAATGCGACAAAACGAGCATTCAAACGATGTATAAGGACTTAAATGAGAAAAAACCTGACGTTCTTAAGAGGCTTTATTCTGAATATAAATACGCAGGGAAGACAGCTGTTAATATTTTTGAAGCTCCTGACTTCCCCTTCGAATTAAATAACAAAGATGCATTTCTAAAACACATAAAGGGAAAGCTGGGTATTAACTCAAGGGTTACAGGCATAGAATTTAGACCAGTATTATCACTCATGCCCAAAATAAACTTTGTTGACGATTTGGGAGATGCAATCCTAATTCAGTGGGTATCAGGTGAACCAAAAGTAGGATGGAGTGGATACGAAGTTGTTGAGCAGATAAAACCAAGCTTCGAAATAATGTTAATCAGATTCGGATCACCAGTGTTTGTGGAGGTACGATCTGGTTACACGAATAGTAGGAAGTTTCTAAATCACTTTGAACAGTTGATTTCCACCGATGAAAGGGGCATTATATCTATCAATTGGTTACCTGTAACACAAGTAACCGAGAAAGAAGCAGAGAAAATTGCTTCGATTCTCAATGCTGGTTTATTAGAGTCTGAAGTTATTGGAGAAGGTTGTATTGGAAGACTTTCCCTTTCGGCAGCTCCTGGGATAGAGGATTTAAATGAACAACAGCAATACAGGGACATGGTAAGTGGACGTGCTTATCTATCGCAGGTATTTCATGTAAATTATCAGGAACTCGATACTGGATATTCAACGAAAGTAAAATTTAGAATTAACCATAAAGGCGGATTTGAGTTTAAAAATAAAGTGAGCGAAAGAATTATTAGAAGGATTTTAGATGTATTTGTTGAAGTTAGGTATGGTTTTGAATCTAAGACTGATAGTGACGGAAATGAAGCAGTAGGCCTGTAACTTGCTTTGGAAGATAGGAGGGATACAGTGAGTATAAATGTATTCGAGGTGGATCAGGTACTTGAACAGTTGGCTTTAAACGGTGCAACTAGGTTTAACGCTTACTATGTATCCCATCTTTCAAAACAGGAAGATGTAGATGAAGTCAATGATTATCTAATGATGAAGGCGAAGTTCGGGGTGCTTATAGTAAGAGTTGAAACCATATGTCCTAATAGTCATGTCGATCAGCAATTCGATGGCCCACTACCGAATTATGAGATAGAATGTCGTTTTTGTGAAGAGATGTACACACCCGATCCTCTAAACACAAATGTAGTTTTTTATTTTACAACTACATTTGCAGAATCTGTTAAAAAAAAACAAGCTCTAATCAAAGTAGCAATTTAGAAGCAAGACGTGAGGGGTACATAAGCAATTTCTATACACTAGAGCGCGCTCACGAACGTGGCCACGTTATAAATATGTATTGTTTTTATGGAGGGCAGAATCAAATGACTAAAAATGAATTCGGAGATGTTAGTATATCTGCTTACGGCAGTGCTTTCGCAGTTGGATCAGGAAATACAGTGACTAATAGTAATCAATCAGTTCCGGAACTAGTGGAGTTAACTGAAAAATTACTAGCTGCTTTGGACGATCATGAAATAAATCATGAGAAAAAGGCAGAAATAGTTGAGGCTGTAGCTGCAATTAATGAGAATGCAAATAAATCAAAACCCAATAAAACCCTTTTAAAAGGTATGGTAGACGGCCTTAAGGGAACGATGGATGTAATAACCAAGTCCCCTGCATTAATTGAGGCATATGCAAAGTGGAGCGATTTTATTGGTTCTCTATTGTAAAAGTAAATCTATTACCGGTGACATCCACATCCATAAAGGAACCGTAGGAAGAGATGATACGTTCCCCCTAAAGCAGACAGGTTAAATAATTATACCTTTTGCTTTAAGGGAAGCATATCAAAGAATCCCACGGCTCTTTTGCTGTTTGTACATATTGGTCCTTAATCCCAACATTTCACTGCAAAGTAACGTGAAAAAAGTGGAAAACTTTATCCATGATACATTTTTTAATTGGAAGAGCCTCTGTAAATAAGAGAGACTCTTTTTATTCTTGTCTACTTGACAGGATTATGACCAAGGGACTGTCCCCCCCCCCCTAAAGTGAGTCAAATGCTCATACATAAATACAAAAAGTCCTTACAATATGGGTCGACTTTTTGTATTTTTATTGGAAGCACTCAATTGTTGGGTTTAATTAGTCTTAGAACAATATTTTAGTTGTAACTCTATACATTAAAAAAGAGTATAGCAACGTAATAATGACAATTATAGCAACCAATATACGGTATAACAAAACCAAAACAATAGCACTTGTTAACGTCAAGGACAACAAAAATAACGCAATATTAACAACTATATAAAGGATTGTCATTTGAATAAAGACATGTATCTGCTTTTTAATTTCACAATCTTGTAAAGTATTGTGTTTTGCGATAGTGGTAGTCGCTAACATTATAGCCGCATATCCAACTGCAATAGTTAAATCAAACGAGACAAATTTTTCAATAATTGCTTTTAACTCATTTACGTCAGTTGGTCCTACAAAGCCTACAAGAAAAAATAATATTATTCCCATAGCTATACATATGCAACAAAGTGCTGAGATAAATTTGATTGAGTTTTGTTGAATAATATTCCTAATATTCAAGATGTTTTTCACCTCTTAAATTGTAAGTAGCTTCTCATGTAAATAGAGGATGGAAGTTGAAAATTATTGCACTATAATGGATTCATAAATTCTACAAATTTTTTCCATAGTTTACGTTCATATTCATCTACTGGGATCAGTAATAATCCTAAACCGGAAGCTAAAGTCATAAGGCCACTTATTAGCGTACCTTCATATTTTATAGAGTCATAAACCACTGATGCTGTGTTTTCTAAGCTTGACCTTAAATATTCATCAGGATTGTTGATAAATGCTATATTAGCAGTATTCATTCGAGGATTTTCGATTAGTTTTGGAAGAACTTCGAGAGGTTCCATAATTTGCTCCTGAAGTTGGATAACATCATTCTTTAATACATAGCTTTTATAGAACAGAATGAGACTCACTACAATTAGGATTGCGACAATTACATATTTTGGTGTTCGCCAGCTCATCAGAAAGCCCCCTTATCTAGTATACTGTCTTACTCTTTGTTTACGACGGGGGCTAACTTTGGTTCCGTAAATAATTACATGGCTACCAATAATGACTTCTGTAAAAACGAAAAATAGCCGTGAGGTTCTTCCTCAACGGCTACCGTGTACCGGTGCTTCCGGATAGGTATAATATACCATTTAATTCGTTGGTTGTCTATAATTCTTGGAAATATCTCAAAAATTAACTCTTTATACTTAATATGAAAATGAGATGTTTCGTAGAAGAATACCTTATAGACCTCGATGCCACGGAAGTAGCAATAAGGGCAGGATACAGTAAAAAAATAACCTATAGTATTGGGCAAGAAAACCTGAAGAAACCTGAAGTGCATGAATATATCCAAGGCTTGAAGGCAGAACGTTCTAAACAAATTTTTAATTCATACAGGATACGGCACTAATGGTTGCTTGATAAAACTTGTTAGATTATAGATATTAGTATGAGTTAGTTGTCAGGGAGGGGTAGTATGCTTTCGATAGAGGAATACATAGCAAAAAGAAAACGAGAAGACAACTTGAATGAATTTAGTTTGGATGACCGTATGGAGAATTTGAGAATCTGTGTAAACTATGTATTTGAGTACTTCAATCAATATTTAGACATTTCGAAACTTGATAAGAAAACGGTATTGAATAATGAACGACTCGCGAAGTATAAAAATAATTTATCCAAGTATGATGAAGAGCTTCAAGAATGGTTAGTAGATCTCTATGATAATTATGGGAAGAAGTTCGATCGAATAATTATCAATATCCTAAATAAAGACGACTTATTTTATCTCAACAGTTCTGAGAGTGATTTCAGAAGTGTATCGTATGATTGTTATGCTCAACTTGTGAAAAAGCATCCATTCCTTAAAAACAAAACGGAGCTGTTATACCTGTTTATAAAAGATTATCACCAGATCCAAAGCCGACCAGATGGAGAGGTTCTGAAATTACAAATATCTGAGGAAGTACATGATTGGGTCGAAAATACATGGCAACGTTTCAACGTAAATATGATGAAATTTTGCTATGACTGGATCGATCAGTTTTATGATAAAGAAGACAGCTGGCCTGCAAGTCATAGAAGAAAGAGTTCTTCTCAATTCACTAAGTATGATTATGACTATAAACAAAAGAGCAACCTATTTAATCTCGATTTTCTGTACAGACGAACTTCTGACAAGCCATTCATTAAAGGCAAAAAACAGTTTCTTGAAATCTTAATGATGTATTTTTGGCTGCACGAAATGGTACCGGATGAAGATAATTATTGGGATGAATATTTGATAAAAGTAGGTCATTCGCATTAATCTTTTGTGATGATGATGTTTTCGGAGTTTTCAGAGTTTTCAGAGACCCAAAAAAGATGTATTACTAAGAAACCCTAAGATTATTTATAGCAGTACTCGACAGATTGTCTAGTGCTTGATCTGCGTGCTCACGCTCTATAATTTTCCTATTGGTACATAATATGTGGATCATAGATTTCTTGAGTTTTTCATGTGCACACCAATAATGATGCTAGAGCTGCCTGCAGTTTGAAATGACGCCAGACTATTACTCAAGAAATTACAGTAAGCTATTGCTCAAAAAAGAGCGACAGCTGGGTTGCTTAATTCTGTGGTATTAGCAGTTTCACTTAGTCTAGGGTTGACTAATCTGCGTACTCGCTCATATTTCGAATTTCAACCCCTGCACAATGCATTCTATCCTAGGCAGCATCACTTATTCCCATATCTAATATTAAACGCCTTAGATCGGGACACAGAAGCAACTGAGGTTATAGAGGTTTTCGTCAGTAGTGCCGAAAACTCTAAGATGCAAGGGAGTAGTTTGAATCGACATCCTTACATTACTCCTAGTCCAAGATCAAAGCGGTCAAAAATGACCAGGTTGCCCTACATGGATATATAGTGGGTATCTCCAATTTTGGCGGTACCTTCTTAACCTATCTAATGATGATTGGTATGAGACGAAAGGGTTAGTGCAGTTAAAATCGGCGATACTGATATATCATACAAATCATTCTAGATAATACTCAAAAGAGAGGTTAACGATTTGGACAATAAGGAGTTACCTAAGGCACCTGTAGTAGACGGAATGTCGCCAGAAGCTAAGGAAAATCTAGCTCGATTTTTAGCCAAGTTCTACTCGAAGAGAATTAATTTTTCTAATAATAGTGATCCATTGAAAGGAGATACAAGCAGAAGTGAATGAATGGATGAAAGTTTATAATAAGTAATTAATTACGATTCAAGACAATAACGGAACGGCATATTTGAATCTGGAGGATGTAGCACGCGGGCTTGGTTTTACTAAAATCGAGAGAAGCGGTAACGATATTATTCGTTGGGAACGAGTAGAAAGGTATTTGAACGATTTAGGCTTTGCACCCACAAGTGGGCGCAATAGATTTATTCCTGAGAACATCTTTTACCGTCTAGCAATGAAAGCAAAGAATGCAGCAGCTGAAGCATTCCAAGCCAAAGTGGCTGATGATGGTGTTCGGGGACACCTCCCCCCGGGTCAAAAGTTTTGCAAAGTTTTCACCCTTGGGCACCGGAGGGGGGCTCGACTGGCAAGTTATTTTGTTTCTCGCGCGATACAAACAATTGGTAATAAATGTTGGTTGTTGAATAGGCAGAAACAAATGATTTAGAACAGTTACAGTCGGCGATACTGATATTGAATACAAACCATACTAAATAATATTTAAAGGAGAAGTCAAGGAGTTGGACAATCATGAAATGCCTAAGGCACCTGTCGTGGACGGAATGTCTCCGGAAGCAAAGGAAAAGCTTGAATGGTTTTTGGCCAAGGTATATTTACGCTTAATGCGAGAACAAGAAGAGAATAATGGGAATCTTACAAAGAAAGAGGATGTTCCTCGATCAGATTATTGACAGTCTATAGGCGACTAACGACTGCCAATTAGCAATGGTGTTCTAAATTTGTGCATATAAACAGTGGCGTCCATCCATAAGTTTGAGAGCAATATCGAGAATAACCTGAAGAAATCTGAAACAATATACCTTCCTCGAAATCATAACAAGTTCGTAGTCGTCCCCACTTGTGGGGATTATGAATGAACCTTGTCTTTCTATTAAGCCCTATGCACATTGTGGCTTACGCTCAAACAGAATAACGGACTATGGTTACTCAAAAAGGAGCAGCCAATAATTCAAGGATGTGTGTTCAATACAGATCCTTGTTTTGTCTTTTCCTTCATGCCCACTTGTGGGTACGGACAATTCGTGAGTGTTAAATGGGACCCTTAATATGCATCTAAGCTCCCCGTCATATTTGACGGATAGATAACCAGTACCTCTAGATGAGTTTGTGTCGATCGAGCGCTTATATACTCATTGAGTGAGTATGGAAATGTAAACCAAAGGGATACTCGTTAAGTGAGTACCTTCATATGGATGATGCATCATCTCACATGGGCTTACTATAAGTAAGGTCATTGAAGTAGAGATATGTAATGGATGGCATACCTTAAGCAGCATGTCGACTGTGCTCTCGATTGAAACGAGATCATCCTATCTAACTTTCAGTATAAAGGGGAGGGGAAGATCAAAAATTTTCAAGGGCCGTTATGATGACCGCGCATCCACTCGTGCATGAAAAAAAGTCCCCGTTAACTTCAAAGAAACATGTGTTAGTGCCCTCTGTTCAAGCATCTTCCTTTGATGTGAATCTGATGTGAAAATTGATGTGATGAGATTGCAATTCAAATGAACATAACATAAGAACAACAAAAAAAGCTTGATTTTATAGGGTTTTATAGGACTATAACAGAACACAAAAAATCAGAATTCTACCTGGTAGGGGTACAAGCCTTTGTTTTGTTGGATATGTGATGTGGAAGGTATGTTGATGGTAATATGTGACGTTCTTGAAGCAGAGAAGTTGTTCCTCCATTTCGAATCTACATGAACATAAGGGGTTTACATATTAATAACGTCTTATTCATGAATAGGACGGTAACAGAGGATTTGTTTTGGAGAAATCACAGCAAACCATTTGATTAGGTGAACAATCAATTGCTGTTCGATTATCATCATCGTCATTAATTCCTACATCAGCACGAGTACTGTTTCCTACATATAAGATTTTTGTTTTAGAAGGATCATCACCATAACCCAATAGACGGAGAGGTATAAATATGAAAAATTCCTTTAAAATGTTCTCTATTACTATAATTGTTATAGTAATCGTGGTTATAGCAGCTTTGCTGTTATTGGGACGTAACAGCCATAGTGATTTATCAGGAAGCATTTTCGAAAAAGTCGATCAATATTTGACCAATGAGAAATTTCAAGGAACCGTCCTAATTGCAAAGGAAGGTGATGTGTTATTTTCAAAAGGTTACGGATTGGCAGCCGCTGATGTACCTAACAGCCCAAGCACGCTCTATCCGATCGCTTCGTTATCGAAAACATTCACTGCAGTAGCAGTCCTGCAACTAGTAGAACAGGAACGCCTAAGCCTAGATGATGCAGTTTCGCAATACTTTCCAGACTTTCCGAAGGGAGAGTCTATTACAATAAGTCATCTACTAAGCCATAGCTCGGGAATTCCGGATTATCTAAAGCCGAATTTCAAATTCGACTACAGCCAAGAATGGAATCCATATGATATTGTAAAAACCGTTAGCGATTCTGAATTAGAATTTACCCCAGGCCAAAGCTTTCGTTATAGTAATACGGGTTATGTGATGCTAGGACTTATTATTGAAAAAGTCAGCGGACAGTCATATGCCAATTATATCGAAGAGCATATTTTTGAGCCGAGCAGCATGTTTCATTCTATGTTTACGGTTCCAGCAGGCATGCCGCAAGCGGAAGGACATATAGAAGAAAAAGTCGGGCCCTTCATGCATCATTCTGCAGCGTACGCAGCTGGAGATATTATTTCTACAGCGGAAGACTTAGAGCGGTTTGACAGAGCCTTGCGCAATCATGTGCTGATAAGCAAAGAAACATCTGAGTTGATGGGTATGACCCATGCTAAAAAGTTTCCGCATCGATATGGATATGGATGGTACACTCAAGACGTTATGGGGAAAAAAGCAGTTGGGCATCCAGGAGGATATCCAAGTGGTTTCCGCCATTATGTTGCACGGCTGATTGACGAGGATTTAACCGTGATCGTGCTCAGCAACGAGATGACGGTAAATGCAAAAAGAATCAACCGTCATCTTACATCCATCGTTCTTCAGCAGCCAATTTGGATATGGGAAGAGCGACTTTAATGACTTGATTTCCCATCGTCTCGCTATTTTGTTGTCATTGGATTTTTGAAAAAGTTGAAGGATTGGCTTGCTCTGTCAGTAGGAAATGGAAGAGACGCGAGAATCCAAACGCCAATTATGGGGTTTATTTGGATACTTAGCGTCTTTTTTGTGCAAAAAGGGTTTTTGCAGAATTAAGATCAGTATAGATGGGTCAGTGATAAACACTTGGGGACGTTTTTACGATTACCCAATCTCTGGGGAACTGATACTGTGGTTATTAGTGAAGAACGTAAGAAGATGGAAAGCTTGAATCATCGATAAGCATGAAGATAACGGAGAATGAAGCAAAGAACCGAGTTCTAGTAAATAGTTAAGGAAGCAATAAGAAGCCAGAGACCGGAGTAGGTCCTTCGTTTATAACGTAGACAATTTATTATGAAAAGGGGGATAAGACATATTTAATGATGTATGTTAATTTCAATGTTTATATACATAGACATATGTTCATATGTATTATAGCATTGGTGTTTGAACGCATTCATAAAAACACGAAAAGGGTGGAAAAAGTGAAATTAAAAAGAATCAGTTTAATTTTGTGCGCTTTGTTTATTTCAATGGTAAGTTTCCAGCAGGTGTCTTTTGCTGCAACGGATGTGCCAGGATGGGTTGTAAAAACACCTATGCCTTCTGAACGAGCGTTATTCGCATCAGCTACTGTAAACAATAAAATATATACGATAGGTGGAAGAAGTAACTCAGTAGAAAAAAATAAGGATGTTAGAGAATATGATCCCATTAATGGAACGTGGACAAGTAAAGCAAGTATGCCAGGTGCTAAATCATACTTTAAAGCTGCAGTAGTCGATGGAATTATTTATGTGGTAGGTGACTCCACAACATCGGTGTATGCTTTTGATACGGTGGCAAATACTTGGACAACTAAAGCGTCCATACCAAATGCAAGAGAAAACCTCGGAGTGGTAGAGTTAAACGGTAAGATATATGCTATTGGCGGATATGACAGAGGTAATAATATTGAAACGAATAAAGTTCATGAATATGATCCTGCTACAAACTCGTGGACAACCAAAGCTGATCTAATTAAAGGAAGGTATAATGCAACTGTTGAATCATACAATGGAAAAATATATGTGGCAGGTGGATTTAATAAAAACGATGTTTTTATAAAAGAAGTTGAAGAATATGATCCTGTCACTAATAAATGGGCAATCAAAACAATACTACCTTCTGAAAGAGCAACAGCTTCTTCAGTAGTTGTTGGAAATCAGATGTTTCTAATTGGTGGAAAAGATCAGAACTTTAAAGATATTAATACAGTTGATGTATATAATTTTACAAAAGACGAATGGACATTAATTCAACCTTTAAATTATGCCAGATATGGCTCTTCAGCTGAAGTTGTGGATAACAAAATATATGTATTAGGTGGAGGAGCAGGAGGATATTTAAATTATATTGAAGAATATGATCTATCACAACTTGGTGGCGTTGATCCAGATCCTGAACCAAATCCAAATCCAGAACCTACTGGTGACAGAGCACTTTTAACTATTACCTTAACTACAGGTCTTGAAAAAGAATATGACCTTTCTATGGCAGAAGTAAATTCATTTATTGCTTGGTACGAAGCCAAGCAAGCAGGCACAGGTACAGCATCGTATGCAATCAATAAACATAACAACAATAAAGGCCCATTTGTTAGCCGTAAAGACTATGTAATCTTTGATAAGATCCTTACGTTTGAAGTAAGTGAATACAATTTGTCTAATTAATGCTAAGCCGCTCCTCATTGGAGTGGTTTTTCTATTTAAAACTCAATAGTTGATATAAACTTACAATATCTTACTTGAAACTATTGGATAAGTGGATTAAGGTGTAATTGGAACTAATTCCTATTATTAGGAGGTTATAATAGGAAGTTCAAAAAGATGTTACTTACAGTAATTACTGCAGTATGTGTACTCTCTATGACTCAATCAGCTTTTGCACAAACAGTCTCCCCAAGAATACAAGGTATGTATGACACATGGCAAGACGCTAAACCATTGTCTAATAGTGAGATTGTTGGATTAGCACTTACAAGTGCGAATGATGTAGATTGGTTAAAATGGACCAATGATACAGGTGTCACGAAGTACGTGTTTGCATCTTTACTTATGATTGAGCCAGATAATTTTACAAACTATAATTTGGACTTTACAATTGATTATCCTGATGGAAATTCAACAGGCCCAATGCCTACACCTGATTCAGGTCCTGGTAGTACAAATCCTGATTCACTTAGCTGGTTTCAGATCCCACCTAATGCAACAGTTTATCTTAAAGTCTATGCCAAAGAAGGAGCTTTCTCTGCTAAAACATATAAACTTTATTGGGGTACTCAAGATATTTAAAACTAGGCCAATTAATAGCCGCTCCACATTGGGGCGGTATTTTATTATGCTAACGATTCACAGCTTCCAGAATAATTCTTGATCATTCAAAGATAGAATGATAGATTTGACAGTTGGAGGAGATTTTCTTGGCAAGAAGAAAAAGTAAAGCAAAACAACAAGAAGAATTAATTCAAGGGGTAACAGGATTAATCATTTTTGGGTCATTATTAGGTACATATTATTTGACCAAGTCGGTACAGGCTTCTTTGATTGCTTGTGTTCTTTCATTTGCATTATTTATTGTCGTATTGATTATCTTAGGAGTAAGAAGAACGGAACGGCTTAAAAAATCAGGCATTGCTGATATAGATAAAATGGATGGAATACAATTTGAAACGTACTTAGGTTACGTATTCAAAGCACAAGGTTATAAGGTAGCGGTAACTAAAGCTAGTGGAGATTATGGTGCTGATCTTGTTATTCAAAAAGCCAATAGAAAGATAGTTGTTCAGGCTAAACGTTATAGTAAAAATGTGGGAATAAAAGCAGTCCAAGAGGCACAAGCGGCAATTGCCCATTATTCTGCTTCTGAAGCATGGGTAGTAACAAACAGAGATTATACATCTGCTGCATATGATCTAGCGAAATCAAATAATGTGAGATTAATAAATCGAGACGAACTTGTTGAAATGATTTTAAATTTGAATCCGAAAGCAGTTCCGACGGCTAAAGTATTTATCGCTTCCACTCCTAAAGATCAATTAGTTTGTCCAAAGTGCGCAGGTAAATTAGTATTGCGAAACGGATTAAAGGGTGAGTTTTATGGTTGCAGTGCCTTTCCAAGATGTCGGTATACACAAGATATATGATTGAGGCCGCTGATAACAGTGGCTTTTTTATTTCAATAAAGAGAGGTTTATTTCTAACCTTTAAGTAGACAATAATTTTTTAAATCATGTACAATCTAGCACCTTTCTATTTACTTTAATTTTGAATGGATTTTATGTGGAAATATATAGTTTTAATTCCTAATAAAGTGACGGAAATTTATCATTGATAGAGTTGCAGTATAAGATTCTCAAAATTAGATAATAATGTTTTGATTTTATGTACTCACATTATGTAACGTCACTATGGACACAACATAACTAATGAGTAAGGAGCAACGGGAAAAATGAAGAAATCAATCAGTCTATTACTTGCAATCCTCGTTTTCACAATGTTTTTATTACCAACATCAATTTTGGCAGAGCAATCAAGTACAGCAGTGAACGGAATGCTAGGATTCTCTCCTCCAGAAGGAACATCTATTACAGCCTCACGTGTATATCAAAACAATATTGCAGCGAATGTTCTTGATGGAAATCTTGAGACTTCTTGGAACGCTGGGCTTGAATCCGGAACACTAGAACTTACTTTCCCAACAAAGGTCAGCATTTCCAAAATTCAGATAGCTGCTTCATCAGTTCCGAGAGGTTCGAAATACTCATTTACCTTTAAAGGTTTAGTAAATGGAAGTTGGGTATCCATAAATAACCCTGGTGATGGTGATGTAACATCAACAGCCGGGGGAAGTAAGATCTTCGAACCCTTTCAAGTAAATCCAGGTAGCTATGAAGGTCTAATGATAGAAGCAAAAAATGATTCTTTCTGGATTGGAATAAGTGAACTTACGTTAATTAACGAGCAGACGCCTGAAGCACCGAGTAACTTAACTGCTATAGCTGGAGATCAATCCGTTACTTTAACTTGGGATGAAGTAGAAGAATCAACTAGCTATATTGTTAAAAGAGCTGTAACCGAAGGTGGACCATACTCCACTCTTGCAACGAAATTAAGTGAAACAACTTTTACTGATATTAATGTAAAAAATGGAACAACATACTATTATGTAGTTACTGCTGTGAGAGATAATATAGAAAGTAATAACTCTATTGAAGTACAAGCAACACCACAGGCTAGTACAGCAACTTTAAACATTGAGGCAATAAAAGATAAAGTGTTGTTAAATGAAACCTTTACAGTTCAAACTGTTTTAGAGAATGTTTATAGTATCTATGCAGAAGACTTCACTATTCAGTATGATAAAACGCGTTTTCAATTGATTAAAGTAGAAGCAGTAGATCATATGGGTGTTTTTCATAATGAAGTTATTACAGATGATACAATAAGGCTTATTACAGCAAGCTTAGGTAAAGCACATGGAATCAATGACAAGGGTACCTTGGTTAACCTTACTTTTAAAGCTGTAGGATTAGGAAAAGGTAAAGTGGATGTGATAAAGGGGAAAATTGCCGATAACGGAACTACTGAAACAACGTTATCAGAAGAGAACTTGGGAGAAACAGAAATTGAAGTAATAGCAGGAAATTTTACTTTAAAGCACTTAGGGTTATTAGGGTACCATTATTACGAAGATAAATCTATATTATCAGATGACCTAGCATCATTTTTGGGAACTACAGGTAATATCTCTGAAATCGATCTTACTGAGCTAACTAAGATAATCCTTGCTAACCCTGAATATGATTTTAATAAATAAAATCCTTGCCGCTCCTATTATGGAGCGGTTTTTCATCATTTGGGATTAACCTGCTATGACTTAAAAGGATATTATACAAGAGTGGTGCAAGTAGATGCTTCGTAAATGTCTAAATGTAGTGTTTTATTTATATATGATGTTTCTCCTCATTGAGCTTGTGGTGTTCTATTGGAAGTCCGTTCATGGTGGGTGAGGGATGAAAGATAAAAAAAGCTGCCAAAAAATCAGCAGCTCCATAATAAGCCCGCATACCGCAATCCTTTACCCAACGAGTATGGTAAAAGATCAAAGCGTTTAAAGAATGCTCTAGCACTAGTTTACTTCTTCTTGCACTTCTCGCATTCACACTCGATGATGATCACGATTTTCTTCGCACAGTGCTTCTTCTCTTTTTTATCTTTCTTTTTCTTGCAATCTTTTTTCTTATGATCATCGCATTTTTTATGTTTCTTGTGCTTTTTCTCTTTGCACGGATCGTATTCTTCATCATCGTCATCATCTTCTTCGTAATCTTCTTCGTAATCTTCTTCACACTTGTGATGATGCTTCTTCTTGCAAGGGTCATAATCATGGCATCTCTTTCTATGATCGTAGCCGTATCCCATGCATGGCACCTCCTTGTCCAGTGGTTGCTATATTCTATTCGCAGCTCGTTCTTTTGCTTGAGAGAGCTGTCTATTCCGAGTGAAAATAGGTTAGTCCACTACGCAGTGCAAGGAGAAAAACAGACAAGTGAGAGGAGGCCCAAAGCAGGGAGCGAATTCGGGTATGAAAAAAGCCTGTCTATCAGGAAAGATAAACAGGCTTAAGATAACGAATGTATTGCGAAATCAATCTACTTGGAACATTAAAGCATGTGGGTATGACCCTGTACCCATACGGCTTGAATATCAAAATCAGCATTTGTCAGCACTAGATCAGCTTGCTTGCCGACTTCAATGCTGCCGGTTACATGATCGATGCCGATCTGCTTTGCGGCATTGTAGCTTGCCAGCTTGGAAGCTTCTTCTACAGGAAGTCCCAGATGAGTCATCACGAACTTAAGCGCGCCGATCATCGTCAATGTGCTGCCTGCCAAGGAGCCGCCTTCTGCAAGACGAGCCACGCCTTCCTTAACCGTAACGTTAAGTCCGCCAAGGGAATAACCCTCGCCGTCTGGCATGCCTGCTGCAGACATCGCATCTGTAATGAGGACGAGCTTGCCTGGCGCTTTAGCACGATGCAGAATCTTAATGACGGCAGGATGCACGTGATGTCCGTCTGCAATGACTTCAGCTGTAATGCGATCGTCCGACAATACAGCACCCGCGGTGCCTGGATTGCGATGGTTGATTGGCGTCATGGCATTAAAGGTATGGACCGCTT
Organism: Paenibacillus aquistagni; assembly: GCF_900177815.1. Lineage (GTDB taxonomy): Bacteria > Bacillota > Bacilli > Paenibacillales > Paenibacillaceae > Paenibacillus_B > Paenibacillus_B aquistagni. The sequence goes on along the minus strand of NZ_FXAZ01000007.1, from coordinate 34,076 downwards.
GGTTCAAGCCGGCATTAACGGCAACTTCGATCTGGTCGTAGGTGGCATCGGTATGCGCTGCGGCAACATTAATGCCATGCGCACGGCACCAGCGAATCGCTTCAAGCGCCATATTGCGTTCAGGAGCAAGGCTTAGCTGCTTCATTACGCCAGGGTAGCGCTCGTGCCAGTCCTGAAGCCAGTCGATTTGCGGGTCCATCATGTAAGCATCGTTTTGCGCACCTTTATACTTCGGATTCACAAACGGACCTTCGAGATGAAGACCTGCCAGCTGTGTATACTTCGATCCGCTCTTCTGATAAGCGTCGACAGCGGATACGACAGCGTCCAGCGCCTCACGGGATTGGGTCATCGAAGTGGCAAGCATGGCTGTTGTGCCGTGCTCCATATGGAACTTGGTAATCGTGTCATAGGCTTCCGCTGTCGCATCCATAAAGTCTGCGCCTGCACCGCCATGCACGTGAATATCGATAAATCCTGGAAGCACATATCCGTTCTTCGCATCAATAGCTTCAGGAAGATAAGCTTGCTCTTTCCCGGTCAGCTGAGAAGCCGTACCGATATAGGCTATGCGACCATTCTCTACGTGAACGACCGCATCATGAAGCACACCAGAGAGCGTAACTACGCGAGCATTCTTAATCGTAAAGGTTGAATTAGCCATGGAATTTTGTTGATGCCTCCTTGTCGAGAAGTACGACTACATTAGGATGCGTTTGAAGCAAGGATGCTGGAACCTCTGTTGTTACAGGGCCAGTCAAGGCACGATGTACAATCTCCGCTTTTTCCTTGCCGCGAACGACAAGCATAATCATTTTTGCTTTTAGGATGGAGCCGATTCCCATCGTTACAGCATGAGTAGGAACTTCATCAATGGAATTAAAGAAGCGTGCATTCGCCTGACGAGTATCTTCTTTCAACGTCACAATATGAGTGCCAGCATGAAGCTGAGAGTTCGGCTCATTGAACGCGATATGACCGTTATGACCGATCCCCAGAATCTGAAGATCAATGGATTCCTTCGCGAGCGCTTCATCATACTCTTTGCAGGCTGCTTCCAAGTCATCTGCCATGCCGTTTGGCACATGCGTATTCGCTTTATCAATATCAACATGATTGAACAATTGATTGTCCATAAAGGCGCGATAGGTTTCTTTGTGGCCTTCAGGCAAGCCTACATATTCGTCCAAGTTGTACGTGCGGACATTTTTGAAGCTCACATAGCCTTTTTGATTCAAGCGAATCAGCTCTTGATAAATGCCGATTGGCGTACTTCCTGTTGCCAGGCCGAGCACGGCGCTAGGCTTTGTCTGGATAAGGCTTGCAAAGATGCCTGCTGCAATCTGGTCCAATTCCTCGTTCGTGTTAAACGTCATGATGTTCACTATGAATTACCTCCCTTTATCTTTACGGTACTTGCGTACCAGGTGATACGAATGCTCAAGCTTCGGAATATGCTCATCGAACTTCTCGCTAACCATGCCGGCAAATATAATATCAATGACATGCAGCTGCGCAATTCGCGATGCCATATCGCCGCGCCGCATTCCTTCTTCTAATGAAGAAGCGAAGAGATTGATATCTGCCACACTTGCTAGAGTACTGGAGCCGACCTTTGTCAGGGATATGGTGATGGCTCCCTGCTCCTTCGCGCATTGAAGCGAATCAATGGTCTCTAGCGTCTCGCCAGAATACGAGATGCCAATGGCTACGTCCTGCGGGCTAAGGTTCGCAGCAGAGGTGACCTGCATATGCGGATCGGGAAAGGCAGTAGCCTGCTTGCCAATCCGAATGAGCTTCTGATAGAAGTCCATCGCGACAATGCCGGAGGTCGCTACGCCGTACAGATCGATGCGGCCTGCTTGATTCAAGGCGCGGATGGCCTGTTCGAGCGCTTGAAGATCCATCAATCGGGTCGTATCCGAGATAGACCTAAGATGATTCTGTTCCATGGCAGATACGATCTCGGCAAGCGGATTGCCTGCGATGATGTCTTGATACGTCATCGGAGCGGCAGCCTGCGCAAGATCAAGTGCAAGCTTCGTCTTGAAGTCCGGATAGCCTCGGAAATTCATGCTCTTGCAGAAGCGGCTAACCGTTGCTGCTGATGTGCCTGACTGCTCAGCAAGCTCTGTGATGCCCATTGTCACTACATTACCCGGATGATGCAGAATGTAGTCAGCGAGCTTGCGTTCTTGCTGATGAAGCTGCTCCAGTTCTTGCTTGATTGCGTGTAGAATGCTTGACATCATCATCATCCAATCTTTTATGCCGATACGGAAAAAATTTTAATTAAACTTTACTTATTCATGAAAATAATTTTTAAGATCACTCTCATCATATAAGAGTTATGCCTGTACTGCAAGGGATAACGGGATTTTGTCACTCTTTGTTTAGAAAGCCCTTTATTTCTTTATTGGATCTCTCCCTGCAGCTGGCGTTGGTCGCGGAATTGCCGCGGGGACAGTCCCAGCCGATTTTTGAAGGTGCGGTGAAAATAGGTATAGCTTTGGAAGCCGCAAAGTTCTGCAATCTGCTCTAAGGACATGTATTCATGCTGGATACGCTCGCAGGCAAGTGCAATTCTTGCATCAATGGCATAATCCATAATGGATTGCTGGAACTCTGCTTTGAAGATATGAGCTGCGCGCGAGGCGCTGAGCTCCACGCTCTCGGCAACATCGTTGACCGTAAAGCTCTCAATAAGATTGCGATCGATATATTGCTTCATTTCATGGGCAATCCTCGTTGTGCGGATATCAATGTTCTCAATGCTCGTCTGCTTAAGCTTCCGATCGAACATCTGAAATAGTGCAAATGTCAAGTACATAACAATATCGTTCATGTGCATCTCCTGCAGGCGCTGCTCCTGCATAATCTCTCTCCACAGCGTCAGCATGCGGTCATCGAGCGCATGAGCGGACAGTGAGGCAGGCTGATGCTCGTCCCACCAAGCATCGAGCCAAGGGCCATTGATAATGAAGTAGTAATCGAAGCTGTGCACCTTCGACAGCGGTTCGAGCTTGACCGGATCTTTATAGCCGATGCGAAGATCATACGACTGCCCTGGATGAAGCATCAACAGATGCCCAGGGCTCATGGCCACATACTGATCTCCCACGGCAATATGGGCAGAGCCCTCGATCTGAAGGCGGATCAGGTAGTGCTTCAGCGTGGGGATCGCCATATGCATCGGCTTGCGATGTCTGGCATAGCCCGCATACAGACGACTGAAGGCCGTATGAAGGGGTGGCGACAGGCTCATAGCGTCATGCTCCTTTTTTCTAAGAATCGCGTTATTTTGTAAGTATTATAGCATGCGATAGCAGAATTGTTCATGTTAAGGGTGTATCCTTCATACCAATCTGCGGATAGCTATGGCACAATGTAATCGTTCTCTTGCAAGCCTTTTCATAAATGGCGATATTGGATAACGATAAGAGGTGGGTTTATTCATGCGTATTGGATTGCAGTTGTATACCGTTCGTGATGAGATGGAGAAGGATTTTGTCGGCACATTGGAAAAAGTAGCGGCAATGGGTTATGAAGGAGTAGAGTTTGCCGGATATGGTGGCTTGACACCAGCCGAGCTGTCTTCTACGCTGAAGCGCTTGAACTTGAAGGCAGTTGGCAGCCATATTGGACTTGATCAGCTGATGAACCATCTGGATGAGCAGGTGGACATGAACAAAGCCATCGGCAACGAATACCTCGTCTGCCCATGGATCGCAAAAGAACAATACGAGACGAAGGAAGCTCTTGCCAAGACGGTCTCCTTGCTGACAGATGCAGCTGCGCGCGTACAACAACACGGCATGAAGATCGGTTATCACAACCATGCATTTGAGCTGGAACACGAAGTGGACGGCAAGACCGTTTTGGAGCAAATCTTTGAGCTTGCCCCTCAAGTTGTGACAGAATTAGACGTATGCTGGGTACAATACAGTGGTCATGATCCGCTTGCATGGATCGAACGCTATCAAGGCCGGCTGCCATTTGTGCACTTCAAGGATCTTGCCATTGCAGAAGATGGCTCTCCAGTCACAATGGAGCTTGGCAAAGGAACGCTGGATCTGGTGAGCGTGGCTCAAACAGCCAAGGCTGCTGGTGCTGAATGGCTGATCGTGGAACAGGACTTCACGCAGCGGGGCTCCCTTGAGAGTGTGGAAGCGAGCCTGCAATGGATCAAGGATAATTTGAAGGATTTATAAAGCATGGACTGCAATAAAATGCACATGAGAATGTGCAGGAATTGCAGACAGCAATCTTAAGGGACATCAGCCTTTCATCTTCGCATGTCCATCATTGCGAATATTGCATGTACATGAAGCAATAGATTTAACCATAACATTCTATTCCTAATTGGAGGGTATTCATATGTCAAAAACATTTCGTATTGCAATTATCGGTTGCGGGGGTATCGCTAACGGCAAGCACATGCCAGCATTGTCCAAGCGCCCAAATGCTCAAATGGTCGCATTCTGCGATATCATCGAGGAGCGCGCTGTTGAAGCAAAAGAGAAGTATGGCGCTGAAGGTGCCAAAGTGTACACCGATTATCAGGAATTGCTGAAGGACAAAACGATTGATATCGTTCACGTCTGTACGCCAAACGATTCTCATGCGGAGATTGCGATTGCAGCGCTGGAGAGCGACAAGCATGTAATGTGCGAGAAGCCAATGGCGAAGACAGCGGCCGACGCTAGACGCATGGTGGAAGCGGCTGAACGTACAGGCAAGAAGCTGACTGTCGGTTATAACAATCGTTTCCGCAGCGACAGCCAATACCTGAAGAAAGTGTGCGAGGACGGCACGCTTGGCGAGGTTTACTACGCGAAGGCCCATGCGATTCGCCGCCGCGCTGTTCCTACATGGGGCGTATTCTTGGATGAAGAGAAGCAAGGCGGAGGTCCGCTCATCGATATCGGTACGCATGCGCTTGACCTGACGCTGTGGATGATGGACAACTATGAGCCGGCGGTTGTACTCGGCAGCTCCTTCCATAAGCTTGGCGGCAAAGAGAATGCGGCGAATTCTTGGGGGCCGTGGGATCCTGCGAAGTTCACGGTCGAGGACTCTGCTTTTGGCATGATCAAGATGAAGAACGGCGCAACGATTGTGCTTGAGTCGAGCTGGGCGATTAACATGACGCAGATTGGCGAAGCAAAATGTACCCTTTGCGGAACAGAAGGCGGAGCTGACATGTGGGATGGACTGAATATCAACGGCGAGAAGCACAGCCGTCTCTATGAACAAAAGATCGAGCTGAATGCTGGCGGCGTAGCGTTCTATGACGGAGAGACCATTCGCGATATTGATCTTGAAATGCAGCTGTGGCTGGAAGCGATCGAGCAGGATAAAGACCCAGTGGTAACGCCGAAGCAGGCTTGCGTGGTATCTGAGATTCTAGAGGCGATCTATGAGTCTGCCCGCACAGGTCAAGCGGTAGTATTTGAATAAGGAATCAGGCAGGGTTAGAACAATAGAATAGATCATGGTGTTCTAAACGATCTATATAGAAGGAAGCAAAGCGGGCAGAAGAATCCGGACCATACGATTGAGGGCCAACTTTGTTGAGCGGCAGTCGGCAGGATCTTCTGCCTTGCACGTGAATAGAAGAATTGAGGAGCAGGAGGGTTTATAATGAAACTTGGCGTATTTACTGTACTTTATGGACAACTATCGCTTGAAGAGGCTCTGGATACGATTGCTGCAAAAGGAGTTGAGGCGGTGGAGATCGGCTGCGGCGGCTATCCCGGCAACAAGCATTGCAATCCGCATGAGCTGTTGAAGGATGAGGCGAAGCTTCAAGCCTTCAAGCATGCGATTGATTCGCGCTCCATGACGATCAGTGCGCTTAGCGCGCACGGCAATATGCTTCACCCGCAAAAAGACATTGCACAGGCGTTTCATGATGATTTGATCGCGACCATTGATCTTGCGGCGAAGCTTGGTGTCCCTGTCGTGAATACGTTCTCCGGCTGTCCAGGCGATCATGAGGGAGCGAAATATCCGAACTGGCCGATCGCGCCTTGGCCGAATGACTTCACAGAAGTGCTCAATTGGCAGTGGTCAGAGAAGGTCATTCCATATTGGAAGGAAGTAGGAAAATATGCTGAGGAGCGCGGCATCAAGATTGGGCTGGAGCTGCACGGCGGTTTCTCGGTGCACTCCCCAGCAACACTGCTTCGCCTTCGTGAGGCAGTAGGCGATGTGATAGGCGCGAACCTTGACCCTAGCCATATGTGGTGGCAGGGCATTGATCCTGTGCAAGCTATTCGCATCCTTGGCAGAGAAAATGCGATTCATCATTTCCATGCGAAGGATACCACGATTGATCCAATCAATGTGAATATGCATGGCGTAACAGACATGCAGCCTTATACAAAGATGCTGGATCGGGCATGGCAGTTCCGTACAGTTGGATACGGCCATGATGCCAAGACTTGGGCGGATATCATTAGCGAGCTGCGCCTGGTCGGCTATGATTATGTGATTAGCATCGAGCATGAGGATGGGCTGATGTCCATCGACGAAGGCTTTACCAAAGCCGTTCAGGCGCTTCAGCCGCTCTTGATGAAGGAGCCGCTTGGCGAGATGTGGTGGGTGTAATCGAATCACCCTGCATGGCTGTAATAAGGAAGGAGTAATGAATGAATGTCACAACCTATTAGCGTAACGGTATGGAATGAGAACCGTCATGAGAAGCATAATCCGAAGGTAGCAGAAATCTATCCAGAAGGCATTCATCATGCGATCGGTGCGCCGTTGGCAGATGCTTATCGCATTCAGTATGCGACATTGGATATGCCAGAGCACGGCTTGACCGAGCAGGTGCTTCAGGATACGGATGTCCTGATCTGGTGGGGGCACATGGCCCATCAAGAGGTTAGTGAGGACATCGTAGAACGCGTATACCAGCGCGTGATGCATGGCATGGGACTGATTGTGCTTCACTCCGGACACTTCTCGAAGATCTTCAAGAAGCTTATGGGGACCTCCTGTGATCTTAAGTGGCGCGAAGCAAACGATAAGGAGCGCTTATGGGTGGTATCTCCTGGTCATCCTATTGCCGAAGGCTTGGGCGAATACTTTGAGCTTCCGGAAGAGGAAATGTACGGCGAGCACTTTGACATTCCAGCACCGGATGAGCTAGTATTTGTAAGCTGGTTCACGGGCGGCGAGGTCTTCCGAAGCGGGTGCTGCTATCAGCGCGGCATGGGCAAGGTATTCTATTTCCGTCCAGGACATGAGACTTACCCTACTTATCATGACAGCAATGTGCAGCGTGTCATTCGCAATGCCGTAGAATGGACGAAGCCTGTTCAGCGTCCATATCCGAGCTATGGCAATGCCAAGCCGCTTGAACCCCTGCCGCAGCAATAATCAGAAGCAGGGATTCTCATGACAACTCGTTCAGCATGGTGAGAAATGCACAGCACAGGATTGATATGAAAGGTTCGTTTAGATACCTAGCCGATTATGTATAATCCTCGTAATGAGGATAGGAGCCTGTAGAGAAGGGCTATAAGCAAACACCGATTCAACTCTTGTTTAATGAGTGATTCGGTGTTTGTTTTTTTTGATAATTTGGCTGGAGACAGCAAATTCCCTCAATTCACAGCGTTATTCCTGCAAATATCCCTTTTTTCATCCTCTTAGCTCGATTTAATCGCGTTGCACGAGCGAATTGGGTTATGACATAATCAAATAATATGTCAATTGATAGATAAGCATCGATGCTCTGCAGAAGATGGGAAAGGGGATTGGAATGGAACAGCAAGGAGCGGTTAAGCATACGTTGGCAGGAATTCAATGGCTGTTCTTCATGTTTGCCAATACGATTGTAATTCCATTGACGATTGGGCATGCTTTTGACTTGAGCAGTGGAGATATTGCCACTTCTATACAGCGTGCCTTCATCCTGACAGGAACAGCCTCCTTGCTACAGGTATGGATCGGACATCGCTGGATTCTGCTCGAAGGCCAATCAGGATTATGGTGGGGGGTTATCATTAGTCTGTGCGCGTCAGCGCCTTCTATGGGCTTGAGCCTGCCAGAGGTCGGCGCTTCGATGATAACCGGAATTGTATTGAGCGGGATTACCATTATTGTGATGGGGCTGTTTGGGGTCGGAGATCGAATCAAAAAGTGGTTTACGCCTCATGTCATGTTTGTCATCATCTTTCTTATTGCCTCACAGTTGATCTTCATATTCGCGAAGGGCATGCTTGGCTTAAATGCAGAAGCAACGGTTCATCCCATGACCTCGCTCTTTATACTGGCTGTGATCGTGCTTGTGCTGCTGCTGACGCTAGCGGGGCCCGCTAAGCTGCGCAACTTTGCGATATTGATCGGTATCATCGTGGGGTGGATCTTCTACACGCTCATTTTTGGCACGGAGGCGCAATCCTTTGATGGCGGAGGGCAGCTGTGGACGCCTTTTACATGGGGAAGCCCATGGGAAGTCCCGCTTAATGGCGGAATTGTGGCTGTAACCTATTTGACAGGCTTGTTGAACCTGTCCAATACGATGGCTGCCATGAAGGGATCTGCTCAGCTATTTGGCTCAGAGCCTGCCCCAAGGCAATACCGGGGCGGATTTATCGTGACCGGATTCATGAATATTTTAGCGGGGATATTCGGCGTCGTTCCTTACGGAACCTATGCATCAACGATCGGATTTTTGCAGGCTACGCGAATACTCAACCGCATTCCGTTTATGATTGGCGCCTCAGGCTTAATTTTGTTCGGATTTGTTCCGCAGCTGGCGGAATTCTTCTCTACTCTTCCATTAACGGTGGGCAATGCCGTGCTCTTTGTTGCTTATCTGAGCATGATGAATTCGGCACTGACGCAGCTAAGAGGAATCACCTTTACCTCGCGTACCATATACCGAGTCGCACTGCCGGCGTTTATTGGGCTCTCGTGGATGACTTTCCCGAGCACGGTATGGACCGAGGTGCCGCTGCTGATTCAGCCGCTGATCTCTAACGGCTTGCTGCTGGGCATCATCCTTACGCTGCTTGTGAACCATCTTATCCCGTGGGATCGGATGGAGGAGCAGGACCGCAAGGAAAGCCAGAAGGCTGAGAAACCAGAGAAACCAGAGAAAACAGAGAAGCCAGCCATAGCTGAAGCAAAAAGCGGATAAGTAAAGCAGGAGAGGTCAGTCAGCTGGCCTTCCTGCTTTTTTTATTTCTATGATCCATTCTCATAAAGAGGCCTTTTTGCAAGCTTAAGGATAATTAGATCAAGGGGACTTAAGTGCGTGAACATGAGCGCAAAACTTTATCCTGAGAGCTTGAGCCTTAAGCCGGACTTTCGCTTTTGTAATGAGCATCGGGTTTGTATGATGGATCAATCACTTGCTTGTGAAGCATTTACAAGCATCTCCACCAATTTGATCCGGTGCCGCTCCTTGCGCTTCACGATGAAGGTCAGCGGGCCGTAAGTTAGCTTCTGCCCAACTCTTAATTCTGAGTTCCGATGAATGAGCCAGCCGCCAATCGTATCTGCTTCATCATCATCAAAGGCAACCTGCACGAGCTGTGTCACATGAACAAGCGGCGTTATGCCATCCATTAGATAGCGCCCTTCAGTAAGCTTCGTAATTTCACGCACCTCGTCTTCATCGAATTCGTCCCGAATCTCGCCTACAATTTCTTCAAGAATATCTTCGATGGTGATGAGTCCCGCCGTCCCGCCATATTCATCCAATAGCACCGCCATATGCAGGTGTTCTCGCTGCATCCGTCGAAGCACAGTCTTGATAGGCGCGGTCTCCGGCAGCATGAGCACAGGACGGATGACGCGCTCCCACGGATAATCGAGCTGATGATCGGCTTCTAGAAACAGCTGCTTCGTATTGATCATGCCGATAATCTGATCCTTGTTGTCCCTTGCGACAGGGAAGCGGGTATACTGCTCGCGTCGCACGGTGCGCCAGATGTCTTGGAGCGATCGGTCCGCATATAGACAGACCATGGCTGTTCTTGGCACCATGATTTCCTTAGCGGACAGTTCATCGAAGCTGAAGATTCGATTGACATAGCCGTATTCCGTATTGGTAATCTCGCCGCTCGCGAGACTGTTGCTCAGAATAAGCCGAATTTCTTCTTCGGTATGTGCCTGATCATGGATGCGCTCGGGATGGAAGCCAAGCAGTCTCGCAAGGGCGTTGGCGGATTCATTCAGCAGCCAGATGAATGGGAAAAGAATGCGGTAAAACCAAATGATCGGTACGGCAAAGCGCAGCGCCATCGCTTCTGCATGGACCAAGGCGACGGTCTTCGGCAGGAGTTCGCCGACGACAACGGATATATAAGTAATGACGCTGAAGCCGATAATGAACGACAATAGATGCATCACCGCGCCGGACAGGCCAACGAGCGTTAATAGCGGTGCAAACAGTTGAACGAACGTAGGCTCGCCGAGCCATCCAAGACCAAGCGATGCGATCGTAATGCCGAGCTGACAGGCGGACAAGTATTCATTCATATGGGTGGTGACCTTCTTGACGGCTAAGGCATGCGGAACGCCTTCATCCACAAGCTGATTGACGCGGCTTGGGCGAAGCTTAACGATTGCAAATTCCGTCGCGACAAAGAAAGCGGTCATGGCAATAAGAAACAGAACGAACAGCAGCTTCCACAGGATCGCGCCCACCTCCAATTGGAGCAGTAATAAGATCATGACTGGGTCCGGTGCTGCAAGGGAGCTATGGACAATCATGGCTTTCATTGTTTTCATATAGGTTGTGTAATGAGGGAGGCTTTATCCTTGCGGCTGTGTTAACAAAAGTTGCTAAAGTTTGTACAATAGAAGAAATGAATTCGTAGAAAGGCAAGTGTGATGTCATGAGCATAGAAGCGCAAGAAGGCGAAGATCAATGGCCATATAAGCGCAAGGACATTGATCTGTCAGACAATGTGAAGGTTATCGGCTGGGAGCATCATGCAGGTGGAGGAATCATCTATCAGATTCAGGTCCCGGTCCCCAATGCACTGCGCTGGGTGAATGCTTATGCCCTCTATACAGAGGGAAAAGGATATACCATCATTGACCCTGGCATGAGAACAGTCGAAGCGGAGCAAGCTTGGGCAGAGGTGTATCATGCATTGGATATAAGCGGCCAGAGGATAGAGCAGATCATCCTAACGCATTATCACCCGGATCATCTTGGACTGGCAGGCTGGATGCAAGAACAGCATCGTTGCCCTGTTTATTTGTCAAAAGTCGGGTACGATCATGCTTCTCGAATGTGGGGAAAGAATCGCACCATGAGTACAGCGATGGGGGAACTGTTCACGCTCCATGGAGCGCCTGTGGAGACGCTTATGCAAATCTATGGCCATATGGAGAGCTTTGTTGCGCAAGTCACGCCGCTTCCGGCCATCTCATGGCTGGAGGAAGGCGACCAGCTGTTCTTCGCTGAAGGGCAGTGGCAGGCTATTGAAACTCATGGCCATGCGCCGGGTCATATGGCGTTATGGAATGCTGAGCTTGGCACATTGATTGCAGGTGATCATGTGCTGCCGCGCATTACGCCTAATGTAAGCTTTTTGCCGGATAGCGATCCCGAGCCGCTTCATTCCTTCATGGAAGGCCTTGATCGGCTTCATCAGCTGCCGGTCACCTTTGCTTTTCCTGGACATCGATATCCCTTTGCCCATTTTCATGCTCGAATTGAGTATTTGCTTCAGCATCATGAGGAGCGGCTGCTGTCCTTTATGGAGGAACTCCATTTGCCAACAACTGCTTATGCGCTTTGTGCAAGCACATTTGGTGTTCCGCCTCAGTTGTCCGTTCACGAGTTCCGATTTGCGATGGGAGAGACGCTTGCTCATCTGATCGAGCTGCGGCGAAGAGGGTTGATTCAGGAAAGGGAATGGGATGGTGTCAGGCAGTGGCAGATCCTGTAGAGCCTGTAGATGACGCTGGATTCCATCAATCCAAGCAGGTCGTTCTTAGGAGAGGGAGAACGTCAAGCCTTATTCCCAATGCTGCTTGAATGTAGTTAGCAAAGAGCTGCATATCGAGGAGTGAGGCATATTGTGTGTGCTCCTTTTCTTGCTTGCGTTATCTAGCAGTACAGTTTGTTTTTTGCATGATAAAAGGACCATTGCTGCCAATGCCGCAATGGTCCCTTTTCATATCAAGCCATGTCTCGTGAATAACGAATTCACGAATTGCAGGCTTTGCCATAACTTATCTGCAAACCGTCTTCAAGCATCGTTGAAAGCTGTTCATATCAGCTCTCGTACCCCAGCATGAGGTGCTCTTACTTGTCATTCATCTCTTCTTCAAAATGCGCCTGCTTGCGGTGAGCGATACGGCTGCTTGCCGCGGCTGCAATCGCACCGACAATATCATCAAGGAACGTATGGATATTGCCATCAGTCTTATCATTAAGATCTTTAAGGATGCCAGGCTTCAATTTGTCTACATAACCATAGTTGGTGAAGCCGATGCTGCCATATACGTTCACGATGGAGAAAGCAAGCACCTCATCGACTCCGTACAGGCCTTCATCATGCTCAATCATATCCTGAAGCGCGGGTATCAGCTGCTTCTGTTCTGCGAGAATGTCTAACTGTATGCCAGTGAGCACTGCGTTGTGCACTTCGCGCTTACGCAGCACCTGCTCTACATTATGTATGCAGAATTCCATCGTTAGATCAGGGAAATATTTTTGCTGCAGAAACATGACGAGCTCTGCAATCTGCTCTACGGTAACGCCTCGCTTGCGAAGCCATTCTCTAGTTGCTGCTTCCACCTTTTCACTGTCTAGGCTGTATGGCTTTTTGTTCTCTTCTGTCATAAGCTCATCACCTCACTAAGAATATTAATGAAATCATACTCTATTATTGTACATGATTCGCAGGAACTAATCACACCTGCCTCATCCGTCCTCAGAAAAGCCGCAAAAAAAGAGGGACAAAGTCGTCATGTTTTCAAAGACAGGCTCGTATACATAGGACAACAGGTGACGAGACAAGCGTCGTCCGCATGACTGTTACCAACCATCTTCAAGGAGGCTGAAGAATAAAGATGAAGAACACGTCCTACTCAAAACCACGCCGCAACCGACTGCGAATCGGTGTATTGGCTTGTACGCTCGTACTAACGGCAGGTCTTACTGCATGCGGAGGCGAGAGCGCTATTGATCAACCTCCACAAGACATTGAAGATCAAATGCTACGTGCGGTCGATGGCCAATCGATAACCACAATCAATACGAGCGGTGAACAAATTGATGGCAATGAGGCATCAAATGCGAACTTGACCGTATATTTGAAGGATCGCCACGGCTATCTGGCTCCTGTGTCGTACCAATGGGGAGATAAGGATCCAGAAGGGCTCGCCAACGCAGCACTGTCCTTGCTGACAGAAGGCAGCACAGAGTCTGGAAGATTGCCAACAGGCTTCAAGGCGACACTTCCTAAGGGCACTCAGGTGAAAAATATGACCTTCAATCCTGAGCAGAAGCTGGTAGTGGTAGAGCTCTCCAAGGAATTCGCCAATTATGCGCCAGAAGATGAGCGAAGCGTGATGGAATCCTTGACCTGGACGCTGACCTCGCTTCCAGATGTGGAGCAGGTTCAGCTGTGGATGGATTCAAAGAAGCTAAGCGAGATGCCTGTAGGTCATACTCCGCTTGATGCGAATATGACGAGACATGCGGGCATCAACTTGGAAAAAGACGAAACGGTGAGCTATTATCGCTCTATGCCGGTTCAGCTGTACTTTACTTCCTTGACTGAGGAAGGTAAAACTTACTACATCCCGATCACACGCCTCGTCGAGCCATCGGATGATACCGTCACAGCGACCATCAATGAGCTGATTGAAGGGCCGCACAATCTGAAGGCGATGTCAATGGTCGCCACAGATCAAACGAAAGTGACCAGCGTGGAGCACAAGGAGAATGGCGAGCTTGTGGTTCATATGAGCGACCCGATGTTCGAGGAAGGGGACAAGGTTCCGGCAGATCTGCTCAAATCCGTCATCTTCTCCTTGACAGAATTAGGCGATGTGGATCAGATCCAGATCACGATGAATGGCAAGACGGATATCCAAGGAACAGATGACATAGACTATTCGAAGCCGGTGACACGCCCTGCGATGAACCCAATGATTAAGGGCTGACAACATACATGAGGCTGATTTGACAAGCGCAATATGTGCAGGAAGGGCACACCTATTCTCCGACGAAAGATGCTTTTCGCTTCTGACTTTGGTAGAATAGGTGATGTTCATTTTATAAGCGGATTGGAAATCTAGGAGGAACAACCATGAGAAGCAACGGACGCAAGGCGGAGGATATCCGGCCTACTACGATCATTACAAATACGAACAAATTTGCAGAAGGTTCGGTCACGATTGAAGTTGGAGATACGAAGGTCATTTGTACCGCAACAGTAGATGAGAAAGTGCCCCCTTTTATGAAAGGCCAAGGAAAGGGCTGGATTACAGCAGAATATTCGATGCTTCCACGCGCTACGCAGACACGCAATCAGCGTGAAGCGGCTAGAGGCAAGCTCACTGGACGCACGATGGAGATTCAGCGTCTTATTGGACGCAGCCTTCGTTCAGTGGTGGATCTTCATGCACTTGGCGAACGAACCATCACCCTTGATTGCGATGTCATTCAAGCGGACGGCGGCACGCGCACAGCATCCATTACGGGGTCCTTTGTGGCGATGACGATGGCTATACATAAGATTGCAGAGCAGCACAAGCTCGCTGTATTTCCGATCACTGACTTCCTCGCTGCGGTGAGTGTCGGCGTTGTGCAAGAAGAGCCGGTATGTGATTTGAACTACGAAGAGGATTCACAGGCTAAGGTGGACATGAATGTCATTATGACAGGCAGCGGCAAATTCGTCGAAGTTCAAGGCACTGGCGAGGAATCACCGTTTACAAGAGATGAGCTGAATCAACTGCTTGCGCTTGGCGAGCAAGGCGTGAAGCAGCTGGTGGAGCTGCAGCGCAGCGCGCTTGGAGCGGTTGCGAACAAGATTGATGCACGCGTAAGCAAGGAGGCTTAATCATGCCGATTAGCGGAGATACGGTATTCGTCGCAACACGCAATGCTGGCAAGCTGCGTGAATTCCAACTCGCCTTCTCCTCGCTCGGCTTAAAGGTAAAGAGCCTGGCTGACTTTCCAGACATTCCAGACGTTGTAGAGGATGGAGACACCTTTTTGGATAATGCGCTGAAAAAGGCTAAGACGGTCGCAGAAGCCCTGCAAGTGCCTGTGCTGGCAGATGATTCCGGTCTATGTGTAGATCGGCTGAATGGGGCGCCTGGCGTCTATTCCGCACGTTATGCCGGTGAGCATGGCAACGATCAGGCCAACAACGAGAAGCTGCTGCAGGAGCTGAAGAAGCTGCCGGCATGGGATACCACGTCTCAGAGCCAGACAGAGCGCATTTCAGAACATTGGCTGAGCCCTGCTCAGTTCGTATGCTCCCTTGTGCTGTACGATCCAAAGACGAAGCAGGCTTATGAGGCAATGGGCACAGTGGAAGGGTTTATTACGGATCATCCTAGAGGGGAGAATGGCTTCGGCTATGATCCATTATTCTATGTGCCGGCATATGATTGCACGATGGCACAGCTAAGCGCAGAGGAGAAGCAGCGGATTAGTCATCGCGGGCGTGCGCTGGATGTATTGCAGGCCAGATTATCTTCTTCCGCATTTTCTGAGTAAACCACTAGACATTTAAGAAATAATTGGATATTGTTATAAGAAAGACACCTTGCAAGGCAATCTTTGTACAGGTGTCTTTTTTATAACTACAAACGATATTCACATAGGACGGGGAGGTAGCAATCATCATGAGTAATCATCCTAACACGTACGACTTAGAGACACTGGCCATACATGCTGGCCAAGAGGTTGATCCAGTAACACTATCACGCGCAGTTCCTTTGTATCAGACCACATCCTACGCATTCCGTGATGCGGATCATGCCGCTAACTTGTTTGCCCTGAAGGAATTCGGCAACATCTATACGCGCTTAATGAATCCGACGACGGATGTATTTGAGAAGCGCGTGGCTGCGCTGGAAGGCGGAGTAGGCGCACTGGCAACGGCTTCTGGCCAAGCGGCGATTACGTACGCGATCTTGAATATCGCAGGAGCAGGAGATGAGATTGTATCTGCCTCATCGTTGTACGGAGGAACGTACAATTTGCTCTCCACTACACTTGCAAAGCTCGGCATCAAGACTCATTTTGTCGATGCATCGGATCCGGAGAACTTCCGCAAAGCCATCACGCCGGCTACCAAGGCGCTGTATGCGGAGACGGTGGGCAACCCTAAGGGAGATGTGCTTGATATTGAAGCGGTAGCGAAGATTGCTCATGAGAACGGAATCCCGTTGATCGTGGATAATACCTTCCCGAGTCCATACCTGCTTCGTCCAATTGAGCACGGAGCGGATATCGTGGTGCATTCGGCAACGAAATTCATTGGCGGCCACGGCACATCGATTGGCGGTGTCATTGTAGATGGAGGCAAATTCGACTGGGCGGCAAATGACAAATTCCCGGGACTCACAGAGCCCGATCCAAGCTATCATGGCGTGGTCTATGCGGATGCGGTAGGTCCGATTGCGTATATTATCAAGGCGCGGGTGCAGCTGCTTCGCGATATGGGTGCTGCTATTTCCCCGTTCAATGCCTTCTTGCTTCTGCAAGGGCTTGAGACGCTGCATCTTCGTATGGAGCGTCACAGCGAGAATGCGCTCAAGGTGGCGCAGTTCCTAGAGCAGCATGATGCTGTGCAATCAGTAAGCTATTCCGGCTTAGCCAGCCATCCTTCATACGAGCTGGCGAAGAAGTACCTGCCGAATGGTCAAGGTGCCATTATGACCTTTGAGGTCAAGGGCGGTGTTGAGGCTGGACGCAAGCTGATCGAGAATGTGAAGCTGTTCTCTCATCTGGCGAACGTGGGTGATTCCAAATCCTTGATCATCCATCCTGCGAGCACAACGCATCAACAGCTTGAAGAAGCTGAGCAGCTGTCCGCAGGCGTAGGGCCGGGCATGATTCGCTTGTCGATTGGAACGGAATCGGCCAAGGATATTATTGCAGATCTTGACCAGGCGCTGCGTGCAAGTCAGGCTTAGTACTCATCCTTTAGTTCAATTAAGAAGACGCCTCTCTAAGGGAAATAGTATCCCGTAGCAGAGGCGTCTTTTATGTTCATACGCGAAGTGGAGGCGAAGCTCCGTCCAGGTCGGCAATTGATGCATGCTGATTCTTAAAGCGTGACTTTTACCTTGTAATGGGTAAGCCACCAATCTATTTGAAGCAAATAAGCGAATAGCTGCGGGCCAGACATGAGCTGGCCGAACCACGGCAGGTTCGAGCTTGCTTCTTCGGACTGGGCGATCTCGCGAATGCGAGCGGCATCAATAAATTGATGCAGCGGTGAAGATGAATCATCCAAGCGTTCCAACGCCATCGCCCTAACCGCATTCAGATAGTTCGGGTTATGCGTCTTTGGATAAGGACTCTTTTTCCGATACAGCACATCGTGCGGCAGCAGCCCCTCCAAGGCTTTGCGCAGCAGCCCTTTTTCTCGATTGCCATAGGTTTTGATCTCCCATGGAATGTTAAATACATACTGAACGAGCCGGTGATCGGTGTAAGGTACCCGCACCTCAAGCCCTGCACCCATGCTCATGCGATCTTTGCGATCAAGCAGAGTAGGCATGAATCGGGTAATATTCAGGTAAGACATCACCCTCATTTTTCTGGCCTGAGCATCTTCTCCAGGAAGATGGGGCACCTCCGCTATGGCTTCCTGATAGCGATCTGCAACATATTCGTCCGCATGAATTGCTGCTGCAAGCTCTGGTCTCAAGAGGCTCTTGCGAAGGGGGACGGCAAGCGCCCATGGGAAGGTATTGGCATTAAGCGCCTCCTCCCGATGGAACCAAGGGTATCCTCCAAATACTTCATCAGCCGCTTCTCCAGATAGGGCAACCGTCGCTCCTTTTTTAATTTCATGGCAAAATAAGTATAAGGAACCATCAATATCGGTCATGCCGGGCAAATCCCGCACAAAAACCGCATCCTTTAAGGACTGAACAAGCTCAGGCGTATCAAAGGTTATGGCGTGATGATTCGTGCCGAGTTCTTCAACCATCCGCTCAATCCAAGGCGCATCGGCATTCGGCTGGAAGCTGTGGGCTTTGAAGTGCTTGTCGTTATCGACGTAATCGACCGAATACGTATTCACCTGACCGAGACCACGCTTATTATAATGGCGCACCGTCAGTGCAGTCAGCGCGCTTGAATCGAGCCCTCCAGAGAGCAGCGTGCACACCGGAACGTCAGAGATCAGCTGGCGCTCTACGGTGTCAATGAGCAGCTCACGAACGGTCTTGGCCGTCTCATCCGCGTTCTCCTCATGCTCCTCGCTCTGAAGCTTCCAGTAGCAGGTAATGCAGAGACCACTCTGATCAAATGTCAAGAGGTGACCCGGTCGAAGTTCCTTCATTTGCTTATACACGCCGTGGCCTGGCGTCCGCGCAGGCCCGACCAGAAAGATCTCGGCCAAGCCCTCTGCGCCTATCTCAGGCTCGACGTCAGGGTGCTTCAGAATCGCTTTAGGCTCGGAGCCAAACAAGAAGACTCCTTCATCCGCTTGGTAGAAGAGCGGCTTTACGCCTAAGCGATCACGTCCCATATAGAGCTTATGTTCCGCTTCCACCCATATGGCAAAGGCAAAAATGCCATTGAAGCGCTCCACACAGCTTTCTCTCCATTCTATAAAGGAGACAAGCAGGACTTCCGTATCACAGGTGGTCTTGAAGGTATGTCCTCTCGAGATAAGCTCTTGCCTAAGCTCAGGGGCATTATACAGCTCTCCATTGTAGACAAGCGCATAGGTGCCGCTCTCATGCTGCTTAATCATTGGCTGCGCGCCGTTCTCGGGATCGATGACGGACAGCCTGCGATGGCCAAGCGCACAAGAGCCCGAGATCCAGGTTCCCTTGGCATCAGGTCCGCGAGCGGTGAGTGTAGCTGTCATCTGTTCTATAATGGAGGAGCTGTCACGAAGATCCTGATGATAATCAATCCAACCAGTTATTCCACACATGTAGGTTTCATCCCTCTTTCGCTCCGGTATCCCCGAAGGTTGATGCGCGGGGGTAAAACGAGATAATAACATGGGTATGCACGAGGGCGTATAAAATGTATGTCCACCTAGAAATCAACCAAAAAAAGACATAGGTAAGGACAGCTTGTTGAATGCAAAAATGCCCGCAAGTTATCCGTTCACTTGCGGGCATCGTTTCTTGTACTTATTATATAATCGTCTCAAATCGCGTACATGCCTCATGAAGGTTGAAGCACTTTCCTTGTTTTGTACACGATCTTATAGATGCTGTCTCGAGACAGATGATAGTGATTGGCCAACTCATCAATAGATGTTCCTTTGGCATAGCGTTCGTAGATCTCGCGATTGCGTCGTTCGAGGCTCTGTCTTGTTCCGTTCAGATCGCCCCATCCTGCACGCACGCTGTCGTCCTCGCGAGGAATATAGATCAGTTCACTTTGAACGTATTTTTGAATCTCCTGAAGCAGGCTAGCCGGAAGTACATCCTTTCCATTTATATAACCCATAGAGGCCCTCCTTGATTTCGCGCATATTCCGAATAAACGAGTTACGAATACGATTAGTGTCCATGTTCAACATGTGACAGCCTCCTTTCTGTAAAATGTGTATGTGTTTCCTCTTTATGCTACAACGAAATGACAAAACAGACAATGCTGTAAATTATATGAACATCAGCAAGCTCGTCAACAAGCTGACCGAAGCTGCTGGTATAGGTTATTCTTAGGGGCAATGTTTCTTGCCTGATTCCATGTTAGATAAGAATCATTTTATTGAAGCACCATCTAGGATGGCTAATCCGGTATAAGAGGGGCGTTATCGCAAGCAAGATGATTGCGCATTCAAGCAAGCCACTTCTTCTTATATGATCAAAAAGGGGAGAGAGGTGTCTCAACTCTCTCCCCACTGCAGGATTTCCGCTTACGCGGAAATCACCTCGTTATAAAATTGAATCACTTCAATCAG
Source organism: Paenibacillus aquistagni (assembly GCF_900177815.1). Lineage (GTDB taxonomy): Bacteria > Bacillota > Bacilli > Paenibacillales > Paenibacillaceae > Paenibacillus_B > Paenibacillus_B aquistagni. The sequence continues at coordinate 13,968 of NZ_FXAZ01000007.1, read as the reverse complement.
CTCCTTTCACATGGATTAGCCGGCGTACTTCCATTTAATCACGCTCATGAGCAGGGAACAATGGAGAGAATCATTACATTTATTCTTACCAATTGGATACGCTATAGGTGTAAGGAGGGAGACGATGAAGAAGCAGAGGATGTATGTATCTATTGCTGATCGTACGATACTTTCGGCTCCAGATCAAGCTGCATCTCTTGAAGTGATGGTCAATGATGAAGAACTTCAGACGCTGTATCGGCAGCTTGGTCAACTTGCAGATGCGGACGATGATGCATTGTTCGAGGAATTTGCCCTACTTCATTTTAAACCATTAGATGAAATAAACGCCCCTTATCAAGCAAGGCTGGATGAACTGTATCAGTCGATCTACCGCTGTGGAACAGCGGGAACAAGACAGGTGATCGCAGCAATGGATGAAGGGATAAGCAGGATGGAGGAAGCCTAATGCTGGAGATTCAAGCCGCCCATGTACGAGGCGTGGAACAGATTAACGGAAGAGCCTGTGCTGAAGTGGAAGTCATCCCATTCGACTCCAATATGGGAAGCTTTACCGTATATGTGGCGAAGGTGCCTAACGGTGGCTACGAGATTGTTGAGACAAGGACCTATCAGACCTCCAATCAGGATAGCGGTGCTTATGACAACAATATGGGGCAGGTCTTATCTGCTTCTTTTGGAGAAGAGATGGCAGGCATCGATTTTGGTGCAGAATGGCAGGCAAAGGCGTACTTTCTGGATAATTTGCTGGGCTGTGCCGAGGTGTGCAATGCCTTAGATAAGCAGCTTGGTGAATAATCGCGCGTTCATAAAGGAATGAAGGATCAGATAGGAAGGCATAGCAATGATTATATCTACACAAGGAGACGGTATACATGACAGAAAAATTCAAGCAGAACAAAGGAAATAAGTATGCGCATCAGCAGAAGCATGCCGAAGCGGTTGTAACTAAAAACCTGAAGCACCCAGGGGAAAAAAATCCATGGGAAAGCGGCCGGCGTTAATCATATTGGCTTAAAAAAGGACGAAGACCCCGCTCTCCATGTGAGTATGGTCAACGTCCTTTTTAGTTTCTCTTTCAAACCCTATTGCCTACCATGCGCTGCTCGTATTCTCCTGCAGCACCTTAATTCCCATAATAATGTTCCAGATGAACAAGATCAGGCTTAGCAATCCGAATATGACAAACAAGGCAATGCCAACAAATACATTTTGAATGAAAAACACACCTGACATGAAAAAGATGATTGCCAGAACTAAAAATACCGTTGGCACGATATGAGACAGCAGTGCGCTCTTGGCATGGCGGGCGACATAGCGATCATTGGTGATAATCCAGAGTACAAGCGGAATCAAAATCGGTGCAAAAAAGATGCTGAAATAGCTTAATGAAGCAAGAATATTGCGTGTGTTCATCGGTAATCCTCCTCGAACAGTCTTTACTTAAGTATTACCCTCTTTTCAGCATTTTGGTTTCATCAGAAATGAAAAGTGCTTGTATTGTGATTTATGCATTATGCTCTGGCTGTACGCCTTGCGATATAATACCTGTAACTTCAATCAAAACATGTTCTAGGGGTGGAACACGTTGCATGAGAAGCAAAAGTATCAGATTATTATGCAGGGAATTACGAGTAAAAATGTGGCGCAGACGTGCAAAGAGCATAATATCTCGCGATCGATCTATTACAAGTGGTATAGGGCGTACAAGAGCCAAGGGATGGAAGGGCTTGCGGAGAAGGAACGCTCCAAGCCGAACATGCCGAATCAAGTAGATAAGCGAACAGAGAGGGAGATTCTAAATTATGTGAGACAGTTTCCGGAGGACGGGCCGAAGCGAATCTTCTTCCAACTGCAGGATGAAGGCATACAGGTAGGGGAGTCGGGTATCTACAATGTACTAAGGCGCAATGGGTTAAGCAGGCGGGAGCAGCGCGAGTCTTATGCTGAGAAATGTCGGATGAAGCGGCGGTTCTCTGGAGACGATAAGCGCAATGTTTTCAGCCAGAAGCGGGAAGCGCTTTCCTTGGATGGCAAGCTTGATCGGATGCAGAACGAGAAACACATGAGGAATTCAAAGAATCTAAAAAATCTAAAGAATTTAAAGAAACTAAATGACCTGAAATATGGTCATCCCGGGTATGTATGTCAGCAGAGCATTACGTATTTGGGAACGTTTCCGAAGATCGGCAGGGTGTATCAGTATGCAATCTATGATGTGTATTCCAGATTAGGGATTGTGAAGCTGTACAGCCGTAAGGCTGCCATTCACATTATGGACTTCATGCAGTTTAAGATTATTCCGCTCATGAAGACGTTCAACTTCAAGATCGAAGTTCTCGTTACGAACCAGAGTCGGGAATTCACAACCAACTGGGAACGGGGAAGTCATATGTACAGTGACTTTTTACATCAGAACGGCATTCAACAGGTTACCTATACAGCAGGAACGAAAGAAGTATTCGAGCCGCTGCATGCTTTTTTGGTTGGATTGACCGAGGAGTTCTATGAGAAGGCATGGACGGATGATTCGATCGAATCCTTTGAAATGCTGGAGACGCGGTTAGTTCAATACATGCGGCATTACAATTTTAATCGGGTTATTTCAGACGGACCTCACCAAGGAAAAGTACCAGCGGATGTTGTGCTTGCCTATACCGGTCAACAAGAGGACATGCCGCTGTGGCTATTTACAAGGAGATAAGGAACCATGTCATTCGTGAACGCGGAACAGGCGATTGGTATTCAGGATATGGGTAGGCACAAGATTGGGATTATCGGCGCAGGAATATCTGGTGTGGCTGTTGCGCATGAGCTTAGCAGCAAGGGATATAAAAATATTACAATTCTCGAAAAAGAAGATCGGGTAGGCGGCAAGTGCCACACGATTGAATATAAAGGCAAAACGTATGAGATGGGAACGTTAATGGGCTTGCCTTCTTACAAGAATACGATGGAGCTGATGAAGCGATTTGGCCTTACGGATGCAGGCCCGCTGTTGGAACGAGGGTTCTTCAGTATGGAAGGGAACAGGACATCTCAGATTCCCATCCAGCAGGCAGAAAGATTCGCACAGGAATTCAAACGTCTGCCGCAGCTGCTCAGCCGATATGAGTGTCTGAAGGAACCGGGCTTTCTTCATCTCTCTGAAGAGCTGTGCCAGCCATTCTCTGCATGGTGTGATCAGCATGAGTTCGTGATTATGAAGCAGGTGTTTATGCATTATTTCAGTACGTTTGGATTTGGTTGTGTTGATGATGTGCCTGCCGCATATGTATTAAAATTTTTGAGTTATGATAATTTATTATCCTTTATTGAGATCACTCACATGATTACTTGGCCCAAAGGGGCACATGAGCTGATTAAGCGAATGGCGGATCAGGTTGAAGATCTTCGGCTTACTTGCGAGGTATATCGGATAGAGCAGGAAGCGGGCGGCAAGGTGCGCGTGGAGACCAGTCAAGGTGTGTTTTATTTTGATCGTGTTATTTATACAGGTTCAATGCGCCTTCTTCATCAGATTATGCCTTTGCCGCTTGAGGATAAGCAGCTGCTGGAGCAGATTATCTATGAACGGTTTCGAGTATATGCTTACAGAGTGGAGGGAATTCCTGCGCTCTCTGGCTACATTCCAGGCAATATGAGTGCGGAGCGCAAAGGCCATATGATGGCTTGGTACTATCGCTGGGCAGATAGGGGGGATACGGATCTCGTCACGGTATATGTGGTGGAAAATGAAGAGATGAGCGACTTCGAGATGAGAGAGCATGTTGAGAATCAGCTGCGCAAGCTAGGAGGAACCCGCATTCAATTCTATATGATGAAACGCTGGGAACACTGCCCTCATGTGAATGCTTCCGCGCTGCGCAACGGGTTCTATGAACGGCTTGATCAGATGCAGGGAAGGGACGGTATTTATTATGCTGGAGAGATTATGAACTTCCCTACGCTTGAGAATTGCATTATATACGCGAAGCATGTAGTTGATAGATTCTATTCATGAAGCCCGTTCATATTGGATGAACAATGCATTTGCCTTGTTGACAACGGATAATGTTGTCGGCAGGGCATTATTTTACTTTCGAGATTGGTTTACAGATTGGAAGAGGCATTGCACGAAGTTTTTCTTGCGTTCATCTAATAATGAGGGGCGGTGAAATGGACATCTTAACGGCTTGATCTGGAGTAAAAAGCAGGTTTATCGCTCCTCATACAGCTTGAATGCTTATTTTTGTGCGCATGTTGGTGAGTCTCATTGGACTAGATTGAATACATATCGCAGCTGGTGCTGTGCTGCTTGGTGTGCACATCACTCGACATAAGAGTTTAAAAACGTTGATATAACAAGGTTTTTGCTAATTTGATCGTCCTGATTCCATCTTATACATTGGAGGTGAGCTAACCAGAAGATAACTACGTAACAAGGGGAGGGTTACATATGTTTTTATTTGAATCCATACCGTGGTATTCCGCATTGATGTGGGTTGTTGTACTTATTGCTCTGATGTTTTTTAATGAAGTTACTCGCAGAAGCAAGTGGGCTGGAATTGCTATTTTCTTAGTATTGCCGTTCGTGCTCACCGTTGCCGTATGGCCAGAAACGGCTGGCGAAGGCTCCAGCACAGGCACTTGGTTCCACTGGGTCAAGGTTTACTCGGCATTAGCGGGATGTCTTGGATTTATGGCGATTCGTTATGTAAAAGGATGGGGCACCAACAAGTATCTATTAATGTTCCCGCCGATTATATTGGCTATTAACATTATGGAAGCGGTCATTCGTGATTTCCAAGTATACAGTCTGAACGGCATGATTGATGGCGTCATGATGATTGGCGGACCTTGGAACATTATGAATGGAATCGCTGGTATTTTGAATATTATTACGATCTCAGGGTGGATGGGAATCGTTATTAGTAAGGATAAGTACAAAGATATGGTGTGGCCGGACATGCTCTGGTTCTGGATCATTGCTTATGACCTGTGGAACTTCGCTTATGTCTACAACTGCGTATCTGACCATGCCTTCTATGCAGGTGCTGCCTTGCTTATTTCCTGTACGATTCCAGCATTCTTCATAAAGAAAGGCGCTTGGCTGCAGCATCGTGCTCATACTTTGGCACTCTGGATGATGTTCACCATGACATTCCCTGCCTTCGTAGGTGATTCGAAGTTCGCAGTTGATTCCTCTCATAACGAGACAGCATTATGGGTGGTAAGCGCACTGGCGCTGGCAGCGAACATTGCGGTATTTATCTATCATATTTATAAAATATCCAAACACAAGCGCAATCCGCTTAAAGTGGAAGTATATTCGGATTTGGCTGCTTATAAAGTGATTGCGCAGAGCAATAAATAGTTAGCTGGCTAATCTAGTATCTAGTATCTTTACAGAAGTAAACGTTTACTATGATTGCGGTTCGTTCAAAGTGGATATAGAACTTCACATGCTGGATAAGATGGTTGGGTAGGTCCAACTATCTTATCCAGTATTTTTATTTAGGCGTTAGCCAGTTGGGTGCGCGAAAAGCTCGAAACACAAAACTACTCGCTATGCAGCTTTGAACTAGTTAGTACAGCGGATAAGCTGAAACAGTCAGAAAGAACAGACGTACAGGTGATGACAGAAATTAATCCGTTGCTTGACCAATCAAAAGATTGATCTCATTAGCAGATCTGATAGATGCTTATATTGAGACGCTCACATCAAATCGTTCGTGAAAAATTAACATTACCGTTGTAAACGCGCGTTCACAAACTTGTTTTTCTTCGTTATAATGGAGATATCTGGAGGGGCATCATGCTCCTTATATGTAGAGTTGTAAGCGTATGCCAACTGAATATCATACCGCAAGAGTGAGGAGTGGGAAATCATGAGTATCAATCAATTTCCAGTAGACTTTATGTGGGGAACCGCGACTGCCGCTTATCAGATCGAAGGCGCGTACAATGAAGATGGGAGAGGCATGTCCATATGGGATACCTTCTCGCACACGCCAGGCAAGGTGAAGAATGGAGACAATGGGAATGTTGCTTGTGACAGCTATCATCGGGTAGAGGAGGATATTCGACTGCTGAAGGAGCTTGGCGTCAAGACCTATCGCTTCTCCATCTCATGGTCGCGCATTCTGCCTAACGGTACAGGAGCAGTCAACGAGAAGGGCTTGGCTTATTATCATCGACTGGTGGACGCTCTGATTGACAATGGAATTGAACCGTTTTGCACGCTGTATCATTGGGACTTGCCGCAGGCGATTCAAGATCAAGGAGGATGGGGCGACCGGCGCTCTATTGCTGCGTTTAAGGCATTCGCTGAGGTCATGTTTAAGGAATTCGGAGCGAAGATCAAGTATTGGATTACGTTCAATGAGCCTTGGTGCCTTGCTTTTCTCTCGAATTACTTAGGCATTCATGCGCCAGGTTATCGTGATCTTCAGCTCGCCATTGACATTAGCCATCATATTCTTGTTGCTCATGGCGAGGCTGTTAAGCGGTACCGAGAGCTGGGATTTACAGGTCAGATCGGCATTGCACCGAATACGTCATGGGGAGTTCCTTATACGCAATCCGAAGCGGACAAAGCCGCTTGCCTGCGTCTTAATGGCTGGTCCGGCGATTGGTATCTTGACCCGATCTACTTCGGCACCTATCCTGCCTTTATGCTGGAATGGTATGAGAAGATTGGCCATCAGCCTCCGATTGTCGAAGGGGATATGGAGACGATTCACCAGCCAATTGATTTCATTGGAATCAATTATTATACCTCTTCCATGAACCGCCATCATGATCAGGCGGGCATGCTGCAGGCAGAGTATATGAATATGGGGGCTGCCAGAACGGATATTGGCTGGGAGATCTACCCGGAGGGACTGTATCAGCTGCTGCGCTACACGGCAGACAAGTATGGCAATCCCGATATTTACATTACGGAAAATGGCGCCTGCTATAATGATGAGGTCGACAACGGCCGCGTATGCGACCAGCGCCGGATCGACTACTTGTCCCAGCATCTGGTGCAGGCGAGCCGGGCGATTGCGGACGGCATCAATCTGAAGGGCTATATGGCCTGGTCCCTAATGGACAACTTCGAATGGGCAGAGGGCTACGGCATGCGCTTTGGCCTTGTCCATGTGGATTTTGATACGCTTGTGCGTACGAAGAAGGACAGCTATTACTGGTATAAGCATGTGATCGCAAACAATTGGTTTGAGCTTAGATAAAGTAAGGGTTATAGCGTTGAGCAATGATGAGCAGTGATGAGGCTTTACTTCAACCCATATGTGAGATATCAAAGAGGCGTTTGACACTATGGTCAAACGCCTTTGCTTCATAAGAAATTATTCCCGTACTTGTACACCGTGTGGAATCATATCCTTGCGGCGATAGATGCTTAGCATCAGCCCGATAATCGCTAACGTTAGTACCGAGTAGGTGCCGCCATATGAAATAATCGGTGGACTAATGCCGGCTTGTGGAGCGAGACCAAAGATCATGAGAATGTTGTACACATATTGGAAGCCGATGTAGGCTGCCAGCCCAGTTATGATGGTTCTCCCATAGTTATCCTTGACTTGCTTGCTCATTCGGATGAATTGAACGATGACATAACCAATGACAACAAGGCATAGAGCACCGATAATCCAGCCAAGGGAGTGGAAGATGTAGCTGATTGCGTACTCACTATAGATAAGGGGATACTCCTGTGAGGAGTCTTGGATGCCTTGTCCCCACCAGCCGCCAGACAAAATGGCGGATCGTGAGCGTCCCAGCATGAAGCTGTAATTCTCATCTTGACTTAAAAAGGATAATATTCGATTTGTCGCTGGGCGACTGGAAAACATGAAAATGTATAAGGAGGCAACAAGGGTATGAAGCCCTGTTACAATGTAGAAGTACACCTTTGACTTCAAGCTTTTCCATAGGACTGCCAGCAGGGCGACAAGATATACCAGATAGTATGATTTTACGTTGGCTGATGAGAATAAAAATAGTGGCAGCAGCGTTATAGCCATTAAGCTGAGCGAATGCCTCCATTTTGAAGTTGATTCCTGTTGTAGGATGCCGCTGATTCCAATAAGTAATAGGATGGAATAAGCCAAGATAAGATTTATAGAGAAAGAACCAATGGCCAAATAGAGCTCTTGTCCATTCATAGTTATGATCCAAGGTTTCACAGCTGCATGGATGACAAATGGAAGCATAAACCACACCCAAGAGTATTTTTTCAGCATCCGATAATCAAGAAAGATAACAGCAAGCATGATCGCAAGCCCAATAATGGAGTAAAAAATCTTATGTGCGACTAGATTGGCATAATCCAAGCTAATTGTAGAATAATAGGAAACCGCAATTCCTAATATAACGAGTATGCCTACTGTAATGAGAAGTCCCCAGTTCATTTTTGGTCGGTGCACCTGATTGAAGCTGCGTCCGATCTCCTCTGGGTCTCCCATTTGCTGCAGGACGAGGGCCTCCACATTCTCTCTTGGACAGCCATTATCCAATGCATCCTGTACCAGCTCGTCCCAGTGCGTCAGCAGTTCATTCCTAATATCCTCATGCATGTCCTTGGCTTGGATGTGCTGGCATACGTTCGATAGATATTGATCCCTTATCGTATTCATGAATGCCTATCCCTCCCCAAGCACATGATCAACGGTTGAGCGGAATAAACGCCATTCCTGCTTTTTCTCCTGCAGCTTCTGCCGCCCTCGATCAAGCAGCTTGTAATATTTGCGTTTGCGCCCGTCTTTCATTTCCCAGTACGCCTCAATCGAGCCTTCCGACTCCAGTGCATGGAGTATCGGGTACAAGGTGCCCTCCTTAAATAAGAACAGTCCATTTGACAGACGTTCCATTTCTTTGGCCATCTCGTAGCCATACATCGGCTTCCTCTCAAGAAGGTTTAGTATCAAAATTGTTGTGCTTCCCTTCATGAGCTCCTTATTAATGGACATTGTCCTCCTCCTCAACATGAAGCTGTATTCAAATTAAATTGAGTTATACCTTTGTTTTCGATACATCGAATATCTATGTATATTATAAACACAATTTATTCCTGATGCAAATGAAGCGTTCAAGCAGGCGCGGTGCATTGCCGTTCAGGATGTTACATGGGCAATCTTTTTGCATTTCGATAAGGACAGCATCAATCCTCACTACAGGAATCATGAACATCGTGTAGAATAATAGGATGGACAGTATAATCGTATATCCATTTGTATCAAGATGGGTATGGGGCTTATAGTAGGATTAATCTAGATCGATTCGCGTAATTTTTATAGGGAAACGGGTTGTGGTCATGGATCTCGAGAAGCAAAGATTAAGCATCGAAGCAGCAAGATTGTATTATATGTCGGATTATAGCCAGATGGACATTGCGACTAAGCTGGGGGTATCGCGTCCAACGGTATCCAGGCTACTTCAATTTGCGAAGGATCAAGGATATGTGCGAATCAGCATCGTGGACCCGTTGGAGGATCTGGATGCCCTTGGCGATCAGGTGAAGCAGAGATACAATCTGGACACCGTTATCGTGGGGTATTCGCCAGTAAACGAGTATGCGGAGATCCAAAAGCATATTAGCCAAAAGGCTGCGGACTATTTGCACGAGACGGTGCAGGATACCGATATTATTGGCGTGACTTGGGGACGCACGATGCATCATGTTGCTCTTTGTCTTCAGCAAAAGGATGTTCGCGGCGTAGAGGTCGTGCAGCTGAAGGGAGGCATCAGCCATTCCCATGTTAATACGTATGCGGCTGAGACGGCTAATCTATTCGCATCCGCCTATCGGACGATTGCAAGATATTTGCCGCTGCCTGTTATCTTCGATAGCATCGAAGTCAAGCAGATGGTAGAGGAGGATCGTCATATTCGACGCATCATCCAGCTAGGCAAGCAAGCCAATATCGCGGTCTATACGATTGGGACGCTGAATGATGACGCGCTTTTGTTCCAGCTTGGCTACTTCACCGAAGATGAGAAGAAGATCTTACAGAGTACGGGAGTAGGCGATATCTGCTCACGCTTTTTCGATCAGCAGGGACAGATTTGCAGCGAGGAGATTAACAGCCGAACGGTTGGCATTGACCTTGCGGATCTGCGCGACAAGGAGAAGTCGATCCTAGTGGCAGGCGGGCAGCAGAAGGTCGAGGCGATTCGCGCGGCATTGATCGGGGAATATGCCAATATTTTAGTGACGGACCAATTTACGGCACAGGCCTTGCTGCAGGAATAGAATACGGAATGAACAAGTCTCTTGAAGGAAGCTGCGGAACCCGCGTCCTGCACTTCTTACAAGAGACTTTTTGCTGCTTAAGCCCCAATAGCAGTGAGATGAATACTGCTACATCGCGTCCTGAACATAATTTCAAAGTTGTGTTTACAAATGTTCAAGTGTCGTGTTATGATACCGATGAAACCAGTTACAACATGTTTCGAGTGAAAAGCCAATAGATTGCAAGGAGTGTGCAGCATGAATATTGCAGGTATGATTGATCACACGCTGCTTCGTGCAGATGCAACGCAAGAAGAGATCACGAAGCTGACAGCTGAAGCGAAGCAATATGGCTTTGCGTCCGTATGTGTCAATCCAGCATGGGTGTCTTACAGTAAAGAACAGCTTAGTGGCACGGACGTAAAAGTTTGTACCGTTATAGGCTTCCCTCTAGGGGCTTCCACATCAGCCGTGAAAGCTTATGAGACGCAAGATGCCATTGCCAATGGCGCAGCAGAAGTTGACATGGTTATCAACGTTGGCGAGCTGAAGGCTGGCAACGATGCATTGGTTCAGCAGGATATTGAAGCGGTCGTTAAGGCTGCATCTGGTAAAGCGATCGTAAAAGTCATTATTGAGACTTGCTTGCTAACCGATGATGAGAAGGTGCGTGCTTGCAAGCTTGCTGTACAGGCAGGAGCGGACTTTGTGAAGACCTCTACTGGATTCTCGAAGGGCGGCGCAACGAAGGAAGATGTCGCTCTGATGAAAAGTACCGTTGGCGAGCAAGCCGAAGTAAAGGCATCGGGCGGTGTTCGCAGCTTGGAAGATGTGAAGCTCATGATTGAGGCAGGAGCGACGCGCATCGGAGCAAGCTCAGGGGTAAGCATTGTGAACGGACTGACGTCCTCCTCTTCTTACTAGAATAGCGCAACCAATAAGCATCTTAAACAATACGATTAATGCTTTATATAATCATCGCTTGCTTCTGTCTCTTTCCTTTCAGGGGCAGGAGCGATCGGATGATCGAAAAGCACAACGAGTGGCGTTTGGCTCCATTCTTGTTTCATTCAATTTGTAAGCGTTAACACCCATCATCAGACAATTATTTCGTGCATCCATGAGCATGGGAGGAATAACAAATGAAATTTGCAATTGCTATTGTAGGCTTGTTGGCGGTGTTTGGGTTGACCTACATTGCAAGTAAGGATCGACGCAGCATCCGTTATCGTCCGCTGGCTCAGATGATCATCTTGCAGGCGGTGCTGGCCTTTGTGCTGCTGAATACAAGCGTCGGGGAGAAGCTCATTCGTGGATTCGCCAAAGGCTTTGAAGCGATCTTGGGATATGCGGCAGAAGGAATCAATTTCGTATTTGGCGGGATCGTAAATGATGGACAAGCGACCCAATTCTTTTTGTCGGTCTTGCTGCCCATCGTCTTCATCTCAGCTCTAATCGGAATCCTACAGTATATTAAAGTGCTTCCCTTTATTATTCGATACATTGGTCTTGGGCTCAGCAAGATAAACGGCATGGGCAAGCTAGAATCCTACAACGCGGTAGCTTCGGCCATTCTAGGACAGTCTGAAGTATTTATCTCAGTCAAAAAGCAGATCGGACTGCTGCCTGAACGCCGCCTATATACGCTGTGTGCTTCGGCTATGTCCACGGTGTCGATGTCTATCGTTGGAGCTTATATGACGATGATCGAACCGAAGTATGTCGTGACAGCACTTGTCTTGAACCTATTTGGCGGCTTTATTATCGCTTCGATTCTTAACCCGTACAAGGTGTCGAAGGAAGAGGACATTCTAGAGGTACAAGAAGAACACAAGCAATCCTTCTTTGAGATGCTTGGCGAATATATCATGGATGGCTTCAAGGTCGCTATTACGGTAGCAGCGATGCTGATCGGGTTTGTGGCTCTGATTGCCTTGATTAACGGGATATTTGACAACGTCTTCGGTATTTCGTTCCAAGAAATTCTAGGCTACATCTTTGCTCCATTTGCATTCTTGATGGGTGTGCCTTGGAAGGAAGCGATTGATGCGGGAAGCATCATGGCGACGAAGATGGTAGCCAATGAGTTTGTTGCGATGCTTGATTTGTCTGCGATGACGAAGAGCGGTGCCTTGTCTGACCGTACAATCGGTATTGTATCCGTATTTTTGGTTTCGTTTGCGAATTTCTCCTCCATCGGAATCATTTCTGGGGCTGTAAAAGGATTGAATGAGAAGCAGGGCAACACGGTTGCGCGCTTTGGCCTTCGTCTTCTCTATGGCGCCACGATGGTCAGTGTATTGTCCGCTCTGATTGCGGGATTGTTCTTGTAAAAATAGTTGCGCAAAACCGCATGATTATTCACATTTGGTGTTTTGGATTAAGAATATAAAAACGAACGGAAAGGAGTGCTTGTTGTATGGATTCATTCAAGCGCATTCATGTCATTGTAATGGACTCGGTAGGTATTGGAGAGGCTCCGGATGCAGCAGAATTCGATGATGTCGGAGCGGATACGCTCGGTCATATTGCGAAGTCGCGCGGCGGATTGAAGCTGCCGAATATGGCTCGGTTGGGGCTGTCGCATATTCGCGAGATCGATGGCGTCGAACGGACGGAACATCCTCTGGCTTACTACGGCAAGATGCAGGAGGCATCACGGGGGAAGGATACGATGACAGGGCATTGGGAGATCATGGGGCTCTACATCGATACCCCGTTTCGTGTATTTCCAGACGGCTTTCCTGATGAGCTGATCACTCGCATCGAGAGCAAGACTGGACGCAAGGTGATTGGCAACAAGCCAGCCAGCGGCACAGAAATCATGGCGGAGCTTGGCGAGGAGCAGATGAAGACAGGCGCGTTGATTGTATATACATCTGCTGATTCGGTGCTGCAGATCGCTGCTCATGAAGAGATCATTCCACTCGAAGAGCTGTACGAGATTTGCGAATACTGCCGTGAGATTACACGCGATGATCCCTATATGCTGGGACGAATCATCGCTCGGCCATTTGTTGGCGAGCCCGGGGCCTTCACCCGAACGGCGAACCGCCATGATTATGCCCTTAAGCCATTCGGACGTACCACGATGAATGAGCTCAAGGATCAAGGCTATGATGTCATTGCGCTTGGAAAAATTTCAGATATTTATGATGGGGAAGGAATTACAAAGGCCATTCGAACAAAGTCTAATCAGGATGGCATGGACAAGCTCGTGGAGACACTGGATGAGTCGTTCAACGGAATAAGCTTCCTCAACCTCGTTGACTTTGATGCGCTGTACGGCCATCGCAGAGATCCACATGGCTATGCGGAAGCGTTGGAAGCCTTCGACGCCCGCCTGCCTGAGGTGCTGGATAAGCTGCCCGATGAGGATCTGCTCATCATTACAGCAGACCATGGTAATGATCCTACCTATAAGGGCACCGATCATACACGCGAGTATGTGCCCTTGCTCGTTTACTCGCCGCGATTTGTGAATGGCGGCGCTCCGCTAGCGCTTCGTCAGACGTTTGCGGATATTGGAGCCTCGATTGCGGATAATTTTAAGATTCAGATGCCGGCTTATGGCAGCAGCTTCCTGCAGGAGCTGTCATAAGGAAGATGCAGCTCATTTAGGAATAAGAATAAAAGAAGATTTCTACTTGGAGGGATAAGTCTGAAATCCTTAGTCAACGCGCGTAGTAGAGGAAATGAGCAGGCCAAATAAGCCGTTTACACGACCAATAAATGGTAAAATATGGGTGTAT
>NZ_FXAZ01000012.1 GCF_900177815.1 Paenibacillus aquistagni | reverse complement strand
CAAACACTTTCCGAAGAAAGTGTAAGACTCCGCTCGACTTGCATGTATTAGGCACGCCGCCAGCGTTCGTCCTGAGCCAGGATCAAACTCTCCATAAAAGTGTTTGACTTGCTCATTGGTATTGCTGACGAGAAATTAATTCTCAATAATGTTTCACTCGTTGTTCAGTTTTCAAAGAACAATTGCGCTCCAGCGACCAACCCGATCACCTTCGCTTTAGCTCGCCACATCGTTCAGCAGCGACTCTTATAATATATCATGTTCTTTTCTAGAAGTCAACATCTTTTTTCAATGTTTTTTCGAAAGAAGTTTTTCTTTCGTTTTTCTTGTAAGAAAGGAACGAGAATTAATTTATCATAAAACTACATTTTTCGTCAACCCTTTTTTCATTTTTTTTTAAAACAAGCCTACGACATAGGTTTAGTGATTCTGAATATAGCGATGATTTCGCGCATATCGCGACAGATCCTTAGGGGTGGCAATACGGGCATACATTCGAAAGATTGTCCGATATCTTGCTGCTATCGCTCGCCGTACATCTTTGTCCAATCGCTGATCAGACAGATCAAGAAGCATCTCATCAAGCTCCTTGCGAAGCATATATCCTAGTTCCTTGCATTCCTTATCATTAAATAGAAACCCTAGCACGACAATGCAGCCTCCTCATTACAATCCATCAATTGCATTCATCTTTATTTCTGCCCATAAAGAGAAGAAAAGCGACTTCATTCCTTACATGGCTCCTCACGCTGTTGGCGCTTCGCGCATGCATCTCATGAATGCCGCTTTAATGGTATTCTCATTTTTTGAGAATTTTATCCTACACATACAAATTTATCGTACAATCATTCTCTTGCATCCCATTATCGCAAACACCCGCTCCTCCATTTGCTTACGATAACAGCCAGAATGTAATGGTACTCTCAATTATTGCTGCGATGAGCAGAATAAATGTAATCCAGACGGCAGCCGCTGCGGTCTTCTTTGACCAGAGTCCAATAGTCAGATTCAATGGATTGGAGCGATACTGAGAAGACATCCGCTGGAACACGAGTATGCCAAAGCGCAGTCCGAATGCCGCAGCTATAATAATCGCCGGGATTTCTAAAATACCATGGGGCAGCAGCCCCTTCACCACAAGACTTGTCATATCAACGCCCGCTTCGCTCATGATGCGCATAAGCAGACCAATTACCATTCCGTTGATGAGCAAAAATGCAGCTGGAATAATGCCTCCTATAATACCCGCAAACATGATCAATACAGATTTGATGGCATTATTGTAGAAAATCGTAATGAAAAAAGACAATTCCTGATTCGAGGATTGCGACGCTTGCTGCTGCAATTCCTTGAGCGCTTCAAGTTGACCCATAAGAAATTGTTCGAGTGTGTTGGACTGATAGCCAATGGCATAGCCTGCAATCATCAGCAGCGCAGAGGCAAAGATATACCACTTTATTTCTATTAACGAACGTAAAAATGCTTTGAAACTTAGCATGAAGCCCATTCTCCTTTCTACTTGCATGACGACCATCACCACGAATCAAACCCTCGATGATGCTTGTCATAATTCCATGCTCCAAGCATACAGTGTATTAAACAAGCGTGACAAGCCTAGATGGCCTGCCGCTAATTGCTACGTACGAGAGGAGCGCACTTGCATGAATTCTTTTTATGTATTCAGTGGCAAAAAAATCAAACGCGTCTTCTTCCTTGTCGTCGCCGCCATATTTGCTGCGGGTGTCGTCTATGTGGAGAGTGACAACATCACGGTGTTCTCAGAAGGCAGTCCATCTGCCATTTACAGTGTTCCAACCGAAAAGAAACTGATCGCACTAACGTTCGACATCAGTTGGGGAGAAACACGAACGCAGCCTATTCTCGATATCCTTGAGCAAAAAGGGGTAAAGAAAAGCACCTTCTTCCTCTCCTCACCCTGGAGTAAGACACATCCGGATCTCGTGAAGAAAATTGCTGATGGCGGCTACGAGATTGGCAGTCATGGACATAAGCATGTGAACTACAGCAGCTTAAGCGATGACGAAATTCGCAAGCAAATCTCAACTGCCCACCAAATCTTAACGGACATGACAGGCAAGGAGCCTAATCTGATTCGCATGCCTAACGGTGATTTTGACAAAAGAGTGCTGACCATTGCTGAACAATTGAACTACAAGGTTATTCAGTGGGACACCGACTCGCTCGATTGGAAGAACCCAGGTGTGGATACGATTGTAAATCGGGTCATGAAGAAAGCTCATCCAGGCGATATCGTGCTTCTTCACGCGAGTGATTCATGCAAACAGACCCATTTAGCCCTTCCCATCATCATTGATCAGCTAAGAGCACAAGGCTATGAGTTCGTTACCGTATCAGAACTCCTGCAGCAAACGGAGATGAACAATAAGACAATACAAGATCAAGCTATGATGATGGAGCAAATCGAAGCAGCAGCAGGTTTCTGATTCTTTTTAAGGACACGATGAGCCACTGTAACAGTATAAGCAGAAAAAGAGCTGACCATGTCAGCTCTTTTTTGTCATCGCCATTCAGCTAGCAGCACCAGCTGTTTCCACCGTACTGGCGTTGCCCTTCTGCCCCACTAATCGATGCAGGATCAGAATCTGATGCGCATTACAGGCAACCAATGGTATAAATACAAACCAAGTGGCCACATTGCTAATATTCAAGGCAGACAATGTCTCCACTGCCGTGCCTGCGATCATAAAAAACATAGTCGGGATAAGTGCGGCTTTATTCGTCGCTCGAACCTTGAATTTAGCAACGATATAAGCAATGGCAAGCAAAGCAAGTCCAAGAATAATATCGGTTTGTAATTTGCCATTGCCGCCAAGCATGGTCCGCAAGAACATAACATCAAGCAGCACAAAGACAGTAATAATCACTTGAATGTAAAGCCAGCTTTTCTTGAAAAAGCCTAAAGCAATATAATTCAGGGTCAGATATGCGAAGAAGCCCATTTGCGCATACACACTGATCATGAATCCACTAAAAATAAGCTGCAACACATTAATTAGGATGTCCCCAGCACCCTTCATATTCGACAGCTCCTGCTGAAAAAGCTGTATGGACAAGCCTGTTAGCAGCATCAATCCTCCCCCAACACAAATGGATGTCCAAAATAAGTGCAGCCACTTCTTCATGTTCACGCTGCTTCACCTCCACAATATTCATTATTTTACCAGTAGGCTCAACAAAAAACTATCGCTGTTCTTCATAATTCATAAATTGTTACGACATACTACGCGTGAAGAGGTTAAGGAAAGGAGATCAGCCCATGAGATCTGCCATCATTCGGGGAGTTATGCCCTTATTGGCCATTTTGCTACTTGCAACAGGATGTGGTCAGGAGCAGTCTTCAAGTAATCAGATGGATTATAAAGAGATGAAAACGATGGTGGTCGACATTTTGAAGACTGAAGAAGCCCAAAAGGCTATTCAGTCCTCTCAAAGCGGCTCCATGCAAATGCAGTCCCTGAATACTCAACAGGCACAAGAGCAAGTACGTTTAGCAGTGAAGGATACCCTAGTCTCCCCCGATTACCAAAAAGAGTTTGAAAAAATCATGAAAGACCCGAAATTTGCAGCTGAATTTGCCAAAGTTATTAATAGTGATAATAAGCAGCTTCATAAAGAATTGATCAAAGATCCTACGTATCAACAAGCCGTGGGCGATGTCTTGAAATCCCCGGATATGATGAAAGCATATCTGGATATCATGAAAACACCAGAATATCGCAAGCAGCTTATGGCGATTATGAAGGAGTCCATGAATACCCCGCTATTCAAACTACAAGTGATGGAGCTTCTGTCTAAAGTGGTAAAGGAAGAGCTCGAACCCAAGCAGCAGCAAGGTTCCGAGCAAGAAGGCCAGCAGGGCCAGAACGGTGGTCAAGGTGAAGAAGGCGGCTCAAGCGGCGGCGGTGGTGGTGGTCAGGGTGGAGGTCAATAAAGGCAATCACCAAACAGCATCTCTTTCCTACAGATCAGTGCCACATATCTTGGCCGGTGTGTAATGGTGTCACCCATTTATTAGTTCAAAAGCTAATCTGCTCACAGCCTCTTTGACCAATTACAGTTGATCAAATCAAAAAAAGGGAGCTCTACAGAGTCTCCCTTTCTTATTTTATTCAATTGCGCTGCAGTCCAGCTGCTCCATTAGACAACGTACACGGTTCAACCCGCTTCAGCTGGAATGCCAGTTACACCGTTACACTTGTCCCTTATCAATCAATGATTGGGCCAATTCCAAATACAGCTGTCCAATTGGATGGTCTGCTTTATATACGGATGGCGAGAAATCTGGTTCCTGTGGATGATTGTCGGCTGCTCCTAATGGTATCTGCGCAAGCAGCGGAGCATGGAGTGCTTCTGCCAGCTTGCCTCCACCGCCTCGACCAAATACGTATTCCTTCTCACCGCAACTTCCACACTGCATATACGCCATGTTCTCGACGACGCCAATAATCTCATGATTGGTGGACATCGCCATCGTCCCCGCTCGCGCAGCAACAAATGCGGCGGTACCATGAGGGGTTGTGACGATGATTTCTTTGCTTTGCGGAATCATCTGATGGATATCAAGCGCAACATCTCCAGTCCCTGGAGGCAGGTCCAAGAGAACAACATCTAGTTCTCCCCAAGCCACTTCTGCAAAGAAGTTGCGGAGCATCTTGCCGAGCATGGGCCCACGCCATACAACTGGACTGTTGTCTTCCACAAAGAAGCCCATCGACATGATCTGAACACCAAATCGTTCGATAGGCACTACACGTTCATCCACAACAGCAGGACGATCCTCAATCCCCATCATGTCAGGCACACTAAAGCCATAAATATCCGCATCAATAAGTCCTACTTTTTTACCTAACCTTGCCAAGGCAACCGCTAAATTAACCGTTACCGTAGACTTGCCCACTCCACCCTTGCCGCTTGCAACTGCAATAAATGTTGTCCTGCTGTCAGGATGAAGCAGCGGACTTAGCGCATCCAGGGCTGCTCCATGCCCTTGTGGAGCATGAGGGTCCTGGTTCATTGTACTACCTCCTGCTTCTTGCAGTCCGGCCTGGATCAATTCCTGCTCTGAGGCCAAACGAAGGCGAATATGGGCTTGTTCAACCCCATACAGCGCCAGCCGAGACTTCGCATCAGTTATGAGCTGTTCTCTTACTTGGGAATCAGCCGCATCAGGCGAAAGGAGGATCGTTAAGGATACATTATCCGGCTTGATCATCACATCTCGAATCCATTGCAGCGAAGTAAAGGATTGACCGCTTACTGGCTCTGTCAGCTCTTGCAGCGCTTCTGTTAGTTGCTCGCGTGTAATCAAGATGCACACCCCATCTCTATCTATAGGTTAATAGGCATTTCTTTCCTCTGTCCCATGCTATTATATCACATTAATGATGAGTGATGGACTCGCCTGACATGTATCTCAAGATGCCCTTGTAGATCGAAGCCGCTACTTTTATTTGATACTGATCATCAGCCAGCATGCGCGATTCGACTGGGTGAGATAAGAATCCAACTTCAACAAGCGCGGACGGGATATCTACATTTCTTAGCAAATATAAGTTGCGATCGTCCGCCTTTGCTACTCGCTCTGTATTCTCAAGATTGCGCTTAATCTCTTCTTGGATGAAGTAAGCAAGACTCTCATTCTGCTTGATTGCACCGGAGTAAAAGGTTTGCGCTCCGCTCCATCGATCTGAAGGAATACTGTTCATATGGATGCTTACGAGCAGCTCTGCCTTTTTGGCCTGTATAAGCTGTATGCGATTTTTGAGATCCTCTGCCTTTCGCTTAGAGTATCCTTTCGTGCCTTCATTAGCTAGATCTACATCGCTTTCTCTTGTCATTACAACAACTGCACCCGCTTGCTGCAAATAATCGCGCAAATGAAGCGTGATCGCAAGATTAATGTCCTTTTCAATAAGCCCTTGTTTGCTTGAAGCTCCCCCGTCCGGCCCACCATGTCCAGCATCTAAGGCAATAACACGCCCTGCAAGCGGCAAAGTCCAGTTTGTCCATGTTTTTTCCGTTGGAATATCTACGGTCATAATGATGAATACCGCAGCAATCAAGGTAAGACTTAACGCCCATTGCCTGACTCTTTTTAGCGATATCCACAAAATAAAATGCTTTCTAGCCTTCTTTGGCATCTCACGACTCGACCTCCTGTCCATACCCTCATTCAACTATATGGGAGGAGCTGGACAAATATACGCATGTCCTGAAAGCCATTCACGATATAAAAAAGAAGCGAAGCCTATCCATTACAATAGTCATTCGCCTCATTAATATTAATCTTGATTAAGCTTATACATTCGCGGTCTGCTCTGCCATGCCTTCAATGAGAATCTTGGCCACCTCTGGTCTTGAGAATTCAGGCGGTGGACAGATGCCGTCTCGTAATAGCGCTCTTACTTTTGTTCCCGATAAGGTCAAATGATCTTCCTTGTTGTGCGGACAGGTCTTACTGGAAGCCATATTGCCGCACTTCGTGCAAAAGAAGCTATGTTCAAAAAATAATGGCGTAATGTCTAGCTCCTCCGGTGTGAAGCGGCGGAAGATCTCTTGCGCTTCATAGGTCCCGTAGTAGTCACCTACTCCAGCATGATCACGGCCGACAATAAAGTGCGTGCACCCATAGTTTTTGCGGACAATCGCATGGAAAATCGCCTCTCTAGGGCCCGCATATCGCATTGCAGCAGGGAAGACGCCCAAGAATACCCGATCCTTCGGATAGTAGCCTTCTAACAGCGCTAGATAACTTCTCATGCGAACATCAGCAGGCACATCATCGGACTTGGTCTCTCCAACTAGCGGATTCAAGAACAGCGCATCTACAATCTCCATGGCACTCTTTTGAATGTACTCATGAGCCCGGTGAACAGGGTTGCGTGTTTGGAAGCCGACTACCGTATTCCACCCTTTTTCCGCGAATAAACGACGGGTCTCGGCAGGATCAAAATAATAGTCTTCAAAACGTTCTGGCTTCGGACGCTGTATCACTTGAATACTGCCGCCCACGACCGTTGTAGGCCGTTCTAACAGCTTCTGAACGCCGGGATGAGCAGTGTCTGAGGTCTTAAATACATTAACGGCTTCATGCAGCGGATCGATCGTATAGATGGATTCAATATTGATAGCACCATACGTAATCTGATCTTCTTCTCCTACAAGCGCAGCGGTTGCACCTATCTTCAAGGTGGCTGCGAGTTCAGGCTGCACAGCAAGCGTAATAGGAATCGACCATACCGTGCCATCTGCAAGTCTCATCGATGCAACGACACTTTCATAGTCTTCTTGGTTCATAAATCCAGTAAGCGGTGAAAATGCGCCTACGCCAATAAGATCCAAATCAGAGATCGTCCACCGGCTAATCGGTATAACAGGCGCATCGGATAATTGCTTAAGCAGGAAAGCCTTGGCCTCCCCTTCAACAAGACGATTGATTAATTGTCCACCGTGTGGGTTGATCGCTGTCATTCTTGAATTGACTCCTCTCATCCTTGATGCAATCCGCATTCGATCTTCTCTGAGTTCGACCAGCGGCCTGCGCGAGGGTCTTCACCCTCCATAACAGGACGCGTGCAATACTTGCAGCCAATGCTTGGATAATGCTGATCGTGAAGTGGATTGTATATAATGTTGTTAGCTTTAATATAATTCCAGACGTCTTCCGACGTCCACGCAGCGAGTGGATTAAACTTCACTAATCCAAACTTCGTATCATATTCAATCATCTTGGCGTTTGCGCGGGTCGGAGCTTGATCGCGGCGGATTCCGGTAATCCATGCGTCATATTTGCTTAGAATCTGGGTTAGTGGTTCGACTTTGCGGATGTTGCAGCAGGTGTTGGGGCTGGTCTTCCATAGCTCTGGTCCGTATTGTTCGGCTTGCTCTTCAGGAGTAATTTGAGGACTTACGCGGTTGAATTCTAGGTTGTAGTTGGAAGCGATGCGGTCACGAGTCTCATACGTTTCATCAAAATGAAAATCGGTGTCTAAGTAAAAGATATCCGTCGATGGGCTAATCTTCTGCAGCATATCAACAATGACGACATCCTCTGCGCCAAAGCTGCAGGCAAAGGTGAGATTCGGAAATGTCTCTGCGGCCCAAGCCATAATTTCTTCAGGCGGAGCGGTCTCAAAGTGCACGGCGCGCTCTTGAATTAACGCTTCTTTCTCCAATAAATTCATAAAGCCCTATCCTCCAAACTCAATCCCTACTATTTGGGTATGTTTAATGAATTCAGCATAATAAAATTTCCTCTAATTGTCAATTGCTTTTTTTCATTATGATACAAAGTATTCAACAAAAATAAACCGGTGCCTAAGCACCGGTTGGTTGTTTTTGGTTTTATGGGTATAGGGCATGATCGGCTGCACTATCAGTGCCTGACCAGAGGCGTTTAGAGGTCCATGGCTCCGTTCCATTCCAATAGGAGTCCTCTGGAGACAATGCTAGCGGTAACAATACCGTAGAGCATAAGTACAGGCTGCCTGTTGAAATATACTCCTCTCCCAAACTTGGTTGATGGCCGCTCAGGCCTATTCTAAGCCAGCCCTGCTCATCATAAGTATTCGGGACATCCAAGCAGCGCTTCATCACTGCTGTCAGTGCTCCGCGAACTTGTGCTGGCTGTAGACTCTCTGGCAGCTGCCCCTTCCATGCCAGCTGAGCTAATAATTGAAATGCGCCTGTTCGGTAAGCAATGGATCGTCCAAGTGGTGGAAAGGTCCCCTCAGGAGAGATCATTCGCTCCAATTGTTCGGCATATCGCTGTGCTCTTCCTTTTATCACCTCATAACGCTTAGACCAATCGGGATACTCCTGTCCCACCGTCTCAACCATATCAAGCAGCATCGGTTGAATCACGAAGCTGTTATAATAGTCCGCGTGATAATGGATGCCATCCCCGTATACCCCATCACCGACATACCACTGCTCATGCTGCTTGATGCCGTAGTCTATTCGCATCGGATCCCAATCAGATTCTCCACAATGATACAGCATCGTTTCCATCATGCCTGAGAACAACAGCCAATTGTTGAAGTACGGCTTTCTTGTTCTTGTCTGCTTTATGCCATGAATTATATTCGTCTTAACTTGCTCGCGCTGCTCATGCCACAGCGTATTTGGAGCACGAAGAATGGCTTGGCATAAAAATGCGGCATCCACAATTGGCTGATAGCCCTTCGCCAAGTTCATATAGTCCTTAGCCGTAGGATCAAATGCATGTTCCAGCGCCTTTGTCGTCAGCTCCCGAAATTCTGCTCTTAACGCCTGCTCCTGGCTGTCGCCATGGTTGGCATCCAGCCATGGCGCGATTCCGCATAATAAGCGTCCTATCGCTTCCAAATGCGTATATAAGGCTCGATCTGACCCAGAGGACTCTATAGGCATTCGTTCTCTTAGCCGGTCTTCTGCTAGCGCTTCCAATACCGGCCGAGACAAACGCTCGAGGCTCTTCAGCCAAAACTCTCGATCCTGTGCTCCTTCATTGTTTGCTTGCATCGTTACTGAACCATCAAGCTTGGTATGCTCCATTCCTTACACGCTCCCATCTTGTGAAGAGGTACATTTCGACGTTCTTGCTATAATTCATTCTGCATGGGCAACTAAATACCTCTTATTGGAGGAGAAATGCTAATGTTTATTAGCCATCAGCATGGTATCTTAGCAACCCGGCTTGAGCTGTGGCACCATTATCATCATGATGCCTATGTTCCACTAAACGCAAAAAAGCCTCGAACCATAAGATTCGAGGCTTTGCACTCCTGCAAGCAGGATATTAACGTTTCGAGAACTGAGGTGCACGACGTGCAGCTTTGAGTCCATACTTTTTACGTTCTTTCATACGTGGGTCACGAGTCAAGAAGCCAGCTTTTTTCAATGCTGGACGAAGCTCAGGATCCGCTTTGAGCAACGCACGGGAGATACCGTGACGAATTGCGCCTGCTTGACCGGAGATACCGCCACCATGAGCGATAACCAACACATCGTATTTTCCAACTGTCTCTGTAAGGTTCAGAGGTTGTTTTACGATCAACTTCAAAGTTTCCAAACCGAAGTATTCATTAAGGTCACGTTTATTGATAACGATGCGGCCTTCACCTGGTACGAGGCGAACACGCGCTACGGAATGCTTACGACGACCTGTCCCATAGTATTGTACTTGTGCCATGAAACTGTCCTCCCTTTTAATTAACCGCGAAGTTCGTAAACTTCAGGTTGTTGTGCTTGATGTGGATGTTCTGCGCCAGCATATGCTTTCAAACGAAGCTTCATTTTGTTACCCATACGAGTCTTAGGCAACATGCCATGAACAGCAAGTTCGATCATGCGCTCAGGCTTGTTTGCCAACATTTCTTGAGCTGTTGTCACTTTCAATCCACCTGGATGCAAGGAGTGACGATAGTATTTCTTGTCAGCAAGTTTGTTGCCGGACAATACTACTTTTTCTGCATTAATGATAACTACGAAGTCACCGCCATCCACATGTGGTGTGAATGTTGGCTTATGCTTACCGCGGATCAAAGCCGCTGCTTCAGAAGCAAGACGACCAAGCGTCTTTCCTTCTGCATCGATAACGAACCATTTGCGTTCTACTTCAGCTGGTTTCGCCATATATGTCGTACGCATGAGAATAATCCTCCTCTAATCATTTGCTGCGACCTAAGGGTGCTATACAAATTCAAGTTCACTTTATATGTCGTTAAGTTACGTAATTACATGTTCAAAAGGTACTTCTGTTGTCGTGTCTCTTCACTGGGGGCCGTGGGAAGCCGTAAAGAAACACAAAATTTATTGTACAGGAAACCGGGCATTTATGCAAGTTGTTTTTTAGCGAAACTGCCGTATTACAATCGCTCTGAACCATCATACTCTACTTTCCAGAGCATTAGCCCACATGGTACTGCCGTAGGTCCTGCTTTATGACGATCTCGTGCTTGAATAATCTCAGGAATCTGATCCGGGCTGCGCTTGCCTTGACCTACTTGAAGAATAGTCCCTGCGATAATGCGCACCATATTGTACAGAAAGCCATTTCCCGTGATGAACAGATGAATTCTGCCTCGATCCGGGTGGCCTGTATAGCTTGGCTCGTGCTCCAACCAGGATTGATAGATGGTACGAATATTGGAAGTCTTGGTCGACTTCGGCGAAGCGAAAGACGTAAAGTCATGCTCTCCCTCGAAATGCGACATTGCTTCCTTCATCGCATCAATCTTAAGCGGTCGTGGATGAAAGAGCTCTGTTCTGCGCGTAAACAAATCCGGAACACGCTCTGAATAGATGGAGTAACGATACGTCTTGCGTTTCGCCGAATAACGGGCATGAAAGTCTAATGGAGCCTCCCATACCTCTGTTATTACGATATCCTTAGGCAGTCTGGAATTCATCGCAATCATCCAACGCTCAACAGGAATCTGAGACTCTGTTAAGAAGTTAAAGACTTGCCCTTGAGCGTGGACGCCTGCATCCGTTCGGCCAGATGCCAAGATGGATATGGTATCGCCGGTAAGCTGCTTTAGCACCATTTCAATGCAGCCTTGCACCGTTGGGTCTTCAGGCTGTGCTTGAAATCCACAATAAGCGTTGCCTTCATAGGCAACCGTCATCCCAATATTTCTCATGCTACCCTCCGAAGCTGTACGTATACACGTCTATAAGCCGCCTCGCCCGACAAAAAGAAAAGCTCCTCTAAGGGAGCCTTCTTTCACACTGCTGAAGCAGTCCTCATATCGTGCGCATCAAGCTATTACGCGCGGTCAACCAGTTCCAAGTAAACCATAGGCGCGGAGTCGCCACGGCGAGGTCCCAGTTTCATAATGCGAGTGTAACCGCCAGCACGCTCAGCATAACGAGGTGCGATATCGGAGAAAAGCTTTTGGATTGCATCTTTCTCTCCATCAACCGTCTCGCGACGTACGAATGCTGCAACTTGACGACGAGCATGAAGATCACCTTTTTTAGCTTTAGTGATCAGCTTTTCAGCGATAGAACGAACTTCTTTCGCCTTAGCTTCAGTCGTTTCGATGCGCTCATACAAGAACAAATCCGTTACCAAGTCACGGAACAACGCTTTACGAGCGCTGGAATCACGACCTAACTTTTGGTATGCCATAATAGTTTCCCCTCCTTCTCTGTACCTAGTCCCGTATTAATCTTCTTTACGCAGACCTAAGCTCAGCTCTTCAAGCTTCTCTTGTACCTCTTCCAAAGACTTGCGGCCCAAGTTGCGGACCTTCATCATGTCTTCTTCCGTCTTCGTGATCAGCTCTTGAACTGTATTAATGCCCGCACGCTTTAGACAGTTATAGGAACGAACAGAGAGATCGAGCTCTTCGATGGTCATCTCGAGCACTTTCTCTTTCTTATCTTCCTCTTTTTCGACCATGATCTCAGCGTCTTTCGCTTCGTCTGTAAGACCTACGAAGAGCATCAAGTGCTCTGTAAGAATCTTAGCGCCGAGGCTGACCGCTTCTTCAGGTCGAATGCTGCCATCGCTCCATACTTCAAGCGTAAGCTTGTCGTAGTTCGTTACTTGACCAACACGCGTATTCTCTACACTGTAGTTTACACGAGAGATTGGCGTATAGATCGAATCTACTGGAATAACTCCGATAGGTTGATCTTCACGCTTATTGCGGTCAGCAAGAACAAATCCACGTCCACGATTCGCATAAATGCGCATGTGGAGTCTGGAACCTTCAGCTAAAGTTGCAATGCGGAGATCCGGGTTCAAAATTTCCACATCACTATCCGCTCGAATGTCACCTGCCGTTACAACACCTTCGCCATCCGCATCGATTTCAAGAATCTTCTCTTCATCGGAGTGGATCTTGAGCGACAATGCTTTAAGGTTCAAGATGATCTCTGTAACGTCTTCATAGACACCAGGAATCGTCGAGAACTCATGGAGCACGCCATCGATCTGAACAGATGTAACAGCTGCACCAGGCAGGGAGGACAGCAGAATACGGCGCAGGGAGTTCCCCAATGTTGTGCCATAGCCGCGCTCAAGCGGCTCTACCACAAACTTGCCGTATGATCCTTCCTCATTGACCTCTACGGTTTCGATTTTCGGTTTTTCGATCTCAATCACTCTATAACCCTCCTTCAAAACGTCGCTCACGTTACCTTCTATACACCTACGGTCGGTTAATTCGTGCAGTAATGCCTAAACAACCATTATTACCAACAGGCGTTAGTTATATACGACATAAGCGCCCCGCGTATGAATTATACGCGGCGACGTTTTGGCGGACGGCAGCCGTTGTGCGGAATTGGAGTTACGTCTTTGATCATGCTAACTTCCAATCCTGCAGCTTGCAAGGAACGGATGGCAGCTTCACGGCCTGCGCCTGGACCTTTAACCATAACTTCAACGGTTTTCATACCATGTTCCATTGCAGCTTTCGCAGCTGTTTCAGCAGCGAGCTGTGCAGCAAATGGAGTAGACTTACGCGAACCTTTGAATCCGGAACCGCCGGAGCTCGCCCAAGAAATTGCATTACCATGCGGATCTGTGATCGTTACGATCGTGTTGTTGAACGTAGAACGAATGTGAGCTACGCCAGATTCAATATTCTTACGGTCACGACGTTTAGTACGAACTGCTTTTTTTGGTTTAGCCATTGCTACTTATCCCTCCTTACTTTTTCTTATTCGCTACCGTACGACGAGGGCCTTTGCGTGTACGAGCATTAGTTTTAGTACGTTGACCACGAACAGGCAAGCCACGGCGATGGCGGATACCACGATAGCATCCAATCTCAACCAAACGCTTGATGTTCAGGGAAATATCACGGCGGAGGTCACCCTCTACCTTAATGTTCTTGTCAATTGCTTCACGGATTGCGTTTACTTCTTCTTCAGTCAGGTCACGAACACGAGTGTCTTTGTTTACACCTGCTTGTGCGATCACTTTCTGAGAAGTTGTTTTACCGATCCCAAAAATGTATGTTAAGGCGATCTCAACGCGTTTATCACGTGGCAAGTCTACACCAGCTATACGAGCCATTTACGCTACACCCCCTTCTAAATTATCCTTGTTTTTGTTTGTGCTTCGGATTTTCACAGATTACCATAACATTCCCTTTGCGACGAATGACTTTGCATTTTTCGCAAATAGGTTTTACAGAAGGTCTTACCTTCATGATGAATACCTCCCAGTTCTTAAGTTGCTCACACGACGAATGCTATTTTCGATATGTGATGCGACCTTTGCTCAAATCGTAAGGCGACAACTGTACGACCACTTTGTCCCCAGTTAGGATACGGATAAAGTGCATCCGCAGCTTTCCTGAAACATGGGCGAGAATTTGATGTCCGTTCTCGAGTTCCACACGGAATGTTGCATTGGGCAACGGTTCAATAACCGTACCTTCGACTTCAATCACATCTTCTTTAGCCAACGTTAATCCCCCTATTCTTCCACATTTGCAGCGGACAGCTGCTTCGTATAGTTTTGAATCACATAACGGAGCTTGCTGTTCGTCACCCGTCCGCTATCTTTTAAACTATCGACAACCTCATGACTTATCGCTTGCTGCAGCTCTACATGAAGCATGTTTTTGCGTTTAGGCTGGTCAAACTTTCGTTTATCCCCATCCGCTATGAACACGAATCGCGGTTCTTCAATACCAATGATGACAGCGTAAGTGCCCTCATCACGACCTTGAATGACTTTAACCAACTGACCAAGCACTGGAGTCGGAATGTCTTTCATCTCCGTCACCTACTCTTCAAGTTTCGTTAAAATCTCGCAACCATCCGATGTTACAGCTACAGTATGCTCAAAGTGAGCGCACCATGTCCCGTCCACCGTCACAACCGTCCAGTTGTCCGCTAGCGTCTTCACATAACGCTCTCCGATGACAACCATCGGCTCAATGGCAAGCGTCATACCCGGCTTAAGCCGTGGTCCACGGTCAGGTGTACCGAAGTTTGGGATCTGCGGTTCTTCATGCAGATCTGCACCAACCCCATGCCCTACGTATTCACGCACGACAGAAAAACCTGCATCCTCGATCACACGTTGTATAGCATGAGATATCGTGTATAGACGAACATCTGGCTTAACAAGATCAAGTCCGGCATAGAGCGAACGCTCTGTCACCTCAAGCAGCTTCTTCGCACTGTCTGAGATGCTGCCAACTCCATATGTCCAGGCAGAGTCACCGTGATATCCACGATACTGTGCACCAATGTCGATGCTGATGATGTCGCCCTCGTTTAAGACGCGATCACCGGGAATGCCATGCACCAATTCATCATTAACTGATGCGCAAATGCTTCCGGAGAAACCGTTATAGCCTTTGAAAGAAGGGGTAGCCCCTTGACTGCGAATGAACCGTTCCGCAATGTTATCAAGTTCCCGGGTTGTAATGCCCGGTTTGACGGAGTCCGCCATAAGACGGTGCGTCATCGCAACAATTCGCCCAGCTTCTCTCATGAAGCCAAGTTCCACTTCGGACTTACAGATGATCATGGAGTTAACCTCTCAGTAGCGATACGATTTCAGTCGAGACCGTACCGATTTCCTTCTCCCCGTCAACCTGACGCAACAAGCCTTTTTCGGAGTAGTACTCCAACAAAGGAGCAGTCTTATTGATATATTCATCAAGACGTGTGCCGACCTTTTCCTCTGAATCGTCAGAGCGCTGGTAGAGCTCACCTTGATCTTTATCGCAGATGCCTTCTTGTTGTGGCGGATTGAAGATGACATGGTACGTAGCACCGCAAGTCTTACAAATCCGTCTGCCAGTAAGGCGTGCAAGCAAAAGCTCACGGTCAACGTGCAGGTTCACAACATGATCTAGCTTGCGTCCCATGGCTTCAAGGATGTCGTCAAGTGCTTCCGCTTGTGCTAACGTGCGTGGGAAGCCGTCCAACAGGAAGCCCTGTTCACAGTCTGGCGCTGCGAGTCGTTCGCGCACAATACCGACTGTAACGTCATCCGGAACGAGCAGACCTTTATCCATGTATTCCTTCGCTTTTAAGCCGATTGGCGTACCTTCTCGCATCGCTGCACGGAATGCATCGCCTGTGGAGATATGAGGAATACCGAACTCTTGAACGATACGTTCAGCCTGCGTTCCTTTACCTGCCCCAGGAGGCCCCATGAATAGAATGTTCATCGAATGTCACTCCCTTTATGGTAAGCATAGGCTTAACTACTTCGGAAGTGTTATCTTTCGATGGCATTCGTTAAGCCTCTGCTCTGCAAGAAACAGCACAATAGGTGCCGAGGGGCCACAGCGGCTCCATCAGAACCTATTGCCTATTTATTAATAAAACCTTTGTAATGGCGCTTGATCAATTGACTTTCAACCTGCTTCATCGTGTCAAGTGCAACACCGACGACGATCAGCAAGGAAGTACCACCGATCTGTACTCCACGCGGCAATCCGGCCAGAGCGCCGAAGAACACAGGCAGAACAGAGATGATAGACAAGAACAAAGCACCTGCTAGCGTAATACGAGACATCACTCGTGTCAAGTATGTTGCTGTTGCTTTACCCGGGCGAATGCCTGGAATGTATCCACCATTCTTCTTCAATTGATCCGCCATTTGCTGAGGGTTCATTTGAACGAATGTGTAGAAGAACGTAAAGCCGATAATCAACAGAACGTACAATACCATACCAAGCGGTTTGTCATAGTACATATTGTTGATAATCCAGTTCGCCCAACTGTGACCAGCCCAGAATTGAGCAATCGTGATCGGGAACATAAGCAACGATACTGCGAAGATGACTGGAATTACACCCGCACCGTTTACTTTAAGCGGAATGTGAGTATTTTGACCGCCATACATCTTGTTTCCGACAACACGCTTCGCGTATTGAACGGGAATCTTGCGGTTACCTTGTTGAATGTAGATAACCCCAACGATGATGAAGATGACGAAGAGCAAAATAACAATCACTTTCACAATGCTTAGGAACAAAGAACCGGCGTTCTCAACAAATTGAGATTGATAGATCTGAGCGATATGTGTCGGGAATGCCGCTACGATACCTGCAAAGATCAGAATGGAGATTCCGTTACCAATCCCCTTCTCGGTGATCTGCTCACCAAGCCACATCAGGAAAGCCGTACCTGCAGTCAATACGATTGCAATGACGACATACGTCATAATTGTTGCATTCGGCACCATTTGCAATCCGTACAAGCGGTTGAATCCAATCGCCGTACCAAATGCTTGAATGAGTCCTAAGCCAATCGTCGCATAACGTGTAACCTGTGCGATCTTGCGCTTTCCAACTTCCCCTTCTTTGGACCATTGCGTGAACTTAGGCACGACATCCATTGATAGGAGCTGCATAATGATCGATGCTGTGATATACGGCATGATCCCTAGTGCAAAGATGGAGAACTTGAACAGGGCACCACCAGAGAATGTATTCAACAAGGCGAACAAATCAGTTCCTTGATTTGCTGTTTCAAACACTGTCTTATCGACACCCGGAACCGGAATAAAGGAACCGACTCGATATACGATCAAGACCATAAGGGTGAATAAGATCTTTCGTCTTAAATCCTCGACTCGCCAAATATTGGATACGGTCTTGAACATTAGATCACCTCGGATTTACCGCCGGCAGCCTCGATCTTTTCTACCGCAGATTGAGAGAACTTATTAGCTTTAACAGTTAGGCTAACAGACAATTCGCCATTACCCAATACTTTGATACCGCTCATTGGGTTGTTCACGATGCCTTGCTCCATCAACAATTCCGGAGTTACTTCAGTACCAGCTGCAAAACGGTTCAAGTCAGCCACATTCAATACCGCATACTCTTTACGAGTTGGGTTGTTGAAACCGCGCTTAGGCAGACGACGGTACAATGGGTTCTGACCACCTTCAAAGCCTGGGCGAACACCACCGCCGGAACGAGCATTTTGACCTTTATGACCGCGACCTGCTGTTTTCCCGTTACCAGAAGCAATACCGCGTCCTTTGCGGTAGTTCTCTTGGCGGGAACCAGGTGCTGGAGAAAGTTCATGTAACTTCATCGTTCGTCGCACCTCCTTAATGATTTATGTCACTAAATTTATGTCTTTGACACAGTGAAGCTAAGCTTCGTAGCTTAGCCTTGGATTTCTTCAACTTTAACCAAATGAGTAATTTGGTTAACCATGCCGCGAATCGCAGGGTTGTCGTTATGAACAACCGTCTGATTCAGCTTACGAAGGCCCAGAGTGTTCACCGTTTTACGATGATTTTCTGGACGACCGATCAGACTGCGAACGAGGGTAATCTGCAATTTAGCCATCGTAGTCCCCTCCTTATCCTAACAGTTCCTCAACGGATTTGCCACGCAGCTTCGCTACTTGCTCAGCAGTCTTCAAACGAGAAAGACCTTCAAGCGTAGCATTTACCATGTTCATGGAGTTAGCGGAACCAAGCGATTTCGTAAGAATGTCGCCTACACCAGCCAGCTCCAATACCGCACGAACAGGGCCACCAGCGATAACCCCAGTACCTTCAGATGCTGGTTTCAACAATACACGGCCAGCGCCGAAGTGACCAATTACTTGGTGAGGGATCGTTGTACCAACGAAAGGAACGTGAATGAGATTTTTCTTCGCATCTTCAATTCCTTTGCGGATTGCATCTGGAACTTCAGAAGCTTTACCAATACCAGCGCCTACCCAGCCCTTGCCGTCGCCGACAACAACGAGTGCGCTAAAGCTAAAGCGACGTCCGCCTTTTACAACTTTAGCAACGCGGTTAATTTGAACAACTTTTTCAGACAGTTCTAGCGTATTTGGATCAACTCGCAAGTCGTTAACCTCCTTTTTTAACAATTATTAGAACTCAAGACCAGCTTCGCGAGCTGCGTCAGCCAATGCTTGAATACGTCCATGGTACAGGTATCCGCCACGGTCAAATACAACTACAGATACACCTGCGTCTTTTGCACGCTTAGCAATCAATTCGCCTACTTTGCGCGCAGCTTCAACGTTACCACCATTGCCAACTTGTTCACGAAGTTCTTTATCCATAGTGGATGCAGCTACTAGCGTTACACCATTAGCATCATCGATCACTTGAGCGTAGATATGTTTAGCGGAACGGAATACGTTCAAACGAGGACGTGCTGTCGTTCCTTCAATTTTCTTACGCACACGAAGGTGACGTTTCAAACGAGCTTTGTTCTTATCGCCTTTTGTAATCACGAATGTTTCACTCCCTTCAGTTTAGCCATTAAGCTACACGGGTAAGCGAGCTAGGCAAGATCTTACTTCTTCTTGCCTGCTTTACCTTCCTTACGCAGGATACGTTCGCCTTCATACTTAATCCCTTTACCTTTGTAAGGCTCAGGCTCACGTACGGAGCGAATTTTCGCTGCATAAGCACCTACGCGCTCTTTATCGATACCTTTAACGATGATCTTTGTTTGAGTTGGAACATCGAATTCGATGCCTGGCTCAGGTGTGATTTCAACTGGGTGAGAATACCCAACGTTCAGCACCAATTTGTCACCTGTTTTGTTAGCACGATAACCTACACCCACGAGTTCCAAAGATTTAGAGAAACCTTCAGTAACGCCGTTAACCATGTTGCTGATAACACTGCGTGTTGTTCCGTGCAGGGAACGGTGAAGTTTATTATCAGAAGGACGAACAACATTGATTTCATTGCCTTCAACGGAAACTTGCATTTCCTTGTGAACAGGTTTAGTCAATGTACCTTTCGGTCCTTTTACCGTAATCGCGTTGTCGACCAAAGTGATTTCAACACCACTTGGTACGTTAATTGGTTTACGACCAATACGAGACATGTGTTCTTGCACCTCCAATCATCTGCAATTCATTACCAAACGTAGCAGACTACCTCTCCGCCAGTTTTAGCTTGACGAGCTTCTTTATCCGTAACAACACCCTTAGATGTTGAAATAATCGCAATACCAAGGCCACCAAGTACGCGAGGTACTTCGTTTGATTTCGTGTAAACACGCAAGCCTGGTTTACTAATACGCTTAAGACCTGTGATAACACGCTCTTGGTTTTGACCGTATTTCAAGAAGATACGGATGATCCCTTGTTTGTTGTCATCGATATATTCTGCATCACGGATGAAACCTTCACGCTTTAGAATCTCAGCGATTTGCTTCTTCATCGTAGAAGCAGGCATTTCCACCGTCTCATGACGTACTGTATTTGCATTGCGAATACGTGTAAGCATATCTGCAATTGGATCAGACATAACCATTAGTGTAAACCTCCTTCCCGCAAGTGGGTTGATTACCAGCTAGCTTTTTTAACGCCAGGGATCTGGCCTTTATATGCCAATTCGCGGAAACAAATTCTGCAAATTTTAAATTTACGCAATACAGAATGCGGACGGCCGCAGCGCTCGCAACGTGTATATGCACGCACTTTGAACTTCGGGTTACGTTGTTGCTTGACAAGCATCGAAGTTTTTGCCACGTGTTGACACCTCCTAATTACTTTCATTCATAATCATGAACTTTTCCGACCTTACGAACATTACTTCGCGAAAGGCATGCCGAGTTGCGTCAACAATTCACGGGATTCTTCGTCTGTTTTCGCTGTAGTAACGATAACGATGTCCATACCGCGAACTTTATCGATTTTATCATACTCGATCTCTGGGAAGATGATTTGCTCCTTAAGACCAAGTGTGTAGTTACCGCGACCATCAAATGCTTTGTTGGAAATACCGCGGAAGTCACGTACACGTGGGAGTGTAACGTTGAACAATTTGTCCAAGAAGTAATACATTTTGTCACCGCGCAATGTTACTTTAACACCGATCGGCATTCCCTCACGAAGCTTGAAGCCTGCGATGGATTTTTTAGCGCGAGTAATGACAGGCTTTTGACCTGCGATTTGCTCCAATTCAGCAACAGCTGAATCCAAGACCTTAGAGTTAGAAACTGCCTCACCCATACCCATGTTGATGACGATTTTTTCTACTTTAGGTACTTGCATAACGGTTGTATAGTTGAACTTCTGCATCAAAGCAGGAGTAATTTCATTCAAGAAACGTTCTTTCATGCGAGCTGCCATTAGTAATGGACCTCCTTTCCTAGCGATTAGTCGATAATTTCGCCGGAGCGTTTTGCAACACGTACTTTTTTGCCGTTCTCCAATACTTTGTAACCAATACGTGTTACTTTACCGGACTTCGGATCCACGTGCATTACGTTGGAAACGTGGATTGGTGCTTCCTGCTCGATGATACCGCCTTGTGGGTTAGCTTGGTTAGGCTTTTGATGCTTCTTAACCATATTCACACCCTCAACAAGCACGCGGTTCATACGAGGATAAGCCGCGATAACACGACCTTTTTTACCTTTATCCTTACCGGAAATAACGATAACCGTGTCGTCTTTTTTAACGTGCAGTTTGTTGTTATGCGACTCGAGAACTTTCTTCATTCGTGGCATGTGTCACACCTCCTGAGACTTGCCTAAAGCGGCAATTACTTGTTAGATCACTTCCGGTGCCAGGGAAACGATTTTCATGAAGTCTTTATCGCGAAGTTCGCGAGCAACTGGTCCGAAAATACGTGTTCCACGTGGTCCCTTGTCGTCTTTAACGACTACCGCTGCATTTTCATCAAATGTAATGTAGGAACCGTCTTTACGTCGAACCGAACGCTTCGTACGAACGATAACTGCCTTTACAACGTCACCCTTTTTGACAACGCCGCCTGGTGTTGCTTGTTTGACAGAGCATACGATTAGGTCTCCGATATGGCCTACACGACGTCCAGTACCACCCAAGACACGGATACACATCAATTCTTTCGCACCAGAGTTATCTGCTACAGCTAAACGTGTAAATGGTTGAATCATTCTATTTTCCTCCTTTCGGTCAAGCTAACCGAACATTAAACGATTACGGCTTTCTCTACTACCTCAACGAGTCTCCAGCGCTTGTCTTTGGACAGCGGACGAGTCTCCATGATTTTGACAGTATCACCGATTTTCGCTTCATTGTTCTCATCGTGAGCTTTGAACTTCTTCGTATATTTAATGCGCTTGTGGTACAAGTCATGCTTTTTGTACGTTTCAACCGCTACAACGATTGTTTTGTCCATCTTGTCGCTGACCACTTTGCCAATTTGCACTTTACGAGCGTTACGTTCACTCATGAGTGTCATGCCTCCTTCCTGGTTACAGGATCTCTATTTTCAGTCAACATTCTGACGTCAATTAACCGCTAATCCCAAGTTCTCTTTCACGCAATACCGTCTTAGCACGTGCAATTGCTTTACGTACGTCACGGATGCGAGTTGGGTTGTCAAGCTGTCCAGTAGCCAATTGAAAACGGAGGTTGAAGAGCTCTTCCTTGAATCCAACAATCTTTTGTTCAAGTTCAGCAGTGGTCAAGTTGCGGAATTCAGTTGCTTTCATTTGCTTCACCACCCATTTCTTCACGTTTCACGAACTTCGTCTTGCATGGCAGCTTATGTGCAGCAAGGCGCATCGCTTCACGAGCAACTTCCTCAGGCACACCGGAAAGTTCGAACATGATTTTACCTGGCTTAACAATGGCTACCCATTTTTCGACGTTACCTTTACCGCTACCCATACGAACTTCGAGAGGCTTAGCTGTAATTGGTTTGTCTGGGAAGATTTTGATCCAAACCTTACCACCACGCTTGATATATCGAGTCATCGCAATACGAGCGGACTCGATTTGACGGTTTGTGATCCATACTGGCTCCAAAGCTTGCAAACCGTATTCACCGAAGTTCACAGTAGTGCCGCCTTTAGCGCGACCCTTCAT
Source organism: Paenibacillus aquistagni (assembly GCF_900177815.1). Classification (GTDB taxonomy): domain Bacteria; phylum Bacillota; class Bacilli; order Paenibacillales; family Paenibacillaceae; genus Paenibacillus_B; species Paenibacillus_B aquistagni. The sequence goes on along the minus strand of NZ_FXAZ01000012.1, from coordinate 41,254 downwards.
TGTCGGTCTAAATTGCTTGCGATGTTTCACACGTTTAGGTACCAACATGATTAGTTGCCTCCTTCCTCAACAGCCTTTTTCTTAGCCGCAGGAAGTACCTCTCCACGATAGATCCACACTTTTACGCCGATACGGCCGTATGTGGTGTGTGCTTCAGCTGTGCCATAGTCAATGTCTGCGCGAAGCGTATGAAGTGGTACAGTTCCTTCGCTGTATCCTTCTGTTCTAGCGATCTCGGCACCGCCCAAACGACCGCTAACCGATGTTTTGATTCCTTTTGCACCAGCACGCATTGTGCGTTGGATTGCTTGTTTCAAAGCACGACGGAATGAAACGCGGCGCTCCAATTGTTGTGCAATGCTCTCCGCAACAAGGATTGCATCCATGTCTGGAGTTTTGATTTCAGAGATGTTGATGTGCACTTTTTTGTCCTTCGCGATTTTTGTAACTTCGCGACGAAGTGCTTCAACTTCGGAACCACCCTTACCGATAACCATACCAGGTTTAGCAGTGTGGATAGTTACGTTCACGCGGTTAGCCGCGCGCTCGATCTCGATGCGGGATACTGCAGCATCTTTCAATTTATTCTTAAGGTACTCACGAATTTTTACGTCTTCAATCAACAATGTACCGAAGTCTTTGTCAGCGTACCATTTTGATTCCCAATCACGAATGATACCCACTCGAAGTCCGACGGGATTTACCTTTTGACCCACGCATTTTCCCTCCTTATTTCTCGGATACCACGATAGTAATGTGGCTTGTTCTCTTGTTGATACGGCTTGCACGTCCCATAGCACGAGGACGGAAACGTTTCAACGTTGGACCTTCGTTCGCATAAACTTGCTCGATTACAAGTTTATTGACGTCCATTTGGTAGTTGTGTTCTGCATTCGCAATCGCAGAGTTCAGCAATTTCTCAACTACTGGAGAAGCTGATTTCGGCGTGTGACGCAGAATCGCAATCGCTTCGCCTACTTGCTTACCACGGATCAAGTCGATCACGAGCTTAACTTTACGAGGAGCGATGCGAACGTTCTTCGCATGAGCTTTCGCTTGCATGGTAGTACCTCCCCTCAATTTCGATGTTCAATATTAACGTCTACCCGTTTTCTTATCGTCGTCATGACCTTTGTACGTACGAGTTGGCGCGAATTCACCAAGTTTGTGACCTACCATATCCTCTGTCACATACACAGGCACGTGCTTACGGCCATCATATACCGCAAATGTATGACCGATGAATTGAGGGAAAATGGTGGAACGACGAGACCAAGTCTTGATAACAGTTCTTTTCTCTGTTTCGTTCATCACTTCAACTTTTTTCATCAGGTGACCATCAACGAATGGTCCTTTTTTCAAACTGCGACCCATGTGTAAATCCTCCCTTCAGGAAACCTGTATCGTTCTTTTGTTACAATGCTTCGATATGTCACCGAGCTAATATTACTTCGTACGAGGACGAACAATATACTTGTCGGATTGCTTACCTTTTTTACGCGTTTTGTAACCAAGTGTCGGTTTGCCCCATGGAGACAACGGAGATTTACGTCCGATTGGCGCGCGTCCTTCACCACCACCGTGTGGGTGATCAACTGGGTTCATTACAACCCCGCGGACAGTAGGACGTTTGCCCATCCAACGGCTGCGACCAGCTTTACCAACTTTGATAAGCTCATGGTCACCATTACCTACGGATCCGATAGTCGCACGGCAAACTTTCAACACTTTGCGAACTTCGCCAGAAGACAAACGAATTGTTACATAACGCTCTTCTTTACCAAGCAATTGCGCTTCCGTACCAGCGGCGCGAACCAACTGACCACCTTTACCTGGTTGCAATTCGATGTTGTGGATAACTGTACCCACTGGAATGTTTTCAAGCGGCATAGCGTTACCGATTTTGATATCAGAACCTGCGCCAGACATGATTACATCGCCAACTTTAAGACCTTTAGGAGCGATAATATAACGCTTCTCACCGTCAGCATAGTTGATCAATGCGATGTTGGAAGTACGGTTTGGATCATACTCAATTGTAGCAACGCGGCCTTGAATGCCATCTTTGTTACGTTTGAAGTCGATCACACGGTACTTACGTTTGTGACCTCCGCCGTGGTGGCGAGTCGTAATCTTACCTTGGTTGTTGCGTCCAGCATTTTTGCTAAGAGGCGCAAGCAACGATTTCTCCGGAGTGCTTGTTGTAATTTCTTCGAATGTAGAAACACTCATAGCACGACGAGCCGGGGATGTCGGTTTGTACTTTTTGATAGGCACTAGTTTTCCCTCCTTACCTCAAGACTTTTAATTATACAGTTTCAAAAAACTCAAGTGGTTTGCTATCAGAAGTCAAAGTAACAAAAGCTTTCTTCCATTCGGAAGTATAGCCACTGTGGCGGCCATAGCGCTTAGGCTTGGCAGGAACACGCAAAGTGTTCACGTTCGCTACTTTTACTTTGAAGATTTGCTCGATTGCATCTTTGATCTCCGTCTTGTTAGCACGCATATCCACTTCGAATACATACTTCAGGCTATCCATCATCTCAGCAGTACGCTCAGTGATGATCGGACGGATAATGATATCGCGAGGATCCTTCATTATGCGAACACCTCCTCTACCTTCGAAACCGCATCCTTCGTAATGATGAGCTTTTGATGACGAAGTACGTCATACACGTTCACTCCATCAGCCGCCACCAATTTTACAGATGGGATATTACGAGCGGAGAGCGCTACATTGTCGTTGTACTCAGGCACAACTACAAGTGCTTTGCGATCTACTTTAAGGTTATTAAGCATAGCTTGGAATTCTTTTGTCTTTGGTGCGTTCATTGCCAACTCATCCAATACGATGATTTGGTTTTCCAACACTTTAGTAGAAAGTGCAGATTTGATCGCAAGACGACGTACTTTCTTAGGAAGCTTATAAGAATAGCTGCGTGGTGTAGGTCCGAATACAGTACCACCGCCAACCCATTGTGGGGAACGGATTGAACCTTGACGCGCACGGCCAGTTCCTTTTTGTTTCCATGGCTTACGGCCACCGCCGCGAACCTCGGAACGTCCTTTTACTTTGTGCGTACCTTGACGCATGGATGCAAGCTGCATAACAACTGCATCATGAAGAACATGTTTGTTCGGCTCAATTCCAAATACACTGTCTGCGAGTTCGATCTCGCCAACTTGCGTACCGGAGATGTTGTATACTGCTACTTTAGGCATTCTAAGCTCCTCCTTTCTTCAACAATTACTTCTTAATAGAAGATCTAATTTTAACGAAGCTGTTTTTAGCACCAGGAATGGAGCCTTTAACGAGGATTACATTGCGTTCTGCATCCACTTTTACAACTTCAAGGTTTTGAATCGTGATTGTGTCAGTACCCATGTGTCCTGGAAGACGTTTGCCTTTAGGAACGCGGTTCGCTTGAATGGAACCCATGGAACCTGGTCTACGATGGTAACGGGAACCGTGAGCCATAGGGCCGCGGCTTTGTCCCCAACGTTTGATAACGCCGGCGAAGCCTTTACCTTTCGAAATGCCTGTTACGTCAACAAATTCGCCTTCAGTGAAGATGTCGGCTTTCAACTCCTGGCCAACCTCATATTGAGAAAGATCGATACCACGAAGTTCTTTAACGTAGCGCTTAGGCGTTGTGTTAGCTTTCTTTGCATGGCCTTGTTCTGGTTTGTTAGCGTTCTTTTCCTTTTTATCAGCATAGCCGATTTGGATCGCTTCATAACCATCATTCTCCACATCTTTCTTTTGAAGAACAACGTTAGGACCAGCTTCAATCACGGTTACTGGCAAGACGTTACCTTCTGGGGTAAACACTTGAGTCATGCCAAGTTTTTTTCCTAAGATACCTTTCATGTTGACACCTCTTTTCCTTCCATAAATACAGTCGTGTGTTAGTTACTTACCTTACAGTTTGATTTCGATATCTACACCGGACGGCAGGTCCAGTCTCATCAACGCATCAACTGTTTGCGGTGTAGGATTCACAATGTCGATCAAACGCTTATGTGTGCGCATCTCGAATTGCTCACGAGAATCCTTATACTTGTGCACCGCGCGAAGAATAGTGATCACTTGCTTCTCAGTTGGCAACGGAATCGGACCAGATACACCTGCACCGGAACGCTTCGCTGTTTCAACAATTTTCTCTGCGGATTGATCAAGAATTCTGTGGTCGTATGCTTTCAAGCGAATACGAATTTTTTGCTTTGCCATTTCATTCCCTCCTTTAATCGCCCAATTTTGCATCGGACATACTCCGTGAAAATTTTCTGTCACACCACCCATGGCAAAGGGGCCGGGTGTGTCAGTAACCTCTCACTTCATCGCAACGTCGACGAACAACATTCACTATTATATATAAACTTCTAGGCAATTGCAAGCATTTATCTAATTTTCATACATGCAATTAACTAGAAACTTCATACAACTTTTTTCGCCCAAATCACTTTATCCATTATATATGGGCAAGCCTTATAAAGCCACGGTAACTCATGGCATAGCAGTTGGTATTTCCCATAAATAAAACAATCCCTCAGCTGCTAAGCCGAGGGATTGCAAGAAGCATTAAGCTTCAATTATTTGCTGATGGAAGCAACCGCACCTGCACCTACAGTACGTCCGCCTTCGCGGATCGCGAAGCGTGTACCTTCTTCGATCGCGATTGGAGCGATCAATTTAACGGATACAGTGATGTTGTCGCCAGGCATAACCATTTCAGTACCTTCTGGCAGGTCGATAACGCCTGTTACGTCAGTTGTACGGAAATAGAACTGTGGACGGTAACCAGTGAAGAACGGCTTATGACGGCCACCCTCTTCTTTAGTCAATACGTACACTTGAGCGGAGAACTCAGTGTGCGGCTTAACTGTGCCTGGTTTAACCAATACTTGACCGCGCTCGATGTCAGTACGGTCAACACCACGGAGCAATGCACCGATGTTGTCACCAGCTTGAGCGGAATCAAGAAGCTTGCGGAACATCTCAACGCCTGTTACTACAGACTTGCGAGTTTCTTCTTGGATACCAACGATTTCGATCTCGTCGCCTACTTTAACAGTACCGCGCTCTACACGACCTGTAGCAACTGTACCACGGCCAGTGATGGAGAATACGTCCTCGACAGGCATCAAGAAAGGCTTGTCAGTGTCGCGCTCTGGAGTTGGGATGTAAGTGTCGATTTGCTCGAACATTTCAACGATCTTGTCAGCCCACTCGCCATCTGGGTTCATAAGCGCTTCACGAGCGGAACCACGGATGATTGGAGTGTCGTCTCCAGGGAATTCATATTCGCTCAAGAGATCGCGAACTTCCATTTCAACCAACTCAAGCAACTCTTCGTCTTCAACCATATCGCATTTGTTCAAGAACACTACGATGTATGGTACGCCTACTTGGCGGGAAAGAAGAATGTGCTCACGAGTTTGTGGCATTGGACCGTCAGCAGCGGATACTACGAGAATCGCGCCGTCCATTTGAGCAGCACCAGTGATCATGTTTTTAACATAGTCAGCGTGACCTGGGCAGTCAACGTGTGCATAGTGACGGTTAGGTGTTTCGTACTCTACGTGGGAAGTAGAGATTGTGATACCGCGCTCGCGCTCTTCTGGAGCTTTATCGATTTGGTCAAATGCGATTGCAGCACCACCATAACGTTTGGACAATACAGTTGTGATAGCAGCAGTCAAAGTAGTTTTACCATGGTCAACGTGACCAATAGTACCAATATTAACGTGCGGTTTATTACGTTCAAATTTTGCCTTTGCCATTTGAACAATTCCTCCTTAATCGTGGAATAGAATGTATTTAGGAGGCCGACTCCAGCGATAGTCGTCTTAAGCCGGCCATATGAAACACTACGAGACGAGATTATTCGCCTTTATGCTTAGCAATAATCTCTTCGGAGATGCTGCGTGGAACTTCTTCATAGTGAGAAAGTTCCATCGAGAACACACCGCGGCCTTGTGTACCGGAGCGAAGTGTCGTGGAGTAACCGAACATCTCAGCGAGAGGTACCTTAGCACGGATAATTTGTGCACCACCACGGGAATCCATACCTTCGATACGTCCACGACGGGAGTTCAGCATACCCATTACATCACCCATGTACTCTTCAGGCACTGTAACTTCGACTTTCATGATAGGCTCAAGAATAACTGGGCTACACTTGTCCTTAGCTGCTTTAAGCGCCATGGAACCAGCAATCTTAAACGCCATCTCACTGGAGTCAACATCATGGTATGATCCGTCAAAGATTGTAGCTTTGATGTCAACGAGTGGGAATCCTGCAAGGACACCGCTCTTCATCGATTCTTCGATACCGGCTTGAACAGCTGGTACGTATTCACGAGGAACGACACCGCCGACAATCTTGTTTTCGAATTTGAAGCCTTCGCCTGGCTCTTGAGGTGCGAACTCGATCCATACGTGACCGTATTGACCGCGACCACCAGATTGGCGAACAAACTTACCTTCGACTTTAGCAGCAGTCTTGAATGTTTCGCGGTAAGCAACTTGAGGCTTACCAACATTCGTGTCTACCTTGAACTCACGACGCATACGGTCGATGATGATGTCCAAGTGAAGCTCACCCATACCTGCCAAGATGGTTTGTCCTGTTTCTTCGTCTGTATGTGCACGAAGAGTAGGATCTTCCTCAGTCAACTTGCCGAGTGCGACACTCAACTTGTCTTGGTCAGCTTTGGTCTTAGGCTCAACTGCGATCTCGATAACTGGATCTGGGAAGTCCATGGACTCCAAGATTACCGGATGTTTCTCATCACACAGTGTATCACCTGTACCTGTATCTTTCAAACCTACTGCAGCAGCGATGTCACCAGCATATACAATGTCGATTTCTTCGCGGCTGTTCGCATGCATTTGAAGGATACGGCCGATACGTTCACGTTTTCCTTTGGTTGCATTCAGAACGTAAGAACCGGAGTTCAATACACCAGAATACACGCGGAAGAACGTCAACTTACCGACATAAGGGTCAGTCATGATCTTGAAGGCAAGCGCCGCAAATGGCTCTTCATCGGAGGAGTGACGAATCACTTCTTCACCGTCTTCAAGTTGGCCCTTGATGTCAGGAACATCAAGAGGAGATGGCAAGTAGTCAACTACTGCATCGATCATCATCTGAACGCCTTTGTTTCTGTAAGAAGAACCGCATACTACTGGGAAGATTTGAACGCTACATACCCCTTTGCGGAGACCAGCTTTGATTTCTTCAATCGTAAGCTCTTCGCCTTCAAGGTATTTCATCATCAATTCTTCGTCAAGTTCTGCAACCTTCTCAATCAATTCCATGCGGAGTTCATCGACTTGAGCTTTGAACTCTTCTGGAACGTCAACAATATCAACATCACGACCGAGGTCATCTTTGAAGATGTGAGCTTTTAGCTCAACAAGGTCGATAATGCCTTTGAAATCATTTTCTGCACCGATAGGCAATTGAATCGCAACAGCGTTCGCTTGCAAACGATCCTTCATGGATTCAATAACGTTGAGGTAGTCAGCGCCGATGATATCCATTTTGTTAACGTAAGCAATACGAGGTACACCGTAACGGTCAGCTTGACGCCAAACTGTTTCGGATTGCGGCTCTACGCCTTCTTTTGCAGAGAATACGCCTACGGCTCCGTCCAATACGCGAAGGGAACGCTCAACCTCTACCGTAAAGTCAACGTGACCCGGAGTATCGATAATGTTAACACGATGGCCCTTCCATTGTGCAGTTGTTGCTGCGGAAGTAATCGTGATACCACGTTCTTGCTCTTGTTCCATCCAGTCCATTGTTGCAGCACCTTCGTGCACCTCACCGATTTTGTGAGTACGGCCTGTGTAGAACAAGATACGCTCCGTAGTTGTTGTTTTACCGGCATCGATGTGAGCCATGATTCCGATGTTACGCGTATTTGCCAAGGAGAACTGTCTTGCCATGTGTGGATCTCCCTTCAAATATGAGTTGGTGAATCCGAGCTAAGCAGAGCTTAATCCTACCAGCGGTAGTGAGCAAATGCTTTGTTCGCTTCAGCCATTTTATGCGTATCTTCACGTTTCTTAACAGCTGCTCCAGTGTTATTGGAAGCATCGATAATCTCTGCTGCCAAACGCTCTTGCATTGTTTTTTCACCGCGGTTACGCGAATAGTTAACCAACCAACGAAGTCCCAAAGAGACACGACGCTCTGGTTTAACTTCGATAGGCACTTGATAGTTAGAACCACCTACACGGCGAGCTTTAACCTCAAGAACAGGCATAATGTTTTTGAGTGCTGCTTCAAACACTTCCATAGGATCTTTACCAGTACGCTCTTCAATAGACTTGAATGCGTCGTAAAGAATCGTTTGAGCAACACCACGCTTACCGTCGATCATAACACGGTTGATCAAGCGAGTTACCAACTTGCTGTTGTATACCGGATCTGGCAATACATCACGCTTTGCTACTGGTCCTTTGCGTGGCATTGTAATCCCCCTTTCCAAAAAAGTTCATGTTTTATCATGAAACTAGCTTATTATTTTTTTTCTTTAGGACGCTTCGTACCGTATTTGGAACGAGCTTGCATACGGTTGTTCACACCTGCAGTATCAAGCGCACCGCGAACGATGTGGTAACGAACACCCGGAAGGTCCTTAACACGGCCGCCACGTACGAGAACAACACTGTGCTCTTGCAGGTTGTGACCAATACCACCGATATATGCTGTAACCTCAACACGGTTAGTCAAACGTACACGCGCATACTTACGAAGTGCGGAGTTCGGTTTTTTCGGCGTCATTGTACCTACACGAGTACATACACCACGTTTTTGAGGAGCGCTCAAATCTGTTTCAGCACGTTTCAAGGCGTTAAATCCTTTTTGCAATGCTGGGGATTTGGATTTCGTTACTTTAGCTTTACGGCCCTTACGAACCAATTGGTTGATTGTTGGCATTCTTGCCACCCCCTTCCCATGTAATAACACCTTTACAATTCGATCATTTATGCCCACAGACCCAGGCGGTTCATAAACGAGCAAATGAAAAGTTTTTGCTTCGGAGTTCAATCCTCAACAAAAACATCGGTTACGAATCTTCATTAACAACAGCTACCATAGCTGCACCAACATCGATTCCATAGACCTTGCCGAGTTCCTTCATAGTCGCAACCTCTGTGAGCTTCACAGACTTCTTCCGACAAAGACTCGAAACCTTTGAGATCAATTTGGCATCAGCATCTAAAGCAACAAATACTTCAATGGCTAAATCCTGTTCAACCATCTTCATTGTCTGCTTCGTCCCAATCTTGACCTTGGCGTCCTGTAGATTATTATCCATCGACAACATCCTCCAAAAGCACAGGCAAATGTCTTGGGCACACTACGATATCTTAGCACTTTGAATTTGCAGTGTCAAGCGGTTTTTATCCTCAGAAAAAACAGCAGTTATTCCCTTGATTAGTAAACGATTGGAAGCCTGTCTTCTATCATGCGGCTAGAGCGACACAGCCTCGATTAGAGACTGCGCCGCCAGCCAACATGTTCTAATACAAAAGCTTATTCAGCTACGCCTACACCGGCTTGCTCAAAAGCTTCTTCCATTTGTTCGTTAAGCGGATTCGTTACTTTGACATTGCGGTAACGGCTCATACCTGTACCAGCAGGGATCAGCTTACCGATAATAACGTTCTCCTTAAGGCCAAGAAGCTGGTCAACCTTGCCTTTAATCGCAGCATCTGTCAAGACACGAGTTGTCTCTTGGAAGGAGGCCGCGGACAAGAAGGAGTCAGTTTCAAGCGATGCTTTTGTAATACCGAGAAGTACCGGTTTTGCAACAGCAGGCTCTTTATCAGCAACAATCGCAACTTTGTTCGCTTCTTCATACTCATGCATATCCACAAACGATCCTGGCAACAGCGTTGTATCGCCATTATCGATAATGCGGATCTTGCGCAGCATCTGACGGATCATAACCTCAACGTGCTTGTCGTTGATTTCTACCCCTTGGTTCCGGTATACGCGCTGTACTTCCTGCAAAATGTAGTTCTGTACGCCACGAATACCTTTGATGCGAAGCATTTCCTTCGGATCAATGGAACCTTCGGTGATTTCGTCACCAGCTTCGATCGTTTGGCCTTCATGCACGCGAATGCGAGAGCCATAGCTTGCAGCGTAAACTTTTGTTTCCGCTTCACCTTGTACCTCGATTTCACGACGGTCTTTAACCTCACGAATCTCTTTGATCACACCATCAATCTCCGAGATCGTTGCTTGACCTTTCGGATTACGCGCTTCGAACAACTCTTGGATACGCGGCAAACCTTGTGTAATATCGTCTCCCGCAACACCACCGGTATGGAACGTACGCATGGTGAGCTGTGTACCTGGTTCCCCGATGGACTGTGCAGCGATAATTCCAACTGCTTCCCCGATCTCCACATGTTGTCCTGTTGCCAAGTTGCGGCCATAGCACTTCTTACATACGCCATGACGCGATCGGCAGCTAAGCACAGAACGGATTTGAAGCTGCTTCACACCTGCTTTGACGATTGCTTCTGCTTTATCAGAATCAATCAATTCATTGCGGTTGACAAGCACTTCATCTGTCTCTGGATGCTTAACCGTCTGGAAGGAGTAACGGCCTTCGATGCGGTCATACAAGCCCTCGATAACTTCTTTGCCATCAGAGATATTGCTGACCATAAAGCCTTTATCCGTTCCACAATCATCTTCACGAACAATAACATCTTGCGCAACGTCAACAAGACGACGAGTCAAGTAACCGGAGTCAGCGGTACGAAGGGCGGTATCGGCAAGACCTTTACGCGCACCGTGCGTGGAGATAAAGTACTCCAAGACCGTCAGTCCCTCACGGAAGTTCGATTTGATTGGCAACTCGATGATACGACCAGATGGGTTCGCCATCAGACCACGCATACCACCAAGCTGAGTGATCTGCGATTTGTTACCCCGTGCTTTGGAATCAACCATGAGCATAATCGAATTGTATCGATCCATGGATTTGAGCAGGACGTCTGTCAATTGATCCTTACACTTTGACCAAATATCGATAATGCGGTCATAACGCTCATCGTTCGTGATCAGACCACGACGATATTGATTCATAATGACCTTAACTTTTTCTTCAGACTCTCTTAGGATCTCTACTTTTTCCTGCGGAACGACTACGTCGGATACAGCAATAGAGATACCTGCACGAGTTGAGTACGTAAAGCCAAGCTGCTTGATCTTATCGAGGATCACGGATGTCTTCGTCGTATGGAAGACTTCGAAGCAGCGTGCAATGATTTGGCCCAGATAATCCTTACCTACAGCGCCTGTCTGCGGCAAGGTGTCGATGATCGAACGAATGTCCGCTCCTTTGTCATAGATGAAGTACTCATCAGGAGTACCATCAAAGAGGTTGCGTTTAGTCGACTCGTTGATATATGGGAAATCTTCAGGGAAGATCTCATTAAAGATAATACGGCCAATCGTCGTAACGAGCAGCGCATTTTGTTGTTTTTCCGTGAAGCAAGTTTTGTTCAATGCACGAGCTGGGATAACAACACGCGCATGCAGCGAAGCAATTTCACGTTGATATGCGGATACGGCTTCATGAACGTTGCCGATCAGCATGCCTGTGCCTTTTGCTTCTTTGTTGTCCATCGTCAAGAAGAAGGAACCAAGAACCATATCCTGAGACGGTGTTACAACCGGCTTGCCGTCTTTAGGGTTCAAGATGTTGCCTGCTGCCAACATAAGAAGGCGAGCTTCAGCTTGTGCTTCTGCTGACAATGGAACGTGAACCGCCATTTGGTCACCATCGAAGTCGGCGTTATACGCTGTACATACGAGAGGGTGAAGCTTAATGGCACGGCCTTCTACAAGAATCGGTTCAAATGCTTGAATACCTAGTCTGTGAAGCGTTGGTGCACGGTTCAACAGCACTGGATGCTCACGAATAACTTCCTCGAGCACATCCCATACTTCAGGGCTGACACGTTCAACCTTGCGTTTTGCACTCTTGATGTTGTGTGCCAAGCCTTTATTTACGAGCTCTTTCATCACAAACGGCTTGAACAATTCCAATGCCATTTCCTTTGGAAGACCACATTGATACATCTTCAAGCTTGGTCCTACCACGATAACGGAACGGCCGGAGTAGTCAACACGCTTACCGAGCAAGTTTTGACGGAAACGACCTTGCTTACCTTTGAGCATATGGCTCAAAGATTTGAGCGGACGGTTACCCGGTCCAGTTACTGGACGGCCACGGCGACCGTTGTCGATCAAGGCATCAACCGCTTCTTGAAGCATACGCTTCTCGTTCTGCACGATGATGTCTGGTGCACCCAGATCAAGCAAACGTTTCAAACGGTTGTTGCGGTTGATGACACGACGATACAAGTCGTTCAAGTCAGATGTTGCAAAGCGGCCACCGTCCAATTGAACCATCGGACGAAGCTCTGGCGGGATTACCGGAAGCACGTCAAGAATCATCCAGTCCGGGTTGTTGCCGGAGTTGCGGAATGCTTCGATGACTTCAAGGCGCTTGATCGCACGATTACGGCGTTGACCTTGAGCTGTACGAAGCTCTTCTTTTAGCGAATCCATCTCTTTATCAAGATCAAGATCTTGAAGAAGTTTCTTTACGGCTTCAGCACCCATGCCTGCAGAGAATGCATGACCATACTTTTCACGATAGCTGCGGTATTCCTTCTCGGAAAGAAGCTGCTTCTTCTCAAGTGGCGTATCACCTGGATCCGTAACCACGTAGGAAGCGAAGTAGATTATCTCTTCCAAGGAACGAGGCGACATATCAAGAGCCAGACCCATACGGCTTGGAATTCCCTTGAAGTACCAAATGTGAGAAACAGGTGCTGCTAATTCGATATGACCCATACGTTCACGACGAACTTTTTGACGCGTGACTTCAACGCCGCATCGGTCACAGACTACTCCTTTGTAACGAACACGCTTATATTTACCACAATGACATTCCCAGTCCTTTGTTGGACCAAAAATCTTTTCGCAGAACAAGCCTTCTTTTTCTGGCTTAAGCGTACGATAGTTAATCGTTTCTGGTTTTTTCACTTCACCACGGGACCAGGAACGAATTTTCTCCGGAGAGGCGAGACCAATCTTCATAAATTCAAAATTGTTGACGTCCATCTAGGAGCGACCCTCCTTAATCTGTACTTGAGATCACCGTCTCACTGCAAGACGGCCTAGTGAACTTCCGATGAGAATCGCCTTGTACGAGGCGTCCCATCTCTAACCATCGTATATCCACAAAATGGAGAAAAATCACGCCGTGGGAGCGAGCCGCCCAAGGGGCCCGCCACCACAGCCTGAATGCTTACTCCACAGCGTAATCATCATCTAAGCCAAGGTTCAGCTTATCTTGCGGTGCATCGTCTTCATCGTCGAATTCGCGCATTTCAATCTCTTCTTCGTTTTCAGTCAAGATCTTCACGTCCATACCCAAGCTTTGAAGCTCCTTAATCAATACCTTGAAGGATTCAGGAACGCCTGGCTCTGGCACGTTCTCGCCTTTGACGATCGACTCATACGTCTTCACGCGGCCAACCACGTCATCGGACTTGACGGTAAGAATCTCTTGAAGTGTGTAGGCTGCACCGTATGCCTCAAGTGCCCATACCTCCATCTCACCGAAGCGCTGTCCACCGAACTGTGCTTTACCACCGAGCGGCTGCTGCGTAACGAGTGAGTATGGTCCAGTAGAACGGGCGTGAATCTTATCATCAACCATGTGCGCAAGTTTGATCATGTACATGACGCCTACAGTAACCTCACGCTCGAAGCGCTCACCTGTACGTCCATCATACAAGACCGTCTTACCATTGCGCTGCATGCCTGCTTCTTCCATCGTATCGAATACGTCGTACTCGGTCGCACCATCGAATACCGGCGTTGCCATGTGCATGCCGAGGTAGCGAGCAGCCATGCCCAAGTGAACCTCAAGCACCTGACCGATGTTCATACGAGATGGTACACCTAGCGGGTTCAAGACAACTTGAACTGGAGTTCCATCTGGAAGGAACGGCATATCTTCTTCTGGAAGGATACGTGCGATGACACCCTTGTTACCGTGGCGTCCCGCCATTTTATCCCCTTCAGAGATTTTACGTTTTTGAGCAATGTAAGCACGAACGAGTTGGTTAACGCCTGGTGGCAGCTCGTCGCCATTTTCACGAGTAAAGACTTTAACGTCTACGACAATACCGTCAGTACCATGCGGCACACGCAAGGATGTATCACGAACCTCGCGAGCTTTTTCACCAAAGATTGCATGCAGCAAGCGCTCTTCGGCTGTCAGCTCCGTTACACCTTTAGGCGTTACTTTACCAACAAGAATATCTCCTGCCTTGATCTCGGCACCAACACGGATAATTCCGCGCTCATCCAAGTTCTTCAGCGCTTCTTCACCAACGTTAGGAATGTCACGAGTAATCTCTTCTGGTCCAAGCTTCGTATCACGCGCTTCAGACTCGTATTCCTCGATATGAATAGAGGTATACACATCTTCTTTCACGAGCTTCTCGGACAACAGAATCGCATCCTCGTAGTTGTAACCTTCCCATGTCATGAAGGCAACGACCACGTTGCGTCCAAGCGCCAACTCTCCCATCTCCGTAGAAGGTCCATCTGCTAGGATGTCGCCCTTCTTCACCACATCGCCCTTTTTCGCAAGCGGACGCTGGTTGATGCAAGTTCCTTGGTTGGAACGCATGAATTTTTGAAGCTTATATTTAACAAGGTCGCCGCGGACCTCTCTACCGTCAATCACTTGAATCTCGCGGACTTGGATCTCTGTTGCATTTACGCGTTCAATAACCCCGTCCACTTTGGATACAATACATACACCAGAGTCTTTTGCAGACTTGTGTTCCATACCTGTACCAACGAATGGCGCCTGCGGTATCAGAAGAGGTACCGCCTGACGCTGCATGTTTGATCCCATGAGCGCACGGTTAGAGTCATCGTTTTCCAAGAACGGAATCAAGGCTGTTGCGACGGACACAACTTGTTTTGGCGATACGTCCATGTAGTCAATACGATCAGTCGGCATCGTCAAAATGTTGTCAGATTGTTTGTTATAACGAACAATCGCTGTCTCATCACGGAACGAACCATCCTCATTCAACGGTGCATTCGCCTGAGCTACAACGTAGTTGTCTTCCTCATCAGCGGTCATGTAGTCAATATGATCCGACACATTGCCTGTCTTCGGATCTACCCAGCGGTAAGGCGCTTCGATAAATCCATATTCATTCACGCGAGCGAATGTAGACAAGGAGTTGATCAAACCGATGTTCGGACCCTCTGGCGTCTCGATTGGACACATACGGCCATAGTGGGATGGATGAACGTCTCGAACTTCGAAGCCTGCGCGCTCACGCGTCAAACCACCAGGTCCAAGAGCGGACAAACGGCGTTTGTGCGTCAACTCAGCAAGCGGGTTCGTTTGGTCCATAAACTGCGAGAGCTGGGAGCTTCCGAAGAACTCCTTGATCGACGCAATAACAGGACGAATGTTGATCAGCGCCTGAGGCGTAATCACGTTTGCATCCTGAATGGACATACGTTCACGAACCACACGCTCCATACGAGATAGACCAATGCGGAATTGGTTCTGAAGGAGCTCGCCTACCGAACGCAAACGACGGTTACCCAAGTGGTCAATATCGTCTGTGTCCCCGATACCATGCAAGAGATTAATAAAGTAGTTAATCGATGCAATGATATCCGACTGTGTGATATGTTTAACGGACTTGTCAATCAAGCCGTTGGAAATAACTTTTATGACTTTACCATCTTCAATCGGGGAGAATACATTAATACATTGGAGCGGAATATCTTCCGTATCCAGCACTCCACCCGCCACTTGATATGTCTTGAAGCCAACATCAGACTCCAGACGCGGGAGAATCTCATCAAGCAAGCGGCGATCAATCACTTGACCTGCTTCCGCGATAATTTCTCCTGTGTCAACATCAACCAAGGTTTCAGCCAGACGTTGATTGAACAGACGGTTTTTGATATGAAGCTTCTTGTTGATCTTATAACGACCAACATTCGCTAGATCATAACGCTTTGGATCAAAGAAGCGAGCAATCAGCAAGCTCTTTGCATTGTCAAGCGTAGGCGGTTCACCCGGACGAAGACGCTCATAGATCTCGATCAGCGCTTTTTCCGTAGAATCCGTGTTGTCCTTGTCCAGCGTATTGCGAATATATTCATCATGTCCGAGCAATTCTAAGATTTGCTCATCCGTACCGAAGCCTAGCGAACGCAAGAGTACAGTAACTGGAATCTTACGTGTGCGGTCAATACGCACATAAATGATGTCCTTCGCATCTGTCTCTAGTTCTAGCCACGCGCCACGGTTAGGGATAACGGTAGCCGAGTAGTTTTTCTTCCCGTTCTTGTCAAGTTTCGTGCTGAAATAGACACTTGGGGATCGAACTAACTGGCTGACGATTACGCGTTCTGCGCCGTTGATAATGAAGGTACCCGTTTCGGTCATAAGAGGGAAATCTCCCATGAACACTTCTTGTTCCTTCACTTCGCCGGTTTCTTTATTAAGAAGACGCACCTTCACACGAAGCGGTGCTGCATATGTTACATCACGTTCTTTTGATTCATCGACCGAGTATTTCGGCTCACCCAAGCTGTAATCGACGAATTCCAGAACAAGATTACCTGTGAAATCCTGAATCGGAGAGATGTCTTGGAACATTTCTCTCAATCCTTCATCCAAAAACCATTGGTACGATTTCTGTTGGATTTCGATCAAGTTCGGAACTTCGAGAACTTCTTTGATGCGCGCGTAACTACGCCGAGTGCGTCGCCCATTTTGAACAAGATGTCCTGCCAACTTATACTCACCCCTCATGTCTACTAAAAAAATGAATTGCGAATCCTTTTCGTCATCCTTTATAATAAAGTCCACGAAAGGACACCCAAAACGTAATAATTTGGAATTGTGAGAAGCAAAAGACAAAAAACGCACGATCACGACCTTGCGCAACAAGTTGCGATGGACGCCGTATGTTCGTGCCGTTATTTCTCACCGTTTCATGATCTCTTCATATCCGATAGACTTGCCCAAAATGTAAACATTATACGTTAGTTAACGAAAATGTATGCATCCTTTTTCAAAAAAGGGCTTGACATTTTAGTCAAGTAAAGACATGGAGACCATCCTAATACTGACATTATATAATAATAACATAATGGTTTATCAGAGTCAACTTTTGAAACACATTTTATTTCAATTCCTCTAAATTAACCTATATGTTGGACTTAATGGCTTGATAGATTCGATATCCTTTGTCCTTCGCTACCTCTTCTACTTGCCCTTCTCCAAAAAGAGATTCCAGCTTCGCTACCGCAGATGGAGCACCTTGCTTCTTCTGAATGACAATCCACAAGCTCCCGCCAATCGCGAGATGTTCATACGCCTCTGCAAAGATTCGATGTACCACTTCCTTGCCCGCCCGAATAGGCGGATTGGTCAGAATGACATCAAAGTCTCTATCATGTACTGCTGCCAAAGCATCACTTTCAAAGATCGTGACATTGGTGATCGCATTAAGCTTGGCGTTCTCTTTTGCAAGTGCAAGCGCACGTTCATTGACATCTACCATATACACTTGTCCAAGCGGGGCAAGCTTTGCTGCTGTAAGTCCAATTGGACCATACCCACAGCCTACATCAAGAACCTTGCTGTTCTCCGCAAACTTCATATGCTCAATCAGCACTTGACTTCCATAATCGACTGCACCCTTGGAAAAAACGCCTGCATCCGAGACCAATCGCAGCGCATGTCCTCTCAAGTTAAACTGCAGCTGCTTGCGATCATGGGCAACCTGCTGCTTATTGCTATAATAATGATCCATGGGAGTATACCTCCTATCCACGGCTGAACTGCAAGCCCATATGTTCATTGTCTAAGACGCGGCTTTAGCGCTTGCTAAGCAAGCTCACGTATCCTAGACAATAAACCCCTTGAAGAGTCTTCAAGGGGTTTATACTTACAGTCACAACGATGACTATTTAAGTTCAACAGTTGCGCCAGCTTCTTCAAGCTTAGCTTTAACAGCTTCTGCTTCTTCTTTGCTAACTTTTTCTTTAACTGCTTTAGGAGCGTTATCAACAACTTCTTTAGCTTCTTTCAAGCCAAGACCAGTGATTTCGCGAACTACTTTGATAACGTTGATCTTGCCAGCACCTGGGTTAGTCAAGACTACGTCGAATTCGGATTGCTCAGCTGCAGCTTCTGCTGCGCCGCCGCCAACTACTGCTACTGGTGCAGCAGCTGTTACGCCGAATTCTTCTTCGATTGCTTTAACAAGGTCGTTCAATTCCAATACGGACATGCCTTTAATGGCTTCCAAGATTTGCTCTTTGCTCATTAGGATACCCTCCAATTTAATAAATGATTTATATTGCGATATCGGTCGTTCCGAACCTCAATCTTACGCTTCTGCTTCTTGCTTCTCTGCAACAGCTTTGACTGCAAGTGCGAAGTTGCGCATTGGTGCTTGAAGCACGCTGAGCAACATGGACAGCAAACCTTCGCGGTTTGGCAATGCTGCAAGTGCTTGGATTTGCTCTACATCAACAACGCGGCCTTCTACAACGCCACCTTTGATTTCAAGCGCTTCGTTCTTCTTAGCGAAATCGTGAAGGATCTTCGCAGGCGCTACTGCGTCTTCACGGCTGAACGCGATTGCTGTAGGACCAGTCAATGCTTGGTCAAGCTCACTTAATTCAGCTTCTGCTGTCGCACGGCGAACCATTGTATTTTTCAATACTTGGAATTCTACGCCAGCTTCACGAAGTTGCTTACGAAGCTCAGTTACTTGAGAAACGTTCAATCCACGGTAGTCAGCAACTACTGTTGTTACGCTATTGCGCAATTTGTCAGCAATTTCATTAACCGTGCCTTGTTTCGCTTCGATAATTTTTGCGTTTGCCACTCGATCCACCTCCTACAAGATTGTTTATCAACCGCATCCTGTCCGACAATTCCGGCCTACTCGAGCATAAGAAAAGCCTCTGCAGGTATTCTACAGAGGCATCACGAGCGAATGATGTGCAGGCAAACTACACACCCTCGCACTCCTTCTATTCGAACACCTCGGTAGGAGATTAAGCCTTGCGGCACCTACTGTCTACGGTACGATTATTCAATGTTAGATCACGTTGTTCACAACAACTTCATAAGAGTACCACGATCCATCGACGATTGTCAACAGATTCCGTGACTTACCAATTGAGACTGAAATCTTAACGGTAAGAAGTTGTGTTTACACGTGCTGCCGGTCCCATCGTAGAAGAAACAGAAATGTTCTTCAGATATACACCTTTTGCAGAAGCTGGCTTCGCACGGTTCAATGCATCAACCAATGATTTCAAGTTTTCGTTCAACTTGTCAGCATCGAAGGATACTTTACCGATAGGTGCATGGATTTGACCTGCTTTGTCCAGACGGTATTCGATTTTACCAGCTTTGATTTCTTGAACAGCTTTAGTAACGTCGAAAGTAACCGTACCGGCTTTAGGGTTAGGCATGAGACCTTTACCACCGAGGATACGTCCCAATTTACCTACTTCACTCATCATGTCTGGTGTTGCTACGCAGACATCGAATTCGAACCAGCCTTGTTGGATTTTGTTGATGAGATCTTGATCTCCAACATAGTCCGCACCAGCTGCTTCTGCTTCTTTTGCTTTATCGCCTTTAGCGAAAACGAGTACGCGTTTTGTTTTACCTGTTCCATGAGGAAGGACAACAACACCACGAACTGCTTGGTCTTGCTTACGAGGGTCTACACCCAAGCGAACAGCTACTTCAACTGTTTCGTCGAATTTAGCTACTGCTGCTTTTTTTACCAACTCAATTGCTTCAGCTGGCTCATATACTGCATCTTTATCGATAAGCTTTGCAGCTTCGATATACTTTTTACCGCGTTTAGCCATTTGTATTTCCTCCTTTGTGGTATTAACGGATAAACCTCCCACAGTATAAGAAGACTACGAATTAGTCTTCGATTACGATACCCATGCTACGAGCTGTACCTTCAACCATGCGCATTGCTGCTTCCACAGTTGCTGCGTTCAAGTCTTCCATCTTCGTTTGAGCGATTTCTTGAACAGCGCTGCGTTTTACTGTAGCTACTTTTTTCTTGTTAGGTTCGCCGGAACCCTTCTCGATTTTAGCCGCTTTTTTCAGCAATACTGCAGCTGGCGGAGTTTTTGTGATAAATGTGAAGGAACGGTCCTCGAATACAGAGATCTCAACAGGAATAATCAATCCTACTTGCTCTGCAGTTCTCGCGTTAAATTCCTTCGTGAACGCCATAATGTTCACACCCGCTTGACCCAATGCAGGACCAACTGGTGGTGCAGGATTCGCCTTCCCTGCAGGAATTTGCAATTTCACAACTTTAATGACTTTTTTCGCCACGTCGTGCACCTCCTTACGCTAATTAAGTGGGCGGAATGATTCCTAACCCACGCTTAAGAAACCTATACAAGATCTATTAAATCTTCTCCACTTGATGGTAATCCAGTTCAAGCGGGGTTTCTCTACCAAACATGTTAACGTGAACTTTAAGCTTCTGCTTTTCCGTCACAATCTCTTCGACTGTACCTACAAAGTTGGCAAAAGGACCGACTTTAATACGCACAGACTCCTTGAGATCGAATTCAACTGAAGGTCTCGGCTCTTCCATCCCCATAGTCTTGAGGATTTGCTCCACTTCTTCAGGAAGCAGCGGAATAGGCTTGGACCCCGAACCGGTAGAACCGACAAAACCAGTGACCCCTGGCGTATTGCGAACAACATACCAAGACTCATCTGTCTGAATCATTTCCACAAGTACATACCCCGGGTAAACTTTACGCATAACGGTCTTTTTCTTCCCGTCTTTGTTCACCACTTCTTCTTCCATCGGAACAAGAACGCGGAATATCTTGTCTTCCATACCCATGGATTCTACACGCTTCTCCAAATTCGCCTTAACCTTGTTTTCATACCCGGAATAGGTATGAACAACATACCATCTTTTTTCCATTATTCAGGCCACCTTGGGACTTATATTAGATAATCGCTTCGACGATCGCAGAAATCCCGATGTCCAACACCCAAAAATAAAGCGCAACAAACACGACCGTGCAAAGTACTACAATCGTATAACTTGTAAGCTCTTTACGGTTAGGCCAGCGAACTTTCTTTAACTCGCCCCAACTGTCTCCAAAGAAGGAAAACATCGAACCGAAACTTTGTTTCATCTTACCTAAGAAAGCCACGGACTACCCCTCCTCTGACTTATCTTGTTTCGCGATGTGCAGTTTGCTCGTTGCAGAATTTACAATACTTCTTCAACTCGATGCGGTCTGGGTGATTACGCTTATTCTTCGTAGTTGTATAGTTGCGTTGTTTGCAATTCGTGCAAGCCATCGTAATAATAACGCGCATGTTGTACACCTCCTGAAAGACACCACTATTAGATAAGAAGCGCCAAAAAATTAACCTAAAACGTACGCAAATTTAGGGCTACCTGATACACTTTATCACACTGGTACTGTTGTGTCAATGAAAAGATGCCCTCCCCGTGGGGGATCACGCCCTTTTACTCTACCATAAGTGGGTGTACAAACACAAAGGAAATGATCGTTAATTCCATTCTAATTTCTGCGATCGATACTATGAATCAGTATAGGAAAACGCCTTGGTTGTTAAACCTTTTCACTCTAAAAAGTGTGTTGTTCATGTTTTATTGTAAGTATTCCTCTTATTCTAGCAAAAAAACCGCACTCCGTCTAAAAACGGAAAATGCGGTTTGGTGTAGATATACATCACTATCATGCTTTATTCCTGCCCGCCGTCGCGGACTTCAAGATATCGCTCCAGCTTGCGCTTCACACGCTGCAGCGCGTTATCAATGGACTTTACGTGTCGATCAAGGTCAACGGCAATCTCTTGATAAGAGCGGCCATCCAAATAGAGCATCAGCACCTTGCGCTCCAGATCACTCAAGATCTCAGACATCTTGTCTTCTAGACCTACGAATTCCTCGCGATTAATAATTAGCTGTTCGGGATCGGATACTCGAGAGCCGCCGATAACGTCAAGCAAAGTTCGATCGGAGTCTTCTTCGTAAATCGGCTTGTCCAAGGAAACATATGAGTTCAGGGGAATGTGCTTTTGACGGGTGGCTGTCTTGATGGCTGTAATGATCTGTCTTGTAATGCAGAGCTCTGCGAAAGCTTTGAATGAGGCAAGCTTGTCACCGCGGAAATCACGAATCGACTTGTACAGGCCAATCATGCCTTCTTGTACAATATCCTCTCGATCCGCACCAATCAAAAAATAAGAGCGGGCCTTCGCGCGTACAAAGTTACGATACTTATGAATCAGATACTCCAGCGCATCGCCATCACCTTCACGAACCGCCTCCACAAGCTGCTCATCCGTTAACCTGTCGTGTGGAAACGTGCTTATTTCTTTTAGGTTAACACTCACTAGCAATCCCTCCGGCCTGCAACGCGATCTATCGTCACACAAGATAATTCTCTGTCCACTCTCCACATATGTACAAGCCCTTATAACAGGGTTGTTCTCTATCATCCAACAGGAAACATCCGTACCCTTTACGATCTAGCAGTCCAATCATGACAAAAATGATAGATTCAGTATATATGAGTTTGTCTAACAGCGTCAACCGCGCGGTTAACCAATTTTGACGAAAATAATTACCTTTCCTGCCTAAAATGAGGAATTATTTGGAATCTTCTTGATTTCCACGACGCATACGTTCAAGCTTCAACAGCACATCCAGGCTTAACTTATCTTCAAGAGGATTGCGTTTAAGCGGCTTTTGCGCACGCTCTTTGATCTGGGACTCCACCTCTCGCTTCGCTTGCGCAATCACAAGCTTCAGCTCTCTTGCCGAGATGCGAAGCGCACCCTGAGCAAAGATCACATGCTGTTCAATCAGGTCAGAAGTGGCCACGTAGATTTGGCGTCTACGATGCCTCAGTTCTCGAACAAGCCGTTCAATGCATTCATCCGCCGTCTCTTTTTCTTTGGTAAAATATACTTGTATCTCTCTTTGCTTATAAGAAACACCAAGCCCCGGTACGCGGTAAGCATCGAAGATAACAACAACTCTTCTTCCGGAATAGGCTTGATAATCAGCAAGCATGTCAAGCAGTTGGTCTCTTGCTTCTTCTAAATTCGCCTGGGAGAGCTGCTTTAGCTCCCCCCAAGCGCCAATCATGTTGTAGCCATCCACGAGCAGGATATCCCGCCAATCCTCCGCTTTCACCATAAGGGCTAATCCCGGCGGCGGCGCACGACCTCATACATGAAGATTCCCGCAGCTACCGATGCATTCAAGGAGTTGATTTGGCCTGACATTGGCAGCTTCAAGAGGACGTCGCAGGACTCTCGAATCAAGCGGCCCATCCCTTTATTCTCATTTCCGATCACAATGGCTACAGGAGAATCAAAGATATTGGCATCATAAATCTCCTGTTCCGCTGTAACATCTGTTCCCACAATCCATACCCCGCGTTCCTTGAGCTCCTCGATCGTTTGAGCGAGGTTGGTCACGCGTGCAACTGGAACATACTCCACAGCTCCAGCAGAAATCTTGGAGACCGTCGCCGTTAAGCCAACGGATCGGCGCTTCGGAATAATGACGCCATGCACCCCCGTACAGTCTGCCGTACGGAGCATAGATCCCAAGTTGTGCGGATCTTCGATCTCATCTAGGATAAGGAGAAATGGCTTCTCTCCACGCTCATTCGCACGATTTAGAATATCATCCACTTCAACATATGCATAAGCAGCCACCTGAGCAACAACGCCTTGATGCTGTATGCCTTCTGCCATTTGATCAAGCTTGCGCTTGTCCACATTTTGCACAACAATGCCAGCCTTTTTCGCCTCGGCAATAATCGGCTGCGTCAGGTGCTTTTGCGCTTGATCAGCGATCCAGATCTTATTGATCGTGCGTCCGGATCGCAATGCCTCCATAACCGAGTGTTTTCCGGCAATTAACTCTTCTTGCATGCTTAACCTCCTCCTGCTGATTCAACAGCAGTTCCGTCCATCATTCTTCGTTGTATATTCTACCGTTCATCCTCGTGAACACGCTCTTCAAAAAGGACAGCAGCAATCTCACGGAGACGATCCAGCTTATTCTCCATATATAAATACCCGACCAGCGCCTCAAGAGCAGTCGCCTGCCGATAGTCGTTCACATCCGCATTCTTAGGCACTTGTGACTTGGCGTTACGTCCTTGCCTTACAACGTTGGCCTCTTCCTCTGACAAACGATCCATCAGCTTGCCCAGCAGCTTGGCTTGAGCCTTGGCTGAGACATAGCTGATCGCTTCGCGATGCATATGATGCGGACGGTGATTCGGTTGTGACAAGATCCACTGCCTCACCATGACTTCGTAGATGGCATCACCGATGTAGGCAAGTGTGATCGGATTCATCTGCTGACTTGGCTTGGAGGGAGGATAGGGAAACATCCATCCCTCTGCCAAATCTATCGTTGTGTCCTTCATTAGCCCTCTCCTATCCAAGCTTACACTCTCTTCCAGCGGACGCCCTGCGGCGTATCTTCAAGCACAATGCCTTTAGCGGTCAGCAGATCACGGATCTCATCCGCACGCGCCCAGTTCTTCGCCTTTCTTGCATCTGTGCGTTCTTGAATCAATTGGTCAATCTCTTCATCGAGCAGCTCTTCTGCTTGTTCCATGACTAGACCCAGCACATCATTCATCGCCTCAAAGGTATCATGTAAGAGCAATAGATCAGAAACGGCAACATGCTCGCCTTTTTTCTGAATATATACATTCGCCTCACTAGCCCATTCAAACATTGCCGTAATCGCATCCGCCGTATTGAAGTCATCCTGCATCTTCGCATCGAAGGCTTCCAGTATCTCCGCCATCTTCGCTTCGAGCGCTGCTTCCGGCTCCCCGCCTTGCTCTCTTGCCTCATCAACGGTGCCTGCGCCAGCGGACTGAAGCGCATGCTTCACATTGCCATAGGCATTCGCAAGACGCTCCTGCGAATTAACCGATTGCTGCATGGCTTCATCGGTGAAGTTCAATGGATTGCGATAGTGTGTTGACAGCATGAAGTAGCGAATGGCTGCCGGGTTGTAGGCTGTACGCAAGTCTTTAACCAATACGCCGTTATTCAGTGATTTGGACATCTTCTCGTTATTAATATTAATATAACCATTATGCATCCAAATGCTTGCAAGCGGCTTGCCTGTCACGCATTCGGATTGTGCTAATTCGCATTCATGGTGAGGGAATTGAAGGTCTTGACCTCCACCGTGAATATCCAGCGTATCCCCTAAGTATTGTTTGGCCATCGCCGAGCATTCAATATGCCAGCCTGGGCGTCCCTCTCCCCACGGACTAGGCCATGCAATCTCGCCTGGCTTAGCCGCTTTCCACAACACAAAGTCCTGCGCGTCTTGCTTGCGCGCATCGACCTCAATGCGAATGCCAAACTGCAGTTCATCGAGATTCTGATGAGACAGCTTGCCGTATTCCGGGAACTTCTTCGTATGGAAGTATACATCTCCGCCTGACTCGTACGCGAAACCCTTCTCAACAAGTTCCCCAATGAATTCGATAATCTGATCCATATGCTCCGTTACACGAGGGTTCATCGTCGCACGCTTCACGCCAAGCGCATCCGTGTCCGCATAATAGGCATCAATAAAGTGGCTAGCCACTTCCGGCACGGGCAGCTGCATCTCCTTCGCTTTGTTAATCAGCTTGTCATCAACATCTGTGAAGTTCATGACATAATTAACCTCATAGCCAGTCGTCTCCAAATAGCGGCGAACCACGTCGAATACGATCGCAGGCCTTGCATTTCCGATGTGAATATATCCGTATACCGTTGGTCCGCATACATACATATTAACTTTGTCAGGATGCTGCGGCTCCAATGGTTTCTTTTGACGCGAAAGCGTATCATAAATGTGCAATGTCATACGCGTATGACCTCCTTGGATTGTCCTGAGTTTGGGTCCGTGTTGTCTTTCCTTAGATCCTCATAAGCTTTGCGCAATGTCTTGAGCTCATCGTACAAGCGATGAATCTCATCTTCCAATGAACGCACCATATCTATCATCGGGTCAGGGAGATGCGCATGATTCAAACGATCAATTCGCATTCCGTCCCGCTTCACAATTCGCCCTGGAATGCCAACAACCGTACAGTTGGCCGGCACTTCTCTAAGCACCACAGAATTGGCGCCGATATTGGAGTTGTCGCCGATCCTGAAGGAGCCTAGCACCTTCGCACCTGATGCGATAACCACATTGTTGCCTACCGTAGGGTGACGCTTCCCTCTTTCTTTCCCTGTGCCGCCCAAGGTGACCCCCTGATAGATGACAACATTGTGCCCGATCTCACAGGTCTCCCCAATGACTACCCCCATGCCATGGTCGATAAACAATCGATCTCCGAGCTTGGCACCCGGATGGATCTCAATTCCGGTTATGAAACGGCTGAACTGTGAGATGATGCGGGCGAACGTATGCCACTTGCGACGATACAAACGATGGGCAATACGATGCATCCAGATTGCATGCAGACCAGAATACGTAAAAATGACCTCGAATCGGCTTCTTGCGGCCGGATCGTTTTCAAATACAGTTTGTATGTCGGATCGCATCCGTTGAAGTATACGTCCCATGACCTGACCCCCCATTTTCTTTGCTCAAAGCTCTATCTCTTCCTAAAGATGAAACCGTGATTCAAGTCTATTTTCTTGTCGCATGATGATCCGTGCTATCGTCCATTCCGCTGGCCATGCTGCTTTTGCTCCTAGCACCGCAATAACCAGTTCGCAGCATAAGCTGCCATTTTGTATAGACTCAAAGTTGTTCCTTGCAGATGATAACCAGCATTTTTTCTGCCTGAATGGTCAAAAAAAGCGCCCCTGCAGCCATGCTGCAGAGACGCTGTGCGCGGTCCCACTCTGCTTGAAAGAAAGATATCTCCCCTCTGTATCACCGCTTACACCACGTTGATAGGGGCATGCGAGACTCCGTTTTCTTTCCACTCTTCGTTCGGTAACGAGAACGACTCGTCACTCCCTACCTAGATTCACGGCAAACCTGCTTACACAGCTTTACACGCTATCTTGGTTCAGAAATGATGCTCACGGGTGCAATGCGTTCGTAGCCAGACAAGAAATGGCTCGCAGCTTGGATATGGTAAGAAGGATACTTCTTACCATCATCCAGCCATTATCTCTGGACATGCCTTCATGCTACACGCTCTCCCGCTCCATGCATGTATCGATATTGAGGCTTGCTGACAGCAAGCGCCACCTAAATCTTACTCGATCTTGACCTCAGTATACTGGAACAAGACTATAATTGACAATGCATTTTATGCGTTCTTAAGGCGATGAAGAACTTTGTCGCGTCCAAGCAGAACGATTGTCTCGTTAAGATCGCGTCCATGGGTCTGACCGGATACAGCTACGCGAACAGGCATAAACAATCCTTTGCCCTTTGCGCCTGTCTCCTTCTGGACTTCTTTGATCGCAGACTTCACAGTGTACACACTCCAGTCCGCTTGCGCCTCAAGCTTCGCATGAAGTGCAGCCAGCACGGCAGGAACCTGCTCTTCTTGAAGCACTGCCTTGCCCTCCTCTTCCACGACAAGCTCGTCGCGGAAGAACATATCAGAGAGCTCCACAATGTCGGATGCGCAATTCATCTGCTCTTGATACAGCTTCACCAGCGAAGCAGCCCAGGCTTCCTGTTCGGAAGACAGCTGTTCTGGTAAGCGTCCAGCCTTCTGAAGATGAGGAATCGCCAGCTTGGCAATGCGCTCAGGGTCAGCTTTTTTCATATATACATTATTAATATGATTCAATTTGTGTGTGTCAAATACAGCCGGACTCTTCGACAATCGATTCGCATCGAAGATCGAGATCAGCTCATCGCGCGAGAAGATCTCCTCTTCTCCTTCCGGAGACCAGCCAAGAAGTGCAATAAAGTTCATCATCGCTTCCGGCAGATAGCCAAGCTGATCATACTGCTCGATAAATTGAAGAATCGATTCATCGCGCTTGCTAAGCTTCTTGCGATTCTCGTTCACAATGAGCGTCATATGTCCGAAGATCGGCGCTTCCCAACCAAACGCTTCATAGATCATCAATTGGCGCAAGGTATTGGTAATATGGTCTTCACCGCGAAGCACATGAGACATCTTCATCAGATAATCATCGATAACGACAACGAAGTTGTACGTTCCAATGCCATCCTTCTTAATGATGACCCAATCCCCAGTCGTATCGGATTCAAAAGTAATCTCGCCCTTCACCAAATCGTTGAAGGTATAAGAGCGGCCTTCTGGTACCAAGAAGCGAATGCTGGCCTGGCGGCCTTCCGCTTCCTTGGCAGCACGCTCTTCTGCTGACAAGTGGCGGCACGTTCCGCTATACTTCGGCGTCTCGCCGCGAGCTAGCTGTTCCTCTCGCTCTGCTGCAAGCTCTTCTTCTGTACAATAGCACGGATAAGCAAGCCCGCGATCCATCAAGTCCTGCGCGTATTTGCTGTAAATCTCAATGCGTTCCGTTTGACGGTACGGGCCGTATTCTCCCCCGACATCAATGCTCTCATCCCAGTCCATGCCGAGCCATTTCATATAATTAAACTGGTTCTCTTCTCCACCAGCTACATTGCGCTTTACATCCGTATCTTCAATACGAACAATAAATGTCCCGCCATGATGGCGAGCAAACAAATAGTTGAACAACGCCGTACGCGCATTCCCAATATGTAGATGTCCTGTAGGACTTGGAGCGTACCGTACTCGGATGTCTTTGTTCATGATCTCATATCCCTCCGTACATTCCTTATCATCGACCTATCATACCATATCGCGAATTAAGCAGACAACCGCTTGTGCAGCGATTCCCTCGCCTCTTCCCGCGAAGCCAAGCTTCTCTGTCGTTGTTGCTTTTACATTAACTTGCGCAGCATCTGCTTCCAGAATACGAGCAATATTGTCTACCATTTGCGGGATGTAAGGCAGCATCTTCGGCTGCTGTGCAATAATCGTACAATCCACATTGCCAAGCTTATAGCCTCGCTCCTTGGCCAGATTCCATACATGCTCCATCAGCTTCACGCTGTCAGCATCTTTATATGCTGGATCGGTATCCGGGAAGTGCTTGCCGATATCCCCAAGCGCCAGCGCGCCAAGCACTGCATCACTAACGGTATGAAGCAGAACGTCTGCATCAGAATGCCCAAGCAGCCCCTTTTCATAAGGAATCGTAACGCCGCCTATAATACACGGTCGCCCCTCCACCAACTGATGCACATCGAAGCCTTGTCCTACACGAATCATCATCCAACTCTCCCTTATAATCTACAATAATGACGTGCGCGCCAACCACCATTCCGCGAACCATAGATCTTCTGGCGTGGTCAGCTTCACATTGGAATAATCCCCTTCGACAACCCGAACAGTAACACCCATCTGCTCCACAAGCATAGCATCATCCGTTCCTGTGCGATCACACCTTCTCGCTTCATGATGCGCCTTCATGACGACGTCAAGACGAAAAGCTTGTGGCGTCTGAATCGCCCACAAGCTGTTACGGTCTGGTGTCGCTGTAATCACACCATGCTCATTCACCTGCTTGATCGTGTCCTTGACCGGCACGGCAAGAACAGCTGCGCCATGCGCATGCGCGGCCTCACAGCAGGCTCTAATATGCGATTGTTGAACAAATGGCCTCACGCCGTCGTGAATGAGGACTAGCTCAAGTCCGTAGGACTCGATGGCCTTCAGTCCTTCGTATACCGAGTCTTGGCGTTCCTTCCCGCCTGCTCGAATATCGCGCACCTTAGTTAGTCCATACTGCTTCACCCATGCCTGACAGCGCGCACGGTCCTGTGCGCCTGTCACCAAGACGATGCTCTCACATTCCGGTGCGGCTTGAAACACCTCAAGTGTATGTACAAGAACAGGCTTGTCCTGAAGCAGCAGATACTGCTTGCTCTCCGTCGTCCCCATGCGGGTCCCTTTGCCTGCGGCAACTACAACGACGCCAAACCGCTGTTTCATGACTAATAAACCTCCATGATGATCATCTATCATCATCATACCTGTTTATTGTGCTTTTTCCAACAGTTTCGGCTTTGCAAATATCATCCGGCCTGCTGAGGTTTGCAGCACGCTTGTCACGAGAACCTCCATCGTATTGCCGATGTATTCCCGACCACCCTCTACCACAATCATCGTCCCGTCATCCAAATACGCGACTCCCTGACCATGTTCTTTGCCGTCCTTGATCACCTGAACAACGATTTCTTCTCCTGGCAGGACCACCGGCTTAACGGCATTGGCGAGATCATTAATATTGAGCACAGATACCCCTTGCAGCTCGCATACTTTGTTCAAGTTGAAGTCATTGGTGACGACTTTGCCCTTCAGGAGCTTCGCCAGCTTGACAAGCTTGCTGTCCACCTCGGAGATTTCTTCGAAGTCTCCCTCATAGATGAGCACTTTCACCTCAAGCTCCTTTTGGATCTTGTTCAAAATATCGAGTCCCCGGCGTCCGCGATTACGCTTCAGCAGATCTGAGGAATCCGCTATATGCTGCAGTTCTTCCAGCACAAATTCCGGAATGACAATGGTCCCTTCAATGAACCCTGTTTTGCAGATGTCCGCAATTCGTCCATCGATAATGACACTTGTATCGAGAATCTTATGCTCCTCGAAGCCCATGCTGCTCTTTGTTTCTGCTTCAGGAGCTTTGCGTGATAAGCCACTCACCCATGCTGCAATATCATACTCCTTCCACCGAGCAACCTGAAGACCAATCATTCCACAAGTTAACGTTAGGATAACCGCAAGCAATTGACCAATGATCCCAAATGGACCCAATAAAGGCATAACGAGCGCTGCAAAGCACAGCCCGACTAAAAGTCCGCTAGTGTTGATAATAATCTGTGATGGAGACATCTCCACAATTCGCATCTGCCAAGAACGCCATGCACGGCCTGCTGGTGCTGATAGCATGTGGCACATTAGCATTGCTAGGATCGCGCCCCCCATTGCCCACCAAATTCGACCTGACGTCCATCCACTCGCGGCATAAGACCATTCCGTCGTCCGAACAAATATCATCGAATGCAATTCCATCCCACTCCAAGCCCCAATAACACCGGATGCTACCATCATGGTGCGTTTGAACATGAACGTCCACCTCCTTATATCTTCATTCATTCTTTAGCATTATGGCCCAATGAATGCTGGCTTAATCCTAGAGGTCCGTTTTTTTCCATTTGCTGCAGGTTGTAAAATGGGAATTATTAGTTTTATAATAAAGTGGTATGAACAATACCCAACGACAGCTTATTCATGTGCGCGGGCACCCCCGCAGCACCACTTAAAGAATAGAGGTGGATGTGAAATGAGCACTTCCAATTTGCAAACGTTTCAAGATCAAGTAGCCGACCTATTGCTTCGGCACCGCAGTCTTCTTGATGTTCTATCCAAACATGGGCAATCCGAGGCCGCTGTCAATCGAGCGGTAACCAAAGCAATCACGGAGTGCGGCTGTCTAGAGCTTCATGCTAAAAGACAACCTTATGAAACGAATATGGATGTGACTCAAGCCCAGCAGTCTTTGGAATCCCATATTCATGGCCAGCTCTGCGAGAACTGTAACGATGTCATTCGCGCCGAGCTTGGAAAGCATTTGTTCTATACCTCTGCGTTATGCAACCTGCTCGACATCCAGCTCGATGAGGTAATCAAGCAGGAATCAAGCAAGTGTTCTACGCTTGGCATCTTCAACCTTTCATAGTTTGAAAGGGCTTTATCGCATGCATAGCATGGCTTGTTGCTTCGCAGTTGATCAAGTATCTCCTGACGATCCATCAGCTTGTCAGCACTAACTTAACGAACTTGACAGTAATGCAAGCCCAAGGATATAACATGATCGTTGTACGCAAAAAAGCACCCGTTCCCAAGGAACAGGTGCTTTATTTGGCTTGCATTTATGCTATGGATGTTTGGACTCTGCCAACTCATCCGTTTTTTTGCTTTTCTTGCCGCGCCGGATGATCATTCTAACGTTTTTTTTTAATCCAAGAAGGGCATACAGCACAAGCGGCACGAAGATCAGTTTCGGTGTTTGGTCTGGCTTCCACACGGCAACAGCGACAGCAGCCGCAATCACAATCGGTGTAATCCAGATTGCTTTCTTCGGAATTCCGACTTTTTTGAAGTTCGGATATCGAACTGTGCTAACCATCAAGTAGGACAGCAGCAGGACACCAACGATCAGATACGGTACAGCAATACTGTCATGGAATAAGGCCAGGGTTGCAAGCACACCGCCCGCTGCAGGAATCGGCAGTCCTGTAAAGTAGCCAGGAACCCCATCCACAACGTTGAAGCGCGCCAAGCGAAGCGCTCCACAGATCGGGAAGATTGCAGTCGCTGTCCATGCCAATGCTGGATTAATCTCGGTAAACGCACATACATACATCACAAATGCCGGTGCAACACCAAATGAAATGATGTCTGATAATGAATCCAGTTCCTTTCCAAACTCACTTTGAACATTCAAAGCCCGAGCTACTCGACCATCCAGACCGTCAAGAAGCATGGCGATGATCACCATCAGCGCAGCCCAGCTGTAATTATCATTAAACGCAAACATAATAGAAATAATGCCAAGGAACAAGTTACCGATAGTAAATAGGTTCGGAATGGACTTTGTAATCATAGGTTCACCTCTAATTTTACTATGCCCAACGATCAATGTTTCATTTTAGGAAATTTATATCTGCCTGTCGATAAATACTTGTTCCTGAATACGCTTCAATCCTTCTTTGATCGTTCGAGCACGTACTTCCCCAATACCATCGACTTCATCCAGTTCCTCGATGGTTGCCATCATGACTTTAGGGAGGGTTGAGAAATTATCCACAAGATTCGAAATGACGACGTTCGGCAGCCGCGGAATCTTATTCAACACGCGATAGCCGCGCGGCGAGATGGAATCGTCGTGTGCGTTGCTGGTCACTGGATACCCCAGGATGCGAATGAGATGGTTCGTATCCAGCAGTTCGTCGTCATTCAGCTTCTTCAGCTGAACGAAGATATCGCGGATCTTATCATCACTTGGATCTTTGGCGTAGTCTTTAAAGAGCAGCCAAGCATCATCTTCGGTATTGCTGACCAATTCCTCAAGCTGCATACTAATAAGCCGGCCTTCGGTGCCAAGCTCGTTTATGTATCGCTTGATCTCCATCTTAATACGTAATACCATCTCTACACGTTGCATAACATTTACGACATCATACAACGTGACCAATTCCTCGAACTCCGAGGCGGTCAGATTGGTGAGGCCTTGAACGAGCACAGCCTTATATTTTTCAAGCGTTTGAATTGCTTGGTTTGCCTTCGTAAGAATGACGCCCATATCCTTAAGCGCATAACGCAGGCTGCCTTGATACAAGGTGATAACGTTGCGCCGCTGGGAAATGGATACGACAAGCTTTCCGGTTTGCTTCGCGACCCGCTCCGCCGTACGGTGACGAATCCCCGTCTCAATCGACGGGATCGAGGAGTCTGGAATCAGCTGAGTGTTGGCATAAAGGATTCGTTTGAGATCCTCGCTAAGAATAATCGCTCCGTCCATCTTGGCCAGCTCATATAAATAGCTTGGCGAAAAATCGCAGTTGATGGAGAAGCCTCCATCTACAACCTCCATGACTTCTGGGCTGTAGCCCACAACGAGCAGTGCACCTGTCTTTGCACGGAGAACGTTCTCAAGTCCATCTCTGAAGGCCGTGCCTGGTGCCACGAGCTTGAGCAGATCATTCATAATCTCTTGTTGCGTTTGTGATTCTTTCATCTATATTCTAAGCCCCCTAACCTAATGCTGCAGTTAACGCTTCTGCAACGGTTTGTACCCCGATAATTTCGATCTGCTTAGGAGGCGTCCAACCGCGAAGACTGCTCTCCGGCATTATGATGCGCTTAAAGCCAAGCTTCTCCGCTTCCTTCACGCGCTGTTCTGCTCGAGACACCGCTCGAACCTCTCCTGTCAAGCCTACTTCGCCAAGAACCACATCAAATGGCTGTGTAGGCATATCGCGAAAGCTTGAGGCAATCGCTACTGCAATCGCGAGATCGACTGCCGGCTCATCGAGCCTCATGCCGCCTGCGACGTTCACATATGCGTCTTGGTTTTGCAAAAACATGCCCATCCGCTTCTCCAACACAGCAATAATGAGTGCCAATCGGTGATGGTCGATTCCTGTAGCGGTCCGTCTCGGCGATGGGAAGTTTGTCGCTGCAACCAAAGCCTGCATCTCGACCAGCACGGGACGAGTCCCTTCCATGCTGGCCACCACAATGGATCCTGACACCCCAAGCGGCCGCTCCTGTAAAAAGAGCTCTGATGGATTCTTTACTTCACGAAGTCCGCTCTCCATCATTTCGAAGATGCCCATCTCATTCGTGGAGCCAAAGCGATTCTTCACTGCGCGCAGAATCCGATAGCTGTGATGACGCTCTCCTTCAAAATAGAGCACGCAATCCACCATATGCTCAAGCATCCGGGGTCCCGCAATAGCGCCTTCCTTCGTCACATGGCCAACAAGCACAGTTGCAATCCCTCTGCCTTTAGCGATGCGCATAAATGCACTTGTACATTCACGAACTTGCGATACACTGCCTGGTGCTGATTCTACCGATGGCTGATATACGGTCTGAATGGAGTCAATAACCAGAAAGTCCGGTTTCATCAGGTCGATCGCTTCCTCGATATACTGCAAGTTGGTCTCGCTCAGGACAAATAATTGTTCAGAAAGCTTGCCGAGCCGATTCGCCCGAAGCTTCGTCTGCCTTAAAGATTCTTCGCCGGAAACGTAGAGAACTTTGAGCCCTGTGCCTGCAAGGGCATTAGAGGATTGAAGAAGTAAGGTGGACTTGCCGATCCCAGGATCTCCGCCAACTAGAATAAGCGAGCCTGGTACGATCCCTCCGCCCAGCACACGATCAAGCTCGCCAAATGTTGTGCTTAACCTAGGCTCTTGGCCACTTTCTATATGTATGATCGCCTGTGGCTTTTCTTTCGTTTGGGTTAGAGAAGATTGCACCCCTGCGGTTTTGATAATGGTTTCCTTTTCCTCTACCATTGTGTTCCATTCATTGCAGCCAGGGCATTTCCCCATCCACTTGGGCGACTCATAGCCGCACTCCGTACAGTAAAATTTCGTTTTCACTTTGGCCATTGCCAGCCTTCACTCCTTCAATTACTTAATCAATCTGAAACGATCATCGCTAACACCTGCATTCATGTCATGTCGCTCCAGGTTCTCATGTTGGAAGAGAAGGGAAAGACCAGCAGATGACTCTTGAGAATCCCCGAAAAATCTGTCAATCTCAAGTTTACCATTTTTGACGATTCGAGGAAAGGCAGAACCCAAAAAAACGGGCCCAAAAAGGGCCCGCTTTCAACTACTAATATATGGTTTAACGTTCTTTATGGCTTTTAAGTCGAAGCTGGTGTCGTTTCAACTGGTGCAGTTTGGCTGCGTTCCACAATAAGCTGACCTTCGCGCTCATCGATTAGAACATTATCGCCTTTGCTAATTTCACCTTTGAGCAGCTCTTCTGACAAGCGATCCTCAATATGCTTTTGAATAGCACGACGCAGTGGACGTGCGCCATAAGCCGGATCATAGCCTTCCTTGGCCAAGAACGCCTTTGCATTTTCTGTCAAGGCAAACGCAATGCCTTGTTCATTGAGTCGCTTCTTCAAATCATCGACCATCAGGGTGACAATCTCCCCGATGTGCTTCTCATCCAAGGAGTGGAATACGATGATCTCATCAATACGGTTCAGGAATTCAGGACGGAAGCTCTTCTTCAGCTCATCCATTACTTTATCCTTCATGTTGTTGTAATCACGGCCTGCATCATCAGAAGCGGTAAAGCCAAGCGTCTTGTTGCGCTTAATCGCCTCTGCCCCTACGTTCGATGTGAGGATGATCAGGGTATTGCGGAAGTCTACGACGCGACCTTTGGAGTCTGTCAAGCGTCCATCCTCAAGCACTTGCAGCAAGATGTTGAATACCTCAGGGTGAGCCTTCTCAATCTCATCCAAAAGAACAACGGAATATGGCTTGCGGCGCACTTTCTCTGTCAATTGTCCGCCTTCTTCATAGCCCACGTATCCTGGAGGCGCTCCAACTAGACGAGCTGTAGAATGCTTCTCCATGTACTCGGACATATCAATGCGGACTACTGCATTCTCGTCTCCAAACATGGATTCCGCTAGCGCTCTTGCAAGCTCTGTCTTACCTACCCCTGTTGGTCCGAGGAAGATAAAGGAGCCCATTGGACGCTTCGGATCTTTGAGTCCTGCACGTGCACGGCGGATCGCACGGCTGACAGCCTTCACGGCTTCATCTTGGCCAATGACACGCTCATGTAGAATTTCTTCCATTTTGAGCAAACGATCCGTCTCTTCTTCCTTCAGCTTCACTACCGGCACTCCCGTCCAGTTCGCTACGATCTGTGCGATATCCTCTGGTGTAACCTCGGAGTCCATGCGGCCTTGTTTTTCTTTCCACTGATTACGAACGGTTTCAAGCTCTTCGCGCATCTTCTGCTCAGTAT
Organism: Paenibacillus aquistagni; assembly: GCF_900177815.1. Classification (GTDB taxonomy): domain Bacteria; phylum Bacillota; class Bacilli; order Paenibacillales; family Paenibacillaceae; genus Paenibacillus_B; species Paenibacillus_B aquistagni. Next base: position 4,493 of record NZ_FXAZ01000012.1, on the reverse strand, counting down.
CACGCAGGGCAGCTGCTTTCTCGAACTCTTGGCTCTGAACAGCGGCATCCTTTTCCTTGCGGATATCTTCAAGACGCTGCTCCAGCTCTTTCAAATTAGGCGGAACCGTGTACGTATGCAGCCTTACTTTCGAGCTTGCTTCGTCAATAAGGTCAATCGCTTTGTCTGGCAAGAACCGATCTGTAATGTATCGGTCTGAGAGCTTCACTGCCGCTTCAATCGCTTCATCCGTAATCTTAACGCGGTGATGCGCTTCATAGCGGTCACGCAAGCCGCTTAGAATCTGGATGGCTTCCTCAGGAGTCGGCGGATCAACCGTAATTGGCTGGAAGCGGCGCTCCAGAGCAGCATCCTTCTCGATGTACTTGCGATACTCATCAAGGGTTGTTGCCCCGATGCATTGCAGCTCACCACGCGCCAAGGACGGCTTCAGGATATTGGAGGCATCAATCGCGCCTTCAGCCCCGCCTGCTCCGATCAGTGTATGGAGCTCATCGATAAAGAGGATGATATTGCCCGCTTGACGGATCTCATCCATAATTTTTTTCAAACGATCTTCAAATTCACCGCGGTATTTCGTTCCGGCCACGACAGATCCCATATCCAACGTCATCACACGCTTGTCGCGCAATGTTTCTGGGATTTCATTTTGAATAATACGCTGTGCCAAGCCTTCTGCGATCGCTGTCTTACCGACCCCAGGCTCCCCGATCAATACAGGGTTGTTCTTGGTACGGCGGCTAAGCACTTGAATGACTCGCTCAATTTCCTTGCTGCGGCCGATCACCGGGTCCAGATTGCCTTCTTTTGCAATCGCAGTAAGGTCACGAGCCAAGCTGTCGAGCGTTGGCGTGCTTACATTTTGCGATGTGCCATGATGGCTCGATACTGCTTCACTGCTGCCAAGCAGCTGCAGCACCTGCTGACGTGCTTTATTCAAGCTGACACCCAAGTTGTTCAGCACGCGTGCAGCAACGCCTTCTCCTTCGCGAATCAGGCCAAGCAGAATATGCTCTGTGCCCACATAGGTATGGCCAAGCTTGCGTGCTTCATCCATGGATAGCTCAATTACTTTTTTCGCACGAGGCGTGTATGCAATATTGGTAGGCTGTTCCTGCCCACGACCAATCAAGGATTCCACTTCATCTTGAATTTTTTCGAGGCTCAAGCCAAGGGCAATAAGCGCTTTGGCTGCAATCCCTTCACCTTCACGAATAAGTCCGAGCAAAATATGCTCTGTACCAATATTGTTATGGCCTAAGCGTACAGCTTCTTCTTGTGCCAATGCCAGCACCTTCTGAGCGCGTTCTGTGAATCTTCCAAACATCATCGACTTGCACCTCCACATGATTTTATTGCATTGCTCTTATTGTCAACACATTGCGTTTAACCGTCTTGGTCTTCCTCTTGGTGAATTCGCTGGTTCTCATGACTGTTTTCTTTGCTTTTGGCTGTGCCTTTTGCCAATGTCTCACGAATCAATCTGGCTCGGTAAATATCCCGATCATCCGCATTCATCGGTTTGTTATAAATATGCTGCAAAAACCCAGGTTGAGTCATTACCATCAATTCATTCAACATAACAGGTGAAACTTCCTTCAACAATTGAAGATCTGATCCTAGACGAATATCAGATAACCGCTGTGCAGCCTCTTTGGAATCCATGATTGCCGCATGTTTTAAGATTCCGTAAGAACGGCATATGCGGTCTGTAAGCTTCGTCATGCTGCCCTGCTGCAGCTGTTCTCTAGCTGCCCGTTCATGCTCAATGATTTGCTTCACGACACCATACAAGTTCTCCATAATTTCTTCTTCCGACTGGCCAAGCGTGATCTGGTTGGATATCTGAAATAAGTTGCCAATTGCCTCGCTGCCTTCGCCATATAGTCCACGAACCGCGAGTCCAACTTGGTGAACGGCTTGCAGTATGCGATTGATCTGAGACGTTAACACCAGTGCCGGAAGATGCACCATGACAGATGCGCGAATCCCTGTGCCTACATTGGTTGGACAGCTGGTTAAGTATCCTCTCTTCTCATCAAAAGCGTAATCGATCTTAGATTCAAAGATATCATCGATATGACTTGCCGCTTCCCAGGCTTTATGAATTTGAAGCCCTGGGTATAAGCATTGAATGCGCAAATGGTCTTCTTCGTTCACCATAATGCTGATGGATTCATCTTTGCTAAGAATAAGACCGCCATTACGAGACTCATTAGCAAGATTAGGGCTGATCAAATGTTTTTCCACCAGCACTTGGCGTTCCATTTCATTTAACTCAGCCATCTTAACCGTTTCAAAAGGACCAAGCTTCGACAGCTCTGAAGATTGACCGACCTCCATAAGCCTTTCCATGGAATCAGCCGACTGCTGAGTCGTTGCAAGCAATGGAAACGGAATACCGTGCAGGTTGCGAGCAACTCGAATGCGACTGCTGATCACAATATCCGAATCAAGTCCCGTACCCCGCATCCAATCACTTATTGGTTGATTCATAAATGCTTGATTGGACATAGCCACATATTCCTCCTTACCCCAAAAGTAAATTTGTTACGCTTGCTCCGCATCAGATGGCCGTTTCATGGTCGTCTCTAGTTCTCGAATGCGGTCACGCAGCTCAGCAGCGACCTCAAACTGCTCCAGCTCAATGCTCTCCTGCAGCTTCTTGCGCAGATCTTCAAGCTCTCTTCGCTGATTCATAGCCACACCGCCGCGTTTTGGAATCTTCCCAACATGGACAACATTGCCGTGAACTCGTTTTAGAATCGGATCAAGCCGAGGACGGAAGGCCTGGTAGCATTCATCACAGCCGAATCGTCCCATCTTGCTGAACTGCTCAAAGGAGAGACCACAGTGGTCACACTTTAGCTTTTCTGGAGCTGGTTTGCTCGTTGAGAAGCCGTATAGACCGTTATGCAAGCTGCCGCTCGATTGATCCAGATTCATTAATCCTGACAGCAAATTATGAATAGAGAAGCCGTCATTCGCACCTTGGAGAATATCGCCTTTTTCTCGTGCGCAGCTCTCACATAGATGAAATTCAGTCTTCTGGCCATTTATGATCTTTGTAAAATGCAATGTCGCAGGTTTTTCCCCACATTGTTGACACATCATCTTGCATACCTCCTTCTCTACTATTGCACTTGAGTAACGAATTGTGCGATCACACGATTGCTTGATTTTGTACCTTGCCATAATGATCTATTAGGACGGTATCATGCACACCCTATGACTTGCCTAAAAGTGCAATCAGCATTGCTCGCAAGAGACGTGCGCGAAGCTCGTCTCGATAAGGAAGCTTGATATATAGGTTATCTCTCGATATAGCTGCACGAAGCAATTGCGCTTCACGTCGGGAGATCGTATTGCTTTCTTCCATTTGATAGATCAGCCCTTCTGCTGCATCCTGACCAATGTGTGTACCGATGGTGTCGCAGACATGGGCATGAATCACATGCTGCGCAGGCAACTGTATGCGCTGAATGCGTATATATCCTCCGCCGCCACGTTTGCTTTCCACTACATAACCTTTCTCCAGCGTGAAGCGCGTACTAATCACATAGTTAATCTGAGAAGGGACACAAGAGAACTGCTGGGCAAGGTCATTGCGTTGAATCTCAACATACCCTTCATGGCTGTTGACCAGTAATACCTTCAAGTGCTGTTCGATCATATCTGAAATATTGCGCATCTCTCTCCCTCCTTTCTATGCATCTATATTAGGTTTAACCCAATATGATGGGGGATTATTCGACTTTGACTATATTTATTGACTTTGACTTTCTTTGACCTTGATTTTATTATATTCTTCTTTGCTCACTTTGCCAATACCTCTAATGGAATTTCTGATGATTTATCTCATTAAATATATTTATGGGTATAAACACTTTTTCTTTACCAAGGATAAATATTTGCATGAAAAGAGATGTGGATAAGTACAGTTATTAGAAGAGTCAAAAAGTCGAAGAAGCCTTATGGATGTGAACAAATCATGACATTTCCACAACTGGTGGAAAATAAGTGGATAAGACTGTTTATAACGTTAAAGATTTAGCGCATAAAATGAGTAAAATAGCAGCTTTCTAAAACAATTTTGAATAATTTCAGATTGCCTTTTTAATTTTTTAGTTATCCACACTCTGTTTTGGTATGAATTTATATGAAAATACGTTATTGATCTTAAGACTAGTGTTGCTCTCTTTATTATTACCATCATCAGACTATACGAAGTGTGAAATAAGCAGCAGATGCAATTGGGGCGGATAATTCAGTCAGCTACGCATTATAGGGTCTTATTCGTAGAGTTACGTTACGTAGAAAATGAAGATTGCCATACACTGTGATTCAAAAAAAAAAGACAAAGAAAAACCCACTGATAGTTGTCAGTGGGTTTTTCCTGCTTGGCAACGTCCTACTCTCCCAGGACCCTGCGGTCCAAGTACCATCGGCGCTGAAAGGCTTAACGGTCGTGTTCGGGATGGGTACGCGTGGAA
>NZ_FXAZ01000002.1 GCF_900177815.1 Paenibacillus aquistagni | reverse complement strand
CTCTGTAACTCAAGAATAACAAAATCGCTCAAGGCTGACGGATTTCATTCCGTTTTGTGCCTTGAGCGAAGCGAAAGGAATGGGTATAACGATGATTATTTGGATTAACGGGGCGTTTGGTTCAGGCAAGACTTCAACAGCCTTCGAGCTGCATCGCCGTTTGCCGCAGTCGCATGTGTTTGATCCGGAGGAGGCCGGCTTCTACATTCGTGATAATGTGCCGAAGGAGATCGCAAAAAGTGATTTTCAAGACTATCCGATGTGGCGAGAGATTAACTATCATATGCTCTATCACCTCTCTCAGGAATATGAGGGTGCTGTAATTGTGCCGATGACGATCGTAGATCCGCTTTACTTTGAAGAGATTGTAGGCCGCCTGCGGACGCAGCAGGTGCCTGTGCATCATTTTACGATATGGGCCGAGAAGGAAACGCTGCAGAAGCGCCTTCAGAAGCGTGGAGAAGGAAAGGGTTCGTGGCCGGAGCAGCAGATAGAGCGTTGTCTAACGGGATTATCTCACGAGTGCTTTGAAACGAGGATTCCCTCTGATCAGATGAGCATCGAACAGCAAGTGGAGTGGATTGCCGTTAAGCTTGCGTTAGAGCTTGAGCCGGATGAGAGAAGCCTATTAAAGAAGCTCCATCAATAGGGGACAATGCTTGAGCATATCTGTTGGTTACAATGAGAATAATTGCTAAGGTGAATAGGGTCATATATTCAATGTAAGAATACCCCCAATAACCATATGGATCGGTGCATAGCGAATATAGGAGATTTCCTCAGATCTGTCGCCATAGAGAAATGATCATGTTGTATCCTCGCATCTACTTCTTTCTGAATGAGATTAGGTATATTTGGATAGTGTAAAAAAGCCTCTGCGTCCACTGCTGTGGGACGAGAGGCTTTGCATGTTTTATCATATGTTTATGGATTGTTATTCGGATTAAAGCTTGAATTTGTTCATTTCCTCGGACATGAGCTTGGTCATCTGAGACAAGGACTCACTTGTTGCTTGTACTTCCTCTGCCGAAGCAGCGGTTTCCTCAGATGTTGCCGCAATCTCCTGTGAAGAAGCAGAGATTTGCTCTGCAATAGAAGAGGAATCTGAGATTCTACCAATCATCTCATCCTTCATGTGCAGGATGGCGTTAGCATTCTCTTGCAGCAGCTCAATTTGCGGCGTAATGAGTTCAATAGCCGTCACAATCTGCTTGAACGATTGCGTCGACGTATCAATATCCGTAAATTGCTCTTCAATGGAATGCTTCATATTGTGTGCTGTATCAAGCATGATGCTCGAATCATCCGACACCTGCTTGATGCGCTCTGTGATCAGCTTGGCCGAGGTCTGCGCTTGTTCAGCCAGTTTGCGCACTTCCTGCGCTACGACTGCGAAGCCTTTGCCGGCTTCTCCTGCCCGTGCAGATTCGATCGCAGCATTTAGAGCCAGCAGATTGGTTTGCTCTGCAATGTTGTTAATGACATCCGTCATCTGTGTGATTTGCTTGAAGCTTTCACTCGATTGCTCGATGCTTACAATGAATTTCTCAAATCGAGCCTGCATTTCTTTTACCGAATGATCAAGCTTCTCCATATTGGCATTGCTCTCCGTCGCCATGTCAGAGATTTGTTCTCCGCTCTCGCCAACTTCCGAGATGGCATTTGTCATCCACGTTAGCTTATTACCATATTCGTTCATCGCTTCATTAATATGCACGAGATCATTGGTTTGCGACTGAACGCCGGTAGCGACTTCTTGGATCGACATGCTGACGGATTCCGTGGCAGTCGTCATCTCTTCTGCGGCTTGATTGAGCTGCAAAGAGGCCTGATCAATCTGATTGGATTGAGTTTGGACCGTGCCTAACAAGCTGCGCAGGGCATCCTGCATCTTGCGCATCATTGCTGCCATTTCACCAATCTCATCCGTGCGTGTCAAGAGCTTAGGATGAACCTGATGCGTAAGGTCGCCAGATGCTGTAGCATCAATAATGCTGCCAAATGAGTGCAGTGCTCGTGTCAGGCGTTTGGCAAAGATGATAACGAGACAAGCGCCAATGATAAATCCGACAATCGACATCATAAACAGCATATTGCGCACTTGGCGAGTGCCTGCGAGTACTTCGCTGTCGTCAATATAGACACCTACCGAGCCGCCTGTCTTGCTTACGGGTGCAAAGCCTACGCTCTTTGTTGTGCCGTCATAGCTGTAATTGCCAAAGCCCACTTCTCCCGCCACCATGCGCTTTTGAACCTCTGCTAGGCTGGTATATTGTGGATCTTCTTTTACCGCTTCGATGGAATTGAATTGCTTCTGAACGAGTTCGTTGTTTTCGTGTGCGGTGAGCGTGCCGTCCTTGCTTGCGAAGAAGGCATGTCCAGTTTCTCCTACATGAATATCAAGAGCGAATTGTTGGAGATCATCGGCAGAAGTCTCAAAGAACAGCACGCCAGCCACCTTGTCGTTATTGTAAATAGGGGCAGCGTAAACCATGCTCATGTAATCTTCTTTGACGTCTCGGAGCATATCTGAGGTGTTGGTTTCGCCTTGCAGTGCTTTTTTGAAGTAATCTCGGAAGGAGAGGTCGACTCCTTTGTCAGGGCCTAGCACTTTAGTCCCGGATGTGTTAAGAACTCCCCAGCTTAGCGCGCCGTAGTCATCCAAATACTTCTGAATTCTCTTCTCGACTTTGGCCGCTGCCTCGGGAGATTGGATCATCTGATTGAAGTTCTGGAAATCATCCAGTTGAGCCAGATGCTCAGCAAAGTCCAAATCTTGGGTCAAATATTGATCATACAGCTTGGCGGTCTGCTTCGCAATCTCCGGAAGAAGCGTCCGATTAGCATCATCGAGCTCATTCTTCGCGCTGTAATACGAGAACAGGGACAAGCTCAAGCAAAGAATTAATATGATCGTGCCAAAGGTAGAGATTAGCTGCTTCTGAATCGTGAACTTTTGAAACAGACGTAGTTTTTTCATGTTGAAGCGCATAAAAACCCTCCAGTGTCATCTATGAAATTGTGTCAACACTCTATATATCGTAGTTTAAATTTAAGAAGTTAATCACAAAAATATAACAGCGGCGTTTATATATGTAAATTTTCATGAAAGTTTGTGAAAATTGTGTAACAAATGAAAAAATAATTTCAGATTCGCCTCGAAAATTGTCGAAAAAGCTCACTCTTACATGCTTGTAAGCTTGATGAAAGGAAGTGCGATAGGAGCTTTTGGCATCCTCAAGTACACTTTGGATAACGAATGACAAAAAGGAGAATTAGCGATGGAAATGGTACGCGTTAAGGACCTGTGCAAGACCTACAATGAAAAAGTACCTTATACAGCCTTAAGCAATGTGGATATGACCTTGAACAAAGGGGAATTTGTCGGGATCATGGGCCCTTCTGGAAGCGGGAAGACGACTCTTCTCAACATTGTGTCGACGATCGATCATCCGACCTCAGGCGAGGTGCGCATCGAAGGCGACAATCCTCATGCGATGTCGCTAGAGGAGTTGGCCTTGTATCGCCGCAGAGAGCTTGGCTTTGTCTTTCAATCTTTTAATCTTCTATCGACGCTGACGGTGAAGGAAAATATTATGCTTCCCTTGACCTTGGACGGCTCTTCCATTAAGGAGATGAAGGAGCGTGTGCAAGAGGTCGCGCAGAAGCTTGGCATCACAGATATATTGGATAAGCGCACCTATGAGATCTCAGGTGGACAAGCACAGCGAACGGCTGTGGCCAGAGCTCTTATTCATAAGCCCAAGCTTGTGCTCGCAGATGAGCCGACAGGCAATCTCGATTCGAAGGCGGCAAGAGATGTGATGGAGCTGCTGACAAAGCTTAACAAGGAGATGCAGACGACGACCATGCTCGTTACGCATGATGCAATGGCTGCGAGTTTTTGTGACCGGGTTATTTTTATTAAAGATGGACAGCTTCATAATGAAATCGTATGCGGCGACAACCGTGAGGTGTTCTACCAACGAATCATCAATGTACTGTCTTTGCTGGGAGGCTTCCGCCATGACTTTTCGACAGTTCGCGTTTAATAACGTCATTCGCAATAAGCGGATTTATGTCGCTCACTTTTTGAGCAGCGCTTTTTCTGTCATGGTTTTCTTCGTATATGCGCTCTTGCTGTTTCACCCGGACCTGCAAGGGGAGCTTCAATCGACAAGCGAGACGATGAGCAAGCTCGCCAAGATGGGCATGAATATTTCCCAGTATTTGATCTTCATCTTCAGCTTCTTCTTCTGCATGTATTCGGTTAGTGCTTTCCTGAAGACGCGGAAGCGGGAATTCGGCATTCTTATGGTGCACGGCATGTCCACGAAGCAGCTGCATCGGCTTGTGTTTGTTGAGAATCTGATGATTGGCCTTGCCGCGATCGCTGCAGGGATTCTCACGGGGCTCGTGTTCGCGAAGCTGACGCTGCTCATTAGTGCGAAGGTGCTCTATATCCAGAATGGCCTTCCTTTTTACCTGCCTTGGAAGGCAGTGGCAGTGACAACACTTGCTTATGCCGTGATGTTCTTTTTGGTGTCGCTGTTTACTTCAAAAACGGTAAAGGTGACCGAACTCGTAGAGCTTATTCGCTCAGAGGAGAAGCCGAAGCCGGAGCCGAAGGCCTCCCTTGGCTTGTCTGTGCTTGGTATCCTCCTGATTCTAGCAGGCTACGGGACAGTGTTTTTCTTTGTCTTGCAAAGAGCATTTGTGCTTCCGCTGCTGGTTGCAGGAGTAGGCTTGACGGTGCTTGGCACTTACTTCTTGTTCACCCAGCTTAGCGTCTATGCGATTCGCTGGATGCGCGGCAAAGAAAGCTTGTTTCTCAAAAAGACCAATCTGCTGACGATCTCGGAGCTTGCATACCGGATGAGGGATAATGCCACGATGTTTTTTATGACTGCCATCATCTCAGCGGTTGCCTTTACAGGCATTGGCACCTGTGTCGCGATTGCAGATCCAGGGCTCGTGGAGATGGAAACGCCTTATGCTTATTCCTATTACTCCACTTCAGACAACGACAAGGAGTCACAGCACATCAAGATTATTCAGGATCGCCTTACAGAGGCGGGGTTTGCTTATAATATGGCGTATTATGTTCGGGAATTTATGGATGATGGCGGCATGCTGATCAAGCTGTCCGACTATAATGCACTTGCCAAGGCACTAGGTAAAGAGACTGAGAACTCACTAGAAGCCGGTAAAGTCATGCTTGTGCCTGTGAATTATCATGAACGGCAAATATGGCGGGAGGAAGCGAATCGTCCCGCACAAGTCGAGCTCAGCATGAATGGAATCGCTAAGACGCTGTCCGTACAGAAGGCCTCCTCTTTGATGCTCTTCCCGGACATGTACAAGGTATATGTCGTCAATGACGCGATGTATGATCAGATTGCATCTACACGGGAAGAGGGCGCGTCTACGAGCAAGATGTTTCACTTTGTCGTCCCAAATTGGGAGAAATCGCTCGATGTAACGAATCAAATCCTTAAGGAAGTGCCGCAGAATGATGCAGAAGGGAATTATTACTTAAGTCCGCTGGTTAGTTACTGGCTCATGTCGAAACAGCAAAATGGCATTCTGTTTATTTTAAGCTCCTTGGTCGGCATCGTGTTCTTTACCTTTGCGGCGAGCTTCCTTTACTTTAGACTATATACGGACTTGAGCAGGGATCAACAGCAGTTCCAACTGATCTCCAAGGTTGGCTTGACACGCAAAGAGCTAAAGCGGATTGTCTCGCAGCAGCTGCGTCTCATGTTCTTCCTGCCGATGGCGGTAGCCGTCATCCACAGCTCTGTTGCCTTTCTCGCGCTGCAGCAGCTGGTTGATTACTCTGTGCTGCTGGGTTCGCTTATCGTAATCGGAGCCTTCCTGCTCATTCAAGTGCTGTATTATAGCATCGTTCGCTCACGGTATACGAAGAGGCTGCTCGTTCACTTTATGTAATTCTTTTAGTCGGATGGACGAGGATTGTACGCACTATTGGGTTCATCATAGATAAAACAAGAAGGAATAATGGTCCTGCTTATCGGGTTAGCCTAATAAGGATCATTATTCCTTTTTTAACGTGATTGGAGTAAAGGCAAACTGAAAAGTGCCAGCCTGCACAGAAATTTTACATTTGATAAATGAAAGTTTCATGAATGACAAAGAAAATAAACATATGCAACTTTTGATGTTGAATTTGAAGCGCATACATGATATGTTCAGCTTGAACAAAATTGTTACCCATAACCCTAATGGGAATACAGAGTGCCCAGCACTCGTGAAATACCGATAGACAAGGACCAAGGAGGCACACGACATGTCAGAGGAACTGAAGCAAGAGCTAGAGCAAGAAGAGCAGCCGGTTGTCGTGCAAGGTGTACACAACTACAGCAGTGAAGACCATTACGTCCGTCCTGAAGAGCCTGAGCTGCAAGAGCGGCTGGAATGGTTCCAGGATCAGAAGCTTGGCTTGATGATGCACTGGGGAACCTACTCCCAGATCGGTATCGTAGAATCATGGGCACTAAGCGATGTAGACGTTGAATGGTCACGCAATGAAGTGGATTGGGATGTAACGGACGAAGATTTGAAGCGCCAATATTTTGAGCTGAACAAATCGTTCAATCCACTGCGCTTTCAGCCGGACAAGTGGGCAGAGCTTGCAGCCGAAGGCGGCTTCAAGTATTTGATCTTCACAACGAAGCATCATGACGGCTTCTGCATGTGGGATACGCATACAACGGACTATCGCGTTACCCATAAGGATTGCCCGTTCCACGGCCACAAGTATGCAGACGTTACTCGTGAAGTATTTGATGCATTCCGTGCGAAGGGAATTGCAATTGCGGCGTATTTCTCGAAGGCGGACTGGCATACGCCAACTTATTGGGCGCCAGGCATGGAGCGCGGAACGACAACATCCCGCGGGCCATCCTATGATCCAGAGAAATATCCGTGGCTGTGGAATGACTTCATTCAATTTACGCATGATCAAATTGAAGAACTGCTTACGCGCTACGGTCGCATCGATATCCTATGGCTTGATGCGGGCTGGGTAGGCAAAGGCAAGCAGGATATTCTGCTTGGCGACATCGTGGATCGCATGCGTCAGCATCAGCCTTGGCTTCTGGTCGCAGATCGCACAATCGGCGGCAAGTACGAAAACTATGTAACGCCTGAGCAAACGATTCCAGAACGCCCAGTGATGGTGCCTTGGGAAAGCTGCATTACGATGGGAAGAGCCTTCTCTTACCGCTTTGATGATGAGTACAAATCGACTCGCGAGCTTATTCATATGCTGCTTGAGATTGTGGCAAAAGGCGGCAACCTGGCCCTTAATGTCACACCGCAGCCAGATGGACGTCTGCCGGTTCAAGCCATTACGCGAATGAAGGAAATTGGCGCTTGGATGAACGTGCATGGAGAGGGGATATACGGCACTCGGGTATGCGCTCCGTATGTTACCGATAACGTTGCATTTACACACAAAGATGACACGGTGTATGCATTCCGCATGTATGGTGAAAATGAACAAGCGACAGCTACGGTTCATCTGCCTTACACCGAAAACGTGAAGCAGATTGATCTGCTTGGCGGCGCTGACAATCTTTCCTTTGAGAAAACGGAAAATGGCATTGTGGTGACACTGCCTGCGGATACTGACGTCGCTGCTCCGCCAATTGCACACGGCTTCCGTATTCGTTAATCTCGTTAATCCATATGTGATGAGGATTAAAAGAGTCCCGCTCCATACTAGGGGTTGTCCCTTATGTGTGGACGGGGCTTCATTTTTATATAAAACTCAGCTGGACACAGGTTTGCGGCATCGTATCATCTCTGCTCGACAGCAGCGCTGATAGCCTTGTGGGCTTCATTATCTTGAGTTCATGGATTGAACGTGATACACTACTGAGCAATAAGCTAGAGCATAGTGGAATAACAGCGATGACCAAGGACATATGTACATCGGACGTGTCTTTCAGAGAAGTGCCTGCGTGGTGAGAGGGCACAGATAACGAGATGTGCCTCCTACCTTGCAGCTGCGCGGGATTAAGCGCCTAATACGGCGATGTGAACGAACCGCTGCCGGCAACGGGCCGTTAATCCGTTCAAGCACGAGCTGAGCCTGCTTGCCTTGCAGCTCCTTCGAGCCTTTTGTTGTGAAGGTTTAAGTTTTTCCTTTCGCACCTAGCTCCTCGTGAAATAAGGGTGGTACCACGAACGCATTCGTCCCTGACGAGCGCGTTTTTTTGTTTTTCATCAAGGCGACGTGTTGTTTGCAGATGATGGCTGGTGCTTCACTGCATGGCTGATCGTGATGCTGATGGGAGCCGTATTTTGCTTCAGGGCAGTACTGTTCATTTGGCAGAAATGAAGGGTTGTTTGTATCGAGCCACGACTTGAACGAACAAGACCATCTATTTAGCAAAAGGGAGGAAACTTACAATGAAACAGCGTTTATTGCTCGCGCCTACATTAAGAGAAGCGCCTAGCGACGCGGAGGTTGTCAGTCATCAGCTCCTGCTGCGAGCAGGCTATATCCGGCAGGTTGCCGCCGGCGTCTATCACTATTTGCCGCTTGGGCGAAGAGTGCTTCGCAAGCTGGAGGAGATCATTCGTGAAGAGATGGATCGCATCGGCGCTCAGGAACTGCTGATGCCTGCGATTCAGCCGACTGAGCTGTGGCAGGCATCGGGGCGCTATGAGGTGTATGGTCCAGAACTGATACGCCTTCAGGATCGGCATGGCCGTGAATTCGCACTCGGTCCTACTCACGAAGAGGTCGTGACCACGCTGATTGGCCAAGAGATCAGCTCGTACCGGAAGCTGCCGCTTACCGTGTATCAGATTCAGACAAAGTATAGAGACGAGAAGCGTCCAAGGTTCGGGCTTCTGCGTGGAAGAGAGTTTCTCATGAAGGATGCGTACTCCTTTGATATCGATGAAGAGGGACTGGATGCCCAGTATTGGAGCATGCATAATGCGTATCATCGCATCTTTACCCGTGCGGGACTTCGCTACCTTGCCGTTGAAGCTGATGCAGGAGCGATTGGTGGAGAAGGCGATACGCATGAGTTCATGGCCCTGACTGACATTGGCGAGGATACGATTGTGACTTGCTCTTCCTGCCAATATGCTTCGAATCTAGAGCGCGCCTATGCGGGTGCTGAACAGCATGCATCTCAGGAGGAGCAAGCGCTGGAGCCTCCTCTTGCTGAAGCTCGTGCTTTCGTTCCGCCAATGGAGCAAGTGTCCACACCGCAGGTGAAGACGATGGAAGAGCTGATGCAGTTCTTTAAGCAGGAAGCGAAGCAGATGATAAAAACGATGATCGTCGTAGCGGATGGCAAGCCTGCGGCGGTGCTGCTTCGCGGGGATCATGAGATGAATGAGACGAAGGTGAAGAATGCGCTGCAGGCGAATGAGCTGGAGCTTGCGGATGAGGATACGATCATTAGGGTAACAGGGGCGCCGCATGGCTTTGCGGGTCCTGTAGGCTTGCAGGTGCCGGTGCTCATCGATGCACATGCTGCTGGGTTGCGCGAAGCCATTGTCGGCGCCAATCAGGTAGATGCTCATCTGAGACATGTTGTGCCTGGAAGAGACTTTGCTCTGCCTCAAGTTGGGGATTATCGCAACGTGGCAGAGGGCGATCCTTGTCCACGCTGTGAAGGCACGCTTCAGTTCCAGAAGGGCATCGAGGTCGGACATATTTTTAAGCTTGGCAAAAAATATAGTGAGCCGCTGCATGCCGCCTTCTTGAATGAGCAGGGACGCGAGCAGACGATGACGATGGGCTGCTACGGCATCGGTATTTCTCGGCTTCTTGCCACCTGTGCGGAGCAGCTGAATGACGCTAACGGCCTAACGTGGCCGAGTGAGATTGCGCCATTCCAGGTGCACATCATTCCTGTGTCGATTAAGGATGATGCGCAGCGTGACGCTTGCGAGCAGCTGTATGCGAAGCTAACCGCACAAGGCGTTGAGGTGCTGCTGGATGATCGGGATGAGCGTATTGGCGTTAAGCTGAAGGATGCGGATCTGATTGGCATCCCGCTTCGGATCGTATGCGGCCGCGATCTCGCAGAGGGACTTGTGGAAGTGAAAAAGCGCACGGAGGCGGATAAGCGATTATTTAGCATTGAGGAAGCCATGCAAGAAGCGCTCCAAATGAAGCGATAAGCTGATCAAGCTAGAGAATGACCGTTTTGACTAAAGATTATTTTAAGGACTCTCTGATCATAAAGAGGGTCCTATTTTCTATCTGAATATATCTATCATCTTCATAGGGGTTCGGAAGACATTGAGATGTGCCAAACATCATGATGTCGTCTTTATATGAGTTATGACTTGAGCAAGTGATCAAGAAGAACCTGCTCTTCTCGCAAACAGCAACCAAGATCTTAGCTCAGGGCTGTACGTGTATGGAGCGTGCGGCCATCTATTTTTAAACCGCTTATCTTTTTGGCTCCCAATATGTGCCGCTATCCCCTATAATAGATTCATAGACACTCATAATAATCCTGCAAGGGGGATTCAACGATGAAATTGCGCTTTGAAGGAAATATGGAATCGTTTGAACAGGGGATTCGTGAATTAGCTCATGAGATCCCTTTTGAATGTGCGGCGGATGATGGAATCTGCGTACAAGTGGAGGCGTCTCCAGGAGACGAGCTTGAGGTTGGACGAAAGGGCGATCATGCCTATATTCGCTATGGCAAAAAGCATCAGTTCTTCCGTGCATTAGGCCTCCTTGTTCAGCGCGGACATGAAGGCGATTTCGAGCTGAAGGAGACCCAGCGCTTTGACAATGTTGGACCGATGTTCGACTTGTCGCGCAACGGCGTGCTAACGGTTGACAGCTTCCAGCTGCTGCTGCGGAAGATGGCTCTTATGGGCATGAACACCGTAATGCTGTATATGGAGGATACGTATGAGCTTGAGGGAGAGCCATACTTCGGCTATATGCGTGGACGCTACTCGCAGGAGGAGCTGCGTGCGATTGATGATTATGCCGATCTATTCGGCATTGA
The DNA here is from genome assembly GCF_900177815.1 of Paenibacillus aquistagni. Taxonomy (GTDB): domain Bacteria; phylum Bacillota; class Bacilli; order Paenibacillales; family Paenibacillaceae; genus Paenibacillus_B; species Paenibacillus_B aquistagni. The sequence goes on along the minus strand of NZ_FXAZ01000002.1, from coordinate 609,786 downwards.
AGCGTTCCCTAGCATCCAGACACTCGCTCATCTGGAGGAGTTCTTGAAGTGGGAGGCTGCGAAGGAATACAAGGATACGAAGGGTGCATTGCTTGCCAATGATGAGCGCGTCATGGCCTTCATTGAGCGCATGATTGAAGCTTCCAGCGCACCATTTCGCAGCCGCAAGATGCATATTGGAATGGATGAAGCGGAAGAAGTCGGTCGCGGCAAATATTTGGACAAGAACGGTTATACCGGACGCTTTGAGCTGATGGTCAACCATCTGGATAAGGTGCTTGAGATCGTGCGCAAGAAGGGATTGACTCCGATGATGTGGAGCGACATGTTCCTGAAGCTCGCCTCAACATCCTCTGACAACGAGCACTTCAGCCATGATACAAAGATTCCGGAGGAAATGGCAAGCCGCATCCCTAAGGATGTTGAGATGGTGTATTGGGATTATGCGCACATTGGCGAGGAGCACTACGAGCAGCTGATTGCGAATCATCGCCCGCTCGGAACGAAGCTGGCCTTTGCAGGCGGGGTATGGGTGTTCAATACCTTTGGCGTCAACTATGGCTTGTCCTTGCTTGCTACAGACGATGCCCTCAAGGTGTGCAAGCGAGAAGGCATTCGCGACGTGTACGCTACGATGTGGGGCGATGATGGGATGGAAAGCAATCCATACATTGCCTTGTTGGGGCTGCAATTCTACGCAGAGCATGCTTACACGGACGCAGAAGTGGACAAGGAGTGGCTGAAGGAGCGCGTTCAGTTCTGTACAGGCATCCCTTATGACGCGTATATGCTGATGAAGGATTTGGATGAGACCCCGGGCTCAGAACCGGATAACCGCAAGCAAAGCAATCCGTCCAAGTTCTTGTTGTATCAGGATGTTCTGCTTGGACTATTCGATAAGCAAATCGAAGGCCTGCCTATGAATGATCATTATGCGGCTTTGGAGCAGGCGATTACCGCTCAGCGCAATGAGCAGGCAGCTCTCGATTATATGTTCGATGTGCCAGAGAAGCTTGCGCATGTCTTGAAGCTGAAGAGCGAGATCGGCATTGAGCTGAAGCAAGCCTATGATGCCAGGGACCTTGAGACGATGCGTCATATTGCAGTCCATAAGCTCCCAGAGATTGCTTCAGCTGTAAAGCAGCTCCGTGCGTCGCATCGCACGCAGTGGCTGCGCATGTTCAAGCCATTCGGCTGGGAGGTCATCGACATTCGTTATGGCGGAGTCGTTCATCGGCTGGAGTCTGCCAGCGATCGCATCCTGGATTTGGTTGAAGGGCGGATTGCACAGATTGAAGAATTGGAGCAGGAGCGACTCGTATTCAGCTCCCGCAATCACTTGAATCATCAAGGAATCGGCTGGTCAAGCTACTACCTGCGCATGGCTTCGCCGAACGTCTTTTTCCATGTTATGAATCCGTTCTAATTGAATCCTATCCTGTAAATCATGGCCTGCTATGAGCATCCTGAGTGTGCTTAATAGCAGGCCTTTTTTTGCATGGAAATTCAGATTTACCCATTCATTATTTCTATAAATAAGCATTTATAGAATGATACGGATGAAAAAGGCGTGTAAATAAGTGCGAAATATCGCAAAACGGAATGCTGCTTTTATCGCGACAAGCTTCAGCTTTTTCAAATAAGAAAGCGATTACAGCTAGATCAACTGGAAATAAAATGAAATAAAATATGTGTTGACAATCGAAGGGATAGGTCTATAATGTGATTTATTACAAAAAAGCAGAATAGCAGAAAAGCGTTGAACTAATAAAGTAGCCGACTGCAGCGGGACAATCAGAGACTTAGTGGATGGTGCGAACTAAGCCCAAGCAAGCTGGCGAATTACAGTTAGGGAGCTGACATGTCAATGTCCGGCACATGCCGTTAAGGATTGAGTGAGCAGATGAATTCGTCTGTTAATCAGGGTGGTACCGCGGAACTTCCGTCCCTTTTTTGGGGATGGAAGTTTTTTTATTTTATACAAGGTTCAAAAAGTCGACTTATGAACAAATCAAGCAACAAGACAACTAAGATGTAAGGGAGTGAAATGAACATGAAACGACAAGTATCCATCGGTTTAGCGCTATTGCCTATTCTTGCGCTGATGATCGCGGGTGCAGCCTCTATCTTCACCTGGAAGGCTGGAATGTTTATCCCGCTCGTCATCGGCATCATCGTCACCGTTCTCGTAGGGGTGGTGAATGGTTATCGCTGGGATGAACTTCAGGACATGATGGTAAAAGGAGTAGCGAAGGCACTGCCTGCGATCTTTATCCTGCTTGTAATTGGGATGATCGTCGGCACGTGGATCTCAAGCGGGGTTATTCCTGCTATGATCTACTACGGCTTATCCTTCATTCATCCGGCCTTCTTCGTTCCAACTGTAGCGATTGTAACCGGGATCGTTGCCGTTACGCTTGGCAGTTCCTTCACTTCAATCGCAACGATAGGACTTGCCTTCATGGTCATTGGAGAAGGGATGGGCTTTTCTCCAGCGCTTATTGCGGGGGCAGTCATTTCAGGAGCATTCTTCGGGGACAAATTATCGCCCCTTTCTGATACGACGAATATTGCGCCGGCTATGGCAGAGACGGATCTATTCAGCCATGTGCGCCATATGCTGTGGGATACGATTCCGGCCTTTCTTATTACGATATTGCTATACCTCATCATTGGACAAGGCTCAGCCGCGCAAATGGCGGATACCGGCAACATCGATATGATCTTGTCTGGGATCGAGCAATCCTTTTTGATCCATCCGTTACTGCTGCTGCTTCCCGTACTGACGATTCTGCTTATGATGAAGCGGATGCCGGCACTGCCGACCCTGCTGCTCGTCGGCTTGCTGGGCGGAGTACTCTCTATCTTGATTCAAGGGGAGACGGTAACCGGCATGGTGAATACGATGACCAATGGCTTTCATATCGAATCGGGGATTCCATCCGTTGATTCCCTCTTAAACCGCGGCGGCATTGTATCGATGCTGAATACGATTGGGTTGTTGACCATTGCAACTGCGCTAGGAGGCTTATTGGAAGGAACGAAGATCTTCGAGGCGCTTGTCCGTCCGATTGTTCATCGGATCAAGAGCTCAAGCTCGTTGATTGCAACCACCATTGCATCAACATTCCTGGTGGCTTTTGCAAGCGGCGCTCAATTCTTGGCTATCATATTGCCGACAAGAACCTTTGTCCAAACGTACAAAGACATGAATCTCGATACTAAAAATTTATCTCGCTGCGTCGAAGCGGCGGGTACGGTGGGCATCACCTTGGTGCCATGGGGAGTTCCGGCAGTATTTGCTTCCAATATGCTTGGCATTGATGCTGTTGAATTTATCCCATACATTTTCTTTGCCTTCTTGGTTCCCCTCATTAACATTGTGTATGGCCTAACAGGGTGGACGATTGCGAAGAAAGATTACAGCAAAACAGATGAGCCAGTGAGCGAGTAAAGGAGAGGACATCATCATGGACAACGTTATCGTTAGCATCATCGGAACAGCGCAGGATGCAGGCGTTCCTCATCCCAATTGCTTCTGCGATCATTGCAAGGCTGCGATGGAGCAGCCTGAGCGGCGCCGATTTGCTGCTTCCTTGGCTGTTGTTACAGCTAATCAGTGGCATCTTATTGATGCCACGCCTGACTTCAGAGAACAGCTGGCGATGGTTCAACTCAAGTATGAGCGGATCGGCAAGCTGATGGATAGCATCTGGCTCACTCATGCACACATCGGTCACTACCCAGGGCTCATGTACTTGGGCAAAGAAGCGATCGGCGCGAAGGGGACTCCCGTCTTCTGCGGCACCAAGATGAAGCATATGCTTGAGAATCATGCTCCATGGAAGCAGTTGGTCGAACTGGGCAATATCAAGCCGCAGCTAGCGGAGAATGAGCAGGAACTAGAGCTGCCAGAGCAGGTCCGCATCATGCCAGTGGAGGTTCCGCATCGCAACGAATTCTCTGAGACGTTTGGGTTCTGGATTGAAGGTCCATCGCGCAAGCTGCTGTACATCCCTGATATTGATCGCTGGCATGATTGGGACCGTGATATTTATGACATGGCGAAGAAAGCGGATGTTTGTTTATTAGATGGGACCTTCCATTCTATAGAAGAGATTGAACGAATGGGGCGCAACTACAAAGAGATTCCACATCCTGTGATGACAGAGACGATGGATCGATTGCAGCGTCTCACGAGCGAGACCGACATTTACTTTACTCACTTTAATCATTCGAATCCCGTGCTTGATCCTGATGATCCGTTTGTGAAGCTTGTAATAGAGCGTGGTTTCCGATTGGCACGAGAAGGCATGGAGATCAAATTATAAGAGTGTTGTCCTTGTTAGCGATGATGGCATCGTAATGTTTCCGGAAGGGAGCATGACCATGCTGTCATCGCTTCTTTGCATGTCCATTATTTCCTCACTTGTGATTGCAGGCATTCGTTCGGTAATATATTCCTGTACTCCATATCATGTACTGAAGGATGAACGCAATGTTATCGATACTAAAACAATATCGACGGCCGCTTCTAGCCATCTGCTTATGGGCAGCATTGCTATTGCTGCTGTATGGCCTGCCTCTTCTGGATTCCTGCCCGCCGCCTTGCGCGATCGGGCAGCAGGGAGGAGTTGATTTGTCTCGCTGTTCCTTTGATAAAAAGGAGCCGATTGCACTGGAGGGGCGTTGGCAGTTCTATCCGAATCAATTCCTATACACGGAAAGAGCAGAGCCTAATGCATCCATCGGGAGCACGTATGTCGATGTGCCTCACAGATGGAACACTAGCAATTGGCCTCTTTTTCATAATAAGGTCCAATATGCCACATATAAGCTTAAGCTGAAGCTGCCTGAAAAAGTCTCAAACTATGCGATTCGCTTGGTTAATGTCAAAACGGCCAGTCAGGTGTTTGTTGATGGGAAGCTTGTGGGACAAAGAGGAAAGGTCGGAGCAACTTTCAAAGAAGCCGAGTCCTATAACCAGCCCTACACGGTATATTTTTCGGCTGCATCGGACGAAGTCGAGCTGCTTCTCCAAGTATCCAATTTTGATTTTAATGCGAACCGAGGAATTTCTGAGGCCATCTATATCGGTTCCCCCGAGTCGATTCATCATTATGAAAAGAGACAGGGCTTCTTTGATATCATATTGATTTCCTGCTTGCTGTTCATGGGCTTATATTTCTTTGGAGAGCATATTCATCGCAGAGATGGCCGTTCACCGATCTATTTTCCACTATTCTGCCTGTTCGGTGTTGTTTATTTTGCCAGTCATGGCGAGAAGCTGCTCATGGAGTGGCTTCCCCATCTTCCCAATGAGGTCTTTGTGAAGATTCAGATGCTGTCCAGCATGGGGGTCAGCTATTTCTTTCTCATTCATATCTACACCCAATTGAAGCCTTATGCTTCTGCTTGGCTTGTACGGGCATTAAGTTATTATACGGCAGGCATTGCCCTGTTTCTTATCATTGTACCGACGGCCTTCTATACTCAGTTCATGTATGCCTTATTGCTTGTTAATCTATTTGGCCTCGCTTATATAATCCTCATCTCCTTGCGGGCCGTTCAGGCTGGCATGGAGGGTTCATTCTACATCCTCATCAGTGTGCTGGCGGCCATGCAGGTGATTGTCATGATGGTGGCCAAAGCAGGCTGGATCGGCTATTACAATAATATACCGCCGATTGGCATTTTGGTGTTCGTGTTGGCGCAAGGCTTATTTTTCTCCAGCCGCTTCTCGAATGCCTATGAACAGATTAAGCAGCTGTCTCAGCAATTAATGAACAAAATGAAAGAGCAGGAGCAGTTCCTTGTTCGAACGTCACATGAGCTTAAGACGCCGCTGAATGCCATTATGAATATAAGTCAGTCGATGATTGAGGGGGCAGGGGGCCGATTAAATGCAGCACAAGAGTCCGATCTCAAGTTAGTCAACAGCACTGCTCATCGGCTGAGTCATCTAGTCAAGGATATATTGGATGCTGAACAGCTGAAGAATGAACGCATACGCCTCTATCCAAAGGCGATCGATATTTACCCTGTCGTATCTGTCATCGTCGATATCTTCCGGCATTTGAATATGAAGCAAGAGCTGCAGATTATGAATGAAGTAAGGGCTGATGAGCACTTTGTGGTTGGAGATGAGAATCGGCTCTCACAGATTCTGTACAATTTATTGGACAATGCGCTAAAACATACAGAAGCTGGGTCGATTCACATCGTGTGTGAGCATAGGGAAGGCTACGAGGCGGTAAGTGTGATCGATACGGGAGTAGGGATTGCAGAAGATCAATGGAATTCCATCTTTACGGAATACAAGCAGGTGGAGCGTTCGTCTTATACAGACACCTCAGGAATCGGAATTGGTTTGCCAATAGCCAAGCAGCTGGTTGAAAGGCAAGGCGGAGATATGAGGGTTCGTTCCGTGCTTGGTGCTGGAAGCACCTTTACCTTCACCTTGCCAGCAGCGAGTCGCTCTAACCAAGAAGAGGCAGCTCTCATGAACAGCACAATGGAGACTCTAATGGTTAGAGATATTGCGGCTGGCAAGGAAAGAGAGCGCCTCGATGAAGAAGCTGCAACCTCTCGCACAGCTGCAGCCTATCAAGGCCATGTACTGCTTGTTGATGACAGTTACCCCGGCTTGAAGGCGCTCAAGAACCTGCTGACGCTAGATGGCTATACCTGTGATGCGGTGACTTCAGGAGAGGCGGCGCTTGAGCTGCTGAAGCATGGCAATCCTTATAATTTGTGCATTATGGACGTGATGATGCCGAAGATGTCAGGCTTTGAGCTGTGCCGCTTGATCCGCCAATCCTATCATTCCTTGGAGCTGCCGGTCCTGATGGCTACAGCAGGCGCCAACTTTCAATTAAACAAGCTCGGCTTTGAGTCTGGGGCGAATGATTTTATTCACAAGCCTTATGACTGGACAGACCTAAGAGGAAGGGTTCGCACATTGGTAGAGTTGAAGGCAACAGCAGCAAAGCTTGTCCACTCGGAGCGTGATATGCTGAGAGCGCAGATCAAGCCGCACTTTTTGTTCAATGCCATCAATACAATATTGTGGATGAGCAAGCGGGACCCTGAGGAAACAAGGAAGCTTTTGTATCATCTAAGTGATTTCTTGAGAGGCAGCTTTGACTTCGACAATCATGATGCCGAAGTTCCATTTTCAGATGAATTGCAGTTAATTGAAGCGTATTTGTCGCTAGAGCGAGCACGCTTTGGCGAACGGCTTCAGGTCAAGTATGATCTTGAAGCTAAGGAGTTCGATATTCCTGCGCTGCTCCTGCAGCCAATTGTAGAGAATGCCGTTCGTCATGGCTTAATGGAGAAGGTGGAAGGCGGTACGGTCATGATTTCTTCGCGGCGTTCCAAGGACTGGATAGAAATCATGGTGGCAGATGATGGTGTCGGCATTTCACTTGAGCATCTTCATCATCTAAACAGCACTGCTGCATATGCCATGCCTGACAGGTCTCGTAAAGGAATTGGCCTCGATAATATTAATCGCCGTCTAAGAAGCTTATACGGCACTACCCTTCAGATAGAGCGAAGAGATGGCGGAGGAACAAAGGTGAGCATGTTTATACGTGCAGGAAAGGAGAACAAGTGACATGACCTACCGGATCTTAGTGGTTGATGACGAGCTGCCTGCATTGGATCGAATGAAAGATCTGCTTCAACAAGAAGAGCTTGTGGAAGAAGTGACGTTGTTTTCTCACGCGGAGCAGGCATTGGAATGGGCGGTATTGCATCAGCCGGATATTATCTTTCTGGACATTCAAATGCCTGGTATTCATGGACTGGAGTTCGCTAATCGCCTGCTGCAAGCCTCGCTAAGAAGTGAGGTTGTCTTTGTAACGGCTTATCATCAATATGCCCTGCAGGCGTTTGAGCTTAGCGCAGTGGATTATATTCTGAAGCCAGTGAAGCAGGAGCGGCTGAGTCAGACGCTGAGTCGCATTCATCGGCGTTATGCGTTTACTAGATTGGCTAATCGGGAACAGGGAGAGAGCAAGGAGGATAACCATTGTGTGCCTCCTTCGTCGAAAGATGGAGTGGGGTTAGATAAGAGTAGAGATCCGCATTTAAGTCCGGAGGTCGGAGAAGAGCACCCTTATCCCCGTATCTATTGCCTCGGTAGATTGAGGATACAGAGCGCAAATGGTGAAATGAAGTGGCATACCGCAAAGGTTAAGGAGCTGTTTGCGTATTTGCTGTACAAAGGCGAGGTAAGTCTGGAACAAATGATAGAAGACGTATTCCCTCATTCAGAGCCTAGCAAGGGAAAAGCTTATGTGCATACCTGTGTTTATCAAATTCGACGTGCGGTTCAGGAGCTGGACCTTCAGGAGTACATTCAGATTAAATACAGTGATCGTATGTACAGGCTGCAGTTAAGAGAGGTCTGGCAAGACCGTGAAGCCTTTGTTCATGGAGTGTCCAAGCGAGCAGGAATTGAAGCCATCGAGGAACAAACCTTGCTCTACCAAGGGGATTGGTGTGAAGGATTGGACAGCATGTGGATGCTCTCGTACCGAGAAGAGCTAAGGGATCGATTCCTATGGCTGATGGAGGATAAGATCGATTATTACCGCAAGCATGGAGATGGCCGAATGGCATTAGCGAATGCCCGCCGACTGCTGACGCTTGACCCATGGAATGAGCATTATGCTTTGCGCATTGCCGAGATCTATATGGAAGCACAAGAGAAAGGGCGGGCGAAGCAATTCATTCTAGACTATATCGAGCAGTACGAGCGGGAATGGGGAGAACCGCTGCCTGAAGCCTGGTATGAGCAAATGGAAGATATATTGGAACAATAAAAAGTGAATCAGAATAGGGTTGACGATAGGGATGTAACGACGATTACAGCGTTTAGTTGAGGGGTATAAGAGGCTGCTGCGAGAAATTCGCAGCGGCCTTTTTGTCATAAAGGGATGGATTAAAAAATGAGTTTTCAGCGTTTTTTCAGTGCCCTGCAATAATATAGTTCTCAAGCACTAGATTCATGGGGGATGCATTTCTATTTAACAATAAAGGGGTACGTGACTTTGACAATGAGCAAACATAAGAGCAGAAAATACGGACGCTGGATGATCATCTTTATGCTGTGCAGTACATGGATCATGTCTGCTTTCGCACCTCAAGCGTCAGCCAATCAAGGTGTTTCTTATATTGGCGGCAAGCTAACAGATGGAAAGCAAGATCCATTAACAGTTGAGCTTAACAGTCACGGAGAAGTGACGGCATATTTATGGCAGCAAGTGCACGGCACAACACAATATCAGCGCCAGCATTTTTCTACGATGGCAACGAATCTGTTTTTGAGTGAAAGTGATACAACCACCCGGTATTATACCCCAACAGCAGGAGGGGAGAATATGCAGGGAGTCGTGCATCAACTGCTGGGCGAAGGCACGCTGTCACAGCCGAATGCTGAGATGCTGGAAATGACGTGGGCGCTCGATCAGGGTAATGTGGAGCTGAAGCTGGCGATCAACTACTCTGGAAATGAGAGTTACTATGAGAAGCGGTGGACGATTCACAACAAATCGTCTGACAAGACGTATTCTAATCTAAGGCTGATTCACGGAGGGGATACCTTATTCGGCGGGGAAGACAGCGCTAGAAGCTACTGGGACCCTCTGCTGAATATGGTCTATCTCATCAACAGCAATATGAATCAATTTGGTGTAATGGGCTTTGCAGGAAAGAATACCTCGCCTGCGGACCGATACTTTGGCGGTCATTATGGCGTAGGCATTCAAGCAGCATCTCAAGGGAATTTGCCGAATACGGTGGAAGCGAATTATGCAGATGCAGGCTACCATCTCCAGTGGAATCGCGCTTCTCTAGCACCTCACGAAACCTGGGTGATTGAATCGACGGAGACATGGACTCCGGCCGGCGTGCTTCAAGTTATCGCGCCTCCTTCACAAACGACAGCGCCGGACAGTACCGTATCTTATTTGTTCAAGCTGCAGAACTTCCAAGCTGTAGATGATCAGTTCGAGGTTCAGGCAGTATCGGCCCACGGCTATCAGACGGGCATTCGAGAAGGCGCCATCATTGATGCTGCCAAAGACGGGGCAATTAAAAATGTGACCGTTGATGTTGTCATTCCCCCTGGAGCTGCAGGCAGTGACACGATTACGCTCAATGCCGTATCCAAAAGTGACAGCGCAATCAAGAACAGCGCTTCTGTCACTACGATAATTGATCAAAACATACCTGTCATAACGAAAGTTACGCCTTTACCAGCTCAAGTAAGCAAGGGGATACCTCAGATTGTCACGGTCGAGATCAATACGGCCAATGCTCCCGATGGGGCCAAGGTGCAAGTCGAATTGCTTGATGCAAACAAATCTTCTTTGCCACAGACCGTAACAGGTGAGGATGTCATCGCTGTTAATCAAGCAGCTGTCCCGTTGTCTATTCCCGGAGAGCTTGAATGGGGGGATTATTATATCCAAGTGAAGGTAGAGGGCATTAATGGCGTTCACAGCAATGCTTCCTTGAAGGTCGTTGACGAGGTTAATGCGGATTTGCGTCAATTGTCGATAGCGGAGGGTGTGCTAAGCCCTGTGTTTGCTAGAGAGATCACAGAATATGAGGCTTCGGTGAGTCATGATGTATACCATGTGACGGTTACAGCAGATGTCTACGACAGCCGTTCAACGTTGTTCATAAATGGAGCGTTGGTACAATCTGGAACATCCTCGGCACCTATCCCTGTTAAGGTTGGGCAGAATGCGATTAAGGTGGAAGTGCTTGCGCATGATGGCATCACGAGAAAAGCATACACAATTCTCGTTCGAAGTGCTCCAAGCCATGAAGCCAAGCTGCTGCATATGGCGGTTGCACCAAGTCGGCTTAAGCCTCATTTCTCAAGCGAGATCACCGAATACAGCATGCAGGTGGATTATAGCATCGAGCAGCTGTCCGTGACGGATCTTGTCTATTCGCCGTCAGCATCATTGACTGTTACAGGAGCAACGTATCAACCCTTAACAAACGGCTATATTGCCCCGCTTCAGGTTGGGAAGAATATGATTCTTCTTATGGTGACTGCGCAGGATGGCAGTACGCAAACGATGTATCGACTTGAAGTCATTCGCAAGCAAAAGGAAAGCGGCGGATATCCTGGCCCAATCCTCGAGCTTCCTAATCAAGAAGAGCCAAAGCCTGTCGTGATCGAACATGAATCCTACATAAGAGGCTACAAGGACGGCACATTTCGACCTGAAAAAGGAATCACACGAGCTGAGCTGGCATCTGTCCTCTGGCGATTGATCAAGGAGGACTTGGGACATGCTTCCTTGAAGCAACAAGCAAGCTTTATGGATGTGCCTTCCCACCATTGGGCCTACGAGGCGATTGAGGAACTTAAGGCTAGAGGCATCATGAAAGGGATGGATAAGAATTACTTTGAGCCTGATCGTCCGCTAAGCAGAGCAGAGTTTGCAGTGACAGCTGCTCGCTGGATGAAGCTTGCATCATCAGGAGAAGCCGCTTATCCGGATGTGAAGGGGCACTGGGCGGCGAAGGAGATCGCAGCTCTTGCCGAAGCTGGGGCAATGGAAGGCTATGACAATGGAGCGTTCCGCCCGAATGCGAATGTTAGCCGTGCTGAAATTTTGAAGATGCTCAATCGATTGATAAAGCGGGGACCGCTGCTTGAGGTTGCCGAGCCAACTTGGACGGATGTGCCGACAAGCTACTGGGCATTTGGCGACATTGAGGAAGCTTCACGTACCCATAAAGCTCAGATCGCACCTCAAGCAGGAGAACGATTCATCCCTTAACCCTGCAGGGATTATGGACAACAAGGTGAATACATCATAAGAAAGCAATGCCCGGCAGGTATATATAGAGTATCCTTGCCGGGCATTATAAGTATGTGTGCACATGGAATAGGAGTATTAGGTATTTACGAGAGCATCGCTCGAATCCCTCTGAATAGTAACTTTTAAAAATATACTTACATTTAGTAAGTATTTGTGCTATACTGATTTCATCATTGAATAACAGGTGTCATTCAAGGAGGTTGTTTTTAAGATGAAGATAGATCTATTCGTTGATATCGTATGTCCGTGGTGCCGCATCGGCAAGCAGCATTTGTTCCAAGCGATGGAGCAATGGAGCGGGGAAGCCGTGGAGGTTAACATTCACGCCTATCAATTGGACCCGAATATGCCGGCTGAAGGTGTAAAGCTCGCTAAGTACTTCGAGAAATTCGGCAATCCCGGCATGGTGAAGCAAATGACGGATCGTGTATGTGAAGCGGGAGCACAATGCGGCTTGCACTTTGACTTCAACCACGTGGATCATATGCCAAACACCCTGCGCAGCCATCAATTAATCAAGCTTGCACCAGCGGAGCAGAAGCTGACGGTGCTCGATGGCTTGTATGAGGCTTATTTTACAAAGGCGCTTGATGTGTATGACATGGATGTTATCTTGGATGTAGCCGAGCAGGCAGGCATGGAACGTGCAGATACTCGCGCTCGCCTAGAAGCAGGCGAAGGTACTGAGGCTGTTAAGGAGGATCTTGAATTTGCCCGTCGTGTGGGCATTCAAGGGGTGCCTTTCTTTATCATCAACGATAAGTATGCATTGTCAGGGGCTCAGCCTGTTGAAGCTTTCTTAAATGCTTTTGAAAAGGTCGGTTCACAGACGTCTTAAATCTGCGCTCCATATATATCTTCTTTAATCATAAGGAGTGGCCGGGTGATCTTGGATAGATCGCTCCGCGCCACTCCTTTTTATGCTTTTCGCTCTGTTGTGCAGCACAGCGGAGTGTTGTTATTCTTCATTGTCCTACTTCTTAACCCAAAGAGCGGGTACTGCTGGAGGCTCCCAGCCAGTAAGTGAGGTATGGGCAATACGGCAGGTATAGACGTCTCCGTTATAGCTTACCTCTTGGCCAACCGAATATGCGGTATTAAGCGCCCATGCAAGCGGCCCGCTAGGAGCGGCGTCGGTCGTCACTTGGATCGCTGTGCTTAAAGGCGATTGATTGCCCGCTGCGTCTGCTGCTGCAATCTGGATTGAATAGGCCGTTTCCTTGGTGAGCCCCGTTAGGGTAAAGGTTGTGCTTGATCCAGATGGAGAAGCAGAAAGGGCGCCGTTAACATAAATCGGATAGCTGGTGACACCCACATTATCAGTAGATGCGTTCCAGCTAAGCGAGATCGTTGTATCCGTGTGGGAAGTTGAGCTGAGATTAGCGGGTGTCGTCGGCGGAGTGGTGTCGGCAGATGCTGGAAGGGTGTTGAACGTAACAGGAGCGCTGGGTGTCGAGATGTTGCCAGCAGCATCCCTTGCTACTACGGATGCTGTGTAGTTTGTGTCGGCTGTCAATCCTGTTAAGGTGATCGAATGAGTGCTGGCCGTATTGTAGAGGGCATTCCCCAGATACACGTCATAGCCGACAACACCGACATTATCCTGTGAAGGTGTCCATGTCAGCTTGGCGGATGTGCTGGCCGTATCGCTAACGACGACGTTGGCTGGTGTTGTGGGAGGGAGTTTATCAACGGGCGGAGCGGTTATATTCAGATCTTGCGCGACGCGACCGAGCAGTGTATCGCCACTGCATTGATATTTCGGACTTGTTCGACAGTCCATGCTGATATCCCAATACATCGCACCGCCAAGCCCTTGGTTTTTGATATAAGACGTCTTGTAGCTGATGGATTGCAGGTCTTCATAACTAATAAAGGTTCCGGTGCTTGGTTGGTACAGGTACGGAACTTTGGCGGCATCGTTCCAATACCTTGTGAAGCCATTTTTATTGACCATATTGGCGGTTAAGTCGCCATAATCGAACATGCCCGTGGAGCCCGTCTCATAATTATCCCATGTGCCGCGTGCTGCTACATCGCCATTCCAATCTGGTGTACAGGATTGATACTGCCCGTCTTGATTAGGACCAGCCGCACAATTTTTCCAGCCTCGGCCATAAAAAGGAATGCCCAGTACAAGCTTGCTGCTTGGTACTCCAGCCTGTTTATAGGCAGTAATGGCATAATCCGTATAAAAACCAGGAGTCGTTGTTGGAGCTAGAGGGTCCTGATCGAGCGGGGCATTATGGTTTGTGCTGTTCTCCCAATCGCCGTGAAAGTCATAGGTCATCACATTCATCCAATCAACGAGGCTGGCGACCTGCACAATCTCTGTCGTTTCCAGGTAAGATTCATTAGCCCTTGTAGCAATCGTCAGCAGATAGCTGCGCCCATCCTCAGCGCCTGCTTGGTTCAGCTTCGTGCGGACAGCCTGCAGCAAGAGGGTGAAGTTCTGCTTATCTTCAGGACGCTCGCTATTGCCCGTTAATCCCCCTTCAACAGGATATTCCCAATCAATATCGATGCCGTCGAAGCCGTATGTTCGAATGACATGGACTGCAGATTGGGCAAAGTTCTGACGAGCAGCAGGATCTGCCGCTACATCGGAGAAGCGATTAGACCATGTCCAGCCTCCAATTGACAGCAGTGTTTGAAGATGAGGATACTGTGCCTTGAGCTGCCTTAGCTTATAGAAGTTGCCGCACAATCCTTTGGAGCAATCCTCCCATTCAAGCGGGATGCCATCATCGTGATTCACATCGGCCCAAGGGTCGCCTAGAACAATAGCGCCATTAGGTACATTGCCTGTCTGAGTAGGTACGCCGCTGTCTTTGCAGGGCCAAGTTTGCTTATTCGGATTGTCTGGTGCATTGGAGGCATTGCCATGCCGTCCGTTCCAACAAATATCCGCAAAGGCATAGTTCAGGTGAGTCAGCTGACTGCCATCGATATCCTCAACTTGATAATCCTGATCATAGATAGCCCATTCAATGAAATAGCCGACAGATTTGTAGGGCGGTGCTGCGGACTGAGCGCTGGCTTCTCTTAGGGGCCAACCCATCGATACAATGAAGCTGACCACAATACATAACAACCCCCCCCTTTTTGCATAGGATCGGAAAGTTAAAGCATGAGACTGTTTCACAATCATTCCTCCTTCATTGAAGTTAAATCCCTTTCATTTATATTTAAAAAATTTGATTTTAGAAAGCATTGATGCAAAAATTATTTTAGTACTGAATGAATCCTTGGGAGTCAATCCAATCAGCCAAAAAACACGGGAATCCATCACTAAATTGAGGTAGAATAAGGTAACCCATTATTCTAGGTGAACGAGATTCATGACGAGGAAGCCAGCATAGACGTCTCGAGTGTGAGCGGATGAAATAACAGAATAGGAGGCTTAAGATGAATTCCTATATCATTAAAACCTTCGCAGACTTAAGTAAATCGCAACAGCGGCAGGCGGCCATTGTTTTTGTCGATGGATTCTATCTTTATCTGAAAGCG
This sequence comes from Paenibacillus aquistagni, assembly GCF_900177815.1. Lineage (GTDB taxonomy): Bacteria > Bacillota > Bacilli > Paenibacillales > Paenibacillaceae > Paenibacillus_B > Paenibacillus_B aquistagni. The sequence continues at coordinate 594,418 of NZ_FXAZ01000002.1, read as the reverse complement.
CTGACGAAAGATAGAGACAAGCTTATCCGGCTTTTTATGGACACCTTTTCACCAGAGCATGTGCTCGTATGTCTGCATCATGAAGAGGTTGTCGGTGTTGTTGGCTATGCGACGCAGCAAGGGCGTGTTCACCTTTATGATCGAAAGGTCATGATCAGAGAGCTTGGCTGGCTGCGTGGAAGTGTGATGTTTATGCTGATGGATCGTTCTCAGACGCTGGCAGCGGAGCAGTGCTATATTGAATCGTTAACGACAGCAGAGGATGCAAGAGGCAAGGGGGTAGCGACAGCCCTAATCAATCATATCCTGCACGCTGTACACAAGAAGGAGTTTATTCTTGAGGTGTTCGATACGAATCACGAGGCCATCCGACTGTATGAACGACTCGGCTTTGAAGTCTATCATAGTAAAGCAAAGCGCTTCTTCCGCAAGAAAGCAGGCTATCAAGCTTGTCATTCAATGAGAAAACATCACATAAGCATGCAATCGTAAAGGAAGAACGAAGAGATCGACCAGCTGGGTGAGCTTGAAGATGTTGGGTCTGAAGACTCAAGCAGAAGATGCTGGATGAAATGGGAGGGGAGCATGTGAACAAGTTTAAAGGACAGCTGCGAGAAGAAAAGGTGGATGGCCGTCGTCTAACGGTCTATCTCCCTCCTTCCTATGAGAAGACGCTTGACACCTATCCCGTTGTCTATTTCCAGGATGGAGGCGATCTATTTGCTCCCGATCGCAGTGATGTCCTTCCACGATTGGAGAGGATGATGGGCTCATGCAAGCTGCCAGAGCTTATGCTGGTAGGCGTGGAGCCATGCCATCGTCTAAATGACTATTCTCCTTGGCCGGTACCAGCTCATGCATCCAGGTACAGCCGACATGCATTTGGCGGTCAAGGCGACAGGTATCTGGAGAAGTTGTCTAAGCTCATAAAGCCTTACGTGGACAGCCATTATCGGACCAAGCCTGAAAGGGAGCATACCGCCTTGGTAGGTGCGTCGCTAGGTGCGTTAATTTCCTTGTATGCGGCGTACACGCATCCGAGCATTTACAGCAGAATCGGCTGTTTATCGACATCGATCTGGTTTGAAGGATTCATGGATTATATGAATAGGCATCAGCTTGATAGCCAGATGCGCATTTACATGGATATAGGACTTCAAGAGAGCAGGTCCTCTTCATATCAGGACCAAGAGCTTCTCCGTCTCACAGAAGCTGCCTTCAAGCAAATAAAGGCATCGGGCGTTCCTGATGATCAGATCATTCTTGTGAGGGATGAGCATGGCAGGCATCGGCCCTCAGCTTTTATTCGTCGACTGCCTGAAGCTTTGGAGTGGCTCTATCATGATTAGGAATAGAGGTATTGTCATTCGCATGATGAACGCTTGATCCAGAATTTTTCCCAAGCAAGCAAAGCTCTTCTTGCATTTACTATGAAGAACGGGACCCTATCAATTTGCTGCTGTACAGAGTGGTTCCTATCATAGAAGGGAGAGCTGCCTTTATGCATAACGACTTTATAACGCCTTTCTATCTTCACTATTATAACAGTGGGGTGTGGGGCGATACCTACTGGCTTGGTCATCGCGTGTTGAAGTGCCCGCTAGATATGATCTTGTATCAGGAGATCCTATTCCAGTTGAAGCCGGATGTGATTGTGGAGTGCGGGACGAATGAAGGTGGAAGCACGCTGTTTCTGGCTAGCATCTGTGACTTGCTGAAGCATGGCAGAATCATAAGTGTGGACATTCAGGATCGGAAGCCTCCTCAGCATGATCGAATCACCTATCTTATTGGGAATTCAGCTTCGGAAGAGACCTTTATTAGGGTTAGAAGCAGCATTGCACCAGAGGAGAAGGTGCTTGTCATCTTGGATTCGGATCATTCTAAGAAGCATGTCTATCAGGAGATGAAGCTCTATCATCAGCTTGTCTCGGTAGGAAGCTATCTGATTGTGGAAGACACGATTATTGGACATCCGGTGGCTCCGCAGCTGCTGCCAGGCCCGATGGAGGCTGTTTATCAGTTTTTAGGAGAGAATGACAAGTTTGAGATTGATCCAACCAAGCACAAGTTTCATCTTACATTTAACCCAAATGGCTATTTGCTTCGAGTAAAAGAGTAAAAAATAAATAAATCGAAGAAAAATAAGCATATTGTACGAAAAATTGAACAATTATCTACAAAAAGAGAAGAATTTAGACGATATAATGAAATATCTTACATGGGAGATATACCCATATTTGCTCAACCGTGTTATGATCGCGATAGATCAATAATAGAAGTGGAACGAGTAGACGTTGTACACGCTCATCTGTGATAGAAGAGCGCATCCGGGGGGAATGACAGTGTTAGCAGGAATTCGCAAGAAAAAAGTATCTTTGCTTAGCGGCGTAACAGTCGCTGAAGGATATATTCAAGTCTCGAATGCGATTCAAGAACAGCTAGATATGATCGGAATGACACCACTTGATCTTGCTGTGTTAGCAAGATTGAAGCCTTATGCGGAAGAGAGCATAAATAAGACGATCGACTTTTTTTATGAGATGGTAGAAAAGCAGGCGGATTTGAAGGCGATTATTGCCCATCACAGTCATACAGAGAGATTGAAGCAAACGTTAAGGCCCCATCTGCTCCAGATGTTTGAAGGCCGACTTGATGAAGAATATATTAAACGACGTAGAATTGTTGCGCATATCCATGTCCGCATTGATTTGCCGACGAAGTGGTACATTGCTTCGTTCGAGCTGCTAAGCCAGTCTATTACGAAGCTCGTTCACAGCTTGGAGCTGCCAGAATCAGAGGTGCATCAGATCATGGATGCCTTGAAGCGGGTATTGAATCTGGAGCAGCAGCTTGTACTCGAAGCCTATGAGGCAGAGAATGACCGCATTCGCGCAGATGCAGATCAACAGAAGCAAAGCGTGCAGCATGTGATATCCGAAGCAAGCAAGCAGCTCACGATAAGCACCTCGGAGACGATGAGGGCTCTGAATGAACTATTGAATCGATCCGATCAGATGTTCAACAAGGTTCGCAGCAGCCGAGAATCCTTTACGGAGGTGGCTCACCTCTCGCAAGATGGCAGTCATATGCTGCATGCTCAGCAGGACCAGATGGATCATATCGCGTCTTCTATGAATGAGGCGATGAAGCGCATGGGAGAGCTGATCGCGATATCCCAAGAGATTCAAGAGATTATGACGATTGTAAAAGGAATCTCTGAGCAGACGCAGCTCTTGGCCTTGAATGCAACGATTGAGGCGGCTCATGCGGGGGAGATGGGCAAAGGCTTCGCTGTCGTTGCGAAGGAAGTACGGCGAATGGCGGAGCAAACGAATAATTCCTCAGGGGTTATTCACAATCTTATCGAGAAGACGAATGAAAAGATCGACAGCATTCACGCCATTATTCACGAGGTGAATGGACAGATTGTAGACAGCACGGGCGAGACTGGAAAAGCGAATCATTTCTTTGGCCACATTCAGCATCGTATTGAACAGAATCAGCTTCAGGGTGAGGAGCTCATGCAGGACGTAGAGGAGCTTACCCAATGGCTGGAGGATATTCGACTTGCTTCTAATGATGTGGGGCTTCAAGCCGATTCGCTTAAAGGCATGCTTGAGCAGTGGAAGCAATAGCTTGGTGACGGCTATTGACTAGCCAGTCATGAAGAAGGCTGCTCCAATTAGTGAATGCATGATCATATAAATATAAACATAAAGACCAAAGGTAGAGCATCCAAGCATGAAGCTTGGTGTGTCCCTTTGGTCTTTTTTTGTCCGTATAAAGTGAATAAGCCAGCTCTGCCAAAGACGAAACCAGCCTTCTATTTAGCGACAAAAATAGTCATGATGCCGTGCCGTCTACCTCTAAACCCAGTGGTTCCTCTCTGAATCGCTTCAATAGAGGCTTCCGCATGTGAGGGATATGATATGGTTCAGCTGCGGACAGCGCTAATTATTTTGCAGAAATGCAACCAATAATCGACAATTATCGTATTGTAGAAGGAAAACATGTTACGATAGGACAAAATGAGAACTTTTACAACAAAATCGATACACGGATGATTTGATAGATAGAAGACAAGTTGGGACCGAGGAGGATGATGGATGAAGCCTAATCAACGAATGAGACCGCTTCAGCTGCTGCTGCTGATACCGCTTATGTTCGTCTTGGGCCTTGGTGCTCCTTCACATGTTCAGGCAGGCTTTTGGGATTGGGTGACGGGTGTGTCGGAGATTCCTTCGGAATTCGATAAGCTAAAGGGCAAATATGAGCAAATGGAGCGTTCGCTGCAGGAAACACAAGATAAATATAACGAGATGACGGACAAATTCCGCACGGAGACGGATATGCTCAGGGCTCAGAATGACCAGCTGCTTGAGCAGAATTCGGAGCTGCAGAAGTATAACAAGGAGATGGCGGACAGGCTGATGCTGCTTGAAGAGAGGGATCAGCTGCAGCGGCAGCAGACGAAGCGCATTGTTACAGTGGTCATGGTCGCAATCGGCTTATTAGTGCTGTACTTTATTTTAACTCGTGTAATGAGAGTACTGGTGTGGCAGCGGAAGCGCCTATAGACAAAGAGATGCTTCAATGAATAGGATTATGGGGGTGAGAGGCTTTGCATATTGTAAGTGATCAGCAGACTGTGATGTCACAGGCCGTCACCGTTCAGTTGGAAGAGCAGGAGGCGGTATACGTGCTGCATCCTCAGCAAATTGTCAGCTTCCAAGGGCAATCCGAGCAGCGCGAGGATCACTTTATGGACATTGCGGGGATGTATCGCAAGCGGAAGTTTATCCAATCAAGAATTGCAGGGCCTGCTTCATTCTTGCTTGGGCTGCCGGCAGGGTTCTGCATTCAGATGCTGCCGATCACAGAAGGGACGGACCTGCTGTTCGAGTGGAAGCATATCTTGTTCTATACAGAAGGAATGAAGGTGGAGCGCCGAATCCAGACCCTGAAGAATGCCGTTATTACCCGGGAATTAGTCAAAATGAAATTCAGCTCGCCTGACGGCGTGCTTGGCATCGTATCCAATGGACCGCTTCATATTATGGAGCTCCATCCCGACAAGCCGACCTATGTGGATGTAGGCTGCCTGGTGGCTTATCCTGAGAACGCCGTACTGAAGCCGCGCGTATATGGAAATACGCTTGCGAGCCAATACATGAATTATCACTGGGAGATCACGGGCAGGGGTTATGTGCTCCTGCAGACAGGCAAGAGCGATGCCCAATTCGCGAAGGATCTGGAGGGCGATGGCATTGTGAAGCGAGTACTGCGCGAGGTCATTCCGTTTGGCAATGTCATTATCAAGTAACAGCATAGAAGGCGGAAGGACAAGATACAATGAAGCCTGCAGGATCAAGACCTTGTTGCGAACAGAAAGCACATGGGGTCATCTGCAGGCTTTTTTGTGTCGTATCAGTCGTATCGTTAGAAATCTGTTTTGATAATCGGGTCCATCAATTCATTGATGACCTGTCTCGCATCTGAAGCAATGTCGGTAATGATCCCGTCCACACCTAATGTGTAGAAATGCTGCACAGCATCGGTGGAATTGACGGTCCATACATACAAGGGTCTTCCGGCAAGCTTGGCCGAGGCGATGCGCCCTGCGTTGACAAAGGTCTCCTCAATGACAAAGAAATCGGCTTGAAACGATTGCAGCTTGGGCGCCAACGTGGCAAAAATGACATAGCCCACTTCAAGCTCAGGAGCGAGCTCTTTTACTCTCTGCACGATGTCGTAATCAAGGCTTTGTACAATGATATCCTGTTCCGCATGGAGCTTCCTTACGGTATCCACAAATGTCTCTACGTAATGTTCGTCCTCGAAGCCATGAGTCTTCAATTCTACATTTAAGCGAATGCGTCCCTGCATGGCCTGAAGAACACCCTCGAACGAAGAGACATAACCCTCGAATCCATTTTCCCGAAGCGGGATCTTCGTAAGCTCCTCCAATGTCAGATCGTATACATTCACATTCCGCCCTGCAAGCCGCTTCAAATTCGTGTCGTGGATGACAGCTAGCTTTCCATCCTTCGTCTGAAGCAGATCAAGCTCGATAAGATCAGCCTCGGCTCGTATTGCGCCTTCGAAGGCATCCATCGTATTTTCCACCCCTGAGCGGATATCTCCCCGATGCGCCATGATAACGAACTCATCAGGCAGTTCGCCAAGCGTATTCCATACCGTCGTAATTCCCCAAGCGACAGCTACGACAACAACGAGCAGAAAAGAGACCAGCTTGCTTTTGTTGCGCTGAATAAAGAGGCGGCTTCTTGGTCCCCGCAGCGAGGCTTGCCGATCCAGTTTTCTTAGGCTTGGATCAATGTCCTGCGGATTGCTGTAACGTCGATACAAGCAGGTGACAAAGGAAATAAATAACGGCGTGAACAGCAAGGATATGCCGTAAAGGCCAATACTGACGAGTGTGCTCAACAAGAAGCCGGTCCAGCCTTCATTCAGGCTTTCATAAGCGATAAGGAGAACACCGCCGACAATAACGGCTACGATCAAGAAGCCTGCAATGACAATCAGGAGCCCCCATTCAATCATTACCTTGATAAGGCTCCATTTGCTGCGCCAGAATAACCGTGCGCTTTTCTTCATCGCCGGCCAGAAGCGATTGGACCGTTCTAGCACAAGAATGGGCAGCGCATAGATGCTGATTAGGTTCAGGATTAAGATGATGATCCCGACCGCTGTCAGCAGGACAGCTCCAGACGTAGTCTTCAACAGCTCGCCAGTAATAAAGTTAGGAATCTGGATGCCTGGCAGCAGCGAAGCCCCGAAGCCGACATCAAGCAAAGGAAACAACAGCAGCAAGTATAGGATCGTGCCAAATGTACCGAACCGCCATACACGGGGCAGTCGGATCAGTACCTGCTGAAGCACAGCGCGTACTCGGGCGGTTTTACCCAGTGTTCCATAATAAGCAATATAAATAAGCACCGCGAATTCGGTGTAGATGAGCAAAAAGGCAATAGGCGCCATGACGACGATGCTGATTAGTCCGTATCTACTGAACACAAAGCGCAGCAGATCAAAGTTGGCGAGGGCATTCAGATTGCCCCAATCCAAAATTTTGTTGAACAGAATCGATAGCACAGGTACGAATACAACGATCGTTAATAATTTGTACACCAGTTCAAACAGCAGAAAAGGTTGCAGGGCATGCTTCCATACCTGAAGCATTTCCCGGGTGAACGCGAACCGAAGCCGCTTCGGCCGTGGTTTGGATGATTTCATAATGGACAGTCCTTCTTTTGCAGAGAATATCAATTGCAGCATTTCCTATTATAAAGCAAGAGCTTGTTGTTCCCAAATTAATGGAGTGTGGAAGAGTGTGAAAGAAAAGTTTGACAGCAATCAATTACTGTAATATACTTACTTACATAAAGTAACTAAATTTGTTTTTGTTAATTAATTGCTGATTGCAAATATATGAGAATCTCGAAGGGGAGGTTATGCAAATGAATCCATCCATCCATGCAAACACGGCGATTGGTCATGTGCATCTTAAGGTGAAGGATTTGAATCGTATGGTGGAGTTCTATACGAAGACAATTGGATTTGAGGTGTTGAAGCAGGAAGACAGCCGCGTCTATTTGGGTGTTGCTCCTGACCATGTGCTGCTTATACTGGAGCACCAGCCGAGCTATGTTGTGAAGCCTGCTCGTACGGTCGGCTTGTACCACTTTGCGATTCTGCTTCCGAGCCGAGCCGACTTGGCGCGTGCGCTGATGCATTTGGCAGAATCGAGAACTCCGATGCAAGGAGCCTCTGATCACGGCTTCAGCGAGGCGTTGTACTTGGCGGATCCTGAAGGCAATGGCATCGAGATCTATGCGGATCGTCCGAGAGAGCAGTGGGAAGGGCGAGTCGATGAAGTTGGAACAACCATCGCTTTGGATGTTGAGGACTTGCTGCGCACTGCAGCAGGAGATGAGACGTGGAACGGGATGCCAAATGGAACGATCATGGGCCATATTCATCTGCATGTGAGCGATTTGTCCTCGGCAGAGGCGTTCTATGTCGAACGTCTAGGCTTTGACATTATGACGGTGTATGGTGAGCAAGCCTTGTTTGTGGCAGCAGGTGGCTACCATCATCATATCGGGCTGAACACATGGGCAGGAACGGCGATGCCGCCAGCGGACAGCACGGGCTTGTATGCTTACAGCCTTGCTTTTGACTCTGAAGCGAGTCTTATGGAGACTATCCAGCGCTTCGAGTCCAAGCAGGTAGTCATTCATCAATCAAATGGTGTGCCGACGATTATCGATCCATGGGGCAATCGCATTGAACTTCATGTTCGCCCATAATAGCAATCCTAGAAGAAGAAACCCATATTTTTGACAACAATGGCAATGGCCCTCGACCTCCACTGATATGGAGATCGAGGGCTATTTACGTGTTAATGGGCTGCTCCCCTTTTATCCAATGGTTGGAAACAGCCATGTGTACATATTTTTAAGGAGAAAGTTCTATGGGATAGTTCACAGCGCAGCTGAATACAGCTTGTTACGCTTAGATGTGGTTATAGCTGACGAACTCACGGACAGGCTTGCGGTATCCTCTTGTGCGGAGCTTGGATTGATCCTCCTTGCCTATTGCGATCAGCATAGCCGGGACATAGCGGTCTGGTACTTGAAGGAGCTCCATCATCTGATCGCTATCAAAGCCGATCATGGGGCATGTGTTCCAGCCTTTGTCTTGAGCAATCAGCATAAACTGCATTGCAGATAAGCTGGCATTGCGAATCGCTTCATCATGTAGGAAGGAATCCCCTCGCTGCTCGTAGAACTCTATCGTATCTGCAACCATTTGATCGTATTCCTGCTTCGATAGAATTCCGAGATGCATCATTCCCTCGTATAATCTGCCCGCTTCCTTGTGAGCTTGTGTATCCCCAAGAACGAGAATAGCCGCTGAAGCAGACTTGACCTTGTATTGCTTGTAGGACGCTTCATATGCCTTGTCCAGCAGCTCAGGTTCATTAATTACAATATAATGGGTATGCTGAAGATTGAAGCAGGACGGCGCATATTTGACCAGATTGAACATCTCGTCTAGTTCCTCTGTGCTGATCTTAACTTCCGGAAGGAATTTCAGCGCAGATCTGCGTTCTTTTATTACCGTTTCAAGAGTGTTCATGTATGTATTCTCCTCTTCATCATGTTTGTATATATTTTATCATAGTTACTGAATAATAGTAAGTTAATTTCATCACTCTAAAAGGAATAAAAGTGATGAATTTATGAACAATTGATAGTAGATATGGAGGAGGAAATGATGATGGCACATACACATTTGGAGCGGGCTGCTGCGTACATGAAGCAAGGAGCAAGACCGCTTGAGCGAGCAAGGTATGAGTGGGAGTTTGAAGCAGGGAGTGTGGAGGCTGTGCTTGACGCTTTGCGTGCTTATCAGAACAAGGACGGCGGCTTCGGGCATGGCCTTGAGCCTGATATTCGCCTCAAGGATTCTTCTGTGATCGCCACGACCACAGCACTTCAAATCATGTCGGATCTGCAGCTAGATCCCGAGCATCCCATGGTTGCTGAAGCGATAAGATATTTGCTTGATGTGTACGATACAGGCAAGCAAGGATGGGAGATCGTTCCGTATCATGTTGATCAAGCCCCTCATGCTCCCTGGTGGAATTATCGCGATCTGTATGACGGGTGGGGGAACCCGAACCTTGAAATTGTCGGGTACCTCTATGAATTTCCCCATGGTCCGCTCGAATTTCGTGAGAAGATTACAGAGCATGCGGTTCAATACATGCTTGAGCGTTCACCGCTGAATGAATTCCATGAGCTCTTGTGCGCGCTCCGAATGATCGAGCGCATGCCGGATGAAGACCTGGCACAAGTGCTTCCGAAGGTCGATGAGATGGTTAGCAGCTGTGTTTCCACGGATTCTTCCCAATGGAAGCAGTATGTTCTGACTCCGCTTCAGATCGTTAGGGATGAGGATTCACGTTATTTTTCTCAGTTTCAAGAGTACATTCAAACGAATTTGAAGCATTTGACGTCTAATCAGCAAGCAGATGGCGCATGGCATCCCGTATGGAGTTGGGGACAGCATGAGGAAGCTTGGGAAGAGGCAAAGCAGGAGTGGAAAGGCCTATTAACCTTGGATGCTATTCGTTCATTGAAGCGATTCGAAGCCTACTGGACGGCTTGAGCGTGAAGCGGATCCCAAGAATGATTCATCCACCAATATAAGTACACAATGAGGCTGCACTTATACCTGTTCGGGTACATGTGCAGCCTCATTTGCTGTTGAAATATTTGCTGGCATTAAGATGTTATCGGCAGCAAGTGCTAGATCATCTCTATTACAGCAGCTTCTCAATGTCCTTGGCAATTTTGGATGGCGCCGTCTGAGGGGCGTAGCGATCAACGACCTCGCCTTGGCGATTGATCAGAAACTTCGTGAAATTCCATTTGACCTCTGATCCGAGCAGTCCCTTCTTCTCTTCCGTAAGAAGCTTAAACAATGGGGAGGCCTGCTCTCCCTTGACGTCTACCTTGGCGAACATTGGAAATGTAACGCCATAATTCACTTGGCAAAACTGGAGGGTCTCGTCCAAATGCTCAAACTCCTGATTGGCAAATTGGTCACACGGAAAGCCTAGAACAACGAGTCCTTGATCCTTGAATTTCTCATGCAGTTCCTGCAATTCCTTAAATTGCGGCGTGAAGCCGCATTTGCTGGCCGTGTTGACAACTAAGATTACTTTGCCTTCATAATCGCGCAGGGATTGTCCTGTCCCGCCAGAGGTCTTGACTTCTATATCATAAAGCTTTGCCATCTTGATCGCTCCTTTCGGATTACCATTTCATCGATACCTTTTAATGGAAGCATAGCATACCCTAATGCCTAGTTCAACGAAAGCTGCTTGCTTATCATGCTCCATAGAGATGCCAGAAGCAAAGTCTGGAACATGTTATAATGAAAGTACTTAAACCTTGGGAGCTGTCAAGCAGCATTAGCCTCACTCCCGTGTAAGAAAGGATGTACCCATGAAGTCATTAGTTCTGGCTGAAAAGCCATCTGTAGCTAGAGAGATAGCCCGTGTATTAGGTTGCAGCAGCAAACATAAGCAGTACATGGAAGGACCTGATTACATTGTAACCTGGGCGCTTGGTCACTTGGTTGGCCTTGCTGAGCCAGAGGATTACGATAAGAAGTACCAGCAGTGGAAGCTAGAGGATCTTCCGATGATGCCTGAACGGATGAAGCTGAAGGTGTTAAGAGAATCTTCTCATCAGTTCAAGGCTGTGCAGCATCTATGCAAGCGCAGCGACATCAAGGAATTGATCATTGCGACCGACGCCGCGCGTGAAGGGGAATTGCTTGCGCGTTGGATCATGCAAATGGTGAAGTGGAATAAGCCTTTTCGTCGCTTGTGGATCTCTTCTCAGACGGATAAGGCGATCAAGGAGGGCTTCCGCAAGCTTCGTCCTGGATCAGACTTTGACCGTCTATATGAATCTGCGCGCTGCCGAGCAGAGGCGGATTGGCTCATTGGCCTGAATGTGACGCGGGCCCTGACTTGTAAATTCGAAACACCATTGTCCGCTGGTCGGGTGCAAACCCCAACCCTTGGTATGCTGATGACGCGTGAGCAGGAGATCAAAAACTTCCGCTCACAAGAGTATGAGATGATCATCGCGGACTGCGGCGGCTTCGAGGCAATATGGCGCGGAAGCAACGGTGATGCGAGACAATTCAATCTAGAAGCTTCACAAGCGCTCGTGAAAAGGCTGGCTGGTCAAAGTGCGACCGTTACCGATCTGAAAAAATCGAAGAAGCAGGAGCCGCACCCGCTCGCTTATGACTTAACGGAATTGCAGCGCGATGCGAACCGCAGATATGGATTCTCTGCCAAGCAGACCTCTAATGTGCTTCAACGCTTGTATGAACAGCATAAGATCGTAACCTATCCAAGAACAGACAGCCGACATCTGTCTTCTGATATGACTGGCACGCTTAAGGAACGCTTGTCCGGAATGGCGGTTGGTCCCTATGCAGCGCTGGCGAAGCAGCTTATGAAAGAGAAGCTTGTGATTACAAAGCGCATTGTAGATGACAGTAAGGTCACGGATCATCATGCGATTATCCCGACTGATGAACCGCTCCGACTGCATAATCTTACAACAGAGGAGCGCAAGCTGTATGACCTGATCGCAAGACGCTTCTTGGCTTTGTTCCTACCGGCTGCCCAGTACGAGCAGGTGGTGTTGACCTTGAGCATCGGAGGAGAGAGCTTTAGCGCCAAAGGACGGACGATGCTGTCGAATGGCTGGCGGCAAGCCTACGATGAGCACTGGGAGGATGACGATGATTCGAATCAAAAGAGTGAGCGTGAACAGGAGCGCATACCTAAGCTGTCCGTAAATGACAAGCTCTCGGTAAAGCGAATCTATGTGCAGCTCGACCGTACGAAGCCGCCTGCACGTTATACGGAGGCAACGCTGCTTACCCAGATGGAGAAGCATGGGCTTGGAACCCCAGCCACTCGTGCAGACATCATCGAGAAGCTGGTTGGCAGCGACACCATCGAACGAGAAGGCGTCCACCTGAAGCCGACAGGAAAAGGCGTGCAGTTGATTGAACTTGCGTCACCTGAACTTCGTACGCCTGAGCTGACCGCCAAGTGGGAAAAAGACCTGGAGCGCATTGCACGAGGCGAACGGCGCTCTGGGGAGTTTATGAAGGGAATCCGCCAAATGACGGAACAGCTTGTCAGCGGGGTGAAGACCAGCGAAGCGACTTACAAACCGCACAATCTGAGCCACAGTCATTGTCCTACATGTGGATCGCGCTTGATGGAGAAGAAGACGAAGCGAGGAAAGCTGCTCATCTGTCCAAACCAAGACTGTGATTACAAGCGCAGCAACGAGAAGCAGTTGGCGAATCGCCGCTGTCCACAGTGTCATAAGAAAATGGAGATTAAGAACGGCAAAGCTGGCAAGTACGTACAATGCCTATCCTGCAATATTGTAGAGAAGTTAGACGGCGGAGGCGGCAAGCTTAAGAAGCATGAAGAGCGCAAGCTGATTAAGAAGTACGAGCAAAAGGAATCTATTGGCTCGAATCTAGGAGAACTGCTGAAGGCCGCCTTGGATAAGCAATCTGATTCCTAGTTTTTTCGACAAAATTAATATTTTCCAATTCACATCCAAATGAATAGATTGTAACCTATAAGAGAGCTTCAATGAATGGTAAGGCAGACCTGCACTTGCAATCATTGGAGCTCTTTTTCATATGGGATATATTAGGGTAATAATGGAGGTTCACCTAAGATCTGTTGAAATTGTTGTAACATTTCTGTAACGCGACAATCGTAGATTCATAGTATAGTTATGTCGAAGTATGCACAATGAAGTCAAGGATTAGGAAGTGAGTGAATTGGACGGTCATAACGTAGTATCCCGAAGCTCCCGTCATCGGAAGAAAAGAAGAATGGGCCGCATCTTTATGCTGCTTGTAATGCTGATTATCGTCGGTGTGGGTGTTTATGCAGGTGTGAAAATGCTTCTGAGCGGTGACTCATTAGCTTCCGCATCAACCATTCGTGAGGATTTCGTGGTCACGGAGGTTGCCGCAATGGGTTCGGCAGCCAAAGACAAGACCGCGCCTACTTTATACAATGGCATGAAGCGCAAAGTTGTGTATCTGACCTTTGATGATGGACCTAATGCTCATACGTCAGAGCTGTTGGATATCATGAAAAACAATGACATTAAAGGAACCTTCTTTATGCTTGGGGAAAATGCAAAAAATAACCCGGACATGGTTAAACGGATGTACGAAGAAGGGCATTATCCCGGGCTTCATAGTATGACTCATGATTATTCTAAATTGTACAAAAGCGGTGGCTCCAAGAATTTCATTGAAGAGTTCCAAGAAGCGCAGAGCATCGTAAATGATATTACGGGTTATAAGCCAACACTGATTCGTGCGCCTTATGGCAGCGCCCCACAGATTGGCGAGGAATTCAGAGGAGATATCGCGAATGCAGGCTTTAAAATGTGGGATTGGACAATCGATTCCTATGATTGGAAGTATCCTGGCAATCCAAGCGCCATTCTAAGTCAGGTCCAATCGCAGCTGACAGAGGACACGGAAGTTGTCTTAATGCACGACCGGGAGCAAACAGCTCAGATTCTGCAGCAGGTCATTGATTATATTCGATCTCAAGGATATGAATTTGAAGCATATCATCCGGATCAGCATTTTATATGCAACTTTAGACATGATGAACGGCTGTAATCGTTAGGGAGGCAATAACATGTTTATGCGCAAGATCATCAGCTCTACAGCGGTTATTCTCACCATGCTGGTCGTCCTGACGGGCTGCGGCACGCCTGCTATCGACCTGTTTATTGATCATGTGGAGAAGGCGTCTGCTGCTGAGACAGAAGTACCCGCGTTATTTGAGCAATTGAAGCAATTAGAGGAGAAAGACCAAGCGCATTATGCGAACATTTTGGAACAAGGCAAGGATTCCAATGTGAACGTGCAGACGTTAATTGACAACAGCGCAAAGGCGCTTGAAGAGCGCAAGCAAGCCATGGACAAAGTAAAACAACAGTTGGATGAAGCAATGAAGCAGCTTGGAGACCAGACTTCAACGGTTAAGGACATCAAGGATGATGGCTTGAGACAGCAGGCTCAAGATGTGCTTGGCGCTTATAACGGAAGATATGAGGCATTTCAGCAGTTCTATAAGAGCTATGATGAATGGGTAAAAGCGGAGCAAGCGGTGTATGAGCAGCTTAAAGCCACGGATACGAAGCTCAAAAGCATCCAAGAATCCGTTGCTGCTCGCAACCAAGCCTTCAAGCAGGCAGAGCAGTTTAAAGAGCAGTTTAACGGCTTTACTGAGCAATTTAATGTGAAGAAGCAGGCCCTGTACGCTGCAGCAGGCGTTAATCAAAAATAAAAGAATAGATCCAAGTCTACATATGGAATGTTGATCTATTCATCTAATCAATCATGCTTTGACATAGAAAAGGGGTGTCCCAAAAGATCTTATATCTTAAGGGACACCCCTTTTTTGGCTGTTGAGCGACGCTGCGCATACGAATCATTCGTCCCATCGTTCTTGTATTCTAATTACACCAAGCTATATGCCATGCTTGTGCCCGGATAGGGGCCTTATGAGAACAAAAAAGCCAATGCTCGTTGAGCACTGGCCCTGCTTCCATGCATATGTACTTGTTCAGCTCATCGTATCACATGCGTACACATATTCGAGACCATGTTAAGTCCATGTCCTTGCGACAAAATCGGCAATGAGAATAAACAAGATATAGGATATTATCGCTGATGCGATATAAGTTATTCCTGTTTTGGTTTTGTGCTGAAATAATCTTACGATGCCAAGACTTACAAGCGGACAAACGATAAGCAGAAAAAAGAGCACGGTTACGAATAGCTGCGGACTAATACTGCTAATATCGACATAAGTCAATTGAGACCCACCTTTCGGTTATGCATCCAAATGTCATTTTCGAGTACCGCATTGGAAGATGAAGCAGAAAAGTGTGATATAAATCATAAAGAATATTATATCGCGACATTGTATGCTCGTGTAGTCATGTCCATTCCAAAATGTGTCAATTTATCGTCAATTTCATGAAGGATACTATTGCGCTTACATTTACATCTCTATCAGGTTACCATTGATGCTATAATGGATCGCAGAGTGTAGTATAATCCGGTTAATGGTTAGAGGAGGAGCATTTTTATGCGTTATATGGTAGGCATTGATCTCGGAGGGACGAATATTGTAGCGGGTCTGGTCAATGAGCAGTATGAGTTAGTACACAAGGTGAAGCAGCCGACGGAGGTTGCACAGGGGAGCGACTATGTATTAAGCAAGATGGCCAAGATGGTCGATGAGCTGCTTGAGATGGCAGATCTAACACGGCAGGATCTTATTGCTGTAGGGGTAGGCTGTCCAGGAATCGTTGATCCGATTCAAGGGATCGCAGTATTCGCCTCTAACCTAAAGTGGAATAACATTGAAGTGTCGCGCATTCTAGGAGAGAAAATTGGTGCACCTGTATTTATAGATAATGATGTTCGCATGTATGTATTTGGCGAAGCGATGAGCGGAGCCGGCAAGGGAGCTGATGTTGTTCACGGCGTAACCATCGGCACGGGACTTGCTGCAGCAACAGTTGTTCATGGAGAACTCTATTATGGAAGCAAGTTCATGGCTGGGGAGCTTGGACATGTTGTGATTGAAGGCGAGAAAACGCCATGCGGATGTGGTCTTAAGGGCTGCCTTGAAACCGTTGTCTCCGCAACAGGCATTGTGCGCCAAGCACGTGAGGCTTTGGAAGCTGGACGGGAGAGCATTCTGAGAGAAGCTTTTGAAGCGGGTGAACTGAGCGCGGCCCATGTGTCGATGGCTTATGATGAAGGGGATGCACTGGCACAAGAGATTCTTGACTATACAGGGAAGGTGCTTGGCAAAGGCTTGGCATATTCCATTACATTGTATAGCCCGGATGTTGTTGTCATCGGCGGCGGATCGGCGTTAGCTGGAGATCGGATCTTGGATTCAACACGCAAGACACTGACCGAGATGGTTTACAGCGGCTACATGAACAATGTTACGCTCAAAATTGGCGAGTTGATTGACGATGGCGGTGTCATCGGCAGTGCAGCATTCGCTAAGAGTCGTGTGGAAAAGATGGAGGCGGTATCCGCTAAATAGCTAGTGGAGCGCTTGCTGAATGGAGGAAGAGGATGACGCAGATGCAGTCGCAAGGGATTGATCGATTACAGCGTTCAGAGAATCAGAACATCGTAGAATCTGCACAAGATATGACTTCTCACTTATTAAGCGAGCGTATAGTTGCAATATTTAGAGGATATACAGGAGTGCAAGCAGACAGCGCAGCAGGTGCATTGATTCGTGGTGGAGTGAAGCTAGTTGAGATCACGCTGAACACGGAAGGTGCATTGCATATTTTGCATCGCTGGCGTGAGCGTTTTGAGGGCATGGCCTGGATTGGGGCAGGTACGGTATTGGACGTGGATATGGCGAAGAAAGCGATAGATAGCGGAGCGCAGTATCTCATTTCCCCTAATCTGGATGAACAAGTTGTTGCTTATGCTGCTGATCGAGGGATTGACGTATGGCCAGGCGTGCTCACTCCTACGGAAATGGTGCGTGCTTGGAAGGCAGGGGCAAAGGCACTGAAGCTGTTCCCTTTGGGCACGCTAGGCCCAGACTATATTAGAGAAGTAAGAGGACCACTCTCCCATATTCCAATCATGGCAACCGGTGGAGTCGATCTTGGAAATATAGAAGCCTACTGGCAGGCTGGAGCCTCAGCATTTGGCCTCGGCTCGAAGCTTGTACGCTCCGATTGGATTCAAGCTGGCAATTATGAAAAGTTAGAGGAGCATGCTTCTCTTTGGGTAACTAAAGCCCAAAGCTTGGCATAAGGACGACTAAGAAAAATAGAGAAGCAGGCTGTGTCGGCAGCCTGCTTTTTTGTGCTTGTTGATTTGGGCGTAGTTGTTTTCTCTAATTCTTCCTTACTATTGAGCGACGAAGAGACAAAGCAGCGTTTTCACCAATTTATAGCCAAGATGCGTGTGCCGGGCGTCTGAAGCATATCGGATGGATGAAATCAGAGCATCGTTTGGAAAAGTATAAGCGTTATATGAAGCTTGATCCATGCAGCCGATATGGATGGAAGGAGCAATATCGCTCGATTATGGATGAGCATCCGAACTTGATCGATTGGGTCGAATAGGAAAGCGCGGTGACTCGTATAGTCTTCTAAATAAAATACGACACGAAGCCGTGAAGCAAAACTCCCACTCGTGTCGTAATGATGTATCCTATAGGAACAACATGCCGATGCCGTTGCTTCGATAGAACTCGCTGTCGCTGCTGTTCCTCTTTTTGACGTCATTCCTGCTAGGTTATCGATAAATGGGCTCTGCCAGCAGTTCGCTTTGGATATCTGCATAGGAACGGACTTCTGCATGAGGAAGGTGCGAACTCTCCCGATCAGCATGGCGATGGTTGAACCAGATCATGGTCATTCCGGCTTCCAGGGCACCAATAACGTCGTTGCGCCATGAATCCCCGATATAGACAGCATTCTCCGCTAGAATCTTTGTTTCACTCAGCACATGGTGAAAGATTCGTGGATCAGGCTTGTCCCAGCCAACCCTGCCGGTGATAAAGATATGCTCTGTCGAGATAAGCTCCTCCAAAGCCAAGGCTTGAATTTTATTTTGCTGATGGGCTTCGGCCCCATTGGTAATGATGCCGACAAGACAGCCCTTCTCGTTAAGCTGCTGAATTGTTTCTTTTGCCCCTTCAAATAATGCGATATCATATTGTCGGCTCAAATAATCCTGCTGCAGTCGTTCTGCAACCTGCATGGTGATGGAAATGTCGAATTCCTTCAGCATACGGATGTATCGTTCTGTCCTCATGCGATGCTGCCCTTCCACATTATGCGCTGCAAAGGCGTCCTTTTGAATCGCGGCGAGGTGGTCGCTATAATAACGGAAGCGTTGATAAGCCGCTTCATAATTGAAAGTGTCAGGCAGATTCAGTTGGCTCTGCAGGGTGTTTCGTAGAGGGGTTAAGTGGTCATACAGCGTATCATCTAGGTCAAAAAACACGCCGGAAAGAGTGTTCATCCCCGCCATATCGCTCTCCTCATTTCTATGGGTCTGGATTGTATTTATCACTTTACAGCTATGACTGTGCTTTATTTACTAGGCAAAGAATAGCCGCTGTTATTAACGTTACTGTATGGGAACGTTATCAAGCAAGCGCCAGATGATGAGAGTTATCATGATATTATCCTTGCTGCAAAGATTTTCTTTAGTCATTTCCTGTGGGCATTCGCCACAAATCCTGCTTCTGAATCAGTCTATTCGTGACGGAGGCTTGCGAGAGTTTGGATAACGGGATCACGACCTGACATTACCTGTCGAGCGTTCACGAATAGACGACGAGCACGATGATGAATTCGACCCCATAACTAGACAGTCTTCTTCTTTTAGGTATGATACGATAACGATCACCACATTAGCGGTACTTGTCCATAACCGGAGGTGATCAAGGATGAAGCATGTTAACCAACCGGAACCCTATCCTGTCTCAAGGCCACGGTTTCGTTCGCCATTGTCTCGTCGCAAGACGATGCGGATGAATCGTAAACGGGTCAGAGGATTAATGATGCGCTGGATGCTTGCTGTTGCAATATGCAGTGTAGCGATGACCCAGGCCGTTCATTGGTCAACAGCAGAAGCGGAGTCTTCTAAGCAAACGTTTCAGAACCAAGATCGAATGAGACAATATGTTACGGAGCAGATGGCGAAGCGAGAGAGTATGTTTACTTTTCAATATGAAGGCAATACTGCCGCCTTGACGAAGCTGCTCGGAGAAGTGATGGATCAATCACTCCGTTCAGATCCCTTCATCCGATATAACGTCAGTCGCTATTCCTTCCATTGGAAGGGGACTGAGACAGCGGCTTTGATCACGGTATATGTGAACTACAGAGAAACGCTTGAACAGAGTCAATTCGTCCGCAATGAAGCAAAACGGATTGTTAAAGCCATCATCCACGATCAGCAATCAGACTATGAAAAGATTAAGCGTCTTCATGATTATGTTGTGACGCATGTATCCTATGACGAAAGCATGAAGCATTTGACGGCGTATGAGGCGCTTACTGTCAAACAGACGGTCTGCCAAGGTTATGCTCTTCTCTTGCAGGCCTTGTTGGAGGAGGCCGGCATTCCATCCATGATCGTGGAAGGCGAGGCTGGTGGCACGCTTCATGCATGGAATATGGTGAAGCTTGAAGGCAACTGGTATCATGTAGACGCCACGTGGGATGATCCTGTTCCAGACAAGAAGGATCAAGTGAGATACACGTATTTCTTGCTCTCCGATAAGGAGATGGCAGAGGATCACACCTGGGATGAACTGAAGGCCCCGATTGCCGATCATGTGTATCTTAGCACGCATCAATGAATGACACCTGCCTCTAAACGTGCTCTCTTATCTTTGAATGGCCTCTTTAGAGATTGTCTCACTAGAGTTAAGCGCTATATGAGCAAGTATTTATAGGCATACATTGATCTTAGGCATCTCCAGAGGGCTTTAAAGCGAAGTGAGAGCAAGGAGATGCTCTTGGTATGAACAGGCTGGCCAGAATCTTTTGGCTGGCTTTTTTGCGGTCATTTTATGAAATGATAGTCGGGGAAAAAAATTTCCTTTTTCTATGAAATAGGTGTTGTACTTTTGCCCCGCTTCAAGTACGATGGGGGTAATTGAAAGCTGCTATGCTCAAAGAAGTTGTGTAAGCGTTAACTTGAAGCTGCCTGCAGCCGAATTTAAAGGAGCCTGCGCTTCTTATAAGCATGCCTTGCATGCTTGTTGATTGTGAATGACAGGCTGCATGATAAGATGGAGGACTTCGGTTTAGAGAGGTTTAAAAGGCACTACTGTAAAGAAAGTTAGCGATAACATCTTTTTTAGAGAAACCTAATCCTATGCTAAGGAGTGTTGGCCATGACCACATCTACAACGTCCATTAAACCAACAGCAAGACAGCTTGAGTATCAAGACTGGGAGTTCGGTTTGTTTCTTCATTTCGGCTTGCGTACGTTTTATGAGGGATATCGTGATTTTGATGAGCGTGCGATGGATCCAGCAAACTTCAACCCCAAGAATCTAGACTGCGAGCAGTGGATTCGCACGGCCAAGGAAGCAGGGATGACATACGCGGTGCTCACAGCTAAGCATCATGACGGCTTCTCCAATTGGCCCACTCATTATTCCCGCTTCTCGGTCAGCGCTTCTTCCTGGAAAGATGGCCAAGGCGATGTCGTGCGTGAATTTACCGACGCTTGCCGCAAGTACGGGCTGAAGGCAGGACTGTACTATTCTCCATTTGATGGTTCAGCTGACTTCTATACGCAGGATGAAAAGGCTTATGATGATTATTTTGTGAATCAAATTACGGAACTACTAGGCAATTATGGCGATATCGATATCTTGTGGTTTGACGGCTGCGGGTCAGAGGGGCATGAATATGATTGGCCTCGCATTATTCGCGAGATTCGCAAGCTTCAGCCGAATATTTTGATTTTTAATATGGGAGATCCGAATTTCCGCTGGGTGGGCAATGAGGACGGCATCGCCCCAATTCCGTGCTGGAATGTGGTAGATTCCACGGACTTTTCGATACTGACGGATGAAAAGGATGAGCTGGGGGAAAACATGTGGCTGCCGGCAGAATGCGATGTCCAGCTTCGCGCAAATTGGTTCTACAGCGAGCAGGATGACGCGATCAAGAGTGTGGATCAGCTCATGGGCTTGTATTATTTGTCTGTTGGACGCGGCGCGAACCTTTTGCTTAATATTGGACCGGATCGCGAAGGGCTATTGCCAGCTGAGGATGCAGACCGCCTGTTGGCATTCGGTGAGGAGATCGCACGCCGCTTCGAATCACCGCTTGAGACCATATCTTCTTGCAAGATCGAAGAGGGGCGTTTCGTTCACAGCATGTCTACTGCCAAGCTGATAGATCACATCATCCTTGAAGAGGATCTGACGGATGGGGAAGCCGTACGCCGCTTCTCCATTACGGTTGTAACGGAGAAATCCCATCAGCGTGTGCGTCTCTATGAAGGCCTCAACATTGGGCATAAATCGATTATTCGTCTTCCTGCTGTAAAGGTGAGAGGCATTGAAATTGAATTTTTGGAGACAGAAGGGGAGCCGAAGCTGAGCAAAATGTCCCTGCACTATGCAGGCTAAGCACCTCACTAATCTTTAACTTGTTTGAAGTGGGAATGCATGATGATCATCCATGTCTACTGGACCTTATCAAGATCTGCAAAGAGCTGACGGCTTGTAAGCTGATGGAGAGAGGATGTTGACTTTGGAATTTGAACATAAGCTTTGGTACGCACAGCCGGCAGGGCGATGGGCGGAAGCTCTCCCTGTCGGCAACGGCCGCTTCGGAGGCATGGTGTTCGGAGGGGTGCAGGAGGAGCGTCTGCAATTAAATGAGGACTCTCTATGGTACGGCGGGAAGAAATCCCGTGAAAGCCAAGATGCGCTGTCTTCGCTTGCTGCGATTCGCGAGCTGCTGGCTGAAGGCAAGCCTGCAGAAGCAGAGCGGCTTGCGATGTTGACGATGACCTCCTCGCCCCAGCATTTTAATACCTATCAGCCGCTTGGAGATGTTATGATTCGTTGCCATGGGCTGTCAGGCGAGGCGCAGGGTTACATGCGAGAGCTGGATCTATCGACGGGTGTTCACGCTACCGTATTCCAGCATCATGATATCGGTTACCGGCGCGAATGCTTTGTCAGCGCTGTGGATCAAGTGATGGTGCTGCGCATGACGGCTTCACATCCCGCTTCAATCTGCGCGGATCTGACATGGAGCAGACGGCCTTTCGAAGAGAAGCTGGAAGCGATTCATGGCGATACGCTGATCATGAGCGGCCAGTGTGGGGCAGATGGCGTCCACTATGCGGCTGTGCTGCACGCCATAGTGGACGGCGGTCAGGTTCGCACAGCTGGCAGCTTCGTGTCCATCGACAAGGCGGATGCGGTCACGATTATGGTGGCAGCAGCTACAAGCTTTCGCTGCGCTGATCCTCGTGAAGCCTGCTTATACGCGATAAAGAAGGCCGCAGCTTCGTCCTATGAAGCGCTGCTCCATTCTCATGCGGAGGAGCATTATGAACGGTATCAGCAGGTCAGTCTTAAGCTGTCTGGCTTGAATCCTGGGCAAGCTAAGCGGGATTCTAGCCTAGCGGCGGAGGCGGACCTTCGTGTCAACGCAGCCGTTCCCGCTCCTACGGATGAGCGCCTGCGCCGACTGCGCGAGGGCAAGGAAGATCCCGGCTTGCTGGCGCTGTTCTTCCAGTATGGCCGATATCTGCTTATGGCAAGCTCTAGGCCGGGCTCCTTACCTGCGAATTTGCAGGGCATATGGAATGAGAGCTTCACACCGCCTTGGCAGTCGGACTATCACTTGAACATTAACCTGCAAATGAACTATTGGCCAGCAGAAGTATGCGGCTTGGCAGACTGCCATGAGCCGCTGTTCGATTATCTTGAGCGGCTGGTGGAGAATGGCCGCAAAACGGCAGCTTCGATGTATGGAGCTCGCGGCTTTGTCGCTCATCATGCTTCAGACCTGTGGGCCGACACGGCTGTGCAGGGCGTGTACGCCTCGGCAGTATTCTGGCCGACAGGAGGGGCTTGGCTTGCCCTTCATGCATGGGAGCATTACCGCTTTGGATTAGATAAGGCGTTCTTGCATGAGCGCGCGTATCCGATCATGAAGGAAGCAGCGCAGTTCTTCTTGGACTTCCTTGTGGAGGATGGCGAAGGAAGGCTTGTCACGACACCTTCTTTGTCGCCTGAGAATAAGTACCGCCTGCCAAACGGCAATAGCGGTGTGCTCGCGATCGGTCCGTCTATGGATTCGCAGATTCTATACGAGCTGTTTACGGGCTGTATGGAAGCGTGCGATGTGCTGCAGGTGGATAAGGCCTTCAAGGAGCAGGTTGAGGAAGCGAGGGAGAGGCTGCCGAAGCCTAAGATCGGGCGGTACGGCCAGATTATGGAGTGGGCTGTCGATTATGAGGAGCCGGAGCCGGGACATCGGCATATCTCCCATCTGTTTGCGCTTCATCCAGGCTCCCAGATTACGAAGCGGCGCACGCCGGAGCTTGCTGATGCAGCGAGAAAGACGCTGGAGCGCAGGCTCAGTCATGGCGGCGGACACACGGGCTGGAGCCGCGCATGGATCATCAACTTCTGGGCTAGGCTGGAAGAGGGAGAGCTTGCATACGAGAATATATTGGCTCTTTTGAAAAAGGCAGTTCATCCGAATCTGTTCGGCGATCATCCGCCGTTCCAAATTGATGCGAACTTTGGAGGTACGGCAGGCATTGCGGAGATGCTGCTGCAGTCCCACGAAGGCATGCTTCATTTGCTTCCAGCTCTGCCAAAGGCATGGCCATCTGGCGAGGTGAAGGGTCTTCGGGCTAGAGGCGGCTTCACCGTCGATATGGCTTGGGAAGAAGGACAATTAACCTCAGCCCTCATCCGATCAGATGCAGGACATCCTTGCGTTGTTCGCAGTGCTGTGCCATTGGAATGCGTTATAGAGAGAGCACAGCAGGAGAATGAAAACGTTGCTTCTACTTCACAAGAAGAGGTGCTGCGGTTAGTGGAGCACGCATCAGCGTCAGCAGATGATCAGTCGGGAGAGGGAGTTGAAGCGAAGTCGAAGGACAGCGCAGCTCATTTCTTGCTGAATATCGTTGCGAAGGCAGGGGAATGCATGCTCCTTCGTCCACTATCTCGTGTACATCGTTAGTGGAGCATGCCTTGCCTATCACTCACCTCTATACTTGGTACATGGCGCGCGTATTGAATCTACTTCTGTAAAATGATGAACAAAAAACCGCAAGTCTCTAGCATGATAGCATGGAGACTTGCGGTTTATTTTTATTTCAGGTTGTTACGACTCCTGATCATCATCACTTAGTCGAATTTGCACTCATCAAGCGGGATGACCTTTGTCCGGTGCTTGATCTTATAGCCGAGCCATACTGCGAGGAATATAGGCACGCCCAAGTACGGCATTAAGAAGTTCGCAAGCTGCGGCGCCTCTGCGTTAAGCTCCGGCAGCCATTGTCCAAGGACGACAATCAAGCAGAGCACAAAGGCAAAGATCGGCCCGAATGGGAACCAGCGCGCACGATAGGGCAGCTCCTCAATCTTATGGCCCTGCTTCACATAGGCTTTGCGGAAGCGATAATGGCTGATCGCGATGCCAAGCCAAGCAATGAAGCCGCACATGCCGGATGCATTCAGGAGCCAGAAGTATACGACGCCATCTCCGAAGAAGGATGCCAAGAAGGCGAGCATGCCGATGGCGCTTGTTAGGATAAGCGCGTTGATTGGCACGCCTCTCTTGCTGAGCTTAGCTAGGAAGCGCGGTGCTTTGCCTTCCTTCGCCAGCACCCACAGGATACGCGTGGAAGCGTACATGCCGGAGTTCCCCGCGGACAGCACAGAGCTAAGAATAACGGCATTCATAACTGAGGCGGCGAACGCAATGCCTGCTTTTTCAAAGACAAGGGTAAATGGACTGACACTAATATCCGTTACATCACCTTTCAATAGGTTCGGATCGGTGTATGGGATGAGCATCGCAATGACAAAGATGGCAAAGATGTAGAACAACAGGATGCGCCAGAAGATCTGGCGAATGGCCTTCGGCACGCTCTCGCGCGGATTGTCGCTCTCACCTGCGGCGACCCCGATCAGCTCCGTGCCTTGGAACGAGTAGCCGGCGGCCATGAATACACCAAGCAGGGCAAAGAAGCCGCTATGGAATGGCGCATCGCCAATCGTAAAGTTGTCAAATCCAATAAAGTCCGTATGCTCGCTGCCCCCAAGGATGCCGAAGATCATCATAACCCCGATCACCAAGAAGATGATGACGGTCGTGATCTTAATTAAGGCAAACCAATATTCCGACTCCCCATATCCTTTAACGGAGAGGTAATTCAAGAAGAAAATGATGCCTAGGAACAGCACGCTCCATATGAAGGAGTTGCTGTCTGGGTACCAGTACTTAATGATAAGCGTTGCAGCAACAAGCTCAGATGCGATTGTAATGGCCCAGTTGAACCAGAAGTTCCATCCAAGGGCAAAGCCTAGGGCAGGGTCCACAAATCGTGTGGCGTAGGTGCTAAAGGAACCCGATTCCGGCATATAGGTAGCCAGTTCTCCAAGGCTTGTCATTAAGAAATAAACCATAATGCCAACGGCTGCGTAAGCGAGCAGAGCCCCGCCAGGACCTGCTTGTGCAATCGCACCTCCACTGGCTAGAAAGAGACCTGTTCCGATGGAACCGCCTAGGGCGATCATCGTCAAGTGTCTCGTTTTGAGATTGCGTTGAAGCTGAGGTTGATTCTCTTGACTCATGATGTCCAGTTCACTCCTTAGTTGTATGAATCTAGTATGAGCTGGAAAGGGAAAGGTTAACAACAAAAAAACCGAACATGCAATAGCTGCGTGAACGGTTCTCTATGCCGTCCCCATCATACCCTCCCAAAAAAGATAGCGCATCATGCATAGGACGGGTAATCCTTGCATGACAGTGCTGCGCCTTTCGGCAACAGCCCCAACCCGTCTATCGGAAGCGATAGCGCGGACT
This sequence comes from Paenibacillus aquistagni, assembly GCF_900177815.1. Lineage (GTDB taxonomy): Bacteria > Bacillota > Bacilli > Paenibacillales > Paenibacillaceae > Paenibacillus_B > Paenibacillus_B aquistagni. The sequence continues at coordinate 568,127 of NZ_FXAZ01000002.1, read as the reverse complement.
TCGGCGGTCGTTCCTTTCTTGCCCCATCTTAGGCTCTTCCAGCCTCCGGAGCATTACTCTTAACGATCGCAACCTCTACCTCATCATGGAAATATGAATGAGGATTTATTTGCACTATATCGATGCCTAGCATCGTTGTCTTATTACCTCCCCTAGTATATAGAACAGGTGGAAGGGGTGCAATGTTCATTTTTTGACAAAAAAATGGTGAGGGCAGCATGCTGATCATTTTGTTCGCGAATATGCAGCAAGATGAAATTACAGCAAGATGGTATCCATTTATGCAGGAGATCAATAAGCTATCGTCGCCATTAATCCAATTGTTTGGTGGCAAGAAATGCAGATAAACAGACTCAAGATATAGAAGAATGGCAGAGTATTATCAGATATCAGAAATAAAAGATGGTAAAAATAGGTCTTATGGTTCATATTACCACGGAATAAAAAGGTTATATGATTCAAAATTCTCATGATCCTGCCGATAATGGAACTGTCTAATGAGACAAAAGACCCATTTTAATCAATGAGAAGAAGGAAGGAGCCGAACATGACATTACTACGCAATTGGAGAACGTGGCGTGATTCTTTAAACGTGAAAATGATCACATTATTATTGGTGATCATTATGCTGCCAGCGTGGGGAATCATTTCATTTTTTTCTCATATTGCCGCAACTCAGACCAAGGATCTCCTTCAAGACCGAGCACAGATGATGACGGACACCGTGAATCAACTGATGAATGAGACCTACAGCGAAGCTGCCTATATGCTGAACAGCCTCAGTAACAGCATAGAAGGCATGCAGGATCTAACACCGCTTCAAGAGCGCTTGAAGCACACCCGCTTCGATGCAGCAAACGTATTGGCAGCTTTTGCAGTTATCGATAGCAGGATTTATTATAGCGACGATGTGGACATAGATGTGGATGCCACTTCGAGGGAGTGGTACAAACAAGCTATGCTTGCTCCGACAGAAGTGGCGGTGTCCTTGCCGTACAAGGATTATGTTACGGACAGCATGGTCGTGACTTTCTCGATGAAGCTTCCCAACCATCATGGCGTGGTGGGACTTGATCTGGCTATGGACAAGATTATGGATACGATCAGCAAGCATCATGTTGGCGAAGATGGTTACATGAGCTTGATCGATAGCGCGAATACGGTGGTGTCGCACCCTGTACTGGAAGCAGGAACCTCTTTGGATGGACGCTTGTATGGGGAGCTATTCAATCATGAACGCGGTGATTTCTATACCACACATCAGAAGAAGGAATGGTTTGTCAGCTACAACAAAGGCAATCCAATGCATTTGTGTGTCATGGCTGTCATTCCTAAAGAGGAGATGACAGGGATTGCTTCTAGCATGTACAAGCAAGGGCTCATCTTCAGCTTCATCTTGCTGGCATGCATCGGAGTATGCGGCTGGATGTTCTCGAAGCATGTGATTGCACCTATCGTACAGGTTCAGCGTGTAAGCGAGAAGATCGCAATCGGAGACTTGACCAGTAAGCTGTCCATGAATGCTAAGCGTAGGGATGAGATTGCTCAGATGACAGCGCATATCAATACCATGGCGGAGCAGATGAGGCGCATGATGCTTCAGCTTCAGCATTCATCAGCCAGCCTTGCAGCTTCTTCACAGGAGCTCTCGGCGAATGCGGACGAGAATGCCGCTTCCATTCAACAGATGGCGGTTTCCGTAGGAGAAGTAAACACGCAAGCCCAAGCAACTGGACAGCGATTGACCGAAGTTCATCAACTGGCGGAAGAGGAGAGCGGAACCCTTCATGATGTAACCGGGTATGTACAGAAGACGACAGAGGAAGCTCATCGCATGCAGGAGTGGGCGGAGCAAGGCGAGAGATCGGTTATGCTCGTCAACGAACAAATGGAACAGATACGCATGCATACAGATGAGGCTGTTCAGGAAACGCTGCGCCTGAATCAAGAGATGTCCCGCGTGCGGGAGATGACGGCCTTTATTCAGCATCTGGCCAAGCAAACGCACGTGCTGTCCATGAACGCATCCATCGAAGCTGCACATGCTGGAGAGCATGGTAAAGGCTTTGCAGTTGTAGCGGAGGAGGTGCGCAAGCTGGCTCAAGAGACGCAAGCAGCAGCTGGAGACATTGCAAATGTCGTAGAGAAGATCGAGCATTGCTCCTCATCCGTGTCACAGGTGATGGTGAAGAGCAGTGAATCTGTAGCCAGTGGACAGAATCTAACGGAGCATACGGCAGATCAGCTGCAAGCCATCTTTGGCGCGATATCGCGCGTACATGAGCAGCTTGAAGAGATGCATACCAGCAGCCGGCGAATGCTTGAGAGAAATGAGCTTATGATGGGCGCCTTCGCTGCCTCTATTGCGGAATCTTCTCAGATTACGTCAGAGATGGAGACGCTGGCAGCCATAAGTGAACAACAGAGTGCTGGCATGCAGGAAATAGCTGCTTCTACGAATCATCTGGCATCTGTTGCTGAGGACTTACAGGCGATGACCGCTAACTACAAGCTTGATTAACCATGAGTGTCTCGCTTCAGTGCAGCTTATCGCATGTGTTCATACCCTTAATCGATGACAAGCATTAACTGCAACAGCATCAATATTATGTTGTTAGGAAGCGGTGGTTATAGATTAATAAGCAGCAACCGCAATATTATTGTAAAGGATGATTGTCCTGTTACGCTAAAAGAAACACAAAAAAGACTGTGCATGAAGGGAAGTCCTTATAGTCCCCTTTTGCGCACAGTCTTTTTCTTATATGCTTAAGCTGTTCAATCTAGCATAGATAGCTCCGTGCGGAGAATACTGTGCTATCGTTAATCCGCTTGGCGGGAACGGGCCATCTGCTGCCACACCGTTCCAGCGGCTTCCTCGCCTGATTGGATTCGTTCAAGCGCCATTCTTGCTTGCAGCGCAACTTCGAATTCCGGGTCCTGAAGAGCTGTCGTAAGCGCCGATATGGCACTTTCATCGCCAACTTCATAAATGAAGCGGGCTGCTCTCCAACGAACAAGCTTGTTCGTGTCGCGCAGTGCTTGGATCATCGGCTCGAGTGCAGCTGGCTCCCCGATATCAGACAGTGTATCGCCGGCTGTGCGGCGCACGCTGACAGAGGAATCCTTCAGTGCTTGAATGAGCAGCGGCAGCACTTCAGCCGTACCGATCGCGCCTAGATCGACAACAACTTGTCTGCGAATCTGGCTTTGCGGGTCTTGAAGCAGCTCCTGATAGAGCGGCAGCCTTGTTGAGTCTGGCGTGATTTGCTCTAATGCCGCATATCGCTTGCGCCAATCCGCCTCCTGAAGCATTGCCTTAAGCGTTGCTTCATCCCATATAACGCGCTCCTCCACAAACGGCTGGTCCTTGCTCTTAGCCGCAATAGCCTGCTCAACGAGCGAGCGAAGACGCTGATCATCATAGGTGGCCTCAAGCTCAGCTTCGACCTCGCGAGCGATGTCCTTCAGCTCCCCATAACGGATGCCGTAATCTCCTAGCTTGCGCTCCTTGATAAGGGTTGCGCTCGCGACTTCATGAACGGCAGTTGTGAAGCGCTCAGACAAGCTAATCCGTTCCTCCATGCCATCCGCCTGAACCCTTATTTGCATCGGAATGCCTCGGAAGTACTGCACATATACTCGAGCTTCGCCGAAGCTGTAAGTTGGAACGTCCTCATCTGAAGCCGCAGCATCCTTCGACCAGCCGAAGGCTTCCTGTACTTTAGATAGAATCTTGGCCCAATCAGCGTTAGGCTTGCGATCTAATGCAATGAAGTCAGCAGTATGGAAGATGCTCTTGACACCTTCGATATCAAGCAGCTGCTGAATCAGCGCAGGAGCATTCGATATATGTTCACGGGTATAGGTCCGTCTTACCCCATCAGGAAGCATCGTATCAAGGTGGAGCTTCATCGAATTCGGACTTGGTGTTGGTTCAATACGCAATAATTGCAAAGTTGGTCCCCCCTAATCATGCCGTTATCAGATATTCCCATTCTACCTCAATCCGTGATGGGACTCAATGAATACCCTCTATTCCTATCCTTCATGAAGGAGTAAGCGAAGTCAAGCTCCTATATAGGAGGGGAGGGACAGACTGCTTCATTTGACAGCGCTTCTCTCCCTGCAAGTGTACCCTATCTTTGATCGATATTCAGATGCATATGCAGATATCGGGGATGATGCTTAACGGGTACTGCTTCATCCAATATGATGCGATTAGGTGTAATAAAGTTCCAATCACTTGATCAAAATAAATCTATATGGCTTCGAGAGTCCGAATCCCTTTTTTCTGATAAATCCTGTGACCTCGAACAGAGCGTGCCGATAGGAACAAGTTGCATGCAAACATGTTTCGCTTGCCGTATTTTTGCCGTAAAAAGGTAATAGAGGGTGGAGGCCAGTTTCATAGGACTTTCATCTCTCTTTTCTGGCATAAAGTGAGCAAAGGAACGAGTGGCAAGTCAAGCTGATTCTCGATATACTGAGGGTACGTTTGCATATTCGTTTACGCGTTATATCAGCATGAAGGCTGAGTGGTGTGGAGCAGAGCGTCTCTTTGCTCATTTTCATGCTTGTTCAAGTTGTCATCTGGTCCATGAAATGCTTGAAGGAAGAGGTGCCGCAATACTATGCTACGACAAACTTTCCGCAATATGGATGATGTCTCTACGACCAAACCGTGGCAGCAATTCCGGCGCTGGCGCAAGGAACGTCACATACGTTTAAAGCAAAAGGATTATTCCTTTGTTGTACCTAGAGTGGAGCCAGACCTGAATCGCTTGGCTGCGAATCGCACCGAGACAACCTATACGTGGGTGGGGCACTCCACCTTTTTATTGCAGATGTGCGGATTAAATATTGTAACGGATCCGGTATGGGCAACATCGATGGCAATGGTGAAGCGACTCACCGAACCCGGTCTGCCTATTGATGCCATGCCGACGGTTGATGTTATTTTGATCTCCCATTCCCATTATGATCATCTGCACCTGAAGTCGTTACGAATGCTGTATCAGCCGAATACGCTCCTCATCGTGCCGAAGGGCCTGAAAAATAAAATGAAGCGCCTTGGCTTCAAAAAGACGATGGATATGGAGTGGTGGGAATCCAAGAAAATAGGAGATGTCCACCTGACGTTCGTTCCTGCACAGCATTGGACACGACGCACATTGACGGATACGAATCGCTCGCACTGGGGCGGTTACGTTCTAGAGAATGAAGCGGCTTATCAGAAGCGCCTGAAGCAGGAGGAGCAAGGCCAGCCTGCTGGGGTTAAGGAGCAGCAGAAGCATAAGCAGAAGCGCGAGTCGATGAAGATAAACATTCGTTCTGATGCCGCGAAGCGTGAGGGTGGAGCGAATTCATCGAGTACCGCTGCTAAATCTACCGAATTGAACGAATCGACGAAGCCCCAGGAAGCGCAGACGCTTTATTTTGCAGGAGACAGCGGCTATTTCCGAGGGTTTGAGCTTATTGGAGATCGTTTCAATATTGACGTGGCCTTTATTCCGATTGGTGCCTACGAGCCTGAGTGGTTTATGAGCGCACAGCATGTCAATCCTGAGCAGGCGATGCAGGCGTTTGTGGATGTGAAGGCACGTGTTATGGTGCCGATGCATTATGGGGCATTTAAGCTGGCGGATGATACGCCGAAGGAAGCGCTTGAGCGGTTGATCGCAGAGCAGAAGCGGCGGAAGATTCCGAATGAGCGGATTCGCTTCATTATGATCGGAGAGACGCTGGATATGACGAAGCTGCCTGATTGAGCTGGCATGTTTGGATTTTGCGCAGAATAATAGTAAAAAGACGCTTCGATTCCTCTTGTGTGAGGGATGGAAGCGTCTTTTTTATCATCATGATTGGTTTGTCAATCGATGCTTGAATGAAGCCAAGCTGCCAAGGCGTGGCCGTTTCATTTGAAATAATCGAGCCAAGCAACGGCTGCTATCTATAAGTCAGTCCCTATCGAGTTTCATTCGAAATAATTAGGAATGGTGTTGTGCTTACGCCTTATTAAAAATTTGCGGGACATGCGGCCATGGATGGCGTGCGATGATTGTGATGATTAATCATTTTGGCTTATGCCTTCTTCGGTCCCGCAGCATAGCATTGTAGGCTTTTGTACGCTGCTTGTTGGCTTGCTGATGCTGCTGTCTCGCCTTCTCGTCTTCACTGCGTTTCATATAGGCATACTCCCTCTGCAGCTTCAGATAGGAGCGATGCCTGCTGGCATCAAGCTCGCCATCGATAATGGCCTGAAGGATTGCACAGCCTGGCTCATGCTGGTGCGTGCAATCCTGGAAGCGGCAGGAGGCTGCCAGCCTCTCAATATCCTCGAAGGCATGGCTTAAGCCGTGGCCGTCATTCCCGCCAAGCGTGACAACGCCTACCTCGCGCATGCCGGGTGTATCCAGAAGCAGCGCTCCATTCGGCAGCAGGATCAGCTCCCGATGCGTAGTGGTATGTCGGCCCTTGCCATCTTCCCGGGTGGCCTGCGTCTCCATGCTGGCCGTACCCGTTAGCGCATTGGCAAGCGTAGACTTGCCGACGCCTGATGAGCCGACCAGCACACAGGTGATGCCAGGGGCAAGCAGTGCTTGAAGCGCACTCATGCCCTCGCCAGTATGGGCGGAGACGGGGTATACCTCACAGCCTGGCACCGCGCTCATCGCTTCGGCTGTGAAGGTGGCGAGTTCGGCTGGATCTGCCACCTGATCGGCCTTCGTCAGCACGATGACAGGAGTGGCGCCGCTATCGTATGCAAGCGCAGCGTAGCGTTCGAGCCTTCTTGGCTCGAAATCCTGCGTCATCGACGTGACGAGCAGGGCGACATCGGCATTCGCCGCTACGACTTGCGCATCGCGCCGATCGCCCGCTACCTTGCGCGCGAATAAGCTTCGCCTTGGCAGGACGCCGACGATGGTGGCGCGCCCTTCATCTGGCCTTGGCGCGATGGCGACCCAGTCGCCTACGCACGGCCAGTCGCTTGGCTCAAGCATCGCGGCTCTCGCTTGGCCCGAAGGCTCGGCGAGTGATTCGCCGCCTTCGCCCATGACCCGGTACAGGTGCTTGTGGGCAAAGGCCACTCGCCCCGGTACCAAGCTGTTCCCGAAGCGCCGTGCAACAGCTTCGGGCAAGGCATCTTTCCACGTGGTCCATGCTTCGGACCAGCGCTCATCCCAGCCTAGCGACTCCAAGCTAAAGCCTTGTGCGGCTGGGGGAGCAAGGATATTCTCTTGCTCGGCTTGAGGCATAACATTTATATCGACTTCGACTTTATCCTGTTTATCCAAATGGTAAACTTGAGGTTGATCATTATGGTTCATGTCTAATCGCTCCCTTGATCCGAGGATGATATAAGCTTTGACTGCCATCCTCTTTGTGGTATAGCCGTTCTGTAGCTGCGATAGGGAGCAGACATTCCGAACCCGCTTCATCAACATGCCTGGCAAAGTAAAACATGACCCTTTCTTCAGATCGCGAGCTGCAGGACAACAATGAACATGCCAAGCGGCAGGGTTCAGGCATTGCATATTGGAGATCGCTCATTCGAATGAAGAAGGGCTGCTGATCAAAGTTAGGCGCGGTGCGGCTGCTCCCAGCATGTATGTCCTGTGTTGATCATTACACATCACTCGCTTCCTCTTTATAGGTTGTCAAAAGCGCGAATGCTGCTTCGAAGCTCAATAAGCTTAAAGCTTATTGCCATAGCCTATGGAAAAGGGCAAACATCAGCTGTGCTTGAGCAGCGATTGCTGTATCAATATCCGCTCCTGTCCATGCATTCGAATGCTGAATGCCTAGCTGTGGACCATCGCAATATAAGCCTTGCACGATAAGCTTCGCATGTTGAGCATTGAATGCTGCTTTTCCAGCAATTGTGCGTATTTATCACGCTTTTGCCCTCATTATATCGAGCCCGCTTCGGCACTGTATATGGAAAAAACACTTATAATATGCATGCTCCAAATAACTATGCTATAATAATGCCTTGAAACTATTAACGTTAAAGGACGGGAATGCCATGATCAGTACAACAGGCGTCACGCTCCGCTATGGCAAGCGCGCGCTGTTCGAGGATGTAAATATCAAGTTCACTCCGGGCAACTGCTACGGTCTGATTGGCGCGAACGGAGCGGGCAAATCTACCTTCTTGAAGATTTTGTCAGGGGAGATTGAGCCAAACAATGGAGACGTGAGCATTACGCCTGGGGATCGCCTCTCGGTGTTGAAGCAGGATCATTATGCCTACGACGAACATAAAGTGCTGGATACCGTTATTATGGGTCACCAGCGCTTGTACGATATTATGAAAGAAAAAGATGCTCTCTATGCAAAAGCAGACTTCACAGAAGAAGACGGCATGCGCGCAGGTGAGCTTGAAGGGGAATTTGCTGAGCTGAACGGATGGGAAGCTGAAGCAGATGCAGGCGAGCTCTTGATCGGCCTTGGCATTCGTCGTGATATTCACGACAAGCTCATGTCAGAGCTCGATGGCAACGAGAAGGTTCGTGTCTTGCTGGCGCAAGCGTTGTTCGGAAGCCCGAACATCCTTCTGCTCGATGAGCCTACCAACCACTTGGACCTTGAGTCCATCAACTGGCTGGAGAACTTCTTGATGGATTATGAAGGTACTGTTATCGTGGTATCCCATGACCGTCACTTCTTGAACAAAGTATGTACGCATATTGCGGACATTGACTTCGGCAAGATTCAGCTCTATGCCGGCAACTATGATTTTTGGTATCAATCGAGCCAACTGGCTCAGCAAATGATGCGAGACCAGAACAAGAAGAAAGAAGAGAAGATCAAGGAGCTTCAAGCGTTTATTCAGCGCTTTAGCGCGAATGCATCGAAGTCCAAGCAAGCGACATCTCGTAAGAAGATGCTCGACAAGATTACGCTTGATGACATTCGTCCTTCGAACCGCAAATATCCATTCATCAACTTCAAGCCTGAGCGTGAAGCAGGCAAGCAGCTGCTTAGCATTGAAGGCTTGACGAAGACGGTGGATGGCGAGAAGCAATTCGAGAATCTTCATCTTGTCTTGAACAAAGGCGACAAAGTTGCGCTTGTAGGTCCTAACGGTGTTGCGAAGTCAACGCTGATGCAGATTGTGATGGGCGAGCTGGAGCCGGATGCAGGTTCCTACACTTGGGGTGTAACGACAACCCAGGCGTACTTCCCAAGAGACAACTCTGAATATTTCGATGGTGTCGACATGTCCCTTGTGGAATGGCTGCGTCAATATTCAAAAGACCCTGACGAGACGTTCCTTCGTGGATTCCTTGGCCGCATGCTGTTCTCCGGAGAGGAAGCCTTGAAGAAAGCAAGCGTATTGTCCGGGGGCGAAAAGGTTCGCTGCATGCTCTCCAAGATGATGATGACTGGCGCGAACGTGCTCTTGCTTGATGAGCCGACGAACCACTTGGACCTTGAGTCCATTACCGCGCTCAACAACGGCTTGATCGACTTTGACGGAACGATGATCTTTACATCGCATGACCATGAGTTCGTTCAAACGATTGCGAACCGTATTGTTGAGATCACGCCTAACGGCATCATTGATCGCATGATGACATTTGATGAATATTTGGATTCTGATGAAGTGAAGGCACTGCGCGCTGAGCTATACGCGTAAAAAAGCTTCTTCAGATGACAACGAACAAAGAAGCAATTCCTAGCGTAGCTGCTGGGGATTGCTTCTTTTTTGTTTTTTGTCGATGCGCCTAGCGTGGGCGATCATTAGGTGTGAAAGTCCGCTTCAGGCTTGGCAGAAGGGTTAGCCCGATGGCATGGGAATCCACCGCAAGGTGGACTTTGCAGGAAGCAAAGACACAACGCCAATCCAATAGCGGTGCTGCTGACCCATGACACTTTGCATGGCTTCGCTCCTTTCAGTGATCGCTGCTTAAGCGTTAATTCCCGCATCATGTTTCAGGCGTTTAAGCTGCAATAGATGGTGTCTGTAATGCATTTCTATGAGCAGGAACCACTCCTTGGCATTTAGTGCGCCGAATCCGGGATGAACAATCTTTTTGCTTGCTGTCTTTTTACACAGAGTGGCTTCGGTGCGTTTCATCCGCTCCACCACATCACCGAAACCTTCTATGAGCTGCTCCTTGCTCTCCGGCTGTTTTGGGGTATAATGCGGTGAAGCAGGGACTTGAATCCGAATAGGCGGAAAGCTTCCTTGTTCGAAGACTTTCCTGCCCATCTCTGTTTTTTCCTCCATAGCGTCAACGGCTGCTTCACCTCCAGCTAGACATTGATCGACATTATGCAAATGCATGAACTGCGCGGATTGAATCAGATGCATATACATTTGGCCAATCGACCATTCCTCATCGTTCGCTTTTCTTGTCAACTGTTCTTTATCGAAATTATCCAGTTCTGTTAAATACAATCCTACGAGTTCTTCAAATGCCTGCAATGCTTCCGCTGTATTTCTCATGAATCATACCACTCCTCATTATTGATCTTGAATAGAGTCCCAATATAACAAAACGCTGCTGACAACAGTGTGTCAGTAGCGTTTCAACATTTTTATGGCTTCTTCCCGAATACGAGCTCGAAAAGACTTCGGTTCCAGCACTTCTACATCTGCGCTCCAGCCGAGAATATAAGAGAGCAGTTCCTCCGGTTGACGGACAAGAAATTCAACGAGCAGTACGCCATTCTTCTCTTCAATCGATTCCATATAGAAATGGCAGGTCTCGGTAATGTTGTCCTTAATCTCGGGATTTGCTCTTATCAATACCCGTTCGGTACGGTCATCCGGCGGACGATAATGGTTCAGGTTGAATTCAGGCGGAATGAGAAAGTGATTCTCCAACACGGTAAGCTCCGTTATTCGTGACAATCGGAAATGCCGAATTTCCTGCCGCAAATCGCAAAAAGCAATTAACACCCAGTTGCTCTGAACCAACACTAATCCGTATGGCGCGATCTCCCGGATGCTTTTCCGATTGCCATCTGTTTCAGGCATTCGCTTCATATACGCGATACGCAATTTCCGACGTTCCATCATTGCCAGCCTCGTTAGGGCGACATTGTTCTTTTCCCTCCAACTGGATGCAGGCTCGCCGGTCTGCAGCAGCCGCATCGTTTCCTGAATGCGAGTCGACTCTTCGCGTACAGGCTCCGGCAGGATCGCTTCAATCTTGCGTCGAGCCGCCCTAGCCGTCTTTTCATAATCGCCATCCAACCGCTGTTCGATAAAGTCAGAGCCCATCAGCAAGGCGACGGCCTCATCAGCATTAAATCTGACCGGAGGAAGGAAATATCCTTCCATCAGGGAATAACCCTGACCGGGCGCTCCAAGGATGGGAACACCCATTTCACTTAGAGCTTGTATGTCTCGATAGATGGTGCGCACGCTAGTCTCAAATAAGGACGCTAAATCTTCTGCTTTCAATATCTTGTTACGCTGCAGCTCAAGCATGATGGCGAGCTGCCGATCCGTTTTGTTCATGATCTGTTCCCCCGTTGCTCGACATGTAGGTCCAGTCCCATTATTCTACCATAGCAAACGGCAAGATATCGTGGGAAAAGGCAGCTGTATACACCGCTTCCACCATAATCGCCCTAAGTTCATGTGAGCTATTCGTGACAATTTGTTGCCAAACGACAGAAATATCATTTAAACATTATAACGTTATATTGACGGTGTTCGAGCACGGTGCTACTATGATTTTAAACATTATAATGTTTGGGTGTAGTATCGGTACGTGTACAAGAGGATATCTTGGAAAGGTGATACGTCATGAAGGAACGAATAGTATTACGTGAAGTAAAGCGTGTAAATGAAGAAGTGATCGATATTGTTCTGGAGGACGGGGTGATCGTTGAGATTGCCGAGGCGGGAAAAGGGCAGGGCGCGCAGGTGCTTGATTATACAGGGACGTATGTCTCCAGCGGATGGATCGATCTGCATGTGCATGCTTTTCCTGAGTTTGATCCTTATGGGGATGAGATTGATGAGATTGGCGTGAAGCAGGGTGTGGCCACGATCGTGGATGCAGGCAGCTGCGGTGCTGATCGAATCGGTGATCTTGCGCTAAGCGGGCATCGAGCGGATACGAATGTGTATGCTTTCTTGAATATTTCGCGAATTGGACTTAAGCGCATTGACGAACTGTCCGATCTGTCTTGGATCGATAAAGATCAGGTGCTGAAGGCGGTCGAGCAGTATCAGGATTTTATTGTTGGGTTAAAAGCTCGAATCAGCCGCAGCGTGGTGCTGGATAGCGGTATTGAGCCTCTGCGAATGGCGCGTGAATTATCAGAGGAGACCAAGCTTCCGATCATGGTGCATATCGGATCAGCTCCGCCGCAGATTGAAGAGGTCATTCCTTATTTGCAAAAAGATGATGTGATCACCCACTATCTGAATGGCAAGGCCAACAACTTGTTTGACGAGCAGGGTGAGCCCTTGCAGGTGTTGAAGGATGCCGTAGCGCGCGGTGTGCACCTTGATGTTGGACATGGTACAGCAAGCTTCTCCTTCAAGGTAGCGGAAGCAGCGAAGCAGTATGATGTCCCGCTTCACACGATTAGCACGGACATTTACCGCGGCAATCGCTTGAACGGTCCCGTGTTCAGCATGGCAAACGTGCTGTCCAAGTTCCTCTATCTGGGATATCCCTTGGAGGAAGTAATCGACGCGGTAACGGCAAATGCAGCCTCATGGCTGAAGAAGCCGGAACTTGGACGCATTCAGGTCGGGGATCGCGCGAATCTGACGCTGTTCGATGTGGTGAAGGAACCGATTGAGCTGATCGACTCCGAAGGTGATGTTCGCGTGGGAGATCAACATATTGTAACCAAGGGAGTGTTTGTGAATGGGAAATTCCTTGAATGCTAAGTATGGCTTGAAGCGTGTCATTAATGCCAGTGGCCGCATGAGTATCCTTGGTGTATCGGCGCCAAGCGACACCGTGATGGACGCGATGAAGCATGGCGGTCAGAACTATGTGGAAATTGCAGATCTCGTTGACAAGGCTGGCAATTATATCGCAAACATTCTTGGTTCCGAAGCCGCTGTTATTGTAAACTCGGCTTCAAGCGGCATTGCATTGTCGGTAGCTGGCATCGTGACGCAAGGAAACCGCAGACTTAGCGAGCGCCTTCATCAAGAGCCGATTGCAAAGAATGAAATCATTATTCTAAAAGGCCATAACGTTCAATATGGAGCTCCAGTCGAAACCATGGTGTACTTGGGCGGAGGGAAGCTCGTAGAAGTGGGCTACGCAAACGAAGGCAAGGCCGCGCATATCGAAGATGCAATCTGTGAGCATACCGCGGCCATTCTATATGTCAAATCACATCATGCGGTTCAAAAAAATATGATTTCCGTGGAAGAGGCGTGGGAAGTCGCGCAGCGCAACCAGATTCCGCTTATCGTCGATGCGGCAGCAGAGGAGGATCTTCAGAAATATGTGAAGGTGTCCGATCTTGCCATCTACAGCGGATCAAAAGCCATTGAGGGTCCAACATCGGGGATCGTTGCGGGCAAGCGCCAATATATCGAATGGGTGAAGGTGCAGTTGTACGCCATTGGGCGTAGTATGAAGGTAGGCAAAGAGTCCTCATTCGGACTGCTGCAAGCCTTAGATGAGTATATGGTGAAGGTTGATCGCAGCGAGCAGGAGAAAGAAACCCTCCAAGCGCTGATGCCGCTTAATGAGGTTGAAGGCGTGAAGGTATCCATCGTACAAGATGAAGCTGGACGAGCGATCTTCCGCGCGCGCATTCAGATTGATTCGGCACAGGCAGGGACGACAGCCACAGAAGTTGTACATGGGCTGCAGCACGGAGATATCGCGATCTATACGCGCGATTATGGCATAAGACAAGGCTATTTTGACATCGACCCGCGTCCATTAATGGGTGATGATATTGAGGTTATCGCAGATCAAATTCGCAAACTTGTAGGAGGAGTCCAACATGTCTAAGATGGAACAGCGTTTATATAAAGGTCGTGCAGCACTGAATGTGCTTGCAAACAGCGTGGAAAATGCAAAGGAAATCTATGAAGCGGCAGAAGGTCATGTGGTCGTTGGAGTATTGTCGAAGGATTATCCAACGGTTCAAGCCGCTGTGAAGGCGATGAAGGAATATGGAGCGGAAATTGAGGATGCCGTGTCTATTGGCCTTGGCGCTGGCGACAATCGCCAAGCTGCTGTCGTAGCTGAGATTGCCAAGTATTACCCAGGTACGCATATCAATCAAGTGTTTCCTGCTGTAGGAGCGACCCGCGCTAATCTGGGAGAGCAGGACAGCTGGATCAACAGCTTGGTGTCTCCGACAGGTCAAGTGGGTTATGTGAATATCTCCACGGGTCCTATCAGTGCTGCTCAGCCTGAGAAGGCCATTGTTCCGATCAAGACCGCGATTGCGCTTGTTCGCGATATGGGCGGCAACGCGCTCAAGTATTTCCCAATGAATGGGCTGGAATGCGAGGACGAACTTCGCGCTGTAGCAAAGGCATGCAGCGAGGAAGGCTTTGCGCTTGAGCCTACAGGCGGCATTGATCTGGATAACTTCGAACCGATCCTGCGTATTGCGCTTGAAGCGAATGTACCGCAGGTCATCCCGCATGTATACTCTTCCATTATTGATAAAGCAACAGGCAAGACAAGGGTTGAGGATGTTCGCACCTTGCTTGCCGTTATGAAGAAGTGGGTCGATCATCATGCCTAAGAAAATTGCTGCTTTTGGCGAGGTCATGATGCGTCTGCAAGTGCCAGGCTATCAGCTCTTGAGCCAAGCAAGCAATTTGAACTATTCATTCTCCGGGACAGGCGTGAATGTAAGTGCGGCGCTGGCTCGCCTTGGCCACACAGGATACTTGATCTCGCGGCTGCCGGATAATCCGATCGGGGATGCGGCAGAAGCGCACTTGCGCAAGCTCGGCATTCTGCCGAACTTTCTGACCCGTGGCGGAAAGTATTTAGGCATGTATTTTCTCGAAAATGGCTTCGGGGCCCGCGCAAGCCGCGTTACCTACAGCAATCGTCAGGAGAGCAGCTTCAATACTGCACCAGAACAGACATACGATTATAAAGTGATCGCACAGCAGATCGATGTGGTGCACTTCTGCGGCATTACGCTTGCGATGAACGACCTTGTCCGTCAGCATATGAAGGCTCTAGCGAGAGCAGTCAAGGAAGCTGGCGGGACAGTCGTCTTCGATTGCAACTATCGCCCTGCGCATTGGGGGGATGGCGGCTATGCGAAGGCGAAGCCGCATTATGTCGAGATGCTGCAGCTTGCGGATATCGTCATGATGAACGAGAAGGATGCGATGTTGATTCTGGGGATGGACACCAATAAGACCGAGCGCTCCGAGCAGCTGCAGGACTTGATTCCGCAGGTGGCGGCAGCGTATGATATCTCGGTCATCGCTGGTACGCATCGTTCCATTAACGGCGATAATACTCACTCGCTTCGAGGCTATGTATACAAAGATAAAGCCTTTTGCTACTCTGAACTGCTTACGTTCGCCGTCTATGATAGAATAGGGGCTGGAGATGCTTATACCTGCGGCATTATGCATGGTGAATTCCAAGGCTTCTCCCCGCAGCAAACGGTAGCGTTTGCCGCAGCATCCGGCATGCTTGCCCATACCATCGTTGGCGACACGCCGATGTCCTCAGAAAGAGATATTCTGCGAGCGATGGTGGATGCAGTAGGAGATGTAGAAAGGTAGGCTTAACAGGTGAAATTGTCACGGAACCAAAGACCTTTGTATGTGCAGATCATGAATATTATCAAGGAGCGCATCCTGCATGGGGTGTACCCGCTTGGGTCAAATATTCCTTCAGAGCCGCAGCTTGAGGAAGAGTTCAATGTAAGCAAGATTACGGTTCGCAATGCGATCATTGAGCTCGTACAAGAGGGGTATCTGGAGAAGAGCAGCGGCAAGGGTACGAAGGTTATCCGCAATACGTCTGTATCCAAGCTGTCGAAGTGGAAGCGATTCACGGAAGTGCTGGTCGAGGAAGGACATCAGATTCGCAAGCGTCTCATTCAGGCTCACATCATGACGAACGATGGAGGTTCTCGCGTACATCAGTTGTTCGGAGAACACTGTCTATGCATTGAACGCATGTATGATCTAGATGGCCAGCCATACATTCACTACACGCATTATTTTACGAATCGCCTTGCCTCGCTTGATCTAAGCAATCTAGACTCGCAATCGCTGTACGAGCGCTTGGAGGAGCACAGCATCTCTCTTGGCAAATACCGTGATGAATTCGCGGTGGCGCCTGCGCCGCGAGCGGTTCAGGAAGCGCTCCTTGTTGAGGACGGCGCCTTGCTGCTCAAGCGATCCCGCTTCTCTTATGACGAATCGGGAGAGCTTATTGAATACAGCGAAGGCTATTATAATACAGCCATGCACAGCTATGTGGTCAATTACGACATCTAGCAGCGGCATATCGGAGGCAGGGCTTGAGTTGTAAGTTGCATGGGCTCATTTCTAAGCCCTGCTGGCTGAGAATGCCACTCAAGAAACAAGTTGACGCTGCAGCTGTTGATGTGAGGCCATTTTGGCTTTGCTCATATGGCAGATTGGTGTTAGAATCAGAGTGCCAGGGGATATATGGTTCAATAGATGCAATAAATATAGATAGGAACGGGCTGACAAGAGAATATAGGCCCAACAAAGAATGCACTCATCCATCGATGGGTGCATTTTTATATGCATGCAGTTGTTTGTTTGGAGATGCTTGGATAGAGAGGATACCCTCATGTTCGGGGCGATATTCGTATTGGTTTCAGGTTGGCAAAGGTTACTTCACTTCTACCGCCGCACCTTGATTAGATCTTAAGTTCATATGCGAGGGAAAAGATAAAGTAGGCTGGCAGCTAGAATTGCTGCATGCCTGTCCTTCTGCTCATATGGATGGGTAGAGTGAATAGGACAGGCGCTGGCCATAAACAATGGGATTTAAGTCATTAGCATTATTGGTCCTGACGCGGCTTAGGAAACGCGAATTGAAACGCATGAAGCAGCTTCTCAAATGCACGCTTGCGGATTTGTCCGTAGGTCACTGCACTGATCGGGGGATCGAAGCTGAAGCTGTATACCTTGGTATCGGTCATGCGAGCTGACTTCATATACCGTTCGCGAATCAACAGCTGTTCATCCACCTCAAGCTCATTCACAATGGATTCAATGAGGGCACAGAACTGCAGGCACTCATTGGCTTTATCCGTATTGTAAACCGCAACTTGTGCGGTCGGATCACCAACCCGATTCGTTGCACCGTTCTCCCTTGCCTCGTAATTCGGGGTGATCCTTGCCTCTCTTACGGCGAACTTCATCACCTTGCACATTCTATACTTGGAGAAGACTTCCTCGATCTGAGCCTTCACCGCTTTGGAATTTAACTTGTTCATATCAGGTGTCTTCAAAAAGTCCATCGACATTGCTGCATGTCCTCCTTCATTTCCATCTGAACTATGGAACACCGTGGCAGGTAAATTCATTATACCACAAAATAGGAACAAATGTTCTCATATTTAGAATAATCGTAAAATTCTCACATGCCGTTTAAGCGGCATCGAAAGATAATGGTATTTTCGTCAAGAAATCAATAGGCGAGTTCCAAGAGGGATAACTAGATGCAGAACGCATGGCAGCAGGGAAGTTCACAAATTTGACGCCACGATGCGTCACTTGAGTTTTATAATAGAACAACTATAATCTAGCTATATTCAAGCGAATGAATGGATATCGAAGCAAGAAGAAACGCATAGGAGGAGAGCCAAATGAATGCAATGGAGCAGCAAAGGAACGCAGTCGCAGATGCTGCGGAAGCGTTTGCCAAGCAGAAACTTGAGCATGATCTGAGCGGACATGACTGGTGGCATGTGCAGCGGGTAAGCAAGATGGCTGAGCGCTTGGCCATGGAGGAAGGCGCGGATGTTGTGCTGTGCAGAATCGCTGCTCTGCTGCATGATGTAGCGGATGAGAAGCTGAACGAATCGAAGGAAGCCGGCCTTGCCAAGGTCAGCGCATGGCTTCAAGAGCAGCCGCTTGCTGCAAAGGAACAACAGCATATAATGGAGATTATCTCGACGATGTCCTATGCAGCAGGCAAGAACCCGCCGATGCGTTCATTGGAAGGTCAAGTGGTTCAGGATGCAGATCGACTTGATGCCATTGGCGCTATTGCGATTGCACGTACCTTCTTATACGCTGGCTGGAAGGGGCACTTGATCCATGATCCTGCGATGCCGATACGAGAATCAATGACACTGGAGCAGTATCGGGAGGAGAAGAGCACAGCCATCAACCATTTCTATGAGAAGCTCCTGAAGCTAAAGGATAAGCTGAATACGAATGCTGCGAAGCGCATAGGAGAGGAACGCCATCGGTATATGGAACGTTATCTGGAGCAGTTTATGCATGAGTGGGAAGGAGAACGGTAGGACGATCCTTAATCACAAGGGTAGTACGATCTATTAAAAATTGAAGTGGAGAAAACGGAGATGCGAATTCCGATTTTTATTTAGAATGCGTAAATGGTGCCTCTCTTTTCGCCTTTTTGATACATTTCGTGAAAATACGACTATTTTTTCATAGACTTGTGATTCTCTGTTCATATAATTGGTGATAGTATAGAGATCATGCATAGGTCAATCTTACTATCCAATCGACGAACAGGGAGAACGCAGTAACGATGAAAAAGGTACTCTATGGCATGGTCATTTTGACCTTGGTCTTATTGGACGTGCTTTTAATAACGATGATTATTGAAGTGAAGAAGGGAGAGGTGCTGACCGAGCAGCAAGTGACGGTGATCGAAAAACCGGCTTCCTCTTCTTCTCCAGAAGCTTCTAAAGGGAATACAACGAAGGACGGCGGTACGCAGCATGACAGCACATCCACATCGCCAGTGGATCAGAAGGGACAAGATGAGAGCCGGACTTCTGATAAGAATGCGGGCTCAGATGCCAAGCCTCCGTCCTCTTTGACTTCTTCGAATGCACGACAGACAGGCACTGGATCGATGAAGGGTGTCGTCACCTGGCAGTACAACGATGATGTTGGCACGAAGCCGGATGTTGGGGCTCGGGTGGCGTTGATCAAGTGGAAGCCTAAGCAGAAATATGATGATAAGATATTTGGACTGACTTTGGCTTCAACCGACTCACTAGAGAAGCAAGGCATCTATTCAGCCAAGGCGGACGGCTACGGCAATTATATTCTAGATAACATTCCTGAAGGAACGTATCTATGCATCATACGATCCGAGAAGACGATGAGCGATCTTACGATGGAGGATGAGACCAAGAACGCTATTGACGAGCTGTTTGCGGCGGAGACGAGCGAGAATCTGAAGCGGCATTTAATGACGAAGAAGCATGTTCTAGAGATTGTGGAGATCACCGAAGGCGAAGCGTTTACCTATAGCCATGACTTCGGATATACGTATTTCTAATAGGCGATGTCCCGTATTGCAATACGGTGCGCTAATTCTAATAGGTGAGAAAAATTGTGCAGAGCCCCTCATGGTGAGATTGAGGGGCTGTTAGTGTTGGGCTGAAGCCACGACGAGGTTCAAATATTGGCACAGCTGATAGAGCGCGTGGACCCCGCGGAACTGGGCTTGGCTTCGCTCATTCAGATGCTTCAGGGAAATCTGCGCAGCCTGCTTCACTTGATCAACATGCTGATGATCGAACTCGCTCAGCACCTCTTTGATCACCTCCAATGACCATACCGACAGGCGCAAAGTGCGAATAAGAAGGATCTGCCGCACATGAACGGCGTTAAACTTGCGGTATTGATTATTCTCCTCGCGATTAAGGCTGAGCAAGCCTTGCTTTTCCCAGTAACGAATAGCCGAGGCCGGGACGCCCGTCTCGTGCGAGACTTCGCCAATGGTCATCCAGGTGCGCGCGCGATGAGAAGGCAAATGCTCCAACGCTTGATTCTCCAGCATCGAGAGCGTTCGGTCCGTCATGAGCTTGTCCTGATGCAGTTCTGCTTGCACCGCATGAATCCGCCATAGAACGGCGTCGACCTCTCCGCGATGAATATATGGCATGACTTCAGCTGTAAACTTCATGCCAAAGCCCTGTGACATCCACCAGATGCATTCAAAATAATAAACATGCTCTTCGGTATATATACGATACCCGTTTGCTCCCCGCTCAATAGGGGGGACGAGTCCGTGTGCCTCATAGTTCCTCAGCGTCTCTGTACTGATGCCAAGCCGAGCTGCAATATCAATCGGGCGAATTTTATTCATGACTCCCTCCTGAAAAAGATTGTGTATAAACATTATGATCCTATTGAAGGTTTAGTCAATAGAATGCTTGTAAACAAAGGGTAATAAAGGATAAACCTTAAGACTTGCATGAATGTAGTATGATAGGGTTCTAATTCGATAAAGTTGCGAACATGGTCTATGAGGGATGACCGCTTCACTCCAGCCACTGCTTCATATCGTGACACTCTACGCACATTTCTCGCTTTAGACTTCCGCAACACCATTTTAAGGAGGGATAGCCTTGTTTGAGAGCATTAGGATCAAAGGAGCAAGAGAGCATAACCTGAAGAATATTACGCTTGAGATTCCCAAACACAAGCTGGTTGTGCTGACCGGCCCATCTGGCTCAGGAAAATCCACATTAGCCATGGAGACCTTGCAGAAGGAGTGCCAGCGGCAGTACATGGAGTCGATGGGGATGATTACCGACTCATTCACGAAGCCAAAGGTGGACTCTATTACCGGTCTTTCTCCGTCGATCAGTGTGGGCCAGCATGTTACCAATCGCAATCCGCGCTCCACAGTAGGAACGCTCACGGATATTCATTCCTTCTTAAGATATGTGTACTCGCGAATCGGGAAGCGTCCTTGTCCAACTTGTGGTGAGATGGTGGAGCAGGCGGCAGAGATAGGCGTTGATCAGGGGATGAATGAGGAGGAAGAACGGGAAGGAACGGTATCCTGTCCTTCATGCCGCACTTCACTCTCGAAGCTTACAATGCGTCACTTTTCCTTCAATACGCCTGAAGGGGCCTGTGCGCACTGTGCGGGATTGGGTGAAGTGGCAAGCTTGAATGCAGAAGCTGTGTTTGACCAAGACAAGAGCTTTCGTGAAGGCGGCGTTGTATTCTTGAACGAAGGCCTGATCGAGTATTATGGGAATGTGCTGGCAGCAGCGGGAACGTATTATGGCTTCGAATTTGATCTCGATCTTCCGCTTGAAAAGTATACGGTTGCAGCGAGAGATATGCTGTACTACGGCGCAGAAAGTGAGGAATTCTCCCGTCACTATCCAGATGTTCAGCCTCCAAAGACCGTCTCCAAGGGGAAGTTCGAGGGCATCCTTACGGGCATGTGGCGAAGATTCAAGGAGAAGGATGGGGATGCGGCAGGCGCTTCCTACGGTCATTCGGGCACTTTTTTTACCCAGCAAACCTGTAAGACGTGTCAAGGCAAGCGGCTGAACGAGGAAAGCCGGTCCGTTCAGGTGTATGGAGCCTCTATTGCAAACTTGTCCAGTTGGTCGCTCTCGGATGTTCATGAGTGGATGACGAAGCTTGCAAGCCAGCTGAATGAGCAGGAACGCATGCTGCTGCAGCCGGTCATGGAGGATCTGCCGAGCCGCATCGAGCGCATCGTGAATGTCGGACTGAGCTATCTGAGCTTGGACCGGCAGACGATTACCTTATCCGGAGGCGAAGCCCAGCGCTTAAGACTTGCGACACTGCTCGGCTCTGGGTTAACGGGTGTGCTGTACGTATTGGACGAGCCGTCGAGGGGCCTCCATCCAAAGGATACCGAGGGACTTATTCTTGTGCTGAAGCAGCTTCGGGACCTAGGCAATACGGTACTCGTAATTGAGCATGATCCAGAAATGATGCGTGCTGCTGATCATATCATCGATATGGGCCCTGAGGCGGGAAGCCGGGGCGGCATGATTGTTGGCGAAGGTACCCTGGAGGAGTTGAAGGCTACTCCAGCATCCGTCACTGGAGCTTATCTGAGAGAGGAAGAACAGTCGGTTCCTCCACGCAAGCGAAGGAAAGGGAATGGTCAAGCGCTAACCATTCACAATGCACATCTTCGTAATCTGCGGAATATCGATGTCAGCTTCCCCTTGGGCGCGCTGTCCTCGGTTACTGGGGTATCGGGCTCCGGCAAATCGACGCTGATGTTCGATCTGCTGGCTGAAGGCGGCATCGAGCACGCGAAGCGTCCGGGGTGTGATCGAATCGAAGGCTTGGAGCATATTGAAGAGCTGATCTTGGCTGACCAATCTCCGATTGGACGCATGCAGCGCTCGAATGTGGCGACATACACCGATGTATTCACTCAGCTGCGCAACCTCTTTGCAGGTCAGCCGGAAGCCAAGAAGCAGAAGCTTACCTCGAAGCATTTCTCCTTCAACACGGCTGGCGGGCGCTGCGAGAACTGTCAGGGGCTTGGCGTCGTTACTCTCGATATGAACTTCCTCCCGGACATGGAGGTCACCTGTACGGTATGCCATGGACGCCGCTTCAAAGAGGAGGTCTTGGCGGTTACGTATCAGGGCTATTCGATCTCTGATCTCTTGGACCTGTCCATTGAGGAAAGCCTGGAAGTCTTCGCTTCGGAAAAAAAGATGGCCAGCATGATCGAGCTGCTGTGCGAGGTTGGCCTTGGCTATCTGAACTGGGGACAGTCGGTTCGAACGCTCTCAGGCGGTGAAGGCCAGCGTCTTAAGCTTGCGAAGGAGCTCAGCAAGCGGACGAAGAAGCATACGCTGTATTTGCTGGATGAGCCTTCAACCGGACTCCATCCGAAGGATGCCGCACGCTTGCTTGTGCTGCTGCAGAAGCTGGTGGATGCGGACAATACCGTTATTCTTGTCGAGCACAATATGGATCTGGTTCGCGAGTCCGACTGGGTTGTGGATCTGGGGCCAGAAGGCGGCGAAGCGGGCGGACAGCTGATAGCGATGGGGACGCCTGAGCAGGTGGCAGAACGTCAGGAGTCGCATACGGGTCGGTTCTTGAAGGCTGCGCTAAGCTAATGAAGGAGGAGCAGCTAAAGGCAATACGCCATATAAATAGAAAGGGGACAGTCCGATGACTGTCCCTCTTTCTTTTTTAACAAAACGTTCTCTTATGTTTCTTAGGTCTTTTTATTTACATTTTTCCGTAGAGCTCTCTATGTTTCGATCTGGCACAGAATCTATAAGTATATCGCCAAAGAAATGTCTTAATAAGGGCAGCAGATTAACAGGCTGACAGGTTTATCTGAATCACTGTTGTTCACCGATCAACTGCGTGTGATGGGCAATGAACGCTTGAATCTTGCTTTTGTACGTCTCATAATCGACCTTAATAGCGGCGCCATGGTTGGCATTAGCCGGGAAATACTCCTCATAGCGAGCGTTGTTGCGGTTGCTTTGCTTGCTGTTGATAAGAGTCTCGGTCGTTTCCTTAAAGGGCACTAGCGCATCCGACTGTCCATGAATAAACAACACAGGCAGTGCCGTTGTGTTCATCGCTTGGACAGCTGATACGGAAGCCAGCACATCACGGTCATTCTCGGCAAGCTCATACCGCTCATTAAAGACATGGAGGAAGCGATCAAACAAATAGTTGATATCTTGTTCATCAATGGGAACATTGAGATTCAGTCCAGCTAGGTTGCGCTTGAACTTGTAGGCTCCGTTTTGTCCTTCCAGCTTCGATAGAATGGTGCCTTTGAGATGGCGAAAAGGGATGTTGAGATCCGCATAGCCGCAGTCCTCAATCAAGAGCTTCACATTCGCAGGCACAGCTTCGCCTGCTACCATCATCATCGTAGCGGCCCCCATCGATCCGCCATGCAGATAAATCTCAGAGTCCGGTCCGATCTTCTCGATGACCTGCTCAATCCAGCCTTGCTTATTTGTATAATCATCCTTCTCCTGCAGTCCAAACGAGATGTAATTCCCTTCGCTCTTGCCATGCGCTCTGGCATCTGGCAGAAGAACATTATAGCCAAGGTCGTAATACATCTTGCCCCAAGCGCCATATTTGTCCCCGCTAAGACCAAATCCATGCGCGATGATTACCGTTTTGTTCGTTTCCGTTGTATTTTTTAAAAAGTAGGCGTTTAAAGTAATCGGGTGGGTCATCGCTTTAGCAGAGGACCCTTTGCCTATATAGTAGGTTTCGGAGGTGCGCTGCGTCCAGCGTTCGACTCGTCCTTCTGTGATCTGCTGCTCGAACCAAGCTTGATTATGGTTGAAAATGCGGTAATCCTTGCCATCCTCTGGTGTTGCAAAGCCGGTCTCCGCTTTTGGCAGCAGTTTGCGCTTAAAATCGTTGCCCTCCTTGGACAGGACAATCGTATTAATTTTATTGGACATGACATAAAGACCGTATTTTTTAAATCCAAACACGATGGTGACAAATAACAATCCGACGAAGATCACGATGATGAAGAACTTTTTCAAGACAGCATCCTTCCAATCTTTATCTGTTCTCTCCAGAATCTAGCTTTCTCTATCCTATCTAGATTATAAAGTAGACCGTTCACTCTATCAAATCATCCCGCTGAAGAGGCAATGATTTCAAGAAATACTAGAATTCCAATTTATGGCCTTTAATAAGGAACATTTTTAGCGCGGATTCGTATGAGCTGATGCTTCACGAAGCAGGAATTGCGGTTGAGCGTGAAGAACGGTACTGGCTTGATGTGGTTCACTTAATCTGGGCGAGCCCGTGATGAAATAGGCCCTCGTATTTGGGAATACCTATATACGAAGAATGTTGTACCAATCGTGTTGTCATGTGAAAGGCTTCATTTTTCATTTGGCATGGAGATGAGTATAATGACTTCTATACATTTCGTGAAAGGACATCAAGGGATTCATGTCTAAACAAAAGTGGGTTATCGGTCTTGTTGTGCTGTTGAGTGTATTCGGCCTTGCTTTGTATCCCTTCCTTTCATCATCCTTGGCGGTTAGTCGATTGGTTGATGAGATGGGAGCGCGAACAAACCCCGAAGATAAGCAGAGCGAATCGATGAAGAATGTGGTGCTTATCGCGCAGGAGCTGGATAATCCGTTCTGGAGAATGATTGAAGAGGGAGCGAAGCAAAGGGCTGCTCTATCGAATATGGAGATTCAATATGTTGGACCGATCCGCATCAATGCGGAGGAGCAGCTGAAGCTGCTGGAAAAGGCGATTGCTTCCAAGCCGGATGCGATTCTTGCGCAGGGCATGAATGATCCGACATACAATGAGCTTGTCAGCAAGGCAATGGATCAGGGAATACCTGTAGTAACGGTGGATTCCGACGCGCCGAGCAGCCGCCGTCTGGCTTATGTCGGAACGGATAATCTTGAGGCAGGCAAGCGAATGGGAGAACTCGTGCTCAGTCATGCTGAGCTTGAAGGGAAGATTGGTGTCATCATTGGCAGTGAACAGGCTTATAACCAGAAGCTCAGGCTGGAGGGCTTTGAGTCGGTTATGGCGGAGCATCCGAATTATGAGGTCGTGGACGTGCGCTCATCGAATATCTCGCGAATAGAAGCGGCGAGACAGGCGCAGGAGATGCTGCGCACGCATCCAGATCTAACGGCGATGATCGGGTTCAGTGCTTGGGATGCCGTTGGTGTGGTGGAAGCGCTGCAGAGCGAGCATCGTGAGGTCCGTGTATTTGGTTTTGATGATGTTGAGGCAACGAAGCGAGCGATTGCGGAGGGCAAGATTGCTGCTTCGCTTGTGCAGCAGCCTCGCGAGATCGGCGCCACAGCGGTCGCAGTGCTTCAACAAATTTTTGAAGACAAGCCGTTTCCTGCAACAGCATTTACGAGTACGCAGGTCATCCTGCCATGATGAAGCTGCGCACCAAACTCATCATTTTTATTCCGCTGCTGCTCATCTTGAGCAACAGTGTGTCCTTTTTTATATTCCAGAGCGGGAAGACGGTTCAGCAGAGCTACAATGTCATGCTTGATCGGATATTGCTGTATAAGG
The DNA here is from genome assembly GCF_900177815.1 of Paenibacillus aquistagni. GTDB lineage: Bacteria > Bacillota > Bacilli > Paenibacillales > Paenibacillaceae > Paenibacillus_B > Paenibacillus_B aquistagni. The sequence continues at coordinate 542,137 of NZ_FXAZ01000002.1, read as the reverse complement.
AAATTGCGGCTCAGATCGACATCAATCTGCGTGCTCTGAATTATGATTTGTTGGACCAAAGCGATGCTTCACATGAAGCTTACCTGCATGAACGGTCAACGATGAAGCAGCTGAGGGCGTCTTTGGCGGCTCAGCCAAGCAGTCCCGCTGCTGAGGGATTTGTACGCAATTATCGGCATCTGCTCGACACCTTCGCAGAGCAGGAAGCTGCAGTACTTGCGGCAAGAACAGAACCGAATACGCTGAAGTATGTGCCGCTCGTGGAGGAGCTTGAAGCGACAGCAGGCTTCATTCGAGATGAAGGGCATCAGCTGATTGATGCGGAGCTCCGTTATTATCAGCCGTTCTATCGGCAAATCTTTGTCCATACGGAAGCGATGTACCGCACAGGAGCGATCATTTTCGTGGTGAACACGCTGATCAGCGTGGTGGTCGCCTATTGGATCTCGCTTGGCATATCGAAGCCGATCCAAGCGCTCATACGGACGGCCCGCTCCATCTCACAGGGGAATTTGCAGACGAAGACGCCAGCCTTTCCCAGCCATCATGAGTTCTCTGCATTGTCAGAAGCCTTTTCGCGCATGCAGACGGATCTTCAGCATCTGATGGAGCGGGACAAGGCAAGTCTGGAGAAGGATCGCCAGTTGAAGGAATTGGAGCTGCGCGCTCTGCAGAATCAGATGAATCCGCATTTTCTGTTTAATTCCTTGAATGTGCTCTCCAAGCTTGCTCTGCTTGAAGGCGCAGAACGAACGAGCGATCTGACGGTGTCGATGTCCAATCTGCTGCGGTACAACCTCCGCAAGCTGGATCAGCCGGTTCGGTTAAGAGACGAAGTCGAGCAGGCTAAGGAATATTTTACCCTCCAGCAGGCGAGATTTCGCGATCGCATCCAATTTGTGATGCATATCGATGAAGCAGCGCTAGATGTGCTTGTGCCGGTGCTTACGCTGCAGCCGATATTGGAAAATGTCTTTGTGCATGGCATCGAAGGAATGGAAGCAGGGGCGATGGTGACGCTGTCCATTGAACGGCTGGAGCAGGTTGTCCTCATCACGATAGAGGATAACGGAGGCGGAATGAGCGAAGAGACGCGCCAAGCGCTACTTCGAACGGATGCTGGTGCGCCTCAAGCGCGACAAGGCGGGCAGTCTACAGGTCTTGGCACATACAATGTGTTCCGAAGGCTGGAGCTTTTTTATGAGGAGCAGCATCTTGTAGATATTCATAGCGAGCTTGGGGTTGGAACGAAGGTCATGATTCGAATACCGCTTAATGGAAAGGAGGAGCTGCATGTACCGATTGCTGATCGCGGATGATGAGGCTTTGGAAAGGGAGGGGCTTGAGTGGATCATTACGAGAATGATGCCTGAGACCTTCCACATTATTCATGCAAGCAACGGACGCGAGGCGATCCAGAAGGCTGACGAGCATCGGCCGCACATCGTGATGATGGATGTCCAGATGCCGGGCATTCAGGGGTTGGATGCCTTAAAGGAGATTAAAGCGCATAATCCTACCGTGAAAATGGTGCTTGTCACTGCTTATGAGTACTTTGATTATGCTCAGCAAGCCCTATCCTTAGGCGTAAAAGAATATCTGGTTAAGCCCGCTAAGCGCGAGCGCATCGTAACGGTGCTTCAGCGTCTATTGGATGAGATCAAGGAAGAGCGGGCGAGCCGCGGCGAACAGCTTGCGATTCGAGAAAAATATTTGCAGCTGCTTCCACTAGCTGAAACGGAGCTGGCCTTGGCCTTTATGTCAGATCGCACTCATGGGCGCGAGGTTGAGGCACAACGACTGGCAGAGCTGTTGGAGCTGTCATGGCAGCAAGGGCTTGCGCTTGTCATTGCTTTGAAGCAAGCGGACGCTTCGAATTCGCCGCAGGCAGCAGAGGATCGAAGGAAGCCGATTGCTGATACTGTAAGAGGGCTGCTTAGTGAGCAGATCAAAGATCGATACAGATGGATCGCAAGCCCGCTGCTGCATGAGCATATCGTGATCTTTCTATTTGCAAGAGAAGGAATGGAAGAGGATGTTCTGCTGCAGGAACTTCGTGAGCTTGGGACAGCGCTCCTGAAGCCATTGGAGCAGCGTTGCGCCATTCAAGCATCGATTGGAATAGGGTCTATTCAAACGCAGCTTAAGGGCATGCGCCGATCCTATGACGAGGCTGTCTTCGCATCCACTTATCCGAGTAGTTGGGGCCGCCTTTGTGTGTTCAAGGATTTGCAGCATCCTGCACAGGAGGAATACAAGCAGCAGGCGGAGCGGGTGAGCGATAAGGCTGCTTCCGAACGATCTTATGTCGAGCTTGCAATCAAGCGCATACGCGAGGAACGTGAGCAGCACACCTACAATGTGGTGGAGCGCGCGGCTGCCTATATTCAAGAACGCTATCAGGAGGAACTGTCTCTTGAAGAGGTGGCGGAGCAGGTACATCTTAACCCGCATTATTTCAGCAAAGTATTCAAGCAGCAGACTGGCGAGACCTTCATTGATTATGTCACAAGGCTTCGAATTGATAAAGCGAAGGCGCTTATTCTGGAAGGGCAGTTCAGCCTTAAGGAAGTCTGCTATATGATCGGATACAAGGACCCGAATTATTTTAGCCGAGTGTTCAAAAAGGTTACAGGCGTCACGCCAACAGAATACCGCACTCGCTGAATATCGTCCATGTCTATAACCTTAGGCATGGACTTTTTTGTGCTTAATAACAAGATTATGCTAGTTTGCGGGCAATGTTTGGAAACGCATTCGCATGGGAACGATATTATGCTGATGATGCGCAAGGAAGTGAAGGATACCGCTGTCATGCAAGGGCAAGTTGAGTGCTATAATGAGACTCGTCTTCATGATAACACTCACAAAGGAGTGCAAATAAATGGATAAACAACATGGCGAACACAATCAGATAAATATGAAATATGTTACGCTTGTGTCGATTGTAGCAGCACTTGGCGGCTTATTGTTCGGATTTGATACTGCTGTGGTTTCTGGTGCAATCGGTTTCATGAAAGAAAAATTCGGCTTGAATGAGTTTCAGGTGGGCTGGGCTGTATCAAGCTTGATCGTAGGCTGTATTCTGGGAGCTGCGCTCACAGGCATCATAGCGGATAAGTTCGGTCGCAAAAAGGTGCTGATTGCTGCGGCGCTGCTGTTCATTATCGGTACGCTTGGCTCGGCTATTCCTTCAACCTTCTCAGGGTACATTATTGCCCGAATGATTGGCGGTCTTGGAATTGGCATTACGTCCACGCTGTGTCCGCTGTATAATGCGGAGATTGCGCCTGCGAAATATCGCGGCCGATTGGTTGCGTTGAACCAGCTGGCTGTTGTAACCGGTATCTTCGTCGTTTACTTCGTAAACATGGGCATCGCCGGCATGGGGGATCATGCTTGGGGTGTTGATAATGCGTGGCGCTGGATGTTTGGCGTAGGTGTCATCCCTGGTGTCCTCTTCTTGGTGCTGCTCTTCTTCGTTCCTGAGAGCCCGAGATGGCTGATTACCCAAGGTCGTCCTGCAGATTCACTGCCCATCTTAGTTAAGATTCATGGCGAGGAGCTGGCGCGTCAAGAGGTGCTTGATATTAAAGAGTCCTTCAAGGAGAAGCAGGGCTCGCTGCGCGATCTGTTCAAGCCGGGCTTGCGCCTTGCTCTAATCGTCGGCGTGATGCTGGCGGTGCTCCAGCAGGTGACAGGCATTAATGCGGTGATGTATTATGCACCTGAGATCTTTAAGCAGGCGGGCGCAGGCACGAACGGAGCGCTTGTACAGACCATTATGGTTGGCTTTATTAACTTTATTTTTACGATTCTCGCTCTATGGCTGATTGACCGTGTGGGACGCAAGGCGCTGCTGCTGATCGGCTCTTCCTTGATGGCGGTGTGTCTGCTCGTTATCGGGTTTGCCTTCCAAACTGGGCATACCTCTGGACTGTTGATCTTGATCAGTATTCTCGTCTATGTAGCAGCCTTTGCTATTTCACTTGGACCTGTGGTCTGGGTCATTATGTCCGAGATCTTCCCAAATCATATTCGTGGAAAAGCTACCGCGATTGCTTCTATGATGCTGTGGCTGGCAGACTACGTGGTGTCGCAATCCTTCCCGCCGCTGCTGTCTTCCGCGGGACCTGCGATTACATTCTGGATCTTCGGCGTGCTTGCCCTGTTCACGTTCTTGTTCACATGGCGTGTCGTTCCCGAAACGAAGGGCAAGTCGCTGGAGCAGATCGAAGAGATATGGTCTGCGAAGCAGGCTTAAGGCGATTGTTGCGATAATTGAATTGGACAGCATACATTTACAGGACATTTTCACAAAATGGAATTCGCCGGATTCAAATCAACCACCCCACTTTGTACAAGAGATAAACAGAATCTCCAAGGCCAGATATTGTCTGGCCAAGGGGGCACTGGGAAATCGTACTTTGTTGGGGTGGTTTTTACGATGTAGAGACAAGTATTCTAATCACGAACTCATGGATGTGTCACAAAAGAGAAGCGGACCTCGTCTTATGGTTGTAATCAAATGAATGACATAAAAATCATGAGGTGATTAGAATGGAACTGCGACTAAATTGGAGACAGGTGAATCCACAAGCCTTTCAAGCGATGCTGGAGCTGGATAAAAAGGTCAGCGGCGAATTCACAGATAAGGTGCTGCTGGAGTACATCAAGATCCGCGCTTCTCAATTGAATGGCTGTGCTTTCTGCCTGGATATGCACACGGCGGACCTATTGAGGATGGGGGACTATACCCAGCATATTATTCAGCTAAGTGTATGGAGGGAGTCGCCCCTTTTCACAGCGAAGGAAAAGGCCGTGCTGGAGCTAACCGAGCATGTCACGAAGGTGGCTGATGCAGGCGTGCCGGATGAAGTCTATGCTAGCGTTAGAGCGCACTTCGATGAGAAGGAGTATGTGGACCTGATCATGGCGATTCTCACGATCAATGGCTGGAATCGGATCGCCGTTGCATCGGGCATGTATCCGGGCTGCTTTGATAAGGAATAAAATCGAACAAGGATATGGCTGTCGAGGAGATTCTCGGCAGCTTTTTAATGTCTTTTTCCAAGCAATGAAATGAAACGATTCATGAAGCGCTAGGGCTGCGGCTAGGATGGATTAACCACTTGAACAAGGTTATTGGTGATGAAGGCGGATCATCATGGAGATGATCCGATCTCACTTCCATAGCTGCAGCTATTTTATTCATCTATGTTCTGCAATGCACGCAAGAAGCTATGGCTGAAGTTCAATTGACAGAAGATCCTTGGACACCACGAACGTCGCGGTGAACTCCTCATTCATAAGGTCCATTACCTCAATGCTCCATGCATCCCCTTCAGTAATAGTCCCTACCGCGGGGTACTTGATCGCCTTATTCTCTTTCATCCATGCAAATAAAGTCTGCAGCATCGCTGTTTCCTCTGGCGAGCTCTTGATCTCGACAAGTCGAGCTGGAGCACGAAGCGGAAAAGGGCTGTTCAGCTCATGTGTTTGGTAGTAAACCTCTACCTTCGTGCCAACCTCAAGGCTTGTCACCCCGCTTTTGATGAGTGCCGTCGAGCGTTTATCAAAAGCGATGCCTAGGACCAGCGTCGTTTTATTCTCTTTGTCCTTATGATAGACATAACCGATGAAGTCAGGCTCCTTGCTGCTGCAGCCGCTGATCAGGCATAGGACAGCCAAGCATGATAGCAGCAGAATGCTGGCTTTCGTCAACCTCATTTTCTTTCTCCCTCTTTCCGACACTTTTTTCCGGCTGGATATAATTGAACTCCTCTTATTAGGGTAACAAGCAATAAGGCCGCTCTGTTGCAGGGGAAGTGGCCGACAAGCTCACTTGATTATAAAAAAATCGCTAAAAAACTTGCAAGAAACTTAAAAATAAAAGTGAAAACACTATAAACCAAACATATGTTCGTCGTTTTATACTGATAACGTGGACATCGTGAGTACAGAGAACCAACCTTAAGAGCTTGTTGAGATCGTATCGAGAGGCGATCCCGATCCATCCACATGACGAAAGATCATAGCTCTTCCAATTCCAGCCCTCAGCTGATTGCGGCTTGGCAGAACCCTTGTTGTCGACGGCACAGTGACAGCGCAAGGAAGTGTCTTGTCAGCACATGATGAGGAGTCTAAAGGGGAGGTGGAACTCTCTTGCTCAACAATTCGCTACCAGATCTCGGGCAGGGAGCTGTAGCAGAAGGAAAGGAGATGAAGCAATCTTTGATTGGCCAAGGCATTATTAGTGGGATCGTAGCGAGTCTTCAAGCGAAGCTCGTGGGGGTTCCCATTTACACCGAGAAGGTGGAACAGGATGCAGTCAAGCCATACCTGATGGTGAAGCTGCAATCGGTCTCTCATGATCAGCGCATGAATGGCCGCTTCGCACGTGGATACACTTTCGATATCGAGCTTCACAGCGACACGTATGCACAAGCCTATGAATGGCTTGAGCAGATGCTGGAAGTGCTGGTTGAGATCGAGGCAGAAGATGGGCCGCTCCGCGGTACAGACGTAAAGGCCGAGATGAAGGAAGGCGTGCTGCATGTTGGAGTGAGCTATGTCGTTCAGCTTATGAAGCAAACGGCCAAGCCGCCAATCATGCAGCAGCTTGAGCAGCGCGAGCTCATCGCGCAGGGAGGGTAGTTATGCAGGAGATCAACATGATGAACGAGCCAGTCGTTCATACCACTCGTGATCAAGCTGAGAAAGCACAAAAGCAGTCTCCTCAATTCACGAAGGAACAGTTCTTGCGCTCCGCACGCTACAGCGGTGCCGAGAAGGACGTGCTAAGCGTCATTCTGCAAGAAGATGAGACATATCGTCTCGAGCAAATTGAAGAACAATTCACACAATTTATTATGAGGGAGGTCCAATAATGGCAGGAGGAACATGGACAGTTCAGAATAAGGTACGCCCAGGCGTATATATTAATTTTCAATCAGAAGGCGGTGCGGTAGGCAGCGTCAGTGAACGAGGAATCGTCACTTTCCCAATGGTGGCAGACTGGGGAACGGCTCGCGAAGTGATCGCAGTTGATTCCGAAACGAAATTGGAGCAGGTGCTCGGCTATCCGCTCAGCCATCCACGCATGCTGCTTGTACGAGAAGCATTGAAGCGTGCGCAGCAGGTGCTGTTGTATCGTGTGAACGAGGGAACGAAGGCTAAGGTAACTGCTGAGGCCTTTACCGCTACTGCGAAGCATGGCGGTGTACGAGGCAACGATATTAAGATCGTGATTCAGCCGAATATCGATGATGCGAATCAATTCGACGTTCAAACGATCGTAGATGGCCGTATCAAGGATACGCAAACGGTCAATGACGGCACAGCGCTTAAGGCCAACGATTGGGTAACTTATGAAGCGACGACATTGACGGCTACAGCAGGACTCATTCTTGCTGGCGGCGACAACGGCACTACTACCAATGGCGACTACAGCGATTATCTGACCATGATTGAGCGCTATGAGTTCCATACGCTTGCTCTGCCAAGCGAAGATGAGAGCTTGAAGGGACTCGTGAGCGCATTCGTGAAGCGGCTGCGCGATCAGGAAGGCAAAAAGGTGCAGGTCGTGGTGGCAAACGCGGCTGCAGCCGATCATGAGGGTATCATTAACGTGAAAAACGGAGTTGTTCTCGCAGACGGCACGCGTATTGAAGCTGCACAAGCCACGGTATGGGTAGCTGCTGCTACAGCAGGTGCCGGCGTGAATGAAGCGTTGACGTATCAAGCCTACGATGACGCGGTAGATGCTACGGTCCGTTATACGAACAGTGAGGTTGAAGCTGCGCTTAAGAAAGGCGAGTTCGTCTTTGTTCACAACAAAGGCCGTGCGCTCGTCGAGCAGGATATCAACTCGCTTATCACCTTTACACCGGAGAAGACGAAAGCATTCTCTAAAAACCGTGTCGTGCGCGTGCTGGACAGCATTGCGAATGATCTGAAGCAGATCTTTGATTCGAGCTATATCGGCAAAGTGAACAACAATCAGGATGGACGCAATTTGTTCAAGTCCGAGATCATTCAATACTTGAATCAGCTGCAGGGCATCTCTGCTATCCAAGAGTTTGACCCGCAGCAGGATGTAACTGTCCTAGCAGGTAATGACTCAGATGCCGTATACTGTGAGCTGAATGTGAAGCCGGTGGATGCAGTAGAGAAAATTTATATGAAAGTGTCGATTCGATAAGGAGGGGTATACATGGCATATTTGAAGGCAAGAGATACGATTAGCGGTCAAGAGGGCCGTGCATATTTGCAAATGAATGGTCAGCAAGAGGAAATGTTCTATATCAAAACGCTGGAAGCTTCTATTGAGAAGAGCAAGGCAGAGGTGAAAACGCTCGGCAAACGCGGTACACAGCATAAATCTACAGGCTGGTCGGGTACAGGCAGCATGACGATCTATTATGTTACTACGAAGTTCCGCAAGCTGATGATGGAATATATCAAAAACGGCGTAGATACGTACTTTGACATCATGGTGGTTAATGAAGATCCTTCCTCTACCATTGGCAGACAGTCAGTCGTATTGCATGGTGTGAATTTGGACTCTGTTATCATGGCTAAGCTTGATACCGAAAGTGAAGCGATGGAAGAGGAAACGAACTTCACGTTCGAAGACATTTCGATTCTAGAAGACTTTGTTAATCCAGTATTGGGAGGTTAAGCATCATGAGTGATTTGAGTTTGTTTTTTGCAGACGCAGCAGCAGCGGAGTTGACCGATGAAGTGGTGATTTCGACTCGATTCAAAGACAAGGACGGTCAGCCGGTAAAATGGAAGCTTCGTGCAATTACAGAAGAGATCAACGCAGAGATTAAAAAGGCGTGCACGAAGAAGGACAAGAAGGGCCGCGTTGAATTCGACAACAACGAATATTTGACGAAGGTTGCAGTTGAGGGAACGGTATTTCCTAACCTGAAGGACGCGAAGCTTCAGCAGTCCTATGGCGTGCTTGGAGCAGACTCTTTGCTCAAGAAGATGCTGCTAGCGGGCGAATTCTCCTTGCTTGCAGAGAAGGTCAGCGACCTTAGCGGCTTCAACCTGTCTCTTCAGGAGCAAGTGGAAGAAGCAAAAAACTAATCGAGGGGGGCGACGCAGAGGCGAACTACGCCTACTACGCCCTCCACAAGCTCCGCATTATGCCGTGGGAGTTTGCAGAGCTGAACCATCGGCAGAAGGCTTTTCTCATCGCAGCGATCGATGTGAGATTGAAAGCCGAGAAGGAGCAGGAAGACAAGATGAAGCGATCAAGCAAACGCAAATAGCAAGCTTGATTGTGTGAAAGTAAATAAGTGATGGAATGATAGAGGCACTTCTTCAAGGAGTGCCTTTGTTGTTCTGTTCATGATAGAAAGTGGGTGAATGAATGTCTGAAATGTCCATTGTCCCATACACCGGAAATGATTCACTTCAAATTATTGATCCTAGGCCAATCCAGAGATCTTTGCAATTAGTTGAAAAAATGAACCAATCAACAGCTCATATGCGATTGCTTTTCATGGGGGTAGTCAATATTTTTCCCACTATTAACAATCACATTATTGATATGAGTAACAGTCAAGATAAAGTGAATGAGAAGGTGGAGGAAGGTGAAAAAAAGGCTAGCGGATTTGGGACAGCTTTGAAATTAGCTCAAGCAGGCATGAAACAATTAGTAGCCGCATCTGGTACCGTTGCAGGCATGATGGCACAGGCTGAAACGTTGCAAGAAATGAATACAAGGTTATCTTTATTCAATGATGGAACGCAAACGAATGCAGAGCTTCAAAAAAAGGTATTTGATGTAGCGCAGCGTACGGGTCAGTCGTATGGCGATACTGTTGGAATCATGAACAAGATCGGTGTGGGTGCAAATAAATTGTTCGGCAGCAATGACGCACAGCTTCAATTTATTGAAAGCTTCAACCAAGCACTGAGTCTAAGTGGTTCAAATGCAAGTCAATCAGAGGCCGCTGTTAGCCAGCTTGCTTCTGCATTCTCGGGTGGAACGATGAAAGGGGATGGGTTGACTGCTTTAGCAGAAAATGCACCAATGGCATTAAAGACCCTCTCTGATGGCTTGGGTGTTAGTCAAGCAAAGCTAATGGAGATGGCTGATCAAGGACAGCTGACTGCGGATCAAATCGTTCAAGCGTTTGCCAATCAGAAAGGGTCTCTTAATAGTGCGTTTAATGAGATGCCTGCAACTTTTAGCGGGAGCATGACCCAGCTTCAAAACATCTGGGGACAGTGGCTCTTAGGTCTTAATCAGGCTGACGGTCCTTTCCAAGCGATTATTCAACGAATGCAGGAACTGATCATGTGGCTGCAGTCACCGGCGGGCATTGATTTTATGAATCAGTTAGCTTCAATGGCGGGTTTCCTTATCAATGTTTTTCTTGGTGTGGCTGATGTTGTAGGCGGAGTAGCCAGAGTCATTGCTGAGAACTTCAACATTATCCTCCCGATCTTAGGAGCTGTTATCGCGGGATTTGTGATCTATAAAGCGGTCATTATGGCAACAACCATGGCTACTGAGATGATGACTGCAGCAAAAACCGTTTGGAATGCCGTAACCAAAGGAGTGACAGCGGCCCAAACTGTGCTGAATGCTGTTATGGCAGCCAACCCCATTCTACTAATTGTAATGCTGGTCGTTGCTTTAATTGGAGTATTTGTTCTGCTGTGGAATACTAATGATGCATTTGCAGCAGCAATGATGAGAGCTTGGAATGCTGTGCTCAACTTCTTTGATCAAGCATGGATCTTTATTATGAAGGGCTTTTATGGTTTGCTTAATTTCTTTGATACGATCAAGCTTGGTATTGCACTGTTATTTGAGGCCATTATTAATGATGGTATCAATATGATTAACGATTTTATTAATTTGCTTAAAAATATCCCTGGCGTCGCAATAGAAGTGATCCCTCAATATGTGGGGAAATCTGCTGAAATTGCGGCTGAAAATGCTCAGAAACAGCAGGAGCGAAATGCTAAAATCGGGGAAATGGAGCAAAAGGCAGAAGCCAATAGAGTTGATCGTGAAGCAAAAGTAGATAAGATGCTCAATGATCGAGCAGCAGCTAAGGCGAAAGAAGAAGCAGACAAAAAGCTCGCAGACATGAATAAGCTGGGTCCTGGAGGCCAGCAGGGAGACCTTTGGAATAAGTGGGAAAAGGGGTCTTCCCCTATAAAACCTACTGGAACCGGAGGAGGCATCGGCCTTGGAGCTGGTATTGGCGGAGCAGCTGCCTCAGCTACGGCTGTAGCTGAAGGGGGAAATCTAAACAATATCAACAAGATTGGTGAAATTAACAAGGTCAACGAGACGGTCAATATTTCAAGTGATGACTTGAAGACGATGCGAGAACTGGCTGAGATGAAGAGTATCCAGAACTTTGTTACGTTAACGCCTCAAGTATCATTAACCACGGGCGATATTAATAGCGGTTATGACTTTAAGACGGTCGTGCAGCGATTAGCGAACACGCTAGAAGAAGAGATGGTCGGTGCAGCAGAGGGGGTATTTGTATGATTATGAAAGGTGGTTACATTCCAGCAGCTGCGGCTTACAAGCAACCGAGAAAGCATGAGCTTGCCAAGCTTCTTAAGGAATTTAGAATGTGGCTGTCCTACAACAACCAGGAGGAAGTGCTTCTATTTCCCGTAAATCCTTCTCAAATTGAAATCACCGGAGGAAATGATACCTCCACATATGAGATTTCGAAGCTAGGCCAGATTGCAACCATTAAATCACCTAAGCTACGAACCTTTTCATTTGAGAGTGAATTTCCTAAACAATCGATTCATTATCAGGTCTGGGAGGAAATCTTAGCTCCCCAGTATTGTATCGAAAGAATCGAAAAATGGATGACAAAGAAACGCCCGCTGCGCTTTACGATGGTAGGTGATATGTTCAACCTCAACTTTCCAGTAACTATCAAAAATTTCACCTATAGTCAAGAAGCAGGGCATGACTGCGTCTATTTCAAGCTGGATTTGGAAGAGTACCGGTTCTATGCGGCTAGGAGGGTCATACCGAATGCTAATCGTCAACCTGGAAAATAAGGACGGCATTATCTGGGATATTACGGAGATTGTCAGCAGCTTAACATGGAAGACGGAGCGAAGCGGCAAGGCTGGGGTAGCCAAGTTTGATCTTACCCTGACAGGAATCTATCAGAGCAAGGATTTCAAGCTGGAGGAGGGCGCTGCTATACGCTGCACTTGGAAGACTTCCCCGGTATTCTATGGCTATCTATTCAGCATCAGCAAGAAGATGGATGGCTCTGTCTCCATCACGGCCTACGATCAGCTTCGTTATTTTGATATGACGGATACCTATATTATTGAAAAGAAAATTACTGCAGCTGCACTTCTAAAGAAGATCGCCAATGATTATGGGTTGAAGACAGGCATGATTGCAGATACAAAGTATCCACTGCCTGATGCTATTCATGATAAAAAGAAGCTGTACGATATTATCTGCACAGCTTTGGATCAGACCTATATGGCGAAGTATGGCATGTTTATTATGTATGATGATTTTGGCTCCATTGCGCTCAAAAATATTCGCCAAATGGCCTTGTTAAGTGTTATCGGGGATAAGAGTCTGTTAACGGATTTCTCTTATGAGAGCTCCATAGATAAAGAGACTTACAACATCGTTCAATTTATTCAAGAGAACAAGGAAAAGGGGACTCGCAGGGTATTCACGAGAACCGATCCCGACAACATTCGCAAGTGGGGGAACCTCAAATATTACAAATCCATTGATGAAAAGCTGAATGATGGCCAGATTAAGGACATTCTGGACGCAACCTTTGAGTTGTACAATCGGAAAACGGAAACGTTAAAGCTGGATTCATTAGGGGACCTCAATATTCGCGCAGGCTGCTTTATATGGCTTGAAATTGAAGATCTTCAATTAAGCCAATACATGCTTGTAGAGAGCTGTGAGCATAAGTTTGCAGGAGATGAGCACACGATGAGCTTAACGATGAGGGTGGTGAGAAATGATGCTGTCAACAGCAATTAAGAAGATCGCATTAAATACAACGAATGCATCTGCGCCAGTGAGTATTATATATGGGGTTGTGCTTCAATCACAGCCTTTGCAAATTCAAGTCGATCAACGCTTCACGCTGAGTGAGGCGTTTTTAATTGTACCCGAAAGCTTGATGAGGAAGGAGCTTGACCTGACGACTGGTGAAGTGACTTGGGGAAGTGCTTCTTCGGGTTCCAGCGGCTCCAGTGATTCGAACGAAGGAACGGGCAAGAAAGCAATTTTGCAAGAAGGTCTTCAATCAGGGGATCAGGTCATTCTGCTGCGTGTGCAGGGCGGACAGAGCTATCTGGTGCTCGATAAGGTGGTGAGCGTTTGATTCCACAAGGCGCAAGGCTGCTGCCTGACATGGAGCAAGAACTTCGTCCGATGGCCTCTTACACCTATGCGCTGGACCTGGAGCGCAACCGGTTTATTGGCATGACGGACGGTACAGCGGCTTTGAAGCAGGCGATATACAAGATTCTGTCGACAGAAAAGGAATACTACTCGATTTATAGCGATGAATATGGAATCCATGCGAGAAGTTTGATCGGACAAGATCCCATTCTCGTGCGAGCAGAGCTGGAGTATCGGATAAAGGAGGCGCTGCTCATGGATGACCGCATCCTTGATGTGCAGCATTATGATTTGAGCTATGACGAGGATCATTCAACGCTGTCTTTTACCGTCGTCAGCACTTTAGGAGATATAGACATTCAGGAGGTGATGTAACCGATGACGATGACCTATGATACGCTGCTGCAGCGAATGCTGAGCCGTGTTCCGAATACGATTGACAAGCGGGAAGGCAGTATTATTTATGATGCGCTTGCGCCTGCTGCCATGGAGATGGCTGGGCTTTATGAAGAGCTGGAGGAGCAGATGAAGCTGTCCTTTGTAACGACGACCTCGGGCGAGTACCTGTCCCTTCGATGCGCAGAATATGGAGTCAATCGAGAGCCGGCGACAGCTGCAAAGCGAAAAGGCTATTTTTACGGGGATAAAAAGGTGCCAGTGGATGTTCCCATTGGCAGCCGATTCGCCATCGATGAGCTGAACTATGTGGTTCGGGAAAAGCTGACAGTTGGAGAATATATGCTCGAATGCGAAACAACAGGCGAGATCGGCAACAAGCTGTTTGGTGCCATGCTGCCTATTCAATATGTGGACAAGCTAGTCCGCGCCGAGCTAGGCGAGGTATTGGTTGGCGGTGAGGATGAAGAAGATGATGAAGAGCTTCGTGCACGTTATTATGCAGCGGTGAATGAGCAGAGCTTCGGCGGAAACATAGCAGATTATAAAAAGAAGCTTCGAGCGCAAAACGGTGTTGGGGGAGTGAAGGTATTTCCAACCTGGCAAGGTGGAGGCACGGTCAAATGTACCGTGATCGGTTCAGATTATAAGCGTCCATCAGATGTACTGATTCAAGAGCTGCAAAATGAAATTGATCCAACCCAACAAGGAACGGGTATTGGACTGGCGCCTATTGGACACACAGTTACGATCGCCAGCGTGCAAGATGGCTATTTTTACGTTGAAGTCATCCTAACCTTGGAAGAAGGCATTACCGGTCCTCAGATTCAACCGGATGTGGAAGCAGCTGTTGAGAGCTATTTTAATGAGCTTCGCAAGTCATGGGAACGTGAAAGTGAGATCGTCGTTCGCATTGCTCAGATCGACGCCCGCATTCTTGGTGTTTCGGGAGTAAAGGATATATTGGATACACAGATGATTTACAACGGACAGTCTGGTATTCGAAGCAATGTAACGCTCGGAAGTGAAGATATTCCGATCCTCACGAAAGTAGGGGTGATCGTATGAATCGTCTCTTGAAGCATTTGCCTGAGTTCTATGAGGATATCGAAGATTTCAAGGAACTAACAGATACGGAACAGGTGGAACTGGAGCTGCTGGATAAGCAGCTCCTTCGTCTGCTCGATAATCAATTTATTAAGGCAGCAGACGCCGACACCATTAAGCGTCATGAGGATATCCTTGGCATTCGTGCCGATCCTGCTTTGGAAACCTTGGAATTCCGGCGCATGCGCGTTATCAATCGTTATTCGACAAAACCTCCGTTTACTGTGCGTTATTTGCAAAACCGGCTGGATTATCTGATCGGCGAGGGCCGTACGGCCGTGAATGTTGACCCTTCGGAGTTCCTGTTAAGGGTGACAACTAATATCAAGGACGCTCCGGTCTTTCGTGAAGTAGACTATACCATTCAGACGATTAAGCCCGCCAACATGGTGTATCAGCAGGATACATCGATTCAAAGTGACATTGAGCTGAAAGAATCGATAACGATGCGTGAGCTCGATCGGCAAGCTCGTTTGTCTACATCATGGCATGTAGGCAAGACACCGTTCGCGGTAGCGGGAGAAGAGGTGATCTTGAAATGATACCAACCGCATTTTTAAGCGACATTGCTGCTTATACGAAAGGACGCATTACTAAGGTGGTGCTTAATGGCAGCTATGTCATTTCGACATTTGAGCATGTTGATCTGGCAGACAATTTACTGTCGATCCAGTATCTTATCCCGAAGGGCGCTGTCGAGACCGTGTCCTTGATCGAGCTGCAGGATAAGGACGGACACGTGGTCAGCAGCAACGAGGTGCATGTGCCGATTAAGGCGGACACGATGCTCCTTCAAACCATTCAAGTAAAGGAGGCGCTGAATAAATGAGTTACTCAGGAAAAACAAATTGGCAGTTTGATGAAGTTGTGAAGGAAGCGGACTTGAATCGTATTGAGCAGGGACTTTTGGATGCTCATGCTGGAGTAGAGACGGCTAAATCCGAGGCGAAAGCTTATACCGATGAGAAGGTAGATGGGATTACGCCAGGGGCTATTGGGGCGGTGAAAAAGTCAGATTTTGATGCGCATACTGCCGATGCAGGGTTGCATGTAACGGCTGCTAAGCAAGCAGCTTGGGATGCGAAGGAGACTCCTGCAGGGGCGCAGGCGAAGGCTGATGTGGCATTAGCTGCCGCTAAGGCTGATGCAACGAGTAAGGCAACTCAAGCAGAAACAAATGCCAAAAATTTTACAAATAGCCTGCCTTGGCAAAGAGTGCGAGTTACTGATGACTTGGGGTTTGCAATCAACATAAGCAACGGTAATCTAAATGATGATAGACCAACTGGCTGGTATATGGGCAGCGTTATGGCAAATGCACCGTCAAGTGAGTGGTATTATGTTGAGATCATAAGACACAATAACTTATGGATGACTCAGACAGCTTTCAATTTTAATAATAACTACTCTTATACTCGTAGAAAGATGAATGGGACGTGGGGAGGGTGGACAAATAATCTAGATTCGGGTCAGGTTCGCATAATGAATGGTCAACTTGAATTCTTTAATGGGAGTGTGTGGAAAGCAGTGGGGGGGAAAATGTCTACTTTTAAAGGGAGTAACTCCATAAGAAAATTCAACAATGATTACGTAAGTATTTTTAATGTCCAAGGCTCGGGAGTATTTAATTGGTTATATTATGACTATCCAAATGGAGGAAATGTTGAGTCCAGAAACACATCTATAGTTGTAACATTAGATGGGCAATATTCTGTTGGGATGTACAGTGTATGGAGCAGTAATAATTATCTGGGTATTACAGGTGGAAGTGACTATAATAACAGATTGCATGGACTTCCATTCTCTAATTCTTTAGATATATCCTATAGATTTAGCCGAGATGATGAATATCTTTATGGAACAGTATACTATTCCTATTCACTTCATATATAGATGGGAGTTGAACAATCAATGAAGAAAACGTATAAAGAGGAGAACGGTTTTCTATTTTTATGTGAGAGTATAGGTGGAAATGAACTGAAGACACTAATTAGTAATGAAAAGCTAAATGTATGGACTGATAAAAATGAGATTCAAGCAGATGGGAAAGACAAAGCTTTAATCAATGTAGAGGTACTCAGATATGATGATTTGAAGCTAACTGATTATCAAGGAAGCTTAACAATTCAAATTATAGGAACTGATATTAATCATCAGGTCTCTTTAAAAAAGGGCAGTATCACATTTCCGTTCATTTCATCTCGATCAGGTAATTATAAGATAATAATAAGTTTAGATAATCAGACTTTTGAAGAAATTAGTATAGTGGCGGTGAATTAATATGGATGATAGATTTGTTTTGAAAATTACAGATCAGACTAAGTTTTCTAAAGATAAACAAGAACTAAGCCATCCCATAGGTGATATAAATGATGGGAAAGGTTATTGGAGAAGACTGAAGGGTAGTTTGGCAAAAATTAGAGAATCATCAAAGAAAATGTGAAAGATTAATCTTTACAGCTTTCGTGAGAACCAGTATAAATTAATGTGATTCTAGGCTGAAGTCATTTGATCTGTGAAATTGCACTAAAAATATAAATTTATTCCAATTACAATTCTTATCAAATAATAAGCCTTCGAAATTTCGAGGGCTATTTTTTTCACTCGTTTAAACGATGAGATGACTTTTTCCAATCTGTATGAGGGATAAGGATGGACACGTGGTCAGCAGCAACGAGGTGCATGTGCCGATTAAGGCGGACACGATGTTCCTGGCAAACCATTCAAGTAAAGGAGGCGTTGAATAAATGAATTACACAGGAAAAACGAATTGGCAGTTTGATGAAGTTGTGAAGGAAGCCGACTTGAATCGTATTGAGCAGGGACTTTTGGATGCTCATGCTGGAGTAGAGACGGCTAAATCCGAGGCGAAAGCTTATACGGATGAGAAGGTAGCTGGAGTTACGCCAGGGGCTATTGGGGCGGTGAAAAAGTCGGATTTTGATGCGCATACTGCCGATGCAGGGTTGCATGTGACTGCCGCTAAGCAAGCAGCTTGGGATGCGAAGGAGACTCCTGCGGGGGCGCAGGCGAAGGCTAATCAGGCGGAGGGGAATGCCAAAAATGCGAGTTTACCACGAAGTGGTGGAGTGATAACAGGTCCTGTAGAGTCCCATGCAGGTGGTAACAACATAGCTCTTAAAGGTGGAAGTGCTGACCATTCTTATCTTTCTTTTTTTGCAAGAACTGCTTCTCCCTCGACAAGAAGTGGGTATATTGGTTATCCAAATGCAGGTATAAAAGATTTGCATATAAAAAATGAAATTGCAGGCGGAAGTGTTGACATTACGGCATCAAAAGTGGTCACAGTAGGTGGTTCAGCTATTGTACGAAATAACAAGGGGATAAATACAACTATTATCATTTCAACAGCAGCACCTTCTGGGGGAACGGATGGAGACATATGGATTCAAATATAGGAGGTGAAATAAATGCCTTTTGAAATTAAAGATGGTGGATTATGGAAGAATCCTAAAAAAATTTATAGCAGAGATTCAGGGGCTTGGAAGCCAGTTAAGGTGTTATATGCTAAAGATAAGACTACTTGGAAAATGGTATCAAATTATCTTCAACCACTGAAGCCTATAAAAATGTATGCGAGTTTAGGTTCATCAATCGGGAATGGAGGGAGATACTATTATGAGTTCTCTCATACAGATTTTGTGAGAATGTATGCACAAGGACCGAATGCATCAGCTTCCATGCGAACATCGATCCCTATTGATCTAACTGGTCGAACAAACTTAACGGTAAAAATCTCAACACGTCAAAATAATTCTTCAACTTTTGGATATTGTAGAATTACTCTAACAAGAGAAAAGAATGCATATGCAAATAATTTGGGGTTATTATCATATGATTATAGCAATGTAGATGTCGAGAGTGATTTGATAACTTTTGATGTAACGGGGATAAATGAACCTGTTTATATCAATGTTTTTAGTTGTAATACCCCAAATGCATCAAATTCAATTACTAGGCATGTTGATTTAATAGAAGTGACAGTTGATAATGTTATTATTTATTCAGGAGCAGGAACTGATAACTTTATTATGCCCTTACGTAAAGGGTACTCTGCTGGAGGAAACATAACATTAAATTCTGATAACTTGAAGCTTGAAATTTATTCCTCTTATTCTCAAATAGCTGTTGTTTCAGTCCATCCAATGAAAGTTAGTAGTAGTACACAACAAGTCGAATGGAGCGGGACTGGTGGAGGAATTTGGTCATATGGTTCACTTATTTCAAATATAGACCCTGACGGTAAATTTTCAACGTATACTGAAAGGACTAGTAATAGTGGAGGCTGGGATCGAAAGTTTAATAGTCTTCAAACCTACTCAGTTTCTCAACCAGAATTTATTCGACTGCACTGTTACAGTGATTCTTCTGCAAGTTACAATTTTAGTGTCAATCTATATACACTTGGCACGACTAAAAAAAATTTCTGGAAACCATCAGATATTGATTGTTTTATTTAGTTTCTTAGAATTGAAAATCTGGATATACAAGAAATTAAAGATTTAACATGAAAGCCCTCGAATCTATCGAGGGCTATTTTATTTCCTCTAGGAGGTGAAGCGATGAAAGAGAATTGGATCAGCTTGGGGGTGTCGGTCATCGGGACGATCGGGAGCATGTTTTTGGGCGGATGGGATATTTCCTTGCGCATCCTAGTATTTTGCATGATCGCGGACTACGTAACAGGAGTTCTGGGAGCGATCCGAACGAGGACGCTGAACAGTGAGATTATGTTCTGGGGCGGTATTCGCAAGGCGATTATCTTTGTGGTGATTGCTCTAGCAGTCATGCTGGATGAGTACGTGGGAGATCACTCGCCAATTTTCCGCACGATGGCGATTTATTTCTATGTTGGACGGGAAGGGATCAGCATCGTAGAGAATCTTGGGGTGCTGAACGTCCCACTGCCTTCCTTTGTCAAAAAGATCTTAGAACAACTGCAAGAGAAAGGAGATGGCTCCAATGGCAATTATCCAAATGGGCAATAAGTACACCAACAGCAGCAGTCGAGACGGATATGTGCCGTGTGCCATTGTGAATCACATTTCGTCAGGCTCGATGAGCAGTATGGATAGCTGGTTTACGAGCGCCAGCAATAATGTGTCCTCGGCGCACTTTGGTGTCGCGAAGGATGGCCGCATTCATCAATATGTAGACATTCGGAGAATGGCGTGGGCCAATGGCTTAACGGCAACAGGAACAACGAAGGCGCCTGCCAAGGTTGTTCGAGATCGTCCAGGGATCAATCCCAACAAATATACGATTTCTATTGAACATGAGGGAATGGATGGAGACCTGACAGAGCCTCAATTTGCCTCAAGCATATGGCTGCATCGCTATATACAACAGGAAGTGGAGCGAATCTGGGGGAAGAAGCTGCTATTAGACTCCGTTCATGTGATTGGGCATTGCGATATTGACCCCATTCGCAAGGCGAATTGTCCGGGACCGAAGTTCCCGTGGGCACGGTTGCGATCAGCATTGGCTACAGAAGAGGGGCAAGCAGACATGGACAAGGTACAAGTATTCGTCAATGGACAGCCGCAAAAAGAAGGATTGCTTATTAACGGCGTCACGTATGTTCCAGCAAGAGCCGTGAGCGAAGCTTTGCAGGCGAAAGTCGAATGGGATCATGTGAAGAAAGTGGTACGAATCTCGAAATAATGATCGGCCTGATCTTTGTGTCGTGACGAAGAAAGCGGAGTAAAGCTCTCTCTTTTTTTGCTCAAAAACAGAACATATGTTCTATGAGACTTTATCAAAATCCTTTAAAAAAATGATAAAGAATCTATCAAAAACCTATAAACCAAACATGTGTTCGGTAATCTAAAATGATAGTGTGGACATCGTGAACAGATCAAACGATTGGGTGGTCATCATGAAGAGCTGATCGATTACTATGGATATCTCATTCCTATGGAAGCGATCAGCGAAGGAGGTGAGGAGGGTGATTGTGTATCGGGAACTGGTTCAGCAATGGCTTGTACCGCTGGGAGCCGCGATGAAGCTGCCCGTGCTGGCTGTAGACGAGGTGCAGGGCGACACGCCAATCACGCATCTTGCTTATGACGTGGTCGAGCCTTACAACGATTGCACGCCGCAGGAGCGGGAGAAGAACGACAAGCTGTATAAGCTGGTCGACATGGAGTGGAGGCTGTTCATCCGCGGAGCATCGCGCATGAGCCGGGTGGAGCAATGCCGTGAAGTGATTGGTTGGTTGAGCACAGTTGGTGTCGACGCTTTGGATGAGATACCTGCCGCACTGGTACGCATCCATGCTCCGCGCTGGGAGATGCAGGGCGGCAAAGAAGAATTAATCGTTCAGGTTCGACTGCGCATGCAGGACCAATTTATCAGAAAGCTGCCGCTTAACGAGACCATTGATGATGTGAAGTGGCAGCCGCAAGAGAACGCGTAGGCCAAAGTTCTTTAGATCAGGCCTACAACGCTATATAGGTTGAACGAAAACGATCATTTGCTCAACTCGTATAGAGGAATTTCAGCCATACATTTTTAGGAACAGGAACATTAAAAAGGAGTGACAGTACAATGACGCTACAAGATGTACAAGTAACGATTGATTTGCAGAAGCCGACGGGGCGCGTATCCTTCGCGATGCCGCTGATCCTGGGCAAGACAACAGCAGGCAGTGATTATAAGGAATATGGTGATCTGGAGTCCGTTAAAAAGGATTTTGGCGCGGATACGCCGGAAACGAAAATGGCAGAAGCAATCTTCGCTCAGGGCGATCACGCGCCTGCACGAATTGCGATGGTGGCTAGTGGTGAAAACGGCGATTCTGTAGAGACTCTTCGCCAGGTCATGGATCGCGGCTGGTATTATCTATTGGCTGCAGATGCTGCGCCAGCAACGGTGGATGCTCTCGCTGCAGCTATTGAACAGGATGACTATCGTGTGTTTGTCACACGTGTGGCGGATAAAGCACGGCTTCAAGCTCTTCATGCCAAAGCTTATACCCGCACCGTAGCTTTTTACCATAGCGATGACACCCTGTATCCAGATGCAGCCTTGGTCGGCAGCACAGGCTCCTACGATGTTGGCAGCGTGACTTGGAAATTCAAGACGTGCGCCGATATTACCGCGATGCCAGTCTCCGCTACCGAGCTGATGGAGATTCACGACAACGGCGGCATCACATATGTGAACAAGCAGGGTGAGGCTCGTACTTCTGAAGGTAAGACACTTTCCGGTGAATATATTGATGTAATCATGTCCCGCGACTATGTTCGCGCTCGCATGGAAGCGGAGATTCAGCATCTGCTGAACCAATCGGACAAGGTTCCTTACACGAATGCAGGGATTGCTCAGATTGAAAGCACGGTTGTAAACGTCCTTCAAGAAGCGTTCCGTCAGGGCATTATTGCAGAGGACGACAGCGGTGAGCCGTTGTTCGGCACCTCTTTCCTGCTTCGCAATGAGGTCGAGCCAGCCGACCGTGCAAGCCGTCATTACAAGGGCGGATCATTCTGGTTTGAGATCGCGGGGGCTGTGCACACGGTGCGCGTGAAGGGCGTTATTCGCTTTTAATAGCAGGCCAGATAGTACGTTTCATATAAGATAAATCGAAATCGATACGATAAGGATGGTGCAAGCAAATGAGTATTGGCATTTATGATGCAAAGCAAGTGTCCGTTATTGTCAACGGCGAATATTTGACGGGATTTGGAGAGAACACCTTTGTTGCCTGTGAAAAGGATGAAGAGCACACCGTTACACACGTAGGTGCTCGCGGTGAGGTAGCGATCGCGCATAAGAACAACCCTCTTGGCACAATCAAGCTCACGCTGATGTCCACTTCCCCGCAGCTAAGCTTGCTGCACAAATTAGCGCGCGAGAAGAGCATGTTCAGCATTTGGGTCGTCTCTCACAACTCCCCTCGTGAGCGTATTGGCGGTACACAGGCGGTGATTAAGAAGCTCCCTGCGGCCAACTATGGCGCAGAGCTTGAGGATCGCGAGTTCGAGATTCAGGTGCTGGATTACACACACGCCGTATAAATCAATCCACAAAGCAAAGATCATCTAGGAGGAATGGAAATGAGCAAGCAGAAGACGGTTACGATTGAACAAGAGGAATATGTGATTCAGCATCCGGGGGCTCGTGCGCTGATGCGCCTGTATGATACCGCTCTCAAAAGCGATGGAGGCTGGAAACTGGAGGATTCAATGGACTTTTTCCTGCAGTATGTCATTGTTTCCCCGCGCTTGGACTGGGATGCGCTTTCGGAACACACAGAAGTGCTGACGCCGCTATGGATGGAGTGTGCGCGCTTTCTCGGCATGATTGACACGCCCTTGGGATCCGAGTCATCCGACGTATAGTTCATCCATTTCTCAGAATCCGCTCCGGCAGTTGCTCTGGCAGGTTGTGCTGGAGAGCCGGGGCGGTATTTCTTATGAGACGGCCTGCGGCATGAGCATTGAAGAGCTGTGCGAGGCTGCTGCCGCCATGGATTGGCTGTACGGGAAAGGAGGGAAGTAAATGGATGATACCTCGGTACGAATAAAGCAAGAACTGCGCTCGATGAATGAACGGTTGAAGAAGCTGGACCCGGTGCTGTCGATCACGAAGGACTCCGTTCAGGATCTGACCTCACAGCTAGCGAAGACAAGTCAACAACTTAGCTCCAGTCTAAAATCGGCATTAGGCGGTTCGCAAGGGAGTGGACAAGCTGTAGCCATTCCTGGACTGGCGGGTCTAGAAAGTGCAGTGACTTCATTAAGCAGTCAGCTTCCCGGATTAGTTGGAGCAACGATATCATTATGGGATCAAGCATCTAGTATATCTTTAGGGATGTCCACTCTATCAAGTAATATTAGCAGCTTCACTACCGCCTTTACCTCTCAAATCAGTGGAAATCAATTTACTGCTGATGAGCTAGCTTCCAAAATAGCAAAAGCGATTAGCGATGAGAAGGACAAGGATTTACCACCATGGGTTAAAGAATTGAAAGACAGCTCGTTTATGAAAGGTGCTAATGGTGTAGCAGAACTAGTCAAACCCTTTAGCGATATCTTAGGTGCTTTTAATACAACTTTGGATTTTGGAGACAACGTAAAAGAAATACTTGGTGGTTTAAGAAATGAAGATCAGAAATCAGTCGCAGATTTATCGAAAAATTCTAAGAGTGTTGTATGCAACTGTAATTGCAAATGTAACTGTAATAGTCGAGATTCTGAATCAGATGTAGATTCTTCAGATGACACGGTTACTACCTCAGATACAGTTGAAACAGAAGAGAAAGATAAAAAAAAGAAGAAAACTAAAAAGACACGGAAAAAGACTAAAGGTAAGGGAAGAAAACGTAAATCCAAAAGCAAAAAAAAGAAAAATCGATCTGGAAAGTCTAACAATAGGCAATCAATTGATAAAGGCGAATTATCTGCGCATGAAAATACTAAAACCAATAAACCACCTACGAATACAAAACCGAGCAATGTGCCAAATCTCCAAGAAGGAAAAGGCAAGAGCTGGTGGAGCTTAGGAAAAGGTAAATTCGCGAAAAGAGCAGGAATTACTAGTTTAGCGGGAACAGCTGCAATGGCTTTATTTACAAATTCTGATACAGCTCAAGCAGCGGCGGATAAGACAATGCAATCAGTAGTGGGGCAGCAAGATAAATCATTAGCTGTAGCTGCCCAAACCGCTATCAACACGGTTCAAACGGGACGCGATCTAGCCGCAACCGCAAGCACGGCTTCGTCTGCATTGAGCTGGACGAAGAAGATTCTTACAGGTGCCAAGGTCGTAAACAAAGTTAGCCGCTTTGCGCGATTTACGCCAATGGGACTTATTGGAGGATTCGCACTAGATGCAGGGATTTATGCGGCAGAGAAATGGCTGCTGCCTAAGCTTGAGAAGAATACAAAGAAGGAAGAAGAGTTGACCGAAGAGCAGATTCGTAAAAATGCGGAGCAGATGCGTGCCTTTAAAGAAGCTGCAAACCAAGCAGCGTCGACTTCCAATCCAGGCTTCCAGCATACGATTCCGCCTACGTTCGGTACACTACCAGCTAGCTCGAATGTGCCAACGCCATCACCGACAACAGCTCCTGCTGAGAACCAGAATACAACGGATGCTTCTCCAGAGCCAAGTGCTCCAAGACCACAGCCGCATCCGGGAATGCTGGCAACACCGCCTGCGGCGACATTTTCAACGAAGCCATATACCTCTATGGGGACGCCGATGGAGCCTGTATCCGCACCCCCTGCGGCTAACAGCAATGCTTCAGCAAGGACGATCCCGCAAACCGTCGACGTCAATGCCAACAGCCAAGTGGTGATGAATCTGAACGTCAATGGCTATATCGATCGGAAGATGATCGAGGAGATCAAGCGCATTTGCAGAGAGCAGTATGAAAGTGCGTTCCGCTCCTTTGAAAGAGGCATTACGAGCAAGGTGCCGCTGCCCCCGCCGGTGAGCAAAGGAGGCATGATGTCCTATTAGTACGCAAATGAGCCGCTTGGGCGGCGTTGAGCTGTTTGTTACCTCGGAGGAACCGGAATACAGTGTGCAGGTGAGCAGCCACAACATTGAGAAGGGCGGATCGATTACCGACCATATTCAAAAGGAAGGCGTTACCCTCCATCTTGAAGGACTGCTGCTAGGACCTCAAGCTGCCAACTATCGGCATCGGCTGGTTGCTGCGATGAATGGAGGCAAGGTGCTTCAATATGTAGGGCGCAATTCGATGGTCAATGCGGTTATTACGAGTCTTCGCACCTCGCACGATTACTCGATTGCGAACGGCATGAGCTTCTCACTAACTCTAAAAGAAATTCAGCTCGTCAAGGTTGCTTACAAGGGTCTTCCAGGCAAGTCACAGGCGGCGTTGAAAGCCAAGAGCCGCTCCGGCAAACGCAACACGAGCTACCTGCCGACGCCGAAGGAGCATCTCATCCGAACAGGACAGACATGGGAAACCATTGCGAAGAGCTATCAGGTGGACTCGTATCAGCTGCGAACATGGAATCCGCATCTGGACCCGAACTTTCCGCCGCCAGCAGGCATGGTGCTCTCGATTGGGAAGAAGGCGACGAAGCAGCAGCAGGGGCAGAACACCGGAGCCCAGAATGCGATTCGTACGTATACCGTGCGTGCTGGGGAGACATGGAACACGGTGGCCTTTTTACACGGCATTTCTGTGCTTGAGCTTCAGGCCCGCAACCCGAACATCAACCCAAGATCCTGGCTTCGTGAGGGCATGGTGTTGAAAATTGATTAGGCGTCGACAGCAAAGAAACAGAAAGGGGGAATGGGTATGGCGATCATAACGATTGATAAAGCCTTGATTCCATATTCCTTTGATATGGAGCTGGGCGGACGAACGTATATGTTTGAGATACGCTACAATGCGCGGCACGATTATTTTACGATCGACCTGTCCTTGGAAGATCTGCTGCTTGTGAGCGGCGTCAAGCTTGTATGGGGCGTTCCGTTGTTCGAAAGCATGGAAACGCCGGATTTCCCTGTGGAGACGATCGTTGTGTATGGGGAAAATGTGGGCGAGCAGGTGACGTGGGATACGTTCGGCCAGTCCGTACACATTCATCTGGGTGAAGACAATGGCATCTATGTATAGGCGGCAATGCGAGGTGCTGATCGGCAGCTATCAGTTCCGGTATGGAGAGATTGCGATGCGGATCAGCGTAGAGTTTGACGATGACAAGGAGCCGAATGAGTCGACGATTGAGCTGTACAACCTTTCCAAGCATACGCTGGCCAACCTGAAGACAGGTATGAAAGTGATCGTAAACGCAGGCTATGGCACTGATCTCGGGACTGTGCTGCAGGGCAAAATTGTTGAAGTTCGCACGCAGCGGGAGCAGATGGACCGCGTTACGACGCTGCAGGTGAAGGATGTCGTGAACAGCAGCAAGGTAACGCTGCAGCAATCGTATCGTCCAGGCACGAAGGCAAGCGAGATTATCCGCGATCTGTTGAGTCGAGCGAAGATCTCTCATGGCCCGATTCAGCTGGATCAGGATTACACCTATACCCAAGGGTTTACGGCCAAGGGGGATGCGCTTGAGGCTGTGCAGCGTGCGGCCAAGGCTTGCGGCACGAGCACGTACACGCAGCAAGGACAGCTGCGCTTTCGATCTAAACATCATTCCGCTTCCATGACCTTGGAATTGTCTCCTGCGAGTGGACTTATCGAAAGTCCAGAGTCGTTCGAAGAAGAGAAGGTGAAGGGCGTACGCGTGAAGTCGCTGCTGCACTATCGTTTATATGCAGGAGCGAAGCTTCGTTTGGTGAGCGAGGATTTTGAAGGAGATTACAAAGTGAAAAAAGGGCGGCATACGCTGTCCGATGATGAATTTACGACAGAAGTGGATCTGGTCAAAGGCTAGAGAGGAGGATGCAGATGGCAGCAAATCAAGCAGTGGGTGCCCTGGAGGCATGGATCGATTATAAGCTGGATCAAGCAAGGGCAGCTGGGATCGGAACGATTGTGAGCATGAGTGGTGCTACCGCAGATGTAGAGTTGGAAGGGGAGCAAGGACTCATTCGCTATTATCTTCCCGTGCTGGAGCAGCCGAATTCCTCTTCCCTTCAGATCGGCAGCCGCGTACTGGTTGTATTTACGGAAGCCCATCAATCCGGCGGCGTCGTGATTGGAAAGGTGGGAGGCGGATGAAGGCTTGGACGCTGGAACAAGGAGATTTGGTCTTGTCTCAAGGCCAGATCGCATGGATCGAAGGTCGGCAGGAGCTGGCGCAATCGGTGCAGATACGATTAGGAACTCGCTTAGGCGAGTATTTTTTTGACCCTAATATGGGACTTGATTCAGAAGGCTTGCTTGGCAAGCAGGTGACGGAGGACACCATTCGCGAGGCGATCCTGCGTTGTCTTGCGGAGGAAGAGCGCATTCGATCTGTCGATGAGCTTGAAGTCGTCTGGGATAAGGCGAGTCGATCGGCAACCATTCAGATGGTATGCACGGGACTCGAAGGAGAGGAGGTTAGATTAGAGGATGTTAACATCAGCGGGCTTGAAGCGTAAGACGTACAACGAGATTTATGAAGACATGGTCATGGAGTTGACGAAGCAATTGGGACAGGATGTGAATACATCTGCAACCTCGCCGCTTGGGATGATGCTGCAGCTGTTTTCGTGGCATTTGTCTGTGCTGTGGGAGGATGTGGAGCTTGTCTATCACGAGTCCTACATTCAATATGCGACAGGCGTACAGTTGGATGCTTTGGCGGTATTTTATGGCTTGCGTCGAAAAATGGAGCAGGTGGCAAACGGCGAAGTCGAGCTTACAGGCACAAGCGGATACATCGTGCCGGCAGGCTTCCAAGTGGGAACCCGCACGGGCGTTTGGTTCTCAACCATCGCGCCATGTGAGATTGGTGCGGATGGGAAAGGTCGTGTGTCGGTCGTGGCAAATGAGCCAGGCTCCTCTGGCAATGTGGCAGCAGCCATGATCACCGAGATGCTGAATACGGACCGAGATGTAACAGCGGTCGTGAATCACAGCAGCATGCAGAATGGCCGCGAGCGGGAAAATGATGTGGAATTCCGCGACAGGCTTCGCGCCTCACGGGACGGCAGCCATGCGGCAACAGTGGATGCGATTGCAACTGCGCTGCTGCAGCTTCCAGATGTTCGCTCCGCATCGGTTCGAGTCAATGACTCGATGCAGGAGAGCGAGGAAGGCATTCCAGCGAAGTCCATTCGCGCTTATGTATATGGCGGTCAATCGGAGCAGATTGCGAAGACGATTTTTGATAAAAAGGCCGCTGGCATCGGAACAGATGGCACAGATGCCATCACGGTGAGCGATGTGAGCGGAGGTCAGCACAAGGTTCGATTCAGCCGTATGACGATGCTGGATGTCTATGTTGAGGCAGAAGTGCTGGTCCATGCATCGTTCTCAGCAGATGGCGAGACAGCGATTCAAACGGCAGTCGCCCAATACATTGGCGGCGTTGGTGCAGACCAGCAGGATTATATGGGCCTTTCCCAAGGGACACGCGTGGTGTATTCCAAACTGTTGTCTGCGGTGCAGAATGTAGCGGGTATTGAGGAAGTAACCGAACTTCGCGTAAAGCTGGGTGACGGTGCATGGATGACAGGCAATGTGGATATTCCCCTGTATCATGTGGCTCGGGTAGCGCCTGAGCGAGTGAAGGTGGCGGTCACGCATGTTTAAGCTGGAAGAAGTCATGAAGCTGCTGCCAGATGTGGTGGCGAAAGAAGACAGTGTATTTTCGAAGCTTGTTCAGGTCTGGCTGAAGGAAATGAACGTTATTAGCGAGACGATTCAGCAGATCTCTTTATGGAAAAGCATTGAGGAAGCAGAAGGCACGACGCTCGATGAGATTGGCCACAATCTGGGGCAGTCGAGAGGCCAAGCGACGGACGAGGTATATCGTCTGCTGCTTCGTT
Source organism: Paenibacillus aquistagni (assembly GCF_900177815.1). GTDB lineage: Bacteria > Bacillota > Bacilli > Paenibacillales > Paenibacillaceae > Paenibacillus_B > Paenibacillus_B aquistagni. The sequence continues at coordinate 512,793 of NZ_FXAZ01000002.1, read as the reverse complement.
CCAAGCTTGCTCGGATGAACGCGAGCGGCAATCTGGATTCCGTCATTGAAGTGCTGGCGCTTGCTCTGCAGACGGATTATCATGAGTTCCGCATTACGGAGCAGTATGACGATCCGAAGCAGCCAGAGCCTGCGGCGATCCATGTCAAGGAAGTCCCTTATTCGAAGCTGAATGAGGTTGGGCTAAGCCCGGCACAGTTTATGTCCTTGGTCGAAAATGTCGTCGCCGCAGGCGTTCGTGTCGGCGAGGTAGAGCTGACGGGTACCTTTGCGCTCTCTTCTCAGATGGGTCAGGTCGAGACCAGCGAGCATGGTCTAACTGATGATGACATGCTCGGCGGCGGAACATTAGGGGATCTGTATGTTCCGGGCGATGATTATGAGCTACCCTTATAGGCAGGCTCCTAGAGTGTCCTAAGAGTCATCCTATGATACAAAAGGAGATTCATAATCAGATTCCATGTTGAATGTACACTCATTCTCGAAGCGATCCAAGGCAATACGAAGTCAGATGTGTGTTTCTGATATTACCGGAATTGCTAGATGCAATTCTTTCATCTTCAGCTTCTTCCATCTTCAGACTCTATACATTTGAGTAGCTGAGAAGCTCTTTTTTTGAACATCTACACGCAGTGTTTGCTTTGACGTTTACGGTTGTCCACAACGATTAGCAATGTCAAAGAATGAGTTTTTTATAATAGACATTACAGAATAACAGTGAAAATATGCCTTCAAGATGATCACGATCATCAAGAGCAGATCATAAATGAGGTGAAGCTATGAGTTTCAAGAAACCATTGCCTACTTGGAAGGCACAAGGGATTCAGCCGCCTGAACACAAACTGGAGGAAGGCTGGAAAGCACAGGACAAGCCCCCTGCCGGATGGCTGAACTGGCAGGCGAATACGACTTATGAAGCGTTGCAGGAATTGCAGGACAACGCGGTCGATCACCGCGATGTGACGAGTGAACCTTCTGAGAGTGGCGTTGTTCGCTTAAATGAAGCGGGAAAGCTGAACGAGGCTGTCCTTGCTGACGCGGAACATAAGGAGATTACACTGAAGCCGGGTGTTCAGATTGTAGAATCTGATCAGGATACGCCGTTTAATGTTGGGAGTATTAAGGGGCGGACGTTGATAAACCTTCTTGGACGTGCGGGAGCGTGTGAGGATGCTTCGGCGTTTAGCGTTAAGGCAGGAGCAGCGCGCCCAACTTGGTTCGAGGTGCAGTTGGGTAAAGGCATGCTTGCGACGTGGGAATCAGCGAATATGGGGAGCACGTATGCATGTTTTGCACCATTGAGTACGGCGTTGAAAGCTGGGGCTCATTATGTGGCGATTGCGTCGGTCGGTATTGTCAGGGGTGATATGTCCGCGTGGGTTGTACTTCGCAAAGAGGATGCGATGGACCACAACGGTAATAGGATCAGTGTAGGGATGGCGGCAAGTACCTGCGCCTTCGTTGCAACAGGTACGGAAAAGTTAATCGGCATATATTTCTCAGTTAACAACGCAGTGGGTGCGGTGAACTTCGACAATATTCGTCTCTATGAAATAAGCCAGACGGAGTACGATGCTATCGCGACAATGACATCTGAACAGGTCGCTGCAAAATATCCGTACGTAGACAGCATGACAAACGTCACGAACCCGTATGCTATCGCGACTAGCGGCAATCTGTTGCCACCGTTTACGGAGTGGGCAAATAACGGCAATAAAAAACTGCATGATCTTTATGAACTTGAAATAACAACTCCAATACCGGATGACGTAAATTACTACTTGAGGGTTGCTGAGGAAACCACCATGACGCTTAGTGTCGAACACACTGGATTGATAGGCGTAAATGCATGGGACGCAAACAACGAGCTAATTGGTGGGCAATCAATAGTCCGTTACACTAAAAGTCAGCAAGCAAGCTTCACAACGCCAACAGGGACAACCCACATATCGGTGCATTTAGGAAATGTTGACGGGAATACTTCTTTGCCGAGCTGTAAGTTCAAAAAACCGATACTCACGCCAACGACCACGCCACAGCCATTCGCTCCACAATCATGTTCCATGTGGGCAGCCGAATGCCAACTTGCCGCAAATCCTCTTGATGGATCGAATGCTGACGTGTTGTTTACAGGTGATGATGGATTACCTTACGTGTTAGAGAAGTGGAAAAAGGTTAAGTTGGACGGAGCGTTGCCGTGGGTGTATGACGCAGCGCCAAAAGCTGGAGTAAAAACCGTTAAAATAGCTGGATTCGCCATAGGCAGAGACAATTCTAAAAAACCAGTATCTGTAAAATACAACGGAGAACTATTGGTGGTTGGTGGATCATCTACTGGTGCTGATATCATAAGCGAATCGTTCTGGCATTCGACTTCAAATCATGCGCTTATTATTTCTATCTCCAACACAGACAGCGGATGGGGAGATGCGTACGAACCGACTGCCGACGAGATCAAGGCGTATTTCTTGGGGTGGCGTATGGCTCTTTCTTCTGATTGGTCAGCACAATATAACGGAAATGGTGATAGAATATGGATCGCTATTGGTGCAGATGCTTTATCTTCTGGCGCGGCAACTCTAACCTTGCCTACCGCCCCTCCTAGTGTTGATAGTACTTGGCAACCATACCGCCTTCAATACCTCAAAACAAAACCAACTGTCGAACCTGTACGCAACTATGAAACGGGTTTGACGCTATGTGAAGGCTCTAACGTGGTCGAGGTAGGTAGCGGCATTGTGCTGAGAGAGAAAGCGAATACCGTGACCTTAGGACTTAACTACCTGATTAATCATAAGGACGCTCCTAATTCAGCCCTAAAATACCGAACCAATGATATTATGTCGGCGTATCGTAATAATGGCAGGGGGAGTAATGCCACAATAGCGACAAATAATGCTGCGGGTTTAGGAGGTTCATTTGCTTTCATTACTCCGCAGAACTTCGACCCCACCGCAGTCTACCACGTCACCTACACGATGCTAGACCCGACTCTATCAGCACCAATCAACGGAAATGTAGCTATGAATCTGCGAGGAGTAGTTTCGGATTTAGCGCAACACACAGGAGATATAGAACGCCGCTTGAGTGTTGTCGAGAACCAGAAAGCAGATGAAGAATCGCCACAATGGATTGCTCCAACAATGTTGAACGGGTCTGCGTCGCACGATGCTTCCCCTGCGATGTATAAAAAATGGAACGGTTTAGTATTTTTAAAAGGATTGTTCACAACAACTAGCAGCACGGTCATTTTTAAATTTCCTATCGGATACAGACCTAACAAATCCGTTATATTAAATATATTTTCTGTAACGTCTGGAAATCTAACACCTAGCAATTTGGAAATAAAGCCAGATGGAGATGTGCGAGTAGGATTCCACGGAACAGATTATTCTTCGTTAGATGGAATCATATTCGAAGCCGAACAATAACAAAGGAGGACGCAAATGAAAGAGGCAATCATAACCGATATCAACGGTTTATACATCGAACCAACGCTCGTTGCGGATTCCGTGACGGGCGTTTTTCCTATCGAGGAATCTCTTAACTCGGAACATAGCAAGCAATTCGCATTGCCAGAATCCAAGATCACGGGATACACCGTGGCGATTCCATTGCCAGACGGATTGTATGATCCAACATTCGATCTTCACCGTTACGAACAGGCGCGCAAGGATTATGAGAAAGCCTATGCGGATTATCAGAATCAGCTGTCCGCATATGATCCTGAGAGTGGTGAAGCAGCGCCAGAGCCTCCACTTTCTGTAGACTGGAGCCAATTTTGGCGCAACGGACTGACGGAAGAAGAGATCGAGGCTTTGAGACCCATTCCACAGCCTGACCCTACCGAAACGTTAGGGGGACAAATGGTGCAGCGTGAGCTCGAAGCATTAGAGCTTCGAGAACAAAGCGTCATATTAGGCACTCAGATGGTTGAGAAGGAGCTTCAGATCCTAGAGTTAAAAGGAAAAAATGAAGCGCTTGATCGTACTATCGCTAATCTGAAACTTAGATTAATTGAGCTGGAGGCGAAAGCAAATGTTTAACAACGATGTTGATCGACTGAGCTATTATTACCAAAAAGGCTGGGCCAAGGACGCGCAGCTTCGGATGTATGTGCAGTTCGAAGTAATCTCGCCCAAACAATACACAGAAATTACAGGCAACGAGTATGTTCTATCTTAATGAGTAAATCGCGCATTGTCAGAAATGCGCTCCATGTATTCATCAAAACCAGAATGTCGGTTGCTTATAGGATACGATTGAACGGGGATGTCTGATCGTTGTTCTATAACTTGGTTCCCGAAACGGACATGTTGGTGGAATTAGAGAATGAACCAACACGCGATAAGCAACGCTTAATTATATCTGCATCCATTATCAAGCGGAGCGATAAAATAATAAGTTGGACGATGGTAACGATCCAGACAATCCTTTCTTCAACTTGAATAGAGATATACGTGAAAGAACTTTTAATAAGCAAGTACCAGGGATAATGGACGCCATTATCCCACTTCCCTCAAAATGCTCACAAACCCTCGTCTGGCGCCTATAATTCCCTTCCCTCATGTGCATACTAATAATTGGAGAGGGTTGTCTTTTGGAGCATGGCTGCTAAGTTGGAGCGTTTCAACTTTTGGTTGAAAGCCCAACAAAAAAGATGCTCTACAACACCTTGACATGACGGCAACAGTTCGTCTAAGCAGCAATTCTGTTTCTCTAGACCCACACGGATATGGAGTGTTACCATAAGTGAACAGAATATCATGTTGTCATTTAGGGCATCAGAGAGGGGCGAATCGTGGACGTATATCAAGAGATGAAGCAAGGCGAGAAGGGCGCTTGGCTTAGCATCTGCGCTTATATTGTCCTGTCGTTGACGAAGCTTGGAATCGGATTCGGCTTCCATTCTGCTGCGCTTCAGGCAGACGGTTGGAATAACTTAACGGACATTGTGGCTTCAATAGCCGTGCTGATCGGCCTGCGGATATCGCAGAAGCCGCCGGATCATGATCATCCCTATGGGCATTTTAGAGCGGAGACGGTATCGGCGCTCATTGCTTCCTTTATTATGGCGACGGTGGGCTTGCAGGTTCTATATATGACCGTGATGTCGTTAATCGAAGGCAAAGCGGAGACGCCGAATCCCCTGACGGGGTGGGTAGCACTTGGGTGCGCGGCTGTCATGCTGCTTGTGTACACATATAATCGCAATCTCGCGAAGAAGATCAACAACCAAGCCCTCATGGCAGCGGCGCAGGACAATAAGTCAGATGCCTTTGTCAGTATCGGCGCAGCAATCGGGATCTTCGGCTCGCAGATGGGTTTGCCATGGCTTGACCCAGTAGCGGCCTTTGTAGTCGGGATATTGATCCTGAAGACAGCATGGGAGATCTTCCGCAGCGCGACCTTGGTGTTAACGGATGGGTTTGACGAGGATGAGCTGAAGACGCTACGCTCGACAATCGAGAAGACGAACGGGGTGCGCGAGATTCGTGAGATTAAGGCAAGGCTGCACGGCAATCAGGTATTCCTGGACGTTATTGTGCTTGTCGATCCGCTGCTAACCTTGATCGAGAGCCATGAGATCAGCGATGATGTTGAGCTCCGATTGAAGAAGAAGCACAACATTATGCATGCGCATGTCCATGTGGAACCGCTAGAGATTCCGGATCATGCATGCAAGATCGAGCATTAGCACTTTTTTGGTGCATCCTAGCCCCTAGTGAAGGGCTACACATTTATAAAGAGAATAGACGATGACTTCTATACTGAGGAAAAGCGGGTTGCCTTATCAGGCGACTCGCTTTTTTTTTCATATCGGGTATGCTTCAATGCCCCTCTGTTCTATTTCCCTACTATTCGGCTCGGACCCATCCTATTCCTTTCTATTAAAAGTTCTGTTTATTGCTTCTATAGGTTTATGACGAAGGAACTCTCCTTTTTATTGCCGAAAAATACCAATCCTGAGCCAACTCGAAGTGCAACATCCTGCTCGATTATGCCGTTAAGAGATTAGCTGCTGGCTGCTATTCAAGTGAATGAGTGTGCAGCTGCCGTTATGGTGCCACATTTATCATTTCTACCATCTGATTCTCCTCTATAACAATACCAAAGCAAGCTCCTCAAACAAATGAATTAGCGGGCACTGCCTTTCCACCATAACCCTTAAATTCCTTCTCACCCATTTCTCAATTCTAGAGTGTATTACTTTTTGACTATAAGAACATATGGATACATGAATAGTGGAATAGATATTTAATCCTACTAAAAATACATAAAACATCCAGAAATATAGGTCTATAGACCTAAATAAAAGGTTACAATTTGTCATATATAAGGTAAAAGTCCGATGTTTTCGACATAGATGCCTGATATAGTGAAGGACAAGTGATGGAACTGAAATACAATTCTAGTAAACGATATGACAGTTGACTATAAGTTTACAATTTTGTTCATGTGAACATCGGTTCATGTAAACGAGGCAGCATGAAGCCTCTACATCACAGAAACGAATGACTTCACTGCACAAGGAGGCAACTTATGAAGAAGAATAAGATGAAAGCAATACTACTTGGACTGCTGGCGGTGACGATGTCCTCGCAGATTATGGCATCCACGGCAGGAGCAGCATCAGCATCGACGAATTCAGGAAGCAACTCATACATAGAGACAGGAGGAACGGATAGCGCGAGCTATTCGATGCAGTCCACAGCATCGACACCCGTGGCATATGCAAGCTCAAGCAGCGCATCCTCCAAGGTCGAGAAGGTAATCAAGGTGGGCATGTCCTATCTGGGCACGCCTTACGAGTACGGATCGAACCGCAACTCTACCAAAACCTTTGATTGCTCAGACTTTGTCCGTCATGCCTACAAGAAGGCAATTGGCGTAACCCTTCCGGCGGATTCCCGCAAGCAGGGGGCTTGGATTCGCAGCAATTCTACAGCCAAGTACAGCATGAGCTCATTGAAGCGCGGCGATCTCGTGTTCTTCGGCAAATATCGCGGCTCTTCCAAGTCGGCTTACAAAAAGGTAAACAAGAAGACCGAACGCATCACCCATGTTGGCATCTATCTGGGCAACGGCAAGATTCTGCATACGTACTCCAAGAAGTCTGGCGGCGTTCGTACGAATTCGATTAAAAACAACTCCTGGGAATATCGCTTCCTGTTTGGAGGCTCTGTCGTTAAGTAAACTGCTTGCAGGAATGCTATCCTAGTATATGTTAACTTTTAATACAACTCGAATTTGTAAAAGGTGAAAAGCCGCTCCCATCCGTGTTGGATACGAAATGGAGCGGCTTCTTTTTGTAATGGAAGCTACCGGCTAAACGGGTGGTTAGGACTAATAGCGGCATCATCGAATTTCAATCGAGAAGCATAGCCTCCTATTAATGATGGGAACTATCTCTTCTTGCGCGAATGACGAGATGGCTTAGGCCAGAAAGGTTTAGGCACGACCTGTATCATCGTTAGAAAGATTTCTCCCCATTTCCACTCATCCAGCATCGATACAGACATATCAGCGTCAAGCTCAGCTCTTCTTCTCAACTGCTTGATTTGAGGCGGAGTGAATATGCTTTTTAACACCATGTTCAGTGGTACATCAGGATGGCGCATAACCCACTCGGCAAACCTTTTGAATAAAGAGTGATGCTTGTAAGGGATAATGGGCGTGGTCCTCCTTTTAACCACTAGAACCACCGAATCAACGTTGGGAGGCGGAGTGAAGCTCCCTCTTGGCAACGTCCTTCCCATTTGGAGATCAAAGAACATTCGCCAATACAGCACATAATCGCTGCGAATCGAAGCGGACGTGAATCTCCGGGCGGCTCCTTTCTCCATCACGATCATGCCCTTCTCTAATCCCGAGGAAGCGGGAGCAAGCAGCAGCTTCATAATCGGTGTTGTAATCGCGTATGGAATGTTAGAGACGACAACGAACTTCTCCTTCGGAAAACGAAGCTTCAATATATCCTGCTGAATAATGCTGATGTTAGGATATGACGAAGTTTTGCGAATTAATCGCTCGACAAGCTTCGGGTCGTATTCAATAGCAAGCACCTTGCCTGCCTTCTGCACAAGTCTTGTCGTCAACGCTCCTTTACCGGCTCCAAGCTCGATCACCACATCTTCACGGCTTAGCTTCGCGCAATTGACGATGTCTTCTATCGTTCCCGGGTGATGCAGAAAGTGCTGTCCAGAGAAATTAGGCGTCTTCTCACAGCTTGCTTTATGATAGGATGGCTTGCGTTTATTTCGGGTCATTCTTATCGCTCCCTTCTGGAAAACAAAAAAACCACAGACCATGGCCTGCGGTTTGAGAGAAGCGGAAAGAGACCACCCCTTTTACACATGAGCGGGTGATGGGACAGGACAAAGAAATTGTTTCCTTGTACCCTTACAAGCTAACGCAAAAAAGAAAGGCAGATAACCCTGCCTTCCTTCATATTCATTCACATATCGATATTCAAATAAAATGAACGAAGAGGATTAAAAATGGGCAGACTAATCCCGTTCTCTCTACCCACAGGCAGAGACATATGCAATTTTCATTGCATGTAACGGAATCGAATGTATAAATACCCCATTTTTAACAACCCTCCTTCATAAATTAACGTTATACTACCACAGTTTCTATGACGCTACAACATTTATAACGATTTTATACAATATTGCCCCTTGTAGACATACTTCACCCTTTTATTTACATAACAGGCTCGTTATAATGATGCGTATAAAGACACATAGACCATAGGATGCGGCAAGCGCAGAATTGGGGGAGAGCATGACAACGTTAAGAGAGATTGCAGAACGTGTTGGTGTCTCCATATCTACAGTCTCTCGTGTCATTAATCAGGACGACAGCAGGAGGATCAGCGACGAGACGAAGCAGAAGATATGGAAAGTCGCAAAGGAAATGGACTATCGCTCCTCGAGACGAGCGAAGTCATACCGGCCGGGGGCAAAGCGGGGAAGGGAGCATGCCTCTAAGCTGCCCGTGATTGGGTGCATCGTAGCGCTTCAGGACAACAAGTACAATCATCCCTACTTCTCGCCGATTATTCAAGGAATGGAAGCGAAGCTGCTGGAATCCGGCCTTACGCTGTCTTTTCTGCATACACAAGCTGAGCTTAAGAATGAGGTGTTATTCAATACATTGCTTGATACGCGCGGCTTAAGCGGTCTCATTTGCATTGAGGGTTTGACGTCCAGCCTGTACAAGCGGTTAAAGGAGCGGGTGCCTGTTATTGTCGGCATTGATGTTAATGATTCGGAGATTCCGATCATCTCCTATGATCGGATGAGTGCCGCGCATACCGCAGTCAAGCACCTGATCGAGTTAGGCCATCAAGACATTGGGTTTATTGGAGGGACCGGGCTGTCCGGCAAGCTGGATCGAGAGAAGCGCTTTACGGGTTATCGCCGTGCATTGGAAGAATACCAGCTTCCTTATCAGGCACAGTGGACGATCAACTCCCACTGGGACGCAGATGAGAGCTATGAACAAATGAAGGGTCTGCTAATGGCTGCTGAACGGCCAACCGCGATGTTCTGCGCCAGTGATATGATGGCGATTGCCGCGATGAGAGCGGTTACGGAAGCCGGGCTGTCGATTCCTAGAGATATTTCGTTTATCGGCATCGATGATATTGAGTTCTCCAAGTATACAACACCGCCCTTGTCTACCATTCATATTCCTAAGTATGAGATGGGCTATGCCGCCGCTAAGACGCTGCTGGACAGCTTGGAGGACCCGTATCCATTTGCGTTTCGCATGCAGCTTCCATTTAAGCTGATCACAAGAAGCTCTGTAACTCGAGTCGAGGCGATGTCGGTTGGGCAGGTATAACGTAGAGGCAGCGGCAGCGTCATCGGATGCTAGATGAATGACACGTTCATTCGAATATTCATACCAAATAAATTCATTCCGAAAATATTCGTATAAAAGATTAGCATTTCTCTGAAGTCGATGATACCAATAAAGAAAGAAAAGAATACAGTGCAATGTAAAACAAAGCTTAACTAATCCTTGCTCATCCGCTGCTGTGCTTCATGCAGTATGCGGTGTCAGGGATTTTTTTATTCTATCCATTGTCCTGCTGATCTATAACGTCAAACAGCTTCTCGTAGCGATGATCGAACACCATGTACCAAAGAGAAGCACCCTCTATGTTCAAGACAGAAGCCTTATGAACAAGGGCTTCCTCCTCATTCTCAGCATCCCAAAAGCGAATAGACACAGGAGCCTGGCGCGGCTCATCCAGTCGCCCGAAGTAGATGGAATAAGGCTGCCCCTCAAGCTCCAGGGAGAAATAATGGCGGTTCGGCGTTCCCGCGGCAGTACTCAATTGTCCGCTATATTGGACAGAGGAGCGCTCCATCGAGGTGTTAGCGGCTGCCACGCCAATATCCTGGAACGTCTGACGCTGGTAAAACACAAGCTGTCCGTTGTCCACGTCTATGGTGTCAAGAATGGTGTAATCATCCTTGATTATATCCCTGTCCAAGACCTCAGAAATTGAGGGGGTACGCATACAGGCCGACAGCAGCAGAAGAAGGCTTGCCATGATAACGGCTGCAGCTGCGCCATAACGTTTTATAGCATGCACATGCTTCACCTCCTTTAGATCTCCTCTTACTGCTTATGAAGTGTCCCTGTAATAGAAAAAAACAATAGGAACATCCACTTGTATAAAGTTATCGCTGTTCTTCTGTCATGACCAGTCTAGGCTAAACAGGCAACCTACTGCCTTCATTTGTAAAAAAGCTCCTTTGCATGAGACGCAAGGAGCTCTTGGTGCAAGATTATAACCATTACCGATTTGCTGAAGGATAATGAATCAGCGTCACGTAGCGAATGGTCTTATCCGTGTCATTCGTGTAGGTGTGCGGCTGGTCAGCCGAGAACCGCATCGCAAGCGTCGGCTTAAGCGTATAGCTTTCCCCGCCGACTTCTACCCGCAGCTCGCCATCCATGACCATAATGAATTCTTCCACGCCCTCATAGTGGGCTTCTGATTGATGAGAGGTGCCAGGCTCAATCAGAACGCTGTATACCTCGAAGCCGCGATCCTGCTCAAAAGGAAAGATCGGGAATGCGCGATAAGCGCCTTCCTCCTCCACAAGCGGTGTGGTTTCTTCCATGGCCACGACGCTGACTTGAGGAGAGGCATCCTCCATCAAGGTTGCAAATGAGATGCGAAGCCCGTTGACAATCTTCCACAGCACGGAAATGGTTGGGTTGGATTCGCCCCGTTCGATCTGGCCAAGCATACCCTTGCTGACCCCGCTCAGCTCAGCGACCGCGTCTAGACTTAAGCTGCGCGACTTGCGGATGTCTTGCAGATTCTTTCCTATTTTCTTATGAATTTGTTCTTGCATTCTAGAGCTCCTCTCTCTATCCCAACAGAACAGGCTTGTCCTGTAAAAAAAGTCATACAAAAAAACATGTGCAATATAGTACACAACTGTGTAATATAATATACAAAGACAAAAAAGAATATTACGGAGAAAACCGTCAAAAATAATTTTGTTCTATGTTCTATTTTATGAAAAAAATCGGGGAGGGGCAATGAAATGTTGCAAGAAACAATGGTTGGACTCGTCAAGGAAGAACGCAAGCCAGGTGCTGTATTGAAAAGGGTTCCAAAGCCAGCCTGCGGACCAGACGAAGTGCTTGTCAAAGTAAAAACATCGTCCATCTGCGGAACGGACGTTCATATCTATAAATGGGATCAATGGGCGGAAAATACAGTCGTGACGCCTAACGTCTTCGGCCACGAATTCGCAGGGATCGTAGAAGAAGTAGGCGCAAATGTGACGAACGTCAAAGTCGGCGACTATGTGTCGGCTGAAGGACATGTTGTCTGCGGCGTGTGCAAAGCCTGCCGTACTGGCAATGCGCATGTGTGCCCGAATACGAAGAGCTTCGGCATTACGTTGCCAGGCTGCTTCGCAGAATATGCGGTAGTGCGTGCTACCAATGTGATTCATAACGATCCAAATCTCCCAGCCGAGATCGCTTGCCTGCAGGACCCGCTTGGTAATGCGGTACAGACGGTGATGAGCGGAGATATTGTCGGCAAGAGCGTAGCGGTCATCGGTGTAGGGCCGATCGGCATTATGGCTGTTGCGGTAGCCAAAGCCTGTGGAGCGGGCAAGATTATTGCGGTGGATGTGAACCCGTATCGCTTGTCGCTGGCGAAGCAGTTTGGCGCGGATGTGATCGTTAACAATGCTGAAGTGTCCATGGTTGAGTCGATTCGCGAGGCTACAGGCGGCGAAGGTGCAGAGGTGGTGCTTGAGATGTCGGGCCATCCAGATGCGATTCGCGATGGCTTCAAGGCTGCTGCTATGGCAGCGCGTGTGTCGATGCTGGGCATTCCAACGCGCGATGTGCCGCTTAACCTTGCCGAGGATATCATTTTCAAAGGCATTCGCATCGAAGGCATTACAGGTCGCCGCATGTATGAGACCTGGTATCAGGTGAAGGGACTGCTAGAGAACAACCGCATTGATCTGAAGCCGTTGATTACACACACGTTGACGCTGGATCAATTCGAGGAAGGCTTTGATATGATGATGAAGGGGACTTGCGGCAAAGTGGTATTCCTTCACGATCAGATGCCTGAGATTTAAGAGTTTGGCAACAGGGAAAGGAAGGAATGAATAAAGGTCATCATTCCTTTTTTTGAAGCCGAATGCATGCGGTTTAACTGCTGCGAATTACGAGCGAGTGGACAAACAAAGACAGGAATACCAAGCGGTGCTTCCCTTGCCATCCATGAAAGCTGGAGCTGCGTTAGAGGCTGATGACACTAGACCGTTGGTACTCTTGCTTTGTGCTGGATGAAAGAAAGCTCGCTCTGCTCGTTCTGTTTTCCTTGTTTTTGTTTTCCATGACTTGTCCTTGTTTTTCTCATTAACAGATAGACCCTAATACTGTCGGCTTGACTCGGGAACTTTCTTGACTCGATACTCGCGCATAGAGGCGGCTGGTTCATCCCATGTTAATTGTGTATGATGATAGTGATGAGCCGCTATTTGCCAAGCGATGCGTTAGACAAGCTGAGCGATGGCAGGGGGCATTATTTGTTTATTACATGTTCGATCTAGATTCAGGCGTTTTTTAGGACTTAAGGTAATGCTTGCTTTCATGCAAGCGATCATTTTACATACTCAAAGGAGGAACTAAATCATGGCTAATTTTGACGTGATTGCACAGGAATTGCAGGCGCTAAAGGATGCAGGAAGATATCGTCCACTGACGGTGTGGGAAGACGGTTCAGATGCTTGGATGACACTTGAGGGCGGCAAGCGTGTGCTGCAAATGTCCTCCAACAACTATTTGGGGCTTACCCATCATCCTAAGATGAAGCAGGCAGCGATTGAAGCGACAGAAAAGTATGGTGTAGGCGCTGGTTCCGTACGCACCATTACAGGCACGCTAGCGATTCATGATGAATTGGAGCAGAAGCTTGCCGCGTTCAAAGGCACGGAAGCTGCGCTTGTCTTCCAATCCGGCTTTACGACGAACCAAGGCGTGCTTGGCTCTATTCTTGGCGCGGATGATGTTGTCATCAGCGATGAGCTGAATCATGCCAGCATTATTGACGGCATCCGCTTGACGAAGGCATCCCGCAAAATCTTCGCTCACAAGGATATGGACCAGCTTGAAGCAGTATTGAAGGAATGCGGCAGCTATCGTCAGCGCGTCGTTGTAACGGACGGTGTCTTCAGCATGGACGGCGATATCGCGCCGCTGACGACGATTGTAGAGCTCGCAGAGAAATACGATGCGCTCGTGTATGTCGATGATGCGCATGCGAGCGGTGTGCTCGGCAAGCACGGCAAAGGCTCTACGGATCATTTCGGCCTGCATGGCCGCGTGCACTTCCAGATTGGCACTTTGTCCAAAGCAATTGGCGCGGTTGGCGGCTACGTGGCGACCAGCCAAGCTGCGAAGGACCTCATGATCAATAATGCGCGCTCCTTCCTGTTCAGCACCTCCCTTCCGCCTTCTGTGGCTGCTTCTTGTATTGCGGCAATTGATGTGCTGAAGACAGAACCCGAGCTTACAGAGCGCCTGTGGAGCAATGCGAACAGCTTCCGCGATACCTTGAAGAAGGAAGGCTTCAATACAGGCGACAGCGAAACGCCAATCATTCCGATTATTGTGGGCGAGCCTGCTCGCACGCTTGAATTCTCCAAGCGCCTCTTGGACGAGGGCTTGTGTGCGCAAGGCATCGTATATCCAACGGTGTCCATGGATAAAGGCCGCGTGCGCATGATTGTCACGGCTCAGCACACCGATGAGGACTTGGCATTTGCCTTGGATGCGTTGAAGAAGGTTGGACGTGAATTCGGCATCATTTAACGTGTGAGCATGTCCTTTCAACGCGAAGGGGCTTGCAATTTGCATGGCATTCGCTATAATGATTAGAAATATCTAAGCAATCATCTGTGATTGGGAGAGTAATGGAGCGATAAGAGTTCAAGCGAGCCGGGTTGGTGAGAGCCGGTACCGAATCCTTCATGAAGCGGACCCAGGAGATGATCATCAGAATCGATGAGGAGCGGCGGCACAGGCTTGCCATGTCAGCTGCATCGTCCTAGTAAGATGATCCGGCTGCCAGCCGTTATCTGGATCAAGGGGTTGAACGAATGCAGGAGTGCGAGCCTTCGTTCAGCAACAAGAGTGGTACCGCGAGTGTGTATACAGCCCTCGTCTCTTAATTAGAGACGGGGGCTTTTTTGCAATCCAAATTAGAATATATAAGTCTCGTCACAGACGGAACCAATATTTGAGATTGTTTACGAACACGATATCGAAAAGGAATGAGAGGGAATAGAGATGCTGAAGGAAACGATAAAGTCACAACTGCAGCAAGCTGTGCAGCAGTGCTGGATAGACTGCGGGAATGACGGGGAGTGTCCGTACGAAGTCATGCTGGAGCAGCCCGCGCATGAGAAGCATGGGGAGTATGCAACGAACGCCGCGATGAAGCTGGCCAAGGCCTTTCGCAAGCCCCCAGTCGCGATTGCTGAGATGATCAAGGCGAAGCTGGAAGCAGATGGCCTGATTGAAGGGCTGATTGCTCGCGTGGAAGTCGTGCCACCTGGCTTTTTGAACCTGTATTTGAATTGGAACGAATGGATGAAGCGCTACGGGGGAGCAGGGGGAACGGTTGGGTATCGAGCTGAGGGAGCTAAGAGCAGCGCTCATGCAAAAAAGGTGCTGATCGAGCATACGTCCATCAACCCGAATAAGTCGGCTCATATAGGCCATCTGCGCAATTCCTGCATTGGCGATACGTTGGTTCGCCTGCTTCGCAAGACAGGGCATCAGGTGGAGGTGCACAACTATATCGATGATCTAGGCAATCAGCTGGCCGATACGCTGGTGGGCATTCAGCAGACTAATATGCAGAGCCGCCATCGTCGATTCGGCGACTTCTGCTGGGACGTGTATGCAACGATCAATAAGCAATATGCGATTGATCCGGAACTGCAGCATGAGCGCACAAAGGTGCTGCATGCCATTGAAGCTGGCGACAACAATACGGCATGGTTGGGCTCCTTAGTAGCTGAGCGCATTGTTCGCGAGCATGTGGAGGAGATGGGCAGCTTTGGCATCGACTATGATCTCTTGGTATGGGAGAGCAGTATTGTAAGAGAGGGATTCTGGGCTAAGGCTTTCGAATTGCTGAAGCAGACAGAGGCCTTCCAGCAGGAGCAGGAAGGGCGTCTCGCGGGCTGCTGGGTGCTGAAGCAGGAGGAGACCATCTCAGGGCAGGAGTCCGAGCATAGCCAAGACAAGGTGCTGGTCCGTTCTAATGGCATTTTGACGTATACGGCCAAGGATATCGCCTATCATCTGTGGAAGTTCGGGCTCTTGAAGCAGGATTTCAGCTACAAACCGTTTGAAGCGGGCCTGTGGACGACCGCCACGCTGGATGCTGCGGAAGCGGGTCGACTAGAGAAGCCGACGTCGTTCGGGCAAGCGGACATGGTCATCAACGTTATCGACTATCGCCAAGAGTATCCGCAGCTCATGGTGAAGCAGGCGCTGCAAGCACTTGGCTACGAGGAGCAGGCTGAAGCGCTCCATCATGTCAGCTATGGCGTTGTCTCGCTTAGCCCGAAGTCAGCTTCGGAGCTTGGCATTGATACATCTGATGGCAAAGCCAGCTATGCGATGTCTGGAAGACAAGGAATTGGCATCAAGATCAAGGATCTGGTCAGCCGTGTAGAGCAGGTGATCGAAGCGTCGAGACCAAGCAAGGAGGGCTTGTCGAGCCGCATGATCGCGATCGCTTCGATTCGTTACTATCTGCTCCGCTTCAACCTGCAGACGGAAGTCGTGTTCGACATGGATCAAGCGACCGAGATCTCAGGGAATACCGGCGTGTACCTGCTGTATGCTTATGCGCGCGCGAATCGTGTGCTGAATAAGGCAGCGGCTGAAGGCGCTGGGAAAGGGGAAAATACGTTCGCTCTGCCGGCCATTCCTGAATTGGCTCCAGCAGAGCACAGCCTGCTTACGCATCTTAGCCGCTGGCCGGAGACGCTGGCCCTGGCCAGCAAGGAGCTGTCCCCGAATGTGCTGTGTCAATATGCGTTCGAGCTGGCAACGCGATTCTCGAACTTCTATGCGGCATGTCCGATTCTGAAGGGGGAGCAGGAGCTCGTTACCTTCCGCTTATGGCTGACGGCACAGATAAAGCATACACTGGGCGAGGCTTTGGAGATACTCGGCTTGCCGACTCCAGAAGCGATGTAAAGCGTGATCCATGTCCGATGAAGGGGGGGAGCAACCCTTGCTTTCATCGGGCTTTTTTCGTTCTTCTTGTGTGACAAACAAGCTTTAAACCTTCGAAGGACGATGTCAAGTACATCACCATTGTCGATTAAATGGAATCGGCCTACTGCTCTCATGCAGCAATCGTGCTTCTATCCCCTTCTATCCTCCTGTTAGGGGAGATAGACGCTCGCTTTCTATGTCAAAGGCCGCTGAAGCTTATGGCCTGCCGTGATTCATTGTATTTGAATTGGTTTGGATACAAGTTCAAGTTTTCCTCGTGCAAAACTTTTTATTTTGCCCCAAATAATTCATGCAAATTTCTCCTTTGTTTTGATGTGCTTTCAGTGAAATCGGTATTGACGGTGTGAAGTTTCGCATAATATAATGACTCATGACGATAGAGGCAAACAATTCCAATTGCAGAAGTGTATAGGCCATCGTCATTTCCACAGCAACAACGTGATATTGGATACCCAAATTCATCATTAATTTGCGCAAAAGTGCACCAACTTGAAAGTTGACGATCAAGCAGCGTTCTTAGTTGTTTTGCACACCTCAGACCACTCACCATGATTGAGGATGCACCGAAGCCTTTGGAGCGTTAATGATCAATCATGCCAAGCTTCAAGTCATCCAACCCGTATACAGCCACCTGACCTTACAGCATGATCTTACAATATGAGCTTGGATAAGCACTCGGGAGAACTGCCCGATCTACGGCAGCATCCAACATTAGCTCACAAGTTCATCACCATTGCCTAAGACAACATTAGAAGAAAGCTAACCCACATCATGAGCTTAGCGGGAGGATGCAGCACATCATATTTGGATGCGCTTACATGTATCTCGGTTACGGCCAATCTGTTCTCTTTATTTTTCATGCTTTATTTTCACACGCAATCTTTGCGTTGTCGTAGGTTAACCATTTGAGTAATATGATTCAGTATTTTGGAGAAAGGCAGCGGACTTCATTTACGGGGCGGAAGAGAACGGAGCATCCCTCGTGAAAGCATGTCAAACTCAATATGTTATGTAAGCGCTTTATAATCAAGTGTTTTATATATTCCTTTGAGGTGCTTTTATTTTACTTTGCCTTTGAACTAGAGGAGAGAGGGGTCATGTACGTATGAAGCAAGTCAGAATCGGCATCATTGGCGCTAGAGGAAGGGGCTCTATCGCAAAGTATTGGCATAAGCCTGACAGCCGCTCAGTCGTCGTTGGAGCAGCGGATATTTACCCTGAACGCTTGGAGGAGTTCAAGGCGGATGTGAATCCCGAAGCCTTTGTGACGACGGACTACAAGGAGCTGATTGCGCGCGAGGATATCGATGCAATAGCCGTTACCTCTCCGGATTTCTGTCATGAAGAGCATGCGGTTGCCGCCCTGCAGGCAGGCAAGCATGTATTCTGCGAGAAGCCGTTAGCCATTACGGTGGAAGGCTGTGATAACATCCTGAGGGCTTGGCAACAATCGGGCAAGCATCTGATGGTGGGCTTCAATATGCGCTATATGAATATGTATCGCACGATGAAGGAGATTGTGGATTACGGTGTGATTGGTGAAATAAAGGCGGTGTGGGTACGCCATTTTGTGGGCTGGGGAGGCTATTTTTACTATCACGATTGGCACGCCAATTCCAAGAACAGCACAGGCCTGCTGCTGCAGAAGGGCTCTCATGATTTAGATATTATCCACTGGATTACCGGACGCTATGCGACGAAGGTCAGCGCCTTCGGCAGCCTTGATTTCTATGGCGGCGACAAGCCGAATGATCTGACATGCCCGACCTGTGACGAGCGGCCGACTTGCACAGAGGCCAGTCCTGGGCACTTAATCGAGTGTGCCTTCCGGGAGGAAGTTGATGTCGAAGACAATAACATGGTCATCATGGAGCTCGAAGGCGGGATCAAAGCCTCCTATCTGCAATGTCACTTTACGCCGGATTATCAGCGCAACTATACGTTTATCGGAACAGAAGGCCGGCTAGAGAATAATGAGCTGGAGAACAAGGTCTATGTGAAGACAAGACGCTCCAATACAGAGCGCGAGTTGTCCAATCGAGTCTATGAGATTAAGGAAGCGAAGGGATCACACGGCGGAGCCGATCCGAACATTTGTAAGGATTTCGTCGACATGATTCTAGATGGCAAGCAGCCTGTGGCAACGCCGATTGCAGGCAGAATGAGTGTAGCCGTAGGGTGTGCGGCAACGGAATCCATTCGCTCGGGAGGCAAGGTGGTGCAGGTAACACAGGCGCCTGACCTTGCGGCTGAGCTGACAGGGAGCGGCCAATGATGCGATCAACAGACGCTGTTACCAGCGTATCGAACCTGAATGCGAAGCCGCAGCGCCTTCGCCGTCTCAAGAAATCCTTGCTGCTGAACTGGCAGCTCTACGTCTTGATACTGCCAGTAATCGTGTATTATATCGTATTTCACTACCTGCCGATGTACGGCATTCAGATTGCGTTCAAGGACTTTATCGCCAATAAAGGGATTATGGACAGTCCTTGGGTGGGCTTCAAGCATTTTGAGCGATTTTTCAACAGCTATTACTTTGAACGGCTTTTGAAAAATACGATCCTGATCAGCTTGTACACGCTGGCGCTCAGCTTCCCGATTCCGATCATCCTTGCCCTGATGCTGAATGAGGTGAAGGCCGAGCGCTTCAAGAAGATGGTTCAGACGATTACATATGCACCGCACTTCTTGTCTGTGGTGGTCATTGTAGGGATGCTGTTCTTGTTCTTGAATCCAAGCACAGGGATTATCAACCATATCATTATGGCGCTGGGGTTTGAATCCATTCCATTTATGACCTCGCCGGGCTGGTTCAAGACCTTGTACGTGCTGTCGGACGTATGGCAGACCATGGGCTGGAGCTCCATTATATATCTGGCTGCGCTGTCTGGCGTTGACAATCAGCTGCATGAAGCAGCGACCATTGATGGAGCGAGCAAGCTGCAGCGCATCTGGCATATCAATATCCCGACGATTGCGCCTACGATTGTCATCTTGCTGATCTTAAACCTTGGAAGCGTCATGTCGGTTGGCTTTGAGAAGGTATTCTTGATGCAGAACAACCTGAACCTGAGCAGCTCGGATGTGATCTCGACTTATGTATACCGCACAGGTATTCTTGATTCCCAGTTCAGCTTCTCTGCTGCGGTTGGATTATTCAATTCCATCATTAACTTTGCCCTTCTCGTAATCGTCAATTATATCGCACGACGAGTCAACGAGACGAGCTTGTGGTAGGAGGGAGCCGTAATGATTGATCGTTCACTAGGGGATCGCGTATTCAATGTTGTCAATTATGTGCTGCTGTCTCTTATCTGCATCGTCGTGCTGTACCCGCTGCTGTTTGTACTGAGCGCTTCGGTCAGCAATCCGGAGACGGTGCTGCGCGGGGAGATGTGGCTGATTCCAAAAGAATTCAATCTTGATTCATACACGAAGATCTTCCAGAACAAAGATATTCTGATGGGCTATGGCAATACGATTCTATACACAGCAATGGGAACAGCCTTGAATCTTGTCATGACAGTATGCGCGGCCTATCCGCTCTCCCGCAAAGACTTCGCTGGCAGAGGTCTGATCACCGGGCTCATCGTCTTCACCATGTTCTTTAGCGGCGGACTGATTCCAACGTATCTCCTGATCAAGAATCTCAATATGCTCGATACGTTCTGGGTCATGATCATTCCAAACGCGGTATCCGTCTGGAACATCATCATCATGCGCACGTTTTTCCAGCAGTCGATTCCAGGAGAAATTCAGGAGGCCGCGATGATTGACGGCAGCTCTCACTTCCAGACGCTGTTCCGTGTCGTTCTTCCGCTCTCGATGCCGATCATCGCAGTCATGGTGCTGTTCTATGCGGTGGGACACTGGAATGCGTACTTCAATGCCTTGATCTATCTCTCAAGCAAGGACAAATTCCCTCTGCAGCTCATTCTTCGCGAGCTCTTGGTGCAGAGCGATTCCGGCGACTTCATCAAGCTGACCTCGGAAGCGGGAGTAAGGCTGAAGATGAGCATGGAGGGATTAAAATACGCGGTGCTGGTCGTGGCGAACTTGCCCATGCTGATCTTGTATCCGTTCTTGCAGCGCTATTTTGTCAAAGGCATCATGATTGGGGCTTTAAAAGGGTAGTCATGTATTGCTTCAACGACAGCCAAGTACTGATTGATCAGAGCGTTGAACCACAAATAAGGGGGAATGAACATTGCGTTCAAAAAAATGGTTTGCACTCACTTTAAGCGTCGTGCTGAGCTTCTCACTCCTCGTTACTGCATGTGGAGGCGGAAGCGGGAGCAGTGATGTGGCGGATCCGGCTAAGGTAGAGGAACGTCTTCAGAAGATGAATGCGGAAGGCATGCCGATTGCCAAGGAGACGATGAATGTCAAGGCATTCGCAGCGAAGCTCTACGCCTCCCAGGACTGGAACAATCTGATGCTGTGGAAAGAATATGAGAAGATGACGAACATCCACATCGAGTGGGATACCGTCGCGACCGACGGCTTGAAGGAGAAGCGCAATATCCTGATGGCAGGCGGCGATTATCCGGAGATGTTCTTCGCTTCTGCCTTCGCTAAGACGGATCTGATCAAGTATGGCAGCCAAGGCACCTTTTTGAAGCTGAATGATCTTATTGACAAGCACGCGCCGAATTTTAAGAAGATTATGAACGATTATCCAATCGTAAAAAAAGGGATCGCGATGCCGGATGGAAGCATATACGGCCTGCCTACGATCTATGACCCAGCCTTCAAGTCGCTGCATTATGGCACACCATGGATCAAGCAGGACTGGCTTGATAATCTAGGGCTTAAGGCGCCAACCAATCTTGATGAGCTGTACAAAGTGTTGAAAGCGTTCAAGGAGAACGATCCGAACAAGAACGGCAAGCAGGATGAGATTCCGTGGGGTTCTAGAGGCGTAACCGCGATACTTAACTTTTTAAAAGGCTCCTTTGGACTGAATAAGCATGGGATTGCCAATCCTCATGTTGACTTAGGCGCTGACGGCAAGCTGGCCTTTGTTCCGACGGATGATCGTTACAAAGAGCTTTTGCAGTATGTCAACAAGCTGTATAAGGACGGCATGTTTGATAAAGAAACCTTCACCATGAAGGATACGGATATTACTTCAAAGGCAAGTGCCGGGATATATGGCGTGTTAGACGGTGTTGATCCTAAAGCGATCTATAATCAAGATGGATACGTAGGCATACCAGCCATCGAAGGGCCGCATGGCGACCGCTTCTTATCCAACATCGGTTCTCCTCTTGGCAACTTGGGGATGTTTGTTCTGACGGATAAAGCCGAGAATCCTGAGGCGCTGATTCGCTGGGTTGACCACTTGTACAGCGAGGAAGGCGTTAAGATGTTCTTTATGGGCTTTGAAGGCGTAACCTACAAGGTGAATGATAAGGGCGAATATGAGTATTTGGAAGAGATCACGAACAATCCGAACGGCTTGAATCTCGACCAAGCGGTCAGCCAATACTTGACGTGGCCAGGAGGCTACTATCCGGGAATCGTGAAGCAGCAGTTCTTCAAGGGAGCGGAAGGCCTTCCGTCCTCTGTGAAGAATGCAGAGGAATCGGAAGCATTCTACGTGAAGGAAGAGGACAGATGGCCGTCCTTCAACTTCACACCGGAAGAGCAGGATGAGCTGACGACGATCCAGACGGATATTCATACCTTTGTTGACGAGATGCGAGATAAGTTCGTGTCTGGTGAAGCAAGCTTTGAGCAGTGGGATGACTATGTGAAGCAGATCGAGAGCATGAATGTGAAGCGCTATTTGGAGCTGTACCAGCAGGCTTATGATCGCTACAGCAAGGAGCAGTAAGTCAGGTGAGGCGAGACGGCTGTCATTTCGGGAGACCGAGGGCGGCCGTTTCGGTTTTTTATAAGCTGGAGCATCCATGGAATATTCCATTTCATGGTGATATACTGGGGAATGTTCCCTTTTGTGTGACTTTGATCACAAGACTATCTCAATATCGTCTGGCCGCGGGCTCGAACGATGTATCCTAGCAGGAGGTATGTAATCGCATGAATATCGCTATTATTGCAGGCAGTAATCGCAAGCAGGCGTCGAGCACCAAGCTCTCCGAATATGTAGCGGGAGTGCTTGGCAAGAAGGGGGGAGACGCACGGGTATTTGATTTGTACCAGCAGCCGCTCCCGATGTATTGCCCGGATGACGCTTATGACGATGATCGGAATGTGGTGGAGCTGAAGGAGCTCATGATGAAGTGTGACGGGATTGTGCTCGCCACACCTGAATATCACAGCAGCATATCCGGCGCATTGAAGAATGCGCTTGACCATTTGAACAAGGACTATTTTAGCGGCAAGCCGGTGCTTGTAATGAGCTCATCTGGCGGCGCAGTGGGCGTAAGCTGCCTTCAGCATATGCAAGGCATTGTACGCAATCTTCATGGAATCAACAGTCCGGAATGGATCTCGATCGGAGGTGCTCAGCGGCAATCGTTCGAAGGAGAGCGCGCGGGACTGGAAGTGCAGGAGGATGTTGATTTGCGCATCCATCGAGCATGCGACTTGTTTGTAAGCTTGGTGGAGCGTCTTCGAAAAGGATAACCATGTCATCATATCGATAAATAATAGGGCAGCTCCAGATGCATCTGGAGCTGCCCTAATGTGTGCAGGAAGCAGATTTACTTGTATTTGTAGTCTTCTTTGGGCGGATCTGGAAGCGTATCCTCAAGTCTGCGATGCGTCCGGTATTTCTTCGTCTTCGCAAGCTTCGCCGCTGCAAGCGCGCTGATGACGCTAGCTGGAATGATGCAGATCGCGGTAAGCGCGGAAGGCAGGTCATTATTGATCTGAACGCCATAGATAAAGCCTAAGATCGCCAGGGGAGCGTAGTCGGTATAACGAACAACCCAGTGCCGTACCCCGCTTTTATTCTCTGCGATGCCAATTCCAATTAAGCCTGCAAGCGCGATGATGCCAATAATCAATACGCTATCGAGAACGCGATAAGAGCGAAGCAGCATCGCTGCTAGGATCAGTGCATAACCAATTGCGCCGGGAACTTTTAAGATCATAAGTGTCGCTCCTTCTCTTGATATGAAGAGGGACAGCGCACGCAAGCTTGTGCTGTGCGACGTCCGTTATTCATTATAACCTGAAACAAGGCGGACAAGCATGTTTTTACGTACATGAACTGCGATATTGACTTGGAAAAAATCTGTTTTTCATGCTATGGAAATAAAGAGTATTGTCAACAATACATAGATGTGATATAGTGTCTTCTATGAGTTGTGACCGAATTTCTAAATTGGTCACTCAGTCATGTCCCGCCATGAGAAAGACTTATAGAGAGGGGGATTTGAGATGTCCGTTAATAGAAGAAAGCAGATTCTTGATGCGGCGACGCAGTCCTTCGCCTTGTTTGGCTACAAAGCCACGACAATGGATCAGGTTGCGAAGATCGCGAGAGTTGGCAAGGGAACGATCTATACGTTCTTTACGAACAAGGAGGAACTGTTTGATGAGATCATCCAGCAGGTCATTCTTGAAATGAAGGACATTGCAGACGGAGAGGTTCGAGAGGATCGGTCCTTCTTCGACAATCTATACCGTGTGCTTGATCGAGGGCTGGAATTCCGCAGCAGGCATGAGCTTGCGCTGAAGCTGTCACAGGAAGTTCGAGACTTCGGCACGCCGATGGCCAACGAAGGCTTGTCCAAGATTGAAGGCGAACTGCTGCATTACATTGAGCACCATATCCAGCATGCGATGGATAAAGGCGAGATTAAGCAAGGGCATGCGAGAGTATTAAGCTTTGAAATGTATCATCTATACAAAGCACTGACGACAGAATGGAACAAGCGTTACGAGCCTCTTCCGAAGGAAGAAATTAAGGAGCATTTTTATCAGCTCTTTATGCATGGTATTGCCGCAGATGCATAGCGTATAGAAGCGTTTCGCTAAACGTAGCAGGGCAAGCTTGACTCGATTGCCTAGAGGCAAAGGTCAAAACAGCTGCAATAGTCGAGACGTTTTCTTCGATCTGATATGACCATAATAACAAAATAGTCAGACAGTATGTCCGTGGTTTATCTATGAGGTGGATCACATCATATATATAAATAGGGAGTTGGGGGATGAAGATGAAAGGAACCAAATTATTCGCGATGGAATGGGGCAAAATTATACGCAGCCCTAAGGTGCTTATCTCCGTCATCGCAGTCATGCTTGTACCTTTGATGTACAGTGGATTATTTCTAGGAACGTTCTGGGATCCGTACGAACGACTGACGGATTTGCCTGTTGCGATTGTGAACCAAGACAAAGGAGCCGAGTTCGAGGGTAAATCCCTGACCGCCGGCAAGGAGCTTGTTGATGAGCTACAGGAAAGAAAGGATTTTGACTTCTCATTTGTCAGCGAAGCTGAAGCCATGGATGGCTTGGAAAATGACAAATATTATATGATGATCACGATTCCTGAGAATTTCTCTGAACAGGCGACCACGCTGCTTGATGATAAGCCGGCACCAGCTCAGCTTATTTTCAAAACGAATGAGGGTCACAACTTCCTAGCTGCACAGATCGGCGGAACCGCCATCGAAAAAGTAAACAGCGAGATTTCGAAAAAGGTGACAGAAGCCTATACCGAAATTATGTTTGAGCAGGTAGAGAAGATTTCCGATGGATTAAAAGAAGCGGGTGACGGCGCGACCAAGCTCTATGATGGTACAACAGAGCTTGCGGACGGTGCCTCTAAGCTGAAGGAAAATATGGCGAAGCTTGCGGACGGTGCGGTCCAACTGAAAGATGGCACAGCTCCGCTTCAAGCAGGCGTAAGCAAGCTTACAGATGGCGTTAGCGGCTTGCAGGCTGGCGCGAAGTCGCTCAGCAGCGGTATGGATCAGCTCGCTCAGGCTGAGAAGCAGCTTGAGCAAGGCGCTACAGCTTCCAAAGCGGGCGCGAATCAGCTGAAGCAAGGCTTGCAGCAATCCAGCGATGCTAGTGCAGAGCTTGCTCAAGGCGCAGCAGCGCTTGCCAATGGTCTTAATCAACTCGTTCAAGCCAATCCGGCTATGGCAGAAGATCCAGGTGTGAAGCAGCTTCTCGGTGCAAGCCAAGCTGTTATGCAGGGTACGAAGAAGCTGAGCGAAGGCCAGCAGCAATTGGTACAAGGCGCGTCTCAATTGACGCAAGGCCAAGAGCAGCTTGCAGCCGGCATGAAGCAATTCGGCGAGAAGCTGAATGAAGCAAAAGCCGGCAGCCATCAGCTTGCAGATGGTTCTACCCAGCTGTTGAATGGGGTTAAAGGCTTGCAAGGCGGCGTAGGTCAAGCGCTTGGCGCTTTGGATCAGCTGGCTAGCGGAGCTACCCAATTGGATGAAGGCACAGGTACCTTGCAAGATGGCATTGGCAAGCTGCAGGACGGCTCCAATGAGCTTGCTTCGAAGCTGAATGAAGCAGCAGATAAGTCCTCTGAAGTGAAGGGCAATGATGATCGCATCTCGATGTTCGCAGGACCTGTTGAGGTTGTCGAGTCGAGCATCAACCAAGTGCCGAACTATGGTACTGGCTTTGCGCCATACTTCTTGTCCTTGGGATTGTTTGTAGGGGCTTTGATTCTAACGATCGTATTGCCGCTTGTTCAATCCCCGGACCCAACAGCGAACGGCTGGAGCCGCTTCTTCAGCAAGACGCTCCTGTTCGTATCGGTTGGTGTCGTTCAGGCCTTACTGGCAGATTGGATTATGATTCAAGGACTTGGACTTGAAGTGAAGGATATGGGCGCCTTTGTTGGCTTCAGTGTTCTAACAAGCGTTACCTTCATGATGATCATTCAATCGCTTGTTACCGTATTTGAGAATCCAGGCCGCTTTATGGCAATCGTGCTCTTGATTATGCAGCTTGTGACTTGCGGTGGTACATTCCCAATGGAATTGACACCGAAGGCTATGCAAGCGATCGGTCCATGGCTTCCAATGACGTATACCGTCAATGGATTCAAGGCGGTTATCTCCAGCGGAGATATCAGCCGCATGTGGAGCGAAGTGGGCATGATGGCGATCTACATGGTTGCATTCGGAGCGTTGACACTCGGATTTTTCATCGTTCGCTCCCGCAAGGACAAAGCAAACACAGCAGCTCCTGGCGAAGTGCTGAGCTCGATGTAAAGCAATTGTGAAAAAATCGCTTCCTATTATATAGGTGAATGATAGGCGTAAATATCACAATCACATGTAGGAAAAGATAAACTGTATTCGCACTTATTGAATTCAACATTATTATTGAGTTAACCATCATATCCCCTTGTAGCGGACAATGAACAAGCAAGTATGCATCGTGCTTGGCGTTGTTGGCCCAAGGGGATATTTTGCTGTACGGGGAGTTCCTATTAGTCAAAAGGTCTTATTTTTCGACTAGTTTATGGAATATGTGAGATAAACATAACATTTCACCATGCACCTGCCGTTAAAAAGAATAGGAGACTCGCATCTTTTGCGTAACGTAAGAAAGGGGAAGGTAGAGTGAACGTAAGAAAAAAGGCTATGCCTTGGTTATCCATGCTGTTAGTTGTTGCCTTGATGGCAGGCTTGCTTCCAGCGGGGAAAGTCACTCATGCAGCAGAGAGTGTTACCGGAATTCGCTTCGAATCCAATATCTCTCCTGTATATGTACTTGTTGAAGGACAGTCTACGCAATTAAAGGTTATTGCCACGATAAAAGATGGAACAACGGAAAAAGAAAGTGATGTAACAGACAAGGTGAGCTGGACAAGCTCTGATTCGAAGATCGTGTCTGTGGATGCCGGCTGGGTCAAAGGGGTCGGCAAGGGTTCTGCAGAGATTACAGCAAAGTATCAAGGCTACACGATCAAAAAAATGATTGTAGCCGATATGATGTACGAAAAGCTGGTTGTTCGTACGACGGATGGCGGACAGGAAGTTCCTTCCGAGCTTACCGTCAACCTTGGCATGAAGCCAAAATGGAGTGTATTTGCGCTTGATCATCAAAGAGCAGGCGAGAGCAACGTAACGGAAGAAGCGACATGGTCTTCCTCCAACACCTCTGTAGCGGATGTGAACAAGGGTGTAATTACGTTGAAGGAAAAAGGCGAGACCGAGATTACCGTGAAGCATAAGGGTCTTTCCTACAAAGTGAAGCTCAAAGTTGATATGCCGTATAATGAGCTGAAGATCATGCCAGACAAAGTCGTGGAATTCACGTTCGGGGACTCCTCCAAGTCGGTTACGGTTATCGCAACGAAGCCTGATGGATCGACAGAAGATGTAACGGCATTGGCTGAATGGTCTAGCAGCGACAAGAACGTGGTCGAAGTGGAAAATGGCGTTCTAAAGCCGATTAATGTCGGCACGGCAACGATTACAGTGTCTTACTTGGGCAAGACTGACACCGTAACGGCGGTTGTTCGTGCATCCAATCAAGCGATGCGCATTACACCAGACAAGAAGCAGCACGTGATGCTGTCTCAAGGCGTGGTGTCTTTGCAAACGTTCGTGCTTGCAATGGATAACAGCACGAAGGAAGTGACACAAGAAGCGGAGTGGACGTCAAGCAACGTACAGGCTGTCACCGTGGACAAAGGAATTGTAAGGCTTCACGGCGCTGGCGATGCTACGATTACCGCGAAGTATCAAGGTCTGTCCCGCAAGGTGGACATTACCGTCTATCCTTCTATTACGAAGATCGAATGGGCAGAAGCGGTGAAGCCGGACAAAGACGGCGACACGAAGCGCAAAGAAGAGATGTTCATCAACGACGTGAAGAGTCTGCCTAAGATTCAAGGCACGACCTTTAGCGGAGAGAAAGTGGATGTAAGCAATGTTGTTCAATGGACATCCGACAATCCGAACATTGTGAAGATCGAAGAAGATGGCAAGATGAAGGCGCTTGAGACAGGCACGGTGCGTCTCGTTGCTCAAGTGTCGGGCCAGATTCTAGACATGGATGTGACGGTTACCCGCAAGGCACTCATTCTGCACACGGACCAAGATGAATTATCGCTCGTTACAGCACGTGAAGTATCGGTACCGACTGTAACGGTAATTTATACAGATGGCGAGGAAGCAGACGTTACGAATGATGTGAAGTGGGAATCAAGCTCGAACAACCTGCTGGTCTATGACGGCAAGATGAGAGGCCTAGTGCCAACATCCCGCTTGACACTGAATGGTACGTTTTCCAATGTGAAGCTCTCGATTAAAGTGACGATTGAAGAGGAGATTGTCTCTCTGACCATTGATCCGAATCCGGTCTACACGACGATTAATAAGAGCGAATCTGTAAAAGTAACAGGCAAATACCGCAATGGCAAGACGATTAATTTGTCCTCCCGCATGAATTGGAAGATGGAGAATGAATCCATTGCGACAGTGAAAGGCTCTTCTGTTAAAGGGGCTGCCCTAGGCAGCACGAAGATGGTTGGAGAGTTCCAAGGCAAGACGTATGAAGTGCCTGTACATGTGAAGCCGAAGCTGCTGAAGCTCGAAGGAACACCTTCTTCGATCAAGCTGACGCCGGGACAGTCTGCTGCTTGGAAGGTGCAGGCTATCTATGACACAGGTGAAGTCGTTGATGTAACCTCGCAAGTGACATG
Source organism: Paenibacillus aquistagni (assembly GCF_900177815.1). Classification (GTDB taxonomy): domain Bacteria; phylum Bacillota; class Bacilli; order Paenibacillales; family Paenibacillaceae; genus Paenibacillus_B; species Paenibacillus_B aquistagni. The sequence goes on along the minus strand of NZ_FXAZ01000002.1, from coordinate 483,363 downwards.
GGTTCCATCCAATACGAAGGTGAAGGTAAGCCGCGGCAGCGTACAAGGCGTATCCAAAGGCAGCACCTCCATCAAGATTTCCTTCGGCGGCAAGTCAACGACGATTCGGACATCTGTAAAATAAGATAAGCATGAAGACGACACCTTCAAGCGCCCTGATGTAAGCACAGGGGAGCTTGAAGGTGTTTTTTTATATGCGCTTTAGGAAGCATCACGCGTATCAAAAAGTGTAGAACATATGAATGGGGCAGCGAGAACGAAGCGGCCCCCTATCGACAGACTTTTTTAAAGTGCTTATTCGATAGGGGAGCGTTTAAACCTCGCTGCTTCTTTTTTTGCAGCTTAAAGGGCAGGATGAGAAGTTTAACGATTTCATAACGTTTGCTTGCTCATGCCGAGATATAATTTTTTTGGACCAGTGTCGGGCGCATTAAACGGAAAGCGAGAGGTTGTCATGAGAAAAAAACATATGCTCATCGGTGCATCGATCTTTTTGATCCTTGTCGCGATGATACTAGGTGGATGGTTGTACTATTACACGTTAATTGAAAGGTCTGTGAACAAGATGCAGATCACGTTTGAAGACTCAGAGGAGCATCGTATCGAGACGGATGAAGTGACAGAGGCCTTTACAGTACTGCTGCTTGGAATCGGCGACAGACCCAAAATAGGGGATGCGGGGCGGGCAGACAGCATCATTGTAGCTTCGGTGAATCCCAAAGAGAAGCATGTATTGATGTTCAACGTTCCTCGTGATTCAAGAGTAGAGATTGTTGGGAAGGGCATCATGGACAAGATCAATCATGCCTACGCCTTTGGCGGCACGGAAATGATGAAAAAGACAGTCGAACAATTCCTTGATCAGCCAATCCATTATGTGATTCAAACGAATATGGAGGGACTGACGCAATTGGTGGATGTATTCGGAGGGATAGAGGTATACAACGAATTTGTGTTCGATCAAATGGACCAGTATGGAAAAAGGAATCACCATTTTGATCAAGGCCTGATTCAGCTGGATGGAGAAAGAGCCTTGCACTACACGCGAATGCGCAAGTCCGATGCAAGAGGCGATCTAGGGCGCAACGATAGACAGCGTCAGGTTATCAAGGTCATTCTCGACAAGGCGGCATCCGCTTCTTCTGTATTGAAGCTTGAAGAAGTACTGAAGGTTATGGAGGAGAACGTCAAAACGAATATTACATTCGACAAGATGAAGCAGCTTTATTCGGTGTTTAGCAAGGACTGGTCCGAGTATGAAATCGAATCTTTGGAGGTAGCCGGCTCCAGTCAGATGATTGATGGAATCTATTATTATCAAGTGTCAGAGCAAGAACGCGAACGTGTGGCCTCCAGTCTTAGAGAGCATACACAAGGAGCAGACCAGGCATCCTCTTCCTCGGAAGACGAATGAACGAACGCATAGCCGGACCTAGTGAAGCAGGCGGTTGCTTATGTACAGGATTCAGATGGAGCATTTGATCCAAGCATCGGTCATTTTAAGATTCAGTAAAGGTGTTCAGTAAAGGTATGGCCGTTAGGCTATACCTTTTTGTGAAGCAGCTTCAAGCCGGCTATCAACTTTCCTTTGCGGCTTGATCCATTGAATGGGATCATGGTGAGCTTCCGCCGCTCCTGCTCCTCATCCTGCTCTCGCCAATCTGGCGGCTATGCATATCTGCTCATGTTCGGAATCGTGACATGCATATGTATGAGCCCATTTGGTCTCATTTCTTGTCGGATTAAACAGAAGATTTAGATTATCTGTATAAAACTATGTATAAATGCGTGATGTTTTATTCGTTTTCATGAATAAATATACACCATGACTGTATGACTATTCCTTTATTGCATTACAAGATCACCTTGCCGGTGTGTGCGCATGTCAGGTTCTGACACAGACTGACAGAAATCCGTGTAAGCCTTGTGCTGTCGCTTCCTCACATATCCAATCCCTATTTTAGCCAACAAAATCCTTCGAATAAAAAGAATTCTTATCGTATTCATAAAAATTATAAATTGCCATCAATTAGGTGCAGTGATAAAATGTTATAATAATTAAAATGAATAATTATAAACTAATCGTTCGTTCGACAATCGCTATTTTCAAAATTCAGATAGAAAGGTTGCTTCTGCATGAAACAATACGGATTACCTCCGAAGCAAGGATTGTATAATCCACAGTTTGAAAAAGATGCTTGCGGCATGGGCTTTGTTGCCCACATTAAGGGTCAGAAGTCACACGATATTGTTCGCAAAGCGCTTACGATGCTTGTGAACATGGAGCATCGAGGCGGCCAGGGCAGCGAGCCGAATTCCGGTGACGGAGCGGGAATTATGCTGCAGATACCGCATCGCTTCTTCGTGCAAGAGATGGAAGCGAAGGGCATCGAATTGCCGGAAGCAGGTGCCTATGGCGTAGGCATGCTCTTCATGTCTCAAGACGAGACTCTTCGCAAGCAGCATGAAGACATGCTTCGTACGATCGTAGAAGAAGAAGGGCAGAGCTTTCTAGGTTATCGCGAGGTGCCAACCTGCGATGAGATGCTCGGCAAATCCGCAAAGGCTGCCAAGCCTTACGTGAGCCAGCTCTTCATTGGCCGTGGAGCGGACATTAACGACGATCTTGCCTTTGAACGGAAGCTCTATCTGATCCGCAAGCGTGCGGAGAAGGCGATTCGCTACTCCGGCGAGGAAGGTGCAGATACCTTCTATGTTCCATCCATGTCCTGCAAGAAGATCGTGTACAAAGGAATGCTTACCACAGAGCAGGTTGGACAATTCTATCTTGATTTGACGAATGAAGCATTGGAATCCGCGATTGCACTCATACACTCTCGTTTTAGTACGAACACCTTCCCAAGCTGGGAACGTGCCCATCCCTATCGCTTTATGATTCATAATGGAGAGATCAACACGCTTCGCGGCAACGTGAACTGGATGCATGCTCGTGAGAATCTTTGTGAATCCGACGTGTTTGGCGAGGAGCTGACGAAGGTCAAGCCTGTGATTGACGGGGACGGCTCAGATACCGCGATGTTTGATAACACATTCGAATTCTTGTACCTGTCCGGGCGCTCGCTTCCGCATGTAGCAATGATGATGGTTCCTGAGCCATGGTCCAACCATGAAGCGATGGACCCGACGCGCAGAGCATTCTACGAATATCATTCTACCTTGATGGAGCCATGGGACGGACCGGCGGCGATGGGCTTCACGGACGGTGTGCAGATTGGCGCCATTCTCGACCGCAACGGACTTCGCCCATCCCGTTACTATGTCACGAAGGACGACATGATCATTCTCAGCTCCGAAGCAGGCGTTATTGATATTGCCCCAGAAGAGGTGCTGTACAAAGATCGCCTTCGTCCGGGCCGAATCCTGCTCGTAGATACGAAGGAAGGCCGCATTATCGCGGATGAAGAGGTCAAAGCACAGATTGCTTCCGAGCTTCCGTATGAAGAATGGCTGGAGGAGCATCTTGTCGGCCTTAACGACTTGCCAGAGGCAAGAGAGGTTCCTGAGCCGAAGCATGAGAATGTACAACAGCGCCAGCAGGCGTTCGGCTATACCTTCGAGGATTTGCGCAAGGTGCTGGAGCCGATGGCGCTTACAGGCGCAGAACCGCTTGGCTCAATGGGCTACGACGCTCCGCTTGCGGTATTGTCGGATCGTCCTCAGCGCCTGTACAACTACTTCAAGCAGCTGTTCGCTCAAGTCACGAATCCGCCAATTGATGCGATTCGCGAAGAGATCGTGACCGCAACGGAGACCACGATCGGGCCAGAGCGCAATCTGCTTGTGCCAGAGCCGGAGAGCTGCCGCCATATTAAGCTCTCGACACCGTTCCTAAGCAATGAGGAATTTGCGAAGCTTCGCCATATTCGCCGTCCAGGCTTCAAGGCGATTACGATACCGACCTTGTTCTTGGCCCAAGAAGGCGCTGGCGGCTTGAAGGCAGCGATCGAGACCATGTGCGAGGCCGCTGACCGCGTGATCAGCAAAGGCCATAACATTATTATTTTGTCAGACCGCGGCATCGATGCTGAGAATGCAGCGATTCCAGCTTTGCTTGCCGTATCAAGCTTGCACCATCACTTGGTTCGCCAAGGCACACGTACGAAGGTAGCGCTGCTGCTGGAATCCGGCGAGCCGCGTGAAGTTCATCATTACGCACTGCTGCTTGGGTACGGCGTGAACGTGGTCAATCCGTATCTCGTATTTGAGACGCTTGATGATATGATTCGCCAAGGCATGCTGCGTGGTGTTACGCATGAGAAGGCTGTGAAGAACTATATCAAGGCTGCAACGAAGGGCGTTGTGAAGATTCTATCCAAGATGGGAATTTCCACGATCCAATCGTATCGCGGAGCACAGATCTTCGAAGCGATTGGCTTGAAGTCCGAGTTCGTTGATCAGTACTTCACTTGGACGCCGTCTCGCATTGGCGGAATCGGCCTTGAGGAAGTTGCGGAGGAAGCGCTGATGCAGCATTTTCGCGCATTTGCGGATCAAGAAGGAAGAGATCCTGAGCTTGATTCCGGTGGCGATTATCAGTGGCGCAAGAACGGTGAAGAACATTTGTTCAACCCGCAGACGATTCATACGCTGCAGGAAGCTGTTCGCAAAGGCAACTATGCCTTGTATAAAAAGTATTCGAAGCTCGTTCAAGGGGAATACAGCCAGAATGGAACGCTTCGCTCCATGTTCGATCTGAAGCCAATTGGCCCTGCTGTTTCCATCGATGAGGTAGAGCCGGTCGCTTCGATTGTAAGACGCTTTAAGACAGGCGCGATGTCCTTTGGTTCCATCTCGAAGGAAGCGCATGAATCCCTTGCGATTGCGATGAACCGCATCGGAGGCAAATCGAACTCAGGTGAGGGTGGCGAGGACCCTGCTCGCTTCGTAACCGATGCGAACGGCGACTCTCGCCGCAGTGCGATCAAGCAGGTAGCATCTGGTCGCTTCGGTGTAACCTCTCATTATCTGGTGAATGCAGAAGAGATCCAGATCAAGATGGCGCAGGGGGCGAAGCCAGGAGAGGGCGGTCAGCTGCCAGGACGGAAGGTGTACCCATGGGTCGCAGAGGTCCGCGGTTCGACACCAGGTGTCGGCTTGATCTCACCGCCGCCTCACCATGATATCTATTCCATTGAGGATCTGGCGGAACTGATCTATGATTTGAAGAATGCGAACCCAAGCGCTTCAATTAACGTGAAGCTCGTGTCTGAGGTTGGCGTAGGCACAATTGCAGCAGGTGTAGCCAAAGGCCGTGCCGACACGATTCTCGTCAGCGGCTATGACGGGGGCACAGGGGCATCGCCGCAAGGCTCTATTCGCCATGCGGGGCTGCCATGGGAGCTTGGTCTTGCAGAGACGCATCAGACGCTGATCATCAACAACCTCCGTGACCGCGTGAAGCTGGAGACGGATGGCAAGATGATGACAGGACGCGACCTTGCCATTGCAGCTCTGCTTGGAGCAGAAGAGTATGGCTTCTCCACCGCTCCGCTAGTAGCGGTTGGCTGTGTCATGATGAGAGTATGCCAGCTTGATACCTGTCCGGTTGGCGTGGCGACTCAGAACCCAGCGCTTCGCAAGAACTTCACGGGTGATCCGCAGCATGTGGTGAACTTTATGCAGTTCGTAGCTGAAGAATTGCGCGAGATTATGGCGGAGCTTGGCTTCCGCACGCTGGATGAGATGATCGGAAGAACAGAATGCATGAATGTGAAGGACGCGGTCGGCCACTGGAAGGCGAAGCATCTGGACCTTTCGAGCATTCTGTATCAGCCTGAGCTTCCAGAAGGCTCTGGTCGCATCAAGGTGCGCGAGCAGAACCATGGCATCGAGGAGACACTCGATGTACAGAAGCTGCTGCCTGCGGCGCAAGCGGCGCTGGAGCGTGAGGAATTGGTTGCGGGAACCTTCCCGATTACCAATGTCAATCGCGCCACAGGCACGGTGCTTGGCAGCGAAGTGACGCGCAAATACGGGGCCAAGGGATTGCCTGAGGATACCATCTCCTTCACCTTTGTCGGCTCTGCCGGTCAGAGCTTCGGGGCATTTGTGCCTCGCGGCATGACGCTCTCTGTTGTTGGAGACAGCAATGACTATGTGGGCAAGGGGCTATCAGGAGGCAAGCTGATCGTGAAGCCTTCACCAAAAGCAACGTTTGCTGCTGAAGACAATATCATTATCGGCAACACGGCATTCTATGGCGCAACGAGCGGTGAAGCCTACATTCGCGGTATTGCGGGCGAGCGCTTTGCGGTGCGCAACTCTGGCGTGAAGGCCGTTGTAGAAGGCGTGGGCGACCATGGCTGTGAGTATATGACAGGTGGACGCATCATTATTCTGGGCAAGACAGGACGCAACTTCGCAGCGGGAATGTCAGGCGGTATTGCCTACATCTATGATCCAGACAATACGTTCGTCACTCGCTGCAATCTAGAGATGGTTCTTCTAGAGCGCGTGGAAGATGAGATGGAAGAGCTTGAGCTGAAGCAGATGATCGAGAAGCATACGGAGGCGACGGACAGTACGGTGGGACGCAAGGTACTCGCAGGATGGAATGAAGAGCTTGCGCACTTTGTACGCGTTATTCCGAAGGACTACAAGCGTATGCTGGAGCATATTGCAAAGGTAGAGGAAAAAGGCCTTGCAGGCGAGGAAGCGCTGCTGGCAGCCTTCGAAACGAGCCTTCGTGAAGGCGGCAATTAATTTGGCATCAGGATCATGGATCATGTGCAATCGTGATTTATCAATATAGGGCTTTGGCCTCGTCTATGGAAGTAGATGAAGCCAAAGCCCCCTTTAGGTATGGCATGATTCCTAGATGCAGGAATCACTTGCTCATATTTCACATGGCCTATTCCGTCAAGTACATGCCGTAATCAAGAATGACTTCGCCTTCTTCATCGGGTGTAAATCTAGAATGGCTGTAGCGCTCAAAGAACCAGGTGTTTGGCGCGATCGTCCACCCCTTTTCTTCGATCGCAGCGGTGCATTCATTATGCAATCGATAGATTTCCCCTGTATCATCCCGACCCTTAATCCAAGCGATTCCGGCTGTTCCGGCAGGAAGATCCACCATGCCATAGCCTTCAGGCGCCTCATGCTCTTTACTGCTGAAGATTCCAATCCAATATTCGAAGTGATCATCTACACAACGCATTAAGCCAATATAATCAGGCTCCGTCTGCGCGCCTTCAGTCAATGCCAGTAGAGGAGAAAACCAGCCTTCTTGGAACCACTGCCCCCACTTTTCACCATAGGATCCGCTTGCATCTCTGTCTTCATTCGTATAGCGTTTGCCGATAAAGCGCAACTCGGGCAGTGACTCCTGATACACCTTGATAATGTTAGCCATCGATACACAACCTCCATATTAGGATATTGTTTGCTCAGTACGTGCTTCAAGAATTGGATGCTGATCGTTGGAGTAACACCTATGGCAAGACAAGATCAAGGGTTGTGCAGCATCACATTGGAAGCACGCTAGAAGATGAATGAGGATCTGTAGCATTAGGAACGAATCATCTTCACTGTAGTTGTTCGCCAAGCAAGGCCAAATTCCTGTATGATTTTCTTGAATGAATACAATGTTCAAGGCTGGCTGAGCTTGTAAGCAGCTATTACAATGAACAAGTCTGTCAAGATTTGCTAGAGTCTTATGCGAGGGCTTATAATGTGTTTGTAATTCTAGATTGGGATAACTTCAAAACCTATTATTCAGTCAGACGGTGATCAGCATGAGTCATTCCACATGGAATATTTTCCGCAGTCGAACAAAGGAAATGAACGTATTTATATGGGCCAGCATGATCAATTCAGCAGGTGCTGCCCTAATGTGGCCGCTTACGACAATTTTTGTGCATCAGCAGCTAGGCCGCTCGCTATCCGAAGCAGGATTCGTCATCATGATTCAAATGATGGGCGGCGTGCTCGGCCAATTTGCTGGAGGCTCCCTCTATTATCGGCTGGGTGTGAGGAAGCTGCTTATCGGCGCACTGGCGATTACGGCTGTTCTGCAAGCCTCGCTTGTCGTTACAGCTTATACGAGCTGGTGGGGCTATATCGTTACCATGGGGCTGATTGGATTTACCAACAATATGTCTCAGCCGGCAATTCAGTCGTTTATTGGGTTTAGATGGGCGGATCAGCGTGATGATTTGTTCAATGCCGTGTATGTCGCCAATAATATCGGGGTTGCTTTGGGAACGGCGTTAAGCGGCGTGCTCGCGGATATCTCCTTTAACCTTACGTTCTTGCTGAATGCAGGAACCTCAGGAGCTTTTTCAATCTTTTTCTACTACTATCTTCGCCAGATGAAAGACAGCATGGGGGCCGTAGTGCAGACGAAAGAGGAGAGTGCTGCAGCAAGAGAGCAGCAGGAGCATATTCCAACAAGAGGGGCTTTGCCAACGCTTACGCTGTGGGATCAGCTGCGGCAGGTAAGATTGTACTTATTCTTGTCGATTGGCGCTATGTTCATCTGGCTTGCCAATTCCATGTGGGGAGCAGGCGTAGCTCCGCATATTACGGATCAAGGCATGCAGATGAAGATGTACAGCTGGCTGTGGACGCTTAACGGCATTTTTATTTTTCTAGGCCAGCCTATAACCGAATGGATGAAGCGGACGATATCGAAGCAAGCAACCTCGCAGTTGAGCTGGAGCGCGTTGCTGTACGGCGCAGCGTATGTGTGGATCTTCTTTATGCCGAACTATGCTGGGTTTATGGTGGCCATGATCATTGCGACATTAGGGGAAATGCTTGTATCTCCAGCCGTCCCAGCCTTTCTTGCCGCACACACAGGGCGCCAAGCTCCATTCTATATGGGAGTAGCGGGTGGAATCAGCTCTGTAGGACGCATGATGGGTCCCTTTTTCCTGGGGATGGCATACGACATCGGAGGGCTGCACTCGGTTGTTAAGATGTCTATTATTATTTCAATTGCAGCAGTTGCAAGTTTCCTACTTCATTCCTATTTACAGAAGAATATGAAAATGGAGAAAACAACTTGAAAATGACATGAAAAGATCATTATCTTTCAACTTTCGACAAAAATAGTATAAAAATGGTTCACACTATACCCCAACGTCCGACAGTATACCTATTTTTGATTGTGTATAATTAAAATAATCAGGTGCTAGCGAATATTAACAGCTTGAGTTAATATATGGGAGTTGGATGGAAAATCATGAGAAAAAGGGATTCGGTTACTGTGAATACTTTTAAAGCTGAGGAAGTTGAGACAAGTCATGTAGCATCTCAAGTTGTGTTAGACATCCGAGATATATTAGAGCATCTAGACATCCCCCTTGAGAAAGTGCCTGATGACCTAAGACACCTATTTCCAAATGAGCATCCTGGCAAGAACACATAACATAGATGGTGTGGTAGAAGCGTAAATAATGAATTGAAAAATGAGCCCCCACGAGGCCGATCGAAGCGTTGTCGCTGATCTTCGATTAGTGCCTTAGGGGGCTGTTTGTCGTATTACATCATATTCCGTTCCGCTCTGACAAAGGCAATGAATCGGCGAGTTTCTTCTGAAGTCAACGGGCGGCCATCGATAGACAACTGGAACTTCTTCAGCAGTTCATCATCAGATAGCTCCAGCTGATCAGCAAATTGCTCGATTTCTTTTGTGGGGCTACCGTTAACAGCTGAGGTGCGGCCAACTAAATAATCTATGGATACGTCGAAGAGGTTAGCAAGTTCTGTCATCGTTTCGAAGTCAGGATTTCTTCGATTTTTTTCATAGTGAGATAGGGCAGCCCTTGTAATGCCTAGCTTCAGGGCCAATTCTTCCTGAGTCCATCCCAAGGATTCTCGTAGTAATGCGATTCTGTCACCTGTATTCATGCTGAATAGATCCTCCTTCAGCGGTTCATATTCTCAAATGGTTGCAAAAAGAGATTGACAAGATACATTTTGTATCTTAGACTAAAATAAAATTCATGATACATATTGTAACAACAACATGTGCAAAAAATCGCTATTCCTCTATAAAGATAGGTTTGCAGTTTGCAGGCCAGTACAAGCCTAAATAGCACGTTACAGCACTCATTTATGAGAGAGGATCTAGATTATATTTTTTTCCTTGAAGTCATTCACGATTGAAGTATTAAGAGTGATGAGGAGAAAGGTTTTTCTATTTACAAAATAGATACAAAATGTATCTAGTCGATCAACGTTATTATTTTTCATTTTACTACAAATTTGTGAAAAGCGCACCTCACTTTCTGGGCAGGAGGCCTTCTTGCATGTTCATTGATATTCACTGCCATATCCTGCATGGAGTCGACGATGGCGCTAGGTCACTGGCAGATTCCATTCATATGGCAGAAGAAGCAGCACGGCTTGGCATTCAGAAGATCATTGCTACACCTCATCATTCGGTCCATACCTATCATAATCCGAGGGAGCTTATCCTGAATTCGGTAAGCGAGCTTAATGAAGAGCTTACACGGCAGCAATTGGATGTCGAGATTCTTCCCGGGCAAGAGCTCAGGCTCACACCCAAATATGTTCAGCAGCATCGCGACCATGAGTGGCAAACCTTAGGCGATAGTCCATACCTCCTTGTCGAACTCCCTTCTTCCGGACTTCCTTCTTATTTTTGGGACTTTGTCCAGTTTGTTCACAAGCACAATCAACGCATCATCATAGCTCATCCTGAACGCAACCATTCCATCATGACCAACAAAGAACTTGCCCATCTTCTTATTCAAAAAGGAATTCTACTGCAAGTGAATGCCTCCTCTCTGCTTGGCCAGTATGGGCAGAAGATCAAAAGATGCGCGATCCACCTATGCAAGCAACGATCTATACATGTTGTAGCTTCCGATGCTCATGGAACCTATGATCGAGGCTTCACGCTGCTAAGCGGCTACAACGTTATCGAGCGCATCATGGGGGAGGAGTATACGATACAGTTGGCACGCCATGCTCGGCACATTGCCGAGGGGCATGAGATTGACTCAACCCAACATTCCAGACTTGTCCATTCCGCACAATCATAGATCAAATTGACCAAGGGGGATTTAATGTGGAATTAGATTTAAGGCAAATCCTGCATACAATCTGGAGAAGAAAATGGGTGCTGTTGATTACGCTTGTGATTGCGATATCCTTCGCAGCCTACTATAGCTATCAAGTGTTGGTGCCTGAATATCAAGCTTCTACCAAGATCTTTGTTAATAAGACGAGAGTTGTTGAAGGTGAAACGAATATCACGCTCAATGACTTAAACACGAATATTCAACTGATCCAAACCTACAAAGAGCTTATTCGTTCGGAGTGGATCACAAAAGACATCATGAGCAAATATCCCCAATTCCAACTCACCTCCGATCAATTGCTGAATCAAATCCAAGTCAGTTCCATCAACCAAACACAAGTAATGGTCATTACGGCACAGGATTCTTCCTATCAGAGAGCCGCAGAGCTGGCTAATGCGGTGACCAATGTCTTTATCACGAAAGTCCCCAATCTGATTCAGATGGAAAATGTGACGGTGCTCTCTTATGCCGATCCGACACTGTCCAAGAGTCCGATTAAGCCGGTTCCTGAGATCAATATCATCATTGCGTCTGTGCTCGCGTTCATGATCGGCCTTGGCATCATATTTCTTATGGAATACTTTGATGAATCCATCAAGACCGAAGAGGAGCTTGAGCAGCTGCTCGGCTTGACGACTATAGCGGTTGTTCATCGAGTGAAGCGCAAGGACTATAAAGTTTCCAAAAATAAGCTAAGCAACTCATCGAATTCTGCCCCTATTGGAGGTAATGCTCATGTTCAGACGTCACAGCAATAAGTCGGAGCTTATAAGCGAGATCAATCCCTATTCCCCCGTTGCCGAGTCGTTTCGAGCGCTCCGCACACATATCCAATATGCGCAGGAGCAGCCGCAGCATGTGCAGGTCATTACCGTTACCTCCTCGATTCCGAAGGAAGGGAAGACGACGATAGCGGTCAATCTGGCTATTACATATGCAAGAGACCAAAAGCGTGTTCTGCTCATTGATGCCGATCTGCACCGTCCTAGGATTCATCATATTTTTGACAGCAACCCTGCCAATGGCTTGTCTCAGATTCTGCTCAAGGAATGTCAGTGGGGCGAGGCTATTCGCAAGACGCATATTCCCAATCTGCATTTTATTGTTGCAGGTACGATTCCGAAGCATCCTGCAGAGCTGCTCTCCTCGGATCACTTTGATGAGCTGATAGAGGAATTGAAGCAGCATTATGACATTATTTTGTTTGATGTTCCTCCTGCACTTGTTCTAACGGATGCGAAGCTTGTCAGTGCGAAGAGCGACGGGGTGATTCTCGTCGCAAGGGCTGAGAAGACCAAGTCCCACATGATCTTAAAGACCAAGATTCAGCTTGAGCAGATCAAAAACAACGTGCTGGGGGTTGTGCTCAATCAGAAGCGAGAACGCAATAGGCTCGTTCTAAACGGCTACTATTAAGCCGCTCATGCTCATGAACGAATGTTGCTGAGCTAACGATGATGACGTGAACTCCCTTAGCCGGCTTCCTATGGAAAGCAGTAAGCCTGCGATGGTTCCCAATGGCATCCACGCGTTGTTCAACGTTTCTATAGAAATTATCGGTGAATACTAGCCATAGGCTTAACAGGTCATGTCTACTGTACCTCTATCATGGTAGACACTCGGCTGCACTGTGGGCGTGAAGACGCCTTAGACGTGAATCGTCAATGGTGCGGCGTGAGGCAGGGTTAGATGCCCTAGCTCATTTTCATTTTTTCTTTTCTAAGAGTGTACAACACGACAAGTTGTGCTCTGTTCGAAAGGAAGATGATGAAATGTTAAAGCAGATTATTCTCTATTTCTTCTCTCATGGAATCCCAGGTGTGATCACCTTCCTAAGCGTTGCCGTCTATTCGCGGATGATGCTGCCAGAGGAATACGGCGTATTTGCCCTTGCAATGACGGTAGTCAGCTTTTTGAATTCCGTTATGTTCCAGTGGCTGAGGCTTGGTTTTCTTCGATTTTTTCCAAGAGACATAGAAGCAGGACAGATGAGCCGCTCGCTGTCCACGGTGGCAGCTGCATTTATGATTGTGGTTGTCCTGACCGCTTCACTAAGCTCCATTGGTTATATCGTGATGGGATCGACGGCCGGCATTGCAGGCCTTTGGCTGATGAGTATGCTGATTGGATGGGCTCAGGCTTGGTTTGAGCTCCAATTAACGTTCTTTAGATCCCAGATGCAGGGGATAAAGTACGGGATTCTGTCCCTTATTAGAGCCGTGCTTGTGTTTCTCCTAAGCTTGCTGGCCATCGGTTATGGATTGGGTGCCTACGGTCTGCTTGGGGGACTCTTTACTGGGCTGCTGTTATCTGCTGCCATTCCAACCGTGACCATTTGGACCAAGCACATACGTATTCGGCATGTTGACCTCAAGCTCCTGCGTGAGCTGCTTCATTATGGACTTCCGCTTACGCTGACCTTTGCTTTAAGCACGATCATTCATATTACAGACCGCATCGTGATCGGGAAGGTATTGGGCCTAGAGGAAGCGGGAGCGTACGCCATGTCGTTTGATTTTACGGAAAATTCGCTCACGACTATATTTATGATCATTAATCTAGGGGCATTGCCAATTGTGATCAAGACGATGGAGCGCCATGGCCAGAAGGAGGCATCGTTGTCTATCGGTGCCAACATTGGCTGGTTGTTTGGCATTGGCCTGCCTGCAGCAGTCGGACTGTCTGTGCTGGCGCCAAGCCTCGTTAATACGATGTTTGGAGAAGAGTATCGAGCCATTGCCGTATCCATTATCCCGATTGTCGCCTTTACCGGGTTTATTCGATGCATGAAGATGTATGGTGTGGATGTCATCTTCCAAACGATGAAATCAACGAGGAAACAGCTGCTGCCAACAGGACTTGCAGCAGTGTCCAATCTGCTGCTCAACTTATGGCTTGTTCCAATCTTCGGCATCTATGGTTCTTTAATCGGCACTTCAGTGGCTTATGCGCTTGGAATTGGCTACGGCTGGATAATAGCCTACCAGCTCCTGCCCGTTAAGCTGCCGCTGAAGGATATGGGCAAGGCGACTCTTGCAGCAGGCTTGATGGCTCTATTGATATGGCCGCTTCGAACATACACGGGCGTAGGCTTTGTTGTGCTGTCGGTTATCGTCGGTGTGGTCATTTTTGTTATCAGCAGTTGGATAATGGATCTGTTCGAGCTTCGTCAGATGACAAAGCGTTATTGGCATAAAGGAAAAGTGAAAGAGCGAGTGAACGGCTAAAGCCGTATTAAGGATAATGGATGAGGGTGATGAAGGCTATGTCATTGATACAGGAGGCTGTATACGAGGGCATTTATCGATTAGGAAGTGCAATGAAGGGCTGGAATGTGTGGGAGATTCTCACTCGTCAACGCGAACTGCAGTGGCAAAGCGAAGAGGAGCTTAATCGCCATGTTGAAACCAAGCTTCATGAATTGCTGAGACACGCCGAGCAGCATAGTCCTTATTATCAGAAGCTCTTTCATGAGCAGGGGATAACGTGGGAATCATTCTCTTGGGATCAATTCCAGCGTATTCCGCTGCTTACGAAGCAGGAGCTTGAAGAATACTCCTTGCAGCTGTGTGCGAAAGGGAATTATCCCAATGCAAGATGGAACAGCTCTGGCGGCTCGACCGGCAAGATGGCCAGAATCCTTCAAGACGAGCATTTTCGCAATCATTCCAGAGCGAATAAGCTGTTGTTTGATGAATGGACGAACACAAGAATCGGCCAGCGCAAGCTCACCTTATGGGGGGCGCAGCGAGATCTGAAGAAGGGCCGCAATGCGTTCTTTGGCCGGATCGGCAATGCCGTACATCGCAGAATGACGCTGAGCTCCTATCAAATGAGCGCGGCAAGCATGGAGGGCTTTGTCAATCAAATTAATCGCTTCAAGCCAGATCTGATTCTAGCTTACGCGCACAGCATCTATGAATTGTCCCTGCTGTTAGAGAAGGGGACAAGAAAGCTTCAGCATCGTCCGCAGGCGATTATGACTTCTGCAGGAACTTTGTTTCCTGAGATGCGAGACAAGATTGAGGCGCAATTTGGAGCGCCCGTATTCAATCGCTATGGTTCACGCGAGGTAGGGGATATTGCTTGCGAGTGCAGCCATCATCGTGGACTGCATGTAAGCGGAACGACGCATATGGTCGAGATTCTTCGAGAAGATGGCACGAGGGCGGCGCCAGGCGAGGTTGGAGAGATCGTCGTTACGCTTCTGACGAACAAGGCGATGCCGCTCATCCGCTACCAGATTGGCGATCGTGGAGCTTGGGCAGAGGAACCCTGCTCATGCAAGCGAAGCTGGCCTTTGATCCAGCATGTCCAAGGCCGCTCGCAGGATTACTTAACCTTAAGCAATGGGACGAAGGTGGACGGCATTTTCTTTATGCTCGAAATCATCGGCTGCACCTGGGTACGCAGATTTCAGATTATTCAGGAGCAGGCTGGGGTGGCAGAGGTATACTGCATCCCGGGTGACAGGACACAAGCAGAGCTGGAGCAAGACTGCAAGGCGCTGAAGGAGAAGCTTGATGTGTTGGTAGAAAAGGAAATGCTCGTACATGTGCATGTGGTCGATAAGATTGAAGAAACAGTCACAGGCAAGCATCGATATATTATAAATAGGGTGAGCTCATCATGAGAAAAGTTGTGTTTCCTCATTCAGGCATTCAAGTCGGTGGATCTATTATATCGGCATCCTTGATTATTGATCATCTGAATCATTCCCCTCATTGGGAGGCTGAAGCCATTTATCCTGGTGAAGGCCCTGCATCTGAGCTGTATCGTGAAATGAATCTGAAGACGAGCATCGTGCCCATTCATGAAAATTCGATTCGCAACATTCATCATTCAGCTGGATGGAAGGGGAAGCTTCGCGCTTTAAAAGCGTACCGCGAATCCTATGTGAGCGCACGCAAATACTTGCAGGAAAAACGGCCTGATCTAGTTCATCTTAATGATGATACCTCCATCCTAACTTGGGGGGTGGCGGCAAAAAAGCAGGGCATTCCGGTCATTTGGCATATTAGGCAGGAGAAGGGCAATCATGTGCTGGATACGATCCGGCTTCGCTATGCGAACTACCTCATTTATATCGCGAAGAATACATCTTTTCGCTTTGAGCAGCAAGCAGCAAAACCGGCGAGTCGGATTATCTATAACGGCGTGAACTTGTCCACTTATTGGCATCCTGCCGTGAAACGCGAGGTCAAAGAGCGCTTAGGTCTTCACCCCGATCGGCTGCTAGTCGGATTCGTGGGCAATCTGAAGAAGGCCAAACGGCCGGAATGGTTCATTGCAGCCTGTATTCAAGGTCTTGAAGAAGGGCTGGATTTTGATGCGATCGTCATTGGCGAAGATTATGAGGGAGGCGCTTATCGGAAGCAGCTGCAAGCGCAGATAGAGGAGTCGGGCTTTGGCTCACGCATCAAGCTGCAAGGCTATGAAGCTCATCCAGAGGAATGGATGCGCGCGATGGATGTATTCGGATTAACATCCGTGTCCGAGCCTTTTGGCAGAGTGGTAATCGAAGCGATGGCCTCTGGGGCAGCCGTTGTTGCTACGGCGGCTGGAGGCGTTCCAGAGATTCTCACGGATCAAGAGGATGGGCTGTTGTCTGATACAAATGATCCTGTCCATTTTTATCGTCAATTGAAGACCTTGATTCAGAACGCTTCGCTGCGCGATCAATTAGCAGGCAAGGCGCTTGCCACGGTACATAGGCGGTTCTCCGCTGAGGAGACCTCAAGACAGATTCAATCGGTATATGACGAGCTTCTGTATGAGCCCATCCCATATCGAATAGGAGATGCTCCACGATGAATCGGTTGAATGGAACGCTCGTTCTCTTTATTGCAGCGCTGATGTACAACGAGTTTATTCAAGAAACATTGAGGCTGCCATCCTTCTTGCGACCGCTGGATATGCTTATTGTGGTATGGATTCTGCATACGTTAAAGCGCGGAGTTCATCTGCCTACTCTAACGCTTACACGATCCATTCAGGGGATTGTAATCTTGTTTTTAATGCTGACCTGTCTTGTGCCGCTGCTGGGCTTGTCACTTCAGGCCTATACGATAAGCGAACTATTAGGCGGTGTGCTGCCAAGCTTGAGAACAGTGCTGTACGCTTCTTCCTTCTGGCTGTTCTATCATTCCTCCATGAAAGGCTTGATTCGGTATAAAGATTTGGTTACAGCCTATGTGTGGGTGAGCCTGCCTCATTTTATGTATGGACTTATGCAGTTTATTGCGATAAATACACCGTGGATTGACTATAGTGTGCTGCCTTGGCAGCCTGTTCGTGTGCGGGGCAACGGCGAGACGGAGATTATGAATTATGTCGTAACCGGCTTGACTGAAGCTCCATTTTCCATCGCCACATGGGGCTCGACCTCAGCGATCATTTGCTTCGTGCTGCTGATGAAGTTCCCGAAGAAGATGAGAAAGCAGGCACAAGAGGGGCTAAGTCATGTGCTGTCCTCCATTCCAAGCTCGGCCGTACAATGGATGGGCTTGATCACAGGTCTAGGCATGGTCGTCATGTCCATGAGACGAACGACACTATTGGCGCTCTTGGTCGGGATGGTTGCGGCATTAGGCATTAAAGTGCTGCTGAGCCAGAAGCAGCGCTGGAGCGGGACTGGCGTCTTTTGGAAGACGCTTATAGTCGCGACCCTGCTGCTCACGCTTGGGGCTATGTATTCCCCATCCATCGAACAGCGGGTGACCTCCATGATCAGCTTGGCGCAAGGAGATGTGAATGATCCTTCCCTTCGCAATCTCCACGGAAGATCAGAGGAAACATGGGGCTACTGGATTGACTTTTTCTTCCAGAATCCTTATGGGATTGGATTATATCCGCCAGAGATTATGAAGGTGTCCTCCGACAACACCTACTTGACTTATTTGGCGCAGGGCGGACTGGTGTACAGTCTTGGCTACATGGCGCTGCTGGTTGTACTGACTTGGTTTTCTCTCTATCTGTTCCGTAATCATCAAGAACTGCTGTCGGCCTATGGATTAAGTTTGTTTGGCGTAATGGTCATTATTTGGGTATCGGGCATAGGAACAGGGGGTTCGATGGCTTCACTGGTATGGGCATATCGGTGGGCCTTTTTGGGCTGCTTGTGTGCGGAATATATGCAGGTGGCTGCCCCTCAAACTTCGAATATGAGCTTCCTGCGGCCTCGAAGTTTCATAACTAATAGCTAAGTGGTGATGGAAATGAGACAACGGGTGGTTGTCCAGTTTATATCTGGTTTGTATATGGGCGGAGCAGAAATGATGCTCTATCATACGGCAAAGCATTTGGATGCGGAAAAATATCGGACCGTGGTGATCTCATTGCTGCCGGGTGGAAAAGTGGCCGATATGCTGCATCACGATCAAGTCGAGGTGTACTCGCTAACGGTCAAGCATAAATGGCAGCTCCCTTTTCGCTTTATCAAGCTTCTAATGTACTTGAGGAAGCTGCAGCCTGATATTATCCATTCCTATATGTTTCATGCGGATATTATAGGCAGGTTCATCGGCAAGCTGCTGAACATTCCGGTTGTGATCTCTTCTATTCGCAATGAGCATATCGGGGGAAGGCATCGAGAATGGCTGCTCAGGCTTACCGATCGGCTGACAGACTGCGTTACGGTGGTATGCAAAAAGGCCGGTCAGGTGCAGGCAGACAGAGGAACCATTCGAGAAGAGAAGATGAAAGTGATCTACAACGGCATTGATCTCTCGCGCTTTACGCCGATCAGCATGAGCAGAAGAGAAGATATCCGCAGCCAATGGGGTGTAGGCCGCACGGACCTCGTCTTTATTTGCGTAGGAAGGCTTGATCCACAGAAGAATCACCGTATGCTGCTATCTGCGTTTCATAAATTGGCAATGCTGCATGAGCAGGCCAAGCTGGTGCTCGTTGGAGATGGCCAGCTGCGAGGCGAGCTAGAGCGCGAGGTGCGCGAACTAGAGCTGGAGAAGCAGGTCGAGTTCATGGGGGTATGCACGAATGTGCAGGAGCTGCTTCAGGCTGCAGACGTGTTCGTCCTTGCTTCAAAGTGGGAAGGGCTGCCGAATGTCGTATTGGAAGCAATGGCTGCTGGGACCCCTGCCATCGCAACATCGGTCGGAGGTACCCCTGAGGTGGTCATTGACCAAGAGACGGGGCTGCTCGTTGAATCCGAAGATGAGTATGGACTCTTGCAAGCCATGAAAGTGATGATCGAGATTGGGGATGCGGGAAGACAGATGTTTAGTGAGCATGCGAAGGAGAGGGTGCATGAGCATTTTACGATTGCCCAAACGATTGCAAATACGGAGTCGCTCTATGAGGAGTTGCTTTTGAAGAAGCAAAAGGGCAAGAAGCAGCTTAAGCAGCATGCCGCTGTTCTTCAAGACGAACGAGGTTAGCATGTATAAGCAAGCGTCAAGCGTGCAATCACGCTACAGCCTAAGTCCGGCTTGGGTTAAGGGATGGATGAAAGGCTGTTAGGGCAGGCATTGCATGCATGAATTCATAATAGTGTAATTCGTGAATAAACTGACGTGATTGGGGCCGTAACCGATTATATGGCAAGCCTCTGAGAATCCATCCTTGTCAGTCAGGACAAGGCGAATCCATACCGATGCGAAAGGCATGCTAAACGATTCTGTAAAGGATGAAGCTAAGGAGAGGCTGATAGAGCGATGAGCTTACAGATGACGCGATTAAGCAGGGATAGAGCTGTTACGCAATGGTGCAGTATGCCCTACCGAGGTAAAGCGAAGCAATTCTGGAAGATGTCCAAGGAAGAATGGACCCTCTATCAACGGCATCGATTTTTGGAAATTTATCAGGATGCCTGTACGACCATTCCTTACTATCGCATGCGACAGCAAATGTATCCTGAGCTGAAGCTTCAAGAAGAACCATTAGAGAATCTGCTGCTTGAGCTCCCGATATTAAAGAAACATACGCTGCAAAAACATAATTTGCACTTCTTCCCTGCAAAAAGCGCAATGGGAACCGCTCGTTGGTCGGCGAGCGATGCTGTAGGGAGCTCTTTAATGGTGCAAGCCACCCTTCAGGAGAGAGGAATGGAGCAGGCAATCTTTGACTGGTGGAAGAAGCAGGTGACCGGAACAACTCGGCCGCGGACCATATACCTGCTTGGGTGTATGAAGCAGGAAGGGCAAACGTGGCTATCTCATTCTCATGGCGCGAATGGGGTGCACCTGTCCATCTATCATTTGCATAAACGATACAAGGACGAGATTGTGCGGTTCATCAATGACTTTGATCCGCAGTACATTGAAGGGTATCCCTCTGCTATCTATGAACTCGCGAAGCTGGCAGGAGATTCGCTTTTTTATCGCAAGAACAGAACCGTCGCGATGGCCGCCGCGGAGACGCTTGCACCCGAATGGAAGGCTGTCATTGAACAAAGCTTGTGCAGTAAGGTTTATGACGTGCACAGCTCTCAGGAGGGGGCATATGGCGTCTTCGAATGCAGTCATGGGCATAAGCATATTCATCCGATGTTTGGCATCGTGGAAGTGGTAAGGGAGGATGGAACCCCGACCGAGCAAGGCGAATGGGGGCGTCTTGTGGTGACAGGCCTTCTTCGCAAGAGCATGCCGCTCATTCGCTATGAGATTGGCAATCGAGCAGCTAAGGGGACGGCTCATGGATCTTGTCCTTGTGGTGTCTCATGGGATTGGCTTGAGAGCATCGAAGGGCGAATTGGCGATCAATTGCAGCTTGAGGATGGAAGAAGAATCAGCATGCTTGTCGTGAATCATATGATCGATGGCATGCAAGGCATCGAAATTCATGGCGCACAGCTTATACAGCATACATTAAGACGATTCGAGCTTCTGATTGCCATGAAGGAGCGGGATCAAGGAAGTCGAAAATATGTGCAGCAGAGCTTCAGAAGACGGTTTACGGCGCTTGTTGAGCCGCTGTGCGAGGTTGAACTGGAGTTGACGTTTGTGACGGAGATTCCACGCGAAGCCAATGGCACCATGAAGCTTGCGGATGTCAGGCTGTGATGGCTGATGCTTACAGGAACACAAAGGGTTCGTGCTTTAGGGGAAATGCATGCCCTCAGAGTGCTTTGGCATAATTGATCTGAGCATGAGGTCTTCATGTTGCTTTGTACATAAATGAATTGAAAATATAGTTCTAGGGAGAGCGATGAAATGACAATACTGGTCACGGGTGCTGCTGGATTTATTGGATTTCATGTAAGCAAGCAGCTGCTTCAGCAAGGCTATGAAGTAGTAGGCGTGGACGCAATGAACGATTATTATGATCCGATGCTGAAAGAAGCAAGATTAGCACAGCTGCTTGATCATCCTGGGTTTACCTTCCGCAAGCTGCAATTAGAGGATAAAGACAGTGTGGATGAGCTGTTTCGTCATAAGAGCTACAGACGAGTGATCCATTTGGCAGCGCAAGCCGGCGTGAGGTACAGCTTGATTAATCCGCACAGCTACTTGCAATCGAATCTGACAGCATTCGGTCATGTGCTTGAAGCATGCAGGCATCATCAGATTGAGCATTTGGTATATGCTTCTTCAAGCTCGGTGTATGGAGCGAATGTGAAAGTTCCTTTTTCCGTTCAAGATCCTGTTAACCATCCTGTCAGCCTTTATGCCGCTACGAAGAAGGCCAATGAGCTAATGGCTCATTCCTATAGCCATCTCTATGGCATTCCTACGACAGGGCTTCGCTTCTTTACAGTATATGGGCCTTGGGGGAGACCCGATATGGCTTACTACAGTTTCACGCAGCGTTTGGTGGCTGAACAGCCGATTCAGCTGTTTAACTTCGGACAGATGAAACGCGATTTCACCTATATCGATGATATTGTGGAGGGCATCGTTCGTGTCATGGATCATATTCCTAGCACGAATCCAGAGTGGAATGCTTTGGAGCCTGATCCAGCTACAAGCCATGCCCCTTATCGTGTGTACAACATAGGCAATCATGATCCTGTGGAGCTGACGACTTTTATTGGCATTCTGGAGAAGCTGGTTGGCAAGAAAGCCATTATTGAGCTTAAGCCGATGCAAGATGGGGATGTTGAATCGACATTTGCGGATGTAGATGATTTATTTCGAGCGGTATCCTTTAAGCCAAGCACATCGCTTGAAGAAGGGCTTGAACGCTTTATCGAGTGGTATTCCAGCTACTATCAGGTTGCTGCTGCTCCTTCTCTTTCTTTGAAGTAACGCATTCAAATTCATAAATTGAGGTGTTGGTATGAAGGTAGGTCACGTGTGTACCTCCGCGCTGATGCATAAGCTGCTCGTTGACAAATTAGCGTTAATGCAGGATAAGGGCTACGACATCCATCTCATCTCCTCAAAGGAAGGGTACAATGAGAAGCTGGTTGCAGGCTATAGCATGGAATTCCGATTCATCCCGATGAATCGAAGCATCCATCCTATTCAGGATGTGGTTTCGATCTTTCGGCTGATGCGGCTCATCATGAAGGAGAAGTACGATATTATCCATACGCATAATGCGAAGGCGGGGGTGATTGGCAGAATCGCAGCATGGTTATGCCGAACACCGCTCATTATTCATACAACCCATGGCCTGCCTTTCTATCAGGGGCAGCGGGGGCTGACCTATCATATGTACCGCTGGATGGAGAAGGTCGGGTCCTGGTTCTGTCACGGCATTGCTTCGCAGAACAGGGAGGATATGGACAAAATTAAGGAATACGCTCCGCGCAAGCTCGTGCTGTACGAGGGCAACGGCGTGGATTTGGAGCGTCTGGACGCTCATAAGGCTGCTGCTTCGGTGGAAGCCATTCAAGCTTTGAAGCAGCAATATCATATTCCGATGAACCATAAGGTGATTCTGGTCGGTGCAAGATTTGAGCCGGTCAAGAATCACTTTTTTTTATTGGATGCCTTGAAGCTCTTGAAGGAACAGTCGGATATCCCCTTCACCTGCGTGCTTGCTGGGCAGGGACCGCTTGAACAGGAAGTGGTCCAGCGCATCGCGGAGCTAGGTCTTAAAGAACAGGTGGTGCTTGTTGGCTATCAGACCAACATCTATCCCTATATCGAGATGGCCGATGTCGTCTCGCTGACGTCTGAGAAGGAGGGAATTCCGAGAATTGTGATGGAATCGATGGCCTTTTCGAAGCCAGTCGTAGCAAGCGATGTGCTTGGCACCCGTGAGCTTGTCCAGTCCGAAGTGAGCGGCGTGCTGGTGCCGTATCTTGATGTTCATGCTCTTGCTGCTGCGTATCATCGGGTTCTATCCGATGAAGGGCTGAGATCAAGCTTAGGGGAGCAAGGCCGCAGCATTATTGAAGAACAGTTCACCGAGCAGATTGTAAGCCATCGGATTCATGAATACTACCGTGAATTGCGCAAGAAGGATATGCCCAAGAAGAAGCAGATCAAGCTTCCAATGTCGAAGCAGCGAGGCGTTCATAAGGATGAGGCTTCCCGATTGCAGCAGTAATGTGATCGGGACGTCTTGGCTGGCTACCGCCTCACGAATGATAACACAGAGAAATCAAAAAGAGATGCAAATAAAGGAGAGTAAAACGATGAAAGTAACAAAAGCCATTATTCCAGCAGCAGGGCTGGGAACACGCTTCCTGCCTGCGACCAAAGCCACGCCAAAGGAAATGCTGCCAATCGTCGATAAGCCGACGATTCAATACATTATCGAGGAAGCAGTAGCTTCAGGCATCGAGGACATTATCATCATTAGCGGCCGCGGCAAACGTGCGATCGAGGACCATTTTGACCGCTCGATTGAACTAGAAGAAACCCTTGAAGGCAAAGGCAAGTGGGAGGAACTGACAAGAATTCGCGAGATCAGCGAGCTTGTCAATCTCCACTATGTGAGACAAGGGCAGCCCAAGGGACTTGGCCATGCTATTTGGTGTGCGCGTTCCTTTATCGGCGATGAGCCCTTCGCGGTGCTGCTTGGGGATGATATCGTGCAGTCCGAGGTGCCTGCCCTGAAGCAATTGCTGCAAGTGTATGACAAGTACGAACGCTCAGTCGTTGGCGTGCAGGCTGTAGGTGATGATGAGGTGGAGAAGTATGGCATCATTGCACCGATTCCTTTTCCTGTTGAGCCTAAGGTAAAGAGAGTCTCGGCATTCGTGGAGAAGCCAAAGCGGGGAGAAGCCCCTTCCAATTATGCGATTATGGGGCGCTATGTGCTGACGCCGGATATCTTCAATCATCTTCGTGATTTGCCTCCGAGCACGGGTGGGGAAATTCAGCTGACAGATGCGATTCGCCTGCTTAATCAGCATGAGGATGTGCTTGCTTACAGCTTCGAAGGCGTTCGTTACGATGTGGGGGATAAGTTTGGGTTTATAAAGGCAACCATTGATTTTGCGATGGAGCGTGAGGAATTCAAAGCTCCATTAATGAACTACTTGCGTGCGCTTGTGGAAAAAAATTATGCCCGTGCGGGGAGGTTATAAGCATGCGTCGACTTGCCGTAATAGGAACAGGTTATGTAGGTCTAGTTACAGGTTCATGCTTTGCTGATATTGGCAATCAGGTCATTTGCTGCGATATCGATGCAAGCAAGATCGAGAAGCTTAATCAAGGGATTATCCCGATCTATGAGCCAGGCCTGCAGGAGATGGTTGTGAACAATCAAGCGGAAGGCCGTCTTGCCTTCACAACGAATATCGCTGAGGCGGTTAAGCAGTCAGATATTATTTATATCGCGGTAGGCACGCCAATGTCCCCGCATGGCGAAGCGGACTTGACGTATATCTATGCTGCGGCCAAGAGTATTGCGGAAGCGATGCAGGACTATAAGATCATCGTGATCAAGAGTACCGTGCCGGTAGGTACGGGCCGAAGCGTGCAGATGCTGATCGCCGAGCATACGCCGCATCCTTTTGACATGGTGAGCAATCCGGAGTTCCTGCGCGAGGGCTCTGCGCTTAAGGACTGCATGTCGATGGAGCGCGCAGTCATTGGTGCCACACATTCGCGTGCAGCTGATGCGATTGAGGAGCTTCATGCGCCATTTCGCACGCTGGTGTACCGCACAAGTCTAGAAAGTGCGGAAATGATTAAATACGCGGCCAATGCCTTTTTGGCAACGAAGATCTCCTTCATTAATGAGATCGCCAACTTGTGTGAAGAGACGGGAGCCAATGTGGCAGAGGTATCAACGGGCATGGGGCTGGATAGCCGCATCGGCAGTCAGTTTCTCCAAGCGGGTATCGGCTATGGGGGCTCCTGCTTCCCTAAGGATACCGAGGCGCTGCGCTTTATATGCTCGAAGTCAGGAGTGTCTTCTCGATTAATCAACGCAGTAATCGAGACGAATGCCAAGCAGCGCTATGTGGTGCTGAATAAGCTGCAGCATGCGCTTGGCAACATGCAGGGGCGCACGATTGCTGTATTGGGTCTAGCCTTCAAGCCCAATACAGACGATATGCGCTATGCCCCGTCTGTCGATCTCATTCCAGAGCTGGTGGCAAGAGGGGCGCATGTAAAAGCCTATGATCCGATCGCTCTCGATGAGGCGAAAAAATGGATTCAAGAGGATATTCTCTATACCCAAGACATGTACGAGGCGGTTGCAGATGCGGACGCCTGCTTGATTCTTACGGAGTGGGATCAAGTGAAAAGTATGGATTTAGCGCGTCTCTACTCGCTGATGCGGCAAGCGGTAATTGTAGATGGACGCAACTGCTTCTCCTTAGATGAGATGAGCTCACACGGCTTCTATTATTCGAGCATCGGTCGAGCGGTGGTTCATTCTCAGCTTGAGGTAGGCATTGGATAATGATGGCCAAGATTAGAATCGGCGTATCCGTTGTCGTCGTCGTTGCAGGAGTCGTTCTTGGCTTAATGATCAAAGCCATGGCCGCACAGGCTCCTGACATCGAGGTGTTTGCCTCCGATGTCCCCGTGTCTATTCCAGTAACGAATCCAGCCCAGCTAGATTATCTAGATGGGCTGGCTGATAATTTGAAGAAGATCAACACCTCCTGCAAGCAAAAATGCATCAATGTGAAAAAGAGAGGCGTTTCTGCAAGCGGCAAGGATGTACGTGTGAATCTGCAAAAAATTATTGACGAGGCAAGCAAATCCCAGAGCACCGTCTACCTTCCAGCTGGAACGTATGGCATCAAAGGGGTTCTTCATCTTCGGAACAACGTAACGCTCATCGGAGATGGCGAGAAGACGGTTCTAAGACAGCTGCAATCCAATAAAGAGCTTGTTTCCATGGAGAATGTAAGAAATGTAACGATCTACAATGTGAAGCTGGATCAATCAAAGGTGAAGCATACGACTCGTGAATCGAATCATACCATTCGGATCATGAACTCGGCTGCCATCCAAATGAGCAAGCTGGTCATTAAAGGCTCCGTATCCAAATCACAGCAGGAGTATGGGGATGCCATCTATGTCGCTCAGAAGAAGCTGTATTCCAGAAAAACCGAGCAAATCGTAGCGAAAAACATTGTAATTGATGGCGCATCGCGCAATGGCATCGCAGTAGTTGGCGGTCAAAATATGCTGTTTACGGATATAACGCTTAAAAATATGAGCCATAAGCTTAATGCTGCTATTGATATTGAGCCTGATACAGGGGCAGAAGTGCGAAACATTAAGTTTCATAATGTTGAAGTGAAGAATGAAAATATTCATGTCTGGACCGAGACCGGAACCATTAACAACATCGTGTTGGACAAGGTGAGGGCGCTTGAGGGTAGGCTGATCATCAAAGGGAAGGTCAATAATGTCTTATTTACGAATGGCTCAGCTCCTTATGTCACGATAGAAGTAGAAAAGGACGAGACCTTAAGACCGAAAAATGTGAAGCTTCTGAACTCCACTTTCTCCAATACGAAGCTTAAGGAAGTTGTGTTTATGTCCGGGGAAAATATTATGATTGAGAACTGCATCATTAAGGGCGGGACGGAGTACGGCGTTCGTGATGTTGGGATCAAGGGCTATTTTGTAATGAAGAACACCCAGGTATACAACAGCAAAGGCGACGGTGTATTCTTGTATCGCGCCAAACATGTGGAGCTGATTGGCAACGAAGTGTCTGAGAATAAAAACTATGGTGTCATGCTGGGCAATACAAGCCGAAGCACAGTAGATACAGTCGTCATTTCAGGTAAAAACCAATTTTATAATAACGGGCGGGATGAAATACAAATCAGGCTTCCTAAGTCCAAAATCATTATCGGGCCAGAAGAACAGATTGAGGGCTTTTAAGCTTTTCCAATAAGACAAGCCTGAAGCTGGAGGGGGTTCACATGAAAGAGAGGGTGCATCAAGCAGCGATTAGCGAACCGGACACATGGACAGCAGCAGACCTGCCGATATGGGCCAAGCAAATATCGAGAAAACACCTAATAGCAGCTATGAGGGCGGCAGAACCTGATCTATTGCCCGTGGAGAAAGGAACCAAAGAATCCGCTGAGCCTGTATGGACGATTGCCCTGACAGACGATTCTCCGTTATCCTATAAGCGGATTTCGGCACGCTCGGTAACCGATTATGGGGCTAAAGGCGACGGAGTTCACAACGATGAGCCTGCTATTATGAAAGCGATCTTACAGGAAGATACGATCTATTTTCCAAACGGGCAGTACGGGATTGGCAGCACGCTTCTTCTCCGTGGACTGAATCAAAAGAAATTCGTATTTCACCCTGAAGCGAAGCTTGTTCATCTGAGGATGGCAGAGGGAAGTTTGCTTCAAATTCATCACTGCAAGGCGCTTACTTTTTATAATTTGTCAGTGCACGCTTTTTGCAGAAACGCGCCAAATGCCATTCTAGTGATGCGTTCTGATCATGTTGACTTTCTAGGCATAACCCAAATCACGTGTTCTTCTGCGCGATCGTTTGTGATTGGAGGCGCTTCGCATACCATTACTATCGAGACGTTAATCATGAATCATTCAACGGCTGCAGAAGGATTGGCTTTGTTGAACTGCAATAACATCACAGTAGGAACATTAGTCCGAACAGGAGGATAGCATCGCTTCTTGTTATTAAGAATAGAATAGCAGGTGAGCAAAAAGGGGCAGTGCTCACCTGCACATGGTATGCTCTATGGCTGGAATTGTACAGCTGAAGGGAAGCCAGGGGATGGCAAGCCTACAGCATGATCATATCAAGAGGAAAGCACCTCGGTATTGGTATTCATTAAGGCGAAGGTTGTGGTTACCTTGCCTCTGCTGCCCCTGCGGTAGATAGAATTGAAGAGGCTAAATGAATTCAACAGCGAGATGTTGTTGTAACGAACATAAATGTTGCTGTTATTGGTCAGGTTCGCGATGTAGAAGGACACCTGCTTTTTATTTGAGACCGGATTCGCTTGAACAATCATATTGTCTTCGAAGAAGACGAAATCGAGGTCGTTGTTGTGCGCGTCAATGACCACGGCCGCGGCATATTCGTAGGCCACAGAAGGATTCGTCCAGTTCATAATATGGTTCTGGCTGAACGTCAGTGACTTGTGTTCGCCGTACACGAGAATACCCGTTCCACAGTCGGCGATCATATTGTCCACACAATGAATGTTCTGCGTTCCATTGCCTTCAGGATCGTATAAGCGAATGCCAATCAGGCTGTTCATAATCTTGTTGCTGCTTACAATGCCCTTGCTAGCTTGAAAGTACATGGTGATGCCATAGCCAAGGCCAGAGCCCTTGCAAGTATTTCCCTTAATAATGAAATTTTCCAAAGGCTGGCTTACCCCCGTCGAGCTGCCGAAGCCTTGCGCCGTGATGTCAGCATTGCCGCTGCCTTCTATCGTGTTGTTCACCACGGTTGTTCGTATGGCTCCGCATATCCGAATGCCGTGCTCCAAGCTGTTGATTACGGTGCATCCATCTACTAGAGTATCATAGGCTTTGATGACCTCGATGCCTGAACCGCCTGTGGTGTTCTCTACCTCGCAGTGAAGGACTTGACAGTGCATCGACCAGCCTGTCGCATCATCATAGCCGACACGAATGCCGGAATCGTCCGTGTTGTATACACGGCAGTGCTCTACCTTGCAATGCTTAGAGGCACGAATCCGAATCGCCCGACTTTCTGCGCTGCCTGGATTGATAATGTCTCTGACCTGCAGTTCGCGAATGGTCACATGCTCCGCATTATTTACCTGTATACCGTCTTTGCCTACAGCACTCATGCGGAGAATCGAGATGTTCTTGCCCTCGCCGCACAGGGTCTGATTGGAATGCACCTTGATCGTATTGCTGATGACATAGGTTCCTGCTGGAAAAAAGATTACACCGCCGGTGGAGGCGTCGATGGCACTTTGAATGGCAATCGTATCATCGTGGACATTATCGCCATATGCACCATAATCTTTGACATTAATGCCGATAACCTTACTCAATCTAATCACCTCTCTCATTATTGCAAGTATGAAATAGTTTCACGTTATATTATGTTGAAAGCAAGATATCGGTGCTCAGCTAGGATGGATTGGGAGTGATAGATGTGAAGAAATATTGGTCCAAACGCAAAAAATGGGAGAAAATTCTCCTTGCTAGCTTCCTCGTTGTTCTCCTACTTGTGGTAGGGAGCGGAAGCTTTATCTATTACAAGCTTCAGCATACGGCAGAAGCAATCTATGAACCTTTGCCGCCTAGCGAGTTCCGAGTCAAAGTAGGAAATTTCAATCCTACGCCAGCACACGATGACACGAAGGAAACAAGTGCAACGGCATCCCATGTAGGGCCTAGAGTGCCAAGCCTAAAGGACGGGGACCCGTTTACGATGCTTATTATGGGTGTGGATGAGCGGGATCATGATCGCGGACGCAGTGATACCTTGATCCTTGCGGTTGTGAATCCGAAGACGCCCGCGGTGACCCTGATTAGTATTCCGAGAGATACGATGACAAGCATCATAGGCAAGAACAAGGAGGATAAGATCAATCACGCGTATGCCTTTGGCGGTGTGCCGATGGCTGTGGCAACGGTGGAGCAGATGCTTCAGATCCCAATTGATCATTACATCAAGACGAATATGCAGGGCTTCGAAGAGATTATCGACGTACTGGGAGGCGTAGATATTCAAAATAAGCTGGCTTTCTCGCTGGATGGACAATACTTTGAAAAGGGGCCGCTTCATCTTAGCGGAGAGAAGGCGCTTGCCTATGTTCGCATGAGGAAGGCGGATCCTAAAGGGGACTTTGGCAGAATGGATCGCCAACAGGAGGTGCTCTCTAGTCTATCAAATAAAGCACTCAGCTTTGAGGGGGCTTTTCAATGGGTTGGCATGATTGACAAGGTCAGTGAGCATGTGAAGACAAGCATTCCATCCTCTGAGTGGACCAAGCTGATGAAGAATTATAATCAAGCGCTGTCTCACTTGGAACGAGAATCTTTAAATGGATCCGGAATCCGGCAAAACGGCATCTACTACTATGTGCTGGATTCAGGTGAGCGTGAACGGATGCATGACATCATAATCAAGAAGCTAGGCTTGTAGGATGTGCTGGCAGCCTGCAAAGTGTAACGAACCCTCGCATCGTCATCAATAATAAGGCAAAGATCCTTATGAAAGGGAAGCCATCTTCAGTTGCCCTAGAATGAATGATTCGGGCACACTGCAGCATGCGTCTCTATTCTATGTCTTTCATGAGGGTCTTCCCACCCCTTTCTCCTTTCTATCATCCTCTATTTCATTCATCACTCAGCGTTATCCCTACCATTATTTCTCTCTTTAAACTTGTCAGGCATTCATCCCCTGTCTCCAACATATGCTTAATAACATATGAAGCGGTTCAGGACAAAGCGGGAGTTGAGAAGCTTGCAAAGATATGACACGGCGTTAGACGGCGTATTTGTATTAGAGCCTACGATCTTCACTGACCCTAGAGGTTTTTTCATGGAAAGCTATCATCAAGAGCGATTATTAGAGCTTGGCCTAGATACAATCTTTGTTCAAGACAATCATTCCTTGTCTGTACAAGAAGGTACGATACGAGGATTGCATTATCAAGAAGCACCTTGTGCGCAAGCGAAGCTCATTCGAGTGCTCCACGGCTCCATCTGGGATGTCGCGGTCGATATACGGCCTGATTCCAGCACCTATGGACAATATGTGGCTGTTACCTTAAGTGCAGTCAATAAGAAGCAGTTGTATATACCGCATGGCTTTGCACACGGCTTCTGCACCTTGGAGCCTCATACTGAGGTGCTCTACAAGGTTGATGCTTATTATGCGCCAGCGCTTGACCGCGGCATTCGTTGGGATGATCCCATGCTCGCAATCCCTTGGCCGCGTACAGACGTGCTCTTATCTAATAAAGATAGACAACTTCCTTATCTCAGTGAGCTGTAACTTCATCTAATGGAAGGAGGGACAAGGGCATGTCTAGATCACTTGTTGTGGCAGTAACAGGGGCGAATGGGCAGCTTGGCAGAGATGTTCTGCATGCGCTTAAGCTTCGCGGCATAACGGGAATTGGGCTAACGAGAACAGAGATGGACATTGTGGATCAAGCACAAGTCATGCATACGCTTGTGCCCTTGAAGCCTGACGTGATCATTCATACGGCTGCATATACGCAGGTGGATCAGGCTGAGTCCGAACGCGATCTCGCCTACCAGGTTAATGCTTACGGTGCGCGGAATGTGGCGTGTGCAGCTGCTGCTATCGATGCGAAGCTGATTCACATCAGCACAGATTATGTGTTTGACGGGCGGGCTAATAAGCCTTATGACGAGTTCACACCCGTTCGCCCTGTTAATGTATATGGCGCCTCCAAGCACGCAGGGGAGGAGCTTGTGATGCAGTGCCATCGCAAGACCTTTCTTATAAGGACTTCATGGGTGTATGGCCATCACGGTCATAACTTTGTAAAAACGATGCTGCGGCTGGCGAAGAGCCAATCTGAGCTAAAGGTCGTGCATGACCAGATCGGCTGTCCAACGTATACGATGGATTTGGCAGAACGGCTGGTGGATTTACTTTTTACGGAATGTTACGGGGTGTATCACATTACGAATGCGGGCTCTTGTTCTTGGTATGAATTCGCATGTGCAATCATGGAGGAGAAGGGACTTCAGGTGAAGGTGCGCTCGGTTCCAACCTCGCAATTCCCTAGACCTGCCAGGCGTCCATCCTATTCTGTACTGGAAGGGATGGCGTTAAGGCTGCAGGGATTTGCACCGCTTCGACCGTGGAGAGAGGCTCTTCGCGAGATGCTGGCATCGACAATCTAGTGGACACGTCAGGCGGATAGAGGAGTAAGTGAAAAGGGGGCAGGGAAGGGAAGATGCGGTGTGCAGTATTGGGAGCGCTGGCTCCTGCTCTTGCGATAGCCATCCGAATAGCGCGGATGAAGCGGGATTGCTGGCTTGTTGTATCCGATCGCCAGGAGGCAGACCGCATACAGGAAGAGGGAGAGAGGCGGATTCTATGTACGGTCAATGCTTCTTATGCCGTAAGAAGAGCGGATCTCATCATCTTGGCGGATGGCGTGCTGCCCTCGATAACACGACCGGAACCAGAGGAATGCAGCACCTTACAGAGCACTTTCCACCTGCATCCTACCGCCTCCTCCCTTATCGCTTGGCTGGATACGAAGCTTCGCCCAGAACAAATGCTGCTGCTGTGTGCTCATGTTGAGCCCGGCACCACCTCCCTCCTGCGTTCATCTCTGCACGCAGAAGTGGCCTTTATGGCTTCGAGCACCTTTCATAGGCCAATGCCTATCCTACTTGGCACGAAGGATGGACAGGCCGTTCCCATGCTCGTGACATGGTTTCAAGGGATGCGCCGCGAGCTGTGCTGGCAATCCGATTATGATGCGGAGATGCTGCAGGATTATGCGGCGACAGCCTTGCAAGGAGGAAGCGGATCGGATAAGGGGATGAGTCAGACGAGCAGGCAAAAATGGCACCAGCTTCAAGCGAAATACGGTCCGTTTGGCGTAAAGACTGAGCGCTACGGAGATTGGCGCTATTCCTAAGAAGGAAATGTATTCCTGTAAACATTTGTGCAAAAACCATTGACACAGGCTTAGAAATCGCTTACATTATGGATACGTTTTGTAACTCTTATGTAGCGATTCAACCTAATGGCGAGTAAGGGGGAAAGTTCGAATCATGAATGCATGTAATGCTATCTACCATCCGTCGTTGAGCCCTGTTTATTGTATCGGCTGTTCATCCCAACTGACACGCGAGCAAAGCAAGCTGCTGTTCCGCACGGGTTACGTACGAGTAGGCATGCCTCTTGGGGCCTGCGAGAGCTGCATTGAGAAGAACGAAACCCTTCGCAGGCTGTGGACTTCAGTGTCCACCGATACCTCCTATGACTATCTGCTGCTTCGCGAGAAGCGAGCTTAGATAGGCCTCTCCTTATCTTATCTTTACATGATTCCGTTGTTTGTATTCCATACATGTCGCCAGCATACTTTGATTACATATGAACGCTCGAATACTCAATATGGATCTATTGATACTTGAACACCTGTCATTGTCATAAAAAAGAAGCAAGCGAATGTTATCCCGCTTGCTTCTCCCGATGGGTATTCGCTTCGTGTTCAGCAGCCGTTGAGGCTTGAGACGCTTGACGTGAAGGCTGCTCCTTCCGCTCGGTCAAGCTGTTTCCATTCAGGCAGCCGCCCTCTTGTATTACGAGCCACTGAGATTCGCAATTCCCATTTAGCATGCCTGTCGAGGTGATCGTCAGCTTGCCTTCGCATTTGATTTCTCCATTCATTTCCCCAGAAATAATGACATCTCTGGCTGTAAGCTTAGCATGGACCTCTCCTTGATCACCGATCACAATGGTTCCTTCACATGTAATTTCACCGTGAAAGCTGCCATCAATCCGCAGATTGGATGGAACCATAAGCGAGCCCTCCACTTGCGTTCCGTAGCTGATCAGTGAATCGTTAGGCCTGGCTTTGCTGTGATGTTTAGACTTTTTCATCATTGTTAATCAACGCTCCTTTTCTAGCTTGGTTGCAGTTGCAGCTGTTGCAGCTTGGATGTATGACGATGCGCCAAGGGACATAAGGGCAATTGCCTGATAAGCTAGCTTCTGTTCTTAGCGCTGCTTAGACGCGCTCCCTGCTGCTCAGGTTCTGCTTGGAGGTAAGGGTAGGGGTCAATCGGTGTTCCCTTTTGTACAATTTGAAAATGAAGATGGGGACCCGTGCTATGGCCGGTTGTTCCCATTGTTCCGATTCGTTCTCCCTTCTCAATGGCGGCGCCAACATCAACTTCTGCTTTGCTGAGATGCATGTACCAGCTTTCCAAGCCACTCCTATGCGAGAGGATGATATAATTGCCTCTTGCATAATGATAGCCGGTCTCAAGCACCTTGCCTTCTGCTGCTGCATAGATGGGATCCCCGATCTTGCCGCCAATGTCTAGACCAGCATGGAAGGCTGCATGTCCGGTAATCGGATCGGTTCGATAACCAAAGCTTGATGTGATCCTTCTTGAATTCGTCGGCCAATAAGAGGGTGTTCTGGCGATATGCTGCTGCTGCTCTTTAGCCATGGTCAGCATGCGAGGGGTCGTTTTTTCCACTTCGTTCAGCATTTCCTGAACACGCTTTAAGTTGAAGCTTGATTGCTCGGCAAGCCGAAGCAAGGAGTCGTCATCATCAATATCTGCTTGCACGAGAGTGATGAGGGAAGGCGCATTTGATGATCGGCTTGACACGGCATCCTCGCTGATATGCTGCTTGACGAATTGTTCGAGCTCTTGCTCCAGATCATGGATTTGATCCATCTGATCTTGCACGATTTTAGTCTCCTTCGCCAAGCGAATGACTTCCTGCCGCAGTGTTCGAATCATCTCATCCTTGTTATTGACGGTGATCTCTAGCGCCATTTTTTGCTGTTCAAGCTGATCTTCAAGGTCATGAATGCTTTGCTGTGAGGTCAGCTGCATGCTGAGAATGAGTCCAGAGACAGACATTAAGGCTGCAATCGGGACAGATATCACAAGCAATTTGGGAACACGAACCTGCTTAACCGCTCGTTCGGCCTCGCGAATGACTAGCACTGTCATCGAGTTGCTCCGCAAGCGCTGCTTCATCTTATCACCTCACTCTAGTGTAGTCATGTCCTTACTCTTAAGAACACTTTATTCGAATCTCGTTGGAAACATGACCAAAGACCCGTTGATTTGTTTCGCCCCTTTCTTTTTTTGTCCAATTACGTTATAACGAGAAGATGAATGAAGCATAGGGAAGATGGGAAAGGCTGAATGTATTGCCCATCTTGTGAATTGGGGGAACAGATAGATGACATGGGTCGTTTTTGGAGTCATATTATATATCTTTCAGCTTCTAACGATCGTTATCATTGAGAACAAGCATCCATCGAAGACGGTGGCCTGGCTCATTATCTCGTTTTGCGTGCCGATTGTCGGCTTTGTCCTGTACTACTTTATGGCTCAGGACTATACGGCAAGACGAAGAGTCCGCAAGCGCTGGTTTGTGGAGAACATGGTCGAGAAGCTGCAGATCGTACATATTGTTAAAAAGGCGCAGGAGCTCCGCAATACGGAGCTGCACTCGCAAGAACGGCTGTTTGAACTTATTTCTTCCCTCTCGGAAAGCCCGATCACCGGCAACAACAAGACGGAAGTGCTTACCAATGGGCGTGCGACGTATGATGCTATATTTGAGGCGATTCGCGCGGCGAAGCATCATGTTCATGTGGAGTTTTACATCTTGAAAGATGATGTCATTGGACGCATGTTTCAGAAGCTGTTGATTGAAAAGGCGAAGGAAGGCGTTAAGGTGCGTGTCATTGCCGATGGAGTCGGCAGCATTGAGCTGAAGCGAAGCTATCTGAAGCGCTTTGAAGAAGCGGGCGTCGAGTTCCACTGGTTTCTCCCGCTGTGGGTGTCTTTTTTCCGCAGGCGCCTCAATTATCGCAATCACCGCAAGATTGTGGTGGTGGACGGTAAAGTCGGATTTGTCGGCGGCATCAATATCGGAGATGAATATTTGGGCGGCGACCCGAAGACCGGATTTTGGCGGGATACTCATCTGAAGATTGAAGGCGATTCGGTGTATGTGCTGCAGGTCGTTTTTTTACATGATTGGGCTTTTACCACGAAGCAGCGTCTGCTCTCGCGTGAGCTGTTCCCTCCGCAGGACCTTGTCGGCGATGAGCAGGTGAAGATTGTCGCAAGTGGGCCGGATACAAGCTGGGATGCAATTCAAGAGCTGTATTTCGGCGCCCTTAACCACGCGAAGGACCGAGTATGGATTATAACCCCTTACTTTATTCCTGACCCCGGTAATATGCTGGCACTAAAAACAGCAGCTGTCAGCGGCATTGATGTCCGCATCATCATTCCGCATAAGTCGGATTCCAAAATTGTAGACTGGGCCTGCCGTTCTTATATTGAGGAGCTGCTTCAGTCCGGCGTGCGCTTCTATGAATATTATCGCGGCTTCCCGCATGCGAAGGCAATGATAATGGATCGCTCCATTGCATGTGTGGGTACGGCCAATATGGATATGCGAAGCTTCTTTTATAATTTTGAGCTGAATGCCCTTATGTTTGACGAACAAGCGATCGATCGGCTGGAGCAGGACTTTATGCAGGACTTTGAAGACAGCAAGGAGATGGATTACAAGCAGTTTATGGAACGCTCCAAGCTACAGCGCGGCTTAGAGGCGCTGTTCCGTCTCTTGTCGCCGTTGTTGTAACGAGGCAGTGGAGATCTGCTTGCTGCTAGGAAGCTAATTCTTTGAGAAAGTCTCGCGAGCCTGCAGCAAGCTGCCCTCACCTCTGCGCGGAGAGAAAGGATGCGATGATGGGCTGGAGCGCCTGAGGCGGGAAGCTCGCGAGCAGGTCTCCTGTATGCTCTAGGCGCTGCGCAGCATTGCGCAAATGGAAGT
This sequence comes from Paenibacillus aquistagni, assembly GCF_900177815.1. Lineage (GTDB taxonomy): Bacteria > Bacillota > Bacilli > Paenibacillales > Paenibacillaceae > Paenibacillus_B > Paenibacillus_B aquistagni. The sequence goes on along the minus strand of NZ_FXAZ01000002.1, from coordinate 446,438 downwards.
CTCGGGGCTTGGGCTTCTTAGCTACCTCCTCCCAATATAACGGCATCGATAGGGAAGCGTAAGGAGTTGCACGAGGGGTATAGGCAGCTGCAATCGTCCTGCCGATATCGTGCTGGGCATAATCAATATAGATGCGGCTGCCCCGATCTTTCTTCAGGCGTTCGATCGTAAACAACTCGGGATGCTGTTCGCATAAATATTGCGCGATAAACCGTCCGAACTGCTTCAGCTCCTCCCAGGATGGACCGGGATGGAGCTTGACCGTTAGCTGCACGCCTGTTGCTCCAGATGTCTTGGGAAGGCTCTCAATGCCTAGCGACCGCAGGAGCTGCCCGACCTTCATGGCCGCATCCATGATTCTAGGCTCATCTGGAATAGAGGGATCAAGATCGATAATCCATTGCAAGGGTTGGCTGGAAGTAAGCGCCTCAAGGGATGGATGGAATTCTATACAAGCCAAGTTGCCAAGCCAAACTAAGGTAGGCAGCTTATCCAATACAATATAGCGATGATCGCCCTGCCAAGCGGTAGTGACATATTCCGGCGTTGGTTCAGGGCAATTTTTTTGAAAGAAAGCCTCGCCATGGACGCCATCTGGATAACGGATTGTAGTCAGATATCGCTCGTTGCAAGCTGGAATAAGAAAGGGGGCAAGCTCAATGAGGCATTTGACATATTCAAGCTTGGTGAGCTGCAGCTCCTTCCACAGCAGCTTTTGCGGGTTGGTGATTTGAATCTTGTGGCCATCAATAGGCAGCATATATCCTGTGCTCATGCAAAGGTCCCTCCTTCATGCATTTGATCCCACGGGCAGGGCGACAAGCTTCGGGTGGCGAAGCACACCGGCGGCTGTCCACTCCAAGGCGGATACTTCCACTGGAATGGGCTGCTTGAACCATACAATGTTCTCTTTATTCAGCTCTGAAGGCAGCAATAATGATTGGGGAGGCTGCTCATTAGTGCCCCCTTTTGCCGCCCAAGAGCTCAGGAGCTCTCGATGCTGCTCCTTCATGCCAATGCTGACACGGCCGATATAGATTCCATCCTGCTGGAGGAGCATCAGGCTCGCAATCCGCCCGTCCCGAACGATATACCCTGCTGCAAGCGCACGGAGCTGAAGGGATTTCTTGATCTTATACCAATCTCGATGCTGCTTGTCCTCTAGATAGCAAGACTGTCTGCGCTTGCTTACCACACCTTCCCACTCATTCGCTTCCACCCAAGTCCACAGCGCCTCACCATCCTGAAAGGCATCAGTGACCAGCAGCTCGGCTGTACAATCTTGAAAGATGTCGAGCAAGAGCTGATGTCTCGCCTCATACGGCAATTGGCGAAGATCTTGACCTCTCCACTGTAAAATATCGAAGATCACATAAAGGACAGGTGCTCGCTCCGTCAGCGCACGCGTGGTTCGCTGACGCTTCAGTATAAGCGGGAAGGAAGGCCGATTCAGCACGGGATCCATCACGATCGCTTCGCCATCCAGCACATAGTGGCTTCCTTGAAGGGCAGGGCAAGCGAATAGCGCCCGCTGAATCGACTCGAAGGCGCTGGTACGCTTCTCCATCTTGCGTGTATAGAGCTCGACTGCACCTGAATCGCTTGCTTCGGCAAGCAGGCGAATGCCGTCCCACTTCAGCTGATGGAGCCATTCTTCGCCTTGCGGGATAATCTCAGCTGAGATGGGGGCCATCGGTGCGAAGGCTGGCCCCAATTGAAACGGTGAAAGCCTGCTCATGAAGAAGCAGGCTTTCTGCCTCGCCGTGTCGGCGCAGGCGGTGCAGCTTGCGCTTCAGCGCTGCGAGCGAAGTCTTCGCCCGCGGCGGCGGTGACGGGCTCTGCGGCGCGCGTGCGTCTGCGCCTTGGCCTTGCGGCGCGATCCGCCTCCCCGCCAGCTGCCGGCTGCGCGCTGCTGCCAGCGCCCGCGGCTTGCTGAGCCGCTTCGGCAGCGGGGCTAGCGCCTAGCACAGGCTCGGCCGCTGTGTTTTTGCGCGGCCGCCCCCGCCGCTTGACTGGCGCAGCGGGGATCGCCGCCGTGTCGGCGCCGCCAGCCCCCGCTAGCGCGCCGCTCGCGGCAGCTGCCGCCTGTGGGCTGCCTGTGGCAGCAGCCTGCGGTGCCTGCCCCGCTGCCGCAGGAACAGCGGCACCACCCGGCGTAATGCCGCCAGCCGTAGGCACAGCCTCGCCAGCCATAGGCACTGCCCCCGCGGCAGGCTTGACAGCGCCAGCTGCTGCCTTGCCGCGAGCCCTCGCGGAACTTGCAGGCTTAAGTCCCGTATCGGGCATGACCGGCTGCATCGCCTGAATGCTCGCCTGCAGGGCTGCCATCAGATCGGCAATCGGCGGCTCATTGGCTGCCTCCGGCGCACGCTTCACCTCTTTGCCCGCGATCTTCTCTTGAATGCGCAAGAGCATGCGCTCGCGGTGCTCATCCGTATATTTCTCTGGCTCGAAGCTTGCTGAGAGCTGATTAATGAGCATTTGCGCAAGCTCCAGCTCTCGCGGATTAATGGAGACGGCGCTCGGAATATTCGGTACCTGAGAGACATTGCGAATCTCATCAGGATAATACATCGTCTCCATCACAAGACAATTCTCCAGCACCCGGATCGCTGCCAGACTGCTTTTGTCGCGCAGCGTCACCTTGGCGATGCCAATCTTGTTTGTGGAATGGAGCGCTTCGCGGAGCAGCTGATAGGCATTGCCACCAGCCTGATCCGGGGACAAATAATACGTTTTCTGATAATACACGGGATCAATATCTGACAGATCGACAAAGTCTAATATGGTGATGGTTCGATTGCCCTCATCCTCCATCGATTGCAGCTCTTCCTTCGTAAAGAGCACAAAATGCCCTTTCTCATATTCATATCCTTTTACAATATCCGACCACGGTACTTCCACCTCGCACACGGGACACTCTCGAACATAGCGAAGCGGGCTTCCGCATACTTCGTGAATCATGCGCAGGGAGATGTCCTTATCCTGTGCTGCAGTATGCATTTTAACGGGAACGTGGACAAGCCCGAAGCTGATGGCTCCTTTCCACACAGTATGCATGGACTACGCCTCCTGCCTTTATTGGGATTTACGTATAATATGCGCTTTCGACCTGCTTTTACCCTTGAAAGAGAACACCAAGGATGCATGAAGATGGAAGAAACGTGCCATCTTATGAATGTACATGCATAGGAACTTAAACGTAGCAGTATGGCAGATAGGAGGTAACAGAATGAAAGCAGAACGAGCACAGCAAATATATGAAATGAAGGATACCGTTCCAGTGCTGCTGGATGGAGAACATTCCGTGTGGATTGAGAACGTAGACCTAGCCAATGAGATGGCGACTGTACAGGTGGGCACTCGCCCAACGAATACAGAGACAGTGAAGGTCGAGCGTCTGCAAGAGGGATGAATGAAGCGTAATGCTGCCTAATGAGTTCAAAGGGATGCCCTTTATCATAAGCAGCAGTACAAGACAAGAAGTACAAGACAAGAAGTGCAGGACAAGCAGGGCTCCGACAGTGTTGGAAGCCCTGCTGCATCAAACCTAAGAGAAGGTGGATATATGTTCAAGTCGGCTTTTGGAGTCCTTCAGAAGGTTGGCAAGGCGCTCATGCTGCCAGTGGCGATTCTTCCTGCAGCGGGAATACTGCTTGGAATCGGCAATGCCCTTCAGAATCCAGATATGATTGAACGCGTGCCATGGCTTGCTAACGGAACCGTTATGATCGTCACGAGCGTGATGGAGCAGGCAGGCGGCATCGTGTTTGACAATTTGTCTCTCTTGTTCGCAGTTGGGGTGGCGATTGGTCTTGCTGGAGGAGATGGCGTAGCGGGGCTTGCAGCCATTATCGGATATTTTGTCATGAACGTTACCATGAAGGTCATGATGAATGTAACACCGGAAACGGTAGCTTCGAATTCAGCTTATGCCGTCCTTCAAGGGATACCGACACTGCAGACGGGAGTATTCGGGGGGATCATCATCGGTATTGTGGCTGCTGTGCTGTATAAGCGCTTCTTTACCATAGAGCTGCCATCCTATCTTGGATTCTTTGCTGGAAAGCGATTTGTCCCGATTATTACGGCGGTGACATCTCTGCTAATAGGGATTGTGATGGTCTTTATATGGCCGCCCATTCAGCATGGGTTAAATACATTCTCGCATTCGCTGATCGATTCCAACCGAGCTTTGGCCGCCTTTATATTTGGCATATGTGAGCGTGCGCTGATCCCGTTTGGACTTCACCATATCTTCTATGCGCCATTCTGGTTTGAGTTCGGTGAATATGTCAATAAAGCCGGCGTCATTGTGCGCGGAGATCAAAAAATCTTTTTCGAGCAGCTGAAGGATGGCGTGCCCCTCACTGCAGGAACCTTTATGACAGGCAAATTCCCATTCATGATGTTTGGCCTTCCCGCAGCGGCATTGGCGATCTACCATGAGGCGAGAAAGGAAAACAAAGCGATTGTCGCGGGGCTGATGGGCTCAGCAGCATTGACGTCTTTTCTAACAGGAATTACAGAGCCGCTTGAATTCTCCTTTTTATTTGTGGCTCCCATGCTGTTCGTGGTCCATGTGTTTTTTGCCGGCTTGTCCTTCCTTACCATGCATTTGCTTGGCGTCAAAATCGGGATGACCTTCTCTGGAGGCGTCATTGATTATTTATTGTTTGGCGTACTTCAGAATCGAACGCCTTATTGGCTCGTTATTCCTGTTGGGCTTGTGCTTGCGGTCATTTATTATTTTGGATTTCGCTTTGCCATACGCAAATTCAATTTGCGCACGCCGGGCAGAGAGGTGCAGACCGCTACTGCAGCGGCGAGCTCGACAGCATCCTCGGAGCTTCCGCGCGGCATTCTAACGGCGCTTGGGGGCAAAGATAATATTTCTTCGCTTGATGCCTGCATTACACGCTTGCGGGTGCAGGTTAAGGATGCCCAAGATGTCAATAAGGAACGGCTGAAGGAGCTCGGGGCTTCGGGCGTTCTTGAAGTAGGCAACAGCGTACAAGCGATATTTGGCACACGTTCGGAAACGATCAAGCATCAAATTCATGAGCTGATTACGCAGGAGTCGATGGATTTATCGACTGAGGAAAGCGTAGAGAAGCAGGATTCCTCCGAACGGCCTTCGGAAGACGAGCTGAAATAGCCACAGACCAATCTGCCTTTATCATTTGCAGCAGCATCAGACGGTGCTCACCCAGCGTAAAAAACCTGCTTGTACAAGCAGGTTTTTTTGTGCGTGATTGTCGAAAACAAAAAATCGAGGTGGTATTCAAGGTTTTTCCATGTAAAATGGAATTTATCACCACATCGCAAGGGCAGCTGAGCTTGTTACAGATCCGATGGGAAGAGGGGACATAAATGGCTTTGATAAAGGCAGGACGCATGCCGGGCAGCAAAATGACTCGTAGAAGTGTGTTCGTTACGATCTTTCTATCTTATCTCTCTATCGTATTGATTCCCGTATCGATTGGAGGGGTGTTCTACCAGCAGGTGGAGCAGTCCATGGTTCAGAATGCAATACGAACCAATACCGGTTTAATGGAGCAATTCAGGCAGATTACCGAATCAAGGCTGCAGGACATTGATCAGCTGACCAATCAGATTGCGATTGATCCGACAATCAACTGGCTGTTAAATAACGCTGGCAAAGACACGATTGAGCAGCGGCTGAAGGTTATCGATACCTTAAAGGAGCTGAAAAAGTACAAAAGCACGAGCAGCTTCATCGATGATTTCTTTATCTATTTCCAGGGGAATGATACGGTGCTGTCGCCAGAAATGAAAGCGGATGCAGACCTGTATTTTTCCTCCATCCTATCCTATCGGGACCAGTCCAAAGAGTGGGTTGTAAACCAGCTGCTTCGGGGGCTTCATCATCAAGTCTATTTGCCCTCTGAGGCGCTTAATGAGCTTAATCTGAACATGCGCGCCATCACCTATGTCCAATCTTTGCCTTACAATGATATATCGGATATCAAGGGGCAGCTTGTCGTGTTAATTCCTGAGGATCGATTAAGGCAGATGCTTACACAGATTGAGGGCGTGAGCGATGGTTCCTTTGCCATCTTGAATCAGCAGGGGCAGATTCTCATGTCCACATTAAACAGCCAGATGAACTGGGACCTTGTGAAGGAAATAAAGCAGGGCGGCGCTTATCACAAGATTGAATTAGGCGGACAGTCCATGATTGTAAGTGAAGTGAACGGCAGCAATGGCTGGCGTTATTTATCCGTTATTCCAGAGACGATCGTATTGAAGGACGTATTGGTATTCAAAAAGTGGACGATGGTTGTCATCAGCATCGGCCTCCTTGCAGGTCTACTGCTGTCCTACATCATGGCCTATCGCTACTATCAGCCGCTTCGAGAGGTGATTAAGGTTCTTGCTCACCGAGCGCCGAAGGAGATGCGTTATCGCGATGAATATGAATTAATCAAACAGTCCGTGCTTCACACAATGGATGAGGAAGAGAAACTAAGGCAAACGCTGGCGGAGCAATCACCGGTGCTGAAGGCCAATTTCTTGTCACGCCTTATTCGTGGGCATGTTGATCTCACGCAAGGTGTTCCGGAGACATTCGGCTTTATGGGAGTCGAGCTTAGTCATCCCTACTATTGTGTTATTCTGATCGATATTATTGACTGCTCAGGCTTTATTACCGGAGATACAGAGCGGGAATGGGGACTTGCTCGGTTTGTGCTTATGAATCTCGGGCAGGAATTATTAAATGAAGAAGGGTATATGGTAGAGCTTGAGCGCGATCGGTTGGCGGTGCTGCTCAATCTGCCGGATGCTACCGCATCGCTTGAGCGGATGAAGGATGAATTTCTTGAGAGCATGCAGGCAGCCGTGCATCAGCGCTTTCGCATGTCCATTGCCATCGGGGTAAGCTCTACACATCAAGGAAGCGACAAGATCAGCATTGCTTATGGAGAAGCGATGACCGCACTGGATTATTGGATCATCCACGGTACCTCATCGCTGGTTTATTTTGAAGAGATACGCACGGTGAAGTCCACCTTCTATCACTATCCGATTGAGACGGAGATTCAGCTTATGAATCTGGTGAAGAGCGGGGAAGGGGAGCAGGTGGAACGTTTGCTTCGTCATATCTTCGAGTTGAATTGGCAGCAGGAGATGATGACGCCTTCAAGTGTCAGATGCTTATCGATTGACCTGATTACCACGATTATGAAGATCCTCAACAGCTTGCAAATTGAAGATCAGCAGGTGTTTGGAGAAACGATTGATCCGGCTGCGATCGATCAGCGAGTCTTGTCCATCGATGCGATCGCAGATCAGATCATTAAGCGCTATTTGCTGCTCAGCAGCTATATCGAAGGCGAGCGCACAGACCACCATGATCGGCTGTATCAAAGAATGAAGGCCTTTATTGAAGAGCATTACGATCACCCGAATCTAAGCTTGGCGACCATGGCGGAGGAGTTCAAGATGACGCCGCCCTATGTATCCTCCTTTTTCAAAAAGTACAGCGGCATTAACATAACCGAATACATTGCCACTTTAAGAATGGAGAAGTCCAAGGAAATGCTGGCGGATCGGACGCTGACCTTAACTGAAATCGCAGCGCGCATCGGATATTCAAGCGATGTGGGCTTCCATCGTTTTTTCAAAAAAAATGAAGGCATTACCCCCGGCCAATACCGAGAAATGCTGGAGCAAAAAAAGGAATCTTAATCGTGGTAAATCGATCTTAAATCTGTTTAACCGGTGATGATATAGGCGGTAAATCAATGTTGAAAACGTTTACTTTCTATAATGATGGCAGCTCGATATAGTGAAAGCAGGTTAAGCGGAGGACGATTCCGGTGGCCAAAAACATATGGGGGGTCATTTCGTTGAAACGATATTCGTGGCGTCAATTATGTGCACTAACCATTTCCTTAGTCATGATCATGAGCATGTTTGCAGCATGCAGCCCTAGCAAGCCGGCAGAGCAAGGAACGAAGCAAGAAGACGGTGCAAAGCCGCTGACTTTCGATGAGGTTCCTTATCCAGAAGCGATTACGTATTGGGCTGGGTTAGGCAATGCCAACACGGTATTGAAGGACTTTAGCGAGATGGGGGCCTACCAAGAGCTGGAGAAGATTACAAAGACAAAGGTGACCTTCCAACATCCGCCTGCAGGCAATGGTGTGCAGGATCAATTCAACCTTATGCTGGCATCGGGAACACTCCCTGATGTCATCGAGTATACGTGGAGCAGTGTAGCCAAGGGGCCTGACCAGGCGATTAAGGATAAGCGCATTCTTCGTTTGAATGAATGGATTGAACAGTACGCCCCGAATTTGACCAAAGTATTGAATGACCGGCCTGACCTGAAAAAGATGATCACGACGGATGAAGGCAATATCTATGTCTTCCCATTCCTTCGTCCTGACGAGGAGCTCCTCACCTTCATGGGACCGGTGCTGCGCAAGGATTGGCTGGATAAGCTGGGACTTGAGGTGCCGACGTCGATCGAAGAATGGGAGAAGGTGCTGATTGCATTTCGTGACGGCGATCCGAACGGCAATGGCCAGAAGGATGAGATTCCTTTCTTGATGCGAGACATGAACGTTGCCTTCTATGGTTCTTATGGTGTTATGGACGGCTTCTATCAGGAAAATAATGTGGTGAAGTATGGTCCGATAGAACCTGGCTATAAGGAATTCCTGACGACCTTCAGCCGCTGGTATAAAGAAGGCCTGCTCGATAAGGACTATGCAACCACAGACGGCAAGCTGCAGGATGCGAAGATGACGGGTGACATCCTTGGTTCTCTCGTTACCTATAATGGCTCTGGTGTGGGGCGCTATATGTCCTTAATGAAGGAAAAGGACCCGAACTTTAAGCTTGTCGGTACGGTCTATCCAACAGGGATTGCCGGACAGAAGTCGCTCGGACAGCAGGACCCTCCATTCCAAGGGGTTGGCGCTGCCATCAGCGCATCTGTATCCAATCCTGAGCAGATCGTAAAATGGCTGGATTACAAATACAGCGAAGAAGGGCATATGCTCTTTAACTTCGGTGTTGAAGGCAAGAGCTATACGATGAAGGATGGTTATCCAACTTATACTGAGGATGTAACGAACAACCCGGATGGACTCCCAATGGCACAAGCCTTGAGCAAATATATGCCGGTTAGCTGGTCAGGTCCATTCGTTCAGGACAAACGCTATATCGAACAATATGTCTCCTTGCCGGAGCAGAAGGAAGCGATGAAGAACTGGCTTGATGCCGATCACAGCAAGATTCTGCCTCCAATCACGCCAACTTCAGAAGAAAGCTCGACTTATGCTTCGATTATGACGGATATTGATACGTATAAGAGTGAGATGGTCAATAAATTCATTATGGGTGCAGAACCGATGGAGAACTACGACAAGTTCGTAGAAACGATCAAATCCATGGGCATCGAAGAGGCAATCAAGATTCGCCAAGCAGGATTGGACCGTTATAACAAGCGGTAATCCATCTGCCGCAACGACTATGGATGAACGATGGTTGGAATCGTGTCGGAGGCTTAGCTTCCGGCACGTCATTTTCTTCACTACTAGAAGGAAAGGTTCTTTTTCTCTAAGGAGGTTCGACAGATGCCAGCACTTGAGAAATCAACGTCCCAAGCACCCATAAAGGAGATACGGGACAAGACCCTCATGCAGCGGATATGGCGTGATGCGAAGATGAATCGCTACGTCTACCTGATGCTGCTGCCAGTGGTGCTCTATTACGCCGTGTTTCATTATGGCCCGATGTATGGGGTGCAAATTGCCTTCAAAGATTATTCAGCGGCCCTCGGCTTTGCAGGAAGCCCATGGGTAGGATTCAAGTACTTTGAGGAATTTTTCAACAGCTTCTTTTTCTGGCGGATTGTACGCAATACGCTGCTCTTAAGCCTGTATGAACTGCTCTTTGCTTTTCCAGCTCCTATTATCCTTGCCCTTTTAATGAATGAGATCAGGCAGCATTTTTTCAAGCGGGCAGTACAAACGATTACGTATATTCCGCACTTCATCTCGATCGTTGTCATCGTGGGAATGCTCGTTGATTTCTTGGCCCGTGACGGACTGATCAACAACATCCTTGGCATGTTTGGTGTTGAGGCCGTTGCTTATCTGCGCGAGCCGGAATGGTTCCGAACCATTTATATTACCTCAGGCATTTGGCAGGGAGTAGGCTGGGGAACGATCATTTATCTTGCCGCGATCTCGAACATCGATCCTTCGCTGTATGAAGCTGCCAAAGTGGACGGCGCCAACAAGTGGAGGCAGGTGCTGCACATTACGATTCCGGGCATTACATCCACCATCATTATTCTGCTTATTTTGCAAATGGGCAGCATTATGAGCGTTAGCACGGATAAAATTTTGCTGATGTACAATTCATCAACGTACGAGACGGCAGATGTCATTGGAACCTATGTCTACCGCAAAGGCCTATTGGAGTCTAACTACAGCTATAGTACGGCGATTGGCTTGTTTAATTCCTTAATCAACTTCTCCCTTCTGATCCTCGCCAATCGGGTGAGCCGAAGAATGAGTGAGACGAAGCTATGGTAGCTTCAATGTGGAAGCGCATACTTAAAGGAGGGAGCCAATCGTGAATAAACTAAGCATTGGGGAGCGGGTCTTCGAAGTTTTTAATATTCTGTTTATGATCTTGCTGTGCCTCGTTACGTTATACCCGTTTTATTATGTTCTGATCGCATCTTTTAGTGATCCATCTTGGATCGTAAAGCAGCGCGGCTTGATCTGGCTGCCAGAAGGCTTCAATCTGGATGCGTACGTCCGCGTATTGGATAATCCCATGATTCTTCAAGGTTATATGAATACGTTGTTTGTTGTAACGGTTGGAACCTTGATTAATGTATTCATGACCGCCCTTGGCGCGTACGGGTTGTCCAGACAGAATGTGATGTGGAAGAACCCGATTATGTTTTTTATCGTGTTCACCATGTTTTTCTCTGGGGGCTTGATTCCGAACTATTTGCTGGTATCCGAGCTTGGGATGCTTGATTCTCTCTGGGCACTCATTATCCCAGGCGCCATTAGCGCCTTTAACTTGATTATTATGCGGACTGCTTTTCATGGTGTGCCGATCAGCTTGGAGGAGTCTGCGAAGCTTGATGGCGCCAACGACTTTACGGTGCTATTCCGTATTATTCTGCCGCTGTCTCTACCTGTTATCGCGGTTATGATTCTCTTCTACGGGGTCGGGCATTGGAATTCATGGTTTAACGCTTTGATCTACCTGCGTGATCGGGAGCTCTATCCGCTGCAGCTAGTACTGCGTGAGATTCTGATTACGAACAGCACAGACAGCATGATGACCGGAACGAATGCTGCCGATACGATGCCGATCGGTGAAACGATCAAGTACGCCACGATTGTGGTCGCAACCGTTCCCATTCTAGTGCTGTATCCATTTTTGCAGAAGTACTTTGTAAAGGGTGTTATGATTGGTGCAATCAAAGAATAGCTGCTACAGGCAAATGCGACCTGATGATGATCGATATCGTCAGGTTTTTTGCTGTTTGTTCTGTGCAGCGCATGAATAGGGGTTCCTATAACGGGAGAAAGATGTATGATATAATAGGTTGTTAACTAGACGGTATGAAGAAGCCGTGCGGACAGAGACAATTCAGGAGGAGGAAATGAACTTGCTATCAGCAAAGCATGCGGTTCGCTCCATGAGTGAGCAGGATACCGAACAGATTGCTGCCTTTGTTGCCAAGCGCTGCGTTCCAGGTACGGTTATTGCCCTTGACGGAGATCTTGGAGCAGGCAAGACACGGTTCTCTCAGGCTCTTGCCAAGGAGCTTGGGGTGACGGATGTGGTCAATAGCCCGACATTTACGATTATTAAGGAATATGAAGGCGAGAAGCTGCCTTTTTATCATATGGATGTCTATCGCATTAGCATGAACGAGGCCGATGATCTGGGGCTAGATGAATACTTCTTTGGGGACGGGGTATCGGTGGTGGAATGGTCCAGCATCATCACACCGCTGCTGCCTGATCAATACCTTCATTTGTTTCTTCAGTATGAAGGCGAGACGGAGCGTGTTATCCGAATTACGGCATATGGAGAGCCTTATGCAGCATGGGTGAATGAGTGGAAACGGAGTGGAATGGCATAATGGAGCATACAGTGGAGACAGGCAAGATTCTGGCGATGGATACCTCAACCAAGACGCTTGCCTGTGCGATAGTAGAGAAAGGCCAAGTGATACAGGCCTCGCATTCGGCTGCAGAGCGCAATCACGCACTCAAGCTGATTCCGATCGTGCAGGAGCTGCTTGCTCTGGAGAACATCGCTTCGAAGGATCTTGACGGCATTGCAGTCGGAATTGGGCCAGGCTCCTACACAGGGGTGCGTGTTGGCGTTACGGCGGCCAAGACCTTGGCTTGGACATTGGACAAGCCTGTGGCTGCAGTGTCGAGCTTGTATGCACTCGCATTGACTGGGGCTGCTCAGGCTGAATCGGTGATCCAAGACTTGCCTGAGCATGCGAAGCTGATCGTGTATCCGATGATGGATGCAAGACGAGGGCAAGTGTATACTGGATCATTTGCAGGTGGGCGAGAGAAGCTGCTTCGGTTGATTCGACATCAAGATGAGCTTGCCGCACTTGAAGAAGGACTTATTCGTCAGCGTGAAGATGAGATTATTCTCTTTGAGAAGATCGTGATGCAGGCTGCTGACCAACTGCAAGCGGAATCTGATGTCCATATCCTCTTTGCAGGAGAGACATCCCCGCAGCAGGAGGCGATTGAAGCGATTCAAGCAGCACATGCTGACCGTGTGCACCTGATGCCATGTGAGATTCATGCAGGCTGGATCGGCCGTGCAGGTGAGCTGCTGCTCCGTCAAGGGAAGACAACACCTGCCCATCAGCTGGAGCCGAATTATGCCCAGCTTACAGAAGCAGAGACGAAGCTGAAGGCAAGGGAGCAGGCTGCTTCCGAGCCGTCCTAAGGAGGGACACCTGGATGGAACAGGCGAAGCGGGAAGCTGTAGCGAACCAAGCACTTATTCGTCCGATGAGTGTGCAGGATATTCCGCAGGTGATGGAGGTGGAGCATACCTCCTTTACGGTGCCTTGGACGAGCGATGCTTTTTTGAATGAACTGAATAACAATCGGTTTGCCTGTTATCTTGTGCTTGAGATAGAAGGGCGCATTGCGGGTTACGCGGGCATGTGGATGATCGTGGATGAAGCGCATGTGACCAATATTGCGATTTATCCAGACGATCGAGGACATGGCTTCGGAGAGCTGCTTCTAGGCGAGCTAGTAAGGCAGGCGCTTGCCATGGGCATGCGCAAGATGACACTGGAAGTACGCGAATCCAACCATATCGCTCAAGGTCTATACCGCAAATTTGGCTTTGAACCAGCCGGTGTTCGCAAAGGATACTACACGGATAATCAAGAAGATGCCATCATCATGTGGTCAGATCTGTATCAATGGTCTGCCGAATCCTCTTCCTGATCTCATCATGAATGAAGGTTAGAATGAAGCCAAGAACGTGATCTTGGTACTGAAATAGAAATTGCAGGTGAGTGAGACGTGACAACGATTAATCACATATCAGAAAGCCCATCGACATTGAAGCAAGAGCATAGTCTCATCCTAGCGATCGAGACAAGCTGTGACGAGACCTCGGTCGCTGTTGTACGTGACGGCAAGCAGGTGCTGAGCAATATGGTGTCGAGCCAGATCGACATCCATCGCCGATTCGGCGGCGTAGTGCCGGAGATTGCTTCTAGAAAGCATGTGGATTCCATTACGCTCATGATTGAACAGGCAGTAGAAGAAGCGGGAATTAAGCTGGAGGAGCTCGATGCGATCGCGGTTACACAAGGCCCCGGGCTAGTAGGCGCATTGATCGTCGGAGTAATGGCAGCGAAGTCGCTCTCCTTGGCGCTTCAAATACCGATTATCGGCACGCATCATATTGCTGGCCATATCTATGCGAATCGACTGATATCCGAGCTTCACTATCCCTGCATCGCCTTGGTTGTATCTGGCGGGCATACCGAGATTGTCTATATGGAATCAGAGGGCAGCTTCCGTCTGATCGGCAGAACAAGAGACGATGCTGTCGGAGAAGCATACGACAAGGTCGCTCGCGCTATCGGTCTCCCTTATCCTGGCGGGCCACATGTGGATCGCTTGGCTATGGAGGCGAAGAAGGCGGTGGAATTGCCTCGATCGTGGCTCGCACCAGATTCATATGACTTTAGCTTCAGCGGCTTGAAGTCAGCTGTGCTGAATGCGCTCAACCAGAGTCAGATGAAAGGCGAGCCGCTAGATCACGGCGAGCTGGCCCGCGGCTTCCAAGAGTCTGTCATTGACGTGCTTGTGGAGAAGTCCATGCGAGCTGTGAAGGAATATGGCGCGAAGCAATTGCTCTTATGTGGAGGCGTAGCAGCGAATAAGGGACTGCGGGCCGCGCTTACAGCGAGAAGCGAAGCGGACGGCGTGGAACTTGTGATCCCGCCATTCCAGTACTGCACAGACAATGCTGCGATGATTGGTGCGGCCGCTCATTTGAAATGGAAGCAGGGAGCCTTTGATTCACTAGACTTCAATGTGCACCCCTCGTTCTCTTTAGAGAAGTGGATGGGACAAGAGCTTGAAGACAAGCAATAGCATCGCATGATTGAAGCTCTTTACCCTAAGCTTGGATGTTAATTTTAATTTGGTTTAATTTGGTTTTATTTATCGTTTGATCGCATTAAGCAGAGCTGGCCTTTATTTCTCACTGTTCAAGAGAGAATAAGGCCAGTTCTTTTTTTGCTGATGGAAAAAAGAGCAGACATATCTGCACCGCGTTCCATGTTATATCCCAGCATACCAAATGTAGATGGAGTCAAGAAAGAGGGTCTAGGACTAAGGTCATAGGAATTGTTGTTTCCTTGTTGATAAAACTTATCCACATATCCGGAGCTTTCTGTGGATTAAACGCTTACATGGTTTACCTGCATGCTTTTGGTTTTTGTTGAAAAAGGGGATAGCCTTTTCATTTTTGACCAAGTGATCTGTGGATAGTGTGCATAATTTAGTGGATAATGTTGGTTTTTGTGCAAAAGTCCTTCTGTGAAGCGGATTTTTCGTGAAAAAAATTCATTTTCTATTTTCAATTCGTTAAAATAATTGTGGATAACTTCGCGGGGTTATCCGACTCTTTTCGACATTATTCATGTTGTTCTTCTAGAGTTGCTTGATGGAAGGCATAAGCGAAGCTGCTGCTAGGTTTTGGTCGGATACGCCCCTAATGCGACCCGATCAGCAAGTTATACCCTTAGAATCCATTGCTTCATACATTCGATATTTGAAAATAAAAGCCCTCGGCAGGGCGTGGTTCAGTTGAACTTCCACTACTTCTGCCAAGGGCTTGCTTATCGCTTCAGGAATTTGCTAACGCATAAAGGCGCTTATGATGAAGAATCCATGCAAGCTTCCCACTCTGCATAGGCTCCCTCAAGCTCCTTGCGCTGCTGGTCAATCTTCTGTTGAATCTCCTGCAGCTTCATATAATCATTATATACCTCAGGGTCTGCGAGCAGCGCTTCCTGCTCTTCGACGCTTCCCTCCAGTACGGCAATTTGCTCCTCCAGCTGCTCTAGGCGGCGCTGTCGAGCACGTTCCTCACGTTTTGCTTGCTTGTCCAGCTCAAACTGAGCTGCACCTGAGACGGATTTGTCATCAGGCAGTTCATCAGCAGTTCCTGGCCGGGAGAAGGACTGGGGGCCTCCAGCAGCGGTAATCTGACGTTTGCGAAGCTCCTCATCTTCTAGAAGCTCCTGCTTCTTGATCACATAGTCGTCATAATTCCCGAGATAAGCGGTTGTTCCCGTCGGACTAAGCTCAACAACCCGTTCAGCCATCTTGTTCAAGAAGTAACGGTCATGGCTGATAAAGAGGACCGTTCCCTCATAGTCGATGAGCGCCGATTCCAGCACCTCTTTGCTGAACAGGTCCAGATGGTTCGTAGGCTCGTCCAGGATCAAGACGTTGGCCTGCTGAAGCATCAGCTTGGCAAGCGCGACACGCGCCTTTTCCCCGCCGCTAAGAGAGCTTACCTTCTTCTGGACATCGTCTCCGCTGAAGAGGAAGTTCCCAAGCACAGTTCGAATACGGACCTCATCCATGTGCGGATAAGTAGACCAGAGCTCTTCTAGAACCGTCAGATTCGAATTCAAGTTGGTCTGCTCCTGATCATAGTAGCCAATCGACACATGCGTGCCCCAATCAAAGGAGCCGGCGGCAAGCGGGTGTTTTTGAATCAGCGTTCTGAGCAAGGTTGATTTGCCTATGCCGTTAGGGCCGATTAGCGCGACCATCTCGCCGCGGTACAAATCCAGATTCGCATGCTTGAACAGCGGAGGGTCGCCTTCGTAAGCGACAGACAACTCACGGGCATGCAGGACATCATTGCCCGTCAGTCTCGCGATCTCAAAGGCAAAGCGCGCTTTCTTGAGCTCACCAAGCGGCCTGTCGATACGCTCCATCTTATCAAGCGCCTTGCGTCTGCTCTGCGCACGCTTGGTTGTCGAAGCACGGACGATATTGCGCTGAATAAAGTCCTCCATCTTCGCAATGTCCTCCTGCTGCTTCTCATAGAGCTTCAGCTGCTGCTCATACTCCAGCGCCTTAAGTTCCATATACTTCGTATAATTGCCGGTATAGCGCTTCGCCTGATGTCGTTCAATCTCAACGATGGATGTCACCATTGCGTCAAGGAAATAGCGGTCATGGGATACAACCAGCACGCCGCCAGGGTAAGCACGCAAATACTGCTCAAGCCAGGTCAGCGTCTCGATGTCCAGATGGTTCGTAGGCTCATCGAGCAGGAGTAGATCAGGCTCCTGAAGAAGCATGCGGGCAAGCGCCAACCGAGTCTTCTGTCCTCCGCTCAGCGTATTGACCGGAGTGTCCGGATTCATATCGCCGAAGCCCATTCCGCTTAGAATGCCGCGGACCTTCGCCTCCATGGCATATCCGCCCTGCTCACGGAACCATTCTGACCGCGAAGCGTATCTCGCCAGGATCTCCTCATATCGAGCACTGTCTTCGGCAGCCTTCGGGTCAGCGATCTGCTGTTCTAGTTCGCGCAGCTCCTGCTCTACTTCAACAAGATGGGAGAAGACAAGCATCAGCTCAGCCCATATCGATCGCTCAGATTGCAGACCGGAATTCTGAGCTAGATAGCCAATGGTCGTCTCCTTGGATTTGTATATCATTCCGGAGTCGGCGGTCAGCTCGCCGGAAATGATTTTGAGCAGCGTGGATTTGCCAGCTCCGTTAACACCGACAAGGCCGATACGCTCACGTTCATTCATATGAAACGATATATTTGTCAATACAGGGGTAATCCCGTAATGTTTGGATACATTATTGACTTGAAGCAGCAAAGATATCTCCTCCATTTTTGGTCAAACTACCCCTAGTTTACATGAAAACAAGCGTGAACGCGATGCTGGGGTTCATAAAATGACGCTAACAGTGGCAGGAAACAGGTAACGGTGGTACACTTAAGTTGAAAATCATGAAAAGTTATGAAAAAAGTGATGAATGTCAAAAGCAAGGTGGCGGTGGGAATGAATGAAGATCAACTTACGCATCAACCATCGGTGAAGCTTGCGAAACATGAGCTTCGCACTGCACTTAAGCGGAAGCGGAATCATATCGATGCTGATCAGCGCAAGCAGGATGCTAAGCAGGCTTGCAGACGTGCCGCACAGCTGCTGGAGGAGCTTCGTCACGAGCAAGGACGGCCGCTTACGGTGTGTGCCTATATGCCGTTTGGACCCGAATTGGACATCATTCCATTAATGGAAGCATGCTTGTCTTCGGGAGATCAGCTGTACATTCCGCGCACGCTCCAAGACACTCATACATTAGAATGGGTGGGATGGAACATGAGCACCCCTTTTAAGTCAGGCGTCTTTGGTATTCGCGAGCCTGCGGATGAGGCAGAGGCTGTTCCTATTCATCACATCATGAATAATACGAATATAGTGCTTGTTCCCGGACTCGGCTTCGATCGTACAGGTGGAAGGCTCGGCATGGGCGCAGGATATTATGATCGATTTTTGTCGCTGTGGGAGAGCGCTAAACCTATAGACAAGCCCCGTCTCCTGAGCATTATCTATAATGAACAATTGGTTGTGAGGGTGCCTGTGGAACCTCATGACGCAATGATTGATATATTGGTAACGCCGTCTCAAGTGATACCGATCAAGAAAGCCGGTTTTTAGGATGTAGGAGGATGAGGATGGAGCCGCTGACACATTTTAATGAAGAAGGACGAGCGAGGATGGTGGATATCTCGGAAAAAGAGATTACGAAGCGTATCGCTGTTGCCGCATCTTCGGTCAAGATGAATCCGGATACACTCATGCGCATCAAGGCAGGGTCCGTTGACAAGGGCGACGTTCTCGCTGTTGCGCAGGTAGCTGGAATTATGGCAGCGAAGAATACCTCGCAGTGGATTCCGATGTGCCATCCTTTGCAGTTAAGCGGGGTAAATATCCATTTTGAAGATAATGGACATGATACCTTGAAGATTACAGCAGAAGTAAAGACGAGTGGGAAGACTGGCGTCGAGATGGAGGCCCTAACAGCCGTATCTGCAGCAGCGCTTACGGTCTACGATATGTGCAAGGCCATGCAGAAGGATATGTCCATTGGCCCAACGCATTTGATTAGCAAGGAAGGCGGCAAGAACGGTGATTACAGAAGCAGCGAAGCATAAGCTGCCTTCTTATCTGATAGAGCATAAGAGATTAGAACCTGTGGAGTTGAAAGGAGGATTATCATCGTGAGGTGGAAGGTAGCGATACTGACAGCGAGTGACAAGGGCTCGCGTGGAGAGCGAGAGGATACAAGCGCACAGGTGCTGCGTGAATTAGTAGAAGAAGAGATCAATGGGGAGATTGTCGAGTATCGCATTGTACCGGATGAAATGAATGAGATTACGGCAGCGCTGATTGAGATGGCTGACTACTTCAAGGCAGATCTAATCTTAACGACTGGCGGAACGGGGCTAGCCCCAAGAGACGTAACCCCAGAAGCGACCCTTAAGGTTGTGGATCGTGTCGTACCTGGCATTGCAGAGGCGATGCGTTATACAGCCATGCAGAAGACAAGGCGCGCAATGCTCTCAAGAGGGGTGTGCGGCATTCGCAATCGCACGCTGATCATCAATCTGCCAGGAAGCCCGAAGGGCGTTCATGAGAACATTATGGCTGTTATTGATCAGCTCCCTCATGCGCTAGATGTAGCCAGCGGCCGCTATCACGATCATGATTAGCATTGCTCCTTCTCTATTTTGTTCGTGAAAGTAAGCAAATCTCTTCAAACATTCCTGTTTTCAATTGTGTATTTTTTCAAAATTTTATGAGACTTCTTGGTATTTTGTGGATGGGGTGTGATATGATAATAATCACATTGTCACTTATGAACCCTTCCTCAATTTGAAAGGAGTCGATCGTAATGTTCTCAGGAATCGGTGCGACAGGAGTCCTCTTAATTCTCCTTATTGCATTATTGTTGTTCGGACCGAACAAGCTGCCTGAACTTGGACGTGCCTTCGGAAGAACGCTGCGTGAATTCAAGGCTGGCGCAAGAGATATCATGGATGATGAGGATTCAAAAGGCTCCTCCCGTAAGGAAATCGCTCATGAAGAAGCTGCTTCCAAGACGACATCCCTTCAGAACGAACCGCCTCGCAGACTTCCAGATTAAAAGCGTACACTGCGAGCAACGACATGGAGCGAGGATTCGAACACAAGAATCGTAGAGCGAACTCTCGCTTCGAGCCGTCATTTTTGCAACGACAGGTTGGTGTTAGGATGTCTGAGTGGGACAAGGAACAGATGACTTTTATTGAGCATTTTACGGAGCTTCGCAAGCGCATCATTTATATTATTCTCGTTCTTGTTGTGGGGCTTGTAGGTGGATTTATCGTCGCGGACCCCATCTATCAATATATTATTAAGCAGCCCCCTGCCAATGGCTTTACCTTCCACAGCTTCTCGCTTTGGGATGGAGTAGGCATCTATATGAAGTTCTCGCTCATTGTAGCCATTGCCATTGCCCTTCCGTTTACGATGTACCAGTTATGGGCATTTGTCAGCCCTGGCCTTCGACCTGTAGAGCGCCGGGCTACCCTTAAGTACATTCCGTTCGTGTTTCTTTTGTTTTTAGTCGGATTAGCATTCGGCTATTTTGTTGTGCTTCCAATGGCTTATCAGTTTACGACAAGCATTAACCAGTACCTGCATCTGGAAGA
The DNA here is from genome assembly GCF_900177815.1 of Paenibacillus aquistagni. Lineage (GTDB taxonomy): Bacteria > Bacillota > Bacilli > Paenibacillales > Paenibacillaceae > Paenibacillus_B > Paenibacillus_B aquistagni. The sequence goes on along the minus strand of NZ_FXAZ01000002.1, from coordinate 426,116 downwards.
GACGTATGGCATTACGCAGTATTTGACGTTTATGTTCAACATTTTGCTGCCGATGTCGATTCTGTTCGAATTGCCGCTTGTTATTATGTTCTTGACGGGCATTCGCATCTTGAATCCGCTTCGTCTTCGCAAGATGAGAAGGATTGCCTACTTTGCACTTGTCGTCATTGGTGTGACTTTGTCGCCGCCAGATGTGATGTCCGATATTCTCGTTACGATCCCCCTGCTGGTGCTGTATGAGTTCAGCGTTCTTATGTCTTCGATTGTATACCGCAAGCAATTAAGACAACAGCAGGAATGGGAGGAGCAGTTCGATGCTGAAGGCAAGGAGACCTCCAGCGCTTAACTTCATAAGCAAGAAGATAAGGCGACTTCGTGTATAAATGCTGGCTGGCGTTTGTGACGAGGTCGCTTTTTTTACCATAACATCATTTATTAGCTACGTCATAGACACAAACCAGCATTCTAATCAGCGATACGACCAATCTTTAATCGTAATCACGCATCTTTGCATGCTTCAAGAAAGTGGTTTTCTCATAACAACATATCTTTATTATTTTTTCATTTCAAAGCACTTGCAAACTGAATCGGATTTAAGTATCATATAAATTGTTATTAGCACTAACCTGATCCGAGTGCTAATAATCCACTTTTGTTGAAGATGGATTAAGCGAATATCGTTTAATCCCACTTATATTTACTCTTTTAAATAAGGAGGCTGTTTTTCATGATCAAACCTTTAGGTGAACGCGTATTGATTGAAGCAATCGCGAAAGAAGAAACAACTGCTTTTGGTATCGTATTGCCTGAGACAGCTAAGGAAAAGCCGCAAGAAGGAAAAGTTATTGCTGTTGGTAGTGGCGTATGGAAAGACGGACAACGTGTTCCTTTGGAAATCAAAGAAGGCGATCGTGTGATCTTCTCCAAGTATGCTGGAACCGAAATCAAGTTCGAAGGCAAAGAGTATTTGATTATGAAAGAAAGCGATATTCACGCAATCGTTGGCTAATCGCTGACAGATCTCGTGTTGAAGCCTGGCATTCAACCGAACATACCGCGTTCCGCAGCGTATGCGGAAGCGATGCACGTATACATGAATCCTAAGATCATTGAGGAGGTTTTTTCTAATGGCAAAAGATATTTTGTTCTCTGAAGAAGCTCGTCGTTCTATGCTCCGTGGTGTAGACGCACTTGCAGATGCAGTAAAAGTAACGCTTGGACCTAAAGGCCGCAACGTGGTATTGGAGAAGAAATTCGGATCTCCACTCATCACCAATGACGGTGTTACTATCGCGAAAGAAATCGAGCTTGAAGACGCATTTGAAAACATGGGTGCTCAACTCGTTAAAGAAGTTGCTACCAAAACAAACGATGTTGCTGGTGACGGTACAACAACGGCTACTGTTCTGGCTCAAGCTATGATTCGTGAAGGCTTGAAGAACGTAACGGCTGGCGCTAACCCAATGGTCGTTCGCAAAGGTATCGACAAAGCGGTTCGTGCTGCTGTAGAGAAGCTTCATGAGATCGCGAAGCCAATCGAAGGCAAGCAAAACATCGCACAAGTTGCTTCCATCTCAGCTGCGGATGAAGAAGTAGGCGACTTGATCGCTGAAGCGATGGAGAAAGTCGGCAAAGACGGCGTTATCACGGTAGAAGAATCCAAAGGCTTCAACACAGAGCTTGAAGTGGTTGAAGGTATGCAATTCGACCGTGGATACATCTCTCCATACATGATCACAGACACTGACAAGATGGAAGCTGTTCTTGACAGCCCGTACATCTTGATCGTTGACAAGAAGATCAGCAACATCCAAGAGATTCTTCCTGTCCTTGAAAAAGTGGTTCAACAAGGCAAGCAATTGCTCATCATTGCTGAGGATGTTGAAGGCGAAGCACAAGCGACATTGATCGTGAACAAACTTCGCGGAACATTCACTTGCGTAGCGGTTAAAGCTCCAGGCTTTGGCGACCGTCGCAAAGCAATGCTGCAAGATATCGCTGCATTGACTGGCGGCCAAGTGATCACAGAAGAGCTCGGACTTGATCTTAAGTCCACAACAATCGATCAATTGGGTACAGCTCGTCAAATCCGTGTTACGAAAGAAAACACAATCATCGTTGACGGTGCTGGCAACAAGGACGATATCGATGCTCGCATCAAGCAAATCCGCACTCAATTGGAAGAAACAACTTCCGAATTCGATAAAGAAAAACTGCAAGAGCGTCTTGCAAAATTGGCTGGCGGCGTAGCTGTAATCAAAGTTGGTGCAGCAACAGAAACCGAGCTTAAAGAACGCAAGCTTCGCATTGAGGATGCATTGAATGCAACTCGCGCTGCTGTTGAAGAAGGTATTGTTGCAGGTGGCGGTACAGCGTTGATGAACGTGTACCAAGCGGTTGCAGCAGTAGAATCTTCCGGCGACGAGAAAACAGGCCTCAACATCGTATTGAAGGCTCTTGAATCTCCAGTACGCACGATCGCTGACAACGCAGGTCAAGAAGGCTCCGTTATCGTTGAGCGCTTGAAAGGTGAAAAAGTTGGCGTAGGCTACAACGCGGCTACTGGCGAGTGGGTAGACATGATCGCAGTAGGTATCGTTGACCCTGCGAAAGTAACTCGTTCTGCGCTTCAAAACGCAGCTTCTGTAGCTGCCATGTTCTTGACGACAGAAGCGGTTATCGCTGACAAGCCAGAAAAAGATAAGCCAGCTATGCCAGACATGGGCGGCATGGGTGGAATGGGCGGCATGATGTAAGGACTGACAAGGCTTCCGAGCTTTTCAGTACATGAATGTCAGACCATTTAGCTCTTTAAGTTGAAGTTGCTCTAACCTTGATTTAAGAAGCAGTCACAGTTATAAATAATAAACCAAGCAATGACCACTTCCTAATAACTTTATTAGGGAGTGGTTTTTTATGTTGTTAAAGTTTGTATTTAAGGATTTTCTGGATGATCGAAAGTTTAAGAATACTACGCAAAAAACATCAGAAATTAACAGACTGTGCTAAAAGTATAGTTATTAAGTTGAAATTATTGAAGCTTGTTATCGCTTTTATGGGAAAGTGACTCAAAATAGAGTAAAATGCAAAGAAAAAGTAGACCATATATCCTTGCAGGAGAATGGTCTGTGTGGACTGTCCTGCACTGGAGCCAATGATTCACGATTGAAGAGGTCGACTAACATACAGATGTAGTGCCATCTGTTTTTGACTCAGAAAAATATGAAGTCGCTTGCATCGACGCTTTTGACCTCTGTTTGCTGCAATCTTCGATTCAGTTCAATGATCTTATCTAGGTGAAGTAGTAACTTTTTGTATTACTTAACGTCTAACTGGCAAATGGAAATGTTATCTAAATGGAGTTGGAACCGCGTGCTTAAAATCATTTGTATATTCTGTTTTACAGTGTTGGTAGCTGGTTGCTCGATAGGAAATACTACGTCTGCAGATGAGGTAACCAAAAAGGTTACGCCGGATCAGATTGTGACAGAGGATACCAATCATACCCAACCTCAGTATATTGATGAACGTGATTATGAAGGTGATGAGCTAGGGATCGTAAAAACAATGAACCTATATATTAAGGCGGTTTACGAAAAAGACAACAGTCTCTATGATTCAGTTGTAACTGAACCTATGACTCGGGCTACAGAAATGAATGATTTTAAAAAATACTTTATTAGTATCCATAAATTAGACTTTTCAATTAAGCCATACCCTACTCCTCCAAAAGACGTAAAACCAGTGGTGATTGAATATACAGGACAAATCCTTGGTGATGAAAATACTATCGAGGACAAACAACTTTTTCTATTTCGATTTGAAGATGGTATTTGGAAACTAATCGGGATATCTGATCATTTGAATTGGTAAGAAACATCATGTGTCAATCTAATCACGAATTCAAAACCTAAATCGATACCTAATGGGATGGATAAACAGAACACTCCCAGTAATACTTTCTACTTTAACACAATCAAGATCAGCTACAATATACCTTACTTCTTTAGAATTTTGAGTTGTTTTACAGCTATAGCCCATGTTGTCATAGTTTATCATTCCTTCCATAGTGGATCCGATAGACGTTTTTTTGTCATTGGGATATATCCCTTAACAAAGCGCATCCCTAACTTTGAAGGGGGCTTATCGGATGAAGAGGCTAGCATTTCTTCTTCTCTTAACTATAGTGGTGTTCGTTGACAAAAAAACCTAATATCCACAAAAGATTAATGATTTTGCTTCCATATTCGATTATAAGATGTAGTGCCATCTGTTTTTGACTTTGATATAGGACAAGTCGATTACAACGACGCTTTTGACCTCTGTTTACTGGATCTTCGATTCAGTTCAATGATCTGTGGCGACTCGTTGCAGGCAGCTTTATGAGGCTTGTACTGAGCCACTGTGTACGTAGAACCTTCATGATACGCCAAAAGCGACGTCTAGAGACGACAAGTCCACGCCCATAAAGCGTTGCTTTAATCTTTCTTGTTACGTATGATTTTCGATTGTTCTAAAAGATGTCAATGATAGCTTCCGTAACCTTATCTTCATCTTGCTGTTCTTTCACTCTCTGAAAAGGTTCCTGGCTGTTCTGCTTGTTTGATCCAACGATCCAGTGCAGATGCACTCATTCGTACTCTTTTACAATATCGACTCTAGATTTTCCATTCTCGTATAGCTGAACCATCAGTCTCTTGAAATTATCTGTAAATGTACGTCTTTGTCTTGGTATAGTAGATCCGCTCCTTTTCGTGTTGTACTTATTCTACTAGCCCTTAATTTTTCTGTCCAAATAAGTGTAGCCGATTCAACTTTTGCATGTATAACAGCTATATATATAAAATCTGTTACATATGTTTCTATTTAAGGTTATTTTTTCAATATAAGCTTTTTTGTTTGCTTTCTCATGTATATCTAATTAAACGTAAACTAAAAGGAAAAATAATTCAACGAAATAACAATGTGGAAAATATCAAGCTATTTTTCGTTTCAAACATATGAAAGTTGTTATATATTGTAACTATATCAAAGAAGGAGGTTACGTTATGAAAAAGACTATTTCAATTCTTACTTCAATGCTAATGTTACTATCTGTACTATTTGTACCAACTATCTCGGCTGAATCAAGAACTTCAAATGATATTTTCTCTGAAACCAAGGAAATAACGGGGGAAAATCTAAATTTAGATATTGTGTTACCTGATGGTGGAGAGGCGTTAAAAAAGCATATGGGTGATAAGTATTATGAGGCAAATTGGGAGAGTGTAATTGCAACGAAGTATTACTTTAAGTTAAACTCTAACAACGAACTGGTTCCGATGACTACTGATGAAGTGAATGCTCCTTCGCCATTAGCATGTGGACCATCAGAAGATAATTGTGCAAATCGTTATGGTATCACGTTATATGTAACAGGTGCTACAGTAGTTGGTAACACAAAACTATTCGGATATACATTTTATTGGGATAAGAACCCTCCTTTGGATGCAGGTAATAGTGCGGATGGTTTAGCTTTGACTTGGGGCGGTAACTTGGCAGTGGATAGTTACAAATTCTCCGTTTCATACAGTAATGGAGATACTGATGTGTTCCCAGCTTCAACAATCTCACCAAATTCAGGTGTTGCGTTTGAGTTCTTTGAAGCGATAGATAGAACATGGCCTGCTTCAAACAAGTATGCGGAAAGTGGTGGTGGATGGCTTTATGTTGCATCACCAGCTATAAATTTGGGAAGGAAAGCAAACATTGTTGCTCACTACTTACATACTTCAACTTCCAAAGAGGTAAATTCTATTGGTATCTCAATCGATGGTGGTAGTATTGGTTGGAATACAAAAGAAACCATTGAGCAACTTTCTATATCCCAGATATTTACTTATTGAAAATAAAAGGGCGAATCCATAAGGTTCGCCCTTGTTCCTATTTTGAGGTGCATAATGAGGAAAATAATTTTAATGTGTGTGTTGTTGTTAACAGGATGTGTTAATGAAAATTACAGTATAGATGTGAATAACCGTGCAGTGCAAATAGATTTGCTGATTAATAATCAATCCAGTATAAATGAAATCTTAAACTTAGATAAAGGGAACAGCGAAGTGATCCAAAATATTTCAAGCAAGTATAGAATCACAAAAGCTAAGAAAACATCAATATGTTTTGAACTGAAAAGTAATCATCTTAATGCAGTTAATGAACAAAAGTGTGATTCAAGTATTAATTATATATTTGATCTTTATCGTATTGACGGACTTGAAAAATTTGGTGAGGGAGAGATGATACTAGGTGTATATAAGTGGAACAGATACCCTTATATAAAAACAAATTTTAAAATGGATAGTTTAAAAATAGTAATGGAATTTAAGACACCTATAATTAATTCAAGATCGAATATTTTATATAGTAATAATAATTACCAATCATATCCGTTATCTGGATTCAATAAAGGTTATATCTGGGACATTGATAAAGGTGAGGATTATTTACCTAAAGAAGGGGTGTTTGTTTTAGAATCTCCTTCGAAAATTGATGGGCAAAAAGTTGTTTACGAATTTAACTCTCAACAAGCAGACAGAAAAAATAACTCAGATGACCATATGCAACCTTATTTTAGTGTGTCAGTTAATTAAAAGCATGAAAGTCTTTCACTTTTAGAACGTCGTAGTATACAGTACTTGGATATACAATACCTGTTCAGTAAAGCCAGTGTCTCTAAAAAGATGTCGGATTTACATTTGAAAATTCAAGTGTATGTGTTGTAGCAAGAGATAAGCAACTCTAGATGACTTTTCTTGTGTATCGCGCCCTCTGAAAAGGTAGAGATGAAATGGAGGCAACAATTAAAGACTCAACCCATCTAAACGCAATCATAAGTCTCTCAAGTCCGTTGACCTTAGAGAGACTTATGATTCCCAAGTAAATGATTAATAACCGAGGAGAAGGTTTACTTCAAGGCTTCAATCTCTGCCTTCAACCGTCGAGCGCATTCCTCCACGGACAGGCTGCCAAGGTCGCCAGCCTCTCGGCTGCGCAGGGAGACCATCGAGCAGCTTCGCTCATGCTCGCCGAGCACCAGCATATAAGGGACCTTTTCGAGCTGCGCTGCTCTAACCCGATACCCAAGCTTCTCATTGCGTGCATCCACTTCTACGCGGATGCCGGCTTCAGCCAGCTCCGCTTTGACCTTATACGCATAATCCGCATAGTGATCGGATACAGGCAGCAGCTTCGCTTGCACCGGTGCCAGCCATAGTGGAAATGCGCCTGCATAATGCTCTGTCAGGATGCCGATGAACCGATCAACCGAGCCGTATACCGCACGGTGAATGACGATCGGGCGGTATTTAAGACCATCCTCACCCATGTACGATAGATCGAATTTCTCAGGCATCTGGTAATCCAGCTGGATTGTCCCGCACTGCCAGCTTCGCTTCAAAGCGTCAAGAATATGGAAGTCAATCTTCGGTCCATAGAATGCACCGTCCCCTTCGTTGATTCGATAGGGAAGCCCGCGTGCTTCAAGGACACGCTGCAGCGCTTGCTCAGCTTGATCCCACATCTCGTCACTGCCCATGCGATCTTCTGGACGAGTAGACAATTCAACTGTGTATTCAAACCCAAAGATGCTGTATACATGGCTGAGCAGATCAAGAATGCGTCCAATTTCTTCTTCGATCTGTTCTGCCATTACGAAGATATGCGCATCGTCTTGGCAGAAGGTGCGGACCCGCATCATGCCATTTAGCGCCCCTGAGAATTCATGGCGGTGTACTTGGCCGAACTCGCAGATGCGAATCGGCAGCTCACGATAGGAGCGCAGCGCATGCTTGAAGATCAGCATATGGCCTGGACAGTTCATGGGCTTTAGGGCAAAGCTAGTTTGATCGACGTTCGTAAAGTACATGTTGTCCTTATAATGATCCCAATGCCCAGATTGCTCCCAGAGGCGAGTGTTCATCATTAGCGGTGTACGCACTTCCTCGTAATCCCGCTGTCTTTGCAGCTCGCGGGCCAGGTTCTCCAGTTCCGTCCGAATCGTCATTCCCCTAGGAAGATAAAAGGGCATGCCAGGCGCTTCCTCAGAGAACATGAACAGCTCCAGCTCTTTTCCCAGCTTGCGGTGATCGCGCTTCTTCGCTTCCTCCAGCAGATGCAAATGTTCATCCAACTGCTTTTTGTTAGCGAACGAAGTCCCATAGATCCGCTGCAGCATCTGATTGTCCGAGCTGCCGCGCCAATAAGCGCCTGCTACATTTTGCAGTGCAAATGCCTTGATAGTTCCTGTGGATGGAAGATGCGGCCCGCGGCACAAATCTACAAATTCTCCTTGCTCATAGATCGAGATGACCGCATCTTCAGGCAAATCGTGGATTAGCTCCAGCTTCAGATGCTCTTCCTTCTGTCCAAACAGTTGAATGGCTTCAGCACGAGAGAGCTCTTTGCGAACGATAGGGAGATTCTCCTGTACAATGCGCGCCATTTCCTTCTCGATCGCTTCAAGGTCGTTAGTAGACAAGGAATGATCCAGCTCCATATCATAATAAAAGCCATTCTCGATCACAGGGCCTATTCCCAGCTTAACGGCGTGATTGCCATAAAGGCGTTTAACGGCTTGGGCCAATACATGGGCTGTGCTGTGTCGTAACATGCTTAGTCCCTCTTTATGATCAAGCGTAACAATCTCAACTAGGCTGTCATGGTTGATCGCTTGATGAAGATCGACCAGCACGCCGTCTATTTTGCCTGCAATCGCTTTTTTCTTCAGGCTTATGCTGATGATGCCGGCGACTTGCTCGATGGTTGTTCCTTGCTGCACCTCCTTTACTGTTCCATCTGGCAATGTAATCTTGATCATCTCCATGACTAACTCCTCCATTTCCTAATTGATATTGAACGCAAAAAAACGCATCTCGTTCCATCAAGGGACGAGTGCGTTCAGCTCGTGGTTCCACCCTAATTCAACCTGGTTGATCCTGTTGCGTGCTGTAACGACAGCAGATTAAACCAAGTTCTCATTAGCATCCTATAACGCGGATAAGACGGTATCATATACTACCATGAGATGGATCGATAAAGATCGCTTCCTCATGGATTCAACGATACGGCTGCAAAGGGGTAATCTCACAACCGTTACGGAAGAAGCTTGCAGCTGATGCTTCTCTCTCTGGGCAGAACGAATTGTAAATCATGTCTTTGGTCAGGGCTTTCAGTTATAAAAAAGATGTTGGAAGCAATATTACACAGGAAGGCGCTTGTTGTCAACAGGCGAACATCCTCATGTCCTATTTGTCCATTGTTCAACCTGTATGTAGAATGATGTGAAAAATTAATTAAAACAAAGTCAACCCTAGGCAATGACGACAACGATGGCTATAATGAAATGTACTAATTGTGGAGGTGTTTGTGATGAGAGTCAGCTCAATGAATATGAGAACGAAGGATATAAAGCAGGGAAGAGGGCGTTCATCGAGTTGACGGCTCATTGCTAATATAACGAGTATGATCTCAACCGATGCGGCGCATCCCGTGAAGGGTGGATAACAGAAAGTGAAGCAATTGCGCGCATCGCAAGTCTATATCATCATGATGTTTGTCACGGCATTGGCGAACAGCACTATGTTTACGACCTATGCCATTTATTATGTAACCGAGCTTGGGCTAACCCCCTTTCAGCTAGTGCTGATTGGAACTGTGCTTGAGCTTGCTGTGCTTGTATTTGAAGGCATTACAGGTGTTGTTGCCGATACGTACAGCCGAAGAATGTCGGTCATCATCGGCATGCTGGTGATGGGGATCGGGTTTGTGCTAGAGGGCAGTGTCATTTGGATTGTCGAGTGGAGCACGCTGCTTCCCGTGTTCATATGGATGCTTATTGCCCAATTGTTTTTTGGCATCGGTGCCACCTTTGTCAGCGGGGCGGAAACCGCTTGGATCGTGGATGAGATCGGCGAGGACAAGGTGGGCACGCTGTTCATGCGCTCGCAGCGCCTTGCTTTATTCGCAGCTTTGATCGGAATCGGGCTCAGTGTTGGTTTCTCTACGCTTGCCCCTAATCTACCGTACATCATTGGCGGCATGTTCTACGTAGGTTTAGGCATCTTTCTTCTTGTTTATATGAAAGAGACAAACTTTGCTCCACAGCAGAAGGAAGCGCATGTTTCACCTTTGCAAGCAATGGCCGATACGTGGATGTCTGGCATTAAGGTTGTCCGGCGACAGCCGCTCTTAATCATGCTGATTGTGGTTACGATATTCATTGGCGCTGCTTCAGAAGGCTACGACCGATTAAGAGAGACCTTTTTGATCAATGAGATTGGCTTTCCGCAGCACATTCCTTTCTCGATGGCGGTCTGGTTCGGTATCCTATCGGCAGTGTCTACGATCCTAGGCTTAGTCGCCGTAAGAGTGATGGAACAAAAGCTCGATATGAGCGATAAGCGCGCTGTAACCGCAGCGATGCTGCTGCTATTTGCTGCCCGGATTGGTGCTTTGATATCCATTGCGCTCTCCACCAGCTTTGTATGGGCGATGATAGGGCTGCTATTGATCAGCGTGATCGGAATACTGAGTCATCCGGTGTACAACACATGGCTCAACATGAATATGGAGAGCAAGACCCGGGCAACGGTGCTGTCGATGGTTAGTCAGGCAGATGCCTTTGGGCAAACGGCAGGCGGGCCGGTGATCGGCTGGGTAGGCAGCCGCTTCTCGCTGCGTGCTTCCTTTATTCTGGCGGGGGTGTTTATCATGCCAGTGCTGGTGGTTCTAAGGCGATTTATTAGTTCGAATCCTCGAGAATAAAACAGAACATAATTTAGTCTTTTACTAGAAAGAAAGATATGATCATGATGATATTCCAAAGAGGCATTCTCCGTAATGGGAGGATGCTTTTTGTTATGCTCCTAACTTGATTGGATATTCTTTGATATTGACTGTGAATGATGCTTGAGAGAAAGCAGTGGAATATATATGAATAAATGAATATATGAAGGATAATAGTTGTAATTTGTCGAAATGAATAGGGCTAAGTTACGATCTCTTATGACCATAAACAGAGACCAATGGAGGGGAATTATAGTATGGACGGATCATCCATTATGGAATTCAAGAGACTTTTATCAAATTTAATGAGAGCAAGATTCCCTTTCTTATACATAACGACTTGGGAAGAAACACGTGCAATATCAGTGATAAGTGACACTGCTAATGATGAAGAGCTTATTAAAACGGTACGAAAGGTGTTTACCTGGAGCGTTACGCGCGGCTTGGAGGAGAATGGACGCATTATAAGCGAGGATTCCAATGAAGCGCTTAAATGTCTGGAGTTTATTGAAAGCTATGAGGAGCCTGCCGTCTTTATCTTAAAAGATTTCCATGTGTTTTTTGGAAGTGACAGCAGACATGAAGACTACCAAGTGATTCGAAAAATACGCGACATGCTTCCTGCTTTAAAGCAAAGCGTCAACCCTAAAAATGTAATTTTTGTGAGCCCTACCTTTATACTTCCTAACGATCTTCAAAAAGATGTAACGATTGTCGATTTCGATCTACCCTCCTTTGCAGAAATCAAAGGCATGTTGAAAGAAATGATCGAGGCAAATCGAGTGAATGGCAGAATCGTAATGGATCTAACGCCAGATGATGAAGAACGTCTAGCAAAAGCGGCTCTAGGCCTCACGCTGTGTGAAGCAGAGAATGCTTTTGCCAGAGCGATGGTAGTAGACGGCCGCTTAGATATTAAGGATGTAGATGTTATTTTAGAGGAGAAGCGTCAGACGATTAAAAAATCAGAGATTCTCGAATTTATCAAAACGGATATCAAAATTGAAGATGTCGGGGGCTTGGAGAATCTGAAGCGCTGGCTGCATAAGCGGAATAAATCTTGGATGGATTCTGCTGCCCAATACGGTCTGCCTGCTCCAAAAGGCATATTGATTACGGGTGTTCCTGGCTGTGGTAAGAGTTTGGTTGCAAAGGCGATAAGCGCAATGTGGCAGCTTCCTCTCTTGCGGTTGGATATAGGCAAGATATTTGGCATGTATGTTGGCACCAGTGAAGAAAATATGCGTAAGGCAATTCAAACAGTAGAAGCAATTTCGCCTTCCATTCTCTGGATTGATGAGATCGAGAAAGGATTTAGCGGGATTGCCGATGGGGGAGACAATGGAACTTCTAGCCGAATATTCGGCACCTTTCTGACGTGGATGCAGGAGAAGACAAAGCCAGTGTTTGTCATTGCAACAGCAAATAATATCCACGCCCTTCCGGCAGAAATGATGCGAAAAGGCAGATTTGATGAAATCTTTTTTGTGGATCTGCCAACAAAGAAGGAACGTAAGGAAATTTTCAACCTTCACATACGAAAGCGTCTTAAAGAACCTAAAGTGATAGGTGATTTTCAATTGACGGAAGAAATCCTGCATTTGCTGGCTGATCGAACAGAGGGCTATGTTGGAGCTGAAGTGGAGCAGATTGTTATCGCAGCCCTGTTTGAAGCTTTTTCTGAAGATCGAAGTATTCAATTAAATGACTTTCATAAAGCCATTCGTAATACAGTTCCATTATCAATCACGCAGGCAGAGCAGATCCAGCGTATCCGGGAGTGGGCCAATGTCCGGGCTGTTGCTGCTACCCCTAAAGAAGATCGAATGGAATACATTCAAGAATCGGTTGCCCCGGAACCTCCTAACCCAGGGGATAGTGAGATTGGTTCATCACGTGGTGGCAGGTCCGTAGATTTTTAATCTATTTTGGAATATAAGAAGGTGAGTTCATATGTCGAAGAAGCAGCTGCGAGTTCAGATCTTTCCGGATGGACAGATTAAGGCTGAAGTCTTGGGTATAAAGGGAAAAGGCTGTACGGATTACATTGCCATTCTAGAACAGCTCCTTGACGCCGAGACGATCGAATCAGAATACACGTCCGAATATTATGAAACAGAAAAGAATCGTATCCAACAACAAGATTCGCAGACGATCAAGAACAGATAAAAGGAGGTTAACGGGAATGTCAGTCTCTCTTGCACTCGTCCCTGTAGCTTTAACGATGCGTTTGGTTATGGGAAAAGAGAACTACGAGAAGTGGGTGGAGTCCTCGACGTTGAGAATTCCTACCAATTTTCAAACCGAGCGTGAGATTGCAAGAACTGTCCGCACGGCCGGTTATGATGCAGAGATGTACGCTGGTTTTTTAAAGACCCACCTTAATGGAGAGGATTTATATTGCTTCTGGGAGCTCATTGATGGAAAGTGGTCAGCTGCCTTTAGCATCCATGACTCTAGAGAGGACATTGAAAGATTTATAGAAGCAGTGAATCATTCAGCAGGTAAGCATGTGATTGGAGACGGGATTGAAAGAGAGTACGAAACGGACTCTACCTCTCATCCTGAGCAGTTGATAAGACCAACGGTTTTTCCAACCAATTTTCGGGACGGAGAGCTGCTGTTTAAGACTTTAAAGGAATTTGGGGTCAACCCTGTTCGTAAAGGCTCGACTATTGTTTGCAAAGTAGAGAACTCGACGTTAACTTTTCATGGAAGTGATGGAAGTCCTTATTATGTAGAGATTAAAAATGCTCCCGATATGAAAAAAATGTATGAATATTTATCGGAAGTCGATGAGGATTACAAGCGTTGTTTACAATCCATCGTCTATGAAAAGCTGAAAAAACGCGTGGCGGAGAAAAAGATGGCGGTGGAAAGTGAAAAAGTGCTCGAAGATAACTCGATTGTTCTAACGATTAATATTCGGAGCTGAGTGTAGTGAGTAGAATTGATTTTGAATACATCTCGAAGATTTGCACGAAATATGCCGCTCCTCATTTTTATGTGGATGAACTGATTCCTGCTTCCAAATTAGCTAATGCTAGACAAAAATATCCGATTCCAGAGCATGAACGTGTTATAGCCTTGATTGATGCGACCATGTTTAGAAGCTGTAAAAGTGGACTTGCCATTTGCGAGTTTGGTGTTATATGGAGAGATATTTTTTCAGGTTCGGAACGTACTTACTTGGACTGGGAGGAGTTTGCCCAAGCAGATATTCAAAAGCTGGGAGAATACGAAATCGAGTTTGCCCCCGGTGTAAAGTTCAATGCATCAGGCTCAAAAATAGATGTCGTCATAGAATTGTTGGAGGAGCTTCAAGAATACGTCTATGGTGTGCTACACGGAGATTATAGTAATGTTGTAGATTTCGAAGAGGAACAAGAAGACGATAAACTTGCTCCACCGCCTTTGCCGGACATCGAGTGGATGATTGCAGTAGCTGGAAAGCAGTACGGGCCATATGATCTTGGCTTGCTGCGAAGCATGGTGGAGTCGAAGCAACTCCTCCCTGAGCATACCCTGGTATGGAGGAGGGGCATGGACGAGTGGATGTGGTTCAAGGAACAGCCTGAAATGGCGGCCTTGGTAAACGGCGCTGCGGCTTCAGAATCTGTGCCACCTGCCTCGACAGGGTCATCTACCGATAACGATTCATTGGAGCAGCTTCTGTATAATGATAGCAAAATGGAGGATGCCGATCAGATCGATATCAATTCTGCCTCCTATGAGCAATTGCTTGAGCTGCCTTTCATTCATGCAGAGCGAGCAGCGTTCATTGTTAAGGAACGAGCGGCAATAGGCGGTTATCGATCCCCCGAACAGCTAGGAGAACAATTGGGATTAAAGCCTCATCAGGTGCTGCGTTTGGGGGAGCAAACATTGTTCCTGCCTCTCCAAAGTGTGCAGGGGGCTGTGAGAGTCATTGATTTTTAACATGGAGGATTACAAGTAATGGAATCAAACTCTAGGGAAACAAAAGCGAGTTGGCTTGAATCCTGGTGGATACTGCTTCCTTTCACCGCAATATTTAATTGGGCCGCTTTTATTTATATTGGTGCAAGAGCCAGAAATACTCGCTGGATCTTGTGGGGAGCCGTATACTTTTTGCCCTATGCCCTTCATGAAATGACGGGATTTTTCTTCGGCAGCATAGTGATTGGCGTCATTTGCTCCATTATCCATGCGTTCAGTGTCCGTAAAGAATTTTTGGCTCGGATCGAAGGACAGCGAGAAAAGAAGGAAATGCTGGAGTCAGATCCTGAACAATACTATAAGATGGCTTTAGGTAGAATGGTCGATCATTCAGCAGCGAATGACCAGGACATTCCCTCGCTTGAAGAGATGAATGTGGATTCATTGATGGTCATAGAGGAGGATGAAGAGTTGTCGGTTATAGACACTCTACCTCAAGAGAGTCAGGCAACAAGTGAGATCCTAGACATTAATACAGCATTGGAAGAAGAAATAGCCGCACTGCCAGGCGTTGGACTCATATTGGCTAAAAAGGCTGTCCAAGTGCGAAGTCGCAAAGGCAGCTATCATTCAATAGACGAATTTCTTGATGTTCTGCAGTTGAAGCCTCGTTTTGCTGATCGTGTTCGCCCACTAATCATGGTACAAGCACAAGCTTCTCCACCTCCAACACCTCGAGGTAGGGTGGTAGATTACTAATGGCACTGCGTATTCATCGCTTCCTGCCAGTGACGAGTGTGGAGGGCCCAGGGGTGAGAGCTTGTCTGCAGGTACAGGGATGTCCCATTCATTGTCCAGGATGCGCAGTTCCCTTTACTTGGGCAGAGGACGGCGGCTACTTGATGGAAGTAGAGGAACTTGCTGAACAAATCATCTGTGGACCTAAGGTAGAGGGCATTACTTTTTTAGGTGGAGAACCCTTTATGCAGGCATCAGAACTGGCGAGACTTGGGCGGCTACTAAAAAAAGAATCACTTTCAGTGATGACCTTTACAGGCTTCCGCCTGGAAGAGCTTAAACAAGCAGGACGAGCGGATTATGACGAGTTGATAGAGGTTACAGACCTATTGATCGATGGTCCATTTATAATCGAACACTTGGATACGAGTCGTCCTTGGGTAGGATCATATAATCAGCGATATCATTTTTTGTCTGATCGCTATCTTCATCTTAAAGAGGAGATCATGGATATTCCTAATCGACTTGAAGTGCGCTTAACACCAGATGGCCGTGTCATGGTAAATGGACTGGCAGAGATACAGGATCTAGAAGGGTTGTTTAATAAATTGTTATAACAAAGTGAGACACTCAAGCAAAATTGAGTGTCTTTTTTGTAGAGTACATCTATGCACAAGCTCCGTATGAAGTGAGTCTTGACCAAATCAAAAGGCAGCAAAAAAGCTGCAGTGTGTTGTCTGCAGCTAAAGAATGTGACGAAGCCTTATGCCTTTCGGGGTCTTTAACGATTGGTACAATTCCGATATTGTACTTTATCCTGCGAGCTCAAGCTTCTCACGAATGCGCACAGGAACCTTATCCAGCTCAACAACATCATATCTGCCTATGAGATGATTGCCGTTGCGATCTTTTGCTCCTTTTACCAGGACCAGCAATACAGCATTGGTCTTTAGGCTCTTAGGTGTGCTGAATGAGATAGGACGAGCATTTCCTGCTGCATCATACGCAACAAGATAGTAGTGATATCGAGAGTCCTTAGTACCTTTTCGTTCCTGTGCTAGCAATTGCTGACCAGGCTCGGTAACACGGACATACATTTTCTTAGTACCCCAATCCTTCTTCATGTTTAATAAATCAATATCGGGGGTCACGACGACATAAACCAATACAAATGCCATAAAGAGTATAGCAATGCCAGAGGCTAACGATTTTGTCATAGCTCCACCTTTAATTTTCAATAATGTTATGTTAATACCATTATACGTGTTCAGGTGGAGAATTCCCCATAGTTTAAGGTGACACAAAGCTTACGATTTTGTAAGGTTTTGTTAACCGTGTTCAGCCTGTTAAAAGCGTAGCTCTTGTTGGTGCTGCTGCATAGGCATTAATAATGTAGAAAAAGCGATATTTCCCCTTCAGTTGAAGCATGTTTGTCTCTCGTGATCGCAATAGCCCATAAATTAGAACATGCTCATCCCTACGCCAATACCATAGGGAATAAGCCATAGAATCCATACGATAAAGCTAAAGCGGTGGAAGCTGCTCAGTGCGCTGGACGAGCCTTTCCACTTGACTGCTGCCGCCCAGAGAGCATGGATAAGCATCAGAATGAGCGCGGCAGCCCCTGTTATCGCATGGATCGCATTGTTGCCTCCGCTTGCTGCGATGGAGCTCATGAGGCTGGTGCCTGTCGTATCGCATACCAGTCCTATAAGAAAGAACATGAGGTGCTTGTTTTGCAAGGTGCCAGATCGTTTTTCTCCCCATACGCCGATGGTGTAAAAAACAAGCGCTAAGTTTATAGATACAATTGCTGCTGCTAGCATGTTGATCACTCCTTGTAGATATACTTGAATGGATGCCATAACTTTGTGATAGATGTATCATAGTCCTGATTTGTGAATGGAATATGAACAAGCAAATGGAGCTGAAGCGGCAGAAGTGAAGAGTGAGCTGTTCAATGCGGGATGCTTTTTATTCCGTGAATTATTTATGATAAACTGTTTAATAGTTAGATGAACTTATGTGATGGATACGGGTAGAGACTAGAGAGGAGTGAGCGAGGCTTGTCATTTGTAAGCATTATCGATGAATATAAACGGTACCAGATGGGGGAAACGACCATCGTCGCGAATGATGGAATCAATCTTGAGATTGAAAAAGGGGAGTTT
Source organism: Paenibacillus aquistagni (assembly GCF_900177815.1). Classification (GTDB taxonomy): domain Bacteria; phylum Bacillota; class Bacilli; order Paenibacillales; family Paenibacillaceae; genus Paenibacillus_B; species Paenibacillus_B aquistagni. The sequence continues at coordinate 408,468 of NZ_FXAZ01000002.1, read as the reverse complement.
GCGATTATTGTTGGACCAAGTGGAGCGGGGAAGTCAACGGTATTAAACATTCTTGGCGGGATGGACAGCGCCGATGAAGGCAAAGTGATGGTTGATGGCGTGGATATTGCCAGCTTTACAAACAAGGAACTGATTGGCTATCGACGCAATGATGTCGGATTTGTGTTCCAGTTCTATAATCTTGTCCCTAATCTTACAGCAAAGGAAAATGTAGAGCTGGCTTCGCAGATCTCGCCACATGCTCTTGATGCTGAGCAGGTGCTCCGCGATGTTGGGCTTGGGGAGCGATTGAACAACTTCCCTGCACAGCTGTCAGGCGGGGAGCAGCAGCGGGTGGCCATTGCAAGAGCGCTGGCCAAGCGGCCGAAGCTGCTCTTATGCGATGAGCCCACAGGGGCGCTTGATTACAACACAGGCAAGCAGGTCCTTAAGCTCTTGCAGGATACGTGCCGCAAGACAGGGACGACAGTCATTGTCATTACACATAATTCTGCGATTGCGCCGATGGCAGATCGGGTCATTGAGATTAATAATGCCAAGGTTCGTAAAATGGTGATTAATCCAAATCCGATCTCCGTAGAAGAGATCGAATGGTAAGGAGATATAGCCTTGAAGAAGAGAGCATTATGGCAAGATATTTTCCGGGAAATATGGCGAACAAAGGCTAGATTTCTGTCGATCTTCTCCATCACTATGCTTGGGGTAGGTTTTTTTGCCGGAATTAAGGCGACAGGCCCCGATATGCTGGATACCGCAGCCCATTATTATCGGGATCAGCAGCTTATGGACGTGAAGGTCATGTCCACCTACGGCTTGAATAAGAAGGATATGGAGATCCTGCATGCCATGCCTGAGGTATCTAAGATTCAGCCAGGTTACAGCGCAGATGCCTTTTTAGGCGATACGGGAGTAATCGCGAAGGTATTGTCGTACGGTTCAGAGGATCTCTTGAATCAATACGTCGTCGTGGAAGGAAGATTGCCCGAGGCATCTGGGGAGATGGTGGTCGATGCCAGTGAGCGGGGACAGCGGTTTAAGGTTGGAGATACAATTGCCTTAACGAATCCAGACCCCGATGCGAAGCTGGGGGATACCTTTCGCACCTTGGAATACAAGATTGTAGGCAAGGTCAAAAGCCCGCAGTTTATAAGCAGCATGGGCCGCGGAACAAGCCGCATCGGCAAGGGGACAGCGGATGTCTTCGCTGTTATTCCAGATCAAGATTTTAAGTTATCGGTATATACGGAAGCGTATCTCACCTTTAAGGACACGGCTTCCCTCACGCCATATACCGCTCTATATGATGAGCGTGTAGAGAAGCATATGGAAGCCATTGAGCAGGCCTTCGCACCGCGTCCTGAGGAACGGCTGGAGGAAGTGAAGGCTGAAGGGCAGCAGAAGCTTGACGATGCAAAAGTTAAGGTTGCGGAAGGCAAGCAGCAGCTTCAAGAAGCCGGTGACAAGCTGAAGGATGCGAAAGCCCAGCTTGATGAAGGCGAGCAAAGCTATCAAGATGGTATGAATCAGCTTGAGTCAGAGCTTGCGAAGGGGCAGGCACAGCTCAATCAAGCGAAGCGTGAGCTCGATCAAGGCAAGGCCCAATTGACAGCGAATCGCACGAAGCTCACAGAAGGACAAGCTCAGCTGGAAAAGGGAGAGCAGCAGCTCGCTACGCAGAAGCAGCAGCTAGAACCGAAGCTTGCAGCCGGCAAGCAGCTGGCTCAATCTCTGATTCAGGTAGCTGCGCTTCCGCCGGATGCGATTCCTGAAGAGCAGCGCCAATCGCTTATTAGCGGAGCTGAGGCTGCAGACTCGAAGCTTGGGCAGGTTGTTGCTGGCTACATGGCAGGGAGCGTAGATGGCGATACGCTCAAGCAGGCTGCTGATCAATTCGAGCAGGGGCTCAAGCAGGCGGCTTCTAAGCTGCATGCCGCCGAGCAGGAATTGAATAAGCAGAAGCAGGAGTTGAATGCCGGCTTGTCCCAGCTGAAGGCCGCAGAGCAGAAGCTTGCTTCTGGTGAAGCGGAATGGAAGCAAGGGACGAAGGATCTGGCTGCAGCCAAGCAAGAAGGCGAAGCGAAGCTGGCTGAAGCAAAGGCTGATCTAGACAAGGGCAGAGCCGATTATGAAGACGGCTTGAAGACCTATGAAGAAGAGAAGGCGAAGGCCGAACGTGACATTGCTGACGGAGAACGTGAGATTGCGGATGGTCAGAAGGAGCTTGATAAGCTGGAGCTGCCTAAGGTCTTCGTCTTCGATCGCAGCGTCAATCCCGGATACACCGAATACAGCGATAATGCGGATCGACTTGCATCCATCGCGACAGCATTTCCTGTCTTCTTCTTCCTGATCGCGGCACTTGTAAGCTTGACGACTATGACGCGCATGGTTGAAGAGCAGCGTCTGCAGATCGGTACGATGAAGGCGCTTGGGTATAGCAACCGTGATATTATGAAGAAGTTTTTCGTCTATGCAAGTCTTGCAAGTGTATCCGCGGCGGCGGCAGGTCTTGCGATTGGTTATACTTTCTTCCCGCGTATTATCTATGATGCATATGGCACCCTTTATAATTTGCCAGCGGTGCGCACCAACTTCTATATGAGCTATAGTCTGATCTCATTAGGTGTGGCCGTGTTATGTACGACCTTGACCGCCATGGTGGCAACTCGTGTCGAACTGAAGAGCAACGCATCGGTTCTGATGCGGCCAAGAGCACCGAAGAGCGGCTCTCGCATAATGCTTGAGCGAATCGGCTTCATCTGGAATCAGCTCAGCTTCACGGGCAAGGTGACAGCGCGCAATCTGTTCCGATACAAGCAGCGGATGTTTATGACGGTATGCGGCGTAGCAGGCTGTACTGCACTTATATTGACGGGATTCGGTCTCAAGGATTCCATTGGCGATATTGCACCGCTTCAATATGGGAAAATTATGAAGTATCAAGCGGCAGTTGTATTCCAAGACGACAGCAGCAAGCAAGTGGTTGATGAATACAATGAGCTGATTGCAGGCACTCCTGAGGTGACGGCGAGTCTAAATGTGGCCCAAGAAGCAATGACCGCTGTGGAGAAGGGTGTTAACAATCAAGACGTGCACTTATTCGTTCCAGAATCAGACCAGAATTTATCCGAATTCGTTGTAATCAAAGGAAGGAAACAAACGGAGCCCGTCAAGCTCCCTGACGAAGGGGTCGTGGTTACGGAGAAGCTCGCGAAGCTGTTTGATTTGGAGAAAGGCAGCACACTCACCTTGCAGAATAATAACGGAGAGAGCTTTGAATTAACCGTGGCGGGCATGACGGAAAACTACGCGATGCACTATGTGTACATGAAGCCGGATTATTATAAGCAGGTGTTCGGAGCGGAAGCTAAGCTGAATACGCAGCTGCTGAACTTTGAACAGGTGGATCAAGCATGGGAGGACCAATTCGGCGAACAGCTGCATGCGAATAAGCGTGTCGCGATGGTCAGCTTCACGAGCGGTGTAAGCGATGCGTTCAATGATACGATGGACAGCATGAATGTGGTCGTCGTGGTGCTGATCATTTCTGCAGCAGCGCTTGCGTTCGTTGTTCTCTACAATCTAACGAACATCAATGTCTCAGAGCGAATTCGCGAGCTATCAACGATCAAGGTGCTTGGCTTCTACGATAAAGAAGTCACGATGTATATTTACCGTGAGAATATGATTCTTACCGTGCTTGGCATCTTTGTGGGAAGTTTTCTCGGCATCGTTCTCCATCGCTTTGTTCTCGATACGGCAGAATTGGATGCGATGATGTTCAGTCCTACCATTCATGGAAGCAGCTATGTCTATGCAGGGCTGCTGACGCTGCTGTTCTCTGGCGTTGTGATGGCCTCCATGCACCTGAAGCTGAAGAAGATTGACATGATTGAGGCATTAAAATCAGTTGAATAGCAAGGATTGCATATCTCAGGAAGTGGCTGCCTTGAAGGGCAGCCACTTTTTATAAGAATGAACGTTGTTTGTGGAGGCGATAATCATGAGCTGCACGCATTCCCAGCCCCAGCAGACAGTATCGCGAGCTTGTTGCACGATTACAGCGATAGTAGCGACAAGCTGTTAATTTGCTTCGGCTTCCTCTCTCAGTATCTGACGATATTCCTCCTCTAGCGTTCTCAGGTAAGTGGGTATATCCTCCTTCATCCCTTGGAATTCCTTGAATCGGTCTCTTAAAAAAGCATAGAATTTGGTCTCCGGATCGTAGGAGGTAAAGGCAGGCATAGGAGCTTGCTCCATATATAGGCTGGAAAAATGAAAGCTGCGGTCATCCATAATCTTGTCAGCGCCAAACTGATCATACAGAGCAGGCAGCTCCAGAACGGTTCCTGAGGTATTGCGATGAAGGATCGTTTGCATCTCTTCTGATACAAGATACTTCAGCACGATGAAGGCTTCTTCCTTGTATGGGCTGTGAGGACTGATGGTATAGGAAAAAGGATTGGCAAACGAGCCGACATTGCGCTTATCCGGCCAGGAAGGCATGCTTACCACATCAAAGTCCAGTCCCTCTACCTTGCTGTAGGATTCAAAGGCATTAGCGCTTGTCATAAACATGGTGATCTGTTGATTGCTGAAGGAGGCCTTTGATTCCTCAGGGTAATTGCCTGGGATGGCAATGATCTTTTTCATCAGCTCATAGTATTGTGTAAAGGCGGGATTGTTAGCAAAATTCACGTTTCCGTCCGGACCGACCCCTTGCGCTGACAGCTGCATCAATGGCACGGTCAACTGAAAGGAATTGAAGACAAGTCCGCGATATGCGATGCCATCTCGCTCTCCGGTTACTTGCTTGGCCAACTCGATAATCTCATCCCAAGTCATGCCGTCATGGGGGTACTCGACGCCGAACTTATCGAAGATGGCTTTGTTGTAGAAGACGCCATTCATGATCTCCTCAATTGGGAGTCCAAGCAAGCGCTGCTCGCCATCCGGATCGCGGGCACGCAGGAAGTCGATAGCACCGCTTCGAATCTTGCTTAGATCAAGCTCGTGAGAAGCAATCATATCATCGAGCGGATACAGCATATCGACCTTCTTCAAGACAGCGAAGCCGCGATGGGCGAGCAGAATGTCAGGCACAATGCCTTGGGCGAACGTCTCCTGCAGCTCTTTTTCGTCCACTACTTGGGAAATGAGCTCCATCGTTACATGGGGGAACTTGGCTTCTACGTGATTCTTGACTCTGGATGCGAAGCTCTCTTCATCCCAGGGAGCCATGAAGGTCAAGGTGACGGGATGATCAATCGTGTCTTTCGGGGGATCAGATGGTTTTGATTCGGAAGCGTTTTCAATTTTGCTCTCCTTAGTTGTCTGAGCTGGCATAGATGAAGATTCTGAGCTGGGTGCAGTGCTTGAGCACGCTGTGGCAAACATCAGCATGACCATCAGCAGGAACATACGCCAACTGCGGGATGTTGTTCCTGCTGCCGTTCCGGCAAGGAATTGGCGGCTCTTATTCATCTTAGCCTTTTTCATCGTCTCGTTTTCTGCCTCCTTATAGATAAATTCCGGATATAAGCCAATCAAGGATGGTGGCGATCCTTCGGAATCAGTATATGAACGGTCGAAGAACAATTCAATGTTATCGCTAAAATTGTTAGTCTCAGTTGTAAATGTAGCAGTGTACCTTTAAATATGTCAGTCGGCCTGAAAAAGTGAAGGTAGTATCTTCTGATGCTTCTCTTACAATGAGATCTAGACTGCTTCATCTATACGGCTTGAACCACAGGATAACCATTCAAGATATAACTGATGTCAGGGAGGGACGCAAATGAGCCAAATGTTGAATAAGGAAGAAATGCGAGGACAAGAAGAGCGAATGAAGTGGTGGACTGATGCTAAGTTCGGAATGTTTATTCACTGGGGATTATATGCCATTCCAGGAAAGGGAGAGTGGCATATGTATGGGGCAAAGATTCCGGTCAAGGAGTATGAGCGGCTTGCGGATGAATTTGAGCCTCAAGCCTTTGATGCAAAGACGTGGGTTGCCATTGCGAAGCGGGCAGGGATGAAATACATCGTGATTACTGCGAAGCATCATGATGGATTTGCCATGTATGATTCGAAGACAGAGCCGTTCAATATGGTACAAGCGACGCCTTATCGCCGTGATCCGCTGCAAGAGCTTGCGCAGGTGTGCAGAGAAGAAGACATCAAGCTCTGCTTCTATTATTCGCATGTGATCGACTGGCATCATCCCCATTCGGTCCATAATGCAGCTAACAATACGTGGGATTACAACATGGGGGAGAAGCACTTTCCAACATACTGGAATGAACTGGTGAAGCCGCAGATTCAAGAGCTGCTAACGAAGTATGGCGACATTGGACTGATCTGGTTCGATACGGCAGGCGGCTTGTCATACGAGGATAGCATCGACATGATGAACCATGTACGGCGCCTGCAGCCGAACTGTCTCATGAATAGTCGTGTCAGCCATTACAAAGGGCTAGGAGATTATCAGTCCAAAGGGGACAATGAGACGCCCATGTACGGAGAAGACACAAGGCCATGGGAAACGCCTATGACCTTGAATGAGACTTGGGGCTTTAGTCCGCGCGATCAGCGTTGGAAGACGACGGGCTCGCTGATTCGCAAGCTGGTGAATATTGTGAGCAAGGGAGGCAATCTGCTCCTTAACGTAGGCCCGTCTCCTCAAGGCATCATTCCGGAGGAGTCGGTACAGCGGCTGGAGCAGATTGGCGACTGGCTTCGTCGCAATGCGGATGCCATCTACGGAGCAACCGCTTCTCCTTTTCCATACGAGATGGACTGGGGAGCGATTACGATGAAGGAGAACCAGCTCTTTTTGCATATCGATAATGAGCGCTGGCCGAAGTCGGCACTTCGGATTAATGGCATCCTAAGCAAGGTGAAGCGTGCTTATTGGCTTGCAGATAGGAAGCAGCAGCCCTTGTCCTGTCAGCAATCATGCGCTGACAGCCAGGATGAACAGCATACAGGAGCTGGGCTCCAAATAAGGCTGCCTAAGGCTCCATTCGACCAGACCGTTACGGTCGTGGTACTGGAGATGGAGGGACGCGTAGAGGTCGATCCACAAATTATGGTGCTGCCTTCTGGGGTGTTAACCGTTGATATTAAGACGGGAGAGATAACAGAGAATGATTGGAATGATTCGAATGATTCAGGTAATTCGAGCGAACAGAAGCCGGAAGCAAACCGTTCGAAGCTAAGTCCGGCTGTCTCGCGCACGGCGGCGTGGAGCATTATGATTCCGGAGCAAGGGACTTATGAGGTACAGATTACAAGCTTTAAGCGTCATGATGCTGATTTTCAAGAAGCATTTGGAGAAGGCGTGCAGCTGAGGCTGGCGGATCAAGTGCTGCGTTCGATCCCTGCAGAGGATAGCGAAATTAGCGATTCTCCAGCTTGCCAGCACCCTTATTCCGAGATGATATCAATCCTAGGGGAGATTCATATTCACACGCCAGGTGTTTACCCCATGGACCTAATGTCTACCTTGATTAAAGGACGCAATCCGACATTCACAGAGATATGGCAGGCTGACAAGGTTAAGCTTCGATCGGTGAGGCTGGTTAAGAAACCGGATTAGATAAGGTATAAAGCGTCGTTTCTCGTACGGATTGTTACGCATTGAGCTTATGATGAAGAAAAAATGATGAAGAAAAGCGATGAAGAAAACTGATAAAGAAAAACGATGATGCAGAAAAAGGATGGCTTACGTTCAGACGAACGTAAGCCATCCTTTGTGACTTATACGAAGCCGAAGCTTATTTCAATTTCCACAAAGCTGCTACAAATGGAGGCTCCCAGCCAGCAAGGGAAGTGTGAGGCTGTAAGCATTCATACTCAACACCATTGTATACTACTACTGTACCAGCAGTGTAAGCAACGCCTGCTGCCCATGCTTGCGCAGCGGAAGGAGCAGCCGTTGTAGCGCTGATCGCATTGCTTGCAGCGGATACATTGCCAGCAGCATCGATTGCTTTCACGGTGAACGTGTAAGCTGTGCTTGCGCTAAGACCTGTTACAATGTACTCCAAAGTTGTACCAGACACTGTAGCGACAAGTGTAGAACCCTTGAAGATTTGGTAGCCTGTTACACCAACATTATCTGTAGAAGCGCTCCACATCAGGTTCACGCTGGAGGATGTAGGTGTTCCCATAACGTGCAGGCCTGTTGGTGCTGTAGGCGCTTGGTTGTCCACCACAACTGGAGCTGTTGTTACGGATACAGCGTTGCTTGCCGGAGATACGTTGCCAGCAGCGTCAACCGCTTTAACAGTGAACGTATAGGCAGTGTTGGAAGTCAAGCCTGTAACCGTATAGCTTGTACCTGTTACAGTAGCAACCAATGTGCTGCCGTTGTAAACGTTATAACCTGTTACGCCAACATTGTCTGTAGCTGCGTTCCAAGACAAAGCTACGCTTGTTGAAGCAGGAGTTCCAGCTTGCAAGCCAGTTGGAGCAGTAGGAGCTTGCGTGTCTCCAGGCGTGCTGCCGCCAAAGTTTACGTCAATAACGTTGTAGAAGGCATTTGGTGTGTCAGCAACTTCCCATACCGCAAGGATAACATGGTATCCTGTACGACCGGAAGGAACGTTACAAGTATCGGAATAGTTCTTCGGAGGCTGGGTGCCATCGTAAGCAACAGAGCAGAATGGAGTCAGGTCAAAGGAGTTGCGGGACAATGGCTCATTTGGATTCCAGTTCGGCTTAGTCAGGTAATATTTCCAGCTTGCAGTTGCATGGTTTGCGGTTAATGTCCAGTTGAACGTAACTTGTCCAGGCTGAATATTAACTTTAGACCAGCGAGTAGCGGACTGCTCGTCCAATTTAGGGAAGGCGCCGCCTGCACTAGCGATCTTGCCATCCGCAGGACCAGCTTGAGGGAAGCCTTTTGGCGCTTCCAAGCTTTGCGGCTCGTATACGATAGCTCCACAATCCGTATTTGCACCTGTCTTACACAAGTAAGCACGGCTTGCAGGACCATCAACATAGCCGTGTGCAAGCGCTTTATCAGCAAACAATACCATACAAATGATCGCGACTGCAGCAGCACCAAATGTAATCAGTGCCTTATTCAGCAGCGTATTATTGTTTAAACGCAAAGTATTCATATCATCTTCCTCCTCGTAGGGTTTGATTGTCAACCAATACTGAAAACCATGTGTCACTACAATTTGTCGAACAGCTGAGCGGTACATGAAGTTATCTGGTTGTCCAATATTTCGTTTGTGTTGATTCCTCCTTTGCAGTATTGAGATAGAGAATTAATGCGATTTAACCTTCGGAGATAGAAAATTAATGCGCTTCCATCTTGAAGATCATTATATAAACTCATGATGAGTCCATATACAACGTCAAACGGAATAGAGAAATGTTCATCTGAGAGGTGGATTCTGAAGTTGAATGTAAACGCGTTCAAGATGAAAAATACTTACAGCGTCACAAGTTGCACATAAAAAACACGAAAAAATGAGCTGATGGACGAAAATTAGGTGGTATTATCTCGTTGTTCCAATCTAAGCGGATTGTGTAATGAAGTTATCGGAGTTATAAATATGGAAGTATAGCTTTATATTAAGTCATGCCCCCCGACTATTGTCAAGAAAAAAATATTAGGGTGTGATAATTGTCATAGTATTACATGGCATTAATACTTTCTTGTTAAAATGTGTAAAAAATTAAAGCCCTTGCCGCAAAAAGACGACAAGGGCTTATGTCATGCGCGAATGGTCCTATACGAGCAGCCACAGCGCAGGTACATTGGCAGGCTCCCACCCAGCAAGAGAGGTGTGGGCTTGACGGCACTCATACGTGTTGCCGTTATAGGTGACTTTTGTACCAGCAGCATAGGATACATTCGGTGCCCAAGCTTGAATGGCTGGCGGAGCAGCAGTTGTTGCATTAACGCTGTTGCTGTCTGCGGATACATTGCCAGCGGCATCAATGGCTTTGACCGTGAATGTGTAAGAGGTGCTAGGCGTAAGCCCGGTTACGTTGTACTCAAGAGTGCTGCCAGATACTGTCGCGACAAGGGTGCTGCCGCGATAAACGCGATATCCCGTAACGCCGACATTATCTGTCGAAGCGCTCCACATGAGATTCACGCTCGTAGACGTTGGCGTGCCCATTACATGAAGCCCAGTCGGCGCTGTCGGCGCCTCGGTGTCAACGACAGGAGCCGATGTCGTTACAGACAAGGTATTGCTGTTGGAAGAAGTGTTGCCAGCGGCATCATGCGCCTTAACCGTAAAGCTGTATGCAGTATTAGCGGTTAAACCTGTGACCGTATAATTAAGCGTTGATGCTGGAACAGTAGCGACTTGCGTGCTGCCGTTGTAGATCTTATAACCGGCTACACCTACATTGTCGGTTGCAGCATTCCAAGCAAGAGAGACCGTTGTGGAAGTGACTGCTGTGCTGGTGAGATTCGTAGGAGCTGTTGGCGGATCTGTGTCGACAGGATTGCTGCCGCTGAAGTTCACATCGATAACGTTGTAGAAGGCGTTGGCAGTATCAGCAATCTCCCAAACGGCAAGAATCACATGATAGCCGGAGCGTGCAGGAACATTACAGTTGTCAGAATAGGAGAATGGAGGACGCTTCCCGTTATAATCAACGGAGCAGAAAGGTGTAAGATCGAAGGAGTCGCGTGTCAGCGCTGCGTTTGGATTCCAGTTCGGCTTCGTTATATAGTATTTCCAGCTTGTTGTGGCATGAGCGGCAGTCAGCGTCCAATGGAATGTGATAGGACCGCTAGAAATGTTTACTTTGGACCAGCGAGTAGCGGATTGCTCATCAAGCTTAGGGAATGCGCCGCCCGCACTAGCGATCTTGCCATCCGCAGGACCCGCTTGTGGAAAGCCTTTGGGAGCTTCTAAGCTTTGAGGCTCGTAGATGATCGCTCCGCAATCAGAATTCGCACCTGTCTTGCACAAGTAAGCACGGCTTGCTGGAGAATCAATATAACCATGGGCAAGCGCCTTGTCAGCAAACAAGAACATACAGAACAAAGCAGCGAGCAGCATACCGCTGCCATACAGCAGCTTCGTTAGCCAAGGGTGTTGCAAACGCAGTTCATACATAATCACAGCCTCCTTTGATTTGGGGAATCTTTGTTCCCAGATTCAACTACGACCAGCAGAGTTCCAAAAGTTTGGCCAGCTCCTTTCCCTGCGAGAGATGGACAGCAATTGCTTACTGTCTGAGCAACACAACAATACCCTACGCTCCTTTCTATAGCATATTTATATAAACTCCAATAGAGCTTATATACCATTGAGAATAACTAGAGCTAGTGGATAAATAGGGCATGCGCAGGCGATAACATGAAGAACTTAAGCGGCTTTTGAGTGCTAGATCATGTAGAGGTCATAAGGAGAGAAGAAAGAGTAATGAACTTCATTCTATCATATATGAAAATGTGAAAGTTGTGTGAACAAAATATTTTTTCGCACATCGCGCTGATAATAGTTTTCGTTTATGATAGTGATCATTTATTGTTATCGAAGAACAGAAAGGGTGCGAGTCCTGATTTCAAGGTGCAAAAGGCTTAAACTTTGATTGTAAAAAAGGACCAAAGCGGCCTGTATCCATCGTCTATCTCCCATCCATCCTACCTACTGACCGAGACAAGCTGCTATCCGCATTCGTCAATTCAAGGCCAGATGAAGTGAAAAATAGGTTCCCTGAGAATCACTCTCCATTGCATTACCAAACTCAATATATGCAATCATGGCTTGTCCTCATTCAAAGGTTCCTTAAATGAAAAACAGCTAAGCGCCTCATAGGAGCACTTAGCTGTACATGAAGGTTTGGAGTATAAAGGCGGCTGAAGGAAAGGACGGGATAAAGCCGAGGTCGAAGCTTAGTCAGAGTATGCTCTTGCAGCGAAGCTTTCTGGTCCAATTCTTTTCAGCTTGGCATGCTTACAGTGCTCTGGAGTCGATACGAAGGCCTGATATACGATAAAGTCGGTATTCGGTGGAAGGTAGTCCACACCAGTCGCTGTGATCGGCACACGATACACGGTGTGATTTCCTTTGGAGCTTGGTGCAGGAATCGTTTGCTCTGTTTGGTAAACAAGAACAGCATCCATGCCTTCCCCTCGATAAACGCTAATCAATACCGAAGCTGTGCGTACAAAGCTATATTGCAGCGTGTAGTTGAACTCTATCCGCAGATTAGGTCCTGCACTGCTTGTATCAAGCCCCAGTGTTCCAAACAATTCTGGCGTGCTTGTAATTGGAATATCCAGTACCCCTAATTCGCTTTCTCCCTGTGACACCTGCTCATCCACTAAAATGGCCATAGGTAGTTCATCCTCCTTTCTTAATAATGGCATTATATGAATTTACAAGGGATTAGCCTGTATATCAGGCTATAAGGGCACAAAGATGCGCATTTGCCCGATATATTCTCGGTTATGGAGGAGCAGATGTATGTTTTTCCAGTGTGATTCAGCATATAGGAACAGCGGGTACTATTCCGTAAGCTAAAATCAAGTAAGTACTTGCTTGTTTATTTTGAGAAAGGAGGATCTCCATGAAAGAAACAACAAGAGAAAAAATGATGTGTGCTGCGCTAGAGCATATGGCTAAGCACGGATTCAAGGGAACAACGACAAAGTGTATTGCAAAGGAAGCGCAAGTGAACGAAGCGACGATATTCAAGCACTTTAAGGGTAAGGACGAACTGATTCATGAGGCGCTCGCTGAGCAAATGAATCAGGTCAAAACAAAGGTCGATCGATTCTTTCATACCGATCATGACCACATACGGGAACTGCTGCTGGCGAAGATTGATTTTATTCATGACATCTACGAAAGTCATCGGGCCTTCTTCCTGCTAACGATTAAGGAAAAGGGGAGCAGGGAGCTTCAGTTCATGAACCCTTCTGTATTCGAATACATGACGGAGGAACTGGAGAAGGAGCTGGCAGGAATGGCGGATCAATCGATGCCTGAAGAGGAGATCAAAGCAATCGCCATGATTGCCAACAGTGTGCTGATGACCATCATCTTAGAGAAGATGAAGGCCGAGAGCTATGAACAGCCCGTGCGGCTGGAAATGAAGAAGGAGCTGCTGGTTGAGATGTTGATTCGACTGTGGGGACGATAGAAATCAAATAAAGCGAGGTGCATGTGATGAAATGGATGGAGAGAACACTGGAGGATATCTTTAAGGCATTAGGAACAGATCAAGAGAAGGGCTTGAGGAATGAACAGGCTGCTGAGCTGCTGCGACAGAAGGGCTTCAATGAATTCGAAGAAGAGAAAAAAGAAGGCATTGGGGCTAAGCTCATGCATCAGCTCTCAGAGGTAACGACGATTATTCTGATCATTGCTGCGGTCATATCGGCCTATCTGGCGATATCAGAAGGCCACGGCTATGCCGAACCATTGGTCATTATTGCAATCGTAGCCCTGAATGCTGTGCTTGGTATTCGACAGGAGCTGAGTGCGGAGAAGGCGCTGGATGCGCTGAAAAACATGAATACGCCGACAGCGAAGGTGATACGAGAAGGAGTCTTGCAGCCGCTTCATTCAAAAGAGCTTGTTCCGGGGGATATCATCGTAGTGGAGGCAGGGGACTTGATTCCTGCGGACGCTCGCCTGATCGAGAGCGCGAACCTCCTCGTTGAGGAGTCGGCTTTGACAGGAGAAAGTGTTCCATCCGAGAAAAATGCACGCGCAGAAGTGAAGGAATCCGCCCCATTAGGTGATCGATTCAATATGCTCTTCTCGGGCTGCTTAGTGACAAACGGCCGCGGCAGGGCCGTAGTTGTAGCAACAGGGATGGAGACAGAGATGGGGAAGATTGCGGCGCTTCTCAACAACACGAAGAAGTCCAAGACGCCTCTGCAGCAGCGTCTGATTGAGCTTGGCAAGAAGCTAAGCGTCGTAGCTGTTGCGGCTGGCGCGATCATCTTCGGCATTGGAATGTACCATGGAGAGACCATCATGGACATGCTCATGACGGCGGTGTCCTTGGCCGTAGCAGCGGTTCCTGAGACATTGCCGGTCATCGTGACGGTGACGCTCGCCTTTGGCATTCAAAATATGGTGCGCAAAAATGCGATCATTCGTCGTATTCCTGCAGTGGAGGCGCTGGGAAGCGCATCGGTGATCTGCTCGGACAAGACCGGCACGCTGACGCAGAACCAAATGACGATTAAGCAAATATGGGCTGTGTCTCATAAGCCAAAGGCAGATACGGATGCTTTTCTTGATACGGAAACAGAGCTGCTCAAGCTGTTTAGCTTGGCAAGCAATGCCTCTATTGAAAAGAACCAGGGGGAAGAAACGATCATCGGGGACCCAACCGAGACCGCGATTATTCGCTTGCTTCAAGCAAAAGGAATGAACAAGTCACAGCTTGAGGCGAAATATCCTCGCGTGCATGAGCTGCCATTCGATTCCTCGCGCAAGCTGATGACGACGGTTCATCGCACAGAGGAAGGCTATATTTCGATTACGAAGGGAGCTTTTGATCGCATCCCGCTGGACCCTCATGCAGCGTGCACGCATGAGCATCAGGCAGAAGCGAATCACATCCATGATCAGTTTGCAGAGCAGGCGCTTCGCGTTCTTGCATTAGGCTACAAGCGTTATGATGAGCTCCCTGAGCAGCTGGATGCAGCTGAGCTGGAGCAGGGCCTTCGCTTCGCGGGATTAGTCGGGATGATTGATCCTCCGCGTCCAGAGAGCAAAGCAGCTGTTCAGGCTGCCAAGGCTGCCGGCATCAAGACGGTCATGATTACGGGTGACCACATGGCAACCGCATCAGCAATCGCACGCGAGATTGGCATTCTCGAAGAGGAGGATCTTGCGATCTCTGGAGCGGAGCTTGAGCGCATGTCGGATGAGGAGCTCAAGCAAAAGGTTCGCGATATCTCGGTGTATGGCCGAGTCTCTCCCGAGGATAAGATTCGCATTGTCCAAGCTTGGCAGGCGAACGGCGAAGTTGTGGCCATGACAGGTGACGGCGTTAACGATGCTCCTGCGCTGAAGGCAGCAGATGTAGGAACCGCGATGGGCATTACGGGAACCGATGTAGCCAAGAGCGCATCCGATATGGTGCTGACCGATGACAACTTTGCGACGATCGTAGACGCTGTTGCGGAAGGCAGAAGAGTATACGAGAATATTCGCAAGACGCTTTACTTCTTGTTAAGCTGTAATTTTTCCGAAATTCTAATCATGATTATTGCGGTAGCGCTTGGCTGGGGACTGCCGGTCATCGCGATTCAGCTCTTATTGATCAACGTAGTGGCTGATGGAATCCCTGGCTTCTGCTTGAGTCGTGAGAAGATGGAGCCAGATGCCATGCGTCAAAAGCCAATTCCTAAACAGGCAGGCATCTTTTCTAATGGTCTTGGCAAAAAAATTGCGCTGCAAGCGGGTCTATATACGATCCTGACTCTAGCTGGATTCTATGTAGGCAAGTTCGTAACCGTATCCGACCATATAGCCGCATCGCATGAGGTTGGCCAGACGATGGCGTTCGTTATTTTGGGCTGGTCATCCGTTGTTCATATTTTCAATGTGCGCAGCAATACACAATCAATATTTTCGATCGGCTTTATGTCCAACCTCCCTTTGTTCTGGTGTGCGATGCTGTCCATTTTCATTATTTTTGGTGTGGCGGTGATTCCAGGCATGATGAGCATATTCCAGCTTGTGTCGTTAAGCGCCGTTCATTGGCTGATCGTAACACTGCTGTCAATCGTTCCGCTTGTGGTCGTCGAGCTGATGAAGCTGCGTATGCGTGCTAACGGGAAAGGGGCTTAAGACAAGCAGCATTAGCATCATTGCACCAATATCAACAACTAACACCGTTCCTCGGACAAGTATGATTTCCTTGGAGCGGTGTTTGTTCATTTCTCCATGCATAAGGAGATTCATGGTGAACAAACTAAACTTGATGAGAAAGATAAGGGGAGAAGACGCAAGCAATGCCTGCGCCTATCCAAGCCGCCGTTACTCCTCTGCAAGCTCTTTGAAGGACTTTACTCTTCCATGTGAAGGCCGCTGCGTCTGCTTGCGAATTTTGTTTGCATTTTCACGACGATTCTTTGGAATGGACATCGATCAAATCCCCCTTTTCAATATTGGCTTCGGCATATGCTTGATGCGGGCACATCGGTTAAGCCGAAGTGGTTATAGGATAGGCTACGAACGCTTTACGTATCCGTGTATAAGATTGGTGTTCGCTTTCTGGGACAGGCATTCATCTTTTCAAACTTGCAAGATGATTTTTTGTTTGAATTGCTATATAATGAACCCGTGTTTATGCAGGAAAGAAACGCCATTATGCATGAGCAATCATGCGCCCTTCACGAGAGGAGAGGATACGATGGAATACATAGCGAACCCGAAGCGTTACGAATCCATGGTGTACAATCGCTGTGGTCAATCCGGCTTGAAGCTTCCAGCAATTACGCTTGGGCTTTGGCACAATTTTGGCGGTGTCGATTCGTTTGAGAATGGACGTGCCATGGTGCACCGCGCGTTTGATCTTGGCATTACCCACTTTGATCTTGCAAACAATTATGGACCGCCGCCGGGATCTGCTGAAGAGATGTTCGGCAGGGTGCTGGCAACGGATTTTCGTGCTTACCGTGATCAAATGGTGATCTCGACGAAGGCAGGCTATTACATGTGGGAAGGGCCTTACGGCGAGTGGGGTTCCAAAAAGTATCTGATCTCAAGTCTTGATCAAAGCCTGAAACGAATGGGACTTGATTATGTCGATATCTTTTATCATCATCGTCCAGATCCGGACACTCCGCTTGAGGAAACGATGGATGCTCTTGCACAGATTGTGCGCTCAGGCAAGGCGCTTTATGTAGGTGTATCCAATTACTCCGCGGCGGATACCAAGAGAGCGATCAAGATTCTAAAAGAAATGAATGTCCGCATGCTCATTCATCAGCCATCCTATTCCATGCTCAATCGTTGGGTAGAGCAAGATGGACTGCTTGATGTATTAGAAGAGCACGGTGCAGGCTGTATTGCCTTTTCGCCGCTGCAGCAAGGCTTGCTAACAGGCCGTTATCTGAACGGCATTCCAGAGGATTCAAGAGCACACAAAGTAACCGGGTTCCTGCAGGAGAAGGATGTGAATGAGGAGACGCTGCACATGGTTCGCCAGCTGAACACTATTGCACATCGCCGTGGACAGTCCTTATCGCAGCTTGCCTTGGCTTGGGTGCTTCGAAGAGGCAGGGTGACCTCTGCGCTTATTGGCGCGAGCCGTGTGAGCCAGATCGAAGAGAATGTGAAGGCTATCGATAACCTTCGATTTGATGATGAGGAGCTTCAAGAGATTGATGACATACTCAATGCTTAACATTGTTTTCACATAGAACCAGCGAATGTTCATATCCCTAAAGGACAAGGACCTGCTCGCGGCTGGAAGATTCCAGACGATGCTGCAGGTCGTTTCCTTATAGATGAGGCCTTGTCGACCCACGAAGTACAAAAAAGAGAATTTGTACTTTTTGGCAGGAGCAAAATGGTTTACTATAATAGCTATAGAGGAAACTAATCTTGTTCTGAAAAGGAGCTAACGAATGAGCAATCTGAATACGCAATTGGATCGAGCACAATTAGATGCAGAGAAAATGCACCCAAGAGAGCCGCGTCAACAAGGCGCAATTCCGATGTGGGTAGCCGATATGGACTTCCCGGCGGCTGAGCCGATTCGTGCTTCACTCCTAAAGCGCATGGAGCAGCCCTCCTACGGCTATACGGGCAAGACAGCACGGTACTATGACGCCGTGACCGATTGGATGAAGCGACGCCATCAATGGGATACGAAGGCGGAGTGGATCACAACGACGCCGGGTGTTGTTACTGCAATGGGATTTGCTGTGCGCGCTGTTATTTCTCCAGGTGAGAAAGTAGTGTATCAGCCTCCTGTCTATCCGCCATTCAAGCGGATGATTGAGCAGAACGGCGGCATTGCCGTTCCGAGTCCCATTAAGCTCGTTGATGGTCAGTTCCAAATGGACTTCGACGACCTTGAGGCACAGCTTCGTGATCCTGAAGTCAAGCTGTTTTTCCTGTGCAATCCGCATAATCCCGTTGGGCGCGTCTGGACAAGAGAAGAACTTGCGAAGATTGGGGAGCTGTGCTTAAAGCATCAGGTTAAGATCTTCTCAGATGATATTCATCATGACATCGTGTTAAGCGGCAGCACCTATACGCCGATTGCTTCGTTGTCGCCGGATATCTCCGGTATTACCATTACAGCAACGTCGCCATCGAAGACCTTTAGTATCCCAGGATTTAAAATGGGCAACATCTTCATTGAAAATAAAGCACTGCGCCAAGCCTTCCGCTCGGTAGTGGAAAGTACAGGTGTGAGTGATATCGATATCGGTGCGATTGAAGCGACTATTGCAGCCTATAATGAAGGCGAGACATGGTTCAATGAGGTGCTGCAATATATTGAAGCCAACAATGCGCTTGTGGATCAATTTATTGCAGACAAGCTTCCGCAATTAACAACCTTCCCATTGGAAGGCACATACTTGAAGTGGATTGATTGCCGTGCGCTTGGTCTTAACGGCAAGGAGCTTGAGGGCTTTATGCTGGAACAAGCGAATATCTGGTTCAGCGAGGGGTATACCTTTGGCGAAGAGGGAGCAGGCTTTGAACGCATGAATCTAGGGACACAGCGCAGCAATGTGGAAGAGACGCTGGCGCGTCTGGAGCGCGCACTCCAAGCGAGAGGGTAATTGGATGCGTCCCGCTTACATGAGCCAATCGATTCCCGGGGATGTTATATACGGGAGGTGATTGCTAATGGGAGGCCGCAACAATCGTCCGAAGAACCGAGGGCCGGCTGGTTCACCATCAAGCTTGGAGCAGTTTGGAGACAACGCATCTCCAAGTCCTCGCGGCAAGGCGAAGCGCCAATCAATTGACCGCTCGTCGTAATCATTTGTATCTTCATAAATGAAGCAAGCTTATCGAAACGCCATAAAAAGCGTGATGAGGATTTAAGCAGTTGTTGGAGCGGCCATTCGTGTGCCGCTTCTTTTTTTACGTGGAGTTTCTCTTTATCAACATTCCTCATAGAGAAGATACACCTACCCTTTGTTGATGACTAGGCGCATGCAGTATAATAAGAGATTATAAGATAACAGCATGCTGGTTATCTAATGCTGTCTATCCATCCATAAGAGAAAATGAAAATTAGCGAAGCAGTGAAGGAGAGCATCATGAAGAAATGGTTCTGGATCATTTTTATTCTCATTCTAGCAGGAATTGGAATCTTCCTCTATCAGACGACGCCAGAGAAATATACGATTGAGGATTCGCTTCCGTCTATTGAAGCGGTGATGGAAGATCGTTTGGAGCAGCCGATTGATATTCGTGAGCAGGTAAAGAGCGGGGATCGCTGGTTTGTGCTGTTTGAGACTGACAAGACACTGGGAATGGGCGAGTTTGTGCAAGGCAAGAACGGCAAATACGCGGTTGAAGTGATTGGTCATGGTAGCAAGCCTGTCCGCCAATCGATTATTGAGACGAGTGAAGGACTGTATTTGCTCGTTGCAGGCAAAAATGAGCAGCAAGTCGCGCGGATCGATGCGAAGATCGAGCATCTGAACTATGATATTAAGCTTGATCCTGAAGCTCCTTATTTTCTAACCTTGACGCCAATCAACGGTACGCAGCGCGCCGAAGCGACCAGCTTGAGCTTCTATGATCAGAACGGCAAAGAGCTGGAATTGAAGTATTAATGATCCTGCTTGTATCGAAATAAAGGAGCACATTCGATATACTATAATTATCCTGTATATGGAAAATGGTCAGGTTGAATTTTATTACTGCAGCTGCTATTAAGGGGGCTTGGATTGAAGATGACTTCGAAGCAAGAGGACAATGATCGCAGCAAAGAGCGAACAGGTAATGCAGAAGCGGCCCAGCAAGTTTTCTACAGTGCAAGGAACCATGAGAAGGTGATGGACAGCATTGTTGATGAATTTGCGAAAAAAGGCGGCTTCGATGATCTGCCGGGCAAGGGGAAACCTTTAAAGCTTAAAGAGGGCGATGTGCTCAGCCATGTCATGCATGAAGCGAGGATCATGCCACCTTGGCTGGAGCTCCAGCGAGAGATTGCCAAGGAAATGAGGCGGCTGTTAGCGAAGCAGGAAGCAGGACGCGACCTTGTGAGTGATCAGGAGATCGAGGCGCTGAATGACCAGATCCGCCAATTTAATCGCAGTGTACCAAGCTCGCTATTGCAAAAGGGTCTCGTGTCTTCAGCGAATCTCGCTGTGCAGATCGAGAAATGGGAGTAAATGAGGGTGCAGCATGCTTCATCATTCACGTCAAGAAGAGCACCAGCAAGAAGTGAACAACCTCCAACTGCTGGATTCAGCCAGCAATTGGAGGTTGTTTGGCGCCTAAACATGTGCATCGTTATTGTTGCTAGGATTTAGCGGCGGCCGCTGCGCTTTTTGCTCGTCTTCGCTTGTACTTTACCGCGTCCTTTGGACTTCGCGCGTGCTTTGCCCTTCCCGCGCACGCCGCATCCACAGTTAACATCTGTTTCGTTGTACACACAGACGTGCTTTGGAACAGGCACAGTATGATGCTGATTCACGATGTTGACAGGGTGTACAATAGGTTGAGTGGCCGTATGGTAGAAGTTCTTGTAGATCGTTTGCGATGGCGCTACGATAGGGCTTAACTGATCTGGCATGCCTCCAGTTGCAGCAGGACTCACCATGCTAGGACCCATATTGCCTCCCATGCTGTATGGGCTAATTGCATTCGGGCCAAGGTTGGCACCGCCCTTTGCAGCAGGGCTCACGCTGGAAGGGTACATTGCATTGCTGCCCATATTACCCATAGCCCCCATATTTCCCATGCTACCCATAGATGAATTCGGCATATTGGAATTACGCTTCATGATTCACAGCTCCTTTATTCGGAATTACTATAGATTACGCGCGATGCTCCTTGGCTGCTTGTTTATTTGACTACTTCTTTCTTCAATTTTGCAATAACGCATAGGCAATGGATGAAGTTTGCTAGAAATCATACCTGCCAGGTATAGTTCTATCTATTCAAATTAGAATTGTTTATCTAGGCTCAAAGAATTAAATCGCTTATATTATACAGGAATAAATATCCATCATGGCCTATAGGAGTTTCGAACTGGGATCGCAGATTTTTACGGCTCTGAATCCGTAAAATGCGAATAAACTCGCAAAAAGACGCTTTTTTGTATGCCTCGGGTCATAAGTTATAGCGTTTATCTTTTTGGGTGTTATATATAAGAATATGAACATATGATATATATCACTAGGTATCTCGCCCCTTAACAAAACCTTTCTCATTTCCTTATGATGAAAATGGCTCTGCTGTGACTTGCCTTACTGCAGAAGGCATTCTGGCATGGAGTCGGCGTTACCATACGCTAGATATAAGGTATAGGGAGGAAACGATAACAAATGATTCAATGGCGTGCACCAAAAATCAACTGGCTGCAATCGACCAAGACGCTGTTTGCTTTTGGCGTTCTGGCACTTGGAGCAGCAGGAACATTGGCATTTGCGGACACCGCATCTGCACACGGCTACATAGAAGCACCAGCAAGCCGTGCTTATCTATGCAAGCTTCAGCAGAATAAAGGCTGTGGAGCGGTCCAATACGAGCCGCAAAGCGTGGAGACGAAAGGGAACTTCCCTGACGAAGGACCGGCAGATGGCAAGCTCGCGAGCGGTGGGATCTTCTTGGAACTGGATGAGCAGACCCCAACTCGTTGGAAAAAAGTCGACATGAATACAGGTAAAAATACGTTTACTTGGTATTTGACTGCACCACACAGTACAAAGGAATGGAAGTACTATATTACGAAAAAAGATTGGGACCCGAGCCAGCCGCTTAAGCGTTCTGATCTTGAATTGATCGCAAAGATTGAAGATGGCGGCAAGAAACCAGACAAGAGCACCTCACATGAAATCACGATCCCTGCTGATCGCACAGGCTATCACGTCTTGCTCGGCGTATGGGAGATTGCAGATACACCAAATGCGTTCTACCAAGTAGTCGATCTTAATCTTCGCAATGGCGGACAAGTTCAGCCACCTACTGTTCCAACTCAACTCATTTCTCCATCTCAGACGGACAAGAGCGTTACCCTTAGCTGGTTGCCTTCTTCCGCATCTCAAGGCATCAAACACTATGAAATCTTCCGCAACGGCACTAAAGTGGGCACATCAACAGCTCCATCCTATACAGATAGCAGCTTGAAGCCTTCAACTGCCTATACGTACACGGTTGTCGCTGTTGACCAAGCGAACAGTCGCTCTGGGGCAAGCGCACCACTGATTGTTACAACGAAGGGTACGGTTGTAGATCATGAAGCGCCATCTGTTCCGACTAATGTCGTTGGCCATCCGATGGAAACAGGCATTCACTTGATGTGGAAGGCTTCCTCGGATAATGTTGGCGTTGTAAAGTATGATATTTACCGCGACGGCAAGCTCGTCGGCTCTTCCACAACGAACTCGCATATGGATGAAGGCTTGACGCAAGCAACCACTTACAGCTATACCATCGTTGCTGTAGATGGAGCGGGCAATCGTTCGAACGCAAGTGCGGCAATTCGTGTCACTACGAAGGAAGGACAAGCGCCAGGCGAATATCCAGCTTGGGATAAGACGAAAGTTTATCTTGCTGGAGACCGCGCAGATTACAATGGCGTGACGTATGAAGCCAAGTGGTGGACACAAGGCAATCAGCCGGACAAGTCCGAGGCTTGGAAGCTCGTAAGCAATGTTACGCTGGAGTGGAGCAGCGATCGTGCCTATGTTGGCGGCGATGTTGTCGGCTTCGAAGGCAAGCAGTACAGAGCGAAGTGGTGGACAAAGGGCGAGAAGCCAAGCACATCCAGTGTATGGGTGCTCGTTCCTTAAGAGTTGCTTTTTATATTCACGATTAAACCCTAACTTGATTGAAGCCCAGTGCCGATTGGCGCTGGGCTTCTTTTTTGGATAACTTGGGCTTGCTGGATGCAAGTCTTGCAGCGTGTGTTGCACTGTTTTTGTCCTTTATAGGTATGTTCGTTTTATGCTAGTTCTTATTCTGACAAGGAGCTAGTTAAGCTCCGTGCGACCGCGTCGGAAGCTGACTTCGGCTTTTCCCGTATGCAGCTGCCACATATGCCAAAATACGAATGGAACAATGAGAGCAAAGTTGATCATACCCCAGTAGTTCATAACATCTGCGTTATACCATGTGGTAGAATCCATTAGTGTCGGGAACAGGTTTACGAAGCACGCACGCAATAGCAAATGTGCTGCCAGTGT
The DNA here is from genome assembly GCF_900177815.1 of Paenibacillus aquistagni. Lineage (GTDB taxonomy): Bacteria > Bacillota > Bacilli > Paenibacillales > Paenibacillaceae > Paenibacillus_B > Paenibacillus_B aquistagni. The sequence continues at coordinate 385,124 of NZ_FXAZ01000002.1, read as the reverse complement.
GTACACCCGGGCAATAATATATAGTTCTGGGCGGCGTTTAATAATCGGATATAGCTCAGCCGCAAGAAGGATGCATATTGAGCTGGCAAAGAACTGCGGAGTTTCCGCATATACGAAAGCAGCATTCCAAGTTGTGTACAAGAAGTTCCAACCGACAGTTGTATAGGCGATTAGATCGCCGTGCTTTTTATTTGAAATTTCCCAGTATTTAGGAGCGAATGGAATGGTGACGCATAATAAAAATCCCGTTAGTGCGTTAAACATATTTCCCATTGTGAAGTCTTTAATGGTAGCTTCCATAATGTTAAGGAACAGAACACCGTACACAAACCATAGTACCCAGTCTTTTTGCAAGGAACTCCAGAAGCGGCCTTCTCGTTTCTCATAGTTGGCGATTCGAATAAATCCAACAAAAATCGTAGGCAAAATTACGCTTAATATTTTGGCCCAACGAAACCATCCTTCTACCCCGCCCATGAGCCATAATGGGAAGGTTAGCAAAGAGGCAATCCAGAACCAATGTGCAAACTTATAATGCTTACGCATTATTCCTACAATAACAAGAAGCAATATGATATAACCGATCATGCTAATGCAGTACTGCCATACTGGAATATCCATGAGGTACCCTCCTTGTGGTGGTAAAGCTTTTTGTACTGACTTAACGATGCTGGGTGTATGTACAACAGTTGTGCAAACAAAAACATAACAACTGTTCGGTTTTATTGTATCCAGATATGAGTTTTGATGTCTGTGTGGTTTGACACACACAAAAAAATGTAGACTAGGTAACCTTTTAAAAAGAGAATTTTTATAAGTTTTCTTGCAGACACTCGTTGTTTGTCTCAGTACGTATACGTTGTCACAGCATCTCAATTGGAATAATATTTTTTCGCGATTATTGACATGTACAGAAATGATAAGAATAGGAGAGAAAATGATGATAGAAAAGAAAAAACTTCGCATTATTAATGCAACAAATCGCGTCATCTCTCGAGTAGGGATTGCAGGTACAACGATGCGCAAAATTGCAGATGAGGCTGGGCTAAGCACTGGGGCACTGTATCATCATTACAAAAGCAAAGAAGAAATTTTATATGATGCTATGGATCGGAGTCTATCTGTTTCTACACGCATGGCACAGGAGACGAAGCAAGGGAAATATAATCGAGAAGAAGCGATTGAACAGATTGGGAAGGATTTGAAAAAGCGATTTAATAAAATAGATGAGAATCGAATCCAATTCTACCTTGCACAGGAGGCGATACTTGGAAATGAAGAGATACTGCGCAAATTTGGAGATAAATACCAAAGTTGGATTGGGCATGTGGAGGAATTATTGCAGCGTATATATGAAAAGCAGCCAACCCGTTATAATAAAGCACTTGCTTCATTGTTGATTGGGTCAATAGATGGCATCGTGATGCAGGTACTTTTACGTGGGAATACGGTTGACATTGATGATATATGTGAAGTGTACAATCAGCTTTTACTAGAAGGTATTCCAGCATTGCTGGATCAATGGACCGAGTAAGCGAACCTGACCACAGACGAACTTGTAATGCCTTATAGATTTTAGATTAGAGAATTATAAAAGCTATTTAACAGAATTTTATATAGTTTAGTGGAAATTGGGGTTGATAATATTTTTCGACCTGCTATAATTGAGTAGAAAATTGAAGATGATAATCATTATCATTGACTTCATCAATTTAATAATCTGCTTGACTATAACGCATATATATGGGGAGAGGTATAAGAAATGAGGAAGTTTAAAGTTACGGTCTTTATGGCAATTTTAGTTTTGATGCTGGCAGCTTGTTCGAATTCAAGTAATGAAGCTGGCAAAGCGGAAACGACTGGAAAAGCAAACGATTCTACTGAAGTTGCAACGGTTGAAATCACCGATGCTCATGGAACGGTTAAGGTTCCTGTTAATCCTAAGAATGTAGTTGCTTTGGATAATAGAACGTTTGAAACGTTAGCGAATTGGGATATTGAGTTAGCGGCTGTTCCAAAGGGTGTAATGCCTGCGGATTCACCATATGTAGCGAATGAAAAAGTTCAAGATATCGGGAACCATGGTGAACCCAAACTTGAAATTATTGCAGCTGTAGACCCAGAATTAGTCATTGTCGGTCAACGATTTGCAAGCTATTATGAAGATATCAAGAAATTAGTACCGAATGCAGCGGTTATTGATCTTAATTTTGATGTATCTAAGGAAGCTAGTACACCGGGAGAAAATTTAGTAAAAGGACTTAAAGATTCCACACTTACTTTGGGTCAAATTTTTGATAAAAATGAAGAGGCTAAACAATTGGCAGCTGACTTTGATCAAGCTATCGAAAAAGCCAAGTCTGCCTATAATGGAAAAGATAAAGTGATGAGTATTATCGTTTCCGGAGGAAATATTGGTTTTTCAGCTCCTCACTCTGGACGTGTTTGGGGACCCATGTATGATATTTTTGGATGGACTCCGGCATTAGAAGTTGACGGCACTTCTACCAATCACCAAGGTGATGAGATTTCTGTTGAAGCTATTGCACAAAGCAATCCTGATTGGCTGTTCGTACTAGATCGTGATGCAGCAATAAATTCTACAGATGAGAAAGTTCCTGCTCAAGATGTCGTTGATCGTTCCCCAGCTCTTCAGAAAACAACGGCTGTTGTTGAAGGGAAGATCGTTTATGCACCAAATGATACCTACACAAATGAATCCATTCAAACTTTTATCGAAATATTTGAAAGCATTGCCGAATCCTTAGCTAAGTAGTGAAAAGGAGTACAACATAGTGCCGAAAAATGTTATTACCGGGGTTGAGAATAATTCTCAACCCCAGTTTTGCAACCACAATAAAATATGGACAAAACCTTTCATACTAGCCATTATCGTTGTCATTATGTTAGGGATTATATCCCTGTTTACTGGAGTATATGATATACGTGGGCAAGAAGATGGAATGGAAATGTTTTTCATCACTCGTGTTCCAAGAACAGTGGCACTAATGCTAACCGGAGCCGCCATGGCAATGGCAGGACTCGTCATGCAACTTACTACTCAGAATCGTTTTGTTGAGCCTACCACAACAGGAACGATTGAATGGGCAGGGTTGGGACTGCTCGTCGTTTATTTATTTGTCCCTGCACCATCTTTAGTTCTTAGAATGACGGGTGCCATCCTTTTTTCTTTTATAGGAACGATGATTTTCTTTTTATTCTTAAGAAGAGTCAGGCTTCGTTCGTCTTTAATTGTCCCTATCATTGGACTGATGCTTGGAGCAGTCATTTCTGCTATTTCCACTTTTATGGGACTCTTTTTTCAAATGACGCAAATTATTGAAAGTTGGTTTGTAGGTTCTTTTGCGGCTGTTCAAGTTGGAAGATATGAATACTTATGGATCATTGTCATCATTACTTTTCTTATTTTTATTTATGCGAATCGATTGACTTTAGCTGGACTAGGAGAAGATGTAGCAACAAATCTTGGTGTAAATTATAATAGAATCATACTTTTGGCTAATGGGCTTATTGCTGTTGCAGTTGGAATTGTTGCAGCTGTTATTGGAAACCTGCCTTTTTTAGGCTTAATTGTGCCCAATATTGTTTCCATGTTTAGAGGAGACGATCTTAGAAGTAATTTGCCTTGGGTATGTGTGATCGGAATGAGTACAATCACGCTTTGCGACATCATTTCTCGAACCATTATTATGCCTTTTGAAGTGCCTGTCTCCTTAATACTTGGAACAGTGGGAGCAGTCGTATTTATTACTATTTTATTGAGACAAAGAAAACCAAGGAGGCTAAGATGAACGCATTGAATTATAGACATCAAGAAAATGTGGAAATCGATTCTAGCCCTCCTATTGAAAATAGATCCGCTAGAGCTTTTCGTTCTAAAAAAGATGAAAAACGTTATTGGATTGTGCTCTCATCATTGATTGTTCTGGGTGTTCTTTCTTCATACGGACTTTTAGTGTATAACAATCCCGTTCCGGTAGATTCACCATCTTTTATCCCCGTTGTGATGAGAAGGATCGTAGCTGTGGTTGCAATGATTATTGTTGCCATTTGTCACAGCTTGTCAACCGTTGCTTTTCAATCGATTACGAATAATAGGATTATAACGCCTTCACTTTTAGGCTTTGAATCCCTTTACTCAACCATTCATACGAGTACAATGTTTTTCTTTGGTGCTGGTGCACTGGTCAATTTTACGGGTGTAGGGTCATTTCTATTTCAAGTTACGGTTATGGTCTTGATGAGCTTGATCCTGTATGGGTGGCTGCTTTCTGGAAAGTATGGCAATCTGCAACTTATGCTTCTGGTTGGAATTATTATTGGAACCGGGCTGAATGCTGTGTCGACATTTATGAGAAGACTTCTTGCGCCATCTGAGTTCGATCTTCTGCAAGCAAGATTATTTGGCTCTGTCAATAATGCAGATGCGCAGTATTTTCCCATTGTCATTCCAATGGTAATCGTCATAGCAATCCTAATTTTTGCTTATTCGAAGAAATTAAATGTATTGTCACTTGGAAAAGATGTCGCTACTTCTTTTGGCGTTAAATATCAACCTAGTATCATTTATACCCTCGTATTAGTTGCTGTTCTGATGTCCATTTCAACGGCTTTAGTTGGACCACTTACTTTCTATGGATTTTTAGTTGCAACTTTAAGTTATCAAGCGGCGCAAACCTATGATCACCGATATATTTTTGCAATGGCTCTTGCTATAGGATTCTGTATACTAACGACCGCATACTTTTTAATGTATCATGTATTCGATTCTCAAGCTGTAGTCTCCGTTATTATTGAGTTATTCGGTGGAATCATATTCTTAATTGTGATTTTAAGGAAGAGGTCTCTATGATAAAGATTGATAATGTGAGAAAGTTGTATACGGATAAGGTCAAGATCGGACCTTTGGATATTGAAATACCCAAAGCAGGCTTTACTTCTTTAATTGGACCAAATGGTGCTGGCAAATCTACGACCCTTATGATGATTGGCAGGCTTCTGGATCTCGATGAAGGTCAGATTATGGTGGCGAATATGAATGTGTCTGAATCTAAATCAAAAGACTTAGCCAAAATTGTGACCATCTTGCGCCAAGAGAATCATTTTGTAACGAGGCTTACGGTTAGGCAGCTAGCTGGATTTGGGCGTTTTCCTTATTCAAAAGGAAGACTAACGAAAGAGGATGAGGCTATTATTTCGAAATACATCGATTTTTTGGACTTGACTGATCTGGAAAATCGCTATTTAGATGAGCTGTCAGGTGGGCAAAGGCAAAGGGCCTATGTTGCGATGGTGTTGTGCCAAGAAACGGAATATGTACTTTTGGACGAACCTCTGAACAATCTTGATATTGCTCGTTCTGTTCAAATGATGGAGCATTTGAGACATGCTGCGAATGAATTTGGAAGAACCATTCTGACGGTTATGCATGATATTAATTTTGCAGCCAAATATTCGGATCGAATTTGTGCGATGAAAGATGGGCAAATTGCCGCTTTTGGAACCGTAGAAGAGATTATGCAACCGAAAATCTTGACCGATATTTTTGAAACGAAAATAGATATTCTCAGAGGTCCTCATGGCCCAATAGCGATTTATTAGCTTCATTAGCTTGCTAAGTCAAGTGAACCCGTCATTACGCTGCAGCTTCTGGTGATGAACTTGGAGGGAAGACTCCGAGTTCTTTTTTGTTTTCATTTTTACGATGCGACCTCGTGGGTGCTAGCCCTGGCTTGCTGTTGAAGAAGCTTCCAGCAAGCCCTCGTTAGCTAGTGTTATCACTTACGCAGATCAGGACGAATCAGCTCTTGAGCGGTGATGTCGTCATCCAGCCAGTTCGCGATCAACTGCTGCGTATACGTTAGATCCTCTGGATCAATCGCATAATACCACGCATCTGTACGGAAGCCTTCTCCATGCAGCATATAGTTGGTGATGGTGGGCAGGGAATCCTTCATGAAGAATTCCTTGGCGAGAGACAGAATTAGATCCGACTTCATATTGGTCGTAAAGTTGTCGCCCGCAATATCGATGAGCTCTGGCACCTTGGATACATTTTTAAGCTTGAACAGTTCATTCATAAAGGCGCGAAGGAAGATACGCTGCCGCTCTGTTCGATTCTCATCTGAATCCTCCCTATAGCGTACATAGCTTAGAGCATCCTTGCCGTCATAGATCGGCTTGTTCGGTTCGATGCGCAGCTTCTCATGGGAAGCGAGCTTGTTCTCTATCACGCTTGTAATGGGCAGCTCGACGCCGCCGATTGCATCGACAACATCCTTGAGGCCATTGAAGTTAATCGTCGCATAATAGTGGATGTCATTTTGCAGCAGATGCTCAACCGTATCGATGCTCATCTTGGCCCCGCCATAGGAGTAAGCGGCATTGATCTTTGTCGTCGTACCATACCCAATAATCTCCGTATACGTATCCCGCGGAACAGAGACAAGCAGCAGCCGATTATCCTTCGGCCGCACGACTGCCACGATCATCGAATCCGAACGTCCGCGCTCATTGCCGCGCGGATCAACACCTAGCAGCAGCACAGAGAACGGCTCCGTGCTCGATACCTCTTCTTCTGGATCGGGTTCATGACCTACGGCTTCATAGGACTCGTCCAGCTTCTCCTTGATGTCCTTGGCTGCAAAGGTATCGAACAGAAAGAGGCTGATCTGTTTTTTATAGACAAAGCCCAAGCTTCCCGCCAGCAGGAAGGCGAGCAGAATCGATAGCATTATCTTGGTTTTCTTCTGCAGCCCTTTCTTTTTCGAAAGAGCGCGCTTTGGATATGTTGTTGGCTCGTAATCCATCATTTCCTCCTACCCTGAATCCCACCCCGAATATCATTAAGCGAGGATCTATCCCTTACATGATTTACCACATGTTCTTATACTACCAAAAGATTGGAAGAAAGGAAAAGGGAACAGGGGATCATATGCAGGCAGGATGTGGAAGGGTATAATGTTGAACAATAGAGGTATTCATAGAGTAAGCAAGCGGACACTTTTTGCATCGAGCGCTATTTCGTCAAAAAGCTTGAGTTCCCTTGTGGCAGTAAGGGGTTTGGGTATATTGGAATGATTCCATTTTTCAGCATTGAGGTTCGATGCAAAATAGTGTGATTGGAATGGGCCTGCACCTGCCGCGAGCCTTGTCGCAGCAAGGGATTTCTGATACGTTAGAAACAGGGTTTTATATGAACGTAGTGGGTTATAAAGCCGCTTGCGCGGCCCCTCCCAACGCGCCATTTTCAGGTTTTATTTGAACGTAGTGGGTTATAAAGTACCGTATCCCTTATTGCCCTTTAGGTTGTGCGTCTAGTTTTATTTGAACGTAGTGGGTTATAAAGCGTCTTCAAGTAATCCAAGCTTGTCCATGTATACCTTGTTTTATTTGAACGTAGTGGGTTATAAAGTTGAACACTGTAATTGGCTCAAGCAGTAAGTCTAGAGTTTTATTTGAACGTAGTGGGTTATAAAGTATCATGCTTTAGGTCGGAGTAGTCAAAGACGTCCGAGTTTTATTTGAACGTAGTGGGTTATAAAGTGCGTAATTGGAGCTTCGAGCAAGGCGTGATTAAAGTTTTATTTGAACGTAGTGGGTTATAAAGTCTGTACAATTAATTCTATCATTGTCAAATACCACGTTTTATTTGAACGTAGTGGGTTATAAAGTCAGATGCGTTATTCGGAGTGTTGATCGGAAAGGGTTGGTTTTATTTGAACGTAGTGGGTTATAAAGAAAGTCAATAATCTAAACGCTTAAACCGCTTTAAAAAAGTTTTATTTGAACGTAGTGGGTTATAAAGCTATGAACTTCGCGTATTTGTGATTCGTAGTTGAGCGGTTTTATTTGAACGTAGTGGGTTATAAAGTTGCTTCCTCAGGATCATATTCCACGGTCGTGGATCGGTTTTATTTGAACGTAGTGGGTTATAAAGAAGAAGATTGACTACCTGTTGAGATCTTACGGAGGGGGTTTTATTTGAACGTAGTGGGTTATAAAGATATTCAAGATTCGAGTTATCTTGTTCGGCATTGAGTTTTATTTGAACGTAGTGGGTTATAAAGGAATTACCAACGGCAAAGTTATTCGTAAATGGCACTCGTTTTATATGAACGTAGTGGGTTATAAAGGATTTACCTTTCGGCGTCTTCTCCTTCTTGCTTTTCGACTTGTTTTATTTGAACGTAGTGGGTTATAAAGTTTGTCGTTTTTGATCTACCAGAAGGTAAATATCTAACGTTTTATTTGAACGTAGTGGGTTATAAAGTAGTTAGGATGATCAGCAGCGAACGCAGCCTTCCCATCGTTTTATTTGAACGTAGTGGGTTATAAAGTTCACTCTTCGCGCGAGTCAAAGAGTATTGTCGTGAGTTTTATTTGAACGTAGTGGGTTATAAAGCCTAGTACAAGAACTTATCGCGGTGAGTAATACGAGGTTTTATTTGAACGTAGTGGGTTATAAAGGGATGTATACGAGTAGATAGCGAGTCTTGCCATTCAGTTTTATTTGAACGTAGTGGGTTATAAAGTTCGAAGGTTTGCAATATTTTTCAATAAAGCGGATCGGTTTTATTTGAACGTAGTGGGTTATAAAGTCTTATCGAAGGCCCCTCGTTCGATGATTTCGATAGTTTTATTTGAACGTAGTGGGTTATAAAGATGCAACTACAAAAGCTAACCAGAGCCTTCACAAGTTGGTTTTGAACGAAGCTGGTCTTTCTATAAAGCTATTAGATTAGTGAATTTGTCTAAAAAGCTGCTTGAAAGTATTGTTAGAGAGTACTAGAGATTATTTGATACTAGTGTGAATGCAGAAGGAATCTTAAACGAATATACAATTGAAATTGAAGAAGTACTTTTGTAAAATGAAACAGAAGGTCATGGGTCCAGCATGACCTTCTACTAAATAAATTAAGAATGATTAAGTAGGCTGCTTTTATTAAAAAGTCAGTCTACTTTTTTTGTTTTTGTCCACTCATGTTAACGATTAAAATGAGTAATGCAATAATCATTGAAGAAAAACTGATCATTAGTAATAGCGCATCTTTTATTTCCATCATAATTATGTACCTCCTATGAAAGTATAAATGTAAAATTTTGGGCAGATGACACCCTGCAAGATTATTATATGAATTATTATTCATAAAGTAAATATTAAAATATAATAATGGAATCTAAAAAGAATCCTAGAAATAAAAGTTCAACGAAAGGAAGAGAGGATTTATAGTGATAGTATGAATTAATGCAACCTATTCTCATCTATGGTTGTTTTAGTTAGTACAAGCTGTAAGTTAACTGTTTTATGTTGTATCAGACAATCTTATTTGAACGAATCAGGAGGTGGCTTCAAGTGATAGTTCAAATAAAATTTGTTATAAAGGTCAACTATAACGGAGGATTGTTTGAATAGTTTTAGTCTTTATTAAAATTGGAGGAAAAATAATGAACAAAAAACATTTCTCATTCATTCTCTCAGTTATTCTTACTCTTACTTTTTTAACGGGAGTAGTCTCGGCAGATTCAAACAATAATCAGTCAGTTAATGAATATACTTCAATCTCTCAGAGTGTTCCGACATTTGACAAAGCTCTAGTAGATCAACGTGAAGTTTTTGGCCTTACAACAGAGAAATCAGTAGTGAGCCTCTTAATAACTAATCGTAGAATATCAGAGAAATACGGTTTCTATTTATCTGTTGATGAAGAAAAAGCATTAGATCAAAGATTCAACAAACAAGATAAGTTCATACCAATTCTTAAAGAAACAATACGCTCTCATTCTGAGTTAAAGGAAAATTTCCTTGGGATGTATATTGATCAGAAGCAGGGTGGTATCATAAATGTCGGATTCAAGAAGGATATTGTTTCAGAACAGTTAAACCTTATATCTAAGAGCATAAACAGTGAGTTACCGATAAGAACCTATACAGCAAAGTATACTGAAGAGGAGCTTGATGAAGCTACAAATCGTATTTCTGAAAGTACTCAAAAAATTTTGGAAAGTGGAATTCATATAGAATACGTTAATTTGGATTTTATTAACCAGAAAATTATTGTGGCCATTCGCGATCAGATTAGTGAGTCTGCTTTAGATACAATTAGTTTCATTTCAGATGTTGATACAAGCATATTAAATTTAAAAGTAGTTGATCCAACCTATAAGACCATCGAAGATGCTCGGACAGATACCCATTCGTACATGCTAGGTGGATTGGTCATTGATGATATAGCTGGTGGTAGTGGGGCTTGTTCAATCGGATTCTCTGCAATTGATACCTCATCGAATCCTTATATTGTTACTGCAGAACATTGTTGGCCAAAGGCTCCTGGAACTGGTGTATTCCAAGGGAATAATTATATTGGATACACTAGCAGTAAAGTTAATTATGGAAACGAAGCTGATGCTGCTGCGGTTAGACTAGATTCAAGCAACTCACTAAGCAGTAAAGTTTATGGTGAATCGGTTAAATTTTCAAGTGTTCAAGTCGCTGGTAACGATGTGCTGGGAGAGAGGGTCTGTAAATCTGGAATGTCGGGGAATAGTTGCGGTACACTACTTAGTAAAAATAACAGTCAGTATTGGACCAATCCGGTGTATGGAACCGTTTGGTTTAATTCGATGCGGATAGCGAATTATATATCAAGTGGTGGTGATAGCGGTGGTTCGATTTGGAATAACAACAATGGTGAATTAAAAGGTGTGCACAGAGGTGTCTATACAGAAAATGGAACAACCTACCGAGTATATAGCCACGTGACTCATGTACAAAGTCGATTGGGTATAACGCCTGTTACATGGTTAACTAATTAATTTTATCCTATCCTGGCGATAATGCGGCCAGGATTTTTTTGTATCATTACTTTTATCTGAAACATTAACAACCTTATTTTCGTCTTATGGTTAAACAATTATCAAATAAAAGGTGGGATTGTCATTAAAACATACATTTCAATAGTGCTTGTCTTGATCACTGTTGTTTTCACTGGCTGTAATGGTACTAACGATCAATTAACATCTGGATTAGAAAAAAATCAACATCAAGCTGGTGAGGAAATGGACTTTCAGGGGATTGTTGTTGAAAAAAATAACACAGGGGTTATTGTTATAGTTGGTTTGACCGACGAAGAAATCAAAGGGAAATCAACAAGAGAAATCATCTCTCAGTATGAACCTAAAGCTTATGATGTTTTAACAAGTAATATCAAAACAAACCTTGAGGTTGGCGACCATGTTAAAGTATGGACAGATGGAAAGTATGAAGATACTCGAATCAGACAAACATCTGCTATAAAAGTAGAAATTATTAGTCAACATTAAGCCGTAGCCAAACTCAAGATGACGATCGCATTTAAAACTTTCTTGCATTGACTGTTATTTTCTAAAATATAATAAAGGGATATAAATTGAAGTTGTTTATTAAACATGCTATTATTTAGAAGCAAAATAATTATCTGAATGAGTAGGATGTAAAATTATTCTATTTTAATATTTTTCATAATTTATCTGAACGTGTGGGCTATAGAGCTTGAAAAAGTGAGCGGCAGGCGCAATCGCATGCATTGTTTTGTATGAACGTATTTTAAATGCGTAGAAATGTCTCTTCATAAGGAGACATTTTTATTTTGTGTTATTTCTGATAACAAATGATTTGAAGAGGAATTATAATACTAAAAAAGATAAAATATTACAAAAAATAACTTCAAAGTGAGATGTAATCTAATTAAAATAGGATAATAGGAGGTGAGACTTTGAGACTAGCTGTTAGCTATAAAGTTGATCGACTACCACTTGCGTATCGAATGCTTGTTCTCTCTCTAATTAAAGAAGCCATTCGTCAGGCGGATGAATCGTATTATCACAAACTATATGTAGAGCAGGCAGGACAAATGAAACCATTTGGCTCTGCCGTTTATCTGCATCACTATCAGATGCAGCAGGATTACATCGAGCTCAAGGAAATCACAATTACCATCAGCAGCTCGGATATGGAATTTATGCTTCATTTATTCAATGGATTGCAACAACTTGTAACATACACGCCTTCTGGTGAGACGTGGACGAGAACCAATATACGAATGTTGAAGGAAGCTCAGATTAAGAGCCAACATGCGATATTCAGCACCATGTCTCCCATCTTATTGGAGTCTAAGGATGGAAAACCCATTCATCCTGATGACGAGAATTATAGCAAAGAATTTGACTATTATGCGGCTTTGCGTATTAGGGAATTAACGGGGCGAGAACCGTATTCTCCTATAGTGATCACACCCATGTCGATGCGACGTCAAGTCGTGAAAGAAACAAACTCCTCTATGAAAAACCGTTATCTCTATTTCACAGCCTATAAAGGACAACTACACTTAACGGGGCATCCAGATGATTTGCAGCTTTTGTATCAGAACGGAGTAGGAAAGCGTACATCGCAATTTTTCGGACTGTTGCAATATGAACGAGAGGAGATGTGAATGTGACAGCTACCGTCCATATTGAAGCGGAAGAATGGATGATGGCAGCGGGGCTCATTGGACTGCATCGTCTGTATCCTGACGATCGTCGTGCTCTGACGAGATCGGGTTACCAGCTGACACCTGAGCATTTAGATGGCTTAGCTCACAAATATGTTGCGTACTTATTGGACCACTATAGTGTTGCTAAACGAGACGCAGGCCGGATGTCTTGGTATATAGATCAACTGCATTTCCGTCCAGACAAAATAAAAGATTACGCCACTGATCTTCGCAAAATGATGAATGATCAGGTTAAAAAGGTAGAAAAGTATTTTTCAGATCGAGAAGAATACACAACGCTTGGTTCATTGGTTGAGACCATGAAGGTAATTAATACACCTGAGGATCAGGAGCTGTTAGAAGCTACCGTGAAGTCTTATTCCGATGTGATGTCCACCCCATATATCGATGAGAAGCTTACGATGAATTATGTTCGATCGATGATCCTTGAGCCATTTTTTGGTCAAGCTTCTATTCTGCAAAAGACATTCAGTTCAAAATCCATCGATGAACATATCGAACAAATACATATAGATTTTGTCGAGCCAGCCCAGTTGGAGCTTGCTTTCCAACAAATGTGGCAGTCAGGAGATCCAACTGCTATCCAGTCTTATCTGGAACACAATCAGCATTATGCTCCCTTCAAGACTTGGCATAAAGGCATAAAAAAATGTAAAACCATTGAGGAGTTGGATAGGTATTGTCAGGAGGAGATACTTCCTTGCTCACTGATCAATGGTTTGTTTGGTACGCAATCACTAGAAGAAAAGAGCTTTGTTCCTCTGGCCTTTTCAAAAGACAAAGCGGTTAATTTCAGTTGGGATTTTGAAAAGAGCTGTCCCGTTCCGATATCAGCTGTAGCACGCCTTATTTTATTTTTAGCACCACTGGGGCTTACTCCCTATACACGCCGTGTGGGCTCCATACAAGCAAATGAGAATTATCGCTATTTCGGACTTGTATTAACGAAGAAAAACTTCGTAAAAGATGTGAAGTTAAATAACAACTATTTACGTGCACGTTCAAAAGGGACTGAATTTACAGACGCTATAATCGGACTCTTTCATGAGACGACTGACAAAGCAGATAAGCTGAAAGATGCTCTATTGATGATTGAGCTAAGTTCTGAGTACCAGGCGAAGAAAACACTGCTGGATTACTATCATATGCCATCCTATCTCGTTTCTTTTTTCAATGAATATGCCTATCTATTCAAAGGAATGAAGCACTCTTTATTAAAGGATCGGTATCTAAGAGAGATACTTAAAGGCATAGATCCGAAGCAAGTTATTTATGAATATATCCGAATGGCCATTAAGGAATCTTTCCATGTCTATGGAGCTTATCAGGCGGTGAAGGCAAGGTATCATATACTCAATTCAATGAGGGGAGTGGATGAGATGGCAAGCAATGACAAGGCGGTGACATTCGTCTATTTTCAAGGGGTCAACCTGAGAAAGCAGCTTGTTGGAAGGGCATCAACAGGGGATGAAAATGCTCCATATCGTGCAAGCGGTAGTAAGAAGGTTGAGGGCATAGCCTATCGGTTGTTGAATGCGGTCAAATCAGGCGATAAATCTGAATTTATGGATTCGGTATTCCGTCTGTATTTATCTGCGAATGCTGCAGGAAATAAGCAGAAATTGAGCGTACCCTCGATCTTCCTTGATGGGTTTAAAGAGGAAGGACTAGATTTTGATACCCTTGCGAATGCATTCATTACTGGATTGCTCAGTCAAGATGAAGAGAAAAAAGAGGAGGCAAGCACTCATGAATCATAAAGCGATTACATTCACGGTTGTATTCCAAGCCAATTCCCTTAACTATGGAGAAGGAATAGCCAATATATCAGAGCTTAAGAAGATTCATCGCGGCAATGGAGATGTGCTAACCTTTGCTTCACGTCAAAGCCTCCGATATGATGTCGTACGTTTGGGAAATGAGTGGTTTCAGTGGAATTTAGACACGGTAGATAAGACGAAAGGAACGTTGCAGTTCCGCGAGGATGTCTCAATTGCGGATTCTGTTGAGATGGACCTCTTTGGTTATCTAAAAACGGGCAAGAAGTCACAGAAGCGTCCAGCGGTTGCAAGACTTTCTCATGCCATCTCTTTAGAGCCATACCGTAGTGATATGGAGTTTCTAAATAATATGGGCTTCGCAGAGCGAATTGAAGAGACGCCGAATCTGGCCAACATCGAACAGCATGAGAGCTTCTATAGCTATACGATGACCATTGATCTTTCAAAAGTAGGGGTAGATGGGGACGTAGAGTTGACACCTCAAGAACGTGCTGAGCGTGTGTATCAGCTGCTGGATATTGTTAAGCTCTTGAATCGGAATATCCGAGGGCGTCAAGAAAGCTTGGCTCCTTTATTTATTATTGGTGGAGCATATCCTGTTGCCAATCCGTTCTTCCTTGGACGAGTAAAGTTCCAACCACAGAGCAAAGCTTGGAATATCAATACAGCTTCGCTGCATGAAGCTTGTGAGACCACCTTTGCGGGTGAGCGTATTGGAGATCGTACCTATGTTGGTTACGTCTCGGGAGTATTCCATAACGATAGTGAATTCCGAGATGTATGGGGTGAACATGCGGGGTCGGTTGAATCGTTCTTTGCGGCAATGAAGCGGGATGTTGCTGAATTCTACGGAGTGAGTGAGTAATGAAAGCTCTCCGATTGAAGCTATATCAGGAAACGGCATGCTATAAGAAGCCGTTTGCATTTAAAGTAGCAGAAACGTATCCGCTACCGCCTCATTCAACAGTAAAAGGCATGCTCCATGCTTTACTAGAAGCCAAAGAGCTGATTCCCATGCGTATAAGTATTCAAGGTAGATCCGATGCGCTATTAAACGATTATCAAACGCATTACTTTTTCAAAAAAGCGAATACAAATGAATTTGCACTTATCTTAGATGGGCTTGAGATGGAGCGGGCGTATCAGGACATTACAACCATGCCAATCTATAGCCATATGCTCTATCATGTTGAACTGCTGATTCACGTTCATGCAGATGAAGCCATTCTACAGGAGATTGTGAAGCGTATGGAATGCAATCCCACCCATCTAAGCTTAGGACGCTGGGAGGATCTCGTGCGATTGGACGAATATGAGATCGTCAATATCGTACAAGCAGAGGATGATCTTGAAGACCTTCCTTATGATGCCTATATCCCCGAGCAAGCGATAGGAGATACGCCTTACTTCCCCTATCAATTGAACTGGACGTATCGTGTCGTGCAAGGTGTCCGAGTATGGGACAAGCTGCGTGTGGGCTATGTAAACGCAGGTTCGCATCTTGCGGCGGCCGATCATTTATATGTGGATGCTGTTGGCCATCCTGTATTTTTGCCTTGAGGGAAGACCTCAGTGGTATGAGGCACTCCTTTGGGGTGTCTCTTTTTGTTGCAGCAGAGCAAGGAGGGGTGGAGATGGATGTACAGGATTTCTGGGCGAAATCAGCGCCTAAAGAGACGGTGCAAGAACATACGCAACAACTATTGAAGCGCTATGACTGCTTGCGAGAGCGCTATGAATCTCGACTTCCTGTGATGAGTGAGCGAGATTGGGAGCTGCTAAGGATCGCAGTCCAGTATCATGATGTGGGTAAATACGACCTTATGTTCCAGAACAAAATTCGCCGTGCGCTTAAGATGGAACAGTTGGAAGTCAATTGTGAAGGGGAAACTCGGCATAATTATGTATCTGCGCTGGCCATCCCTATTAAACAACTGAAACTTACAGATGATGAAGCTAGAGTGCTCTTGCAGGCAGTAGGCTATCATCATGAACGGTTAACACCGTTGGACAATAAGGAAATCAGCAAAGTCAAACAAGTCTATGAATCCAACGTGCTGCCTTATCGCAACAGAATTAAAGAGGAGCTGGATATTGAGATTGAGGACAAGCCCAGAGTCACGACTCTATACAAGTTGGAGCAGGGGAAACGCATTCTTTATGAGGAAGGGGAGTTGTTTCTTCGCTACGTCATGATAAAGGGGCTGCTTCATCGCTTGGATCATGCTGCTTCAGCGCATGTGGATGTTGAGCTCGCGATCGATATGAATGTAATGGATAACGTGAACGAATACATGAATCGGAAGTACAACGGAAAGAAGCGAGAGCTTCAGCTATATGCAGAGCAGCATCAGGATAAGCACTTAGTGGTCATGGCTCAGACTGGCATGGGCAAGACCGAAGCCGGGCTGCTATGGGTAGGTGCGGAGAAAGGATACTTCACACTTCCATTGCGCGTAAGCTTGAATGCCATGTACAAACGAGTAACGGATGCAGATGGCATCCATTTTTCAAGAAGAATAGATGATGGCGAAGAAGCAACCGGGCTCTTGCATTCTAGCAGCATAGAAGTTCTTGAGGAATATTATGAAGGCAATGATGAGGCACTGGAGAAAGTGTATGCCCAGTCTCGGCAATTTGCAAATAAGCTTATCGTGTCGACCATTGATCAGATCCTGAAGTTCCCTTTTTATTATTTAGGATTTGAAAAAGAAATGGCGTCCATGGCTGGAAATAAGATTATTATAGATGAGCTTCAGGCGTATAATCCCCATATTGCGGCTTTGATTATTCGGGCTTTAACATTGATAGATGAGCTTGGGGGTTCATTTATGATTATGACAGCGACGCTGCCAGATATATATCTGAAAGCTTTACAGCGGCGTATGATTGGTTCGAATCGAGAGATGCTTGTGCATTCTTTTATCGATGATTCCATTCAGCGCCATCACGTGGAAGTCAGCCCGCAGTCGATTGGGGATGAAGAGACGATCTTGGAGATGATCCGCTTAGGTCAGGATCGCAAAGTATTGGTCATTTGCAATACCATTAAGCGTGCGAAAGAAGTATTTATTAAGCTTAAGGCATTCGAACAGATTAAGGTTAGTCTGCTACATGCCAAATTCACGAATAGAGACAGGGACAGGCTGGAAAGAGAACTGGAAGCGTTTGAGAAGAATCCGGATGTGACAGGTATATGGGTCACGACACAGCTGGTTGAGGCTAGTCTGGATATTGACTTTGACCGCTTGTTTACAGAAATGTCGCCGCTGGATAGCCAGTTTCAGCGTTATGGACGATGCAACCGTAAAGGACAGAAAGAGAAAGCGGTTGACGAGATCAATGTTACGGTGTACACGAATCAAGTGTCTGGAATCGGTAAACGCTCCGTATATGATCCGGAGATTTATGCCAAAAGTTTGTCGCTCATGCATACCTATTTGGCGGAACCACGAGTGTTGCTAGAGTCTGACAAGAGTCAGATGGTTGCTGCACTATATGATGAGGCTGCTTTGGAAGGAACCGAATACAAGCAGGTGTTTGATGATACTTTACGTGAACTCGAAGACATGATCGCTTATAAGATGAACAGTAAAAAAGCGCAGGAACTGCTGCGGAACATTCGTGAGGTGCAGGCGATTCCATACCGCTATGCAGGTGAACCGGAGATTGAGAATGCGATTCATGATTGGAAGACAGCCAAGACATCAAGCCAGCGCAGAAAAGCACGAAGCAGGCTGGAGAGATATGCGGTAGGTGTAAACCCCTATGCCGCAAAGGGCCGTTTGATGGAATTCTCCCTCGTCAAGCAGTTGTATTATGTTCAAGCCGATTATGATGAAGCCGTTGGCATTGATCTGAGTACGTTCCCGCCTGACTTTTATTAATAAGTATATCTTAAGCCAGCAGAGGATGAGAGCACTTATGGTAAGAGGAATAGAAGTACATTACTATGCGGTGTGTCCAAGAAAGCTGTGGTTGTTCCATAAAGGAATTGGGTTCGAGCAAGAGCATGATCGTGTGCTGGAAGGGGCTTTGCTGCACGAGGAGGCCTATCAGCGCTTGGACAAAGAGCTGTCCATTGATGAGCTTGCCGTTGTAGATGCTGTTGATGACGAGTTTGTTCGCGAAGTCAAGCTGACCAGCAAGATGGAGAAGGCGGATCAGCTTCAAATGCTGTATTATCTGTATTTGTTGAAGCAGAGAGGGATCGAGAAGAAGGGCTTGCTTAGCTATCCGACAGAGAAGAAGACAGAGCAGATTATCTTGGACGCTTCTGCAGAAAAACGGTTGTTGACGGCTTTAGGGGAGATTAACGACATCATAGCCGGGAAGGTACCGTCTTATCGTAAACTTCCTTATTGCTCGAAGTGTGCGTATCGAGACTTTTGTGAAGCAGGTGAAGAAGCGTGAGCAGAGATGTGTTCATTTTTTCAACAGGGAAGCTTCATCGGAAGCATAATACACTATACTTTACAGACGAAGAAGGCAAGTCAAGGCCCCTACCTGTCGAGCAAGCAGAAAGTATTCATTTGTTTGGACAAGTGGATTTTAATACGTCGTTATTACACATTCTGACTCAACATGATGTGAGATTGCATATTTACAATTATTACGGTTATTATGATGGGACTTACTACCCTCGCAATTCAAGAGTATCTGGCTACACAACCGTTCAACAGAGCGCGCATTATTTAGATGTGGAGAAGCGTTTGTATCTTGCCAAGGCTTTCATCTACAGCGCTGTTCATCATATGCAGAGGAACATGAGAAAGGCAGGAACGGGACTGCAAACTCACATCGATACGATGGCTTCCAGAGCTGCCTTGCTTGAGGAAGCGAGTTCTGTGCCAGCTGTAATGGGAATTGAGGGACAATGCAGGCAAATCTATTATGATGCATTCCCACTGATGATTCGTGAGGGGACATTCTCATGGGAATATCGTTCCAAGCGTCCCCCTCATGATCCGCTGAATGCCTTGATCTCGTTTGGCAATAGCATGATGTACACGAGTATCGTGTCTGAGATTTATAAGACGATGCTCGATCCAACGATCAGTTTCTTGCATGAGCCTTCGAGCAAACGCTTTTCATTGAGTCTGGACCTTGCTGAAATATTCAAACCTCTTCTTGTCGATCCTTTGATCTTCAATCTTGTTAATAATCGAAGAATTCAGAAAAAGCATTTTTCCAACCAAGAGGGCATTATTCATCTGAATGAAGAGGGCAAAAAAATCTTTCTGGCTGCGTATGACGAAAAGATGAAAAGCACGTTCAAGCATCGGAAGCTAAAACGAAATGTTAGCTATCGATATCTAGTTCGATTAGAAGCTTATAAGCTGATCAAGCATTATATTGGCGACGAAACGTACAAGCCTTTTAAAGCGTGGTGGTAAGGTGTTTGTTATTATTACGTACGATGTTGGTGAGAAGCGAGTAGGCAAGGTATGCAAGAAATTACGTGAGTATTTGGATTGGACGCAGAACTCTGTGTTTGAAGGAGAAATTACGAAAGGCAAACTAAAAAAATGTCTTTCAGAGGTTAAAAAGATAACGACAGAAGAAGATTCCATCTATTTGTATACGATAGAGAACCCTAACCACATGACCAAGCAGGTCATTGGCAAGGATCGTTCGTTTGATCAGTTATTTTTCTAATGTTGCATCGAGCGATTTTCTCAAAAAAAGCCCGTAATCCCTTGTGACAGTAAGGATGCTAGGTATATTAGAATCATTCTACTTTGCAGCATTGGAGGTTCGATGCAAAATAGTGTGATCGGCATGGACCTGTACCGGCCGCGAGCCTTGTCGCAGCAAGGGATTTCTGGTACGTTAGAAACAGGGTTTTATTTGAACGTAGTGGGTTATAAAGTAATGTTCTTGAAGCGCATGAACTTCTTAGGCGCGTATGTTTTATTTGAACGTAGTGGGTTATAAAGAGTATCAAACCGCTGATGATGGTCGTCGATGCCCAGTTTTATTTGAACGTAGTGGGTTATAAAGTCATAAGTTGTTGCTCAGGCGGCAGTGCGGCGAATTGCGTTTTATTTGAACGTAGTGGGTTATAAAGTTTCAAGCTTAGCCATGGTCTTTGCGGACAGCTTACGTTTTATTTGAACGTAGTGGGTTATAAAGTAGACACGCTTGTCCTTACCATCCCGAAATCGACGATAGTTTTATTTGAACGTAGTGGGTTATAAAGAAAGCAGAACCCCAAGCGGAACGAAACATCATGAAAGTTTTATTTGAACGTAGTGGGTTATAAAGTCGATACCCCAATTCGCAAACTTAATAAGTATGTTCAGTTTTATTTGAACGTAGTGGGTTATAAAGAGTCTTTGTGTCACCCGTTGTTGTGTCAGTCCATCCCGTTTTATTTGAACGTAGTGGGTTATAAAGTTTTTTGATCTTTTACAACAACTTGATTGCTTACTTCGTTTTATTTGAACGTAGTGGGTTATAAAGCCTATGCCCGTCTTCTGTTCCAGCGCTCGTGCGCCGGTTTTATTTGAACGTAGTGGGTTATAAAGTTCGAATGCAACCGATACCTCTCGTAAATAATGTACCCAGGTTTTATTTGAACGTAGTGGGTTATAAAGTGCTCAACAGGCTTTGTCCGACGCCTGTTTTAATTAGTTTTATTTGAACGTAGTGGGTTATAAAGATGTTCCGCCAGTCGTTTGCTCTACGTCACCAAACCCGTTTTATTTGAACGTAGTGGATTATAAAGGCAAGAACCCATGGATTACTAAACAAAGCTGAAGCAGCGTTTTATTTGAACGTAGTGGGTTATAAAGCCCATCACGTCTTCAATGACGAGGTAATCTGGTGTAGTTTTATTTGAACGTAGTGGGTTATAAAGGTACAGCAGCATTCTGATAAGGAACAATGCTTTCAATCGTTTTATTTGAACGTAGTGGGTTATAAAGCCTTCGCATGGGTATTTAGCCAAAATCAAACACTTTGGTTTTATTTGAACGTAGTGGGTTATAAAGCCATTACAAGATTATGAGGCCATTCCTCGAACTGCGGCGTTTTATTTGAACGTAGTGGGTTATAAAGTAAATTCAATGATCTCTGCGGCTGTCTTATCATCCGGTTTTATTTGAACGTAGTGGGTTATAAAGTATTACAACTCGATAGGACGCTCAACCAATTCAGAGGGTTTTATTTGAACGTAGTGGGTTATAAAGTGAAAATAATCGCTGTCTGCGTCGGATCGTACGCAGTTTTATTTGAACGTAGTGGGTTATAAAGATACTTCGTCCGAAACTGCTCTTTATCTTTCTGTTCGTTTTATTTGAACGTAGTGGGTTATAAAGCCGTAAACTCGTCCCACTTGTCGTATACGATCGATTCTAGTTTTATTTGAACGTAGTGGGTTATAAAGAGACAGCCATGTTACATTAGCTCTGCTGCTATACTCTGGTTTTATTTGAACGTAGTGGGTTATAAAGACTACAAAGATGCGGGGGAGAATATCCCCCGAAGTCGTTTTATTTGAACGTAGTGGGTTATAAAGCCGTCTGAATTGTCGTATGTTAAGTCCATAGGATCGGTTTTATTTGAACGTAGTGGGTTATAAAGTGCGAATCCACGACCGCCGTTGTTGCTCTCGATTTTCGTTTTATTTGAACGTAGTGGGTTATAAAGTAGTCATGTAACTTTATGGTACAATTTTCGTATATAATCGTTTTATTTGAACGTAGTGGGTTATAAAGGTGTGATTGACGCGCAATATGAATGGTTTTGGATTGTGTTTTATTTGAACGTAGTGGGTTATAAAGGTCGATACTGTTCGGAGTGACGTGTGTAGACGACCGGTTTTATTTGAACGTAGTGGGTTATAAAGATGCGTTATACGTTCGGATGTGAAGCGGTGAAAATAAGTTTTATTTGAACGTAGTGGGTTATAAAGACAGCAAGCAGCCAAGAGAGCCATGATTGAATGGTTGGTTTTATTTGAACGTAGTGGGTTATAAAGCAGGTAGTTCCCTTGAGCGTAATGCTCGGCCTCGCCACTTTTATATGAACGTGTGGGTTATGAATTAATTCCAAGCAAAGATCTACTGTGCATGACTAACTGATTAATTTTACAGAAGTAAAGCCTGTACCTCGAAGTTATAACATGAGTGACAGGCTTTATTGTGTATACAAGAACGTAATTATCGTTTAAAGTCCATCTTTCCTGTTACAGTAATCGTTTTGGTCTTGCTGTCCCATTCAATCGTTTGACCCAGCAATAAGATTGCTTCACGTATAGGGATAAGGATATCGCCTTGAGTAGAAGTGAATGTAGCATTTTTCATTTCATGATCATCTAAGTTAAGAAAATAGATAGAAATAGCTTTTTTATCATTGGATCACCTTTATTTATTTTACTTCAACTAAACTACGCAGTCTTACGAGAAGATATTTGAACTCATTAATGAAATATGAAAAAAACTCCTTATACTAGATAATTCTAGTATAAAGAGTTGGATTCCTTTATATCTCATACCACTTAATCTCGTTAGCCTCTAGCGTGAGCGGAAAACGGGTGCCATCACCGCGATAGATAACGGTGTCCTGCGGCTCGTACGTGTTATTGACGACGCAGTATTTGCCGTTCTTGACGTAGGCATGCACTTCTACATGGTAGTTGTCACTGAACCAGTGCTGCAGTTCATCTTCGCTATGAGTGCTCCAGAGTATAGCCCGATAGAGCAAGCGACTATTCTCAAAGCTGTACGGCAAGCCGCTGATGTAGACGCCGCGTCCCTTGCCGAATTCGTTGACGGCAAGCTGCACGTCCTTGTCAATGTGACGAAGTACAGACGCGCCCTCAAGCGCGAATACGTTCTTCTTGCCCTCGCCGAAGTCGATGACACGCTTGCCTGCTTCATCAAGCTTGCAATCTGCAGTAATGAAGTGGTCGTGCTCCTCCCAGTTATACTTGTCATAGCCAAGTGTGAAGCCTCGCTCCAGCTCCACGCCTAGGATGTTCGTCAGTTGGAAGTAGCGTCCGTTCGCTTGATGC
This sequence comes from Paenibacillus aquistagni, assembly GCF_900177815.1. Taxonomy (GTDB): domain Bacteria; phylum Bacillota; class Bacilli; order Paenibacillales; family Paenibacillaceae; genus Paenibacillus_B; species Paenibacillus_B aquistagni. The sequence continues at coordinate 361,770 of NZ_FXAZ01000002.1, read as the reverse complement.
GCAGCAGGCTCGCCGACCCCGATGAAGCCGCCGCCACGATGTACGAACTTCTTCACAGCAGTAACGATGTCCGTATCGAGCCACCAGCTGCCACCTGTATAAGCCGTGTCTCCATCCCCAACATTCAAGATGACATCGATTCCATCAAGGATGGAGGCATCCTGCTTAATATCGTCGAAGCTGATGAATTTGACGTCAAATGGCGCACCGGAAAGCGTCTCGATAATGCCGGCATAGCTGTAATTGGGTTTATAATAGAGCGCATGATGAACCATATGATTGCCCCACGCCCGCATTTTACCCCAGCAGTTAAGAACGGCTACCGTTTTCACGCAATAAGGCGTTGTGCCTTGAACGTTGTCATACAGCGTGCGAAACTCGTCGCAGACGCTCTCCACATAATCAATGAAATCTGGGAAGTCAAGCGCCAGCTTCAAGTAGCCGCCATAGCCGATTCGGTCAATCGGCTTGCGCAAAATGGCCCGTCGTGCGGTTACCCAGTTGACCTTGGCTTCTTTGACCGGATCTCCTCCTTCATAGAACGTATCCGGGAAGAAGTAAGGCAGGAAACGTCCTTCGGTATAGTTCACCCCAGGGATGTCACTGATTAGCCGCAGCGTTGAACCGTTGCCGACACTTCCAACTACGGCATCGAGGCCAATGGTAGGGAACTCCTCCATGAATGGCTCTGTGCCGATCCAGTGGTCGCCGAGGAACATCATCGCTTCCTTCCCATATTCATGTGTAATATCAACTAATTCCTTCGCGAGAATTGCAACCTCCCGGCGTTGAAAGGCTTGGAAATCACGGAATTCCTTCGTTGGAATCCGATAGTTGTTATTGAAGTAGCCTTGATCAATGATATATTCGGGCCGGAACGGATAGCCGACTTCCTGCTCAAATTGCTCCAGAATATAAGGGCTGACCGAAGCGGAATAGCCATACCAGTCTACATATTTCTCACGTGCAAGCTCATCGAAGACGAGTGTGAATTGATGGAAGAAGGTCGTAAATCGAATGACATCAACGTAAGGGTGCTCTTCAATAAATTGACGCAGACGCTGCATCGTGAATGCTCGAGTCTTCGGTTGACGAACATCAAAGGTAATCTGATGCTCAACCCCTTCCCAGCTATTGATCACGGCATTATACATATGCACAGGGTCCCACATGATATAAGCCAAAAAGCTAACGGTGTAATCATGGAACGGAACCGCTTCAATGGTCACACAGCCGGTTAACTCATCATAGCTCCAGGCTTCCGCAGGGACGACTTCACCTGTCGTACGATCGATAACTTCCCACCAGCGCTTGATATCATCATGGCTGTTCACCTTCAGCATATCTGGATAGAGGCCCTTCATTAGCGGAATAGCCAAGCTAGCATCTTCTGCCGTATAAAATGGCGTCATCAGGTACATCTGCTGAATTTCATCTGGATTTGCTATGGCCCATGCATTGGCTTTGCGAGTTGTATAGTAAGTAGAGTAGACTTTAGCGCCTATGTTGCTCAGCTCAGTTGGAAAATCAGTGCCATCACAGTCGCGGACAGCATCTGCACCCCAGCGCTTCATGATTTCTTGGGTTTGTGCAATGACATCTAGATCGGTTGGAATGGTGACACGCCCATATTTATTATTCATGACAATCTCTCCTTGTTATTTGTATTTACGATTATAGAACCATAGAAGTCCGATCAACATCGCGAGCCCAAACAGCATGAGCCCTAGACCAGCAGCACCGATACTCTTTTGCCCAATAATGACAAGCACGGTAGCGACTATAAAGACGATCAGCATTAGCACATTACGCAACGCATTTCGCAAGGAATCACTCATAATAGCACCTCAACCTTTCAGTCCGCCCATGGTCATCCCCTGGGTCAGCTTCTTTTGGACTAGAATATACAGGATCAGAGTAGGCAGCATGACAAGCACGAGACCAGCGTACATCTGACCATATTGAACAGCAGATTTCTGTGCTGCCATTAGATTCATAAGGCCGACAGGCAAGGTGCGAAGTCCAGGCTGCGTAAGCAGAGTCATAGAGATGATATATTCGTTCCAGAATGACAGGAAATTAAATAAAATCACGGTCACAATACTCGGTTTCGCCATCGGCATAATGACTTGTACCATCGTTCGGAAGTACCCAGCACCGTCAACAGAAGCCGCTTCTTCGTATTCCTTCGGCAGGGATTTGAAGTAGCCTGACAGCAGATATACGGTGAATGGCAGCGCCATCGCAGCATAGACAAGTGCTAGAATGAACAAATTATTCAGGAAGAAAGGGTGCCCAATGATGCTGCGAATCGCTTTGTCCCCATTGTTGAGCATAAGAAAGATCGGAACGACAATATAGTTCACATTAATGAACAAACCAGCCATGAATAACGTGTTCCAGAAGGCATTCCCTTTAAATGTATATCTTGAGAGCACATAGGCTGCCGGCAAAGCGATAATTAGTAGTAACCCGAGCGCTATCACGGTTACGATAACCGAATTGAGCATATAACTGCCCATGCTTGCTTTTTGCCATGCATCGACAAAGTTCTGCAGATGAAGCCCTTTGGGCAGCGCCCATGGACTGCCGTAAAATTCTACATCTTGTTTAACAGATGCAGTAAACGCCCAAGTTAACGGGACGATGATGATGATGGCAAGCGATGTCAACAGGAAGTAGACAAAGGCCTTATAGAACGAATGGCTGCCTGTTTTCAGCGTATGGTTATCTTTCCTCATATTGTCCCCTCCTTTAAAATTCCAAGTGCTCTCGTTTGGTAACCGCATTCAGAACGGCCGCTAGTGCAAATGAGAACAGGAATACAACGACACCAATCGCCATACCGTAACCATATGATGAATTCGTATAGGCTTCCTTGTACATATAGTTCAGGATAACTTCGGTAGCACCATCCGGGCCCCCGCCTGTCATCGCTGTAACGAACAAAAAGCTCATGTTAATGGTGCTGATGATAAAGAAGGTGAGCGTCGTGCGAATGTTCGTCCAGATTAAGGGAATTGTAATGGTGAAAAATTGCTGCGTTCGGCTTGCGCCTTCGAGATCGGCAGATTCATATAAGCTTTCTGGAATATTGGCCATGCTTGCCATATACATCACCATGTAATAGCCTATGGCCTGCCATATCATCGCACCGGCGAGACTGAAGATGACGATTTTTTGATCTCCTAGCCATAGGATGGGTTCTGATCCAGCACCTTGAAATAAATTCAGGAATGCATTTAACAGCCCGTTGTTCGGATCATAGATCGCTGAAAAAATAGCACTTATAACGACAACGGATAAAATATTCGGAATATAAAATACCACTCTGTAAAAGTTCTGTCCTATGAGCTTCTCTCGCGTAAGCATGGATGCGAATAGAAGCGCGAATGCAAAGGTAATGATAGATACGATGACGATCAGCAGGATACTGTTCTGCATCGCTTGATAGAATTTATCACTTTGAAAAAGCTTAGAGAAATTTTGCATCCCTACAAAGGTTTTGTCATCTGTGTAACCACCCCATTTGTATAGCGACATCCGAAACACGTCGATGGTCGGGATAATTAGAAAGATGACAAAAAGGGCGATCGCCGGTGAAAGACAAAAGAATATGAAGCGTCCTCTTCCTTTGGTGTGTTTCATAGCCTTAACTCCTTCCTATGGTAACGCAATGGAGGGCAGCGAGGCTGCCCCCTTTACGTCCTTGCATAACCCCATGTCAAGCTATGCCTATTATTTCTTAAGAGCTGGGCGTAAGGCGTCGCTTGCTTTCGTTATGGCTTCAACCCATTGCTCTTTGGTTTTGGCACCCGTAACGAGAGAATCAACTGTACCGAACACCGCATCCGAGATGCTAACGCCTTCGACTGGATCTGTTGTTGCGAAAGCGCCCATCGCTGCTTTAGCGCCATGATCATAAATGCTATAGAACAGCTTGTTGTCGCCGTCCAGCTTGCTGGACATCTCTTTGATCGGCTGTACCGCACCTGCTTGTGCGAAGATGGAAGCTGCTTCGTCCGAATATAAATAAGCGATAAATTGCTTTGCTAGATCCGCGTTTTGCGCTTTGGCTGGAATCCACATTTGCTCAAAGAAGGTGTAGGAATACTGATCTCCGCCTTCTGTGATAGCAGGGAGTGCAGTGAAGCCCCATTTGAAGCCCTCCGCGCGAGGCGCTTTGCTCATTTCGCCGACAACCCACGTGCCGTTAGGCATAAAGAGCGCTTTGTTGTCCAAAATCAGTTGTTGGTTTTTCGTGAAATTATCCTTATTGCCATTTGCAGGGACCGTTTTCTCTGTGTAAGAAGCCAGCTTAACGACGAGGTCGAGCGCTTGATTCGCTTCTGGCGTTTGCCAGATCCCTTCCGTGTAGTTCATCACTTTGGTGAAAAATTCAGGACCCCCTACCTCATTCAACAGCGCGTAGAAGAAGGCATCGAAGTAACCTGTGGTTGGGTAAGAGAATAAAGCGATTCCTTCGGCTTTCGCTTTATCGCCCAACGCCCACATCTCATCCCATGTCTTTGGAACTCCCCAGCCTTTCTGTGCAAACAGGTCTGCATTATAGAATAGACCGCAAGGACTATAGAATGTTGGCATGAGATACGTTTTACCGTCTCCGTAAGGATTCGTAATCGTGGTGTCTGTGAAGCCAGGAATGAGTTTTTCTTTTACGGTAGCGCTTTCACCAGGGACCGTCATAGAGAGCACATCCGTAAGATCTGTCAGGTTATTATCCTTGATAAAGGTTTCAGTAAGACCCTTAGGCTGCCCGACTGCTAGATGAACAATATCTGGGAATTCACCGGATTTCATACTAGGTCCAATAACATCTTCGATCTTCTTATCAATGGTTAAATCAACCTTTACGTCAGGATTAAGCTTCTCAAAGGACGCAGCAACCTGTTTCCAAACGTCTGCGCCGTAAGCGGTTTCCAATGCAGCGAATTTAATTGTACGAGTATCGCCGCTCTTACCCGCTGAATCACCAGAAGCTGAACTCGAGTTACTGTCATTACTGCCCCCGCCACAACCTGCAAGACCGAGTGTCAATGATGCTGTTAGTACAAGGCCAACTATTTTTTTCATATGAACCCTCCACATTTCGTTTAATTGTAGATGACTGCTTGCAGACTAGATTACGCATTCCAATTGCTGATTTCAATTGGCTTTGCTGATGTCGATAGAATCGTCCATAGAGATGCAAAAATTATCTATAAGTTCAACCGAGAGCATCATTTTTTCTAAATGTCATGCATGGATCATTCGGGAAGTGATGTGATGAAGCGGATAAAAGCTAAGATTGTACATAGATTATTTCATTTTATTTATGTACGCTTATAGAATAGATACGTATAGTAAAAATGATAGAGGCACAATGAAAAGTGCTTAGGAGTGGGCGCAATGCGGAAAATGGTAGGCTTATTCTTAGTCGTTATTCTTATAGGAGGGTTCATCGGATGGAGTAATCATGCCGTTTCCATTCAAAATCGTCCAATACCCACCGATGAGGGGGTGGATTTTAATGACAAGGAATTAAGTATTGCCGTATTTCAAGGTGGATATGGACCTGAATACTGGGAAGAAGTCATCACGATGTTTGAACAAGCGTATCCAGGCGTGAAGGTCAATTTGACAATCAGCCCTAGAATTACTGATGTCATCAGACCCCAACTGGTGGCAGGTAACCCACCTGACTTTTTAGCCATTATGGATACGGAGCAAAGTGGGTTAATTGACTCCTTAGTGAAGGAAAAAGCGTTGTTAGATATTACGGATGTTTTTGAGAGCAAGGCATTGGACAAGGATCAGTTGCTGAAGGATATGGTTCTTCCGGGCATGCTGGAGAGCACGAGATTTTCGCCGTACCAAGATGGAAGAATCTATTTGGCACCCTTTAATGCGGGTCCGATGGGGGTGATCTACAACAAAAATTTATTTCGAGAAAAAGGGTGGAAGCTGCCCGAAACATGGGATGAATTCTTCGCATTGGATGAGGAATTAAAGAAGGAAGACCATTTTATTGTCGATGAGCAGGGCAATAAGAAGAAGAGAGCCTTGTTTACCTACCAAGGCATTTATCCGAATTACTTAGAGGAAATCATGTATCCTTCGATTGCGAATACGGCGGGTATCGATCATCTTAAACAAATTTTTGCGTATGAACCCGGCTCTTTCAGGACAAAAGAGGTTAAGAAAGTGCTTGATACATTCGCTAAGCTTGGTACGAAAGGCTTCTTAATGGATGGGACGGTTGCTTTGAACCATACGCAATCGCAGACCGATATGATGCTTGGGAAAGCTGTATTTATTGTCAATGCAACCTGGATGGAAAATGAAATGAAAAACTCGCCTAGAGAACCGGGCTTCGAGTTCGGCATGATACCTGTTCCTGTATTTAACAAAGGGGACCAACGTTATATCCTTACCAGCTATGAACAATTTTCGATCCCAGCAAGGGCCAAAAATCCGGAGCTAGCCAAGGAATTCCTGAAATTCCTTTACACCGATGCATCCGTTAAATTGTTTGCTGATAAATCGAATGGTGTATATGCGCTCAAGGATGCTAAAGAGCTTTCAAAGCCTTACTTATCGCCGGGTGTATATGAAATGTTCCGTGCATATGACGGCGCAACAACGATTCTTCAAGATTGGAAAGCTCTTCCGAAGGGTTCGGAGATTGATATAAAGACAGAACTGTTCAAGAAGGCGATGACTCCGATCATGACGGGGAAGATGACGACGGATGAGTGGATGGAAAACGTCGAGAAGGCATTTGGAAAAATTCAAGCGGAAATAGCAGTCGAAGTGTCCCACACGTCGTCAAAGTGACGCATGGGACGCTTTTATTTTTAGCTATTTGTTTTAGATGCTAGTTGTCTGGTAGATGCTAATTGTCTAGACTTATATTCGGAAGGAGAGATGCCGAATTGTTTTTTAAATAATCGATTGAAGTAGAATTGATCGCTTATGCCTACCAACGAGGCGACCTCCTTCATATACGTGCTGCCCTGCATGATTAACGCTGCCGCTTTATCCATTCTCACATGGTTGATATAGGTAATCAGGCTTGTCCCTACTTGTTCCTTGAACACGCGGCACAAATAATTCTCGCTGAAGTTGACATGATCTGCGATCATTTCAAGTGTAATTTTATCTTGGTAATGTGATTCAATATACTGAATCACATCTTGTACTTCTTTCTTTAATATAGGTAGAGTGGGAGCTTCCGATAATAAAGTTAAACATTCGAAAGCTTGCCATGTCTCGGACAATAGAGCATCCATTGTTTTGCAAATCGCGATGCTTTTTCTATGGTTCTGATATTGCTCTGCATCATGGACTTGAATCTTGCTCTCGCTTAAGGGAATATAATCAAGGCACTTCATGATGAATTCTTTGACGGTATCCGGGTGAATTTGATTGCGCTTACATTTCTGGGCTAATGTTTCCAGCCTGTTTTTGATCGAATCCTTGCCCTCCTTTTGCCACTGCTGAAGGACGGATATCGAGTAATCTACGTAGTTCGCTTGCCCCATATCTAACGAAAATTCGACTTCACTTACATCAATCGTGGAAAGTTGATTATAGAAATTGATATGCAAGGCGTCCATACATGCCCGATATTTCCGCCTTGCTTCATCATAGCCAACGAATTGTTTCGTGAATACGATAATAGGCTTTAACGAAATATACATTTCAATTAATTTGCAAACTTTGCTCATAAAAACGGCCGGTTCCATATGATGATCGATTAGCTGTTGAACGGGAATCAACGCAATAATGCTGTTGGCTTCTACTTGAAAGACTTCCATATCGTTGACCGTCTCAATGAGATTAAGGATCGTATTCTCGATAAACGAAGCCGAAATATTTCCTTTTATCCTATGTTCATCGGCCGGGTCGAAATCAAACGTAATATAAAATAAATAACAGGGAGTCGCCCACAAATTCAGTACAATTTGTTTATTTTGCAGAAAATGATGGATATCGTAATGCGTATCCGTAAAGTAATCTTTTAAAATAGAACTCTTAACGCTTTTTAGATTGTTTCTCAGAAATCGATCCTTCGCTTCCTGTTCTTGTAAAGTATGCTGCTCTTCCTGAAGAAGACTGGCTGTCTGCCGAAGCTGTGTAATAAGCCCCTCTGTTTGGATGCTAATTTTTAGAATATAATCAACAGCACCAAGCAGCAACGCTTCGCGTACAAGCTCATAATCCCCGAAGTTACTTGCTACAATAACTTTTCCTTTATAGTTTTGCGCGTTAAGCTCTCGCATGAATTGAAGGCCATCCATATTCGGCATTTTGAGATCCGTAATGATGATATCTGGCTTTAATTTTCCTACCAAATTCAAAGCTTCTTGCCCATCAGAGGCCGTTCCGCAGATCGGAAAACCAAGCTCATCCCAATGGATCATCGTTCGAAGGGCGATTTTTACAATTGGTTCATCATCTACTAGCAGCACGTTATACATTGTGAAGACCCCCTTGTAACTCTTTACTCATGTATAGGAATGATTATTTTGCAGCGGGTACCTTGACCGATCGCACTCGATATAAATAAGCCATATTCTTCTCCATAACAGAGCTTAATGCGCTCATTCACGTTCATGATCCCGATGCCAGACAATTTCTTATTATTGTGTGGGGCATGAATGAGGCTTGTATCAAATCCTTTGCCATTGTCGCTGATTTCAATATGAATCTGTTGTTCCATTTGCTGCACTTTGATTGTTATCTCGATAGACTTCCCATGATCAGATAAGCCATGAATGATCGCGTTCTCGGCTACAGGCTGCAAGATCAATTTGGGAATGCGGCAGTTGAGAAGTTCTTCATCGATTTCAAATTCAAAATGAAAGCTATCTGCATAGCGAATTTTCTGTATCTCAAAATAATGGGTTAGATTATGAATCTCCTGTCCAATCGTAATTTCCTCATCCTGATCCAAGATCGTACTGTGAAGTAATTCAGATAAAGAGCTAATCCCGTTGCTTAACACCGGAACTTGATTGATAATGGCCAGCCATCGCAGTGTATTCAAGGTATTGAATAGAAAGTGTGGATTAATCTGAGATTGAAGCATCTGGAGCTCAAGTTCACGCTTGCGTTTTTGATCCAGCTTTTGATTGTGCATTAGTTTCTCAATTTCATCCACCATGCTATTAATTTTGCGAGAGAGTACGCCCATTTCATCCTCATGCTGATCTTGAATGCGATTTGAGAATTCGCCATTTGAAATTTGATTGCTAAATGCGATGATTTTTTTGATCGGTTTGACGATGCTGTTATACATGAAAGAGATGATGACGATGCAGAAAAGGACGATAATCAAGCTGATCATCGTGATGCTGGTGGTAATTCTGTTCGTCTCCGAATTAATATATGAATACGGCATCATCGATACGAGATACCAGCCGACCTGCTTATTATAGATATAAGAAATTTGCTGATATTCATGATTGACCTGTGCAGAAAAAGAGTGGCTGCCCTGTGCTTGCTGTTCCTTGATTAAATTAAAAAGTTCGGGGTCAGCATAAGATTCTCCTAATGCGACCTCCTTGTCATTGGCAGATAAAACGCTTCCATCACGTCCCATGATCATGAGTTTCGAGCCTGTTCCTAAATCGACGCTAGAAAGAATGTTTTTCGTGAACAGATCGTTACTGATGAATACAAAGGCATATCCGATCTGGACGGAACTATCATTCAAGGCATGTATTTTTCTACCCAAAACGATCGTATCGTACGACCTCACCGTTTTAATATAAGTAAGGCCATCATAAGGGGCACTCTTATCGACATCTTGTATGGCTTTCTCCAAGGCTTGACTGCTGATGGTCTCGAATCCGAGCTCATAAAAGAGATGATGGTTCGAATCCACGATGCTTACGTTAACGACGTGAGAAGGAAAGATCGTTCTGTATATGTCATCCATTGCCGCTTCCTTGGCATTCTCATCGACTTCTTGCTGCGCACCTTCCTTAGGCAGGTTCGCTTGAACAAATTCATTCGTCGAGATCGATCCACACAGGTATTGATAATTCTGAAGCTCGGCAAGCAGGTTTTTGTTGACTAAGGTGACAGCCTGGTAGGTAGATTTGCTGAGCTTGTCGCTGATCGATTCTGAATAGATTTGATAGGCGTAATATCCAAGAAAGATGATGGGAATAACCGAAACGACCAGGAAAGTGCTAATTAATCGATGTTGGATCTTGAATTTACGTAGCATAAATCTAGCCCCTTCATTTGTTAAGCCTATATTATCATAGATGTTGGGCAAAGCCTGTCTACCCTAACGCATTTGGGTAGGATAGTCCATAAAGAGAATAAAATTGTCTATTCGGCGAAGGCAATGAATTAAAATCTATTTATGTTAGAAGAAGACTCTAATAGGCCAAGTCGGGCTATATAAACGTTATGCGACAGGAGAAATTACGCTTAGGGAACTGCGTATAGCAGGTGTAGGGACGAAAGAAAAACCTTCCAATGTCATAAATTATGTCCAAGATTTTGAGGATCCCCATTATACGCCACGATGGTCTGGTTTGAATGCCCAGGTCGTCACCGATCTCACAGGAAATAAAGTATTATCCCTCAAAAAGGGAACAAGTGAACGTGGTGTTGATCTCGATTCGCCACAGATTGAACAGGGCACAATATTTGAAGAAGATAAAGGGAGCTTTGATTGTTGGGTTGTACTTATCTAAAAGGCCCCCTTTAAAGCCATCCCTTCTCCTCGGCAATGGCTGCTGCCTGCTGCCTCGATTCGGCATCCAGCTTTTGAATGGCAGAGGACAGATAGTTTCGCACCGTGCCAATCGTCAAGAAGAGGGCTTTGCTAATTTCGCTTGTCGTCATGCCTTCCTTCGTAAGCCTCAGCATCTCGGCTTCCCTCTCGCTTAATGGATTCTCATTGTTCATGAAGAGTACTGCAGCCAGATCGGTGCTGATCACCCGTTCTCCAGACATGACCCTACGAATGGATTCAATGAGATAATCGATCGGTTCATCCTTAAGCAGGTAGGCATTCACATGGGCATTCATTGCCTTTTGCAAATAACCAGGCCGGGCAAAGGTCGTAACGATCACAATTTTGCAGGGAAGGCCGGCATCTCTGATTTGCATTGCCAACGCTAAGCCGCTCATGTGCGGCATTTCAATATCCACCACGCATACGTCAGGCTTATGCTGCTGTATGGCTTCCCATGCTTGCTCTCCATCCGCCACTTCTGCCAATACTTCAATATCGTCTTCGAACTTCAGCAATGAGGCGAAGGCACCGCGCAGCATCTGCTGGTCTTCAGCAATCACAACACGGATCATGTAGCAGTACTCTCCTTTCTGAGTTGATGGAGAGGGAGCATCATTGTAACCGCAGTCCCTCCGTCAGGCGAGCATTCCACTGTAAGAGTGCCGTTCAGCGCCTGCATTCGTTCCTTCATTGACAGAATGCCATTTCCGCCTTCTTTGTGGCTTAGGCCGACGCCATCATCCGTTATGGATATGGTGTACCTGTTATCTATCATTTGAAGCTGTATCGTGCAGTGCTGTGCCTGACTATGCTTAATCGTATTTGTAATGGCTTCCCGCACCGAGAGAGCCATCATTGTTTCCTCGACACTGGATAGCAGTGGGGGAGTCCTCTGCTCTACAATTTCAAGCTCAATGCCGGCTGTATGCAGCAGCTTGCGCGAGTGCGCAAGCTCGCTTGTTAAAGATATGAACTTCATTTCGGAAACGAGTTCCCGCACTTGCTTAAGGGCAATTCGCGAGGAATCCATGATGTCCTTCAGCTCTTCCTTGGCCTGCACAGGGTCTTTATCTACCCATCTGGCAGCAAGTTCGCTTTTCAATTTGATCATCGTTAAGGTTTGTCCCAGCGTATCATGGAGATCGCGTGCGATGCGGTGTCTTTCCTCCTGCAGGGCATATTGTTCAAGTTGTTCATTGGCAGAATCCAGTTGGCCTTGCAGACTGGCCGCTCTCGCTCTTATGTATAGAATAGAAGGCAGGAGTATCTGGATAATTATAATGGGGAGATGCATCATATACTTGGCATAGAAATCATTTACTCCCCATCTTGCGACTAACGCGTGCATAAGGACTATGCCTGCAGTTCCGACGCCAATTTGCCATTTGGACTTCGATCTGCCCAGCAGTTCGGCAAATATAAATCCGAACATGAGAAGATTGGGATCAATAAAGATACTAAGTACCGCTATTGTACCGAGACCTGATAGAACAGCTGCCAGCAGATAGATATTCCGATGCCATAGTGCAATATAAAAGGAAACCAAAAATAAGCTTAGGGACATAAGGCTTCCCAAGAGACCAAGATCGGAACGCGTGCTTAGAACGAAATAGCACAAATATACGATTGCAATTACATCTATGAGCAGAAAATGTTTCATCTGATCCCTTGGGTAGATCTTCTCGATCATCGATAGCCTCCAGTTTTACCTAGATTGAAAGATTCCTACCGCACGTCTGCGAACGGACTCCATAGGCCCAAGCTTGAAGACCCGAAGCCATCTTGAGGCGAACCATAGCTGGAATACGGAAATCTCAATCCAGATTGCGATAATGGTTAACGAATTCAACTTGCCGCCTAATGCTAAACCCCAGCCATAGCAGAGCACAGATGCGATCACATTTTGCATAACATAGCAGCTTAATGACATCTTTCCAGCCTTCTCAAGCAGACGCCAGAGGCGATCCCATTTATCGTATTGTATCATTTTACCAACAATAGCTATATACCCCAGTGACAGAAAAGGAGCAAATAAATAGCGGACAGGCATGTCAAAGATACCGCCAGGTATGAAGATGAGCAGGTTCAGTGGCACCCCGACGTAGATGCCCAGCTTCAGCAGCTTGCCCCGCTGCCGCTGCCCATTCTTATCTGGAGCGAACACACCGGAGCGCATGAGGCGAACACCAAGCAAAAATAGAAATACATTCAATGGGATGACGAAAATCGGCTCTAGCCGAAGCTGAAGGAAATGAGTCAGTCGATATTGTATCTGCTCCAGCCATGAACCGCCTTGGTAGAGAGCAGCCACCTGATCAAAGTTCCCGAGTGACATGTTGGCACCCATTAATCCAAGCAGAAGCATGCCTAAAATCGCGATGACATGTACGCTGCCAATCACTTTCATTGTGATGGATATGGCGCGATCCCCACCTCGAATAATGAAGGCTGCAATCATGCCTGTAATGCTGTAGCTCATTAAGATGTCATACTCCATAACGAAAATGAAATGAAGCAAGCCTTCCAGCAGCAAGATAAGAAGAACCCACATATAGACGCCCGGCCAGGCCTTGCCAGCGCGCTTCGCTTGCTGGAACTTCATTTCCATGCCTACCCCAAACATGATTGTGAGCAAGCCTAGCATCTTGCCGTTTACGAAAAATAATACGATCATGCGGAGCAGATCATCGAGCTCCCACCAGCCCGTATAAGCATACGTAGTCAGATAAGATAAATCGCCTAGATGGGTAAATATCCAAATATTTGTCCCTAATGTTCCTAGAATCGCGAATCCACGCAAAATATCGAGCAGACGAATTCTTTCATGGCGTTGTTCCACATTACTCATCCTTCCCTCATATTCATCAAGCAGCTTAATTGTAGCGGAGAGAAGGCTGACGGAATATTCACACCTGTAAAGAGATCGAGATGACAGGTGTCATATTGTTTGAATTTGGATACTAAGGAATACTGCTGAGCACGATAAGGCTTCAGGATACAGGGTCTTGAAAGAGGGAGATAGCCGGGAAGCCGAAAGAATAAATTATTTATAACTGTTCTTTCAGGCATCTGCCGCTTGAACCCTCTGTCATAGGCGTGATAAGATTACAAAATCAAACATTTGAGGAGTAAAGGAGGTGTGACAGGATGTTTACGATGGACTCTGCTTTGAAGAGGGTGTGCATGATGCGTATGGTGGCAATTGAATTGCTTTTGGCTGTGACATTTGCATGGATGAATGGGTTTACTGCGTTTCGTTCGCAATTGCGCGGCATTTTTTATGATGTCGTAATGCAAGGGATCAGTCTGTCCATTTTTAGTCATAACACAATCAAACGACCCCATCGAAGCGAAATGTTCATCCTGTCACATCCTTAATACGGAGCTTATGGATATAGGTGCCGATAGAAGGCTGCGGGGCATTTCCCTGCAGCCTTTTTTGTTGTAATGGACGCAGGATGGCTGCTCGTTTTCGCTGATGCGGATAACAGAGGAGAGTTCAATATGATGATACAATGCCAGCACATCGCAAAAGGATACGGTGCTAACACCATTCTAACGGATGTCACCTGCGACATCGGCAATAAAGAGCGCGTAGGCCTTATCGGCCGTAATGGATGCGGCAAGACGACGCTGCTCAAGCTCATTAACGGCAGCGAGAAGCCTGAAGGGGGCCAGCTCGCGATCAAGAAGGGCGCGCGCATCGGTTACCTTGAGCAGGTCCCTTATACGGAAGGGCACGAAACGGTGCGCGACGTGCTTGAGCGGAGCTTCGCCGAGCCTAAGCGCTGGCAGCAGGAGATGCGCGAGCTGGAGCAGCTGATGAGTGAGCATACTCTTGTCGCAGACGAGCGCCGATTCGCAGACCTGCTCCAGCGCTACGGTGAACGGCAAGAGCGCTTCGAGCGCGCAGGCGGCTATGAACTGGAGGCCCGCCTTGCACGAGTCGCCGCGGGACTAGGCATCCCCGAGTCGCAATTTGCCCGCCCGTTTGCTTCGCTGTCGGGCGGCGAGAAGACCAAGATCGGCTTAGCTTCAATGCTGCTTGCCGAGCCAGATATTCTGCTGCTCGACGAGCCGACCAATCATCTTGACATGGCTGCCATCGATTGGCTGGAGCAATTTCTCCAAGCCTACGCTGGAACCGTGGTCGTCATCTCGCATGACCGTTACTTTCTCGACCGTGTCGTAACGAAGATCATCGAGCTGGAAGATGGCGAAGCCATCACTTACTTCGCGAACTATACGAATTATCAGAAGGAGAAGGAAGCTCGTCTTCTTCAGCAATTTGCGGATTATCAGGAGCAGCAGAAGAAGATGAAGCAAATGCGGGAGTCGATTAAGCAGCTCATTGAATGGGGGAATCGCTCTAACCCGCCAAATGCGGGCTTTCACCGCCGGGCCGCCTCGATGCAGAAGGCGCTTGATCGGATGGTGAAGCTGAAGCGCCCGATCCTTGAGCGTAAAGCGATGGAGCTCGACATTAACCTGCGCGACCGCTCAGGCGTGCAGGTGGTCACACTGGAGCGCGTGAGCAAGTCCTACCAAGGCAAGAACCTGTTCCATGATGCGAGTGAACGATTGCGCTATGGCGAGCGCGTTGCTCTGATCGGCGGCAACGGAACGGGCAAGAGCACCTTGATCAAGTGCATCTTAGGTAAGGAGCAGCTGGATGAGGGTGAAGTCAAGCTCGGCTCACGCGTGGACGTGGGCTATCTCGCTCAAGATGACGCGCCTGCCTCGGAGGAAGCGTCCGTGCTGACCTACTTCCGCGAAGCGGTAGGGATGGAGGCAGGCGAAGCGCGTGGACAATTGGCGCGTTTCCTGTTCATGGGCACAGAGGTCTTCAAGCGGGTGCGCTCGCTGTCCGGCGGCGAATGGAGTCGCTTAAGATTCGCGATCCTGATGCATGAGAAGCCGAATCTGCTCATTCTAGATGAGCCGACGAACCATCTTGACATCGATTCCCGTGAGGCGCTTGAGGATGCGCTGGAGGACTTTCCTGGCACGGTGCTTGCCGTATCGCATGACCGTTACTTTATTAATCGGATTGCGAGCAAGATATGGGCGCTTGAAAACGGGCGCTTAGTCAGCGTGCATGGCAGCTTTGAGCATTACAAGGCGAAGGGCGTGGAAGCGCAGCAGCAGATGCTGGCTGCTTCCAGCACGCAAAGAGATCCGGTGTCTCGCGCTGAGCACAGCGCAGATGCCGCAGGCATTAGCGCGCGCACGACTGCGCTTCGCATAAGACGCCTTGAGGAGCACATTAGCGAGCTCGAAGCGAAGCTTCACGAACTAGACCATGCGTTGGCAGCACCAGAGAACGCTGACAACGCCAGCCTGTTAGCTGCGCTGTTCGTGGAGCGCGAGGCGCTGCAGAGCGAGTTGGCTCCGCTTTATGAAAAATGGCTGGCTGCCTCCAACTAACCAACAAGCCGCGTGGCAGCAGTAGCTCCCACGCGGCTTGTTATGTCATGCAACTATTTTTAGATAATATCGCTATAAATCATTTGTCTAATGCAGCTTAGGGACTGCCCGAGTAGAATAAGAGAAGACGAGATCATACGGCGGGTCCATATGATCATTTATGCAATCTAATGTTCATCGAATGGAGACATCAATATGACGACGATATACAACATCGAATCTTTGATTCAAGAATTGAAGCATGGCAAGGTGAAGTACCTCTTCTTCTGGGGGCATACGCCCAAAGATCCTGCGATTGTGGATAAAGCTTGCTTTAGCCAATGGTATCCTGCGCCTTTTGTGGAGGATCAGATTACATATCCTACAGCAGAGCATTATATGATGGCGAAGAAAGCGGAATTGTTTCAAGACCTTGCTATTCGTAACCAGATCATACAGCAAGCTCATCCGAATCAGGCGAAGGCGCTGGGACGCAAGGTTCGCAACTTTGATAATAAGATATGGGATGCGCATAAGCTCGCCATTGTGCAGCAGGGCAGCTATCTGAAGTTCAGTCAGCATGCAGCGCTGATGGACTATCTGTTGCAGACAGGAGATCGCATCTTAGTTGAAGCAAGCCCATATGACAAGGTGTGGGGGATCGGAATGGCGCAGGATCATCCTCATGCGGAGCAGCCTGCTCGCTGGCGCGGAGAGAATCTATTAGGATTTGCCTTGATGGCTGCTCGGGATAGGCTCAAGCAGCATGCGAATATGTCTTGACTCGAACAGTAGTTTGAATGCGAAATGAGCCATAGTAAATGATGTCTCGAACGGTCTGTTCAACGCTGCCGTCGTTGTATGGGTTAAACCTTCGAGGTCGAACATTTCAAACTTTAGGGTGGAATGAAACGATTTGATGAGGCATTATCAGCGGGCGTCCACTTACGGGATCTGCTCATGGTAATGCCTTTTTCTTTGACTGCTTCCTGATATGCCTGTGACGTGTAAACACTGCCCTGACAACTCAAAAAAACTTGGAGCGTTAATTTAAGACATGAAGGAAACAGGCTGAGTCCTATCGTAGTTAAAGAAGTCGTTGAGATACCCTGTCAACGACTTCTTTTATATAAAAACATAGCGCTAAAGTCTAAACGAAAGATATCAATTAGCTTGTTCCCCTTGACTCCGTCCTTGGCCTACAATATGTATGTCAACGGCAGTGCCTTTTACCTTTCCCGTTTTTCCTTTTGCGATGTACAAATCTTACAGTTCATAAAGGACAAATACACTCGTAATAATTCTGGCAATACAGAATAACAATGTTTCGTCACTCATAAATGCGCCTTTTATTTTTTGTTCTTTTTTTTCCATGATCGATAAATCAAATTACCAATCGGGATCAATATGCATACTATTACAAGCCATTCGGGCAATCGTGGCATATCTGAATCCCCCTTTCAAAGTGCTGTACTATGCCAAATCTACTTGACTATAAATCTTTGTGGAAACGAATATTGAAAAAGCAAGAATAATTAAACTAAATATTGCAACAATTCCATATAAGAGTACATCGGGAATTGAATGGATGACGGAAAAATCAAAACCGATGTTTAACTTTGATAATTGAGGAAGCAAAAACGGGGAGGCCATTACAATAATCACAAAAAAGAATTTCGTTTTTTCATAGCCCAACTTGAATTGGATCGGCAAATAGATGCCTAGAAATATGGAAATTCCCAAAAACACAACCAACACCATTTCAAAACTAAAGCTCCCTAAGTTCGGGAATACAAGTGTTTCAATCCAGTAAACCACACAGCAAAAAGCATAGATGAAAATACAAAATCCGTATTTTGATTTAACAAGTGCACTGCGTGGATAAGGAGTAGCACAAAGTAGAGTCGATGCTTTGGGGTATTGATATTCTTTCATGGAAACATACTGTAAGAGCATGAATACAGTGAATATCACGGAGAGCAGAAAGCTCATAGGACCTGCAAATTCAGGAGCACGCCACAGCATAAAGGGCGGTATCAGAATGGCAACCGCCAGCATGAGCAAAACATATTTTTTAACAATCATAAAGTCTTTCTTAATCAAGTGAAATAACATTACTCCCTGCCTCCTTCAACATGACTGAGCATAATATCTTCTATTGTAAGACGCTCGACAACAACATCTGGCATACATTTCTGTACTTTTGCTGTTTGATTTGTAATGCCTGTAAATCCAAACTCTGTTGTGGATATGCTCAAAAAGAGCTTCCGTGTATCTGCATTGAGGGTCATTGTGTCTCCCTTTACTTTTCGATAACTGTCCAGCAGAGTGTCCTTTTCTTCTTGAAAAACAATTTTGCCGTGATCAATCATAATAAGCATATCAGCAATTTTATCGAGGTCAGAAGTAATGTGCGTTGAAAAGAAAACCCCCTTGCCGCCCTCGTTCATGTAGTCGGTCAGAATAGTAAGCAATTGGCTGCGAATCAGTGGGTCAAGCCCGCTGGTTGGTTCGTCCATAATAAGGAGCTCTGCTTGGTGAGAAAGTGCGAGTGCAAGAGCATATTTCATGCGCATACCTTTGGACAGCGTATTGATTCTTTGTTTAGGATCAAGCGAAAAACGGTTCATGTAACGTTTATAGTCCTGTTCACTCCATGCGCTATAGGCAGGGGCTATTACATCTTTCATTTCTGCCATGGTGAGTTCATCATAAAAATAGCCGTCATCGAGAACAATGCCAATACGATTTTTTAGTTCGCGCTCATGGTGCTCCATTTCAGACCCAAACAATTTAATACTGCCAGAATTCTTTTTAGTTAGTCCCAAAATAGAGCGCAACGTAGTCGTTTTACCTGCACCATTAACTCCAATAATTCCAGTAATACAACCTTCTGGTAACGAGAAAGTTACCTCATCAAGAGAAAAATCCCCATATGACTTATTCAAGCCGGATACCTCTAAAATACTGTTCATTTCAATCCTCCTCGTACAAAATATCCATCATTGCATTTAATTCACATTTGCTAATATTCAATGATTTTGCAGTTTGTATCATGTCCTGCATTTTTTGTTCCACAAGACGGCGTTTTGAGTCTCTAAGCATTTCAAGATTGCCTGTAGAGACAAAAGTCCCTATTCCGACTTGACTTGTGACAAAGCCTTCTTGCTCCAACTCCTCATAGACTCGTCGAATCGTTAAAACACTCACCTTCAAATCATTGGCAAAGCTTCTGATAGAAGGAAGGGAATCTCCTTCAACTAATGCTTCTTTAAAAATGGCATCCTTTATTTGGTCTTTGATTTGTTGATAAAGCGGGCTGTCAGAAGTATTAGAAATGATTATCTTCATAAGCACACTTCTCCTTTGGTGTGATGTTATGACATACACACTATGCACTATAATCACTTTCGTGTCAATAGTACCGGTCATAGTCTAATATTTTTCTGGAATTTGAAAAATAAAGGGATGTACCTCTGGGGAGCTCTATCTACAATATTGGGCATAGGAATTCTTTTGGTGGCTTCTTATTATGTATTCGATTATATTGACTCCTAGATGCAGCACAGCCTCATTCGCACGAACACGAAAGTTCATTCTGGTGGACAGCTCGGGTTCGGGGCATGAATGCGGCTTTCTGTCATGTTCAGCCATGCGACTCCTCTCCGTTGTGCGTCTGTCGGATCGCTATTCCTTGCCCCTTGCTCGGAACGGATCTTCATGTGAAATGAACAGCGGTCCTTTTGGTTCCATTCCCACAGTGTGATAAAATTTGCTTAGCATGACAGAAAGGCAGGCGAGCATATGAAGCCGATACCAGACCATTTGGCACCGGATTTGCGAATTCTCTTTGTTGGCTATAATCCAAGTCTTCGCTCAGGTGAGACCGGACATCACTATGCGAATCCAAGGAATCGCTTCTGGACGATTCTGTATCGCGCAGGAATCACGCCTCGATTATATCGGGCGGATGAGGATCAGGATCTTCTTCACTTGGGCTATGGCTTTACCAATATTGTGGCGCGGCCTACTCGAACCGCGGCAGAGATTGCACCAGAGGAGTATGCAGAAGGCAGAGAACTGCTGAGAGACAAGGTCGCTCGTTATCGTCCCAAAGTCGTATGCTTCGTAGGCAAGGGCGTATATGAAGCCTTTAGCGGCAGGAGACAGGTCGATTGGGGTTATCAGGATGAGCCGATCATCGATGGCGTCCGTGCTTTTGTGGCACCTTCCTCCAGCGGGCTTGTGCGCATGAAGCTTGAGGAGATCGTTGATATTTTCAACATGATTCACCATGATTAAGCTGGAATGAAAATGGTGGTATTCCACAAAATAGAAATATGCTATGATAGTCGTAGTTTGCTGAGGGAGGGAAAAGTTTGGCGAAATTTGCCTTATTCAGTCTGCTGTGGTTCCTGCTTGGGAACCCTTTTGTCGCCATCATTGTATTGCTCATCATTGCTTATATCTTGGATCGCCGCTTTATTGGGCTGTCCCCAAGTCTGATGCGGCCGATCAAGCGAAGACAGCGGATCGGGAAGCTCAAGCAGGAGCTTGCGCTGAGTCCGCACAACTTGTCTGCGAAGCAGGAGCTTGGACATCTGTTGATTGAATCCAAGCGCTATCGCGAAGCGCGGGAGGTCTTGGAGCCGATTCGAGAACGAATGGATCAATCAGCGGAGTATCTGGACGATCTTGGCACCGCCTATCTGCATACAGGAGACAGCGCCTTAGGGGAAGCGGCTATACGAGAGGCGCTGGAGCTGAACCCGCGTGTGAAGTACGGTGAGCCTTATTTGCGGCTAGCGGCACTGTATTCCGCTTCGGACAAGACGAAGGCGCTCCATGAGCTGAATGAATTGAGATCGCTGAATTCGTCCTCCTGCGAGGTGTTTTATCGCATGGGCATCTTATATGCGCAGATGGAACGCATGGCTGAAGCGAAGGGCGCATGGCAGGAAGCGATACGCGTCTATCAGGGTTTGCCGAAGTATCTGCGGCGCAAGGAGCGGGGCTGGATGATAAGAAGCCGCTTTAAGAGCATGGGATCATAGCTTGGATCCATGTCTGACTGGATGTTGGAATGCTTGTGGCTGTGGATATCAAAGGCAGCTGCATGACAAGTGTCAGCTGGTCGATTAAGCAGACATTTTGCGTACACCCGCAGCATAACCGCATAGAGCAGATTGAGGTTCTCGAACGTTTGAGCTTGCATATGCAAGGCGGACTCAAGCGCGAAGAGCCTCTTTTTTATGTTGAAATACGGGCGTAATCGCGAGGGTAGAATCATAGAGTAATGATTTCGTTCGTTTAACATCCATTCTCCACCATATGATCATCAAAACGTAATATTTGTTTAAAAATTTCACTATAATCGTTACCGACATCACAGGCAGCCGAGGGGGCGGAGCGTTATACTAATAAGCCGGGAGTCGGAGAACATGTATAGGATAAGCGAGGGTGAAACCATGCAGATTATAAAAAGAGATGGACGAACAGCAGAATTCGATAAGCAAAAAATTGTGAACGCCGTGAGCAAGGCGATGATCGCCATCCGGATGGAGGATAACGGGCAGCTCGCTCACCATGTGGCGGACGCGGTTGAACATAAGCTGCTTAAGCAGAAGGAAGCGACCGTTGAAGCGATTCAGGAGCTTGTGGAGCTTGAGCTGATGAAGTCGAAGAATAAGGAGCTCGCGAAGGCATACATTCGGTACCGCCATGAGCGCAATGAGTTCAGACATAAGATTAACAGCATCGATAAAAAGATTAGCGAGCTCGTTCAGATGGAGGAGACGGTCACGAACGAGAACGGCAACAAGGATGCCAATGTGTTCAATACGAAGCGGGATTTGCTCGCAGGTGTGGTGGCCAAGGATTATGCACTGCGCAAGATGCTGCCTAAGCACATTGTGGATGCGCATACGAACGGCGACCTGCACTTTCATGACTTGGATTATTCGCCTTTCTTCTCGATGTACAACTGCATGCTGATTGATTTTAAAGGCATGCTGGAACATGGCTTTACCATTGGCAACGCGGATGTAGAGACGCCGAAGTCGATCTCCACCGCGACAGCGCTTGTGTCGCAGATCGTAGCCAACGTATCCTCGAACATCTATGGAGGAACGTCCTTCAATCGCGCGGACGAGGTGCTGGAGCCTTATGCGGAGAAGTCGTATATCAAGCATCTGAACGAAGCGAAGCTGTGGATTGAAGATGAAGCGAAGCAAGATGATTACGCGCGCAAGATGACGAAGAAAGAGATTTATGATTCGATGCAGGCGCTCGAATATGAGATCAACACGCTGTACAATTCGAATGGGCAAACGCCATTTTTGACAATCAACTTCGGTCTTGGCACGTCCTGGTACTGCCGTGAGATTCAGAAGAGCATGATGCAGATTCGCATCGATGGCCTTGGACGCGGCAAGAAGACGGCGGTATTTCCTAAGCTGGTGTTTACCTTGAAGCGCGGCGTCAATCTTGAGCCTTTAGATCCGAACTATGATATTAAGCAGCTCGCGCTCGAATGTGCGACGAAGCGCATGTACCCGGACATCCTGAGCTATGACAAGATCGTGGAGATTACAGGGGACTTCAAGGCGCCGATGGGCTGTCGTTCCTTCCTGTCCTCTTATCAGGAGAATGGACAATACATTACGGATGGGCGCAACAACTTGGGTGTGGTGACATTGAACCTGCCGCGTGTCGCCATTGAATCAGGCGGCGATCAAGAGACATTCTGGAAGCTGCTGCAGGACAAGCTGGAGCTGTCTCATGAGGCGCTGGAGTATCGCATCTCGACATTGGAGAAGGCACATCCGCAGAACGCGCCGATTCTATATCAGTATGGAGCGACTGGCAAGCGTCTTGGTGTTGATGATCGGGTCATGGATATTTTCGAAAAAGGCAGAGCGACGATCTCATTAGGCTACATTGGCCTTCATGAGGTGGTGACCGTATTCTTCGGCAACGATTGGCAGCAGAACCCTGAAGCGAAGGCGTTCAGCATCCGAGTGCTGTCGACGATGAAGGATGCGGTGAATGCTTGGAAGGACGAATCGGGCTTCGCCTACGGCTTGTATGGAACGCCGTCTGAATCGTTGACAGACCGCTTCTGCCGCTTGGATAAAGAGAAGTACGGCTCTATTGAGCATATTACGGACAAGGATTATTATACGAACTCTTTCCATTATGATGTTCGCAAGAGCCCGAATCCATTTGAGAAGATTGAGTTTGAGAAGGACTATCCGTACTATTCCTCTGGCGGTTTCATTCATTATGTGGAGTTCCCGTCGCTGATCAATAATCCGAAGGGGCTTGAGGCGGTGTGGGATTATGCTTATGATCGTGTCGGTTATTTTGGCACCAACACACCGATTGACCGCTGCTATGAGTGCGGCTATGAAGGGGAGTTCGAATCAACAGAGATCGGCTTCCAATGCCCGAACTGCGGCAACAACAATCCTCAAACCTCTTCTTGCGTAAGAAGATTGTGCGGATATCTGGGCTCTGTTATTCAGCGCCCTGTCATCAAGGGACGACGCCTCGAAATTCAAAGCCGCAAGAAGCATATGTAGGCGGGGTCTGCGAAGATGCATGTGGCGGATTATAAGAAGTTCGACTTGTTAAATGGAATTGGAATGCGATGCAGCCTGTTCGTGAGCGGGTGTCCTCATCACTGCAAGGGCTGCTTCAACGCTCCTGCTTGGAACTATCAGTATGGGGAGGTCTATACACAGGAGCTGGAGAATCAGATCATTCAAGATCTGAATGATCCGGATATTCGGATAAGCGGATTATCGCTGCTTGGCGGCGAGCCTTTTGCCAATGTGGAGGGGCTTCTTCCTCTGCTTGAGAGAGTGAAGCAGGAGTGCAGCGGCAAGGATATCTGGTGCTGGACAGGTTATACCTTTGAGGAAATTATGGCGTGCGAGAGCAAGCGCGCCATGATCCGATACATCGATGTAATGATCGATGGCAAGTTTATCCTGGAGCAGCGTGACTTGACTCTTAAGTTCCGCGGATCGCGCAATCAGCGCGTTCTGGATGTGGCGAAGAGCCTTGCTCAAGGAACGGCGATGAGCTGGGAAGGGTAGCCCTGCCTCGCGATGCAGGTGACTCGCATGGTACGGAGGGTTAGGCTTAGCGAAGGGAGCAGGCAGACCACCCTTGTGGAATAATTGAAAAGTGATGATGCAAGCCGAAGGCACCGCTGTTATTCTTATCAGCCGTGTCTTCGGTTTTTTATTTTGGGATGAGTTAAGGGGTGAAAAGAAAAGAGCAGCGGGGAATGCTTCGCATCAAGAAGGCTCGATTCATCAAA
Source organism: Paenibacillus aquistagni (assembly GCF_900177815.1). Taxonomy (GTDB): domain Bacteria; phylum Bacillota; class Bacilli; order Paenibacillales; family Paenibacillaceae; genus Paenibacillus_B; species Paenibacillus_B aquistagni. Next base: position 337,273 of record NZ_FXAZ01000002.1, on the reverse strand, counting down.
TATTCATGATTTCACTAATTCATTCAATTGAATTAATCAAATGAATGAATTATACTAGCGGTGTAAACGTTCTTAATTTGTTAGAGGTGAAAGGAGGCTGTCCCCATGAACACGAGCAGGTAGTGGTATGGACATCCCTCGATGATGGCTTTTGATCAAATTAGGAATAAAGGAGGAAGATGGATATGAATCTTATGATGACGGGCTTGCCTGCTTACTCGCTTGCCGAACGGGATCGCAGATGGAACTTGGCCGATCAATTGATGGAAGAAGAACAGGTGGATGCATTGATTGTATATGGTGACCGAGAAGGGGCGTTCCCTGCTGTGTTCAATCCGGACACTTACTTTACGAATGAGCGCCCTGGGTCTATCGTGATCTTCCCTAAGGGTGAAGAACCGATTTCCGTTGTCTTTTTGGCTACTGCTGTAGAGGATCATATTCAAGCTCGGTATACGAATACGCAGGGATGGATCAGACCTGAGAATATGTATGTCGGCAAGATGGGCGGGCATATTGTGAGTATTCTTGAACAAAGAGGACTTGCGGAGAGCTCCTTCGGCGTCATTGGCTTAGAGCCTTATCCCCCTTATTACTTTGATGGAGCTATCCCCTACAATACATGGAATTCGATTCAGAAGGGGCTGCCGCATGCGGTTTTCAAGCCTGTGGGACGGCGGTTTTTTGCATTGTCCGCCGTGAAGAGCCAAGAGGAGCTTGACGTATTAAGAAGGTCAGCACGAATTGGGGAACAGATGTGTCAGGCGATGCTGGAAGCGACGAAGCCGGGAGTAAGGGAAAATGAGATCTATGCTGCTGCGATGAACGCCTGCGCGATGCATGCCGGATTTACGGCATCGATATTGATGGGGTCAGGGCCGGAATTTGTAGGCTGGGGATTGCCAGCATGGACCTATCGGCCTGAGGAGCCGCGAATCATTCAAGAAGGAGATATCATTCTAGCAGAAGTCTTCTCATCCTTTGGGATGCTGGAGACGCAGCATCAGCCCTCCATTGCGGTCGGAGAGGTGCATCCCGACTTTGAGCTTGCAGCGGCTGCAGCAAGACAGTCCTATGAGAACGGTGTAAAAGAGCTTGCCCATGGGGCTCTCTTCGGAGATGTCGTCAAAGCCATGAATAAGCCGATGCAGGAGGTTGGCGGCTGGCATGTGCATCCGCTGATTCATTCCATCAATCCATTCGGGCTGATTGGCGTTGGAGATGAGATCGCACGCCTGCCGGAGGCCAAAGACTATGGGAATGTGCACCCGATTCCTTCTATAGGGTTGGATACGGAGCTTAAGGCAGGCATGGTATTTGCCTTTGAGCCGAATTGTGCGATTGGCAAGAAGGTCATCAATCTTGGCGGGACGGTTGTCGTCGGGGAACAGGGCGGAATTGAGTTGAATAATAATTCCACACGCTTAATGAGAGCATCCTGGTAGCAAAATAGAGGGCATGTATCGAAGACTCGCTGTCGTTCGCTGCATGCCCATTGGGGTGCTCGTATTAGGAGGCGGGGAGTGTGCAGGTTCGGATGGACATCTCGCCAAGCTCTCTTGCGATGGCATCGATATGCGCCCCGTCCAGCTCCTGTATGCCTTGGCGTCTGAGATAGGTTTCCTTAGCTACGGAGAACGCGACAGATTGGCCGATGATCGCATGTGCGATCATGATCGTCTTGGGATCATGCGGCGCTAGGTCCATTAAGATCCCCGCCAATGCCGCGATCATGCGATGCAAAGGTTGAAAGAATTGTTCATACAAGATGTCATAGGCTTCAGTAGGCTGCAGCTGTTCTCTCGCGATGAAGATGCTTCTTGCATTTGCCTTCTGATTGCCGATCATGGACTTGGAGAACTGCATCATGATGCTCTTCAATGCTTCTGCCGCTTCATCCTTCGACCAATCGTCGATTCCTTCTGTATCTTGCAGCGCCTGCTTCAGGAAGTCCTCTTGGACGGTGTTCGCAAGCTGCTTTGCAACCGCAAGGTATAAGCCCTTCTTGCCCCCAAAATAATAAGGGATTGCCGATTGATTCACGCCTGCCTCGTCGGCCAGCGTGCGTGTGCGCACTCCTTCATAGCCATGCAAGCCGAATATGCGAAGGCCTGCATCCAATAAGCGGGATTGAGCCGAGTCGTCATGCCCCTTATGATGCTGCGTATCCTTGTTGCCTGTGTTTGTATTCATCGTGATCCCTCCATTATGCTGAGTATAATTCATTCGAATGAATGAATCAATTGCAAGCATTATAGGCGCGTGCAAGCATGGATCGGCTTTTCCTTGCGAAAGGCAGCGATTTGCGAATAACAAAGGATTGGAAGATTGAGGTATAGGGCAGGCTGTGCTATGATAAGAATAGAAAAGGGGACTCGTGCTGGTAACACGAATCCCCACAACTGCCGCTTCAAAGGCGGTGGCTATACGGAAGCAACTCAAGAATGAGCCGTTATCCTAGGTCAAGGGCGGCTCATTTCCTTTTATGGAAGGACAGAATCAAGACGACGAATGTCCCGAAGGAAAGCATTAGCGTTAACGCCTCGTATACTGTCATGCTATCACCTCCTTTCGGAGATCATAGCTACCGCCCTTGAAAGCCGATTCAGTTGTGCTATCATCATACCATAATTTGCTAGAGTTAACACCGTTAACACCGTAAATGCCTAAATTGAAGTTCAATGATTCATTGTTATATTGCGTTTGGAAGCGAGAGCTGGAATAGGAGTTTATGAGTAGAGAAGAGGGGAAACCTCTTCTTTTTTTGTGCTTGAATAAAGAAAAAATGGCTACATGCTGCATGTATGAGTCTCAGAACGGATGCATGAACGATTTTTGCAACATAGGGTTTACAATATAAGTAAAAAGTGATATCATATAAATATCAAAACAATATAAAGGAGTGGGAGTTATGTTCAAAGAGAAAGAGTGCTCTCGCGTTAATGGCTTTATTGGTCTCTTGTTGATTATTGTACTGGCTGCAGGCGGTGTCTTTGCGATTACGATGCAAGAGCCGCTTCCTGTTGTCAGCGGTATTCTTATTATTTCCATTGCGGTTCTATTATTAACGGGATTAACGGTTGTACAGCCGAATCAAGCGAATGTGATCACATTCTTCGGTAAATATTTAGGCGTCATTCGCGAGAGCGGCTTCTATATGACGATTCCTTTATCCATTCACAAGAAAGTATCGCTTCGTGTCCGCAACTTCAACAGTGCGAAGCTGAAGGTTAATGATGTTGACGGCAATCCGATTGAGATCGCGGCGGTCGTTGTATTCTCTGTTGTGGATTCCGCCAAGGCCTTGTTCGAAGTAGATGAGTATGAGACTTTCGTCGAAATTCAAAGCGAGACTGCGCTTCGCCATGTGGCAAGCAAGTATCCGTATGACAGTGTTGAAGGAGCAGGCTTCTCCCTTCGCAGCAATGCAGAGGAGATTGCGATGGAGCTTAGCGATGAGCTTCAGAATCGCCTTGGCGTAGCAGGTGTGCAGGTGATCGAATCCCGCTTGACTCACCTTGCGTATTCTACAGAGATTGCAAGTGCAATGCTGCAGCGTCAGCAGGCTGCCGCGATCATTTCTGCACGCGAGAAGATTGTGGAAGGCGCCGTATCAATGGTACAGCTTGCGATTCAGCGCTTGGAAGCAGAAGGCGCCGTTGAGTTGGATGAAGAACGCAAGGCTGCAATGATTAACAACCTCCTTGTTGCTGTCGTGTCAGACCGCTCTGCCCAGCCGGTCATTAACACGAGCACTCTGTACTAATGGGAGTCTCCATTCACGATGGCAGGTAAAAAGAAGAGCTTCCCTCTGCGCCTTGACCCGACGTTGTATGAGGCTTTGGAGCGCTGGGCAGCGGATGAATTCCGAAGCGTGAATGGTCATATTGAGTTTTTGCTCCGGGAAGCACTGCGTGATGCAGGGCGACTTCCATCACCGAAGTCTAGGGATAAGAGAAAGGAGGAGTAATCGATGTCTACAACCACAGCGGCTAAGCGGTGGGAATCGAAGAGCACACGCTTGCTCCGACAATTCGCTCGTGAGACAGGTGGGAGCTTTAGAGCCGCCTCCTTCAAAGGATTCAAATATACGCCGCAGGCTGCCTTGCTAGATCTTGAGCGCGGTCAAGGGGAATTGAACGTGCAGGTGGTGAATTCCAGCAATCAGAACTCTGGCAGCCAGGAATGCATCGTGATTACCTATGAATTTCGCCCAAGACGCAAGCTGAAGTTTTATTTAATCCCGAAAAAAAAGCTGGTGCTGCATTTCTTTGATCACGATTATCGGGAAACCACGATGCCAAACAATGTACTTGGTAAGCTGTTTAAGGCAGGCTCAAGCCATCCGAGCATCATGCGTGCTGTGCTGAAGCATGAGCCGCTTGCGGATGATCTCATTATGCATCCTGTTGCTGATATTCGATTGAAGATCAAAGAGCATGGGGCTCAGCTCACGTATAAGGAATTGGTTAAAAAGCCGGATACAGAGATGCTTCAAGCGCGAGTCGATGTGGTGAAGCATGTCATTGAAGCTTTGTTCGAGCAAAGTGTGGTGTATGAAGGGAAGTAACAACCCGCGAGTCGATGTGTAACCGCTTGGAGAGGCTTAAGAGCAGGCGAGTTCATGCAATCACGCATTAGCTTATTTTCCCTTGCTTCACTAACATGATACAATAAAGAGAGGCACTGCTAACTGAAAATAAGCATGCCTCTCCCTTTTACGACGTACCAATTCAACAATCTCCTGCCCGCTGACACTTCAGTATCACCAGATGACAATGTCGCTTAGAACTTGTCAGGGAACTGCTTCATTATGCCTTCTGTCAAGGTATCAGCAAGCTTAATAATATGTTCTTCGCCTTTGTCAAAGGCTGCGATATCTGCCTTCCAATCTTTTTTAAGCCGTGCCACAACCTGATCGGTTAGCAGCTGCAAATGTACATACATGAGATCTTGGATTTCTTTCTTCGTCCAATTTGGATTTGCAGAGCTTAAGAATTGAGCGATATCATCAGCATTGCGATACCATTCCTTATTCTGCTGTGTGAACGCTGCTTGATCACCCTTAATCGCTGCATCCACGACTTTTCCGGCAATAACGATGTGCTCAGTCAACAATTCAGCCAGCTTGTTGCCTGCTTGCTCGCCATAGTAGGGTTTAATCGCATTTCCAATGTCCTGTTGGTTGCGAAGCAAGCGTTCTAGCACATCACTTTGGTCTTCAAGACCTGCAATAGCGCTAACAATATAGCTTCTTGTCCAGATCGTATGGTCAATCCATAATTTGCGCAAGTCACCCATGAGCTTAATCTTCGCTTGGTTGGATATACTCGCTTTTGTCTGTTCGTTTCCTGCAGCATGCGTTCCTAAGGGAGCAATGCCCAGTATTAGATACACTGCCGCTAGGAGGCACAGCAATCCTCTTTTCATTGATGTCGTCCTCTCTTTCATTTGTAAGAATACGAGAATCTCGATTATTTTGAACAAAGTCCGTTACATTATTCATCATTGGAGGAGAACCGACGACTTTATTTCTACTTGCCAACGTTTATCTCTACATTAAAAGCTCATACAGAAGGAGCAGCCCGTCTTCATTATGGGAGGTTTCATATTGGGGGTAGGAGGTGTAATGGTTAAAAGGGCGGTTTGTGGTATTAAAATACCGTTGCTGCAAGAGCTTCATTAGGAGAGACTGAGAGATCGAACTGATCGGATGATTTCAATATCATATTAAGGAGAGACGTAAATGATGAGACCGCAGCATTGGAGCTTTGTCTTGGCGATGAGCTTATTCGTGGGAGCGCTGTCACCGACTGTAGAGGCGCAGCCATCTGATGAGAAGCTGAAGCTTTCTAAATCAAGCGTTACGGCTGCAGCCGTACAAGCGGAGCAAGGTTATATTCCTCTTCGTCAGGCTGTTGAATCCATTGGAGCTTATGTAGAATGGGATTCGCTGACGCAGTCAGTGAAGGTTACCTATGGCGAGCGAGTCTGGAAGCTCACCAAGAATGAACGGAAGTCTATGCTTAATGATGCAGTATACGAGCTTAAGCATCCATTATCGACCATCAATCATGAAGGACAGTCCCTGCTAGCCGTAACATGGCATGATCTAAAGGCAGCCTTGGAAGTGTCAGGCGAATGGAAGGATGGGCGTATCGCTGCAGATGCGTCGGATAATAAGGCGCTAGCGGGTCAATTCACTTATGCACTGCGCAAAGCCATGACAAGCAGTCCTTCTTCAGCCGCTGATCTTCAGCCGTTGAGCAGCACCTTCAACGCGCAGCTTCAAGAAGCATTGCCTCAAGCAGCGCTGCAGCAGATGGTGCAGCAGATTCAGGCCCTGTATGGTACACCTGCAAGGCTCGCTTCAGTTGAAGTGAAAGATGTCGGCTCAAGCATTCATGTGAATGCGATGATCAAGACGACCAAGCAGGGAATGATTCCTGCAGAGCTTCGGGTAAAGGATGGTTTGATTCGAGATATATATTTCCCGATGTTCCCATCAACCGGCTATCAGGCACCATCCTATGACAAGGCGGAGCAGTACAAGGAAGAGGATATCTTGATTGGCGAGGGAGCTAATGCCCTGCCAGGTACGCTTACGCTGCCGGCCAAAGGAGAGGGGCCGTATCCTGTCGTGGTGCTCGTCCATGGATCCGGTCAAAATGATCGCGATGAATCAATCGGCGCCGGCAAGCCATTCCGCGATTTGGCCGTGGGATTAGCTCAGGAAGGCGTCGCTACGATTCGTTATGAGAAGCGCACAAGAGAGTATCCGATCACATCCTCCCTTCAGCCTAACTTCACCGTCAATGATGAGACCACGAAGGATGCGATTGTGGCGTTGGCATGGGCCAAGGGGGATAAGCGGCTCGATCACAAGGGGCTGTATGTGCTTGGACACAGCCAAGGCGGCATGCTTGTTCCTCGAATCATTGAGCAGGATCAGGATGGACTCATTCGCGGAGCCATCGTTGCAGCAGCTCCGGCAGGACCGCTTGAGGATCTGATGCTGAAGCAGTATGAGGCAGCGCTCGCCAGAGGCAAGCAGGCAGGACTGCCTGAAGCCTCAATTGCACAATTGGAGGCCCAAGTAGAGCAGATGAAGCAGATGCTTGCCTTAATCAAAAATAAAGATGTCAGCATCGACAATCTGCCCGCCGATTATCCGCTGCCTATGGCAGCTTGGTGGATGGATTTCCGCAATTATTACGGCGGTGAAGTGGCGAAGGACCAGAAGACGCCGCTCTTCATTATCCAAGGCAGCAATGATGTGCAGGTTGGCAAAGAAAATCTGGATGAGTGGAAGGCTGCGCTTGCCCATCGCTCCAATATTGAATATAAGCTGTATGACAAGCTCAATCATCTCTTTATTGCGTCAGAGAAGCCTTCAACAGGCGAGGAATACTTCTTGCCGGGCAATGTTCCTCTGGAGGTCATTAAGGATATTGCGGCTTGGGTAGGATCATCGAAATAGTATTGAAAAGTAGACGGGTATTTTTGCACATTCAATGTCAACAAAACCAAAGGTCGGCTTATAGACAGCCGGCCTTCTATATCGATTAACCATGTTGTACAGGCATGCGCAAGTTTTCTATTAAAATATTAAAAATAGAGGAAATAGCTGCAACTAAATCATTCAAAAAGTTGTTCTTTGGTATTGTAGGAATTAAATACATATTGAAGGTGAGGCTATATGCACATGAACAGATGGAAACGTGCAAATCTCGTATTGCTTGCTGCTTTGCTGCTAGTCGTTATGATTCAACCAGGAAAGTCTTATGCTTATGCGGACCGGATGATGAGCTTGACTCCGCCGCCGCCTCCATCACCATTGATCATGCCGCTAGGATTTTTTGATCCGAGCAATCAATATCTTGAGCAGGGAGAGACCAAAATATACGATAACGGGGACCAAACGGTCACGATTGAGATGAGTACCACTTCTTATTCTCAAGTGTCCTCCATCGGTGCAACCGTGACCTTGCAAATGTGGACAGGCGGCACATGGGCCAACATTGGAACGAGTACGACAAAGAGCAAGAGCAATGATTGGTATTTCAAGGATCAGGTGACGAAGGTCGTGGCCAGAGGTTATTACTTCCGGGTGAAATCAACACATTGGATCAGTACGGGGAATGTTTATGAGCAAGGGGAAATTATTTCGACCTCGATTTTAGTTAAATAACGCCTGTTGGGTGTAAGGCAACAATAAAGGAAGGGGGAATTCCCCCTTCCTTATTTGATATGCTCAGCCAGCTTAATGATCTCATCTTTCTCCAGTTCGCCGTTAATGGAGATATGAACGCCCGCATCCATATATTCAAGGCTCGCCTTCTTGTTCTTGTTAATAAACAGATAGGCGTTCAAATTGTGTACTTGGATCTCTTCAAAGGTTCCTCCCTCCTTGTAATGGGGAGAGGTGAGTACTTCGTTGCCAGTAAGCTTCGTGAACTTTATGATCAGCCGCTGCTTATCAGAGTTGAAATACACCGCCATAGCCTCATTCGCAAGCGAGTGCTGATCGGGAGCGTATATTCGAATCTCCGACAGCTTATAGTCCTCAGGAACATACTCGACACGTATTGGATTGAAGGCCAGTCGGCCTTTCATGTCCTCCCAAGCATGGAGTACTTCCTCTTTAGGCGTATCACCCGGGACATCCGCACCAATATTGGTAGGGTTCTCTTCTACGATTTCTTCCACGATCTCTTCAATTGGGGCCGAGGTCTTGGCTTCAACAGCTCCTCGTTCCTTCGATCCGAATATAAAGCTGATCATGTCCTGATCCAGATTCTTAATCGAAGCAAAAAAAGGAGTAACCGCCTGAGTGACCGTAGGTGATCCAAAGATCACGGCTCCTAACAGAAATGATGCAGCGACCAAGGAGAAGATTCGCAGCCGGTGAAATCGGTTCTTTCGCTTCGCGAGCTGCTGTTCCAAACGATTCCACGAGGCTGTAGGATCAGGGGTTACGGAGTGGTGCTTCGCTGCTTCATCAAAAGCTTGTTCAAACCACTGATCGAATTCATCTTTTTTCACGATGATCACCCCATTCCTTTACCAATCTTTTTTTGATAGCTTCTCGTGCCCGGTGCAGCGTGTACTTGACCTTTTGCTCCGATATGCTTAGCTCGTCAGCAATCTCATAGTAGCTCATGTCTCTCTTCCAGCGAAGCTCGATCATCACTCGGTATTCAGGCTTCAGCTGCTGAAGGCACTGCTCGATGGTCTCCACCATTGCCTTAAGCTCGATTTCCTGTTCAATGGTGCCATGCGGCGTTGCGAAATCAGCGTTGTCATTTATAAAAACACTATCAAGATCAACTTGGTTTCGATTTTTTTTATTTTTTCTCAAAAAATTTATTGCAGTATTCTTGGTCACAACCTTCAGCCATGCTTTTAGCTTATTCTCATTGTCTACTTTAGGTATGCGATCTATAGCCTTCAAAAATGATTCCTGAATAATATCCTCGGTAAGAGAATGGTCCTTGACGATATATAGAATCGGAGCATAGAACATTTTATAGAATTCTATGTAAATCTCTTTTTGTTGTTCCGAGCTTAACGATTTATAATGGTTCTCTTGCAAATCAAGCATTTTGAGTGCCATGCAAAGAAGTTACCTCCTAGAACGTATTGGGAAAACAATAGGACAGGTACCGCTTAAACTAAATGCAAGCATCATGAACGGCGTTATGAGTGGAACGAGATCTGAATAGAGCTATGTAAGATGTAACACTATTCACTATTATATGAAAGCGGGGAGAATATTGTCTAATATTTTCCTCTGTATTCATTTTATATGAAATAATAGGTTGACATAAAGGGGATTTGTTACGTAAGTATATTTTTTTGCAGAGTGCGACTTCTTGGGTTGGACAAACGTCATTTATAATAGCTGGACCATATGAGCAGAAGCGCTTTATATAGACCAGTTTGCAAATGAGTCGTGATATGTATTGGAGGTACAAGCTTTGAAGAATGCCTATCGAATTGCAGCTATTTGCATGCTTATTATGGTTGTCCTTGCTGGGTACAACTTTATTTCGGATATGAGAGACCCCAGAACGCTTAGTCCTGAGCGCGTTGTCATCGAGCCGCCTCCTCAAGTAGAGTCTGATGCGATCTCCCAAAAGCTCTCCCTCTCTAACCCCATCAAGCGTGTGATCAAGGACAATCGCTTTTTATCTTCCACCGTTGAACCAAGTTATCTTAATGAAGACATGACCGTGTTTGCTTATGAATTAATAGAAGGAACGACAGCGTCCAGCTATATTGGGATGATCAAGCATCATGAAAATATCGTAAAAACGATCTACACAGCCCCTGAGCATCGCAGCATCTCCACACTTGTTGGCGTAAAGGATGAGCTGTACTGGGTGGAACGCGAGCCTTTGCCTGATGGGGAAATCCACTGGGAGATTAAGTCGCTTCAACTCGCAGCCAATAAAGTTCTGCTTGTTGAGAGCGGTTCTGTATCAGGAGGTTACGAGCCGCCTTCCTTAAGTACGGATGGTGAGCGGATAACATGGATCAAAAGAAATATCCATCGGCACGAGACCGTTAGCTCTGTTATTGTATATGAGCCGCTTCTAAGGGAAATAAAGTGGATTGCAGAAGTCTCTCTAAAGGAGATAGCTGCAGATGAAGAAGGCCGTCATATGATCATGCAGCGGCCTGTATCAGACGGCATCCTTGTACTGGAGTCTGTGCATCAGCGTACGGGCGACAGTGGCGAGGATACGATCTATCAGGTTGTACATTACCCTTATGACCGAACCAAGACCACAAGGGTGCTCCATGAAGGCGCAGGGGTTATTGATTTTACAGCGGATGATAACTGGTTTGTATGGTCGGAGCCTGGCAGGATCTATGCGGTGGACCGCAAGACGCTTGTGATCAAGCAGCGCTATGAAGCCGATGACAGCCGCCTTACCTTGGATTCGCTCTTTTTATGCGGGGATCAGCTGTATTTTCGTTATTCGGTCTACCAGATTCGTGCCATGAATCTTCTTAACGGCACTATTCAAGCGCATTCTCCTCATCGCTCCATTACCTCAAAGCTGTTTCAAGGCGAAGGATACCTCGGATTTTCCATTATGGATGCCACACAGTCTGTCGGTGAAGCCGCAATCTATATGATGAAGATCATTGAACATTGATGGAATCAAGCACGATATGCCAAGACCCTATCCCGCTTTTTACTTGTCATGAATCCTTCATTCATTGCTAATTAGGCGGTTATCGTTATTCGCTTATGCAACCACGCTTGTTAAGCCATGAATTGCAGGTGCGGCCCTGTAAAAAAGTTGCTTGTCACGCTTGTCAGGCTAGTCTGCATATTTGGCCAAGTACCCTCATAGACATGTTATCAGTGATGAAGCCGATAATCAGGCGATGAATTCAAATGTCAGAGGGGATGATCTCATGCGACGGATCACATGGGTACTAGCCATGATGATGAGTGTGATGCTTCTATTAGCCGCTTGCGGCCAGAAGGATGCATCAGCAGTGGTCAAGGATTTGGACCACAAGATGAGCAAGCTGCAAAGTTATGAAGGCATAGGCACGATGACCCTGTACTCCGGACAGCAGCCGCTGGAGTATCAGGTAGAGGTTCGATACCAGGACCCAAGCTACTATCGCATTCAGCTGACGAACACCAAGAAAGACATTAAGCAAATTGTGCTCCGCAATGATGAAGGGGTATTCGTCCTCACGCCAAGCCTGAAGAAGAGCTTCCGCTTCCAAAGTGATTGGCCGGACAACCAAGGTCAAGTGTACTTATACCAAACACTTATCCACAGTATTCTGCAGGACAATAGCCGTCAGTTCCTGACCGAAGGCGACAGCTATGTATTTGAGGTTGCAGCGAACTACCAGACGGATGCGCTTGTGAAGCAGAAGATCTGGCTGGACAAGGGGGATTATAAGCCGCAGCAAGTTCAGGTGACAGATTCTGAAGCGCGTGTTGTCGTCGAAATGAAATTTACTCAATTTGAGTTCAATAAGAAGTTTGACAAGGATGCCTTCGACATGCAGGCGAATATGACAGCGAGCGCTAATATTGATCCGACACCGCTTCAAGAGGATGCGGATGAGGCTGTGAAGGATGAGAAGTCAAAGACGCCTTCGAAGGAAGAGCAGGATAGTGAAGACAACGATAAGAAGGACAATGACAAAGGGTCGAAGGATACTCAGGGAGAGCCGGATGCTGCCACCAGCACGGAGCCAACAGATGAATCCACAACAGAGCCGACTGTGGGAGATGAGCTTGCTCCTGGTCAAGATGAGGAAGCGACTCAAGAAGCCGTTACTGACGATCTTGGAAGCTCAGCAGGGCCATTCGGCATTATTAAGCCGTCTTACGATCCAGAGGGCGTCAGCTTGAAGGATGAGCAGGAAGTCAATAGCGACAATCATGCCGTGATGCTGCGTTATACAGGAACATACAATTACACGATTATGGAAAGCCATCAGAAGGATATGGAAGTAGGCGTAGTGCCAGGCGAGTATATTGATCTCGGATTTACAGCAGGCGTCCTCACTGGCGAGACCCAGAAGACGCTGACTTGGATGGATGAAGGAATCAAATACCAGATTGCAAGCGCGGATCTCCCTACAGAAGAGATGGTGAAGATTGCACAATCTATGGTGGATCAGCCAGGCAAATAATGGATTCAGGTACAAAATAACAGCGTCTCCGCGCTCCAATATCTCCCTTGTTCGTTGACAGTCCTAGTGATGGGGTTTACCATAGGAATGTTAATGCAATGAACGGAAATGAGGAGTGCGGAGATGATGAAGGACAACGGGACTTACTATCGTCCGACGTGTGCAGAGCTGAACGTATCTGCGCTTCGTCACAATATACAAGCATTTAGATCAACCTTGTCGGAGGCTACAAAACTAAGTGTATGCTTAAAAGCGAATGCATACGGCCACGGGGCGATTGAGGTGGCAAGAATTGCCGAAGAGGAGGGTGTGGATTATCTAAATGTAGCTTTTCTTGACGAAGCGATTCAACTGCGGCAAGCAGGCATCTCCATCCCTATTTTAGTACTAGGCTATACGCCGCCGGAAGGCATTCCGTCGGCGTATTTCCATAACATTACCTTGAATGTGTTTACTTCTGAGGTGCTTGAGAAGCTAGAAGAGGCTGGAAATCATTTGTGTGCGGAGAACGGTGGACGGCAGTTGAAGGTCCATGTTAAGATGGATTCCGGTATGGGACGACTCGGATTGCGTTCTGCAGAAGAGCTCACCGCTTATGTCGCTCGGCTGCGTGCGATTCAGGGCGTTCACGTGGAGGGGGTATTTACCCACTTCGCATGTGCGGATGAAGATGACAAGTCTTATACGAAAGTTCAGCATGATCGCTTTGAGAAGGCGATTCAGGCCTTGATGGACCATCACTTGCTTCCAGAGATCGTTCATGCAAGCAATAGCGCAGCAGCGATTGACCTGCCGAATGTTAATCACGGCATGGTGCGTGTAGGCGTCAGCTTATATGGACTCTATCCCTCTTCTGCAGTGGATCATGAACGGATTAAGCTTGCGCCAGTATTGACTTGGAAGACCCAAGTTGTTCATGTGAAGCAGATGAGCGCTCACGAGGCGGTTAGCTATGGAGCTAAGTATAGAACGAGTCAAGATGAATGGATTGCTACTCTTCCAGTAGGCTATGCGGATGGCTATTCCCGCTTGCTAGGCGGTAAGGTTGAGGTGCTTATACGTGGCACGCGACTACCGGTTGTAGGGACGATCTGCATGGATCAATGCATGGTCTCGCTAGCTCCGCTTGGTGAATTGGCGCAGGAGATTGGCACGGGCGAAGAAGTGATCCTTGTTGGCGAGCAAGGTGATCAACGTATAGAGTTGGCAGAACTTGCTGATTATATGGGAACGATTCATTATGAGGTTGCTTGCATGTTGGCGCATCGTGTACCACGCGTGTATGTGGAATCAGGACACCTCCGAGCCATTCATAATCCACTTCTAACGTAAAGTAAAAGCTGCTCCAAAGAGACGATGGTCATGATTGCCTTTTTTTGGAGTCAAAATCTTTTGCTGATAATAGAGGAATTCGAAATCCCTATCACGAATACAGTAGTGTCCGTAGTAGATGCAGATGCATGGAAGATGATATGGAGAAGAGATCAACATACATCATCTGCATAGGGCATATATATTGTTTTGTATAAATTTACTATGCAATCGACATAATGGTATTAAGGAGTAAAGGTTTTGGGGGTGCGAGGACAGGTGGCCAATATTCATAACACCAAAAGGATTATGATCAGCTTGCCCGACCAACTGCTGAAGGAAGTGGACGGCATCGTCGCGAGCGAGAATTCCAATCGCAGTGAATTCATCCGCCAAGCGATGAAACTATATCTTAGCGAGCGGAAAAAGCGCCACATTCGTGAATCCATGCAAAGAGGATACATGGAGATGGCAAAAATTAATTTGACGATGGCATCTGAGGCGTTCTATGCAGAAGAAGATGCTGACGGCACTCTAGGCCGAATGGTTAGTGGGGTGTAAACATTGATCGTAAAGCGCGGCGACGTATTTTTTGCCGATTTGTCACCCGTGGTAGGCTCGGAGCAAGGAGGGGTGCGTCCCGTCCTCGTTATCCAAAATGATATTGGGAATCGCTTTAGCCCAACCGTAATTGTGGCGGCTATTACCGCCCAGATTCAGAAGGCGAAGCTACCAACCCATGTGGAGATTGAAGCCGCTACGCACGGCTTTGATCGTGACTCTGTCATTTTGCTTGAGCAGATTCGTACGATTGATAAGCAGCGTCTGACTGACAAGATTACGCACCTGGATGAAGAGACGATGCGCAAGGTTGATGATGCCATACAGATAAGTATTGGTTTAATCGATTTCTAATTTGATGCTTAAGGCCGCTGTATGTATCGGATGAATTCCGATTCATACAGCGGCCTTTTTGTTGGCTTGGAACGGTTATAAGCTTAGATTGGGGTAAAAGAATGCGGTGCAGCTGCTCTAACATGGGTGGAATAGAGTTGTTGCTGTCTCGGTTATACCAGATCTCAGCTGTGAGCAGCGGAAGCTGGAGCTGGTTGATTGATAATAGCTGCACGAGGAAGCTTAGCAGCATCAGTACTGCTCAGCGTGAGAGTGATCGTCTCATTAGGTGCAACATAGATTCCTTCAGCCTGGTATTTGCCTGAAGGGAAGGTGCGGTGGAGAAGGGCAGCTTCCGTATCAGGATTGCCAAGCTGCTCTAGCGTGATTGTTTTGGATAAGACCATGTTTTCATGTGCTGCTTGCACGCTTGGTGTCCCGGACTTTGAGCTGTTGCTTACAGGCATCAATATAGAATGCCAAGTCAAATTTGAACACTTTGTTTCGGATGCGAAAATGTGAAACTTTTAGTAGCTATTTCTGGGACAATCCTCCAATATATATAGATAACAACATATGGAATTGGAGTGAAATTAGTGATTAAGAAGTGGTTGAGTACTTTGACTGGTGTAAGTTTGAGTTTTGCGTTATTTATAAGCGGTATGCCGGCGAGTCAAGCGCATCCTGGACGTACAGATGCGAATGGGGGTCATACTTGTAGGACGAATTGCGAAAAATGGGGACTAGAATATGGGGAATATCATTATCATAATGGTAAATCCTCGACTAATTCTTCTAGCGCTTCTTCCTCGTCAAGTAACAATAATGTTGGAGCAAAAGCCAATTCGAAGAAGTCGGAGAAAGTGAAGGTTATAAAGCCTGCTCCAATTGCAATTGGGTTATATGTGGATAAAGAAAAAATAGCATTGAAAAGCTCAGCAGTTCTTTATGATGGTCAGCTCATGCTGCCGCTAACTGAGATGCTGCAGATCTTGAAGGTGTCATACAAGGTGATAGATGGAAAAGTATTTATTGAGGGGCATGAGGGGCAGCTAGGGGTTCCTGTGAAGCAGGGGAGCAAGCGCATGACAAAAGCTGGAGAGGAAGTTCTGCTTCACACCCCGATTATACAATACGAGGGAAGAGTAATGGTTCCTCTGCAATTATTGCGTATGGCTGCCGAGCATTCTTTTGAATATAAAAAGGCGGAAAAAGCCTTGTATATTGCACTTTCATAAAGGCAAACATAAGTAACCATCGGGGGTCTTCCGAGATCCCCGGCTTCAAGCACAAGAATGAAAAAAAGTGAAATTAGATAAAACTGGTAGTTGACAAACGCTTTTATTCGCACTATGATTGTCATTAATCTAATATTGGATAACACGATGAAAGAGCGAAGTAGCGATATTGTCACTGTGTTCAGAAAGCCAGGGGTTGATGCGACCTGGTACACACAACATTGCGAATTACACTCTGGAGGTTCTTAGGTAACGCTAAGCGGACTGGCAATCGATATCATTGCTGAGAGTGGTATCAATAGTGGCTGCAGCACTATTGATGCAATGTGGGTGGTAACACGGTTAATCAATCGTCCCTATGTCTAGAATAGACAAGGAGACGATTTTTTTGTTTTTTAGAACAAGTTTACTTAGACTTTTTTAACCATACAAAATACACACCAAGGAGCTGAAATATCATGATGAACATTATCGATGAATTAGAATGGCGCGGAGCCATTAACCAGCAGACAGATGCAGAAGGTTTGCGCAAGCTGACAACCGAGAAGTCGATTTCGCTGTACTGTGGTGTTGACCCTACGGGTGACAGCATGCATATAGGACATCTTATTCCGTTTATGATGTTGAAACGATTCCAGCTTGCAGGACACCGCCCAGTTATTCTGATCGGTGGAGCAACAGGAACGATCGGCGATCCAAGTGGACGCACATCAGAGCGTTCGCTTCAAACAATGGAACAAGTGCAAAAGAACGTTGATGCTCTTACTGCACAAATGAAAAAATTGTTCTTGAACGAAGGCGATACTGGCCTGCGCATGGTAAACAACTACGATTGGACGCATGACCTGACTATTCTTGACTTCCTTCGTGACTTTGGGAAGAACTTCAGCGTCAATACGATGCTGGCAAAGGATATTGTCGCTAGTCGCCTTGACTCGGGTATCTCCTTCACGGAGTTCTCGTACCAAATTCTTCAGTCGATGGACTTCCATCACTTGTTTAAAAACGAGGATGTGCAGCTCCAAATCGGCGGTGCAGACCAATGGGGGAACATTACAAGCGGTCTTGACTTGATCCGCAAGAAAGAAGGACCTGAAGCGAAGGCATTTGGATTGACGATCCCATTGATGTTGAAAGCAGACGGAACGAAGTTCGGTAAGACAGCAGGCGGCGCGATCTGGCTCGATCCGAACAAAACAACGCCATTTGAGTTCTTCCAATTCTGGGCAAACCAAGATGACCGTGATGTTATCAAATACTTGAAATTCTTCACCTTCTTGTCGAAAGAGCAAATCGATGAGCTTGAAGTGAAGGTGCAAACGGAACCTCACAAGCGTGAAGCGCAGCGTGTGCTTGCTGAAGAAATGACGAAATTTGTGCACAGCGAGGAAGCATTGGAACAAGCGAAGAAGATCTCCGCAGCCTTGTTCAGCGGCGATATCAAAGCCCTGACGGCAGATGAGATCGAGCAAGGATTCAAGGATATGCCGACATTCCATGCATCTTCTGAGACCAAGAACATTATTGACTGGCTCGTTGATCTGGGTATTGAACCATCCAAGCGTCAAGCACGCGAGGACATCACAAATGGTGCGATTACCTTGAATGGGGAGAAAGTAACGGATGTTAATATGGATGTAACGGTGGACAACTCCTTTGATGGAAGATTCATGATCGTTCGCAAAGGGAAGAAGAGCTACAGCCTAGTCAAATTAGGGTAATGGCTGCACAGAGAATAGCTGAATATATTCAGCTATTCTCTTTTTGCATATGCGATACAGCATGACGTTAGTCATGAATTTCATCCATCTTTTTAGGATATAAACCAACTTCTACATGAGACCGCTTATCCTGATTGGCCTCGCGAGAGGTTTTCTTATTAGAGAGGGGCTTAAGACGATGATGGTTGGGGGATGTAAAAAATCGTTGGACTATGCATTATACAATCATATTCTTATTTCGAAAATAAACGACGCAAAGCAAGTGAATTGGCAAATTGTAAATCTAGGGCTTGCCAATGTATCTGAAGAACGAATAAATGATCAGTTAGACAAGATGCTTCTAGGATTAAATCGATTATTCAAATACAAAAACATTAAGCAGGTATCGTTAGGCTACTTTCGGATGCTTGATATTGTCAAGGCAGGCAGTATGTATCATCCAACCATTCATTTGCTGCTGCCCATGATGAAAAGCTATGTACAAGGACGATACTACATAAAAAAGAAGGATTGGCTTGATATGTGGGCAAGAGCGCTTAATCAGGCCCCAGAAGACGAGTTGGCGGTATCGATTATCGCGCTGAATGAAAAAGGAGATCGGACTCATCAAGTCCATATGATGGAAGCTTTGGCGGCTTGTGCAGCGTTCACTTCAGAAGAATGCCCTGAGCCAGCGTCCGAGCCCATTCCCTCAAGACGTTGGATCGCCTACAGCCGACTAATGAAGGAACAAGCGAATCAAGTTGCACCACTGCTTCACTATGATGTCGAGCAGTTCGCTATTCATGATGCCATTGCAAATCATGCTTTTAGCATGATGAGACACTGGCATGCTGGCTTAAGAATGGCATAAGTGCTTGCTGATTGCTGACAAGCAATGAAAATCATCTCCATGCGCAATATGTGATTTTGAGCATGAAATAATAGTGATATATATCACACTTTTGGTGGGTTGTAAAGCTCTGATTGAGCGGTGCAATCCACTTTTTTTATATTTTTTCCTAGTAAAATCATCCAGATCAATTCCGGTTGCCAATCAAATGGAGAAAAATTGGTGTATAGCAGATGCTGGTAAAGATGATCGAAAACGTTAATATTGTAAAACCCTATTCACTCCCTGCCAACAATCGCTTTATCC
This sequence comes from Paenibacillus aquistagni, assembly GCF_900177815.1. Taxonomy (GTDB): domain Bacteria; phylum Bacillota; class Bacilli; order Paenibacillales; family Paenibacillaceae; genus Paenibacillus_B; species Paenibacillus_B aquistagni. The sequence continues at coordinate 318,290 of NZ_FXAZ01000002.1, read as the reverse complement.
TCGTGGCTGTATAAGTATTCTTTTTCACAAAGTAACAATTTCTTTACTAATCCGTCCACTTAATCCCTCAACTTGGTTCATTGTTCAGATATATAATCGCCTGCTCCGGTTCAATCTAGATATAGCTACAGTGAATCCTTTACTACTAAAGGATCTTTGACTTTTGGCTGGGGAAAGGATGTGAGCGCGAAATGTTGGACGTAGATGCGGATGATGAGGGAACATGAACATTCAGGATGCAATATTTATTTATTATTATGAATTATTATTCAAGTTTTTAGCCTGAAAATGCTTTAATCGATAAAAGCATAAAACGTTTAAATGATTCATCAGTGAAGTAGTGAAAGCTTTAACGTACGGTTTAATTAGATTTTGGAAAATTCCTGATAATCCTTTTGTAATAAGGTATTTAAGTCGTTTGACAGAACAAAAAAATGAGGAGTATACTTGCGGTGAAAGTTAATCGATTAACAAAAACCTATAAAACTTTCCTAACAGCAAGGTGGTGTACTTCTTACGTTTCAATTCCTTTTGAGCAGCATTTATTCATGTTTTATTCATGATTAAATGATCGGGAAGATTGAACTTTTTATACAAAAATAAAGAAAGAAGGATCATTTTATGGCCAACTCAAAAAAATTGACGCTGTTCGGGCTAATTGGTATCACGATGGCGTTCTTTGGTACCGTACGTAGTGTGCCGACGCTAGCCATTACCGGTTGGACGCAGATCTTCTACATGCTGGTTGCAGCACTGCTGTTTGCCCTTCCGATCGCCTTAATGTCTGCAGAGCTGTCCACTGGGTTCCCGGAAGAAGGCGGACCGCAAGTGTGGGTGAAAAAAGCGCTCGGTGAGAAGTGGGGCTTCGTTACCTCGTGGCTTTTATGGGTTCAGATGTTCTTCGGGATGGTAATGGTTGCATCTACAGTAGGGGTTCTATTTGGATACGTCATTAACAAACCGGATTTATCCTCCAATAACTTATTTATCTTCGCTGTCATCTTGATTTCTTATTGGGGCGTTACCTTATTAAACCTCAAGTTTGACATGGTCAAGATCGCAGGTAACTGGGGAGCAATAATCGGGGTATACATTCCATTTGTGATCCTGGTTGTTCTCGGTGTTATCTATATGTTCAAAAACGGCATTCAGCCAAACAGCTATTTGGGCAATTTCAAAGCAAGCGACCTGCTTCCTAACCTTGGGGATCTAGGCAGCTTGGCATACTTGTCTGGTATCATCTTTATCTTCGCGGGCGTTGAGATTTCTTCTGTCCATGCGAACAACATTGATAATCCTAAGCGCAATTATCCAATTGCCGTAATTGCATCCGTTATTTTGCTCGTTATCTTTAACTTGATTGCAGGTATGACAGTATCCAATGCCGTGCCTATGGGCAAGATGGAACTCGCAAACATTACACAGCCATACATGATTTTCGCTGAGAATTTAGGTATTCCAACGATTTTCGTTAATATCATCTCCGCCATGATTCTAATCGGTGTGCTTGTACAGTTGAGCGCATGGGTGCTTGGTCCAAGTAAATCGATGATTAAGGTAGCAGATGAAGGCAACTTGCCTCCTTTCTTCCAGAAGCGTACAGATAAGAATATTCCGATTACGTTCGTGTTGATTCAAGCTATCGTCATCTCGCTCGTATCTGTTCTATATATCGTTGTACCAGACGTTAACAGTGCATTCTTGATTATTACCATTACAACAACGATTCTTTACTGCTTGGTTTATGCCATGATCGCAATCTCTGCGATTCGCCTTCGCTATAAAATGCCAGATGCGGAAAGACCGTTCCGCTTGGGCAATAAAGGCAATGGACTCATGTGGTTCGTATCCTTGCTGTCCATGCTTAGTGTAGGGATTACTCTTGTTGTCAGCTTGATTCCTCCTTCAATTTTGGAACCAAGTCAATATACAGGCTACATCGTTTATCAAGTGGTCGCGACCATCGTCATGGTGGGTATTGCACTTATCATTAATAAGTTGAAGAAACCAAGCTGGAAAAAAACTGAAGTAGTCAAAGCGTCAAGCAAGCACGATAATGACGATCAAATTCCATCATCAAATATGGGAGGTTTACAATCATGACTTATCAAATTCCTGAAATTAACCTAAAAGCATTGTTCCTTGGAGACAAAGGGGAAAACGTTGACCTATTCAAAGACGTTCTTCTAAAAATTGTGGACGAGCACGTTGGCTGGCGTCAAAACTATATGCCTCAAGATTTGCCTGTCATCACACCATTTGACAAGAGCTCGAAGAGCTTCCAGGATACAGCGGATCATATGCGCAGCGTATTCAACGAGCTGTCTTCGAAGCTTCGCTCACAATCCCTTCCTTGGCACACCGCAGGTCGCTTCTGGGGCCATATGAACTCTGAGACCTTGATGCCTGCGATCATCGCTTACTCTGCTGCTATGCTTTGGAATGGTAACAACGTTGCGTATGAATCCTCCCCAGGTACATCTCAAATGGAGGAAGAAGTTGGTCATCAATTGTGCAAAATGATGAGCTACAAAGCTGGCGAAAGCTGGGGCCACATCTGTGCTGATGGTTCCATCGCTAACTTGGAAGGTCTCTGGTATGCACGCAACATGAAGTCCTTGCCGCTTGCTATCAAAGAAGTAGCACCAGAACAAGTTGAAGGCAAATCCGAATGGGAATTGCTCAATATGTCCACTGACGAAATTCTTGACATCATGGAGAAAATTCCGGATCAGCTTGATGAAATTAAAGCGAAATCTGCTCGCAGCGGCCGTTACCTCAACAAACTGGGCAAATGGTTGATTCCACAAACCAAACACTATTCCTGGCTCAAAGCGGCAGACATTATCGGTATTGGTCTTGATGCTGTAGAAGCAATCGATGTAGACAGCAGCTACCATATGGATATCACTAAGCTCGAAGCAAGAATTCGTGAGCTTGCTGCTGAAGGCACGCCTGTACTTGGTGTAGTAGGGGTTGTCGGCAGTACAGAAGAAGGCCAAATTGACCATATTGACAAAATTGTTGAACTTCGTGAGAAATTGGCGAAAGAAGGCATTTACTATTATATTCACGTGGATGCTGCTTACGGCGGTTATGCACGTGCGATCTTCTTGGATGAGAATGATGAATTCATTCCTTATGACAAGATTGATGAAGTGTACAAAAAACACAACATCTTTACAGATATGCAATTGAAAGACGAATGGCTCACGGAAGATGTGTATAATGCATTCGATGCGATGAGCAAAGTTGAGTCCGTTACGATTGACCCGCATAAAATGGGATATATTCCTTATTCCGCTGGTGCGATTGCAATCAAAGACAGCCGTATGCGTGATGCGATCTCTTACTTCGCTACGTACGTATTTGAAAAAGATGCAGATATCCCAGCTCTTCTTGGTGCATATATCCTTGAAGGTTCCAAAGCAGGTGCAACTGCAGCTGCAGTATGGACAGCACACAAAGTATTGCCGCTTAACGTGACTGGCTATGGTAAGCTGATGGGCGCAAGCATCGAAGGTGCTTTCCGTTTCTATAACTTCTTGAAAGGCCGTAAATTCAATGTGGACGGCAAAGTAATCGAGCTGCACCCATTGACTAAGCCTGACTTCAACATGGTGGACTATGTATTCAATGAGGAAGGCAACACAGATCTTGAGAGAATGAACAAGCTGAACCATGACTTCTTCGACTATGCTTCATATGTTAAAGGAAGCTTGTACAGCAATGAATTCATTACTTCCCATACTGACTTTGCTATTCCTGACTACGGCAACAGCCCATTGGAATTCGTGCAGAGCCTTGGCTTCACTGAAGCAGAGTGGGACAAAGCAGGTAAAGTAACCATTCTTCGCGCATGTGCATTGTCCCCATATGCCCATGATGCAGAAGTATTTGAAGAATACGCAGAGAAGATTGCGAATGCAATGCAAGACAAGCTTGAAAAAATCTACACGTATGAAATGAACGAACAATAAAAATGTTAAAGAATGCGTAACGATAGTTTTTCGTTACGCATTCCTCTATGCACATAAGGAGCGCTTGATCATGTCTAACAACATTAAAAAAGTAATGACTGTTGCTGGATCAGACTCCAGCGGTGGCGCAGGTCTTCAAGCTGATCTCAAGACATTTGAAGAGTACGGTACCTATGGTTTAACAGCTATTACGTCCATCGTAACCATGGATCCTGATCACCACTGGCATCATGCCGTGCAGCCGATTGATCCTGAATTGGTACACAAGCAGATGAAGACGATCTTGGCTGGTGGAGCGCTTGATGCCATGAAGACAGGCATGCTAGGCTCGGTAGAGATCATTAAGCTTCTTCGCTCGATAATTGATGAGCATGCCATTCAGAATGTTGTTATTGATCCCGTCATGGTATGCAAAGGCGAAGACGAGGTTGTGCAGCCAGAGAACGGACAAGCGATTCGTGAGCTGTTGCTTGAGAAAGCGACGATCGTAACCCCTAATCTGTTTGAAGCAGGTCAGCTTGCAGGAACAGGCAAGATAACGACCTTGGATCAAATGAAGGAAGCCGCACATAAAATTGTCGAACTTGGGGCAAAACACGTTGTAGTAAAAGGCGGCAAGGCGCTTCACGGTCCAAAAGCGATCGATTTGCTGTATGATGGTAAAGAGTTTGTGTTGTATGAAGCGGACAAAATGGAAACGAATCATAATCACGGCGCAGGTTGTACGTTTGCCGCAGCGATCGCCGCAGGATTAGCAAAAGGGAACACGGTTAAAGATGCGGTGGCCATGGCGAAGCAATTTACTACCGAGGCCATTAAGCAGGGATTTGCCTTTAATCAGTATGTAGGTCCGGTTTGGCACGGTGCATACAATAAGGCTGAACAGCGCATGGTAAAGCCATGAAGCACCATGTTGGTTGTCCAATCTAACAGACTGACTTTGATCTATACTCCCTTGCCCTAGATGGTCACTACATGAGAGGAGTTCAGCTTATGAATAGAGAGGTGACGCTAAAAGAAAGTTTGTTTCTTTTAGTCGTATTATTAGCGATTATAGGAGCTTCCATTGTCGGCCTTGGCATGGACCCGCAAGTTCCAATTCTAGTTTCTATCGGCATTGTCATCATTTTTGCAAAAATCAAGGGTTCTTCTTGGGATCAAGTTCATAAGGGCATCACAGCCGGTATTACGCCTGGGCTTATCCCAATCCTAATCTTTATGCTTATCGGTGCGCTCGTCAGTGTTTGGATTGCTGCAGGCACCATTCCGACCATTATGGTCTATGGGTTCAGTATTTTATCCGCGAAGTACTTTTTACCTTCCGTATTTCTTATTTGTGCAGTTGTCGGAATCACCGTAGGAAGCTCTTTTACAACGATATCCACTGTCGGCATTGCTTTCTTTGGCATGGGGCAGATGATGGGCTACGACCCGGCAATCACCACGGGTGCCATTGTCTCCGGTGCATTTCTAGGCAACAATATTTCTCCGTTGTCCGATACGACGAACCTAGCTTCTGCGATCGGAGAGGTTGATTTGTTTGACCATATTCGCTATATGCTGCGCGTCGTTATACCCGCCTTCTTGGTCTCGCTTGCAGCCTTTACGGTAATGGGACGAGCAGGCAGCGCAACAACGGGGGATCAGATTAATGAATTGGTACAAACCTTAAATGCCTCCTTTACGATATCGGTGGTAACGCTTATTCCAGTGCTGGTGTTATTCTTATGCGCTTGGAAGAAGGTTCCCGCTATTCCAACCTTGCTAGCTAGCATTGCCTGTACGATTGGTGTTCTGTACATCTTCCACCCTCATACACAGCTTGCGGAGATCTCCACGCTCATGCAGAACGGATATGTGTCGCAGTCCGGTGTGGAAAGTGTCGATAAGCTTCTGTCACGCGGGGGCATACAGAGCATGATGTGGTCGGTATCCTTAATTCTTCTTGCATTGGCTCTTGGCGGTTTATTAGTAGAGCTGAACATTATCAAAACAATCATTTCAAGAATTACATCTTTTGTTAGTACAAAGGGTAAGGTCATTCTTATGACGGCACTCAGCTCAATGGGAATTAACCTACTGCTTGGTGAGCAATATTTATCCATTATTTTACCGGGTGAAGCGTTCAAGTCTCAGTATGATGCCATGAAGCTTCCTCGTAAGGAAATGACGCGAATTCTCGCTAATGGCGGTGCAGCCTTTAATGCTCTTATTCCTTGGGGCGTCAGCGGAGTATTCATCACAGGGACATTAGGTGTCTCTACGCTTGAATATTTGCCATTTGCAATCTTCTGTATTGCTGCTCCTGTGATTAATATTTTGTATGGATTCGTGGGTAAATCCCGCTCAGCAGCCAAGCCGGCTAAGTCCTAAACATGAACAGATCCTAATGAAGAAACGCTTTCGTCATCTAAATACGTCGTAAGCGTTTCTTCTTGCGTTCTTGTCAAGAGGATAGATTGTGAAGAAAATGGAACTATTTACAGATGAAAAATATGCAATAATATGTTATACCTAATTCAGAAAGTAAAGGGATAAAGATCATATCAGGGAAAAAGTTGTCGTACACAAGGAGGTAGCCCTATGCTAATAGATGAACTGCAAGGGAAGGCTTTGGAAGAATTTATGGAAGGTATTCTTTCATTGGAAACGCTTGAGGAATGTTATGCATTCTTCGACGATTTGTGCACGGTAAATGAAATTAAAACGATGGTACAGCGCTTTCAAGTTGCGAAGATGCTGTATAACCATCATACGTACAGCGAGATTGAAGAGGTGGCCAATGCAAGCACAGCCACGATCTCTCGTGTGAAGCGTTCCTTGAATCATGGCAATCACAGTTATGATATTCTTTTTGAACGGATTAAGCAAAAGCAAGCAGAAAAGCCATCTGAATAATGTTTTTATTCATCATCTTATAGCCTTTCATATAAGAAGGAATCATATGCATGCTTTGGGTATTATCACAAGCGGGTAGTACCCTTTTGTAATTGAAGAATGCCATGCTATCCTACGAAGGCTCTAGATGCGCTACGAATGGACAATATTGATATCGCTTTCTTGAACATTGAAATGCCGCTCATGGATGGAATTCGTCTAGCAGAGCAATTGCTTGAGCTGAAGCCAGATCTTGAGATTGTGTTTGTTACCGTTTATAAGGATCATGCGGACAAGGCATTTGAGATGAATTGGATTATTTGCTTTGTTTGCGTACTTTAGTCATCATCGAGCTAAAACGGTCTCGAAGGATGCGCTGCTTGAACTGCTCTAGTCGGATTACGATACGAAGCCCTCCACAACCCAATTGTATACGGCCGTATACCAGATTCGTAAGATGATCAAACAATCGGGTCTTGATCTCCAGATCAAATACAAGGATGAAGGATACCGTCTGGTATGGAGGCAGGTCAAACTGGATGTGGAAGAATGGGAACAAAGGGTGCATCAGGCTCCGCCTGTCTCAACAATACGTTGGAAGAAGACTTACAGCGAGGAGCTTGATGTGGCGCCAAGTCAAGAGGTTAGCGATTGGTATGGAAGTGGAGAGAGCAGACCGTCTCCATCTAGCGAGAGGATCGGACTCCATCGTTCATTGCGCATGTTGAGCTTCGCGATGTAATCTTCATTAGAAGAAACTGCAGGGTCTCTTTATCAGAGATGAGCAGTTTTTTTGTTTTTTTGTGAAAGTTATTGTGAAAATTCCATGGAAACAGGTCATATTCAGAAATTATTCAGAAGACTCCTGTATATTTTTCTACTGTATGCATGTCAATAGATTCACGCATAGATGAGGAGGAACAGGAGGAATATGAAGGGATTACGAAAAGTCCTAGCGCTTGTCTTGGTGGTGGGATTAATATCCAATCTGTGGATGTTTCCGTCCATGGTGCAAGCAAGTAATCATTCCGTCGATTCATCACTTGAAGCTTTAGAGGAATTACACACATTGACAACTCCACTTGACGAAGAAGCTCAAGAGCAGAAGGATGGAACAGGGATCATTCAAGAAAATATCATTACGAATGTGATCATGAAAGATAAAGAAGGCAATCGGATTGAGGCGATACGCCCTGAACAAGGGTCGCGCGTTCAGATTGACTTTGATTGGAAGCTGCCGATGGGGCACGGTTATACAGAAGGAGCGGAATTTACCTTTCAACTGCCTGAACAATTCCGCTTGGATCGTGTACTTACTGGTGAGCTAGAAGGCGGATATGGTACATATGAGGTATTGCCGAGCGGACAGGTCACCTTTACATTCAGCGATCTCATTAATGATAATGCTGAAGTCGTTGGCCAATTTTTTGTATGGGCCGAATTTGAAAAAGGAAAATTCTCTGGCAGCACCGAGCAGGAAGTCGTTTTTGATTTTAAAGGCGATCAAGTAAAGATTCCGGTTCATTTCAAGCCAGAGGGGAATCAGAACATCAGCAAGACCGGTTCAGCGAACAAGGTGTTTAATCCTGATCGTATTGATTGGAAGATCGATTTTAACCAAGGCGAGCACGAGATTCATGATGCGGTATTCAAGGATCAATTTGTGCCAAAAGAAGGCTTGTCCTTGGATCTATCCTCCGTTCAGGTCATCTTGCTCGATGTTCAGCTTGATGGCTCTGTCGTTGAGCGCGATCCGCTGGTTCTGGATCAGGACTATTCAATCGCAGAGACGGAGAATGGCTTTGCCATTGACATGGGGACGATTACGCATGCGTATCGTGTCGCTTATTCTACCGATATAATGAAGCCTGTTGATACCGCATACTCGAACAAGGCTGAGCTGATTGGCAGCAATGATTCTCCATCTATGGAGACGTCGACGAGCGTCCAAGTCCGCTACAGCAAGCCGCTGAACAAACGAGTAGTCAATTACCATTCTGCTTCTCAAACCGTAACTTGGGCTATTGAATTCAATTACAACGAGCAGCCGTTAGCGCAACAAGACGCTTGGATCAAGGATACCTTCGATACGAACATTCAGCATCTGCTCACGGATTCTTTTGAAGTGTTTGAAATGGAGATTCTAGCGAATGGCCAAGCGAAACGCAAGAGCAATACACCGTTAGTTAAGGGAACTGATTATGAGGTTAGTTCGTCAGCGAACGGTTTCGATCTTGCTTTTCTGTCGGATGTAAATGCCGCTTATGAAATTGTGTATCAAACAAAAGCGGCGGATCGTGTCTTTAACGATGACAAAGTAAGCAATGCCGTAGAGAGCAAGAACAGCGGCAAAATCGAAGTGTCGCAAGGGATTAAGCAAGTCATCTTTGTCAAGCAAGCGGGCAAGGTTGATTTTAGCGAGAAGACCATCGAATGGAAAATCTGGCTGAATGAAGACCAGAAGACGATGCACAATGTCGTTCTGGCCGATCAATTCGCGGATCAAGGACTAACCCTTATTCCAGGTACGCTAAGCGTAAGTGGTCTTGAGGTGAATGCAGATTATACGCTTGAGCCGAATCCTGACTATGGAAGCGGGTTGAAGATCACATTTTTGCATGATGTGACAGACCGTCACGTAATCACATACAAGACAGCATTCAACCCTACTTACTATGACCCTTCGGAGATTAAGGGAATTGTCTATCACAACCATGCGACCTTGCATTGGTTGGAGAATGGCGAGAACAAGTCGATGTCTCAGTCTGCGCAGGCAGAGCTGGACCCTTATACGAAGCATAATGGGAATAAGAAGGGCGCCTACGATGCCAAGACCAAAGAGATCACTTGGACGATTGATATAAACTACAATCTTCATAAGATTCAGCAGGCCGTCGTTAGGGATTACTACACAGGAGTTCAACACTTCGAGCCTTCATCTGTGAAGGTTGAGCATCTGATTCTGACGGGTGATCGCAATGGCGTACAGGTAGGAGAACAAGTTCCTTCCGAGGACTATACGGTTGAGCTCAAGCAAGTGGATGGGAAAGACGGCTTCGAGCTCAAATTCCTGAAGCCTATTGACTCTGCATATCGCATTACGTACAAGACCAGCCTAGAGGGACGGCAGGTCGAGAAGGAATATATGAATAAAGCAACACTGGAGGACCTAACGAATCCTGATCGGGTATTGTTCGAAAAAGGAACGACCGTTTCTCCTAAGCACGGCGGCGAGTTTGTAAGCAAGCACGGTGTGCAAGGAAGTGGGATGGAGTCAGAATTTGCTCAGTGGGAAGTCGCTATCAACTACAGCCAATCCTTTATTCAAGGAGCGGTATATTCTGATACATTATCAGACAACCAGCTTCTGCTTAAGGATTCCATTCGCTTGTACAATACAACAGTTACATCAGCAGGAGATCTTATCAGAGGGGGCCTTGTAGACGAGTCGCAATATACGCTCGACGTACAAGGGAACTCATTCAAGCTGAGCTTCCTTAACGGTATTCAAGAGGCATATATGCTTCGATATCAATCGTTTATCAACGCTGATGATGGTGAGATCATTGCCAATGAAGCAAAGCTTGTTGGGCAATCCACGACGGAGATCGAAGCCGGGGATCACAGCGACTTTGTTGTGAGTCTAGCTGGAGCAGGCGGTGGCGCTGCTAAGGGCAAGGGAAACATTAAGGTGCTGAAGGTGGATGGAGATACTGAAGTACCGCTTGCTGGCGCGGTGTTTGGGTTGTATGACAAGACGGGCAGCACGCTGCTTGAGAAGGCTGTTACGAATGAGCAAGGCGAAGCAGAATTTAAGAGCTATCGATATAACAGCTATCTCTTAAAAGAGCTGGCTGCGCCAGAAGGCTACTTGATGAGCAGTGAGTATGAAGCAGGAAAGCTGATTGCGTTCAAGTCCGATACAGAAGCCTTTAAGATCGCGAATCAAAAGGGGAACTGGGACTTTGAGTTAACGAAGTTCGATAACGGCAGTCCTGCAAAGACGCTGGCAGGGGCTATTTTCAAGCTTCAATTCGAGCTGAACGGCAAGTATCTGGACGTTGAAGGCAAGACAGCGCTAGAGACTAATGCGGAGGGCAAGATTTACTTGTCTGACTTGGAAGCAGGAAGCTATCAATTGCTTGAGGTGCAAGCTCCGAAAGGATACAAGCTGGATGCATCTCCGATTCCATTCACCATTGAGGAGAAGCAAACTTCCGTGAAGTCGGCTACCGTAACAAATGAAGTGTATGAAGCCGATGTGGAGTTGAAGAAGATTGATGCAGAGCTTGGGACTCCGTTAGCAGGTGCGCTGTTCGAGCTGAGAGATCAAGAAAGCCGCGTAATTGAGCGTGACTTAGTGACAGATGAAGCAGGAGTTCTTCGGTTGGAGCAGCTCCCAGCAGGCATCTATCAGCTGGTTGAGGTTGTCGCGCCAGAGGGCTATGTTCTCAAGCAAGAGCCGCTCTTGTTCGAAGTCGTAGATGATCGCAAGCTGGAGTTCACTTTTGAAAATGAACTGCTGCTTGGCTCTGTCAAGCTAACCAAGGTGGAGTTGAGTCGTCCATCCATTACGCTCTCTGGAGCAAGCTTTAGGATTCTAGATGCGAACAAAGAGCCGTTGAAGGATAAAGATGGCCGTGATATTTTTGGAGTGACGAACCAAGACGGCGAGCTCGTGATAGACCATCTGAAGCCAGCCCTCTATTATCTAGAGGAAGCTGCGGCTCCTATCGGCTATTTGAAATCGGACATCTTAACGCCATTTGAGATCATTGGCGGTGAGCAAACGGAAGTATTGGTAGAGAATGCCCGCATTCCTAAGCCACCGGTAGATCCGGGCACACCGACCGATCCGGGCACGCCGACTGATCCGGGCACGCCGACTGATCCGGGCACGCCGACTGATCCGGGCACGCCGACTGATCCGGGCACGCCGACTGATCCAGGCACGCCGACTGATCCGGGCACACCGACCGATCCGGGCACGCCGACTGATCCGGGCACGCCGACTGATCCAGGCACGCCGACTGATCCGGGTACGCCGACCGATCCGAGTACTCCAACTGATCCAGATACATCTACCGAGATCGGTGCCGAGACGGATGTTGATGGAATAAATGAGAATGTCGACGGTTCGACAAATACCGATTCATCAGTGGATTCTGTGCCTCCAGCGGTTGATTCATCCTCAGAAGGTGCAAAGCTTCCTCAGACGGGAGAAAAGAGCATGCTGCCACTGCAATTGGCAGGTGTGGGCTTGATGGTATTAAGTATGATGATGTTTGCGCTTAGAAAGAAACAGCTGAATAACCGTAACTAAAGAAAGGCCGCCTGCTGGATAAGTAGGCGGCTTCTTCATGTTACAGCTTCGGAATGTTCAAATAGGCAATGTTATGGAGCAGCAGCTCTGCAAATTCCTTATGGATGCGTGAAGGAGTTTTTGCTTCAATAGTATCTTCCAACGATTTCCAAACCGCTTGCTTCGCTTCCCCTTCGCTTGCTGCTTGAATTTTCTGGATTAATACAATCAGTTGATCAGCTGTAGCTTGGTCTTTGATCGCCTTTGTGTTAGCTCCCTTATGGATTAGATCATCGAGACTTGCAAGATCAAGACGGATATGAAGTGTAAAGGTCGCTGTTTCCTTCTGCCCCTTTTTATCTGTGGCAGTTAAGAATACACGATGCTCGCCAGGCGCAAGTGACAGCTCGATCGGATCCAGGACGATCGATTGCCCTTCGATTGCATGCTTAACGTTTGTCTGGTCAACGTTCACGCTCATGGATGTGACCTCACCGTGAAGCTGGAACGGGATCTTCACCGTCTCATGCTGATAATTGCGAGTTGTTTCGGGTCCTGTAAGGAGAGACGTCTCTTTTAGGGTCCATAGCTCCTGCTCAGGCTTAGGCAGATTCAGCGCCAGAACCTTGTTCTTTGCTTCTGAGCTGTATGTAAGCCCCCATTTGTCAAAAAATTCGAGCAGGTTATGTCCGCTCATCTCGGATGCTTTTACGACAAACAGATCAAGTTCCTGACTGTCGTTCTTCGGAAGCTCTGCTGCAGGGATGTCTCGAACGCTGGTAAAGATCTTGGAGTACAGCTCCCAGCCATACGCTAGCTGCAATTGGCGGAACATGACCAAGCGGCTCCATACATCAATTTGATCGCTGTTGAAGTTCTTGCCTTCATTAGGCTTGCTTACATATTTGAAGGCTTGATCGTATACCGTTGTCCCATCTGAGCGAGTAAGCAGCAAGCGCGAGGAATTATGGAAGTAGTCCTGCGCCCGCAATGAGAAGAGATTTACAGTTGCTTCCGTAATGGCTCCCCATGTCCAAGGGCTTTGCTGATATTCATGGCCGGTCTCATGCCACCAGCCCCAGCCTGCCAGCGTCTTGATGCCCTCAACGGTTACCGCATCCTTGGCAGAGGATTGGCTGAAGAACATGATCGGATAGCCGGCATGCATGAAGCCTGCGCTTATCTGGTTGTCACCTACATATCGGAATGGCAGGTTTACGCTCTTATGAGGTTCTGGCTGATCTGGCGAGACGCCAACCAAGTCGTCGAATTCGCCAAACATCTCATCCCACAGCTTCAATACCTCATCAGGATTGTCGAGATGGCGAATATACTCAGAGGGCACCGTTAAGATGACGCGGTCTGATTGAAGTTCAGCCCATGGCGCTGAGTTATGGCGAATCGTCTTTTTCCAGTCGTTTTTATTCGTTTTGCCCATTACATAATACGGAGCGGAATAGCCTCCATTGATGGTAATATTGGCCTTCTTGCCAGGAGTAGACTTTGTCGGGATGAGATAGACAAGGCCGCCGTAAGGGCTCGTAACCGTATTTTTGCCAGGAGTCAAGGGGACTCTCTTGGTGACGACAGGCGCGCGCAGCCATTTGTCCATCGAAAGCCCGCTTAAGTTATCGGTGTGAGCGCCGATCTGCACATCAAGATCGGTTGTTCCTGTAGGCACCTCGATGGTGATGGATTCTCCTGGGTTCGCATACAAGCCCGTGCTGATCCAATTATCAGGCGTATAGAGCTGTCGCAAGGAATTGAACTTGGAGAATTCAAAGTCGACTTCGATTGTCTTGTTGGCACTGACAGCAGAGCCAGCAGGTACAGAGCCCGGGAACTCGTCAGCAAATGGCGATTTAGTGCCGGCCGGGTCCTTTAAGATACGTTCAAGCAGAAGCGGGAGCAGAGCAGCACTGTATGGCTTCGATTGTGCAGAGAACGGCAGCGTCACTTCAGCAAGCTTCTCTGAATCCGCAATGACTTGTGCATACAGCGGTGCTTCTGGCGTCAATGAGCCCAAGGAAGCAACTAAGGTGGAGGTGAGGATCGCAAGCTTATCCTGACTTGTTGAATGGCTGAGTCCGATATCCGCATCTTCGATAGGCTTCGTACCGGCTTCCACCGCTTTGGCTTCACTTAGAACGTGATCAAGGCCATAGCGAGCGGATTCCTCGGTTGTGAGGAACTTAGCTGTGCCATCCCACTTGGTTGCCTGATTGTTCATGAGGGAGATGCCAAGCTGATTTAACAGCTCTTGAAGGGGATAGTCGCTGCTTAGGAAGGCGTGATCCTTGCCATTGTCGTGAGAAACGTAAGGGAACTGTTCAAGCACCCATCCCTTCAGAGCAACGGCTAGCCGTCCGCCTTGTCTCACATAATCAAGCAGCAAAGGCACGTCTTCTTTTGTTACATAGGCATAATCAATATGGGCGACTGGGTACTTGGCAGGATCAAGAAGCGGCTTGCCGTCACTTCCCTTGTCTGACCAATGGTTAACCTTGGTTACTTCGATAGGGACATCAGCTCGTGCTCCGAAGTCTGAGCTCTTCGTCAAAATAGAGATGGTCCCCTCCCCTTTCAGGGCTTGTTCGTAGCTCATAGGCAGATCCTCCGTCAACCAGAGTAATGTATTGCGTGCTACACGCGCATGGCTGTTAGGTGCATCCGCATCCTTAAAATTAAAATACACCTCTCCGCCGATAGCGGTAACACGACCGGCGCCATAGCGCCCTGCTGCCATCAGTGAAGTGGATTTCCCATCCGCGCTTACGGCAAAGGCCTGCGCTCCAATAGGGGCAACGCCGCCGTTATAGGAGGCGCCATCGAGTGGAATGCCTGCAAGCTCCTTGCTGAATACGGAGAGATCATGCTCTAAGGCGGTAGCCGTGGAGGAAGTGTCGCCGTATGTCATATTCGTTACAGATGCTGCAGTTTCATTGCTGGAGGCTGCAAGAACGGGCTGCAGCATGGAGAATACGAGCGTCATCGAGAGGATCGTGGTGACCAGAGTTTGCTTTTTACTCATGGACAAATACACTCCTTCATGGAATCAGGTATAAGAAGCTGCGTATTTTGAAGAGACATTAGCTGTAATGGAAGTATGTGACGGTGGAGCGGCAGTTGTGTAGATAAGGGACGATAGCGTGTCAAGGATGCGGGATGAATTCATAGCTGCAAAAAAGGCTGGATCATAACAGGCGAAAACGAGGTCATGGTGAAGGTTGAAGAAAATGTGTTCGATAACATCATGAATTGGATGCTATTGGCTCAGGTTGAGCAGAGGCCGCTGCGTCTCTATCCCCCTTTCCATTCGAAAGTCATTTGTGTGCGTTATAGTGGTTGTGTTGTATATCATATTGTATAGAAGGATGAAAGCGTTGACAAGAACTTCCTTTCTGTTCCGTTTCAAAATCATACTTAAGGTCAGGTTTGTAGGTCATCTGACTTAGGGGAGTGGAAATGCTTTCATTTTTTTGCGACAATAGATAGGTAATAATGATAGAAAAGGCATGGAAAGGAAGTTCAAACATGACTGTACATGACGAAATGTTAGAACTGTCAGCGCTGGATGTCATCTTAGAGGAGATGACGTCGAAGCAGCAGGAGTCGCTGCTCCGCCAGTTGGCACAGGAGCTTGCACTTGGCAAAGGCCAGGTCCAGAAGACAATCGAACTGCTGGATGAAGGCAATACGATTCCTTTCATTGCGCGTTATCGGAAGGAAATGACAGGAGAGCTTGATGAGAATCAGCTTCGAGCTATTGAAGAGAGATTAAAATATTTGCGCGGACTGGAAGAACGCAAGGCAGAGGTGCTGCGTTTAATAGCCGAGCAGGGCAAGCTGACGGAATCGCTTAAGAATACAGTCGTACAAGCGGTGAAGCTGCAGGAGGTAGAAGACTTATACCGCCCTTATCGACAGAAGCGCAAGACCCGTGCCAGTGTTGCGAAGGAGCGGGGACTAGAACCGCTCGCAAGCTGGATGCTGACGGAGCCTAAAGAGGTGAAGCCAGCAGACGAAGCGCTGAAATACGTGGATGCAGAGAAAGGTGTCGAAACCATTGAACAGGCCCTACAGGGGGCGATGGATATTATTGCGGAGATGATCGGCGACGATCCGGCTGTCCGCCAATGGATACGGCAATATACATATGATCAGGGAACGATTCGCACGGAAGCGAAGAACCCTGAAGCGGAATCGGTCTATGAAATGTATTATAACTATCAAGAGCCTGTGAAGCGGCTGCCGTCCCATCGTATTCTCGCCATTAACCGCGGGGAGCGTGAAGAGATGCTGAAGGTCTCGCTTGAGGTCCAGCTTGAACGCATTTTGGCTTATATCGAGCGAAAATGGATCAAGGGAGCCTCTCAGGTGAAGGAGCTTCTGCAAGTGGTGGCTGAAGATGCGTACAAGCGTCTCATTGCTCCATCTATCGAACGAGATGTGCGCAATGAACTGACCGAGAAGGCGGAGGAACAGGCCATTCAGGTGTTCTCCAGCAACTTGAAGAGTCTGCTGCTCCAGCCGCCGGTGAAGGGCAAGCATGTCTTGGGCGTTGATCCAGCCTTTCGTACCGGCTGCAAGCTGGCAGTGGTGGATGATACCGGCAAGCTGCTTGAGGTGGCGGTGACATACCCGACGCCTCCAAATAACAAGGTGGCAGAGGCGGAGAAGACCTTTGACCGCTTGGCGAATACTTATCAATTTGAATTGATTGTTATCGGCAATGGCACCGCATCGCGGGAAACCGAACAGTTTGTAGCGGATTGGATCGCGAAGCGATCAGACAAAGCAAAAGAAAAGCTGCAATACGTGATTGTGAATGAGGCGGGGGCGAGTGTATATTCGGCTTCCAAGCTGGCGCAAGAGGAATTCCCGAATCTTGATGTAGCAGAGCGGAGCGCGGCTTCTATTGCCCGCCGACTGCAAGATCCGCTCGCTGAGCTGGTAAAGATTGAGCCAAAGGCGATTGGCGTAGGCCAATATCAGCATGATGTGACACCTAAGCGCTTAGAAGAGAGTCTTGGAGCTGTGGTTGAATCTGCGGTCAACCATGTTGGGGTGGATGTCAACACAGCCTCTCCTTCTCTGCTTGCTTATGTGTCAGGCATTAACGCGACACTTGCCAAAAATATTGTGAAGTATCGCGAAGAGAACGGCAAGTTCACGAAGCGAAATCTTCTGCAGAAGGTGCCTCGTCTCGGACCGAAGGCATATGAGCAGTCCATTGGGTTTCTCCGCATTACAGACGGAGGCAATCTTCTCGACAGCACGCCGATTCACCCTGAGTCCTACAAGGTGGTGGAGAAGCTGCTGGACACGCTGGGCCTGACGCAGAACTCGATTGGCACGAGGGAGCTGAAGGACAAGCTGCAGGCTCTGGATATCGAAGGGGCGGCTGAATTGCTTGAGGTCGGTGTGCCTACGTTAAGAGATATTATCGACAGCTTGCTTCGTCCTGGGCGTGATCCCCGTGAAGAGCTGCCTCCGGTAATCTTTAGAACGGATGTCTTGCAAATTGAGGATCTGAAGCCTGGCATGGAGCTTAAGGGAACCGTTCGCAATGTAATTGACTTTGGTGCCTTTGTAGATATCGGCATTAAAAATGATGGCCTTGTGCACATTTCCCAGCTAAGCGACAAATTCGTCAAGCATCCGCTTGATGTGGTGGCAGTCGGCGACAATGTAACGGTATGGGTCATGAATGTAGACACCAAAAAAGGGCGTGTCGGCTTAACGATGAAGCAGCCGAATGAAGCTTCTGAAGCTCGCTAAGCTCTAAGAAATTGTGGTCTGCTGCGTGAATGAAACAATGGGCTAACAGGCTGCGCCAAATGGCGCAGCCTGTTTTTATGTGTACGGAACTAGGCGCTCGCCCTGCCCGCAACAGCATGGATATCATACTGTAATACAAATGGGCAAAAATCCCTTGAGTCATAAGAAAGGGGGAGTGTGAATGCCGAAAAGAAGATCGGATCGTTCCAAACGTTCGCGCCGCAAGAGCACAGCCAGCAGCAACAAAGAGAAAAGCAGCCAAAATCAAAACTCGCTTGCGCAAACGGAAGGCATACAGTCTGATGATTTGGAAATCATCGCGGCTTTCTTGGCAGTAGCAGCTGACGTGTTTGCGCTTCTTTCTTTATTGAAGGCTCGGGAGGAAAGTGAGGAGGGAGAAGGGGAGGAAGATGACGGATTGGCGCTTCCTCTGGTCATATCCAGTACTCGGGGAAGGCCAAGAAGAAGGGTGCGGAAGAGACCCAGATAAGTCAATTCTGGGTTTATTTTGTTATGTAATGATAGCGATAAAACATTAGGGTATACAAGACGATCGTTATCATGAATATGCTTGTTGAAGCCAGCTTCCTCAACAGTAAGCCTCGTTCGATGTTTATCTTAGGATGTTGAGTATGAATAGAGCCTTAAGTCAAAAGGCCGAAGCAGGCCGTATGCACAGCTTGTCCCTTTATTAGAGTGCAGAATCCCGGGATATCACGAAGGATTCTCGGGACCATGGTTGTTCATTTCGGTTCCTTTTGCAGCCGGCATATGCAAGTTCGCGATGCACGATATTACCGCTTCAGCGCAACCGAAAGTAGGCGATTGCTTGACGTAACCGCTTCTTGCATTTAACTGCGCGTTTGTGGATTCGAACGGTAAAAAAACCAGCACTCATTCAGCAGCTTGATCTGACGACGATCCTTTTTTTGAAAAGCCCTCATTAATTGATTACTCAACCATTGCGGCATAGGATAGCCTCCCTTGTGGAAGTTATCTGTGGGGAGCATGACACTACTTCATTTCCCGTTGTACGGCTATCTTATGGGCAATCGTGCAAATTGGTGCAGGTCCATCTCAGATGGATATGAAGGATGGCGAAGAACATAAATAAAAACCCGGCCCACTAAACGCGTGAGTCGGGTTAACGGCTAATATGTTCCGTACGTCGGTGCTCATCCCAAAGGAGAAGGATAAAGCAATTTAGCTGAAAAGAGGTGAAGAAGGCTAGGACAGCAATGCCTCTTCTTCATACCATTGCTCAAGCTGTGCTTCCAGTGCTCGAATTTCGGTAAGAAGCGAGATCAACGGATACTCTTTCTCCTGAATGGCAGCAAAGCTCTTCTCCAACTGATTCAAGTAAGCGATGCCGCTCACGATCTGATCTTCCTCGCGGAGCAGCTCAAGCTGGTCGCATTCGGCTACAGCGACTGGAAGCTTCGGCACATTAGCAGCTGTCAGCTTGCTGATTTCTTTATTCAATCGCAGATTGAGCGCGCTTAATTGATACGCATAATCTGCTGGCATCTCGACAAATTCCAGCCTGGATTCCTGTTGGAACACGAGGTAGCGCATCTTCGGCATGGTTCTCTCTCCTTCATCGGTCATCATTTTCTCTTGACAGTGTAAAGGACTTCAAGTACAAATTCAAGTAGATTGCATGGTTTTCATAAGGAGACGCGGCAGGTCCGGAAAGGGAGAGGAGAATGGAAGCTGAATTAACCAATACGTATTTGCAGCAATGGATTGAGCAGGTGTCATTGCGTGATTTTGGCACTCCATTTCGTCATCAGGCACGCTGGAACCATCGGTTGTCCTCCACTGGCGGACGATACTTGCTCAAGTCTCATGATATTGAGATCAATCCGAAGCAGTATGTTCAAAATGGGGCGGAAGAGGTAGAGCGCATTATTAAGCATGAGCTGTGCCATTACCATCTTCATCTGGCAAAGCGAGGTTACAAGCATCAAGATGCTGATTTCAAGGCATTGCTGGCCAGAGTTGGCGGATCTAGATACTGCAAAAGCTTGCCTGCTATCAGCAAGCCGCGTACGGAGCCATACCGATATCGGCTGCGCTGTCACAGTTGTGGACAGCAGTATCTTCGAAAGCGTAAAGTAGATATTAGGAAATATGTGTGCGGGAAATGCCGCGGCAAGTTAAGATTGGAACTCCTGCCGTCAGAGACACAACCTGAAGGCACATCTTGAAAACAGCTGGACTTATCGTAATGGATGTATTCTTTGTATCTATATCGAATGATCAAATGTATAGCCGATGCGGATGCAAGCATGTGACAAGCAGATACCAAGCATGATACCAAGCATGATACCAAACCCTCCAGCTCTACAGACACCTCAAGCAGCTCAGCATGAAGCACTGGCAGGGTTCATGAAAATATTAGAGGAGCAGGAGGCAAATTGATGGCTAAGCTAGAGGGGAAAGTAATTGCGATTACAGGTCCAAGAAAAGCAAAGAAAATGAGCATCCTTATTGAGAAGCAAGGTGGAATTCCGCTGGTCCGTCAGGCGCAGGGCACCATGTTCGAGGGCTTTGAACATCTGGAGTCTGAGGTGGACAAGTTGATTCATCAGCCGCTCGATTGGGCAGTATGGACCACGGGGATGGGGGTAAATAAGCTTGTGGAAGCAGCGGAGCTCAGCGGCAAGAAAGAAGCGCTGCTGGCTAAGCTTGCTGCTGCCAAGCATGCCGCTCGCGGATACAAGACGGTTAATGCGCTGCGCAAGCTTGGGCTCACGCCTGAAGCGCGTGATGATGATGGTTCTACATTAGGGCTTATCCGAGTGCTTCAGGCCCTGAGTATGGATTGGAATGGGCTTCATGTATCGCTTCAGCTTCATGGAGATCCGGCGCCGAAGCTGGTCGGCTTTATGGAGGAAGCGGGTGCAGTGTGCCTTGAATTGATGCCTTATCGGCATATTCCGCCTTCACGTGAGGATCTTCAGGTGCTGCTGGATGAGCTGCTCTCCTCTCGAATTGATGCGGTTGCGCTAACGAGTGCCCCTCAGGCGCGCTTCTTGTTCGAATATGCGAAGGAAGAAGGGCTTGATCACGCACTAAGAGAAGTCTTCCAGAATCGCACCCTAGCGGCAGCTGTGGGCAGAGTTACGGCAGCAGCGCTGTTAGATGAAGGGGTTGAGCGAATCCTAGTGCCAGAAGAAGAGCGAATGGGGGCTTTAATTGTAACGCTAGCCCGCTGGTATGATCAGCAGGCTGAAGCTTAACGCTACATTTGTCCAGCTGTAGCATGGCATTGCAAGACTCGGAGTAGATTAGAGTTGATGCAGCAGGCGGGTGGATCATTGCCGCTTCGCTGCTGCATAGATGCCGCTTTCATAAAAAAGAATATATGCCTTGACATCCAATGTTGTACATGTTACATTAGTTTATGTTATTCCCTGATAGCTCAGTTGGTAGAGCACTCGACTGTTAATCGAGTTGTCACAGGTTCGAGTCCTGTTCGGGGAGCCACTACGGAGAGATACCCAAGAGGCCGAAGGGGGCGCTTTGCTAAAGCGTTAGGGTGTAACAGCCGCGGGGGTTCGAATCCCCCTTTCTCCGCCATTTAACTTTATCTTTTCTCATAATCCCGCAAGGGATTTTTTGTTTTTTATCGGCAGTTTTTTAATGGATGGCTTAGCGTATGAAGAACCACACTATAACGGAGTACAACATGTTGAACATGTCAAGGCGACGGGAATAGTCGTGGTTCTTTTTTCCTCATGAGGTTTAATTCTTCCTATGATAATATAGTTGGTGCAACTTGGATGGAATGCTGAAAAGGCAGGTGTATCTGGAAAAAGAAGGGTAAACAGAAATGGGTAGAAGGTGATCGGAATGACAGAGATGGAAACACGCCGAAAGCGTACTCGGGAGCAGCATTTGAAGGAGCTCTCCTATGAAGTGGAGCGAAAAATTAGACAAGGCGATGCGAATCAGCTGCGAATGCAATTCGAGGATTGGGAACCTTATGACCTTGCCGTTATGTTCAAGGAGCTCAAAGAAGATGTTCGATCGACGTATTTGGAACTGCTTGATATCGAGCCTTTGGCAGATGCCATAAGCGAGCTTGAACCAGAAGCTCAGATCGAAGCTTTGTACATGCTGGGCAAGGTTCGCGCCGCGCAAGTCCTGAACCGAATGGATAATGATGACTTGGCCGATATGATGGCAGAGGTTCCAGACGAGATTCAGGCGTATATGCTCTCCATCATGGAAGCGAAAGAACGAGCAAATGTACAGGAACTCATGACCTATGGCAGCGAGACGGCCGGCGGTATCATGACGAATCGCTACGTTTGGTTCAAGGAAAGCTTTACCGTGCGTGATGCGGTAGAGAAGGTCAAACAGTTTGCAGAGCTTACGAATGATGTTCAGTATTTGTATGTCGTCAACGAAGCGAAGACGCTGATTGGTTTGCTTACGTATCGTGATCTAGTGCTTGCTTCTGAGACAGAGATCGTGACGAATCTCATGCAGGAGAAGGTCATCTCGGTTACAGCAGAGACGGACCAGGAAGAGGTTGCGCATCTGTTTGAAAAGTATGACCTGGTATCGCTTCCTGTTGTGGACGCAAATGGACATCTTATTGGGGTCGTCACATTCGATGACGTACTCGACGTCCTGCGGGAAGAAGCGAACGAGGATATTAATAAGCTTAGCGCGACAGATAAAACGATTGATTTTCGCACGCCAGCCATCGTGGCAGCTAGAAGACGACTACCTTGGCTGATCATGCTCTTATTCTTAGGACTTGTATCAGGCACGATTATGAGCCAGTTTGAGAATACGCTTAGCCAGGTCGTTGCGCTTATCTTCTTTATGCCGATGATCGCCGGGATGACAGGGAATACAGGGACACAATCGCTTGCTGTCGTCATTCGCGGGCTCGGCTCCTATCGCCATCTGGATGGGAAGACGATTGCCAATCTGATGTGGCGCGAGCTTCGTGTTGGTCTTATGATTGGCGTTACCTGCGGCATAAGCATTGCGCTGATCGCAGGCATCTGGCAGGGTAGCTTTCCCTTGGGACTTGTGGTGGGCTTCTCCTTATTCCTAACCATCATTATTGGTACGATGGCTGGAACCGTTATTCCCGTCGTCTTATACAAATTAAAGCTTGACCCAGCGGTTGCTTCGGGGCCTCTAATTACAACGCTTAATGACATATTCTCGTTGACCGTGTACTTTGGAACCGCTACGGTGTTCTTGCAATACTTGCTGTAAAATGCATGAAGTAACGGGGTTCGGGATAAGCTAGAACGGACCTCGTTATGATCGAAAATAAGCCTTATAAGTTGGTTAAGATTTCAAGGCTGTTTTTTAGAAAAAAGGGCTTGTCAACTTCTTTTGCGTTTGCTATACTCTTAATTGTTGCTGACGCAGCGACATTGAAGATTGATTATGTGGCCCGTTGGTCAAGGGGTTAAGACACCTCCCTTTCACGGAGGTAACAGGGGTTCGAATCCCCTACGGGTCACCACTTATGCTTTGTTTCCAACTGAGAGTGTAAGTGTGGCGCTATTAATGCGAACATCATGAGCCATTAGCTCAGTTGGTAGAGCACCTGACTTTTAATCAGGGTGTCGAAGGTTCGAGTCCTTCATGGCTCACCAGTTTTATTCTTAGGAGAGATGCTTGGTCATCTTGTCATAAATGTGCGGTAGTGGTGGAATGGCAGACACGCTATCTTGAGGGGGTAGTGGGCGTATGCCCGTGGAGGTTCGAGTCCTCTCTACCGCACCATAACTCCTTTGAACGTAACAAGTCTTGAACTTCAAGGCTTTTTTTTATTTCTGTGCATGATTTTTCATTCTTTTCGTGTTGAACTAGCGTAATCTGTAGAAGATGAAAGTAGAAGCAGTCAGTTGGCAATCGGATGAGGAGGATTTAGGCAATGATTATTTTGAAGAGCAAAGAGGAAATCTTGAAAATGAAAGCGGCTGGACAGATCCTGGCTCGCTGTCATCAACAAATCAAGAGCATGATCAAGCCCGGCATTACGACGATGGAGATTGACCGCTTCGTAGAGCGTTTCTTGAAGGAAAACGGTGCTACTCCGGAACAAAAGGGATACATGGGGTATCCTTATGCAACTTGTGCCTCTGTAAATGATGTGATATGTCATGGCTTTCCGTCAGACTATGTGCTGAAGGATGGAGATATTGTAACGATTGATATGGTGGTCAATAAGGATGGCTGGCTTGCTGACTCTGCATGGTCCTATGCAGTTGGCGATATCTCAGAAGAAGCAGCGAAGCTGTTGAAAGTAACAGAAGAGTCGCTCATTCGCGGCATTGAACAGGCGGTAGTCGGCAATCGTCTTGGCGATGTTGCTCATGCTATTCAAGGCCATGCTGAAGCAGAAGGCTTCTCGGTGGTTCGCGAGTTCGTCGGTCACGGCATCGGTCAAGATATGCATGAGGATCCGCAGGTGCTTCACTATGGTCCTGCAGGCAAAGGAACTCGCTTGAAGGAAGGCATGGTCATCACGATCGAGCCAATGCTGAACACTGGCGTATGGCAAAGCAAGCGTGATCCAGATGGATGGACAGCGCGTACGAAGGACGGCGGCTTGTCTGCACAATACGAGCATACGCTTGCCATTACTGCAGATGGTCCGATGATCCTGACGCAGCTGGACCCTGCCTAATGGCCATTGTGACGACGTAAATAGCAAATCAGAATGATAAACGGGTATCTGCGGTTGAGGCAGATACCCGTTCTTTTTGTACACTTAAGTTGCGCCTCGATCTTGCGTGTGGCTGATTTGAGCCGGCGTGGTTTGCTCTGCTCTGGCTATATGGCATCTATTGCTTTGTCGCTTGTGCGTTCAATATCCTTCATCTTCAACCTAGCAAACTCGCTTTTATCGCTTCAATTAACCGCTGAATCCCTTCTGGGATATGGGCTATCGGAATATTCGAGACATTAAGCTTGGCTATCTTGCTGCGCGGAAAGCCCTGTAGGTAGTTGCGTTCAAGCATATCGATCTCCACCTTGCGCTTCTTCATTTGCTGAGCGAGCGTATTCATATTTACCCGTCGATCTAGCTCCACATGAGTGTGCATGCAGGAGGTGAGCGGGCTTCTGAGAAGGACGCCCTGCAGCTCTGCCTTCATGAGGCGGACACCATTATTCAAGGCGTGGGAGCGTTCCTCATAAGGCGCTCTGATCCGGCTGCGATGATGATTGAACATGCCGCTGTTGATATATATATCTAATGCCGCCTGCGAGAGGATCGAGCTGTCGATATTCATAAACAGCTTGAACTGCTGAAAGGCAGGAAGCAGAGGCTTGGGCAGTACCGCGATGCCTACTCGCAGTCCAGGGAACAGAATCTTGGAAAAGCTTTTCAAATAAATGACTCGTTCCTTCATATCATAGCTATACATCGGATCGGCCTTGCTGTTGGAATCATAATCGACGAGAAAATCATCCTCTACGAGATACACGTCGTATTGGTCCGCAAGCTTCACAATGGCTTTCTTCTCCTCCGTGGAATAAGAGGTGCCAAGCGGATTATGGAATCTTGGCATCGTATAGAAGCATTTGATCTCTTCCTCACGGAACAGCCGTTCCAGCTCATCCAGATCGATGCCCTGCTCCGTTCGTTCGATGCCGATCGCAGGAATCTCATATTTATTGAGATAATCAATTAAAAGATGATAGCTTGGCTGCTCCACGAGGATGTTCTGCTTGTTGTTCGGAAACGGAATCGACATCAGAATAAAGAGCGCTTCCTGCACGCCTGCTGTCACGACAATTTGCTCGGGGCTCACAAAGACCTGATGATCCTGCAGATGCCTCTCCATCGTCTTAATGAGGGATGGCAGACCGTTTGGCATGCCATAGATGAACAGTTCTTGCTGATAGACATCCAGCGCCTTGCGAATGCACTGATGAAACTCATCATAGGGAAAGGCGTTCCAGTCCGGAGCGGCGGTTGCAAAATCATAGCATTCCGCTGGAGGGGCAGTTGGCAGAAAGCCCTTCTTTAATACATAATGGCCGCTTCGCGGTACGGAATAGATAAGCTGGCGCTGTTCGAGCTCCTGCAGAGCTTGAATGATGGTGCTCTTGCTGCATTGATGCTTGTCAGCCAGCTCCCGAATCGAAGGGAGCCTCTCGCCTTCTTTATAGTGGGAATGCTTGATGGCATCTGCTATTGCATATGATATCTGTCTATATTTCACCACCGTGCGCCTCCTTTCTGTACCGGTACAGATGTCGTTTCCTATCATTGTACCGCTTTCCATCCCCGATTACGATAGATCTACATTCTATTGATGGAAAAGGAGGAATGGAACCATGACGGCTTCCAAGAAAGCATATACTGCAGCTGTTCTGCAGGCGAGCATCATTGGCTTATCTTTTTTGTTTGTAAAGGTGGCTTTGGCAGAGGCAGGCCCATTGGATGTGCTTGCTCATCGCTTTACCCTCTCTTTTCTGGCTATGAGCCTGATGATGTTGATCGGGCACAAGCGGCTTAAGATTACATGGAAGGATATCAAGGCGCTTTTGCCGCTGGCTTTATTGTACCCAGCTGGTTTCTTTGCTTTTCAAGCATTTGGACTGTTCTATACCTCATCTTCAGAGGCTGGCATCATCCAAGCAAGCATCCCAGTTATTACGGTTATCCTTGCCTCGTGGTTTCTAGGCGAGACGACGACGCTGCAGCAGAAGATCGGCATCTTGCTTTCGGCTTCAGGAGTTGCTTTTATGTTCCTGATGAAAGGGGTTAGCCTCTCTCAATCCTCTCTCTTGGGAGGCATATTGATCTTTATATCTGCAATTGCTTCAGCAGGGTACAATGTGCTGGCACGAAAAATCAGCAAGCGGTACTCCTTAATGGAGATGACTTA
Organism: Paenibacillus aquistagni; assembly: GCF_900177815.1. GTDB lineage: Bacteria > Bacillota > Bacilli > Paenibacillales > Paenibacillaceae > Paenibacillus_B > Paenibacillus_B aquistagni. The sequence goes on along the minus strand of NZ_FXAZ01000002.1, from coordinate 291,465 downwards.
TGTGATGCTCAGCATCGGCTTCGTGGTGTTTAATGTGCTTGCCTTGACTCAGCACGCCTTCAATCACTCGATGGACACATTCTTAGTTCCTTATGGGAAGCCTGCTTATCTGCTTGCCATTGTTTATCTAGGCCTATGCTCTTCCTTGGTCTCCGCGCTGCTCTCCAACTATGCGCTATCCATCTTAAAGGCATCGCAAGTGAGCGTATTCATGCATCTGGCAACGGTTATCACCTTATTCTCAGGCGTCCTGTTCCTGCAGGAAACGCTGTCCGCTTCTGATATTGGGGGTGCCCTGCTCATCTTGCTTGGCGTGTTCGGGACGCAGATACCGTTGTTCAAAAAACGAGAGAGCCATGCACAGTTGAAGCAAGTAAAAAAAGAAGGGGTTGGCATTCGTTAGTGGAGGGCTGACTGCCTAATTTTAAGCTATATGCTTCAATCGAATGCGATTCAATCGTTAGCCAATAAGAAACGCCTATCGTTCTTCCAATGGAAGACAATAGGCGTTTTTTTTGCGCTTAAAGTGCGCATGTATGGATAGGATCATGGGTTAGCTGATATTGTCATTTGGTCCGCTTATGATTCAGGCTGCTTAGGCACCCAATCGAAGATATCGCCTTGTTCCATGCCGTCAATCACACGGTTCAGCCACATATAGTAAGATTCCGCAGAACGCAGCTTTGCGATATCTTTGTCGCAGATGATCTGCAGTGCCTCATCTTCAGGATGTGCTGTCGATAGTGCGGTTAGATCGCGTAAGGAGCGTTGAATATGACTGAGATTCATATCCACGGCTTTGCGCCATTGAATGGAGAAGAAGTCGATGAACGTCTGATGCCAATCCTCTTCCACCTCATACAGATCCTTGCGGGTTCCTCGTTCCCACACCTTATGCACCATTTTCAAATCAATCAATGTACGGACGCCGGTGCTCATGCTTGTCTTGCTCATGCCCATCTCTGTGCCCATCTCATCAAGAGTCATCGGGTGTCCAGAGAAGAACATAATCCCATACAAATGTCCGATGGAAGGCGTTATACCGTACAGATTCATATTTACACCAATGGATTCAATGACACGCTTGCGAGCTTTCTCAATCACGGCTTGCTGTTCAGAGCTTAGCATCTCTAGCTTGTCCATGGCCACTCCTCCTGTCGCATGAATGATGCTCTACTCTAGGTTATATGATCATTCCTTGTATATTCTATCGGAGCCCCTATTCGATGTAAAGGCTGAAGATAGGGAGGAAAAAGGAGGAAATGGGACGATATAGAAGTATCACTTTGTACAGTTTTAACTGAACATAAAATACAAACCGTAACAAGTGTTGAGCTGGAATTAAAAGGAGCTTTACAATAAGAGGGTACTTGATTCGGATCAAAACAAAGGGTGAGGTGAGTAACGTTGTCTATTCTATCGGTTCGGGGCGCAACCAAGATCTTCGGCACACAAGAGAAACAAGCCTTAGAACTGCTTAAGCAAGGGTGGAGCCGTGAGAAGCTTGCGAAGGAAAAGCAGGCTACTGTCGCCGTGAATCAGGTCTCATTTGACGTTCAAGAAGGAGAAATCTTCGTCATTATGGGATTGTCCGGCAGCGGAAAATCCACACTTGTTCGCATGTTCAACCGCTTGATAGAGCCGACTTCTGGAGAAATCTGGATCAAGGGTCAGGATGTTGCGAAGCTAAACAGCAGCAGCCTAAGACAGATGAGACGTCAGTCCATCGGAATGGTATTTCAGAAATTCGCATTATTCCCGCATCGCAGCGTATTGGAGAATGCGGCATATGGCTTAGAAGTACAGGGGGTACGCAAGTCAGAACGAATGGAGAAGGCGATGGAGGCGCTTAGGCTGGTTGGCCTTGAGGGCTGGGAGCAGAAGCGGCCGGATGAGCTGAGCGGCGGAATGCAGCAGCGAGTCGGTCTGGCGCGAGCGCTTGCGAATGACCCGGATATTCTGCTCATGGATGAAGCCTTCAGCGCGCTGGATCCGCTGATTCGTAGAGATATGCAGGACGAACTGCTTGATCTGCAGCAAAAGATGAAGAAGACGATCATTTTTATTACTCATGATCTGGACGAGGCGCTTCGCATTGGGGACCGGATTGCCCTTTTGAAGGATGGGGAGGTCATTCAGCTTGGAACTCCAGAAGAGATGCTGATGAATCCAGCTGATGACTATGTAGAACGCTTCGTTGAAGGCGTAGACCTGTCCAAGGTATTAACGGCCGCCCATATTATGAGAAGACCTGAGACAATATCTGTTGATCGCGGCCCTCGTGTTGCTTTGCAGCTTATGCGTGATATCGGTATTTCCTCGTTGTTCGTCGTGGATCGCAACAAGAAGCTGCTTGGCGTCGTGACAGGGGAGCTTGCTTCAGAGGGAGCGAGAAGGAACCAATCTTTGCAAGAGGTCATGATCACAGATGAGCTTCCGCTTGTTTCCCCAGATGTGGTGATGAATGATCTGTTTGCACTCTCAGGCACAGCGAAGCTGCCGATTGCAGTTGTGAACGCGGATGGACGTCTGCTGGGAGCGATTGTAAGAGGAGCTGTGCTGGGCGCGCTTGCCGGCCACGTTCCAAATGCAGACAATCAAGCTGCTCCTGCATCCGTACAAGCAGAAGGTGCTCATGAAAGCGAGCTTCCTTTAACCATCACAGCAGAGGGGGGTGTTGAACGATGATAGGCAAATCTCCTATTGGTGATTGGGTCGAGAGTGCGGTCAATTTTTTGACGGTTCATGCAGAAGGCTTCTTTGAAGGGCTGTCCACCATTCTTGAAGCAGTCGTCAACAGCTTTACGTGGATGTTTCAATTGGGACCGTTCTGGATGCTTATTGCAATACTTACCATCATTGCCTTTATCGTAGGCAGATGGTCGCTCGCCTTGCTTACGGGTATTGGGCTGCTGATGATTGTGTGGCTTGGCTACTGGGAGGCCACGATCTTAACATTATCTCTCGTATTGACCTCAACGGTCCTATCCATCTTGATCGGGGTGCCGCTAGGCATTCTGTCAGGCACGATTAACGGTGTGTCCAAGGTGCTGCGTCCATTAATGGACTTTATGCAGACGATGCCGGCCTTCGTGTATCTCCTGCCAGCCGTTATCTTATTTGGATTAGGCATTGTACCAGGTATTATCGCATCCGTTATTTTTGCGGTACCGCCTACGATTCGCTTAACGGATCTTGGCATTCGCCAAGTGCCGCAGGACATGACGGAGGCAGCCAATTCCTTTGGCTCCACTCCTTGGCAGCGATTATGGAAGGTGCAGCTACCGATCGCACTTCCGACTTTAATGGCTGGGGTCAATCAGACGATCATGCTGTCCTTGTCGATGGTCGTGATCGCTTCCATGATTGGTGCTCAGGGAGTAGGTACAGAAGTGTACCGGGCAGTTACGCAGCTGAAGATCGGTCAAGGCTTCGAAGCGGGACTTGCTGTTGTATTGTTGGCTATTATATTGGATCGTTTTTCACAGCGGCTTATTAAGTCCAATCATGCAAGACATTAATCGAGGAGAGTGAGAAGTTTGAACATGAAAAAAGGATTGATTCTATCACTAATTCTTATGCTGGCCTTTACGCTTGCCGCATGCGGCAGCGGATCATCGGACAATGCATCATCCAATAATGGTGATGCCAATTCAGAGACGAAGCAAATGGAAGTGCCGAAGGAGATTGTCGGCATTGATCCAGGAGCAGGCATTATGCAGGCAACGCAAAAGGCGATTGAAGAGTATGGCTTGGAGACGAAGCTTATTGAAGGCTCTAGTGCTGCGATGACTGCTGCGCTCGACAAGGCGATTTCGAAGAAGGAGCCTATTATTGTTACGGGCTGGACACCGCATTGGAAGTTTGCGAAGTACGATCTGAAATATTTGGAGGATCCGAAAAATGTATACGGCGGTGACGAGCAGATCCACACGATTGCACGTCAAGGCTTGAAAGAGGATCAGCCGGATGCTTATAAGCTGCTGGATCAATTCGAGTGGGAGCCAGCAGATATGGAGAGCATCATGGTGGCGATCCAAGCAGGAACCGATCCAAAAGAAGCAGCTAAAAATTGGGTCGATGAAAATAGTGCTAAGGTTGATAAATGGGTGGAAGGCGCGAACCCTGCAGATGGAGTGAAGCTGAAGCTTGGCTACGTGGCATGGGACTCTGAGATTGCAAGCACTCATGTCGTTGCTCATGTGCTCGAAAGCAAGCTTAATTACAAGGTTGAGCTGCTTCAGGTCGAAGCAGGTCCAATGTGGACTGGGGTTGCGAACGGTGATGTTGATGCAATCGTCGCTGCATGGCTTCCAACCACACATAAGGATTACTATGAGAAGTATAAGGATCAGATTGATGATCTTGGCGTGAACCTGAACGGGACGAAGATTGGGCTAGTCGTTCCTTCTTATATGGAGATCTCCTCAATCGAGGATCTGAAGTAAGACAAACAAACGAACGGTCAGGCAGGATATCAGCCGAACGGCGTAAATAGCCAGATGGCTTGTGAATGCTCGCATGGCGGCAAGGTACACAATAGAGGATGAAAGACAGTAGAGGACCACAATGGCCGCAATAGCGGTGATTGTGGTCCTTTTCGTTAAGGTGGCGAATAGAGGCTTGTGCTGCTCGCCGTGATAGTACTGTCTAAGCCGATTGCTAGGTGACATGCTGCATATCGATTACAAGGTCTGAATTAGGCTTAGCATAGCTGCGCGCAGCATTATTCCTGGCCGCGCTGCTTTCGCATTTCCTTTTGCACTTTTCGCAGCGCTTTTTTGGAACCGCGATTCATATCGTGCTGGAACTTGCGTTCTTTATAGCTGGTAAATAAGGTATCCAAGTCATATCCTTCCGGATACAGATCCTTGGCCGAGACCTCCAGCCGCATGCGCTTGGCATGGACCTCGATCAGCTTGCCTTGGTACAACACCGTCACATTGTTGAATCGATCCTGACCTGCGTAGACTAGGGCAGCATCTTCATAATCAAGCAGCTGCACGCGGTCGCCCTTGGCATACTCAGTCTGCAAGTGATCGGCCTGAGTGTCTTCTGTTATGGAGGCCTTTGGCTTTGCGAGCTTGCTCTCATGGAGCCGCTCAAACCGATAATCCTTATGCTCGATATAGCGCTTCGCTCGCTCAAGCACCTGATCCTTCAGCTTCATGCGGCGCGATATCCATAGCGCATTGCTGTCTCCAGACTGTCCGATGACGAGCTTGTATTGCGGCTCAAGGGTCTCCTGATCAAAAGCCATTGCCGCGTTCATAAAGTCGGGGTGCTGCTCGGAGAATTGCTTAATCTCGCCATAATGGGTCGTTGCTACCGTGATAGAGCCCATGTAGTAGAACTCTTCGAGAATTGCGATCGCAAGCGCAGCCCCTTCATTGGGCTCCGTGCCGCTGCCAATCTCATCGAACAACAGCAGTGTATGGCGGTTAGCCTGAACCATAATCTCTGCGATATTCTTCATATGGGAAGAGAAGGTGCTGAGTGCGTTCTCGATGCTCTGATTATCTCCGATATCAACAAAGATCTTTTCAAATACAGCGACTTCCGTCGACGGGTCGCAAGCGATGTGCAAGCCCGACATGACGGCCAGCGTAATCAGGCCGATCGTCTTCAGCACGACAGTCTTGCCGCCGGCATTCGGTCCAGTAATGATGAGGCTCCGATAGGTGTCTCCTATAGTAAACTCCAGTGGGACGGCATTGCGGGCAAGCAGCGGATGCTTGCATCTTATGAGCTTGATGCAGCCATGGGCATTGATCGCTGGCTCGATTCCATCGATGCTGCGGCTGTATTTCGCTTTGGCAAAGATCATGTCATATTGGCTGATTAGATCAATATTCACCATTAAGGGCTGGTACTGCTCATAGACCTGATTGGACAGTTCTGCCAGAATCTGCAGCTCTTCGGCTGCTTCTTCAGCCTTAAGCATTGCCAGCTCCGCGTTGTGCTTAGTTACGGATTGAGGCTCGATAAATACGGTGGAGCCTTTAGCAGACACTTCAATGATGCTGCCTTCCACCTGATGCTTATAAGCGGCCTTGATTGGGATCGTGAAGCGGTCATTCTTTTTGCTGACAAAAAATTCTTGAATGTACTCTTTATTCGCACGGTTTTTCAAAAATTTCTGCAGCTGTTCTTCAATCTTCGCTTCGGACAGATCAATATGCTTGCGAATTCGCTTCAATTCCTTGCTTGCATTCGAATCGACACGGCTGCCCTTAATCGCTTCATGAATGCGATCCTCGATATCGGCGAATTCGCTCATGGAATGAGCGTAGGTGCTCAGCTTAGGCGCATAGAACTCCTTATCGATCATATAGCGCTTGATCTTGCGGCAGCCTCGAAGGAAGTCAGCAATAGCGACCAATTCAGCGGGATCAAGCACCATGCCTTTGTCGAGCTTCTCCATCATATATTCAATATTGGAAATGCCGATCAAAGGCACATGGCTCTCGGTATCTAGAATGTTCCTTGCTTCTGTTGTCTCATTCAAGCGCAGCTTAACAATGCTTTGGATAGGGCTCGGTTCAAGCTTGTCGATAAGCTGCTTGCCCAAGCTGCTGACGCAATAGGATTTAACGATGTCCTTCAGTTCGTGGTATTGCAATTTATCAAATGTACTCGTATTCATGGATGCATTCTCCTCACGATAATAAGATCATGATGAAGATCCCTACCACATAGGATTTCAATGGGTAAAGCGAAATAAATGCAAAAAAGCTGCAGGTCATAAAGAACCCACAGCTCGATATACATTCGTATTCAAGAAAACGCGGCAGAACAGAAATAGCGTCGTACCCCTGCATCTCACAAAATCAAGTGTCTACAGGCTTCAGTATACCGCTTCGGTATCCAATCAGTACGGCTTGGTCTGTATGTCATGCGCATGTCTTGAGCGTATATCGTAGGTATCTTCATAGGTAACTCAAATAACGCCATAATATAGGGTCGTTGAACAAAAGGGATGAAGTCTGGCATAAGCTTCATTCCTCGCCTATACTATAGAATCATTTGTTTGAAGTTGTGCCTATTTAGAACCTACTACACTCATAAAACACCTCGAAATAATTGTGATTTCCATTGAAATCATATGATGAGGTCATCGTACAATATTTCAGCACAGAAGTAAAGGGACAGATGACAACAGGCCAATAGGATGACTGCTTAAGCAAGTCATCGGCCAAGTGCAGCATTTGACTTGCAAGTTGGATTCAAATGCTTGATAATGAATCCTGACGATCGTCAGGAGGTGAGGTAGTGACTTTGCAACGGGTGCGAAGCGCTGCGCTTAAGCAGTTCGCTAAGGAAGGCTATCACGGTGCCTCGCTGTCGCAGATTGCCCTTGAGGCAGGCATTCGCAAGCAATCGATTGCCACCTATTATCCTTCAAAGGAGCAGCTCTACCTTGCTGTCTGCGAAGAGGTGATCGAGGATTATCTGGCGTTTATGGATGAGGTGCAGAACGATCCGCTTCAACTAGAACAAGCAAGTGTTAAGGACAAGCTGCTGCGGGTATTGCAAGCGAATATCGGCTATAAGCTGAAGCATGCGGATATCCATGCTTTTTTGAATCATTTGATTCATTTTCCACCTGAATTTCTTAGAGTGCATGTGCTTCAGCAGATTGGGCGAATGGAACTCGTGTCCTCAGCGATGTACCGTCAGCTGTTTGAAGAAGGAATGGAAAACGGGGAGATCAAGCGAAGACCTATAGAAGAGGCGTTGGCAGCTTACTATTGTCTCATTGATGGCCTTTCGGTTCAGTTGATGCTCTATGACAGCAAGAAGCTGAAGCAGACCATGGAGCGGGTATGGGATATTTTTTGGAATGGATTGAAGAAGGAAGCTTAAGAGGAGTGGTCAGCATGATAAATACGGTGCGGGTAACAACAGAAGAGGAACGTCAGGCGGCTTTTTCGATCCGAGAAAAAGTGTTCGTCGAGGAGCAGGGTGTTCTGCTAGCGGATGAATTTGATGATTATGATGAGTCCCATGAAGACGGGGCAGACCACTTGCTTGTGTATGCAGATGCGGTTCCAGCCGGCACTGGACGACTGAGAGTCGTTGAGGGGGAGGCGAAGCTTGAGCGCATCTGCATTCTGTCAAGCTATCGCAAGCATGGCATCGGGCGCGTGATTATTGCAGCATTGGAGCAATGGGCCAAGGAGAAGGGACTTGCTCATGCCAAGCTGCATGGGCAGACACAAGCAGAAGGCTTCTACCATAAGTTAGGGTACCATACAGCATCAGAGATGTTCATGGAGGATGGCATTCCGCATGTGCTGATGAAAAAGACGCTTTCAGAATAGATACCTATACGCTTTTTGATGACAGCTATTATCTTGATGGATTAGGATTGAAGCACAGAAGCTAACTGTTCAAATGCCCAATCCAGCTCTTCCTTCGTGATGACAAGCGGCGGCGCCAGACGTATCGTATGCTCATGAGTTTCCTTGACAAGGAGCCCAAGCGCTTTTAGCTGCTCGCAATAGGGCCTTGCCGCTGTAGTCAGCTCTATGCCGATGAATAATCCGCGTCCACGCACATCCTTAATAAGGGAAGACTGCAAAGTGCGCAGCCTTGTCATCAAGTAGCCTCCCAGCTCTAACGACCGATCTGCGAGCCTTTCTTCCTCCAGCACTTCTAAGGCCGCAATGGCGACGGCTGCGCCGAGTGGATTGCCGCCAAACGTAGAACCGTGTGAGCCAGGAGTAAAGACGTTTAATATGTCGTCATCTGCTGCCACGGCAGACACAGGCATTACGCCTCCGCCTAAGGCTTTGCCGAGAATGTACAGGTCTGGCTCGACATTTTCCCAGTCCGAAGCAAACATGCGGCCCGTGCGGCCGAGTCCGGTCTGAATCTCATCCGCGATAAAGAGGACGCGATGGTCGCGGCACAGCTTGGCCGCTTGACGCAGGAATCCTGTTGGCGGCACGATAATCCCAGCTTCGCCTTGAATCGGCTCGATGAGAAGTGCCGCAGTATGCTCATGGATGGCCTTTTTTAGCGCCTCAATATCGCCATAGGGCACTACACGGAAGCCTGGCGTGAATGGACCGAATCCAGACTTATAGCTCTCTTCTGAGGAAAAGGAGGTAATGGTCACTGTTCGACCATGAAAGTTGCCTTCACAAACGATAATCTCCGCTTGACCTTCTGGGATTCCCTTTCGCTCATGCCCCCACCGTCTCGCAGCCTTGATGGCGGTCTCGACCGCTTCTGCGCCTGTATTCATAGGCAGAACGCGGTTCTTCCCCGTAATGCGGGCTATCGCTTGGTAGAGCTCGCCAAGCCGATCATGATAGAAGGCTCTAGAGGTCAAGGTGACGCGCTCGGCCTGTTCAATAAGGGCCTGAATGATTTTAGGATGGCGATGTCCGTGATTCATTGCGGAATAGGCGCTCAGCATATCCATATAGCGGCTGCCTTCAGGATCTTCGACAAAGACGCCTTCGGCGCGGGCAATCACGATCGGTAGAGGCACATAATTGCTGACCCCATATTGAAGCTCAAGTTCCATGAATGATGAACTGGATGAATGGTCCAGCATGCTATCCCTCCTCAAAGAATGCGCTTGCCGAGCAGCGAGCAAATAAGCTCATTGGCGAGCTTTACCGTCTGCTTGTTGCGATCCAAGAGCGGATTGACCTCTACGACTTCAGCTGAGGTCAATATATTCGCTTCATGCAGCGCTTCTAAAGCATAATGAGCCTCCCGATAGGTGACTCCTCCTCTGACGGCTGTGCCAGTGCCAGGTGCTTCATAAGGATCGACACTGTCTATATCGAAGCTAAGATGGACCCCATCGGTGCCAGCGCTTACGATTGCAATCGCCTTCTCCATAATGGCAGCGATGCCATAGCGGTCAATCTCATGCATGGTGAAGCAGGTAATGCCTGATTGACGGATAAATGCTCGTTCCCCTTGGTCGAGCTGGCGGGCGCCAATAATGACAACGTGTCTTGGATTGATGGAAAATGAGTCCTTTCGAAGTCCGGTAAGACGCGGATGCCCCTGATTCAAGCTGACCGCGAGAGACATGCCATGAATGTTGCCAGATGGGGTCGTCTCGTGGGTATTAAGGTCTCCATGCGCATCAAACCAGATGACGCCTAGCTTGCGATAATGCTTCGTAAGCCCAGCGATCGTGCCAATGGCAATGCTGTGATCGCCTCCAATAATAAGTGGGAAAAGAGCTTTCTTAACCCGATCGCTGACTGCATCTCGCAGCTTGGCATTAAGCTGGATGACGGCTTCAAGGTGCTTTAACTGAGGGTTGCGGGGCTGATCAAGAGCGTCAGACGACAAAATATCAACGACCCCATCATCAAGTACAGGGAGCTCAAGATGGGCTAGCTGCCGAATGAGTCCGGCATCCATCAACGACTCTGGGCCTAGCTCAGCGCCTGGTCTTGCACCGCCAAGCCCGAAAGGCACTCGCAGCAGTGAGATTAAGGATGGGTTCATAGAAAGCCTCCTCTCCGATACCATATAAGTGTTAGTGGAGCTGCTTGTTATATGTGTATGCACCTATTGGGCGGAAAGGTGAGTCTTATTGAATGATAAAAGGGGATGCACAGCAAAAAGCCGCTTTCCTAGCTCCGTTACGGGCTAAAAAAGCAGCGTTATATCAGGATAAGCGCAATGTAGTGATCGATAACAACATGAGCAGCAAGTTGGTGATTTAGGAATGAAGTGATGCGAATGTCTCTGCTAACTCTTTTACTCGCTGCGGCAGGATTCTATGCTTCAACAGTCTTTGTAAAGATGGTGTGGCCCGGCAGGGGAATGCCAAAATAGTTCTTCGCATTGTTATAGCATATATCTTGTACAATGCCGCCAAGCAGCTCATAATCAGCCGGAACTTCACCATGCTCTACCCATTGTCCGATCATATTGCACAGAATGCGCCGGAAATATTCATGGCGTGTATAAGATAGGAAGCTCCTTGAATCGGTTAGCATGCCGACAAAGCTGGACAACAGTCCAATATTGGCTAGAGCAGACATTTGCTTGAGCATGCCGTCCTTTGTATCGTTAAACCACCAGCCAGAGCCTAATTGGATCTTCCCGCGTATGCCGGCTGCTTGGAAGTTGCCTGCCGTGGAAGCCAGCATCTCGTTATCGTTGCTATTCAGCCCATAGAGGATTGTTCTTGGCAGCAGATCCTCTTGATGAAGCGCATCCAAATAGCAGTTTAAGGCAAGCGGAGAAGTCATCTCACCAATAGAATCAAAGCCTGCATCTGGCCCCAATTGCTTGAACATGCGTGAATTATTGTTGCGGATCGGTCCGAGATGCAGCTGCATGGTCCAGTTCAAGCGTCCATACAGCCTGCCTAGGAAGATCAGCGTCTCTGTCATGAACTTGGCTTCCTCATCGGCTGAGATGCTCTCCTGCAAGATGCCTTTCATGAAGATTTGGCGAATCTCATCATAGGATGCACGCATATAAGGCAGTGAACCAAGCCCGTGATCGGACAATCTGCAGCCAGTATCGTGAAAATAGAAAGCTCTTGTCTCCAGCGCCTGAAGAAAGTCATCATAGTTGTGAATGGCTGTTCCTGCGGCTTGCTCCAAGGCTTGGACGAATGGAGCAAAGGTCGGCTTATGTATCTCAAGTCCCTTGTCAGGACGGAAGGTCGGCAGCACCTTGGTAAGAAGGCTTGACTGCTTGGCAATGACCTGATGATAGGCTAATGAATCAGTTGGATCGTCCGTTGTACATACGCATAGCACATGCGAGTTGTTGAGCAGATTATGCACCGTGAAGCTGTCCGCTTGAATGATGGCGTTGCAGTGCGCCCACGCCTCTTCCGCATTTTGCTTGTTCAATGGCTCATGGAAGTTGAAATAGGTCCGCAGCTCAAGATGCGTCCAATGGTACAGCGGGTTGCCAATTGTATAAGGCACGGTTGCTGCCCAAGCCATAAATTTCTCCTTATCGTCAGCATCGCCGGTGATGAAGCGCTCTTCAACGCCATGGCTGCGCATGGCACGCCATTTGTAATGATCCCCGCCAAGCCAGATCTCCGTCACATTGCTGAAGCGCTTGTTCTCGGCAATCTCCTTAGGGGAGAGATGGCAGTGATAGTCGAAGATCGGCATCGATGCGGCATACTGATGGTAGAGCAATACAGCGCTTTCAGAATTCAGCAGAAAGTTCTCATTCATGAATGATTTCATCTTCGGTTCTCCTCGCTTAATCTCAGAATAGGACGACAAAGATCTCTTATATAAAACACTATTCTTCACTAAAAACAGTTCTCCTGTATGGAAGTCATCATTCCTTTTAAAAAATGTCTTTACATTTCGTCTCATACGAGGTACAATCATTCTTGTCCCTTCAAAAAGGAAGTGCAAATATGCGGTAGTGGTGGAATGGCAGACACGCTATCTTGAGGGGGTAGTGGGCGTACGCCCGTGGAGGTTCGAGTCCTCTCTACCGCACCATATCGACATTGACAACCCTTACTTCGGTAAGGGTTTTTTAGTTGTTAGAAGACTTTATTTAGCACTGATTTGCTATTCTATTAGATGCCAGATTAGATGCTAGATGTTCTAGAATTTAATTTGACTAGCCCATTGCAACAAAAATGTAAAAAGGCGACCCACCCCACACGGAGCGGATCGCCTCATTGGCGTATAAAGCTCTTACCCTACAGCATGAAGCACAAAGTTCAAGAGGAATAAGGCGGCAATGATAATCAAGGGCAGCCCTATTTGCTTCCACTTTCCTGTAGCGGCCTTTAAGATCGGGTACGAAATGAAGCCAAAGGCAATTCCATCCACAATGCTTGAAGTGAGCGGAATCGCGGCAATAACCAAAAAGGCCGGAATGCCTTCCGTCAAATCCTCAAATGGAATCTTCGCCACACTTTGGATCATTAATCCGCCAACTAGGATAAGAACGGGCGCTATCGCTGTATCCGGAATCATTTTAATTACAGGAATAAAGAAGAGCGACAGCAAAAACAGCACTCCCGTTGTCACGGAGGTAAGCCCAGTACGTCCCCCGGCAGAGATGCCTGCCGTTGTCTCCACTGCTGGTATGGCAGGGCTGCTTCCAGCGAAGCCTGCTACAATAACAGAGACCGAGCTTGCTTTGAGAGAACGATTGAACTTCTCCGGCTGGCTCAGCATGTTGAGCTGGCCATGAATCAGTCCGATGCTCTCGAAGACAAGCACAAGCACGATCGAGAAGGTGGCAACCCAGAACGTGATCGAGGTGATGCCTTGAAAGGACATCGCCCCAATGGCACCAACCGCTTCGCTCCAGCTGAGGCTTGATGCCTGAGCTGAGCCTTGATCCATCTGTCCAGTCAGCCAGGACAACAGCGTTCCAAAAGCGATGCCAATCAACAGATTGCCTGGCACCTTGCGCACGAACAAGACGAGTGTCACGATCAGCGAGATGACCGTGAGTAAGACCTGAAGATCGCCAAAGTGCCCTATTGCAACGAGCGTCTTCTCGCTTGCAATGATAAGCCCGCCCTTCTGCATGCCAATGAAGGCAATGAACAGACCGATGCCAGCTGTAATCGCTTCTTTCAGCGAAGCAGGAATCGCTTGCTGAATGAGCGATGACAAGGGCGTAAATGCGATGATCATGAACAGGATGCCGGAGATAAAGACGGCTCCCAAGGCTTCCTGCCAGCTAAGGCCCATTCCATGCACAATGGTGTACGAGAACAGGGCATTAACTCCCATACCTGGTGCAATCAGAATCGGACTGTTCGCCCAAAGTCCCATGATCAGAGATCCTGCAAATGCAGTCAGTGCAGTTGCGACGATGCCCGCTTCAAAGGGAATGCCCGCATCCTGCAGAATAGACGCATTGACGATCACAATATAGACCACTGTTATAAAAGCGACACAGCCTGCGAGCACTTCTGTCTTGACAGACGTATGGTGATCCTTTAAACCAAAAATTCGATGTTTCATCCTTATGCAGACCTTTTGTATACAGCCCCTCATCCCACCCATATAGCTTCACACAAAGCTACAATGAAGCCATTATAGCAGATGCTCCCTCGTCCTGTATCTGAGAAACTTTCCCCGTTGTGTAAAAATTTATTTGTGATTTGTGAGCTTTCCCTCTCCCTGAAGTACATAAATCGAGCTATAATACTATGATACGACAAAAAGGGATATTTTGGAGGTTGATGATGAATCTCTTCATACAATTGCTGCGCTCCCTGTTCATCAGCATGCTTGCGATGCTGGCCGTCATCTTAATCGTTCTCTTTCCGAGGCAGGTGAATGTGACCGTGACAGAGACCCAACTGCTAACAGACTACCCATTCAGCTTTCAGCAATACGCGCATCAGATACAGGCCTTCTTCAGCGAGCTGTTCTTGAATGGAAGCCTTGGCGTGAACCGGTATCAATTTCCCGTGATTGAAGATGTGCTGCTTGTCATGGGCAACAGCATGATCGTGATCGCAACCGCTTTGGTGGCAAGCTTTGTCCTTGGTGTGCTAAAAGGCATTATAGACTACAAGCTGGATCAGACTCGATTTAGAGTGTTTGGGAGCTTCGGGACGTGGCTGATGCAGTCCTTTCCTGATTTCCTGCTTATTTTGCTGCTGCAGTGGATGTTTATTCGTTATTTTCCCAATATCCGAATTTTCTCCGCAGAGCCTTGGTATGCCTTTATGATTCCATCCTTCTTCGTGATGATCTATCCAATGCTTTATATCGCTCGCATTACACAGGTGTCGATCAGCAATCAAGAAGGGATGCTGTATCTGCTTGTGGCGAAGTCCAAGGGCTTGCCGAGATGGCTGTTGTTCTACAAGCATGTATTTACCAATTGTATGGGCACGATCCTTACGCATCTGCCATCCTTGATGCTGTACATCTTATCGAATCTGCTTATTGTTGAGTATTTCTTGAACTACCCTGGAGCGGCAAACCGATTATTCATCGCCATCGATTACAGCGTGAACTTCGGAACCGGAGGCAATTATGAAGCGACGACCATTATTGGCATTGCCTTTTGCTTTTGTTTGCTTGTTCTATTCGTCCAATGGATCAGCATTATTGCCCGCAGAAGATATGAGGTGAAGTGATGGAGGGGAGATTCGTGAAAAACATTCCGTTAATTCTAGGAGCTGGGATGATTGGCGTTCTCATCATTCTTATGTTATTTGGCCCCTATCTCCCTTTCGTGGATGAGCAGCTGGAGCCGGTGAAGCATCGATGGTCAGAGGATAAGCGCCTCCAACTGCCGCCGTATCCTCCTTCCGTGCATAACTTGCTTGGAAGCGATAAGAATGGCGTTGATCTCTTCAGCAAAATTGTAATGGGCACAAAAGAGACATTGCTTATTGTGCTTGGCATCACCACATTAAGATATATGATCGCCGTTCCGCTAGGCTTGCTGGCAAGACGCCAAAAAGGGCTGGGTCACGTGATTGTACAAGGATGGAATCAGATATTCTCCTTCATCCCGACGATTCTTGCGGCTGTCCTGCTGCTTAGCATCCCGCCGATACAAAACGCGGAGCATCGCTTGCTCATTGCGATCGTTGTTCTAGCTGTGATCGAAGTGGGAAGGGTGGCTCAGGTAACGGCAGAACGCGCCCATCAAGTTGGAAAAGAAGAGTATATTGAGGCGGGAACTGCTTTGGGACTGAGCTCTAGAAGAATGGCAAGAAGCTATTATTTGCCCGCCCTTGCGCCAGAGGTTATTGTGGGCTTTTGTATTGATCTTGGCAAAGTGATGCTGTTGATCGGTCAACTGGGCATTCTGCAGATCTTTCTGCAGCACGTCTGGGTGGAAGTTCACTTTTTCACGCCGAAATATTTGAATACCAGCTTGAACTGGTCAGCACTGCTCGCCGAGCACCGCCGCGAGGTGCTGTCTTCCAAATTCGGCTTCATCTTCTATCCAGCTGCATTTATCGCCTTCAGCATCTTGGCCTTTAATCTGCTTGGTGAAGGATTAAGACGGCGGATGAAGCAGAAGTATCATACGACAGGCTAATGCCTCTTGTCATGTGGTGATAGAAAACGTAAGGAAAGGTTTGCTTTATTCTGGTGAATTTGAGGGTTTGGTTAGCGGTTGGCACGAAGGACAAGCGGCAATTTCTATTGGAAAATAAATGATTGCTACTTCAGGAAAATCTTTGTAGACTTAGGATTAATAATGTACAAAGGAGACAAATGCATGAACTATAACATTGGCTTGAAAAGCCAACTGGACACCCGCGAACTGCTGCTCTTGGACCAAGAGGTGAAGGATCGCGGCAAAAACATGGTTATAGCCTACGTACTATGGTACTTCCTAGGCTTGTTTGGCGGCCATCGCTTCTATATGGGGCGTACAGGCTCAGCAGTTGCGCAGCTTATTCTGTCTATCACAGTGATAGGCATGATTGTGACCTTTATCTGGTGGGTTGTCGATGCATTTACGCTGCATAACATGGTGAAAGAGCGTAATTATGAGGTTGAGAATCAAGTGATTCATTCGATTATGATGTCGCGTCCTCCGGGACCTGGAGTATACTAATCGATGCTGTCCAGATACGATCTTACGACAAAAGAACTGATGCTGCTTCAATCGGAGATGAGAAACCTTGAGAAGTCCGCTGGGGTAGCCTATCTCTTGCTGATTGGCGGGCATCTGGGCGCGCATCGCTTTTATTTGAAGCGCACATGGAGCGCCATTATCCAGCTAGTGCTGTTTATCCTTGCGACGATCATGTATGTGACATTATGTATCTTCATCGATACTGGTTTTGATGCAATGATTATCTTAAGCTTGGTTGGATTCTTGATTCCGGCGCTGGCCTTGCTGATCTGGATCATCGTGGACTTGTTCTTGATCTCCAAGATGGTGCGAGCGTATAATGCAGAGATCGAGCAGCAGCTGCTGATGCAGATCAAAGCCTATCCGATATCGTAATCGCAAAGGTTGATGATGGTATCGAGCATTGCTAATAGGACATACATTGCGGACAAGGCCGTCTTCCTAGCAGGAGGAGGGCCTTGTCCTATTAATGGTCTATTTGCTGATGTTAAGAGAGCATGGAAATGATGGACGAATATGGATATGATAGACTTAAGTTTCGGTTTGGAACAGCTGTAGGATGACAGACGATTGGAGGGATCATGGTGAAGATTGGCATGGTCGGCATCGGCGACATCGCGCAAAAGGCGTATTTGCCGATCCTTGGCACGCGATCAGATGTTGAATTGTCGATTGCGACTAGGAATAGAGAGGTTCTCATGCAGGTTGGCGATCAATATCACATCGAGCATCGATTCTCTACGCTACAGGACTTACTTGCTTCTGGCATCGATGCGGCATTTATTCACAGCGCCACAGCCGCACATGCTGAGATGGTTCAAGCATGCATTCAAGCGGGTGTCCATGTCTTTATCGATAAACCGATTGCTTATCATTGGCAGGAGACAGAGAGACTGGTACAGATGGCTAAGGAACGCAAGGTCGGTCTTCTAGTAGGCTTCAATCGGCGCTTTGCCCCGATGTATCGGAGCATGAGAGAAGCGCTGCCGTCACCAGAGATTGTATTGATGCAGAAGCATCGTACAAGCCCTGTATCAAGCATTCGATCCACGATCATGGATGATTTCATACATGTGGTAGACACGCTTATCAGCTTTGTCGGAGAGCCAACGAGCTATCATGTCCATGGCAAGATTGAGCAGGGCAAGGTTCATTATCTTGTGCTTCACCTGCAGGGGGCAAAGTCAGCTGCAATCGGAATGATGAATCGCCATACCGGAGTGACTGAAGAGCGGCTTGAAGTGATGAGAGAAGGACAGAAGCAGGTCGTACACAATTTGACGCACAAGACGTTATTTGAACAGGGGACAGAAATTCATCAGACGGCAGGAGACTGGACGCCGATGCTTGAACGACGAGGCTTCGTGAATATGATCGAGCACGTCTTGAATCAATTCAGCAGTGAGGTGCCATATGCAGCTAACCTAGATGAGACCTTGTGCACGCATTGGCTGTGTGAGGAGATCATTAACAAGTTGGAATCGAAGCACCTTAGTTAAGGACAAATCATGAAGAGGAGATAACAGGATGAAAGATCAAACAGCGCTGATCCGTTGTGATTGGGCGAATCGAAGTGCGTTAGAAACAAGCTATCATGATCGAGTGTGGGGAGTTCCTTTGCATGATGATTTGGAGCTCTTCAAGATGCTGATGCTTGAGAGCCAGCAGGCGGGACTAAGCTGGTCGACAATCTTGGCTAAGATGGATACGTTGTGCGAGGCCTACGATAACTTTGATCCTCATGTGCTGGTTAAGTATGGTGAGGACAAGGTTGAAGAGCTTCTGCATCATGATGGCGTTATCAAAAACAAGCTTAAGATCAAAGCCGTCATCCATAATTCCCATCAGTATTTTAAGATTGTGGAGCAGTATGGCTCACTGAATGAATTTTTCTGGAGTTATGTGAACCATCAGCCGATCATCAATCAATGGAAGAGCATAGCCGAGGTTCCTGGCACGACCACGCTGTCTGACCAGATAAGCAAAGACCTTAAGAAGCTTGGCTTCAAATTTGTCGGTTCCACGACAGTGTATGCGTTCATGCAATCCGTTGGCATGGTTAACGATCACTTGGTAAGCTGTGCCTTTTACAACGGACCGTGTACAGATTGAATGGAAGTCCGTTGCTGCATAATAAAGAACAGGCATGATATCCAGGAGAAGGCCTCCGGATGTCATGCCTGCTTTGCGTTAAGCTATTAAGCTTGAGGAGCGCGCAACCGCTGTACGCTGGCTTTGATAAGAATAAGCACCCCATACCAAATGGCGGCGTTAAGCAGGTAATAATCGATCTTAATAAAGCTGACGCGAAGATTCGACCAGTTGAACAGCTCATAAGCATGATGGATGGCACCCGCGGCAGGCCCGTCATAAATAATGAATGGGATTGGGAAGCCGATGTTATATAGGCTCATAGGCAGTGCCAACGTAAGAAAAGGGAGAACAAGGCTTAGCAACAAGACAACTTTGCTGAAATAACGGTTCATTAAAATAACCCTCCCGATATGGTTTAAATTGTGGATAAATTGTGTCTTCCAATATATTATTTCGCTTAATCGTCACAAATGCAAGGGTTTTTAAGAAAAAAATGGTTGTGAATTGATGCGCAAATATGATATTGCATGAAAGGCTCCCTTTTGCTCCATACTAAGCCAGTTACTAGCAATCGGGAGTTGAACTGTATGGCTTGGAAATGGCTGTTGACAATGCTGCTGCTGCTGCCCGCAAAGGACTATCATTTGGATACATTGACAATCGAGCATCAAGGTGGGGTTATTGCGCATTTGACAGATAAGGAGTACATTTATCCCCTGCCGAGCATTCCTCTCATTAATGAGGATAAATTGCTGAAGCTGATGGATGAGGTGGAAGCAAAGATTGAAAAAAAACCGGTTAATGCTACCTTGAACAGCGCGGGACAGATTGTGCCTGAGAAAACAGGAATAAAGCTTGATCGAAAGGCGTTCAAGCAGGACTTTTATCGATATGTGTATGAGCATCATGCTGCCTCGCTGGAGGTTCCCATCATACGCATCTATCCACGGGTGGATAGTGAATTGCTATCCTCGATTAAAGGAAAGGTTATCGGTGCCTATGTGACTTACTATAACAGCCGCAATCATAATCGTTCTGAAAATATTGCGCTTGCCGCGCAGACGATCAATAATGTCGTCGTCTTTCCAGGCGAGCGCTTCTCCTTCAATCAAGTCGTAGGGAGACGAACGAAGGAGAAGGGGTATCAACGAGCGCCGGTCATTGTAAGAGGGGAGATGTTTGAGGATATTGGCGGCGGCATTTGCCAGGTCTCCTCTACATTATTCAATGCAGTGGACCGGGCGGGGCTTAAGATTGTGGAGCGATACACGCATAGCCGGCGAGTGCCGTATGTGCCATCCGGACGAGATGCGACTGTAAGCTGGTATGGACCCGACTTTGTCTTTAACAATCCTTATCGCGAACCGATTCTTATTCGTGCCTTCGCACATGGTGGGCAGATGAGCGTAGCCATCTACTCCTCTGAGCATATTGAGTACCAGAAGCGGGAGGTACCAAGCGCGTCTAAGGAACTGCCGGAGGAAATCCGTGTTGAAGACATCAATGTAAATGGAAGATAGCTGTATCTAAAGCTTCATTGCCGACTCATGGCGTCATGCATGGGTTGGTGAAGAAGCTTTTTTGAAACGGATCAGGGTTGTTCGATGTAGGAGCATAGCAGAACTGTCCTCTAGTCGTTCGGAAAAAGGCTCAGAGGCAGGCAGGAATCTCACAATGAGTCAAGACGCTGACGGCTGTTAGCGTCTTTTTTGCGGTTGAAGCGAGGGATCAAGACAAGCGAACGTTTCATGACGATCTTATTAAATGATTGATTCAATCAAAAAAATGAACTATTATTTCATTATAGAAGGTAGACATCTTGTTCTGCCGATACGATCAAGGAGGATATCACTCATGAGTGTAACGTATTCTGAGGTTAAGAAGCAGTATGAAGCCCTTTCGCAAACCTATGATTATATGCTGGCTAAGCGTGATGCGATTGCGACATTTTTGGAATCCAAGGGGATTACGTCCACCATCTTCGCAGGCTGCGGGTCCAGTTATTGCTTGAGCCGTTCTGCTGCTCTCTCGATGAAGATTCGAGGCGGACTTCCATCGACTGCATTAGCTGGCGGTGATCTAATGCTGAATGCAGCGCGTTATCAGAAGCTGTTTGAAGGAGCTGTACTTATTGCGCCGTCTCGTTCAGGGAGTACGAGCGAGGTCATTCATGCTGCCAATGCAGTCCGTTCCAAGCAAGAGGTTCCTGTTATTTCGATATCCTGCGTAGCAGGTTCAGCCTTGTCCAAGCTGTCTGATCTTGCCTTGGAGCTGCCGTGGGCATTTGACCATAGTGTATGTCAGACACGCACCGTTACGAACTTGTATTTGGCCAATCTGATGCTGGCTGCATTTGTAGGCAAGGACGAGACGCTGCTAACAGATTTGAAGCAGGCCATTGCGCTGGGAGATGCTTACATGGAGCGTGTGGAGGCATCCATCCGCGAAGTCTCGTCCTACGAATGGAAGAGCGCCGTGCTGCTTGCTGATGGCGAGCTGCAGGGACTTGCCGGAGAAGGGGCGATTGCGCTCACTGAGATTGCCAACGCTAGTGCGCACGCTTATCATTTGCTTGATGTCCGCCATGGTCCGATGGTGACGATCGGCAAGGATACTTTGGTTATTGCTGTGCTGACCAAAGATGGCAACGATTACCAACAGGCGCTGATGAAGGATATCAAAGCACGCGGGGCGAAGATTATTGCTTATGCGGCTGAAGAGAAGCATATTCCTGCAGCAGAGGTGGATCTTGCTCTTGCATCTGGACAAGAATTGGATGTTGCTGCGCAGGGGCTTCCGTTTATTTTCATTCCGCAGATTGCTGCCTTAGCTAAGGCAGAACTGCTTGGCATTAACCCCGATCAGCCAGATGGACTGGTATCTTGGGTAAAACTGTAGGATTGTTATAGTACCATCTGCTGGAAAGGTAGAGCTGTTAGCATAAGAAGATACTTGTGTGGCAGCTCTTTTTTTATGATGCCAAGGTGATCGATAACTGAAAACATATGCCAATGAGGGAGTGTAGCGGGAATGAGTAAGCAAAGACCGAATGTTCTTTTGATTACAAGCGATCAGCAGCATTGGAATACGATAGGGGCTTTTTTTCCTGAGATCAAGACGCCGAATCTTGACCGTCTGGCGAGAGAAGGGACGACGTTCGGCAGAGCCTATTGTCCGAATCCGACCTGCACACCGAGTCGATCTTCCATCATTACAGGGCAATACCCGAGCCAGCATGGTGCATGGTCGCTTGGAACGAAGCTGCTTGAGGATCGGCATTGTGTCGGGGAGGATTTCCAGCAGGCTGGCTACCGCACTAGCTTGATCGGCAAGGCGCATTTCCAGCCTGTTCAGGGGACAGAGGAGTACCCTTCAATGGAGTCGATTCCCGTATTGCAGGACTTTGACCGCTGGCGCAGCTTCCACGGGCCATACTATGGCTTTGAGCATGTTGAGTTAACAAGAAACCATACGAATGAATTTTTGGTTGGTCAGCACTATGCATTGTGGATGGAGGAGAAGGGCTGCGCGAATTGGCGAGATTACTTCCTGCCGCCAACAGGCACGATGGACCCCTCACAAATGTATCATTGGCCAATTCCAGAGGAGTACCATTACAATACATGGATTGCTGAACGCACGAATGCGATGCTGGATCAATATGCGGACAATGAGGAGCCTTTCTTCTTATGGTCAAGCTTCTTTGACCCTCATCCAGAGTATTTGGTTCCATCTCCATGGGATACGATGTATGATCCAGACGAACTGACCATTCCGTCGCTGACGCCAGGCGAGCATGAGCTCAATCCTCCGCACTTTGGCATGACGCAGGAGGAGTCGCCTGATTTTGCAGCGCTTCGGGAGAGCGGCTATGCGATTCACGGCTATCATACTCATCTTCAATATGGATATGGCAAGGGGAAGGCCTTAAGCGAGCAGGAGAGGAAGAAGCTTGTAGCGGTATATTATGGCATGATCAGCATGATGGACAAATACATTGGCAAAATTCTAGACAAGCTTGATGAGCGGAATCTTGCCGAGAATACGATTGTTGTGTTCACCTCCGATCATGGACACTTCTTTGGACAGCATGGCTTGCAGGCGAAGGGAGGGTTTCATTATGAAGACCTCATTCGTGTTCCATTCCAAGTCCGCTATCCGAATCATGTGCCGGCAGGGCAGAGCTCGACAGCGATTCAATCCTTAGTCGATCTTGCACCGACGATGCTCTCCTTCTGCGACATTCCTATCCCTCGCACCATGACAGGAGTAGATCAACGGGATGTGTGGACAGGGGAGAGGGATGCAGCTAGAACGCATGCGATATGCGAGTTCCGACATGAACCAACGACCATTCATCAGAAGACCTACGTGGATTCCAGATATAAAATAACGGTGTACTATAATCAGTCTTATGGCGAGTTATTTGACCTGGAGCAGGATCCGGGCGAAGTCTATAACCGCTGGAACGATCCGGAGTACGCCGAATTGAAGCAGGAACTGCTGCTGCGCTACATCTGGGCAGAGCTTGGCAAAGAAATGATGCCGATGCCGCGCATTGCGAACGCTTAGGCGTGAGCATCGTGTGCTCGTCTTCGTGTTCATCCTAAGTACGGAAGCTTAGGAATATATCGACATAGGTGTTTCGGCGTTTACAACGGGATGGTGCTTGCTGTATCCTTAGATAAAGCCGCACGATCCCGTTTATTATCTAAGCTAAGCATTTTCTCCGCATACTGCTTCGGGGTGCATCCGTTAAAGCGCTTGAACAGCTCATAGAAGTGGGCCATATTGGATATCCCGACATCACTCGCAATTTCTTCAATGGTTGATTCCTTAGTAACAAGCAGCCGCTCCGCCATGGCGATTCTTTTTCGGTTTACGTAATCGATGAAGGTCGTTCCCAAGTTCTTCTTAAACACCTTGGAAAAATAACTATAGCTCATGCCTGCAACAGAGGCGACGTGGCGCATGTCCAGCGTCTCGCTCAGATGGGCATCAATGTAAGCTAGGACAGGCTCCATCAGCTTCGTATCAAGCTTCGGCAGAGCCGCTTCCATCTCATGATCATGACGATATAGAGTCAGAAGCAATTGCTGAACCCATGCACTAACCGCAAGCTCGTAACCGCGCTGCTGCATCATGACTTCTTCGTGGATCTTTGTAATCAATGCCCCCACTTCAAGCCTTGCCTCCCGTCTTGCCAGAATGCGGTTCATTCGGCTCAAAGGCTCGCTAAGTTCTGAAAAATGCCCATAATACATCATCGTAGCGGGATTGAAATACGGCTTAAGATCGAGATGAAGAACAATATATTTGAGAGGAGTGTTTCCCTGCATATTGGTTCGATGCAGTTCGGAAGAGCCGAACAGCACAATGTCCTGTGGCTTCAGTATATAGGTAGCATCAGGTGTCATCGCGATCTGCTCTCCTTCTTCAATGAGAATGAGTTCAATTTCAGGATGAAAGTGCCAAGACATTTGATGATGCTGAAAGGATTTCTCCTGGATAAACCGCCATACCTTCAAACAGAGCGCTTGGTTTTGATAAATAATCGGCTCTTGATAGACGATCGGCTGATCTACTGACTTCATTGTACATGACACCTCGTTTTCCTCGATGATCCAAGACAAAAATGAATATAAACTGCACAAATCTCCGCATTTACGAAATGATAACTGAATTATATCATGAGGGTAAGTTATTCGAACCAGCCAATAGAAAAATGATGACAAAAATAGATATAAGAGAGGTGCGGAAATGAAGGTAGCAGTCATTGGATGCGGAAGTATGGGCAATGTTCATGTAAGCGCATTCCATCGGATGCCGGATGTAGAATTAACCGCAGTATGCGATATTGTCAAGGAGCGTGCATGGTTCGCAGCTAAGCGAACGGAGGCGAAGGCTTTTACCTCTTTTGAGGACATGCTGGAGCAAGCGGAATTTGATGTAATCAGCATTGTAGTGCCAAGCTATCTGCATAAGGAATTTGCTGTAAAGGCAGCGCGTGCCGGCAAGCATGTCATTAGCGAGAAGCCTGCCTCGTTAACGATTGCGGATACGAAAGACATGATCGCTGCTTGTGAAGAGAATCAGGTACGCTTCTTCGTCGGTCATGTCGTACGCTTTTTCCCGGACTATACTCAGCTTAAGCAGGTCGTTGAACAAGGCAAACTTGGCCCTCTCGGGGTAATTCATGCGAAGCGAGGCGGATCTCATCCTGGAGGAGCTTCCAACTGGTTTAGCGATCCAGAGAAGAGCGGCGGGATTATCTTTGATCTCATGATTCATGATATCGATTATCTTCGCTGGACTGTAGGAGAAGTGGAATCGGTATACGCGATGCAGTATGTAACGGAAGAACTGGAAACGGCGTTTGTAACACTTGAATTCCAAAATGGCGCAGTCGCGAGTCTGGAAGGGATCTGGGGATATCCTGGCGCATTCCATACCGAGATTGAGCTTGCAGGAAGCAAGGGCGTCGCTCGCAATCGGAGCAAGGACACCTCATCCTTGTCTGTCGTTCAAGCAGCCAAGCCAGGCAGCAATCGGCCTGTGGTAGAGATTCCTGAAAGCCCAGGTCTTCACAGCCCTTATGATCTGGAGCTTGCTCATTTTATTTCGTGCATCCGCACGGGGCAGCAAGCAATCGTCACTGGAGAGGATGCGCTTGCGGCTATCACCATCGCTTCATGCGCTGTTCAATCTGCCAAGTCTGGCAAAGTCGTCAAGCTTGCAGACGCAGGGAAGGGGGCGTAAGACATGAAGACAACATTGAAGGTAGGTTTCATCAGCTTCGCTCACGGTCATGCCTTCTCCTATCTGGAAGGTATGCGGAAGCATCCTCAGGTTCAGGTCGTTGGCATTGCAGATGAGGTGAAAAGCCGCGTCGAGCATGTAGTGGATCAATACGATATTCCTTATTATGAGGATTATAAGGAATTGCTTCTGACCGATATCGATGCTGTCGTGATCTGTTCCGAGAATGCTTATCATTATGAGATGACGCTTGCAGCCGCAGAAGCGGGTAAGCACGTATTGTGCGAGAAGCCGCTTGGGATCTCCGTGCCTGAGATGGAGGAGATGATTCAGGTATGTCAAGACAAGGGCGTGCAGCTTATGACAGCATTCCCATGCCGCTCGCTGATATCGGTGATTCGCGCCAAGGAAGCGGTGGAACGTGGAGAGATTGGCGAAATCATTGCCATCAAGGGCACGAATCGAGGCTCTAATCCAGGAGGATGGTTCGTCGATCCGTCATTATCTGGAGGCGGTGCGCTGCTGGATCATACTGTGCATGTAATGGACCTGATGCACTGGTTTACGAAGTCTCAAGTCCGAGAAGTATATGCCTATGCGGCGACACGCTTCAATGAAGAGCTTCAGGTAGACGACGCAGGCATGATTCATGTGAAGTTTGAGAACGGCGTATTTGGCGTGCTGGACACCAGTTGGTCGAGGCCTAAGTCCTTCCCGACTTGGGGAGACGTAACGATGGAGATCATCGGTACGAAAGGCGTTGTCCATGTCGATGCGTTCGCGCAAAAGAATGAGATCTTCAGCGATGAAGACGGCAAGGGAAGCTGGGAATTCTGGGGAGACAATATGGATAATATGATGGTGGCTTCCTTCGTTGATGCCATTCTTGCTGGCAAGCCTGTGCCCATCACTGGCGAAGACGGCTTGCGTGCGGCCTCTGTTGCGCTTGCAGGCTACCGTTCCAGAGAAGCGAAGCAGCCTGTAGCGCTGTATGCTGACCGCGCTGTACAAAGATAATACTGTCCATGTTCAGAAAACCCATGATTAGTATAATTAAGAAAACTTGGGGATTGACCCCAATTTGACGACATATAATTCCGTTAAGGTTGAACGTAGCGACAACGGATATCCTAGAGACCTACAAATAATAGTGTTCGTATAATCAGCATGCATGTATCATACAGATAAATGGCCTGAGCACGATGTTCTTCTTCGTAAGAGCAGCGTACCTAGGCCTTCTTTGTATGAGACGAACCAAGATCATATAGAAGAGGTGGATGATGAAAGAGTTAAGCACGGCAGATGTCGAATCGCTTGTTCAGAATAAGTATCAGGTAAATCCGCTTTCGTTGTCCTACATCGGAGGAGGTTTCTATGGGCGTGTATTTCTAGTGAAGCTAGCAGTGCCGCCCTATGAGGTCATTATTAAATGCTATCTGCAAGAGGGATTGCACCGAAAGGAACAGGCTCAATTGGCGCTTCTTGCCAAGCATGGGACGCTCCTGATGCCGCGCATATATGAGGTACATGATCATAATGCACAAATCCCGTTTGATGCCCTCTTCATGGAATACATAGATGGCGTCAATGCAGGAGGGGTGAGGGAGTGGCCGACGGAGAGCAAGCTTAGGGTTGCAAATGAGATCGTGGATAATTTGATTGCTTACCATCAGGTGGTGAATCCGGCTGGGTTCGGAGAGATTGGGGGTGCGCATTTTGAAAAGGATTGGAGAGTTTACTATAAGCGGCATGTCGAGGTCACGGTAAATAAAGCTCGCATCATGGTTGAAACGGGAAAGCTGCCTCCACAGGTGTACCAGATTGCTGTTCGCGCATATAAGCAGTACGAGGAGATTTTCAGCATTCCTGTGGAACAGGCGTGCTTGATTCATGGGGACTATAACACCTGGAATATTCTCCTTCATCCGGACCTAACCTCAGTGGCGGCTGCAATCGACCCTTATAAATGCAGCTATGCGGACCCTGAGCTGGACCTCTATCAGTTGAATCAAGCGAATGGGAAGGAGCTTGGCCTTCTGGAGCTCTATCGGGCAAAGCGCAAGCTGAGCCCAAATGCGGAAGTGAAGATGGCCTTGTATCGATTGTTCACGGAGATCATGCACTATTATGATGCTGATGAGGTAGGAACAGAACCTGTCCTACTAGCGGAAGCAGAGCAGCTTGCAGAAGAGATGGAAAGATGGAGCCTTATCAGCAAAGGCTAGTAGCAGCCTGATTTTCAGGGGAAATGAGCAGGACTTGCGAGAGGAGCATAGCAGAAGAGCGGAATAACAAATAGACCTCCTAGCAGACCAATTGTTATGACTAAGAGGTCTATTGGCTATTTAAATGATCTTCTTGAACATCTCAATGACTTCTTCTTTCGTTGGGATAAAGGGATTACCCGGCGCACAAGCATCCTTCATGGAATTCTCGGCGAGCAAATCAAGGTCTGCTTCCGTCACTCCAATCTCGGACAGCTTGCTTGGAATGCCTACCTCTTTAGATAAGCGCTTCATCGCTTCTATGACGTAAGCTGCACACTCCTCATCGGTCTTGCCATGATCATCAAGGCCAATTGTCTTCGCAATTGGACGGAAGCGATGGGGAACATGCTTCGCATTTTCTTCTTCCACGATCGGCAGCAGCATGGCGTTGCATACACCGTGCGGCAGGTCGTAGACGCCCCCAAGCTGATGAGCCATCGCGTGCACGTAGCCTAGTCCTGCATTGTTGAAGGCCATGCCGCCAAGGAACACGGCATATACCATTTGCTCGCGTGCTTCAATATCTTGTCCATCTTTAACCGCTCGAGGCAGATAATCAAAAATGAGCTTTACCGCTGCAAGAGCGACCGCATCGGTAACGGGATATGCTCCAGGTGTAACCAATGCCTCAATCACATGGGTGAGCGCATCCATTCCGGTCGCGGCCGTCAAATCAGCAGGCTTGCCGAGCATAAGCTCAGGGTCATTGACGCTTATGGTTGCGAGACTGTTTTTATCGACCATAACCATCTTAACCTTGCGTTCCTCGTCGGTTATGACGTAGTTGATGGTCACCTCCGCCGATGTGCCTGCAGTCGTATTAACCGCGATAATCGGAAGGGAGCGATGCTTCGTCATGTGCAAGCCTTCATATTGCTTGATATGTCCGCCGTTCGTTGCGAGGATGCCAATTCCCTTGGCTGCATCCTGAGGAGAGCCTCCGCCGATAGAGATGAGGAAGTCGCATTCCTCTCGCTCTAGTACCTGAACGCCGTCATGCACATTGGCACACGTTGGATTCGGCTTCACGTCGTCGTATACGATATAGGGAATATGAGCCGCCTCCAGTACGTCCAATACCTTCTTCGCAATGCCGCTTTTCATTAGAAACTTATCGGTAACCACAAGCGCTTTCTTTAAGCCTAGCTCTTGGATGTAAGGGGCAATATCCTTGACACATCCACGACCCATTAGATTGACAGATGGAACATAAAAGACCTTCGTACTCATGAAATATCCTCCTCTGCTTGGTAGCTGCTGATGGTTGTGAAGCATAGATAGTACGTTATTGATACTACTATGTTATCAAATTCACAAAGTTAGTCAACATAAACAAATGTGAAATGTATTTGTTTTTCTTTGTTTATGTTTGTTTTGTGAATAAAATAGAGGTGCTGCTTTTAAATCGAACATTTCCCGGGAAAAGAATAAGTGCTGGAGAGGCTGCGCTTGATGACTGATGATACTAACGATGAGTCTATGGAGTGCTTCTATCGAGTGTAGATTGACTAGGGGATTTTAGAGGTCCGCAGATTGCTAGGATACAAAAAAAGTAGCAGGCCCCTATCGTAGGGGGCTGCTACCTCGTTTTTATACATATTACATACAACAGCCTTTTCACTATGCGGCTTGCGTCTCGTGATCATGGTGTTCCTCTGGCTTCTCACCTAAGCCATTAAAGATGAGATTCATAATGATAGCGGTAAATGTACCCGCAACTATGCCGTTTCCTGTTAGGATCTGCACTTGAGCGGGAAGCTTCGCAAATAGCTCAGGAACCGTTGTTACGCCAAGCCCCATGCCTACGGAGCAGGCAATAATGAATAGGTTCTCATGACGGTTCAGATCAACCTGTGAGCCTAAAGTGCGAAGACCTGAGGATACGACCATGCCGAACATGGCAACCATTGCTCCTCCAAGCACAGAGCTTGGAATTAAGGTGGCGAAGGCCGCAATCTTAGGAATGAAGCCAAGCACAATCAAGATGCCGCCTGCAACGACGATCACATCACGCGTCTTGACACGAGTCATCTGCAGCAGGCCTACGTTTTGAGAGTAAGTCGTATAAGGGAACGAATTGAATACGCCGCCCAGCATAATCGCAAGTCCCTCGGCACGATAGCCCTTAGCTAGATCCTTGGATGTGACGCGGCGCTCCAAGATGCCGCCGAGCGCCATAAACACACCCGTTGATTCTGCTACGCTCACGATGGATACAATGATCATCGTAAGAATTGGAGTAAGGGCGAATTCGGGAGTTCCGAAGTAGAACGGCTTAATGCCATGGAACCAAGAAGCCTCGCCTACTTTATTCATATCGACTAGTCCAAAGAAATAAGCAGCGCAAGTGCCTAAGACGAGGCCGACAAGAATAGATACAGAACGCAGGAAGCCTTTTGAGAATCGATTCATGATAATGATAAAGATCAGGACTCCGAATCCAAGAATCAGATTCTCGATGCTGCCGTAATCAGCGGACTGACTGTTTCCGCCAGCCAGATCGTTAAACGCCACAGGAATAAGCGTAACCCCGATAATGGTTACAACAGAACCCGTTACAATTGGCGGGAATAATCGAATTAATTTGCCGAACAAACCGCTGCACAGCACAACGAACAGACCAGAGGCAATGATAGCGCCATAAATGTAGGAGACCCCAAAGTCAGTATCTGTACCGATGGCAATCATCGGTGTTACCGCTTGGAACGCACAGCCAAGCACGACCGGCATGCCAATGCCAAACCATTTATTTTTCCAGACTTGAAGCAAAGTGGCGACACCGCACATCATGAGATCAATGGCGACAAGGTATGTGAGCTGCTCTTGGTTGAAATTCAAGGCACCACCTACGATCAAGGGAACAATAACCGCTCCGGCATACATCGCAAGCACATGCTGAAGACCTAGCGAGAAGGTCTTGAAGGGATGACGATTCCGTTGGAAAACGGGTTCATCGTGTGGCATAGCGTTAATTCCTCCTTAGGGATGGTTGTTGCAAGGATGACGGGCGCTGTCAGCCCTTCATTCTTCTACTCCACGAATTGAGCTTGTCCATTGTCTAAAGAGGCGATGCGGGCCAATGACTCCACGCGATAGCCTGCTTCCACGAGCTTGCTGCGTCCAGGTTGGAATGACTTTTCGATAACGATGCCGACGCCTGCGACTGTGGCACCTGCTTGCTCGCAAATGCGTGCAAGGCCAAAAGCGGCTTCGCCATTAGCAAGAAAATCATCAATGACCAGAACATGATCTTCTGCGGTGAGGAATTTGCGAGAGACGGTCACATCGTTGGTTACCTGCTTGGTGAAGGAATGCACCTTCTCGACAAATAGGTTGTCCGTCAGGGTAAGAGATTTCTGCTTGCGTGCGAATACGAGCGGAACATTCAGCTCAAGTGCTGCCATGAGGCCTGGAGCAATGCCTGAGGATTCAATCGTCAATACTTTCGTTATCTTCTTGTCTTGGAACCGGCGAGCAAACTCCTTGCCCATCTCCATCATGAGCACAGGGTCCATCTGGTGATTCAAAAACGAATCCACCTTCAATACATTGTTGCTTAGCACGATTCCTTCCGTTTTAATCTTGTCCTTTAGCAGTTGCATACATGCGTACCCCCTTGAAGTAATAAGACCAATGAAATCGATTTGCTCGAATGGCTTGAATCATGAAAAAAGCAACAGATAACACAAAAGCCCGAAAAAGCGCATCCTTATCCAACAGGATACCCTTTTTACCGGGCTATAGAAGCTTCTATCTGCTTGAATGTCGACGAAAACCACAATAAAGACGTGTGGGCTGCATGCCTGGATGCACGTCTCTTTACGTGAGGTTCGTTCACTTTTCAGATTCTAAAAAGCTCCCGTAGTCCGATCATTTACGGTGATCAGGTAGAGACGAGCAAGCCAATTCCTGCTCCTATACGAGATGGACGTATGATGAGAGCGAACTCTCTTGTGGACTTTACACAATGGTAAAATAGAATGATAACAGTATACTTCAAAGGCAAGGGAGAAGGAAGAGGGCATTTCAGACAAACGTGAGAAAACTTGTCGAAAAATAGCGAATATGATCGGATTCCATCTGAAAACGGTGTATATTCATTACATCGAGATAGGAGGTGGATGGATGTTGAGGTCGAATTACTATCCTATCGAAGAGCTTATTTTAACATCTAAGGAGGCATGGATATGAAGCTTCGTCAAGGCTACAAATTGATCGTGATTGGAGACTCCATCACCGATTGTGATCGCGCAAGACCCGTTGGGGAGGGATTGTACCACGGCTTAGGTCATGGGTATGTGAACCTGCTGCAGTCCCTGATTCGCTGTGAGCATCCATCCTTTATTGTTCAATTGATCAATATGGGCATCAGTGGCAACACGATTCGGGATCTTGCCGGGCGCTGGCAGCGCGATGTGCTGGAGCATGAGCCAGATGGCGTGATTATCGGGATAGGCATTAATGATGTATGGCGCAAGTATGACAATCCGATGAATCAGGCGCTTGCTGTGCTGGAGGAAGAATATGAGCGCACGCTGAATAAGCTTATTGATTCGACACAGGCGATTGGCGCTGAAGTCATGCTGCTTACGCCATTCTTTATCGAGCCGAACAAAGACGAGCCGATGCGGGCTGATATGGACCGCTATGGGGCGATTGTTAAGACAGTTGGAGAGTGTCGTGGGCTTCCAGTGGTAGACCTCCAGCAGGTAATGGATCGCTTCCTTGCTTATACCCATCCTTCGACGCTGGCGCTGGACCGGGTTCATCCCAACCAGACCGGCCATATGGCGATCGCAAAGGCAATTGTTGAGGCGCTATAGAGCTTGATAACAATGAAAAGATTAATAGTGGAATCGGGGATGCCGCATCGGGCATCCTCGATTCTTCGCTAACCCTACAGAACCTATCTTCCATTTCGGCACAAAACGAATCTAAGCAAATATTTTTGTGTTTATAGAAATAAATGCCAGAATCCTCGTCATAGACATAAGAGATAGAAGTGGAATCTTAACGTGACGGAGGATAAGCCCTGTGATCTGGACAACGGACGAGCTCTTATTTTTGCTAGGTTTGATGCTGTTTATCGGGGTCGTAGGAGCAAAAATGACGAATAAGCTTAACGTCCCCTCCTTGGTTGTGTTTATCATGCTTGGCATGGGTCTAAGCCAATTCATGTACTTTGATAATGCGCATTGGACGCAGTTGTTTGGCATTCTCGCCTTGATTATCATTTTATTTGAAGGCGGCATGCATACAAGCTGGTCAAGAATGAAGCTGACGCTAAAGCCTGCGCTGTCGTTATCAACCATTGGCGTAGCTGTAACAGCTGTCGTGGTAGGGAGCTGTGCCAAATTTATTTTGAATCTGGAGTGGATGGAGGGCATGCTGATCGGAGCCATTGTAGGCTCTACTGATGCGGCAGCTATCTTCTCAGTAATAGGAAGCAAGTCGATTAATCGGCAGTTGAAGACTACGCTTGAGGTCGAATCTGGTTCAAATGATCCGATGGCCGTGTTCTTGACCTTGTTATTGATTGGTCTAACAGAAGCTCCTGAGAGCGTCTCATGGCTTCACATGCTAAGCTTCTTTGTATGGCAGATGGGGGCAGGCCTGCTGTTAGGCTTGTTTTTCGGATTAACGTCATCCCATCTATTGAATCGCATTCAATTAAGCAATGTAGGCTTATACCCCGTGCTCGCGGTGAGTCTAGGCATCCTTACCTACAGCATCGCAGCTTTGATGGAATGCAGCGGCTTTCTTGCGGTATATGTCATGGCGATCATGCTTGGCAACGCGGATATAACCTACCGTTATTCAATCGTAAGGTTCAATGAAGGCTTCTCGTGGATGATGCAGATCATGATGTTTGTTCTTCTTGGGCTGCTTGTCTTCCCCGGGCAGCTTATTCGAGTGACGTGGCAAGCGCTGCTGTTATCCTTCATTCTCATGTTCGTGGCAAGGCCGATCGGGGTATGGCTGAGCTTGATGTTCTCAAGGTTTAATAGTAGGGAAAAGGTCTTGATCTCTTGGGCTGGGCTTAAAGGAGCTGTTCCAATCATCTTGGCAACTTTCCCGCTGACAGCTAATGTGGAGCATGGTATGCTGTTTTTTAATGTTGTGTTCTTTGTTGTGCTTAGCTCTGCGCTGCTGCAGGGGGCCACGGTGTCTTGGGTGGCCGACAAGCTCGGGCTGTCACAAAGCAAGCAGTATGAGGAGTATGACCATCTAGGACGCATGTCGGAACCGCGATCAATTAGCGGATCGAATCTGCATGTCATTAGTTTTAAAGTCTGGCCCAGCTCTTATGCTGAACATAAGCGAATTGCAGAGCTTGAACTTCCTGGCAGCACATCGATTACAGCTGTCATGCGGGAGATGAGAGAGATGCCGGTGTATGGGGAGACTGAGCTTCATGCTGGCGATGTCGTCTACATGCTGGCAGCAAAGGGCCATGTCCAGCGTCTTCAGCGCATGTTTGTGCGTCATCCGCGCAAGAAGTAGCTTCAAAAACAAGGAAGCACAGGGAAATTGAAAT
The DNA here is from genome assembly GCF_900177815.1 of Paenibacillus aquistagni. Classification (GTDB taxonomy): domain Bacteria; phylum Bacillota; class Bacilli; order Paenibacillales; family Paenibacillaceae; genus Paenibacillus_B; species Paenibacillus_B aquistagni. The sequence goes on along the minus strand of NZ_FXAZ01000002.1, from coordinate 257,253 downwards.
AGGGGTTACAGATAGGCACAATGAATGTAAGGTTGTGTCTTTTTTTGTTTTTTATAAAGGAATGGTTAAGAAAATCCAAAAAAAATTGGAAAAAATCTTTTGAAACTAGGTCATTTGACCGATATTATGTATATATGGTGGATTTGAAGAACAGGAGTGAATGGGATTGAGCTACAACTATACACCTATACATAAGCTATTTAAGCATGTAGGCTACCATCCGGGACGATATTTACACATTGTGGATGTGACTTCTCGTACCGTTGATTTTGATTATTCAGAGAAGGAGAGAGTGGATCAGTTGGTCATAGGCTCGGACGAGCCCCTTAATGAATCGGCCCTTAGGAACATTTGCCGCGACAAGCTGATGGAAGAGCATCCCGATTTTCAATTTTATCGAGAGGTCGAGATTGCGTCTTTGGATGTGGTCGAAGCTTTTGACCGGGAAATGACGGAAGGGCAGCAAGAGTAGCTAGCATCGCTATTGTGTATGGAGATCGCCTGCACAGCAAGTAGAATATTTCAAGCAAGCAAGTGGAATAAGCAATATCAATATACATAGAAAGTTCCGGGAGAAAAGGAGATGACCCGAATGAAGAATGTTTTCCAACAGAAATCATCATCTTGGAAGGCACGTATGAATTGGGACCTAATGAAGCATCCCTTTAAGTCAATTGGTGCTAAGCTATTCATTATCTTTGTGGTAAGTATTCTTGTTTTTGTTGTTACTGTAGGCATTATCTCATACACGGTCTCGAAGCAGGCTATTGAGAGCAAAGTATCTGAGGCAAGCTATCAGACGATGATTCAGGGAGCGGAGAAAATAAACATGCGAGTGAGTCAGTATCTGACGATGAGCATGCAGGTTATGTTTGATCCGAATCTCGTGGAGTATTTGAAAAAAGGCATGAAGATGGAAGACTATACGTATGCAATGATTGAGAATCAGAACAACATTAAGTCTTCCTTGCAAAATTACACGATCAGCAATGATTTATTGCAAGAGATCTACCTTGTTCCATTGGATGGAAAGCGCTTGACTTATAACTCCAATGGATATCAGATCAAGACAGAGGATATTGTGAAGCATGACTGGTTCCAGAAGGTGGTTGATGCGAATGGTGCCGTGGTATGGCTTGAGACGATGCCTTCAGGCCTGGCAGATTTGAAGCAGCCGACCTTCGGTCTTGCAAGAGAAATGCGGGATTCAGGAACAGGTAAAGCGGATTATGTCATCATCATGGAGATTAGTTTGAATGCGCTCTCGGAGTCGCTTCAAAGCCTTGAATTGGGCGAGGGATCTGAGCTTCGCGTCATTAACCCTGAAGGGCGAATTATGTATGCTGCTGATGAAGCGGAATATACACAGCCTGCTCCAGAGTGGATGGTTCCACAGAAGGATGAGAAGGCGAAGGAATGGACAGGCAGCTCCTTCGTCCGAAATTCGGATGGCGAGCAGATGCTTACGGTATACCACCAGATCAAGACAAATGGATGGCTGCTGATTGGCGAAATTCCGGTAAAAGAGCTGGTTAAAGATGCGAATAAGATTCTAGTCGTTACCTTGATTTGTGTCTTGGCGGCAACGCTGATTGCGCTTGTCATTGGCTGGTTCGTGATGCGTATGATCTCGAAGCCGCTTCATTCCTTGCGCGAGCTTATGAATGAAGGCGCACAAGGCAATCTCGCTGTACGGGCCAAGACAAACTCAGAGGATGAGATAGGTACGTTGTCGAAGGCGTTCAATACGATGATGGAGCAGATCACAGGACTTGTGAAGCAGACAGAATCGAATGCAAGCGCAGTGCTTGCTACAGCGGAAGCCTTGTCTGAGGCCTCAAGAAGCACCGCGGTATCCGCGCGGGAGATTGCCGTTGCTACGGAGGAGATCGCCAAAGGCGCAACCAGTCTTGCGGTAGAAGCAGAACGCGGACATGATCTGACATATAATATGGCCAACCAAATGAAGAGTGTAGTTGAAGCCAATACCGGAATGGAGCAATCCGTTCAAGAGGTGGAGAGCGCAAGCAACAACGGGGTATCCAATATGGGAGCTCTCATGCAGCGCACTGGTACTACGGAAGAGATGATGCGTTCGCTTGCTCACAAGGTCAATGAGCTTGGCGGCAGCACGAAGTCCATTCGTCAGATTATCGTCGTCTTGAATAATATGTCCAAGCAGACGAATATCCTGTCTCTTAATGCTACGATTGAAGCTGCAAGAGCCGGCGCTGCAGGCAAAGGCTTCATGGTCGTAGCCGATGAGATTCGCAAGCTTGCAGATGAGACGCATACTTCATTGGATACTGTGGCTTCGATTACCGACCAGATTGAAAAGGAAATTCACGAGACGGTCGAAGCCTTGTCATCAGCCTTCCCGATCTTTGAGCAGCAGACCGATGCGGTTCGTGATACCGACCAGATCTTTACACAGGTGCAAAATAAGATGGAAGGCATGGTCAGCAATCTGGATCATGTAACAAGCAACATCCAGCGCTTGAATGAAGCACAGACTTCCTTGATCGAAGCGATGAGCAACGTTAGTGCCGTAGCAGAGGAAGCTTCGGCAACTTCCGAGGAAGTGGCTTCCTTGAGCGGAGAGCAGCTGAATATCTCAAGCCATCTTGTCGAGCTGTCTCAGCAGCTAGAAGAAGTATCTTCAAGCCTCAAGGCTTCCTTGACAAAGTTCAAAGTATAGTTGAATGAATCGCATAAAGCGAATCATGCTTGTCTAGTCAGTCAATAAATGCGAGTCTAGGTTCGGGGATCTCATATGCGTTCATCGACCTGATAGCGATCATCATGGCCTGCTTTCCAGCAATATGCTGGAGAGCAGGCCTCTTTTGCATGCAGCATTCGCTCACGAGAGCTTCCCTGACAATAATGAAAGGTAGCTGAAAGCTTAATCCAACGATCCCCGCAGTCTTGTCTTCTATAATAAACTCAACAAAAGAACACGAGGGAGTGGAATCAAGCATGGAAATGCTTAATGTTCGTCATGTCGTAAAGACCTATGAGGGAAAAGTGGCGACGCCAGTGTTGAAGGGAATCGATCTTACAGTTGAGCAAGGCGAGTTTATAGGCATAATGGGTCCGTCTGGGAGCGGGAAGACGACCTTTCTAAATACGGTAGCAACGATTGATAACCCTACCTCAGGAGAGGTATTTATTAATGGCATTAATCCGCATCTCTTGAAAAAAGAGAAGCTTGCTTCCTTCCGCAGACGCGAGCTTGGGTTCGTCTTTCAAAGTTTCAATTTGCTTCATACCTTGACTGTTGAGGAAAATATAATGCTGCCCCTTACACTTGAAGGTGTGAGTGTAAAGAAGATGAAGCGTGACGCCAATGAATTGGCGGAGCGGCTTGGCATCAGCGGCATTATGAAGAAGCGCACCTATGAGATCTCAGGCGGGCAAATGCAGCGCGTAGCGATTGCAAGAGCGATTATTCATCGTCCGAAGCTCGTATTAGCAGACGAGCCTACCGGAAATCTGGATTCAAAGGCATCGAGAGATGTAATGGAGACCCTTGAGGACATCAATCGCAATGATGGTGCGACGATGATGATGGTTACGCACGATGCCTTTGCAGCGAGCTACTGCAGCCGGGTTATTTTTATTAAAGACGGTGTCATGTATAAAGAAATTCGCCCAACTTCGAATCGTCAGGTCTTCTTCCAGCAGATCATGGAAGTGCTTGCGATTATGGGCGGCGATCAAAGTGAATTCAGTCCAGGAAGAGTATAATCAACAACAGCGGATAGGAGGTGTCAGCGTTGAGCTTTCGTCAATTAGCTTTTAACAATGTGTTTCGCAACAAACGGACGTATGCGGCCTACTTTTTAAGCAGTGCCTTTTCCGTTATGATCTTTTTCGTATATTCAATTATTGCTTATCATCCCGACATGAAGGGCGGACTTATCCACCAAGTAGCCGTTACCGCGATGAATTCTGCTCAGTGGATCGTATATGTATTCTCCTTTTTCTTTATCTTGTATTCCGTAAGTGCGTTTCTCAAGACGCGCCAGCATGAATTCGGAGTATTAATTATTCAAGGGATGTCTCATCGTCAGTTGAATCGATTGATCTTTTTGGAGAATCTGCTGATCGGCTTCGCTTCGATCTTGGCAGGAGTAGGCGCAGGTTTGCTGTTTGCCAAGCTTGGACTTCTCGTTGGCGGCAACATGATGGATGTGCAGCTGCCGTATTATATTGCGCCTAGGGCAGTAATATTAACGGTTGTTTCCTTCTCCATTTTGTTTATCGTCATCTCATTGATGACACAATTTATGGTGAATAAGAGCAAGGTCATTCAGCTGCTGCAAGGAACAAATAAGCCTAAAAAAGAGCCAAAGGCTTCCATATGGCTGTCTTTGCTCTCAGCCTTGTTGCTTGGCGGAGGTTATACCTTAGCTGCAACAGCCACTGCAGCCACGATTGGAATGCTCATGATCCCTGTCATTATGATGACGATTATCGGGACATACTTCTTGTTCTCTCAGCTTAGTGTGTTCATTATTAATTTGTTGAAGCGCAATGACCATTTCTTCTTGCGTAGGACAAATATTATTACGATATCGGATCTGGCTTATCGGATGAAGGACAATGCCCGCATGTTCTTTATGGTATGTATCGTATCGACTGTGGCCTTTTGTGCAGTGGGGACGCTGGCTTCTTTTGGCGTGATGGATAAAGAAATGGAGCTCAATATGCCGTTTCCAATCAGTTATTCTGCACTAGATGAGAATCCGGAGGCGCTGAAGCAGCTGCAGAGCATTGAAGCTCAATTCAAAGAGAAGAATATCAGCTACACCAAGACTTTGACCCCATTCTTAGTGGATCAAAGCAAGCAGTCTGGCAGCAAGGTTCGCATTGTAAGCGAGTCGGAATTCAATAAGATCGCGCAGCTGCTGAAGATGGATACGCTGGAGCTGCAAGGCGAGGAAGCGAAGCTTCTGCCAGACAACATTGCTCAAAGCCAATACTTAGATAATGCGAACAAGACCATTACGCTTGAGAAGAGCGGCGTAACGGTATCCGCACATGGGCGTACAGACGGCCCTGTATTTACACAGGGAATGATGTACAACGGTATAGTAGTCTCAGATGAGATGTACGCGAAGATCGCAAGCCAAGCGGATGCATGGACCCTTTCGGGCTTCCAGATGGAGGATTGGGAGGATACCAAGGACATTGGCTCCGATGTGGATAAGGCGCTAATGGAAGCGCGAGAAGCCTACTATTCGAATCGTGACAAGGCGAAAGAGCCGCAATTTGACTTTTCCTCCCTAGCAGGGAATAATGCTGAGATGAAACAGATGTACAGCATCATGCTGTTCTCCGCACTATTGGTTGGTGCCGTATTCTTCATCGCAGCAGGCAGCTTCCTGTACTTCCGCCTGTACACAGATTTAGAGCAGGACAAGGAGCACTATCGTGCAATCGGCAAGATTGGCTTGAAGGATTCGGAGCTTAGCCGCATCGCTACGTCACAGCTCTTGCTGTTATTCTTTGTACCGATCGTGGTTGCCATCATTCACAGCATATTTGCTTTTACAGCTCTGCAGAGCCTGATGAATTTGTCCATAGCAGGCCAGACCTTCAAGGTGCTCGCAGGTTTTACGGTTGCTCAGATTCTATACTTCCTGCTTATTCGTTGGCGTTATATGAGTCATCTTAGACAAGCGGTGCGCTAACATAAGGGGATAGCAAAAGGAAAACAGACCTTCTTCATTCAACGGTACAGGCGTACGTCGGATGATAAGGTCTGTTTTTACTAGTTGTGCTGCTTTACGATTGCTATTTATCTTGCAGATGACCGATAGCCTGCATGCTTGGCATCATCTTCCGTGCAGAACATTTCCTCTGCCTTGGTTTGTTCATAGTAAGCGCCGCCCGGCACATGATAGATTTTTTCCTTTTTAGCGTTGATATTGCCTTTAATATCAGGTTTCTTGCATCCTCCGGATGCTGTGTTCTTGTTTGCTGCCTTGCTGCTTTCTTTGTCTGAGGACGGGCTTGCCGAATCCTCTTTTGAAGAAGCGGGGATGGATTCCTCGTTATGTATGTTATTGGAGGAGGAGCTGCTGCCAGAGGCTTGCTGCTCTTTTCCCCATAGGCCGATTCCCTTTTCCCGTGCTTCACGCTCAAGCTTAACAAAGTGATCGGCATACATTACATTCGGAGCGATCGTCATTGTATTCGCATAGCCCTCGATCACTAATGTATCGTTGAACATTTGCGGGTCTTGATCGATAAAGACATATCGCAGCCATCTGCCGTATCGATCCGTGCTGCCTGTATCCTGAAACAAATATACTTTCTTGCCGGTCAGCTTGTCCTTGGCGAATTGGCTCGCTTCTTGGCCATAGTATTGGACTTTGCCATGAACCTCAGGCGTGTTAACGCCGATTAAGCGGACCTTCTCATCATTCGCTGCAACGAACGTGTCTCCATCTACAACGCGTTTTACGGTCGAAACTTCATATGGTTTGTCTTTTAAATCAGGATATTTCAATAGGATGTCCCTAACGAAGCTGTCTTCGACGGTTTTAAATTCATTCGAAGAACTGCACCCGGATAAGACGGCGAGCATAACAATTCCACACAGTCCATAGATGACCCAATGACCTATGCGCTGCTGGTATGTACGGAGTGGTTTCTTGGTTGTACGCATTACGTGTTTCTCTCCTTCCAATACTAAAGTATGGCAAGAATCCAAACGATTCGCAAGTATTCGTAGATACAATTGTATGGATGTATTGCTAGGCTGGAAATATTATGATATATTACTTACAAATCAATACAGTTATCGTACGGAAGCACCGTCACGAGGACTATGCATGGTCATAGTCTCTTGTGACGGTTTTTTGCGTTTATATCCCATTTAGGAGGTCAGTTTATCATGCATCAAGTGCAGCAATGCTGGGTAATCGGATTGCCGGATAAGGCTCTGCTGGAGCGAATTCGCGATTATTGGAAGCACAGCTTATATGCAGATCGTGTACATCTTAGAGTCTTCTCGCAAATGGACACGCTAAGACATTATGTAGGGCTGCAGACCGATGTTCAACTGCTCATTGTTGATCCGGAGTGGAAGGAAGAGGTTCACGCAGATCTCTTTGAGGGCGGAGACGGCACATCCATCACGGTGGTTGAGATGGATGAGGCGGGCAGTTTCTGGCATGAGGCATGCGTGAAGGAGAGCACGGCTTCGTATCGAGTTACGCCGTATCAACCGTTGTCTAAGCTATTTGAGCAGCTGTGGGGATTGGGGCTTTCGATCGCAAAGATCTCGGAAGATCCGATGAAGGACAAGCAGGACGCCGCCCGCACCCCCATATGGACCATAAGTTCAGGCGGAGGAGGCGCAGGCAAGACAACCATTGCAGCACATCTGGTTCAATATGCATCTGAGCGAGGGCTGCGCACATTTTATTGGAATATGGATTGGATTCATGAATGGGGGCACGAAGCTCAGTCGCCACGTGCACACCAAGCGGATTCTCAAGCTTACGAAGGCAGCTTCTCCAAGCTCATTTATTGGCTGTCAAGAAAGGAGACCTTGGAAGCGATTCCTCCTGATCCTTATATTCTGCCTATGGAAGAGCTTCGTGCAGATACTTTTGATTCCAATATTCGCAGAAGCGAATGGAATGAACTGGATCATGAGGCTGTCACCAGCATCTTGAACTGGCTCTCAGGACTTGAACGATACGACTTGATCGTGCTCGATACTTCTTCGAATCATCTGCTCGCTGAGGCAGCTGTGCTTGTAAGCGATCAAGTTATATGGGTGTTGACAGATGATTGTTCACAGATTCGCAAAAGTGAGCGCTGCTGGAAGAAGTGGGGGAATCACACGGAGGGACGCAGTATTGCAGGACGCATGCAGATTGTTGTGAATCGCTATATGGGAGCATGGATGAACAACTTCACCCGCGAGTCTAGTGTACAAGCCTATCTCCCGTATATACCGCAGTGGAAGCAGCGGCAGCGGATGGATCAAGGGGGGAGTTCGGAGGTGTTCCAAGCAGCCTTTCAAGCATGGATTCAAAGCACAGCCCAGTGGATGCATACAGGCACTCCTTCCCGTGGATAAGTGATGTCAGCTTATTTAGGAGATAAGATTGCTGCCCGTTATCATGATGCCAAGAAGAGCAGGAGTGTAGCGCACTATGAGAAAGATACGAAGTACGGGGATGCAAGCTGAGTCCCTTTACGATACAGAGGATGCTGACGGACAGCAGGAACGCCTCAATCTTCATGAGCTGAGTGTTCGCATTCGCCACCAGGTAAGAGGACAGCTGGAGTGGGAACAGAGCATAACGGATGAAGAGCTTGAACGCAAGATTGAGCAGTGCTTGTTCTCGTCTAGCGAGGTCAGCATGATGTCTGCCTCGGAGATGAGGCAGGTAGTGAAGCGAGTATACCACTCCTTTCGCGGTCTTGATGTTCTGCAGCCGCTGGTAGATGATCCTGCGGTCACTGAGATTATGATCAATGGTCCAGAGGAGATCTTCATTGAACGGAAGGGACTCATGCTTCAAAGTGAGATTCGATTCGAAAGCGCAGATAAGCTTGAAGATGTCATTCAAGCTATCGTTGGGCAAGTCAACCGAGTGGTGAACGAATCCACGCCGATTGTCGATGCGCGACTTGCAGACGGCTCCCGAGTGCATGTGGTCCTGCCACCGATCGCGCTTAAGGGTCCTACGGTGACCATTCGCAAATTTCCCGAACGCCCGATGACAATGGAGGACTTGGTACAATGGGGCGCATTGCATGCGGAAGCAGCTATGTTGCTTAAGCAGCTTGTGAAGGCGAAATACAACATTTTTATTAGCGGTGGAACAGGCTCAGGCAAGACGACCTTTTTGAATGCATTATCACAATATATTCCGGCCGATGAGCGAGTGATCACGATTGAGGATGCTGCTGAGCTTCAGATTGTGACGGTGCCCAATCTCGTCTCACTGGAGACGAGAAACGCCAATACCGAAGGCAAAGGGGCGATTCCAATGAGAGACTTGATTCGTGCATCGCTTAGGATGAGGCCGAATCGGATAGTCGTAGGCGAGGTGCGTGGAGCGGAAGCGCTGGATATGCTTCAGGCGATGAATACAGGACATGATGGGAGCTTAAGCACAGGGCATGCCAATGGGGCGCAGGATATGATGAGCCGCTTGGAGACAATGGTGTTAAGTGGAGCGCATCTTCCGCTTGCTGTGGTCAGACAGCAGATTGCCTCTGCACTCGATATTGTTGTGCATCTTGCCCGGATAAGAGATGGCTCTCGTAAAGTAATCGAAATTGCAGAGGTAATGGGAATGGAGGGAGGTGAGATTAAGCTGTCGCCATTGTATCGTTTCGAGGAGACCGGGGAGCAGGAGAGTCGAGTTCTTGGGCAGCTAAGATCTGATCAGGCCTTGAATCAGCGCTGGAAATTGAAGATGGCAGGGATTGTGCTCTCAGATGAGTTGGAGGTGACGTAGATGACTGCAGTTCGAGAAGAGAAGAAGAGGCACCCTGCCATCAGCAGAAAAAAGAAAGGGGTCGTTAAGGAGCAGCCTAATGCCGAAGTAGAGCCAGAATCAAGTCTTCCTCTATACACGGAATATGAGCTCTCGAAGAAAGAGTATGGTATGGCGCTTTTGACAGGTATCGCTGTGATGTCTTTGATCGGAATGTTGTTCTATAAGCACTGGCTTGGGATTGTCATGATTGGCAGCATAGGACTTTATTATCCTAAACTTCGCCGCAGGTCATTGTTAGAACGAAAAAGGTCTCAGCTGTCTATGCAATTCAAGCAGGCTCTCTACTCCTTGAGCTCGTCATTGTCGGCCGGTCGTTCGATAGAGAATGGCTTTAAAGAAGCCATTCAGGATCTAATCTTGCTGTATCCTGGCCTGGATGCAGACATGATACGGGAACTGCGCATCATTAAGTTTCGCATGGAGAATGGGGAGCCGATGGAACGAGCGATAATGGACTTTAGCAAGCGGGCGCGGCAGGAGGATATTGCGAACTTTGCAGATGTCATCGTGACATGCAAGCGCATGGGCGGGGATCTTATTGAGGTCGTTCGGAGAACTTCCTCCGTTATTGGAGAGAAGATGGATATTATGCAAGAGATCGAGGTTCTGGTCGCACAGAAGAAGCTGGAGATGAAAGCGATGATGGCAGCGCCATTTCTCTTTCTCAGCTTCCTCAACTTCAGCGCTCCGGACTTTCTCCTTCCGTTGTATGAAGGTGTTGGTCGAGTTATTGCTACGGGATCGCTGCTTCTGCTCTTTGTTGGAGTGTGGCTGATCAGTCGAATGATGAATATCCGAGTATAAGGGAAGGAGGGGGACGATGCTCCCAATCTGGCTGTGGCTCTCATTATTCGCATTGGGATTCTTGCTGCTGTGGGTAGGCAATCAACGAAGCTATGCTGAGTATCAAGAACTGTTGTCTCACGCTCCAGAGCTGAAAAAGCTGAGCAAGTGGCTCCCCTGGATGCTTACCATCCTCAAGCGATATCAGTCCACTCTTGATACCCATCCCGTTCTCATGCCGCTAAGACAAGCTATATTTCAATTGCATGGCCCCCATGACTATCACAATCGTTTTCGTTTCATAACTGCTGAGCTCGGATTCTACCTTTATGCGGGTCTTCTCATCGGACCTTTGCTGGCAGCGATCACAGATGGAAGCTTTATGAACATGTTTGGAGGTCTTGTACTAGGAATCATTCTCCCACTTGCAAAGTGGAAGGACGTATTAAGTCGAGCAGAACGGAAGCGTCAGGACCTTCAGCTAGAGCTTCCAGAGCTTCTTAGCAAGCTGACTTTGCTCGTTCAAGCAGGCGAGACCGTTCCCCGTGCGCTGCAGACATGTCTCGAACGCAAGCGGGGAGAGAGCAAGCATCCTCTATATCTTGAGCTTGATCGTATGCTTAAGGATGTTGCTAATGGCTATGCCTTTCCACAAGCCATGGAGCAATTTGCCAAGCGCTGTGCCATTCAGGAAGCCGCTATGTTCTCTACTACTCTGCTGATCAATCAAAAGCGAGGAGGGCAATCCTTCGTGCTTGCCATGGAAGATCTCGGCAGGCAGCTGTGGGAGAAGCGCAAGGCGGTTGCGCGTATGCGCGGGGAAGAAGTTTCCACCAAGCTTATTTTTCCTATGATGCTTATGTTTCTCGTGTTGTTGGCACTTGTTGGCGGTCCGGCACTGCTGATGATGCAGTAATCCCTATTTGTTACACAAAGGAGAGATTATCAATGCTAAATGCGATTACCAAGCAAGCTAACAATCTTTGGACGGAGGAGGATGGTCTTGGAACCGTTGAGCTAGTCGTTATTATCGCTATTATTGTTGTGATCGCTTTATTGTTCCGCAAACAAATCGAAAGTTTTATTACAGACTTGTTCAATAAGACCAAAACCAAGTCCAATGAAATCTTTAAGTAAAGAGCGGTATGCAGGATGACATTCATTCATCTTCGATCCATCATCAACCGAAGCCGGGTGAAGCTCCGTAAAGGGCTAAGACAAGCTTCGTCTGAGGACGGCACCCTCATGATTGAAGCGTCCTTTGTCCTTCCCATTATTTTATATAGTACGATCGCCATCGTGTTTTTCGGTATGTACATGTACTTGATGGTTATCACTACGCATGCAGCGGCGCTTGCCTCAGACCGGGGAGCTGTTGTCTGGGATAACAGCTATAAGGACCCAAAGACAGGGCAATATCCAGAATTAAAGAGAGATCCGCTGTATTGGCGTCTGCTGCAGGACAAGATGCTGGATCGCGTCTTTGGAGGAGGGGGAGCAGATGGAACCAGCTACACCATATCCTTGCCGGCATCATCTCATGGTGGCAGTCTGCCTGAGAAGAAGATGGCATTGGGAGCGCAATTTCTGCCTCATGCTTACTTGGGAGAGGTGTCCTTCGGCAGTGCCTTTGTTGAGCGGACATTAACGGCTGCGGTCAAGCGGTCCGTGTTCGATAACAGCTTTGAGAAGCTTACAGGTCAGCGAATCAAGCTGGAAGGAGCTTCGATCAGCGCTATTGTCGAGCCTGTTGAATTTATTCGAACCGTAGAATTTGCTAGATATATGACAACGAAGATTCAAGCTATGAATCACTTGGGAGCAAGTCCCAAGCGGGCAGGGCAAGTGGTATCCGATGCGGCCAAACCATAGACGGAACAAGGAGATAATGTGATGAAGAATACGTGGGCCTTAAGCAAGATCCTATTATTTTTTCGAAGAAGGGGTTCTTGTTCGCTAAGAAAAGGTGACCGGGGAGCAGTCTCTATCTTTTTGATCTTTGTTACAATGGTTGTCTTTTCCATCATGGCTGTGCTCATCGATTATGCTCGAATTGCGGCCTTCGAGTGGCGGACCGAGGCTTCGGCACAAACCTCGATTCGTTCGATCATGTCCGCTTACGAACCTTCACTTCAAGAACGATATGGATTGTTTGCATACGGGCAAACGGATCCCGCTCTTATTGCGGAGGAGGTGCTTAGCGACCATGCGCCAAAAGGCGCCGAAGGCTTTACTTGGGTAACAATGGAGGTGGATCAGCATTCTTCTTCTATTACTCGCCCACTAGGGAGACTGGAACAATTTGATCAACAGATTATGGAGGATATGAAATATAAAGCCCCCGTTCAGGTTGCCTTTGAATTGATCGGCAAGATGAAGCCTGTATCAGGTGCCATGCAGGAGGCTGCGCAAACGACAGAGCTCCTAAATAAAGTTCGCAAGGACTTTGACAAACGCAATAAGGAGCTAGACCATGCGCTTCGATTCCAAAAGCAGGCGCGAGATGAAGCGGTAAGCTCGGATATTGGACACCGTATTGCAGATGATATTCGTTTTTTGTATTCAGATGATCCGGTGGGGTCCATCTCTTTTGCTTCAGATATCGCCACCCAATATGCAGATTATGCTCGAATGGTTCGAGAGGATGCCGAGCTTGAAGAAGAGGAGAAGATCCATGGCAGCTCGATCAAGCAGTACGAGAATGGTGCAAGAAATATGTCTGACAGCATAAGACGCTCAGCAAGCCGAGCACAGGGCAGGCATGCCACGCAGATCGACCGCTCTATTCAAGCTCTGCAGCAAGCGAGAATCTTAAATCAACAGATGAAGACCACGATTCAGCAGGTGAGAGCCTCCCAGCAGGGTGAAGGCTATAATCAGGTAAACCAGTCTTCTGTGGGAGATGCAGGTCAATCGGATGTTTCCGAGAAGTTGAAGACGGTCAATGAGTCAGTGGATTCCTTGGTGCTGCCTGATAGCTTCTTCGAAGAATATGAGACCGAACTTCAGAAGCAGAAGACGAGCTACGCATTGCTGGATAGCGAAGCAGGCTCCTTTCAATCTGTAGTAGGAAGCGCTCTTGGGGGTGGAGGGTCAGCTTCTGGTTTAAGAGGGGCGGTAACAAGCATGTGGCGGCTGTGGGAGCAGTACAACCGCGATTATGTGAAGAATCCGAATAACATCATAACGGACCGCGAAGCGGAGATATCCAAGCTTAAGGCTTCTAATAATGAACGGAGGAGGTTGGAGAAGGAGGCGAACGAGAGCTTAAATCAAGTGACCAGCTTATTGTCTACATTGACTAATATGGATCAATCCCTTCAGGCTCATCGAGCTGCTTATCAGGATATCCAAGCGAAGGCTGAAGCGATTAGAGCATACAATCAGAAGCCGATGTCAGAGGGGGACTATAGCGGACGCATTAAGCAAGATCCTTCGGATGCAGCCGAACAGTCTATGGAAGGGATGGATGATCTTTATTCTGGTCTGGGAGAATTCATGGTTGGCGCACGTGAGCGGTTGTATCGCAATGAATATGCATTCAATTATTTTACGAGCTATGATCCTACTAAGCTTAAGGGACTGTTTACTTCCAAAAATCCAACCGAAGAGCTCATTCAGTCCTTAAGCATACATAATCAAGAATTGGAGTATGTCATGTATGGCTATCATGATCCGATGAAGAATATCGCGGCTGCATATGGCGAGATATTTGCTATGCGGCTTGCCATACGGACCATGGAAGGCTTCGTTCAATGTGCGGGAGGCGCTCATCCCCTCATCATTTTGGCATGTGCAGTAGCCAAAGGCTTCAGCATGGCACTCAGCGATATGATCCAACTTGTGACCGCGAATGCAGTTCCATTATCCATGTATACTCCGAATATCCGTTTATCCTACAGCGATTTTTTGCGCCTCTTCATGATGATGCATGGTGACAAGGAGGACATGCTGATACGCATGCTTGCCTTAATTCATTACAATACCGGCATTGATCCCATAAAGCAGAGGACATATGGCGAGATTCATCTTGAAGCTAGGATGAAGCTGTGGTTCTTGCCTGGAATGATGAAGATGCTTGGACAAGCTGGCGCATTGGAAGGGGAGGTGAAGGATGGGTATTATGAGACGTCGCGCGTCTCCGCCTATTCCTACTAGAGCTGATAAGGGATGGCGGCAAACCGAAGGCAGCATTGTTGTTGAAGCCTCCATTCTGCTCCCTATGATTTTGCTTCTGTTTTTATTCTTTGTATACCTGATTCAAGCAGCTGTAATCTCTACCGCACTGCAGTCTGCGGCGTCTAATGCCGTTAAGCAGGTTGCAGCCCATCTCTATCCTATTCAAAAGGTGGTAGAGAACGCGCCGCCACTTACAGAGACAGGAGCTCTTGGGCAAGCACTCTCTCGCCCGCCTGCTATGCTGATGAAGCTTACAGCGCAGCAATTTGTTCATCAGTTTGGATCAGACCTGCCAGAGCCGTTGTCCGGAATTGCTCAGGATGCGGGGGCTTGGTTTGCTGAACAGGCAGAGGCGCTTGGCGAACAGGCGCAGGCTGCTGTCGGGCAGGCGCTGTTTCACCCCCTGCTGCAGCGTTACGGGGTTCAGCACATCTTGAAGCCAGACAAAGTCCGTGTGACCCATCTTAGGCTGCCGGATCTGAAGGAGAAGCGGGAGCCATTTGTAGCTTTGCAGGTGGAATATGATTTGCCGATGAGAGTTCCTCTACTGATGAAGACGGTCACCTTAACGGCTAGAGCATCCGAAAGAGCCTGGATTGGAGACGGTCCCCCTCCAGAGACACAATCATCGGGATCAGATCAAGATAAGCAAGCGCCTCAGATTGTGAGCATTGAGCCTAATCCTTTGAAGCCGGGGCATCGCGCAAAGCTGACAGCGAAGGCTGCTCCTCATGAGCAAGTGAAGCTCATTGTATATTACAAAAGCGGAGAAAGCATAGCGAAAGGCCTTGTATGGAAGCAAGCAGATACAGAAGGAAATGTTTCCTGGGACTGGCATGTTTCTGGTTCTACAACAGAAGGAAGGTGGCGGCTTAAGGTCATATCAGAGAGCGGAGCTGCTAGCGATATGAGCTTTGGGGTGGAATAATGAATCATTTGCAGATTCGCGGCTTTATTGGAGGGAAACAGCATGATAACAGATGCAGCTGCCATGGTGCTTCTAGGGGCGGCGAGTATTACAGATATCAAGAGCCGGAAGATTCCTAATGGGCTGACTGTGTCAAGCACTGGTCTAGGCCTTCTCTATTATGTCGTTACACAGGGCATATCTGGATTGTGGTTCAGCGGAGCAGGAATGCTGCTCGGGTTCCTGCTCTTGTTCCTGCTCTATCTGTTCAAGGTAGTTGGGGCCGGGGATGTGAAGCTGTTTGCTGCATTAGGAGCTTGGGCTGGAGCAGCTTTAGTGTGGAGTATCTTTGTTTATTCTATTCTCATTGGCGGAATGATTGGCCTGTTTCTGCTGCTCTATCATTTCCGATCCTATGGCACACGTTTTGCACAGGTGATTCTAGTGACACTAGGGCTGCGCAATCTTGTCGTGTTAAAGGAACACTTGAAGCGACCTGCTACATTTCCATTTATGATCGCGGTGTTTCCCGCGGCACTTGTAGCCTATTTTATCGGTTAATGCGCCAAGAAGGCAGGAAAGGAGGAGGTGAAATGTACGGATATACAGCTGAGTTCTTCCATGAGGGCCAAATTCTGATGCTCCTGCATCGTGAGCCTGCTCTTCGCTCGCATGATATGGATATCCACTCTCTAAAAATGCTTCAGCGAAATCGAATCCCTCATATTCTGCATGTTGATATGCAAGAGCTCGACTTTGACGTAACTTTGCAATATGAGATTAGCGGTAAACGGATGCTGCAGCAGCTAATACGAAGTGAGCAGTTGTCTGAGCAGCAGTATTATGAATGGATGCTTCAGCTTCTAAAGTTATTGATCGACTGTCGAGAGTATATGCTCAGCCCTAATCACCTGCTGCTGCATGAGCAATTTATGTTTGTGCAAGGTGGGGTACAGCAGGGTCAATTGTTTGTCCCCTACATTCCAACAAATGATCCACTTCATGCGAAGGCCGCGTTGGAAGGACTTAGACGGCTTGCGGTGCAGTTGTCGGGTATTGTACAGCATTGGAGCTCAGATGGCTTCCAACAGCTGATTCGTAAGCTGCATGACGACAGCCAATCAATAGAACAAATTCAGCACTTTGTCCAATCGATGATGGCATATCAGCCAATCGTTCAACCTGATCTTCATCGTGCTGACTTTCATCCGCGTGAAAGCAGCTCGCATAGGGTTGAATACTCAATGGGATTAAGGCAAGAAGAAATGAACCAGGAACTGACCTATGCGGATCGACAATCATCGGGGAGCATGGAGCAGCGAGAGAGCATAAGATTGCCGTTCGGGATAACCGAGCAGCCATCGGTTCAGGCAGATGATATGAACATAGAGAGGAATATTCGAAATTCAACTTCACATGAAGTCGATTGGGGTTTTGATGAGGAGGAAGACAGCGAGGAAGAACAGCCGACACAATCCCTAATAATCAGTTTGGGCGTTTCATTATTTATTGCTGCATTGGGCTGGAAGTTTGGTTATTTCACATCTTCGAATGCAACGGGGTTGATTCTGAGCATTGGAGCTACCGTTATTGGGGCTATTGTAGGTTATGGTTGGTGGAAGGGATGGTTTCATTCCATGCTTCGGCTGCCAACGGTGGAACCACAGCGAAGAAGACAAGCAAAGAAGGATAGCGGTGATCCCCTGCTGCCTGACTTCGCTTCAATAGAGCTTACATCACAATTAAAGAGAACACGGGAGAAGAGAAAGAGTAAGCCCTCGCGTCCTATTAGAGACATTCAGTCAGACTCTAATCATGCCTTATCAACAATGAATAGTGATGTGGAGCAAAGGACAGCCCATGACAAGTTCACGCCAAGACAAGCAGCTCACGGTGCTTCCAGCTTTCCTAATGTCCATTCGCACCCTTATCAGCAAGTTCGTTCTAGTCCATTAGAAAGCCCTTCTTCTTATGAAGAACGCAATACAGAGCATGGGTGGCACGAAAGACGAGGAGGCAGGGATCAAGGGAGTGATGAGGATTATAAATCCTCTTCAATGGAAAGGCATTATGCTATGCTTTCCGCCCATACTTCAATATTAAGCGGGGGACCACAGGATGCTACTGCATTGCTGCTCCCATCCAATACTGCGGATGGAGGTCAAGATCTTCCATTAGGGCAGCTTAGAATTGAAAAATTAGCTCGAGATGGAAGTACACTGTCTGAGGAGAGAATTGCAGGGGAATGGCCTTATGTCTTGGGGCGTTCTAATCAGGGCGTTCATTATGTGCTTGCAGAAGCGGGAATATCAAAGCTTCATTGCGAATTGGAGAAGGATGAGGCGGGCTGTTACACCGTTCAGGATCTGGGCTCCAAGAATGGCACCGAACTGAATGGAGAGCTTCTTGTTCCATATAAGAAGTATGCTCTTGATGACCGAGCACGGTTAAAGCTTGGGAATACTATTCTCATTATTCATCATCTATAGGGCAGTATGAATGGCAATGTCATTACCGAATTGCTGCTGATTTGAATCTGAAAGAATAAACAAATTTTCCAAAGATACCGATTATGTATATAAGTTGACAACGAAAGCTTATAAGCGCTGCCTTCTGTTCATTGAATTGATGCAGGATGTTTATTATTGTAAGAAATATAATATCAAATCCAATTTTACAAATGTAGGACAGAACAAAAGAGCAAGAAGCACGTATAAGTTAGATAGGATAAGTTACACGGAACACATAATAAGATACAAAGCGAGAAATGGATAAGTTACACGAAACGAATAAGCTACAGAGCGAGAAAAGATAAGTTACACGGAACAAATAAGCTACAGAGCAAGGAATATGTAGGTTAAGACGCACTCATAGGTTATAACGCTTTAATAAGTTAAAGAAAACAATATGATAGCTATACGATATGTTTTTATAGGTTATATCGAATGATGGGCTGGCAGGCTTATAAGTTATGATCCTCGTTGCAGCTATACTTTCCAAGATGGCATTCAGAGTAAGGTATTCTAACTAAGCTGATTGTTTGGCTTCGTAGGAGAACAGTAAGGTACTGGAATATGTAATGGTATCTTGGGGAAAGAACATCTATCCCTATAAATAAGCATCCACAACGGCTTCGAATGTGCGTCACGCGAGACCGGCATGGATGCTTATTTATTTATCTCTTAATGGAGCAGCTTGGATGTACCTTGAGCGCGGCCTTATATGACTAATAAGTGGCCTGTGCTTCGCATTGCTTGATCGCTTGGACAGCACGTTCTGCTGTGCCATATTGAAAGGCGAATCCATGCTCTAATGCTTTGGCTGGATATACATGTTGTCCCTCAAGCAGCAGGGAGGACATCTCCCCGAAGAGCAGATGAAGCATCCAAGAGGGGACAGGCATCCAGTATGGACGACGATACACCTTGGCAATTGTTCTGCCGAACTCTCCATTGCTCAAGGATTCAGGCGCAGCAGCGTTTACCACTCCGGACACAGACGGCTCCTGCATAATAAATCGTATTAATTGTATCATGTCATCCAGGTGGATCCATGAAAATGGCTGCTTCCCTGAACCGACAGGTCCGCCCACTCCTAGCTTGAAGGGGAGGGCCATTGTGGGGAATACGCCCTGCTTAGGGGCCAATACAGGAGCAATTCTCAGCTTAACCGTTCGTTCCGCTGGAATTCGGTCTGCGCTTTCCTCCCACTTCTGAACGACTCTTGCCAGGAAGTCATCCCCTTGCTGAGTGCTTGATTCATCGAATATTCCTGTATTGGAGCTTCCGTATATGGAGATCCCTGAAGCATTGATCAGGAGTGGAATGGGGTGGCCCAGCGATTCTGACCACTCCGCAATTCTCCTAGCCGAAAGGGTTCGGGAAGCGGTTATCCGATTTTTCGCTTGAACAGTCCATCTTTGGTTGATCGTTTCGCCAGCGAGATTAACAACCGCATCCACCATCTGAGGTCCGCTCTGCTGGAAGTCTGTCCATCGAGTAAGGGTAACCTGCTCGTCTGTGTTCTCTTGATTAACAGGGGAACGTGTAATGACGGTTACCCGATGACCATCAGCCTGCAAGCTGCGAACGAGGGCGCGTCCAATGAGTCCCGTTCCTCCAGTAATAAGTACATGCATAGCGACCTCCCCCTTAGGGTCCAGAGTCTAATGATCGAGTGACAGATGCTGCATCGCATGGCTGTCATAGGGCTGCTGTCTCGGGAGTACAATGCGATATTTGGATGCAGCTCGTTTGCACTCTATGAATAATGGATATTCTAAGTATACTTCGCTCTACTGCAGAAGATGCTTGAAGCGAGCATAGTCAATCTCATGGCGCTTCAAGGTTTTTTCCAAATAAGAATGATCGCGCTTCGGGGTAGCCTTGATATAGCCTTCGATTACATGATCTTTTGTTACCTGAGAAGCACCGCTCTCGACTGCGATCTGTCCAATCCTCGCTGCGATGCTGTGTGCTGCAATATCGCGAAAAGCTTTAGGAACGGGTTGCACGAGCAATTGAAGCAGTTCTTTGGATTCTTCAGTCCATAGGCTTCTGCTCTTCTCTACCCAATAATTCTGCCAATCGAGCTTGGACTTCCCGTCTCTCATCGGCAGAACCTTGAGAAACTTGCGAAACATAAAGAATCCCCCGATAGACATAAACCCGAGCATAATCAAACCCCAAAAGGCGATAGAGTTCATGAACCAATTGGGCGGCCCTGATGTATTTAGGGGAAGCAAGGAATAATGGATCATCTGCCTTCACCTCGTTTATTTACCTTAATTTGCTAATGAATACAACTTGAATTATACCGCATTCCTAGATTTATTTCGATATTCCTAGTAAAATAAAGAAATATCTTGAAAGGAGCTGTAATATGCTTAAAATCGGATCACATGTATCATTTTCTGACAAAGGGTTATTGTCGGCGGCGACAGAAGCGGCCACCTATAGCTCCAGCTCGTTTATGATCTATACGGGAGCGCCGCAGAATACGCGTCGCAAACCGATTGAATCGTTATATATTGAGGAAGGCAAGGAATTGATGGCAAAGAACGGTGTCGAGGAAATTGTCGTTCATGCTCCGTATATCATTAACCTTGGCTCGTACAAATCCAATACGTTTGATTTGGCGGTAAGCTTCCTGCAAGAAGAGATCAAGCGGACGCATTATGTCGGTGTGAAGCAAATTGTGCTTCATCCTGGCGCCTATACGGATAAAGATGCTGAATATGGCATTAACCGCATAGCAGAAGGGCTGAATGAGGTTCTTCGCAATACGAATGATACCGACGTGAATATTGCGCTTGAAACGATGGCTGGAAAAGGCACAGAGATCGGCCGCAGCTTTGAAGAAATTGCTGCGATAGTTGACAAGGTAGAGTTCAATGAACGCTTGTCCGTTTGCCTTGATACCTGCCATATTCACGATGCAGGCTATGACATTGTCAACGATCTGGATGGCGTTCTGAAGAACTTCGACCAGACCGTTGGGCTTGACCGCATTGCGGTCGTGCATCTCAACGACAGCAAGAATCCAGTGGGGGCTGGGAAAGACCGTCACACGCCGGTGGGATCTGGCTGGATTGGTTTTGAAGGCATTAATGGCGTTGTGCAGCATGAGGCTTTGCAAGGCCGTCCGTTTATCTTGGAGACGCCGTGGATCGGCAAGGATTCGAAGAAGCAGCGTCCGATGTATGAGGCGGAGATCGCACTTCTTCGCGGCAATGTTGCTGCTCATTTTGGACAAGACTTTGTTACAGATGTAGAGCGACTAGCTCATTTCTTTGCTGATGAAGGCATTGACCGTCGTTCCTTTGTCATCGATACTTGGACTTTGCTTAAAAATGATGCCAAAGCGAAAAAGGCGGACCCGCGCGAGCCGCTTGAGCGATTGTACGACAAGGCTGTCGAGGGGCAAGTGCTGCCTGATCGCACAGAAGAAGAACTGAACCAACGCATTACCGTATGGCTGGCGGGCGAGCAAGCTCTTCAGGCGTAGTTGTTTATCATGAGTGCAATAATCATGAGTGCAGTACTCAAGGTGCAACGCTCGTGAGCAGTAGAGATTAAGGCATGGCTAATAAGCCTAGATATGATTCATTAACAATGGGGGATGGAGCGGAGATGACACACCAACTGACTAGGTCTCACTCGCAAGAAAGCAAGGTTAATGAGAATCGAGCACGGATGCTGATATCCTGTCCGGATCGGGCAGGGATTGTCGCTGCGGTATCGCAGTTTCTTTTTGAGCACCATGCCAACATTGTACAGTCTGATCAATATACGATGGATCCAGAGGGCGGCATGTTTTTCATGCGGATCGAATTCGATATGGATCAGTTGAATGAGCGGCTTCCTGCTTTGAAGGAGCACTTTGCTGCGATTGCAGCCAGCTTTGAGATGAAATGGCAGATCAGCTGCGTAAGCGAGAAGAAGCGTCTAGCCATCTTTGTATCGAAGGAGGATCATTGCTTGCTGGAATTGCTCTGGCAGTGGCAGGCGGGCGACTTGGATGCGGAGATTGCGATGGTGGTGAGCAACCACGAGGATATGAGAGAGTATGTGGAATCCTTTGATATTCCGTATCATTATATCCCTGTGACGCATGACACGAAGGCCGAAGCGACGAAGCAGCAGCTTGAGCTCGTAAATGGCAGTGCTGATGTGATCATCTTAGCTCGCTACATGCAGATTATTGCACCTGCGTTTATCGAGCAGTATCAGAACCGCATCATCAATATTCACCACTCCTTCCTGCCGGCATTTGTTGGCGGCAAGCCGTATCACCAAGCGTTTGAGCGCGGGGTGAAGCTTATTGGGGCCACCGCTCATTATGTAACAGAGGAGCTTGATGGCGGGCCGATTATTGAGCAGGATGTGGGCCGCGTTACGCATCGCGCGGATGTGAATGAATTAAAGCGCATCGGTCGTACGATCGAACGTGTTGTGCTGGCGCGTGCGGTACATTGGCATGTGGAGGATCGTATTCTCGTGCATCAGAACAAGACGGTGGTGTTTAATTAGCACTGGGTAGTCATCAAAATACGAAGGCTGGACGACGATTGATTCGAGTCCAGTCTTTTTTTGCATGCTGCTCAATCATTCATTTTGTCTTTATTTTTCATATTAGGATGGAAGGATTTGTGTCTGGATGATATATTGAACTGTGGTTCTGTAAATAAGGTTAGGTGATACAGCCATGGAACATATCAAAATTATGCAAGCCATTCAGTGGATTGAGGATGAGCTTCTGCATTCGTTATGCGTAAACAGCGAGTCCAGCGATGACCCGGTGGTTGCATCAGGGATTCCTCAGGGCTGGCAGCTGCTGGGCACAGGCAATTATGCTGCCGTCCTCGCAAGAGGAGATTCTCCTTGGATTGCCAAGGTATATGCGAGGAATCGGCCTGGACTAGATGAGGAAGCAGAGGTCTATAGAAGGCTTGGTCCGCATCCCGCGTATGCGGCCTGTTATTATAAAGGCGACGGATATTTGATCTTAAAGCGGCTGTACGGCACAAATTTGTATGATTGCCTGCTGCATGGGATCAGCATTCCGCCGTCCGTCATTCGAGATGTAGATGAAGCGCTCGCGTATGCGCGCTCAAGGGGCTTGAATCCAAGAGACATTCATGGGAAAAATATATTCAATGACAAGGGGAAGGGCAAAGTAGTAGACGTGAGCGACTTTCTGCTGGAAGGAAGCGATCATGTGTGGCGTGATACAAGACAAGCCTATCATTGGATCTATCGCCCTATATCTGCTGTCTGTACGATTCGACTGTCTGAACCGATGCTGGAGCGGCTTCGCAAGCTGTACCGGAGATTTAGAAAACGGTCCCGTCATGAGCATTGATTGTTTTGATTTAAAGGAATAAAGGATAGGCTATGGATTGAGAGGCGTTTTTAATTTATAATTATTATTATGTATTGTCGCTTGCTGCAACATTGTGGAGGCTATTAGGCATTGTATTCCTCGTGAAAGTTTGTTCACGGGCTTCGCATTATGTTCAAGTGATGGTATAGTAATACCAACAAATAGACAAGATGAAGGCGAGCATCTGTAACCTTGTAAGAATATTTGTATTTCGCTGAGGCGCAATCACCATTCTTATGCGGCATAAAATAACCTCTATACGCGGTCGTTCATCACGAAGGACTCCGATAGAAGTATTTCTCACCTTACATTTCTTGTACATAGAGAGGGAGGAAATCAGCAATGACAGCAACACCTATTGATCAGCTATCGATTGCTACGATTCGTACTTTGGCTATTGATGCTATTGAAAAGGCTAAATCCGGCCATCCAGGGATGCCTATGGGCTCAGCCCCTATGGGGTATCATCTTTTTGCAAAAGCCATGACTCATAATCCAAGCAATCCAACTTGGATGAATCGCGACCGGTTCGTGTTGTCTGCAGGACACGGTTCCATGCTGCTGTATAGCCTGCTTCATCTGAGCGGCTACGATCTTCCTATGGAAGAGATCAAGAACTTCCGTCAATGGGGAAGCAAGACCCCAGGTCACCCTGAGTTTGGACATACGGCAGGGGTAGAAGCAACAACTGGACCGCTTGGTCAAGGGATTGCAATGGCTGTAGGGATGGCGATGGCAGAAGCACAGCTAGGCGCGACTTACAACCGTGAAGGATATAACTTGATTGATCATCATACGTACGTGATCTGCGGTGATGGAGACTTGATGGAAGGTGTAGCAAGCGAAGCAGCTTCACTCGCAGGTCACCTGAAGCTTGGCAAATTGATCGTGCTGTATGATTCCAATGATATTACGCTTGATGGCGAATCCAACCTAAGCTTCAGCGAGAATGTTCGTCAGCGTTTTGAGGCATATGGCTGGCAAACGCTGCTTGTAGAGGATGGCAACGACTTGGCTGCGATCGAGGCTGCAGTAAACAGTGCTCGCACGGTAGCGGACAAGCCAACCTTGATTGAAGTGAAGACGGTAATCGGCTACGGAAGCCCGAACAAGCAAGGCAAGGGCGGACATGGCGGTACGCACGGTTCACCGCTTGGTGCTGATGAAACGAAGCTTACTAAAGCCTATTATGAGTGGGAGCATGAGGACTTCCATGTTCCTCAAGACGTATATGACAACTTCAAAGCGAACGTCCAAGACAAGGGCGAAGCTGCAAATAAAGAGTGGGACGCACTGCTTGCCAAATACGAGCAGGAGCATCCAGAGCTTGCGAAGCAATTGAAAGAAGCGATTGCGGGCGAGCTTCCAGCAGACTGGGATGCTGAGCTTCCTGTGTATGCAACAAGCGACAAAGCGGTATCGACACGCGTCGCTTCCGGTAACGCGCTGAACGGCCTTGCGAAGCGAATTCCTTACCTCACTGGCGGTTCTGCCGACCTTGAGAGCTCAACCATGACGCATCTCAATGGCTTGACGAACTTCAGCGCGAAGGACTATAGCGGACGCAATATTTACTTCGGTGTGCGTGAATTTGCAATGGCGGCAGCAATGAATGGCATGATGCTTCATGGCGGCGTGAAGGTATTCGGCGGTACATTCTTCGTGTTTACCGATTATCTTCGTCCGGCGGTTCGCTTGTCTTCGATTATGGGCTTGCCTGTTACTTATGTGCTCACGCATGACAGTATCGCAGTTGGGGAAGATGGCCCTACCCATGAGCCAATCGAGCAATTGGCTTCGGTACGCATCATTCCTGGCCTCACGGTGCTTCGTCCGGCTGACGGCAACGAGACATCTGCGGCATGGGCGTATTCCATGGAGAACAAAGGCAATCCGGTTGTGCTCGTGTTGACTCGCCAGAACCTGCCGATCCTTGAAGGAACGGCAGAAGCAGCACGCGAAGGTGTTGCTCGCGGTGCTTATGTGGTAGCGGATGCGCCTAACGGCAAGCCGCAAGCGCAAATCATTGCAACAGGCTCCGAAGTACAGCTCGCGGTTCGTGCACAACAAGCATTGGCTGAAGAAGGCATTCAAGTTCGTGTCATCTCCATGCCAAGCTGGGATCTGTTCGATAAGCAGCCGAAGGAATATCGTGATTCCGTTCTTCTGCCAGATGTAAAAGCACGTCTTGCTATCGAGATGGCTTCTCCATTCGGTTGGGAGCGTTATGTTGGGGATCAAGGCGATATCCTGGGCATCAGCACATTCGGTGCTTCCGCGCCTGGCGATAAAGTGATCCAAGAGTATGGCTTTACGGTAGAAAACGTGGTTAGCCGCGTGAAGGCGCTTCTGTAACTTCACGGCATCATGTAAACACCAAACTGTTACGCAACAGCAGCATGAAGCTGGGAATAATGGCTTGAAAAGCCGCAGTTGATGTGTCAAATTCCCGGCAGTCTGGGACATATAATGATTACGCAGGACCTTAGAGCTCCCACGTTTGTGGGATCTAAGGTCCTTTTTTGTTTGCAATACAGCTTTGATCTGCAAGTGACAGTGGTGTGTAAGCTGGAGCATTAGGCATGCATCATTGCCGTATGCTTCTTTTTGATCAAAACCAGAACTTGGGGTAATGGCGTTGTTCGTCGAGGTTGTTCAATAGCAAAGCGATGAGTACGATCACCAAAGATCCGATCAAAACAGGATACAGGAGAAAGGACCACGAGCTTCCCGACATGATGACGACGATGGGATTAGCGCCAGCCGGTGGATGCGTGGTGCGAGTCAGATGCATGAAGGTGATCGATAAGCCGACACCAAGTGCAATGACCCAATAGGAGCTGCCGAATAGGTGAAACAGCAATAAGCCGACTGTAGTTGAAACCAGATGACCCCCAATAATGTTCCGAGGCTGGGATAGCGGGGCTTCCCATACGCCGAACGCCAATACACAGCTTGCCCCGAATGGAGCCATCAGCCAAATCGCTGATGTAAGATCTGTTAAGTAAGCAAGCAGGCCGATTGCCAGAAAACCGCCTAGAAATCCGATGAGAGCTGTTCGAAGCGACACCTTCAGAGGGCTCCTTCCCGCACCGGTCATTTTAGCAAAGTACTTTGTGAGCAGAGGTTTAGTATGCATTAGACATCCCATCCTTATAAGTTTATAACTAAATTAATAGTTAACTAGTAATATGTAATATAATTTACGTATTCTTTTCTTAGCTGTCAACGTTTTTTTATTGGGGACGAAGGACAGAAAGTCTTAATTATTTGATGTACAGCTTAGCAGATCGCTGTTGCATGGTTGCAGCAGAAAGAGTACAGTGAAATAAATGTCTAGTTGAATAGTATAATGTGATTATCTTCTGTGAATGGAGTTTGAATGCCCTATGAATAAAGAGTTGCTATTAAAGGTGGATTCGGGAATCAACTTCAGTGTAAACACCCAGCTTAAGGAGCAGCTGAAGTGGCTGATTGGACTTGGTGAGATTCGGCCTGGGGATATGCTTCCTTCCGCTAACCAATTGGCAGATGCGCTCGGGTTGAATCGAAATACGGTTAATCTTGTGTACACCCAGCTTCGCGATGAAGGCTTGCTCAAGATGCAGAAGGGACGCGGCACGCAAGTGATGGATAATGCGAAGGTGGAGCATCTCCAACATGCGCGCAAGCCGCTTGAGCAGCTTGTCACTCAGATGATGGATGTAGCGGAGAAGCAGGGCATCCCGCTGGTTGATTTGTTCATATCGGGCTTAGCGTATACGCTGCTGCATCCCTCTGAGAAAGAAGAGGTTCCGCGCATTGTCTTGATTGAATGCCAAGGTCATGATCATTCCTTCTACCGCCAAGAGATTGAGCGAGTGACCGCATCGCAAGTGGAGACGTTGTTCCTAGAAGAGCTGCCGCAGGAAGGTGAGGCAGCACTTGACGTATTGGAGCAGGCCAATGTTATTATTACGACTCTGAATCATGCTGAAGAGGT
Source organism: Paenibacillus aquistagni (assembly GCF_900177815.1). GTDB lineage: Bacteria > Bacillota > Bacilli > Paenibacillales > Paenibacillaceae > Paenibacillus_B > Paenibacillus_B aquistagni. Next base: position 229,982 of record NZ_FXAZ01000002.1, on the reverse strand, counting down.
TAGGCATCGCATGTCCCATTATGAGAAAAAGCTTTACGTCATTGGAGCGACCATTGAACTATCCTCTTTGCTGGACATGGCGAAGCTGAAGCCAGACAGCGAGGTGGGCTTCGTGTGCCTGGGCAAGACAGGCGGGCAATGGATGGCAAGCGGCGTGCAAGAAGCAGGGATTACGCAGATTCATGCACATGCCGTTGGAATGAAGGATCAGGAGCAGCTTCATGAATTGCTTGAACGGGCGGATAAGGTATATGCTTCTCCCGCCGTATACGAAGATCTTCAAGCGCTGAACCCCGATAAAGTAGCCCTATATCCGATGGTCTTGGAGAAGAGCAGCGAGAGTTTATTGCGTATGATCATCGAGAACGAGGTGGACTAGCGTCCACGCATGGTCTGTCTATCTGCGGTCGAGCTTGTAAAGGAGCCAAAGATGCAAGGGATATAAAGAAAACCCATTAGCGAGCACAATAGCTGCAGGCTAATGGGTTTAGTTCATAGTTTATGGATTGACTGCATATCTTCTGTAATTGCTGATACTGCTGCTCTAGGCATTAGCGCGCCGCTCAAGGCTTCAGTGTGATGCTGCAGCGTGCATGTTACTTTTCTGCTGCCTTCCGCTCCGCATTGATCGCATGTCCAATCCACTGTTCATAGATCTTAACGACAGAGCATAGGTCTTCTTCATCATACCCAGCCGTTTGTCCCATCTGGAACATGCTCTTCGCCAGCTCGAGCATTGGCGTAGGAGACTGCAATTGATCGGTCAGCACCGACGCCAGCTTAAGGTCTTTCAGCATAAGCGCAAGGGAGAATTGATTGTCGAAGTTGCTGTCGATGATCTTCTGCCCCTTAAGCTCCGCAGCCTTGCTGCCTGCACTGCCGTTCTGCACGACCTCAAGGAAGGCAGTGGGGTTCACGCCAGCCTTGGACACAATGGAGAAGCCTTCTGCCAATGCGACATTATTGATGCCCACAATCGTATTATGCGCAAGCTTTGTAATAGAGCCGCTGCCGGATGGCCCCATATATACAATTCGCGTACCCATTGCTTCAAGAACAGGCATTGCTTGTGTAAGAGCGGCTTCTTCGCCGCCTACCATAAAGAGCAGGGTACCTGCCTCTGCAGCAGGCTTGCTTCCGGTTACAGGAGCATCAAGAAATTGTGCTTCTTTCGCTTGGCATTCGCTGTAAAGTGCAGTAGACAGCGAAGGTGAAATCGTGCTGCTGTCGATCACAATGGAACCCGAGCGGATACCCGCTAATACGCCATTGTCTCCATAGTAGATTTCTTGGATGGAAGCGTCATTGCTTACCATCGTTATGATGACGTCTGCTTGAGCAGCTGCCTCGCGCGGATGCTGGGCGACGAGCGCGCCTGCCTCGCGAAGCGGCTCGACTTTGGAAGGGGTACGGTTGTACACGATGACCTCGAAGCCTTTTTGCAACAAATTCAGCGCCATAGGGGCGCCCATTGTACCTAATCCTAATACTGCTACTTTTGTCATGATGGCTGTCACCTCAACGAAAAATGGGATATGTTTATTCGGAATTACGGCTTGAACGAAAGCTTTGGTTAACTTGACTTCTATTCATTTTAGCATAATTTAAGATGGTTTCCGGGATGATAGCGCATTCATACATGAATTGTTGAAAATTGATAAATAACTTTTATGGTATAATAAAGTTCTAGGGATTTTGTTCCCTTGTGTTTCCATGCGAAATCCAGTATTCTAAGAAATAAGATTTTCATGGGTTAAAGTGGAAAAGCAAACATACTGAGGAGGGTGTACAATGTCGAAAAAAATACAATTTGACTACAGTAAAGCATTGGCATTCGTCGGACAACATGAAATTGATTATTTGGCAGAACCGATTCGTCTCGCCCACGAACAATTGCACAATAAGACTGGCGTAGGTTCAGACTTCTTAGGTTGGATCGATCTGCCTTTTAATTATGATAAAGAAGAATTTGCTCGCATTAAGAGTGCAGCGAAGCGCATTCAAGACAATTCTGAGGTCATGATCGTCATCGGTATCGGCGGCTCTTACCTTGGAGCGCGAGCAGCGATCGAAATGCTTGGACATTCCTTCTACAACATGCTGCCGAAGGACAAGCGCAATACGCCTGAGATCTACTTCGCAGGCAACAACATCAGCTCTACATATGTGGCTCACTTGCTTCAATTGATTGAAGGCAAGGACTTCTCGATCAACGTGATCTCGAAGTCAGGCACAACAACAGAGCCTGCGATCGCATTCCGTATCTTTAAGGATGCGCTTGAGAAGAAATACGGCAAGGAAGAAGCGAAGAACCGCATCTTCGCAACAACGGACCGTGAAAAAGGCGCATTGAAGAAGCTAGCGACAGAAGAGGGCTACGAGACTTTCGTCATTCCAGATGATGTTGGCGGCCGCTACTCTGTCTTGACAGCAGTAGGCTTGCTTCCGATCGCTGTTGCTGGCATCGACATCGACGAGATGATGAAGGGCGCGCAAGATGCAGCTGCAGAATACAACAATCCGAATGTGGCTGAGAACTTGAGCTATCAATACGCAGCTGTGCGCAATGCCTTGTATCGCAAAGGCAAAGCGATCGAGATTCTCGTGAACTATGAGCCATCTCTTCATTATGTATCGGAGTGGTGGAAGCAGCTGTACGGAGAGAGCGAAGGGAAGGATTACAAGGGCATCTACCCTGCATCTGTAGACTTCTCTACTGATCTTCACTCCATGGGACAATTCATTCAAGAAGGCTCCCGCAATCTGTTCGAAACGGTTATCCAAGTGGAAGAAGTAAAAGAACAGATCTCCATCGAAGAAGATCCTGCTGATCTAGACGGACTCAACTTCTTGGCAGGCAAGACGATGGACTTTGTCAACAAGAAGGCATTCCAAGGGACGATGCTTGCCCATACAGACGGGCAAGTGCCTAACTTGATCGTGACAATCCCAGACATGTCGCCATATTCCTTCGGGTACTTGGTAACATTCTTTGAGAGAGCATGCGGAATCAGCGGATATCTGTTAGGGGTTAATCCATTCGACCAACCTGGTGTAGAAGCCTATAAGAAGAACATGTTTGCCCTTCTTGGCAAACCAGGCTATGAGGAAGAGAAAGCGCAGCTTGAGAAGCGTCTTGCAGAATAAGATGAGCTTGTCGCTGCAGCTTAGCCGCCTATCGGCATCAGAATATACAGCATAGAATGATTGGCTGCCGGAGGAAGCAGTTCATCGTGGAACTCACGGGAACTGCTTTCTTGGCACTCATGGAAGGTGATACAAGTTGTTGGAGCGCTACAAGACTGTTCGCGCATTCGGATCAAAAAAAATCGTCATCAAGAAATCCCGCTTTATCGGCTATGCGAAGCCCGTTCATACGGAAGAGGAGGCCATTGCTTTTATTGAAGAGATCAAGAAGAAGCATTGGAATGCGACGCACAACTGCTCCGCCTATGTGATTGGAGAGCGAGATGAGGTCCAAAAGGCTTCAGATGACGGCGAGCCAAGCGGAACCGCGGGAAAGCCGATTCTTGAAGTCATCAAGCACCAAGGCCTTAAGGACACGGCAATCGTGGTAACACGCTACTTTGGCGGCATTATGCTGGGAGCAGGAGGACTGATACGAGCTTATTCGGATGGCGCTGTGGCGGCTATTGAAGGCGCTGAAGCAATCGAGAAGGTGCTGCATCAGGAAGTATTGGTCGAGGTTGATTATACATGGCTTGGTAAAGTTGAGAATGAGCTTAGAAACAGACAGATGAGAATGGGTGAGACCTATTATACGGATAAGGTAACCTTAACCTGCTTGCCAGTATATGGCGATAGCGACTCATTCATGGAGTGGATGGTCGATCTGACGCAAGGTCAGGCGAGCATTCAGAAGGGAGAACCTGCTTATTACATTGAAGGTGAATAAGGAGAGAGTGCCATGCCAAGAAAAGCTGTGGAGCAAGAATTGTCGCGTGAGCGAATATTAGAGGTTGCCAGGCATCTATTTGTGACGAAGGGCTATCGTTCAATATCGATGCGAAGCATCGGACAGCATTTAGGGTACAGTCATGGATCACTATACTATCACTTCAAAGACAAGGCCGAGCTCTTCTATGCGCTTGTGCAAGAAGACTTCAAGCGTCTCGGCCGCTTGTTTGAGCGAATCATCAACCATACATCAAGCGAGGGAATAGCGAAGCTTGAACTGGTTATGCTGGAATTTATAGCATTTGGACTCAATCATCCGCATCATTATGAGATTATGTTCATGACTAGAGATGAAGAGCTGCTCGCGTATGCGCGCTCGGAACAAAGCCGATGCTTGGAGATGTTCTCAAGCATTGTGAGACAATCCCTCGGGGTGAAGGCACTGTCCGATCAGGATCGTCAGAATATACCGCGCAGCATGTTCCTGTCCATGCATGGATTCATCTCCTATTACATTCAAGATCAAGTATCCTTCGAGGAAGTGAAGCCAGCGGCATCTTCTCATGTAAGATTCCTGTGCCGCAAAGCGATGGAGGATGCGATCCAGACGGCGTAGCCGTTACCTATAGTATCGAAAGCATCGAAGGAATGCGGAGGAATCCGCCCGATTCGATCTACTCCTGCACTCTCATATGCTGACAGACTCACCAGGAGCCGAAATGCCAGATATGCACGTCCTTATGACCTATCCTTTTTTTGATGAACATCAATCGTTACGGGTAGTCCTTGGTTTCTATAGCTTACATCACAGGTGAGCGAAGCCTGTTCACAACGATGAAAGGCATTCGTCCAGCCTTACATTTTAGCCAATTGATGCGTTGTATCGATAATGAATTGTCGTGATGAAGTAAAGGCATGACAATGATCCTGCTATGACAGTGATAAGCCCCTGCCATTCCTATCAAATAGAAGCTTTAATACGTTATACCAGAAGTATGCAGTATCCAAGTATCATGCAGAAGCTTAACCTTGAGTGATCCAAGTCCATCATCAACCTTATTCAAATGACCAGCCTTCCTTAAGAAGCATGTGTGTTCGTGCAGCTGATGTTGTACGTATGCAGATGCTTTTTTTCTATGCAGGACATACAAAAATCTCGGCATGTTTTTTCTCCGCGGATTAACCAATTATAAGCATTCCGAATACGTTGCATAAGGAATAATTAAGTATTGACGACAAGCGACAATTTTTGGTAAAGTAAGTTAAAACAAAGACCAAGTAAACAGCTAGGAATTATAAAACAAACCTCTCATGCTTGGAACCGTATGGAGATGGAGGAAGGTTATGAATACACTGCTTCAGCGAAGAGATGTCAAGTGGGGGTTCCGCTCAACCCTGATCTTATATACGTTGCTGCTGATTATTTTGCCCATAGCGGGCATTTATGTTCAATCCTTCTCCGGAGGAGTACCTGTATTTATTGAAAGCATCTTCGAACCTCTGGCATGGAAGTCTATCTGGCTCACCTTCCGTTTATCCTTGATCGCTACAGCCATTAACATCGTGATCGGCACGATGGCCGCATGGGTACTGCACCGTTATCGCTTTCCTGGACGCACCTTATTGAACAGTCTTGTTGATCTGCCCTTCGCCCTTCCTACAGCCGTAGGGGGCTTAATGATTCTTCTCCTCCTAGGTCCGAACAGCTGGATTGGAAGCCTTGCCCATGCAGCAGGGATTCGCATCGTATTTGCTGAGCCGGCAATCGTTATTGCGATGGTATTCGTAACTTTCCCCTTTGTCATCCGCGCGGTGCAGCCGCTGTTGGAGGAAGCGGATCGCACGCAGGAAGAAGCCGCTCATACGCTGGGCGCTTCGAAGCTTCGAACGTTCTTCAAGGTGCTGCTGCCTCAGATGGGACCTGGAATGATTAGTGGAGGCATGCTGGCCTTCTCCCGCGCACTGGCGGAGTTCGGTGCTGTGGTGCTCGTTGCGGGCAATATTCCAGGAAAGACGTTAATCGCTTCTGTGTTTATCTTCGGCGAGATTGAAAGTGACAATCCTCAAGGAGCTGCTGCTGTCTCAGTCATGCTGCTTACGTTATCCTTTCTGGTTCTGTGGATTGTGAATACCCTGCAGTCAAGGAGGGAAGAGCGATGAGCAAGAGATCAGGAACGGCTCGTGTCCTTATTGTGCTGACTTATGCGGTATTTTTACTTCTGCTGATCATTCCGCTTATGCAGGTGGTTCTAAGTGCAATGGAGCATGGGGTATCGTCAGTGCTTGCATCGTTAACAAGACCTGAAGCGCTGCATGCGATGAAGATGACGCTCTCCGTCGTCGTTGTCGTTACGCTGCTAAATACGATGTTTGGCATCTTTATGGCCATCACCATTGTTCGTGGCAACTGGATTGGGCGGAGCTTAAGACGGTGGCTGAACAGCATCATAGATCTTCCTTATGCGGTATCGCCTGTCATTGGCGGCTTTATGATCGTACTGATGCTGGGACCGAATACGGTGGTGGGGACGCTGCTAGCCGATGCGGGCATTCCTATTGTCTACGCCTTCCCGGGCATGGTGCTCGCCACGCTGTTCGTGACGTTTCCGCTTATGGTTCGCGAGGTTGTTCCGGTGCTTCAGGAGATCGGTACGCAGCAGGAGGAAGCTGCCTCGATGCTTGGCGCTTATCAGTGGACGACGTTCTGGCGCGTGACATGGCCATCTATTCGCTGGGGTGTGCTGTACGGCGTGGTGCTCACTGTGGCTAGATCATTGGGTGAATTCGGCGCGGTTCTCGTCGTATCGGGCAACATCATGAACAAGACGCAGACGATGACGACCTTGGTTTATCAGGATGTGGATAACTTTAATATTGCTTCAGCAAACAGCTTGGCGCTGGTGCTTGCTGCAGGCTCGATTGCCCTGTTGTTGTTTATGGAATGGGCCAAAAAACGCAAAGGAGTACACGGGGATGCACATTGAAGTTCGAGATCTCAATAAATGGTTTGGTGATTATCACGCGGTGCGTCAAATGAACTTCTCCATTGAAACAGGCCAGCTGATTGGCCTGCTTGGTCCAAGCGGCGGGGGCAAAACGTCGGTGCTGCGCATGCTGGCAGGTCTTGAACAGCCAGATGGCGGTGAGATAATATTCCATGGCCGAGTGATGAATCAAGTGCCTCCTCAGGAGCGAGGCATCGGCTTTGTGTTCCAGCATTATGCGCTGTTCAAGCATATGACGGTCTTCGATAATGTGGCGTTCGGGCTGACGATTAAAAAGTGGCCGAAGGACCGCATTCGCACACGCGTCATGGAACTGCTTGAGCTTACGGGCCTTGCTGGAACGGAGAAGCGCTATCCACATCAGCTCTCAGGCGGGCAGCGCCAGCGTGTTGCCTTTGCAAGAGCATTGGCTCCTGAACCGCAGCTGCTGCTCTTGGATGAACCATTCGCCGCAATCGATGCGAAGATTCGCAAGGAGCTCCGTACGTGGCTCAAATCGCTGATTGAGCGGGTGGGCATTACGTCGATCTTCGTCACCCATGATCAGGATGAAGCGATTGAAGTGGCGGATGAGATCATGATTATTCAGCAAGGCCAGCTGGAGCAGAAGGGCACCCCTTGGGATATTTACAAATCGCCAGAGACGCCGTTTGTTGCGGAATTTATTGGGGAATCCACGATTCTCGACCATGTGGCCTCGCTAAAAGGGTTCGAAACGGCAGCAGCTTGGACGGAAAGCAAAGCGCTCATACGTCCAGAGTATATCGAGGTCGGAAAGATTGGGGAGCTGCCGCTAAAGTCGGCTTGTGAGCGGGGAGTCGTAAAGGCGCTGCACTTCAGGGGAAGCGAATGGCTGGTAGAGGTCACGGTAGCAGACCTTCCACTAAAAACCTACCGTCCGCTGGAGCGTGAGGTGCTCAAGATTGGTGAAGAGGTGGATGTGCTCGTTCACCGTGTCTATATGTTTAGTGATGAGGATCATTGGGTGCAGGAGAATGCACTGAAGGAAGATCCCATGCCGATTCACATTTGAAGAGAGGAGGAGGAAGAGTGAATTCTAGAATGTACTCGGCGGGGCGGGGGCTTGTAAAGGTTAGCTGCGGCTTGCTCCTCCTAGCTTCACTTATACTTGGAGGATGCATGGAGGAGAAGGTTCAGCCAGCGCTGGGAGCAAAGGGTACAAAGGAAGCAAACGCATCAGTAACAGCAGCTCATGCCTCAAAAACCGCTCATGCAGCTTCAACTGCTGCGTCCAATACTCCAGATGACACCTCCTCCACGCTTGTCATCGGTGCTTATTCTGTTGCAAGGGATGCGCTTCAAGCGCTGATTCCGCGCTTCCAGCAGGAATGGGAGCAGAAGACCGGACAGAAGCTGCAAATACAGGAGTCCTATGAAGCGTCCGGCACACAGGCGAGATCAATCGTCGGCGGCATGGAGGCAGATGTTGCTTTGTTTGCGATGGAAGGCGATGTCGATAAGCTGGTTGATGCAGGGCTTGTTGCTTCTGATTGGCAGCAGAAGGACCGCTATTCAGGCATGGTGACAGAATCCATTGTGGTCATTGGGACAAGAGAAGGCAATCCCCTTCATATTGAGGATTGGACAGACTTGACACAGCAGGGGATCGATGTGCTGTACCCGAATCCGAAGACGTCTGGAGGCGCCCAATGGGACATTAATGCGATCTATGGTGCGGGCTTAATGGAAGCGGAAGCCAAGGGCATGGATGGACCAGCCTATGCGAAGCAGCTGCTTGCCGATATCCATGATCAAGTGATCTCGATGGATAAGAGCGGTCGAGCTTCGATGGCGGCCTTTGAGTACGGAGTAGGCGATGCCATCGTGACTTATGAGAATGAGCTGCTTGCTCGGATAAAGGAAGGCATTGCTTACGAGATTGTGGTGCCGAAGCATACGATTCAGATCGAGAACCCTGTTGTTGTGGTCGATCGCTACGTGGATAAGCATGGAACTAGAGCAGCCGCCGAAGCGTTCGTGTCATTCTTGAAATCAGAGGAAGCACAGCAAATCTGGGTAGAGGCAGGGTTCCGGCCGGTCAACGAACAAGTGAAAGCTGAGACGAAGAAAAGTCAGGACATTCCTGAAGGATTATTTACAGTAGAGGATATGGGCGGTTGGGAAGAGGTGCGCGAGAAGCTGTACAGCAAGCGAGGAATCTGGTATCAGGTGCTGGCAGGCTTGTAAGGCTCTAAGAAAGTCCTGAGACTAGCCTAAAGGTTTGCAAGCCTTAGTTCTAAGATTGGCAAGCTTTGATATTTGGTTTTGCTGGTAAGGACTGAGGTTTGAAGTACAGTTATTCAGGTCATCAGAATGAATGGAATGAAGTAATGCAATAAAAAATCCTCATGCGCGCTTGTTTCCCTTTTGCTTCATGAAAAGGAAGACGGTCTTGCAGGAGGATTTTATGTTTGTCCACGATGCTCTGTTGATAATGAATGTGGGCGTACTTGATACAAAGAATGGTTAACAAGCACATCGTCGAACAGCATGCGCATTATAGCGGCGATAAATCACTACGAAGCGGAATATCGCTGGTAAAGCGGCGAATGCCCAAGTCATACAGCTTCCTCGCTGTCTGCGCTTGACGAATGGTCCATACGGCTGCATCGAGCCCGAGGGCTTCCACTTCTTTGATGATCTTCGGATATTTAAGCGGAATATGGTAGTCCAAGCATACCGTCGCTCTCCCGAGCTCTGCGATCGGCTCCAGTGCAATGATATCGCTGGTGAGAAAGCCGAGCTCAATCTCAGGATGAAGCCTCCGCATCAGCTCCAGATTGGATTTGTAAAAGGAGATTATCATGGTGCGACCAAGCATGCCGTAAATGCCTAGCAAATGGAGAATGCCTTTGGCCTGCTGCTCATTGATGCCTTCTTTAAGCTCCAGTTGAAGCCCATAGCGTCCGCCAAGCAGATCCAAGGCTTCTTCTAGAATCGGCACACGGCAGCCTGCAAATCTCGGATGAAACTTTACGCCAGCATCCACGCTTCTAATCTCGGCAAGGCTCTTCTCCCGCACATATCCGCTTCCTGTCGTTGTACGGTTCAGCTTCTCATCGTGAATGACGACGGGAATCCCTTCCTTGGAGTGATGAATGTCGAGCTCGATGCTGTGAGCGCCAAGCTCTAGCGAGCGTTGAAAAGCCAGCATGGTATTCTCGGGGAAGATGGCGGCATAGCCGCGATGGGCCACAATTTCTGCAGCGCTTGAATGAAGAGATAAAGGCATGTTGAACCTCCTGAACCTTATTTTTATAAAAAGGCACTATTCTTCCGTCCTGCCTTCGATTGTTGTGGCCAGCGTGTATAGAATAACCAATAAATGGACGTTTCATCATGATGCTGTGAAGCGGAGCTTCGTTCATACAGCCAACGGGATTCGATACTATCCCTTCTTGAACGGAACTATTATACTAGAGAGAAGAGAAGAAAAGAAAGCAGCAAGGATGCGGATACTGCGATCCAAGAAGTCAGGTGAATGGATATGAATACGGACAGAGTGAGAATTGCATTAGATCGTGAGCATGATGGATACCAATGTGTGTTTTTAGGCAACAGTGATTCTCTTGGTGTGCCAAGAGTATATTGTGAGTGTGAGGTATGCGAGGAAGCGCGCACTACTGGCGCGAATCGGCGCATGCGTTCTTCTGTTCTGCTGATGAAGGGGAAGCGTGAGCTCCTTATCGATTGTGGACCGGATTGGCCGCAGCAGATGGAACTGGCCGGGATGAGATGGATCTCGGATATTCTGATCACGCACGCGCATCAGGATCATGTCGCGGGCTTGCCTGCCTATGCCGATATTTGCAGATGGATGAAGCAAAAGGGGCATGTGATCGCTCCTATGGAAGTGCTGGACATTATCCGAAGCATGTACCCATGGCTTGATGCTTATATTCAATGGACGGTATTGGAGGATTCCTGGCGCTGGGAGGAATGGACCATTTATCCGATCAGAGTGAATCATGGCAAGAACGGTTATTCCTACGCTTATCGCTTTGAGCGGCCGGTAGCAGCTGCTGAGCACAATCGCTGTCATGGAGCCTGGGCGTATGCCTCAGATGCCATCGGGCTTGGCGATAAAGAAAAGTCGGCATTCCGCGAGCTGGATCTATTCGTGCTAGGTACGAACTTCTATGAGGAGCCCTTTCCCTATGATACACGTTCAGTCTATGATATGGTTGAAGCAGCGGAACTTATTCAGGAATTAGCGCCGACGAAGGCGGTATATACACATATGTCACACGGCGTCGACATTCGAGCGGATTATCACCTGCCTGCCCAAGTGAGACTAGCAGCGACGGGAATGCACATTCCTGTATAATGATGTCTCGCTGCTGCTTAAGAATACTTTCATATCGGAGCGGACAAGCCCTCATACGAACGGATGATAAATGTATGGAATGGATGATGCAGGACAATTTAATAAATTACACCTGAAAGAATCAGGAGATTAATGCGGAGGGCATTGATCTCCTTTTTTATTGCAAGCAGGATCTACCTTCGTCAGAAAGATATATCGCATGACTCTCCTGTCACAAGCGGCTTGGCTGGCGATCAAGGCATATATTGGAGAGTCAGCGAGCAAGGGCTGGCTGTTCCCAGGTCAACAGGCAGGTAAGCCCCTTACGGAGCAAAGTGCTCAGAAGGTCTTCGAGCAAGCACTCGCAAGATCCGGAGTGAACAACACGGTAGGAATCCACTCGCTGCGGCATTTCTTTGCCACGCACTTGCTTGAGAGTGGCGCAGACTCAAGGTACATTCAAGAGCTGCTAGGCCATGCCAGCAGCCATACAACGGAGCGCTACACACATGTCAGCCTTCGCAATATTCAGCAGATTGAAAGTCTGTTGGATCGACTGATGCGACAGGAGATAGAAAAGAAAGTAGAGTTGGACGGAAAGGGGAGGATAGTTGAGTAAACATCTGCGGATGGTAAGTTGGACAAGGACTTGATGCCATGTTAATCTTCAAAAACGTTCTTTTGAGAAGGATATGCAATGGGGTAAAAAACTGAAAGAGGATATGGGGATAGCCAGAGGAGGGCTTGAATATATGGCATCTTATTGAAGATGTTGTAAGTGGGCGGGGGAGCAGGTATGGTAGAGATAGAAGAAGTAAGGGGCGTAAATATACGCTGGGTAAAGGAAGACCTGTTTGCATCTCTTAAAGATGAAGGATTAGGACACGAACCAGGAGATATACATGAGATGATACAGAATCTGATGAGCAGGGGGTTGTTAAGTGATGAAGCTCTAGCTCAGTATGAAACAGAGAATTTATTTTCGAGACAATTTGGATCGTATTCATGGCTGACTTATGCACCTAGTATGAAGATATCATTTGGAACAGTAAGGCAGTAGAGGGTATCTCGAAGGAGTGGGCTACATCAGCTAACACCGTGTTCACGCATCGGGGGACAAGCCCCTCGGTCTGGCGAGCGATCTTGGGGAAGTAGGAGCAGCCAGACTCATCCGCACCGACTAGCGCATCGCGCCCGGCGACTTCATCGCCTTAAGTCGATGGGACATCGTGAACACAACAACGTTAGATGAAACTCTCAAGAATTGAAAAATATAAAAACCATAATGGTGATAAGGAGACTGCAAAATGAAGGGAAGTCGATTAAGCTTTATATTATGGGAGAGAAATACAAGAGCTTAAAAACGGCCGAACTTAGTAATTGGACAGGTAAAGCATACATTGGTCAGAGAAAGCATGTGCAAATGCTTCAAAGCATTGAAAAACTGGTTTATCCAGGTATTTACATATTGATTTCTAAAATAGAAGATTCTTATCAAAAGAAAATTATATAGGAGAAGCGGATGATGTAAAGCTAAAGAAGCGAAGCTTTGATCGTAGAAGGAACATATAGATTACTAGCAGGTTCATACATTCGGAAAGATCATGTTAATCGTTTCGCTAGTCATAATTATGCAAAGTTAAGAAGACAACTTGAAGAAGAAAGTTTTTTCGAATCCTCAGAGAGTGAGAACTACTTTAAGTTAACTGAAATCGGAGCTATCTGTATTGAGCAAACAAAAAGAGACACAACTCAGTGTCTCTAAGATTTATAAACATCACCACGAGAACTAACTTTGATAATGACAATAATTAATTGATCATTAAATATGGAATAAACAATCCTAAAAGAGCCGACTCTGAGACGATAGTGCTTGTTGAATCCTTGCATTTTTTTGATATCTAATTCAGGATGTTTCGGATTTTCGGAAAGTATATTTATATGATCAAGAATTCGGTTTCGAGTGGGTTTATCAAGCTTTTGTATAAATTTGATGGCGTCTTTATGGAATTTAATTGCGTAATTCATGTTCGATATCCTCTAGATTGATGAGCTCACCGTTGTTCATTGCCTCGTGAGCGGCTTTAATAGCTTTTATATCAGCGTCCGTAGTAGGTTCATCATCGATAGGAACATCAGAGGGGGGATTATTTTGAACAAGCCTTTCCATTAAGTCTGTAACAAGTTCAAGATCTTTATGGTTGAGATGATTGATAAGATAGTCAATTCGCTCTTTACTAACTGCCATGGATATCAGCTCCTTTCAACCTAATTATAACCATTATAACATTTATAAAACCGTATCTAAAGAATAAAGAAGAAATTGCATTAATTAAGAATATTCAGGAAGCCACCGACATCAGTTAACACCGTATCTACGCTGCTGGTCGTTCGGCCATTGGTCTGCAAGAGGAAGCACGAAGAAGCAGATTCAGCAGACAACCCTGCAAGGCTAAGTCCGCTGGACCCGGTCGCTACGCTCCTTTAAGCCTCTCGGGTTCGTAGATACAAGAACAATATATGAAATAGCAGCAGATTATGATGAAGCAAAAAATCAAAAAATATAGGTGACCTATGATAACATTTGAAAGAGATAATAATAAATTCAATTTCAGAGTAGCAGGTATTGCTATTCATAATAATCGAATATTATTGCACACGACTGAAAAGGATGATTTTTGGAACCTTCCTGGAGGCCGAGTAGAATTTAATGAATCAACAGATCAAACAATTAAAAGGGAAATTAAAGAGGAACTCGATATCGAGGTACAAATGAGTAAATTACTATTTGTGAATGAGGATTTCTTTGAATATGAAGATAAGCATTATCATGAGATTGGATTTTATTATTTAATTGATTTCCCGGATGGACACGAAGTTTTCAAGAAAGTTGGAGAATTTAAGGGAATTGAAGACAATGGAAGGTTAGTATTTAAATGGTTCTTACTGGATGAATTGATAGATTTGAATGTATATCCGGAAATGTTAAAAACAGAATTAATTAAGTTGAAAGATCAAAATAAGATTCAACATTTTATATATTAATAGAAGGGAAATTGACAGGCATCCGATAACTAGTTCAACCGAGAAGCATTTAATTATCGAAAATAAAAACCATTTTTTTATAATCGGTTCTAAGCACCGATTTTATTTCCGTGGAACAATTCAAAAGAACGGCCGCTGATCGCATCGTTTGCGACAGGGCCGTTCTTTTGTAGGCTAGCCTCAAATTGCTATTCTTTCCAAACACTCATAGGGTCCCATGGCTTGATTTGATTACCATATTTTCCGGCCAAAAAAGCTTTCATGTCTTCCAGCTTAGCAGGCACCTCGTTCCAAATTGGAAGGGGTGGTAACCCTCGTTTACTTTTCAATAGGATGTCCACTGTAACATACAAGCGTTCTGGCTGAATCCAATGAAGGAAGCGGGAAATATCAATTTGCTTAGTCAGGGACAAGGCATCAATTTCGTCATTGTAATGCTTGTTGAACTCGCTGATCAGGTTCAGGAGGTAGTCTCTCTGCTCTTTCACGAAGTTCAGGCCACAGATGGCGCCATGTCCCGGAACAACGATTTCGGGTTTAATTTCATCAATAATGCGATCAAGCACTTTAACCCAATTGAGGGTTCCCTCTTCGCTGTATGCCGTACAGCCGTTAAACACGACATCGCCAGCGAACAGCACTTTTTCTTTTGGCATCCACAGCAGCAAGTCACTGTCAGAGTGGGCCGGAGCTACGTTGTAAATCATAACTTCCGTATCGCCAAGCCGGATGTTGATATCGTCCTTTATCTCAATATTCGGGAGCACCCATTCTACGCCTTCCAGGTCGAATCCTTCAAATTCCGCTGCAAAAAACCGCTCGCCCGAAGTCGATTCCGGAGAATCCTTTCCTCTTCTGATGACGTTGTCCATCCAGGCGATATTTTCTGTAAGACGCTCTCTGGACGCTTCCTTGTGCATAATAATGCAAGCATCTTCAAACACTTTGTTGCCCCAAGCATGGTCGCTGTTATAGTGCGAGTTCACCACATATGCGGGAGAGCCGCCGTTGCTTACTTCTATAAAAGCCTCCCGCATTTCCCGTGCATGGAACAAATCAAAGAACGTGTCATACACCAGCCCTTCACCCTTGTTGATGAACCCAGCATTGGCCCAACTGATGCCGCGATACGGCGAAATACCGGCAAAGACGCCATTAGCGACTTCAAAAAATTTAACGCGAGGTTTTTGGATAATACGTCCATACTTCATAAAAATTCTCCTTTGCGTATATGTTTTGGGGATAAGGCCTACTGACTATGTCTTATTATAGAGAATGGAAATTCGTAATACAAGCGTGTGCTTGCATGCATTTATTCTGTGCTATATGATAGTAACAGAACAACATCACACTAAATGGATCGAGGCGCTTAATCATGAAACTAGTAACCTTTCAAACCCATACATCCCAGGGGCCTTTGTTTGGGCTTGTAATTAACGAGAAATTTGTTGTGTCTTTTGCCGCAATCATGAAAGAGCAGGGAACATTTTGTGACAGTCTTGAAAGTATGGACAGCTATCTTCATAATTTGCCGGCAAGTTATGATGCCGCTAAGGAAATGATGCAATATGTGGTCGAACAGTTGCATCAATTCAATGAAAATGAAATCAGCCCGATTGCAGCGGTAAACCTGCTGCCGCCGGTTCCGAATCCGGCTGCGCTTATCGATTTCGGGCTGACGCCAAGACATCTGAGAAATGCTGGCGTAAATCTGCTGCAAAGAGAATATACAGGGCCGGAAAGAGAAGAGCTTATACGCAAAATTGCTGAAAAATTCCAGCAAGATCCGAATAAAGTAACTTTCAGTTATTATAAGTGTAACCATCATGCATTAATTGGCGATGGGGATACGATTCATTGGCCTTCGTACTCTTCCTATCTGGATATCGAGCCGGAGCTGGCCTTTGTTACAGGGAAGGGGAACTGCATTGCAGGTTATGTTATTTTTAACGACAGTACTGTCCGCGATGTGCAGTGGCCGGATTTCCAGGCGATGACCGGACCGACGCGCTGCAAAGATTTTGATCGCAGCAAAGGAATAGGACCATTTCTGGTTACGCCAGATGAAATCGACAACCCGCTGGCTTTGGATGTGGATGTACGCATCGGGGAGAGACTGCACTGGAAGGGAAGCACATCCGAGTATTCTGCACACCCTGCAAAAGTGATGGAGGAGGTTCTCAAAGTTTTTACGCCGCTCCCAGGCACGATTATAGGAATGGGGACGATACCGGATTGCTGTGCAATCGAGACCGAACAATGGCTGTTGCCCTCTGACCGAATCCAGATTACATTTGATAAATTAGGCACGCTCACGCAATTGGTGCCTGATCATGTCAAGATTACGGAAGCAAGCCGCTGGGAACAAAGAAGCGATTTGCAATAAATAAACGTTTATGAAAATGATGAACCCCGGTCCTGCTGTGCATATGCAAAACTTGTAGTAGAATAGGTTCAACATATGCAAAAGGAGAAAAACAATGCAAACTTCAGACAGAATCATCGAAGCCGCGACACGGCTCATCAAAAAGAAGGGCTATCGGGGGGTAAGCACCAAAGCCATTGCAACGGAAGCTAAAGTCAATGAATCTACGATTTTCCGGCAATTTGGAAGCAAGCAAGGCATATTGGAAGCCATCATTGAAAGACATTCGGATATCCCGCAATTTGAGAAGCTGTTAAAAGAGGACGCGACCGATAATCCGGAAGTCGATCTGCTGAATGTAAGTCAGCAGTACCGTTTGTTTTTCCATAAAAATGCGGACATCATTCTGATTGGCATCCGCGACAAAGGAATGTTTCCCGAATTGGACAGAGTGCTGGCCGATCCGCCCGAGAAGCTGCACTCCTTGCTGGTTGAATATTTTGAACGCTTGCAGAAGAAAAAAGTTATAGCCAGACAGGATGAGCGTCTTGCCGCCATGTCTTTTCTCTCGATGTGTTACGGATTTCAGATGAGCGAGCTGATTCACGGACAATATCAGTCCCAACTCGTCACCGAGGAAGAGTTCTACAAGCACAGTGTCTCATTGTTTGTAAAAGGAATCTTGACTCAGTCATAAGCTTTGTTGATTTCTTTAAGAAGGCAGCCGATTATCGATCGGTTGCTTTTTCGTTGTAGTAACGGGTAGTTTAGCTCAATAAAGTGGTATAATGCAGGAAATATAGTTATTTACCAATTGGTGAGCGTGATTACAACTCATGAAATAGCGATTATTGGGATGAAGAAACACAAGCAAGTGACCACTCCTTTGCAACACACTGGTTAATAGCTGCATATTGTTTTGATTATAACAGTTATAGAATTCTTACTTTTCCTTGCTCAAGTGATGGTAGCAGCCCGACCATTTCTCCAGTTCGCATAGCTGATTATGGTCGAATCCCTTCTAAAAAGGCTGTTTATGCTGGTTTTGACAAAGCAACCCAACAGATATTGAATGATAATTATTGGGTTTTTAGAGAAAAATTATTCAACTAACAGGAACGTTAGTTGAATAAAACGACGGCAGTCTAAGACTTTATCTTCGGTCCAAGTCTACCGCTTTTTCTATTTTCTAGCCAGTCTAATACCATATTTTCACCGGACAGAAGAAAAAAATTGATCCATGAGTAACTCAAGAGGTCAGAGACTTCATCTAACATCGCATTCACGCGTCGGGGCATTCGCCCCTTGATCCGCAAGATGTATTTTCGATGAAGCAGATTCAAGCGGACAACCCTGCGAGGCTAAGTCCGGATGGACCAATTGCACGCGCTCCTTAAGCCTCTCAGGTTAATAGATACTAAAACGTAATATGACAGGCCCACAAATGGAATTTCACATTCTCCTATATTATGACTTCTTATTGTTGTAAACAATTGTTACAAAGTATTATTGGTATAATAATCCTTTGATAGAACAATATTGAAGATGAACAGGTAGTCAATTTGTACACGAGGAGATAAAACTATGACCAAAAACAAATTACTAAGAATGGACAATGTTGGCATCGTTGTAGAATCCCTTGATAACGCGATCTCTTTCTTCGAGGAGGTTGGCTTGCGTCTCGAAGGGCGAGCCAATGTCGAAGGTGAATGGGCTGGACGTGTAACCGGACTAGGTTCTCAGTGCGTAGAGATTGCTATGATGGTTACCCCGGATGGCCACAGCCGACTTGAACTTTCGAGATTCCTCACCCCACCTCCTGTATCAGATCACCGAAATGCTCCTGTAAACTCCCTAGGTTATCTACGGGTCATGTTTACAGTTCAAGACATTGACGAAATGGTATCCAGACTCAGTAAGCATGGTGCTCAGCTTGTTGGCGAAGTGGTTCAGTATGAGGACTCATATCGGCTCTGCTACATTCGTGGAATCGAAGGACTTCTAATCGGTTTGGCGGAACAACTCGGTAACAAATAAGTAAGGGATGGTTTATAGAGAGAGAAGCCAGTAATGTTAAAGAAGCAACTGAAGAACTAGCAGATATATTAGAAGTCATACATGCATATTCAACTCTTCATGCTATTCGTATGGAGGATATAACACCGCTATGTTCGCTGTGGAGCTTACGCCTTTGGTCTGCAAGAAGGATCTACAGATAGCGTATTCAGCAGACAACCCTGCACTGAGTATGTGCGTTGGACTCGCGCATTCGCACTTAAACCAATGATGGTTTGTTAATACAAGGCGTTATATGAAAGGAGTGAAAAGTATGAATTCAATTTTAGTCGATTCAGATGAAATAGAATATTATACGTTCCTTGGCCCTATATTCGAAGCCATACAAAATAAGCAGTGTGATTATAATTGGTTAATTACAGAATTAAATACAAATTGGGTTCCTGATAATTTTCTCGATTATTTTGAACATTACAAGATTAATGAGGGATACTGGGATCGTGATAATAGGTATTGGATATCAGGAACCCAATTAACAGAATTAATTAATGATTATAATATTCAATTCATTTGGGGAGTGTTATCAGGCTTTAGTAAATCAGAACAGATTGATATTAATAATTTGGATGTCGTTCCCTTTGCTGATGGCAATACAGCCTTTTGGAAACCAGGAGTTACTGTTCAACATCCAAAATCAGAAATTGAAATTGTATGCTGGGATTCAACGTTAACTCTTTTGATAAGTAAAGATCAATCAGTAGTTAATGATTTCAGGGAATATTTTAAAGAAGCTAGAGATCTTGATGAGTACAATTCACAAGATTAACTTTCAAGCATTTCGAAAAAGTCGCCATCATCATATAACACCGTGTTCACGCATCGGGAAACAAGTTCCTTCGGTTCGGTATAACAATTCCAGGGTAGTAGCAGCCAGACACATCCGCACCGACTAACTGCGCAAGCGCAGCGGATTCCTATCGGAGCCTTACGTCGATGTGATGTCGTAAAGATGGGAATGTTATATGACAGAAATAAAGATCATTTATATTACATAAAGAGAGGTAGTTCCGTGAGAGAGGATCAGGCATTTATATATTATCGTTTCACAAAAGAGAATCTGATAAGTTTTTTAAACATACTAAAAAAAAATAATCACAATCATACCTTCGATGACCTTGCCGAGTGGTGTCACAGCTTCTGGACAAACTGGAGATCAGATCATGAGGGACTTTTCCATAGCACGGAGGAAACAACGATTGATATTGTGATGGAAATATTTGAATGTAAAATATCGAACATAGATGTATCAATAGAACAGATTGATGAATGGCTAATAAGATTGAGTTGATATGCCAACAAGATATCATCAGCTTTTGAAAATTAAGGTTTAGACTGATCCATTAAAAAAGCGGTGGCCCATGACTGGGAAAAAAAAGTCCATGTTTATTCGATTTATGACATCGGTTGGACAACTGATCTTGAGGGTAGCTTTTACCGGATCACTGCTTACCTTAAAAAAGACGGTGTATTTATCTTCAGTTGGTCTCACCCTATACATAGATGTGTGACTGAGGATAATGGTAGGTTTGTTATTAATAAGAGTTATTTCGATGAAGCTTGGTATCCGGTAGAAGTGAAATCAGGAACATTATCTGAAAGATACTCCAAACTTATAGGTGAGGGTGATTCGTGTGAAGCAAGGAATGATTGTGTTGTTGAACGGAACTTCAAGTTCAGGAAAGACCAGTATTTCTATTGAACTGGTAAATCAGAAAGAGATTCTTTTTCATCATTTATCAATAGATGATTTTTTTATAAATTACAATGAATTTATTGATAAGAAATTTCCGAATTTTAAACCTACTAGAGAAGTAGAGGATCATGTTATCGCACAAATCATTTTTGATCCCATTCTCTCCATGTACTATTCGACAATCAAATTGTTCTCCGAAATGGGTTTGAATGTAATCGCAGATACGGTAATCGACAATGATAAGAGGTTTAATGAGTGTCTTGATGCCTTTAGTGATCAGCCTACATTGTTTATAGGTGTAATATGCTCGAAAGAAGAACTTATAAGAAGAGAGCAAATAAGAGGAGATCGACAGATTGGACTAGCAAGTTCCCAGTTCGACAAAGTATATTGCTTTAATGAATATGACCTTGAAGTAAATACGGAAGAGCTGAATCCAATAGAATGTGCCGAAAAGATTTTAAGCTTTATCAAGTCCGATCAGGAATATTTGGTATTTAAGAAATTAAGTAAAAGAAATGTTAGTATTTTATAGAAGGCGTATCAAGTAATACCATATTCATGCATCGGGGAGCATCCGCTCCTCGGCTCAGTAGATGGATTTCTGTGAAACGGTAACAGTTGGACCAATCCTGCACTGGTTAAGTCTGTTGGGTCCGCGTCTGCGCGCTTAAGCTAGTAAGGGTTCGGCATACAAATGCATAATAAGAAATATCCGCAATGATGAACAAGACTAAAGGAAACAGAGATGAAGCACTATGAAAACTTCATTAACACTCTCGGCGTCGTAAACGCAATTACGTTATCAGCGACCATCGCTAAGTCAGGGAAAGTAGATCGAAATGATTATTTTAATAAGCGGAAATAGCTGCACAGGCAAGACGTATATGTCGCAGCAACTACTTGAAAAGTATAAGATCCCGTATCTCTTAGTGGATCACTTGAAGATGGGTTTGTACAGAGGAGTAAATAATATTGGGTTTACACCACTTGATAGCAACGAAGTAATTGGTGAGAAGTTATGGCCAATCCTAAAAGGAATTATAATGACGAATATCGAGAACGATCAAAATATAATCATAGAAGGCTGCTACATATTGCCCCATCATACTAAGGACATTGAAAAACCGTATTCAGATCATGTTTTTCAGTATTTCTCGGATTTTCGACAAATTATATTAGGGATAATTTTCAATCAAAGATTAAAGCCCATAGAAATGCAATAGAAAAACGTAATTACAATGAGAGCAGGACAGCTAACAGGATAGCAGGATATTGAAGGGATGAAATGATCTGATGTCTAAAGTGGTCTCAGCTTTCTATGAATTATTGAGAATACTTATTTTACTTGTGTTGATAATGCTCGTGTTAGGTGGAGGTGAACGATATCTTTATTCATTGCTTTATGGAGAACCTCGTTATAATTGGTTTATGGCTCTAGGTAATATCATGCTATTTTTTATATTATATCGCAATTATTTTCAGTTTAAGGGATGGTATAAATCCAAAGATAATAGAAAATTAAATAAACATACAACACGAATTTCAATAATTATTGCTGTAGGACTAATAGTAATACCAACCATTCTAAATAATTAGATGGAAATAAGAATTGCAATCTCAAGCTATAATTCAAAGGAGTGCATGTAATGAAAAGAAAATTAATGCTAATGGTCCTTCTAATCTGTGTTATTAGCACTGGATGTATGAACAAAAATGATGTGCAGCTTTTCGAGACAAAAGAAGAAGCAATAAGCAATTTTATTGAAGAAGAAGAAGCTATACATAAAGGATCCATTATTGAGATCGATTTAAATGATCATGAAGCAGTATTGCTTTTCAAACAAATGAATACCGCTTACTACTTGGGGGTGACAACTGAAGTCAATAATCAGTACACAACAAATAGATTATCTCCAGGAGTAGATATAGGGAATACTACAGGAGCAATGTGGGAGTTTAAAACGGATAATGAAAATGAATATACAATAAAGATAACCAAACAAAAAGAAGATGTTGATTCTATATTTAATAAGGATCTGGGGGTCTTTATAACCATAGTAAAAGGAAAACGGCGATATGAAGATCAAAATGTAAAGAATTTTATAACGTCGAAGGGAATTAGAAGTATTCAGTGACACTTCGAGTGTCAACCAACTGGGGTTGAAGCCGATCTTGACTGGCAGGAAGCTTGGGCCGATATTTCTTAAGCAGAGTTTAGAATTTCTCAAGAACGAATTCGGCACATCTAAATTCCGCTTAGTGGTTGCTGCGTTTAATAGGAGAGCTATAAAAGCGAGCGGTCTGGATTAAAAAAACAGATAGAGTTTAATCGTATTATCAATGATACTAACGTGTCCTTTATAAATATGAGAGCTCATTATTAAACACGAAAGGATTGATTCTACTGATGACAAACATAGAACACAGAGAAAAAGTGATATATGAAGGACAGGCTAGTTATATCATTATAAATTAAAGATCACATTGAAAAATGGTGAAAAGTATACATTCATGACATGGGATCAAGAAAAAATGTATATGCTGCTGATGGATAGCCGTTAATGAAGCAGTAATGAATAGATAAAGGACAAAAGTTGAAGGCGAATAGAAATCGTTCATATCGAAAAGTATCGAAAGAGGTAACCGTAAATAATGAAATTAAAAAAATCCCTGATTCTAGTGGGGACTCCTCTAATTATATTCGTTTTGATTCTGGTATGTTTCCAGTTACAAAGTAAAAGTACAACTTTAAATGACATAAATAAAAACCTAGATGTCGGAGAGATCAAGCTTGGAATGCCGGAAGGAGCA
Source organism: Paenibacillus aquistagni (assembly GCF_900177815.1). Classification (GTDB taxonomy): domain Bacteria; phylum Bacillota; class Bacilli; order Paenibacillales; family Paenibacillaceae; genus Paenibacillus_B; species Paenibacillus_B aquistagni. The sequence continues at coordinate 206,739 of NZ_FXAZ01000002.1, read as the reverse complement.
GTTACACAGTATTGGGGTCAAGGAGAGATTATTAATGGGTTTGGAGGCCATAGAAGAGAGTATATAGATAAGAAGATTAAGGTGGAATTTTCAGACGACAGGGATAACGATCTATATCAGAAAGTGGGTTCATTGGAGTTTACGAATACCAATTATTCAATATTTTTAATCAAAGTGGGAGATGAGAAGAATATCGCAATGAAGAAGATTTTATCCAACGGCTTTAAGCCAATGGATAACGCTCAAGATAGATTTGTTAAGGGAGAATTTTATATTACTTTCACTTTTACGGATCAAAGGATTATAGAATCCATACAAATCGCATTTGCTGATAAAGATCTGAGAAGTAGAAGTTATTAGCCTGCAGGTTATATACCTAGAAGGAGACACCTACATTGAAACCATTCTTTGAATATGACACAGAAGAAGGAAAGAAAAGCTTGCTTGCTCGTGCGCGGAAAGTCGTATTAACAGCACTTCAGCAATAACTAAAAATGAACATGAGGTTGATCGTCTACCAAAAAATAATCACAACTACGGTCTGATTCATGCTGATCTACATTCTGGCAATGTTGTTTTTCTAGAGGAGACACCTTGCCCCATTGATTTCGGGAGAGTGTAATTCGAGGGGTGAAGAGAATGCCAATGACAAAATTAATCCTATTTGAGGGGATTCCGGGATCAGGAAAAACAACCACATCCCAATTGGTACATTCCCATCTGAGAGAGATGGGCCTAACCACAAAAGTTTATATTGAAGGGAGCGATCATCCGATAGATTTGCCTTTTTATGCATATCTTACGAGATTTGAATATGATGACGTACGAACAAAATTCCCTGAACAAGCAGAGTGGATACGACTACATGCTGTTATAGAAGATGACTACGTCTTAACACCCTATAAAGTGCCTAAACCAATACCACGCAATGATGAATTAATAGATTATTTATCTTCCAAAGAATTTTGTTATGCCAATAAAGCTGTTGTTCCCTTTCACATGTATAAGAAGGTGTTCTACAAACGATTTGAACAGTATGTATGCAAACTGAGTAATAAGAACACGGTAACTATTTTTGAGAGTGTCTTATTTCAGCACCAAATTCATGACATCCATAGATTGTACCCTCAAATCACCGATGATGAGATCATCGAATACATAATAGAGCTCGCTGTTATCCTTAACCCACTACACCCGATCCTATTCTACCTATCGCAAGATAGTGTCGAAGAATCGTTGCAGCACACGGCGATGATTCGTTCCAAGCCCAAATGGTCAAGTCCTGACACCATAGAATACTACATAGCACGCAAAAGTCTAGAACTTCGAGCGGTTCATTGCCTGCCTTTTCGTTCGTATATTTTGAACAATACGGATAGAGACTGGCATAAGATGTTGGATGATATTAAGGGAATTCTCGATAGCAGCTCAGATCATTTTTATGCTAATCAGCACAGTGGTGTGCAGACATAACAATTTCTAATATATGGAGGAGTTAGTTATGAAAAATAATAGTGCATTACCTTCATTTATGATCACTCTGAATGTCATCATGTTCCTTGTTCTTTTTAATGCGACCTACAGCTTTGTTAATCAAATTGCGAGTGATCTTACACTGATTCAATATAAGAGTTCTATTATTCATAAGGTAGAAATGAACGCTTTCTACTTTGAAATATATACTGACTCCGAGGTGTTCAGTCAATTTTGTCACCCTATGCTGCTAATCCTTATTGGAATAATGCAGAATATCATTTATTTCATTGTGAAAAGAATAATGGATGATAAAAAACGAGTTTTAAATGATTGAAAAATCTAACACTTTAATAAGATGGTTGGCGAGTTGTTGGATTTTACCTAGTGGTGATGTGATTGTTTTTTGATGTAGACTCCGACAAAACGACATGAGCAAGGAGGATCAAATGGAATTGCGGCTAATGTCAACTGCTTTACTTTTTCATGATGACAATGTATTACTTATGAAGAAAGAAACCAGCAGGTTAACGGACCAGCCCTTTTGGAGTGGATTGGGCGGGCATATTGAAGCTCATGAATGGAACTGGCCGATGAAGGGATGCTACAGAGAAATTTATGAAGAATCCGGAATAACGGCAGCTGATATCACGGACCTTAGACTAAGATATATCTTAATTCGAATGAAGCAGGATGAAATCAGACAGCAATTCGTTTATTTTGGACAAACCAATAGCACACAGTATGTTAATTCCGATGAAGGTGAGCTGTACTGGAAACATCTAAATGATCTTGAGGAGCTGCACATGTCAAGGAACATAAAAGGCATGCTAGAGCACTATCAACAGCATCAAGATCAATCTGAGATTATGATAGGAACGATGACCATTGATGAAGCTGCAACTCCTATCATACAATGGTCGGAGCTCAAAGACCCTATAATCTTTTAGGACTAATTTGCATTTGCGCCATAAACCCAGCATGTGGGCAACGGTAAAAGGAGGACGATAGATGCAAGTATTGACTAAAGGTAAAGTAGAAAATGTAAAAGTAAAGAAAAAGATACTTATCCTCTTTTTGATTCCGCTACTTCTCCTTCTCATTGTATTAATCGCCTTAAGCAATTATCAAGCATTAAGGATTTCGGGAATAACGCAAAGCGTGGATAAGCAAATGGTTGTCTTAGAATTAGAACAAACAAAATCGACAACACCTTAATGAAGTGCGCTTCCCGTAACCTCTCATCATGGTTCTATCCATGGAGTGCAGACAGCGCTTTCTTGATTAACTTTTCGATCGTGCCTTCATAGAAACATAAACCGCAAAAACGGTACAACATTACTCATTTATCTACGTTACAATCTTATCAGATCACGGTATAGGGAGCTGAATACGATATGATGAATGAGATTCGGGGTTACTTCGCACAGTTGACAGGGACGAGTGAACAAGTCGGGAGATTGCAAGGGCGTACGATCAAGGAACATGAAGCTTTACTGGACTTTATGGTGCTGCCAGAGACCTTGCTTGCTGAGCGGCTGCGGGAAACAATAAAGATGCTGGATGAATACTGCCCCGGTATAAATGAAGAAGTTCACGGGCTGGCAGAAGAGATTGGGGTATCCCCCGGACGAATTCGTTATTATGCAGAGACGGATTTGATTCCTGGATGCAGTCATTTTGCCATTGCGCCAAGGAAAATGATGGACGGTAAGATGTACATGATGCGCAACTACGATATGAGTGTCGAAATGGACGACATGCGGCTTTGTTCAACGAACATCGAAGGAAGCTACAGCCATACTGGCTTTTCTGTAGCGATGCTAGGGAGAACAGAAGGCATGAACGAGCACGGATTATGTGTGACGTTCTCTGCATGTGGTCTTCCTGTGGGAGACGCGCCCGGGTTGCGCCCAGCTAAAGTGCGAGGATTGCAATTTTGGGCAGTTGTGCGAACGGTGCTCGAACGATGCCGTAATACAGCAGAGGCAGTCGCAGCCATACAAGACATGCCGATTGCCTCCAATATGAATGTCATCGTTGGAGATGCAAGTGGTGAAGCTGCGCTTATAAGCTTGGTCGACGGGCAGCTTGGAATTCGGCATGCGGAGCTTGAGGCAGGAGATGGATATATTACGGCAACGAACCATCCTTTGTTTGAAGAAATGAAGCAGCTAGGCATCCACAGAATGAACCATTCAGTTGTTAGACACGATCTTATGGAGAAGCGATTACGTAATGAGCAGCAATTCAATAAAGAAGACTTGCTGCGATTAGTCCAAGCAGAGTATCCGCAAGGCTTGACGGTCCACAATTACGCGCAGTCATTTGGAACCTTGCGTTCAATCTTGTTCAATCTGACAGACCAAACCATGGATGTATGCTTCGGGTCGCCATTAACGAATCCGTGGTACTGTGTGCGGGTGGGAGAATCATTGCCGTTTGCAACGATTCCGGTTAAAGTTGAGCAGGGTCTGTATGACGGATCTTTTTGGCAGTCCGTTTAGACATGTGGTTAATCGCGGTGTTTCATCGTAATCATGTAATGAACATGACGGAGTGGTGCAAATGAGAATGTCGCTCATAGAAGAAGCCATTCAATATATTGAATATAGATTGAAACAACCACTTCATGCTTCAGAGGTCGCGAAGTCGGTTCACTTATCCTATTATCATTTTCATCGCGTATTTCAAGTGATGACAGGAGAGACACCTGGGAATTATATCCGCAAACGCCGATTAACAGAGGCGGCGCTTGAGCTGTTGTCTTCTCGTCGCCCTATCCTCGATATTGCTGTAGAATACCAATTTGAATCGCAAGAAGCATTTGGGCGAGCCTTCAAAAAATTATTTGGCATTTCTCCAAGTAAATTTCGCAGTCGAAGCATAAGGCCTATTTCGACTGGCAAGGCGGCACTGGTGGACGATCGGCTTGGTCATCGCTGCAACAATATTAGTCTAGAGCCAGATATCGTGACGCTTAACGAGGATATAAGTGTTATGGGAATTTACGGAAATACCAATATTTCGGGGATCGCTGACCTATGGAAGGAATGCATGCAACAATTTAGTGATTGGAATGAAAGGCAAAAAGGAGCCAGAGCCTATGGCATCTGCGTTTATGTTAACGATGTCGCAATTGGAGAGGTGTCTGAGCACACCGAATTGACAGAGTTCGTTGGGTTTGAAGAGAGCGCATTAAAGGGCATTCCGGATGGAGTGAACAGGTATAGGATACGGGCAGGGACATATGCTGTATTTCGGCATCAAGGTCCTGTCTCGATGCTTCGTTACACGTATGAATATATTTGGGGGACTTGGCTTGCAAACACCTCATGGAGCTTAGATGAACGTGATGATTTCGAGGAATATGGACCAGAATTTCAGGGACCAGACCATGAGGAGAGTATCATCTATATCTATATGCCAATCACAACTCTACAAGGGCAAGTCTAAACTTATTATCCGATCGCAGTAGTTAAGCCTCTTTTGAGGCTTTTTTTTGTTATTGCTTTTCGCAATTTATACATCCGTATATCCTCGTAATCCATGATGGTCTTCTATCAAAAAAGCATTGCTGCTTGTGAGCTTGTGTGTTGACGAGAGGAACAGGTAAAATATTACTATGAAACGAATAACGATGAGGAGGAAGCCCATTATGGAAAAGACGCTCAGATCATATGAGGATTTATTCGTATTGCTGGATCAGAAGTTTCGTGTGCCTGAACAATTCTGGAACCCTTTTTATACCGATAGGGAGAGACCTGTCCCATTTTTCAAAAATGCTCCAGATGAGAACTTGGTATCTTATTATGAAAGAAATCTTATTCATCCGGGCAAGGCGCTCGATCTAGGCTGTGGGCCAGGCAGAAACGCCATCTATTTGGCACAACAAGGATTTGAAGTAACCGGCTACGATATATCGAGTGTCGCTATTCAATGGGCAAAAGAGCGCGCGGAACAGAGGAAGTTGCAGGTCCAATTTGAGTGTCGGTCAGCACTTGAGATGGAGGTTGTGGAGCACTATGATTTTATCTACGATTCAGGATGTCTGCATCACCTCTTGCCTCATCGTAGAATTCAATATCTTGATAAGATTTATGATGCATTAAAGCCCGAGGGGTATTTTGGAATCAATTGCTTTAGGCCGAGCTTTGGAGAACAAGGCGGACCTGCCCGCGAGATGACAGATTGGGAAGTATATGAAGAAGGAACGATGAATGGCGGCATGGCTTTTTCTGAAGAGAAGATCAGATATATTTTAGAGCCCTATTTTGAATGTATCGAATTCAGAGCAGTCAAAGAAACGGACAGCGATGAAGTATTTGGAGTACCCTTTTTATGGGGGTCTTTGTGGAGAAAGAAGTAGTGTGAACGACTAAGCAGCATCGCTGCGAATGTACCTTATGATTAAATCTTAAAATGATATATGAGCAGTGCATGATCGTATAGTGAGATGATAATTTGCTTATGAACGATAGTTTCTAATCATTCCTCAATACGCCAACTGGAAGTTGAGAGCCTGATTCCATTCTTGGATAGGAGACGACAAAATGATCGCTTTAATGGCGTTTGTGAAAGGTATCATGCTCGGCATAGCTATAGCAGCTCCAGTTGGGCCTATCGGAATATTGTGCATTCGCAAGACGCTGACGATGGGGAGGCGCGCTGGTTTTATATCTGGCTTAGGAGCGGCGACGGCAGATGCGATATATGGATTCATGGCTATGTTCGGGCTTGCGGTTATTACTCAATTTCTAATCAAACAATCTGCATGGATCAGCTTGCTGGGGTCTTTATTCTTATTTTATCTTGCCTGCAACACAATGATGCAGCCCGTAACCTATACGTTAGAGCGAGATAATCGTTCAACCGTGAACGATATGCGCACATTTGCAACAACTTTACTACTCACCCTCACGAATCCCATGACCATTTTATTATTCCTAGGAATTTTTGCAGGAGTTAGCATGGGGACAGATCCAATAGCATCTCTCTGCTTCATTGTAGGTGTTTTTTTAGGCTCGGCATTATGGTGGTTTGCGTTAACTTCGGCGGTTGGGCTGTTTAGAAAAGCTTTAGGAACAACAGCGATGAGAATGATCAACGGGTTATCAAGTCTCATTCTAATCGGATTTGGATGTTATAATCTTTATCAATCTTTGCAAGCACTACTATAAATCCATGAGGTACAACAAGATGAAAACATGTAGCTTAGAGCAAGCGGACAAGCATGAGTTTGCCGTTCACCAAGTGATCTATTCGAACGCGGATATTGAGATGTGGTATGACTGGCATACACGCTTAAACGATACGAAGTTTACCGATCAATGCTACTGGGTCCAGTGCGGCGAGGATCGAATCGGAGGTGTGATAAAGCTCGATGATACGATCATGCACCTTTTTGTCATTCCTCCATTTACAGATCGACAGCAGTTGTGGGAGATGCTGCTGGCCTGCTGCCAAGATATACGGTACATGAATGGTGTCTTACAGGAAGATGTGCCTATTCTGCTCGCTTTGGGCTTCGAGGTTGTAGTGACTCGACAGGTGATGTGTTGTCCTGCAAGTAACAGCAGGAAGCTTGAACTGCCGCCAGGCTTTTCATTGCACCCAATAGATGATTCGATACAATTATCAGCATTCATCCAACCCATGAGGGATGGATATCAGGGAGGCGTTGACCAGAAGGCTTTTGGCGCACGCCATGACGGGAAGATCATGGAGGATCTGGCGTATCTGATGAAGGTGTACCAACATCGCAATCTTTCTATTTATATGATGAATGAACAGAATCGTGAGATCGTTGGCTTATGCTTGGCTGGCATTTATGAAAATATGCCGTTGGGATTTGCAGAGATCGCAGAGATATGTGTCGTTCCTTCATATAGAAGCAAAGGATTAGCAGCGTTCATGCTTCATCATGTCAAGCAATCTGCCAGCGCTGATACAGATGTGGTAAAGCTCTGTGTAACAATGGGAAATGATGCGGAACGACTGTATAAGAAAGCGGGCTTTCAAGCAGGACCGCCATTTGCAAGGATGAAAAAAAGCAGTAACCATATTGGTTAAGGAAGCGAGGAGCACTACATGGGTGCATGGGGATACGGGAACTTGGAAAATGATTCGGTGTTGGACTGGGTAGAGGAGTTGCTAGAATCGAACGACCTCAGCCTCATATCAGAAGCGATAGATGAGGTGCTTGAGGATGATGAGTTGGATGCAGACACAGCGTCTATTGCGATTGGTGCTGCAGAGGTATTAGCGGCACTGCAAGGACGGCACGGAGAAGAAGCGTATGATGAAGAGCTTGCAGCGTGGATGAAGCAGCGTCTAGGACAAGGAGCTGACCTCTTACCTAAGGCACAAGCAGCACTCACCAAGATTCTAGACGAATCCGAGCTTAAGACACTATGGGAAGAAAGCGAGAGCTACGAGGAGTGGGTAAGGACAATCAAGGAACTAGAGCAGAGATTGGTGAATAAGAGGTGACTCATGAAAAAAATTCTGGTGTGCTTCGTGGCAGCGCTCATGTTATTTAGCGGCATCGTGTGGGCTTCAAAATCAACATCGTCGAGTAAAGTCGCTGTTTTAAAAGAAATCGGCATTGGCGAGATTGTCATTCAAGATGAGAGCGGAGCCATAACAGCAATGAAAGCTCCTCAAATCATAGAAAAGTTGATAGAAGAAGAAAAAAGCTATGTTGTGGTGTATGAGCAGCGAAGATGGGGCAGGCCCGTTGTACAGAGCATCGAACCGGTTAACCTTGAAGAAGGCAGCCAGAATGCGAACAGTTCGTTGCTTCACAGTCCTACCGGGGAACCAACTGAAGCGATGTTCAACGTCGATATGCAAATTCCCGATAGGATCGAAGCAGGGCAGCCGTTTGAGGTGGAAGGATCTCTCGTTAATCTGAGCGATAGGGATTGGGAGATCTCACATGGTGCAGCTATGTTTACTTATTCCGTCTTTAATGACAATGGGGAACCTGTGCCAAGGGAGGATCGTATAATTGCTGTTAATGACATCGGCCTTGGAACGACGCTTCAACCCAACAAGAAATACCGTTATGATGGAGAGGGACATGTGAGTGTGAAGCTGTACGAGCTGACGATCAAGAACCCCGGCAGTTATCGCATTGTGGGCCAAGCTGAATTCAGAATAGTCGACGACAATAAGAGCTATGAACTTGTCATCAAGTCTGATCCTCAAGATATAGTTGTAGAATAGAAGCGAGCTAGGTTAGTTGATAGCGTCATTGAGAATATGGATAAAAGGATGGGTGCAGTATGAGACGATTCGAGGTTGTCAGCCTGGATATGTTTCAAACCTTGGTAGACGTCAATTCAAGAGTGGAGCAGATATGGAGACCCATACTATCTGATACATATACTGCTCATAAGGCGGAAGAATGTGCGCGCCTGCTGCTTCACTATTTTTTCAAGCATTGGCCCGAACAGAAGAGTAACCCCCCTTTTTTCTAATCAAAGAAGTATACGAGCGGAGCTTTGAGAGTGTGTTTCGAGACATGAATATGATTTATGAAGCGCATGAAGCCAATAAAATATTGTTCGAAGAACATATGCACTCAGCATGTTATGAAGATACAGAACCGTTTCTCAATCGAATATCGCCTCTCTATCAGGTTTGTATTGTTAGCGATGCTGATGAAGCGATGATTCCTAGATTTCACGAGGCATATGGGATTCCGATTTTTATTTCTGAGCATTATCAGTCCTATAAAAATGATGCAGACAACGCGATGTTTAAGCAGCTGCTCGACCGATATCAGGTAGACCCAAGTAAAGTCATTCATATTGGTGATTCTGTCACAGATGTGGTAGGCGCCAAGCGAGAAGGGATTACAGCGTGTTGGCTGAATCGCAATAAAAGAAGCTGGGATCATAAGGTGGCTCCAGATTTGGTCATACAATCTCTTGAGGAGTTAGAAGGGATATTGTAAGGGACATCAAGACGAATCTGGTTCGTAAAATCAAAAATGTGATGCAGTCGTGCAAGTGAAAAGGAGAAGCATAATGTCTTATAAGCTCGACAACAAATTTGTTATAGCCGTTGCCTCAAGCGCTTTGTTTGATCTAAGCGATTCGGATAAGGTCTTTAGAGAGCATGGAGAAGAAGCGTACCGTCAGTACCAGCGAGATCATGAGCATGAAGTACTGTCAATAGGTGTAGCTTATCCATTGATAAAGCGGCTGCTAAGTATCAATACGGCAGAAGAACAGATCGTGGAGGTCATCTTGCTGTCGCGCAATGACCCTGATACGGGGCTTCGTGTGTTCAAATCCATAGAGCACTATGAGTTAGGGATTAGCCGTGCTGTATTCGTAGCGGGCAATCAGCCGTTTCCTTATATGAATTCGTTCAATGCCTGTTTATTTCTATCAGGGAATCCGGACGATGTGAGAGAGGCGGTCGAGCGGGGCTTTCCTGCAGGTTGTATTTACCCTTCCGATTATATTGATAATGAAGCGGATAATGAATTGCGGTTAGCCTTTGACTTTGACGGTGTCATCGCTGACGATTCGGCAGAGAGTATATTTCAGACAGGGCAGCTGGCAGGCTTTCATTCTCACGAAAAGCAGATGGCGGATGAGCCGCTGCCAGGGGGACCGCTCATTCGATTTTTCACGGAAATCTCGAAGCTTCAGAAGAGGGAGATTCAGAAGAATCAAGATGACCCCGCCTACAAGCCGAAGATCAGACTCGCTATCGTGACGGCCCGCAATGCTCCAGCCCATGAGAGAGTGATTACAACCTTGCGCAAGCTGGATATTCGAGTTGACGAGGCCTTTTTCCTTGGGGGAGTAGAGAAGAGCAGCGTGCTGAATGTGTTTAAGCCGCATATCTTCTTCGATGACCAAGTTGGGCACATCAAGGGGGTAGCAAGCATGTTTCCGTCGGTTCATGTCCCTTTTGGTGTGAAAAATAAGTAGGGGTGCTCTAGATACATTCATGATCAATCTCATAAAGAGGAGGTCATTGTGAAGAATAAGATTCCTATTAAAATGGCACTATGCATCATTGTATTGGCTGTGGCGACTGTAGTGATCATCAACCAAATGAATGAGAACAATCGGCTAAGAGAGAAGCTCGATTCAGTAAAGCATGTGCTGCCTTTTTCACAAATCCAATATGATCTGGTTCAGCTTGAAGGGGCAATTGCCTATCAGATGCAAGCACAATGGAAGGAGCCTGCTCATGTATTGGAAAAGGTTGGCGATGTCATGCAGGATATCGTGGTGCTGATGGAAGTGAATGCAGCAATAGATATGATGTCCCAGCAAGAGAAGCAGGACATTCAATACTTTTACAATCGGATATTGGATTATCCCCGTGATAATTTGGTTGAACCCAGTAATGAATTAAGTGCTGCTGAGCAAGAGGAGCTGATTCACTTGCGAGAAGCATTAAAGGATGCGGGTTGGGGAATTGGTCTTGGCAATCAAGCACATTGGGATTCTTTTATAGAGAAGCTAAGAGTACTGCTTCCGCAGCTATAATGATGATGCCATGAAGCTATTGCCCAAGGATGAATATTCCAGCTTTCAAAGATGAGTCAGGCGATAACGAATAAAGAAAATTCGAGGTGACAGCATGGAGGCAGCTCTTGTACCTGTGACACAAGCCAATAAAGACGTGCTTGCGAATGTATATCAATTCTATGATTATGACTTCAGCCCATTCACGAATCAGGATGTAAATAGCAATGGACAATTTGAAGTGAACATTGATTACTATTGGGAGGGGGACGGCCGCTGGAACCCTTTCTTCATTATGGTGAATGGTTCGATTGCGGGCTTCTTGGTCGTTCTATTTGAAAATATGGATGTAGACCCTGACCCGAGACATGTCATATATGACTTTATGATCCTGCAAAAATACAGAAGGGCTGGCATAGGGAGACAAGCAGCTCTTCAGGCATTTGGCATGTACAACGCTCATTGGGCTGTCGCGCAAATGGACAATAACACACCAGCGATTTACTTTTGGAGAAACGTGATTCAGCATTTTACTGGCGGTAGATATACTGAAACCTATAAAGCCGAATGGGGAAAGTACATTCAAACCTTCAGTACGAAAAATAATGTGAAGAAAGAGGAGTCATGCCGGTCATGAAGAACGTGACGAACATCAGAAAATACAAGCTCCTGTCTCCATTGTATGATGCCCTAATGGGGAATCGCATGTTTCGCAATGCTAGAATGAAGGCGTTTTCCCTATTGGATATCAAGCCCAATGATAGAGTATTATTAGTAGGAGTAGGAACAGGGGAGGATATACCTCTGCTTCCGAGCCATAGTGAAATTGTAGGAATTGATCTTTCTCCGGAAATGTTAAACAAGGCGCGCAAAAAAGCGAGTCGTGCCGTGCTCATGAACATGGATGCTGAAGCATTAACATTTGAGAACGAGCAGTTTGATGTTGTTATTTTGAACCTGATATTAAGCGTGGTTGAGAATCCTGAAAAGGCTTTGTCTGAGGCAGCAAGGGTGCTTGCTCCTGACGGCTCCATCTTGGTCTTCGATAAGTTCCTCGATGAGCGTCAAGAGCCAACGGCTCCCCGCAAGTTGTTGAATGCGGTCACCTCACTAATTGGAACCGATATTAATCGAAGATTCGATGACATCATGAAAGAATCTTCACTGAAGGTGGAACACCAAGAGAGCTCTGTGTTTAATGGAAGCTACAAGATTTATGTATTGAAAAAATAGTGGTAGACAAGGAGAATGTATTAAAATGAAGGCATTTTTATTTGATATGGATGGCGTCATTATTGATAGTGAGCCTTTGCATTTTGAAGTTGAGATGATGACCATGGATTACTTAGGGCTTACGGCAACGAAGGAGTATCTTGAACAATTTGTCGGCATGACCAATCCCGAGATGTGGAAGCGTGTGAAGGAGGAGCATCAGGTGCCTCACACCGTTGAAGAGATTATAGATTATCAGATTGCGAAGAAGCTGAATCATCTGGACAAAGCGGATCTGGAGCCTATTGACGGGATTCTTAAGTTGATTCAGGATCTGCAGACGAATGGAATTGTGATTGGCCTTGCCTCATCATCTCCGCGAAGTTTTATTGAGCGTGTCTTAACGAAATTCCAAATCAATCAGCATTTCAACTCCATCGTGAGCGGTGAGGAAGTCGCGAATGGCAAGCCTGCTCCAGATGTATATTTAGAAGCAGCAAAGGTGTTGGGGGTAAGTCCAAAGGATTGTTATGTGCTTGAGGATTCAAGGAATGGTGTGCTGGCAGCGAAGAAAGCCGGCATGCGCTGCATCGGATATCGCAATCCTAACTCAGGCAATCAAGATCTATCAGCAGCAGATGTTGTCGTAGATTCGATCCGGGATATTCGAGTTGGTGAACTTGTATAGGTCACGACACTGTAATGCCGCTAGCCGCTATCAGACAATGACAACTAGATAGGATGGGTAGAATATGACAATCAAAGCGATTTTGTTTGACTCTGGACGTGTGTTGAATCAGCCCCGAACGGGACATTGGTTCATGCCGCCGAAGTTTTTTTCCTATGTGGATAAGAATAGCTTTGAGCAGTTGGAGACGAGCAGCCTTCAGCGCGCCTTTCAATACAGTCTAACGCGCTTGCACGAGCAGAAGTACGTGCGGACAGAAGAAGAGGAATATGCACTGTTTGTTCAATTTTACAGTGATGTTGCAGAGCAGATGCCTGCGCTTCAATTATCCCAACAATCGATTGAGGGCTTGGCGCAGGATGTCGTGTATGACTATGATAAATTTTTGTTCCCAGATGATGTATTTGAGGTCGTTCCAAGATTGAGCGCAGCTTATTCACTTGGCGTAGTATCCGATACGTGGCCTTCATTGGAGCGGGTATTTCATCAAGTTGGACTTAGAGAGTATTTCTCGACGTTTATCATGTCATCTATGCTCGGAGTGAGCAAACCTCATGAACGAATGTATACAACAGCCCTGGAAGCTTTGAATGTTCAGCCTCACGAGGCGATTTTTATCGATGACAATCTTGTGAATCTAGAAGGAGCAAAGGCTTTAGGCCTGCAAACCGTATGGATGCTGCGAGACCATGAGCAGACGGTAGAGGGTGCTTATACAAGCATGAGAGATTTAAGGGAGCTTGAAGCTATGCTGAAGGAGATAGACCAGTAGATTGAAGAATGCGAAAGCTTACCTAGATGAGGGTTAACGGTCGCGAATACTTACGCAGAAGGCCAATTTACTTTTGAATCGTATTTAAAAGATTTTATTTGGCATGATCAGCATCATATGAAGCAGATTCAAACCAGAATAAATCAGGGAGTATGATTGGACTTTGGATCAATGGACTCTCCTCAGCATTAGGAGGTGAACGCGAGCAATGGCAGCCTCAGACAAGAATAAACGCACTTGCAGTCAAGGTCATACCTATTATAAGATAAGCGATTGCCCAACTTGTCCAATCTGCGAGCAGGAACGAAAACCAGACAGCGGCTTTCTATCCCGTCTATCTGCACCAGCCAGAAGGGCTTTAGAGGCTCAGGGAATCACAACCCTGCAGATGCTGGCTACCTACAGTGAAAAGGATATCCTGAAGCTTCATGGAATGGGGCCTGCCTCTCTTCCGAAGCTTAGGGAGGCCTTGCAGGAACAAGGATTAGCCTTCAAGGATTAAGTCACGCAAGCTTGATTTTAAGCAGATGCGTCAAGCTGTTGTCGGATTGTATAACTTTTGTTGCAAGCAAGCCATGAGCAAGACTACAGGAGGAACAACAACATGTCGAATACTTATGAGATGATGCGAGGTACAGCGGCGGATGCGAATGAAGTACGTAAGAATCTGATTGCGTTCAACCTTCAAAATGTGCCCAATGATGTGTACGAGGAAGTCAATCTATGCTTGAAGGATTCCGCTGGTCGCTTGATTGCAGGGCTTAATAGCGTAATCTGCTGGAATTGGATGGAGATTGATATCTTATGGGTGGATGAAGCATGCAGGGGACAAGGACTTGGCCAACGATTGCTAGAAGAGGCCGAGAGCATTGCACGCTCGAACGATTGTACGTTCATCAAGCTGAATACATTCAGCTTCCAAGCCCCGGAGTTCTATAAAAAATATGGATTCGAAATCATTGCAACGTTTGAAAATGCGCCTACGGGCTATACACATTACTATCTGAAGAAGGATCTTCATTGAGAGTTTGAATATAATAGAACAACCAACATCAATACCAAGTAAGTAATAAAAAGGGTAGAACATAAATGGATTCTGTTGTCGCAGCCTTAATTCTAATTGCATAATGAACATCTTAGATTAAAGACCATGTGTATGTGCACTTGGTCTTTATTATTTTCAAAGAAAGGATACAGAGGATAAAAGAGTAGTGGAAAAAAGGAGCGGCTATGAAAGCATTAAAAGCCTTTTCTTTGGGACTATGTTTGGCATTGTTGGTGTGAAGATATGGAGGCAATTAAAGGCTTGGAGAGCGATAAGCTAGTCAGTATGCAAAGGAGGACTTCGAGATGAAAGTGAAACGAATTGTCGCGAATATAGCGACCTCACAACTGGCGGATGCCTACAGCTTCTACCATGATGTATTAGGACTTGATGTTGTCATGGATCACGGCTGGATCATGACATACGGTTCAAGCGAGTCGATGAATGTTCAGCTTAACATTGCTTCTCAGGGGGGATCACAGACGGCTACGCCTCATTTGTCTATTGAAGTGGATGATGTTGAAGAGGCCTATCGACGAATGCAGGAAGCGGGATATCGTATTGAATATGGGCCTGTCAACGAACCGTGGGGTGTACGAAGATTCTATGTTCGTGATCCGTTCGATAAACTCATCAATATTGTAGCTCACATCGAAAGTGAAGAATAAATGAAAATGAACGAGCGAAAATAACATAACATTGCGAGTGAGGCCAATAATAGGTAAAGGAAGTGGGGGTTTGAAGCGTTACAAATCAAGACATGGGCAAAATCTGATCTGGGATTCCTATGATCGATTGGTCTCTAGCTTTGGGGTAGCTGTCGAGCAAAAAGATGTCCCTACCTCCTTTGGATCCACTCACGTCATCATGGCCGGATCTACAAGCAGCCCTGCGTTGCTGCTGCTTCACGGGACTGGCGATAATTCAGCGATGATGTGGATCTATAATATAAGAACGCTGGCAGAAAAGTTCCACGTGATAGCAGTGGATGCGATTGGGGGTTCAGGCAAGAGTGAGCCGAATGCGAATTACAGTCGGCAGTTTGAACAAGCGACATGGCTGGATGAAGTACTACATGAGCTGAAGCTTGAGAAGGTGAACGTTGCAGGTGTATCGTATGGTGCTTACCTCGCCTATTATTACGGGATAATGCGGCCTGAGAAAGTGAATCGAATCGTGTGCATGGCTGGGTGCATTACAGGCAGCTCATCGGAGCTCATGCTGCGCATGATTAGAGCTTTTTTGCCAGAAGCCTTGTTTCCTACTAGAGGGAATACGGTCAGATTGTTAAAAAAGTTGAGCGGCCCAAACGCTGCAGTATTCTTGGATCATGCGGAGTTAATGGATCATTGGCATAGCTTGCTGAAGTATTTCAACAATCGCTCGATGATGAAGCATAAGATCAAGATCCTGCAGGATGAACAATTTGACATCATCCGGGATCGCTGCCTGTTCTTAATTGGAGATTCTGATATGCTGAGCAATTATCCCGCAGCTATAGACAGGCTTAAGCGTCTGCGAATGTCATATAAGATCATTGCACAAGCAGGCCATGGCATTAATCATGAGCAAGCGGAGCAGATCAATGACGAGATCATTTCCTTTTGCCGGCCTGAAGGTACGGCGAGTGACAATACACTGAACTAAATTGAATTGAATCAGACTTGCCCAACGAGCAATCCATCACTGAAGGATTGTTCTTTTTTATGCATCAAAGAGATCCATATGGCTGTTCAAGGAGAGTAGTCAGATCGAGTGCAAAAGGGATAGAAAAAAATGTGCAATCATATAACACAAAGCTAAAAAATGGTGTATAATAAATCGTAAGTAGTAAGTAGTAAGTAGTAAGTAGTAAGTAGTAAGTAGTAAGTAGTAAGAGATGAGTTTTGCTATTAGATTATTGTGGATATAAGTAAATTACGAATTTACTGAAGGAGTGGTCAAGCATGATGGACCTTACGCTAACGCAAAGCTTCTCCCTGATCGCCTTAAATGGACAAAGAAGCCTAGAGATGACAGTTCCCAAGAAGGTGGCGCTTCGCTGCATGGCGGCTGCGGTTATTGTTGAGTTATATATGGAAAATGGTTTTACCCATTCTCAGACACAATTGACTCTATCGCAAGAGGTGCTGGATCAGTCTCGCAGTCTCCCTTATCGTGATGTGATCGTGAAGTCGCTAGCAAGAAAGAATGAATCCATTGGCGACCTGCGCAATTGGCTGCGCAGAGCCTCCTCGCTGCCGGCAAGTACG
Source organism: Paenibacillus aquistagni (assembly GCF_900177815.1). Classification (GTDB taxonomy): domain Bacteria; phylum Bacillota; class Bacilli; order Paenibacillales; family Paenibacillaceae; genus Paenibacillus_B; species Paenibacillus_B aquistagni. The sequence goes on along the minus strand of NZ_FXAZ01000002.1, from coordinate 189,797 downwards.
TTGAAGAAGCTCGAGTCGGCTGTAGCCCAATCGTTGAGGAATGAAGGCATTCTAGAGGAGATCCCGCACATACTGGGGAGTGACTTATACTTTCACACAGCGGGTGTATCCATCAAGGAATATCGTACCCATCCGAAGTATTACACAAGCATTACAGAATTTCTACGCGCTGATATTCTGGAGGATGGCGAAGCGGCAGATGAGACGGTGGCGATGCTGTGGCTGCTGCGGGAAAGCGGCTGTCTGCTTGATTTCTTTTCTCGCAATGAGATGGAGCAGGTAAGCGCTAAGATGATTGCTTTATATAAAGGAAATGCTTTGGCTCAAGTCTTGTATGCCACACAAATCCGTCGTGGTATGGAGCTTGGGATCAAGCAGTATTTTAGAATGAAGAAAAAAGCGATTAAGACGCCCGTCGGCTCCGGGTTGAACTTTGTGTTTCCTGTGCTTGAGCGATCGCAAGCCATCTTTATCGACACGGAGAAGATGTTTCCTAATCCGACAGCAAGGCTGCATGATGTTAGGACGCGATTAGAATCCAAGGGTCACATCGTAAACGTATTAAAGGACGGTGATGTTCCGATCATCAAAGTCGATAATGTCATTTATGATGCGGTTCCGCATGCCGTGTATGGAAGAGTGCCGATTCATGGTGTGCGTCTTATCCCGAAGTGTCCATTTTAAAGGAGTCGGGTGGTTATTATGTCTAGACAACGATCAATGGAGGCGATATTAGCCTCTGACTATGTCTCAATCGGAGAGTTGGTACGGCTGACGGAATCGCGATATAGCACATTAAAGCATTATACGGAGGAAGGCATGCTGCCCTACGAGCAGGAGGAACAGAATCTGACTCGCAGATATAAGCGGGAAGAGACGGTTGCACGGATTCAGCAAATAAAGGAATGGAAGGCTCAAGGCCTGTCGATCCCTCAGATCAAAGAAGAGCTGCGTGCAAACTAAGCAGCCTATAGAAGTATTGTCATAGCTTAAGCTGACGAGCCCACCAAGATTGCAAATCTATGGTGGGCTTTTGGTATGTAACGGCATAGGCTTGTATTCAAATAGTAGGAGGGAGGGGTGAACGGAAAAGAATGAAGATTGTGCAGCCTGACGTTGATTCGTTCTTTAGCCTTGAGGTGAACGACTGTCCCTTCTGCCGGAATCAAGTAAAAAAACATACGCATCCATTTTTTTCAATCCAATCATCTGCATCCGACTTTGTATTAGCGATTTATCGAATGCCTAGGGAAGCGGACTCCTATTAAGAATCGTATTTGTCGAAAAATGAGACAAATTTGAGAATTGCCATAAGTGTCTCATGATATAATAATGAAGGATTAATTGTGGTAAATTATTCCTGTGTAAAATCAAGATGAAAGGAAAAGGAGAGTGGGAGAATGAAGCGTAAAATCTGGACAGTAGCAGCAATAGCTGCTACAGTCACGGCTATGTCTGCGGGGGCAGTATCCGCAGCAGGGCAATATGATTCGGAAGTAAAGCAGCTATTCTGAAAATTATTGAATATCCAACAGTAATAGCAGTTGATGTTGATGTTAGTCCGCGCACAACGCTTTTCCGTGGATGAGATAGTCTCCACTACACAACGTTGAGTGATGATGTGCATGTGCCAAGCTGGCTATAGGGTTATGCAGCAGCTGCTGCAGAGAAGAACTTGGTTGAACCTCGTGAAGGCAATCGTTTGGCTTCTTACAACAGCGCAAATGTTGCTGACGCAGCGATTGCCCTATTGAGTGCAATGAAGCTGAAATAACCCAATGATGTATTTGCTAGACACCTGATCGTAATAGCAAATTCTATCTTAGAGCGACCTTTTAAGACAAGGTCGCTTTTTTATATAGATTTTAGAACACTATTCATTTAGCTATATCTGGATGAGAGCACAACTAATTTGTCCATATCACGGAACAGCTAGTCCCTGTAAGAGCACGGTGACATTCGATAATGCCTTTTGCAAATGGCGGTAATAGGTAGCTCGACTCATGTTACAGTCAGTAGCAGCAGCTACGGCATTGCCTGGATGAACACAATAGGTGCATTTAAGAATGAGCCTATCCTGTTCAGATAGACCTAGGGCATCATGCTGTAACAAGGAAAGAAGATATTTCTGGAGCTCAGATGGTTCCTTCATGGCGGAAAAGAAAGGTAAGAAACGGATTAATTCTGCTGGTCTATACAAAGAGGTGAATAGCTTGCGAACCTCGCTGATGCTTAGAGGATGCGGCACAACTGCATTTACAGCCTGCTGCTTCATAATCTCAGGGAAAAAGGACGTGATCCATTCTCCGAATCCATCATTGCGAAGGTCAAGCTCAAGCACATCGGCTCTAGCGTAGGAAGTATCGCACTTTCTAGTACGTGTTGGACGAAGCTTGAAGCCCAGCTGCTGGAGAAGGCGCTTTAGATCGGGATTTGTAGCGACCAGCACAGCTCTTGCTCCATCTCCGAGCAAGGACAAGCGATCCAAGGTGAGCAGTCCTACGAGCTCTTCACGACTAAGCATCGAATAATCCTTCACGGCAGCGCCTAATACGGCGTAGTAGGTGTCTGCCTGATCGGGATTGCAGGAAAGTTCTTCTGTGCTGCAGCATTCCGCAAGCTCGTCCGCAAAATACTTTTTCAACAGCAGGCTGGTTTGATCGTACAATAAGACATTAATAAACATCGCGATGGCTTGGCCAGTAGAATCTCGAATGACGACGATGCTTTCAGGTGAGTGGATAGCCAAATCGTCTAGAAATTGATGATACAGCTTGGATTGCCATGCATCGATGCTGTACTCGCACCATTGCTCTAAGATGCGGTGCAGGACAGGCAGGTCCGCCGTATCCATCGCTTCTGCAGAGCTTAACAGCGGCTCGAATGTGAGATCAGCATACATGCGATCGAATTGCAGCGCATCCTTGCACAGAATGAGTATTCTGGCTGCAAGCTCTCTTCGCTTCGATCGCTCAGCTTTGGTGAACGCCTGATGCAGTATCGAGACGGCTCTTCCACGCAGTGTTTGGAGCCGCTGTGGCTCTCTCAGCTTAAAATCCTGGATCAGATGCATGCGAGCAAGATCGTGAAGTGCCAGTCCCTCGGGTCCGTTTTTGATGAAGGACATGTCTTGCAGGGTACGATATTGCTCTTTGCTGACCTCTTGTTCAAGAAATAAGGACAGCAGCTCTTGATTGGCATGCAGCAGCACAAGCAAGGCATCAATCAAGGGCTCAAGCTCAGAGGTAGTGAGTTCTCTAAGCAAATGGGCACTGATGGACTGAGATACGATCATTTTGTCAGAAGGCGATAATGCATTATGCTTGATCATCTCTTCCACAGCCAATGCCAAGGCTAAAGGATGGCCATTGGAGGCCCGCGTAAGTTCTCTTATCCATTCCTCATGAATGGCACCGACACGAGAGATGATATAATCGCAGGTTTCCTCTGTCGTGAAATGAGCGAGCTCCAGTTCTACAAGATGCGAAGCCCATATTCGATCTGTCTTCCATATGGATGAGAGTCCTCCTCTTGATGCGAGAACAATAGCAACTCCAACTGAAGGCAGTTTAGGAAAAAAGACATGAATAAGCCATCCTTCGAGCAAGGAAAGATGCTCATAATTATCAATGCAAAGTAGAAACCTTTGTTCGTTATGGGCGGAAAAGAGCGGCTCTAGAGGATGGGACGGTTCTTGATTCCATAGCTCCAGACGAAGTGTAGAACCAATATAGTCAAGGAATCCGACTGGAGTCTGCATACAAGAGCGCCCATCTAGCCAGATAGGAATGGTTCGATGCTGCTTGGCAATCGAGATCATCTCATTCATTAACGTGCTCTTTCCGATGCCGCCCATGCCGGACAGATGAAAGATTCTCAAGGGTGCTTCCGGGTGATGGAGCCATTCCTCGAATATGTTCAATTCCATTGTGCGCCCGATAAAGGGTTTTGTTTGATTCGGCCGTGTAAGACGGTGGGTAGATGTCATCGATTAACTCCTATATGAGTGAGTTGGAGTGTTCAGGATTCGTTGATGCAGCTAGAAAGGATAATGAGCAGGAAATCATTTCATCTTATAGCTATATTACAAGTGTAATTAGGTGCTTGCAACGAATAATCGATCATTTTAGGGATGGAATGACAGCCATAATATGGTATGTTTAAGGAAAGGAGGGATCAACGATTAAAGGCATACGGTTCATCTTAATTGTGATTATTAGTGTACTTATTCTTGTCGGCGTGATCTCTTTCATCATGGCTTCATCCTCTGATGCTCCTGGCAGCTCGACTGAACATACAAGCCCGAATTGGCTGCTCGTACAAGACGAGATTATCGAGACGAGAATGAGTAAAAGCGTTCAGACGCGCATCGGAGATATGGTGAAAGTCCACTTTGAAGATGCTGAGCTTACAGATGCAGATCTGTCTTCCATTGTTGAATGGATCAACACAGTGCCAGATTCGCAAATAATGGAGATTCAGCAGGGGTTTAACCATATTAAGGCAGGCATTCTTATAAAGCTGGATAATAAGAGGGAGCTCCTCCTTCAATACAATGGGCAGCACATTATAATGACGCGTAAGGGCTTCGATGAGCAGCATGCCATGGTGAAGTACGTCATTGAGCAAGAGAACTTGAAGCATTTTTTTGATCAAAAACTTGAATCGTTATAATCTGCAGTTCATAAAAGGGAGCAGGCCAATCAATATTTGCTGCTTGTCTCATGGGAGAGCTTGGAGGACCATACGGTCGGATTCAGAGAGTCCGAGCAATATAAAGAGTGGAAGGCACTGCTCCACCATTTTTATGATCCTTTTCCCATTGTAGAGCATTATGAGGATGTGAGCTTGCAGCACGAGCAATAACCGAGACATGGAACACTAGCAAGATAGATGTATCTAGATCTAGGATAAGCCGAAGCCGTGTCGGCGGTCATCGTTAGATTGTATGTATGAGTGTAAGAGTGTAATCGTATACCAACCAGGGGGCTATGAATGATGAACATGGAAACCCAAGCGGCTGCAAGCCAATCATTGCACTTCAAGACCTCAGTTAAAGCTGGAAAGTATCATGCTGCATATGAGAAAAGTCTCGATCAATGGAAGATTCCGTACGCCTCATCTTATGTGCCAACACGTTTTGGGGCGACACATGTGATCTCTTGTGGTCCAATAGAAGGAAAGCCGCTTGTTGTGCTTCATGCGATGGGCTTCAGCTCGACCATCTGGCAGCCCAATATTGAAGTGCTTGCGCATTCTCACCGTGTATATGCAGTCGATTACATCGGGGATCTCAATAAAAGCGTACCCGAGACTCTTCCTGCATCAAGAGAAGATTGCAGAATCTGGCTCGACGAGGTTTTGGATCGTCTTCAGGTAGAAAAATGCTGCTTGGGCGGAATCTCCTATGGCGGCTTCTTAGCGATGAATTACGGCATGCATGCTCCTGAAAAGATAGAGAAGCTGTTTCTCGTGAGTCCGGCCGCTTCCTTTGTCCCTCTTCATCAAGCTTTTATTACGCGAATCATCTCTATGGCTGCTGTTCCGATGAAATGGAATGTGATGCGCTTTATTCGCTGGCTGTCACAGCATGATTTAAACAAGGCCTTGGTCGATCAATTCCATGCCGCCTTTCGTTATGGCTCGATGTCGCTTAAGGTTCCTCCAAGCGTCTATACAGACGAAGAACTCAAGCAGCTTACGATGCCTATCCTACTGCTGCTTGGCGATCAAGAGGTGATTAGTGATGGGCAGCAGGCTTTTAAGCGAGCAGGAACGCTGGGGGCTGAATGGGATGTGGAGATGATCGCAGGCGTCGGACATCTTCTTAATCTGGAGAATCCTGAATATGTAAATAAGCGCATCGGGCAGTTCTTGGCTCGAACATGAACAATAGAATCAAGAGGTGATATCGTATGGATGATCAACATAACATGAATATCCCTCCACTAGCGAGGGAGGTTAAGGCAAAAGCGGAAGCCAGAGGATTTACGATGTCCTGTGATAATCTGACGGGCCAACTACTGCGAGGGCTGATTGCGTCTAAGCCGCATGCTCGAATCTTGGAGCTCGGTACAGGAGCAGGCTATTCCACAGCTTGGATTCTAGAAGGCATGGATCAAGCCTCCACATTGACAACCGTTGAGTACGATGAAGAGCTTGTGGCGATTGCAAGATCGACCATTCAGGACGAGCGGGTAGCGTTTCATGTGTGTGATGGAGCCGTGTTTATTGAGCAGCAGCTTGCACAACGCTACGATGTTATTTTTGCCGATACGTGGCCAGGGAAGTTCAATTTGCTGGAGGAAACACTATCCATGCTGAAGCCGAATGGGTTGTATATCATCGATGACCTGAATCCTCAGCCGAATTGGCCAGAAGGGCATGGGGACAAGGTACATGCCTTAATTGAGTATTTAGATCAGCGAGATGGCTTTCATCGAATCAAGCTGGATTGGTCGACAGGCTTGATGATACTGACAAGAATATAATCGGAGGTTGGATGGTGAACAAAGACTCTAAGCAGACGTTGATCATACTCATTCATGAAATCTACGGGGTCAATGACCATATCCAGCATATAGGCGACCTGCTGAGGGCTAGAGGGGTGGAAGTCATCATTCCTAATCTGCTTAATCGGGCAGCCTTTTCTTATATGGAAGAAGATCAGGCGTACCATTACTTTATGAAACATATCGGTTTTTTGCGAGCTGTGGATGATATCCAATCTGTAATACGAGCGAATCGGGAGAAGTATGAGCATATTGTCCTCATTGGCTTTAGCGTTGGCGCTACAACAGCGTGGCTGTGCAGCACATTTGAAGTAGACGCGATCATTGGGTTCTATGGATCAAGGATCAGAGACGCAGTAGAGATTAACCCAAGCTGTCCCACGCTTCTATTTTTCTCTCAAGGGGAGAAGTCATTTCAAGTCTCCGCTCTAGAGCCAGCTCTTCGAGGCAAGCCGAATACGCATCTTGAATGGATTGATTCGAATCATGGTTATATGAATCCTTACGGCCGTCATTTTGATCAAGCGCAATATGATTACGGCTTAGCACGCAGCTTTGCCTTTTTAGAAGAAGTTATTGAGTCTAGCAAGATCGAATCCAGTGTCAATATCACGCCTATCCAACAGCACAACAAGATGAGAGTAAAAAGGTCTGATGAGGCATGTAAGTCATGAGTGCTGTGAGTTCGTTGCTGATTATTCTTTTACTAAGCTTCTCTTATATGCTGATTTATCGATGTTTTAACAATAAATGGCTGAGAGACTACGCCGGTTACAGCCTATATGTATGGGGAGTTATCCTTCTTGCAGTATCACTTGTGGTCAAGGACAATATGATTTATGCGCTCCCTCATAAGCTTGAAGCAATCCTGCTCCCCTTTGTTGTGATCCTTGTGCTCAATATAATCGCAGCTCGCTATTCAGGCTATCGTCCTGTAGGAAGATTCCATATTTTCAACTTTGTGTTTATATATCCTCTGCTTGAGGAAATGCTCTTTAGAGGAATAATTCTTCCGATCTTCACTAAGCTCCTTTCTCCAACGGAATGGATTGAACTTCTGTGGCTTCCTATAACAATGCCAGTCTTGTTAACGGCATTGTTATTTGCCATCAGTCATTTGCAGTACTACAAGCTGAGCAGACAGAGCGTGATCTATATGCTCTTTGCTTTCATAGGGGGAACGATCTTTGGAGCAATGACAGCAGCGACCGGATCGATATGGCCATCATTGCTGCTGCATATCCAATTTAATGCAATGTGCGTCTTGCATAGTCGACGGTTCGGTGCGGCAGCTGAGCAATTTAAGGAATAGGCTGGCTAAAAAGCGGCTTTTTCCAAAGTCGCTTAGACACTATTAATGCAGGGAGGGCGTTGTATGATACGAGATATGATTATCCGATTAGCAGCTCCTGAGGATGCAGCTGAATTGGCTCGACTCAATGATGAGTTTAATGGGGTAGGGCGCTCACCTGCTGAGATCGAAGAAAGCCTTCGGCAATCCAAAGAGATCGTGCTGATCGCTTTTCTTAGGAAGAGGGCTGTTGGATTCATTTGCGGCCAATATTTTCGGTCCTTCTGCTACAGCGAGCTTCAAGGCGAAATTACCGAGATGTACGTGATGAGAGAAGCAAGAGGGCAGCGCATTGGGACCTCTCTCATTAAGAAGCTGGAGGAGGAATTGGAAAAGCAAGGGGTCCAATCGATAAAAGTGCTGACAGGAAACGATAATTACAATGCCAGAAGAGTGTATGAACAATCTTTCTATGAATTGGAAAATGAAGTGATACTGCACAAAGAGCTGAAATTGTGGTAGACGATAGTCTTATCCCGCATGCGATAAGGTGAGTGAGATGCACTGGAGATTCAGTGAACATACCCCATTATGGTTATTTATTATAATGATCTTGCTAAGAGTGGTGATGACTGTATTCCTAATCGGAAGTACTGATCAGTAGGAGGTCAAGTCATGAGGTTGTTTCATTTCAGCGAAGAAAGCGAGATTCGTATCTTTCATCCGAGAGTAAAGGAGAATCGAAGGGATATGCCGCCTGTCGTATGGGCTATTGATGAAGAGCATGCCTTTACATTTTACTTTCCGCGTAATTGTCCACGGTTGGTCTATACGAAGCATGAGGGGATCACAGAAGAAGATCAGCTTCGCTTCTTCGGGCAGACGGATGCCGATATCGTGGTGACAGTAGAGACCAACTGGTTCCACAGAATGCGTGATACGGCGATCTATCGATATGAGCTCCCAGCGGATACATTTGAATTGTTCGATGCCTATGCGGGGTACTACATATCACAAGACACGGTTGAGCCTATAGAAACCGTGAAGATCACCAATGCTATGGAGCAGCTGATGGACATGAATGTCGAGCTGCGCTTTACACCGAATCTGCATCAGCTTCGTGATGCGATTCTACAATCCTCCATTCAGGACTTTGGCATCCATCGTTTCGAGCATGCCAGGCCTCGGGAGGAGGTTTGACATTGCTGACCCATGTCTATATGATCAGGCATGCAGAATCATTCTTTGTGTTCGGAGAAGAACGCACCCGGGGATTGTCCGAGGAAGGCATTAGGATGGCTCAACATGCTGCGGAGCTGTTGAAGGAGGTTGAACTTGCTGCGGTTGTCTCAAGCTCTTATACAAGAGCCATCCAGACGGTGCAAGCGATAGCGGATCAACGGGGCATGCCTGTGAAGGCTTATGAAGAGCTTAGAGAGAGGCCCATCAAAGGTCTTGATTATAAAGCGCCATGGGAGGAGCTTGAGCAGGCCATTGAACGATCTTTCTCAGATTGGGATTACGCGATGGCGGGCGGGGAAACAACCAGACAAGCTCAGCAGCGCTCCATCCCTATTCTTGAAGAGCTGCTGGCGCAGTATCAAGGACAAGCTTTCGCCATAGGTACGCATGGCAATATCATGGCGATCATGCTGAGCTATTACGACCAGCAATATGGATATGCATTTTGGAAAAGCACCTCCATGCCTGATATCTACAGGCTGGATTATGAAGACAAGCAATTGATTCATGTCGAACGGATCTGGGCTTCACCTGCTGCTTTGATCTGAATAGGAATGAGCGGCTTGTAAGCTGATAACGAATTGTTCTGTTATCAGCTTTCTTTATTTTCCAGCATGAGGATAGAATGGTTGACGAAGGAATTCCTCGAATCCTGTCGAATCCATCATGTATGATGAAGAAACGAAAAATAATGATGCTTGCTGGATTGTTTTTGTTCATACTGACAAGTATTCGTTTTGTATGGATAGCGTATCACAAGACTCCTGATCATCCTCATGCTGTTCAAGGAATTCTGGACTTGAGCAAGTGGGACTTTGCGTTAAACCGTTCCATTACTCTTGACGGGGAATGGGAGTTTTATCCTAATAGCTTGCTTGTGGATCATCCACTCACTATAGACGAAGCATATAGAAAACAAAGAAGTGAAAGAAGTTATATCCAAGTGCCAAGTGACTGGTCATCACTACTATCGCCACAAGACCATCGTACAAATGGATATGCTTCCTATCGTTTGCGAATCCGGATCGACGCTGAACGTCAGCAGTCCTATGCGCTTCGGATGGCGGGAATTGTGTCTGCGTCGGCAGTATATGTGGACGGAAGAAGGATTGGACATTCAGGCCAGCCCGCAATAGCTGAAGAGCATTACATTTCCAGAAATGTTCCATATACGGTCTCCTTTACGACAGAGAATGATGAGATCGATCTCGTTGTTCACGTCGCCAACTATGACGATACATTAAAGGGAGGAATACTTGAATCTATCAAGTTTGGAAGCGAGGCAGCCGTCAACTCGGAGCAGACGATATCGACAAATATGCAATGGCTGATGTGCTTTTTTCTATTGATTCACATTATTTACGGCATTGTCTTATATGTTGTCGGGTTGCGTGAGAAGTCATTAGTCTATCTATGGCTAGCTGCATGCTTCGCCATCATGATTACATTGGTTGACGATCATCGATTGCTGTTTCATTTCCTTCCATTCCACTATGAATGGTTCATTCGATTGTTTCAATGGTCGTATTTAGGGGTTGCTTTGTTCCTAATGCTTGGCCTTCGGGAGATTCTCCCGAAATATGCCACAGGCAGATTTGTGAGATACTTTATTTGGGTGATTACCTTCTATGCGATCTTTGTCTTAATCGTTCCAGCCAAGTACTCCGTATGGGCAATACCTGCCTTCTATGTTGTTTATACCTTGTTATTTCTGTATATTCCAGTCGTTACGTTCCGTACCGTGATGAACAATTATGAGGATGCGCTGAGCTTGGCTTTTGTGGCTACTGCTTTTTCGACCAACGTGATTTGGGGATTAATGAAAAATGCAGGATTGATTGAGAATGTGTACTATCCAATCGATTTTTTTGCGGCATTCATCGCATTTGCCGTGTTTTGGTTTAGACAATATTTGCGAACGGTGCAGCAAACAAAAAACGATGCGATCAAGCTGCAACAAGCGGATAAGATGAAGGATGAGTTTTTGGCCAATACGTCTCATGAGCTTCGTACACCTCTTCATGGTGTAATCAATATTGCTCAAAATGTCCTTGAGGAAGAACGCGGTTCACTGCGAAGCGAGAATGTTCAAAATTTAGAAATGCTCATCTCGGTTGGCAAGCGGATGTCCTTTATCATTAATGATCTGCTCGACTTTACGCAGCTTCGGGAAGGGAGGGTGCTGCTGAAGCTGGAGCAGGTGCGTGTACAATCCTTGGCATCAGGTGTGCTGGATATGCTTCGCTTTATGATTAAGGGCAGGCCCATTCAACTTATCATGGCTATTCCCGATTCATTTCCTCCCGTACAAGCAGATGAAAAAAGACTTGTTCAGATTCTGTTTAATCTCGTTCACAATGCGATTAAGTTTACCGATGAGGGAACGGTTGCTGTCCGCGCAGAAATTCATCAAGAGATGGCCTATATCTATGTCGAAGATACTGGGGTGGGCATGGATGAAGAATTACAGCGGAGGGTGTTTCGAGCTTATGAGCAAGGGGATGTTAACAGAATTGCCTCTGTGGGTGGAATAGGTCTTGGACTCAATATTTGTAAGCACATGGTTGAATTGCATGGTGGTTCGTTGTTTGTGCAATCTACTGTGGGTGAAGGTTCTGTATTCTCAATTACGTTACCGCTGTCCAGAGCTATGGATGTGCAGGAGGATAACAGGCTTGTTTCCCCTCACGTTGCTGCCTCCATGCCGAACGAGCAGATGGACGACAGCTCTGGCAGTATCTCTCTCCGGCATCAAATGCATCATAAGCTTAAGCGTCAAATCTTAATTGTCGATGATGATAATGTAAATCTTAAGGTGCTTGCTGATATGCTGCCTGCAGCTCAGTATGTTGTCGACACAGCCTGGAGTGGATCGGAAGCAATTGCGATGTTAGATAAGAAACAATGGGATCTAATCATTGCAGATGTCATGATGCCCATGATGTCCGGCTACGAGATGACAACTTTGGTCAGGAAGCGCTACTCTCTGTCAGAACTGCCGATTCTTTTATTAACGGCACGCAGCAATCCCGAAGATATTCATTCTGGCTTCATGGCCGGTGCCAACGATTATGTAACGAAGCCCGTCGATGCCTTGGAATTGCGATCAAGAGTGCAGGCGCTGACGGATTTGAAGCAGTCTGTGCACGATCGTTTGCGCATGGAGGCTGCTTATTTGCAGGCACAGATAAAGCCTCATTTTCTATTCAATGCGCTTAATTCCATTACAGCGCTCAGTACGATTGACCTGGATAAGATGAATGGGATGATTGATGCTTTTAGTTTATATTTGAGATACAGCTTTGATTTATTGAATGCTGAGAAGTTTGTTTCAATTGAGCATGAGTTGGAACTTGTTCGATCCTATTTGTACATAGAGCAGGTACGCTTCCCTGATCGACTGGAGGTTGTCTGGGACGTTGAGTTCTCAACCGAAGTGCTGCTGCCGCCGCTTACCATCCAGCCATTAGTAGAGAATGCTGTTCGTCATGGACTTATGAAAAGGGCGCAAGGCGGAGTAATACGAATTGTGATTAGAGAAGATGCGCAGGCACTTCACATTAACATCTTAGATAATGGTGTTGGAATGGATAAAGAGCTGGCGGCTCAATTGCTTGACGGAGATGGTGATGCACAGAAAGGAATTGGCTTGAGTAATACGGATCGCCGCTTGAAGCAATTGTATGGCAAAGGGCTGCGGATTGACAGTGCACTTCATCAGGGGACTACCGTATCGTTTAGCATTATAACGGAATAGAATGAGAGAGGGGCTTGCTTCTTTTAAGCAAGCCTCGTTTGTCTTGAATTTGGCTGCATGCTCGAACAGAATTTATCTCTCCTGCTTCAACTGGAGCATCCATTCACGATACCAGGCGGTAATGTCCTCGCTTGGCAGGTCTTCGAATTCATTTTGACACATACGCTCAAGCTGGTTGTAGTACTTTTTCACTTCCTGGGGCTGATGAAGCAGGGCATGAATCTGCATATGTCGGAAGTAACCTTCCTCGCTTATCGGGAATCTCTCGATTATTTTTCGGTTGAGAATGAGGGCTTCGGTATAATGTTCCTGCCCCATATAGTGTTCGGCAATGTCTTCCGCAAGCTTCAGCCACAGGAGCCGCAGCCGCTCCCACTCTGATTCTGCCCAAGGGTAATGATGCTCTTCGAGGAAATTCCCCGTGTAGGCTTGCAGCGTATCAAGATGCTGCTCCAAGCTCTTTTCATCAATCTGAGGCAAGCTTCGCACCTGACGCTCCCACTCCTCAAAATCAAACGTCAACTCACCTACAACTACCCGATAACCCTCGTCTTTATATTCAAGCTTAAGATCGAGTCCAGCTCTTTCAATGGTCTTGCGAATATGATAGATGGCGGTATGAAGCTGTGCGGTTGCACGCTTCGTATCGTAGCTTGGCCACAACAGGTCCATGAGGCTTTGCTTGTGTATGGTTCTATTTTTGTTGTACAGGAGATAAGCGAACAGCTCTTGCGCCTTCTGGGTTTTCCATGAAAATTGCTGAATAGCTCCCTTTGCATCGTGATAATTCAAACGCTGCAGGCAGCACAGCATGACACTTGCCGGCTCCGTGTCCTTGTTTGACGGCTTATTTTGCATATAGCTGTGAAGCCGATCAAGGGATACCGCTAATCGCTCAGGATGCACAGGCTTAAGCAAATAATCAAGCGCGTGGATGTCGAAGGCCTTCACCGCATATTCCTGATAGGCGGTTAGAAAAATAATAGGCAGCCCAGGCTGGAGCTGCAGGAGCTGCCAAGCCAGCTCTAAGCCGTTGATTTCAGGCATTTCAATATCTAAAAAAGCGGCATCGAACCGAATATGCTGTGCAAGTTCTAAGGCGTTTGACGGATGTATGCATGCTTCCACCTGCTCAAAGCATAGGTTCGGATTCTGCTGATCTGCAAGCAGCATTTTCATTTTCTCCAAAGCTAGCCACTCATCGTCTACAATCAAAGTATGTAACCGCATCACTTCGGGTAAGCCTCCAATTCTTATCTTCAGACAGGATAACGATCTGAACATGCACAACTCCCGCAGTGCTTCAGCGTTCACATGTTCCAGTCGGAAGTTGAATAGGCATGATCTATGTTTCTATTCTAACTCTCTTTCTTTATCTTGACAGCTAAAACAAAGGAAAAAGTAGGACATTCTAACTATTTAATCATCATTCTCTCAATCATTTCTCAATTTAAGATCGATAAAATTGCCATGACAGAATTCAAGGGACATGATACGATAGATATAACTAACTACGAGAATTGGATAATGGCAAACCCTAGCGAAAGCAGGGGACGCAAAGCCACGGGTCTAAGGCATCTCAGGATGCGATGACAGCCGGGTTGCCCTAATCGCGATCATCTTGCGTTATTTGCGCTGCCGCTAGGGCGGCGCTTATTTTTTATCAGCATGGGCTTCCGGACGTTCATCTCATTCGACAATTTCGTAATAGAAGGGGAGAAGGTTGATGAGGAACACAAGACGCAGTATACGTTCACTGTCTGTTGTGATAAGCGCTTCGCTTGCCATTATAGTACTGCTTCCTAACCTGCAAGCGTGTGCGCTGCCAGCGAAGCTTGATCATCGGACAAGCGTAGCATCGCAAGTCAAGTCTGCTGCACAAGCGGCATCCCAATTTCAAGGGATATCGATTGGAATGAACAAGCAGCAGCTTATCGATACACTCGGCAAGCCTGCGAGGGTGGATGCTAGTGAGTATGGGTTTGATTGGTATATCTACAATAAGGATTACAAGCACTACCTTCAAGTCGGTGTGCGCAAAGATAAGGTCGTTGCGCTGTATACGAATGCAGCGGATTGGCAAGCAGCGAGTGGAATCGGCTTCGGCTCATCCAAAAAAGAGGTGGAGGCAGCGTACGGCGCTTCTTTGACCGAGATTAAGAAAGGCCGGACCATCTATCACTATAATACCGCTAAAGATCACTACAGTATGCATCTTGTGGACGGGGCATACGCGACCATATTCTATGATGTCCATCAACAGCAGAAGGCCACCTCGATACAACTGATTGAGAAGAATACAGAGCTCTCGTTCATGGGTTATTACGGAGAGCCAAGCGAGGAGCTGCAGGGCAGCTTTGAGAAGCAAGTGTGGGATCTGACGAATGCTGTTCGTGTTCGCAGCGGAAAGAAGCCGCTGCAATGGAATGACAAGATTGCTGGAACAGCAAGAAAACATAGTGTGGACATGTCCAAAAGGAACTTCTTTGCCCACGCGAACCCAGATGGCAAATCCCCGTTTGACCGCATGAAAGCAGACCAAATTAAATATATGAAAGCGGGGGAAAACATTGCAGCCGGGCAGCCTAGCGCTATCTATGCCCATGAAGGCTGGATGAATTCCAAAGGGCACCGAGAGAATATCTTGGGTGACTACACACAATTAGGGGTTGGGGTAACGTTTGGTGGGAAGATGGAAACCTACTTTACACAAAATTTCTTTACGCCAAGAGGATAAGAATAGAATGGTTAAATAGGAATTCATATTCTTCAGCATCAGCTTTCTTTTCCTAAATAGGCTTCCTACATCTCATGACAGCAAGGCAGCGGTCTTGTCGATAATCGATATCGACAGGACCGCTGCCTTTTTTCATGATTATTTAGCTTGGCTGCTACGATGTTAGAGAGGATTTAATTCGTTTTTTTCTCCATTTTGGCTTTTACGATAAGTCGATGGGTAGCCGTATCGATCGGTTCGCATGTTATCAAGGTCAACTCTGAATCTTCTTCATTCTGCTCCAATACCGACATGTCATCAGGGGTGACGATGAACTTGGATTCAACGGTATAGGTATGGATCTGATCTGATGTCTCTAGATCAATGGAATCTCCAACTTCGAGCTCATCCAAGCGGTTGTAGTGTCTGCCAAAGGTCAGGCTGCGATGGCTTGCCAGCACAAAGTTCCCGACTTCCCCAGGCATTCGGTCTGGTACGACAATGCCGCTACCGAGCTTTAGCGATTCTTGCGTTGCCCCTTCTACCATAGGCTCTCGAAGATCAATCTTGGGAATGTTAACCGTGCCGTATACAGCGTGTCCATCAATTATTTTTGGCGAAAAGGTATTGGTTGGACGAGATGATGGCTCTGAAGAAGTAGTAAGGGGATGGCTTGATACAGTCGCTGCAGGAAAGTCACCCCATTCTGTTAATAGCCGCAATTCTCTTTGATATTCGTTATATTGAGACCACTTGGGATAAATAACGAGCACGAGGCCTATAACCAAGAACAAGATGGCGGCCGTTCCAAGCAGCTTTGAACGTATGTTGTGAATTGAGATATGTATACCTCCTAACTCCAAGGTTGTCCCTTTATTGTAGCGTGTGGAGAGTTTATTTGCCATCTTATATATGTGTACGAATGCTCATTTGATCGCATGATAAGCATGGCTTAGGGGAATAATTCCTGTTACAGGTCAAGGAGGGAGAACACATGACGACATTAGCAGCAAAGATCAGAACAGAGTTGTCAACTATGCTTAATAACAGCGCGGATTGTGTGACGCGTGAATTAGGTCCTCGATTGGCGGTAAGCTATATCTCTGGGGTTATCGATACGTCCAAGCTGCAAGAGTCCATCTTGGAGCCTCTCGCTTATGGCATGGAAGAGCTCACGATAACAGCCATTCAAGATCATCTGCCAATTGGAGAGATTGAAGCTGCGCATGATATGGATGATATTGTCGTCAGGCTGCTCCGAGGCTGGGTGTGGATAGCGCTATCAGACGAGACGGGAACGATGATTGAAGGCCTCTTGTGCAATGCAAGCAATCCGCCATCGCGTAAGCCAGGCGTATCTTTAGTAGAGACTCACGTCCTTGGGCCGAGCATTAGTTTTACGGAGTCCATATCTGTCAACACGGGACTGCTGCGTTCTTATATTACGAATCCGAATTTGACCAATGAGGAACTGGAGATTGGGGAGAAGACACGAACAAGATTAAGCTTGTTTTACCTTAAAGACACGGTTGATGGTGAGCATTTGGACAGAATTCGTGAGCGATTATCGCATATTCATGTTGATGGTCTCTATAGCAGCGCGATTCTGCTGTCGATGCTTCAGGATAATCGCTACACCTTGTTCCCGCTTATGACGTTGTCCGAGAAGCCCGATCGTGCTGTTCAAGCGCTGTTGGAAGGGAAAACGATCATTTTTGTCGATGGCGATTCCCAAGTGCTGATCTGTCCAAGCACCTTTGCTGATATGTTTTTCTCCGTAGAGGATCGATACTCAGGCTGGGGAATAGGATTGTTC
This sequence comes from Paenibacillus aquistagni, assembly GCF_900177815.1. Taxonomy (GTDB): domain Bacteria; phylum Bacillota; class Bacilli; order Paenibacillales; family Paenibacillaceae; genus Paenibacillus_B; species Paenibacillus_B aquistagni. Next base: position 172,463 of record NZ_FXAZ01000002.1, on the reverse strand, counting down.
CTGCGCCTGCTCCGCTTGTTTGCTTTATTTATCTCTTTGTTCTTTACACCATTTTATGTAGCCGCGCTTACCTTCCATTATGAGGTGATTCCAACACAGCTTCTGCTGCCATTGATTGAATCTCGTTCCAAGGTTCCTTTTCCTCCGTTTCTAGAAGCGCTTCTGCTTGAGATTATTATGGAACTGGTGCGTGAAGCAGGGGTCAGACTGCCAACAAAGGTCGGGCAGACGATGGGGATCGTTGGGGGTATTGTTATCGGTCAGGCCGCTGTACAGGCTGGCTTTACGAGCAATATTCTCATTATGATTGTGGCACTGGCAGCACTTGGATCGTTTACCGTACCGAACTATCTCATGAGCTCGAGCATACGCTTAATACGTTTTCCCCTGATCATCATGGCAAGTCTGTGGGGGTTCCTTGGGATTGTCGTGTTGATGGTGGCCTTTACCATTCATCTATTCAAATTAACGAGCGTGGGCAGACCCTATCTGTTTCCGATGTATCCTTTCCGAGTGAAGGATCTCATCAATGATCTTCTGCTCACTCCGAAGTCGTATCACACGGCACAAACAATGTATACAAAGAATGAAGGCGCAGGAAGTTCAGCCATTTCAAGCTCCACATCAAGCAGTGACATCGATGATTAAAGAATAGCGAAAGGATGGTCCGACATGAAAGCCGATGTAATGCCTAAGCCCCAAAATATGTTTCAAGCGTACATGCTGCTGTTTCTCATTTCAAGCGGGCAGATCGGTGTCGGGATCTTTGGCTTTCAACGCATTGTTGGGATGCACTCGGATCACGATGCGTGGATCTCCGTGATTGTTGCAGGCATCGTATCCCATATCGTGGTAGGGTTGATGTTTTGGATTTTATCGAAGCATGAATCAGCAGACTTGTACGGCATCCATCAGCATTTGTTCGGTCGATGGATTGGAAATGGATTAAGCATGGTGATGATGGTGTATTACGTTATGGTATCTGTCACCATTGTTCGAACCTACATTGAGCTTATCCAATCATGGATATTTCCTACCTTCCCGACATGGGTTTTGTCGATGACGCTGCTTCTGCTGGCCTGGTATGGGATTACGGGGGGGATTCGCTTAATTGCCGGATTAAGCACGATCAGTTTTTTCGTTATCCTTTTCTTTATAGGGACACTGTATATTTCACCGATAAAATACGCTTCTTGGAGCCATCTGCTTCCGATTGGAGAAACATCCCCTTGGGCCATTATGAAAGGGACGATCAGCATGGGGCTGACAATCAGCGGCTTCGAAAGCATTTTTTACATTTACCCCTATATCAAGGACAAGTCCAATGGGGCGAAATATGCGCAGTACAGCTTGTTGTTTTCTAATATCATTTATCTTTTTATGATGATTATGGGCATTGTCTACTTTAGTAAAGGTCAACTGACTCGATCAATTTGGGCCTCGACCAGCATGCTTAAGATCGTCAAGTTCCCTTTTCTTGAACGACTAGAGTATATCGCTTCTTCCGTATGGATGTTCGTTGTCATCCCTGGACTCATGATCTATATATGGGTGCTGGGCAGAGGGTTCAAGCGTATGATGGGGTGGAAGCAGCGAATGATGACGCCAATCATATGCTTCGTGATCTTTATTGGCTCATTGATATCCCAAGACCGAGAACATATCCATATGCTTAGCACGTTTACCGGAAGATGCGCACTATTTGTTGTTTTTTTATATCCTGTTGTCTTGTTCTTGTTTCAAACTTTAATCTTGGGGATACGTGATCAATCCGATAAGAAAGGGGCTGCGGAATGACTTTTCGTAAACTGTGCCTTCTCCTTCTTGTTTGCTGCATCTTCCTCACAGGATGCTTTGACAGCTCAGTTATACTTGAGCGACTTTCCATAAGTGTAGCAATGGGATTTGATAAAAAGAATGACGAAGAGATGGTCGTTACGACCGTATTGCTCGCAGCTCTTCCAGAAGCGACAGAAGCCTCGCAAGTTCTCAGTGTAACGGCCGATACCAGTAAAGGAGCAAAAGACAAATTTGATCGTGAAGTGTCAAGAAAGCTAGTGAGCGGACAAGTTCGAAGCATCATCTATGACCGGGGGCTGGCGAAGGAGGGGATTATGAATATCGCGGATACGTTAAGCCGTGATCCTGCCTTTGGGGATATGGTTTATTTGATGGTTAGCAACGAATCATCTGAGGATTTGCTGCATTACAAATATACGCATTTCCCTAATGTGGGGCTGTATCTTGGGGAAATGATTGATCAGAATATCGAACTAGGCTGGCTGATGCCCTCAACCATCCACTACTTTCGCAAACGCTTCTACAGCGTGGGAATAGATCCAGCTCTTCCCATCATCGAGCGTAAAGGTAGCCTCTTGAATGTGAAAGGATCTGCAGTCTTCCGAGACGATAGAATGGTTGGAGAAATCTCGGCTAAGGAGTCTTCCTATCTGACGCTAGTGAGCAACAAGATCAAGCCATCCTCTTTACAGATTGTGATGAAGAAGGATGGGCTTAGCAAATATATCAAGCATGACACTCAACGTACACCGACCGTTAAGGTGGATCTGCGAAACCTTAATTTTTCTACGTCAGTTAAGCTGGTGTCTGCCAAAGACCTTCAATTTGAAGTCAACGTCAAGATGGATTCGGAGCTTCAAGAAATCTCGGCAGATTACCACTTTTCCATACCGGGCGCTATCGATCTGCTGGAGCGGGAGATGAAGTCACACTTGGAGCAGGAACTGCTTGCTTTCTTCGAGCATCTCCAGCAATTAGGTTCTGATCCTGTTGGATTTGGCGAGATCTATCGCAGCTCCGTTCGCCATTCAGGCTTGACGAAGGATCAATGGAGAGATATGTTTCCTAAGGCAGCGTTCAAGACCAATGTGAACATTAGACTGGTACGGACAGGCACTATTGAGTAACCACTACCCGATAAAAAAATTCCAATTCCTCCAAGAATGATTGTATAATCTATTCTTGGAGGGATGATGATGCTTAAACATATCTTAACATTAGGTTCAGCAACCGTACTTATCATCCATGTTGGCATATTGTACTGTTGGATATTCGCATGGGAGCAGCTCGTCACCACGACGGGAATTGCATTATGGGTAGGCTCTATTTTTGCAGGCCTCATGATTTATGCTGGTTATCGCAAATTTGATCGTTCGGGTACGGTGAGCATGCTCAGTCGAAGAGTGGTGCTTAGCTCAACACTAGTTGCCATGGTATTGGCAGCGTTCGCGATCATTATACAATATACAATGTCCTCCATGATTTAACGTTATCTTCTTCCAAGTCATATTCCGTTGACCATTCCGGATTGCAATTCCTACTCGATAGCTATGCCGGCTGTGCAGCATCGCTATACCGCATCATTTCACCATTGTTTCTCGATGAATAAGAATAAGCTTAGGGATTAAACGCTCTAAGACAAACGGGTGATTTTTGAAAATGGAAATAGTATTTATAATCATTTTGCTCCTTATGGGAGCATGGCTTCTTTATGTTACGATGCTGCTAAAGGCACAGATCAAAGCGAGCAAAGATATTGAACAGGCCGTCTACCGATTAATTGATATAACAAAGAGCAACAAATAATAAATTTGGAGGAAAGGGAGCTGATGATGAGCTTTCTTAAAGGATTAAGCTTGAGAGTCATTCTTGGGGGCATATGCATTGCTGCAGGTATCATTCTTATATTAGTGTATCGTGCGGATGATTCAACATTAACACAGGAAACAATCCCCGCTCATATTCTGGCTCGAGCTATTGACAGTGCTGGCGGCAAACGCCATCTAACCGGCTTCACGATACAAGCACAGAAGCGAATTGGAAGGTACGATATTTATGCTTTTTCCTATGACTATCAGCATAGCGAAGCAATGAGTGGGTATGCCGTCTATGAAGAGGATCAAGAAGGCTATAAGTTAAGGATGGATACCTTGACTTTTCCACTTAAAAACGTGTCTGCACCAAGCATCAAGGAAGGACTGCATTTCATTACGCTGGATGGCATGCTGATTGCTGCAGGCGTAGTCGGATCTGAGGAACCTTATCGCTATGAGATAAAGTCGGGACAGACGATCATTCAAGAGGAGTATAAGCACAATCAATATTTTATTAAAGGCTATCTGCTGGACCGTCCTGATCAATTCTCCATTACTCCTTTGCCGCTGCCATGATGATTCCGAATGAAATCACACAAGTTGTACATATGCTTCAGTCTGTAATGAAGGATATGCTTACAGGGATCTACCTGCATGGCTCTCTTGCCATGGGCTGCTATCATCCTGAAGGCAGCGATATCGATCTATTAATCGTGGTGAAGCAGCCGTTGACATCGACCATGGCACGGACCATTGTGGAGAGGGTACTTGAAGTCGAGCAAGGAATGGAAGGTCATCGCGGCTTTGAATTCAGTGTCGTACACGAGCAGGCATTAAGGCCATTTCAACATCCGCTGCCCTATGAACTTCATTACTCGGCCTATCATCGCGGACGCTATGAGAATGAACCGGGCTACCGCTGTGGACCTGGCGTGGATCAGGACTTGGCTGCACATGTGATGGTTGCGCTTGAACGAGGCATGTGCCTATATGGAGAGCCTCTGCTGCACTTCTCAGATTCTGTGCCAAGAGAAGCTTATGTGGATGCGCTCATCTACGATATCGAACATGCAGCAACGGAGATTGTGACCGAGCCTGTGTACATCGTTCTAAATCTTTGCAGGGTACTGCAGTACTTGCAAGACGGGGCGGTATCATCCAAGCGAGAAGGCGGTCAATGGGGAATTGTTCATGTGCAAGACATCTATCATGGCTTAATCAAGGATTGCCTGCATGCCTATGACCATGGAGAGGATCAGCTTTCACTGGATAAGGAGCAGGCGACCTCCTTCGCACGTTATATGTTAACGGAAATCCACCGCCTAATAGAAGAACAGCGAGTCGATGAAGGAGAAGTATAATCGTATAAACTAGTCGCTGTACGCTGCGTCCATCTGCTGCACTCGCTCAAGTTTTGTATGCTGGAGGAGGTTTAGATGACCATCTAAGGCATATTGTTTGATTTGGATGGCACACTGCTTGATCGAGATGCTTCGCTGCTTTCATTTGTAGAGGATCAATATGATCGCCTAGAGGCTTTCCTATCCTTCACGAGTTGCTGCAGCTGCTAAAGAATAATGATTTGAAGCTAGGCATGATTACAAATGGCTTCGATCGCTTCCAAATGAATAACATCGAAGCGCTAGGCATCAAGGAATACTTTGACGCTATTCTTATATCTGAGAATGAAGGTTTGCGGAAGCCAGATCCCAAGATTTTTGAGCGAGCGTTAAAGAAGCTCAACGTAATGGCAGAAGAAACGATATTTGTAGGCGATCATCCGATTCATGATGTAGCGGCCAGCCGTGCATTAGGGATGCAGGGATGGTGGAAGGAAGATCGTGTTGCGAAAAATAAGGTTGCGTGTGATTACGTGGTTCGAGATCTATTGGATATCCATCATTGTCTTTATGCTTTACTTAGGCTTGTCCTACGTGGATCTAGTGGTGGATCATCTTCTATTTCATTGGTCAGCTGTCGAGGAAGATGGACGCGCATTAACGCTGTGGGAGAAAGCCGGAGAGCTTCGACATGATGTGTGGGAGACGAGCTTCATTGCCCCCGTGCTTGTCCTGCTGGCAATCATTACAGGCAGGCTGATAAGGGGTGGCAGAGCACAGTCAAGCGTGTAGATATTAGGTTCTGTTTATGACAAGAAGTGAGAAAGAGGGAATGGCACTGTGCATTACACAAATGTGTTATTTGATTTAGATGGTACGTTAACAGACCCGAAGCTAGGCATAACCAAATCTGTGCAGTATGCGCTTCAGAGAATGGGCATAGCCGTTGACGACCTTGATCAGCTTGAACCATTTATCGGACCGCCGCTGATGCAGTCATTTCAGGAGCTGTATTCTTTTTCAAACGAGCAGGCTCAGCAAGCGATTGGCTACTACCGAGAATACTTTAGCGAACATGGAATATATGAAAATGAACTGTATGATGGGATAAAAGAGCTGCTCGTACAGCTGCGTCTAGAGGAAAAAGTGCTGTATGTCGCCACATCCAAGCCAACGGTATTTGCGGAGCGAATTCTACGCTACTTTGATATAGACTCCTACTTTCGCTTTGTTTGTGGAAGCAATTTGGACGGAACCCGTTTAGCTAAAGGGGAGATTATTGAGCATATTGTGAAAGAGCAGAATTTGGAAGTTGGTCGGACAGTGATGATTGGGGACCGAAAGCATGATATCATCGGCGCGAATCTCAATCATATGCAGTCCGTAGGTGTGGAGTTCGGCTATGGAAGCAAGCAGGAGCTTGAAACTGCTGGAGCAGCCCATATCGTTGAGACGGTAAATGAGCTTCGCCGATTGTTGTGCAGTGCCAGTTCTTGATGGTTATAAGCAGTACAACAAATAGAAATTAATGAGAGCGGCTTTGGTCCTGAATTTTTCTGGGCTGAGGCCGTTTTGTCTTAGTTGATATGTTTCTCAATTAAAAGCAATTGTAGGCATGCAGCCCCCCTTGCATGGTTCGTTATTCACTGTCGACCACAAGGGGAGCGCATCCATATAAGGACCGTTCATATAAGCTTGATAAGATCATTATTGTCGCTTAATCTGACCTCGAATCTCTCCGGCTGGAAAACGAGTAGTATGAACATTGACGTAGGTATTGCCTCTCTTTATTTCACGAATAAGATCCTGAATAGTTTTGCCTTGCAGTGGTCCAACGAGGTCTTGGTTTGTAAGCGTTCCTTGTACTACTCCTCGTCTTACTGTAATCCCGAATTTGGAAAGACCGAACAAAAATGCGACGACAGGACCATTCTGATCTCTGCGCCCCAGATGGATATGTGCTTGAGTCACTTGAGAAATATTACGGACTACTAATCGAAAAGTTAAGCGATTGCCTGCACGATTTGTACGAAAGACTGCGTTACCGCTTGCGATCGTTCGAACAGGAGGTACCTCATTTCTTCCGCTCAGTATGGCCTTGAATATACTCACAGAAATCACTCCTCCGCTTCTATTCAGTCTGTATAGACTATTCAATAGATGAGAAGTGTGGTTATGCGAATGACTATTCTTTTAACCACGCTCAACAAAGTAATAAAAGGCCATGTTGATGTAATATAATTCCATTAAGCATTTATTTAAGCCGAACCACCAAGAGAAGATGGCTGTAAATGTTTGTGGCTCCTTATGCCTTTATCAGCTTCTTTCCGGCGGCTTTCTTATTTGGCAAATCAGGCTGGGAGTATTATGGGTGGCTGGCTCCGCTTGTCGTGATCTATGCGATGCTCGCTTCTATTTATATCTTCCAAAGAGGGCTGGTTAAATATGAAAGTGCGGGTCATTAAGGATAGACGAAAGCTCTTATATGTCGACAAAACAAGACATAGGCTTTCATTGCAATCAACTTCCAATATACGGTACAATTTCTTGGTGGATCTGTAAAAAGAGATATATGAGGAGGGATGATCAACGGATCCGAATTGTGAGCGTTCATTCTACATGTGCAGGCTATCACTGTGAATAGCAGAGTCAATACAATATGACTATAAGAAGGAGAGGCAATTTCGCGTTATGAGATCGTTTTTGTTTTCGCTGTCGGTTGGAGGGGCATTTCTCGCAATCTACTATGTATTTCAAATTATTTCTGAATTCTATCAAACGGTCGATTATACGCCTGACGTCATGAATAGCTACAAAGAGGTAGAACAATTAAAGAACCATGCAGATTTTGCGGTTGTTCAAGGCTTTCCTATTATCGAGATTATGCTCTTAGTGCTAGGAGTCGCAACTTATTATATCGTGAGGGCTATTAGAGCTAGAAAGCCGATTGTATAGGATACGGAGGTTTAACTGCGAGTAAATGTTATAGGGCTTTAACTTTTATGTGGTTCGTAAATAGCATTGGGTGATAGGTCATGGTATGATGATGTTAAAATGTTGAGTTTGTATTTGAGGATAATGATGCAGATGGATTGCCGTCGGCAAGAAATCATCGAATAAGGCAGAATAACTGACTAGAGGCAGGTGGCAACAAGATGCAAGAAACGGTATCTATCCTTGGGATCCCATTCTCCAAGTGTACGATGCAGGAGACGGTTGACCGATTAAGTAACCATATAGAGGACCAGCAGGCATCGCTTCTTCACTTGATTACGGTCAATCCGGAGATTGCGATTCGCTGTCAGCGAGATAAGGAAGTACAGCAGATCGTGAAGGAAGCCGATTGGGTTACGCCTGACGGAGTAGGTATTCTATATGCATCCAAAAGGCTAGGGAATCCAATTGCAGAGCGTGTCACGGGATACGAGCTGCTGCTCAAGCTGCTTGCGAGCGGCAATCAACAGCAGTGGGGGTTCTACTTTTTAGGTGCAGACGAAGAGAGCAATGCACAGGCGGTTGCGCATGTTCAACAGCATTTTCCACGTATTCGCATAGCAGGCAGACATCATGGCTTCTTTGCCTCTGAGGAAGAGACTGCGATCCTTTCGGATATTCAATCATCCAAACCCAATATACTGATCGTAGCGATGGGAGCTCCTTACTCGGACAAGTGGATCTCACGCCATAAGGAAGCACTAGCCGATGTCAAATTAGTATTTGGAGTTGGAGGGAGCCTTGATGTATTATCAGGTAAGGTAAAAGAAACGCCAAAGGTATGGAAGCAGTTGAACCTGGAATGGCTGTATCGACTGCTCACCGTTCCCCCAGCTAAAGGCCAAGCTTCAAGATGGCGCCGCCAGACGGCATTGCCTGTATTTGTGTATCGTGCGATTATCCGCAAGCCCACCTGAGAGATCTAGGCCACACCAACTAGATCTCTTTTTCTTTAAAGTTCTTCACATGGGAAGGAGAAGAGGATGAGATGAAAGCAGGCCTTAGTGTTATAATATTTATCGTCATCGAGAGCTTCTTTCTATGGATGTATGGATTGGACCCCAATGCTTCAATAAGTGTTATGACAGCACTCTCAATTATTATTACCCTGCTCATTATGATATTGATTAATCAATTGGAACTGCTGCGATATGTTCGCCAAGATCGAAACCGAGCGAGAAGAGAGAGGATACAACAAATGAATGCAAGAGCAGTTGCCGGCCCCGCAGAGGAGGAATTACAATGAAGACTTTAAAGCAATGGATACCAAGCCTTGTCATTGCTGTAATCATTACGCTTGGATTCAGGACGTATGTGGCTGAAGCGATGAAGGTTCCGACAGGGTCGATGATCCCCACGATTGAGGTCAATGATCATGTATTCGTAGAAAAATTAATATGGCTGACAGATATCGATTATAATGATCTCGTTGTCTTTCATCCTCCTGTGCCAGAGAAAGAGAAAGAGAAATATGTCAAGCGTGTGATTGGTCTGCCTCACGATGTTATTCAGGTAAAGGACGGTTTGCTGTATCGCAATGGAGAGGTCATCGACGAGCCTTATCTGAATGAAGAGATACGCTACCTGTATGGTCCTGTAGAAGTGCCAGAGGATCACTACTTTGTGCTTGGTGACAACCGCAACATCAGCTATGATTCGCATATGTGGCCAACTCCTTTTCTTGAGAAAGATCGTATTGTGGGCAAGGTGCTAATGGTTGTGCCTACTCATGTATTTTGGCAATGAGTACATAGGAGACGATTCTTCCGATACAGATTAGAGCGAGTGATGAGGATGAGAGTAAGAATCATTGGTTCATGCGGCAGCGGAAAGTCTTATATCGCACGCAAACTGTCGATAAAATATCGTATTCCATACATCGAGACAGACAATCTTGTGTGGGACCGAGAGGAAGCGAACAAGCGATATCCTCAAGACGTGAGAGATGCTAAGCTCAACGACATCGTCAACAAGGCGGAGTGGATTATTGAGGGCGTGCATCATAAGTGGGGGCAAGAAAGCTTTACAGAAGCGGATCTGATCTTTATCATTCAGCCTCATGCCTTGGTTCGGGATTATCGCGTGCTTCGCCGTTTTGTACGGACACGTCTGGGATGGGAGCAGGCCAACTATAAGCAAACGCTGCGCAATTTATATGAGATGCTTGTGGTATGGAACCGAAAGTTCGATAAGGAGCTTATGCAAGAGATCTTGGAGCTGTCTTCACGCTGCCAGGGCATATGTGTGGTTGTACGGTCCAATCGCGAGATAGAGACAGCAATAGAACGCTATTTGAAGCAGCAAGCTTGACTGGTCCCACTACATTTGTATAATGATAGTGAAAAAAGAACGGAACGATCTTCGAGAGTGGGTGTTAACGATGCTGCAGGAAGAACGATATAAAAAAATTCAAGAGATCTTAAAGCAAAATGAGTCCGTAAAGGTAACCGAGCTTGTGCAAGTATTGAACGTATCTATTGATACGGTTAGACGAGACTTGGAATACATGGAGAGCAAGCATCTGCTTAAGCGGGTGCACGGAGGAGCCATACTTCCAACCGACCACGGTGATCGTAACGCTTTTACCTATAGAGAGACCAAGAATAAGGACAAGAAGCTGGAGCTTGCTCAGCTTGCTTGTGAATATGTGCAGGAAGGGCAGGCTATTGCACTCAATGCGGGCACCACGAATCTAGAGATCGCGAAGAAGCTGTCCGAGAACTTTGAACGTCTGACCATTATCTCCAACGGACTTCGTATTATTGAGCATTTTTCCAGTAAGCCAGGATTTACGGTCATTGTCCCTGGAGGAATTCTAGATCATGAAGAATACGCACTGTATGGGAAAAAGTGCGAGGAGGACATCACCAGCTACAATATCGATCAAGTGTTTATCTCGATCAATGCCATATCCGTGGACAAAGGCTTGACAGACTTCCGCATCCATGAGATTGATATTATCAAAGCGATGATGGCAAGCGCGCGCAAGAAGAATGTCGTGGCTGATTCTAGCAAATTTGAAAAGGTATCCTATATGAATGTATGCCCGCTTGATCAGGTGGATATGATTATAACGGACGCTACCATTAATGAAGATATCGTAAAAATGTATAGGGATTCAGGCATGAATGTCGCCTACACGCCTAAGTCAGCCCTATGACAATTGAAAAATACCCATACGAGCTATACGCCTCTATAACTGCTATGCAGGAATAGGGGCTTTTTTATTGCCCTTTTCATTACAAACCATAATTAATTGCAAATAAACTTAAAATAACGCGCATTATATTGAATGCAAATGAATGTTTGTGCTATATTAACAATGTTTTTAAGCATATGGAGGGGAATGAACAAGTAATGAGTGATAACTATATTCAAAAAGTGAATGCCGTTGTCTTTGATTGGGCGGGAACGACAGTGGATTATGGATGCTTTGCACCGCTGGCTGCCTTTATTCAATCCTTTGAGCAGCATGGAATCATCGTGACTGAAGATGAGGTTCGAGGTCCGATGGGCATGAAGAAAAAAGATCATATTCGCGTCTTGCTTCAATTGGAGGGGGTTCAACAACAATGGCTGGAGAAGTTCGGGCGGCTGCCAGATGAACGAGATGTTGACAAACTGTATGCAAGCTTCGAGCCGATGCTTATGCAGGTGCTTCCTGCTTATACCTCGCTTATTCCAGGCGTGCAAGAACTCATGGGCGAACTTCGAAGCAGAGGCATTAAGATCGGCTCTACAACAGGCTATACCTCTGAGATGATGAGTATAGTAACGAGAGCTGCAGAAGAGCAGGGCTATAAGCCAGATTACATGATTGCTTCAGATGAGGTGCCTGCTGGGCGCCCAGCACCTTATATGTGCTATCAAAATGCGATTGCGCTGCAAGTATTTCCATTGACAGCATGTGTGAAAATTGGAGATACGATCAGTGATATTCAAGAAGGCTTGAATGCGGGAATGTGGAGCGTGGGGGTTGTCTTTGGCGGCAGTGAATTTGGTCTAACCGAACAGCAAATGTCAGCGCTAAATGAAGAAGAGCGGCAAGCTCGCATGTCAGCTGTGCGAACCAAGTTTGCACAGGCTGGAGCACATTATACGATTGATTCAATAGGCGGACTATTAGAAGTAATTGATCATATTAATCAACGATTGGCACAGGGAGAGATGCCATCTATGCGTTCTGTCACAACAGGAGCAAGCTGTAATGGATAGATTCTATAATCCAGTAGAGACGTATTTTGGCATTGGGGCAATGGAACATTTGTCAGCGATTATTCATGCTGACCAACAGACGATCGACAATATCCTGCTCATTACACGAGGAGGGGATTTCAACCAAACGGCAGAGTACGGTAGGCTGATGCTGCAACTCGATCAAAAACAGACCTTTACTTATGAGGTCGACATCGCGAATCCCGATGTAACGGACCTGTTTGCATTGCTGCAGGCAACGGCAGCCATCGCTTTTGACGTGGTTATTGCAGTTGGAGGTGGCAGCGTGCTTGATCTAGGGAAGTCGATTGCTGGCTTCAGAGGTTTGCATTTTAAGCATGTGGAGGAGCTTCGAGAGGCTATCCATTCACGCGCATATCTGACCAATAAACAGATTTGCCGCTGGATTGCCTTGCCTACAACAGCAGGAACAGGTTCAGAGGTTACACCATGGGCAACGATCTGGGACAAGAGCTGTGAACTAAAGTATTCAGTTGACGGCAGCAGCCTGTTCGCTTGGGCTGCGATTATCGATCCCTTGCTAACGCTCAGTCTGCCTATTCGCACAAGTGTCATATCAGGGCTTGATGCCATCTGCCATGCAACAGAAGCCTATTGGTCTAAAAACACGAATGAGATATCGAGACAGTATGCGCTGCGAGCGATTCGAGGTCTTGTATCGAATCTGGCTAAGCTTCCGGTTGAACCTCACAATCTTGAGGTTCGAAAGGAGGTCGCGCTGGGTAGCTTTATGGCCGGATTAGCGTTCAGTAATACGAGAACGACGGCTTGTCATTCCATCTCTTACCCGATTACATTGTTGTATGGAATCGAGCATGGGCTTGCGGCAAGCATGACGCTTGGCAAGATGATGCAATGGAATGAGGAGATGCTGATTGAGAAAGAACAGCTGCTAACAGCATTTGGAGTGGCATCCATCGAGGAAGTGGCAGCAGTAATCGATCAAATATATAAGAAGGCAGGCTTTGCAAGGCGTCTCCGTGATTATGACGTCCCGCTGGATGGATTAGCTCAGATCGTCGATAAAGCGTATACCAAAGGTAGGATGGATAATAACCCTAAGCAGATCGAGAAGGAGGAGCTCTACGAGCTTCTGCTAAGCGTCTATTGAATAGAAGCTTGGGCTTGTGTATGTACATAAAGATAGGCTTGCACAATGCAATACAGTTTTTTAATTTTTATTTCGTTTTAATGCGTCTTTTAGGAAGAAGCTAGGGAAGCGGTTCGATGGAAAAGGCGCAGCTACAAGAGCCGAAGTCGCAAAGGTGATCTATCTATTTAATGGTGCAATGCTTCAATGAATGGTGAGGGATAGAGTGATTTATGTTAAAAGCGAAGCTCTGCATTGATTGAATCCTTCAACTGAGAACTATCTAGCAGTCCTCGTACATAAGCAGCCATGACAGTTGTACGACCAACTGAACTGCACCTCCAATCGCTAGATGGTGTCTAACAATTGGGGTGCAGTTCACAACCGCCATGGCTGCTTTTTCATAGATAAAGGGTGGAGCATGCTGCAGTGGGCTAAGATGATGAATCTTGCACGAGACACATCGTTAGCGGCATAAGCAGCCTTTATACATGATGTGGCTGAAGGACGAACTTCTCAATGACGTGACGTACGCCTTCCTCGTTATTGGATACCGTGATATAGTCGGCAATAGTCTTTAAAGAGTCGACAGCATTGCCCATTGCAACGCCAAGACCTGCGGATTCTACAAGATCATGGTCATTCCACGAATCTCCGATCCCAATAGTCTCTTCCATCGTACAGCCAAAGTGGTCAGCTAGGTAGCGCAGAGCAAAGCCCTTTGTGCCTTCATGATGCGTCACCTCTAGGAAGTGAGGCTTTGACTTCGTAATATGAACATCCGTGCCCAAGAGTTCTTTCAACTGTGGGGCGATCGCATCAAGTCTAGCCGGCTCATCGATCATGAGCATCTTCGTAGAAGGCTTCTCAAGCAGCTTGTCGAAGTCGGGTTCGATCTTATAATCTATATTATTAAGCTGGCAGTAGCCGATCAGCTTCTCATTTTCCTCAGCAGCGTACAGCTCATCCTCAACATACAGCTGCAGATGAATCTGATTATCCTTGCAGAACTGAAGCAGCTTCAAGGCGGCATCGCGAGGAACCGAGCGCTCCAGCAGCACATGGCCATCCATTACATTTTTAATCAAAGACCCTTGATAGGTTATCAGCGGCACATTGAGCCCAGTCTGCAATGCAATCTTGCGAGCGGAGGCATACATGCGCCCTGTAGCGAGTGTGACATGGACGCCTTGAGCCATGGCAAGCTCCAACGCTCGCTTCGTTCCTTCCGTTACCTGCTTCTCATCAGTAATGAGTGTATCATCAATATCAATGGCAATTAATTTGTACATGATTGTTCTCTCCTCAGTTGATCTCTATTTCATATCGAAGCCTATCCAGCTTCTCTATTATACCTCATTTAATGAACTTCACGAGGCCGCCATTTCCACTCTGCGATAATCATGCTGAGAAAGATGCACATAGAGCTCCACAGCGCAAGCTGGCCAAGCTTCTCGTTGGCAAAAGCGACACCTGTAATCGCAGCGAATACAGGCTCCATGGCAAATATAATGGCTACACGGGTAGGTGAAGTATACTGCTGGCTCCAAGTCTGTGCCCAGAAGCCGAAGCCAGTGGACAGTCCAATGGATACAAGCAAGGCGAACCAGACCTTAGGCGCGAGCACGGCGGCGAACAGCTCTGCAGGCAGCATGATTGGCTCCAGCAACAAAGAGCTGAACAAGGCAAGCACACCAACCACAGCAAATTGCATGGTAACAAGAGCTATCGTATCATGCAGCTTCGCGTAACGGCCGGTTAAGGCGATATGCAAAGCAAAGCAGACAGCACATAGAAGGACCAAGACGTCACCGAGGTTCCAATGGAAGCCTTGACCGTTGAAGGTCAGCAGGTACAGGCCGAGCAGGGCCAGCAGAGCGGCGATCCATGTTTGTCCCTGAAGGCGCTCCTTCGCCAGCAGCACCATAAAGAACGGAACGAGCACAACGCTTAGTCCTGTGATAAATCCGGTGTTTGTAGTTGTGGTATACAATAGTCCAATGGTCTGAAAGGCATATCCGCCAAATAGCCAGATGCCGAGCTTGATTCCGTCCTGTATAAGGGGTGCCGGAAATGCAGAGCAAGAAAAATATTCTAAAATGGAATGTACACAGCCGAACGGGATGGTGGCGTAGATTTACATAATCTTGATGGATTTTACAAAAGGATTGAATTTAGTTAAGACAATGAAAACATTTCCATCCTACAATCATTCATAACAAAGGATGAGTAGGAGGAATCGACTTGAACCAAAGAGGTAAGCAAGTTCTTGCATTATTGTTGGCAGTGGAAATGGCTGCAGCCGTGCTTTTTTCGGGCGGGGCGATCTATGCGGCGGAGGAGAAATCAGTATCCTTTGACAATGCAGCAGAACAAAGCGTGCAGGCCGACACGGCTGCAGCGGAGCTTGGGATCTCGACACTAGCTCTCCCGAATGCTACGGCAGGTGCGCCGTATTCTGTCACGATGGCTGTATATGGTGGACAAGCACCTTATGCTTATGCCGCCGCAGGGTTGCCAGCAGGGCTTAGCATCCATTCTTCCACCGGCGAGATAACCGGAATGCCAGAGCAAGCCTCAGAAAAAGCTTATGATGTTGAGCTTATCGTACAAGATGCGGCAGAGCCGGCACATACAGCAAAGGCTCATGTACAACTCAAGGTAAACCGACAATCGACACAACCGTTAGAAGATAAGATTAAGGTTGAGGAGATTGCTCATTATGCGGTCGGCGCGTCAAGCAAAGACGGCGGTGTCGCAGAGATTGTCAAATACAATAAGGACAACGGGAAGTTCTATCTGGTCAATGGTTCATCCACTCCAGCGAGCCTTGATGTCGTGACGCTGCAGGCAAGCGGCGAGCTTCAAAGAGAGAAGCAGATTCGGATCGAGGAGCTGGTTAACGACAGCAGCTTTACTTACGGTGATCTGACAAGCGTGGATGTGAACACGGCTGCAGATCGAATTGCGGCAGCTGTGCAGGAAGCTGATCCTGCGAAGCCAGGGAAGATTGTTGTGTTGGATTACGAGGGGAATCTGATCCATACCTATGAGTCAGGCGTTCAGCCGGACATGGTTACCTTTACTTCTGATGGCCGATACATCCTTAGCGCTGATGAAGGAGAGCCTCGTGCGGATGTTGATCCTGAGGGCAGTGTAACCATTGTTGATACGCTTACGAACGAAGTTGCGAAGATAAGGTTCGATCAGCCTGAACGGATCGATGACAACGTTCATGTGCGCGGCCTGCCTAATGCTGATGGGCAGATTATGGGGAAAGGAAGCAAGAGCGATGCGGTGCATGATCTAGAACCGGAGTTTATCTCCTTATCGAAGGATGAGAAGACGGCATATGTGGCCCTGCAGGAAAACAATGCGATCGCCGTCATTGATATCGCTACGAAGACGGTTACGGGAGTTCATGGCTTAGGTTATAAGAGCTTTAACGAAGCAGGCAATGAATTGGATCTAATCAAGGATGGCAAGATTCAATTCGAGAACGTCCCTTTTTATGGCATGTACATGCCTGATGGCATCGCAGCGTACGAAGTGAACGGCCAGACGTATCTTCTCAGTGCAAATGAAGGAGATGCAACAGGCTGGTCTGATCGTACGAATGAAAGCAAGATCAAGGATATGAAGGCCATGCTTGCACAGGACTCCGAGGCAGCAATTTTTCTGGCTGACAAGGGTACGGTCTATGACAAGGTAGAGGTTGCAAGTGATATGGGAGCAGACGGCCTCTATCTATACGGAGCTCGTTCCTTCTCGATCTTGAAGGCGCAAGATATGTCCCTCGTGTATGACAGCGGCAGCGACTTCGAAAAAATAACAGCAGAACGCTTGCCAGAAGTATTCAATACGAGCAATGACAAAAAAGAACTCGACAGCCGCAGCGCGAAAAAGGGTCCAGAGCCTGAATACGTGACGGTTGGCCAGGTAGGGGATAAGACGCTTGCCTTTATAGGCTTGGAGCGGATCGGCGGCGTCATGACCTATGATGTAACCAATCCTATGGAACCTGTCTTCCTGAATTACATCAATACAAGAGACTTCGATGCAGGCATTGCTTCTGACTCTGCTCCTGAAGGGCTTGAATTTATAGGAGCAGAGGACAGCCCGACAGGAAGACCGCTTCTTCTAGTTGCCAATGAGGTAAGCGGAACGGTGGCTGTACTGGAGCTTAAGGTGTCCAAGGTTACGCTGGATCGTTCTACGCTTGAGCTCAGAACGGGGTCCGATCCTGTCCAGCTCCATGCTGATGTAGAACCTGCAACTGGTACGGGAGTTGGCGTGAAGTGGACTTCTTCGAACCCTGCAGCAGCTAGCGTCGATCAGCAGGGCAGGGTATTCCCTCATGCCGCAGGGGAAGCGATCATCACGGCAGGGAGTGAGGATGGCTACGGTGCTGCTCAGGTCAGGGTCACGGTTGTGAGTGGCAGCGGAGAAGAACCGTGGAAGCTTACTGTCATGCATACCAATGACACACATGCTCATCTTGGCGATGTTGCTCGTCGCGCAACGCTGGTGAATCAAGTGAGGAGCGAAGGCGGCAATCAGCTGCTGCTGGATGCAGGGGATGTGTTCTCTGGAGACCTGTATTTTACCAAATGGATGGGACTGGCGGATCTCGCCTTCATGAACATGATGGGCTATGATGCCATGACCTTCGGCAATCATGAGTTCGATCAAGGAACTCAAGTATTAGCAGCCTTCATCAGCAAGGCCAAGTTCCCGATGGTTAGCTCCAACATAGATCTCAGCAAGGATCGTTACCTTTCCAAGCTTATAAAAGAACCGACAGCCTTCCAATCGAATGCTCCAAAGACAGTGGAACAAGCGGGCGTATATCCATATATCACGGTCGAGTTGGACGGCAGGAAGGTGGGCGTATTTGGCTTAACGACAGAGGATACGGCTGAAACCTCCAGCCCAGGCAAGGACGTTGCATTCCATGATGCTATTGAAGCGGCTCGGCAAACCGTTAACGCCATGGAGAAGGAAGGGCTCGACATTATCATCGGTGTTACGCACATCGGTTATGCGCGAGATAAGCAGCTTGCCGAGGCCGTTGAAGGGATCGATCTTCTTGTTGGTGGACACACGCACACCACTTTGAATGCACCAGAGATCGTGGTGGACCCTCAATATCAGACGCCGACTGTGATCGTTCAAGCAAACGAATGGGGGAAATACCTGGGCCGCGTTGATCTTGCGTTCAATTCACAAGGCGTGGTGATGATTGAAGAAATAAACGGCAAGCTGATTCCTGTCGACAGCAAGGTGGAAGAGAATCCTGAAGCCAAAGCTGTGCTTGACCCTTATAAGGCTGAGCTGCAAGAGATGATGAATGAAGTGGTCGGAAGCAGTTCTGTCCAATTAGATGGCGAACGGAAAAATGTCCGCTCGAAGGAGACGAACCTTGGCAATCTCATCGCGGACGGCATGCTTGCCAAGGCGAAGGAACTGAAGCAGGCTGACATTGCGTTAATGAATGGCGGCGGCATTCGAGCATCCATCGATCAGGGTGAGATTACGATGGGTGAGCTTCGCACGGTGATGCCATTCGGCAACACGCTGTTCGTGCTGGATATGACAGGCAAGCAGCTTAAGGAAGGCCTGGAGAACGGAATTAGCGGTGCTAAGCTTGACGATCTCCCTGGCAAGTTCCCTCAGGTCGCAGGCATGACCTTCAAATGGGATCCGAAGCAGCCTATTGGCGAGCGAGTGCATGATGTTCGCATCAAGAAGGGCAGCGGGTATGTTCCGCTGGATCTTGCCGCTACGTATCGAGTAGCAACGAACAGCTTTGTTGCCAAGGGCGGTGATGGCTATCGTTCCTTCGCAGAAGCGATTGAACAAGGCCGTTATAACGAGGATTTGGGATACCCTGACTATGAGATTTTTATCGAGCATATTGCTCGCCTTGGCGGTATCGTGTCTCCGACGGTAGATGGTCGAATCAAGGAGCAGGCGAAGCCACAACCTGGCGGTGGAGATGACAATGGCAATGGCTCTGGCAGCGGTTCGGGTGGCGGAACAGGAACAGCGCCAACGGATTCTGAGTCTTCGCCAGCGAACGTGCTTACGAGCAAGCAATGGCAGCTTGCATCGGTGAAGAATGAAGCGGGAAGGGTTGTTCACCAGATTACCGTTTTGGATGAGGTGTTGAAAAAAGCGGCAGCCTCCCTCCATGCCAAACAGCAGGAGATTGTGATTCGGGCAGAGAAGCTCGATGGCCGTGTTGAAGTGATGCTGCCTGCGGCGATTGTGGCTTCAGCGGCTGAGAAGATTAAAGGGGCGACATTGGTAATTGAAACGAAGCTAGCCAGCTATCAACTGCCGATTGAAGCCTTGCCATTAGCCAAGCTGAAGCAGGATGGCCGCTTAGAGCAGGCTAAGCTCCTTCTATCGATGGATAAAGCCAGCGCACAGGTTATGGACAAACTCCGTGCTGAGGTTCAGTCATCTGGAGTGAAGCTGGTTGGTGGCCATGCGGCAGCCTTTGCTTTAAGCATTGTGCTGGATAAGAACACTCAGGAAATAAAGGACTTCGAGCGCCAGTACGTGAGCCGTATCATTCCGCTGCCAGAGGGTGTGGCGTCCAGCCCAATAACCGCGGTCAAAGTAAATGAAGAGACAGGGAGATTTCACTTTGTACCCGCTGTTCACACGACTTTAAATGGCAACCCAGCCATGCTTATTAAGCACACAGGCAATGGAGTGTTTGCACTCATTCAGCATCGAGCTTCATTTACAGATCTAAACGGACATTGGGCTAAGGCTGAGGTGGAGTTGCTGGCATCCAAATGGCTGGTTAAAGGAAAAAGCTCCGGCGTATTTGCACCGAATGAAGCGATAACAAGAGGTGAATACACAGCCCTGCTCATCCGTGCATTGGGACTTGCTCCGGCGGCTGATGCTGCGGCGTTTGCAGATGTGGATGCGCAGCATCCATACGCAGGCGAGATAGCCGCAGCCGAACGCTTAGGCATTCTGGAGGGGGCGACAGGCACGCGCTTTAGACCTGAAGCGAGTATGACAAGAGCAGAGATGGCCGTTATGACGGCAAGGGCACTTCAAGCCGCTGCTGCTGAGGCTAAAGCGAAGGCCGATCTTGATTCCTTCAAGGATGCATCAACGGTTCCTGCTTGGGCTGTGGATGCGATGAGTCAGCTTGTGGAGCTTGGCATTCTAGAAGGCGACCAAAAGGGACGCCTCACGCCCAACAACTCCGTTACACGCGCTCAATCCGCCCTTGTCATGTCGAGAATGCTGAAGGAATTGAAGTTTATCGACTAAATTATAGTTAGAGACAGGAATCATGAATAATAAACGTTCAACCGAGTAAGGAAGCGTCTCCGAGGCTTGATTCGGATTCTTAGGTTAAGCTATTACCCTGATGCGTTGCGATGAACTTCCAGATCGTCGCAGCCAGGCTATCTCTACACAATAGCGGCAAAGAGAAATAAGCTGCCTCCAGCTGTGGGCTGGGAGCAGCTTATTTTATATTTCAATATCCATAATACAGAAGCGTATGTCAACTTGCGAATCAATTGCAGCGGACATATTTGGCGAATAAAGCCTTAGGCTCGTCCTATGTTCGCAGCCATGGTGAGAGGGGAATTACTGCTGAAGCAGCAGCAAGTCAACAAAGTCATCCTTTTCAACATTGCCAAAGTAATGCTTCATATCAAGAGCAGCGAGCGCCTCTCGGATGGCTTGCTCCTGGAAGCGAATGCCGGTGAGCATGGCTTCCACATCCGATACCTCGCCAATCCCAAAGAAGTCGCCATAGATCTTCGCTAGCTCTATGCGTCCATCCTTCACATCAAGACGCACATCGATAATGCCGCCTGGGAATTTCTTGGCGTTCTGCACATTGAATTTAGGCGAGTGGCCGTAGTTCCAATCCCAATTCATGTAGCGTTCTTCGGATATCTCTTTGATCTTCGCCCAATCCGCTTCAGTCAGCTTATATTGCGGCACTTGATCTGGTTCCATGCCGAAAATGTGGCGCAGCAGTGTCGCCCGGAACTCTTCGATCGTCATAGGCGCCTTCATAAATTCTGCAATATTGGCTACCCGAGCGCGAACGGACTTCGTACTCTTAGACTCGATCTTGATCTGCTTCACCTTAAGGGCGGAAGCCACATGCTCCATTTGTGAGTCAAACAGCAGCGTGCCATGGCTGAACATGCGGCCGCGTGTCGAGAACTGGGCATTGCCCGAGATTTTGCGCTCTCCGACTTGAATATCGTTGCGACCAGACAGCTCGGCATCAACGCCTAAAGATTGGAGCATGTCAATAACAGGCTGTGTGAATTTGCGGAAGTTGTGGAATGACTCCCCATCGTCCTTCGTCAAGAAGCTGAAGTTCAAGTTGCCGGTATCGTGATAAACGGCACCTCCTCCAGACAAGCGGCGAACGACCTTGATGTCCTGCTCCTTCACATAGTCGATATTGATTTCTTCAATCGTATTTTGGTTACGCCCAATAATGATTGAAGGTTCGTTAATATAGAACAGCAGATAGCTGTCGCCATCCATTGGCAGATGCTTCAATACGAATTCCTCGATCGCAAGATTGATTCTTGGATCTGTAATTCCTTGGTTGTCGATAAATTTCATAGCGGCCTCCATTAGTCCTGAGTATGATATGTACCCGTGCTCTATTTATATATTAAACGATGCAGCAGGAAAGACAAACAGGTCTCGTCCCAAATCAGATGTTTTAACCTCCATAACTCGTGTAGTCATTTCTGTTCTAGCTGCATGATTGCTGCGAAGTCAGCCGAGCGACCCTTATATGCCTGCAAGGCCGCAAGCTCGAATTATATAGGCTGCGTGTTAGAAAAGCACACGGCAATCATATTGTGGCTGTGTAATAAGGTGGCTAGACTGCTGTGCAGGTAGGGAATGATAGAAGTTAAACATCAAAAACGACCTGTGCAGATGATTCCACCACAAGCCGTTTTATATGCATATTCGTTAAAAGTAATCGCTTTCAGTCTATCTCAGCATCATCTGAGCTAGGGCTGCTGCTTCGAAATGAGCGGTAGTAAATAATCAGCTCAGCCATATATTTGATCATCCAAGCTGCAAGCAAAATACTTACAAGAAGGTGTGCGCAAACGAGAGGCGAGAGCAGTAACGTGCGCGTGTCGGAGATGTATATCAAATAAAAGGCGCAGCCTGCGACGGCTGACACAAGGAACAGGAGCGACGCTTGATTGGCTCGATTTGATACTTGCCTGGAGATTTCTTTGGCTTCAGGCTCATCCTTGGACATGAAGTTGGTAAAATACATGAGGGATTGGAAGACAAGGGCAATGCCGAACACATTTCTTGCAAGCGCCATCATTTCACTGTTGTATAAAGCAATGCTGCCTTTGAGGGAGAACAGCGCGAAGCCGTAATAAATACTGACCAGTATGGCGGCAATCAGCGATGCCCAAGCCGTTTTGTGATGCACCGACATCATAGCCCTCCTTATCCGTCACAGATCCATCGATCTGGTATACGCTAGAATTTCAATCATTATACAACATTTAACAGTTTCGTTACAGTGTTTGATTCAACAATGTTTTTTGGCATTTCGTTGAAATCCATAACACTTAGGATTAGAATGACGAAAGAGTTGGTAAGCAGGTTGCAAAAGGGGGAATTGAACATCGGTAAGATAGAACAGTATGGTCACGGCGGCGATGTATGGACGGCAGCAAAAGCATTTGGAGGCACGGCTGAATCCTTCTTGGATTATAGTGCCAATATTAACCCATTGGGACCGCCAGCCTGTGTGATTGCAGCACTTCAGCAGTCTGGAGAGCGGCTGCTTCATTATCCAGACCCTGGGCATCGCAAGCTGAAGTCCTTCTTGGCTGAGCGCTTATCCATAGATGAGAAGAGGCTGCTGATAGGCAATGGCGCGGCGGAATGCATGGCGCTAGTCCTCCTTGCGTTGAAGCCGCGCACCGTAGGCATCGCCTCGCCGTGCTTCTCAGAATATGAGTTATTGTCTCGGCAGTTTGACGCACAAGTGGTATCCATGATTGGACATGCCGAGCAGGACTACCGCGTAGAGCTTGAGCGGTTGTTTGAGCTGGTAACACATGCAGAGCTGACCTTTGTTGGACACCCGAATAATCCGACAGGCGTCCTGTATGACCCCGAGGTGCTGATGGAAGCGGCAAGCCTTGCTGAGGCCTGCGGTCACACGCTTGTCGTGGATGAGGCATTTATTGATTTTTTGGATGAGGACGAGGCGCAATCTTATTCCCTAATTAGATTATGCGAGACCAATCCTCATCTTGTCATTTTGCGATCTTTAACCAAGTTCTATGCGATTCCGGGACTTCGCCTTGGCTATGCGGCGGCACATTCAGGAATCATTGAGGGCATGAGAAGGAAGCAGGTTACATGGAGTGTTAATGCCCTGGCGCTGGCAGGTGGAGAAGCGCTGTTCGATCCTATGAATCGCGCAGAAGTTGAGGCTTATGAACAACGAACAAGAGCCTTGATCGGGGAGGAACGGCAGTGGCTGCGAGCTCAATTGCAAGAGCTTGGCATCTCAACTTGGCCAAGCAAGGCGAACTTTCTCTTATGCCGGATCGAGATGCCGTGGACAGCGGCCCGTCTTCAGCGAGCGCTTGGCGAACGCGGCATTCTTATCCGCAGCTGTGCCATGTATGAGGGGCTTGAAGATGGGCACTTCCGTTTAGCGGTGAAGGATCGGGCATCGAATGAGAAGCTGGTGCAGCTGCTTCGAAACGTGCTTGAACAGTCAATGCAATAGGAAGCTGCTGTGACATCCATTTGCATGCATTCGACTTTGCATGCCCTTCGAATATGAAGCGGCATGTATACAATAGGTGTAACGGATATATTTAGGATGGATGAGCATTTGAAAATGATGAACGGGAGGTGAGCACATGCAGCCTTATCGAGCAGGACAGCAGCAGTATGCTGCACAAGTCGTGGAAGACGTTAGGATATCGTGGCGTGATGCACATGTCGCTATTGAGCTGCCTGAGAAGGCGCGCATATGGAGCAGTGCCGTATTTAACGGCGGCGAGATGAACGGCTCTTGCATCGTCAATCATATGGTCGGCAGATTTTTTGACAGCAAGGACCCTGCTGAATATATGCGGGAATCTTGTCTTGCTTGGGGTTACGATCCGGCCAATACCGTAGGCCTCATCACAGCAGCAAAGCTCTCTCATCTGTCATTGCAAGAGCGGCACGGCGATGAGTTCGATCTGCTCTGTGCGACGACGGCTGGAACGACAAATGCAGCTAGAGCGGGTGTGCCAAGAGCGGTGTTCTCTTCTTACATGACAATAGAGGAAGACGGGCGCAATGGTAATGAGGCAGCTGCAATGTCTCAGAAGCCAGGCACTATTAATACCGTTATCGTGTTGGAGGCGCAGCTGACTGACGCGGCGGTATGGAATTTGCTGATGGTTGCCGCAGAGGCGAAGGCTGCCGCACTTGCGGATCTTCACATTCAAGATCCTGAGACAGGTCTTGTGGCGACTGGCACAACGACAGATACTGTCGTCATCGCGGTGCTTAATCGCGGCACATACCATAGAAAGCACCTATATGGGGGAACGGCTACTACAATCGGCTCATCTGTTGGACAGCTCGTCTATGAGACAGTCTATGAGTCGGTTCAAACGCAGAAAGAGAAATAAAGCTGGTCTTAGAAAAAGAGAGGAGATGGATCGATGATTGCTGCGATCCTCTGGACGATTGCTTACATTTGGGATCGTTTGCTCGGCGACCCTAGATGGCTGCCTCATCCGGTTATTAGAATTGGACGATGCATTTCGGGCATGGAAAGGCTGCTGCGCAGATGGTTCACGCAAGATAAGCTCAAGGCGGCAGGATTTCTGCTTCCCATCGTCATTGTCGGCGGAGCCTTTGGCGCCACTTGGCTCTTGTTATGGGCACTAGCGCTTGTTCATCCATGGCTGTCATACGGCGTTGAGGCAATACTTATCGCAACCACGATTGCCGTCAAGGGGCTTCAAGATGCAGGGATGAAAGTATATAACAAGCTTGCAGCAGGCGATATGGACGGAGCGCGCTTTGAAACGAGCATGATTGTAGGGCGCGATACGGATACGCTGGATGAGCCTGAACTGGTCAGAGCCACTGTAGAGACGGTGGCGGAAAATATTGTGGATGCGGTCATTTCACCGCTGTTCTATGCACTGCTAGGAGGCGCACCGTTAGCAATGGCTTATCGGGCAGTCAATACGCTAGATTCCATGGTTGGCTATAAAAATGAGAAATATGAGAAGCTTGGCTACGCTTCGGCCAAGCTCGACGATCTGGCGAACTGGATTCCAGCGCGCATGACGGCAGGTCTTGTGGCGCTAAGCGCTTGGCTGTTCCGCGCTGGGGATGCCAAGCGCGCGCTCAAGACGGCGCTGTCGGACGCTGTCAAGCATCCGAGCCCGAACAGCGGCTGGCCGGAGGCTTCTGTAGCGGGAGCCCTTCATATTCGCTTAGGCGGCTTCAACGTATACAAGGGCGTACGCTCCTTCCGTGAATACATGGGCGAGCCGCTGGAGGTGCTGGCGGCGAAGCACATCCCTGCGACGTGCCGCCTGCTGCGCGGCACGTCGCTCTTGTTCGTGGCCCTAGGCTTGGCCGCGCTCTGGCTCCGCGGCGGGTGGCTGCTATGAAGCGCCCATCCCGCCGCCAAAGAGCCGCGATGCTAAGCCCAAGGCTTGTGCGCATCGCGGTGGCGCGTCACGGCGTGACGCGCGCCAATGCCGAGCGGCGCTACGTAAGCCGCTCCGACGTGCCGCTCCTGCCGGAGGCGAGAGCGGCACTTGCCCCGCTTCGCCGCAAGCTTGCGGCCACGCGGCCGCTTGCCTTTGCAAGCGACATGCGCCGCTGTGTCAGCACACTGGCGCGGGTATGCCCGCATGGCGCACGGCATGCTATGCTTGATGCCCGCTTGCGAGAGCTTGACTTCGGCCGCTGGGAGGGCCTCACGTACGAGGACCTGCAAGCGGACCCCGCATACCGCGCCTGGCTTGATGACATGACGGCCGTCATCCCGCCAGAGGGCGAATCATGGCAGCGCTTCGAAGCGAGGACGGAAGCCGCTTGGCAGCATATTCTGCGTGAGGCCAAGCGGCCCATGAGGGGCTTCGGCTTCAGAGCGGGCCCATTGCAAAGCCGAAGACAATGCATGCCTGCTGCTTATTGCACAGCGGACAAGCCTGCCCATGCGAGCAGGTCGCACAGGCATGGGTCATGCAGGCGAAGCGAGGTGCTCATCTTAACGCATGGAGGAGTGGTAAGACGTCTGTATACCCTCGCTTTCCCGAGTGTCTTATTCTGGGACACGCAGGTGCCAACTGGCGGCGGCATGCAGATCATAGCCCGCTTAAAGCGCAATACTTGGACATTTCTGCGAGCCGAGCGTCTCGTATAGCCAAAGCCTGTTGCAGACTGCTGTCGCAACAGGCTTTTTCCGGTTTTCAACAGCATTCATCCATGGTAGATAACAATAGTGAAATCAAGCTGATAGACATGCTGAGAAGCCTCTAATGCTGAGCATAACATCCTATCATGGATAAAATATGTTGTGTTTCAAATATCAACCTATCCGATGGAAATAAGATGATATCGTGTCGAATGACATAAACGCTTGTAACCTAGACGAGCATCCCTTATAATCAATCATTGAGTTCATGCTGGATCACAACTTTATACGGAACATGCTTCAGGTCTTGTCAGCTGCAACGGCGCAGCTGATGAGTGAAAAGGGAAACCGGTGAGAACCCGGTACGGTCCCGCCACTGTAAAAGGCATTGCTCCTCAATTGGCCACTGTCAGCTGCTGATGGGAAGGCGAGGAGTGGAAAAGCCTAAAGTCAGGAGACCTGCCTGAAGATGGACGAAATGTTTCCCCTCGAGGAATAGGGAAGTCGTCAATGGATATCAATCAATTCGTCGTGCAGTCATTGGCTCTAAACGGTTAGAGCTTGGGTGTACAACGGAGTGCATGTTGCAGTGGACGTAATGGATGGATAACCCTTTGAACGCGAATCCCTCATCTCCAAGCTATGGAGGTGCAGGGTTTTTTTGACTAGAATGGAGTGTTGGTCGTGTAACTTAGGAAAAGGCCAGCATTTCGATTCGGCGATATAACCTGCCTTTATGCCGAGTGTCCGATCAGAAAGAGTCCTGCTAGAGGCTTGCTTCATGATGAAGGGTTCTGCTTGCCGCATGACCATTCGTCATCTAGCGATCGTGATCACGGCTTGCTAGGGAGAGCACGCTCTTGATTGGCTTAATGAGATACACGTGCTTAGCGGCAGCTTTCCAAGCATGAAAGGTGCCAGAGGAGGTTACCCTTTTGAGCGAGGGAACGCGGGAAGCGTATTTCCGAGGTCAAAGACATGATACTCCCCGAGGTCAAAGACATGATACTCAACGTTAAAAAGAGAAGGTACTCAAGAGGAGGAACAACCATAATGAAGACATGGTGGAACAAATCCCTAGTCGTTGTCATGATTGCGGCCTTGACCGTTATGCTCGCAGCATGCGGCGGCACAGCAGCGGACAACAAGACACAAGATAACAATCAAGCGGCAGAACAAACAGACCATACAACCAAACCAGATTCATCCGAACAGTCGTTAAAGACGACCTATCCGCTAACGGTGAAGGATGCAACGGGAGAGGAATTTACATTTGACAAGGCTCCAGAGCGCATCGTATCCGTATCTCCAGCAGAAACAGAATCCTTGTTCGCTCTTGGCTTGGATCAAGAAATTGTAGGGGTTTCTGACTTTGACGATTACCCGCAAGCGGCGACAACAAAGCCGAAAATGGGCGGCATTACAAAGCCGAATGAAGAAGCAATCATTGCAGCGAACCCTGATATCGTCTTCACAGGCATCTCGATGAAGGAAGATGTGGTGAAGAAGTTCCGTGACCTTGGGATCAGCATCTTCAAGGTAGATCCGAAGTCTTATGATGATGTCATCTCGAACATCGAATTGTATGGCCAGATTACGGACCGTCAGCAAGAAGCGAAGGACATCGTGGACAACATGAAGAAGGTTCGTGAAGATGTTCAGGCTGCTGTGAAGGATGCGGCAGAGAAGAAAAAGGTGTACGTCGAATTCTCGCCAGGCTGGACAGTGGGCAAAGGCGAATTTATGAATGAATTGATCGAGATCGCAGGTGCAGAGAATATTGCAGCAACCGAAACAGGCTGGATCAACATTAACGAAGAAAACATTATTAAGAGCAATCCGGATGTCATCTTGTATTCCGCAGGATTGATTGATACAGAGACAAACAAGCCGCTTGAGGAACTGATTAAGAACCGTCAAGGCTGGGATCAGATTACAGCTGTGAAGGACAATCATGTCATTGGCGTGGATTCCAACCTGATCAGCCGTCCAGGTCCTCGT
This sequence comes from Paenibacillus aquistagni, assembly GCF_900177815.1. GTDB lineage: Bacteria > Bacillota > Bacilli > Paenibacillales > Paenibacillaceae > Paenibacillus_B > Paenibacillus_B aquistagni. Next base: position 143,741 of record NZ_FXAZ01000002.1, on the reverse strand, counting down.
GTCGCTGATGGCCTCAAAGAAGTAGCCAAAGCGATTTATCCTGATCTTGTGAAATAAGATAGGGTGAAGAAGATGACGGAGAACCAAGTGAAATCAAGCAAAGGTTTAAGTCGAATTACAGCAATAGGAGCAGCGGGTATAACGCTGCTCCTATTGTCCATTGTAGGCTGTCTCGCTGTAGGGTCTGTGCACATGCCTTTTGGAGAGATCACACGTATTCTGCTTCATCATATCCCGGGACTTCAGGACTTGTTCCCGCCTACGTGGGAGGACGCTTCTGCTCAGATTATGATGAAGGTGCGTTTGCCAAGAGTCATGCTGGCCTTGTTCGTGGGAGCATCGCTTGGAACGGCCGGTGCCGCCTTCCAAGGAGTGCTGCGCAACCCGCTGGCAGATCCGTATACGCTTGGCGTCTCATCAGGTGCTTCCGTCGGAGCGGCGGTCCTGATCACCTTTAATCTGCAGCTCGCCTTGTTCGGACAATGGTCGATCCCTATTGTAGCCTTTGTAACCGCTGTGATGACCTTGCTTGTTGTGTTATTGATGGCAAGGCATTCGGGGAAAATGGCGATAGAGACGCTGATTCTGTCTGGGGTTGTGGTGAATGCGTTCCTTGGCGCATGCGTATCCTTCATGGTGTCCATGTCCAAGCAAACGGTAAATGATATTTTGTATTGGACGATGGGGAGTCTAGCGCTTCGCGGCTGGCAGTATGTCCTGATTATCGCACCGTACTTTTTGATTACGTTTATCATTTTGTGTGCTTATGCAAGACCGCTGAATCTGCTGTCGCTAGGTGAGCGCCAGGCTGCGCATCTTGGTCTTCATGTTGAGCGGACCAAGTGGATTGTGCTCTTAACGGCCACGCTCGTAACGGCTGGAGCGGTATCGGTATCAGGCGTTATTGGCTTTGTGGGCTTGGTGGTTCCTCATATGCTGAGGCTTATGATCGGACCGGATTATCGCCTTCTGATGCCGATGTCTGCCATCGGAGGCGCGATCTATGTCATGTGGGCAGATACGATTGCACGTTCGATTCTGGCTCCAACAGAGATCCCGCTCGGGGTTGTTACAGCCTTTGTCGGTGCGCCGTTTTTTGCCTACCTGCTTATTCGAAATAAGAAAAAACAACGACTGGGGTGAAGCGGATGTCAAGCCTTCAGCAACATGGGTGGGTTCATCCTGATCAAGATCGTGCACAGGCGGCGTGTCCGCATGCGCTCCAGATCAGCCACATTCATCATGCTTATGGAAGCCGAGCCATTCTTCAGGATCTATCCTTTCAGGTGAAAAATGGAGAATGGGTAGGCATTATCGGGCCCAATGGAAGCGGAAAGTCGACCTTATTGTCGTTATTATCTAGGGCAGAGCGGCTTCAATCGGGGCACATCGAGGTGTACAACAAGCCGATCGAAGCTTATAAGCGCAAGGAGCTGTCGCAGTTGATGGCTGTGCTTCAGCAGGAAGCGCTGCCTTCCCTTCCATTTTCCGTTAGAGAAGTTGTAGAGATGGGGAGATTCCCTCATCAATCATGGTTTGGCGGTGAAAAGCAGGACAGCACGGCTTTAGTTGATCACATCATGGAGCAGCTTGAGTTGACACAGCTTGCGGAACAGCCGCTTGAACAGCTAAGCGGAGGACAGCGTCAGCGGGCTGCGCTTGGCAAGCTGATGGCACAATCTCCAAGCCTCGTGCTGCTGGATGAACCAACCACGTATCTGGATATTCATCATCAGGTTCAATTTATGGATGTGATATCGGAGTGGCAGCAGGATTGCGGGCTGACCGTTGTATCCGTATTGCATGACTTGAATCTTGCTGCGCTTTACTGTGATCGGATACTTGTGCTTCATCAAGGCCAACTGGTTGCCGATGGGGCACCAGAGGACATTATGACAAGCCAAATCTTATCAGACGTGTTTGAGACGCGCACGGTTATTGTGCCGCATCCTGAAGTGGCGAAGCCGCAAGTACTGATCTGCACAGACAAGCAATAACAACGTTACGAACAGACCTCATAGCTGAATTACGATCAATTACGTGACGAATGGAGAGATAGACATGACACAATTATCTTGGATTCCAACAATTCCAGCAGTAACAGAAGAGGCCAGAAATGCTGCTCTTGACCATCAAAATCAATTGACGAAGCCGCCAGGAAGTCTAGGCGTGCTGGAGCGGTTGTCTTTACAACTCGCAGCAGCAACGGGTGAAGCAAAGCCATTCTTCGAGAAAAAGGCCGTGGTTGTAATGGCAGCGGATCATGGCGTTGTCGCGGAAGGCGTCAGCGCATTTCCGGCTGAAGTTACACCGCAGATGGTGCTTAATTTTCTCCATGGCGGGGCTGCTGTTAACGTGCTGGCACGGGCAGCTCGTGCCGATGTGTTCTGTGTAGATGTAGGCGTAAATGCAGAGCTTACGCATCCGAAGCTGATCTCTCGCAAGGTGAAGCATGGAACGGACAACATGGCACAAGGCCCGGCTATGACGAATGAAGAAGCGATTGCAGCGGTACAGGCTGGCATCGATACCGTATCGGAGCTGGCGCAGCAGGGCTACACCATGTTTGCGACTGGCGAGATGGGGATCGGCAACACAACGGCAAGCGCTGCGATCCTGTGTGCGATGACTGGCATTACGCCTGAAGCAGCGGTTGGTCGAGGCACTGGCATTGGCGATGAGCAGTGGAAGCATAAATGCAACGTTGTTCGTCGTGCGTTAGAGGTGAACAAGCCAGATCCGAAGGATGCCCTTGATGTGCTTGCCAAGATTGGCGGGCTTGAGATCGCGGGGCTTGTTGGGGTCATTCTTGGCGCAGCGAGCCATGGCGCTCCTGTTGTGATTGATGGCTTTATCTCGACTGCGGCTGCACTGCTTGCGGCAAGCTTGGCTCCAGAAGTCAAGCCTTACCTGATCGGCTCCCATCTTTCCGAGGAGCAAGGCCATCAGTCGCTGCTGCAGCAGCTTGAGCTGACCGCACCGTTGCATATGAATATGCGATTAGGCGAGGGAACAGGCGCTGCGCTCATGTTCCAGATGATTGATGCTGCGTGCCTGATTATGCGCGAGATGGCGACCTTTGCCGAAGCGGGTGTCTCTGGGAAAGAGGAAGCGTAATGAGCGGCAGGGTCGTCTTTGTAACAGGAGGAGCAAGGAGCGGCAAGAGCACCTTTGCGGAGGCTTATGTGCGCAAGCATTCACCCGAAGGCGCCTTGTACGTGGCGACAGCAGAAGCGCTGGATGACGAGATGCGCGAGCGCATTGCCTTACATCAGCAGGAGCGAAGCGAAGCGAACTATGACTGGGATACAGCGGAATGCCCGCTGAACCTGCCGGGCTTTCTTCGATCCTGCAAGGCAAAGACAGTGCTTGTTGATTGCTTGACAGTGTGGCTGTCGAATGAACTGCTTGCGTTAGAGAACGAGCCTCAAGGCGAGGCGCGCTTGCATGAACGGATGCAGGAATTGGTTGATGCCGCAAGTGTGTATGCAGGTACAGTCGTATTTGTATCGAATGAAGTCGGCAGCGGCGTTGTCCCAGCTTATAAGCTTGGCCGTATATTCCGCGATGCGGCGGGACGTCTGAATCAGCAGATTGCGCGGCTTGCTGAGGAGGCTTATCTGGTAACAGCAGGCATTCCGATCGAGCTTAAGAAGCGGATGGTGGAGCTATGAAAAAGTGGCTGCAGGCCTTCGTAGCATCCATCCAGTTCCTTACGCGTATTCCGATGCCGGTTCAGGTTCCATTTACACCGGAGATTCTGAAGCGAAGCACGGTATTTTTTCCAATCACAGGCTTGTTTATAGGTTTGATCACATGGGGAGCAGGACTGCTGTTTGGCAGCCTGCTTCCGCCATGGCCGGCTGCTGCATTCGTTCTGGTTGTCATGATCATGATGACAGGAGGCCTGCATCTGGACGGATTAATGGATACAGCAGATGGATTATTAAGCGGCCGAACGGTTGAACGCATTCTTGAGATTATGAAAGACAGCCGAGTAGGGGCAATGGGAGTCATCGTCTGCTTTATTGTGCTGCTGCTGCAGTGGTCCTTGGTTGCTGCGCTGCTTGAGCATGATGTGTGGGGACTCTTTATCGTCCTGCCATTCCTCGGGAGCCGCTTCGCCATGGTGTGGGCGATTGCCAAGGAGCCGCATGCCAGAGCGGATTCGGGACTTGGTGTGCTGTTTCATGGGATCAAGGGCAGTTATTTGGTTGTGTCTTTTCTCTTGTTAAGCTTCTTCGCAGCTCTTGCGCTGTTTGCAGATAGCGCTTGGCTGTCTCCCATTGGCCTGCTAAGCGGAATGGAGCAGTGGCATCTTCGTCCTATGATCTTTTTACTCTTGTTTTTGCTGGTCAGCTTGGCGCTTTCCTTTCTGCTTGCTAGAGGGATCTCGCGCAAGCTCGGCGGCTTAACGGGAGATACTTACGGCTGCATTGCGGAGCTGACGCTGACGCTCCTCTTCATGGCTGTCGTCATGAATCTGAACATTCAAGGGTAGAAAGAAGGGATATCATGGCAGACGCACATCAGAAGCAATCAACTAGAGCGCGCGGGCGTGCCATCATGCTGCAGGGAACGGCCTCGGATGTTGGAAAAAGTGTGGTTACCACAGCGCTTTGCCGCATCTTCAAGCAGGATGGCTATAAGGTCGCTCCGTTCAAATCGCAAAATATGGCGCTGAACTCTTATGTCACCCCAGACGGCAAGGAGATTGGACGCGCTCAGGGCGTTCAGGCCGAGGCCTGTGGCATTATGGCGACCACGGATATGAATCCGGTCTTGATTAAGCCGATGCAGGACATGCAGTCACAAGTGGTGGTGCATGGCAAGCCTTACCTGAACATGAGCGCGCGCAATTATCGCACCGACTTTCTCCCTACGGCTAAGGAGATTGTGACGGCGGCTGTAGAACGCCTAAAGGCTGATTATGATCTTGTGGTCATGGAGGGAGCAGGGAGTCCTGCCGAGATTAATCTTAAGCACAATGATATCGTCAATATGAATATGGCGGCATGGGCGGAGGCGCCGGTTATTCTCGTGGCGGATATTGATCGCGGCGGCGTATTCGCGTCGATTGTCGGCACATTGGAGCTGCTTGAACCGGCAGAACGCGACCGGGTCATCGGCTTTATCATCAATAAGTTCCGTGGCGATGTGGAGCTGCTTCGTCCGGGGCTGGATTGGCTTGAAGAGCGTACAGGCAAGCCTGTATTAGGCGTGCTGCCATATGCGGACGATCTGGATATTGAAGCGGAGGATTCGGTGCAGCTTGCTCAGTGGAAGGGAAGAGTGGACCCGGAAAATGATATTGATATTGCGGTAATGGCGCTGCCGCGCATCTCCAACTTTACCGATATCGATCCGCTGAATGCCGAGCACGATGTTCGCGTCCGCTATGTACGACGTCTTGACGAGCTAGGTGATCCGGATATCATCATCCTGCCGGGAACAAAGAGCACCATTGCAGATCTGGAGTGGCTGCAAGCCTCTGGACTTGCGGCAGGTATTGAGCAGATTCGCAGCAGACGCGCGCAGCTTGGCAAAAAGACATGGGTGGCCGGCATATGCGGCGGCTATCAGATGCTGGGGCGTTCCCTTGCTGATCCGCATGGAGTAGAGACGGAGGCAGGCACCAAAGTTGCAGGGCTAGGTCTGCTGCCGCTTCGCACAACCTTTACGCTTGAGAAGCGTACTGAACAGGTGGCAGGGACGGTTGTCAGCCTGCACCATAAGTGGGGCTCCATGCGCGGCATTGCTGTTCAAGGGTATGAGATTCATATGGGAACATCCCATGTGGATGAGGATGGAGGCATCGAGCAGCGTAGAGGCCTGCTAGAGCTGTCGAACCTAAATGTGTCCGAGATGGAGCAAGGCGAGGCGCTGCTTGATGGGACGCTCAGCGAGGACGGCTATGTGTTTGGAACCTATCTGCATGGCATATTCCATAACGATGCATTCCGCAGGCAGTGGCTCAATATGGTTCGAGAGAGCAAAGGAATAGAGCCTCTGCCGCTCATGCTTCACTATCAGGAGCAGCGCGAACAAGCCTTTGATCGACTAGCGGACTTAGCGAGAGCGCATCTAGACATGGAACGGATATACAGCATTATAAGCTGAGATTCTGCAAGACAAGGACCATCGCGGCATCATGCGATGGTCCTTGTCATATTCATGAGTAGAAGAGGAGAGAGTTCCTATCTTCATGCAGTCTCTATCCATTTTGATATCAGCTTCCATAAAGCCGTGCTAATCGCATGCTGCCGCTTCGTCTTCCAATCGTTTTCTTTCTCTGAGCATGGAATGAATCGCGCGCTTCTTATACATCATCTGAGCGGTTTCTGCCACATCATGAATATGGGAGCGATTCATGATGGAGCCGATGGCAATCCCTGCGATAGGAATGATCTGAAAAAGCTTCTTCCAGCCGATATTATCCGTAAAAGCGATGACCGTCTCCCTCCATCCTTGAATCACCGATAACGTTTCCCTGCTTCTTGCTTCATCCTCGTACTCAGACAATTCCTTCAGAATGGCTTGCTTGCCAACGATATCAGAAGAGACGAACTGCAGGCATTTCACGACAAAGGCTCGCTCATGCTGCTGATTAGGGTCAAAGCCATAGGCGAAGGCCGTTTCTTGTATGACTTTCAGCGACATGCCAAGCATAGCTGGAATATCGATGCTTAAAGTAAATATGCCGCCTACGCCTGTTGCAGCGCCTTGAAGCGAAGCAACATGCTTGAGCTCCTCGCGCAGCTGCTCGGCTGTCCTATCGCGCACGGCAAGCGGGAGCTGTCTTGCGAATGCGATTGAAGGGTGAGTCGGATTCGTATCCGCATGACCCTTATCTGCAGCTGCAGCGGGTAAAGCTTGTCCGCAGTGCTTGATTGCGTTTTGTTGCAGCTTCTTCATCACGTGCTGCTCAGATACAAGATACTTACCACCAGTCTGCACATAGCTGCCAAGCTCGTCGAGCAAGGAGCCGAGCTTGCGCTGGATGGCCTTTGGAGTCAGGCGATCAAGCAGCTGGAAGGGCATTCGGCCGATTTTTTCCCAAAACCATAAATTCCGTTGGTCGTTCTCCCACTTTTTTATCTGATCAAGCTCAAGTTCGAGCTGGCTTGTCGACTCTGTATATGGCATTCTCTACTTCCTTTCGTATACGGCTATCGCTTGTGGTCAATCCTTCCATGTATAGCCTTCTACGCTGATGGTGGCAGGCCGTTTCATATCTTTTTGATTGAGACGCAGGAAAAATGGGTAATGGAAATGAACGCGCGGCTATGAGTGCCTTGCGGTTGTAAGGGGGGAAGTCCTTGTTAGGCCTGTTAGGAACGATATTTTTGATTCAGATTGTCTATGTCTCCTGCTTTACGCTGCGGATGATCTTGACTTTAAAAGGCCAGAAATATTTGGCTGCTTGCATCGCATTTGTTGAGATTACCATCTATGTACTTGGTTTGAACATGGTGCTTAAGTATTTGGATCAACCGATCAGCTTGATCGTCTATGCTGCTGGATATGGGCTTGGCGTGTTGACAGGTTCATGGATTGAAAACAAGCTGGCTCTTGGCTACGTCACACTGCGTGTTATCATTAACGATCCTCGCAGCACCCTGCCAAATCAACTTCGTGATCTGGGCTATGGGGTAACGACTTGGATGGGGTATGGACGCGATGGCGAACGCCTGATGCTCGAAGTGCTGGCTAGACGCAAAAACCAAGCAAAGCTGTATCAGACCATTGTCGGCATTGATCCCAAAGCATTCATTGTCACCTTCGAGCCAACACAATTCCATGGCGGATTCTGGACAAAAGCAAGCAAGCGTTAGGAGAAGCCTGCGCTGCTTGCCGATCATTCCTGTTACCATCTTTTTGATTGCATGCAGTATGATTGTTGTTAATTTCGATCAGCTAAATCGGATATTAGGGTTGACAAATATTCAAATATTTAATACCCTAGATATATGCTTAATTTTCTTTCGTTGTGAAGAAAAGCGGGGGAACCACGTTTTGGGGCGAATCACAGGCAAGCTGTGTAGGAAACCATCTTTTCCGAGTCCGTCAGCTAACCTCGTCAGCAGGAGATGGGTCATGTGAACATGTGGAATTGATGGCCTGAGTGACTCAGGCTTTTTCTATTCTTATAGACCCTAGCATCAAGGTGATTAGGATTTAATCATCTTCTTGTTAGGGTTTTTCTTTTTTGGACATAACAAAGCATAGGGAGTGGGTAGAACAGAGAATAGATGATTTTTTATACAAAAATGTGTTTAAAGTCTAAATAATGCGTGTAAAGGTAAATTAGACAAAAAACAGCAGTGGGGTGACTTGGCGAATGATTGAATTTCAACAGGTAAATAAGGTATATGATGACGGCTTCCAAGCCTTGAAGGATATCAATCTGACGATTAAAAAGGGAGAATTGACTGCATTTATCGGTCCGAGCGGCAGTGGTAAATCGACGACGATGAAGCTGATCAATCGACTTATCACACCTTCATCTGGAAAAGTATTGATTAACGGGGAAGACATTATGACGAAGAATCCCGTTGAGTTAAGACGCAATATCGGCTATGTGATTCAGAACGTAGGATTATTCCCGCATATGACGATCGGTAAAAACGTAGCCGTCATTCCTCACTTGAAAAAATGGGACCCTAAAAAGATTGAACCGCGTGTGGAAGAGTTGATGCGCATGGTGAATCTGGACCCAGAAGTATTCCGCGACCGCTATCCTTCCGAACTGAGCGGCGGGCAGCAGCAGCGTATTGGCGTTATTCGCGCTTTAGCTGCAGATCCCGATATTATTCTAATGGATGAGCCTTTTAGCGCACTTGACCCAATTAGCCGAGAGCAATTGCAGGATGAACTTATTCGTCTGCAGGAAGAATTGAATAAGACCATTATTTTTGTCACGCATGACATGGATGAAGCGATTAAAGTCGCGGATACGATTGTGTTAATGAAGGATGGAGAGATTGTTCAGACCGGTACACCAGAGAGCATTCTAAGGCATCCGGCCAATGACTTTGTGCGCACCTTTATCGGCCAGAAGCGTCTTGACGGGGATATGAATGATGGGATCGGCATTGATCCTGAATCGATTCGTGTCTCGACCGTTGACGAAGTGATGGTGACTCAGCCTGCTACGGTTACACCGAACCGTGGACTTGCTGAAGCGATTAAGATTATGTCCGGACGCAAGGTTGACAGCTTGTTTGTCGTCGATAAGCAGCGCAAGCTACTGGGCATTGTATCGATATATCGTCTCTTGAACCAATATGGCGAAGAGAACAAGACGGTGAAGGACATTATGCGGCCGATTGGATATCAGGTATCTCCAGGAACTTCGCTGCCAGAGGCTGTCGAGATTATGAGCAACGCCCGCTTAACCAATCTTGCGGTTGTAGACGATGATGGTCGCTTGGTCGGATTGCTCACGCGTGGTAGTATCGTTCAGCACTTGAACGAGGTCTATCCTACAATCGTTGAACAGTTCGCCTCGAACCTCGGAGAGGAGGCGTAAGCATGAGCATCCTTACTTTTCTACAAGAACGTGCAGGCGACATCGGCATCGCGCTGCAGGAGCACTTGATCATTACCGTGTCTTCTGTGCTGCTGGGCTGCATCATCTCCATTCCACTAGGCATTCTGCTTGTATACAATCGCTTCAAATGGCTGAACAGCGCCGTATTCTTTATCGCGAACCTGCTGCAGACCATTCCGAGCCTTGCGCTGCTGGCTATCCTGATTCCGCTGCTAGGCATTGGCTTGAAGCCCGCAATTATTGCTCTCTTCTTGTACTCCATTATGCCGATATTACGGAATACGTACGATGGCTTCCAATCTGTGGACCCAAGCGTGCTGGAGTCGGCTAGAGGGATTGGATATGATGCGAAGCAGCGGATCTTGAAGATTCAGCTGCCGCTGTCGCTACCCTATATCATGTCGGGCGTTCGTATTACGACCGTATACATTATCAGTTGGGCGACACTTGCTACCTTGATTGGTGCCGGCGGGCTGGGTCAACTGATCGTATCCGGACTTGGAACGAATAAATTGGAACTTATTATTACAGGTGCTCTAGGGGCTATTGTACTTGCCCTTCTCACAGATGCGCTGCTTGGTTGGGTGGAACGCATGTTGACCAAAAAATATGGACGCACCAGCTCAGCAACAACAGCCTAACAGAAGGAGAGGTATCGGAATATGACAAGACAACGAAGAACCCTTTCAGCCGGTATCATTGCCCTGTTGGTTGCGATGACGACGCTTATCTCGGGCTGCGGCGCAAGCAATCAGGTGATTATTGGGACGCAGACCTTTACAGAAACGAAGATCTTGGCTGAAATGTATAAAGGATTGATCGAGGATCGCACAGACATTAATGTCAAGGTGATTCCAGACCTTGCGGCGAGCCCGCTTATCTTAACGTCACTGCGCAAAGGAGAGCTTGATATCGGGACGCTCTACAGCGGCGAGATCTTCAACGGCTACTTCCCGATTGAAGAGACAAAGGATAGAGCTGAGGTGCTCAAGCAAGCGCAGGAAGGCTTCAAGAAGACCTTTGATCTAGAGTGGATGGACTCCTTAGGATTTGAAAATACGTATGCTTTTACGGTTCGCAGAGAACTGGCGGAGGAGAGAGGCTACAAGAAGATCTCGGACGTCGAAAAGGATGCGGACAATCTGCGCCTTGGCGTGGATACGACATGGCTGGAACGTCCTAGTGATGGCTACCCGGCATTCCAGCAAGCCTATGGCTTCAAGTTCAAGCAGGAGTTCCCTATGGAGCAAAGCTTGGTGTATCAAGCAGTATCCAATCAGCAGGTGGATATTGTGCTTGCGTACTCCACCGATCCGCGCCTGAAGGAATATGACCTGATTACGCTGGAGGATGACAAGAAGTTCTTCCCTCCATTTGATGCATCGCCGGTTATTCGTGGAGAAGCGCTGCAGGCGTATCCTGAGATTGAGCAGGTTATTCAAGAGCTGATCGGCAAGATCGATGCGAAGACCATGATTGAGCTCAGCTATCAGGTGGATATCGAGAAGAAAAGTGAGCGCGAAGTCGCCATCCAATACTTGAAGGATCAAGGGTACTTGACGAAGGAATAGTCAAGGGCTGGAAAGGAGGATCATATGGATTTTCAATGGACGCTATCAGATTTAATATCGTATATGAGCCGGAACTCCGGGATGCTATGGGAGTATTTCGTGTCACACGTCATTATGGTGCTAAGTGGCATTGGCCTAGCTATCGTGATTGGGATTCCGCTAGGGATTCTCGCTTCTCGCCATGAGAAGCTTGGCAAGGTGATCTTGACGATTACCAATATCCTGCAGGTTATCCCGAGCTTGGCTTTGCTTGTTCTGCTCATGCTGGCAATCGGACTTGGGGCGAAGACCGTTATTATCGGGCTGCTGTTCTATTCCTTGAACCCGATTGTAAGAAATACGTATGTTGGCTTGAAGCAGGTGAACCCAAGCTATATTGAAGCAGGCCGAGGCATTGGCATGAGTCCTCTCCAACTGCTCGTCAAGGTTCGGTTTCCGCTGTCGTTGACCTATATCATGTCAGGTCTTCGTGTTGCAGCTGTTATCGCGATCGGTGTGGTTACGATTGCCCCGCTCGTTGGCGGAGACGGACTTGGACGAGAGATCTATGCAGGGATCAATGGCCAGAACCCGCTTCGTATCTATGCAGGTGCGATTCCAGCTGCCCTGCTCGCTATCGTATCCGACATCGTGCTCGGTTACTTCCAGAAGAAGCTGAAGTTCGATGATCGCAAATCATCGAAGCGAACAGGCAAAGCGAGCAAGGCGACCACATGATGATTGCAAGTAAGCATAAGATAAAGTGAATAAAAGATACACAGCCCACACGTTCCTAATAGGACGGTGTGGGCTGTTCTTTGTCTATATGCTGTAAATTTAAGCGAATGAGACAAAAAGACATTGACAACGGTAATGATAATCATTATCATTCATAGATGAGCTAAACTATTTTTTTGACTGCTATGGTTACAACAGGAGGACACATACATGCTTGACAATGATCGTACAGCCCCTATTCGCAAATCACAATGGCTCTTGCTGAGCTTGCTCGTGCTTGCTTTGCTCGCATCGGCCTGCGGCAGCCCTAAGGAAGAGGGGAAGGATGCGACATCGAACCAACCACCTACCTCGGCTCAAGAGTCCTCGGGAGAGAACAAGACACATGAACCCAAGGTCATGAAGGATGCGATGGGGCATGAGGTGCACATTCCAGCGAACCCGTCTCATATTATTGCCTCCTATCTAGAGGATCACCTCGTTGCGCTGGGCGTGAAGCCTGTGGCGCAGTGGTCTGTGCCGAATGGCGTGCAGGATTATTTATCAGAAGGGCTGAATGGCGTCCCGACGATTCCCTATAATTTGCCGGTGGAAGAGGTGCTGAACCACGAACCGGATCTGTTGATTATTGGCGATGAAGCTTTGGTGCAGAACGGCTTGTATGACCAGTACGCGAAGATAGCGCCTACTTACGTGCTTGGATCAGAGACTGCGAAGGATTGGCGCAAGGCTTTGAAGACGATTGGAGACATTTTGGATCTATCAGATAAAGCGGAGCAGGTCCTGAAGGACTATGAGCAAAAGGCTGCGGCTACAAAGGAAAAGCTAAAACCGCTCGGGGAACGTTCAGCAGCTATTTTGTGGTTGACGAACAAGCAATTCTATCTGGTCGATGAGACGGTATCAAGCGGCACGGTATTGTATCAAGATCTTGGCATAAAGTCTCCGAATCTCATATCTGAGATTCCTGCTGCCTCTCGTGCAAGCTGGAACCCTATTTCGCTGGAGAAGCTTGCGATGCTGGATGCTGATGATATCTTCATCGTGAACAGTGATAAGGCTGCAGGGGCCGACGAGGTGACAAATACCGCTTTGTGGCAGAGCATTCCCGCTGTAAAGGCTGGACATGTGCATGAGATGGACCCGAAGGGCAGCTGGCTCTACAGCGGCGCTGTTGCGGGCTCCAAGGTAATGGATGATGTGATTGAGGCGCTGAAGCCTTAAGATATACGGTCAGAAGGTTAGATTATATTTCGTATATTTGTTGGTTAGAAACAAAGCTAACGGAAACAGGGGGAAACCGCTATGACACGCTTGATAACCTCAGCTTTAGATGTGGCATACGAAGAACGACTCATTGTAAAAGGGCTGAATCTATCCATTCCAACAGGCAAGATTACAGCATTAGTTGGTTCTAATGGTTCGGGCAAATCAACAATCCTTAAGACCATGGCAAGAATTATGAAGCCAAAGGCAGGCCAGGTGCTCTTGGATGGCAAGTCCATACACCAGCAGACGACAAAGGAAGTCGCCAGGCAGCTTGCAATTTTGCCTCAGAATCCAACTGCACCGGATGGGCTTACGGTGAAGGAACTGATCTCCTACGGTCGTTTCCCCTATCAAAAGGGCTTTGGCAATCTGAGCAAGCAGGATCACGAGGCGATTCAGAGCGCTATTGAAGTGACCGGATTGCTCGAATTTGCTGATCGAGCTGTCGATCATCTCTCGGGCGGACAGCGTCAAAGAGCATGGATTGCGATGGCGCTTGCTCAAGATACCGATATCTTGTTCCTTGATGAACCGACTACCTTCTTGGACATGGCTCACCAGCTCGAAGTGCTTAAGCTGCTGCAGAAGCTGAATGAAACAGAAGGACGGACCATTGTCATGGTTGTGCATGATCTCAATCATGCGACCCGCTACGCGCAGCATATGGTGTGCATCAAGCAGGGCAATGTTCTTGGAGAAGGCTCGCCGCAGGAGGTAATGACACCGGACTTGCTTCGGAACGTATTTGGCATTGAAGCGGATATCGTTCCAGATCCGCGCACAGGCGTGCCATTATGCTTGCCGTATGAGCTGACGCGCATGAGTCTCTGCGAGGAGAAGCAAGAGATGGAGGCTATGGCTCAAGTTGCGAGCACGATTGCTTAAGAACTGGACGCTCAGTTCAAACAGGATACATGACGATAAGAGGGACCCTGATCTTCATACGCAGGGCCCTTTTTTGTACAGCTACGAGTTATAAGCTTGTTCTTTCGGATTTGCTAACCTGTCGTGCATGCATCGACTTCATTGCTAATCTTGCAATGGGCTGTGCGATCAGCAGCTCTATCCAAAAGGCGATGCCAAAATTTCTTGGCCAGGTATGGAAAAATCGCTGAAACGGCAGCAGACTTATCGTTTTCGTACCCACCCAAGTCCCGATAATGGTAAGCAGAATGGATAAGACCGTGACATGCAATACGATGTTTAAGAGCACTCTCGCATTAAAGCCATCGCTTTGTCCCACGAATGCTGGCATTACTTTGTCCACGAGCGGTCCTGCAACCAAGGTAACCAACAATACAACAATCACCCACATAACAGGAATGATCTTCAACGTTTCGAGATACACCTCTCTACTGAAGCCACGTTCCAGCCCTACGATGAGCGGCGCAATGGTATTCACAGAAATGATGGAAACAATCAACAGAAACAGCGCGCCCTCTTTTGCATTTCTAGGCAATCTTGTTTCTGCTTGCACAGGTAAAGCCATTTCATACAACCCCTTTCTTCAAAACACCATGTTATTATATCGATGCTGTAAACCTCTACATAAGTGAACGAATTGTGAATTTTTTTTGTATGAGCACGATTAATTGTGTGAACACGATAGGCAGTAACCATATTCGTTCGATACGAAGATCTCCTTTTTCGTAAAATAGATGCTTATTTTGACCCAGAAGATCAGAAAGGGAATGACTGCTTTTCATCAAAATGTTTACCTAAGTAAAAATATTTGTATCTATACAAAATAATTTCAATCGTGTAATCTTGTAGGTGAAGTTGAATACAGGTAGAGGAGTGTTTCCAGATGAATTCATTTGCTTTGCCTAAGCTGTCCTATGCATACGATGAGCTTGAGCCTTACTTAGATGCCAGAACAATGGAGATTCACCACAGCAAGCATCATGCTGCATATGTGGACAACTTGAATAAGGCGCTGACAAGCTATCCTCAATTCCAGCATGCAACGATTGAAGAGTTGATCAGTCATTTGGAGGATCTGCCTGAAGATATTCGAATGGCTGTACGGAATCATGGCGGAGGACATTATGGGCACAGCCTGTATTGGTCTGTGATGAGTCCTAATGGGGGAGGTAAGCCTCATGGGGATATTGCCACAGGCATTGAAAAGCATTTTGGCAGCTTCGAGCAGCTAAAGGAAGACTTGACGAAGGCAGCTCTGAGCAGATTCGGTTCAGGCTGGGGATGGCTTGTCGTGAATGGGGACAAATTGGGGGTGATGAGTACACCCAACCAAGATACGCCCTTAATGGAGAATAAGACGCCGATCCTCGTCGTTGATGTCTGGGAGCATGCTTATTATTTGCAATTTCAGAACAAGAGACCAGACTTTGTGAATTCATGGTGGAATGTTGTCCATTGGGATGAGGTTAATCGATTATACAATGAAGCACATCCGTAATCGTTGAGCAGGCATTAGGAATAGCATTACTGAGGCAGTCGGGGGCACACGCTGCCTCCTTGGCTTCAACAGAAAAAATGACACATTCGTGTTAACCAAATAGAAAATAGGACCTTGCCGCTGCGGAAGTCTAGCAAAGCCTATAGAAGCTGGTTAGAAAAGGAGGGGGACAGCGATGAACATACTTACAGCTCCACTTCGTGAAACCTCAACGAAGCGGGAAATTCTGCTGCTGCTTAAGCGATATGGCTCCATGACGATTCAGGAAATGGCTGAACATTTAGGATTGACGGGTATGGCGATCCGGAGGCATGTGCAAGCCCTGCAGAAGGATCGGTACATTCAAATCTCGCTATTGCGCCAGCATGTAGGAAGACCGAAATATGTATACTACCTGACCGTTTTGGCAGAGCAGCTGTTTCCCACACAATACGATGCATTGTCACTAGATTTTATCGATGAGATCCATGTTTGCTTTGGTGATGCAGCAGTGGATACCTTGTTCTTGCGAAGAGCAGAGAAGCTTGAGCGGCAATATCGTTCGCGGATATCAGGGCAAGGGCTGGAGCAGCGTGCTGAACAGCTCGCAGTCATTCAGAATGAAGCAGGGTATATGGTCAAGCTCGATAAAGTAGATGAGGGTATCTTCGTGTTAGAGGAGAGCCATTGCCCAATCTATCAGGTGGCTTCTCGCTATCAGCAGGCATGCCGATGCGAGCTTGCGATGTTCTCCTCTTTGCTGGATGCGCATGTGGAGCGTAAGGAATGCATGGCTCAGGGAGGAACGAGATGCTGCTATTCGATTAGGGAAAAAAGAAGCGATGAGGCGGTGCGTGGTGGAACACAGTAAAAAGGATCCAAAATCCTTCATAGTCACGGACGATTATTTCATCGATCTCCTGACGGCATTAACCAACCTAAGTCCATATTGGATGAAACAACTCAAACAAGGAAGCATTAAGCTTCAATGGGCTGTTCAGATTGGAAGCAGGCTTGACCAAGAGCAGCAGCGCCGTTATATGGAATGGCTGCAGGATACCTTAGTGCCGGACAAATGGATGGGCAAAGTCCTGCATGCCTTCTCCATGAACATGCCTGAATGGGCTGTCCATCATGTGCTCCGTATTTATAAGCTTGAGGAGAAGACGAGAGCGGCCATCATTATGTATAACGACCTCATGGCATTGTATGAAGAGATCATTCTAAACTTCGAATATGAATTTCTAGAGGGAGGCTGGCCTGAGGAAGATGAGTTGCTGGAACAGATTCTTCATGGCGTAGAAAAGGAGCTTCAGTCGTTGGCAGATCAGGCTGGGGCGCATCATAAGAAGGATTATCGTGATTATGGGGACAGCTCCACGGATTCGTACGACCGCTTGGCCAGTCTACAAGGCTGCCCCTATCCAGTCCTGATCGGATTGAAGCCAGATGCAGGAGCGGAGCAGATTCGAGCTCAAAGCAGGCGCTTGCTGAAGAAGCTCCATCCTGATCATGGAGGAAGCGCCTGCTTGTTCGATCTTGTCAAAAAAGCATATGATACCTACTCGCAGCAGTAATGAGGACCTACAGGTCTTATGTGTTAATTGCGCATCTGCCTGCATCTCTCCATAATGCAGACGGCCCTTTTCATGCGTTACATCGGTTCTGGCAAGTAGGGTTCAAGCAGTTGAACATACTGCTCGTACTTGACCTTCCAGATGCCCATCCTGGATTCAAGCTGACGATGATCAAGAATGCATTTGATGGCATCAAGACAGACATGCCAGCCTGCAAGATCCTTCGGCGTATGGGCCGTTAACTCATTCAGCTTCTCCACGAGGACCAGCTTGCTTCTCCCTGCCACTTCTGCAAGCTCAAACCTGACTGAATCACTCCCCCATGCATATTCAAGTACCTGACCTGGTATACAGTCGAGAATCTCCATCTTCTCATGCGTACCATCCTGCATGTTAAAGAATATGGAACCTCCAATCTTAAGCTCCTGTACGCTAAGTTCATTAAACCATAAGGAGAGCTTCTCGTTGTTGGTCAGCATGTCCCATAATTCAGCAGGCTGCTGATTGTAATAGCGTTCAAATCTTGCCTGAAAGCCTTGGGGGAGAGCTGTAATCTTGGCTAAAGGCTGCTCCATGTCCATCCTCCTAATCCCATCGAAATTTACATAATGAATGGCCATTTATCTTATCAGAAAGATGGCTTTTTATTCAACTTCACCTTTATGATTTTTGGGGCATGTCGGAGGGATTAGCGCCTAAATATGTTGTTGCAAGGCTAACTTCCTTCAGCCCTTGATCCGATTGTTCCACAAAGTAAGCCGCGGCATGCAATCAAGCTTACGAAAAGCCTGATTTCGTTCGATATAGTTGTCTACATCCCCGCTTGATGTAGGAATAAAGCAGACGTTAGCTGTGGGACAGCCGACCTGTTCCAATACATATTGATCGAGCAGCGGATTGTCGGGCTCCATGGAGAATCCGCCGCCACCCATAGCAATATTTATGCCTCCATCCTTTCTTCCTGCCCCAATTGACTTTATGATAGAGAGAGCAGATGAAAGCTTGATCATACGCTGCGTGTTACGATTGGATCAACATCGCAGGCGGGAGTGAAGGAGGATACACATGAGTGCAAAGCTCTTATACATAGAAGATGAACAAGAAATTGGAGAATGGGTTAGTGCCTTCTTAAAGGAAAAAGGCTATGAGGTGGATTGGCTGAAGCATGGTGACCAAGCCATTCAAACAGCAGAAGCCAGCCAATTAGCGATTCTCGATGTGATGCTTCCGGGGCTCGATGGGTTTACCGTTGGCCAGCGGTTGAAGAAGGCTTATCCCGAGCTTCCAATTCTAATGCTGTCCGCAAGAACCTCGATTGATGATAAGCTGCAGGGCTTGGAATTTGCAGACGACTATTTGACGAAGCCCTTCCATCCAGAGGAGCTGGCTGCGAGAATTGAGGTGCTGCTCAGAAGGTCGTGCACAGCGGCACAAGAGGTGCTGTCCATTAAGCATTTGTCCGTGTATGAGCAAGAGAACCGCATTGTCAACCATGAGACGGAAGAAGAAATTATGCTGACGGGCAAGCAATTTCAGATCTTTAAATACCTGCTTCAGCATCAAGGACGCGTAATGACTAAGGAGCAGATCTATGAGTCTGTGTGGGGGGAGACTTATCTGGACGGCGATAAGACGTTGATGGTCCACATTCGTTATTTGCGTGAAAAAATTGAGCGCGACCCCGCCTCGCCCGAAATCATCGAGACCGTGCGCGGACTCGGCTATCGGGTGAAAGCATGAAGAGAAATGTTGCCAACAGACGCTTTCGCAATAGTCTAACATCCAAGTATTTGTTGATCATTGGAATCGCCATGCTGTTTATGCCAATCATTTTCCCGATGGCCTCGATCTTATATTGGTTCATTAATGACGGCATCTGGCAGCCATCACCTAGTCTGAATGACAAATATCCGAATGGCACCGTGCTTGAGCAGATGTGGCATCAGGAAGCGAAGTCATTAGCAAGCGCTCCGCCAGAGCAGGTGGATAAGAGATTGCAGGCACTAAAGCAGGAGTATCCAGAAATGGCGATGTTCTGGGTGGATGATACCGATCAGACAAGGCTAATGCTGCCTGAGCAGGGGAAGCTTCCAAAGAAATGGACGCCAGCCGCTTCCATCCAATTCATGAAGGCTGCTTATAACAGCGACCCGTTTACCGTCGTTGCCTATATTGGCGATGATGAGAAGCTGGGCAAAGGCTTCATGGTGATGGAGCTTCCGAGAGCATATATCCGACCCAAGCAGATCCTTGCAAGCGATACGACCGTTTACACCGTGTTTGTATTCATCATGTCAGGGCTGTTCATTCTGATCTCCTGGCTGTTTTTTGCTAGGATTCGGAAGCGTCTCATTCGATTAAAGGAAGCGATGATCTCACCTGATCTCGATTCAGGCATCCCTCGATCTGTAATGATGACCAAGCCAGATGAAATCGGCCAGTTGGAGCAGGGCTATAATGATATGGTTGCTCAGCTGGAGCAAGGCCGTCGTCGCCAGCTGGAGGAAGAGGAATTGAGAAAGTCCTTGATCGCGAACCTATCTCATGACCTGCGCACCCCCCTTACCGTCATACGCGGGCATCTTCATGCGTTTGATGCAGAATCGCTTAGCCAGCAAGGCAAAGATTCAGTTGCACGAATTGAAACGAAGATCACCGATTTGAGCGAGCTTATCGATAACCTACTCTCCTACAGCCTGCTGACAAGCGGCAGAGTGGAGCTGAAACGGGAGGCGTGCGATGTGCTTCGCTTGGTCAAGGAAAGCGCGGCTGCTTGGTATCCGATCTGGGAGAAGGAGGGTATAGAAGCGGATATCGACTTGCAGAATGAGCCGCTGATATGGCAGATTGATGCGCTGTGGTTTAGACGAGTGCTCGATAATTTGTTTCAAAATGTCGTTCGCCACGCACGCTCAGGCTGCTATATTGGCATCCATACCGAGACGCGGGAACATGATCATGAAGTATGCCTTTTAATCACAGACCGTGGTCCAGGCTTGTCCCGTGCCTCCAGCAGCAAGGGGACGGGCATCGGTCTTGCTGTCGTAGAGATGCTTACAAAGGAAATGGGGCTTAATTGCACGATTGTGAGTTCAGAGTCTGGAACGGCTGTAAAGCTAACTCGTTCTAGCTGATCAGCATGATTTTTTTAAAGCAAATTTAAACTTGAGGCTGAGCTTCATTTAACCTTGGGCAGGTAGGATAAGTCCTGAGGTGATGAAGGTGAGCGCATTTGTGATCCAAACGAAAAATTTAACGAAAACCTATAAAAAACAAGCAGCCGTGAAAAATGTGAATCTAGAGATTCAAAAAGGAGATATTTACGGCTTCCTTGGACCAAACGGAGCAGGCAAGACGACAACCATTCGGATGCTGCTGGGCTTAATCCAACCGACTCGGGGATCCATTGAGCTGTTTGGCAAGGAGCTTAAGAAGAATAAGATGGACATTTTGCGCCGGACGGGCTCTTTAGTCGAATATCCATCGTATTATGGACATTTGAGTGCTGTTGAGAATCTGGAAGCGATCCGCCGAATTACAGGTGGCCCAGTAGCACGCATCGCAGAGGTGCTCGATATCGTGCAGCTTACGAAGGATGCTAAGCGAGCTGTAAAAGGGTATTCGCTTGGCATGAAGCAGCGGCTCGGCATTGCTGCAGCGCTGCTCAACAACCCGGAGCTGCTGATTCTAGATGAGCCGACTAATGGGCTTGATCCTTCTGGCATTCAGGAGATCCGTGAGCTGATCAAAAATATGCCTCGCCAGTTCGGGATTACGGTATTGGTATCCAGTCATTTGCTCAGCGAGGTGGAGCAGATGGCGGAGAAGGTGGGCATTATTCGAGAAGGGGAGCTGGTGTTCCAGGGCCGTATGGAGGAACTCGTGTCCAAGGCCTCCAGCGGGTTCCGTCTGGCCGTGTCCGAGCCAGAGGAAGCGATGGGACGAGTGCTGGACATGGGCTTAGATGGGCGAATTAAAGGGCAGCTGCTTGAGCTTGGCCCGTTAACGGATGCTCAGATTGCGAAGCTCGTCCGTCATCTGGTGGAGCAGCAGCACGACATCTATCGCGTTGAAGAAAAGCGCAAGTCGCTGGAGGATATCTTCATGCAGATGGTCGGGGAGGGAAGCGCATCATGATGCTGCGTGCACTGTCCAGCGACTGGCTGAAGATACGAGGCAAAGGCATTTGGTTTCTTGCCGCACTAGGCCCGCTTGGGCTTGTCGCGATGCAGGGCTTGAATTTTGGCCTTCGCTATGACTATTTGATGAAGCAGTATGCTGCAGATCCATGGGGCGGCCTGCTTCAAAATATATTGAGCTTTGTGCCCATCGCACTCTTCCTAGGCTGTACGCTTATCTGTTCGTTAATGGCCAACGTCGAGCATCAGTTAAGCTCATGGAAGCAGCTGCTGGCGCTTCCCATTTCGCGAACAGCCGTCTACAGCGCGAAGTTCACGCTTGCCGTTATCATCTTGCTTGTATCCTGTCTGCTGCTCTCTGCTGGGACAGCAGGCCTTGGCTTAGTACTTCAGCTTGAACGGTCTGAGATGCCGATTGCAGATGTGCTTCGCATTGGAGTCGCGCCGTTTATCGCGTCGCTCCCCCTGCTGGCGCTTCAGCTGTGGCTTTCGCTTACGACCAAGAATCAGGGTCTTCCTGTAGCGATTGGACTAACAGTCTCTGTCCTGTCCGTATTTTCATATAAACTGCATGATGCCATTCCGCTGAAATGGCCACTGCTTGCTTATACGGGCCCAGGCGCGCTTCAAGTTATTGCTGGAGGCGCTATACTCGGTGCATGCATCGTGGGTCTTGGCCTTATTCATTTCAATAGAAGGGACGTGGATTGAAATGAGAACCTTTTTCCGAGTATGGTCCGCTGAGTGGCTTAAGCTGTCCCGTTCTAGAATATGGCCGCAAATGATGTTGAGTGCTGCCATCGCCTTGCTGCTTGGAATTGTGGAGAAGCAAGAGGGGCCTGATGTCATCGCCTGGCAGCAGCTGCTTGGGACGATGACGATGCTGCATGCTTTGCTTTTTCTTCCCCTGCTGACAGGAATCTTTAGCGCGATGGTATGCCGCTTCGAACATGCGGGCGGGGGCTGGAAGCAGCTGCTCGTGCTGCCGATGTCAAGAGGCATTCTCTATACGGCGAAGTTTGCCGTTGTATGCACGATGATCATGATTGTGCAGCTGCTGTTCATGGCCGCGGTACTGCTAGCGGGGGGGTTCCATGGCTTTGGCTTCGGGCAATTACCTTGGCTAATGCTTGGCAAGAGCCTTCTGTGGGGATTTATTGCGTGCCTGCCGCTGGCAGCCTTGCAGTTAGGCGTGTCTACTGTCTGGAGCAGCTTTGCCGCACCGCTGGCGCTCAACGTGGTCTTCACGATTCCCAATATGCTCATTGTCAATTCAGCTACCTATGGTCCATTCTACCCTTGGGCGCAGCCGCTGCTGGCAATGCTGCCTCGCGGGGAAGCTGATTTTGGGGCATTAAACCTTCCGATTGAAACGATTATGTATGTGATTGCAGGTGGATTTCTTCTGTTCTTCATGGCGGGGTTCGTCTATTTTCAGCGAAAAGAAGTATAAGAGAAGTACGCAAAGCTTGTCCTTTACGAAGGGCAGGCTTTTTTAGATCACTAAAATTTCTAATTGAGACCTGCATTTGCAGCATTTTATGATAACGATTAAACAAGTAAACGAGAGTTCTAGATAGGCTGGCAATCACCTGATACGAAAAAGTTTGTGATGGAATCGTTTGTCTGCATTTTGTCAACATGGTAGGATTAGTTATATTGATAAATTTCCAGAATATGACTATTGCCGATAATAGGGTCGCTGTTTCTAGAAAATGAGAGGTCATCATATGCCAAGAACAATATTGATCGTGGAAGACGAGCATATTTTGCGGGAGATCATGAAGGATTATTTGCTAAATGAAGGATATGAGGTATTGGAGGCAAGCGAAGGGAGGCAAGCCCTGTCACTATTTAATGAGCATGAAGTAGACTTGATTATTCTGGATATCATGCTGCCGGAGCTGGACGGGTGGTCGGTGTGCAAGCGTATTCGTAAGGTGTCGAATGTTCCGATTATCATGTTGACGGCTAGAGCGGATGAAGACGATACACTGCTCGGGTTCGAGCTTGGCGCGGACGACTATGTTACAAAGCCGTACAGCCCGCCTATCTTGCTTGCCCGGGCAAAGCGGCTGCTGGAAAGCCGGCATATCCGTGATCCGAAGAATGACGCCTTATCTGGCGGCGGCATTACGGTTCATCTTCCATCACGATCCGTGACGGTAGGTGGAAGCGCCTGCAGCTTGACGCATACCGAATTTGAAATGTTAGCGTATCTGATCAAAAACAAAGGTCTCATCATCACGAGAGAGCATTTGATTACAAAAATATGGGGCTACGATTTCATCGGGGACGATCGCACGATCAACAGTCATATCCGCAATTTGCGATTCAAGCTGGGGGAATACGCCAAGTGCATTGTTACGGTCGTTCGCTCGGGCTACAAGTTCGAGGAGCAGCCATGAATAAGAGCATTGTGTTCAAGCTATTTCTATTAACAACCGCATTATGTCTGTTTATCCTTGCGCTCGTTTTTGTGGGGCAATCTCTATTTTTTAAACAAGTGTATATACATCAAAAGGTGGCTCGTGTAAAGACTGCCCTTGAAGTCTATGAGCAGGATTATTTGAAGCAGGCCGGGAACGCCCAGTCGATGATCAAACTAGAGCAAGATTTTTATCAAAAACAGGGCACATGGATCGCAGCGCTGGACGATAGGGGCAATCTGCAGTATACCGATGATTTTCAAATGGAGATCTTGCTCGATCGTCCAGGTGGCCGCTCTGGCTTGGGCGGTACCACGCTTACCGTTCCGCTGTACACGATTATGAAGGTTGAGGACTTCAGCAGCGGCAATCCGTTTTTAGTTCCCTGGATTGGAGAAGGAAGACAGATTGCCTTGGAAGGACTAATCATCGATAATCAGCCCGTCGTGCAGCGGCTCGGGCGAAGCATCTCCAATCTGAGGGAGGACAACCGTCTCCAGAACCTTCAAATGGTGAAAAAGGAATATGGAAATTTCCCCTCGTTACTAG
This sequence comes from Paenibacillus aquistagni, assembly GCF_900177815.1. Taxonomy (GTDB): domain Bacteria; phylum Bacillota; class Bacilli; order Paenibacillales; family Paenibacillaceae; genus Paenibacillus_B; species Paenibacillus_B aquistagni. The sequence goes on along the minus strand of NZ_FXAZ01000002.1, from coordinate 119,536 downwards.
AAAAAGGTACGATTACGGCTATTCGGATACCGGATGGAGTAAGAGTGTCACGTTATACCAATCATCTATTTCTGGACCAGATCAAAGCGTTTCAGGCGAATCTATTATACGGTAACGATGACGACGGAGCGAATCTGAGTTCGATCAGCGATTTTGAAGAAAACCATATACAATATAAAATCTTCGTGGAACGCATCAATGATCAGAGCGGGAAAGTCGCCTATCTATTCGCGATGACGTCGCTGCAGCCTGTGAACGAAGCCGCGGAGATGATGCAGGACTATTATGTATATATCATCATTGCTACGCTGCTGCTGGTCTTGTTGGCCTCGTTATATTTCTCCCGCCGGATTGTTCAGCCGCTGCTTCGCATGAACGAAACGACACAAAGAATGGCCAATCTGGATTTTTCCGAGAGCATTCCGGTTACAACCAAGGACGAGATCGGCAATCTGTCTCGTAATATTAATGTGCTGTCTGCGAGGTTGCATTCCCATATCACTCGGCTAGAGGAAGACATTGAGCAGGAAAAGCAGCTTGAGCAAACACGTAAGGAATTCATATCGGGCGTGTCGCATGAATTGAAGACGCCGCTGAGCGTAATTCAAAGTTGTTTGTCCATTCTGAAGGACGGAGTTGCTAGCCATAAGCGAGATTATTATTTTACGGCAATGGAAGATGAAGTGAAGCGAATGGATCTGTTGATCGTGGATATGCTGGAGCTTGCAAAATATGAGTCTGGTACGTACAAGATGGAGATGGAATTCTTTGATATCGCTGATGTCCTAGAGCGAGTAAGCGGGAAGTTCACATCTGTTCTCGCGAGCAAGCAATTGCAGATACATATTCATCTTCAATCAGTTGAAGTGGTAGCCAATCAGCGTCGAATTGAACAGGTAATCGTCAACTTTCTCATGAATGCGATTTGCTATACGCCGGAACGACAGTCTATTGTCGTATCGATGCTGGATGAGGAGGACACGGTGCAAGTCTGCATCGAAAATAAAGGAGTCTATATTTCTGACGAACAGCTGGAGAAGATATGGGACCGCTTCTATCGCGGGGAACCTTCCCGCCAACGGGCTTCCGGTGGAACCGGACTCGGTCTTGCGATATCCAAAAAAATTTTGGAGCTGCACTGCGTGTCATATGGCGTGGCAAATACGCCTGAGGGTGTATTATTCTATTTTCATTTGCATAAAAGACAGTAGAAAGCGCAGAAATTTGGTTCTGTGCTTTTTTCAATTCTCAACATGATGCGACTGAATCCCTGTTTTTGTTCATGTAACATGCAATCTTTATTTCATCTGCATATTAACTTTATCTCTCTCCAATATTCTGTTTATGCAGGAGGGGATGAAAAATGGGAACACGAAAAAGCCTTGTACAAAATACGAAGGAAGGAAGGGGGAGAATAAAGAAGCGCGGCACAATTATCGTTGGTCTCGGCGGCGTTGTTCTACTCGCCTTTTGTCTGTTCTATTTTCCAAGCTTGCTGGAGAAGATGACAGTGAAGGAACCTGGGCAGAACCATCAATCAGCAGCGCCAGCGAAGCAACAGGGGCAGAACCAACTAGAGGCGGCAAATAACAGCGATACACAGGCTCAAAGAAAAATCGTTTATTTAACATTCGATGACGGTCCAAGCGAATTGACGGGGAAGTTTCTAGACGTTTTGGAGCAGCATGACATCAAGGCCACATTTTTTATGCTAGGAACCAATCTGGAAAGCCCAAGCTGGCAAAGCGATGTAAAGCGTGCGGTTCGTGAAGGGCATTATGTCGGTGGTCATAGCATGACACATCAATATAACAAGCTATACGAAGAGAGGCAATTCATTCCTGAGATGAGTGAAACCTTGTCGATTATCCATGACCTTACAGGCGAAAATCCGCGTTTAGTGCGCCCGCCTTTCGGCTCTTCGCCAGGATTGGAAGATACGCAGCTTCGCGATCAAATCGTGGAAGCTGGAATCAACATTTGGGATTGGACGATTGACTCGAATGATTGGGATCTGAAGGATCGCCCAGAGCAGATTGTCGAGAATATTAAAATCGCAACGAAGAATGATCTGGAAGTCGTGCTCATGCATGAGACGCAACAAACCCTGCAAGCTCTCCCGGAGATCATTGCCTTTTATCAACAAGAAGGATACAGCTTTGGTGTGTACGATGATACCAAACACTTTCAGCTGAATTTTCTGCAGGATCATCGCTTGTAATGGGAACGTAGAGAACCGTTCGTTGATATGGCGAGCTTTTATTGTCCTTGCATATTCATAAGCGTTACGGAGCCCTGATATAAAGTATGAAGGCGCGGTCTAATAATAAACGATCTTATTTTGAGTTCATGAAAATAAGGTCGTTTTTTTGTGATTAATGATATGTATCGAGGAAATGTAGACGCTTAGCACGATCGTGCGATAGTTCGAGCAGCATACAAGAGATGTTATCCAAGCATAGCTTATTGTTATGAACCAGCGCTTCCTTATACAAGATTCATCTCAATTGGAAAATGCTGAAACAAATATTTTGATTATGCGTCTAACTATAAAAGAGACAATTGAAGAACAACTAATGGAAAGAAGGATTGGAGGAATGAATTGGATAACAAGATGGGCATGGAGAAAAGTGTTGTCAGCGATCCTATTGACTTGCTGCTTATTTCTTATTGTGAAGCAGCCTGTGCTAGAAAGCTCTCAAGCAGAAGCAAGCTACAGCGAGCTGACAACGGCAAAGATTACTAATTCAGACAAGTTCAGCGTTCAAATAGAGGACAAGGTCGTCACGGCACAAATATATATCCATAAGGGAAGCGTGTACCTTCCTCTTCGAGCCGTTGCGAATGCCTTTGGATACAAGCTGTCATATTCCAAGTTGGATGAGTTAGAGATGTTTCACCATGTTGAGATTACAGGCGCGAGCAAGGAAGTTGCAGTCTGGGGCAATCAAAGACGGGGGTACTCCATTATACAGCGTATGGCAGCAGAGCCTAGCCCAGATGATCGTGCTATTTACCGCCCTGCGAGAACATGCAAGCCGGAGACCGACAACTGCAGCGTCTTGCCTGATCAGTATGAGGGTCCGCTCGTGATAGACCATACGCTGTATGTACCTGTTCGACAAGTGGCAGAAGCCTTGAATGCCAAGCTTGAGATTGTGAAGAACAATGATCGCAGTGTGATACATTTATACAAGAGAGGCTAACAAGTCATAGCTGTCTTAAGGCTCAGTTCGGCGTCGCAGCGACTTGATCTCTTCCTTTAGCAGTTCTTGTTCATGCTGAAGCTCTTCAAGGAATTGAAGGATGAAGCTGCTGCAAGCTGCAAGGCATAGGCCTGCAATGATGAGGCCGATACTGTAGTCCTCTCCAGCAGAGATGATCGTGATGAAGCCTTTAAGCCCGCCATATATGAGCAGGATATAACCGATGTACTTCATGACGATGAGCCGGCGCTTGAATTTTTGATACGGCATAGCACTCACTCCCTTGTTGTTATGGAACAGCTCTATTTAAGGCATTGGTATCAAAATGATATGAATCTAGTAACCTAGCTTCTATCCTATTATTGTAATACTATAGAATATATTAACATTATTTAGGTTGCTGTAGATGGATGATTTTAGTGATGAACCTTCTCTACGGACTTCATACGGAGATGTAAGCTCTCGAAAAATCATCCTATTCTTGTCACAAAGGAGAATGGCAAACGATGAATGCCGCATATGACAAGCTTCGCAAGATCGCGTTAACGGGGAATAGGAGAGCGGATATTGTAAGCTTCTTACAGGCTAATGGCAAGGAAGAAACAGCCGAGCATTGTGCGCGAGTAGGGCAAGAGGCTAGAGCACTATCCATCAGAGCAGGTGCTGATCCTGAGCAGGCTGAGCTTGCAGGTTATCTGCATGATGTGAGCGCAGTATTTCCAAATGAGGTTCGTATCGAAATGGCACGCTCATTAGGCATTGAGGTGCTGCCAGAAGAAGAGTCCTTCCCTATGATTATTCATCAGAAGCTATCGCGTGCTATGGGAGAGGATTTGTTTCGGATTCATGATCCCGCCATTTTAAGTGCAGTTGAATGCCATACAACGTTGAAACAGCAATCCTCCTTGCTTGATCAGGTTGTATTCGTCGCAGACAAAATCGCGTGGGATCAGGCAGGAACGCCTCCTTACTTGCATGAGCTAAAGCTTGCGCTCGATCAATCAATCACCCATGCGGCTTATGTGTATATTGATGATCTTTGGCAGAAGAAAGAGCAGCTGCGAGTTATTCACCCATGGTTAAGAGAGGCGCATGAACAATTAAAGGCTCAATTGAATAGGTAGGATGAGAACCCACATGGCTCGGGTGTAATCGAGCGCAGGCTTTTAATTTTTCACATCTTTCATTTACATAGAGAATGGAATGGCGCAGAAGACTTTCTTTTGAAAGTCTTCTTTTTTCATAATCGAGTTTATAAATGCTGTCATAACCGGAACAAGCTTGCTATGCGGCGATACAACCTATCTTAAGATACAGTTGCTCATCTTAGAAGGGACTCGGTAGAGTTTTTTATGAGAAGCACATGACAAAGATCACAAACAAATGAGGTAACTTATGGTTGACAACTCCGTTGAAAATGATTATCATTCTAAATGCAATCAACAATGAGAACCATTATCAATAAAAGGTTGATGAGCGATATGACATTCATGTGAGAGGGAGAATCATGATGATGCACAAGTTTCACCGGTCAAAAATAGTCGTAATGCTGGTCCTGCTTCTTGTACTGGCAGCTTGCAGTCAGCAAGGAGCAAGCAGCAACGGAGAAGCCAAATCCAACGATGCACCTGCAGCTTCACAAACGGATTCTGCTTCTCAAGAAGTGCGCAAAATCAAGCACGTGCTAGGCGAGACAGAACTTAAAGGGACTCCGCAGAGAGTCGTTGTCTTAGAATGGACGTATGCAGAAGATGTACTTGCTCTTGGTGTTCAGCCAGTGGGCATTGCCGATATTAAAGGAATGAACCAATGGGTTCGCCTTCCTGTAGACATTAGCAAGGACGTTGTAGACGTAGGGGATCGCAGCACTCCGAATATGGAGACGATCGCAGCCCTGAAGCCCGATCTCATTATTGGGCTCAAATACAATCTGGAGAAGAACTATGAGGCATTCAGCAAGATCGCGCCTACCTTGGTTTTTGACCCGTATCCTGTCGATGAGTCCTTCGATCAGTATCAAGAGATGACCGCAACCTTCAATACGATCGCGGATGCACTAGGCAAGCAAAAAGAAGCTGAAGCTGTGCTGCAGGATCTTGATCAAGCCTACGCAAAGGCGAAAGAAAAGATCCAGGCTGCTGGCTTGGATAAAACGCCAATCGTGCTGGCGATGGGCTACAGCAACCAGAATGCGGCCGTGTTCCGTGTATCCACAGACAATGCCTTGGCGATCAAGATTCTTGAGCATATTGGCCTAACGAATAAATACAAACCGAGCAAATTCGAGCAGTATGGCTTCACGACTACTGATGTGGAGGCTTTCCCTGCACTGCAGGATGCGAACTTCCTTCACATTATTCAAGATGATGATAATGTCATCGAGAATCAGTTGAAAAATAATCCGGTTTGGAACGGCCTTAGCTTTGTAAAAGAAAATCGTGTTTATGCCCTTGGCGGCGACATGTGGCCTTACGGCGGGCCGCTATCCGCGAAGATAATGGCAGAGACAACTGCTGAGCTGTTGACGAAAAAATGAAGCTAGCCCCTGAAGGCGCTGCTTCCACCAGCATCCATCCAGCCCATACCTTGAAGAAGGGTAAGGGCTGGAGGCCGTTATGGATGCTTGTGGCCGGTCTTGTCGCCTTGGCTCTTCTTGCCTTTTTAAGCTTAACGCAAGGCCTTGCAGATATTACGGTACATACCGTCATTCAATCGCTCATCCATCCGCAGGATTTGCCGGATCATCAGATGATCCGTGCGGTGAGGCTGCCGCGAACGGTCATGGGGCTGCTCTCTGGCGCCGCACTGGCCATCTCTGGCGCACTGATGCAGACCGTCACCCGCAATCCGCTCGCATCTGAGACGACGCTTGGCGTCAACGCAGGCGCTTATCTTGCCGTCGTTGCCGGAACGATATTCTGGCCCGCGCTGTTGCATCAATTTGCGTTTCCTTTTGCGGTATTCGGCGGCACGCTGGCCGCGATTATGGTATTCGTCCTTGGAGGAGGGCGCAAGTCTTCGCCGATTCGAATTGCGTTGTCAGGAATGATTGTGACGTTGGTGCTGTCCTCGATAACCAGTGCATTCATGCTGCTGAATCAACAAGCTACAAAGGGGCTGTTCTTATGGGGCTCCGGCTCTCTGATTCAGAATGATTGGGATGGTGTCCAATTCACATGGCCGTGGATACTGGGCGGCACGCTTGTCATCATTCTGATGGCAAGACAGCTGGATCTGCTTACGTTAAGTGAAGAGACGGCCAAATCCTTGGGGCAGCGGGTCATAAGAACCCAAGCTCTGGCGATGATCGGCGCTATAATCCTTGCTTGTGTTAGTGTTAGTGTTGTGGGGCCGATTGGGTTTGTTGGCTTGATTGCACCACATCTTGTCCGTTTGTCAGGCGTGAAAAAGCATGCATGGCTGATTCCCATTTGTGCGATATGGGGCGCGGCAGTACTAGTTGGAGCAGATACGATATCACGCACCATCGTCGATGCCTATGGCGAGCTGCCAGCTGGAGCCATAACGGCTGCAATCGGGGCACCGTGGCTGATCTGGCTTGCAGTGCGTACTTCTGGCAAAGGGGGAAGCGTGCAGCGTTCTAGCGATGCCATGACGATTGGAGGGCTGTCGAAGCGGATCCCATTCAGCGTCTATGTATGGGGACTTAGCCTATTGCTCATCGTCGTATGGGGGCTCAGCTTGACAAGCGGCGCGATGCGGATTCCGCTGGCGGATGTGCTGGCTGTCATTACGGGGGGCGGCAACGAACTGAATCAGCAGATTCTGCTTGACTTCCGACTGCCGAGGCTGCTGACAGCAGGATTTGCCGGCATAGCCATCGCAGCAAGCGGCAGCCTGCTGCAAAGCGCTATTCGCAATCCGCTCGGTGATCCTCAGATCGTAGGGGTGACGAGTGGGGCTGGAGCAGGCGCCTTGCTGATCATGATCGCATTTCCAGCACTGCCGATCACTTGGATGCCTGTAGGGGCGATGGCTGGCGGATTGGCAGCTGCCGCCATCGTCTATGCCGTGTCCTGGCGGAGCGGGCTTCAGCCGACAACGCTTACGCTAGTGGGCATCGCTGTATCAGCGGCAGGCTCCGCCATGATCAATATCCTCATAGTCAAAGCAGACCTTAAAGCTGCCCCTGCCCTTGCATGGATGGCTGGAAGCATCTACGGCAGAGAATGGGGAGAAGTGCTCCAGCTGCTGGTGACGATCCTTCTCTTGCTTCCGCTTGCCTGGTGGCTTGGCCGCAAGGCCGATCTGCTTTCCTTCAGCGATGAGGTGGCAAGCGGTGTTGGCCTATCGGTGCGCCGCACCAGATTGTTCGTTGCCGTGCTGGCCGTCATCTTGTCCTCGGTGGCTGCAGCAAGCGTAGGCGTGATTGGCTTTATTGGCTTATTAGCCCCGCATGCAGCACGAATGCTTACAGGTCATGAGCATCGCAAGTCCTTTGTGATCTCCTGTCTGCTTGGAGGGCTGCTGCTGGCTATTGCGGATTGGATCGGAAGAATCGTTATCATTCCAAATGAGCTCCCAGCAGGCATCGTTGCAGCCTTAATCGGGACGCCTTATCTTGTGTTCTTAATGTATCGGACATCAAGATCCAAGGTCTCATAACAACAAAAGCCTTCTGTCTTGCCATGATGAGGTCAAGTCATCTCATCGCAAGACGGAAGGCTTTTTGCGTGCTTCGATTCACGGAAGGGAGTTATACACGCGCATACTGACGCAGGTTCATTAGCTAAGATCTCGCGCAAGCCGCTTCGCAAAAGTGGAGCGCCAGCTCTCCGACAAGGCAGGGTGCTGGATGAACGCCTCCAGTCCCTCGCGCCCGTGAAGCTTCTGATGCATCACTTCATTGGCTCGTGTGATGCTTAGCGCTGCTGGATCGGCAGTGATTCGCTTCATCAGCTGCGCAGGCTGCACCTTCCCCGGTGTGAGCACTCTCAAGTAGTAACCGGTATATCCTGTCTCCTGCATCCACAGCGGCAGCTCAGGCAGCTGATAGCGAGCAGACAGCTTGAAGCAGGGCTGCCTAGGCTGTGTCACCTGAACGATTGCTCCGCCAAGCTCGAAGATATCTCCGATGTGAATGTCCTCCTCTAGGAGGCCCTGAGTCGTAAGATTCTCTCCAAAGCCCGCTTGAGGAAGCTCACGGTTGAAGCGCTTGCTCCAATAGTCGTAATGTTCGATGCAATAGACACAGACGGCTTTGTCCGGTCCACCGTGGTGCTTCGTATCGGCTTGTCCGTCTCCTTCAAATCCTAGCGTGTCAAGCCATAATTCATGGGACACCGCTTGCTTCAGCATGCCGGAGAGGATGGGCTTGCCGTTATGAATCAGGGATTCCGCCGGTGTGCCGACGCTTAATGCAACGAGTTGAGCTTGCATGTAAGACCTCCTTTTGTTGTTCAGCGCGGGTTGCACTTTTCCCATTCGCAAAAGAATGATATAAATGAGTTAAGTATAGTGCATCATGATGCAAAAGGACAGTGAGGAGGATCAACTTGTCAGCTCCAAAAATGCCATCAAGACAACAGAAGCCATCGGAGGATGTGATCTTCTATCGTGCTGAGGACGAGATTGGCTCATCGCTGCCCTTTAAGGTGTATCGCTGGGATACCGCAGGGGGAAGCACACGCGATCATAAGCATGATTATATTCAGCTCTGGTATGTGGTAAAGGGGGAGCTGATTCATCGCATCAACGGCCAGACGTATCGGATGTTGAAGGGCAATGTGTTCGTCGCTCCTCCGCATATGGTTCATCGGGTGGATATGATGCCTGGTCAGGATATCGATATCATCGGCTGTGAGTTTCTTCCTCAGTTTGTAGACGAACAATTTGGGACGAGAAGCGAGTCGCAGAGCAGTGTAGATGACGGCTACTTGGCGCCGTTTCTTCAAGAGCAAGAGGAGTTGGGTTCGACTAAGGTTGCATTATCGGGAGAGACGGAGCTCGAAGTGCTGAAGCTCTTAGAAGAACTACTGGATGAATTTCAGCTGGGCAAGCGGCACTGTGAGCTGATTCTGAAGGCGAATCTGTTGAAGATCATGGCGGTTCTCGTTCGAGAGAAGCAAAAGCAGTCTGGGCAAACGAACGAAGAAGATGAAAGACTAGAGAAGTTCCGTGATCTGATGATGAGCGCGATCGCATTCATCAATGAGCATTATCACGAGGAGCTTCGTCTGGAGCGTCTGTGCAGGAAGTTCAGTATATCCAAAACGTACTTTTGCGCACTGTTCAAACGCTTCACAGGCAAGACCTACAATGACTATCTAATCGACCTTCGTGTTCATAAGGCGGCTACGCTTCTAATGGGAACGGACATGTCCATTACGGATATATGCTTTGCTGTCGGCTTCAACGACGTTCCTTACTTTTCGAGAGTGTTTAAGCGGCAGACCGGTGTGACCCCTTCTCATTTTAAAAAGAATGCAACAAGCATGTAACGCTGTTTCCTATGACATCCATCATAGGGAGTTGTGGGCAGGATAGGATAAGATGACCAAGTGCGCTTTTAATGATTAGAAGTCCACTTGTCTATTTGTAAAATGAAGACTCTACTCGTTCAAAGTGCTGGGTAACAGCAGGCTGAGCGACAGGGTCTTTTTTTGTGGAAAACGGTGGGAATCTTTTGAAAAAACAGAGAAAGGTATAGGAACGACATGGTCCTACACTTATAATAGGTATATGTGCATATGAACATTATTGAATCAAAATAGGAGATCAGACGTATTGAATCGATATAGATCTCGTGCATAGCAGTCATTCGAGGGGAGAGGAGAATGCGGAATGGCTATTATTGAAGTTATCAAATATGATGGGTCGCCAGACGTATTTGCTTGGAGATATCCGAATCAAGAGCTGGCCACGTGGACCCAGCTTATCGTCAATGAGTCCCAGGAGGCGATCCTGTTCAAGGGGGGACAGGCATTAGACCGCTTTGGGGCGGGAAGGCATACGCTAAGCACACAGAATATACCGCTGCTGCAATCGGTTATCAATATCCCGTTCGGGAATAAGTCGCCGTTCTCAGCTGAGGTGTGGTATATCAACAAAGTGAGCTCGCTCAATATCAAATGGGGGACGCCTTCGCCAATTACGCTGCAGGACCCCAAATACAATATTATGATTCCGGTGCGCTCTTATGGACAATTCGGCATTCAAATCGAGGATACGAGAAAATTTTTGATTAAGCTGAACGGGACGCTGCCTGTCTTTGATAAAAATACGCTTACGACGTATTTCCGCGGCGTGCTGATGATGAATATTCATGAGTTGATTACGACTTATATTACGCAGAAAAAGGTAAGCATTCTGGAGATCAACGCCTATATCGGCGAGATCTCGAAGCATATTACAGAACGGCTTGCTCCGATCTTTGCCGAGTACGGCATTCAACTGCTCAACTTTTATGTGGAGTCCGTCAATACGCCGAATGAAGATGCAGCGACCAAGCGATTGAGAGAGGCCTTGTCGAAGCGAGCTGAGATGGATATTCTCGGCTATAACTATCAGCAGGAACGCTCCTTCGACACCTTGGACAGCGCTGCCAAGAATAGGGGCGGAGGCGGCAGCGATATGATGAATGCGGGCATGGGACTTGGCATGGGTACAAGCCTTGGCGTCGGATTCGGCCAATCGATGTCGAATATGTTCCAGCATGCCTTCCCTAATACAAATACAAGGGGAGTGAGTAACGGCCACAACTATTCCCACACGAGCTCAGAGTCCTATACGAACTGTCCCAAGTGCGGTTCGATGAATAATGTGAACGTGCCCTTCTGCGCTGGCTGCGGCTTGCAACTGAAGCAGGCCCCTGTGGCGGGTGCCACGCCCGGACCGATGTCAACATGCAGCAAATGCCGCAATGCGATTCCTGCAGGAGCCAAGTTCTGCCCGCATTGTGGAGACGAATATATCCCTTGTCCGACATGTGGGGCAGATAATCCTAAGGATGCGCTGCAATGTGTAAGCTGCAGCGCTCAGCTTGCCTCCGAGGCTTCAGTCTGCCGGACCTGTCAGGCCTCGCTTGCACCTGGTGCCAAGTTCTGCATGAATTGCGGCACAAGCACACAGCTTACTTGTCCAAAGTGCTCCACAACCGTACAGCCAGGGCAGAAGTTCTGCTTTGAATGCGGCCAGTCTTTGACGACCTAAGGAGGAAGCTATGGGAAACGTCCGATTGAATCTTAAAATATCTACAATGTTGTATGGCCTGTCCTTGGTGCTTACGCTGCTTATGATGCTGTGGACAAGAGGGATATTCCCTGAGGGACATTGGCTTGTCAGTCTGCTGTTCTTAGTGGTAGGCGAGACGGGAATCTACTTGGCGACCTTATATTACAGCATGAATAAGAAGAAGGTGCTTAAGCAGCTACCAAGCCAGAGCGTATTTGCTACAGTTAGTATCCTTTACTTTATGGCCGTGGTTGGATTGATCCTCGTGGTCAGCCTGGTGTTTCGCGCATCAACAAGCAATTATCTATACAGCCATCTGGCTGTGCTGCTCCTTGCCGCCATCGTATGGACAATCGGCTATTGGTTCTCCAAATATGCGGGCCAGCAGGAAGAAGAGGCTTCCTCGCAGAGAAGAGTGCTGCAGCGCATGGACATTAAGCTGGCCGTGCTTCAGCAGCAGATGGCTAGAGCAGCAGATGAGGAAGCGGATTTGCTGGCGAGAGAGATAAGCCGCCTGCAGGAGAAGGTCAAATATAGTGATCCGATTGTAGCTGAGGATTTGTATAACACGGATTATTTGATCATGGAGCAGCTGCAAGAGCTGGAGCAATGCATAGCCAAGTTCCTTCAAGCACCTCGAGCTAGCGATGCCTCTCAGATACGGCATGTCATCGGAGCGATCGAAGATGAGCTTGAGCTGCGGAACCGCAGCAACATCCAGATCCATTAAGAGATAAGAAAGGGTTGAATCATGAATACAAGCGGACAACAGGCCGTGCTTCGCCAAGATCAGCGGCAGGCGCTGGAGGACGCAGGAATTAAGCCCGCAATCAAAGGCTGGGTGATCCTGCTTGGCATGGCTGTTTTTTTTCCTATTGGTTTTTTACTTTTGTTTATTCGATCGTTTAAGCATTGGAGCAAGCGATTCTGGCATGCGTACGACCTGCGGCTTGCAGGACATAGCTTCGTAATTATTGCCTTAGTATTAATACAGATCGCAACGATCGGATCATCTAATCATCAAGGAGATCCAGATGTTACGACGAGTTTTATTACAACGATTTCTATTGTCTTTGCCATCCCAGCACTGATTTGCTATTTTGTCGCGAGCGGGAAGAAGAAGCTTGTTCAGAAGGACTACCTTGCTTATGGCCATCTTGCTAGCGATAAGCGTGTCGTCACCTTAGCTGAGCTTGCGCTCTTCAGCCAGCGAAGAGAGAAGGAAGTCATAGAAGATATGAAGTATTTGTCGGCTATCGGCTATTTCCCTCATCACACATGGGATGCTGCAACCGGGAGGCTTGTAGGGAAGGACAGCTTCCGATCTTCATCGGACATGCGGTCCTCTTATGAGGCATCACAAGAAAGCGCAGCAGCCAAGGCTCAGAGCAGCAGTCAAGGAGCTGCCAAGTCAATGGAATGCCCAGGATGCGGGGCATCTGTCCTGCTTGCGGTTGGCGAGAAGCAGGAGTGTGAGTTCTGCGGCAGTCTTGTGACGTATTCATAGACTTGTGTCAGCAGCATGTAGTCATCGTGAATGAAGAGGAGAGAGCTTTGACTATGGATTACCAATCTAACGTTGCGTTGGATCGTTCTAATCAATGGCGAAAGGGCCAGAGCGAGTTTACAACTCCCGTGATATCGAGTGCGGCTCTGATTATATTTGCTGTTTTGTTTTTTCCAATCAGCTACATATTGTGGGTAGTTCGATTGGTGAAGCATCGGGACAGAAGCTACATGCGAGTCCGTGATGTGCGTTTGGGAGGACATATCCTGCTTATAAGCGGACTGATTTTAATTTTCGCTTATATGGGTACTACGATGGACCCCGAAAGTAATACTTCATATGGAGTGATGGGGATAATCGCGATTATTGCATCCGTAGGCATGCGCTTGCTCTCCAAGAAGATGCAGCACAAGCTTGATGCTAGCTATCAGATCATAGATGAGCAGGTCAGTCGTCAAGGAATGCGTCAGGTGGCACAATTGGCCCAGGCGACAGGAAGACCCGTTCATCAGGTCAAAGAAGACGTAAAGTATTTAACCTCACTGGGGCTCTTTTCGGGGCTTGTTCTCGATACGTCCACGTGGACGCTTACGGAGTTTTCTAGACAGAGAAGCACGGGACCTTCTGTACAATCCTCTCCTGCTGCGGCCAGCACTGCTGCTGCAAATGGAGGGAACCGTTACACGACGAGCTATACGACGACTACCTATTCGGGTCCTTTGGAATTCTCCCAAGAGGAATTGGAAGAGATCGGAGAACGAACAAAAGAGCTCGTGGACTCCATTTTCAATTCAGGAAATCAAGCAGGAGCCAAGCACGGGGCCTCTAGCAGCGGATCACAGGCCAAGGCTAAGGCTGCATCCGAACCGCCGAAGCCTGCGGTCAAATACTGCCCGGGCTGTGGGGCTGCCATTAAGATTGCCCCTGGCGAAACCAAGTCCTGTGATTTTTGCGGCAATGTCGTGAGCTACCAGTAGTATAGGCAGCACATACGCAGCTTCAAGTTAAGTACAAAAAAAGCATTCTGCAAGCTAGAGACCTAGATCTTAAGGTCCTCAAACTTGCTGAATGCTTTTTTTATTTTTTATTTTGAAAAAATACAAAGTGTGCACGGGGTTCAAAATGAACAAAAGAAACGCTTTTAATAGGAAATAATAGTAGTTCAACTCCATGATTATCCAACCGCTGGTAAATTACACTTTAGTTAATTTCATAGTGGAACTAAGTATTTAAGTTAAGAATCGCCTGTGAAAAATAATGGTTTACAAATATTTGACAGGGGCATATAATCAGAGTCATTAAATTCCAACTTATTTAATTGGAATAGTAGCAATTAAAATAGGAGGGTCATTCATGAATAAAAAATTAATCTTTTCGTTCCTAGCTTTCTCCATCACAAGCAGCCTTTTTTTAGCGGCATGCACAAACCAGAATGACGCAGTGACAACGTCCGGTGAAGCAGCATCTGCAGGCAATGGTGCTGGTGTGGCCCAAGAGACTCCATTGTCAGAGCAAGGACTGACAAAGCTTCAGCTTGCCCGTGATATTACGAAACTGCCAGAGCAAGCCAAGAAGCGCACGGATACGATCATAGTTGGGTTGACGGACCCGAGCGGAGCATTCACTCCCTATTTCCATCAAAGCGGATATGATGGCAACGTATCCTCGATTCTATATGCTTCGCTTGTTACGGTTGACGATAAAGGGATGCCGATCCCGGACCTCGCAGAGAAATGGGAAGTATCCGATGATCAACTGACGTATACCTATCATTTGCGCAAGGATCTTACATTCAGTGATGGTTCTCCATTAACAGCAGATGATGTTGCCTTTACTTGGACGCTGCTTCACGACAAGGTATACGACGGAGGCTCTTTGATTCCTGAGCTCCATATCAAGGGCGGCCAAGCTTATAAAGAAGGAAAAGCCGAAAGCATCGAAGGGATAAAGGTCATCGATCCGCAAACGGTATCTGTAACGCTTGAGAAGCCGAATGCTACCGCTTTGACAACACTCGGAGGAGAGATTTTATCCAAAGCGTACTATGGCAAGGATTATGCATTTGGCGAGCTGGACTACATAAAGAAGCTGCATGAGAATCCTGTCGGCACAGGTCCGTATAAGCTGGAGAAATTCCTGCCAGGCCAAGAGGTACGCTTTGTGGCAAACGAGTACTATTATCAAGGCAAGCCGAAGGTGGAGCATTTTATTTATAAGACGACAGAAGGCGATACGCTGCAATTCATCGAGACAGGCGAGCAAGATTTCGGAGGCTTCTCAGCTACGAAGGAGAACATTGATAAGCTAACAGGGCTCGGATTCCTAGATTTGCTTCCTTATACTGCGAATAACTACGGCTACATTCAATTCAACCTTGAGTATGCTCCTCTTAAAGATAAAGCTGTTCGACAAGCGTTAACCTATGGTCTGGATCGCAAAACAATCTATGTGGATACGAGCCAAGGGGCCGCACAGATTGCCAACATCCCAGCATCTCCTGTGTCTTGGTCATACACCGAGGAAGGAATCAACACTTATGATTATGATCCGGAAAAAGCGAACCAATTGCTTGAAGATGCAGGCTGGATAAAGGGAGCAGATGGGATCCGTGAGAAGGATGGTCAGAAGCTTACCCTACACTTTATTGGCTCAAAGAGCAAAGCGACAGACGTATTTATCGCTGTGGCAAAGGAAAACTACGCTGCCATCGGCGTGAAGCTTGAGGCCGAACAATTTGCCGATTTCAATGCGCAGATTGCGAAGTTTGAAAGTGGAGACTTTGATCTTGTGTCGTTCTCTACGCCCATCCTTACGGATCCTTCTGATGGGGTCGTGGCATTCGTGAATGGAGAGGTCAAAGGCTATGACAATCCGAAAGTAAAAGAGCTGTATGAGAAGGGGCTTGCGACGAGCGAAATCGAAGAGCGAAAAGCTATTTATAAAGAGCTGTATCAAGTCATTAATGATGATCTGCCGTATATTTTTACAAGCTATAAAAAATCGCTGTATGCCTTTAACGGCCGCATCGAGAATCTGACAGTGAGTCCATTCCGCGGCATCTCCGCGAATATTCACAATTGGGAATTAAAATAATGGAATCCCGCCCTTGGTCTGCTGCATCGTTCCTTGACGCAGGCTAGGGGCCTTATTCCTTGCAAAGGAGCCTATTATGAGTAGCTATTTACTTCGAAGATTGTTGTATATGGTTCTGATTCTTGCAGCGGCCTCCTTATTCATCTTTGCGCTGTATGCGCTGATGCCAGGCGACTTCGTGTCGGGGAATCTGCGTCTGTCTGCTGAGAGAAAGGCGGAGCTTCGCGAGATCTTTGGGCTGAATAAGCCGCTGCTTGAGCGATATGGGACGTGGATGAATCAGGCGCTGCACGGCAATTTCGGGTTCTCGCTAGCACAGCAGAAGCCGGTTGTCACGCTTTTCAATGAATATGTGTGGAACTCGTTTTTGCTTGCAATCGTATCTACCTTCTTTACCTGGCTGATTGCGGTCATTATTGGGGTGATTTCCGCGTATAAGCAGTATTCGATCTTTGACACACTGGTCATGATCTTCATCTTTGCTGCGATGTCGATCCCTTCCTTCTTTATCGGCTTATTTTTGATTAAAGTGCTGGCCGTTGATCTGAAGTGGCTGCCTCCAGGCGGAATGACCACAACAGGCAGCAATGCTACGGGGATAGCTTATATCCGTGAAGTGCTGGATCATATGATACTTCCTGTCGTCGTCATGACACTGCTTGGCGTAGACTCATTAACCCGCTACTTCCGCAGCAATATGCTTGATGTGATTCGTCAGGAATACATCCGAACAGCACGTGCCAAGGGCTTGAAGGAACGAGTTATCTTGTACCGGCACGCCCTGCGCAATGCACTCCTGCCAGCCATTACTCTTGTCGGGTTTGAGCTCCCTGGATTATTCGGCGGTTCGCTGATCATTGAGAAGATCTTCAACTGGCCGGGAATCGGCCAATTATATATGCAGTCCTTTACGGTAAGAGATTATCCGCTCTTGATGGGCTTTACGATGTTTATCGCTATCCTTACCGTCATTGGGACACTGATCTCGGATATGTTGTACCGCGTAGCGGATCCACGGATTAAGCTCTAGTTGATCCACGACATGAAGCTCTTAGTGCTGCTTCTAACGAGGAACTTATCGACTTACGATTCAAGCATTTACAATCATTGAACGGGAAAATGTGAAGGGGGATTCACCATGGCATCCATCTCTGGAGGAGCAGTAGAGCTAAAGCGCAGTCAAGCTGTCCCAGTCCGCTCCTCCTTGTGGCGGCAAGCGATGCTTCGTCTTCGTAAAAACAAGCTCGCCATGTCTGGCTTAGGATTTATTATATTTATGTTTTTGATTTGCTTTATCGGCCCGCTCTTCTCCCCATATGCAGATGGGAAGATCGATACAGCTAATATGTATAGTGCGCCTTCCTGGGAGCATTGGCTTGGCACAGATCTGTTAGGACGAGATATGATGACGAGGCTCTTGCAGGCCGGGAGAATCTCACTGACGGTTGGCTTTGCCTCCATGTGCATCTCGGTGCTGATCGGCTCAATCCTAGGAGCCATTGCAGGCTATTACCGAGGGATCGTCGACCAAGTGATCATGCGTGTTGCGGATTTGCTGCTTACGATTCCAAGCCTGCCGATCCTCTTTATTCTAGGAGCCTTGCTCTCCGAGTGGAAGGTGCCAACGGAATACCGCATGTATATCGTCATGCTGATGCTGAGCTTTGTCGGCTGGCCGGGGCTTGCGCGGCTTGTGCGAAGCCAGATGCTTAGCGTTCGTGAGCGGGAGTTCATGCAGGCTGCCACCGTGCTTGGACTTGATGATCGCCGCAAACTGTTCCATCATATGCTGCCGAATATCATTCCACTATTGATTGTAGTAGCAACCTTGAATATTGGCGGCTCCATTCTTTACGAGTCGGTGCTTAGCTTCTTTGGGCTTGGCGTCATGCCGCCAACGCCGACGTGGGGCAATATGATTGATTCTGCGAACAATCTGATCGATTTTGAGCAGCATCCGTGGCTTTGGATTCCGCCTGGTGCAGCTATCTTTACGACCGTTATAGCGATCAACATTTTTGGCGATGGATTACGAGATGTGCTCGACCCAAAACAGAAGAAGTAGGGGAATGACATCACATGAGAAATGTAATGGAAATTGAACATCTGAGCACGTATTTCTATACCCGTGAAGGAGCGGTTAAAGCCGTAAATGATATTAGCTTCCGCATCCGTGAAGGCGAGACGGTATGCATCGTTGGCGAATCGGGCAGCGGGAAGAGCGTAACGGCTCTCTCGGTTATGGGACTTATTGAAGAGCCTGCAGGCAAGATCGTGGAGGGCCAGATTCACTTTGATGGCAAGCAGCTGCTGAATCTGTCGAAGCAGGAGCTGCGAACGATTCGAGGCAACGATATTGCGATGATTTTTCAGGAGCCGATGAGCTCCTTGAATCCGGTTATCCCGATCGGCAAGCAGATCATGGAACCGCTGAAGACGCACCAGGGACTAAACAAAAAAGAGGCGAAAAGGCGCGCCATTGAGCTGATCGAGCTGGTCGGAATCTCGCGTCCAGAACAGATCGCAGAGAGCTATCCGCATCAATTAAGCGGAGGGATGCTTCAGCGCGTAATGATTGCTATGGCAATCTCCTGCGAGCCTAAGCTATTGATTGCCGATGAGCCGACAACCGCGCTTGATGTCACGATTCAAGCGCAGATTCTGGACATGCTCGACCGCATCAAGCAGAAAGCCAACATGTCGATGCTGCTGATTACTCATGATCTCGGAGTGGTGGCCGAGATTGCGGATTACGTCATCGTGATGTACTCAGGCAAGATTGTGGAGGAAGGCGAGGTTGTGGAGTTGTTCGACAATCCGAAGCATCCGTACACGCAAGGCTTGCTTCGCTCGAAGCCAATCATTGGCGATCGGCAGGATGAGCTGTATTCGATTCCAGGACAAGTGCCGAATCCGCTGGATTTGAAGGAGTCCTGTTATTTTCACGATCGCTGCGAGCATTGCCTGCCAATCTGCAAAACAAAGCTGCCTCAGCTTAAAGGAATGGAAGGCAGACAGCGGGTAGCCTGCTGGCTGTATGAGGAGGGAACCCATCATGACTGAGGCCTTGCTGGAAGTCAATCATTTGAAGACGTATTTCCCAATTACGTCGGGGTTATTCAACCGCACGGTTGGTCACGTAAAGGCTGTGGATGACATCAGCATTACACTGAAGGAAGGGGAAGCGTTCGGCTTAGTAGGTGAATCCGGCAGCGGCAAGAGCACGGTTGGGAAGACGATCGTTCGGCTAGCTGATAAGACGTCCGGAGAAGTTAAGTTCAAGGGCATCGATCTTCATCAATTGTCGGAAAAGGAACTTCGCAAGCTGCGACCGAAGCTTCAATTAATCTTCCAAGATCCATACAGCTCTTTGAATCCCAGAGTACGGGTTGGCGATGCGATTGGTGAAGCCTTGATCAACCATGGGCTTGCGACCAAGGCTGAAGCAAGGGAGCTTGTGCTGGAAGTGATGGATGCGTGTGGACTATCTACCTATCATTATGACCGTTTTCCGCATGAGTTCTCAGGAGGACAGCGTCAGCGAATCGGGATCGCGAGAGCGCTTGTGCTGAATCCGGATCTGATCATTGCGGATGAGCCCGTGTCTGCGCTCGATGTATCCATCCAAGCTCAAATTATTAATTTGTTTCGAAAATTGCAGGTCAGCCGCGGCTTGACGTATCTGTTCATATCTCATGATCTAAGCGTTGTCGAGCACTTGTGCACGCGTATTGGGGTGATGTATCTCGGGACGATGATGGAGACAGCCAGTCGAGACGAGCTGTTCCGCAATCCCCTGCATCCATATACGAAGGCGCTGCTTTCTGCGGTTCCTGTTCCGATCCCGAAGAAGAAGCGGAAGGATCAGAAGGAACGGATCGTCCTGAGCGGAGATATCCCGAATCCAGCGAATCCCCCATCTGGCTGCAAGTTCCATACGCGCTGCCCGTTCGCCACGGACATCTGCCGTGAGCAGCTGCCTGTATTCCGCCACGCAGGCGGAGATCATTATATTGCCTGCCATTTGGCGTAGACAAGGGTTTCCGTCCTAAGCCATGAACATGACTTTGAACGCCTTTTTCTTTAAATAAGGCTATTTTATAGATGGGCCAATCATAACCTTAACCTATCAAAGCAGCGAAAACATTAATTTCTAAGTTGTCTAATATGAATCTTAGATTGTTTAGCCTAACTTGGTTGCTAAGGTTGCAACGATAGAAGAAGGTCAAGTGAGGGACTCATAGCCCCCTTGCTTGACCTTCTTTGATTCAAATCGTCAACCTATTGGAAGGATGACCTTTATTAGCCATATGCTAATAAATAGCTTATGAATTCGTATCCTCGTATTCCGCCATTAAGTACGCTTGAATTTCTAAGGTACTCGCTTTTATTTCAATACCTTCTTCTTGAATCATCTTTTCGTATAGCTGTCTTGCTTCCGCCAGTGAACATCCAGTCTTCACCTGTATATATTTACAGGCTTGGAGAATATCGTTTTTTCTCAAATATTCCAATATCTCAGCAGAATCAACAACAAAGCGATTTCGTTCATCATGCATGTCAAGAACTCCTTAAATGAATGTGGTTGGAAGAGAGCATCGAGTTGTTCCTTCATTTGTTTTGATTATCGATTAGAATTCGGTTCAATTGTGCTAGGCACTCGTTCCGGATACGGTCGGTTGCCGTCTTTTTGACCGCAAGAATAAATCCATCGATACTGTGGCACAGCCGAAGGCGATGAGAAGGAACAGGATCGACCATATCAGGGCAGGCACACCTGTGACATGTGCGAGATTTGCTGCGTCGCCAGCAGCTGACGGCTGTTGAATCGACAGCGTGACGAGAATAATGGTGCTTACAAAGGAATCGACAAGGCAGATAAAGGCGAGCAGCAGGTAGTAGAATTCCTTTACTCTCTCCCAAGGAAGCAGGTAGACACAGATGTTAATAGCGATGAAGCCGAGCGTCCAAAGCACTCCATATGTATTTCGAATAAAGAAGAACAGGCTGATGATGGCTACTACCGTTAGCAGGATCAGGCCGAATTTCTGTAGAATTCGGGAATATAGTAGAAATAACAGCATCGCAACCGCAGACGAGATGATGTATCCGGCCAAGGAGATCAGGATGAATTGCCATTTGTAATGAGCGATAGACTGTGTAACGCCGCTATGATCGGCAAACAAGTAAATGAACTGGACTTTTCCAGACAAGAGAAGCGTCATCAGCGCATGGCCGAACTCGTGAATCAGCGTATCTACATTTCGAAAGAAAAATGAAAAGGGAATGAGACGGGTAAGAATCCAAGCGCCTAGAAGGAACAGGACAGTCTTTAATCCTCGATTCATGATCCACCTCCAATTTATGAACTCTGCGAACTGCAGGATCAAACGAACACAAGCAAGTGTGCATAATCGTCGATACAACTACCTGTTCACGATCATATTGTGCTTATTAACATGTAATAGACGGTTTGATTTCAATAATGCCATCATAATAGCTTTATTGTAGCGTATGTATAGAAATTGTGGAGCATCCCTTTTCAAAAAGCAAGCAGCAGCATCCTTATACCATCAATGTGATTCAGCATGCTTTCGAATGAGACAGGCATCCAATAGACAAACGCTTAACGGATTTGTGTATGAAAGTACAATTTCTTTGAACCATTTTACAAAGGATGTAACCGTTTACCTTATATAATAGGAAGGTGAATAGGATACACATACCCTTGAGCATCATGCTCTTCACAGCAAATCAAGCATGATAGACTTCAAGATTGGAGTGGATAAGATGAAGCTTGGAATAAGTACGTACTGTTTATATGGTGCAATGGCGAATGGGAAGATGGATGTGCTTCAAGCGATGGATTGGATCAAAGAGCAAGGTGCGGACCATGTTGAGATTGTTCCGATTGGATATGATTTGATCGAGACTCCTGCGCTTGTTGGAAGCATTGTGGATAAAGCGAAAGCATTGAATCTTGAAATTTCCAACTACTGCATCGGAGCTAACTTTGCCGGACTCGATGATGAGGCGTTTGAACAAGAAATCAAGCGTGTTCAAGCTCATGTGGATGTGGCGAACCAATTAGGCGTTAAGCTGATGCGCCATGATGTGGCTTCACGCCCTCATGCTGAGACAGGTACAGCTTACTTTGAAAAGGATCTTCCGAAGCTTGTGGAGGCGTGCCAGCGCATTGCTGATTATGCGCTGCCTCACGGCATTACGACAAGTGTAGAGAACCATGGCTTCTATTTGCAAAATAGCGAGCGCGTGCGCAGACTTGTCCTGCAAGTAGATCGTCCAAACTTCAAAACGACGCTTGACGTAGGGAACTTCATCTGCGTGGATGAGCCTTCACTCTATGCTGTGCAGCAGAATCTGCCGCTAGCTTCCATCGTGCATCTGAAGGACTTCTATATTCGTCCAGCAGACAGCAATATGGGCGAGGGCTGGTTCCAGACGCTTCATGGCCAATATGTGCGTGGTGCGATTGTAGGTCATGGGGATCTCCCGCTTCAAGCGATTGTGAAGCATGTGAAGCAGTCTGGCTATGACGGCTATATTTCCATCGAATTCGAAGGCATGGAAGAGTGCCTGACAGGTACTCGCGTTGCACTCGCAACATCCCGCCGTCTGTGGGAAGAAGCTTAATTTTTACGATTCTATAGATGATCTTCTATATAATGATAGTTAGTTGCTAACTGAACCTTGAGGAGGAACGAATGATGAGCAAATTAAGAGTAGGGATTATTGGGGCAGGGTCTATCTCTGAGATGCACTTTGAAGGTTATGCTAAAAATGAACAGGCAGAAATCGTGGCTGTGTGTGACTTGAATGAGGAGCGAGCTCGCGAGAAAGCAGACAAGTACGGTGCGAAGCTTGTCTATACGGACTATAACGAGCTGCTTGCCAACCCTGACATCGATGCAGTCAGCATCTGTACGTGGAACAACTCTCATGCTCCTATCAGCATTGCTGCAATCAATGCCGGCAAGCATGTATTAGTTGAGAAGCCGCTGTGCAAGACCGTTGAAGAAGCACTGGCTGTGCAAGAAGCAGTACGCAATTCGGATAAGGTGCTACAAGTTGGCTATGTGCGCCGCTTTGCGATGAATACATCGGTATTGAAAAAATTCATCGATGCAGGAGATCTTGGAGAGATCTATTATGCGAAAGCAACCTGCCTTCGCGTCTTGGGCAACCCAGGCGGATGGTTTAGTGACGTAGAGCGCTCTGGCGGCGGGCCGGTTATCGACCTTGGCGTTCACGTGATCGACGTGCTCTGGTACCTCATGGGCAAGCCAAAGGTGAAGTCTGTCTCCGGCAATGCATACAACCGTCTTGGCAACCGTAAAAATATCGAAAACTACAGCTTCTACAAAGCTGCCGATTACGATGCGGAAGTGAACACGGTGGAAGACTTGGCGAATGCCCTTATCCGCTTCGAGAATGGAGCATCCATCGCGCTTGATGTCAGCTTCTCCGTGCATGCGAAGCAAGATGAGATGAGCGTGAAGCTGTATGGGGACAAAGGCGGCGCTGAGCTTGAGCCGAAGCTTGAGATCATTGGTGAGAAGCACAATACCATTTTGAACATGACGCCAAAAATTGATTTCCCGTCCTTCGACTTTGGAGCGGCATTCCGCAATGAAGTATTCGGCTTCGTTGATGCGAGCTTAGGCAAGTCGGAGACACGCTGCCCAGTGGAAGATGGGGTAGAGATGATGAAGATTCTGTGCGGCATCTATGAGTCCAGCCGTACAGGCCGCGAAGTGGTATTTGAATAGGATTGCTGCGGGAATCCATGCGGGAATATAAGCTTGTATAGTTGAAAGGAGAATGGAAGAGGATGGTAAAACTAACGAATTCGATTGGTGTCATTACGGACAGCTTCCGGGTTCCTGTGCGTGAAGCATTGGTCAAGGCGAAGGAAGTAGGAGCAGACGGTGTACAGATCTATGCCGTAAAAGGCGAGATGGCGCCTGAGAACCTTAGCGCCGAGGCTCGTAAAGAGCTGAAAAAATACATTGACGACCTCGGTCTTCAAATCTCCGCATTGGTTGGAGATTTCGGCGGCCACGGCTTCCAGGACAGCAAGGCGAATCCTGAGATTATTGAGAAGTCCAAGCGTGTGATGGATCTTGCTTTTGATCTTGGCACGAATATCGTAACGACGCATATCGGCATTGTGCCGCATGAGGAGAATGCAATCTTTGCCGCGATGCAGACTGCTTGCGAAGAATTGAGCCAATACGCGAACGGCATGGGCGGGCATTTTGCGATCGAGACAGGCCCTGAGCCTTCTGCTCACTTGAAATCCTTCCTGGATACACTGACAGGTCATGGCGTAGCGGTGAACTTTGACCCAGCGAACATGGTAATGGTAACAGGAGATGATCCGGTTCAAGGCGTCTACACTCTGAAGGATTATATTGTTCATACTCATGTGAAGGATGGCAGACGTCTTCGTGAGGTTGATCCTCGCGATGTATACGGCATGCTTGGCTATGAGCCGATGACGCATGAGAAGATTGCAGAAATGGCGACCTCTGGTCCATTCGTTGAGCTGCCGCTTGGCGAAGGAGATGTGGACTTTGATAAGTATTTCCAAGCGCTAATTGATATTGGCTATACAGGTTACTTGACGATTGAGCGCGAGGTAGGTCAATCTCCAGAGGTTGATATTCGCAAAGCGGTTGAATTCATCAAGCGATATAAATAAGTGTGGTTAAGCCTCCATACCATCTATGAAGCTTCTTGGAAGTTGATAGAGTGGGTGGGGGCTTTTTTGTTCGATTGCAGCCTCCATGCAATAGCAGACAGACGGAAATCATTTACAAAATAAACCAATAATGATATGTTGAACGTGAACCATTCTACTGAAAAAGGAGGAGTGGCAGCAATGTCGATAAGCCCGGTAGAGCCTCATGTTTCCAGTGTGTTTATCCCGGTCAGCCAGATTGAAGCGGCAAGAGATTGGTATTGCAATCTGATGGGCATCACGACGCCATGTGAAATCATGAACGGCCATTTGTGCATCCTGCCAACGAAGGGAGTTCAGATCATCCTAGATACGATGCCGATGTGGAAAGGTTCTCAGGATATGGCTCAAGTAAGACATCGTGCTCCTGCCGTAATGCTGCGCACAGATGATATTGAAGCCTCCTATTCTTATGTGAAGGAGTGCGGAATCGAGGTTATGACAGAGATTGAGCAAGGACATTGGTTTGTCATCAAGGACGGAGATGAGAATCTCTTGATGATCTGTTCCTAAATAGAGCAAGCGATCGCTTTGTTGTTGAGAGGGCCCTGTCTTATAAGGGAGAAGTGGTTCTAGTTCGCAAAATCCAGTATAATATCTTGTGTCAATAGATTTACCATATATTTAAGATAAAAGGGGAATCAGCATGATTGTTCTGGACGCCAAGCCGCTTCAGCACCTCCTGCAGCCGTTGCTGACATCTGTTACCTATGTACCATCCTTTGCGTACGCCGTGTTGAGCTCGACTGTCGAGGGCTCAATCTGGGTGAATGATGATAAGCACCCAACGACTGCAGTGATTGGAACAGGCAGTGGTTTATATGCCGTTTTTGGCGATGCCTCCGACAAGAAAGTACTAGACTGGCTGCGCAATCTGTATCATGATCAGTACAAAAATAATGAGAAGCGCTTTTTGCTATTTGCGACAGCTTATGAATGGGAAGACAGCCTTGCAAGCATTATGGATCACGATGGTGAGCGCAGTTCCCGTATGTCTTATGAGCTTAAAGGGCATTTATATGCTTTTCCTCCAGCCTATGTAGAGGCAGGCTTTGGGCTTCAACGTATTACAATGGGAACCATAGCAGCCAGCACTACCTTCCCAGAGTCCTACTATAAAGAGAATTGGGGTTCAGTTCAGCAATTTATGCAGAAGGGCTTTGGTTATGCGGTTACTTTCGGCGGCAAGATCGTAAGTGAATGCACGGCGGTATGTCTTGGTTCTCCTTATGTTGAAATTGATATTGCAACACATCCTAATTATCGCGGTCTTGGATTAGGGAGATTCGCAGCGGCGGCCTTTATTCAGCACTGCTCGCGTCAAGGCTTGATTCCAAGATGGGAATGCGATGTATCCAATGTATCTTCGATGCGTCTCGCAGAGAAGCTTGATTTTTCACATTCAAACGGCTATACCGTATTTCGGAAAAAGTAGGCGTGGGTGGCTTGCTGGTCGATCACTCCATCCTCTTCTGATCCTTCAGCATGGTAGCTCAGCGTATAATCAGATGGGAGGGTGAGATGATACTCAAGTCCGTGCAATTTCATGCTAAGCATTCTGATCACGGGAATGAATATCCCTTTCATTTGCCGCTTGTTCAAGCGATGGACAAGTTGAAGCTGGAAGCTCCAGTGACGATATTTGTTGGGGATAACGGCTCTGGCAAATCTACGATTCTCGAAGCCGTTGCAGCAGCGATTGGCTCTATTACCGTCGGCGCAGACGCTGTGGATGAGGATCCCAGCCTGCAGCCTGCTCGTGCTCTTGGCGAGACGCTCAAGTGCACATGGTCGGTGAAGACGAAGAAAGGTTTTTTCTTGCGTGCAGAGGACTTTTTGAATTTTGCTAGGCGAATGTCCAAGACGCGGCAGGATATTGTCGAGCGCTTGGCGGAGGTGGAAGAAGAGTATAAGGATCGCTCCGTCTTTGCGCAGAATCAAGCGCGCAGCGCTTATTTGAACTCGATCGCACAGATGGACCGCTATTATGGGGATAACCTCGATGCTAGATCCCATGGGGAGAGCTTCCTCAGGCTGTTTCAATCACGCTTCGTTCCAGGCGGTTTATATCTGCTCGACGAGCCGGAGACACCGCTGTCGCCAATGAAGCAGCTGACCCTGATTTCGATGCTGAAGGATATGGTTGCACAAGGCAGCCAATTTATTATCGTCACCCATTCGCCGATTTTAATGGCTTTTCCGGATGCCGTCATTTATAACTTTGATGAGCTCCCGATTGAGAAAGTGGCCTATGATGATCTGGAGCATGTCAATCTGATGCGCTCCTTTTTGAATCAGCCCGAGCAGTATTTGCGTCACCTCTAATAGCACAGCAAGGCGGCTGTCTTACGGTTCATGAGAGCAAGCTCATGGCCTTAGGACAGCCGCCTATTCGTTGTGATGTGATGCTGTGCATACGAGATTAACCGTGGGCAAGATAACTCAAATGCCCCACTCGCGCAAATTCAGACTGCGCACACCTTCGATTACATAGGGGTCATTCTCAGCAAGCTGCTTTGCTTCCTCTAAGGTATCCGCAATATAGATGACCATACCGCCAGAACCATCCTTGAACGGTCCTTTTAAGTAAACCTTGCCTTCTGCTTTCAGCTTGTCCAAGTACGCCAAATGATGGGGGCGATAGGTTTGATTTTTGGATTCATCCACCATATCAAGAATTGCAGCATAGTAGGCCATGGTACACTGTCTCCTTTGGTATAATATTAGAGTGGTGGGAGTGTACTACTTAAGCACTGCTCTTCACCTATGTTTAGCTTACATCTATGTATCATGAACTTATTATATCGAATGAAAGGTGATATTCACAATGATTGCCAATGAGAAAATAAAAGCAGCAGAAGTACAGCTTACAGGAATTAATGGGGAGGACTTAGGAATCGTGCCTACCGCAGAAGCGCTGGCACTGGCGAAGAAGCTCAAGGTGGACCTCGTATGCACCTCTCTATACCAAAGTCCGCCGCTATGCACATTGATAGCTAAAGCCCAAGCGAAGCAGGAGAAGGCAAGCGCGAAGAAGCGGGAGAGAGCAGCTAAGGTGAAGGAGATTCGTCTTACGCCGCATATCGAGGACCATGATTATGATACGAAAAAGCAGCAATGCGAGAAGATCTTGCGCGGTGGGGATGCCGTGCAACTCGTGATTCGACTATCTAGCAGCAAGGAAGGGGATAAGGCCAAAGAACTGCTGCAAGCGCTCCTTAAGGACTTGAAGGAGGCAGGGAAGCAGGAGACAGGCATCCAACTGAGCGGCAAGCAGGCCGCCGTGAAGCTGAATCCATTGGACTGAATAAGCGGGAACGCGAATTATATTCATGACAGCGATAAGAATATGGTATAATGAAATGCTGTTTTTTGAATTCGTAGAAAAGAGGTTCAGCAGAACATGTCCGATCTCAACATAGATAAAGAGCTGACTTGGCTCATCAGCGATCATATGACAGAGTACGTCATCGCATTTGCCAAAATTATTGACAATGAGGTATCCGCCTCTCAATATTTTATCCTGCAGACCATTGAGGAATCCGGGCCGAAGACGTCTTCGGAGTTGGCGGCCTTGCTTGGCGTATCGCTGCCGGCGATCACCAACTTGACGAATAAGCTTGAGACGAAGGGTTATGTGGAGCGCCAAGTCATGCATGAAGATCGCCGCAATATTCGTGTCATGATTACCGCACAAGGCAAAGCGATTGTTGAACGGATGCAGGAGAAGCACTGCAAGCTGTCAGAAAGTCTGCTGACCACCTTCAGCCAAGAGGAGAAGGAGCGGCTAGTGCTCGCTTACCGCAAGATGATTCAGGTACTGAAGCAGGAGGCAGGCATGCAGACTGTGGACCGTGAAAAGGCCGAATAAGTTGGATCAACAAAGGGACTTTGCAGTGAGCAAAGTCCCTTTTTCACGCCTTATAAGCAGGTATGCTTGGCGATAATCATCAAGCTGAATCGTCATGCATATTAGAGGTATATGCAATGAATGATCATAATCGCTGTCATGCCTATATGGTGGCCGCGATCACGCTGCTGTCTAGATTGAACCTGCTGGAAGCAATCTTTGTTCGGCTAGATGATCGTTGTTCTGCCTTAGATTGCCCAGTTGCCTTTGCGGAATACTGGCACGACTGTTCCATCGGCCTGAATGCCGTCAATGTCCATGTCAGCAGAGCCAATCATGAAATCAACGTGGGTAATGCTGCTGTTCACGCCGTTTTCCGTCAGTTCTTCACGGGACATCTTCTTGCCGCCTTCTACGTTGAATGCATAACCGCTTCCGATAGCAAGGTGGTTAGACGCATTTTCGTCAAAGAGCGTATTATAGAATAAAATGTTGGATTCAGAGATTGGGGATTGATGCGGCACCAATGCCACCTCGCCCAAATAATGAGAGCCTTCGTCACTGTCAATCAGATGCTCCAGCACCTCTAAGCCTTCCTCAGCCTCGGCCTTGACGATGCGGCCATTCTCAAAGGTAAGCTTAAAGTTGTCAATCAGATTGCCGCCATAGCTAAGCGGCTTGGTGCTGGATACATATCCGTCAACGCCATCACGCAGAGGCACTGTGAACACTTCCTCCGTTGGCATATTAGCCATGAACGGAATCTCCTTTTCATTCGTGCTTCCTGCGCCGACCCACAAATGCTTTTTAGGAAGAGCAATCGTAAGATCGGTACCAGGTGCTGTATAATGAAGCTTCTCAAAATGATATTGGTTCAGCACATCAACCTTCTTATGGAGTGTCTCGTTATGCTCTTTCCATGATTGGATTGGGTCCTCCGCATGCAAGCGAACGCTGCTGAAGATAGCTTCCCACAGCCTCTCAACAGCTTCTTCCGCGGAAGCGTCAGGGAACACCTTCAGTGCCCAATCCTTAGAAGCCGCAGCAACGACCGTCCAGCTTACTTTATCAGATTGAACATGCTGACGGTAATTCTCAAGCGCCTTGCCCGCAGCCTTCTGGAAGGTGGAGATCCGTTTAGGATCGATGCCCTTGAGGTTGTCTGGGTTCTGGGATACGATCGCGATAAATGCCGCACGCTTCTCAACTTGGGAATCACGCTTAAGCTTTTCCCATTCGGGGTAGTTCTCGAACACCTCGTCAGCTGCCTTTTCATACTTCATGCGAGCGAGCGCATCATCGGACCAGTCGACATGCACATTGCTTGCGCCTGCCTCATAGGCTTTGCTTGCTACGAGACGTGCAAGCGGAGCGACTTCAATGGAAGCTCCCACGACAACTTCTTGACCGGGCTGGACATTAACCCCAACCTTAACGATCAATTCTGCGTATTTCTCTAACAAAGATTCAAATGCTGCATTGGACATCTTATGTACGCCTCCTAGCTTCTTGATTATGCCTACTTTAAATATAACCAACTTTCGCTTCTCATACTAATCTTTACTATACAACGTCAGATGTTCAAAATCTATGCATCCGACGGGAGAATGTCTAAAATATAACACTTCTACAAAGCGAAAGAGGAGCGAGAAAGGCATGTTTTGGCCTTTCTTGCTCCTCTATATAGGGGGAGGGTGTTTCTGAATTTGTTGCTGCAATAGATGGGTAAAGGTTCTAGCTGTATCTGTATTTATTTGAAGATGGGGTAGTGTTGTAGCGTCAGCCTTTTACCGAGCCTGCAAGCATCCCTTTCATAATCTGCTCTTGGAAGATTAGATAGATAATGATCGTTGGTATAACCGATATTGTCAGGGCAGCTAGAGTCAGGCTGTAGTCGGTTCCATAACCATCGGCGAAGATGGACAAGCTAAGCGGCAATGTCTTCAAAGACGGCTTGTTGATCAGCACCAATGGGAAGGCAAAGTCATTCCAGAATCTTAAGAAGCCAAGCACGGCAACGGTTGAGATGGCGGGCATGGACAGCGGCAGCATAATGCGGCAGAAGATGCTCCAGTATCCTGCGCCATCAATCGTGGCGGCTTCCTCCAGCTCCTTCGGAAAGGTTGTCATGTAAGCTGAGATGATAAAGATGGCAATCGGCAGCTCAAAGGCGATATAAGGCAGTACAAGAGCTGCATAGGTGTCTAGCAGCGACATTTCCTTCATCATGATGAATAAAGGAACCAAGGTGCTGTGCACCGGAATGAGCATTCCGATGAGAAATAGTCCCATCACAGCCCCTTTGAGCCGAAAGTGAAAGCGAGACAGGATAAAGGCTGCTAGTGATCCGATCAACACGGTCAGTACAAGGGAGACAGAGGTCACAATGGCCGAGTTCAGCAGTGCGATATCCATGCCGGCTACCTTCCATGCCCGGCTGAAGTTGTCGAAATGCCAGCTTGATGGCAGGCCAAATGGCCGTGAAAAGAAATCTTGATTGTCCTTAAAGGCGCTCACGAACAGCCAGATTAAGGGATACAGCGTCAAGAGCGCGTAAAATGTCAGCATGCACCAAGTTGCTCCGCGCCCCATCTTGCGAATGACGATGCTCCCTCCGCGAGCGGAGGAGGACATAGGAATCGGTTTTGTGTGCAAGGGGTCTCCTCCTTCTCGTAAGAAAGACTAAGTCTAGGCTACATTTTTATTGCGGTTCATTAGGAACTGGCTTCCTGCTATGAGCAGCAGGCTAATGATGACGATAGATGTGGATACCGCGCTTCCATAGCCATATCGGAAAATGTTGAAGGTGTTGTTGTACATATAGGTGGCAAGCAGCTCCGTGGAGTTAGCCGGGCCTCCTCTAGTCATAATGAAGATCAAGTCGAACGCCTTCAAGCTTCCGGAGATACACAGAATGATTGCGACCTTGATCGTGCCCCAGATCATAGGGAGGGTAATCTGGAAGAGCTTGCGCAGCCCGGTCGCTCCATCAATCTGTGCGGCATCATCCATCTCGCCCGGGATATTTTGCAGGGCAGCGATAAATAGAATCAGGTATGGTCCGATATTCGCCCATATAATTGGCGGCCCTATCGAATACATGGCTACTTTAGGGTCGGACAGCCAGCCAAGCTTCCAGGAGGACAACCCGAGCGAGTCCAATAGGAAGTTCAATATTCCGATCTGGGGATGGTAGATGTATCCCCAGATCAGGCCAATGACGACAGATGAGAGCACCATCGGCATAAAGATGGATGCGCGCAAGAATCGCTGATACCATGAATTGCGGGCAAGCACGATGGCTAAGAGCAGAGCGATAGGCACTTGGCCGAATACCGAGTAGGCTACAATATACAGATTGTTGACAAAGGACTTCCAGAAGATCTCATCCTTTAGGACCTCTGTATAATTGTCGAGGCCAATGAACTTCATCTCGCCGATCCCTTTCCAGCTGAAGAAGCCATAATACGATGACCAAAATACAGGGACGACAACAAACAAGAGGTACAGGATAAGGGCAGGAAGCAGACCTGCGATGATAAATGCCCTAGTGCGAGCAGCTGTTGTCATATCAAAGATTCCCTTCCTAGATTAGTATCTATTATTCCTTCAAGCCTTGCTCTTGCGCATCTTGAATCTTCTTCGCGACGTCCTCAGGCTTAGCGCCCAAGAGCAGCTCTTGCAAACCGTTGTTGACCGCCTCCGTTGCTTGGGAAGTGAGTCTCGCATCATATACTGGCGTGCGGCCTACCTTATTTACAAGCTCATAGAGGTCAGCAAATAATGGGTTAACTTTGCTCTTATCGAGCTCCGCCTTGAAGCTGATCAATTGATTGGCTTCGAGCGTGATCTTTTGCGCTTCTGGTCCTGCCAAGGCAAGCACCAATTGCTCTGCCGCCTCCTTCTTCGCTCCTTCTACCTTGCTGCTCATTGCTGGACCTACGCCAATGGCGCCAGATACGGTATTCGGATCTCCTTTTCCGTTAGGGATGGAAGGGAGGATGGCAACGCCTGTATTGGCAAGAATGTCTTCAGAAGCGGAAGCGACGAGATTCGTAACGGCCCAGCCGCCTTCAATCATCATAGCTGCTTTGCCTTGTGCGTACAGCTGTTCCATCTGGGTGGTGTCAATAGCATTGAAGCCTTCTTGGAAGGCACCAACCATCGCAAGCTCCTGCATATAGGAGAGCGCTTCCACAAATTCAGGATCTGTAAATTTGGCCCCGTCTTGTAGAACGGCCTTATTAAACCATTCCGTACCCGTTACCCGGTCCGCAAGCGAGCTTAGGATGCTGGATTGTGCGAGCCACGGCGCTTTGTTGCCGAGTGCAATCGGAATGATATTCTTGCTGTTTAAGACTTCAACCGCATGGAGCAGCTCCTCCCAGGTGGTAGGGACGCTAAGCCCATTATCCGCTAGAATCTTCTTGTTGTAGTACAAGATGGAGGTTGGAGACAAGCTCATCGGCGCACTGTAGATTTTGCCGTCGAAGGTAAAGTCATCAAAGGAGTTAGGCAGGTAGCCATCTTTCCAATCCGCATGCTTGTTCAGCAAATCATCAAGCGGCTGAATGACACCCGCTGAGGAGAACTCCTTTGCGATCGTGCCTGGATGCATAATGAACACATCTGGCAGTTCGTTTGCTGCCGCCACAGTCTTCAAACGCTGGCGATAGCCGTCTGGCGGGATCGCTTGAATCTCAAGCTGGATATTCTCGTGATCGTTTTGAAATTGCTCAATGATGCCTCTCATAGCCTTGGCTCTAAGATCCTCGCCGGTAAAGTTATGCCACAGGGACAGCTTTACCTTCTCCGCAGGCTGCTCCTTTCCTGAAGAAGCATTGTCTGTGTTTTCCTTCGGAGTGCTTCCGCCGCCGCAGCCAGCGAGAACGGTTGTCAGGATCATCAAAAAGACGAGCGCTTGAATCCATTTTCTTGACATGATCATTAACCCCTCCAATATCTTTTCTTTGTTCTCCTTCAGTATAGAGTGACGTGCGAAGCCCTGACAGGGGACATCATTCAGAAGAAGGGTAGACAGAATTCAGTTTGATTGAGATTCGCTGCGGAACTCGGATGGCGTCATGCATGTGAATTTCTTGAACAGCTGACTAAAATACTTCATATCTTCGTAGCCAACCGCCCGTGCGACCTGACTAATCTTCATCTCTGAATTTTTGAGTATCTCTGCCGCCCGCTCGATTCGTTCCCGTGTGACAAAGTCGATGTAATTCTGGCCAGTCTCCCGCTTAAACACCTCGCTGAAATGGTTGGGATTAAGATGAACCTCACGCGCGACCTGCTGCAGCGTGATGCCTGTATGCAGATGATTGCGTATGAACACTATGGCTTGCTCGACATAAGAATTGCCGCGATGCTCCGAGGACTGCTGCCGATAGCTGTCCATCAGCAAGCTGCAGGCTTCGTACAATAGCTGCTCCGGTGAAGCATTCAGGCTTTGCTGAAGGTCTCGCAGCGGTGGCAAAGCTCCATGCTGCCCTAGAAGCTGAGAGTTTCCCATACGCTCAATAAAGCGATAGCCTGAGATGATGATCGATTGTATGTAGGCTTGCAGCGATTCAGTGGTAACCTGATCATCAGCAAGCTGGGCACCGATCTTCTGATGCACCCATCCATGCAGTTCGGCGCGATTGCCCTTTACCAGAATAGAGCTGAGTTCTGCTTCCTCTTCGAGTGAAC
The DNA here is from genome assembly GCF_900177815.1 of Paenibacillus aquistagni. Classification (GTDB taxonomy): domain Bacteria; phylum Bacillota; class Bacilli; order Paenibacillales; family Paenibacillaceae; genus Paenibacillus_B; species Paenibacillus_B aquistagni. Next base: position 85,223 of record NZ_FXAZ01000002.1, on the reverse strand, counting down.
AAACGGTTCTCCCTCCCGTTCGGTTTTGTACGGCATGAAACGCAATAAGTCCGCGATTGCCTGTGATCATACGATACATAAAGGCTTCCTTCGCAGCCGAATAAGACTTAGGCCACTCTGAATAATGGCTGGCATTCGTGCCTAGTGCAGCAAAAATCGTGCATTTGAGCATGCCTTCCAAGCGTTCCAGCAGCTGTTGAATCCGTCCTTGCTGGTCCATTGCGCTCGGAGATCGAAGCAGGATGACCATATGATCGGCATACACCAGTGTATGGCAAGAGAGGGTCTCCTCTAATATGTTATGAATCGCAAAGAGCAGAAGGGATAGATCCTCCCAGCCGTCAGCATTCAAGATCATAATCTGATCATACCCAGAGGGCATCTCAAGCTGGAAGGAATCCACCGCCTGTGCCAGCAGGGAGGATTCACTGATGCCTTCTTTTATCAGCTGCTCGAGAAGCTGAGTGCGAAGCGCGGAGTCGCCGAGACTGCCTCGTTTATGCTTTTCAATGCGATCTGTAATGCGCTGTTTGGCCTTCAGCATCGTTTTTATGATTTCCTCTGGCCGGCTTGTCTTCAGAAGATAGTCGCTGACTCCTTCGCGCATCGCTTGTTGGACATAGCTGAATTCATCGTATCCCGACAAAATAATGATCTCCATCTCTGGATACTGCTGATGAAGAATGGAGGCAAGCTCCAGCCCATCCATGCCGGACATGCGAATATCGGTTAAGACGATATGTGGCAGCTCATCAGGAATTCGCTCAAGCGCTTCCTCGGCGGATGCCGCGGGTAGGAGCGCTTCAATTCCGAGGGCCGGCCAATCGATCACTTGCTGGATGCCTGTGCGTATGATCATTTCATCGTCAATAATAAGCAATCTCATCGTGAGTCCTCCTTGTAGGGAATGATGAATGATACCTTGGTGCCGCGACCTTCCACACTTTCAATCGTAAGTCCAGTGCTAGAGCCATAATGAAGCTTCAGCCGCTGATGGACATTGCGAAGCCCATAGCTTTCTTTTCTTCTCTCGGTATCGTCCTTTAACGGTTCGGCAAGCTCTGCTCTTAGCAGTTGAAGCCGCTCAGTTGAGATACCTAACCCGGAATCCTCAACGACAAACTGGATATGCGCATCATCAAGCGCTTCTACGGTTACGGAGATGTAGCCGGGCTCCTGCTTCTTCATGACACCATGCATAATGGCATTCTCGATCAGAGGCTGTACAAGCAGCTTGACCATCCATTGCTGCTCTAGTTGCGATGGGACTTGAAACTCCAATTCAAATTGGTTTGGATATCGAAGCTTCTGAATCGAGCTGTAATGCTTGGCGTGCTCCATTTCCTGCTTGATCGTACAGTACTCGCTGCCTTTATTCAGGCTGAATCGCAGAAAGTCGCTTAAGGAACCGACCATCTCGGCAATGCGCGCGTCTTTATTCATGAGTGCGAGCCAATGGATGCTTGCAAGCGTGTTGTATAAAAAGTGAGGATTGATCTGCGCCTGCAGGGCATTCATATCCGCTTCCTTCTTCAGTCCTTCATTGCGCTGGACCTCTATCATTAGTCGCTGGATGCGTTCATTCAATTTGTTGTAGCTGTGGATCAAGAGCCCCACCTCATCTGAAGACGTGACCGGGAGTGTGACGACCTGATCATCAGGCTGGAATTCCTTTAAGGATTGGGTGAGTGAATGGAGCGGCTTGGTCACATGCTGCACAAGAAAGAGAACGAAGCCCGCGATAATGATTATCGCAAGTCCTACGGCTACAGCCGTCAGAGTGAGCACATAGCGGCTTTGTGCATGAAACTGCTCATAAGGAATAACCGTCAGCAATGTCCAATTCACCTCAGGAATTCGCTGATAGACAATCGTTGATTTGTCGCTGCCATGACCAGCATTGATAAAGCCTTGATTCTTCTCCATAACAGGCAGATCCGAGAAGATGTCTGTGATCGGCTCAAGCAGCCTATCCCGCTTCCCGCCGGAGATGATCATTCCATTGTCATCAAGCAGCAGGACATAACCGCTGGCGGTACCTCCCGAGTGCGTCATGAATTGAGAGAGGGAGCGTTCATTGATGCTGATCGATAACGTGCCTTTGGACTTGTAGGTCGTCATGCTGCCGATCGGTCGAAGCAAGGAGAGCACATGCTCTTGTCCATTCGTCGTGACGTTCGTGTACAGTGTAGTCCATCGCTTTTGGTTTTGGTCCTGCTCTAGTTTATTTTCTGATGGTGTAATAAGACCGTTATTGAAAATCGTAGTGTTCGATAACGAATGGTTCCCATTGTTCGGATAAATCGAAATATTAGATATGTATTTTTTTGAAAAAACGAGATTGGACAGAAAACCCATAATTTTAATTTGCAGGTAGCCGTCCTTTTGCGGCTTGGCAAGGTAACGCTGAATATCCTCTTGTCCAATCAGAAAGATGGACATATCTTCCACATCCTGTAGTATAAATTCAAGATTGGTTCGAATCTGCTCCAAAATGCTGGTGCTCGCTTGCTTGGCCTTAGCCTCCGCTTCGAGCGCGGCAACATTGTAGAGAACATAGCCAAGGGACAGCAGTGGAACGAGTATTGCGCCTAACAGAATGACTGACAGCTTGCGCTTTAAGGATTTGCCTAGCCAACGCTGCACATCATGATCCCCCTTTATGAGCATTGATGATCTATTCGACATGACTTGCTAAAATTATACAGTATTCTACAACGAACGGGGAGGGTTGTTTGTCAATTTGGTAAGCCTTTTCATTTTCGGGATCCATTTATTGAAAATAAGATCGCTGCAAGGAACGGATGTTTGACGCTGCCGTACATGCATGTGCTTTCCAATCATCCACATCTGCGGAAAATTGCCTCGTGCCTGTTCCTTCCGTGCAAAATTGAATACCATAGCAATAGTTATAGATGCTATGAGGAGGGGGATGAATGTGGCCGCTGTGCGTAAACGCCGCAAGCTGCGAGCTCGCATAAAAAAAGGCAAACGTCGAGTGCAAAGAGGCGCTTCTCTCTCTCGGAAGAAGAGACGGCTTATCCGAACAAGAAAATGGAGGAAAAAACGGAATCGGCGGCTTTCATCCGCGCGTCGCTTGAGAGGCTTTCCACCTGCTGTAAGGCCTGCAAGAAAGAATCATTCATCTGCAGCGCTTGCAGAGCATCCATTGTCTTCAGTTATAACAGCTCCGAATGCTTTACAAGAGCATTCGAACGAGCACAATATCAACGCTTCGTCATGCGAGCACAGTGAGGATGATCGCTTCTCATCCAATCCTGCACCTATCAACTCCACGGAGAAGGTTAACACCAAGCTGATTGCTTTTTATTTGCCTCAATTCCACAGCATTCCAGAAAATGATGAGTGGTGGGGAGAAGGGTTTACCGAATGGACCAATACGAAGAAGGCTCGCCCGCTATACCGTGGACATTATCAGCCTCGCGAGCCGTTTCAATTCAATTATTACGATTTGCGGAAAAGCAAGGTGCAGAATTGGCAGGCACGTCTGGCGCGGGATTACGGGATATATGGCTTTTGCTATTACCACTATTGGTTCAAGGGCAAGCTGCTCTTGGAAACCCCGCTGCACAATATGCTTGCTTCCGGAGAACCTGACTTCCCCTTCTGCTTGTCCTGGGCCAATGAGCCGTGGACACGCAATTGGGATGGGCGCAGTGACCAGGTGCTAATACCGCAGGAATACGGCAGCCGCAGGATATGGAAGGAGCACTTTCATTATTTGTTGAATATCTTTAACGATCCCCGCTACATTCGGGTGAATAATAAGCCGCTCTTTATCATTTACCGCGCGGAGCTGATAGAGGAGTGCAAGGAAATGCTGGAATACTGGCAGCGCCTTGCTAGGCGCAATGGGCTGGAGGGTATCTATTTTGTCGAGACCATGGGCGGCTTCCCGCTCGCCTCGCTGGACATATTTGATGCAAGACTGCAATTTGAGCCTATGTATACGACTTCTCACGATGTTCCAGCGCATGGATTCCATCAGATGTACCATGCTGTTCAGTTGATGGAGGAACGCAGCCGTGACCTTACGCTTGTCAATTATGATGCGGTATGGACGCGTATCTTGGAGCGTACCTTCAATGGATCGGAGAAGAAGATATATCTCGGCGGCTTTGTCGATTGGGACAATACGGCTAGGCGTGGAAAGGACGCCTTCGTCTTTCAAGGGGCCTCGCCTGAAAAGTTCGGGCATTATCTGCGTCAGCTCGTCCATAAGGCCAATCAGCTGGGGAATGAGTTTACCTTTATTAATGCGTGGAACGAATGGGCGGAAGGCACGTATCTGGAGCCGGATCAAAAGTATGGATATGCTTATCTGGATAAGGTTAAGCAGGTCATGAAGCCTATATCCGAGAGCGATTCTTGAAATAAAGCACGACTGAGGCATACAAAAAGCAGCTTGAAGGCATGCAAGGAACGGGACATCATCCTTGTTTGCTTCGAAGCTGCTTTTGGTGCTTGGCGAATGGAGTGCTTAGCATAAATGTAGATTGGCTGCCGAAATCTTGCTAATTGTGTTTCATGTTCCTACAGATTATATGCAGGCGCGTCTTTAATAACAGAAGAGTCTATCTCGTATAAAACATGAGGATACAAGGGACTGTCGGGCTCTACTCTAGGATGGTTGAAATGCTTCACATAACGCATGCCAAGCTTATTCATCACCCGCTGTGAAGGCTGATTGATAGCTGCTGTGAAGCTGTGCACGCTTTGGAAGCCTAATTGGCTAAAGCCATAGTGAAGACAGGCCTTGGCTCCTTCTGTGGCGTAGCCCTCTCCCCATGCCTCTTTCTTCAATCGCCAGCCGATCTCGATGCACGGCGTGAAGTCAGCTTCAAAGGCTGCTTGATGAAAGCCAATAAAGCCTATGAAGTCATTCGTTTCTTTTTGCTCTACGGCATATAAGCCAAATCCACACTGCTTAAACTCCGATATAATGGAGGTATAGAATTGCATCGTCTCTTCATCGCTTAAGGGCTTGGGAAAATATCGCATGACGTCTTCATCTGCATTCATGTGACAAAAGGGTGTTAGATCTGCTGCTTTCCAGTCGCGAAGCAGCAGTCTGGATGTTTCGATCACGATCATAGTGCGCCTCCTGCTGATTCGTTGTGCTGTGCGTGTAAGTCAACGCGTTGTTGGTTATGTTTATCATAGAGCAATAGCATAAGATCGTGCAAATAGATTAGCAAAGCATGAAGGTACGCCGCTTGTAGAATAGGAAGAAGGGATACGAACATATGGAAGCTGAACGTGGGAATTTAACCAGACATGCCATTCAGTTTGGCATTTATACATTAGGCGATCTTGCTAGAAATCCGCGCACCGGGGAGTGGATGGCTCCGCGGCAGCGCCTGCAAGAGCTAATCGAAGCGGCCAAGCTTGCGGATGAGGCTGGTATTGAACTGTTCGGGGTAGGGGAGCATCATCGTCTGGATTTTGCTGTATCCTCTCCACCAGTAGTGCTGGCAGCTATTGCCCAGGCAACGAAGCGGATTCGTTTGACGAGTGCAACGACTGTACTGAGTACAGCTGATCCAGTTCGCGTATTCGAGGATTTTGCTACTCTCGATTTACTGTCTGACGGTCGAGCGGAGATTATTTCTAGCCGAGGGGCTTTTTTGGAGCCGTTTCCGCTGTTTGGCTATAAGCTCGAGCAGCACGAGGAAGTATTTGCTGAGCACATTCGCCTGCTTCAGCTTCTAAATGAGAAAGAGCGGGTCACATGGGAAGGGCGGCATCGTACCGCTATTAAGCAGGCAGAGATTGCTCCGCGACCGCTGCAGGAGCGGCTTCCGTTGTGGATAGGTGTAGGAGGAACGGAGGCGACAGCGGCGTTGGCAGGCTCCTGTGGGACAGGCCTAGTCATGGCGATCCTAAAGGGTGACTCTGCTGCATATAAGCCTTTGGTTGAAGCATATCGAACAGCGGGACAGCAGGCAGGATATAAGAATGAGTCGCTTCCTGTCGGTGTCACAGGCCATGGCTATATTGCGAAGAGTGCAGAGCAAGCGATAGATGAATTCTATCCTTACTATGCCCATTATAAGGAACAATTTAAGCGCGGGGATCGGGTATTTGAACCGCTGACGAAAGACGCATTTATGGAGCTCGCTGCGCCCCATACAGCGTTCATGGTTGGCAGTCCAGAGCAGGTTGCGGAGAAGATTGTCAGGATGCACGAACAATACGGGTTGACGCGCTATATGCTGCAGATGGATGTGGGCGGCGTCCCCTTAAGCAAGCTGGCTCAAGCGATTGAACTGCTCGCATTGAAGGTGCGGCCGCTCGTCGATCGGGCAATAGTCGGACAGTAGCGAAGAAAGCGAGGCCTGTCCACTGCTGAGATCTGCCATGCAAATAATAAAGAGGAGTGAGGAACGGGGCTTCAAGCGGTTTCCTTACTCCTCTTTGATGTTTAGGGTTCACATTATTCACATGTAAGCTAGGCTTCTGAAGCGAGCGCATCGGCTCTAGTCCTGTGAACAGTGCCAAACGGGTGTTCAGGCGGGGCATATATGACGTAAACTTTAAGCGGCTTATTGCCTTTATTGGTTAGATTATGCCATTTGCCTGCAGGGATCATGATGGCATAATCCTCGTAGGCCATTTTCTGATAGTCTAATTTATCTTTGCTATCTCCCATTTGCACAAGCCCTTGGCCTTCTTCGATGCGTATGAATTGGTCTGTCGTCGGATGCACTTCCAATCCAATATCCTCGCCGACACCGATGCTCATTAAGGTAACTTGCATATGATCTCCTGTCCAGAGCGCGGTGCGGTACGTATTGTTTTGCTTGGCGGCTTCTTCAATGTCAACGATAAATGGCTGTGAGCCGTAGTCTTGCAGGGTGATTCGCTTAAGAGAACGCAATAGGCTTATATGCTGCAGTTCATCCGCAGCTGCATGGAGCCAAGTGTGTTGAACCATGGGGTGTGGAATCTTATTGCTGTTAGAGTGATAGGCTTCAGCATTTCGCATTCCCTCTTCATAGGCCTTGATCAGGCCATCATTGTAACCGCGGTAAGGAATGATCTCCAAGGGGTACGAGGGCTGCCTTCCTGTAAATGAGGTATATAGGCCAGTCAGGTGATGGAAAAGAGTCTGCTTGTAGTTAATCGCATGAATCATGCTGTTCCTAAGGGGAGGAGTAGGGGCTTCATCCGCTAGCCGATGATAGAGATCAATGAAGGAAGCTTCTTTTTTGATCCGTTCAAGAATCGCTTCGCTTGTCAGCCAATTCTGTTCATAAGGATAGCTGTTCATCCACCAAGAATGAGGCATGGCTGAGCCAGCATGTGGTTCGTATGGACTGGCATAGCGCTCAGGCATATCCGGCATTAATATTCATTCCTTTCCTAAATCATATACCCCATCATATGCCTATATCACGATTAGGTGTTTCTTCTGCATAAGGAGCAGCACTACCAGCCATCTGTTTGGAAAGGCTTATAAAGGAAACGCAGCATGCTTGAAGAAGTATAGGGAAGCAGCATGATCAACAGCACATGGTTTTGTTGGTTCCGATGATCGCAGGTGTAAAAGAGAGTTTCTTGCCATGATCAAGCCTGTTTCAGTTCATACGGGATACGACAATTCGAGCCATTTGTGGCAGATATATCGCAGACGAGCACACGTGGAGGTTGATGAGAGATGACAATGGGGATTAACATCTCGCTTTGTATCGGGGCTTATCCTGGTAAAGATGCGCTGTATCATTTGGAGAAAATCAAGGAGCACGGTTTTCATGGATTGGAGTATTATTCGTGGTGGCAGCTTGGTGATCTAAGGGCATTTGCTAAAGAACAGGAGCGCATTGGGGTTGGTCTCATTGGGACATGCACGAAGCATTTTAACCTTGTAGATCCGAATGAGCGTGAATTATATCTTACTGGCCTTCAAGAGACAATTGAAGCCTGTCACGTGCTGAACATTCCAAGCATTATCAGTCAGACAGGAAATGACAGAGCGGGCGTGCCTCGCGAAGTGCAGCGGCAAGCGATGATAGAGACGCTCAAGCAGTGCGCTCCCCTGCTTGAGAAGGCGGGGGTGGTGCTTGAACTTGAGCCTCTGAATGGTCTTGTTGATCATCAAGGGCACTTTTTGCAGCGTTCTGATGAAGCGGCATCCATTATTGATGAAGTGGGAAGCCCCTGCGTTAAAATCGTATTTGATGTCTATCATCAACAAATTACGGAAGGCAATGTCATCCGCAATCTTAGATCCTATATCGATCGCATCCATCATTTTCATATCGCAGACAATCCCGGCCGCACGGAGCCTGGGACAGGCGAGCTGAATTATGTGAACATCCTTAAGGCCATTAAGGACACAGGCTATGATGGCTATATAGGGCTTGAATGCGGCTATACGATTGACACGGATGCAGCCATCGAGAGGTTCAAGGCTGATATTCTCTCGAAGCTGTGACCGTAAACTTAACGCTTCTTATCGCGTGCAGCAGTGATACTAATGCTATAATAGAAGGACCGTGAAATAAAGGAGTACGTAAGCTATGGCAATAACGATGCAAGACGCACGTCAGGTGCTAGAACGAGTATATGGATATGAGCAGTTCCGCGATGGACAGAAGCTGATTATAGAACATCTGATTGAGCGAAAAGATACAGTGGGGATCATGCCGACTGGCGGAGGGAAGTCGATATGCTATCAAGTGCCTGCACTGCTGCAGCATGGGCTGACTCTTGTCATCTCTCCTTTGATCTCGTTGATGAAGGATCAGGTGGATGCGCTCACGAGCTTAGGCGTTGAGGCTGCCTACATTAACAGCTCGCAGGATACGGCCGAGGTGAATCGCATTCTAAGAAGAGCTCAGGCTGGTGAGATCAAGCTCTTGTATGTAGCTCCCGAGCGGCTCGAAAGCGATTGGTTCTTGGAGAGAGCCGTATCGCTGCGTATCGCCTTCCTAGCGGTGGATGAGGCGCACTGCGTCTCCCAGTGGGGACATGATTTTCGAACAAGTTATCGAGCTATTGCGCCGTTTGTAAGAAAGCTCGCTGCGCATGAATTCGGCGAGCGTCCCCTGATAGCAGCCTTTACCGCTACAGCAACGCCTGAGGTCACGGAGGATATTATCCGCCTCTTGGAGCTTCAGTCTCCGGAGAAGGTCATCACAGGCTTTAAGCGAGATAATCTAGCTTTTACGGTGCTAAGGGGCGAAGACCGGAGTGCCTTTACCTTGCAGTATGTGAAGGATCGTGCTCATCAATCGGGCATCATCTACGCCTCCACTCGCAGGGAGGTAGAAAATATTCATGAGCAGCTAGTTAAATCGGGAATCAAGGCGGGACGGTACCATGCTGGACTGAGCGATGAAGAGCGGGAAGCGATGCAAGAGGCGTTCATCTATGATGACGTTCGTGTCATTGTAGCGACCAATGCCTTCGGCATGGGAATCGACAAATCGAACGTAAGATATGTACTGCATTACAACATGCCGAAGCATATGGAGGCTTATGTGCAAGAAGCGGGGCGTGCCGGCCGAGACGGGGAGCCAAGTGAGTGCGTGCTGCTGTTCCATCCGCAGGATATCGTGACACAGAAGTTCTTTATAGAGCAGAATGAGACGACCCCAGAGCGTAAAGCGCATGAATACAAGAAAGTCCAGCTTATGATCGACTACTGCTATACTCCTGAATGCTTGCAGACTTATATGCTGCGTTATTTTGGCGAGCATGATGATACGCCTTGCATGATGTGCGGCAATTGCAAGGATGAGCGGGAGCAGGTGGATATTACGATTGAGGCTCAGAAGATCTTCTCATGCATATACCGCATGAATCAGCGCTTTGGCGTCTCGATGATCGCTTCTGTGCTGAAAGGATCGAAGAACAAGAAGGTCATCCAATACGGCTTTGACCGCCTTTCGACGCATGGCGAGCTTCGACATATGACGGAGAAAGCAATCTCTGATCTCATCTATGTGCTGATTGCGGATGGATTCTTGGGCTTAAGCGAGGGGCAATATCCGACTGTGCGCCTATTGGCACCTGCCGTAGAGGTTATCAAAGGCGAGCGGAAGGTGCAGCAGAAAGTCGCGCAATCCTTGAAGCCGAAGACATTGGCGGCAGTGGATGAGACCTTGTTCGAGCAGTTGCGGGTTCTTCGCCGTGAGCTTGCTGCGAAGGAGGGGGTACCTCCTTATATCGTATTTAACGACAGCACGTTAAGAGAGCTGACCGAGAAGCGTCCGACGACAGAAGCGGAATTCCTTAAAGTTAAGGGCGTGGGGGAAGCCAAGGTGCGCAAGTTTGGCGAGCCGTTTCTTCGCTTATTCCAGCAGCTGGAGCAGGTGGAGGCGGAGCAGGATGAGCGGGAGGCATGGTACTAGCATTGCTAACTTGCAGCCTATTGCTCGCTTTAGAGTCCTAGTGACTTTTATTGCTTTTAATCAAGAGTGTAGCGCTAGTTTTGAAAAAGGTGAAAGTAATTTCGATTATTTGCACTTTTCGTTTCATTTCTTTCAGAAAAATGATTGTCAATGTGATAAATTTGTCGTATAATGGTGAAAAATAAAACTTAACTTTGCCAAGAAGCCGGGCGCTGACAATGAAGTCAACGCTTGGCTTTTTTTAATTTTGATAGGAAGTGCGCTTTGTGTCATGCATAAAATGATCGCTAAGTGATGCAACAGTGCATCAAGCCTTTGTTGCCTAGAACGTACGATGCGGGATTCGAATGCGGTTTGCTGTTATCAATCTGAGGAAGAAAAACGGCACGACCCTCGGGCCGCGCCGTGCTTGATTTTGTTTAAGGGTTATATCTTTGCTAGTGCTTAAGGAGGAATAGTCAGCTTGATTCCATCATTTAAGATTAAGGCTGTCCCATGCTTTTTGCAGGTCTTCCAGCAGCTGAGCTTTATCTGATTTGCCTGCAATATAGGCCTGCATTTGGTTGGCGAATTCATTCATTCCGCCATCTGGGAACTTGTTGAAGTTCCAGCTCAACGCCTTGCCGGCTTGGCTGTAATTCATTACTTCTGTGCCAAGATCGCCAAGCTGCTCGCTTGTTGCATCAATGCTCTTGAAGGCAGGAATGAACTTGAATTCCTCGGTGATGTATCGCTTGCCTTCATCGGATGTAACGAGCCAATTCAGAAATTCCTTCGCTTCATCCTTCACCTGCGAGTTTTTATTCACGACCCAGTTGTTCGGCACGCCTACGAATAATTTGTCATTGCCCTCCTGATCATGGATTGGCATCGGAAGAATGCCGATATTCAAGTTAGGATTAATGCCGTCAATTTGCACTTGCGTCCAGTTGCCTTGCTGCGTCATGGCAGCCTCGCCGTTCGCAAACAGAGTCATTTCTGTATTATAGTCCGTGGTTAGCGGGTTCTTATTGCCATACTTAAGAGTCAGATCGAGCAGATTCACCCATTGCTCAAAGACGGGGTTGCCTGGAATTTTCGCAGTGCCCTCATCTAGCCCTTTAATAAATGCATCAGGGTTGTCTTGATTCCCAAAGGCAACGTTCAGATTATGCAGGCCAAGCACCCACAGCTCTTGATAGCCGTTGGCAAATGGCGTCACGCCGATGCCTTCAAGCTTCTTGGCTGCTGCTTCAAGCTCGCTTAGCGTAGTCGGAATCTCTGTAATGCCTGCCTTTTCAAACAAATCCTTATTGTAAATGAAGCCATAACCCTCAAGGTTCATCGGCTGCCCATAGATCTTGCCGTCCTTCGTCATTGGTTCCTTGGCTACCTCGACGGCATCAGATACCCATGGCTGGTCAGAGAGGTCCTCTAGATTGCCGATCCATGTCTCAAGCTCGCGGTAGCCGCCATTGTTGAAGATATCCGGCTCATCGCCAGAAGCGAACTTCGCTTTCAACGCTGCTCCATAGTCAGCTCCACCGCCAACAGTCTGAATGTCCAGCTTGATCCCGGGGTGAGAGCTCTCATATTCACCTTTCAGTCGATTAAGAGCTTCAGCAATTTCAACTTTAAATTGAAAGATTTTAATCGTTTTTGTCTCAGATGAGCCTTTATCTGCGGTGCTGCCTGCTCCTTGCTCCGAAGTCTTGCCCCCGCAAGCGGACAATACCATGGATAAGGCCAATATCATAACGAGCGACCATTTGGATAGCTTTTTCATGAAGCATACCTCCCACGTTTGATGAATCTGTTTATAGTTGTGCTTTCGTCTGCTTACTCTTATTCTAGAATCCTCTAAGCGCTTACATCAGGTAGAATATTGATCGTTTAGGTCGACGATTGTGACTACCTCAACCTTTTACCGCACCTTGCGTGATCCCTTCAATGATATATTTTTGCATGAAGAGGAAAAAGATAATGACGGGCATGATGCCCATGACAAGCGCCGGCAAAGCCAGATCCCACTGCTTCGTATACTGCCCAAAGAATGCGAAGGTCGCAATGGGGATTGTTCTAAGCTCCTGAGACTGCAGAATCAAGGAAGGCAGCAGGTAGTCGTTCCATATCCATAGCGTATTTAGTATGAATACGGTTACAAGCATCGGCTTCATTAACGGAAGCACGACTCTGAAGAATACACCGTAAGCATTCGAGCCGTCAACGGTGGCTGCTTCCTCAATCTCCGCTGGAATGGACTTGATGAATCCGTGCAGCAAGAAGACAGACATCGGAACGCCAAAGCCGAGATAGCAGATAATCAAGCCAGGGATGCTGTTCATCAGGCCAAGTGTGCTTGTCACCTTGACGAGCGGAATCATGATCGATTGAAATGGAACGACCATCGCCGCGACAAAGAGTAAAAATAATACGCGATTAAAGCGTGTGTTGCGCCGCACCATGCGATAGGCGGCCATAGAGCTGATAAGGACCAGCAGCAGATTGCTAACAATCGTGATGATTGCTGAATTGAAGAACGCGGATGGGAAGTTCGTCGTTTGGAAAGCACGAACATAGTTCCCCCATTCCAGGCTAGCTGGAAGGCTTGCTGCATTGGTCAATAAGTCGCCGAAGGTCTTTACAGAATTAACGAACAAGAAGTAAAACGGTACTAAGAAGACGAGTCCGATCAAGAGCATGACGAGCTCTGTTGCCATCGTACCTGCCTGATATCGTTTGGATGTGTCCATTAGGCTTCAACCTCCTTGCTCTTCGTTAACTTCACCTGTAGACTCGTGATGATGGCGACAATCAGGAAGAAGATGATCGCTTTGGCCGTACCTAATCCATATCGGTTCTTCGAAAATGCTTCGTTATAGATGTTCATCGCTACCGATTCCGTTGATCCAAAAGGTCCGCCCTTGGTCAAGCTGAGATTCAAATCAAACATTTTGAAAGACCATGAGATAGCCAGGAACAAGCAGATGGTAGCTGCAGGCATGATGAGCGGAATAATAATGGAGCGCAGCATCTGGAAGCGATTCGCTCCGTCAATCTCCGCTGCCTCGATCATATCCTTAGGCACATTGTTTAGCGACGAGATATAAATAACCATGAGATAGCCGGCAGTCTGCCAGACGAATACGATGACAATCGCCCAGAAGGCGGTGTTCTCTGTACCGAGCCATGGCAGGGTGAAGAAGGAGCAGCCTGTAGAGTCGCCAATCGCGGTAAAGCCTCTCACAAAGATAAATTGCCAGATGAACCCAAGCAGCAGTCCGCCGATGACATTTGGCATAAAGAAGATCGTGCGCAGAATGTTTCTTGTCTTGAGCGGCTTCGTTAAAAGGTAAGCCAAAAAGAATCCTAATACATTGGTCAGAAGAACGCCTAGCACCGTAAATTTGGCAGTGAACCAGAAGGAGGTGCGAAAGGCATCGTCTGATGTGAAGATTTGCTGGTAGTTGCTTAGACCTACCCAAGATACTTCACCAGATACCCCATTCCAATTGGTGAAGGAATAGTATAGTCCGAGCAAAAACGGTATGACGATGATAAGGATGAAAAAGAGTGTAGCTGGACCAGCGAATACAAGCTGCTGGATGATCTGAGAGGATTTTTTGCCGTTCATCCTGATCTCCCCTTTGCATTTCTTTATTTATTTATCCTAAGTATGCTAGAATGACAGCATCAAAAAAACGGAGAATCGTGAACCGATAGGTGGACAATATTGATCTTCGACCACGATGCCGTTCATGTAAGTTGAGAAGAAGGGGGCAGCTCATGAGAACCCACAGCATTAGAACCCGGCTGATTAAGTTCATGCTGGCAGCAACAATTATTCCGCTTGTCCTGTCCTTAGTCATTACCATGCTGTATACACGTGAATCCATTAAGGCGCAATCCATCAACGAGAACACTAGACTTATTTTTCAAGGGAAAACGAATTTGACGAATTATCTAAGCAATATTAATCGGGCTAGCATCCTCGTGTATTCCGACCCGAATTTCTTGTACAACTTAACGAAGAGCATAGATGACTATCAAGCAATGGCGGAGATGTACTCCACGCTCCAGAATTTGCAAGGATCACTGCCCGATATCAAGCAGGTGTATCTGCATAATGAACAAACGAAGCAGTCCACACTGATTACCGATAATGTTCCAAAAAGGAATCTTCGTGAGAAAGCTTATGAAAGCGCAATCAATAATTCGGAGAAAAGCATGTTGGAGCCTCCGCATGCTCTGCACAGCTATGGGTTTACTCCATCGCCAAATGACAATCCGAATGAAAAGGTATTTACCTTTCATCGGCCTATTCTTCGCATTCCTTCGACCGTTAAGCTGGCCTCACTTGCGATTGACATTCGGCTTGACGGAATTCAAGCCATCTGCAATCAGCTGTATAATGCTCAGGATGAGGAGCTTTATTTGCTGAATGAGCAAGGAGAGATCATGTTCAGCAGTGAGCAGGACAAGATTGGCAAGCCGCTGGCAGGGGAAGATGCATCATTAGCCTCCCTTGAAGGCGATTCTGGTTATGTAGATCGCGATCGTGCGATTCAAGTGTATGAGAAGCTGGAGCTCTCTTATGCGAATTGGACCTTGGTAAAGCGAATCCCATACGAAGTGCTGTATCGTACCTCGACTGGGCTTATTACCATTAATGCTGTCATTGCGGTGTTGGCATTACTGGTGGTCATTATCGGAACCTTGTTTATTTCTATTCGCATCACGAGACCGATTAAACAGCTCGCCAGCTATATGAATGAAATTCAGACAGGCAAGCTGCATGTTGCCATTGAGGATGGAGGACAAGATGAGATTGGCATGCTGTCTCGAAGATTCCGGCAGATGATGGAGACGATCAACAATTTGATTTTGAGAAAATACAAGCTGGAGCTCGCGAATCAAACGAACCAAATCAAGGCGCTGCAGGCACAGATTGACCCTCATTTTTTATACAACTCGCTGCAATCGATTGGTACGCTTGCGCTGCAGAATCAAGGTCAGCGAGTATATTCGCTCTTAACCTCACTGGCTGAGATTATGCGCTATAAGATGCGCAGCAATGAAGATATGGTAACCCTAAAAGAAGAGATCACTTACTTAAAGATGTACTTGGATTTACAGAAGGAGCGCTTTGATGAACAGTTTGAGGTGATATGGGAGCTCGATGAGGAATGCCTCAACGCGAGCATTCCGAAGATGACGCTTCAGCCGCTTGTTGAAAATTACTTCAAGCATGGCATGGAGCCTCAGCTAGGGAAGGGGCATCTAGCTGTTCGCGCCTATCGAGGATCATTGTCGCGGCTAGTCATCGAGATCGAAAATGATGGATGTTCCATACCTGATGTGCGGCTTAGAGCGCTGCAGCACCATTTAGGGACCTTAACCAGCGAGTGGGAGGATGCGGAGCACGAGCAAGAGCATGTGCCACAATCTCAGGAGCCGGAATCGATTGGGCTAGAGAATGTGCTGCTGCGTCTCAAGCTGTACACAGATGATTCAGCAGCATTACAGATCGAGAATGTGAAGCCTCACGGCGTTAAAATCACCTTAGATTATGCATGGGAGAGTGAGAGACATGAGAGTTCTAATCGTGGATGACGAGAAGCATGTGCGACAAGCAATTCAATTGCTGGCGAATTGGAAGGAGTATGGCGTGACGGAGGTGCTGCAGGCATCGGATGGCGAAGAAGCGGTGTCTCTCATCCAGAAGCATTCTCCTCAGATCGTGATGACCGATATGCGAATGCCAAGGAAGGATGGTGCCGCGCTGCTGACATGGCTGTACGAGCATGCTCCAGAGATCAAGGTGATCGTCATCAGCGGCTACGATGATTTTGAGCTGGTGCGGCATGTCATCCGTCATGGAGGAATGGATTACATGCTGAAGCCTGTTCAGCCTGATGCGCTGAATGAGGTGCTGGAGAAGGCCGTATCCTGCTGGAACAAGGAGGAGGAAGGACGCCGCAGAATGACGAAGCAGCGTATCCAGGTGAATGAGATGAGGCCTTATTATGCCGACAGGCTGTTCTCGGACTATCTGGGAGGACAGGGGCGCAAAGAGCAGGTGCTAAAGCAGCTTGAGGCGGAAGGCCTGCTGCCAGCGGCTAACCCTCTGTGCACGGTAGCGGTTCTAGCGATCGGGCAGATGGACATGCGCCTTTACCTGAAGTTTAAGCATCAACAGGAGCTCCTGTACTTTACGGTTATGAATATTGCGAAGGAACTGCTTCGGGGAAGAGGGATAGTATTTCGGCAATTGAATCATCATGCAGGAGAAATGGTCCTCTTGTACAACGGGGAGCCAAAGGCATTGCAGGCGCTGCTTCAGGATCTGAACGAAGGCGTATACCTTACGTTAAATCGCAGGTTTCATGCAGGAATAAGCGTTCCGCACGCGTTTCCAGATGAATGGGCAGATGCCTATGAGGAAGCTTCAAACGCGGTATGGCAGCGCAATGTGCTTGATCCTGCCTATATTCATCTGAAGCAGCAGGAGCGGTTCGGAAGCGAGCGTTCTTCCAAGCTAAGCAGCCTCGATGAGCAGCTGCGGCTTGCGGCACTAAGCGGCAGCGAGGAACAGATCGGTTCAGCGGCAGCGTTATGGATCAACAAGCTGCGGGAGCGCCAGTCGATCACCCCAATTGAGCTTGATCAGTGGCAGGCAGAGCTGGAGTGGATAATCAAGCAATGGATGGAAGAGGGGCAAGATGGCGGTGCGAACGCTTCAGAAGCAGCCGCAGCGAGAGAGGAAGACGCTATTCTCTCCTTGAACCATGAGGGTGGGATGGACTGGGAGCTGTATGAGGAGCAGATCGTTCAGAAGCTGCAGGGTATTTCCACACAGCTTATCCGCAAGCACTCCAAAGACAGCTTCTTCGTACAGGATATTGCTGCGTACATTGAACGTCATTATCAGGAGGAAATCTCGCTTCAAGACATCGCTGCAAAATTTTACTTAAGTCGTGAATATATTGCCCGCAAGTTCAAGCAGGCTTATGGTGTAACGGTGCTTGATTATGTAAGCCGATATCGTATTGAGAAAGCAAAGCTGCTGCTGCATAACCCGCATTTGCGGATTGCTCAAATTGCAGAGATGGTTGGCTATCAGGATGAAAAATACTTTTCGAAAGTATTTAAGAAGGTGGAAGGGATGAACCCAGGCGAATATCGCAAGGAACACACGCTTGGAATATAACCAGAGTGTTTCCTTTGCCAATTGGCTGCTGACTTGAATAAGTGATAGACAAATACGCAGTCATCATGTATGATCTTCGTGATACAAGGATTTCATGGAAGATCCTTCCTTCCGTTGTAGGGAGCAAGACTGAAGGCAGCAATCGTATACTTGGATGTGTTCAAAGCATGGACATTAGCGGAATAGGGCTAATGCTGTGCTTTTTTTATTGCTGCAAGGGAAGGTGTTGGATTCCAATGCAGTTCCTCTGTTGACAGGAGAATAAGTGCGTATGGACTATTTGTCGTCATGCCAAGGTAGGAGGAAAGGCCTCCCTTATTTAACAGAAACGTTCAAGTATGTGTCAGTATATGGTATATTTTAGGAGGTGAGACTTTTTGCTTATTAAAATTGCAGAGAGGGGTTCGTACACGTGAATAAGAGATTAGGTTATAGTCTAGCAGCTGCTTTGTTGGCAGTTACGTTGCTGGGAAATGAAGCTAGTGCGTTATCTTATAAGTCTACGCAGCGTCCAATTGAGATTATATTAGATGGTCAAAAGATTAAGTTCCACGATTCACGTCCTGTTGTATCAACGTCAGGCACGACTTATGTGCCGATTCGGGTTGTTAGCGAGCAGTTGGGCGCAAAGGTGACTTGGGACGCTCGGCAAGGCAAAGCGGTTATTGCCAAAGGAGACAGCCGTATTGAGCTGACAGAGAGCAGCAAGCAGGCAATGGTTAATGGGACGATTGTCGCATTGGATGCTCCGATGGTTGTTCAGAATGGCCGGACTTTGGTCCCTTTGCGCTTTGTGAGCGAGGCGCTGCAAGTAGAGGTGAAGTTCGATGACAAGTCCTATTATATCTTTATGAAGTCTGATCAATACGACGAGTCTGCCAAGTACGATCCTTACGGCCGCAAAATCCGCACCACGAATCTCCCCAAGAACGCGCAGGACTTCCCTTACATCCTAGAGGATATTCCAAATGAGATGTATGAGATGGAACTGTTCTATGACCCTTTTTTTAAAAATTCGTTTAAAGATGTTCTTAAAACACAAAAACATTATATGTTGCGTCTTGATAATGTGAATGCATGGAAAGCAAAAATCGAGAAGTATTACAGTTTAATCCTTAATGCAAATTATGAAAATATAGATTTTAACTGGGCCAAAGAAGCACATAGTTTTCTAAATATTTTAGGGACAGATGAAGATCTTCGCAGTTACGTCAATTGGGTAAAATCAAACAAAATTCAACTAGAAGGAAGTCTTGTAGCCGAACCAAGCATTTTTTATCATGGTGGAGATACATTCCGTATGAGGACAAAATTTAAATTCAAAATAAAGAATTTTAACAAGTATGAAAACTTAATATATGACAGCAGTTTCCATCTAACTAAAAATGACAATGGTAACTTACCGGAGTATCAAAAAGATGTTTGGTACGAAGGAATCGCAGACATAAGGCTTAGCTCTACAATTGGTGGGGCTGTATACACCCCTAAATTGCAAGTTTCAGGGACTACTTCTTTATTCAGAGGTAACGCCCTTATACGTAAAAGTGAGTGATTAAAGGAGAGCGAAGATGGTTGAATAGAAACTGTAAATATGTCATCGCACTCATTTTAATAAGTACATGCTTTTTTTATGACTTCACGCTTCCAGCTAAAGCATTAGGTGATGATGTTGAGGTTGTTTTAGATGACGGTGCAATTAAATTTATTACTCAAAATACTAAAGCAACTACAGGGATAAGGTATAAGACAACAGGATTTATGGTTTACAGAGAACCTAGATGCGAACCACTAAAAGTTCAATGTGATCCCTCGTTGAAGGGCAAATTAGCTAAATTACCGCATCTAACTCAAGTCGGTGATGACATTGACATAGGTAATGGAAGAGTAGAGACTAGGTTTATGATTCCAGAGATAGAGGTATCCACTGCTCTTGAAAATCTTCAACTTGAAACCATTTCCGAAGGAGATGTTTTGTATTTAAGTGCAATATTTAATATCTATATAAATGGAAATGACACCGGGATAAGATATTATGATCTTCAATCTATACGTAATGCTCAACCTTGGGCTAATCCAAATGAATTTAGACAGTATTACGATATCGAGGTTAAATATCAAAAAGATACCTACGTTCGTTACGTTATGCGGAAAGAAGATGGAAGTGCGATTAGCAGTGGTCAGATTGAGTATCCTTATCCAGATATCATTGGTGAAGATGATAAGGAATGGCCCGTTGGCAGTGAGATTACGTTTACCTTGAAGAAGAGTGTAACGGCTAATGATGGCACCGTATATACGATCTTCAAATCGTATCTGCAAGAAGAGGGCGGCGAGCCCAAATTCGTGGTAGAAGGAGATCCTGATCTCAATCCAAAGGTGACAACTCGCAATTTTACTGTCGGCTTGAAGAAGCTTGATGTGGTGGGCATTTATCGCTCCGATAAGGATGAACCCGGATGTAAGCCGGGAGACCCTGACTGTACCCCGCCTCCTCCACCGCCCCCACAGTGTGAGATTCCGAGAGAAACAGGAGCAGCACGTTCAGGAAAGGCGATGGACCCAATAGTCTCTGCTTCTGTGCTTGCCGACCATCCGAGCAATGCCCCCTATTCGTTCGATGTTCTTCAGGGCATCCCGACCTCCGAGCACCTCTTTACGAATGCGATGGCGAGGCAATACTTGTTCCAGCATCGTTTTGTCGAACGGGGCGGCATCTGCACTTTTGATGTTGCCGTCTCCCAGACCTATATTTTGACATGGACAGAGATGGGTCCTCCTGCTGTCGAAGGGGGACCGCCAACGCCTATGCCGATGACCGCGACAGAGACAAGGCAGGAGACCATGAAGGTGAAGCGGGAGTATCGTTATTGGAAGATTGAGAACTTAGAGATCTATCAGCTTCTGCGTGCGGATGTGACTAACTATGCGCTTCCCAGCGGAGGGGTGAAGATGGCCCCGCAGGGCTACACGCCGCCTTATTATGCGGTTGCGACCAATGGCGGCATTGTGCAGGTTCCTAAGCCGCAGACGATTGCCCTTCCGAGCGAGACGGTGCCCGGAACGAATGCAAGGCCATCGCTTCCGAATCGGCTCTCGCAGTTTCAGACAGAAGCGGAGCAGAGCATACGGGAGGTACAGGTCCGCAACGATACGCTGTCCTTCAATGGAACCTCCGTCATGAATGGAGGAACAGTGGAGAAAGCGGGTCCATCCCCAGGAAGCATCCCTGAGCCTTCGATGACCGCCAATCGGATGCTGTATGCGGATCGCCTTATGATTGAAAGGCATAAGACCAATCGGAGGAGTGCTTCAAGCCAAGGCACCATCTACTATGGGCTGATGCCTAATGCGGTCAACGGTGGTGACGATGCCTCCTTTCCAATCCATGGCATCAATCCGGTGACTGTCCATACGCCTACCGTTATGTACGCTGCCGTGTCTGACGATGAGGCTCATAATCAGAAGACTCAGCCGAATGCGAGCCGAGCGGCGCTTATCTTGGAGCGCCCCTTCACAGTAGCCTTGCCGACACGTGGTGCGCATGTGAACCGCCCCGGCTACGGAGATCGGGACTATGCGAAGTACATGCAGGCCAAGCAGGTGCAGTTTCCGTTTGACGTGTACCGCTCAGATGGCACCTTTGTGCCGAAGTCCACATGGATCAGCATCCCGATCCCGGAAGCGATGAGTAACTTCTATCTTCCAGTATGGGTAGACGAAGGGGAGTATACGGTGCTGTTCCGCTCCTTTGCGGAGAACGCGCCATCAGGTGCGACGACAGAAGGCTATGCCAACTTTGATCTTGCCCATCATGCCGCAACGGATGCGATCGCGGTAGAGGTCATTGGCAGGATATATGATTTTCATGTGACCGACGTTCTGGATCCGAGCTGGGAGCTGGTCTTCCGCAGGCAGCTTGGCAGCAAGGAGCCGACAGGCGCGAGCTATTGGACGGGTCTGAATGGACTCGATGGCGCGCCAAGAGGGAACCACGCCCCCTATCGGTTGCCAGTCGCACCCGGCAGCCATCCAAGTAAAGGCTATCAGCACTTTGCGGTGAAGACGGGCTATGCTTTCAAGTTTGATTTGAAGACGAAGGGCAATCTATTCGGGCCAGCGGACAGCGTGCATATCAAGCCGAGCTTCTACTTCGTCGACAAGGGCGGCAAGCGGCGCCAAGAAGTAGATCTGTATACGCATACGCCAGAGAAGCTGTTTTTGAAGATCGGTTCGAAGGAGGATAAGCTGCAGCGCGAGGTGGTTCTCCATGCGAGGCTCAGGAATATTGCCGAATCTCGAATCCGCAGCACGGCAGACGTGTTCTATGAGCTGTTCGAGCCCCAGCTGTCCTTGTCGAAGAGCCAGTATGTAGAGCAGTGGAGGCGACTGGCAGAGGAGAAGACCGCTATCGGGAGTTATACCGATCTCATGCTGCCAGAGCGCTTGCGGCTCTTTATTGGACCGGCCGCGAGTCAGATTCCACCGAGTGTCCATGCTGCGCGTGCAGAGGCCTCGGTTCAGCAGTGGTACGGTGAATTCAACGTACCTGCGCAGGTGTACATTGTTCCAAAGGGCTTTGATTTAAGCCGCCAGTTCAACTTCAATGACAAGGCGCCTTTTTTCCTAAAGGACGGCTACCTCATTGTGAACTTCGATATTAAGACGATCCGAAACGGGCGAAAGGAAGCCCCGCATTTGCAGTACATTCATGCGCCGCTTACGAATCAGTGGCAGCGTGAAGGCGGCAGAAGCGAGGTGAATCTGCCAAGTGGAGCATTGATCCCGCTGCGAGATGGGGACATCATCTTCTACTACGGCAACCGCTCTTCGCTGGAAGATTATCAGGTTGGTGGAACACATTGATATAACGTGCGCTAGCCGCCATTACAAGGGAGGACTCATAGATTTCGCTGTTATTTCAATTCCTGTTCAGGCAGCAATCCGTTCCCTAAAGCGGACATCAAAGAAAAAAGAGCCTTAGCATTAATGCTAAGGCTCATTTCACGTTTGGGGACACCTATAGGCATCCCCTTAAATTCTTATGTTCTTCAATGATAATCATGTTTTAATGATTATCATGAAAGGTATGTTCTCTTTCCACCATTGTGTCAGGTGAACGAATAATTGGAAGAGGAGTATGCTTAGCTAGCGGTATTCGCTAATTTAGATGCTTGGACTGCTGAACGTTCATTCATTTTAAATTATCGCATTCCACAAATACAGCTCTCTATCTTCTATTCAGAGCATGCCCAATATTTCAGTATGCCCTTGTACAGTGTGCTAATTTAGCCACTTGAAAATATCATCCTTTGCCATGGTTGTCACACTGTATAGCATTAAAATGTCGTCAGCAGGATGCTCTGCCAGATAACGATCCAGCTGAAACCGGAAGTAGCGCAGGTCAATCATCTGGATGTGAGTGTAATGCTGCGCAAGATAAGGAATGAAGGCATTGGCGTAAGAATCCTTGAATACGATAATGCTCCGCTGCTTCTCCTTGTCTTGATGATCCACCCGGATGTTCACAATAGGGAAGTTGCCGTTGAAGAAGACCTTGTATTGATCGCGTTCCTGTAAAGCTTCCATGTGATAAAAGGATGGGGAACATCCCTTGCTGCCTTTGATACATACCTCGTATTTGGGCAGTGAAGGGTCCAGCAGCTCCAGCCTGTCTGGCTTGGTGCTGCGCTGGTTGGCTTTCGTATAATACGTACCGTAAAAAGCCTCGCTTAGCAGATGCTGCTGCATGCCTTCAAGCGGCACAGGCGAGATTCCTATGGATTCAGCGAAGGCCGTGTAGCCATAATATGCGCCTCGCATCGTCCAGTGATGATCGGTACGGAAGTATAGCTGCTGCTCATTTTTATGTTCCGTAAGCATTTGAAGCAGAGAGACAATGTTTACTGTGCCGCCTAATTGCTTCGTAATGAATGCCATTAGTGGAGGCTGCGCCTGATCTGTGGCGATAGCATGCGGCGGCAGATACTCGGGGTAAATGCTTTGAGCATTCGGCACCATAAGCAGTGAAATCGAATCAAAGTGGGCTTGCTGGCGTTCTGCAAAGCGCAGGATCTGATTCATATTTTTATCGAGCATGTCCATCGGGGCTTCAAAGCGCTCAAATAAATAATCTTGTTTGCCAAAAAAGACGTTATTATTCTCAGCCTTGCCAGATAAGCGCTCAAGATCAGACTTCACCCCTACCCACATATCCCGGTTAACGAACTGATCGACCACATAATCCTCTAACTGCTCAGTGTACTTTCCCGTCCACAGCTTCTCAAGCGTAAAGGAAGGAAAGGAGGCGAGCACGCGATTCTCAAATTCAGACATGGTCCGATCGGGCTTTATCGCGCTCCACAGTCCAAGTACGCTAATAAATCCTACAAAGCAGATCACCAGCAGCCGCGCTCTTGTCTTGGTCATTCTTCCTCACCTCCTAGAAGCGGAAATACAAAAAGGGATTGTACGTATCGTCTATAATATAGGCAGTTGCACCATATAGGATTAGCGCCAGCGTAAGCAGCTCTATAATGGCGTATAAAGTCTGGTGGCGTGTGGACCGCATCCAATAGTTGGCTAGTCTAGCCGCAAGAGGTGTCGATCCAACCATCAGCATGAAGAAGAGCATCCTATTATTGCTCAGGACATATACATTGGCTTCATTGATCCACCCTTCGCCACCCAGACCGATCATGACACGCAAATAGTGTACAAGCGAAGGCAAATCTTCAATCGCAAACAAGGTCCATCCGAATAGGACAGCAGCAAGCAGATACAGATGCCGCAGCGGCTTCCACATACGGCGCAGCACAGGCTCCAGCCACAGCTTCTCAAGACCAATCAACAGTCCGAAGTACAGTCCCCACAACACAAAATTCCAGCTGGCTCCGTGCCAGAGGCCTGTCAGAAACCAAACGATAAACAGATTAAGCAGAAGCTTTCCTCGACCGACTCGGCTTCCTCCTAAAGGGAAGTAGACATAATCACGGAACCAAAATCCGAGCGTGATATGCCATCTGCGCCAGAATTCCGATGCACTGGCAGCTATATAGGGATAACGGAAATTCTCCGGGAAGCTGAAGCCAAGCATCTTGCCAAGGCCAATCGCCATATCCGAATATCCGCTAAAGTCAAAGTATATTTGAAAAGCGAAAGCAGCGATGCCCATCCAAGCGCCAAAGGTGGTGAGATGGGACATATCGGATTGGGTCATATCCCATACCAGACCAATATTGTTCGCGAGCAATACCTTTTTCCCAAGTCCGATAATAAATCGTCTAATGCCCTCCGCAAACATCTCAAGGGTGATTCTACGATGTTGGAGCTGCTGAGCGATGTCGTCATAACGCACAATGGGTCCCGCTACGAGTTGAGGGAACATCGATACAAAGGCGCCAAAATCAATAAAACGGCGCTGTGCCGCAACCTTTCTTCGATACACATCTATCATATAGGACATCGTTTGAAAGGTGTAAAAGGATATCCCGATTGGCAACGGAAGCTCCATTAATGGTAGATTCGTCCCGAAGCTTTGGTTCATGGTCAGCACAAGGAAACCAGCGTATTTGAAAAAGCCCAGCACGCCAATATTTACGATCAGAGAGCCAATAAGAATGAGCCGCCGCAGCTTCTCTTGCTGATCGTAGCGCTCCATCAAGCGTCCATTGAGATAATCGACGATCGTAGAAAAGAGGAGCAAAAGGATGTAGATCGGTTCTCCCCAAGCATAGAAGACTAAGCTAATGAGAAAGAGCGCCGCATTTTTCCATTGGCGCGGCGCTGCATAATAAAGCAATAGGCTGATCGGGAAGAAGTAAAACAAAAAGGCAACGGAACTAAATACCACTCCATGTTCCTCCAGTCATGTCTAACCAGCTTCTTCTTACTTGCTGTCTGGTGCCAGCTTATCCATGAAGATTTTTTCCAGCGTCTCAGGATTATCGGCAACGATCAAAATCAAATAATTGCCCTGCTGCTTTATGATGTGATGTTGTACTTTTTCATACTCCTGCGGGAGGTAAGTGCTCCAGATTTGATCTAGATTAGCGATTTCATCGTCCAGCGCTTTCTTCAAATCTTCGATCTTGCTCGCATCCTGTGCTTTAAGAATGATGATCTCATCTGCGCGAATGTTAATCATCGAG
This sequence comes from Paenibacillus aquistagni, assembly GCF_900177815.1. GTDB lineage: Bacteria > Bacillota > Bacilli > Paenibacillales > Paenibacillaceae > Paenibacillus_B > Paenibacillus_B aquistagni. The sequence goes on along the minus strand of NZ_FXAZ01000002.1, from coordinate 59,508 downwards.
CGGAGCAGCATGCCTTCCTCTATCGAAGCAGGGTCAATATTCAATTTGCCAGCCGTGTCCGTGTCTTGCTTCAGGTTGATTTCTTCAAAGCCCATCACGTATTCGCCTTTTTCTTTTATCGCATTCATAATCTCTGATACGGGAACATTTACGGCTTCTTCCTTTTTCGCTCCACAGCCTACTAAGAGCAGCGTAACTGCCATCATGGTAAAAATGAGTTTTTTCATCAGACCCTCATCCTTTCATTTTTCTCTCTATTTGTGCATTTTTGAGCTTTCTTCTAGACGCATAGGTTGTAAAAAAGGTTTCTTGAAACGTTATTGTAATAATTACCATGCCCTGCTTGTACTGCTATCAATCGCACTTGATGAAATAGATGCTTGCATTTTAAAATAAATCAGTCTATCTTGCTCCCTCCAGTCGAAAAAGGGGATGCATATGGGTATAATGAGTAGTGTTTGGAGAAAGGAGCGGCTATGAAGGTAGTATTAACGACATTGAATGCCAAGTATATTCATACTTGCTTGGCGATTCGATACTTAAAATCTTTTTGTGAGCATGAATTCGACATCGAGCTGACAGAGTACACGATTAAGGACCCTGTCATGAATATCGTATCGGACTTGTATCAGCGAAAGGCAGATGTGATCGGCTTCTCCTGTTATATATGGAATATCGAAGAGACGATCAAGGTTATATCGATGCTTCGCAAAGTGCAGCCTGATGTCAAGATCATTCTGGGGGGACCAGAGGTATCCTATGATACGAAGGAATGGCTGGAGCGCTTAAGCGATGTCGACTTTATTGTGATGGGTGAAGGCGAAGAGACTTTTCTACATTTGCTGCAGCAGATTCGAGATGACGAGAAGTATCATTTTGTATTTGGCATGGCTTATCGGAATGCAGCAGGGGAGGTTGTGATCAATCCTGGGCGGCCGAAGCTTGATTTGAATGATATACCATCCCCGCACCGCTTCGAAGCGGATATTGCTGAATTAGGCAAGCGAGTGGTTTATTTTGAAACGAGTCGCGGTTGTCCATTCAGCTGCCAATTCTGCTTGTCGAGCATTGAAGTGGGGGTCCGTTATTTTGATATTGAACGCACCAAGGCGGATCTGTTGTATTTGATCGCGAACGGAGCGAAGCTGATCAAATTTGTGGATCGAACGTTCAATATTAAGCGGGATTATGCGATGGAGATGTTCCAGTTCTTGATCGACAATCATCAAGGATGTGTTTTCCAATTTGAGATTACGGCGGATATTATGCGTCCTGAGGTGCTTGATTTTCTCGCCGAGAAGGCGCCCCCAGGCATCTTCCGCTTTGAGATTGGCGTACAGTCGACCAACGATCACACCAATGAGCTGGTGAAGCGAAGACAGAACTTTGCGAAGCTGACGCGCACGGTGAAGATGGTGAAGGACAGCGGCAAGATCGATCAGCACTTAGATTTGATTGCAGGATTGCCTCATGAGGACTATCAGACATTCCGAAAGACCTTCAATGATGTGTTCGCGCTTAGCCCTGAAGAGCTTCAGCTTGGCTTTTTAAAGATGCTAAGAGGGACAGGCTTGCGGCTTGATGCTGAAAAATACGGGTATGTATACATGGACCATGCGCCATATGAGATGTTAAGCAATGACGTCATGCCCTTCTCGGACGTCGTTCGTTTAAAACGACTTGAGGACGTGCTGGAGAAATATTGGAATTCCCATCGAATGGATTATACGATGCATTACCTGATGGAGCATGAATTCGATTCGCCGTTTGACTTCTTTCAGGCGTTCGGGGACTACTGGGAATCCAAGGGCTGGCAGAAGATTGGCCATCAGCTCGAAGATCTCTTTATCCGCTTGGAAGCCTTCTTGTGCCAGCATGGAATGAAGCGCATGGATGTGGTGCTGGGACTGATGAAGCTTGATTACTTCATGAACCATAAGTACAAGCCGCGCAAGATCTGGTGGCAAGCTGAGCTTGATAAGCAGGAGGCCTCGTTTGTTCTTCGCGAGGCGGCGAGCCGTCCAGAGCGAATCTCTCAAGCCTTTAAGGAACTGGAGCTGTCGGAGAAGGAGCTGCATAAGCATGCGGTCGTGGAGCGTATTCCGTTCCTAGCTTCGAGCTCGTTGCTGCCGAAAGAGCAGGCTTGGCATGATGGCCAAGAGATGGGGGCGATGATTGCGATCGTCGTATACCAGCAGCAGGCTAGCGAGAAGCCGCTCGTGTTCCTCGTACCGGAGTCGGAGCTGAAGCTTCAGGCTGTGTAGCAGCGGCAAGCTAAGTGGCTTGAGAAGGGCATCGACGATTATTATGGTCGAGCGGCAATGCTGACCTGAAGTTTAGCCGCGAAGCTAGACTGACCATGATCGCATGGACTTGAAAATAGGTGTAATAAAGGGGATCGCCTGTCTATTGAGACATGGCGATCCCCTTTTGCTGTACATCTATGATGTGCTTATAAATGAATGGGCTTAAGGCGCAACGGAGCGCAGCACGGTGCAACTGCCATCTAATGTATATTCGCCTAGGTTGGCAGGAAGCAAGAAGCACTCGCCAGAACGGAAGTCAATGGACCCGTCTGCCCACTTCAAGGAGCCCGCTCCTTCACATACAACGAGAATGACAAAGCTCTCGTTTGATGTTGCAAGGCTCCATGGAGCGTTTACAACGCCTTTTTCAACGATGAAGTAAGGAGATTCTGCAAGCTTCAGCCATTCATTAGGCTGTGCATTGTCTGTCTTCATGCGGGAAGCGCCAGCACCCTCATAAGCGATAACATTCAAGGAATCCTCGATATGAAGCTCACGCGGCTTGCCGTCTAGGCCTGGACGATCGTAGTCGTAGATGCGGTACGTAGTATCAGAGTTCTGCTGAATCTCAGCGACAACAACACCTGCACAGAGAGCATGCACGGTTCCTGCTGGAATATAGAAGGTATCGCCAGCTTGAACAGGCACCTCTTGCAGCTCATCCATAATGCGGTTTTCTTCAATCGCTTTAGCAAGAGCAGCGCGATCTACGCCTTCTTTTAGACCATAAATAATCTTCGCGTCTGGCTTAGCATCAAGCACGTACCACATTTCCGTCTTGCCAAGCTCTCCTTTTGGAAGGCCTTCGTATTCGTCGGTAGGATGTACTTGAACAGACAAATCATCGTTGCAGTCCAGTAGCTTGATCAAGAGCGGGAAGCGGCCGTTTTTCTCAGAGAAGCCCTTTGTGCCGAACCATTCTTTGCCTAGTGCTTCGCGAACTTCGTCAAGGCCTTTGCCAGCCAATTCGCCGTTCACTACTTTTGTCGTTCCGTTTGGATGATCGCCAATCATCCAGCCTTCGCCGATATGGCCTTCAGGAATCTCAAGGCCGAATTGCTCAAGAGCACGGCCTCCCCAAACGCGTTCTTTAAATTCAGGTTGGAATTTCAGTGGGTATGGTTTTGTCATGACTACTCACTCCCATGTGTTATTTGTCTAGGTTGTTGCTTGCAATCTGACAGCTCTATTATAGTATAGGCTTCGTCAAATTGCTGTCTATGATACACTTCCACTCAAGCCAACTGGCTGAGAAGGAAAGGAATCACCAATTGTATGGTCTAGGTAGTAGGGTCAAGCGTTTTTCACAACAAGGAGACTAATGCTGCATGCTCATAGACGAACTAGAGCAGCGTGATGTGCTAAGCCGGTTTGTCAGGATTATTCACAGGCCAAATGGATTACCTTTTTTCGATACCGATAACATATGGCGCGTGTGGGCGCTGGATCATGCGATAGATCACGACCTGCGCCTTGGCAGCAGGCAGCGATTGGGCCCATGCTTCTACTGCAGCAGCTTCTTGATCGCCGCCCTCATGGCCGGGGTACAGCACAATGGACAGCACCCCGCGGGGGCGAAGCAGCTGCAAGGCTTGCTCCAAGGCTTGAATTGTAGCCGAGGTCTCTGTAATAATGCTCTTGTCAGCTTCAGCAGCCGGTAGAAAACCGAGATTGAACATGATGGCCGCGATATGGCCATGCCAAGTCTCGGGCAGACAGGATGCCATGTCGGCATGGCTGTGCAGATAGAGGTGGCAGCGATCCATCTGTCCGGCATCAAGATGATCGTGCAGCCGCAGCGTTGTCATCTGCAGCGCAGCCTCTTGGATATCGAAGGCAGCCACCTCGCCTTTCTTGCCAATCAGTCCAGCCAAGAACAAGGTGTCGACGCCTGTTCCCATTGTGGCATCGATCACTTTGTCTCCTGGCTGTACACGATCTTTTACGATTTGCTGCGCAAAACCAAGCACAGAGAGAAAGCCCATATTAGTTCCCCCTCCACAGCTTGCCCTGCCATGTATCGCGTATGGCAAGCTCCTTGTCGATAGCGTTTAGCACTTCCCACTTCTTCAAGCTCCATGTTGGGCCAATCAAGAGATCTCTAGGGGCATCCCCAGTCAAGCGATGGACAATCATCTCAGGTGGAAGAAGCTCAAGGGAATCAACCACCAGCTTCACGTATTCATCTTGCTCCAAGAAGCGCAGCAGGCCTGCGTTATATTGCTTAACCATTGGAGTTTTGCGCATCAGATGAAGCAGATGAATCTTGATGCCCTGCACATCCATGTTCGCAACTTCTCGAACGGTATCAAGCATCATCTCATGCGTTTCCTGTGGGAGTCCATGGATGATATGGGTGCAGATCCGTATATTGTGCTTGCTAAGCTTCTCCACAGCCTCAAGATAGCAAGCCGTATCATGTGCGCGGTTAATAAGATTGGAGGTTGACTCGTGAATAGTCTGCAGTCCCATCTCAATCCACAGGTATGTGCGCTCATTCAACTCGGCGAGATACTCTACGACATCATCAGGCAGGCAATCTGGCCGTGTGGCAATGGACAAGCCAACGACACCCGGCTGCTCCAGAATGACCTCGAAGCACTCGCGCAGGGTCTCTACTGAGGCATACGTGTTTGTGTACGCTTGAAAGTAGCCGATGTACTTGGCATCTGGCCACTTCTGGTGCTGCTTGTCGCGGATCGTATTGAATTGGGTTACGAGATCATCCCTTCTAGAGCCGGCGAAGTCGCCTGAGCCGCGCGAGCTGCAGAAGGTACAGCCCCCAATCGCGATGCTGCCATCCCGGTTAGGACATGTAAATCCGGCGTCGAGCATGACCTTAAATACTTTTTCTCCGAATTGCTCTTTCATTTCGGTATTCCAAGTGTGGAACCGCTTGTCTCCCCATTGTAACGGCTTTTCGTGGTTAGGGGATGGATTTGTAATGATTTTGGTATTCATTCTTTATCACCATAATAGATTCCCTCTATAGTCTTATAGAGAGAACTTCAATTTGTCGTACATAAAATCGCTCGTTCTAGCGTATCATGCCACTAGATCTGACAACCTAACCATTGTATCAGAAAGTGAATAAAATGCGAAGTTAGGCTTGAAATACCTTACATAATGTGTTATATTAAAAAGGCGTAACAGCAATGCATTAAACGCTTTCAGGAACTTTTTTTCACAGCATATCCCATACCGAACATGGCCATACTGGTAAGTGCAGGCTTAGCGAAGTTATGACAATTGGTGAGGTGATGGAAGATGAGTAATGCAAGCATCATGGTTCCACACGGGGAAGACAAGATTATGGTAGAGTTGACCGTGAAGGAAGCGATGGCGTTATCCGGTCAGCGGTTTCATTCGAATCCGCAGGTGAAGAACGAGGCGACGAAGAAGCTGATGACGGCGATTGACCGCAAGCTCGAATTGAACGAATAGCGTAACATAAGTCATTCATATACAAGGAATGCTGTTTCTCTTGCAGAAGCGGACATTCCTTTTTTTCATGCTTTACAATTTCTCGTTCATTAGGCACAATGTATGCAGCATGTGAAAACCTCCTCTTCAGCCAATCTACTAGAGGATCGGGCAGGGAATGGAGGTGGGGCGAATTGCCTATTCAAATGCTGGGTTTATGTCTATTTAGAACATATACATGTAGTTTCATTCAAGGTAAGAAAGAATAAGTTGGAGGCAATGACATGCGTTTACGTGGGAAGAAGAACGCTCCTGAGCTGCTGGCTAACCTGCCGAATCTTGTTATTACAGAGCCTACTGCACATAAAGGCAAGTGGTCTCAAGTCTTTGGCAATGATCGGCCGATTTATGTAGAGCTTGGCATGGGCAAGGGGCAGTTTGTGACAGAGATGAGTGTTAAGTATCCTAATATCAACTTCATTGGGATCGATATGTATGATGAGCTGATCGCTCGCGCTAGTGAAAAAGCGATGGCGGTATCAGAGCGGGCAGGCGGTGCCGAGCAGCATCCAAGCAACCTTCGCTTGATGCGGGCCAATATTGAATTTATGGAGACCTTTTTTGAGGAAAATGAGCTTAGCCGCATTTATTTGAATTTTAGTGATCCATGGCCGAAGAAAAAGCATGCGCGTCGTCGCCTGACGCATCCAAGATTTCTTGAAAAGTATGCTTTGGTAATGAACGAGTGGGGAGAAATCCACCAAAAAACAGATTCAGAGACGCTGTTCGAGTTCTCCTTGAACGCGTATGCCCATATGGAATATCTGATGAAGGATATCTCGCTTAATCTGCATCGTGATGGCATTCATGAAGAGCATGTGATGACCGAATATGAGCAGAAGTTTTTTGAAAAAGGGATGAATATTCATCGCGTAGAGGTGCTGATTGGCGAAGCAGCTGTGAAGCAGCATCGCGAAGCCAAGCTTAAGGGAATGAAGTAGGGGGAATAAGTCTGCTGTGAACTGAATCATGCGGCAGTCATCCAGCTTGAAGCGCCTTCGCCAAGTCGTGCAGCTGGTAGTGGAGCACTATGCTGTCTGATCCAAAGGGCATGCATGCTTAACTAATTGTTGTGCCGCATTGCGCGAATAGAAAAGGCTTTGTCCGATCGGACAAAGCCTTTTTAGCATGCTATCTGTCGTGATGCCGCTTGTCTGGTATCATTCTTAGCTGCGTTGCAGCTGTATTGATAATCCGCATCACATGCGCATCACATGTTCTCCATCTCCATCATCACACCTATGGATGGATTGGCTTCTTCTTGAGCTATTGCTTGCGGAGCGTTCAAAAGACTCAGCTCCGTCAGAATCGTCTTGGCACAGGCCTGCGGATGATAGCGCGAGGCGTTCTGTTCATACTCGCGGCGGCGACTTAATACTTCTTCGCGACTATGCACCAGCATGTTCATCCATTTTGTCACGCTTTTTGGCGACTCAATGGGCTCCCCGTAGCCTTTTTGCGTAAAGTACAGGCAGTTCTCCTCTTCTTGGCCCGGAAGCGGCTTGTAGAAGAGCATCGGGATGCCCTTGGCAAGCGCCTCTGTACATGTCATTCCCCCCGGCTTCGTCACAAGCAGATCCGATACATCCATCAACTGATCCACCTCGTTCGTATAGCCGATAACATGCACATGAGCGTGCTGGAAGCGAGGACTTTGCAATAGCTTCTTGCGAAGCTTCTCATTGTCGCCTGTACAAAATACGAATTGGATCTCATTGCTCCAACGCGTGAGCAGCTCATTGCTTTGATCAGGGTCCATCATACCCCAGCCTCCGCCCATAACAAGGACGGTGGGCATGTCTTTTAGATTGAACTTGGCGCGAATGCTGAGCTTTGCTTCCCGGTCCTGCTGTTCCCAGAACTTTGGGTGAACCGGAATCCCCGTTACATGGATGTGATCAGCCTGTACCCCATGTCCAAGCAGCTTCTGCTTCACCTCAGGCGTAGACACGAGGTATTTGGATACATCAGGGCTGATCCAAGCTGCGTGCGCATCGTAATCTGTAATCAGGGTGTATAAAGGAACCCGAAGCCCCTTTTTTCTAAGCCGCGAGATGACCGCACTCGGAATAGGATGGGTGCATACAATCATATCGGGCTTCAGCTGGCGAATAACACTCATGGCATGCGTATAAAATACACGATGCAATGCAAGCGTTGTGAGACGGTTTAGCGAGCGACGATATTGAGACTTATACATAAAGCCGACCAGCTTCGGTCGGACAGTAACGGTTCTTCTATACGCTTCAATGATCACGGGAGCGACCTTAGGATTAAGGAAGCTGCCGAGCTCGATAACACGTGTTTGGACATGCGGCGACAGCTTGCGTAAGCTGACAGCAAGCGCATGAGCTGCTTGAGAGTGACCTGCGCCAAAGCGTTCTGATAACAATAATACTCGTTTTTTGCCGGCCCATTGCTCTAGAGGCACATGCTCCGAACCTGGCGGCAAAGTTATCCCGTGTTGCATGGCGTCACCTTTCTTCGTAACAATTTCGAATGGGCCTTGCCCACTCCTATTCTATATGTCTAAGCATACTTCTTATCCTTATAAACATAAAGATGGAACGAAAAAAATGCAACAATCTTGGTAATTTGCTTAGATTTTGGAGCTGCATGATCATGTTCTGCTAGGGGTCAATAATTCCAAAACATCACGGTTCCAACTGCTGCTGATGTGCCGATAACCGCGCCAACCAAACAATCGGAGGGGTAATGAAGCCCCAAGTACATTCTAGATAGAGCAACAATGCCCGCGATCGGCAGCAAAATCCATGCCAGCATGCTAAAGTGCATGATGATGGGAACAACAAGAGAGAATATTGCCGTCGTATGGCCGGACGGGAAAGAATGGTCCACTAGCGGCTTGCGATAGGTTCTTGTATTTGGTATTGCCAGATGCGGCCGAATCCGCGGGTACACCTTTTTAATAATGGCGACAGGAATATGGCTTATCGCAAGGGCGACAAGGCACTGCCAGCCAATCGTATCCCAAGGCGCGGGCAGCAGCAAAGCTAGCGCGAGCGAGAAGGTGATGGTGAACGTAGCCCCTCCAAGGTGGGTCAGCGTATACAAAACGATGCTTACGAATCTGTGATGCAGCTTATGGTTGATCCAAAAAAACAGCTGTCGTTCGCGTTTGCCAAGCCAATGAATCATACGTGTCATAGCTGGTGCTCCTCCCTTCCGTTGAGGGAATTTTCTCTGTATCTTATCAATTAAATGTGTGCAGAAGATATGCTGAATATAAACGTCATGTAAACCATTATACGTATATTCTCCGTTTGACCCCTTCATCATTTAAAGCGCAACCAACAGGTTGGACACTCCTGCTTCATACCGATATTTTACCTTACTTCGCATCGATGTGAAAATGATATTATTGGACCTGCCTATAAGGACCTCCATAAATGGATAGGAAAGACAAGCTCATGGACCATCCAAAAAAATAAGCCGAGAGGTTCTATATTACAGGAGGATTGGACATGATGGTAGGGTGAAAAAGGTATCTCGATGGATAATTTATGTTTGCTTGAGGAATGATTCAAACAGAAAGAAAAGGGTTACAGGGAAAATAAGGATGCAACCTTTTGTAGTTTCATTACGTCTTTAAGGTAATTCATAGGCAAATCATGCCTTGCCTTCTTTCGACATTGTGATCAAAAGAAGGACTAAAGCCATAAAAAGAGTGGAAATGGATGCAAACGGATGTGCGCCTACGTATCGCTTTACTTTTTCATTGTTTCGCTTGGCTTTTTCGCTAATTTCAATCAGAAGACGCTGATGAAAGCCTATAATTGGTTTTGACAAAAACGTCTAAACGTTAGAAAATCTTCTTCGACCGTCAAAATGAAGGTCTTGTAAAGCTGATCTATAAAATATAAAGAAATCAGACAGCTGGACCTGATTATCCATACCACCACTGTGTGGCTTTAAAGAAACGTAGAGAGATACAAAGAAAAGCAATGTTTTCAGGGGTATAGAAAAGGGGGACCAACATATGTTGGACAAATGGTTAGTGGCCGTGCAGTTTTTGCTGGCTGCTGTTGGGGTATATCAATTTGCCTTGTCTTTAGCAGGCATTTACAAAAAAAAGAATCATAAACAATATAAACCAGAAAAAACATTCGCCGTACTTGTCGCTGCTCATAACGAGGAAGCGGTTATTGGCGCTTTGATGGAGAATTTGAAAGAGCTTGAGTATCCGAAGGAGATGTACGATGTATTTGTCATCTGTGACAACTGCTCGGATGGCACTGCCGATATCGTAAGATCACATGGGTGGAACGCTTGCGAGCGCCACAACCTGAACCAGCGAGGCAAGGGCTTTGCGATCGAGTGGATGCTGAAGAAGCTGTGGGAGATGCCACGCCAATACGATGCAGTTATCATGCTGGATGCGGATAATCTGACAAGCCCGGATTTCTTGAGTGAGATGAACAATGACCTTTGTTCTGGGGCTCGTGTTATTCAAGGTTATATCGACACCAAGAACCCAGAGGATTCTTGGATCACTTCGGCGTATGGCGTTACTTACTGGTACTGCAACCGCCTGTGGCAGAATTCTCGCTCAAATATGAACATGGCGAACTTCCTTGGCGGTACAGGCATGTGCTTCGAGTCCAAGCTGCTTAAAGAAATGGGCTGGGGCGCAACAAGCCTTGTGGAAGACTTGGAGTTTACAGCACGTTGTGTGAAAAATGGCGTTTATCCAGCGTTCAATTACAGAGCGCGTGTATTTGATGAGAAGCCGCTGACGTTTAAGGCATCTGCCCGCCAACGTCTTCGTTGGATGCAGGGGCACTTTACGGTAGCTCGCCGCTATTTCTTCCCGCTGCTGTGGCAGTCGATCAAGGAGCGTAACTTAATCAAGTTTGACATGGCGTTGTATTCCGTAACGGTATACACGGTGCTGTTGACACTCCTGCTTACGGTGTTTATGTGGGTGGATACGGTGATGTTCAACGGACCGAACTTCCCTACGTTGTTTGAGTACTTGCCGATGTGGGTGCCAATTGTATCGGTTGCAGCTACATGCGTGGCGTTCGTTCTTGCCCTTGTGCTTGAAGGTGTTCGTTCCTGGAAGGTATACTTGTCCTTGGTTACGTTCCCGATCTATTTGCTGTCTTGGTATCCGATTACGTTCTGGGCGTTCTTCACGCAGAACAACAAGGTATGGAGCCATACGAAGCACACGCGTGTCGTGCGGCTTGATGAAGTTCAAGGCAAGCAAGCTTCATAAGGGGTTGACGAGTGTTGGCTCCTGTGATATATTATTCGAGTACGCTAATTAACAAGTAGAAGCGCCCGCTTCTCACCTGACCAACATGCTGTTGGCTGGTTAACATGTTATCCTGATTGCAGGATGTACTCACTGATGATGTCATTGTGAGGGATGTGGGCTCTTTTGCGAGAAGAGTTCACATCCCTTTTTTGATTTTAGAATAAGCAAATGTATTTTGGAGGTGTTGGATCATTAGCAAGGAACATATGATCAACGAAGAAATTCGTGCGAGAGAAGTACGTCTGGTTGGACCAAATGGCGAGCAGATCGGCATTAAGCCTTTCCGCGAGGCGTTGCAGATGGCGGTTGATGCGAACTTGGACTTGGTTAACGTTGCGCCGCAGGCGAAGCCGCCAGTGTGCCGCATTATGGACTATGGCAAGTTCCGTTATGAGCAGCAGAAGAAAGAAAAAGAAGCACGCAAGAATCAAAAGGTTGTTGATGTGAAGGAAGTATGGTTCCGCGCGAACATCGAGGAACACGACTTCCAAACAAAGCTTCGCAATGTTGTTAAGTTCTTGAAAGATGGCGACAAAGTAAAATGCTCCGTTCGTTTCCGCGGACGTGAGATTACACATGCTGCTATTGGTCAACGCGTGCTTGAGCGCGTAAAGACAGAAGTTCAAGAGCTAAGCGTTGTTGAACGTCAGCCAAAGCTTGAAGGTCGCAGCATGATTATGATTCTGGGACCGAAGACGGGACAATAAGAATCGGTCATTATCGACTATAGATGTTTCATGAATGGACGCCCGCCACGCTGTCTAGGTGGCGGCAAAGGATTTTCGATTATTTGAGGAGGAAAATGATTATGCCTAAAATGAAAACGCACAGCAGCTTGAAGGGCCGCTTCAAAATTACTGGTACAGGTAAAGTTCGTCGTTACAAAGCTTACCGTAACCACTTGCTTTCCCATAAGTCCAACCGCACGAAGCGCGTTTTGGCTTCCAGCCCAGTAATGGCTGCTGGTGATGTTCGTCGCATCAAACAACAATTGTCCAACTTGAAATAAGTTTTATTTCGGATTTTGAACGATATTGGGAGGTTAAATAGACATGGCTCGAGTTAAAGGCGGATTTACTACACGTCGTCGTCATAAGAAAGTATTGAAACTAGCAAAAGGTTACTTCGGTTCCAAACACCGTTTATTTAAAACTGCAAATGAGCAAGTGATGAAATCCTTGCTTTACGCATACCGCGATCGTCGTCAAAAGAAACGCGATTTCCGCAAATTGTGGATCGCTCGTATCAATGCGGCTGCTCGCATGAACGGCTTGTCCTACAGCAAATTCATGCATGGCTTGAAGCTTGCTGAAGTGAACATTAACCGCAAAATGCTTGCTGACTTGGCAGTGAACGATATCGAAGCGTTCAACTCCTTGGCAACTGTTGCAAAAGAAAAAGTAAACGCGTAATGATTACGCTTTTTCGGAAGACCTCGTTTCTGCTTGCAGAGATGAGGTCTTCTTTTTGCATGTGGAGTTAGGAGATTGAACGGCAGCAGAAGCGGCTGCAATTGATGGCACATCCATATCATCTTAATACATAGCATTGATTAGGATTACCTTCCTTCGCATATCTGATGCCCAAGGTGTGGGTGACAGCTTCACTCTGCTCTTGGAGGCAGCGTAGGCGATTGCGCTGCTGCTTGCTGTGCTGCGAATGAAATTACCATTGACCCGCCTAAGGCTGGAATCGTACAATGCATTTACGTGACTTTTTTAGAAAAGTGAGGAACAGATATCGTGCTGGATATTTCTCAGATTCAAATTGAACGAATAGTACTTCACCGAGTAGGCAATGCGGCAAAAGATGAAGGTGTGTGGATATCGGAGCAGCCGATGAATATCGAAGACGAGGAGCTTCGCCAGATCCTAACACAATATTTCGTGCGTCATTTTAAGTTCGAATGGTTTTACCGCTTCCATCATGATGCCGATTTGAACATGAATGAAATCTATACGTTTACTTCAAAAATATTTGATGATCCAAGAACAATTCATGAGCAATCCGTACACATCTTGAATCATTTATATGCACAATCCACACATCCGCAGATCAAGGCGGGGGAGCTGTATGTCGTTTATTTTCAAAATGTGCTGTACGGCAACTTCAATGTTGATGCAGTCGGCATCTTCAAGTCCGAGAATAAGGATACCTTCCTCCAAGTGCAGGAGCGCTCTCAGACAGAGCTTGGCGTCTATGCTTATGAGGGCGTTAACGTGAAGAAGCTGGACAAGGGCTGCCTGATCTTCAATCTGTATGCGGATTCTGGCTATCGAGTAAGTGTGGTAGACACAGGAAGCCGCGGCAATGAGGAGGCCCATTATTGGATGGATGACTTCTTGCAGCTCGGTTTTGTCGAAGATGAGCATTATTACACTGACGCAGCACTTCAAATGTGCAATGAATTCTATGATCAAGTCATTGCGCCAAGTCAGGAGGTTCCAGAGAAGAAGGAGAAGCTGGAGTTCATTAACAGCACGATGGAATATTTTGCGAAAAATGATGCCTTCAACGAGGATCAATTTATTGAGACCGTGCTGTATGAGCGCCCTGCGCAAGCGGAGGTCTTCAAGACGTATCGCGAGAATTATGAGCAGGTCAATGAGCTGCCGCCGCTAGAGGAAATGCCGATCTCTCATGTAGCGCTGAAGAAAGCAAAGCGCAATGTTAGAAACAATATTCGTACGGATACCGGCATTGAGCTGAAGCTTAAAAATGAAAGCTTCCCTTATCTGGAGCGCGGGTACGATGAGGAAAAGCAGATGCATTTCTATAAAGTATACTTTAACGAAGAAGAGTAGAATATGGTTAGCTTAACGGCTTGAGCAGAAGCAGCCCTCTCATTATCAAAAATGAGAAAGGGCTGTTTTTTTGTTCATTTTATGGAGAGGGCGTTATCCAACCTTTAATTGACCATAGGTGTATAAATGCTATTGATTATCCCAAAAGTCACCTTAGCATGCAGCTGCTTCATACAAGGATGAGAAGGTGCTTGGATTTATTATAAGCAGGTCATTCATGAGTGTCTATACGCCGTAAGCCGTAAGACGGGAGGGATGACACAATGAAGGATCAAGATTATCATGCGAAAGTTGAATGATAGATTCAATGATCTGAGAAATATAATTTAACTTTATTATCCATTTAAATAGCAAAAGTTATACCAAAAAACACAAGAGTAAAGCTTGGAAATGATTATTCAACTTTAAGGGTGATACAGGGTTATTAGGGAGAATGAAGACTTCAGCACAAATCTAGCGTTGATAGGGATATATACAATCCGCAAGTAGGAAAACACATATGTTGTAAGTGTAGCGTAGAGAGGAGGCGTGCAAATGCCGAGAGTAACGAAAGCAGAAGCAAGAAAATGGCTGGGCAGGCACATCTATGCCGTTCATAAAAATCGCAAGGTGGTAAAGGGGAAGCTTGTTCGAATGGAAGGCAACCGCTTGTATGTAGAGACTCCTAAGAGCAAAAAAGCGAAAACGAGAGCGATCCTGCCGCTTGTGCTGTTTGATCTATTGGCGATTGGGGCGCTGGCCGCTTATCCACCTGGCGGCGGGTATGGAGGTTATGGCGGCGGCTATGGAGGTTATGGTGCTCCGTATGGAGGAGGCTATTATGGGGGCGCGGGCGGCTATGGCTGCGGCGGTCCCTACGGCTGCGGCTATCGCGAAGGAGAGAACTAGCTGCCGTGTGAGGAGACAAGAAGCGAGAAGGCGGCTCAGTGGAGAGGCTGAGCCGCATATTCCTGAGAATAGCGGTACAAGCTAGATCTATAGTTTTTTCGTCATCTCATAGCAGATGACAGAAGGCAAAAAGCGAGCGATATGGTAGCCGTGACGCAGGTAGAACCGCTTTGCCTGCTCGTTCCCATAATCACTCAAAAGAACGGACTGACGGCATTTTTTCAGCAGACCATAGTGTTCCGCTTTTTCTAGAAGCTTCGACCCAATACCCGTTCCTTGATAGCGGGAATCAACCGCCAGCATGTCGATGACCAGATTCTCTTGATGCTTGAATACATGGATGAAGCCCATGAAGCGGCCTCTTGTGGTTTCTACATAGGTAACCCCTTCACCTAACCGGTCGGGCAGGTCATCAAGAATCTGTTGCTGATCCCATTGGAGATGGGATTGAGGAATGAGTTCCTTTACGATAAGCTTGTAGATGAGAGGGTCATCACGCTTTGGTTTGCGGAGCCTGAGCATGTGCATTCCCCCGTAATTTCCGTCGATTTGGGATAGCCTCTGAGCTTTGATAAATGGAGGTTGCAGGAGGGATTGACGGGGTTTTACACAGTGTATTCGGCAGTGCGCTTTCCGGTGAGCATTCCAAATTATTTACAAAAAGCTATTGACGCCTCTATATCGGAGGAATATAATGTTTCTAAACATTCGATCAAAACGTGTTAAATACTTGTAACAGCAATGAAGAGGACGAAGACTTAGGGCACTTACTGAACAGAGAGCGTGCGGACCCTGCTGAAACCGGCGCCAGAATCCCTACTGTCGAGCTCACCTTGGAGCTGTTCTTCTGAACCGCAGAAGCTTATGCTTCACGCTTATTAGGAAGAATCGTTAGACGCGCGTTAAGCGTCAGAGTAAGTGACGAATCATCACTTACTTATAGAGGCTCTCTATCGTGAGATAGATGGCGAATCTGGGTGGTACCACGGAAGATAATCCTTTCGTCCCTGTGCACAGTCTTCGGACTATGAACAGAGGCGGAAGGTTTTTTTATTTTTACCAACCTAACAAAATGAAGTAAGGAGGATGTCGAATGAGCGCACATCACACGACCATGCGATCCAAAGAAGAATTAAGAGAGAAATGGATGAAGCCTGAAGTCATTACAGGCTCAGAAATTCTGCTGCGCAGCCTACTGTTGGAAGGTGTAGAGTGCGTCTTCGGTTATCCGGGCGGCGCTGTGCTGTATATCTACGATGCGATGCATGGATTTGACGATTTCAACCATTTGCTCACACGTCACGAGCAAGGTGCCATTCATGCCGCAGATGGATATGCAAGAGCAAGCGGCAAGGTAGGCGTTTGTATCGCAACATCTGGACCAGGAGCAACGAACTTGGTGACAGGTATTGCTACAGCTTACATGGATTCGATTCCACTCGTTGTCATTACAGGGAATGTAGCAACAAGTCTCATTGGCACGGATGCGTTCCAAGAAGCTGATATTACGGGCATTACGATGCCGGTTACAAAGCACAGCTATCTCGTAAGGGACGTTGAGGATCTGCCGAGAGTCATTCATGAGGCATTCCATATTGCTTCGACTGGACGCAAAGGCCCTGTGCTCATTGATATACCGAAGGATGTATCCGCAGAGAAGACACTGTTCAAGCCTGTTGATACGGTAAATATTCGAGGCTACAATCCTACGGTGCAGCCGAACAAGTACCAGGTCGATAAGCTGGCTAAAGCGATTCAAGAATCAGAGCGTCCTGTAATTCTGGCAGGAGCGGGTGTCGTACACTCCGGAGCGCATGAAGAACTGCTTGAGTTCGTTAATAAGACTGGTATCCCGGTAACGACGACGCTGCTCGGACTTGGCGGATTCCCAAGCGGTCACGAATTGTGGATGGGAATGCCAGGAATGCATGGTACGTATACGGCAAACAACGCGATTCAGCAAAGCGATCTATTGATCAATATCGGCGCAAGATTCGATGATCGAGTAACGATGAAGCTGGAAGGCTTTGCCCCACATGCCAAAATCGTTCATATCGATATCGATCCAGCAGAGATCGGCAAGAACGTTCCGACGGACATTCCGATCGTAGGCGACATTTTGACGACATTGTTGGAAACCAACGCTGTAGTGAATTACACGACTAAAGCGGATGCGTGGCGCGATCAAATAAAGCAGATGAAAGCCGAGAAGCCGCTGCGCTATGTTGACAGCAGCGATGAGCTGAAGCCGCAATGGGTCATTGAGATGATTCACGAGACGACAAATGGCGATGCGATCGTAACGACAGATGTCGGCCAGCATCAGATGTGGTCAGCGCAGTATTACCGCTTCAACCAGCCTCGCTCGTTCATTACGTCAGGCGGGCTTGGCACGATGGGCTTCGGCTTCCCATCTGCGATCGGAGCACAGCTTGCTCATCCGGATCGCGTTGTCGTCTCCATCAATGGCGATGGCGGCATGCAGATGTGTGCGCAGGAGCTTGCAATCTGTGCGATTAACAACATCCCGGTCAAGGTAGCGATCATTAACAACCAAGTGCTCGGCATGGTTCGCCAGTGGCAGGAGATCATCTACGACAATCGCTACAGCCATATTGACTTGGCTGGAAGCCCTGACTTTGTGAAGCTTGCTGAAGCTTATGGCGTTCGCGGCTTCCGCGCAACAAGCAAGGAAGAAGCTCTTGCGGCATGGGAAGAGGCATTGAACACACCGGGACCAGCCGTTGTTGAATTCGTCGTTCGCAAGCACGAAAATGTATTTCCGATGGTTACGCAAGGCTCGACGATCGATCAAATGATAATGGGGGATAGCGAATGAACAGAACAACACACACCATAGCGGTTATTGTCAATGACCAGCCAGGCGTACTTCAGCGTGTGAGCGGACTGTTCGGACGCCGTGGCTTCAATATCGAAAGCATTACGGTTGGCGCGTCAGAAGAGGAAGGATTGTCTCGCATGGTCATCGTCACAACGGGTGACGATCACATGCTAGAACAGATTGAGAAGCAGCTGTACAAGATTATCGACGTTATCAAGGTGATTAACTTGAGCTCCCAAGCGATGGTGGATCGTGAGCTTGCCCTTATCAAGGTGAAGGCCGAGCCAAAGGAAAGACCTGAGGTGCTGGGTGTTGTGGAAACCTTCCGCGCATCGATAGTCGACATCGGACCAGCGACGCTAGTTGTGCAGGTCGTAGGGGATTCGAAGAAGATTGAAGCAATGGTTGAGCTGTTGAAGCCTTACGGCATTCGGGAGATCAGCCGCACGGGAGTAACCGCGATGATTCGCGGCTCCATCACGGATTCAAAGTAATCCACGAAGCAGAAGGAATTAACGTAGAAGAAGCTTCATCCAGAAGCTATGCGATTCATGATGATAAGCAAATGGCAAGAGATCCTCGGATGGAGAGGGTTGCCGAGGGGACAAATCGAACACGCCATTGTCCCTTCCGTAACCCGCATTCATCCGGGGACAGTCATCACACATACAATAACATGGGAACGTAAATGAGGAGGAACATCGATTATGGCAGTTACAATGTACTACGAAAAAGACGCAGATTTTGGAGTGTTGCAGGGAAAAACAATCGCGGTTATCGGATACGGAAGCCAAGGACACGCTCAAGCACAGAACTTGCGTGACAGCGGATTGCAAGTCATTATCGGTCTTCGTGAAGGAAAGTCCGCAGAGAAGGCTCGCCAAGACGGCTTTGAAGTCGTCTCTGTAGCAGAAGCAACAAGCCGCGCGGATGTTGTACAAATTCTGATGCCAGATGAAACGCAAGCAAAAGTATACAAAGAAGAAATTGCACCGAACTTGAAAAAAGGCGCTGCACTGATGTTCTCTCACGGCTTCAACGTTCACTTCGGTCAAATCGTAGCTCCAAAAGACAATGACGTATTGCTTGTTGCGCCTAAGTCCCCAGGACATTTGGTACGCCGCACATACGTTGAAGGCTTCGGCGTTCCTGGATTGATCGCAATTGAGCAAGATGCGACAGGCCAAGCCCAAGCAATCGGTCTTGCTTATGCAAAAGGCATTGGCTGTACACGTGCAGGTGTTATCGAGACTTCCTTCAAGGAAGAAACGGAAACGGATTTGTTCGGTGAGCAAGCTGTTCTTTGCGGTGGGGTATCCGCACTTGTAAAAGCCGGCTTTGAAACATTGACAGAAGCAGGCTACGCGCCTGAAATGGCATACTTCGAGTGCTTGCATGAGCTTAAGCTCATCGTTGACTTGATGTATGAAGGCGGTCTTGCGACAATGCGCGACTCCATCAGCAACACGGCGGAGTACGGCGACTATGTTACAGGCCCTCGCGTTGTAACAGAGGACACGAAGAAAGCAATGAAGGAAGTATTGTCCGACATCCAGCAAGGCAAGTTCGCACGCGACTTTATCTTGGAAAACCAAGCGAATGGCGCATTCTTGACAGCTACTCGCCGCAATGAAGCAAACCACCCAATTGAAGTGGTTGGCGCGCAATTGCGTGAGATGATGCACTGGATCAAGAAATAATAACGCTTCACTGAAGCAAGGCGATAACGCGAAGCGTCCGCCCGTCTGTACGGCGGGTGGGCGCTTTTTCTATAGGACAACGAGGAGGGCGAACAATGCGCAAAATCTATTTATTTGATACGACCTTGCGTGACGGGGAGCAGTCTCCTGGCGTGAATCTGAATACGAAGGAAAAGCTCGAAATCGCTTATCAGCTGGAGCGCCTTGGCATGGATCGGATCGAAGCAGGCTTTCCCGCTGCTTCGCCTGGAGATCTAAAGGCTGTAAATGCTGTGGCGAGAGCGCTGAAGCATTCCAGCGTCATTGGCCTGTCTCGTGCAAGAACACAGGATATCGATGCTGCTTATGAAGCGCTGAAGGATGCAGAAGATCCTTGTATACACATCTTCTTGGCATCTTCGCCGATACATCGCAAATACAAGCTGAACATGTCAAAAGAGCAGGTGCTGGAAACCGCAGAAGCTGCCATTAAGTATGCTGCGAAGTACTTCAGCAAGATCGAGTTCTCTCCGGAGGATGCTGGGCGCACGGAGCTCGATTATTTGTGCCAAGTCACAGAGACTGCCATCAAGGCCGGCGCAACGGTAGTGAATATTCCAGATACGGTAGGCTACTTGACTCCTTATGAATACGGGAACATCTTCAAGACCTTGAAGGATACGGTTCCAGGCATTGAGAACATTCAGCTCAGCGCGCATTGCCATGATGATCTTGGCATGGCAACAGCCAATGCTCTTGCTGCCATCCTGAACGGTGCCGATCAGATCGAAGGTACGATCAACGGAATTGGTGAGCGCGCAGGCAACACCTCGCTCGAAGAGGTCGCCATGGCGCTTGAGACGCGCCAAGACTTCTTCCAAGCGAAGACGACGCTGGTGCTGTCGGAGATTGCGCGTACCAGCCGCTTGGTAAGCAAGCTGACAGGGATGGCTGTGCCTGGCAACAAAGCGATCGTGGGTGCGAATGCCTTCGCCCATCAGTCAGGCATTCATCAAGATGGCATGCTGAAGGAGAAGACTACGTACGAGATTATGTCGCCTGAGGTGATTGGTCTAAAAGAGAGCACGCTTGTGCTCGGCAAGCTGTCGGGCCGCCATGCCTTCCGCGAGAAGCTGCTCGACCTTGGCTATGAGCTTGGCGAGGAGCAGTTGAACTTGGCATTCGCGAAGTTCAAGGAACTAGCGGATAAGAAGAAGGAAGTGACAGACGAGGATATTATGGCGTTCCTGGAGGAGCGCATCGTCGACACGCCCGAGGTCTTTGCGCTTGAGACGATCTTCGTGGCTTACGGCAATCAAGCCATACCATCTGCGAAGGTCAGCCTTATTACCCAGGAGGGCAAGGTGCTGGAGGAAGAAGCGGAAGGGAACGGCTCTGTGGATGCGATCTATAATGCCATTGATAAAGCAACCGGCGAAGCCGTGGAATTAAGCGACTACTCCATCAAGTCTGTCTCTCACGGCAAGGATGCTCAAGGCGAGGTTCATGTTGTGATGAAGCAAGGCGACTTCGAGGCATCCGGCCGCGGTGTCAGCACTGATATTCTAGAAGCGAGTGCGCGTGCTTATGTGGATGCTGTCAATCGCTTGCTTGATAAGCGCAGTCAAGGCAGCTCCACTCGCCGAGACCGTATCGGTTTGGTATAAAGCTTGCAAGCTGAACCGAGACGATCTAATCAGGAAGCTTAACATGTTTGATTTGAGCCTGTTCTAAGTTGGATTACGATCCGCTTTGAGCAGGCTTTACTTTTTTTGTATCTGTCATTGGCTTTTTGTGATGGCAAACGCTGTGCACTGGGCTTGCTACACCATTTCAGTGAACAGTGATAGTGAAATGGAGTAAGCATGGTCACGGTATAAGTGCTTTTCGCAAGAGGTGAAGTCAACAAGCAAGCTGTACAACATCTGCAGCATCTTTTACTATGGAACATAGAGCTTATCCGAACGGCCATTGGTTGCATAAAGAGTTTGAGGCCTATGCTTAATGGGGAATAACAGGGGTAATGCTCATTTGCCAGAACCAGATGAAGGTGAAGGGAAAAGCCGGATTGAAGTTCTTGACATGCTAGGGAATGGGATTAGTATCACCTATACTAGCTGGACATAACGACGACACAGAATTGCCAAAGGAGAGGAATAACATGACAGAGCAAATTCGATTAACAAGCTTGTCGCATAAAGGAGGCTGCGGTTGTAAGATTGGTCCTCAGGATCTCATGCAGGTGCTGCGAGAGCTTCCTCAAGGTGCGAAGCATCCTGATCTGCTCGTAGGGCTTGAGACAAGCGATGATGCGGGCGTTTATCGGATGACCGATGACATTGCGCTCGTGCAAACAGTAGATTTTTTTACGCCGATTGTGGATGATCCCTATGCTTTTGGCCAAGTTGCTGCTGCCAATGCGCTTAGCGATGTCTATGCAATGGGCGGCAAGCCGCTTACGGTGCTGAACATCGTGGCCTTCCCTATTTCGACGCTGGAGAAGAAGGTGCTGGCTGACATTCTGCGCGGGGCAGCAGACAAGGTAGAGGAGGCGGGAGCTACGCTCGTCGGCGGTCACTCTATTGATGATCCGGAGCCTAAGTTCGGTCTAGCGGTTACGGGGATTGTGCACCCAGAGCGAGTTCGCAGGAACGCTGGAGCGAAGCCTGGAGATAAATTGATCCTAACGAAGCCGATCGGCGTAGGCATTACAACGACGGCATTGAAGCGGGGGCTGCTTAGCGAGGCGGAGATTGAGCGCGTGACAGCGGTTATGACGACCTTGAACAAGCAGGCTGCAGAGATCATGAGCAAGTATGATGTGCATGGCTGTACGGATGTGACAGGCTTTGGCTTGCTTGGACACGCTTCAGAAATGGCTAAAGGCAGTGAGGTCGGGTTAACGATATATGCGGAGCAGGTGCCATTCTTGGGACGGGTTAGAGACTTGGCCGAACAAGGGGCTGTTCCTGGCGGTACCAAAAACAACTTTGCTCACTTGGAAGGCTCCGTTTCCTTTGATGCGCGGCTGGATCAGGTATCTCAGTGGATGCTTTGCGATGCGGTTACCTCAGGGGGACTGTTGATTGCGGTTGATTCTAATGCCGCAGAAGCGTTGCTGCAGGATCTGAAGGAGCACGGTGTTGAAGCGTCTATGATTGGCGAGGCGAATACCGAACAAGCAGGCGCAGGCCATATTCAAGTCGTTGGCGGCCGAGTAGGCTGAACGATTGGCAGCATGCTGCCTTTTGAGCAAGGCAAGTAGGAAATTAGGATACACATGATGATTACGGATAAAGAAAAGCAGGCAGGCTGAGGTGACAGCATGAGAGATATAAGCTTAGAAGACGTTCTCACGCTTCGTGAGCAAGGGGCAACGCTTGTTGATGTGAGGTCGCCAGGGGAGTATGAGGAGTTTACCATTCCTGGTAGCATAAACATTCCGTTGTTCACAAATGAGGAGCGCAGTGAGATCGGAACGATATATAAGCAAGTAAGCGTGGATCACGCCAAAGAAAGAGGGCTGACGATTGCTTCACAGAAGCTTCCCGATCTATACCGCGAATTCAAGGCGCTGAAAGGCCCGATTATTCTATATTGCTGGCGTGGTGGGATGCGAAGCCGCACTATGGCCACGGTCATGAGCTTAATGGGGATGACCATCTATCGGCTGCAAGGCGGAATCCGAAGCTATCGCCGATTTATTCAGGAGCGGGTCGAACAGGAATGGAGCACGCCTGTCGTTGTGCTCTCAGGTTATACGGGCACAGGGAAGACGGCAATCCTCCAGCATCTTGAAGAACAAGGGTATCCCGTAATGGATTTAGAGCGCTTGGCGGGGCATAGGGGCTCTATTTTTGGACATATTGGACTTCTCCCCACCTCTCAAAAGATGTTCGATGCACAATATGTGGAGCAAAAGCATCGTATTGAGCAGCAGCAAAAGCCATTTGTTCTGATGGAGGCGGAGAGCCGCAGAATTGGGAAGGTTGTGCTCCCTGAGGCACTTATGAACGCTAAAGCAAAGGGTGATCTCGTCCATATTCATCTCCCGATCAGCGAACGAGTCAAGGTCATCATGGAGGATTACTCGCCTGATGAGCATGAGGAAGCGATTGTCCAAGCCTTTGAACGGATTCGCAGACGTCTGCACACGCCTATTGCTCACGAGCTTGCACAGCTTCTAGAGCACAAGCACTATGAGAAGGCTGTACAGCTGATGATGGAATATTATTATGATCCTCGGTATGAGCATGCAGCATTGTCCTATGAGGGAGCATGTACTTTGATTGAAGCGGATACGCTTGAGGAGGCCAAGACGCAAGTGGCATGTCTGCTGCAGCAAAGATCAGTTACAGCAGCGAGCAATCCATCAAGACAATAGCAAGCAATCAACACAATAGCAAGCAATCAAGAACGATGAGGTACTTTGAGCGAGCGATTCCTCTATTACCATCGGCTGAAAGAGCCGTACAGGGAATAAGAGCAAGTAGCATGAATGATCGACCAATAAGAAGTCTGCCTGATGTATAGCATAGGCAGGCTTCTTTGTTCGTTCAACGGGTGAACAGTAGACGAGATGAGAGCTTTGTACTACACGATAGGAGTGATTATAGGTAATACCTATGAAGATGATAGATTTTATATCTTGGTCAAAGGCAACGCTCATATGGTACAACTGTATTATCTATTACGTTTGATCGAAATGTGAGAATTACTTGTGATGAGAACTGAGAAGGATACGAAGGCTTGAGGCCCGTTTGGAGGAGTGAATAGAGATGGCAGATGTGAAGAAGATTGCTGTAATTGCAGGGGACGGAATCGGACCAGAAGTGGTTGCTGAAGCAATTAAGGTAATGAAGAGTACAGAGGAGCTGTTCGGACTTCAGTTTGAATTCGAGCATGGCTTGTTCGGCGGCATTGCTATTGATGAAAAAGGGACGCCGCTTCCAGAGGATACGCTTGACATGTGCCAGCGAGCAGATGCTGTACTGCTTGGCGCGGTTGGCGGTCCGAAATGGGACAACAATACGAAGGAGCTTCGTCCTGAGACTGGACTTCTAGGCATCCGCAAAGCTTTAGGGCTATTCTCCAACATTCGTCCTGCGGTCGTATTCGACTGCTTGAAGGAAGCTTCTACATTGAAGCCGGAAGTACTCGAAGGCACCGATCTGATCGTTGTGCGTGAGCTGACTGGCGGCATTTACTTCGGCGAGAAGTTCCGCAGAGAAGGCGAGCAAGGCGAGGAAGCCGTTGATACATGCGTATACAATGTACACGAAGTAGAACGAATCGTTCGCCAAGCCTTTGATGTGGCGATGAAGCGCTCCAAGCGTCTTGCTTCTGTAGACAAAGCCAATGTATTGGAGACCTCCCGCTTATGGCGTGAAACGGTCAATCGCATTGCACCGGAATATCCTGAGGTTGAACTTGAGCATGTATTGGTTGACAACTGCGCTATGCAGCTTCTGCGCCGTCCGGCAAGCTTCGATGTCATTGTGACGGAAAATATGTTTGGCGATATTCTTAGCGACGAAGCGGCAATGCTGACTGGCTCGATCGGTATGCTGGCATCTGCTTCCCTTGGCGAAGGCAGCTATGGCTTGTATGAGCCGGTTCACGGCTCCGCGCCGGATATTGCGGGTCAAGGCATTGCAAATCCAATTGCTACAATTCTCTCTGTTGCCCTTATGTACCGCTTGACTTTCGGTTATGAGGAAGCAGCGAACGCCATTGAAGCAGCAGTGAAGCAGGTGCTGGATGAAGGCCATCGTACAAGCGATATTGCAGCAGATCGTGCTCAGGCCATCAGTACGACCAAGATGGGTGACTTGATCGTTGACGCTCTGACGAAGCTGCAGGTGAAGGCTTAAGCAGCGGGAAGACCCACACGGTTTCAGTTCAATGGAAATGGCCGGATAGAAGAACTTTTTATTCGTTGAGATACGCTTAACTGTATAAATAAGTAGAACATTATATAAGGAAGTAGAAGATTATATAAATAAGTAGAAAAAAGCTGTGCGGCTTATGGAAGGAACGAGCTTGTTCCCCTAGGTTCGCACAGTTTTTTATGTATTTGGTGCTTGTGAAGTTGTGAACTCACTTGATCTTTAGGTATGATAAGGAGGAAGGAAGGAGAGTACAAGCATGATGTTGAAGATAGCCGGTGTGCTGCTTTGCTTCGTATTCATCGGCATTGTGGCAGCTACGAGTATAAAGAGGAAGAGATCAGCAGGCAGCAAGGTTGTATCGCTGTCACAGGTCAAGAAGATGAGATCTACTGCGGCTCATGAAGGGAAATCCAAGGGTCAGAAGTGCTCAAGCTGCAAAGAACCTGGTAAGAAGCTCACCTTCTATGCAACAAATGACGGCAGAGTTATAGGAGTGTGCAGCACTTGCAAGCCGGCAGTTGAGCGTCAGGGCCTGCTGCCCCTTTAAGCGAAGCAAGCAGAAAGTGGTTCATGAAGAAGCAGTTGAAGTTGATGCGAAGCCTTGTTCATGTTATCGATTTTAGGAAATGTGGAAGAATAATTCATAGAACATAACGGATCAGCAACGCAATGATGATGGCAAAGTGATAATCCGGCCTTTCGTTTCACGATTCACCTTGTTCTCTTGTTACCTTTGCAATTGTGTACATAATGAAGGAGGCCAATATAATGGCAGAACGATTAGTTGGAAGACCGGCTCCAGACTTTAATATGGAGACCGCATCTGGAGATGGACAAAGCTTTGGCGCTGCTCAGCTGTCCGATTATCGTGGTAAATGGCTCGTGCTGTTCTTTTACCCGCTAGACTTTACTTTTGTATGCCCAACAGAGATCACAGCCTTGAGTATGGCTTATGATGAATTCAAGAAGCTTGATACAGAAGTATTAGGGGTGTCCGTGGATTCTATTCACAGTCACAAGGCATGGATCAATACGCCGATTGAGAATAATGGACTAGGCAAGCTGAGCTTCCCTCTGGCTTCAGATATCACGAAGAATGTGGCACGCGATTACGGTGTATTAATTGAAGAAGAGGGAGTAGCCCTTCGCGGATTGTTCATTATTGACCCAGAGGGGGAGCTGAAGTATCAGGTTGTCAATCATAATAATGTTGGCCGATCTGTAGAAGAGACGCTGCGCGTGCTGCAGGCGCTGCAGTCAGGCGGACTATGCCCAATCAACTGGAAGCCTGGCGATAAGAACTTGAATGCATAAACCCAATATCCATAGCCTGGATGAAACAGACAGATTGTGTCTTTAATCAGGTAATTCGTGAACAGACAAAACACCTTCAAGCGATTGTTCTCCCCTATCGATGGATAGGAAGATAAGCTTGAAGGTGTTTTATTGTAAGGCTGCAAGCTGCCTGATCTTGATTGGCGTGTCGAGCTGATCTAGGGGCAAGATGCGTTGGCAGCCTTCTCCAGCTCCCGATACTTCGCGATATACTTAAGCACGGTATCCACATAGGTAGCATGGGACCATGTGAGAGGAGCGACCGATACGGGTGCTCCTGTATAGGGATCAAGCTGCTCAGAGAGTACTCCGCCAGGCAGGCTGTGGCGCTCGACCCAGCGCAGTGTCTCCAGTGGAGAAGCGAGCTCGGTCAGCGTGCTGGCTACTTCGATCTCATGAGAGGCGAACCATAAGGTGCAGATGATCCATGGATTCCCAGGCGCTGTATCAATCTCTTGACAGCGCTGGAAGTAATAATCCTGCGTGTAGCGTGCAATGCCGCCGACGCTCATCTTATTCTTCAGCCTTGCACGCAGGCGCTGCATCGTGGAGCTGACACGAGCATCGGAAGCGGGAAGGACACCGAAGGCATAGATGCCGAAGATGCTGCTTTCCTCCGTCATATCCTGCAGCCATTGTCCATCCTTGCGATACAATCCTCTAGCAAAAGATTGCTGCTCCGCATTCCACAGATGGGTGAGAATGCCATGCTTGATGCGCTCCGCGCCGTGAAGATATCGTTCAGCACGAACGTCGTCGCCAAAGAGAGCAGCGAAGCGCGAAGCGGCCAGCAAGCCGCCATAGACCGCAGAGGCGGTAAAGGTGAAGATGCCGTAGCGCTCCTCCCACAGATCATAGCTAGGCAGCGGAAGATGGAGCCGATCCTCCTGATAGTGGAGGAGAAAGCGGGCTGCCTTGCGAATGAACGAGGGATATAAGGACTGCGCCAGCTCGATATCGCCGTGGCAGCTGTAGTCGTGCCAGAGCGCATGCAGCACGAGTGCGGTCTCATCCTCTTGAATCGGAAGCTGGGGCTTGCCGTCATGAAGATAAGGATGCCAGCTTGAGCCGACCGTTCCGTCCGGATTATATTTGTGCTTCAAATATCCTTCATCCGTCAGCGCTCTTTCGCAGAAGCGAAAGAAGGGGGCGATCATGCCATGATAGCCGGCAGAGGACATCGCCATCGCGACTAAAGCGCCGTCCCGCGGCCACATGTAGCTGTAATGATCCCGATTGAACTGCATAATATCGGTGTCATTGGCTGCAATGATAGCCCCGTTCGCATCCGTTTGGGTACGCACCATCAGCAGACTGTGCTTGTAAAGTCGAATGAGTGCAGGATCAAGATCAGCAAAGTCAGGGTTCTTCTTGTTGACCCATCTTCTCCAGTACGTTTCCACCCGATCGATTAAGCGTCCCGGATGACTATCGCGTACGTATTGATCCAGTCGTTTGACTTCATATAAGTGGTGCCCTGCCGCAAACCAGTAATAATGCGTCGAGCTCGCTTGTGCTGGGCACCATGCGCGAATGCTGATCGTGCTGTCCACAGAGCCTTGGGCGATAGGGTTCATCATGAGGCTCCCATCCTCGGCGTCTCTAAAGGTGCCCTCAGCATGGTGAAAACGCTTGATGCCCGTTGTAAACTCAAAAATGCCTTCCAAAGCAGGCAGTTCATCCCCTAATGGATCGAGCATATGAGAAGCGAGGGGCTGATCCGTGCATGCATTGAACATAAAGTAGCAATCCTTCTTATAGTGGTACACGGTGTGGTTCTCAGGGTAGTAGACAGCGGTATCGCCTACCTCGGTCTCATTGATAGCCAGATCTTGGTGGAAAAATAGACGAATTTCCCTTTCGTGATCAGCATGGTTCGTCACGGAGACTCGCTTCATATAGATTGGCTCTCGCTGATGGACGGCGTCATTCATCGTCAGTGTAATCTGAAGCTCTGGATGGTAAGCAATAACCTCCGTCACGAGCGACTCCTGAACATAACCAAGCGTTCGCTCCCATTTGGAATCGTCAAGCCAGCGAAAGGAGCCCTCCACCCATACGCCTAATCGGCAAGAATAACCGCCGACGTGATTCAGTTGTCCGACGTAGGGAAAATACAGATCACGAATGTAGGCGTGCTGATCCAAGTTCACTAGACATTTTCCGTTGCCTACGACAAGGTAACGCGGCACCTTATCACTTCCTTAGCTGTTGGTGGGATTGATTGATCAGTGAAGCATAGCTGTGGGCCAGAAGCTTAGCTTGCGCAGTGCTGTCGGATTGAGCAAACACCTGGAACAGCGGCTCATCTTGATCTGGCAGAATCAGTACAGAGCCTTCGGCAGTTTGAATGCGAATGCCATCCATCAGTTCCGCTTCTTGACCCGAAGAACGGACCCAAGTCATCAGTTCTCTCATCAATGCCCCTTTTTCATTCCAACTGCAAATGACTTCTTCCTTAGCGGTGTAGCCATAGGGATGCATCTCGGCAATGGTATCCAGCCCTATTCTCGCATTGGCCATATAGTAGAGAATCAGGCTTAATGCATATAATCGGTATGCAAAAGGGGAGAATGGCAGTCCGGTGGTGTCCTCCATTATGCTGCGCAAGGACTCCTTCGTCCGCCTTACCTGCACGGTATTGGCTTGTAATGAAGAAGGGATGCTTCCAAGCATGCTGGATGGCACGCCAAGCACCGCGTTAGGCGCAGAGGAAGCAATGGCTGTCATGATTAGGGCAATCATTTGATCATCATTCAGTATATGGCCAGATGGGGTAATGAGCGACAACTGGCTATCCTCTTCAAGAAAGATTCCTAGGTCCGCATGGGTGTGGTGCACAATTTCCAAAATGTTAAGCTCGGGCTCATGGGTATGCTGAGTCAGGAGTCCTGTACCGCCCACAAGCTCTGTCCACCGCTTAATCAATGGATGCTCTTGCCGCGAGCTAAGATGCAGCACATAACGGAGATTGGCTTCACGGATCTTGGCAAAGTCCACATGCGCCTCAAGCGCCTTCAGATAATCTTCATCGGCATGCTGATAGGCTCGGTAAGCGCCGATTCGATTCCAAGGCATCCGCGGATAGTCCTCTTGGTAATAGGCGTTCTCTAGCTTTCGTTCCATGGACTTCGCTATCGGCTTGCCCTGCTCATCCATCCATTGAATAAGCACCTCAGGCGAAGTGGCGGATTCGGTCAGCGAGATGTGGATCGCGCCTTGGCCTTGATGATGCTGCACGGCATAACGAGTGACCTCCTCTGAGGCGCAGCCCAGATCGAGCACATGAATGCCCACCGTACGAAGACCGCTGCCAGCCGCATGCTTCAATAGCTCGCAATAAGGATGGGGCGAAGCGGCAATCAGTACAGGCGCTGCTGCTCTGAGCGTTGAACCATATGCCTCTGCCAAACGGCTGACACGTTCAGGATGAAGCTCCATATTGGGGATGCCAATTACGCCTTTGCTTTGAAAGAAGGACTTATTCGTCGGCTCTGTCCAGATCATTGAAGTATGAACAATGCCTTTGGCGGGTACAGTCTTGTTCGGCCACAGCCTTACGCTGGATTTGATCGAAGCATTGGAGCCAATCGTGCAAGAGCTGCCAATGACTGCTCCCTCTTGGAGCTGGGCACAGCTTCCGACCACAGTACGGTCCATCAGCAGCGTCTCTTGCAGCTCGGCTCCTTCTCCGATATAGTTGCCGTTCCAAGCGATCGTGCGCTCAAGGCCAGCAGAAGCAAGCACGGAGTTGCCTTTTCCTAAGACGGTATAAGGGCCAATCTTGCTCATCGGATGCAGGCTTGAGCCAGCGCCAATGTATGCTGGACCTTGTACATGAAGGGTGGAAGGCAGCAAGACATCAGGTTCAATGAAGACTTTGGGCATAATCTCATTGGCTTGGATAGGCACATGCACATGACCATCAAGCATATCGAATTGTGACTTGCGATACTGCTGAAGATTGCCAATATCCGACCAATAGCCTTCTGCTACATATCCGTAAAGCGCCTTGTTGTTTGATAGCAGCTCGGGGAACAGATTCAGGCTGAAATCATAAGAGCAATTTGCTGGAATCCAATCTAGAATCTCGGGTTCCAGCACATAGATGCCCGTATTGACGGTATCGCTGAATACTTCACTCCAGCTCGGCTTCTCTAGAAAACGAGTGACTCTGCCGCTCTCATCTGTCATGACGACGCCATATTCAAGTGGAGAATCAACCTGCGTCAGAACCATGGTCGCAAGCGCATCCTTGTCCTTGTGATAATCAATTGCCTGTCTTAGATTAAAGTCGGTTAGTGCATCGCCGCTAATCACAATGAACGTCTCATCAAGGAATTCAGCGGCGTTCTTGATGCTGCCGGCGGTTCCTAGGGGAGTATCTTCCTCCGCATAATACAGCTCTACGCCGTAAGCAGATCCATCGCCGAAGTGGTTGCGAATCACTTCAGGCAAGTATTGAACGGTGACCGCGATCTGATGAATGTCGTGCCGCTTCAACAGCTCAATGATGTATTCCATGCAAGGTCGATTCAAGAGGGGTACCATTGGCTTTGGCGTATTCAGCGTAAGGGGGCGAAGGCGAGTACCTTTCCCACCAGCCATAATGACGGCTTTCATTGAGCGATCACCCTTTCATAAACATATCTAGTCGTTAATGCGATCGTGTTCCAGTCGTACTTTGTTCTCACTTTGTGCAGCGCTTGACTGGCAAATTGCTGACCAAGCTCACGGTTGCTGAGCAGCTCTGCCATATGCCAAGACAATGATTCCGTGTGTCCAGGAAGCGCCTTGAATCCGTCTACCCCATGGTCGATAATCTCAGCAAGCCCCCCCGTATCGGATACAACGACTGGAATGCCCGCCCCCATGGCTTCTAAGGCCACGATGCCAAATGGCTCGTATAAGCTTGGAAAGACACAAACATCGGCAATGAAAAATAGATTCTCTCTGACCTCATCGTCAACGAATCCGGTTAGGTGGACAGCTCCATCTAGTTGGAGAGATGCGATGATCGACTTCAGTTCATTCATCATGGGCCCTGTTCCGGCGATAATAAGCTTCACCTTCGGTATCGTTTGTTGAACGAGAGGGAGTGCGTGAAGCAGAACATGGATGCCTTTCTCATATACCAAGCGCCCGATAAAAAAGAGAATGGGCTCATCAGGAGCAGCGTATTGTGCGCGAAAGTGCTGAAGCTCCTGTGTAGGCATACGGCTTATGTTATAGATAGAGCTTTCCTGCAAGCGGCATTCCACCCCGTTTGGAATCAAATGGATATGCTGCTCGGGCACGTGGAAAAGCTTCTCGATCTCTTCGACCATGGCTTGGCTGCAAACGATGACTTCTTCAGATTCATTGGCTAAAGA
Source organism: Paenibacillus aquistagni (assembly GCF_900177815.1). Taxonomy (GTDB): domain Bacteria; phylum Bacillota; class Bacilli; order Paenibacillales; family Paenibacillaceae; genus Paenibacillus_B; species Paenibacillus_B aquistagni. The sequence goes on along the minus strand of NZ_FXAZ01000002.1, from coordinate 27,624 downwards.
CCATTCCAGCTCATGAATGCGCTGCTGAAGCTCGTTCGTAATCGTGCCGTGATTGCGGCCGTGCTCGGTTGCGTGGATGGTAGAGATCAGAGGAAGCTGATACAGCTCCTTGATGCTCTTGGCTGCGCCATACACAAGCCAGTCATGGGCATGGACGAAATCAAACACATATCCCGCTTGAATCAACTCATCACAAGCTTCCGCAAGAGCGATATTCATCTGAAGCACCCAATCCATGAATTGAATGGAGCTGACGCTAGTCGGAAGCGGAACACGATAGACATGGACCCCTTCCATGCATTCATAAGCAGCACAATCAGGAACAGAGCGGGTAAGCACATGAACCTCGCACTGCTGATGAACCAGATGCCGTGACAGATCATACACAGCACGAGATAGTCCCCCAACAACAAGCGGCGGATATTCCCAAGCAAGCATCAGCACTCGCTTGAATGGCGGATAGGCTTCGTGCTGCGGGCACGGTGGCTTTCGCTGCCGCTGCTGAAGCGAGATCCCCTGCTGCTCGATGTCCCGCAAGACATATCGTTCTCCATCGCGATCATCTTGCGGATGGCCTAACCCAGCATGATATAGATTTTGAAGCGATTGTTGAAGGGCAGGGAAGCATGGGACTTCTGCTTCCATGGCGTGAAGGATGACCTCGTCATATACGCCAGAATCAAGCATATCCAGCAAGGAGTTGCAGCGTAAGAGATGCTGCTTGGTTCGTTCGGTTGCATAGGAAGGTACCGTATCGGCATCAATGATAAACGCCCAATCGCTGCTCTGTGCTAAGAAAAGCTCACGGAGAGCTTGAGCGCGAATTCGGTCCTGCAGCAAGGAGAACCCCCATTCAGACTGCTTCTCCATTCGTCTGAAGTGTTGTAGCAGGCGTTCTTCGGTCTGATGAAGATGCTTGTAGATCCAATCATTTTGTTCTTGAAGCCAGACCTCTCCATAACCTCCGCGGCCCCAGCTGCTGGTAGGAATCACGGATCGCTCAATGGGATGCTGCTCTTGAAGGTAATCGATGGGCGCGATCAAGGAAAAGGACGTCTTGTCACTCTGCTGCCGGCGATGCATCTCGCGGAACAAAGCTTCGATCCAGAGAGGGCCTTCATACCACCAATGACCGAATAGCTCAGCATCATAAGGACATACGATGATCGGCGGGGCAGGTGAATCTGAAGCTGAGCTGCTCAACTGAACAGCACGGCTATCCAAAAAATGCTTCGCATGCGAGGCTGCTTTTGCTTGAGCCCACGCCTCGACGTAAGGCTGCTTGTGCTGTCCGGCAGCACTTACTCGGTAGTACTTGATCCCTGTATTTATCCTTGTGCCGTCAGAGAGCAAAAATGGCTTAATATACGACCATTCGTCCTCATCGTGCCAGCCAAGATCATATCCAATATCCCGGTAGTATTCCCGGTAGTCAGGATCTCCGGGGTATCCCTCATGGCTGCTCCATACTTGTTCTGAAGAATACGGGTCTCTGGCAAAGGCCGTTACAGGCGAAGCTTGGGCTTGGACAGGCGTGTATGCCGCTGCAGCCTTGGAACTTGACAACCGAAGTGCATGGTGGTCGATAACTATGTATTGAATGCCGCATGCAGTGAGCATGGAGGCGAGCTCCTCTGAGTACGCGCATTCGGGAAGCCACATTCCGCGAGGCCTTATGCCAAAGTGCCGTTCATACTCTTGGCAGCCGACCTCAATCTGGGCGTGGGCGAGTGTTGGATGTTTGATAAAAGGCAAAAAGGCATGAGTAGCCGAGCAGGTCATAATCTCGATGAAGCCATCCTCCTGCAGCCGCCTGAACGCTGGAATAAGATTGCACTCAAGCCCCTGGTATCTCTCCAGCCATAAGGACCACCGTCGATGATACATCTTGGCCGTCTCGTGAAATACAGTCTCATGAGCAGTTCGCCGCAGCTCTTGCTCCGCAAGTGCTAAGCCTTTGGTCAAATGTGCAGCATAACGTTCCTGCATTAACGGATCTTCCATAAGCGCTAACAAGGTTGGACTCATGCTGATGGTCATGCGAAAGGGGATCTGCTCTTGCTTAAGCCGCCAAAAGACATCAAGCAACGGCAGATAAGTCTCTGTCATGGCCTCGAAAAACCAGCGCTCCTCCATCAAATCATCTGGCTTAAGATGACGCACATAGGGCAGATGAGCATGAAGAATGAGCGCAACATACCCTTTTTGCTGATGAGATTGAAGAACCCTGCCAAGGTCGTATTCCGTCATGACTTCGCTCCTTCTTGATTGGAATAAAGGGTATAAGTGGAAAAGAGATCGAAAGGTGAGTACGTATCGGATAAGGTGGAAGAAGCGAGCTTTAGCTGCTCATCCTGCGGTCTAGCTGCTTGCAAGGAAGCCTCAGGGACATTTGCCTCTGGAGCGAACTTGCTCAGTGGAGTGCATGCCCTGTTGGAGCGAAGCAAAGGTACAAATTGGCCTTCTCGATTCGTGATGCCATAATCTGCGGCATACATCATCTGCGGATGAGCCTCTTTGTAGTACCATGACGATGCTTCATGAACTTCTACATCCATCATCATCGCAGGACGATGGAAGGCGGTCGTTTCTTCTTCATATGCATAAAAGCGGACGAATTTGGGTAATGAAGACCAAGGCATGCGATAATGGGCAGCAATCATATTCCGCTTCCGCTCATGTACTTCCCAATAAACAAACAGCACATAAGGAGACTGGACCATCAGATGAATGAAAGAGTGCCGATAGGTTGGCGGCCAGACAGCGGTTAGCGGCGAATGAAACATAGGTTCCTCCTTTCAGATCTTGCTTCAGTGATTCAAGCTGCATCATGTTTTGCTGTGCATGCGGGGAAAAAAGGCTGCAGAGTTGAGCCTTACTGATTATGGATATTAGCGCTTGATTATGTTTATGAAACAAAATGAGAATCTTTGAAAGAATGGAACAAGAGGCCGTTAGAGGGCCGACAGGTGAATCAGCCTAGAATGGGGAGGCTGAGTTCATCAGGTGGAGGATTTGACTTCCTGCAGCTGCTGTGTCATTTTGACAAAGTCATCATACAGGTTGTCGGATTGAAGCAGCAGCGTATAAGACTGCTTGGAGAATGGACGAAACATCTCTGTTCGCCCAGAGGCATACTGTGCAACCAATTCTTGCTTGTGTTCGTCGTATACAAGATAGTTGATCTGCTTGGAGACAAGATACAAAGGGATGATCCCCATTTTTTATCCCTCCGTTCAAATGGAATGTTCCACATGTATATGCGACAATGAAGCATAATAGACGATGGAGAGTGGGAGCAATCAGACGCAAGCGATTACTTTTTAGGCATTCATTTTCATACTCAAACAGGAATTAGGAGCATAAATAGCGAATATGCTACACAACATCCCTATAGTTCATCTCTAAAAGTGAGTTGTGTTCATGAGTCAGGTGAGGAGGGAGAATATATGAGTTTCTGTTGCGGAGCAAGCATGATTGGGACGTTAGGATCACTCAAGCATTATCGGACAAGGATTCATAATGTTCCTCTGCTGTTATGCCCTGTCTGCAAGCGTATTGAGGTTCATTACTCGGTAGAGAATGAATATGAGATTCTTGCCGAATTCGCGGAATCCGACGGGCTTCTTGATGTAGACTTTAAAGACTATGTTACGAAAGAAGAGCAGACCTTATTTGAAAACTGTATCAATCATGAAGGGGAGGATCCCCTTGAGATTGTACGCAGACAAATCGATTCAGCGCTTGATCTGCTGCAGCTTGCGAAGCAGTGGGGAGACACGTCTTGGGAAATGCAGCTGAAGCGAAGATTGGCCCTGATGAGCAGACGCAAGTCACAGCTCTTAAAGCACAAATAACGTGAACGATCCTATGTATATTGATGCTGTCCCCTAAACGGCTCCTTTACGACCTTGACTCTGTTGGCATCAGGAATCAGAGCTAGGCGGGAGGGAGCTGTTCTTTTGTATATCAATCAGCGCAACGAATCCTTAAAAAAATTTTAGGTAGCTTTTAGTGGATTCTTCGTTATCTGCTCAGATTCGACAATATCTCGCGTTGATTTTGATGGTGGACATCACTATGATGGACATGAACTCGAAAAGTCAGGGGAACTTCACTGCTTGTTGCTTGAATGAGGTGAATGCAAGCCTGAATACAGTCGATGACCTGAGGCAGCAGCAGACCGCGTGGATCAGAGCTTATGGCAGGCGACTGTGCGCTAATATGCTAAGCGGACTGAACGCAGATCGAGATTGGATGATTTAGCATGAGATGCGATGAAGATAGCTTACGCAGAGGCTCGGCTGCTTTATAAGGAACGGCTCCTCATTATACCTGCCTCATGTGGATGCGGAACAATTCATGATAATGTGTCGACGCTCTTTTGCCTATGTAATGGAGAGCCTGTGTATGGATAAGGCGGAACGTGAATACAAGGAGGAGGACGTATTGTCATTGAACCACATGCGTGAACCTTGGAAAGAGATTGCTCACGATGTATTTTTAGAGCACACACATAAAACGCCCAGCAAGTATGAAAATATCCTACAGCAGATGGACAGCGCCGTTGTATTGTTTGATGAGAGCGGAGTGCTCAGCTTTATTAATGTAGAAGCTGCGAAGCTGCTCCAAATTCCCCGCAAGCGGCTGGCGGGATGCACGATCCTCGAACTGTTTAGACACCCGATGATTGCTAGAGACAAGCGAAAATTATTGATTCGAACCTATAGAGAAACCATTCAAAGACGTAAGCGCTACCATGAAATAACAGATCGTCATGGACGAACCTATATGGTTACGTTGACATATGGCGAGCAGATGGATGGGGACTATTTGTTTACGATCAAGGATGTGTCCGACTTCAAACGCATCGAGCAGACAGCCGTACAAAACGATAAGCTTGCGATATTAGGCAAGATCGCAGCCGCAATCGCACATGAGATTCGCAACCCTCTAACTTCAATCCGAGGCTTTATTCAACTGCTAAGACCGCATCTTGTTCAGCTCGGCAAGGAAGAGTACGCCCGCATCATTCTTGCAGAGATTGACCGAGCCAATGATATTATTTTTGAATTTTTGAATTCATCGAAGCCAACAGCTCCCCTTACTTCACAAGTCCCGATATCCTCGCTTCTCCGGGAAGTTGTACTCCTTATTGAAAGTGATGCCTTGATGAGAGGCTGTACGATAGATTTAGAAGATGAGCATGAATCTGCAACAAAGGTTGTCGCCATCGATGCCAAGCAGATCAAGCAGGTCATCTTGAATATGATGCGCAATGCACTAGAAGCCATCCGAGAGATTGATCATTTGCGCAAAGGCAGAATAGCCATTTCTTCACGCGTCGAAGGACGTTATGTCGCCATCTGCATCCAGGATAATGGCGCTGGTATGGACGAGCGCACGCTAGAGCGTCTGTTTGATCCCTTTTTTACAACAAAAGATGAAGGCACAGGGCTAGGGCTGTCGGTCAGTTACCGCATTATTCGCAATCATGGCGGCTCGATTGAGGTCGACAGCGTGAAGGGAGAATGGACGGAATTCATCATTCGTCTTCCTCTTGTCTCCCGTGACAGCATTGCACCTCAACCCTATCAGGTATAATATATGAAGAGACAGCAACATGATAATCATTTCGAAAAGGGTGGGTTTTCATGAAGATGACAAATGCAACACAACTAGAGCAATTACAGATTGAAGCCGTTTCCACCGCTGTTCAAGCGCAAGAGGCGGATGCTCTTGTTGTACTTGGAACCAAAGCAGCTTGGGAAGCAGGGCTTACGGAGATCCCTGGTGTACAAGCAGTAAAGGATGCAGTAGCAACGGGATTGTTCGAAGCGAAGCATGGCAGCGTGCATGTATTTCCGGTACGCGAAGGCAAGGCGCGTTTCTTGATCGCTGTTGGCTGCAAGGAAGAACCTCTTACAGCTAATGACATTCGTATAATGCTTGCTGATGCTGCGCGTGAAGCGATGAAGCTCCAAGCTTCCAAGGTAGCCGTACATATTGCAGCAGAGCTTGTTACTGCTACGGTTGAGAAGAACGCAAAGATTGTATCTCATGCAATCGTAGAGGGCTTTATGCTCGGCGCGTATTCTCGTGTGACCTATAAGAAAGGGGCGAAGCCTATTCATGCCTTTGCTTCGCTTACCCTGAATGTTGAAGGCGCATCCCTTGAGGAATGGCAACAAGGAGCAGCATCTGGTAAAGCGTACGCGCTTGGCACCACTATTGCTCGCGACTTGGTTAACCTGCCGGGGAACACGCTCGTTCCAAGCACGCTCGCGGACTATGCGCTGGAGCTTGCTGAGACATACGGCTTCGAAGCACATGTGCTTGATGAGAATCAGATCCAAGAGAAGGGAATGGGCGGCCTGTACGGCGTAGGCAAAGGCAGCGTGAACCCTCCTCGCATGATCGTCTTGAAGTATCAAGGAACCTCGGAGTGGAAAGATGTTACCGGTCTCGTTGGCAAAGGCATTACGTTTGACACTGGCGGCATCTCCTTGAAGCGCGCTGGCAATATGGACGAGATGATTTGCGACATGGGCGGCGCAGCAGCTATGCTCGGCACCATGGCTGTCATCGGTCAGCTGAAGCCGGAAGCTAACGTTCTTTGTGTGATTGCTTCCGCAGAGAATATGCCAGATGGCAAGGCGTTGAAGCCAGGCGATATTATTACTTCTTATAGCGGACGCACGATCGAAGTGCTGAACACTGATGCCGAAGGCCGCCTTGTGCTGGCTGATGGCATGACCTATGCCAAAGAGCTTGGTGCAGACCGCATCATTGATGCAGCGACTCTTACAGGCGCAGTAGGCGTGGCTTTGGCGAATCTGACGACTGGTGTCGTTACGAATGATGAGGTATTCTTCCAGCAGTTCGCGGCAGCATCGAAGCGTACAGGCGAATATGTGTGGGCATTCCCTAATCACCCAGAGTACTGGGACATGATTAAGAGTGATGTTGCTGACGTGAAGAATAGCGTTCCTGGCGGTGCTGGCTCGATTACTGCAGGCATGTTCGTAGGCACATTCGCCGACGAGCTGCCTTGGATTCACTTGGATATTGCCGGAACGGCCTTTATCCCTGGCAAGCGCGGCGTGAACCCTAAGGGTGGAACAGGCGCTATGGTTCGCACCATTGCGGAGTACATTGTTTCGAACTAGTTCGCGAACTTATCATTCATATTTGAGTTTCATGATCGTCCATTTAGGCTTTCCTCAGGCTAACCGCCTGCAGGGAAGCCTTTTTGTCTTGTTTTTCCTTGCTGCGTCAGGATCAATTTCAGCATGGTTCTTCTATTCATCTTCTTCGGTTGCGATATAATGGCTAATATATAGATGCTTCGGGGGTGCCTTCATATGAAGAGGATTGACCTGCAAGTCTACCAGAAAGTCATTATCGTATTCGCAGCATTAGTGATACCGATCACAGCCATTAACATTGCGATCAATCTGAACGCCGTCTCCTATCTTCGCTCGAAGCTGTTGGAGTCGACGCAGGATAAAGTGTATTACTTTCGCAATCAGCTGAATAATCAGATTGCCTTTATCCGCAATCAGCATCTGAATCTGCTTACCGACAGCAATCTCGTTGAACTGAACTTCCGTGCAGGAGAGATACCAAAGTACGAGGAATTGCTGCTGACGACGCGGCTGCAGAGCAATATGCTCAGCATTCGCAATTCCAATGAGCTGGTGGAGGATGTTGCGGTTCACATCGAGTCGCTTAATCGCATGGTATCGCTTAGCAAGGGAAAGAGGACGTATGATGCTTCAAGCAAGTGGGAAGCGCTTCGATTGCTGCATATGAAGAACAAGCAGCCCTATTATTTGGTAGACAATCAGATTTATTTTATTGAGAGCACAAGCAATGGCACGATCACGACTTACGTCCAGCTTCCGCTTGAGCGTTTATTGCAGCAGATCGACAACATTATTCCGAAGAGCGGCGAGAACGGGTATTTTATTGCTGATCATCGCCTGCAGAGCGCCGCTAACTTCTCTGGACAGGCTTCCATTCAAAGCGACATTATGGCGGAGATGCGGCAATTGGATGAGAAGCGATGGCAGGAGGGGAGGTTCGACCTGCGAATTGGCGATCAGCATTATTTGGTGATCTACAGCAAGATCAATGCGCTTGGCGGCATTCTGTTTACCTACATGGACGGAAAGGCCATTACGGGAGTCATCAGCAAATACAACGGGCTTGTTGTGGTATTGGCTGCTGCCGCCTTGATTATTATTGTTGTGTTCTCGCTATCCGTGAATCAGATGATTCATAAACCGCTGCACCATCTAATCCGAGCCTTTCGCAAGATTGAGCTTGATCCGAATCAGATTGCGACGAGATCTTCAATTCCAAGCAATGAGTTCAATTATTTGAATAAGAGCTTTGAACGGATGAAGCAAGAGCTCAATGCCTCCATCAAGCAAAATTATGAGCACAAGCTTGCACTGCAGCAATCTGAGCTGAAGCAGCTTCAATCGCAGATCAATCCGCATTTTCTATATAACGGCTTCTATAATTTGTACCGCATGTGCCGTGCTGAGGATATGGAAGGAGCTGCAGAGCTGTCGATGCGGCTTGCGAATTACTATGAATTCATTACCCGAAGCGGGAGCGATGAGGTGCCGCTGCGCCTTGAATACCAGCATGCGGTTGATTATGGCGAGATTCAGCAGATTCGGTTCTCGCGTTATATCCGGATGGACATTCAAGCAATCCCAGAGGCACTGGCTGAACTGGCTGTGCCGCGCTTGGTTATACAGCCGATTATTGAAAATGCTTTCAAGCATGCGTTCGAGCGCGGCAAGACGATGGAAACCTGTTTGCTGCGCTTTGAGCAGAAGGGCGATACGTTGGATATCTTTGTGGAGGACAGCGGAAAGACACTGGCTGATGAGACGATTGAGCAATTGAATCAGAAGCTTCAAGATCCTGCTGCAGTAACCGAGAAGACAGGCCTTATTAATGTGTGCAATCGCCTCAAGCTTCGCTACGGCGAAGACAGTGGTTTGAAGGTGTCACGAAGCAAGCTTGGCGGTTTATGTGTCTGCATGAGCCTGCCAGTAAATAGGGCAATCAAGCAATTGGGGGGAGAAGAGAATGTACCGAATCCTTATCGTAGATGATGATGCGATTGTCGTGGAAGGCTTATATCAGCTGCTCGCTGCGCATTATGAGAACGAGCTCGATCTATGCAAGGCGTACGGTCCTGAGGAAGCACTGGATATTATTATGAAGACGAAGCTCGATATCGTCATTAGCGATATTGATATGCCTGGCCGCTCCGGGCTTGAGCTGGCGGATGATCTTATCCGGTATTGGCCGAAATGCCGCTTGCTGTTTTTGACCGGATTCAGCGATTTTAATTATATTTACAGCGCCATGAAAAAGCGTGCCGCCCACTTCATCTTGAAGACGGAGAAGGATGAGCATCTGCTGGCCGTTATTCAAAGCGTCATCGATGAGCTGGAGATGGAGCGCAGCAATCGTGATGTTCTAAAGCAGGTTAGCACTGAGCTTCATTATTTACGGCCGCTTCTGACAAGTGAATGGCTGAAGGCGTTATTGGATCAGTCGGAAAAAGGAGCTCAGGTGTCCACTATACGAGGACATGAATGGGAGATACGCGAGAATGAACCTTTCATGCTTCTCATTGGCTATACTTCATGGGACCAGCAGCAATCGTGGGAAGCGAAGGTGCAGAGCTATGGTTATGTACTCAACTTATTTAAAGAGTATGTACCGCCTATGCTTTGTTCAAGCGGCTTTGTAACCCATGACTCTCTGTTTGTGTGGCTTATTCAGCCTAGTACAGAAGAGGCTCTTTTTCATAATGCAGCAGGGAGTGACAATTGGGAGCAAATTGCAAACTACGTCAAGGGCTTTCTTGAGGATATTCAAAATCGGATGGAGCATCTGCTTGGACTTGAGGTATCGTTTGTGTTCAAGCGAGAACCGCTCTGCTTCGACTCTTGGAAGCGCGAGTTTGAACTGCTTCAGCAGAAGGCTTATCAGTGTATGGCCAATAGCTCGCATCTAACTATCCTTGATATTGGAGCCTCCCGTCAGGATCAACAAACGGAGCGCTGGGTTCAAGAGGTTCATGACTTTATTGAGGAACATCTGGGAGATGATCTGTCCTTGGTTCGCATTGCTGAAAAGGTGCATATGAATCCAAGCTATTTGTCGCGCTATTACAAGCAGGTGACAGGGCAGAATGTATCTGAGTATATCACGGAAACAAGGCTTCAGGCTGCAAAACGCTGGATTGTGGATGAGGGCATGAAATTTAATGAGATCGCCTATCGGCTGGGCTTTAATTCTCCATCCTACTTTACAACATTCTTCAAGAAGCAGACCGGTCAGACGCCGCAGGAGTACCGCGACCATTATGGCAAGTAGTAAATAAAACAATATCAAAGTAAAAAATGTGAAATTGAAAGCGTATACAAGGAGGTTTACCCTAAAGATGTAGACATTGATTCGTTAGAGGGAGGTCATTATGAATAAACGTACATTCAAACAACTTATCGTTGGTACCCTGCTTCTATCCCTTGCCTTGTCCGTCATCGCAGGGTGTGCCAGCAAGCCGGATGCGTCTTCTGATACAGGAAGCAAAAGTATTGCTTCTGATATCGGAACAGATCCGATGTGGAAGTATCCTGAGACCGTAAAAGTGACTCAGGTCATCGGTCATGGCAAGGCTGAGGACCCTAAGACACCTTCAGACATTACACCTGCAACGAATGCGTACTACCAAAAGCTTAAAGAGATGCTCAATATCGAAGTTGAGTATTTATGGATGGTTCCATCCGACCAATATGAGCAGAAGTTCTCTTTGGCCGTTGCATCAGGCGATCTTCCGGACTTAATGACCATTGGGTTCGAGCAGTATGAAAAGTTTAAAGACGAAGATCAGTTGGAGGACCTTTCAGAGGCGTATGAGAAGTATGCATCGCCAGATCTGAAGGCTTATGTCGAAGCGGACGGTGGAAAAACGCTCGATATGTTCCGTGAAGACGGCAAGCTCCTTGCACTGCCAAGCTTCGAGGACCCGTTCATGTCTGCTCAGATTATGTGGCTTCGCAAAGACTGGCTTGAAAAGTTGAATCTAGAAGTACCGAAGACGCTGGAGGACTTGGAAAAGGTAGCAGAAGCCTTTACTACACAAGACCCAGATGGCAATGGCAAGGCTGATACGTACGGACTTGCGCTGCATAAGGACCTCATCTCTTGGGGCTTTGATGCACGCGGCTTCTTCTATACGATGGGCGCTTATCCGAAGGCATGGATCAAGGATAAGGACGGCAATCTGGTTGCAGGGGAAACCAAGCCGGAGACAAAGGCTGCATTGGAGCGTTTGAATCAATGGTACAGCAAAGGCCTGCTTGACAAGGAATTTGCGTTTAAAGACATGGATAAAGTGGTTGAGGATATCGTCGCGGGCAAAGTGGGAATAGCCTTTGGCGAGTGGTGGTATCCAGGCTGGCCGCTCAATATGAATCGGGATCAGGATCCTAATGCCGATTGGGTTGCAGCAGTACTGCCTTCATTCAACGGCAAAGAAGGAGAAACCTTGGTTCCTAGCCAGCGGATGAGCCGCATTTATGTGGTTCGCAAGGGCTATGAGCATCCTGAAGCGGTTATCAAGATGGCGAACTTCTACACGGAGATGCAAAAGAAGGAATATGCCGAAGACGTCAAAGCGGAGAACGGCTATGTGTACAACTGGTATGATCCGCGCGTATACAACCCTTATGACTTTGAGCAGGCCTTTACCGAGGTGAACGCAGCTCTTGATAATAAGCAAGAGGAGATTGATTCTGTGAACCCTACCTCAGTGCAGGCGTTTAAGTCATCGAAAAAATATTTATCCGGCGAAGGGGACAATTCCGACTGGGGCATCTACATGCGCAGCATTGCCAAAGACGGAGGTTGGGGCATCACGCGTACGCTAAGAGACAAAGCGTATGTTGTTGATGAGTTCTATGGAACGGCAACAGAGACCATGACCGAGAAGAAGACGTCCTTGAACAAAATGACAGATGAGCTGTTCACGAAGATCATTATGGGCTCTACGCCAAGCAGCGAGTTCGATAAGTACGTGGAGAGCTGGAAGAAGCTCGGCGGTCAGGATATTACAGATGAAGTCAATGAATGGTATAAGAATAAATAAAAAATTCGGATAGGATGAGGAAGAGCAGGCTCGCTTGGTCAAGGCTGCTCTCCTTCCAAATAACGACCAAGGGAGGGGAACTTGAATGTCGAATACTGCACAGACACAGCCAGCGACGGTCGTTAAGCCCCGATCGAGCAAGCGAGTAAGCACTTTTCCGCTTCATCTCATGCTTATTCCAGGTGTCATTGTGACACTCATTTATGCTTATGGGCCAATGTTCGGATTAGTGATGGCGTTTCAAAAATATGTACCAACGAAAGGGTTTCTAGGCTCCAAGTGGGTAGGCTTTAAAAACTTTGAGTACATTTTTCATATGCCGGACTTCTATCAAGTCCTATGGAATACGTTGATTATCGCTGTCCTGAAGATCATCTTTGGACTGCTTGTGCCATTGATTCTAGCACTGCTGCTGCAGGAAGTAGCGAAGAACTGGATTGTAAGAACGATTCAGACAAGCGTGTTCTTGCCTTATTTTCTCTCGTGGACGATTCTTGCGGGTGTTATCTTTGAAATTTTCTCCTTGAACGGGCCTGTTAACTCCTTGATTGCTAGTATGGGATCTGATCCGATCATGTTCATGGGGGATAAGAATTGGTTCAGAGGGATTCTGATTGGCTCTGATGTGTGGAAGGGCATGGGCTACAATATGATCTTGTACTTGGCCGCGATTATTGGGATCAATCCGAATCTTTATGAGGCTGCCGAAATTGATGGAGCGGGAAGATGGAAGCAGGTTATCCATATTACCTTGCCAGGCATCGCACCAATTATTGTCCTGCTGGCTACCCTCAGCTTGGGTTCTGTCTTGAACGCTGGTTTTGAGCAGATTCTGCTGCTTTACAATCCGTTAGTCTATGAAAGTGCGGATGTTATCGATACGCTAGTATACCGAATGGGCTTGATCGATCAGCAATTCTCGCCAGCCGCTGCCTTTGGGTTGTTCAAGTCAGTCGTGTCTGTCGTCTTGGTCTCCATCTCGTATTACATGGCTTATCGATTCACCAACTATCGCATATTCTAACGAAAGGTGGCGGCGAACATGCATATCAAGCCCTCTCCCTCAAGGGTTGTCTTTAACATCATCAACGGAATTCTGCTGACGATCGTCACGCTGCTTGGTGTCATTCCGTTCATTCATTTGCTGGCTGTGTCGTTGAGCTCGAATTCAGCAGCGGTGGCGGGACAGGTCTCTTTGTGGCCGGTGGAATTTACATGGGATGCTTATATTTATTTGAGCCAAAAAGTAGAGTTCTTCCGCTCGCTGTGGGTATCCGTCCAGCGGGTGTTCATCGGTACCATTTTATCAATGCTGCTCGTTATTCTAACGGCTTACCCGCTCTCCAGGGAGACAACGGTGTTCAAGCAGAGAACAGCATATGTCTGGTTCTTTGTCATCACGATGTTCTTTGGGGGCGGATTGATTCCGACCTACATGGTGATTCGCAGCACGGGCCTTCTGGATACGATCTGGGCGCTTGTTATTCCAGGAGCGCTAAATGTGTGGAATATGGTAATGCTGCTTAACTTCTTCCGCAATACGCCTAAAGACTTGGATGAGGCGGCCTTAATGGACGGGGCGGGACATCTGTCGCTATTGTTCCGAATCTATCTGCCGATCTCCTTGCCTGCGATTGCAACGATCCTGCTGTTCACGATCATCGGACATTGGAACGCATGGTTCGATGGCATTCTGTATATGAACTCGCCGGATAATTATCCGCTGCAAACGTATCTTTCTACGCTGATCTCTACCTCGAATCGGGAGAGCATCTCGGTGGATGAACTGGCTTCAATGGCAAGCTACGGCGAGAAGACGCTGCGAACGGCTCAGATCTTTATGGGGGCCTTGCCGATTATGGCTGTGTATCCTTTCTTGCAGCAGTACTTTGTTAAAGGGATTACAGTCGGCAGTGTGAAGGGATAATATAGCGGTTGTCAATCGGTCTAAAAAGAGGCGAGACCAATCTCATTAATTGGCTAATATTGCTGTATAGCACTCAGCTAATACTCTAGAATAGTCAGGCCCTAGCGAGGAGATGCTCTACCGCTAGGGCCTGTTGGGCATGGATACGATTCAATGAGGAATGGATTATAGCACAGATGTGCGCACAGATGACACGGTAACCATCACAGGGCAGCTGAAGGCTATTCGATCAGCCCGGCATAACGCAAGCCGTTGGCAATGCCGCCTTCGTTGACATGAGTCGTAATGTAGTCGGCATAGGGCTTTAAGTCCTCATGGGAATTGCCCATGGCGATCCCGAGGCCGACAGCGTTCAGCATCTCCATATCATTCAGTCCATCGCCAAAGGCAATCGCTTCCTCTGGAGTGAGCTTCAAGATATCGAGCATGGCATGAATGCCCTCGGCCTTAGAGGAGCCCTTCGGCAGCACGTCGAGCGCTGTATGGTGCCAGCGAATCATGCGAAGCCCAGGCACATGCCCCTCATAGAGCGGCTCGTCTTCTTCCTTGCAATGGAGGAAGATCTGATAGATATCCTCTTCCTGCCAGAACGCTTCATGCAGAAGCGGGAGCTCTACCTTTAAGGATGAGACTGCATCAATCATGAATGGGTCCTGATCATTATTCGTGCTGAACGTATGATGCCCCTCAAATACAAGCGAGTGAGCATGCTCGGCTGCTCGCTTCACAAAGCACTCTACATCGCTGCGCTCAATCGGGCGCTTGTATATAACCTCGCCTTGATACACTACATAGCCTCCGTTCAGGCTGACATAGGAGTTGATATGCAGCTGTTCGGCCAGATGATGAAAAAAGTAGGGTGCGCGTCCAGTTGCGATAACGGGCTCAACCCCTTTTTCCTTCAGCTCAAAAATAGCCTCCAAGGCATCTTGCGGGATCTGCTTGTCTTCATTGACCAAGGTCCCGTCAATATCAAAAAATGCAATTTTATAGGACATTTTCATTAGACTCCAATCTATCCATCTACTCGTTCTACCATCACTTGATCTTGGACGTACTATACCATTGAAGCTTGACTTTATGCAATACATGTCACGGGTTGCGTACAGCTTGCTGCAGTCGGAGAGGAGGATATAACAAAATGACAGGAGCCCAAGTCTTGTGCTCCTGTCATAAGTATGAATAAAGTAGATGTATTTCTGAAAGCTTATCATTCTATAAGCTTATAGAAGCCACATCCTGCATGCTTATGAGATAAATAGCTTCTAAACTGCGTGAAGTTTGCCCTGCAACTGGTTATACGTATCCGCACTAAGAACCGTTATTGATGCTTCGGGTTCGTATCGCTGGAGTGCGGCATGGAAGCTTGGTTCATAAGCTCGCAGGCTTTGCATTTGCTTTTAACGGCACAGGAAGCGCAAGCGCCCTGTTTGCTTTTTTTGAAATGGCGTACAAGCATCCATGCGGAATAACTGAAGATGACTGCGATGATGACAATTTCAATCCATGACATTGATATTTGCTCCCTTCTTAGACGTATCCAAGGCTAAGGCCGATAAGGCGAACGATCAGCGCAACGGTGTAAGCAATGACTAAGGCATAGCCGATCGAGAACAGCGTCCACTTCCAAGAGTTCGTTTCCTTGCGAAGCACACCTACGGTTGCCAAGCATGGAACATACAAGAGTACGAACACACAGAAGGTATAAGCGGAGACAGGAGTAAAGGCCTTCCCGATCTCCAGACTAAGCAGACTCATATCTGGCGCGTGATAGATGATGTTCATCGTGGACACGACGATTTCTTTGGCCAAGAAGCCGGTAACCAAGGATGCGCCTG
The DNA here is from genome assembly GCF_900177815.1 of Paenibacillus aquistagni. Taxonomy (GTDB): domain Bacteria; phylum Bacillota; class Bacilli; order Paenibacillales; family Paenibacillaceae; genus Paenibacillus_B; species Paenibacillus_B aquistagni. The sequence goes on along the minus strand of NZ_FXAZ01000002.1, from coordinate 11,672 downwards.
CCTGCCAAGTGCCAAAGCCAAGCGGAGCCAGAACAGGGGCCAATATGCCGCCAAGCTTCGCAAGGAAGCTGTGATCCATATCTACATTAAATCCGCCTGGTCCCATATAGGAGAGAAGCCAGATGAGGACTGATCCGCCTAGAATCAAGGTGCCTGCCTTGCGCACAAAGCCTTTTCCTTTTTCCCAAGTGCTGCGGAACAGTGTTCTCCATTGCGGCATTCGGTAAGGAGGGAGCTCCACAACAAAGATGGATTGCTCATCCTTCATCAGCATCTTGGTAAAGAGCTTCGCTAAGATAAGCGTAAGCACGATGCCGAGCGCATACAGTGACAGGACAATCAAGGCTTGATTGCTGCTGAAGAATACGCCGGCAAACAGGGCATAGACAGGAAGTCTTGCCGAACAAGACATAAAGGGAACGAGGAGACTCGTGACAAGCCTCTCTCGCGGTTGTTCCATCGATCTTGCCGCCATGATGCCCGGCACGTTGCAGCCAAATCCGATAATGAACGGGATAAAGGCTTTGCCGTTCAGGCCTACACTCTCCATGAGCCTGTCCATTACGAGTGTAACCCGCGCCATATAGCCCGAATCTTCCACAAAGGATATAAATAAGAACAAGATGAGAATTTGCGGAACAAACACAAGCACGCCGCCTACACCAGCCAAGATGCCGTCTACCAGCAGCGCTCTAGTGAATTCGGAGGCCCCTGCCCAGGCAAGTCCATCGTTTAGCCAATCTGTTAGCGCTCCCCCGAAGAACGAATCGAGTAGATCGGATACAGGCGAGCCTATCCACTCAAAGGTCAGCTTGAACATCAAATACATGACAAGCATAAAGATCGGAATACCAAGCCAGCGGTTCGTTACAACAGCATCAATGCGGTCGGTTAACGTAGCCGATGTCCGCTGTGCTCGGGATACAGAGACGTCTTGAAGCTCGCGTATGAACGCCATGCGCACGGCCCGAATATGCTGTGCCAGATGCAGCGCCTTGCCAGCGGCTTGAAGCTTCTTCTCCGTGTTATTCCGAATGTTCATCATGGCAAGTGCATGTGCAGGCGCATGCTCTTGGAGCCATTGCTGCACCACTTTATTATTCTCCAAATATTGTAGAGCGAGCCATCTTGGCGCAAGATGCTGCACAGCAGGAAGCAGGCGGACAAGCTCTGTAATGGCTTGTTCGATCTCCTTGCCATAATCGAGCTTGAAGCGGCTCGTGCTGTCTTGCATGCTTCGACCTTCCGTGCTCAAGCTGCTGAGAAGGTTCGGGATGCCTTGGTTGCGGCGTGCATTTACACGAATGACGGATACATGCAGCAGCTCCGCAAGCTTATGCTCTTGAATCTTCATCCCTCGTCCCTCAGCTACATCATTCATGTTCATAGCAATAAGCATTGGGGCCTCGTATTCTAAGAGCTGGATGGTAAGATAGAGATTGCGTTCCAGCTGAGAGGCGTCAATTACATTTAAGATCGCATGAGGCTGCTCCTCGATTAAGTACTGAACAGCTACGCCTTCATCCTTGGAGAGCGGCTGAAGCGAGTAGATGCCAGGCAGGTCAATCAGCTCGCCGCCATGAGCACGGAGCTGGCCTACTTTTTTCTCTACCGTCACGCCTGTCCAGTTCCCAACATATTCATAGGAGCGCGTGAGGGCATTGAAGAGAGAGGTCTTTCCAGTATTGGGATTGCCGACTAAGGCTGCTGACCAGTTGCTCATAAAGGCTTCACTCCTATTAGAGAGGCGTCCACACGGCGAAGTCCAAACAATTGTCCGTTGGCTTCCAGCATTAACGGTCCGCCAAACAGGCTTCGGCGAATCAGCTTGATCATGGTGCCTTCTGTCACTCCAAGATCAAGCAACCGTTGTTGCACCGTTTCGTGGATGGATGACATATCGGAGATATGTGCCTGTTTGCCTTTTTTTAATCGATGCAAAGTTGCTTTATGGCTGCTTGGTGCAGCAGACGTTGGTTTCATTGTAGATCCTTCTTTCTTATATAGCTTCAACTTCAATGGCTTAAAAGATCGTGATCGTCATCTTGCGCGATCATCTAGAATGATAATCTTTATCAATTACAAATAAAAATAGCATAGGTACATGTGAAATATAGTGACAAATTTCACAAAACTAGTGCTTAATTTCGGCAAGAATAGCGTTTAATTACCATTTTTTTAGAAAGATTGCTTTGCTTTATGGGAGGAATTCCATTAGAATATAGAAAATTATAGGTATAGAGGAGACTTCGGAATGAAAACGAATCATTGCAAGATCATTGACTGCACTATTCGCGATGGGGGCCTCGTGAATCAATGGGACTTCAGTATTGAATTTGTTCAGGACTTGTATGCTGCTCTAAATGATGCAGGCGTTGATTATATGGAAGTCGGTTATAAAAATTCTCCGAAGCTTCTTGGCGGCGCGGATCAAGCAGGTCCATGGCGCTTCCTGAATGATGATTTCCTTAGAAAGGTTATCCCGCAAAAAGGCACGACGAAGCTGTCCGCCCTCGTAGATATCGGTCGTGTAGATGAAGCGGATATTCTTCCGCGCAGTGAGAGCATGCTGGACCTCATCCGTGTAGCCTGCTACATCAAAGATGTGGATAAAGCGATAGAATTAATTGAGATGTTCAATGAGCGCGGCTATGAGACAACGCTGAATATTATGGCATTGTCCAATGTGCTGGAGACCGATTTGAATGAAGCATTTGAGATGATTAAGGCGAGCCCGGTTGATATCGTGTATATTGTAGATTCATACGGCAGTCTTGACCATAATGATATGCTGTACTTGGTAAACAAATTCAAGGAAGCTTTGCCAAACAAGCGGCTTGGTGTGCATACTCACAATAATATGCAGCTTGCTTTCTCGAATACTCTCATTGCGGCTGAGAATGGCGTTGAGGTGCTTGATTCCTCTGTATACGGCATGGGCCGCGGTGCAGGCAACTGCCCGACAGAAGCATTGCTAACGCACCTGAAGAACAGCAAGTACAGCCTTCGCCATGTGCTTCCATTCCTGACGAAGCATATGATTCCGATGAGAGACAAGTGGGAGTGGGGCTACTTGATTCCTTACCTGATCACAGGTACATTGGATGAACATCCTCGCTCGGCTATGGCTTTGCTCGCTTCTTCCGAACGTGATGAATTCTCTGCGTTCTATGATCGCATGATGACACCTGAAGCCGGCTTTGCTCAAAAAAAGCCTGAATAATAAAGATACAACCAAAAAGCAGCACGGCCTTCCTCTTAAAGGAATTGCCGTGCTGCTTTTATTTATGCCGATAGAAGCTGGGGTCTTAGCCATAAACCGCTCAGGCTGGCTCAATCGTTCTTGCCTACATGCGAATGTACTGGCGATCGCCTGTTCTTGGATTAAAGTAGACTTGATATTTAAAGCCATCCTTTGGATCAATGAAGATTTCCTTGGTGGGCACATAGTCCGCGCCAAGCCCCAGTACATCACGTGGATGCTCCACTTGCTTGTAGCGCTTGTCGAAGTACTTTTTGCCTAAGATAATCAAAATGATAAGTCCTACGAGCGGCAATCCGTAAAAGACCAAGATGGTTCCGATGAAGAACAAGCTCATGAGGAGCTCACTCTCTTAAGGCGTACAACCGTACCGTAAGCTACGATCTCACTCATATTTTGGCCTACATCTCCACTGTCGAAGCGCATCATAATAATGGCATCTCCTCCCATGGCATGAGCGTTCGCAGTCATGCGATCCATGGCTTGGCGACGCGCATCCTCAATCATTTGTGTATATTGTGTAACCTCTCCGCCTACAAGACCCTTTAGCGAAGCCATAATGTCCCCGCCAATTCCGCGCGCGCGCACAACGACGCCAAAGGCGGTACCTAGTGTTTCTACAATTTCATGGTGAGCAATGCGTTCTGTAGTCGTGACGATCATATTCAATTCCTCCATCTATGCATCATTATTAAGTCTTACTCGTAATATCCTCATTTCATAATACGATTATGTCTGACCAATCGTTTCATTTCAAAAACAAATCCTTGCAGGCATTTTTGTAAGTTTACATTTGCATCATTGAATATGGTCTCGATACACGCTGTAACGATAGGATAGGCGGCACAATTCGTATAAAATGGATGATGATGGGAAAGATTGGACAAATGTATATTCCAAATGGACTTTTTAAGAAATAAATGTTGCGATAATGCTGTACCAATGTGAAAAATTGTTTATTATGGAGAATAGGGATTGATGCTGAACAATGATCTTATTGAGGAGTGTAGGCGGATTATGAAAGTCAGTATATTTGATGTAGCCAAAAAATCTGGCTTATCCGTTGTGACGGTATCCCGTGTACTAAACAACGCGACTACCGTTCGTGAGAAGAACAGGCAGAAGGTGCTGCAGGCGATGAAGGAGCTAGATTATCATCCGAATGCCGCGGCCAGAAGTTTGGCGAAGGGAAAGACAGGCGTAATTGGTTTGATTTTAACTACACTGCAAGATTCTTTTTTGGATGATGTTGTACAGCACGTATCAAGTCAGCTTAAGGATTATGGATATTATTTAACGCTAACGGTTGTGAATTATCCGGCAGAAGAAGGTCATGGTATGGACCTCATCCAAGAAGAACGGGTGGATGGTCTTCTCATCTTGTCAGCCGTGAATGACGAGCAATACGTAGCAGAGCTTCAAAAACGCAATATTCCAAGTGTATTAATTGACAATCAGATGGAACAGTCTCAAGTCCCAAGTGTTCAAGTGGATAACTTCAAAGGCGGATACGAAGCAACAAGACATCTTGTAGATCTTGGGCATAAGCGTATTGCTCATATCCAAGGTCCGTCTTACTTCTTGAGCGCGGTGAATCGTGAACGTGGATTTATGAAGGCGCTTAACGAAGCCGGATTGATGCCGTTTGCTGTGGAACCAGGAGAATTCTCAATCTCCTCTGGTTATGCGGCTGCGCGAAGGTGGATTGAAGCGGGTGAGCTGCCGGATGCTGTATTTGCATCAGATGATTATACGGCTATCGGTGCAATTAATGCGCTTATCGAAGCGGGTTATAAGGTACCAGAGGATGTATCTGTAATCGGGTATGATGATCAATTGATCTCATCTCAGCTTCGCCCAAGATTGTCGACGGTAAGGCAGCCGTCTGAGCAATTGGCGCGTACAGCTGTAGATATCTTGATGAAACAGGTCAATGGAGACGGCTCTTATAAGCCAGAGCCTGTGGTGTTTACATTCCAGCCGCAGATTCTGCTTCGGGAGTCCACGATTCCAAGGCATACCTCACTATCACACTAGAAACGAATAAGGTAAAAGCAGCACATTCCTTCAATAGGGATGTGCTGCTTTTTTCTATGCTGCGAACGGAGCGTATGGGCCATAACGAGGTGTACAATCTGCATTCACAACATAGACAAGAGGGGGAAGGATCGATACAATCAGGTTGAAGCAGGGAATTGTTTCCTGCACGATAGATACCTTCAACGCTCATAAAAAGGGGGAACTGGCATGAGCAGTAAAATGATGAAGCGCTTAATTCTTTGGACTCCAGCTCTTACCATTGGGTTGTGGGAATATGTACGGCATGCTTTTTTGCTTCCCTATCTATCGATGGACATGGGAAATCTTCTAGCGCCGATCATTGTCTTCGTAATCTCGATGACGCTGCTCGCGAAGCTCTTTAAAATGATGGAGGATACTGAACAGAAGCTGCATGAAGAAAAGCGCTCCAAAGCCCTCTTGGAGGAAAGAGAACGTCTTGCCCAAGAGCTTCATGATGGCATCTCTCAGTCGCTATTCATGCTTGCGGTTAAGGTGGATCGTCTCCAGCAGGCTCCGAGCGAGGAGCGAGATGAGCAGATGACTAGGCTTCAGGGGGCGGTTCATCATGTGCATGATAATGTGAGGCAAGCGATCGCCAATCTTCATATGAAGCAAGAGGAGACCGATGCAACGTGGTCGGAGCTCTTTATGAGAATGATCGAGGAGATTAAGGCTGATGCAACGTGGGAGCCGGCCGTGGACTGGCAGCTCGATGATGAAGAGATGACAATGAAGGAGAAGCTGACCTTGTTCTCCTGCGTTAGAGAAGCCTTGACCAACATATCGAAGCATGCACATGCGACGGAGGTGCAGGTGTGTGCGGCTACAACGGATAAAGGATTTGAATGCAAGATTGTCGATAATGGTGTAGGCATGCTGGAGGACCCCTTTCATGTGCCCGGCAAGTATGGTCTGCGCATGATGAGAGACCGCGTGCACAATATGGGGTGGTCACTTTCCTTATACAGAGACAACCAACATACGGTTCTAGCCATAAAGGGAGGGTGAGAGATGAATCAACCGATTGAAGCGTGTTTTCGGGTGCTAATTGTAGATGACAATGCCCATGCCAGAGAAGGCATGATGGATATATTGGCGATGCAGCCAGATTTCTGTGTTGTCGGAGAGGCGGTGAACGGCGAAGAAGCCATACAGCTCACAGAGCAGTTGATGCCTGACTTGATTCTCATGGATATCTCGATGCCGATGCTTGGAGGGCTGGAGGCTGCAAAGCGGATTAAGTCCAAGTTTCCTTACGTAAAAATCGTGATGGTGACAGTCTCCGATGAGATCACGCATTTGTTTGAGGCTTTAAAGGCTGGCGCACAAGGATACTTGCTCAAGAACTTGAAGCCCTCGCAGTGGCATGAGTATCTGCGTGCCATTGCCATTGATGAGGCACCGATGTCAAAGGAATTAGCAACCAAGCTGCTGCAGGAGTTTACGACGAAGACAGCTATGCGGGAGCCGGCAAATACACCCCTTACCCTTCGAGAACGAGAGATTCTAGAACGCGTTGCGACAGGAGAATCCAATCGCGAGATCGCGCAGCGCTTGAACTTGTCTGAGCATACGGTGAAGAATCATCTCAAAAATATTTTACAGAAGCTGCATCTTGAGAATCGCGTCCAATTGACCCGCTATGCCTTCGAGAATGGTCTTGCGTAAGGGGAGTAAGGGGAAAGAAGTTATTGTCAGAATGCCGTGATTATGCTACATTAAAGTGGTCAATAGCGTAACGGGACGTAGCTCAGCTTGGTAGAGCACTTGGTTTGGGACCAAGGGGTCGCATGTTCAAATCGTGTCGTCCCGACCACGATGAATGCCGAAGGCGTATCACTTGTGATACGTCTTTTTTGACAAGAATCCATAGGGCTGTACCGCTTTCTAACTTTATTTGTGGCGAAGAGCCCTAATTGAATGATGGATAGCAAAGCAAGATTCAAGAGAGCTTGGGGGATTACTTTTGAACATTCAATATGAATTTACGAAGGAAGATTACTGGAACTTAAATCGCGATATGATCATGATGATGCCGCGAATGCGATCGATTCTGCTGCTTGTATTGATCGTATCACCTGTCCTGTTTAGTTTTCTGCTATCCTACCGATTTACGGTAGGTGTTAGCATCCTTTTATCGGTTATGCTGCTGGGATTGATCTGCCTGTATATTTATTTTAGTGTAAAAGCAAAGGTTATTCGCTACGCGAAGAGCAATCCTCATGTGATTGGACCGCGTCAGCTTGTCGTAAGCGCAGAGGGCGTGCAGGATGATTCCTCGGAGAAGACAAGCTTCCAGCAATGGTTGGATATTGAGAGAATTGAGGATCGGAAGGATCATATTCTGCTGATCATCGAATCTGCAACCGTGATCTGTATTCCGAAGCATGCTTTTAAGGATGCAGACGAAGCGAGTCAATTCTTCCAGTTAGCAAGCAAGTATCACCAAGCCGCATAAGCCTATGCTGTGCATGTATCCACAAACATAAACAACCGTCAAGCTGCAGGCTGACGGTTGTTTTTTATGCTGCTGTGTGAATCCTACACGCGTTCGCGCCAATACTGAAGCAGATCGGCTAATGTTTGATCAAAGGAAATGGTTGGCTTCCAGCCCGTTTGATGCTGGAACCGCGAAGCGTCGCCAAGCAGGATCTCCACGTCGGATGGCCGCATGCGGCTTGGATCCTGCACAACCTCAATCGATACAGTGCTCAGCGCGAGCAGACGATCAAGCAGCTCTTGGATCGTAATGCAAGAGCCTGATGCAATATTATAGGCTTCGCCTGGCTCCGCATGATGCAGTGCAAGCCAGTAGGCATTCACCACATCACGGACATCGGTGAAGTCGCGTTTTGCCTGGAGGTTGCCGACAGACACGACTGGCGGGCGTAAGCCCTTTTCAATCTCAGCAATCTGCTTCGCGAAGTTGGAGGTTACAAACTGCTCTCCTCGGCGCGGACCGGTGTGATTGAATGTTCTCGTACGGATGACATGGAGCCCATAGCTCTTATAGTACTGATAGCCGAGATAGTCCTGAGCAGCCTTGCTTACAGCATATGGACTTAAGGGCCGCAGCGGATTGTCCTCGGTAATGGGGGTCTCGTGAGGCTCAACGTGGCCATACTCCTCGCTGGAGCATGCAATCTGGATGCGGGCAGGGAGCTGAAGCCTGCGGACAGCCTCGAAGATGTTCAATTGACCGGCTACATTGTTGTGAATCGTATCGACAGGAGAATTCCAAGAGGTAGGCACGAAGCTCTGTGCCGCAAGATGAAAGATCAGATCAGGGCGTTCTTCTGCAATAAGGCTCTCAACAGAGAATGGATCGCGGAGCTCGCATTCAACCAGCTTCACCTTATGCTGGATATCTATAATATGATCCATCCGGCTGCGGTTGCGGATCGTACCTACAACCTCAACATTTTTATCCAGCAGATATTCTGCCATGTGGCTGCCGACGAATCCGGCAATACCTGTAACTAAGGCCTTCATGGGTTAGGCTTCACCTCTCGAAGTTGATAGGGCTTGAATTCTATGCTTCTCTCGTTAAGCATTTCTTTAATTCTTTGTTCCTCAGAACGATGGCAGACCAAGAGACCTTCCTCTGTAGAGACGACAATCAGGTCATCGACTCCAATGACGATCGCTTGCTTATCGGTGAATATAATGTTGCCGTGCGAGTCAAGGGAGCGCACATGTCCATTCAATAGATTGCCATGCTCATCAGAGCCATAATGGCGCCGGACCGCATTCCAGGTGCCGACATCATCCCAATCGAAGGTTGCGGGGATTACATACAGGTCCTTTGCTTTCTCAATGACGGCATAATCAATCGAGAGCTTGGGAAGCTGGCTATAGATGGTGCTCACTTCAGGATAGTGCTTTTTGAGCGGCTGCCAGATGGACGGACAGTGCTTTGTCATCAAGTATTCGATCGTCGAAGGCCGCCACACAAAGATGCCGCTGTTCCAATAGGTGCCAAGCTTGATCAGCTTCTCCGCATAATCCTGATTCGGCTTTTCGATAAAGGCTTCAACTTCACGCAAAGATGAATACCCATGATTGTCATAGGTGCGAATATAGCCATATCCGGTCTCAGCACGAGTTGGCACGATGCCGAGCATAACGGTTATTCTTCTTGTGCGCGCTTCGTTGGCTGCGGTGTGCAAGGTACGGGAGAGCTCGATATTATCAGAAATGTATTGATCGGAAGGAACCATGACGATCACGTCATCATCGTCTTGATGGAGGAAGGTGAGGGCGGTCAAGGCTGTGCTTGGGCCAGTGTCTCTTGAATCTGGCTCTATTATGATATGCTTCAATGTCAATTCGGGAAGTTGTTCCATCACAAGGGAGACATAGCTTTTTGAGGTGGCGACATAAATATTGGATGCGGGAAGCCATTGCTTAAAGCGGTCATACGTATCTTGAAGCATCGTTCTTTTTGTCAGAAGGGGGAGGAATTGCTTTGGCTTTGATTCTGTGCTGCTCGGCCAAAAGCGTGTACCACGACCGCCTGCCATGATTACGATATTCAATCCAGTTCACCCCCAATACGGCTTATGGTGATGAATGCATAATACCCTATAGTATGATGGGACAAATTAACAGGGAACCGATATTGGGCCAAGGGAATAAAAAGGCTTGCACCTAGGGTAATTCGCTTGCATTATTTGAATGGATTTGGTTATAATAAAGGGTAATATTATGAGGTCTATGTCAAACAATGGCATATTGCACTTTAAAGGCCATGATGGAGACAAGTAGAGAATAACCACTTCACAGGGAGAGAATGCCATGGATTGCGAGCATTCTTGAAGCAGGATTCTGCGAAATTCACTCCGAAGCCGGCACTTGAATTCAAGCAAGTGAGAAGAGTCTCTTTCTCGCTTAAGATAGTAGAGCAGCCCGGTTGCGAACCGTTATATTCGCATTAAGTGAGATGCTGGCACGCAAGCTGAATAATTCGCTTGTTGGAGCTGGATCTAATTAGGGTGGTACCACGGTCTTCTCGTCCCTTAGCGGACGAAGAAGGCCTTTTTTTGTTGCAGGTTAACATCACAGAGACGGACTTGGCAGTTATGCCGAGCTCTGGCTTATACGATGAGAAGATAACCGATAGTTGCTTTGCCGCAGATGAATTTATAATGTGGCGGCTTAAAGAAAGAAGCTATAGTCCAAGTAGCTAGCTGAAGGAGGAACAGAGAATGAAGGAACGTTTGCATGCACTGCGTGAACATGCGCTGGAGCTCTTGAAGGAAGTAGGCAATGAGCAGCAGTTGAATGACCTGAGAGTTCGTTTTCTTGGTAAAAAAGGAGAGCTGACAGAGATTCTCCGTGGAATGGGTGGCCTTAGTGCAGAGGAACGTCCAGTTATCGGCCAGGTGGCAAACGTCGTTCGCGAAGCGATCGAAACAAGCATTAACGAGAAGGTAGAGGCGTTTAAGCGTGCTGAACTGGATCGACGCCTGCAGTCCGAGACGATTGACGTTACCCTGCCTGGACGTCCAATGCCTCATGGCGCGGTTCATCCATTGATGAAGGTTATTCAAGAGATGGAAGACATCTTCGTTGGCATGGGGTACCAAATTGCAGAAGGTCCAGAAGTTGAGACGGACTATTACAACTTTGAAGCATTGAATTTACCCAAAAATCATCCTGCTCGCGACATGCAGGATTCGTTCTATATTACCGAAGAGCTGTTGATGCGCACGCATACCTCTCCGGTTCAGGTTCGCGCGATGGAGCTTATGAAGGGGGATGTTCCGCTTAAGGTCATTTGCCCAGGGCGCGTATATCGCCGAGATGACGACGACGCCACGCATTCCTTCATGTTCCATCAGATTGAAGGACTTGTCATTGACAAGAACATTCGCATGAGCGACTTGAAAGGCACGCTTCTTCAATTTGTTCGTGAGATGTTTGGCTCTCACATGCAGATTCGTCTTCGTCCGAGCTTCTTCCCGTTCACGGAGCCAAGTGCTGAGGTGGATGTGACTTGCGTACAATGTGCGGGCGATGGCTGCCGCATGTGCAAGCAGACGGGCTGGATTGAGATTCTGGGCTGTGGCATGGTGCATCCGAAAGTGCTTGAGATGGGTGGCTATGACCCAGAAGTCTATTCTGGTTTCGCATTCGGTACAGGGGTGGAGCGGATCGCCATCTTGAAGTACGGCATTGATGATATTCGCCATTTCTATACGAATGATATTCGTTTCTTGAAGCAATTCAATCGCATGTAAGGGAAGGAGATTAAGTCTGAAATCCTTAGTCAACGCGCGTAGTAGAGGAAATGAGCAGGCCAAATAAGCCGTTTACACGACCAATAAATGGTAAAATATGGGTGTAT
>NZ_FXAZ01000001.1 GCF_900177815.1 Paenibacillus aquistagni | reverse complement strand
GAGGAAAAGGCAGAAATGATTGGCAAGGTGTCCTCCATTCTCGTGCCGGGAATGGGCGTGACGAAGGCTGGCAAAGCGGCGAAGGTGCCGGAAGCGTTAAGCAGCATGACCCAAGCGGTAAAGACAAGCAAGGTCATGAATGTGTTGGCCAATCCCATAAAGAGGTTCAAAGAGATCGATTGGAAATCATACACGATTCGATTCCAGGATTGGGTTCAAAGCCTGAAGTCAGGCCGTTTTGCCGTGACACCAGATGGGATGCTCGTCAGAATACCGGATGAAACCTCTTCTGTGGTCAGGCGAATCGATGCTGGGGATGGTAAGAAGATTGAAGGGATGGGTAATCTCAGCTATGCTCAAAAAGTAGAAATGTTCCATGAAAGGACACAGGCTATCCGTGATTCGTTACCGAACAAGTATAAGAATTATGGTAATGTTGCAGTGGCAGATGTGAATATTCCCGGACTTAAAACAGAGTTCAAAGCCCATAGTAGGATTCATAAGGAAAATGCTGACGGATTTTCTTCAGTAACAGGCGAAGGACAATTTCCTGCAAAATCAGTGAACCAGAAAGGAGAAGTTGACGGTGAGGGGGCTTTTCCTAGGGATAATGACACAGAGCGAAAAATCTTAGAGGATATAGCCAATCAACTAGGGAATAACAAGCAAACTAGAGGCAAAATTGATTTATTTACGGAATTACCTGCTTGCAGAAGTTGTTCTGATATTATAATGAAATTCAGACAAGAATACCCCAATATCAAATTAAATGTCTACTCTGGTGAATTTAAAAATTAGAGAGGTGAATGATACTAATGTTAAGCAGCTATAAGGAACTTGAGCAATATATTGTTGAAGATTTTGAAGAGTTTTTAGACGAGGGGTTAACATTATCACAAGTAACGGAAAAATTGCTTGTGGAATATCATCGTGGTATTACCAACAGTAACGTAGAAAAATTAGTTGTTTATCTAACAATTGCTCTTCTTTGTCTGGATAAAAGCTATCTTAGAGAAGATGTGAAGAATGGATTGAATAATATGATTAGTGATATTTCTTCAATACCATTGAAGGAAGAATTAGAAGCTGAGGATATTAAGAAAATCTTGCAAGATATTGAACAATATAAAGGACATTTTGGGCATATTTTGTAATAGGTACTACCTCGTACCGAATGAACACATCATTCAATTACTAACACAGATAGCCCACGTAATACCCGTGTAGAGATTTTGACATTATGTTTGTACGCATATCAATGCTTTATTTTTAAAAACTAAAGAGAGCAATTGCGTTACGTTAAGTAGGTCGATTATGGACAGATTCCACCATGATTGACCTGCTTTTTGTTATCTTTGTTCTCTCGCAGTTATATGAAATCAATCGCAACTGTAAAATACTCCACATCATTTCTGCATCTAGATCATTTTCAGCATGGTGAATTGGGAAAATACGTTCTCTATGTTATATTGAAAGGTAGTCAATTAGGAAACGGAGAGAACGAAATTATGGCACAGCAAGAGCAGCGACCGAAGCAGCGGACAACGAGCGCAACTGGGGACAGCAAGCATAAAGGAGAACGCAGAACAGCAAGTGCACAGCCTGCCAAGAAGCATTCGGCTTCTTCATTTGAGCGTAAGGATAAGCGAAGCAGCCATCCGAATGCAAGCGTGACAAAGACTAGTCCATCAGGCAAGCCTTCTTATAAGTCTAGAGGCGATAAACCAAGAGGGTCTGCTGAGGAAGTGAGTGTGGGCAATCGCATCATCGTCACGATTAAACGTATTGGGATCAATGGTGAAGGCGTAGGCTATTACAAGCGCAAAGCGGTGTTCATTCAAGGGGCGCTTAAGGATGAGGTCGTGAAGGCGAAGGTGACCAAGGTGGAGCCAACGTATCTTCACGCTGAGTTAACGGAGGTTGAGAAGCGTTCGCCTGATCGCGTGGTACCGCCTTGTCCGATCTATGAAGCATGCGGAGGCTGCCAGCTTCAGCATATGACCTATGAGGCGCAGCTGCGGGCAAAGGAAGAGATCGTAAAGGAGTCCTTTCAGCGTTATGCAGGGATTGAGAATTTGCCCATCCGTCCTATTATTGGCATGGATGATCCTTGGCATTACCGCAATAAAGCACAGCTTCAAACAGGCATGGAAGGCTCGCAGATCATTGCGGGGCTGTATGCTGCAGGCTCGCACCGCTTGATTGATATCAGTGGGTGTACGGTTCAGGATCCCGTTGTGAACCAAGTGATGGAACAAGTGAAGCAGATCCTGACAGAGCTTCGTATTCCGATCTATGATGAGCGAAGCAGAGACGGCGTAATCAGAACGATTGTAGCCCGAATTGGACGTGCATCTGGTCAGGTGCAGCTGACCCTCATTACGGCAACAGATCGAATCCCAGATGTGAAACGCTTAGTGGAACGTATCCGAGCGAAGCTGCCGCGAGTAAGCACGATTGCACAAAATATCCATAAAGAGAAGTCTTCTCTCATTTTTGGTGATAAAACGGTCATTCTGTGGGGGGAGGAGCGCTTAGAGGAGGAGTTAGGCGAGCTTAAGTTTGCACTGTCCCCAAGGGCCTTCTTCCAGCTCAATCCTGAGCAGACGGTGAAGCTGTATGACAAAGTGCGTGAAGCGGCTTCCCTCACTGGCAACGAATTGGTTGTCGATGCCTACTGCGGTACGGGGACAATAGGCTTATGGCTTGCTCCGCTGGCGAGAGAGGTGCGAGGCATTGAACTGATCAAGGAAGCGGTTCTTGATGCGAGAGACAACGCGCGTGCGAGCGGAGTAGAGAATGCCCGCTTCTACGAGGGGTATGCCGAGAAGCTCCTGCCGGAGTGGGTGAAGCAGGGGCTTGAGCCAGACGTTGTTGTTGTCGATCCACCGCGCACCGGCTGTGAGCGCTCACTGCTGCAGGCTATCGTAAAGGCGCGCCCAAAGCGGCTTGTCTACGTATCCTGCAATCCGTCCACATTGGCCAAGGATTGCCAGGTTCTGCTTGACCAGGGCTTCATATTGGAGTGGGTCCAGCCAGTGGATATGTTCCCGCAGACATCACATGTGGAGTGCTGCGTATCACTAGTTAGAAAATAGCAAAGGGGTTATGATCATGACGAAGAAAAATGAAAATAGCAGCATGGTGCTGTCGCCAGAACAACGTGAAGGGCTTCTTAACACATTGAAGGCTCGTTTTGAGAAAAACATGAATCGCCATGAGGGTTTTGAATGGGCTAATGTACATGCCAAGCTTGAGGCTAACCCAGAAAAGCTGTGGTCGCTTCACGAAATGGAAAGAACGGAAGGCGAGCCGGATGTGATAGGCCATGACACGAAGACAGGCGAGTATATTTTTTATGATTGTTCTGCGGAAAGCCCTAAAGGTCGCAGAAGCGTTTGTTATGATCGTGAAGCTCTGGATTCGAGGAAGAATCATAAACCAGACAATAATGCTCTAGAAATGGCAGCGGACATGGGCATTGAGCTGCTTACGGAAGAACAATACCGTGAAATGCAGAAGCTTGGCGAGTTTGACCGGAAAACATCGAGCTGGGTGGTGACACCTGCCCATATTCGCAAGCTCGGCGGGGCTCTTTTTTGTGATCGCCGCTACGATACAGTCTTTGTGTACCACAATGGTGCAGAATCCTACTATGCTGCAAGAGGCTTCCGCGGCTCGCTAAGGGTCTAGCCTTATTTATAGGTGATGTGGTCGGGGTGTATCATGACTTCTATTTAGACAAGATAAATTGCGCGCTTTAAAGATAGCAATTGAAGGCTTTGATTTTGATCATTGTGTTGTGGACATGTAGAACCCGTTAGCAGACAGAAGATTATTCAGGTCATGCAGTCACTAATGGAGCGTTAAATAAACAGTCACAAAGGTAATAAAGCGTAATCTTGATGGCTTGCAAAAGAAAAGAGGGGCGCCGCCCCTCTTTTGTTATTTATCTTTCAGCCGCTTCCATCTCTCGAATCGTTTCGGCAACCTTCGCCATCATGGAGCACTCCACGCGCTTGCGGAATACATCACAGCTGAACTCATAGATGCCGTTGATCGAGCCAGTGGCATGCAGCGCATTGGCAGGGCAGCCGCCGCTGCAGTAAAGCTTGGCCCAGCATTCCTTGCATTCAGACTTCGAGTAACAGCTGTTCTCTCTGAATTGGCACTGCAAATCTGGTCGTGTGATACCCTCCCAGATATTCCCCATGCTGTAGGCTTCATCTCCTACGAACTGATGGCACGGGAACAGTTCTCCCCATGGGGTGACGGCAAGATACTCAGTACCCGATCCGCAGCCCGTGATTCGCTTCTGGATGCAAGGTCCATCTGACAGATCAAGCATGTAATGATAGAAGGTAAATCCTGTGCCTTGTTCATTGCGCTTAATCATTTCGTTGGCGAGAATCTCGTACTGATGGTAGATCTCGGGAAGATCCTTCTCGGTAAGCGCATAGGGCTCCTTGGGATCACAGATGACCGGCTCCATCGAGAGCTTGTCAAAGCCAAGGTCCGCAATATGGAAAATGTCATTGGTAAAATCGACATTGTTGCCTGTGAAGGTTCCCCGCACGTAATATTCTTTGTCGCCGCGCTGTTGAACAAATCTCTGGAACTTTGGCACGATATGGTCATAGCTGCCCTTTCCGGTGACGGTCGTGCGAAGCTTATCATGAACATCTTTTCTTCCGTCGAGACTTAACACGACATTATACATTTCCTGATTCAAAAATTCGGTGACCTCATCATCAAGCAGCATACCGTTTGTGGTAAAGGTAAAGCGGAAGTTTTTCTTGTACTCCTGTTCCTTGCTTCTCGCATACGCAACGATCTGCTTCACTACTTTCCAAGCCATAAGCGGTTCTCCGCCGAAAAAGTCAATGTCCAGATTCCGATGATGACCGGAATGCTCCAGCAGGAAATCGATCGCTCGTTGGCCAACCTCAACGCTCATGATTGCTCGGTCCCCATTGTACTTCCCTTGGCTGGCAAAGCAATACTCACAAGATAGATTACAAGTATGCGCAACATTGAGGCAGAGCGCTTTAACATAGGTTGTTCGGCTTTTTAGCTGATCAGCCAACTTCTCATACGGATCTTGTGTAAAGAGCTGCCCATGCGTTATAAGCTCCTCAATCGCTGAGAGGGTCTCGCGAATGCTCTCCTCAGCAACATGCTTTTCTTTCATGAGTCTTACGATCTCTTCACGAGAGGTATGCTCATAAAGCGCAATGATCTCATACGCGAGGTCGTCTACGACATGTACGGAGCCACTGTAAGTGTCCATTACGATGTTGTATCCGTTAAGTTGATATTGATGAATCATACTGCGAATCAAGCTCCTTTTTTACCTGAAGAATGGCTTACGCTGTCCGGATAAACAACGGCGCCGCCCTTATTCAAGGACGGCTCAGTGTTAGCAGGACCTATATGTACAGTTTCGTTCTAAGAACGTATACCTGTTTGGACAATCTCCCATGAACAGCTTCATGGGATGAAGGGTCAAGACTATCGGTTCAATGCATTTTCACAACGCTGGTTCGCAACGCCGCAGGAAGTCTTGCAAGCAGATTGGCAAGATGTCTGGCATGCGCCGCAGCCGCCGTGTTTTGCCGTATCCATCAATTTGCGTGTGCTCAGTGTTACGATTCTTTTCATCTTATATTTCTCCTCTTCCAATTTCATTCATTAGCCATGATTAACGCGACATGACTACGCTGGACTATCGTAGCAGCAATACAAGCCATGCAACAACCAAAAAGGTCACACTGATCAGGAGAAAATAAAGTGCTAGACTCAGATGGGGAAAATATTATTCAACCCTAAAACTAAAGAGAGGGGATAACCCCTCTCATGTGACGTGCTTTAACCTCATAATACTAATTGATAAGACGAGCATTTACCCAATCGGCATGGTCGCTATTTATACCATCTCCACCATCTGTTACAATAAGTTTTAGTTCGTTCTTCCCAGAAAGATTAACATTTACCTCTTTTGGCTCTACATCATTATGCATGACACCACTTGAGAATAGAACTTGATTGTCTACAACAACCTGGAACTCCACAGAACCTACAGTACCGACCTCATTATCTACCCCAACTAGCGCGGCAAAGGATGTGTACTGTCCATCCAGTTTGTAGACAATCTCACTGTGAGCATGTGTGCCCAAGCCTTTTGCATAGGTCTTGTTGTTTAACTTGAGTGTATTTCCATCAACACTACGATCTTTTTGGATGGTCCCCCAACCGATTGTGGCAGAAAACCAATCCATATCGCTGAGATACGTCGTAACAGGATCAGTTTCAAAGATTTTAATCTCACTTGCAGATGCATAACCATTTGCTCCACCACCTTGAGGCACTTCTAGTCGAACATATTTAGCAAGAGTAGGTGTGAACGTTGCTGTTTTTTCTGTGTTGTCCTTTGCCCAAGTGCCTGTTGCAATCTCATTGAATGTTACCCCATCAAGACTGGTTAGAATTTTATAATTTGTAATAATACCATTTTCTTGGCTTTGACGTGGTAAATATGTCAGCTTGTTGATGGTTAGTGGATTTGCGTACTTTGCTGTAATATGGAAAGGGAATTGATTTTGTTTATTCCATTCACTGTGCCAGATGCTATTTGTATCTCCATCAAATGCATTTACTGCGGCATTATAAGCGTTTGAAGTCTCTTGGCTATTGGTTGTTACCCCAATAATAACTTTTACTTTATCCATTCCATCCGTCGGTTTAATGATGTTATACTCTGACCCAAACCAGATTGGCGCAGTTAGAAGAGGTAAATTCAATGCATGAATCTTGTTTTTTGTTTCATTTGTTGCAGGTAAACCCCATTTATCAAAGAAAGGCGTCAAGTCATATTGAGCGACTTTTGAAGTGTTTAAAATAAATGCTTGTTTTTTCTGATCATCTGTAGTCGGCAGATCATTATTTGCCATCTCACGATATAAGCGGTGTAAGGCTGGGTAGAAGTTATCCCCAAAAGCAAGATTAAGCTGCCACAACATTTCTAATTTTGAATTAGAGTCTGAAAAATTTTTGGTTGGCTGATCTACAAACGTGAAAGCAGCTAAGTACTCGCCTTGTGACCTTGCAGGCTCAGTAGGTTTAAGAGCCTTCTTGGCAGCTAGAGAATATATATTTACTGTCACCTCAGTCATCTCACCCCAAGTCCAAGGGGCTTGTTGTCTCAAATGGCCTGCCTCGTGATACTGCCCCCAACCCATTCTTGTAAGGTCTAAAGCATCCGCATTAGCTCCAGTGCTTGTAGGCATAATTGCCCCATCCCAACTCGCATATGCATATGCCCCACCTGTGTAGTTTGGCTGTTCAATAACGCCAATCAGATGCTTATCTAACCGATGTCGAGAATCAGGATCAGAATTTGATTGTCCAGAAATGTTATCCTGTGCTCCAATAAACGTATCATAAGTCTGTAAAACAGGAACGGGGTCTTGATTCAAAATATGGTTTTGAGCAGAAGCATATGTGAAGACTAAGAGGGCTCTTTCTGATTGGAGAACAACAGAAGGTGCATGAGGATAAGCACTCATCATGGCCTGCCAATCCGCTTTTGTATGCTTGCCTAATACAAAGAATGGAACAGGACTGCCCCCACTTACTACATTTACATGAATGCTACCCTCATTGTTGCTGTTGTCAAAAGACAACAGACCGCCATTGGGCGAGGAAATGGTGTTTGTACCGGGTTGTAATGGATAACTAATCGCCCACTCGTTATCATGACGATGTGTCCCAATAACCGCTGTAATTGGTTTGTTACCTGAGACTTCAATCTCAAGTTGTTCATTGGGTTGTGCATATAAACCTGTTGGCTGAAATATTTTTCGAGCATTTATCAATCTACGCTCTCGTTCGCCTTCCGCCCATATGTCTCCAAGGGCTGTTACTTCAAAGCTTCGCTGAACAACAAGATTGCTTTGCTGTGTAATGGCTGCTTCTGAAGTTTGGACGAGTGTCCCAGATGGCGAGACAGTTACCACAACTGCTGTTACTGCCATTAGAGATAAAACCTGAAGGAATCTCTTCATTGTTCTCATTACATCCTCCTACGATAAATGAATTTGAAAATAACACCGTTTATCTCTATTGCTTCATTAGCATCTTTATTCTTCCATAAATAATATAAATTTACTGTTAAACTGTAGTTGTCTATACATATGTTGGAGTCTGTATATTGCCTTTCTGTTCGTTACTACTAAAATAGTAATTTACTTTTTCTTAAAAATAATGATAGAATACATTTAATTGGGAAAAGAATACATAAATACTCTTATATCCCAATTATTTAATGATATTAAAGAAGGGAGGGAGCAATGAGGAGAAAACAATGGAAAGAAGGTGGTGTGGTAAATCTACTTTTCTCGAATGCGCTTTCACACTTGGTGTGACGTTCATCATGAAGTAAACATGAAACCAACACAATCGGCACCTATTTTTCCATGAAAGAGGGTTTGATTATGAAGAAGTTTACAAGCTCTATGTTGGTCGTCATTCTTTTCATCGCAACATTGTTTACAGGAGTATCGTTTGCCAACCCTGACCAGAGTAATTCGTCAGATTACATCGAAGGTCAGCTCGTTGTATCGATCGAAGAATCACCCAGCTTGAAGTCGATTCAAAGCACGGATGATGCTTTGATGAAGTCGGTCTCGCTCTCGAAGAATGGTTTTGTAGTTGCTGACTCCTTGTTTGGTCAGGAGGTAGGCACTTTCTCTGCACAGCCGCTAGACAGCAATGTAAGGGCTACGGCGGTAGAAAAAATGGGACTGGTATATCTGATTGAGTACGCTGTAGAGGACTATGAATCAATCGATGCCGCCAAAAAAGCATTGAAAAGTACATTAGACCGTCTCGGACTCAACGTACGATATATCTCCGAAAATCGCAAAATGTATGCGCTTGAAACAGCAACCGTACAAGACCCTTCTGCCCAAGCCATTCACAACAATCAACGTTGGCATTATGACATGATTAAAGTTTCGCAAGCTTGGGGAGTGACGACGGGGACAAGCTCCGTGAGGATTGGAGTGCTTGATACTGGAATTGACAGCAATCATCCTAGCTTAAGCAATCTGGTGAACACGAGCTTAGGTCGCAGTTTTGCAGGTGGCACCACAATGGACGGGCATGGCCATGGTACACATGTCGCAGGTACGATTGCCAGTTATGGATCCGTATCAGGTGTTATGCAGAACGCAACCTTAATTCCTGTTAAAGTGCTTAACAATAACGGTACTGGAACGATGTATGGCATACAGCAAGGCATTCTTCACGCTGCTAATGTAAGTGCTGACGTTATCAACATGTCGCTTGGTGGCGGTGGTTATGATCGTGGGATCGAAGAGGCGATTCAAACAGCAGTAAGCTTAGGGACAATCGTGGTAGCGGCAACTGGAAATGACGGACTTTCAAGCATCTCATATCCAGCGGCTTACAGCAGTTCCATCGCAGTTGGTTCTGTTACGTCAAGCCGAACACGTTCAAGCTTCTCCAATTATGGATCAGGCCTTGAACTGATGGCTCCTGGATCGAACATTTATAGTACGTACCCGAATGGTCAATATGTAACCATGTCAGGAACTTCGATGGCAACTCCTCATGTAGCTGGCGTACTAGGTCTAATGAGATCCGTTAATCCAAATCTAACGCCCTCTGAGGCCAGAAATATTCTAAGAAATACAGCGCAGCCTGCTGGCAATATGAATCAATATGGGTATGGCATTGTTGATGCGTACGCCGCTGTAATAGCAGCAGGAGGCAATGTACCTCAGCCGATCAAAGAAACAAATACGACCCTGCAAACGGACAAGACCGTGTATCAACGTGGAGAAAATATTAACATCACCTCCAGCGTTACTGACACGCAGGGCAATGCGCTCCAAGGAGCCACGGTTAACTTCAAGCTGACCCGTCCCAACGGTACCACCCTTACCAACACGGCTACGACAAACAGCTTAGGTGTCGCTTCTTGGACGATAACCTCTAATGCACAAACTCCGCTTGGAACTTACCAAATACTTGCCGAAACGACCCTTTCAGGATATAGCCCTAGCTCAGCCCAAACCACGTTACAAATTAACGACAGCAGCGGTGGAGGAGATACACAAGCTCCAAGTGCGCCTAGCAATGTGATGTCCACGGCCAAAACGAGCACCAGTGTGACGCTCAGCTGGAATGCTTCTACTGATAATGTGGGTGTAACCGCTTATGAAGTCTATAATGGAAGCTCGTTAGCAGCCACAGTCACGAATACAACGGCTACGATTACAGGCTTGACCGCTAGTTCAACCTATACATTCACTGTTAAAGCGGTTGATGCAGCTGGTAATCGGTCTGCAGCAAGCAACGCTGTAACGGTAACGACGGATTCTTCACAGCCATCTCCTACTTCATGGGCACCAGGTGTATCCTATAAGATTGGGGATGAAGTAACTTACGGAGGAGCAACGTACAAATGTCTGCAAGCTCATACATCTATGGTGGGTTGGGAGCCCTCTATCGTGCCAGCCTTATGGCTGAAAAAGTAACCCTTTAATTGAACAAAGGTTAATTATAGAAGCGCCGTTACAGATTCGTCTGTTAATGGCGCTTTTATCTACTGCAACGTCATATAAATGGATTGCAGCAGAAGATAGTAGATTTCACCAATAAAGATCGATAAAATATCAAGTAATGGCTTAATGGAACCTCATTGGTCGCCGTTCGCAATCAGGGATTAATATTTCTTTGTTATACAAATATATTTTTTACTGTATGTAGGGTGGAGGATGCAGATATGAGCAGCATAGAGTTGATGGAACATTCGAAAAGAGAGACAGGGCACCCGCGTTTGGGCGTTGGGGCAGTTATTACAAATGATCATGATCAGATCCTATTAGTGCTTCGAAATAGAAATCCAGAAAAAGGGATGTGGAGCATTCCAGGCGGTAAGGTAGATCCATATGAGCAGCTTGAGCATTGTGTCATACGTGAGATCAAAGAAGAGGTGAATCTTGAGATTGCGGTGAAGGGGCTTTTGTGCACAGCAGAAACCATTCGTCCAGAGAATGAGGAGCACTGGGTATCTGTCATTTATGAGACAACGGTGGTTGGCGGAGAAGCAAAGAACATGGAGGAGGGTGGAGCAATCGGAGATCTAAAATGGTTCAGTCTTAATGAGCTTCCAAGCAATCTCGCTTGCTTTACACTTCCTGCGATTGAAAGTATTATCAGTCGCAAGCATTCAGCATCTTCATGATAAGAGAGCCGGTAAATTCGATGGATTTCGTGATTAACTTTTCGTCAAATCTTGAAAACGACATTATTGTCGTTTATAATGACAATAACTAAAACGACAATTGTGTCGTTATTGTTGAGGTGAGTAATGATTGCCCATCGTTAGTGAGGAATACAAAGAGAAGAAGAAGCGGGCTCTATTGCAAGCAGCAAGGAGAGTGTTCATTCGCAAAGGGTATTCGCTTGCCACCATGCAGGATATTATTGAGGAGGCAAAGGTCTCAAGGGGCGCATTATATGCCTACTTCACAAGCATTGAGCATGTGTACGTAGAGCTGTTAAGAGCAGAAGATCAGCAGGATCTGCAATTCTTTGAGCAAACGAAGACAAACTCCTCTTGGGAGCAGCTGCTGCAATGGATCGATGAGCAGCGCATGAAGCTGAGCAGCAGGGAGGGGACGCTCGTTCGTGCGAACTCCGAGTTTTTTCTCGCCGTCCAAGACACTGCAGGATCAGCAAGCAGCTCCTATATTTTGCAAAGATATGAGCGCATCATTGCGGTGCTGACGGCGTTTATCGAGGCAGGCAGGTCAACAGGCGAGTTCTATCCGATCCTGCCAACGGATACAATCGCGCACAGCTTCCTATCTTTCATGGATGGAATATTATTGAATTCATCGCAGCATGGCGCGAATACGATCAAAGCACAGGAACAGGTGGAAGCACTTATTGCGGCGATGAAAGCACTATTGTGTCCTGTGACTGCCTAAAATCAATTGGGGAGGTAAAGCATGTTGTTTGAGTCTTCTAGAATCTATCTTCGAAAAATGACGGAAGCAGACGTGGAGCTGTACCATCAGTGGCGAAATGACATGGTGGTCATGCAGACGACTAGCCCTCATCTGGAGCTTGTGTCTCTAGAGGATACGAGGCAGTTCGTCACTCAGGTTATACTAGGATCAAACACATCGAAAAATTATATGATCGTGGATAAGGAGAATCATGAAGCGATTGGAATAACGGCCATCGTTCATATGGATGATAAGAACCGCAACGGCGAATGCATTTTGGAGCTTGGAAACAAAGCATATTGGGGAAAAGGGTATGGTACAGAAGCGCTTCAGTTGCTGCTCCATTATGCCTTCTTAGAATGCAATCTGCATCGAATGGCTTTGCGTGTCTTTTCATTTAATGATAGAGCGATTCGCTTATACCTTAAGCTCGGGTTCAAGCAAGAGGGAATCTCACGTCAATCGATTTACAGAGAGGGGCAGTGGCATGATATTATTCATATGGGAATGCTGCAGGAAGAATATCGTGCAGCTATCGCATGATAAGTGATGAGAGGAGCAGATCCGTATGCAAATGAGAGTTCACACAGAAGAAGGTTATTCCATTGCGATCCTAGAAAGCGATGCGATCGTGATTCACCATGTACAGGATGCATTAGATGCCCTTGCAAATGCCAAATATCAAGGCTGTGACGCGCTTGTGTGGAAACAGGAGCATATTGTTCCTGATTTCTTTGAGCTTAGCACGAAGCTTGCAGGCGAGATCCTGCAAAAATATACAAATTATCAGATGAAGCTCGCCATTGTAGGCGATTACAGCCAGATAGAGAGCAAGAGCCTGCGGGACTTTATTTATGAATGCAATCAAGGCACTCAGTTTTTCTTTACTGCCACAGAGGAAGAAGCCATCGCTGCAATAAAACGAACATAGGTGAGCATAAGCGAACAATTGTGGTGATACGTTAGAATTACAATAAGATGGCATCTATGAATGCGAGAGGTTAGAAGCAAGTGCATGAATCAAGGCCTTCATACTGCATCAACCAGGGTGTTCAAGTCGCTGCAGGAGATGACTCGAACACCCTTTTTAGATTAAAATCTTAGCAGCAAGAGGTTACCTCTCCAATGGATGGATGAAGTGCGCAGGCGATAAGCATGGGCTTTTTCCCATCGATTCCTATATCCCAAGCTCTTTATGAAGAGTGTTTTTCATATTTAGTAATTCGCCTCTATAATCTGCTCAGCAATACCCCATACCTCTGGCAGCATTCGCAAGCCTTCCTTCGCACGTTCTGTTAAATCCTCATAAGAAGTGATCCCAAGGTCACGCATCATTTCCTCAAAATCTGGTAGCAAGCGCTGATGAATAGCTGGCTCGTCTACAGCAAGGATGGTATGACAGCGGGCATAAGTGGCGACAATCCAGAATATCGCCTCATGATGATTGCCTTGATCAATCAATAAGCGGCTGCCTTCAATCGCAATCGTCCGCGCCTCAGGGGTAATATCGGAACTGAACATAAATGGAGTATCCGATGCTTCGGCTGCCGCATCAAAGAGCGGCTCTAGGCGATCCACATATCGTTTGATCTGAGAAGGGGACATATGTGCACACCCTAAGGGTGCCAGCAGCTTCGGATAGAAGTCTTGAAGCCTATAAGCTTGCAGCACCTCTCTTGCCGCAAGATAGCGCTTGCGAACGGTCGGATTCTGTTTATCCGCGACTAAGATAAGATGGCACATGATTCCGGTAGGAAACAACCATGCGGTTACCTGTTCATGGAATGGGCGTACAGGATCAAAATGCTGAAGGCCTGCTTCAATGCGCGCTCTCACCCTCTGGCATCGAAGTTCTACCCACTCCCGTCTAGGAAATCGATTGGCAACCTCAATCTGCAGCCTCCCAATTTTTCCAGTAGGATCGTCTATAATTGTGTTCACCCGCAAGCTGCTCGCAAGATGATAGGAGACAAGCACGTCATCAACAGATTCCAACTCAGTCCAGGTGAGGATCGTAACCTCCATAAGCAAGCCTTGATATCGAAACTTTCCAAGCTTCTCGTGAGGCTCGCTTGCATCTATGACGAGCATAATGTCTATATCGGAATGAGGAGGAAGCGGATCTTCATCAGACAGTGCGAGAGTAGAGCCGCTGTAATAAGCGCCTAGATAGTATTCGCAATGATGAGCATAGGCGTGAATCCATTCCTTTACAATACGTCGTGCCTCGCCTGTATTCAAGAGATCACTCCTTTTCATATTCATGTCGATTTTTTACAATATGAGCACGGAAGGGGACATATACGCAAGGTCAAACAGATTGAAGTTGAATAAGCTGCGGACTAAATGCAGCGTTCTTTGTTCAAGAGTAGACTCGATCTCAAAAACTGACATTCAAAGTAAAAACAGGACCTCAGTCTCCACAGAGTGGATGATGAGATCCTGCTTGACATGCAAGAAAAATCGTTCTATATCCTAAGACCACTTCTAGGGCAGCAGCCTCTTATCATGCGTTACTGGACCTGTTATGGATGTTGACTTAAGAATGGCTTGTAATCTTGTCTCCTGCATGATGCTGCAGTACTTTCTTTGCTCTTAAGGACAACAAGAAGCAGAGAACGAGAACAATAGCTGCCATCACATAAGGGTAATTGATATCGACATCAAACAACGCTCCCGCTACGATGGGGCCAGCAATATTGCCTAAGCTCGTATAAGCAGAGTTGAGACCTGCCACATAGCCTTGCTGGTCCTGAGCCATCTTAGACAGCTGCGTACCAATTGCAGGTCGCAGGATATCAATCGATAGAAATACGATAAAAGTGACAACAACAATCAAGAAGTACGTATGCACGAAGAGTGTCATGAGCACGAACAATCCAGCAATGAGCAGACAAACGGAGATGACACGTCTTTCTCCAAAGCGATTAAGAATCCAGCCAAAGATTGTTACTTGAACGACAGCCCCAGAGATGGAGCCAAATGTAATAATAAAGGCAATGTCCTTCGGTGTGAACCCGAACTTGTGATCGACGAACAGGCCAAATACGGTCTCATAGTTGGCAAGGCCGAAGGAAGTGACCAAGACGATAACCAAGCTGATGAAATAAGGCTCCTTATAAGACAGCATTAGCTGCTTGAACAAGTTATCCTGCTTGGTGGCAGAGGCTTTGATCTGCTCGCGCTTCTCAGCCGTAAGCGATTCAGGAAGAATAAATGCTGTAATAAGTGCTGATGCTCCTGCTGCAATAGCAGCCGCATAGAAAGGAACGCGAATCCCAAACTCTGCAAGATATCCTCCGATTCCAGGACCAATGATAAAGCCTGTCGTTATGGCTGCATTGATGAAGCCCATTCCTTTGGCTCTTTCTTCATTTGTTGTTACGTCTGCAGCATAGGCCATAACGGAAGGCATCATCAGGGCTGCGCTTAATCCTCCAATCATGCGCGCCGCAAAGAGGAAGACGGGTGAGTTAACTGAACCGAACAACCATTCGGATAATGCAAACAAGATCATCCCTGCAACGATGGTTTTCTTCCGTCCAAGCGAATCGGACAATCTCCCTGCAAATGGGGAGAACAGTAGCTGGGTGAACGAGAACGCCGCAACCAGCAGACCAACCATTTTTCCGCTGATGTGAAGCTCCGTCATGTACGTAGGCATGATCGGAATAACAAGACCAATGCCTGTAAAGACAAGAAAGATGTTTAGCATGAGCAGCAGAATAGCAGCTCGATTACGTAGTAGTAGTGACATAAGATGCTCCTTACCCATATTCTTTTTTAAGATGTGGTGTTATGTGATAATTCATTCATAAAAAAATAATTAATACTGAACGTTCGTTTTGTATGACAACAGCCGTTCACCCCATCCTACTTGGATAAGGCTGAACGCGGCAGCTTTTCTCAGGTTGATTGATACCCTTCAAAGCTTTCATTCTCTTACTCTTCGTTATTCGATTGATCCTCAGGCCGATTCGCAGCAATGCCATACAAGAATACCTTGATCGCATCATGATACAATGCCAATGCTTCCTGAAGCGAGGATTTGCGGGACATATGGCTTAGCCCAAACATCAGGCCCTCCAAAATAACAGCAAGGCTATTGGTATCCTGAGCGTGGAATTGTCCCGCATCAATTCCTTCTTGAATCAGCTGCTGATTAAATTGAAGATGCCGCTGCACCATGTCTGTGATGCGCTCCTCCATCTCGCTTGTCTGTTCTTCACTCTTGAAGAATTCGTCTGCTGACTTCGTCAACGGATGATTAAGATCCTCCAGCACCATCTGCTCAGCAAATCCAAAGAACTTATCAATGGTGGTCGGATACAGTGACTCTTTCTCGCGCCACTTTTGATCCCAGTCATAGTCCCATTCCTCAATGAGATACAAAAATAAGCCTTCTTTGCTCTTAAAATGATAGTAGATGTTCCCTTTGCTGCTCCCAGTCGCTTCAACGATATCTTCAATGGAAGTGGCTTTGTACCCTTTTTGAACGAACAGATTTCTTGCTGCATGGGCAATCTTTTTTTTGGTTTGCTCGCTCTGCAGCTGTTTCTTGTTCACATGTGTCCACTCCTTCTAATATTCATCTTGCACGCCTTATACTGAACGTTCGTTCAGTATCTTATCAAATCAAGCTTTCAGATGCAAGAGGCAGCTTATAAAGGGTTGTTTTTCCTGTGTGCTTGACAGGGAAGAATAAACTTGATTATCATTAAACTGACTAGTCAGTACAAAAAAGTAAGGCTGCAAAATGCTTTTTTCGTATACATCGAACATTGTGTCTCGCTTGTTATAGCTCAAAGCTCGAAAAGGAGGCTTCGTCATGTCTGCTATCCAGGTTAAGGAAGGTCGCTTTATCGATTGTCATGATCGTCATGTGCTGCTCCACGGAATTAATATGGTGTGTAAGGATGCATCACGTGGCTATATAGGGGAGTGGGATCTCTCTGTGTTCCATAAACTGTACAGTTGGGGCTTTAATGTGGTTCGGCTTGGTGTGATCTGGGATGGAGTGGAGCCTAACCCGGGTCAATATGATTTGCAATATCTAAGACGATTGCGTCAAGTTATTCAATGGGCACAAGAAGCGGGACTTTATGTCTTTCTCGATATGCATCAGGACTTGTTCAGTGCAAGCTTTGGCGATGGGGCCCCAGCATGGGCGACATTGACTGACGGATTGGCTTATGAACCTTATCCGCTGTGGAGTGATGCTTATCTGCATAATGAGGCTGTTCAGCGTGCATTTGACCATTTTTGGAATAATTCCAAGGCCACGGATGGCATCGGCCTTCAGGATCATTACGCTGCCGCTTGGCGCAAAGTGGCGGAGGAGCTTGGAAGCGAGCCGAATGTGATTGGCTACGATCTCATGAACGAGCCATTCATGGGGTCTTCGGTTCAGCAGCTGCTTGAGCCTTTAATGGCGCAGATGAATAGTCTAGTTGCAAAGAGCGCTGGTAGTAAGAGCAATGCTGGGCTTATAGCAGATAAGTTCGCAGCAGCTTGGTCCCAGTCGGAAGAGAAGCTGGAACTGTTCAGGATGTTAGAAGATAAGGACAGCTTCAAGGCATTTTTACATGCGCTTGAGCCGGGACAGCAAGCATTTGAAGCACATCAATTGATGAATATGTATGGGCGGGTGGCACATGCAATTCGTGAGGTGGACGATTCAGGCATCCTGTTCCTTGAAACGAATCTCTTCGCCAATATGGGCGTACATAGCGGAATAGAGCCGATTTTATCCGCAAATGGCAAGCGCGATCCTCAACAGGCATATGCGCCTCATGGCTATGATCTTGTTACGGATACCTCCCATGCGAGCGCTGGCAGCAAGGCGCGAGTGAGCCTGTTGTTTGATCACCATGAACACACGAGACAGCGGCTCAGCATGCCAATGCTAGTAGGCGAATGGGGGGCTTATTACGGCTCTATGGATACGCAGGAAGCAGCACTGCATGTTAAAGAGACGTTTGAGCGCCTCTTGTGCAGCGATACCTACTGGTCCTATGATGACGCAGCTGTGGATCAGTATCCATCCTTTGAAGGCATCAAGCGCGGTCTGCCTCATGCAGTAGCAGGAGTGCTGCTGCATTATCAATATGATGCCGAAGCATGCGGATTCCGCATGACTTGGGAGGAGCAGCCAAATGAGCAGCCAACGCTCGTATATTTGCCGCATATGGACAAAATGGAGCAGAGCACTATAGAATTAACGCCACATGGCACAGGCTGCAGCCTGCAAGTGATAGACGGATCGGAAGCGGGATTTCTGAGTATTCCAGCCTGCTGCACAGGCCGTAGAGAGCTCGTTGTTCGAACTCGTTCATGAGAGGGCAGCTGCTCTAGATATACCCACTTGATTTCGGCCTATGGCCTCGTTAAAATGTTAAAAGCAATCTAGACATAAGCGAGGTTATGCCTATGAAGTTACCGAATGATTTTGTTGTTAAAATGAGAGAGCTCCTTCAAGAGGAAGCAGAGCCTTTCTTGCGGAGCTATGAGCAGGATAAAGCGCAGGGATTGCGCATCAATCGCTTGAAGCTGACGAGAGATGAATTTATTCAAACTCAACCCTTCACTATACATCCGATCCCTTGGGTGCAAGACGGCTTCTATTATTCCCATGAGGATCGTCCAGGCAAGCACCCTTATCATGATGCCGGCCTGTATTACATTCAAGAGCCGAGCGCTATGGGGGTAGGTGAGCTTGTTGATCCGAAGCCCGGCGAGAAGGTGCTGGATCTTTGCGCCGCTCCTGGCGGCAAGACCACGCATTTGGCTCAGAAGATGAATCAAGCAGGGCTGCTCGTAGCCAATGAGATCCATCCAGCCAGAGCAAAGATTCTATCTCAGAATCTGGAGCGGATGGGTGTAAGAAATGCGGTCGTCACGAATGAGACGCCCGATCGACTAGCGAAGAAATTCCCTTCATTCTTCGACGTCATTCTTGTCGATGCCCCATGCTCAGGTGAAGGCATGTTCCGCAAGGATGTGGATGCGCGTTCGGAATGGAGCCTTGAGCATGTTGCCTTCTGCGCCGCACGGCAAATGGACATCATTGAGGAAGCAGCCAAGATGCTAAAGCCAGGCGGACGAATGGTATACTCGACTTGCACCTTCTCTCCTGAGGAGAACGAAGGGGTGATCGATGCTTTTGTGAAGCAGCATGCGAACTTTGACATTGAGCATGTGGCCGCGTACGAGGGCTTCTCCAGAGGACGCGAAGATTGGGTAAAGGATGCATCTCCTTCTATCGAGGCAACCTACCGGCTATGGCCTCATCGCTTGCAGGGCGAAGGCCATTATATTGCGGTCCTGCGCAAGGTTGATGGCAGCGAGCAGGGCAAGCTTGATGCATCGCGAGATCATGTGGACAAGAAGCTGCTGCAGGACTATATGAGCTTTGCCAAAGCGTCCTTGACGGATACGCCTATGGGAGACTTCACCTTGTTTGGCGATCAGCTCTATCTGCTGCCTAGCGATATGCTGTCGCTTCGCCGATTAAAAGTTGTTCGTCCAGGCTGGCACTTAGGCACACTCAAGAAGAATCGCTTTGAGCCTTCTCATGCGCTTGCCTTGACTTTGACTAATGATCAAGCAAGACAGCAGTGGAACTTGGATGTGGAATCACCCGAAGTGCTTGCTTATCTGAAGGGGGAGACCCTTCACGTTGATGGGCCTAAGGGGTGGACGCTGGTTACGGTGAATGGCTTCTCGCTCGGCTGGGGGAAAGCAACGCAGAATCAACTCAAAAATCATTACCCCAAAGGGCTCCGATGGACAGGCATCTATTCCAACTTCGTGCAGACACCGATTGGCGAATACAAACACGAGTGATTATTGAACGATCCAATGGGACCAAAAGCATATAGATTGTAGGCTGAATGAGGGATCTAGACAGTGAGGCTCGCCTTTGTTTAAACATTTTAACGTGTACAGCTAGAGCTTATCTTAAAGTGTTCAAACAACAGCGATCAGATTCTAGATGGTAGCTAGGAATTCATTTAAGCCAATTGCTTCCTGCCATTCATGGAATGCGTCTGGTTAACACAACAAGGCGGTCCCCTCAAACCTCTACAGGTGAGAGAGACCGCCTTATTCTTGTATAATCGCCTCTAGTTAAGGCGTCAGTTTGAACTTGCTGGTTGTGATAAGAAGAAGGGAGCGCGTTCATCATGATAACGCTTTGAGTCCCGTCACGCCAATAATGATGGCCAAGAGACTGATAATTCGTGCTGTGCTTTTCCCTTCCCCAAAGAAAAACATATTGATCAGAACGGCTCCTGCGGTGCCAATCCCCACCCATACAGCATAAGCGACGCTGACTTGAAGATAATGAAACGAGGTATAAAGCATAGCAAAGGATACGCCGAATCCGCCTAAGAAGACAGTCCCGTTCTTTAATGATTTGTTCTGAGAGTATTTTTTGAGCCCGACAACACCGACCATCTCACAGATAGCAGCAATAAATACAAATAACCAACCCATTATGATGCAGCTCCTTGCTCTTTTTGTCTAGCTTCTGCGGCTTGATCCGCCAATTTAAGGCCAATCACACCTGCGATGAGAATGATCATAAACCCCATTTTTGCAGCACTTAGGCTTTCATTGAACAACCATACATCCATCAATGCGGTGCCAACAGTACCCGCCCCTGCGAAGATGGCATAGACCGTACCCGTTGGCAGGTTCTCACAAGCCTTTGCCAAGAAATGAAAGTCGACAGCAATAATGCCTACAATAATGACCCAGTGCCACCAGCTGTTGGCCACATTGAAGCCATATACCCACAGCAGCTCGAACAAGCAGGTGAGTACGACGTACAACCAAGAACGATTCATGATTTTCACTCCTAACTATTATGAATGACATTCAGTCATTTTGGGCCGAAAAAACAGGTCCTCCATCTACAGGACCTTAATCCCAAGCGCATGAGCAACAAAGGCGTATACTTCCTCTGCTTGTGCTTCAATTTCTCCTTCATCCGCTTGATCGAACAAAAATACTTGCTCGGCTGCTGATTCTATCGCACCAATAACAAGCCTTGCTGTTCGGCCTGTATTCAGAGAGTCGCGTATATGACCAGCAGACTGGGCAGTGTTCAGCATTTCGGTGACCCAACGATAATAAGGGGCATAGATGGCTTCCCATTCTTTTAAGTATTCACTTGAGGCTAACCCAGCATATAACAGAGCAAGCTGCTCGCGATTCTCTTGATGAAGCGTAAACACGGTTCCAATAAAAGAGCGAAGCTGAACTTCGATCGATGCGTTTAGATTAACGGACTGATGAAGGGCATCGAGTATTTTATGAACCATAACTTCTGCGATGGATGGCATGACGGCAAGCTTGGAAGGGAAATATAGATAGAAGGTGCCTTGCGCAATCCCTGCTCCCTTAACAATGTCAGACACTTTGGTCTTCTCAAGCCCTTTGCTGCACAGTACATCAATTGCTGCGCGGACGATTCGTTCCTTCTTGTCTTCGATGGTAATCCCTCCTTTGCTCAACAACAAAATGACTGATTGTCATTCATTTTATCTAAATAGCAAACAATTGTCAACAAACGTGTGACATTTTCTTAAAAAGCAAACAAATATGATAGGATGAATAGATGGGCATCATTCGACAGGTATTAGCGTCAGATGCAAATTTAAACATAGGATTGCGTGTTCATCACGGCCAGGAGGAAACATAATGATACGTACAGCACGACCTGAGGATAGCCATGCTGTGATCCCTTTAATGCTAGAAGCCATTGGTAATATTGCTCATGATTTGTCCGGCACGGACGATGTGGAATATACGAAGAAAGTGCTGGCTGAATATTTTAAGGCGGCAGGCAACCGCCTTAGCTACACCCACTGCATCGTATGGGAAGAGCACCATGAGGTGGCGGGCTTTGCTCTCTTTTACGACGGCTCGGAGGTTCATATGTTGGATGCACCGCTTGAGGAGCGATTATCCAAGGTGCATGGGCATCCTGTCCAACTGATCAAGGAATCTCAGCGCGGTGAGTTCTACCTGGATTCGCTGGCCGTTGACGCCAAGTATCGAGGCCGAGGTATCGCGAAGCATCTTATGGCCGCATTTGAACAGGAGGCCGTGAAGAGAGGGCTGCAGCGGGCAGCATTGCTGGTCGATGTAGCAAATGAAAAAGCGAGAAGGCTGTATGAAGCCCAAGGATATCACGCAGATGGCTTGGTGCTGACCATCGCGAATGATGACTATGACCATATGGTTAAGCCTGTATCTTAATAATGGAATAAACGCGCTTTTTCAGGTGAAAGACTGCTATCAAGGATAGCAGTCTTTTTT
The DNA here is from genome assembly GCF_900177815.1 of Paenibacillus aquistagni. Lineage (GTDB taxonomy): Bacteria > Bacillota > Bacilli > Paenibacillales > Paenibacillaceae > Paenibacillus_B > Paenibacillus_B aquistagni. The sequence continues at coordinate 1,829,933 of NZ_FXAZ01000001.1, read as the reverse complement.
ATCATAACATTTACAAGTTACGTCATAGACAAAAACCAGCTTTCTTTTGGTCGATAAACCGATTTCGTAGATAACGGCGGGTCTGCTATTGGGCTTTGCCATGATGTTGCTTCTGAGGAAGATTGGACAAGCGTTGTCGATGCAGCGATAAACGAGTATGGCAAGATAGATATTCTAGTCAATAATGCGGGGATCTCTAGTGAGGTTCCATTCCTAGAAGCTTCTCTTGAGCTATGGAATAAAGTCATGTCGATTAATTTAACAGGGGTCTTTTTGGGTCAAAAAGCAGTTATCCCCCACATGATCAATAGCGGTGGAGGGTCCATTGTCAACATCTCCTCCATTGCTGGTCTGACTGGAGGAAGCGGTGCCGGAGCTTATACCGCGAGCAAGGGCGCTGTTCGAATGCTGACCAAAGCAACCGCCGTTGATTTTGCCAAGCATAATATACGAGCGAACTCGATTCATCCGGGCTATATCAAGACACCGATGAGCATCAAGTCGATGGAAGATCCTGACATGAGACAGTGGTTTCTCTCCCAAACACCGCTGCCTCGGCTAGGTCTTGCAGAAGACATTGCAAATGCCGTACTGTTCTTAGCTTCGGATGAGTCTCCTATATCACAGGGGTAGAGTTGCCTATCGACGGTGGATATGCGGCGAAGTAATGTTTTCCATAATTGCATATTAACTGTATAAAATATGAATAAATTTAGATCGTTTAACTATAATCTATCAGGAGCCTCTTCCGATTATTTCGGGGGAGGCTCTTGATTTATATGAGAATTCGGTAATTTTCTTCACGAACTACAGATCTTCACAACATCTTCATAATTATGTCATAGGATGTAATAAATTGTGATATGAGAGAAATATAATGGAAAAGAGAGAAAAAAGAAGAAAATGAAAGATGTAATCGGTTACTTATAATGACTGGGCATTTTACTAATTTATAGAATGTAAGATAATTTAATCATAGAGTTTTTTTCCTAAATCATCCCAACCATGAAAGAAGGTGCGAATACTGTACCTCGTTGTTCATCCTCATGATGAAGCGAACCTCTTCATTCCTCATAGGTGACTTTGACATCTTGAAGAATGACATCAGGCCTATACCTAGTAGTACCAGGAGTGTTTTCACATGTAGAGAGAGAAAGGAGAGAAAACATGTATATTTTTCTGTATTTAACGACTGGCGTGTACTTCATCTTCCAGATCCTGTACACCATCGTGCCTTTATTAGCCAGCAAAGTTAAACCGCTGCAAGAAGATTTGGCAGAACATACGACCTCGGTCCTGGTACCTGCCTACAATGAGGAACGCACGATTGAGAACTGTATTCAAGCGATGCTGGAGGTTAACTATCAGCAGCATGAGATTATGTTCATCAATGACGGTTCCAAAGACAATACGCTGGAGCGTCTACAAGAGCTGTTAGAGCTTGAGCCGATCTCTAGAACCCCGGCCAACTCCCTGCAGTACAAGACCGTTAAGCAGCTGTACCAGTCAAAGGTTCATCCTCACTTTTTTGTTATCGATAAGGTCAACGGAGGCAAGGCAGACTCTTTGAACGCTGGTATTGATTATGCAGTCGGCGATATCGTGGTGACCTTGGATGCCGACAGCATGCTGGAGCGCAATTCACTTAAATATGTCAGCCAATACTTCCATGATGACAAGATTATTGCGCTTGGCGGGACAGTGAAGATTGTACAAGGTGCAGAGCGGGATGAGGAGGGTCGTGTCATTGAGAAATTCAAAGGACCTGGTCTTGTCAAAAGCCAAATTCTAAATTATATGCATGGTTTTTATGTACGCAAACTAACCCAATCCTTCTTCAATTCCATTGTGGTAATCTCGGGAGCGTTTGGAGCCTTTAAGCGGGATATTATGTACAAAACAGGAGGCTTCCGTTCAACGGTTGGCGAAGACATCGACATTACGCTTAAGATTCACAAGTACATTCGAGAGAACAAGCTGAAGCAGAAGCTTGTATATGCTCCTGAAGCCGTATGCTACACCGAATGCCCAGAGAATTTGAAAAATTTCTATAAACAGCGGATCCGCTGGCAAAAAGCGTTTGTGGATTGCATTTTGCTGTATTGGTCCAAGCTATCGCAGCAGTTCAGCGTAGGAATCAGCCTCTTCTTTGCCATCGATGGCTTTATTTTAGGAACGCTAACCGCCTTCACTATGATTTTCTACGTTGCAAATGCACTGATCAGTGGTGACAACCTCTTGCGTGTCATGATATTACTCATCATTACACTCCTCATAAATGCTCTTCAAATTATCCTTGCGATTTATTTGACGCAGAAATACGGAAGCCGCTACTCCCTTATCGATAGGTTAAGGCTGTTCTTGTTCAGCCAATATGAGCTGCTCACTTATCGAAATATATTGCTGTATATCAACATTGTAGGGACATTCAAGTATTTCGATACCGATGAGAGCTGGGGATTCATAGAACGGAAGGGAACCGCTTCGATCAGTCAGCAAACGGCTGCAAGCTCACAATAAAGTCATACTGGAGGCCATAATGAACAGCATCTTCAAAAACAATCGCATCATTTACATCGATTTATTACGTGTGCTCTCTATTGTTGCCGTCGTTATTCTTCATATCACAGCGGATCTATTGACCCGTACAAATGATTTTGATTCGGCATCTTGGTGGGTTAACAACATTTTGAACTCCATCGCAAGATTTGCGGTTCCTGTCTTCTTTATGATTAGCGGAGCCATGATTCTACGAGTGAAGATTACTTCGTACCGAGAATTCTATCTTAAGCGCGTCTTGCCGTTGGTCATTCCATTGGTCAGCTGGTCATTGATCTACGCTTTATATAACCAATATGTTGTACTTAAGAGCAATATCGGTGTATTAGAGTTTCTGAAGGTATTTGGCTATAACCTGCTTGTGGATCGTAACTATGTGCATCTATGGTTTTTGTATGCGATTATTGCAATCTACATGACGGTACCTCTCGTATCGAAAATGGTAAAGGCATGTGAGGAAAAGGATATTCGATACTTTTTAATCATGTGGTTTATCGTTAGCATTGGTTATCGGTTTGTGACGGATACCGTATTCCAGTTGACTGGGAACTATTTTTATATGCCCATTCTGAACATTCCATTTTTCACAGGGTACTTAGGCTACTTTGTGCTAGGCTATTACTTGTATAATTATGAAATATCATTGAAAGCACGCAATCTCTTTTTCAATCTAGGGATCATCTCATTCTTCCTCACACCCATTGCGACATATTTTGTGTCCATGCAGGATGGTGTGCTCGATGAGATGTTCTACGGCAACTACTCGCTTACAACCTTCTTCATGGCGATCGGATTGTTCCTATACTTCCAGGAGAAGGAACCTCACTTCCAATCTGCGATCAATTACAAAGTGAAGAAGATGATCGGGTCTGTATCCAAAGCGAGCTTCAGCATCTATCTGATCCATCTTCTCGTCGAAATTATCGTTGCTCAGCGGATTAGCACGCAGGGCGCCTTCTGGGATACGTCTTTGCATTTGTTGATCAATATCTTTGCCGTTTTGATTGTGAGTTATATTTCGGTGAAGGTGCTGCAGTTGAGCAAGGTCATGACACGTATTCTATTTGGCGGAAGAGGGTAGAACGATGAAAATAAGTCTATATACGAAGCTGATTGTATTGTTTCTGATTGGCGGCATGGGATTATATTATTATCAAATTGCAAGTGCGGAGGAGCGTCCGGTTACCGCAGTCTATGTCGAGGCGTGGCGCGATCCGGACGATGTGAAGCTCGATGAGAAGAATGTGGATATTGCGCTCTTAGCCTTTGCCAAGATTGACGGAACGGATATCGTGTTTGACAAAGACAAGGGAACCGATGAGCTCATCCGTGCAAATATCAAGAAGATGACGGAAGCGAACAAGCGCACGAAGTTTGTGCTTGCGGTCGGGGGATACGGGGTAGACGGCTTCTCCGATGCGACATTGGACGGCAATCGCTATCTGTTTACCGAGAATATCATGAACACGGTTAAGGAATTGGATCTTGACGGCGTAGATATTGATTGGGAATATCCTGCGCATGATGCGTGGGGAACGCAGAAGTCGCGCCCAGAAGATACGAAGAACTTCACCAGTCTTATGAGAGAGCTTCGGGAGAAACTGAATATGCTTCCGCATCAAAATAGAGGCTATCTGCTGACGTTTGCAGCTGGCGCGCAAGATTGGTACTTTGATCTCGTCGAACTGGATGAAGTGATGAAGTATGCGGATTATGTGAATGTCATGTCATATGATCTTACAGGCAAATGGTCGCCTATGACAGGGTATAATGCTAATTTGTATATTGATAAGCATAATCATTCGGAGCACAGCGTGGATCAAGTCATTCAGGGCTTCCTTAAGCACGGTGTAGAGAGCAAGAAGATTCTGCTGGGCGTCCCATCTTATTCGTATGCTTGGAAAGATGTGAAGATGAAGGATGGCAATCCGTTCTCTCCAGGCAAGCCAGTCGATATTGATAAGGTGGATCTCACTTACAAGGAGATTGAAGCCAAGTATTTGAACAAAAAAGGATTCAAGCGTTACTTTGATGATAAAGCCAAGGCAGCCTTCCTCTATGACGGCAATATGTTTATCAGCTATGAGGACAAAGAAGCGCTTAAGGCGAAGGTGGATTATATTCGCAATCATGAGCTTGGCGGCGTCATGGTATGGGAATACCATAAGGATGCGGAGGATGGCATCATCTCATATCTATCCAAGCAGATTATCGGAGATCAAGAAGCAGAATAAACACCATTCCTTGGTTATGCGTTGGGTCTAAAAGCAAACCGCACTAAATTTGTGTGGTTTGCTTTTTTATGCATGCAGGTGGTACAAATGTTGTGAATATCTGGACAATTGTAGGATCAAGCAGGAAAAAAGGCTGGGAAGCGCAAATCTTCAAGTAAAGGAGCACTTCTTTTTTGCTTCTGTTCCTTCAATCGACAATTTTTAAGCTAACGCGCATCCGAACTTCGAACGCCGCTCGCTTTTTTGCCATTCCAATATTCCTGGGCTGAATCCTGGCTGCTTCTAGCCACTTCATCGATTCCATTCGTTGATCATTCTTTTTATTTCATTTCCGTTCTATTCTATTATCCATCTTAAAGACCTCATCTGCTCATCTCATGATCTATTTTGTCTATTACAAGCAGATTCTAATAGAGGGGGGATGTGACCAATCATATTGAACAAGGGGACATCGGTTTTAGCAAAAACGAGGTAGTGGCAAGGGGTACGAGCATGAGAAAGAGTACAGCAACCTCAAATTGTAAGCGCATACAAAACTGGAGGGGAAATCATGAATGATTTGTTTGAACATTTGAATTCACGCCGCGTTCTTCACAGTCTGCTGTCGCTGCTCATCGTATATCCGTTATTTTTTGCATCTTATGCACCTGCTGCTGAAGCGGCAGACGCGTTCACGCCATTACAGGAGAGATGGTCCGCCTATCTCACTGGGGGCAGCGATATCGATCTGAATGATCCTGTCGTGTCCGCAAGCCTTCAGCAGCTGGACACGAATGTGAATAATCACTGGTCGACGATGGTTAAGAGCGGAACACGAAGCTATTTGTGGAGTGACTTGTCCGCTTGGAGCGATCCCGCAACGATATCCGCGAACTATGTTCGCTTGCGTGAGATGGCGATTGCTTATGCAACAACGGGTTCTGCCTTACAAGGCAATGCTCAGTTAGTTAGCGATATCCTTCAAGCGTTGGATTGGATGTATGCCAATAAGTACAACGAGACGAAGAGTGAGACGGGCAACTGGTGGCATTGGGAGATCGGGGCACCCATGAATCTGTCGGATACGATGATCCTTGTCCATGATCAATTGTCCAGCAATCAGATCGCCAATTATGTCAAGGTATTGGACCGCTTCGTTCCTGACCCAACTTATCGTACGAATTATCCTTCATTAACAGAGACTGGTGCCAATCGTCTTGATAAGGCATTGATCGTATCCCTGCGCGGCATTATTGCCAAGTCTTCGTTGAAGCTTGAGCAAGGGAGAGATGCGATCAGCCAAGTGCTTCTCTATGTCAAAGATGGTGATGGCTTCTACGAGGACGGATCCTTCATTCAGCATGATGTTGTCGCTTATACAGGAAGCTATGGCGCTGTACTAATAGCGGATATGGCTAAGCTGATCTATTTGCTTGGCGATTCGAGCTGGAGCATTACAGATCCGAATATGGCCAACGTCATGCGTTGGGTGGAGGAAGCCTATCAGCCGTTCTTCTATAAAGGGGCGATGATGGACAATGTGCGCGGACGTGCTGTATCTCGCCAGAATTCACAGGATCATCAGGCAGGAAGAAGCATCCTAGCTTCTATGGCCCTGCTTGCCAATGGGCTTGCGGAACCAGATGCAGGCCGTGTGCGAGCGATAACGAAAGGACAAATGTTGGCTGATACGACGTTTAATTCGTATACAGAAGGATTAACGATCTTTCATGCGATGAATGTGAAACAGCTGTTGGAAGATCAAGCGGTAACGCCGGCAGAGCCTCTCATTGATACACATGTATTCGGAGGAATGGAGAGAGCATTGCATCTGCGGCCTGACTTTGCGGTCGCTGTCGCGATGTTTTCAACACGCATCTCCGCCATGGAATATGGCAATGGAGAGAATAAGAAGCCTTGGTGGCAGGGAGCGGGAGCACTGTATTTGTACAATGGCGATCAAACCCAATACTCAGGCGCTTACTGGCCTACTGTCGATGCTGTTCGCTTGCCAGGGACAACAACGGATGGATCAACCGGAACACTTAGCTCCTTCAAATACAATACCTCGAATTGGGCAGGAGGCTCTTATACAGACGGCTCAGCGGGTACAGCAGGCATGCAGTTCAGCATGTCGAGCAATACGGGCTCGCCGCTAGCAGGCAAAAAGTCATGGTTTTTGTTTGGGGATAAAGTGATTGCGATCGGTTCAGACATCTCCGATACAGGCGGTAGAAGCGTTGAAACCATCGTGGAGAACCGTAAGCTTAATGACAGCGGCTCGAATGCGCTTGTGGTGAATGGCGCTGTTAAGCCGGCTGCTGCTGGCTGGAATGAGGTCATGAACAACGTTCGCTGGGCACATCTGTCGGGTGGTGATGCAGATTCGAATATCGGCTATGTCTTCCCAAATGAACAAACGATAACAGGACTTCGGGAGACAAGGACAGGCTCTTGGAACGATCTCAATGTGGACGGTTCAACGGATACGCTAACGGCTCATTATCTGAGCCTTGCGATCCCTGCTGGTGTAGACCCTGCAGGGGCCAAGTATGAATATGTATTGCTTCCAGGAGCATCAACGGCAGAGACGGAGGATTATGCACTTCATCCGTCGCACAAGGTGCTGGAGCAGTCCAGTGCTGTGCATGCGGTGCAGGATACAGAGATGCAGGTTGTCGGAGCGAACTTCTGGACCGATAGTGTGAAGACCCTTGAACTCGATGAAAAGCCTTATCTAACGAGCAGCAAGAAATCTTCCATCACGGTGCAAGAAGAGGCATCGAGTGTAGAGCTTGCCGTCGCTGATCCGACGCATGTCAATGGCGGTTCGATTGTAGTGGAGCTCCATCAACCGACTCAAGGGGCAATAGCTATTGAAGAAGGGGTAACCATTAAGCAATTTGCTCCGACAACGATTGTCGAGATCGACACAGCTGGAGCGATTGGAAAGACGTTCCATATCAAGCTCAGCAAGGGACAAAGTGGTACCGTTCCAGCGTCTCCTTCCATTATCGATGCAGCAGCAGGAGATGGAAGTGTAACCTTGACTTGGAGTGCGGCCAGCAGAGCAACCGGATATCGCATTGAGTATGGCACGCAGGCAGGGCAATATACACAAGTCGTTCCGGTCACAAGCGTGAGCGGGGGAGAGAACCGCTATACGATTACAGGACTATCCAACCGCTCCACGTATTACTTTACAGTCATTGCGAGCAATGCAGCAGGCGATAGTGCGCGCTCCAATGAGCAGGCCGTCACACTTGCCAATATCAAAGCCTTTTCTCCGATAGCGGATACCTATGTTCGTAATGGCTCTTATGCGAATGCCAATTACGGAAGTGATGGCGGATTGGTTGTTAAAAACGATGGTACAGGCTATCATCGCAGAAGCTTTCTTACCTTTGATATCTCGGACTTCGAGGGTACGCTGCTGTCTGCGAAGCTTCGACTCGTGCCAGTCGGTGTTGGCCAGAGCGGGATTATGCAGCAGGCCGAGCTTATTCGGCATCCCCAATGGGGCGAGACGACAATGACTTGGAACAATCAACCTGCGGCAGAGGAGGCCATCGCAGCATGGACTGCTCCGCCTGCATATGCTTCGGTGGAGATTGATGTGACAAGCGCAGTATACGAGGTGTTGTCAGCAGATGGATTATTATCCTTAAGAATAACCGCGCCTACAAACCAAGGGCAAAAGGGAGATGTGACTTATGCTTCAAGGGAGCATGAGAATGTGCAGTACCATCCTGTGCTGCTGCTTGAAAAAGAGTCCTATTCTCTCCTTCCTGCACAGGACGTCTATGTGCGCAACGGCTCCTACGCCAATACGAATTACGGCACCTCTTCCGATCTCGTTGTCAAAAATGACAGCAACTCAGGCTACAACCGTGTATCGTACCTGCAATTTGATCTTGCCTCGCTTCCAAGCGAGATTCATCGTGCACACCTAAGGCTCGTTCCGAAGAGCATTGGAATGGACCATACGACAGGTGCGATCTATGAAGTGGAGAACGATAATTGGACAGAAGAGACGATGACTTGGAGCAATAAACCAGCGGCAGCTGATATCGTGGCAACTTATCTTGTGTCTGCTGCTGGCAGCGAGATTATGGTTGACGTAACCGATGCAGTGCGAAGTGCCCTGCAGGGTGAGCGTACATGGTCCATTCAACTGAATCAACTTCAAAATTACGGCTCGCTCGGCTGGATGATATACGGTTCGAAGGAAGACCCAGATCCAGCTAAGCGCCCGGTACTTATTATAGAGTAGGACTAATCAGAAGGAGCTGAAGCTGTTGGCTGATAAAGTCTGGCAGCTTCTAGCCTCTCTTGATGGCAGAACTGCTCTTGTCTCATGACGAATGTATTCGAATGTAGTGTTCATGGATTTGTGCATTGCTAGGGATAAAGGGGTGTACTATGATAGGGAAAGATTGTAAATGGTTAATTTTACAATCTGGACTTAAGAGATGAAGGAGGTTCTGCCTGTGGGGGTCCCAACTTGGATTTGGATCGCATCAGCAGTCATTGTCGTGCTGATTGCATGGCCTACGTTTTGGATTACAAACAAAGCGTATTCACGCAAGTGGGAGCAGGATGATGATGATCGGATAACGGAACGATGACAGGTGAACAACTAAGGAGTGAGGCTGTGTCTTCTTAAGTCACAGCCTCAACTGCTCCATTATTCTGTAATTTGAATACCTGCTTTTCTCATAAAGCAAGCAACGATTCGCCGCTGATACTGGATACGAGTCGTTAAGGGCATTTCCCATGAGGTCTCAACGGTAACCGCTCTACAGCGCAGCAGCTTTGCTGCAGCTGTTCGAAAGCTTCCCTGCTTGTGCCGCTTAATGATCGTGAATTTGCGAGTGCGGCCCTCTATCGAGCGATTCAAGTGCCGCTTGACCTGTTGGACGGCACGCATGGCTTGGCTTTGTTTATGCGTAAGCAATGATTGTCCCAGCACGCGCTTGTTCACATTGGAGTAGCCATTGGCTTCATGAAGGTCAAATACCCATGAGGGCTTATATCGCTTTGCAAGGCGAAGCAGGGCTTGGGATAGCGGATGAGCTGCTGTCCCCCCTGCTTTTGTCGGGAAGGTTCGATTGAGATCTGGCTTGCCTCGTATTCTTTTGCGGTATGCCTGCTGGTTAACTACAGGGACAAGGACGAGTGTTCCTGAGCGAATGCTGACCTCATGATTTTGAAGCTGTTCAATCAGTTTTTTAGCAGCTAGTATGCTGCCGACTTCATTGCCGTGGACGCCTGCGGTTATCATCACAACCGGTCCAGGACGTTTACTCTCGACCACATAATATGGGGTGGAGTAAGGGGTATTGCCTGCAAGGCTGTGCTTCGTTATTCGCATCCATGATCCTCCCTATGATGATGTTGCTGTCAGATGACAGAATAGCTCGGCTATCGGCTATACAGTTGAGAAACTGAGAAGCAGCAGCACGAGTCCGATCACGGCGGCGAACACACCTGTAACACGCTGAAGCATTAAGGCAGCATGGCTAGGTTCTTGATCCTCTACGCGCCAGCCCATGCTAATGTACCAAGCTAAGCGCGGCGTAACCAGCCCGAAGACACCCAGCAAGAGAAACAAGATGCCAAATAGTCCGTTCATTGGAAGCACCTCACTTGACATGATGAATTGATACATAGTACGCATGCGGAACCGAAGTTGCTTCTTATTCAGCTCATAAGCAAGCCGTAACCTGCAAGTTAGTTTTATTGATGGGAGGAAAGCAGATGAAAAAGGATTGGCTTATTGCACCGGAGGGGTATCCAGCAGAGGTCAACATTTCATCACAGCAGAAGGAAATCACGGTGTCCAATGGATTAATCTCACGTACGTGGAGGGTTGAGCCAAATGCGGCTACAGTGGCCTTTGATAATCTAATGACAGGAGAAACGATTATTCGGGGAGTAAAGCCAGAAGCAATCCTTACCTTGAATGGCCAAGAGCATGCTGTCGGAGGATTAGTAGGTCAGCCAGACTATGCTTATTTGACACAGGAATGGGTGGAGGAGCTTACGACACATCCGGATGCATTTCAATGTACAGGTTATGATATCGGTATTGTAAAGCCTCGCTTTCCTTCCCAAGCTGGCTTCTTCTCGAAAGAGCAGCCTTGGATCGCTTCGGGAGTGTCTCTACAGCTCTTGTTCAGAAGCAAGCTGGAAGTGCTCCAAGGGCTCACTGTAACGGTTCATTATGAAATGTATGATGGCATACCACTGATAAGCAAGTGGGTCGAGATCCACAATCAAGGTTACGGAAACATTCGACTGAACGCTTTCATTAGCGAGTGCCTCGCTGTCGTAGAGTGGGATTCGCCGGTAGAGACCCCTGAGCGCTGGGAATACCCGAATCTTCATGTTGAGAGCGATTACGCCTTTCAAGGAATGGCGCAGCGAAAAGCGAACTGCACCACGCATTGGGTCACAGATCCACAATATCTGACGCAAGTCAATTATGATCGGCTTACACCTGCGATGCTGATCAGCAGGCCTCCAATAGGACCTAACGCCGTGATTGAGAGCGGAGAACGGTTTGAGACCTTCCGCACCTTTGAGTTGATTCATGACAGCATGGATCGTGAACGCAAGGGGCTGGCTCAGCGAAAGATGTACCGCTTGATGGCGCCATGGGTGCAGGAGAATCCTATCACGCTTCATGTGAAGAGCATCGAGCCGCAGGTTGTGAAGGCTGCAATTGATCAGTGCGCCGAGGTCGGCTTTGAAATGGTGATCTTATCCTTTGGCAGCGGCTTGGATATGGAGAATGAAGATCCTGCATATCTCACCTTGATGCGTGAACTTGCGGATTACGCCCATGCAAAAGGAATTGCGCTTGGTGGCTATTCGCTGCTTGCCTCACGCTCGATTAGCAAAGAGCATGATGTCGTGAATCCGCATGGCGCGTACTATATTCATTCACCGTGTCTAGAAAGTAAGTGGGGACAGGAGTATTTTCGGAAGCTCCAGCATTTCTTTGAAGAGACGGGCTTTGACGTTCTTGAGCATGATGGCTCGTATCCAGGGGACATTTGTGATTCAACCGCTCATCCCGGCCATGAAGGAAGAGAGGATTCGCAGTGGAGACAGTGGAAGCGAATTACGGATTTTTATAAATGGTGCAGAGCAAAAGGCATCTATCTGAATGTGCCGGATTGGTATTTTCTTATGGGCTCCAATAAGGCTGGAATGGGCTACAGAGAAGTGAACTGGGCGCTGCCTAGAGAGCGTCAAATTATTCTATCCCGGCAAAATATATACGATGGCACATGGGAGAAGACGCCAAGCATGGGCTGGATGTTCGTGCCGCTTACTTCCTATCAAGGCGGAGGACCCGATTCGACCCTAGAGCCGTTAAGTGAACACTTGGGTGCGTATGATGCGCATTTAAGGAACAATTTTACGGCTGGTGTTCAAGCGATGTACCGCGGCTTCCGTGTCTACGATACGGAAGAAACGAAGCGGGTTGTAAAGCGCTGGGTAGACTTCTATAAGCAGTATCGTGATATCCTTGAATCGGATGTGATTCATCTTAGAAGGCCGGATGGAAGAGGCTATGATGGCCTCCTGCATGTGAATCCTCGTTTGCTTATTAAGGGATTGGCTGTTATCCATAACCCAACAAATACAGAAATGGTACAGACAGTGGAGCTCCCAATATATTATACTGGTATTAGTCAAATAGCTATTGTCAGGGATCAACAGGGTACAGAGTATCGATGTGATGTGGACCAACATCACCAAATTCGTGTTACCCTTAACATTCCTGCGCAGGATGCAGTTTGGCTGACCATCACAGACAACAACGGGTAGAGGTGAAGCACAATGAAGATAGGTTTGAGCTCGTACAGCTTATTGAATGCGCTTAAGTCTGGAGAAATGACGATCCTTGACGCGATTCAATGGATTGCAGACAATGGCGGAGAACATATGGAGATTGTTCCTTACGGGTACACGCTGGTCGACAATCTTGAGCTTGCGGATGCCGTTCGGGAAAAGGCGAAGGAAGCAGGCATTGAGCTGTCTAACTACTCCATGCCGGCTAATTTCGTGCAGGAGACAGAGGAAGCCTTCCAAGAGGAAGTGGCTCGCTTGAAGGAGCATGTGGATCTGATTGAGCGTCTCGGCATGAAGCATATGCGCCATGATGTGACAGCGTTTACGCTGCCGCAAGAGAAGATGACGATTCAGTGGATGGAAGAAAGCTTGCCGCTCATCGTAAGAGGCAGCCAATTGATTGCAGATTATGCAGCCACAAAGGGCATTATGACAACGATCGAAAACCATGGATTCAGCGTTCAGGCGAGCGATCGTGTGCAGCGTGTGCTTCATGCGGTGAATCGTCCAAACTTTAAAACAACGCTCGATATCGGGAACTTTATGTGTGCGGACGAGGATCCAATCGTAGGCGTGATGAAGAATCTTCCTTATGCCTCTCTTGTTCACTTCAAGGACTTCTACTTCCGTCCATATGATGAGAATCCAGGCGGAGGCGACTGGTTCCGCACGACGAATGGCAACTATCTTCGCGGTGCGATTCTAGGTCATGGTGATATTCCTGTTCGCAAGATTATCAAGCTGATCAAGGACTCCGGCTACGATGGCTGCATCACTATTGAGTTTGAAGGAATGGAAGAATGCAAGGAAGCTTCCCGTATTGGCATGGATAACCTTAGACGCTTGTGGGATGAAGCCTAGTCCAAGCTATGCACGTATCTTGATCCTTCTGCTTGATTGCGAAGATCTGCTATAATTGGGGAAGGAAAAAAGAGAGGTGACTACCATGGCGAAGCATAGAAGACAGGCGCCTCAGGCGAATGATCCAACTGCACAGCCGAAGGCTGCGACACTGAAGGATCTGCTCAGCAGCGATGTCTTGACGAAGTTGAAGACACAGGCGGATGAGCTTAAGTCTTTGGAAGCAGAACGCAAAGCCACAGAGCTTAAGCAGAAGGAAGAGGCGCGCAAGGCGGAGAAAAAGCGTCTTGAGAATGATTTTGAGTACTTGCTTGCCAACGATAAAACGGATTGGCGCAAGTTCAAGTAAGCCAGTCAACGGGTATGAATCAGTAGGCAGCATAACATATTTTTTACTCCATCAAGGGATACTGTTATTTAACGGTATCCCTGTTTGTGTTGATAATGGATGGAGGATGTAAGGATGAAATATGTGTTTGCGCTGCTCGGACTGCTGCTTGTGTTCGTATTGGGTTATGCGGTAAGCAACAATCGAAAGGATATTCGATATAAATCCATCACGGCCATGCTGGTCGTGCAAATTCTATTAGCGCTTCTTATTCTGAATACGAGCGCAGGCATTATGATCATCCGGGTGATTGCCGATACCTTTGCTAAGCTGATGGAGTATGGCATTACCGGCGTGGACTTTGTATTTGGCGGGCTTGAAAATGAAGGGATGTCGACCTTCTTCCTTGATGTGCTGCTTCCGATTGTCTTTATCTCTGTATTGATTGGGATCTTGAATTATGTGAAGATCCTGCCCCTTATTATTAAGGGAATCGGCATTGTGCTGAGCAAGCTTAATGGAATGGGGAAGCTTGAGAACTATGTGGCCGTATCGGCTGCTATTCTAGGCCAATCCGAGGTGTTCCTGACGACCAAGAAGCAGCTTGATGTGATTACGAAGCGCCGTTTATACACGCTGTGCACATCAGCCATGAGTGCCGTCAGCGCCGCAATCGTTGGTGCTTATATGACGATGCTGTCCCCGCAGTACGTGGTAGTGGCGATTATCCTCAATATCTTCTCCGCGCTCATTATTGCTAATCTAATCAATCCGTACAAGCTGCCACCGGAGGAAGATGTTACGGTCGTTGAGGAACTTGGTGCAAGAGAATCCTTCTTTCAGATGATTAGTGAAAGCGTCATGGATGGCTTTAAGGTGGCGATTATTGTTGGTGCGATGCTGATCGGATTTATCGCTCTCATGGAGATGATTAATGGGCTGTTCGGCATCATCTTCGGGATTACGTTTCAGGAGATCTTGGGGTATATCTTCGCGCCAATTGCTTATGTAATGGGGATTCCATGGGTAGAAGCGGTGCAAGCAGGCGGCATTATGGCTACGAAGCTTGTGACCAACGAATTTGTGGCGATGCTGAGCTTCAAGGATATTGCAGTTGGATTGTCTGAGCGCACCGTTGGGATGGTGTCTGTATTCTTAGTGAGCTTTGCCAACTTCAGCTCGATTGGGATTATTACAGGCGCTGTCAAAGCCTTGAATGAGAAGCGTGGGGAGGACGTGGCGCAGTTTGGTTTGAAGCTGCTCTATGGCTCTACGCTCGCTTCTATTTTGTCAGCGGTAATCGTTGGCGTGATTCTCTAGCAGTGAGGCAAACGAAAAGTCATATATACGTTACAATTGTCCATTCTTATTTTTTGGTCCTACTTCTAAGATGGGAGGAACAGATCTTTCAGATAAGGAGTGTGGCTAGGAATGGACAAGTCAGTATCCCGCGTATTTGTATTAGGAATGGATGGTGCAGGTAATTTTCTGCAGCGTTCAGAGGCGGTGCATATCCCTAGAATAATTGCGGAACAAGGGGCGATTACCTATCGTGCACAAACAGAAATGCCTACGATTAGTGCACAGTGCTGGGGATCAATGCTGCATGGCGTAACCCCAGATAAGCATGGTTATGACAACAATCGTGCTGCTGTTGAACGCTTCTCATTGGATTCACCGTACCCGTCCTTCTTCAAAGCAGCAAGAGATGAGCATCCAGAGTGGACCTTTGCTTCATTTACCTGCTGGGAACCGATTAATTTCGGCTTAGTGGAAGAAGCCATCGATATACATAAAGTGGTTGCCGATGATGAGGAATTAACGATTAAGGCTTGTGAATATCTAAGAGAAGTTCCGGATGTGCACATCTTTTACTTGGCCTTAGATGGCCCTGATGGTGGTGGACACCGTCATGGATACAATACCGATGAACAGCTTCGAAGCATTGAGAACGCTGATAAGCAGATCGGCCGTGTGCTTGAGGTTATCCGAGAACGTGGATGGCTGGAGGACAGCTTGATCTTATTTGTTACGGATCACGGAGGCGGAGGGACAGATCCTTTCAATCATGGCTCGGATCATCCGCTTGATCGCACGGTGTTCTGGGGAGCGGCAGGCTCAATCGTCAATCCTCACGCTGATATTGATGGAGTAACCTTCAAAGACACAGCAGCGGTAGTCTTGGCGGCCTTAGGAGTCAAGCAGCCGGAAGCATGGGATGCTCATGTTCCTGAGCAGCTGTTCCAGACCGTTCCTTCTTCTTGAAGAGAAGAGCATCGGATAATGAAATAAGTTGGATATATAACAAGAGCATTCAGCTGTTTAATCTGGACCCCTTGTCAAGGACATAGATGATTCCTGTATTGGACAGGAGTCATCTTTTTTAAGTGCGCCCGGCATGAGCGATAACATGGCGGTGAAAGTCCGCTACAGGCTTGGAAGTAGGAACTGTTAGCCAAGGGCAAGAAATGCACGACAAGCGAGTAACCGACCTGATCAAGAAGTATCTGAAAAGTGGGGTCATGGAAAACGGAGTTCATTGCAAAACGGAAGAAGGTTCACCGCAAGGAGGATCTTTGTCGCTGCTATTAGCAAACATCTATCTGAACGAATTTGACCAGGAGATGGAGAAGGTGAAAGTCTACGATAGGGTCTGGATTGGCTACTTCTACGTAGCTGACATAAAACGGATCCTGCAAAGCTGGAATGGATGGTTGCGAAGGAGACTCCGCATGTACATCTGGAAAGGGTGGAAGAAGTCGAGAACATAGGTAGAGAACCTCTTTACTAACTTAAACTTAATACTATGACCACCCGCATCTATGTATGGAGCTCTATAGGTATCTTCTAATGGATACCACTCAGTACCTCCTCCATAATTTTCTAATCTGGAATAGACAAGCATTGTATGGTCTCTTGAAATTGTTAATTTATTTGAAATTCCTATTGCCATATCATCTTCCATTTTATAGTTTGGTTGTTTCAACCATTGAAAAAAGGTTTTATATATTACTCAACTTTCGCAGCTCAAATCTCCAAACAAATCCTTGATATAACTGGGCAAACCGGAGATCCACCATTCCTGTAGTTGACAAAAAATAGCCGTTTTGTTCTTCTTCGTATTTGCCTGGGACATTTCGAGAAACAAACTCATGAGCTGCTGAAGTGCGGTTTGGTAGTCCAGATCCCGGACTTCGTCAGCAAAAAGGAAGAAAAGTCCTCCTAGTGTCCGGTCATCACTCGACTGACGCCGTTCGTATTCCATCGCCAAATAGCGGCTGAATACAATCGTGGTGTGACTAATTACCCCATCGAAAGATCGGCCTTGAAATTCGGTTCCCAGTTTTAAATAACTTTTGGTGACCTTGAAAAAGGTTTCTATGCTCCAGCGCATGCCGTAGATCCGTACAATCTCAGCGGCATCCAGCGTCACATCGGTACTTAAAATGGCAAGCCATTCCCGTTTCTTATTCCGGTTGCGGACAAAAACAAGCTTCACGGGTAGCCCACAAGCGGTTTGCACGATGACGGAGCCTTTGATGACTTTTGTCATCGAGGCAGGAAGGCTTTGAAACACCTCACGCAGTGTCATTCGCTTGCCTTGCACGAGATAACGCTGCTTCATCTCTTTCACCATACCAATGACAGGAAGCCCCTGAGCTGCGAGCTCGTGAAGAAGTGGAGCTTGTGTAAACCAGCTGTCAATAAGGACGTAGTCGGCGGTAAATCCTGCACGAAGCGCCTGTTTTAGCATAGCAACAACCGCATCTGGCTTCCGGAAAAAAGCCTCCAGCCGGCGTTTGTACCCATGACTGCGCTTAGAGAGAGCCCCGGACATTTCGCATAACCGATTGGTGATTTTGGAGGAAGACAGCATGACAAAATCCAGCGGAGCAAAGCTAAAGCCGTCCGACCAACCTAGGGTTAGCATGGTGTAGCCCTTGGTGAATTTGCCCGTGGAATGGTCAAAAACTCGTGCTAACAACTCTGCTTTTTTGCTTCGGTTTCGGCTCAAAACCGAATCGTCGATAATGAACACCCTTACGCGTTGTGACGAAATGAGCGTTTCAAAATGGCGTACGACACGAAGACTTAAAGCCTGCAAAAAGCGCCGCCACGCAAAAGAAGCTTGGTTCAAGAACCGATAGATGACGTCCTTGCCGGGAAGATCTGCTCCGTGGTCGCTTTCCAGAAGGCGAAACCAGTTCTTCCCTTCGAAAACCAAAGAGAACACGATATGAAAAATGACTAGACTGGAAAGACCGAAAGATTTGGAAATGCCCGCTTGCCGCAACGATTTTCCAATGTGAAGACTGGCAAAAAGTTTGGAAAAGCGAGACTGGTCAGACAGGGAATGTTGTTGTAACATAGGGTTACGCACCTTTCTTGTTGGCATGAAGCTCGACACTTCCATGATACCAAACAAGCGAGGTGTTTTTTTGTCAATCTGAGTAAAATTACTGAATTCTCCTTACGCGCTCAAGGGTTTAATCCATTTTTTAGGTGCGAAAGTTGAGTTATTAAATTAAATAGATATTAGCTCAAGGCTTCCAGTTGATTTATTAAACAGAAATGTGTACACAGCTGCTATTGCATCGTCAGTGAAGTGTCTTGCGCTTGTCCCGCAGTGCAGACGATGGCCGAGGTATTGGAAGGTAAAGTTATTTGAAATCTAACTACAAAACATATAGACGTCAAAGTTAAATAATGGTATGTTAATTATGATTATTTGGATAGTTTATCCATAGAAAGAGCCATATGGGGAAGCATCCCTGTAGTAAGAAATTGAAGCAAGAATAAAAACAATCTTGGGAGGAATAGCTATGAAGAAGAAAATAATTATGTCGTTACTTTCAGTTTTCATGATGATTTGTTTTGCGGTGCCTGTATTTGCTGAAGTATCATCATCAACCTTTAATTTAACCAAAGCTGGTTCTTCTGGTGGTAATTCTTATAACGTAGGAAGGTATTTAGATGTTGATTCAAAAGGAACGGTTGAATTTAGCATACACGGTACCAACGTTGCAAGAGGATGGAATATACAAGTGAGTTTGATTAACGGGAGTACTGGAAAATCTGCTGGTAAAGTGACGTTAACTGATACAAAAACATCTGGTAAATTTACTAATCTTCTTGCCTCTGATTCTTATATTATAGCAGTAAAAAATCTTGACAGCTCTTCTCGCAGTGGAACATTTAATTATTCATGGACTGGTAAATGGGGAGGATTTATTAATTAGGCAGCTAGATACTTACAAACCAAATTAACTCTATTACCCCTCACAGAACCGCTCTCATTAGCAGTAATCAAAATGAAATTAAATAACCAGTCGCCAGCAACTCTAACTAAGATTTATTAGGTGCTAGGTTTGCGATCAATTGGATGCACTATTTGAATACGTTGAAGACGAATAAGAGCCCTCGGAATAGACGAGGCCACTGAAAAACTTGCGTTTTTTCTAAGGGCGTCTCGCACAAGTCGAAAAAAGACATCTACCTTCATTTTTTAGGGGGCGGATGTCTTTTTTTTGGGGCTCTAAATGGGTCTACTCGCCGTGTTTTTTCAATCTATCAGTTTCAATATTCGCTTAAGATTTACAGCGAATATTGTCATTGCACCTTGCATTTCCATGCCAAGCAGACCCGAGGATGTGGCGACATCATACCCGTGTCCATGTTTAAGTTCGCTGTTCTTGGCTTCAATTTTGTAGCGCTCCTTGGATTTCTCCTTGAAGTATTCCGTATCTTGAAAGGCCATCTGTTCCAAATGTTCATTGGATTTAATGGTCATGGAATATGTCTTGCTTTTGGCGCCTTCTTTGTAACAGCCTTCCTTGAGCGGACAACGCTTGCATCGCTCTACATCAAAATAATAGGTGTTCGTTTGGTTTTCACCGATACCTTTTTTACCCTGTCGAGCCTTTCGGATCGCCATGTGACCCGCTGGGCATACGTACATGCCGGCATCTTTATTGAACAGAAATTCGTCTTCCTTCTTTCGGCTGCCTTGCGTGATGAGCGGATTGAGCCTTGCTACGAGTTCAATCTCTTTACTCTTCGTATACGAAATATTATCCTTTTCCGAATATGCGGTATCGCCAATGACAGTACTGACCTGCATGCCGGCTGCTTTGCTTTTTTCGATGAGCGTCTGCAACTGTTTGCCATCATTTTTCTCGCCCGTTGTAATGACAGCCGCAGTAATAATACGTTCCTCTGTCATGGCTAGATGTGTTTTATATCCAAAGAAAGCGGAATCTGCGCTCTTATGTCCCACACGCGCATCCGGGTCCGCCGCCAGGCGAAGTTGCTCGACGTCATCTTCCACCGTCTCCTTCAGCAGGTTGAGCGGCTCCAGAATTTTCGGCACTTGTGCGATTCCGGATTCGTTTTCGATGAAGGCGACGAGTTTTTGGCAGTACTCGATTTCGTCTTCGAGTACGTTGTTCGTGTTCTTTGCTGGCATCTTAGCTTTGGCCGATTCATCCATGCTATAAACGGCCTTTCGTAATTTCCGCGCACGATCTTGCAGAATTTCTTGCGGAGACTTCTGGTTGTAGTGCGCTTTCGAATGCGTAGCGTCAACGATAATGGAGTTGCTCTTCAGGATATTCTGCTCGATGGCGAGGGCTACCGTCTTCCCGATAAGCATATCCAACAGGTCGATGTCTTTTAAGCGCAGCTTGCGAAATTTCGTCAAGGAACTCGGTTCAATAACCGGATCCTCCGGCGCCATGCCCAGGAAATATTTGAACGACAGGTCATACTTAGAGCGCTCGACAATGTCTACATCAGATAGTTCAAAGATGGCTTTCAGCAGTAGATATTTAAACATGCGAATGGGATCAATGGCGTTACGTCCATTGTCCAAGCAATATTTCCCTTCTAGTTCCTCATATATGAAGGTGAAGTCCACCAGTTCGTTGATTTGACGGAGCATATTGTCCTTCGGCACGACGATGTCATACAATGCCGCATAAGGACTCAGAACCAAGGTTTGTTGTTGACGAATCATCTGCTCTCACCCACTTTTTCGTGATGCCTTTAATTATTCGGCAAAAAAGGTACAGTCTCCTTCATGTTCAATTGAAGGACTGTACCTTTTTTCGTAAGAATGGACTTTTTCAGTGACCTCATTTTTATTGCCCTGTCTTTCATCCTTGCAGCAGCCTGCTATTATTATTTTGGTATTTATCATTCCGTTCGAGATGTACATGCAGCTTCAGATTATATCGGATTTCCAACGGCCGAATCTTTATTCACACATGCAGAGCTAATAAAGTGGTTGAACCGATTGGGGTGTACCAGACGTTTGCAAATTCAATCTTGATGGAACTGACCCTGCAGACGCAGCAGGTGGCGTGGTTAAACAGCATATAATTGAAGAGCTTAAGGTGGATTTTACACAGCATTTGCAAGGAGTGAAGGATCAATCTGCCCTCACCATCGAAAGAGGCTATCCCAAAAGTAAGCTTCTCGTTCGATTAGGCCGCCGATACTTAAGTGAAAATGACGTAAAAAATAAAGACATAGTCGTGTCATGGAGGTTACTCCTGCACAGCTATGTCTTTATTTTGGTTTATTACTGCCTTCTTCAGCAGATTATTAAACATGAAGCTGGTAACAGCAATTAATTTATCCCTTTGCCTCTGAATGCTGATGCAGCATATGCTGCAAATAGCGCTTTGCCAGGCTTTGAAAGAAGATCGTTTGCAGTGAGGTCAGTGCAATAATAAGCGCATCCCTTAGCAGAAAGTGGTACTCGCGCTCCTGTGGAAGCTCCTCAACCAGAAATTCTTCGGTCTTGAGGCGAATGACTGATTCAAGCTGTCCATCATGGTGCAGCTTCAAAGGATCAAATAGCCGAACATCGAGAATTTGGTCGTTATCCTGATCTAATGCTTCATATAATGTACTGTACAGCTGATACAATCGCAGCGGCTTAATGATGGGCACAGGCTCCTGAGCGTGAATGCGCAAGGAAGTGAACATCTGCCGAATCTCCTCAAAGGACAGTGCGGCCCGCAAATCCTCAACAATTAGGATGATCGCTGCTTGCTGCAGATCGTATTTCTTGCCTAAGCGAGGCGGGCCAACCAGGCTTCGAATCTCACGCTTCACCCAGTTCTGAACGGAGGTGATAGAGAAATTCGTATACTCCACTTGATTGCCTAATGCGACAATCTCATTTAAGGAGAGGCCTTCTGTCCACATCCCGCTGCGGATATACTTTTCTATCATCATCTGGAGGCGGTTAGGCATCGCGCATGATAAGGAGCTGTCCGATGAAGAAGGCTGTTGATCTCGCTGCCATGCTTCATGCAGCCAATTCAAGGATGGATGGGATGCGGGGGCGGCCGCTTGGCGCTTCTCGCAATAAGAAGCAATGGACAACAGCAGCTGAGACATTTGCTTGCGCGTAAATGTAAACGGCTCCATGCCTAAACCTCCTTCTGTTCGAATGGATCAGTCCTATTTATCATAGAATCAGAACCAAATCAAAGTCAAAGAAGATAAGGGAATTAGAAAGACGCTTCTTCTCAGGCAAACGGTCAAAAAATCGGCTTTTAGGCAGAATTTGAACAGATTCAAACGTTGAAGAACCGGTTATAAGCTCATATAATAAGTTCAAATGACCTTGAAATATGCTTTTCGTGTATCCTCAAGGAAAAAAAGGAGAGAATTATAGTACAATGGACGACCCCTCGGGTAACTTAACATTGAATTTTATTCTTGTTGCAATTCTGATCTTGCTTACGGCATTCTTCGTTGCGACGGAGTTTGCGATCGTAAAGATCCGCTCCAGCCGTATTGATCAGTTGGTTGCAGAAGGGAAGGCCAATTCCTTATCGGCCAAAAAAGTAATCACGAACCTTGACGGATACTTGTCCGCCTGTCAGCTGGGTATCACGATCACAGCCCTCGGCTTAGGCTGGCTGGGTGAGCCTACGGTGGAGCGAGTCCTGCATCCTTTGTTCGAGTACTTCGCCATCCCGGAATCGATGAATAAAGTGATTTCCGTTGCCGTCGCCTTCATCTTTATGACGTTCTTGCACGTTGTTGTGGGTGAGCTTGCACCGAAAACGCTCGCGATTCAAAAGGCGGAGCAGGTTACATTAGCCTTTTCCAAGCCGATTATTTGGTTTTATCGCATCATGTACCCGTTTATTTGGTTGTTGAATGGATCTGCAAATGCTCTTGTTCGCTTGTTTGGCTTCAAGCCCGTTAGTGAGCATGAGGAAGCGCATACGGAAGAAGAACTTCAGATTATTTTGAACGAGAGTTTTGAGAGCGGTAAGATTAACAACACAGAATACGGCTACATGAGCAATATCTTTACCTTTGACGAATTGCTGGCAAAAGAGATCATGGTACCGAGAACAGACATGATCTGCTTGGATGCGGATTCCACGATTGAAGAGAATATGATCGTGATGAAGCAGGAGCAATATACACGTTATCCCGTCATTCGCGGGGATAAGGACAATGTCATTGGAATGGTCAATACGAAACAAATGTTTCTTCAATATAATGAAATTCGCCAAGCAGAGCTTGTGCAGCTTGTGCAGCCCGTTCTTACTGTATCTGAAGCGATGCCGGTAAAGAGCTTGCTTCGCAAGATGCAGCTTGACCGCGTTCATATGGCGGTTCTTGTTGATGAGTACGGTGGAACCTCGGGTATGATTACGATTGAGGATATTCTGGAAGAGATCGTTGGCGAGATTCGTGATGAATTCGATGCTGAGGAAAAGGCAGAGATCGAGATGATTGACGATGATCACTACCGTGTAGACGGTAAAGTGCTTCTATCTGAGATTAATGACATCTTCGGCACGAATTATGAGAGCGAAGACTTTGACACGATCGCAGGATGGCTGTATGATCGTTATCCGGATGTGAAGCGGGGCGTTAAAATTACGGTGGACAATATTGAATTCATCGTTCTGGAGAAGGAACGCCATCGTATCCGCAAGATTGAGATGAAGAAGATTGAGGAGCCGGTTGCTTATGAGGTAAGCGAGCTTCATGCGTAAGGACGATCCTATCGATAAAGGGCATTGCACAGCTTGTGCAGCTATGATACTCTTTTAACATCATAAAGTGCGAATTGCTCCGAAAGCATCGGGCAGCAGCTGCTAATTGCAGCTTGCTGCCCTTTTTTTGCGTGGAGCGCTCACCTAGGGAGGTCATGAGATGAAGCAAGTTGTCAAGCTGGAAAGGTTCTATCTGGCAGGCAGGTATTATGAGACCAAGGCAGAGATGGAGAGCTGGTGCAAGCGGGCCCCTTATCAACACCCTTTGATGCTGCTTCAGGATCAGGAACGATGCAGTTATGGTGTTCGCTGCAAGGAGGGGTATTTTGCCGGGGTGAAGATAAGCCTGCATGCAAAGCTTCCCGATCATCTTTACATAAGAGAGGTCTTAGCTGGGACTTACGAATTGCTGCCTGTGCACGAGAAGGTGCTCAATCATGAAGAAACGGGTGAAGAGAATTCCGTGTATTCAAATACGCTGCAGCTTGAAAATAGTCTGGTGGAGTATGTGGAAATGAAGAAGGAATATGTACCGATGTTCCACTATATTCCCTATGATTTTAAGCCTTGGCAAGATTTCAGATGCGATCGCAGAATGAGGAGCTCTAGTGGAGCGCTGCGCCTCAGGGAGCACGCTGGATGCTACATCGAAACGTATATTGAGGCAGGGGAGCATAATTGGCCAGGGTGGCAGATGTGAGGATTGATTCTGTCTATATAATGGGATATAATTCCATTATTGTAACGAGCAAGAGATATCTTGCAACGTTCAATCCTGCTAAGCAAACAGGGTTCTGTTCTGACAGGTCGTGATAAAGCCGTGGTAAGCCTTGCCGCTCTGACTCTGTCCTGTAATGCAGACTCATTCTTAGATGAATGTACCTTGCCTGCATATCTGAAGATATGGCGATGCGAAGGTCGGATAACTGGCACGTGCAGCATAGCCATGGTATGCTAGGGCTATTATCCTTACCATGCGATTGTCGAGGTTATCCTTTATTGTTAGGAGGCAGCCAAGTGCAGGAATCGATATGCGAGACGACAGCGGGAAGCAGGAGCATCATGCTGCCTGACAGCTTTGACAGCATCGGCTATCTAGAGCAAGGAAGCAAGCTGCAGCGATCAGCTTATGCTGCGCTGCGAAGATGCGGGGTAATGGAGCGGCTGCAGAAATATGATCCCGTCCTCGTTGGAACGATCCCCATTCATCTGTCCATCGCCGACAGCGATTTGGATATCTTGTGCGAGGTCCACGATCTTGATGATTTTGTTCGAAGCATGGCCAGCTGGGTTAAGGAGCACAAGGAAGCAGACATCCATCAGGGCTTCCAAGCAGGTATCCCTTATGCGTGCATTCGTTTTTACGAACCGCCGTTTGTAATCGAGATCTTCAGTCAGCCTGTTCCTGTTAGAAGACAGAATGGATATCGCCATATGCTCATTGAAGCCAAGCTTCTTCGACTTGGGGGGAGGGAGCTGGCAGATCGGATTCGACGATTAAAACAAGTGGGATATAAGACTGAGCCTGCCTTTGCGAAGCTGCTAAGCTTGGAAGGAGATCCTTACGAGGCGCTGCTTCAACTTGAGAACGATAGTGATGAGAGATTAGCGGAGCTTATATCTACAACTAGCAGCTCCAATATGGCATAAAGAAAAGAAGCTGACTTTAGGGTCTGTTGTTGAATAAAGGATCAAGGCAAGCATCACTTGTTCATGCTTGCCTTGCCTGAATACTTATTAATAACGTACATCCACGTATTCTGGTTTTGTTTCAAATTGTTTTTTAGCAAAGGGACATAACGGTATCAACTTGATCTGGTGATCTCTAGCAAATTGAACAACAGCAGACATTAGCTGTTCAGCTAGACCTTGACCTCTATAGTTCTCATTCACAAAAGTATGATCAATAATATACAGCGTTTCGCGCGTAATGCTGTATGTCATCTCAGCAATCAATATCCCGTCTTGCTCCATGTAGAATTGATGGCCTTCTTGGTTATGGCTTACTTGGAACATCCTTCTACCTCCTCCTTGATTAGGTGCTTGCAGCTTGACAGACTCCGGTCTTGAACTGGACATTGCTGCGCGCGGTCGAACTCGTTACGATTCTTGCGAGAGGCGCTTGTAGCTTAGTGCG
The DNA here is from genome assembly GCF_900177815.1 of Paenibacillus aquistagni. Lineage (GTDB taxonomy): Bacteria > Bacillota > Bacilli > Paenibacillales > Paenibacillaceae > Paenibacillus_B > Paenibacillus_B aquistagni. The sequence goes on along the minus strand of NZ_FXAZ01000001.1, from coordinate 1,803,935 downwards.
CCGCTGGGGCAGCTATCAATATGAGCTGCGATCTCGTTCGCAGATGCACCTTCGGTATTGACCCAGGGTCTTTTATTGAGATCAAAGACTTGGGGCATCCCTTTTACACAAACCCCTGAATGGATACATTTTTCTGAATCGAAGTAGACTTCAATTTCTTTCCCTCGGTAGACTTTGTTGCTCACACAAGACACACCTTTCCACATGGATACAGCATCCAATCGTGATGTTAATATGCCCAGCAGCATGGACGCTGAACCGTTTTCACTTAAGCATAGAAACTATATATAATATAGCCGTTGGGGTTATGTTTGTCTATGATAGGTATTATGGCATGACATCTATAAATCGTGACTGTACTTTTTTACGTATTTCTACTACTATCAGGAAGGGAGAAGTTGCATGAAGGATGCAGCATCTGTACTGGCGTAGTAGGTATATTATGGATATAAGGGGAACAATCAATGAATCTTGGCATTAATCCGTTTGACCGTCAATTTGATAGCATTGAGTCCATCGTAGATACGATTAGCGAGGTGCTGCAATGTCCTGCGACTATCGAGGATGTCAGCCATAAGCTTATGGCCTACAGCTCTCATGTGGCTGATACCGATCAAGCGCGGATAGCGACGATTATTGGACGACGAGTCCCGGAATATGTTATAAGCGCACTTTGGCAGGAAGGCATTATTCAGCAAATCATGGCCAGTACAGAAGCGGTTCGAATTCCGACGATTCAAGCCCTAGGATTGAAGAGCCGCATCGTTATCGCGATTCGCAATCACCAGGATGTCATTGGATTTATATGGGTGCTTGACGATCATCAGCTTGCCGATGATATCGCCCAGCTTCAACTTAAAAGAGCGGCGCAAGCTGCGCGCATCAAGATACTAGAGATGCAAAATGATAGACGCAAGCAAGAACAGCAGCATTATGAGCTGTGCTGGAGCTTATTGAGCGGACAAGAGCATAGCGATATGACGATTAAGGAGAAGGCACATCAATATGGCATTCAGCTGCCGGATTCCTATCAAGTAATCATCGTTGAGTTTGATGCTGAAATAAGTGAAAAGCAGTACCAGCAGATCCTTTATGTGGTTCGGACCGTCGAACAGATTCGAGTCCCTCTGTATGTCATCCATCAGAATCGGCTGATTATGATTGCAGGGACGAGAAGCGTGAGACAGACCATTGCACAATATGAAGAAGAACGCAGCCATTTTATGGACCGGCTCGTTCAGCGCTTCCATGCCGCCATCCATGTAGGATGCGGATCGTATTATCGCCAGTATACTTCAACAGAGCTAAGCTACCATGAAGCGCTGGTTGTGCTGCAGATAAAGGAAGCTTTCCCTGATGAAGTCGACGAGATTCAGAATTATAGAGATCTTGGCTTCTATCGCTTCCTGCCCGCCATGGTCACGGAAAAAGAAAAGACGAAGGTAGAGCATTTAAGCATTACGCTGCTTAGGCGATATGATCTTGAGCATGGCAGTGATCTGTTGACCACGCTAGAGGTCTTCTTAAAGTATGACAGCAATGTGAAAAAGGCAGCTGAGGCGCTGCATGTGCACACGAATACATTAACCTATCGATTAAAGCGCATTATGGAGATCGGGCAGATGGACCTGAACAAAATGGATGAGAAGGTCACGCTTTATTTGGAATTGAAGCTTAATAAGATGAAGTAGAATGGCAGCATCCGATGTGTAAGGAGTGTTGAGGATGAAGAAGCTTGGCTTGTTGCGCAAACTGATTGCAGCGCTGCTCATGATTGTGCTCTTTGCGCTTGTCATTGGAGGATTGCTGCAGGGGAACGGCTGGTTCAGCTTCCAGCAGGTCATACTTATGGTGATTGTATATACGGGTCTTGCAGTAATAATGTTTGGACTCGTATTCTCATATGGTATTGATTATGTGAAAACGAAGCTTCATGATCATAACGTCCCCACAGGCTGGCTTCTGCTGCTTACGATTCTTTTATATGGCGCTGCTGGAACGGCAGGTTCTGTACTTGTGACATTCATCTTGATGGGGGTTACGGGCAGCGTCGGATTGCTCGATAGTTGGATGTTAGGCGTGCGTTTGAGTCCATTTGGCATGGCTGCGTCGCTAATGTTCGCCGCTATTGAGTATATTCTTAAACGAGTGGGAATGAGGAGAAAGAAATGATTATAAGACGATTGCATATCGATGAGCAAGCTCCGCTTCAGCTTATGCTGCTTGCTGATCCAAGCGAGGCCATGATTGAAGCTTATGGATCAGATGCTAGAACGTGGGTGCTGGAGCAGGATGGTGTCATTATTGGGGTCTACGTGCTTAAGCCTTTGCAGGATGGGGGTATTGAGCTTATGAATCTGGCGATTGATGAGCAGCATCAGGGCAAGGGATTCGGCCAATCGCTGCTTAAGCACGCCCTGCGCGAGGCTTCAGCGAGCGATGCATCCTATCTAGTTGTTGGTACAGGCAATTCAAGCGTAGGCCAATTGTACTTGTATCAAAAGGCGGGGTTTCGAATGAATCATATCGATCAAGATTACTTTACGAAGCACTATGCGGAGCCGCTAGTAGAAGACGGCATACCATGCCGGGATCGTGTTGTTTTGAAAATGGAATTGAAAGCGGAGCAATAGCAAAAAGACAACAGGGGTTCTGCCTGTTGTCTTCTTTTTTTCCATGGCATAAATGGCGCTAATAGAGAGAATAGCATAAGCATTAGGTGTGTTATTGATTTCTTCATTCAAACACGTAAAGCTGTGCGGATGTCCTTATTGCTCATCAAGTCCATAGGATTTGAGCTTGTAATACAGCGCACCTCTAGAGATGCTTAAGAGCTTGGCAGCCCGAGCTTTATTGCCGTTCGTTCGTTTTAGCGCCTCCATAATTCGGCTTCGCTCCATTTCCTCGGAATGAATGCTTAAGGGAAGTTCGGCTTCCGTCAGCTCAGCGAGTGTCGTTAATCTTGCATAGTCAGGAAGCTCCATCGCAGTCACCAAGGAGCGATGATTCGTGTGAGCCACAAAGCAGGCATGCTCCATCGCATGCTTCAATTGGGGGACATTGCCTGGCCAATCAAAGGCTAGAATTGCTGCTATGGCATCACGGGTCAGTGCAGGAGGCTCGATATCTAGCTTAACGGCAGCTTCTTCGACGAACATGCGACTTAGCTCAGGAAGATCCTGCTTGCGTTCTGCAAGGCAAGGAATCTGCTGCTCAAACATGGCATAATACAAGGATTCAAGCAATGTCCCTTCTTCCATTAGACTCTTTGTAATGGGTGCAGTTGGGACAGCACATACAAGGGCACACTGCAGCGGGACCTCTGCTCCTCCGCCAAGCCGACGATAGGCGCGTTCTTGGATTGCGTCGTTAAGCTTATGCTGAATGAAAGGCGGCATCAGATGAATGTCTTTTAGATAAAGTAGCCCTTCTTTGGCTTGATCAAGCTTGCCGATGCGGATCTCCTCGCCATGATACCCGAATAGCTCTGCTTCCAATAATCCCTCGGGAATCGTTCCGCAGCTAATGGTGACGAAAGCCCCCTTTAACTCCAGTTCTCCATGAATCCATTTCGCAATGGCTCGTCTGCCTACGCCTTCTTCTCCTGACAGTAGAAGCGGCTGCTCCTTCTGAACGCACAGTTTGGCCGCTGTGAGCTCCTCTGGCTTGAAGGGGAAGCTTACGGAAGAGAGCTCCTCAACCTCTTGCTTGCTGTACATCTCTGCACTCATTTTCACATACTGTGTGACGTTGTGCTCAATCGATATGGCGCCGACTAGCGTCCCGCTTGCATCGCGAATGGGACTGGCATCAATAATGACATGTGTGCCTGGTCGAGGTTCATGATACACCTGCTTCACTTCTAGTCCGCTCTCCATGACTTGAAAGAGCATAATCGATTCCCTTTGAAAAAAATCTCCGATTCTTCTGCCGATGATTTGCTCTTTCGCGATGCCGTAAGTGCTCTCTGCGATACGATTCCAATGCTGTACAATCCCATCGGTGTCAACAATGGTTACTGCGTCATGAATCGTCTCAAGCAATTGCAGCAGCACTGCGCGAAGCTGCTGATCTGTCCAGCTGTTGATTTCCACATTCATAGGTCTACCCTCGGTTTTCGTGTTCTAATAGGCTTGTACGTTATTATGTCAAAAGCTTCCTTCGGTTGCAATGAAATTCTATGCGATTCATCATCTGTTTCCAAATGATTAGCAAATATTTCATGAAAATGTATTTACAATATCAACCATATGTGATTATAATTAATCATTAAGATCATGAAATGTTCAAAAATTAAACACTTTAATGTCACTTGGAGGGGGCAGAACGATATGGAGACCATGATGCGCAACGCATTTCTATATCTGTCCAAAAATCGTATGGCGAATCGAACAGCCAAGCGCTATGGATTAAAGTTTGGCGCGAAGCGATTTGTAGCAGGTGTTCAGATAGCGGATGCCATTCAGGCCATTCGCGAGTTGAACAGCAGAGGCATTGTAGCGACACTTGATCATCTTGGAGAGTTTATCAGCACAGAGAAGGAAGCAGCCGATGCTGCTGATTATTGCATTCGCACTTTGGAAGCGATTGCAGAGAGTGGGGTGCGCTCCCACTTATCATTAAAGATGACTCAGCTTGGTCTTGATATTTCGGAAGAGCTGTGCTTGAAGCATATGCGCATGATTCTCGACATAGCAAGGAAGAATGCTCAATTCGTCCGCATTGATATGGAAGACTACGCTCATAATGAGGTGTCTTTGCGCATCTTTAAGACCCTTAGAGAGGAATACGGGGAGACGGTAGGGCTTGTCATTCAGGCCTATCTGTATAAAAGTCTCGATGATATCGCCGATCTGGCAACGTACAAGCCGAATCTTCGCCTGGTTAAGGGCGCCTACAAGGAGTCCAGTGAGGTGGCTTATCCAGATAAAGCGGATGTAGACAAGAATTTTATGGTGATGATTGAAGAGCATCTGAAGAATGGCTGCTATGCAGCGGTAGCTACCCATGACGACAATATCATTGCTCACGTGAAGAGGTTTGTGCAAGAACAGCAGATTCCAAACAGCCAATTCGAGTTTCAGATGCTGTACGGCATTCGGACACAAGCCCAGCAGGAACTTGCGAATGAAGGGTATACGATGCGCGTATATGTTCCATATGGGGATGATTGGTATGGATATTTTATGCGCCGCTTGGCTGAGCGCCCTGCAAATGTCTGGTTTGTACTAAAATCCATGTTCAAGTCCTAGCAGCTAAGAATCTCTCTGTTTATACACCATATAAATGTCTTAGGAGGTCATGATTCATGTTGATCGAATTCCGCAATGAACCCTTTACTGACTTTAGCGCAGAAGCGAATAAGCAAGCAATGGTGGACGCCCTGCGTCTCGTAGAAGCAGAACTGGGCCGCACTTATCCGCTCGTCATTAATGGCGAGAAGATTCAAACGACGAAGCTTGGCCGCTCCATTAATCCTGGCAATAAGGAGCAGTTGGTTGGACAGATGTCCCAGGCGGATAAGGAGCAGGCGCTAGCCGCAATTGCAGCGGCTGACACAGCCTTTGCTGACTGGAAGCTCGTAAGCCCAGAAGAACGGGCAGGCTATCTGTTCAAGGCAGCGGCCGAGATTCGCAGACGCAAGTTCGAATTCAGTGCTTGGCTTGTATACGAAGTCGGCAAGAATTGGGGGGAAGCCGATGCTGACGTTGCGGAAGCAATCGACTTTCTAGAATTCTATGGCCGCGAGATGCTTCGCTTGGCAGCGCCGCAGCCGCTTACGCCATACCCTGGCGAGCATAACCAATTGACTTATATTCCACTTGGCGTTGGCGTTGTGATTCCACCCTGGAATTTCCCATTCGCCATTATGGCAGGAATGACGTCGGCAGCGATTGTATCAGGTAATACGGTCGTGCTTAAGCCAGCTTCAACCTCTCCAGTTATTGCCGCCAAATTTGTTCAGCTTATGGAGGAGATTGGACTGCCGGCAGGCGTGTTGAATTTTGTACCCGGCTCGGGCTCTGAGATTGGGGATCTTATGGTCGATCATCCAAGAACGCGATTTATTTCCTTTACGGGTTCACGTGACGTTGGACTACGCATTAATGAGCGCATGGCAAAGACCAATGAAGGCCAGATATGGATGAAGCGCCTTATAGCCGAAATGGGCGGAAAGGATGGCATCGTAGTTGATCAATCAGCCAATCTCGATGATGCGGCAACGGCGATTGTTCAATCTGCCTTTGGCTTTCAAGGACAAAAATGCTCCGCTGGCTCACGAGCGATTATCCATCAGGATGTATATGATGAAGTGCTTGATCTAATCATTCAGAAGACGAATCAACTGAAGGTTGGTCCTGCTGTAACGAATGCGCCGATTGGTCCAGTTATTGATCAACAGGCATATGAGAAGATTCTAGACTATATCGAGATTGGTCGAGGGGAAGGACGCTTGGTTGTTGGAGGCAGCATTGCAGAGGGCGATGGCTATTATATTCAGCCTACCGTATTTGCCGATGTGGCGCCTGAGGCAAGAATGATGCAGGAGGAGATCTTCGGACCTGTGCTTGCGGTCTGCAAGGCGGCTAGCTATAAGGAAGCGATTGATATTTTCAATCATACAGAGTATGGGCTGACAGGTGCTGTATTCAGCAGCAATCGTGAGCACTTGGAATATGCAAGAGATCATATGCACTGTGGAAACTTGTACTTCAACCGAAAATGCACAGGAGCTTTGGTTGGCGTACATCCGTTTGGCGGATTCAATATGTCAGGCACGGATTCAAAAGCAGGCGGCAGAGATTATCTCTTGCTGTTTACGCAAGCGAAGCTTGTATCAGAAAAGTGGTAATAGCCGTCATTCCCATAGAAAAGCCCAAACAAAAATCTGCACTTTACTTTCAGTAGAGTGCAGATTTTTTAGGCCTATGAACATGTTCGCGGGCATGAATGTGTACAAAACCAATTCTTTAATCTAGTAATGGAATACAGCGGCCCTGCATGAATGAATGCGTGATTAGTCATTTGTAAAGGCGGCGAGGATAGGCTCTATAATCGGCTGCTTGTGCATATCAATAGAGACGAAATAGAATCTCGATCTATTATGTATCTTCTTGTAGACTGTATTACCTATCAATCACACTAAATATTTGATGTGTGATGCCGCGGATGATCAGAATTATTCTTTGTCTGCATCTGGTGAAACAATGGTTACTGTTTTCGTGGCGCTATCCCAGGAGTATTGGATTTGAAAGACCTGACGGAGGAGTACAAGAGGGACATAAGTGCGGCTGTCAAAGATTTTGGGGAGATCCGTAATCGTGACATCCTTGTTGTTCACCTTGATCCGGTCCGTAATGGTATACCACTTCATCGTTGCCTGATCGTTCTCGACAGTCACCGTATGCGTGCTTGCTTCCCACTTGACTTGAACCTTCAGTACCTTGGCAAGTTCGGAAATGGGGATGAAGGTCTTTCCATCGATAATCTTATGATTATTAACGGTAATATAACCGTTAGCGGTTTCAACACGAACCTGAGAGCTTGCTGCCTGTTCTTGAGGCGCTTTCGCTTCTCTTGTATCTTTAGCTAGTGCGGAATAAGGATATATCATTGAAGAAGCGATAAGACTAGCGATTGCAATCGCGGATAACTTTTTTATCATGATGAACCCTCCTCATTAATAAGACGAAAGAAAAGACGATTTAGTTTCATCTTTTATGATTTTTTCACATGTAAAAATTTACTTTTAGATTGGCTCTATAGGGAAAATATGATAATCTTGAGGAAAAGTGTATGATATTGCTGTTGGATTGTGTCGAAAAATGAATAAAATGGTAGTTAATAAGTGGTGATGGTACAGAGAACCTTTGAGAAGGAATGTTTTAGTTGATACTGTCAATGATCGGTCACGAGGTTACGGGAATACTTTATGTGATGAGCGCCTGTTTGTTTTTTTTGATTATTACCCCAAGGTATACGTTTTCTAACAATCGGCGCAAGCTTTTGTTTGTCGCCATACTAGCACTCTTATCGCTGAGCTATCTGACACTGGAAACCATTGATCCATTTATTTACTGCGTACATCTGATTCCAATCAGCATTGTGCTCGCCTCCTTGTTTGAGGGCACCATTGCAGGCATTGCAACTTGGATCGCCTTTAATTTTGGCAACGCGGTGATTGTGGGCAATGATATTGCTCCAACCCTGATTGCATCAACGATCTTATTGGGCATGGGACTTATTTTTCATAAGACCCAGGTTGAGCGAAGCACTTTTTTACAGATTAATTTGCTTGCGTTTACATTAACCACGGTATACCTGCTCGTCTTTTTACTCTGTTATGAAGACTGGGACGCTCTTAAGGGTAGTCCGGTAGGATTAATGGTTATAGGGACCTACCTCTCTACGATGCTTGTAAGCTATATTTACTATCATGTCAAAAATCAAGAGAAGCTTCGAGAGGAGCTTTATGATGCAGAGAAGTATCAGGTCATCGGCCAGCTTGCCGCTTCGATCTCTCATGAGGTTCGCAATCCCTTAACGACGGCGCACGGATTTCTTCAACTGATGCGCAATGATAATCTTTCTCAGGATGCGTTGGAGAAGTATCGCAGCTTTGCATTAGAAGGCATTGATCAGGCGAACGCCATTATTACGGATTATTTGAACTTTGCTAAGCCGACGGTTAAGAATCATGACCAAGTACATATTCAGGAAGCGATCGATTCTTTAATTTCGATGGTTTCTCCGCTTTGTGTTCTATCCAAGGTCGAGCTTCAAATTAAGCATTATACGTCAGAGCCTGTCTATGTTAAGGGAGACACGAAGAAATTTCAGCAGAGTCTTCTGAACATTATGAAGAATGCGATTGAGTCCATGCCTGAGGGAGGTTATCTTCGGGTATCGACATGGTGTGATAATGATGGCGTACATATTCAGATTCAAGATACGGGGGTTGGCATGTCAGAATATGAGATCAAGCGAATTGGCATGCCTTTTTATACGACAAAGGAGAAGGGCACCGGCTTAGGTCTTATGGTCGTTGTAAGTTCGATACGTGCGATGAATGGCAAGATCTCCTATTACAGCAGGCCAAGAGAAGGGACAACTTGTGTGCTTCAGTTTAAAAGAGTGCTGGAGGACTAGTGCAGCGCTAAACAGCTGAGATCCGCAGATCTCAGCTGTTTAGCGTCTATATGAATAGAGCATGAATGGGCTACAGCGTTGGGGCGAGATGGTCTGCCCAATCGCTGCAATCTTCTGCGATCAGCGGTGTGAGTACCCCGTCTACGAGCAGAGTCAACTGATGAAGCGCGCGTGTACAGCCAACATAAAGGAGTCGCGCCTCCAATGGGTTCAGATGATAGTGAGACTCATTGACATGAAGGAGAATGACTGAATCGAACTCAAGTCCCTTGGATAAGTATACAGGGAGCACAGAGATTCCTCCTTCGTATTGCTGTTCCTTGCCTTGGATCAGATGAGCAGGTATATCAGCCGCAAGCAGGCGTTCATGCCAATCAATTGCTTCCTCCATCGTACGGGTCAGGATGGCCGTTGTCTGGTACCCGCTCGATTGGTGGCGGACAATCTCTGCTTGCAGCCACTCCTCAAGGCGTGATTGCAGGTGAACGACAGCGACTTTGTGTCCACTCCGGAACACAGGCTCTGCGAGCAGCGCGGTCTTCATTCCTCTTTCTAGAATCTGATTGGCAAAATGGATAATCTCCATCGTGGAGCGATAGCTTCGTGTCAAAGCATGATAGGAACTCGTGTCCGTTGAGAAGAGCTCCATCATTTCCTGCCAATCTTCTATGCCTGCATAGGCATGAATGCCTTGTGACAGATCACCCAGGATCGTGAAGGAGTGGTTCTTCGTCAATTGATCCAACAGCGCAATTTGCAGCGGCGAGAAATCCTGCGCTTCATCAATCACAATATGGTCGAAGCGTTGGTTGGACTCTACACCATTCAGGCCGATATAGAGGTACACAAGAGAAGCCAAGTCCTCCTGCTGAACGACGGCTTTCTTCAGTTCGGCAATGGTCTTCTTTCGAAGCTTAGCTGGAAGGAGATCGCTGTATTCATCTGCTTGCAGAAAGGCCTTATACAACTCTATGACCTCGGATTTCGGCCATTTTTTCATAAATGTTTTCAGCTTTTGCGAAGATTTTTTCTTTTTCTCGCTTAGCAGAGTCCGGCTTCTTTCTTTTTTAAGCTCCATCTCAAGCCAGCGCTGTATTCTCGCTTGAACACGCAGTATGCGCTTGGCGGGCTCATAGGAACGGTATTCTTCATTGAACCAATGAGCAATCATGTCATGAGACAGGGCTGCTCCTTCCCACGGGATGAAGTCTTGCTCAGGGACGGCCTCTTCGACCCAGTGCTGAACATATCGATCGAGTCGTTCCTTCCATTGTAGGGAGCCCTTGATTCTGCCTGAACTTGAGCTGCTGTCTGCAGGCCTTGCGTCTAGAGAGCCATACCAGCGCTCAATCTCCTCCAAAGAAGAGGTAAGGATGATGCTGTCATCGAGCTTTGCAAGCTCAAGCGCCCAGTCTGAAAATGTGCGCTGTTGAATATTCCCAACGCCTAGTTCTGGCAGCACATCGCTAATATAGTTAAGGAACATCCGGTTAGGGGCAAAAATGATCATGCGTTCCGCTTTCAATTGCTCTTGATATTGATAGAGCAGGAAGGCTAAGCGGTGAAGGGCGACTGTGGTCTTGCCGCTGCCTGCGACCCCTTGGATAAAGAGAGCCTTGTTCTTATGGGAGCGAATAATAATATCTTGTTCTGCTTGAATGGTGGAGACGATATCTCGCAATCGATTATCTTTATTCTCGCCGAGGCGGTAGACAAGAAATTCGTCTGTGACATGCTCTTCGCCTTGCTCGCGATTAAACGTATCGACGACACGCTGGAGCTCTTCATTGCGAATCACAAGGTTGCGCTTCAGATGGACCTCTGCTGAGTAGGTGCCGTCCGGTGCTTCATAGGCGGCAGGTTCTACACCACCTGTGAAGGAATAGAACATGCTGGCCACTGGAGCACGCCAGTCAATTACCATCGGATAGTGGACATGATTCTTTGGGAAGCCTTCTTCTTCGATGCTCATTGCATCTGAATCGATGCCTTGCTTGCCAATATAGAGGGCCACGGCAGCGGAGCTGGTGTCCTCTTGAATATCCATTCTGCCGAAGTATGGCTCCTTGACGGCTCGCTTCAATCGCTGTCTTCGCAGCTCTCGATTGTCTTCAAGCACTTGCTCGGTAAAGTCTGAGCCGCGATAGACCGGAATGGCTTGCAGGTGCTCGAACTGCTGCTTCATTTCTAGAAGTGTCTCTTCAAGTCGGGCTTCTTCTTCTTGATAGGCACTTTGAAAACGTTCTCCTGTCATTTCAGTTACCTCCTAAGATTACATGCAGTCTCGATGATCGCAAGCATATGGAAAATGAAACAGGAATTCACTATACCATACGGCTCAAACCATAGCAATCTGCTGCATTGTTTATTTCTATTTCCTTGTATTCGCAGCATGGAAGCGGCAGACCACTAATCAAATAGAGGGGATGTATATGCAGGCAACTAAGCGTTATAAACCGATTACCAGATCCAAGCTGAGGTTGTGGCTTGGCAAGCTCTATTATCGATGCCGTAGAAGGTTCAAATGGTGGAGAATGAGAGAGCAATTTGCATCCATTAAGCAATTAGACAAGCTGCCGTACCTGCACGCGGAGCATCATACACCGCTGTATCGCAGGCTTCACAATGTGGATATGTCCATTCAAGAGGCGAAGGTGCATAACCTTCAGTTGGCTATACAGCATTTGAACGGCGTCGTTATTCAACCAGAAGAAGTTCTATCCTATTGGAGAAGAATTGGTAAACCCACGCGCAGAAAAGGCTATCAAGAGGGAATGATCCTGTTCTACGGTTCCATGCAGCTTGGGGTAGGGGGAGGATTATGTCAGCTCTCTAACCTCATCTATTGGATTACGCTGCATACGCCATTGAAGGTGATCGAGCGGTATCGGCATTCCTATGACGTGTTTCCAGACGCCAGCCGCAATCAACCGTTCGGGAGCGGCGCTACATGTGCTTACAACTACTTGGATCTTATGATAATGAATCCAACCAACGAGCCATTTCAGCTTGTGCTTCATATGGATGATGTCAATCTGTACGGACAGTGGCGCTCGACATCAGGCCCAATCCACCAATACAAGATCATGGAGCGCAATCATCGCATTACGCTAGAGGCATGGGGCAAGTATATGCGTCATAACGAATTAATACAGATGACCTATTCGATGGATGGGGAATTGCTGCAGGAAGAGCAGGTGGCGGAGAATCATGCGCTAATGATGTATGAGCCGATGCTTCAGGGTGAGAAGGAATCACAGAACTAATATTAGGAATGAAAAAGAAGAAGACCATGCGTTCGTGCACATTCAGGAATAGAATTCCTGTGGTCACTTGTCCGTGGTCTTCTTTTTATTAGAGTCTTTTTAGGGTACTAGCTAGAACTTCACAATCGTATCAAGAGCAACCTCAATCATTTGGTTAAAGCTCGTTTGACGCTCTTGTGGAGTTGTCTCCTCTCCAGTCACGATATGATCGCTTACCGTAAGCAAGGACAGCGCCTTGCGCTTGTACTTGGCAGCAAGCGTATACAGTCCAGCCGTCTCCATCTCTACAGCGAGCACTCCGTATTGCCCGAGCTTCATCGTCATCTCTGGACGCTCATTATAGAAGTAATCCGTAGAGAAGACATTGCCTACGCGAACAGGAATGCTGCGTTCTTGCGCTGCCACATAAGACGCATGAAGCAGATCGTGATCAGCAATCGGCGTGAAGGCGATCCCAGGGAAGACATGCGAGATGATGGATGAATCGGTGCTTGCCGCCTGGGCAATCAAGACATCGCGAACCTTGACATCCTCTTGGATAGCACCGCATGTGCCCACGCGAACGAGGGTTTGAACCTCATAGTCCTTCATAAGCTCGGTTGCATAGATCGAAAAGGACGCGATACCCATGCCCGTTCCTTGAACAGATATACGCTCTCCTTTATAAAGTCCTGTATAGCCAAGCATATTACGCACCTGATTGTAGCATTCCACCTGCTCTAGGAAATTCTCTGCTATGTGCTTAGCGCGCAGAGGATCGCCAGGAAGCAGAATCTTGTCTGCAATTTGGCCTTGTTTTGCTTCAATATGTACACTCATTGGTTACCTCCATCTATATGTCATACATAAAACTCATGATCAGCATAAACGATTTTTGACTTTTTTTAAACAGCTGATCGATAAGAAGGGCAGTAGAAAATAGAAAGAAACAAGATTAACATACAAATTATGACAGCTTAAAATAAAAAAAGACATGACATATATGTTAGAAAATGTCGATTTTTCTTTAAGTGCGTGGAATAGTATCATTTTTCGTTGTTTAAGCACCTATCCTTGTAAACGCTATCAAAATAAAATTAAGTTACAGAGAGACGATCAAGCAGCCAAGCACCTACATAACCGCGCCATACAGTGGATGGTGTAGGTTGCGGCCTCTAGACCTTCGCGTCATCTTATTACTTCAAGATTAAGGGGGATAGATATGGCACAAGTATCGGTAAAAAAAGAGTGGAATCCTAAAGGGAAAGAAGCCAGTGGACTGAAGCGTTTTATCAAACAAATCGATATTCAATTAATGGTTATTCCAGCCTTGTTGCTTATCTTTGTCTTCAGCTACATCCCGATGTACGGCGTGCTCATGGCTTTTCAGGACTTCGACATTTTCAAAGGGTTTTTCGCAAGTCCTTGGGCCGGTTTTAAGCATTTTGAAACGTTCTTCGCATCACCTGAGTTCTACAATGTTATGCGCAACACCATTGTGATTGCGTTGCTGAAGTTCTGTATCGGCTTCCCAGCGCCAATCCTGCTTGCACTGATGCTGAATGAAGTCAATCGCATGTTCTTCAAGCGAATCATTCAGACGATCAGTTATCTGCCTCACTTCTTGTCTTGGGTTATCGTATCCGGATTCGTCATCTCCCTTCTCTCCACAGAGAGCGGCAGCGTGAACATCCTGCTTGAGAAGCTTAACCTGATCGATCAACCGGTTAACTTCTTGTCCATTCCAGAATACTTCTGGACGATACTCGTGACAACGAATGTATGGAAAGAGATCGGATTTGGCTCCATCGTATATCTGGCAGCTATTGCGGGAATTGATCCGCATCTATATGAAGCAGCTTCGATGGACGGCGCTAGTCGATTCAAGCAGATCTTCCTGATTACCTTGCCTTCGATTATGCCAGTCGTAACAATCTTCATGATTCTGGCAATCGGCAACCTGTTGAATGCAGGCTTCGAAGATATCTTGCTCTTAGCTAAGAACCCGATTCTTCGACCGGTGTCGGATGTCGTTGATACCTATGTATATAGGGTCGGTCTCCAGAATTATCGATACTCCTACGCAACAGCAGTCGGATTATTTAAAGCGGTTATCAGCGTGATGCTTCTCACCTTTGCGAACGCTGTCGCACGCAAATCCGGCAACAGCTTATGGTAATCGAGACTTCATGAAGAAAGGGGTATGACCGATGAAACGATATTCAGCTGGGGATCGCGTAATGTATATCTTTATCTATTCATTCTTGATCCTATTAGGTTTCGCAACCTTTTACCCATTCTGGAATGCGCTAGTCATTTCATTCAACGTGGGTGCAGATACATCGATGGGCGGCATTACATTCTGGCCGCGAGCATTTACAATTGAGAACTATGAGATCGTGTTTAAGGATCAACGCATTATCAATGGCTTTATGATCTCCGTGCTTAGAACAGTCGTAGGTACAGTATTAGCCATCTTATGTACTTCGGTATTCGCATACGGCATGTCGAAGAAAGAATTGATGGGTAAGAAATACTACATGATCATGTGTATCATTACGATGTACTTTAGCGGAGGCCTCATTCCAACATTTATGGTTATTCGCGGCCTTGGCTTGACAAACACTTTCTGGGTATTTATTATCCCAGGGTTGATAAGCGTATGGAATATGATCATCTTCCGCACCTTCTTCCGCGGACTTCCGGCTGGTCTTGAGGAATCTGCCAAGATTGATGGCTGCGGCAACTGGAGCACATTTTTTAGAATCGTCATTCCGTTATCCGGACCTGTTATTGCAACACTGTCCTTGTTCACTGCGATCGCGCACTGGAACGATTGGTTCGGACCTGCAATTTATATTTCAAATGAGAATTTGCTCCCGATCCAAACCATCTTGAAGCAGATTCTGGACTCCAATATTATGTCCGAGCAGCTGGCGAACCTTGACTCTGCTTCACAAGGCCGTTTGAGCTCGATGAAGTCAGTAACGAGCCGTTCATTGACGATGGCGACGATGATGGTTGCAACTCTGCCGATCATCTGTGTATATCCATTCGTTCAGAAGTTCTTCGTAAAAGGTGTATTGGTTGGTTCCTTGAAAGAGTAGGAACGGCTTGCATCTCGATTTGGCAGGCAACGCTTCAGCAGTGTTTCCTGCCACCCATTACGGGTATAAAGCGATACGCTTTAACCATATAATTTTTCAACAACAGAGAGGGGTTGTCTACATGAGAGTTAAAAAATCTTTACTGCTGACCATTATCACGGTATTGATGTCAGTATCCTTCCTGGCCGCTTGTTCAAGCAATAACACATCTAAAGAGTCTGCACCTGAGGGATCAAGCAGCAAGCCGGAAACGGAAACAACAGCATCAGACAAGTATGAATTAGGAAAAGAGCCATTGGAGTTCACGTTCTACGGTCATTATGACTGGTATACGATGCCTCAATGGGGAGATGATGAAGGGTCCAAGTGGATTCAAGACAATAAAAAAGTAAACATTAAGGCGATCAGCTCGGGCGGCAACGCTGCACAAAAGCTCAATACGATGATCTCCACGAATGATTTGCCGGATGTCATCTGGCTCGATCGCGCATCTGACCTGGAGCGTTTGCGTCAAGCTGGCATGCTGGTTCCGCTTGATGAGTATTTTGACAAGTATCCAAACCTTAAAGAATGGCTCGGGGACAAGGGAGCGAATATTCTTCGTGCAGAAGATGGCCACCTCTATGGATTCCCGAACTGGTACACAAGCCAGCCGAACGGTAATGCGGGATATGTTGTAAACAAGAAATACTACACAGAGCTTGGATCTCCTAAGCTTGAAACGACAGATGATCTGTACAACTACTTGAAGCTGGTAAAAGAAAAGTATCCTAACGTGATCCCTTATCAGCCTCACTTGGCAAAAGACGGACAAGGCATGGATATTCTCTACTCTGCATTTAAAGAGAACGATCACAAGTACCCTGGTATGAGAGCGGTTCCAGAAGGGGACAAGCTTACATCCATCTTTACAGATCCAGCATTCCGTGAAGCGATGCAGTATACAGCGAAGCTGTTCCGTGAGAGACTGATCACACAGGATGCTTTTACACAAACGTTGGATCAAATCGAAGAATCAGTCATGACAGGCAACGTAGCTGTATTCGCCTCTGCGAGCCCAACCGAGATTGCGATGAAAGCACATGCTGGACTTGCAGCTTCTGATCCTAATGGCGGTTACTTCATGATCTGGCCTGTTCACAAAGAAGGTCTCGACAAAGATAAGATCTTCCCTGGTACGTATACCACTTTAGGCTGGAACGTAGCTGTAATTACAAAAGCAGCAGAAAATCCTGAAGCCATCTATGCATTCCTTGATTGGTATACAGGTCCAGAAGGTCAAACAATCAACTTCTGGGGTCCAGAAGGAAAGTACTGGAAAGGCTATGAAGATGACGGCATCACACCTAAATTCACAGAAGAGTACGTAACAGATGCTGCTGGCTTGGCTGAGTATCAGCAGTTGTCTACCAACCTTGCATGGGTAGGTAACACGGTATTTGCTGACCGTACAAAAGCGAAGTTTGAAGATTCACTTCCTGAAGAAGAGCGCAACTGGTCTACTCGCTGGCAAAGTGAAGTTACGTGGAAGACTCAATCCAATGCTACAGAGTTCATCAGCTTGAATCCGCTTCCGGACTCTGAAGAAGGTATGATTCAGCAACGTGTTGAAGACATCTACCAATTGGCTCGTACGCAAGCTGTTTACGCTAAATCCGATGAGGAAGTCATCTCGATCTTGGACAAAGCGCAAGCAGATGCTGCAGCAGCTGGCTACGACAAATTGCTGGAGTTCAAAACGAAGAAGTGGGAAGAAAACAAGAAGAAAATTGCTGGTAACTAATCGAATACAGCGCGTTTTGTAAAAGTCGCGTTATTCAGCGAAGAGAGTCACGGGGACAAGTTCCCCGATGGCTCTCTTTTTTTGTGGAGTTTGTTGAATGAGGATGGATACGAGTCTGCGGCCGATGCAGTCATTTCGAGCATGATAAAGATACTTGAATTACTGCCATATTTTTGCTAATCTAGTTACCTTGTCTGTTTTTGTCACGGGTATAGAGCCCCATGCTTGTTACCATAAAAAATCTTGAGAGGGGTTAAATCAAATGAAGGATAAAAAGTCATTATTTTTGCTTCTAGCCTTACTGTTAATGACCACTTCATTGCTGACAGCCTGCTCAGACAGCAGCTCGACCTTGACCAACACGAAGCCAAATCCGAACTCAAATCCTGATCATAATATGGAAGTGGGCACAATCAACGAGACGTTGTATGAGCTAGGGCAAGATCCGCTCGAATTCACGTTTTATGGTCACTACAGCTCTTACACGATGCCGCCATGGGGCGCAGACGCAGGCTCCAAGTGGATTCAGGAGAATAAAAAGGTGACCGTGAAGCCGATCTATGCGGGCAATGATGCAGCAGCCAAGTTGAACACGATGATTGCGACGAATAACTTGCCAGATGTCATCTGGATAGACCGCGCCGCTGACTTCGAAAGGCTTCGTGAAGCGGGACTTCTGGTTAGCCTTGATGAATATGTAGAAAAGTACCCGAATTTGAAGCAATGGCTGGGTGACGAAGGCATTAACATTCTCCGTGCTAAGGACGGTCATCTATATGGCTTCCCTAATTGGTATGCCAATCGGCCATTTGGCAATGCCGGCTATGTGGTAAATAGAAAGATACACAAGGCGCTTGGCGAACCTAAGCTTGAGACGACAGCGGACCTGTACCAATATTTGAAGCTTGTCAAAGATAAATTTCCTAGCGTCATTCCGTATCAGCCAGGGCTCGCTGCAGATGGTCAAGGCATCGACACCTTGTACTCTGCCTTCAAGGAGAACGATCATAAGTATCCTGGGATGCGAGCTGTGCCCACTGGAGATCGATTAACCTCTATCTATTCTGACACTGCTTATATCGAGGCGATGAAATATACATCCAAGCTGTTCCGCGAGAAGCTGATCTCGCAGGATTCCTTTACCCAGACGCTTGATCAGATTACAGAGACAGTCATGTCCGGCAATGTTGCTGTATTTGCAGGAGCAAGCCCGACTGATATTGCTTCTAAGGCTCATCCAGAGCTTGTTAAGAACGATCCTGATGGCGGCTACTTTATGATCTGGCCGATCCACAAAGAAGGGCTCGACAAAAATAAAATCTTCCCAGGAACCTACACCACGCTTGGGTGGAATGTGGCAGCCATTACCAAGGCGGCAGAGGATCCTGAGGCGATCTTTGCCTTTTTAGATTGGTACACAGGACCAGAAGGACAAACGATTAATTTCTGGGGCCCTGAGGGCAAGTATTGGAAAGGACTCAAAGAGGATGGCATAACACCGATCTTTACCGAGGATTACATCATGGATGCTGCCGGGCTGTTAGAGTATCAAGGCGTTTCCAGCAAACTGATGTGGGTTGGAAACACCGTATTTGCGGATGTGACCAAAGCCGAGTTCGATGCCACCTTGCCAGAGGATCAGCGCAACTGGACGACCAAATGGCAGCATGATATTACATGGAAGACGCAGGCGAATGCGACAGAATTTATTAACTTAAGCCCGGTGCCTAACACGGATCTCGGCATGACAGCCAAGCGCCTCGACGAAATTTATTTGCAAGCAAGGGCCGAGGCCATCTATGCACAATCTGATGAAGAGGTGGAAGCTATTTTGAAAAAAGCGGAGACGGCATCGATGGAGGCGGGCTATCAACAGCTGCTTGATTATAAGACAGAAAGATGGCAGGCAAACAAGAAAAAGCTGGCTGGGAAATCGTAAGCGAATGGAGCCGGAATCTGACGAGTGGTGTCACATTTCGGCAGAGTTTTACTCAAAAAAAGAGGGACAAACCTTAAAATGATTTAAGAATATATTGGCATTTCGTTGAATTGTATAATTTTTCGTTGATTGAGCATATTCCCATGTCAAGTCTACATGTTTATGATGAATGTATAGTAAATACAGAAAATAACAGCTCTGGTCTGAACAACACAGATTGCAATAGGGCTTGGGTAGGAGGATGTGGTTGGTACAAAAGTTATCGCGATTAAACTGAATAGAATGTGCAGCTCAAAGGAGGAACGACATGGCACAAGTTTCACTAGAGAATGAACATCTGCCAAAGTCAAAGGAGAAGCCGCTGATCAAGCGATTCTTTCAACAGATTGATATTCAACTCATGGTGCTTCCTGCGTTAGCCTTCATCTTTGTCTTCAATTACATTCCCATGTACGGCGTTATTATGGCTTTCCAGGAGTACGATATTTTTAAAGGATACTTTGACAGCCCATGGGTGGGCTTAAAGCAATTCGAACTGTTTTTTCAAGACCCAGCATTCTTCAATGTGATGCGCAACACCTTAGTCATCTCACTTCTGAAATTCTGCATTGGCTTTCCAGCCCCTATCATCCTTGCTCTCATGCTCAACGAAGTCAATCGAATGTTTTTCAAGCGCGTCATTCAGACCGTCAGCTACTTACCACACTTCTTGTCTTGGGTCATCGTTGCCGGATTTGTTATCTCACTACTCTCCACAGAAAGCGGCAGCGTCAATATTCTCCTAGAATCTTTAAACCTCATAGACGAACCCATTAACTTCTTGTCGATACCCGAATACTTCTGGGGCATTCTCATCACGACTAATGTTTGGAAAGAAATTGGATTTGGATCCATTGTATATCTAGCAGCGATTGCGGGCATAGACCCTCACCTTTATGAAGCCGCTTCCATGGATGGAGCGAGCCGTTTTAGACAAATTTATTTGATTACGCTTCCATGCATTATGCCGGTAGTATCTATCTTTATGATTCTTGCCATCGGTAACTTGTTGAATGCAGGCTTCGAGGATATCTTGCTGCTGGCGAAAAACCCTATCATCAGACCTGTATCCGATGTCATCGATACCTTTGTGTATAGGGTAGGCTTGCAAGATTATCGATACTCGTATGGTGCAGCTGTTGGATTGTTCAAATCCATCATTGGGGTTATCCTGCTGACCATCGCGAATACAGTCGCTCGAAGATCTGGCAACAGCTTATGGTAAGATACGATACTATACGGAAGGAGGGATAGATGTGGTTCGCCTTGGAACTGGGGATCGTATCATGATTGTATTCATTTATACGTTCCTAATCTTGCTTGGCTTCTCAACGTTCTATCCATTCTGGAATGGCTTGGTCATCTCATTCAATCAGGGAACCGATACTTCCATGGGAGGCATCACATTCTGGCCTCGTGAATTTACCTTTGAGAATTATGCGGTTGTATTTAAGGATGAAAGACTGATGCGAGGGTTTGTCATATCGGTCTTAAGAACCATTGCCGGTACGATTGGTGCGATCCTGTGTACAGCAATCTTCGCATACGGAATGTCCAAAGCTGACCTGATCGGGAAGAAATATTACATGATCATGTGTATCATCACCATGTACTTTGGTGGCGGCTTGATCCCAACGTTCTTCTTGATCCGTGGACTTGGCTTGGTAAATACGTTCTGGGTATACATTATCCCAGGGTTAATCAGTGTCTGGAATATGATTATCTTCCGAACGTTCTTTAGAGGCCTGCCTGCAGGTCTGGAGGAATCGGCCAAGATGGATGGCTGCGGCAACTGGGGGACTTTCTTCCGAATTGTTATCCCGCTGTCCGGTCCAGTCATCGCGACACTGTCCTTGTTTACCGCAATTGCCCACTGGAATGACTGGTTTGCGCCTTCTATCTATGTATCGAACGAGAATTTGCTGCCGATTCAGACCATTTTGCGTCAAATCCTCGATTCGAATATCGTATCCGAACAGACGGCCAATCTTGATTCGTTTGCTCAATCGAAGCTGAACGCAATGAAGAGCGTCACCAGCCGATCCTTAACGATGGCTACGATGATGGTGGCCACGATCCCGATCATCTGTGTGTACCCATTCGTTCAGAAGTACTTCGTTAAAGGGGTACTTGTTGGATCTTTAAAAGAGTAGTCCACGTTTCATCACGTTTTTCTGTAAGTGGTACCGCAGATCGCTTGCTTAACAGTTATTTGCGCGTACGTCTGAACAAGGGTTCAAAGCACTTAGCTTTTAACCATATATAAATCATGAGAGAGGGGTTTAATCTAGATGAAGTTTAAAAAGTCATTATTTTTAACGCTCATCACGATTTTAATGACGGCTTCATTCCTAGCAGCTTGTTCAGGCAGCAATAGCGGAAGCTCCAGTAATGGAACGAAGACAAACACAGAAAACGCGTCAAAAGAAGAAACAGGCACTGACAATGCACCAAAGCTGTATGAGCTAGGCAAGGAACCGCTTGAGTTTTCCCTTTATGGTCACTATAGCTGGTACACCATGCCTCCTTGGGGTGGGGATGTCGGTACGAAGTGGATTCAAGACAACAAAAAGGTTACAGTTAAAGCAATCAGCGCAGGAAGCGATCCTGCAGCGAAGCTGAATACGATGATTGCAACCAATGCGCTTCCAGATGTCATCTGGCTGGACCGCGCAGCGGACTTCGAAAGACTTCGTGAAGCAGGTCTTCTCGTTGCGCTGGATGAGTATATTGAGAAGTACCCTAACCTGAAGCAATGGCTTGGCGACGCTGGAATCAATATTCTTCGCGCTGAAGACGGCCATCTGTATGGCTTCCCGAACTGGTATACAAACCAGCCGAATGGTAACGCAGGTTATGTCATTAACAGCAAAATTTATAAAGATCTTGGCTCTCCGAAGCTTGAAACGACGGATGATCTTTACAACTACTTGAAGCTTGTAAAAGAGAAGTTCCCTAAAGTTATTCCGTATCAGCCAGGCTTGGCGAATGATGGTCAAGGTATCGATGTATTGTACTCTGCATTCAAAGAGAACGATCACAAGTTCCCTGGCATGCGTGCTGTCCCTAACGGCGATAAGCTGACTTCGATCTTTGCTGATCCACAATTCGTTGAGGCGATGAAGTATACATCCAAGTTGTTCCGCGAGAAGCTGATTACACAGGATGCATTCACGCAGACGCTTGACCAAATTACGGAGTCTGTTATGACAGGCAATGTTGCGGTTTATGCAGGTGCAAGCCCTACAGATATCGCACAAAAGGCTCATCCTGAGCTTGTGAAGAAAGATCCAGATGCCGGTTATTTCATGGTATGGCCGATTCACAAAGAAGGCTTGGATAAGAACAAGATCTTCCCAGGTACGTATACAACATTGGGTTGGAACGTAGCCGTTATTACGAAAGCAGCTGAAGATCCTGAAGCAATCTTCGCATTCTTGGATTGGTTCACTGGTCCGGAAGGCCAAACAATCAACTTCTGGGGTCCAGAAGGAAAGTACTGGAAAGGTCTGAAAGAAGACGGCATTACACCAATCTTCACCGAAGAATACATTAACGATTCAGCTGGCTTGCTTGAGTACCAAGGTGTATCGACGAACTTTGCTTGGGTAGGAAATACAGTATTTGCAGACCGTACAAAAGCTGACTTCGATGCGACATTGCCAGAAGAGCAGCGCAACTGGGTAACAAAATGGCAAAATGATGTAACTTGGAAGACACAATCGAATGCTACCGAATTCATTAACCTGAATCCAGTACCTAACACGGATCTAGGTATCATTGCGAAGCGTATCGACGAGATTTATCTCCAAGCACGCGCAGCAGCGATCTATGCGAAGTCCGATGCAGATGTGGAAGCAATCTTGAAGAAAGCAGAAGAAGATGCAATGACGAACGATTATCAAAAACTGCTTGACTTCAAGACAGAAAGATGGCAGGAAAACAAAAAGAAAATTGCTGGTCAATAATAACCGGCATCAAGAATCGGGAGAAGTGATTTTTTCACTTCTCCCGGTTTCTATTTTAGCTGGATTTCGGTAGTATATAGGTTGAAGTCTAACGCTTACATAAGGTATGGAGGATGCCATGAACAGACGAATCATGCAATTAACCGACTGGACATTCAAGGCTTGCGATGATGAAGAGTGGCTAGCGGCGAAAGTGCCTGGAACGGTACATACAGATCTGCTCCGGCACGGTCGAATTCCACATCCATTCAAAGGAACGAATGAGCATCGACTGCAGTGGATGGATAAGAAGGATTGGGAATATGAAGCCCATTTTGAAGTTGAGGAAACGCTGCTCGCGATGTCTAATCTTGAGCTGGTCTTTGAAGGACTAGATACCTATGCGGATATTGAGGTGAATGGTGTACGGGTGCTGTCCACCAATAATATGTTCCTGAGATGGGTTGTGGATGTGAAGCCTTATCTTAAACCTTCGCATAACACCCTCCAAGTTCGTTTCCGCTCCCCAATCAGAGAGGACATGCCTAAGGTAGAGAAGCGCGGATACAATTTTCCGGCCGCGAATGACCAATCCGAGTTGGGGGAGATTGGAGAGCATCACTTAAGCGTATATGCTCGCAAGGCGCCCTATCATTATGGCTGGGATTGGGGACCGAGATTTGTTACGAGCGGGATATGGCGTGACGTTTATTTGCAAGGCTGGAAAGGTGCTCGTATTCAAGATCTTTATGTGGAGCAGGTGAGGGTTACTCAAGAACAGGCAAACTTGGCTGCTCATCTAGAGATCGAGTCCGAGGTGGCGTGCGACGGTGTTATCCTTTTATCGAATGGCGAACAAGTGTGGGAGAGCAAGGTTTCTTTATTGCCTGGAATAAACGCGCGTTCACTTTCAATTGTCATCAGTCAGCCCAAGCTATGGTGGAGTCGAGGATTAGGCGAGGCACACCGCTACTCGTTCACAGCGCAATTGGTGGTTGAAGGCAATACAGTGGCTAGAAGCGAAGTGAAGGTAGGATTACGACAGATACGTTTAGTACGTGAAGAAGATTCCTATGGGACTTCTTTCTACTTTGAACTGAATGGAGTGCCAGTATTTGCGAAAGGCGCCAATCACATACCAAATGACAGCTTCCTTCCTGATATTACAGAGGAGCGTTATCGGTATGAAGTGAAGACGGCTGTCGCTTCTAATATGAATATGCTGCGCGTATGGGGAGGCGGCATTTATGAACCTGATCTATTCTATGATCTGTGCGATGAGCATGGCATTCTGGTCTGGCAGGACTTCCTCTTTGCCTGCAGCATGTATCCAGGGGATGAGGCGTTCCTGCAAAATGTAAGGCTGGAAGCGGAGTACAATGTGAAGCGGCTCCGTAATCATGCATGTATTGCCCTTTGGTGCGGCAATAACGAGATAGATGTGGCATGGGGCCATTATGAAGAGAAGCTTGGCTGGGGATGGAAGCAGAATTATACGCAAGCGCAGCGCGAGGAGATGTGGACGGCGTATGAGCGTATCTTCCATCAGCTGCTTCCTGAAGTGGTCGCAGCCTATGCGCCGCATACCGATTATTGGGCTTCTTCGCCGATGGAGGACATAACAGGAGATGCATCCCAGCATGCTCGATACTCATCCACAAGAGGGGATATGCATTACTGGGGCGTGTGGCACGCGTTGGAGCCGATTGAGAATTACAATGTCACGATAGGCCGATTTATGAGCGAATATGGGTTCCAATCGTTCCCTGAACGGAAGACGGTTGAAGCTTATGCTGAGTCTTCTGATATGGATCTGATGAGCGAGGTTATGAAGGCGCATCAGAAGACGGGTTCTGGCAATGACAAGATGCGGACTTATATGGAACGGTATTTGAGACTGCCGACTGATTTCTACGGCTTTATTTATATGAGTCAAATTATGCAGGCGGAAGCGATGAAGGCAGCGATTGAAGCACACCGTCGCCATCGGCCATTATGCATGGGGACCCTCTATTGGCAGCTGAATGACTGCTGGCCTGTGGCCTCATGGTCCGGAGTTGATTACTACGGACGCTGGAAGGCGATGCAGTTTTTTGCGAAGAAGGGCTTCAAGGATGTCATGCTGTCCATTGATGGGACCAGTCATACCCAAGCGGATCTATACATCTGTTCGGATGCTCTGTCTACGTTCCATGGTGAACTGGAATGGAGCTTGTATCGCTTTGATGGAGAGTGTTTGAGAGTGGAGAAGCGCCAGGTTACCGGTGAAGCCAACGCTTCAACGAAGCTTCTTACACTCGTTTACAAGGAATGGCTGGAAGGCATGGATCCTGCTCAGGTTGTTCTCAAGGCAAGGCTGCTATCGAATGGAGAGATCGTCGATGAGAAGCTTCATTATATGCTTCCGGCAACTGAGCTTGCGCTAATGAAGCCGCAAATTACGATTACCGAGGTCGAAGGGGCCGAACGCGCAACCTTTACACTCATGACGGATGTGCTCGCTAAGTACGTGTGGCTTGAGCATGAGGTTGAGGGTTATATGAGCGATAACTACTTTGACCTTATTCCAGGCATCCCGTATGAAGTGGCATTTCAGCCAAGAGATTCTCAAGCAGCGGCACTTGGCAAAGAGCAGATTACGATTCATTCAATGACGGATTATTGCTAGATAAATAGGTTTGAAACGAGCTGAGCTGTAAATAGCAGAGCTGTGTCCTAGGCACAGCTCTTTTTTCACATTTTACTCTGGCAGCTTGCCAAGAGAAGAGAACCATGTCATGCTATCAACAGGAAAATGCTGGCGCCTAAGCGACTTGCAGATTTTTGGCATAACGATAGAGGAGAGAAACGTGATAGGATAATCGTATACGATTCAAAAGTATCTTGTGGGGATCATGATCTATCTAGGTATAAAGTGTTAGGTCTTGTAGAGGAAGGATAAAGCAAATTCGTCTTAATCTGTAAGGCGCTATAGAAAAATCACGACTATAATACTATACTGACAATATGGCCTCTTTATCGCAGATTCATAGAGGTGACACATATCTAAGGGGTGGCCTGCTACATGTATAAGGTGCTGTTGGCTGATGATGAGATTCTCGATCTGGAAGGGATGAAGCAGTTTATCCCGTGGTCCCAGCTCGGAATGGAGATCATCGGAGCCGTAGGGAATGGTTTTGCTGGCTGTGAAGTGCTTGAGCGCGAGGAGATCGATATATTAGTAACGGATGTACATATGCCGAACATGTCCGGCTTGGAGCTCGCACGGCGCGCCCTAGAGAAGAAGCAGGATACTCGGGTGATCTTTGTAAGCGGATACCAAGAGTTCAATTATGTAAAGCAGGCGCTCTCCATGAATGCTTGCAGCTATGTGCTAAAGCCAATGGAAGATGAGGAGCTCATTGAATCGCTTAGAAAAGTGAAGGATGAGCTCGACATGCTCCATCGGAAGAAAGAAGAAGAAGAGAACTACAAGCAGCTCATTCCGATGGCTAAGAATGAATTAATGCTTAGACTTTTTGAAGGGGAATTCAATCTAGGAAGAGATCACAGCATGGTTAAGCTCGCATCATCTTATGGGTTGATGGACTTGCATTGGCCGATTCGCGTCGTCATTACAGAGCTTGATGATGTAGCAATGAAGCTTCACCAGAGCGAAGAGCAGAGCATACCAGAACTGCTGAACCAATTTTGTAATGATATGATTACACTAAGCCGCCAATTTGGGGCAGAACACAGTGTCAAGCTGTCCAGGCATCGGCTGGCTTTGCTTATTGAGGATACGTCTTGCAGCACTTGCTTGGAGCAAATGTATAAGCGCTTACAGGGAAAATACCCCTTTACGATGACGATTGGGCTCGGCTCTGCCGTTAATGGGCTTGAATATTTGCACCTGTCATATAAGCAGGCCTTGGAAGCCGTTGACAGTAAGATGTTTCTTGGCAAGGGCAGTGTGATCGCCTATGAAGATGTGCGCAAAGCGCCTGAGATGCAGGATGCGAGAACACTGGATCAACGACTAGAAGCGCTATTTACCGCGATGTCCGATTATGAACTTGTCCGCATACATGATGAGATCGACAACTTGTTTCAGTCTGTCTTAACGCTTCAGTCGAAGTTTACGATCTATAATCTAGCTGTCACCATTGTGATGAAGCTTAATCAGTACCTGCAGTCCATCGATGAGAACCTTGTGGAGATGATTGGGCTTGAGCTGCAGAATCTAGATATTCTACATCAATTTGAGACAGTGCAGGACATACGATCATGGCTCGTTCGCAAAGTATTTGAGATCTCAGAGAAACTTCATCAGAAGAACAACACGAAGAACAGTCCGCTTATTCGTGAGATTTTGCGCGTGGTTCAAGATCAATTGCATGAGAATATTACGCTTAAGGATATCGCCCATCAATTTTCCTTTTCGCCCAATTATCTAGGCACACTATTTAAGGAAGAGGTAGGGAAGACCTTCAGTGAAATGCTGATCCAGATGAGAATGGAACGTGCTGGGGAACTGCTTAAGGACCCTACGCTCAAAATCTATGAGGTGGCCAATCAGGTCGGATACCGCTATTTGCCTTACTTCAGCAGACAGTTCAAAGAAACCTACGGCATGACGCCGATGGAGTATCGCAAGCGGGACTAAAGCGGAGGATACAAGGATGGAAGAAGCGGGAAGAAGAAAGGTGCGTTATATTCCAGTAGGCTTCAAGCTCATGCTTAGTTATTTTGTCTTTATTATCATACCGGTGCTGCTTATCGGGTTTGTGTCACATTCGATGTACGTGGATTCCATTCGCAAGCAGACGGAGATGAACCTGCGCAGCACACTGAAGCAGATTTCGGACAACGTATACTATAAGCTGCAGGATGTGAAGCGCATCTCGGACATGCTCTATAATGATGCCACGCTAGCTAGACAGCTGCGCATCTACAGCGAGGGCTATGATAATTACGATCGAACGGTTAACATCATCATGCCCAAGTTCAGCGCCGCATTGAATGCGACCGGACAAAATATTTGGATGTCAATCTATTTAAAAAATGAAAGTCTGCCTGAGCGTTACTATGACGTGTATGAATCCGAGCATCCAGATACGATCGGGCGCAATTATAATATGTATCAAATGTCCCGAATACAAGACAAAGAATGGTATAAGAACTTCCCTAAGGAAATCTATGGCGAGACAATCAGCTGGCAGTCAGTAGGAAAAGACTTATCTTTCAATCGTATTTCTCTTTTGCGCAGATTGATTGATAATCATAATCCGCTAAATCTAGAGGAGCTCGGCTTTATCCGAATCAGCGTGAGCAAGGCTGAATTGTTCCAGAGCATTGACTACAGCCTGATAGGCAAAGGCAGCGTGCTCATGCTTAAGGATGATGCGGGCAAGGTAATCTATCATTCTGGCGAGCGTACAACGGACGATGTATCGAATGTGAAGAGCGGCTATTATTTAACGATTAATGAGAAGCTTGCTGATATGCCATGGCAGCTAGAAGCTTATGTGCCGATGACGATTATTGATCAGGATACCTTCAAGGTACGCTTGTTTACATTTATGGTCTGCTTGATTTGCTTTGTCGTGTTCACTTTTTTAGGCATCTTCATTTCGCGGTATTTTTCAAAAAGGGTTACGAAGATTGTATCTGTGCTGAATGCGTTTAGAGAAGGAGATCTCAGCAAGCGTTTCAGTTACAGCGGCAAGGATGAATTTGCCCAGATCGCTACAGCGCTCAATGATGTAGGGGAGAATATCGGCGAGCTGATCGAGGAAGTGTATCTGACTCAGATCGAAAAGAAAGAAGCGGAGCTCGAAATTCTGCAATCGCAGATCAACCCCCACTTCTTGTACAATACGTTATCTTCCATCAACCGCTTGGCGAAGTTCGGCGAGACGGAGAAGCTGCAGCGGATGGTGCTGGAGCTTGCTAAGTTCTATCGTCTTACCCTTAATGAGGGACGGACGATGATTCCGGTCAGAACAGAGATTGAACAGGCTAATGCGTATCTTCAGATTCAAAAGATCAAGTATGGCGAGCGAATGGATGTAAGGTTTGACGTCCACCCAGACATCTGGCCTTATGAAACCGTCAAATTGGTGCTTCAGCCTTTTATCGAAAATGTGCTGGAGCATGCATGGTGTGGTGATCGCATCCATCTGCGCATCGTTGCTGCAAAAGATGGCGATGACATCTTGTTTAGAATTATCGATGACGGAATTGGGATGAGTCAGGAACGAATCGATCAGATCTTCCATCCTAAAGAACATGTGAATGCAGGTTATGGCATTCGCAATGTGGATCAGCGGATTAAGCTGCAGTACGGCGCTGCCTACGGCGTGAAGATTGCAAGCAAGCTGGGGATCGGGACTGCTGTAGACATTCGCATTCCAGCGAAGCGCATTCATTCGGACAGCATGAAGGAGAACGAATGATGTTCCTTTAATGGAAAAACATGTATAATAAGGAGGGAGATATATTCTGATGAAATGAGGAGGTGCTCTTATGAGAACACAAGATTTCACAGTTATTCTGCTAAGGGTTGCCGCAGTGATACTTATGATTATGGGTATCAGCAAATGGGGCGAGGTATTATCCTTGTATGTTCAATCGAATCGACTGGGCCATGTGTTCATTGGCCTTGAACATGAGTTCCCTTTACTGTTCTTAGCTGCATGTGTTCCAGGCTTGATTATGGTATTGTTGTCCTTATGCTTGTGGCTGATGGCGCCAAGGCTAGCACGGCAGATTGTATGCGCACAAGAAGAAGGCAGCGAACAGAGTTGGCTGTCCAATCTTACTTCTCAACAATGGATGGTTATGCTGCTTACAGTAGGCATGCATATCATAGGGGCCGTCGTCTTGATTCAAGTTGTTCCGGAAGCAGCCAATATGCTGCTGTCCAAATCAACGAGGGAAATGCTTGGCATGGAGCAATACGTTCTCCTATTCCTCAGAGCTTTGATCGGCTTGATCCTGCTATTGTTCGCTTACGGCGTATCCAAAGGGCTGGTTAGAAGAGAGCAGCATACCTCGCTGTAGATCCGATGTCTTGTGATTCATCTGTGGATCTACATAGGTCACCTACGAATCTCATCGATGCAGAATACGTCAAAACGCCTCTTTCGTTATGGAAAGAGGCGTTCTTATAGGCAGCGCGCATGTGGTCTAGGTTGTAGAAGATTTGGCGAACACAATACCGATCGTATTTGTTCCACAATGGCTCGAAATAACACAGCCAGCATCGGATAGGAACACATTTTTGGCATTCGTCTTCTCTTTGAGCTGAGCCTGAATATAAGCTGCATCTTCTTCAGAGAAAGAATGTGTGACGAAGATCGTCTCATCATCCATTTGCTCTTTGAGTGCCAAGGCATTATTAAGAAGCTGCTCCAGCGCCTTTTCACGCTTGCCGCGGACACGATTTGCAGGTGTCATCTTGCCGTCAATGACTTTGATGACAGGACGGATGCGAAGAAGAGTGCCCACGATGTTTTGCAGTCCGCTGCAGCGGCCGCCTTTATATAGATAATCCAGCGTATCGATAATAAATTCTGTCTCAATATGCTTTCTCATTTCTTCAATATGCACGACGATCTCTTCCACGGTGCGGCCTTCTTCAGCAAGCAGTGCTGCTCGGTACACCTGCTGCCCGATGCCTGTTGACAGGTTCAAGGAGTCTATGACGGTGACGGAGCCTGGTTCCTCCTCCAGCATCTGCGAAGCCAGCGTAGCATTTTGAATGGTAGCTGACAAATGAGAAGACAAGCCAATATAGATGATATGGCGTCCTTCCTTGACATGAGGCTCGAAAGCCTTCACAAAATCACCAGGTGACGGAGCGGCAGTCTTTGGCAGAACACCGTGCTGATCGACGAGCTCATACAATCTCTTTGGCAGGAGATCAACCCCGTCACGATAATCCTGATCGCCAAACGTCACATATAAGGGAACAATGCCGATATCGTATTGTTCGAGTATCGATTTAGGCAAGTCGCTTGTACTATCTGAAAAAATCTTGATGCTACTCATATCTAACCTTCCTCCTGAACAATTATGCTATCTATGAGATGGAATGTCACATGTCATGACGTATGTATGTCCAACCCTATTATACTTGAAAAGTTAGTTTCCAGCACTCTCTTCCTGTTTCCGAATGCTGGGAATTCCATTTCCAGCCTGTGAAGCAGCTGAAGTTGCCTTCTCCTGCTGCGAACATGTATACTGATGTAGATTCGATTCACATGAGGTTACAGCGTCAATCTGATGAAGAATCGCTCTTTGACTTGGTACATAAAATAGACAGAGAGGAAGATTATACAGCGTGACCGCAAAGAGAGGGTTTCAACTGATTTCATGGGGGATCTTGTTTTTTATCGATTTCTCTCCATTTGGCTTTGACATTTTACCGGATATTGTAGGTTTCTTGTTGATCTACCGAGGCGCATTTTTGTTAGCGGATACTTCCATTCACTTTGCTAATGTGAAGAAGTGGATACCGATCCTGCTAGTGCTGAGCATCTACGATCTGATCGCTCCCATTCTAGCTGCTGCGCTGGAGCCTTATGTTGTCGCTTGGAGCTCCTTGATCAGCTCAATCATTACAACGGGCTTTAATGTATGGCTTGTATGGCAGCTTTGCAAAGGGTTATCGGCATGGGCAGAGAAAAAAGGAGAGTCCGACTTGGTTCTTCAGGCAAGGAAGCGTGCCATCGCTTTTATCATCATGATGATTGTGATGCTGCTTATGCTCGGAGTTGCTCTGATCTCGCCTTATTGGTTCACGATGCTCGTCATTCCGGTGCTGATTGCTTACGTTACCGTTACCTTAATGCTTTTGTACTTGTTCAACAGAGCTTCGGCTAAGGCATTATAAGTAAGATAAGCCATGCTTTACACGGATAAAAAATGATATAGGGACTGTACCAAGCACCAACCACCAGCCTTCACTTGTTTAGCAGTCCCACTTCGAGTCGGAATTTTATTGTAAAAAAGGACCTCGGCCACCACTTCGTGGATGCCGAGGTCCTTTCGCGTATGATTGGAGGTCATTACCGATATGTTGCAGACACTTTCGGGAAAGCCTCATCTTCCTATCAGCAAGCCTAATTGACTCGAAGGCTAGAACAGCTTCATGTATTCGCCGTAGCCTTCGCTCTCCAGCTTGGACACGGGAACAAATCGCAGAGCGGCTGAATTGATGCAATAGCGCAGTCCATTCGGCCCAGGGCCATCATCGAATACATGGCCAAGGTGAGAATCGCCAAGCTTGCTTCGCACCTCGACTCTTACCATGCCATGGGTCGTGTCAAGTTTTTCCTCAATATGATAGGCGCTTAACGGGCGTGTAAAGCTTGGCCATCCGCAGCCTGCGTCATATTTGTCCTTGGAGCTGAATAGGGGCTCGCCGGAGACGATATCGACATAGATGCCTTCTTCGCCATGATCCCAGAATTCATTTTGAAACGGACGCTCCGTGCCATTTTCCTGTGTGACTTGATACTGAATCGGCGTCAGCGAATCTTTAAGGCTTTGCTTCTGCTCAGTTGAGACGCCCCAATACTTCTTTGTAAATGCATCGCGTCCAGATGCCGAGCGATAGCGCTTATAGTGAGCAGGATTCTTCTTATGGTAGTTCTGATGATATTCCTCCGCAGGGTAGAACGTTGTGGCAGGCAAGATCTCCGTTGCAATCGGCTTATCGAATCGGCCGCTTGCTTCAAGCTCTTGCTTGGAAGCTTCTGCTTCCTGCCGCTGCTTCTCTGAATGATAGAAGATAGCCGTGCGATAGGAATGACCCCGATCATAGAACTGGCCGCCTTCATCTGTTGGATCGATCTGCTGCCAATAGAGTTCGAGCAGCTTGCGATAAGGAAATA
Organism: Paenibacillus aquistagni; assembly: GCF_900177815.1. GTDB lineage: Bacteria > Bacillota > Bacilli > Paenibacillales > Paenibacillaceae > Paenibacillus_B > Paenibacillus_B aquistagni. Next base: position 1,770,844 of record NZ_FXAZ01000001.1, on the reverse strand, counting down.
CCTCAGGGTCGAAGCGGATTTGAACGGCTTCGGCATGACCTGTTGTTTCTGAGCATACATCTTTATATGTGGGGTTATCGGTGTGGCCTCCGATATAGCCGGATTGAATGGATTGAATGCCTGGGAGCTCTTCAAAAGGGGTGACCATACACCAGAAGCATCCCCCTGCAAATGTAGCAAGTTCCGTAGTCATCGGTATCTAACCTCCTTCTTATGGTTATCATAACCATATTTTTTAGGGAGATCAACATCTCTTGAAATTTAGAATTTTAGAACCAAAAAAAGGTTTGTCAAATATGGACAACACATGTTATTATGATCTACATCAGTACAACTTAACCTATTATTTATAGGGGAGTAGCAGTTCGATAAAGTCGTCATGACGGGAGTTGCGGGCGCAATCCTCGGCTTTATCGGCAACGTCATCTTCGTTGTTTGCGAGACCTTTGCCCACCGTGGGGGAGGTCTCTTTTTTAGTGCCGTTACCTCAGGGTAACGGCTTTTTGTTTTTATGAAATGATGAAGATTGTGCATGCTACGTGTATGGAGCAGAACGTTGGAGGCGGTATACCATGGAAATCTTTACACTGGAATTTTGGACGACATTATTATCAATTGTTATGATCGATCTGGTCCTTGCTGGAGATAATGCGATTGTTATTGGTCTGGCTGCACGCAACCTGAGAAAGGAAGACCAGAAGAAGGTTATTATTTGGGGGACGGTAGGAGCTGTTATCATCCGTGTTCTTGCCACGATGGCAGTCGTATATCTGCTTCAAATTCCTGGTCTCCTGCTTGTCGGCGGGCTCATGCTGATCTATATTGCCTTAAAGCTGATGACAGACGAGAAAGAGCATGAGGTGAAGTCTTCGACTAGCATACTGGCTGCGATACGCACCATTATTATTGCCGATGCTGCGATGGGACTTGACAATGTGCTTGCGGTAGCAGGGGCTGCGCAGCATGATTATTTGCTCGTAGTGATGGGACTCGCGATTAGTGTGCCGATTGTGGTATGGGGCAGCACGATGGTGCTGAAGCTTATTGAGCGCTTTCCTATTATTATCACGATTGGTGCAGGGGTGCTTGGCTGGACGGCAGCCAAGATGTTTGTGAAGGAAAGATTCTTGGCTGACTTCTTCGTGAATCCTGTAATCAAATACGGCTTCGAGATCTTCATGATTGTGGCTGTCATTGGAGCAGGATTAGTCATTAAGCATAAGCAGGCGGAGAAGAGAACCTTGCAGGAGGGGCATGCATAAGAAGATGCTAGCTGCTATCGGGCTATAAATGGATATTTGAATCCATCGCGCTGAATAGACTTAGCTTGATGCCGCATTTGATTCATACCGAGGCGTTGCAGAACAAAATATGCTGCAGCGCCTTTTCTTTTTTTAATCTTAAATGACATATGGATTCCTGTAGTATTTTTAGCTGCTCCCATGTACAATTGTATTATAGTTCTTCCTTGTAAGCGCTTAAGGGGGCGTGTTGATTGTCAGAGACGTTAACGATTGTAATGAATGAGTCACCCAGCAAGGGTGAGATTACAGTGCTTTTCAGCGGTCAATCTCAAACAGACAAAGCTCATACAGTAGGACCCAATATGTTTGATTATATTCTGATTCATTATGTACAATCCGGAAAAGGCCAGCTCCAAATGCGTGACACTACCTATCAATTGCAAGAAGGGGACAGCTTCTTTATCTTCCCGGGAGAGCTTGCCTTCTATGCTTCAGATGACGAAGATCCTTGGGCTTATCGCTGGATCGCGCTTAGAGGCTCGCAAGCTGAGAAGCTGCTCGCAGACAGCGGCATAGGTCCGCATCGTCCCATTGTGCGGCCAGCGTCTTATCAGCGCTTGAATACTTTATTTGAGCGGATTCAGTCCTCGCTTGAGCAAGGCGGCTTCTCAGGCGACCTTGAGGCAGAGGGGTATGTGCGAATTGCGCTGGCGGAATACAGCAAGGCCCATGAGCATGAACGGATGAGCAACCCTGAGGTGAGAACCGAGATTGAACGCCAGATCGAACAAGCAGTTAGATACATTACGCTTCGCTATTACAGTTCGATATCGATCGAACAGCTGGCTCAACAGTACGGCTATCATCGCACTTATTTTTCGAAAATGTTCCATGAGATTACAGGGGAATCGCCGATCCAACTGTTGATTCGGCTGCGGATGGAGCGGGCCCGCACCTTGCTGCTTACGACTCAGCTGTCGATCGAGCAGATTTCATCTTCTGTAGGCTATGCGGATGCGCTTTACTTCTCGAAAATGTTCAAGCGCACGTTCGGACACTCGCCAACCGCTTATCGAAAGGAATATCAGGTGCTGCATGTGGATCATTAACATTGAAGCCCCGCAGACAACAAGTCTGCGGGGCTTTGTGATGGTGGTGAACCGTATAAAAGCCAGGATAGCAGTCCGCTATCTCGCTCAGCAGCAATCTAGATGACATAGGAGCCATTCACTTCCGCTGCGCACAAGACTCACTTGTCAGGTTGTGCATGGATGCACGAATTAGCCTTGGATAGAAGCAGCCTTCGCTTCACGCTCGTACCAGTAACCTGTTGTTCCGGTGACAAGGCGCATCAGGGCCTCTGTATAGTAATAATCTCCCCATATCATATAATCATCCGGGCTGTTGCCATGCTGTACCGAATAGGAGCCGTGCTGAAGCAGCCCTTCTGCATCCGGCTCATTCACAGTCGAATAGTTGACGATAAGGGAATGAACCATCTGGTGCAGTGCAGTCGTCAGCTTCTCGCGGTCTACATGATCTTCAGGCAGATGCTCAAGCAATTCTTGCAGTCCCGCAGCAACGATGGCTGACGCAGAGCTGTCACGCGGAGTTGCAGTCTCTATTGGCGCATCAAAGTCCCAATAGGCGACTTGATCCTCAGGCAGATGATCGATAAAGTAATGGGCCAGTCGTCTTGAAGTCTCTAAAAATGATTCCTGCTTCGTATAGCGATAGGAAAGTGCAAATCCATACACACCCCATGCTTGACCTCTCGTCCAAGTGGAACCGTTCGTATAGCCTTGGTGAGTGGAACCTCCGATTGGAGCGCCTGTTGCTTCATCGAATACGAAGGTATGATAGGAAGAATCGTCTCCTCTAACGAGATAACGGCGGCTTAGCTCCGCATGCTTATGGGCAATCGCAGCATATTTAACATCTCCTGTCTGCTCGCTTGCCCAATAAAGCAGCGGGAGGTTCATTAAGCAATCAATAATGATGCGTCCGCCATTAACGGCATCGCCCTTGGAACCCCATGCTTGTATATATTGGCCATCCTCTCTCCAGCGAGCGAGCAGCGCATCTGCAGCATCAATGGCCAACTTCTTGGCTTTCTCATCCTGCTGAATCATCCATTGAGCCTTCGCGGACAAAGAATAGAGGAAGCCGATGTCATGATGATCCAATACGCGCATTGCCTGCAGGCGCTCGCGGAAGCTGTCAACCGTCTGAGAGGCAGCCTGAGCAAATACAGGGTCTTTTGTATACTCATAGCACAGCCACAGAATTCCGCTCCAGAAGCCGTCAGTCCAATCGGTATTATCATTCAACAGATACTTGTCGTCTTTGCTGACATGAGGAAATTGATTACCGAATCTAGCAATGTTCGCTTTTGTTTTGGATACAATATCGTCTAATGCCGATTTCCACATTGGTTCCATGACATTCATCCCTCCAAGGATTATCGATTCATCCAACCGCCATCCACGCATAATACATGACCGTTAACATAATCAGAAGCAGACGAAGACAAATAAATTGCTGCACCGGCAAGATCCTCAGGCGTTCCCCAGCGATGTGCTGGAATGCGGCCTAGAATCTCACCGCTTCGCTGCTCATCTTGACGAAGTGCGGACGTATTATCTGTCGCCATATAACCAGGGGCAATCGCATTTACATTTACCCCCTTAGATGCCCACTCATTGGCGAGCGCTTTCGTTATCCCAGCGATGCCGTGTTTGGAGGCGGTATAGCCGGGCACATTAATGCCGCCTTGATAGGACAGCATGGATGCGATATTAATGATCTTGCCATAGCCATTAGCGATCATATGCTTGCCGAACTGCTGGCACAGATAGAAGGCTGCGTCCAAATTCAAGCGCAGCACATCATGCCAGTCCTCAAGCGGGTGATCAGCGGCAGGGGTTCTGCGAATAATGCCTGCATTGTTAATAAGTATATCCACCTTGCCTCCTGCAAGGGCAACGGACTGCTCCGCGATCTTGGCAAGGTCGCCAAGCACGGACAGATCGGCCTGCAGCGTATGGACATTTACGTTGTAGCTGGCGAGTTCTGCTTTGACATCTTCTTGCAGCGGACGCTGTGAGATGAGCACAAGATTGGCTCCCGCTTGGGCAAGGCCTCTAGCCATACCGAGCCCAAGTCCAACGCCTCCTCCAGTTACAACGGCCGTACGTCCTTGAAGATGAAATAAAGAGAGTGCGGATTGCATGTCTCTTCCTCCTCGTTAAGAATCTTCGATATCAGGTAGAGCTTGCTGCGAGCATGAGCTTTGCGCCATGAGCCTCATAGCGAGATGCGGTATCGTCGGATAGGCGATGATCTGTAAGGATGGCCTGCATCTCATGAAGCTCAGCAAAGGTGAGCAGTGCGACCTTGTCGAACTTCGTATGATCGGCTACAGCAAACACTTGCTTGGCGCTCTCTACCCAAGCTCGCTTTAATTCATAGAGCTCGCTCGTATAAATGCTTAGCCCATGATCGGGATGAATAGCAGTGGCTGAGACAAATGCTTTTTGAATATTCAGCTTCTGAATAAAGCTGTTTGCCTCAGGGCCAATGAGCAGGTTGCGATTGCGATACCCTCCAGGTACAACCAATCGAATATCAGGCTTGCGAGTCAGCTCCGCAATAATGAATAGATCATTGGTGATGACGGTTACAGGGACGTCGCCTAACAGCCTTGCCATTTCGAGGGTTGTACTGCCGCCATCCAAAGCGATAATGTCATGGGGTTCAATAAGCTTGAGCGCTTCTCTTGCGATTTCAGCTTTTTCATTCAAATGCTGCTGATTGGGCGTTTGGAGCGGGAGCATCCCGCGATCGGCTGCGTTGCGGAGCATCGCCCCGCCATGGACGCGAGTTAGAAGCCCCTGTTCTTCAAGCTGCTCCAAATCGCCGCGAATGGTCTTGCCAGTGACATCAAGCTTCTGGCTTAGATCAGATACTTTAACCTCGCCGTGGTGAATCAGTAATTCCATAATTTGTTGGTGCCGCTTGATGTTGGACATCTTCCTTCATTCCTTTATGTTCAGGCTCATGCGAGCCAAGGGTAGTTCCTCTTATCGTAAATCCTTCATGCCAACCATGTCCATATCATCAAAGTCTTGATTCTCACCCGCCATTCCCCAGATGAACGTATAGTTGTTCGTGCCAACACCGCTGTGGATGGACCAGCTAGGGGAGATTAACGCCTGCTCGTTGCGAATGACGAGGTGGCGGGTCTCGGTTGGCTCGCCCATGAGGTGGAAGACAACCGCATCCTCAGGCATATCAAAGTAGAAGTAAACCTCCATACGGCGATTATGGGTATGGCAAGGCATCGTATTCCACATGTTGCCTGGCTTGAGCATCGTAAGGCCCATTACGAGCTGGCAGCTCTGAATCCCTTTTTCATGAATATATTTGTAAATGGTGCGTTCATTTGAGGACTGAATAGAACCCAAATGAACCGGTGTTGCTTCACTGATCGGAGATTTAGCTGTCGGATAAGCCTTATGAGCAGGTGTTGAGTTCAAATAAAATTTCGCAGGGTTAGCCGCATCTTCACTTTGAAACAGCACTTCTTGGGCGCCTAGTCCAACATATAAGCAGTCCTTGTTCGCCATTGCATAGGTCTCGCCATCGACAGTAACGCTGCCTGTGCCGCCCACATTGATAATACCGAGCTCTCTGCGAGCGAGGAAGTAGGGCGCACCCATGTCCTTTGAATCCGCTTCCAATTTGACTGTATGATGAACCGGCAGCACACCGCCAGTAATAAAGCGATCTGCGTGGCTGTAAGTCAGTGTCAGTTCATCCGCATGGAACAGCTTCTCCATAACGAATTCATCGCGCAGTCTTGTTGTGTCATAGCCTTTCACATCTTGTGGATTGTTGGCATAACGAATATCCATAATTACAGTACCTCCTAGAGTCTTTTATGATGAATGATAATAAAGTTGGTAAGGATTGCCTTCATTATAGTCTAGAGTTCAATTATGTTCAATATGGTTTATTAATGTTCATAATTGTTTTGTTGGTATAACTTGAACAGCCCTTGTGTCAAAAATAAAAACCATGCACGGCTGCCGAATCATTAGTCCGGGACATAACCGATATCGTTTGTCTCCTAATGATTGGGCGGGCACATGCATGGCCTCATGGGATACAACAGCAGCAGCTAATTGCTGTTGTTCAGCGTACGTGTCTTCAGTCCTGGCAGAAGGGCGAAGGCAAAGGTGCATAGCGGCGAGATCAGCAGGAAGAAAGCGTACGGTGCATATTCGAGCACGCTCATACCAAGTGCTGCTGTCATCAGCGCACCGCTTACTCCCCAAGGGATAAGTGGGTTGACGAGCGTTCCGCAGTCCTCAAGTGTTCGGGACAATGTGAGAGCGGGAATGCCGCGCCGTTCATACTCGGCTTGGAACATTTGCCCCGGCAGCAGGATGGACATATACTGCTCGCCTGTGAACAGGTTAACCCCAATCGCGCTTAGACCAGTAGAGACGACCATGCTCTCTTTTCGTTTAATGGGCGCGATGATCTTTTTGAACAAGGCTGTAATCACACCACCGTGCTGCAGCAGACCACCAAAGGCAAAGGCGGTCGCAATCAAGGTGATCGACCACATCATGGACATCACGCCTCCTCGGTTCACGATAGCAGCAATCGCTTCGTTCGTGATATTGGACTGATAACCATGCAGCATAACCTGCATCCAATTTGTAGCGGACCAATTCGTTTGTACGAGTCCTGTCACGATAAGTCCTGAACTGATGCCAAGCAGCATGGTGAGAATAATGGGGACACGCAAGATGGCTGCAATGAGCACAATCGCAAGCGGCAGCAAGGCCATTGGATGAATGTGGTAGGCGCTCTCCATTGCCGCCTTCATGTCAGTGAGCTGCATGACATCTTGATTCGTGGTGTGGCCAAATATCAAGAAAGCAGCGCTTGTGATCAAAAAGGCAGGGACCGTGGTCCACGTCATGTTTCGAATATGAGCAGTCATGTTCACTTTGGCTACGGCTGAGGCAAAGTTCGTGGTATCTGACAATGGCGACATCTTGTCGCCGAAGCAGGCGCCAGAGACAACTGCTCCTGCTACGAGTGCAGGATTAAGTCCCATGGAGGAAGCCATGCCAACCAGCGCAACCCCAAAGGTTCCTACGGTTGTGATCGAACTGCCGACACATACCGATACCAAGCAGGTAAGTACGAGTGCGCTAAATGCAAACCATTGCGGCTGGAACCATGATGTTCCATAAACGAGCAGGGTAGGCACTGTGCCGCTCATCATCCAAGTGGCAATTAAGATGCCGATAAGCACGAGCAGGATAGCTGGCATGACAGAGCTTTGAACTCCTCTGATAAGAGCCGATTCAACCTGCGCCCACGTCATGCCAAAGCTCATGAGCATAAGGCCTGTGAACACAGCGGCCGTTAGAAGCGGGATCAAAGGTTCTGCATGCCAATACAAGATGGTGAGCAGCAGCCAGCTCATGGTCACGACAAAGATCGATAGACTTTGGCCAAATGATATTTCTTTTAAACATTCTGGTGATTCTTCGTGCTGGTTCATGTCTCTCTCTCCTCTAAGCTGTCTATCAAACATCCGAGTCTAGCTAATATGATCGAGCAGGGATGGTGCAATCATGAAAAGTTGTTCACACATTTGACTTTTATGCTTCCTCGCTTTTTGGTAATAAAGCAAACTCGAATAACAGGTATTACTGTACATGCAATACATGGCAAGGTCAAATGGGATTATATGACGGTTATGTGTAATTTTTCGGGAGGCTAGAGTGATGCTTCTATTAATTGAATGTGCAATTTAAAAGTAGATTTGGAAACGATGAGTTGCTCGTGAAGGTCATGGATTGCAATAGAAGACGTTGATTTACAAGTAAAGGCTAAAAGAGATAAGAAGAGTTATCCGAAAGGGGTTTGACCTGGGTACGCCTATAGCTAAGATGGAGAATATTCTGGCAGTGGCAAAGAAAAAGCATCTCACCTGCATGGGATCACTTGCACACTCGCTCGCTTCAAGAGCAGCCGTTCTGTACAAGCAGATCTGAACAAGAGATGCTTATATCTATACCGATGAATTGGAGGTTATGACGAAGAAGAGGTTTTTCCTGTTTGCAGGAATGCTTCGAGCTCTGTGCGAGTTGGCATGCCGCCTTGAGCACCAAAGCGTGTCACCGATAATGCGCCAGCAGCGACAGAACGCTTGACTGCTTCTTCCAAGGATCGCCCTTCAGCAAGAGACACAGCTAATGCGCCGTTGAATGTATCGCCAGCGCCGGTTGTATCTTTCACCTCAACGTTTAAGCCTTTTGTATGCTGAACCTGCCCATCAGCCGTTGTCCATAGGGCGCCGTCGGCTCCTTTTGTCATGATGATTCGCTCAGGGCAAGTTCCAAGCAGCGCTCCCCAGTGTTCCATCGCTGATGGGGAATCGGTTTCCATCTTCAATTGATTACCGAGCATGATCGAGAGCTCGTGCTCATTTGGCGTAAACCAGTTGATGGTCTCCATCCATGCAGCATCGAGTGGAGCTGCAGGAGCGGGATTAAGCATAATAGGAACGCGATGCTCTTGTGCGATGAAGGCAGCGGCTTTTACGGTTTCCATTGGCACTTCCAGCTGCATAAGCAAGAGATCAGCTGCTTGAATCAGCTCCCTATGTTTTTCGACGAGAGTGGCCGTAAATTCTCCATTGGCTCCAGGGACGACGATGATGCGATTATCGTGCTCATTGATCGTGATTGCGGCTGTGCCTGAGGACTGCCCTTGAATTGTAGTAATGCCTGAGCAATCGATGCCTTCAGCTTCCAGATTGTGAAGCAGGTCCTGCCCGAAGCTGTCATCGCCGATGCATCCAATCATATGCACCTTAGCCCCAAGCCGGGCGCACGCTACCGCTTGATTGGCGCCTTTACCCCCGCAGAAGGTGTGAAAGGAGGAGCCAAGCACTGTCTCTCCTGCATCGGGCACATGATCCGTGACGGTAACGAGGTCCATGTTCAGACTGCCAACGACAACAATAACGGGCTCTGTTAGGTTATGTTCAACCCGAGATGGGCTGCTCGCTTCTACTTGTGATGCATTCATTGCTTCATTCTCCTTTACGCATTGAAAACGTCTCTTCCGTTATCGTTGGGTTCTATCTTAACAAAGAATATGAAGGTATGATACTGTAGCGATAGAAACTTTATTTTTCCGAAAAGATATGGTAAAATCTATATACTTACATTTAGTAAGTTTATGAAGGAGGGATGAAGTGATGGAACATAACCACTCTGGCATGTGTCCTCGATTTGAAGCTGCATTTTGCATTCTCGGCAAGCGTTGGAATGGCTTGCTGATTCAAGGTTTGCTTAGCGGTCCAAAACGGTTCAAGGACATCTCTGCACTGATCCCAACTATGAGTGATAAGATGTTGAGTGAGCGAATGAAAGACTTGGAGAGCGCTGGCATCGTGGAGCGCAACGTGTATCCGGAGACCCCGGTAAGGATTGAATATTCGCTTACGACCAAAGGCCAAGCTCTTGAGCCTGTCATGACAGCGATTCAAGAGTGGGCAAGCACTTGGGTTGATGACGATCAAGATTTGTCCATATCTTGCTGTAATGAAAAAGAAAACCATGACACGACTGCGAGCAAGTAACCTGCAAATTGAGGCGCTTTGGATAAGGTTAGTGTCAGGCGGCTGCTGATGAAGATCAGCAGCCGTTTTTAATTTGTGCTTAGTCCCAATACTTATCCGTCGTAAGCTGAGAAGCGAGCAGCTTGCTGCTGCGTCTGCGTTCCTTGCGAAACTCAGAGCGTCTGCTGCCGCCTTCGTGCAATAGCTGCTCCTCATCAGTCTCAGGGATAACGCGCGGAACGGCTGTTGGCGTGCCGTCAGCATCCCGTGCGACAAAAGTAATAAAGGAGGTTGCAGCGACGACACGTTCGCCAGATAATAAATTTTCCGCGATCACCTTCACAAATACTTCGATGCTCGTATGTCCTGTATATGTAACAAAAGATTCCAAGCAGACAGAATCCATTTGATGAATGGGGCGGAGAAAGTCGACGGAGTCTGTCGAGGCGGTAACAACGCCTGTCCGGCAATGGCGCATAGCTGAGATGGAAGCCACCTCGTCAATCAGGCTCATGAGCTTGCCTCCGAACAGTGTTTTATGGTTGTTCATATCATTAGGGAACACTCGTCCCGTTCTAAATACGCGGGATTCCTTGCATGTCTTGGTCTCTTTGGTCAAAGATGCAGGTTGTTCTTGAATCATGATGTTAAAATCCTCTCTTCCGTTCGTGTTCGAAACCTTATTATAGTGCATCCAATGGGTGCTGAACATAACAATTGTAACACAGTGCGGTATAGAACCCTTCTCATTCTCCCCGATGATCCATGTCAAGCTGATGTGCAAATTATGGTATGATAAAGGAGAAGACTCGCCGTTCATCTATTCGAGCAGTGATAAGATAAAGAGGGTGGAAGAAGAATGACAACAACTCAAGATTGGATTCATCAGTTTTATAAAGAGCGCGGCTGGTCGCAATACGGCCCATTTGAACGAGTAGGATTTTTGATGGAAGAGGTTGGAGAGACCGCAAGAGCTGTGCGAACGATTGAGATCGGCAGAGACAGACCGGATGAGTCTCTTCGTTCTTCTGAAGAGCAGAAGCAGGAGCTCGTCGAAGAGCTTGGCGATGTGATGGGTAATATCATGATCCTTGCCAACATGTATGATTTGACCTTGGATCAAATTCTTGAAGCGCATAAACATAAATTAATGAAGCGATATCATAAGGATGGTTAAGAGGAGTTAACGATCGTGTCACAAATGAGGCTCAACCCTTGTACTCCCTGCATTTAGTCATTGTCAGAGGGGAGATTCGCCCTATATAATGAAGCGAACAGCGTATAGAGGGTTTAACACTAACCTAGATTAGAATGGAGAATGACATGACCATCCAAATTATTACCGACGGCAACTCCGATTTGTCCACCGAGATCATTCATCAGCTTGGCATTTCCATTGTGCCGCTCCATATTCACTTTGGAAGCGAGACGTATGATTCTTCGATGAATACCGATCTGTTCTATCAAAAGATGAGAGATTCAGAAGAACTTCCCAAGACCTCAAGTCCGTCTCCTGGCGACTTTTATAATATTTACAAATCCTTGGATCCGTCTAAGGATATCCTTGTCTTGTGTGTAACATCTCAGCTTAGCAGCACTTATAACCATGCTCTAATGGCTAAAGATATGTACGAAGAAGAAGGCTACACGAATAAAATAGAGGTAATTGATTCAAGAACAGCCTCTGCTGGCCTTGGCTTCCTTGCGGTGAAGGCAGCCCTTCTCTCTAAGGCGGGTCATAGCTTCCACGAGCTTCAGGAGAAGCTTAAGGAGTGCGTGAAGCAGACGAGAACATATTTCTCCTTGGATACCCTAGAGAATGTGGTCAAAGGCGGGCGCATGAGCCGTCTGAAGGGAACAGTAGCTTCGATGCTCAATATCAAGATATTGATGCAGGCAAGTGATGAAGGTGCGATTGAAGTGGTTGAAAAGGTTCGCGGCACACAGCGTGTATTAAAGCGCATGATCGATAAGGTTGGCGACGCTTGGCAGTATGCAGACCGCAGCCTGATCGCGCTGGCTCACTCGAATTGCGAGGAGCGCGCGAAGCAGTTTATGAGCAATCTCATGGAGAAATATCCGTTTGAGAATGTCTTGTATCTCAATATGGGGCCAGTGATTGGCACCTATGCGGGTGAAGGCGGGATTCTGATCGCTTTTCAGGACGCAAGCAAGGATTATGAATAATCCATTCATTGAAGATTAGTGAACAGGTATGATGATATGATTAACATGCGTTAGTCGTAATTGTATCCTATCTGACAATAGAAGCCCCTTTCCATGCGAATGGGGCTTCTATTAGGTGATGCCGGCATTTCAAGATGTACATAGGGTTAAGTCTTCAAGCATCCGTGTATATTAAGATGGACTGAAGGGATGCGGAAGGGTTCAATCGTCAGGTAGATAGATGCTTGCTGATGGAGGAATGATTACATGTATAAGATCATGATCGTCGAGGATGATGACAAGATTGCATCCATTCTGCAATCATCCTTGGAGAAATATGAATATGAAGTATCGCGGGCCATGGACTTCAAAGACTTGAAGCAGGACCTGCTTCAGATCAAGCCGGATCTGATTCTGCTTGATATCCACCTTCCTGCTTATGATGGCTTCTATTGGTGCCGCCAATTCCGCCAGGAGACGAATGCGCCGATTATTTTTGTATCGGCTCGAACAGGCGAAATGGACCAGGTGATGGCGATCGAGAACGGGGGAGACGACTTTATTACGAAGCCGTTTCATCTTGATGTGCTGCTTGCCAAGGTCAAGAGCGTGCTTCGTCGTGCGTATGGTGAGTATGCAGTTCGAGCAAGTGAAGGCAGTGGGGAGGAGCTGAGCCTGCAGGGGCTTATCCTGCATCGGGCGAAGAATACCTTAGAATGGAAGGAGAAGCGCATCGATCTGACGAAGAATGAAGCGCTGCTGCTGGCCTGCTTGATGGATCGGGTTGATCAGATCGTATCGAGAGAGACCTTGCTTGAGACCTTATGGGATGATGTCGACTTTGTCGATGACAATACCTTGACCGTAAACGTAACGAGAGTTCGTAAGAAGCTTGAAGAGCTAGGCATTGAGAAGGCGATTGAAACCATTCGTGGACAGGGTTATCGCCTGCTGATGACTTGGGCTGAGGAGAGTTCATTGTCATGAGCTTTCACCAATATGTGAAAGACCGTATTATTCTTATTATTACGTGGCTCATCTCGCTTTCCTTAAGCTTTCTTGTTATCTATCTTGATCTCTCAACAGGACGGGAATTTGTCCGTGGTGCCAGCATCACGTACTGCTTTGTCCTTGGTGCCTGCGTGCTTACAGGAGGGCTTTTGTTTGATTTTTTGTATCAACGGGCATGGTTTCGCGAAATAAAAAGCGCAAGACAATCAGAGAACCGGGACGAGATTGAACTGAACTTGTATCTTCAGCATCCTGTTACCGGAGAGCAGAAGGTTATTCATGAGCTTCTGAACAGACAATACCATGCCTTTATGAATGAGCTGCTGATGATGCGCAAGCAACGTGAGCAGCATGTTCATTTTACAAACCAATGGGTGCATCATATGAAGACGCCGGTATCTGTTCTGCATCTGATTACGCAGCAGCCGCCTACCCCAATGTCGAAGACAGAGACGGAGGAGCTGCTGCAAAGCGTGCAGGAGGAGACGGAACGCTTGACGAGAGGGCTTGAACTCATGCTGTCTACCGCACGGTTGGACAAGTTTGAGATGGATTTGAATGTTAGTCAGCTATCCTTGAGCCATGTGGTCAGGCAGGTGCTCAATCAGCACAAGAAGCTGCTGATCCGCCAGCATATCTTTCCTAAGATCGTGGGGGATGATGTCATGGTCGAAAGCGACAGCAAGTGGCTGGCATTCATTCTAACGCAGCTTGTCACCAATGCGATTAAGTATTCTCGTGAGAAAGAGGGTTCCAAGACGCTGCTGTTTACGATTGAGAAGAAGGGGAATTCAGTGCTCCTTCATGTAAAGGACGAGGGAATTGGCATTGCAGAGCAGGATATTCCAAGAATCTTCGACCCCTTCTTCACAGGGGAGAACGGACGCAGAGAAGGCGATGCCACAGGGATGGGCCTTTATCTTGTAAGACAGGTATGCGGCCGGTTAGGGCATGCCATTCAAGTATCTTCTGTGCTGCATGAAGGTACGGAATTTACGGTAACGTTTACTGGCGATAGCCTACACAAGCATGTTATGGGGTGACACTGACTAGAAAGGGAGTGAGTCCGATCAGCACGGTTCTTCGAGCAGAACAAGTAACCAAAATATATGGCAACAAAAAAAGACGGACGTATACCGCACTCCAAGATATTCACCTAGAGGTTCAAGAGGGGGAATTTGTCGGCATTATGGGTCCGTCAGGAAGCGGGAAGACGACCTTGCTTAATATATTGGCAACGATTGACAAGCCGACGGCTGGACAAGTGTACATTAATGATGTCAATCCAGCGGTGCTGTCTGATCGGAAGCTGGCTCTGTTTAGAAGGCACGCCTTAGGCTATGTCTTCCAAGATTTCAACTTGCTTGACACGCTGACAATAAAGGAGAATATCCTGCTGCCGCTCGCGCTTGAACGCACCTCTGCCCGTGAGATCGAAGCCAAAGTGCAGGAGATGTCCGCTTGGCTAGGCATTGAATCGATTCTCGATAAACGGACCTATGAAGTATCAGGAGGCCAGATGCAGCGCACAGCGATCGCTAGAGCGATGATTCATCAACCGAGCCTGCTGCTGGCCGATGAGCTGACAGGGAATCTGGATTCCAAATCAGCCAAAGATGTCATGCAGGCGCTTGAAGACATGAATGAGGCTCAGAAGCGTACGATATTGATTGTAACCCATGATCCCTTCGCTGCGAGCTATTGCAAGCGAGTGATCTTTATAAAGGATGGACGATTATTTACGGAAATCCGAAAAGGAAGCCATCGTCAGGCTTTTTTTCAGAAAATATTGGATACGCTAAGCTTGTTAGGAGGCAGCTTCGATGACCTTTCGACGCCTCGCCATTAAAAATATTGTAGAGAGCTGGCAGCGATACAGCGCTTATTTTCTAAGCTGCATGTTCTCTGTGATGATCTCCTTCTTATATTCCTCCTACACGCATCATCCGGATGTGATTGGAGACCGCATTCCTAGCGGCTCTTCGTTAAGTGCGATGCTTTATGCTTGTGAAGTGATGATCATGACTTTTGCTGTTTTGTTTACGTTATATTCAAGCAAGTCCTTTGTTCATTCTAGACGCAAGGAGTTTGGATTGCTCACTCTCTTTGGCATGACGAAGTGGCAGATTCGTCGAATGATGATCTATGAGCAAATGGCGATTGCGATTCTCGCGATCGCTTCAGGCATTGTAACGGGTGCCTTGTTCTTGAAGCTGTTCTTAATGGTCATGTCGAAGCTGCTTGGGGCAGAGGTTCCAATGTCCTTTTATTTATCCAAAAATGCGATCTTGTCGACCGTATATGGCTACAGCCTGCTGTTCTTCATCGTGGCGCTGATCAGCATTCGTGTCATCGGCAAGGCCTCTATTATTGAGCTGTTGAAGCCGCGCAGGGAACAGAGGCACGCTCCTGCCTTCAAGTGGCTTTTTACCTTAATCGGCATTGGATGTATAGGGTGGGGTTACTTGCTCGCCTATAAAGCAAACCTGTGGTCTGTTTTCATTGTATTCGTTCCTACTGTGCTGTTGACTAGCATTGGAACATACTTCTTGTTCTCTCATGTCAGCTATGCGCTGCTAAGCAGCATCAAGCGCATCAAGCCTTTGTACTATAAGGGGAAGACGCTCCTGCATGTAACGCGCGCCATCCATCGTCTTAGAGAGAACGCAGGGGTTCTGTTTGTTATTACGATGCTCTGTTCGTTTGTATTATCGGGCACCTCGACCTTTTTTGCCTTCAATAAAGGGTACCAGCATTCCGCCATGCTTTCGAATCCTTTTGACCTTATGATGTGGACACAAGGGGAGGAGGAGCTTCCCATTCCGATTGATAAGGTGAAAAAGACCGCCCAGGATTACGGTCATGAGATAACATCGCTCTATGAAGCACAGGTAATCACCGCTGAAATCATGAAAGACCCGAACTTTAATCGTTCCGTGACCTTGATTAGTTTAGAGGAGTACAATCGTTTAGCTGCGGCGCTTCATTATCCAGCTCTCTCACCCATTCATAAGGGAGAGGCATACTGGGTGGATCAATCCATATATAGCGAAGAACAATTTATGTCACCTGATGAACAGAGAAGAATCAGATCCAAGACACAGCATGTCAGAGTGACAGAGGATGGCCCGGTCTATACCTTTGAGATTCAAGGGAGGGGACGTCAGCTTCTATTGTCCACTGAAGTAACAAGACCCTTGCTTTTGGTTGTTTCAAATGATGACATGAAGCAAGTGGAAGGTTCGTCTCCTACCGATTCGATTATGCAGCTGTACAATTTTGAGTGGAAGGATTCCAAGCGCAATCTCCCACTTATTGAGAAGCTCGAAGAATTAGCGGGGGATCGCTCCTATAATCTAAGAAGCCGCGTCAGGGAACTGTCGGATGTTGAATATGTGACCTCGCTTGCGATTGTACTTAGCATGATGATGGGTACCTTGTTCTACATTGCATGCGGCAGTATCCTGACCTTCAAGATCATGACTGATCTGCAGCGAGATGTGAAGTATTACACCTCACTGCTTCATATAGGGCTATCCATGAAGGAAGTCAGGAAAGTGATCACGGTTCAAGTAGGAATCATATTCTTCCTGCCTTGTCTCATTGCGAGCATCCATACGATCTTTGCGATGAAGACGCTGAGCAATTTGTTGTATACCAATATAATAGGGTATTCTTCGGTAGTAATATTTGGATATATGATGGTGCAATTTCTTTACTTGATTGCGGTAAGACAGGGCTATTTGCATAAGATTAAAAAGCAATTTCGTGATTCCTAGAAATAAAGGCAGACTGGGATGTATTAACATCAGTCAGAGAATGCGCTTACATTTCTCGCGTAAAAGTTACGGGTTTGATACTTTTTCAATACATGCATTAGGCATAATAGAAGAAATCGATGAAACCCTACTATCATTCGCTTATGAATGAGATGAAAGTGAGAGTGCGAGAGATGAGACAAGGACATTTTCGCACGGGCATCATTCCCTTGCTGTTGTTATTGGTGCTGATACCACTTGGCTGTACAACGTCCAAGCAGGAGACGCAACGTGAATCGATGAAGGCTGCCGCGATTGAAGAAGTTAAAGATACTGTCGTCTTAGATGTGGATGGCGGAACGTATATACCTGATTTGACCCATCATTATGAGCTGAACTGGGAATCTGGAATGCGAGTCTCAGATGTATTGAAGGCTTCAGGCGTCATTAAGCTTAGTGAAGACCAGAAGTCCATTGCTTCGGTATCGGATGCTTCCCTAGATCCCAATATGGCTTGGGGAGTTACGCTCAATGACAAGGAGCTTCTCATCCCTCAACAGCTTAACAAGCAAGTATATGCAAAGGATCGCCTTGTCGTATACGTCAAGAAGCTGGAAGTGAAGACAAGCAGTGCGGCTGCTTCAGATATAACCATTACACTGCAGGAAGCGCAGAATCATGCGAAGGTGCATACATCAACGTTTGTTATCCCCTGGGAGACTTCTTCCAAGCTGACGGATATCTTGAATCAATTTGGACCAGTAGAACTGTCTCCAGATCATACTGCTATCCAGAGCATTGAGGATGACCCTATAACAGAAGCATCAGATGTTCGTGTAAGCCTGAACGGCGAAAGGGTAGATGTGTCCAAGCTCGATGCCATACGTATCGAACCCGCCTCGCATCTGACCATCGAATGGAACAGCAAATAAACAAAGAATAAGCCCTGATCAGGTTATCCCCTGGTCAGGGCTTTGTTCGTCTTGTTGTGGTTTTAAATGCGGCAAACTGATTTCGGGCACATCTCACAATGGCACACATCTCTAAGATGATCAATTTCTTTAACGACGATCATGCCGTTGTCGTATTCGAGCACTCCTTTTTTACGAAGGTCACTCAGCATGCGGTTAACACTCTCGCGTGTCGCGCCTATCATATTGGACAAGTCCGTATGGGTAATTTTTTTATTAATGAGAATCGAACCGTCCTCTTGTTCTTCGCCAAACGTATTCGACAATCGAATCAAAGTGGAGCAGAGCGCGCCAGGCTTGCCGTACATCATCAAATCACGGAATTTCGTTTGTGTGAGGCGATGGTGAATGCCCATCCACTTCATAAAGTCGATGGAGAAGTCGCAATGCTGGCAGATAAGCACTTCAAGATCACGCTGTTCAATGACGCCGACCTCTCCCTCCTCAATCACCTCAGCGGTGTAGCTGTGCTTGGTGCTGTGGAAAGGGTCCATCTGCCCGATGAGATCCCCAGCTTGATACATATATAGGATAAGTTCCTTGCCTTCATCCGTCGACTTGGTCACTTTCACACGGCCGCTTCTTAAGAAGAACAGCTTATCCGCCGTATCTCCTTCCCAGAATAGGTGAGACCCTTCTGGATAAGTGCGGTCCTTAGCGATATCTAAAAGGCGCTCTCGATTCTGATCTGAGAAACTTGAGATATTGCATCGTGTATCGTATCTCTCTTCAATCATCTGATTCACTCCGTTCTCCTCCAAGTTGTAAGTGCTTCAAGATACGTAACTTGGGCTTGTAAATGGATAAAAGGTAAAAATATCCTTGTGACATCTTTCACTATAATCGCTGATAACTCTATATTAGCGTTTCTGTGCAGGATGTCAATTTCATTAAGAATTTAAATTGTTACAAATCTAGAAAGTGCGATGATTTTCATCACTTTGACTTAATTTATGCGGAAACAGCGCATTTCATCAATAATTTACAATGTAAGGGTTTACAAATAATGTATTGAAAAATATACTGAAAGTAATCAATAAAAAATGGGTAATTTTCAGACTTCGTGAAAAAAATCACTTTACAATACCTAAAATCCATTGTATTATTGAGTTGTGAAATGATTCACAAACAAAAAACGAATTCAAACAACCGTTTTGAAATAAATAAAAGACGGACAGAAAAACCATACTCAAGCAAACGGATTGTTTGAAGTAAGTCCTGTAAAAATGGAGGCGGAGAACATGGCAAAAGCTGAAGTTAAACCTACTGTGGAGAAAAAAGAAACAACGGTCGAAGCGCACATTCAAATGCTGATTGATCGAGCAAAGAAAGCTCAAGAAGCGTTTATGGACATGAACCAAGAACAAATTGACAAGATCGTGCATGAGATGGCGTTAGCTGGTCTTGACAAGCATATGCATCTTGCCAAGCTTGCAGTAGAAGAAACTGGCCGCGGCGTTTACGAAGACAAGATTACGAAGAACATCTTTGCTACCGAGTATATTTGGAACAACATTAAGTATAACAAGACAGTTGGTGTGATCGAAGAGAACGACTTTGAGAACTGCATGAAGATTGCTGAGCCTGTCGGGATCGTAATGGGGGTTACACCAGTAACGAACCCAACATCGACAACGATGTTCAAGGCTTTGATCTCCATTAAGACACGCAACCCGATCATCTTTGCTTTCCATCCATCTGCACAAAAGTGTAGTGCGGAAGCAGCTCGCATCCTAAATGATGCAGCGGTGAAGTACGGCGCTCCTGAGCACTGCGTACAATGGATCGAGATGCCATCCATGGAAGCAACAAATGGACTAATGAATCATCCTGATGTGGCTTTGATTCTTGCAACTGGCGGATCTGGCATGGTTCGCTCAGCATACAGCGCAGGCAAGCCGGCACTTGGCGTAGGTCCTGGTAACGTGCCTTGCTTCATTGAAAAGACCGCAGACATCAAGCAAGCTGTAACAGATTTGATTCTGTCGAAGACATTCGATAATGGCATGATCTGTGCTTCTGAGCAAGCGGTCATTATTGAAGAGCCTATCTTCGATGAAGTGAAGAAGCTGATGCAATACTACGGCTGCTACTTCACAAACAAAGAAGAAACAGCGAAATTGACAGCAATGGCAATCAAAGCGGACACCTGCGCCGTGAATCCAGCAATCGTAGGTCAGCCGGCTGCTAAGATCGCCGAAATGGCAGGGTTGAAAGTACCTGCGGATACGAAGATTTTGATTGCGGAGATCGACGGAGTAGGAGCTAAATTCCCATTGTCTGCCGAAAAATTAAGCCCAATCCTTGCCTGCTACAAAGTGAAGTCTGCAGATGAAGGCATCAAGCGTGCTGAGGAAATCGTTCGCTTCGGCGGTATGGGTCACTCTTCTGTTATTCATACAAATGACGATGCCGTTATCGCGAAGTTCAGTGAACAGCTGCCAACTTGCCGCATCATGGTGAACTCTCCATCGACACACGGTGCGATTGGCGACATTTATAACTCGAACATCCCATCTTTGACACTCGGCTGCGGCTCTTATGGACGTAACTCGACTTCGAGCAACGTAACGGCAGTGAATCTTATTAACATAAAACGGGTGGCGAAGCGTACAGTGAATATGCAATGGTTTAAAGTCCCTAACAAGATCTATTTCGAGAAGAATTCGACCCAGTACTTGGCTAAAATGCCGGACATCAGCCGTGTTATGATCGTAACAGACCCAATGATGGTGAAGCTTGGTTATGTGGAACGCGTGGAGTACTATCTCCGTCAGCGCCAAACGCCTGTGGCGATCGAAGTATTCTCGGATGTTGAGCCAGATCCATCTACTACTACCGTTGCTCGCGGGGTTGAGATGATGAGAAGCTTCGAGCCAGACTGCATCATCGCACTTGGCGGCGGTTCCCCAATGGATGCTGCGAAAGGCATGTGGATGTTCTATGAGCACCCTGAGGTGGACTTTAACAATCTGAAGCAAAAGTTTATGGATATTCGCAAACGTACGTACAAATATCCTCGCCTGGAAAAAACGAAGTTTGTTGCGATTCCAACAACTTCAGGTACAGGTTCTGAGGTAACATCGTTCGCCGTTATTACGGATAAAGAAAAAGGCAATACAAAGTATCCGCTCGCGGACTACGAATTAACGCCAGACGTAGCGATTGTAGACCCAGCGTTCGTATACAGCTTGCCGCGTACTGCAGTAGCAGATACGGGGATGGACGTATTGACGCATGCAATCGAGGCATATGTATCTGTTATGGCAAATGATTATACAGATGGCCTTGCGATCAAAGCGATCCAATTGGTATTCCAATATCTTGAGAAGTCTGCAAACGAAGCTTGCCCGCATGCTCGTGAGAGAATGCATAATGCTTCTACGATCGCAGGTATGGCATTTGCGAATGCTTTCTTGGGAATCAACCACAGCTTGGCGCACAAATGGGGCGCTCAATATCATACAGCGCATGGCCGCACCAATGCGATTCTCATGCCGCACGTTATTCGCTACAATGCGAAGAAGCCTACGAAGTTCGCAAGCTTCCCGAAATACGACCACTTCCAAGCTGACGTGCGCTATGCAGAGATCGCTCGCATCCTAGGCCTTCCTGCAAGCACGACTGAAGAAGGCGTGAAGAGCTTGATCAACGCAATTCGTGAGCTGAACCAAAAGCTCGGCATTCCAGAAACGTTCCAAGCACTTGGCTTCGATGAGAAAGACTTTGAATCCCGTGTGGATTACTTGGCAGACCGTGCATTCGAAGATCAATGTACAACTGCGAATCCGAAGATGCCGCTTGTACCAGAGTTGGCAGATGTTTACCGCGATGCCTTCTACGGCCGCTTTGAGTAAGCTAATAATAATTTGAATAGATGCTCAGGGAGCAGGACAGATTTGTCCGCTCCCATTCCCTTAAGCAATGATCAACCACCTTTCTTTTTGACAGCAGCCTACCTTAGTTGCTGTCTTTTTTTCTACAGCAATGAAACATGAGCGAAAGGTGATGTGATCCGATTGCTGGAGCAGTTTATTCAAAAATGATACAGCAGCACTGTTGCAAAAAAAGACACAATAAGCTTGATTGGACTTATCTGGCTATGGGTAATCATGATCAAGTCATGATATCAGACTGGAAACCAAACAATAGGAAATCATTTCCTGTGATTTTTTTCACGGAATAGTGTGATTTTGTGATATAAATCACATGATCCGGAAGTGAAAAAGAGTACAATAAGGATGTAGCAAGAAAGCCACACAAACGAAACAGATTGTGATAAGCTTGCTGCAACAGTACTTGGCTCATCGCGTGCGGACATTGCTTGCACAGAATCCTACCTAAAGGAAGCACAGCTAAGTACGTCTATAGAATAAGCAAGACTATATAAAGAAAACCTACTTAACATGGAGGGATTTCGATGTCGGTTATGGAAAAGAATCAAACAGAAACTCAAAATGCATGGCGTGGATTCCAAGCAGGCAAATGGCAAAAGCATGTTGATGTACGCGACTTTATTCATGCAAACATTGCTTCTTACACAGGCGATGAAGCTTTCTTGGCAGGTCCTACCCAAGATACGAAAGATCTATGGGATATCGTAAGCCAATTGTCCAAAGAAGAGCGTGAACGTGGCGGCGTATGGGATGTAGACGTAAATACTCCTTCCACCATCGTTTCTCATCAACCTGGTTACCTTGATAAAGACAAAGAAAAAGTTGTAGGTGTACAAACGGATGCTCCTTTCCGTCGCTCCCTTCAACCATTTGGCGGAATTAAAATGATGATCGATGCTTGTAAAGCATACGGCTTCGAAGTTCCAGCTGAAATCGTAGATATGTTTACAAACATCCGCAAAACACATAACCAAGGTGTATTTGATGCTTATACAACTGAAATGCGTCTTGCACGTCGCTCCGGTGTCATCACTGGCTTGCCAGATGCTTACGGCCGCGGTCGTATCATCGGTGACTATCGTCGTGCTGCATTGTACGGTATTGACTACTTGATCGAAGAGAAAAAACGCGATCTTCTCGATATGGAACTTGATCACTTGGATCAAGACTTGATTCGCGATCGTGAAGAAACCTCCGAGCAAATCCGTGCTTTGCAGGAGCTTAAGCAAATGGCGCAAATGCATGGCTTCGATATGGCTAAGCCAGCTAACAACGCTCGTGAAGCTTTCCAATGGGTATACTTCGCATACTTGGCAGCTATTAAAGAGCAAAATGGTGCGGCAATGTCCCTTGGACGCGTATCTTCCTTCCTCGACATCTATGTTGAGCGTGATTTGAAAGAAGGAGCATTGACAGAACAAGAAGCTCAAGAATTGGTTGACCACTTCATTATGAAGCTTCGTATCGTTAAATTCTTGCGCACACCTGACTATAATGAACTGTTCTCTGGCGACCCTACTTGGGTAACAGAATCCATCGGCGGTATGGCTGTGGACGGAAAAGCGCTTGTTACGAAAAACAGCTTCCGTTTCTTGCACTCCCTGTACAACTTGGGACCAGCGCCAGAACCTAACTTGACTGTTCTCTGGTCTGAGCAACTGCCAGAAGCCTTCAAAAAATTCTGTGCTCGCGTATCGATCGAAACAAGCTCCATCCAGTATGAAAACGATGATCTGATGCGTCCAATCTATGGCGATGACTACGGTATAGCATGCTGCGTATCCGCAATGCGCATCGGTAAGCAAATGCAGTTCTTCGGCGCTCGCGCAAACTTGGCAAAATGCTTGCTTTACGCGATCAACGGTGGTAAAGATGAGAAATCTGGCGTTCAAGTAGGTCCAGAATATCCAGCTATCACAAGTGATGTACTGGATTATGATGAAGTGATCAAACGCTTCAAGCAAATGATGGAATGGCTTGCTAAGCTCTACATGAATACATTGAATGTCATTCACTTTATGCATGATAAATACAGCTACGAGCGTATCGAAATGGCGCTTCATGACCGTGAGATTCTTCGCACAATGGCTTGTGGTATCGCAGGTCTGTCTGTTGCGGCTGACTCCTTGAGCGCAATCAAATACGCAAAAGTTAAACCAATCCGCAATGAACAAGGCATCGCTGTTGACTTTGAAGTAGAAGGCGAATTCCCTTGCTACGGTAACAACGATGATCGTGTTGACAACATCGCTGTTGAATTGGTTGAAACATTCATGAACATGATTCGCAAGCACAAAGCTTATCGCAATGCTTTGCCTACACAATCCGTATTGACCATTACCTCCAACGTGGTATATGGTAAGAAGACAGGTACTACGCCTGACGGACGTAAAGCTGGCGAACCATTCGCACCAGGTGCGAACCCAATGCACGGCCGCGATAAGAAAGGTGCGCTTGCATCCTTGAACTCTGTTGCTAAATTGCCTTATGAGCACAGCTTGGATGGTATCTCCAATACCTTCTCCATCGTGCCAAAAGCACTGGGTAAAGATGGCGACATTCGCAAGAGCAATCTCGTGTCGATGATGGATGGATACTTCCATAATGGGGCTCACCACTTGAACGTTAACGTGTTTGACCGTGAGCAGCTGCTTGACGCAATGGAGCATCCAGAAAATTATCCGCAGCTTACGATCCGTGTATCGGGTTATGCGGTTAACTTCATCAAATTGACTCGTGAACAACAGCTTGATGTCATTCATCGTACATTCCACAGCTCCATGTAATAACAGCATGAAGAGCGTGTGAGAAACGCATGCTAATAGGGCGTATCTGCAGCTGAACCTATACGGTACTTTACGTGTTCGTTCAGCCCGGGTACGTCCTTTCTCTTTATTTCGAACAAGGTCATAAAATGAAAGGAATGGCATTGGCATGATTGGACGCATACATTCATTAGAAACTTTCGGTACGGTTGATGGACCGGGCATTCGTTTCATTTTATTCATGCAGGGCTGTGCATTAAAGTGTCAGTATTGTCATAACCGCGATACTTGGGATCTTAAAGGCGGCAAAGAGATGACGCTTGAGGAAGTGCTAAGCGAGATCGAGCCGTATCTGAACTACTATCGTTCTTCTGGCGGGGGTCTTACGGTGTCCGGCGGCGAGCCGACCCTGCAGGGCGAGTTTGTTAAAGAGCTGTTCACAGCGGTGAAGGAGCGCTGGAACCTTCATACGACGCTTGATACTAATGGAATTAATGATCCGAACAAGCTAGCAGGGCTGTATGATGTGACAGACCTCTTCTTGCTTGATATTAAGCATATCAACAATGAGAAGCATATGGATCTCGTTGGAGTTCCGAATCTTCGGGTGCTGGAGACGGCGCGCTGGCTGTCTGATCATGGCAAGAAGATGTGGATTCGCCATGTATTTGTTCCTACAAAGAACGATGACGAGCAGGATCTGCTGGATCTGGGCCGCTTTATCGGCCGCTTAAACGGGGTAGAAAAGATCGATATTCTCCCTTACCATCAGATGGGGATCTACAAGTGGGAAGCGCTTGGAGAAAAGTATCCCTTGGAAGGCGTTCCTTCTCCGACGGATGAAGAGGTTGAACGGGCGAAGCGCTTGATTGAGCAGGGTAGACAAGAAGCACAGCAGCAAGGGGCATAGTGCACTTATATTCAATAATCCAATTACTACCGTTTAACAGAGTGGCACCTTCATTGAGGGTGCCTTTTTGATTTTTACCCAGTGCAATTAAATGTTTATAGATAATATGCGGCTTTCAATGTACGTTGCAATCGCAATCGTGGATGTACATATTTAGGGTAGCGCACATTGCATCTGCAGAGAGAAGGCACTATCATTAGGACAGCAGTTCGCTTTCTAAGAGCTGTCCAAGCATGAAGCTTGTTTACATCCAAGATTAGAGGTGGAACTATTTGTCGAACGAATACGCTCCTAACGTTAACTAGAGCACAGTTGAATCAAGCTGGAATCGTCATGGCGGAGCAGTTTGTGGATGATCCATTATACGAGTTCATACTGCCAGACGTCAGCAGCCGCCGGCAGGCGCTGATCCATTTTTTTCAATCGTATTTAACACTTCTGTATCCGTATTCCGATGTCTTTGCCAGCTCGGAGCGCATGGAAGCCGTCGCGCTTGTATTTTACTCCGATCGCTTTAAAGACACGCTCTCCTCACGGCTCTTGTATCAATGGCGAGTGGCGAAGGCCATTGGCAGGGGGCTGCCTATATGCCGCCCATCGGATTACAGGGCTACTGGCGCGGGCTTCGGATCTTGAACCAGGCAAGCTCTGCGTGGCTTGAGATGCTTGGCGAGCGAAGCTATATGCATCTCGATATGCTGGTCATACAGAAGCCTTATCGGGGACAGGGGCTAATGACAGCTCTTATGAGCTCTTTAGTGGATCAATGCAGAGGGATGAATTCCGTTCTGACCCTTGAAACGCAAAACAAGGCCAATCTTCCCAAGTATGAGCGCTATGGTTTTCAAGTGATTCACCAGCACCCCATTCCGAACAGCTCACTGATTCAATATGGCATGTGCTTAGATCCTGAGGTGCTTGGAGAGTAATTAGAATGTATGGATCTCGTCACGAGATGATTGGATAGGAGGCTGTCTCTTTTCGAGGCAGCCTTTTTATATGTTCCTTTTAAGCATTTCATACAGAATCAAAACCTCAGATACGAGCAATATGAGGCGTAAATCTTGTTCAACCTGTATTAGGGTTGTGGCAGGGGGGATTTATTTCTTATGAATGTAGATAATATTATCCCCTTTCTGTTGAAATGACGACCTTATCAGGAACGGCGCCAACTCTTATAATGAAGGTGTAGCAAACAAGAAATGAAGTCCTAAACCATAGGGAGGTCGTAAAGATGAAAAAGAGTTTGGTTATGATGCTTACACTCTTGTTCGTGGCAACATCATTGCTTGCAGCGTGCGGCAACTCTTCCTCTGGCAACTCAGGTGATACTGCAGCAGGAAACAACTCCAAGCCAGCAGAAGAGAAGAAGGTCGAGCCATTTGAGTTGACGCTTCGTCACACTCAATTGGGAGAAGCAAAGAAAAATCGTTTTGCTATTCTTGAAGATGCTGTAAAAGCAACGGAAGCTGAGGTTGATGGACTAACGATCAAGCTTGACGGCGTTGACTCTGAGGTTAACCGTAAAGAGAAGCTTCGCGGTGAGATGGCACAGGGCAATCCGCCTGACATCTTCGATGCCTTCGGTTCTCCAGACGTAGGCGTATATGCGAAGGAAGGCTTGGTTCTTGATATAACCTCTATTCTTGAAGAGCTTGGCATAAAAGAAAGATTTGGTACGTCGCTTGATCCATGGACAGTGGATGGCAAAGTATACGGTACACCAATCGGGGGTTCCATTGAAGGCTATTTCTATAATAAAGAATATTTTGAACAAAAAGGCTTGAAGGTGCCAACAACGATCGCGGAGCTGGAGCAATTAGCTGAGAAGATCAAGGCAGACGGCAAGATTCCGTTTGCACAAGCGTCCAAAGATGCATGGGTGCCTTTGATGACGACCAATAACCTGTGGGCTTATACAGCAGGCTCTGACTTTACTTACGGCTTCAAAAAGGGCGAAACCAAATGGAATGATCCAAAAATGGTGGAAGCCTTGGCGAAGCACCAAGAATGGATCCAAAAGGGCTACTACAAAAAAGGCGAGCTTGGTTTAGCTTACGGCGACCAACGCAACCAAATTATCAACGGCGAAGCGATCATGATGTTTGACGGATCTTGGGCAAACTCCGTCTTCTTGGATCCTGCGCAATCGGGCGACATGGTTGGCAAGATTGGATTCTTCCTCATGCCTCCATTTAATGCAGGTGACGGTTACAGCATTATGCAGGACTCCAACAATGGTTATTCGTTCTCTGCAAAAGTAGCAGATGATCCTCAAAAGCTGGCTGCTGTGAAGTCTTTCATTAAGAACCTTTACAGTGAAGAAATGCAAATTCGTGGCTTGAAAGAGGATGGCTTGCTGCCAGCGATGCAGATTCCTACAGAGAAGATGAATGAAGCAGTAACTAATGATCTGATGAAAGAAATTATCGGTACATTGGCTGATGTGAAATACAAATGGCCTGCATTTGACGCTCTTGTTCAAGCCGATGTAAATACAGAGCTTAGCAAAGAGATTCAAAAAATGATTGGTGGAGAAGCAACTCCACAGGAAGTTCTTGACAAGGTTCAAGCAGTTCAAGAGAAGGCCAATGCAAGCGAATAAGTAATATGAAGGAGGACACTGCCTAACCATCCTTGGAGGGTGGTGTCCTCTTCCCTTATAAGCAATAGACACAAGTTCGTAGGCTGATGGCTTAACGAATGAGGAACGGACGGAGGCGAGACCATGGACAAGACACTAAGAAAACCACTCACCTATATACTTTTCGTCTTACCAGCGCTCATACTGTTCATCGCATTTTTTATCTACCCGATTATGGATGCGATCTACTACAGTTTTACAAGCTGGAACGGCATATCGAAAAATGTGAAATTTATCGGGATTGAAAACTATACCACAGTGATGAGCGATGGTGAGTTCTGGAGCTCTGTCAAGAATAACGGCTACTTTATTTTGTTCTCCTTATTCATTCAGGTTCCAATCATTATTATCTTTTCCTTGCTCATCTCCAATGTCAAGCGTTTGAGAGGGCTCTATAAGACAGCGGTGTTTATGCCGTCGGTTATGTCAACAGCCGTTATTGGGATCTTGTGGGGCTTCATTTATGAGCCGGATATCGGCTTGTTCAATCAGATTCTTTCTGTGTTTGGCGTAGAGAAGATCTATTGGTTATCGGACAAGAGCTGGGCGATGATCTCGATTCTTATCACAAACGCTTGGCAATGGACTGGCTTCTATATAGTCATGGTGCTGGCTGCGATTCTCTCGATTCCGAAGGAGCTCGATGAGGCAGCGATGATTGATGGAGCGACTGGCGTACAGCGCGCAATCCGCATCACGGTACCGCTTATTATGCCA
Source organism: Paenibacillus aquistagni (assembly GCF_900177815.1). Lineage (GTDB taxonomy): Bacteria > Bacillota > Bacilli > Paenibacillales > Paenibacillaceae > Paenibacillus_B > Paenibacillus_B aquistagni. The sequence continues at coordinate 1,742,106 of NZ_FXAZ01000001.1, read as the reverse complement.
ATCATATCCGTCGTAATTATGCTGTCCATCGCAGGAGCGATGAAGGCAGCGGATATTGTTCTCGTTATGACAAAAGGCGGTCCGGCTGGCGCTACAGATGTTATGGCAACGTTCATGCTGCGCAACTCGATCACAAGCTTTAAGTATGGCTTTGGCAATAGTATCGCCGTCCTGATCTTCGTGTTCACATTAGTCATCACGGCTCTATATCAGTTCTTGGTTGCACGTCGGGTAGAAAGGATTGAATACTGATGATCAAATCGTTGAAAAAAAGCGTCAATCACATCTTTTTGCTAGGCTATTTGGCCATCATCTTATTCCCTTTCTTATTCGTCCTGTTCTCCTCCGTTAAATCGAATAATGCGGAGATCTCATCAAACCCGTTCGGCATTCCTACCACCTTTGTCTGGGATAACTACATTAAGGCTTGGGTCAATGCAAAGATCAGCACTTATTTCTTCAACAGCTTATATATTTCGATACTGGCTTCGATTACGACAATTGCGATTGCAGCACTGGCCTCCTATGCGATTACACGCATGCGTTATAGAAAAATGAGCACGTTTTTATTCCAATTCATTCTGCTTGGCATGCTGATTCCAGGCAATGCGTTGATTCTGCCGATCTATGGCTTGGTTCGCAAGATGAACATTCTGGATACCCATTGGGCGCTCTATATCCCGTATACAGCGGTCGCGATACCGTTCTCGGTCATTATCCTTGCTGCCTTTATGCGTTCAATTCCAAGTGAATTGGAGGAGGCGGCAGTCATGGACGGGCTTGGCCCATTCGGAATCTTTACTCGAATGATTCTACCGCTAACGATTCCGGCGATGGTTACCGTATTCATCGTGAACTTCCTTGGCAACTGGAACGAGTTCTTGCTGGCAAACTACTTTATCTCAACAGACGAACTGCGTACGCTGCCAGTAGGGATGGTCGGCTTCCGCGATGCGTATAACACAAACTACGCGCAGATGTCGGCAGGTATTGTGTACAGCGTTGTGCCTGTCATGGTCATTTACGCGGTGCTGCAAGAGCAGATCATCGACGGGTTGACTGCTGGATCGGTGAAGGGCTAAGATTCTCACCAAATACTAGTGAAGTTTAAACGCATTCATGTTAAAATGTGGGTACTGTCTATCGCAGACTAACATCATTTTATCAATTAAAGGGGTAATGAAAAGATGAACTTACGTTATAAACTGTTTAGCGGGTTTGTTCTTCTGATCATTATCCCTCTGTTTTTCTTTGCCACCACTACCTTTTTAATTACGTTCCACCTGTTGGAGAAAAAGTATAGTGAGCAAGCAGAGTTTTCCATGAGGGCGATTGGTCAGAGCTTATCGTATATTTTTGATGAGATTAATATCGTAACCGACAGCGGGATCGCAAATGATGTATTCAAGCAAGCGCTCAGTGCTCCGGATCCGACGAGCCAGGAGCTGATCAGCTCTAATAATCCTGCTGCTGAATCCGGACAGTCTCCAACCGAAGACAAGGTGGACGAGTCACAATCAGGGGACGGACTTGAGGGCATTGATTATATTCGACAGAATGAACGACAGCAGAACTTCAGGAAGCTTTTATTCAATCATCCGACCATCAGCTATGCCTTTTTGTACAATTTGCGAGGGTTTTCCGACTCTGAGATCGTGAGAATCTTCACAAAAGAAGGCTTTAAAGAGATGCCTTTAAATGAGTTTAAGGGTCATCCTGTCTATAAGGAAGTGATGGAGCTCAAGGGACAGCCGCTCTGGATTGGTCCAAATGAATACCCGGAAATTACAGGAACGGAGCCAGTCTTCACCCAGATTCGGGCGGTAAAGAACCTGACAACGCTTAAGAGTATTGGCATATCCGTTGTTCAGATGAAGGCATGGGAAGTCGATTCGTTTTTCAACACGTTTTACACGGCGAATGAAAATGAGAATACCCGATTTTTTATTGTCAATGATCAGGGATTCATTATATATGACAACAAAAAGTCCCATTCCGGGCAAACGCTTCAGGATATGCTCACCAAGCCGCTGAAGCTGACCAAAGGTTATTACAGCTATAAGGATAAGTTTAATGCGGATCAAAGCATTATCTCCTCCTATGAGATGCCTAAGTACAATTGGCATCTCGTCTCCATACGCGATTGGAATTCGTTGTCCAATGAGATGGTCGATTATATTCGCTGGGTATCAATCATTATCGCCATCTGTATTATTGGCGCATTCATGTTCAATATGCTGTTTATGAATCGAATCACCAATCATATCGGACGCATCGTTCGCTTTATGAGAAAAGTAGAAGACGGTGATCTGCATGCTCGTGTTGTGGAAGAAGGAACGGATGAGCTTGCGACCCTATCAAAAGGCTACAACCGGCTTATGGACCGAGTCAATGGCCTCATAGATCAGGTGAAGCAAGAGCAGAATCAGAAGACCGCAGCAGAGATGAGGGTGCTTCAAGCGCAGATCAAACCTCACTTCCTGTTTAATACATTGGAATCCATTAACGTGCTTGCGATTCAAAACCAGGGCCGCAAGGTTAGTCAAATGGTATACCGCTTAGGCAATATTCTTCGCATCAGCATTCAGGACAAAGAGGAGATTACGATTCGCCAAGAGCTTGAATACTTAAGGAGCTACTTGGAGATTCAGAAATTCCGCTTCGATGAGGTGTTCAACTTCGAGATTGATGTGCCGGATGATTTGATGCAGTACATGATTCAGAAGCTGACGCTTCAGCCGCTTGTCGAGAATTGCATCCAGCATGCTTTTGACGGGACCACCGAGATGGGGTGGATTCGGATCTCCGCCCATAGCGATGCAGAGCGCATCTACCTCATTGTGGAGGATAATGGAGTGGGAATGTCTAATGAGCAGCTGCAGCGATTCGTCTATATGGATACAGATGATACGAACAATCTTGTTCCACAGCTGCAGGAAACGATGAATGTAGAGCGAAGAGGCTTAGGGGTTCGAAGTGTGGCGGATCGCATTCGTATCCAATATGGTCCGCGTTATGGCTTGTATGTGTGCTCCCAAGCAGGACAAGGCACGATCATTCAATGCACAATACCGAGATATGAGCAGGGTGAAAACGTATGAATATAAAAGCATTGCTAGTTGACGATGAGATTCATATTCTTAATAATCTGAAGATTGTCATACCATGGCAGGAGTTTGGCATTGAGATCATTGGCACCGCGCGCAATGGTGCAGAAGCGATGGATCTCGTGAAGGAACATGCCCCCGACCTGATACTATGCGACATTCGCATGCCGATTATGGACGGAATGGAATTCTTGAAGGAGCTCCGCAAGATGGGGCAGGAGAGCGAAGTACTCATGCTTACTGGCTACCAGGAATTTGAATATGCGCGAGTAGCGCTGCAGCACGGGGTGCGTGATTATATTCTGAAGCCAATCAATTATGAAGAGCTTGAGCTCACGATAGTGAAGCTGGCCGATGAGATCCGCTCCTCCAAGATGGAGAAGAAAATGGCTGAACGCCGATGGGGCAAGGTTGTTAGTCTTGCCTATGAGAAGATGATGTTTGATGTGATTATGGGCTTCACCTCAAGCAACCCAAGCTATGCGATCGTCGATGAGGATGTTCAGCTGGATCAGCTTGTCTATACCGTCATCATGGTTGATCTGGACGGCTATGCGCAGAATACCGTCTCCTGGTCAGACAGCGAACGGCGGCTGTGGAACTTCGCCGTGCGCAATGTGCTGCAGGATGCGCTGTCTGATGATGAACTGAAGTATGCTGTGCTGCAAACTCGTGAAGGGGAGTGGTGCGTGCTGCTTCAATTCATGAAGGATCGCTATAAAGCCAACGAGAAGGATACGGAGAACTGGTCGATAACGATTCAGCAGGCGGTTAAGCAGCATGTCAAAATGTCGGTAAGCGTAGCATGGGATTCAGGTCCGATTCCGATGCCTGCGCTGCCTCATGCTTACAAGCGTCTGCAGCGCGTATTGATGCTGCACCCCGATGATGAGCAGCTTGTCTCTGTCGATGAGAGCTCAACAGCCCGTCAGGCTGCTTCAGTTTCTCAATGGCATCTAGTCGAAGAAATTTTGTCCGGCATGAAATCCAACGATAAGCAGCGGGTGGAGCAGGGGCTTATTGATCTGCAGAACAGCCTCATGCTGATGTCAGAGCAGTCGATTCTTCGTGCGGAGAAATTCCTTCATTATATTATTATTCATTTGCTTCGTGAGATGAGAGAGCTTGAGCTGTTGAACAAGCATGAAGAAGAGAGCATGTGGAAGAAGCTGCAGCACAGCGTCAGCATGAAGGATCTGCTCAATGTGCTGAATCAGCTCTTGGATCAGTCGAAGGAGCACGCAATGAACAAGAAATCGAGCGAGCTCTTGATGATCTCTGCGAAGGACTATATTCATCGCAATCTTGGCTCTGATATTGGCGTCGATGAGATCGCGGACTATCTAGGCATCAGCTGCAGCTATTTCAGCTTGCTGTTCAAGAACCGATTCGGGGAGACGTTCGTGGAATATTTGACGAAGCAGCGGATGGACCTGGCCAAGTCGATGCTTGTTATGACAGATAAGAGCATTACGCAGATTGGCGGTCTGGTTGGTTATTCGGAACGTAGATATTTCACTAAAGTATTCCAGAGATACACGGGGATGACGCCGTCAGATTTCCGAGAAAATGAAAAACAAGCAGAACCAAATTGACTCTTAGCACCCTAGGCATTATGATGTAAATGAAAGGGCTTTAATTATCATATGATCCATACTGCTGAGAAAAAAGGATGAGGGTGGGATAAGATGAAAAGAGAGCAAATGACGCTAGAGCAAAAAATCGGTCAGATGGTGATGTGCGGATTCCCGACACCAGAGATCGATGAGAATGCCAAAGCATTGATTGAAAAGTATCATGTTGGCGGCATTATTTATTTTCGTCGCAACGTATTGAACAAGGAGCAAGTGGGACAGCTGTCCCTTGATCTTCAAGAGTTGAACAGCAAGCATTCCGATGTGCCGTTGTTCATCAGCATCGACCAAGAGGGCGGCATGGTGGCCCGCATTGACTGGGATGACATTACGCTCATTCCGAGCAATATGGCCGTTGGCGCTGCTAGAGACAAAGAGCTTGCCTATAAGTCCGGCCGCATTTGTGGAGAAGAACTGCTGCGCATGGGCATCAATATGAACTTTGCCCCGAGCGTGGATGTGAACAACAATCCGTTGAACCCTGTTATTGGCGTACGCTCTTATGGAGAGAACGCAGAGCTTGTATCACAGATGGGGAGAGCACAGATTCGCGGCTTGCAAGATGCTAATGTTGCGGCAACTGCGAAGCATTTCCCTGGTCATGGCGATACAGCGGTTGACTCTCACCATGGCCTTGCCTCTGTTCCTCACGATGAGGAGCGCCTGTTCAATGTGGAGCTCGCCCCATTCATCACAGCTATTGAAGAAGGCGTAGACTGCATTATGACAGCGCATGTGATGTTCCCTGCGTTTGAGCCTGATGATGTTCCGGCTACGCTGTCGCGCAAGGTGCTGACCGATCTTTTGCGCACGCGTCTTGGCTTTGAAGGCGTTATCGTCACAGACTGTCTGGAGATGAAAGCGATCTCTGGCGTATACGGCATCCCTGAAGGCACGATTCGCGCTGTTGAAGCGGGTGCAGATCTTATCCTTATCAGTCATCGCTTCGAAGAACAGTCCAAAGCGATTGAAGCGTTGGTAGAAGCTGTTCGCGAAGGCCGAATTGCGGAAGAGATGATTGATGCTTCTGTGGATCGCATCCTCGCATTGAAGGCGAAGCGTCAGATGGAGCAGTTGATTGCGATTGACGAACACTACGCTGAAGGCTTTGGCGCACCATCCTCTAAGGACGTTGTGGAAAAGATCAATGAGAAGAGCATTACCCTCGTGAAGGACGAAGGGCAGCTTCCTGTGGCCAAAGAAGCGCGTACTTTGGTGATCTGGCCAGAGGTAAGACAGCGTACTGAGGTGGATGAGCCAATCGTTCAAGCGTATACCTTGGCTTCAGCGCTGTCCAAGTACATGCCGAATGTTGATGAATACCGCATCGGAACATATCCTGAGGCAGAAGAGGTGCAAGCCGCGGTAGCTCATGCTGAGCAATATGAGCAGGTGGTCGTCGTTACGTATAATGCGGTTGCTACGCTGCATGAAGGGCAAGTGAACATAGTAAAGCAGCTCGCTGCTAATCCGAACTTGAAGGTCATTGTGGCTGCATCGCGCAATCCTTACGACTTGAACCAGTTCCCTGAAGCGAAGACTTATGTATGTGCTTATGAGAATCGCCCAATGATGATGGACGCATTGGCGAAGGTGCTGCTTGGGGTTATTCCTGCCGAAGGACAGCTGCCTGTCAGCATCAATGAACAATATCCATTTGGCTATCATACTTCGCTGCAGAAGCAATAACCGGACTTCATTAATCGATTCGTTACATGTAGAATGCGTAATATAGAGATGACTGCTGGCATAGCGGTCATTTCTTTTTTTGTCATGGAAGCTTCACTGCAACAAAGCCGTCAATTCAAGCAAATGCCATGACATTCTAAGGATCAGGTCGGATATCAATTAGAGAGATTACGTTTACGAATAATAGACTAAATGTTAATATATAGTTTGCTTGTGTAAACGGAAAGCGATGCTTAAGGCGGCTGAAACATACATAGGACATACATGGTATTAAGCGGGGAAGAGCCAATCAGCTGTAGAAATGTCATTAGCTTACAGCAACTTTCTAACAAGTTATACGTCTATGATTATGTATGTGTAAACACAGTCATGTTCACATGCATGGTGATGGATAAATCGTAAGATAGAATGATTGATGGATGAGGAGATCGGATCATGAGCATGAAGTGGAAAAGTCTACTATTAGCTTGTTTGCTGGCTACACAGCTAACAGGAGTGGCCAATGTAGCTTCGGCAGAAGCAGCTCGGGTGCCTGCTCAAGCAGACAGCCAGCAATCTAGTGAACAACCAAGTCAAGGAGAGGGGACCCATGTGAACCCTGCTTTGAATTCGAACGAAGGTCAGCGCAATAAAGCTGTAGAAATGGAGAATCCGGAGCAAGAGGCTGAGGAATATCAAGGTTCTGAAGGGTTGGTAGGCAGTGAAAGCAACGCCGAGACTGAATCAGGACAAGATCAAGCAGCAGTGAATGCATCGGGCATTGATACTAGCATTTATGGCGATGATATTCTTGTCATTGTTGCGAACAGCAATCTGATGGTTCTAAACAATGTAGAGTACCGTGCGCCGCAGCCAATTACCGTTAAAAATGGCGTTTCCTTTGTTTCCTTGCGAACGCTTGTTGAACGCTTCGGAGCGCAGCTCGATTATGATAGCAAGACGAAGGAATCGATTATTTCCTTTGCGGGCAAGGAGCTTCGTTACCAGATTGGAACAAAGTCCTATAAGGTGGATGGCACTGCCGCAGCAATGAGCGGAACCTCATATTTGCAGGATGGGACCTTTATGGTGCCGCTTACTTCAGCGCTGCAAGCGTTCCAAATGCCGTATAAGTGGGAGGCGGCAACGAAGCGAATCATCGTTGAGCTTGCTGCAGAGCCCGTTGCGAAGTTCACAATCGCTCCAAAAGACATTTATGCGACTCAAACAGAGGTGAAGGTGACAGACGAATCCTACCATCCTCGTGGTCTTAAGATTATTAATCAGGAGTGGACAGGACTTGAAACCTACTATGCAGAGCCAGGGCTGCATACCGTAACCCTGCGGGTGCAAGATGAATCTGGTGCATGGAGTGAGCCGTACAGCGTTTCGTTCAATGTACTGCCTAAGCATGAGCCGCCAGTCGCTGATTTTAAAACGGATAAAGAGACGTATAAGATGGGTGAGCTCATTCAATATACCGATCTCAGCTCCGCTGATCAAGGCTTTACGCTCGAATACGAATGGAACAACAACAAGCCGGCTTTCTTCGAGCCAGGCCGCTATACCATTACGCTTCGCGTCACCGATAATCTTGGTTATCAAAATGAGATTGCGAAGACGATTACGGTAACGAATGATCTTCTTTACACCTTCGAGGAGTTCAATCTTGTCTACTCAAAACCAGGCGAGGTATATGACTTCAAGGGCAGCTCGATTACATCGATGAAGCTTCTGAAGCCAACGATTCGTCATAACCAGCGCACGATGTTCCGTTCCAATAGTCCAGAGTCTATTGTCGAGAATGGCATCATTTATCAAGATACGATTACGGGCGGCACACGGATCTTCATGCATCATAGGAACGCAACAAGCAAGAACATGAACTTATATATTGTGGTTAAAAATATCTCCTCTACGCCTACAACGGTAGAAGTAGAGCATTATGGATTAGCAGGTCCGAACCCTTATCCGCAGGAGACAGGAAAGCGCGCTGCGGTGAAGTACTTTGACTCCTTCCGCAATATTAGCGGCATCATGTCTCAGCAAGTATTGAAGCCGGGCGAAGCCAAAGTATTTATTCCTGAGCTTAGCCAAACGCCATTGAAGCCAGAACATATTTATTCGATGTATGCGGACTTCTTTGCGAACAATAATGTTCAATACCAGATTGTGGCGCTTGATTCCAACAAGGATGTCATGAAAGAGCTGTCCAAGCTTGAGATTCTTGAATCCAAGGACAATCATATTCGCGGAACCTTCAACAATGCTGATCGTACCTTTACCATTGATGAGCTTATCGGGGACACCGATGCTCGTCTCGTATTCGGCGACAATACGAATGACCCGATAATTCAGGGCTGGGATGCTGTTACAGGCCAACAGCGCAAAAATGCAGGGAACTACGGCGTATTGTACAAAGTAACCTTGAACCGTGTGGCGCCGAATACCGCCATTTCCTTTAACGGACGCGGCGGCTCTTATGCGGGAGCATTGCTTGTCAACGGAGAGACCGTTCAGCTTCCGACGAATGGCGTGCTAAGAGACGCGAACAAAGCCAACATCGTCTATCGCACTGGGGACAAAGAAGAGAAGGTAGAGATCCTGTTCACACCAGCAGCAGGAAGCTCCATGCCTGTTAACCTGATCTTCCAACAGATCCCGAAGGCGCACTCCTAAAGCGTTGATTTACATGTCTTATCTTATTATATAGCTGTACATTGAAGCAGGGGAGTTAATGCTCCTCTGCTTTTGTGCTGCTGCTGGAAGCCCTTGGTTTGACAAGGAAAGTCAGATGGAGCATTATAGAAGCAGGAGGGGCTTAACAATGTTGAACACTCAAGAAATCTTGGATCGCATGTCGGAAAAGGGTCTTCGAATTACCGATCAGCGCCGCACGCTTGCTAAGCTGTTTGCAGAGACAGATGGTTATTTGTCGCCGAAGGACGTCTATGAGTATATGGGCCGCCAGTACTCGGGGCTAAGCTTTGATACGGTATATCGCAATCTTCGGGTGATGCATGAGCTTGGTGTGCTGGAGCAGATTGTGTTTGAAGATGGGATGAAGTTTCGTGTGCATTGCGCTGCTGGCGAGCACCATCATCATATGATCTGCTTGCAATGCGAGAAGACGTATCCCATTCACTTTTGCCCTATGCCGATGACAGATGTGCCGGGAAGCTTCCAAGTGGTTAAGCACAAGTTTGAGGTATTTGGCTACTGTGAGACTTGCCAACGAGAGGATCACCCGTTGAAGTCAGGTGGGAACGAATGAGTGAATCCCATGACGAATCGTTAAAGCCACATGACAGCAGGAATTCTTTTGGCCTCAGAGTGGCTAAGGCACCGGTGCTTTTTTATCGTCGCTATATATCACCGCTCAAGCCGCCGACCTGCCGCTTCTATCCGACCTGCTCTCAGTATGCGCTTGAAGCCATTGAGGTTCATGGTGCAGCGAAGGGAAGCCTGCTAGCGATGAAACGGATTGCCAAGTGTCATCCCTTTCATCCTGGTGGAATTGACAAGGTTCCTCCGAAGCAGCAATAGGGCTGTAGTGGTTTTTCGTATTCAAAGTCCAATGAATGGATAACCTATAACAAGGACTGTCCTTGACAGGAGTACAATCCTTGCGATATATTGATCATAATATTGTGAATATTCCCTATGAATGGATGAGTATGAGGTTGAAGCCATCTCAGAGAGCCGGCGTTTGCTGAGAACCGGTATGGCCTTGCTTCAGAAGATGGTCCAGGAGGGTCCTGACTCGAGCGCGTTCTATTCTTTAAGAGCCGTAAGGATCAGGCGGTTCGTTCCCGTTACGGAATCTGTGCTGTGTTTACACAGCTGCAATGAAGCCGTTATGCATTCATGATGTCTATCTATTCATAGGCATAGCGGGAATTTGGGTGGTACCACGTGAGCTAACTCTCGTCCCAAGCGGGTGAGGGTTTTTTTGTGTTCTTTTTTAGATTAAGCACAAGATCTAAGTTGGCTTAAGTTTAAGCTTGTTGAATTTATGGAGGAGGTTATACAAGATGTGTGAACAGAAGACGTTTTATATTACGACGCCTATTTATTATCCAAGCGCCAAGCTGCATATTGGCCATGCGTATACGACAGTTGCCGGTGATGCGATGGCACGCTACAAGCGCCTTAACGGCTATGATGTTCGTTACTTGACTGGTACCGACGAGCATGGTCAAAAGATTGAGAAGAAGGCGAAGGAAGCGGGAGTAACGCCGCAGCAGTTCGTCGATGACATCGTAGTAGGGATTAAGGAGCTGTGGAGCAAGCTTGATATATCCTATGACGATTTTATTCGTACGACCGAAGAGCGCCATAAAAAAGTAGTCGAGGCCATTTTTGACCAACTCGTTCAGCAAGGCGACATTTACAAAGGCACTTATGAAGGCTGGTACTGCACGTCCTGCGAATCGTTCTTCACCGAACGCCAGTTGGACAACGGACGCTGTCCGGATTGTGGCGGTCCGGTTGATCTTGTGAAAGAAGAAAGCTATTTCTTCCGCATGAGCAAGTATGCGGATCGTCTCTTGCAGTACTACGAAGAGCATCCAGACTTTATACAGCCAGAGTCCCGCAAAAATGAGATGATCAATAACTTTATTAAGCCAGGGCTGGAGGATCTTGCCGTATCCCGTACCTCCTTCGACTGGGGGGTTAAGGTTAAAGGTGATCCGAAGCATGTTGTATACGTATGGATTGATGCATTATCCAATTATATTACAGCTCTTGGCTATGGCACTGAAGACACGACGCTGTATGACAAATATTGGCCTGCGGATGTTCATCTTGTAGGTAAAGAGATTATTCGCTTCCATACGATCTACTGGCCGATTATGCTTATGGCGCTTAATCTTCCGCTTCCGAAGAAAGTATTCGGACATGGCTGGCTCCTGATGAAGGACGGCAAGATGTCCAAGTCTAAAGGAAACGTTGTCGATCCTGTGAAGCTGATTGACCGTTATGGATTGGATGCGCTTCGCTATTACTTGCTGCGCGAAGTACCGTTTGGTTCGGATGGGGCTTTTACGCCTGAAGGCTTTGTAGAGCGTGTCAACTTCGACCTGGCAAATGACCTTGGCAACTTGCTGAACCGTACTGTAGCGATGATTGACAAATACTTTGACGGTGTTATTCCGACGTACGAAGGACAAGTGACGGCTTACGATCAGACACTTGAGGATTTTGCGGAGGAGACATTGAACAAGGTTGATGAAGCGATGGAGAATATGGAGTTCTCGGTTGCGCTCAGCGCCTTGTGGCAGTTTATCAGCCGCACGAACAAATATATCGACGAGACGCAGCCTTGGGTGCTCGCCAAGGATGAAGCGAAGCGCGGTGAGCTCGCTTCTGTCATGAACCATCTGGCAGAGAGCCTTCGCATTGTCTCGATCGTGCTGCAGCCGTTCATGACCCAAGCTCCTGCGAAGATTTGGAGCCAGCTTGGCCTTCAAGCTGGAGAACTGACAGCATGGCAGTCTTCGCGAACTTTCGGCATGATTCCTGCAGGGACGAAAGTAGTGAAGGATCAGCCAATCTTCCCTCGTCTTGAGGTGGAGGCTGAGGTTGCGAATATCTTGGCAGATATGGGTGGTGCGAAAGCACAAGTCGCGGCTGAAGAGCCCGTTACGCTTGCTAAGGCAGAGGTAGAAGCTGAAGAGGTTGAGCATCTGCCTGAGATCGGGATTGACGAATTCGCGAAGATCGAGCTTCGTGTAGCACAAGTGAAGCATGTAGAGCCTGTACCAAAGGCCAATAAGCTCCTGCGTCTTGAACTGGATCTTGGCTACGAAGAACGTCAGGTCGTATCTGGCATTGCACAGTTCTATAAGCCTGAGGATCTTGTTGGCAAAAAGGTCATTGTCGTTACGAATCTGAAGCCGGTGAAGCTGCGCGGCGTTCTCTCTCAAGGGATGGTGCTTGCGGCATCGAAAGACGGCGAGCTTACGCTTGCAACAGTAGCAGATAGCATGCCGAATGGCGCGATTGTAAAATAAACGCGTGAGCGTTCGATAACGTAAGAATAGCCGCTGCATTCTTGTTGAAGGATGCGGCGGCTATTTGCGATTATGTTGCTGTATTACTGCAAATAATAAGGCAGGCTGACTTCTTTGGATGGTTAATAGTAATATTTACGAATAAAAAGATTGACAGCTCAACGAACTCTGCCTATAATCTTAATAGTAATCATTACGAACAAAAAGAGCGTATTGATTTACATAGTACAGGGAGTTAAAGGAGAGATTTGTATCGTGAGAGTAACACCGAAAAGGAAGTCCGCGCTGTATGTTATTGCTTCAGTCATGATGGCAAGCCTGCTTATTTTCACTGCAGGCTGTGGAAATACAAGTCAGGGGAAGATTGTAGAAGGCAAAGTTAATGTTGTGACCAGCTTTTATCCATTATATTATATGGCAAGCGAGATAGGCGGAGATGAGGTTAATGTGATGAATTTGATCCCAACCGGGGTCGAACCGCATGATTGGACGCCTAAAAGCCTAGACCTTCAAAATGCATCTAAAGCACAAGTTCTCATCTATCAAGGTTCTGGCTTCGAGGGCTGGATTGATGATTTTAAGAAGGGGCTGGACTCCAATTCACAGGTTAAGCTGGTGGAAGCAAGCACTGGCATCTCGCTGATTGCTTCAGAGGAGTCAGAAGCGGACCACGATCACGATCATGATGGCGATGCGCATGATGAGGCTGCGGAAGATCACGATCATGCAGCGGAAGAAGCGCATGACCATGCCCATGATCATGGCGGAGTAGATCCTCATACTTGGGTAAGTCCGAAGTCTGCGTTGATTATGGCTAAGAATGTCAAGCAGGCGCTAGTTGATGCGGACCCGGCTCACGAGAGCCTTTATGAAGAACGTTACCAGGCTTTACATGAGAAGCTCGAGGCATTGGATCAGCAGTATATGGATCAGCTTGCGGACTTGAGCCATCGAGAGATTGTCGTTTCTCATCAAGCTTTTGGTTATTTAGCACGGGATTATCAGCTTGCTCAGCACTCCATTATGGGCTTGTCTCCAGAAGCGGAGCCAACTGCGCAAGAGCTTGTGCGTTTATCCAAGCTTGTGAAGGAACAAGGTTTGAAGTATATTTTCTTTGAGGAGTTAGTTACCGACCAGCTTGCATCAACCTTGGCGAATGAAGCAGATGTGGAGACATTAGTGTTGAATCCGCTTGAAGGATTGACAGAACAGCAAGAGCAGGCGGGGGACAATTATATTTCGCTTATGGAACGTAATCTAGAGAATCTGGTGAAGGCTCTCAAGTAAGCGGAATCGCTACAAGGCGAGGAAAGCGAGCGAATCACATGAATGAATGGAATGAATGCCACAATGAAATTATTTCATTAGAGCATGTTGCTTATCGATATGACAATCAAAATGTATTCGAGGATGTTAATTTCAAAGTATACGAACGTGACTTTGTAGGACTGATTGGATCAAATGGCGCAGGTAAGACGACTCTGCTGAAATTGATGGTAGGCTTGCTTAAGCCTACCTCAGGCGAAGTACGATTATTTGGAACCCCAGTGCGGCAGTTCAAGGACTGGGAGCGAATCGGTTATGTGCCGCAAAAGAACAGCTTCAACCCGCTGTTTCCTGCGACCGTAATGGAAGTCGTTCAATCAGGCATGTATAACCGGCGGAAGATGTTCCGTCGGTTGACGCATGAGGACAAAGAAAAATGTCTGGATGCGTTGAAAGTGATGAAAATTGAGAATCTAGCTGACAAACGCATCGGACAACTATCCGGTGGTCAGCAGCAGCGAGCCTTTCTGGCCCGAGCAATGGTGAATAAGCCAGAGCTGCTCATTCTGGACGAGCCGACTGTAGGCATTGATATCGAGACGCAAAAAGACTTCTTCAAGCTCCTTCAGCATCTTCATGCCCATCATGAGATGACATTTATTATGGTGTCTCATGATTTGGAACTGGTCAATTCTTGGCTTGGGTCCGAGCCTGTTCAGTGCTGCGGCAAATTGAATTTTTACCGTAAGCATTCCCATGATCAACCGTGCATCGAGCAGGATCTAACCCATAGCGTGATGAGCTAATTCCATGTTAAAAAAGGAGTACTTATGTTAATCGATATCTTAACCTCACAATTTTTCCAGCGTGCATTGCTGGGCGGTGTCTTAATTGGTGTGACGGCCCCAATGCTTGGCATCTTTCTTGTGCTTCGGCGGCTGTCCATGATCGGTGATACGCTTGCACATGTAACGATTGCAGGCGTGGCCTTAGGATTTCTAATCGGGGTATATCCCATTTGGGCAGGGCTAGTGTTTGCACTTATTGGATCATTTGCCGTGGAGAAGCTCCGCAAAGCGTATAAGACATATGCAGAATTGTCCATTGCGGTGATTATGTCGGGAGGCGTTGCGCTTGCCTCTTTATTCTTTACATTAGGGCGCAACTTCAATGCGAATGTGAATAATTATTTCTTTGGCAGCATTTATACGTTAAATATGCTTGACTTGGCGATTGTCGGTATGGTTACCTTGATCGTCATTGGCTTTATGATGGTCTTCTTCAAAGAAATGTTTTTATTAAGCTTCGATGAAGACACTGCAGCTGTTAATGGCTTGCCTGTTCGATGGTTCAATCTTGCTTTGACAGTGCTGACAGCCCTTGTCATTAGCGCAGCGATTAAGATTGTCGGTGCATTGCTCGTGTCCGCGCTCTTGACGATACCTGTCGCTATCAGCTTGTTGATTGCTAGGAGCTTCAAGAAAGCCATTATCGTATCTGTGCTCGTGTCAGAGTTGGCTGTAATTGGCGGATTAATTGCTGCTGGGGTATGGAATCTGGCGCCTGGCGCAACGATTGTGCTGCTGCTGATCGCCATCCTTATCATAACGATGCTTGTACGCAAAGGGATAAAGGTATAAACTGTCAATATGACCTAGTGATATGGAGGCAGTGAAGCGATGACCGTAACGGTATGGATTGCGTTTTGGGCAGGCATGGTTTCCTTTATTTCACCTTGCTGCCTGCCTTTATACCCTTCTTATTTGTCTGTTATTACCGGGATGTCTGTAAATGAGCTGAAGAATGAGCGAACGAAGCGAGAGGTGCGTTGGAAGACGATCAGCCATACGCTATTCTTCATTCTTGGCTTTAGTGCGGTATTTTACACGCTTGGTCTGAGTGCGGGGGTATTCGGCAGCTTGCTTGTTCAATATCGCGATGTGGTAAGACAGATTGCAGCACTTTTAATTATTTTTATGGGATTGTTTTTGCTAGGCATTTTTCAGCCGCAGGTTCTTCTTAAGGAGCGCAAATGGCAGCTTGCAGGCAAACGGGGAAGCTATGTGGGCTCTTTCCTGTTTGGCGTTGGCTTTTCCGCAGGATGGTCTCCATGCATTGGGCCTATCCTGGGCGCCATTCTCTCGCTCGCAACACAGGACCCGGGCTCTTGGTTCTGGTTGTCAACCGCATATGCCGCTGGTTTTGCGATCCCTTTCTTCATCTTAGCATTCTTTATTGGCTCCACACGATGGCTGACGAAGTACTCCGCGCTCTTGATGAAGATCGGCGGGGTGCTCATGATTGTGATGGGTGTGCTGCTCTTCACTGATCAGCTCACCAAGATTAATATCTGGCTGTTACAATTCACACCGGATTGGCTGTTGAATAATACATAGCGCCTTATGCAACGGCGAAGACCACGAACACTTGAGTATCGTGGTCTTTTCATCATTTTGATTATAATCCCTAGGTAAAGTATAGAATGCGTGCTGTTGGAAAGTAATGATAAATTCTAGCTGAGATATAGTCTTTCAATTCTCCTGCCTGCTCATCAGGGTAGACATATTTGCCTTGGCCGTAACGCCCCCATTTGTATTTTCTCTCCTCTTCATTCATCACAAGCTTCGTGTTCGGATAGCGCTTCAATATGACGGATTTGGCGGTCTTTGTGAATCGATGCTGAATGAGCTCAAAGGACAAATCCCATCGAATATCTTCAGGCAGCTCTTTGGCTAACCGCGCAAACAGCTCTTCGTAACCTTCTTTCCAGCCCTCATAACGATAAATCGGGGCAACGAGGAAGCCTAAGGGGTAACCTGCGCGAGCGATCTTGCCGGCTGCCTTGATTCGCTCTTCGAAGCGCGACGTAGCAGGTTCAAAGTTGCGGATCACATAGTCTGCATTGATGCTGAAACGGACTTCTGTGTGCTTGTTGTGATGAAGGGAGAGCAGCGGTTCAACATGATGAAATTTGGTTACGAACCGAAGTCTTCCATGCTCTTCTTCAGCCATCTTTTCAATCAAAAAGGAAAGATTGCCTGTAATATGCTCAATGCTTAGTGGATCTGATGTACAGGACGCTTCAAAGCGAGTCCGTTCTGGCTTGCGTTCTTCTATATACTGCTTGGCATGATCCCAGACCTCATCCACGTTGACATAGACACGAATATAAGGCTTGGCACCTAAAGTTGTTTGCAAATAGCAATAATGGCAATGTCCGATGCAGCCTGTCCCGATTGGAATGGCATATTCAGCAGAGGGCTTTGATTGATCGAATTTTAATGTCTTGCGAATGCCTACGACAAGCGTTCGTTTGGCTAGACGGTACTTTTCCGTCTCGGTATCGCCTGGGAAGTTCATGATTCGATTATGGGAAGTGGTCATCTGATAATCGATTCCTTGCTTTTGCACCCAGTCTAAGATCTTTTTGCCTTTTGGATATTGAAGTGCATCAGGCTCAAAGTAGACCAAATCAGGGATAAAGAAGCCGGTTGTTTTGCTTTTTTTGCTTTTTTTCATTTTTTGATCGTCGCTTGTGCTTTTTCGAGCTCTAATGATGGTTGGTTCTGATGCAGTGATGGGCATGCGATAAGCTCCCTTCTTTTTTTGTGAAGAGGATCGGTATGGACAATGAGGTGTTGAATTGAACTTCGTAAGCATACAGGGATAATCGTTAATGGTCTTTACTATTGTGGGCTAGACAAGGGGAAATCACGAGAGGAAAAATTCAAAAAAACTGGCTAAGGTTGAACTTATTGTCCAAACCATGTAAAATAATAAGAGTTTCTTGTTTGATAATAGGTTGCAAGTCGGCTTTGAATGTGATGAAATGAGGGAATTTGATGCCAACACCGAGCATGGAGGATTATTTGGAGCGCATCTACAAGCTTATCGATGAGAAAGGGTATGCCCGAGTATCGGATATAGCGGAAGGGCTGGAGGTTCATCCTTCATCCGTGACAAAGATGATACAAAAGCTCGATAAGGATCAATATCTGATCTATGAGAAATACCGCGGCCTTGTGTTGACAAGCAAGGGAAAGAAGATCGGCAAGCGTCTTGTTGATCGTCATCAGTTACTTGAAGAATTCTTAGGCATGATCGGTGTGCAGAAAGAATTTATTTATACGGATGTTGAAGGAATAGAGCATCATCTTAGCTGGGATTCGATTGCGTGTATTGAATCTTTGGTTCAATACTTCAAGCAAGACCCGACCCGTGTCGAGGATTTGCGAAGCATTCGTGCCGAATTAGATAAAGACTCCTAAAAAATCTGTTTCAAGCGAAACAGATTTTTTATTTTGTGCGTCTAACTATATATGAATCTATGATTCATAATACATAAGAATGGGAGAATATCATCATGAAAAGATGGAGACAGAAGCTGCTGCTTGGGTTGGCGGCTCTGGTTATGTCAACCATTATGCCGTGGAGTGCGGTTCATGCCGACACGCAAATTCGGGTACTGATTGACAACAAAAAACTAGCGACAGACGTTCAGCCTTATCTGGAGAACAATATTACGATGCTGCCTTTTAGAGCAATTGGCGAGGCGCTGGGCGCCAATGTCGAATGGAAGCCAGAGAACAAGCAGGTCGAGTTCAGCAAGGAGACGACCCATATTCAATTCACGATCGGAGAAAACAAAGCGATCGTAAATGGTGAGGTTGTTGCGCTCGATATGGGGGCAAAGAACAAGAACGGGCGAGCTATGGTTCCGCTGCGCTTCGTTGGCGAGAGTCTTGGTGTTGTTGTGAATTGGGACAATTTGACGAAGACGGTCAAGATTACAACAGGAGAAGAGCAGCATGTGCAGGAAGTTCGCGGAGCTTGGGTATCAACAGTCTATAACATTGACTGGCCAAGTGATCCGAAAAAAGGCTTTGATGCGGACAAGCAAAAGACGGAGTTCATCACACTGTTAGACAAGCTGAAGGGGATGGGACTGAACACGGTATATGTTCAGGTTCGTCCTACAGCAGACTCGTTTTATCCTTCCAAGCTGTTTCCGTGGAGCCAATGGCTAACTGGAACACAAGGCAAGGACCCAGGTTATGATCCTCTTGCCTTCATGATTGAGGAAGCACATAACCGGGGAATGGCGTTTCATGCATGGTTTAACCCGTATCGCGTGAGTGTGCAAAATGATATCACAAAACTGTCGGCAGATCATCCGGCCAGAAAGAACCCGGACTGGGTAGTGAAGGACGGCAATCTGCTATTGTTTAATCCGGGCGTTCCAGCTGCAAGGGAATTTATATTAAAAGGCATAATGGAAGTTGTTGCTAACTACGATATTGATGGCGTTCATTTTGATGATTATTTTTATCCATACGGCACAATCCCATTTGAGGATGAGAAGACATATGAAGACTATAATAAAGTGTTCAGCAACAAGGCGGATTGGCGCCGAAATAATGTAAACCTGTTTGTGCAGCAGGTGAAGAAGAGCATTGATGCAGTCAAGCCTCAAGTGGAATTCGGCATCAGCCCGTTTGGCGTATGGCGTAACGCCAGTGTCGATCCAACGGGCTCCAATACGAAGGCAAGCATCACGAGTTATGATTCGCTGTATGCCGACGTACGCAAATGGATTCAAAATGGCTGGATTGACTACGTGATGCCTCAAGTTTACTGGCATATCGGCCATACGGCAGCCGATTACAAGACGGTTGTGGATTGGTGGCTTAACGAGACAAAAGGCACTGGAGTCGACCTTTATATTGGTCATGCCGCTTATAAGCTGGCGGATGCGAAAGAGAAGGATTGGGCTACTGCTGATACCTTAATCAAGGAATTGGATTATATCGCTCAGTATGAGCAGATCTCAGGCGCTGTATTCTTTAGTGCCAAGGATCTTGTCAACAATACAAAGCAAGTAGCTGATCGCTTGAAGCAATATTATGAAGCGCCTTAACTTCATGGCTTAATCCATATCTGCATCTATACATCATCTATACACATATCCCTCCCATTTACTGCATACATAACAGTATGCAAGATGCGTGCTGATGAGGCTCAGATGAGCGTTTCTTCAAGTATCTGATCTCGTTTCCCATGGGAGGGGTAACAGATGGAGATCAATGCGGTGTTTGAAGGCGGAGGTGTAAGAGGGATCGCGCTGGCGGGAGCCATACACGCTGCGGAGCAAGAGGGGATTACCTTTCATCGGGTGGCGGGCACTTCCTCAGGAGCAATCGTAGCTTCCTTGGTGGCAGCAGGATATACGGCTGAAGAAATGAAAGATATTATTTTGACAATGCCCTTTTCCTCATTTCTAAAGCGAGCTTCGATCTTTAATATCAAGTGGATTGGGCCAGCAATGAGACTGCTTCTTCGAAAAGGGCTGTACAGCGGGGATGCGCTCGAATATTGGATCGACGAGCTGCTGCGCAAAAAAGGCGTGAGAACCTTTGGCGATATAGGGAAAGATCGCCTGCGCATTATCGCATCTGATATTACCAACGGCCGCATCGTTGTATTGCCGGATGATCTTCATCAATACGGCATTCAGTCGAAGCATTTTCCGATAAGCAAAGCTGTGAGAATGAGTACAAGCATTCCTTATTTTTTCGACCCTGTGATGATGAGGGAGCAATTGAAGAGCGGAAGAAAAAAGCCGTTTCGCAAGTCGTTCACCTATATTGTGGATGGCGGCCTGCTCAGCAACTTCCCGCTATGGCTGTTCGAGGATGAGACCGATCCCAGAACCAAACGCATGGTTCCGACGATAGGCTTTCAGCTCGTAGGGAAGAATGAAGGCCAGCCTCATTCCATTCATGGCTTGATATCCATGCTGCAGGCCATGGTCGAGACGATGCTGTCCGCGCATGATGAGCGATATATTGAACAGCGCAATCGGTTCCGCACCATCAAGATTCCTACATTAGGGGTGGGGGTTACCCAATTTGATGTATCCGAAGAGATGAGTCTTGCGCTGTATCAATCCGGAGAAGCAGCCGGTCAAGCCTTTTTTGATCAATGGACCTACACGCAGTATGAGCACATGTTCAAGCAGTATACAACAAAGCCGAATATACATGTTCAGTTCAGTAAAAAAGGAGAAGACCATTGATGTCTTCTCCTTTTACTATGCCTATTGCTTATTCACCAGATTGTGCGCGCGACTTGCCTTTATGTCCTTCAATGACTTGAAGCTTCGCTTGGGACTTCTTGCGAACCGCCTTAACCGGCTTTGCTTTTTGCTTGTGCTGTTGTGTCATGGCCTTAACCTTTGCCTCTGTGCGAGCAGATTTCTTGACTCGCGGCTTCGAAGTCTTAGGTCCCCACTTGTAGGCAGCAAAGATGATGACGACGAGCACGATGGGAATGATAAACATTGACGGATTCGTGCCAATTTGACTGATCAGCCCGATACCTGCAAGTGCAAGCAGAACGAAAATAAGCCAAGAGGGAATCTTCATTCACATCCATCCCTTCATCGTGATTGGTCCATTCAGGATACTTTATTCAGGCTCATTTGCTGATCGAGCTCCAGCATGCGCTTGAAGCTTGCGATAGATACTTCTACCATATCATCCGTCGGCTCTTTGGTAGTAAGTTTTTGCAGCCACAGCCCTGGATAACCCAATAAGCGCAGAACAGGAATCTCGCGAACTGCGTTCGTCATGCGAAGCACTTCATAGGAGACGCCGATGACCACAGGCAGCAGCGCAAGGCGCCATAAGACGCGATCCCAGAGCGTGTCATAGCTGACAAAGGAATAAATGATGACACCGACGATAACCGTAAATACGATGAAGCTGCTTCCACAACGATAATGGAGCCGGCTGAATTTTTGGACATTGCTGACCGTAAGCTCGACGCCTGCTTCATGTGCGCTTATCACCTTATGCTCTGCTCCGTGGTACATGAATAGCCGTTTGATTAGCGGTGTTAAGGAGATCACATACAAGTAAACGAGCAGTAAAATGATTTTAATAACACCTTCAATCATCGTATGAAGAACCTTGCCATCAAATAACTTGCCGAACAAAATCTGCTCAATAATTGCAGGAGTTGCGGTGAAGATGACTTTGCCAAAAATAAAGGATAAGATCCCGACGACGGCCACGCCAAGCACCATAGTCATATCCCAGCCTTTTTTCTCAGACTCCTCAATCGGTCCTTCTTCATCTTCTGCGTACTTCTCTGTTGCGAAGTTCAGATGCTTCGCTCCTTTAGCGCTGGAATCTATAATGGATACCAGACCTCGTATAAATGGAATCTTCTTTAGCGTTTTTACCCATTCCTTATCTGCACGAGGCACTTCGTAAAAGGATATTTCATTGTTTTTGCGTCGAACAGCTGTCACATTGACATGACGGCCTCCCATCATGACCCCCTCAATGACGGCCTGTCCGCCATAAATAGCCGCTGCTCCTTGGTTGTTAGACAAATCTTTCACCTTCCTCATCCGTAACACTCAGACTTAATGCCCTTTTGCATAGTCTTATTGTAGCGAAAATATAACGTTCGCGCTACTGTATGCAGCTGCTAGGCATCTGGTCCGCATGAATCATCTGGCAAAGCATTCACACGGGCGGGATTGATAACTTGCGCTTAGGCTTATTGTCTCATGAAAAGAAAGTGAAGGGCGCATACTAATTTTATTCATCAACCTGACTTTCAAGAATAAGGGAGGCTTCAGCATGAAGGAATTTCAATATCGCAGAGAGCAGAACAATAAGGACACGCAGCAGCAGCGTACAAATCCTTTTTTGTTTGCTGTTCGGCTTGGATTTTTTGCAGGGTTGATTTGGGGATGCATGCGATGGATGTCTTATGCCTTGAGTTTTACGAAAGTGGTTCCAGGTTTTTTGGTCGAGCCCTTTTACAGCCATAAGTATCTGTTGACATGGAAGGGAGGAGTTGTGGGTCTAGTATCCTTTATCCTGTTCTCTATCGTGGCCAGCTTGATCTATACCTTTCTATTCAAAAAATATACGGGGCCTTGGGGCGGGATGATTTATGGCTTTGTGTGGTGGCTCCTCTTATTTGTTGCATTTGGTCCCATGATTGGGTTGATGCCTCAAGTGACCAAGACGACTTGGAATACGATTTGGACAGACAGTTGTCTGTTTATTTTGTGGGGGCTGTTCATTGGCTACACCGTTGCAATGGAGTTCAATGATGAACGCCTGCGCGAACCGGATAATCAATCGAATGGGAGCAATATGAACAATCAACAGCCAAGTCCTTCTACGCAATAAGTGATCCTAAAGCATGCTCCTTTGCTTTTTTTATCATCGTGTACGGATTGTATCCGCTCTAGTGCTTCTCAATCGCCTTATCGTATGATAAAATACGTGAGTATTCGTCTGCACACCATCGGCAGATTGCCGCTGGATCTACATAGGAACAAACGCGAGAAGCGTGTATATTGACGGGTGGGAGAAGAGGATGACTTCTTACTTAGTAGTGAATGGACCGAATTTGAATATGCTCGGCATACGTGAGCCTGAGGTGTATGGCCGCCATACCCTTGCTGATATTGAGGCAGAGCTAAGCGCTCTTGCTGAGGAGCTAGGCGTTGCTCTAGTCTTTTTCCAGAGCAATCATGAGGGAGCTGTCATTGATCGCATCCACGAAGCTTATGGACAGCTAGACGGCATTCTTATTAATCCAGGAGCATGGACGCATTACAGCTATGCCCTGCGGGATGCTATAAGCACAGTCGGATTGCCGACGGTTGAAGTTCATATGTCCAATATTCATAAGCGAGAGGCATTTCGCCATCATTCTGTGATCGCTCCAGTTGCAGTGGGACAGATCGCGGGATTCGGTTCACACAGCTATACTTTAGGGCTTTATGCGCTCCATCAAGCCGTTATCAAGTCCAAGGAACAGTAGCATTCACCACGAGGGATGAAACGAGAACAGGAGATGATCGCAATGAGTAATGCACGTGTAGAACGACTTCGCAAGGAGATGGACGAGCGTGGTTTGGAGGCGATTTGGATCGCCAGTGAGATTAACCGTCGCTATATGACGGGCTTCACAGGTTCCTCCGGCTACGTACTGATCACGAAGGATCGTGCGATCTTATTGACGGACTTCCGTTATATGACGCAAGCCCCTGAACAGGCTGCTGGCTTTGAAGTCATTCAGCATGGCAAGGTAACGGATACACTGAAGGAACTGCTGCACGACAATGGCATCAAGACGCTTGCTATGGAGCAGGATCATGTAAGCTATGCTTCTTTTGTACAGTATCAAGAAGAGCTTACGCCTGTGGAATTGGTGCCAACGAGCGGAATCATTGAGAACCTGCGCCGCATCAAGGATCAATCAGAGATTAAGATTCTGAAGGAAGCAGCAGAGCTCGCAGATCGGACTTTCAGCCATATTCTGAGCTATTTGAAGCCTGGCGTATCGGAGATGGATATTGCGCTTGAAATGGAATACTTCATGCGCAAGAATGGCGCGACTTCAAGCTCGTTCGATACGATTGTTGCATCAGGAGAGCGTTCTGCTCTGCCTCATGGTGTAGCCAGCGAACGCATCATCAAAGGCAATGAGTTCGTTAAGCTGGATTTTGGTGCATATTACAAAGGGTATTGCTCTGACATTACGCGTACGGTATTCTTAGGTACGCCGACAGACAAACATAAAGAGATCTACAATATTGTTCTTGAATCTCAGCTGCATGCGCTGGAGCACATCCGTCCAGGCATGACCGGCAAGGAAGCTGATGCGCTGTCTCGTGATATTATCGAGAAGCACGGCTATGGTCCGAACTTTGGGCACAGCCTTGGACACGGTATCGGTATGGAAATTCATGAATCGCCTAATTTGGCAAAAACAAGCGATATGGTGTTAGCTCCCGGCCATGTGGTAACGGTTGAACCGGGTATTTATGTACCTGGCTTTGGCGGTGTTCGCATTGAGGATGACATTGTCATTACAGAGAACGGGATTGAAATAATAACACATTCTACCAAAGAGTTGCTGCTGCTGGATGTATAGTCAAGCTCAGCATGTACGTTTTCTAGGAGGGAAATTTAGTGATTTCAGTTAACGATTTTAAAACAGGCTTGACGGTTGAAGTAGACGGCGACATCTTCTCCGTCATCGAATTCCAACACGTAAAACCAGGTAAAGGCGCTGCTTTCGTTCGTTCCAAGCTTCGCAATCTGCGCAATGGTAACGTAACAGAGAAAACATTCCGTGCTGGCGAGACGATCTCCCGTGCACAAATCGACAATCGTGAAGTGCAATACCTGTACAACAGCGGTGACGAATATACGTTCATGGATAACGAATCCTATGATCAATTCTCCTTGTCCAAAGATCAATTGGAATGGGAATTGAACTTCTTGAAGGACAACAGCATTGTTAATATCGTCAGCTATCAAGGCGAGATCATCGGTATTAACTTGCCAAACAGTGTTGAGCTGAAAGTTATTGAGACAGAGCCAGGCGTTAAAGGTAATACGGCACAAGGCGCGCTTAAGAGCGCAACGGTGGAAACAGGCCTTAACGTTCAAGTTCCGCTCTTCATTAACGAAGGCGATGTGCTTCTTATCGATACACGCGAAGGCAAATATATTTCCCGCGCTTAGTAGGGGGCATGGATCCTCCATCTATGGTAATAAGGCTGCTGTGCTGCCCGTTATCGTAGATGGGGGATTTTTTGTTTGCGACCGCATAAAACGAATATTCCAGCGCTTCAGTATATTTTCCATGCGGATCCGTCAATCTTTTTCCACCGCTTTGGGAAAGATGTGGTATAATATGCAATTAAATAAATACATTCCGTCGGGATTGGAGTGAATCTTCTGTGGCATTATTCGTAATGAAATTCGGGGGAAGCTCTGTTGGGGATACCGAACGCATGAAGCGGGTCGCCAAGAGAATTGTGGAGAAGAAAGAGGAAGGCCATCAATGTGTTGTTGTTGTGTCTGCTATGGGAGATACGACGGATGAACTGATTGATAAGTCGAAGCTGTTATGCGAAGCGCCTCCAGCGCGCGAGATGGACATGCTGCTCACCACTGGAGAGCAGATCAGCGTTGCCCTGTTGTCAATGGCTATTCATGGCCTAGGACATGAAGCGGTTTCTTTCACAGGCTGGCAGGCTGGCTTCAAGACGGATGATACCCATTCCAAGGCGCGTATATTGGATATTCAGCCAGAACGTGTTAAGCGAGCAATTGATAACGGTCGCATCGTGATCGTTGCAGGGTTCCAAGGAATGTCGGATCAAGGGGAGATTACGACCCTTGGCCGAGGAGGCTCTGATACGACAGCGGTTGCTTTGGCGGCTGCAATTGAAGCAGATGTATGCGAAATCTATACGGACGTGGACGGCATCTACTCGACCGACCCTCGTATTGTAAGATGCGCTCGCAAGCTTAAAGAAATCTCGTATGACGAGATGCTGGAGCTGGCACATCTGGGAGCGGCTGTACTGCATCCAAGAGCGGTAGAGTACGCGAAGCACAACAATGTATGTCTGGTCGTAAGATCAAGCTTTAATCATAATGAAGGAACGGTCGTGAAGGAGGATGCAGTCATGGAGCAGGGAGTCGTTGTAAGCGGAATCGCATATGATAAAAATGTAGCGCGTATTAGCATTCTAGGCGTGGTTGATCAGCCTGGCATATTGGCAACGGTATTCGGTGCATTGGCCGATGCTGGCATTGATGTCGATATTATTGTGCAAAGCGGTGTCATGGATGGCGAAGCGGACTTCTCATTCTCCACAGCTCGTGATGATCATGATCGTGCGATTGCTGTGCTTGAAGGGCTGCGTGCTACGCTCCCATACCGTGAAGTAACATCTGAAGTTGATCTTGTAAAGGTGTCCATCGTAGGCGCGGGCATGGTCAGCCATCCAGGTGTTGCAGCTAAGATGTTCGAGGTCATCTCCGGAACGGGCATCAGCATTAAGATGGTCAGCACGTCTGAGATTAAAGTGTCCTGCGTTATTGCAGACAACAAGCTGCAGGACGTGGTCACAGCCTTGCATACGGCTTATGGCCTTGATACCTTGGAACAGGCCTACGTCGGTGGTCCACAAGATCGTCGTTAAGCCACAAAGAGCAGCTTGGAAGATGAATATGACATGCTTGTCTGATATTCATCTGGTTAACCTCCTTTTGAGGTTATCCAGTTAAATACTTGAATAAGGATTGCGGTGATGCCTGCTGCCATTAAGGGGCCGACAGGAATTCCGCGCATAAAGACGATCCCGATGATCGAGCCTGCTACAAGGCCAATGATCATTTGAGGATCGTTTTTTAATAGATCAAGCCCTTGATTATTCATCAGTGTTGCAATTGCACCGCCAAGGATAGCCAAGATGCCTGTCCAGGATGTAAGCGTCCGAACGACATCCTTGTATGTGACATGTTCAGCGGCAAAGGGAACGAGAACGGCAATTGTCAAGAATAACAAACCTAGTTCCATGCCTCTGCGCTCAATGGAAGGCAAGAACCGTTCAAGCTGAACCAACTTGACAATAAGAAGGATACAGGCAGCCGTCGTCAAAATGGAAGAGCGGCTCACAAGTCCGATGACAATGAGTGTAACGAGAACGAGTTCACCATTCATAATCGTGCTCCTTTGATCAAAGGTTCGACGCCGATTCTCTATGCATCGTCTAAGAATCGGCGCTGAACTGGGAGTGAGTACAAGCTACATATTAGATGTATGAGCACTGCCCCACAGATTAGAACAACGCATGATGATGAAGGGATTGAAGCAGGTATCCCGGTGTTATATTGCAAGAGAGAAAGGGATCATCATATGCCTATCAAAGCGGGGGACAAGTGAGATGGCATTCAATTGGGCACAATGCTCAATGTCTTGGGCATAGCCGATCTTCATCAAGCGTCTGCCGCTAGCACAATCCATCAAAGCCATATGCATATTGTCTTGATGATGTCGATACGCGCTCAGGACCATTTTTCCAAGATCATTGTATACAAGATTCAACTCCGATGGGAGAGGCAGGTGCAGCATCTCATGAAGGATCATGCCGGCACATATTCCATCTTCAAAGGCAAAGTTGTCTTGTGTGCCCGCACATAACAGTGCGATATCATTGCGAAGCTTAAGCGCAGTCATGGCGCAAGCCTTGGCATTCAGGAGGCTTCCTGCAAAGATATACTCTGCCTTCAAGGACTTTTGGATGGCGCGTGTACCGTTCGTTGTGGTCAGAATAATTCTCTTGCCTTTCATACTTGCTCCCGTATATTCGAGCGGGGAATTGCCAAGGTCAAATCCAGGAATCTTCTTGCAGTACCGCTCTCCTCCAAGCAGATCGTGTGTTCCGGCGCATTGCTTGGCTTGACCGATTGTCTCTACAGGAATCACGCCTGAGGCTCCGTGAGCAAGTGCGGTCACGATCGTGCTTGTCGCCCGGAGAACATCAATTACAATTACGGTACGCTGACTCAGATCAATGGCTCTAGCTTCGTTGATACTGGCGATAACATCTATATGCATCGGTGTATACCTCCTTCCTACTCGAAGTGGACGACGATAGCTAGAAGCATGAGGAAGAAATGAACTAAATGTCATAATGATAAGCGACATGGTCGATCATCGTGTCTGATCGAAGCCCCCGCCGCAGCGCCTCCAATGCGATGATATCCTGAGATCCTACATTGCCAAGACTAACATTCGTGCCTGCTCGCTTTAGAATAAACAATTGCTGGTTTTTATTTGGAGCCTCCCACATGAGCTGATCTGGATGAGGAATGCTGTTCAGAATGGCATCGACTAGTTCTTGGTCACAGCTTCCGTTCGAATGATAGATTCCCACACCTGCCCCAGATTCACGGCCCTCTAGCGTCATCCATTCTGCACCGTTTGCCAGATCTTCCAAATACGTTTCTGCAAGCTGATCCAGTACGAATTCACTGTGCTCAAGTTTTTTTCCGTACTCCGTGCTGACGTGAAATCCATATTGAATGGCTAAGTGGATCAAGGTGTTGCGTTCCTTGCGTGACAGCGAGATCGTCCCATCCGATACTTCAATGGCGTTAAATCCGAGTGAACGCATCATATGGAAAAAGTCATGGACAACACCTTGGATAAAGGCAAGCTCAAGCAGTGTTCCTCCTGGCATAATCAGCAAATTATGTGCTTTGGCAAGCTTCGTTTTTGCTTCGATAATTGCTCTTGGAACAATCACACTCGTGCCGAAGCCAAGTTTGATCACATCCATATGTTCATGAGAGGTCATGATCATGTCCTCAAATGCATGCATGCCCATTCCTTTATCCATCACCATGGTTAAGCCGGCTGCTCGCGGCTTGCTCAAGCGGCTGCAGCTAGGATCAAGCAGCAGCTTAGGCCAATCCAAAGCGGGACTTGTAGGATTCATTTCTCTTCCTCCCATTCTTATCAGCGAGGTCTATTGATGGAGTATATATGCAAGCAATATATGCGTGCCCTCCCTGACAGGTGCCTATTCATCCATGAGATGTATTGCTGATCGATAGCTCTAAAATGTACAGCCGCTGCATAGCATGTACTAACCTGATCTATGAGAAAGGAGGGGCACCAATGCCTTGGGATAAATTTGTGCTGAGCATGGCAAGCCTGCGAATGGTCTCTGGAAGCTTGGAGCTACTTGCTGCAGTCCTGATGCTTCGCTTCAACAATCCTGAAAAAGCGCTGCTTGTGAATTCCATGCTTGCGTTAGTTGGTCCAATGGTATTGATTGCAACAACGACCATTGGCCTGATTGGTATTGCTGACAAGCTGAGTTGGGGGAAGTTTATTTGGATTGGCTTTGGCGTGATGTGCCTGCTAATCGGCATTCTGAAAAAGTAGTGCGTTGTTCCATAGTCATAAGGTGAAGGGATGTCCCATACATATCAGGTATGGACATGTTCCTAGTCAAGTTGACTGTGTGACAAAAGGAGAGCGTTCGTCATGAAACGAAATGCAAACTGGTCGCTCATCTTGCCTCCAGAAGTGCGGGCGATGATCATGTCGCTGCCAGATCGCGTGCTCGCAGAGCTAGAAGAAGTTCGAGTGCGTGAGGACAGGCCGCTTGAAGTTATTTTTGGCGGAAGCTATGGATTTGTAACGAGTGAAGGGAAGCTGACGGATCTGTCTTCTGGCGCCTACAAGCCGAATAAGGAGGATTGTCATCGATTGCTTGATCTTATGACCAATCATTCCTTATATACGATGGAAGAACAGCTTCGGAGAGGGTTTGTCACGGTGGCAGGAGGGCATCGTGTCGGGATGTCTGGTCGCACCGTCTTGTCACAAGGCAAGGTGAGTCACCTTCGAGATATTGCAGGCTTTAACATTCGCATTGCTAGAGAAGTTAAGGGAGTTGGGAAGCCAATTCTTCCTTATTTATTGGACTTTGGTCAGAAGGGTGTGCATCACACGTTAATCGTATCGCCGCCACAGCATGGGAAGACAACGCTCCTTCGAGATTTGGTGCGCATGATCTCAAGTGGAGAATGGTGTCATGCTGATGCAACTTGGAAGGCAATGAAGGTAGGCGTTGTAGATGAGCGTTCCGAGATTGCCGGCTGCATCAAAGGTGTGCCGAGCTTCGATCTTGGGGTGAGAAGCGACGTGCTGGATGGCTGTCCGAAGGCCGAAGGCATGATGATGCTAATACGTTCCATGTCTCCTGAGGTGCTCGTCGTAGATGAGTTTGGACGAATGGAGGACGTTCTGGCAATGAGAGAAGCGATTCATGCGGGCGTATCGGTCATTGCGACAGCCCACGGACAAGCGCTCGACGAACTGGTCAGACGACCGGGCTTAAGCGAGCTGCTGACAGAAGGCGTATTTCGTCGAATCGTGTTCTTGCAAAGGACAAAGAAACAAATGACGTTTCGAGTGTTTGATGAAAAGAAGCGAGCCATGCTGATCGATACGGTGAGGGGTGGTGCTCGTGTTTAAAATTATGGGTGCTGCCATGATTATTGCAGCAGCCACAGCGATCGGCTGGGTGCAGTCGTCCAGCTATGCCTCGCGAGTTCGTCAGATCAGACAAATGATTCATGCATTAGAGCGGCTGGAAACCTCAATCATGTATGGCTATACACCGCTTGATGAGGCCTTTCGGGATCTGTCCCACCAGGCTGCCGCTCCCTTGAAGCAGGTGTTCGGCTATGCTTCTGATCTCATGCAGTCTAGAGCAGGGGTGACTACAGCAAAGGATGCATGGGAGAAGGCGCTTCACGTTTACAAGGGAAGGCTTTCCATGAAAGACCAAGACCTGCGCATATTATATGAGCTTGGAGCAAGCTTAGGGGTTAGTGACCGCGAAGATCAACGCAATCATTTGAGACATGCTGTGAAGCGGCTGGAGCAGGAGGAAAGTGCAGCAAGAGATGATTACTTGCAATTCGGCAGGATGTCGAAAAGTCTAGGGGTATTAAGTGGAATTATGCTCGTTATTCTGATGTATTGAGGTGCTGCGGCATGAATGTGGATGTCAGTGCAATCTTTCAAATTGCCGGAATCGGCATCATTATTGCCATGATTCACACCGTCCTTAAGCAAATGGGGAAGGAAGACATGGCCCATTGGGTAACTGTCATTGGCTTCGTGGTGGTGCTGTTTATGGTCGTTCGCTTGCTGGATCATCTTTTCCAAGAAATCAAGACCATTTTTCTCTTTCAGTAGGTGAAGCGCGATGGAAATTATTCAGATCGTCGGTCTTGGACTCATTGCAGCGATACTCGTACTTGTCGTCAAGGAACAGAAACCGATGTTCGCATTTCTTATCGCGACGTTTACGGGTATTGTGATCTTTTTGTTTCTCATTGGGAAGATTGAATCCGTTATTCAAGTGCTTGAGGATCTAGCTGAGCGATCAGGCATTGAACCGGTGTATTTAAAAACGATACTCAAAATTATCGGCATTGCCTATATTGCGGAATTCGGCGCTCAGATCGTACGTGATGCTGGTCAGGATGGTATTGCCTCCAAGATCGAGCTCGCTGGCAAAGTATTAATTATGGTGCTTGCCATTCCCATCATTAGTGTCGTCATCGAAACGGTTATGAAACTGCTGCCTGCATAAAGGAAGGAGGAGTATCAGGTGAAGCTATGGTCCCCTAGGCGCTTCATTGTCATTGCAATAGTGCTCATCATGCTCAGCTTGCTGATGTTCGGGACAAGTGCTGCATTTGCCTCATCTGAACACAATTCTTCTGCTGGTGCAGGCAGCGTACAAGCCACTCCGGTGGATCAAGGCATTACGCAGGATTGGATGGAGAAGCAGGCGAGTGAACTAGCGACAAGTGAAGTGGAGGAATACTGGCAGGACCTGTTGGACAAGTATGGAGGCTTTTTCCCAAGAGATTCGCTGCCAAGCTTTGCGGACCTTATTCTTCCTGGCGGCGAGAGGCTGACGATGGAGAATGCCTTAAAAGCACTTGGAGGCTTCATGCTTCAAGAGGTGCTGTTAAATGGAAAGCTGATCGTTACGATCGTCATTTTAGCAGTCTTCAGCATGGTGCTTGAAACGCTGCAGGCAGCCTTTGAACGCAACGCAGTTAGCAAAATTGCCTACTCTATTTCTTATTTGGTCATCATCATATTGGCCATCAACAGCTTTAACATAGCCATTGGCTATGCGAAGGACGCCATCACCAGCATGATCCACTTTATGATGGCGATGGTGCCGCTTCTGTTCACCTTGCTAGCCTCTCTAGGCAATGTCGTTACTGTATCCGTGCTTCATCCTCTGATCATTTTTATGATTCATATTATCGGAACCTTGATCTATATGGTAGTCTTCCCGCTGTTGTTCTTTTCCGCAGTACTTCATATCGTCAGCACGATTACGGACAAATACAAGGTAACGCAGCTTGCTAATTTGCTGCGCAACATCAGTGTGGGGCTCTTAGGGGTATTGCTTACCGTATTCCTTGGCGTCATCTCCGTGCAAGGGGTGACAAGCTCTGTTACGGACGGAGTGGCATTGAAGACGGCGAAGTATATTACCGGCAATTTCGTGCCGGTCGTCGGAAGGGTATTCTCGGACGCTACGGATACCGTGATATCCGCGTCCTTGCTTGTGAAGAATGCCGTAGGCCTCACAGGGGTTATCATCTTGCTGTTTCTATGTGCGTTTCCAGCGATCAAGATTCTCGCGCTTTCCCTTATATACAATGTATCTGCTGCCATCATGCAGCCCCTTGGCGACACACCAGTCGTCGGCTGCTTGAAGACGGTCGGGAAGAGCATGATCTATGTATTTGCAGCGCTTGCAGCGGTTAGCCTCATGTTTTTTCTTGCCATCACGATCTTGCTGACAGCAGGCAATGTCACCGTTATGATGCGTTAGCTTGCAGGAAGGAGGCCTGTTATGAGCTGGTTAAGCCAGTGGTTAAAAGAAATCATTATGGTCATCCTGCTTGCGACCTTTATCGATCTGCTGCTGCCTAATCGATCCATGCAGCGCTACGTCAAGCTGATGCTGAGCCTTATTATTCTCTTGATTCTGTTAACGCCGATTATGAAGTTGTTCCATGAGAATATTGCGGAGGATGTCGCTAATGAGTGGAATAAGGCGGCAATGGAGACGACAAGCGCTTTTACCTCCTTAACGGCCATTGAACGTGAAGCGGCCAAGCTTACGGCAAAGCGAGAGGAGCAGGCGCGTCAATTCGCGGCATCACAGCTTGGCTCTAACATGAAGGGACATGTGAATGAGATGCTTCAAGCTTCGGCATGGCCAGAAGATGGATCGTCCCAGTCTGGTGACATTCCTGTATTTGTGCAGCAAGGACTGTATGCTGAGACGGAACGTGTGGAAGTGAGATTAATGCAGGCTGCAGGAAAACGAGAGCCTGCAATTGAGAAAATTGTCGTTTTTTTGAATGTGACAAAAGGTTCTCCCTCTCGACAAGCAGGTGATTCTGACGAGGCCTCTTCTTCATCAAATGAAGTTGACCCTGTGCAGGCTGTGCCAAAGATAGATATCGGCTCGACCTCCGTCAGCGACTCGAAGCAAGAACAAATAGTCAACATGACTGCTCAGGAAGCGCGTGCTCAGGTTGTTAAAGAGACGGAGTCTCTAATTATCAAAGCGCTTACGACACAATGGCTCGTACAGAAAGATCAGATTGCATTTGTGTGGGATGAGAAAAAATGAATGATTTTTGGACAAACCAGTCATAAATCTGGACAAGTCGCGTATAGGTGAATTAAGGACAAGGTAAAGCCCGTCCATCATACTCTAATAAGGCGGTTGATGAAGGTGGCGAAATGGCTGCAAAAAATGGAATCCATCATCGGCGGCGGGGAGGGCGGATCCAAAAGAGTGCAGTCATTTCGGTGGCTGCTTCTGCTAGGCCTCGTTGGTGTCGGTCTTGTGCTCTTTAGCTCATTGAACCCGCTGCAAGGAGCAGGGAATCTCTTGAAGGGCAATGAAGGACGTGAACCTCCAACTATGAATACATCGCTGCCAGCAGGTGTTGATGGGTCGCCGGGTTCACAACCAATGGGAGTTTTTGAGATGATCGAGAATTCGTTTGAAACAAGAATTCGGTCCATTCTTGAAGATGTTGTTGGTGTGGGTCAAGTGGAAGTAATGGTAACGATTGACTCCACAGAGGAGTTGGTCATTCAGCGCAATATGAAGGATCAGCAGCAGGTTACCGAAGAAACGGATGCGAATGGCGGCAAGCGCCATATTACGCAGTACTCGCGAGATGGGGAAATCGTCATGGTAGAGACGCCAGACAATAATGAACCGATCGTCACGAAGCGCATTAAGCCAAAGATCAGAGGAGTTATCGTCGTTGCCAAGGGTGCAGAAAACCAAACCGTAAAACAGTTCATAACCGATGCGGTAGAAAAAGGACTGAACGTGCCTGCCTATCGAATCTCGGTCGTACCGCGCAAGGTCGCGGAATAATTGCTCTAAGCATAAGGAGGGTATTCACGAATGAATACAAAAAGACAAACGATCTGGTTAGTTTCGATGCTTAGCTTGATGGTAGTATTGTCCGCCTATTATTTGTTTACAGAGGATACAAACCCAAGCAAAACGGCAACCGGCAACAAGACGCAGACGGAAACCATGGTCAAGGATCATGCTACTGAAGTCGGACAAACCCAAGCAGGAGACATTGAGATTACAGAGGTATCAGGCACGACCGAAGATGGATTGAGCCAAGATCAAGCTGCAACGCAAGAAGCGAACTCTTCTGAGAGCACAGAACCATCATCAGGTGCAGCAAGCAAAGAAACCATTACCCCTGAAGATCAAGCCGTGCTGGACGAAGCGGAGGCTCAAGGTGTAATGAAGCGCAGCACAATTGAGGGCCTGCAAATGGATCGCAATGAGAACTATCAAAAAGAAATGGAGCGCTTGCTTGGCATCATCAATGACGCCGACAATATTAACGGCAAAGAGCTCTCGCAGGCGTATGATGAAATGTCAAATCTGGATGATCGGGAACAAAAAATTACGAGTCTCGAAAATGAGCTGCAAGCGCAATTCGACAGCGCCGTCATTACTCAGGAAAATGACAAGTTCAAAGTGGTCGTACAAAGTCCGAAGCTAGAAGTGAAGGAAGCTGTCGGAATTATGGATAAAGTGATGAAAGAGCTCAATGTAACGCAGGATAAGATCAGCGTTCAATACGTATCGGAATAAGCGCTCTAGAGCCCAGTCCAAACTGGGCTCTTTCCATTTGTTCCGATTATGATATAATACATACGTCTATATTGAGTTTGTACATTCTAGGTTATGTTGTGAAGGATCTGTACAACTTGCATCCGTCGCGGTGCATCCTGATCCACAAGAGCTGCTGTACGAGCTGGGGAGACATGCTATCGTACGATTGGGCAATGATGCTCAGGCAGCGCTACTTGTGATACATACGGTCAAGAGGAGTGAATGAATTGTTCAAAATAAGTGAGATTAAAGAGCTCATCAAGCTATTAGATCAAACCTCGGTTCATGAGTTAGAGGTGGAGAATGAAGGATTCCGCCTGTCGATCCGCAAACCAGGCAAAACCGAGGTGGTTGCTGTTCAAGCGTCACAGCCAGCACCTGTGTATTCGGTTCCTCAAGCCGTTCCGGCGGTACAAGCGACACCAGCGCCAGCTGCAGCAGAGACAGTTGCAGCACCAGCGAAGGAAGATAGCGATGCAGGCTTGCACCAAATCGTATCTCCAATGGTGGGCACATTCTATTCAGCGCCATCCCCTGACTCTCCTTCCTATGTACAAGTTGGGGACAAGGTAAACGAGAAATCGATTGTTTGCATTCTTGAAGCGATGAAGCTGATGAATGAACTTGAAGCGGAAGTCAAAGGCGAGATCGTAAAGGTTCTCGTTGAAAATGGTCAATTGGTTGAGTATGGACAACCCCTGTTCTTGGTTAAGCCTGAATGAGGCAGCAGGAAAGATGCTTTACATAAGCCAAGGGAGGGTGAAAGATGAAGTTTCAAAAAATTCTGATCGCCAATCGCGGTGAGATTGCCGTGCGCATCATTCGTGCATGCAAAGAGCTGGGCATTGCTTCTGTTGCTGTATACTCAGAAGCAGACCGCGATGCGCTTCACGTCCGTCTTGCGGACGAAGCATACTGTATTGGGCCAACAGCGTCCAAAGACAGTTACTTGAACTTTACGAATATTATGAGTGTCGCTACACTAACAGAATGTGATGCTATTCATCCAGGGTACGGCTTCTTGGCAGAGAATGCAGACTTTGCTGAGATCTGCAGCTCCTGCGGCATTACATTTATCGGACCATCCGCTGATGCCATTGAGCGCATGGGTGACAAGTCTGTAGCGAAGCAAACGATGAAAGATGCAGGAGTGCCTGTCATTCCAGGCTCCGACGGTCTTGTTGAAGATCTGGAAGATGCGCTCATGATTGCGCGCGACATTGGCTATCCTGTTATCATAAAAGCTACTGCCGGCGGCGGCGGCAAAGGGATTCGCATAGCTGAAGACGAGGCGTCTTTAATTAAGCAGATGTCTCAAGCACAGCAAGAGGCGGAGAAAGCCTTTGGCAATGCTGGCGTCTATCTTGAGAAGTTCCTGACAGGAATGAAGCACGTCGAGATTCAGATCGTAGCGGATAAGCATGGCAACGTCATTCACCTTGGTGAGCGTGATTGCTCTGTTCAACGCAGACGTCAAAAGCTTGTTGAAGAAGCGCCATGTCCGGTCATCAGCGAGGACATCCGTCAAGCGATGGGCGAGGCAGCTGTCAAGGCAGCGCATGCTGTTCATTACAGCGGCGCAGGCACGCTGGAATTCCTGCTGGCCCCAACTGGTGAATTCTACTTCATGGAGATGAATACGCGTATCCAAGTGGAGCATCCTGTAACGGAAATGATTACAGGCATCGATATTATCAAAGAGATGATTATGGTTGCTCAAGGCACGCCATTGTCTGTGACTCAAGACGACATCGTTATTGATGGCTGGGCAATTGAATGTCGAGTGAACGCAGAAGATCCATCCCGCAACTTTATGCCTTCAGCAGGTCAGATCTCATTTTATCTGCCTCCAGGGGGCTATGGCGTTCGTGTGGACTCAGCTGCTTACCAAGGATACACAATCTCTCCGCATTATGATTCCATGATTGCGAAGCTGATTGTATGGGCGCCTACTCGTGAGGAAGCCATTGAACGAATGAAGCGTGCACTATCGGAGTTTGCCATTGAGGGGATCCATACCACGATTCCATTCCATATGCGCTTACTGCAGCATCCAACCTTTATTCGAGGCGACTTTGACATTAAATTCCTAGAAGAGAATGAGGTATAATCGCTGGAAATCACCACTCGTTTGTCATAAGCAACAGGCAAATGATATAGTATGGATTAATAGGTGGACAGGATTAGCTATGAAGATGAATACAGTAAAGGAGATGGAATAAGGATGAGTGAAATTATGATCCCTGATTTCGAGCGTACTGATCTAGGCAATATCCAGATCGCACCTGAGGTTATCGAAATTATTGCAGGTCTTGCAACGATTGAGGTAGAGGGTGTGGCTGGCATGAGCGGCGGCTTTGCTGGCGGCATTGCTGAGTTGCTCGGGCGCAAAAATCTTTCCAAAGGTGTAAAAGTAGAGGTAGGTCAACGCGAAGCTGCGGTTGATGTATCTATTATTGTGCTGTATGGCAACCCAATTCCTGAGATTGCTTCGAATATTCAAAGCAATGTGAAGCGCTCCATTGAGATGATGACAGGGCTTCATGTCATTGAGGTTAACGTGCATGTACACGGTGTTCACTTCAAGTCGCAAGAGAAGCTGGAAGAGCCGGATTCTTCTCGCGTTAAATAATGCTGGATGTGAGAACCCCCTCCATATGGCAGGGGGTTACTGCAATTCAACAAGGAGGCGCGACTATTGAGCAGAATATTCGATAGACTGCTGTTATTTATATATAGCTTGGCGGTTGGCGTGCTGTCTGCAGCGCTGATCATTTTGGCGACAGGATTAGTGCCTGGGAAGTTCGTGGCACCGGCATGGCTGCCTACAGCTTTAATTGTAGTAGCATCCATACTGTTTATTCTAAGCGTTCGTTTCTTCTACGTTTCACTTCGCCGTGAGCGCACTTCCCTCCATTCAATCGATCAGCGTACAGAGATTGGCGATATTCGCATTTCGATGGAGACGGTAGAGAATATTGCTTTGAAGGCAGCGGCGCGAGTGCGTGGAATGAAGGATCTTAAAGCTCGTATTAAGGTGAATGAAGCGGGTCTTGATATTACGATTCGGGCTGTAGTGGATGGGGAAACGTCCATACCTGCAATGACTGAAGAAGTTCAACGCAATGTTCGAGATTATGTTCATGAGATTACAGGCATTCCGGTGTCGAATGTGTCTGTGTATGTTGCGAACGTCATTCAAACTCAGACCTTTAAGTCACGCGTTGAATAGGTGGTGAACGTTCCATGTGGAAGCAGTTATGGGAGAGCCATGGAGGGCGCATCATCGGAATAATCGCTGGATGTGCGCTTGGCATTCTATACTTAATCGTAGGCTTTTGGAATATGCTGTTCGTTGCGCTTCTCGTATTTATCGGGTATACCTTTGGGAAGCACAAAGATCTGAACTTAGGGCCGGTATTTCCTCTGCAGCAGATAAGAATGTGGTTATCTGAGCGTTGGAGATGGCTTAAGTAATCCTATGCAGGCTCCGAACGACTGCGTCATCCTCGGACATCCGATGGAGTGCTCGGGGTACATGCATAGGATTTTTTCGTTCAAAAGGCTACAATACAAATGAAATGACATGTAAATGATCGCAGGAGGTCAACAATGAAAAGACGTATCGCTAGAGAAATGGCCATTCAAAGTCTGTATCAGATGGAAATGAACGGCGTTAATCCTGAACAGGCTGTTGAAATGGTCATGGATGAAGCGAAACAAGAAGAAAGCGAGATCAGCAGCGTGCATGAGCGTGAAGCGAAGGCGATGTTTGATCATGTCGTAGCATGGGTCAGCAAGACGTGGGAAGAGCGAGCAGCTATCGACGAGCGCCTGGCGCTATATTTGAAAAATTGGCAGGTGGATCGTTTGTCGAGAGTCGATCGCCAGATTCTTCGTTTTGCGGCTTACGAGCTGATGCACCGCGAAGATGTACCGCCGAAGGTCGCTGTTAATGAGGCGGTTGTACTAGCAAAGCACTTCGGTACAGACGAGTCCGGCAAGTTCGTGAACGGCGTACTTGGACAAATGCTTCGCGAGTTTGAAGCTCAAGGGACAAGCCTCGAGCAATCGGCAAAAGAATTAGGGCAGGAAAGCAAGGAGTAAGTCGAATAACAATCCACATTCCATCATCACATCAATACCATGCGTCAAGCTTTCTCATCCATAATTGCGTTCATAGGGCACAAGATTGCGTTGTAAATGAATGCTAAGCAGGTAAGGGATGAGCTTATCACATAAACTCGGGGGAGATCATGATGTCAGAATTATTGTTAAGCGGTAAGGATGTTTCTCAAGCGATTCGCGAAGAGATCAAGCAAGAGGTAGAACGCTTAAAGGCAGTGAATCTGCAGCCAGGTCTTGCAGTTGTGCTTGTCGGAGAAGACCCGGCATCGCAAGTGTATGTTCGCAATAAGCATAAGGCATGTCTTGAGCTCGGCTATTATTCCGAGGTTCATCGCTTGCCGGAAGATACGACTGAAGAACAACTGCTTGAGTTGGTTCACAAGCTGAATGAGCAAGAGACTATCCATGGGATTCTCGTTCAACTGCCACTGCCTGCTCAAATTCATGAGAAAGCCATCATTGACGCCATTGCCGTACACAAGGATGTTGACGGCTTCCATCCTGTTAGTGTAGGAAATATGGTTCTGGGCGATGATTCCTTGCTTCCATGCACCCCTGCTGGCGTAATCGAGATCTTGAAACGCTATAATCTCGAGATTGCAGGCAAGCATGCTGTCGTAATTGGACGCAGCAACATTGTAGGCAAGCCAGTATCCTTATTGCTTCAACGCGAGAATGCTACTGTAACGATGTGCCACTCGCGCACGAGCAATATGAAGGAGCTGACACAGCAAGCGGACATCCTGATCGTTGCGATTGGAAAAGCGAAGTTCATTGATGCATCATATGTGAAGCCAGGCGCGGTTGTAATAGATGTGGGCATGAATCGTTTGGATAATGGCAAGCTTGCCGGCGATGTCGACTTTGACTCTGTTCGAGAGCTCAGCAGCGCGATTACCCCGGTTCCAGGCGGCGTTGGCCCAATGACCATTACAATGTTGATGCATAATACCCTAAAGGCAGCAAAACGGATTCATCAGATCGAAGTGTAACAGGGGAGGATAACATGGCACGAACGGGTGAGGACCGGATCATATCCGTCAAAGAATTGAATCGGTATATCCGAATGAAGCTGGATGGCGATGATCTTCTTCAGAGCTTCTGGCTGCGCGGCGAGATCTCTAACTTCACGCACCATTCAAGCGGACATATGTACTTTACATTGAAGGATGCAGACAGCCGTATTCGAGCCATTATGTTCGCTTCGAGCAATCAGAAGTTAGCCTTTCGTCCGAAAGAAGGCATGCGCGTGATTGCTCGGGGCCATGTTACCGTATTTGAACGCGATGGCCAGTATCAGTTCTACGCCCAGCACATGCAGCCTGATGGGATTGGAAGCTTGTATCTTGCTTATGAGCAGTTGAAGCGGAAGCTGGATGAAGAGGGACTTTTTGCAGAAGAGAGAAAGCGCAAGGTTCCTGCCTTTCCAAGGGCCATCGGTGTTGTCACCTCACCGACAGGAGCTGCGGTGCGCGATATCTTGACCACCCTGCAGCGACGCCATCCTTCTGTGCCTGTACTGCTTGTTCCTGTTCTCGTTCAAGGCAAGCAGGCATCAAGCAGCATAGCAGCTGCCATTGAGCAGCTGAATCGTCATGGTCAAGTCGACGTTATTATTGCAGGTCGAGGCGGAGGATCATTAGAGGAACTGTGGGCATTCAATGAAGAAGCGGTTGCGAGAGCCATGGCTGCTTCGAGCATTCCAATCATATCTGCGGTTGGACATGAGACGGACTTTACGATTGCTGATTTTGTTGCGGATCTGCGAGCTCCGACACCAACTGCTGCTGCAGAGTTGGCAGTACCGCATCAAGACGATATGAGGCAGCATCTGGAGCATCTGCGCAGACGAATGGCCCGTGGAATGGAACGGCTAGTTGCTGTGCAGCAGGAACGGCTGCTTCGTGCTGAGCAATCTGCTGTACTGCGAAAGCCTAAGCAAAGCGTCATGATTCATAGGGAACGTCTTGAACGTTTGAAAGATCGGCTTGCCGCTAGAAGCCGGACAGTCATTGAACGCGCTTCGATGGAGAAAGAACGCCTGACTGCCCGTCTTAAGGAGCAATCTCCATCTCACCAAGCCAAGCTGGCCCGCAGCAAGCTGGCTCAGCACACCAAAGATCTCAAGGTGATCATGAACGGGCGATGGAATCAGCACCAAAGAGAGCTGCATCTTATGATGAAGCAGCTGGATGCACTCAGCCCATTGAAGGTAATGTCGAGAGGCTACAGCCTTGTGTATGATGAACAGGATACGACGCTAATTCGAAGTTTATCTCAGGTTGATCTGGGAGATATCGTTCATGTTAAGCTGGAGGACGGTCAGCTGGATTGTCAAGTATGGTCGATGAAAGGAAGAGACAAGGATGAGTCATGAGCCGACAGAGATTCAACAATTATCATTTGAAGCTGCAATGGAGCGACTAGAGCAAATCGTTGAGCAGTTAGAAAATGGGGATGTGCCTTTGGAACAAGCAATTGAGCTCTTCCAAGAAGGAATGCTTCTCTCTAAATCCTGCAATACTAAGCTCAGCCAAGTCGAGCGTAAGATTGAAATGCTGACAGAAGAGAATGGGGAATGGATTCAAGCGCCGTTCCAGGTGGAAGCAGGTGATCAAGGTGAGTGAAGCGTCTCTTTCCTCGTATCTAAATGAGCTGAAAGACGAGATCGAAGCAGCGCTCCCTAAAGCATTCCCGACGTCTTGGTTTGTTCCCGAACCTCTAAAGGAAGCTGTGCTCTATTCTCTTATGGCAGGCGGTAAGAGGCTTCGTCCCATCTTTGTAATGGCCGCCTGTGAGAGCTTGAAGGGCAATCGCAAGGCAGCCCTGCACGCCGCCTGCGCTGTTGAGATGATACATACCTACTCTCTTATCCATGATGATCTGCCGGCAATGGACAATGATGATTACCGTCGTGGAAGGCTTACCAATCATAAAGTGTATGGTGAAGCTACAGCCATTCTTGCGGGCGATGCTTTGCTCACGCATGCTTTTTATTGTGTCAGCCAGATTAGCAGTGAAGCGAATGTGCCAGCAGAGGTTATACTGAAGATTACTTCCGAACTGGCTCAATATGCAGGGATGAGCGGCATGGTAGGCGGACAGATGGCCGATATGAATGGAGAACAGGGCCTAACATCCATTGAAGAACTTGAATATATTCACCAGCATAAGACAAGCGACTTGATTGTATTTGCTCTTCGAGCAGGCGCTATGATCGGAGGGGCCTCTGAGAAGCAGCTTCATGCCTTGACCGCTTATGGACGCAAGCTAGGCCTAGCCTTTCAGATCCAAGACGATATTCTCGATATCGTTGGTGACGAAGCTGTGATTGGCAAACCTAAGGGCAGCGATGAGAAGAGTGGAAAGGTAACCTAT
Organism: Paenibacillus aquistagni; assembly: GCF_900177815.1. Taxonomy (GTDB): domain Bacteria; phylum Bacillota; class Bacilli; order Paenibacillales; family Paenibacillaceae; genus Paenibacillus_B; species Paenibacillus_B aquistagni. Next base: position 1,699,283 of record NZ_FXAZ01000001.1, on the reverse strand, counting down.
CCTTACTTTATCGGATTAGAGGCGTCCAAAGAAGCAGTGGAGCGGTTGACTCGCGAAGCCAAGGAAGGCGTGATCCAAGTGGATCTTCCATATGCTGCGCGCCTGCTAGAGCTGGCTGATTTTTTGATGAATCGCGATCATTGATCGATAAGCGTGATTTTTCGTAAATTATGTTATAATAATGCCCATGTAGAATGGAATGATAATGTTCATTATCACAAACCACCTATCATTCATGATGCCTAGTGAGGTTTGATCCTTTCTGTTAAGGCTATAGACGGAATGAGGAAAGCGAGGGAATTCCCGTGCTGCTCGAACAGATAAATCAACCAAGTGATCTGAAGCGGCTTAAGGTAGAGCAACTGCCAACGCTTGCTCAAGAAATAAGACAATATTTAATTGAACAATTATCTGCAACTGGTGGACATCTAGCACCGAATCTTGGTGTAGTCGAGCTCACAATTGCCCTTCATTACATGTATAACAGTCCTGATGATAAGTTCTTGTTCGATGTTGGGCATCAGGCCTATGTTCATAAGATATTAACGGGTCGCAAGGACCGCTTCCATACGCTTCGCCAATATCAAGGTCTATGTGGGTTTGTTAAGCGCTCGGAGAGCGAGCATGATGTATGGGAGGCTGGACACAGCAGCACCTCCTTGTCGGCTGCTATGGGAATGGCGCTTGCCCGAGATTATAAGGGTGAGAGCAACAAAGTAGTGGCCATCATTGGCGATGGTGCCTTGACTGGCGGCATGGCGTTTGAGGCTTTGAACCATATTGGGCATGAGAAGAGCAATCTGATGGTCGTTCTGAATGACAATGAGATGTCGATTGCGCCAAATGTTGGTGCGATGCATAACTATTTGTCCAAAATTCGATCGGATCGTACCTATGTGAAGGCAAAGGAAGAGCTCGAACAGCTTCTCAAGAAAATCCCAGCGATTGGCGGGAAGCTCGCAAAGACAGCGGAGCGTGTAAAAGACGGTTTCAAATACCTTGTCGTTCAAGGAATGCTGTTTGAAGAATTTGGTTTTACTTATTTGGGACCTGTCGATGGCCATGATGTCAGCAAGCTGCTGGAGACGTTCGAGCAGGCCAATCGAGTAGAAGGTCCTGTGCTTGTACATGTCATGACGACAAAAGGAAAGGGCTATTCGCCTGCCGAGGCTGATTCGCACAAGTGGCATGGAATTACACCTTATAAGATTGAATCTGGCCAAGTGATGAAGGCTGTCGGCAATCCGATGTACACCGAGGTATTTGGCAATGTGCTCATGGAGCTTGCAAGCCAGGATGAACGAATTGTAGCCGTTACACCTGCAATGCCAGGCGGTTCTGGGCTGCTCAAGTTCGCAGAGAAATTCCCAGGCCGGATGATCGATGTCGGCATTGCGGAGCAGCATGCTGCGACGATGTGTGCCGCTCTGGCAATAGAAGGGATGAAGCCTATCTTTGCGGTATACTCGACCTTCTTGCAGCGCGCTTATGATCAGGTCGTGCATGACATTTGCCGTCAGGATGCCAATGTCATCTTTGCCATTGACCGAGCGGGCTTTGTTGGGCCTGATGGAGAGACCCATCAAGGGGTGTACGATATTGCCTTTATGCGTCATATTCCAAATATGGTCATGATGATGCCGAAGGATGAGAATGAACTTCGCCGGATGATGAAGACGGCTGTTGATTATAATGAAGGGCCGATCTCTGTTCGCTATCCTCGGATTAATGGCACAGGGGCTGTCATCGATCAAGAACTGACCCCGATACCAATCGGTCAATGGGAGATCGTGCGAAAAGGGGACAGTGCCGCCATTCTGGCAATTGGCCCGATGATTCCAGTTGCGGAGGAAGCGAGTGAATTGCTCAAGCGCGAGGGCTTGAATATTCGAGTCATTAATGCGAGATACATCAAGCCGTTGGATGAAGAGATGCTGCTGCAATTGGCAAAAGAGCATCTGCCGATGGTTGTGCTTGAAGAAGCATGTCTTGCAGGCGGGCTTGGAAGCGCGGTATTGGAGTTCTATGCAACCCATCATATCTTCAACCAGATCGTATATCCAATTGGGGTTCCGGATTATTTTGTTGAGCATGGAAGCATTAAGGAACAACGGGCTGAGGCTGGATTAACCGCAGAGCATCTTGTTGAGGAAATGAGAGCGCTGCTGTATTCTCGAGGGGATAATCGCTTAAGTCGAGCATAGCAGCCATATAGACAGGAGTTAAGGCATGTCAACTTCGAAAGAACGCATTGATGTCTTGCTGGTCGAGCAGGCTTACTTCGAGAGCCGTGAGAAAGCCAAGGCCTCGATTATGGCAGGATTAGTGTTCGCCGATGGCGAACGTATTGAGAAGCCTGGGATGAAGATCCCGCGGGCAGCTGAGATTACGGTGAAAGGTGCGCCCCATCCTTATGTGGGCAGAGGCGGCCTTAAGCTGGAGAAGGCTATTCGCACATTTGAGCTTGATATGGACGGCATTACGATGATGGACATCGGCTCTTCAACGGGAGGCTTTACCGATTGCGCGCTTCAGCATGGTGCAAGTCTCGTCTATGCTATAGATGTGGGCTACAACCAACTGGATTGGTCTCTTCGCAATGATGAGCGTGTCAAGGTCATGGAGCGTACTAATTTCCGATATGTTGAGCGTGAGCACTTGGATGGTCCGACGCCAAATATGGCGACGATCGATGTCAGCTTTATATCGTTGAAGCTGATTCTCCCACCGCTCAAAGCCATTATTGCGAAGCCGGGCACGGTCATCGCCTTGATTAAGCCGCAATTCGAAGCAGGCAGAGACAAGGTTGGCAAGACTGGAGTAGTCAAGGACCCAAACACGCATATTTCGGTACTGCGTGATATTTTGGATTTTGCCGCAGATATGGGCTTTGAGCTTAAAGGACTAACGTATTCTCCCATCACAGGCGGAGAAGGAAATATTGAATTTCTAGCTTATTGGCAGGTTGTTCCTATAGAGGGGCAATCATCTGAACCGCAAGCAGCCTACGTATCCCGAGATAGGATTGATGACGTTGTTACAGAAGCGAATCGAACCTTTCGTTCCGTGTCTTCATAAGCGTCTTAGCTAAGCAGCAACCAAGAAACTCACTCCTCTAGGGTGGGTTTCTTTTGGCGTAAAGCCAGTAGTTCCTACCAACCTACAGGGCAGGTGTTGGATAAGCAATGTTTAACGAGGGAATAGTGCTTATATTGATCATCGTCATTGCCGTGATCTGGGTAGTCGTGTTTTTCTATCGCTCGCTTTACCGAGAAGAGCCGCTGGAGCAGCTTTTTTTGTCTGAATATTACGTTCATGATGAAGAAGTCGAGATTCTGCTTGAGAAAGAGGGCTTTGAGATTATTGGCGGGAAGTTCCATGTGCCGATGTCTTTTTATCTAGATGACAGTGAAGAGCTCCCGAGCAGATTGTGGGTTGATCTAGTGGCGCAGCAGGAGGAACGATGGTATGTGGTTCGTATTGCTCGTGAGCGCATGCAGTTGGACTGGAATGCTGCTGGACTGAGAAAGCAATGGCTTCCTTACTTTTACGCTTTTCCCGATGCTGACGGCGTGCTTGTGGTGAATCTGGCGGAACGAAGTGTAAGGTTGATCCGTATGGAAGTAGGAGAGCCTGCATCAACTAGCGAATGAATGTTTTTTCATTGCTGTTAACAGAAGTAATCCTAACAAAGATCGTGTAAAATAAACATAACAAACCAATTGATGAATTGACTTGGAGGTCCGTATGAAGGGACAAAGGCATATTAAGATTAAAGAAATTATTATGAACAACGATATAGAGACGCAAGATGAATTGGTCGATTCCTTGCGCAAGGCAGGTTACCATGTGACTCAAGCCACCGTCTCTCGCGATATGAAGGAACTGCACTTGATTAAGGTGCCGATGAATAACGGAAGATATAAATACTCCCTTCCGATCGATCAGCGCTTCAATCCCGCTCAAAAATTGAAGCGGGCGCTGCTGGATGGATTCGTAAGCATCGATAGTGCGGAGAACCAAGTCGTAATCAAATGCCTGCCGGGAACAGCTAATGCCATTGCCGTGCATATGGATTCCTTGGAATGGAACGATATCTTGGGTACGATCTGCGGAGATGATACCATCCTGATGATCTGCAGATCCAAGGAAAAGACAAAGCAAGTCATCGACCAAGTGATGGGCTACATGTCCTAATTTGGGAACAGTTTGGGAGGGGGACCCGAATGCTAGCAGCGCTAACGATACGCCAACTGGCCGTTATTGAATCGGTACAGCTTTATTTTCATCAAGGCTTTCATGTATTAACTGGGGAGACAGGAGCAGGGAAATCAATCATTATCGATGCTCTTAGCTTAGTCGCGGGTGCAAGAGGGTCAGCAGACTTTGTACGATATGGCTGTGATAAGGCTGAGGTTGAAGCCGCATTTGATCTAGATGTAGATCATCCTGTATGGGATACAATCGAACGCCTTGGTCTAACGGCCTCTAGGGATGAGATGCTGATTATTCGTCGTGAGCTAACGGCTCAAGGCAAGAGCTCCTGCCGCTTGAATGGACATATGGTCAATCTGACTATGCTTAGGGAAGTGGGAGAAATGCTGATCAACATTCATGGACAGCATGAGCACCAATCCCTTTTGCGTGTAGACAAGCACTTGAATTGGCTTGATGCTTATGGCGGCGAAGCTTTGTTAGAAGTGAAGCAATCATACCGAAACGAATATAACCGATATGTCGGCATCAGAAAAGAAGTCGAGCAGTTGAAGCAGACGAGTCAGCAAACGTATCAGATGCTTGATCTTTATCGTTTCCAGATTGATGAACTATCATCCGCACAGTTAAAAGTTGGCGAGGACGAATGGCTGCAGGAAGAGAAGCGCAAACTATCCAATGCAGAAAAACTAATGGACCATGTAATTGGAGCGTACGAACGCCTGTATGGAAATGGCGCGATGGAGGCGGTTACGGTTGCTGTCGATCGAATGGAGCAGATTGTAAACGTCGATCCTGAGAAGTTCCAGCCCATTGTTGAGCAGCTCAATAATGCTTTTTATCAGCTGGAGGATGCTGCTTATCAGCTGCGCGACTATCGGGAACAGATTGAATTTAATCCTGAACGTCTTGCTGATATTGAAGACCGCCTTGATCTCATTACATCTCTTAAGCGTAAATATGGTTCAACAATTGAAGACATGCTGAATCATCTTGAGCATATTCAAGCCGAGGTGGAGAAGCTTGAGAATAAAGATGATCTCATCCATAAGCTTGAGCAGCAGGAAGCAGAACAGCTAGCACGCTTAACGAAGCAAGCGAAGGCCCTCTCTCAATTGCGCAGAATGCTGGCAGATGAGCTTACTGTGAAGATTGAGCAGGTGCTTAAGGATCTTCAGATGGAGCGGACACGCCTTGGCATTCGCATAGATCGCCTGCAGGAGTCAAATGGCGTTGAAGTAGATGGCTTGGAAACAAAATTCACGAAGCAAGGCTTTGATGATGTGGAATTCCTCATCTCGCCCAATCCTGGCGAGCCTTTGCGGCCACTGCATAAGATCGCCTCTGGCGGTGAATTATCACGAATAATGCTTGCTCTAAAAACCATTTTTGCCGAGGTGGACCGAATTCCTGTCATTATATTTGATGAAGTGGATACTGGAGTAAGCGGACGTGCGGCACAAGCTATCGCAGAGAAGCTGTCGCAGGTTGCTGCAAATGGACAAGTGTTTGCGATTACGCACCTTCCTCAGGTAGCTTGTATGGCAGATCATCAGTATTATATCGAGAAGCAGGTAATCGATGAGCGGACCTCCACTAAAGTACGAGAGCTTAATGAAGCTGGACGTGTGGAAGAGCTTGCGCGCATGCTGGGCGGAGTTGAGGTGACCGAGAAAACGTTCCATCATGCACAGGAAATGCTTAAGTTGGCGGAACGTCAGAAAGGTGCGTAAATCAAGGGATTGAGGAATCATTTTCACTTATAAAACAGGGGGGTCAAGGTTACCTTAAAGTTACGATTTGAGGGGGGTGCCCCTTGAAGTCGGTAGCCTCACTGCAAAGGAGTGAATCACCTTTGAACCCCAACTTGAAACGACTGTTAGGACTTGTGCTTGTCATCATGATTATTGTGGGCTGCACAACGACCCCATTCCGCACTTATGCTGCTTTACCAAGCAAGTTGCGATTATTTGAAGGTCAGCAAAAGCAATTGAGTCTAGGTGTTCCTGTCATGGCAAGCGCCAAGGTGGATCATCCGGACATCCTGCAAGTAAATGGAGTAAAGTCCGCTTCGCTCGATGTTATGCCTAATCGTCCAATATCCCTTTCTTCACAGCGGGCAGGACAAGCAGAACTTAAGCTTAAGCTCTTCAATCGTATTCCTTTAAAGACGCTTAAGGTCAATGTGGTGCCTGATCTCAAGGTCATCCCAGGCGGGCAGACCATTGGGGTAAAGGTAAAGTCTGATGGTATTCTGGTCGTAGGTCATCATCTCGTAAATAATGGGGAAAACGAGAAAATTTCTCCAGGCGAAACGGCAGGCATCCAGCTCGGCGATCTTATCGTCAAGATGAATGGACAGAAGATCCAAGATGTGTCTCAGGTAGCTGATGTCGTAAAGAAAGCGGGCGAATCGAATCGACTGCTTGATTTAACGGTAAAAAGAGGCAAACAGCAAATCAATGCAAAGCTTAAACCTGCGTATGATGTTGAAGATAAACTATGGAGGCTTGGCTTGTATATTCGCGACTCTGCTGCTGGTGTCGGTACCTTGACTTTTTATGCTCCGGATCAAGGGGTATATGGTGCATTAGGTCATGTCATTACGGATATGGACACTCAAACTCCGATCGTTGTAGGAAAAGGAGAAATTTTGCAATCCAACGTAACTTCGATCTCTAAGAGTCAAAATGGCGAGCCGGGTGAAAAACGAGCTAATTTTGTCAAAGAAAGCCGTGTCCTCGGCAATGTGGAGCGCAATACACCGTTTGGCATTTTCGGCAAGATGACAGCGAATCCCGATCATAGTCTGTTCACGAAGCCTATTCCTATTGGTTTTAATGAAGAAGTGAAGCCTGGTCCAGCCGAGATCTTGACAGTCGTTAACGGCCAGCAGGTTGAACGGTTCAAGATCGAGATCGTTCATGTCACAAGACAATCCTCCCCCGCAACGAAGGGCATGGTAATACGAGTAACCGATCCGCGGCTGCTCGAGAAGACAGGTGGCATCGTACAAGGGATGTCAGGCAGTCCGATTATTCAAGACGATAAATTAATCGGAGCTGTTACGCATGTCTTTGTTAACAATCCGAGCTCAGGTTATGGGTGCTTTATTGAGTGGATGCTTCAGGATGCCGGCATTGTCTTGTCAGAAGCCGAATGGAATGAGCAAGGAAAGGTTCACAGCATGCGCGTGAACCTTTCTTCATTTGTCGAAATGAAGCGAAATGTTGAGAATGGTGTAGTTTTTTAAACAAATTAATTATTATAATCGTTTTATTCAAAAAAATAAAGAAAAAAATCATAAAAAATGATTTCGACAGAAGGATTTTTATTTGGGGTGTCGAATAACATGATCAGAGAACGAAAATTAGAAATTCACCATGCTTCAACGAAGACGTGTTGCGAAACTTGTTTAAGGGAGGATCCTAAGTGCAAAAGATTGAGGTATTATTAGCGGACGACAACCGAGAATTTACGAACCTGTTATCGGATTTCTTGACCGAACAAGAGGATATGGCCGTTGCTGGCATTGCTTATAACGGTGAAGAGGTGCTGCAGTTCCTGGAGCAAGCAGACAGAATCCCTGACGTTCTAATCTTGGACATCATCATGCCGCATCTGGATGGGCTTGGTGTGCTGGAGCGTCTTCGTCAGATGGATTTGTCTCCTCAGCCTAAGATCATTATGCTGACCGCATTTGGTCAAGAGAGCATTACGCAGCGTGCAGTACAGCTTGGTGCTTCGTATTACATATTGAAGCCGTTTGACATGGAGGTCCTGGCTAACCGAATTCGTCAATTGGCAGGCACGAGTGTCGTGCAAGCCACAAGCAGCAGTGCGAACAGCTTCATGTCCAGCATCATTAAGTCAAATGTCGTGCCGATGGCGAAAACGAAAAATCTGGATGCCAACATTACCTCAATCATTCATGAGATTGGCGTTCCTGCTCATATCAAGGGATATCAATACCTGCGTGAAGCGATTACCATGGTGTACAACAATATTGAGATTCTCGGCTCCATTACGAAGACATTGTATCCCGCAATCGCGGAAAAGTACAAAACGACGCCTTCTCGCGTTGAACGCGCCATTCGCCATGCGATTGAAGTTGCTTGGACCCGCGGCAACATCGACAGCATCAGCCGTCTATTTGGCTACACGATTAATATCAGCAAGTCTAAACCAACGAACTCGGAGTTCATTGCGATGGTAGCGGATAAGCTGAGAATTGAGCATAAAGTATCCTGATGCCATGCAAAACAAGGGATCTAACTTTTGGCTAACGATTGTTTGACTAGCAATTCTCAGGATCTGCTGCAAGCATATCGTCAAGTATGATGAAAGCCATGATGATACCATTGGACCTTTTCTCTTAACCTCCACTTTGATCACGGATTGATCTTCTTGCTGAGCATTTTCTCGCTGGCTAGCACAGTGAGGCTTGTGCAGATATTGATTCCAGTGAATCCTCGCATTTCTCACAGTTATGTTGTATACCATACACGCCTATTCAATGCCAAGACTTTCGTTGAATAGGCGTTGTTTATTTTAGTAAGGGAAGAACGCATAGCATATGCTTAATTCTAACTGAACTTCATGCTAAATGAATCATTATGCCTCGACGCCAGTTGCGCCGAGGTTATTTGCGTGAAACAATATAGTCCAATTTCAAATCCAAGCAAGGGCAGGCCCAAATTAGTTAGGGACGTCTGTCAGAGAGGTTAGTAGTAAAAAATGACGTGAATTGCAGCGTTTACTACGTCATAGCTTCATGAAATTTGACATTTCTTTGAATCTCGGCATTAGAACCTTGTCAAGGCACCGCATTAAGGTACAATGATGAAGCCCCTCAGTATTCAAACATAAGGAAATGCTTGAGATGCTTCGCGCTTGATTTGGTCGAAACAGGTATGGAGATGCTATAAGAACATCATGAAGACGCAAGAAAGTAGGTTTTTGAATTGAATGAGTATTTATTTCCGATCAAGATCGCACTGTTTACTTTTCCGATTGCCGCCTTTTTTCTAACCCTTCCATTTCTCATCATCCAGTATAGAAAATATGGCTATGTCAATAAATACCGAGCTTTTATCCTTTATTCTTTGTTGCTGTATGCGATGTCAGCATACTATCTGGTCATTCTGCCGCTGCCGGCGAATGTGAACAATTGTACGACCCGAGAAGCGCTTACGCATTATATGCAGCTTCGACCATTCACTTTTATATCCGATACGTTAAAAGAAACCAGAGTCGTCTGGAGCGAACCAGCCTCGTTCATGCATCTATTTAAGGAACGGGCCTTTTTACAAGCATTGTTCAATATCTTTTTAACGATCCCAGCGGGGGTATATCTTAGATATTATTTTCGTAAAGGGCTTGGCGCGACCCTTTTGTTTTCCTTGGGCCTGTCCTTATTCTTCGAATTGACGCAGCTGACGGGCCTGTATGGCATTTATCAGTGCCCTTATCGTTTATTTGATGTGGATGATCTGATGCTTAACACGCTTGGTGGTATTATCGGATACTGGATCACGCCTATTCTGGCTGCTTTCTTGCCGAAGACAGAGAATCTAGATAAGGACGTGGAACTGGACAAAATGACGGTAGGCTTTATTCGAAGAGGTATTGCCTATATTTTCGATAATATCATAATTGGAATTGCAACCTCGATCTTGTCAATGATTGTCTCAGCAAGCTCAGCTGTAGTGCTTCAGACAACAGACATAGGATCATTGGAAAAATCTTTTATTAACGCCTTTAGCTTCGTGATCGTGATCATGATCTACTTTATGGTTATCCCTACGGTGACGGGAGGGCGGACGTTGGGCAAATGGATCACACGCATTCATGTTATCGCAGACCGTCGGGAAGGAGAGCTGCAAGAAATTACCTTTATGGATCTCGTCAAGCGGTACGCTTTATTGTATTACGGTGTTTACGGGTTATTTTCCCTTATGGCATGGGTTGCCAACTATGGGGAACTTCCCGCATACGCGGATGTTGCCTTGCTGCTAGTGCGAGCCGTGTTTGTATTTGTTCTTGGCGCGTATTTTGTGATTCAACTGTTCAGGGGAAATAAAATTTTATTTTACGAGCGGGTTAGTGGAACCAGAAATGTGATTACGTTAAGGGAAGAGATGGAGGATCATCAGGGTACATCGAGCTAAATCGTCTGTTCAAATGAAATATGCGCTTGCCTTCACCATTTTCTTTGTCCTCGACTATACTATAACAGACTAGGTTTGAGCCTTGTTTATGGCAGCATAGAATTGTCCAATGACGATCTGTTGTTGGAAAAAGGGGGACTGTGAATGCGGTCGAGGGATTCGCATGTTCCGAGCCAATCTCACGTGGACCCACATACATGTGATCTTCAAGATCTTTGGCATATACCGTCTATCTCTGGGGTTCAGGCACAGGCAGAAGCGGAGAAGAAGCAGCATAAGGCTAAGGGTAATGAATACCGGAACGCGAAGCGCCAGCCGCCGCCTCCTCCGCCACAGGGCCAACCACCGCCGTCACAAGGACAGCGGCCCCCTCTTCCGCCTCAACCGCCGAGAAGGCCATTAACCGTGCAGAAGACGGCATTAATTGCGGCGCTTCTATATGAATGGCTCGTCATCGAATCGGTCATCGTTAGTCGAAATAAGAATGTGCAAGTCATTTTGGGCGGTGATTTCACGAAGCTCGGATTAACACCCGATATGTTGTTTAATCAGGAGATTAATCAAGGGCTGGGATTGTTTGAGGCATTGGAAGATACGGAGCTAGCTCCAGATATTGTAGCAGCCGAAGAAACAGCTGCGGTTATAGAAGCTCAGAGAAAGAGAAAGCTCCAATCGAGAAACCAAGATCAGGACTCAAAACGTACAAAACGAGTCAAGAAATATCGAAAATATCCTAAAGCATAAACAAGAAGCACACTCGATTAGAGGTGCTTCTTGCTGCATTCTTTCACTTTTTTGCTTATTGTGCTTGACCATTGCCTCGTCGAATAGGACGATCAGCCGGTCTTGGCTTCTTCTTGCGAAACCTTGGAGCTACATAATTGCGTTTGCGGTCTCTAAAGAATACCCATCCTCCAATAAAGCCGGCGCCAATCGCAAATAAGAGCAGTCCTCCGATGAACTTCATCCATTCAAAAGCGGGGTTCGCTACAAGCTCATTGCCATGATCGGCAATATAATAGAAGATGGCATCTTTCATGAACAGAAACCCAGCAGTCGCCATAAATCCAGGAATGACAAGCAATAATACAGCTATGAATCGAGACAACGTTGTTTTCATGTTAGAATCCCTCAATTTGGATAAAATAATTCCAATAATTAGTTTAACCTGAAAAACAATGTCTGTCGATTATTTCGATAAATTTGAACATATGGAGAATACGACATGTTTGGCTCTGATCCAAAAAGAAGGTACAATACTATAGTAGCTGTGCATACAACTATAGTATCAATATTCATAGATTAGAGAATGGATGAATTCTTTCATTATATTGTGGAATAGGAGTGAAGATGGATGACAAAGCAAGTAGATGTCGCGATATTAGGTGGAGGAACAGGTGGGTATATTGCTGCCATTGCAGCAGCGCAAGCTGGTTATAGCGTTGTCGTGATTGAACGGGATCGATTAGGAGGAACCTGCTTGCATCGAGGCTGCATTCCTAGCAAATCGCTGCTGAGAAGCGCTGAGGTGCTTGCACAAGCCAAGCAAAGCGAAGCATTTGGCATACATATTGAAGGCATTCGAGTTGATTTTGAAGCAGTGCAATCGAGGAAGCAGGCGATTGTTGATCAGCTTCATCGCGGTGTTCAATACTTGATGAAGAAGAACAATATTGAAGTTATTCATGGCAATGGCCGAGTCATGGGACCGTCCATCTTCTCTCCAAAGAGCGGTTCAGTTGCCGTTGAGCTTGGAGATGATGAGGCAATCACAGTCGTTCCCAAGCAGCTTATTATTGCAACAGGTTCTCGTCCTCGTGTCATTCAAGGCCTTGAGCCAGATGGCGACCAGATCGCAACGAGCGATGAGGCGCTAGAATGGACAAGTCTGCCGAAGAGCGCAGCAATTATCGGCGGAGGAGTTATTGGCGTAGAGTGGGCGTCATTGCTGCATGACTTTGGGGTGGAAGTTGATCTGATTGAAGCTGGCCCACGCATTCTTCCATTGGAGGATGCAGATATTTCCAGGGAAATGGAAAAGCTATTGAAGAAAAAAGGCATACGAATCCACACGAATGCAAATGTAGAGCCTGAAGCGGTTACGAAGGATGAAGCGGGTGTGCATATGATCGTAGGGAAGCAAGGAGAACCCGTGAACATACAAGCAGAACGGGTGCTCGTCTCCATAGGACGAGCTGCGAATGTAGATCATCTAGGGCTTGAAAATACAAATGTGAGAGTGGATAAAGGGGTTATCCAGGTCAATGAGTTCATGCAGACCCATGAACCGCACATTTATGCGATCGGGGATTGCATTGGCGGATTGCAGCTTGCACATGCTGCTTCAGCAGAAGGGCTTGCTGCGGTGAAGCATATTAACGGGGAGCATGGTGTACAGGTGGTGGATACCATGATTCCTAAATGCATCTACTCAAAGCCGGAGGCGGCTTCTATTGGATATACCGAGGAGGAAGCGCGCAAGGAAGGATATGAACTTACGGTAAGTAAGATTCCATTCAGCGCAATTGGCAAAGCGTTGGTGCAAGGGGAGACAGATGGATTCGTCAAAGTCATCGTCGATCAGAAGCAAAATGACGTATTAGGCGTTCATATCATCGGCCCGCATGCAACGGAATTGATTGGTGAGGCCTCCTTGGCGAAGCTATTGAACGCATCTCCATGGGAGCTGGGACAGATGGTTCACGCTCATCCAACCTTATCTGAGATCATGAGTGAAGTGATGCTTGCAGTCGAAGGCAAAGCGCTCGTTATATAATTGTTGTTCGGTGTTTACTAGACAATGCTTGAGCGAAGGACCATGCTTGCTGCGATGAGAACCTGCCTTGTGCATCCTTGATGTGATGCAGCTGGAAGCATGTTACAGCACGATTTTAATCACTTCCTTACATCGGTCGTTTTCTTTTTTGCTGGCTAAGAGTATAATACATTTAGGTTCAAGTATTAGTACCTGGTAACAAATTGTATGAGACTACGAAGCCTAGCGGCTTTTTATAAAGGAGGCTACGCCATGACACCCAAATCTTCAACGACTGAAGTATCTCGTCATGTACAGCTCGGATTGTCAGACGAACAAGCGATCGATATGTATCGCATGATTCTAATGGCTCGCAAATACGATGAGCGTGCGATGCTTTTGCAGCGCTCTGGCAAAATCTCATTTCATGTATCCGGCATTGGTCAAGAAACTGCACAAGTAGCAGCAGCCTTTGCATTGGATCGGGAACGCGATTACTATTTGCCGTATTATCGTGACTACGGGTTTGTACTCTCAGTTGGATTAACCGTTAAGGATTTGCTGCTGGCGAACTTCGCTAAGGCGGAGGATGTATCAAGCGGCGGCAGACAGATGCCGGGACACTTTGGTTCTAAGCAGCATCGAATCGTGACCGCATCAAGCCCCGTGACGACTCAGGTGCCTCATGCTGTTGGCATTGCACTAGCTGCCAAGATGCGCAAGCAGGATAACGTATCATTCGTGACGTTCGGCGAAGGGTCAAGCAACCAAGGCGATTTCCACGAAGGCTGCAACTTTGCTGGTGTTCATAAGCTGCCGGTTATCATTATGTGTGAAAATAATCAATACGCGATCTCAGTCCCATTTGCAAAGCAATCTGCAGGACGCATTGCAGATCGTGCGCTTGGTTACGGCTTCCCTGGATATCGCGTGGATGGAACAGACCCGCTGGAAGTCTATCGTGTGGTGAAAGAAGCAAGAGAAAGAGCGGTAGCAGGAGAAGGACCTACCCTAATTGAAGCGATGATGTATCGCTTGTCGCCGCATTCCACTTCAGATAATGATATGGCCTATCGGACGAAGGAAGAAGTGGAGGAATACCGCAAGCAGGATGGACTGCCTAAGTTCAAGCAATATTTGATCGATTGCGGTATTTGGTCAGAGGAGCAGGATGAGGCGTTAATTAAAGAGCTTACTGCTGAACTTAATGAAGCGACGCGTTATGCTGAGCAAGCGCCATACCCACATCCGAGTGAGACCTACACGCATGTGTATGCTAAGACAGAGGAGGGGGCATTCTGATGGCAAAGATGGAATACATTGATGCGATACGTCTCGCGATGAAAGAAGAGATGGAGCGAGACGATGAGGTCTTTGTGCTTGGTGAGGACGTCGGCGTTAAGGGAGGCGTATTCACAACAACCAAGGGGTTGTATGAGCAGTTTGGCGAGTATCGCGCGTTAGACACCCCGCTGGCTGAGTCTGCCATTGCAGGTGTTGCAATTGGTGCGGCTATGGTCGGCATGAAGCCGATTGCCGAGATGCAGTATTCTGATTTTATGTACCCAGCAACCAATCAGATAATTAGCGAGGCGGCAAAGATTCGCTATCGCTCAAATAATGATTGGAGCTGTCCGGTTGTTATTCGTGCACCGATTGGCGGAGGCATCTTCGGCGGGCTGTATCATTCTCAGTGTGCAGAATCCGTCTTTTTCGGAACACCAGGACTTAAAATTGTTGCTCCATATACCCCATATGATGCAAAAGGCCTGTTGAAAGCAGCCGTGCGAGATCCAGATCCGGTATTGTTCTTCGAAAATAAGAAATGTTACCGCATGGTATCTGGTGAAGTGCCTGACACGGATTATATAGTGCCAATCGGCAAAGCTAATGTGCTGCGTGAAGGAACAGATATTACGGTAATTGGCTACAGCCTTCCGCTTCACTTTGTGATGGAGGCTGCTGAAGAGCTGGAGCAAGAGGGGATAAGCGCTCATATTCTAGATCTGCGCACCCTGCAGCCGCTTGACAAGACGGCGATTCTTGAGGCTGTACAGAAGACAGGCAAAGTGCTTATCGTCCATGAAGACAACAAAACAGGCGGGGTAGGGGCTGAAGTATCTGCGATCATCGCGGAGGAACTGCTCTTTGAGCTTGATGCTCCAATTATGCGCTTGTGTGGACCTGATGTGCCTGCAATGCCAATCAGCCCGCCGCTTGAGCGCGAGTATATGCTCAATAAGGATAAAGTCAAAGAAGCGATGAAGCAGTTGGCCTTATTCTAGTTCTTATTACATTCATATCGATTCGTTCGGATAGAAGACATTCTCGATCCGTTCACTTGGATGATAACCTCTAGTGTAGCAGATCTGCCTGATGAAGCTGTCGCGAACTAGAGGTTAATCGCATGGAGTCCACTAACAGGTTAGGAGTGATCATCAATATGGCAGATAGAGACCAATGGATAGAGATCACAATGCCTCAGCTCGCTGAGTCATTGGTGTCAGCAACAATTGGGAAATGGTTAAAAGCGCCTGGTGATGCTGTAGATGCATATGAACCCATTTGCGAGGTCATAACAGATAAGGTTGTTGCTGAGATTCCTGCTACAGAGAGCGGAATTATGCAGGAATTGATTGCGAATGAAGGCGAAACGGTGGAAGTAGGCGCAGTCATTTGCCGCATGAAGAGCCACGAGCTAGCCGCAGTGTCTCAAGCTCCGGCTTCGTCCAGCACTGCAAATGCAGGCGAGCCTATGAGCGCATCCTTGTCACAAGATACCAGCATGAGAGGAAGATTCTCTCCAGCTGTCCAGAAGCTTGCGCAGGAGCATGGCATTGATCTTGGCCAACTGCAGGGAACGGGGCTTGGCGGCCGCATTACCCGCAAGGATGTGCTGCAAAGCATCGAACAAGGAGGAACTAGCGCAGCTCCAGTCAGATCGGAGCATAGCCGTTCTGTTCCGCGTCCTGCTGAGTCAAACATTCAGCAATCTCAGCAAGCTGTGCAATCTACATCTTCTGCTGCCATGTCTCAAGTTCGCAATTCCGGTATCCATCTCAGCGAGACTCCGCGTCTTCCGAAGATTGAGATTGAATCCGAAGCGCATACAGCAAGAGGCGAATACTTGATTGATGTAACGCCAATCCGTAATTCGATTGCTCGGAATATGAGACAGAGCGTGTCCGAGATTCCACATGCATGGACCACCATTGAGGTGGATGTTACGAATCTGGTTCAGCTTCGCAATAAGCTAAAAGATGAATTCAAGCGTAAAGAAGGCATTAACCTGACTTATCTCGCATTTGTTGTGAAAGCAATCGTTAATGCGATTAAAGATTATCCGATTATGAACTCCGTCTGGGCCGTAGATAAGATTATTGTGAAGCGAGACATCAACTTGTCGCTCGCCGTTGGCACAGAAGACTCGGTGCTGACTCCTGTCATTCACAAGGCGGATCAGAAAAATATTGCGGGTCTTGCTCGGGAAATCGAGGACCTTGCCCGTAAGACACGTGAAGGCAAGCTGACGCTGAACGATATGACGGGCGGGACTTTTACTGTTAATAACACAGGCTCCTTCGGTTCCATCTTGTCTTATCCAATCATCAACTACCCGCAGGCTGCAATTGTTACATTTGAATCCATCGTGAAGAAGCCGGTTGTAATCGATGATATGATCGCAGTGCGCTCAATGGCCAATATGTGCTTGTCGCTTGACCATCGAATCTTGGACGGCGTGATTTGCGGCCGGTTCTTGCAGCGCGTTAAGGAAAATATTGAGTCCTACAACCTTGAAACGAAGCTGTATTAGAGGCATGCTAGAAGGGTAGGA
Source organism: Paenibacillus aquistagni (assembly GCF_900177815.1). Taxonomy (GTDB): domain Bacteria; phylum Bacillota; class Bacilli; order Paenibacillales; family Paenibacillaceae; genus Paenibacillus_B; species Paenibacillus_B aquistagni. The sequence goes on along the minus strand of NZ_FXAZ01000001.1, from coordinate 1,682,308 downwards.
TTTTAAGTTTTCTAGCAGAAGGTGTGAATTCTTATGAACGAATGGGTGCAGAGTAACGATTCAAATCGAGATAACGTCAAACCGCTCGTCGTTCGTGCATGCGGTCGAATCGATTATCAAAGAGCTTGGGACTTGCAGAGGGAAACCGTTAAAGCGGTGGATAAGGGAGAGGCTAGGGAAACGCTGTTTCTTCTAGAACATCCCCCTACATATACGATTGGCTCGCAGCGTCATCCTGAGCATCTGCTGCTATCACCAGACCAGCTTAAGGCCCAGGGGATTCAGGTGTATGAAATCGACCGTGGTGGTGATATTACGTATCATGGACCTGGGCAGCTAGTCGGCTATCCGATTATTCTGCTAGAGGGAGCATCCCTTGATCTTCATGGCTACCTGCGGCGCTTGGAAGAGGTCATTATTCAATATCTCGCTTCATTTGGTATTGAAGGCAGCCGCAAGGAAGACTATACCGGTGTCTGGATCGGTGATGTCAAGATAGCAGCCATAGGCGTGAAGTTCAATCGTTCTCGAACGAGAAAGGGCTTCATAACGAGCCATGGATTCGCATTCAACATTAAAAAGGGCATACAGCATGAAGGCTTCTCAGGAATTGTCCCATGCGGCATTCAGCAGTATGGCGTGACCTCACTTGAGGACATGACAGGCAAGACCTTTACGGTGGAGCAAGTAGGCGAAGAGCTTCTGCCTTATTTTGAATCTATCTTCGGGTATCGTCATATCAGTGAGGCAGACAGCTTACGCTAAAGCTTGCTAATCTGAATGAGGATATGTAAGTTCGCGTTCATCAGCAGATAGGCAAACAAGCCATGCCAATAGCGGCATGGCTTTATGCGGGCATAGCCTCTTATAACCCGTACAATAGAGGCTCAATAAGGACAAACAAGGTGGATAGAATCATTGCCGCTAACATCACGTAGACAACGATACGAAACCAGCGCTTTGAATTCATGTTTCGGATACACTCCTTTCCGATTATCCATCAGTCTTGTCTATATTGTAAACGAAAATGATGTTTGGAGGAAAGTCATCATGGTAAATCAGGAACGTTTGGTCAATCACTTTTTACAGCTAGTACAGATCGATAGCGAGACCAGATTTGAAAGAGCCATTTGCGATGAGCTGAAAAAGCAATTTGCGGAGCTTGGCCTTGAGGTGATGGAAGATGATACCACAAGTGTGACAGGCCACGAGGCTGGCAATCTGATTGTAAACTGGCCGGCCGCAGCAGGTCATGAGCAAGCGAAGCGATTATTCTTCACCTCCCATATGGACACCGTGACACCGGGCAAGGGGGTTAAGCCTATCGTTGATGAGGATGGACTCATTCACAGCGATGGAACGACCATTCTCGGTTCTGACGACAAAGCAGGACTTGCTGCCATCTTTGAAGCTATTCGTGTCGTTCAAGAACAAAACCTGCCGCATGGCCAGCTTCAATTTGTCATTACAGTTGGGGAAGAGTCAGGGCTGAACGGTGCTCGCGCCATGGACGGCAGCCTGCTGCAAGCGGACTTCGGATATGCGCTTGACTCCAACGGCGAAGTTGGAGCTATTGCAGTTGCAGCGCCTACTCAAGCGAAGATCACGATGGAGATCCTTGGAAAGTCTGCGCATGCAGGAGTGAATCCTGAGGATGGCGTTAGTGCCATTCAGGTTGCATCCAAAGGTATTTCCCGCATGAAGCTCGGCCGCATCGACCACGAGACAACTGCAAACATTGGGCGCTTCGAAGGTGGAGGACCGACTAACGTTGTAACGGATTATGTAAAGCTGGATGCCGAAGCTCGCAGTATTGTACAGGAGAAAGTGGAAGCTCAGCTTGTTTCGATGAAAGAAGCATTGGAATCTGCTGCGTCTGAATTCGGTGCAACTGCAAAATTCGATAGCAAGATCATGTATCCTGCCTTTAATTTTGGCGAAAAAGACGAGGTTGTTCAATTTGCATCTCGTGCGATCGAATCGCTCGGCCTTACACCTCGACTGTTCCATTCCGGAGGCGGCAGCGATGCGAATATCTTCAATGGACATGGTGTTCCTACGGTGAATTTAGCAGTTGGCTATATGGATATTCATACAACGAAGGAACGTATTCATACGAATGATCTTGTGAAGACCTCTGAGCTTGTGCTTGCAATTATTAACGAAGCAACGAAGTAATGGAGCTTAGGGCAGCCTAATGAGGGGGAGAGGCGCATGTCCTGGATTCATCAAAATGAAATATTTGATGTTCAGTACCGTTCAGCAGTTCCTTATGGAACACCGTCTTTTCATTCTCACACGAACTATGAAGTGTACCTGTTTCATGAGGGAAGTGTGCAGTACCTCATCGGGGATCGAATTTATATGCTCGAGCCAGGGGACCTCATCATTATGAACGGACTGACGCTTCATCGGCCCATTATTGATAATCGCACCCCTTATGTGCGCTCGATTCTTCATTTTGATGCAAGATTTGTGAACAACATTGATCCTGCACGGGGAGAAGGACAAGAAGGAGAGCTGCTTCGGCCATTTGTTGAGCTGAAGACAGCGCGTCTTAAATTGTCTGAGGAGCGGAGGATAGAGGCGGAACAACGGTTTATGCATATGGAAACGAAGCTTCGTGAACAAAGCTATGCAGGCCGCCAGCGTGCTAAGATTGCCATGCTTGATCTTCTGTACTGCATCTACGATTGGTTCTCTGAACCGCTTGCTCAGCTTGAACACCAGCGTGACAGAGAGCGACATGTCGAAGAAGTAATTCGTGTGTTAGAACAGCGATATACAGAAGAACTGTCTCTAGATGAGATTGCACAAGAGGTGCATCTGAATAAGCACTATGTCAGCAAGCTGTTCAAGGAGATTACGGGCTTTACCATCTTCCAGTATGTGAACCACCGCCGCATCAATCAGGCTAAGGTGATGTTCGTTGCAGAGCCGCAGGTTCCAGTAACGGAGGTGTCCTATGCAGTCGGATACAAGCACCTTCCTCATTTCTCACGCATGTTCAAGCAGATTGTAGGCTGCACGCCCGAAGCGTATCGGAAAAAAGTGCAGCTTCAGATGGAGTCCTACTTGTCTTTATCTTAATCCATACAAAAGGTGCACCCATGTGAAGTGGGTGCACCTTTTTTAGATGCTGTCATGATCGAGTTCGTTTAACCCTTCACCATGTTGGCCATTCCGACAATTCTACAATTCGCTCGTTCACGTTATCCTTCATAACCCTCCATGATAACAAATCACATTCTCGATATCATAATGCCGCAAATTTTTAATAGAATCCAGTGACTGTTCGACATCGTACGTATGTTGAGGATTGGAAGGCATTAGCTTGCCTTCGTGATAACCAAGGCGTCCCCTGATATTAAGGTTATGGATGAGAAGGAGATGTGAAACTGGGTATGCCAACCAGAGTTAAATGAAAGATCAAATGAGGCAATAGGATGTAAGCGTATTCGCTCATCTCTATGGTACGTTAAGGACATGGAACACGATCTAGAATGACGATAAATCGTAAATGGAGGCTATAAGATGAATCCAGTTCGCGTAGGTGTTATTGGGGTAGGCAATATGGGCGCCTATCATGCCAAGCAATTAGCAGCAAACAAAATTACAGGGGCTGTCTTAACAGCGATCTGCGATGCTGTGGAGGAGAAGAAGGAGTGGGTGAGCAAGGAACTAGGCTCAAACATCGCTTTTTTCACTAATGAAAACGAGCTGTTTCAATCGGGTTTGATTGATGCCGTAATCATTGCTACACCGCATTATAGCCACCCTTCCTTGGCCATTGAGGCATTTAAGCATGAACTGCATGTGCTGATTGAGAAGCCGGCAGGTGTCTATACCAAGCAGGTGCGTCAGATGAATGAAGCGGCTCAGCAATCCGGCAAGGTCTTCTCCATTATGTACAACCAACGCACGAATCCTCTTTATCAGAAGCTAAGAGATTTGATTCAGAGTGGCGAGCTTGGCGAGGTCAGAAGGACAAATTGGATTATTACGAATTGGTATCGCTCACAAAGCTACTATGACTCTGGCGCATGGCGTGCCACCTGGGCTGGCGAAGGCGGCGGCGTGTTGATCAATCAGGACCCTCACCAATTGGATCTCTGGCAGTGGAGCATTGGCATGATGCCTACGCGTGTGCGCGCATTCTGCCGCTTTGGCCATTATCGCGATATTGAGGTTGAAGACGATGTCACGGCTTATGTGGAATATGCAAACGGAGCTTCAGGCGTCTTTATCACGACAACGGGAGAAGCGCCAGGTACGAACCGATTTGAAGTGTCAGGGGATCGTGGCAAGGTGGTCATTGAAAACGATAAGATGACCTTCTGGCGCTTGCGTACGCCTGAGCCAGAATTCAATCAAACCTTTAAAGGCGCATTTGGCGCGCCTGAATGCTGGAAGTGCGACATTCCCATCCACGGCCAAATGACGGGTCATGATGGCATTATGATGGATTGGGTGAAGTGCATTCAGCACGGCACGCCGCTGCTTGCACCAGGCGAGGAAGGCATTCATGGCTTAACCTTGTCCAATGCGATGCTGCTCTCTACTTGGACAGACAATTGGGTCGATCTGCCGATTGATGAGGAGCTGTTCTTGTCTGAGCTCAACCAGCGAATTGAGACTTCCCGCTACCAAAAGCCTAAAGCGGAAGCGACATCGGGCACTGTGGATATGTCAAAGACATTTGGATAACAGTGGCAAGCCCTTTACTAGCATTCACTTTTTACGGAAACGATACGCAATCATTGTGATCAGAATGTTGAACGGATATTAACAAGCTCTATAATTTTATGAAGGCGGTGCGAGATATGAAATGGTCGTTGTTTACAGTAGCTTCTCCTGATTTGTCCGTAAAAGAGCTGATTCCATATGCTGCTGAAGCGGGTCTTAAAGGATTGGAGTGGAGATTCAAGGAGACACCGGCGGATCAGCGCTCTCAACCAGCATCGTTCTGGGGCAATAATATGGCAACGATTGAGCCAGGCATTTCCGATGTCGAGCTTAAGGAAATCAAAGCTTTGTGCAAAGAGCATGGCATAGAACCAGCAGGCGTTATGCCATATCTTGGCGTTGGCGATCTGGATGCAGCAAAAGAGGTTCTTCGTGTAGCAACAGCACTTGAAGCTCCGATTGTTCGCATCGGCGTGCATGGCTACAACCGCAAGCGCTCGTATAATGAACTGCTGGACGAACAGCTTCGTTATATGGAGAGTCTGGAGCCGATGCTGCGTGATCATGGCATCAAGGGAGTCGTGGAAACCCACCACATGACGATCTCCGCCAGCGCTAGTGCGGCATATCGATTGGTCAGCTCATTTGATTCGAGCGTATATGGCGTGCTCTTTGATCCGGGCAACATGGTATTCGAGGGCTACGAGAACCATCGTATGGGGCTTGAGCTGCTGGGCGATTATTTGGCGCATGTCCATGTGAAGAATGCAGACGCTGTGCCAAAGGAACAACGCTCTGGCCAAGCCTTTGCGTGGAGTCCCATGGAGGAAGGCCTTGTGAACTGGACGCAAGTACTCGAGGATCTGGCTCAAGTCAACTACAACGGTTTCTGCGGCGTTGAGGACTTTAGCGGCACACGCTCTACTAAAGATATGATTGCGTACTATGTACAATGGATATCAAAGCTTAATGATCAGGTTAGAGGTGTTACTCGATGAATCGTCAAGATGGCATGATGTATGCGCCGATGCATGACAGCAAGCCTGTCGTGCAGCCCGGTGAATTCATCTTCGCAGCGATTGCGCTCGATCATGGGCATATTTACGGGATGTGCAACGGACTTCAAGAGGCAGGCGCTAAGCTCAAGTGGGTATACGATCCTGATCCAGACAAAGCTCAGGCTTTTAAGGAGCGCTACCCGCATGTTCAAGTGGCGAGCAGTGAAGATGAAGTGCTTCAAGACCCAGAGGTCAAGCTTGTTGCGGCTGCAGCAGTTCCTTCTCAGCGCTGCTCGCTTGGGCTGCGGGCAATGGATCATGGTAAAGATTATTTTACCGATAAGACGCCATTTACGACGCTTGAGCAGCTTGAACTGGCAAAGCGCAAAGTAATCGAGACGGGCCGCAAATATATGGTTTACTTTAGCGAGCGTCTGCATGTGGAAAGTGCAGTGTATGCGGGACAGCTGATTGAGCGAGGCGCGATTGGAAAGGTGATTCAAGTGATGGGATTGGGTCCTCATCGTCTGAATGCTTCAACTAGACCAGACTGGTTTTTCCAAAAGGAAAAGTACGGCGGCATTCTATGCGATATCGGCAGCCATCAAATTGAACAGTTTCTGTATTATGCTGGCTGTAAGGATGCGAAGGTACTCCATAGTAAAGTGGGGAATTATCATAATCCGGCTTATCCGGAGCTTGAAGACTTTGGCGACGCTACCTTAGTCGGAGATAACGGCGCCACGCAATATTTTCGGGTAGACTGGTTTACGCCTGATGGCCTTGGGACTTGGGGCGATGGCCGCACCATCATTTTAGGAACAGACGGGTATATTGAGCTTCGAAAATATATTGATGTTGCCCGCTCCACAGAAGGCGATCATGTCTATTGGGTGAATCAAGCTGGCGAGCATCATGAGCATGTCAACGGCAAAGTCGGCTATCCCTTCTTTGGCGAACTGATCTTGGATTGCATTCATCGTACAGAGCATGCTATGACACAAGCTCATGCCTTCAAAGCAGCGGAGTTGTGCCTGTTAGCGCAGAAGCAAGCCATTCATATCACCAATTCCAATCACGAACTATTGCACCAGGGATGACTGCTTTTATGGATGCGTGAATGTTAGGTGCGATAGATAGTCGTCATTCCTAGACCTCAAGTTTAACTACCATTGACTGTCGAATCGCTATAAAAAAAGGTGCCTTTCCGCTGCGGGAGGCGCCTTTTTTGCATCACATGAACAAGATTATGCGGCACCAACTCCGACACCAGCACCCAAACTATTGCTGATACTTGAAGATGCATAAATCAATGACCGCAAACGATCGTGAAAGATTGACAGCCAGTCTACTTTTTTTGAAGCAGTTGTTGAAGTGTGGTCTCCTTGCCGCTTCGGATCACCATGCGTCTTAATGCTGCAGTTATCTCGCTTGGTTTTCCACTAAGCCATAGTTGCTGATCCGTCGTATATTGTTTCATCGAAGAACGCCCCTTTTTATCGTGTATTGATTGTTGGACAAGCACTAGTGGTATAATGTGTATGACTTGATGAACGGATCTATTCCTAACGAGTTAAATGATTGAAGGAGGAATTGGTGTGGCATTTACTGAACGCAATGGGCAGGATGAAGGCAAGGCTCGGTCACCCTATCAGCGATTCGAAGAGGTGACTGTTGAATCGACAAATATTTTTAAAGGAAAAGTAATCTCCCTGCAGGTCGACACCGTAACGCTTCCAGACGGTTCAACCGCAACAAGGGAAATTGTAAGGCATCCAGGAGCAGTTGCTGTGCTCGCGATCCATGACCGTAAGATGATCGTTGTTGATCAATATCGCAAGCCCTTGGGCCGCTCTCAAATTGAGATACCTGCAGGCAAGCTTGATCCAGACGAAGAGCCTGAGACAGCGGCAAGAAGAGAACTTGCGGAGGAGACGGGTTATAAGGCGGAACATTTAGTCCATCTGAGCTCTGTATATACCTCGCCTGGATTTGCAGATGAAATCATTCACATTTATGCAGCAGATCATTTGACGCCTGGAGAGATGCATACCGATGAAGATGAATTCCTAGAAGTATTGGAAATAACGCTTGAAGAGGCATTTGAGGCGATGCGTGATGGACGAATCTCAGATGCGAAGACGGTTAATGCTATCTATGCCTGGCAAATCTATGAACTGACAGGACAATGGCCAATATAAGGCAGGTGCGTCAGCATGAGTAATCATCCAACAACACATATAGAGCAGCAATCCCCATCGCTATATTATGGGGATTTTCACATTCATATTGGTGCTACATCAGAAGGTCGTCCAGTGAAGATGAGCGGCAGCCGCAGCTTGACATTCGAAAATATTGCGCATGAGGCAGCGGATAAGAAAGGTCTTCATCTTATTGGCATCATTGATTGTCACGCTCCAGGGGTACAAAAAGACATCGAGGATCTTCTTTTGGCAGGGGAAATGACAGAGCATCCAGATGGAGGCATTCGCTACAAAAATACAACCATCATGCTCGGTGCGGAGATCGAGGTGCGCGAGGGCTCAGGTTCGGCGCATGTTCTGTGCTACATGCCAAGCTTCTACGCGATGAAGCATTTTTCACAATGGATGTCCGCTCACATTCGCAACATGAGTTTGTCCACGCAGCGGATCTATGTCGATGCAAGAACACTGCAAGCGGAGACGATGTCTCATGGCGGCTTATTTATTCCCGCTCATATCTTTACACCCCATAAGAGTATTTTTGGGAGCTGTACGAAAGAGATGGCGTCGATTCTTGATCTCGATTCCGTGGATGGCGTTGAGCTTGGATTAAGTGCAGATACTTGCATGGCAGAACGGTTGTCTGAGCTTGATCGCTTTTCGTTTCTCACAAACTCCGATGCGCACTCCTTAAACAAAATTGCGCGAGAGTACAATGCTTTGGTACTTCATGACGCATCCTTCAAGGAATGGTCCATGGCGCTTAGAGACCAGCAAGGCTGCAGGATTGCCGCGAATTATGGCCTTAATCCGCAGCTTGGCAAGTATCATCGCACGACTTGTTTGAATGGCCATCTTCTAGCTCATGAAGAAGCTCAACAAGCAGCACTGAATCCGGCATGGGAACGAAGCTTTCGCTGCTTAGTATGTGGAAGCAAGCGTCTTGTTCGGGGAGTGCATGACCGCATAGAGGCAATTGCGGATCGAAGCGAGGATTTGGCGAAGGTGGCTAGTCAGCAAAGACCGCCTTATCATTATCAAATTCCGCTCGAATACATTCCTGGCATTGGCAGCAAGACGCTTGAGAAACTGCTTGCAGTCTTCCATACCGAGATGAATGTTCTTCATCAGGCTACGGTAGAACAATTAAGGGATGTGATTGGCTCCGAGCTTGCGGAGCGCCTCCATGCAGCAAGAAGCGGCGAAGTGAAGATTCAGAGCGGCGGCGGCGGCATCTACGGACGGATTGAACGAGGCTGATCATATGTACAAATGAATCGTACTATTCTTCCTTGGCATAGTTGGACATGCTCTCGCATAGGATGTGAACGAGCAATAGAATGTTCACTAGAGAGGGGAGAATGTTATGCCTTCTATGATGCCAAGCGTGCGTCAGCATCTTCACCTATATATTTTTGTGTCGATCATCTTTATAACAGGAGTGGTGTTTGGAGCACTCCTCGTGAATGCATTAACACTCGATCAGCAGGAGGACTTATCTCGGCAGCTGCAGCATGTATTCCAAAGCGCCGGAGAGAATACAACAAACGCCGCATTCTGGGAGGCATTGTGGCAATATTGGCGCTGGATCCTGATTATTGCTGTGTTTGGCATTTCAATTATTGGATTCCCGCTCATATTGGTAATGGACTTCGCCAAGGGAGTGTTTGTGGGCTTTACAGTCGGAACGCTTGTCGGACAATACTCCTGGAAAGGGATTGTTGTTGCAGCAGCTACGATTGCGCCTCAGAATATGATTGCGATTCCCCTGCTGCTCATCGCGAGTGTGGCCTCGCTTGCTTTTTCGCTGCACGTCATTAAGAATCGGCTTATGATTCCGAAGATGAAGTCGCTTCGCACGCCATTTTTGAACTACGCGGTAGTTCAGGTAAGCGCATGTATAGGACTTGTTGCAGCGGCTGCAATTGTGCATTGGGTAAGCCCTTTATTTATGACTTGGGTCGGTTCTACGATCATCCATGGTTAATCTGCATTTAACTTCTAGCAAATCATTTGACACTCCTTACTGTTCGCACCTATAATGGTAGAAGTGAGTCGAATTGTGGCTAGGCGGCAAGGGGGGAGACCAGACCATGGAAGCGCAGATTGATAAGATTAAGCAGCAGCTTCAATCCCAAGGATACAAGCTGACACCGCAGCGTGAAGCGACAGTACGAGTACTCTTAGAGAATGAAGAAGACCATCTTAGCGCAGAAGATGTGTTTATGCTCGTCAAGGAGAAAGCTCCTGAAATCGGTCTTGCCACCGTGTATCGAACATTGGAATTGTTAAGTGAACTGCACGTTGTTCATAAGCTTAACTTCGGAGACGGAGTAGCGAGATATGATTTGCGTGGTGACGATACGAAGCATCATCATCACCATTTGATTTGCGTTCAATGTGGAAGCATGCAAGAGATAATGGACGATTGGCTTGGACCTTTAGAGGAACGTTTGGAGAAGGAATACTCTTTTCACGTCATTGATCACCGACTGGACTTCCAAGGCATCTGCAAGAGCTGCCAGGAGAAGGATCAGAAGAAGGATACCGAGTCGTGACGCGGAACTCAATATAACGAACGAAGGAAGCCCTGGAGACATCTCTAGGGCTTTTTCGTGTTCTTTTTCAAGGAGTTAACTTTGCGATTTCCAGCTTGGGTTGCTTTGACTTGAGGTTCAACAAGCAGAGGGATCGAAGATTTATTTTTCTTAGGGATATGACGTTTTTTTCGATGTTTGCTCGCTTGAACGAAGGGTCGGAGGGGTAATGCGAGACTAGGGGTGTTAAAAGCATCTATTGGCTTGGAAGAAGCAGATGGCATCTTTTTATCTGCGCCTGTGTGCATGTCTTGAATGGCGCGTGCTGTGTTGAGCAGTCCAGCCCCTTGAGAATTGTTGCGATATCCTTTGAGACGCTGCGAGGAGCTGATCAGGATTTGTTGGATGTCGCTTGCGCTTAGGTTGGGCTTTAAGCTCAGCATTAATGCGATCGTACCTGTCACATGAGGAGCAGCCATGGATGTCCCCGATTCGGTCCCGAATCCGCCCCCACGCGAGGTCGAGAGAATGTCTACACCGGGTGCGGTAATGGTAATGCCTCTTCCTCTGCTGCTGAATGGGGCGATTCGTCCTTTTTGATTGGAGGCTGCTACGGCTATCACATCAGGATAGCTGGCAGGCTCGTCAATGATCCGGCTGTTCGGTCCGCTGTTTCCTGCGGAGGAGACGATGATGATGCCTTGCTGCTGTGCCTTGCGGATCGAGTTTCTTAAGGAGCGGCTCGGTGCATCAAGTCCAAGGCTCATGTTGATCATATGCATGCGCTCTCGAATGCACCATTCGATACCATCCAAAATATCGGATACATATCCATCGCCTTGATTGTCCAAGGATTTTACAGCGTATAGGGATATGTCAGGAGCAACACCAATCAGCATGCCCTGCTTGCCAAGAGCAGCCACGGTTCCCGCGATATGTGTGCCATGGCCATTATCGTCTTCAAACGACTCGCCATAGGCGATGGTGTTGACTCCGCCTTGAATCCATAAGTCAGGGTGAGGGGATATGCCTGTGTCAATAAATCCAACCTTGACGCCAGCTCCTCGTGTCTGCGGCCAGACAGCAGGAGCATGTATGGCGCGGATGCCCCATGGGATTCGGATGCTTTGCTGCCTCTTCTTTTTCGAGGATTGCACTTGATGCATCCGTTGATTCTTGCTGCCTATGGGATGAACATGAACTCTCACATCGGTCTCAATATGATGAATAGCTGGATGCTGGAGGAGAGAATCGTTCAAGAGCTGTGCATCGAGATGGCAGCATAGAAGATGAGCAGTATCTATGGTTTTGATTGGCTTGTAGCCCTGATCGTATAGCTGCTGGATGCACTCAAGATAACTGTCGTGATCTTTCATCACGATCATTTTGCGAATTTTGCGTTCCTCCGGAACACTCCGTATGGCTGCCGTTAAGAGCTGAGATACCTTTTTTGCCATGTCGTTCATCCTCCTGACGAATCGTTATTCAAGCAACGTGTCAAGATGAATTATAGTATGTAGCCGCCTATGAAACGGTGATGATGCGGAGTAAATCCTGCAGGTCCATTGAACGCCAAGGCTATGTCATGCAGTCCATTTAGAATGCCTGTGAAGCGCATAAAGCGATTGCGGGGTTCATATCGTGATAGAAGGACAAATAATGCTTGTCACCAAGCTAACCCAAAATACGGGGGGATTCTCTTGATTATCTCGGTACGCAAGTGGCTTGATCGGTTGAAGTTCATTGCTGTCTTTTTAATTTGCACCTATGCAGTGGTACAAATATTTAATACGGTGACAGACTGGATTGCTCCTGTTGACAAATATAGAATTCCGCACGGCAGAGCGGTGAAGGTGTTTCAATCGGACCCAGATCTTCAGTTGGAATCAGACTCCATCACTTCTAGAATTCGTTTGTTTTACTGGTTGGGGGAATGATGGTGCAATAAGGCTAGAGCATGATGTATGATAGAGAAAGTACAAGTAGTGGGGGGTTGCCAATGACAAAATGGGATAGGCTGTTTGAACCTTACCTACAATACTTAAAGGAAGAGCGTCAGCTGTCGGTACATACCCTTGATGCATATAGAAGAGACCTTACCGCCTTTATACAGTATGCAAAAAAAGAAGATTTGCAAGAACCAGCTCAGCTTGCCCCTCATCATGTTCAATATTATATTGGCACACTGCGGCAAGAAGGCAAGGCTGCGAGCACGGTACAACGCCATCGAGCTGCGCTTCATTCCTTTTTTCAATACATCGTGAAAGAAGGCGAACTGGCAGTTAATCCTGCCCTTGCGATTGAGCTTCCCAAGCCGTCAAAGAAAGAACCGATGCTGCTGTCTGTTGAACAGGTAGAGCAGCTCTTGGCAGAGCCTGACCCTGAATCGGTTCAAGGGATGCGGGACAGAGCCATGCTTGAGACGCTGTATGGAACGGGTGTGCGAATCTCAGAGCTGATTCAAATGAATATTGAAGATGTTCACCTGCAGCTAGGGTTTGTTCGATTGGAGCTGAACCGAAAAGAGCGGATTGTTCCGCTTGGACAAGAGGCTATAGAGGCGCTTCAGCTCTATTTGCAGCATGGAAGGCCGGAGTATGCTAGACATGCTGAAGTGGATAGTGAGTTAAGGGAGACGGCTTCTCATGGACAAGCATTGTTTCTTAATTCGAGAGGACAGCGCATAACAAGACAGGGCTTCTGGAAGTTGTTGAAAAAGCATGCTGAGGTGCTGTCGCTGCCTGCATCCTTGACGCCTCATACGTTAAGGCAATCGTTTGCCGCTCACATGCTTCAAAATGGAGCTGATGTACGTGCAGTTCAAGAGATGCTCGGTCATGCGGACCCTGCCACAACCCAGCGCTATGCCATATCTCCAAAAAAATTAAGCATGAAGGAAGTATATACTCAGGCTCACCCTCGTGCACGCAAGTCAACATGATGACTTTTAGCTGGAATGGAGACAAGCATTCGAAGACAGACTAACTTAGAAGATAAAAGAGGAGTGATTGGCGTTGACACAAAAATCCAATCAAAAATTTGACAAGATCACCGTTATCGTTATGGACAGTGTTGGCATCGGTGAATTGCCGGATGCAGAGCAGTTTGGCGATAAGGGGTCGCATACCCTTGGACATATTGTTGAACGGGTTCCTAATATCAAGCTTGAGCACCTTCAGCAGCTTGGACTAGGCAATATTGCGGATCTCGGTACTGTTCGCGGCGTAGATAAGCCCGCAGGAATGTTTGGCAAGATGGCAGAGATCTCAGCAGGCAAAGATACGATGACGGGGCATTGGGAATTGATGGGGCTGCATATTACAACACCATTCAACACGTTCCCTGACGGCTTTCCACCAGAACTTATTCAGCAATTTGAGGAAGCCACTGGGCGAAAAGTTCTAGCCAATAAGCCTGCTTCAGGCACAGAGATTCTGGTTGAATATGGCGAAGAACAGATGAAGACGGGGGCATGGATTGTTTATACGTCTGCAGACAGCGTATTCCAGATTGCGGCGCATGAAGACGTTATTGCGCTAGACGAGCTGTACCGCGCTTGTGAAATTGCTAGAAAATTGACCCTTGAAGAGCCTTATGCAGTCGGACGAGTTATTGCCAGACCTTATGTTGGACAGCCTGGCAGCTTCACCAGAACATCCAATCGCCATGATTATGCTGTGAAGCCGCCTGAACCAACCGTGTTGAATGCGCTTAAGGACCAAGGGAAGGATGTCATCTCTGTTGGCAAGATCAATGATATCTTCTCTGGCGAAGGCATTGCGGAGTCCTATCCTACGAAGAGCAATGCCCATGGGATTGAAGTCACCTTAGAACAGATGACGAAGCCATTTGAAGGCTTGTTGTTCACGAACCTTGTGGATTTCGATTCATTATATGGACATCGGCGCGACCCAGAAGGCTATGCGAAGGCGCTGGAGGAGTTCGATGCGGCTATTCCGGATTTCCTTGAGCGGACAGGGGAGAAGGATCTGCTTGTGATTACAGCAGATCATGGCAATGACCCTGTTCACCCGGGTACGGATCACACACGGGAGTATGTTCCAGTTCTGCTATACAGCCCATCTATCAAAGCTGGAAGCACCATTGGCGTACGCGCCACTTATGCGGATCTAGGCGCAACAATAGCAGATAATTTTGGTGCGCAGATGCCTAAGATCGGTACTAGCTTCTTATCTGAACTGTAAGCCTGACCGATGTTAGAATAGATTAACAAAGCGAATGTACCATAATACATGGGTAAATGGAGGATCATATCATGAGTCAAGCAAGGTTGTCATTTGAACACATTGAAGCAGCAGCTTCGTACATTAAAGGAAAAACAGAGGTTGCCCCAGAGGTGGGTCTTATTCTAGGCTCTGGCTTAGGCGTGCTAGCTGATCTCGTTGAGAATCCTACAACGATCGCATACAGCGACATTCCGCACTTTCCACAGTCCACAGTTGAAGGACATGCAGGGGAGCTGTTGATCGGCACAATTCAAGGCCGCGGCGTTGTGCTTATGAAGGGGCGCTTCCATATGTACGAAGGTTATGGCCCGGAGATGACAGCATTCCCCGTGCGAGTCATGAAGGCGATTGGCGTAAAGCAGCTGCTGGTAACGAATGCGGCAGGCGGCGTAAATACTTCCTTTGAAGCGGGAGACCTGATGTTGATCAGCGATCACTTGAACATGACAGGGACAAGCCCGCTTATCGGCGCCAATGACAATAAGCTTGGTCCACGCTTCCCAGACATGTCTCAGGCTTACAGCAAGAGGCTCCGCCAAGCAGCTCATGAGGTTGCTGCCAAGCATTCCTTTACATTCCGCGAGGGCGTATATGCCGGCTTGCTAGGTCCTAACTATGAGACGCCAGCGGAGATTCGAATGTTAAGAACGTTAGGAGCAGACGCTGTCGGCATGTCTACAGTGTCTGAGGTAATTGTAGCAAGTCATGCAGGTATGGAGGTTCTTGGCATATCCTGCATTAGCAACATGGCAGCAGGTATTTTGGATCAGCCATTGTCCCATGAGGAAGTGATGGAGACTGCTGACAAAGTAAGAGAGCAGTTCCTGAAGCTTGTTCTAGATATTATTCCGGCAATGGCTTAATGCTGCAAGTAAGTTGAACCCACATCAAGGAGGCTGACACATGCGAGCAGTTGACATCATTCATAAAAAGCGCGATGGAGAGGTTCTGTCCCAAGAAGAGATTGCGTTTATGATTCAAGGATACAGTGAAGGATCCGTTCCTGATTATCAGATTAGCGCTTTTGCTATGGCGATTTATTTTAAAGGCATGAATGCACAGGAAACAGCGCATCTCACGCTTGAAATGGCGAAGTCTGGCGATCAGATCGACCTTAGCCCCATTCACGGCATTAAGGTTGATAAGCACTCAACTGGCGGAGTGGGCGACAAAACGACCTTGGTGCTTGCGCCGATGGTAGCGGCAGCGGGCGTACCTGTTGCTAAAATGTCGGGAAGAGGGCTTGGGCATACAGGCGGAACGATCGACAAGCTGGAATCTATCGCAGGGTTTCAGGTGGAATTGAGCCGAGAAGCATTCTT
Source organism: Paenibacillus aquistagni (assembly GCF_900177815.1). GTDB lineage: Bacteria > Bacillota > Bacilli > Paenibacillales > Paenibacillaceae > Paenibacillus_B > Paenibacillus_B aquistagni. The sequence continues at coordinate 1,666,314 of NZ_FXAZ01000001.1, read as the reverse complement.
CAAGCAAGTCAATGAGATTGGGGTTTCGCTTATTGGGCAGAGCGGCAATATTACCCCTGCCGACAAAAAGCTCTATGCGCTTCGTGATGTTACGGCAACAGTGGACTCTATCCCGTTGATTGCAAGCTCTGTCATGAGCAAGAAGATAGCAGCAGGAGCAGATGCAATCGTGCTTGATGTTAAGACGGGCAGCGGAGCATTTATGAAGACGCTGGATGATTCGATTCTTCTTGCACAAGCGATGGTGGATATCGGTACAGAAGTTGGCAGACAAACCGTAGCGATCATCTCGGATATGGATCAGCCGCTTGGACATTTGATCGGCAATGCGCTGGAGGTTGAAGAGGCAATCGATACGCTGCGAGGGCGCGGACCAAGCGATCTGCATGATCTCTGCATGACGCTCGGCTCGCATATGCTCGTTTTAGGCGAACAGGCAGGAACCATTGATGAAGCGAAAGCAAAGCTTGAGGCTCACATCCAAGATGGTTCTGCCTTCGAGCGCTTGAAGCAGCTCGTACAGGCTCAGCAAGGGGATGCAGATATGATCGAGCACCCTGAACGTCTGCCGCATGCGGCGAAGAAGATTGAGGTTAAGGCCGAGTCTTCAGGATATGTTGCTGCGATCGAAGCGGAAAGCATCGGGATTGCCGCCATGCTTCTTGGCGCAGGCCGTGAGACCAAGGAAAGCCAGATTGATCTTGCGGTAGGCATTGATCTGCGCAAAAAAGTAGCCGACCCAGTTCAAGCAGGCGACGTACTTGCGATTCTTCATGTGAATGATGAATCTAGAGCAAGCGAAGCATCCGCCCGGATTGTGAAGGCCTATCAGCTGTCTTCCTCAGCTGTAGAGCAGAAGCCGCTTGTCTATGCAATCGTCTCAAAGGATGGCGTTCAGCGCTTTGTGTAAATGATCATAGAGGAATGAATCCTCACTATCATATTTTATCTGTCTGGCAGCTTGCTGCAATCGGGTGTCTCAATACTGAGGCGCCCGATTTTTTTGTATGGGCAAATAATTAGGAGTAATCTTGCAATCATGTGATCATGCAGGAATATTTTGCATGCAATCGGACAAGAATGTGTAACAGACTCACGCCTTTTTTAGCGTGCTTATGCCAAATTAGTTGGTCAGCATCATGATGTATAGATGCTGCAACATGTGTTTAGGAGGGGACGATCTTGAATCGTTGGGTTTACTTTTGTACGGTTATGACGCTGACTGCTTCATTGCTATTGCCTGCCCAAGCGAAGGTATCGGCGCTTGATGTTCCACCGATGGAGGGTATTGGGCAAATCAACGGGGCAGACGAAACGCTGCCAGCCGCATCTTCAGAGGCAACAGTTCAGCTTGCTCAGAATTCTCGCTCTGCAGTACTGATGGATGCCGATTCCGGAACCATCATTTTCGAGAAGAATAGTCACGATAAGCTCCCGCCAGCAAGCATTACGAAGATTATGACCATGCTGCTTACGATGGATGCGATCCGTGATGGGAAGCTGAAAATGACAGACAAGGTCAGTACGAGCGAATATGCCGCTTCGATGGGCGGTTCGCAAATCTTTTTGGAGCCAGGAGAGGAAATGACGCTTGAAGAGATGCTGAAAGGCATCGCGATGGCCTCTGGGAATGATGCATCGGTTGCAGTGGCAGAGAAGATTGCAGGCTCAGAGCAAGCCTTTGTTCAGATGATGAATGATAAGGCAAAAGAGCTCGGCATGAACGATACGCATTTTGTGAATTGCAATGGCCTGCCTGCTGACAATCATTATACCTCTGCACACGATATAGCCTTGATGTCTCAGGCATTGCTCCAATACCCAGAGATTACGAAATTCACTGGGGCGTACGAGGATTATTTGCGACAGAATACGGACAAGAAATTCTGGCTTGTCAACACCAACAAGCTGGTCAGATTCTATACAGGCGCGGATGGGCTGAAGACGGGCTATACGTCTGAAGCGAAATACTGTTTGTCTGCGACGGCAAAACGGGATAATCTTCGAGTTATTGCTGTTGTGCTCGGCGAACCCAACACAAAGACACGCAATAATGAAGTATCGCAAATGTTTGACTATGCTTTTGCCCAATATGCAAGTGTTCCGTTGATCAAAAAGGGAGATCCCATTGGTGAAGTCAAGGTAGAAAAAGGAATGGACGCCAAGTTGAACATTCATGCAGAGCGTTCTTATCAAGTGCTGATCAAAAAAGGAGATGCCAAGGATCAGGTGCGCTACGAGCTTGTCGCGCCGCAGTCTATTAAGGCTCCTATTGAAAAGGGACAATCGCTTGGCAAGATCGTGGTCTATCAAGGCGATAAAGCGGTAAAGGAATATCCTGTCGAATCTGCGCAATCCGTTGCGAAAGCTGACTGGTGGACGATGTTCAAACGGACCTGCAGCAAGTTGTTTTTTGTCAAGGAATAGAACCTAGCTTCTAGTTTTGTCGGCAAGCAGGATATGGAAGTCTTCGCAACGAAATGGTATCGCAACATGGGAGGAGAGTGAAGGACATGAACTTACAGGTGGATCTTGAGCACCGCCGCAATGTATTAATTACCCGTTTGCGAGGGGAATTGGATCATCACACTGCTGAGCTTGTACGCATTCAACTGGATGATGCCATTCAACGAGGACAGGTAAGCCACTTGATCTTAAGTCTGAAGGAGTTAACGTTCATGGATAGCTCTGGCCTTGGTGTCATACTTGGACGCTACAAACTATTGAAGGCCAAGGGAGGAACCATGGCTGTATGCGAGCTTAATCCGGCAGTTCGCCGTTTATTTGAACTATCAGGTCTATTCAAGATCGTTAGTGTATATGAAAACGAGCGCAATGCGCTGAACGGTTTGGAGGTTGTGTCATGATGGATGAGATGAATCGAATGAACCTGAAGTTCTCGAGCCGATCGGAAAATGAGGCCTTTGCCCGCATTACAGTCGCAGCCTTTGTATCTCAAATGGACCCGACCTTGGAAGAGTTGACGGATCTCAAGACCGTGATCTCCGAAGCAGTAACCAACTGCATCATTCATGGCTATGAGAACCGGACAGACGGCATGGTGAGCATCAGTGCTGAGATTGAAGGAGATGAGGTTACCATCACCGTATCAGATGAAGGCAATGGCATAGAGGATATTGAGCTGGCAAGACAGCCGCTTTATACTTCAAAGCCTGACATGGAACGATCAGGCATGGGTTTTACGATTATGGAGAATTTTATGGACCAGTTCGAGGTTGTCAGCGAGCCTGGAGCAGGGACTAGCATTCGGATGAAAAAGCGCATCGAGTCCAAAAAAGCGCTGTACAATTAGGGGTTGAGCCAATGGATGTTGATATGAAGCAAACGTCAAACAGCTATCTGGACGACGCTGAGGTCAAGCGACTCATTGCCCTAAGTCAATCGGGAGACGGACTGGCTCGTGAACGGCTGGTGAACTGCAATATTCGACTTGTATGGTCCGTGGTTCAGCGTTTTATGAATCGCGGCTACGAGCCGGATGATTTGTTTCAAATCGGCTGTATTGGTCTATTGAAGTCGGTGGACAAGTTTGATTTGTCCTATGATGTCAAGTTCTCAACGTATGCGGTCCCAATGATTATTGGAGAAATCCAACGCTTTCTTCGCGACGACGGAACGATTAAGGTTAGCCGTTCTCTCAAGGAAATGGCTAATAAGGTGCGCAAGACAAAAGATGAGCTGTCAAAGCGCTACAATCGACTGCCAACCGTTAGCGAAGTAGCGGATGAGCTAGGGGTGTCGCCTGAGGATGTTGTTTTTGCTCAGGAGGCGAACAAGCCCCCGACCTCGATTCATGAAACCGTATTTGAAAATGATGGAGATCCGATTACACTCATGGACCAAATCTCGGATGACTCACAGGAGAAATGGTTTGATAAGCTGGCGCTAAACGAAGCCATTGAGGGCCTAAATGAGCGTGAACGATTGATCGTGTATCTTCGTTATTTCCGAGACCAGACGCAATCTGAGGTTGCGAGCCGGCTTGGCATATCTCAAGTCCAGGTATCTAGGCTGGAGAAGAAAATCCTGCAGTCCATCAAATCTCAAATTGCACAATAGCGTTCGAAAGCTGAGCTGTCTCAAAGGGAGTTATCAACCTTTGAATGCTCGGCTTTTTTCTTTTTTCAGCAAGCTTGTCATGAAGTTGTGCATTCTGTCCCATACTAACACCAGCGATAGTTACACATGATGCAAACGCGCTTTTGTTTGCTAAGTCAGATGTGAAGGTATGAGGAGGGATGATCTGTGGCAGAGAAAGGTTCAGGATCGGATGCAGGACAACACGGCCTATTAGAAGAGATTAAGGCTCACCTAATGGGGACAGATCATGAGGAAGATACAAAGAAGAAGGATCAGAAGGAGAGTGGAGATGAACAACAGGAAGGCTTAAAGGGGATGACCGATTTTTCCAGCAATGATATCCATACATCCGAGCGGCACGATCCGCAAAAGCAAGCTTCCAATGCTGCGGAAGAAGCAAGCGACGATTCATCGGGAGAACCGCATAACAAAGGACCAGTAGCTGCTTACGAGAGACGAGTGCAAAGCATGCGGGACCACGAGCGATCAGATGATCTGGTGCAGTCAATTGAGTATTGGCAGCATGATGATCTAATACCGCGTCATCTTCGAGAGGTTAAGCGCGTTCTTAAGGAAGTTGTCGGCCTTGGGGAGTCATTTGACGTGATTGTTCGTGAAATGACGTTTGGCGATCATAATGTCGGCATCTTCTATTTGAATGGATTCGCCAAAGATGAAGTGATGACGATGATCTTAGCGCGTCTATCGATGCTTGACAAGTCTCAGGTCAGCTCGAATGCGCTGAAGGCTTTTTTTGACTACTATATTCCGCATATTCAAGTGGAGAAGGTAACAAAGTTCAGTGAAGTCATTAACAAGGTGCTTGCTGGAGGCAGTGCGTTCTTTATTGAGCATGAGAAGACAGCGCTAGTCGCCGATGTCAAGACATTTCCAAGCCGCGGACCCGATGAGCCGAGCTTGGAGCGAGTCGTTCGCGGAGCGCGTGATGGCTTTACAGAGACCCTGTTGACGAACGTAACCCTTGTAAGAAGAAGACTTAGAGATCCCGGTCTCAAATATGAGATGATTCAAGTAGGCAGAAGGACGCGCACGGATGTGTGTATCGCATACATTGATGATGTAGCTGACAAACGGCTGGTGGAATCGGTTCGCAATAAGATTAAAAAAGTAAATTTATCAGGCATTCCGCTTGCAGATAAACAGCTGGAAGAAGCGATTATCAACAAGGGATGGAATCCTTATCCGCTAGTTCGGTACTCTGAGCGGCCGGATTCGGTGGCTGCGCATCTTATGGATGGCAGTGTCGTGCTGTTTGTCGATACTTCTCCATCTGTCATGATATTGCCAACAACCTTTTTTGACTTGTGCCAGCACGCGGAGGAGAATCGTCAAACTCCTTTTATCGGGACCTATTTACGCTGGGTGCGCTTTATCGGAATCTTTGCATCGCTGTTTTTGCTTCCATTGTGGCTGCTGCTTGTGATGCAGCCTGAGCTTAAGCCGGCATTTTTGCAAATTGTTGGCCCCCATGAGAGTGCGAAGCTGCCGATTATTTTGCAGTTTTTGCTGGCAGAGCTTGGAATTGATCTGCTTCGGATGGCTGCCGTTCACACCCCAACGCCGCTTGCTACGGCAATAGGCTTGGTAGCAGCGATCCTGCTGGGTGACATCGCAGTTCAGACAGGGGTATTCGTAAATGAGGTTATTCTTTATATGTCCGTTGCCGCAATAGGAATGTTTGCTACGCCAAGCTATGAGCTGTCTCTGGCAAACCGCATCGTAAGGCTCGCGCTGCTTATTGCTGTCGCTGCCTTTAAGGTGCCGGGCTTCGTCATTGGGACGACGCTGTTTATTGTAGGTCTTGCGATCCATCGATCCTACAATTCATCCTATCTCTGGCCATTCATTCCATTCAATGCGAAGGCGATGTTCAGCATCTTGTTCCGCATGCCGCTTTTGGACAATAAAAATCGACCGAGCTTCAATAAAACCAAGGATTCGACAAAGATGCGCCCAAATGAAACGGATTAATGCAAATGATCCGCACGAAAATCCATATTGCGCGTTCTCCATTTCTTGCTATAATTTGATGAAAGGAATGACTTGGGAATCGTAGGGGGAATGGGAGTGTATTTACACGGTACGAGTACGATTAATGAAAAAGGACATTTGACCATTGGTGGGTGTGACGTTACGGCTTTGAAGGCTGAGTTCGGCACGCCATTATATATTGTAGATGAAGCGCTTATTCGTGAACGTGCCCGTCAATATACGGATGCATTTAAGGCTTCGGGGTTGAATTTCCAAGTGGCTTATGCAAGCAAAGCATTTTGTGTGATGGCCATGTGCTGCATTGCAGAAGAGGAAGGCCTGTCTTTGGATGTTGTGTCTGACGGTGAATTGTACACCGCTCTGCAAGCAGGCTTCCCTGCTCATCGCATTCATTTCCACGGCAACAATAAAACGCCTGATGAGATAGCGATGGCCCTTGATGCGAACATTGGCTGCTTTGTCGTCGATAACTTCTTCGAGCTTCATATACTGAACGATATGGCCAAAGAACGCGGTGTCTCGGTGAAGATTCTGCTTCGTGTAACACCAGGGGTTGAAGCGCATACTCACGAGTACATTTCCACAGGTCAAACGGATTCGAAGTTTGGCTTTGATATTGGCAATGGCACTGCGCTTGAAGCCATCAAGCAGGCACAAGATGCAGAGGGGCTTGAACTGCTAGGGGTTCACTCCCATATTGGCTCACAGATTTTTGAAGTGGAAGGCTTCCAAATGGCTGTTGCTCGAGTAGCAGCGTTCGCCGCTGACGTGAAGCAGCAGTTTGGGATAGAATTTACGGTCGTGAATCTCGGCGGCGGCTTTGGCATTCGTTATATCGAAGGGGATACGCCGCTGCATGTCTCCGAATATGTTAAGGCCATTACGGATGCGGTGAAGACGAACTTCAGCGCCATCTATAATGCATTGCCAGAGATTTGGGTAGAGCCAGGCCGCAGTATCGTAGGAGATGCGGGCACGACGCTGTATTCTGTTGGGTCGATTAAGGATATTCCGGGCGTGCGCAAATATGTTGCAGTCGACGGTGGAATGACGGATAATCCTCGTCCTGCGCTGTATGAGTCGCAGTATGAAGCAGTACTCGCCAATCGTGCCGCAGAGGAGCCTGCTGAGGTTGTATCGATTGCAGGGAAGTGCTGTGAGAGCGGAGACATGCTGATCTGGGATGTAAACCTTCCACGAGTGAATCATGACGATTTGCTTGCGGTATCCTGTACGGGTGCCTACAATTACGCGATGGCGAGCAATTACAATCGTATACGCAAGCCGGCAGTCGTGTTTGTAAAGGATGGTCAATCGGATCTTGTGGTTAAGCGCGAATCCCATGACAATATCATCGGCAATGATGTGATTCCTGCTCGTCTTGCTAAGCAAGAAGTGCATCAATAAGCTGTCAGCCGTTACAAGCGGTTGTTGAAGCCTGCATTTAGCGCCTATGACGCTCCCCGATTGTATGGTGGAGATGCTCAGAGGCGCTTGTTGTATCTTCAGGAGCTGTAATGGTATACTAAACACATTGTTTTTTATTTCCGCTCATGAGAAAGGATGTTCATGAACATGAAAAAAGCGAAGATTGAATTAGAAAAAGGCGGCCTTGTGGTCATTGAATTGTTTGAAAAGGAAGCTCCAGGGACAGTAGCAAACTTTGAAAAGCTTGCAAATGAAGGCTTCTATAACGGACTTAACTTCCATCGTGTTATTCCAGGATTCGTTGCCCAAGGCGGCTGTCCTAGCGGCACAGGTACTGGCGGACCAGGTTACACGATCAAGTGCGAGACAGCAGGCAACCCGCACAAGCATGTCAAAGGCGCATTGTCGATGGCGCATGCAGGCAAAGATACAGGCGGCAGCCAGTTCTTCATCTGCTTCGATGCATTCCCGCATCTCGATGGTGTCCATACTGTGTTTGGACAAGTAATCGAAGGCGTTGAGCATGTTGATGCCATCAAGCAAGGCGACAAGATGAAGGAAGTTACAGTCGTCGAAGAATAGTAGAATATATTCTTTCTTTTGGGAACGGCCCTTTTATGTGATTTTGGATAAAAGGGCTTTTTCTGTTTGTTCGGTAAAGACGATACAGCAAAACAACTATGTACGATCATGAGTTCACAACTCTACAATCAGAATGATCTTGTGAAAAAAGGATCAAGCACTTGAATTTGCATCATGACAATGATAAACTAAGTGAAAATCTTCATGTATGCTTCGATAATCCGATAGCATGCAGGAGATCAGACAAACCTTCAGGGCAGGGTGCAATTCCCGACCGGCGGTATTAAGCAAACACTTGTTTGTTTTCAGCCCGTGACCCGTTGTGAAGCTGAGCTTTGCACGGTGGACTTGGTGAGAATCCGAGGCCGACAGTATAGTCTGGATGGGAGAAGGGAGTCAGGACAAGAGGTATGTTCTATTTTTATGTTTGTACACTTGTTTGTTCATTTGTTCACAGACGTAAAAGTGGTCGTACGCTTAAGGTGTTCATTTTTTCACATGAAGCAAACAAGAGATTTTTGTTATTTCTCTGTGCATTTTTTCACGTGAACAAGATGAATGGTGCAGTCATGTCTATATCAAGTTGGTCTTGTGTGCTCATCGCCTTAGATTGCTTGATATGGTTCGCGCAGTCATTATGCCTGCGTATGTTGGCCAGCATCACATTGCTTATTTGTCCTGAATCAATTTCGAACATACTGCCCTTCGGAAACCTCTCCGAAGGGCCTTTTTATTTGTTGGCGAATGAATGGAACGCAAGTGGTGAATCATCGTGAAGAGAGGTGATCGATATGCTGCCGATAATGGATGATACATTCTATATGAAGCTTGCCATTGACTTAGCGGAACGAGTGATTGGTCAAACAAGCATTAATCCCGCTGTAGGGTGCGTCATTGTGAAGGATGGACGTGTGGTTGGTCTTGGTGCGCACTTGAAACGTGGGGAAGGCCATGCTGAAGTGCATGCCCTTCGAATGGCTCAAGCTGAGGCTGCTGGCTCTACTGCATATGTGACCTTAGAACCTTGCAGTCATTATGGCAAGACTCCGCCCTGCAGCCTTCGCTTAATTGAAGCTGGGGTGAAGCGGGTTGTCATTGCTTGCACAGATCCAAACCCTGTCGTAGCAGGCAATGGCGTTCGAATCCTAGAAGAGCATGGGATTGAAGTTAAACAAGGTGTTCTGCAAGAAGAAGCATTCCATTTGATTGAGATGTTCGCCAAGTACATGACGACCAAACTCCCTTATGTCACCCAGAAGACAGCTCAGACCTTGGATGGCCGCATTGCAACGCATACAGGGCACAGCCAATGGATCACGAATGAACTAGCCAGAGAATGCGTCCATACGATGCGCCATCGTCATCAAGCCATTATGGTTGGCATCGGAACGATTGAAGCGGACAATCCATCGCTTACGACACGCTTGAGCGTACCCGCACTCCATCCCGTTCGTATCATTGTTGATTCTAAGCTTCGCATCTCTTTGGAGGCGAAAGTCATTCAAGACAAGATTGCACCAACCTGGATCTTGACTACGTCTCAAGCAAGCAAAGCAAAGATAAGCGAGCTTGAGAAGCGGGGTGTCAGTGTTATCGTTGTCAATGATGGACCCTTGGTGGACATGAGAGAAGCCCTGAAGGAAATTGGCAAGAGAGAGATCGGGTCCATACTGCTAGAAGGCGGGGGAACGCTCAATGGAGCGATGCTGCAGTCTGGATTGATTGACAGCATCGTGCTCATGATTGCACCTAAGATTGTAGGGCATAAGGAAGCTCCCGGCAGCTTCATGTTTGATGGACCGGAGAAGATGAGCGATGCTCTTGAATTGGAACAAGTAAGGGTGGAGTCGATTGGTGATAATGTAATTATCAGTGGTGTGCCGCTCTATCCAAGCCAAGAGAAAGGAGGGCTTTGAACGTGTTTACGGGATTAGTTGAAGAAGTGGGGACCCTTCAAGCGGTTAACAAGCGAGGAGAAGCGATGGTGCTTCGAATTCGAGCATTGAAGGTGATGAAGGATGTCCAGATTGGGGACAGCATTGCTGTGAACGGGGTTTGCTTGACAGCTACGGCTTTGGAAGGTCAATCCTTTCTTGCAGATGTTATGCCGCAAACGTTTCGCCATACGACGCTTAAAGATCTTGCGCCTGGGGACCCAGTCAATCTAGAGCGAGCGATGCTTGCCAACGGACGCTTTGGTGGTCATATCGTTCAAGGCCATGTGGACGGGGTTGCAATCATTACAAATCGAACTCCTGATGCGAACGCGATCCGATTTGAATTTCGCCCTGTCGATGGTACCATTGAAGCGAAATATTTGATCCCGCGAGGGTCCATTACGATCGACGGCATTAGTCTAACGTTAACGCGTGCGGACGAGGATGGGTTTGCGGTTTCCATTATTCCGCACACCTTACAGGAAACGGCGCTTGCACATAAGCATCCAGGAGATAGCGTGAATATCGAGTGCGATGTGCTTGGAAAGTATGTCGAGCATTTGCTGCGTTACGGAAAAGGAGAGTCCAATCAAGCACAGCCTCGTTCCTCAATAAGCAAATCGTTTCTTGAAGAGAATGGTTTCTTATAATCAGCATGGCCTCACAGCGCTGGAAGCTGAAGCTTTATTGTGAATAGGCATACAACAGGATAGTCGAGAAGGGAGAAACAAATCATGCAGGAGCCTATTGTTTTTGATGCGATCGAAGATGCACTTATGGATCTTAAAGAAGGCAAGATTGTGATTGTCGTCGATGACGAAGACCGTGAGAACGAAGGCGATTTTATCGCATTAGCCGATTACGCAACGCCTGAAGTTATTAACTTTATGATCACCGAAGGCAGAGGACTAGTCTGTGTGCCGATTACACCAGATCGGGCAGAGTCGTTGGATCTGCCTCCCATGGTAGCACGCAATACGGACAATCATGGAACTGCGTTTACGGTGTCCATTGATCATGTGGACACGGACACGGGGATATCCGCTTATGAGCGCTCCTTAACGATTAAAGCTATGATTGACCCGAAGACGCAGCCTGAGCACTTTAGACGCCCAGGACATATATTCCCGCTCATTGCGAAAAAAGGAGGCGTGCTAAGACGCGCCGGCCACACTGAGGCTGCTGTTGATCTCGCTCAATTGTGCGGGGCTAGTCCTGCTGGGGTGATCTGTGAAATTATTAAAGAAGACGGCACGATGGCTCGATTGCCCGACCTCGTGGAGTTTAAGAAGCAGCATGATATGAAATTAATCTGCATTCGCGATCTTATCCGATATCGCAATGAGAAGGAAAGCCTCGTTAATCGCGAGATTGAAGTGAATCTACCGACAGACTTCGGCACATTTCGTATCGCGGCCTATACGAACGACGTCGATCATAAAGAACATGTTGCTATGATCAAAGGCGAGATTGACAGTGCCAAGCCAATCCTTGTGCGCGTTCATTCTGAATGCCTGACCGGAGACGTGTTCCATTCCCATCGCTGCGATTGCGGACCTCAATTAGAGGCGGCTCTCACGATGATTGAGAACGAAGGCAATGGCGTGCTGCTGTATATGCGCCAAGAAGGACGAGGCATTGGGTTGATTAACAAGCTGAAGGCATATGAGCTCCAAGAGCAGGGCTATGATACCGTTGAAGCAAATCTTAAGCTTGGCTTCCCTGCGGATCTCAGAGAATATGGAATCGGTGCGCAGATCCTGAAGGATCTCGGAGTGCGCCACATTCGGTTGATGACGAACAATCCGCGCAAGATTAAGGGCCTAGAAGGCTATGGGCTTGAGGTCGTGGAACGAGTTCCGATTCAAATGCCAGAGAACAAGGATAATGCTCGCTATCTTCACACGAAGCAGGAGAAGCTTGGACATCTTTTGAAGTTCGACGATATCGAACAAAATGAACAGTAAGTGTTACCGCTTGTGATCTCGTTTAACGAACAAGCGCTAAATCATTGAAGTACAACCATTTTATATATATTTGGAGGATGATGGATCATGCCACACGTATTTGAAGGACATCTAGTATCGAATGGATTAAAATATGGTATCGTAGCCGGACGCTTTAACGAGTTTATCGTATCGAAGCTTGTATCGGGAGCTCTTGATGCACTGAAGCGCCATGGCGTACAGGATAACGAGATTGATATCGCTTGGGTGCCGGGTGCATTTGAAATTCCTTTGATCGCACAAAAAATGGCAGAGAGCGGCAAGTATGACGCTGTCATTACACTAGGAGCAGTTATTCGCGGGGCAACACCTCACTTTGATTATGTATGCAGCGAGGTTGCAAAAGGCGTTGCGCAAGTGGGCATGAAGACGGGTGTTCCTACCATCTTCGGCGTCCTGACGACTGATTCCATCGAGCAATCGATTGAGCGTGCAGGAACGAAGGCAGGCAACAAAGGCTGGGAAGCAGCTTCTACCGCAATTGAAATGGCGAACTTGACTAATCAGTTAAAATAGTGCTTATTTAATGTAGTGCCTAACTTCGGTTGGGTGCTACATTTGTTTTTTCAGGAGGTATGAGGGAGTGCCCTTTACATATAAATTGGAGTCTTTTGAGGGTCCGCTCGACCTGCTGCTCCATCTCATTGATCAATCCGAGATTCAAATTCAAGATATCTCGGTTCATGAAATTACGGATCAATATATGGAGTATCTGCAAAGCATGCAGGAACTTGAGCTTGAGATTACGAGCGAGTTTCTGGTTATGGCTGCAACACTCTTGTCTATGAAATCTCATCAGCTTCTGCCAAAGCCCCCGGTAATGGAGTGGGAGGAGTTCCCAGATTACTATGATGATGAGCCTGATCCTAGAGAAGAGCTTATTCGCAAGCTCATTGAGTACCGCAAATACAAAAACATTGCTGAGCAATTAAAGGATAAGGAATTAGAACGAGGTTTGATTTTTTCAAAGGAAGCAGAGGATTTGTCCCCCTTTATGCCATCAACGCCAAGCAACCCTGTTGAGGGGCTTCATATCGATGATCTTGTTCAGGCCTTCCAGAAGGCGCTTCGCAAAGCCTCGCGACGAGATCAGGTCGCTACCATTCATCGCGATGAGATATCAGTGAAGGATCGCATAAGGGACATTATTACCACACTTAAGCCAAGCGGGAGAGGCTCTAAAGTGATGTTCTCCAAGCTGCTTGACGAGAGCATGTCTCGGCATGAGATTGTCGTTACGTTCCTTGCATTATTAGAGCTGATGAAGATGAAACAGATAAAATGTTATCAGGATTCATTATTTGAAGATATTGTGATTCAATGGCATGGGGAGTTGGATGAAGGTGGAATTTCAGAAGTTGAAATCGATTATTGAAGCGCTGCTGTTTATGGTAGGGGAGGAAGGCCTCACTTTAAAGCAGCTTGCTGAGATTACAGAGATGCGGCAGGAAGTGGTTGAAGATGCGATTCATGATTTTAAAGGAGAACTGGAGCGAGACAAGAGAGGGATTCAGCTTGTAAAGATAGCGGGTTCCTATCAGTTAGCTACCTTGCCTGAGCATGCTCCATACCTTGAGCGAATGGCATATTCGCCGTCAAGATCTTCTCTGTCTCAAGCGGCGCTGGAGACGCTGGCCATTGTTGCATATCGCCAGCCGATTACACGTGTGGACATTGAAGAAGTTCGAGGTGTAAAGTCTGAGCGAGCCATCCATACGCTTGTCAACAAAGACCTGATTCAAGAGGTCGGACGCGCTGAAGCGATTGGAAGACCGATCTTGTATGGGACGACCAAAGCGTTTCTTGATTATTTCGGATTAGCTGATTTGTCTGAGCTTCCAGAAGCCAATCAATTTGATGCTTCGGAGGGGCTTGAGGAGGATACGAACCTTCTGTTCGAGAAATTAAATAATAGGCAACTAACGATAGACGATGTAGGAGGCGGCGCTTAATGCATATCACCTTTCATGGGCATTCGTGTATTCAACTGCACGGAACGGACCACAATGTCATCATCGATCCCTATTTGACCGGCAATCCGCAAGCAACTGTTCAGGCAGATGACATCAAGACCGATTATGTACTATTGACGCATGGGCATGGCGATCATATTGCTGACGCGGCAGCTATTGCAATATCTAATGATGCACAGCTTGCAGCCATTGTTGAACTAGCAGATTATATGGCGCTGCAAGGCGTAAACAACACCGTCGGCATGAACTTAGGAGGAGGAGCATCACTGGCCTTTGGAAATGTGAAGTTCGTACCGGCTCTGCACAGCTCTTCCTTAACAGTAGATGGACAAACGATCTATATGGGCAATCCGGCAGGCCTCGTTATTCAGATGGACGGATTAACGATTTATCATGCAGGAGACACAGCCTTGTTCAGTGATATGAAGCTAATCGGGGAACGGTATCAGCCGGATCTCTCGTTCTTGCCTATAGGCAGTTTCTTCACGATGGACCCAGAGGATGCGCTCTTTGCTGCCCAATGGACAAAGTCTAAGCACGTTGTGCCTATTCATTACAACACATTCCCGCCTATTGTGCAGGATGGACGAGATTATGTAGAGCGTCTGCAAGGCATGGGGATTCACGGTATTTATATGAAGCCAGGCCAGGTGTTGAATACGGAGCAATGGTCTGTACAAGAGTAGATTAATCGTTCAGCATATTGCTTTCTTTGAGTGTGCAGGTAAGTAAAGATGAGGTGTGAAAATATCAATCTTGTTATATGCATGATGGATAACAAGCCAAGATGGAACATTTGGTGCTCTTAAGCGTCAATTTCTATCTTGGCTTTTTCTTTTGAAATGGAAGAATGAGCGTTCCTCTCGTTGGTCATAATATCCTTAGAATGGAAAAGGCAGGTGTCGCGATGAGCGTGTGGCTGTGGACTCTGCTAGGCATCCTTGCCTTTGTGCTGTTGGTCGTAATAAGCTTTCTGCTATCCCATGCTGAATGCAAAATCGTCATACAGAAGTCAGGCAGACATGAGCGGATCTGGATTGGAATTCGAATGTGGTATGGGTTATTCAGGTGGCGATATGAAGTGCGCAGTGTACAGTTCAAAGGGGTGAAACATGTCGACCTAGGTGTTAAAAAGAAGCAGCGGCTTAGCCCAGTTAATCAAGGCAAGGCGAAATTGAATATGAATGTTGACCTGTCAGTCTTGCTGGATATGGTTGATCTATTAAATTGGCTCAAAGTGGTGAAAGTAGATACGTTTATATGGGATACCGAGATTGGTCTCGACGAAGCTCCTTTAACTGCAATGGCTACAGGAGCAGTCTGGGGAAGCGTAGCATATGGAACGGGTCTATTAACTCAATATTTAAGTTTTCACACGATGCCTAGGCTGCAGGTTGAGCCGAATTTTCAAGAACTGTGTTTTTCTACCCGCATGGTGTGTATATCCCGTGTTCGTATTGCAAAAGCTACTGCTGCAGTAGTTACGCTTATATTTCGTTTGCTGGACTTCAAAGGAGGACATAAGGTATGGCAGAACATCCAATCGAAGGGTTAATGAGGGCGGCCTTAGAAAATATAAAAACAATGGTTGATGTGAACGCGATCGTAGGCGATCCTGTTCAGACACCTGACGGAAGCGTAATTCTTCCGATTAGCCGAGTGGCACTTGGGTTTGCAGCAGGGGGAAGCGATCTCAAGATTGTTGAACGCAGAGATAAAGATAAAAAACACGAAGATCAACACTATTCAGACCACACAACCAAGCCGTTTGGTGGCGGTAGCGGTGGTGGATTATATATTACACCGATTGCCTTTTTGATTGTGGGCAAGCAAGGAGTTCAAGTGGTATCCGCAGATAATCAAACGCATCTTATTGAAAAGCTGATTGATGCTGTTCCACAGGTTATCGACAGAATCGACGCTTTGTTTCGAGGAAAAGAAATGAATAAGAATGATCATCATGAGGATATTATTATTCCATGATGGATTGCTCAAGGCGTCAACTCCGTTTATGTAGGCTGTGATCGAGGTCCGATCATGAAACAAAAGCCTTGGCAAATGGAATTGACGCATTTTTTTCATCTTGATGTGCTGCTTAAGACAAGGTGGACATACCTTGGAGCTTGGCTGCATACAATGAATTAACTTCTTAGGTACAGGCTTACATCTCAAGGAGGCTCACATGCGAAGAGCAAGACGACAACTTTATATATCGGCAATAGCAATAATGATCGCTACTATTGGTGTAGTTAACAGTGCTCAAGTCCATGCGGCACATGCAGGCATAGAGGCTATTACTGCAAAAGGAAAGGCGAAGCAGCAAGAAGGAAGCGGGTTGCCTAGAACGAATGCAAGGGCAGCCTCGCTTATTGATGTGGAATCAGGACGGATCCTGTATTCGGAGCAAGGGGATGTGGAGCTTCCGATGGCGAGCACTACGAAGATCATGACAGCGGTTATTGCGATAGAATCAGGGAAGCTTCATGAGATCGTCAAGACAAGCAATCATGCAGTTGGAAAAGAAGGCTCCTCCATCTATCTGCGCTTAGGCGAGAAGATGAAGCTTGAGGATATGGTATATGGGCTCATGCTTCGTTCAGGCAATGATGCGGCTACCGCCATCGCTGAGCATGTAGGAGGCTCAGAAGAGGGATTTGTTTATCTCATGAATGAAAAGGCTAGAGAGCTTGGACTTGAGCATACTTCCTTTCGCAATCCGCATGGTCTAGATGCGAAAGATCATTATACAACAGCGAATGACTTAGCTAAGATCACCGCCTATGCGCTCCATAATCCAACTTTTCGAAATATTGTGAAGACGAAGGTTAAGACCGCCCCGAATCCGAACGATGCCTGGGATTACAAATGGTTGAACAAAAATAAAATGCTCTCTCTCTATGAAGGCGCAGATGGAGTGAAAACGGGTTACACGAAGACGGCGCTAAGATGTCTCGTTAGCTCTGCAACACGCAATGGGCAGCAACTGGCCGCGGTTACGCTAAATGATGGCAGTGATTGGGTAGACCACAGCCGGATGCTTGATTATGGGTTTACGGTGTATCCAGCACAGCAGATTATAAGAAAAGGCCAGCAGATTGAAGGAAGCGATCTTGTATCGCTGCTTGAGTGGAGTTATCCGCTATCTAATGAAGAGAAAACTCGGATTGCAACCAAGATTATACCAAACCAGCCAAGCAGCCCGGAGTACAAATTCGGCTCGCCAGCAAAGCTTGAGATTTGGCTTGACAATGAGCGGATCGGACAGGTTCCTTTAAGAGCGAAGTCTCTAGACAAGAAGCAGTTAGATTAACATACAAATCGGTACATCATTCGCGAGAGGGGAGAGGATCGCGTTGATTAATGCATTATGGATATTTATGCTGCTTGTTGGTTTTATTGCAGCCGCCGCACAGGGACGTATTGAGCTTGTAACCGAGGCGGTCTTTGATGGGGCAAAGACGGGAGTAGGTGTGAGCTTTGGCTTAATTAGCGTAATGGTTTTTTGGCTTGGCATGATGCGTATTGCAGAGGATGCCAAGCTGTTGGAGAAGCTTGCCAAACTGCTAGGTCCAATCGTGGGTTTCCTGTTTCCCGATGTTCCTAAAAATCATCCCGCGCTAGGATTCATTATGTCGAACATGAGCGCCAATCTGCTTGGTCTTGGCAATGCAGCAACTCCAATGGGGATTCGAGCAATGCAGGAGCTGCAAAAGTTAAATCCGGACAAAGAGACTGCTTCTCCAGCGATGTGTACGCTGCTTGCCATAAACACAGCCAGCATCACTTTAATTCCAACCACACTTATCGCGATTAGAATGAACTTCAATTCCGCTAACCCTGCAGAGATTGTCGGTACGACCCTTATTGCAACCATGATCGCTACAGCTGCAGCCATTATTGCAGATCGCTGGTACCGCAATCGCCATGCTCCGCCAGCAAAGAGATCAACATCACCTAAAATGCCGTTAGAACGAACAGGATAACGAAGACAGCTTGACCACCATGGGGAGGAGGGAAGGCGGTTGTATTCGATCATATCGGCCATATCAACATGGGCCATTCCAGCGATTATTGTGTTTATTCCTTTGTATGCATTTTTTCGAAAAGTGCCGGTGTATGAGTCGTTTGTAGAAGGTGCGAAGGATGGATTTCAGACCTCGATCAACATTATACCGACATTGGTTGGCATGATGGTTGCAATCAGCGTATTCCGAGCCTCGGGAGCCATGGACTGGATCTTGGGTTTCTTCAAGCCCTACTTGGAATGGATGGGTGTGCCAAGCGAGGTGTTTCCGCTCGCGTTTCTGCGTCCTATCACTGGAGCAGGTTCCCTTGCCTTCACGACTGACCTCATCAAGAGCTATGGCCCTGATTCCATGATAGGACGCATTGCATCAACCATTCAAGGAAGCACAGATACTACCTTATACGTGCTAACTGTTTACTTTGGAGCAGTAGGTATACGAAAAGGGCGATACGCCCTTAAGGTTGGCTTATTCTCTGATCTAATTGGATTTATTGCGGCAGTTATGATTTGTCTCTTTGTATTTTCCTGATCAAGTAAAGCAGCATCGTTAGAATCCTAGCAGCATCTCCGACGCCTCTGGCTTAATGCTGGAGGCGTTCGTCAATATAAGGCAAAAGTTTGAACTTTCGCTTGTGGTCTTGTTCACAAACAGATATGATAAGGGTTGAGGTGAATAGCAAACATGGAAGAAAGACTTCAGAAGATCTTAGCAAATGCAGGTGTGGCGTCACGGCGCAAGTGTGAACAATACATCCTTGAAGGAAAAGTTCAAGTTAATGATAAGGTTGTTACGACGCTTGGGGTTAAGGCGGATCCGGATACAGATGTGATTACAATTAATGGAAGACCGCTCAGGCAGCCTGAGAAGATTGTCATTGCGCTCTATAAGCCAAAAGGTGTTATTACGAGCATGTCGGACCCAGAAGGACGCAAAACCGTTAAGGATTACCTTAAAGGAATTAAGACGCGTGTGTATCCGATCGGTCGATTGGATTATGACACAGAGGGTCTGCTCTTATTAACGAATGATGGAGAGCTTGCCAATCGCTTGATGCATCCTAGGCATCATGTAGGCAAAATGTATCTGGCGACTGTTAAAGGGGTTCCGCATGGGGACGATTTAGACAAGCTGAAGCAGGGGATTATGCTTGAAGATGGCATGACTCAGCCTGCAGAGGTGGAGTATTATGACGTCAATCCCGACAAAAATGAAGCGACAATCAGCATGATCATTTATGAAGGCAAGAATCGTCAGGTTCGCCGCATGTTCGAGGCGATTGGACATAAGGTAACGCTGCTAAAGCGCGTGCAGTTCGCCAATATTACGCTTCAAGGGCTTGCTAGAGGCACTCATCGCAAGTTGACCAAGTCTGAGGTTAATGAATTGAAGCAGTCCATCAAGATTGACAAGGATACGAAGCAATAGCGCGGTCGAGATGACGACTGCCTAAAGTTTAAAATTTGTCAATCTATGACACATAATTTTCATATTAAGGAAGAGGTCAGCCCTTGCTAATGGATTATAATGGATGGAAACGATGTCGTAGAATTGTCACGAAATCGTTGCTCATTTGTGAAACAATTCATAGAAAGGGCGATCTTTCATGGGAAAACGCAACAAAGTTGTACAGATTGCCATTCTTGCGGTCATTCTAATCATTGGTGGATTTGCGATCGTTCCTTCGTTGCTTCAATCGAATGAAGTGCCAGTTGTGGGCAGCTCTGTGCCCAACATCAAGCTCCAAGAGTTGAACGGTGATATTCAATCCCTTTCCGATTATAAGGGCAGTATTATGGTGCTCAACTTCTGGGGAACCTGGTGTGAGCCATGCAAGCGGGAGATGCCTGCTATGCAGAGCGCCTGGGAGAAGTGGAAGGATAAGGGCGTATACATTGTCGGCATCAATTATGGAGAAGATGCGCTTGTCGTATCGAATTTTATCGAGAAGATGGGCGTGGAATTCCCAATGTGGCTTGACAGCAAGAAGACGGCAGCCAAAGCCTTTGGCATTCGCCCCCTACCGACTACCTTTTTTGTTCAGCCTGACGGCAAGGTGCATGCGATCAAGCAAGGAGAAGTAACCGCTGAAGAGCTGGATGCTTATCTAATGCAAATGATCGATGCAGCCTCATCGTGATAGGGGGGGACTTGTTATGGCCTTTCAGAACACGAAGTGTGAATGCGGGCATCAGAATGCTTTGGGAACCGTATTATGCGAGCATTGCGGCAAGCCTTTGACCGAGGAGAATTCCAGCACAGAGATCCTTGAGATGCGCTATGATGGCGTTGCGCGCAAATCTCAAAAGGCCAATCCCGGAATCATTGATAGGGTGTGGAACTTCTTTTCCTCCGTAAAAATTGCCGTGATTTTGATTGTCATTACATTAATAGGCGCTTCGCTTGGTACCATCTATCCGCAGGAAAGCCAATTCATTAACTTGGATGCCTCCATCTATTATAAGGAGACTTACGGGACGCTTGGGCATATTTATTATTTGCTTGGTTTGTCTCATACATACGAATCTTGGTGGTTTATTCTGCTGCTTGTGATGATTGGAGCTTCTCTTGTCATATGCAGCTTGGATCGGGTGCTTCCTTTATATCGAGCGCTTCATAAGCAGAAGGTTCGCAAGCACGACCAGTTCCTAAAGCGCCAGCGTGTGGTGGTCGATGCTGATCTGCCAGAAGGGATTGCCGGACAAGAGGCTTTGGAGCAGATTGGAAGCGCATTAAAGAAGAAGCGCTATCGGTTAATTGCAGAAGATGGAGCACTGATGGCTGAGAAGAATCGTTTCAGCCGCTGGGGACCTTATATTAATCATATCGGACTCATCATTTTTTTGTTAGCGGTGCTGGCTCGGAGCATTCCTGGATGGCATATGGAATATTATGCAGCTTTTCCGCAGGGGACGCCTCAGCCAATCCCTGACACTTCGTATTATTTACAGAACGATAAGTTTACAGTTGAATACTACAGCGATGAAGAGATGCCTGAACAATTCGTAGAAGAAGGAAGGATCATGCCCAAGCTGTTTGAGACGAAAGCAACGCTGTTCCGATGCACGGCTGACTGTGATGATCCCGTGAAGGAGCCGACGCTCGTTGAGGTAGCAAAGCATGACATTCGAGTCAATGATCCTTTGGAATACGATGGTCTTATGGTATATCAATACGACTTTGACCTTACACCTAAGCTTGTAGCTGTTAAACCGGTCCTAAAAGATGCCAGTAGCGGTGAAGTGCTCGGCTCTTTTGAGGTTCAAATGAGCAATACGGCTTCCACTTATGAGATCGGTCCATATACACTCGAACTCAAAGAAAAGTATCTAGACTTTACGCTCGACGAGAACGGTGAGCCAAGGACTCAATCGCCAGAACCTAATGCTCCAGCATTTGTGTTTCTAGTGAGAGGCCCAGGGCTTGAAGCGCATGGTGAGCCTTACATGTACTTTCCGCTGCAAAAAGACAAGCTGCGATTCAAAGAAAATGTACTGAACAAGGACATCATGCAGCATATCATCATCGACGTGGAATCCATGAACGATGTAACGATATCAGACTCCAAGAGCTATCTTAATGTTCGAAAAGATACTGCGCTTCCTTGGATATGGGTTGGCGCGGCGATCAGCATGATCGGCTTGGTAATGGGCTTCTATTGGCAGCATCGACGAATGTGGCTCAAGTTGGACGGCAATCATCTTGTCCTTGGTGCCCATACGAATAAGAATTGGTATGGCCTACGGCATGAGGTTGCACGCGTTCTGCAGGAGATAAGCATGGAAGTGGATAGCAAGGCAATTGATCGTGGGGGGAATAAGGCGTGAACTGGTTAGCCTTTAGTCAGGATTCGTATCTTGTAGCATTCTTCTTGTTCTGTATTGGATTTATCAGCTTCGTATTTACAGTTGCCGGACGGAAAATGAAAACCAAAGATCCCGCAGCACATGAACAAAAATGGGGAAGAATATCCTTTAGTATAGCCCTTCTTGGATTTGTTGCTCAGCTTGCCTATTTTATTACACGCTGGATTGGCGGCGGACACATTCCTGTCAGCAATATGTATGAGTTTATGTCATTTTTAGCGATGATGATCATCGGCGCTTATATCGTTATATTCTTTATCTATCGCTCCTATGTTATGGGGGTATTTGCACTTCCGCTCGCCGTGCTCATTATGGCGTATGCGTCTGTGTTCCCGAGTGAAGTTCAGCCGCTTATTCCTCAATTGGACTCGATTTGGCTGAAAATCCATGTAACCCTGGCAGCTGCTGGTGAAGCATTCTTCGCAATTGGATTCGTTGCGGGACTCATGTACTTAATTCGAACCGTTCAGTGGGATAATTCATCTGCCAAGCGTGCACAGCGTTCGCTCGAAGTTATTATGGTGCTGATCATGATCATTGTAGGGTTTGTTGCAGTGGTGTTTGGCTATCGTTCGGCAGATTATGAGGTTGCTATTGATCAAAGGCTAGAGACAGTTGACAATCAGGGTCAGATCAATAGTACAATAGAAACAATTATGTATAAAATGCCACCTCTCATTGCTCCATATCAAGGAGAAGTGAAAGAAGATCAGAAGCTCCTAGGCATTAAGCTGCCGCTTCTGGAAGCTCCTAAGTGGATGGAGGGCGCTCAGGCGGGAAGAAAGCTGAATACAGTAGCATGGTCCATCCTATCAGGGCTGTTGTTGTATGGTATTGTAAGACTCATTATTCGCAAGCCGATCGCAAGAGCGCTGCAGCCTCTCTTGTCTGGGCTTGATCCAGAAGATCTTGATGAGATCAGCTATCGAGCGAATGCCATTGGCTTTCCTGTATTTACGCTAGGAGGGCTCATCTTTGCCATGATATGGGCTCAGATTGCCTGGTCAAGATTCTGGGCGTGGGACCCGAAGGAAGTATGGGCGCTGATTACGTGGCTATTCTATAGTGCATATTTACATCTCCGACTATCACGCGGCTACATTGGGGCCAAGTCCTCGTGGCTGTCCGTGATCGGATTTATTATTGTGATGTTTACCTTGTTGGGGGTGAACCTCATTATTTCCGGACTGCATTCCTATGCAGGCGTGTAAGCAGCAAGTCATGGAAGTTAATTGAGGCTAACATCAATGCACGTTACCGATCTGGAAAGGGGTATTTTCATGACCGAACACGTGAATCGTATACTCGTTGTTGATGATGAGGAACGAATCAGAAGACTACTGAGAATGTACCTAGAAAAAGAAGGGTTTGCCATTACGGAGGCTGAGGATGGAGAAGAAGCTCTTCGTCGAGCCATAAATGAAGATTTTGACTTGATACTCCTTGACCTGATGCTGCCAGGCATTGACGGCATTGAGGTAACAACAAGGCTTCGCCAAGTCAAATCCACTCCGATCATTATGCTCACTGCAAAAGGTGAAGAGATGAATCGGGTGCAAGGCTTCGAAGTTGGGGCAGATGACTATGTTGTCAAGCCTTTTAGCCCGCGAGAAGTCATTTATCGCGTGAAGGCAGTGCTTCGACGCTCTTCTGCGACTGCCTACTTATCTAGTGATTCGAAGACAAGCAATAATATCGTGTTCCCTCATCTTGTGATTGAGCATGATGCTCACCGCGTAACAGCGGGAGGCCAAGAAATCAGCTTGACGCCGAAGGAGTATGAGCTATTGCATTATCTTGCGGTGTCCCCGGACAAAGTGTATTCGAGAGAAGAGCTGCTTAAAGATGTTTGGAATTACGAATTTTTTGGCGACCTTCGCACTGTCGATACGCATGTGAAGAGACTTCGTGAGAAGCTGAATAAAGTATCTCCGGAAGCGGCTTCGATGATTACGACTGTATGGGGAGTCGGCTACAAATTAGAGGTGCCTAAATAACGTGAGTTTTTGGCGAAGTGTTGTTGGTAAGCTGTGGATGACGATTATTGGGCTTGTGGCGTGCGTGTTGTTGTTTCTAGGCATTTATTTGCTGCCTTACATAGACAGCAACTTTGCCCATCCAAATGATATTAAGCGACTGTTTATTTATACGGCGATTATTGGTTTTTCGCTTACGACCTTTTTTGCCTTTTTCTTATTTACGAAGATTACGCAACCGCTAAGGCAGCTTAAGGAAGCAGCCGATACCATAACACAGGGTGATTATACGAAGAAAGTGGAGATCCGCTCCACGGATGAGCTTGGAGAATTGGCAAGAACATTCAATCATATGGCTGAGGAGCTGCAATTTGTCATTCAGGATCTTCATCAAGAGAAAGAACATCTGTTCAGCATCCTGCGAAGCATGACGGATGCTGTGATAACGTTCGATGCTGATGGTAATGTGCTGCTTGCGAATCCTCATGGACAAGTGAATCTAAGCCGATGGAACTCGCTGGAGTGGGATGAGGAGGAAGCTGCGGATACGAACGCAGTTCCTGGACCGCTTCGTGCGCTCTATCAGCAAGTCCTTCAGGAAGCGACCGAAGTTTCGGATCGGATACATGTGAAGGAAGAAGTATGGTCTGTTGTGATGGGCCCTCTTTATAATTCAGATCGGGTCCGGGGCGTCGTTGCCGTGCTCCGTAATGTGACGCAAGAAGTGAAGCTTGAGAAGCTTCGCAAGGACTTTGTAGCCAATGTTTCTCATGAGCTTAGAACACCATTATCCATGCTTCAAGGTTATTCAGAAGCACTGCTCGACGACATTGTTTCTTCTCCAGAAGAACGAAAAGAGCTTGTTCAGGTCATTCATGACGAGTCGCTGCGAATGGGCCGCTTAGTTCGAGATTTGCTTGATCTAGCGAGAATGGAAGCAGGTCACATGCAGATGCACTGGGGTCGAGTAGAGGTAAATGGTATTATTGATAAGGTAACTCGCAAATACAATGTCTTGTCTAG
This sequence comes from Paenibacillus aquistagni, assembly GCF_900177815.1. Classification (GTDB taxonomy): domain Bacteria; phylum Bacillota; class Bacilli; order Paenibacillales; family Paenibacillaceae; genus Paenibacillus_B; species Paenibacillus_B aquistagni. The sequence goes on along the minus strand of NZ_FXAZ01000001.1, from coordinate 1,641,384 downwards.
TGAACGAGATATTGGCATTGTCTCACAATGTGAACAGGACTTGCCTGAGCTAGAGCGTGCTGATGAAGACCGGCTTGAACAGGTGATGACCAATCTGATGGATAATGCCTTTAGACATTCTCAATCTGGCGAACCGATCATTCTGCGCACCTATTACGTGCCTGCAACACTTCAGGATGAAGCGAGGGTGTGGATTCACATTCAAGATCACGGACAAGGCATTCCGAAGGAAGATGTTCCGTACATCTTTGAACGCTTCTACAAGGCAGACAAAGCGAGAACAAGAGGCACGGCAGCTGGAACAGGCTTGGGCCTCGCCATTGTACGCAATATTGTAGAAGCTCATAAAGGGGTTATTCAGGTTAGCAGCGACCTTGGTAAAGGAACGACCTTCTCGATTGGAATACCAGTGTCACCTATTGTTGAAGAAACGATGATTATGTGAATAAGGACAACGATTAAAGAAGCTTGCCAATAGGCAGGCTTCTTTTTGTCGAGGATGAAGAGTATTAGATGTGCCTGAAGCATGCAAAATGACGTTTGCCAACGACAAACGTCATTTTATCACCTTAAATATTGTTGTACGTGAAACACTTGGCGATTCTAGAAGAATACGATTTCTTTTGCTTTGTTTAGATCTGGAATATTTTTGAGTGCTTGAATCACTTCTGCAGTAACGATCTTGTCGACAGACAGAACCATGATTGCCGAACCGCCTACGATCTTGCGTCCAACCTGCATCGTGGCGATGTTAATGCCATTGTCGCCAAGTAAAGTACCTACAGAACCGATTAGGCCTGGTTTGTCATTATGCTTAACTAGCAGCAAGTGGCCTTCAGGAGCAACATCTACAGGATACTTGTCGATCTGAACAATGCGTTCGCCATAACCGTTCAGCAGCGTACCTGCAACATGGCGCTCCTCTTCGTTCGTACGAAGCGTTACAGATAGCAGATTTGTAAAGCCCTTGGCGACAGAAGATTGCTGCACAATAATATTGATGTCTCTTACTTTGGCAAGATGCATGGAGTTGACAACATTGACATCAGAGCCGAGATGCTGGCGAAGCACGCCTTTCACAATATAGCGCGTGATAGGCTGCGTATCCACTTCCGCAAGATCACCCGAATAATTGACTACGATTTCAAGCAATGGTCCTTTTGACATTTGTGCCGTGAAGTACCCAAGCTTCTCAGCCAGACCAAAGTAAGGCTGAATCTTATTCATGACTGTAGCAGGTACTGGCGGCATATTCACCGCATTTTTAAACGGCTCTTCACGAAGGATATGCAGGACTTGCTCGGATACATCGATGGCAACATTCTCCTGCGCTTCAATCGTGGATGCCCCGAGATGCGGCGTCACGATGATCTTAGGATGAGTAAGGAACGGATGGTCAGCCTGCGGCGGCTCCGCTTCAAAGACGTCAAATGCAGCTCCAGCCACAATGCCTTCATCAATTGCCTCTACAAGCGCGAGCTCATCAATGATTCCTCCCCGCGCACAATTGACAATACGCATGCCTTTCTTCATGACTTCGAATTGCGGTCTAGCGATCATATGCTTCGTCTCCGCTGTCAACGGCGTATGTACCGTCAAGAAATCAGCCTGGCGAATAATCTCATCAACAGTTCCGAGCTTAACCCCGATCTTCTCTGCGCGTTCTTCAGTCATAAACGGATCGAAACCGATGATTTCCATGCCGAATGCTTTGGCGCGCTTGGCAACTTCACTGCCAATGCGTCCCATGCCCAAGACACCGAGCGTCTTGTTTCTCAACTCAACGCCAACAAAGGATTTGCGATCCCATGTGCCTTGAATCGTCTTTACATAAGCTTGTGGAATATGTCTTGCAAGTGCCATCATCATAGCAAAGGCATGCTCGCATGTTGTGATGGTATTGCCATCAGGAGCATTAATCACGATAATCCCGCTCTTGGTTGCAGCGTCCAAGTCAATATTATCGACACCAACACCTGCACGTCCAATGACTTTGAGCTTCTTGGCCGCTTGCATAATGCGAGGGGTTACTTTTGTCTGGCTTCGCACGAGCAGCGCATCGTACTCTCCAATCACACCGATAAGCTCATCCTCAGATAACCCAGGCTTCTTATCAACAGTGACATCCGGAGCGTCCATCAATAATTGAATACCAAAATCGCTGATTGGATCAGATACTAATACTTTAAACATGGCAATTCCTCCTTAGTAAACGCAATAAATGCATAAAAAAACTCTCAATCACATACTACGGCCGTAGTAAGGGACGAGAGTTGGTTTCGTGGTGCCACCCTTTTTCGATAACTGTTCGCACAGCTACCCTTGGGATCTTCTATTGAAGATCAAGAACGCTAACGGGTTCTACTCGATTGGACCTAATCGTCACTAGACTTTCAGTTCAATAACTCTGGAATGCTGGAACTTTGTCATGCTGCCACCGATTCACACCCGCCATCGGCTCTCTGAGGACATCATCACGGTTCGTTTCCTTCATCGTTTCTAACTCATGAAATTTTTACTAAATGTACCATGCCTAAGACCCTCTGTCAATAGGTTAAAACACGAATGATATTAACAACATCATATGTTATTGTTAAGAAATCATAAAGATGAATGAAAATAACTGCTGACATTACAGGTGTTGGAAGCAGAGGTGATTGTAAAAAACGAAGGTAATGGGATTGTATTCCTTGTAAAAATGAGTAAGGGGGAATTTGTCGCTAAACAGAAGGGAATCTACACATTAAGACAGTCTAATAAGAATATTGTCGAACGAAACTGACATTTGTACTTTTGTGCGTTATGATAGACTTTAGAAAAAGAAGTGAAAATGATATGAAATAAAGCACAGGCAGGGATGGCATGAAGAAAAAATGGAATGAATTTAAAACAAGGCAAGTGCAAATCGACCAGATAGATGATCGCATGCTCCTGCTGAATTTATATTTGACACAAGCGATTACGCTAGTTGTTGCAATCTTTTGGATCCTATTCAGTCGAAGAAATCCAATCGCATTGCTCGACATTCCAATATCGTCGACGCCATTTGTATGGGGAGCTGCTTTTGCTGCGGCTGCGATTATCCTCGATCTGATCGTGTCGCGCATTGTTCCTGAGGAAGCAACAGACGACGGGGGCATTAATGAGCGACTATTCCGTGAACGTCCTGTATGGCATATCGTCGCTATTGCGCTAATAGTCAGCATTTGTGAGGAGTTGTTGTTTCGGGGGGCGATTCAGCACACATTAGGGATCTATTGGACGAGCATTGTATTTGCGGCCATTCATGTCCGTTATTTGAAGCATTGGATTCCAACTGCAATGGTTTTTGGTATCAGCTACGGTCTAGGTTACATTTATCAATACACGGAATCGCTATGGGCACCTATAACGGCTCATTTTATTATTGATCTCATTATGGGATTGATTCTTCGATACCGGAGGGAAGTATGAGTAAGACGCAGTGGACATCTTATTATCAAACAGACGAACAAAGACGAAATGGTGCGAACGTATCGATCGGTGATGAAGAGAATAGTCCGGCTCTTCAGGCGTTGAAGAGCTTAAAGGAAAGCCGGGAGCAAAAGTTCAAGGAATTGGAACTTGAGCGACAGATTATTGAGATGGAACAAGAACTTGAACGTCAGCGTCTGTTAGAGGAAAAAGGGGCTGCCGAGAGTGAGCTGCCTTCTCGTAAAGAACTGTTTCCTTCGAATTATACCCAAATTACAAAATGGTTCTACAACCTCCTATTTATTATCTTCTTGGCGGTGTTGGTATCATTGTTATTATGGGGGCGTCATATGGTAGCATGAGAAGGGTAGTGAAGGAGTGTTCTTTATAGACCTATTGATCATTTGCTTGGCAACCGCAATGTTGCTTGGATGTGTGCTGCTCCTGATTATGTATCTATGGGCGCGCCGATTCCAAGTAACCGAAGAGACAATTACGCTTGCAGGATTACATCCAGCTTTTGATGGCACCCGGCTATTTTTTATTAGTGACTTGCATCTTAGGCGTCTTACCGATGCACATATGGAAGAGATCAATGCGCATGAAGCAGCAGCGCTTGTTGTCATTGGTGGAGATGTTATTGAGCGGGGACATTCATTTGATTGCTGCAAGGCGAATCTAGAGCGGCTGAGGGAACTCGGGCCAGCTGTATTTGTGCATGGCAATCATGACAATAAGGCGGATACCAGAACACTTGATAATCTAGTGGAATCGCTTGGCATTCGCATTCTTGACAATGCGGCGATGCGCTGTGAAGCAGATGATGGTATATTGTGGTTCGTTGGCATAGATGATCTTCGCTCAGGAAGAACCAATCTTGCGTGTGCAATGGAAGAAGTGGTCCAAGAACCTCACTGCACCATATTGATCAGTCATGATCCAGCCGTGATTAAAAAGCCTATCCCATCCGAAGTGGAACTCCTGCTTTGTGGCCACACCCATGGCGGACAGATCAATATCCCTTTTTATGGCCCGATACGCACAGGAGCCATGTACCGCACGTATAGAGCCGGCTGGTATGACATTGCGAGAGAGGGGACAACTCCCCTAAGATTATTCATAAGCCAAGGATTTGGCACCTCACATGTGCCTTTGAGATTGTTCTCCAGTCCAGAGGCGCATTTTATAACGCTACGCTCCAAATGAACGTTTTCCTAAAATTGAAGCGAATGTGGGACCCGTGTTGTGCTCACACTACAACTGATCCTAAATCCTTAAGGAGGGAACAGCGGTGAGAATCACAACATTTATCGCAGGTATGGCGATTGGTGCATTAACCGGCATGTATATGGCAGATCGCCGATCACTTTCCCATCTTCAATCCAAGATCCAATTAGCTGGAGATATGGTCACGGATGTGATGGGCAAAGCAAAAGGAAAAGTGATGGAGACAGCCTTCCAGGTAGCCACAAACACAGATGCTTCTCAAATGGCGGGTGGTTCTTCTGGTTCTTCATCCAAAGCTGCCAGCACATCTTCCACGACTCAATCCTCTTCACAGCCATCCTACACCTTGGAGCATGTGAAGGAACTTATTGAGCGTGATCCTGAAGTGAAGCGCCAAGTTGATGCCATCATGCGTGAGAGCGGGACTGCAAAGCCCCACGTTTCTGCAGTTAGCCACACGCATACAGATGTGAAGTCCATTGATTCAGCACGCAATAAGGGAGGTCAAGCGACGCCCCATTGAAAGGCTGAGCTTGTCCGCAGAAGAAAGAAGCGCCATCATCGCCGTCATAACATCAAATCGATGTAGGGATAGGGCTTCTTAAGGAGTACTTGAATACGAATGAAAAAGTCGTTGAATATTTCAACGGCTTTTTCTTGTATTCTTCTCATATGATGGTAGAAGCGGAGGTTTTTAATAATAGTAGGTGCAAAAGCTGAAAAATAATGATAACATGTTTTACATAGAACCATTTTCAGCACATATTATATGTTGCTTCATAATCTGTTATAACTGGAGTAGTAAAGGAGGGTCCTGTCATGAAGATCGAACGATTGAGCCAAGATAAAATCCGTATTTTTCTTACGTTCGACGACCTATCAGAACGCGGGATCCAGCGGGAAGACCTGTGGAAGGAAATGTCTAAGCTGCAGGATCTTTTTGCAGAGATGATGGATCAAGCATATACAGAACTCGGATTTGATGCGACGGGACCATTAGCCGTTGAAGTATACGCAATGCCAGCCCAAGGCATGGTCGTGATTGTCACACGCACGCGTTGGCAAGGGGCTCAAGCCGCTGAAGATGATGAGCTGGATGATGTATACGAGATGGAAGTTACTTTAGAGGAAAGCGATACGGTTGTATTTGCCTTCCGTGATTTTGATGATTTCATCGAGGCAGCTCATGGAGTGCACGGTCAATTCGACGTATCCGGGGCGCTTTATCAATATAACGGCCAATGGATATATCATGTTGAACCAGCAACTCTAGAGGGCAGCCGCTTGCAAGCCCTGATCGCAATTCTTGCAGAATATGGTGAAGCGACTTCCGTCACTACGGCAATTCTGGAGGAATATGGGAAAGTGATTATTGCAGAAGATGCAATCGCGGTTACGGTTCAACACTTCAAACCGCGTAGTGTATAAGTACACCGCTTAGGGAGTGCTCAGCCATGGGGTTGGCGCTCCTTTTTGCTGTTCTATTGCTTTCTGCATGTTTACTATATGCATGTTCGTGTGAAGAGGTGTCCATCGAAGGGGCAAGACATGATGATGTCGATAAAGGAGTGATGTTAGCTTGAACTACGTTGATGCAGCTTTAGAGTCCATAACAATATCCACTCCAATTGCCGCCATATTAACAGCAGCAATTGCTCCAGGCATCGCTCTGTTGGTTTACTTTTACTTAAAAGACATTTATGCTTCCGAGCCCATTGTAATGGTGCTCCGAATATTTCTTGTGGGATTCCTGATTGTGCTTCCCATTATGGCGATTCAGCATGGTTTTGTTAGCTTATGGGGCAGCCATCCGCTCAGCTACTCCTTTTTGATCTCTGCTGGGGTAGAGGAAACGGTAAAGTGGTTTGTGCTGTATTACTTAATCTACAACCATATTGAATTCGATGAACATTATGATGGCATTCTTTATGCAGTAGCTGTCTCATTAGGCTTTGCCACAGTTGAGAATGTGATGTATGCATTATCCAATCCTGCATCATTTGGGTTCTTGCTGGTGAGGGCCTTGCTGCCTGTATCGGGACATGCTTTATTTGGCGTTCTGATGGGCTACTACATGGGCAAGGCGAAGTTCTCCAAAGGTCATCTTGAGAAAAGATACTTATGTTTTTCTTTGCTTATCCCTATTTTTTGGCATGGAATCTATGATCTGATCATGCTGACGATGACGAATTGGCTCTGGTTTATTGTGCCGCTGATGCTGTTCTTGTGGTATTTTGGCATGGGGAAGGTGAAGCGGGCTAATTTAAGATCTCCGTTTCGCTTAATGAAGGCTGAGGATGATTCAAGCAACCTGCCGTCTTAACGGTTGGAAAAAATATCTTGTGGGCATACTTCTATTGACTGGACAACACCTAAACGTCCTTTTAACGATTATGAGGTGGGTTTAGATGGATAAAGAAGGAGTGCTGCACAAGAGATGCGAGTAAAGGTAACCATACGCTGCAAGCGCTGCGGTGAGAAATTTATTTTGCGCGGCAAACGGGAAAAAGGAAAGATTGAAACAGGCTTCAAGCAGTGCCTTTGCGATAACCGCGAAGAGTTCATGATTGAAGAACAGCATGGGTAAGCGTGAATGTGTGAAACATTGCCTTCGTAACCATGAATGCATAAAGATACTCGATAACTAGCAAAATAGCCTTAAATCGTCTAATTTGCTGTGTGAGGAGATGTGTGTTCATGTATAAACGATTGAGTGCGGTGATGTTTCCCATCGTCACGCTTTTTTTAATAGGAGCGGTCATTTGGGGCTATCAGGAGCATCAAGAGAAAAACAGCATTTTGCTAAAAGCAGAAAACCAATATCAGCGTGCCTTCCACGACCTGTCCTATCACATGAATAAGCTACATAATGAGTTGGGTCAGACTTTGGCTGTGCATTCTGCTTCACAAGGGATGCATCGCAAAAGCTTGGTTAATGTGTGGCGTTTAACGAGTGAGGCGCAAAACGAAATCAATCAATTGCCGCTGACCTTAATGCCATTCAGCCAGACAGAGGATTTCTTGTCTCGCATCTCGAACTTTGCCTATCGCGCTGCGGTTCGCGATATGACGAAGGAGCCGCTTAACCAAGATGAAATGAAAACCTTAAAAACGTTATATGCCAACTCGAAGCAAATATCCGATGACTTGCTGAAGGTAGAGAAAAGTGTCATAGATAAAAATCTCAGATGGATGGATGTTGAATCCGCGATTGCCACCGAAAAACAGATCAATGACAATACGATTATTGATGGCTTTAAGACAGTGGACAACAAGGTTGGACAATATCCAGAGATTAACTGGGGGCCTTCAGTCGCAAGCATTTATGCGAAGCGTTCAGTGCGAATGCTAGAAGGGCCGCCTATAAGCGAGCAGGATGTTAAGAACAAAGCGATGAAGTTCTTAAGAGCTTATGAAGTGAAGGATATCAAGGTGCAGAAGAATGGCAATTCCAAGGAGTATGAGACGTATACGGTTAGTGCAATGCGCACGGATGGCAACGGCAAGATCAGCCTTGACTTTACGCTTCAAGGACAGCTTCTCTCCTATTTTAATTCACGCAACGTGGATAAAAAGGACATTTCTAACGATGATGCGATGATGAGCGCGTCGCGCTTTTTGAAAAAACACGGCTATCCCCAAATGGAGCCCGTTCGTTATCAAGTAAACGACAATATCGAGAGCTTGACTTTTGTCCCTGTAGAAAATGGGATCTATATGTATCCAAAGCAGCTGCAGGTGCGCGTTGCGCTTGATAATGGCGAGATTACGGGGTTGCAGGCCTCAGATTATGTGTATCATCATGCGGACAAGACGAAGGTTAATCTGAAGCCGAAGCTTACGAAGGATGAAGCCCTTTCACATGTGAACCCGGATATGAAGGTGAATTATTCCCGCCTAGCTTTGATTAACAATGAAGTGTCGCAAAAAGTGCTCTGCTATGAATTTGGCGGTTCGTTTGACAAACAAGGGTATCGAATTTACATTAATGCAGATACAGGTCTCGAAGAGAGCATTGAACCCGTATCAAGCTAATGATGAATAGAACTAACGCAATGGTCAGCAAAATATGGCCATTGCGTTTTTTTTGATATTCTACGGCTCTAGGTAAAGATGTATAGATTGGCACATTTCTTATGGACAACCTTCATGTTGATCAGGAATAGATCAGGCGTCTAGATTGGATTGAGGCGCTTACAGCTCTTCCATCCCACGCATGAATGCCCAGTACTCATATCCGCACCTCCTCGTATTCATCAAGTTTTAATATAGCATAGCGAGGCTGTATAAATGTGGAGGAAACGAGACATTGAAGTGAATTGAACGTATAAGAATGAGAAGAATTCAGTAGGACAGAAAATTTATATTCCCATCCTCCTCTTCATTGCCTATAATTAAATAGGTATAATGGACTATTAAAGCAAACATCATCCTTACATACCATCAACTGTATTTGAGGATAAAGGATGATTGAATGAATATGGGGTCATTAGGAGGACGTTGCAATGCTGCCCAAAATCAATGATATGCTCTTTATCACTCCAGATTCTGCTGCACCAGGGGATGGAGTCTATAAGGCAAGGGTAACAGAGGTCGATGATAAAAGAATATGGTTTGAGCTCCCGATACAAGAGGGAACAGCAAGAAGCAGCAAGTTCAGCCACGAACGGCTCGAGATCGAATATGTTCAGGAGGAGGGAATGAAGCACTCCTTTTTTGCAAAGGTGGTTGGAAGCAAACAGGATGGCATTGTCATGCTTGCCGTACCGAAGCCGAAGGCTGAGGAATTAAGGAAGCTGCAAAGACGAGCTTACTTGCGTGTCAAAGCTGATCTGGAACTGAAGGTGCACCAAGATGATGAGCCGACGCTTGAGGTGCGCACAATTGATATCAGTGGAGGAGGGCTGTCCTTTACGGCACAGCAGAGATGGGGCATGAAAAGCAATCAAGCGCTCACCTGTACGCTGTATATTCCGCAAAAGCCAGCGGGCAATGACTATATCTCTTTTCGAGGGCGCATAGTAAGAACCGAACTCAGGACCGAAGTGACAGAGCTCATCATGGTGGAGTTTGAAGCCATTATGGATGGAGATCGTGAGAAGATTATTCGCTACTGCTTCGACAAGCAAATCGAGGATCGCAAACGGCTAAAGGGATAAAGGTGAGGCAATCGAACCTTCGAGCTTTTATCTCATAAGTCAGCGAGCGATGTGTTCGAACAGGATTCCTTCTTTTTATGCATAGGATATGTGAGCATATGACACACTACTCGTAATGATGACTGCGAGAGGTGAGGCAGCTTGAAGGAACAACATCGTAAACGTGCGCATCGGAAAGATAAAGATCACAATCGGAGAAACATAAGTGATCGTGAATGGCACGCAATGCTCATTCAGTGGTGGGATCACATCATTCGCATTATCGCTCGCTGTCTCGTTGCATTTGCTGTGTTATGTGTTATCGCTCAAGCGCTGCTGCTTCAGCCGGATATTCGAGAGTGGCTGTGCCCTGTAGAGGAGCTTGAAGGGATTCCTTATGCTAAGACGATACAGCGTGAATAGACTCTTGAAGCCTCTGTCTTTGTGCGCAAGGAGGCTATTCTTATTTTGCATCCCCTTTCAAGGTGTGGTATAATTTTCACGTCCGCAGGCAAAGCCTGCTTTTTGTTTGAGGTGGGCTCCGATACCTATGCGGATGATGGATGAGAGGAGACAGGCCCGGTTTGAGCACACTTTATCAGCAGAAGAATACTCGCTTTAACATCGCGATTGATGGACCTGCTGGTGCAGGAAAAAGCACCGTTGCAAGACACGTTGCCCGTAAGCTAGGATATATTTATATTGATACAGGCGCGATGTATCGAGCAGTTGCTTTACATATGCTTGAACAAGGAATTCGACCATCTGAGCCCAGCAAGGCTAAGCAGGCAATGAAAGATATACGTATTGAGCTGCTGCCTGGTGAAGATGGCCAACGCGTATTACTGAATGGGCTTGATGTGACTCGTCAAATTCGAACTCCTGAGATCAGTCTGATGGCTTCACAATTTGCTCAGCATGAAGATGTTCGAGAACAGCTGGTTGCGATGCAGCGTGAGCTTGCGACGAAGAAAGGCATCGTCATGGACGGACGCGATATTGGGACAATCGTTCTTCCCTCAGCGGAATTCAAGTGGTTCCTGACAGCTTCGGTAGACGAACGGGCAAAGAGGCGCTATGCTGAGCTGAAAGACAAATCAGAGGTTACCCTTGAGCAGCTTAAGCACGAGATCGCAGAACGCGATCGGCAAGATGAGAATCGAGTCATTTCACCGCTTAGACAAGCGGAGGATGCGCTGCTTCTTGATACAACACATATGTCGATTGACGAGATCGTAGAGCTGATGGTCAAGGAGACGTTGTCGCGAATTGAGGGTGAACAATAGCTGATGTTCTATACTTTTGCGAAAAATTTACTTAAGATTATTTATCAACTATTATTCCGGCTTGAAGCGAAGAACCTGCATTATGTCCCGAAGACCGGGGGCGTCGTTCTATGCTCCAACCATATTAGTCTTTTGGATCCTCCTGCGATCGGCGTATTCATAAAGCGGCCTATCAGCTTTATGGCCAAGAAGGAACTTTTTGACGTGCCGTTACTTGGATCGATCATTGCGAAGCTCGGGGCATTTCCTGTGAACCGCAGCGGCGTAGGTAAGGATACCATCAAGCAGGCCCTTAAAGTTCTCAGAGAAGGCAAGATGATGGGAATCTTCCCGGAAGGAACCCGCAATACGGGCGGTGCAGCTGCCAAAAAAGGCGCTGCGATGATCGCGCTGAAAAGCGGTGCTGCCATTGTTCCGGTTGCCGTCGTGGGCTCCTATAAGTTATTTGGCAAGACAAGAGTTGTCTATGGTCCTGCGATCGACATGACCGACATTCTTGAAGAAAAGAGCAGTGATATGTTGGAGAAGGCGACAGAACGAATCATGGAGCACATCCATCGTATCTTGCAGGAAGAACAAGGAACTCGTGCATAATTTGCACTATTGGTAAGATACTACAGGTATTATTTTGTATGCTCATGGTTATGGACACTGCAATCATGCAGGTTTCTATAAATGGGGTTCTAATCGAGGAGGTTATGACATGTCTGAGGAAACAAAAGTCAACGAGCAACAAGAAGCAATGGATAATATGATTGCTGTCAAAAAAGGAGATACCGTCAAAGGTACAATTGTCAAAATCGACGATGATCAAGCAGTTGTAAGCATTGGATATAAATATGACGGTATTATTCCAGTACGCGAATTGTCTTCCTTGACTGTTGACAAGGCTTCTGATGTTGTGGAAGTTGGTCAAGAGGTTGAAGCGAAGGTTGTTAGCGTAGATGACAACAAAGAACGTTTGGTTCTATCGAAGCGTCAAGTAGACAGTGAATCTGCTTGGGAAACTCTTCAAGCACGCTTTGACAGCCAAGAGGTATTCGAAGTTGTTGTGGCAGACGTCGTAAAAGGCGGTCTTGTTGCAGATGTAGGCGTTCGCGCATTCATCCCTGCTTCGATGGTTGAGCGTCATTTTGTTGAAGACTTCAGTGATTACAAAGGCCGCACGCTTCGTGTGAAAGTAAAAGAAATCGATCGTGAGAACAACAAGTTGATTCTCTCTCAAAAAGATGTTCTTGATGCTGAATTCGAAGCAAACAAGCAGCAAGTGCTTGAAAGCCTGCAGGAAGGACAAGAGCTGGAAGGAACGGTACAACGCTTGACACAATTCGGCGCATTCGTTGATGTTGGCGGCGTAGACGGTCTCGTTCATATTTCCGAGCTTGCTTGGCATCATGTTGAGAAGCCTTCTGATGTAGTTGAAGAAGGACAGCAGGTTAAGGTTAGAGTACTGAAAGTAGATCCAGGCAACGGCAAGATCAGCTTGAGCCTTAAAGCAACATTGCCTGGTCCTTGGGAAACGTCTGCAGAGCAGTTCAAGATTGGCGATATCATTACAGGTACGGTAAAGCGCCTTGTCAACTTCGGTGCATTCGTTGAGGTTGCTCCCGGTGTTGAAGGCCTTGTGCACATCTCCCAAATCTCACACCGCCACATTGGAACGCCATTCGAGGTTCTGAAGGAAGGCCAAGAGGTTCAAGTGAAAGTGCTGGACTTCAACCCTGCCGAAAAACGCATCAGCTTGAGCATCAAAGAAACAGAAGAAGCTCCAGCTGCTGCACCTAAGCCAGAGAAGAAGGCAAAGCAGCAACAGCAGAACCTGAATAATCCGAACGTGTCCTTGAGCAACGAAAGCATGAGCTTTACGCTTGCTGAGCGCTTTGGAGACAAGTTGAACAAGCTTAAATAATATCTTGAATCAGATCACGATCGGCGGGCTGACTTGAAGCCCGCCGATTATTTTTCTCTCCTTTTCAAATACTAAGCTTTGAAGGAGGGAAGAAGCATGGAATACTTGCCTGGCGTGCTCTCTATGATTATTGTTCTTTGCTTGATTGTTCTTGTGCTTACAGGATGGGGGAGCTTGCTTTTTGATCAAAGCATTCCTGTGCTGCTCATTGTAATGATGGCCTTATGGCTGCTTCTCTCTGGGTATGAATTGGCATTATACAGCTTCAAGATTAATGCTGCTTGGCTGATCTGGGGGGGTGTTGGCCTGCTTGGAGGCAGAACCTTTCTTCGTTCCGAGCAAGATACTGGATCGAAGCTGCTTATTTTTTCTCATATGATGATCCTTACCTGCTGTTATTTTATTTTGGAGATGGAGCGTTATTCAGGTCGAGGATTCATCCCAATTATCCCTCTTTGGGGTTATGCTTTGTTTGCGGGTGTTGTTGCTTTATTGTCCACGCCTACTGTGAGGGGACAATGGATGATCCTGACGATCAGCTTATGGATTGGCGAAGGTCTTATCCAATGGAGAGTAACTGGGATGAATGGCATAACGCTTGGGAATTTGTCGACTTTTGATGTATGGTGGCTGGCCTTTGGCACGGCGCGCTGCTGTGCAGCAGTGATCATGATTTTTCAACAATTCTTCGGGCTTAGAAGCTCGGAATAGTTAGCCAATCCGAACATTTTTTGATATGATGAAGTACGTGTATATGCTTTTAGAAGATGAGGAGTGAACTGCATGGCAAAACCCGTTGTTGCCATCGTCGGGCGTCCGAACGTTGGAAAGTCCACGATTTTTAACCGCATCATCGGCGACCGACTGGCAATTGTAGAAGACAAGCCTGGCGTGACGAGAGATCGGATTTACGGTTCAGGTGAATGGGGCGGGAAGCCGTTTAACATCATTGACACCGGCGGAATTGAAATTGACGGCGTAGATGAAATTCTGCGCTCTATTCGCATGCAAGCGGAGCTCGCGATTGAGGAAGCGGACGTTATCGTTTTTATGTGTGATGCAAAGTCTGGGGTTGTGCAGGCGGATGAAGAGGTTGCTCAGATCCTTTACCGTTCTGGCAAGCCAGTTATTGTTGCTGTCAATAAAGTAGATAATCTGAACCGTATGGATGACATCTATGAGTTCTACAGCTTCGGCTTTGGCGATCCGATCGCAATCTCTGGTTCACATGGGACAGGTATTGGCGATCTGTTGGATGCGGTCATTGAGAATTTACCTGAGCCAAAAGATGATGAATATGACGAAGATGTCATTAAGGTCGCATTGATTGGAAGACCGAATGTAGGGAAATCCTCTTTGGTAAACGCGATTTTAGGTGAAGAGCGTGTTATTGTCAGCTCAATCGCCGGTACGACGCGTGACGCAGTGGATACCCCGTTCGAGAAGGACGGACAGAAGTACGTCATCATCGATACTGCTGGAATGCGTAAGCGCGGCAAAGTGTACGAGACTACGGAGAAGTACAGTGTTATGCGCTCGTTGAAGGCGATTGAGCGTGCAGATGTTGTGCTGGTCGTCATTAACGGCGAGGAAGGCATTATTGAGCAGGACAAGCATATCGCTGGTTACGCCCATGAGGCAGGCAAAGCTACGCTCTTTGTCATCAATAAGTGGGATGCGGTCGAAAAAGATGATCGTACGATGCAGGAATTCGAGCAGTCCATTCGTGACCACTTCCTGTTTATGTCTTATGCGCCAATTGTATTTTTGTCTGCAAAGACAAAGCAGCGCCTGCATAAGCTGATCCCTGTGATCCAGCATGTGGCAGAGCAGCATTCGAAGCGTATCTCTACCCACTTGTTGAACGATGTTGTATCGGATGCAGTGGCTTATAACCCGCCGCCAACGGACAAGGGCAGAAGATTGCGCATCAATTATGTTACACAGGTATCGGTGAAGCCGCCAACACTCGTTATTTTTGTCAACGATCCAGAACTCATGCACTTCTCGTATGAACGCTATTTGGAGAACCGGATTCGTGCTTCATTTGATTTTGAGGGTACACCGATTAGGCTGTTTACTCGCAGAAAATCAGATGAAGGTTAGGTGAGACGAACGTGACATTGCCAATCATTGCGATCGTGTGCAGTTATTTATTGGGTTCTGTCAGCTTTAGTGTACTTATTGCAAAATGGTTAAAAGGAATTGATATTAGACATCATGGCAGCGGCAATGCAGGAGCAACTAATACGCTGCGTGTCCTGGGCAAGGGTCCTGCCATCGGTGTGCTGCTGCTGGATACTCTTAAAGGCATAGTTGCCGTCGTGATCGGGCGGCTGGTGGCTGATGCTGATTGGGTGCCTGTCGTTTGCGGTATTGCAGCGATAGCGGGGCATAACTGGCCGATCTTTTTTCGGTTCCGCGGTGGAAAAGGAATCGCGACAACGATCGGTGTGCTTGCGATGCTCTCCTTTATTCCAGCTCTTATTGCCGGCATTATTGCCATACTTGCGATTGTGTGGAAGCGTTATGTATCACTAGGCTCTCTTATTTTTACCGGATTGACGCCGATCTTTATGTGGATCTACGGGGATCATCTGAGCAATATTCTTGGTAGTGCCCTTTTATTTGTCTTTGCGGTATACCGACACCGAACAAATATTAAGAAGCTGGTGCAGGGTACAGAGAATCGACTAGGGTCTAACAAGGGAGGCGTATCTCGTGTCAGATAAGGTTGCGGTAATCGTTGCGGGAAGCTGGGGGACGGCATTATGTCAGGTGCTCGCGGATAACGGGCATAAGGTGATGGTCTGGACGCGCAGTCAAGAACAGGCCGACGAGATCAACACGATGCACACGAACTCAAAGTATTTGCCAGGCAGTACGCTCCATCCGGGGATTGTTGCCACAACGAATATCGAAGAGGCTATGAAGGATGCGCAGCTCTGTCTTGTCGTAGCCCCATCTTCTGCTATGAGGCAGGTAGCGAAGCAAATGAAGCCGTTTGTGTCAGATGCCATGACGGTTATCCATGCAACGAAGGGCTTTGAGATCGAGACTTTGGAGCGGATGTCGCAAGTCCTTCATGCAGAGCTTCAATGTCGTGAGGATCAGATTGCGGTGCTGTCTGGACCAAGTCATGCGGAAGAAGTAGTCATGAAGCGGCCGACGACGGTCGTTGTAGCCTCTACCTCAGAGGAGACGGCGGACAAGGCACAGGTTGTCTTCATGAATGATGCTTACTTTAGAGTGTACACCAATCGCGATGTGGTCGGTGTTGAGCTTGCGGGCGCCTTGAAGAACATCATTGCGCTTGGTGCAGGCTTATCGGACGGGCTAGGTTATGGAGACAATGCGAAGGCGGCGTTAGTTACGCGTGGACTTGCGGAGATCGCGCGTTTAGGCGTGGAGATGGGAGCAGACGTATTGACCTTTGCAGGACTAGCAGGCGTGGGTGACCTCGTTGTTACTTCAACAAGTAAGCACAGCCGGAATTGGCGTGCGGGATATATGATTGGACAAGGCAAGGCACTCGCTGAGGTGCTTGAGAATATGGGTATGGTGGTTGAAGGCATTCGGACGACGAAGGCCGCATGCCAGCTGGCCAAGCAGTATCAGGTGCAGATGCCGATTGCTGACGTGCTCTATCATGTATTGTTTGAAGGAATGGCGCCTAAGACAGGGGTAGAGCTCTTGATGGGCCGTGTTCGGAAAAATGAGCAGGAAGATGTTGCGCAGACCAAGTGGATCTAATGGCTGAGGGCTGACTGGGCTCACCACTCTAAGCTTTTGTACATACACTATACGGAGTACAAAGCCAGGGAGGGTCCATATGAGTAACGGCAAAGTTCCCAAAGATGCGCTTAATGCCATTAATAAAAAAGTGAAGAAGCCTATTACTGAGAATCAAATCAAGAAAGTAGCGAGCTCGGTTAATGCCTCTACCCTGCAAAATGAAGCTCAGCTTCGTCAGTTGATTAAGCAGGTGGCGCAGATGGCCAAGGTTCCCGTTACCGAATCAACGGTTAATGATATCGTCTCTACGATTAAGAAGAGCGGGATGAATGCGGGCAATCTTGAATCGCTAATGGGACTTCTCATGAAAAAGAAATAAAGTGAATCGACATAGAAGAAGGCGATAATGTTACGACATTGTCGCCTTTTTTGTGCTGCTAACGGATACTGTACTTCCGGACTTTAAGTGCTTCGGCTATTAGGCAGACATTTAAATTTGTATAAAAAAATGATCGAAAATGTGTATTGTGGTAGGTAAGGAGTCAAGGTAAAATGAAACATGTATTAGTGAGAATGATTATCATTGATATTCATGCACAATACCTATTAAGTGTATTATAGGAGTGGGGACATATGTTTGGAGTTAAAAGAATAACACGAAAGCCATTCAGGGCACTGTTCATCCTGCTAATGGCGATTGCTGTGGCAGGCTGCGGGGCATCTCAAGGGGCGACAACAGAGAATTCGCCTTCGACAGCCTCAGCTTCTGAAAAAGGACAAGCAAGCATGCAGGAGTCTAGCCAAACAGAGCCAGCAGCAACAAAAGTGGTGAGAGATGAGTTCGGTGAGGTTACGATACCTGTAAATCCGAAACGAGTAATGGGCGTTTATTTGGAGGACTACTTAACTGCACTAGGGACATCGCCAGTCATGCAGTGGTATCATCCTAGCTGGGGCAAGCAGGATTATTTGAATCTCGATGTGCCGACCTTCGATATTACAGGCAGTATGGAAGTATTGCTGGAGGCTAGTCCGGATCTCATTATTGTGGATGGAGCAGTCGACGCAGCCAAGTATGAACAGTATTCCAAGATTGCACCTACTTATCGCTTGCCAGAAGCAATTCTTCAAGAACCAGCACAAATCGTTAAGAAGATCGCTGAACTGTTAAATATGCCTGAAAAAGGTGAAGAGGTCATGGAGGAATATACGAAGAAAATGAATGATACCCAGGACAAGCTCGTTCAAGCTGTCCATGAAGACACGGTAGCAGTCCTTCGATTGAATGCCGGAGATAAGACGCTTGCTTTATTCGGTATTAACAATCGCTATACGGGCAGCATCTACAGCGAAATGGGATTAACTCCACATCCATTTGTTCGTGACATGACAGATTCTCAAGCGATTTTATCAGAGGAGAAGATTCCTGAGCTTAATGCTGATCATATCATTATATTCCCTTCCAACGGAACTTGGGCCTCTAAGGAGAATAGAGATGTGCTGTCGCTGCTTGACAGCCCGCTCTGGAAGTCCCTTCCTGCCGTAAAGGCCGGACATGTGTATAGAGCGGAGCGAACGCACTGGCAATCAGGCGCTGTTGTTGCCAACATGAAGAAGGCGGATGATCTCATCGAGTGGATGGTACCATAACGAAATAATGCTGAAGAGGAAGCGATCAACTTGTTGTTGATTCGCTTTCTTTTTTTATATATAGTTACACTGATAATAATTCTCAACAAGAGGGATGAGTATAGTTATGGTTAGCTTCAATGATTTTCATAAGCATCCTTGGATTTATCGACTAACGAACGTCAAGCACATGGCTTCACTAGACAACAAGAAGATGGTATTTGAATTGAAGCAGACATCTAGCTTGCTCGTGGTACTGCATGGTGAAGGTCAGTTGATCTATCCCGGTGCATCCATTCGATTGAGTCGAGGAAGAACGTATATCGTATCTACCTGCAATCAAGCAGCCATCAGAAGTGAATCCGAGGATTTTCAACTCTTTATATTGGAATGGGCTGTAGAATGGGTATCATCTCCAGATGGCCCATCATCCCATAATCAAAGGAATGCTAAGCTTGCGATGCCAACCGCTTTGCAGCGCATAGGTGAGCTGCATGGTCAGCCATTCTCCCAGGTCGTGGCTTATGTGGAAGAAATGGATCAATACAAGAACAGCCAAGATCCCATTGAGCAATTTCTGGTACAGGTGCGCTTTCAAGAGCTGCTGCTATTTCTGTTGCAGCAAAATAAAGCACCGAGCTTTGAAGAGAGTATGAAGCAATCCGTTGAACGATCAATCGCTTATATTAAGCTCCATTACAACGATATACTGACTGTAGATGAGCTTGCCGATCGGTATAAGGTGCCTCGTTGGCAGTATTCTCGTATCTTTAAGAAGTTGACAGGACAAAATCCACTGCAGTTTATCAACATGCAGCGCATGATTCAGGCGAGGAAACTGCTGCTGGTCACGCATGATCGCTTGTCTGATATTGCAGATCAGGTTGGTTTTGCGAATGAGCATTATTTTAGCCGCAAGTTCAAACAGGACATTGGCATCTCTCCTGGCCAGTATCGCCGCAATCATCGAGAGAATGTGCGTGTGTTTGCCCCTTTCCTAGAAGATTTCTTGATGGCGCTTGGCATCACGCCCGTTATGCAGTGCAGTCATGACCGCTGGGGCAAGCAGGATTATCTTAACCTCTGTCATGTGCCTGCTTATGATCTATGTAAGAAAGATGTCAATCAGTTGAGCTCCTACAAACCTGACTTTATTGTGCTTGATGGAGGCTCAGATCGGTGGTTCTCTACGCAAAGCCTGCAGAAGCTTGCCCCAACCTATGTCGTTAGGCATTTCGGTGAGAATTGGCAGCTGACATTAAGAACAGTGGCAGATTTGCTTGGGAAAAGGGGGACAGCTGAGAACATCATTGATGAGTACCGGCATAAAGCAAGCTTAGCCAAGTTGAGCCTGAAGCAGAAGATGAATGGGCAAACCGTTGCTTTTCTTCGCATCTCCGCTGGCAGCATCAGCTTATATTCGAGCAGCGAGCATGGTTATACAGGTCCCATCCTGCATCAGGATCTTGGTTTGGCTCCGGATCCTTTTGTCTTGAGGCGCACGAG
The DNA here is from genome assembly GCF_900177815.1 of Paenibacillus aquistagni. Classification (GTDB taxonomy): domain Bacteria; phylum Bacillota; class Bacilli; order Paenibacillales; family Paenibacillaceae; genus Paenibacillus_B; species Paenibacillus_B aquistagni. Next base: position 1,621,501 of record NZ_FXAZ01000001.1, on the reverse strand, counting down.
GCAGCAGAGGAAAATACTGTTGTCCATGGTAGAGCTGCCTATGCTTCAAGCAGACCATCTCTTTATCACTTTTGACAAGGGTCATTCGAGGTATACAGAGGAGGAGCGAGCGATCACACAAACGCCTGAGTGGAGATCCATACGAGCAGTACAGACAAGCTGTGTTTACGAAGTGGATTTTTTCACCTGGATGAACTATGGGGTGCTCTCTCATTTGCAAAAAATAAAGGACGTCTTAGATGCGTTAGGTTAGCGCAAGCAAGCAGCTAGCACAATCCTTGCAAAAAATGTCGGCTGCCGGATAAGTATTTCTTCTTCGTTTGTCGAATGGTATAATAAGGATACTTTTGGGAGAATGGAGACATGCGCATGGACAGTATGACGAAGATGTGGGTATCGTTAATAGGAATCGGCCTCATGGCATTTTCTGCGATTATCGTTGCTTTCGCTCGTCATAAGACGAAAGGCTGGATTCGAGGCGTACTGACCTTTGTGGCGTTTATCATGCTGATGGTAGGCGCTTTGTATGGACTAATATCAATGTTTTAAGGAGTGAACTCATGGCTAGACTTCGTTTAATGGGAAGAACGCAGGAGCAAACGATGGTTACACCTGTTGGGAGCACGCTCCTTAATGCCGCTCTTCAGTTAAAGGTTGATTGGAATTATAATTGTTCAAGAGGCACTTGTGCCCGCTGTAGATGTCAGGTGCTTGAGGGCGCTGAACATTTGAATGAGATTACCGATGCCGAATGGAATCGAATGGACGAGGAAGAATTCGAGGAAGGCTATCGTTTAAGCTGCCAAGCAGTGATTGAATCTACTGGCGATATTTATGCGGTGCATCGGCCATATTTTAGATCATGGCTTGCCCGCGGGTAATGATGGAAATTGCAGAGTATTGGAGTCAGAATAATGAGTACAACCCCGTTAAATGAAACGCTAACTAGTGCCTTGCAGAAGCTTAAAGCAATAGATCCTCCTTCAACAACTTGGCTGCTTGGAGGCAGCTGCGCATTATTGCTGCAAAGGGTGGCGCTGGATAAAGAACCGCAAGATATCGATATATATGCGAATGAAGAAGATGCGATTAGGCTGCAGGAACAATGGGAGCAGTGGTCAATGGATCAGTCAGAATGGAATGAGACATCGATGTACCGCTCCTTGCTCAGCCATTATCAGATCGGTGCTGCCACAGTCGAACTTGTGGGTGAATTCCATGTGCGGACAAGCTGGTGCAGCTACCATACAACGGTCCGTGACGGACTGGATCAACACGCCATTTTGTGGAAGGAAGAGGGCATGGAGATTCGGTTGATGCCGCTGTCCCATGAGCTTGTGTTTAATCTGCTGCGTGAGCGTGAGGATCGATTCCTGCCCATTGCCAAAGCCATGGAGGCAGAGCCAGAGAAGCATCAGCGTGCAATTGCATATGTGCTCGGCTGCTGCGAACCTGTCGAGACGATCAAGGACAGACTCCATGAGCTTATTCCAGGCTGCATGAAAGGATTGGCACGATGACGCGTATTCGATTTATGCCAGATGACAAGTGGGTTACGGCAAGGGGCGGCCAAAGTGTGCTTGATGCTGCACGTCTAGCGCGTGTTCCTATCCGAACACGGTGTCAGGGACGCGCAGCTTGCCTGATGTGCAAAGTACATATTGAAGGAGAAGGAATAGAACCGCCTTCGAAGCAAGAACGCTTGAAGCTTGGGGTTCAGGAGAAGAATGGGCTTCGTCTGGCCTGCCAGGCACGGGTTGGCCGCGATAGTGGAGCGGACATTACGGTGAGCGTGCCTGAGGATCGGCTGAAAGCCATTATTCGTCAGAAGTTATTGGAACAAGAGGATGACTCGTTATGGTAGCTTGAGATTGTCGGGAGGGAGAGCCAGATCGTGAAGCCAAGACATGGTTGGACTGCCGTTGTCATTGTTCTCATGTGCGCGCTGCTGCAAGGCTGCTTGTATCCGAAGGAGCAGCGAAAAGAGAATCTAAGCTCGGCTAAAGATGGGATTGTGCTTGTACAGCATGCGGTAGATGATTATCAGCGCAAGACAGGTCTGCTGCCGCTCATTACGGCAGATGAGACCGTCTCTCGTTATGAGAAGTTTGAAATCGACTTTCAGGAGCTGCAGGCAAAGGATGTATTGAATACAATCCCTCGTGATGCGTTTGAAAGCGGCGGAATGAATCGATATTTGATTCTTGATGAAGAGACGAATCCGACCGTTCGAGTCATGGACCTGAAGACTGCTCAACGAGCAAATGATCTAGAGAGAAAGATCAAGCAGTACCAGCAGCAGAATGGGAAGCTCCCCCTCGGTGAACGGCGATATGAGGGTTATTATGAGATTGATCTGGCTGCAATTAAAGCAAATGAGAAGCCTATTAGAAGTCCTTACAGCGGCGAGGAGCTTTCTTTTATGCTCAATGAGCAGGGACAAGTGTTTGCAGACTACGCTCGTGATCTTATGCAGGCTATTGAACAGTCTCAGATACAACCGCAGGAGACAGATGAGGATCTTAGACCGATCTTAATTGAACAAGGCCTATACTCGCCCGTGAAGTCAACCGCTTATCGCTGGATTGGTGAGAAGCCAGTTCCTGTACCCTAGAGGCTAGTACATGCATTTAGGATTAGTTCCATGCATACAGGATCGTAGAATGAGGCTGATTGAGGAGCTTGATTCATGAACTCGAATATGCTACATTATCATAAATTCACGATTGAACGAATGGAATACTGTGACATGCGCAATGACGAGAAGAGTAGCGATGAGCTGACCTGTACAGAGAACCCCGTTAGCTGAGAAGGGGGAGGTTGGTGAACACGTGAACCAAGCCTCTGAGCGGCACATCGGATCCGTAGGTGATGGTGTGACAGGAGCTCCTGTTATAGAGCTAGGGTATAATCACAGCACTAGCTGTGCCGTACCTGATAAGGTGGATATGGCAACATATCGATAAATTAGGGGTGGCAACACGAGAATCTCGTCCCCAAGACAATACGTCTTGGGGACGAGATTTTTTATTTTATACGAAGGAGGAATAGACAATGAAAGAAGACATTCAAGCTACTCACCCTCATGCCTTTTATACGATGATAAAGGAGGATTGTGAGCATCAGGTGTTTCATCGGCCGATATGCACACGATTCCCCCCAGAACCCAATGGATATCTTCATATTGGCAGTGCGTATGCGATCCATATGAATGCAAGCTTAGCCAAGGTCTTTGACGGAGAATTCCATCTCCGATTTGATGATACGAATCCGCTAAAGGAAGATGAGGCCTTTGTTCAGGCGATCCTTCAAGATATTCGTTGGCTGGGATATGATCCCGGACCCCACATTTACTATGGCTCAGATTATGCGGAGACGATCTATGAAGCGGCCCTTAAGCTGATTGAACGTGGCGCTGCGTATGTATGTGATCTGAGCGCAGAGGATACAGCGATATACCGAGGAACATTAACGGAAAGCGGGAAGGAAAGTCCGTATCGCAACCGCTCGGTCGAGGAGAACAGACAGCGGTTTGAAGCAATGCGCGCCGGGCAATATGCATCAGGCGCGTGTGTGTTGAGAGCGAAGATTGATATGGCAAGTGCGAATATGAATATGCGCGATCCGATATTGTTCCGGATTATACATGCCAGCCATTACCGAACTGGGGACAGCTGGTGCATCTATTCGATGTATGACTTTGCCCATCCGATTCAAGATTGGATCGAAGGCGTTACACACTCATTATGCTCCATCGAATTCAAGGATCATCGTCCCTTGTATGAGTGGGTGCAAGAGCAGCTGGAGTTGGCTGAACCCTCACGACAAAGGGAATTCGGCAGGCTGTACCTTCAAGACAGCGTCACAAGCAAACGCTATTTGCGTCAACTTGTCGAGCGTGGCGATGTAGATGGCTGGGATGACCCAAGGCTCGCGACAGTCATGGGGATGCGAAGAAGAGGCTATCAAGCCTCGCATATACGTCAATGGGTGGCGGAGATCGGGCTGATTCGACATGAGTCCGTTGTTGATCTTCATACATTGGACCATATCACTCGCGCTGATTTGCAAGGCAGCACCAAAGGGTACATGACCATCCTTGATCCGATCAAACTCATCATCACGAATAGGGATCAGCACGAGACGGAGTGGTTGGACATTCCCTTTCATACCGAACATGATGTGTTTGGCAGTCGGGCCATGCCTTTTACACGGGAGCTGTTTATTGAGAGGGAAGACTTTATGGAAGTCCCGGAGCAAGGCTATCGCCGCTTAACGCTAGGAGGCGAAGTGCGGTTAAAAGGCGCATATTATGTTCACTGCCATCATGTGGTTAAGGATGAGCTTACAGGGAATATCCTGGAGCTGCATTGCACATATGATCCGAAGACGAAGAGCGGGTCAGGCTTTCAAGGCAGAAAAGTCAAGGGAACCATTCACTGGGTGGCTGCTAGCGATGCGGTGCCGCTAGAGGTGCGACTCTATCATTCCTTGCTGCGTTCAGACGCCAAGTTCAATGAGAAAGAGCCGGACTGGAGTATGCTTCTTAATCCTCATTCGCTTGTCACTTATAAGAACGCTATAGCAGAAGGCTCTCTATCCCGAGTGGAGTCCGGCGAGCGGGTACAATTCGTACGCCACGGTTATTTTATCGAAGACATGAAGGATTCCTCGTCAGAGCGAAAGGTATACAACCGTATTGTTGCTCTCAAAGACTCGTGGAAGAAATAGCGCGTATTGCGCATACTTTCTCCAATCCCTCATATACCTAGCTAGGAAGGAAAAAAGCGGGCTGATTCCTTTTATGCGAAATATTTTTGTGCTGAGCGTCATATTCTCGTGAATCTCTAAATAAGATGATACTAGTCCAAGAGCATGTACGAGTTGCGTCGCAATGCCCATGTACGACGTTCTAGCTCGGCGGCGAACACTGGCGACAACGGCAACAGCTCAAATCTAGCAACGGTGCCAATCGTTTCTGATGGACGGTGGCGGCGTTCGTCGCAACACAAGGTCCGTCGGGAATTAATTGAGGAGGGGATATCATTTGGAGAAAGTAGACATTTTTAAGGACATAGCCGAGCGTACCGGCGGGGATATTTACCTCGGGGTCGTTGGTGCGGTCCGCACGGGGAAGTCGACATTCATTAAACGCTTCATGGAAACCGTCGTATTGCCTAATATTACAAACGAATCAGACCGCATACGTGCAGTCGATGAGCTGCCGCAAAGCGCAGCAGGCAAGACCATCATGACGACGGAACCCAAATTCGTACCGAATAACGCGGTGCAGATTAAGGTTGATGAAGGTCTTGAAGTGAATGTAAGACTGGTTGATTGTGTAGGCTATGCCGTCGAAGGCGCCAAGGGATATGAAGACGAGAATGGGCCAAGAATGATCAGCACACCTTGGTTTGAAGACCCAATTCCTTTCCAGGAAGCTGCTGAGATTGGCACACGCAAGGTCATTCAAGAGCACTCCACTTTGGGTGTTGTGGTTACAACGGATGGTACGATTGCTGAGATTCCTCGCCACTCATACGTCTCCTCAGAAGAGCGTGTGGTTGAAGAACTAAAGCAGGTAGGAAAGCCGTTCATTATGATCATCAACTCCACCCGCCCGAAGAGTGAAGAGACGCAGGCGCTTCGTAATGAGCTTCAAACCAAGTACGATATTCCAGTGCTCGCACTGAGCGCGGCCAGCATGAATGAGGATGATGTGATGGGGGTTCTTCGTGAGGTGCTCTACGAATTCCCTGTTCACGAAGTCAACGTCAACCTGCCGAGTTGGGTGATGGTGCTTCAAGAGCAGCACTGGCTCCGCAGCTCCTATGAGAATTCAGTGCGTGATACGGTAAAGGATATTCGCAGACTTCGCGATGTTGATCGCGTCGTGCAGCAGTTCTTAGAATATGAATTCATTAACCGCGCAGGACTTAGCGGTATGAATATGGGCCAAGGTGTCGCTGAGATTGATCTGTATGCGCCTGATGAGCTCTACGATCAGATCTTGATGGAGGTCGTCGGCGTCGAGATTCGCGGCAAAGACCATCTGCTTCAGCTCATGCAGGAATTCTCGCATGCGAAGCGTGAATATGACCGCTTTGCAGAGGCGCTGGAGATGGTGAAGACAACAGGCTACGGCATCGCTGCACCTACGCTCGCTGAGATGGCTCTTGATGAGCCAGAGCTTATTCGTCAGGGCTCGCGCTTTGGCGTTCGTCTGAAGGCTACAGCACCATCGATCCACATGATACGTGTCGATGTAGAATCAGAGTTTGCACCGATTATTGGCACTGAGAAGCAAAGTGAAGAGCTGATGCGCTATCTGATGCAGGACTTCGAGAATGATCCAACGAAGATCTGGGAGTCGGATATCTTCGGACGATCCCTTCATTCCATTGTGCGTGAAGGAATATCAGGCAAGATTGCCATGATGCCGGATAACGCTCGCTATAAACTGCAGGAAACCCTTGGACGTATTATCAATGAAGGATCTGGCGGTCTTATCGCCATCATCCTCTAGAAGCAAACAGGAGTTCATTTCATTGGTGCCATCCAATGTGTGAACTCTTTTTGCTATTGGTTCTGTTTCCTTGTATTGTTGATTATTGATGACGATAATACCGCCCAATGAGAGGCGGTTATTGATCGCATGCTATCTAACCGTTTTGAAGGTGCTGCATGATTTGTTTTTCGTGATGCTGGTCATGATTAATAAACATTTCTTTTAGAAAGGCTTCTAGTGTATACGCGCTATTATGGAATTGTGTGATGAATGCTTTTTCAGAAACCAAGTGCAGTGTTAATATCAATTGTTTGCGTTGCAAGATTGCTTCCTGTAATAAATCATGCGGTTTCATTTTTCTACCGAAAGCAACAGATGCTTCGTTAAATGCCTGCACATCGTGATGTTCTTCTAGTTCTACTTCTTCATTATGGATAATCTGATTAAGGGTCTTCATAACGTTTTTGTCCCAGCCCATAATATGACTGATAATGTCCCGAATGGACCATGTGCCAATGATTTGTTTGCAAAGTACATCATCAGAGTAAGGGGTCAAATTGGAAATAAAAACAGTCAATTTATCTAAGTCTCGACAGACATCAGTAATCGTCGCCACATTACATTCCTCCAATATCATTTTGACAATTCGTATAGGCTAATGGAATAGGTCTTCCAAAGGTCCAAGGCATCAGCTGGCCAATTCCATTTCTTTAAATTCATCGATTAATCATCTCCGATCAAGATGCCACGCTTATTATAGAACGTATGTTCGATAAAATCAATGATCAATAACATGGTTTAACCTAGCTTTGCTGTTTAAGAATGGGAGCGAGCGATGAAACTGGGCGTTCGTTGTGTCCTGTCACCAAGAGTCTGATTCGGCGTGCTTTTTTGCGTGTGAGGTCTGTACAGAAGCGTAATTTCGGTTATGATAAAGTTAGGGATACAGAGATTGTAAAAGTAGAGTACATAAGAAATGAGGTTCAACAAGATGGAACTGCATATTCAAGAAGCAAATATGACCAAGAACGCAGATCAATCGCTGCAGGGGAATGTGGTGTTCCGTTTGGAAGGCTATCAATTCCCGTATGAGATTTCTTTCTTTAGCAAGAAGGGGAGAGACTGGGACTACAGCCTTCACTTCACGTCTGAATCGGGCGATGAAGAGGAATTCCTGAAGCTTGATCAGCGGTTAACGGATGATGATGATTTGTTTGATGCACTGCTTGATGCAGCGCTTGAGCAGGAGTCCGAACAATAACATAATTTATGGCTCATGCCATGATCACAAGACAGAGGAAGCGGGATGAATATGGTCCTGGCGCCTCTGTTTTTTTATTGGAATGCGCCTTTTATAGCTTGTTTTTCCATTTAATGCGTTTTATTCGACATTTGATTAAAAAATTCAGCATAAATTTAACAAAACCGATTTACATACTAGGAATTAGTCGTTATATTATTGTCTATGAACGTGAGGAAAAACTTGGATGGACGTTCAACAAGAAGAAAAGGATTACGGGCGGAGAACAAAGTGATGACACAAATTGCGCACGGTAAAAAGAGAAAGGCCATAATCCTGACGATGCTGCTGATGCTCGCCATGCTTGTGAGTGCTTGCGGCGTCAAGACTGTCGGCAGCTCCGAGCCTGCTGGATCAGGATCGGGAAAGGTTGAGCCGGTAACGGAAACATCGGCAGATCAAGCTTCAGATCTTAAAGGCAAGAAGATCGCCTTAGTGATGGAGTTCAATTCAGGCACATTCTCCCAACAGTACTTGGCAGGCGTAAAGGAGGAAGTGGAGCGCTTTGGCGGCGAGCTGACAACCTTTGTAGCAGAAACGGACAAGTCCAAGATGGCTTCGCAGCTTGAGATGGCCGTGAACCAGAAATTCGACGGCATCCTGACTGACCATGGTGACGCAGCTACGTTAACGGCTGGCATGAACAAGGCCAAAGAGGCGAACATTCCAGTGGTTGCCTTTGATGCCTTAGTTGAGATCCCAGGCATTACAGTCATCGAGCAAGGGGACCAGAAGATGGCGGAGATGACGTTGGAGCAGCTCGCGAAGGATGCAGGGGGCAAAGGGAATATCGTTAAGATCTGGACAGCAGGTTTTGCACCGATGGAGCGACGTCAGGTTGCCTATGAGCAATTTTTGAATACATATCCAGACATTAAGGAAATTGCAGCCTTTGGAAGTGTATCGAATAGTACAGCACTTGATACACAAGCCAAAATGGAAGCAATTCTTAAGCAATATCCGAAGGAAGGCGAGATCACAGCGGTATGGGCATCCTATGATGAATTTGCCAAGGGTGCGGCGCGTGCGATCCAACAAGCGGGACGTACGGATATCAAGATCTACGGAATTGACATGAGTGATGAGGATTTGCAAATGCTGCAGAACCCTGCAAGTCCGTGGGTGGCTAGTGCCGCTGTAGATCCAAAGGATATCGGACGCATTCAAGTTCGCTATTTGTTCCAGAAGCTGCATGGCGACCAGACCGAGGACAAGGTTATTCTTGAGCCTGTCTATGTGCATCGTGATCAGCTGCCTGCCGATAAGCAAATCTCTACAGATGAGCTTGGAGAGTATGTAAAGGGCTGGGGCGGCAGCACACAAGGCGAGCAGGATTGGATGAGCGAATACAGCAAGTAATGGGTGAACAAGGTGGGAGTGATGATGAACATGAGCAAACCAGACCATACAGCCTCCAAATCCTCTGCAGCTCAAACTAAGGAGTCTCTACACTCAACGGGAAGTGCGGCTACACGCATTTCCCGTTCCTTGCTTCGTATGGAGGGAATTGAAAAAGCCTTTAGCGGCGTTAAAGCCTTGAAGCAAGTGGATTTTGAAGCGCGAGGGGGAGAAATCCATGCTCTATTAGGGGCGAATGGAGCGGGCAAGAGCACCTTGATGAAAATCTTATCAGGAGCCTATCCGCTGGATCGCGGGGAGATCAAGCTTCATGGGGAACGCCTTGAGATCAAGACGCCTACAGATGCGAAGCGACTGGGTATCCATTGCGTATATCAGGAAGTCGATACAGCCTTAGTGCCGCAGCTTAGCGTCGCTGAAAATATTATGCTCGATCGAATGGCAGATGCGAAGCAGCGCCTATGGGTGAATCCCTCTTCCATTCAACGAATGGCGCAGCAAGCCTGTGATCAGCTAGGGGTACACCTCCCTCTCTCTCATGTTGTGGAACGGTTAAGTCTAGCAGAGAAACAGATGGTGCTTATTGCACGAACATTAATCGAAGAGGCCAAGGTGGTTGTCTTTGATGAGCCTACTGCGCCGTTAAGCCAGCAGGAAACTGAAGTGCTGTTTCGGGTAATGCGAAGAATGCGCGATCAAGGGTTTATCGTTATCTTTATATCGCATCGGCTCCCTGAAGTGTTTGGAGAATGTGATCGCTTGACCGTAATGAGGGACGGCCAGCATGTCTTTACCTCCGAAGTTGCAGATACAAACCCAGATGAGGTTATCAAAGAGATGCTTGGTGAGCCGTTCCAAGAGCAATTTCCGCCTAGGACGTCAAACATCCATGATGTTCTGCTGGAAGCCAAAGGCCTTCATGCTGGAACTAAAGTCCGAGGAGTGGATTTAGAGGTTCGAGCAGGAGAAATTGTTGGCATTGTCGGGCTCGTTGGAGCGGGAAAGTCTGAATGCGCAAGGCTATTGTCCGGTGCAGACCCTATGCAGGCCGGAGAAGTGCGTGTTAGAGGCATCAAGCTGAACATGAAGGATCCTGCGGATGCTTTATTAGCAGGTATTGCCCATATTCCTGAGGAGCGCAGAAAAGAAGGAGTCTTTGTACAGGAATCCGTGAGAACCAATATCACGCTCCCCATCTTAAATAAACTGACCCGCATCGGCTTTTTGAATCGCAAACAAGAGACATCAATCGCTGAGCGTGTTATCGAGCAATTCGGGATCAAGACGGCTTCTCGTGAGACCGAGGTTGCCTACTTGAGCGGGGGCAATCAGCAGAAGGTGTCCATTGGAAAATGGGTGGGAAGCGACGCTGTCATTTATATTTTCGATGAACCGACAAAGGGTGTGGATGTCGGAGCGAAGCGGGATATTTTTCGAATTATAGGAGATCTTGCATCTCAGCAAAAAGCCATTCTTTACTTTACGAGTGAGCTTGGCGAGGCCATAGGCATTGCAGATCGAGTGATTGTCATGTGCGATGGGCAATTCGTAAAGGAATTTGGCCGCAATGAAGTAACGCAAGAGCAATTGCTGTTCTATGCAAGCGCAGGGCGGGAGGAATAACCTACATGGAAACAAGCTATAGAGATAAGTTATTGCAATTTGCATTTCGTTATGGGGCGATTATCGTCATCCTAGGGGTATTTGCCTTCTTTGCGATCAAGCTGGAATATTTCTTTTCCGGCTCCAATATCGCTGATATTTTAAGATCAATATCGATTGTGACGTTTATAGCGATTGGAGTCACCTTTTCCCTCATCGTGGACGGCTTTGATCTGTCTGTTGGCTCAACGGTATCGCTGACAACAGTGGTGACAGCCTCCCTGATGGTTTGGTATGAGATGCCGCTGTTTATCGTCATTATCGTTCCGCTTTTGATCGGTGCTTGCGTTGGCCTTATCAACTCCTTTTTTATTGTAAGGTTCAAGATTCCAGATTTGCTGGCTACGTTAGCCGTCATGTATATCGTGGCAGGCATACATAAAACATACACGAAGGGCTACTCCATTTATAACAATATGCAGATGACTGATGGCACGAAAGCGCCTGGCGTTATGTCCAATGCTTTTTTGACGATAGGGCAAGGGGAATTCTATGTAGGGAACTTCACGGTTCCTATTCCCGTCATACTCATGCTGCTTGCCGTTGCTGCTGCGCATATATTTTTGGCCTACACGCGTTTTGGCAGACAGATGTACATGACTGGCGGCAATGAAGAAGCTGCGCGCTTATCAGGCATTAAGGTGAAGCGGGTACGGACATGGGCTTATGTGCTGTCTGGCATATGTGCAGCTGTAGGAGGCATCCTGTTTGCTTCACGAGTCGGCACAGGGCAGATAGATGCAGGAGCGCCGCTCCTGATGGAGGCGGTTGCGGCGGTATTTGTCGGATTCTCTGTGTTTGGCGCAGGCAAGCCGAACGTGCTCGGCACCTTTATCGGTTCTGTGCTGATCGGAGTGCTGGTTAATGGACTGACGATGATGAACTTGCAGTACTACACGCATGACATCATAAAAGGAACTGTGCTCATCTTGGCGTTAGCGGTTACCTTCTATGTCGTAAAGAAGCGCCGCGCCGCATAATTGGATGAATTTTCTTGCAATTCGAATCTCCATATATTACTATAAATCTGTTGTCATGGCAAAAAGGCCTATAAATTGCGAGATTCTGCGGTTTGTAAGGTATAAAGTATAGGATTTCCGTGCAAGAATGGGAGCATAGGCATATTTCAATTGGGAGGTGAGCTTAAGATGAACAAATCTGAATTGATTACTGAGGTTTCTGAGACGACTGAACTTTCGAAGAAGGACGTAACGAAAGTGGTGGATGCCGTATTTGATGCGATTTCCAATGCCCTTCAGACCGGTGATAAGGTTCAGCTAGTAGGATTCGGTAACTTTGAAGTTCGTGAGCGTTCTGCTCGCAAAGGACGTAACCCTCAAACGGGTGAAGAGATCGAGATTCCTGCAAGCAAAGTGCCTGCTTTCAAGCCAGGTAAAGCTTTGAAAGACGGGATTAACTAATCATATATGACATCAATATTCAAGCCGTGGCATCGTATTGTCACGGCTTGATTCTATGAAGGATTCGATGCTCACATGATTAGGCAATGACCACAAGGTCAATGATCCGAAACGCAAGCCGCCAGAACAGTTGACAAGCCCTTGGCAAGCATTCATGATTAAGATATGGACAGACATGCTGAATGTTTGCAGAACGGCATGTACGCTAGAGGAGGATACAGCGTTATGGAACAGAATCAGAATGATTATATTGTGGTCAAAGCGAAAGAACAAGGGGTACAAGTTATCGGATTGACGCGTGGACAAGATACCCGTTTTCATCATATGGAGAAGCTTGATAAGAATGAGGTGCTCATCGCACAGTTCACCGATCATACTTCTGCCGTGAAAGTAAGAGGAAAAGCAGTCATTATGACAAAGCATGGAGTCATTCATACCGATAAGGATGAATAATGCAGGCATAGCCTGCTTTTTTTCGTTGTAGAATGAGGTATGGACATCCTTGCATCCGACGAGACTAATCTTAGATGCGAGGGAAATGCTTGAGAGGTGAATCTGCTTGAAGAAGCTTCGTTTATTCCTCCTTTCCATCCTTATGACACTTACGTTGACTGCAGGCTTAGGCGCTTTGGCGTCGCTTGATGGACGCGAACGCGACAAAGGCGGTGATCTGCCCGTGTTTACTCCCGATCGTTCGGTTAAGCAATTGCAAGAGGAACTGCTTGTCGATCAATTGCAAAGCGCTAATCATTCTTTGCCGATATCACGTGTACACTTTAACCAAGACGGAAGCTTGATTCTGGATGTGAAGGTGGCTGCCTCCATTATGAATCCAGCGCTCTTGTATGAAGAGATGGCGCACTGGCTGAACTTCAGCTTCCATGAGATGAACAATGTGAACAGGCTGGAGCTTCGCATGGTCATTGATGATCGCAAAGCGCACAAGAAGCAAATTCTGCTTGGGCTTGATGCGCTGAAGGAGCAGGCCACCATGGAGCGCATTCTTGAAATGAAACAAGCGGATGCTCGATTGTCAGAAGAGACAGAGCAAGCGCTTCGCATGACGTACACATCGATCTGGCACAAGATATTTGACCCAAAACTGTCATCATTTCCTTAAAAAACTGGGAGAGTATGGATATTGATGGGTAAGAAATGTTGTCCGCATGAATATAACCTATGCTATAATGATTTAGATCACGACATCCGATAGGATGACAGCACTCGGAGGCATTTTACATGAAGGGTTACCGTATACCGCAACTTGTACATTTCTATGCGTCGCATGATATGATTCAAGCGCACACAAAGCTGCCTGAATTGGCTAGTGCCAGGGTGGGTCTTTTGTGTGCTTTTATGAGTCGGAGCCATCAAGCGAAGCTAGGCCGGCTGCCTGAGATCGTGACATCTCTTGTTCAGCTAGCTCTCGATACTCATGATACGGTCGAGCTTGCAAGTGAGCATGGAGATGATCGCAATATGCGTTCGAGACAATTGAAGGTGCTTGCGGGAGACTATTTTAGCAGCCGATTCTATCACCTTCTTGCGCAAGCTGGACAGATTGATGCGATCTATCTGTTAAGTCGCGCGGTATGCGAAGTGAATCGCATGAAGATGACGATGGTGGATAAGATGAAGCAGTTTAAGATGACTGCAGAATCCTATATGCTGGAGCGCACGAAGCTGAAGCAATGTGTGTTTCAAGCGTGGGATACGGGAATGCGCGCCCAAGATGCTGAATTGTGGGGGAAGGCGCTGCATGATCTGTCTCATCTTGAGGTCGTAGAGCAAGAGATCAAGAAAACAGAATCACACTCATCCTTTGATGGAAGCTACGCCTATTGGCGCATTCTGCAGGAGGGAACATCAGAAGAACAGGCTCTCTTGAAGGATCGAGCATGGGATGAGAGCATATGGAAGGAACTTATTACGAAGTATCAAGTTCAATCCGCACTAGAAAGCATGCTGGAGCAGGCGAGCAAGCAAGTGGGGGACGTATTGAATCAATGCAAGCGTCAGCTTCAACTAGATGTTGAAGTGATTGAGAATGAAGTGCCGAGCCTGTCCACTTAGAAGCTGCTTAGCGCGGATAGATTAGAACCTTCCATTATCATAAGGCAAGGCGATTAATAGGGGGAAGGGTGACGTAAATTGAATACACAATCGCCAAAGACCGGGAAGCAAAAGGAGCAGTACGTTCACTCTGTATTCGAAAGTATTGCGCCGAAGTATGACATTATGAATGACATCATGAGCTTCCGCAGACATAAGGCATGGCGAAAATTCACCATGAGCAAGATGAACATGCAAGTCGGGCAGAATGCGCTGGATTTGTGCTGCGGCACTTGCGACTGGACGATTCAGATGGCTGAAAAAAGCAAGACCGGTCAACTGACGGGGCTTGATTTCAGCCCGCATATGCTCCAGTATGGGCAGCAAAAGATCGATAAGCTAGGACTCGCAAAGCAAATTCGCTTGATAGAAGGCAATGCGATGGATCTGCCTTTTGAAGATAATACCTTCGATTATGTGACGATAGGCTTTGGTCTTCGCAATGTACCTGATTATATGCAGGTCCTTCGAGAAATGAGAAGAGTGGTGAAGCCGGGCGGCAAGGTTGTATGCTTGGAATTGTCCAAGCCTACTTGGCAGCCATTCAAGGGCATTTATTATTTCTATTTCCAACGGTTGCTTCCGATGCTTGGCAAGTGGGTCGCGAAGCGATACGATCAGTATAAATGGCTACCGGAATCATTAGCTTCATTCCCTGACCATAAAGAGCTTAAGCAGATGTTCGTTGATGCGGGATTAGTAAATGTGGATGCTTACCCGCTGACGGGAGGAATCGCTGCTCTGCACATCGGAACAAAGGGGAATGAACATGTTTAAAAAGGTTAAAATTTTTCTTGAGATGATTAAGATCGAGCATACGCTGTTTGCCCTTCCTTTTGCCTTTATGGGGGCTCTAGTTGGCTCAATGGTTGAAAAGGGCCATCTGCCGTCCTGGGCCCAGATCGGTTGGGTGCTTGTTGCGATGATAGGTGCTAGAAGCGCAGCAATGGCCCTTAATCGTCTCATAGATGCAGCGATTGATGCGAAGAATCCTCGCACAGCCAATCGCGCTATTCCTGCGGGTCTTTTGAAGGCAGGAGAAGTCATTCTTTTCACAGGGGTGTCCTTTGGACTTCTAATACTAGCGGCGTGGATGCTTGAGCCATTATCCTTCTATTTACTTCCGATCGCCGTGTTTATGCTTGTTTTTTATTCATTTACAAAGCGCTTTACTTGGCTGTGCCATGTAATCTTAGGGTTCACAATTGCACTAGCTCCATTAGGCGGCTGGGTTGCGGTCACGAATGTGATTGACTGGCCAGCCATTATTTTCTTTATTACCGTCGCTTGCTGGACTACAGGCTTTGATGTCGTGTATGCCTGCCAAGATTATGAGTTTGACAAGAAGGAAGGTCTGCACTCTATTCCTGTGCGCTTTGGCATTCCGGGTGCTTTGAAGATTGCAAGAGGGTTTCATATTGTAACCATGCTTGGATTCGTACTGCTCATCTGGCTTACTAATCTGAGCTGGATCTATATTCTTGGTGTTGTGATTGCGTGTGGTCTCTTAATCTATGAGCATCTGATTGTAAAGCCTAATGACCTGACACGTCTGAATACGGCATTCTTTACCATGAATGGAACGCTCAGCATGGTTGTCTTCTTCTTCACTTTATTTGACATGGTGGTGTTGGGCTGATGAACGAGAAAGAGCGTTGGGTTGTAGGCATAACTGGGGCGAGCGGAGCCATATATGGCGTTCGCCTTGTTCAATCTCTGCTGGACGCAGGGCATTTTGTTCATCTGCTGATTACGGAAGCCGGATGGCGGGTATTGAAGGAAGAGTTGGACTGGCAAGCGACGAAGCGTCAAGATGCGATTATAGAAGCTTTTGGGGCTGAGGCTGCCATTCAAGTTCACCCGATTGCTGATATCGGTGCAACCATTGCGAGCGGATCATTTCGCGTGCAAGGCATGATCATTATGCCTTGCTCGATGGGGACGCTCTCCTCGATTGCCCATGGGGCATCGGACAATCTGATGGCAAGAGCAGCTGACGTGATGATGAAGGAAGGACGTCCGCTTGTTCTCGTACCTAGAGAGACGCCAATGCATGCCATACATCTAGAGAATATGCTGAAGCTGTCGAAGATGGGTGTGAAGCTTATTCCGGCGATGCCGGCGTTCTATCATAAGCCGAAAACGCTAGATGATATCGTGAATTTCCTCGTTGGGAAAGTATTGGATAGTCTCGATATTGATCATCAACTGTTTACACGGTGGGGGGATTCGAATGAATCATGAACAACAGCATGAGCAAGAAAAAGAAACAATTCGAATCGGGCGCATTAACTATACGAATGTGTGGCCTATGTTCTATCACTTCAATCCCAAGCTCCAAACGGCTCGGGTTGAGATGATTCCAGCAGTGCCGGCCACCTTGAACAAAGCGATGAAGGAAGGTTCGATTGATATGGGACCTATCTCCTCCTTTGCTTATGGCGTATCCAGCGACAGCTATGCACTATTCCCGGATCTGTCTGTTAGTGCCAAGGGCAAGGTGAATTCGATCCTTCTCTTCCTGAAGAAGCCGCTCAGTGAAGTGCTGCATGGGAAGATTGCTTTGACGACTACTTCGGCAACGTCGATTAACTTGCTGAAGATCATTGTGGCAAAGCGTTACCAAGCGTCACCTGAGTATCTGTCGATGGAGCCTGTGCTGGAACAGATGATGGCAGCAGCCGATGGAGCGCTGTTAATCGGCGACCATGCCATTCGCGCTTACTGGGACAATGTGCAGAATCCGAAGTATGAGGTTATGGATCTGTGCGAGAGCTGGCATGACTGGACTGGTGAATGGATGACCTTTGCTGTGTGGGCGGTTCGCAAAGATATTGTGGAGCGCTGCCCTGTAGAGATTAGAGAGATTGTTGATGCGTTTGAGGCAAGCAAGCAGTTGAGCATTGCGAATCCTGAATCCCTTGTGCAAGAGGCTGTGAAGCAGATTGGGGGTACAGCACAATATTGGCGCTATTATTTCGCTGGCCTTAATCACGATTTTGGTTCAGCACAGCAGCGAGGATTGCAGCTTTATTTTGAATATGCCTATGAATTAGGATTAATCGATCATGAGGTACGTCTTGACATTTGGTCGGAAAATACGGTTGGTTAGGTGAAAGCATGAAACTGTGGGACATTTACGCAACAATGAAATCGGATGTCTCGTTTATTGAGCGTGAGTTGGAGAGAACGATTGTTTCTGATCATGAACTGTTGAACGAGACTTCCCTGCATCTTTTAAAGTCAGGAGGCAAGCGGATACGGCCTGTATTCGTCTTGCTTGCTGGCAAATTCGGTACATACGATTTGGAACAACTTAAGCGGGTTGCGGTCCCATTGGAACTTATTCATATGGCTTCGCTCGTACATGATGATGTCATCGATGATGCCAATACACGGCGAGGCAACTTGACGGTAAAGTCGAAATGGGACAATCGCATTGCGATGTATACCGGCGATTACATTTATGGGAAAGCTTTGATGCTCATAACGGAGCTTAAGAATCCGTCCATCCATCAAATCCTGTCTAAAGCCATGGTGCAGATGTGCTTAGGCGAGATGGAGCAGATTCGGGATTTCTTCAACACGGAGCAATCGGTTCGTCAGTATTTGCTTCGCATTCGCAGAAAGACTGCGCTTCTGATTGCGATCAGCTGTCAGCTTGGCGCATTAGCAGCGGGCGCGAGTGCCAAGGTCAGCCAAGCTCTGTATCGATATGGCTACAATGTCGGAATGACCTTCCAAATTCGAGACGATGTTCTGGATCTCATAGGAACAGAGGCTCAATTAGGCAAGCCGCCTGGCAATGATATTAAGCAGGGGAATATTACGCTTCCTGTTCTGTATGCTCTACAGGAGCCGAAGCTTCGCGAACCACTCCTTGCTCACATTCATCATATTCGGGAGCGAAATGGCGAAACTGATGTGACAGAAGCGCTGGAGCTTATTCGTGGAAGCCAAGGCATTCGCACAGCAGAGGAACTGGCGAATCGATATCTGGACAAGGCGCTCGAAGCCTTGAAGGCGCTGCCTAACCAGCGTGCGAAGAAAAGCCTAAAGGACATTGCACATTTTATTGCGAATCGTTCTCATTGACCATCGTTCATTGCACAAGGCCACTTGGCCAAGATAACCTCTTAGACAAGGTCGATGAATCGCCAATTTATCGAGTGAGAAGGATGAACTCATCTGATGCTGAGTTCATTTTCTTTTCTGAGCGTCAAACTTTTGCGTGTACGAACATGAAAAATTTGGTATAATGCTTGTGTTATAGGACATAACCATCTTATCAAGGAGTGAACGTATGGAACGCACATTCATCATGGTAAAGCCAGACGGCGTGCAGCGCGGTCTTATCGGTGAAATTGTAACTCGCTTTGAGCGAAAAGGTCTAAAGCTGATTGGCGGTAAATTCATGCTCGTTTCTCGTGAACAGGCTGAGTTTCACTACGCTGAACACAAGGAAAAGCCATTCTTTGGTGAATTGGTGGATTTTATTACGTCAGGACCTGTATTTGCGATGGTATGGGAAGGTGATGATGTCATCACGCTGTCACGTACTGTTATTGGCAAGACAAAGGTAACAGACGCTGTACCTGGCACCATCCGTGGAGACTTTGCATCACATACGAATTTTAACCTTGTGCATGGCTCGGACTCTGTGGAAAGTGCGGAGCGTGAGATTGGCAATATGTTTATTGAACAGGAATTGGTTCGCTTTGATCGTTCCATTGAGCCTTGGCTGTAAGCTGAGGGCTGTTTGTTCAACACCTTGACATTTGTAAGAGCTTTCATGATATAACGCATAAGGAATGAACACGGCGGATGTAACATTCGACCGTGTTTTTTTCGATATATATAGTAAGCTATTTTAGTTAGGATCGTGGATTGAAGGTGAGGAGAAACCATGTTGGATCGACAAGAAAAAGATAGAAGGCCTAAGCCGGCACTCGAACTGCCGACGGAGCTTCCTTCTGGCATTATCACGTATACAGAAGAAGAGACAAGAGATTACGTTGCCTTTATTGAGCGCATTAAGAAAAAAAGCGGTATTGATCTAGCGCAATACAAGGAAGCGCAAATGCGCAGACGCTTGAACACGTTACGCATGAAGCTTGGCTTCGAGACCTTCGCAGCGTTTGCAGATGCGATGAATAAGGACGTTCAGATTTACCACGAATTTCTCGATCGAATGACGATAAATGTGTCCGAATTCTGGAGAAATCCGAGCCGCTGGCATACGCTTAAGGATCAGATCATTCCAGAGCTTCTCAAGGACTCTAAACGGTTAAAGTGCTGGAGTGCAGCCTGCTCTACGGGCGAGGAGCCTTATAGTCTTGCGATGATTCTAGATGACGCTGGGCTGTTAACGCAATCTACGATTATCGCTACAGATATTGATGATAATGTACTGGCAAGAGCGAAGGAGGGACTTTACTTGGAGCGTTCCTTCAAGGATGTTCCTCCTCCGTTCAAGACTCGCTATGCATCCCAATCAGGGGAGATGCTTCGCATACAAGATCAGCTGAAGCGAGGCATTCAATTCCGCAAGCACAATCTGCTTACGGATGCTTTTGATACACAGCATGACCTGATTATTTGCAGAAATGTGATGATATACTTCACGGAAGAAGCGAAGCAGGAATTATATATGCGATTCTCGCAGGCGCTGAGGCCAGGAGGTGTGCTGTTTGTAGGCAGCACCGAGCAAATCTTCAATCCCTCCCAGTACAACCTAGAATCTCTGGAGACTTTTTTCTATCGGAAGAAGTAAGGGGAGTATAGAATCTAGCGAAAGACGAATACTAGGGGTATCGGGATTCGTTCTTGAAAAAGGAGGGGGAGCCTTAGGACGACCGATGAGTTGACATCAACGGAGGTAATCAGCTTGGATAAGGCAAAAGTCATCTCAGCGTATCGAAAAGGGCTTCTGTCTCTTCAGGAATGTGCACAGATTTTGGGGCTTGAACTATGTCCGATGGAGCGCTGTGTAGAGGAGTGGAGATATGATCGCGAGTTTAGACAGCAGTACGAGTGGTCTTATGCAAAACTTTTGTCCTCGGTCCAGTCAGAGCATGAGTTCATCGTGTCTGCGAGAGGCCGCTTTGACAATTAACAAACGCTCGTTCTAGCTCAGAACTTCGTTCTTTATCGTGCTACTTCATGATAAAACACGTCCCAAAGCATCATTGCATGCGATGGCGGCGTGTTTTTGCTTTCTTGTCAAACGTTAACTGCTATACTATAATGAGCAAAAGAGTTTTGGAAATTTAGCCATTTACAGCGGCAAAGTAATAGGGGGAGTTACTGTGAGTTTGCGATACTTAACAGCTGGAGAGACACATGGTCCTCAATTGACTGCCATTATCGAAGGCATGCCAAGCAACTTGACCATTGACTTTGAAGAATTGAATTTCCAATTGCACCGCCGCCAAAAAGGCTACGGACGCGGACGGCGCATGCAAATTGAAAAGGATACAGCGCAAATTGTAGGCGGTGTACGCCACGGTCGCACAACGGGAGCGCCGATTGCGCTTGTCGTCGAGAATAATGACTGGACACATTGGACGAAGATTATGAACGTAGAGCCAATGGAAGGGACGGATGAGGAGAAGCGCCGAGTTCATCGCCCGCGTCCAGGACATGCCGACCTTAACGGCGGTCTGAAGTATAATTTGAAGGATCTGCGCAATGTTCTTGAGCGTTCGAGCGCTCGTGAGACTGCTGCCCGCGTTGCTGTCGGTGCGATCGCGAGACAGTTTTTGCAGGCGTTTGGCATTAAGGTTGCTGGCCAAGTGATTCGCATCGGCGAGATCGAGGCTCCACCGCATCAGCTTGGCATTGATGAGCTGATTGAACGTACCGAAGCATCCTCCGTTCGGGTTGTCGATAAGGACACGGAAGCTCGCATGGAAGCTTATATTGATCAGATCAAAGCAGAAGGAGACTCTATCGGCGGAATCGTGGAGTGCATCATTGAAGGCGTGCCCGTTGGTTTGGGCACTTATGTACAATATGACCGTAAACTGGATGGACGGATTGCACAAGCGGTGATGTCGATTAATGCCTTTAAAGGGGTGGAGATCGGCATTGGCTTTGAAGCAGGCAAGCTCCGCGGCTCTCAAGTGCATGATGAGATTGAGTATAATGAAGGAACGGGTTATACTCGCGCCTCGAATCGCCTTGGCGGCTTCGAGGGAGGCACAACCAATGGCATGCCGATCGTGGTTCGCGGTGTGATGAAGCCTATACCGACGCTGTACAAGCCGCTCCGCAGCGTAGACATTGATACGCGTGAGGCCTTTACAGCTCAAGTAGAGAGATCGGATGCGTGCGCCGTGCCTGCAGCAAGTGTTGTCATGGAGCACGTTGTTGCCTGGGAAGTGGCCAGAGCCTTTCTTGAGAAGTTTGGCGGCGATTCCATGGAAGAAATTCAAGCTAACCTAAATCACTACCTTGAACAAATCTCTCAATACTAGGTGAGCGCTATGCATATAAATGAGCAATTGCAAGCAGCGGAGCTGCGCGTAGAGCTTGGAGACCGAAGCTATCCGATCTGGATTGGCTCCAAGCTGGTTGAACGTCTTGGGGAGCTTTGTCTTAGCAAGCAGCTGTCCACGAAAAGTCCGATGATGATCATTACGGATACACATGTAGAAGCACTGCATCTTAGCACAGCCAAACAATCGCTTGAAGCTGCTGGATATCGTGTTGCTGTGCATGTTGTGCCAGCAGGAGAGAGCTCCAAGTCGCTTTCTCATCTGGAGGCTTGCATAACGACAGCGCTAGAAGCAGGACTAGATCGCAAATCTGCGGTTGTTGCGCTTGGCGGGGGCGTTGTCGGGGATTTAGCTGGCTTTGTCGCGGCTTCGTATATGAGAGGTGTGCGCTTTATTCAGGTACCGACCACGATACTGGCTCATGACAGCAGTGTTGGCGGCAAGGTTGCGGTCAACCATCCGCTTGCCAAAAATATTATTGGCGCCTTCTATCAACCCGAGATGGTCGTCTATGATACAAGCACGCTCTTAACCCTCCCATTGCGGGAGGTGAGAGCAGGCCTTGCGGAGATGCTTAAGCATGGACTGATCTGGGATCAGCGCTTTGCAGATTGGTGTCTTGAGCATGCAGATGAACTGCTGTCTCTTCGGGAAGAAGTGCTTCAATATGGCCTTTATGCTGGTTGCGCGGTGAAAGCTCAGGTTGTATCCAAGGATGAGCGGGAGCAGGATCTGCGCGCCATTCTTAATCTCGGACATACGATAGGTCATGCATTAGAAGCCGTAGGGCAATACGGCGAGCTGCTGCATGGCGAAGCGATATCGATTGGCATGATCGGTTCAGCGATGCTGGCAGAACGGCTAGGCGAAGCAGCGGATATCCTCCCGTACACGCGTCGGATGATCGAAGCCTTTGGACTTCCTACCCAGATACCAGCTTCCTACGATACAGAGGATATCATGTCAGCCATGATGCATGACAAAAAATTTAGCGAGGGCGAGATGGTCTTCGTAGTTCCTACAGCAATAGGGAAGGTTGAGATACGGCGCGATGTGCCGGTCGCACTCGTGCGTGAGATCGTAGACGAGCTGAAAGGAGGAGCACGAGGATGATGCTTGTTAGAGGAGTACGTGGAGCTACAACGGTCACAGCTAATGATCGTGAAGAGATTCTCCAAGCGACAACAGAGCTCTTGCATCAAATTGTAGAGCAAAATGGCATTGAGCCTGAATTCATCGCCAGCATATGGATTACCGTAACAGAGGATATTGATGCGGTCTTCCCGGCAGTGGCCGTTCGTTCCCTTCCAGGATGGGAGCTTGTACCGATTATGTGTTCGGTTGAAATGCCGGTTCCCGGCAGTCTGCCGCTGTGCGTACGCATTATGCTTCATGTGAATACAACAAAAGGTCAAGCCGACATTCAACATGTCTATTTGAATGAAGCCGCGAAGCTAAGGCCTGATCTGGTCAATCGGAAGACGGTTTAATCGCATAATACAGCTTCAGCCCTGCTTCGTCTTGCGTGGATAATGAGGCTTTGGATTCATTCAAATTGCGGATTGACGATCAAACTTGATATGGTGTATAGTGGCATTAGCAGAGTTGAGCAGAGTTTTAGATGAGTTGAGTAGAGCAGAGTTGAGTTAACGGAATAATTACGCAGGCAGCAGAAGCCGATTCGCGGGATAGCTGTATTCATTTGAATACGAATCTCTTATTTGAATCATACCTACTTTCTGCTTGCTATTGCGATCTACTCATATCGTGTGAAATGAAGCCTCTACTTTGGTAGAGGCTTTTTTTATTACCCTCTGCTTCATTTTTCTCACCAGACGGTTGAGAGAGAAGGAGTGAAGATCATGTATCCGTCAATGGAGCAAGTGATGGAACTAGCAAAAGAATACAACGTGATTCCCATCTCACGTGTGATGCTCGCAGATATGGAAACTCCGATTCGCGTGTATCAGTGCTTCAAGCAGGAACGCTATGCATTTTTGCTGGAGAGCGCTGAGAACGGAACAACGTGGGGCAGATATTCTTACATCGGCATGGCTCCATTCCTTATCCTAAGGGGGAAGAATGGGGTGCTATTTCTACAAGAAGGAGATCAGCAGCAGACTCTGGATGAGGATCTAACCAGCGCCCTGCGTCAGCTGCTGCAGGCATATCGCAGTCCTGCGCTGCCAGAGCTGCCGCCTTTAACCGCGGGAGTGGCAGGGTATTTGGGATACGATCTGGTTCAGCAATTGGCAAGCTCGCCAAGACACACCCTGGATGATCTGAATATTAGCGATCTTCAGCTCATGTTTTGTGATCAATTGATTGTGTTCGATCATCTGCATCAAGAGATGCGAATGATCGTGAATATTCATCTTCCTGAAGGTGTCACTGACGAAGAGCTTCAAGCAAGCTATGAAGCTGCGAGCAAGCGGCTTCTTCAATTGGAACGAACCATCATCGCTGGAATGAACCACTTGAAGCAGAAACGCTCGATACACCGATTGGAACGGCAACAGGGCGCATCTATTGACGATCAGGATAATACACAAGCAGCACTAACCGTAAAGATCAAACAAGCGCAAGAGAGCATTGCTCAAGGCGAGATAACCAAGGTTGTGGTCTCGCAGCGCTTGGAATGCTCCACTAAAGTGCATCCGTTAGATGCCTATCGAATGCTGCGTAGATCCAAACCATCCGCCTATATGTATCTATTGAAGCTGGCAGATGAGACGATTATGGGTTCTTCCGAAGCCTCCTTCATGAAGCCTAGTTCTGATGCTGCAGGCTTGCATGGGGCCACAGGATACGCCAAGACAGACCAGAAAAAGGACTTTATCGCTGATTTGTCCACCCATTTTCCGAGTGAAGAGGCGATTGGCAATCCTAAGGCAGCTGCGCTGAATATGATCTCACAGCTTGAGCATCATGCTAGAGGAATGTATGGAGGAGCTGTTGGTTATATAAGCTTTAGCAATAAGCCAGACTTTTGTACCGTTCAGAACAATATCGTGTTCAAATATGGCAAGGCATATGTTCAAGCTGGTCTGCAAATAAACACTGACGATGCCCCGGAAGCGAAAGCCCAGCAGTTGATGGATGCTGCAAGATCGCTGCTTCACATCGTACACACTGCTGAGCAGATGTTTGGAATGAAGGCAAAAGAGAGTTGTGTTCATGCGCCAAGAAGTTTCCCACTCCAACGATTCTCTCAAGTCAATCAAGATTATTTTATGGTGCTGGAATCACCTATGGACAATATGGAGAGGGGGATCTTGGGATGAATCAAGATACACGTATTCGAGAAGCGCTCTCGCGCGTCGTGATGGGAGAACACTTAGCGAGAGCAGAAGCACGGCAAGTGATGGAAGACATTATGGATGGCCATGCAACGTCCGCCCAGATCGGGGCTATTTTAGCAGCGCTTCGCTTAAACCGTGAAACGGTAGAAGAAATCACAGGGTTTGCCGAAGCGATGAGAAGCAAATGCAATCTGGTTCAGACCAATCGAGAACAATTGCTCGATACGTGCGGCACAGGAGGGTCTGGCATTCACAAGTTTAATATCTCTACATTATCTGCGATTATCGCCTCCTCGGTATCGGTTCGCGTTGCCAAGCACGGCAACCGCTCAGCATCGAGTAAAGCAGGAAGCGCCGATGTGCTTGAGGCGCTTGGCGTCAACATTCACCTTACGAGCGAGCAGGCGGCGAAATGCTTGGATGAGATCGGAATCTGCTTTATGTTCGCGCAGGTGTACCATCCTGCGATGAAGCATGCGGCCGCACCGAGAAGAGAGCTCGGTGTTCGCACAATTTTTAATATGCTGGGACCATTAACGAATCCTGCGGGAGCGGATCGGCAGCTTCTTGGCATCTATGACCACTCTCGCACGGAGACGGTTGCTGCTGTATTAAGGGAGTTGGGATTGAAGCGGGCGATGGTTGTATCTAGCGAGGATGGGCTTGATGAGATCAGCTTGTCCGCACCCACGCGAGTAAGCGAGCTGCGGCATGGTGAAGTTACGACCTATGAGTTGACTCCGGAGGATATTGGGCTTCGAACGCAGCCGCTGACGGAAGTGCTGGGAGGTGACGCTACCTTGAATGCCTCGCTGATGCATCGTGTGCTTCAAGGTGAGCGCGGAGCGATTCGAGACATTGTACTCGCCAACACAGCAGCTTGTATCTATGTAGCTGGGCAAGCTGACAGCATTCGAGAGGGCGTGCGAATAGCCGCGGATGCGATCGACTCAGGCAAGGCACAAAGCAAGCTGGAGCAATGGATTGAAACGTCAGGGGGACTTAGCCATGTTTCTTGATCGCATAGTGAAGACGAAGCAAGAAGAGGTACGCCAGCTGCGAAGCGTGTTTGATCGGAAGGAAGCGGAAGAGATCATCGCAAAGCTTCCGCCCTGCACGAGCTTCAAAGCTGCATTGACAAGTGAGAAGCATCGTGAGGTCGGGCTGATTGCAGAAGTGAAGAAGGCCTCGCCCTCCAAGGGGCTAATCCGGACAGATTTTGATCCGATAAGCATAGCCCAATGCTATGAGCAAGCTGGAGCCGACGCTTTGTCTGTACTAACCGATGTTCAATATTTTCAAGGCGGCGTGGACATTTTCAAGCAAGTTAGGCATGCCGTTAACCTTCCGCTGCTTCGCAAGGAGTTCATCATCAGCGAAGAGCAGATTATTGAAGCCAGATTAATCGGGGCAGATGCAGTGCTGCTGATCGCGGCTATTCTGACTGATCGAGAGCTGCAGCAATTCATTCACTTGGCATCAAGCACAGGAATGGAAGTGTTAATCGAGGTTCATGATGAAGAGGAGCTTGATCGTGTACAGCAGCTGGATGGTGTTGAACTGCTCGGGATTAACAATCGCAATCTAAAAACATTCGAGACCGATATTGAGCAGACGTATCGACTGCTGTCCAACATTACTCGCAAGGTTGTAACGGTTAGTGAAAGTGGAATTCATCTTCCTTCCCATATGACACGGCTTGCTGAGGAGGGTGTCGATGCGGTATTGATCGGAGAACATTTTATGAGACAGCCAAATGTTACAGAAGGCGTCCTTGACCTTATGGGCGGCCTGAAGGTGAATGAAGCGACAACGATTGCAACCAGCGATAAATGAGGGATCGAGCAATGAAGGTGAAGATTTGCGGAATCACTACAACTGGCATTGCGAGCCAAGTGGCGGTATTAAAACCAGATTATATGGGCTTTGTATTTACGAAAAGCAAACGTCAGATTGATCCGCTAGGAGCGGCTCGTATTATTGAAAGTCTTCAAGCAGAGCCCTGCGGCTCATCCGTACAATATGTCGGCGTATTTGGGTGCACGAGTGAGCAGGAACTCAGTGATGTGTTGAAGCAGGTGCCGCTTCATGCTGTGCAATTTCATCTACCGGAGGACGTCACTTGGATTCCTACTGTAAGAGAACGCTACGGCGTGGATATTTGGGTAACGGTACCCATTGCACAATCAGTGGAACATCTATCGTCAGATGGGGCTATTAGCGAGAAGCTGCAAGCTGGAGCCTTGGCAAAAGTAAATCACATCAAACATGCAATAAGCGGTCTTTTGCTGGATACGCATGACCCCGTGCATGGAGGGGGAAGCGGCAAGTCCTTCCGCTGGGAGCTGATTCCCCTAATAGCAGAGCAGATAAGAGAAATGGATGTGCCACTTTATGCTGCTGGCGGATTGACCGCTGACAACGTTGCTTCATTGCTTCAATATCCTGTGGATGGAGTAGATGTATCAAGCGGTGTAGAGACCAAAGGCGTAAAAGATATCGAAAAAGTGAAACAATTCATCGAAAGGGTGAGAAGCCATGACCAATCCAGTACTAACTTATCCATATCCTGATACAGCAGGACGCTACGGCTCCTTTGGAGGACGATTCGTTCCAGAGACACTCATGAACGCGCTCATGGAGCTTGAGGAGGCCTATAAGAAGCATACGGCTGACCCAGAGTTCCAAGCAGAGCTTATTCATCTGCTCAAACATTATTCAGGACGGCCAACAGCACTCTATTATGCTGAAAGACTAAGCAAACAGCTTGGTGGAGCAAAGATATACTTGAAGCGCGAAGATCTTAACCATACGGGTGCTCATAAGATCAACAACACGATTGGCCAAGCATTGTTGGCCAAACGGATGGGCAAAACCAAAATTATCGCAGAGACAGGCGCGGGTCAGCATGGCGTGGCCTCAGCGACGGTTGCAGCATTGCTCGGCATGGAGTGCAAGGTGTTTATGGGCGAAGAAGATATGAAGCGCCAGGAACTCAATGTATTTCGCATGCGTCTGCTTGGAGCAGAAGTAGTTCCAGTAACGTCAGGTACGCGTACTTTAAAGGATGCAGGCAATGAGACGCTTCGCTACTGGGTTGCAAATGTTGAAGATACCTTTTACATTTTGGGCTCTGTCGTAGGACCTCATCCATATCCGATGATTGTCCGCGATTTCCAGCGCATTATAGGAGACGAAACGAGAAAGCAAATCTTGGAGGCGGAAGGCCGTCTTCCAGATGTCTGTATCGCTGCAGTAGGCGGTGGCAGCAACTCGATGGGCATGTTCTACCCGTTCATACTTGATGAAGAGGTGCGTTTAATCGGGGCTGAGGCGGCTGGCAGAGGCATCGATACAAAAGAGCATGCGGCAACGATGACCTTGGGCAGACCAGGTGTATTCCAAGGTTCCCTTAGCTATCTGCTGCAGGATGAATACGGGCAAGTTCAACCTGCTCATTCCATCTCAGCTGGATTGGATTATCCTGGGGTTGGGCCTGAGCATTCGCACTTGAAGGATGTGAAGCGAGCAGAATATGTGTCTGTTACGGATGCGGAAGCTCTTGAAGCTCTCCAACTGCTCTGCCGCACAGAGGGCATACTGCCGGCGCTTGAATCTTCTCATGCACTGGCTCACTGCGTGAAGGTAGCGCCTGAGCTGGATCCGGAGAATATTATTGTCGTATGCTTATCCGGCAGAGGAGATAAAGATGTAGGTACCATTATGCAAGCACTGGAAGGAGTGGAGCAGCAATGAGCGTGAATCGTATTGATACAACGTTTGCATCTCTTCGTGAGCGCGGAGAAACAGCGATGATTCCTTTTATCACAGTAGGCGATCCATCTAAGGAGATTACCCTTGAACTGCTCTTGGAGCTGGAAAAGGCGGGCGCAGATCTGATAGAGCTCGGCATACCCTATTCTGATCCGCTAGCCGATGGTCCGGTTATCGAGCGAGCTTCAGGACGAGCGTTGAAGCATCAGATTACCGTTGAAGACGGAATGAAGCTTGCTAAACAAGCACGCCTTGCGGGCGCTCAGATTCCTTATGTTTTGTTTACGTACTTTAATCCTGTGCTTCAATATGGGCTAGAGCGATTCTTCGAAGCAATGGCGGCACATGAGGTTAGCGGCGTGATCATTCCGGATCTTCCTATTGAAGAAAGTGATCCGATTAGAGTAATCGCAGATCGACACGGCATCCATCTTGTTCCGCTTGTTGCTCCAACATCAAAGGAGCGGGTAGCAAAAATTGTTGAGCAGGGAAGAGGCTTTATCTATTGTGTATCCACACTAGGGGTCACAGGGATGAGAGACAGCTTCGACGAGCGGGTGGATCGCTTCCTTGATGAAGTAAGAGGCTCGACAGCGCTGCCGATTGCCGTTGGCTTTGGGATCTCCAAGCCCGAGCATGTTGAGCGATTCCGACCTCACTGTGATGGCGTTATTGTAGGCAGTGCGATCGTCCGCAAGGTCGAAGAATGCATACCGCTGCTGCAAGATCCGAGCACAGCTCAAGATGGGGTCTTGCAAATTTCACAATTTGTGCGACAATTGAAATCATAATTTGGTAAACTCTTACCTTTAGAGGAAATATGGAAAGGGTGGTTGTCGTGCAACCAAAACGTTCAGTAGTCGATCTTCCCGTATATCAGCCCGGCATGTCTATCGCGGACGTGAAGCGCGTATACGGACTTGATCAAGTGATTAAGCTTGCATCGAACGAGAATCCATATGGGTCCTCATCCAAAGTCAAGCAGGCGATGCTTGCTGAGGCAGAGCAGTTGAATTTGTATCCTGATGGTGCTGCAATTGATCTTACTTCAGCTGTGGCCAAGCATTATCAGGTTGAACCGAATCAGATCATATTCGGAGCGGGTTCTGATGATGTCATTTTGATGATTTGCCGCGCTTATCTGGTTTCAGGTGATGAAACGATTATGGCGGATCAGACCTTCCCTCAGTATAAGCATAATGTGGAGATTGAAGGGGCAATCAGCATTGAAGTGCCAATGAAGGACGGCACGCATGATCTAGAGGCCATGCTTCAAGCGGTAACCGAGAAGACCAAGATTGTATGGATTTGTAATCCTAATAATCCAACGGGTACCATCGTAAGCCATCAGGAGATTGTGTCCTTTATGGAGCGCATTCCAAGCCAGGTTTTGGTTGTACTTGATGAAGCGTATTGCGAATATGTAACGGATCAGGAATACCCGGATGTATTCAAGCTTCTTCCTGCCTATAACAACTTAATTACGCTTCGCACGTTCTCGAAGATTTATGGGTTGGCGTCACTGCGTATTGGATATGGCATTGGTGCCCCTGAAGTGATTCACACTATCAATCAGGTGCGCGAGCCATTTAATACGACACGCATGTCCCAAGCAGCTGCGATTGCAGCAATTGAGGATCAGGACTTTGTCCAAACGTGCAAGGTGAAGAATGCGGAGGGCATCGTTTATTTGCAACAAGCATTCGAGCGGCTCCATATCCAGAGCTTCCCTGCACATGGCAATTTCATTATGTTCGATGTGAAGATGCCAGCGAAGGAAATGTTCGAGCTATTGCTGCATGAAGGTTATATCACAAGAGCCGGGCATAAACTATATCCGAACCACCTGCGTGTGACAGTTGGGACCAAAGAAGAGAACGAAGGGCTCATTGCAGCGATTGAGCGAATTCTAGAGAAGACTAAGGTGACATCATGAGCATGAACATTGCCATTCTGGGCGTGGGACTGATTGGTGGGTCTCTCGCCCTTTGTTTTAAGGGAAAGCCCGGCATTACAGTGGTTGGATACTCTCCAAATGAAGCATCTACAATTAAGTATGTCGCGCGTGGCGTTGTAGACAAGGCCACAACCTCACTGGAAGAGGCCGTAATTGATGCGGATGTAATATTTGTATGCTCCCCGGTAGGGCTTCTGGATAACGTATTATCAGAACTTCGTGCTTTACCGCTTAGACGCGGTTGTGTAATTACTGATGTTGGAAGCACCAAAGCGTCGGTAACGAGGAAGGCAAGAGAGCTTGCTTGGGAAGGCATTCACTTTATTGGTGGACACCCGATGGCTGGGTCGGAGCGCTCTGGCGTTGAGGCGGCCTCTACATTGCTGTTTGAGAATGCTTATTATGTGCTGACACCCGAAAATGACGTGGATGAAGAGGCGTATGAGCGCCTCGTTCAGCTGCTTCAATATACGAGAGCGCACATCATTCGATTGGATCCCGTGGAGCATGACCGAGTAGTAGGAGCAATCAGCCATCTGCCTCATATCGTCGCATCCGCACTTGTTAATCAAGTCAAGAAATACAATGACGACAATGATATGTATGTTCATCTTGCTGCTGGCGGCTTTCGCGATATTACGCGAATTGCCTCCAGCGATCCTGTCATCTGGTCGGATATCCTGCTGAACAATCGCGAGGTTGTGCTGGAGTTGCTTGCGGATTGGAAGCATTCTGTAGAGAACTGGATGGAGACATTGGAGAAGGAGGATGGGGAGCGGATTCGAGAAGCATTTAAGGAATCAGGCGATTTTCGCAGTCGTATGCCAGAACGCCGCAAGGGCGTGCTTCACTCCTTGTATGATCTTCACATTGAAGTACCGGATACGCCAGGTATTATCGGGAAGATTGCCACCCTTCTAGGGAACCATCAATTGAATCTTAGCAATTTGCAAATCATTGAGAGCCGCGAAGATGTACCAGGCGTGCTTCGTTTATCTTTCCGTCAAGAGAAGGATTGGGAGCAATCTAATGAGCTGCTAACTGCTATGGGTTATAATGTGTTTGTATAAGCAAGTATTTGGAGGCTTCCTATGGGAAGCCTCTATCACTTTATTGGGGAATATCGAACGAAACGGAAAAATTTGAAAAATGAAGAAAAAAGTTAGTAGAAGTTATTGACAGTTTGAAAACGTATACATTATAATAGCAGTACAGTATGGTTTCTCTCCACTCCTATCCAAATTGTACACATAGATGTGTGCAACCGCCTACATTGCGTAGGCGGTTTTTTTTTGGTTATGTTCAATACTTTTTGTAGGTTGATTTATTAGGTAGAGCCTCTCGGTACAACCCCCTCATTTGAAGTTGTAAGTACGGGGAAAGTGGAATTCCAAGTCTTCTTGTTATCGTTTAATTTCTTTTAGGCATTTATCATAACGTGCTTATGCCTAATCATTTGCTTTAAACTTGTATACTCTATGCTTTATGAATACCATTAGAGCGGCTTATTATGCCGCTCTAAACTAAAGTGATGATCTTTGTTAGATGAAGAACGGCAATAGAAATAAAGCGGCTATTGTTGAAAAGGGGATACGGCGCCTAAAGAAACGGCGGCGGGGAAAAAATCCAGGCTGAAAACCAAATTGCCTGTATGAAGCGCGTTCGGCAGATTGCCCTTGCATTTGCTCCATCATCTCATCCGTGGGAACGGCAAGGATGACATGATCTTGATCGACTTCGGCAATAAAACCGTCGTAGGATTTACCATCGTTGGTTTTGATGCCAACATATTTGTTCATACAACACCAACACAACTGTCGAAGGTAGTTCTGGTCCATTTCCAACCTCCCAGGGTATTGTAACTACAACAACAGTCTATTACTGCAAATTCTTGTCGATCACGGCGAAAGTCTATATGAACAAAGATGGGGAAACCGTCCTTGTGTGGGGAGCGATAATGTTTTGGATGATTACGGTTGTACATGGAGTAAGCTTTGCTCAAACAAATCAATAATTTCAAGAAAGCGTTCAGCTTCGCGAAATACATGATCAGCTAGCAAAGGATGAATAATACTTTTGATTTTGCAGGCTTCAATCAAATCTCTAGCGGTTTTTTTGAAATCACGAAGGGAGGCTACTGACACACGATTCTGATCTAAAAATTGATCAAGTAAGGGTTGTGTTAAGGATTGAGGCCGCATGGAGTCTAAATCTCTTGCTTGAAATAACAGCTGGTCAAAGTCGTGACTGAAGTTGCGAGCTTGCTCAACGAGCTGTCTTTCCGATGGATCAAGTAGGTGGCCAATAAACTTAGCATGATCAGCCATGATTCGCAGAAAGAACACATTTTCATTAATAATTGCATCAGGAAGAGGATCTAATTGTCCGCTATTTAATTGTTCCAAACGTGTTCTGAAGTAATTTGCTTCTCTGCTTGTATGATCAATGAGCAAGGGGAAGTTATTTGCACCAGGCATTTGACATGTCAGCACGAGTCCTAATATTTTGCGTTTAAATGCCCATATATGTACTGCAGCATTATGCACTTCCGTGTTAAAACGTACGATTTGTTGGGGATCTGCATCTAAGGTAAAGTCATGTGATTTCCTTTCAAGTTGATCAAACAGCGCGTAAAACTGGTTTGCTTCATTAATGAGCTGTGTATCCTCGCATCTAAATCCGAGTTTTAGAAATAGGGAGTGTTCCTTCATAATCCGTGACCAGAAGCGAATTTCATCTAAAGATCGTGACACAAAAATATTGGACAAACCATCTCACCTCCAGCATGAGTAGCAATCATTCAAAAACTTTGTATAAGTTATTCCAGCTGATGAATGCATATTCCGATAAAAAGCAGCAGCTCAGTTACTTATGTGATTATCCATTGTCGCATGTTGAAAGAACAGATAGAGAAGTGATATTGGATCTAAAGAAGATGATTATGAATCAGAGATGTATAGGAAACGGATAGGTCTTGAGCAATCAGATGTCCTATTAATTTGTTAAGTAATCTCTGTTCTTTTCTCTACATTGATACTAGGATAACCTAGACAATATTAAAAAGGCAGTTCACTATCGGATTGCCATTTGTCCTTGATTTGTCATAAATGCATAAGGTAAAGGGATTGAAAAGAACATGAAGATTCAGTAGCATAGGGAATTGGTATCGTAAGGAAGAAAAGTTAAATGGAAGCCATTTTGGATGTAACATATGTCCTCGTCGGTGCGTTAATTATTGTGTATGATTGCTTTTTGCCAAACACAGCCGTGTATTCGATTACACGGTTGTTAGACCCAATGCATGATGCAGAATAGGCGTTCTAGATCATCGGTCTGCAACGTATGATGGATAGGACGTTTATCCAACAATCCCAATTCTTAAGAAAAATTAAGGTCCATGAAAAGATGCATGTGATAAAATAACATTATCCCTTATTGTCTGACAAAGTTATGCATCAATTGTCAGGTTCATGCTTTTTTATACGAATTTCAACCTTATAAAAAGCAATCCGATCCGCAACTTTTTACCCTCTTATGAAGTATACACGTTAAGGTAGCGTATCGGGAACGAAATGGAAAGCTTAGGAGGATTGCAATCCATGACGGATTCCCATATTATTCGCGAGATTAAGGAAGGCAATATAGATCTTTACGCGGAATTAATGACCCGCTATCAACGCAAGGTCTTATCATTTATTCATCACATGTTGAAGAATACCCAGCTGGAATTATTGGCTGAAGATTTATGTGCAGATACATTTTATAAGGCGTTCCGAAGTTTACATACGTTCCGTGAAGCGGAAGCTTCATTCTCTACGTGGCTTTACACGATTGCCCGGAATACCGTTCTAAGCGAGCTGAGAAAGCAGCGCAGCATTCAAGTATCGCTTGATGAGGATTACAGCATTGTTCCGGAAGCGCCGAGTGAAGTTGTGCCTGAGAATGCGTTACTTAGAAACGAAAAGGTTCACCTTGTGCGCCAAGCGATCAACAATCTCCCAGAGAAGCAGAGATCGGCTCTCATTCTCCGAGAATACGATCAATTGGACTATCAAGAGATCGCGCAGCAGCTTGGACAGACCGTAAGCTCAGTGAAATCACTGCTGTTCCGAGCGCGTGCTAGCATCAAGGTGCAGCTGGAAGGATATGTATCGGAGCCCGGATTGAAGGGATGACGGTAGGATGGAGTGTGCGGAAGCGCTCGAGTGGTTACCGGAATATGCTGGTATGCCTGCTGACGATCCGCAACGTCTAGCGATTGAGGAACATTTGCTGGAATGCGAAGCTTGTGCGGAGCAGTACCGAATATGGGCGGCAAGTGAAGAATGGGACGAATCGCTGATTGACTGGGAGGATGAAGAGGAGAACGAGTTGGAAGTGTCCTCCTCATTCCGACCCGAGCTTGTCATGGAGCGAATTTATAACGAAAGTGGCTGGCTGATGCCTGTGCAGCGTCGAGGCTACCGGATGAGTCCGCTGCTTCGCAATAAGCTGGCTGGCATTATTGCATTTTGTGTGTCCATCTTTATATGCAGTATCGTTGTGCTTGCGGTTCGAGCTGATCAAGAGATTCCTAGTATTCCCACTACAGGGCTTGTTCCAACCGCGATTGCAGGAGAGACGAGTCCGAATGCGATTCAGATTGAACTGCCGGGAGCAGGTACAAGCGAACCATTCTTGCTGCATGTGGCACCTACCATACCTGGGTATTGGATCGCACTATCGCTTATCGGCATTATTGCTACTCTATTGCTTGTCAATTGGCTGACTCGAGTCCGAAGTTAGCATTCGATAAGGATAGAGTGCGCTTGTAGACAAAGGTGAGCAGACTATATGCAGTAGGAGAACAAGATGAAGCATCAACGAATTGGTTTGGTTCGACATGGATTAACAGATTGGAACGCGGCAGGGCGCATTCAAGGTCAGACGGACATCCCGCTGAATAATCGAGGTCGGGAACAGGCACTGCTGCTTGCACATCGTCTTAAAGACGAGGATTATAATTTTGATCTTGTCATTTCTAGCGGCTTGAAGCGAGCGGAAGAGACAGCAACAATTATTGCTGCTGAGCTGGGACTACCGCTGCTCGAACCTCATGAAGGCTTGTTAGAACGAGCATTTGGCGTTGTTGAAGGAACCACGGCAGCAGAACGAGAGGAAAAGTGGGGAGCGGATTGGCGTTCCCAGGCGCTTGGCCAAGAGAGTGATGCAGAGCTTAGAGAACGAGCAGCGGCAGCCTTAGAGCAGATTGCCGAGCGCACACGGGATCAGAATGTACTGATTGTATCTCATGGAAGCTGGCTTGCACAGCTGTTTATCTCCTTATTTGGCGAAGAATGCAGTGGTCATATCGGGAATTTGTCCTTTACCGTCATCGAACGATCCGACGCTGGCTGGAAGCCGCTATTATTCAACTGTTCAGCACATGTAGAATCATAAATGGAAGATATCAATCCATTCGAAGCGTGCCCTATTATAGGGCGCGCTTTTTTTGGTTTTCATAGAATAATTAAAAGTTTTCCAGTCCACTCGTATAAATGAAACGAAAATTCCAATAATGGATACTGTACAACATGATATGGCTCGCCATCGAGTAGAGTGGGGGTGAACAATGAACTTGGCGGATATGCTGAGCTATGCGGATATTCAACAGCTAGCACGAATTGCTCAGCAATATGAGTGCGAATGCAATATAAACTCCAAGCATGAATTGATTCAATCGATTCTATTAGAGCTTGGCAGAAAAGAATTGTTTGAGCAGCATGTGAGCAAGATGTCGATTGAAGAAACACGCTTTTTGAATTCGCTCCTGTTCGACCAGCAAGGCTTCTTCAGCATCGAAGAGTTGATTGCGCGTGTACAGCAAGCTCGATTTGATTCTGACCCGAATTCGAGTCAGGTGTTTAACCCTAGGGATACAATCCTTAAATTCAAGCACAGTGGTTGGTTGTTTAATGGATGCACGCAGCAGACGAAGTATTTGCTGCATATTCCCTCAGATTTGAAGCTTAGGTTCAGAGATGTTCTTCACCAGCGATTCAAAGAGCAATTGCATGTGGTCCCTAGTCCAGAGGCCTACCGAGACGAAGATGGGCGCTTAGGAGAAGATATTATCTTCTTGCTTCGCTATATCGATCAAGAGATGGTCCAATTAAGCAGCGAAGGGGTTATGTACAAGCGTTCGCAGCAGCAGCTGCTGGAGCAGCTCGCTGTTCGAGAGCCGGTAATTGCCAAGGGGGAATGGAGATTTGGTTATGGAAGGAGATTTCATAACTATCCGGATCGACTCTCTCTTATTTATGACTATGCCTTTTATCGGGGCTGGATCGAAGAAGGCAATGGCTGTCTGAACTTAACGGCGGCCGGAGAAGAACGCCTTACACAAGGTGCGGCATATGAAGCGCTTCAACCCGTGTATCGCTTTTGGCTCAAGCTCTACAAGAACGCGATTCCGAATCTGTTGTCGCTTGTCCACTGGATACAGCGCTGCACAGAGAAATGGACCACGACAGAATCGCTGCAGCAAACCTTAGTTCCATATGTCAGGCCATTTTATTATGATACGCCAGAATCCATTCTTGGACAGCGTATTCTTAAGATGATGATTCACCTAGGATTGCTTCGTTACGGAGAAGATCCTGAATATGGAGCTTCTGTGCTGATTACGAAGCGTGGTCAAACATTGATTCAGGACATCTATGTTCCACATGAAGAGAAGATCTCGCTTGTCGTTGACAAGCCGTAACCTGCTTGCTAAGATGAGACCAACTTTTTCCTGCTCTGTTATGCGCAGCATGTGCGACATAATCGGAACAGGGAGGCTGGAGGGTTGCGGATGTTTATACCATATCAAGGAAAGAAACCAATAATCGCTTCCTCTGCTTATATCGCAGCAGGAGCGAAGATCATCGGAGAGGTTACTATCGGTCAAGAGTCGACTGTATGGTTTAACGCGGTACTCCGTGGTGACCTGGCACCTATTCATATTGCCGATCGCGTCAACATTCAAGATGGTGTGATAGGGCATGTCAATACGAATCAGCCTCTAATCATAGAAGATCACGTGTCTGTGGGACACGGCGCTATCGTACATGGCTGCCGCATAGGCAAAGGTACATTGATCGGCATGGGGGCTATTGTACTGAACGGGGCAGACATCGGTGAATATGCTTTAATAGGGGCAGGTTCGGTAGTAACCGAAAACACGAAGATACCGGCCTATACCCTTTCTTTAGGCACACCTGCTCGTGTTGTTCGCGAGCTGACAGAAGAGGATTTACTACGGATGAAGCGTACAACGGATAGTTATGTGTTGAAGGGAAAGGAATATAGGATCTCTTAATCGTTAAGGTTTGGAGGGTGCATCCTATGGACAAAATGAAAGAAACGTATGAAGCCATGCTGAGCTTAACCGCTGAGATGGTATGGGACGATGCGATCAAGAAGCATCGGACGAACAAGATTTACGTCGCCATTGACGAAGCATTAGCAGCCGGAGATGAAGCGGCGTTCCGGATGTTGACCAATGAATTGAAAACATTGCAATGAAGAACCGATAAGTGGTTCTTCATTTTTTTTTCGGGACAAGTATAATAAGGGAAAGGCAATAGGAAAATTGTGGAGGCGACAACATGAAATTCAGTGAAATTACAGAGCAATCATGGCAAGAGCTAAAGCCTTACTTGGACACTTGCGTCATACCCGTTACAGGGATGTCCGGGAATGAGGCTCCCTTTGAAGCGGTAAACAAGCTGGAGCAGTTGCGAGATTTTCTTGACTTGATCGAAGTTCCGTTTATGGGCAGGACAGTGACGTACCCAGCCTATCACTATGTTAATGAATCTGACATTCGATCTGAGTGGAGACGATTGGATGAAGTGGCTAAACAGTTGAAGCAGTACGGCTTTCGGCATGTTGTGGTAATGAGCATTTGGAACAAGCTTCCGGGAGAATCCTGTGAAGCGATTGATTTGGTATTAGCGCCAAGCGGCAATGGGAGCGCTTCAGATGAGAGACAAGTCCGAAAACAAGTGGAAGAGCTGTGGAATCGTTCACAATTCAGTGAACAATTGTGACAAAATACCAACATTTCTATGAAGGTGCATGGCTAAAGTTGCCAAATTAATTGGTAAATTCTTGACGGTGTTTAGGGGCTGGGATATTATAGGAATGTCCTAGTTATGATGTGATAATGATCACGCTAAGCTGCAAGAACGGTTGGGTAAAGGGGGTAAGAGACGATGAGCAAACCGCATGAGAACGAGCACAATCCTCACGGACCGACGGCACGTAAAGAAATGTCACGTCGACAATTTCTTTCTTACACGTTAGGTGGGGCAAGCGCTTTCATGATCGGCGGAGCGGCATTGCCAATGGTTCGCTTTGCAGTAGACCCGTTGCTGCAGAAGAAGACCGATTCGGATTATGTCAAGGTTGTTGAAGTAAGCAAGCTGACTGCTGAGCCGCAGGAGTTCAATTTCGAAGTCTTGCAGGTCGATGGCTGGTACGAGAGCAAGCCTACAATGACAGCTTGGATATGCAAGGATGAAAAGGGAATACTCGCTTTGTCACCTACATGCAAGCATTTGGGATGCACAGTATCATGGAACAACAATGAGAAATTCAAAGACCAATACTTCTGCCCTTGTCATGGTGCGCACTATACCAAAGAAGGCAAGCAGTTGGCTGTAGCCCGTGCTCCGCTTGATGAGTATAAGGTCAAGGTGAGCGAAGACGGCTTTGTTTATTTGGGCAGCAAGCAATCGAATACAAGGGTCCAATAAGGAGGCGTAAAGACAGATGTTTAAAACGGTGTACAACTGGATTGACGAGCGTCTTGATATTACGCCGATGTGGAGAGACGTGGCTGACCATGAGGTGCCAGAGCACGTTAACCCTGCGCATCACTTCTCGGCCTTCGTATATTGCTTCGGCGGCCTGACGTTCTTCATTACGGTCATCCAGATTCTATCCGGCATGTTCCTTACCATGTATTATGTACCGGATATTATTAATGCATACTACAGTGTAGAGTATCTGCAGACGAAGGTGGCCTTTGGCCAGATCGTTCGCGGGATGCATCACTGGGGAGCAAGCTTGGTTATTGTTATGATGTTCTTACATACGCTTCGCGTATTTTTCACGGGTTCCTATAAGGCCCCTCGTGAGATGAACTGGGTTGTCGGCATGCTGATCTTCTTTATCATGCTGGGCCTTGGCTTCACCGGTTATCTGCTGCCATGGGATAACAAAGCGTACTTTGCAACAAAGGTTGGTATGGAGATTGCGGACACTGTTCCCTATATCGGGCCTTACGTGAAGGAATTGCTGCAGGGCGGTGAGATTGTAGGGGCTCAGACATTGACCCGGTTCTTCGCGATTCACGTCTTCTTCCTGCCAGCGGCACTATTAGCCATGTTAGGTGCTCACTTTATTATGATCCGCCGACAAGGCATTTCGGGACCGCTATAAGAGAGGAGGAGCGTTAGATGTCACATGGACATTCACCGAAAGAGAAAGTCATTTATGTGGGTGATTCTCGTGTAAAGAAAAGAGTGAACCCACTGCTTCAGCCAGACTATTCTGCTTTTCCGGGAAAGTCTGAAGCATTCATACCTAACTTCTTGCTTAAAGAATGGATGGTAGGATGTGTCGCGCTAGTTGCCTTCTTAGTATTGACCATCTCAGAACCTGCACCTCTAGGCTACCCAGCCGATCCAAACAACACAGGCTTTATTCCTATCCCAGATTGGTACTTCTTGTTCTTATATCAATTTTTGAAATATCCATATGCATCAGGAAGCTATGTCGTGTTCGGCACCGTGCTCATTCCTGGAATCGCCTTCGGAGCT
Organism: Paenibacillus aquistagni; assembly: GCF_900177815.1. Lineage (GTDB taxonomy): Bacteria > Bacillota > Bacilli > Paenibacillales > Paenibacillaceae > Paenibacillus_B > Paenibacillus_B aquistagni. The sequence continues at coordinate 1,580,756 of NZ_FXAZ01000001.1, read as the reverse complement.
TTAATGCTGGCGCCATTCCTTGATACTGGCAAAGAGCGCCGCTTCTACCGCCGTCCGATTGCAAGCTCCATGATGATTGTATCTTTGATTGCAGTGGTCTTCTTGACGAAGACAGCTTGGAATGAATACCAGCACGAATTGAAAGAGCTGAATATCATTCCGGAGCATATCGAGCGTGAGGAGAAGGCGCGTGAGGCTGCCATGGAAGGCAAGCCTACAGGCCAGCCGAAGCCGAATCAAGAGATTGCGCTTGTGGATAAAGACGATCCGGCGATGGAACTGATGAAGAAAGCCGGCTGCTTAAGCTGCCACGGCACCGATCTCAAAGGCGGTGTGGGACCTAGCCTTCGAGGCCTAGGGGACAGCTTATCCCAAGATGATATTCTTAAAGTGCTGCATGAAGGTCCTATGAAAGCACAGTATGAGCAGGCACTTGCTGCGGGTGTAACCGAAGATGAGATTACAAGCATCGCTGCATGGCTTGCCAAGCAGAAGTCATCAACAGAATAAATAATGCAAGCCTGGCCGTATGATCGGTCAGGCTGTATTTTTTTTAACAAGAGCGGTATGATGGTACATAAAGGTTGGAGGACATTATGGAGGTGTAAGGTTGCGTTTGTCATTTTTTTGGAGCCGTTCATTCTTGTCGCAGCGTTGGGTACTGTGGACTCTCTTCATAAGCAATTTGCTAGGTACGATATACGGGTACTACTGGTATGGGGGGCAATTGAAGTATACATGGGAGCATGATTTGAAGTGGCAAATCATCTTCGTGCCGGATAGTCCGACGGCTAGCTTGTTTTTTACGCTGGCGATCTTGTTCCTTATTTGCGGGCATAAAAAGACACAGGGGCCTCTTTATTATGTTCGGGTCATCATCGAGGCGCTTGCTGTCGTAACGTCTGTCAAATATGGCGTTTGGGCTTGTGCCATTATCTTTGCCGGCGCGTATCATGGCGAATCGCTGATCTGGCAGGATTGGATGCTTGTTGCTTCTCATTTGGCAATGGCAGTCGAAGCACTTTTGTTTGTTAGATTGTTCCGATTTGGGGCTGTCGCAATTGGTGTTGCAGCAGCGTGGACCTGGCTAAATGATATTTTGGATTATACATACGATATTTTCCCTTGGCTGCCTGCTCCACTTTATGAACATGTAAGGGAAGTAGCGGTGTTTACAAGTGTGCTGACAGGGTTGAGTGCTGCCGCGGCTTTGGCTGCTTGGATGTACCGTGAACGCTTGGAGAGGAAAATGTCATTGTAATCAAGGGTTGTTATTTCAAGGAAAGCACCAAGATCAAAGGTAGAACAGCAGTTTGGCTCAATAGCCTGCTGTTGTTTTCTTTTTTTCTTGTGACGAAGTTAAGCAGGATAGATAGGGTTTTGAATTTCGATTCAACTTGATTGATCTGCTATTAATAAAGTTTTGTATTGAAGGAGGAGAACATGAATATGAAACATTCATCAGGGTCAAACATGATCGCACAAATCGCCATCGTGGTTCATGATATCGAAAAGACGCTTGCATCATACGCAGCCTTTTTCGGAATGGAACAGCCTGAATGGTTTTGGACAGGGGCACCAGAGCAATCGAAAACAAACTATAAAGGAACGAATACGAATGCACGAGCTAAGATAGCATTCTTTCATCTAGATCAACTTCAACTGGAGCTTATTGAGCCTGACCATCATCCGAGCTCGTGGCGAAACCATTTGGATGAGAAGGGCGAAGGTCCGCATCATATTGCATTTGTGGTGAAGGATATTCATGGACAGCAAGCGGATATGGAAGCGAAGGGAATGCCTGTAGAACAGACTGGAGTATTTCATGGTGGGCGATATGCAGTAATGGATACTGTGCAAGACTTGAAGATACTGATCGAGCTGCTGGAATACGATCAAAAGGACCGTCCCTAAGCTGGATACAGGAATGAAAGTCAATACCGTTGAATAGGTGAAATCAAAGCTAGCTGTGAGAACTTCAATGATATGTAAAAGGAATGCAGCGATGTACTCACTGCACGTTCTATTTCAATTCCTAAACCCATAGAGTAATGGGGGAGGGATGTCCATGCTACGAACGCGTTTCCTACATGTGCTCGCTGTAATGATTGTCATGAGCATGCTGATACCTGCGACGATATTTGCTAACGAGCAGTCGGAGCTTGCATCAATCACACAAGAGCGAACGGCAGCCGAACAAGATTCATCCAAATTATCTTCTATGAATCCTTCCGCAAGTCAAGAGTGGGCACTTGTGGACCGTACGGCAGAGCAGATGTATCGGAAGATCGTTGAAGGTGACGCCAATGGCGCCTTTGAAATTCTTGTCCAGTTGGAAAAAGCCTTGGCCGCACCTCATCTGTTTGATGAGTGGAAGGCAGAGCACATTCATGTGCTGACAGACAGCTATGTTCAATTGAAGAAACAATTTCATGCAGCAAAGCGTGATGATGATGCGTTAGAGCATGCAGTTGCAAGGTTTCGCTTTGCTACAGATACGATAACGCATCCTGATCAGCCCATGTGGCTGCAGTATGCGGATATTTTACGCAATGATATGGATCAAATGCTGCAAGCAGTAGATTCCATGCAGTGGAAAGAGACAAGTCTGAAGTGGCTCGAGCATATGGATCGAATTCTGCCGGCGGCCTCCTTGCAGCGTTCTGCCAATACGATTGAAATGATACAATCGGTTGTCGCATTGATCCAGCAATCCCATCAATCAAAAGTGTCAATAGAGCAGGTGAAGCGTACACTGCAGGACTACGAGGGAATGTGGATGAAGGAGTTGTTCGGGGCTTCCAAGGATTTGACTACCTTCTCGGTGAATAATGAAGAGCCGCTGCCGCTGCGAGCGATCATCTGGCTGACATGTATCGTTACGGTGACGCTGGCTTATGTGGCTTATCAAAAATATCGAGACGACGAAGAACAAATACGATCAGGACCTTGGAATCCTTCTTCGTAACCGTATGGGGCCAAGTTCATCCATGTGAATAAGAGCCGATGATATTCTCCTTGAGAGGGCATCACGGCTCTTCTTTATGTATGGGCGCTTAATCTTCCTTGAAGCCTTCTCCCAGCACGTCATGGACTTCACTTACGATAATGAAGGCTTTTGGATCAATGCCTTTTGCGATTGATTTGATTCTTCTCAGCTCAGAGCGGCTGACGACACAATAGACCATTTGCTTTTCTTCCTTAGAGTAATATCCGATAGCAGGTATAAGCGTTACGCCGCGTTCGAGTTCCTTCGTAATTTGGTCGGCGATTTGATGCGGTTCATTTGTAATAATCGTGAAGGCTTTGGCAGCATAAGCTCCTTCTTGAATAAAGTCAATCATCTTGGAGGAGATAAAGACCGTAACGAGCGTGTAGAGAATCTTCTCCTTCGTAATGAAGAACAAAGAAGAGCCGATGATGAAAATATCGAGGAAGAGGATGAATTGTCCCATACTGACACTGAGCTTGCGATTGGCTATTCTGGCAATAATATCGACACCGCCAGTGGTGCCGCCAAAGCGGAAGACGATACCTAGACCTGCACCTAATGTAACCCCGGCATATAATGTAGCAAGTATAATATCATTCTCGGTTCGGAACGGATTCAAGTAACCAAGCTTAACCGCCTGTTCGAACAGCCATAGAAAAAAGGTTAAGGAAAGGACGCCATAAATGCTGTAGATCATTTGCGTACGGCCAAGCGAGCGCCATCCGATTAAAAACAAGGGGATATTGATCAATAAGGTAGACAGAGACGGCGAAACGCCAAGGGCATAATTAAGCAGTACGGTGATCCCAGTAACGCCACCTTCCATGAGCTGGTTCGGCAGAATGAAGTAAATTAATCCGAAAGCATAAATTGCGGTTCCAATTGTAATAGGAAGATATATTTGTCCGATCTTCTTGAAGAGCACCGATGCATTCATAGTAGGTCTCCTTCACTCCATTATTCTCATGCGTTCTTAGTATATCGAAATCAACCAGGGATAAAAAGCATTTGTTTTCCAGTGTGCTTTGAGATAACATAGTTAATACATGTGACTGTATTAAAATGCTACATAATAGAAGAAGGGGATACCTTGAATACAAGCAACCATAAGGAATTTCTAGATACGCTTCGCAAGAAGCCGCTCGCTGAAATGCAGCGTGAAGTGGATGCGTACATTTCGCAATTCAAAGAAGGGTACTTCAGTCCATTGGCCTTGATGGCGCGCCTAACAGAGGAAGCGGGAGAGCTCGCGCGTGAAGTCAATCACGCATATGGCGAGAAGCCAAAGAAACCTGAGGAAGAGGATAATTCCATTGCACTTGAGCTGGGTGACCTCTTGTTCATTCTATTGTGCTTTGCCAACTCTTTAGGGATTGATCTCACTAAAGCGCATGATGAAGTCATGCATAAGTTCAATACAAGAGATGCCGATCGTTGGACGAGAATAGACAAAGAAGGGGAAGTGTAAGCATGGGAGATCGCATTCGAGTTGGTGTCGTCGGTGCAGGCGGCCGCATGGGTAAGGAAGTTGTAAAGATGGTGCTGCAAGATGATGCGCTGGAGCTTGTTGCTGCAGTTGATCATTCTGCTGGTGAAGTGGACGCAGGCAGTCTCGTCGGAGTGGAAACGACAGGTATTATCGTAACCTCCCAACTTGAGGAAGCGCTGCTTTCCACGAAGCCCGATGTGATTGTTGACTTTACAACACCTTCATCTGTTATGAAGAACACGGTGACGGCCATCCAGCATGGGGTTCGTCCTGTTGTAGGAACAACGGGCCTGTCTACAGAGGAGATCGATGACATTCGCACGCTGTGCAAGGACAAGGGTATTGGTGCAATCATCGCTCCGAACTTCTCGATCGGAGCATTTTTGATGATGCAGTTTGCTAAGCAAGCGGCGAAGTATCTGCCTAATGTAGAGATTATTGAGTATCATGGCGATCAGAAGCTTGATGCGCCATCCGGAACGGCTGTTAAGACGGCAGAACTGATCTCAGAGGTGCGCGAGGAGCGACGCCAAGGCAATCCGAACGAAGAAGAGAAGATTGAAGGCGCACGCGGCGGCTACTACAATGGCTTTCGGATTCACAGCGTACGCTTGCCAGGCATCTTCGCACAGCAGGAAGTGATCTTTGGCGGGCATGGCGAATCGCTTAAGATTCGTCACGACTCCTATGAGCGTGCAGGATACATGCCAGGTGTCAATCTGGCTGTTAAGAAGGTTATGGAGCTTCATGAACTCGTATACGGCTTCGAGCATTTGATGGATTGATCTTCACAAGACATAGACAGATACGATAATAATAACACCATTCAGCGCACTGCAATTGCGGCTAAAATGATGAAAATACAACTTACTAGGGCAGGCTGGAGGAGAGAATAGTATGCTTAACATTGCGTTTATTGCACATGATCGTAAGAAATCAGAGATCGTGAACTTTGTCATCGCGTACGAAAAAGTATTTGAAGGTCATCAGTTGTTCTCAACAGGTACGACAGGCACTCGAATTATGGAGCAGACGGATTTGACCATTCATCGTTTTGAATCCGGACCGCTCGGCGGCGATCAACAGATCGGCGCACTAGTTGCTCGAAATGAGATGGATCTGATTATTTTCCTTCGTGATCCGTTAATGGCACAGCCTCACGAACCGGATATTATTGCTCTGCTTCGTTTGTGCGATGTTCAAGGAATCCCAGTCGCGACCAATATTGCGACAGCTGAGATTCTAGTCAAGGCGTTAGAGCGCGGAGAATTCGCATGGAGAGAACTGCCGAACAAATATAAGCCAGGAGTCGATGAAGCCTAATGATCGAGCTCGATATTCTCGCTATTGGAGCGCATCCTGACGATGTGGAGATTGGCATGGCCGGAACATTGGCCAAGCATCAGCAGGCCGGGTGCAGGATCGGCATATATGATCTGACCTACGCGGAGATGTCGTCGAATGGCAGCGTTGAGCTTAGGCAAGAGGAAGCGCAGGAAGCGAGTCGTATTCTCAACCTTGATGTTAGAGGAACGATTGGTCTTCCTGATCGCGGCTTGCAGCTCATCAAGGAGCATATTGATGCTGTCGTAGCCATTATTAGAAAGCACAAGCCTAAGCTTGTATTCGCTCCGTATTGGGAGGATCGGCATCCTGATCATGTAATGTGCTCGCGCATCGTTCAAGAGGCAGTGTTTAATGCGAAGCTAAGACGCTATATGCCTGAATTGCCAGCCCATACGGTTGAGCAAGCCTATTACTATTTTATCAATGATACGGTACAGGCCGATCTAGTGGTGGATGTGTCGGAGTTCTATGAGCAAAAGCGCATGGCGCTGCGTGCCTATCAGTCACAATTTACACCGATCGGTTCAGAGTCAGTGGCAACACCTTTAACGCAGGGCTATGTAGAGCGAGTGGAGGCAAGGGACAGCCTTCTTGGGCAAGGCCGCGGCATGCTGCTAGCGGAAGGATTCATATCAAAGGGTCCGTTTGCCGTTTCATATTTCTTGCCCTATAAGAATGAAACATTACGTTAAGACGATATCCTTCTTATTGGCAATTCACACCCTCTCTAATTGCAGTCAATCAACAACTAGCGACTCCGAGAGAACAGAGCTGGTCAGGTTCCTCTAATTGTTCAGCCAGCAGAAGATTAAAGGAGGGAACGTCTTGGGCGATGGACTAAAAATTGGCATTACATGCTATCCGTCCTTAGGCGGATCAGGTGTTGTAGCGACAGAGCTTGGCAAGCTGCTCGCCGAACGAGGACATCAAATTCACTTTATTACTCATAATATTCCATTTCGATTAGGCACTACTTTTCAAAAGAACATTCATTATCATGAAGTTGATGTGAATGACTATTATGTGTTTCGCTATCCACCTTATGACTTGTCATTGGCGAGCAAGATGGCGCAGGTGGCCAATATGCAGAACCTGGACATTCTACATGTTCATTACGCAGTGCCTCATGCGGTATGTGCGTATCTTGCGAAGAAGCTGGCGCATCCGAATCTAAAGGTTGTGACTACGCTTCATGGCACCGATATAACGGTGCTTGCGCAAGACGAGTCTTTAAAAGACATGATCCGTTTTGCCATTAATGAAAGTGATGCAGTGACGGCGGTATCGCAAGATCTCATTCGGGAGACGAGGGATCTGTTGGATATTACGCGAGATATTGATTTAACGTATAATTTTATCGATAAACGTGTCTATTATCCGAGAGAAATCTCGCACCTTCGCTCGGAGTTCGCTTATCCTCATGAGAAGATCATGATGCATATCTCGAACTTCCGTCCTGTGAAGAGAGTATCCGATGTAGTAGATGTATTTCAGCGCGTTGCTGAAAAGATGCCTGTTCGCTTAATGCTGGTTGGTGAAGGACCGGATATGCCGAAGGTTCAATGCAGAATTCGTGAGCTGGGCCTAGAGGATCGTGTGCATTTCTTAGGCAAGCAAGACGAGATTGCTCAAGTGATTTCTCTTGCGGATGTGCTCTTGCTTCCATCAGAGAAGGAGAGCTTTGGGCTTGTTGCCTTGGAAGCGATGGCCTGCGGTGTGCCGACGATTGGTTCGATTACCGGTGGTGTGCCTGAGCTGGTGTCTCATGGGGAGACCGGGTTCTTGGCTCCGATTGGGGATACGGAGAAAATGGCGGAATATGCTGCTCTGCTGCTTAGCGATGACCAGCTGGCCACTCGCATGAAGGAAGCCTGCTTGTACCGAGCCCAGCATGTGTTCTGCAATGATAAGATCACTTGGGAATATGAGCAGATCTATCACCGCGTACTAGGCAGAGAAGTGTCAACTGAGGTTCCGCTGTGCGAGGATTAAGGGTGGTAAGAAATGATCAATGAAAACACAAAAGGAGCATTATGAATGAAGCGATCGCAGCAGGATTCATTGTTTGAGGAAGCCTATGAAGTGATAAAGGTGCTTGAAGCCCACGGGTATGAAGCGTATTTGGTAGGCGGATGCGTTAGGGATGCATTGCTCGATCGACCCGTTCATGATGTTGACATTGCCACGTCCGCAGAGCCTGCGCGCGTGGCTTCCTTGTTTGAGCGAGTGATTCCAACTGGACTCCAGCATGGAACGGTGACCGTTGTTCGTCATGGCTATACCTTTGAGGTGACGACCTTCCGATCAGAAGCTGGTTATTCCGATTATCGCAGACCTTCTGAAGTCCATTATATTCAGGATCTGAGCGAAGATCTTAGGCGGCGGGACTATACAATGAATGCGATCGCGATGGACCGGTATGGGCAATTGCATGATCCGTTCCACGGGGCAGCCGACCTAGAGCATGGATGGATCCGTGCCGTGGGACAAGCAGAGGAACGATATGCAGAAGATGCGCTGCGCATGCTTAGAGGCATTCGCTTCGCCTCGGTGCTTCGCATGCGGCTTGCAAAGAGTGTATGGCGGGGCATCATGGCGAAGAAAACGCTGCTTCGCCACATTGCGATGGAACGCGTGTGCGATGAGCTGTGGAAGCTGACAGCAGGCCCTGATCCTGCCAAGGGCTGGAGCATGCTGGTGCGAAGCGGCGTGCTTAGGCATACGAAGGAGCCGCTTCGCATCTATGGTCGGGAGGACGGGCCGGCATGGCTGCCCGTCTACGGCGCGCTCGGGCGGGTAGATACGCCCGAGCAGCGCTTGGCGGCGGTCGCGATAGGCCTTGGCGCGACCGCTGAAGCCGCAGCGCAGGACGCGAAAGCGCTGCGGCTCTCGAAGGCGGAGCAGGACGCCATCGTGAGCGTCCTCTCAGCCTTCGCAAGGCTTGAGGCGGCCGCACATGCGTACCGGCCGGCCGTCTCAAGCGGGCGAGCCGCGCAAGGGGAGCTTGCTCCTATGCGGCTCGCTGTCGCGCAGGCGCTTCTTGCCTATGGCGAGAACGCCGTGCGCGGAGCGCTTGCGTGCAGCCGCGCCTTGGCGGAGGCGGCCGCGCCATGTGCGGCCAAGCGGGAAGCGCGTGCAGGCATGCGCGCTGCCCTTGGCCAAGACGTATCCGTGCTGCCCTCTTATCAGCATGAGGGCATGCACGTTCTATATGAGCACGCATCGGCATGGATCGATGCGATGCCTGCCAAGTCGCTTGCTCAGCTTAAGCTGAGCGGCAAGGACCTCCTTGCCGTCACGACTCGTCAAGGCGGACCTTGGGTCCGCGCATGCTTGGAGCATGTATGGCTGAAGACGGCAGAGGGCTTGCTCCTGAACGAAGCGGAGCTTCTGCTGCAGGAGGCTGAGCAGTGGCTTCGTGCGCATCATGGCGCTTGAGCCTGATGATCGGAGAAGAAACTTCCCTTGACAACAGTTGGTAGCTTCTGCTTCTTTTAAGAAAAAACGGCAGACATGCCAAGGGATCAGAGAAATAGGTTTCATTCTTTTCTTTGCTTATGAACTCAACTATATGTTGTATAGGAAGGAGTGTTTATTATGAGTGATCGTTTGCTGGAATGGTTTCAGAATCATCCTGATGAATATATATCAGGTGAAGAGATTAGCAAAGAATGGAATATATCGCGTACAGCAGTATGGAAACAAATCAATCGTTTACGAGCCAAGGGCTACGACTTTGAGGCTGTGCCGAAGCTTGGATATCGCCTGATTCAGCAGCCTACTCGACTTGATGAGCGTACGCTGCTGCTGAAGCTCAAAACGAGTCGATTTGGCCGACAGCTCAGAATTCGCAGCAAAACGGAATCGACACAAAACGAAGCCTTGTCTTGGGCAAAAGAAGGGGCGCAAGAAGGCGCGCTCGTGCTTGCGGAGGAGCAAACGTCAGGCAGGGGACGTCAGAACCGTCCATGGCACTCACCGCCAGGCAAAGGGATATGGATGAGTATGGTGCTGAAGCCGAAGATTCCGCTACAATTCACGCCGCATCTTACACTGTTGACGGTTGTTGCCGTGTGCAGAGCGATTAAGCGTGTAGTTCCTGTTGATGTCGGCATCAAATGGCCGAATGATCTACTGGTTGGCGAGCGTAAAATATGCGGAATTCTGCTTGAGTCCTTCGCTGAAGATGAGCGTCTGCTCAGTGTCATTGCAGGGATCGGCATAAGTGTGAATCTGGATGAGCAGGATTATCCAGAAGGGATTAAGGATAAAGCCACCTCGCTCAAGATTGCCTCTGGCAAAGAGATAGACCGTGCCACTTTGGTCGCCGAGATTCTCTATGAATGGGAACAGCTGTACCAATTGTATGAGGAGCAAGGATTCGGGCCAGTGCGTACGCTTTGGGAAGCACAAAGCATAACGATAGGACGTACGATAAGTGTAAACACCCCTTATGGAGAAGTAAATGGTGTTGCGCAGGGCTTGGATGAGAGCGGTGCGCTGGTGCTGCTTGGCCGTGACGGACAATATCGTAAAGTGTTCTCAGGGGATGTTCACTTTTTGTAGTGAAACGATTTATTTTTTGCTATACTAGGCACGTAGGCGGTATCTGAAAAGAACTGCACTCGCAAAACAAAGCGTCAATGCTGACAGACAAGTACATATTCCTTGTTATTGCAGCGAATTCTGCTCTGAGCCGTGGGGACCGAGACAGAAAGTGCGTCGCATGCGACCTCTTTTTTGCTTTGGGACCTTTTTGGTGGAAACACTAAAAGGTTTTTTTGTTTTGCGCAAACTAAAAAGAGAAGTCCGATGAAAAGGAGCTGATGAGAATGGCAGCACACAAACAGCCGCTCAGCATTGTGAAGATGAAGCAGATGAAGGAGAAGAACGAACCGATTACGATGGTCACAGCTTACGATTATCCTTCTGCTGCGCTCGTGGAAGAAGCAGGGGTTGATATGATTCTGGTAGGAGACTCGCTAGGTAATGTTGTGCTTGGCTACGACTCCACCCTGCCTGTGACGATCGATGACATGGTCTATCATACAAGAGCGGTTCGACGAGGTGCTCCTAATACCTTCGTGGTTGCGGATATGCCGTTCATGACCTACAACAGCACGGTGAGCGAGACCCTAAGTGGTGTGCGTCGACTCATGCAGGAAGGTCATGCGAATGCAGTTAAGATGGAAGGCGGCGTTGAAATCGCATTAATGGTGGATGCCTGTACGAAGGCTGGCGTCCCTGTAGTTGGCCATATTGGATTAACGCCTCAAGCTGTTCACCAGATCGGCGGGTATCGGATTCAAGGCAAGACACGTGAGGATGCAGAGCGTCTCCTTCAAGATGCCCTGGCACTGGAACGAGCAGGCGCATGCGCCGTTGTGCTTGAGCTTGTAACGGAGCAGGTTGCAGAGATGATCTCGAAGAAGCTGAGCATTCCTACAATAGGCATTGGTGCGGGTTCAGTAACGGATGGACAGGTGCTCGTGTTCCATGACATCTTGAAGTATACGCCGTCTTATCGTGAAAAGCGTTTTGTGAAGACCTATGCGGATCTTGGTGCTGTTATTAGAGACAGTGTGTCCCAATATGTAAAAGAAGTGAAGGGGCGCTCCTTCCCAGCACCGGAGCATACATTCCGAGCGGATGATCAGGTGCTTGAAAGCCTGTATGGGCATAGAAAGGTGGAGTCATGAAGTGAAAGTCATTCGTACAGTAGCAGAGCTGGTCGCTGCGATTAGAACATATAAGGTGGAGCAGCCCAGCTCTTCGATTGGCTTTGTTCCAACGATGGGATATCTCCACCAAGGACATGCAAGCCTATTGGAGCGTTCTCGTCAAGAAAATGACTTGTCTGTGCTGAGTATCTTTGTAAATCCGATTCAATTTGGCCCTAATGAAGACTTGGATCGCTACCCGCGAGATGAGGAACGGGATTTGGCGACAGCAGAACGTGCTGGGGTTGATATCGCATTTTTGCCAACTGTTGAGGAAATGTATCCGACGACAACCAAGACGAAAGTGGCTGTCTCTGAACTGACGAGCTTGCTTTGCGGAGCCTCGCGTCCTGGCCACTTTGATGGCGTAACAACAGTCGTATCGAAGCTGTTCCACATGGTGAAGCCGACTCGCGCCTACTTTGGCATGAAGGATGCTCAGCAGGTAGCAGTCCTGACTCAAATGGTTGCAGATCTCAATATGGACGTTGAAATCGTGCCTTGTCCAATTGTTCGAGAAGCAGATGGGCTTGCGCTCAGCTCAAGAAACGTGTACTTGTCTCCAGAGCAGCGTAAACAAGCTTTGATGCTGTCTCAATCCTTGCTACAGGCAGTCGGCAAGCTGGAGGAAGATGTGCTGGCTGTGGAGCAGGTGAAAGCTGGTATTATTGAGAGGATAAGTCAAGCGCCGCTTGCTGATATCGAGTATGTGGAAGTCATATCCTTCCCATCCCTTGAGAGGCTGTCAGAAGATACGCTTCTTCCAGCTCAAGATGCGGATACGCTAATTGCGCTTGCGGTTCGCTTTGGCAGCACGCGTCTAATTGACAACATTCGGATTACGAAGAAGAAAGGGGAATCCTTCCCATGTTCCGTGAAATGATGAAATCGAAGATCCACCGCGCCACCGTCACAGAGGCTAATCTGAATTATGTAGGCAGTATTACGATTGATGAAGAGCTGATGGAGCAAGCTGACATTCTGCCTAATGAAAAAGTTCAAATTGTCAATAATAATAATGGAGCGCGCCTCGAGACATATGTCATTACCGGCAAGCGGCATTCTGGAGTGATTTGCTTGAATGGCGCCGCTGCTCGCTTGGTACAGCCTGGAGACAATGTCATTATTATCTCTTATGCCACCATGACGAATGAGGAAGCCAGAGCATACGATCCTAAAGTGGTGTTTGTCAATGACCGCAATCAGCCGGTTGAAATTGCAAAGGAAGAGCTGCATGCAACCATTCGCTAATTGAAGATGCTGGCGTGAGGCAGGAAACATTGGTTCGGATGAAATAGCCCCTCTGTACACAAAATGAACATGAGCCGCACAACAATCGTAAGCATCACAGCAGAAGGTGGGATGAAACGTGTTGCAGCACATGTTCGCGACGATGAATGAGTTGCTCGATGATATCTTGAAGCATTATCCATCAGCAAAGGATAAGGAAAAACAAGAACTCGACCAACAGTTAACGTTGCTTCACTCCATGAGTGACCAAATTGTGGAGGAGTGGCTTCGCTTTGAAGAGAAGCTGGCACTTGTTCGCACTCAAAACAATATCGATGCTGTTCATTTCACCGCTCAAGGAGGAATGAATCAAGCATCAGCTGGATCGTCTTCGACAGAGGCAGGAATGTCTGGGAACCCTGCATCCTCAGCTAAGCTGCTTCAAGCTTGCCAGGATAAAATAGCGGTAAAACCGGCAGTTGTTATTGACGAGACAGAGAGCGAAGAAGCCATACAGTGTGGACAAGGGTATTTTGTGCTTAAAATGTATAGTCATGCAATCAGGCATCTGGAACAAGCAGTTCGCATTCAGCCCGATTCGATGAAGGCGCGCATTTATCTTGGTTATTCCTATTTGCTGTTAGGACGTGCTCAAGAAGCCTGCAATCATTTTCATTTTATGATTCCACTAACAGACAATAATAAACTAAAGGCACTAGCGTACAATGCTCTTGGATGCATATCCGCCATGCAAAAAAATACGGAGAAAGCTCAGCATTACTTCCAGAAATCCCATTTTGCAGATCCAACCATACCTGAGCCAATCTCAAATATTAAGGTATGTATGCTGAACAGCGGCAGCCTTCAATACGGGGAGAAGAGAATGGAATATATGGCTTGAACAGGCAGGAGGGGAACATCTTTTCGCAAGATGTTGCCCTCTAGTCATTTCCAAATGAGCGCACATCTGTTATGCTAAAAGCATTAGAGTCGAGAGGAATTGTGAGAATGAGATTTGCCGTTTTGGACTTTGAAACGACTGGCAACCAGCCTGGCGATGAGATTATCCAGATTGGACTGGTTGTTCTTAGTGATGAGCTTAAGATTGAGAATGAATATCATACCTTGGTACGGCCCAGCGTATCCATCCCTGAATTCATCACCCAATTAACCGGAATAACAGATCAGATGGTCAAAGATGCCCCTGATCTTGACGAGGCAATGACCGGCATGGTTCCTCTATTGAATGATGTCGTTCTTGTCGGCCACAATGTGGCATTTGATTTTCAATACTTAAAGCAAGCTTTGGAAAGTACGGGATATTTGCCGTTTACGGGGCGAATTCTAGATACCATTGAACTGCTGCGAATTTTGTTCCCATCGTTGACCTCCTATCAGCTCAGCATTGTAGCGAATCATTTTGGCATCGTCCATGATCGGCCCCACCAAGCAGATAGTGATGCGCTCGCAACGGCGGATATTCTTATCCGCTGTCTTAAGGCTATAGATGACCTTCCGCTGCTAACCCTTCAGCGAATCGTAGATCTGCTGGGCGAGGAGGAGCGTGACCTTGGCTGGCTTCTGTACAATAAGCTGCTGGAGCGCGAGCAAGATGCAGCAAGGCTCCAATTCGAAGGCGAGGTCAATCCCTTCCGGCAGATTGCCTTCAAGGTTCAAGATTGGACAGATGAATTGCCGCCTCGAGAAGGATTGGAGGACGTTTCTCTAGAAGATGTATCATTTAAGAGCTTTATGGAGCAGATCAAGAATAATCTTCAAGAGCAGTTAGCTAATTATGAGACGCGCGATGCGCAGGAACAGATGTTTAACGCTGTTAATGAGTGTTTGGAGGAGGATCGCCACCTTCTCATAGAAGCGGGTACAGGAACCGGTAAGTCGCTAGGGTATTTGCTCCCTTCGATTTATCATAGTGTTAAGAACGAAAAGAAAGTGATTGTTAGCACACACACGATCAATCTTCAGGAGCAGCTCAGACAGCGGGATTTGCCGCTCTTAGCCAAGATTGTGCCTGTTCCCTTCCAAGCATCGATCTTGAAGGGGAGAAGCCACTATTTGTGTTTGCGCAAATTCGAGCATAAGATTAACTATAGAGAATTTGTCCATGCAAGAGATGATGTGCTGACCGCGGCGCAGATGATGGTATGGCTTAGCGAGACCGAGACAGGTGATGATGAAGAACTGCATCTCATTCACAAGGGACCTGAATTCTGGGATACGGTTGCAAGTGACAGTGATTCATGCCTGAATCGAGCTTGTCCTTGGTTTAGGCGCTGCTTCTATCATCGTGCCAAAAATGACGCTAATTTGTCTGATGTGGTGATTACAAACCATTCCTTGCTCTTTACAGATGTGATTGCGGACCATCGATTGCTGCCAACCTATGAACATTTGGTCATTGATGAAGCGCACCATTTTGAAGAGACAGCAGGCAAGCATCTCGGGGTTCATCTGCAATATTTCTCCTTGATTCATCCGTTTGTTCAATTGTTTAAAGATAGTAAGAATGGAGCACTTGCTCTTCTACAGACCAAGCTTCGTCTATCCGGCAATGAGAAGGCGCTTATTTGGGCAGAAGGTATTGAGAAGCAGTACGCACAGCTTATGGATGCACGCGAAGTGTGGGATAGGCTGTATGAAGCTTTGTATCAGCTCATGCCGTCAGCTGAATCCGGACAAGCTGAAGCGGGTCAGACCGTGCTGCGTCTGAAAGCTTCAAGTCGGCCGGATTCATGGAATGCGGTTCATGAGTTGGAGCAGGACGTTCATACTAGACTAAATGATATCGTACGTACGGGAGAGAAGCTTGTCAACGAATGGAAGGATATCGATGATGAGGAGCTTCAAGGCGCTGTTGTAGATGTAGCAGGCCTTTTCAAGGAGATCGCAGCAGTACGGGATGAATTTAGACAGTTCATCCAAGGCACTGATCCAGATATTGTGTACTGGATGGAGGCCAATGCGCAGTTCAAATTCAAATCCGTGCAAATGTATGCGGTGCCTGTCGATGTTAGCGAACAGCTGAATCGTTATTTCTTCGAGCCGAAGAAAAGTGTTATCTTAACTTCGGCAACACTGTCTGTGGACAAGTCTTTTCAGTATATAGAAGAGCAGATCGGGCTTAAGGATGCAAAAGCGAGCGGACGGCTAAATGATGTTATCCTCCCTTCGCCTTTTCGCTATCGAGAGCAAGCGCTCGTCGTCATACCAAGAGATTTCCCGACCGTGCGGGGAGCTTATGATGCTCATTTTAACGGTAAACTTGCGGAGTCCTTGGCTGAGGTTGCGCGCGTGACCAAAGGCCGAATGCTCGTGTTGTTTACATCCTATCGCATGCTTAAGGATGTATACGAGCCGTTGAAGGACGCTTTGCAGCCGGACGGCATACAAGTTTTGGGCCAAGGCATGGACAGCGGCAACCGCAGCAAGCTGACAAAGCGCTTCCAGGAGAACTCCGCTTCCGTCCTGCTTGGAACGAGCAGCTTCTGGGAAGGGGTAGATATTCCTGGGGAAGCGTTGACTTGTCTTGCAATTGTCAGGCTGCCGTTTCAACCGCCGAATCACCCGCTTTTTGAAGCCAAATCTGAGCGGTTAAAGCGCAATAAGCAGAATCCGTTTCGCAAGCTTGCGGTACCGCAAGCTGTCATTCGCTTCAAGCAGGGATTCGGGCGCCTTGTACGAACATCTCAAGACAAGGGGATCGTTATTATTTATGATACGAGAGTGATCGAGACGAGTTATGGCAAGCATTTCTTATACTCGCTGCCAGGTCCTAAGATGGAGCATATGGCTACAGATCAGCTTGTCCCTCGCATTGAGGCATGGTTCGAAGAACAAGAATAAGCTCGCGGACAAGAACTATTAGAATACATTATTGGGAGGAGCCGCTTTTATATGAAAACTCTTAAGATTTCTGAGGCCGTTGTCAGACGCTTGCCGATTTATTTGCGGCATCTGATGGAATTGAAGCAGCGTGAAGTGCTGACAGTGTCTTCGCAGGACCTAGGGCAGAAGCTGGACCTGAATCCTGCTCAAATTCGAAAAGATCTTGCTTATTTCGGAGATTTTGGAAGAAAAGGAATCGGTTATGATGTGTCTTACCTCATTGAGCAGATTCGCCACATTCTAAAATTGGATCAAGAGGTTCATGTTGGCTTGGTCGGTGCAGGTAAGCTAGGGCATGCGCTCTGCAACTATTCTGTCTATCTTAATGACAACATGAAGATTGTGGCTGTGTTCGATGCTATGCCGAATAAGGTTGGATCACAGATTAACAATTTGACCGTAATGGCTATGGACGATCTCAGAGATACGGTCCGTAGATTGAATATTCGCATTGGTATCATTACAGTGCCGGCTCCAGAAGCGCAGCATGTTGCTGATCAATTTGTGGAAGCTGGGGTAGAGGCGATATTGAACTTTGCACCAGTCATCCTGAAGGTTCCTTCACATATTAGAGTGCACGCAGCAGACTTTACGACAGACTTATTCAGTCTTGCCTATTATTTGCAAGAAGAAGATGGAAAGGAAAAAGTGGAGAATGGCGAAACGGTTAATCATTCGTAACGGCAGATTTGCCCAGTTAGGTGCTGATTCAAAGCAAACGACCCTTCAAGGCTTCATGGTTGTAGAAGAGGACCGCATTGTATATGTTGGTGAAACACTGCCTTCAGAATATGCAGCAGATGACGCAGAGGAAATGGACGGCTCAAGGCTGTTTTTCATGCCGGGCCTTGTAAATACACATGGTCACGCTGCTATGACGCTGCTACGCGGCTACGGGGATGATATGGTGCTTCAAGAGTGGCTGCAAAATAAAATGTGGCCGATGGAAGCGAAGTTTACCGATCAGGATGTATGCGCAGGCACTGCTCTGGCTGTGCTTGAGATGCTCAAGACAGGAACGACCACTTTTGTCGACATGTATGACCATATGAACGAAGTGGCTAAGGTATGTGAGCAATCGGGAATTCGAGCTGCGCTGATGAGAGGCGCGATCGGCCTTTGCAGTGAAGAGGTTCAGCAGCAGAAGCTGCAGGAAGCTGTTCAATTTGCTAAGGATTGGAATCATGCGGCAAATGGACGAATTACGACTATGCTGGCGCCACATGCGCCTTATACTTGTCCACCAGCGTTTATCGAGAAGTTTGTACAGGCGGCTCATGATCTTGATCTTATGCTTCATACTCATATGTCAGAGACTGAGGCTGAGGTTCAGCAGAATGTAACCGATTATGGCCTTAGACCTGTGGCTCACTTAGAGAAGCTCGGATTCTTCAGTCGTCCATCATTTGTGGCACATGCGGTGCATTTGACGGATGAGGAGATTGAAGTGCTGGCCAAGTATAACGTTGGGGTATCCCACAACCCAGCTAGCAATTTGAAGCTTGCTAGTGGAGTTGCACGGATTCCAGATCTGATGAGGGCTGGTGTTCAGGTCTCCTTGGGAACAGATGGGGCTGCAAGCAACAACAATCTTGATATGTTTGATGAGATGCGCCTAACCGCTTTGATTCACAAAGGGGTATCAGGCGATCCAACCGCAGTACCTGCTGCTGAAGCGATGCGAATCGCTACGGTGAATGGCGCGAAGATGATTCAGCTTCAAGATGTTGGTCTATTGGAGGCTGGCATGAAGGCTGACTTTATCGCGATTAATATTGATCAGCCGCATCTGCTTCCGCATACGGATCTTGTATCGCATATGGTTTATTCTGCTACAGGCAGAGATGTGGCCCATGTATTTGTTGATGGCAAGCATATTGTGAAGGATGGCCAATGCCTGACCATGGATGAGGAGCGCATTCGCGATGAAGCAGCTCGTGCGTTCGAAGGCTTGCTAACGCGTTAGGTGGTGTTGTTCCCATGGTGAGAAGTAGAAGTCGATATAGACGCCGCAACCGGGCGGGGTTATGGTTTTTTGGCGCTGCAGTCGTGCTCCTTTTAGCAATTGTCCTATTTATTCGCTATATGATCTCCATAGATTCGGTGGAGAATGCCAAAGAGCAGAAGGCCATCGAACAGGCTAACCAGGTTGTTCAACTGGAGCAGGTGCTTGATGTGGAGCGTTCTGTGTGGGATAAGGTGACGTATGTAGTCAGAGGGACCGATGCGAGTGGAGAAGAACAGCTGGTATGGGTTCAGGATGACGATGTTAAGGCTTTTAAAGCGTCGGAAGGCAAGACAAAAGCTCAGATTCAAGATCAGCTGAAAGCCTTGTATCCAGAAGCCAGCATTATACGTATTTCTTTGAATAAAGTGAACCTGGATCAAAAAGCTGAATATGTGTGGGAAACCCAAGTTCGCCGAAAAGATGAAGAAGGAAAAAAAAGAGTGTACTATCAATTTTTCCGCTTCAGCGATGGTTCTCCCGTAGGTGATGCGTACGCCATGCCTAATCAATAGAATAGGGCGTCAGACTCGAAGCAAAGAGTCTGGCGCTTTTTTTTGTTGGAATGATAGAAGTGAAGTCATTCTTCCAGCGAAGGGAGGAGTTTGCTGCAAGAGGGAAACTACATTGCAGGCAGTTGAATGCTCTTCCAGCCATTGCATACACAGTTTGATAGATTCATATGATATACTTTCCTATATACTCGCCGTCAGCGAAATAGTGATTAGGGGGGATATGGATTGAAGAGGATTCGTGTAGTACCACTTTTACTGACTATGGTTATAAGTGCTGGTGTGCTGTTTGGAGGTTATACATTCTTTCGTGCTCAATGGATGGAGAAGCCGCTTGCCACCGCACTGTCAAATATAGAGCATGTAGAGCATGCTGAAGTCGCTTGGAGCCCAAGTGAATTGAAGGTTCAATTGACGCTTGAGTCACCGAGCAAGCTGGCTGCGATTATGGAGCAGGTATACAAGCTTGCAGGAAAAGAAGCGAAATCGCGCGATATTCAAGTGAACATTATGAATCAAGCTACTAATGAGCATTTGGAGCAGTTCTGGTCAACAGCGCTATTCTCAGTAGCTGAGGCAATGAGCCACCAGCGGTATGGCGATATCCCGGCACGCTTACAAGATTTAATGAAACAAGATCCAACCGTGAAGGTGGATACTGCTATGGATGAACGAAATATTTATATCAGCTTAACAGATAAGGCAGGATTCAAATCCATTGTGCTTCCGCTTCATGGAAGCCGAATAGGGGTGTGGCCGAATGAAGAACCACAATCTGAGATGGCCTGAGATGGCGGCTGGTTTTGCTGTTATCTTGTTGTTGTTTTTGGCTTATATCGGACTTAACATATGGCCAATTGTAATCGCAGGCGCTGCAATTGGATTATTGGCTGTGGCCGTCAAATTCCGTGGCGGTGCCAATGGCAAAGAGTTGTTTCGCAGCGGAGCGGCAGCATCTCGTTCGGCTGATCATTCAAGCAAGTATTCGTTCGAGGGAATTGGGGGTCAAGATCGTGCGAAGAATGAGTTGATTGAAGCCCTTGACTTTCTGATTAAGCCTGAGCAAATCGCCAAGTTTGGCATACGTCCAATAAAGGGGATATTGCTGACTGGACCTCCAGGCACAGGCAAGACCCTGATGGCCAAGGCAGCAGCCAATTACTCCGATGCCGTATTTATCGGCGTATCAGGCAGTGAATTTGTTGAGATGTATGTCGGTGTGGGCGCAGGCCGCATTCGATCCTTATTCAAAGAGGCTCGGCAATCTGCTCAGAAGCAGAAGAAGTCGAATGCCATCATCTTTATAGACGAGATTGATGCGATTGGAGGCAAGCGCGAGGGCGGACAGCAGCGAGAATATGACCAGACGCTCAACCAGCTTCTTACGGAGATGGACGGCTTGTATGAGCAGGAGTCGCCTCGAATTCTAATTATGGCAGCAACAAACCGCAAGGAGATGCTTGATCCGGCTTTGCTGCGACCTGGGCGATTTGATCGGCATATTCAAGTGGACATGCCGGATAAGAAGGGCAGAAAGCAAATCTTGGAGCTGCATGCTGCGAATAAGCCGTTGGCTGAGGATGTGGATATGGACAAGGTTGCAGAGGAGACATTTAATTTCTCTGGCGCACAGCTTGAAAGCGTGCTGAATGAAGCCGCAATCTATGCGATGCGAGAACAGCGAGAATGGATTGAAGCCAGACATTTGTCTTATGCCATCGACAAGGTGATGATGGGTGAGAAGACAGACCGCGAGACCAATGAAGAAGAGCGCAAGCGCGTTGCGCTGCACGAACTTGGCCACGCCATCGTAGCGGAGTCCCTTCGTCCTCAATCTGTGTCTCAGGTATCCCTTAGTCCGCGGGGACAAGCGCTTGGCTATGTACGACACCAGCCGCAGCATGATCGTTATTTATACACTCTTCCTTATTTGGAAGAGCAGATTATGATCTCACTCGGAGGCGCAGTTGCTGAAGAGATGTTCTACGGACATCGCAGTACAGGCTCACAAGGAGATTTCGATCAAGCTCTGCAAATTGTTGAAACAATGGTCAATTCGGGTCTAACGAACCTTGGCATCGTCAAGATCAAGCATGTCTCATTGGAGGCTTTGTCCAAAGAGATGAATGAGATACTGGATCAGCTCATTACCCGTACAAGAGAGCTGCTAGAAGCTCACCGTTCCACCTTTACAAGCTCGCTTGATATCCTGATTCAAGATGAGACGCTCTCTGGAGAGCAGTTCCGTTGTCTATTATGTGACAGTAAACAATTACCAGCCTGAAAAATGGCTGGTTTTTTCATTATGAGGGAAGGAAACATGGTAATATAAAGTGAGTTACCTATGCATTAATTTGTTTAATATTGTTGAGGAGTTGTCGGACACAATATTAGAACAGTGTTAGCAACATTGAAAGGTGGAAGAGACCATGTTTTTCAAAAAAATCGGCGTCATCGGCGGCGGTACAATGGGCCAAGGCATTGCAGAGATGCTGGCAGTCAAAGGCCTGGACGTGCTGTTGGTGGAGCAAACGACAGAGAAGCTTGATCATGCCTATGAAATGATTGAAACAAGTCTGGACAAGCAGCTTGAAAAATGGGCAATTACCCAAGCAGAGAAGAAGCTTATCTTGTCCCGCATTCACAAAGTGACACATCTTGCAGAGATTAGTGCTTGCGATATGGTTATCGAGACAATCTCTGAGGATTTAGAAGCTAAAAAAGCAGTATTTGCAGAACTTGACAATGTATGCCCGAGCAATGTGATCTTGGCGAGCAACACGTCAACACTTTCGCTGACAGAACTTGCAAGCAACACAAAATATCCTGATCGCGTCATCGGCATGCATTTTATTTACCCAGTTGCCAATGTTGAGCTGGTAGAAATTATCCGTGGGTTAAAAACTTCTGACGAAACGTTTAATGAAACAAAACGCTTTGTTGAAGAGGTTGTTCAGAAGAAAGGCGTCATGGTATATGAGTCGCCAGGCTTCGTCACTTCACGGATTATTTGCGTGTTGATCAATGAAGCACTCCACGTCCTCCAAGAGGGTGTTGCAACTGCAGAAGACATCGACAACGCAATGAGAATCGGATATAATTTCCAGTACGGCCCGCTTGAAATGGCTGACCGTTTCGGTTTGGATTCGGTACTCGCAGCTATGGAGCGTATGTTCCGCGAATTTGGAGACATTAAGTATCGTCCTTCCGTCGTACTGAAGAAGATGGTCCGTGCGAATCAACTTGGAATGAAGACTGGAGAAGGATTCTTCAAGTATAACAAGGATGGGGATAGAATATGAAAGTTCTCGTAATTAACGCAGGCAGCTCCTCGCTTAAATATCAGATCTATGACATGACAACCGAAACGGCTCTTGCAGCAGGTCGTGTTGAGCGTATTGGAATGGATTCGTCTATTCTCGTTCATGAGCCGCATCATACAGATGAAGTGACTGAAGTAAGTGAAATTCTCGAACATACGACGGCTGTTCGTAAAGTTCTTGATAAGCTTACTGACCCTGAAGTTGGCGTTATCAAATCCATCGAGGAGATTGATGCTGTAGGACACCGTGTCGTACAGGGCGGCGACTTGTTTAAGGAGTCTGTAATCGTTGATGCAAAAGTAAAAGCTGGGATTACAAGTCTGTTTGACTTGGCTCCGCTTCATAATCCTGCACATATGATGGGGATTCGCGCTGTTGAGGCAAATATGCCTAACATTCCGCAAGTTGTGGTGTTTGACACGGCATTCCATTCCACAATGCCTGAGAAAGCGTACATGTATGCGATTCCTAAGGTGCTTTACAAGAAGCACAAGGTGCGTCGTTACGGTTTCCACGGAACATCGCATGATTACGTAAGTAAAGTGACAGCAGAGACAATTGGCCGCCCTGTTGAAGATCTTAAGATTGTTACCTGCCACATTGGTAACGGTGCAAGCTTGACGGCTGTTGAAGGCGGCAAATCTGTCGATACTTCTATGGGTATGACTCCGCTTGAAGGCTTGATGATGGGTACGCGCAGTGGTGATTTGGATCCTGCGATTGTGCCTTTTGTTATGATGAAGGAAGACTTGACGGTCAATGAAGTCAATTCCATGCTGAATAAGCACAGCGGTTTGTTGGCGATTTCCGGTTCATCCAGTGATATGCGCGAGATTACAGAAGGTATGGAGCAAGGCGAGCCAAATGCAACACTTGCATTTGAAATGTACGTGTACCGTCTTCGCAAATACATTGGTTCTTACGTTGCGGCTATGGATGGCGTCGATGCGATCGTGTTCACGGCTGGTGTAGGTGAGAACTCTGCCGTTATCCGACAACATACATGTGAGAAGCTGACATTCTTGGGTGTTGAAATTGATCCGGAGCTGAACAAGATTCGTTCAAAAGAGCCACGCCGTATTTCCACGCCGAATTCTAAAGTGGAAGTGTTGGTCGTGCCGACTAACGAAGAGCTTATGATTGCACGCGACACGTATCGCCTCGTAACAGAAGCTAAATAATCGTTAAAGGGAGAGAACGTATCGATGGCGACAACTTGTGTCATACGCGATGTCAATCGCCATGTGGGCGAAGAAGTCCGCATTGGCTGCTGGCTGCACAACAAGCGTTCTAGCGGCAAGATTCAATTCTTGCAGCTTCGTGACGGTACTGGATACATCCAGGGCGTCGTTGTGAAAAGTGAAGTGTCGGAAGAGATCTGGGACAATGCAAAGAGCTTAACGCAAGAGAGCTCGATGTATGTTACCGGAATCATCCGCGAAGAGCCGCGTTCAAAGTCTGGCTTTGAAATGACGGTAACGAATGTCGAGATCATTCAGATCACGCATGATTATCCGATCACGCCGAAGGAGCATGGCGTTGATTTCTTGATGGATAACCGCCACTTGTGGCTCCGTGCGCCGAAGCAGCGCGCGATTCTTACCGTTCGCGGCGAGATTATTCGTGCGGTTCAGAACTTCTTCGATGAGAACGGGTTTACGCTTGTGGATCCGCCAATTCTGACGCCGACTTCCGCAGAGGGGACAACAAACTTGTTCCATACGAAGTACTTTGATGAAGATGCATTCTTGACTCAAAGTGGCCAGCTCTACATGGAAGCAGCAGCTATGGCGCTGGGCAAGGTTTACTCCTTTGGCCCAACATTCCGTGCAGAGAAATCCAAGACTCGCCGTCACTTGATCGAGTTCTGGATGATTGAGCCGGAGATGGCCTTTGTGGATCATGAAGAGAGCCTTCGCATTCAAGAGCAATTCGTAAGCCATATCGTGCAGTCAGTGGTGAAGAACTGCCGTGCCGAGCTTGAAACGCTGGAGCGCGATATTACGAAGCTTGAGAAGATCAAAGCTCCATTCCCTCGCATCTCTTATGATGATGCCATTAAGTTCTTGAAGGACAATGGTCATGAGATCGAGTGGGGTGAAGACTTTGGTGCTCCGCATGAAACGGCGATAGCGGAAAGCTACGAAACACCTGTCTTCATTACCAATTACCCTGCTGGTATTAAGGCATTTTATATGAAGCCGGATCCAAATCGCCCAGAAGTCGTACTGTGCGCAGATATGATTGCGCCTGAAGGCTATGGAGAGATCATCGGTGGTTCGCAGCGTATTGATGATCCTGAGCTTATGGAAGAGCGCTTCAAGGAGCATAACTTATCTTCAGAGACGTACAAATGGTATATGGATCTTCGCCGTTACGGAACAGTGCCTCATTCGGGCTTCGGTCTTGGTCTTGAGCGTACCGTGGCATGGATTTGCGGCGTAGACCATGTTCGTGAGACAATTCCGTTCCCTCGCATGCTGTATCGCTTGTATCCTTAATCGGATATCAATGCTTGTGCAGTACGGATGAAGTAATATGAATCAGCTTATCTGCTAAGAATCCAGCTTGGATTCCCATCGTTAAGCTGCCTATACTTAAGATAGACATCCCGGATCACAGTTGTGGTTCGGGATGTCTTGTATATTGTGAGGCCCCATGAGACAATAGGGGCAGGCTGTATAATTGAGCCGGATTAGAACGGATAAGGAGGGGTGTCCAATGAGAGAAGAAGCGTATCGTGCTTATGCAAAAGGGATCTCTCATATGCTTCAGGCAGGACAGCTTACCTTGCCATATGTTTTGTTAAAGCATTATAAGCGCTTAGGACTTACCGAATCAGAGACGATGCTGATCATTCAGCTGATCGGATATAAGCAGGTTGAAGAAAAAGATTTCCCATCGTTGGATGAACTTCAGCAGCGAATGGCGATGCCGTCGAATATGGTTACAGCAGCTTTGCAGCGGCTCATTAAGGATGGCTTTCTAAGCATCGATGAGCATGTCGATGAAGCGACACATGTGCAGTATGAACACTACAATTGGACAGGCTTATGGGAACGATTAGGCCAGCTTCTATCGGAAGATATTCGAGTGCAGCATGAACAGCAAAAGGCTTCGCAAGATTTGCATAGAGGCGGGCAGCCAGAGCTTAACTTGTTTGAAATCTTTGAGAAGGAATTTGGCAGGCCGCTATCTCCGATGGAGTACGAGACGATAGGCGGATGGATCGATGATGATCGCTATTCTCAAGCTCTGATTTTACTCGCACTTAAAGAGGCGGTATTTGCAGGCAAGATCCATTTTCGGTACATAGACCGTATTCTGCTTGAATGGAGCCGCAACAAGATCACTACTACGGAGGAAGCGAGAGCGTATACGCAAAAATTTCGCGGCAATCGCTCATAAGGGAATAATCTCAGAATCCAGGGTTCATAGCTTGAACAATAAAACCGCTGAATGCAAAAGCCAAGCATGAAGGTCTCCTTGAGCATATAAGCTCATCGACCAGCAGGATGGCAGCTGAATCAGCGGTTTTTATATGGGTACTATGATGTATGTGATAGCTGCCTGTTAGAGAAGCTATCGTATTATTGCTTTATTACTTAATTGCTGATGATTATTTCTTGGTTGTGCTCTGCCGTTCGCTCGTAATATGACATGATTGCGGTTGTCACTAACATAAACGCACGAAGTCACAGACTTACTGGCTATCATGTCGTAATTTGATCGCTGCTTACAAGCTTGTTGCCTTTAACAGTTCCATCCGATATACGTACTCGAACAAGAATTCGAATGCCTCCAGATGGCGCTTGGCCTCAAAGCTGTTGGCTCCCCAAGCATAGATGCCGTGATTGCGAAGGAGAATGCCAGGTATGGTTGGATTCAGCTTCTCGCTCACATGGGGAACAATGCTTGGAATATGGGCGAAGTTAGGCACAATCGGCACTTCAATTCGAGCATTTTCTTCCCATATGTTAAAGGCCTTGATGAGCTCGACTCCTTGAATTGGAACGGTTCCAAGGTCGCCATAACGTTCCGATACAAGGCTGTTGAACACCGTATGCACGTGGAAAATAGCCCCGCAGCCGGTTTGCTTATAAATCTCACAATGAATAAGCGTCTCTGCGCTCGGCTTCAGACCTGTCTGCTCTGTAGGCACACCAGCTTCATCGACGAGTAAATAATCTTCTGGCGTATGTACGGATTTATCCTTTCCACTCGCAGTAATAGCAAATTGGAATTGACCATCAAGAATATCGCCAACGCGAACGGAGAGGTTGCCGCTTGTTCCTGGGAACCAATGACGGGCAGCAAAGGTCTCTTTGATTACGCGAAGCGTTTGATAGGCTTCTTGTTTCATTTCAAGCGTTATATTACTCACGGCCAACCGCCTCCTGCTCACTAAAGTGCTGAATAATATCATGGAATGTCTCAAATGGAGCATAAGGCAGCTTCAATTGCTCGCATTTCTCAATCAGCTGTGCTCTCGCGTAGATAAAATCAACGAGCTTGGCGGCTGCGAAGTCCGTTACACTGTCTCCAATCACAATTCGTTCATATTGTTCTGCAGAGAATTGACGAACGATCGTCGTCTTGCACATGCCGCAGTCATTCTCGCAAGGCTCCTTGCATGCATGAGGCCATGTAATGGTAATATGCTCTCCCGTAAAGTCACTGCCATTGCAAAAAATATGATCCTGCGGAATATTAAAATTGCGAAGTAGCGGGTATACAAAAAAATCAATGCCGCCGCTTGTTACATAGAATTCAATGTCGTTATCTTTGCAATAAGCAAGGAATTCCTTGAAGCCAGGGCGGATGATTGCTTGTTGAATGGCACGTTCCACGACCTCTTCTCGCATAGAGGAGGGTAGCAGGTGAAAGAGCTCGCCGACACCCTGTCTAACAGACTTTTTTTCTGATACAATATCGAGCACGATCTGGTCCCAGCCCTTAGGTTGAAAATGCTTGAACAAGGCTACGATATTGTCATTGTTCGTTATCGTTCCATCAAAATCACAAAATACAACTTTGCGTTTCTTCGCTGTCATTATTTCTTCCCCCAACGTTCTAATGCAACTTGAAGCTCTGGATGCTGTTTGGCGGCCTCCTCCAATGGAACCTGCTGCATAACCGCATCGATCGCCTGAACGAATGCTTTGCCGCCGCTCGCCGTTCCCATAGGATGGCCGTGAACACCTCCACCTGCATTTACGACGACATCAAGTCCAAAGTCCTCAACAATCACGGGTACCAATGCTGGATGAATGCCCGCTGATGGAACAGGGAAGCTTGATTTCATCGGCAGCGTATCGTCGATACAGGCTGCTTTGATGCCTTGGTTGTCTTCTTTAGGCATGGTTACCGATCCGTATGGAGACGGGAACAACACAAGATCAGCACCTGCAAGGCGCATCAGCTTCCCAAGCAGCACCTTGGCGGATATGCCTTGATCGATGCTTGGATACATGGCTCCTGCCAAAGCCGGATGTGCCAGAATCGGCACCGCAATCTCAGGATCTGCGCTCAGCTCATGGAGCGCATCGTAGCCGTAGCCCAGCACGTTGAACAGCAGGGCATTCGCTCCAGCATCAATGGCCCAGAGCGCTTGCTCGCGCAGCTTGAACACAGGTCCTGTAAGATTTGTGGCATACAGCAAAGACTTGCCGGTCATCTCCTGTGCCTGCTTGGCTGCTTCCATGCAAGTACGAACCCGATCTTGAATCGGCGTCAATGGATTCTCGAATAGAATCTCATCATCCTTAATGAGATCAACACCGCCGAGAGCCTGCTGATAAAATTGTTCACGAAGACCGTCGAGGTCATGTCCAATTACGGACTTGAAGATGCTCATCAGCAGCGGCCGATCATGAACAGATAGCAGGCTGCGAACACCTTCAATGCCGAACTTCGGTCCTTGGAAGGCGTGCTGGAACGATGTAGACCAGCTTAGGTCAATCAGCTTGATTCTGCCATCCATGGACAGCTTGCCGAATACCGTAACCAGCAGGGCGGCGATATCATGACTAAAGTTCACGTCAGGATAGCCAATCGCAATGTCTGCATAGCGCTTGCCGGGCTCATCGGACTCATGCACATCGACGGACAGCACACGTCCAAGATGCTTCTCCATTGATGCCTTTTTCGCTTCAGGAAGATCGGTCCAGCTGCCGATAGTCAGACCAAGGGCAATGCCTTCCGCTTTCTTATCGAATGACGCCGCATCATCAAAGAGCCGATACGTGGCCACACAATATTCATTCATCTATAGCTCACTCCCAATTTGTTCTCCCATCTCAGCAGCACGGGCGCGAGCGTGAGCAACTGCTGCTTTCATCGCTTCGTTTACGTGGCATTCTTGTAGCACCTTCAAGGCCGCTTCGGTGGTCCCCCCAGGAGATGTAACCTTTCGACGGAGAACTGCAGGGCTCTCGCCCGTAATCCGCACCATCTCAGCTGCTCCTCGTACCGTTTGAATCACGAGTGATTCCGCTTGTTCTGCCGTTAAGCCCTCGCTCACGGCTGCTTCGATTAAGGCTTCCATTATATAGTATACATAAGCAGGGCCACTTCCGGATACCCCTGTTATCGCATCCATATCCTTTTCGTCTACTTCCGTGACAATTCCGATCGCTCCAAGCATCGACCTGGCAATAGCATACTGTTCTTCGCTTACCTCGCGGGAGTAACATACTCCCGTTGCACCGAGGCCAATAGTGCTAGAGGTATTCGGCATGGTGCGAACAACAGATGAGGGGCCGACAATGCGCTGTATGGTAGCAATGCTGAGTCCTGCTATGAGCGAGACCAGCATAGTCTGTGACTCAAGTGCTGGGCGGAGTGCTTGCAGCGCTTGAACGGCATCCTTGGGCTTCATCGCGAGTATAATTACATCGGCAGTACGAAGCCATTCATGGGTAAGCTCTGGTTCATTGGATGCATGTACGTTATAACGATCCTTAAGTTCTTGAAGGCGCTCCTGGTTGCTGCGGTTGATCATCTGAATGTGCTCTGGCAGAGCTATTTTTTTATCTAGCATTCCTTTGACGACCGCTTCAGCAGCAGACCCTGCGCCGTAAAAGCAATAGGTTAGGTGTGCACTCATCGTATGGTTTCCTCCCCAGTTCTGAACATAAATAATGGACACAGTTAGCTTCTGATTTGACCTTGGCCTGTTACTCGGTATTTCGTAGAAGTCAATGGGACAAGTCCCATCGGACCCCTAGCATGAAGTTTCTGTGTGCTTATGCCAATCTCAGCCCCAAATCCAAATTCAAATCCGTCTGTGAAGCGGGTGGAGGCATTATGGTAGACTGCCGCTGCATCCACTTCCTGCAGGAAGCGTTCGGCTTCACTTGAGCGTTCCGTCACAATACATTCCGAATGCTTGGTTCCGTAGCGCGAGATATGAGCAAGCGCTTCGTCTAGATTGGACACAAATCTAATATTAAGGATGTAATCATTATATTCGGTTGCATAATCCTGTTCAGTCGCCTGCTTGGCGTATGGCGCTAGCTGGAGCGTGCGTTCGCAGCCGCGCAGCTCCACTTGTGCGTCATGAAAGGCCTTCAACAGCTCTGTAACAGCGGCTTGATCATAGTCTTGGTGAATGAGGAGCGTCTCCATAGCATTGCATACGGATGGGCGTTGGACCTTGGCATTCAATGCAATCGCTGTGGCCATCTCAGGGTTGGCTCCTTGATCAATATAGGTGTGGCAGATGCCTGCCCCTGTCTCGATCACAGGCACGGTCGCATTTTGAACAACATTTTGAATGAGAGAGGCGCCTCCTCTTGGAATAACGACGTCAAGCCAGCCATTCAATTTAAGCATCTCATCAACGGATTTGCGATCAGCATCTTCGATCAATTGCACAGCATCCTTAGGGAGCGCGGAAGATTCTAACGCTTCATGCAGCACTTCCACGATTCGCTTATTCGTATGGAGAGCGGCTGAACCGCCGCGCAGAACAACGGCATTCCCGGTTTTTAAGCACAGGCCCGCGGCATCTACTGTGACATTTGGACGAGCTTCATAGATCATGCCGATAACGCCGAGTGGTACTCGAAGCTGCTCAATACGAATGCCATTTGGACGATCAATGGTTTGCAGCAGGGTGCCTACAGGGTCGGTCAGCTGTGCAATTTGACGAAGGCCTTCCGCAATCTCTGCCACTCGCTTTTCATTTAATGCGAGACGATCAAGCAGAGAAGAACTCGTTCCATTTTTGCGGCCATTGTCGAGATCAAGTTGATTGGCTTGGATAATGGATAGCTGACTCGTAATCAGGTGGTCCGCCATTCGAAGCAGCGCTTCGTTCTTATCTGCGGTGCTGACACGATTCATCTGGATGGAAGCTGCCTTTGCAAGCTTGGCTTTTTGCAATACTTCACTCATTTTTATATGCCTCCTCGTGACTATCATTTGATGGGGTGATTTTGACGCTACAGCAGCAACTTCTGATTGGGGTAGGACATGGGTCTTGTTACCGTTATAAGGAGCGCAGCGTAACCCATTCATCGCGGTGAATAACTTCAATTCGGCTGACCTCGCAGCGCTTCAGGACGTCTGGTGTAGACAGTCCTGCCACCTGGCTCAATTGCTCATGATCATAATTGACGATTCCTCTGCCCAGCACTTCTCCTCTTAGGTTCGTGACTTCCACCACATCGCCTGGATGGAATTCTCCATGGATGGATTTCACGCCTGCCGGGAGCAAACTAGAGCCTCTATCAAGCAAAGCCTGCTCGGCACCTTCATCTACGACGACGCGCCCAAGTGGCGTCGAATGAAAGCCAAGCCATTGTTTTTTAACGGGAAGGCCGTGTTGGTGAGTCTCAAAATAGGTGCCCCTTCCGTCTCCCTGTACCGTCTTCATTAGATCATGCGGCTCAGCGATTCGCCCAACAAAGGCTTTAACGCCTCCACGCATGGCAATGCGTGCAGCATCCAGCTTAGAGCGCATGCCGCCAGTACCGACAGCAGAGCCAGCACCGCCTGCGTAACTGTATATTTCATCGGTAATCTGTTCAATTACGTCGAAGCGTGTGGCATGTGGATTCTTTCTCGGGTCCTCGGTATATAATCCGTCCATGTCTGTCACGATAATGAGCTGTGAAGCATGAACGAGGTTTGCAACAAGCGCAGACAAGGTATCATTGTCGCCAAACTTCAGTTCGTCTATAGATACCGTATCGTTCTCGTTAACGATCGGGATAACGCCAAGCTTCAACAGCTCTTCAATCGTCATATACGCATTGTGCCCGCGCTTGCGACTTGCAAAGTCTTGCCTTGTCAGCAGAATCTGAGCAGCAGATATGCCGTAAGGCAGCAGATATTCTTGATAAGCCTGCATGAGCAGCGCTTGACCAACGGCAGCGGCAGCTTGCTTCTCATGAAGCAGCTTCGGCCGCTGCTCGTAGCCCATTTGACGAAAGCCAGCGGCTACGGCACCGGAGGTGACCAGTACAATTTGATACCCCGCTTGACGAAGCGTTCTTAGCTCTTCTGCAAAGAAACGGACCTGTTCACGGTTTAGGCCGCCATGCTCGGAGGTGAGGGAACTGCTTCCGATTTTTACGACAATACGTTGTTCGTTCATGATTTCTCATCCACCCTTTTGATCATTGCCGAATAAACTGCCGCTCGCACCGTTCCATCCAATTCAGAGGTGGGAGCATCTCTTTAAGTCAATAACGTTGTAATGTTGTAAAGTGAGATATTATGGCGGATGCGGCTGAAGACTCCTGCGTTCCCACAGGCATCAGGCATCGTAACACTTAAACGAGATCTGCTGAGATTGCACAGAGCACTTCCATCACAATAAAAAAAGACCTTCGTCCATAAAAGGACGAAAGTCTGTTGCTTCCGCGGTACCACCTTCATTGAAGCGATATCTACTAGTTTGATGGTTATACTTCCATACAGGAGTAGATCGCTTCCCACTTCATGCCGATAACGGGGCAGCCGTTCCATAACCGACCATTCATTCCGCAATAATGCGGTGAAGTCAGCTATGACCGTTCAAGGGTAGGGTTCTGCCGGTGTGAACGACAGCTGCTTGCAGCCAATGGCAGCTGTTCTCTGAGCATCACATCCACTCCATCAGGAATGGACCGCGCATACTGGCCCTCTCATCACGTTATATATGATTAGATTATTCGGCGTACTTAAACTTGATACCAGTGTAGCACGCTATTCGAGCAAAAGTAAAGAAAGCAAATCGCACATTTAAGGAGATCAGAATAAATTCAGCGCTCCGATGCGTTCAACCGCTTCAACTAACCGATCTTCCTCTGCCAATAATCCTACCCTAACATAACCTTCGCCGTGGGTGCCAAAGCCAATGCCAGGCGCAACAACGACATTTGCCTTTTCAAGCAGTAGATCAGCAAATGTTTCAGAGGAATAAGGTTCAGGTACAGGAAGCCATGCAAAGAAAGAGCCTGCTGGGAGCTTCGCTTGCCAGCCGATTTGTTCTAGCGCGGCAAACAACGCATTGCGACGTTTTTCATACGTCTCACACAAGGAATGGACGCAATCCTGGGGTCCGGTCAGCGCTTCAGCTGCGGCTTCTTGAATGGCTCCAAAGAGACTAACATACATATGGTCCTGCATGAGGTTAATGTTGCGAATAATCTCTTTGTTGCCTAGTGCAAAAGCTACGCGCCAGCCAGCCATATTGTACGTCTTTGACAGGGTATAGAATTCGACGCCTACTTCTTTGGCGCCAGGTGTTTGCAAGAAGCTGACAGGACGCTTGCCATCGAAGCCGATGGCGCCGTAGGCAAAGTCGCTGGCTACAACAATATGGTGCTCCTTCGCAAACTGAACGGTTTGCTCATAGAAGGCGGCATCAGCAGTGGCTGCAGTTGGGTTGTTCGGATAATTAAGAAACATCAACTTCGCTTGTTGCAGATCCTGAGCTGCGATCGCATCATATTGAGGAAGGTACTGATGAGCTTCTACAAGCGGCATCATGACCAACTTTGCGCCTGCTAAGGCAACGCCTGACCAATAATCGGGATAACCGGGGTCAGGGACGAGACAGATATCCCCTGGATTAAGAAGGATCTGGCTGAGCTCCACAAGCCCTGTCTTTCCTCCGAACAAGATCGCGACCTCTGTGTCGGGGTCGAGCTCCACCTGATAATCCTCCAAATAACGTTTGGCAATGGCTTCTTTTAAAAAACGATAGCCAGTAAAAGGAGAATATTTGTGATACTGCGGGTTGGCAGTAGCTTGCTGCATGGAAGTTACGATATGTGAAGGGGTAGGCAGGTCTGGGTTGCCTTGTCCTAAGTTAATGACATCATGGCCTTCAGCGATTCGGGCGTTGCATTTCTGCACAAGCTTCGCAAAAAATTGAGTAGGCAGATCGCTCATACGATCTGCCGGAGTAATAGGTATGGCTGCTTCATTGACATAAGGCATCTTTCGTTCACTCCATCTTCTATATCATGCGTGGTTACCAATTATTAACGCTTAATTTAGCATGTTTTGACTGGAGTGTATACCTTTTTTTCCATTAGGCTATGAGGAGTGCTATTGTCGATTCGCTCCAGGGTGGCTTGGTGTCAGCATCTCTTCTATGAAAGGCTTGACATCAGCCTTGAATTCCATAAGGTAAGGCTTTCGATCAGGACCGAAGACAAGCAGCATTGGTTCTTTTTCAGGGCAATAAATAAGAAATACCGTATTGGTTTCTACCTGCAGGTTCGGCAAGTTTACAGTAAATGGCTTGGCAAGCGGGACTCTCACTATATATCCACACTTCGTACCAATTGATACTTGCGGGGCCACCTTGGTAATGGACTTTAGCCATTGCTCAGCATATTGCTGATATTTCTCTTGGTTTGGCACACTTTTAATGATACGCTCCTGTTTCATGTCGAACATTTGAACAGGAGGGACGTTAAGCGGCTGTTCTGGAGCAGCTTGAGCTATTGGAGATGTGCAGGTGAACATCATACATAATAGAAACAACAGAACCTGAATTCGTAATCTTGCCTTCTGCATATAGAATTCTCCTTTCGAACAATGGGTGTCAGCGTACTGATTTTCATACTTTGCCCACCTTGACGGATTTCCATGAACCGATATGATGGTAGAAAGTGACACATTGGAAGGATGGGCATACATGAAGGTATCGGATTGGAAGATCAATGTTATTCAAATGGATGTAGCTATTGGCGATCCAGATAAAAACTATCGGCAGGTTGAACAGAATATCAAGCTTGCCATGCAGGGGCATGATGCTCCAGATGTGATTGTACTGCCTGAAATGTGGAATGCGGGGTATGCTTTGAATCGAATTCAGCAGCTGGCTGATGAACAGGGTATCCGCACAAAGGAACTGCTCCATCGATTGTCCAAGCACTATCGGGTAAATATTGTGGGCGGATCAGTAGCCGTCAAACAAGAGGGCCAAGTACAAAATGTCACGTATGTTTACAATCGTCAAGGAGAACGGGTTAGCGAGTATGCTAAGATCCATCTATTCAAATTAATGGATGAGCATCTATATTTGACAGAAGGAGACATGCTTCATCGCTTTGAATTAGATGGCATACCGTGCGGAAGCATCATTTGTTATGATCTTAGATTTCCGGAGCTGTCTCGGACCTTGGCGCTAAGCGGGGCAGAAGTGCTCTTTGTACCTGCCCAATGGCCAAATCCAAGGCTATATCATTGGAAGACGCTGCTCGCTGCAAGAGCAATTGAGAATCAAATGGCGGTAGTGGCCTGCAATCGAACGGGAAGCAGTATAGGGGATAACGGAGAGGAAACAACCTTCTTCGGACATTCAATGATTCTTGATCCTTGGGGAGAAGTGATCGCTTCTGCCGGGGAGGAAGCACTGATTTTGAAAGGGACGTTAAAGCTTGAATCAATACCCGAAGTGCGTTCTCGAATTCCTGTCTTTAAAGACCGCAAGCCGCATATCTATCAGTTGGGTGTACAAGAATAAGCTGAATCAAGGAATAACAAGGGGAGATGCTAATGCAACAACGCCAATCGAACCATTCCCAAAAAAGCAATAAGAAACATAATACGAATCTAAAATGGCTGATTGCAATCATCTCAGCGCTAATTATGATTGCAGGTGTACTTATATATAGCAGCCTTAAGGAGTTAGGGAACAAGGATTCCGTTTCTCCTCCTATGACAAACTCGTCCCAGGAGCATGCCAAGCCGCCTGAGTCGAGCGCTGTGAATCAACCTCCACTTCAATCGGAACTCGAACAAAAAGAAGAAGAAGCCAAGGCTGCTGCAAAAAGCGCCTTGGAACAGCTCTCGCTTGAAGAGAAGATTGGCCAGCTTCTGTTTGTGGATATGTCTGCAGTTGAAGTAGAGCATCCAACCAAGACGATCAAACAGGCGCTGGACGAGATCAAGCCGGGTGGTGTTATACTGTTTCGGTCCGATGCCGATACGCTCGATAAGACGATAGCGTATACTTCGATGCTAAGTCGTCTTGAGACAGCCGTTCCTGCATGGATCGGTGTGGATCAAGAGGGGGGTGTTGTGTCTCGTTTTCCATTTATGTCGGGGATGAATGGGAATATGGCCATCGCCGCTTCAAACAGACCCAGCTTAGCCAGCGAAACGGGGAAGCGGATTGGTCTTAACTTGCAGGCGCTCGGCATGAATGTGAACTTCGCTCCCGTGGCCGATGTGAACAGCAATGCTCGCAATCCGGTCATCGGCATTCGGTCTTTCGGCTCGTCGGCGGATCTGGTTAGCCGATATATGCTGCCGATGATTGAAGGAATGCATGAGGCCAATATCCCAGCAGTAGTGAAGCACTTTCCAGGGCATGGCGATACAAATGTTGATTCGCATGTGAATCTGCCAGTACTTAAGCATACGAAGGAGCAGTTGGAAAGCATAGATCTTAAGCCTTTTCAGGATGCGATAGACCAAGGCGTGGACATGGTCATGAGCGCGCATGTCGCGGTGCCAGCGCTTGATTCTTCCACGATTCAATCGAGAAAGGATGGCAAGCCGATCTATACGCCAGCTTCGCTGTCTAAGGAACTGCTTACGAATCTCCTTCGCACGAGCATGGACTTTCAAGGCGTCATCATTACCGATGCCATGAATATGGGGGCGATTGAGCAGCACTTTGGCATTGAAGAGGCAAGCGAGATGGCCATTAACGCCGGTGCTGATGTCCTGCTAATGCCTGCGCACCCTGCACGTGTTAAACAGCATTTGATCGATGCGGTTCTTAAAGGGCGTCTCCCGCAGGAAAAAATTGATGAAAGTGTGTTGCGCGTCTTGACGATTAAGGCAAAGTACGGCTTATTGGCTGAGAATCGTGAGATGCTTGAAGAAGAGGAACAGCTGAAGCATGCTCAAGAGTGGATAGAGAGCAACGGAGATCTTGAGTTTGCACTGCAGGTTGCTAGGCTCTCAACTACCTTGGAAGGAGATGCTTCTAAGCTTCCGTTCATTCATGCGAAGATGAAGAAGCTTCATATTGTAGGTACTGATCCATATGCCATTAAGCTCTTGAACGAAGCGATTCAGTCTTATGCTTCAGATAACAAGGCGGTCGTCACAGAGGTGATTTCTCTGCGTGCATTGTCAGAAGATGAGGTTGAAAATAAGCTGCATCTTGCCACGATGGATACCGATGAGGATGGAATCTTGTTTGTTACTAGGGATTTGCAGCTCAAGCCGCAAATTCAAAATGTGATGACAAGCGCGATTGCGCATGTTGCGAACAGTGGTATGAATATGGCCTCAGTCTCCATTGGATCACCTTATGATACCGAGCTTCTGGAAGGTGTGCCTCTTCGTTTCTTGAGCTACGGAGCAACAACAGCGAATATCCAAGCAGT
Organism: Paenibacillus aquistagni; assembly: GCF_900177815.1. Classification (GTDB taxonomy): domain Bacteria; phylum Bacillota; class Bacilli; order Paenibacillales; family Paenibacillaceae; genus Paenibacillus_B; species Paenibacillus_B aquistagni. The sequence goes on along the minus strand of NZ_FXAZ01000001.1, from coordinate 1,543,383 downwards.
GGTTGAGGCGTTGTTCGCCTCAGATCCACCGCCTGGACGCTCTCCCGTTGAATAGGCCTTGATTCACAATGAACGTTGATAACAGTCAAACGGCTCCTTGGTAGCAAGCTTATAGATGATTATGATGAAGTACGGCACGGACACGGTCACTGAACTGAACAGCGACCGTGTCTTTTAATGTTTCCATGAAGGCCTCGGCTGCCTTGGACATATAGCGTCCAGTACGATATGCGAGCACCAACGTTCTAGAAGGACGGTTTCGAAGCGGAATATAAGCGGGTACAAACTCGCTTCTTGGCGCAGTTGCAATGAGGGAAGGGACAAAGGCAATTCCCATGCCTGACGCTACTAGGGATTGCACGGTCTCAATATTGCTGCTCTCAAATACGACCTTGGGTTCGAATCCCGATTCTCTGCACAGATCAAGCGTGATCTGGCGGAAGCCCTGACCGCGCTTAAGCGATATAAAGGCCTCGTCCTGCACGGCAGCTAGATCGATTGGTTCTCCATGGTCAACATAGTGCTTGTATAAGCGATGCTCCTTAGGCACCGCTAAAAAAATCTCTTCTTCAATAATGGGTTCATAAGATAAGGATTCTTCCTGTATCGGCAGGGAGAGCAGGCATAGGTCGATTTTGCCTTGGGCCGTCATTTTGATCAACATGGAAGTCGAAGGCTCCTCAGTCAATACGAAATCAATGTCCGGGTAGCGATGATGGAACTGAGGAACGACATGAGGCAGGATATGCGATCCGGTGATCGGCATCGTACCGATTGTAACTTTTCCTGCTTTGGTCTGCGAGATATCGGACATCTCCTTTCGCAGCTGCTCCATAGAATCAAGGATCTTCTGCGCACGCTCTACAAATACCTCTCCTGCATGCGTCATCTCCACAGAGTTCGTCGTTCGCTGAAACAATAACACTCCGATCTCTTTCTCCAGCTTCGAGAGCTGCTGACTAAGCGATGGCTGGGCGATGTGCAGCTTGTCTGCTGCTCTTGAAAAGTTCTTTTCCTCTGCGATTTGCAGAACATACTGCAATTGCCTGAATTCCATGTTTACACCTCATCTGCTATATAGTCCAAACCTATTAATATTATAGATATTATATCTTGGAACTATGAATAAAGGAATGATATATTGATTGCAATACAAAGAGAACGCAGATCAATGCGAGAGGTGAGGAATATGACGAAGAGAACGTTATATGAAAAAATTTGGGATCAGCACGAAATTGTGCAGGAGACAGGAAAGCCGAGCATTCTTTATATCGACCTTCATTTGGTTCATGAGGTTACATCGCCACAGGCATTCGAAGGGCTTCGCTTGAGTGGACGCAAGGTTCGTCGTCCAGATTTGACCTATGCCACCATGGATCATAACGTTCCTACTAAGGATCGCTTTAATATTTCAGATCCTATTTCGAAGCAGCAGATCGATACGCTGTCCCAGAACTGCGAGGATTTTGGCGTTCGCTTGTTCGACCTAAACGATGTAGACCAAGGCGTCGTGCATGTCATGGGGCCTGAGCTTGGCTTGACGCACCCAGGCAAGACGATTGTTTGCGGCGACAGCCACACCTCGACACATGGTGCCTTTGGAGCGCTTGCCTTTGGTATTGGGACAAGCGAAGTTGAGCACGTGCTGGCTACACAATGCCTGCAGCAGGCAAAGTCCAAGACGATGGAAGTCCGTTTTGCGGGATCGCGCAAGCCTGGAGTAACCGCGAAGGATATGATCCTCGGCGTTATTGCTAAGTATGGAACAGATTTTGCTACAGGATATGTTGTGGAGTATACGGGGGATGCCATTCGTGAGCTGACGATGGAAGAGCGCATGACCGTATGCAACATGTCCATTGAAGCCGGCGCACGCGCAGGTCTGATTGCACCTGATGAGACAACGTATAATTATTTAAGAGGCCGCCAATATGTTCCTCAGGGCGAAGCATTTGAGCAAATGGTACAGCAGTGGAGCGAGCTCTCAACAGATGAAGGAGCCACATATGATACGGTTGTTGATTTTGATGTAGATGCATTGATTCCACAAGTGACTTGGGGAACAAGCCCTGGCATGGGAACGAACATCACTTCTGCTGTTCCTAATCCAGCGGACTTTACAACCGAAAATGAACGAAAAGCAGCCGAGAAGGCGATTGAATATATGGGGCTTACCCCAGGAACGCCGATGACTGAGATCGGGATCGATTATGTATTCATTGGCTCTTGCACGAATGGACGTATTGAAGACTTGCGAGCTGCGGCTGAGATTGCACGCGGCTACAAGGTAAGCGATAAGGTAACCGCAATTGTGGTTCCAGGATCTGGACGAGTAAAAATGCAGGCTGAGAAGGAAGGTTTGGACCAGATCTTCGTTGACGCAGGCTTCGAGTGGCGGGAGGCAGGCTGCAGCATGTGCTTGGCCATGAATCCAGATGTACTGCAGCCCGGACAACGCTGCGCATCTACCTCGAACCGCAACTTCGAAGGTCGCCAAGGGCGAGGCGGACGTACGCATCTTGTTTCTCCCGCGATGGCTGCAGCCGCAGCGATTGAGGGACGTTTTGTCGATGTGCGGAACTGGGAAATCAAAACTGAAGTGATGAACTAGTAGGGAGGAATCAAGATGCAAGCATTCACAACGATGACCGGACTTGTAGCACCAGTGGATCGTGTCAATGTCGATACTGACGCAATTATTCCAAAGCAATTTTTAAAAAGAATTGAGCGCAGCGGATTTGGACAATTTTTGTTCTATGAGTGGCGTTTTGATGAGGAAGGAAATACGATTCCTAGCTTTAGCTTGAATCAGCCTGAATATAAAGATGCAAGCGTACTGATCTCCCGTGCGAACTTTGGCTGCGGCTCATCGCGCGAGCATGCGCCATGGGCTATCTTGGACTTTGGCTTCCGCTGTGTGATTGCGCCTTCGTATGCGGATATTTTTTATAACAACTGCTTCAAAAACGGAATTCTTCCTATTAAGCTCTCGGAGGAGCAAGTGGAAGAATTGTTCCAACGCACAAGCAAGCATGAAGGCTATCAACTGCATATCGATCTGGAGAAGAAGCAAATCTCCGATGACTATGGCTTAAGCTACAGCTTCGATCTTGATGAGCACCGTCGTCAGTTTCTGCTTCAAGGCCTTGACGATATCGGATTAACGCTGAAGCATGAAGAGGCTATTGGCAATTACGAGCTGAAGCACAGCAATCGCTTGGCATACCCTGCACAAGCTTAATGGGATAGGATCAACGTATACACGCATCAACACGGACCTTTAGTTAATAACTAAAGGTCCGTGTTTTTTATTGCTGACGAACCTTGGTAAAATACGCTATAATTTCTATGTCAGTTTTATTTGGATTAACGCAACTTTTGTCAGTTATTTTCGTCTAAATTAACGTCTGTTCCTTTGAACGTTATTTCATAGATTCAGAGTGTCAGAACAATACGAAAGGATGTAGAGGTGAAGATGCAGCAAAAGACGAAAAGATGGTTGACTGGCTTAATGTTCATGTTTCTTCTTGCAATTGTTTTTCCACAAGTGGGACAGGCTGCCCCACAACCCTCGCTTTATTTAGACGGAAGTTCGATTAAGACTCCTGAGCCCATTACGTTAAAAAATAATTTTGTAATGGTACCAATTCGCGTTGTGTCAGAGACGCTAGGGTATAAGGTTGATTGGGAAAAGAACACGCGAATGGTTGTCATATATGGTGATAACAAGCGAATTGAATTGAAGATTGACAGCAAGACAGCTACCATCAACAGCAAAGAAGTAAAGTTGGACCAACCTGCTTATATCTCAGGCGGTTCAACGCTTGTGCCTCTACGCTTTGTTGGTGAGAGCATGGGACTAACGGTGGACTGGGATAACAGCTCGAAGTCAGTATATCTGTTTACACCAGACGATGGCTCTACTGTGGAACCAACACCACCTGGAACTGGCGGCACGGGAGAGGGCAATGGCACTGGGTCGGAGACGCCGAATGCCAGCCTGACCAAGGTGCAGGACTTCGTGTTTGGAGAGAATACTTTACATATCTCACTTGAAAAAGACGTCGAACCCAAGATTTCGATGATGACAGCACCTGATCGTGTCATTATTGACTTGCCTAAGACGACATTCTCTCAAGAGTTCCTGGAAAAGTACGGCATGACGAATGGCGGGCAGGGAACACAGCTTATTACAGGCTACCCTGATGTGCAGCAGGTTCGTTTTGCCCAATTCGAAAAGGAAACCGTCCGCTTCGTGATTGATGCAAGCTACGCGCTTGATGTTAAGACAACGAAGAATGGCAGCGGATTGCTCTCCTTTGAAGTAAGCACCAAGTCATCTGGCGGCGGGACTACGATTCCCCCAACGAAGCCAGACGGCAAGTATACAGTCGTATTGGATGCTGGGCACGGTGCCCACGATTCAGGTGCTGTAAGTGTCAAGAAGCGCACAGAGAAGGACTTTAACTTGCAGCAAACGCTGAAGATTGCTGAGCTTATGCGCAAGGATGATCGATTCCATGTGGTACTGACAAGAGAAGACGATACATTCTTAGAACTGTCTGATCGTGTAAAGATTGCGAATGATCTAAATGCAGACCTGTTTGTATCGATTCACGGCAATAGCGCGGATTCAGCTGCTGCCAATGGTACAGAGACCTATTGGTATCGTCCAGAGAGCAAGGCATTTGCAGACGTAATGCACAAATATTTATTGCAGGGCACACAGCTAAAGGATCGTGGAGTCCGCCAAGGAAACCTTCATGTCATTCGGAATACGAAAATGCCTGGCATCCTGCTCGAAATCGGCTTCTTGAGCAATACAAGCGATGAAGCCAAAATGTTCGATGAGCAATTCCAGCAGCGAGTTGCTGAACAGGTGTTCAATGGAATTAAAGCGTATCTCGGGTTATCTTGACGTACTATGTTTGAGAAGTCCGTCATACGTGTATAACCATGACAAGGAGGTTGATAGGGAATGAATAAACGTAAATGGTTAGGTCTTATGATCTTTGTGTTGGCTATCACGATGCTTGCAGCTTGTACGAACAAGAATCTTTCGTCAGGTGATCAGACAACTACTGATTCCACTGATCAGCATACAGGGCAAGACCAAAATGGCAATCAGCAAGGCGATTCGAACGACACCGGGGACACCGACAGCACGAAGCCGAACGAAGGCGGTTCTAACAATGGCTCTTCTGGCTCCAACGATAAGCCTGATGCGGCTAAACAACAGCAGAGCATTACCGTGTATAAGACCGATGATGAGCTTATGGAGCTGAAGGAAGAGAAAGTGACGATCACCTTTGGCAATGTGGAAGAGAAGATTCAAGCGGCTTTGAAGGCACTTCAGACCGATGGCGATCAGACGTATGCGCTGTGGAAAAAAATAGAGTTCAAATCTTCAAAGCTAAATGACAACGGCATGCTGACGATTGATGTTCATGTTCCTGATAATGGACATTTGGGTGCTGGCGGAGAGTCATTTGCCATCGAAGCGTTAACGAAGACCTTGTTCCAATTTGATGAGGTGAAGTCCATTGATCTGCTGGTCGATGGTCAAGCAACAGAAAGCTTGATGGGGCATGTTACATTAGAGCACCCATTTATGCGTCCATAATGACATGGCATGAAATAAGAAAGAATCACAAACAGGGGCAGGATATGCCCCTGTTTGTGTCGAATTATAGCTGTTATGCACATTTTTTATGAACTATGGAAGAGGAGAGATAAGATGAAGCCGAACATGAAGAAGAAAGTAAGCACGGTCACAAGTGCGCTTTTGGCAATGACAATGACGGTATCTGCAGTTCCTGCCGTTCTAGCGGCTCCTGCTGAGCATGCTGAAGTGACAGCGAGCGCAGCGGAGGGAACTTACAGTCCTGTTTTTAGCGATGTTAAATTAGGCCACTGGGCTGAAAAGCATATACATAAGCTAGCTGCACTTGGAATATTGAAAGGAAACAACGGCAAATTCAGACCAGCTGATGATATTACGCAGCAGGAAGCAATTGCGCTTGCCATACGTTACATGGGGCTTGAAAATGAATTGAACGAATCAGGTAATGCTGCGCTGCCAGAGGACTTTAAAGTAGGCAATTACTTTAAGTCCTATACGGTGCTCGCCTTCCAGAAAGGCTTGTTGAACAGTGAAGAGGAGCTTAAAAACTTGGATCCGAAAAAACCGTGGGGTGACCAAAAAGCATCTCGTGAATGGATCACCAAGATACTTGTTCGCGCAGTAGGCAAGGAATCCGATGCCAAGCAAGTGATGACCATGCCAACCTCTTTCGCAGACAACAGCAAGATCAATGCCAGCAATCTGGGATACGTAAATGTGGCCGTTGAGCTTGGTCTTACGACGGGTGTAGATAAGAATCGTTTCGATCCACAAGGTAAAGTAACAAGAGCACAGATCGCCACCTTCTTTAGCCGTGGGGATGCAGTGAGCAGCATTGCTTATGATGCGCAGGTAATGGGCATCGTAAGTGAAATCACGGACAATGCGATTAAGGTATATACGGAAGATGGCAAGTGGACAAGCTATCGCATTGATGACAAGACGATGTGGTACAAGTCTGACAGCGAGAAGTCGATCTTGAAGAGCGACATTCCGATGTATACGAAGGTAAAAGTGATCTCTACGCTAAATAGTGCGCCATATGTGGAACTGATGGACGCCAAGCAGCAGGTGGAGACCATTACGGGTAAAGTCAAGTATGTGCTCCCTGGTGAGAACACAATTTTTGTAAACTTCAATTCAGGCGAAGATACTCGTATTAAATATGAGGACAATACCTCATTTAAAGATGCATCTGGCAATGTTATTGCGGCTAAGGATCTAAAAGTAGATTCCGAGATTGAAATCATGAAGGAAACGTTCTCTCAGGAGCGCAAGGTGCTCGTCGTTAAGGTGAAGTCCGGTCCGGTAAATAAAACGGCTACAGGCACCATCGCCTCCATTGATACGACTGCCCGCAATCTTGAGATTCAAGCTGAGAATGGCGCAAAAGAGACGTTCCGCGTTGCTGACGACGTGATTGTTCGCTATGGAGATCAAATCATGCCTAATGGCATCAAAGATCTGTCCGTGAACAGCAAAGTTTCGTACACGGTCAAAAACAGCGTGATTACAAGCATTGAGCTCGCAAAGGCGCCAGAGGTAACGATTCAAGGCCGTCTATTTGAAGTTGGACCGACAAAGACAAGCGTTACGATCCTAAAAGACGATGGCAAGTTAGAAGCAAAGCGCCTTGTTACACGTGTATCTGTGGTCATCAAAGGCATGACCAATCCTAGCATTGATGATCTTGTAGCTGGCGAATATGGCGATCGTGTCAAGCTTACTGTCAATGGCGATGATCAGGTTACACAGATTGAAGTCGTAGATCGCAAGGTAGAGTCATTGATTGGGGCGTCCGTGATCAACTATGACAAAGAGAAGAAGCTCTTGTCTGTGACAGACGATAAGAACAAGCCATACATCTTCTATCTTGGCAATGATACCAAATATGAATACAATGGAAACCCAATTATGGGTGAAGCGATTCTGTCAATGTTAAACGGCTCTCGCAAGATCAATATTCAGTACACAGCGGATAAAGTGCTGCTTGTACAAATTGTTCATAAATACGAAGGCACGTTGATCCATGCCAGCACATCATCTAGAACCATTACACTGAAGCTGGCTAATGATCAGATCGTAACGCTGCCCTATCAGTATTCTTTGATTAGCGTTGATATGTTTGGCAAAAGTAACGCAACGTTAACTGATGTGAACAGCGGTGATTATGTTACAGCTTTGCTCTCTACAGACCAAAACTATGTGATCTCACTGGCTGTTCGCAGTTATAAGCAGTTTGAGGTTGCTCAGGTGAATACAAGCAGCAATCGAGTATCTTTGCGCGATACAGACAATATCGTAAAAGAAATCTATGTAGGAAGCCAACCGATCTACAATGAGAAGAATGAACGGATTAACCTGTCCAGCCTCACAACAAATGATGTTGTGAATGCGATCTTTGATGGCAGCAATCTTGTTGAGCTTCGAGTTATTCCTGTAACAACAGGAATCGTGGAGTCTGTGGATACTTCAAACGGTGTTGTCGTTATCAAGAATTATGCGGGGCAAACCTCAACCTACTCTTCTGCTAATGGCTTGACTGTTCTGGCGAGCACAGGTGCTGCATCAAGCATTAGCTCGCTAAAAGTAGGGGATCGCGTTGAGGCTCGCAAAGATGCGAAGAATGCTTCCGTCTTAAAAGTACAAGCAGGCCTTAGCAAGACGTTCTGGAAATACGATGCTTCCAGCAGAGAGTTGTCTGTGCGCCGCAGCAACCTTAATGATAACAACTATCGTTATACGATTAGTCCAAATGCTTATATTCACAGCAATGGAAATACCATAAGCGTAAGCTCCTTAAAAGATGGAGATTCACTTGTGTTGTATTTGCAAAAGGGTCAAATTGTCGAGATTGAAAAGCTATAAATGTAGCTTTCAACTGCAATTCATGAATTGATTGGTTTCTTCAACTGTCCCGTCCAACATTTGGATGGGACAGTTTGCATATAAGACTGTTTTTACGCTACCAGTCAATGATATAATGCATAAAGATGGATAGGAGGGAATGAGAGTGGCGACAAGTGCAAAGGTTCGCAGAATCTTGGATACGCTGGGCGAGATGTTCCCAGATGCTCATTGTGAGCTGCATCATTCAAATCCCTTTGAACTGACGATTGCGGTGTTATTGTCCGCTCAATGCACAGATGAAACGGTGAATAAGGTCACAGCGAATTTATTTCAAAAGTATAAACGGCCGGAAGATTATCTCGCTGTGCCTTTAGAAGAGCTTGAGCAGGATATTCGTCGAATTGGGCTATATCGAAATAAAGCGAAAAATATTCAGAAGCTGTGCCAACTGGTCCTTGATCAGTATGGCGGTGAGATTCCTCAGAAGCATGAGCAGTTAACAGAACTGCCCGGAGTTGGAAGAAAGACAGCGAATGTGGTGGTTTCCAATGCGTTTGGTGTGCCTGCCATTGCAGTGGATACCCATGTAGAGCGGGTTTCGAAGCGCTTGGGTCTTGCAAATGAAGAAGATAGTGTATTGGAAGTAGAGAAGAAGCTGATGCGCAAGGTACCACGTGATGAGTGGACATTGACCCATCACCGTCTTATCTTTTTTGGTCGTTATCATTGCAAAGCACAATCCCCACAATGTGAGGTTTGCCCTTTACTTGATATATGTAAATTCGGAAAAAAACGTATGAAATCAGCTCCATCGAGAAAGAATGGTAAATAAGAAGATTAGAGACAGGTGGTCGGTAGATTTGAAGTGCATAGCCGTATATACAGACAATTTTGAACAGTTCTCCGATATTTATGACAAGGTGATGCAGCAAAGTGTTGGAGAAGATGAAGAGATCGTGGTCGATGGAGTAACGGTGTACGGAGCGGGAGATGTACCAGAGGAATACGTTAATCGCCTTCGCCAGAAGCGGGATGTTGTCGTGATGAGAGTGAAGGATCAAGGCATTACCATCCTTCAGCACTCTAAGCAATTTGAAATTATTCTACCTGAACAGCAAAATATGGTACACTAGAAACCGAGTAAGCAGGCAAAAAGAGGAAGCCGAGCTGCTCGGTTTTTTCTTTTTTTCTCAAGCAAAAGGAAGGCAAAGTTTCGTTATACCTAGTGGGAGTGAGGTAGAATCGTACAATGCAGCATGAAGTGGAAGCAAGAAGGTATTCGCCTGATAACGGGGGATTGGGGAATACAAGCTTGGAATTGCATGATCACTTGTTGAATCTAGCAGATCAGGTGCAAGATGATGATTTGAAGAATAAGTTAAGGGAGCTTGCCCAAAAAGCACATGAAAGACAATTTATGCTGGCAATGTGCGGGCATTTCTCGGCAGGAAAATCAACGATTATTAATCAGCTGTGTGGACGGCAGCTTCTGCCCTCTAGCCCCATCCCTACGAGCGCGAACGTGGTGACGATTCGCTATGGAGACAGCAGGGTGCAATTGGTGAGGAGAACAGAGGAAGGCGCGCACAGGCTGGTAGAGGAAGTACCATTGGCACAGCTAGAGGAAGCATGCCGTGATGGGGAGCAAGTTGAAAGAGTCACGATCTATGAGCCTCTCTCTTGGCTGGAGAGTGGTACTGCACTGCTGGATACACCAGGTGTTGATTCCACTGATCCGCTCCATCGAGAGGCTACAGAATCAGCCCTTCATATGGCGGACGTTGTTGTGTATATGACGGATTACAACCATGTGCAATCCGAGCTGAATTTTGACTTTGCGAAGAAGGTATCAGAAGCTGGCAAGCCGTTAATCTGGGTTGTGAATCAGATTGATAAGCACCGTGAACAAGAGCTTCCATTCTCGACCTATCAGCATGATGTATCTCAAGCCTTGACGATGTGGGGCATTGAGCCACTCGACATCTATTATATATCGATGAAGAAGCTGGATCATCCTCATAATGAATGGGAGCAGCTGAAGGCTGGAATTGAAGTTCTCGTTCAGGAGAGCGGGCAATTAGCAGCGCAATCCATCATACGGGCAGCCATAGCCCTGCTTAAGGAATATGAGGAGCGTGAGTTGGAGCCGCTGCTAGAAAAGTACGAATTATGGCAAGAAAGTGTTGGTGGAGAAGAGGCGGCTAGTGTCCTCCATGAGAAGGCTGCCTCACTGGAGTCAAACATGCAGCAGCAGTTGGCCCATTCAGCAGAAGTACGGGAACAGACGGTGCGTGAGCTTGATAAGCTGCTCAAAGATGCGAATATAACGCCTGCTGTTCTAAGAGATGCAGCAGCGCATTATCTGGAGAGCATGCGGCCGGGGTTCAAGGTTGGCTTGTTGTTCAGTTCGAAGAAAACGGAGCAGGAAAAGGAAAGCCGGCTGCAAGAGCTGTGTCAGCGGTTCCGGCATGAAGTGCAAGGAAATATCATCCCTCATGTCCTAACCCTGATCCGCCATCTAGCTTCTGCAGCAGGTGGCGATGAAGCTCAGATGGTCGAACAAATGGAACAGGCCTTCCCTGCTTTTACAGAGCAGTGGTTCCAAGCGGCGGTTCAACCAAGTTCCGCTGGATCGGGGGAATACACCTTGAATTATTGCCGAACCCAAAGCGAGCTTGCCAAATCAAGCATTCGCAAAGCTGTTCTGGCCAAGGTAGATGAGCTTATTTCCATGATTCAAAGACAGGATCAAGAGCGCGCAGCCGCCATTCAAGAGGAGCTTCAAGCATTTGAGGATCAGCTGGAGCGGGAAAAACAGATCCAGCAGGAAATGGAGCAGGTTCAAGCAGGCTATCTTCGCTATCAAGCGATGCTGCCGGAGTTTACAGAGACCGCTGAAGCAAGATTAAGGCATGCGCTAAAGGAAATGCGTGCCAATCATCCTTCTCCGGAACGCTCCATCATTCAAGAGTCTGATGACTCTGGTACTGCGGTAGCTACGACCTCTTCGGAGAATGTCTCTGCTGGCTCTTGGGCGCCATTCGCTGCAAGAGAGCAACATGCCAAGGATCGAATGCTTCGTGTCCAGGAGCTGCTTGAGCATGCTTCGCATACAGCAGCACAGTTTCCAGCAATGGCATCGCTTTGTGCCTCACTTAAGGAGAAGAATAGACGCATCGCTCATCAGCAGTATACGGCAGCATTGTTCGGCGCCTTCAGCGCAGGCAAGTCTTCTTTTGCCAATGCCTTGTTCGGTGAGTCCGTACTGCCAGTCTCTCCGAATCCTACGACTGCAGCGATTAATCAGATTTCGCTTGCAAGACAGCCGGAGGATCATCGCACTGCGGCTGTGCGCCTGAAGACAGAGGATAGGCTGCTTGATGATATGCGCTATGCATGCGCTAGGCTGGGAGCGGATCATACGCAAGAGTTAAGCATGAAGGAGACACTGCATCTCGCCGCGGCGTGGAAGCCAGAGCAGGTGCATCCAGCAGGAAGGCCTTATTACAGCTTTATACAGGCAGTGGCAGAGGGGTATAAGGAGTTGTCGTCTTCGCTTGGTCAGGTGCAGCATGTTCAAGAAGAGGAGTATCGACAGTTCGTAGCGGTAGAACGCAAGTCCGCATTTGTTGAGCGCATTGATCTATTGCTTGATAGTCCGTGGACCCAAAGCGGCTTTACATTCGTAGATACCCCTGGCGCAGATTCTGTGAACGCCAGACATACGGGGGTATCGTTCGAGTACATCAAGAATGCCGATGTGATTCTTTTTGTGACGTATTACAATCATGCCTTTTCCCAAGCAGATCGCCAGTTCTTGACGCAGCTTGGTCGGGTGAAGGATGCATTTGAGCTGGATAAGATGTTCTTTATCGTTAATGCCTGTGATCTAGCTGCTTCTAATGAGGAATTGGATAGTGTGCTACAATATGTGAAGGAGCGACTGCAGGAATTTGGCATTCGCAACCCACGCCTGTTCCCCGTGTCGAGCCTGCGTGGATTGGAAGCCAAACAAATTGGCGATCAGGCTTTGCATGAGTCGTCGGGCTTCCTCCAATTCGAGCAAGCTTTTCATCAATTTGTCGATCAGGAATTAAGCGGCATGGTCACACAGGCAGCAATCTCCGATGTAGAGAAGCTAAGACATCAGCTCCTGACGATGAATCATGCTGCAAAGCAGGACAGCAGGACACGCGAAAGCAGGCTCCTGGAGCTAAAAGTTCATTCCGATCAAGCTGTAGAGCTCATTGCTGCGGAAGACGGGAGTTCTACTCAGCGTTTCTTAATTCAAGAAAGCGAAGAGCTGCTCTATCATGTGAAGCAAAGAATCATGTATCGCTCCCATGACAGCTTTGCGCATGCGTTCAATCCCGCAACGTTAAGAGGCGACGACAAGCATATTACGAGCGCTTTGGTTCAATCGCTGCGCGACTGGGAATCGACGCTTACCTTGGAGCTGACCAATGAACTGCTTGCAACAAGTCTGCGGGTTGAGCAATATGCCAAGCGTGAACTGCTTTTGTTCATTAAACGACAATGGGAGCAGGTCACTGTCCGATTAAATGACTATGACCCAGAGGATTGGAAGCCTGGATCATGGACCACGCCAACTATTCAGCTAACGGCCGAGTGGATGGAGAAGAATGACCCATTGTCTGAGCGCGAACTGATGGCATTGTACAAGAGCAGCAAGCATTTCTTTACCGGCGGCGGACGCGAGAAGCTGCGGGCAAGACTCGATGAGCGAGCGGAGAAGTTTATCACGGCAGCGATACAGGCAGAACAATCAGGATTTGCAGCGCATGCGTGGGCCGAGTGGCAGCGCTCATTTGTTGAATGGCAGACCTTTGCTGTGGAAAAAATAAATATATACAAACAGTCCATGACGGAGGCTTTGTCGGATCCAAGGCAGCTTGAACGCCTAGAAGCTGCGATTGAGGAATTAGATGCTGCGCTTCGCCTCCATTCATAGCCGAAATGAGATCAATTCTATGAATTTATATATCAAAATGATATCGATTACAACCATGCTTTTCCAAAACCCGACTGCTTCATGCGCCTCGGGTTTTTTTATGTTTAAGAAAAGGATGTGAACGCAGGAATACGGCAGATATAAAAGATTACATAAGGTTATGGGGTCTTAATGACAAAGAATCGTCTCATTTACGTCATAACGCTGAAAAACTGGTTTTGAAGTTCGTATGGGGTGATGATAAACTGCGGTACATATCGTTAGAAACACGGAGAGGGGATTAATCATGGACGTCTTTAAACAGCTAGCACCTTTTTATTGGCCGAAAAAAAAGCTGCTGTTTGTATCGATCCTTTGCTTAATGATCGCCACCGCATTAGGGCTTGTGTATCCGAACTTACTCAGGATCCTAATCGATGACGTAATTACAGAGGAAAAATACGAATGGGTGCCTTGGCTAGCTGGTACGGTGGTTGCCGTTGTTAGCCTTAAAGGCACCTTACAATTTTTACACGGCTTCTTTGGGGGGAGACTGGGTAACTACACGGCCTATGCGATGCGCAATGCCTCCTATCGCAAATTGCAATCGCTATCTTATCGCTATTATGACAAAGCAAGAACGGGAGATCTGATGTCCCGCCTAACAGCAGATCTTGAGGGGGTTAGACAGTTTGTTGGGTTTGGCTTTGCACAAATTCTGAACATGGTGCTGATGATCGTGTTCGGAGCTGCGATGATGCTGTCGATTAACTGGCAGCTGACATTGGTTTGCTTTATTTTTATACCTGTGCTTGGGTTTGTCGCGATTCGATTCGAGAATAAGATCCACCCTGCATTTCGCGAGATGCGCAAGACATTCAGCTCCTTGAATACAGCTGTTCAAGAGAATATCACGGGCGTGCGCACCGTAAAATCTTTTGCAAGAGAGCCCTATGAAGTTGATAAATTCGTTGATCGCAATAATGCTTATAAGGACAATCAGATTCTGATTGCGAATTTGTGGGGGAACTACTTCCCTGTCATGGAAATTCTCGCAAGCATCAGTGTTGTCATCTTGCTTGGCGTCGGCGGTACCTTTGTTATTCAAGAAAAACTGACTCTTGGCGAGCTAGTAGCCTTCTTCAGCATGATCTGGTACATTATCGGACCCATGTGGGGACTTGGCTTCCATATCAACAACTACACACAGGCAAAGTCTTCTGGTGAACGCGTGTTAGAACTGCTGAACTCAGAAGAAGATATCGTGAATAAGCCAAATGCGAAGAAACTGGATCCAGAGTTAGTTAAAGGCCATGTGCAGTTCGAACATGTATCCTTTGGCTATGAAGGCGATCAGCATGCGGTGCATGATGTCAATATCGATGCTGAGGCAGGAAAGGTGATTGGACTTCTTGGTGGTACAGGGGCAGGCAAATCAACGATTATACAGCTGTTGATGCGTGCTTACGACGTACAGAGCGGACAGGTAATGCTTGATGGAACTGATGTTCGGGATATCGATATCACGAGTCTGCGCCGTCAGATTGCTACGGTGTTCCAAGAGACGTTCCTCTTCTCTTCCACCATACGCAACAACATTGCTTACGGTCGCCATGATGTTACGGAGGACGACATTGTCCGAGTGGCGAAGCTCGCAAAGGCGCATGACTTCATTATGGAGCTGCCGCTTGGCTATGATACCATCGTTGGTGAACGCGGGTTAGGCCTGTCAGGAGGCCAGAAGCAGCGTATCGCGATTGCACGTGCGCTCTTGAATGATCCGAAGATTCTTATCTTGGACGATGCGACTAGCGCGGTAGACATGGAGACCGAGCATGAGATACAAGAAGGCTTTAAGGAAGTAATGCGGGGACGTACTGTATTTATCATCGCACACCGTATCTCCTCCTTGCGTGAAGCAGACGAGATTCTAGTGCTTGATAAGGGACGCGTTGTGCAGCGCGGCACTCATGAGCAGTTAACGCAGGTGCCTGGAACATATCAGGATATCTACCATATACAATATGCCGACTATTTAGAGGGAAAGGCCGGCCAGCAAGGGAATGAGGTGAAAGTATGAGCCAGGCAAGCATGACGGGTGAGCAGCACTCGAATAAGGCTGATTCACAAGGGTCCATCCCATATGATAAGAAAAATCGGTTTGTGTATCAGGACGATGAGATTATCGAGAAGCCGTTTAACTGGGCGCAGATGCGAAGATTGTTGACCTACATGAAGCCTTATAAGAGACAGCTTCTGCCGATCCTTGTTATATTGATGATCCTTGGTACGTTAACCAAGCTAGCGATTCCTTTCCTAATCAGCTATGCCATTGACCACGCGATTGCACCAGAACCTGGCGTTGATCCATCCATGAAGCTGCTGCTTATTATTACTGGAACAGCATTTGTGCTTTATGTGATTCAATGGGCAACGAATACGTATCGCATTAAATTTATGAATATGATCGGACAGCGCATCATCTATGATCTTCGTGCTGATTTGTTCAAGCATTTGCAATCGCTGTCCTTTGGCTTCTACGACAAGCGTCCGGCAGGATCGGTGCTTGTACGGGTAACCAATGATATCAACTCGCTGCAGGACTTATTTACGAACGGAGCCATCAACGTCTTGGTGGACTGCTTGCAACTGCTAGGCATTATCATCATTCTCTTGTTCTTGAACGTTAAGCTAGCAGTTGCGGTCATGATCACCGTGCCGATCATGTTCTTGATCTCAACGAAGCTGCGCAAGAAGATTCGGATGGCTTGGCAGGATGTGCGCATCAAGCAATCGAGAATCAACTCACACTTGAACGAAGCGATTCAAGGGATGCGTGTAACACAAGCCTACACGCAAGAGAAAGAGAACATGACGTTCTTTGATTACATGAATACGGTGAACCTGAAGTCATGGAACCGTGCATCCGCACTGAACCAAACCTTCGGGCCTATTATCGAGATTACGAGTGCGATCGGAGCCTTCATTCTGTTTGTCTATGGTACGGGGCTCGTGCAGGCTGAAGCGATCACGGTAGGGATCTTGTTCGCCTTTGCACAGTATGTCGGCAACTTCTGGGAACCGATCAACCGCTTAGGACAAATGTATTCTCAAATGCTGATCGCGATGGCGTCATCCGAGCGTATCTTTGAATTTATGGATGAAAAGCCTTCCGTCAGTGAAAATAAAGGCGCGATGCTGATGCCTTCCATCAAGGGAGATGTCAACATCGAGCAGGTGGTATTTGAGTATGAACCTGGTCGGGCGGCTCTAAAAGGCATATCCCTGCACGCTGAAGCGGGTCAATCCATTGCGCTGGTTGGTCATACGGGCTCGGGCAAGAGTACCATCATCAACTTGCTATGCCGTTTCTATGATCCTACGCAAGGCCGCGTGTTGGTCGACGGCTTTGATATCCGCAATGTAGAGCTCGAAAGCCTGCGCTCTCAGATCGGGATTGTCATGCAGGATACGTTCATCTTCTCGGGAACAATCCGCGACAACATTCGCTTTGGTAGACTGGATGCCACAGATGAAGAGGTAGAGAGAGCAGCCAAAGCGGTGCATGCCCATGACTTCATCATGAGCATGGAGAACGGCTATGATACAGAAGTGCAGGAGCGAGGCAACGTGCTCTCGATGGGGCAGCGTCAGCTGTTGTCCTTTGCAAGAGCGCTGCTTGCTGATCCGCGAATTCTCATCTTGGATGAAGCCACAGCAAGTATTGATACAGAGACAGAACTGAAGATTCAAGAGGCGCTGAAGACGCTTCTTAAAGGAAGAACGTCCTTCATCATTGCTCACCGCCTGTCAACGATTCGCTATTGCGACAAGATCATTGTGCTTGATCACGGTCGAATCGTGGAAGAGGGCAGCCATGAGCAGTTGATGGTGAAGCGAGGAACCTATAACGGACTCGTTGAAGCCCAGTATAAATATATGTAAAACTCATATTGACGGTCATGTCCAAAGTTTAGACTTGGATATGGCCGTTTTTTCAGCTATCGTGTTAAGAGATGAAGTGATAAAAGGGAATGGTCGACTTCAGCACGAAACCATGCTTTTTGAATCTAGACAAAATGGGGCAAGCTATGGCATTTGTAGGGGCAATTATTTGCATTCTCCTAGTGAAATGGGTATTGTAGTAGCAAGGTTAGGACAATGCTGTTAGGGAAGCAGCCTTCAATCGACTATAGCTAGGGGGAGAATGGATGAAGCGTAAGGGATCGCTCTGGTCCATCATTGCTTTGATCGGATGTCTAAGTTCCGTATTGCTGCTCACTGGATTCATTCTTGGGGTGACGAATGTACTGCATCCCGGCTCAGTGCCATTTACGGAGAAGCCGGTTGCGAGCACGCCTGAGGTACCTGTGGATAACAGTAAAGCAGAATATCGAATTGTTGCCATTGGGGATTCTCTGACGAGAGGCACAGGGGATGATACCGGCAAAGGCTATGTGAGACGCACGGTAGAGATGCTTGAGAAGCACAAACGTGAAGCGAAGCTCTTGAACAATCTAGCGATCAATGGCCTTCGCGCGGACCAATTAGTCACACGTTTGGATGAGGAGCACATCGGGTATAGCTTAAAGCAAGCCAATCTCGTGCTTTTGACCATCGGAGGCAACGATTTGTTTCAGGGGGCTCAATCCGAGCAGTTAAGTTCCGCTCAATTGAATATTGAATATTTGAACAAAAAAGCCGATGAAAGTATTAGCTCGCTAAAGCAAGTGCTGAACAAAATACGTGAAACGAATAAGGATGCTTTAATCGTGTTTGTCGGATTGTACAATCCCTTTTCCAATGTAAAGGAAATGAGCACGGTCGGCAGCAGTGTTGTCGAGCGATGGAATCATGCGGCTAAGGAATTTATGAATGAGGACGCCAATATGCTGATGATCCCGACGCAGGATCTGTTTGAGCATAATATCGATAAATACATCGCAGCAGATCATTTCCATCCGAATGGTACAGGCTATGATGCAATCGCGACACGAATTGTACAAAGCCTGCCCTAATGACGATAGATTGTGAGAATGGATAACGGATGAGAAATGGAAAGGAGCCCGTTGATGACAACATCCTTGCATGAAGATAAGCGCGATGTGGTATTATCCGTTCAGCAGCTAAAAAAGCGTATTGGCCGCAAATGGATTATTGAGGATGTCACTTTTGAGGTTAG
Organism: Paenibacillus aquistagni; assembly: GCF_900177815.1. Classification (GTDB taxonomy): domain Bacteria; phylum Bacillota; class Bacilli; order Paenibacillales; family Paenibacillaceae; genus Paenibacillus_B; species Paenibacillus_B aquistagni. The sequence continues at coordinate 1,524,777 of NZ_FXAZ01000001.1, read as the reverse complement.
AGCAGGTGAGATCTTTGGCTTCTTAGGCCCGAATGGAGCGGGAAAGACGACTACTATTCGGATGCTTGTTGATCTGATTAAGCCTACATCAGGGAAGATCACGGTCTGCGGCTACGATGTTAATCGAGATCCAGAACAAAGCCTTCGTTTTGTAGGGGCCATTGTGGAGAATCCCGAGATGTACAGTTTTTTGACGGGATGGGAGAATCTTGAGCAGTTTGCACGAATGGTTCCAGACATTGATGAAACCCGCATTCATGAGGTTGTGGACATCGTAGGAATGGCAAAGCGCATCCATGATAAGGTGAAAAACTATTCGCTTGGGATGCGCCAGCGGCTTGGCATTGCCCAAGCGCTTCTGGTGCGGCCGCGGCTTATGATATTGGACGAGCCTACGAATGGATTGGATCCACTGGGAATTAAAGAACTGCGCACTTTTATTCGGCAACTCGCTGACGAAGGCATGGCGGTGTTTGTATCCAGCCATCTGCTAAGTGAAATCCAGCTGATGTGTGACCGAGTCGCTATCATTAATCATGGCCGAGTGCTGGCTGTTGATGATGTGGAGAATCTGCTCGTGGGACGCAATCAATACGTCATATGGATGACCAAATCACCTGAGCGTGCCCGAGCGCTGCTTGAGCAGCAGGATGGCGTACATCTTGTACAGCCTCATGAAGGCATGATCGATGAAACCGCGCTGCTTGGCCTGCCTGAGGACTATATCATTACAGAGATGAATACCGATCTAATTGCAAAGGTCAATCAAGCCTTGCTTGCTGCTGGAATGGAAGTTGAGGGGATTCAGCGTGTCGTTCCAACCTTGGAGCAGCTCTTCCTTGAAATGACGGAAGGGGGAGGCATTGATTAATATGCTGGCACTTATACACAATGAAACGTTAAAGGTGCTGAAGAAAAAGCGCTTTTATGTCATATTGCTCATCCTTGTGGTATTAATACCCGTCTTCACCTATGCGCAGATGAAGATCGCTCAGAACAGCCGGGAGAAGTTCGATCAAGATTGGCGGCGCGAGATCACTCAGCAAATAGCAGATTATCAAAATACGCTTGGCAGTGATCGCATTCCGGAAGAATGGAAGACGATGCGGCGGATTATGATTCAGCAGCTTCAATATTATCTGGATCATGATGTGAATCCAAATGAGCCGAACGGCGTGACTTTTACCAGAACGTTCATGGATAATGCAGTTACTTTGTTCATCCCACTATTGATTATGGCGATTGCTAGTGATATTGTATCCTCTGAACGATCGACTGGTACAATTAAGATGCTGCTTACTAGGCCAGTACGTCGCTGGAAGATTCTAATGAGCAAATGGATCGTGCTCATGCTGTTCTCGGGGATCATTGTCCTCGCGACTGCACTGCTCTCATATCTGATCTCTGGCGCGGTGTTTGGCTATGGCGGCTGGAGCTTTCCTTTATTCTCGGGATTTAATCTGTCGGGATCAGACGTGCATGTGGAGTCTGTACATATGATGCCTTCTTGGCTGTATCTTCTCATGCAGTGTGGATTGATTTGGTTTTCGAGCCTCGTTGTGGCAGCACTGTCGTTTATGGTATCCGTGCTTGTGCGCAGCACTGCGGCAAGCATTGTGACCTTGATGGCAGTATTGATCGCAGGCTCTATTTTATACAATATGGCTTCTTCTTGGCCAACTGCCAAATATTTGTTCATGATTAATTTGAACTTGACCAGCTATTTGGCTGGAAGTCCGCCTCCCGTAGAGGGGATGACGCTGGGCTTTTCCTTGATCGTGCTTGCGGTTTGGGGAGTAATTGCACTGTTGATTGCATTCCGCGTCTTTACGAAACAGGACATGTTGAATTAAAATAGACGAGAATGCGAAACATCTGTTTGCATTTGGACGAGAAGACGCGGCGATAAAGGCCAAAAAGTCCAGATGCGGCAGATTTTCTTTTGCTGACGGATTTATACAACTATATGAGCATTATGAGAATGCTGTCCATCAAGCGGATGAAAGGAGCTTGCTTGGGCAGAATCGAACATAACGCTTATATGGAAATACATTGATTAGTTGAGGAGGAGCACGAATGGTCGAACAGATCGATTTGTTCGGTCAGCAGCCGAATAAGAATGGAGCAGCAGTTCAGCAGGGCTCGGATTATGGTGCTGACGACATTCAAGTGCTCGAAGGGCTTGTCGCGGTTCGTAAGAGACCGGGGATGTATATAGGCAGTACAAGCTCCTCGGGACTTCATCATCTCATATGGGAGATCGTAGACAACGCAGTCGATGAGCATCTGGCAAAGTATTGCTCTGTTATTGATGTAACAATTCATGCAGACCTATCCATTACGGTGCGGGATAATGGACGTGGTATTCCAACCGGATTACATAAGACAGGGGTTCCTACGCCGCAGGTTGTCTTCACCATGCTTCACGCCGGAGGAAAGTTCGGCGGAGCAGGCTATAAGAAGTCAGGAGGCCTCCACGGTGTAGGTGCTTCGGTAACGAACGCTTTATCTGAATGGCTTGAGGTAGAGATATTCCGTGATGGCAAAATTCATAAGCAGCGCTTCGAATCTTGGGTTGATCCAGATGGGAAGGAGCATGTAGGTGAGGCGGTAACGGGACTTACGATTGTCGGCAATACCAATAGAACGGGATCTAAGATAACCTTTAAGCCGGACAAAAAAGTGTTCCACGGCAATATTAATGTGAATTTTGATTCGCTCTATGAGCGTTTGCAGGAAATCGCGTTTTTGAATTCAGGCTTGAAGGTGAGTTTGAAGGACGAGCGAACGGGCAAGGCTGAGATATTCTTGTATGAAGGCGGTGCAAGTGAATTCGTCCGCTATCTTAATGAGGATAAAAATGTTCTTCATGATGTGATTCATTTTGCTGCGGATAAAGACGAGATCGAGGTTGAAATCGCGCTTCAGTATAACGATGGCTATACGGAAACGATCGCTTCTTTTGTCAACTCGATTCCAACACGCGGCGGCGGTACGCATGAGACCGGATTCAAAACCGCTTATACTCGCGTCATGAATGAGTATGCCCGCAAAAATGCCATGCTCAAAGAAAAAGACAAGAACCTAGACGGCAACGATCTTCGTGAGGGCATGATGGCCGTTGTGAACATCAAAATGTCGGAGGTTGAATTCGTAGGCCAGACGAAGGACCAATTGGGAAGCGCGACGGCGCGAGGTGCAGTTGATGCTGTGGTGTCGGAGCAGATGAGCATCTTCTTGGAGGAGAATCCGCAGGTCGCACAGCAGCTCGTCAAGAAAGCCGTTCAAGCTTCCAAAGCGAGAGAAGCGGCACGTAAAGCTCGCGAAGAAGTCCGCACAGGCAAAAAGCGCAGTGAGAGCTCGAACCTGAACGGAAAGCTAACCCCTGCTCAATCGAAGGACTACAGCCGCAACGAGCTGTTTATCGTAGAGGGTGACTCAGCAGGAGGCTCAGCGAAGCAGGGACGTGATTCGAAGACGCAGGCGATATTGCCGCTCAAGGGCAAGCCTCTCAATCCGGAGAAGGCGAAGCTTGCTGATATTTTGAAAAATGATGAGTACCGTACCATTATTCATGCCATCGGTGCTGGAGTAGGGGCTGACTTTGATATCGAAGACAGCAATTACTCAAAAATTATTATTATGACCGATGCCGATACCGATGGTGCCCACATTCAAGTGCTACTGCTGACGTTCTTCTATCGCTACATGAAGCCTTTGATCGATGCAGGACGCGTGTACATTGCTCAGCCGCCGCTCTTTAAGATCACCAATAAGAAGGGCAAGCACACGACGGTACGGTATGCTTGGACCGAAGAGCAGTTGAACAGCTATATGAAGCAGTTCAACAACCAGATTGAGCTGCAGCGCTACAAAGGTCTTGGCGAGATGAATCCAGACCAGCTGTGGGAGACCACGATGGACCCTGAATCGCGCACGCTGCTGCAAGTTCAAATTGAGGATGCGGCAAAGGCTGAGCGCAGAGTGTCCACGCTTATGGGAGATAAAGTGGAGCCGCGCAAGCGCTGGATCGTTGAGAATGTAGACTTCACGGAGTTCGAAGAATAGAAGGGTGAGAGATATGAGTGTGTCGGAACAGTTTAAACCCGCGTTCTTGGAGGATGTGGTAGGGGATCGGTTCGGTCGTTATTCGAAATATATCATTCAAGATCGCGCGATTCCGGATGTGCGCGACGGCCTTAAGCCGGTTCAGCGGCGAATTCTATACGCAATGTACGAGTCAAACAATACACCAGACAAGCCATATCGCAAATCCGCCAAGACGGTAGGGGATGTGATGGGGAATTACCATCCCCATGGCGACTCGTCCATCTATGACGGCATGGTCAGAATGGCTCAGCCCTGGAAGATGGGGCATGTGCTTGTTGACGGCCACGGCAACTGGGGATCGATTGACGATGATCCTGCAGCTGCAATGCGTTATACGGAAGCGCGCTTGTCTCCTATAGCAATGGAGCTGCTTCGCGATATCGAGAAGGACACGGTGCAATTCCGTCCGAACTTCGATAATACGGAGGAAGAGCCAAGTGTCCTTCCATCACGCTTTCCGAATCTATTAGTCAACGGAGTAAGCGGGATTTCTTCAGGCTTTGCAACAGAGATTCCACCTCACAATTTGCGTGAGGTTATCGACGCGTGTATAGCTTATATTGATAAGCCAGGCATGGAGCTCGAAGAGATCATGTCAATAGTCAAAGGCCCGGACTTTCCTACCGGCGGCATCATTATGGGTGAGAGCGGGATTCAGGAAGCTTATCGCACAGGCAAGGGACGAATTTACCTTCGCTCCAAGACAGAGATCGAGGATCTGCGCGGCGGCAAGCAGCAGATTGTGATCACGGAGATCCCTTATCAAGTCGTTAAATCTCGTCTGGTCACGGCGATGGACAATGTGCGTCTTGAGAAGAAAGTAGACGGCATTGCCGAGGTGCGGGATGAGAGTGGACGTGATGGGCTTCGTATTGTCGTTGAACTGAAGAAGGAAGCGGATGCCCAAGGCATCTTAAACTATTTGTTGAAAAAAACGGATCTTCAAGTGACGTATAACTTCAACATGGTTGCGATTGTGAATAAAGCGCCGTCTCAATTAGGGCTGCTGCCAATGCTGAAGGCATATGTGGATCACCAGCGCGAAATTGTTACCTTAAGAACACGCTATGACCTGAATAAGGCATCTGATCGTTCTCATGTCCTAGAAGGACTCGTGAAGGCGCTTGATGTGCTCGATGAGGTTATTGCAACGATTAAGGCTTCTAAGAACCGTCAGGACGCTCAAGTGAATCTGATGAACCAGTTCGGATTTACAGAACGTCAAGCGGATGCTATCTTGGCGCTGCAGTTGTATCGATTGACGAACCTTGAGCTGACAGCCTTGGTGAAAGAGCTGAATGAAATTCAGAAAAAGGTTGCGGAATACCAATCGATACTAAACAGCGAGCGCAAGCTGCTGAATGTGATCAAAAAAGAGCTGGCTGAGATTAGAGACCGCTACGGCATTGATCGCAGATCGGACGTTCAAGGCGAGGTCGAGGAGATCAAAGTCAATCTTGAAGTGCTCGTCAATGCGGAAGATGTCATCGTGACGTATTCTCATGATGGTTATGTGAAGCGGGCAAGCCAGATGAGCTTTACGCGCTCTGGCGGCGATTGGGATGCGTCTGGGGTAAAAGAAGGCGACCACATCCGCATCATATATGAAGTCAACACGCTGGATAAGCTGCTGATCTTTACCCAGCGCGGCCAATACTTCCTGCTGCCTGTTCATCAGATTCCAGAATTCAAGTGGAAGGACAACGGGACAGCGATTGTCAATGTGATTGGACTTGCCAAGGAAGATCGCGTGGTAGCGGTTATTCCTGTCAAAAACTTCGATCAAGCAGAGCAATCACTCCTCTTCGTTACACGAAAAGGACAAGTGAAGCGCACGATGCTGAAGGATTATGAGACGAACCGTTCTGCGGCTGTAGTTGCATGTAAGGTGCAGGAGGGAGACGAACTGCTGACGGTGCTGTCGTCAACAAGTACAGATGAGCTCTTGCTTGTTACGAAGGATGCAATGGCTATTCGTTTCCAAGAAGCAGAGATTAATCCGATGGGCCGCGCAGCTGGCGGTGTTCGGGGCATTCAATTGAAGGATGAGGACGAGATCGTTGCCGCGATGCTTGTTGCTGGAGATGAAGGAGAGGTTACCGTGATCTCCGATATTGGCTGGAGCAAGCGCTCTTTGCTGCTTGATTATCCTACCCAAGGACGTGGAGGGAAGGGAATCCAAACCTTCGAATTCAAGGAAGGCAAGCGAGTGAAGCCTAACGGCTCCAAGCTGGTTGGCGCCTTCTATTCAAGGGAAGCCTATACGATTACGATGCTTACTTCTCAGCATGAAGTGCACCATCTGATTACAGAGCATGCATCGCTAATGGATCGCAAATCAATCGGCAAATCGGCCGTTACGCTTGACAAGGGCGAGACGATCGTTGAAGCATTTGCAGTAACCAAGCCGGTACAGACTTAACTTAATCATAAGGACGATTAGGCGGATCGATCTGATCCCTAAGCCTAAGCGCGATATCCAAGATGACCCACAGTGGAGCAGGTTCGTTCAGACGATCCAGCCATTGTGGGTCTTTGACTATTCCGGTGGCGAGCGCCTGTTCGAACAGGTTGCGTTTCCAATCTTCCATGTGAACCTACCTCCTTAGTGCTTAAGATCCATTGGTACAGATGCCTATCATGCATCATATGTAAGATTGCTGATGTTGGTGACGAGGCTTGTCTAAAGATTGTGCTGCAGCAGCGAACATGGGAGGATGTCCAACCATACATAAGTGTGGTATAATTTAGTTGTTTTTGGAGATTTGGGATATGCAGTAGGGAGGATGACAATGTACGCGAATGATTTTTCGAAGCAATGGTCCAAACTTACGAAGGAATATAAGAGTGTCATGGACGATGCTCTTGCGCCAAGTCTGACCGAAAGCCAACTGATCGTACTGGAGCATGTGGCGGAGTACGGTCGTGTCAAGCCGTCTGATTTACTTCCGCATCTAGCGACAACACCTGCTGCGGTAACGACGCTGTTGGATCGAATGGAGAAAAATGCGCTCATTATGCGCGAGCGTGACCAAGCCGATCGCCGAATTGTATGGGTCAGCCTGACAGCCTTTGGCGAGCAGGAGATGAAGCGAGGCATCTCCATACGCGAGACGTATTGGAACAGTTTATTGGATAGAATCTCTTTACATAATCAACAGCTGTTACTGCTGCTTCTGAATAAGCTGACCGCAACCCCTTCATCGTCTGCAAACCGTGAAGCCTCTGCAGAGACGATTAGTTCCCATTCTTAATAGTTGAGTAAAGACATTTGTGAGAGCCCTTTCATAAGGTGTTGTGAAGGCAGGAATGCTTATGTCTGCACAACAAAGAAGGTCGAGAAGGGGATAACTCCCTGATCTCGACCTTCAATCAAGAGCTGCCTAGCTCTGCAGCCAATTCGATGTTGTCCATTGATTCCAAGGATATGCCTCAGGCGGAGCAGAGTAGAAGGTCATCCATTCCTTCGTTGTTGGATGAGGGAAGGAGAGCTTGATCGACCACAATGCGATCTGCTGGCCAGCCCGGTTGACCTGAGCGCCATACTTCTGATCTCCGTACAGCGGGCATCCGATCTCATTCATCTGCACGCGAATCTGATGCGGCCGTCCTGTATGAAGATGAATTCGGACTAATGATAACTGCTCATGAGTACCGATTGTCTCATAATCGAGCTTGGCCAGCTTGCTGCCTGCTGTGCCATTTGGAACGGCCTTAACGGTATTGGTACGTTCATTTTTGAGCAGCGAATGGACAAGTGTGCCATTCTTTTGCGAGGGCGTGCCATGAACGACTGCGGCATACTCTTTGCCAAGCTCATGCTTGCGCACCGTGTCAGACAGCCGGGAAGCCGCCTTCGATGTCTTGGCAAACACCATAGCGCCGCCTACCGGGCGATCCAAGCGATGCACAAGCCCGAGATAGACATTGCCTGGCTTATGATAACGCAGCTTTAGATCTGTTTTAAGCAGGCTTAGCATATCCTCATCTTGAGTCGAATCCGCCTGTGAGAGAATATTGACTGGCTTTTCCACCACAAGTATATGATTGTCCTCATACAGAATCGGAATCCTGCTCTCTGTTGACAGGCTCATCTTCCTAAGCCTCCCAGCGACCTAGAATCCCACAAGGAAGCACAAGGCCGGATTGAGTAATAGGCAAGCCGATCTCTCCACAGTGAATATGTCCCCCGTAGCGCTTCTTCATGGTCATCTGGTACATGTTATCAAGCACGGAAGGAGATAGACCTGTTGTATAGGAATTGATCAGCATAAAGAGCGGGTTGTCGGACATGATGCTCATGCACGATTCAATGAACGGATACAAGCTCTGCTCAAGCTTCCATGTCTCTCCGCCAGGACCGCGGCCGTAGGAAGGAGGATCCATAATGATCGCATCATATTTGTTCCCGCGACGCTGCTCACGCTGCACAAATTTGAATACGTCATCCGTAATAAAGCGGACGGGTCGATCGCCAAGACCGGACAATTGGACATTTTCTTTGGCCCATTGCACCATCCCTTTGGCAGCATCAACGTGTACCACTTCTGCTCCTGCATAGGCACAGGCAGTCGTAGCGCCACCCGTATACGCAAACAGATTAAGGACCTTAATCGGACGCTTAGCAGCCGCAATCTTGTCCATCATCCAGGCCCAGTTTACAGCTTGCTCCGGAAATAACCCGGTGTGCTTAAAGCTCGTCGGGCGAATATAGAATTTTAGATCCCGATAGCCAATCGTCCAACGATCAGGAATCGGCTTTTTCATATCCCATTGGCCTCCGCCAGAGCGGCTGCGGTGGTAATGGCCATGCACTTGAAACCATTGCTTGGATTCATGTTCAATCGGCCAAATAATTTGTGGGTCAGGCCTTCTTAATACGACATCTCCCCAACGTTCCAGCTTCTCGCCATTGCCTGTATCAATAACCTCATAATCTTTCCAGTCTTGAGCCATATACATCACGAATGCATCCATCCTAACCTTGAAAATTCACTAACCGTTATTGTACTACAAATTGGACGTTGAAGCTATTCAAGTGTATAGGGGAGTGCGACCAAACGTATCATGAGGATTAATAGGAAAATTTATACCCAACACCTCGGACGGTTAGGATATAACGTGGGTTGGTAGGATCCTTCTCGATTTTCTTTCGAAGATTGCTGATATGTACCATGAGTGTTCGGGTGTCGCCAAAGCTTTCTGAGTTCCATATCAGTTGGTATAAGTGCTCGAGCTTGAATACTTTATTGGGGGATTCGGCCAAATGACAGAGCAGGTCGAATTCTTTGCAGGAAAGGGAGATAAGCGTACCGTCAACTTTGACGGTATAGCTGCTTCGATCGATCTCCAGACCTGGGAAGGATAACAGCTGGTGATTCAGATGCGGATGCTGCTGTCTTCGAAGATGAGCCTTGACGCGCGCCACTAATTGGCTAGGACTAAAAGGCTTGGTCATATAGTCATCCGCACCTATGCTAAGACCATGAATAATAGCTTCATCCTTGCTGTCAGAACTTAAAAACATAATCGGAACATTGGACGTCTTGCGCACTTCCTTGCATACAGCCATGCCATCCAAACCGTGCAATTGCGTATCTAAAATAATGAGATCAGGCTTTATGTCATGTATAAGCTGAAGGGCAGTTATCCCGTTGTCAGCTGCTGCAACCTGATAGCCTTCTCGTGTTAAGAATAATGACAGGATCGATATGGTCTCCTTGTCATGATCTGCAACAACGATGTTTTGATCATGCATTTCTTGTATTCACCTCCGCATGCCCTCTATTATAGCGAATATTTACAGATGTTGACAATGTTTGGGGCAAAAAGTATGCGGTTCAACATACAGCAGCTTGTTCGCAGCATGAGTGACAGCTCGGAGGAACTTGCCTCATAAACAGTAAGTTAGTACTCTTCGGCAGTAGATTGCTTAACCACATGGGCCATCATATTTAGTGTATGATCCTTGTCCACTTCATCCATGGCTTGCCACAACTGCAGAAGGATTTTGGTCTTCACGGGCTCAACATCCTCAATATCTGGGTTGATTAGATAATCAATAGATACCTCAAACAAGACAGATAGTTTACAAATTGTATCGTAGACGGGCTGTCTACTGTTAATTTCATAATGACTGTATGCGGATCTGGTGACACCAATCTGTCGGGCTACCTGCTCCTGAGACCATTTGCGCTGTCGTCTCAGTTGACGCAATCGTTTACCTAAAGACATGGTTTAACTTCCTTTCGCTAAAGTTCAGTCATTCTAGAAATCTACCTCTACATGTAGATTATGATACAAATTGTATCGTGTCAAGCAATTGTTATAGATAACCCCTCAAACAGAGTCGATTTAACGCAAAAAAGCGATGCTCCTTAAAGGTGATGGAGCACCGCTTTGTCTTCTTGTGTAGCTATTGATCTTAAGTGACTGCCGAATCAACCATGATGGAAGTGCAGTATACGCCCAGGCCAGTAGTGCGATGAAGCCATTTAGTACAAGGATAAAGCAAGTGAATCATACTCTCGCTTGGAGTGGAGAATTGCTTCTGAACCCACAATTTCGATACTGATGAGTGTGTCGAGACATGTCTTAATTGCGCGCTTGCCGGTTACCCATTTGTTGTTCAACGCTTCCTTAAGTAGTGTGAATGTATTTTTGTGGGACACGTTTGTGCAATATACGGGAATTTGACGATCTTGAAATTCAATATAGACCATTTTCATGACTAACTACCTCCTAATTAAGGTGAACTAATGCTATGACTCTATCATAGAGCCTGAACATTAAATGAATCTTAAAAACAGGCAACAAAGTTGTTACATTCGGCAGTTTTTTTGAGGAAAATGAGAAGAAAATGAGGATTTTATGATTACCTTAAAGAAATTTAAGCTTATGGACGAATTGGTAGAGTTGCTGTGGGTTGAAATATATATGGATATCAGCTAGCACATGCAATATGGAGCAAACAGCACGATCTATATGCAGAGATCGGTAAGCTTAGGAACGGACAATGCTCCGTTGTATTCCTGATGATGAAGAGATGATGAAACGGATAATTGAGGAACATTCTTGGGGCCAATGATGCATTCAATCTATAATAATAAGCATGACAAAATAAAAAAAGGACGGTACCCCCAAGGATGGCCTCAGGAATACAGTCCTTGAAATTGCAAAGCATGGTTACAAGGCGGGCTATTGATGAATATCAACCGTCGCCCACATCTCATCTTCTACATGCAGCTTAATGTCGGATCGAAATACTCGATAGCCATATTCGCGATTGACATACTGCTCAACCGCTTCAAGCATATTGGCTTCAACGAGATATTGATCTCTCCCGTGGATGGTCACCTTGGTGGAGAACCCGAGGTCCTCTTCCCACAAGAGCTCAACTTCTACATCTTCAGGCCGTACCTGCTTGCGCATCGCCATATTCAAGCAAATGGCATTAACGAGTTCGTCCATCGAGATTGTAAGCATTAGCCATTCCACCTGCCGTCATTGGAAGCCGGCTTGCGACGCTCGCGCCACTTACGAACCAGCATGGAAACGAGCATGAACAGCATAACAATGGCAAGGACATTAACCATAAGTCCTAGAATCTCGCCAAACATTCCCATGCCGCCGAACAATCCGCCAAACAGCATGCCGGCAAGACCGCCAAGCATCATGCCCTTCATAAAGCTGCTGCCGCCAAATAGTCCGCCAGAACGAGTCGTGGATGACGTATTGCTAGTGGAGTTGGACTGCTTCACATTGTCACTGCGGTTCGTGTTCGTGGAGTTTGTTGTGCTCTTCTTCGGTGTTGTGTTGAACTTCTTCGTACCCGAGCTGAATCCTCCACGTCTTGCGTCTGCTACATCAGGGGCTACGACGGCTACTGAAGTGAAAAGTAACGCAACAGCCAAGAATGCTGTCATTAATTTACGCATGTGCTTCCTCCTCATGAAGAAAAAAAGATTTTTCCTAGTTTTCTACGATAGAGTTGCAGGTTGGTTTCAAAAAAGTTTAGGTGTTGTTACAATAATCATAGACATTTTTATTTGTTTCTTGAAATTGGTAATCTTGGGGGTGGATGTGTGTATCCTGAATCCTATATTCGTTATTTAATTGAACTGCATCTTACAAGAGATTGGTTTGAATGCCACGAGATTATGGAGGAGGCATGGAAGGAAGAGCAGGATCCGGAATTGAAGCTGCTGTGGCTGTCTCTAATCCGTCTTGCCGTCGGATTGTACCATGAGCGGCGCGCCAATCCAAAAGGGGCACTGACCATGTATGAACGTGTTCTAGAGGCAATGCCCAATCTGGCTTGGCAGCGTCTCAAAATAGAACCAATCCAGCTGACTGGGCTGGTTGAGGAGCGAATCAAGGCGGTTCAGCATAATCATCATGCTCAGGCTGCCCCTCCCTATGATTTGTATCTTGAACTGCCCCTGTGTGATCATCGATTGATTGAAGCATGTGTAGAGCATGCAAGCTTGATAGGTCTTGATTGGCACGATCGGGAGTGGCAGCATGATGAGGCGATTATTCATCGCCACAGCCAGCGAGATCGCACAGACGTGATCGAAGCGCGGGAAGCATCGTTGGCCAAGAAAGAGGCATTGCGGCGCTCTCCACCTGATTCTTTGGAAATGTGATTAGAACACACACAAACAAGCAGCCGCCCATCACAGTATGTACTGTCAAGGATGGCTGCTTGTTTGTCAGCAAAGCTAATCTATGTGCGAATGGTCCATCGACCGCTTATTGACTCGATTCTTGCTCTTTAGCCTGCTCCAGCATGGAGACCACCCAATTGCACCATTTCATATGGGCTTCGGCAACCGAAATAGCACGATTGAGGAGAATATAATCGCCGAACTTAGGGGAGTGGACATGCTGTTCATCTTCAGAAATTCGTGATAATAGCTTCTCGTAATAAGCCATCTTCGTATCGAGCTGCTTGCGTCTTGTCAAGAACAGCGGAATCACGAGCTCTTTGTCAGCAAGCCAAATGCATTGAGACTTCAGGCTAAGCTCATCCCTTGTTGTTGCTTCAGTAGGCGGCTCGCCAAGCCATGCCATGACAGCCGTCCGGCCTTTTTCTGTAATCGTGTAAACTTTCTTATCGGGCTTGTCTCGTTGCTCAATCCGCTCATACTGAACGTATCCGGACTTCTCAAGCTTAGCGAGAAGCGGGTAGATTTGGGAGTGCTTTGCTTGCCAGAAAGGCTGGATGCGCAGCATCAAATCATATCCTGACATTGATTCGCTAGTAAGCAGGCCAAGCAGACCGTATGACAGCGTGTTTAACATAATCAACCTCCTTGTAGATCGTGAAGGACTGGCTGCATGAGCATTATCTTGCAGGCAAACCTATTCACTATATAAAATGTAATAGAAACGGCGCAATTGCGCAACAAAAATGGTACAGTTGAGCTTGTATTTCCTTTCGTATTCGCTTTATACAGGCTGCACGGATCATAGATGTGACAGAATGGGGTTGTTTAGATGAGTTCAATAGAAAAACAAGATCACAAGCGGCATGATATTCCGGTTGTCATCTTATCCGGCTTTCTTGGAAGCGGGAAGACGACGCTGCTTAAGCAGCTGGTGGATTGGAGCATGGAAGCAGGTCTTACACCTGCAGTGATCATGAACGAGGTGGGTGAAGTGAATCTCGATGGTCAGATGCTGCCTGATAACGTGCAGATGGAGGAGCTTCTTGGGGGATGTATTTGCTGTTCCGTTCGAGGAGACTTTGGACTGAAGCTGTACGAGCTGGTGCTGGAGTTAAGGCCTGACGTTATTTATGTCGAATGCACAGGCATTGCGGAGCCTATGGAGATTGTTGATGCATTGACTGAGGTATCGATGTATGCCCCTGTGCAGCTGACGAGCCTGATCTCGCTGGCTGATGCTGCTCAGTTATCAGAACAAGTGTTTGTAAAAGCAGAGAAAAAGGGTTCCACGAAGCTGAAGAAACTCGTCAAGGAGCAGATTCGCTCGGCTAACACCATCATTTTGAATAAATGTGATCTAGTGGACGAACAAGAAGCAGACCGCGTCTTGCATGAGATCCGAGCATGGAATGCGACTGCTTCTGTGTTAAGGACAAGCCACGCCAAGCTTGATAGGAATGTGTGGCTTGATGCGCTTCGCTTATCAGATGAGCGGACAGAGAACCCCATCACAACCGGGCAGGCATGCGATTGCTGCAGCACTCATGATCAGCACAGGACGGCAGATCAAGTCGACAGCCACCATATCCATCAGCCCCATCATGCGTTTGTTACCGCCTGGACGCATGCTATTTCGTCCCCGGTTTGCAGCGAGCGCTTTGAACAGTGGCTCTTGGCGCTGCCTGATACCGTGTATCGTGCGAAGGGGATTGTTCAGTTCACCGATACGTCGAAGCGCTATATGTTCCAATATGCCTATCGTGCAACGGAGTTTATTCCAATTATGCCACAAGGCGAGATTGACGATGTCATCGTAGTCATCGGTGAGCAGATGGATGCGGCTGAACTGGAGCAAAGGTTATACCAACTGCTTGAAGAGGATTAATAAGGGGACTTTCGTATTTGTAAAAAGGGGCCGCTTACTCCAAGAGAGTGCAGCGGCCCTTATGCTAATCATTAGGCAGGATAGAGAGTGATTCGCTCAAGGACAGCATTACCTTGTCATTGAAGGGTTGTGCTCTTTATCATCCGTGCTGTGCGTTGCTTGAGTCTGATCCTCAAGATAACGATATCCGTCAGCGATCCACTCTATAGCGCCTGTTTCTGGATTGATGAGCAAGCCATGTACAGGCACATCATTTGGCAGAAGCGGGTGCTTGCGCAGGGTGCGCACACTGTTCAGTACGCCCTCATGGACATTGTCGAAGCCGCGCAGCCAATGATGAAGCTTGATTCCTGAGTTCGTCAGCGTGTCCAGCACAACATCATCAACGCCGCGCTTGCGCGCTTTTTCCACGATATGTTCGGAGTTAAGACCCGTCATGCCGCAGCCATAATGTCCAACGACCATGACTTCATCGGCTTCCAGCTCGTACAGGGCAACGAGCACGCTGCGTACAACAGAGCCGAATGGCTGGGAGATGATCGCTCCTGCATTTTTAATGATCTTGGCATCGCCGTTGCGAAGATTCATTGCTTTTGGGAGCAGCTCGACGAGACGAGTGTCCATACAGGTGATGATGACCATTTTCTTTTCTGGATATTTGTCAGTCAAATACTGCTCGTATTCCTTTTGGCTAACAAATTGTTCATTGTAGGTTAGAATATCTGACATTTTACTCATGATTATACCTCCTGAGATTGCAGTCCGCGTTTGTCATAACAAGCGACATGGGTAGAATAAATTTGTTGATGGCTCGCTAAGCGAAAGTAGCCTGTTGTATTCCGATCAAGCATCATGAGCTCCTCAAAGAACACAGCCTGATTCGGCTGAATAAGGACCTCAAAAGGAGCATTGCTCGTGATCGTCTGATCATCAGCGGATGGGTGATCAACAAGCCATATTGCCGGTACACCATTTACCGCACAACCGCATCCGTCGGTGTCATAGACGAGCTTAAGCATGCCACTCGGTGACAACCGCTCGCTTAGATCCTGCAGCGCAGGTTCCGAGAGAATCAGTTGCATCATAATTGGGGATCACCTCGATTAACTAACCCTTTTGGGATAAGCTGTATTTGAAAGTTGATTATAATCAATGGAGAGCGTATCATCAAGAGGTAGGGTCGCAATCCTTGAAATATTCACGTTCGATAAATTCTAGATTGAGGTGGTATGATGAGCGCAACGTATACGAACGAGAGCCAAGCATTTGTTGATTTGTTGAAAAAGTTAAAAGCGTACAGCGAAGCGGTTGGCATGCTGTATTGGGACCTGCGTACGGGCGCTCCTCGAAAAGGTGTTCCAGGGCGTTCTGAGACAATTGGAATGTTGTCCACGGACGTGTTCAAGCTGAGCGTCTCAGATGAGATGGGGGCTTATTTGGATACGCTTGAAGCGAAGATGGACGAACTTGACGCGCCGCTCAAGAAGATGGTTCAGGATACAAGAAAGGATTACAACCGCAATAAGCTGTTGCCTCCTGAATTGTATCAAGAATATGTCGTACTGACATCGAAGGCCGAAAGTGCTTGGGAAGAAGCGAAGCACTCTGGCGACTATGATACATTCAAGCCTTTCCTAAAAGATATTGTGAAGATCTCACAGCAATTTATTGATTACTGGGGTGTCAAAGAGACGCGTTATGATACGCTGCTTGATATGTACGAGCCTGGTATGACGGTTGCTGAGCTTGACCGCATCTTCGGCGATTTGAGAGATCAGCTGGTGCCGCTCGTTGAAGAGGTTAAGCAGGCGGACAACAAGCCAGCATTTGCATTTTTGAAAGATACATATTCGATCGAAGGCCAGAAATCGTTCAGCAACTTTATTTTGAACCAAATGGGCTTTGATTTTACAGCAGGCAGACTCGATGAGAGTGTCCATCCCTTTGCAATCGGCTTGAACCTGGGCGATGTTCGCATCACGACGAACTATTTGGAGAAGGACGTGGCAAGCGCCATCTTTAGTTCCTTGCACGAAGGCGGCCATGCATTGTACGAGCAGAACATCTCTCCTGCATTTGCTGGCTTGCCGCTATGCGAAGGGACTTCGATGGGTATCCATGAATCCCAGTCTCGCCTGTGGGAGAATCTGGTTGGACGCAGCTTGCCATTCTGGAAGCAGTATTACGGTGAACTTCAACGCACCTTTCCTTCCCAGCTGAGCCAAGTGAAGGCTGAGGACTTCTATCGTGCGATTAACCGTGTTGAACCATCTCTTATCCGTATTGAAGCGGATGAAGTCACATACAACTTGCATATCATTATCCGTTATGAGATAGAAAAAATGCTCTTTAATGACAACCTCTCTGTTGATGATCTTCCTGAGGTATGGAATGACAAATACGAGAGCTATCTTGGCGTCCGGCCAACAAATAACGGAGAAGGCGTGCTTCAGGACGTTCACTGGTCTGGAGGCAGCTTCGGCTACTTCCCATCCTATGCGCTTGGCAATATGTATGCTGCGCAGATGATGCATTCGATGCGCAAAGGGATGCCTGATCTTGATGCTCGCATTGAGAATGGCGAACTTGCGCCGATCAAAGCTTATTTGACCGAGCATGTGTATCAATATGGCAAGCTGAAAACGCCATCTGACATTATTCAGAGCATGACAGGTGAAGCGTTGAATCCTCAATACCTTGTTGATTACTTGACGAATAAGACCAAAGAGGTCTATCAGCTGTCCTAAACATAAAATTAGACTTATGAATCAAAAAGACTGCCTACTCGCAAAATATGCGAAAAGGCAGTCTTTTTGATGATTAGCTTTCATCGTTGCGGTAGAAGAAGTTCGGCTTGTTCCATGTTGGATCATACGACTCGTGAAAGATTGGCGTCGCAGCTGGCGACATGGGTGGTATTAACCAAGTCCAGTCCCCGGTTATGCTTCGTCCTTGCTCTTGTTCTTTGCGTTCAAACTGCATGAACTGTTGAGCTGCTGTATGATGATCAACGATGCTCACACCAGCTTCCTTGTACGAATGAAGAACCGCTAGATTTAGCTCTACAAGCGCTTTGTCTTTCCACAACGTCGTGTTAGAGTCTGTTGCAAGCCCCATTCGCTTTGCGATGACAGGAAGCAAATGATAACGGAACGGATCAGCTAGATTGCGCGCGCCTATTTCCGTTCCCATATACCAGCCATTAAACGGGGCGGCGTGGTAGGAGATGCCTCCAATCTCTAGCCTCATATTAGACACAATAGGAACAGCATACCAGCGCAGCCCAAGTTCCTCAAACCACTCCAGAGTAGGATGAGTCAGCGGAACTTCCAGGATCGCTTCCTTCGGCCAATCATAGCAATGAACAGTTTGATCCGCTGACTCAAGCATGAGTGGGAGAATGTCGAATGCCGTGCGCTTGCTTCTCCAGCCGAGAGATTGGGCCTTTTTCGTTAAGTCAATGGAGATCGGATCGCCTGTAATTCCATCCTTCGTCTCATAGCCACCATAACGGATCAGCTGGTCATTGACGATGCGCAGCCCAGTATGATTAGGATAATCCATGCCGAGAATCGTGATTGTCGGACGTATCTTGCCGCCATTCGTTGCATACTCAATATGCTCCAGAAGGGCTTGATAGCCTTCATCAGGCGTAGATACATGCCGGCGATCCATCACATGAAGAGACTGCCAGAACAGCCTGCCAATGCAGCGGTTGCTGTTGCGCCATGCCACTTTGGCTCCATATTCCAGCTCACCTTGGGTATGCAGGTAGAAGCCCTCTTCTTGTATTTCCTTCGTTATATGTTGAATGCGACGATGCCGTTCGTCTTGCGATAGCTGCAGCTCTGCGTACATCTGTGTAAGAAATGCAACAGCTTCCTCCAACAACGCAGTATTTCCTTTTGTTGCAATGCTCACATTAACCCTCCTGCTCATGAAGAAGTCCTTGTTCGACATGATTCTCATTTTATCATTGTTTAAAAGCGGTTTGACGATACTCGTGTTGCGAATTCTTGTCGAAGTGCATAAAAGACAATTCGGTCATCGGGTTGACCAGTAAAAACGGATATGTTAATATACCCCTAAGGGTATAAATGCGCATGTAAAAATACCTGTATAGGTATGTGAAATAGTTTACATTTTGATAAAGGAGAGAACTGTACATGACACTAGAAATAAAAAAAGGTCGTACGATTGTTGTCGTAGGAGGCGTTGCCGGGGGTGCCTCGGCTGCAGCTCGATTGCGCCGATTGAATGAGCAGGATGAGATTATTATGCTGGAGCGCGGCGAGCATATTTCTTTTGCAAATTGCGGGCTTCCTTATTATATAGGCGGAGCGATTACAGATCGCAGCAAGCTGCTGGTGCAAACGGTAAAGGGAATGTCGGATCGATATAGGATCGATGTTCGTGTGCGTAACGAAGCGGTTGCGATTGATCGGGAGCGACAGATGCTCCACATTCGTCGTCTAGACGATGGGAGCATGTATGAGCAGCCTTATGATGTGCTGGTGCTCTCGCCAGGAGCCAAGCCGATTCGCCCTAGCATTGAAGGCATAGAGCAGGCTAAGGATGTGTTTACGCTTCGCAATATTCCGGATACCGATCGGATTAAGGCCTATGTAGATGAAAAGGAGCCAAAGCGCGCTGTTGTTATCGGCGGAGGGTTCATTGGCGTAGAGGTGGCAGAGAATCTTCGCGAGCGCGGAGTGGACGTCACCTTAGTCGAGATGGGACAGCAGGTCTTGAACCCGATAGATGAAGAGATGGCTGCTATTGTACATCAGCACTTGACGGACCACGGTGTGCAGCTCATCTTCGGCGAGAGCGTGAATGCCTTCGAAGAAGAAGGGAAGGTGCTGGTTACTTCTACAGGCCGTAAAATCACAACGGACATGACGATATTGGCGATTGGTGTGCAGCCGGAGAGCCAGCTGGCCAAGGAAGCAGGATTAGACACGGGCCTAAGAGGCGCAATTCGTGTTAATGAACAGCTGCAGACAAGTGATCCTCACATCTATGCAGTTGGTGATGTGATTGAAGTGAAGGATGCTGTCAATGGAGAAGCCGCATATGTACCTTTGGCATGGGGAGCGAACCGTCAAGGGCGCTTGCTGGCAGACGTATTAAACGGCAAAGCTGCACGTTATCAAGGGGCATACGGAACTGCCATTGCGAAGGTGTTCGACCTTACCGTTGCCTCCACGGGCAATAATGAGAAGACACTGAAGCGCCAAGGCATCGAATACCGTGCTGTTCATACACATCCGATGTCTCATGCAGGCTATTATCCAGGGGCATCCTCTATCTCCATGAAGCTGCTTTTTGATCCTGCAACAGGCAGAATTCTTGGCGCACAAGGTGTTGGCGCAGACGGTGTGGACAAGCGAATCGATGTCATCGCCACTGCGATGAAAGGCGGACTTCTGGTTCAGGATCTCGCAGATCTAGAGCTTAGCTATGCGCCTCCATATTCCTCAGCGAAGGATCCAGTCAATATGCTTGGTTATATTGCCGGCAACATGATGGACGGACTTGTGGACACCGTGCAGTGGCATGAGGTGGACGCAATCATCGCAGAGGGCGGACGTGTTATTGATGTTCGTGAGCCGATTGAGCGAGAAGCAGGTTATATTCCTGGCACGGAAAATATACCGTTGAACGAGCTGCGTGATCGTCTCGACGAGATCTCGAATGATCAAGTCGTCTATGTGTCGTGTCAGGTGGGATTAAGGGGCTACGTTGCAGCTCGCTTGCTCGCTCTGCACGGCAAGAAGGTAAAGAATGTGGATGGCGGTTATAAAACGTATGCAGCTGTGATTCGCAATCGTGAGCGTCAGCAAGCTAATGAGAAGGAGCAGGAGCAAGCAATGAGAGCAGCAATGAAACCAAGCGGCGGTACGAATCATGATCGAGGATTGAAGCAAATGAGCGAGGCTAGTGTTGAGGCGCCATCTGACGCAGGGAAGACGGCCTCTTCTCAGATAGACTTGTCTAAGCCGCATCAGGAGCTTGATGCCAGAGGTCTGCAATGTCCAGGTCCGATCCTGCAGCTCTACCAGACACTACAGTCGATGGAAGAAGGGCAAGTGGTTAAGATCATGGCGACAGATCCAGGCTTTCGTTCCGATGTGGATAAATGGTGTCAGCGCACAGGAAACGAGCTTCTTCATGCTGAGATGAACAAAGGCGAACTGATTGCTTATGTGCAAAAAGGCCAAGGGATGACAGAGGCTGATGCAGCGAGTGCGATTAGCTGCCAAGTGAACCAAGGGTCAGCCATTGCCCCCGTGCAAAAAACGCAAGAAAACGCTACGCTGGTTGTGTTCAGCGGAGATCTAGATAAAGCTATTGCTTCGTTTATTATTGCAACAGGCGCGGCTTCTATGGGCAAGAAGGTCACCATGTTCTTTACGTTCTGGGGACTATCCATTCTTAAGCGCACGGATGCGCCCAAGACAGACAAAGATCTATTTGGTAAAATGTTCAGTATGATGCTGCCGAACAGCGCAAGCCAGCTCCCGTTGTCTAAAATGAACTTTGCCGGCATGGGGCCGAAAATGATCGAGAAGGTTATGAGCGATAAGAATGTCGATTCGTTGGATACGATGATCAAGAATGCGCAAGCTGCAGGAGTAAAGTTCGTGGCATGTACAATGAGCATGGAACTGATGGGCGTTCATCAGGACGAGCTTATGCCTGGCGTGGAGCTTGGCGGTGTGGCAAGCTACTTAAGCGATGCGGAGGATTCAGGACTCAACCTGTTCATTTAAGCATTGAAGGTAAGGAGGGTGGATAATGGAATATGAAGTCGCGATTAAAAACCGGCTGAAGCGCGCGGAAGGTCAAATCCGAGGCGTGCTGAATATGATCGAAAAAGGCGAGGATTGCCGGGATATCGTAACCCAGCTGTCAGCAATCCGCACGGCTGTTGACCGCTCAATCGGGCTTGTGATTGGCGCGAATCTGAAGAGCTGCATCGAAGAGCAGTTGGATGCTGGCGAGGACCCATCAGATGTGATACAAGAAGCAGTGGAGCTGTTGGTAAAGAGCAGATAATAAGAGTCCAATCATGAATTAGCTAGTTGTTCTATAAAAGGGAGATGGTGATATCTCCCTTTTTTGGCATGCCTTTTATCGGTGTAAGGTCAAGAATCACTTTATACATTTTTTCTTTATGTCTTTATCAGCTTCTATGCGCTTAAAGCTCAAACCTGCCTTGCCGTGAATGGGTATTACAGTGATTATGGCTGCTGTTGGTTCTGCTGTTTCCAATACCAAATGGCCAACTGAGTGCGATCGCGAAGCGCAAGCTTAGACAAAATATCAGTGACGTAGTTCTTCACCGTTCCTTCGCTCAAAAATAAAGATTCGGCAATTTCGCGATTCGTTCTGCCATTCGCGATATGCTCGACGATTCCTCGTTCTGAAGCTGTCAGACTAAGATGTTCCCATGGGATGCATGCTGGCTTTTCTTGTGGAGTTGGATGCTGACTAATAAGTGTCGTCAGCTTCAAAGCCATATTGGAGTCCATCAGCACATTGCCGTTCATGACGCTGCGTATGGATTCCAGCAAGCGATCAGGCGAGCTGTTCTTAAGGAGATAGCCGCTTGCTCCATGACGCAGAGCCTGCACAAGATACTGCTCATCGTCAAAGGTGGTCAAAATAATCACCTTGGTAGCGGGACAGGCTTCTTTAACAAGCCTTGTTCCTTCTGCGCCGTCACATTCAGGCATCCTCATATCCATGAGCACAACATCGACCTGCTGCTGCTGTACGAGCTCATAGGCCTCAAAGCCATTGGCGCAAGTGCCCGCCAATTCAAATCCTTCTTTGATCTGAATAATCATGCTTAGACTTTCTCGGATAAAAATATCGTCATCAACGATGGCGACACGCATTAATGCTGACATCCGTGCAGCCTCCTTTTCCGATACATAATGGTTGCGAACCTCTATTTAAAGGATCGGCAGCTCTGTTCTCACCGTAACCTCAGGTGCTGTGGCGACCTCAACTTTTCCTCCAAGCGTCTCTGCGCGATCCTTCATGCCTTGAAGCCCCATGCCAAGCTTAATATGGTCGGGGATACATCCATTATTGCGCACCTCGAGGACGATATGGCGCTGATCAAAATGAAGATGCAATGTAATTATTGTGGCATGTCCATGCCGAATGGCATTGGCAATCGCCTCCTTGGCGTTGCGGTAGAACGTAATCTCCATGCTTGGATACATCTCGATTGGCTGGCCGGACATGCTGTAGTGAATCGCAACAGGCGCATCCCTATATTCTTCAATCAGATGCTTAAGCGAATAGCTTTTGGTATTCATTTGCCGAGGCTTAAGCCTTTGGACTGTTGCTCGCATTAGCTCCATGCTGTCGCTTAATTGGTCGCGAACAACGAGGAACAGCTTCTTGCTTTCTTCTGGCTTCACTTCAATGACCTCGACTGAGGCATCCATCATCATTTTCAGGCGAACGAGCTGATGGCCAAGCTCATCATGAAGATCATGCGCAATGCGGCTGCGTTCCTCCATTTGCGCGACCATTTCAACCATCCGTGAAAATTGAATCATCTCCTGCCTAGCTTGTTCCAACTCGTAGTTATGCCCTCTCAAATGATCATATTCCATTCGCTGCAGCTGCTGTTCGGTTTCCATCTTTAATCGATACCATTGGAAGGAGATCGCAAGTCCGACAACAAGGTTGAATAAGACCAGCCATGTTGTGTCTGAATCGAACAAGACGATGTTGAAGGCAAGCCACCCTGCAAAAAGTAGGCTTCGCATCAGCGTCACAACATCGGATCTTTCTGAGGAGAGCAGGCTTGATATCCACAGCAGCGACAGTAGGGCTGAGACATCGTATGTAAGCCATAGAACAATAGTGGTCTCCAAGATAAGGCCGATTAAGGTGAAACGTGGAAACTGCCGTCTAAGCTCTATGCTCGTTAAAAACAGTAGAAAAAGAAGCCAATAATGCTGTAAGGAAAAGGCAGAAGCCAGTGCTGGCTCTGCAAGCAGCACATAGGTAAAGGGGAGCAGCGCGAATAGATAGCGCAGCGCAAACAGCAAGCTGCCAGGCATACGACTTCCTCCTTATCGTTGTCTTGAATCCAGGGAAGAGACCTACGTATTATAGCATGGCTCAAGCAGTATGGGATGGTTCCGCATGCAAATATGACGAAGGTCATATGGAAAAGAATGACCATATCCACCTGTCAGCTTCAAGGTGAGAAGGTAAGATGGAAATATCAAAACCACAAGGCAGGTGGAGCGTGTTGTTAACCGTTCATAAGCTCGTCAAACGCTTTAAGCAAGTGATCGCCGTTGATCATTTGGATCTATATATCGAAGAAGGAGAAGTATTTGGCCTATTGGGGCCAAATGGGGCAGGAAAAAGCACCTTGATTCAAATGATTACAGGGCTTCTTCCGATCGACAGCGGCACCATTAAGCTCGATGGCCAGTCCATTCAAGAGAGACCTACGGAGGTAAAGCGCCATATCGGACTCGTGCCTCAAGACATTGCAGTCTATGAAAATATCAGTGCGAGAAAAAATGTGGAGTTCTTCGCCAAACTGTATGGTCTTCGTGGAAAAGGGCTAAAGGAGAGCGTGGATGAGGCGCTTGAGCGGGTCGGATTAATGGAGCGCCAGCACCATCTTCCATCCACCTTTTCTGGCGGAATGAAGCGTCGTCTGAATATTGCCTGTGCGATTGCACATAAGCCGAAGCTGATCATTATGGATGAGCCGACGGTAGGCATTGATCCCCATTCGAGAAACCATATCCTAGAGTCTGTAAGAAAACTGAATCTGGACGGATCAACCATCATTTATACGAGCCATTACATGGAGGAAGTATCGGCGATTGCGACTCGCATCGGCATTATGAATGAAGGCAAATGCATCGCCTTGGGAACAGAAGCAGAGCTCAGACAGCGCATTGCGAGTCAAGAGAAGCTTACGATTGAGACAGAGGAAGGCGTGGAATCAGAACATCATCCCGCCATTGACGAACTCAAGAAGAGCGCCATCGTTCTCGACGTTCACTTGGAAGGCAATCAGTTGGAACTTATGCTCTCTCCACACTATGACCGCTTGCAAGATATCTTGTTTATATTGGCTAAACACGGTTTATCGGTTCTCACACTGAAGCGAGAAACTCCGGATTTGGAACATCTATTCTTATCACTGACAGGCCGGCAATTGCGGGATTGAAGGGAGGAGATAGCATGAGATTCTGGCATATTTTCTGGCATGAGCTTTCCTATTGGCTTAAGGAGCGCAGCACATACGTTCAGTTTATACTCGTTCCGCTTATTATGATCTTTGTGCTTGGTTCCTCCTTGGCGGGCTCAGAAGTCTTCAAACAGGAGGATGTTATCCTGCCGGTTGCTACGGTTGGTCTTGTTGGTGAAGGCAACGAGTCCATGGCTCAAGCATTTACACAGTTCTCCCGGCATGAAGAGGTCAGCCGTTATATCACGATTGAGCAGATCTCAACCTCAGCCGCGTTGGCGGAACAGCTGCGCTTGCAGCAGGTGGATTATGGCATTGTCATTCCGAAGCAGGAGGAAGCCTCTATTCAACTTTTGCAAGGATCCAATCATGTCATCAACCTTATGATGACATCAATCGTCAATGAGTTTGCCAGTGCGTCTGCCATGCATGCCCTGAAGCTGGAAGCTGATCATACGGTCGAGGATACAAGTGGAGAAGAACAGGGCACATCATTACAGGACAGCGAGCCGCTCGTGAGCATGGGACTCATCTCTTCAGAGTCCGTTACGGCAATGCAGTACTATGCCGTCTCTATTCTGATCATGTTCTTGCTATACGCTGGACTTCGATTCGGTTCAGCCCTGCTTGTTGAAGAGAGGAGCTATACCCTGAAGCGAATGCAGTCTACTCCGGCTAGGCCGCGAGAAATCATTTATGCGATGATGCTTGCGCACTTTATTCTCTCACTTCTTCAAGCGGGATGCATGATCGTCATATCCGCTGTCGTCTATGGCGTGAACTGGCATCTTCATTTAGGGACTGTGGTCATCGCCTGCGGATTCGTAACGCTCTGTTCGCTGTGCATCGGGCTGATAGGGGCGGCTTGGTTTCGCCAATCGAAGACGCTTCATACCTTTATGCAAACGATTATTATTGCGATGGTGGCGGCAAGCGGGGGTTATGTGCTCATTCCAGAGTTTCAACAAGCTGCTGGAGTGTACACGCTGCCTTATTGGGGCATGCAAATCTTCTATAACCAAATGCTTAATGCCGCGCCAGCCGCAACGCAGCATGGATTAGGGATCCTCGCGCTGTGGGCAATCATCTTGGGAGGGCTTTCCTTATACTTCAGCAAAAAGGTGGTGACCCGATGAATACGTTTATTGTCGCCAAGCAGCTGACCTTACGCTTGCTAGGCAAGAAAAAAACATGGGTGCTGCTCTTTATCGTTCCCTCTCTGCTGCTATCGCTTATTATGGGGCTTTTGCATTTCGAGGTATCAGGAACGCCGACTATTCCCTATGTCGATCAAGATCACAGCATCTGGTCGGAAGCCCTCCTGGACTCATTGGCACAGTCGTTCCAATTAGTTGAATTAAAGGATGCAAAAGCAATCGAAGCGCTTGTAACAGAACGAAAGCATAAAGCGGCCTTCTATATACCAGCTGGCTATGGCGAGATGATTCAGAAGCAAGCCTCGCCCAAGCTCCGTATTGTGTCTCTGGGTATTAATGAAGCCGCGATTACCCTGCAGCTGGCAGCTGAGCAGGCATCACGAGAGTGGCTGCGGGTAGCTGCGCAGCTTGAGCAGGAGCAAGCCGTGACAAGCGATAAGATTCAGGCTGGACTTCAGAGATATCTAGCTTTCAAGCCAAGCTTCGAGGTAAAGGAGCAAGCAGCCAAAGCGCCGCCTAATTTGAGAACAGCTATGGGCATATTCATGATCTTCATTTTGTACAATGCTCTGAATGCGGTCATTGTCATGAAGGAAGATAAGCAGAATATGCTGATGTCCCGTGTGTATGCAGCACCTGTTCGAGCTTGGGAGATTGCTGCCGGTTATTATATTGGCATCGTCATCTATGGAACCATTCAGCTCATCATTGTCTTATTGATCACAAGAGGAATTATGGGCATTCCGATGGGAATTGGTGCAATTGAACAATTTGTCATGCTGGAATTGTTTTTATGTGCAGGCATAAGCATCGGATGCATGCTCGGGTCGCTCATCGCTTCTGCGGCTCATTTCTCGAATATGGGGTTTGCATTTATCTTCCCAGCAAGCATGATTGGAGGCTGCTTCTGGCCGATTGAGATGATGAAGCCTTATATGCAGCAGCTGTCTTATGCGGTGCCGCAGCGCTGGGCCTTGGATGGCATCGAGCTGCTTGCTGCAGGCAACTCGCTCTCTTCCATCTGGCTTCACCTTGTTGTGTTATGCTTGTTCACGCTGTTCTTTCTATGCTTGGGTTCGGTTGTGCTTCAGCCGAGCGCCAAGGAGTCGCTTCGTTAGAGTTGCCTGATTGTGTAAAAGCTGGCGATTGCTGCTGCCTCTATGGAAATGTTGAATTGAAGATTGTTTTTTATATGTACATTATACGTACAGTCATATCGAAGGCAGGCGGTCGAATATTTTCGACCGCCTTTTTTTGATGAAGAGCTGCTGGCTAAAACAGTCGTTATAGCTTGTGGGATGTGTACGAATCCGTTAAGTGCTGGAGAAGTTCAGCTCGGTTCCCACTTGCTAGGCAGCTGCATACACTGCAGTAGCAGATGCTTCAATCTGTTCAGATGAGAGGCGATGCAAGAGAGGCTTGGGAGGTTGAGCGGATGAAACCCTATAGAAGGTTGGCCTCATTTCTAGTCGCAAGCATGCTGTTGTTAAGTATGCTGCTAAGCGCTTGTTCCAAGGATTCAGGTGAATTGACGAAGGTCCGGCTAGGCGAGGTCGCAAGAACCGTATTTTATGCTCCGCAATATGTTGCGCTGGCAAATGATTATTTTAAAGAAGAAGGACTCCAGGTTGAGCTGCAGACGACAGCTGGTGGAGATAAGACGATGACGGCGTTATTGTCCAATGTTATTGATATTGCCCTAGTAGGTGCAGAGACGTCGATATATGTGTATCAACAGGGTTCAGATGATGTCGTGATGAATGTTGCTCAGCTTACGCAAACCGACGGCACGTTTTTGATGTCGCGAGAGAAGCTTGATGATTTTAGTTGGGATGATCTAAAAGGAAGCGTATTCCTTGGTCAGCGAAAAGGCGGCATGCCGCAGATGGCTGGAGAATTTACCTTGAAGAAGCATGGAATCGATCCAAAGAAAGATTTGGAGCTGATCCAAAATGTAGACTTCGCCAATATTGCCTCCGCCTTTGCCTCAGGAACGGGGCAATTTGTGCAATTGTTCGAGCCGCAGGCCTCGATCTTCGAGCAAGAGGGAAAGGGATATGTTGTTGCCTCCTTCGGTGTGGAGAGCGGCAAGCTGCCATATACGGTATATATGGCAAAGAGCAGCTACATTATTAAAAACAAGGATACCGTTCAACAATTCACGAATGCGATATACAAGGCCCAACAGTGGGTAGAGCAGCATAGTGCAGAGGAAACCGCAGCGCTAATTATGCCATATTTTAAGGATGCAGACCCTGCAATCGTGGCAAGTGCGGTGAAGCGCTACAAAGAACAGGGGTCATATGCCTCAGATCCGACCCTTGATGAACAGGAATGGAATCATTTGCTGGAGGTATTGGATCAGGCTGGGGAATTAAAGCAGAAGGTTGAACTTCATTCCATCGTTGACCACAGCTTCGCGGAACAAGCGAAGGCGGATGTAAAATAGATGCGAAGCACTGCAGACAGATCTAAGGAGGCGGAAGGATGTATTCAACAGTTGAACTTCGAGATGTCACCCATGTCTATGTTACGCCAAGAGAAGCGAAGCTAGCCATTGAAGAGCTGTCCGTCTCCATTGCCCCAGGGGAATTTGTTAGCTTGGTTGGGCCCAGCGGCTGCGGAAAGACGACCATTCTATCGATCATCGCTGGGCTTGTGAAGCCGACTAGAGGGAATGTACTTATTAATGGCGAGCCTGTTCGAGGGACATCATCTTCTGTTGGCTATATGCTGCAGCAGGATTACTTGTTTCCGTGGCGGACGATTATGGACAATGCCTGCATGGGATTGGAATTAACCGGCCAACTCAATGATCAAACAAAGCAGAAAGTGATTCAGCTGCTGGAAGGAATGGGATTGCAGGGCACGGAGAATCTGTATCCGTATCAGCTGTCAGGCGGCATGCGTCAAAGAGTGGCGCTGGTTCGCACGCTTGCCACTGAGCCAGAGATCCTGCTGCTAGACGAACCATTTTCTGCGCTTGATTACCAGACCAAGCTTCAGCTTGAGGATCTGATCGTCGAGACGCTAAAGCTGCGGGAAAAGACAGCCATTCTGGTTACGCATGATCTGTCTGAAGCGATTGCAGTTAGTGATCGAGTTATCGTGCTGAATCGCCACCCCGGCAGTATCCGAAGAAGCTTTGTCATTCCAGAGCAGATTCGCTCCGTACAGCCTTTTTACGCACGCGAGCAGGAAGGCTTTAATGATCTGTTTCATGAAGTGTGGATGGAGCTAGAAGCATCTGATCGTACAGGGGGAGGCGGCGCTTATGTCTGATACATCTCAACCGAAGGTAAGAACCTCCTCGACAAGCCTGGTTCACGCGACCTTTCAGAAATACAAACGCAAAGAAAGGTCCTTTCGTTCCTCGGTCATTGCAACACAGGTGATTCTGCTGGTTGTCTTTATATCCCTGTGGGAGATTGCCGGCCGATTGAAGTGGATTGACGTATTGCTCTTCAGCTACCCAAGCAAGGTCGGTTATCAGATCTGGAAGGATATGTTGGATGGGAGCATCTGGCCTCACCTATCGGTAACGGTGGGAGAGACGATCGTTGGATTTCTGCTTGGAACGCTCCTTGGTACACTTCTAGCTATTATGATCTGGTGGTCACGATTCTTGGCGAGAGTGCTTGATCCTTATATGGTTGTCTTTAACAGCATGCCGAAGGTAGCTTTAGGCCCTTTGTTCATTGTAGGCTTTGGACCCGGCTTCTCGGCTATTGTAGCCACGACCTTATCCATCACTGTCATTATTACTACCTTGGTCGTTTATCAGGCTTTTCGAGAGGTTGATCCGAATTATGTAAAAGTCGTTCAGGTGTTTGGCGGCACTCGCAGCACAATCTTCCGCAAAGTAATTCTTCCTGCCTCGATGCCAGCCATCATATCTACACTAAAGGTAAATGTAGGCTTGGCGTGGGTAGGGGTTATCGTTGGTGAATTTCTAGTGGCCAAGAGTGGACTTGGCTATTTGATCATATATGGGTTCCAAGTGTTTAATTTCACCTTGGTTATGGCTTCAATCGTGCTGATTGCGATAGTGGCAACATTGATGTATCAAGGCGTCTCTTACTTGGAGCGACTGCTGACGCGCCGTAAAGCAAATGAATGAATGGATGGAGCAGGCTTCAATGCATCATTCATGGGCATAGCAGGTATCGGTCATTTGGAGATGAAAGGGAGAGAAAGGAATGGATTTCTTTTTAGAAAGAAGTCATGGATTTTCTTTCCTGTTTCATCGCAGGACAAGCCGGGTAATCCATATACATATTCGAATGCCTTATATCATGCAATTCGTAGCTTTGGGCATTGTGCACAAGGAGGCTGTCAAGCAAATGAGCAATACACAACCGTTGTTTCAATTGATTGCAGAACGAAGAAGTGCTGATCATAAGTCAACACTCCATCAATTACGAGAGGAAGGACGCGTTCCTGCGATCGTGTATGGTGCTGCCGCTGAGAATATACCTGTTCACGTCCAAGGCAGGGATTTGAAGAAGCTGCTGCAGCAAGGACGCGCGGAAATGTTTGAGCTTACCGTGGGAGCGGATAAACCGATCCATGTTGTCCTAAAAGAGGTGCAGTCGATTGATGGCGAACCTAAGCATGCGGACTTCTATGTCGTTCGTGAAAATCAACCGATTAAAGCGAATATCCCGCTAGAATTCGAAGGAACGCCAATCGGCGTATCGAAGGGCGGCATCGTACAGCACGTTGTCACAGAGCTTGAGGTTGAAGCACCGGCTAAGCTGCTTCCACCTTCCATCATTGTCGACTTAGCATCGCTTGATGTGGGCGATAAGCTTCATGCTGCAGATGTGAAGCTGCCGGAAGGGCTGACACTGATTGCTCCACCAGACACACTGCTCGCTTCTATTACTGCTCCTCAGAGCAGCCAAGCAGCAGATGATGTTGTAGAAGAAGATACAGCTGAATAGTTGATCATAGATCTGTCTATCCATGATTCCATTAAGGGCTTCCTGCATCTTTGCATGCAGGAGGCCTTTTTCATGAATACGGCACGTCATAACTTAACAAGATAGAATAAGGTGAGTGTAACATATAAAATGATTTTCATGAAAGATAACGAAAATATTTCAACAGAATCTTTGCAACATATCGAGGGCCGAAGTATAATTCATTGCATACCCTATTAGACATGCAGATGGAGCTGTATGCGAAGGAAGGAATTGCCTATGATCTTTGGATTCGTTGGATTTCGTGTCATTAAAACGGCTATCGCAGCGATACTGGCCATTGTCGTCGCGAGTGCTATCGGACTGCATAATCCAATTGGAGCGGGCACACTCGCCATTATTGCTGTTGATGTTACGCGCAAAAAGAGCGTGAAGTCGGTCTCAGAGCGATTGTTCGCTTCACTCGTCAGCTTGCTGATCGCTTGGAT
This sequence comes from Paenibacillus aquistagni, assembly GCF_900177815.1. Lineage (GTDB taxonomy): Bacteria > Bacillota > Bacilli > Paenibacillales > Paenibacillaceae > Paenibacillus_B > Paenibacillus_B aquistagni. Next base: position 1,493,291 of record NZ_FXAZ01000001.1, on the reverse strand, counting down.
ATTATTTAGTTTGCTTGGCTTTCATTTATGGGTACTGGCTATCTACATACTTATCTCATTTCCGATTAGTGCGAAGCTGAACTTTCAACAAGGCATCGTGACCAGCGCTGTCGTTGTATTTAGCTTTTATAAGACGGAGCAGGCATCATTCCTTGTACTTGCTGACGTGGTCGTTCAGCTAATCTGCGGGCTTGGAGCGGCGACGTTAGTGAATATGGTGTATATGCCTAAGGAAGATCTGAAGCTCAAGCAGGCGCGCGAAGATGTGGACATGCTCTTTTCCAAAATCTTTTCAAAGATGAGTGAGAATCTTCAGGATACTTCTATGGTCTGGGATGGACAGGAGCTGATGGAAGCTTCTGATAAGATTGAAGAGGGGATCACCCTAGCGTCGAAGGCGCTTGAGAATCATATTATGCCTTCTGAAGATATGAAAGATGAAGAGCGGTGGCTGCTGTACTTTTATATGAGAAAGTCACAGCTTGACCAAATCAACAACATGCTCCAGCTTCTATCCGAAATCTATCTTGCACTGCCGCAAAATCTGCGCGTAGCCAACCTTTTGGAGCAGCTAAGTGTGGATGTCAAAGACCCGATGTACACAGGCAAGACCGAACAGCTGCTTACCGAGTTCAATGAACAGCTTCAATATATGGAGCTTCCAAAGACACGGGAGGAGTTCGAAGTGCGAGCCACACTCTTTCAATTAACGCGAGAAATTAATCAATATTTGAAAATAGCAAAGAAGGTAAAACAAGAAATTAATCTTGTTAATGTTCAATTCTCTTCATAATTTAAGATGTAAAATACTTCGCGATGCATTCGGTTTGGAACGAATTCATTTCCCCGTAGAGCGCTTCATATCCTATATATAGGAAGGATAAGGGCTGTTCCGAGAACTTATCATCTCTTTTAATTAATTGTCGTCCAATTAATCAACAATCGCCTATCTCGTGCATACACTTTAAGTGAATGATTGTATGGAGGAGGTCCTAGGATGGCAATTACAGATAAACACCACTGCCGAGAAATCATCACAAAAGCGGTTTGCGGCAAAGGTCGTAAGTTCTCCGTTGTCACACATACGGTCACTCCGCCTCACAATCCGACCAGCATATTGGGGGCATGGATTATTAACCATCAATATGAGGCGGTGCGGGCGGGGGATGGGATTGAGGTTATCGGTACTTATGATATCAACATCTGGTACTCGTACAACAACAATTCTCAGACTGATGTTGCGAAAGAGACGGTTTCGTATGTAGAACTCGTTCCTTTGTCGTATGTGGATCCAAAACACCGTGCTGCAACGGAAGAGGTCTCTGCGGAGGCAACGCAAGAGCCAAACTGTGTCGAGGCAAGTGTGACGTCCAGCGGAACGAGTGTCGCGATACGTGTTGAGCGTGAATTTGCAGTGGAGATGATTGCAGAGACAAAAGTATGCGTTCGTGTATGTCCGAATGGCTGCAACGATTATGTCGATAAGGATTACGACTTCGGGGCCAGCACGAGCGAGTATGATGACTTTGATCCAGACTTATCGGATGAGGTGTAACAGAATCGCCGCAAGCCCATGCGGCGTTTTCTCTTTTCCTTATCAACTTAACATCAGCATATGCACAAAGCTGGAATTCGACGAGGGCGCAAGCCCTCTTTTTTCTATTCGCCAAGCCCTGTTATGGATAAATAGGTGGATATCTCGTGCGGTTCAGCTGATCGGGAGGGGGCTACATTACAATGATGAGTCAGCAGACATGCAAACAGGAGCTTCCGTTAGATGCAGTCCTTCACATCTGGGAGGAAGGAAGTAAGGAAGCGCTGAGTATGGATTCGAGCCTCAAACATTCTGCCAAGCTTCACTGGCTGCTTGGTTCTCCGCCATGGAATCAATTACAAACTGCCAAGCTGCAGCAGCAAACTGGCGATGAGCGGCCTGTCGTCATCAATCGCTTCGGTGGCAGCTGGACGGATTCATCGCTGCGCTCGCATCTGCAGCGTCTAGGTATTCCTGCCGCGAAGCAGGCGGCATGGGGACGCAGAGCAAAGGCGCAGTCTGCACGTTATGTCCGAACGGTAACGTTCTGGGTCAATCAATGTGATATCGCAGCATGCGGGATTGCGTTCATTCAGCCAAATGGCGGGTTGCAGGTGCAGCAGCCTATACAAGATTGGCTCAAGCCGCCCTATCGAAGGCTTGCGCGTTTGGCGATCCGTGCTGCATATGCGCTTGGCTGGGATACCCTTCAGGTGACCGTTCAGGGAGCGCCACAGGAGCATATGGCTGAAGAAGCGATAGGAGGCGTAATGGATGAGCTGCAAGAGGGGGATGTTATCTTGCAATGCTCACCTATTAGTCGACTGTTGGTTCCCGAATGGGTGTGGGATCGTTACATCGCACAGCTGTCAGCGCAAGGTGCTGCGCTTATGCCTGTGGATAAGCCGCAATGCATGAAGCAGCCTGCGGTGCAGTATGGCTTAGATATGGAATATGTACTGCTTGATCGTGAGCGGGAAAGGGTTGTATCTGCTTCGCGATTTTTGCCTTATAGCGGAATTGCAGGCTGCGACGCTGTGCGCATTCAAGGTCAAGTGCAGTATCCGTTAGTCGAGCTGCGCCCAAGGCCCTCGGCCCAGATTGAAGATCTGGTGCAGCATTTGCAGGCTGCGATGATAACCGCGAATCAGGCGATACAGCGTACACTCGAAGCATATAAAAAACATAAACCACATTATGTTAACTCGGTTAAATGGTGTGCTGGTTCGCTTCCACACCCGCTCTTGCCAATTGGCGGACACGTGCATCTCTCAGGTGTCCCGCTCACGCCGGAGCTTAGCCGTGCACTGGATGTCTATGTTGCGCTGCCTGTATCGCTGATAGAAGCCAAGAGCACGACGGGGGCGTCAAGAAGACCAAGCTACGGCTTGCTCGGCGACATTCGCCTTCAAGACCATGACGGAGATGGGGGCTTTGAATATCGCACTCTGCCAAGCTTTGCATACAGCCCTCAACTAGCAATGGAGGTTCTGAGCTTATTTGCAGCAACCGTGGAGCATTATCCGAACCTGACCCATCAGAGCTGGGTAATGAATCAAGTGCAATATTCCTTCATAGCAGGTGAGAAGGAGCGATATCGCGAGCTTGCTCTGAATGCGGTTCAGGAGCTGTCCGCGCATACCGAAGGTGCAAGGCAGTATTGGATTAGACAATTTTATGAACGTGTTCAGCGGGGCTGGACGTGGAAGGAGAGCGAAGATATCTCTTCCGCTTGGCTGTAGACTGCAAAGCTTTGCTTGCAATCTGTGACAAGAAGGATGAGGATTCGCTCTTTTTTTGCTATAATAGATAAGTTATTTAACAAAGGACGGTGAGATGAGATGGCATCATATACGCCGATGATACAGCAATACTTATCTATAAAGGAGCAGGCGAAGGACGCCTTTTTGTTCTTTCGTCTCGGTGATTTCTACGAATTGTTTTTTGAAGATGCGCTGCTTGCGTCAAAGGAACTGGAAATAACGCTAACAGGACGTGGTGGAGGAGCGGAAGAGCGCATTCCGATGTGCGGAGTTCCTTACCATTCTGCAGATAATTATATTCAACGCTTAATCGAAAAGGGCTTTAAAGTCGCCATCTGTGAGCAGGTGGAAGATCCTTCAGCTGCAAAGGGTGTGGTGAGGCGTGAAATTGTACGCATTGTTACACCAGGGACAGTGATGGAAGGCAAGACGATTGACGAGAAGAAAAATCATTATTTAATCGGAGTGACTTCAACTGAAGGAAAAATAGCACTCGTCGCCTGCGATATTACGACTGGCGAGCTTATTGTCTCTTCATCGCTTGCCAATCTTAATTGGCTGATGGACGAGCTTAATGTGTACATGCCTAGTGAGATCATTGGGGATGAGGAGCTTCTCGAACAGGTCAAGCCACAGACGATCGGATGGTCGCAGCGTGTGCTCTTCACGCCTTGGTCTGACAAAGATGACAAGCTCTCAAGAAAGCAGTTCGGCGAAGCAGTTTGGAGCAGGCTTGATCTAGAACGTCAGCAGGCGGTCAGCATGATGATGTCTTATCTTGGGGAAACCCAGAAGAGATCACTTGGTCAGCTGACTTCCATTCGCGAGCTTGAGCCGGATCAGTACCTTGTGCTTGATCCTTTTACAAGACGCAACCTGGAGCTGACGGAGACGGTAAGAGAACGAGCGAAGAAGGGTTCCTTGCTGTGGCTTTTGGATCGCACGGAAACCTCCATGGGAGGACGTCTGTTGCGCCGCTGGATTGATAAGCCGCTGCTAAGCGCGACGGCTATAGAAGCCAGGCTTGAGGCCGTTGATACGCTGTACCATCAGTTGATATCGCGCGAGGAGCTAAGAGAGCAGCTGTCTGCGATTTATGATTTGGAGCGCTTAGTTGCTAGAGTTGCATTCGGTACAGCGAATGGACGCGACCTCATTGCGATGAAGCATTCCTTGCTTAAGGTTCCGGCCTTGAAGGATCTGTGCATGAGCATGCCTTCAAAGACGCTCCAGCACTTGGCTTCATCGCTTGATACCTGCGAGGATATTGCCGAGTGGATCGATGCCGCAATTGTTGATGAGCCTCCGATCTCCGTGAAGGATGGAAATCTGATTAAGCTGGGATACCATGATTATTTGGATCAATTAAAGGAAGCCAGCACGAACGGAAAACGCTGGATTGCTGATCTGGAACGAAGAGAGCGAGAAGCGACGGGAATTCGTTCGCTGAAGATTGGCTACAACAAAGTGTTTGGTTATTACATCGAGGTGACGAAGTCGAATCTAGCCTCGCTGCCAGAAGGCCGATATGAGCGGAAGCAGACGCTTGCGAACGCAGAGCGCTTTGTCACGCCGGAGCTTAAGGAGAAGGAAACGCTCATTCTTGAAGCAGAAGATAAGATGACGGGTCTTGAGTATGAGCTGTTTGCGGAGCTTAGACAACGCATCAATGAACACATCAAGCGTCTTCAGGCGTTGTCAGAATGCATCGCTGAGCTTGATGTCTATCAGTCCTTAGCCTCAGTAAGCGCCAAGCAGCGCTTCGTGAAGCCTGTTATTCACAGCGGTTATGATCTTCATATTCAAAATGGACGCCATCCTGTTGTGGAAGCCGTCATGCAAGGCGAGAGCTTCATGCCAAATGATACGACGCTTCAAGCCGAAGAGTCTGCGATGCTCTTGATCACTGGACCAAATATGGCGGGTAAGAGCACCTACATGAGACAGGTTGCCTTGATCTCCATCATGGCTCAGATTGGCTGCTTTGTCCCCGCTGATCAAGCATCTATCCCGATCATTGACCGCATCTTTACGCGAATTGGCGCAGCGGATGACCTCATTGGCGGACAGAGCACGTTCATGGTCGAGATGATGGATATACAAGTGATGACTGAGAAGGCAACGAGACGCAGTCTTGTGATCATTGATGAGCTTGGCCGTGGAACATCAACCAGCGAAGGGATGTCGATTGCGCAAGCGGTGATTGAGTATGTTCATAATCATATTGGGTGCAAAGCACTCGTATCGACCCACTTCCATGAGCTTGCCCATCTAGATCAACACCTGCCAAGACTTCTCAATGTGTGCATGGCTGTGCAGGAGAACGGCAATGATGTCACCTTCCTGCGCAAGCTTGTTGCCGGTGCCGCCAGCACGAGCTACGGAATCTACTGTGCTCAGCTCGCCGGCCTACCGAATACGATTATCGACCGATCCTATGATCTTCTACATCAGTATGAGAGCATGGTGCCGAAGAAGGAACAAGCGGTGGAACACAAGGAATCAGCATGCTCGGATGCCCTTGTATCTATAATGTCGACTACAGAGCAAGATGAGGCCGCGCAGGTGAAGGAAAGTCCCGTTCAGCTTGATTTATTCGGTATCGATAGTGGAGCTAAGGAATCGGCGGCGGCAGGACAGATTGGCGCAAAGGCCGATAGCACGGAGCAGCGTGTAAAGGCGGCGGTTGCTGACAATCCAAAGGATGCAGCAGGGGAAGATGCATTAGGCACAGAGATATCGCCTGAATTGTCCGAATTGCTTGCACAGCTTCGTGAGGTTAATGTCATGGACATGACCCCTCTAGATGCCATGAACCGTCTTCATGAGCTAATGAAGCGTGCGCGAGCCATTCCGTCCTAATGTTAGATTGAGCGATAACGGATTAGAAATGAGGTGTTCGAATGGCAGTCATTCATATATTAGATGATCAACTGGCAAACCAGATAGCAGCTGGTGAAGTAGTAGAACGACCGGCATCCGTTGTGAAGGAGCTTGTTGAAAACGCCATTGATGCCGGCAGCAGTCGAATCGATATTGTCGTGGAAGAGGGCGGACTTCAGCTTATACAGGTTAAGGATAATGGAGCGGGAATGGCTGAGGATGATGTCGAGACCGCATTTCTACGCCATGCGACAAGCAAGATCTTAACGAATCGAGACCTGTTTTCTATTCGAAGCCTCGGCTTTCGCGGAGAAGCGCTGCCAAGTATCGCAGCCGTATCCAAGCTTGAGATGTTGACCTCTACAGACAACAGCGGTCTGGGCCGGCTGATTCAGCTTGAAGGCGGCCGACTGATCAAGCACGAGGCTGCTGCTGCGATGCAAGGAACGATGTTCATGGTAAGGGAGCTGTTCTACAACACTCCAGCGCGTCTTAAATATATGAAATCGATTCAGACAGAGCTTGGCCATGTATCGGATCTGATCTATCGCCTTGCTTTATCCTATCCGAACATCAGCTTTACCCTGAAGCATAACGATCATACGCTGCTGCAGACGCTTGGCAACGGAGATTTGCTTCAAGTGATTGCCGCCATCTACGGCGTCCACACAGCGAAGCAGATGGTACCCATTCAGGCGGAGCAGCTTGATTACAACATATCCGGCTATATCGGCAAGCCAGAACTGACTAGATCGAATCGCAATGCGTTGTCTTGGTTTGTGAATGGGCGATACGTGAGAAGCTATTCGCTTAATCAAGCGGCCCTGCGGGCGTACCATACCCTGCTGCCAATCAATCGCTTCCCGATTATCGTCATGCAGGTGAATATGCATCCGACACTCGTTGATGTGAACGTTCATCCTTCCAAGATGGAGGTCAGATTCAGCAAGGAAGCGGAGCTGGCTGATTTTATCGAGAAGAGCTTACGTCAGGAGCTTGTCAGCGAGCCGCTTATTCCGCGTGCGGCTTCCAATGAGAAAGCGAAGGTAAAGACCTTTGTCGAGCAGGAGCAGTGGAGTTGGGCTGCGGCGACGGATGAGCGAGGCGTACCGATTATTTCACGGGGAGCGCTTGTTCCGAACCAACAGGCTTCGTCTCATGCTGGGGAAGAGGTGGAGCGGCGCCCATCCGGCTCGAATGATGGTTCCATCAAAGAACCAACCCAATCTTCGGCTGTCCATGACCATTCCGGGGCTGATAAGTCAGATCCAAGTGCAGCGAATGTCATGCCTGCAAAGGCGGTTGAACCACAATCGGAACGGGATGAAAGCGCGGCTTGGAGCAAGCCGCAGCCACTGCCAACAAGAGCAGTGCGTGAAGAACGACAAGGGTATGGTGATAACGCAGCAGATGCTTTGCCTTCACATACATCTACTGGCCAAGAGGCACTTACATCGCTGCAAGACAAAGCTGGGACAGCTTGCAGCTCTCCACGCGAAGGCGACCGGCATCACGAGGCAGCTTCCCAGATCAGTGCCTCACAGGAACGGCCGCAGACTAGTGTCCGTCCTTCTTCTTATGTTGGATCGAGTGGAGACAGAGGGACCGTTAATCGCGACAAAGCGCAAGTGGCATCATGGAATAGAGTATTGGACAAGCCTGCATCTGATGTTAGCTTGCCTCCGTTCCCAGCCTTGTCGCTGATTGGCCAGCTGCACGGAACATATCTGATCTGCGGCAACGAAGAAGGACTGTACCTGATTGATCAGCACGCAGCGCATGAACGTATTAATTATGAGTATTATGTTGAAGCTTTCGGCAAGCCGATTGAAGCTTCGCAGGAACTGTTTATTCCGATCACACTGGAGTATACGCCTAGTGAAGCGGATCGAATACGAGAGCGCATGCACCTGCTGGAACAGGTGGGGATTGTGCTTGAGCCTTTTGGCGCACAGACCTTCCTCATTCGTTCCCATCCCTATTGGTTTCCATCAGGGGAAGAGGAAGCCCTTATTCACGAGATGATGGAATGGGTGCTGAAGGAAAAATCGCCGGATATTCGCACAATGCGAGAGGCGTCTGCGATTATGTGCTCTTGCAAAGCCTCGATAAAAGCGAATCAGCGGATATCTGATGCAGAGGCCGAGACGCTGATTGCGCGTCTTGGGGCATGCCATCAGCCTTATACCTGCCCGCATGGTCGTCCGATCGTTGTGAAGTTTACAACGTATGATCTAGAGAAGATGTTTAAGCGAGTGATGTAACATATTGAGGGTTAAATGTGAAGTCCTTCGCAGCGGCGGTTTCACATTTGTAATTGATTTTGAAACCTGGTTATAATGAGGAGGCACCAATGATTGTAACAACGGGGGACTCGACTTCTCCTGAATGGATCGAGCTTGCGAAGCATATCGCGGAGGAGATAAGCGCGCGCTATGTCGTGCGCAGCGGTCAGTCTGTACCGAGAATGGCGAAGAAATATCGAGAGGAAGACTTTCTCATCTTGCTGGAGGATCGTGTTAGATTCGTTCGTGTCGGGCAGACAGATATGGTCTATCATCCTAGTATGGCTTTTATACGTGCGAAGCGGCTTCTATCTGGCCGATCCGAGGGCATGATTGTCGCAGCGCGTGCAGAAGAAGGGGATGTCGTGCTCGATTGCACGGCCGGTCTTGGCAGCGACTCACTCGTCTTTTCAGTTGCAGTAGGCGAACGTGGACGTGTGATAGCCTGCGAAAGCGAGCTGTCCTTGTATGCATTAGTCAAAACGGGACTTACGCATTATATGTCCCAAGTACCGGTAATTAATGAAGCCATGCGAAGAATCGAGATGCGCCATGCGAAGCACTTGGATCTGCTTAAGCAGTTGGAGGACAAGTCGGTGGATATTGTCTACTTTGACCCTATGTTTCGCGTACCTGTCGAAGAGTCGGCTTCCATTGAACCGCTTAGGCAGGTGGCCAATCATGAGTCTCTGACGCATGAGGCGATTCATGAAGCTAAGCGTGTTGCTAGAAAGACCGTAGTGCTTAAGGAGCTTAAACATAGCGGTGAATTCGAGCGGCTTGGCTTTGAGCGAATAGAGCGAACAGGAACCAAATTAGCATATGGAGTGATTGAGATTGCCGATAACAACTAATGCCAAGCGCCCACTTCTTGTGCTTGTCGGGCCCACTGCTGTCGGCAAGACCAAGCTCAGTTTGCAGCTGGCTAAGCATGTGGATGCAGAGATCATATCTGGAGACAGCATGCAGGTGTATCGCTACATGGATATCGGTACAGCCAAGCTGCCTGTTTCGCAACAAGAGGGAATTGTGCACCATATGATGGACATTCATGAGCCTGATGAACCATTTTCGGTCGCGGAGTTTCAGGATCGGTGCACGGCATTGATTGAGGAAATTGATGATCGTGGCAAGATCCCTTTTATCGTTGGCGGAACGGGCTTGTATGTAGAGTCGGTGTGTTATGGGTTTGAATTTAATCAAGAGGGCTCAGATGAAGCATTTCGCATGGAGATGGCAGCCTTTGCTGAGCAGCATGGGAATGAAGCCCTACACGAAAGGCTGAAGCTTGTGGATTCGGATTCAGCAGATCGACTGCATCCCAATGATGTGCGAAGAGTCATCCGAGCGCTGGAAATTTATCACTTAACTGGGATAAAGATGTCAGATCAGCTTGCTGGTCAAAAACGTGAACCAAAATACAACTTATGCATGATAGGTTTGACAATGGATAGGCAATTGCTATATAACCGAATAGAGGATCGTATTGATCTTATGCTTGAGCAAGGGCTTGTTCAAGAAGTCGAACAGCTGCTTGAACGAGGCTATTCTCGTCAGATGACTTCAATGCAAGGACTCGGGTACAAGGAGATTGCAGCATATCTAGAAGGCGAGATGTCTTATGAGGCTGCCGTTCAGCTGTTGAAGCGAGATACTCGAAGATTTGCGAAGCGTCAGCTGTCTTGGTTCCGTCATATGAAGGATATTCTTTGGATTGATGTTACAGACAGCAGTCAGTATGAACAACAATTGTTAGAAATTTGCAAGCTTACAGCAGGAAAGTTTCGATAGCAGGTTGAATATATTTCAACACAATATGAATGATGATGGGGGTTACGGACGATGAATAAGCCTATTAATATCCAAGATACGTTTTTGAACCAATTGCGCAAGGAGAGCATTCCAGTAACCGTTTATTTGACAAATGGTTTTCAGATCAGAGGGATTATTCGCGCTTTTGACAACTACACGATTGTCATTGACAGCGATGGCCGCCAGCAAATGGTATTCAAGCATGCGATTTCTACCTTTACGCCAATGCGCAATGTATCGCTGATGCAAGATAACGGCTCTGATTCTTAAGGAGCCAACGCACATCTCTATCCTATGCAGCCCTTTTGGGCGACTCCTGCAAGCATGGAAGGTTTGTGAAACTTTATTGCAAATCAAACGTCTAATAGGATAGAACTCTGATGAGAACAACCCACACAGGGTTGTTCTTTTCATTCATGTAACCTTCAATGGGCGATGAAGGGGTATACTAGGTATGATTCGTCAGAGTTAGGCAAGCTGTCATTTGCGGTTCATCTAGAAGGAATGTGCTGCATTCTTATCTGAAATGGGTATCTACGTATAGAGAGATAGAGAAATTAGGAAAAAGGGAGTCGGAAAGTATGTCTAGACAAGATTATCGATCACGTACTCAGCCAGAGCGTCCCAATCGTCCAAGCCGCTCTCAGGCCTCTAATCAACGCAAGCAGAAGCCGAAGAAACGCTGGACATGGAAGAAGACGTGGTGGCTATTATTCTTTACCACAACATTTGCTATTTTTTGTGCCGTCGGCGGATACTTGTTTATCCTGCTGAATGGCGAACGTCTAATGAACGAATATAAGGAAAAGGACATGTTCCAATTAGCTGTTGCCTCTACCATATATGACCGCAAGGGCGTGGAGCTTGGCAAGATCGGGGCAGCAGAAAGCAATCGTGAGATCGCCGAGCCGGGCGAAATTCCAAAGAAGGTGGAAGATGCCTTTGTTGCGACAGAGGACCGCAGATTCTATGAGCATGCTGGTGTAGACCTCTGGTCAATCGGGCGTGCGATGGTAAAGGACGTCATGGCTGGCGGCCTCGTTGAAGGCGGAAGCACAATCACCCAGCAGCTTGCTAAAAACATGTTTTTGTCCTCAGACAAAACATTTTTCCGTAAAGCAACCGAGATGTCGATCGCACTCGCAATTGAAAACCATCACACCAAAGATGAGATTTTGACGATGTATTTGAATCGCATCTACTTCGGTAGCGGTGCGTATGGCATTAAATCAGCTGCTTATACGTACTTCGGCGTGAAGGATCTTAACGATCTTGAGGTATGGCAAATGGCGACACTGGCTGCTATTCCGAAGGCGCCTTCGCATTACAGTCCGCTGCTTAATCCTGAGCGTTCGAAGGAACGGCGCAATGTCGTGCTCAGCTTGATGAGAGAGCAGGGCTATATTACGGATCAGGAGTTCGAAGAGGCGAAGAAGGTGGAGTATGATCCTTCCTTGGCGCCTTCTAAAAAAGAGGGTGGCTCCTCGGGCACCACAGCTTATCAATCATTCATCGACTATATGATGGAAGAGGTTGAGGAGCGAACAGGCTTTACCGAGGATCAGCTTCGTCGAGGCGGGTATCAAATTTACACAACGATGGACAGCCAAGCACAAAAAGCAATGTTCGAAGAGTACCAGAACGCGGACAACTTCGAGAAGAGCAATACGGATGTGCTGTCGCAAAGTGCCATGGTCATTACCGATCATTCGAATGGTGCAATCGTAGCGATGATGGGCGGTCGGGATTATGCGGTGAAGGGGCTGAACCGAGTAACGGTTAAGCGTCAGCCGGGCTCCTCCTTTAAGCCGATTGTCTCTTATGCTCCAGCCATTGAATCAGGCGAGTACTTCCCGTGGTCAACGCTTCGCGATGATAAGCAGTGCTTCGGCAACTACTGCCCAACGGACCTTGGCAGCAATAAATATGTAGGTGCGATTGAGATGACGGAGGCGGTGAAGCGTTCGACGAACTTGCCTGCGGTATGGCTCCTTAACGAGATTGGGCTTAAAAATGGCTTTGAGTTTGCAAAAAATATGGGTATCCATTTTGAAGATGAAGACTATAACCTGTCAATTGCGCTTGGAGGCTTGACGAAAGGGGCAACTCCGATCGAAATGGCAGAAGCGTATAATGCGTTTGCCAACGGCGGCATTCACTACGATTCATACAGCATCAAGAAGATTGATGATCGTAATGGCAAGCAGGTATATTCCTATAAGCCGGAAAAAGCAAAACGGGTTATGAAGGAGCAGACTGCTTATTATATGACGCAAATGATGGAAGAGGTTGTTCGCAGCGGTACTGGCCGTGCCGCACAAATGGACCGTCCGGTAGCAGGAAAGACGGGTTCCACGCAGCATTCGATTCCAGGATATAATGGTCCGGGCAGCCGTGACTTTTGGTTTGTCGGCTATACGCCTCAATGGACGGCTGCGGTATGGATGGGTTATGATAAGACCGATAAAGATCATGTGATGAAAGGCAGCAGCGGCCAGCCTGCGGCATTGTTCAGCAAGATCATGGCTAAGGCTATGTCTGGCATGGATAAAGGAAGCTTCGGCAAGCCAGGCAACGTAGAAGAGAAGCCGACGCCAGAGCTGCCATCTGCGATCGAAGGCCTCGCAGCCTCGTACTCTGAGAATACGAAGACGATCTCTCTTTCTTGGAATGCAATCGAGGGAGAGAACGTGAAGTACCACATCTATCGCAAGTCTGCCGAAGAGCAGCAGTACACGAAGATCCTAGCTGATCTTAGCGTCTTGAATGCAGAGGATATTGGTGTATTCCCAGGCCAAACGTATACGTATTATGTCACGGCTACAAGCGATGACAATCCAGGCGAATTCGGCAAGTCCGGCGAAGTGGCCGTTACGATTCCAGCGGATGAGACAGTGGAGCCGCCGATTGATCCAACCGAGCCGCCGATCGACCCTACAGACCCAAGTGAGCCTGGCGGCGAGGTTACTCCGCCAGACGGTGGAACTGGCAACAATGGCGGTCAGGAGCCAGGTGCAGGATCTGGAGAGGGAACGGACAATGGCAATGCTGGAAATAACGGAAACTCAGGCAACAATGGGAACGGAAACGGCAATCAGAATGGAAATGGAAGCAGCGAGTCAAACGGAAATGGGACTTCTGACCCGAATGACGGCTCAAATTCGTCTGATCCGGCTACAGAAGTAGATGGCGGCCAGCAGACGGAAACCCCAGCTGCTTAAGTAGATTCGCAGATGCGGTGTTACTGCTGTACGCCGTTCATAAGTTGGACTATAAGATGTAACAGCTACGATGAGAGGACACAAGGTTTGGTGTGTCCTCTTTTTTTCAAGCAACAGCATGGGGAGGTCATGAATCGGTGGGAGAGCAAGATAAGCTAACACTTCGCCGCTCGGCAAACAATAAGGGAAGGGCGAGACGGTGGGTTCGCAACATCTTATTATCAATCGTGGTGATCGTATTGATAGGTGCCGGCTGGCTGGCTTATACACAGTTCCAAATCTCGAAGGCAGGCGGAGCCTCTTCTCAAGAGGTAACAGATGTAGGGATTGTTCTTGGCGCTGCAATGTGGGGGGAGCGGCCAAGTCCTGGATTGGCAGAGCGGCTGGAGCGTACGGCTGAACTGTATCAGGAAGGCAGATTCAAGGAGATCATTGTTACGGGTGGAAAAGGTGCTCCGAGTGATCCATATTCTGAGGCTGAAGGCAGTAAGCGTTATCTTGAAAGCTTAGGCGTTCCTTCGGAACACATTCATCTTGAAAATGATTCGACGAGCACACTTGAGAATTTGCAAAATGCGAAAGCGATTCTGGCTGCGATGAACGAAGAGCACAGCTCGGTAACGATCATTACACATGACTTTCACGGAACGAGAGCAAGAGAGATTGCCGAGAAGCTCGACTATAGTCGGATTAACATTGAAACCGTTACAAGCAGGGTGATGAACCATTTATGGTACTTCAGCCGCGAGACACTTGCCTACACAAAGTGGAAATGGGACGAGCTGTGGCTGTAACTCTTTTAATAACCTGAGAATAGATAGAATATGCTTGCTATAGTGAAGTGTGAATAGAAGTGGCTCTAAGCATGTTTATGAATGTGAGAGGGTGAGTCTTATGCATAGTCGTTCTCAGGCGGCCCAGGCTTCGACCGATGTGGTATCTCAGAACCGACCGTCTCGTCAAATTAATGTGGTGCTTAGGCCGTATGATCCACCGCAAGCATTAAGCACAGAAATCGAAAAAAGCTCAACGGGCATAGATTTGGAAAGGCATCATACGTTTGCGGAGATTAATAAGGAATTTGATCGATTGATAGGTCTTCAGCATATTAAGGACATTGCATTTGAGCTGTACGCCATGATTCAGATGAATCGCAGGCGCGAGCAGGCGGGGCTTGCAAGTTCCAATCAAGTGTATCATATGCTGTTCAAGGGCAATCCCGGTACAGGAAAGACGACTGTGGCACGCATTATGGCCAAGATGTTTCAACAGCTTGGCATCTTAAGCAAAGGCCATCTGATTGAAGCGGAGCGGGCCGACCTAGTGGGTGAGTATATTGGGCATACTGCTCAGAAGACGAGGGATTTGCTTAAAAAGTCAATGGGCGGCGTATTGTTTATCGACGAGGCCTATAGCTTAGCTCGCGGCGGGGAGAAAGACTTTGGCAAGGAAGCGGTTGATACGCTGGTGAAGGCGATGGAGGATCACAAGAATCAATTTGTGCTGATTCTAGCAGGTTATTCCGATGAAATGGATTCGCTAATCCAGACGAACTCAGGTCTTCCTTCACGCTTCCCCATTCATATTGATTTTCCCGATTATCACGTCGATCAGCTGCTGCAGATTGCAGAGACTATGGCGAAGGACCAGGACTATGTGTTAATGCCGCAAACCTTGGCGCTGCTAAAGGACATGATCTTGGAAGAAAAGGTGATGTCGCCGCATCTCTTCAGCAATGCAAGATTTGTTCGCAATCTGATGGAAAAAGCGATGCGCAATCAAGCTGTACGCCTCTTGTCTTTGTACCCGGAGCAATCGCCTGGCAAGCTCGAATTGATGACTTTGCACGCCGAAGATTTAAAATCAGAGCGCAAATAAGGTATACTGTTTGCAAGTGCATGCTGCATCCAGCGGATGCGTTCGCTTGCATACAGACCGCGTGCTCCCACGTCGTCTTGACGTGGGGGCTTTTCGTTATAGGCAGGGGCAAGCGTTATCTCACTGCTGCGGATGGTCGGCAGAGGCGTTTATGGTGCGCATGCGTAATGATGAATTCAATTTAGCAAGGGGAAACGTAGACGAAATGAATTGGACACCTGAACTTCTTGAGATGGAAACGAAAGTAGAACAAAAAATAGCTTCGATGACTCGTCATATTGAGCATATTGCGGAACGAAACCAATGGAAGGTCATCCAAGCTTTTCAAAAGCACAAGGTTAGCGATTATCACTTCGCAGACTCTACTGGATATGGCTATAACGATCGAGGCAGAGAAGTACTGGATGAGGTATATGCCGAGGTGTTTGGGGCTGAGGCTGCTCTTGTTCGTCCGCATTTTGCATCAGGAACACATACGATAGCTACGGCCTTGTTTGCCGTGCTTCGCCCAGGCGACGAGCTGCTGTATATCACAGGATCTCCTTATGACACGCTACATAAAGTGATCGGCAAGGAGAATGACGGCAATGGATCACTTGCTGATTGGGGCATCAAAGTGAACATGGTCGATCTGCTTCCAGACGGCAGCGTGGACTGGAACAAGGTTCAAGCAGCGGTTAACGAACGCACCAAGGTGATCGGCATTCAGCGTTCCAGAGGATATGACTGGCGCGCGTCCTTTACTGTTGAGCAGATCGGCGAGATGGTGAAGCGGGTGAAGGAGCTTCGCCATGATCTCATTGTGTTTGCCGACAACTGCTATGGTGAATTTACCGAGCTCAATGAGCCAACGGATGTCGGTGTAGATCTTATTGCAGGTTCATTAATTAAAAACCCTGGCGGGGGCATTGCTCCGACTGGCGGCTACATTGCAGGCAGACGAGATCTTGTAGACAAGGCTGCCCAGCGCTTAACGGCACCGGGAATTGGTGCGGAAGTAGGAGCGATGCTTGGGGCAACACGCTATATGTATCAAGGGTTGTTCTTAGCACCTGCCATGGTGGGACAAGCGGTTAGAGGCAGTGTGTTTGCCGCAGCGCTGTTTGAAGAGCTTGGTTATGAGACGTCGCCGCATTGGTCGACGCCGCGAACGGATTTGATCCAGGCACTGCGATTCGATACGGCAGGCCAGCTGATTGCTTTTGTACAGGGGATTCAACGCGCTTCGGCTGTTGATGCACATGTCGTTCCTGAGCCATGGGATATGCCGGGTTATGAGCATCCTGTTATCATGGCTGCAGGAACCTTCATTCAAGGCGGCAGCTTAGAGCTGTCGGCAGATGCTCCGATTCGAGAGCCCTATACGGCCTATATGCAGGGTGGATTAACTTATGCCCATGCCAAGCTTGGTGCATTGATAGCGCTCCAGACCATGCTAGATCGCAAGCTGCTTGTTTTGTCGTCGAACGAATAAGGGTTAGATCCGCTTTGGTTGTTGGACAACAATGGCTTGAGGAAGGCTTAGCCGCTCCTTTTGGACGGATAGAATGAATGGATGAATGTGGGAAAATAATCTCCGAAAAATGGTTGTGAGTTATTCTAACATAACTTGACACTTATGCTCCCGAGGAGTAGAATGGTAAAAAAGATTGGTATTCTTGATGAGAAAGGTTGATGAGCGATGGGTGATGAGATTCGTAGAAATATGGCGTTGTTTCCGATCGGCATCGTGATGAAGCTGACTGATTTGACCGCGCGTCAAATTCGGTACTATGAGCAGCATGAACTCATTATGCCAGCGCGAACGTCAGGGAACCAACGCCTGTTCTCTTTCAATGATGTGGAACGCTTGTTGGAGATCAAGGCTTTAATCGAAAAAGGCGTAAATATTGCCGGGATTAAGCAGATGCTTAACCCGGTGACGAAAGGCTCTGATGAGGCGACGGTTCTCAATGATGATACGGAGACAAAGCGCAAGGAGCTGTCCGATATGCAGCTGCATCGCATCTTGAAGCAGCAACTAATGACCGGCAAAAGACCGGGGCAGGTATCTTTGATTCAAGGAGAGCTGTCTCGTTTTTTTACTAAATAGCAGTAGTCCTAATTCATTCTAGTCATTCTATTCTAGCATTCCATGCTAAAAGGAGTTGTATGCCGTGGGTTACACAAAAGAGGATATTATTCGCATTGCCAAAGAACAGAATGTTCGTTTCATTCGTCTGCAATTTACAGACTTGCTTGGAACGATCAAGAACGTAGAAATTCCTACGAGTCAACTTCAAAAAGCACTCGACAACAAAATGATGTTTGATGGCTCTTCCATCGAAGGTTACGTTCGTATTGAGGAATCTGACATGTATTTGGTTCCTGATCTGGATACTTGGGTAATCTTCCCGTGGGTGACAGAAGACCGTGTCGCTCGCATGATCTGTGACGTGTACATGCCAGATGGCACACCGTTTGCAGGCTGCCCTCGCGGCATTTTGAAGCGTGCACTAAAAGAAGCGGAAGAAATGGGCTTTACCGCGATGAATGTTGGTCCTGAGCCGGAGTTCTTCTTGTTCAAGACAGATGAAAAAGGTAACCCAACGACTGAATTGAATGACCAAGGTGGATATTTCGATTTGGCTCCTACGGATCTTGGTGAGAACTGCCGCCGTGAGATCGTATTGAAGCTTGAGGAAATGGGCTTTGAAATTGAAGCTTCTCACCATGAGGTTGCTCCTGGGCAGCACGAGATCGACTTCAAATACGCAGATGCGATCAAAGCAGCTGACCAAATCCAAACCTTCAAGCTTGTCGTGAAGACGATTGCTCGACAGCATGGTCTTCATGCAACCTTTATGGCGAAGCCATTGTTTGGCGTGAACGGTTCTGGTATGCACTGCAACATCTCTTTGTTCCAAGGCGCAGAGAACGCATTTGTTGACGAGTCAGATTCTCTTGGCTTGAGCAAGGATGCGCGCTACTTCATGGCCGGTATTATGAAGCATGCACGCAGCTTTGCAGCGATCTCTAACCCTACGGTCAATTCCTACAAACGACTTGTACCGGGATATGAAGCACCTTGCTATGTTGCTTGGTCGGCAAGCAACCGCAGTCCAATGATTCGCATACCTTCTTCCCGTGGCCTTAGCACACGTATTGAAGTGCGCAATCCAGATCCATCCGCTAACCCGTACTTGGTGCTTGCGGTTATTCTGAAAGCAGGCTTGGACGGCATCAAGCAGCAAATGGGGCTTCCAGCTCCAACAGACCGCAATATCTATGTGATGACAGAAGAAGAGCGCATCGCAGAAGGCATTCCGAGCTTGCCTGCAAGCTTGAAGGAAGCCTTGGATGAGCTGCTTCGCGATGAGACGATCTGTGAAGCACTTGGCGATCATGCCCTCCAGCATTTCTTTGAGCTAAAAGAAATCGAGTGGGATATGTATAGAACACAAGTTCATCAATGGGAACGTGATCAATACATGACCTTATATTAATTTATTCAGCCCCAGAGCCGTTAGGCTTCTGGGGCTTTGTTCATCTTCATCTAATTCACTGTAAGTTGTTTAGTCATCAGTGCAAAGCCAATATCAGCATCCATCATAGAAGGGTTTTGTATAAGAAAAGTCCATGTTGATTCAGATAGCACCGTATTTGTTAAAATGTTCAGAGGAATTGATGTATAGCATGTATATCCAGCATTAATAATGATGGATCCTGAAGGAGCATTTAAAAAATAATTGGTGTAATTTGTACGCAAGATCTTTTCTTGTTCCCATTGAAATAGCTTGTATCCATTACCTATGTCTTTGACTCTAGT
Source organism: Paenibacillus aquistagni (assembly GCF_900177815.1). Lineage (GTDB taxonomy): Bacteria > Bacillota > Bacilli > Paenibacillales > Paenibacillaceae > Paenibacillus_B > Paenibacillus_B aquistagni. The sequence goes on along the minus strand of NZ_FXAZ01000001.1, from coordinate 1,474,107 downwards.
AGCTGTGGAGGGAAACAATTCTGCTCGATACATCTGTTGACCATGCTGCTGCTCAGGGTGAGCGTAGCCGTACACCATTCCTCGCGGATAAGGATACATCGTTGATTTCATCTCCTTTATCACAAACATTGTATAGGCTAATGTATGTGGCGAGATATAAATGGGTTCTAGTTATTTGGCTTTTTGTACGCATTTGCTTACTACGTTGATCTCATTTACTTATCAAGATAAATTTTTCACAAGACTAGCAACTTCTTGTTAACTATGTTATATTGATATCTGCTTTGACAAAAAAGAGGTCAAGGCCGCGGTTCGTAACCATCCCGCGTTATCAAAACTAGGAGGAGAGACAACTTTGTTCAACTTGCTGTTTGGGGTATGTTTTGCCCTCGTTAATTTCACCTTGTTTTTAATTTGCTATCGCGCATTTGGCAAGGTAGGGCTGTATGCTTGGATTGGTGTTGCCACAGTCATTGCTAACATTCAGGTTACTAAAAATATTGAAATGTTTGGCTTTGTCATGACATTAGGCAATACGATTTACGGGACCATTTATATGACAAGTGACCTGTTGAATGAGAAATACGGAGAGAAGGAAGCGAAGAAAGCAGTATGGTTCGGCTTCTTTACGCTGATTATGACAACGATTATGATGCAGATGGCATTGGTCTTCCAGCCTCACGAATCAGGCATGGAAGCACAGTCCGCTCTATCGACAATCTTTGGCTTGATGCCGCGTCTTGCGCTTGGGAGCTTGTCTGCATACTTCGTTAGCCAGTTCCTTGATGTCCGATTGTACACACTAATTAAAAAGTGGTTCAACAAGCCGAACCAGCTTTGGATTCGCAGCAACGGCAGCACAGGCATTAGTCAGCTCATCGACTCTGCCGTATTTTGTACGATTGCCTTTGCAGGTGTCTATACTTGGGATGTTTGGTTTGATATCTTCCTTACGACGTATTTGCTTAAATTTGTCGTGTCCGTTGCTTCCACGCCAGCTCTATACTTGGCACGCAGCTTTCAGGTGAAGAGCTGATTCATTTGCCGCATGTTCTCGTATGAGAGCATGCGGTTTTTAAATGTAGAGAAACTCGTTGACGTCCATTATCTCTTTCGTCGCTCCACTTAGAAAAATCATATGTAAATGATGATTCCATACTATGTTCAGCTAGAAGCTGATACACTTTATACATATCTAATAGAGAAAATGTGAGGTTACAGCTGATGCTGCATATTGAAATTGTGCCTGTCTTGGAAGAAGAAAAATCGATCTTAAGCCAGCTCATCGAATTGTACGAATATGATTTTTCAGAGTTTACGGGGAAGGATATCAATGCGTATGGACGATATGGCTATTCGTACTTGGATTACTATTGGACACAAGAGAAGCGATCTCCTTTCTTCATTAAAGTAGATGGGAAATTAGCCGGTTTTGTGCTGATCTGTGATTACTGTTACATTCTAAAGGACGTGGATGCTTATTTTGTCGGAGAGTTTTTTGTAATGAGGAAGTATCGGAAATTAGGTGTAGGTTCAGCGGCGGCAAAACAAGTATTTGATCGCTTTAAAGGCCACTGGGAGCTAACAATGCATCCGCATAATCCAGGTTCCTACGCTTTTTGGACGAAGGTGGTATCCGAGTATACCCTTAACGAATACACGGTGCATCATGACGTAGAAGGTATTTATGATGATTTGCCGGGCACGGCGATAACATTTCATAATGGACGAAACAACTCCAACGAATAATCGATCGATCTTCTCATACAATGAGGGAAGTGGTGAAGAGAGAGGATAACATTGTTGGCAGCTTAGCAAAATGATGCAGACGAATGGGGAAGGTAAGGGTAAGAGTTGATTCTAAAGATGGAATAGGGGAGTATTGGATGACAAATGCAAAAATAATGAAATGGATTACAGGAGCATGCGAGGTGTTCCTTGGAATACCGGTATTAGGCGGGTTGATCATTATTTCTACAGCCTACGCCCCTTTAGTCATTATGTTTATCCTGCATGTCATCACATGGATTCTATCTTCCAAGGAAAATGAGCCGAAGTATGGATCTGCTCTCGGGATTGTGACCTCTCTTATCGCCTGGATTCCGATCGTAGGCATGATTATGCATATTGTCACAGGCATTGTGCTGTTGTTTAGCGCTGCTCGGAAGAATCATACGAATCGTTCAAATACGTATATAGGGATGTAGTCTCGACATAAAGCTTCGCGATGCTTTCATTTTGCTTGTCATGAATAAAAGTTGTTACGAATAGATTACGGCTTGCTTCGTGTACGTGATGAGCAGCTTTAGGATGGGCAGCAGCTACACATGGATTGATGACGATATATCGCAGTTTATTGTTTGCATGATGCTTCCAAATCAAAAGAGCAAGGCCGTTCTCGATTACTCGACGGCCCTGCTCTTTTTTTGCCATCCATGAATAGCCATGTCCATCATTGGTAGACATCACAATCATTATATAAGCATCATTTTAAATGGCAGACTGAACTTCTAATCGCAGCACTTCCCAATGACATGCTGAGTGATGCCTCTCTTATGCTCAGTGGTTCGTGTAGGACTGCGGCATGTAAGTGGATGCTTGTGCGCTCATCGGCTGCTGATAAACATGCGTGTAAGGGTTAGCAGTATGTGTGGACTCAATATGACTGCATTCCTGCAAGATATGCTGCATTTGGTTGATGGCAACTTGGTGTCCTTGCAGTGCAGTTTGAATCATTTGTGCTGCTTGTCTTTCACGTTGTGCGAGCATCTCCAACTGCTGAACATTTTGAAGTTCTTGCTGCATGAGTTGTTGATACTTCGCGCTTGCTTGATTGGTTTGTTGAATAAGCTGCTCGACAGCCTGACGAATTTGTTGTGTATGAGAATGCATAGAGATTCTCCTCCTTTATTTGTTAGCCAAGCTTTATCATGTGAATGATGGGCTAAACTTATTCACCGTTTTCAATATGAAAAAATAATAGTAAAGAGACATGATTCCTTAAGTGGAAACCATGTCTCTAATATGCATAACATTATGTTGTAAATCGTACCTGCGTGCTTAACAAACAACATCTGAATCAATGGAAGTCACGGAAGAGTCCAATAACCTTCCCGAGAATCGTCACATGGTGAAGTCGAATAGGTTCCATTGTCATATTCTCAGGCTGAAGGCGAATATGATCCTTCTCCTTATAGAATGTCTTCACAGTAGCCTCGTTCTCCTCCGTCATGGCAACAACAATATCCCCATTGTTTGCCGTCTGCTGCTGACGAACAATAACAAAGTCGCCGTTATGTATTCCTGCTTCAATCATACTCTCGCCTTGCACGCTAAGCATGAATACAGTCTCCTCGTCACCAACCATATGATAGGGAAGGGAGAAGTAATCTTCAATGTTCTCTGTAGCTGTGATTGGTTCGCCGGCAGTGACTTTACCAACAATCGGCACACGAATAAAGGAATGATTGTATTCACTGATGCGTTCAGATTGCTCGTGACTTAAAAGCTCAATGGCTCTTGGCTTCGTAGGGTCACGACGGATATAGCCCTTCTTCTCAAGACGATCCAAGTGACCGTGAACGGTAGAGCTGGAAGCAAGTCCTACAGCCTCTCCAATCTCGCGGACAGAAGGCGGGTAGCCTTTAAGACGAACTTCGTTGCGTATAAATTCAAGGATCGCTTGTTGACGACTTGATAATTTGGTCAATGATATCAACTCCAATGAGTACACTTTTAAGAAAGTATAACATAGAACCTCCGTTCGCACAAACGTAAGTTCTAAACATTGCTAAAAAAATACGAACGATTGTTCTTTTTTTATATTGACTCAAACAAATGTTCGTGTTAAATTATCGCTATAAACAGAACAAACGTTTGGAGGAGTGAAGAGCATGTATACAAGCTATCAATCCATTTATTCAGTTCGCAACAATCATCAGACCGTGAAGAACGTACAGCATAGATTCTATCGCAGACAATCTCGCCGCCTTCGTCGAATGATCGTAACTGCTTTGTTCATCTTAATGCTTTTTATTGCATGTGGTTCGATTGTCCAAGCCTGGACTCAAGACAAGAATGAAAATCATGCCTTATATAAGGAAGTAATCGTGATGAACGGCGATACTTTATGGGACATCGCCAAGCAGTACTTGCCGTATGACATGGATATTCGCGACTATGTTAATGAGATTGCGAAGCATAATCATATACGGGGAGGCTTTCTTATGGCTGGTGAAGTCATTGAGATTCCTATCTATAATAAAGCTTCTAGATGAGCAGTTTTCTGAAGAAATTCATTTATAAGAGTGTGTGAAGTGAGATGGACGGATATTCGAGCACACCTCCATTGCAGCTGCATGACCTGTCAGGCTTGAGACTTGACAATGCCCCTTTACCATGTCAAAGTAAAGATTAATGCAAGGGATGACATGGAGGTAGAATTACTCGATGAACAATGAGAAATTGATTGCACGGATTAATGAATTGGCAAGAAAACAGAAGACGGTTGGATTGACGGAAGATGAAATCGCAGAGCGGGCTAAATTACGCGAACAATACTTAGTCTTGTTCCGAGCTCAGGTTCGTCATCATCTGGATAATATTCGCTATGTAGAAGATGAAGAAGGGGAACAAGAGGCGAACTCCGATCCTCGCAACTTCCATTAATGTCTACTCCATATAGAACATGAGCCTGCTGAAGTCTTATTCGGTCAGGTTCATCTGTATGATCAGCGATAATCAGCAGTTGCTGGTTCATGCATCTAGATTATAGATATGAGCGAAGGGATAGGAGGACAAGCCAAATGTCGCGATCGTGGGAGCGTCAGGTACGAAAAAATAGTGAAAAGATGTACAAGCATCGTCAAAAAAATGGAGCTGGACAAACAAATAAGCCAGGTGAGCCGGATGAGTTCAAGGGACGCAATCTTATTTTACCGAGTGTGCTTATCATTTTGACGGTTGTCTACGGATTTATGTTCCAATTTTCTCAGGAGCAGTCGACGACCCTGTATTGGATTACCATTGTACTGTATTTGCTGTTAGCGCTAATGATCTTTTTCAAACGGCCGTATCTTAAGGTTGCCAAAGACCATCTGATTACGACCAAGTGGAACCGCGTGAAAGTGCTGTATGCGAAGGACATCAAGAAAATTCACTTAACGAAGGGCTCTGTTCAGATTGAGCCGGCCAAGAAAGGATCGAATTGGGTGTTCGTTCGTCTGACTAACCGTTTTGACACCGATGCAATGGCAGATCGACTCATTCAATTTGCTCAACAACAAAAGGTTGAGTATGAACAAACCAACTGAATGGGAGTGGGGGAGCCGTGACAATTAAAGCGGTATGTTTTGACTTGGATGACACTTTACTGTGGGATGAGCGCAGTGTACGTGAGGCGTTTGAAGCCACATGCCAATTCGCATCGCTACAAACAGAACTTGATGCGCTCCAGCTGGAGGAGAAGGTAAGAGGCGCGGCAAGAGCATTGTATGCTTCCTATGAGACTTATGCGTTTACACAAAATATCGGAATCAATCCGTTTGAGGCGCTGTGGGCGCATTTTACAGGTGGAGAGCATAAGGAATTTAGGATGCTTGAAGAGATTGCACCGAAATATCGAGTAGCAGCTTGGACGAATGGCTTGCTGGCGCTAGGAATTGATGATGAGAAGCTCGGTGCGGCATGCGCTGAACGCTTTATGCAGGAGCGTCGCAATCGACCTTATGTCTATGAGGATACTTTTGAGGTTCTAGATAAGCTTCGCGAACAGTATCCGCTCTTGCTTTTGACAAACGGATCGCCTTCGCTTCAGCAAGAGAAGCTAGCAGGAGTTCCGGGCATCGCAGATTACTTCGAACATATTGTCATCTCAGGCGACCATCCAGAAGGAAAGCCATCACAAAGCTTGTTTAAGCACGCGCTGAGCTTGTTAGGCGTTAAGCCGGAGGAAACCATTATGGTTGGGGACAAACTGACGACAGATATCATCGGAGCTATTCGATCGGGCATGCATAATGCCTGGATCAACCATCATGGAGTAAGTGTGAATGGAGACATTACGCCTGAATACACAATTTCAAGTTTATCAGAGCTTTTTGATATCATTCACCACATTAATCAGAAGCAGACAACGGTGTAGCGGCTAGATCGAATAGACATATCGTTTGTGAACGATCAACAGTATGAATAGCGGAGTGCTCTCTTATAGTAGAAGCGCAGATATTCCTTATAGCTGAGCTTGCGAGATATGCGCAAGCTCTTTTTCATGTTCGTTCATCCTTTGGAACGAATACGATACATATGCAAATTGAAGGAGTGCACAAACAGATCATCCATTGCTCTTCGCATAGAAGCCCTTTGAAGCTTCGAAGATCGTCGTTTGAAATGCCATGATCTATAGAGGTGGAACAAATGATTACAAAGTCAACTTCATTTCCATTTTGCCTTCTCGGCTGTTTCTTCGATTTGTCAAATATAGTTCGTGTGAGATATGTCACAAAATATTCAAGACTTCCAATCATATATAGCCCCATCGAGCCATCCGCATTACGTTATAGTATAGATATATGGGAAAATTAAGGTGATATCCTTCGTTGGGATGGAATTGAGGAGTGACAGAACATGTGGAAGCAAGCAAGTGTCGCATTGTTGGTTGCCGCAAGTCTTTTGGCAGGATGTTCGGGCAATAATGCCAGTCAGGGCAGCAATCATGCCGGGCATAACATGCAAGAGGATGGCGAAATAGCAATGATCAGTGTGGAGCTGAAGGTCCCGGATGAGATTCGAGTCCATGAAGAAGCTACCTTTGAGGCTGTCGTGACATTAAAGGACAAGCCGATTGAAAAAGCGGAAAAGGTAGAGTTCGAGTATTGGAAAGAAGGCGATGAGACGCATCAAAAGGAAGAAGCCGTATCTGGAGGCGAAGGAGTATTTCAATTGAAGCATGCCTTCGATCAGCCTGGCAAGTATACGATTATTTCTCATGTCTCTGCTGAAGGCATGCATTCGATGCCTAAGAAGGAATTTGAAGTCAAAGAATAGCGTTTTGTTCTGATCAAAGCATATTGCGATCATAGGAATGAGAGAGGACCATTGATGAAGTGAATCAATGGTCTTTTTTTGCTGTTCGAAGCCGTAGATCCTATGTCGACAGCACAATCTATACAATACCTTAACATCCCGATAATTTAAGATTTACGTTAAGGGACTATGCTTATCATGTCACAACATTTGATGGAATAGAAGGAGCGAGAACCTAACGTGAAAAGGTGGATAACGCTGGTATTGACTATCATGATGAGTATGAGTTTTCTGGCAGCATGCAGCTCAGGGGGACAGAAAGAGATTACGATCTACACCGCATTAGAAGATGACATCATCGAGAGTTATACGGCTTCTTTTAAAGAAAAACATCCTGATATCAAACTGAACATGGTGCGAGATTCAACAGGGGTAATTACAGCAAAGTTGTTGGCAGAAAAGGATAATCCAGTAGCTGATGTCGTATGGGGCGTAGCGGCGACGAGTCTCCTTGTGCTGGATCAGAATCATATGCTAGAAGGCTATGATCCGCAAGGCATTGACCGCATCCAGGATCAGTTCAAAGATACGAACAGTCCAGCGAAGGGTGAAGCATGAACTGCATCTACAGCGGAGTATGATCGTTGCTATTGTGCTCTTGCTAGGCAGCGCGGTGCTGCTGCCGCTGTTTGCCTTATTCTCACAAGTATTTATTAATGAACAGCGGCAATTCGCAGGCTTCTCTTTAATAATGGAATACTTGTCATCACCAAGCTTGCTGCAATCACTCACTCATACGATGACGGTAGCTGTGATGAGCTCAATCTTTGCCGTGAGTCTAGCGTTTTTATATGCCTATGGGGTTACCCGCATTTCCTTGAGAGGCAAGACATGGCTTAAGTATATTGCGCTATTGCCATTGTTCGCTCCATCGATGATGCATGGCATTGCACTGACTTATCTGTTTGGAAATCAAGGAGTGATTACGACAGGAGGTTTTGGCCTTTTTCCGGGGTTCTCCATTCCTTTATATGGCCCTGTCGGGATTATCATTTCTGAAGTCATGTACACTTTCCCACAAGCTTACTTGATCCTGCTCGTCTCATTTGCAATGGCAGATTATCGCTTGTATGAAGCAGCAACGACGATGGGAGCAAGCGGTTATCGCCAGTTTAAAACGATAACGCTGCCTTCGGTAAAGTATGGGCTGTTAAGTGCGCTGTTTGTTACGTTCACGCTGGCCTTTACAGACTTTGGGGCACCGAAGATTGTGGGCGGTAATTATAATGTGCTTGCTACAGATCTCTACAAGTATGTGATTGGCCAGCAAAATATGTCCATGGGTGCGGTAGTAGGCATCGTGCTGCTTATTCCGGCACTTGCTGCTTGGTGGGTTGATCGGTATGTGTCCTCGAAGCAGGAGATGTCTTATTCCTCTAAGGCTGTTCCTTACAAGGTGATCAAAAACCCGTTAAGAGATTGCTTAATAGGCAGTGTATGCTATGTCATCTCAGGACTGATCCTTCTGCTTATGGGGACGGTCGCTTGGGCATCGCTTGTTAAGGTGTGGCCCTATGATCTGACTCTCTCATTCAAACACTATGATTTCTCAAAGGCTGCTGGTGCAGGAATGAATCCCTATTGGAACAGCATCATTGTATCTCTATGGACAGCAGCGGCAGGGACGATCATCACCTTTTTAACGGCTTATGCAGTGGAAAAGATGAAGGTGCTGCCTATTATGCGCAATGCTGCGCGCTTATTGGCAATCATCCCGCTCGCGCTGCCAGGGCTTGTTATCGGTATCGCGTATATCCTTTTCTTCAATATAAAGGGCAATCCTCTTCATATCATGTACGGGACGATTAGCATTCTCGTACTCGCTAACATGGTGCATTTCTTCTCGGTCTCCTATGTGACAGCCTCGTCTGCTTTGAAGAAGCTGGATACAGAGTTCGAGAGTGTCTCGTCATCTCTTGGTATCCCTTTTTACCGAACGATGGTTAAGGTCACGGTGCCGATGACCTTGGGGGCGATCCTTGAGATTGGCATGTATTACTTTATCAATTCGATGGTTACGATTTCGGCGGTGGTCTTTCTCTATGCAGCTGACCTGAAGCTGGCATCTGTGGCCATTGTGAACATGGATGATGCGGGGGATGTAGCCCCGGCGGCCGCTCTGTCCATGTTAATCGTATTAACAAGCATTGCAGTAAGGTTGATGTATGAGCTGATTACATCTAAGATTCGCAAGAAAAATGAACATTGGCAGCAGCGATAAGCTGCAAGAGAAAGGACCTTTAAAGGAGGAGACACGATGATTAAAGCCATTATTTTTGATTGGGCAGGGACTACGGTTGATTATGGATGCTTTGCACCTATGCAAGTATTTAAGCAGGTGTTCTGTGAGCGCGGGATTGAGATTACAGATAGAGAAGCAAGAGAGCCAATGGGCATGCAGAAGCGAGACCATATCGCGGCAATATGCAGCCAGGAACGAGTGAGTGCTTTATGGGAAGAGAAATACGGCCATGCGCCAACCGAGAATGATATCGACGAATTGTATGCGCAGTTTGAACCAGCATTATTCCGTATTCTTCATCAATATGGAGAACCCTTGGAAGGCGTCGCCGACATGGTTCTCAAGCTCAAAGACGACGGGTTGAAAATTGGCAGCACAACCGGCTATACCAAAGAGATGATGGATGTGATTGTACCTGTAGCGAAAGCACATGGTTACGCCCCGGATTGTCTCGTTACCCCTAATGAGGTTCCAGCAGGACGCCCATATCCTTGGATGATCTATGAAAATATGAAGCATTTAGGCATTGATTCAAAAGATGAAGTCATGAAGATCGGCGACACTGTGAGCGATATGCAGGAAGGACGACTTGCAGGTGTATGGACAGTAGGCGTCATCGAAGGCAGCAGTGAGCTTGGACTCGGCAAGCATGAGGTGGAGAGCCTAAGCGAAGAAGCACTGAATGAGCGGAAGCAAGAGGTGCATAAGCGCTTGATCGAACATGGCGCTCACCTTGTCATCAACCGCATCACAGACGTTCCACAAGCGATCCGGCATATTGAGATGCTGTTGGCAACAGGAGGTCGTGCCTTATGAAGACACCATCTCAGTTGAACAAGGAAGAACGCGACACGGTCATATCGTATGAATCATCCGAATCACACTACTTGCTGCTGACTCCAGGACCGCTCACTACTTCAAGCCAAGTCCGTCAAGCGATGATGCTCGACTGGTGTACTTGGGATGAGGATTACAAGGCGCTTACAGAGGGTATTCGCAATGATCTCATAAGCTTGGCAAAGGCAAGTCCCAGCCTTTATACGTCAGTTCTCATGCAGGGAAGCGGAACATTTGCTGTTGAGTCAGTTATTGGCAGTGTGATGCCGCCTGAAGGAAAGCTCCTGATTGGAGCAAATGGGGCTTATGGCGAGCGTATGGTCGAGATTGCTGCTACGCTCAGGATTGATCATATTGCGATGGTAGAATCTCACGTGACTCCGTTATCTCCTGCTAGACTGGACAGATATCTGATGGAGCATCCGGATATTACCCATGTCGCCTTTGTTCATGGTGAAACGACCTCGGGTATGCTGAATCCGCTAGAAGAGCTGTGCCGTGTCGCCAAGCAGCATCATCGTACACTGATTGTTGATGCAATGAGCACCTTTGGAGGCATTCCTATTAACGTCGAAGCACTGGATATTGACTTTGTCGTCAGCAGCTCCAATAAATGTCTACAGGGCGTGCCAGGCTTCGGTTATGTCATTGCAAAGCGGAGCGCTATTGAACAAACAAATAGCTGGGCAAGGTCTCTATCGCTCAATCTCTATGACCAATGGAATACGATGGAGAAGACACAAGGGAAATGGCGATATACATCGCCAACGCATACGGTTCATGCATTGTCTACCGCAATGAAGGAATTGCAAGAGGAAGGCGGAATAGAAGCACGCTATCAGCGTTACAAGAACAATCATAGGGTGCTGGTGGAAGGGATGAAGGCGCTTGGCTTCATGCCTGTTCTCCCGCCTGAATTGCAGGGGCCGATTATTACAAGCTTCCATTATCCGATAGGGGAGGCAGGCACAGCATTTGATTTTGCTTTATTTTACGAGGGAATGAAGAAGGAAGGGTTCGTCATCTATCCAGGCAAGCTTACAGATGCGGATACGTTCCGTGTAGGCACGATTGGCCATGTCTTTCCAGACGATATGCATCGATTCATTCATGCTGTCAAGCAAGTGATGAAGCAACAACAAGGAAGCGAGTGCGTTCTATCAGACTGAGGGGGAGAAGATATGAAGGTATGCTGCTTGGGTGGTGCAGGCAAGATCGCAAGGGAAGCTGTGCTTGATCTTGTCCAGTATTCTTCGTTTGATCAAATCACAGTGGCTGACTTTAGCGTAGAAGAAGGGCAACAGGTGGTTGAATGGCTGAATGATCCCCGTGTTGATTTTGTTCAAGTTGATGTAAGACGGACGGAAGAAACGGCCGCCAACTTGTCTTGCTATGATATCGTCATGGACGCAACGACTATATCGCTTAATGGATTATCTACTAGAGCCATTGCACTCGCAGGCTGTCACGGCATTAATCTGAACGGCTTTGGCGAGGAATTTCATTATGCTGACTTGTTCAAAGCAAATGGAAAGATTCATGTGCCTGGGTTCGGCATGACACCTGGGGTAACGCAAATGATGGCCATGCATGCGGCTAATCAATTAGACGTTGTGGATACGATTCGTGTCAGCCACGGCTCTTATCGGCCGATTGCCTTCTCTAAGTCGATCGCCGAGACGACAACGTACGAATATGACCCGGACTTGCCAGGACGTGTCGTCTATGAAGATGGCGCGTTTATTCAAGTCCCTCCTTTCGCAAGACCACTTGACATTAAGCTGCCTGAGCCTTACGGTGTGAGCACTCAATATATTATTCCCCATAGTGAAACGAGGACGCTGGCTCAAGCATTAAAGCATAAGGGCGTTCACTTAATTGAAGTGAGAGGAACATGGCCAGAGGCGAATATGAGGCTCGTACGCTCATTGTACGAATATGGCATTTTGCAAAACCCGACTGTGGATATAGAAGGTACGAAGGTTGGGGTGCTGGATTGTATTAGCACCTATCTAGCAGGCTCTTCCTATGGTCAAGAAACCGAAGTATATGGCTACGCGCTTCATGTTGAGGTGAGTGGAACGAAGGAAGGCAATTCAAGGCGTCATGTGCTCACGCATACTCATCCTAAGTCCGATGGTTCTGCTGCGGGATGGGAAGGGCTTAGAGCCTATACGCGCAATGTGGGCATCCCGCTTGCCATTGCCACAGAATTGATTGCGAGCGGCCATGTTAAGCAAGCAGGAATGCTGAACCCTGAAGATGCCTTTAATCCAGAGACGATATTTCATGAGTTAGCGAGAAGAGAAATCTATATTCATGAGGAAGTCGTGGATCGACATGAGGAACATGCGTCCGTATTCATATAGAAGGATGCCGTGCTCCTCAACTATGCTTAACGAATATGAACACCCCCGCCAGGCTCGTACTGACGGGGGTGTTATCATGAATGGCGCTATTAATCGCTTATGCCTTAATGAAGGCAGGATCTTCAAACGGATGAGCAATCCATCCTTCTGTTTCAATAAACAAGCGCACAGCAACAATCTTCTTCGACTCAGTCAAGGTAAAGAAATGCGGGATATTCTCAGGCACGGAAATGACGTCGCCTTCTTCTACAAGAACATCCATGTAGCCAACCTCATCAGAGCCTTTGATCACAAAAATACCTTCTCCAGCTGTAATGGCGCGTACTTCATCCTCTGTATGTGTATGCACCTGCTCAAACTTCTTAAGCAGCTCTTCAATGTTAGGTGTAGCATCGGACAAGGAGATAATATCCCAAGTCAGGTAACCGCGGCGAGAAGCAAGGTCGCGAATCTCGACATCAAAGGCAGCGAGAATTTGCTCCTTATCTTCATCGGACAAATTGAATCTATGACGTAAAGCTTCTGGAAGCTTCGCAGCGTCCCAATGCTCGTACAATACTCCTTGATCATTTAGGAATGCGCGCACGTTCTCTTCTCCTGTGATGACTTGCTCTGTATTGCGAATACGTATTTGTGCCATATCAATTCCCCACTTCTCCAATATGATTAATTAATTGGTATTATAATACACAGGAAAAGAATGGGCAAGAAACATTTCAAACCGAAATTCCTTTCTTTCCTAATAGGAGGAGTTCTGATACACTTATTTCTAATGTTTTGGACTTGAGTAAAGATAGAGGGTGGCAACAGGATGAGTAAACGTACGCTAGAAGAAAGTTTGCAAGAGCGCATTCTTATATTAGATGGTGCCATGGGCACAATGATTCAGCAAGCGGATCTTACCGAAGATGACTTTGGGGGAGAAAGTCTTGACGGTTGTAACGAGATTCTTGTCGTCACGCGTCCTGATCTCATCTCTAGTATACATGAACAATACCTTGCTGCGGGAGCAGATATCATTGAGACGAATACATTCGGAGCGACAAGTGTTGTACTTGCCGAATATGATTTGCAGGACCGCACGCGAGAACTGAATCTTGCTGCGGGCCGATTGGCGGTTGAAGCCGTTAAGAAGTATAGCACACCAGAGCATCCTCGTTATGCGGCAGGGGCTATGGGGCCGACAACAAAGACGTTGTCGGTAACCGGCGGGGTAACATTTGACGAGCTGGTGGACAGCTATTATGAGCAGGCGATGGCGTTGATCGAGACGGGAGTAGACTGCCTCCTCCTAGAAACGTCACAGGATACGCTTAACGTCAAGGCGGGCTCTATCGGGATACAGCGCGCGCTGCAAGACTCGGGCAAGGAACTGCCGATTATGATCTCGGGCACGATCGAACCGATGGGAACGACGCTTGCTGGCCAGAATATTGAATCGTTTTACATTTCCTTGGAGCATTTGAAGCCGATATCGATTGGCCTGAACTGTGCCACTGGGCCGGAATTCATGAGAGACCATCTGCGCACATTGGCAACCATTGCGAATGCGGCAGTCAGCTGCTACCCGAATGCTGGACTTCCCGATGAGAATGGCCAGTATCATGAGTCGCCGGAATCGCTTGCGCGCAAGCTCGGGACCTTCGCAGAGCAGGGCTGGCTGAATATCGCTGGAGGCTGCTGCGGAACGACGCCTGCGCATATCGCAGAAATGGTAAAGGTGATGTCCAATTACCTGCCTCGTCGACAATACGGCGAGCATGCGCCAGCAGTGTCTGGCATCGAGACTGTCTATATCGAAGATGAAGGACGGCCTTATATGGTTGGTGAGCGGACCAATGTGCTTGGTTCCCGCAAATTCAAGCGCTTGATCAGCGAAGGCAAGATTGAGGAAGCTTCTGAGGTTGCGCGCGCTCAAGTGAAGAATGGCGCACATGTTATCGATGTCTGTTTGCAGGACCCGGATCGGGATGAAGTAGAAGATATGGCATCCTTTTTACAAGAGGTTGTAAAAAAGGTGAAGGTTCCGCTTGTAATTGATTCGACTGACCGCAATGTGATTGAAATGTCGCTGAAATATACACAGGGTAAAGCCATTATTAACTCTGTTAACTTAGAGGATGGTCTGGAGAAGTTCGAGCAGGTCGTTCCGCTCGTGCATCGCTTTGGCGGTGCGCTGGTTGTCGGAACGATTGATGAGCGCGGGCAGGCCATTACGCGTGAAGATAAGCTGGAAGTTGCCAAGCGCTCGCATGACATTCTTGTGAATGATTACGGCATTGCTCCAGAAGATATTATTTTTGATCCGCTCGTGTTCCCTGTAGGTACAGGCGACGAACAGTATATAGGATCTGCAAAAGAGACAGTGGAGGGCATCCGACTGATTAAGGAAACACTGCCTGGAGTGAAGACGATTCTTGGCATCAGCAATATTTCCTTTGGTCTGCCTGAAGCTGGCCGCGAAGTGCTGAACTCGGTATTTTTGTACGAATGCACGAAGGCGGGACTTGATTACGCCATTGTGAACACAGAGAAGCTGGAACGCTATGCGTCCATTCCCGAACAAGAGCGCAAGCTCTCAGAGGAATTGCTCTACAACACGAATGATGAGACGCTGGCCGCATTTGTAGCTGCATTCCGCAATCGCAAGGTGGAGAAGAAGGAGAAAGCAAGCAATCTAACGTTGGAAGAGCGGCTGGCATCCTATGTGGTTGAAGGTACAAAGGAAGGGCTGACCCCTGACTTGTCCGAAGCCTTAAGCAAGTATTCACCGCTTGATATTATTAATGGCCCGCTTATGAAAGGGATGGAAGAGGTCGGTCGCCTCTTTAATGCCAACGAGCTGATTGTGGCAGAGGTGCTGCAAAGTGCGGAAGTGATGAAGGCATCCGTTTCTTTCTTGGAGCCTCACATGGAGAAGGCGGAATCAGCGGTTAAAGGCAAAATTCTGCTCGCGACAGTAAAGGGCGATGTGCACGATATCGGAAAAAACCTTGTCGAGATTATTCTTGCTAACAATGGCTACAACATTGTCAATCTAGGGATCAAGGTTCCGCCAGAGCAGCTTATTGAAGCTTATCGTCGGGAGAAGCCTGATGCGATTGGACTGTCAGGCTTGCTAGTCAAATCAGCACAGCAGATGGTCATTACGGCACAGGATCTACGCACGGCTGGGATTGATGTTCCGATTCTGGTAGGCGGTGCAGCCTTAACGAGAAAGTTTACGAAGAACCGGATTAGTCCTGAATATGACGGCTTGGTCCTCTATGCGAAGGATGCGATGGATGGACTCGATATCGCCAACAGAATTATGAATAATGAAGAGCGGCATGTGCTCGTAGAGGAGCTGCGCGCACACAAGGAGCGTCTTGCCCGCGAACAAGAGGAAGAGAAGACGCTGCCTGTGCTGACAAGGGCCGTGCGCTCAAGCATCAAAGAAGCGGATGTATATCTTCCGCCTGATTGTGATCGCCATGTGCTGCGAGATATTCCAACACAGCAGATCGTACCGTATTTGAACATGCAGATGCTTCTAGGCCATCATCTGGGTCTTAAAGGAAATGTAGAGAAGCTCGTTGCGGAGAAGGATCCAAAGGTTCTGGAGCTAAAAGAGATAGTGGAATCTTTGCTTCGCGAAGGCTCTGCCAATGGACTGCTGCAGGCCAATGCCATGTATCGGTTCTTCCCGGCTCAGTCGGAAGGCGATTCTATTCATATTTATAATCCGGAGAATCACAAGGAGCTTCTTCATACCTTTACATTCCCAAGGCAGCAGGTTGAGCCGTACCTTTGCTTGTCCGACTTCCTCCGTACGAAGGAGAGCGGCGTGATGGACTATGTGGGCTTCCTAGTTGTAACAGCAGGACGCGGCATACGTGATCAAGCCGAGCAGTGGAAGCAGGAAGGGCAATACTTGCGCTCGCATGCGCTGCAATCGCTCGCTCTTGAGCTGGCTGAAGGTCTAGCTGAACGCGTGCATCACATGATGCGCGAAGTATGGGGCTATCCTGATCCAGAGAGCATGACGATGAAGGAACGCTTCGGTGCCCGCTATCAAGGCATTCGCGTATCGTTTGGATACCCTGCTTGCCCGAATCTTGAGGATCAGGAGCCGCTGTTCAAGCTGATGAAGCCAGAGGATATCGACGTTATTCTAACAGAAGGCTGTATGATGGAGCCTGAGGCTTCAGTTAGTGCGATGGTGTTTGCACATCCTCAAGCCCAATATTTTAATGTTGATAAGGCATAGTCTTTTGTGTTCAATGAATACATTTTGATAGAATATTGAACATTCTGCTTAATGAAAGTTGTTTTCGGTCATGATAAGATAGACATAGGTAAAGGCCTCTGTATCACTTGATGGTGCAGGGGCCTTTCAGCCATCATTGATGTAAGAGAAATGAAGGTGTAACAGATGGATGTATACTTTCTTGGTACAGGTGCGGGCATGCCGACCACCAAGCGTAATGTGAGCAGCATTGCATTGCGTTTGTATGAAGAACGCGGGACCTTTTGGATGTTTGATTGCGGTGAAGGAACCCAGCATCAGGTGCTGCGCTCCTCGCTTAAGCTTAGCAAGTGCGAATTTATTTTTATTACGCATTTGCATGGTGATCATCTCTTTGGCCTGCCTGGTCTCTTGTCGAGCAGAGGCCATCAGGGAGGAACCAAGCCGCTGACCGTATTTGGTCCTCCAGGGCTTGGGGATTATATGAAGATCGTATTTGAAGTCAGCCATACCCAAGTTCCTTATCCATTAGTCATTAAGGAAGTCGACGGAGGCGTCATTTGGTCAGATGATACTTTTTCGGTCACGGCCTTGCCATTAGACCATCGAGTCCCATGCTTAGGGTACCGGATTCAAGAAAAAGATCGTCCAGGTCGGCTGAAGTTTGAGCTGCTAAAGGAGAAGGGCATTCCACCAGGCCCAGTATACGGCCAATTGAAGCAAGGCAAGGATGTTCAGCTGCCGGACGGGGAGTTTCTGTTTGCTGCTTCTGTGCTTGGAGAATCCATTCCAGGACGCTCTGTCGCGATATTGGGAGATACTCGTCCCTGTGATCATGCTGTTCGGCTTGCTCGCCACGTCAATCTCCTCGTGCATGAAGCAACTTTTATGGAGGATCGAGTGGAGCATGCTCACGAATTCGGCCATTCCACTGCGAAGCAGGCAGCGAGAATTGCGGATAGGGCAGGGGTGAAGAAGCTCGCGCTGACGCACTTCAGCTCCCGCTACAAAGACGAAGAGCAGATGGATCAATTGCTGAGCGAAGCAAGAGAGGTATTCGCTGAGACTTATCTTGCAGAAGAGCTTGAGGCAATCGCGGTTGATGCTGAGTAATATCGAATGCAAGAGGGCCCGTCGAGAAAGAATGTAGATGTTATGCTGTAAAACGGCTGTTTCAGCCGTTTCTTTTATTTCCAGAGGCTCAAATTATTTCTCGGGAAAGCGCAGGGAATGACAAAAAATGATGCCTTTTCCACGTGGCTACCGCATTCTCTGTGGTTCGACTGGTCTCTATCGCTAATGCTGTCGAAATCATGTCCTTCCCTTGCCTGTTGGCTGCGGGTTCATTACAATGAATGAAGCATCAACTACAGATGCGTTATACATAGAAGAGAGGCGGATGGAGATGAATACACTTGGGTTTACCATCGTTGGTTTTGGAACCATTGCAAAGACACATATGGTCGCGCTCAGGACGCTGCCGATTATTAAGCCACTGCCATTAACGCCAGTACTGGATGCATTGGTGACAAGAAGACCTGAGGAGCTTAAGCATCAAGCTGAACAGATTGGCTTTTCTTATATTACGTCAGATCTTAATGAAGCTTTGAAGCGTGAACAAACGCAAGCTGTAAGCATTTGTACGCCTAATTCGCTGCATGCGGAGCAGGTTAAAGCTGCAGTACAGCATGGCAAAGCGATTTATTGCGAGAAGCCTGTGACGGAGAGCGGTCAAGCGACTCGTGCCCTGCTTCAGGACATTCCCGAGCAATATAACGAGCAGCTTGCTTTTGTATTTCGATATCATCCTGCTGTAATGCATATGCGGGAATGGCTCCTTGAAGGCGTCCTTGGAGAGGTATTGCAGTGTAAAGTTACGTATCTGCGCTCAGGTTACCTGAATGCAAAGCGGCCGGTGAGCTGGAGGCTTAGCGACTCCTTGTCAGGAGGCGGTGCGATTACCGATATTGGTGTTCATGCGCTTGACCTTGTGCGTCATTTATTTGGTGAGTTCAAGCATGTTGACGGTCAAGCGTATACGTTCGTGCCAGAACGTCCCTCTGCGGCTGGAGCAGCGGATCATGTGCGCGTGAAGGTTGATGATTGGGCGACAATGGCCTATCAGACGGAGCAAGGGGTTAGAGGACAAGTAGAAGTGTCGCGTATCGCGTATGGCGCGGATGCCTTCCGAATTGACATTGTCGGCACAAAAGGAAGCATTACAGCCGATCTGGAAAAAGATAAACGTCCAACCCTTCATTTATTAGATGGAACGGTTCCGGTACTGCCTATTCCATCAGCGTTGGAGCTGCTTCCAGATGATAAAGCAACCCTTGGCGTGTTTCAGGACAGTCACACAGCAGCACTGCATCATTTTATTCTGCGTCAAGCTGGTGACGAGCGCTGGAGCGAACTTGCGCCTACGATTCGAGATGGGTATGCCGTCGAGAAATGGGTTGATCATGTGCTTAAGCAATCGGAGCAGAACGAGAGCTAGCCGAAGAGGGCGCTGTCGAATGCGAATATTGAATTGATAATAAAGCGGTCGTTAATTAATGTTATAAATTAATAAATGGCCGATGCGAAAGGGATGGATGATGATGACTTCTGCATCGGGTCGAATATATGCGCTTATTGATTTGGATGGAACGATGTTTCATGGATCAGAACGAATTGATGGTGCGGAACTCTTCATTCGTGCGCTACAGGAGTGGAGCATTCCGTATTTGTTCGTGACGAACAATTCTTCAAGAACGGCGGAGGAGGTGTCAGGGCTGCTCAACCACATGGATATCCCTGCACGCCCGGAAGATGTGCTTACAACGGCTCAAGCTGCAGCTTTGTACATTAAGCGTAATTATGAAGGAAAACGGGTATATATGATAGGAGAAACGGGTCTTGAGCAGGCCTGTAATGAAGCTGGATTGAATTGGACTGTCGAGATGGATGAAGCTTACGCGGGTGAGATTGAGGTCGTCGTACAAGGAATCGATCGGAGCTTCAATTATGCAAAGCTTGAGGCAGCCTCCACGGCAGTGCGCAAAGGTGCCGTGTTTATCGCAACGAATCCTGATGTTATGCTGCCATCAGATCGAGGGCTGTCTCCAGGCTCAGGCAGTCTTAGCCGAGCGATTGAAGCGGCGTCAGGCGTGAAGCCTATTTATATTGGCAAGCCTGAGCCCATTATAATGAATATTGCGCTTGATCGGCTTCAGTGCACACCGCAGGAGGCTATCGTTATTGGAGACAACATGATGACGGATATGCTGGCAGGCGCGCGAGCTGGATGTCGTACTGCGCTGGTGCTTACAGGTGTGACCACGTCGGAGAATCTTGCATCCTATAAAGCATCATCCGGTGTAGAGCCTGAAGTGATCTGCAGCACGTTAGCTGAGATGAAGGATTGGTTATACAGAGAATATACTCGAAATCAAGGTGTAATGAAGCATACAGAGAGGAAGAGATATGATGTGGGAACTTCCAGAAATCGAGCGTGAGCGTAAAAAGCTTGATCAGCGATTTGTAGGGCAGCGGATTCGTGCTGTTAAGCTGCAGAAGGAGTCTTGGGCCAATGTGACGTTGACAGAGTTGCAAGAACAGCTGGTTGGCAGACAGCTGCTCTATGCGGAACGCAGAAGCAAATCCATTATTTTTCATTTGGATGACGGACATCGCTTGATGTTAAATATGACGAGTCTTGGTCAACTAACGACCCATACCCATGACTTTAATAAGGATGATGCTCAGGATGCTCAGCAGAAATGGCAGCTGTCTATTGCGTTTGATGATGGAAGCTGGAGCATAGCTGGGGCAAGATCTATTACGTTACAGTGGATCAGCGCAAGGGAGTTGGATGAGCAGCTGAAAGCAGTGGGGCCTGAGCCATTGTCGAGAAATATGTCGCCAGCCCTTCTAAAGCAGCGTTTTGAAAAGCGCAGATCGTCCTTGAAAACGGCACTTTCAAATCCAGCCCTTATTGCTGGAATATCATCTACGCTTGCTGACGAGATCGCTTTTCGTGCAGGACTTCTGCCGACGGTACGAATTGAAACCTTGAATGATGAAGATTATCAAGCACTGTATCATGCACTGACGGAGTGGTTAAAGGACTCCTTTGAAGCAGAAGATTCATCGGCAGATAAGATTTATGCTGTTGCTAATCGAGCTGGCGCACATTGCGTGCAATGTGACTCGGTGCTTGAAGAAACACAGATTAATGGTCGACAAGCGGTATTTTGTTCTAACTGTCAGCATGAGCATGCACAGGTCCCAGCTCATGCATCCAAGTAATGAAGACACGCCAGCTTCACTATGGCTGTCATGTGAAAAAGCACGGAAGCTTCATTCATGCAGTTGACGAGGCGTTAAGGCTTCAAGAAGCCGAAGGCGTATCGTGCATTCAGCTGTTCGGCAAAAATCCGAGAAGCATAGAGCAGCACCAATGGTCGCAACGGGACGCGGCTATATGTAAAGACAAACTTCAGCAAGCTGGCATTCGATGCTTTACGCATTCTGCATATGTATTGAATCTAGCGATACATGTCAGCGATCAGCCAGAATGGTTTCAAAAGACAGCAGCAAGCCTCATGCAAGAATTGATAATTGCAGATGCGCTTGGAGCACAAGGGGTTGTCGTTCACTTTGGAACCATTAAGCATCAAAATAAGCTTCAAGGCTATCAAGACATTCTCACGATGCTGAATACAATCACACCGGTATGGAACGGATCTGCACGGATTTTGTTGGAGAATCAAGCGGGCATGCACGGTGGACTTGGCATTATGTTCGAGGAATTAACGAATATCCGCAAGCTTTGCATGCACCCTGAGAAGATCGGCTTCTGCTTCGATACTTGTCATGCTTATGTCAGCGGCTTGTGGCGCGCAGATGAAGCTGGTGGAACGGCAGAATTGCTCAAATCGGGAGCGGAGCATGGCTTCTGGCCCCATGTTGAGCTCATTCATTTGAATGATACGCTTGAAGCCGCTGGTTCAAAAAAAGATCGTCATGCTCGCTTTGGCACTGGCATCATCTCTCAGGCGGCATTTAAGGAACTGCTCACAAGCGAGGAGCTGCTTCATAAGCCGATGATTCTTGAAACAGAGCCGATCGGACCTCAATTGCATGCGGATGAATGGGAGCAATTACGAAGTTTGCTGAATGAGAAGTAAGCATACAGTTGAGGTATGCTATCCGCTAATGGCTGCAAGCCATCTGAATACGCACGTATAAGGGAGAGGTGAATGGATGATTCATATTTATCTGGATGACTGGCGCAGGCGACCCGATGGCTTCGTACTTGCACGCAATATGGACGAGTGCTTGGAGCTTCTTCAAAGCGATGAGGTTGATATTTTATCCTTGGATCATGATTTGGGACCTGGAGAGCCTACAGGGACCGAACTTGTGCAGGAGATGATTCGACGCGGCCTTTATGCCAAACGCATATATTTGCACACATCAAGCGCCTTAGGCCGTCAGCGCATGTATCAATTGCTGTATGAGCATAAGCCAGAAGGCGTTGCTTTGTTCAACGGTCCGATGCCCATTGCTGTCCTAGAGGAAGTCAAGCGAGAGGCGCAATGAACGAGGTGTCAGGCGAGCAGGTCAAGGCAGCGCTGCGTGAAGGAACGGTATTGCCGTTAATGGACGCCTTATATGTATACAGCCCTTTTTGTGGAACCTGCCGCTTGGCAGAACGCTTGTTGGAAGTGGTGAATGAATCGCTGCCTGACTGTCGATTAATGAAGTTAAATATTATGCGGCATCCTGATCTTGCAGCCCAGCTGAGGATTAAAAGTGTGCCGTGTGTTATAAAATGGCATTCATCACACCCTGAGAAGCAGTCGAAATATATTTATGCCATGCATTCTGTAACGCATTTGTATGAGGAGCTGCAAGGGAGGTTCGATCAATGATTGAGATCAACGATGTATCCTATCGCCGAGAGGATCGCTGGATTCTGCAAGATTTGCAGTGGAAGACAAGTGCGAATGAGCAGTGGGTCGTACTAGGGCGCAATGGATCAGGCAAGACAACCTTGCTGGAGCTCCTAATGGGATACCAGTTTCCAACAACAGGGCAGGTCAATGTACTTGGCCATCGCTACGGCCGAGTTGATGTTAGAGAGGTTCGGAAAGAAATCGGCTACATCGGGCAATCCTTAATGGAAAAGATAACGCTGCGCGATCCTGTGTGGGAGATCGTTGCGACAGGAGCAAATGCGTTTTTACGCCTCTATGAACACATTGATGACGAGATCCGTGAACGAGCGCAGGAGAATCTTCGCTTAGTGCGCCTTGAACATCTAGCAGATCAGCCTATCGGTGTCTGTTCTCAAGGCGAGCGCAAAAAAATTCTGCTTGCTCGTGCGTTAATGAGCAATCCGAAGCTTCTGATTATGGACGAGCCGTGCTCTGGCCTAGATTTGTACGAGCGTGAGAAATGGCTGCTCGATCTAGCAGCTTTAGGCGAGAGAGATGTTCACATTGTGTATGTGACACATCACTTGGAAGAAATCATTCCGATCTTCAGCCATGTGGCCTTACTAGAAGGCGGACAATTTATTGCTGCAGGACCTAAGCATGAAGTTTTAACAGAACAAAATCTTTCTCAAACCTATGGAATGCCCGTATCGCTCGATTGGATGGATGAACGTCCATGGGTGAGAGTGAAGAGAACGACGAATCGTTAGAGGAGAACGACTTTTTGACACATATAGGTGAACAATTATCGGATATACAGTTACCCAAGCAGTTTGAGACATCATCCCATTGGATGATTACGGCCAATCATGGTTTTATACCGTATGCGCAGGAAGAATTGCGGCGTACTTACGGCAAGCTGAAGAGTCAAATTCTTGTTTCAGGAGAAGTGGCGCTTATGGAGCTTCCGGAAAATCATGAGAAGGTATGGGAGATGCAGCGTACAGCACCTTCGATCTTTGTAAGAGATATGTTTCCGATATTGGCTGCAGCAAAGACAAGTGAGGAACTGACTCAAGATCGGCTTGAGAACCTATGGGAGAGGATTAAAGAAAGAGCAGGCCTCTACCTAGAAGAACCAACATCGATATCGATTCATACTCGTAAAAGTGGAAAGCTAAGCAGCTTCGATCTGCACGAACTCCGAGCAGGCTTGCAGCAAATCATGGAAGGCGAGGGCCATCAAGTGGTCATTCAGGCGCCGCATCTAATCTGCTCAGTGTATGAGCATGAGGAGATGCTTTACTTTGGTCTATCTACATTGGTAGATCAAGGGGTGGATTGGCCCGGCGGCGCGATTCGCTTTCAACGGGAGGAAGGGCAAATCTCGCGTGCAAAGTTCAAGCTGCTTGAGGCTGAACAAGTATTTGGCATTGACTTTAGCCAATTCAAGAGCGGCTTGGACATTGGAGCAGCGCCAGGCGGATGGAGCAGCTTGCTGCTTGAGCGCGGGGTCGAAGTGACGGCGGTTGACCCCGCTAAAATGCATGAGAGCTTGCAGGGCCATCCTCAATTGACAATCATTAACCAGAATGCGGGCGAGGTTGCTTTTGAGCCAAATGAATTTGACTTGCTCGTATGTGATATGAGTTGGAATCCCAAGCATACGGCGCAGCTTGTCATTCAATTGCTTGACGCTGTACAGCGTGGCGGAACGGTCATTGTGACGGTAAAGCTTATGCATAAGAAGCCGCTGCAAACGATACGAGATTGCATGGAAATGTTTGAACATGATCTCCAGATCTTAAGAGCGAAGCAGTTGTTCCATAATCGTGACGAGATCACCTTGTATATGATTAAATATTAACCACATCAAATAAATTATTTCATTATTTTGGGTAATATGGACTAGACAGTAGGTAAGGGTCCTATTATAATAGCATCAACAACGCAAAATGAATGAATACCTACTGGGAAAGCATCCCGAGTATGGCCTGTAAGAGGCCGTATTCGGGTTTTTTGTGTTTTCTGGCAGTTCTGTGAAGGAGGAATGAAGGTGAGGCCCGCTTCTCGATTAGAAGTAGGAAGCTTGTTTCAGCAGCGCTATCGAATAGAGAAGCTGATTGGCGTTGGAGGAATGGGCTACGTCTATCTTGCCTCTGATCTTCGCTTAATGGGGAAGACCTGGGCGATTAAGGAGAGCATCCCTATTCACTACAATCAAGCGCATCTGCTGCAGGAAGCCAAGTGGCTTACGGAACTGAAACATCCGAATTTGCCGTTAATCGTAGACTTCTATCCTCCACACGAGGATGACCGGGCTTATCTGGTGATGGAGTATATCGACGGCGAGACTCTTGCTGAGCGGATAAGCCGCCAATCGATCACTTTTCGAGAGGCTGTTGATCTCTGTATACAGCTATGTGATGCGTTAAGTTATTTGCATGGACATTCACCGCCAATTATTTATCGGGATATGAAGCCATCTAATGTGATGCTTACGCGATTGGGGCAAGTAAAGCTAATCGATTTCGGCATAGCAAGAGCACATAAGGACGAGATCAGCTCAGATACGATAAAGCTCGGTACATTAGGGTTTGCTGCGCCGGAGCAATATGAAGATGTCCAAAGTGATGCAAGAACTGATCTTTACGGTGTAGGCGCTCTGATGGCATTTGTGCTGTCAGATGGACACTGGCAGGGACACAACTCCTTTCGAGCGAGCATGCTTCGGTCTGATGTGCCAGAAAGCATGGTCTCTATTATACTGAAGCTTCTGTCCAAGAGGCCAGCGGACCGTTACCAAGATGCTCATTCTCTCAGGACAGATCTTCATGGCTGTTTGCTAACTGCATCGGCAGGCAATGCCAGTCAACAAGATCTTGTTCAACCCTATTCGACCGGCGCCTTGAACAAAGGCATCGTTATTGCTTGCATGAGCGCTGCAGCAGGGCTAGGGTGTACACATGCGTCGATCCTTATAGCCAATGTGTTAAACCGTACAGCACACGGTCGGATAGCATTCATCGATTACAGCAGCACTGAGCTGTCGGTGGTTGAACAATTATCAACCTTTATTGACGGCGAGGAGCGTTTTTATCAGGAAGAGCAGAAGCTCCGCTATCAAGGAGTGGATTATTTTCACACGAGTCATTTGAAGCGCAAGCACGACGGCAATTTTTTGCCGTTCCTTCTCCATGAGTATGATTATATTGTGCTGGATATCGGGTTTTCGCAGTCGAGTGATCATGTGGATGAATTTATGAGAGCTGCCTTTAGCTTGCTCATTCACAGCATATCTGCTTGGAAGCATCAGCAGTGCATGCAAGCCGTACATCTTCTTGAGGAGCGAAGATTCAATCAATGGATATGTGCGGTTCCGCACGCTGGAGATAAGGAACTGCGGTCCTCTGCTGCAAGGTCATATGGCAGACACCTTATCTCGGTTCCAACCGTGTCGAATCCGTTTATGATAGACGAGAGAATCGAGAAGTGGCTGGAGCAGTGGTTCCAGAGTGCAGCTAAGAAAAAAAGAAGATTTTACTTTCACAAGTGGCTGAGTTCATAGAAGAATGCTCAGCAAATGCTTTTAATTAATGAGATTAAATATTGATCGAAGTCTAAGTGAACTGCAGGATGGGGGCAGTTAGTTAATGTCATTAAATATAAGATGGACAAGAAGGACGAAGCAGCTCGTTATGACAGCAGCGATATCCATTGCTGCTACTGGTGCGTTGGGTGGTGGATTGCAGTTCTATACCCATTATCTGTGGCAAAAAGAGAAGCAAGCATTAGCCAAGGATTTGCTTGAGACGAAGAACATCATGTCGCAATACCAAATTGATGATGCTCCCATTACAATGACTGACACATGGGTGTTTCAAAAGGAAATGGCTGCAGGCGCTGTTGTTCAAGAGGAGGATATAGGCAGGCTAAGGCTTCCAGCATCAATGGTTCCTCCTTCAATGCAAATGAGCCAACAGGATATTGTTGGCAAGGTGATGAAGCTGCAGATCGGGTCGAACATCCCGATTACGAGTGAGCTGTTAGCTCAACAAGATGATGTGAGAGAAGATGCAAGATGGGTGGAGACAGCTGTGATTCAGCTTCCATTAGAGCTGAGGCAGAATGAAGCAATCGATGTGCGGATTCGTTTTTCTGATGGACAAGACTATGTTGTTCTAACTAAAAAGTGGGTTAAAAAGCTTCAGCAGCCAACACTCTGGATGTATCTCTCTGAGCAGGAACTCCTAACGATGTCATCTGCATATGTAGATGCATTCATAAATGGGGGGCAAATCTATGCACTGCGATATATTGAACCGATGCTTCAACAGGAGGCGATCGTCAATTATCCCGTTAATGAAGCTGTGTATAAGCTTATGGAGAAGAATCCGAATCTCTTGGAGACAGCTCGTCAAGCCTTGTCACTTCAATCGCGAAAAGTGCTTGAGGAGCGGTTGCAGAGGAGTGCTGTTACCCAGACTGAAGCTCACCTCAGCTTTATAAATGATGATGCTAACCATGCAGGAGGGGGGATAAGGAATCGCAGCCAGAGCCAGTCTCCATTTATTGGACATTCGCAAGCGGCAGCTAGGACTTCGCCGTTTGTCGGAGAACAAGGACTGGAGCCATCGACAACCGAGCTTCCTCAAGATCCTGCCCCCTCTTATCAGCAATCAACAGACCATCAGAAGCAGCTTCAGGAGGATGGATTAATAAAGCAGTCTGAGAATCTGGAAGAACGGAATGAAGGCGCTTCCTCGGACAGTTATGGAGATTATGTCAGGAAGGCCATTGGAGACAGCTTGCCAGGTGAACCAAAGATGAAGACGTCGCAGTAGCACGTCATCGAATAATCTGTTTACTCCAATATGAATAAAACAGGAGGAGTGCGAACCGTGAACATCGCTTATTATGTGGGCGCATGTGATAAAAGCGATATGCTGCTGGCTGTAGCCGCATTGTTAAGTCGCTTGGAACGTAAAGTGCTGTTAATCGATGGAACTACCCTTGGTTGGCTAAAGTTCCGCAACGGAGCATGGGTCACGAAGGAACAGTGGGTGGCATGGAATGGATGGGACTGCGCATCCGGAGTTCGAGATTGGAATGAAGTAGAAGCATTAGTCCAGGCATTGCATATCGATCTTGAGGGATATGACAATATCATCATTGATACGGACCAAATAGACTTTTATCCAGCTGAACGGTTCAGCAGCTTGGATGAGAAATACTTGGTGCTGACAGCAGAGACAAGCTCCATCCATCGTCACTTGGAATGGATGATGCTCTATGAGCTGCAGCATCAAAGGGATATTAATGATCAACTGCAGTTTATTATTATGCATGCCGCGGATCCGCAAGAGGATAGACGATATGTCGAGCAGGTCCTGACTTCTGCGGGCGTGCATTCAACAAGAGAGCCGCTCGTCATTCCGTATGAAGAATCGGACTGGATCGCTAAGCTTAGAAGCGATACCCGCCAGACCATTGAGCTTAAGCTTTATGCCAGATCGACCAGGGATGTATGGAGAGAATTGGTGGAGAGCTCCGCAGGTCCGTTGACGGACAAGATATGGCGTACAATCATTAAAGGATCACTGAGAGGAAGCAGACACCATGAAGCCATATAAGCATTGGACGGTTAATGCTGCTCACCGACATGCAAGGGGTCAGACAACCATTACAATTCTCTTAGGCCTGCATTTATCCTTGAATGGATTTAAAGTGCTTATTGTGCACGACCATTATTCCGCCTGTGCATTTCAATCCTACCGTTCGAGATGGAAGCAAGCGAGTGCTTCATCGCCTGAAGAGAAGTGGCGTACTTCTCAACCAACGATGCTGGAAGGCTGGCAGGCAATCGCGCGCATGGCTGCATCCCAGCAGCTGACCCCGGAGCTTTTCATTTCTTCTACCATACCGGTGCTTCCCCAATTGGATCGATTGGAGCTGCAGCTTGATGGACAGCGTGAGCAGGATTCTAGACTTCCTTACGATAGCATGGAGGCAGAGACAGGCATTACGGAGATCGCAGCAGCTGCCTATGACTTGATTTTATGGGACATCGGTTATTATCGAGAACGAGAATCTGCACATCATAACGTACAAATGAGCTGTATTCATCTAATATCACAAGATGAAGCTAATCTAGCTGAATTTCAAGCTGTTGCTAAGCGTCAATCATCCTTTTCATTTCAAGCTGCTGTTTTGAATATGCATGATCCTTTGCTGACAATGAATATTCGTTATGCCAAGCGTAAGTGCAAAGACGTGTCCATACATGCAATACCTTATGATTCAAGTCTGCGGCAGAGCATGGCAGAGGGCATGCTCATTGCTTATTACTTAAAGGAACAGCATCGTCATGAGCGAGGGGAATCCGTGCCATTGATTGAGAGTGTGGACGGAATCGTCAGAGAAATCATGGATGTATCCAGTCATGTTGGACGTCCGAAATGGAGGAGGGACTTAAGGTGGGGGTAGCAGCACATGGAATGAATGTCGCTTTAATTGTTGCCACCCTCCTTATGGTTATTGGCATCGTCATCATTCGATTCAAGCAGAGAGATGTCCATCAAAGGCCTCCTGCCCCCAAAATATGGACTTGGCTTCAGCTAGAGCTAATGGTAAAAGAGGCGCTGCAGCAGCTGACTTCAGACCCATTGCTGGATCATTACGGGAATGAAGAGAGCTTTCGTCGTGAATATTCGAGAAGAGCTCAATTAAGAAATGCATTACGAAGTTGTGCAAGTGGGGATACGGCTCAAAAAAAATACATCATCTCCATTATAAAAGAGCTTTTACAGTCGCAAGTCCAGTGGTCAAACGAACAATGGAATGCGCTTATTGCATTCGATCAACCGAATCTGCTTACAGCTCGGGATCAATTTGACATTTTGCTGTATCAGAATGCCAAGCAGCATGGTTATGATGCGATGCACAGACTGATGCAAAACTATCATTGGGATGAGCTAAGGCAGCGAGGCGGTGACAATGGCGATGAATACCATTATTACGAGATTGACGAGCAGGATATTAAACATGCATACCGTACTGAGCAATTACACTGTACACCAGAAGACCGCATCGCAATTGTTGCCCAACGGATCTATCAGAGCTACAAAGGGTTGTCGGTCATCGATGCACTGCGTGATATGAAGATTGATGGCATATCGGGCGGTGTAAGCGGAACAGGGGCTTATGGGAGTATCTCTACCATTCTTTCTACACGTTTGGACTGGAATCAGGGGCTTGAGTACAGGGAAGACACTCAAGCATGCAATAGTGTCTGGTTGTTTTATCAAGGAAAATCGATTCGATTAAGTTTTTTAGGCTTTGGAAGTGAGTCTGAGTTGAAGCGAGTATGTCACAATATCTATAAGCATGGAGCTCCTGGCCCCTTAACGGAAGCAGATGGATATCGCGTGAATGATATGAAGGATGGGTCGCGTGTGGTCGTGCTTCGGCCTCCATTTGCAGAATCCTGGTCCTTTTTTGTGCGCAAGTTCAACCGTGACAAGCCGTCCTTGGAGCTGCTCCTCATGGACCAGCATGCGGACCTTGCCATTACGCTTCTGCGATTCCTTATGAAAGGAGCGAGAATTACGGCAATAACGGGAGCTCAAGGCTCTGGGAAGACTACGCTGCTGATGGCCATGATTCAGTCTATTTATGGGTTCTATCCAATTCGTGTTCAGGAGCAGGCCTTTGAGCTTCACCTAAGAGACATGTATCCTGAACGCAATATACTCACGCTGCGTGAGACCGACATGATTGCAGGTCAAGATGGACTAGACGTACAGAAGAAGACCGATGGCGCTGTCCATATTCTTGGCGAGGTTGCTTCAGATCCTGTTGCTGCATGGATGATACAGATGTCGCAGGTTGCAAGCCTGTTTACGGTTTTCACGCATCATGCCAAGACTTTTCCGGATCTGATCTTGTCGCTTCGCAACTCCTTATTGAAGACAGGAATGTTCCAAAATGAGAAGGTTGCTGAGCAGCAGGTCGCAGCGGTAATTCATTACAATATACACCTCACACGTGATGCGCAAGGCAAACGTTATATTGAACGCATCACCGAGTGCATTCCTCGCTATGGGAAGAAGCAGGATCAAGTAGAAAGGAGAGATGCTGATGAACGCTCGGCGGATGAGTCAGGAGCATGGGCTCCCTATATTCAAGCGGCATCCGCATATTATATCGAACAGCAGCAGTCTCATGCGTTTGAGTATCGCAACATTATCGAATATAAGGACGGACGATATATGTGGGTGAATGAGCTGTCTGATCATCAGGTCAATCGCATGAAGGAAGAGATGACTGCGCAGGATGCGTTTCAATTCGATCAGTGGCTGACAGCGAGGAGAGGGGAGCATGTCCATGCAAACGCTATTTCTGCTGCTTGCGATTAGCAGCCTCGTCATCGCGGCCGGACTGTGGTTTGTTGTCATAAGGATGGATCGATCCTCATCTTTTCTCAGCTATTCATTCCGATCCATTTCCATCCCCAGATACAAAAGAGGGCTGCGAGCGAGTTATCTTATGTTTCAACGAATGCCGTTGCTAAGAAGGAAGTTGAAATCGATTCGTGTCCAGCTCACCAGCTTATATGGCTACGATGAATGGATATTGCGAGAAAAGTCTGCCCAAATCATGTGGGGGCTGTGGATTACAGCCATAACGGTTATTGTTTTCTTTTTTTGGTTTGAACAGGATTGGATATCTATTCTTATGCTGGTTCTCGTGCTAAGTATCGCAGAGAGCCTCTATACAGACTTTGTCATTCAACGCGGCGATCTGCAGCTGCTTCAGCAAAGCATACATCTGTTTACGCAGATACGCCATGCCTATCAACGGCACCGCATGGTCGAACTGGCTATAGAAGAAGCGCTGGATCAGGCTGGGCCTGCTGTTAGACCTCATTTGGAAAGGCTGTATCAATCACAGATTGATCCAGATGGCGACAAGGCATTGCTAGAGTATGATGAGCACGCGCCAAACCGTCATTATCGTTTATTTGCAAGGCTGTCGCGCTTGGTATCCGAGTATGGCGATCCCATCGAAAGGGATCGGTCCACTTATTTGACAGGGCTTTCTATGCTTGTTTCGGATATGCAAACGGAGCATCTAATGCGCAGAAAGCTTGATTCCTTATTGAAAGGGTTGAAGATGATTGCGGTCATTCCGATATTGTTTGCAAATCCAATAGAGCAGTGGGCGCGCTCCTTTTTCCCCAATATGAATCATTTTTATGATAGTCAGACGGGCTGGCTTATCCATCTTCTTGTGTTTCTATGCGTCATTCTATGTCATCGGTTGCTAGGGGAGCTCCAATGGAGACAGCCGCGTTTGCAGCCGCAAAGTTCGCGGGTGCCATCCTTCCAGCGCTCAGAACCGTGGAAGTGGGTGAATAGAGGTGTAGAGCTATGGATAAGCAGAATTCCACGAACATCCTTGCATCGGCAGCTTCATCTGCTGCGAGAAGCAAATGAAGCCAGGTCTTTATTGCATTGGTATCGACATCGTTTATGGAATGCTGCTGCATTAGGTGCACTGGCATTATGGGTATGCATCATGCTGCAGGTGGTCTCATTTCAGCAATTAAAGGCGCCTGAAGCGTGGCTGTATCAGGATGCTAGTCTATCGCATACCGAGGTGCGATGGGCTGCTAGCGGCATGGATCATTCCATGAATGAGAGAGCGGACCGCCAGCTTAGACTCAAAGAAGAAGCTGCCAAGTATCGCCGCATTACGCTTGAAGTGCTGAAGTCTGCTTCTTCCCAAGAGGATCGAGAACAGCAGCTGCAGGCAAACATTCGAGAATACCACCCTGAATGGAGTACAACTTCCATACGTAATTATGCAAAGCAATTGCTTAAGCAAGGCATTGGATGGCAGCAGCCCGTATTCTGGTGGTGGCAGCTGCTGCTGACAATCGTCGTGTGCGTGTTAGGGTATCATGGACCGAATGTACTGCTTTTGTTTAAGAAGAAATGGCGTCTTATGGAGATGCGTCTTGAGATCAGCCAGTTCTATTCCATCATTATGCTGCTTCGCTCCTTCAACAAGATGACGTCAGAGCAATTGCTTGAGTGGATGGCTAGAAGCTCGGTATGCTGTCGAGAAGCACTGCTTAAGTGTCTCCTTCATTGGGATAGCGGCGCTGAGGCAGCTCTGCAAGAGCTGCGAAAGGATATCCCTTATCCTGACTTTACAAGGCTCGTGAACCAGCTAGAGCTGGCATACGATAAGATTCCGCTTCGGCTTGCCTTCGATGATGCAGAGCAGAGCTGGATCTATGAACAGGAGATGCGCAAGCAGCAGGAAGAAGAAGCGGTCCAGGCGAAGGCGGTGTGGGGGCAGTGGATTGGCTTTGCGCCCATGTATGCCATTATTTTTTTGTATCTCGTTATGCCGCTTATGTGGCTCAGCATGAAGCAGATGACAGAATCCTTTGTTCAGATTAACCAATTGTAGAACAGAGTTCTATCAATGAGAGGCTTAGAAGCATGGGGTTCGTAAATTATACAACGTGAAGGGGTGCATATCATGAACAACGCACAATCGGCGCTAAAGGTTGCCGCAGGCATATTTTTAACCATTGCGCTCATCACTATCGTGGTCTTGCTGTTTGTCTCGGCACAGGAAGCGACGAAGACGGCTCAGAATGAGTTTTCATCTATCCAAACAGAGCTTAGCAAGGCATCGTTCACCGTGTACGACAATACAATGGTAAGCGGTTCTCAAGTGGTCAATGCGATACGAAAGTTTTATCAGAAGGAGCAGTTCGGCATACATGTCATCACAGGGAAAAATAAGGCTTCGAATGCGAACCATCCAGGCATATTCTATGGCTATGATGTAAGTCCAAATGGCACAATAATGACAGGTGATCCGAACTTGTCAACCATGCTCGCTACTACGGAATCGCTTGATACTTATGTCAACCCAAGCGGCAAGTTCAAAGCTATGCTTATTGTTGATAATTCGAATGTAACGAGAGGCATCATTTTTGAGCAGCAATAATAATGTTCTAGCGAGAGAACATGTCGCAACATCGTGGGAGAGAAGTGATGAGCACACATGCTGATGAAATGATTGAACTGTGGACAAGTACTGTTTTATTCATGGCTGCATTGACCATTGCGATTGGACTCATTCATGCGGGCTCTAATGATATCCGTCTTCTTGATGAACGCATCTCTGCTCAGGATCGCAATGTACACCCTACACTGCACAGCAGAGGAGAGTTTGTAATGTCAGGTGCTCGCTTAGCGGCAACGCTTATGAACATGCAAGATGAGCAAGCAGATATCGTAATACAAGGAAAGCGTATTGCAGCGCATACTGATTCGAGGATGGTTGATATCAGCTTTATATCACTCCATGCCATCTATCAGAAGAGGATAGTGAGAAGTGAGGACGGTAGGATCATGGAAATTCATTATGACTTGGGAGGTTAATGATGTTAAATAGTGTGTTGAAGCTGTTTGCAGTGCTTCTTAGCCTCCTCTTGTTGTTCTTATACCCCTTATTGGAGTCCTATCAGCGACAAGACGATATGGCGATGATGACGGCTTATCGTACAGCACAGATTTTTGTAGATACGATCAAAGATAAGGGCGTAATTACGCCAAAAATGTACACAGATTTTACCAGAGAACTATCCTTGACAGGCTATGAGTTTGATGTAAGCCTAGCGCATTATGCCAAAAAGTATGACCCAGAATATGATGATCCCACAGATCAATCGACATTCCAAGATCGTATACTGCTTCGATATGAACTTACCTCTCATGATGATATTGTTGCGGCCATGTTTCCTTCGGCAAGTTATCCGCAAGAAAATCGCAGACGACAATACCGAATGTCTATTGGGGATTATATTCAGATGAAAGTCACGCCTTCCCAACAGACTCGCTCCTCTATGCTGGCACAGTGGTTATCATTTGGCGATCGACGATCATTTTGGTCAATGCCTTTTGGAGGAATGATACGCAATGAAGCTGCTTAAATGGAGTATTCTGTTTGTGGCAATTGTCCTCCCTTTTTTCTGGGTAAACCAGCTCCAAGCACGAGAATTATATGAGAAGCTGCAGCTTGAGGATCGCTACAATGACATGCTCAATCAGGCTGTGGATGATGCTGTTCATTCATTAAGCCTTGCTTTGATACCCGCTATGGAATCCGGCTATGAAGCGATGAAGCGAGTTGACCTTAACAAAGAAGCAGCGCTCGCATCGTTCTGGGATACCCTGCTCTTATACCTTGATGGTGCTGAGGATCGGTGGACGAAACAAGCAATCGCGTATTACATGCCCGCCTTCCTTGTAATGGGTTACAATGGCATTGAAGTGTATGCATCAGATAGTTATGACGGAGCAGATGGGGAAGCGAGCTTGCATCATGTGTGGCACCCTAAACAACCCTACATGTATCGTGATGAACAAGGAATGCTCTACGCATTCACATTGGATGAATATATCCAGATCTATGATCCCATAAGCAAGACAACGGAACGTGGATTCCGGCGAGAACTGGCAGAGCAGAGTATGAATCCGCTGCTGCAAGATGCTGAACGCTTTGATACGCTGCGCCGCCAGACCATTATTAGCACCATCCAATCCATGCTGGAATCGACGATCGCAATACATAATGCAGAGATTATGCGATTGGGTATGCAGTATACATTTACGCTCCCCGTTATCGAAGATGAAGAATGGCAGAATACCATTGACGATGTGGGGGTATTGGCCTTCATACAAGGGCTTCCTCTAGGCAGCTCCAAATATAATCATTATGCGCTTGGCGCTTCCAAAATCATGAGGCGCCAGCTCTATTATGGTACGATGAGAGACGGTGTGAAAGTAGCATATCCAGCTGAATGCCAGCCCACTGAATACGAGGAAGTATTGTTCTCATCAAAGCAGGCTGCAGAGCGAGGATTCTTCCCGAGGAATTGTAAGCGCGAATGAACACTCTTTCCAAATTGCTGGAATCATGTTACACTACCGACAGATTCATTTACAACATCATCCATCAACACTAGGGGTGCCGTTATGGCTGAGATGAAGTATAAGACTTCGGACCCTTAATTACCTGATCTGGGTTATACCAGCGTAGGGAAGTGTACGTATATGGACGGTAACGTCGTTAATTTGAGGAAATGTGACAGCTGCTGATGCGCTGCATTAGACATTGATTAAGCTTCTGATTGTTTATTTATCAGTGATAGGAGCGATTCTTCTTGCATCGCTCGATTGTGAGAGCTGATCGATAAGCATAAGAGACTGTTCAACGAATCAGCTAACTTCTGTCCTTTATCCATTATTGTTACTGTTTACCATTTCGACCACTCTCTCTATGAGGGTGGTCTTTTCGCGTTGTAGGGTGCTATAGGCATGCAAGTTGGCGACCAAGTCATAAGAAAAAGGAGTTGGTATCGGTGTTGATTCCGAGATTACATGCCATTACACCGGATGGGCTATCCCCGTCGCGTATTCTATCTGTAGCGGAATCCATTGTAGATGTCGCAGATATCCTGCACTTGCGACAGAAGAAGTGGACCAGTATGCAGCTGTGGGAGCTTGTAAAAGAAGGGGAGGCAAGAGGGATTCCACCTCAAAAATGGATCGTTAATGATCGATCGGATGTTGCTGAAGCGGTACATGCATATGGAACGCAGCTTACCTCACACAGCATGCCCGCAGATGTGATTCGAGCTCAGTATCCAAAACAGATCATCGGCGTATCTGTGCATCAGCCCGGGGAGGCGCTTGATGCTGAACGGGCAGGCGCCCATTATGTCTTATATGGCCATATATACGATACGGCAAGCAAGATTGGAATTCCAGCCCGAGGGCTGCAAGGCTTAGCAGGTTGTGCCGAAATCCTATCGCATATTCCGATCATAGCGATAGGTGGTATCGAGCCGATGGATATACCGAATTTATTATCCGCAGGAGCATATGGGGTGGCTGTGATGTCCTCCATTTGGCTTGTATCCGATCCTCGAACTGCAGCAAAACAATATCATGAAGCTTTATCTGCAACGTTAGACCCATCCAAGGTGTCCTAATAAATAGAACATGACAAGGAGTGAGTGAAGTGGAGAATGGTTATGGGATGATGTCGAATCAAACGATGACTGCTGATTTAATCGTGGTTGGTGGCGGCATTGTGGGTCTGTCCGCAGCTTTTGAAGCTGCTCGGCAAGGGATGAAGGTGGTGCTGCTAGAGCGTCAACAGTTTGCTGGAGGAACGACCTGTGCGGCTGCTGGGATGCTGGCTC
Organism: Paenibacillus aquistagni; assembly: GCF_900177815.1. GTDB lineage: Bacteria > Bacillota > Bacilli > Paenibacillales > Paenibacillaceae > Paenibacillus_B > Paenibacillus_B aquistagni. Next base: position 1,437,128 of record NZ_FXAZ01000001.1, on the reverse strand, counting down.
CTAGTGCAGAGGCATTTATCCATCCGTCCTTATCGCTCTTGGCCTGGGACAGCTTAGAGCTCTATCAGCCTTGGGTCGAAGAGCTGTGGGAGCTGACGGGAATTGATCCAGAGCTCAGGCTTCGCGGGGTTTTTGTTCCTGAGATTGAAGCCTCTTCGGCGAACAGCTCGCGGATTTCACGGCGAGAACCGGATCTAACACCGATCAACTTACATAAACGCTGGCTTGATCGCTCTCGTCTTGCAAATCTTCATATACAAGTAGGAAAGGAAGTAACAGGAGGGGCTTTTTACGAGAATGAAGGGCATATTTCGCCAATAAAGCTGTCAGAAGCATTGCTCGAAGGGGCGAGACGGTTGGGCGCTTCGTGCTATGAGCATGAGGAAGTTCGGGAATTCATCGTACGAGATAAACGAATCTCAGGCGTGAAGACAGCTTCAAAGACATTTTTGGCAGAGCATGTGCTGTTGTGCTCAGGGCTAGAGAATGAACACTTGGCAAGATCAATAGGCCTGCGCATGCCGCATTATGCCGTGAAAGGCGAATTGCTGGTGCTGCGTTTGCAAACTGCGCTAGAATCTGTCGTTTACGGTGAAGGTGTATATATTGTTCCAAAATCACAACAGAGGGTGTATATCGGGGCAACCTCCTTTAATCATCAGTACGATCATCATGTCAGTGCTGGCTCAATCGTACAGCTGCTGGAGCAAGCCTGCCGCTATCTCCCGGAGCTTCGCACAGCGGCTTGGGAACAAGCTTGGGCGGGGCTTCGCCCGTGTACGCCGGATCAGCGTCCATATCTAGGCCCGGTTCATGAACTTCCAGGCTTATGGGTGGCGTCAGGCCATTATCGCAACGGTATACTGCTGGCACCAGCTACGGCAAGCTCCATGATTGACTGGATTCGTACCGGCAGCATGCCGTGGTCTTATTTGAAGGATTTTGGTTTAGAGCGAGTAAACCAGTATGCCATTGAGATGACGCAGTAGAAAGGAGATCATGTTGTGCACGTTATTGTAAATGGAGATAAGCTTGATTTGCCTGAGCAGATTGAGCATATTCATCGGCTGTTGTCTCATCTATCGCTTGAGAATCGGATTGTTGTCGTTGAACATAACGGCTCCATTGTTCCGAAGGATGCTTATGAGGAACTTCGTTTAAGCGATGGAGATCGAATCGAAATTGTTCAATTTGTGGGAGGAGGATAAGTAGTGGAATTCGAAAAAAAAGATCATGATGCATTATGTATTGGCCCTTATCCATTTCATTCCCGCTTGCTTCTCGGAACAGGGAAGTTCCCTGATTTCGAAGTGCAGCAGCAGGCTGTAGAGGTATCAGGAACGGAAATTCTCACCTTTGCGGTTAGGCGAATGAATGTATCTGATCCGAATCAACCCAATTTCTTAGAGCGGCTAGACCTTGGTCGATACACGCTGCTTCCAAATACAGCTGGAGCTGCCAATGCTGAGGAAGCGGTTCGGATCGCGCGTCTCGCTAAGGCTTCTGGACTATGCGATATGATTAAAGTAGAGGTAATCGGTGATTCGAAGACGCTGCTCCCCGATCCGATAGAAACGTTTAAAGCTTGTGAGATCTTATTGGAAGAAGGATTTATTGTGCTTCCTTATATCTCAGATGACGTGGTATTAGCAAGGCGGCTCGAAGAACTAGGCGTTCATGCGGTCATGCCAGGGGCATCTCCGATCGGGAGTGGGTTGGGCATATTGAATCAACACAGTCTATCTCTAATCATAGAGCAGGCGAATGTACCCGTCATCATCGATGCGGGTATCGGCACGCCAGGAGATGCCGCTCTTGCTATGGAGCTCGGGGCGGATGGAGTTCTGTTGAACACAGCTGTATCTGGCGCGAGTGACCCTGTGCGAATGGCGGAAGCGATGAAGTTGGCTGTTCTGGCAGGGCGATATGGCTATCTTGCTGGCCGCATTCCTCGCAAAAGGCATGCAACAGCCAGCAGCCCGCTTGATAATATCCCGATATAGGAAGGGGTACGCTGCAGAATAGGCTTTGCCCATATCTAAGTTCGCCTATGATAAGCTGCCGGTATTGCAGCGGTTCATGTGGTGTTTGGTGTGAGGGGATCGTGTTATAAAGAAGGGTAAGGTTGCATAGTTTGAAGGCGTAGGATGGACAATAGTAGGACTGAGCCTATATTAGAGCATTCTAATCGCTCGGATCGAATACGTGCGTATGCCAGGCAGGAGACAGTCACCATGTTCCTTCATCAGACTAGGCTATATATCCTATCCTATTCCAATACCGTTATGGGCAATCCGTTTACGGAATGGCTTGACCAATTACAGTGGAATTATGTAATCGTTACGCCGAAGCAACTGTTTGCAGAATTGGAACACCGGATAGATGCGGCTAACAATAGGGATATCGCGATCGTAATCGTGGACTTAGAGGATGATGTGAACCTCGACGAGAAATGGAGCAAACTGCATCCATATCTGCTCTCTGCAGGCAGCAGGGGAGCACTATGGATTGGAAGCTTTGTTGTAGTAAAGAGGGATTCCAAAAGACCGATCTTTGCTTTGCTGGATCATGGTCTCGATGATATTATCCTTTTTCCTTGCACGTTGGAAGAATGGGAAGCTCGCGTTAAAAGGGCGTTTCATATGAAAAAAGAGCGGTTCGCTGCCATTGCCAGCGTGCTTCAGGTGGATGATCTAACGTTGAATCGGTCAACACGGGAAGTATGCCGCGGGGAGGAGCTTATAGATCTGACACCGCGAGAGTATGAACTCTTGCATGTGCTGATTGCCAATGTGAATATTCCACTATCTAGAGCCTACTTAATGGAAAAGGTATGGAGTATTGACTTTGAGACCAATACCAACATCTTAGATGTGTATATTCGTTATTTGCGGCGCAAAATAGATCGCGGCCGGACGCACAAGCTTATCCGCACTGTACGTGGTTATGGATATAAGCTTGTGAGTCCGACCGCACCATTGAAGAGCTCCAAATGAGCGAAACGATATTCAATATGATATACACTCATCTCGGAAGCTGGTAGACCGCTTTTACAGAACGCGTCTAGCTGTTACATAGGAAGAATCCCAATCACTAAGATCAGAGAAGGTAACGCCAGGGCTGCCGAATGTATGGAGGATACGGCCATTGCCAGCATAAATCGCAACATGGCTTATTCCACTTCCTCTTCTGCCAGTCGCGAAGAAGACAAGGTCTCCGGTTTGAAGCTCAGATCGGCTAACGGCTTTGCCTTCTTTGGCTTGTGTATAGGATGTTCTCGGCAGATCAACGCCGACTTGCTTAAAGACATATTTTACAAAGGAAGAGCAATCAAAGGTTTTGGTTTGATTAGTGTCAGCGCCAAACTCATATTTCGTACCAAGAAAACGTTGACCAATAGAAATAGTCTGTGCAGCAGTGGAGCTGTCTGAACGACTTGTGCCTTCCGTTGTGTCTGTTGTGGATTGTGCATCACGGGATGGCTGATACGGCCACGTGTTGTAATCACTTGTACGATTCCAGTTCCAATTCGATCCGCCAATCGGATATGCTTCTGCTTTTGTTGCGTCTGTACCGAATATTATACCAGATGCACTGACAACCATCAGTGTGATCATGACCCATTTGCGAGTAGTGATAGATTTCAGTTTTGTCATCTTTGTCACCCTTTCGTAATCTTTCTGACAACTGGAGTATAACAAGATGATAGACTCAAGTATATAACCCACAATATACCAAGGGTGTACAACGTTAATCTCACTTATTATGTATGCGCTTACATTAAAAAATGATGAGAAGCTGATTTCTCATCATCATTTGGAGGTTGAAGAAATGAAAGGTTCTCGAAACCAATCAGAAAGATTACAACTTTTTTTCTAATCTCGCTTGGTTAGTCGTGGCTTCGTATGACGAGCAGCAGCCCGTCCTTGATGCTTACGGTTCCTTGTTCTTCTTCCCATTGATTGCTGACCGCAAGCGACTGTCCAAGGGTTAGTGTTGCATTGTCCAGCGGATACTGGAATCCAGATAGTTGAATGCCTGTTACTTCTAATGATAAAGGAAGCAGAGATAGATAATGATAATGCTCCTTCGCAAGCGTAATGGAGCGATCAATAAGATGGATGGAATTGTGATCATCGATCAAGCACATTTCAATTCCATCAGCAAGCGCTTGACGAAGCAAATGAATATTGGCCAGAGTGTGATCCATCCGCGTACCTGTTGCGCCAAGCATCGTAATTCGCCCTGCATTGGCTTCTTCCGCAGCTTTATATGCAAGTTCGGTATCCGTAAAGTTCTTGTCAATCGCATCAACGCCTATAAAACGCAAACTATTGGCTTCTATATAAGATGAACGCTCAGGCTCCACAGAATCAAAATCACCCAAGGCTAGGTCTGGCGTGTAGCCATGCTGGAGCAAATAATCCGCGCCTCGGTCCGCGCCAATCAGCATATCCGCTTGATCGATAATAGGATGAACAGAAGGGTGAATGGCCCCTCCGGTTACAATAACAACATGCTTGACATGTTCCTCGCTTGTTCCGCTCATTGCTGTGAAAGTCTCCTTTATGTATCCATAATGAATCGTTTTCGATGATTTATACTATTTAAATAGTATAACCATTTGAGCTCACTCCTCCAAGCCTTATCCCTTTTTCAGCATTTTTGTATTGAAACCAATAGGGGAAGTCGTTACAATGAGATAGATTTTGAAATGGTCAGTGACTTCTAGGACGGTGCATACGAGTGGACGATTTGTTATTTACGGTATTCAGCTTCATTGGTACAGTTGCTTTTGCCTTATCCGGAGCCGTTACGGCTATGAATGAGGATTATGATATCCTCGGTATCTTTATCCTAGGGTTGGTGACCGCGTTTGGGGGAGGAGTTATTCGGAATCTATTGATTGGCATTCCCCCGGCCTCTTTATGGTCTCAGAGCTTTATGTTGAATTCTGCACTTATATCCATTACGATCATCTTGATTGTTCCCGTCAAATGGATACATACGTGGCTTAAGGTTGAAGTATTTTTCGATGCGATTGGTCTTGCAGCCTTTGCCGTTCAAGGCGCGATGTATGCCGTATCGATGGGGCAGCCTGTGATTGCAGTCGTATTTGCTGCCATGATGACAGGCATTGGCGGCGGTGTCGTCCGTGATGTGCTTGCTGGCCGCAAGCCGGTAGTGTTCCGCGAAGACCTGTATGCAATCTGGGCGATTATAGGTGGACTTGCCATTGGATTGGGATGGGCAAGAGCAAGTTCGGAGCTTTGGATTGTATTTGGCTGTATTGTATTGATGCGTTTGTTATCATTTAAATATAAGTGGAAGCTGCCAAAGCGCCATCTCTATGAAAAGGAAGGAGCAAAAGGATGATATCAGTATTGTTTGTATGTCTCGGGAATATTTGTCGCTCTCCAATGGCTGAAGCCATATTAAGACATCAAGTGGAACAAGCTGGCCTTCGGGATCAGATTCGTGTTGATAGTGCGGGTACTGGGGATTGGCATATTGGGGCGGTTCCTCATGAAGGAACGAGAAAGCAGCTTGACCGCTACCTCATCTCTTATGAAGGGATTCGAGCAAGACAAGTTCAGCCCAATGATTTTCAGGCCTTTACGTATGTTGTTGGCATGGATACGAGCAATATGAACAATCTTAAGCAATGGGAAGGGGCTGCCGAAGGAACGACAACGCTCATTCCATTCATGTCGCTGCTGCCGGAGGAGAAGGGGACAGATGTGCCGGATCCTTATTTCACAGGAGATTTTGATGAAACGTACAGGCTGGTATCCGCAGGCTGCAAGCAGCTCTTAAGCCGATTGGTAAGAGAGCATCAATTGGAGATGTAGCTTGCTGCTATAGCGATGATCATGGCTGCAGTACGAACACTACGTTTAATATTACTTGCAAAAAAGGCATTTCCGACATCATAAGATGTTGAAAATGCCTTTGGTTTGTTTGTGGCTACTTCCAGTCTGCTAACATATTTTTGCGCCAAATGGATCACGCTAAGAAATGCTGCAATGACTGGGCAAGATGCTTTTGCCAGAATCCCCATACATGAGTGCCGTCATGCTCTTCATAATGAACATGTGCGCCACGCTCTTCAAGCAGCTGGCGAGTCTTCCGATTAATATCGACAAAGTCAAAGCTGCCGCGATCTGTCTCGTAATCTGTTTCTTGAAGCCCCACTATCATATAGGCATAGAGCCAGCTTAAGTCTTTCTCTGCTGCAATAATGGATCTAGAAGCAGGATAATAGGCGCCTGACAGCGAAATAACTTGTCGGAATTTATCTGGTTGGAGCAGCGCAATGTGCATGGATACGGTTGCGGCTAAGGAATCGCCAGCGAGAACGATATCGGTCCAGTCTGTCCGTACAGGGTAGCGCTTTTCGATCTCAGGGACGATATTTTCAAGAAAAGAGCGCGAATACGATTCAAAACCGCTCTCATCTGGTGAATATTCATTTGTACGGTTTTTTTTGTCGACATCTACGCCTACAATAATGAAGGGATCAAGATCGCCATCAATAATGAGCTTGTTTGCAATCGTAGCAATGCGGCCAAAGTTGAAAAATTCCTCTCCATCTTGGCAGTAGACGACCGGGTAGCTGAGTATCTCCTGGTATCCAGGAGGCAAATAAACGCGTACTGACCGGTTTCCATTGGGAAGAAGTGGACATGCTATGTCTTGCTTGATTACTGTTCGCTTGAGGTAAATAGAATCTGTCAAGTGTAGTGCACCGCCTTATGGAAAGTTACTCATATTACACACTAACCGATATTACCAGATTTTGAAACAGGTTATGTGGGATAATATGATGAAAAAACAAGTGAAAAATCTGAATTGTAATTACTTTCATTTTTCACAAGTTGGACAACTTTGTATCAATCTGTTATACAATAATATATGACCTGTTATAATTACAATTTAATAAAAAGTTCAAATTTATCGCTAATTTCTTTGACCTTTTGTGTGTAACAGGTGTATAATAACCATATAACAGATATTTAAATTCTTCAAATTTTTTGTTGAGGTGAAATATGATGAGTAAGTTCCCATTTGAAGTACAGACGGAAGATGTAACACCATTGTCCGTTTTGTCTCCTGAAGGTGAGATCGTTAACCCAGATATGATGCCTGAGTTGACGGATGATCAGCTGAAAGAAATTATGTACCGCATGGTATTCACACGCACATGGGATGAGCGTGCGATCAACTTGGGTCGTCAAGGACGCCTTGGTTTCTACGCACCAGTATCCGGTCAAGAAGCTTCTATGGTAGGTAGTGTGTATCCGCTTGAGAAGGAAGACTTCGTAGTTCCAGCATATCGTGACATGCCGCAAATCGTATGGCACGGACTTCCGCTCTATCAAGCATTCTTGTACTCTCGTGGTCATCAACATGGTGGTCAAATTCCTGAAGGCGTAAACGTATTGATGCCGCAAATCATCATCGGTGCGCAAATTTTGCATGCAATGGGCATTGCAAAAGGCTTCAAGCTTCGCAAGAAACCACAAGTTGCTATTACTTATACAGGTGACGGCGGTTCTTCCGAGGGCGACTTCTACGAAGGCTTGAACTTCGCTGGTGCTTATGATCTGCCAGTCATTTTCTTCGTACAAAACAACGGCTATGCGATTACGACGCCATTTGCGAAGCAAACGGCTGCTAAATCCATCGCACACAAAGCTTTGGCTGCTGGTATTGTAGGCATGCAAGTAGACGGCATGGACGTACTCGCTGTTATTAAAGCTGTTCAAATGGCTGCAGAGCGTGGACGTAAAGGCGAAGGAGCAACATTGATCGAATCCTTGACTTACCGCTTCCGTCCTCACTCCATGGCGGACGATACAACGAAATATCGTACGAAAGACGAAGAAGCAGAATGGGCAATCAAAGATCCAATCGCACGCTTCGGCAAATACTTGGAGTCCAAAGGCTTGTGGACAGAAGAAGATACAGCTCGCGTTAAAGATGAAGCGAAAGCAAAAGTTAACGAGGAAATCAAACGTGCAGAGCAAACAGAAAAAATGACATTGACTGGTTTGGTCGACAGCATGTTCGAAAACACTCCGCATCATCTTGAAGATCAAAAAACAGATGCGAAAATTGTATCTCAATAATTAACGTTCGGAAGATTTAACTTGAACTTGTTCATAGACGGTAAGGAGGAAACGAAGCAATGGCTCAAATGAATATGAAAGAAGCAATTCGCGATGCGATGCGCGTAGAATTGAAACGTGATGAGAACGTGCTTGTCTTTGGTGAAGACGTAGGTCACGTTGGTGGGGTATTCCGTGCAACAGAAGGTTTGCAAAAAGAATTTGGTGAAGATCGTGTATTCGATACACCGCTTGCTGAATCCGCAATCGGCGGTATGGCAGTAGGTCTTGGTATCCAAGGCTTCCGTCCAGTAGCAGAAATCCAGTTCGTTGGCTTTATTTATGAAGCATTGGATCAAATCTGTGTACAAGCAGCTCGCATGCGCTATCGTTCCGGCGGTCGCTATCATTCTCCAATCGTATTCCGCACACCATTTGGCGGTGGCGTAAAAGCTGCGGAATTGCACACAGATTCCTTGGAGGGCTTGATTGCTCAAACTCCAGGTATCAAAGTGGTTATTCCATCTAACCCTTACGATGCAAAAGGCTTGTTGATCTCTGCAATTCGCGACAACGACCCTGTATTCTTCATGGAGCATTTGAACTTGTATCATGCGTTCCGTGATGAAGTGCCTGAGGGTGAATATACGGTGCCACTCGGCAAAGCAAACGTAGTGCGTGAAGGTAAAGACGTAACCATTCTCTCTTATGGTTTGATGGTTCACACTTCCATGAAGGCTGCTGCTGAGCTTGAGAAAAAAGGCATTGACGCTGAGGTTATCGACCTACGCACATTGTCTCCGCTTGATATCGACACAATTGTTGCTTCTGTGAAGAAGACAAACCGTGTCATCATGGTTCAAGAGGCTCAAAAATCTTCTGGTATCGCAGCAGAAGTGGTTGCTCAAATCAACGAAAAAGCAATCCTTCACTTGGAAGCTCCTGTGCTACGCGTGGCAGGTCCAGATACAATTTATCCATTTGCCCAAATCGAAGATCAATGGCTCCCAACACCTGCTCGCATCATTACAGCAGTTGAAGAAGTATTGAACTTCTAATATATAACTTTCGAATTGAGACATACGCGAATAGGAGGTCATTTACGTGGCTAAGTTTGAATATCGCTTCCCTGAGCTTGGTGAAGGGTTGCATGAAGGCGAAATTATTAAAATGCATATTAAACCGGGTGATAAAATCACGGACGATGATATCATCATGGAAGTACAAAATGACAAAGCGATCGTGGAAGTACCTTCCCCAGTTAACGGTACTGTACTTGAAGTGCTGACTAAAGACGGTCAAGTATGCCACATGGGTGAAGTGGTTGCAATCATTGACGCTGAAGGTGACATTCCTGAGCAAGCTGCACCAGCTGATAACCATGCAGCTCAAGAAGAAGCACCTGCTCCAGCAGCAGAAGCTCCTAAGGCAGAAGCTGCGGCAGCACCAGCAGCGCCTAATGCCGAAGTACTTGCAACACCAAGCGTTCGCAAACTTGCACGTGATCTCGGTGTAGATATTGCTGGCGTTCCTGGAACAGGAAAAGCAGGCAAAATCACTCGTGAAGATGTTGAAGCATTCGCAAATGGCGGTGCACCAGCAGCGGCTCCAGCAGCGAAGGAAGATGCAGCTCCAGCGGCATCCACTGCAGCAGCGGCAGCACCAGCAGCTGATCGCAATGCGGAAGAAGAGCGGGTACCATTCAAAGGCATCCGTAAAGCGATCTCCAACGCAATGGTTAAATCGGCTTACACTGCTCCACACGTTACGATCATGGACGAAGTGGATGTTGCTGAACTCGTTGCATTCCGTACTCGCTTGAAACCAATCATGGAACAAAAAGGTACGAAAGTAACATATTTGCCATTCATCGTAAAAGCATTGATCGCAGCGGTTCGCAAGTTCCCTGTATTGAATGCAATGATCGACGAAGAGTCTCAAGAAATTGTTTACAAAAAATACTACAACATCGGTATTGCTACAGATACAGATAACGGCTTGATCGTTCCTGTTATCAAAGACGCTGATCGTCGCAGCATCTGGATGATCGCTGATGATATCCGTGATCTTGCTAACCGCGGCCGTGAAGGCAAGCTTGCTCCAACAGAAATGAAGGGCAGCACGATCTCCATCACAAATATCGGTTCTGCTGGCGGTATGTTCTTTACACCAATCATCAACTTCCCAGAGGTTGCAATCTTGGGTACAGGACGCATCACAGAAAAACCAGTTGTGAAAAACGGCGAAATCGTAGCAGCACCAGTTATGGCATTGTCCTTGAGCTTCGACCACCGTATTATCGATGGCGCAACAGCTCAAAATGCAATGAATTATATCAAGCAATTGCTTGCAAATCCTGAACTGCTCGTTATGGAGGTGTAACCGATGGTAGTAGGTGACGCATCATTAAACATTGATACTTTGGTTATTGGAGCTGGCCCTGGTGGTTATGTAGCTGCGATTCGCGCAGCTCAGCTTGGTCAAAGCGTATTGATCGTAGATAAGTCCGAACTCGGCGGTGTTTGCTTGAACCGCGGTTGTATTCCTTCTAAAGCTTTGATCAGCGCAGCACATCAATATGAAGTTGCACAACATGGTTCTGACATCGGTATTAACGTATCTGACGTTACGGTTGATTGGGACAAAGTTCAAAACTTCAAAGGCGGAGTTGTGAAGAAGCTTACTGGCGGTGTTGCTGGTTTGCTTAAAGCGAACAAAGTGCAAGTCTTCAAAGGCGAAGCCATGTTCATCAACGAGACAGAAGCTCGCTTGTTCAATGAGCAAGAATCTCCTCGTTACAAATTCAACAACTGCATCATCGCGACAGGCTCCCGTCCTATCGAATTGAAGGCATTCCCGTTCGGCGGACGCATCTTGTCTTCGACAGAAGCACTCAGCTTGCCTGAGATTCCGAAGAGCATGATCGTGATCGGCGGTGGATACATCGGTGCAGAGCTTGGTCAAATGTACTCCAAGTTCGGTACGAAAGTAACCATTATTGAGGGTGCTGATACTGTTCTTCCTGGCTTCGACAAGGATATGACGAAGCTTGTTGCGAAGAGCATGAAGAAAACAAACATCGAGATCCATGCCAATGCTAAAGCAGAATCTGCTACGCAAACGGATAAAGATGTTACAGTGAAATTCACAGTTAAAGGTGAAACCAAAGAAGTAACAGCAGACTACCTGCTCGTTACTGTTGGACGCCGTCCAAATACAGATGGTGACTTCGGACTTGACATGATTGGTGTTAAAATGACGGATCGCGGATTGATCGAAGTTGACCACCAAGGCCGCACAAGCGTACCACACATCTTCGCGATTGGTGATATCGTTGCAGGTCCAGCGCTTGCTCACAAAGCATCTTACGAAGGTAAGGTTGCTGCTGAAGCAATCGCAGGTATGCCTAGCGTTGTTGACTATAAAGCAATGCCAGCGGTATGCTTCACAGATCCTGAATGTGCAAGCGTAGGTTTGTCCGAGACTGAAGCAAAAGAGAAAGGCATCAACGTTAAAGCAGGCAAGTTCCCTTACGCTGCAAACGGCCGTGCTTTGTCTCTTGGCGGCAGCGTAGACGGCTTTGTTAAGATCGTAACCAATGCAGACAACGGCGTTGTAATCGGTTCTCAAATCGTAGGTCCTGAAGCATCCAACTTGATTGCTGAAATGGGTCTTGCGGTTGAGATGGCAGCAACAGTTGAAGATCTTGCATTGACGATTCACGCTCACCCAACGCTTGGTGAGATCGTGATGGAAGCGGCTGAGGTTGTTCTTGGCCACCCGATCCATACCGTTTAATCAACTTGGATCATTCATGTTCTCTATTTGATTTTTTATGTACTCTATATACGGTTCTATATTCCCTCGCAGTTGTTGCTGCGAGGGCTTTTTTTTGACACTGAGGCATTTTATAGAGAGGTATACATCAGCCAAGATACATAGGCCTTGCAGGACGACCAGCGGCTTTATGATGAGCGCAACTGTCGGTAAAATCCATAGCTATCGCTTGTGGTTAATGGTAAACTTATAGGAAGTCTGTGAAACGGAGTGAGGATAATGAAAGCATACTTAGACCTATTACAGGATGTACTTACGAACGGTGTAAAAAAGGAAGATCGCACGGGAACGGGGACCTTGTCTGTATTTGGCAGACAGTTGCGCTTTGACTTGCAGGAAGGATTTCCGCTGGTAACGACGAAAAGACTTCATTTGAAATCCATCGTTCATGAGCTGCTGTGGTTTTTGAGCGGAGAGACGAATATTCGTTATTTGAAAGAAAATGGTGTGTCAATCTGGGATGAATGGGCAGATGAGAATGGCAACTTGGGACCAGTTTACGGCTCTCAGTGGCGCAACTGGGAGACGAAGGACGGCAAGGTGATTGACCAGATCACAAATGTCATTGAGCAGATCAAGCATAACCCAGATTCACGGCGCCTGCTTGTGTCAGCTTGGAACGTAGGGGAAGTGGATCAGATGAAGCTGCCTCCATGCCATTATGCGTTCCAATTCTATGTTGCAGAGGGCAAGCTTAGCTGCATGCTGAACATGCGATCAGTGGACACGTTCCTTGGATTGCCGTTCAATATAGCCAGTTATGCGCTGCTTACACATATGGTTGCGCAGCAATGCGGCTTAGAGCCTGGAGAATTCGTTTGGACGGGAGGAGATGTGCATATATACTCCAACCATATGGAGCAAGTGAAGACACAGCTGGAGCGCGACCCTTACCCACTGCCTAAGCTTATCATTAAGCGGAAGCCGGATTCCATTTTTGAATATACTTTTGATGATTTCGAATTTGAAGATTATACGTATCACCCAACGATCAAAGCGCCTGTGGCGGTTTAATCGTTTCATTTTAACCAATAAAAAAGGGGGAGCTCAATGGGAATTAGCATGATTTGGGCGATGGACCGCAATCACTTGATTGGCAATCATAATGCACTGCCTTGGCGGCTGCCGAATGATATGAAGCATTTCATCGCAGAGACGAAAGGCAAGACCGTGGTCATGGGGCGAAAAACATTCGATTCTATCGGCAAGCCGCTGCCGAAGCGCCGCAATATCGTGTTGACGCGCAATCAAGGCTGGACATTTGAGGGCGTAGAAGTCGTACATGACCTTTCTTCTATTATAAAGTTAGCTCAGCAAGAGGAGATTATGATTATCGGCGGGGCAGAGCTGTATCGTCAAGCACTTCCTTCTGCTGATAAGTTGATCGTAACATTTATTGATCATGCCTTCGAAGGCACGGATTATTTCCCTCCTGTGGATTGGAAGCAGTGGTCAGTAGTCGAAGAACGAGCAGGGCTCCAAGATGAAGATAATCCATATCCTCATCGTTTCGTCATCTATGAACGCTGTTAGGCATGAATGTGTTTAACACATATTCAGCAAGCAGTGCTGTAGTGAAGTAGTGCAAATGATAAGACGTTTTCTCTATGTCCATTTGTAGCATGATTATATAAAATGTGTGGAAAGTGAAAATGTCGAAGTTTGGTAATCATCATTCTTGCATCTTCGCAATTTCAGGTATATATTGGAGAATAACTTATTTACAAATATAGAGACGGACAGATGGATGGAGGAGTACAGGTATGTCAACGCCAACGGGTTTTATGGAGTATACAAGACAGATCCCAGCTGACCGCGATCCGCTAGAACGCATTAAGGATTGGGAAGAATTCCACAAGCATATGAATGAAGAAGAGCTCCGTCTGCAGGGAGCTCGCTGTATGGATTGCGGCACGCCCTACTGTCATACAGGCATTGAGATCACAGGCGGTACATCTGGCTGCCCGATCAATAACTTGATTCCAGAGTGGAACAACCTCATTTATAGAGGGCTGTGGCGTGAAGCGCTGGAGCGCCTTCACAAGACGAATAACTTTCCGGAGTTTACCGGCCGGGTATGTCCTGCGCCATGTGAAGGCTCTTGTACCGTTGGTTTGATCGGTCAACCGGTTACCATCAAGACGATCGAGCAGGAGATCATTGATCGCGGGTTTGATGAGGGCTGGGTACAGCCCGAGCCTCCTGAGCGGCGTACAGGCAAGAAGGTGGCTGTAGTAGGCTCTGGTCCTGCTGGACTGGCTGCAGCGGCTCAACTGAACAAAGCAGGCCATCTGGTCACTGTATATGAGCGAGCAGACCGAATTGGCGGCTTGCTGACTTATGGAATTCCGACGATGAAGCTTGATAAAGGTGTTGTTCAACGCCGTGTCGATCTTCTAGCCGCAGAAGGCGTTACATTTGTAACCAATACAGAGATCGGCAAGGATATAACAACAGAGCAGCTCAGAGAAGACTTTGATGCTGTTGTTCTCTGCGGCGGTGCGACGAAGCCTCGTGAATTCGATATCGAAGGTCGTGAGCTAAAAGGTATCGAGTACGCAATGGATTACTTGAACGGCACAATTAAGAGCTATCTGGACAGCAAGCTGGAGGATGGCCAATATAAGAATGCCAAGGATCAAGATGTAATCGTAATCGGTGGCGGAGACACAGGTACAGACTGTGTCGCAACGGCACTTCGTCATGGCGCACGCAGCGTAACTCAGTTCGGAACACATGCTAAGGCACCGCTTGAACGTGATCGTGAGAACAACCCTTGGCCGCAGTTTCCGAATGTATACACGTTGGACTATGCGCATGAAGAAGCAAAGGCAGTGTTCGGCAAAGATCCACGCGAATTTTCAATTATGACAACGAAGTTTGTTGGGGATGAGAATGGACAGGTGAAAGAGCTGCATACTGTTCAAATCGAGCGTATTGTAGATGAGACGGGACGTAAGATCTATAAGCCAATCGAAGGCACAGAGCGAGTGTTTCCAGCTCAGCTCGTGTTGATCGCTATCGGATTTGACGGTCCAGAACATACGCTGATTGAAGGTTTCGGACTCGAGACCGATCGCCGCTCGAATGTGAAGGCACAGTATGGCAAGTATCGTACGAATGTTGACAAGGTGTTTGCAGCAGGCGATATGCGCCGTGGTCAAAGCTTGGTTGTCTGGGCAATCAACGAAGGCCGCGAGGCGGCTCGTGAAGTTGATCGCTATCTGATGGGCAGTACATTGCTGCCTTAACCTATTCGATGGAACATTAAAGCTGAACCTCATTGCACGTTAATCGATTATATGGACGATGCCTGAATGAGGCATATATAGGATTATCCCAAGCTGTCGAGAGATCTCGGCAGCTTTTTTCCGCCTTTCACACTTCTCCAAAGGTGAGGGGCGGCGACGCATAACGGCAGTCAATCGCATCACGATAGCAGTGCAGTAAATAAAGGTCGTAAAATAAGAATACATAAAAAATATTATGTAAACTAATCAGGTGCAATGCAATATTAAACTAACGTATAATTTTTAAAATATGGAGGATTGAATGTATAGTAGGATTGTTCATGACATTCGAAACTGCCATGGCCTAATAAAAATGCTGCATAGTGCACAGCTTTGCCATTCGTGGTAGACTAAAATACTAGAGTCTTTTATCGTAAACAATACAACCAGAAGGGTTGGAAACTTGGCATGTCTACAGGTAAAATCCTCGTTCTGGCTGAGAAGCCGGACATGGGACGCAACATTGCGCAGGTTATTGAACCTCGTGCGAAGCGTCATCGTACCCATATGGAAGGCGAGCGTTATATCATTACATGGGCCATCGGCCATTTGCTAGGATTAGCTGAACCGGATCTTTACGATCCGAAATATAAACGTTGGAACTTTCATGATCTTCCGATTCTGCCGGAATCCTTCAAGATTATCGCATCCAAACGAACAAAGGATCAATTAAAAATGATTGGCGAGCTTGCCAAGCAATGCGATTCGATCATAAATGCATGCGATGCAGGGAGGGAAGGTCAATATATTTTTGCCCTTATTGAACAGTACTGGAAGTGGAAGAAGCCGGTGAAGCGACTTTGGATCTCTGACCTTACCCCTGAGACCATTCGCAAGGGCTTTGACCAATTAGAGGATGCCTCCAAGTATGCGAATCTAACGTCTGCTGCAAGAGCGCGGAGCGAGGCGGATTGGCTGATCGGCATGAATGCTTCTCGCGCCTTTACGACTAAGCATCGCACGCTGCTGTCGGTTGGCCGCGTGCAGACGCCCGTTCTTGCCCTTATTCATGATCGTGAGCAGGAGATCGAGAAGTTCGAGCCGGATCGCTACTTTGAGCTGTCTGCAATCTTTGAACAAGCGGATACGTCTTACAAAGGTGTTCGCGTTGGTGATCGCATTCGAAGCGAAGAAGAGATGGAGAAGATCAGAGCTTCAATAGAAGGCAAGCCTGGTGTTATTGATGATTTTCAGATTAAGGAAGGCAAAGAGTATCCCTATCGTTTGTATGATTTGACGCTCTTGCAGCGAGAGGCCAACAGCAAATTCGGTTTTTCAGCCAAAAAGACATTGGATCTCGCCCAGTCGCTTTATGAGAAGCATAAGGTTATTACCTATCCGCGTACGAATTCCAACTATGTGACGGAGCAGAATATACCGTCGATGCATGAATCATTGCGGATGCTGCAGACGACGGACGCATACCGTGACTTAGCTGACAAAGCCGAGCCGAGCCGCGTTCATAAGGGGAATAAAGGGGTCTGCCAGCCGGTTAAGGTAGAGGATCACCATGCCATTCTCCCTACCAAGAAGCGTCCAGGCTCTTTGTCTCCTGAGGAGGCGAAGATCTATGATCTTATCGTCAGAAGGATGCTCGCGCACTTTTATCCACCGGCAGAATATACGCTTTATACCGTAATGACAAAAGTCGGAGAAGAGAGCTTCAAGACCTCGATCAAGCAATGGACGCTTCGGGGGTGGAAGGAGCTCTACGATCAGGATGAGAAGAAAAAGAAAAAGAGTGCGAAGCGAAGTGATGTAGGCAAGGATGAGAAGGCCGGGGAAGAGCCGGAGGAATGGAATGGGACAGAGCCCTTCCACATTGATGCAAGCCTGCCTGTTCAGGTGAAGGAGCTGAGCGTTAATGCCAAAGCAACGCAGCCACCTAAGCCTTATACGGAAGGCACTCTGTTGAAGGCGATGGAGGGCGCAGGCAAAGAGCTTGAAAATGAAGAGCTCCGCGATGCAATGAAGGATGCCGGACTCGGAACACCGGCAACGCGCGCAGCAACGATTGAGCGCCTGAAGCAGGTCGGCTATGTCGCCATGAGTGGCAAGCGCATAGAGCTTACGTTGAAAGGGAAAACGGCTGTTGAGCTGATCCGCCATGCAGGCGTTCAGCTGCTGACTTCGCCTGAGATGACTGGGCAATGGGAGCGACGCCTATCACAGATTGCGAGCGGTGAAGCCTCCAGGGATGCTTTTATGGAGGCTGTGCGCAAGTTTACGCTGCATGTCATCGATTGCGTTCGTAAGCAGCAGTCTGTATCAGGTGACCTGCTGAAGCAGATCGAAGAATCCGGCAGTAAGAGCAAGGGCGGCAGGAAAACGGGGAGCAAGTCGAGTGGTGCGACCAAGAAAGCCGCAGCCAAAAAGGGTGCTTCCGAAGAAAACGCAGGTTCAACAAGCAGTGCGGATAGCAGCGGAGAACGGATTGGCTTTGGCGATTGTCCTCGCCCTGGATGCGGGGGAACGATCATCGAAGGGCGCAAAGGCTACGGCTGCACGCATTATAAGCAAGGCTGCAAATTTGTCATTTGGAAGGAGCAGCACACACTGCAAAAAACAATTTCGACCACGATGCTTCAGAGCTTATTGAGTAAAGGCCACACTCAGATGCTGACCTTTACAGTGAAAGGAAGCAAGTTCAAGGGGCGCTTGGTGCTTCAGGATAAAGCGACAGGAGATCTGAATGTGGAGCGAGAGTCATAGCTTGTGCAAACCGCATAATAGCTTTTGGGTTGAGTAGATTCAGCATACACCGCTATGAAGCTGCTAGATCCTATACAATTAGCCCCCCACTCGATGCCATTAGGCAAGGAGTGGGGGGCTTTGGTTTGATCCGCTGCAGAGGTGTCAATTAGTCAAGTAATCTTGATGCAAAGCTGGTAGTAGAGGTGATATATGCATGGTAGATGCATCGTATTTGCATGCTGCTTATGCAAGCTACACGTGGGCTCGCGCATCTGTTACCCAGTTGTGAATCTTGCTCGGGACCTCCGTAAGCTTCTCAACAGTATAGAATGCGCCTTGCGGCTTCACATCCAGATCGACAATGTTAAAGGACCATTCTGTACGCTGCTTTAAATAAATGGCGTGAATGCCATTGGTCAGCGCAGGAAGCACGTCCGTTCGAAGAGAGTTGCCAATCATCCAAGTGTTGGTGCGATCCAGCTTGAGCTGCTGCAGGATGCCTTCTAATGCGTCGATGGACTTGTGCTGGCGAATGAAGATCCGATCGCCAAAATACTGTTCCAGCTTCATCTGATCGATCTTCCGCTGCTGGATGACGGCTTCGCCGCCAGTATAAAGAAAGAGCTCATGACCGGCATCTCGAAGCTGGTTCAATGTTTCCATCATGCCTGGGTAAGGCTCAACTTCCATCTCATATACACTCATGCCGAGCTTCCAGAGCTGATCTTCTTCAACTTTAGTAAGCGTTCTGCCAGTTAGATCGGAGAAGTACTTGAACGTATGAACTAAGGATTTCGGGAAATGCGTGCTCACAAATCCATTCTTCTCAACACCGGCAATATCATATTCATTTTGGACTTTCTTAATGTCCTTTGCAGACACTCGAAAGGCTTTAAACCACGTTGTCATCAGATCATTGAATTGATCCAATACGGCGTCAAAGTACTTGTTGCAGTAGATGAGCGTGTCATCCATATCAAATAATAGCGTTTGCTTATTCATCGCAGTTGCTCGATGATTCATTGTTGTGCCACCTCCAAGCGCACTTGACTCTCGTTTGGAAATGACCTTTTCCAATACTTTTGGGCGATGACGCTTCATGCATCATGCCCGTCAAGGGCGTACATAGTTCTCTAGAAATACGGACAAATCAGACAGGCCTTCCTGACGGAGCGCAATCTTCTCCACCTCGCCATTCCAATAGGTTTGAATGTAACCAGCTGCTCTTAGAATAGCCAGATGATGCTTGGCCGCATTCTTGCCGAGCTTCAGATGAGCAGTAAGCTGCGAGAAGGTTATTGGCTCTTCAGCGATTGCGCGCAGGATCTGCAGCCTCACTTCATTGGATATTGCGGACAGCATCCGTGTCAATGACAGGGGAGGGCCATCCTCATCTGATTCAGGGTCGTGAGCGGCGTACAAGATCAGCGTCGTATTCTTGAAAGCACAGGTCATATTAATCGGGCGATAGTGCCAAAACGGGGCAAGCACGACTTCATGACTTGGATCAGGATGATTGAAGACGACTCCGTTCGTTGCGACCTCGATAAGTTCTATTGGATTCATTTTGTACATGAGCTTAAGCTTCTCATTCGCATCTTCGAGAATTGGCTGCTCCCAATATATGGAGGAAGGCTGCAAATACCTCTCATTCCACAAGGTCAGCGCAGGAACGAAGATGTCCTTGATCATCTGTACGTGCTTCTGCCGGTAGGGTTGTCCATAGGAACGAAGCAAGCACTTCCAATCCGCTTCCTTCATCTCCTCCAGCTGAGCAAGGAATTGCGGAATATCATGCGGGTGCTTTCGCTCTAAAGCAGCAGCGTACAACAGATCGAAAATATGCATCGACGTCTTTTTCAGCGTTTCCGCTGTCTTAATGAAGGCTTCGGGCATGGATTGCTCCACTTGTTCTACCCAGCCAGTGCCTAGATCAACGTTGCGTATCCACTTTCGATGGACAAACAGCATATAGCTGCTAATGAGCTCATATACCGGTGAACAGTCGATACGAACCTGAAGGGCCATTGCAGGACCTCCTTATCACCTCTTTGGTCGGTATTACATATTCATTATGAATTGTGTTGCAGGCAATTGTCTACTATAATGTTCAAAGTGCATGAAGCGCACGGAAGCTTCATGTTTTTTTGCTGCGAACAAAAGTGGGAGGGGAAAGATCATGCTATCATCATTCCGACGTCCGACAACATCCCCTGCTTGGCAATTTGTTATTTTGATTACAGTAGTGATGTTTACCGGACTCAGTCAAGGGCTCTTGCTGCCGCTCTTGACCATTTTTCTGGAGAGAATGGGAGTTCCTTCAGATCTGAATGGATTAAATGCAACTGCGCTTTATTTTGGAACCTTTGTCATGATGTTTTTTGTGGAGCGCATTCTGCGCAAGCTGGGCTACAAGCGCATGCTGCTTGGAGGAATGCTTGTCGTTACCTTTGCCCTGATGCTTTTTCCGTTGTTTCCGAGCATTGGCTTTTGGTTTGTGCTTCGTATAGTGGTGGGGGTTGGAGATAGCGCGCTTCATTACGCTACGCAGCTGTGGGCTGTGACGATTAGTCCGGCTGACCGCCGAGGGCGCAATATCTCGTTATATGGCATGGCTTACGGCGTTGGCTTCAGCATTGGACCGCTTGGCATCCATCTGCTTGGCATCAGCGATGCAGCGCCATTTGTGTTTATCGTGGCCCTGTTTATCCTTGTGATGCTGATCGTATGGATCAAGCTTCCGAATCAAGACATGAACGCGATGCACGGGGAAGCTCGACCTGAGAAGCGATATGCAAGATCGTATCAATGGGCATGGTTCGCGCTGCTTCCATCCTTTCTGTATGGATACATGGAGTCATCCATGAACAGCAACTTCCCAGTCTATGCGTTACGGCTTGGGCTTGATCAGACATGGATTGCATTCTTGCTGCCGTTCTTTGGCCTTGGGGCGCTAATTCTTCAGCTGCCGCTCGGTATCCTCAGTGACCGCGTCAATCGAAAAGCAGTGCTGATGAGCTGTGGTATCGCGGGCGGTCTGCTATTCTGTCTTGTGCCGTTAGTAGGGGATAACCCTTGGGGCATTCTGATCTTGTTTATGCTTATAGGCGGATTGGTCGGATCGTTCTTCTCCTTAGGGCTTGCTTATGCAGCAGATATTCTGCCAAAAGCATATCTGCCATCCGCCAATGTTATCGCATCCGTTCACTTCAGCCTCGGCTCCATCATTGGACCGAATCTGGGCGGCTTCGGCATTCGCTATTTGTCCATTGGCAGCATGTTCTACTTCTTAGGGATCGGTTATGTTCTATTCTCCATCATCGGCTTTCGTTTCCGTGGAAAAGCTGTAGTGAGTGAAGATCAACAGACTACGCAAGCTTCCTAGTCTTTATACCGTCAATAATCGATATTTACTGCCTTACAACAAGGCTGCCGCTTGCTGAAGCATGGTTAATCAGACCGTGCTTGGGGAATAAGGCAGCCTTTTTTATATCACACGAGATACCGGCACAGAGCCTTTCACCAACCTTCCATGGACACCGCCCCATCTTTTTCTTACAATAATACCTATAGACTATAGCAGAACGTCCTGAGAGGAGCGCAATCATCTAATGTTGAAGATAGATCGTCTTGTTAAGCAGTATCCGCCAGAGACTAAGGTGCTGAAGGGCATCAGCATGGAGGTTCATCACGGAGAATTCATCGGCGTGGTCGGCGCAAGCGGTTCTGGAAAGACCACTCTCTTGAAGTGCCTTGCGCTGCAGGAGTCCTGGACAAGCGGCTCCTATTATGTGGATGGCAATGATGTCATCAAGCAAAATGCGCTGTTAAAGCATAAGGTGAAACGAGAATTCGCCTACTTGGAGCAAAATCCTGTACTGTCGCCGAATCGCAAAGCCTTCAAAAATGTGCTGATCGGCCGCTCTAGCCAGACTCCGCTGTGGAGAATGGCGACGGGCATGGTTCGCAATGATGATTACATGGGTGCCATGGATACGCTCGAATTGCTTGGACTGCTGGACAAAGCAAAGGTGCAGACAGGGCAGCTCAGCGGCGGCGAGAAGCAGCGTGTAGCGATTGCGCGCGCGCTTGTGCATGGCGCTAAGGTCATTCTTGCAGACGAGCCTGTGCTTGGTCTGGACCCACATGCCGCTGAGGATGTTATGCGCAACTTCCAATCAGTCTGTCAGAAAGAGCGCTGCACGGTCATTGCCGTATTCCATCAAGTCGAGCTGGCGGAGCGCTTCTGTACTCGCATTATTGGCCTTGCGGATGGCGATATTAAGCTTGATATTCATGGCAGAAAGCTATTGCAAAGTGAGAAGCGCATGCTTCAGCTGTAAGCGCGGGCGAATGTCACGAATGCTAGGGTGAAGTCATAAGCTAATTCTATAACGCAATCTCGAAAATGAGGTGATGGAATTGGCATTGCACCCTGCACCGGTTCACGTTTATTCGAAGGTTATTCGCAAGCCTAAGCTTGAAGTGTTTGTACCACAGGTGGAGCAAGCAGGCGCTAGAGAGGCCACTGAACGAATGAATCGCACGCTTCATCATCATGCCGTAGAGCTGATTAAGAAGACGGGGTATGGTGAGGGCGATCAGACTGAGGTAACGGGCACCTATGAAGTGAAGCTGAATGAGCGAGGGCTGCTTAGCATTCTGCTGATTGTATACGGGTATACGCTTGGGGCAGCACATGGTATGACGTATCAAGAGGGACTTACTTTTGATACGAATACAGGCAACTTGATTACACTGAAGGATCTGTTTAAGCCTGGTGCGTCTTACGTGGATGAATTGAGCGAACAGGTAGCCAAACAGATTAAGGAAAGGGATCTGCCTGTACTTGAGCCATTTACGAAGATTAAGCCCGATCAGCCTTTTTATTTGACAGACAAGGCTTTGGTGCTGTTTTTTGATTTGTATGAGCTGCTTCCATATGTGTACGGCTTTCCATACTTTCCGATTTCGATCTACGATCTGGAGAGCATCAAGAAAGAGAATGGTCCGATTGATACCTTATGGTATTAAGGAAGATGTGAAGGTGCCTGAATCCTTAAGCCTCATCCATCAGGCATCTTCTTCCGGGCCTTGTTTGTAATGGGTTTGTCACCTATTGGTGATCTTTTTTTTTTATGATAAGAGAGGTTCTACAACAACAAAAAGCGTGAACAAGAAATGAGGGATGTGATTGAGACGCTCGTGGTTCAGACGAAGCGCAATCTGCTTGCTTCTTGCCTGCACGTTCATCATCAATGGTTGTGAGTGGGTTCAAGACCCGAAGCTGTTAATGAGTGTACCTAAGCTCCCTGAAGAGCAGGCGAACCTGATGAGTATCATTAATGCTCAACTGCCAGAGGGCGGAGAGAAGGTTCGACCGAATAACTCGACAGACGGCAGTGCAGTGAGAATGGCAGATCTTGACGGTGATGGGAAGGCAGAAGCCATCGTCTTTTATGAGATACCTGATAGTGATGTAAGGCTACATGGCATGATTCTAAAAAGCGACGGCAAGGAATGGAAAAAGGTCGCAGACTTTGAGGGCGGCGGTGTTCGGCTGGATTATGTCGAAACAGTGGATCTAACGAGAGATAACCGGTTGGATCTTCTTGTCGGCTATGGCAGCCAGGATCGAGATTCCTTGAATAAGGGGATGGTCGTCTATTCCTTTGTCAACAATCGTATTGAGAAGATCTTCGAGCAGCCTTATTCACAGGCTGTCATTGATGATCTTGATGGCGATTCGAAGAAAGAGCTTTATATTGTAAGCCATCATAAGGGAAAGCCGCCTTTACTGAGTCAATATCAGTATATGGACCAGAAGCTGACGAAAACAGCTGAAATCCAGATGGATGTTGAGGTGAACGCCGTATATAATATGGTGTCAGGGCTGATAAGCAAGGACAAGCGCGGACTCGTGCTCGATTTGTCCGTAGGTGCGAATTATTATGCTTCCATAGGCTTGTTGTGTCTTGATGGACAATTCATTGAGGCTGTGCCAATGGAGAATACGATTCGTAGCAAGTCATACAGCAGTACGGACATTAATAATGATGGTATTATAGAGTTTGTTAAAAATGAAACACCGCAGGGATGGGATATATTCAGAGAATATGAGGTCCCTTACTTCTTAAATTACTTCCAATGGGATGGCAAGAACGAGCTTAAGCTTGTGCAGAAGCAATACCGCGATTATTCGGATCGATTCCACTTCACGATTCCTACTTCTTGGTATGGCCGCGTATCAGTGGATACGAAGTCGGATCGGGACGAATATATCCGATTTATTGATTATCAGACGAATGAGACTCTAGCGGAGATCAAATTCTTCAGTATAGAGAATTGGGAACGTTACAAGAACAAATGGACCTACCTCGCTGCTTATGGCGAAGAGGTGATTGGAATATTGAGCAAGGAGCCACTGAAGCTTAATGACGGTTCCTTGAAGCTGCCAGAGCTGGAACAGGATTCGGAGACGGCAGAGTAGAAGTCGACCAAGTCATAAGGGAGGACGAGCATAGATGACGAAAATATTGATCTTAGAGGATGAGGAATCCATTCGCAGCTTTATCGTAATCAATCTAAAGCGCAATGGCTTCGAAGTCGTGGAAGCATCAAACGGCAATGAAGCACTGGACAAGCTGCTTAGCGACCAGACGATTGATATTGCGCTGCTTGATGTCATGGTGCCAGGCATAGACGGATTTGAAGTATGCCGCAGAGTAAGGGAGATCAATGAGCGCTTAGGCATCATTTTCTTAACGGCTAAGGTTCAGGAGCAAGACAAGGTATATGCGCTCTCTGTGGGGGCGGATGATCATGTGAGCAAGCCGTTTAGCCCGACAGAGCTGGTAGCCAGAATCCAGTCCTTGCTGCGCCGAGTCCATTCTTACCACCAGGCTTCTCAGAAGGTTGTATACCATTCAGGGCCGTTTACGCTTGATCTGATTGCGAAGCGATTCATGAAGGATGACGAGGCGATTGATCTTACGCCAACGGAGTTCTCCTTGATCCAATATTTCATGGAGAAAGAGGAGGTCACCTTAAGCCGAGATGTCCTGCTTGATCATGTGTGGGGTAAAGAATACATGGGTGATCCGAAGATTGTGGATGTGAATGTACGACGATTAAGACAAAAGATCGAGGATGAACCCTCATCCCCGAAATACATTGAAACAGTTTGGGGACATGGATATAAATGGAAGGGAACCGTTTCCTAATTTTAAAACCAGGTATACGACGCTCCGTCGTCATGCACTACTTCATCGTTGTGTTTTTGACGATGCTCATTCTTGAAGTTATCTTTATGCTTGCGATCCGCACCTACTATTATGACTCGGTCTACAACCATTTAAGATCGCATGCTTCTGCAACCGCGTCTTATTATCAGCGTTATGTTAGTGTCCTGTACAACGACAATGATCGCTCCTTGCTGCCAGAGCTGCTTAATATCTTTCAGCTCGATAATGCTGAGGTGCAGATTCTCGATAAGAAAGGCGATGTGCTCATCTCTCATACAGGCTTTCAGGTAAAGGATCCGATCCGAACTTCTGATGTCATCATAGCGGTAAATGAGATGAAGATGTCAAGGTGGGTGGGCAAGATGCCGGAGACGGGCGAGATGGTGATGGCCGTCTCGTCGCCGCTGCTTGCCAAAGGGGACGTAAGATATGTGCTCCGCTTGGTCACCTCGCTTGACAATGTGAATCAGAAGCTGACGAGCACGGTCCTGCTTTCTTTTGTCATCTCGGGCTCGGTGCTTGTATTGGTACTTATTATTAGTATTGGGCTGGCCAACTCGATCGTAAAGCCGATTAATGATATTACGGTGGCATCTGCGCAGATGGCGAAAGGCAGGTTTGACGTCAGGGTCACGGAGGAGTATCGCTATGAGTTGGGAGAGCTTGCGAAGACGCTTAACTTCATGGCGCAGGAGATTGTGCGAAGCAATCAAATGAAAGATGACTTTATCTCCTCCATCTCGCATGAGCTGAGAACGCCATTGACTGGGATAAAAGGATGGAGCGAGACACTCTTGTCAGGCAATATGGACGATCCTGAGGAGACAAAATTAGGATTGAACATCATTACAAAAGAAACGGATCGATTGATTGGACTCGTTGAGGAACTGCTTGATTTCTCTAGATTGAAGCAGAACCGGATTCAGCTTCATAAGGAATCTGTTGATCTTGAGAGTTTACTTGAGGAGACGATCTTCCAAGTGAAATCGAAGGCGGATCAGAAGCAAATTGAGCTTCAATTAGATATTGCTGAAGATGCGCATGGCCAGCTGACGACAACAGGCGACGAGAATCGCCTGAAGCAGGTGTTCTTGAACCTGATCGATAATGCGATTAAGTTCTCGCCGCTGCATTCCACCATACGAGTAGAGCTCAGCACTGGTGATTGCAGTTGTATCGTCAAGGTCATTGATCAGGGAATTGGGATTAACGAGGATGACTTGACGAAGGTCATGGACAAGTTCTATCAAGTCAATCCAGACCGCGGCGGTACAGGCTTAGGGCTTGCGATTAGCGATGAGATCGTGAAGGCTCACGAAGGAGAGCTCTCCTTGCATAGTGAATCGCAGCAGGGAACTACTGCGATGGTCCAATTGCCGATTCGCAAAGCTGATCTCGAAGAAGCCTAGTCTGCAGGGAAGCTTGATCTCGGTGATCTATGAGCTAAGGATATTGAATAATGTGTAATAATCTGTGTGCCAAGAATGTTATAAAAGAAATGCAAGCTGACGTTGGTTCGCAACCGACGTCAGCTTTTTTTGCCCTAATTGAATGTATAAGTTGCGTCGTAGAACGCAAACCAGTATTCAATTAGGAAAGCATTCCAATCTGCCTCTAAGGGCTGTCGTATCTCTTTGAATGGCCGCGATAGACATCTCTCATATAAGCAGCACAGTCGCGCTTATGTTAGCATGGCTAGATCTCATTTCGCACAGTCCCAGCTTGCGGCTCTTGGCTAGAAGACTGGGCTAGCTTGGTTCTTGAGCTTGCGAGCAAGCTGAGCAGCACGAGTACGATGTTAAATACCATGGCTAGCGTAATCGCCGCTTCCATTGATATGGCAGCCGTCTGACTGATTGCAATAATCGCGCCGCCAATACCAATAGCAACGCCAGGCGTGAAGGAATCAGCAAACTGCAAGCTGCCGGATACTTGGCCGGCTTCGCCTTCCTTCGCTAAGGAAAAAGCAACGGTTCCGCTTGTGGTATGGGCTAGGCCGATGCCGATGCCGGCAATGATCTCTCCAATGACCGCGAGCACAACGTTAAGCGTAGGCACGAAGACCATAATGCCTATACCAAGCAGCATCAGCATAATGCCTGCGATAATGCGCTTATTGCGGCCGCGCCCTTGATCTGCCGCATCCCATCTTGCCTGTAAAATGGCGACAATGCACCAGCTAAGCGCAGCGCTGGCGACAACAAGGCCCGCGTGGTCAGCAGCCAATCCTTTCGTATCGGTCAGTGCTAGCACCAAGAAATTCTGTGTGCACACATAAGCGGCGAAGAAAAGGCCACGGGAAGCGATAAGGGAGGATAAGCCAGGGCGGAATACCATGGTGCCTTTGGGCAGGAGCTTGCGGAGCGGTTGGGCCATTAACAGCAATCCGATCAGGAGGAGAACTGCGCCAAGCATCTTCGGCAGCATCCCAAGGCCGCTTAAGAATATTCCTGTCCCAACAGCAAGCACTACAGACATCCCGATGACGCCTGCTTCCTTTTTCTCCACAACATCAGGCATTTTCAATTTGCGGAATACAGGCAGACTTAGCAGGACGGCAAGGAGCAAGAAGGGAAGAACACCCCAGAAGACAAATCGCCATGACCACTGAGAAGCGATGAGGCCTGCCACGTAAGGGCCAAGCATAGAAGGGAGCACATAAGCCGTGCCTAGCGCACCCAGAATCTTTGCTCGAAGCGCATCAGGATAACTGAGCGAGATGGCGGTATAGATACAGGTATACATAGCTCCAGCCCCAAAGCCTTGCAGGGCGCGAGAAGCAATGAGCACGTACATATTGCTTGCAATCGCAGCGATAATCAAACCGACAGCGAATAGGATAATGGCAATGGTGAAGAGCAATGCGGGTCCTTTTCGATCGATTTGCCGACCGATAACTAACGTGCCAACAATTTGCGCGAGCAAATAAGCGCTGAAAATCCAGCCAAACAAATGAATGCCTTGTAAATCACCAGCAATGGCAGGAGCAACCGTCGTCACGGCCAATCCTTCGAAGCCAATCGTCATGGCAGCAAGGATGATGCCAATGGACAGCGCGAGATAGCGTGGTGCAAAAATGCTTTGAGAGGCCAATCGTTTCACCTTCCATCATGGGTTTAATGTAAAACGAAGTATCCGGATACTTTATAAATAAAGATCTTTAGAAACAAAATATACCAGTCATTTTGACTTTGTCAAGATTTATCTTTATAATCTCAGTACAGATACTTTTGAGAAATGAAGGGGAAGCGACATGAAAAAGGAGCGTTCACAAGCGAAGCTTGGGGCGGAGCGAACGAGAAGAAGCATTGTGAAGCTGTTGAAGCATCATGGCGCGATGGATGCTTTGCACTTGGCCAATGAGCTTCATGTCACCGCTATGGCGGTTCGGCAGCATCTGTATCGTTTACAGGAGGAAGGGTTGGTATCGTTCTCAGAAGAGCCTAGATCAATGGGACGTCCAGCAAAAATGTGGGCGCTTACATCAGAGGCGAATCGACTGTTCCCTGATGGCTATGCAGATCTTACGATCAGTTTGATCGAGTCCATGAAGGAAGCATTTGGCGAGGATGGGCTTGATCGAATGCTCGACATCCGCAATCGCAATCAAATTATGGAATATCAAAGCAAAGTGTCAAAGGACCTGACTTTGAAGGAAAGATTGAATGCTTTTGCGGCTTCTCGAACCGCTGAGGGCTACATGGCGGAAATTATCGAGAATGAAGATGGATCCTATTCCTTTGTCGAGAAGCACTGTCCGATCTGTGAAGCGGCGCGAGCATGCTCTGGCTTATGCAAGAAGGAAGTCGAGATGTTTAAGCAGGTATTGGGTGCTGACTTGGAGATCACGAGAAGTGAACATATCCTTGAAGGGGATATCCGGTGTGTCTATGTGATTACTCCCCCAATAGGCCGTGATTGATAATCGAATGGAGACAAGAAGGCGAGCGTTAGAGCTATGGGCAGATTCCATAGCTCTATTTTTGTGTAGGCTCTGATTTAAGAAGACAAGTGTAAGTCGTTAGAGAATGAGAGTTCAAGGCCCATTCATGTATTCACATTCCAGAACATTCATATATATGAAATAAGTGTGCTGTGTTTAAGCAGGATCGTTGCATGGATATACATAAATATACATTTTGTGAAAAACGAATAGAGAGAAGCTTATAGATGTGCTGTTAATCTGCAGCAATCTCGATAGCTAAAAGAAACATAAATTACCAAAATAGCAAATGAACAATCATGCATATCCGAAATGATCCTGAACTGGAACAAACGGGTTAGATAGGTTAAATGCACATCGAGCGGAATGGTTCTTATGCTAGGTGGAGATCGCTTGCTATTATGGAAAGCACTGCAATTCCCAGCTTGTTATACATGCGAGGCATCCTGCGGGTCTGTCATTGTTGAGGCGGGATGACTGCAGCCGGATTAGGGAATCTTAAACATTATCGTTATGATTGAACGATGGTAAAAATAATGTTGACTCCTCTACCCTTCATATTATGTCAAAAATATTTTTTAGAAAAAGTATTGTATAAGTATGCATAAGTATGTATAATGAGGTCATTCCACCAGACATGCTGAACACTAATATTATCTGGTACAGACAAATAGATAGAAGTGGGGTTACTTCAATGAAAAAAAGTAAAGTATTCAAAATGGCAACAGTATCTATGCTCCTTATGGCTTTATTAGTCGGTTGTGGCGCTAAAGAAGATCGTTATGATGCAGCACAAAGCGCGAAGAAGCTGGTGCTTGCGACCAATGCAGAATATGCACCATTTGAATTCCACAAAGACATTGACGGAAAAGACAAGATCGTGGGCTACGACATTATGATCGCCGAAGAGATTGCTAAGGATCTTGGTGTTGAGCTCGAGATTAAAGATATGAGCTTCTCTGCGGTTGTAGAGAGTGTTGCGACAGGCAAAGCGGACTTTGCCATGGCGGCAATGGACCCTACACCTGAGCGTGAGAAAGCGATGCTATTCTCCAAAACCTACTACACGGCTGTAGCTGGTGTATTGGTAAAGAAGGATGATGCGGATAAGTTCAAGTCGGCAGACGATCTTAAAGGACTGACCATCGGGGTACAAACCGGTTCAACCTTCGTTGACGTCGCCACTCAGATTCCAGCGTTCAATGATAAAGAGCAGCTGATGCAGCTAGACAAGGTTGGAGATCTCGTGCAGGCATTGGAGAGCAATCGTGCTGGAGCTGTTCTTGTAGAGCTTCCAGTCGCACAAGCCTATGCAAGCAACAATTCGAATGTAGTCATTGCTCCAATTCAGCTTGAGCCTGCTAGTGAAGGCTATGTTGCAGGGGTAGCCAAGAATAGTCCGAAGCTTCAAGCCGCAATTGACAAGACAATTGAGCGCTTGAAGAATGAAGGCAAGCTCGATGAGT
This sequence comes from Paenibacillus aquistagni, assembly GCF_900177815.1. Lineage (GTDB taxonomy): Bacteria > Bacillota > Bacilli > Paenibacillales > Paenibacillaceae > Paenibacillus_B > Paenibacillus_B aquistagni. The sequence continues at coordinate 1,406,543 of NZ_FXAZ01000001.1, read as the reverse complement.
TCATTAATGAAGCAAACCGCCTGGTAGAAAGCGATTAATACTTCGAGCTTCGAGGATTAGATATACAGCTATGGATTAGAAACGCTTTTCCATCCGGTGAGGATTTGGAGGCGTTTCTCCTTGTGTTTACGACTATCAGGCAAGAGATGGAAAGGGAGTTAATATTCGTGAATGTATTTGAAACGATTATAGAATATAAATCCGGATATTTATCTGGTGTGGGCACTACGGTGTCTTTATCGCTATTAGGGGTCTTAGTTGGCGTTATCCTTGGTATTGTTCTTGTACTTATGCGTATATCATCCATTAAGCCGCTGCGCTGGATCAGTGTCACTTATATTGAAGTGTTTCGCGGCACGCCGCTGCTTGTACAGCTCTTTATCGTATACTTCGGCTTATCGGAATATGGCATTTCGACGAGCATGTTTGGAGCAGGCCTCATCGCGGTGTCGATGAACAGCGCCGCTTATCTAGCTGAGATCTTCCGTGCGGGCATTCAAGGCGTCGATAGAGGGCAAGCCGAGGCCGCTCGCTCGCTTGGCATGGGGAGAGCGATGACATTCCGCCATATCGTGATGCCGCAAGCATTCCGCAGCGTATTGCCTGCAATCGGCAATGAGTTTGTGACCATTATTAAAGAAACGTCAATCGTCAGTGTCATCGGACTTGCCGATCTGATGTTCGAGACGAACATTATACGCTCGAAGACGTATACAGCGCTCGCTCCTTTGCTTGGAGCAGCATTCTTCTACTTTATTATGACTTTCACCTTGTCAAAAGGCATCGTCGCTCTTGAAAGGAAGTTGAACAAAGATGATCGAAACTAGAGAGCTCCATAAATCATTTGGGAAAAATGAGATTCTAAAAGGTATTGATCTTCGTATCGACAAAGGGGAGGTCGTCGTTATTATTGGACCCTCTGGTTCTGGGAAGAGTACCTTGCTTCGCTGCTTGAACCTGCTGGAGGTGCCGACTGCGGGCGACGTCGTGTTTGAAGGCGAAGTTATTAATCGTAAAAAGCATAATATGAACAAGACTCGTGAGAAGATGGGAATGGTGTTTCAATCGTTTAACCTGTTCCCTCATATGACGGTGCTTGAGAATATTACGATCTCGCCCATCAAGGTGAAGAAGATGAACAAAGAGGAGGCCAATGCGATCGCTATGGACTTGCTTCAGAAGGTAGGGCTGGCAGACAAAGCGGCCTCTTACCCTTCACAGCTCTCTGGTGGTCAGAAGCAGCGTATTGCGATTGCAAGGGCGCTAGCGATGCAGCCGCATGTGATGCTGTTTGACGAGCCAACGTCCGCACTTGATCCGGAGATGGTGGGAGAAGTGCTCGGGGTCATGAAGGGACTGGCGGAGTCCGGGATGACCATGGCGATTGTGACGCATGAGATGGGCTTTGCTCGTGAGGTGGGGGATCGCATCATCTTTATGGATGGGGGCGTCATCGTTGAACAGGGATCGCCAGAGCAGATCTTTGGCAGCCCTCAGCACGAGCGCACTAAGGATTTTTTGGGTAAAGTTCTATAACATGACCGGAATACCGATGAATGAGGATAGGCATCTTCTGAGCAGCTTGCAGAAGATGTCTTTTTGATTTGTTTACATGCCAATAAATGCAATTCTTAACGAAAGTCAGGTGACGATTTTGTAATACAACTGTAACAAAAGTGGCTTCTGAATCCCTTGTCAGGCAAGGACTTGCAGGATATTACAATAAATACCTGCGCACAGGTTACAAAATTGTGATATGATGCTTTGCGAGCCGAACACATGTTGTGGCGGGGGACGCTTTCTTGATTCTGCTAAAGCAAATGAAACAGCTTTTCATAGAATCTTGGGGTGAATCAATGGCGCTAATCTAATGCAAGCCAAGCGCCTAGACGGGAACTCCTTACCCGAATCCGACAACTAACCCCGAAGGCGTAAATCAAGGAGGTACTTATTTTTATGAAAAAAAGACTACTTGTAACGGTTACCGGCGTGCTGCTGAGTGTAGCAACTGTGCTTGCTATACTGCCTGTGTATGCATCCTCGGATGAGCCAGAGGGTAGTGCAAATTCGTTTTATACGGTGGCACAAGAATATAAGCTTGGCATGGAATCATTGCTTGCAGATCATCCGATGATCGCAGCGAAGGATACAGTAGGCGGCATTGAAATGTCGATGCCAGCTCCAACCAAGGAGTTTCAGGCCTTGAATCCTTTGCATGCGGCTTCTGTACAAGCAGAAGGACAGGCTTCTAGTGAAGAAGCAAAACCAGCAACTGAAGCAAAGGCTGCCAAGAGCGCAGCAGCAACACCCGTCAATAAGCCTAAAAAGAACGTGCCTAAGAATGTTATTACCATTAATGGCCGAGACATGAAATATGCGAAGAAGCTATCCATGAAAGCAACGGCATACACGGCCCATCCTAGTGAGAATGGTCCATGGGGCGCGGTCGATGCACTTGGAAATGACCTTAAGCTTGGTACGGTAGCTGTAGATCCAGATGTGATTCCACTTGGAACGAAGCTCTTTGTAACCGGCTATCAATTCCGTCATCTTCCTGAAGGAGGATATGTTGCTGTAGCGTCGGATACAGGCAGCAAGATTAAGAAAAAGCGTATCGATCTGTTTGTTCCAGTTAGCAAAAAGGTTGGCTCAACCTTTGGCGTGCAGCAGATTGAAGTATATGTGTTGAAGTAATAAGGAGACCTGAATGCTGACAGACCTAATCGTTGATCGATTAGGTCTGTTTCATGTATATTTTCATTTTATTGCTCGCGCTTTTGCTGCTGATCATGGAGCAGTTCAGGCAATGTGACGAAGTGATAATCCTGTGCGCGCAGCTGCTTGATAATGGAGGGTAACGCATGAATCGTATTTTGCAGGTATTCCCGCTTGCCATTGCCGCCTGCATGCTGAAGAACGATCGAACCAGAGGAGACGGTGGACATGACATTATCTTCGACGGCTTTCGTTGAAATGCCGCGCCAATCATTAGAGTCAACATCCCAGTTTACGACGATGTAACCGTGATCCCCAGCCCATTTTAACTGCTCCTCCGTGATTTCTCCAAAGGGAGGGCGGAAGAAACGAGGCTTATACCCTGCCAAAGCTTCAATGATATCCTCTGTATCTTTGAGCTGATTAATAAACTTAGGCATCTCTGCCTTTGTCAGCAAGGGATGGCTGTAGGTATGATTGCCTAAAGTATGCCCTTCAGCGACGATCCGCTTGACTAGCTCGGGATGAGCCTTAGCCCGGTATCCAACTAGGAAAAACGTGGCCTTCACGTTCATTTCCTTTAAAATATCGAGCACGACAGGAGTAACCGTATTGTCGGGAACATCGTCAAATGTCAACGCGACTTTTTTCTCCGAGGCCGATCCTCGCATCTTGAATATGTCGGGATAGCGAATCCGAAGCTCTGGCAAGGAAAGCTTGCGTTCCTTCGTCATCGTCTGCGCGTGGAGCTGTTTGCGATGCTCCTTGTGAGTGTGACGATTCTGCTTCGTCTGCTGGCCAGATTGATGATTCGTATGACGATTGGATTGCTGAAGCTTCTGCCGTTTTTTTAATTGTGAATGATTCGCCTCTTGAAGCTGCTGCTGTTTCTTTTCTGCATGCAGGGTGAATTTCAGTTTCTTGTCTCCCTCAGCCTGTGGTGATTGTCTCGTATGCTTTGAAGGAGCAACTTGTATCATTTCATGATGAGAGGAAGCATCGATTGGAGATGAGTTCGTCCAATTTGCCTGCTCAGGCAGAGCTGGCAGTGCCTTCTTAGGTTCCGTGACGGCAGTGTGGCACCCACCGAGGAGCGAGACAATTATGCATATCATGATCAGCTTGAAGGATTGCCGCATCATAAGTCTCCTTTCCTGCATAGGAATGATACCCTTGTTATGTCCCTATATGGAATGAAATATGCTTGGCTTACATCCCAAGGGAATTCCTTGCTTCCAGTTCCTCGATTGAAAGGAAGAAATGAGCAATCTTCTAGTGATTTCATGTAAGAATAGAAAACCTTTCTAAATTTCTGATAACTTTCGTACACTGTATCAAAAGTTTTCAGTCTTTGTGATAATGGTCACAGTTAACCCTATGTGTACATGACATAGTTATAGTTGTAAACCTCACAAAGGGAGAATGACTGTGCACACTATTGTTTCCAATGAACGCATCTCAGAAGGCATTTATCTTATGACGGTAGAAGGTCAATTTCAAGCGCGCATGGGTCAATTCTTCATGCTTCGTGCTTGGGATCGGGAACCTATTTTGTCCCGCCCTATCAGTATTTTTAATGTGGAAGAGAACGCAATCCAATTCTTGTACAAGGTTGCTGGCGAAGGTACGCGAATGTTTGCTAGACTGCGTGCCCAGGATCAAATTCAGCTGGAAGGTCCTTTCGGCAATGGATTTCCGGAAGTGACAGGCAAGACAGCATTGGTTGGCGGCGGTATCGGTGTAGCTCCGCTGTTGTACACGGCAAAGCAGTTAAAGGACAAGCCAGATATATATCTTGGCTTCCGTGGTCAATCCTATTTGACTGAAATGTACGAGCCATATGCCAATGAGCTCAATGTTACGGTTAACGGAAACCTTCTAGAAGATTTGGATTTGGCCAAATACGACCAAGTGTTTGTATGTGGTCCACTCGGTATGATGAAGGCTGTAGCGTTAAAAGGCGAGGGGTTGGACACCGATATTTATGTATCCTTCGAAAAACGAATGGCTTGCGGTATTGGAGCATGCTATGTCTGCTCTGTGATGAACAAGGAGAAAAATAAAAAGGTTTGTTCGGACGGACCTGTATTTCATGCGCAGGAGGTGGAGTGGCATGCGGAACTTAGCTTGTAAGGTTGCTGGCATTCCTTTTAACAATCCAATCATTATGGCATCTGGAACATTCGGCTTTGGCCGAGAGTTTGCCAAGCTGTATGACATCAATATATTAGGCGGAATATCATCGAAGGGCTTAACACTTCACCCGCGCCGCGGCAATACAGGGACTCGCATGGTGGAGACCGCAGGCGGGATGCTGAATAGTGTAGGCCTGGAGAACCCTGGCATTGATGCATTTTTACAAGAAGAGATGAAGTTCTGGGAAACCATTGAGCCTGTGAAGATTGTGAATCTGGGCGGCAGCAATATCGAAGAGTACGTGCAAGGTGCACTTAAGATTACGCAGGATGCGGATGAGCGCCATAAGAACAAAAAGAAAGCTGTAGACATGGTTGAGCTGAATATCTCCTGCCCGAATGTAAAAGAAGGCGGGATTGCCTTCGGCATCAAAACCGCTGTTGCAAGAGAAGTGATTCGTGAGGTTCGTCAAGTGACCTCGCTGCCGTTAGCGGTAAAACTATCGCCGCAAGCAGAGGATATCGTGGAGATGGCCGTCATGTGCGAGGAGGAAGGGGCAGAGAGCATCTCGCTTGTTAATACCTTCTCTGGCATGAAGATTGATATTCATGACCGCAAGAGCATGTTCAACAACATGTATGCAGGCTTGTCGGGCCCATGCATTAAGCCGATCGCCCTGCGGATGGTGCATCAGGTAGCCAAGGCGGTTAGCGTTCCTGTGATCGGTATGGGAGGCATCTCGAATGCTTCCGATATCATTGAGTTCATTATGGCGGGCGCTGAAGTCGTCCAAGTAGGGACGTACAACTTTATGAATCTGCGGGCAGGCGAAGAATTGCTGGCGGGGCTGCAAAGCTTTATGGAGCTTGAAAACATCCAAAGCCTTGATGAGATTAGAGGAATCATCTAGCATGAGCAGCTGGAAGGTTCCCGAACAGGCTATTCAATGCAGGGTCACTGCGATTGGTCGAGACTGGCTTATTGTCTTAACAGGCGGAGACAAGGAATCGGATCATCATATTGGAGCGATCTCGACGATTTATCGCGACTTGGAGACTGAAGAGCCGCAAGTGATGACACAGTCCATTCCAGGACATAAAGAGCATCTTCTAACGGAGGATATGGCTCAGGAAGCTGCACAAGTGCTGAACGGAAATATTACCATTATCGCTGGCGTTCACTTTGATCATCTGAAGAAGGAACAGATTGCAGAGGTGGTCGATGCATCCTGGCAGGTGTTTCGAAGTACTCTTTACAAGCATTTAAATCACAACTGACCGTTAAAAGTCGAAGGAATAAACACCGTTGAGTAATCGAGAGCCGTTTTCGTATGCATGCGAAGACGGCCTTTTTTATTTGGGACATAAAAAATAGACATGCAAAAAGAAGACATACAATTGCTTGGAATTAAGCGCTAAGAGGGCAAAGGCGCTCTTGAATCCACAACAACATTTACTTAATGGGGTTAAATATGGCGGTGGCTTGCAAGATGCCTTGATTATTCAATCGATAGTTAAATGTTCAATCATCATACGTCTATACAATATACGTCTTTACACATGTTAGTTGGAATACCACGCCCCTGAGCCACTTTCCAGCAGAATGCCGCCATTAGGCGCTCCTCCAAGGTATCAAAGGTGAAGCTAAGATCCATCTCCTCATTTGGTTCACAAGCATCAGTTCTCGCTAGAAGGACTTGGGACGGTATCAAGCTGACATGTCCTGCTGCTTCGATACTAACGGCTATGCTGCCGCTTTACATATCTTTTAAAAAAGAGCAATATGGATTAAGATACAAAAATGAAACTCGCTTGTTTTTGATTCGTATTATACTAGCAATAACCGTTATTATGGTGTTGATATCTGAGGAGGTAGTGACGAAATGTCTTTGTTCAAACGTTTAAGAGATGTGACGATGTCGAATTTATATGCACTGATTGATAAGGCGGAAGATCCAATCAAGATGACGGATCAATATTTGCGTGATATGCAAGAGGATCTGGAAGAGGCGGAGCGTGCAGTCGCACAGCAGATCGCTATAGAGAAGCGTTTCAAGCAGCAATACGAAGAGCAGGAAGCACTGGTGAAGAAACGTGAGGAGCAAGCGCATATTGCAGTTGGCGCTGGCAATCTTGATCTTGCGCGCCGTGCGCTTGAAGAGAAGAAAGCGGCAGAGCAGAAGATGGCTGAGTTCAAGATCAATTATGATCAGAATAAAGAATCTGCAGACAATCTTCGCAATAAGCTTAATGAGATGCGCAAGCAATACACGGATATGAAAAACAAACGTGAAACGCTTGTTGCGCGCTACAATGCTGCCAAGGCTCAAAATGAAATCAACAAAACAATGTCTGGCTTCAGCTCCGACACTGCAACAGCTGGTCTTAAGCGCATGGAAGAGAAGATGCTTCAGATGGAAGCACAGGCGGATGCGAGCAATGAGCTTGTGGGCAAGAATTCCTCGCTTGATGATGAGTTTGCTAAGCTTGGCTCCAGCAGAGAGGTTGAAGATGAGCTTGCTGCTATTATGAAGAAGGTACAAGAAGAGAAATCCGGGAATTAATCCGGATCTTCACACATAAGTCTGTAGATAGCATGAAGAAAAGACGCTTGCGCCAGCAAGCGTCTTTATTCGACGGCACATCGCTGCTCGCAGCGTGTACAGCTGTATTGACACATAGGAGGATATAAGGTGGATCAATTAAATGTAACCTTGCAAAATGTGCAAGCCATTGGAGTGTGGACAGGAATCAGTGTAGTGCTGCTGTTCATTTTAATGTTTGTAGACTCCATTTTTACGTCTTACAACGATATGCGCGAGATGAAAAAAGGGAATGTGGCTGTCACCACAAGATTCGTGATGAAGCTGTTCGCACAAGGCTATATCCTCTCAACTTCCATTCGAGTTGCTTACAGCTTGGGAGAGGCATTAATTTATTCCGTAATTGCCTTTATTATTTTGCTCATTATTGAATGGTTGGTTCGCCTCATCCTGCGTGTGATGTTCAACTTGAATCTCGAGGAAGGCACGAAGAACGGAATGATGTCCCACGCCTTGCTCGCAGGCTCCTTGCACGTCGTAGGAGCATTTATTATCGCAGCTTGCTTATAAAGCAAGGGGAAAGAAGGGAGTGATCAGGCATGAGTCTATGGAAACGAATGCGCAAGATCATAGAGAAGCCAGAGCCACCCAAGCCAGAGAAGACGCCAATTAGCTTAATGCCTGGCGACATCGTTGAAGTATCGCTTGTGACATACGAGATTATTGGACGTACGGAATGGAGGGTTCGCTCCTCTGTATGGCTGACGCTTCGAGATGGGGCGCAGATGAAATATTTGCGAATTGAAAAAAGAGAACAGCTGTATTACACGTTGTTCGATTCCATCGACGGCAGATTGGATGCTGTAGATGAAGTTCCGACTGAGATTGAATTGGATGGAACCTGGTTCTACTTAGAGGATCAGTATAACGGTCAAGTGATGGTAACGGGGCAGACTCCATTCGGCACTGCAGGCGAGCAATATGTATGGGATTACCAAGCGGATAATCGGAAGCTCTTGCGCATTGAGTGGCAGGATGGCCGATTCCAGCTATATGAAGGGGAATCGATTCTGGCTCCTGACGTTCGAGTCATGAGACAATCGTAAATCTGTATAAAAACCATGAAGAATAAATCCTTGTATTGGATTAAATGCCTGCTTGTTGTAACACTCATCTTCCCTCTGCTCGCCGCTTGTGGGCAGGTGAATATTGCCGAACAGTTCCCGCTTGAATCGGTTACCGAGGATGGCAATCAGACTTCATATGTATACCGCGCTGAAAAGACGACAGTCCCTGAGGCTGCGAAGCTGCTCGCTGACAAGCAGCGTCCGGAGCAGATATCCAAGGAAGACACCGAGCGGATGTTCCTTGTCTATTCGAATCAGATCATTCAGATCCAGCAGGATCAGGAATTCCCGGAGGATTCTCTGATTGAAGTTGCTTCGAAGGAATACGTTCAGAAGAACTATGACCGCAGCTTCCTTGAGATGTATCTTACCTATAAGATCGTAGACAGCATGTTCGATTCGCTTAAAAGCATCGGCAAATACAGAGGCTATTCGGACCGAAAAACATACACGCCAGCTAAGCCATATCACGCTCCGACCAAGGAGGATCTGAAGAAGGCGCCGCCGATTACGGTCGATAAAAAGGGTTCGATCTTTAAACGCGGCTCAAGCAAGGATTCCACCGTTGGCAGCGGAGGCAGCATATTCAATCGAACGCCTTCCAATTCCAAAGGCAGCATAAGCCGGGATAAATCAGGAACAAGCGTGAAGAAGCCGACAATTAAAAAGCAAAAACCGCCAAAGACTAGAGTAGGGAAAGGCAGTGTGTTCCGAAGAGGACGAAGGTAACCTTAACAGGATATAATGGAAGGACCATGTGCTGTTTATAGCAGATGGTCCTTTTTTACGCTCACCTAATGGCGTTGACTTAAATGATGTTCAATCGGCCTTCAAGCTGTCTTCCTGAAGAACGATGAATAACGGTTATTCCACTCAGCGATCTATCGCCTCAGACATAGTCTTGTCTGTGAGATGAGCATAGATCTCCGTTGTCTCGGTCGAGGCATGACCAAGCTGCTCTTTTGTCTTGTAAATATCATTTTGCAGATAGTAATCGGTAGCAAAGGAATGACGCAGCTTATGAACGGTTAATGATGGCTTGCCGAAGGCTTTGGCATACTTGATAATCATGGCCTGCATGGCACGCTTAGTCATCCTTTTTCCTTCTTTCTCCCCATTTTTTATCGCAAGGAAAAAGGCCTTTTCGCGCTTTGGCGTAGGGTATCGGGCGGCGCGAAGCTCCAAATAAGCTTGAATATCCTCTTTTGCACGCTCTCTGAAGTAGACGGGTGTCTTAAAGGTCTCGTCCTGATTGCCCTTTCTAGAGACATAGAGCATGCGATTATTCATATCCACATCATCCATGTTCAGATTAACGACCTCACTCACACGCAGACCGGAATTCAAGATCAAGCTCACAATCGCAGCATCGCGAATCGCGTTATGCTCATGAGCATACAAGGCTTGCTTGTTATCTGACACATCCGCAGCATACCCCGTCCGCACATAATCAACGAAGTCGAACAGCTCATCTTCCTCCAGCAGCTTTCCTTTGAGCTTCGCTGCTGTATCCTTAGGCTTATGCACCCGCTTGATCTCAATTTTGGCCATAATATTGCGTTTTAGCAGCGGATAGAAGTTCTCATCCTCTGCGATTTGGCTTAAATAATGAAAGAGCGAGCGCAGAGAGGACAGCTTGCGTGAAAGGGTGATTCTGCTGTTCTTCTGTTCCTTATAGGTTGTTAAGTAGATACGGTACGCCGTTACTTGCTCCATTCGAAGGGACTCAAGCTGCTCCAATGTAACGGAGTGGATATCCGGTCCTGTGCTGATTCCCTCTTGGATCAGCCAGTCGAAGAAAATCTCATAATCTCTGATGTATTCAAGAAGCGTGGATGGCGACAAATCAGGAAGCTTATATTCAATAAATTGCTGGACGTACCAAGGCATCGTTGGGAGCTTCTGATCGACTTGTAATCGATCCTTCTGTTTTTGTATCGTCATGAGAGAACAACCCCCTATACAAATAATTAATTATATTAAATATATATGAAGCTAATTATAATTTATCCTATTCACTGAGAATGCGGCTCAAATTCTTATTTTATCATATTTTCAAAGAATAAAGGTTTCCTTTTACCCTTAGAAAGCTTAAACTATAGAGATGCAATTCATCATGAAAGGCTGCGACAGATCATTATGAATCAGACACACACGTGGAAGCAAAAAGTGAAGATGATGCTTCACATCCTGTTACCGATCTTTATTACGCAGGTCGCCATGCAATTTATGGTGTTCTTTGATACCGTAATGTCCGGTAACTTCAATAAGGAGAATCTAGCAGGCGTCGCCATTGGCGCAAGCCTGTGGACTCCGGTCTATACAGGGGTATCCGGCATTTTTCTCGGAGTGACCCCCATAGTAGCGCAAGCACTAGGTGCTCGCAAGAAGGATCGTATTGCCTCAAGCGTGATTCAGTCCGGATACTTGGCAGTGGCATTTGGCTTTGTGTTGATCCTGGCAGGGGCCTTTGCGATTGAACCCATCCTTCAAGCGATGAGCCTTGAGCCGGATGTAGCTGAGGTTGCCACTCATTATTTGCACTATCTCGGCATCGGGGTTGTGCCTGTGCTGATCTATACGGTATTGAGAGCTAGTATAGACGGACTTGGACAAACACGCGTAACGATGTTTATTACGCTGCTGTCCTTTCCCATTAATGTCCTGCTTAACTACATGCTCATCTTCGGCAAGTTTGGATTCCCGGCGCTGGGTGGCGCAGGCTCCGGGCTCGCAACATCGATTACGTATATCATCATTATGCTGATTGCGATCTGGTTTATGAAGCAAAATGATGGCATGCGTGAGCTGGGCATGCTGTCCATGTTCGAAAAAATCAACTGGCTGACGTGGAAGGAAGTTCTTCGCATCGGAACACCCATTGGCTTATCCATCTTTTTTGAGGTTAGCATCTTCGCAATCGTGACGCTTCTGATGAGCAATTATGATACGATTACGATTGCCTCACATCAAGCGGCGATGAACTTTGCTTCACTCCTGTATATGCTGCCGCTTAGTGTAGCCATGAGCTTGACGATTCTAGTTGGATTTGAAGTTGGGGCGAAGCGTTATGAGGATGCCAAACAATATGCTCGGCTAGGAATTGGCTCGGCAATCGGACTTTCGGCATTATGTGCGGTCTTATTATTCTTGTTCTCGTCCGATGTCGCTGCGCTCTATAATCCCGAGCCTGAGGTCAGAGCGCTCACCCAAACCTTCTTGTTCTATGCGATCTTCTTCCAGTTGTCAGATGCGATCGCTGCCCCCATTCAAGGGACTTTAAGAGGGTATAAGGATGTTAATGCGGTGTTTATTATTGCCTTCATCTCTTATTGGGTAATCGGGCTTCCAACCGGGTATGCCCTTGCTGAATTTACGGATCTGGACGCTTACGGATACTGGATTGGCTTGATCGTGGGGTTGGCATTCGGTGCAGTGGGCTTGTTCGCAAGGCTGGCTGTCATTGAACGAAAAGCAAAGCAAGGAACCTTGAAGGAAGCTTAAGATCACTTGAATGAATCATGATCGACAATACGAAGAGGCAGTCCCAAGTGGAATTGGGGCTGCCTCTTTAATGATATACAGAGATAGTCAAGCATGCTGTACGATGATGTCTGCATACACACTTCCAACAGCTGCAGCACGTATGGAGCAAGAGAACATTCCATGCATTCTATGTGCCGAGCTTAACCAATTAAGACAAGAAGCGCTTGCGGATCTCAGGAGTTGGCAGGGCGCAGCTGTCCTTTTTTCCAAACCATTGATAGCGATGGGAGGCAACATAGTTATACACGGCGTCCCGAATCGGCCTTGGCACGAGCAAGAAGATGGTGCACAGCTTCCAGAAGCCCTTCAAGCGCTTGCAGATTCTTAGTGCAGCCGACGATTTCAGGTACACCTCGTGATGCTGAATATAGACAAAACTATCCAGCTTGGAAGGCAGACCATAGTCATGAAGCAGAGATTGCCCAATCGCGCTTTGCTGGGAGGCAAAGGAAAATACAGCTTCCGGATCACGCTTGATAATAAATTGGACGCTTTTATCGCAAAAATTACATTCTCCATCAAACAATATAATATGGGCCATTGATCTTCCTCCTGTCAGCAGTCAGCATGCTCTTACGATTATTTTATCATAGTAAGCGAGGATCATTTGCAGCTTCGTATAAGGATTTCCTTGTTTTGAATGATCATATATTGTACAAATTAGCTATAAGGAAGCGCACCCTTACGACATATTTCGAGTTCATGGTAATCTGAAGGCGATCATGATTCTTCCGAATAATTTAGACGGCCTATTAGATGATGATTAGGTGATAGGTGATTCTTGAATAAATAAATATTAAATATTATATATCTGCTGGAGGTGCAGCTTATTGGCCGCTTATTGCACACAAGATGTCGGGTTGATTCAATCCCTTATGAACAAGATTCCGTCAGGGGAGCTACAACTGATTCTAAAGGGGAAATGGCCTGCTGAGATTTACGTCGATGATTTAGTTGAGCCGCGCGCTGCGGTTGTGTGGGACTTGGGGCGCTCCTTTTACTGTGCGGGTGACCACCATCAAACATCGTTCCTGCAATCAGTTGGGTCTATGATCCTGAATCATTGCTTCGAGATGATGAAGGGAAGCCACAAGTTGGACTTTACGCTTCGATACGATGATCCTGCATGGGAAGAGGCGATTCAAGAGCAGCTGTGTCCAGATCGCCGCTTAGCCGTTCTGCTTCGGCGCTATTATACCATTGATGCTCAAAAGCATGCTGGAGTAGAGGGGGCGTGTCCCGAAGGCTTCAGCATCGAGCAGGTGACAGCGGAGCTGTATCATAGCCTGCAAGAAGACCAGAGGGAACTGCTTACAACAATGTTCAATGACCATCATATCTCATGTGAGCAGTGGCTTCAAGGGGAGGGCTTTGGCTATTGTGCACTGAATGAAGGGGGAGATGTCGTTAGTGCTTGTCTAACAGACTTTATTGATGGAACATGTTGTGAACTGGGCATTGAGACGGCAGAAGCTTATCGGAGAAAAGGGCTGGCAACTGCTGTAGCTTACGCATCAGTCTCCCATGGACTGGAGTGCGGCATACAGCTTATCGGCTGGAACTGCTGGGATGAGAATGAGGGCTCCTACCGGACAGTAGAACGTATTGGTGGCGTGCTCCGACGCCGTTATCCAGTAATGACTGGCTGGTTCAATGCTTTCGATCATCACTTGGTACAGGCCTATCGAGATTGGAATGATGAGCAGTACAGCCATGCGGCAAGGCAGTATGATGAAGCGCTCATTCGATACTGTAGCCAGAATGACGATGACGATAAAGACGATGAGCTGGAATACTCTTACTTGTTGAAGACGATTCCGATCGGCTGGTTGTTTTTTAACGCAGCAAGAGCTCATGCGAGGATTGGCGAAACGCAGAAGGGTTGTGCATATCTGAATGAAGCCATCCGTATCGGCTGGATTACTTGGGAGAAAGCGCTGGAGGATGAAGCCTTTCAGGGCTGGCAGCAGAACCCGAGGATTCTTGCTCAGCGGCAAGCGTAGAAGAGCTGCCGCCTTCCTGCTTCTTTGTGCTTGTCTGATTGATGAATAGCTCTTACAGCAACCGAGAAACTGTGCTGTAGGAGCTTTTTTTATGAGTATGTTAATCTTGTGCTGGAGAAGATGGTATTGCATCTGGAACACTCATTTGCTAAAATAAAACCGTCCGGACGGTACAGTAATAAAAGAGGTGCCTTCCATGCAAAGGAGTGATCTCGTGACAATATCCAAGCGTCAGCTTATCTTAGAAGCCGCTTCAGCTATCATTATGGAGCAAGGCATTAACCATCTTACGTTAGAGCTAGTAGCTCAGCAGGCGGGCGTAAGCAAAGGCGGGCTTCTCTATCATTTTGCGAACAAGGATGAATTGATTAAAGGGTTGAATGAAATCACCATTAAAGAGTTTCGCAAACTCGTAGAGGAGGCGCACGAGGAGACGGGAAGCTATACCAAAGCATTTCTGCTAGCCACCCTTCGTCAAATCGAAGGCAAGGAGCTGCATAATGCATCTTCTAGCATGCTTGCTGCGCTCTCCACGAACAAAGAATGGATCAAGCTGTGGGATGAAGACTACCAGCGCTTCCGTGTGGAGATAGAGAAGGAAGGGATAAGCTTCGAGGTAGGGATGATTGTGCGGCTAGTCAGTGACGGCTTCTTGTATTCCCGACTATTCGAAAGCGATCCCCTTCATCTGGAAGAGGAGCAGCGAGTGTTAACCTATATTCTTGAATGGATTGATAAGGAGAAACAACAATGAGTTACTTATGGCTGGGCCTTGCGATTATCATGGAGGTATTCGGTTCCACCATGCTGAAGCTGTCGAATGGATTCAAGCGTTGGCTGCCGGTTGTAGGTTTAATAGCAGGATATGGACTTGCATTTTGGTTATTATCCTATTCTTTGAAATCCTTGCCGCTTGGCCTTGTATATGCGACATGGAGCGGCGTTGGAACGATTCTGACGGTATTGACGGGAATGTGGATCTTTAAAGAAAGAATGAATCGTCAAGCTTGGCTTGGCATGGCTATTCTAATCGTTGGCATCGTTATGCTGAATGCGACGAAGTAAAGGAAGGAAACAGAGATGTCAGGAGCCGTATTTTTAACCATATCGATTATTTTTGAAGCATTCGGAACAACCATGATGAAGTTGTCGCACGGATTTACGGTGCTTGGCCCTAGTTTAGGAGTTGCACTTGGCTTTTTGGTTTCATTTACAAGCCTTAGCTTCGCACTTAAGACGATTCCATTATCGATAGCTTATGCGACTTGGAGTGGCGTAGGGACAGCCTTGTCTGTTGCGATCGGGGTGTTGGCCTTCAATGAAAGTCTTAACTTGTTTAAGATCATTGCCATCGTTCTGATTATTGTCGGAATTACGATTATGAATCGCGCGAAGAACGATCATCAAGCGTCATCAAGCTTGGTTGAAGCAAATAGGATCTAGTGTTGATCAAGCGTCATCAAGCTTGGTTAAAGAGAACGGGATCTCGTATTTGTCAAGCCATTGTTAGATTGAAGTCTAACCATGTTACAACGAAAATAAAGTCATGGGTATGTTCAAATGATCAAGGAGCACTTCTAATGGCAATGCTGCCATGTTGGGAGCGCTCCTTTTCGTATTGCGGTCATGTTCATGATGATGGGATGCCAGCTGAAAATGTGACTCGCAGCGTGGCTGGCTTTACGGGATGCATGACAGGATGAGCCGATGCTGCTGATGAGAGATAGGAAGGAGCGGATGACGGAGCGCTACCGTTTATTGCTGCGGCACGGACAGCAGGAGTTACCCATGCTCTCGGCTTCACGCGCTTCTTTTCTCGATATGCACGAACTTCTTTGAGCATGTATTTGAACAGCATCGGGATGAAGGTGCTGGCTGCAATTGCAAGAAGATCAGACAGCAGGCTTCGCTTCACGATGGCAAACAGTGCTGGCCCGCCAACCCAATCAATCGCTAGCCCCTCCATCAGTTGATGAACGGGAACAACGACAATAACAAATTCGGATGACGGAGGAAATCGTTTGATCATGCGTATGGCTCCTCCTCATGGGCCTAGTCTGAGGTTACACCGCTCAAGTATATGTACAATCGATTTGTCCGTATTCTCCAGCACAAATGCGGAAAAAACAATAAAATTATATAAATAGGATGTATTATATATTGTAAAAAAGATAAATATGACGTATTATATGTTCAATCGAAATGGGATAAGTCAGGCATGGAGGAGGGATAACCATCGAACTAACAGGGAGACAGCTGGAGATCATTCATATCGTAAAGCGTCATGCCCCCATTACTGCAGAACAGATTGCCGAGATGCTGAACATTAGTCGGCCCACGATCCGCGGGGATCTCTCCTTGCTGGTCATGCTGGATTATTTGGCAGCCAAGCCGAAGGTAGGGTATTTTCTTGGGCAGAAGAGTGATGAGCCTCCAGTGGATGCCTCGCAGCTGCACAGTACGAAGGTAAGAGATGTGCAGGGAGTGCCTATTGTTGTAGATGTGAAGACCACGGTTCAAGATGCTGTCGTGGCGCTGTTTCTTGAGAATGTGGGGAGTCTGATTGTAACAACAGAGAACGGCACGCTGGCAGGTGTAATCTCTAGAAAAGACCTTCTCAAGGTCACACTAGGCAATCCACAGGCAGGCAGCATGCCTGTCAGCATGGTCATGACAAGACAAGCAAATGTGATTACGGTGACACCAGAGGACTCCGTGCTGGAAGCCGCCAAGAAGATGATTCATTATCATATCGACAGCTTGCCTGTCGTACAGGAGAACAGCCAACGCGAGGCTGAGCAGCTGGAAGTGGTGGGAAGAATCACGAAAACAACCATTATTAAAGTGATGCTTGAGAAGCTGGATTCGTAAAAGTAGGGGGACGGTCAATCATGGGGAATGCGTCAGGGATGATCATCGTATGCTCAGATTCAGTGGGAGAGACGGCGGAAGCTGTCGTGCGAGCGGCGATCTCACAATTTGATGCTGATGTTAAAATAAAGCGTTATATGCATGTGCGTCAGGAAGAGGATTTGCAGGCATTGATAGAGGAAGCTGCCGCGGCAGGCGGATTCGTTGCCTATACATTGGTACAGCCGGATCTGCGCGAAGCAATCAGAGAGCTTGCGATTCAGCACAATGTAAGGATTGTGGATGTAATGGGTCCGATGATCTCGGCTTTTGTAGATATGTTTGCGAAGCAGCCAAAGCTGACACCCGGATTGCTTCATCAGTTGGATGCGGATTATTTTCGCAGAGTAGAGGCGATTGAGTTCACAGTGGAGTGTGACGACGGAAAGGATCTTCAGGCGATGCACCGCGCTGATCTAGTGCTGCTTGGCGTATCCCGTACGTCGAAGACACCGCTGAGCATCTTTTTGGCACATAAAGGCTTGAAGGTCGTAAACTGTCCGATCGTTCCTGAGATGCTCCCGCCAGAACCGTTGTTTCATCTGCCTAAAAATAAAATCATTGCGTTGACGATGACAGGTGAGCATCTATGGAAGGTAAGAACAGAAAGGCTAAGAAGCATGGGATTGCCTGAGCAGTCTCGCTATGCCTCGATGGAACGAATAGCGGCGGAATTGAATTATGCAGCTGAACTCTATGAGCGGCTTGGCTGCAAAGTGGTGGATGTAACCGACAAAGCGATAGAGGAAACAGCAGGATTGATCATGGAATGGCTATAGAGTTGAGAGCTGGCTTATATCTTTTATCACTTTGATGCTATGGATCACTCATGCCGATGCTGTCTCTCATACCGATCGTTTGATTCTACGGACAGATTTCTAGAGACAGGCTGCTATTTCATAGAAAGCGAGGACGAATATATGGATCGTAAGCTGGCACTTGAAATCGTTAGAATAACAGAAGCTGGAGCAATTGCTTCATCGGCCTGGATTGGCCGCGGGGATAAGCATGGCGCAGATGAGGCTGCAACCAGCGCCATGCGGAAGATGCTGGATTCGGTCCCGATCAAGGGCACCGTTGTCATTGGCGAGGGGGAGATGGATGAGGCCCCTATGCTGTATATTGGCGAGCAGGTAGGAAGTGGATTCGGGCCGGCTGTGGATTTGGCGGTTGACCCACTTGAAGGGACAGAATCCGTTGCGAATGGATCCAATCATGGCATGAGTGTCATCGCAATCGCAGAGCGAGGCTCATTGCTTCATGCGCCTGATATGTATATGAAAAAGCTTGCTGTAGGAGCTGCGCTGGCAGGCAAGCTGAGTCTCGATGATCCGATTGATCTCACCTTGAATAAGGCTGCCCGAATTCTAAACAAACCGCTTGCTGAACTGACGGTCATGATTCTGAATCGATCACGACACCAAGATATCATTGAGGTGCTGCGCAATCATGGGGTTCGCATCCGGCTGCTTGAGCACGGTGATGTGTCTGGCGCGATGGTAACGGCTATTCCTGAGCAAGGCGTGGATATGTATATTGGCTCTGGCGGCGCGCCTGAAGGGGTGCTCGCAGCAGCCGGGCTTCGCTGCCTTGGAGGTGAGCTGCAGGGCAGACTCTGGGTTACATCTGACGAAGAGCGAAGACGCTGTGAATGGATGGGCATCTCGAATCCGGACCAGCTTCTCTGCATGGAGGATATGGTCGGTACCGGCGATGTGATCTTTGCAGCGACAGGCATTACTGACAGCGATCTCCTGCGAGGTGTTCGCGTGCTTCCCGGTGAACGCATTGAATCCCATTCTGTTATGATGCGCGCGAAGACGGGAACGATTCGCTATCTTCAAAGCGTGCATATGATGCCCAGACATTTAAAACAAGCGCTTGGTTAATGGTGTGATTCTACCTTTACACCGTGAGCGCACTTAGGGCAAGGTGTGGCGCGGTCAACGACATGCCTTTAGCATTATGGAATCATACAAACGTTCTTGCTGCGTGCAAGAGCGTTTTTTTATACAGGAAAATGGCTTGTGCTCGACCGCTGCTTATGACTGCACGTACGTCTAAATGTCTCTTTTTTCGTTCAAAGCCGCACTAACGTTATTTTGAATATCTTCGTATGAGCATACATCCGTTGGTTCATAATGAGAGGTATAAAGTCTTGAACAACGATAACGGGGAGATCAAGTTGGAAAAAGCAAAAATTAGTGTGCATCAGTTGTATGTGCTTGTCGTCTTTTACGTTGTCGTCAGTGCCATCATTATTGCATATGGAGTAGAGAATAAACAGGATGCTTGGATATCTACCCTCGTAGGAACATTAGGCGGAATTCTGCTGTTTTTGATGAATGTGAAGATCTATTCCTATTTTCCAGGCCATTCCTTTGGTGAGGTTATTCAATTCATATTCGGAAAGTGGCTGGGCAAGCTTGTCACCATTTTATACATGATCTACTTTATGTACCTATCCGCATTCGTATTGAGGGATTTCAGTGAGCTGGTACGCGTATTTGCTTATCAGAACACACCCATGCTCGTTATCAGCTCCTTTATGCTGGTGGCGATTCTATATACCGTGTATAAGGGCATAGAAGTAATAGCAAGAGTAGGGGAGATTCTGTTCACCATTCTCTCGATCGTCGCTATCGTTGGGGTTACGCTGCTGGTTAGCTCTGGGAATGTTGATGTTCACAATTTGCTTCCTGTTCTTGAGGAAGGATGGATTCCCATTCTGAAAAGCGGTTATCACTCTTCTGTATTTCCATTTGGAGAGTTAATTGCATTTATGATGGTATACCCGTATCTAGCGAGCTTAAAGGGGATAAAAAAAGCGGCAATAACCGGCATCATCGTTGGAGGCTTTATCATCGCATTTGTCATGGTCCTGAATATCACGATTATTGGCGTTGATTTGTTCACGCGGACGGAGTATCCGCTGCTGAGCACTTTCCAACTGGTTGAAGGGAAGGCCTTTTTAGAACGGATGGATTCTCTGTTTATGATTACCTCCGTGTTAGGCGGCTTCTTTCGAATCTCAATTCTGTTCTACGCGACGGTGATGTGCGCCACTTCCATCTTCAATGTGCGGAACTATCGAACGCTGGTTATTCCGATGGGAATTGTTATCTTGTTTGGCTCGGTGAATCTGGCTGGCAATTTCATTGAATTTACGGTAAACGGCATGTTTGCCTTTACCTATTATGTTCAGCCTCCAATGCTGCTTGTGATTCCATTCTTATTATTGGTCGTAGGATGGTTTCGAACTCGAAATCAATCACGTACAAATACCAACTCGACATAATGTTTGCCTCTCTAAATCAAAACTGCGTATAATAATCATTATACGCAGTTATTTCTGTTGCTTTTTTCCTTGCTTATTTCCTCAATAATCAAGGAAACCTGTCGAATTATTGCAAGTTTGTCACGGCTTATGGCCAGCTGGTGTTGTATGATGGAAGGAGGCATGCAGGGATGAGTATATCTTCATCCGTTCGTAATGAACTGGAGGAGCGTTATGAGGAACCCTTGATGGCTTTTCGAATGTGGATGGCCAACGCGGGTTACACCGCTTATACCGTGCGGAATTATATTAGCGATGTGCATCAGTTTTTATTGTTCTTGGATGGCATGCAGGTGTCTCAGGTCAAAAATTTGCAGGTGTTTGCATTCCTATCAAAGGTTAAGCAATCGGGAGTCAGTGATACGACCCGCAATCGTAAGCACTGTGCCATTATCAGCTTCTATCGAGCGCTGAATGAGCTTCAGTTCACAGAGGTGAATCCTGCTCTGCAGGTGAAAAAGTCGAAGACAGCATCGGCAAGAGCCCCGCTCTATCTGGAGCCCGAGCAGATTCGGGAATTATGCATACATATCGAAGGCAAATATCAAGAGCGCAACAAAGCCATTATTATGCTGATGGCTTATGCTGGTCTGCGTGTAGGCGAGGTGCATCGGCTGGATATTGGGAACTATCATCCAGAGCGCCGCACGCTTGAGGTGTTTGGCAAGGGGAGAAAATGGCGTACGGTCCCTCTTCCAGAGCCTGTTGCTTGGCAGCTTGAGCGAGCGCTGGAGGAGAGAATTGTTCCGTGGCGAGCTGGGGAGGAAGCGATGTTTATTTCCCAGAAGGGAAGAAGATTATCGATTCGTCATATTCAGCTCATGACAAGCGAGCTGTTCGAGCAACTTCAGCAGCTAAACGAAGGGAGCAGGCACAAGCGCTCTTATTCCTGCCACAAGCTTAGACACTCTTTTGCCACGATGCTGATTCAGAGCGGAACCGACATCCGCACTGTGCAGGAGATGCTTGGACATGCATCCATTCAGACCACGACTATCTATACTCATGTCAATGACAAGCAGAAGGAGGAAGCTGCTTCTAGACTTGCATCTTTCATGGACTTATAGGTGATATTAATAAGAACTAGAGTTGTCGCTCAAGCTTGATTCATTTAGTTACTGTACGATGAGGGGGAGTGCTTGTGAATGCTTTTCAAGCAAAGCTGCATGCGCTAATCCGTCAACCGTGGCTGAAAAAGTCACTAAAGATTGTATTTCCCATTGCAGTTATTGTGTTTGTATTTATCCAAGGCAAGAAGGAATTGTCTCAGTTCTCCATCTCCGAATCTCTTCATGCGATTCGGCTGTTGTCGAGTGAGCGATTCACGGCATTAATTATTCTTGGCATGCTTGCTGTAGCGACGATGTATGGATATGACTGGCTGCTTACTCGTTCGATCGGCAAGAAATTCCGTGCCGCCAAGATCTTTCGTACGTCCTGGATCGCCAATACCTTCAATGGCATCTTCGGCTTCGGGGGTGTCGTTGGCGTTGGTGTGCGTTCGATTCTTTACCGCGAGAATGACAAGGATGCGTCGAAGCTCCTGATTTCTCTTGCTTGGATGGCTCCATCCATGATCAGCGGGCTGAGCCTGCTGTCGATAGCCGTTCTTGTAGGGATTCTTCCGGTTCACAATGTGCTTGTAGGAAGAGGCTGGATGTGGATCGTATTGATCGTCGTTGCTTCCTTATTACCGATATATCTGGTGAGTTCAAGGTGGAAAGGGAAGCAGCATGCGAATATGGGACTGACCTTCGGCTATACGCTTGTTTCCTTTATAGAATGGGTTGCCGCTGGAACCGTGGTTTATGTCATATTACATAGCTTGCATGCGCCCGTCGCTTATATTGATGTGCTGGCTGTCTATGTCATTAGTGCGGTAGCTGGAATCGTCAGTATGGTTCCCGGAGGCTTCGGCGCATTTGACATTATGTATCTGGTTGGGATGCAATCCATCGGCGTGGAGGATCATTTGGTCTTTACCGGTCTGCTCTTGTTCCGAATTGTGTATTACTTCATACCGTTTGGACTTGGCCTAATCTTTGCTGCTTTTGAATTTGGCGGAGTGGCGGTAAAGCGATGGGAAGAGCATCCTCGAATCGGCACCTATATCGAGACGGGAAGCATCTTGTGGTTTATACAACGATCATTCTGGATGAGCTTATCGTCTTGGTCGACGACGATTCTGCTGCTGATGACCTCTTTATTTCTATTGCTGTACGGTGTGACGGTGCCTGTGCCCGGCACAAGCTTCATGTACGTCTCATGGACACATGGCTCGATATTTCCGCTGCTGAACGGAATTGTTGTAGGCTGTGCATTTTTAAATCTGATTGTGTTAAAAGGAGTATTTGAACGGACGCTGCGTGCCTATTACACGCTGCTTATCTCTCTAGCGCTGTGCACCGTTGCGACCTTTTTGCTCGGGACAAGCTTAAGGCATTCCTTATGGCTCCTCGGCATGCTGTGGTTTATGTATTTGCTGCGCAATCAATTTACCCGTGTCCGCTATCCGGTGAATCCATTTGGAACGATCATCATGACAATGGGCATTGTGCTCTTCGGCTGGCTCTACATTATAGTCGGCAATGAGCTCAGCATGCTGCACGATTCGATTCAGTTCGGCGCGTTTTTGCAATCGCAGCAGGAGTGGTTTGCTACCTTGGGAATTGCGGCCGTTGTCTTCTTGGTATTGTATATTCTGGGTTGGATGCTCTTTGAGTATCGTCAGGAGGAGACCTTCGGCAGAGCCTGGAGAGCAGCCGACAATGAGCAGTTCCGTCATGTCCAGCACGGCTGGTTGTATCTCAGCTTGTCGCAGCGAAGAGTATATGAGAGCGTGGTAGAGGGAGTATCATTTCCGCTGATCATTAAAGGACGCAGGGTGTATATACTAGGCCAACCGCTGATCGAAAAGAATAAGCGAGCTGAGGCGCTGACCGATCTATACGCCACTGCTGATCGATACGGCTACCACTTGATATTTCTTCATGTGGACACGGAATGGATGCCGATTCTTCTAGATTACGGCAATGATTTCTTCAAAATTGGAGAGAAGGCATCTCTTCAGATGGCGGGTATTATAGAGGAAGCTGTCTATGATCCGAATACGATTGAGCGATATGACTTTCCGCTTGATCAATCAGTGAAGCAGCATCTGATGAACAGCCTCTCGCAATGGCCAAACATGGATCAGCATGATCGCTATAACATGGAGCTGGCGCTAGAAATACCTTATTCGGATTATCGCTTGTTTATCTCGAAGCCGCGTAATGGACAGGTGTGGAACGGAGCTGCGATTGTTCGCATTGATCAGGTTAAGAAGAGGCTCATGATCGAGGATTTGAGAACAACTTGTTTGACGGATTCTGTTGAGCCGATAGAATCTACTGAGGTAGAGCAGCATCTTCTTCATACGTTATATCAATGGGCCCAACATCTTGGCTACTCCACGATTGAGAGCGGATTTGTGCCGTTATCTCATCTGGAGAGCAGTGTGGCTCCGATGAGCTGGACGGAACGAACCGCTATCGCGATGTATCGCCGCTTGCGAAAGGTATATATGCTGTCCAATCAACGGCATCGCTTTGAGCGCTGGAGTGGACAGGAATGGCAATCCCAGTATATCGCTTATCCTAAGCGAATGTCATTGATCTCCTTGATGTGGCGGCTTAGCGGATGGATTGGAAGATCGTATCATCGTGATCAGGCGCTTAAGCGCAAGCCAGAGAAGCTGCGGAAGCTGCGGCTCGATCAAGAGCCGACAACGTGAAAAAGCTATGAAAACTGCTGAAAAGCCCGGTAATCATCTACCGGGCCTTTTTACTTGAAAAAATCGCTTTCATCTCGCTTATGCATAGCTGTATCCTGGTGGGATCTCAAGTGTAATGGTGCTACAATAGGGCTTGTGATTAAATGTACGAATACGATGAATCCTGCAAGGAACAGCATGAGATCATGAACAGAAGGTGATAGGTAATGAAAGGAATTAAAGGAATTCTAGGATTCGCGATTCTCGTAGGATTTAACTTTGCGGGTGTGTGGGTACATAATACGCTGCATATTCCGCTTCCAGGCAATGTATTGGGCCTTGTATTATTTTTGGCCGCACTCGGATTGAAGATTATTCGATTGGAATGGGTAGAGTCTGCTGCAGACTTACTCTTGAAGCATATGCTGCTGTTTTTTATCCCTTATGTTGTCGGTATTATGGCGTTCTTTCCCGTGCTCGGCGCTCACTGGGTCAGCATTTTCGCTGGCATTATCGGAAGCACGCTTGCGGTATTGTACGTAACCGGCCTAGTAGCCAAGAAGATGCAGGGAACAGTACCAACCAAACCTGTATCCTCTAGTGTAGGAAAGGAGGAGGCAGCATGACTATCATACATCTTTCGTTTGGGGTTGCGACGACGATAATCGTGTATTTTGCAGCTAAAGCGATCCATCGCAAGGTGAGCTGGCTGCATCCGATTATTGTATGTGCAGCGGTGCTGATGAGCATGCTGTTGATCGGTGGTATTCCGCTTGAAGATTACAAGGCTGGGGCAGACCTGCTGTCTTTGTTTCTTGGCCCAGCAACCATTGCGCTTGGTGTTCCTATTTATAAGCATCGTGAGCACATCAAGGATAACTTCAAAGCCGTTATGCTCTCGATTACTTGCGGCTCCATTGTGGGGGTAGGGAGCGTAGCGGTCATCATGTTTATCTTCTCGGGTGCTCACGAGATTGCGATGAGCATGCTGCCGAAGTCTGTAAGCTCGCCAATCGCTGTAGAGATAGCGAAGTCGCTCGGAGCCGTTCCAGAGCTTGCCGCCGTGTTTACCGTATTTACCGGTCTTGTAGGAGCGCTAGCTGGTACGGCATTCCTGCGTAAAGTAGGGATCAAGGATGAGGTTTCCTTAGGGCTTGCTTTAGGGACAGCTGCACATGGCTTTGGAACAGCAAAATGCTTGTCCGATTCCGAGAAGCAGGGCAGCTTCAGCGGTCTTGCGATGGGACTCATGGGTGTTATCACATCTGTATTGTTTGCGGTCATGTTTGTCTTTATGTAATCAGGGAACTGATGAAAATAACGTTGAAAATGAATGACTTCCGATTCCGATGAGAGGTCATTTATTTTTTAAATATACAATGTGATATAATTCACATGACATACTCCAAATTTGTGATATAGTTAAGTCATCCAATAAGAGGAGTGATGAAGATGAGAACTTTCAAAACCTTCGACCAAACCAACAATGTAACGCAAAACTTCCTCCAATTCTGCTACATGTGTGATGATAAAGCAAAGTGCACGAGTGAAGCTGCATGCCGCGAATGCTGGACTAACAACAACTGCGATGCTGATCATGAGCGTCATGAAACTCGCGATATGCTGAAAGCTTACTACGCGTAAGCAGGAGAAGCTTTTCAACACCTTAATATGTGAAAAGAATAACTTTCCATATTGGCCGAATGCATCCCGTAGGGGGGAGGAAGCGAGTATCGCTTCACGATCGTTGATGTTATACCTTTGAAGAATTTAAATATCTGTTATGCGTTGAACCTCCAGAAGCTGGAGGTTATTCTTTTTGTATATTAGTTAACATAATATATATTATGTTATTATATTCAATAGGTTATTACATCTTGTGTTCGCATTGAGAGTAATGCCCGAAGGGATGGGGAAGGAACAACTTAAAAATATATAAAATTTGAAAGGATCGCACATGGCTTCAGAATTTGTCGTTCTATATTCGCAACCTTCTTATTGGTTAATGCGTTGCTCTATATGAAGGAGGGGATAAGGATGAGAAAACGAGTGAAAGCTGTTGCTTTTGGAGTTGTTGAATTTATGATTCTCATCATAACGGGACTATACATTCATCATATTGGCTGGGCAAACTTGAAGCTGATGCATGAATTACATATGACGGAACAGTCTATACTCCCGATGGAAGCTGAAGGGGAATATGTAACGAAGTTCAACGGTCATAGAGAACGCCTCAAGGAAAGGATGAAAAAAGAAGGTTGGACCTATATGGATCAGGAAGGGGCTGGTTATTTTTTTGAACAGGATGGACAAACAACGATCGTTACTGCCAAACAAATATGGAATCGCCATTACATCGTATATAAGATCACGGATCATGTGGTAGATTTGTCAGATTAAAAGACCCCACTAAGCGGTTAGTGGGGCCTTGATGTATGAACTAGAACCTTATTCACTCACAAGTCTATCCTTTACACCCTGCGTTGTAACCGTTACTTCTAGCCCATTATTCGGTCAGCAGACGAACAGCGGCTGCATTGCTTCGTACCTGAGCAGGATCCTTGCAGCCTGGAATGACACTGGTGACATTCGGATGGCGCAGGCACCAAGCGAGTGCCCATTGGGCCATGTTCGCGCCAGCAGGAACCTCCTCCTGCTGAATACGAGCCACCTCGGCAAGGGTGGCATCCAGCCCTTCGCCATTTTGCCTTGCTCTTACATCATTGCTCGCAAAGCGAGTCCCCGCTTGATACTTGCCTGACAGCAGCCCGCTTGCCAATGGCACTCTTGCGAGAACGCCCAGATCATATTTTTCACACGCTGGGAAGACTTCACGTTCTGGTCCTCTTTCAAGCCGATTATAGACAAGCTGAAGCGTGCTTGCGCCAACCTCTACGGCATGATTGACCTGATGCATGCTGTTGCTCTTATTCAAGGAGAGACCGATATGGCGAATCTTGCCGGCTTGCACCTGCTTGTCGAGCATCGTCCACAGATCTTGTTGATCGAAGGCTGTGTCTGAGCCGGAATGGAATTGGTATAGGTCAATATAGTCCGTCTTCAAAGCAAGCAATGAAGCATCCAATTGCTGTAGAACAGCATCCGCATCATAAGCATCGGTTCGGTTCAGATGAGAGTGAAACTGATGACCGAACTTGGTTGCAACAATCCAATCTTCTCGACGATCCCGCTTCAAGTAATCTCCAATAAATGCTTCTGACAGATGGTCACCATAGCATTCAGCGGTATCGATAAAATTAATGCCTTCTTCTTTGGCGGTATGTAGAATCTCGTCCACCTCTGGCTGGGTATAGTCTTTACCCCACTCGCCGCCAAATTGCCATGTGCCAACGCCTACGACTGATATGTTAAGTGCAGTCGAGCCGAGTCTGCGGTACTGCATTCCCATTGTTGACCATCCTTTCTATGTGCATTAGAATACTCTCATCTTAGCATTTTTCAAACAAAGATGCGAAGAAGATGACGGGGCTAATTGAATCGCATGTTGAGATCGCTTGTAAGGTTACTGTCACAATCATGACAGAGATGTTTTTGATATTTTCGCGAGAATGTTCAATAATAGAGGAAGATAAAACACATACTAATACGTTGTGACACACAGGGAGAGTTGAGAAGAACTATGGATTTTCCAATGATTGCGAATCGCTATGAACTATATAAAATGATTATGAAGTCAGATGAAGGCACGTGGTGGAGAGCGCATGATAATTCGCTAAAGCGCGAGATCATCCTTCTTCAATTGGAAGGAGAGCAGCAGACGGCTACATTGAAGAGCCTCGGCGCTGATGCCGTGCAGGTATCGGGCGAATCGTTCTTTCAGGTATTGAACGCGGGTACGGATGGGGAGAACAGCTTTGTTGTATTTTCCCCTCAGACAGGCATGCCGTTGTACCAGTATGCGGAGAATCATGCAATGCCGCTTCAATCGGCATTGGAGATTGTATTTACAGCAGGGCAGCGATTGCAGGAAGGCTTGCGTCAAGGGACACCAGCGTTCTCTGTGAGCTTTGACAATCTGTGGCTGACAGAGAAGCATGAATTGCTTGTGATGAACTATTGGACGGAGGCGCGCAGCAGCCGTACAGGCACATTCGGCTTGTCTTCGCTGTTGTACCAGCTGTGCACCCTGCATCCGCTTGCGCCGCGCCAATATGATACGTTTGTGAGCCGCATGCAATCGGCGTTGAAGTATGAGCTTCCCGCGCAGCGCAGCTCTGTGATCGCTTTGTCCAAGCGTGTCTATCAAGGGGATGAGCCGGCGCTCAGTTATATGTCGACCATTAAGGAAATCATTAACCAGCCGAGCATTCCGATTGCAGGGGCAGCAGAAGCTGAAGCCGCACCTGTGCCAGAAGCACATGCCGAGCCTCTCTATACGGCTCCTGAACCGGCCTCGTCGTCTTATCGCTACGCTGATGAAATAGCGGCAAAGGATGAACCGTCTGGTTATTCTGCTTCTGAAGATGAGCCTGCGGTGGAAAGACAGATTCCAGAAGAGTCGAACAGTTCCCGTATGGATCGCAACCGGTCTCACGAGTCTCAAGCGGGTCAAGGCATGAAGTCGAAGCGCACGAAGCGGATCACGATCATAGCCGGCTGCATCCTATTCTTCAGCTTGCTGGCAGGTGCGGTTATCTGGGCGAATCAGCTGTCGAATTCGCGCGACACGGCTGCTGAGACAACGGATAATGCTTCAAATCAGCAGCATGACGAGCAGGAGACGAATCAAGATCAACCAACAGATCAGGATTCAGGATCAGCGGATTCGGAACAAGGAAGCCAAGATGCGAGCTCCAATAATGACTCTTCTGAGCAAGGTTCACAGAATCAGCCCGATTCATCTAATCAGCAGCCAGAAGAAACGAACACGGATGAAGGGTCTTCACAGACCAATCCAGACCAATCCTCTGGCTCAGATGCTGCGAATAGTAATAACGGTACAGACAATGGTACTGGCACAAGCACACCGAATGGCGATACGACACCGCCGGCAACGACAGACCCTACAGCTCCGACTGAGCCTGTCACGCCAGAGAATCCAACAACGCCTGGTGAGCCTGCCGAGCCTGGAACCGAACTTCCTGCAGTAGAGCAGGGGAAAGCACCGAACTTGGTTGGATTGACGAAAGAGGATGCTGAGAAGCAGGCGTTGGCTGCTGGACTGAAATACTCCTTCGTTATTGAAAGCCAAGAGGGTGGAACCAAAGGCACAGTGTTCAAGCAGGAGCCGGCTGCTGGTTCAGAGGTGAAAAAGGGAGACCGTATTACGTTCTCCGTCGTTCGTTAATGCTAGGTAATTGATGTTGGCAATGAGTGCATGAAGCGTGATCGCATGTCATCTGCACTTCATTTATACTAATGCACATGAATAGGGTATCCTCTGTATGGTGTTGGGTATCGCTATGCTGATAAGGAGCTGCTGGCTTGCCTTTACATGTTAAGGGCTTTGTCAGCAGCTTCTCTTTTTTAACAGTGAACATGCAGCTTAGGTGCATGGAGTGGTGATCGGGTAGAAATATTACGAGGAAGGAATGCCTGCGAAGGTTAAAGAAAAGGACGAAGAGGCTCTTCGTGTGCTGCAAGCCGCGTTCCCCGATCGGCGCATTCAACGCCATCTTCTTTGAACCTAGTATATGGTGAGTCTAATAAATAGAGTAATGGAATGAAAAACATCCGAGCAGGCATGCGGTGCCGAACTCGGATGTTTTTATTTGTTCTGCTGTTATTGCTACTATTCGTATGATGATCGCTTAGACCAAACGCTTTACAAGGCGATTGCTTAAAGAGAGCATTGGCCAGGTAAGCGCTACTAGCGCCAGCGCTGGAGCTGTATGAGATAACGTGCGTGTCGTCAGCATAAAGAGCTCGCTGCCGAATGGCGTAAGGAATGCTGCTGTAAACAAGGTCAGCATGGCGATCACGAGCTGAATCTTCAAACCATTCAGCGGTCTTGCTATTCGGGTCAGGACGACTAGGCTTGATCCGCCCAGCACCAGCACAGCTAATGTTCGAGCTTCTGATGTCTCTAGTCCGCTATGGGAGGCGTACAAGAACATGGTTAAGGTTACACCGGCTAAGATGACGGCATTCGCTATGGCGGAACGAAGGACTCGTTTTAAGAATCCAGGCCTTACACGTTCCTTGTTAGGGCTCATCGCCAAGAAGAATGCGGGTATGCCAATCATTAGAGAACCGATAAGCGTCACGTGAATCGGCATGATGGGATAAGGCATCAGAATGCAGGAGAAGATGATGGACAGCAAGACCGAATAGACGGTTTTGGATAAAAAGAGTACGGATACCTTCTCCAAGTTGTTAATAATCTTGCGGCCTTCCATCACGACTCTTGGCAGCACACTAAAGTCAGAAGAGAGCAGGACAAGCTGAGATACTGCCTTAGCGGCATCCGAGCCATTGGCCATCGCAATTCCACAGTCCGCTTCCTTAAGCGCCAGCACATCATTGACGCCATCGCCAGTCATTGCAACGGTGTGTCCCTTGGACTGAAGGACTTGTACGAGCAGCTTCTTCTGCTGAGGAGTAACTCGTCCAAATACCGTATAGGTGTCCACTGCCTGTTGAAGCAGCTCCATATCCTGAGGGAGCGTTCTCGCATCAATATAATGCTCCGCGCCTTCAACTCCCGCTCTGGCAGCCACTGCAGAGACGGTGATTGGGTTGTCTCCAGAGATAATCTTGATCGTAACGCCTTCCTGTGCAAAATACCGCAAGGCTTCTGGGGCTTCCTTGCGAATGCGGTCTTCGATTAGCAGAATGGCAGCCATTTGCGGGTGCGCCAGCTGGTCTTCTGCAAATGCAGCTTCATCTACCTGTGCGAGCAGAAGCACGCGTCTGCCTTTGTGGGCTTCCTGCTCCACTAAGTCCTGAATGAGCGCATATTCCTCCTGAAGAATCATCTCAGGAGCACCGACCACCCACGCGCCAATCGATTCAAAAGCTGCGCCGCTCCACTTTTTATCCGAGGAAAATGGAATCTTGTGGGTAACCGACACATTAGGTGCTTGCTTATATCGATCTCGAATTGCCTGCTGTGTGGGATTCATGCTTGGCAACGTATGAACAACGCCAGATAGCGCATGTTCCACCTGTTCTAATGTACGGCCATGCAGCGGACGAACCTCGATCAGATCCAGATCGCCTTCGGTTATCGTTCCCGTCTTATCGAGGCACAGCACATCCACTCGTGCCAGCACCTCCGTTGCGGGCAGCTCCTGCACAAGCGTGTGGTGCTTGGCGAGCTTCACAATCGCGATGACGAAGGTTGCACTCGTTAAGAGGACAAGCCCTTCGGGCACCATGCTGACGATGCCGGATACAGCCGCCACGACAGCTTCCTGCCATTTGCCATGGGTGAACATAAGCTGCGTGAATACGAGCAGCGCGCCAATCGGAACCACCAGCCACATGATGACCTTAAACAGCTTATTGACTGCGCCTTGCAGCTCAGAGTTGATGCGTTTGAAGCGCTTTGCCTCTTGGGCAAGCTTGGCGGCATATGTATCAGAGCCGACCTTGGTAATCTTGGCGCAGCCGCTTCCCGCTACCACATAGCTTCCCGCCAATATGGAATTGCCCTCATGCTTGCCGACAGGGTCCGCTTCGCCTGTCAGCATGGCCTCATCTACTTCAAGCATGGCCTCGCTTTGCACCACGGCATCCGCCGCAATTCGATCTCCCGGCTTAAGGATCATCAGATCATCTAGCACAAGCTCTTCCGCTGCGATCGATTGCTCACGGCCATCTCGGATCACATCTACCTTGGCTACATTCAGCACAGAGAGCTTCTCAAGGGTAGCCTTTGCCCTCAGTTCCTGATATAAGCCTACGATGGTATTGGTGATAATCACGCCAACAAATAGTGCGTTTTTTGGTGAACCTGCTATTAGAACCGCAATGGCGAGAATGGCATTTAAAAAGTTAAAAGTCGTAAAGAGATGCGTTCGCGTAATCTCCCAAATCGTGCGGGAGGGTGCTTGGGGCATCTTATTCGACAGTCCTTCCTGCATTCGAATCGATACTTCGTCTTGGGTTAATCCCGTCCTCATGATGTCCGTTCATCCTCCTTCAATGACAGCTTTGGAGCTTAAAACTACCACTACTATTGTAAAAGAGTTCTAGTAGGGATGCTATCGAGCAGCCTTACAGAAACCTTACAAAATTGATAGGTTTAGAGATTAATCATCGCATATAGGGATGATTAATGCTTTTTTCAAGAGCAATCTTGAACGAACCATGAACAGGGTTGAACGCCTATGCATAAGGTATCCTAACGAAAAAAGTTCATCACTGTGGAGGGAATCAATCATGTATGGATATCAGGACCCAAGAGCGTATTTCCCGCTCCCAACACCCATCTTTTTGCCGCCTGTACAAGGGGGAGGGCCTTCAATGCAAGGTCTGCCATCGATGCCGGGAGGACCAGGCACAGGTGGCATGCCTCAGAACATTACGCCACCGCCACCTCAACTGTTAAACTCCTATCAGCAGCTGTCTCAGTCACCGGCACAAGCCCAGAACTTCGTCCAGCAGCAAACCCTGCAGGGAACTCAAGGGGCAGTAAGCTTTGCTGCAGGCTGTCAGAATCGCTGGACGCTAATTGTGACCAAGACATTCAATGTCTTTTTGATGTATGTGACACAGTCCAATCCAAATGGGTTTACACGCGGCTTTATCTACCCTACGTATGCCTTCGGGACATTTCCATCCTCCGTTATCCTCTGGTACAGCTGCTTCTAACACCTATGCTTGTCCTTCAAGGGAACCCAAACTGACCAGGATCTAGGTAAGCCGTATGCTTCTAGGTCTTGGTCTCTTCTTCACAATTCGGCAAGGCAATCCATCTAGAGCAGCCCGTGGTGACTTGTAATCCTGTGTAAAAATGAATTGGCGGACAAGCTTCATGGGACTATGCAAAGGTCAAGTCTAATGCTGATGCGGCTCTGATCATTGCCATGCTTTCACTATGACTCCTGCTTATTCACAAGGATGAACCGTTGATTTAGAGCACCTGAGTATGACATCTTAAACAGTGCTTTAAGCACCTTCTATGCTATGCTGAGCGGTGTGTCGACTTAAAACGCACGCTCAACGCTTGTTCAAAACAATCAAAAAAGGATATAATGGACGATGAGATCCTTATCGCTGAGCGAGTGTGCAATTGATAGACTTGTGCAGCAATAGGGAATGGAGCGTATGTGCTAGAAACTTAGTCGTAGTTGAGGAAGGGGAACATTATGGGTCGTAAGTGGAATAATATTAAGGACAAAAAAGCATCGAAAGATACGAACACAAGCCGTATCTATGCCAAGTTTGGTGTAGAGATATATGTTGCGGCAAAAAAAGGAGAGCCTGACCCGGAATCAAACCGTGCTCTTAAGGTCGTTCTTGAACGTGCAAAAACATACAATGTTCCAAAGGCCATCATTGATCGTGCTTTAGATAAAGCAAAGGGCAGTGCGGAAGATACTTATGAGGAGCTACGTTATGAGGGCTTCGGACCGAATGGCTCCATGGTTATCGTGGATACCTTGACGAATAACGTTAATCGTACAGCGTCGTCTGTGCGTGCTGCATTCAATAAGAACGGCGGCAATATGGGCGTGAGTGGATCGGTAAGCTATATGTTTGATGAGACAGCCGTGTTCGGTGTGGAAGGGAAGTCTGTAGACGAGGTCCTTGAGCTGATGCTGGAAGCGGACGTGGATGTGCGTGATGTAATAGAGGAAGAAGAGACGGTTATCGTATACGCGGAGCCAGACCAGTTCCATGTCGTGCAAGAAGCGTTCAAGAATGCAGGCATTACGGAGTTCACAGTAGCCGAAGTGACGATGCTGGCGCAAAATGATGTAACGCTCGATGGCGATGCAAGCACGCAATTTGAAAAAATGGTCGATGCGCTTGAAGAGCTCGAAGACGTGCAGCAGGTGTATCATAACGTTGATTTGGACGAGGAATAAGGACAAGCCTATATTGATTTAGGCATCTAGCTTCATCCTAGTCTCGCATAATGGATAAGAACCAATAGAACCAGTCTGATCGATAGATCTAGGCTGGTTTTTTACATTTCACCTCCATGTGTGATAAATAAGGAATATACACGGCAAAGGAATAGGTGTAAAATGTAGGCACATTGACAAGGAGGGAGTCCGCTTGAAATCGACATTACGCTTTAGAGAAGATGGTACGTTCAAGATTGTGCAGTTTACCGATGTGCACTGGAGAAATGGAGATGAGCGAGATCTGCACACAAGAAAGGTGCTCGATCTAGTTCTGAAGGAAGAGCAGCCTGATCTTATTGTGTTTACAGGCGATTTAGTTGATTCCACGCATTGCGCGGATGTGAAGGCTTCTTTCCGTGAGGTGCTTGACTTCGCAGAACGGGCAGCGAAGCCGTTTGCGTTTGTCTTTGGCAATCATGATTCGGAAGCAGGCGCAACACGTGAGGAATTGATGGAGATTGCGCAGACCTATGCGTACAATCTGGCTGAAGCAGGCCCTACGGAGCTCGACGGAGTAGGCAACTACACGCTATCGGTATTCGATCGTGAAGGGGAACAGCTCGTACATACGTTGTACTTCCTTGATTCAGGAAGCTATGCGCCTATTGAGGCGGTTGGCGGATACGAATGGATCCACCGTTCTCAGATTCAGTGGTATGCAGATGAGGCAATGAAGCGGGCGAAGTCAGGACAAGAGCCAACTCCAGCGCTAGCTTTTTTCCATATTCCACTGCCTGAATATACAGAAGTATGGGAAAAAGGTTCTTGTATCGGCAACAAACTTGAAAACGTTTGCAGTCCCAAAATCAATACCGGGCTTTTTACGCAAATGATTGAGTCTGGTGACGTTGCAGGAACATTCGTCGGACATGACCATCTGAACGATTATGCAGGTGACCTGTACGGCATTCGCTTATGTTATGGGCGTGCTACTGGCTACAGCACCTATGGACGAGATGACTTTGAACGTGGAGCGAGAATTATTCAATTGCGAGAAGGGGAACGATCCTTTGACACTTGGATTCGCCTAGCCAACAATGAAGTGATCGAAGAGAAGCTTCCTGTAAATAGTTAATGCTGTGTTAACTAGAGGATAGGATTTTGAAGGTATTTTATGTGATTAATTATTATTTTTAATGTCATTAATTAATGCTAGATTCCGTTATATGACCGCTTGTAGTACCGTCAATCCGTTTGCACACATCGAAATGATCGGATACAGGATGATGATAGGCAAGCCCCATTAAGGTCGATGAGGTTATCGGTAGATCTTAGTGGGGCTGAACCTTTTAGTTAGTAACATAATAATATTTATGTTGACATATAATATTGACTTCTTAACGAAGAGGTCAACATCATAACTTGGAATTAGAAATGGAAATAATATACAAACGGTAAGATGATCAACAGCATATAAATCAAATTATAGGTGCTTAACAAGATGTCTGACGAGATGATTCATGACATTGTGCTTGCGATGAATGGCGATCCTGATGAGGGAAGTGCAGCAGAAATCCAGGATTCCTTGAAGCTGCTTCGACTGCTTGAGCATATTGCCGAGCACTCCAAGTTTTACAAAGTCGTGCTGGGCT
The DNA here is from genome assembly GCF_900177815.1 of Paenibacillus aquistagni. Classification (GTDB taxonomy): domain Bacteria; phylum Bacillota; class Bacilli; order Paenibacillales; family Paenibacillaceae; genus Paenibacillus_B; species Paenibacillus_B aquistagni. Next base: position 1,370,844 of record NZ_FXAZ01000001.1, on the reverse strand, counting down.
CTAGACGAGCGCCTATTTTCACTGATCGTCTCTTACGACTGCTGACAGAACTCAAATGAAAAAGGAAACATGCGAACCAGATTGATTCGCATGTTCGTAGAGTCGTTGGGATAAAGCGTTCACTGCTTCTCTAACGCAAGAAGGAACGCTTCAATCTGCTCCATATAGCCTTGCACTGTGATCTGCCTTGGGGCAAATAAACTAATGAGCCACGCTCGAAGCTCTGATTCCGCTGTCTTCGTGCTTAACATCGAATGCTCGGTGTTTGCAAATACAGTGACTGTTAGCAGCTCTGGGGGGATGATCTCGCGATACACTCGCTCTGTTTCCTTGACATCGACATGGATATCGTCCTCGCCGAGCAATAGCAGCACAGGGGTACGGAAATGATGAAGATCTTCTGTAGCATCCGATAAGAAGTTTTTGCTCACAAAAGTCCATTTTTCCCGCGTCATGCGTTTATTTTGCTGCGCAGCCTGTTGATATTCTTCATACGGAGCATGCCTTCTTAATAGCTCCACGATTTGTTGATCCAATGCCAATTGAGCTTGAATCTCCTGTTCGGATACACCTTCCTTGGCCAGGTGGCTTCGTGTATAATACTGTCCTTGCGTCAGCCAGTTAATCGCAGGGGATACTAGTATACTGAATGCAAGCGGCTCCTTCTTGGCCAGCTTAGGAATGACCCAGCCTGCTTGGCTTGCTCCCCATACGCCAATTCGTTCCTGATCGATCATGGGCTGCTGCTTCGCCCAAAGAATCGCTTGATTCGCTTCTTCCGCACGCTCCTCCATGCTCTGGTCAAGCCAATTGCCAGCCGATCCGTTAATTCCTCGCTTATTCAACGACAAGGAAGCATAGCCGATCGAAGCTAGCTTCTCCCACAACGGCTTATATCCATCATCATGCGTGGCATTAATAGGGCCGTCTCCATGGATAAATAGGACCAAGCCTACCTTTTCTGTATGCTCCTTAGGCAGTACAAAGATGCCCGTTAATTTTCCGTCAGGCGTGGGAATCTCGATGGTTTGCTCCACCATGTTGTAATCATGCTGGGTGACAACATACAATCCTGCGCTGCCGATCATCAACACAAGGGCAGTTATAACGACTATCCACTTTTTTACCATAATGACTCCTTATTTTCACTAATATTGGGGACTGACTAGACGTCAGTGGTGGTCTTCACATGAAGCAGCATGTAATGCCATAAGGGCTCTTTAAACAATAATCCACTTGCGAAATTTGTAAGTGTGGAATGTTTGCGAAAGTTTAGCTGTTCATACAGCTGTTCCGCTCGTCTATTCTTTTTGGAGACATGCAGGCTCAGCACCTGAAGACTAGGCTCCCTAAATACGATCTGCATGGCATACTGCAGGAGGCAAGTGCCTGCACCCTTGCCTCGATACTCGGGATGCACCGTAATATCGCTAATATAGCATTCGTTATCGGACGGTTTGTGCTCTAGCGCCTGCAAGCCTACAAGCAGCTTCAAGACCGTCCACTTGCTAAGAGGTCGGAAGCTCTTTAATGCAGGGAAGCCGTGCTTAATAGGCGTTTGATCAGGGTGTTTCCACATTAGGCACATCGTGCCGATAACGACACCCTCTTGCAAGGCGACGAGGCGATGTGATTGCGGGCCAAGAGGGTAGAGGCTCAGCAGCTGCTGAAAAAAATAAGCGAGCTCATGATCAGTAAGATGCGCTCTTGTTTGAAATTTGGCGATAAATCCTAATGCAAGCAATTGGCTCACAGCAGGGATATGATTCGACAGCATCGGTTCGATCCGAATAGGCAGCGTATGCTTCGACATGGAATGTCCATCCTTTCGCCAAACATTATGGCTTTATTAGAGATAGGAGCTCGTAATGAAGCTTGTTTTTGCTGAAAAGAGATAGATAGGATTTTTCAATAAGCACTAATGGACCAGTTAGGTGATAGGTCATCGCGGCTGCATCATCGTAGAACTGCTGAATGATTGGCTCCAAGTCCTTCTCCTCCCTGATCTGAATATGATAGGACAGATAGTTTCCGTTAGTCAGGCAGCAATCGCTTGGCTCAGTGGTTTCAAAAGCCATGATGACAGTACCTGATTCGTCCCATATATAATGCACATCAGCTTCAAAGAGATTAGGCATCGAATCCGCCTGCTCGGCCAACCGTCTGGCATGCAGCTCCTCGTGAGGTTGAAGGCGCACCCAAGGCTGAAGATAGGTCACTGCTCTATTCTTGATTTCATAGTTCTGAGAATGTGTGCGAGTGTGCTGATGCTCATGGAGCACCTTGCGAATAAAATGCTGAAGTTTTGTTAAACGCAGTAATTCAGCTTCAAGCTCTTGCAAGGACTGCTTGAATATCTGCTCGTATTGTTCGGCATCATAGGAGGTCATACAGGCTTTAATATCCTGAACGGAGATGCCCAGCTTGCGAAGCATGAGGATATGCGACAGATCGTACATCTGGTCTGTATTGTACATGCGATATTGATTGTTGTCGATATAAGCGGGCTCTAGCACTCCTTTTTCTTCAAAATAACGAATTTGATGAACAGACACGTTCATGAGCCTGGCTAGCTCGCTGATGGTGATTTCCTTTTTCATAAGCGTCTCTCCTATAAAGCAATGCGTGATTAGTACCTCTACCATACACCTTAGGTCAGACCTAAGGTCAAGTGTATTCGAAGAACAACATGATTGTATGTTTGAGAAGAAGGGGAGCGGGTTGGAAAAAATAACAATGAAAAGGTTTGAAATAAGGGATTGAAATGAACCGCGATTTGCTATATGATGGTTGCAACAGGCAGGTGTGAAATATGTCACATTAAATCCAGTGATTAAGGTGATGTAACTCACATATTCGAAGGCAGGTATGAGAAAAAGAGAAATCTCCTCGAATACAGCTTGATTCGGCTTGTGTCAGATGACATTACATTGATACAAGCAGATTGTTTTACTTTAGAAGGTGAAATCATTCACATATAATTATGCAGATGAAAGTGAATGTGCTCACAAACACAATTTGGATAGGAGAAACGGTCCAGCATCATACAGAGCGAAGGACCGACACACAAGGAGGACAATCAGATGAAAATCGCAGTAATCGGATGTACCCATGCAGGAACAGCAGCTATTGTAAACGCAGCGAAATTGTACCCAGAGGCACAAATAACGGTATATGAGCGTAATGACAATATTTCCTTTTTATCCTGCGGGATTGCTTTATATGTCGGTGGAGTCATAGAAGACCCGAATGGCTTGTTCTATTCTTCGCCTGAGCATCTGGCTGAGCTTGGAGTTGTGACGAAGATGCGCCACGACGTTATCGCGGTGGACACAGAGAAGAAAACCCTGCGTGTTCGTGACCTTGCTTCTGATTCCGAATCCGACGATACGTATGATAAGCTTATTATTACGACGGGCTCTTGGCCAATCCTGCCGCGAATTGAAGGCTCTAACTTGGATAATATCCTATTGTCCAAGAACTTTAATCATTCGAACACGATTATTGAAAAAGCAAAGACCGCATCTAAGATTGTCGTTGTCGGTGCAGGCTACATTGGCATTGAGCTGGTCGAAGCGTTTGAGATGAATGGCAAAAAAGTAACGCTTATTGACAGCACGGATCGCATTCTTAGCAAATACTTGGATCCTGAATTTACAGAGCAAACGGAGAGCAGTCTGAAGGAACATGGCATCCAGCTGGCACTTGGCCAAACCGTGACACGGTTTGAAGGCACAGATGGCAAAGTGGCTAAGGTCATCACAACAAAAGGCGAATACGAGGCCGACTTGGTTATTCTCTGTATTGGCTTCAAGCCAAATACAGAGCTGTTCCAAGGACAGCTTGAGATGATGCCCAATGGCGCTCTAATCGTAGATGAATATATGAGAACAAGCAAGCCGGATGTATATGCTGCTGGAGACAGCTGTGCGATTGTCTATAATCCAACCGGGAAGCATGCTTACATTCCGCTGGCTACGAACGCCGTTCGAATGGGTACATTGGTAGCACGCAACCTGATGAAGCCGACGATCGCTTATATGGGTACGCAAGGCACGTCCGGCATCAAGATCTATGATCACAACATCGCATCGACAGGCTTGACGGAGACGGCAGCACTTGACATGGGCATGGATGTGAAAAGCGTAACAATCCAAGAAAACGATCGCCCTGAATTTATGCCGACGTACAATGAAGTCACACTGAAGGTTGTGTACGAGACGGATACCCGTCGTATCGTTGGTGCGCAGCTCATGTCGAAGGCGGATCTCACGCAGTCTGTGAATACAATCTCCGTATGTATTCAAAACAAGATGACCATCGACCAGCTTGGCTTTGTGGACTTCTTCTTCCAGCCGCATTATAACAAGCCGTGGAACTTCTTGAACACAGCAGGGCTGCAGGCTCTATAAGTCGGCATGAAGCAATCCTTTACCTCATTTAACGTTAGATTCGGTATCCATAGGAGCCGTGCATGGAATAAAGCAGTTGCCGCAAGGCCTCCCGCTATCAAGCGAGGAGGCTTTTTTGTGTGCACAATCGAATGGTTGGCTGTAAAAATCATCAAGAGATTAGGACTTGAATGCAGCCACAATCTACTTTATGATTCGATAGTAAGTTCTTCCATTGTTTATTTTCTCCAATTTCGTGTTGTTTTCTTTACATTACAGGGACTATAGAAATTTTTAAAAAATCTATATATCTTGTCGATATGGCCAATTGCAGTTCGTCGTTCTATATAGAAGCAAAAATGACACCCGATATCTCGATATAACAAAGGAGAGTTACGATGAACATTGCGATGTCGAAAGATGGCACCACGATTACCTATGACAAGATCGGAAAAGGACCTGCGCTGGTGTTGGTGACTGGAGCTTTCGGCTACCGAAAGTTTCCTGCTCAAGTACAGCTGGCTCAGTTGTTGGCTGATCATTTTACGGTGTACAGCTATGATCGCCGTGGCCGTGGCGATAGCAGCGACACGAAGCCTTATGCTGTTGAACGAGAGATTGAAGATCTGGAGGCTGTTATAGATGAGGCAGGCGGTTCTGCTTATGTATGGGGACTCTCATCTGGCGCAATCCTTGCTTTGCGAGCTGCTACGCGCGGCGTTAAGATGACCAAGTTGGCGCTTCATGAGCCCCCATTTATCGTCAATCCGAATGATCGCAAGCCACCACAAGACTTTAAGAATCATGTCATGGAACTGATTGCTACCAATCGTCGGGCTGAAGCGATTCGCTACTTCATGATGCAGGGAATGGGAGCTCCATCCTTTATCGTGAGTATGATGCGCATCATGCCTGGGGTCTGGGATAAGCTGATGGCTGTTGCCCACACGCTTCCGTATGATGCTGCTCTAGGCGATGGGTACATGAACGGCAAGCCTTTGCGCGCAAGTGATTGGAGCATGATTACGATGCCAGCGATTGTGCTGCAAGGAACAGAGAGCCCGGAGGGACTGCGACATGGTGCGCAAGCGCTTGCTGATGTGCTCCCAAGTGCAAGGTTATTAAGCAAAAAAGGGCTCGGGCACACGAAAAAGCTGAATGCGAAGATGATTGCAGCAGAACTGATCTCGTTCTTCAATGAATCGTAAGCTGATATTCGGAAAAAAGTTTTTAAAAAATATTTTCGAGTGGTTGTCGATTTCATGATGGTTTATTCGTTGCTTATATAGAAGCGGGCGCAATCCATGACAGTTATGACTAACGAAACGAATCATCAGATTCACGCTTCATGACATGATGGGAGGAATAAAGATATGAGATTTATGATGATTGTAAAGGCGACAACCGATTCAGAAGCAGGAAAACTGCCTAGCCAAGAGCTTATTGAAGCGATGCACAAGTATAATGAGGAATTGGTCAAGGCAGGTGTGATGCTGGCAGGTGATGGTCTAATGCCAAGCTCAAGCGGCATTCGAATCTCTTACCCTGAACCTGGAGGCAAGCCGAAGGTGGTGGATGGTCCATTTACCGAAGCGAAGGAAATGATCGCAGGCTATACACTTATCGAGGTGAAGTCAAGAGAAGAAGCGATCGAATGGGCGCTTCGCATGCCTGATCCGCATGGATTTGGCCAGGGGGAAATTGAGCTTCGTCAAGTCTATGAATCAGAAGATCTCACCAGTGACGCTGAATTCTTATCGAAGGAAGCAGAGCTTCGCAAGCAGCTTATGGAGAAGCAGCGCTCGTGACGAATGATATTCACCGAACGATTGATGCCATTTGGCGCATTGAAGCCGCCAAGCTGATTGCGAGTTTGACACGCATGATGCGAGATGTATCGCTCGCAGAGGATCTTGCTCAAGATGCTCTTGTCATTGCACTTGAAAAATGGCCAGAGCTAGGCATTCCAGACAATCCTGGAGCTTGGCTGATGACGACAGCCAAGCGGCGCGCGATCGACCTAATCCGCCGAACAAAGGTGCGTGGTCAGAAGTACGCTGAGTTATCACGTCAACTCGAATGGGTGACAGAAGAAGACATAGATGGAGCTATAGATGGGGAGATCGGTGACGATCTCCTTCGTCTGATCTTCATGACCTGCCATCCCTCTCTGTCACAGGAAGCAAGAGTTGCATTAACTTTGCGGCTGCTGTGCGGTCTGAGTACAAATGAGATTGCCCGCTCCTTTCTCGTGCCAGAATCCACGATCGCTCAGCGAATCGTAAGAGCGAAGAGAACACTGAGCGCCGTGAAGATTCCATTTGAAGTGCCTGAAGGCGCTGAGCTGAAGGAACGCCTGAGTACTGTGCTAGAAGTTATCTACCTGATGTTTAACGAAGGGTATTCTGCTACATCAGGCGAGCAGTGGTTTAAGCCCGTATTGTGCCAAGAAGCGCTCCGACTAGGACGCGTGCTAGCAGAGATCGCCCCTTCGGAACCGGAAGTCCATGGGCTTGTTGCTCTTATGGAAATCCAATCCTCCAGGCTTAAGACAAGGGTTCGTCCTACAGGAGATCCGGTCCTCTTAATGGATCAACACAGAGCCCAATGGGACAGGCTCTTGATCCACCGCGGCCTACAAGCACTTGAGCGCAGTCAAAGATTGGGCAGAACATGGGGTCCTTACGCTCTTCAAGCCGCCATATCAGCTTGCCATGCGCAGGCGCCGACCCCTGATGATACGAACTGGACGCGAATTGCCGCCCTTTACGAAGCGTTGTCTAGAGTGGCTCCGTCTCCCATCGTGGAGCTTAATCGAGCTGTCGCTATCTCTATGGCGTTCGGCCCTGAATACGGCCTGCAGCTTATCGATGAGCTCAGTCAGGATCAATATCTGAAGGATTATCATCTATTGCCAAGTGTAAGAGGAGAACTCTTGATGAAGCTTGGCCGTAAGGAAGAAGCTCGAGAAGCGTTGTTACGGGCTGCTGCAATGACTCAGAATACGCGTGAACAGGAGCTGTTGATGAAAAAGGCTGCTGATTGTGAGCAATAAGAGGTTATATTTATTTTTTGAACATGTCGATATCCTATCTTGTTGTTCGTCGTCTTATTAGAAAGAGGAAGAAGCTTGGAAGAAGCTCGAACATTTTTCTAATTTTTAATAGGAGGACATGCAGATGCTGTTTATGCTCATGACAAAAGCAAGATGTCCATGAATGAATAACGGAAGATGAATTTAAGAGCCAATTAGATGTGTATAGAAGTTGAAGAAAATAATAATGGATGGAAAAGGGGAGCTATTTGATGAGTCAAGAGGTATTGGAATTTATTGAAGCGATCACGGAGCCATGGCAAAAGGAGAAGGCGTTAGAACTTCGGGGCATTGTTCACCAAGCCATACCTAGTGTAACCGAACGAATCCAGTATAAGAAGCCTCATTTTCTGAAAAATGGGAAATATGCTGCCGTCATCTCTACTTCGAAGAATGCCGTTAGCTTTACGATCTTTCATGCTGCAAATGTGAGACTGCCAGAAGCCTTGTTTACGGGCCCGGAAGAGCGTAAAACGATGAAGCTGAAAAAGGATCAAACCTATGATGCGAAGCAGCTTGCTGCATGGTTGAATGAAGCATCAAGCTCGCTTTAGGGCAATACTCTTTCTAGGAAAAAAATTGAATTCTTGTAGAAGCTCCTCTTGCAACGGTCAAAGAGGAGCTTCTTTGTCGTATTTGGACCTTCTGCCTCCCGTTCTGTTCTTGGGATTTTGATTAGGCTTTTGAGATCGGAATACTCCGCATGTATTTCTTCAATAAGATTTAACCGAACTAGTACTTTGACTGTCATAGTAATATGATGTATCATGCAAATGTGGAGGTGATTGAATGAGCGAGAACAAGATCACGTCCGACCTGTTGCGTGGACATACGGATACGATGATTTTACGGCTCTTGTCCGAAGCTGATCGCTATGGCTATGAGGTCGTCAAGCTGATTGCTGAGCGCTCAGGAGGCGAATATGAGTTGAAGGAAGCAACGATGTACTCGAGCTTCCGGCGTCTTCAGGCAGATGGGGATATCGAATGGTATTGGGGCGATGAGACACAGGGAGGACGACGCAAGTATTACAGGATTACGAACAAAGGCCGGGACACTTACACCCGCAATAAAAGGAATTGGGAGTATGCCAAGCGCGTATTAGAAAACTTATTATAAGGAGATGGATGGCATGAATCAGAAGCTAACGGATTATCTGAACAGCGTCTTTACACCGTACGATGGGGTAAAGACTGTCGACGAATTAAAGGCTGACCTGCTCTCTGATTTGCAGGAGCGATATCATGATCTTAAAGCGGAGGGCAAAGATGATGATACGGCTTTTGCGATGACAATTGACAGTATCGGAGATATTGAGCAAACGGTACTTGAGGTGGCGAATCTCTCCCGCTCGCTGGAGCGCCAGGTGCGAATCAACCTACGTGCGATCGATCTGCAAGAGAGTGACTTCGCGGGCGTTATTTTACACAAAGGCGAATTCAAAGTGGCCGCGTTGTGCGGAGCCGACTTTGCCGGAGCTGACTTGACCGGAACCTCGTTTTCAACCAGCAATGTAAGGGAAGCCAATTTTGACAGCGCCAATCTGACAGACTGCAGCTTTTCGAACTCTGATCTTACGGGGGCAAGATTCAATAAATCAATCCTTGTACGTACCAGCTTCAGCATATCAGGGTTAGAAGGTGCTGCATTCACAGACGTTACGTTGACTGACGTTACGCTGACCAAGACTGACCTAAAGAAAACCATTTTTAATCGATGTGTCTTCAGTGGGGTGGATTTCAATAAATCTGACCTGCGTGGAATGTGTTTTGAGGGACAGACCTTCATTGGTGTCAAGTTTGACAAATCTGCACTGAATGACGCTTCGTTTAGGGGAGCGACACTCAAGAATGTCTCCTTCCGTCTGCCTTTTTCCGTAACCAACAAATCTTACCTAGACTTCAAAACCGTCTGCTTTGACGGCGCAACAATGGATAAGCTGACCTATGCTGCGCTCAAAAGCTTATGGGTTGCAGACTTGTCAAAAGTCACGGTCATATAAAGAATTGAGCTCATCGGATTACGCCTAATCACCTTTGAAGACGTAAATAGACAGCTGTCAGGAACAACATATCCTATCAACGCAATCCAAATAAGCGGAAGAGGTTCGTCAAGTTATCGCAGCTATGAATCGCTTAATCTTTTCATAACCCTTTGGACATCTCCTTGTTATATGATGAGGATGACGACAATTGGAACGGAATCCACCCTGTTCAACAACCGGAGGTAATGATGAGAAAAGTGATAAGGGTAAGTATTGCGCTATTGTTCATTATTTTATTGCTGTCCATAGGCTATGCTTGCTTTTCCGTATGAAAGAGGAGCATGCAGAGCATTCTCCTCATTCCTTCGTCCCTGTGCGAATCAGCTTAATGTTGACATCTCCCTGCAAGGTTGAAGTAGGGAAGAGTTCTATCCAATTTGTTTGCTGCAGCTTGGAATGGGGGATCATGCTTCGATAGCGCTCACTGAAGCCGACACAGTCGGAATTCACCTGTTTTATTTTATCCAACACCTGCTGCAAATGAGTGGTAAGGGTAGAACGCAATTGTTTTTTCAACGCTGCAATGGCTCTTGAATCCTGGAAGTTGTAATATTCCGAGATGCCCTGGATATCAATTTCCACATTGACAGTCGCCTTAAACTCCAGCTTATCAAGGTCGGTGACGTGAATATGGCCCTTGCTGTTAATGATCTTGAATGCCAGACTTACATCTTGCACGTTCTCGTTTCGAGGAAAGTGATGGATCATGCCGCTTTCTATTAGCTGTTGCTTCGTAAAAAAGACTTCATAAGGAAACTCAGCATCCTCTCCTCTAAGTGATTTGATATAAAAGGACTCCTGCGCGCTTGCTCTGCCCACAATTTGGCTGTTTTGAAGCAAAGCCGAACCCGTTATTTCAATTTCCTCTCCTTGCCGCTCCATGATTGGAATGACCTTTTCACGATACAAGTCCTCACTCTTGTCTTTTGAGAATTCGTGCATAGTCATAACAGGGCTCCAACTTTTATTGGTGTTATGGTCTAACATATTGTTGAGATATGTCCCTATGTTTGGGATTGAGTTGTAGCGATGTTCAAGGATATCAGCTGCACCTTGGTCTGCTATCACGATCTTGATCATATCACCGTATAGAGGATCGCGGCTTAGCAGCTGAATCTCATTCGCTTTTTGGGCCTCGAAGAGCTTCGGATCAAGCAGCAGTACTCGTATTTGACCATATGCAAGCTCGTATCCGACTCTTTGAGTAAATAATTGCTGAGCGCCTTGGCTTGTTTTCGTATGAACGGACACGCTTCGTTCTTTATTTAATTTTGGTTCGGTTTGAGATTCCAAAAAGCTTGAGGTTACACGAAAGGTCTGATCTTTGTTCACATCAAATCCAAGTGCAACAACGATGGATATCTCCTCGATAATATTGGTTTTCATGCAGGCTGTCAGCATGGATATGGCGATCAGCGCGACGCTAAATGTCCTCCATGCTTTCATGCTGTTGGCCTCCTTCATTATTTTTCCGCTGTCTATAGGAATGGACAATCATCACAATAAAACTGAGAAGCACGGGATAGATAAAGGTTGAGGCAATGACCTGCATGCCTATGAACGCATTCAATTGCTTGATCTCGACATGTTCATCTATATTGATGTTGGCCACAAAAGCAAGCATCAGTGTAATAATCGCAATCATGTTGGGTTTAAGGTTCCACATTCGCTTGCAGCCTCTGCCTATGATCCAGATAAAGAGCGCTAATCCTGACATTGTCACCACCATCCAAATGGATATCACAATAAACTCTATTCGCTCCAAATAGGTGTATTTCACAATCTTCAGAATATCGATGGAAGGCCATAGCCCTTCCTGCAGCTGATCTGCAGAGAAATAAACAAGAGAGACGATGGTTAAAAAGAGATAGACAATATTAGTGAAGCCAAGACTATGATGAGCGTGCAGCATTGCCTTTTGTTTGTTTCTAACAAATGGATACAAGAACCAAACAACTTCGAATCCAGCAAGGCTGAAGCCCATCCTCATGACCCCGTTTATAAGTTCCTTGATGTTGTCGACCTCAATAGGAAGCAGTTGATTCCATACCGCATATTCTAGGGGAGAGAAGGACAATAGTACTGTCATCAGAATGATGGTGAATTGAATCACACATACGCCAAGAATAACCCGAATCCCGCCAGAGCTCGTATAGAAGGTGAGAATCGACAACAAAATGATTACCACCCAAGAAGGGATATCTGGGAAGATCCACACCTGAATGATCTCGATGTAATTTCTCATGATGGCCACAATAGTGCAAATATATTGAAAGAGAAACAAAATATTCAGTACGACACCAGCATACTTGCCGAAGATATCATAATGAATGCCGAACAAATCAGCGGACTCATATTTCTGCAATATTTTAATGATCGACCAGAGAATCAAATGTGCAATGAGCCCGGCAATGATGACCGCGATCCATGCAATATGGCCGCATGCTTGAAAGATGGACCGCTGAAAGCTGAAGATACCTACACCGATCTGCGCGCTGCTTATTGCGAAGAACAAGAGAAAGGCATGGAACTGTAAATTCTTCCTCGGGACATCATTGATTTTCATCGTTATTCGTCCTTTTCATTTGAACTAAACCATCGTCTTGCTGCTGTTCTGAAGGAAGCTCTATTATTTTTGGTCAGATCCGTACGGAAACGAAAAAGAGAAGATGCGGTCAACAGCATGTTATTGATGAATCCATCCTTGTTCGGAGGATAGATCGGAAATAAATAAGGCTTCCCGTAGCTCGTCATTCGTAGGAGATGAACGATGATCAGAGCAGATAAGAATGCGATACCCGGTAATCCAAGGGTTCCGGCAACGATCAGCATGGGGAAGCGGATGATTCGAAGAGTGGCGCCCATGCGATAGTTGGGTGTTGTAAAGGTTCCTAAGGCTGCTAGAGCGATAAGCATGATTAGCGTGTTGCTTGTGAAGCCTGCAGCTACTGCAGCTTGCCCAACCACGATAGCGCCAACGATACTCATCGTTTGTCCAACCTTGGTTGGCAGCCTTGCGCCTGCTTCTCTTAGCAATTCAATCGTTATTTCTAGGATTAACGTCTCCAGCAAAGGGGGAAACGGAATGGTGGTGCGAGATTCAATCAAGGGAACGATTAGCGTTAACGGTATCATCTGATAATGAAAGGTGAGTGCTGCTACATATAGCGGCGTTAAATAAATGGATATAAAAAAAGCCATGCTTCTCAAGGTTCGATTAAAGATACCGACTCCCCACAGCGAATATCGATCCTCAATGGAGTAGAAAAAATCAAAGAAGCTGTTCGGTCCAATGATGACCTGAGCATTCCCTTCAACAAAGATGACTATCTTGCCTTCAAGCAGCGCTTGAGCTGCGACGTCCGGACGTTCGGACAGGCTCATTTCTGGAAATAAGGAGTATTGATTATCCTGCAGCAATTGAAGCAGCATTGGACTTCCAATTAAGCCTTTGAATCGACAGGTTTTCATTCGCGAGCGAATAGTGTCGATGAAGGGATTCGTTTCGGTACCCATCATGTAAAAGATATTGGTTTTCGTATTAGTCTCTGTAGCAAGCTGTATGGATTCTTGAATGAGATTCTCGCTTGAGATATACGATCTAAGCAGGGCAATATTTAGCTCCATGGACTCTGTGAAGGAAATTGCAGGACCGTAGATGGTCGACTCAATCGTTGGAACACTGGGTGTTCGAGTAGGTATTTTCATCACATTGACCACAAGAATATGGGGAGTACCTGCTAACGAGACAACAGCGTATCCGCTCAGGAGCTTCTCTGTGGCTTCATGCAGGGAAGGCATCACTTCACACTCACCAATAGCAATCCATTCCCTAACATTCTCGATGGATTCGACAGGTCCCTTATCGGTTAAGCATTCTAACACATGCATGTTCAGTTGATGGATATCAACCATGCCTGCAACATAGCTGACGGCAAAGGATTTTCCGATGCCTCTGACAACAAATCCGTCGCCTGAATGCAAGATTTCCTTTAGTTTGTTTCTTATGGATTCACTGTAGAATGACATGAGATCACACCTTTGAACATCTGATTCCGTATTCACAGATTATCGTACCCAGTAAATATGAAATCATGTACGAAGGTAAGGGGGAGAAACCTCTTAAATAAACGACATTCGCTATGAGCGGACCGAGCATGCAGATTTTTCTTATTTGGATGTATTGTAAATAAAGAAGCGTTGTAACTGAAGATGGAATACTGATTCAGAATGGAGGGGGAGTATTCGAAAAATCGATGGTGAAGAATAGATGAAATGTAAAGACTATTTGACATTTTAACTAGGCCATTTTATAATTTTAAATGTAAAATGTTTTTTACATCATACAAGACGGGTGATTGTTCATTGAAGAACTATATCAAGGACATAAGACGTAGTATGAATATGTCCCAGGAGCAACTTGCAGTTACATGCGGGGTTACTAGGCAAACCATTAATGCCATTGAAAATGATAAATACGATCCGACCTTATCGTTGGCATTCAAATTATCGATTAGTCTTCAGACCACTGTTGATAAACTATTTGTTTTTAAGGAGAATGCAAATTGAGATTTCGCAAAGCAGATGAAATGGAAAAGTATCAAAACGAGAAATCCGCTAAAAATGCTTTTATGTTTTACACTACAGCATTATTAATTTGGTCACTGTATGACTTTTTTGCAAAAGGCGAAGCGGGATGGCAATCTACCATCTTATTAATAGGCAGTGCTATTTTCTTCTGGACTAGAGTTGTTTACAACCGAAAAATGATGTAAAACAATAATAGTCCTGTATTTGCGAGGACGGTATAGCTTGATAACGAAAGGTAAGAATGGCATTTATCCATCCAAAAAGAGGAGTGATTAAGAGATGATTAACAAAATTGGCCAAGTCATGTTGTATGTGAATAACCAAGAAGCTTCCCGTGATTTTTGGACAGAAAAACTGGGTTTCGAGGTCATCGCAGATGAAACCAATGGTCCAATGAGATGGATCGAAGTCGCTCCTAAAGGTGCTGGAACGAGCATTGTGCTGCATAATAAAGAACTTATTGCCAAGATGAACCCTGAAATGAATCTAGGTACACCATCCATCATGTATTACACGGACCAATTCGATGCGTTGTACAGCGATTTGCAAAACAAAAACATCAAGGTTGGAGATATTATGGAGCTTCCTTCAGGGAGAGTATTTAACTTCGCAGATTATGAAGATAATTACTTTGCAGTATCGGAAAAGAAATAAGTGAGTGAACATGATACGAAACAGCTAATCAGACACAGTTAGCTGTTTCTTTTGTAATGATAATAATGATGTTGTTATGATATAGAAGTTCATTATGTTAAAAGGACAGAAATGTGGTTTTTGTGACGGAGATTTATTTTTCACATATGACATTTACACAAAACCCGTATTTTGTACATATGTATATAAATCGATTTAATGCCTAGTAACTACTGAGTTTTCATTTAGTGTCATACGCCATATAGCTCGATTTTCGTTCTGTTTTTTATAAGTTCTCCTTTCTTGCAATAAAAAAAGCAATTCGAATTTAATCCGAATTGCTTTTTCTTTGAATACTGTGCTCCGGTACCGCCAACGGAATGGCCAAGCGATGTCAAACCCTCTTCGATTTCCGAATTTATCATTCATCCTGGATCTCGGCAACTCATATCGTTGTTACAAATGGCAATCCTAAAGCATCAGCTATTGTTCCTTTATATGGAAACTATTTAATAATTACTCCTTTAATTCTTCTAACTCCAGCAGCAGAAGATTGTTCTTTTTTAATACTGAACTTTCCTAAGTTTGTTGTATCTTCTACATGAGGTCCTCCACATACTTCTCGACTCCAGACTTTCCCTTCGTTATCTTTGATTGTATACACCTTAACGATATCCGGATATTTATCCCAAAAATTCCCTTCAACATTACTTTCTTTCGCTTCAATTTTAGGCATCTCTGAAATATAGGTAACTGCTTTTGATGAGATCGCATCATTCACATACTTTTCCACCTCAGCTATTTGCTCTGGCGTAAGTTTTTCATCATGGTTGAAGTCAAACCGTAATCGTTCTGAAGTAATATTACTTCCTTGTTGATGAACATGATCACCTAAAACTTCCCTTAAACCAGCAAGTAATAAATGAGATATCGTGTGCAGTGCAGTTGTATCTGCTGAATGTTCAGCTAATCCACCTTTAAATTTGCCCGCAGAAGCAGTTCTGCTCTTTTCAGCATGTTTCTTTGCCGCTTCTATATAAGACGCCTTGTCCTCCATGCTATATCCACTTTCAGTTAGAAACTCTTCCGTTAACTCCAAGGGAAACCCATATGTTTCGTAAAAATAAAAGGCATCTGCACCTGTAACTTTACCCTTATTCTTAAGATGTTTTTGTATTTCAAATTCTCCTTGCTGTAATGTTCTATAGAAAAGATTTTCTTCCTTATTTACGATTTCGATAACTTTCTTTTTGTTACCGATCAAATCTTCATACGCTGTTGCTTCATCTATATAAACTTCAGACAACTCACCTACAAATCTTCCTTGTATACCAATTTTTTTACCTGCACGAATTGCCCTTCTTAATAACCTTCTTGTTATATACCCTGCATCACTATTAGCTGGCTCAGCACCATCATTAATTAGAAAAGTAGCCGCTCTCACATGATCAAGTATGATTCTAAACGACTTTAAATCGTCAGTATATTGTTTACCACTTAACTCCATCAATTTTTTCTTGGGATTAAGGAAGAAAGCCGTATTATAAATATCCTTGTCACCATTAAGGGCTGCTGCAACCCTTTCTAATCCGCCTCCATAATCAATATTGGGATTTTGCATTTTTACAAATCCTTTGTTTTCTTTTTTGTAACACATAAATACGTTGTTCCCAATTTCTAAAAACCTCTCGCTTACAGAAGCAGGATGATCCAGTGAATCACCGCCTGGTTCAAGATCATAGAACATTTCACTATCAGGCCCACCCGGTTCACCAACAGGCATATCAAATGGACTTCCGGATCGACTCCACCAATTTTCTTTTTCATCGTATAAGAATATTTTTCCACCTCTAGATGTCCCATATTGATAGGGATCATCTTCAATGATAGGTTCTATACCAACTGATTTGAATTTTTCTGACCAGATTTGAATGGCTTCCGTATCTTTCTGTATATTCAAATCATCACTTCCTATAAAAGCACTGATATACAGCCTGCCAGGATCAATTCCTAATTCGTTAATATGCCAATTCCAAATGGCATCGATTTGCTTTTTCTTATAGTTAGTTTCATTTGCTTTAAACTCCCATCGACCTATCATTTCAAAAAATGTCAGATGCGATGTATCTCCTACTTCATCAATATCCACTGTCCTTAAACACTTCTGAATATTAGCAATCTCATTACCTATCGGATGCTTTTCCCCCAATAAATAGGGAACCATAGGTTGCATTCCACTTCCTGTAAACAACGTTGAGGGATCATTTTCTGGTAACAAGCAAGAAGAGGGCACTTGGCTAGCCCCTATTCCTTTCATAAAATCAATATATGATTTTCTTAACTCATCTGGTGTCATTTTCACCATGCTCAATACCTCCATTTCAATTGTTATTTATTCTTGGAAAATATTTTGCAAATATTCAAACGAAAAGAAATAATCAAAAAAAGCCCTAAGCTGACCTATTTCTTGTCAACTTAGGGCGAACGATTATGTCCGTGTTACCACCTAATTTCAGATTTCTCTGCACTCTATCAATACGGGATATCTCCGATATTGTTTCCTGAATAACGGTGGAACTCCGTTGAAGCCTACTAAGATTCCTCTGTTCGGTTCACAGCTCCGAGACTGCTTCAGTATAAGATCAATGAAGATTCGCACCAACCATCTTCTCTCTGTGAGATCCCTAATACCTACTATTTCTCATCATAGCCTTTTCGTTTTAAGTTGAACCAATGCTATCACATTCAACTTGCTCCGTCAATTCACAATTATGTTAAATTCTGAAAAGGGAAGAAATTAGTTCTTTGAAGGTTAATGCTTGTTGAAGAGATAGGTATCCACCAGAACACAATTCGTAAGAACCAAGAACTTTAAACCAACACTGGGTGTGCTTCTGAGAGAGTGCGCTGCTGGACAATTACCTGAAAAGCGTCAGCAGGAGGCCTTCCGTCAGTCTTTGATTTGTCCGAAACAGTTCGGTAAGAAACTTGTTCACAGTGAGCCGGCTCGTCATATCGCTCATAAGGTACGTGTATCTGATCGTAAAGCATCTGTGACGATTTCAAAGCGATTTACCGTGCAGAGAATGACCTAGAAACCAGCTATATAATTCCGAATTATTGTATGTTTCAGTCCATGAGTTGTGATTCGACTCAGGATAGATTGTGAAAGAGACATTTCCACCGTTTTCACGAAGTGCGTCTACCATTTTTTTTGATTCAGTAATAGGAACTATATCATCCTTCGCGCCATGGAATGCCCAGGTTGGTGTTCCTATTAGTTCATGGATCCGGTTGGGGTTACCTCCACCACAAATTGGAGCGATAGCCGCGAACCTTCCTGGATATTCTGCTGCTAAGTGCCACGTCCCATAACCACCCATGCTTAGCCCCGTCAAATATAACCGATCTGGATCTACGTTGAAGTTTGCAATGATCTCATCTACTAATGCCATCAATCCGTCTTGTTCAGCATTCCAAAAAGAATCCTCCGGGCATTGAGGGGAAATCGTAATGAATGGAAAAGAAGGATCGCGTTCTGCTATCATAGGAATTCCATGTGCTTTTACCAACTCCAGATCATCTCCACGTTCACCTGCTCCGTGAAGAAATAAGATTAAAGGCCACTTAATCGAGGATTCTTTTTCATAGTGATCTGGTATATGTAAGAGGTATTTCATCCGTACTTTTTTTGTTATTTCTTTTTCTAATTTATTTGCGGTTTGACTCATTGTATCTCCCTCACTTTTGTGATGTCTCCCATAGGGGGTAAAAATAGAATTCCCTATATTTCCTGATATTCCTTCAGTAGTATTTTAGACTAAAACTGTTCCGCTGAAGATCACGAATTTCTTTCCAGGATATCAACTTAATATTTTGGTTCTTAATCAGTTCTTTCACATCAGGATCATTATAAAGTTGATACTCAATTTCACGATTTTCATAATACTTTGTCAGTTCTTTTAGTTCATCTGATACAATAGATGGATGCGTAGTGATTTGTGTAATCCCAGGCTTTAGATTATTAATTTGCTTTATTAGTTCTTTTTTTGCTCCTTCATAACCTTCTTCGCTCGAAAAATGATAAGTAAGTCCTGCTATATCGTCAATCAGTCGGACACCAAGTTGATTTGCTAAATGTATCCTTTGTCTAAACATTTGTTTTTGTTCTGAGCTAAAACTCGGGTGTTCCAATATCCGGATAGGTAAGCAAAATGGAAGCGCGTACTTTTGGCATAAGTAAAAAATAACTTCTAAAAAATCGCGATTATTATAAAGACCTAAAATACTTCCTGCATGGCTATCTAAATGAGTTGGTTCTATTCCTAATGAAATAGCCGTCTGAATTTGTGCCTCGACTTCTATTCTTACTTCATCTAGGTCTGCATTTTTTTCAAAATTGGATACCTCATCATAGAAGTATCCATGTTCATTGGTTAAACTAGAAAACTTATTTAGTTTGTTTATTGGTTTATAGAAACGACTTTTGTGACTGGTCAATGTTATATGTATCCCGACATTCATTTCCTTTGTACTTTGTAGCGCTGCATCGAGAGCGGCGTCTGCTGGAACCATTATTGATGTTGATGTAATGGCATTATTTTTAAACATTTGCATAATAGCTTGATTCGTGGAACGCGTCACTCCCAAATCATCCGCATTAATTATGACTACTCGATCAGTTGGACAAAACCCTAATTCTTGAATCACTCTTAACTACCTCCTTCCCTTGATTTGTTACCGAACAGTCCTCCACGGAAATGAATAAGGGGGCACAACTTGGTGTTATGCCCCTCTTATTAGAGGAAAGTCTTGGTTTAATGGTATTACACATCGTCTGGAAAGTAAAAAATCAAGTCGACTGTAAATTAACGACCTTATCAAGGGTTCACTGTTAGTCCCATTTCAATACAGTGGCCATGGTCCTTTCTGGGAAGAACATGATCGTTCTAACCAGCTGTTGATGCAATTCATTAAAAAAGTACTTGTCACCATTTAAAGCCGCTGATGACAGCATGAGATGCGATATCCTCCATTTATTGTATTCATATACTCATTGTGAGAAAATGATGTGAACAATAAGTGAGGTGCTTAATAATGAAAACGATTGGTCTTATTGGTGGAATGAGTTGGGAGTCATCTTTGCTTTATTACCAAATTATTAATGAATATGTAAAAGAAAGACTGGGTGGTCATAATTCCGCTAAAAGTCTTATGTATTCTGTGAATTTTCAAGAAATCAAGACTCTACAGCATCAAGGAAACTGGGATCAGGCTACCAGAATGATGATTGACTCCGCACAAAAACTTGAAATGGCAGGAGCAGATTTAATCGTCATTTGTACAAATACAATGCATAAGATGGCTCAAGAAGTAGAAAGATCAGTAAGTATTCCGTTCATTCATATCGCAGACTCAACAGCAATTCAAATTGTTAAAGATGGAATCAAGAAGGTTGCGTTACTGGGCACTTCATTTACGATGGAACAAGACTTTTACAAGGGCAGACTTACTGAAAAGTTTGGACTTGATGTAATTGTGCCAAATGAAGTGGAACGATTGGCTATACATGACATCATATACCAAGAGCTTTGTCTTGGAATGATTAAAGAAGAGTCCAAGCAAACCTACTTAAAGATCATAAATAATCTTAAGCTGCAAGGAGCGGAAGCCATTATTCTGGGATGTACAGAAATAACACTACTCATCTCGCAAGATGATTGCAGTATACCCGTTTATGATACAACAAGAATTCATGCCGAGAGTGCTATTGATTTCGCTTTAAGAGGGACCATACAGGATAGTTAAGTGTATAAAGATAGCAGACAGTCCTTCCGGCTTGATGATGCCATAGGTAAAGTCGAACCATTCTTGATCGTCCGCGCGAGTATCGTTCGATAGCCCCAGCGTGTAAAACAATTCTCGATGGTAGCTGTCGGTACAGCGAAGTTTTGTTTTCGCTCCCCTCTCAAAATAAAATGGTTAGTAGAAGGCCCCGATCAGGATGCCTTCCACTAACCATCTTATTTTGAACCAGAATCGGACACCTCAGTTGCAATTACCATAAATTTTACACGTATCTTAGCAGTACCCCTAGTAAATCTTGATTCATTCATCATTTAAGTTGCGGATTACTCTGCAAGGATTACCGACAGCCAACCTGTTTGGCGGAATATCCTTTGTAACAACACTACCCGCGCCAATAATACTGTTCGCACCGATCGTCACGCCCGGCAATACAATAGCGCCAGCGCATATCCAAACGTTATCACCGATATTCACCGGATGTGTATATTCCAACCCTGCCACCCGTTGTTCCACATTCATGGCATGTTCTTCCGTTATAATGCAAACATTGGGTGCTATAAATACATTGTTTCCAATCGTGATTTTCCCACTGTCCATAAGCTTGCAGTTGACATTAAGGAAGAAATTATCCCCCACTGTGGTATTATACCCGTAAGTGCAAAAAAATGGTTGCTCCACAACGCAGTTATCTCCGGTCTTGCCCAGCAGCTCGCGTATGGCGGCCTTCCTCACGTCGCGGTCAAGCGGGTGTATATTGTTATAATCGTGTAATTTTTTTATAGTCATATCGCGGTCTGCTACTAGCTCAGGATCTCCGGGTTGATATAACATGCCTGCATGTGATTTTTCCTTTTCCGTCATATAATTTACTCCTTGAATGTATGTTCATTTAAGATGTCCAAACTCTACTGTACCCTTCTACCTGCTCATCGTCAAATTGGCCAATACAGTGTAATTAATATGCAGGCTGGTAAATTCAATCTCGCTGGAAAAACGAATTTATCTCAGGAATTAAAATAATGCAGGAAATTCTATCTTATTTTGCATTTAATATCTCCTTGCATCCATTCAATTAATATTTTTAATCCACAATATATTGGTCTGATAGACTATTTGTCTGGACTATAACAAAAAACTATGCCTCTATATAGTTTTTAAGTATTTATTGATAACAGCTTCCACGTCCTATAATGAAACCAACATACTCACTTAAGGAGCTGTTACAATTGAAAACATCCATCATCGGTTATCCGCGAGTTGGCGCGCTAAGAGAGCTTAAATTCGCATCCGAAAAATACTTCAAAGGCATACTTCCAGTGGAAGAACTGCAGCAAACGGCGTCTCAGCTTAGATCGGCAAACTGGAAGCTTCAGCAGGAAAACGGTGTCGATTTCATTCCGTCCAACGATTTTTCCTTCTACGACGGACTACTCGACACGTCTTGCTTGCTTGGGATCGTTCCACAAAGATACGAAGCGCTCGGCCTAAGCCCCCTGGAGACGTATTTCGCAATGGCACGAGGCTATCAAGGTGACAAGGGCGACGTTAAAGCGCTGGCAATGAAAAAATGGTTCAACACGAACTATCACTATATGGTACCCGAAATCGACGATACGACTGACATCCGTTTGACGGGATCGAAGCTGTTCGACGAATTTACGGAAGCAAAGCAGCTCGGCATCACAACCAAACCTGTGCTAATCGGTGCATTTACCCTGCTTAAGCTAGCGCGATTTACCGGCTCCAAGCAGGCCAAAGATTGTGTTCCAGCGATCGTCGAAGCTTATAAGGCTGTCCTGAGCCAGTTGAACACGCTTGGCGCAGCATGGTTTCAGTTGGATGAGCCTGCATTGGTAACGGACTTGACTGTGGAAGATATCGATCTATTCACGGAGCTTTATAACGGCATCCTCTCCGCTAAAGGCGGTGTGAAAGTTGTCGCACAAACGTATTTTGGAGATATTCGCGACTGCTATCAGGCGCTTCAAGCGCTTCCTTTCGACGGCATCGGCATCGACTTCGTCGAGGGCAAGCAATCTTTGGACCTTGTGCGTAAGCACGGCTTCGCAAGCGAAAAAGTACTCTTCGCCGGCGTACTCAACGGCAAGAACATCTGGAAGAACCAATATAAGCAGACGGTTGCCCTTGTTCGTGAAATTAACAAGCATGCAGACCAAGTTGTGATTGGCACATCATGCTCGCTGCTCCACGTTCCTTATACGCTGAAGCACGAAACGAAGCTGACGGCGGCGAATAAGCAATATTTCGCGTTCGCTGAAGAAAAGTTACGCGAGCTTGCAGATCTGAAATTGATCTTGGCACAAGCGAGCCCTGAAGCCTCCACACTTTATACGGAGAACGAGAAGCTGTTCAGCGCATCGCGCCTTACGAATGATAACTCGGTACAAAAGAGAGTGGCTGCGTTGACGGATGCCGACTTCACGAGATTGCCTGTGTTCGCTGAGCGGGAAGCCATCCAGAAAGCGAAGTTCAATTTACCGCTGTTGCCTACGACTACGATTGGCTCGTTCCCGCAAACGGCTGAAGTCCGTGCAAACCGTGCAGCCTTCAAGAAAGGCAACATCACCGAGGAACAGTACAAGCAGTTCAACTTTGACCGAATCGCTGAGTGCATCGCGCAGCAGGAAGAGATCGGAATTGACGTCATTGTGCACGGCGAATACGAACGCAATGATATGGTCGAATACTTTGGTGAATGCTTGGATGGTTTTATTTTCACAGAGAACGCCTGGGTGCAGTCTTATGGAACACGCTGCGTAAAACCGCCGGTCGTATGGGGCGACATTAGCCGCAGCAAGCCGATTACTGTTGAATACTCGGCGTTCGCGAAGAGCCATACCAACAAGCTCGTCAAAGGCATGCTGACAGGTCCGGTAACGATTCTGAACTGGTCGTTCCCTCGCGAAGATATCAGCTTGAAGGAAAGCGCTCTTCAGATCGGTCTTGCGATTCGTGACGAAGTACTCGATCTCGAAGCCAACGGCATCGAGATTATCCAGATCGACGAAGCTGCTTTAAGAGAGAAGCTTCCACTACGTCGTTCGGACTGGCAGTGCGAATACTTGAGCTGGGCGATTCCCGCCTTCAGACTTGTACACAGCGGTGTCAAAGCCGAAACGCAAATTCATACCCATATGTGCTACAGCCAATTCAGCGACATCATTCGCGATATCGATGCGATGGACGCCGATGTCATTACGTTCGAAGCGTCGCGCTCGGATCTTGCCATCATCGATACGATTAACGAATGCGGTTTCCGTACTGAAGTTGGCCCTGGCGTATACGACATCCATTCACCTCGGATTCCTAGCGTCGACGAGCTTAAACAAGGGCTGAACCGCATGCTCGACAAGATCGAAGTCTCCAAGCTATGGGTTAATCCAGACTGCGGACTTAAAACTCGCGGTGTCACGGAAACGTGGGCTAGTTTGAAGAACCTTGTCCAAGCAGCCAAAGAAATAAGAGCAACGCTGTAATAACGTTCAAGAGGATGGGCTCAGTCGAGCTCATCCTCTTGGTTTAAGATCGGATAACCGAAATCTGTAATGACGGTTTTAAGCTTCATCACATAGGCGGCAGCCAGCTGGCTCAAGCTCGCCTTCTGATTCACGATGTAACCTACCCGAATGTTCTCGTCCGTACGAAGGCGTACAGATTTGATTTGCTCCCCGTTCAGATCCTTATTTAGTATACCCGAGCTAATCGTATAGCCGTTAAGCCCGATCAGCAGGTTAAAAAGCGTGGCACGGTCACTGACCAGTATTTTCTTCTTGTACGTTCGTGTGCTTAGTATTTCCTCGGAGAAGTAAAAGGAATTATATTCGCCTTGCTCAAAGGCCAAGCACGGGTAGTCATCCAAATCTTCAATGTCCAGCAGCGACTTGGAGGCAAGTGGATGCTCCTCACTGATAAATACGTGCGCTTCCGCTTGGAACAGCGGATGAAATTGCAGCCCGTTGTCCTTTAATATCTTCTGAATCACCTTTCGGTTAAATTCGCTCATATAGATGATTCCGAGCTCACTTTTCATATTCCGTACGTCTTCGATAATCTCATAGGTGCGTGTTTCACGTAGCGTACACTCGTACTCGTCCACGTTAAGCTCCTTCAGCAGTCCGACGAAGGCCTGCACAGAGAAGGCGTAATGCTGCGTTGAGATCGAGAACAGCTTCTTCGAAGGCTTGCGATTCATGTACCGCTGTTCGAGAAGCTCGGCTTGCTCCACGACTTGCCTAGCGTAGGATAGAAACTCCGCTCCATCGCTTGATAGCGCAATCCCCTTGGACGATCGAAGGAAAATCTCGATCCCGGCTTCCATCTCGATTTCTTTTACCGCATTGGATAAGCTCGGCTGTGAGATATACAGCCTTTTTGCCGCTTCGCTTATGGAGCCGCAACTAACGATGGTCAGAATATATTTCAACTGCTGCAAGGTCATTGGAATCCCCCTTTACCTCAACATTATTTTTCATGGACTTCACGCACCAATGGCCCGTCCACGTCCAAAGCTGGACAGATGCTGCTGCAGCTATCCGGCTTCTTTCCTGAGCGCGTTGGCCAGCATTTACGAGGCGAGTCCGTATTCATGTAAAAGCGTTCAGTAGTAAATAAAAAAAGTATTTAATCCTAAGATCAAATACTTTGCTCAGGCGAACGGCGATATGAATGTGAGCTCCTTCGTGGTTGACCACGTGTCGCCAGTTACACCCATCAGATCGTTCAAACAGCATAATTGCACACGTTTTAACCTGTTACACCTGCTGACAACAATAAAAGACGTCCTCCCACAATAATACATAGGGAAAGACGCCTTCATAATCGTACATCATGACGGTTCATCTAACACCTCCCTATCTCTCGTAGGTACAGCAGTGCTGTCAGAACAGGCAGGTCTCCTGGCTCCGGAATCGTCACTCGGCAGCTGCCTTCCCAATCAATGTAGATTAGTGGCTGGTTGAGCTGCCTGCTCCTCCGTTACAGTGGCGGGACCGCGTCGGTATTACACCGATCTTCCCTTTTAAGTCAGAACGACAAGCACGCTCGCCGATCAGACACCGGTTCTCGATTATGCAATTTGTACAAGATTAATGATACCAACATCTTACTCGGCAACGAATGGTATTAATTTAACAAATAAAGCGCTATTCGAGTAATCTATAGCTAGATATAGATTAAACGATATCGTCTCATTTGTCTCCCCCTATATTCATTTTCCAACAGTGATTGGAGCCCTTTCTATCGAAGTGCTCCTCCGAGTAACATACTATCGCAGATTAAAATGACTTGCCGTGCATTTCCTGTACGAAATTGTCGTAATCTTCCACATCCCCTTAAGATAGCGATATATAATTTAATTGTCCACTACGAGTCTTCCTTAGAAACGAACTTTTATCGGTTATTTCTAAATATTAGTTTGTGATTCATCCATAAAATAAAGTATAGTTATTATCTAATAAAACAAGCCTTGATTAAGGATGTGTCAGCATGCGTATTAATAAATTTATAAGTGAATCAGGAAAAGCATCTAGACGAGGTGCCGATAATTTAATTACCGATGGAAGAGTGACTATTAATGGT
Organism: Paenibacillus aquistagni; assembly: GCF_900177815.1. Taxonomy (GTDB): domain Bacteria; phylum Bacillota; class Bacilli; order Paenibacillales; family Paenibacillaceae; genus Paenibacillus_B; species Paenibacillus_B aquistagni. Next base: position 1,344,686 of record NZ_FXAZ01000001.1, on the reverse strand, counting down.
GAACTTGCAACGATAGGCAGCCAAGTTGAAGCTGGGGATGACGTTCGAATAGATGGACATCGAATTCCAGTCAAAGAAGCACAGCATAATGTCTATATTGCCTTAAATAAACCTGTAGGCATTACGAGTACAACAGAAAAAGGGGTAAAGGGAAATATTGTTGATTTCGTCAACCATCCATTAAGGATCTTTCATATTGGGCGTCTAGATAAAGATTCAGAGGGCTTAATTCTACTTACGAACGATGGCGACATTGTTAACGAAATTCTGCGTGCTGAAAATAAGCACGAAAAGGAGTATATCGTTACAGTAGACAAGCCAATTACTCCTGATTTCTTGAAGAAGATGTCAGAAGGTGTCAAAATATTAGGTACAAAAACACTTCCTTGTAAAGTCGTTCAATTATCAAAATTTGATTTTCAAATCATTTTAACACAAGGACTAAATCGTCAAATTCGCCGCATGTGCGCCGCATTAGGATTCAACGTTCGCCGATTGCAAAGAACCCGAATCATGAATATTCATTTAGGTAACCTTCCTGTTGGACAATGGAGAGATTTATCCAAGAAAGAGCAAACTGAACTATTCCGAGAATTAAATTATAAGCCAAAAGAAATGTAGCTGATTCACGATGTGACTGATAACTTGTTTGACATGGTTTTCACTCTTGACACAAATAATTGGTGGGCTATATCATGAATATGGTAAGTATATCCATGTAAAGGGTGTGGTGCTTTTGAAAAGTTCAAGCTCCCAATCTTTTTCCTTAAGCTTATTGTTGAGTGTCTTACTATTATTTTTGATGATTTCGATTGGCATCATGTTTACTTCAGATGCAGGAGTGAACCATACTGAAACGGGCAATCCATTATTTATTGCTTCAGACAGACAAACGGGTACTGTTAAGATCTAAGTAAGAATTCGTGTGAAATTTTTAAAGAGCTGTACCGTTCTAACTGCAGCGTGTCGTTTGCAGTAGATCGTTCTACCGAACCTATAAAAACGTATACTTACAATTCAAGGCGGCCGTTATTTAACGACCGTCTATTTTATGTACTTTTTCATTGGTGAGTAAAAATCGATCTTCCAAACCTGATCTTCTTTTCGTAACATTAATGCGACAGACTTTGAAGACCCTGTACCATCACTAATGATATGATCTCCCCCTTCATTCATGATATCTCTGGCGCTAATAGATTTCATGAGAATTCCTACATTTTTACTCCTACATGAATGTGAGGATTTCTAGAATAGCCGTTGTTCCCCCACTCTAGCGACCACATCCCCTGCCTCTATCATTTTCCGTCACAGTTACACTATTAATATTAGTGTATTTATCTAAAAATGTTATGGAGATGAATATATTACATTATATACTATAATGGAAGATAATATTTGCTGTATATTATATATGATCAGGGGTATTAGATGCGTATGAAGCGAACTAATAGGGATAAATTGATAATATTTTTAAAGTATTTTTCCGGAACTTTCATTCTTTTTAGTTTAGTAACAATGGCGTTCAAACTATTAATACAGGGTAAATCTTTCGAAGAGATTAATTATATGTACAACTCATTGGTTGCTTCTCTTTTTAGTATAATAATCGGTCTATCTAAAGCTAGACAGTAAATTATTTATCTGCTGAGAAGCTACCATTCCCGTAATTCAACAATAGTAACAATATCATCCTTCGCGCCATGGAATGTCCAGTTAGGTGTTCCTATTAGTGCAGTGCATGTATCCGGTTGGGGTTACCTCCACCGCATATTGGAAACGATAGCCGCAACCTTCCTGGATACTGCTGCTAAGTGCCACGCCCCCACTCATGTTTAGCCCCGTCAAGTATAACCGATCTGGACATCCTCATAGGCATCTTAACGGGCAACAAACTCAGATGCTAGTTTTATAATCGATTACAAGAAAAGCAAAGGGATAACTTTCAATCAAAGCTGCTATCCCTTTTTATATGGTTCCGATTATATCAGCGAGTCGCTCACATCGTTCGATGTGGCGGGCAATCATAGTCGGTGCATTCACCAGGATCCGGATCGGGAGGATCCTCTATGCGAATACCCGTGACGCCTGTAATACCGTAATTCGCCCACAGATGTATGCCGCACTCGCCATAAGAAATTCGGAAGAAACCTTCCTCGCCCCATTCCGTTCCCCAGCTATTTTTGCAAATCCAGCAACCCTCGCTGTCGTTATAACCGATGATTGCCACACAATGCGAGCCGGAACGTTCACCGGCCACATGCTTGTATACCCCGCCTTTATATATATAGAAATCTTCATAAACGATGAAAGAAGCTATCACAGGGCCTTTTTTATCAATCCATTCCTTTATTAACGCTGGCTGTCCAGTAAGATCCACATATCCCGTGATTTTGAAGTAATACTCGGGTGTAAGTTGAAAACCGCTGCAATGCGGTTCTCTTGCAAGGGCTTCATCGTATTTCAGAAAGGATTCTCCGTACACACCATTGTCTTTGAAGCGATTCAAAGCTTCCTTTGCCCACCATCCGGTTTCGCAGGTTTTCCCAAGTGCATTGGCAAGGCAGAAAAATAAATGAGCCTCACTGAGATCGATGCCGTTTGAATATTGCTGCTGGATCTGGTAAGTACTCTCTGCGGCTGCAATGGTCGCGAATGCCACGCAAGAGCCGCAGCGCTTCTGATGCTTTATTGGCGATACATAATTAATGCCGTCCACATTGCGCAAATCGCGGGCGGCATTCTCGCGAAACGCCCGTAAACCCTCATTGTCGATTTCTTCTCGCATGGCAGTGACACGCCGCTCGATCTCTTCAAGGCTGGGCACGTCCGGCGGCGGCGATGCCCCAAGGTATTGCTGCTTTTCTTCTAATGGGAGTGATGAAAAGCTGGTTTCCCCGACAACCCACGGATCGCCATGCACGTTTAACGCGCTATGGACCTCCTCTAAACTTACGTGATTGTTCATGTAGCGCTCATTCCTTACGTAATGTTTTTTTTCGTCCGTACGAATGTCGTTCGGCGCACCATTAGCATTATTGTTTTCAAATGACTTTGCTTTTATAGATTTCGATCCTCTCGCAAACAAGACGATTGGGCCGCAATCCTGCAGAAGCGTCTTGTGCAGGTGTATGCTTTCCTTTTCTGAATTTTTTTGTACGCCATTACAAACATTAAGCGTTATAACCTGACAACTTAGGAGTGTGCATGTAATGGCAAGCGAACCTAGAATCATCGTCAAATTCCGTCCGGATGTAACGATTCCATATGAAGATGCCGCAGAGCGATTTCTGCCGGTCCCTATTTCATTATTGTGGCAGCAATTGCAGAGCCAATTCCCGGGTGCGGCGTTGTCCCTTAACAGATTGATTCGGGTTCAGACAGGCGAACAGTTGGCTGACTTGCTCAATACTGCGCGGGCGCGAAGCGGTCAAGAGCCGCCTAATCTGCTCAGTGTGATGGCCATTGATGTCGCGGGATTCGTCGACAGGCAGTCGCTAGTGACAGCCCTGCGCGCACTGCCCTTCGTTGAATTCGCATACCAAGAGACACCGCTCGTCCAAGCAAGCGTGGATCCCTCTAATGATCCGTTAGCGCCTACCCAGGGGTATCTTCTTCCCGCCCCGTTCGGGATCGACGCTTTTTTTGCATGGAGTCTCCCAGGTGCCGACGGAGAGGGAGTTAAGTTCCTGGATATCGAAAGAGGTTGGAATCTGACTCACGAAGACCTTGCGGGTGTGGGCATCACTGAGTTAAACCAGAGTGTGCCAGGCAATGAATTTCATTCGACCGCTTGCCTCGGAATCGTGTTGGCCCAAGATAACGATAAAGGGGTAATCGGCATTGCGCCCAAAGTAAAAGGAGCAATTGCCAGTTCGCTGCGAAATACGCTGCCTGATGCTTTCGTTCTGGCTGCCGGATTTCTGGGGGCAGGCGATGTCTTATTGATTGAAGACCAAAGCACCGACCTGAAGCCTGTCGAGATGGACGCTCACATCGCGATGCTCATTCATGCGTTGACACTGCTTGGCATCGTTGTAATCGAACCGGCTGGCAACGGAGGTCATGACCTGGATGCGCTGCTGCGCAATGATGGGACAAGCCTGGACCGGAACACATTCAATTTCTTCGACACGGGCGCCATTATGGTCGGAGCAAGACATGCCGCACTCCGTGCCCGCATAGCCTTCTCGTGCCACGGCAATCGCGTTGACTGTCACGCCTGGGGCGAAAACATCGTAACGACTTCTTCCGTGAATGGTCCCTTCGGTCCGTATATGGGCTTGAATCCTCTGGCTGGAGATACCGGATTTGGCGGTACTTCGGGCGCCAGCGCGATCGTAGCGGGCGCAGCGGTCAGCTTGCAGGGCATTGCCCGCAGCCGTGGCATCACACTTACTCCAGCCCGCGTGCGAGAGATACTATCCGGCCCATTCAATACGGCCACAGACAACCCCGACGGGATCGGAGTTATGCCGGATTTGAGAGAGGCCGTCAATCATATCTGATTCCGCTATTTTGAACGTGAAGGAGGACAGGCTATGCCTACTGAACGTCTAGTGTTTCGCGCTTTGCGCAAGGAGGATTTTCTTGATTTAACCTTCGAGTTGATCAATCTGCATACCGAAGGTACGCCGCTGCACATCGTCAAGACTGATGCGAACCAGCCGGCACTATTGATCGTTCATTTTCCACCACAGCATATTGTGGAAGCTTTGTCTTACCCCAGTGTCAAGCCGTTTCAAGCTATGCTGTCCGGTCCAAGCCGCCTTGCATTCAAGCTGCCAGACGATCAGGATCGTTGGCCGCTCACGATTAAGACACTGTTGAACTGGCGGGACTATCGACCAGTGCTAGCGGGCAATGCCCTGCCGCCTGGCGCCACGAACGGTCCGGAGCCGAGTCCGCCCGGCCCTGGAGAGACGGCGCTTGAGATCCCTACGGGCATGTATCTTTCCCCCGACGAGTTGGGCGTCTGGAGCCATGCCTTTTCACAGGTGATGCATAATGGGCGTATTGAGCTGTGGCATACGAGGCTCGGAGAACGTATCCCTGCTAATGTTAATGGTGACAGTGAATTCCGGGAAGGCGGGAACACGCGCGTCATATGGTCCCCTGACGTGAATATCCCTTACTCAAGCTCCTTAACCGAGGAAGCCCGCAAAAATTTCGCTGCTTTATCTGCCGATTTCTCGATACCTAGCCTTCCCCTGTGGATCTTTCAGCGCTATGGCGGAGGAGAATACGCTTATCAGGTATGGAGAACGAATCTGGACGGATACGGACTTCCTCATCAATATGTCCCTCAACCTGTCCATACCCCCCGTCTGATGCTTTCCTCGCTTGGCGCATGGACGAAACTAGAGGGCGCATGGGAATACCCGACGATTATTGCCGGTCAGAACGACCATCTGGGGTATCCTGTGATTTCTTATACTCAGTGGCAGCACATTGCCTCACAGGGACGGGATCAATATGTAAAGACGGTAAAAAAAGCTTATCTTTGCGATACAGGGCACCGAGTATCTATTACGACAATTACCGAGCGTACATTTGATGGTGTTACACTCAGCGTGACCGCATTGCTGAAGCAATATCAATATATTGAAATCCTTGAGCCGATTAAGGATTACACCGCGTTGGCATCGGCCTATAAATACGGCGGGCGTGAAATGCCATTCAGGCGAATTCACATTACGACCCCTTCGACGCCTGAGCTTGACTCCTTTTCGGACAGCGCTCCATTTTGGCCGAAGCAAGGAGGAAAGCCGTTTCTGTTCCAAATGGTTGCGGAAGATTGGGAAGGAAATACCGTCCATTTCGAACGTCCGTTGCTGTGCGTGCCGCTGCCTGACGAGGGAGCGGGTTGGAACCATATCGTCCAATATTATAATGCGGAAGAGCATCGGGATTTTCGTGCCGTCTCGCTGCAAGCTCAGTCTGTGGCCTTGGCTGAAACTACCGACAATAGCCGAGGCAAAACCACGCTTCAAACAGATCGAGTTGTGTTCGAGGCACAGCTTGTCAAGGATGATGCAATCGGGCGATTACCTAAACCACATCCTTTGTTCTTGCCTACCATGAAGGAAGCCAAGGTAAACCTGCCTGCGGTTGATCGCCTTCTTGGACGATCCGTGCCCGTCGATATCTCGTTAGATGAAAGCTACCTTGAGGCTGGCTTTGAACGTGCAATAAACAAGGGGGAGATCTTTGCCAAGCTTAACCGGAAGGTTGAGCTTCCCTTCCCTGTCGAGAAAGCCGGCGGATTGGTCAAGCCGGACACCGCGATTCAGGCATTATCGCGATCGCTTGGTCCTGTTGCGGATCCGGAAAACTTAAAGATCGGGAAATTCGATACTAGCATCTTCGACAAGGCGCGTTTTCTGGGCGGCATTACCTTAAAGGACATTCTGAAGCAGTTGGATTTTGATCCGGACGCTATAATCAAGCCCACAGAATGGTCTCCGGAGAAGTTAAAGGAACAGCTGGATATTCCCGAATATCGATTAGAGCTTCCCTTCATTACAACCCGGCCCCTATACCCGCCAGGTGTCGAGTATACTGAGACGGCCGTGCCAATCGCCATCGAAACGCGATTCGTGTGGAAGCCGCATATTCAAGATTATGGTTTTCCAGAGACGGATCCCTTCTTCCGGTTTTTAACCACAAAACAGGATACAAAATTCGCCTATGATGCTCAACTGAGCTTGAACTCTCGCTTGGTTTTTCCCACAGACGGAAAAGCTTCCAGTTATGAGGTCAATGGCTCTCTCAAAGATTTTGCGATGAATTTTGCCGGAGCGCTCACAATCCGATTCACATCACTGAGCTTTTGCGCTAAGAGCGGCAAAAAGATGGATGTAAGCGCTAAGGGCATGGATCTGATCTTTGAGGGGCCGCTCCAGTTTGTGAATACGATCCGCAACATCCTGCCAGCGGATGGGTTTAGCGACCCGCCATTCCTGGACGTAACCACTTCGGGCATCCGAGCTGGATATACGCTGGGTGTACCCAGCCTTGGTGTAGGCATCTTCAGCTTGCAGAATATAAGCCTTGGCGCGTCGCTGACACTACCATTCAATGACCAGCCAGCAGGGGTTAGATTCGCGATTTCTGAGCGGCATCATCCATTCCTGGTTACCGTAGGTGTATTCGGAGGAGGAGGCTTCTTTGCGCTTGCTCTCAATGCGAACGGTATCGAGCAGATCGAAGCTGCAATTGAGTTCGGTGGCAATGTCTCCCTTAACCTTGGTATTGCCAGTGGCGGAATATATGTGATGGCGGGCATTTATTTCGGCATGGCAGGCAATGATGTCAAGCTGACGGGCTATCTGCGCTGCGGCGGCTATTTGAGCGTGCTCGGGCTAATCGGCGTTTCCGTTGAGTTCTACATGGGACTAAACTATCGTCAGAAGGACAATGGCGGCGGCGAAGTCTGGGGCCAGGCTTCTGTAACCGTTGGCGTGAAGGTAGCTTTTTTGAGCAAGAGCGTCACCCTCACGATTGAGCGTAAATTTGCCGGTGCGGCAGGAGACCCGACTTTCGCCGACATGGTCGAACCAGGCGATTGGGAGCAATATTGCCTCGCTTTTGCGTAAATAGAAAGGAGCTCGCAACATGACAACCGTTCAGAATATTTTTTGGATAGCGCTCCCGAATGGAGTCATCACTGATGGCGAAACGCGTTATTTGCGCTTGTCCGTGTTCGTTAGTCCGCGCTTGCGCACAGATCAGGGCACAACGTTATCGCACTTCCCCGACTTTATCGAATGGGCCGCATGCATGCAGCCGGATCAAGTATCATTTGCGGTCGAGGCCGACAATATTCAAGTACCGGCTAGGATTACTAGCGCGCCACCTGATCCCGCATTATGGAGAGCGTTATTTACATCAGAGACGCGCCTTGAGCCTTACGAGTTCGATGACTTTACCAATCGGCCCATTGTTAGCTATCCGGTAAGCAGCGTTCAAAGCTATGTGAAGACATCGTATCAGGAGGTTGCGCTGCGAACTCCGTTTGACACCCCGATTATAAGGAATGGAGAGAGTCTGGAAAGCCGTTCCGATCTGGAAGAAATATTTAGCGATCTGATTGAGCTTCACCAGAGTCTGAATGTTGAGAGTGAGGAGCAATTAAGCCAATTGCTGAGCTCAAGCATTGAACGAGCACGCGAAGTTGCTCGTAATCGCCGATCTGAAACAGATGCAGGCGGAGAGTTGATAACGCCGGTTGGTTTGCGCGAAATAAGAGAAGTCAGTGATGTCAATGAAGTCAGAGAAGCGGATGAAACCAAAGACGCTTTCTATAGCGCCATGTTATTTCACTATCGTCCCGCTAACGAAGAGCCTGTTGAATTGCCGGATGATACGACGGTCCGCGAGCATTTTGAGGAGAGGTTCGATTTCCATCAAATGATTGCGGCTCTAAGTGATTTCCCACAGATTTTACGACGATTGGGATTAATTATAGACATTGAGGTTCCGGCAGATGCTCTCCCGCAGCTTAGCGATTCGATTGGATTCGTTCGCGCGATCCCGACCTGGAATTCCGCTTTGCCGCCCCTCCAGTCTCCCGAGCAGCAGACATGGACCGCGGATTACAGCCCCTGGACATGTGAAGAATGCATGACGGTCAATGGACAGGAATTATTTACGGCGTCTTCCAGAACGGGAGAAGTGAATAAAGGATTATGGATGCCGGGCAGCAGTGTGGAGCTGGTGCAAGCAGATATCGATAGTGCAGCCTTGAAAACCTTGAATCTGACTGGCAGCTTGGCTCGAATGAAAAAAAATGGCGACAGCCAACCTATCGAAGCAGTTGAACAAGTGGGCGTACCCGCTCTGCGGACGAAGGGGATCTCGTTAGTTCGCAAGAAGAATGCGCACTACTATAACGATATCTTCAATTCCTCAGCTTTATTGAACGAGAGGCTGAACGCTGATCGTCCCGAACTCGTAGAGCTATATGCCGAGGATCTCATGCGGGGCTACCGTCTGGATGTCTACGAGGAGCGTTCAGGGCAATGGCGTTCGCTGCACCAACGTGTCGGTACATATTGCACCCCGAATCATCCCGGCTTGATCCCTGATATCGCAGACGAAGGATTCATGCAACCGAGTGTGGCAAGCAAGCCTGAGGATCCGTCCTCCCCTCCTGATCCCGCAGGTGAGCTTTATGTCCATGAATCGCTCTTTACTTGGGATGGGTGGAGTCTGTCGGGTGCACGTCCTGGAAAGAGCATTAGCAGGAGCTCACGCGCCCCAGATCCTGCCGATCCAGAAACAATGCCGCAGCATGTCAGCAATGTGGCGATGACAGGCCTCGGACTTGAAACGTCTTTTAGAGTGCAGGAGGGTACGCTTCCACGGCTACGATTCGGTCAGAACTACCGACTGCGCGTGCGTACCGTGGATTTGGCAGGCAACGGTCTAACGCTTGCTGAAGCATCGGCGATTGAAGCAGGATCAGGAGCGAGTTTGCCGCAAGACAAGCCGCTCGTATACAACCGATTCGAGCCGATCAATCCACCAGAGCTTGTTCCGCGGCAGCTGTATAGTCCCAGCGGGAACCTGAATGATTCCCATACGTCAGGTTATACAGAGGGTGAATCGTTGGAGCGTCTCGTTGTTCGCAGCAACTTCGGGCAAACGGCGGATGAATATGCTGTCGTCCACCCTACCTATCATTCGTACAACGAACGGCATGTTGCAGCACCTAAAGCCTCGCTTCATTTGGTGGAGACACATGGACTGTTGGACGAGGCGCTGGATGCGAAGCACACCCTTCCGCTGGATCAAGCCAAAGCCCGCATGCAAGAAGTGTATCGCTTGGCCAAGCGCGAAGCTGGATCCTTGAATGAAGTGTCATCACCTTCCGTACGCTTTATTCCAACCGGCTCTGATCCCTCTTCTGCAGAGGGCTACGCTGTTCATACCGAGGAACAGCTGCTCCTCCCCTATTTGCCTGATCCATGGGCCACAGGCGTACTCTTTCAAGGATTGCCGGGCATGGCGAAGGACGAATTGCTGCCAATCGCGTTTGGCGGTGAAACTTGGCATGAAGCGACGCCTTTCCGGCTGCGTTTGATCGAGGGCAGCGACCAACCCGTATGGGATGAAGCAACCCGTATCCTTACCGTCCAGCTTCCCAAGTCAGAAGTCGCACGTGTGCGCGTAAGTTCTATATTTGGCGGTACGCTGGAAGAGATGGAACTGTGGAATTGGCTGTGCGAGGCTTGCGACGACGGTAGAATATCCCTTGAAGATAACAGTCTTCTCAGGCAAGGCATTCTCGATGGCCGCCACTGGATGTTCACTCCGTATCGTGAACTTACGCTGGTTCACGCTGTGCAACAGCCTCTGCTCGTGCCTGAGCCGCAGCGTCTTCATGCGGAACGCAGTGAAGGCAGCACATATGCCTATCTTCAAGGAACAATCGGCGTACATGCATCTAGTACGACGAAGCTGGATATTATGGCGGAATGGACAGAGCCACGAGACGACCCTCAAAGAGAAGAACCGGACACTGTCATTTCGAGTGCCCATGTTATGGAGCTGCCAACGACTTTTGAAGGTCAGGTCGTCCATTTAGAGGGCCGGAATGACTATTGCTTTGTAGAAGAGAATGATGCATTACGGCTCGTGCATCAGGATGGGGATGCCGATCTTCTCATTTTCAACGGGGAGCAGGCAGAGAACTCGCGGCGATGCGTGCAGCGAATATTGGGCGAACCACTCTCGGTGTTAACGCCCCAGCAGCGCAGGCATTTGCAGGAACAGCTCAATTTGGCAAGCAAGGTTGCAGCGCACGAGTTTGGCGATACGAAGTACCGCCGCGTACGGTATCGGGTATCGGCAACTTCGCGTTTCCGCGAGTATTTTGCGCCTAACCTGTCTCCGAATCAACTTGTTCGGGAAAGCAAGGAGATTGAGATCGATATCCTTAGCTCCGCGCGTCCGGCAGCTCCTCATGTTCTGTACGCCGTTCCGACTTTCGGATGGAATCAAGCGGCAGATGCCGACGGGAATATTACGAGTGAGCGCAATGGTGCCGGCATACGGGTATATCTTGACCGCCCTTGGTGGTCATCGGGCGCTGGCGAGGTGCTGGGTGTTGTATTGGGCAATAGTGTCCCTTTTCGCTACGAAGCCTCGTATCACAAAGTGACGCTGTGGGGGCGGGATCCAATCCGGTCATCTCGAGAAATCGGATTGCCGCATGCTGGGAACTTTACAAATAAGAAGCAGGTCTGGTCGGCGCATATGGGGAATGGAGAGAGGCTATTCATTGCTGGCTTTGACGTGAACTGGGATCATGCTTGCAAGTTATGGTACTGCGACCTTGAGCTGGATATTGGCAACCAATACTTCCCGTTTATCCGCCTGGCATTAGTCCGTTTTCAGCCCCATTCTATCGTAATACCTGGATCCTCGCTGGACCTGCGCCCTTCCCCTGTCGTATTGGTTGATCTCGTACAGACAGCGCCGAATCGCATGGCAACCGTCTCGCAAGCGTCAGGTGCTGCCAGCGTGTACAATGTATCGGTGAGCGGCGTCTCCTACTATGCGCAAGCCTCGTTAGAAGGAGACGAAATTCGGGTAACCAGCCGAATGGAAGCGCTTGTGCAGCGCCGCGTCGATGAGATTGAGGATGCGGTGTTAAGGTGGGCGGATTTGCCGTGGAAGGTTGAGCTCGCACCCGATGCATCGGATCCCGACCAGGTTACAGTATGGAAGGGCCAGATAAGCATCCCTGTCGATCATGAGAACGAGCGATTACGGCTTGTCATTCAGGAACACGAACTTATCTCCGGCACCGTACCGCAAGGAGCCACATCTACCATGAGAGAGCGTCAAACTTATGTAGACACGATTCCGTTGTACGATGTGATATCCCTAGCGAAGCAATTGTTGGCTCTGTCCGAAGAGTTGTCTGGCACGGGAGTGCATGAGGATGCTGCCCGTAAAGCGCTGGAGGCAGTGGATGAGTTACGCGGATTCCATTTGAAGGACGAGGAGTATTTCGAATTATATGCCTCTACGTTGTACGCCCTTGCGAGCTGTTTGGTAGTGGTTGAAAGGGCTAAGGAAGCGTTGGAATATGCCATAGAAGCTGTCGAGGTGTACCTTAAGCTGGATGCGGACGATCCCGATCGTTTCGGCCCTATGCTGCGGCAAGCAGAACAATTATTAGCTTCTTTGAAATAAGTATCTGTTTTTAATGAGTTTGTTTGGAAAATTCATCAGTTACATAGATGTATCTGTAAGGTCATTGAACGTTTGAGAAAGCCTTCAACAAGACGAAAGACGTGACGGGATTGACCGTTCATAGCGATCAAGGATTCCAGTACACGTCCTACGCTTACCATGTCATGCTGTCGCTTGGCGCCCAAATCAGCATGTCTCGTAAAGGCAATTGTTACGACAACGCCTTAATGGAGATCTTCTTCTCGTTTCTCAAAATGGAAGGGCTCTAGCCTTATCAAAGAAAGCTAAAGAAGCTGTCGCCAGTAGAGTACTGACGACAGCTTACTGCTTAGGCGTTTTTCTTATGTCCACTAAACGGGGTCTTGCCTACATAATGTCACTATATTCATATCATCTGACACTGACTTTAGAATTATATGACTATATTAACTGTAATCGATTAACTCCATAAATACTTTACCTCATTCATCATCTAGACAAGATGGAGCATCGCCTTCATATCTTCCTGCGCATCTCCGATTAGCTTCAGGCCGAACAGATCAGTCAGCACGTTCATCACGCCTTCGGAGATGAATTCCGGCGGCTTCGGTCCGATGCGAATATCACGGATGCCCAGACTGAACAAGCCAAGCAGAATCGCAACCGCCTTCTGCTCGAACCACGAGAGCACGATCGACACCGGCAGTTCGTTGACACTGCAGCCGAAGGCGTCCGCAAGCGCGGCCGCGATCTTGACCGTGGAGCCGGAATTATTGCACTGCCCCAGATCGATATAACGCGGTATACCTGTATCCGCTACCGTACCGTAATCAACATCATTGAATCGGAACTTCCCGCATGAGGTCGTCAAGATAACCGTATCGTTCGGCAGTGATGTCGCGAGCTCCCGGTAATACTCGCCTCCCTTGCCTGGCGCATCGCAGCCCGCGATAACGAAGAAGTGCTTGATTTTTCCATCCTTAACGGCTTGAATAATCTCAGGCGCCAGCCCAAGCACCGTCTCGTGGTGATAACCCGTTGTCAAGGTCTGCTCGCTCTCCACATCCGCCGCAGGCAGCGCCAGCGCACGCTCAATCAACGGCGAGAAATCGTCATTGACGATCTTGGTCACGCCCTCAAGTCCAGCCACGTCATAGGAGAAGAACCGATCGGCATAGCTCCCCTTAATCGGCATGACACAGTTCGTCGTCGCAAGGATAGCGCCCGGATATTGTTCAAACAGACGGCGCTGGTCATACCAGGCTTTGCCGATATTGCCTTTCAAATGTGGATATTTCTTCAAAACCGGATAGCCGTGTGCGGGAAGCATCTCGGAATGCGTGTAAATGTTAATGCCCTTGCCCTCTGTCTGCTTCAGCAATTCCTCTAACGCATACAAGTTATGTCCTGTCACAACGATAGACTTGCCCTCTATCTTGTTCTGCGGGACGGTAACCGGCACTGGAACGCCGAAATGCTTTGTATGCGCCCGATCCAGCACATCCATAATGCGAATTGCCGCGCCCCCTACCTTCATCGCCATATCCAGATGCTCTTGTAAGTTGAAGTTGGAGTTAGTCAGCGTCATATAAAGCGCTTCATGCGTAATCGCGTCAACCTCTTCATCGACATAGCCCAACTGCCGCGCATGCGTGGCATACGCTGCGATGCCTTTTAACGCAAACACGATCGTATCTTGTAGACTGGCAATGGTCTCGTCCTTGCCGCATACTCCGACAACCTTGCAGCCGCCCGTCGGCGTCTGCTCGCATTGATAACAGAACATATGGGCTTCCCCCTGTCAAAATAGTTTTCTAATTTCAACATACTAAATGGGAAAGCCCCCCAGAGTGCGTACGATCACAGCAAATATTTCAAAATCATGAATATCCCGTCAATTTCACAATCCCGCCTCATGTCACAAAAAACAGCGCGTCCAGAATGGATCACGCTGCCCGTAATTAATTGCTGTTATCTGAAATGAACTGTTTCAATTTATCTACATGAACAGCTCCAATCATTTTATCGACCGGCTTGCCATCTTTAAACAGAATCGTAGTTGGAAGGCTCATAACTCCATGATGAGCGGCCGTTTCCGGTTGATCGTCTACATTGATTTTGAGCACCCTTACAACTTTGCTATGCTCTTGATCGAATCGCTCAAGAATGGGTGCAAAAGAGCGGCAAGGCCCACACCAAGGTGCCCAGAAATTAACTAATGTAAAACCTTCATTTTTCAAATCATGGTTAAAGGATTGATCCGTAGAGAGACAAATCGTCATTTGTATATTCCTCCTTTTTAGCATCATTACGCATTAGACCAACAGGTCTCATCTCAAAGACCGTTTTATTATCCATCTGTCTAGTGCCGATGATGAATTGACTGAACCTCCTCACCTCCTTTATCGCCCCTTTCGAGTTCGTCCGACCACAGCTCAATTGTTCTGCAAATGCTGCAAATGAATAGAGACATTACAGACTTTTTATATCTTTAATTGAGGCGAAATTTAGCGCGCAATCAGTTGTAGTCATCATAACAGCACAAAGCGGAGTGGAATTACCTGTATACCAAGCATCATTCGCGGCTTTGGTAAATCTCATGGTAGCACCTTTAATAAAAGACTTAGTGTGTCTATAATATCCTCGAAATAATAAGGTGTCAAGTTTTAACTTTTTAATGTCCGACAGATTGTAATATGAAGTGCGACAGTTACATCTTAGCTGGATGACAGCTTACGAATCATTCATGATGAGCTGTCGCACTTGTCTTCATCATCCATTCACCCAAATAGCGGCTAAGAACGACATGGCCTTATAATGCTATGCGAGTTTGACTTTATCATATCCGTGCTGATGGAAGTACTGTATCCATTCTTGTTTTTGCTCCTCGGTTGGGAAGTCAAACTCCTCTGTCTTGCATCCGATGTTTGCCCCTTTTACCACTCCGAAATTGTGATAAGGCAACAACTCGACTCCGATCAGATCAGGATATGCAGCCACTATCTTTTCAATAGCCTGGAAATGCTCATCTGTTTCGTTGACACCCGGTATGATTGGACAGCGAAGAATCATTGCCTTTTCATTAGTGTAGATTTCATTAAAGGTTCGATTGATAACCGAAAGTGTGCCGCCAATAAATTGTAATGCATCTGGCTCGTTGCTTATTTTGAAATCATACAAGAACAGATCAACGTAAGGGAGCACCTTTCTCAATTGATTAACTTGAGCAAACCCACTTGTCTCGATGCAAGTGTGAATATGGCTCTCTTTGCATAGCTGCAGAAGCTCCAGACAAAAATCAATGTGGGTTAGCGCTTCCCCGCCTGAGATGGTAACACCGCCTCCGCCCTGTGCATAAAAGATCTCGTCCTTTTTTACAATCGCAAACACTTCTTGTGGGGTCATTTCTCTTCCAATCATGCTAAGCGCCTTCGATGGACAAGCCTCTACACACTTCCCGCATAGCGTGCACTTGGAATAATCAACCCTATGCAATCCGTCTACAAAGCTGTGCACGTTCTGACTGCACACCTCTTCACATGCTCTACAAGATATGCACAGTGATTGATTATAAGATAATTGTCTCTTATAGCTCTGTGACTCAGGATTGTGGCACCACTTGCATCTTAAAGGACATCCCTTAAGGAATACGGTTGTTCTGATTCCAGGTCCATCGTGTATCGAGCAGCGCTGCACATCAATAACATATGATTTCATATGAACCACCTTTGTTAATAGGCCGTTCTAGCCAGTATCTCTTGTTGTGTCTTGGCATCCAGCTGCACAAAGCGAGCCGTATAGCCCCCCACACGGACGATTAAGTTTTCGTGATTCTCAGGGTGAATGAGTGCATCCTCCAAATCTTTTTGATTGACAACAGAGATATTGGTTTGTTGTCCGCCTAGTGCAAAGAAACCGCCCAGCAGCATTTTAATTTTCGCTCTCTCGCGAAACAGATCCGTTGAGAATTTAAAGTTTTGGTTGGCTCCGGCATGGATGGATGTATCCAGCTTCGTCATGGATTTCATGAGTGCGGTGATGCCCTCTTTGTCACAACAGTTGTATGCACCATTGGCATTTGATAAATATACATGTGCTTTTCTGCCGTCAGGAGTGGCGCCGGTTGCATTACCCATCCCAACATTCATGCTGTTGTTAATGACGACAACAAGCAAAGAATCTAACCGCGTACGTTCTTTTTGCCGTTTCACGGCATGACAGATGCCTTCATGTGCTCTCACTGCAAGGTCGTCTGCTTCGTCATAATCATTTCCGAATTTTTGTGCTTCTAATAATGCTTTTTGCTCTGCTTCATAGCCAACAAAATCAGCCTTTAACATGTTAAGAAGATGTGTCATTGTAAATTTCTTCTGGTCAAACACGACTTGTTTAATCGCACATAGGCTATCTGAGACGGTGATATTTCCATAGGTTTCAACGGTTCCGCCCAAGTGCTCTATTCCGCCGTCAAAGATCGCCTTCCCACGATGAATGCAATCATCATAAAGGATGCTCGCCAGCAAGAAAGAGCTTTCTTCACTGCACACATCATACACCAGCTCTTTAAACGAACCGGCTGCATCTGCAAAATAATCAACCTGTGTTTGATATCGCGTCATGATATCATCAAAGGTCATATCATCTGTCATCTCGCCTGTTTCCAAGCCGATTTTCTTGCCTGTTAAGGGATCAATGCCATTATTTAATGTGAGCTCCAATACTTTTGCCAAGTTAATCAATGCATTGGGCGTGCCTATGCTTTTACAAGCAAGCATATATTCTCCGCAGCCAAAGAAAGCATATTGCTCAGCCATGTCTTGAGATACTTCCATCGCATTCATAACCGATTTAATATTCACATCATCGTTATATAGAATGGGGAAAGTACGGCCTTTGGCTAGAATATCTAAAGAGCGGTCATATAATCTTTGGTCCATTGCTTTATAGTAACGCAAGCTTACTTGGGGCTGATAATTATAAGGTCTTGCTTCAAGGGCATCCAACACAACGAGTGCAAATTCATCGGCTGCCTGTTCGTTCTCTCGGCCGAATCCACCGATGATGGCTCTTGTATCACGCGTAAATTCTTCTTCAATTATTCCGAAGAAATCAACAACCATCCTCACGGCAAACTCTCTTGTAATCGTTCCATTTTTAAGGTCATTTACATAGAACTCGCATAAGTAATCATCCAGGCGTCCGATCTCCCGTGTACCGTTGGACAACATATAGATGGTCAGCAGTTGGATCGCTTCATGCAGGGTTTGCGGCCGCTGTACTCTGATGTTCATCAGAGACTGCTTCATCAACAGCAATTCTTGTGTTCTCTCTTCGCTTTGGCATTCAGAGATCAGCACATCCATCTCATCAACATATAGCTGACACACCTCTTGGAGCAGCTCCAATGTGCCAATCATTGCCCGGTAAAGCGGTTCACTTTCCGGTTTATCGATAATCTTCTGATCGAGAAGCTCCATTAAACCATTTAGCCCATAACGAAATAGCTTTTTGGCATCCAAATGAATTCCTGCGATACGATAGAGCGGGTAACAAGCCCCAATCTCGGTATTGTAGTTGTCACCCGTTAAAGCCTGTTCCAGTTCCGGGGTCAGTCTTCTTCTGGTTTTGGTTACCGTATTCTCTTCTTGCCAAAATGAGATCATGTCTCTGATTTCATTCAAATACGCTTCCTCGTAGATGCCTTCAGCCTGCATGTTCGCAAGCAAGGTCTGGCATTTATGTTCGTTGATGCAATAGGCTGTTTTATCAAGTTCATCGCTTCCGGCAAAGATAGGATAGAATCCGATTAAAGCGTCTTCAATTCTTCCGGCAAACATATCTTTCTCTTTATTATTCAGCGTGCGATAGCTTTGCGGAATTTGTTCCTTTAGGCATTCATATTCACGAATCGCCTTATCACTGCTCATATGTTGTTGATATGCCTTAGTGAATCTCAATTCTCGTTGAAATGGTCTGTTCTCTTTAAACATGGTAAGAGCACCTCTGTTCTTTAAGATGCTCTTATGATGCTTCATTCTATCTTCTTTTTCTAACTTTATCTTGACGATATAATACTATATTGATATTTTCAAAAACATTTCTTGTTGAGGTCACGATACTCACGAGGACTGATGAGATACTTTTCTTTGAAGAGTCGATTGAAGTAGGAGAGATTTCGAAATCCGCATTCATAAACAATATCGATTATTTTTTCATTGGATGTTTTTAATAATATTGCCGCGTGCTGAAGCCTTAGGTTGTTAATATGCTCCGAGGGGGTTATGCCATAATGTTTTTTGAACTCACGAGTGAAATGCTCTTGTGATTTCCCAGATAGTTCAATGAGCTTGTTTAAACCATCAATATAATGTGCATCCTTTGAAAACTCGTTGTATGCGAATTGGAGCCACTTTGGAATGCGTTCATCCTCATTGCGTCTTTGGATCAGACCGCAAATAAAAATGTCGTGCAGTATATTTTGAAAAAGGAAATGATTCGTCTGCTCGGTATTATTTAATTGCAGCAACAAATTGGTTTTAGTTTGATAGTTTTGGTACGCGATTTCATCTAATTTAAAACAGCAAAAAATACTCTCGCAATCTTCGATGCCTACCTCGTTTAAACACTGTTCAAAGTACTGTTTTTCAATCGCGATATTTCGAATTATATTTCGATCATATTGATTGGTACTCGTTAAATAGTGCGTATCTTGTGGACGGATCACATGCACGGTGTTTTTATCGACGATCAGTTTTTCTTCATTGAAATATTCTTTGAATTGCCCCTTCAACACCACATAAAACTCATAAAAATCATGCGTATGGGCAATATTACCCGCATCTTCGAGCAACTCCAAGTCTGCTATATAGTATTTTCTTTTGTTTTGTACAAAGTCTTTGAATTCCAGCTTGTTGCCCATTGCTGCTTCACCCCCTGATCATTACCTTGAGGAGACTAGGACCGATATCTGTGATGCACCTATTAGTAGATTGATCATGAAAAATG
This sequence comes from Paenibacillus aquistagni, assembly GCF_900177815.1. Classification (GTDB taxonomy): domain Bacteria; phylum Bacillota; class Bacilli; order Paenibacillales; family Paenibacillaceae; genus Paenibacillus_B; species Paenibacillus_B aquistagni. The sequence continues at coordinate 1,325,498 of NZ_FXAZ01000001.1, read as the reverse complement.
ATGCGAATTCCACCCGCTTCATCTTTGACAATAGTAAATTGGATTGAAAGATTATAACACGCAAAAGGGGACACGCGATATGCGCATCCCCATTGCTTGTTTGATAGCTTGATAACTCAGCTAGATAAGCTGGGCAAAAAGATAGGTGAGCATACGTGAGCGTTACGCTTGTTCTGCCCAGTTAGCCGGATAGGTTACATAGATAAATCGTGCATACTCCGGCACGGAGAATTGAATCTTGCTTTCTTTTGGAATTAGGATCACTTCACCTGGACCGGCTGACACCTTTGTACCATCAATGATAACGTCCAGATGTCCCTCAATCACATAGTCAATTTCATCATAGTTAAGTGTCCAGTCAAAGGTTGTTTCCTTCATTTCCATGATGCCGCAGCCCAGTCTTGGACTTTCCTGCAGTGAAAACAGATCTTTAGTATAGACGATATCGTTAGGGTTGCCTGTATCGAGACGATCCTTTTCTGTTACTTTCATATTAGGAACTTTAATAGAAGTAATCCCTCCAGGACCTCGATGAACATTCTGTTCAATGGCTTCAGTCCCTACTTTTTCCAAGATGATTTGACGAACCATATCTTCAATCATTTTTTTATCGATACTCATGGGTACCCTCCTCTAATTCTTAGGTGCAGTTTTATAGATCCATTTTTCCTATAAATGAGCAGCGCAAACGCAAAGAGGCCTAAAGTTATACCTCTTCCTATCGAAGTAGGAATGCTATAACCTTAAGCCTCTTTGCTTGAGTAAGACTACGCCTTTGTAGTCGTCTATACAGTTTAAACGCGAATGAAACGGCTGTTCCACACGTTATAATTTCAAATTGCATGCTCTCTTCTAGTTTATCTTCTACTTCGCTATTTACAATAGATAAACCCAAACTATTTTGTGAACATTTCCAGCGTTAATGCGAATAGATACCATTAATCTTCCTTATATTCGAGGTAATCGAGCATTCGTAGCAGGATGACCGTCGTTTCCACTCGTGTTGCCCTTTCATTCGGTTCAAAACGGTTCTGGCCACGGCCATTCATGATGCTACGTGCATGAACTGCTTCTATCGCGCCTTTTGCCCATTGTGGAATTGATTCGTCGTCAGCAAAGCCAGTCGATGCATTGATGTTGGGTTGTAACTTTAGCGCCCGGGCGATCATGACGGCCATTTCTGCTCGGGTGAGCTGAGAATTTGGTCGGAAGCTCCCATCTTTGTAACCGTAGATAATTCCCGTCTGTACCGCCTGAGTGATCGCTTGCTTCGCCCAGGTGCCGATCTGATCGATATCGGTGAAGGCGGCAGGCGCGGTGCCTTTCGAGTCCAACTTCAAAGCACCTGCCAACATGACGGTAACTTCCGAGCGAGTAATAGGATGATTCGGTTGGAACGTTCCGTTCGGATAACCGCTAACAAAGCCTTTTGCGGCGGCGCGTTTGATGTCGCTTTTCGCCCAGTGTCCAGCGATGTCGGTGAAATGAATTGTCGGTTCAGATGGCTTGGGTATTTCACGATGAATGTTCAACGTATACTCCTTCTTGCTTCCGTTCTCCGCCTGTACGATCAACACCAGCATATTGTCGCCTTCCTCTAGATGTGCCATAGTGCTGTCTGTGATCACCTTACCATTCAACAACACCTTCGCTGCAGAACGCGCCGGCTTTACTGCAATTCTGACTTGTTCGGCTTGTGTTCGAGCAGCATAGCTTGTCGTATCAGCAGCAAAAGATGGACTAAGCTCCAGCCTCTTATCCTCATCCCATACGTGCAATTCTTCGAGATCGGCGTTGCTGGATAACACGTAACCCCCTTGAGAACCACTTCCTCCACTCGAAGATCGGGCTGTTGTTGCTTGCTTGCTGATCGGCGCGCTCTCGTTACCCGCTGCGTCATGTGCCGTGACTTTAAACGTATAATGCGTATTGGCTGTTAATCCAGTGACAGTAGCTGCGTATACGCTGCTGCTGACCGTCATAAACGCTTTGTCATCAACGTAGATTCGGTAGTCGGTCACACCGACATTATCTGCAGCGCTTGGCCACGACAGCTTAGCACTCGATTGCGTCACATCCGAAGCTATCAGTTCACTATCATTGGGCCATGTAGGGGCTTCGATGTCTGACTCAGGCTGCTGCGGCAGCGTCTTGACCAATGCAGTCAATCCCACGCTTTCGTTCCCCTCTGCATCGAATGCCATGACTTTAAACGTGTAATGCGTATTGGCCATTAATCCAGTGACGGTAGCTGCATATACGCTATTGCTAACCGTCGTAAACGCTTTGCCATCAACGTAGATTCGGTAGTCGGTCACACCGACATTATCCGTAGCACTTGGCCACGACAGCTTCGTACTCGTTTGCGTCACATCCCAAGCTATCAGTTCACTGTCATTGGGCCATGTCGGGGCTTCGATGTCTGGATCGGGCTGCTGCGGCTTAATCATCATCGTTACCGTTACGTTCGCCTTCTCGATTGTACTATCGGATACCTCTATTTCAGCTATATAAGTCCCTGCTGATTCGGGAACGCCGGATAGGAGTCCAGTTCGTGGATCTAATGTTACGCCGGATGGCAAATCGCCCGAGATGATGGACCAGGTTCGCTCGCCATATCCGCCTAACGCTGTCAGTTGGCAAGTCAAGGCCGATTCGACTGTTCCCTCGCACGTATAGGGTGGGACCATTTTTAACGATTCATAGATCACGATGTTTTTCACCGTCTCTACATTTTGCTCCATCCCGGGTGTTGCCACCATTAGACTCATCATGCCCGGTACAAAAGGAGCTATAAATTCTATAGAGAAGTTTCCGTCATTGTGACTGATGATAGACTCGATATATCCATCAGAAGTCGTAATTCCAATCGGCAGTTTAGCCGCTACATCCATGTTCCCTGTGAACGTAACCCTCGAATATGATTTAAGCAGTTGCGGAGTATTCAATGTAATCCTGGTTGGAGCTTGGACAAATTCAATCGATTCTGTATCCGTATTCGCACCAATCGCACCAGACCTCGCAACAATCTTGATTTCGTCCTTAGAACTTAGCACAGGTTGCTGGCGGATTCGGAGTTTATAAATATCAAGAAGGGGATCAACTGAATCAAAAGATAACAAGTTGCCTTCAACTACCTGAAAAATAGAATTGATCTTTTTCCCGCTCGCTCGTTTTTCTCCATTGACATAGATATCGACCTGCTCCGGTTTTCTTAACTCGAATAATAAGTCCATATAAGATTCTTTTGTAATGTATAAGTTTGAATCTATTTTTTTAAACTTGCCGCCCTTATCATCCATAACAGGATTATCTGCAACGTAGGGAACTGGTCGCATTTGTGTGATGATTTTGCCGCTATCTTTTTTTATGCGAAATGGAGCGCTTTCTGCAACGCTCACACCGGCTAGTACAAATTCAATGACGGCTTGCTCCACATCTTGCGTCGTGCTCTCATTCGTAGCCAGAAGAGCTGTAAAAGCAGCCATTCCCTGTTCATCAACCATGATGGGCCCATTGCCCGCCAAAGTCCAATTACCTGAATTCGATTTCTCGATGGCGTGTACCATCTCCCCTGTTAACGGATTGCCGTACTTGTCGATAACCTGCAGGATCGGCTGAACGTCCAGTTGTCCGCCTCCTTCTTCAAGAGGTCCCCTCGGCTGTTGAACGATCGTTACGTTGTATTCCGCATGAGCCGTTGGTTGCACAATAAGCTCCACATCAGGCAACAATAGTCCGTTGATATGAAAATGAAGGGTTTGCTCTTGGGCTGCATGTAAACTGAGCGGCACCATTGCAACTCCATCGACAAACTGTACCGAAACCGTTGACTGTTGACCCGTAAGCGACATGCCTGCAAATGTGCCAATCGTTCCATCAGGAGCGGGACTATAGCCGCTGATCGTAATATCGACTGCCTTTTGGTAATCCTTATCAATAGTGGCGTTGCCTTTCATAATCTCGAATCTGACATTTACCACCTGTCCCACGCTCATCTCTGGCGATTCCAGAGCTGCTGTACCTCGGTAATTTCCGTCGACCAAAATATAGTAACTCTCGCCATCGGTTGGATCTGTATACGGCCCCGCCACCAACGTGTTGGAATTTAGATTCACAGCAGGGCGGATTCCTTTTTGTATGGGGTCGACTGGGTCTATCTTTCCTGTCTGGCTATTCAACATTTTAGGAAGGTTTAAGTAGGGCCATGATGTTCGCGTCATATAATAGGTTGCATTGAACGATGCGGATGTAACATATTCTGGTGGAACCACCTTGACTTCAGCATATGGGTTTTTATCCGTAAAATCACCCGTCTCGGGCGCAGACAAATTGAAAAAATAGTTATGATTCAAGAGGTCATATTGTTCGTGAGGATCTGTTGACGATGGGATGATGGCATCTTGAAACGATTGAGACATAGCAAAACGGAATCTATTGTTTAACCATTGCTCGGGTCCTCCTAAATCATTGTAATTAGGGGTGTGATTGCCTTCGAACACAGCTATAATTTCCTTTGATAAAAACATGCTTGTGCCAGGTGTGTAAGCATCTCGAACAACAAGAATCCAAGTAATCGGGGCGGTCTTATGTACTCGTTTATCGTCCTCAGCAAAATCCGTACCGTTCATCGAAGCCGTAAAAAAGTCCCAAGTTGAACTGTCGCGGAGCTTCGATCCTATCGGAAGCTCTCCTATTGTGAGAACGGAAGGTTTCGAGCCATTGGAAATAGCACTGGCCTGAGTGAATGAAAGTGGAACAGCTGCGAAAATAACGATAAAAACGAGCCATATTTTAAAAACAACTTTCACATTTCTTGCTGCCATCATAAAGCAATGTCTCCTTAGCACTAATTTTTCATTCCGTATAAGAAAAGGCGAACAACCTCACCCGCTAAAACCTCTGGTTGCTGATTGAGAGGCCTTTGAGTCATAATAAAGCGCTCCATCATGCCGACGATACAATCTGCTGCGATGCCAATATCCAGGTCTTCACGAAAATAGCCCGCCTGCTGCTCTGATATCAGATTCAAACGAATATCATCGGCCAGCTGATGTTTAATTTCTTCAGCTTGTGGAGCGATAAGAAATCCAATACGAGCTAAATTAGGCTCTTCTTTAAAAAATCGAAAGAACGGTGTAAGTCCCTCCTCGATTCTTTGATGAACGCATTCTTTTGCGATACCTGGTTCAAGGCGGCTCTTCTGGGTGAAATCCTTCAACTTGGAGCGAAATAAATCTATCAATTCTTGAAACAAGGATTCTTTATTCTCGAAATAAAGATAGAAGGTCGGCTGCGTAACCCCGGCCTTCTTGACGATGCTGCTTACTTTCGTCTCATGGTAACCCTGCAAGGCGAATTCATCTACAGCAATATTTAGCATCAATGCTCGGCTTTGTTCACCGCTCGCTCCCTTTTTTCTGCCTCTCTGCCCCATAACAGTCAATCTCCCTCAATCGTGTTATATTACTATTAAGTATTATAATATGATCTCCCCTGCTTACGTCAAGGAATTGATTGACAATCAAACATACTTTTTGAAGTGTCATTTCTTTTCCAAGTATACTAGGCCCTTTGAACAAGCCCGACAGTAGGCTGTCTCCTTAGATAAACAGAAAAAACGGCATATATGCCGTTTTTTTTTGTTATTAATGTATGAAATTATTGTCACCCATGTTAGCTTGCATAACGTCCACCCAATTGTCATTATGCATCATCTCAGAACTATCCCCAAGAAATGCCTTCATCGCTTCCTGATCATCAAGCAGCCAATATCTCATCCAAGCCGTCAAGTACCCTCTATGATTGCCGCCATTCCCTTCAATCGCGGTATGAGCCGCACCTTTGGCCATCCCCATCATAACAGGCGTGCTTGCGTTCGTACGGTGCAAGGCTGATTGATTCGTTGATACCGGTGAGATTAGAAAATCTCGTGTACCGCCCATAACGAAGAAAGGAACGGTAATACGGGCTGTATCGTACACATCTTCTGGATCACAATGCTTCAAGTCCGGGAGAGCGATGGAAACAACCGTCTTAACCAACGATCCGTTTGTATAGTTGGTATGAGCATTAATGACTCCAGTAGAGCCTTGAGAATGTCCGGCTGCGCCGATCTGTTCCACTTTTATTTTTTGATAAAACAAGCTGCTTTCTCGTTGGTTTTCATTGCTCAAGTACTCAATAGCCTCCATAATTTCTTTGCCTGTTCCTGTTGTCTTGCTGTAGGAATCGATGACAATGAATCCCCAGCTAGCAAGATGAGTGAAGAGCTCATCATAACGATCTGGCGTGGCATCTGTTCCATTCCCCCAAGAAATAATAGGATACGATTCATCTCCTTGAAAGGCTGGGTAGTAAATTCTAAATAAAGCCTCACCGCTCGCACTCTTAACCTCTTCTACCTTTACCTGATAGCTTCCTTGCTGTGCATACCGCTGCTCAATGCTTCCTTCTGCAAGTTCTGGTACATGAGAATGAATGATGATTTGCAAGAATACTGTGATTGGAATTGCAAGGATAAGGACCAAAGCTGACAACCCTAATATCCACTTTCGTTTGTTCATAGCCAACATACACGTGACCTCTACGATAGTCTACAGGTTTCTCTATCGTTTCCTCAGTTAAAATATGTAACTAAAAGAGGTATACGTGAAAGATGTCGTTATGTTTCATTAGTTCCCTATAGAAAGAGGGTTCTAAGACCTCGACCTCATCTTGCTTTATCTATACGGTCACGGTAGTCAGTCGAGTTGTTCTCCAAACAGCAGGTCGAGAATCTTCTCATCCGCCTTGCGGTTCTTTCCCTTGTATGGATAGCAGTGGATATGAATGGCCGGGTTAAAGTTGATCTCTATGATGCTGTAATTAGAATGGGATGCTTCAGACGTAATATCCTCAATCATCATGTCTACACCACAGAAAGTAGCTCCAGCCGCTTTAGCTGATTCAACAGCCAATGCCTTATAGCTCGATGGGATATCATCAGTATAGTCAAGGCTATCTCCGCCCGTACTAATATTGGAGTTCTCTCTCAGGTAAATGATTTCGCCCTTTGAAGGGATCTCTCCCCAATGATGATTGTGGATTTTCAAAAACATGTCTTCCGCTTCGCCTAGCTGGATCTTCTCTAAAGGCGTCTTATAGCCGCGCCCCCGAAGGGGATCTTTGTTCTTTTCATGGACGAGCTGCTCAATTGTATGGACTCCATCACCCTCGACATTAGCCGGCACGCGATGCAGCACCCCTACGACCTCTTCCCCCATGACGAGGAAACGATATTCCTTGCCTGTCATAAATGCTTCAAGCAGAACCGTCTGATCGTGCTTAAACGCAATCTCAAATGCTTGTTGATAGTCCTCTTTTGAGAATGCACGATTAAAGATGGTGATTCCCAGTCCAAAGTTAGTAGACTTTGGTTTAATGACGATGGCTTTGTCATGATACCGCTCATACGCGGCCATTGCTTCTTCCAGACTCCGAAACGCATCCCCGTTCGGAACGCGAATGCCGCGCTCTTTAAGGACCTCCTTCGTCACAATCTTATTCTCCATGATTAATACGGTGCTATAGGAATCAAGCGACGTCTTCGTCGCCTGCTTTACATATTCCTTGTGATCCCCCTTCATAAGGACCACAAAGTTCTCATCTCGGTCAATCACTTTGAATGTAATGCCTCGTTTTACCGCTGCCTTAAGAAGCAGTTGCGTCGAGAGCTCGAGATCTTCATATCCAACAAAGCGATAGCCATTTTTTACGCTCTCCTCGGCATACGCCTTGGCTTTAGCCAGATGATAGTTCATATACGTGGACTTTTGAATATGCGCCTTAATCTGGTGGGCAAATCCTAACTCAGGATGTAGAATCTTCTCTTTCTCTCCATCCAAGATATGCAATAGCGCTTCCCCGTAAGGATGCAAGAGTTGCACCATTTCTTGCATCTCCCGGATACAAGTCAGAGCCATCTCCTTCATCATGACCTGAGAGCCTCTGGAATCGTGTAGCATCCCTTCAAGACCCTTCGCTATCATCTGATCGTGATTGAGGTCTGCTATGATCTGATCTTCAGTAGCAAAGGGCTCATCTTCCTTGAGCAGCATAAACAGAATAAAGAGATGGATAACATGCATTGTGTCTTTACTGATCCCAATCTTATGTAGGGGATTGAGATCAATCAAGCGCAGCTCCAAGTATACCACCCCATCTTCTAGGAGTTCTTGCAATGGATTTAACCCTTTGGCTGTTTTTAACCGAACCGGGCTGTAGAATTCCTTTATGCTTAACAAATCGTCCTGCTGAATCAACGCATTCAGATTCTGTACATAGTCGCTAGTTGAATCAAAGGATACATAGATTGGTTTGTCATTTCGATAGCCGCATACACTATTGCGAAGCGAGTTCATATTGGGAAAGTAGTAGCTCTTACTATCATCCGAATGCCCTAATGACACGCACTTATCGATATAGGTTTTATCAAAAACGGGACTAGCGCCTGTTAGATAAATGAGCAGCCAGCGGTACCGAAGCAAGTTGCGTGCGATCTTAAAGTAGACGGCATCCTTGAAGTCCTTGTAGGCTTCACCTTGCCCTAGTGTGTCGTGCAGCCTGCGCAAGAACCGATCATCAAATGAGAAATTATAATGGATGCCACTTAGCAGTTGTCTTTTGCGGCCATATTTATCTGCTAATTCATTACGGTATACATCCGCAACAGGATCATTCATCTTAGCAATAGGGATTTCTTCTTCGTCAGGTAAAATTGGAGGATTGCTGCTTGGCCACAAGTACTCCCCATCGAGTTCTAAAGAAACAATATCCTGTAGAGCTTCCATGAACCGATAGGCCTCTCCAATCGAGTGAAAGGCTGGGGTAATCATCTCAATCTGGCTCTCCGAAAAATCGGTTTGAATATAAGGATTCTCCGTCTTGCTCCCAAACGCTTTAGGGTGTGGACTTAGCGCCAATCTCCCCTTGTGGTCTACCCTGACATTCTCTTTTTCCAAGCCAAAGTGCCCCAGGAACAAATCCACATTTAACGAATGGTCGTTCAGCTGTTGCATGAACTCACGATTTAACAAATTCATATGTTGAACCTTCCTTCTCCCTGATGTTAAGCCACGGTTTGCTGCACCTTCATGTTGTGCAGCGATCTTCTAAACCAAAAAACGAGAACAAGCCCCTTAAATACACTGCTTAACGCAATAGACATCCATACCCCGTTCAAGCCAAACGGTTCAGATAGGATTAGCGCCAGTGGTATCCGTAATGCCGTAAACGTAATACTGAACATCGGAGGAATATGCGTCTTCCCAATGCCGTTGAAGGCACCAACTGTCATGAGCTCCATACACATAAACAGTTGAGAATAACCAATAATTCGCATATAATCCGTCCCTAACGCTAAACTCGCCTCATCTGATAGAAAGACGGAGAAGAGCTGTTCGGGGAAGATGATGAATAGGAGGGATATAACGATACCGAATCCTGTTGTAAGCAGCAGTGCCTGACGATATCCCTGCTGAATACGATCCAAGCGTCGCGCACCATAATTTTGTCCAAAGAAAGCAGCAATAGCTCCTTGCAGCCCGCCTATGGTCATGTAAGAGATGGATTCAATTTGAATGCCTACTTTCTGAACCGCAATAGCATCTGATCCAAAGCGTACAATGATCTTTGCTATGATGATGGAGATCAAGGTGAATGTCACCCGCTGAATCGTGATCGGAAGCCCCATTACAATCACTTCTTTCATGAGGAGGCTATTCCATGCAGATGACTTGGCAATCAACTCAGAATGTCTCGTTTGGATGATAAATAATACCGTCACAAGAAGGTTTGCCGTCAGCGTTGCAATCGCTGCCCCTGCAACACCCAAGCCTTCCAAGCGTCCGACACCAAATATCAGGATTGGATCGAGAATGATATTGAACACAAGACCAACGGTAAAGATATGAAACGGCTGTTTGCTGTTTCCCCTTGCATTCATGATCGTCGCAAACAACGTATTGACGACTGAAAAGATCGTGCCTAAGATGGAGATCAATAAGAACTGCTTCGCCATCAATTCAACTTCATCACTTCCTAAATCAAAGAAACCGATAAGTTGATCCTTTGTCAAAAAGACGAATGCCGTGTAAAGAAGACCTAATAGTACAGACAGCATGAATCCGTTCTTGATATAGGTCTTAGCTTTATCACCTTCGCCTGCCCCCATGCAATGGGATACCTTGATCCCCGTTCCTATCGTAATCATCGTAGATAAAGCGATTGCCAGATTAATAAAGAAGCTCGCCGTCCCTATTGCGGCAACAGGACCACTTCCTAGTCGGCCCACCCAGATCATATCGATAAGTCCATAGGTTGTGGAGATGAAGTTGGTCGCAATAATCGGAAGGGTTAGTTTCATCAAGGTCGGCATAATCTTCCCTTGGGTTAAATCAGTTGTGCCTTTCATGTTGACATACTCCTTCATAGACTAAGTAAAAACCGACCACAAGGGTCGGTTCAACACGTTGATTATTTCCCTTCTGCTAGGAAACACTCGATTCTAGCTTTGATGGCATCACGCACCTCACGGAATTGAGCCATGACTTCCTCTTCTGTTCCAACCGCTTTTGCTGGATCATCAAAGCCCCAATGCCACTTGACCACGCGGGGATTCGCGATGACAGGACAATGCTCATCGGCATGCCCACAAAGGGTTACGACATAATCAGCACGATTGAGAGTCTCCGGATCAATCACATCAGATGTATGGTTCGATATATCAACTCCTGCTTCGCTCATCACTTGAACTGCTCTTGGATTCAATCCATGCGCTTCCAACCCTGCGCTTTTAACCTCATAGCGATCACTGCCAAGTGCTTTAAGCCAACCGTCTGCTATTTGGCTCCGACAAGAGTTTCCTGTGCATAGAAAATAAATCAATGGTTTCTTCATGTTAATCCGTTCTCCTTTTGATCAATGATTTGGAGCAGGGTCGAAATACTTTCGCTTTATCCAAAGTGATACATTTACAAGCCCAATTAATACAGGTACTTCTACGAGCGGTCCAATTACCGCGGCAAATGCCACTCCTGAGTCCAGACCAAATACACCTATCGCGACAGCTATAGCAAGTTCAAAGTTATTGCTTGCTGCCGTAAAAGATAAAGATGAAGCCACGGGATAGGAGGTGCCTGACTTTTTCGATAAGAAAAAAGATACTAAGAACATCAAGACAAAATAAATGATCATTGGAATCGCAATACGCACCACATCAAGCGGTAACTCCACAACCATCTCTGCTTTAAGCGTGAACATCAAGACAATCGTAAACAACAAGGCAATGAGGGCCAGAGGACTAATCTTGGGTATTAACACCTGCTCATACCACTGCTGTCCCTTCAGTTTGATCCCTATTACACGAGTAAGGATGCCTGCTGCAAATGGAATGCCTAAATAAATCAACACACTCTCTGCGATCTGTCCCATGGAAACATCGATAACAGCACCTTCAAGTCCAAACCAACCTGGCAATATGGTGATAAACACGTACGTAAAGACAGAGTAGAATAAGATCTGGAAAATGGAGTTGAAAGCAACAAGCCCTGCTGTATATTCAGGGTCCCCCTTAGCCAGATCACTCCATATCAAGACCATCGCAATGCATCTTGCAAGCCCAATCATGATCAGTCCGATCATGTATTCAGGCATATCGCTTAGAAATAAAATGGCTAGAAAGAACATCAGTATGGGACCGATAATCCAGTTCTGTACTAAAGACAGGAGGAGCACCTTCCAATCTTTAAAGACTCGTCCCAGCTTTTCGTACTTCACTTTCGCTAGCGGCGGGTACATCATCACAATCAGACCTAGAGCAAGTGGTACTGAAGTCGTCCCGATTTGCATGCTGGAAAGCACGTCAGAGAAATTAGGAATCAAATAGCCTAAACCTAAGCCAATCGCCATTGCTCCAAAGATCCAAAACGTTAGATATCGATCGAGGAAAGATAATCTCTTCCCCTCACCCATAGAATCAACCTCCTATTCACATAACATGCTGTTTATTTTTTGCTGAACCTCTTCTTCAAGCTTCGGCAAGTATTGAAGAACATCTTGGAGATGTGGATGATCCGCTACTTGCAACGAATAAAAAATCCATTGTCCTCTTCGGTCTTCCCGAACTAACCCTGCGTCCTTCAATTTCCGAAGATGTTGACTAATATTAGGCTGTGTCGTTTGCAGCAGTTCTACTAATTGACAAACACACATATCTTGTTGATTTAGTATCGATACGATCTTTAAACGAGTCTTATCTCCTAATAACTTGAATTGGTCAGCCATCTTTTCAATGGAAATCGTCATTCTAAGCTCTCCTTATCATTTTTTCTCATTATATAATCAACTGCTTATATAATCAACTGATTATTTTTATTACATAAGTTATTGATTATATAACCTAATGATTATATAGTAATAAACGTGAACAAGAATACCACAACAAAGGTGATGCTTCCAATGAAAATCAACATCTTTTCTTCTGCACGAAGTTGATCTTCAGTTGTATGTGGTAAGGAAATAGACTAAAGGAGTCGGATATGAACGAGAAACCTTATCACGCGTTAGTACCAAACCTCTACATGTGTGGAGCACAAGAGGTTAATCAATTGATCCAAGAGCAAGGCATTGATGTGGTTGTTGATCTACGAGCAGAGATAGACCCTGCCGAGCTTGCACCACTCAACATTACAAGAATTCATGCCCCGTTAGAGGATCATTCGATGGGAATGGAAGAATCACAAATGAAAGAAGCCATTCATGCCGTTGTCACCCATCACCAATCTGGCAAAAAAGTTGCGTTCCATTGCGGAGCCGGTCGAGGGCGTACGGGAGCTGTTGCCGTTGGAACATTGATGGAATTAGGATTAGCATCTGACATCGATCATGCTTTATCGATAGCTAGAGAGGCACGTTCCGTTCTGAAGATGAATGAAGCTCAACGCGCAACTTTAATGCGTCTTTACCCATAGGTGCAGCTGATCGCTAGAAAGACATGGATTATCCATAAAAAAGCCCCCCTTTCGAACGCTTCAAAAGGAGGGCTACTTATATATTTCGCATTTTATAAATGCATCGAAATTCACCTAGCGGTTTAAGTAACGGTGTTTATACCCATTATCAATCATTGCTCATTCTTAATCTCAAATATTTTTTGCAGGGTATGAATGTGCAGCATTTTTTCATTATCCGTATCTTGCAGTTTGTTTCCTGATCCTGCGTCCATAATCCACTCTACCAGCCTGTACCCGAACATAAGCAGCATCAACTCATAAACGCAGTTATCCTTGATGTGTGCAATATCCGCATGCTCCGAAAAGCCCTTGTAATACGCCGGGATACATGTATGGTAGTATTCAACCATATGTTCAATATCGGCTTCGTCCGCGATAAGACTTGCCATATCTTCACCTAAATAGCCCCACCCGGAGGTATCCCAGTCCAGAAGTACAATCTTACTGTCGGAATAGAAGATGTTTGCCACCCAAAAATCCCTGTGGCATAGCACGATAGGCAGCTTATCAAGACGGTTGAATATGTCGTCAACGCTTTCATCAATGTCGATGAGCATGTTACAAAGGTGTTTAGGGATTTCACAATCGTTGGAGCGTATATAATCATACACTCTATTCCATGAACGGTACCGATGATAGAAGTTCTTCATATAATTCACGTTGCTCAAGTTGGTTAAGCTCTGCATGGAAGCGGGCTGTTCGGCATATAACTTGCCTTGAAATCGTCCTAATTCCTCGGCTGCGCGTTCATACATGTCGCCGGTCAAGTCTAAGTTCGATATGCCATCGATATATTCCATCCATATCTGCGTTTCGTTTTCTTCTTCGTTCATTTCGGTGCGATAGCATGCTGGCCAACGAAATGATTCCGTAAACAACTCGCCGAAATGGGATTGATAAAAATCATGTTCCCTGCGCCAGGAATCAGGATCACCGTAGCGCTCAAATTTCTTCTGCGTTTTTAACACGATGTTATAAGGCAATATCTTGCCGTCAGTGGTTGTGGCATTGCCCGTTATAAGCTGCACATCACCCACTGTACCGCCATGCAATGGTTTGGTTTGGTAATCGGCGCAGGTTATCTCTGTACCGAGCATATTGCTTACAGCCTGTGTAAGCGTTTCCGTTTTGATCTCACTCAATAAAAAAGTCCTCCAATCGCTATTTAACAAAGTGATATATAACCATCATATTTGAAACGAAGACAACGTTGAAAGGTCGACTATAGATATATTCATTTGTTACCTCATCCTGCTGCTCTTTTATCCTCTTGTAAACAATTGTTTATGCTTATCGAAAAATTGATGGAAAAACCGTACATTTTCGAGATCATGCCATTCTGCTGTTTGAAGAGACTCGGCATCCAGATTATAAATCTTTGCATGTAACGTGCCTAGAACAAACGGAGAATGAGTGGCAATAATAAATTGACTATCAAAATATCGTGAGAGTTCATTAATTTGTTCTGCCATCTTGATTTGATTAGCAGGAGAAAGCGATGTTTCTGGCTCGTCCAATAAATACAATTGCCCTGGGATCAGATATTCCTCAAAAAACTGCAAGGAAGTCTCCCCATTAGAGTATTTTTCTTGTGAAAATTGAATGTTCTCTAGCTTTTTCTTAAACGCAAACGCAGCTTCATATTGTGCAGCCTGCTCTTTGCTTAACCCTTTGCTAATCTGGTCATGCATTATACTCTCACGCAGCACGGAAGATTGCTGTATCTTCTTAATTTCATACAAAATATCCTCTGATTTCATATATCGGCTTCCTTCTGGAAGTTGTCTCAGTTCACGCTCTTGCTTATCATCCCCAAGCTGATAGCTGCTGCAATCAAGGAATCGTTGAGCATAAATACTGTGCCCATAGCTTGTCATTCTTTCAGCTCCTGAGATTCCTAGCTTGTTGGCAATGACATTGAGTAAAGTTGATTTTCCGCTGCCGTTATTGCCATACAACACAGTAATTCGATCAAATAAAGCACCTCTCCAGCCAGGTGCTTAAATACATGATCAGGGTATATGTTGGGATTTCGATCCGTATATTCAGAAAGCTTGAAGCTTCTTAAATAAATCATTGCCGCTCTCCTTCTATCTATCTTGTTAATTGATTTCTATTTTATCAGATCATGCTGCAGTTGTTTAAATCGAACGGAGCTAGTAGATGCGGTCAACATATTAGTGAGCTTGTGTATCAGTGCCTGCTTTCGTTTTCAATCATCGTTCAAGGGTTATCTTGGGAGAAATTAGCTGGAGTTGCTCGCGGGGAAATGGTATATATGTATTGTGGTTAATCGTACAAGTGTTCGATAGCTGCTATTGGGAACAGGTGTGATTAGGGATTGGCGTTTAAACGTAGTCGATTTATTTAGGAGGGTGTTGGCATGGGCAAGAATTCCGTATCTAGAACTAACATTATTGGTGCTGGCGAGGTTGGCAGTGCTGCTTCGGTTGACATGGACAAGGGCTCGATTCATCAAACAAACAAAAGCCTGTGGGATACAAAAGGAAATGAAATCATAGGAAATACTGCGCTTCCTTTATATGGATCGTTTGTCTCTGAAGAAAAATGCCAGCTTTTTGGCAATGTCTCAGGGAAAAAGTTGTTGGAAATTGGCTGTGGAACGGGTCATTCTCTGCAATATCACGGGGAGCGCAACGCTTCTGAACTTTGGGGCATGGATATATCCGACAAACAAATTGATAAGGCAGATCAGCATTTGAAGGCATGCGGCCTCTCTGCAAAGTTAATTTGCTCGCCGATGGAAGAAGAATGCGGCATACCTGTTGATTATTTTGACTTTGTTTACTCGGTTTATGCGATAGGTTGGACCACTGACCTTGAGGGCACTTTTTCTAGGATCGCTTCTTACCTTAAAAAAGACGGCGTATTTATTTTCAGTTGGTCTCATCCTATTCATAAATGTGTGGCTGCAGAAGATGATGGGCTTACGTTTAAAAAATGTTACTTCGATGAATCTTGGTATTCGGTATCTCTAGGTGATGCTGCGCTCGCATTATCGGACCGTAAACTGTCAACCTATGTGAATGCGCTCGCACAAGCGGGATTCGTCATAGAGCAAATGATCGAGGAATCTGATGATGACCTGTTGCAGAACGATAACAGTGATTTTGCTAAAAAAGCAAGGATGCTTCCTGTAAGTGTCGTATTCAAAGCACGAAAACGGTAGAATCCGATAGCTAAGCTCCATCACTAAGTGTTCTTTAGTTTGGTACATACGGTAAGGCAGCATTCAATTGGCTATAATCTCAGATGCGCTATTTCAAATTGATCTTTTAAATAAGCATGCGTTCGCATCTGTTCGACAAAACACTGCCTTACCGTTTCCTTTAACAGCCAGTGGCCATTCATCCTACTAAGCGCATCATTGCGTCAATCAGGTTCATGTTGAGTTTCTATTACGAATTCTTGCTTGTAGTCTTTTACATATTGCTCAAATTGGATTGGTGGTCGATTGAGAATTGCTTCAAGATCATTCGTAACAAGTCTAGCAGTACCCCATTTGGTCATTGTATATAAGATCGACATCACGTTAACAAAATCCTTAGGCATCCCTCTTTTCATGCTCACTTTTCTAAAAGTAAACACATTCGGATTTTTATATTCAATTCTTCGTTTGAGCACTTTGGACATTATTAACGCAATATCCTCATAAGTAAGAGCTTCGCTTCCAGTTAGATCATACTTTCTGTTCACATGACCAGGTTCTGTAAGGCAGATCGCAGCAGCTTCTCCGATATCACGCGTATCAATAAAACTCGTTTTTCCCTTGCCTACAGGCACGAACAGCTCATTACGAAGCGCAATATCTTCACGATGGGTAGTATTTAGATTTTGCATAAAAAAGCTAGGTCGTAAAAAAGTATAATGAAACCCTAGCTCCATAATATATTTCTCAATTTTATGGTGCGGAACAACAGGGTTCTTCTCCACTCCAATCAATGACACAAATACGATATGCTCTACCCCAGCAGACTTTGCTGCCTGTAAAAATGGAAGAATGTCTTGCTTGGGATGTGCTAATTGTGGAGGACGAACCAAGAATACTTTTTTCACATTCTTCAAGGAATCTTTATAGGTGGATGGTGACAGAAAGTCGAATGTAATGACTTCAACTTCTGGTAAATCGGAGAAAAACGTTTTACCTCTATCACTATTCGTTACCGCAGCTTTTACACTTGCTCCTCGCTTTATCAACTCTTTAACAACAAAGCTCCCTATGTTTCCTGTAGATCCAATTACTAAAATAGTCGACATATCTATTCCCCTCTGTTGATCGTTAGTATGCTAACTATATAGCTGAAGCTAACCACCCGCGCTATTGCTTTAAGTTATACAAAGTAGAATCCACGATACTCAAGAAGTGTCTAAATAGTTCACGTTGCTCATGACTTAGGTTCGATAAAGACTTTTGAGTCACTTGCTCACTCAGAACTTCAATGGCTGGTATTCGTTTTTTAGCCTCTTCAGTCAGGGATAAAATAAATGATCGTTTATCTTCTGGATGAGGTGTTTTTTTGATCATGATCTTATCTTCTAAACGTGCCACTATACCTGAGACAGTAGGTTTATCGAAATCAAGTTCCTCAGCAATAAGTTTAGAAGTTCGTTCATGCAATGGACGATCCATTTTTTCTTTTATGTCAATGTTTTTGATTAACGCCCATTGAGCAGGAGTCAGATCATACTGCAAAAGCTCCTTAGAAAGCTCATATTTAAGATCTTTTGCAACCTTCATAATAAGATATCCTATAGAATCCATGATTATCACCTTATATAGTTAGTATACTAATTAATATAGTTAGTGTACTAACTAATTTGATGGCTGTCAAGAACACATTGTTGAGAGGATGGGTAGAATCACCAGAAGCGGTGCTATTCCAGACCGATGTGTGTCTTATGGGAATAATGAATACTCTATGGTCGCAAAAAAGCCCTTCGTTCTTTGATACACGAAGGGCTTGCTTCACGATCTACTACGCTGTTTCCGGTATTTTAGCCTATCTTAATTCCGATGTTGCCCAGCTGCTCTCCTCGCTTCATTCGCTGAAAGGCCATGGCAGCATCTTGAAGTGGAAATACTTTGTCTATAACTGGACGAATGGAATGCTTCTCGACAAACTGCAGCATCTCGATGAACTCTTGTCTGCTGCTCATGGACGTACCAATGATACTAATTTGCGGGAAAAACACTTCCCTAATGGGTATTTCCAATCGGTCTCCTGAGCTTGCACCGAACATCACTATTCTTCCGTTGGGTTTAATGACTTTAAAATAATCTTGGAACATGGCTGGACCGATGCTGTCCAAGATGAGGTCTATCTTGCCATAGCCGATATGATCCTCCCAATGGCCGTGGCTATCTAGTGCATCATGTGCACCATATGCAAGTGCTGCCTGTCTTTTACTTTCACTGCGGGAAGTCACCGTAACTTTTGCTCCCGCCGCCAATGCCATCAGCATGGCATAAGTGGCCACACCTCCGCCAATTCCAGGGATAAGAATATGTTCCCCTCGCTGCAGGTTTCCTCTCGTGAATAATGCTCGATACGCGGTTTGCGCTGATAAGGGCAGCACACCCGCTTCTTCCCATGTTAGGTAGGTTGGCTTAGTGAAGACATTGCGAGCCGGTATGATCACATATTCGGCTAATGTACCATCAACAGGACCTCCTAATATATCAGGAACGGTAGGAACTTCAGCGGCAGACTCCCAGCCGATACACGGATTAATTACAACTTCAGAACCTATTGATAGCTGGGTCACTCCCTCTCCCACTGCTTCGATTCGTCCAGCACCATCTGAACCGATTACGAATGGGGATGCACCCTCATTTCTCTCTTCCATAATAAATAAATCTCGATGATTTAATCCTGCGGCTTTTAATTTGACTTTCACCTCCTGTTCTCCGGGTTGTTTATCTTGGATGTCCGCATAGGTAAGTCCTTGTAAACCTCTGCTATTCGCATGTATGATTGCTTTCAACCTTGCCCCTCCTCGTCGTTTGGTTGTTCGATCAATTAGAATTGTACATAGGGCATGTTATTCAGTAAAATGATCAGAATGGATCGTGACGATCTGAAATAATCATATCTGGCAGGTGAAACGAACGATGGAGACCAAAGATCTGAGAATATTCCAAGCAGTTGCTCGCGAGGGTAGTGTAACGAAGGCTGCCGAGGTACTGAACTATGTCCAGTCCAATGTCACCAATCGAATTCAATATCTAGAAGCACAATTAAAGGTCCCCCTCTTCTACCGCTCTAATCGTGGTATGTCATTAACGGCTCCAGGTGAAAAGTTGCTGGACTATGCGAATGACATCCTGGCCTTGATCGAAGAGGCCGTGAAGTCAACAACACAATATACAGAACATCCTTCAGGTCCGCTTAGACTTGGTTCTATCGAGACCGCAGCTGCACATCATCTAACACAACTGCTCAAAGACTATCATTGTGCATATCCAGATGTTGAACTATCGTTGACAACCAATGAAACGCATCAGCTTTTACACATGGTCATCGAGCACAAACTGGATGGAGCATTCGTGTATGGCCCTATTCATGCTCCAGATATACATTGTATTTCGGCCTTTGAGGATGAGCTGGTCCTAATTTCTGAACCGGACAAGCACGATGTATCCCATCTGCTTACAAAGCCGATGCTGTTGTTTGATGTTGGCTGCACGCATCGTACAAAAATGGAGGATTACTTGCGTGATCATGGTATTGTTCATGACCAGCTCATGGCGTTCGGTACGTTGGAAGTGATCATAAATGGGGTAGCCGCTGGACTTGGCGTATCTTTACTCCCCCAATCGTCGGTCATCAATGCGGAGAAGATGGGCAAGATTACGTCCCATCGCTTGCCTGAAGCCTACAGGCATCTAGAGATTTGTTTTATCCATCGAAAGGATTCGTTCTATTCGAGTGCTCTATCCAAACTAGTCCAATGTATCGAATCAGATGTTGGGCAGACTCCCTCTTATTTGGTCATAAACACATAAATGAATGTAAAACTAAGAAGAAGACAAAGAGGAGTATAGGCGATCGTATCCATTTTAGCAAAGGAGGTGTGTCGTCGTCTTTTAAATAAACCGACATAATTAAAGTCACCGATTGCTCTAAGGCCAAAGACGAGGAAGCAGAACAAACAAAGGATACTTCCTAGCTGTGTTTGTTTTACGAATGGAATAAGGGTGCTTTGAATTCCTAAAATGACAGACGAACTAAGCAGGCACACCGCCACGAAGAGCGTCCCCCATTTCCCTGGAGAAAACTTGCGCTGCTGCTGATCATCTTGAGGTATAACAGCTTGTATTCCTTTTGTCCCTCCAAACGCCCAATAAACGTGAATGATAGCCAGCATAAACAGTATTAGAGAAGAAGTGATTGGGAATATCACCATGCCTAGTCCTCCTTTTTATCGATAAATTGTCCTAGAAGCAGTGTAATTCTGCGGTTCACACTTTCAATGAGCGCAGCGACAGATTGCTCCTCCTGCACCCACATCATCACAGATGCAAAGTAGGACCCCAATAGGATAGCAGCAATGTCATCTAGCTCGCCTTGGACACGAATCCGCTCGCGCTCAACGTCTTCTTTGAGTATAGTTGTTAATAGCTCCTTCAATTGTTGGATCGCAATCATTTCATCATCCATACTGCCCGAGGATTTGAACAGTTCAGCTATAGCAAATTTCATTAATTGGGGGTATTCCTCATACTTTGACGTTAATCGCGTAAATAAAGTCGTGATTTTTTGTTTCGCATCCATTTGGAGACTTTCTTGGATCATCGAGATCCGCTCCATTTGCGATTGTCCAACATATAAAAGAACAGATTCCTTCGCAGCAAAATAGTTGTAAAATGTTCCTTTAGCGATCCCGCATGCCTTCGTAATTTCAGATACACTGACGGCATCTACCCCTTTTTCAGAAAACAAACGAATCGCTTCTAAAAAAATCTTCTCTTTTAAATCCTTTTTTCTAGCTTCTCGCAGCACATCAATCATCCCCATAATTAAATAATGACTACAGTCATATATTGACCATAGTCATTATTGTACCGCATTCATTGGAATATGTCACCAGTCTACTGAACACTTACTGCTTAGCATAAGAGCAATTTGGCCATTTCGATAAAGCTCCGTAGTGAGGGGGAAATCCATTTGTCTTGATGCCATAACAGTTGAGTCGTAAATCGGACCTCAGATAAATCCCAGGGCAACGCGATCAGTTCCCCACGCTCTACTTCTCCCTTGATTACCATTTCAGGAAGCAAGGCTATGCCGAGCCCCATCATTGCGCATTGTTTAATGGCTTCTGCACTGTTGAATTCCAGCTCAGTCAAGCTGTCTGCCCCCTTTTTCAACAATGTGCGATAGAAATATAACCGGTAAGAGCAGCCCTTCTCGCTTAATAAAATATGCTCTCCGTGAAAGTCTTTTATGCTTAATGCGGACCGCGAAGCTAGCGGATGGTCAGGAGACACGACCATTAGAAAGGGCTCATCCAGTAATCGCTCCGTATGCAGATCTATCGACTCGGCTGGCTCATCCAGCATAAATACCACATCCGCCTTCCCTTCGCGCAAGCTCTGCTTCAGATTGTGGCTGGACAAGGGGCGAAATAAAAGACGAACATGCGGATAACGCTCGCGAAAAAGCCGGAGCAGCGCAGGCAAGCGATACGTGCATATCACTTCGTCCGCGCCTATAACGATGGTGCCGCTCACTTCCCCGCTCTGACTTGAAACCTGCTTGGCTTCTTCAATATCATTTAAAATTTTGTTGGCGTAAGGCAGCAATTGGTGGCCTGCGTCTGTTAATACGACTGTCTTGCCAAGGCGATCCAGCAGCTTGACCCCTAATTCTTCCTCCAAAGCTTTGATCTGCATCGTTACGGTTGACGGAACATAGTTAAGCGATTCGGCAGTTCGGCTAAAACTGCGTGTAGAAGCAAGTGTCCAAAATGTTTTTAGCTGTCGGATTTCCATTAAGAAAGCACCTCTATATTCAAAATAATTGAATGTTACATTCAAATACGTTTCGTTGAATTGATAGTAATCCTGTCGTAGAGTAAAAATCAAGCTTTACTCTACTAGCATGTTTGGCTTTCGACTTGATACATGCTGAATATCGAAAAATACAATACAAGGAGAATCAGATCATATGAGCGATTATGAAATATATCCACTTGGAGATGTTGAGCTGCAATCGGGCCATATCCTGCCTAATGCCTTTCTTGCTTATAAAACCTATGGAACCTTAAACGCATCCAGAAGCAATGCGATTGTTTATCCAACCTGGTTCGCTGGCTTGCATACGGATAATGAGTGGTTGATTGGGCCAGGAAAAGCCCTTGATCCCGACAAGTACTTTATTATTGTGCCTAATATGCTAGGGAACGGACTTTCATCCTCCCCAAGCAATACTCCGGCTCCTTTTGATAGAGCGAACTTCCCGCTTGTCACCATTTACGATAATGTCCGGCTGCAGCACCAGCTTGTAACGCAGAAATTTGGCATTTCAAAGCTGGCTTTGGTCGTAGGCTGGTCGCTTGGGGCGCTGCAAACGTTTCAATGGGGAGCAAGCTATCCGGA
Organism: Paenibacillus aquistagni; assembly: GCF_900177815.1. Lineage (GTDB taxonomy): Bacteria > Bacillota > Bacilli > Paenibacillales > Paenibacillaceae > Paenibacillus_B > Paenibacillus_B aquistagni. Next base: position 1,302,824 of record NZ_FXAZ01000001.1, on the reverse strand, counting down.
GATGGTAGAGCGAATTGCACCGTTTGGCGGAACCGCAAAAACCAGACCGCACGCACAAGTTGTGTTTGAGTCGCTGATTGCTGCTTTGCAAGCCGACTCTAATTGGGAGGCTGGGGATTATAGTTGTCCTCCAGCAGCAGGATTATCTGCTATGGGGCGTGCTTATGCCCCGTGGGGATTCTCCCAAGCCTATTACTTGGAACAGCTGTATCAAACAGAGGGATACCCAACGTTGAAGTCTTACCTTGAAGACTATTGGGATAACGTATTCTTCTCTTTTGATGCGAACGACTTGATTGCGATGCTTCGAACAGGGATACATGGGGATATCAGCGCTACTCCTGCTGATAATGGCCGCTTAGAGCAGGCACTGCAGCGAATCACCGCCCCTGCCCTTGTTATGCCGGGTTCGACGGATCTATTCTTTCCACCTCAGGACAATGCATATGAAGCAAGCCTTATGCCGAATGCGGTATTCCAGCCAATTGAATCCAAATGGGGCCACTGCTTCGGGATCGGGGCCAACGATCCGGATTCGCTGGTCATCGATAACTACCTGAAACAATTTTTGCGATAAATCATGACTTTAACATTGCGCCATGATGTAATGGCACCGTTTGGTCGTACGGTCGTCTTCAAGTTATAGGGTACGGACATATAAAAAGGAGCCTCAGAAGGGGCTCCTTTTTTTACTGGGAAGTATATCTAGTCATTGCGGCTTTTGATAGTGAGAGGACAGGAAATGCATGGGGGCATGTACCTTTACTTGTTTTACACATCTGCCCCTGCCTTATGCTCAGGATATGACTTCATATGTCTCACAAAGAGGATAAACAGCAGCAGGCAAACGCCAACCGAGGCAGCGCTAACCATGAACAGCATGCGATAATCTGATAATTGCAATACCCAGCCAAGTAGAATAGATCCTAGTCCAATACCTAGGTCTGTAGCAGTCAAGAAGGAAGCGTTGGCCACGCCTGCTCGATCTGGAGGAGCTAGGCGCAGCGTTGCTGCCTGAAGGGCTGGCTGAGCTGAACCAAAGCCTATGCCATAAAGCATCGCGGAAATGAGTACACCTAGCAATCCCGTTGAGAGACTGAGCACGACCAGTGCAACGGCCGCAATCAGAAGCGAAGGTATAATAACGAAGCGCTCGCCTTGACGATCCGACATTTTACCTGCTATAGGGCGGCTGAAAGCTAGCATAGCGGCATAGACGAGAAAGAACACCCCGGAGTTTACCCCGATAGATCCAATAAAAAGCGCGACAAAGGCTGTTATTCCGCCATATGCAACGTATAGAAAAAAGGTCGCCACGTTCACGGGCAAGACGGATCTTTCGAAAAGCACGATGCTTTTAACCGCAAATTGCGGCCGAGACGGCATTTTCACTCCAATCATCAAGATGAGAGCTGCACTGGAGAGAACAACCGCATATAGAAATAGCTCATGGTATGACTGATGCTGTATGACCCATAATCCATACATGGGCCCGATAGCCATCGCAAGTGTCATAGCCATGCTGAACCACCCCATGCCTTCTCCGCGGCGGGCGTCAGGAATCATGTCTGTCGTAGACGTGATCATTGCAGTTGTAGAGAATGCCCAGCTTATGCCGTGCATGAATCGAAGTCCGATCAGAACTACGACTCCCCCAACGAAGTTATACATGTACATCGCGATGATAAACATAATCAGCCCGGATACCATAAATGCTCGTCTGCCATATCGATCTAGAAGTCCGCCAATGATTGGACGAAAGAGGACTGCTGACAGCATGAACACCCCTGTGACCCATCCAACTTGTGCTTCGCTGCCGCCGATCTGTTTGACAAACTGCGGCAGTGTCGGAAGCAGCGAGTAAAATGCGATGAATAGAAATAACATGGCTAAGGTCATGAATACAAACGATTTGGTCCATAAGCGCTCCATCTTGTATCCCCCTTCAAGAAAGGACATGAAAAGAAAGGCTTGCGGCATAATGCCCGCATTGTTCACAAGAACATCGATTGTTCCAAACTGTTCAAGCGCATATTCCGCCAGTTCTTCCATTTGCTTGTGAGAAGCAACATCTGCAACTTGATAGATCGCCTGACCACCATGATTCTGAATCTCGTCTTGCAAGTTTCGATCCTCACGGACGAGCAACCAGCACCAGCTTGGCGCCCTTGGACGCAAGCTCTGTGGCTGTAGCTGCTCCAATTCCACTAGATGCACCTGTAATGATAATAACTCTACCTTGTATATTAGACATATACTAGACACCCTTTCGGTACATCAGGCTCGAACATGGAGCCCAAAAGATGGGCTCCATGCTGCCTTCTTTATTCATCCTCAAATAATTTCTCTCCGCGATGGAGACGCCAAGCAATTGTCGCGGTATGAGGAGTCTCACGAGCGGTTGGAGCATGCGCAGCTAAATAACGGGTAAGCGCAAGGATCAGGGTTTCACATGCTTTCTCTGCGAATGGCCCAGGCTCGGAAGACCAGCGGTCATATTCCGCGACGGCTGCGTCGTACATCTGGAAGGAGTGAAACTCTGCATCCTCTCGGAGCAGCGCATGACCTAATACATTGAATAAAGGCGCTGGCTCCCCGCCGCTGCGCAAATATCGGGTTACCCATTCCGCTGCAGGCGCCACCTGCTGCTGCTTATCAAGAATCTCAAGCAGTTCCTCAGGACTCGGAACTTCCTTGTTTATGATGGCTGTAGATGGCCTTGGAGCAGCGGGTATATTCAAAAACCGGTCAAGGTAAATCGTGATCGCTGTATGGAATATCCCGCGAATCAGCCATGAATCGGTGGAACGGATCAACCCTTCATGAACGGCGTGAGCATGTGTAAACGTGTGCAGTACGGATATCCAATCCCCAAAATCATTATGCAGATGAAAACGGACAATACGTTCTGCCGCAGCCAATGCAGCAATTTGCGAGATCCGGACCGGAGATGCGCCTCCAAGCAGCGCTTCCTTCAGCATGCTAATGGTCTGGAGCGGATCGTCTCCGAGCAGCGCCTGCAGCAATTCTTCTTCCTTGATGTCAGCGCCTCCCCCGCTCACCGACGGAATCCCCTTATTGTTCAGCTCCTCGAACACATCCTTCAAGGGCTGGACCAAATTGATAGGAGACTGCCAGCTATGAAGCTCTTCACTTCGAGTGGCGCTGCCAAACATCGGAACGAGGGAAGCGAGTACATAATCGCGCTGCTTGTGCTCGACATACTTCAAGCTTTCAAATGCCTTATTATGAAAATCCAGCGTATGGCCACCGTTTACATAGAAGTGATCCGTTGCTGCCATGCTCATCATGGAGAACAATCTCTTCTCTTCCACTCCTGCCTGCACGAGGGTCAGCAGCACCCGTTCTGCTCCGCGCGTATCTCTGACTTCGATGCAATCGCGATACCACTCGATTAGCCGTTTGTTGGAGACGTTCGTATTAGGGAGCGGGTCGAGCAAGAATCGCGTTCCACTTCCAGATAAGTCGCGAGCCGTATGCAATAATCCTTGAAACAGCGCAAGGATCCGGCCCTGCTTATCGAGCTTAGGCAGGATATTCATCATCGCCGTCAGGATCGTCAATCCTGAACCCCATCCTTGCCTGCGTTGTTTGACTCCTATTTCGATTCCGATCGCAGCAATCTCCTTCTCAGGAATGCCGGTTTCTATTAATCCAACGATGGCCTTGGCAATGACTAGGCCGATATTTTGCTCCATGCCGCGCTGAAGCTGTTCTTTATAGGGCTGAGCGTGATTGCCGTTCCTAGCCTGCGGGTTAACGTAAATCAATCCTTCATGAACGGTTATTTCGTGTACGGGAACATCATCCGCCCAAGGATCAAGCGTTCCGCCGCTGCAAACGTCAAACCGCGCATGATGCCAATGACAGGTCAATATTCCATTGCACAGGCTCCCCATGTGAAGCGGAAAACCGAGGTGAGGACAGCGATTGTCCAGCGCATGCACGTTATCCTCGTGATATAAAACGACGATTCCTCCCTTGATAAGCTTCGACCCTTGCTCTCGAAGCTCCTCAACCGAGCCAGCCTTTATCCAACCCTGCATGTAAACGCCTCCATTTCTGCGTATTATTTCGTCTTACTTGGGTATAGCATATCGTATTTCGAACACTTAATAAACATATATGTTTGTAAAGTCGGTATTAGTTCCTCTATTATATCCCTGCTTCAGCTATGCGGAATGGCTTAAAATATGCTGTTGATATAAAAAAAGAGCAATCCCGTTCTACACGGTACCCCTACATAGAAACTTTTTAGCGTGTCCTTTACATAGGGTACTGCATATTCATGGGAAGCTCTTTTTATAGTCAAAGCACGACAGCTGCAGATGTCATAAGTCTTCAACACGCTGTAAGACAGCGAGCAATAATAAGCTTGTTGATCAATCGAGTGCTATTTTACCATCACAAGGCTAAGAATATCCTGCGGATGCTTAAATTTATGCTTGGCTGGAATGGCATCAGGCTGCTTGCATCCCCACAGTGCGAGCCCAAAGTCCACGCCAGCATCTCTCGCACATTCATAATCGTAGATGGTGTCTCCGATGTATATGGATGACTCAGCTTGTGCGCCTGAGATCTCAAGGAACGCAAGCAGCGGCTCTGGATGAGGCTTATGCTGCTTCGTGTCATCTGCACACACAACATAAGGAAGATCACGGACAAGTCCAAATGGAACGAAGTCATCTAGAAACTCTTGATTCGTCTTGGATGTCACGACTCCTGTAGTAACCGAATGCTGTTTAAGATCAGCAATCATCTGCTGAATGCCTTCGAATACATGAATCGTATGATGATAATCCCTCATTAGGTCATTCCAGCCTTTATTCGCACTCTCAATGTCGTTAATACCGAGTTGGCGCAGGGAGACAGCTCCTGGAATCCCCAATACAAATTCTAGATCGGTCTGGCTTATGTCCTGATTGTAGTTGTTTTTCAGCAGCTTCTGCAAGGATCCTAGCACGGCTTGCTCTGTATTAATTAACGTGCCATCAATGTCGAAAATAAAGCTTGTATACATGAATATCTTCCTCCTTCAGCATAGTCGAGAACATCTCATGTATGTATGCTAAAGTATGAAATCCATTTCATGTCAACCGTTATATAGATGGACGCTTAATAATCCGATAAGGGATTTCGACCTTTTCCATTGATTTTTCAATCGCTAGATCAAAGGCCTGTTCCCCAACCTTCACCAATTGATGGTCAACCGTAGATAGCTGCAAGCCAATGCCAACAGGCTGATTTTCCTGGCCAATGATGGCTAGATCCTCTGGGACTTCGAGCTTTAATTGTGCTGCATAATGATAAATGCCGGTTGCGACCTCGTCGCCGTTGGCATATATAGCGGTTGGTCTCCGATCCAAATGAAGCAGTTGTTTGGCTGCATGCATTCCATCATCGATGCTATAGCAATCTCTGATCTGATATTCCGGCGGCAGCGCGCCAAATACTTGCTGATAGGCTCTTATCGTGAGTTGAGTGCTGTTGCTTTCCTCACCTCTTGCTGTTGTAAAAGCAACGCGCGAGTGCCCTTTGTCCTTTAATAGTTGAAATGTCTCAAGGTACGACGCATAACGATCGATGTAGGCGCATCCAATCTCAGGATGATCCGTATACTCGCATGCGATGATCGTTCCGTACTTGGCATATGGAGTGATCGCCTTCCAAGCGTTCGAACGAGACGTAATGATGATTCCGTCCAGTTGTTTATTTTTCAGCATTTTAAGGCAGGCGAGCTCTTTTTCTGGATCATACTTTGTAGGCAGGACCATCACCGTATAGTCAAGCTCAACTGATCGATTAAGCACACCATGGAGAAGCTGATCAAAGGCTTGATTGTTATTGTACGGCATGATTACCCCGATCCTTCTCGTTTCCTTACGAATCAAATCAACAGCAACGCGATTGGGCGTATAATCCATCTCATCAATTACGCGCTGCACAGCTGCCCTCTTCGATTCAGATACATATGGATGGTTATTGAGCACCCGTGATACTGTGGATACGGATACTCCCGCACGCTTTGCAATATCATGAATATTGGCCATTGTCCTCTTCTCCTATATCTCTCACTTCATCATCTATTCTCGCATATCATCAAGATCTTATTAACACCGTTAATCGATATAATCGTTGTATACTTCTCAACGCACGAATAGTTGTGACACCCTTACTATCTTATCATACCGTTCAAGGCGACAAATGGCCATTTATTTAATGGTGCTAATTATTATTATAATAAACTATGAGATAGGAAGTGGATTCCTAACCTTTACTTCCCCAGCCAGCCTTGCTCATAGGCATATCTAGCCAGCTGAACTCTGTTCTCCAATTGCAGCTTTTGAAGAATATTTTTTAAATGGTTTTTAACGGTATGCTCAGAAATGTCCAGTTGGCTTGAAATATCCTTATTGCTTAGCCCCTTGGCGACTAGCCCTAATATTTCTCTTTCTCTGCTGGTGAGTCGATTAGACTCGGCTTCATCCGATCCCATAGGAGAAAATTCCTTCAAGATGCGAAAAGCGAGCTCCCGTGTCATGGGAGCTTCATCCACGGCGATCGCCTTCAAGTACTCATGCCATGCCTCTGGCTTTAGATTTTTCAACAAATAGCCTTGGGCCCCCTTCTTGAGCGCATCGAATAAATGAGCAATATCATCCGACACGGTTACCATCACAACCTTTACATAAGGGAATTTCTCCTTCACTCGCCGGGTTGTCTCAAGGCCATCGATTCCTGGCATTTGAATATCCATCAGAATCAAGTCAGGCATCCATCGTTCGCTGAGTGCCAGCGCTTCTTCGCAATTGCTCCCTTCCGCAACGACTTCGAAGGCGGGATCGCTCTCTAGGATCATGCGAATCCCTGCCCTAGCCATCTCGCTGTCATCTACGATAAGAACCCGAAATGCTGCCATTTTTATTCCTCCTTTTCAACGGTAACGGTTGTCTCCTCGGCTTCCTGTGCGATATGCAGCTTCCATGACATCGTATTGGCACGATCTCGCATCATCTTTAGACCATAGCGATTGTCGCCATGTGCTGTCTTAGGATCAAAGCCCTTTCCGTCATCTGTAATGCGGCATATCCAGCCGCGCTTGGTCGTCAACGCATGCACACGGACATGTGTAGCATCCGCATGCTTGTGTATATTGATTAAGGCTTCCCGAACAATGGCCAGCAATTCAATGCTGTCTTTTGCTGTAAGCCGAGATTCTTCTATGTCCCATTTCGTGTCAAACTGGAGATTCGTCTCACGGCTCAACTCGTCGATTAAGCTTCCCATGCCCTGCAGCCAAGGATTCCTGTCAGTATCAGGAGCGTGCCTCAGATTGGCAATCGCCTGTCTCACATAATCATTTGTCCGATGCACGCTTTCCTTCAATTGGTCTAGGGGCAGACCTTCCGCTTCCTTCATCATCTCCATGCGTGTAACCTGAGCGTTTAAGAAAAACAAGGATTGCGCAATGCCATCATGCAGTTCTCGGGCAATCTTCTCTCGTTCCTCCAGCACCACCTGCAATGCCTTTGCACGCGTCAATTCTTCTTGATTATGCTCGATCATCTTGAACAATTGCGTGAGGAAGAGCAGTGTAACGAGCAGTACAAAGACTGGAGAAAGCCAGTTGCCTAGCTCCATCGAGATAAAAGGCAGCAGAAATTCATGTCTAACATACTCCCATAGACCAATGGTCAAGGTTGGAATGATGAGAATCAGCCATTTGATTTGTTTGTAGGTCAAGCTTACCTTCTCCTCTCGATTTGCCTCCACGGAATGTCTTTTACTGGCCGTGTATAAGTCTACATATTCTACCATGACCAAGGGGAGGAACTTAATCCAATGGATTGCAGCAGTTTATTCCATAATGTTTGCTTAATGGGCTGAATCCTCTCTTCTGTACAGCGAGATTCCGGCTTGTAATGCAGCTCTTTAACCTTGCTCCATGTCGTCTCGGATAAATAGTTGGTCAGCTCCGCGTCATCAAAGCAAGGCGGAGCCACGTAAGTTTGAAGCGTGTGATCGACGACCATTCTTGTATGATTCGATGGGTGAGAGGTTAATTGCATTCGTGCGACCACGAGCAGAAGAACCACGATCAACCCTGAGATGAGCAGGTATTGTCTTGATTTAGTCATCTTTCATCTGCACCATATAGCTCATAATATCAGCCATGTCTGTTAATTCTCCTTCATGGCGCTCAATAAGCTTCCCTTCCTTATCAATAATGATCGTAAGCGGCAGACCGACGACGTTGTATTTTTGCTTGATGCGCATGTCGGTATCAAGGCCGATGGGGAAGCTCAATTCATAGCGATCAACAAATGTTTGCACCTTGTCTGCCTCCTCCCCTACATTCACTGCAAGCATGCTAACGCCAGCAAGCTTGTATGCTTCATTCAGCAAGGGCAGCTCATTCACGCATGCCGTGCACCAAGAGGCCCAAAAGTTGATCATAACGGCTTGCCCCTTGTAATCTTGAAGCTCCAATGTCTTTCCTTGCATAGTACTTATGCGAAACGAAGGCGCAGCTTCTCCTAGAACAGCTTGTTCTTCTTGTGCCTTGTGTGGCTGCAGCAGCGCAAAAACCACCCCAGCCATTAACACGAGAATCAGAAAATATTGAATGCCAGTGCGAATAGTCATAGCAATTTGGCCGCTCCCCTCTCACATATTTGACAAACCTTTTAGCGCTTTAGCTCTAAAGAGCCATAGCACTGCATCAACTCCCAAATTATAATTAACCGTCATAGAGATATTGTTAAAATTTAAACAGAGGAGATTGATATGAATACAATGACAAATTCGTCCCCTGAAGCTAAGACACCTGATTCTCGCACATCTAGCAACAGCAAGCTGTTTGCTGCCTTGTATCAATCGGTATGGCGCTGGCACTTCTATGCAGGCGTGATATTTGCTCCATTCCTCGTGATTCTTGCCTTCAGCGGCTCTATGTATTTATTCAAGCCGCAGATTGAAGGTTACTTATACAAGGACATGCTTACTGTGCGTGAGGTTGGTACTGCTGCTCTGCCTGCAGATGAGATTATCGCAAAGACAATGCGTGCTTACCCCGGCACGACCATTTCATCCATCACGTTTCCGGATGATCCCCAATCAACGCTTGCACTTGCCGCCAATCGCAACGGAACATCTACAATCATGTATGCTGATCCCTACACCGGACATATTACGGGCATCTTGAACAGTGACGAGACTTTTTCCGCTTTCTTCAAAAAGATGCACAGCGAGCTTGTCATAGGAGGAACATGGGCCAATCGTCTTGTCGAGCTCGCCGCATGCTGGGCAATCATTCTCGTGCTTACTGGACTGTATTTATGGTGGCCCCGTAATAAATCAGCCATCTGGGGTACCATTCTGCCTCGATTCAATAAGCCAGGCAGCCGACAATTCTGGAGAGATCTACATGCTGTTCCTGCTTTTTGGCTCTCTATCTGCATCCTAATCCTTATTGCAACAGGCTTGCCTTGGTCAGGCGTCTTGGGCGGCCAAATTGACAGGCTGGCTAATGCGACCAATACCAATTACCCACCCTATGCGCTGAGCTTCATGGCTAAGCCAGAATCCGTAACGGTGACCAAAGATATCGCTGACAATGTGCCATGGGCCGCTGAGAATCTGCCCGTCCCGAAGTCGGCTGCCGGAGGGTATATGACGCTTAGCGTGCAGGATATTTCCGCTATCGCGGATAAGCAGCAGGTTACCCTTCCATACACCATATCGATGCCCAGAGGAGACACGGGCGTGTACACGATTTCGACCTCACATACGCAGCCAGGCGATAATGCCACCCTGCATGTCGATCCATACAGCGGCGCTGTTCTAACGGATGTTCGTTACACAGATTATGGGCTGATGGCTAAGGCCATCACGATGGGCATCGCATTGCATGAAGGACGGCTGTTTGGACTCGCCAACCAGCTGCTTGGCCTGATCACCTGTATCGGTGTGATCCTTATCGCGATCAGCTCCTATTTCATGTGGCGCAAGCGCAAGCCGCAAGGCAAGCTCGGCGCACCTGGCAAAGCGAAGGATAAACGAGTCACAATTGGCGTCCTGCTCATCATGCTTGTTCTAGGAGCTTTAATGCCGCTCGTGGGCTTGTCGCTAATCATCGTGCTGCTGCTTGATTGGCTCATCATCAGCCGACTTCGTCCACTGAAGCATTGGTTTTCAGCATAAAGGAGGAACCCCCCTATGAATACACGATCACGGCCTATTCGAAAAACAGCTCTTGTACTTGCGATGACAGCGGCCCTTGCTTTGAGTGCCTGCACAGCTAATACGGGCTTAACGGATGAGAAGGGCTTGCTCCCTCATCTAACCGTGGATATAGAGCTTCCCGAAGCCTTCACACTGGACTTTGCTGCTCCGTTTCACATTCGGGTTGAGCAGCATAAGGTGCCTGTAGATACAGCCGAAGTCACATTTGAGATATGGCCTGAGAACCACCCTGAGGAGCGTGTGCGAATACCGGGCGAGTCCAATGGAAAAGGTCTGTATACGGCTGAGCACCAATTAAGCACGGAAGGCATTTATATTGTGCGCTGCCATGTCGTTTCTGGATCGCTTGAGGCGATGCCTGCTAAGCGGTTTGCTATTGGCGAAGAAGCCGTGCTAAGCCTTGCTGAGCTTGAAGAACAACAAGCAGCGGATGGTGAAGCACCTGCCCACGGCGGCGGACACGATCATCACTAAGTAAGTATCGGCAGCATGTCTTCGCAAGGAGCCACATGCTGCCGCTTTGCTTACTTCGAGGAGAACATCGGAATGCCGAACAATTCGTTAAATGCTTCCTGCAGACTAGAGCTGCCGAACTTGTTGTGAATATCTTCCTTCTCAATGTCCTGCACCACTACTCCATCCCGCAAAAACACGATTCGATCCGCCAGCGCCTCGGCAATTGGCAGCTGATGCGTCGAAAAAACGACGGTTTGGCCTCGATCTGCTGCTTGCTTAACGAGCTTGACGAAGCTCTCCATCCAATAGGGGTCTAGGCCATTCGTGGGCTCATCCATCACGATGAGAGGCGGCTGTGCAAGCAGAGCTTGTCCAAACAATAGGCGCTGTCGCATCCCTTTTGAGAAGGAGGTCACCGGCTTGCTGCCCGTATCGGCAAGGCCGACCATGGACAAGGTCTCCTGTGTACGCGCTTTGCCAAGTCCGCGAAGCTTGGCCCAGAACAGCATCGTGTCCATCGCGGTAAGCCCGGCGCTAAAGCGGTAATCATCCGGCATAAACCCCAATAGATTGGCGTATTGCCGTCGATCCTCTTCCGAGCTTCTCCCATCTATCGTAATCACGCCGCTTGAAGGACGCAGAATACCGACCAGCATGCGCAAAAGCGTGCTTTTGCCTGCGCCATTGCCGCCGCACAGAGCCACGATCTTGCCGCGACATACCTGCAAGTTCACTTCTTCAATAATCGTGTTCCCTTTGATAGCCTTGTGAACAGCATCAAAATGAATGAATGGATCAGGCATGCCCTCTTCTCCTCTCCCACTGGTAATAAGCAATCCCTTGTGTAGCGCCAATCCACATCAGCATCACAAGGAAGAACAGCGGAGTCCCCCAAGGAGACTGTATCCAAACCATCCACTGGTAATATTCAGGCCCAAGTGTAGAGCCTCCTCCGAGCTTAACGACCGTAAATAGACGCGTTAATTCTGCAGGATTAAGAAAAGTCAGCACGGTAACGGCAGGCTTAATCCACTGATAAGGCAGGGTGCCGAGCAGCGCGATGAGAACAGCTGGCCAAGCAATAATGGTGAAGAACCATACCCCTACTGCCATCGTAAGCGCCTGCCAGCGATTGCGAGCGATCGTGCCGATCAACATGGCCGCGCCAAGAAAAAACAAAGACAGGCAGATTGAAAAGATCAGCAATCGATTGTAGGTGGAATAATCGAATCCTCCTTCGATCAACCAGCCTGCGATGCCAGACAATCCAAAGCCAAAGCACACTATGGCGAGCAGGACAATGGACAGTCCGATATATTTTCCTGCAAGAAAGGCACCCGTTCCAAGCGGATAAGTCGACAACAGCTCCCAATTGCCCTCTTCCTTTTCTCCTGTCAGTGAAAAAGAGCCTAGCATAAGCGCCATCAGCGGAAGAAGGTACAGTACCAGATTGAGCATGGTGCTGCTGCTGCCCGAGTATCCTTCTACATAGCCTTGGGCGTTAATGAGCAGCAGGCTGAGCATGAATAGAGCAAAAAGGGCCGTAAACGAATAGGCCCATGGATTGCGAAAACCGATTTTCATTTCTCTAGAAGCAACATAGCCAACTTCGTTCACGAGTTGTGACCTCCAGTGGTTTCATGCTCCTTATCAGTCGAATGCCCGTCTTCTTTCATGGGCATATCGTGGGTTTGGTCCTCTTTATCACCGTGCGAATGGCCATGATCGCCCATTCCCTCCATCATGTCACGGTTACGTTCCCAAGAGTGATCATCCAATTGATTCGCAGTCATCAGCTTGCCGTTGCCTTCTTCCTCGATAAAGGCTTTAGCATCAGCTTCTTTTTCAAATGACACAATGCCGTAAGCCATTGGTGTTTTATAGGAAGCATCATACGCGTAATATGCTTTTTCATAAGGAATCCATTCCTTGCTGTGATAATCGCGCACGAACGCAGCCCCTATCGTGTCTGTTCCATTCTCGGCCTTCCACTTGTTCAGGCAGCCAATATCATCGAACTTGAGCGATTGGCCATCCTTCGTCACAATTTGAGTAGCAAACTGATCATCCTTCACGGCCATCTTGCAGATGACGCATACATCGGTCTCCTCATTAATGGCTTGAGGCACGTATTTGTCCCCACCGCACGCTGCAAGCAAGACCAGCATTCCGATAAGCATTAGGAATAGTCCCCAACTGGATTTGTTTTTCATCATCTTTCTCGTCTCCTCATCTTATAAAATAGCAGGCTGGCGCATCCTAGCAGCATGAGTCCCATTAAGCCTGTTTTAACGCCATCCCCTGACTTGTCACGGTGTAGTTGGCGATCTAGCGGAGCCAACAGTGGTGTTGAATCTTCGGTCCAGCGTTCTCGATCGGTCTGATAGAGTCCCTCCAAGAAGATCATGCCTGGCGACTGGAAAAACAATTGGAATGCAGGACGCTTTCTAGCAATGCTCTGAAAAAACGGATTGATCGCATAGGAGAGATCGCTTCTTCCATCTCCATCAGTATCAAGGCCTTGGAAGCTGTCCCAATAATTATCCATTAGCCTATTGTCTTCGCTTCCCTGCGCTTGAGCATCAGCGACGTTGCCCATAAAGGCATTGTCTGTTAATGTATTGCCGCTAGATTGAATCAATTGAACACCAATAAAGTTATAGCGAACTCGGTTGTTGCGGAAGTGGTTGTTTGTGGATTCTTCCACGTACACACCGACGCGATTCCCATCTACCGTATTATCTGCCACCTCTGTGTCATGGGCATCATAGAGCAGAATTCCCTGAGAGTTCACGTTCTCACTTTGCTTCGTAAAGGTATTGCCAACAACAGATACCTGCTTAGCAGCCATGACCATGGCACCCGTTACATTCCGATTCCCCTCATTGCCTTCTATGATCGTGCGTTTTGTATACATGCAGTGAACACCGTAACGGGAACGCTCGATTACATTGCCTGAGACGATGATGTCATCGCTGTTCTCCAAGTAAATCCCGTCATGGACATCGTGAATCGAATTGTTCGTCAATGTCCAGCGATCTGCATTAAACATGTCGATGCCGTTTCCTTTGTCGGCCATTCGCACGCCATTGACTGCCCAATGAATCGTGGTGTCTGATACAGCGCCATCATCGGCATCGCGGATGGCAATCCCCATGGAGACCGTTCGAATATGGAGTCCTTCGAGGCTGGCTTGATTACCCGTCGCTAGTATGGTCGGCTCATCCTTAAGCCCCTCATCGACAAGGCTCAATCCGATTATCGCTACATGATCAGCTGTGATCAGCACCGCTGGCTTCAAGCTGCTGTTATGAAGCTGGACGCTCCCTTCCTGCTCAGCCCGCAGGGTGAGCGGCTTGTTGATAATGATTGGACCTTCATAGCTTCCTGGTGCTAGGGCTATGGCGTCTCCCGGCTTCGCCTGATCAATGATCGCCTGCAGGTTTATGCTTTCATTAGCTGCGATAGCCCTCTCATGAGACAGCCAAAGCGCTGCTGCTATCAACAAGCAGGCTAACCATAAGCTGCGGCAGCTGCTCATTGCACGTCAACCATTTTTTTCTTCGTTACGTGAATGCCATCTGCGTACAAATGAATGTACATGGCATACTTGCCCTTTTCCGGAAAAGTAAACTCCCCTGCAAACGTTCCATCACCGTCGAAGGAAGCATTAACCATCTTGGGCTTCTCCTCCGTCCGAAAGTCAAAGGTCACGGAGGCTTCGTTGGTGACCTCTATGCCTGAGAACGCGACTCGCAATTCAACGGGATCCCCAGCTTGAATCCGCTCAGGCTTCGTTGTAAGCACGGCTTGGACATCTGCCGCCTCAATATCTGCTTGCTTTCCACTAGAACACCCCATTAGCGCAGCGATTGCAATCATGATCACTGCAAAGGCTATAAATTGTCGCTTCATTCCTTCACCACCTGTTATCTGCATTTCTTGACTTCTAGATTGTAGCAATGCAAAATGTCTCATCCTATAACTCGTTCGAGCTATTATGGGGATGAACTTCGACAGAAATGTGTCCAATTACCGAAGAAGTGATTAACATGAATGGTTATCGTGCGGCACGATCTTTATTTTGCGCTAGAGGGTGTATGTCTCGTTCAGGCAATCCTAGCGAACATAAAGAAAAAAACCGCGATAATCGCGGTTTCGATGTTCATCATACTCACAGTACATATGAGCACTCATTTATTCGATTGTGGAGTACATTTCTTGATGTTGAGTAGCCCTGACTATTGCTCAAAAAAGGCCTCAGCATATTCTGCGACGCCATGGACTTTTGAAAGCCCTCCATGAATCGCATAGCTGATGCTTTCCCTATCGGAGGTATTTCCCGAATGGAATGAAAGGAATTGCGACATAAATGTAGAAATATGGTTGTGTGAGTAAAATATCTCATTATGATGCAGTTCAAAAAAATTCCCTCGCCTATAGAAGCGATCTGCTATCTCAGCAATGAATAAAATAGATATGAAATCCATGCAATTAGGAGGTTCAAGATGACGAAGCAAACCAAAATACGCGCAGCATTACTTGTGGCATTACTAGCTATTGCTTTAGCAGGTTCATTCATATATTGGTCTAATCAGCCGATAGAGTCTAATTCCGATTTAGTCGTCTCTCAGGATGAAGTGGAACCGTTGACACCGGCAACAACGAATCAGCCGGAGAAGTCATTAGAAGATTGGGCCCGACTCTACAAAGACTTGAAGCTGGTAGATGCTCATAATCATGGGGCGGCAAATGTTGCGAATGGCATGAAGAATGACATGTGGAATCAATATGGTGTGGATCGGATCGTATTGTTTGGAAATGTATCAGACCCGAGTGCTCTGCATACGGATAAACTCGCATGGGAGGCTTATCAGCAGCATCCCGAACGCTTCATACCCTTCGCCTCGGGCATTAATCTTTTGGAGTCAGATGGAGTGCAGATGGCCAAGGATTATCTGGAGCGAGGCTTCTTCGGATTAGGAGAGATCGCTGCTGCTTCTACGCATTCGGAAGCGCTGGCACATTCCTTATGGAAGACAGAGCATCCTATGGATGGCGCCCTGCCTGATATCTATGCGTTATGTGCGCAGTACAAGGCGCCTCTATTGATGCACATTGATCCGCCGGCAGGATATCCGATGCAGATGCTGGAGGAAGCAGCAACAAAGTATCCGGATACGATCTTTATTTTTGCGCATGCCAATGCATTCAATTCTCCCGACAACATTCGATCGCTGCTTAAGGCGCACTCGAATGTTTATGCGGATTTTTTTGCAGGCTTTACGGTATTTAACCCTTCTAGCGCGTATAAGCTGGAGGATTATGTTCCGGTTATCAAGGAATATCCTGATCGGTTCCTGCTAGGCACGGATTCAGGATACGGCATCTCAAGCGAAGAAGATGCGATTCAAGCGATTTATATGCTGATAGAGGTTGTTGATGACCCCGAAGTGGCCGAGAAGATCGCTTCAGGCAATATTGAACGCCTTATCCGCGAACAACGAGCAACACGAACGCAGCTTGCTGCCATATCGCAACTGGAGGATAAGTCAGGAAAGAAATTCGATACTTCGAATATGTCCAAAGAGGAAGCAGGCAGGCTTCTCATTGATGCGGATCAAGCGTCAGAATAAGCTTGTCCAACAATCAGCTTGCAAATATCTTATGGAGCAGACTTTTAGAAACATAATATATATTATGTAAACTAATTGAGGTTTATTCTTATATTTCAACTAAACATGCTCCAGATCCCAAAATCATGTTGTAGTCATCGTCAAGAAATCATGCATCGTTGGAAGACTTTATCGTATGATTCAGACATGAATGCAATCAATGCGAAGCTAGACAGCAAACAGACCAAGTGATCCTGCACTCGGTCTGTTGACGTTCATGTGGCGTCCCTTCAACTTGGTAACAGCATGACGGGAAGCAGCGGGACTATGATATGATGTACATCTGTCTTCTAAAAATCTTTTCTTTTAAACAAATGCACCGTTAAAAAATAAGAAGCTGCAAAAAGCAGAAGGACGCCGATTAGCACAAGTATCAGCATAGGGTCATCCGATATCCCCTTTTCTTTCACCATATTCATCACGATCGCTGTTGGCTGCGCTAAGCCTATTAGGATGATCATAAATACAACATTGATGATAGCGGCTCCCTTTTTGCTCAGAGAGTAAAAAAGCGGCATGTAGATCGCGCTTAGAATAAGCATGATACCTATAGGAGCTAACAGGTCAATGGCCGAATATTCTGGCTTGTGAAGCTCTGGCATCGCGAATGTAACAAGCGTGTGAATGCCGTACGAAGCAAATACACCAAATAACGTATAGATGATGGCTGCTATGTATTTGGCTTGAACCAATTGTTTGCGGTTTACAGGCAAGGTCACGAGAAATTTGTGGTTATGGTTTTTGATATCAATCATTGTGCCAAGATTAAGTGACGCGAATGCGGTATAGATGCCCACTAGATAAAGGGATACTTCAAGCTTTGGAATAAACGCTACACTGAACACGACTAGAAAAAGCAATGTCATCCATAGCGAGCTTTTTAAGGCAATGAAGTCCTTGCGTAATAGATTAAGCATGAATACGCCCTCCCTTCGCCGTATAATACATAATATCTTCTAAGGTTGCTTTGTCCAATATCACATGTTCACCAAACAACTGTGCAGCCTGCTGCCGATCCTCCACTAAGCCTTCAAAGCCAACTGCTGTTTCACGCATGCCGACAAACAATTTGCGAATATCCGAATCCAGCAGCTGCAAATCGCCCTTAACAATCGCATATCGCTCGAGCAGGGAATCCTTCGCTTCAC
This sequence comes from Paenibacillus aquistagni, assembly GCF_900177815.1. Taxonomy (GTDB): domain Bacteria; phylum Bacillota; class Bacilli; order Paenibacillales; family Paenibacillaceae; genus Paenibacillus_B; species Paenibacillus_B aquistagni. The sequence continues at coordinate 1,285,279 of NZ_FXAZ01000001.1, read as the reverse complement.
TAAATACGAGCTTGCCGCGGTTGATAAACGCAATGTAATCTGCAATGCGATCCAAATCCGTTGTGATATGCGTCGAAAAAATGATGGAATTGTGCTCATCCTGCAAAATATTCGCAAGCAGATCCAGCAATTCTCTGCGAAACACAGGATCAAGGCCAGAAGTAGGCTCATCCATGATAAGCAGTTCTGCCTCATGCGATAATGCGACGGCAAGGGAGAATTTCACTTTCATGCCCTTGGACAATGTTTCAATTTTCATGTTAGGCGATAATTCGAATTGCTCAAGATATCGGTTAAACGTATGATGGCTCCACTTCCTATAAAAAGGCGCAATCATCTGCTGCATATCGCGAATCGAGAGATGCTCATAATAGAAGCAATCGTCGGACACAACGCCGATGCGCTGCTTAACCTCCACTTCCTGCGCAGGCATCTCACACCCTAGGATTCGCACGGTTCCGGAATCTGGTCGGACCATGCCGAGCATCATCTTGATCAAGGTGCTCTTGCCCACGCCATTAGGACCAATGAGTCCCGTAATATAACCCCGCTTCACATCAAGCGAGATCTGATCAACCTTAAATTGGGGGTATGCCTTGGTTAGATTGCGTACTTCTAATGCATTCATGACTGCTGCTCCTCCTCGTACAATAAAGTCAGATAGTCCACAACCTCCTGCTGAGTCATGCCTATCTCCTGGCTTTCCTGAATGATCTCTATCATTTTCTCCTCAAGTCGCTTCATGCGCTGTTCGCGAATGAATTCTTTATTGGCTCCGGATACAAAGCAGCCCTTCCCCACGACCGAGTCGATCAGCTTCTCCTTCTCCAATTCTTCATAGGCGCGCTTGGTTGTAATGACGCTCACTTGCAAATCCTTGGCCAGCTGTCTTATGGAGGGAAGGCTGTCGCCAGCATGCAATTCACCATTCAGAATGCTTTGTCGAATCTGATTCATGATCTGGATATAGATTGGATCACTGGATGCATTCGATATGATAACCTTCAGGTTTCTCCACCTCATCTCCGTCTCTATCGTAACTACCGTATATATATACTATATACACTATTTACGAATGCGTCAATAAATGAAAAATCAATTCAAGTTCTCCATTTGTCCAGAACGCCAACAACAGCCGTTCTATAACACAACAGCTGCCAAGCGTTGGCTTGACAGCTGTTGTTATCGTAGCGGATATATATAATGATATAAGAACGATATAACTTAATGATCACTGGCAAGTGTCAGCCACTTGCGGTTATGATGCTCCTGTACTTCCACAGGGGTATCGAAGAAATCGCTCAACACGTCGGATTGCAAGCAATTTGCCGTTTCATCGGCTTTGTAGATCTCGCCTCTCCTTATTAGCAGCGTATGCGTGAAGCAAGGCGCGATCTCTTCGATATGATGCGTGACATACAGCAAGGTCGGTCCGTCAGGCTGCTTCGTAATCTTCTCAATCATCTGCAGCAGCTGTTCACGGGCGAAGATGTCGAGTCCCGTGCAAGGCTCATCAAGGATCAAGAGGTCGGGATTGGCCATGAGTGCACGAGCAATAAGGATCTTCTGGCGCTGCCCTTGCGATAATGTATCATAAGTACGAGCTGCTAAGGAGGAGCATCCTAGAAATTCCATCAACGCCTCGGCTTGCTTCAGATCCTCCTCGTTTGTTTGATCGTACAAACCAATCGTAGCGAATTTGCCGCTGAGGACGATGGTCAGGGCAGTCTGATGGCCGTACAGCTTCTGCTGCAACGAGGTGCTGACCCAGCCGATTCGCTTGCGCAGCTCCCTTAGATCCACATTGCCAAAGCGATGGTCCAGCACTTCGACCTGTCCCGTCGTTGGCCAGATATAGCCGTTCACGACGTTAAGCATCGTCGTCTTCCCGGACCCGTTCAGTCCAACGATACACCAGTGCTGCCCACGTTCCACTTCCCAATTCATATCGCGAAGGATCAGGGTCGCATCACGTCGCCATGATACATTTGTGAGTGAGATTATCATGTCTTTTTTCCTCCTTATATCAGAATTTATAGCTCTGACAGCGTTCTGTTCAGGATTTCCAGCGTCCATTTGACCGCTTGATCAGCATCGCCTTGTTTAATGGATTCATACACCTGCTCATGGTATTGGGATTGAGGATCATGAGTACGGTAGTTAAGGTTCAATTGGTTCATTGCATCGGATAAAACTTGAGAAAATGTCCGGTACAAGTCGATGATTACGGCATTTTTACTTGCAATGGCGATTGCCATATGGAATTCGATATCTGATCTGGCATACTGCTCACGGTCATTTTGCTGCAAGGCCATCTCTCTTGCATCCAAATGCTTGCGCATATTGGATAAGTCGTTATCATCACGCCGCAGCGCTGCCAATCTGGAGATTTCGATATCAATCATCTTTCGAGCTTCAAATACTTCAATAAGCTTAGCACGATGCAGGCGCTGGGTAAGCGGTTCTTGAATAATAGTGTTTGCTTTTAATGTAGTGCCAATGCCCTGCCTCTTCTCCAACAGGCCAGCTGAAACTAATACACGAATTGCTTCTCGAATGGTGGATCGACCAACATGGAACAATTGCATTAACTCAGGTTCTGGCGGCAATTTGTCTCCAGGCTTGAATTTACCTGCGGATATTTGTTGCTGAATCTGATGCACAACATCGTCCACTAACTTCGTGGATTGAACGGGCTGAAATGACTCCTTTTTAAACATCAGATGATCTCCCCTTTTACGTAGAATAGCATTGTGGACATGAGGTGACAAGAAAAATTTACAAGTTTTTGTTCGCTGTGGAACGGTGATTCTGGTCTTACCCCATTCTCCAACATGAATACATCTGATTGGTTTATTCGCATGTTCGTGCTCACATCTGTATAAAAAAGGACGTTCTCGTCGAATTAAAACGAGCGTCCTCTTGAATTTGCTTTAGCTGGTCTTCTTCTCTTTAATCATCTTGGGATCAAGTATGTTAGGCATTCGTATGCTTCTAACTAATGAGTAAAATAATTCATGCCCATCGCATCTCGCACCTCTCGCATGGTTTCCTTTGCCATGATACGAGCGTTCTCAGTACCCGCCATCAAGATCTCATCGACTCTCTTTGGATGTTCGAGATATGCTGCTCTGCGTTCCCGCATCGGATCCAGCCTATCATTGATGCTTTGAGCAATCTTCTGTTTACAGGCCATACATCCGATTTGTCCTTTTGTACAACTTTGATAGATCTCGTCAGAACTTTCTTTACGGAAAGCCTGATGATAAGCATAGATGGGGCAAATTTCAGGATGGCCGGGATCCGTTTTATGAATTCGGGCAGGGTCTGTTTTGACTTTCTTTATTTTTTCAGCCACCTCTTCTTTTGTTGAATCTAAGAGGATGGCATTCCCAAGGCTTTTGCTCATCTTATGGCTTCCATCAAGCCCAATTAGACGCGGGACTTCACCAATAAGCGGCTTTGGCTCCACTAAGACAGGCTGATAGAGCTGATTGAATCGACGTACGATTTTCCTTGTTTGCTCAATGTGGGGCAGCTGATCCTCGCCGACAGGAATTAATGTGGCTTTACAAAAGGTAATATCTGCTGCCTGGCTAATCGGATATCCAAGAAATCCATAATACATATCATCGAAGTCACCTGCTTTTGACTCAGCCTTAATCGTAGGATTATGACGAAGAGAGTTGACCGTCACAAACATGGAATAATAGACCGTTAATTCCGCAATTTCTGGAATCAAGGACTGAACAAAAATGGTCGCTTTTTCAGGATCTATACCTACAGCTAAATAATCCAATGCTACATTCCTTACGTTGTCTTTAATGATTTCTGGGTGTAGAAAGTGAGTCGTTAGTGCCTGCACATCTGCAAGTAATACAAATGTTTCATATTGATCTTGCAGCTCAACTCGGTATTTTAAGCTTCCGACGTAATGGCCAAGGTGTAGTTTTCCTGTCACTCGATCTCCTGTTAGTACCCGTTCTTTCATATAAAATCCTCCTTGTAATCTTGCATCGATATGTTGAACCTAAGATCCACCACCAACCATCTTCCATGGCCATCACCTCCTTAAAAATACAAAAAAACCCCGTCCGCAAAGGACGAGGTTATCGTGGTACCACCTTTATTAATCGCAAGAAGCGATTCACTCATAAGTACGGATTGGAGAACTAACCCCTGATCGATACTCCTCTCTTGGTAACGGAGAGAGAATCCCGGCAACACATACTGTTTCGTTTCTGCGTTGCGATTCAGAAGCCCATTCCGTATCAGGTAAGGATCGGTTCACAGCGGCCACCGACTCTCTGGACCTCATGGCCTGATACGTACTTACTCTTCTTCAACATCGTTTGTCTGTCATGTTTTAATGGAAACAATCGTACACGGAGATTCAAGAAAAGTCAATGGACGTTCATATCTGTACGGATATAAGGATTGGATTAATCTTGGGAAAATATAGATTTATTTTCGATGATGACTCCTGCTAATGTTAGATTTACCGGGTGTGCAAGGGTGTCGCCGACCGGACACTTGCTCTCCAGAAAATCGATGAACGCCTCTACTTGTTGTGGAGGAGAATCGGTCGTGATCCGGAATGTGTAGCGGATGTCAGAGTAACCCGGCCGCACGGAAGATCGATCGAAGAATCCATCAAGATCGAGATCCCCTTCAACCTCTACGCGAAAATCATCGAGCGTCACTCCAAACTTCGGTGCATATACACGAGCGACAATGGCTTGGCAGGCGCCTAATGAAGCGAGCAGCGCTTCGACAGGATTCATGCCAGTATCCGTTCCGCCTAAGCTCTTAGGCTCATCAATGATAAACTCGAAGTTACGGGAGGCAGCTTTAACTTGAACACCTTCTTGTAAATGGGCAGTTGCTTTGAACGTTTGCACAGCAGCCATGCTCTACACTCCTTTGACGATGTAATAGGTTCGTATTCTTGTCATATAACCAACTAAACTAATGTGAATTATATGTATTTTATATGAGTTGTTAAATGCTGTCAATGATAAATCATAGCACAACAACCCCCCCTTAGCTCAAACCGTGTAAGGGTGGTTCCACTAGTCGCATCATTTTATACAAATAGTGCAAATATTTATAGTCTCAGCCCCGAGGGTTTTCTCACTCCTGATGTAAATAGTGCAAATTGGTTGCCACGACAAAAACACCTCCGAGATTGTCCCTATATCTTACGACATAGCGGATTTCACTTGAAGGTGTTTCCGTTCAGTCTTTTATTATTTATTCACTAGCATGTCTGGATTTCTTTAAATGTAAAAATTCATTGAATCGCATTATCCGCTTGTTAAAATAGTGGATCAAAGGCAGTGAGACGAGCACAACAGCGATTGCATAACCGTAGAACTCCCACTGAAAAATAACATCTGTTCCTCCAGCATACAGGTTACCAATGACATATATTGCGATAATAACCATCGAGGAGATCATATGCTTTGTAATAAAAGAATACTGGTTGTTTGTCAAAACCTTAACATGTACACCGAACGTGAGTGTGCAGGAGATCATGGCAATGACAGCACTAAAAAAGTAATCTTCTATACTTGTAAGAAGCGATTGTCCTGTAAGCAGCAGCGCTAGCACCCGAATGAAGATTCCGATGAACACTGACACAACAAGAGCTTCTGCATAAAATTTTTTCATAGAACATCTACCTCATTCCTAGAAACTCTTTGAAATGTCCGACATAATTTTTTGATACTTCCACTTCTTTTTTTGAATGCTCAAATTTGAGCAGTAATCTACGGTTGAACCACGGGATAATTCTTGTCACAGCATCAATATGAACAATGAACGATCGGCTCACCTTAATATATCGATCACTTGGCAATCGTGCTTCTAATTGATACAGCTTCTCTTTTAATAGAAATACATCTGATCGAGTATGGCAAAGCACCCCTGCATCCAGCGCTTCAAAATAAAAGATATCCTCATGGCTGATGACATGGTAGGCATCGTCTTTGAAACCGACGATTTTTGAAGATGTAGTCGTTGGCGCAAACGCTTGGAGCATATCCGATAAATCATCAAGCCGATCAGGTCGGAAGACGATACATGGCAGAAGACCTGTATGAAGCCCTTCTTCCACGACATACAGGTCTGCATTTCGATACACCTCTATACTCAAAGACTGGAATTTATTCAATACATCATCACGTATGTTATTGTTGCATACTAGGCCTAATTTCATTTGGGCTCCTTTTATGATTCGAACTTTTTCCTGCGATCAAAGTGGATATATCCAACGGAAATAAGTAACGTTATTATAATATACCAAACGAAATATTTCCCCCACTTTGAATACATGGTCTCCATGCCCTTTGTCGGAACTTGTCCTCGCATAACCCATTGATCGCTCGTGAAATGATCCATTTGAGCTAATGTTTGGCCTTTATAATCTGAAATCATCGACATGCCGTTAACCGTCTGTGTCACAATGTTCGCGCCATTTTCTACTCCTCTAAAATTACCCACAATCGTATGATAAGGAGAGATTTCCTTCCAATCCGCTGATGGGATGAACAATATATCTACGTTCTTCTCTCCTGCTTGGTTGACAATCGCCGGGAAATCTTTATCCCAGCAAATAATTCCTGATAAGCGCCCGTACGCTGTATCTGCATATTTAATTTGTTTGTCCCCTTCTACGGTTCTCTCTATCAGATTGCCGCCGTACTTGAAATGCTCAAACGCAACCTCACCTGACGGATCAATCATGTACAATACATTTTCATTTGGCGAACCTTCAGCAGTAAAGACGTAAGGCACCGTAACAATATATACGCCCCATTGTTTAGCCACATCGCGAAGGCTGTCTAAGTAAAGTGATTTTTGTGTCTCATCTAACATAGCAACTCCTTCTGAATGGTGAATAATCTTCGCTCCTGCCTTCGCCTCCGTAATCGTCATTTCTATTAATTGATTCAAATTTTCCTCTGTTTTCTTAAGGAAATCGCGATTTTCCTTTTCATGTAGATTGAAGATTTCCAACACCTCAGAATCGGTTCGATCTAGTGTATGGATTCCTGATACCGTGACGGTCTCTGTGTTTACGTTGGTTACCACACGCCATCCACCTAATGTGACAATGCATATAAGCACTGCAGCCGTAAGTAACGCGACATGCTGCTTCTTCTTGTTCGTCACATCTAAACGGAGCCAGTAAATAATTGAGGCTGTCCACATGATTAAAAAAGTAATGCCTGTAACACCAACTACAGAAGCAACTTGCACAATTGGCAAAAAGCCGTGCTGCGAGTATCCTAAGATGCCAAATGTTCCAAATGGATTAAAGTATAGATTGCTAAAATCTAATAGCGCGTACGTACATGGCAAAATCAATGTTGCAACAAAGGAGTTCGTTTTACGAAAGCTTAGCTGCTGTAGTATAAACGGGAACGCATAAAGAGCCCCTGCCATTGCTGGAATATAGCTAAACATGGGAATGTCCAAGCTCGGCAGCATATTGTGAAAGCTTAACTGGTTGCTCACTGCCGTTACAAGCGTCAGAGTAAGCATCGCTTTTTTAAGTGACATCTTCTCGATCGCATACAAAAATAGTATCGGAAATATCCAAGCTGCGGGTGCCATTAAAAACTTGCCATTGCTCAGCATCATAAATAATCCACCCAATACCAATAAAAGAATATGGCTGTATTTTTTCATCTTCATCTCTCCCATCACATGTTTTGTGTAAGTATAGGAGAACAATCAGGATACAGTCATGGAATATCTGTAGGAGGGACATATAATGGCATGAAGCGGACCAATCGGACGGTTAAGGACTGGGAAAGTGAGTATGTTGTATTCCACTTCAGCTGACAGGCTTTTTAATATGCAACGAGGCCGCCCACCATTCCTGCCAGAACCATAATCAGCATCGGGTTCAGTTTCCATTTTCTTGATACAATTAATGATCCAGCAAAGACAGCTATCGCGATCCAATCGATTTTGGCAGCTAAGCTTATTGCATTGGTTCTTAGAAATATCCCCAGCAATAAGGTTGCCGCGGCAGAAACAATAAGTCCCAGTGACGACGATCGCAACACTTGAAGCGTCTCCAGCATATAGTCAGATTGATGAAACCTGTGAAAAAATTGATGCATCCCCAGCGAAAGGATCACACCTGATAGGACGCAGCCGAACGTTGCTGCAATTGCACCAGGCATCCCTGCAATCTGTAAGCCTACCCACGTAGAGGTATTGACTGCTAACGGACCGGGTGTCATTTGAGAAATGGTGATGATATCCATAAACGTCTGCTGTGAGATCCATCCCTCTTGTAGGACAACAAGCTCTTGAATGAACGGGATGATCGCGTAACCACCCCCGATACTAAGCAAGCCAATCTGAGCAAAGACTCTAAAAAGTTCCCATAATCCCATCACGAGTACTGCCTCCTTTTGTACACCCACACTCTTAAGAGACCTAACAAGCAGCTAATGGTCAGGATAAGGGCTACATGGATATTAAAAACAAAATGAGCCACAAATACGGCTGGTACCAACAAAGATCGAAAGGCCGAGCGTCCTTTAACAATAAGCTGGCACATGTCAATCATATAGTCGACAATGAGAGCAGCTGCCCCAGCCTGCATGCCTTTCAAGACCGCAGCAACAATCGAGTTCGCCGCAACCGCATCATAGCACGCAGCGAATACAGCCAAGATGACAAGCGATGGCAGAACAGCTGCAATACAACTTATAACGGCTCCCGATATCCCTGCAACCCGATATCCTGCAAGTACGGACAAATTGATTGCGATAGCACCTGGTGAAGACTGCGCGACAGCAGCCATATCGATCAGCTCCGCTTCGCTAAATAACTTTTTTCGAGTGACAAAATACTTTCGAATCATCGGAACAACCACATATCCGCCGCCAAATGTAAAGGCGCTGATAAACATATTGATGCCAAGCAGCCAGGCATACCGTTTGACTTTTCGACGATTGCTCATCAAATCCCCTCCCTCTACCCAGCCATTATGGAGGTTGTTGAACAATTAGTAAAATGATATGATTTTGCGATAGTGATTAGTTTTATTCATGAGAGGAGGGACAGAAATGATGAGCCTTCGTCATTTTGAGATCTTTCGTACAGTCGCTGAGACAGGCAACTTTACCCGAGCTGCGGAAAGGCTCTATATCACGCAATCGGCAGTGTCCCATACGATCCGTGAGCTGGAGGAAAAGGCAGGAACCGCATTGTTTGACCGATTATCCAAGAGTGTTCAGCTTACGAAGAGCGGCAGCCTTCTCTTGGAGGAGATTATGCCCATTCTAGCTTCCTGCGAAGCTTTAGATGCTCGTTTTCATGACTTGGAAAGGCGCGCGCCGCTGCACCTTGTCTCAAGCATTACGATAGCAGCGTTCTGGCTGCCTACTATTTTGAATGCCTTCCAAGAAGATTGGCCGGATAATCCGGTTCATGTGGATGTGGTAAGCGCAGCAAATGCGATGGATTTATTGCGGCAAGGTCAAGCGGATCTCGCGTTGATTGAAGGGACTCCACCACAAGGACCCTTTACAAGTTCTCTGTTTGCTTCCTATCCAATGATTGTTGTGTGTGCCCCTGATTATCTACTCGCTCACAGGGAGCTGACGATTCAGCAATTCTGCATGGAGAGATTGCTGCTTCGGGAGAAAGGCAGTGCAATTCGCGATACGCTGGATAGTGCGCTTTATTTGTCTGGATACACAGCGCAGCCTGCATGGACAAGTGTGAACTCACAGGCCTTAATTGAGGCAGCCAAAGCTGGTCTCGGAATTGCCATTTTGCCAGATGTGCTTGTACGCGAGCCGCTTGCTCAAGGGACGTTACATGCACTAGCCGTTCAAGATCTTACCTTGCATAACGAGATGTATGCTGTTCATCATCGAGATAAATATCTAACGACACCTCTAAAGACCCTTCTGCAGCATATTGGATCTGAAAATCGATAAAAGATCATAGCGTTGATCAGCCTATGATAGCTCTGCTATAGGGAGCGAGATCTAATCAAATAGACCTCCACTATCACGAGACCGTGACAATGGAGGTCATGACTTCTTTTATGGAATGACACTTTTTGTTGCTTCTGGCTTGAGAGCTTACAGGGCCAATACGGTTATGGACTCCTCGCAGCATATCTCTCCGTTGCTGCGAAAGCCGAAGCTTTCATACAGCTTTTTTGCAGCTATATTCTCTTCCTTATATGGTATCCAGCAGAATCGAGCAGGCCCAGCCGGATACGTGCGAATGAATGCCAATATTTTGTCCATCGCCTCTCTGCCATAGCCTTGGTTCTGATGCTGCTTGTCAATCATCAGCCGCAGGATGCAGTAGCTCTCTTCAGGTATAGAAGCTGGGAGATCATACCCGGTAATGCGATACGTAGTCATGACAAATCCGACCGGCTGCTCATCGGCGTAGATGGCAAGCGGGAATGGATGTCCCCCATTGGTTGCAAGGACATAGCAAGAAGCGACACTGGATAGATTGGATGCCACGTAGCGGCGCTGATCCTCCGTTACTTCAAGATTGAAAATGTCTCTCCGATTGTCCAGCGTGATTTTTCTCAGTGTGATCATGCGTTGCTGCTCCCTTCTAAATGGATGGGATCTCATGCTGTATCCCTGATTGTGGTTTGCGCCGCGGTCGCTTATTAAACATACAATCTATTCGAATGAAGTACTAGACTTATATTGGATTTTTTTGTATAGTAGTATTTACTCATGTCTTTTTTACATGACTTTTATGTTTGAATACATCACCGGCATATCGCAATGCCGGTTTTTTTTGTGTTTAGAGTCAATAGAGCAGCTAAAGATCGGCATCCTTTGTATCCGGAGGTTGGATAATGACGTGTTAATAAACGGCAGGTCTGGTTCTTTAAGCGCATGTCTCTAGCTTTTGTGCTGCTTATAATGGGAAGAGGAAGTTCAATTGTCCACCATGATCACCAGACAAAGATGTATTTGAAAGGAGCAATTCATGGACAGCAAAATGTTGCGGGTACTTAAAAAGCTGTATCATTATGAAAATAAGGACTATGATGCGGAGCGTAAAGTATCCATTTATAAGACGACTACACTGACTTTCGCCGAGCAAGAGCTGCTTCAGGCCAGTGGCTGGGTGGCCAATGATCTGCAGGATATTCGCCATGACGAGATCATCGGTAAGCTGATCGAACAAAGCTCGAATGACTTGTTTTCTTGGGAAAGCATCGCGAATGCCTTTGTAGCCGGGGTTGGCGGAAGCTATCGCAGAGGCATCTCCGCATTGGGAAGCTACCACACCATGATTCATACTCCTCACCATGATTATGCGGAAGCCGAGCGATTCCGTGCATGCAAGGTGTGCGCATTCAGTTACAGTGCTGAAGGCTGGGACAATCTGTCGTTCATTCGCTATGCGATGCATCTGGGCAGCAACTATAGTGGGACGAGCCTTGGTGCATACGTGGATATGTCCGAGTTTGCACAGATATTGGAGCAAGGTCCTATTCTTCCGACTGAACAAGACAAGCAAATGTTCCGTCAGCTGCTGCATAGCATAGACCGAGCGGATGTGAGCGAAACCCCAGGCCAATATGAGAAGCGCCTCACTGCGGAGAAGATTATAAAAGGAAGCAGCGGCATTCGGCGCGGCATACTCCAGTCGCTGGCCACGGTGGGCGTGGTGCCTAACCGACTCGTGGAGCTTGCGCCAGATCGTTGGACGGACAAAGAGGCGATTATTAACGCAGAGTATGAACTTGATAACACCAAAGGCCGTTCCGACATGGAAATGCCTTGGGCGGGTTGGCAAGGCAGGTTGGGCGTCGATTGGGACAAGGCCCGCGCCATTTTTGGAGATTGGATCTGAGCGGTCAATCTTACGAATTGTCGTGCTGCTGGAACACGATATGCAGACATATTGGAGTTAGAAGTGCAATATTTCGTTTAGTGCCATAAAGCGCTTGCTTACAGCAAAAAAGCTGTTGTCCATGAGACAACAGCTTTTGTAACGTTATGGCTTGCGTATGGCTTCAAATGTGATCATCTGATCCCCACGAGATGGTTGTTGGCCATATACATAATCCGCAGAGCATGTAATATCAGCGTATCCCAAGCTGCTCAATATCAGCTTGAACTCCTCGACCCCGTACCAGCGAAGCGCAAAGCGTTGCAGCTCGCTTTGAATCAGCTTTCCTTGGCGCCATTTCTCGTACTTGATATACGAGACCGTGTATTGATGCAGCCAATCCATCTCAATCGATCTGCACTCCATCGTGATGCCGTCCCCATCTGGCAGAGAAAAGGTTGAAGTTGTAATCTCAGCTGGCTTCCAATCATAAGGCAAATGGAGATCAACAATCAGGCGTCCTCCTGGAGCAAGATGTTTATAGAAACATCTTAATGCCGCAAGAGAATCCTCTCGATTTTCAAGCAGACAGAAAGAGCCCGTTGGGATAATGATTGCTTCATATTGATGCGGCAAAGTGAAGTCCTGCAGCCGCGCTTCGTACAGATTAGAATGCAAACCTCTTTCCTCACAGCGCTTGCGACAAGACTCCAGCATCTCAGGCGAATAGTCAATGCCATCAACGGTATAGCCGGCTTCAAGCAGCGGGATCAAGAATCGCCCTGAACCAACGGCAGCTTCAAGAATTCGTCCTGAGCATGTCTTTAGTCTTTCTTGGTAATACTCAATGTCGCCATTTAACGAGCAGCCTACAGGCTTAGTAAGGTCGTAGACTTCGGTGCAAAGCTTGCTGTAATAACTAAACATAGATGATTCTCCTCCGTTTGTAGGTACGGAAGAAGCGGTATCGTTTAGCCCTTCCGTACCTCAATAGTTAAGAATGGGTTGTCAGAGCAGACTGTCATATGAAATCACTCGCTTTCGTTATAATTATGGGAATCATACCATCATTTAGTTGGTTAGGCAAGGTTTCCTCCCCTTTATTCATGGATTCTTCATGATTTCTCGGCCCTTGTGAAATGATTAGGATATCGCTATAAAATAGTAAATATGCAATATAATAACTTTAAAATTTGAACTATCAATGATAGGATTTGTATGTAATAAATGCCATCAAAGGAGATGATTAGATGTTAAAAGTGAAACGAGCGATTAAATGTTTATCCGTGACGGCTATTCTACTGTCAACAATGAGCGGTATTGCTAGTGCTGCGAATCATGTTTCTACCACAGGTCAAAGCATGCCACAAGCACCGATTACAGCTGCTGTTATGCAGAAGAAGTATGTAACGGGCATAACCCGGGACTTTGCCAAAGATGCCAGCATTCCAGCAACTACACTTCATTCCTTCACAGACGCAAGGGGACAATGGGCAGGAGTACTGGATCGATATGATATTAAGGATATGGGAGCTTACTATAGAGCTTATTATCAAGGATATGTCTACTTAGAGGATTAGGAATTGTAATATGCCCAATCACGAATTCTAACCTCACACGATGATTCTCTCATTAACGATCAAGCATATAGACATGACATGAGCCGCTCATGCATAAGCATGGCGGCTCATCTAATAGGGAGGTTAACGTATTCAAGCAATCATCATCAAGCTGAAGTTTCAATCTTCATGATGACACTCTCAGCGCATAAAGCTGTGAGGCCAATCTATTGAGCTTGTCTTTGATCAGGATTGCCTCAACATATCGAACAGGGATGCCTTCATAACCGTAATAGATGCCTGCCAGCCCTCCGGCAATCGCACCAATCGTATCAGAATCCCCTCCCAGATTAGCAGCCTTCTGTACAACTTCAGCATAATCCTTTGACTGGAGCAATATATGCAGCACCCATCTAAAGGTATGCACGACAAAGCCGCTTGGAGGACAATCCGGCACTTCTTCAATCTGGCCCTCGTATTCGCTTCCAGCTGTTTCGGATCGAATGACAGTCCTTAAGTCTTCGCCATGCAGAAGCCTGTAGGCCATCCGGTTATACATCACGCAGATCTCGGCGCATCTAGGATCATAATGCGTCATTCGGGACTGTACGACGGTTACACGCTCGATGTCTGCTGGGTCCTTGTAGGCCAGTGCAGCAGGCAAGCATCGCATAAGAGATCCGTTTCCTCCACTTTGTCCCAGATCCATGTGAGCAATGAAGGCTGCCTCGAGCCAGTCGCCATCGTATTTTTGCAAGACATGGCGTATGATATTCCCGATATCCTTAGGCCGAGACTCGTACCATTTCATGAAGTAACGCCCGATCGCCTCCATCGGCTCTGCCGGGTATTCAAGAATGCCCTCAGCAACGCAAAGCGTCATCATTGTATCGTCAGTTACTTCCCCTGGTTCCAGGCTCCATACCCCGCCGCCAATGATCTCCGTCAAGTAACCATGCTTGGCTTCTATCTCATCAACATTCATAAATTCCGTCGTCCCGCCAAGGGCGTCGCCTACAGCTACGCCATAGAGTCCGCCTTTGATACGATTATTTAATGGAATATACATGACAACACCTCAACTTCGATTAATGTTGAAGAAGGAACTCGTATCTTTTCTTCGCAATTTTCCTAAACTTCAAAAGCTTAAGCTCTCTCCGAATGCTATTTCCAGTCTAAACCTTTACTTCAACCAATAACAACTACCATTTGTTTGATTCTCCTTTTGTTAGAAGATAGCCCCTATCCCGATCTAAGTCCCCCTCTTCATCTAGACATAAGTCGAGTGTGTTAATAGACCACAGGCTGTTACCAAGTTCTACATATCAAGATAAGCTAGTTATAGTCACAGCTAAGCAAGTTTGTACGTCATTTTGGCAGCAGCACCTTAACAGCATGAGGGAGATGAGACTATCAAAAGGTTATACAAAATCCTGTTCTATGTGGTTCTCGCGATCATATTATTAGTCGGAATCGCATTGATCTTCCCTACTTGGACATCTAAGATAGAGGGAGAAAACAGCATTAGCGAACTCAAGCAAGTCGAAATCAATGGCACTCATCATGAACTGATGATACGAGGTCATGACAAGCACAATCCGATTATTATTTTTGTGCATGGTGGTCCAGGCGTTTCAGAGATACCTTATGTCACCAAATATCAGAAGCAATTGGAGAACAATTTTACAATTGTCCATTACGATCAAAGAGCAAGCGGCAAATCCTATCACTTTGGCGAGGATTATGCTAACCTTTCTACAGATCTATTAGTCGATGATCTATTAGCACTGACGGATTACATAGCCACTCGCTTCAATCAAAAGAAAGTCATATTAGCTGGACATTCCTTCGGAACTTACATAGGCATACAGGCTGCAGAGCGAGCTCCTGAGAAATATGAAGCTTACATCGGCATCGGTCAAATGTCCGACATTCAAGAAAGCGAATGGGATGGTTTGCAATTCACCATTAGTCAAGCAGCATCAAGCGGCAATTCCGATGATCTCGAATATCTGCAAGGACTAACAGACAAAGTCAAAAGCGGCGAAATGCTAACTCCGCGCAAATATGTTCGAAAATATGGCGGCGCTGCTAGATTAATAGATGAGAATGCCGACTTGGAAAAAGGATTTTGGTTTGGACCCGAGTATAATCTGTTGGATCGCATTCGTTATAACCAAGGCGTCTCCTTCGTCCAGGCGCCATTAATTGGGCAAGCCATCAAAGAGCCATTGCCTACTATTGTAACGAAGCTGGAGCTCCCCGTATATTTTATCATGGGACAATACGACTACATGACATCCGCACAATCAGCCAAGACTTACCTTGATCAGCTTGATGCTGATCATAAAGAATTTATAACTTTCGAGCAATCCGCTCACTATCCTCATTTTGAAGAGAAAGAAAAATTCTCAAAGTGGATAACAGATACCTTTGCAAGATAACAATAATGCCCCTTTAACTTAAACATAACGTCTATTGGGAGAATATATACGATGAATGTTCAAGAAAAAATGCAGCGTTATGCCGCGCTTGTGGTTGAAGTTGGCGTCAATGTTCAGCAAGGACAAACGCTTGTGGTTACGGCACCCATCCTGGCGGCGCCTTTTGTTCGGCTTATTGCTAGAAGAGCGTATGAAGTCGGTGCCAAGGATGTCTATATTGAATGGAGCGACGACGAGATTACACGCATCAAGTATGAGCTGGCACCAGATGAGGCGTTCCATGAATATCCTGCGTTTCGGGCGAAAGGATGGGAGCAGTTTGCTGAGCATGATGCTGCGTTTTTGACCGTGATTGCCCCAGCGCCTGATTTGTTAAATGGAATTGATCCAGAACGCATAACAAATGCAAACAAAGCGAAGTCAACAGCATTATCCCGCTTTCGGAGCTACGGCATGTCTAACAAAATCAGCTGGTCCATCGTGACAGTACCTACGACAGCTTGGGCTGCTAAGGTATTTCCAGACGTTGATGAAGAGCATTTGATAGATTCGTTGTGGGAGGCTATATTTAGTGCAGTAAGAATCCATTCGGACAACCCCAATGAAGCTTGGCGAAAGCATCTTCAGACGCTTCATGACAAGGCCAGCCAGTTGAATGCAAGAAGATATCGAGCGCTCCAATATCGTGGGGACGGCACTGACTTAAGAATAGAATTGCCCCGAGAGCACCTTTGGGTGAGCGATGCAGGCAATGTGAATGCAAAAGGCATTCCTTTTGTTGCGAACATCCCATCTGAGGAGATCTGGACAGCGCCACTCAAGGAGGGCGTTTTCGGTACGGTCCGCAGTACGAGGCCGTTAAGCTGGGGAGGCAAGATCATCAAGGACGCCTCGTTTACATTTGATAAGGGAAAGATCATTGGCATTCAGGCTGCTGAAGGGCTAGACGTGCTGAAGAAGCTAATCGCTACTGATGAAGGAGCGGCTTATCTAGGTGAAGTCGCGCTAGTTCCCCATCGCTCCCCTATCTCAGATACGGGTCTATTATTCTACCATACGCTCTTTGATGAAAATGCTGCCTGCCATCTGGCTATTGGCAGTGCATATCCCTTCTGTCTGGAAGGGGGCTCAGATATGGCTGAACACGAATTAGACGAGCATGGATTGAATACAAGCCTCATTCATGTTGACTTCATGATCGGTTCTTCTGCAATGGATATCGATGGCGAGCTTACGGATGGAAGCACAGAACCGCTATTTCGCAAGGGCAACTGGGCCTTTTAGCCGATTAGGCATCACGCATAGCTGATGTAATGTGCAACAACCGCGTCAACATATGGCGCGGTTGTTTGTTGTATGATGTTAGGCACTACATACTATAGAATAGCGTTTGTAGCAGACGGCTCAATTATATTTCATGATGGATTGGGTGATCACTCGGATACCATCTATCTAGATTCAGGCCATGCAGTCTGGAGAAATTACATCCCACTTGCCAAACAGCGTTAGGCCTGCTGCCTTAGCAAGCGCTGTGGATGCCGCGTTATCGAGCTGGCATCGATATTGGGGTTCATATCCATGTTCATAAGCGTGTTTGCTGATAGAACGCACCACTTGCCGAGCATGTCCCTTTCCTCTAAAGCTTGTAAGCGTCAGTACACCAAGATCCGCGATGCGGGCATTCTCCCATGGATACATGCTGGCGGCACTGACCAGCTGCTGCTGTTCATCAAATGAACCGAACACCGCCCAATGGTCTAATTCAATATAAGCATCATCCAGGTCTTGTTCCGAGGCAGAGGATTGGAATGCAGAAAAAACGTCTTCGTCTTCAGCGCTCAACTGGCGCAAATCGCCTTTCACGCCTTCCTGCAGCAGTATGTTCTTATTCGCATTTGAATAGTAGAACAGATAATCCGCGCCATGCAGGCAGACTCCCGCTTCATGCATTTTTTGCTGGAAGGTATCTATCGTGAGGTTATGGTGTTGAAGTTGTGATAACCCTATCTTATCAGCAATTAGAGGGGTTAGTGCCGCTCTGATCCGTCCATCGGCGGTTTCCAGCACCATGACCCGTCGATCTTCGCTCAGTTCTCGATTGACCGTTATTGACAAGATGCTATCGCAATAGACAATGTCTCCATTCACAAAGGGCTTTTCCCAGAAATCAATGATTGACTGTGAGAATGCAGGCATTGCCCCTTGAGCTGATAACCTTGCACCACCTGTCTCTTCTTCCCCGAAACGAGCTTGACTTGTCATAAGGTTCACTTCCTTTCCTCTAGGAAGCATAACCGATCATGGACCCTAACGGATAATAAAGTATGGCTATGAAAAATCTCTACAAGATTGAAAAATACTACGATAACCAATGAAAAGTGCTACGCGGTCACGTCAAAGTACCATTCGAGAAACTCGTTAAAGGTGCTCCATTGCGGCTTCAGTCTGCCTTCCGCGAACTCCTTCATTGGCTGTCCTAGACCTAAACCTAACACTTCATCTTTTTCCCTATTATAAAAGTAGCCATATTCCCCTTCAAAAGAATCCAGAGGAATATACGCTTTTGGCAATGCTAGAGCTTGATGAGCACTGTCCAGACACAAGTTGTAGTCTGTATGTAGGATAAACCAGCAAAGTTGATAGATGGGATGCTGTCTGCTGTAAAAGGTAGGCCCGTCTTCTGCATGGAGATAGAAGGCAGCTATATCTGTATGGAGATCAATGCCTATTGTCAGCAACGCTTGTTCATACTCTTTAGTGCTTTCTTCAAACCACCAGTCTTTTTTTTTGCAATATTCAATCACTTTTGCTGATAGCATATGTAAGTTAACCCTCCGTACGGTTATGAATGATGATGCAGAATTCTATTAAACCTCAAATGTGACCATCTGAGCAGTCTAACGACTGATTGCGATTCCTCAGTTTGGCAGCTGCTAGGCGTTATATTTCATTATCGGATGCAAAGCGATTAAAGATCAATCGTTTTTGATGATAGAGACAGCAAAAAGAAAAAACATAAGCCATATAAGGAAAAACCCTCGTATTATAGTCGATACGAGGGCTGATGCGTCAAGTCTTTCATGAGAGTCCTATTTTCCTTGGAACTCTTTTATTAATGTCTTCATGGGGTCTAAGGAGCGATTGGCATCATACGGATAGCGGTTCAATACCTGAAGCAGCAGCTTATACAGCTTGGAATTCTCATTTACCTTAGGAAGGTAGCTTTCGATCAAAGCGATGAGCTGCTTGTACTCCGGAACTTGCCCCGGTGAATAGACCTCGAATTCGAAGAATGAATTGCCGAATACTGTCGCCCGCTTGACGCCTTGGAACTTCACATATCGGGCTTGCTTGGCATCAAACTCAAGAATGTCCAGCTTGCCTTGGGAGTGGATGACCTCCCCTTCGCCTGATATATTAGTCCACTTTGTCTTGTCTGTCGATACAAGAATCTGGTACTGCTCAGCGTATGCGGTTTGCCATTTGATGACGACCTTGTTGATGTCCTTGACCTCTCCCAAGTCCACGGTATACCAGGCATCATCCACATATTTGCTTGACCAGCGGGTGGATTCATTGCCATCTACAGCTTTGTCTGATGATAAATAAGGGAACTCCGTTTCAGAGGACTCGGTGGCCTTCTGAAGTGCTAGATTTTCGGTATTAAGCAGTTCGATCGCTTTGTTGTAAATGAAGACGTTATCGAGCTCGCCTTTAAAAGAATGAGTCTCACTGCCAATTCGAAGCGTAGGCAGGACGAGTGTGTGCATCTTAGGAAATTGCATCTCCAAGCGCTCCACATATTCATCAAGATTAACGAATAGCGATACGCCCTTATCGTCGCCCTTCAATAAAATATGCGTCCATTTCCCCTCAGGAACAACATAATTGAAGGTGCTGTTATAATGCTCTTTAGTAAATCCAAGCTTGCCTGAGCTTCCCTGCTTCAGCTTCAGCGTGCCGACTGGAGATTCCATCAATACAGCATTATTCGGATTATTGCGGTCTGGTTTGATCCACATAGAGGCAGTCCAGCCGAAACCAATCGCATCAATTGGTGTCTCGATATAGCTTTGACCGCCGTTGAAGCGAGCTCCTTGCCCATACTTGCCTTCGGCAATATCCACATTGACAGCATTGCCGTCAAAGCCGTTGCCGGATTCATCCTTGAAGTCTTGCTCGAACAGGTATTGCATTACAAGATTATCCGGATGATTTACCTGAATGCTGTGGGAACGGTCGGCGTTGGGCGCTTCCCCAACAAGCTTCGTTCTTTGCTCGAATCGAGCGAAGGACTTGTCCTCTCTTGTACCCGTCCACATCTTCTCAGCGACAACCTGTATGCCAGGAAGAAGTCTGATATGCGCATCGTCCATGGACAGTCCGTTCACATCCGAAGCATCATTCCACATGGAGAACATACCGCCTTTTACACGCGGATGGCCGAGTGGAAGCGTGGTTGTCTCCCATTTGACCGGCTCCCATTCGTCGTAGAGAAATTGAGTGTTTAGATAATTCCCATATACGGTTGGCACGATATACATATAAACATTTTGCGAATTGATGACATCAAAGCCAAGATCAACCGCTTGCTGCGGGGCTCCATAAGGCTCATGCCAGATATCCATGGTCGCTTGATTGCTGATAGGGGTGGTGCCGTTATATTGAGTCAAGCCGCCCCACATATGCGGATGCTTGCCCTTGCTGTTGATATGCTTCACAAGCATATCCATATACCAGCGGAACCGTTCTGTATCCGAGCCCCAATACTCATCCGTGCCGATATGCACATCGGGTCCTATAAAGGTCGGATCATCTCCATCCAAATATTCATTGAAGAGGCTTTTCACGAAATCAATCGTTTCCGGCTTCGAAATATCCAAGTGATGGTCGGTGCCAAGAGCAGGATTGTAGGTTGTGAATGCACGGGAATGTCCAGGTGTATCGATCTCAGGAATGATGTTTACCCCGTAATCCATGCCCATCAGCTGCAGCTCCTTGAATTCCTGCTTCGTATAGTGGCCATTGCTGCTGGCAAGCCCCGGATACGTAGTGCTCTCAAGGCGATAGGCTGCATTGGTTCCATCTGCGAATGGCGTTCCGACATCATCATTCAAGTGAATCTGGAACATATTCATTTTGTACCAGGACAGCAGCTTGACATAATCCTGAAGGAAATCAAGCGTAAAGTATTTGCGTGCAACGTCAATCATCAATCCGCGCTGCTCATACTTAGGATAATCCCTAGCCTCTCCACGCGGGATCGTATGGTCATCATGCTGCTTGATGATCTGAAGTGCTGTTCTTGTGCCAAAGAATGCGCCGGTTGCTGAAGACGAGGTGATGGATACGTATTGATCCACCTTGAATACATTGCCCTCATCACCCAGCCAAGTTAAGGACGGATCAATGGCTAGGTAGATATCGCCGGCGTGAGGCTTCCCTGCGACGACCTCGAGCGAATAGCCCGTTAGATCAAGCAGATCCTCTCGCGTAAGCTCCCCTGCCTTGCGAAGCACCGCTTCATCGTTTGGTGCGATGACAATGCGTGATGATTGGGTTAGCTTGTAGTGGCCTGTATCACCATACCATTCCCGCAAAGAAGGAATAACTTCTGGCTCGGCATTGCGTCCTGGTGTTTGCTTATGAAGGCCAGACACGCTAATGGAGATGTTGTTGGACAACAGCTTGCGGTCCGGGTAGTTAAGATCCTCAACGAGTAGGATTAGGTTCACCTTGGCATCCACTAACGGTGTTCGAATGTAGCCTTCGAGGTCAATCACGGGGAGTCTGTCACTTCCAAATACGGAGACACGATAGCCATCCGGTATGTTGGCGGCTGACCAGTCCAACTTGGTTTGCCCAGGTTGTACCGTTAACGAAGCGGTTACCTTTTCGATAACAGATTGCAAGTCGCTTAGTTGATAAACTTCAAATTCGTAAAAGGAGTAGCCATACAGTATGCCTTCAACCGGTGCACGGGCAACGCCTTGGAACTTCACATAACGAGCTTCTCGTGCAGGGAAATCGATCGTTTCCACTCCACCTTTGGATTGAATGATGCCATCGTTAGGCTTGACGTTTGTCCAAGATTTTGCATCATCGGATACAAAAATCTTGAATTTGTCGGCTGGAGTCTGCCAGCGGAGGACAACACGGTCGAATGCTTTTTTTTCGCCCAAATCGACATAGAACCATTGGTTGTCGTCTTTCTTGGAGGACCATCTTGTATTGACCTTGCCATCAACCGCCAGATCAGGCGACAAATAGTCCACTTCATTGCCGGAGGAAAAAGCAGGCTTGTTCAAGGCGAGGTTTAATCCACTAAAGGTTGCCTTAGCGAGAAGCTTGGCTGCTTGCTCTTCTCCATTAGGAACTCCATTCTCAGCTTGATCATTTACATCGTCGCTCACAGCCTCACGGTTCTCATTGCTTAACGTCATTCGTTCCAGATCAGCTGCTTGCTGCTCAACATTCTGTCTTTCCAGTCCAATAGGGTTGCTTAGCGCCCTGGCTGGCTGAGCTGCAGTTAACAACGAGGATAGGACCACCAGCATACTCAGCATGAGCAACATTGACTTTGCATACACTGTTTTCCTCATACCATTCCTCCATATCATCATGTTATCGATATACAATTGTTGAACGGATTTTGAGCATCCCTCCATTCTATGGCGCTGCCTTTAGAAGAAAACGCCTGCTCTGTTAATCGTTACTATAATATATGAAATATGCATAGCGAAACAGGTCTTTAAGAATTATTTAATGAAATGATAAGAATTTGTGTGTGGAAGCTTGATAGAGGACATGCACCCTCTTCTTAGGGTGCATGCTGTGAGTTTATCGCTCTATTCCATGAAGATAGATTGGAAGTTTGAGCTAATGGCGAGGCACTAGCTGAGTATTCTTTCCATTGTAGTCCCGCAAGGGGGCAAGCTGCTCAGCTGCCGACATATCAAGTACCGCTTGGAACAGATTAGGCGGATATTCGGCGATGCGATGGCATAGATACAAATACCACTCTTGGCCATAGGTTAGATATATGCGTACAGGATGGCCGGCTGCGTTCAATTTGCAGCTCAGATCAGGTCTTATCCCGTACAACATTTCGAATTCGACAGCCGAGCTTTGAATCCACCCTCGCCTGACTACCTCATCGATGATCGACTCATCATGAGTGGCAATCGACAAAAGATGACCTTGCTCCACGGCTTGCTCTATAAGCCTTAAGTACCGTTCATTAAGAATGGAAGATCGCGCAATGGAGATGGACTCAGGCTCTTGATAGGCCCCTTTGACAAGGCGAATGCGGCTTGTGCCCGATGATAAGTCGATCAGGTCCTGCTCCGTTCGATTCAGCTGTGCCTGCAGGGTTATCCCAATATGGGAATAGTTTCTCGCTGCTCTTTTATAGATCGCGAGGATGTCGTCAGTCTTAGCGGATTCTTCCATGCTGATAAATAGCTCGATATTCGCGTGTTTGGCTTGTTCAGCAAGTGCGATTAGATGGCGATAAGTAAGCTCATGATCGAGCAATAAGCCGATATGGGACAGGTCGAACGACACACGTGCTGCCTTATTCCGCGTTGACAAGTCAGAAATGAGGTGTGACAGCTCAGCCTGAGCATCCTCGCAGTCTTGCAGATTCGTCGTGTTCTCGCCGATATATTCAAGCGATACGGCGTAGCCCTTGTCCATTAGCCGCTGCTGAGCAGCCAGACCATCAGAGCGGCTCTCCCCGGTTACATACCTTGCTGCTGCCCGATTCAGCAGCGAATATAGAGCAGGTGTCTGTTCTATATGTGTTTTTAGATCAGCTCGTCGCGCTATTGATTTCATAGCGGACGCGAATGCCTTTTCCAGCTCAATCGTCTCTCGGTATGGTATTGTTGCTGCCATATGATACTCCCCCTCTTCACGTATAGCTCCAATGTACAATAAGAGGGTGAAGAGAGGATTGTAAAAAGTTGCGCTTTTTGCAGATTAGGAGGATATGATATAGGCATGTGGTGTCGTGCCTACAATTCTAGCGAATGCCTTTGAAAAATGGCTTTGATCATAATAGCCGCTGTCTATCGCAATATCCGCGATCGAACGGCGATGCTTCAACTCTTTTTTCGCATGATTAATACGTAGCAGATTCTGATAGGCATGAGGAGGCAGATGCATGCTTCGCTTGAACATGCGAATAAGATGGTAGCGGCTAATGCCGGCCTCGTTCTCCAGCATATCCAGCGTAATCGAATCCGTATAATGCTCATGGATGTATGCTCTGATGAGATTAACGTATTTTTTATCCCATCTGTGATTAGGACTATGGTTCACATCCGCTTCATGCTTGTCTACTAGAGCTTGCACAAGCTCGATCAAAGAGGTTTCAATCTCCAGAGAGGATTCTTTTTCGCTTAAGGCCCTCATGGTGTGATTAAGCAGGTTGCGACAGACGGTGTTTTTGTCGTGCTCAAGCAAAAAAGGAATGTTCAGCTTATGAATATCCGGCATATCCAGATAAGTAAACCATTCGGGCTGAATAAACAGCATTTTGTACCTCCAGCGCATGTCCTCCGCAGGCTGGCAGGCATGCAGCATATGCGGAGGGAAACTGATCATTCGGCCTGCTTCTACCTGCCACAGCGCACCTTCACACCAAGCCTTTGTCTCACCTTCATCGATCAAGCCAATGGAATATTCCTCGTGAAAATGCTTCTGGTATGCCAAGTCGCTCTTATGGCATCGTTTTCCTTCTAGGAAAGGAAGGGTTTCATCTCGGTAAAATGCGACTTTCGCCATAGTAGAACCTCCAAACGAAGTGACTTCAACGAAGTTCATGCACGACAAACAAAAGATTCGCCGCAAGAACCGTTTTTCTTAATCTTGTCATGATCTATAATAAATAAGTAGATAAACAATGGGAGGCATCACCTAATGAATTGGGCAACCACCTTTGATATGTGTTATCGAACCAGCAGCGGAATAACAGATCTAGAATTACAATCTTTCATAGACAGTTGGAATCTGCCATTATCAGAGCAGGAACTGGCAGAGATTAAGAAGCAGCAGCGGAACCCGTTCCACGCAACGAACCCGATGTACGAGTTGTACACCCCTATTGATCCTTCAAAATGGACCATTCCTAATAAGCGGCTGCCCGCTGCCTATATCGCGTTTCTTCAATACTCGAATGGCGGTGAATTTGGCCAAGGTGAACGTCACTTTCAGTTCTTTAATTCAGATGAGCTGAGAACCATGATGCTCGCTTATGAGTTTCCCGAGTATATGCCAGGCTCCGTTCCATTTGCCATGGACGGCTGTGGTCATCATTATATCTGGGATATGCGCGAAGATCCAGCACGAGACGAATATCCGATTCTCGTCTCTCATTCCGGGAATCTTGGCTACGATGATGCGATGCTCGTTGCTACATCATTCGTCGAGCTGTGTCAAGGAACGGTCTCGGTTGAGCAATTGCTATATGAATAAGAAAAAAAGAGGTATATGGCTGTTTTCAACATATACCTCTTTGCTATGTCCCCGCTGCTTCTTCCTACCGGTTAGGGTTATACAACCTATTGTTTCTAGTCGTTCATAATTAACTCGAATACAAGGAGCAATAAGTACGAGCAAAATTGCCCGCTAGCAGATCTTCTTTACGGATATAAAATTGCAGTTCTCCAGCATCCCACCATAAGAAGCCAACCTCTCGGTCAGAATCCAGCGCAAGCAGCAGTAAGGTATCTCGAACCTCTTGCTCCGCTTTGTCGGAATCTCCGTTAACATGCGCCGTAATTTCTTCCATTGCTGCCTTTACGGAATAATTGTACGGCTTGCCAGTCAGAAGCCGAAGCGACGCTTCTACTTCACAGTCTCCATGCTGGGTAGCGGGATAACCGAACATACAGGCCAAGTCGTTGGAGTTCGTTGCTGCCAGCTCGAAGCATAGCTCCTCGTATTGCTCGTAATCATGCTCCTCGTCTTCGATCTGCTCCTCATCCGCATAGCCGAAATTCGGCAGTTCAATAGTAGCTCTAGCGGCAGCCTGATAACCGATGAACACTTCTTCAAGCGAGGTTACTTCAGGTGAACATCGACGCTTTACCTGATGCAATTCTTCTTCCGGCAGATACAGCACCTTGTGCTCAATATGATAAGCAGGCTCATCAACACCGACAAAGAAATACAGCATGCCATCTGCTGGAAGCAGAAGAGCCTCATCATGAAGCGCCACTTCCTGCAGATGCAGCTGTGCTAGAAACGTCATGGGCATCCCGCTCGAATCAAGCGGCCATTCGATGCTTGCGGTCAGATCTGGATCGCCACCAATACGAGAACCTCCTGCATGTTTGTAGTCTTCAAGAGCATGCTTGGATAAGCGAACACCTTGGCGCGCCCTCTTATGTAAATAAGCTTCTGCATGACCAAACTGATGCTTATTGATGGCCTGCTTCAGCTTCTGTTGATTGCTCTCGCTTAGCATATGGTCACATCCTTAACGTTTACTCGAACTTCTATTGCTTTAATTGTCTGTGATACGGATATACAGCAAAGTAAAATGATGGTACTCTTTTTATAGGCCTTATCTGAATATCTTGATGCAGGCGACTGTCGGCAGAACCGCGATTCGCATCATCTTGCTTGGAGGAAGCTATGATCTTTATACTCTTAATCGCTAGCACAGTGGCAAATGGCATTTTGTTTACTTTTGCAGGCGGTGCTGTGGTGCTGGGCTTGGTGTTTTCTCTGATTGGCTGGCCTTCATCGAAGCCGAAGGATTCCGGACAGTTAAAGAAGCTGTATACGTTTATTCTGCTCGTGTGCGCGACTTTAACCATGCTCGTTATGTTTATGGCACTGACGTTTTGGAGCGCACGCATCAGCGGGACCTTGGCCTTTACTTCCCCGGCTGAAGTTGAACTATACATAAGCCAGGCGAAGAAGCTCGTACTTCTCGGAGCCGTACAAGGCGTGTTCTCGCTGCTCGTATTTCGATATATCATGCCGCTGATCGCTGGAGAGCTTGAATTAAGTAAAAAGCATATCTGGATGATAGCAAGCGGCGTGCTGCTGTCTCTCGCTAGCGGCGGCGCTGCATGGCTATCATCGGTGTAAAGTGGATCTCCACGGCGGACCGTAATTAGTGCGCCAACATGGAGATCCTTTTTTAAAATGATCCGGACCAGTACGTTTTCTGCTGTCGCCGCGCGGCTGCTCCATGCAACGTGCCCTCGTCCTATAGGAAACGAAGAAGCTGTTCCAAGGGCTCCCTTAGTGCGGCTGGCTCCGCTTTCTTCACGGCTGCAGACAATTTGTTCTTGCTGTGGAAGATCCGGCTCAGCACCATCTCGCGTTCATACTCCTGCAAGTCCTTTAGCGCGTCCACGAGTGCTTCTGCCTGCTCAGGCTGCTCGATTTTTATGTTTTTAACCGTTGTCCCCTCGTCAATGCCTCCAAGCAATACGGATATGAGAACAGGCATATTCGCTGGCTGCACCCCGTGTACGGCTACAAATGCTGCGGCATATCCATCCTGCGCTGATTGATGCTCTGTATCCACGAGTTCCATATATCGGCACAGCAATGGGAAGTAGACCTCGCTCTTTAAGCCAAGGCCAAGCACCGCGTAGGTACCAGGCATGACGGACTTCTCACTAGGCTCCACATCGCCGTACCACGCATATTCCTCCATTGCGACATCAGCATACTCTGCAATTTTCGGAAACAAGGCCGGATAGGTAAGTGCATTGGCAAAGAACTGATGCAGCTTGGACTTTGCAAGCTGCTTTAAGGGCAGCAAATGCTTCTGGCTGCTTTTAAGCTTGAGCTTGTAGCCTTTAGGAAAGCCCTGCTTCAGCAACAGGATCAAATAATCGAGAGCTTCACTGTATGCAGCCTCGACTTCCTCGAGGATTCGAATGTCAATGGTTTGGAGACAATCGTTATTGCTTGCGTTCACTCTTTTTCCCCGATAGACGTTCTCAAACTTTCCGCTGCCTGTTTTCAAATAGGCCTGGGCTTGCTTGGACCCCAATTGAACCGCAAGCTCCAGGTAGGTTTGGCGCGTCTCTGGTTCAGAAGCGCCGACTTGCAGTGCGGCATACAAAAATAATTTCATGGCTTCTGCGTCTACGGCCGGACGATCCCCTTCCTCCTTAAGCACCCATTCATTGCGATAATACCCCTGTCGATCGAAGAACTGATCCAAGAATCCTTCTTTGGCCCAGCCGTTAATAGCCATCGTCCAGCGACTCGTCCATTCGTCTTTGAGCTTAGGGGATATTGTGAGCTTGTCCGTGAGTCGATCAATCAAAGGCTCAATGATCTCAAGCTCCTGTTTGAAAAGATCGGGATTAACCAAGCTGTAGGCGAAAAAGAACAGGTCTCGTTCTTTTGGAAGTATAGGCGGGTCTGACATGACTTTCTCTTTAATGAATTGCTCCAGCGTTTCTTGCAGCCGCATCAGCTTGGATTCATTCAACAGCTGCTGGCGAAGGACTGTCTTAGACGCCTCCCACTCGAACTCCAACACGATTTCCATTCGATAATCAAAGAATTTAGGACCGAGTTCCTCTGTGCGGAACAGTTCGTTCATGCGTGCACATAACGCAGGAAAGAATTCCTCGATCAATAATTGCTCCGTCAATTCGATAATATAGGAATCTGGTTCGAGCTTATAGGAACTGTCAGACCAAGAAAAAGGCTCAAAGGTATCAATGTGAATGTGGCCATTCGCCCAAGAGAACTTTCCCTTCCTCCATGACACACGCATGTAATCCTTAATGCCGACTTGCAGTTTGCTATTCTGTTCAAGCTCACGAATCTGTATGCTCTCTTTTTCATATATCTTCATCAATTCGTTCCAAACCTCTTGTAGAAATGCTGCCACTGCAGGATTCAATGAATTTCCCCTCCCAATGCATAAAAGTAGTAGAGATCGTTGTCTATAGGTGTGTGTTTCGTTGCAGCCGATCATCCAGCGCTGCAGCTAAGGCCTTCCATTGCAGGTCTTCTGCATCTTGATGAAGCTCTGAGGCATCCTTAGACAGCCAGTAATCTCCTTCAAGCAGCTCGAACATATCAAGCAAGCTAATCTCCTGAATATTGGGATTGTGGAAGGCGCACAGCATGGGTTCTGGTCCGTCATCCCAGTTATATCCGTTTACTATGGCGTGCAGGATTACCGAAGATTCAAGCTGTTGAATCTTGCGGCACATCTCCCCAATCGACTCCTCATAGAGAATCTCATCGACGATTGCCTGCTCCCGAGCAGTCAGGGTAAGCCGGACGGCACCTTCGGTGTCAAGCAATAGATCGGCCAGCTTAGAATCATTGCGTGCAGCATGCCAGGCAGTAGCTAGTATCCCGCGTGGGGAGTCCAGCTTCGCACCCGCATCTATCAACTTCTTTAGCGCGTCTATTTGCTTGAACTTGACCGCTTTTTTCAGTGCAGTGTCCCCAAGCTTGTCTTCTGCTTCAAGATCAACTCCCCTCTCAATCAAGCTCGTGATAGCTTGGATCGGTGCGCGGTTAGTCAGGAGCAGCATAAGCGGAGTTCGGCCCCGCTCATCACGTTCTTCTATATCAAGCTCTTCGAGCGCACGAAGAATAACTTGCATATCGGTTGATTTACTAACGTCCTTCCAATTCATCAATTCGCTCTCCTCTGCCAATTATGACTTTCGATCTTGTGACATGCATTCATTTTCGTATCAGCTCTGCTGGTATACGGTCGCGGTTATTCTGTCTTCTATACAAATAAACATATAAAAGAGTCCTTCACCATACTGTTCGATATCCTCCCAATCAAGCTGGCCGATATACGACATATGCTGTTGGCAGCAAGGACATACGGGATATTCCGCGTCCTGCACCCAGCTCGGATGTCCGCCAAGCTGGGAATTGTGCTGAGACAAGGCCCAATTCGCAGTATAAAATGGAGAATGCGGAACATCTGCAAGGATAAGTCTTGCTCTTGACAGGTCGGAATCACTATCCGCTGATAGATCAGGGCTCGGTAAGACAGGCAGATGATTAAAGGGGCTCCAGCTTGGTTTCCCTTGTTGATCGAGCTCCATGTATAGGGTGCCGTAGGCGCCGCAATGCTCGCATGTCATCACCTGTAGACGCTCGAACGGCAATCCGAGATATCGTAAAGACAAATGAGCCGTATCGACATCGATCAGAAGAGTAAGCTTACGGCTGCACCATGGACAAGCGGAGCGGCTTTCCTGAAGAAAGTGCGCAGTGTCCGCCTCAGCCGTACAAGCCTGCTCTTCACTCGCAGCTCGGATCGCATAACTGTGGTTATGGATCAAGCTGCGGCGCTCCCCTGCCTGGGTAAGCTCCCAGCCTGCTTCAAGCGCATAATGCTCAGGTTCCACGAATAGCTGCTCTGTCCATTGTGGAGGAGTGAGGCTCCATCTCTGAAACTGGCTAACTACCTCGCAATCTCCAATCCAGCT
Source organism: Paenibacillus aquistagni (assembly GCF_900177815.1). GTDB lineage: Bacteria > Bacillota > Bacilli > Paenibacillales > Paenibacillaceae > Paenibacillus_B > Paenibacillus_B aquistagni. The sequence continues at coordinate 1,254,967 of NZ_FXAZ01000001.1, read as the reverse complement.
AAGAATGAGCAGCAGATGGTTGCGGCGATCATCGTCAGCTTCTGCCTGTTCGATAAGGAGGTCCCGAATATCGGCTGGAGCATCCTTGAAAAGGATTGAAGCATGATACAAATCGTGCTCCATAAGTGTTGGCAGTACATCCGCTATATCCAAATTCAGATAGCAAACGAGCGACATGAGGATCGTTTCGGCTTCATCTGTATCTCCTGACTCTAGCTGCTCGATCGCGTGATTTAGCATACGTGCGGCCTCGTCAGCGCTTAATGAGAGGTACACTTCTTCCATGCTCAATGGATAAGGTGCATATTGAATGAGAGGATCATAGACTCTCGGAGCATGCATGATCTTCAAAACATCTACAGGGTCTGTCAGCCCTTCATATTGATTTACGGTTTTGCGATGCGCTTCGATATAGGCCTGTCGTTTTTGCCGCTCCTGCTCTTGGTGGCAAGGCATGCAATAGCCGCCTGTCTTGACTGCTGTAGTCGGCAGAATCGTGGCCTGGCAGCCTTCAGTCTTGCAAGGAATTCTTTCAGTCAACGTATACCTTACCTCCTTGATGGATGCGTCTATCCATTTCATTTATTTATTCAATCATTTATTGTTGTTGGGAAGCTTCCCTTCAGGTAGATGTTCCACAGCTGCTGGATAAACGCTGAATCGAACTGGTGGTCGGCTGCTGACGCTATAAGGCCAAGGTCGTCTGACACATATACTGCAAGCTCCGGGTGCTGGGTGAGTCGAAACGTTTCTTTAAACGCCCTCTCTCGAATATCTGCAATCAATTGACTTTCAGAGGAATCTATGCTGCGCAATGCTTCGCAACTCGAAGTCCATCTGGTATCAAATTCTGCCTCATCTCGCTTATCTAGCAGCGTATCCCAATCGTGATCCGCTTGGAAGACGCGTTCAAAGAAACCTTCCTTTTGAATAAGGTGATAGATCTCAGTAACTGTTATCACTTGTGTCTCGCCGCCTTCAACCTGTTTATCATGCTATAAATAGGGTCCAAAATATAAGTCCAGCTTCTCCTTGCAGTAACCATCCTCGCCTCTCCAGGTGCACATGGAGACAAAGTCGCTTCCCCGCCCTCTCTCTTTGCGATAATCGTTTGTTGATTGCAGCAGCCCTGCAAAGCCCCATATCTCGAGCACACGATCTCGTTCATGCTGATTGGAGGGGAAGACATCTTTCCAGCGCTTCTCCAATTGTCTGGCTGCATCGGTGTCCGAGCAGGCTTCTATGTCTTGAATCATTTGCTGCAAGATGGCAATATCCTCGCTCCTCACCTCAAGCCAGTCCTCTTTATTCAACAGCTCAAGGTCCATCAGGCAGTAAATAAGCCAGTTCAAGCGGACACCGCCCCATTTGATTCGTTCAAAGTTAAGGACGTTCAGATCTTCGTTGACATATTGATCATTTGCCATCAGCTTCTTGTCATTACAGTCGCCGCATGCACAATAGCCGATCTGTTCTGCTGGCCGCTCAGCGTACGTATGGACTCGCAGCTCGCAGGTAAGAGCATAGCTGGACAAAGCGCTTCTCAAATGAACCTTTCGTGTGGACAGGCTGTGGAGGAAGGCTCTCACCGCCTTATCCTTTAGGTTAGGTTGGGCATGCAGTTTTCGTAATGTTGAAATGCATTCATCATGAGACATATTAGCGGGGTCAAACATGAGTCCTTTGCTTTTGGCATATTCAAAATCTTCATTCGAGCAGGAGGGGCCTCCCGCTCTCCACCCTCCACCACTCCAGAATGTCTGGGTCAATATTTTCTTTGCTTTGGCATCCATTTTATTCATCTCCTTCGTTTTTGAATCGAAGATGTGGCTTCACCCGATCGTCGAGACAATATTTCAGTCTTGATCCTTGATGTGTGTTTTTATGATGTGAATCATCAAATCGTGATAAGAAGCAAGCCGGAGGACTTCTTCTCTTGGCTGCATAAGAGATGAGAGCTCCGTGATGACCTCAGGAGCGAGTGTCAACCGAATCTCTTTGTCAGAAGCTTCATAGCTGCTCTCTTCTCCAGGCATGAGGATAACGCTTAGGTCTTGACTAGACAAGGTTAGGTTTTTGCCTTTCATGAGCCTTCCACGAAGCAATTTGCCTACCGTCCCCGCCTGCTTGGCTCCTAACGAAAGTTCTGCTGGCGATCTGTGAAGCAGGCGCTTCTTGCCTGGCTTGAAGGACAACTGGTCGACATAGAGGAATCCGGTATTGGAGCCGTCTTGGTCAATGCCCTTTTGTACCGCTTCAGCTATCGCAGGCACCTGCAGCATGGATTCTCTTGCCAAGTCTGTTATGTGCGCTGGCAGCAATTCCTGACAAGCTTCGAGCAAGCCATATGTGCTCCAAGTCTTCATTGCTTCCAGTTCATCTTCGGTAATCCCGATCATTTGGACAAATTCGACTCGCCCGTTTGGCGTATGAAGAGCAGGCAGTTCCCCATCCTCGATAAACGCTAGTGCTGTAAGCTTCGTATCGGAGCCGAGACAAATTGGACCATTTGCGTCCAAGTAATCGCCTGGAGCGAGAATATTCCCGCTATTAAACACATATCTCCCCATATTCTGAAGCAGGTTCAGCGCCCAAGCAGGAGGCTCCTCCTCTTGTTCATCACGTGCAAGCCTTAGCGTAAGCTCGAAGCCGAAGCCGCTGAAATCGTGATTGTCCGATTCTTTCTCGTAGAGCTCGGAGAAGCCATAGGTCACGAAGTGCCAATGCGGGAGCGGCTTGCAAGCCTTGTAGACGCTTATGCCATCCAAAGGATCTTGTCCACCTAACGCATATGGAATCATCGTGCCGTAATGCTTCGGTTCTTGTTCATTGTATAGCTTCACCATCGCTCCTTCTATGGCGTTCCAGCCTGATGCTTCTATGTTTTCACTCATCATGAATCCCTCCGATTGTGTGGATGTACGGCAATCCATCAATGAAAATCGTATGTTATATCTGTTATGTTTGTTCGATTGTTAGGAAAGCAACGATAGTTTATACATGCTATGGCAGTTAAAGATGTTATGTATGACAATGCATCAAAAAGAGGTGGAACCCATCTTCTATATCCTGTTATGTAGATGTGTCAAGCCACTGCGAATTACATGATAATCCCTCCTCCTCATTTTTCAGTACTTGCTGCCACCTTTTTCACTCGGTGATTGACTTTAGAGTTTATTCAACTGGTTTGGCTCGACGGGCTTGCTTAGCCAGTGCTCATCTGTTTGAACATGATTTTGGCGAACAAATTTGGCCACTGACTGCTTGAAATCCTCGTAAGCAAATGTGGATGCCAATCGAACGACATAACCCTCTTGCTCTCCTCCGCATTGGGACAGCTTTGTATAGCACTTCTTAGCAGCCTCCTCGTTCCATAACCCACGATACAGCACAGGAACAAGCGGTACCCCTAGTTGATCTGCCCACACTTCTGTCTCCTCCCAGGATAAACAATGATTACGCTCATTCCATACGGAGAACAGCATGAAGTATCCGGGCAAGGCGTTGTAAGACAAGGAATGCTTTGCATATACATTTTCACCGCACAGCCGGTATCCTTCGGGAATCAGATATTGGATTGCGCCATGCAAGGTCTTTACAAAATGCCGCGAAGCGTGATCTTTGCTGTCAATCGATCTAGCATGGATGTAATCATGGTACATCGTGGTGTTTTCGCCATCCATTTTCTCTGTGATGACCACCTCCTGCCCGATAAAATGATGGGTATTGCGCAATATTTTATCGTCGTCCGTATAGCCTCTGGACCATGGCAGGTGCAATGTTTTCGGATATTTCATTTTCATAACCTATATCACCTCTATTTGGCGAACGTGTCTGCTTCTGCGAAGAAATACAGCTCTGCAAGCAGCTCTTCTCCAAGCAAATGATAGATTCTCGAAGCGCCGGCGTCGCCGCCATGCAGAATTTCCATATGGAAGCTGACCATGTTCACCACATGCAAAATAAAATCATCGGAATAGCCTAGCTGCTTCAGAACGTGGCAGGCCACGGCTGCTGAGACATGCTCATGCCCAAAGTAGGAATAGTAGCCGCGGTTAGGCTTCCACACCTTGCAAAAGGGCTTGCCAGCATCATGGAACAGTGCGGCGAGCTGCATCTCCAGCAGATGCTGACCTTCGTAGCATTCATTAACATACTCGAGTACCGCATAGGTATGCTGAGACAATGTTTTGGAATGATAAGGGTTCTCCTGATCAAAGCCCAGCATGGATTGGAAAGTGGGACAGGCTTGCAAGCAGGCAAACAGCTCATCATGAGATGGCTTTCCACGAAGCAGCTCTTCTAGCGTCTCCCTCACGATCCCGACTTCGAAGGGGGCAGACGCGATATGCAGGCGTTCAAAGCCTTCAGCAAGCACAGGGAATTCCAAGTTCTTGTGATATTTTTCTAGAACTCTGTCTTCTATTTTGCGTTTTCTTGCAGCGACTCGCGCTCTTGCTATTTCATAAGGGACAACGCAAATATGACATTCGACAGAGGTGTTCTTAAAGCGATTAATAAATTGAATCCTGCGATCACGAGCAATGTTTGTTGCGTCGAATACTACATTTCTCCCAGCTTGAATCGCCTGTTCGATCTCGGCAAAGGCCGCGTCGAACACACGATACGTGTGCTTCTGCCGGGCATCGCTTCCAAATAGCCTTTCTCTTATCGCATCGGTGGCAACGAGAATGGCACGCTCTTGTTTGCAGCATGCTTTGGCATAGTGGCTCTTGCCACTGCCTGGAATCCCGACCAGCATATGAATGGTTGTCATCTTAATCACCTCCTTTCAAGCTCAAATAAAAGAATCGGCGGCAATGGAATAAGCCCATCAATCACCGATTCTGCAATCGTAAGAAGCTTCTATTCACATGATGCAAGTAGGAATGAATAGGATATGAAGGATCGTTCGCTTACCAGCGAAGCGGTTCTTGATTGCGCCACAAGACCCAGCGGTCGAGTTCGAGAATATCTGCTGTTCCGATGCTGTATTCGCTCTTCTCCCCGCTGTCCAGCCTGAGCAGATGGAGCATCCCCCCATAGGTGCCAACAGCAAGCAGCTTCTCATCATGGCTCACTGTCATGCCGCTGATGGTGCTGCCGACAAAGTAGCGCCAGATCTCCTCGCCGCTGCTGGCGATCAGCTTCAAATAGCCATAGGCGTCTCCTAGAATCTGCCCATCTTTGACAGCTGCGCCTGCATATACGCGCATCTCTTCATTCATGACAGGCCATTCATCGGTCTCGCTGCATTTTTCATTTTGCTTCAAATGAGGAAGAGGCACCTTGAGTGTCGCCCCGTTATAGAAATGGCAGGCGTTGAACCATACCTCCTCACTGTTTTTGGAGAATCGGGAATAGTGAGGATAGCTCGATATAGGATAAATGGTAAATAACGCTTCAGTCTTCAACTCTTGCAGCATGTGATCGCTGCTTTGTGAGCCATATGCGATCCACTTGCCATCTGGAGATACATCGCCATGCGGCATATCAATGTACGTGTCTTCCATCTCGTACTCTTGCCTTTGTGCGTGATCAGGATGGAGCAGTATCGCTTTATTCTCATTGCGAAGCAGATAGATGCCATAGCTGCTAACCAGCAGCACCTTTCTTCCTTCGTCAAAAGGAATGATCTCCTCCAATGCCTGCTCAGGATGCTCAATATCGGCAAGCGACTCCATATTGGGGACCGCTTCCTTCAGCTGCCTTTTCACGTCGCTCCATAGGAATCGAACGACTTGTTCTCCCTCTTGAGCTGCGGTCATTCCGCGAACGATGCGAATGCCTTGTTCATCAGCAAGTGCAGTCCACTCGCCATCAGCAGCCCCGCCTGCATGGCTAATACCGGTACATACGCTTATTCCTTTGCCGTTCACGACATAGACCATATGGTGTCCGCTTGAATCGAAAGCCTGAACCAGCAAGCTTCTGTCCTTTAAAAATGTTAGCGGCTTAACAGGCTGCAGCTGCTCTTCGAATGCTGCGGTAAGCGGCCATGATGCCGGTGGAATAAGCTCTCTCAATGTAGTCGCCTCACCCGCTTGATTGGCAGCACGAACCATCTTCATAATCTCGCCAGCGATGCTTCTACGCTCATCTTCAGCTGGCGGCTCCAACCCTTCTGGCCAGCCAGTTTCCGTACCGATACGTACATATTCATTGATCTCAGAAGCATAGCGTCTGCCTTCCTCTCGCCAGCGTTCTGCGATCTCTTTATTCAACCAATTCATGTCAAGAATGCTCCTTATGTAAATAATGATAGGCGCTTGAAATCTTCCTGCCTTTCCATGATACACTTAAAAACCCAGAAAGCGACAGGTACGAATTACACAAATTCAGCCATAAATCATGAACATTCCATGTTAAACGTGATATGAACACCTTGTAAACGGTTACATTTATGTTTATAATGTTGTTTATTCGAAACGTTTCGAATGATGGATTGTTATCGAAACCTGAGAGGATGATTCATATGGAACGAACATCAAAGCAGCGCCCCAACATCTTGTTCATCATGTCAGATGATCATGCTTCGCATGCAATCAGCGCCTATAACAGCAAAGTCAATCAGACGCCTAACCTTGATCGTATAGCCGAGGAAGGCATTCGATTTGGCAACTGCTTCTGCACCAATTCCATCTGTGCACCCAGCCGAGCAGCCATTCTGACTGGAACATACAATCATATCAATGGTGTAAAGACTCTAGGAGACGATCTTGACGGAAGGCAGGTCACCTTCCCGAAGCTGCTGCAGGCAGATGGCTATCAGACTGCCATGATTGGGAAATGGCATCTTGGCCATGGGAGCCACTATGATCCTACTGGATTTGACTATTGGAACGTGCTGCCTGATCAAGGGGACTATCACGATCCGGTGTTCATTGAACATGGAGAGAGAAAGCCGTATAAGGGTTATGTCACCGATATCATTACGGATCTTTCCTTGGATTGGATCACTGAACGTGATCCCAGCCGTCCCTTTATGCTGATGTGTCATCATAAAGCGCCTCATCGACCATGGGAGCCCGATGGCAAGCATCAGCATCTTTTTGAAGGTATCGATATCCCAGAGCCTACGACCTTCAATGATGACTACGCGACCCGCTCGCAAGCGGCTGTGAATGCCAAGATGCGCATTGATGACCTCAATGTAGTGGATACAAAAGGAGCACCGCCGCAAGACCTCATGGCAGAAGAAGTGAGAAGATGGAAGTATCAGAGCTATATGAAAGATTATTTGCGCTGCATTGCCTCGATTGATGACAATGTTGGACGCATGCTTGATTACTTGGATCAAGCGGGAATTGCCGATAACACGATTGTTATTTATACATCGGATCAAGGATTTTTCTTAGGGGACCACGGTTGGTTTGATAAGCGGTTTATGTACGAGGAATCGCTTCGCATGCCATTTCTTGTTCGTTATCCAAAGGAAATTCAACCGAATCTCGTGAACGATGATATGATTCTTAATATCGACTTCGCACCTACCTTTCTGGATTATGCTGGTCTGCCGATTCATGAACGCATGCAAGGCAGAAGCATACGCTCCTTGCTGAATGGCACGACTCCTTCGGATTGGAGAACTTCGATGTATTACCGATATTGGATGCACTTGGATGGCTGCCATGAGGTGTATTCCCACTATGGCTTGCGTACACATGATTATAAGCTTATCTATTATTATGCGCAGGCGCTGGGAACAACGGATTCTCGTGATGAGTCTAAGCCTCCTGAGTGGGAGTTGTTTGACCTGAGGAATGACCCTTATGAACTGAATAATGTCTACTCTTCTCCAGCATATGAGGAACAAGTAAAGGAGCTGACCAAGCAGCTGGAGCAATTAATCCATGAGGCGCAGGACGAGCCCGTGCACGCTTGATCATATAACGGGGCTGGCCCTTTGATGCATGTGGCTCAACTAGTCGGACGCTTTACCAGCCGGGTTAACCACGACTTGTCTCAACAACATGTTAGGCTATGAGGCAGCCCCGTTTCTATATCAAATGTATTGTTTCGCTTCACATTATCTTCTATCAGATGAGACTTTGATAATTGCTTTTCCAATCATGACCAGAAGCATCATCATCACGCCTACCCCGACAATGAGGTAGATCATTGTAAATATTTTACCGAAGCTTGTTTGCGGGGAAAGGCCTGTATCTAAAGACGTGGGAATAAGCGAGACAACAGCAAAGTAGATCGCGTCAAGCAGTGCCCACTCCTCTACCTTGGAGTAAAACATTGTACCTGAGCATACAATTAATATTAATGTCGTTAACAAAGATAAAAAGATCGGCTCTTTAATATTGCGCCAGATTCCAGACAGCAGACGCTTCAATGTCATGATAAAGGAAACCATGTCAACCCCCTTGATGCACTCCGTGCACACCCTATTTGTGCCGCTCTTAGATTCATATCATGCTACGCATTCGGCTCTCCTATTATATTGCATCTGATTGCTCCAATAACAGTCCCAACTTTTTAGCCTTGCCAAACATCCATTCATCGACATAGGCATATACTCATACATGAAACCATCTCATATGGTGTGGACATCACGGACAATGAATGCATCACATGAGATTTGCAATACTCTACTGCCTTTGAGCAGGAAAAGGGAGTGTCCAGATGGGCAAGGCAGACAAGAAATATGGTTTTGACAGTCAGACTGCGATACTGCTTGCTGCGATGTGTTATCAAACCTATCCACTGTACATTGAAGGCAAGCTGATCTTGCCAAGGGGCTTTACATGGATCTATACGATTCGGGGACTGGCAAATGTGGAGAATCCTGAAGAGCTTATATATGGTTATATAGCGGAATCACAGGATCACATTATTATCGCCTTTAGAGGTTATGCTGCCTATCCTGCTGATCTGCTTGCCTCATATGATATTTTCCAGATTCCCTATCCATTTGTTCAGCGAGCAGGAAGAACTTCACGTGGATTTACATGTATTTATCAGTCCGCTAGAAACGATATCCTTCGGATGTTGAATACCCTATCAACGAGCAAAAAACTATATATCACAGGTCATAACTATGGTGGGGCATTAGCTACCCTAGCTGCGTTAGATATTGCCGTTAATTCGAAATTTAAGAAGCCCACCATTTATACTTACGGCAGTCCGCGTATAGGAGATCCTCCATTTGCTTTCCGCTTCAATCATATCGTGCAGAATAGCGTGCGAATCGCGAATATTCATGACTCTTTCCCAACTTTTCCTTCAATAAAGTATCCCCCTCCATTCACACAGAAAGGCATCGCCTATCAGCATGTAAAAGCAAAGTACCCGCTCTCCTTTCAATTGAACAATACCCCTCGCAATGATGAGATCGCCTGCTATTTCAAAAGCTTAAGCAAACACAATCCTGCCTATGCTGAGGAGCTGTGCAAGTTTAACCCCGGCTTCTGTCCGCCTACAGAAATGTGCGTCCCTTATACAGGGAACTGCTAGTTCTGCATGCATCGTCGTTTTAATGAGAAGAAAGCTATAAGGGAGCTGGTGAAATGAGTCCTCCGAGAATGGAGAAGATAGACACACAAGAAGCGATACTGCTTGCTGCGATGATCCATCAATCCTATGAACGGTTTGAACAGAGAAGATTGATTCTGCCTGAAGGATATCATCTTCGATTGATTATCAAGGCGCTGGCTGGCGTTGAGGAGCCTGAAGCTGAAGTATTTGGCTTTCTTGCAGAATCAGAGGATCAGATTGTGGTTGTGTTTAGAGGTACACGCACATTCAAGGACAATGAGTCCGATCAAGATCTCTACCAAGTCCCTTTTCCTTTTGTAAAAAACGCGGGGAAGACACATCGCGGCTTCACATGCATCTATCAGTCCGCCAGAAATGAATTGTTTCAAGCATTAAGCCGGCTGTCACCGCGAAAAAAGCTGTTTGTTGCAGGCCACAGCTTGGGAGGAGCGCTAGCGGTACTGGCTGCTTTTGATATAGCTGTAAATACATCATTTAAAAAGCTCATGACATATACGTATGGAAGCCCGCGGGTTGCGGACCCCGTGTTTGCTGCTCATTATAATCGAACGATTAAGAAGAGCTTTCGCATCGAGAATATTCATGATATTATTCCGACCTTGCCAGACCGATTGTATCCCCCGCCTTTTACAAAGAAAGGCTTGAAGTATCAGCACGTGAAGATGAAGGTGCCCCTTTCGTTTCAGCTAAACAGCTTGCCGGTTCGCAATCATGAAATCGTATGCTATTTCAAGTACATCAGCGTGAAAGACCCCCGATATACGCAAGCCTTATGTACGTTAAATCCAGGGTTCTGTCCTTCAACTGAGATGTGTGTTCCGTTCAAAGGCATATGCAGCCCAGTCGAAGGAGATCAAGCATAGGCCTGCCTATAATACCGTCAGGATTCTGGGGCCGTCATCGGTAATCGCAACTGTATGCTCAAATTGGACACAAATGGAATGATCAACCGTTCGAGCTGTCCAGCCATCATCTTCAAGATAAGCACGAGCGTCCCCTAAGGTAAACATAGGCTCAATGGCAAGGGCCATTCCTTTTTTGATCCGCGGGCCTTTGCCTTTACTGCCGTAATTGGGTACAGTCGGTTCTTCCCACAGCTCTCTTCCGACTGCATGACCCGTGAATTCACGAACATTGCCATACCCTGATTGCTGCGCAAAATGTTCGATTGCATATCCAATATCCCCAATACGATTGCCCACGATCGCCTGCTCGATTCCAAGGAGCAAACTTTGATGGCAAGCCTTCATGAGCTCCTCTAAGTCTTGTGAGACATGGCCAACCGCATATGTCCAGCCAGAATCTCCATGAAAGCCTTTGTAGAAGGCGCCAATGTCAATGGTGACGACATCGCCTTCGGCCAAAGGATGCGAATCAGGAAATGCGTGGCAAATCACATCGTTTTTTGCTGTGCAGATCGATGCAGTAAAGCCTTGGTGTCCCTTGAAGCTCGGAACAGCTCCACGTTCGCGGATTTTTTCTTCCACGAGTCGGTCAATGTCTAAGGTTGTGATCCCGGGCTGGATGATTGGTTCCAGCATGGCATGGCATTCCGCTACAATTCGCCCTGCCTCCCTCATCAATTCAATTTCAGCGTCTGATTTTAATATGATCATATGGGCATCTCCTCTCTGCTAATGTTCGGTTCTTTTTGTGTTCGCATGACGTAATTGTAGCGGTTTCGGCATTTGGAGCTGCAAAACTTTGTGACATGCGCACGCTGATACGGGATATACCAAGCCTCGCATTGAATACAGCGCTGCAATTCGAGCCGATTCTTCTCAATAGCCTCAAGCAAGCTAATTAAAGCCTCCATATATAATCGCTTCCATTGATGAGGCTCATCGATGAATTCGGTATAGAGCACGATCTGCTGTTCTTCATCGGTGCTGTGTCGATATGAGCTGCTCATGGGAGCAAGATCAACCTGCGAGGCAAGGCCAACCTTAAGCTGAACAGCTTGGTACTCCTGAAACACACGATTTATGCGACTGATCAGGTCTGAATGAAGACTGGACTTGCTGCGAACCGTCTCCGCAATATCAAGGATCAATTGTTGAAGGGTATGCTCAAGGCTGCCAGGCTTCACGCCATGCTCATCAAATTGATTGATGATCGTTAGAAAAAAGTTCTCGCGAGACAAGGATGGACTCATGAATCTTGATCTCCTCCTCAGAATTAAATGGATTAGGTTGCTCAATCCATTTATAACACAGCGGATGTTTCCAGTCAAACCCATCTTGCGCCATGTGCTCCATTCACCTCGTATCGGAGAATACGTTAAGGAGGCCATCGCTTACTATGAATGGCCACCGATGAGAGATAATGAGCGCGAAGCTCATTTGGATTAGGCGACACTAGAGTTCCAGTCATAACGAAAAAACCCCGAGTCCACGCTTTGACATGGCCCCCGAGGTTCACAATTGATCGTTCCTGTTATGCTGTTCAGTGTTATGTATTACTTGACCCCGTACATGAGCGCCACGATGATCAATGAAAATCCTAGAATCACCCCAACCACTGCCCCGTGTCGCTTCTTGTTCATGACGACGACGGCAATATATTCTCGTATCATGGCATTGGGCCAATAGTACAATGCGGTCTTGGCTCCAATGCCTTGACTGGCTAGCCCTGCGGCGCGCGCATACATGCCAGCTCGGAATAGATGGAAGTTGTTTGTAATGAAAATACTGTTGTAGCTTTCTTTTAAACTATCCATGATATTTTTGGAAAACATCATATTCTCATAAGTATTCACGGAGCGATTCTCCTGTATCGTATGCTGGACAGGAATGCCCTTATCAAGGGCATAGGCTTGCATAGCCTCTGCTTCCGATACTTGCTCATCCGATCCTTTTCCACCTGAGAAGATAATGGTTGGCGGTGTGGTTACTGCTTGTTGCTTATGATAGAATTCGATAGCCTTATTGATACGATTGGCAAGCAGCGGCGGTACCTTGTCGCCAATCAACCCGCTTCCGAGAACAATGATAAAGTCTTGATTCAACCGAGGCCTATTGAATTGGTACAGAAAGTACGCAGACAAGAAGCTGAATAGATGAAGGAAGAAGTAAAATAAGATCAGCATGATCCCGGAATAGAGAATCTGGAATTCCTCAGGCAAGAAACGTATAGGCTGTACCAGCGAAATAACAAGAAAGGCAATGATGCTAATGCCTAAGATCAGCGTAAGGTAATTCGAGAATTTTCTTCCCTCTTTCTGAATCAATGTCTTGGCATTGAGCAGTAGGACGATTGCCAAGGCGTATCCTCCAAAGGCAATCATGAATATAAACAATAACATAGGAATGATGGCCAAGACCATTAGAAAGGCATTGCCGGATAAGAACGCTGTGGCAATTAAGGATACTCCGGTTATACATACAAAAACGTTAAGGAGCAAGCCGTTGATTGTTCTTCTCGGATCTCTTAGATAAACTACAAGGAAAAGAACAAATGAAGCAAGTGGAAAAAACCATAATGCATTTGTCATCGGTGTCGAACACTCCATCCAAACATTCTTTCAAGGCGGTCATGGACCTTAAGCAACTAAGCTTTTAACAGCTGTATATGAACCTTGATGCTGTGCTTACTAAGGATACCATAATCGAAAGATGAACAATAGATCCTATGATTAGATATCATCTTCTATACAATTGCCTAGGAATGCAGTCCATATACTTCTCGTATGACAAGCTGGAGTGTTTCGCGGTTGTATTCAGGACGTACAAACACGCTGTATGGCCTCGTCGATCTTATAGCGTCTAATCTAGCCGTTTAGGTGCGCGTTCGAGTCATGCCGATGGTGAACTTAGTAAACCCATGCTTCTCATAATAAGCTTCTAATCCCTCCGTGCACATTAGTTGGGGAATGACTCTATGGTGCTCGCAATACTCGATCAGCTGCCCAAGTATAGCGGCTCCAATGCCTTTGGATTGAAAGTCTGGATGCACACAAAGCCCGCACACGATTCCTGTAATGATACCATCCGAGATGACACGGCCCATCCCAATCAATCGGCCATGGTCATAGGCATAGACAGCATACCAGCTTTGACAGCACATAGCCTCTAGTTCCTTAACCGTTAATTGCAGCGAGTTCCAACCTAAAACTTCATATAGCTCTTTAAGCAAGTTGAAATTGGCTGGTGGTTCTGTCGTTAAGCGAATATGTTTCATCTTATCGATTCTCCTATAAATGAGTTGCCATAAAAATAGTCCCTTCTCCTTATGATAGCATGTTCACAAAAAATGAGAAGGCGTTGTTTCGCCTCCTCATTCATGAATGAATTATTTATAGTAGGATGTGGTCAGTGGAATGAAGATGCCTCCACCGTCTTTAACTCCGGCATTCACCCACAATTGATCGACTCCACCGATATCAACTTCAATCGTCTTCAGTCCATCAGCTATCGATACGGTTGTTTGCAGCAACTCGGTATCGGTATCACTATCATGGACCGATATTTCCTCAATATCTTTGCCAACCGCTGCAACCTGAAGGTAGAGCTTCTGGTACTTTTTCTTTGGATTCAGCGCAAAATTGCTGCTTCTTGATCCATCAGTATTGTCAAAATAAACGTCTTTGTAATCCTTGCCCTTATAGCTTGTCTTTGATGGGTCTTTCGTATGGTACATGGAATAGAATCCATCTGCAATCGACACGCCATCGGTCTTCTCACCTAGCAATACGCTCGACGTCTCACTATCGTAAGCAACAGCAACATCCAGCGCATTGGAGACAGCGCGGACGGGCAGATAGGTGGTCCCTTTATACGTGATCGGAATGACGACACTGCCCTGCTCATCTTGAAGCTGGACCGGCTTGCCATCAACCTTCACTTTGATATCATGATTCAAGTAGGCTTTGATTTCCGTAAGATTCGATGCTGCGTATGCTCCCGCCCCCATGCTGACAACCATAGTCAAACCAATAATTCCAACAAACCACTTCTTCTTCAACCGCCTCACGCTCCTAATCATCATTGGGATATAAAGGTAATCAAACGATCTGTGAAATTATACAATAGGACTTGGCTTGCGGCAAGAAAGGAGGGACTATTATCACATGAAATTAAGTCTATTGTCGCATAAAGCCAAAGGTTCGTGATCTACATCACTTCTTAATGTGTGCTCTTAATTAGACTTGGCGAGCAGATACAGGAAGTAAGGCGTAACGAAGATGGTAATGATGATTCCAGTGGGAATGTCAGCTCCCATGCTAACCGTTCGGGTGAACGTATCAGCAGCCAGGATAACTAAAGCACCGACGAGAGCTGCTGTTGGTATGACGAACTTATGATTGTTCCCTACCATGCGGCGCGCCATATGAGGAGCGATGAGCCCAACAAAGAAGAAATTGCCTCCGAGTGCTACACTGCCGGACGAAAGCGCAACGGATGCGAGTGTCAAAACGATAAACTCACGCTTCATGGAGACGCCTAGACCTGCAGCGGTCTGGTTGCCAAGATTCATTGCATTCAAGGTATTTGATTTGAATAGTACGATCAAGCCTAAGACAAGTATCCATGGCAGCAAGATGACAATGTACTTCCAGTCGTCTCCCCACAAGTTTCCGACTTGCCATCGCAGCGCAAAATCATATTGCTTCTGATCTAACCCTAGCGTGATCATTAGCGATAATGCTCCATAACCACTTCCCATGGCTACTCCCGTAAGAATGAGTCCTGATGGCGACATGTCTCTTCCTCTTCGGTATGCGAGCAAAAATATCAGTCCAGCAGCAGTCAGGCCTCCAACGAAGGCAAGCACGGGAAGAAGTATGGGGGAAATGAATCCTTGAGCTGCAAAAAGGGTGATATACAACAGCACAAAAAGTCCTGATCCGGAACTGATTCCGAGCGTCCCGGGGCTTGCTAGATCATTGCGAAGCAGGCTTTGCATCACGCATCCAGAGATCGCCATCCCGATTCCTACCAGCACAGCCAGTACAATTCGCGGCAGGCGAAGCTCATACACAATTAGATTCTGTTGGGCAGTTCCTTTGCCAGATAGAACATGGAAGACCTCCATAGGTGTAAGGTTCATCCTCCCTACGTTCATGCTGATCACGGCGACGAGGACCAGCAATACGACTAGCATCAATATTATGATGACAGGCTTCGTTAACTGGCCGCGTGTGCTGCTTGTCTGCATCATCCGAACTCCCTCCTTTGCTTTCTAACAAGGTAGAGGAAGTATGGAACGCCAATGATGGCGAAGATGATCCCAAGCGGCATCTCGTGCGGTCGTGCAATCAATCTGCCGAAGAGATCGGCCGTTACCATAAATACAGCACCATATATGGCGGCTGCGGGCATGATGAACCGGTAATCCACACCTACCATGAAGCGAACTATATGAGGAATAATCAGTCCTACAAATCCGATTGGCCCAACAATGATGACGGACAGTCCAGTTAGCAATAGAACAATGATGGTAGACGAGCCCTTGATCAGATTCACACGAAGTCCAAGACCAGCAGCAAGCTCTTCTCCAAAGTTCAAGATCGTGATCGATGGCGATAACGAGATGGCCCATATGAGCGCAGCGAAGAACACTGGCGAGACATACGCCAAATGCGCCCACTCGATATTGGCGGTGCCGCCAGCTGTCCAGAAGGCGAGATCTTGTCCGATATCATACTTAATGGCGATATAGGTGCTGAAGGAACCAAACAGCATCGAGATCGACATCCCCGCCAGCACGAGACGCTGCGGAGTCATCCCTCGTTTGCCAACGGAGGCCATGTAATACGTGATAAGAGTAGTTAATGCGGCGCCAATACACGAATACAGCATGGTCTCCCCGTAGGATCGGCCAGGCAAAAATGCCATGCACAGCGCAATCGCAAAGGTGGAGCCGGAACTAATCCCAAGCAGCCCCGAGTCCGCCAGTGGATTGCGGGTGGTTCCTTGCATAATGGCACCGCATACAGCCAGGCTGCATCCAACGACGATGTCCGCAAGCGTTCGCGGCAAACGAAATTGCTGGATGATCTGATGCTCGGTTACGGCAGGATCAAAATGAAATACGGCTCCCCATGCTAGCGACAGGCTCATATCTGCTGCACCAAATGAGATCGAGGCAGCAGTCATTAGAATGAGCAAGAGAAGGCCAATCAGAATAACCAAGGCAAATGTCAGACTTCCTCTTGCCTTTTGTTTAGAATTGGTTAGCATTATAACACCTTAGTTCATTCTAGATTCTATGCACCATTATTTCTCAAGCATAACGAGTTGATCGACAATATAGTCCAGTTGAGCGGTCATGCTGGCAACATCCGAATAATAGAACAAGCCTGCATATTTACCTGGAATTTGAATGATGTTGCCGTTTTTTACTGCAGGAATCGTCTCCCAGACAACGGATTTGGCATATTCCGATTGATAGTCATCTTTTAGGAACCATAATACATAATCGCCAAAATACTCGGATGCGACTTCATAGGATAAGGAGTTGCGGCCATTGCCTGATTCCTTAACAAGATCCTCCAGCTTCTTCGGCATATGCAGTCCAATATAATCGTAGAGGAGTGTGCCGCCTCTTGATCCTGTTTCATACATCACACCGTAGGATTCGCGACCCCAATCTTCGAGAATGCTGAACGTCTTTTCCTTAAAGATGCCATCAGTCAGCTTTTCCTTTGCCTTCATGAGCTTCTCTTCAAAGGCAGCAATCGCTTGCTTTGCTTCAGACTCATGACCCGTTGCTTCACCAAGGAAGAGTAGTCGCTCGGTTGAGCTTACATTCTCCTCTGGTACAACCAAGACTGGAGCCAGCTTGGAGAAGCTCTCATAGTCTTTGGGATCATAGGTAATGATGAGATCAGGATTGTAGCTTAATATTTCTTCGGACTCCCACTTTTCAAGGATCGGTATGCCTTCAAACTTGTCATAGAATGGCATCGTCTCCTGGGCATAGGCATTAATCGCTACGGGTTTTATCCCTAAGGTGAAAACATCTCCCACATACCAGTTGACAATGACACGCTCTGGATGAACAGGAACTTCCACCTCACCCATGGCTGTTTTGACTTTTCGCATACCGGAATCCTTGTCTGATTCCTTTGCTCCACTCGCATTTAAGACCGTGTTCTCGGATGACTCTGCCTTAGAAGACGTATTGGCATTCCCACAGCCTGCGATAACCAACATGACGACAACGAGCATACATGCCATCGTTCGTAAAGGTTTATTCATGCTTTGAACCATTGTTCCTACCCCTTCACCATATGATATAATCGGCTGTTCGTACATTGAGCTGTCGTATGTAGATGAACGAGATAGCAAATCGCACACAGCCTTAATTGAAAATAATTATCATTATCAATGTCAACAGATTATCAACATCCCTATGCTTTGTCAATCTATTATTGTGCTTTAGTTAGAAATCATTGCGACGTGCCTTATAGGTCAATAGTAAGGATGGACTATCTATTTCACTGTGGATTCATACATATATTCCATATCTTTTGAAACAATAATAATAGCACCAGAATATTGTAGGCATGACTTCAAGTTGCGAAAGATGTACCTAAGCTTACTTGAATGATCCAAATATTGTCCCCATAGATAGGTACGAATACTTGATAAATATAACGAGGTAATCAAATGAATCGATATATGGTTTATGGTACTGCGTGTCTACTAGTCATCGCTATCGCAGGTTGTACAAGTCAATATCAGAAAGCCGAACCAACCAAATACGAAAGAGCTGCAGAAAATGTATCCATACACCAGAGCGATATGGAAACGGATATAAATAAAGATAAACTGCAAAGCAGATCATACATCTCAAAGCCTCCTTCCAAGAATGCCGAAAAGGATAAAGTCATTCTGGATGTTCCCTTAATCAGACAGAATCCCGAATTAAAGTATGGCTGCGAGGTAACCAGCTTGGCGATGGTATTGAAGTATGCTGGTATCGAAACAGACAAGTTGGAGTTGGCTGAAGAATTGCCGAAAGATAAAGACCCCCAGCAGATAACCAATTCCGGCGATATCACACGTTGGGGAAATCCAGATCATGGATTTGTCGGCGATATCACGGGAAAAAGTGCCGGATTCGCTGTATATGCAGGACCTCTAGAGAAATTGATGAAGTACTATTTACAAGATCGAACACTCAATTTGACGAAAAAACCGTTTAACGATATTCTGGCGCAGATCGAAAAAGGAAAGCCCGTCATCCTTTGGACAACTGGGGACTATAAGATTCCTAACCGTTGGGAAACATGGAAACACGAGGGGGAAACGATTAGCTCGCCGCTGGATTTACACGCCGTGGTCCTTGTCGGTTACGACCAAAACCATCTTTTTCTTAATGACCCTTTGACGGGGAAAAAAACGTACAAGACAAAGAAGGATTCCTTTCTGAAATCCTGGGACGCCCTAGGTAAGCAGGCACTTTCATATGATTAAAATCTTGTTTTGTGATATTATGGGATACCAATAGAGTTGCGGACACTGTATACGAAGCTTCGATTGATCGAAAAGCGCTGTTTTCCTGGACATTATGGAAGACAGCGTTTTTTATGGTAAGGATTCATTAGTTTTCAAACTTCATCCCTACTAACCTCTAGAAACGTTAGGTTATTAGAAATAATTGAAACCGCAAGATATCAAATGGAATCTCATGCGGAATGTGATACAGTGAAACCATGAATATGGCATGGAATCAAACCAACATTCTGAGATAAGGAGCATGAGGGATAATGAACCAAGGAATCCAAGCGGAGATGTTAATTCCACTGCCTGAGCTGTTCGATATGAAGGCCAATGTGGACTACTTAACGAGGGATAAAAATGAATGCATGTACACGGTTGAACACCATACCATCACAAAAGTGCTGGCGATTGGGCAAGAGCGATATGTGATCCAAATCAGTCATAAGGATGACAGCCAGCTGCTTGTTCAATGTTTAGATGCGAGGCCAACAGATTCGCTCCACCGCAATGAGATTGCTTCGTATATCCGTGAATGGTTTGATCTTGAACGCAATATCCAGCCCTTTTATGAGATGGCTGAAGCGGATCCGCTCCTTAACAAGACACTTAACAAGTGTTATGGCTTGCGAATCATGGGAATTCCAGATCTCTTTGAAGCGCTGTGCTGGGGAGTGATTGGCCAGCAAATTAACTTAGCCTTCGCTTATTCCCTTAAGAAACAGTTTGTCGAACAATTTGGAGAAAAGATTGAATGGGATGGTCAAACCCACTGGGTATTCCCCACTTATGAACGGATCGCGCAATTAACGCCTAGCGACTTAGCCGGCATCAAGATGACGACCAAGAAAAGCGAATATATCATCAACCTCGCACAGCTGATGGCAAGTGGAGAGCTGACCAAGGAACAGCTCAAGAGCATGAGCATGCAAGAGGCAGAGCACACATTGGTCAGCATTCGAGGTATTGGACCTTGGACCGCCAATTATGTACTCATGCGCTGCCTTCGATTCCCCACTGCTTTTCCTATCGCCGATGTAGGACTTATGAATGCGATCAAAACCTTGCAGGAGATGGATCGCAAGCCCACCAAAGAAGAGATCCTGACTCTCGCGCTTCCATGGAAGAACTGGGAGTCCTACGCAACCTTTTATCTGTGGCGAGTTCTTTATTAAAGGAAACCTTACTCATAGATGTGGTAATTATACCCATATCCTTTGCCTCTCTATGCTTCATTAGGTAGAATATACCTTGATCATATTTTAAATAATAGAATTTTAGGGGATCTAGCTCTAACCAACACAGCGTAATTGTGAATAACACTTGAGTGCATTGAAGACCAGATTATGACTTGGTATTTGATGGGTATCGCTCCCATTCCCGGCTTCATATTAATGGGATATAATGAAGGTGGAGCCCATTCATCTTCTCCATTACGCTATGCATACCTGACTATATTTGACGGTAAAGACTGCAGCTAACATTTGGTTATGGCGCATTCTTTTTGTGCAAAGGATGAATGCCAAGATGCTATGCAAGCTTCGAATGATCACAATAGCAATTTGATTCATACATAAGGGAGGAAGACGATATGTCTCCAACAACGGAATGGTTGGCGCAGTGGGAAGAACAACGTCATAAATTAAAAAGTTTTTGTGATTTAAATGCTTATTTTACAGAAACAGAGATTGCGGGCAAGCAGCTTGCTGTCATGAATATTGGTCCCTGCTCCATTCCAACCGGTCATGTTCTCGTACGCGATCCACTGGCTTACTTGATTGACAGAATAAATGAGCCGTACTTCCAGACAGCACCTACAGGTACGTTCACGGCTGAAGTTTGTGTGGTTACACCGGATGAATTCGATTGTGCCCGCTATGCAGCGGTTCGCTTGAGATTCAGCGATGATCAAGCAGTACGCTTTGAAGAAGCTCTTATTGGAAATGAAAATATTGTCGAGCTTGAAGAAGACCAATTTTTCGGATTCAATGTGGATGCAGGCCTATGCTCGATCTGCGACAAGGAAGTCCATCTGGCATATTGTGATTTCAACGAGCAGTGGAATAAGGATAATCCTGGGCTTAATATTTATAATGAATATTTTGCACCCCTGTTTGCCGAGAGTTACAAGCAGCATCCAGAGTATCAGCGTGACTCGGGTGACTGGATCAACTGGAACATCCCTAATACCGATTATCATCTGCCCATGTTCCAGAGCGGCTTTGGTGATGGCGCTTACCCGGTTTATTGGGGCTTTAATGACAAGGGAGACATTTGCCAATTAGTTGTCCAGTTTATTGATATTGCCTTGGCTTATAGTGAGGACGATGAAGAGGACGAGAATTTGGACTAAGTGCACTTATGTTGTAAGGAATTTATAGCAAGTGTCCATACAGCGGGAGGCCTTTTTCTATAGGCTTCTCGCATTTATTTTGATTACATATTGGAAATTACTGTAGATGTACATATTGATGATCCAGTAAGTCACATATAGAATGAGAAGAGCTTCGTTGTCTATGGAGGAAACTATGAAAAAAAAGCTAATACTTGTAGGTCTCGGTATATTCATACTCATCTTTGCCCTTATCTGCATATTCTCATCACCTGCCCCTTATCAATTGGTTATAAACAGCAAGTACATCCAGACGGATATTGTGGTTAAAAATGGCTTGACCTTTGTACCACTGGATGCCCTAAAGGCTATGCATCTCGACTTCGATTGGGACCCCATGAATAAGAAAGTCGTCGTCACGAAGCCTAATTCCAATAAAAAGCTGGTCCTACAGGTCGGGAGCAAGATCGCGATGTCCGGTACAAAAAAGATCCCTATTGATGCACCAGTTCAGCTCGTCCATAGCAGAGTGGTTGTCCCCCTTCGATTGATTGGTGAGGCCTTCGATGCAGAAGTAAGCTGGGTTGGCAAGATTATTGTAATCCGCAGCGATGAGTATACCATCGATCACCAAACCTTAAATTATAGCAATGACCTTGTTGCAGCTAGGAAAATCGCAATCTCTTTGCCGCCAAATGAGCAGCCATCGCTCCAAAGCAGTGCAAAAGAGCCTAAACATCTGCTAATTTTCCCTGAAGGTGAAGCCCTTCGATATTATCAGTCCTGGGGCAATCATATTTGGTATTATGAGATTAGAAATGATGTCAAGCATCTCATATGGGAAGCGACAGAGCTATCTACAGGTGAAAAGATAGAGGAGGGAAAACGTCCTGCACAAGAAAGCAATGAGATCTTTTTTGAGCTAGCGAAGGGTGCTGAAGTTGTTAAATATGGAAGAATGAATAAAGCGGATTCTCCTCGCCTTTATGGCAAATTGGGAAATGACATCGACTTTATCGCAGGCATGGTTCATGCCATTCCCGATGAAGCTAGAATCGATATTGTGGAACGAAAACAAAACTGACCCCGTGGTAGGTCGGTTTTGTTTTTTGCCTACTTGTCCTCTCATAGAGCGATAAGCATGACTTCGTCATGATAAGGGAGATGGGAAGAGCTTACATCCTGATTGATTAGAGATGAACATCTAAGAGATTGGAATTTAAAAGCGATTATACCGATTGTGCTCTTGTGTATGAGGATGCGTCACTTGCAATATCAGCTTCTTTGCAGATTTTGTTCGCGCGCTGCAAAGCGCTCGTCTTGTTATCCATTCATAATACATTTTGAAAGGAGCTACGTTTGAGATGGAATGTTACGAACGTATGGAAGCGGTGATCAGCTATTTGGAGGAGAACATCGCCGGAGAAGTGCAGCCAGATGCGCTTGCCAAAATAGCCGGCTGTCCGATCGGGATTTTTCAGCGGATATTCTCCTTCATGCTGGGGATGACGATGTCAGATTACATTCGAAGACGAAGACTAACCCTTGCGGTTACAGACCTGCAGCATGGAGATGAGAAGGTCATTGATATCGCACTGAAGTACGGCTATGATTCCCATGCTTCGTTTACAAGAGCGTTCAAGGACCAGCATGGAATCTCGCCATCCTCAGTCCGTGAAGGATTGCTGGCAACAGGCTGTTTGTCGCGTATCTCCTTTCAACCGCTTGATGAGCTTGGTAATGAGCAGACCTATCGAATGGAGAAAGGAAGAAGAATCATGTCAAAGCTGACGAAGATCGAATTTGTCAACTATGGTCCTTACAAAATCGTGGGGAAAGAAATTAGGACACCAATTAGCCCCAATATTCAGAAATTCTGGGGGCAATGCTTCGAGGAAGGCATGTATGATAAGCTGCTGGCCATGAAGGCGTACATTCCAACGGACATTCTAGATGATTATGTCGGCTACTTCAGAGAGTATGATGGCGCTGATGAATCCTTTACGTATGTCGTTGGGATGTTTATGAATCCCGATACCCCCGTTCCTGAAGGCTACGTCGGATATGATATTCCAGAGACGCTGATCGCAAAGGCTTGGATTCAAGGTGAAGAAGTTGAGATTTACAACAATGCCTATTTCCTGATTACAGAGGCCATGCAGCAGAATGGCTATGAGGTAGACTGGGAGCAGTTCTATTGGTGTGAGGTGTATACGGATGCTAGATTTGGTATTCCAAAGTCACAGGGTGAAACGTGCTTAACGCTGGACTATTATATGCCTTGTAAAAAAACAGCTTGCTCAGCAATCTAATCCTAATGGTTTGCTCCCTTCCATAGGGATCGAGCCTTCAGTCTCCAACCTCAAATGATAAAAAACTCTCCATAACAGGAGAGTTTTTTATATTTACCTCATGAAGGAATCGATATTGGTCTACTCCGCGCAGCCTTACTTTTTATCAATTGCGTTGTTAATATCATAATCATGAAGATCAATATCAAGCTCCATCCCTAGCGCAAGCTTGGCTAACTGGCATCCGAGAAATGGCCCTGCCGTTAATCCAGAGGAACCTAATCCATTGGCCGTTATTAATCCTTCCCAGCCTGGGATTGCGCCAATGACGGGCAGAAACCCTGGTGTAAAGGGACGAAAACCGACACGGATCTCCTGCAGCGTGCTGTCAGCGAGCGCTGGTGCTAGCGTCAGTCCCTTGTTGAGAACTTCCTGCATCCCCCCTGCCGTGACACGCGTATCGTAGCCTTCAATGTCATTTTCATGCGTCGCACCAATGACGATCTTCCGATCTTCAAAAGCAAGGATATATTGATCATGAGGCGGCATAATTAACGGCCAATGGCCTGTATCATGCTGCTCAGCAACTTGTACATGCATGATCTGGGCTTTTTGGTAGCTTGCCATAAAAGGAATGCCCAGCGGCTTGTACAGCGAATTGGCCCAAGCGCCAGCACATACCACAACCATATCAGCTGCTAAAAATGTTGAATCAACAGTAACACCAGTCACACGCTTCGATTCGTATTGCAATACAGCGTCTCCAGAGATGAGCTTGGCTCCCTTGCGCTGTGCGGAACGAAGCAGCGCATCACGCAGTGCGCGTCCGTCTACCCGAGCAGCCCCGCTGACATGAACGGAATGATAGCTTTCAGCTAACAAGGGGAACCTCTCACGGGTTTGAGCAGCATCCAGCACCGTGATTTCGCCAACTTCTGGCGCATCCCCTTTTCGCAGCTGCGCCCTCTCTTCCATCTTACTGATCTTATCCAGATCATCATGAATGCAAAGTGCTCCAACTTGTGCGTAGCCTGTTTTGGTCTCGCCTTCCTGCTCAAGCTCATGAATGAGCGAAGGATAGAAGTGAGCTCCAGCCTTCACTAGCTGGTACCACGCTTTATTGCGTCGCTGTGAGAGCCAAGGGCAAATGATGCCGGCAGCAGCATCTGTAGCCTGACCCTTATCTTGACGGTCAACAAGAAGCACATCCGCGCCCATTTTCGCCAACTGATAGGCAGTTGACGCTCCAAGTATTCCCGCCCCGATGATAATGACTTTTTTCATCATACAATTCCTTTCTCTACAACCTATTCCCATTATAGCGAACTCGTAAAGAAAGGCATAACCCTCAGATAGATAGCAACAGCATCATGCATCATCGTACGTGGATACTGATTAACAGGCATCCAACTGCCAATGGATGATGTGACCAGCGTGCGTCAGACCTCCACCAAAGCCATACAGCATCAAAATCTGTCCATTGGACAGCTTTCCTTCATTCAACCCTAGCTGCAGCGCTAATGGAATGGACACAGCCGAAGTGTTGCCGAGGTGCTCTGCACTTGTTAAGGTCCTTTCATAGGGGAAGCCTGATTTCTCGCACACGGACTCAATCATTCGCAGATTCGCGCTATGCGGAACAAACCAGTCCAGCTCGTCCATGTTGAGGTTGGCTGTTCGCAGCAGCTCACTCATGCCGGATGGGATGGTACGCGTCACCCATTTATAGACTTCGCGGCCATTTTGAACAATCTTACCGCTTGTGCTCAATGGGTTCCCGAACATCGTATGTGATATATTCGGCAGGTAGACATGCTGCCCTCCCTCTCCTTGTGTTCCAAGATGAGAAGCAATAAAGCTCGGCTGTTCTTCATCTCGTTCAACGAGAACGGCTGCAGCCCCGTCTCCAAAGAGAATGCAGGTTGTTCGATCCGTATAATCGGTTACCTTCGATAACGTTTCGGCAGCGACGACCAATACTTTTCGGTGAAGTCCTGATGTAATCAGTCCATTCGCAAGATGCAGTCCATATGTAAAGCCAGCGCAGGTTGCATTGAGATCAATCGCACCGGTTTGAGGGATGTGAAAATGCTGCTGGATCTGACATGCAACACTTGGGAAGGCGTAATCAGATGTTGTCGTGGCCACTATAATAAAGTCCACATCAAGAAGTTCCTTATGATATTGCTCTCTTAAATTCTCAATCGCTTTACAAGCTAAGGTTGAGGCGTATTCATGTTCCCCAGCCATTCTTCTTTCCTTCATGCCTGTTCGCTGCACAATCCAAGCATCATTTGTCTCCACCATTTGTTCCAAATCTGCATTGGTTAGGATCCGTTCAGGTACATAAGTGCCAATTGCTGTGATACTAGCCTTTGAATGCATTTGCCGTCAGCCCCTTCAACATAATTAGTACCAAGTAATAATATCTAATCTTAATACTAGATACTAATTAAAGTCAATCGCTGTTCAGCGAAATTAACAGGCGCATTAATTAGGTGAAGCAGGGTTGCTTCAGATGAACAATCGTTATTGTCTTCTTATGACAATGGACATCGGTCAAAGCTGTTCATCTCTCAAGCACCAACCGCCCTTAGCGAATCCGCAGCGCAAAAGCTCCATGGATGAGGTGATCTTCTGGCAGCACAACGGTTAACCCATGCTCGTTTCTTGTCCATTCTAGTTCTCCGCTGTATCCAAGCAGCTCAACGGATTCGATCTGATTAGGATACAAGCGCAAAGTTTCAGCTAGCGATTGGATGAGTATTCTATGATTATCAGGCTTTTTCATGAGGATAGCGTACAGTCGTCCTTCTCTTGTTGTGAAGCGGATATCTTGAGCTGTAAATGGCTTACGCTTCGTATCTGTGAACGAGCCGCTTTCAATCTTTGTCGGCCCTTCTCCGAATACCTTCCAAGGCCGAGTGCTGTAGATGGCTTCACCATACACGGCCAGCCATTGACCGATGGCCTTCAGAATTTCCTGCTCCTGCTCGGGTATTGTTCCATCAGGTCGAGGGCCAATATTAAGCAGCAGTGCTCCATTTTTGCTTACGATATCAATCAGGTCACCGATAATCGAATCCGCCGTTTTATACCTATGATGTGAGGTGTAGCTCCATGAGTTCTCAGATACGGAAGTATCCGTTTGCCAGAAGCTTGGCCTGATGTCATCTAATTGCCCTCGCTCGACATCAAATACTGCCGTCCCCTCTTGAAAAGCATCTTCCTTATAATTAATGGCAACGCCTCTATTCCAATCGAGGCCTTTATTATAGTAATAGGCTGCAAGCCGCTTCAGATACGGCTTGAAGGACGGCTCTCTAATCCACCAATCGAACCACAGCAGCTGCGGCTCATAGCGATCGATGAGATCACAAGTACGTGCCAGCCAGTCATCCAGAAACGCTTCATGCGGCTGCCGTTCTGGAATCCAGCCTTTCGGATCGCATTTCTCTGCTGGTCCGTACAATCCAGCATTTTGCGGGTCATTGACATCGGAATCAAACTGCCGTCCGCCATTGAAAAACCACCAATTCTCCGCGCGATGGCTTGATACGCCAAAGATGAGATGCTGTTGTCTAGCAGCATTGGACAGTTCCTGAATGATGTCCCGATGCGGTCCCATCTTCACTGCATTCCAATCCGTGAATGGGCAGTCGTACATTGGAAAGCCATCATGATGCTCAGCGACTGGCACAACAAATTTCGCGCCGGATTGCCTCACGATTTGCATCCATTCCTCCGCATTGAACTTTTCAGCCTTGAATTGAGGAATAAAATCCTTGTAACCGAACTTATCCTGCGTTCCATAATGGGCAACATGATGGTTATAGGCATCTGTTCCTTCGATGTACATATTTCTTGCATACCACTCGCTGTTGTAAGAAGGGACGGCGTATACGCCCCAATGGATGAATATGCCGAACTTCGCATCCTGATACCAGTCTGGGATCTCGTAATGGCTCAGCGAATCCCAATTCGGCGCATAATTTCCTCTCTCGATTATGTCATCTATATGGTTTAAGTGGTGGCGAAGTTGTTCGCGTTCGTGCATCTCTATCAATTCCTTTCATCCCAATTATTCTTTAACCGCAACCGCATCCGCATCTTAAAGATAACATCAGATGAAAACGATAAAAGATCGGATTATTGCGAAATTGTACTGTTTTTTGATACTCTTATGAAGATGTCGGATATAAGGAGTGCATGATAGATGAAGCCGATTCGAAAGCGTCTTGAGACCGAGCTATCATTCCCGTTTATACTGAACTTTATGGATACGAAGTCGCCGCAGCTTGAGCTGCCAGATCATGTTCATGATTGGTATGAGCTCGTGTATGTGCATAGTGGCGCCGGTCATTTCTTTATTGATCACCATCTATTCGATATGAATGAAGGGGATCTGTTCATCATCCCCCAGAATACGATTCATCGCGCCTTTCCAGATCGAGAGGATCCGGTCACCTCGACCGCTTTGTTTTTCAGCCCGATCCTGATCCAAGCGATGCCGATAATCGAATCCTTTTCCTTTCTGCAATACTTTGAGCAGTGCCGCTTCGACCACTATTACAAGCTCGAATGCAGTGAGCTGCTGAAGAGCATGATGGTTCATTCTCTAACGATGATGAATGATGAGCTGAAGGGTGAAAAGCCAGGCTTTCGTCATGCCGTCATCTTGATCCTGCATCAAATGATTGTATCCATTCATCGTGAGGGGTATGAGAGGCGCAAGCAGATCGAGATTCAGGAAGCGATTAGTCCAGATTGGATGAAAAATATATTGCAGTATATCGATGCGAACTATGCTGAAGAGATGAGCTTGGAGCAGCTGAGCGAGGTCGCAGCTGTGAGTACTGCTCACTTAAGTCGCAGGTTCAAGCAGCTTACAGGCATGAATGTTATCAACTACATCGTGATGAAGCGTATTGTCCATGCGAAGCAGAGATTAATGGAATCGCACGATAAGGTCGATACGATTGCTTATGCCAGCGGGTTCGAGAGCCTGCCTCACTTTCACCGGACGTTTAAAAAAATAGTCGGAATGACACCAGCAGCTTATAGACGTGAGCATTCAGCGAATACATATAAATGATAGAAGCTCACCCATGATTGCTCCTATCAGTGAACAGCGACAACCTCCAGCCTTGGCTGCATGCCAAGATACTGGAGGTTGTTGTTCGTGGTCATTTAAGTGTTTTTATTAGATACATTAAATATTATCCATGTCAACTATCGCTTTGATCACCTTGGATTCTGGCAGCAGCCAGTGATCAATATGTTGGATCATGTCATGAAATGAACTACGGTGCGTAATATAGGAATCGATGTCGATCTGACCGTTCAGCATCGCTTCTTTCACGTATTCAAAGTCCTCTCGGGTCGCATTGCGGCTCCCCATCAAGGTCAGCTCCTTACTGTGAAAGTCTGGGTCGCTGAATGATAGATTGGTTTTTACTAAGCCGACAAACACGAGCGTCCCGCCATGCGCAACGAGATCGAAGGCTCGAGTCATGGATTGCTGGCTGCCTGTTGCATCAAATACAATGGAAGGATATTCTCCATCATTGAGTGCTTGCAGGTGATCATTGGACAGATGAGCTTCTATCACTTGCTTGACCCCTGCCCAGGATTGGCAGAACCGCAGCCGCTCTTCATTGAGGTCCATCGCTATTACATGGGCACCCGCTTGGCTTGCCAGTTTCATAATCCCAAGACCGATGGGTCCGGCTCCGATGACAAGGACGATATCCCCTTGCTTAAGACCTGAACGACGTATGGCATGCGCGCCTATCGCTAGCGGCTCAAGCATGGCCGTTTGATCCAGATTAAGATCCGCTGTTGCGATAAGATGACTAGTTGGAACCGAGATTCGTTCTCTCATTCCTCCATCCACATGCACGCCAAGCACCTTCAGATGCTTGCAGCAATTCGTCTTATTGCTTCTGCAAGCAGTGCAAGCGCCGCAGTGCATATAAGGAATGATGCTGACTTGATCACCCACAACAATGTCTTTTTCATGCTCATCGATCGACTCTACGATTCCAGCAAGTTCGTGCCCTAGGATGCGTGGATAAGTAAAATAAGGCTGATTGCCTTGATAAGCATGCAGATCCGTGCCACAAATTCCAATTCGTTGAATCGCTACGATTGCCTCGCCCTCACCACGGACTGGTTCTGCTTGTTCAGCAAGCTTTAATGATCTGTTTTTCTCGCAGATGATGCTGTTCATAGGGTATCCCCTTCTACTAAGGATGGCTCCTCGTTATACTCTGGACGTCCGCTTGGCCACAATTCATTGCGAATCGGAGACAGTATTTGGAGCACTGACGCTAACAGCTCTTGATCAATTGCTTCGTCCGTCCAAGCCGCATTGCGGATAATATTGTCTGGATTGGCTGTACTGACTAGCGTCGTTGGAATCTGTTCATGGCTGCACGAGAATTGCACCGCCAGCTTGGCGATGTCTGCTCCTTGAGAAGCACAGTAATCTGCGGCTTGCTTGCAAAAGCGCTTTACTCGTCCACTTGCTGGATGCCAGCTTGGCGTCTCGCGTGTACTCAACAGTCCCATGGACAGTGGAGATGCATTAACGAGACTTGCCTGCTTCTCCTTTGCAAGCGGGAGCAGCTGCAGCAAGGACGTATCATTGAGTGAATAATGGCAATAGGATAGAATCACGTCTGCCTCCATGAGCGGCAGCATTGTCGTAAAGAGCTTCAATGGAAGCCCGCTAAAGCCAAAGTATCGAATCTTTCCCTCTGCTTTTAACCGTTGAAGCACAGGAACGGCTTCCTCTAGTATGATCTCCTTTGGCACGAACTCGATATCATGCAGGAACAGCATATCTACATAATCGGTATGAAGTCGAGTTAAGCTCTCGTCCAAGCTGCGGAGAACTCGATCTTTCGAAAAATCAAACTCATTCTCGCCATAGCGTCCCACCTTCGTTGACAGAAGGTAGCTGTCGCGTGGAAGGCCCTTGAGCGCTTGACCCAGAACCGATTCCGCTTTGGTTCGTCCATAATACGGCGATACGTCAATATAATTGATCCCTGCATGAAGGGCGGCATGCACGGCGCGTCTGCTGTCCATGTCGTCGGTGTGACGAAAGACGGAACCTAAGGATGACGCTCCAAAGCTTAATACAGATACATCAAGCCCCGTGTTCCCAAGCTTGCGATATTTCATTATAAGGTCACTCCATCCTTAAAGATTGCGATCTCTTTATATCCTTGCTTTTCATTCTGGGCAGTTGCCTCACCAGACGCGATAGCGATGATTCGTTCCCACAATTCATCTCTCATTTGCAACATGGATTTCCCTTCATACAACTGTCCAGCATTGTAATCAATCCAGTGCGGCTTGTGCGCTGCGAGCGTGAAATTCGTAGAGATCTTTAAAGTCGGAACGGGCCCGCCGAAGGGTGTGCCTCTGCCTGTTGTAAACAGCACCAAATGTGCGCCTGCCGCTGAAAGTGCCGTAACGGATACAAGATCATTGCCTGGTGCTTCAAGCAAATGAAGGCCAGCCTTATGAATGCGCTCCCCATAACGAGCAACGCCCATGACTGGAGAAGTTCCGCCCTTTTGGGTGCATCCAAGCGATTTTTCTTCAAGTGTGGTAATCCCGCCTGCTTTGTTGCCTGGCGAAGGATTTTCATAGATTTCCTGCCCATGTCGGATGAAATAGTGCTTGAAATGATTAATGAGGTTAACAATGCGCTGATGCACCTCTTCATTCACCGCCCGATTCATAAGCAGCGTTTCTGCGCCAAACATCTCGGGTACCTCCGTCAGAATGGCGCTTCCACCTTCAGCGATCAAGTGGTCAGCTATTGTACCCACGAGTGGATTGGCGGTGATGCCTGACAATCCATCCGAGCCTCCGCATTTTAGTCCAATGCATAGCTTCGATATTGGTAACGGCTCGCGATGATCCAATGCCGCCTGCTCAGCCAGCTCCCCGATGAGCAGCAGCCCTTTCTCAAGCTCATCTTCTTCCTGCTGGGCATGCATGAATTTGATTCGAAGCGGATCAAACTCCCCCAGCTCCTTCTGCAAGAGTTGGATTTGATTGTTTTCACAGCCGAGCCCGACAACAAGAACCCCAGCAGCGTTCGGATGTCGAATAAGTGAGGCTAGCAGTCTCGTCGTATAAGCGAGATCGTCGCCGAGCTGTGAGCAGCCATAGGGGTGGGCAAAATGATAAATGCCGTCTACTTGATGGCCATATTGCGTATTGCCTTGCTTTGCCAATATCTCGCAGGTTTTGTTGATGCATCCTACGGTATTGATAATCCAGATTTCATTGCGAATGCCCACCGAACCATCCTTGCGAACATAGCCTTGAAAGGTTCGGTGTGACGAACGTCTTGGTTCTTGCTCCATGAACGATAGCTGATCTTGATATTGCGTGATTCCGCTGAGCTTTGTCGAGAGATTGTGGGTATGTACCCACTCCCCTGGCTTAATCTCCAAGGCGGCATAACCAATCGGATATCCATATTTGAATACGTCCTCCCCTTTGTGGATGCGGGTCGTCGCAATCTTGTGGCCAACTTCAACATCTTGTTTGACTTCGATATTCGCTCCAGCTTCCAGTGTTATCGTTTCGCCAGCTGCATAAGGCCGCAAGACAACAATAACGTGGTCTTTCTCCGATATACGAATCCAATCGCTCATTGAGATATTCCCCTCTCCCAGTATTGCAGCCATTCTGCAAGGTTAGCTGCAAATGAAGGTGAATCACACATTGCCCGTCCCCAAAAACGTTCCTCTGCAAGAATAGCATGGATGGTATCCAGATGTTGAGCGCTGCCTGTAGAAGCTTGTTTCCATAGCTCTGCCATTCGCTCCAACAGCTCTGCATCATCACGAACAGAATAAGACTTCCCATGCAGCGACATTCCTGTGTAGCTTCCGTCTTCATGTTTCTCTACCTTGTAATATCGCAGCAACGCGGCAAAGCCGAGAACAAGCTGCGGCGGAACCGTCTTTCCTTGATCCAAGTAATGAACAATAGACGGCAGCAGCCGAACGCGAGCCTTGCTAAGACTGTTCATTGCAATATCGTGAAGCTGATGACAAAGGAATGGGTTGGCAAAACGCTCAAGAACTTGTTCCGCGTACAGCTGCAGGCTGTCCACGTTTCCGCTTACAGTTGGAATGAGCTCTTTGAACACTACCTCGCGAAGTGCTGTCCCCCATTCCTCATCCATAAGAAAGGAGCGAACATCATCAATGCCATGCAGGAGGCCAAGTGGTGCCATCCACGTATGTGCCCCGTTCAGAATGCGGACTTTTCTGGTTTGATATGGCCTAAGGTCGTCTGTCCACAGGACATGAAGACCGGCTTGCTGAAGCGGCAGGCGCATTTCCATATCAGCCTTTGCTTCAATGACCCATAAATAATAGGGCTCAGTCGTGCACAGCAGTTGATCCGTATAACCCCATTTATGAAACCAGGCTTGCGCTTGCTTGGCATCAGGATATCCGGTGACGATGCGGTCCACAAGCGTATTCAAGAATACATTATGCTTCATCACCCAATCCTTAAAGGCAGCAGGCAGCTCCCAATCCGTTGCATGCCTCAATATCGTTTGCTTGAGAGCGTCACCATTGCGTTCCAGCAGCTCACATGGAAGGAATGTCAGCCCTCGTTCAGGGCAGCCATCGAAGGCCTGATAACGCAAGTACAGCAAATGGGCAAGCTTCCCTGGAAAGGAAGCAATAAGACCTTCTTGCAAGGGCTCCGCTGTATATGCAATTCCCGCCTCTGTCGTATTGGATACCACAAACTGAAGCGATGGTAGAACAGCCAATGCTGTGAGTCGGTTCCAGTCCTCGTATGGATCAAATATGTTCGAAAAGACCGATATGATCTCGCGCTCCATGACCGCTCGGCCCATTCTAATTCCCTGAGTAACCAGCGTATATATACCTTGCTGCTCCATTAGCTTCTCGATGTTCGCTTTACCTGAAGGACGAGGCTGTACGACAGCAATGCTGCCGTGAAACAACCCTTGCTTGATGCACTGTTGAATCATCCAGTCGAAGAATCCACGCAGGAAATTGCCTTCACCGATCTGAAGGATAGTCGTTGGAGCAGACTGAACGGCCTTATGCAGGGCTCGCTGTTCAGCATTCAGGCTAAGTGGAGACAATGGCTTCATAGCTTATAGAACTCCTTTGCATTTAAGCCAAACAGGCGTAATCGTTCTGCCCCGCTTCACTTACTTGGAAGGGCGGCAGTCAAGATATCCATCACCTCATCATAATCGCCTGCGAGCAAGCAAACTGGCCAATCGCTTCCATACATGACACGACTTGAGCCAAATTCCTGCAGTACATGGCGTATATAGGGGATGAAGTCCATCGCCTTCCATGCCGCATGATCAGCTTCAGTGACCATGCCCGACAGCTTGCAATAAATATTCGGAAACCGGCTGATCTCTGATAAGTGGCTGGCCCAAGGTTCTAACAATCCTTCCTTAATTGGAGGCTTTCCAATATGATCAATCACCCCTCGCAGCGTTGGGACCTACTTCAGCATTGCGATAACGTCCTCCAATTGATTGGATGACACCAGCAGGTCAATAGGAACCTTGAGCGCAGCATACTCACGCAGCGCTTCTATGAATCTTGGCTCCAGAATACACGTCGAATCCTTCATATCTTGGATCATGATTCGAAAGCCGACATATTTTGAATGTGTACAGCATTGCTCGTAGTGGCTTCGATGATTAGGATCAAAGAGATCCAGCCATCCCACAACACCGAGTACGGACGGTTGCTCTGCAGCAATTGATAGAATACACATCGTTTCCTCTAAGGTAGGAGCAGCTTGCACAAGGATGCTTCCATCCAGCTTGTGTTTAGACAATAAAGGCTCTAGATCATCCGGCAAGAAATCCCTGTACAATCGCTTAAGTTCCGGAGTGATCCACCCATAATCACCTCTGGTGATCCTCCAATAATGCTGATGAGCATCGATTCTCATCGGATTAACCACCTCTTTAGCCGTAATGTTCTCTCGCTTAACGGATGCAACTCTATTGTAAAACACATTAAAATGCATATGTAATCGCTTTATATTGCAGGTTTATATCTTATATTGATGTTGAAGAGCTGCGATACCGCCTGTTATGATCTTCAGTTCGGTTGAACCTCTACAAAATCAAGCCGACGCATGAAAAGCGTCGGCTTGATTTTGAGCTTGATGAATGTAGACATGTAATCGTACTATATTCATTTCTGTTATAGTGATTAATCAAGCATTGATGATAACTCATCTAGTTCATTTCCTAACGCGCTTAATGTTGTCACTCTCTCCTCTTCCAGCTGATGATCATACAGCAGCTGCTCGATAAACTCCCAGATATCTTCTAGCTTTCGCCGATATTGATAGAATCGGAGTGCGTCTGCATGCAAGGCATAGCCTTTGTGAACAGAGCGGTAAACCCTTAAGAAGGTCTCATAGTAAGGTTCATTCATAAGAAACATCATGTCGGCTTCAACGGGCGCCAGCCTCAGCCCCTCCCAATCGATTAGCATCAATTGCTCTCCAGCTTGCATGAGATTCCAATGATGAATATCGGTGTGACACCATACCATTTTAAGGTCTTCATGTTTAAGGGATTCGGCCAAGGATTGAAGCTTGTTTATCATGGTCATGATCTGATTCAATCGAGGGGAGATGATTGCGCTCAGATCAAAGGGCAGCGTCTGAATGTTAAGCTCGATCGTTTCCTTTAATGCAATCAAAAAAGGAACCTGAAAGTCTTCTATTATTTCCTTGGCACTTAGATGCTCAGTTACGACGTGTGTATGGAGATCCGCGATTATGACAGCCAATTGGATGACTTGCTCTTCTGACAACGCCTGCTCGCCAATCGTTGTACCTTCGATATACGCATATAAGAGATAGACGCCGTATTCATCCTCGCATTGATATGCCCCTGACTTCGTTATAATAGGAACAGGAAGGTGGGATGTCAATCTTGTATGTTCATGAAGCCACAGTAACATTGGCACATAATGATGTATAGAAGCAGTCCATTTTAAAGTAGAGGCTCTGCTCTTTTCATACACTTTGAGGAAATAACGTTTGCTGCAATCCTTTACTTCAAAGGCCAGTGCGGCCCATCCGCCTTCAAGCGGCGATATATCGATACTATTAATCCTGTAATGAGTCTTAAGCATACTCTTCAGCTTATCCATGTTCACACCATTATGACTCCTTTATTCACTTATGATACACATATCGTAGCATGCGAGGTGAACGTTTTTCCACACTAGAATGGCGACGTAATAGCGGCTTTAAGAGTCAATAATTGCGGACAGAATGCTTTCCTTGATGAGCGGCCAACGGTCACGAGGCTGCAACTGGAATGCAGAAGCGATAGCCACGGCTAGACCTTTAGCAGGGATGCAGCAAATGACATTGCCGCCATCACCTAACACCATATAAGCAAAAATGCCTTCTTCTTCTCGCAGCCACCAAAGATAACCATAATGAGAATGAATATCGGCTGTTGTTGATTCTTTAATTCATGCTGATGGAATGAGAATTACTTATGCTGCTCATCATTGTCCTCCTCTTTTAAAACAGTATCACTTGTTTAACAGCGCGCTCCCCTGTATTCTTCACTACTATTTATGACAATTTCTTTGCAATAGGGAAATATACCTCGGTAATATAAGTATTGGGATAAACGCTTTGATATGGATCGGTTACATACACCTCATACGGTGAACTTACCAATGCATATCCTTCGTATTCCACCCATTGTCTAAGATTTGCATATACGGCGGTAAGCTCTGTATAGTCTCCTTGAAGAAGAGATTTCGCGCATAATCCGCCTGAAAAATCTCTCGTTCCTTTAACGGGCTCCAGAATCGGGATTGCAAATTCTGTATCATTGCCTGCTGGATTATATTCAGGGCTGTGATAGATGGTCATCGGCGTACCCGCTATGGTTAACTGCTCAGATGCAATGACTTCATACAGTTTTTGAAAATGCATGCCATATCCCGCTGCATAATCGCTGCTGCTTAGCATACGGGGGTATATAAAATTCTGGATGTCGATCTTCTTCTGAATAAGCGTGTTGTACAGTTTTTCCTCTGCTTCATCCCCTTCGCACGCTAACCATGTTTTGATTTCATCCAGAGAAAAGGAATACGCTTTTAACCGATGAATGAAAAACAACGTCTTCAACTGCCCTATGGAATAATAGCGATAGCCGTTTTCCGGGTTAATCTCATCAGGCCTTATCAATCCGATAATCTCGTCATAGTAACGAAGTGTTTTCGTCGATACGCCGCCTATCTTTGAAAATTCGCCAATCGATAGCTTCCACTCGCCCCCACTTTTCGTATGAACATACAGATCTGCCGCATCATCTGCACCACGAATCTTGCTACAGTTCACTGTACGCCTTCCCCGTAGGGGAAAGTCAACATGCATGTAAAAAAAGACTGCCATAGCACTTGGCAGTCTTTTGCTTAAAACATTATTTGCGAGTGGAGAGAATGAACTTCTGCAATGCTTCTGTATTCGTCAGGCTCTTATTGCAAACATGGTTATCCATGCAAATGTAGTGCCCAATGGCAGCGTAATGATCTGAAGACGCCATCCCCTTCTTCGTGATGACTGAGAAAAAGGCGAGCTCTTGATGCCGATTGCATAAGAGACAGTATCCCTTCTTGTTCGTTGGCGTGATTCGTCCTTCGATACCAATGAATTGGCCTGCAAAAGGATATACCAGAAATAATCTATTGGTAGCAATATCGATCCAGCTCAGATACGTGACAAAGCGAAAATCAATCAATCCCAGATCCGGCACTTTTAATTTCTTATGCTTCGGGAACAGCTTTTGAATCTGCTTTGGTGAGATTGGTGGATATGGCTCAAGATAAGGCACGAGATCGGACAAATATTTTTCAAAATCATTTGCCGTCTCTAGTGTTGAGACCTGCTCCAGCAGCTGCTCCTGTTCATGGGCAAGCACAGGAAAAGCTTCGATCATGCTTTGTGCAGCACGAAATCTTACGGTTTCCAGTACGCGCTGATCAGAGACGGTTCGCAATGCATGCAGAACTTGATTCGTTTGTTTTTTAATCAGATTGTATTGATGGTTTCTAATAAATGGTGTATTCATCGCTTGTTAGCCCCTTATATGAAGTATTGGTTATAAGGTGCAAAGCCCACTATTAGAAACGATAAATGGTAGCTTGGGCGATCAAGAATAACCTGTCGCGCCTCACGCAAAGTATCGCCCTAAGATTAGGCTTCGCATGAGGACTTCCTAGCTAATGAGCAATAATGTGTTGCCAACGATAACACCCCCCGCACATATGACATGGGAAAAGTATATCAGGGATACCAAGCTGCCGCAATTGCATAGAATCCGGGATGAGTTATAGCATTCTTCATGTAAATCGTTAGTCCATGCATTGATGCGCTTCCCCTGCCGTCTTTAAGGTTCCCATAAAAATAATAAAAGATGGAAATTGGCATACTAACAAGGATAAGAATCAAGTATGCTCTCGTTCATCTAAGCAGAGCAATACGATGTGGAGGATTACAGAATGAAGAGGAACACTCAGTTGGCCATCGTTCTACTGCTTGCCATGCTGCTTCTGATCTCAGGCTGTGGAGGAGCAAGCTCAAAGCAGCCTGCTCCAGATGAGGGCGCGAAAGAGGCCGCAGAAGAAAACAAGGAAAAGGAAGATGCGACCTCAAGCGCATCGCTTGCGAAATATACACCGCTTGATCAACTGAAGGACAGCTACGATGTTGTGATTGTCGGCGCGGGAGGAGCAGGCATGACTGCGGCACTTGAAGCAAAAGCAGCAGGCATGAGCCCTGTTATCCTTGAGAAGATGCAGGTTGCCGGCGGCAATACGAGCAAAGCCTCTTCCGGCATGAACGCATCAGAAACCAAATTCCAGAAGGAGCAGAACATCTCGGACTCGAATGATCTGTTCTATGAGGAAACCCTGAAGGGCGGCCATATGGCCAACGACAAGGATATGCTGCGTTACTTTGTCGACCATTCAGCAGACGCTATTGAATGGCTCGATACTAACGGCATCCGCTTGAACAACATTACCATTACAGGAGGTATGAGCGAGAAGCGCACCCATCGTCCGGAAGATGGATCAGCAGTCGGCAAATACCTTGTATCTGGTCTTCTGAAGAAAGTGCAAGAGCAAGGGATTCCTGTCTTCGTTAATGCTGACGTGCAGGAGATTACCAGTAAAGATGGGCGAGCAAATGGCGTAAAGGTTGACTTCAGCCAAGCAAATGAGAACAAGACTATAGCCGCCAAATCCGTTGTCATCACAGCAGGCGGGTTCGGAGCAAATATGGATCTTATTAAGCAGGTGCGTCCTGATCTAGAAGGATATGTGACGACGAATCAGGAAGGCAGCACCGGAGATGGCATTACGATGGTTGAACATATGGGAGGCACTACTGTTGATATGGATCAAATTCAGGTTCATCCAACGGTGCAGCAGGAAAATTCTTACTTGATCGGTGAAGCCGTGCGAGGCGAAGGAGCCATACTCGTTACCAGCAAAGGCAAGCGTTTCGTGAATGAGATGGCTGCTCGTGACACCGTCACAGCTGCGATTGACAAGCTTCCGGAGAAGAGCGCATATCTCATCTTTGATTCCGGAGTCAAGTCCCGAGCAAAGGCGATCGATTATTATGAGAAGATGGGCTTTGTTAAAAAAGCGGATACGATCAAGGGCGTTGCTGAAATCATTGGGGTTCCCACCGATCAACTGCAGAAGACGCTTGAGAGTTGGAACAGTGCTGTCAAGAATAAGAAGGATGATGCCTTCAACAGAAAAACAGGAATGGAGCATGACTTGTCAGCAGCACCTTATTATGCGATCAAGATCGGCCCAGGCATTCACTACACGATGGGCGGCGTGAAGATTAATACGAATACGGAAGTGCTGGACAAGGAAGGCGCGCCTATTCCGGGATTATTTGCTGCCGGAGAAGTTACAGGCGGACTTCATGGCGAGAATCGAATCGGCGGGAACTCCATCGCCGAAATCATTATTTTTGGCCGTCAGGCCGGTATGAAGTCAGCAGAGTATGCTAAGACCGTAAAGTAATCCTATGGGACTTGCTTTTGCTAGCTTTATTTATGTGCAAGACACAAAGACCTCATCTCCGTGCACCACGGCAGATGAGGTCTTTAACTGAGATTAAGGTTGGACTATAGCTGAATTTGAGGTTCGCGCTGCAAATGAATGTGCCTCTACCCCTCTTACTCCTGTCTTGACACGGAATAGACTGCCTGCAAGCGGCTCGCTGGCCAATCGT
This sequence comes from Paenibacillus aquistagni, assembly GCF_900177815.1. GTDB lineage: Bacteria > Bacillota > Bacilli > Paenibacillales > Paenibacillaceae > Paenibacillus_B > Paenibacillus_B aquistagni. The sequence continues at coordinate 1,215,041 of NZ_FXAZ01000001.1, read as the reverse complement.
TCCTTGGATAGAAAAGCAGCCGCAGTCGTTATGTACAATTCATCTAGATTCTCTCCGCCAAATGTACAAGAAGCCACCTGCGAGGCCGGCACAGTGACGCTGGCCATGTGCTCTCCTGTCGCAGGGTTTAGGCGAATGACCTTGCCTCCACCCCATAAGGCGATCCAGAGCATGCCTTCGCAATCAATGGTCATCCCATCAGGAGAGCCCTCTTCCGATGGAATAACAGCTATGGATCTACGCTCACCTAATGATCCGCTATTAAGATCATAGGAATAGGCAGCAATCTCAGCACTGGCGGTATCAATATAGTACATCGTTTCTCCATCCAGACTCCAAGCAAGCCCATTGGAGATGGTGATGTTGGACAGCATCTTCTTGCATCCATGCTCAGCATCAAGACAATACAGCGCGCCGGCATGCGGTTTGATGTTCATATCCATCGTTCCCGCGAAGAATCGACCGGCCGGATCGCATTTGCCATCATTGAACCGATTGTTTGGAGTATTCGGTTCCGGATTAACGATATGCTCCTTAGTCCCAGTCAGGAGGTCAAGCTTGTAGAATCCGTCCTTCATTGCACATAGGAACGTTCCTCTAATTTGGGTTGGGACGATCGCACTAATGTACTGGTCCACTTCATGGCAAGAGGTTTCTCCTGATACTGGATGATAGTGATGAATCCGCTTCCTAGTAATGTCAACCCAGTAAAGACACTGATCAACGGGATCCCATAGAGGTCCCTCGCCTATCTGGTTGTTGGCATGCACGACAATTTCCGCTTGCAAATTCAATGCCACGGCTTTTCACATCTCCTATGCGATTCATTATGATTTCGATATTATTTGTTCTAGCGTAACATTAGCTGCTATTCATTGTCTGCTTGATCTTTGGCAGCTTCTCCCAAGCCCCCGTAAGCCCCAAGATTGGAAGATACGATCTTATCGCCAAACAAATCATTCATGCCTTCGGTCGGCATATTTATTCCGCTGCCTATCGCAGGCGATCCGATGCGAAGCTTGTAGCCGCTCAGATCATGGATGTCAGCAGCCGCACCAGGCTCTATGAATAAAGGATCTGACGTCAGCCGATTCGGATCAGGAATCGTTGACATCGATGGGATGTGGTTCCCATAGTATAGATTGGAATCATATGTCCAGCTTGCTTTGCCCGTATAATGACCGCTGCCAAGATTGAAGAAAATATTGTTGTGAAGCGTTACCTGTACCGCCCCGCCCTGACTGACTAACGGATGGGTATCCAGATCAGGTCCGATGTAGAAGACGTTGTTATACACCTGCATATTGTATACATTGGATGCCCCGCAAATCGTAAAGATCTGATATTTGTCGTTTTGACTAATATTATAGCGGAAGATCCCATTTGTTACCTTCCCTCCGCTCCCATCAGAGCAAAACAACAGCGTGCCGCCATCGTTGTCATGACTATAATTGTACTGGTAGATGATGCCGTCAGATGCATGATCAAAGTCAAACGCCATGCCGTCTCTTGTCGAATAGCCTTCTGATACTTCATTGAATTGATATAAGGTATGATCGCCATTCCATGTCCACATTCCAGCATTATATCCGGTGGAGGTCATGTTGAATCCTTTAAGCGTATTAGACTCAACAAGGGCCCTGTCCGTCATGTGTGGAACAATGCCGTCACCCCCAATGTGGGTAAGCTTGTTGCCTCTGATCACGACATTAGTCAGAGGTGTCCAAGGAGCCCGTTCACAATCCGCACATCCATTCTGATCATGAAGCAATTCCCGGTTCTTCCAATCGCTCCATGTAGCAATTCCACTCCGCTCTACACGTTCAATGACATTGTTCTCGATAACAATCTGATCGAAGGTGGTCCGCTCATGGACAGCATCCGCTGAAGGACTTGCTTTGTCTTGTGGATCCGTAATCAGAACAGCAATGAGGATGCCAGCGCTCCCTAAGCCATCTTTGCGATCCTCTCCATTGACATCGTGTATGTATAGATCATGAAGCCGTATATGATGCAGGGTCGATACCTCGTCAAGCGTGCCCTTATTTGAAGCCTCGTAATCTTCACCTATAATGCTGACTCCTCGACGATAGGACGTTGCAGTTGGACCTGTATTGGTAAGTTCCAGATGTCCAATCTCCCAATATTCCTGATTGTACAGGGATACAGCACTTGGTGCGCCTGCTCCTTGGATGAGAGGCTTATCTCCTTCGCCATATCTATTGATGACAATAGGCTTCCCAGCAATTCCTGAGCCTTGCGGCTTCAATTCACCAGTCCAGATGGAGCCGGCCTTGAATAAAATATGGTCGCCGGGTTGAAATACCGTGCTATTCACCTTCGTTAGTGATTGCCAAGCCGTGCCTGGAGATCGTCCATCTTGATGATCGTCTCCAGCCTCAGAATCGACAAAGTACCTCGAATGCGTCATATTCCCTTCACCATCCTTCCAGCTTATCAAGCTCAGCATCAGACAAAGCAATACGCCCATCAGGATTTTTCTTGCTGCTGATATTGACGCCATGCAGCATTGCCTCCAATCCATATGCTAACGGATGCGCATTCTTGATAAGACATCGTGATCTTAAAGAGTAGCAATTCGCCCTCTTATAGGCCCTCTCCTGCCTGCATAAGAGAAGAACAAAAAAAGGTCACCCCTGTGATTACAATTAAAAAATACAGAGATTACCCTTTGATCGTATGAAATAGCAGCTAGAAATATACTGCATCAATTCATGGATATTACAGCCATAATCCACCTATTGATTAATTTGCCTTATCCGCATCATTTCCTTTCTCAATCTCCTCTGAAGCTTTGGAATGCGAATCCGATGTAATGCCCTGTGCACGTGAATGGTCAGGAGCTTCTGCCAGTTCGCCTTCGTTGATCTCAAACAACTGAACGAACTCGTTGATTACCATATCGATTGCTTTTAATTCGCCATTCAAGATGGCATGAATGGATTGAAATTCTGGTTGATCCAACTGCCATGAACAGTAGGAATGCTATCAACCATGTTCTGTAAAGGAGAGTTTTGATTCTGAGAAAAAAAGACCGACATTAGCTGTCGGTCTTTTGCTCCGGCCCCTGATTATTCTTTTTAGGATGCTCGATTCCTTTCCTTTTCCCATAATTGTTTAAAATATTCACTTCGCTTCAGAAGCTCTTCAAAACAGCCCTCATCCACAAGTGATCCATTCTTCATAAGCAGGATGCGGTCAGCATCTTTGATTGTGCCAAGTCGATGGGCAACCACAATGATCGTCTTATCCCTGCAGACTTTGATCAGATGCTCCATGATGCTGTTCTCCGTAATATGATCAAGCGCAGATACGGGTTCATCCAAGATGACGAGTTCTCTTTGCTGCGCAAACATTCTGGCAAAGGCTAGTCGCTGTCGTTCTCCTCCGGAGAGCTTCATTCCGCGCTCACCCACCCGGGTATCCAGCTGCTCAGGCAAACGCAGCACCTTCTTCTTCAGATGAACCGTTTCAAGAATGGCTATGATCTGTTCATCAGTTAATCGATGCCCAAGATCAATATTCTCTCGAATGGTGGCATCAAAGATCGGCGACTCTTGCGAGATATACGACACATGATCATAGAGATGGTTGAGCTTAATACGATCTATATCAACGTCGTCAATTAGGATTTGCCCTGATTTCTTTTTTAACAAGCCAAGCATCAGCTTGACAAGGGTTGATTTCCCGCTTCCGCTTAGGCCGATAATAGCAACAGTTTCGCCTTGCTTTATTGAAAAGGTTACATTATTCAAGATGCTGGTCGTGTCATAATCAAATTGTACTTGATAGAAATCAATGTTTCCTTTGAAGCCATTCAGCTCTATTCCCTGATCCAAATTGCGGTCTTCAGGCGCTTGAAGAAAACGCTCCATCCGTGCATACGTCACACGATTAAGCTTGTAATCCACAAAGAGCACATTAAAGATTGCGATAGGCGTATACACCTGATCGATAAACAAGAGGACAGCGATCACGACTCCAATCGTGGACTTGCCTGCTATGACGTCTTGAATGCCATAGATGAGTACAAAGACCTTAATGATATTAACAAATAGCGCAAACAAGGCGAAAAACGCTTCATGTATCATTTGAATATGCGTGCTTTTTGTTACGATATCCTGCGCAGTGCGATTCAACCGTTCAATTTCCTGCTTGTATCTTTTGTTCAGGCGAAAGACGACCAGTTCCATGAATCCGCGTATTGAAAATCGGGACATCGTTTCCTGACGCTCAAGCAAAGATGACTTGATCCGATAGAGCATGCGCAGCAGGATATGATTGAAAAGAAACAAAAGGATATACCCTATTGCGATAATGGCCATCATCTTCATGTTGTAAAGGCTGATGAAAAAAAGGCTAAAGATGATGGTAGGCAGCAGTTCGTGGAAGATCTTTAAGTAAAAGGAATGGATGATGTTCATTCCAGCCTCTGCCCCGTTATCAATCATTTTGATGGTCTCTCCAGTACCGAAGTTCTGATAGCTCGCATAATCGATCTTAGATACCTTTGTAAGCGCCATGATCTTCAGCTTCTCCAAGATGCCAGTGGACAAATGAGTCTGAGGATATTCGATCAGATAATGGAGAAGGGTTGCAGCTGCTAGCAGCGCGCCATAGAGAATAATAGGTGCGATGATCTCGTTGAAGTTGCGAGTGTAGACTGCTTGGTCTAGTATTTCTTGAAAAAGTTTAATGCCATAACTATTGAGAAATTGAACTACTGAGCCCATGAGAACATAAAGCACAATCATTTTTTTGAAATGAGCGGAACATGTCTTTAACATCGTAGTAATGCCTCCAGATTATAAGGATAGAAAAAGCCAAGGAACGTTTGGCATCCTTAAACAAGGCAGATGAATCCTTCATCTGCTTATGTTCAAGCACACCTAAGTGTCCCTTGGCTTCAACAAAAGAATGCCCTTCGACACCGTTCAAAGTGATCGTCTTCGCATGATCAAAAGGATAGACTACCCCCTTGATGGCCGGTACGCGTTTTTCCCGGCCCGAAAACTAATTACTTCGAACGATTCGGATTGACATCCCTTCACCTCATCTCTGTAAGCTATCCATTAATTATAAGCGAAATTTGCGTATATTTCATCCTTTTTTACTAGGAGAACATTTAAGGAGCCTATTGTCTCCAAGCGTCCAATATCTTGAACAGGAATGCGTGTGCCTTGATACTCAGACAGGGCTTTGTCAACACCTTCTTCGTAGGGGATTTCAGCTGCAAGCTCTCCTGGATTAATACAGGTAACCGCAATCTTATCCTTGCGAACATGCTCTCTTAAGGCATGAGAAATGCCCCTTAACCCAAATTTGGAGGCAACAAAGGATACCTGCGCATTATTGGTATGATCTAAGCCAGCCGTGGAGCCGATCAATATTATTTTACCGTTCTCCGATCTTCTCAGATTCGGCAATAGTGCTTGCATATACGCAATGGGAGATAAAATATTGGTGCTGATAATTGCTATGATATTTTCCAACATTATCCTAATACTACGCTCGAAGATCGCTATACCATTTAAGTATAGTGATGATGTGATGACAATTTGTCAGTGCGAGGTACCATATAAAAAGACCAGCTATCAAAGAAGAAAGCTGGTCTTTGCCATGTGCAACTCGATTTCGATCAATACCGTTTAGTTTATTCAAACTTCAAACTCTTGTAAGCTTTCATTATATTAGATGCTTCCTGCCGCTAGATTTCCCTTGTGAAATACAGCTGTTCGAGCACTGCGTCTTGCGACTGCTTCCGCAGTACAGCTTGCCTGAACAAGCACCATGCTCGCAACTGCCCCAACATACGGCCATACCTGTGTGCCCTCAGCATTCAATGGTGTGACGCTTCCTGTAATCACACCAAGAGTTTGCGACAGCAGATGCTCTTGGCTGCGTCCGTATAATTCTGCATAGCGCTGAGCCTTCTCCAGATTGTCTCCCATTCCGAATGGAGACCAGTGATCGATAATGCTGTCATTGCCAAGACCGACAGAGACTCCAAGCTGCTGTAGGGCAGGCAGCGGCATGTGAAGTCTGCCAATAGGCACCGTGGACGCAATATCGATCTGTAGAGCAGCAAACTGCTCCGCGAGTTCTTTTACTTCATTGAAGTCAGCAGCGGCAAAGGCAAAAGCATGACTTACCGTAACTCTGCCCTGCCAACCCGCGTCTTCTGTTAATTTGGCCAATAGTGACAATGTCTCGATGCCTGAAGGTCCTGACTCATGGACGTGGATGTCAATGCTGGCATTCTCTTCGACTGCAATTTGCATTAATAGATTTAACGACTTCTCTCGATCACCATCCACGACAGCAGGATCCACTGATCCGATGTGGGAGGCTCCATTCCTGACCGCATCTCTCACCAACTGCTCGGCGTGCGAGCGAAGCAGTCCATGCTGGGTAAACGCAACAAGCTCTGCATCAATCTTATCCTGATAACGTTCAAGTGTCCGCTTCACTGCTTCCAATCCTTTGAGCCCGCTGACAGGATCGATGTTAACATGTCCTCGCACATAAGTAGAACCGTGTCCAATAATAAGATCAAGCAGCTTCGCAGCCCGTTCCTCGGCTACCGGGATTAACTGAGGCAGCAGCTTCTCTTCCTGCTCGATGCGTGCAAATATGGATTCGGCAGGACGTACGGCTTGCCATGGTCCACCATAGTACGTCTTATCCAAGTGCAAATGCGATTCAAGGAAGGACGGCAATAAGAGCTGCTCCCTCGCATCATGCTTAGGAAGTGCATCTTGAATGAGCTCGGCTGCTGGGACAATTTCTGCGATTGTCCCTCCGTCGATTCGGATATGGGCCAGTTCCGTTCGAGTGCCTATTACTTGATCGTGCTCCTGCTCGTAGCCGCTCTCCAATCTCACGTTCGTTAACCAATACGCTGAACTCATGTTATCCATCTCCTCTAATTAACTTCTATATGTGATTTGAAATGCCATGTTCAATATCAAATGTACGGTATGGGGTAAGAAGTTATCGTTCACGCTCAGCTTGCTCTAATAGCACAGCCATGTCCTTGAAGCCCATCTTTTTTGCATGCATAAGCGGCGTTATACCGTTCTTATCGCCTATCTTGGGATCCGCACCATGCTGAAGCAGCAGCTTCACGATATGCTGATGCTTTTCTCCGCCATCTCCTAAGATAACGGCTTCCAGCAACGCAGTCCAATGCAGATTATTGATATGATTCACATCAATCTCAGTATGGTTCAGCAGCTCCTCTACCGTCTCCACATGTCCGCGTTCAGATGCTGGAATAAGAGCCGTTCCTCCATATCGATTCGTAAGTGCAGGATCAGCTCCGGCCTCGATAGCAAGCTTCACAATATCAAGCAGCCCTTCCGCTCCCGCATAAAGGAACACATTGTTGAGGTTATGATCACGGATGTTTAGATCTGCGCCTTTCTGGATCAAAGCTTCAACCATTTTAACTTGATTGTTGTAGGTTGCTGTCATCACAGCTGTTCGTCCATATTCATCCACTGCGTTAAGTTCAGCACCCTTCTCAAGCATGGACAGCACAGTCTCCAGGTCTCCCTGACCTGCAGAGACAATGAACTGTTGATTCATTCTGTTCATCTTCCTCTCCTCCTGTTCTTGTTGCGCTGAAGTGTTTATCGTCGTGCTGGTGGCCGATTGACAAGCTGTCAACAGCACTATGACCCATATAAGGAGTGCGCGATTCATGTTCATTGCTCCCTTGCCGTTCTATAAAAATATGCTACCATGAAGAAAGAGCAACGAAAAATATATAATTAATTCACTTTGCAAAGGTTTTTCATATAGTAAGGAGCGAATTCAACGATGGATATTAGACAGCTTCGGTATTTTGCTGCGATTGTAGAGGAAGGAAATATATCAGCTGCTGCCAAGAGGCTCCATCTCTCTCAACCTCCGCTCAGCCAGCAGTTGAAAGCAATGGAGCTGGAATTGGGTGCTAAATTGTTAGAACGGAGTGGCAAGCAATTAGAGATAACAGAAGCAGGGAGAACGCTGTACGAATATGCTCTGCAAATGCTGCAATTGATGGAAGAAGCGAAGCTTGAAGTGCAGGAAGTAGGCAATGGGACAAATGGCAGACTATCCATAGGCGTCAATACATTTTCCGTGACAGAGCTGTCCGATCTGCTGCAACGATTTAAGAGACGATATCCGAAAGTCACCTATCAAATTCAACAAAATGAGTCCTTGCATTTATGCAGGCTAGTGAGAGACCGTATTGTGGAGTTAGCGATTATTCGAATGCCGCTCGATCTAGAGGACTTCTCGGTTCTACACCTGTATAACGAGCCTTTCTACTTCATCGCTTCGGAACAAGAGAAGCGTGCTGATGGACCGGTGTCACTTGAAGATATCCAACATACGCCCCTCATGCTGCCAAGCACGCAAGGCTTAGGCGTTCATTATCTCATTCTAGAAGGCTTCTCCAAATGCCATCTGGAGCCGCATATTGTAGGAGAATGCTCCGACATCTCACTGCTCATGGATCTGGTTGCTGCCGGGTTCTGCGCATCCATCGTGCCTGAGACGCTGCTTAAGCGCTATAAAGGCTATGCCATTCAAGCTCATCCAATATCAGGTCCAGCCGAGATGTCGGCACCTGTTGGACTTATATGGCTGAAGCATCATCGGCTTTCGAGCACAGCCCAGAACTTCATTCAATTGTTTGAACAGGAGGTGCTGGAATGCTGGAGCTCTAGAACCCTAAACCTAGAATCCTGATATTAAGGGTCGGTCAGTTCAGTCTTATCCTGTAGAAATATAGGAGTTGTGTACCATCGCGTGATCAGTGCGTAGTCAATACTTCATTTATAGCTTTCGCAGTATGTAAAAATCCCCTTGGCTAAGCCACAGCTTCGATTAGCAAGCTGGATTGGGTTATCCAAGGGAATGGTTTTATTCATGCGTATGGGAGTGTGCGCTTCTTGTGACAGAATCGCCATCAACTAAAGATACGTATATGCGCTCATTCTCTACTTTATCGCCAGCGATGATCTTAAGCAGCTGCTCGGCTGCCAGCGCACCCCACTTGCGCTTCGAATAATCGATCGTTGCCAGACGAGGCTGCATATAGCGTGCCAGCTCAATATTGTCAAAACCGATAAGGTGAACGTGCTTTCCGATTTGCAGTTCAGTATCAGAGAGGCGATCGCATAAACCAATCGCCATCTCATCATTTAAGCAGAATACTCCGACAGGCTGTGTATATTCGCGCCGTATCTGATCAGCTGCTCGCTCTCCCCCGCTCTTCATAAAGTCGCCTGCGATCTCTATCCATTCCATGTCCTCATTGCGATCTGCAACAAGCTTCACTGCCTTCATGCGCTGCATGGAATCAAATGATCCGTCCGGTCCCGTCACGACATAGATCTTTTTGTATCCCTTATCAACTAAATACTCAGTCGCAAGCGTAGCGCCAGCTTTGTTATCAAGCAGCACTTGATTAATATTCGGATGGCCTAGTTCACGATCCAATACGACAATCTTGCTATTACGATCCGCATAACGAACGAGTTCCTCGCTTGTAAAGGTCTGATCCAATATAATCGCGCCGTCAATCATCTTTTCGGGAAGCATACGATGAGACTGCTTGCCGCTGCATACGATCAGATCATAGCCCTGTGCATTGCATACCTCCTTCATGCCGCCTAGGAGCTCTCCATATACATCTCCTTTGAAGTCTGTCAAAAAAGCACCGATGATTTTAGACTCTCTTTTCTTCAATGATCGTGCTGCTGCATTAGGAACATAGTTCAGCTCCTTAGCTGCAGCTAATATTTTGGAGCTGGTCTCGTCCGTTACCTTGTCGCTTCCATTCAGCGCATAAGACACGGTCGAGATAGAGACACCGGCCTTCTTAGCAATATCCTTAATACTTACCACGTTCTCTCACCCCTCCGCTGTGTTCTGTACATCTCTCTATCTAACCACGTAGGGTATGCGATGATGATGACCCTAAGCTGCTTGATCTTTCTTTACATGAATATATCGATTGTATTGTGTGCAGAGCTCAGTTCGCGTTCGAGAATCGCTTTTGATATCCGTACGCCTCCATTGCGATATGGATTCGTGATGAAGGAGAGCTCCACTTCTATGCCATTAACCAGAACACGCCGAATGCAGCCTTCTGCAATATGGTAGACTAGCGCAGCCTGCTTGTCTGCGACACGATAATCAAAGCGCATACCGCTCAGTCGTGCAGGAAGCACCGGATCCAAGATCAAGTCGTCTCGGGAGAATCGGATGCCGAGGACATTGGAGATCAGCTGATTCATATAGATTCCCGGACCACTTGAATAAATTCTCCAACCGCCCTTTACTTGAACCTCGCCTTGGCGAAGGGCATCCATATGCTCCTGCGCTTCATAGCGTGTATCGAACTTGCCGTCAGAGCTGCTGAAATAAGCATTGCTTTGGCGATAGGCTGCATGAGGAACGACTTCCTTGATGCCGACGGGGTTAATGACCTCTAGCCCATTCCAAGCTTCCTCCGCATGGCCAAGCTTCGCCATTGCTTCTACGTAACGGATGTGAGCATGCACATATTGAAGACCGACCTCACGTCCAAAGTTAGCTGCCTGCTCCGCGCGCTTGAAATATGTGCTTACCCCTCCTGCATACTGTGCCGGGCGATTCATAAGACGCACGCCATCTGGGAAGAGCAGCTCTTTTTGGATAAGATCGGAATGGAACTTAGCCTGTTCCTGATCAAGCAGCTCTGCTATAATGCTGCGAGTCATGGGAAGCAGACGGTATTGAATGCCTGTCTCGCTGTCAGATGGATGAAGCATGAGCTTCGGATTCTCCGGATCTTCTAGGTACAGGAAGCCGGGAATAACATCCGCTTGCAGCATATAAGCGTTGAAGTCTTGTGCAATATTGGACGACAAGCTGTGCAGATAAGCGGACAGCTCGGCATCTATCTGAGCGAGCGCCTTAGACAGCTGCGTCAAAGTCTGATACGTCAAGGCAACCGTCCAACTGCTGACCATGTATGTTTTGTGCTGCGCATTGGCGGGCTGAAGCGTATCATCCCAATCCCCGTCTCCGTACGAAGATAAGTGTGTACCGTGAAGGAAGTGCGTGCAGATGTAGGCCAGCTCCTTTTTCACATGAGCAAGTACGCTTTCTTTGTGCTCGCTGAAGCAGAAGCCATCCTTTAACGTATAAGGAATCTGCTCCTCCAAGATGCTGTAGTCTTGGGTTGCATTTAAGTAATCGCTGAGCACCTTAAGCGGCCATACAATGATGTCCCCATGGCTTTCTTCTTGCTGTACAGAGAAGTAGTTGTCAAACATAAACCACTGCGGCCAGTTGCCATCATCTTCATACTGATGGGCATACACCATTCTCAAGATATCGCGAACCTGCTCATATTTTTGCGTAGCCATGAAATATTCAACAGGTCCTTGGCACACATCACGCGTTCCCCAAGCTGCGCCTCCGTACTGCTCCAATCCATGCGGCACAGAATAGTGAACAAGCATGTTGTGCGTGTACCACCAGGCCAGCGCATTAAGCTTAAACAAGGAATCAGGGTGCTCTCCCTTTGGTGGAGACAGATGGAAGCCATTCATAATCTCTTTGAAAAACGCACGGTAAGCCGCAATCTCATCATGAGCGCTGCGGGCTGCCGGCGCTGTTATCTCTCCTTCAAGCTGGGCCTGAATGGTAAGTGTCCAATCATGGCTGGAGTCGAGGTGCAAGGTGACTAAGGAAGCATCCCCCTGATGCACACCTTTGGCCAGAAGCCTTTCGTCACCGGTAGTAATGGAGCTTCCCGCCACTGACATCCGATATTGCAGCTCTGGAACGATACTCGAGCTAAGCGCACGGGAGTCCGGTCGGCAGAGGACGTAATCCGCTCCTTTTTCCAGCACAAATGGGGTCTCGTATTCATTGACGTTCATCGTCACTTGAGTCGTAACAAGGAAGCGGTAGCTTATTCCCTGTTCAGATGTGAAGTGAAGGCGTAGCTCAGGCGAATCCACTGCTGCATAGTTGGTAATGATCAGCATGTCATCCGCCGTCTTATAGTACCAACGCACGTAGTTGAAGCCGATCTCAAACATCGAGGGCATCGTTAACAGGTGATACTGCTGATTCATTTCCACATAGATTCGCTGTCCGGCCGTCTTCGGAACGTTTAAGTGGCTTCTGGCATTGCTCATCATTTTATTGAAGTTCGTGTTGCCGATGACCACGTGAGAGTTGAAGATTCCATACATATAAGAAGTAGTCGTAATGACCTCAGCGCCCAACTTCACATTATTGCCGCTCATGAGAATATGCCCATGCGGTCGTTCGACCAGCAGCTCCTTCTCCTTCAATACGATGTGTTCAAATGTATCGGTAAAGAAAGCGAGCAGTTGATCTTCTTGGCGCTCTTCTTGATATCTCTTGGGAAAACGTACATTCAGTTCCTCATCAGTCATGGAAAGGGCCAGCAGAGGTTCGCCAATGGCTTCTCGAATCTCAGCAGCGGGCTGTTCGATTAAAGCTTCCGTGTGAGTATTCGACTGGATCGCTGTCCACGCCTCCTTCACTTCATCTTTATACTCAAGTGCCGTCACGGCTTCTGGATGATTCGCTCTAGCGATACCATAGAAGACGAAGCGCGCTTCGCCTGCAAGCTCAACCTGCTTAGATTGAAGGGCTGTATATGCAAACTCATATTGATAGATTGCGTTCGCGAGTGTGGGCTGCAATAAGGCTTCTGGCACATTTGTTTCTTTATAGGAAAGTCCGTAAAACTGGAATCCATCTGTAGAATACCCGACTGCTCTAGTCAAAGATCCCTGCTGCACATATGGGAATGCTCCGCCCTGCGGCTGGTTCTGTCGCGAGCAGATGACATAACCATCGTCCTCATCCTCAAATACGGCATGATCAATATATTGAGAGAGATAGGCTTCGTTGCTCCGAACCGCACCGATGTCAGCATTACCAATGTCTTGGCCATATACGACATCAATCGTAACGCCATTTCCATGTGTTACAACGTCCCAGAACCATATGCCCTGCTCAGTTAAGGAAAAGCGAACTTCGTATTCAATCTGGTCCGCTTGCCCTCTCCAGACAAGCTGTTCGCTGCTGTTATAGAGCTTGCTCGTTGAATGAATGCCAAGCAGCGGGTAGAAACGGATGCCGCAAGGCTCAATTATTCTCAAATAAAGATTGTTCAGGGAGCCATCAATGGGACTTGTCAGCATCTGATTAATCATGGTGCGTCCACAAGTGGCTTGGTACAAGTCTCCGCTTTCCCAGAAGGTGAACTGCAAGTCTCCGGCTTGTAGATGCAGCTTATTCGGTGTGGATTTCACAATGGTTGTCATGAGTATGTCTTCCTCCTAGCTCTCCTTGAATGAATAATAGCTACACTAGCTTGAATGAATCCGTTAATGTGTCACAGCTGTTAGGCCCGACCAAAATGTGAAATTGGCCTGGATCGCTCGTATAACGAAGATCCGAATGATGATAGCGCAGCTGCTCTTCAGTTAACTGGAACGTCACGACTTTGCTCTCTCCCGGTTGAAGTTCGAGCTTCGTAAAGTCCTTCAGCTCACGTAGCGGACGTACGACCTCGCCGCTGATATCGCGAACATACAACTGAATCGTTTCAATTCCTGATCTTGAGCCGATATTGGTAACCGTAACACTGACTTCAAGCGTTTGATTGGCTGTGATCTCCGAGCTCGACAAAGACAATTCACTATAATCAAAGGACGTATAGGATAACCCATAGCCAAATGGCAGCAAGGGTTCATGATCGGCATCGATGTATTTCGATACATATCGCTCTCCTCGCTTAGCAGAGTTGAACGGACGCCCTGTATTGAAGTGGTTATAGTACACGGGCACTTGTCCGACGGATTGCGGGAACGACATCGATAGCCGTCCGGATGGATTCACATGGCCGAGCAGCAGATCCGCTACGGCCGCGCCTCCTTCTGTGCCAGGGAACCAAGCTTCGAGCAGCGCATCCGCTTCGTCGAACACGCCGTGCAGATCTAGTGGTCTGCCGTTAAAGATAACCGCTGCGATTGGCTTCCCTAGCGCCTTTAGCCGTTGAATAAGCTCAAGCTGAGCTTGCGGTAGACGAATGTCAGTCCTAGACGCCCCTTCGCCGCTCATCGCAGACTCTTCCCCAAGGGCAAGTACGATGACATCCGCGCAGCGTGCAGCTTCCAGCGACTGCTCCAGCACATGCTCGGCAATGGTGTGTACGCCGCATCCTTCTATGATTTTCAACGCGCCAGCTTGCATGCGTGCTGATAAGGCATCTCCCAGCTTCACCGCATCTTCTGTTTTGCCCTCGCAGGACCACCAGCCCAAGATATCATCGCTTTGCGCGAATGGACCGATTAACGCCACCTTGGCTGCTTGATGAAGCGGCAGAACGTTATCGTTTTTGAGCAGGACACAGGATTTGACCGCGAGTTCATACGAAGCTTGACGGTGTTCGCGGCAAAGAACAACATCGCGCTCACGCACAGGATCTGCTGCGCGCAGCGGATGGTTGAACAAATCAAGCTTTGCTTTCAGTCTTAGAATGCGAAGCACGGCTTCATCGATAAGCTTGTCATCGATGAGTCCGCTCGCCACCAGCTGTGGCAAATGCTGCACATAACAAGGCGTCATCATCTCGATATCCACGCCTGCCTTTATCGCACGGTATGCCGCCTCATGGTCATCCCGAGCAGCGCCATGCGCGATCATTTCTCTAATGGAGGCCCAGTCGGATATGACGACTCCATCGAAATTCCATTCAGCGCGCAGAATGCCGCGCAGCAGCTTCTCATTGCCGGTAGCCGGAATACCGTCAACCGTATTGAAGGAAGACATGACCATTTCACAGCCTTCATCTAGTGCAGCCTTGTAAGCGGGCAAGTAGGATTCGCGCAGCTGCCTTTCGGACATATCAACTGTGTTGTACTCACGTCCGCCTTCTGGAGCTCCATAGGCCGCAAAGTGCTTCACACAAGCTGCAAGGCGGTCATGCTCCTCCTTCAGGCGTACTCCCTGATAACCGCGAACGAATGCGCGTGCGAATTGGCTGTTCAGGTAAGGGTCCTCTCCCGTCGTCTCCATAACTCGACCCCAGCGAGGGTCGCGCACCAAGTCCACCATGGGTGCGAAGGTAACGTGCACGCCGGATACAGCAGCTTCTCTTGCTGCGATCTCCGCGCTCTTTTCCGCTAGTTCTATATCCCAAGAGCAGCCAATGGCAAGCGGGATCGGGAAGATCGTCTTGAATCCATGCACAACATCCGCCATAAACAGCAGCGGAATACCGAGTCTGCTGTGTTTCATATAGTCATTCTGAATATTGATGACCGCTTCAGCTCCTGACAGTCCAAGCACGGAACCGCTGGCCGCAACCATATGATCCGTTATTCCCAACTCCTGCATCGGACCTGTAATCTGACCTTCTTGATCAGAACACTCGTGAAAGTTAGGTGTCAGCTGAAGCAATTGAGCGACTTTTTCCTCCAGTGTCATTTGTTCGATTAAAGATTGAAGCTGTTTATCGTCCATAGTCGTTTCCTCCACGCTTATCCATCGTTATTGTCATGTTTTTTGAGTTGAAATGAGATGACCTTCTCCTGTCGTCTCCTTTCTCAAGAATGTGCATAATTCCTATGCTTAATGAGGGAGCTAAAGGAGCAGCAAATGCTGATTGAACGTTTCATTCACTTCCTTGATTCTCCATGCGTTATGCACATTCATCAAAAAAGAAACGATATTGCTTCTATTAATAGAGAGAACCCGGCAGCATTAGAGTTCTGGCATACCGGGTTCAATTAACTCGGGCCGTTGGCTCGCGCCACTAGCCAACTTTCCTCTTCGTTGAATGCAGCATTACTTTAAGTTGTTTAATTCGTCAAGTACGGGCTGTACAAGGGATTGCTTGCTCTCCACCCATTTCTTCCAGTTCGCTTCCAGATCTCCGCTTTGCAGGATCAGGTTAGCGTACTCTTTTTCATAGTCAAAGGTCGCTTGATTCTTGGATTTGGAATCATATAATTGAACATCCCAATCATAGGGTGCCAGCTTGCCGCCTTCTTTGCCAAGCTTCGCCTTGTCTTGATAATGCAGAACAGCTCTATCCCGATAATCCTTCTTGATCGCTGGGTTGATGACACTGAAATCATCCCCTAGCAGATAGAGTCCTTCAAAGCGGCTAGGATATTTGTCCTCCAAAGAAGTGCCTTCTGGAAGAAGGCTCACAAGCTCATTGTTGTCTCCGTATTTCCAATCCTCGCCCTCAAAGCCCATATTCAGAATCATTTGTCCATCCTTGCTCGTGGAATAATCAAGCAGATCCATGATGCGTTCGAATTTCTCTGTGCTGATATCAGGTGAGAACACAAGTGCTGACCAGAAGTTCACTTGCTCCAAGTTGCGATATTTTCCATCATCACCTAGTACAATAGCCGTATGAACAACGTCATCGCTTTCGACGTTCAGATTCTTTTTCATTGCTTTGTCAACATCTTGTCTATAAGAAGCAAGGCCGCCAAGGCTTGTGATTGCAGCTGTGCCGCTCACCCGGAAGTTGTCACTGCCTTCACTGTTCTTCCATGTATAGAACTCAGGATTAAGCAGGCCCTCTTTATAAGCTTGCTGCATGATTTGAAGTCCCGTAAGCGTCTCTTGATCGGCAGGACCCCAATGATATTGTCCATCTTCTCCTTTATAGAAGGCGGATTCGACGCGTGCATGCTCACTGTTTGGCATGATGATATTCGTGAGCGCATCTGCAGCGTTGTAAGAGATTGGAACCAAACTAGAGCCTACCTTGCCAGGGTCCTGTTCCTTAACAAGACGCGCATAATCCATCAATTCGGAGGTGGTATATACATCCTTTAATTCAAACCCGACAGCCTCGGCCCAATCCTTGCGAAGCGCGATAACTCCAATTTGGTTCACGAGCGGATCTGCGGGCTTGTTTTCATAGTACACAGGTCGAGGCAGGATATAGGTGCCGCCCTTCAGCTCCTCAAGCTTATCGCCTAGCCCTGTCAATGAATAAGCTGCTGCAACATTCGGCCAGCGTTCTTTCCAATCATCAGGGAATTTGTAGAGCAGACCTTGGTCAATATAGTTCATGGCATCCCCGTGGATATAGTTCCAAGCTGCAACATCAGGCAGATCGCCGGAGTTGATCCACAAGCGAAGCTTCTCGCCCCATGAGTCCCATTCGACGTAGTTGTAATCCCACTCCAGATTGAACTTATCCATCCAATATTGATGGAACTTGTTGTCGAGCTCGCCATCCTTCAAGTTAATCGTACTGGCCACGGAGATCTTCAGCTTATCTTTATAGGCTCCGCTGCTGTCCTTCTCATTGCTGCCTTCCGATGCTTGATTGGAGCATGCGCTGACAAGCAGCATCGTCAAGCAGATGGTGAGTGCGACTAAGGATTTCCATGAGAGTTTGGTTGTCGTTTTCATGTTTTTTAGCCCCTTGTTGATTAGATTTTGATACAAAACCTATATCTATCGCATTAATCAGGTCTTGATTGCCCCTGTTAATACCCCTTTCGCGAAATGCTTCTGCAGCATTGGGAAAAAGCACATAATTGGTACCATCGTGACAAATACCGCTGCCATCTTCATTCCTGTAGAGAAGGCCTGCTTGCCCACAGCATCGACACTGGACGCATTCGATGCGTTCGTTGATGACTCCACGATGATAGCGCGCAAGACGTTCTGGAGCGGCAGCTGCTCTGCCTTGCGTAGAAAGATCATGGCATCGTACCAGCTGTTCCAGTATGCTACGCCATAGAACAAGGTAATGGTCGCCATAATCGGCGCGGCCAGTGGCAAGACGACCGAAACAAGAATTCTCCATTCCCCTGCACCGTCCAACCGAGCAGATTCCATCAGGGACTCGGGAAGACTTTGAAAATAGTTCATCATCAAAATCATGTTGAAAGCACTGAAGCTTCCTACCAGAATTACAGACCACAGCGAGCCTGTAAGGTGAAGCGTCTTCATAACCAAGTAAAGCGGAACAATACCGCCATTGAAGATCATCGTAAAGAGCACTAAGAAGAAGATAAGCTTTTTGCCGGGAAATTTGTTTCTGCTTAATCCATAAGCCATGCTGCTCGTCAAAAACAAGCTAAGCGGAAGACCAGCGAGCAGCAGTTTGATCGTGTTCCAATACCCTGTCAAAATGCTGCCATCTGAGAACAAGGCCTTATAGGAAGCTAGCGTCGGGTGCTTAGGGAAGATCATTAATGGGTTATCCGCGTATTCTTTTGGTGTTGAGAACGATATTGCAATGACGTTCAAGAATGGAATTAAGATCAGCAAGGCGGCAATAATCAGCACAATAAGTAGGAAGTAATCCAGTGCTGTCATCTTGCCCTTCTTGTATTTCGTTGTTGACTTGACGGTTGCGCTCATGGTTATCACCTCTTTCTTAACGGAATAGGCCGTCTCCGCCCATCATCTTGGCGACTCTGTCAGCAAGCAGCAGCAAAATCATGTTCACGAGTGAACGGAATAAGCTGACTGCCGTCGAGAAGGAAAAGTCGGTTGCCGATTGGAATGTGATCCGATAAATATACACATCAAGCACTTCGGACACATTTTTGGTTGCTGCATTTGCCAAGTTGAAGATTTGGTCAAAGCCTGAGGACATGAGTCCGCCCACCGAGAGAATAAACATGATGGTTACCGTTGGAAGAATATTAGGCAGTGTAATCCTGAACATCTGCTGCATCCGTGAAGCGCCGTCTATCTCCGCTGATTCGAATTGATCCTGATCAATACCCGATATGGCAGCAAGATATATGATCGCACCCCAGCCGGTTGACTTCCAAATATCGGTGAAAATAATCATCGGTACAAACATCTTCTCAGAACCTAGGAAATTGATGGTCGGCAGATTCATCATAGCCAAGGCGCTATTGACAAGTCCGTCGTAAGCGAGCACGTTGATGACAACCCCAGATACGATAATCCAAGACAGGAAGTGCGGGAACGTAAGCACGGTTTGGAACAGTTTCTTCGTTCGCCGCATCCGCAATTCATTGAGCATTAATGCCACTAGAATCGGGAACGGAAACTGGATAAACAGCTTAATAATGTTGATGTAGAGCGTTCTCCACACGGCGTCGATAAAGGCTGGATCACGAAATACATAAGTGAAATTCTCGAATCCTACCCACGGGCTCCCGCATATTCCCAGATTGGCTTTATAATCCTTGAAAGCTAGCGATAACCCGCCCATCGGCATGTAAGCGAACACAATCAACCAGATCAGTCCTGGAATGAGCAGTGTGTATACCATGCGGTGCTTCCAGATTTCTGATAGGAGCGTCTTTATCTTGGAGCTCCCTTTCCCATCGCCATTCGATTCCTCTATTGCAGCTGACTTCAAAGCACATCTCCCCTCTCTCTCTATTGCTGGTCTTCAAATAAAAACGTAAAAGCTGTCTTCAAATGCTCCTCCCAAAATAGCCAATCATGGGTTCCAGAACCTTCAACATATTGAAATTCAAAGCGGGTGTCCTGCATATAAGCTGCAAACGATCGGTTCATCGCGATGAAAGGATCACTAGAGCCGCAACAGCACATAATAGATGGAAGATTTCCTTGTTCGCTTGCTCTCTTGGCAGCCAACTGATACAGATCGGACTCTGGCTCGACAATAAGCTCTAGACCGAAGGCAGCCTGCATTTCCTTTTTCATTCGCTCGGGCATCTCAGGATCCAATATTCGTTTTTGAATATCGGTCACACCGGATAGGGACACAGCCTTGGCATACTGCTCTGGATAAGTAAGCGCGCATTTCAATGCTCCATAGCCTCCCATCGATAAGCCGGCAATATAAGTATGTTCAGGGCTTGTATTGATGTGGAACAGATGAGCGCACAGCTCAGGAAGTTCTTTTGTCATATAGTCAAAATAATTGAGGCCATGCTTCATGTCCGCATAATAACTTCGATTCGCCTCTGGCATAATGACGGTGCAGTTATGCTTTTGCGCGTACATCTCTATCGTTGTCAACCGCTGCCACGTGCTAGCATTATCACCTGCACCATGCAGCAAGTAGAGGGTGCTGGATGGTGGTAATCGCGATTCCAACGGATAGATGACATGGATGCTTGTCGACATGCATAAGGTGGTTGAGCCTGTTTCTATCGTTATATGTGCCATATGGAATCCCTTTCATGTTAGAAAATAGTGAATCAAGTGTTCGGATTGTTGTCTTCGAAGAACGTTGCTGAACACGGCATTGACGGAATGAAAGCGATTAATCGAATCGTTTCGACTAAATCATAGCGCTGCCGATGCAAGGCTGTCAATCATTATTTTTTGAATGAAATGCGGCCTAACCGGAAACAACGGTTAATAGAACCATAAATTAGTTCAAATGACAATTATGATACATTTATTTCTTTGTGCAAGCGATTACAAAATGATCATTGACTTGAATTACATGTAAGATCTATAATCTTTATGAAGGATAATCTAAACGTTTCGATATTGAAGAATAGAACTCGTTTATTTCAAGGCAGAATTGATTAATTTGAAAGAAGGACTCAAGAATGACAGCTATCCTCGATCGTTTTTTGCTTGATATTAGACAGGCGGCATTCCATATCCATTCTGTCCGTGTATGGAGACAAGGCGAACAAGTCGCTTCATGGGATCAAACTGCCGATGTTCGCCGTCCTCAGCACTCGATTAGCAAATCCTTTACGTGCATGGCCGTCGGATTGGCCATAGCCAATCATAAGCTGTCGCTTGATACGACATTAGGCGAAGTGTTCCCTGCATATGCGGAATTGGTCAAGGCGGCAGCTCCTTCTCATCAACCAAGCAGGATTACAGTAAAGCATTTGCTCACGATGAGCAGCGGTCATGACTCTCCTCCGTTATGGGCGGAAGAACGAGCGGCGCTTACAGAAAAAGACTGGGTGAAGTACTATATGTCACTGCCTCTCGATCGCAGTCCGGGCAGTCGATTCACATACAGCAGTGGTGATTCGTTTATGTTGTCTGCGATTGTTCAAGCCTGCGTTGGATGCAGCGTGCAGGAATATTTAAGGCCGCGCTTGTTCGAGCCGCTTGGAATGAAGGATGTAGACTGGGAGAGCTCTCCGCTCGGTGTTACGCTAGGCTGCGCTGGTTTATCGATCAGTAATGAGGAATTAAGTCGATTTGGGCAGATGCTGCTGCAGCGAGGTAGTTGGCAGGGTCAGCAATTGGTTCCCGAAGAATGGATTGCGCTTGCGACTAGGAGGCATATCGCGAATGCGGGTAGTCTGGATTGGAGCATGGGCTACGGCTATCAATTCTGGATGTGCTCGCACAATGCTTATCGGGCAGACGGAGCACACGGGCAATTTTGCATCATCATTCCGGAGAAGGAAGCCGTTATTGCGATCAACAGCGAAGAAGACCGCATGCAGGACATCTTGCATTGCGTATGGCAGGGCATCCTGCCTCTGTTGTAAAGGGAAGATAACAATGAAGCGAAGTTCCTTATTAACCTTATTTACAAAAAGGCACTGAAAAACGATGCATGATCCCCGATGCTTCCTCTTCAAGGAAATTGATACTTGCGTAAACGACAAACGAGCCCAAGAACTGATCCTAAGGCTCGTTTTTGTCTTCTATGATTTCGATAACAATGATTCCAGCACGTGCAGCTCATTATGTTTATTTAAAAGCAGGCTGACCTTTGCCCGCAGTCCCTGCCAATCCGATCTGCCCCTCCCCTGTCACCGGCTCGTGAGTTCCATCCAGATGAGGATCTACATATTTTACGAACCAATGCTCTAACTTCGCTTTCATGGCTGCAACTGTATCTTGCTGTTCCTCTGCATCTATCAGGTTCACACGCTCACCGGGGTCATTTAAGATGTCATAAAGTTCATGCGGTCCATAGGGGTACCTGTGAACGTATTTCCATTCCTTTTCCCTTATCATCCTCACTGGTCCGTACTCGTCGTAAACGACCAAATGATCTCGTTCTTTCATCGAATCACCAAGAAGCAGCTTCTTAAAAGACTTTCCAGGAAGGCTTTCCCCTTCCGGAAAGGGCAATTGAACATAATCGAGGAGGGTGGGCATAAAATCATAGGCACTTACAAGTGCATCCGTTACAGCATTCATGGGAATGCGCCCAGGATGACTGAAAATAGCAGGAACCTTCACCGATTCCTCGTACATATTGACAGGTCGAGTGGCATTTCCTTTGCCTACAACACCATGATGGCCAAAGCAAAAGCCGTTATCGCTTGTAAAAATAATCAAAGTGTTTTCTCGCAGCCCCTTTTCTTCCAGCCAATCCACCAATCGGCCTATATTGGCATCCATGGCCGTAATAGAGGCATAATATCCTTTTAGTTGATCTCGAAGATCATCGTTTTTAAGAGGTGGAACACTCTCAAAAGGACAATTCTCATACATCGACAAATAGTGTTCAGGATGATTGTTATTCTGCCAAGGCGCATGCGGCGCAGTATAATGGACACCAAGATAGAACGGGTTCTCATTTTCCAGCATCTTGTTCATGTACGCTAATCCTTCATCCGTAATTACATCTGTAATATATCGCTCTTCATTGATTACCTTTCCCTCCCTGATCATGGGAGCCCCATAGTAAGCTGCTCCTCCGCATTGGTGAACGTACCAAGACTCAAAACTTTTTTGAGGCTTTCGGCTATCGCCTAAATGCCACTTGCCACTCAAACCGCATTTCCAGCCGTGAGCTGCTAGAATATCGGTATATCCCGTCATTCCTTTTAAATATTCGATGATTTTTTCTTGTTTTAGCCACCCGATCGTGTTATCAGCTCCCATATCCCCATCTGCAATCCAATCGTGTACACCATGCTGGGATGGGATGCGCCCAGTCAGAAGCGTTGCACGAGCAGGAGAACATACAGGAGAAGCACAAAAAAAGTTCGAAAAGCGAATGCCGGTGAGAGCCAGCCGATCCAAATTAGGTGTAATCAACTCAGAATTACCGGCACAACGCATAGCCCACGGACCTTGATCATCAGACAATATAAACAAAATATTAGGTTTCGTATGATCCTTGCTTGCCATTGTAATCCACCTCTATCTATTTAAGATGAGAACCTTGTATGTGCCAAGATTGAATGTCATAAATATCGGGGGTTCATGAAGACTACGAGATCAGTCTTGCTGCATAGAAACGGCCTGGTCCTCAAGCACCAGCAGCACTAGGCGATATATTGGTTAGCACTTACGATGTCAAACAACTCGCTTTCTTCTAAGAATCTTGCAGCAGCCTGATCGATCATTTCCTCATCTACAAAAAAAGAGGCTCTCATCTTAGTAAAAGGACGAGAACCCCCGTGGCAGCATTTTCATTTGCCTGCATAACCAGACTAGTCTTTCAAGTATTGAACGAGAAGAGTCATTATGCAGCATGCCAAAGTTCAATACATTCAATTCAAGCGTATTTAACGTTTAGTCCATTTGCCATTCGTAAAGTCAGGAATGGCAACAGGTTGGCCGCCAAGGGCGATGGATTCTTCTGATAAGGCAGAGATGCACATCCATGACGCCATATCATAGACATCGAGCGGTGGCAGTGTTTTATTTTTCACACTATCAAAGAAGTCCGCGAATACCAGCCAGTCGATGCCGCCATGGCCTGCCTTCACACCCTCCTCGAAGTACTTTTTCCAGATCGGATGCTCATATTGCTCTCTGAAGCCTTCGACATTCCCCCATTGTGGACTCCATTCCACATTGTGGTCATGAATGCCATCGATGAAGATCGAGTTGTTCTCCTCCATAAACATTCCCTTAGTGCCACGTACGGTAAATCCACGAGAATAATATCTTGGCAAGGTTGTGTCCAATGTAAGGACGATGGTTTCTCCACGCGCGCATTGGATCAGAGTCGTTACCACATCGCCTTGCTTGAATTCTGCATGCATAAGGGCTTCATCATCGCTCTTATGCTGCTTGATATACTCCTTCATGCCGCTTGCCTTTGAAGCGACGGAGACAAGGGATACCATGCGATTCCCGCGATTGATATCCAGCACCTTGGCAATTGGTCCAAGCTCATGCGTTGGATAGTTCTCGCAGTTGCGATTCATATATTCGTTTAAGCGGTAATGGCGATTCTCACGTCCATAGGCAATCTCATCTCGCAGATCGTGCTGATAGCCGCCAGAGCAATGAACGATGTCGCCAAACACCCCTTGTTTAACCATGTTAAGAACCATAAGCTCTTCTCTGCCATAGCAGCAGTTCTCAAGGATCATGCAAGGCACCTTGGTTCTCTCGTACGTCTCCACCAATCTCCAGCATTCCTGAACAGAATAAGCGCCGCCTACCTCGGATGCGACATACTTCCCTGCTTCCATTGACGCAATCGTAATCTCGATATGCGCATCCCAAGAGGTGCAGACAACAATGGCATTGATGTCTTCTATAGCCAGTACTTCTTCATATTGCTGAGTCGTAAATGGGCGGACTCCCAAAGATCGTTCTACTGCCTTCGCTGCATGTTCGGTTCGATCCTCATAGATATCGCACACAGCCGCAACTTCAACATCTGGAGTCTGAAGAATGACTCCTTCAAGCAAGCTGCTGCCGCGTGCGCCCAAGCCGATAACTCCAACTTTTATTTTGTTACTCATATCAGCACGCTCCTTCATTATGATGCAACTGCAATGGCGTAAGATTCCACAATTATCTAATAATATGGATGAATACTCCTATTATATCGAAGGTCAGCCTCCATTTATAGGTAGAATTGTAGTGTAAACTCGTCTTTTCGCCACATCATTGAAGATGTTCGAACCGCTAACAGGAGGTACACCATAAAAAAGCAAGTCCGAGGCTCCTAAGAACCTTGGACTTGCTATCACATTAAGCTAAGATGATGATGATATTGCAGTAATTAAACCGTACTGTTCAGGGTTAATCGGTATCGGAATTGCATATCATCCTCAAACCACATCATAAAGTTCGTGCCCCACACATTGTTATGCAAATTGAAGTGGAAACCGCCTGATAACGGTGCATACGTGTTGTCGAATTGAAGCAGTCTTGCTTCTCCAGGACATACGAGAGGAGCATCCAGCGTCTCTATGACAACAGAGCCGTCTGCAGCATCATAATACAGCCCGGACTCAACACCGTGCATATTGCGATTGCCGTCTTTTACGACGGAGAGCGGAGAGATCCGTTCCCCCATCTTATCAAGCAGCCATGCATTCGGATTGTCGACAGCAGGCACAAATGAGAACCAGCTCGCTTCAGGGAGCCTGCACGCTTGCTTCTCGCTCCAGAGCAAGGCAATATCCACGATGGGCTCGTCTCGATAGAACGTATACACGATGACTAATTTACGCGGAGCCCCATATTGCTCGCATACCTCAGCCGAAAGCTTCAGCTCGGCTGTTACCTTGTCATATTCGGGCAGCTGCTCGAGCTTCAGCGAACGTAAGGATGGCGGTGTGCTGCGATGCTCGGGTCTAGGCTTGACATATTCGATGCCAGGCTTGCCGAAGTCATTGTCTGCCCAGCCATGATGAATATCGAGATTGGTCATATATTCTTTGAAAAAGCGGTCATAGCTTTCTTTGCTGAACGTTTCATAGGTGTAGACACCTAATCGGTGTGAGCTGTTCGCCCATTGCTTGCCGTTGATGTCAATCAAGCAATTGATCGAGCCGTCTGGAGCAAAGCTGGCTGTGAATTGTCCGAGTTCATATTGCTCATCCATCTCGAGTAAGCGCTCATTTGCCACCGCAGGTGAGATAAACGGTGTGCTCATTGCTTCAAGCCTTGCAGCCGCTTCGCAAGCAAGCTCATCAGGAAGCGCTTGAATAGCATGTTTCAAATAATCGCGCTGCTCCTGCCATGAGCTCTCGTAATGACTGTAGGTTCGTTCCATGCCTATTTGTCCTGTCAAGTACTCGTATTTCTTTCGTTTGTCATTCTCGACTAGATCTCTCGACCTAGCAGCCGCAAACTGGGCAGCGGAATAGTTGGTAAAGTCAGCAAGATACACGGAATTGTTCAGTCCCCAGGTGTGTTCGGGAATTAGCATCAAACGATTGCAAAATTGCGCAAAGGCCTCGCTATCTGGATCCAGCTGACTTGAAGCAACCCACTTGTCTCTTAGCCGCAGCAATTCTCGATATCTTGCAATCCTCCATGGATCAGAAGCGATTCCATGAATCCATGAGTCGCCGATCTCCTCGTGTATTACTGGCAAGCGATCCTTGATGCCGCGAAGCTTCTCAGCGAATGCATCCAAGGTCGACGCGATAATCTCTGCCTCTGGGTACTCAAGCTGAAGCTGTGCAAACAACTCACGTACTTCCTCCATCGACGAGGGTCCATGATTATCATGCGTATGAGCGAAATACAGCGCATCCTCAAGCCCTTCCATCTGAAAGGGCTTGCCATAGCTGTCGGCATAGTGAACAATGATATCCGACCCATCTGCCGCACGCCACACAAACATGCTTGGCACCTTGGGATTCTTCGAGACCATATTAACGCCTAGATGCAAATATTCGATGCCCTGCTTCGCAAGCATTGGCACGATAGCAATAGTATGTCCTGGAACATCGGTCATTTTGGCTGCAATCGTCTGCTTGTTGAATTGTGAATCCAGCTTTTTTGAGATCGAAAGACCGAATTCAAACAGTCGTTTGTCCATAATCTCTGTATGCGTCGTGAAAGGCAGTCCGTGCCAAGCGATCCGCCCTCCTTTGATAGCGGCTTCCATCCGGGAGCGCATGTCTGGGTCAGCATGCTCAAGAAATTCATGAATTAACCATGATCCTGTCGTCCACACGAACTTTACGTTTCCTTCTTCGTCTGCAAGCTGCTCAGAAAGCTCTAGCGCTTGCGGGATGAATCCTTGCATATAGCGATCCACGACATTTTGTCCCATATCGGTAAATCCAATATCTAAATGCGTTTTGAATACGACATGTACTCTTTTTATCGCTGTGTTCAATATATCTGCCCCTTTCGAATTCAAGCGGATGTACTCATCTTGAGCTTGATTCTACTAGAGCATGTGCCTTTCGTCTTTGTCTGAATCAGTCAACCTTTTGAAAAATAAGGACATTCAAATCCTTTAATCGTTGCAGAGCATCTTCACAGAACGTGGCGGATTCATAGACAGATAGTCGAATACCGTATAAGGGCATAGAAGTATTGAACAGCGCAGAATATCATTGCACAAACAGGACTTCAACACTGTCGCCCAGCTGCCTTTTCTATCGTATGCAATGTGAAGATTATGTCCAACTGTGTTAAGCTTAACAAGACTTTTAATGTGAATTGCATAAGCACAAAGAGGAGGCACTTATGAAAAACTATCATCTGCTCCCCCTATCATTTGAGAATAGCGGACAACAATCCATCCTTACCCCTGTACTCATTCATGATGAGGAGGACTGCATTCTTGTGGATTGCGGTTATCCCGGCTTCACCTCTCTATTGGATGAAGCCCTTGCCAAGCATCAATTATCGTTACAATCTCTGACCAAGCTCATTGTTTCTCATCATGATATCGATCACATGGGAGCTTTGGCAGCGATCAAGCGCTCCTATCCTCAGATTGATATTATTGCTCATGAACAAGACGCACCCTACATCAATGGAACGTGCAAATCTCTTCGCCTTGAGCAGGCGGAATCGACATTAGATGCATTGCCTGACGCTGCCAAGCCGGGGGCGAAGGCGTTTATCTCCTACTTGCAAGCGATGGAGCATGCGCCAGTTGATCGGATTGTGGCAGATCGAGAGATTCTCCCATGGTGTGGAGGAATTGAAATTATTCATACGCCTGGACATATGCCCGGACATATATCGTTGTATCTTCCCTCTAGCAAGACGATCATTGCGGCAGATGCGGTAGTCATTGAGAATGGCGTGCTAGATATCGCTAATCCGCAATTTACACTTGATATGGATCAAGCGATAGCATCAGTTGAACGGCTGGGCCAATATGATGCCGAACATCTCATCTGCTATCATGGCGGTCTGTATGAAGGTGATGTGAAGCAAGCGTTGCATCAGCTTCTGCAATCCTATGCGTGAACAATGGAAGCATTATGCTAGCTTGCTGACACAATAAAGATGTTACTCGTAGGATTGACCATTGAGTAAGATCTTTAATGAGGCTTTTATGATATAAGCTTAGTGATTGCATCTATTCAACCATCCACCTATTGCAAGGGATCAGATGGAGAATGATCTTCTTTTCGGACAACTTCAGTAAATAATGGAGCCGAACTTGTTCTCTTCGTGCCTTGCAATGTGTGGTCGTTGAGCTTAGCATCGATAAGCTTAATCAGTTCATGTATATCTTTCTTTGTAGCGGGCTGCATATCAGGCTTAAGTGAATAACCTAATTGTCCATTAACTTCCAGCACGGCCCATTCGACATCCCCAATATTCGCTATGCCATGCTGACGCAGGCGCGTTTCTAATTTATCAACGGAAAGTCTAAGTTTCCTTAGATTTTGTACATGAATCGTCCCATTCTCAATAACTGAAACAGCCTTGCCAGAGATGAGGGATTCTAGACGATCTGATTTGAGCTGAATGATACCCGTTATAAGCAGAGCGATAACTAATACTGCAGCCACACCAAAGGTGGTCCACAGCCCTCTTCCTGTAACAGGCTGTATCAGCAAGGTTCCAATGGCGATCATGATTACTGTTTCGGGTATGGTCATTTGTGAAATCGATTTTCGGCCGCTCACTCGCAGAAGCGCAACACCAGCGATGTAGATTAAAATGGTTTGTCCGATTAAGCTCCAGTTCATTGTGATAGTCCTTTCAGGTAATAGCTGCATAACAAACTAATACGTTAAACAGCAAATTGTATTATGTGCCAATTAACGTTATGTAATACACTATCTTACCTCGCACAACGGACTCCTGCACAATAAGCTTCAGTCGGCTTTTCCATGTGCATCGCAACATGCCCTTACACCCGATAAAAGATCGATTCTCCTGATAGGTATGGCAGGCAATATTCCGTACACAACTTGGGCAGTCTCTCTTGCATCCATTCATACATCTTCTCATTTCCCATGTGGAAAGCGTAGAAACCAATGATGGAGATGAGCATCATGCCTTCAAGCAATATGCGTTCTTCGTCTTGCGGACGTGAACATCCATAAACGCCTTCGAGAAATACGTTTCTTAATGCAGGGGGAACCATGAGCGCTCCCATTGCTACATCTGTACTGTAATAGCCAGACCCAAAAAAGCCGTAATCGATAAAGCTAAGTGTGCCTGTCGTGGTCATGATGACATTTCCCATGCCTAGATCACCATGAATCATCCCCCATGTTTCTCTTGTTTTACCGATCTGCTTCAGTCGAGCATTTATGAGCTGTATGCATTGTTCTATTGTGGTTACATCAGACTCTTGGAATAATCCAAGCTCAGCCCCTGTCTTGATCGCTGCAATAAGACTTTCGTTATACTCGATATCTTGGGATGGTCGATGCTTCATTCCGTGTGATTCATAATCACGGAAGAAGTCATGCAGTTCGGCAATTTGCGAACCTAGCTGCCGAACTAGGTCGCGTTCCTCCATATCTTCCTTACGAAGGTCTCTTCCGTCCAACCAGGTTAATAGCGAACAATGGATAGGGCTGCCTTCATCCGTAATGGTCGTAATCCATTGGCCTTCATAATTGCGAAGCGGCGTCTGATATGCAGGCATTCTGCCGTGCTTTTTCTGAGCATCCAACATGTTCAGTTCTTCCAGCAAGCCATAATAGGTATGCTGCAGGCCAGTCATGCCTTCCTTGAAAGGCTGATGGATTCGAAGCAAGAAGGACTGGCCATCGGCATCTGTTACCTTGTAAGTTCTATTTTCATTATGTCGAATAAAGGAAATGGTCGGTGAATGCACATTATACTGACTGAGAATCTCTACTAACATTTCTTCTGTCATGAAATACTCCCTTTAGAAGCGGTTTTCTCTTACCACGAATGCAATAGTTTCCTTGAATCGCTAATCGATAAGCATGGATAGACTTATCCCCCATATAGCAAAGAGAAGTGAAGATCATGACCGGACTGCTTCAAATAATTGTAAAGCTGGGATCGATGGTGATAGGAATGGGTGACTATCTCGATCAACCATTTGATCTGGAGCGTGCTGTGTTCGAGATAAAACGCTTTTGTCGCCTTATGCAGCAGTTCGTCTTCCGTTAGGCCAAGCATATAGTTACGAAGAACCTCATAATTGGATCGGTATTGTACAGCCATGTCATGAGGATTCTTTAGATGAACATACCGTTCCTCAACCTCCACGACTTCCTCCTGGGATCGCTCCTGCAGGATGGCAAGGTCGGTTATGGGAATTGAGATTAGATGATGAACCAGTTCAAACAAGCTGCGCATATTCTCTGTCGGTCGATAGCTCCACTCCTCCTCTGCTACCTTCGTAAGCAGCGTCTCAACGGTTCGAACGCACAGCTCTAATTCCTCAAGCAAATGCTCGCGAATCTGGGATACTCCATTCATCATGTTTGCTCCTTTCAAATATCTAGTTCATTCGATTTGTCTTACTTATTGTCCGAGCGTACCTGATACCGCTCACATAACTGCTGAGAAAGGTTGAATATCTCTGTTCGCAAGGCATCTGGTGTTACCACATGTGCATCAATCCCAAGCCCAAAGAAGAACCGAATCGCCCATCTCCAATCGGATTCTGGACAATCAAACTCCACCTCCCATTGCTCCTCACCCACTAACTGCACGTTTTCTCCAAAATGAGGATCCTGCTCAACCAGCAGCATGCCTCTATAGGTTAATAAGGCCTTGATCCGTATCGAGGTCTGGCTGTTCCTCGCTGCTTGCAATGTTGTATCTGCCTTAGGAGGATAGTCTTGAGCTTGGGCGGGTTGCAGTTCTTCAAATCGATCCGCTCGAAAAATTCGTACTTCGCCATGCAAAGAAGAGTATGCTTCGCAATACCAGAAGCCATGCTCGGCATATACTTTCCTCGGATGCAAGACGAGCCAGCGGTGGTGCTTCTCTGAACGGTAAAGTCCATTCATCCACTCCGCTCGTGCACAGTAGTCCAGAAGTTCATTTAACAACGGAGCCTTATACGAGCGCTTAGGCACTTCAACATGCATAACATCAAGTAGTGGCTCCACCTGCTTGAGTGCGTCGCTCGGCAGAATGTCCCGAAGCTTGTCCATGACGGTCCAACGCTCTTCGTTAAAAGGGGTGTCTGCATACGCTGTCAGGGACTGAAGAGCTACAAGGACGGTTAACACTTCTTGCACATCAAGCTGCAGGGGAGGAAGCCGGTAGCTCTCCGCCAAGCGGTAGCCTCCTGCTGCCCCCGCTTCTGCATACACGGGCACACCAATCTCAGCAAGTGTCTGCATATCACGCATAATCGTTCGCTTGGACACCTCAAGCTGATCGGCAAGCATTTGCGCAGAGGCATTGCGCTGCTGCAATGCGATCACAATCGCAATCAAGCGATCCATTCGTCT
Organism: Paenibacillus aquistagni; assembly: GCF_900177815.1. Classification (GTDB taxonomy): domain Bacteria; phylum Bacillota; class Bacilli; order Paenibacillales; family Paenibacillaceae; genus Paenibacillus_B; species Paenibacillus_B aquistagni. Next base: position 1,183,479 of record NZ_FXAZ01000001.1, on the reverse strand, counting down.
CACTTTCGAACGCTCCTCCCTTCGCTCATTGAACATGATGCCATCTGAGCATTATAATAGCACACCAATAGTGACACCTTGTGTGTCACTATTCAGATGCGCGCTAAAAAATATTTCAAAGAATATATGTATAGTGAATTTTTTCGCTTGCATCCAAATATAGAAATATGGATATAAATAAGTTCCAAGGTACGAAGGAGAGTCCCTCGCAAATCTTTTTGGAACGGATCTGAAAGGTGCTCGCATCGAAAAGCATACAGTCTTGCAGCAGACACAGCTTAAGCTGATCAGCGCGGTAAAGGCATTGGATCAGATCCAATGCCTTTGCCTGTTTTGTAGAACGTTTTATTTCGCTTCGTAGTGCATTTGGACAAATTGTCCATAGCGCTTCGTTTCTTTTAATACCAGATGAATTTCTGGATTGTTCACGAGGAACAAAGGAACGCCAGATCCTAAGATATGCGGTGTTATGGTGATGATGTACTCATCAATCAGCCGTGCTTTCATAAATGCATCAAGAATGGCTGCGCCTCCTGCAACCCAAATATTCGAACCTTCTTCTTGCTGCAGCTTATGCGTAAAAGACACGACATCCTCATTAACAAACGCCACATGCTCATTGGTCCCTTTCTCACTATTTGAATATACATAGCATGTCTTATCTGGATAAGGAAATGAGTCGGTATGTTCCATCACATAATCATAGGTTCTCTTGCCCATGATGACCGTATCGATTCGTTCATACATCTCCATATACCCGTTATCGCCCTCGCCTTCAGTATGAAGCAGCCACTCCAAATCATCCCCTTCCTTGGCGATGTATCCGTCTAGACTAGCAGCAATAAAAAGAATAAGCTTGCGCGCCATGATCATCTCCCCTTTGCCTTTGTTATGGTGTAACCTTGCTCTTCGTTTGACATCTTCATCTTACACAAGAAACAAGACAATTCCTGACGTCATTAACGTTCCTTTTCGTTATTATGGCTATGCTTGATCTCTATAAAGAATAAAGCGTTGGAAGACGCCCAACGCTTAATAAAATAACAACTATGCCGTGGATTGACCGGCCATTTATAGCTAAGCAATTAACGATTGCGATTCACGAAAAAGTCCAGCAGATGGCTTAGAAAGGTAACAGGGCGAGGCAATCCTTCCAGCGCTTCCACTGCCAGACAATAATGCTCCCACATTGCTTTGCGAGCGCCATCCTGACCAAGGATAGATACAAAGTTGGAATTATTGTTCTCTTCATCTTGGCCGACTGGTTTGCCTAACGTATGCATGTCCCCCTCCTTGTCCAGCAGATCATCCTTGATCTGAAAGGCGATCCCAGCATGATACGCATATTTCTTCAGCGCATCAAGCTCTGAGTCCGGCACTTGGGCAAGAATCGCAGGCATGATAAGCGAGGCTTCGAATGCGATCCCGGTCTTGTAGAAGCAGACCATATTAAGCTCTTCCAAGGTCAGCTGTTGTCCTTTGGAGCGGATATCCATTGCCTGCCCCATGCACATCTCTTCTGTCTTCTCAGCAGAGTACTGCATCAGTGCAAGCACCGCCTTTGGATCAAAGTCATGAAGCGAGGACTGCTCCTTAATCGCGCGCTGGATTAAGAGCAGGCCAGTAAGCTCTGCTGTAGCGACGTTATGCACTTCATGCAGGGTTGGACGGCCTCTTCGAGTGGAGGCATTGTCCTGGGATGGAAGATCATCGAAGATCAACGATGCGGTATGCATATATTCAATGGATCGCAGGAGCGGATATATTCGATGTGCTTCAAGCCCATATTCCTCTACGCCCATGATCCAGCTTACGATGGGTCTGATTCGCTTCCCATCGCCTTCCAAGCTGTAATTCGCTGCATCAATAAGCGGCTCCTTCATGGGTGCAATCCCACTCTCTTTCTCAATAGGCAGGATGTTGTTGATCTCCGCTCGAAGCCCATTCACCTTAGCGATAAATTCGTTCTTGCCTGCACGATCACTTCTTAGCACCTGAATGAGCTGATCTCGCAGCAGCTTATCGAAGAAATCCACATCATCGGCCTTCTGCACCATTAGCTGCACGAATTCGTTAAATGGGGTCATCCTGCTCGTGAACAGCGCCATGACTTCTTCATATTTCCTGGCTCCGAGCCGTTCCTTGCAGCGCTTGAGTCCATTAATGGCACGATCTAATATGACTTCGCGTGTTGTCGCATCTGAGTGGTGAATATGATGTATCAGATGTGAGATAACCGCCCAATAGCACTCAAAAGGATTGATAAGATCAGGTCGTTCTTCGTGATAGGTTAAATAATACGTGTAAGGCGTCACTGCGCCATTCTCCAGATCTTCGAACATATCTGCGAAGTCATCTGCCAGCTGATTGTAAATGCCGTAGTAGAACGTTCGATGATCGAATGCCTCGTCTAGTGGAGCGCCAATGACAGAACGCACAATCAACCGTGATGAGGAAGACTTGATGATAACGGGAATGTAGAGCTCTTCATTCGTGTATGTGCTGCAGCCAAGATCCTTCGCTCGGTCGATCTCCTGAGATTGGAAGAACACATAGGACTGCTCAAAGAAGGTCTCCACCGTGTCCTGAGCTTGATAGTTCTTCATGTATTCAAAAGCCTCGCTCAACTCAGCATGCACATACCGTATCCATTGCAAGCCGATGTTCCCGAGCTTCCCCAACGGAGGCACCTTCCGAGTAAGCAGCGCTTCTCGAATCATGGCGGAATACTGCTGCTTTTCCTGCTCGTTAAGCGCGCTGGAATCAAGCAGGTCGTCAATAAAGGGATAGGTCAGTCCATATGCGTATCCCAAATGAATGGCTTCACTAAGCTTCTGCGCACGTTCTTCATAGCTGATATCCGGTTCCATCTCTTCGAAGACATGAATCACAACGCCAAGGATGATCTTCAATAGCTTGCGTTCCGCATGCTCAGCATTCAATTCCTTGGGCAGGTTCATTCCTACCTGCTTCAACTTATCAATAAGCCAGATTACCGCGGACTCGATGCCTAATTTTTGGGCTCTGCGATAGATCCAACCAAGGCTTAATGCATCTGATTGTGATACATTTTGACGTGTTGACGCCTTTAGGTGCCGCTTGACATCTGCAACCACGCTGCTAATTCGACTTCGTGTTGCAGGCGAATCCAAAGATTTGCCTAGATCCCTCATATAAATATAAGATACACTGCGATCCAAATAATCATCGAGCTTGCCCATGTAGTCAAGCCATTGAATGGTCCGCTCATAGTCCTTGGAATCCGGGCGCTTCTTCTTTCTTGAGAACAGGCTTAACAAGGAGCGATGAGGGAGATGCTTCTTTTTCCACTGGTGAATATCGTCGGTTAGGACGGGAATGAAGCTATGTTCCAAGACCTGCTTATGAAGGATTGAGAAATACGCAGCTGCTCTTCGCTCTGCTCGTGCATAGCTTGTTTCAACCTGATCTGTCATTTGCAAAACGTTCATGTGGCGCTTTCCCTCTTTTGTATTAGAATTGGTTATATACAACCCCACGGAATGTCCAACGTATGATGGGGTATTTACTTGCAGCAACAACTTTATGGAACTAAATTCATACCTATATACGAGAAAGCAAGGTTAACGTTACATTTTTCAATATGTATTTGACTGATTCTATCTTGAAGAACCCTTAATATGAACGGAAAACATTACTTACCAGCAATCGAACCCTTATTTTTTTAGGATTTAGGTTGTGATATTCGAATTAGGTTACTATAATAGTGGTAACTATTTTGTTTTTGGAAGGATGGTATGGTTTGAACTTTCGTGTATACTTACTTGCCTTTTCAGCTTTCGTTGTCGGGACAGTGGAGCTGATTGTTGGAGGCATTCTTGATCTAATCGCTTCAGATTTGAATATATCGGTAAGTGCCGCAGGGTATTTTATAACGATCTTTTCTATTGCTTTTGCGATATCCGCCCCGATTCTCATGAATGTGACCGCTAGATTGGAACGCAAAAAACTGTACTTGTTAGCCCTTGCATTCTTTGTCGTAGCCAATCTGATTGTAGCGTTTAGTTCAAGCTACAATCTTACGCTTGCAGCTCGAGCTCTGTCTGCCATGAGCGGAGCCGTAATCATCGTGTTATCCATATCCCTTGCATCTCAGCTCGTCCCAGAATCTCACCGCGGCAGAGCGATAGGCATTATTTATATGGGCATCAGCGGTTCATTAGTACTTGGCGTGCCGATTGGCATGGTGATTGGCAATGCTTACGGCTGGAGAGCGCCTTTTATCTTGATTGCTGCACTCAGCATCGTAGCCATGATCGCTAATGCATGGCTTCTCAAGCGCACCGCCCCAAGCCCTGTCATGCCATTTAAAAAACAGCTGTCTTCACTGTGCACAAGCAAGATCATTAGCGGACAATTGATCTCTTATTTGATGCTTACGGGACACTTGACTCTATATGCGTATTTAACGCCGTACATTCATGCAAACTTCGAAATCAGTCCATCACTGATGAGTATTGTGTATTTCCTCTTTGGGATCACAGCTGTTGCAGGAGGCGGTCTCGGAGGTTTGTTAGCTGACAAGTGGGGACCAACCAAAACTATACTATTGGTGCTGGTATGCTTCTCAGGTTCTTTGTTCATGATGACGCTGGCGTCACAGGCTTCCATCTATGTATTCATCGCTGCAATGATGATCTGGGGTGGACTGAGTTGGGCGCTGTCCCCTGCTCAGCAATCCTATCTAATTAAGCAGGCTCCTGAGACGATAGATATTCAGCTTAGCTTGAACAATTCGATCATGCACCTTGGAATCGCTACAGGCTCCTTTATTGGCGGAAAGGTGATCGAGAGCAGTTCTGTCGCGAATACGCCATGGGTTGGCGGTCTTATTGCCTTATTGGGACTTGGTGCAGCGATCTTCTCAATCAGTCGAAAGCCATCCCGTGCTGATGTGCCTCCCATGCAGGCTTCATCAGTTGCAGCAGCAGAATGATGAACGTTACTACCCATCATGAGCACTTATATTTATGACATTAATATTTAATATGAATAAAGACCACGTCGGAAGCAAGGCAATGCTCCATCGTGGTCTTTTCTTTGCTCGAATTTGGATATGGCTATGTTTCGAATTAATAACGCAAACGCATGAGCAGTGCTTTCATGTCACTGTCCTGCATTAATTCCTTGGCGTACTTCTTCGAGATGGCGGCAAGCGCGACATCATGGTAAAAGAATTCGATAAAGAACTTTACAAACGGCTGGGCCATCGTGCGCATCGCCTGCCAATTGCCTTCTTCCATACCGGCAAAGAGCACTTGGCTGCCATCTGTGATGATCAGCTTAAACTGCTCCAGAATCATCTCATGCCCTTCAGATGGCTCAAGAATATTAATATGGGATAGCGCTACTCCAGCAGGCGTCCCTCCAGTAACCAACACTTCTACTTCTAAACCCTGCTTCTCTTTTTCCTCAAGGAGCGGTGCAATGTCCATGAATTCATCGATCCACATAGACAATACAATGGATTCCTTCGCTTCTTCTATCAACTCTCGAAAATACGCCTTGATCGAGCTCTCCGTCTTCAAGCTCCAAACTTGATCATCAGCATAGACTTTCTTTTCTCCAGCCCTCCTCAGGTTCTCGATATCCTGTTCGAATTCGTGCGTCAGCTTATCGATCACGATCTGCATCGGGATTGCGATGTACGTTCTTTTCTTTCCTGATACGGCATCTGAAACGATCCCTTTCTCCACTAATCGTGCGATGACTTCATAAATCTTGGCCTTAGGCACACCTGAATATTTGACAATTGAGGCTGCATCCAAAGGCTCAGCATGTGTCACAAGTGCCTCATACACTTTGCTTTCATATTGAGAATATCCAAATTTCTGCAGCATGTCGCCCCTCCGTCTTCAATGGTCCTTGCGGTATAGATCTCGGCTCTTATAGCCTGCCTTCAGGATCATTTTCATTTCCTCTCGCCGCCTTTCCTTTGTTGATTCCTGCTTCGCGCTATATACATAACGAGCCCAATCCTTACGATAGCCCGGCGTTAACGATTCATATACAGCAAGTAGTTCAGGAGCATGCTTCAGATCCTCTTCAATGCTTGGAATCTTGTCCATATAATCATCCACACACTGACTTGGTGCAGTAATTGTCTTTTGTTTGCCTTTTGAATCTTCTTTGAAGCCAACGACGGTAAATACTTCATCAAGTCCAACCATTCTCGCAAACTTGATATTGCTGTTCTTGATGTAACCATTCTCATCGCTGCCAAGACCAGGCAGAAGATCATCTCTATGAATGAAGCTTGAATAAACCTTGTTACCCTTCTTCGGATATGCGGCAAAAAGATACCCGTTATTCAGTAAGCATCCTTGTTCGATCACATTATTGACGAGAGTTTTTAATGACTCCATATCCAGAACAAAAGCAAAGATTAGCTCATAGGCTTCCTTCTCAAAAGCGATGTCATACTCGTTCAACTCGTTGAAATAGCTCGTACCCTCAGGTTGGTGCAAGATAAGGACAGGCTTGTATTTCTGGAGATTCAGCTTTTCTACAATCGTTTTTGCCAATTGCGATCATCCTTTTTATATCTACTAGAATTTGTTATTTAAGTTAGGTCCATTGCGTGAGTAACGCGATTGCGCCCCATCTCCTTAGACAGGTATAGCGCTTTGTCCGCTTTTTTCAACAAGCTCGTACTCGTGTCATCCTGCGTGTATGTGGCTATCCCTATGCTTACGGTAATGCTTGCCGTCTCCCAGATGGAACAAGCCACAATATGGCGGAGATTTTCCGCCATTTCTGTTGATTCATCACGATCTACTTGAGGCAGAAGCAGAACAAATTCTTCTCCTCCGTACCGAGCTGCTATATCCTCTTTTCGAGCCTGAGACTTCAATATGCTGCCCAGTCGCTCTAATACATCATCCCCAATTTGGTGACCATATGTATCATTTACACGCTTAAAATGATCAATGTCAAGAATGAACAGCGAAAATGGCTGATGATCAACAGGATAGCCTTGGATTAATCCATCTAATGCTTCTTGAAAATATCTTCGATTTTTTAATCCGGTAAGCTTGTCTGTATGGGACATTTCCAGCAATAGAGCATTCATCTCCAGCAGTTCGGCTTGTTTCTTCTCAATCTCCGCATGCAGAGTTACCAGCTTGGCAAGGGCTGTTTCCTTTTCCTTGTACGCTTCCTCCATTTGATGTTTAGCAGCGCGAAGTTCATGTTCATAGTCGACCCGGCGCCCCATCTGCATCAAGATACAGTCAAATACCTCTACCCCGTCGCGTTCTAAGCGCCTGCCGTTTAATAAATACGGAATAGAGTTGCCACTGCAATCCTTGAGGCTTATAAAGAGCTCATCTACATGTCCATTCAGATGAATAAAAGGGTAAAAATAGGAGTGAAAAATCAGCTTGTTCGCCGTCGACATGAACGACTCGATATGCTTGTCCAGCACATCGATTAACGGATACCCTAATTCCATTAGAAAGGTGTGATTCACTTCCTGAATAAATCCCTCGTGAGTCATGGCGATGTATCCGCAGGGAGCATTATTTATACGATCATCCATTGAAGCCTGTCCTTTCCTAGCATGGTGCATCTAGATTTGCAGGTATTGCTGAATAAGCTGTACCGTCTCTTTCGGATGGCTGATATGCGGGTAGTGTCCCTTAGCCTCGATTACACTCAACGTACTGTTAGGTAAGTGGCGTTGCAAATACTGGCCCACTTCCAGAGGAACAATGCTGTCTTGTGAGCATTGCATAATTAATGTCGGTACAGAAGCCGATGCCAACTGCTCACGGTGATCGGAGAAGAAGGTCACTTCAGCGAACTGCTTAGCAATAACCGGATTTATGGCAATAAAGCTCTTTTTGAGCTCCTCTGTGAGACTGGGGGAATCAGGATCGTTTATAGCTATGGGAGCCATAAAGCTCGCCCATCCGGCATAATTCATCTCCATCATGTCAAGCAGCTCAAGAATATCGCTGCGCTCAAAGCCTCCAACATATCCATCTGCTTCATTCAAGTAGCAAGGAGATGGACCAATCATGATTAATTTTTCAAATCGATCAGGCTGTTTGATTGAAGCCAGCATGCCAATCATAGCACTAATGGAATGGCCAACAAACGTAATATTTGCTAAGTCGAGCTCCTCAATGATTTCTAACACATCCTGCACATAACCCTCAATTGAACCGTATCGCTCATGCGTATAAGCATGAATATCGGATCTGCCTGAACCAACATAATCAAAGAGCACGATGCGGTAATCCTTCTCGAACGAAGGCAGAATATATCTCCACATGCTTTGGTCACAGCCAAATCCGTGGGCAAACATGATGATGCGTTCACCCTCTCCTGTAATTGTCACATGATTCCTAGGTGCAATGTCTGTCATACCGGCATACTCCTTTTCTGCTACCCATTTCCTCTATTTTGATGAACATATCTGTAAAATTCAAGTAGCATTCCATGAGCGCTCTCGTGAATACTTTTCTCATTCACATTGAAAAAGGGAATCCCTCGCCAACATCATGTTGGCCTGGTATCCCCAAACTTAACAATTTGATTTTCTATTCGTGCGTATTCGGGTTCATGTAGAAAAGAAATGATAAGAGCCCTGCCAAGCGATGGAGTGGCGCCGCTTCAAGTGCGCTTCTTTGTTGTATACCTGTAAAAAGTAGGATTTACCGTATTCTTGAGTAAAGGCAATTGGCTGATCATCAGCTAAAAAGTCCAACCGTCCAAGTCCATATTCTCGGTCTAAGGAGACAAGCAGATTATGTGTGGTTCCGTTCTGAATCGCAGATCGAAGCCAGTATTGATCCACGCCTGGATGAGCGGCTTTTGACCCTGAATCACTATACTTGGATGCTTCATGCTGAGCGACTTCCGTATTGCCGGCAAAGTACCGGATGTCTTGATTCCATGCTCCATTAACAGATTGCAGACCGTAATAGCGATACAAGGTGATGTCTTCTAGAGGAGTGACCTTAACATGCACATCGACCTTGCCCCCTTCGATTACATACGTAATGGCTTCTTGAAGAATCTCACGCCCGCTGCCATCCGCTTCTTTTGTATTAAAGCCTTGAATTCGATTCACAACTTGTATCTTGATGCGCTTTGCAGAAGCAATTTTTTTGCCTTTAAGCTTTTTGCCATCAACCCGTATGTCATAGCGAAGTGTCCTTCCCGTAACAGAGCCGTTCACGCTGCCATCGTAGTTATGGTTGCCCCCGGTAAATTCCTGCCCTTTGCCGTTTCCATGCTGGTCCGCACCAACGATATAGGGCCCGATCCAATCGGAGATATCCGGCATCAGCATCACCGAGGAACGATCCAGATCCGAACTCACACCTGGCTTAGTATTTGGGCTTAAGCGCCATTCCTTCATCCCATATAGAGCATTTGCGCCTGCAAAGTCAAAGATCATCCACATATCGTTGTCTGCGTTGTATTTGTGCGCAATTTTCAATTCACTTCCTTCTAGGCGCACGTATTGGATGTCACCTTGCTGTGAATCCTCCAGAATGGGATTATGAGATCCAGCATTGACTCGCGCTGACTTCTCGATCCCTGAAGATGAATGGGAGCTCCATGAGGATGATTGAATTGTGGAAACTGCTAATGTGACGGATGAAAAAAAGGAAGTCATGACTAAAGATGCTAAAGTAATTAAAGCGGCCCATGCTTTTACTCTGTTCTGCTGCATCAATGCATTCACATCCCTTAAATAGTATAAAACGCTTACAATCCACGTGCTGTACATCGAATCTCCAACATTCGTTACCCCGCTCTCCTCCTTTACTCTTCGAGATGGAATATATATCCTTAATTATAGTATCCAATTGGATAATAAATTCAATCTCATGCAAAAAAGACACTGTAATATGAATTACAGTGTCGTTAACCAATCATGTATTCAGGCAAGTACAGAAAATTAAGTTTATCAAATCAGAAGAATCTTTCATATGTGGAATCCAATACGAACGAAATCTTCAAGTTCCGCAGAACGTCCGATACGGACAGGCATTATCCGGAGGCAGCTCAGCATATGCTTCTTGTTCTTTCGAATAAGCAAAAGGATCTGCCAAAGCTTCTACCAGCTTCAGCATCACATGCAAATCCCCTGTCTCTGTTGCCGCTTCCAAGGCTTCTTCGACCCGATGATTGCGCGGGATGATAGCAGGATTGCGGCTTCGCATCAGCTGCTCAGATTCCTGCTTGGTTTGCGGTTGTCTTAGGAGTCTTGCTTGCCAGCTTGCATGCCAATCGTGGAATGCTCGGGTGTCATGCATAGCTAGCTCTTCCATTCTCCCGATTGTCAATGCCTTAAAGGTATTTGTATAGTCGGCTTGGTGCTCTTGCATCAGCTTCATAAGCGCTTCGATCAGCGCTTCATCTTCGACTTCCTCATTGAAGACGCCAAGCTTCGAGCGCATGCCCGTCAGCCAGTGCTGTTCATATTGGGTCATGAAGCGTGCAAGCTCTGCCTCCGCAAGCTTTATTGCTTGTTCTTCATCTTCATGCAGAAGCGGCAGCAGCGCTTCAGCCAAGCGAGCTAGATTCCATGCTCCGATGTAGGGCTGGTTGACATATGCATAGCGTCCTTGCAGGTCGATAGAACTGAACACGGTCTCAGGATCATAGATATCCATGAAGGCGCATGGTCCATAGTCAATCGTTTCTCCCGAGAGCGTCATATTGTCTGTGTTCATCACACCATGAATAAATCCAACCAGCTGCCACTGTGCTATCAGACTGGCTTGACGTTTGATGACCTCCTGCAAAAGCACCAAGTATGGCTGCTCATTCTTCGCTGCATCCGGATAATGACGATGAATCGTATAATCGGCTAGTGCACGAAGCTCATGGATCGTGCACCATTTGGACGCATATTGAAACGTCCCGACGCGAATATGGCTTGCAGCCACACGAGCTAGAACAGCTCCCTGCAGCTGTGCTTCCCGGGTAATATATTCCCCTGTCGTTACAACAGCAAGGCTTCGGGTCGTAGGGATTCGTAGGCCGTGCATGGCTTCACTGATGATGTATTCCCGCAGCATTGGTCCAAGTGCTGCTCGTCCATCGCCGCCGCGAGAGTAAGGCGTTCGACCCGAGCCTTTTAATTGAATATCAAAGCGATCTCCATCTGGAGTGAGCTGCTCGCCAAGTAGACAAGCACGGCCATCGCCAAGCATATTTAAATAGCCGAATTGATGTCCTGCGTACGCCTGAGCCAATGGAATGCTGCCGCGTGGAAGTGCGTTGCCACCGAAGATGGCTGCACCCTCCTTACTATCTAGCGACGCGCGATCAAGGCCTAGAAGCTCCGCTAGCTTGTGATTGAAGACGATGATCTCAGGGGATGGGACGGGTGAGGACTCGAGCTTCGTATAAAATGATTGCGGCAGTCTGGCATAGCTATTATCCAAGTTCCAGCCCGCTTCATTTATGGAATTATATGTTGTCATGGCATCTCCTTTTACAAGTTCATGAGTAGAATGTTATGTTCTCCATTTCCCTTTGGTTCCATTATCCTTTTATTATAACCCGTTCGGTGCTTAGTCACTATCCTTTCGTCAATGATGGATGTCACCACTATGGATTAATTTCATCTAACGAATCTTGGCCTTGAAGAATCTGATCTACCATGATACCGTTAACTCAACTTAAAAGAGTACATCATTCCTTTAATTATTCCCTCCTACATTAGCATGAATGATGCACCACCCATTAGACATGAAAAGGATGAATGCAAATGATGTTCTGTCAGCGTATAGCAATCATGATGCCCCCCTTTCCCTAGCTAGGCTTATATTCTTGCAGCAATAAAGGATATACGCTTGTAGGAGGGCGAATGAAAGATGAAAAAAGTAACCGTTCCATCGTTATGGTTGATGATTATGCTTGTTGCATTTCCACAGATCAGTGAAACGATCTTTACCCCATCTCTGCCTGACATCAGCGCAGCACTTGGGGTTACCAATAGTGCGGTACAGCTTACCCTAAGCATTTATTTTATTGGATTTGCGGTTGGCGTGTTCTGCTGGGGTTGGATCTCAGATTATATTGGGCGCAGACCGGCGATGCTTGGCGGATTGATCGTGTATGGACTTGGGAGTTTGCTGTGTTATTACTCCCCTACCCTAACGATGCTGCTGGCCAGTCGATTTATCCAAGCATTTGGCGCCGCAACAGGCTCCATCATTACACAGACGATTCTTAGAGAAAGTGTGTCCGGCAATAAGCGTCATGCGATGTTTGCTCAGATCTCTGCTGTGATTGCCTTTACCCCTGCTGTAGGACCTCTTATTGGCGGCTGGGTAGATCAAGTTCTTGGCTATCGCGCCGTATTTTTCACCCTTGTACTCATGAGCATCTGCTTGTTTGTGTATGCCTTCTTCCGGCTGCCAGAGACGACAAGTGTCTCCATGAGAAGCAAAGTAAAGATTGCGCCAATTGCCAGAAGAATGCTGCGCTCACCAAGGGTCATCGTTTTTGGTGTGCTTATTGGCGGCATTAACGGCGTTCTCTTCAGCTACTATGCAGAGGCGCCTTTCATCTTCATTGAGCATTTTGAGCTGCCGCCAGGCTTGTTTGGATGTTTAGGCATTGTTGTTGCATTAGCATCAATTGTTGGTGCGATGCTCTCCAAGCGGATGCTTACTCGATATCCCGCCGAGCGAATCATTCATATAGGCGGCTTGGTCATGACATTAGGCGCATTGCTGCTGACGACGATGAGCCTATCAATGGGGCTCCCGAAGTTTCCAGCTATGCTTAGCATGATCCTCGGCATCTTCGTCATCCTAATGGGTGCTGGCATTGCGCTCCCTAATTGCTTGAGCCTTGCTCTATCTTCTTTCCAAGATGTCGTAGGAACGGCTGGCGCGATATTCAGCCTAGGCTACTATCTGCTTGTAAGTCTTGCGACTTGGGGAATGAGTCAGCTTCATAATGGCTCGCTGATTACCATGCCACTCTACTTTCTCGCATTGAGCGGAGGGATGTGGCTGCTAAGTCGGCGCTACATTCTAGAAGAGTCATAGGCATAATGGGTGTTGTAAAAAAGAGTGTGTGCGCACATCAATGTGTTTCTTCAGCATGAACAATGATTAGCCTATTAACTTGCATAGGAGAATGGTAACGGGGCACAGGCGGAATAGAGATGAATCGCTTCCGCCTTACGTAAGAGCGAATAGCAGTCCTGCATCACGGAGATGCGGGACTGCTATTTTTACTCCAATTCGGACCCTAGACAGCAGCTTGCTGCGGGTTATCCCATCGCTGTCAGCAGCACAGCGCCTAGTGAAAAAGCGGATAATGGGCGACGTTACTATTCCGAGGAAGATTTGATCACATTAGAGAAGATCACTTTGCTTAAGTCATTGTCCCTGCCGCTTGAAGATATTCAACAGCTGCTGGATAAACTGTCGTATAAGCATATTCTAATCGCACATTATAATCATCTGCAGCAGCAGCTTGCAGCCCTTGAGACGAGCATCGCCAACACCACGTCTTTGATCAATATGATCGATCTTGAAGGCACTATTTCCTGGGAGCGGGTGTCTCATCTTGTGCAGCAAGCGAAGACTACAACATCATCATGGATGGATTACTTCGAAGACGATGAGCAGCAATTATTGCAGCAGATCCTCCCTCGGCTGAATCATCATGACAAGGCCACTCAAAAATACGTTTCCCTATTGCGTCAAATCGAGTGGTGCATTGAGCATTCCATTGCTCCAGAGTCAGAGGAAGGCGCTCGAATCGCTAACGAGCTTATCGCTCTAAGTGACGAGACGTTCAAAGGCGATGAAGAACTCATGAATAAATTCTGGGAAGTAAGAAAACGACCTTCAGAGGAAACAGGACTCTATCCTGTATCGGAAGAAGTGTTGGCATTCGTGGAGCGAAGCATGCTGTGTGTCACACAGCAGGATGGATGACATAACAATGTGAACTCGCTATAGAAGTCCTATTCGGTATGCATAGCAGCAGAAGAGCTATCCTTTTCATGATCCATTTTATTCAGGTAAAATGATAGAAGCCAGTACACAACTCTTGCAGAGCGTCTACTGGCTTCATGTTATGCAGACATCTTGCGGCATTCCTCTGCACATTGATGACAGATTTTTGCACACTCTTGACAGTGTGCGTCTTGGAACATTTCGCAGTGTTTAGCACAAGCTTCACATACTTCAGCGCACAAACGGCAAAGGGCCGGTGCAAAAGTACTGTTTGATGCCATATAATGAATCGCTAATGAACATATTTCAGCACAATCATTTAATGTACGGATACAGTTAATACGTGCTTGTACATCGGGTTCATTCAAACAGGCGGTCAAACATTCTTTGCAGGCTTGCAAACATGTGATGCAAATTTGTAGACATGCATTATTTGTATTTGGAGAAGTAGATAATACACTCACTTTATGTCACCTCCTTTTGACTTTTGTTAGTATGACGAAAGGAGGATTTAATATTCATAACCAGCATATGCATGATATGGACATGTCAGGCTGGAGTATATTTCATTACATGAATCTAGCTGCTCTACTTTGCTTTATAGGAGTTCATTATTCCTTTTCAACATGCGATACAGCACGAAGCTGCATAACGCTGCAATTGCAGCACAGAAGCCGATAAAGCCATAACCTGCCTGTAGCCCTCGAATCAATCCAGCTTCCGTATCTTCACCTGCGAGCATCTTTACCCATTCGATCACACCGCCAATAAGGTAGTTGCCGATGACACTGCCGATTCCCATTAAGGTAACCGTGAAAGTAATAGCCGTATCGCTGCCAGTCGGATATCGTTTCGCGATGAAAGCCATTACGGTTGGGTATACCATTGCAATGCCAATCCCCGCAGCAGCAAATAAAAAGGCGTAGGACTCCCCGCCTGCAATCGCCGCAAAGGTGCAGATCGCTGCAAAGCCTGAAAATACGATCAGCGATAAGACAAACCCCACTTTATCCGTAAGCGGTCCAAGAATTAGTCTTCCAAGAGCAAAGCATAAGAAGAATGCAGAAAGCATCCCTGACGCGCTCACGGTATCCCAGCCATATGCTTTTTCCAAAAAATTAACCAGCCAGCCCCCTACCGCTAATTCTGATACGACGCCAAAGGATAAGATGAGCACCATCATCCAGAGTACAGGATCACGCATAAGCTGCTTAAGTGGAATCCGGTGTTCAAGCGGCAGATCATCTCCTGGAAATGTGCTCTTGAGTGCAGCGAGAATAGGCAGCAGTGATAAGGCAAGCACCGCCATATACATGCCGCGCCAATCGAGCGTATGTCCAAACAACGTCACCTGCATGAGCCCTGTTGCCATAAGGGGAGCAACCGTCGAGCTTAATCCATAAAAGCCATGGGTGAGATTCATCATCATCCCCGTATTCTTGACAAAGATCCTTGCGCCTAGTATAGCAAGCGCAATCTCCAGCATCCCATTGCCGATATACATCAGGAAGTAGGAGGATGAGAACATGGGGTAGCTATGCGAATAATAAATCAATACTCCAGATGCGATCATCGAACTGAAGGCCATTACCGTGACAATCTTGATTCCAAAGATTCGTGTCAACGCATTCGTGAATGAACAGGCGATCAAATATCCTAATGCATTCAGTGACAGAAGGGTTCCGAGCTGAGATTCATTTAATTGAAAATCAAATTGAATTTTCGGTATCGCCGGCCCTTTTATATTTTCTGAGAATCCGAAAACGATAAAGCCTAAGAAGATGGTCGCGAGCTGCATCGCGTAAACCATCTTTTTATTACTAGCTTGCTTGTTCACTCTAGAAGCCTCCACTCCACGTTATCCCTTTCATAATTGCCTTCCATTCATGCATGTGCATGTCTATAAGCAGCCATCTTCGTCCCCCTGATCCTTGCCATTAGGCAATCAGCATGGACGTTATCGCTAACTTCATTATACTAGCGTAAACGAGATTTATGAGATTTGCACGACTTCATTTGGATTGTACGCAAATAAGTTTGAACATAGGGGAATAATTGATCTCCAGCATAATAAAACAAAGCCCACGAAGGGATTCATGGGCTTTGTTGAAGCTAACCGATAGGGTTGATCGGTATATGAGGATCCTGCCTGCTTGAGACCAGGCTGCTGCAAACAGGCTGCAGCAATGTGATGATGATCGTACATAATAAGGTGCTGAATACGTTTATTTGAAGCGGCATGGCACTATACAGGAGATGCAAGAAGCTCGTGGTCAGTGTAAGCGGCGCGACAGCGAGAATGAACAGCACCCCTATCCGATTCAGATTCCCGATCGGTGCATCCGTCAACAGCATTCCACCGATTACCACACTGTGGATGATGAGCGGCAGCATGAGCAAATAACTCGCTCCTGGCAGGATGTTGACTACAACGATGAGCAGCAGCAAATAATACAGCATTCCTGCCAGCATCCATTCCAGCGAATTCACACGGTAACGAATGATCCGAGTAACGAAGAGATGAACAATCAACGCAACTGCGATAAAGACAACATTAGCTTGAACAGGGATAGCTGAAGAATGAATTTCTTCAGCCATAATCGCATTCGCGACGCTTGTTATCCCCAAATACAAGCAAAAGGATAGCACAACGGATACAAGCATACTCCCAAGCACACCTGATATGGCGAGCGCAAGTCTAGTTGGTGCAACCCCACCCCTCTTCCACCATGCGCCGGCTAACAGCAGCCAGATGAGAACAAGCACGATGGTCGTTGGTACAACCCAAGAAGCGGGGTAATGGACCAATAGCTGGTACCAATTAAAATAAATGCGATCTGGCTCTTGAAGCTGGATTAGATCCATGCTGCCAAAGCGCTTCGCCATCTCAAGAGCATTCTCGCCATGATGCTGGAGTGTGGAAAGGGATACATATTCAGGGGTATCTTCTGCAGAATGATATTTATCCCAGTCCTCGATATAAGCAAAGTTAAGCCCCGGCAGACCTGCCTCAAGGGCTACTGTGAGATCCGTGTCATTGGGCATGGTTTTATACAGATCTCCAAGTAAGGAACTGCTGACAGGGGCCACAGCAGCAGAAGCAAAGTTGGTGATAAGCGCACCATTGTGATCGCTTGTTTGGAACAATACAGAAGGCCCGCTTGCTCCTCTTGCTTCGAAGTTTACGACGAGGCCAATCTCTTCTCTAGCGAATGAGTCTTGCCAGAATACTCTCGCACCAAGCAATCCCATTTCCTCTCCATCGGTAATAACAAACCATATATCTCGCTCCAGTGGCGATCCTGCCTGCAAGACTCGAGCCGTTTCCAGCAAGGCGGCAACCCCGACTGCGTCATCATTGGCCCCAGGTCCGTAGGGGGTTGAATCATAATGCGCTGTAAGCATCAAGGCTTTGCCTGGCTCCGTTCCCTTTATTTTCCCAATGATATTATGAAGGTCTATCCTTTTCTCCTCGTCGTTCATGTCGATGGTGTGTGGTGACGTTGCGATGCTTGGCGATAATCCCAACGCTAACATTTGATCGTGCACATAGTCTCGAACCCTCTCATTGGCGGCACTTCCAGAAGGATGCGGCTCTTGTGCGATCGCCCGGACATGCTTCATCGCTCGTTCTGCCGAAAATTCCAGCTCAGGTGCGTCATTTCCTTTTGGAGAGGGCGGCTGCTCTGCATATAACGTCGATAACACGAAAAGGATGCTGATGAAGACGACAATGATAGATGATTTCCAGTCTCTAGTTGTGTTGTCCCTTCCCCGTTGTACAGACTTTCTCATGCTTGACCTCCTTTTGCATCAAATACAATTCAGTAATATTATTCCAATATGAGCTATCATAACGTCTAGCTCTATCACTTGACAAGAAATATAAAGTGATCCTTTTCAAAGGCTTCCGTACACTTGCTTCCTTGGATCAAATACAGATCATGAATACTGGCTGCATCGTAATAAACAAAACAGATTCATCCCTAGCTCTAGCTCCCAGGAATGAATCTGCTCAGGGTTTGCTTCTGTGATCACTGCCGATTTATTGCAAAGAATGAGCCGCTCGGATAAGCTGATCTTTCGATATGCTTTTCGAATCCGTAAGCACTCGGATGAGAACTGAGTCTAAGTCCTCAGGCATCCAAGACAGCTCTCGAATTATTCCTGTCGTGCTGAATAGGAACCCTTCTTGTTCCATATAGAGAGCTTCAACCCCATTAATGTCAAGGCGATCATGAATAATGTGATCAGGAGAAGTCAGCTTAAGCTTCACCTTTTCTTTGCTATGATCCATTTGAACATAAATGTGTTCGCCGCTTCCATTCGTGTAAATGGTCGTGTAGATGTCCATTGGCAGATCTTCGTCAGGATGACGAAGCATCCAGGCGTAGTTCTTATTTTCTTTAAGAGCTTCATCCCTTAAGCTCCCAAGCTGATCCAGATCAACGGCTGACAGCATGCCTCCAAAAGCAGGTTCTTCTTTTCCTCCTTGAAAGTAAAATTGATCATCAAGCTGATTAGCGATCGATTCTCGTATCCCTGCAGCATGAATCGTATTCTTCCAAGCCTCCAAGTCAGCAATGACGCTCCGCTTCGATACGCTCAACAATGGATTTTGCTTGTACAAGGGGTGCTTAGAATTTTCCAAAGCAGCAATATACACAATCGCTTGTTCGTCTGCCTGAAGTTGACGTTTAACTGCATCTAATGATTCCTGAATGTTCGTTTTTAATGTCTCGTCTAGGCTGAGATCTGACGTCGTCCATACTTCGGTCTGGATCATCCCCTGCTCCTTGTGAAAAAGCAGCTTTTGAGCCGTAAATCCAAAACCAGACAGCAAAAGAGCAATCATCATAATGCCAACTATCAGTCTGAGATTGCGACGAGCTCCAAATGTCCGTTTCATAAGGTGGCTTCCCCTCTCTTTGTTCGCTTCAGCAGCGATAAGAGCAATCACATGGGCGTCCAAATCAGGAGGTGCTGACAACTTGCTTGTCATTTGGTCGTATTGCTGCTTCAAGATTTCTTCAATGGACATAGGTTGTTGCCCCCTTCTTTCCCGCCTGCTTGTCCATATGGCTGCGAAGCTGCTTCAATGCAAGATGATGACGTGACTTGACAGTTCCAACTGGGATATTAAGAATCATGGCAATCTCCTCGATAGAGCAATCACGAGCATATCGGAGTACAATAACCTCCTTAAGCTTATGAGATAGTTGTTCAACTGCAGGGAGGACTATTTCCTTCGCATAGAGGTTATAAAGATGATTGTCCAGGTCGTAGTGCGCATCTTCCATGCAGTATTGCTTTACTCGATCTTGCAAGCGCAATCTTCGCCAGCCCTTTCGCTTCCAATTGCGAACCTGACGAATAATAATGCCATTCAGCCAGGAAGAAAAGGATTGATTATGATCATACCTCCTAATGACTCGATATAATTCAAGGTATACTTCACTCATAATGTCCGAGGCATCTTGTTTATTTGATGCCAAGTATACGATTAATCGATACGCATCATCTTTCGTGACGCAATAAAGCTCCTGAAACGCATCGTTGTCCCCATCCATCACCCGGGCGATGATTGGGTTCAGATTGATCTCCTTCATGTAGCCGGCCTCCAATCAGGGTTACATGAGATATTGGCTCTGACTTTATTTTAGGTTCACTAAGATTGCATAAAAAGATCCGTCCCCTGGAATCAACCTATGAGGACGGATTGTACGGTTTTTACTTTATCTGGAATGGTCCGACAACACTTGTTCGAGAATCGACTGAAATAATGGCTTAGTTAATTATTGGTGCGAATCGATTGATGATATCTCGGCTACATCAAGTGCGCTGGACATTCTTTGGGAATATTACTAACGAACAAGATGCGATTAGGAGATGTCAATATCTACAAATCATCGTATGAAGATTCTATCGAAAGATGGTTAACGTTTCAAGGGGTTATCACATTTTCTATTACCAAACTAATGTTAATATCTGGTCTATGACAAGCCGTACCCGCTACATTCACTGTCTAGTTGATGGTATGCCGTGCATATTATCAGGCAACCCAATAAACACGAAGTATTTTACAGATAAAGTGCTTTTATGTTCGGCAACAAAATTATTTATCAGCACGATTCAATGAATTTATACAAAATATCATTTAAATTGTGCAAGTTAGCCTTTATAATACATGAAAAGTGTTTTAACAAAAAAAGGTTAGGACAGGTGATGCACATTGAACCACACAATTGAAAAAGAAGAGCTAAACCCTTATCTGATTGCACAACGTCAAGTGGATGCAGCTGCAGCTAAGCTGGGACTCGCACCACACATAACAGAACTTCTTAAGAAACCTAAGCGCGTCTTGTCCGTTAGCTTCCCAGTGAAGATGGACGATGGCACGGTACGCGTCTTTGAAGGATTCCGTTCGCAGCATAATGATGCTGTTGGTCCCACCAAAGGCGGCATTCGTTTCCATCCAGGTGTTACGCTGGATGAAGTTAAGGCCCTGTCCATGTGGATGACCTTTAAGTGCGGCGTAGTAAGCTTGCCATATGGCGGCGGTAAAGGCGGCGTCATCTGTGATCCGCGTGAGCTCAGCACCTCGGAGTTAGAGCGCTTAAGCCGCGCATTTATGGAAGCTATTGCTGACATTGTCGGCCCAGAGCGTGATATTCCGGCGCCGGATGTATATACGACGCCTCAAATCATGGGATGGATGATGGACACTTACAGCAAATTGCGTGGACATAATACGCCTGGTGTCATTACAGGCAAGCCGATTATCATTGGCGGATCACAAGGCCGCGGCAACGCAACAGCTCAAGGCTGTGTGTACACCATCCAGTGTGCGCTCAAGGATATTGGTCTCCCAATGGAAAAAGCCAAGGTTGCTGTGCAAGGCTACGGCAACGCAGGACGAATTGCAGCTCGTCTACTGAGCGATCTCGGGGCGACTATTGTAGCAGTGAGCGATTCTAGAGGCGGCATCTACGATCCGAACGGTCTTGATATCGATCGTGTCGAGCAGCTTAAAGATACGGCTTCCATCGCAGATTATGGCTCCGAGTATGTGCTTACAAATGAGCAGCTGCTTGAGCTCGATGTTGATATTTTGATTCCGGCTGCGCTGGAAAATGTGATTACGAAAGAAAATGCGCCGAACATTAAGGCTAAAATCATTGCTGAAGCAGCAAACGGTCCAACAACACCTGAGGCTGACGAGATTCTTAACGCGAAGGGTACCATCGTTATCCCTGATATTCTTGCTAATGCAGGCGGCGTAACAGTCTCGTATTTCGAGTGGGTACAGAACTTGATGAACTACTATTGGTCGGAAGAAGAAGTACTGGAGAAGCTTGAAGTCATTATGGTTAAATCCTACGATGCGGTTCGCACCTTGGCAAATGAGTACGATACGAACCTACGTACGGCTGCTTACATGATTTCCCTTCAGCGTGTTACCGCAGCGATGCAGGCACGCGGTTGGGTATAATATCCAATCAGATTAAGTTCGACGAACAAATTTCATTGACGCGTTACAGATAAACTCTACAATCCCCTAACCTCCTTCGTATAGGAAGTTAGGGGATTTTTTTATGAAACAAGATATATTTATTGTATTACGATAAATAATTATTGACATGCATGATATAAACCCGTATTCTAGGTGTAACTGATTTAGGAGGTTAACGAATGAAGCAAAGAGAGTTAGCCGTGTGGCTTAAGCTGATTATGGTGTGCTGTGGAATATTTGGAGGATTGTTCTGTATTTATATTGCTCCCGAGACCGCGAAGGCCATTCTATTGGATGCTGATGAAAGCCTTTCGAGCTTATATACACCTTTTCTTACTTTTATTTGGGTTACAGGGATGCCGTTTTTTATCTCATTACGACTAGGCTGGCAGATCTGCTCCGATATCTACGTTGGCGATGCATTCACGCTGCCCAATGCGAATCGTCTAAAGTGGATCAGCTTCCATGCAATGATGGAAGGCGTGCTGTATATTGGGGCACTAGTGTATTTCTTTACTGCAGGCAGCTATGCCGTTAATGCCGTTATTGCCATGCTGCTGATCTTATTTTTTGCGATTACCATTGCGGTATTTACATCGATGCTCTCCCACCTTGTGCGAAATGCGAGTGAATTGAAGCAGGAAAATGAATTAACGATCTGAGGTAGAAATCATGTCAATTATCGTAAATCTGGATATCATGCTAGCCAAGCGCAAGATGAGTGTAACCGAGCTATCTGAGAGAATCGGCATTACAATGGCGAATGTATCTATACTGAAGAATGGCAAGGCAAAGGCGATTAAGTTCTCCACCTTGGAGAAAATATGTGAGGTTTTACAATGTCAACCCGGGGACATTTTAGAATATAAGCAAGATGATGAAGGGATCTAACTTGGGATTTTAAAAGGAGATCGCACGATGAAGAAAAAATACATGTTTGCCACACTTCCAATCTTATTAGGTGTGCTATGCTTTATTATTTTCAGCTTTATCGGCTCTTATGTTGCTGAAGACGGAACATTAGTTGAACCATTCTTTTTAGTTCCGATTGGTTATCTGCTCTTTTTCGCTGGCATCATCTCACTGTTGATTATCGGTGTGCAAACGATGATGAAGAAGTTTAGACCGCGAAATTGACTACCCACCCTGCTATAATGCGATTCTTATGACATACTCCCAAGTCCTGACCTCGAAGGAATTGGGAGTATGCGCGATTTGTCACCTCTGGTATTTGAGAATCCTTACTACCAATCTTTTATAGGTAGTACGGATATCATACCAGAGACATCACCTGCAAACATTAAGCTTCAGAGTCTTCTTCAGTTACCTCTTCGCCAGCTTTATTACCGAGTGCTGCGCCCGCCATGCCGCCTACAACAGTTCCGATTGGGCCAAATGCTGAACCGACAACAGCTCCAGCTACTCCGCCGCCTACTGTACCTACTGTTTCACCAGTACCAGTGTCTCCCATGCTTGCTGCATCACGCTCTGCAGCATTGTTTTGATGTTGGTTGTCCTCGTGCTTATTTGCCATCGTAATCACTCCTTATGTTAAATTGGATCTCGCCTTCTTCAGTAACGTGATCCAACACTTAATTTGCCCTGCTTAGAAGAAAATGATTCTATTGGAGGGATAACGATATGGCGTATTATTCGATTCAGCAGACCATTATACTGGATTCGAACGTTTGTCTTTTCCACTTCCTAAAATGAAACCTAGACATCCGCCAATCACGGCAGGCACCACCCATCCTATACCTTCCTTATATAATGGAAGACATTCAAGAATTGGTTTTACAGCATCAATCGATACGCCTGCTGCTTTTAAGCCATCGAAGAGGCTGATCAACACGGTGCCAATTAAAGCACCGATAAATACGCTTGAGCGATCTCCCACTACCTTATGGCCTAATGAAAGTACGATGAGTACAATCGCGACTGGATAAATGACAAGCAGTACAGGAACTGATACAGAGATAATCCGGTTCAGCCCTAAATTAGCCACTAGCAGTCCAATAAAGCAAATAGCCAATGACATCCATTGAAATGGAATCTTGGGCAGCAGCTTGCAGAAGTATTGGCTGCATGCAGAAACTAGTCCGATGCATGTAGTCAAGCAAGCTAAGCTTACGATAATGGACAGCAGCCATAAGCCTGAAGGACCAAAGAGCTGCTGAACAGCCAAGATGAGCAATTGTCCGCCATTTTCTGCATATCCGAGACTCTCAACGCTGGTTACGCCAATATAGCCTAATGCCGCATATACAAATGTTAAGCCAATTCCAGCGATGATTCCGGCTTGAACGACTGCTTTGGCAATGGATCGCTTATCATGAACTCCCTTATCTTTAATTGCATTAATGACGATTAAGCCAAAGGCTAATGCTGCAATCGTATCCATCGTCAGATAGCCTTCCATGAAGCCTTTGAACCCTGGAGACGTTGCGTATTGATTAATAGGCTCCTGAGCACTTCCAAGTGGAAATAGCAGCGCTGAGATGAAAAGCCCTACAATAGATAGCAGCAGCAGTGGTGTTAAGATATTGCCGATCCACACCACTAGCTTTGATGGATTCAAGCACAAAAAGAAGACGACACTGAAGAACAGCAGCGAATATAGAAACAACACCCATGGATCAGATTGCATCGAATCGGGAAAGAAGGATCTTGCTCCCATCTCAAAGGCTACATTTGCCACTCGTGGGATTGCCATAGAAGGTCCAATAAGGATATACACGGTTACTGCAAAGATGACCCCGAACTTGGGATGGACATGCTGGGCTAATTGCTCCATATCTTTGCCCGTGAGTCCGATCGTAATAATCGTGAGCAGCGGAAGGCCTACGCCTGTCAGAATAAATCCAAACATCGCAATGAGAAACTGTTCCCCTGACTGCTGACCTAAGATGGGAGGAAAGATAAGATTACCCGCTCCAAAGAACAGCGAAAATAACATAAGACCAATAAAGAAAGTATGATTTTTAGCTAATGACTGCATGGTTGTCCCCCTTTGTGTATATCGTCTGTAAGCTCCTGTTGTATCATTCAAGGACGAACAAACAAAAAAACCGCCCCTCGTAAGGGACGGATTAATTCCGCGATACCACCCATGTTCATAAAGCGCTCAGGAATTGTGCTGAGGCATTATGCGCTCTGCTCACGTGATGAAGACGTGATTTCCAAATAACGGTGGAAAACCGTCTCAGCTTACTTCCGGTTCAGCTGAGCTTCTCGAAGAGGAGTTCAATCATGCGCCGAACATTGGCTCACAGCTCTCGCCAACTCTCTGTGGATCGCATCGCATGACTTACTTGTTCTTGTCCTTGAAGTTAATGACGTAGAAGTTTGTACCTAATTTTACTTTATGAGTCGAGGAAGTCAATACACTAAATTTTACAATGCAGCTTATATCCTCAGTGAATCCGCATCTTGGATATGCCTGCACTCTTAATCCGAATATTGACGTGCACGGATCGCAGGCTGTCTGATTCTAATGGAAACTCTCTGGTCCGTTTGAGTCTATGCCACTCTTCAGGTTTTTCCCGCAAGAGATTATCGGCCAAGTGCAGTACATCCCCTCCGATATCAACTCCTGCAGCATAACTTTCTTTTACCTGCCTCGCTATTTCGTGTTCAGCCGCTTCTTTGAACTTATGTTCGGACGTGGTCTGTAGCAGGAACGGAATATTCGCTTCGCCTGTGATATAGACATCAAAATACGGTTTATGATCTTCTATTATTGATTTGACCTCGTTCTTTAGATTCTCAACTACGAGCATTCCGAGGTCTTTTCCCTCTGATGCTACATTTAGGGGCGTTCTCTCGGTTTTCTTCTCCATCCAGCGGATGCCCTGCATCGCGCCTCCCCTAAGATCTCCCGTATACGATCGATTGTACATCACACATACTCCATCAACAATGATCCTGGGTGAAGCAGTATCGTTACGATACCAACGATCCTTATCCACTTTGATTAACGGTAGCAACACGGTATACGATTTTTCATTATTCATCCATATAAACCGGTGCAAGTACAATGGAGCTATCCATGAGCTTTGGCTGTAGGAATCTTTGGGATTGTTCAACTGAGAATATACAATAGACATATCGACATTGGAAGGCGTGCTGAATACTTCGTCAAGTGATTGATGGGTAGCCATAATCCACTGCGTGTAACGGAATTCATAATAACGATCGAATAGATCGACCAACTGCACGATTAAGCCTTGCTTCAAGGCAGGAGCTGTAATCACAATACTTTTCAAGTGACTCCAGGATATTCGCTGTTGGCTGGAAGCGTAGAGATTAAAGATCGCTTCGTCCAGATTGCCACCCTCACCCTTGCCTACATAGAAGGTTTCTTCTTTATTGCTCTCACCGGATTCCGTCTTGGCAACGCCGCTAAAGCTGATGAACTGCAAATACACATACACTTTGTTATCTTTATAATCTACACCGAAGGTGTTCGGATAGACCATATGCTCGATCTCTCGAGCGCCCCAGCATCCTGTAAGCGTCGATAATAGCAAAATAGCTGCCAGCCATTTTGAGCACAGCCGCATACAAGAGCAACCCCCTTTTGTCTACATTAATCCTTTTTGCCCCACGGATACCTGATAAATGCTTTCTTCATGTTCTTTAAGGCAGCTGGGGAGAACGGACTTATATAATAGGTTCCAAAAGAATGAATGTTGACCAAATACATGACGAGCGACAGAAAGCAAATAAAGAATCCAAACAAACCCAAAAATCCGCTTATGATCAGAACGACCATTCGGATAATGCTGATGATGCCGAGCAGGGACTGGTTGGATATCGTAAATGCAGCGAGTACGGATATCGCAATAATGACAATGATCCCTGGTGCTGATAATCCCGCGCTTATCGCTGCTTGCCCGATGATAAGTCCGCCAACAACGGATAAGGTTTGCCCAAATGCGGATGGAAGCCGCATCCCTGCTTCACGGAAGATCTCAAATAGCAGCAGCATAACCAGAGCTTCCAAGGGAACCGGGAGCGGAACGCCTTGTCTTGAAGTTACGAGCGTAGCCAGCAGCGTAAACGGAAGTTGATCCTGATGAAAGGTTAACAACGTAATCCAAAATCCCGGCAAAAAGATCGAAATCATCATCGCAGACAAGCGAATGAGTCGATTAAATACCACGAATATATTGAGCATATGCGCATCTTCTGCGCTGTTCAGTACAAAATTAAGCGTGACGGGAGCGATAATGGCCGTCGGCGATCCCTCCACCAGCAAGGCGAATTTACCTTTCATTAATGCATTCGCCGTAAAGTCAGGGCGTCCCGTATAAGTGAACAACGGAAAGAGAGAGAATTTGCCGAGCAGCTCTTCTAGCTGCGTACTGCTTATCAGCATCTTTACATTTATCTGATCCAGCTTGGTTTTGATTTCATTTAGCACTTCGGGCTTGATTTCATTGTCAACATAGATAAGGCTCACCTTCGTGTTGTTGGCACCCACCCGATAATTTTCCACGGTTAAGTTTTTTACTCGAAGTCGCTTACGAATTAGCGCAATATTCGTACTCACTTCTTCTGTAAACCCATCTCTAGGTCCACGATTGGACACCTCGGTATTCGGCTCCTCCGTATTCCTTGTAGGCGGTTTGTCCAATGGAAAGAAGAAGGCTTTGTTCAAATGCTTGAAATAGAGCAGCACATTGCCTGTAAGTACAGCACTGACGGCATTATCCTCAAGGTCTTTTGCATCAATATGATCCAAGTAGAATGGGATATGCTGTTTAATATCTGCGGTTGTCTCCAGGGAGCATTCCTCCGCTGTCTTTTTTAACAATGGAATAATGAACTGGTGGACGGTCGCACTGTCACATAGATCCTTGCAGTAAATAATGAGCACAGGATAAGTAATCTGATTGAAGCAAGTCAGATTGATCTCTACAAATTGAATATCTGTACTTGACCCGAACCATTTTCGAAGTGCGGATTCGTAGTGTGCTGATTCCTTTGACTTAATCATCTGCTAATCCTCGTTCTCGTTTTGGTAGAGCAATTATCAGGGACAAGACAATAGTGAACAGGATAACGCCATAAAAAAATATCGGAAGGACCTGTTTCATAAAAAACAAAAACAGTATGTTGCTGATAGGCAATAAATTCAGGACGATATTCATGATCAAGATTATGGAAAGTGCAATGATTCGCTGTTTCGCATGCTTTAGGCATAGAATCTCCAAGATGATAAACAGGCTTAACGAGATTCGAATAAAAGCACCACTGAACCATTGATAAATACTGAGGAAATCCAAATGTTCGACATAATGGCCAATTGTTATGAGTCTCCACTCCTCATAAGCGGGATATCTCAGCTTAGCAGCATGATCTGGTCCGAACTCTACAATACTGCCCATGAGCGGACCAATAGTTAAACCTACCAGAATGAAAATTAGCAGGAGGAGCATGGGATAAGAGATCTTTGATTTGATCTTGTGCTGAATAAACAAAAGCATGACGAGTTCACTGAACCCAGCTCCTGCATATAATACACCATTCCATACCGGTTGCATGCCATACTCTAAAATAGGCTTGATGAGGCTGTAATCTTTGTGCGGAACGGTAGCCAATGCCGCAAAGATTCCCAACAAGATGACGAATGGAAGCAGAATGGTCGCTATGTTCGATATTGATTGGACGCCTAACAAAGCATTAATACAGCATATCGTCGTTAATAATAGCGAAAGAACGAATATTGGAATACGCGGAGAGAACGACAGCTTGATCCAGTTAATGGTGTCGTTCACCGTAATACTGAAGATAAGAAATAAGTAAATGCAGATCACACCTACTAATGCATAGACCACAATGGGTGGAATTCTTTCCATCAAATAGTGAACGAGGTGCTGTTTATTTATCCTGCGAATGATAACATACAACAGCGCCGCCCACAGGATCATAATCACTCCTGTAAGGAGTACAGACAGCCATGCATCACGCTTTGCAGCATCAAGCAAGGTCGGAATGATAATCACATGGTTCATTAGCCCCGTACTCAGCATCAAGATGGCGATAAACTGCGAAATGGAGATCGAACCTGATTTCATGTCCTACACCTTCCCCTCTCGCATGATGTGCATAGTATCTGTTGGTTCAGGGTAATTATTCATAATGCACGAAAAGTTGGATATACCATGCAAGAACCCCTAAGTCGCAGCAATTTGCGCCTTAGGGGTTTTTCATGACATAACGTATGATTTTAGAGACTTTTGTCGACTACGGTATTATTATATATACTATAAGTAGATTCATCTGAGAAATATTAACGTCCCATCCATTAATATTTTCATCTTAGTATTTATTTGCTGATTGCAAAGGTAGTGAAAATAGATGATTCGAGCCATCCTTATTGATGACGAGCAGCTTGCATTAACATCGTTGGAGCGGAAAATACATAAATTTCAAGGGGTTCAATGTATCGCGTCTTATACGGACCCGAATCAAGCTCTAGTTGATCTTTCCTCTCTCGATGCAGATGTCGCTTTTGTAGACATTGAGATGTATGATATCAGCGGCATCGAGCTTGCGGAGAAGCTGCTTGCCGTACAGCCTAAGCTTCACATTGTGTTTGTTACTGCGCATGCAGAGTACGCTGTAGAAGCCTTTGAGCTAAATTCTATTGATTATTTGTTGAAGCCCGTAACTTCAAAGCGCTTGGAAAAAACGATGTCTCGCTTGCTTCCCGCTGCAGGTCTGGTTGTGGAGAATCATATATCTAGCTCTAGGGAGCAAACACTTCGTGTGCTTGTGTTTCATGATTTTCAAGCGTGGTATGGCGATCACCTGCTCTCATTCAAGACTGCAAAGGTAAAAGAGCTCTTTGCATACTTCGTCATGCATAGAAATACATCCATCCATCGTGATGTGCTGATTGAAGCTCTATTTGGTGAGCATGACTATAAAAAAGCAAAAATACATTTCCATACCTGCTTGTCACATCTTAGAAAAACACTTGAGGCACACGGCTTTGCCAATGGCATCACCTTTGTTGATTCCTGCTATATCTTCTCCATGGAAGGACTTGTGCGCGATTGCGATCAGATCGATGCAGCATATGAACTGGCACTTCCGCTGACCCCTGACAAAGTAGACGCTCTGGAAGCCGCGATCCCTCTTTATACAGGGGGAGTTCTTGAGCTTAATGGATATGAATGGGCTTATGCGCTGTCTGAAGTGTACCGCCATAAAGCTGTTGCCCTATTTAACCGTCTTATCGACTATTATCAGGGATTGGATCTTGATCGAGCACATCATTATTTGCAGCTGCAGCACAGGCACCAGCCTTATTCAGAGCATAATATTCAGCAAATGATGCTGAATCTTGTTAAGAAAGGACAGCGATCAGAAGCCTTGCGGATCTATAAGGAGTATGAACGGATGCTCTCCCACGACTTTGATCTTGAACCGGATGAAAAATTAACAGAGTTGTATCATATGCTCTGTTTACCTCAATGAGATTCTCGGAGGCAATGTAATTGCTTACTGAGAATCTCTATGTTTATTGATCAATTATAATGAAGGAACAGCTCTTTCACGATGTCATAGGACTGCTTCAAACGTTCTTTCGTTAAAGGTACATCCCAATTGTCCCACGTATAGGTCTGAAGTGGCGGGATCTTCCCGTTTACGCTTGCAGGCAATGCATCCATCACCTCTCCTTTTTCAGCTTCAAACCAAGCGCCTGCCTTGATTCCTTCTACAAATAGGCTTGCTTCCGACCCTTCCTTATAAAAATCACCCATGAATTCTTTTTGGCTTGGATCTTTGGCTTGAATCAGGAGCCATGGAATACGGAGCTCTAAGACTCCATTCTTGCTTATAGAATAATCCACAAGCGAGTTGTAATCCTTTGCTTCTGGATTGGCATTTCCTTTAATCCATTTTCCCGTCTCATAGGCACTGAAAGGAATAATGCGTTCTTCCTCTGGCAAGTAGTACTCCTTATTTAAGGCATACAGGATCTTTGTGAACTCACCGCTGTTACGTACTGTATTTTTAGGTGAGATGAGTTCGAGCTTATGACCATATTGGTAATTGTAAAAGTCATAGTAGGCATCCACCGTTAGCCTTGCTTCATTTTCGCGAAACACGCCTAAAAAGTCGATGCCATCCTCAAAGCTGAGCCCTTCTTTGCCCTTAACCCAAGTATTGCCTTGATTAGGTGCCACATCCAGCATTAGGACAGGGTAGCCCTTCTGCATTGGATCATAATCAATGCGGATATACAGATACCGTTCATCATGATCCATATAGAGCGCACGAAGCGGTCCATCTTCCTTCTTATATAACGGTGCGGATGACCATTCCGCTGGATCTCCATCGACTTTAATCTGATGGCGATCAAAGCTTAGAAGACCGAACTGCTGCTCATTCGTCTGCGCATTGGACCAGAATGGCCGACGATTCGGATCGTCATAATCCATTGTATTCCATGTCCGCTTGAACCACTCATCCTGCCATGTAAATATCAATCCGCCGAGCAGATTCTCATGAATGATATCTTCATACAACCGTTTCAGTATCTCACCTTGCTCTTGCTCTGATAAGAAGCCTTGGTTCAGCCCAAAAGGATTCTCATGGGTCAACCCACGTGAACCCGGCACGCCAAACTCCGCGACTAAAATAGGCAGACGATGAACCGCGTGAAGCTCGTGCAGATAAGCCGCATAGTTGTTGTTCTCTCCCCGATGATCGGTATACGTTAAATAATGCTTATTAAAGTTCAGGAAATCCGGATAATATGGATAAATATGATAGGAAGCAAATTGATTTACCACATTCATGTCACGCTTCGTATAAATCACATTGGGATCGACACTAACGATATCTTCCTGTCCAGTTGAATCAGATGGATGGGTTAAGATATCCGTCGTTACCCAATTCGTAAAGCTCATTGGACGAATGGAATGATACTGCTGCATCTCATATGTTGTGATATGATCCATCTGTTGGGCGAGCCAGTGTTCGAACGGCTTAGCGCCTTTGGTTTCAAAATAGGTGCCCTCGAATTCCCCGATATTGGCGTGGATGTTGTTGGTATGCTCAACCATGAATGGATACCACTCGATGCCAAGAATCCAGCCGACCACATAAGGTGATACATCGGATTGATAATAACCAGATGCATGCCCTGGCTTGGCTTCTACTAAGCTGTTGCCATGGATGACATCAACCATCGTTCTCATCTCTTGCTGAAACAACGCCAGATTGTCTGGTTCAAAGGCATTCAACGTCTCTTCCAGCGACTCCTCATTGATCCATACCCCGTGAAGCACATAGATGGGCTTGTCATGGCTCTCATTATATCTCTTAAGCGCATTGTAGAACCCAGGTGGATGGAGCGTATATATGCGTATCGTATTCGCGTTCATCTCTCCAATATATTCAAGCCATCTGTAGTATTCTTCTTCTGTAATAGCCGCCTCTCCCGGGAACACCCCTGGTTTAGCCATTCCCATGTTAACGCCCTTGATCGTGATGGGTGTCCAAATGCCGTCCTCAAGCACTTCAAAGCTATTGTTCTCTACACGCGCATTATAGGTTAACTGTTCCTTGCGCTTCGGTACTGCTTGAGCAGGCTCATCTTCGAACTGTGATAAGATGGACTGCATCATGGGAATGTAGGTCGACCAATAAAAGGCTTGATCCGAATACGTCTGTGCAATCCGATAGAGCGAAGGCAAGCCCTTCATCTGATAGAGAGAAGGCACCTTGCGTACATCGTTAAAGTCTCCAGCAAAGTAGTAGCTGCTTGCCGCAGCATGACGTGTAGACAGCACCGCTGCGAATTGCTCAGGGATGCCTTTATCCTTAAGAAGCTTGCTTCCAGCATCCGTTAGAGCCCACTCATAATTCGCCAGTACCGTAGCACCAGATTCCGGCGTAACGATATCAAACCAATAATTGTACTGCGGACTGGTGTGTAGACCAAAGCGAGCCTCGCCTTCATCCGTGAATGTCAAGCTTATGCCATGTTCTGTTATATGCTTGTTGTCCTCAAGCACTACAATCTCGTAAGTAAGATCGTTCACAAGAAGAAAGCCAGGTCCCGAATAAGGCCACGCATCTCCGTACTCTTCCACGATCCATTGAGGAATCTCTTGATTCTGAGCTGGACTGAGCTCATCAAAAAAACGGCCTGTCCAGCCTTTCCAATCCAATCCGAGATATGCCGTTACCTTCTCTCTAACCTTTGCATCAGTGGGAGAAGCGAAGGTATTGAATTCAGCAATAAGCAAGCTCTTCTCCTTTTGCTGCAACCGATTCATGATTGGCGTCCATTCTTGATCTTCCAGCCCGCCGTACACCTTCTGTGAGCGTGCTCCTTCCCGCTCCTTCTCGATCCAAGGCAAATCCTCCTCATATACCCCATATGTATCTGCTATGTAAATAACATCGATATCTGAGTAGGATTCAGGCAGCTTGCGTAACGAGTAGGTTTCGTTTTGATCGTCAGGGACGTAACCAGTATAGTCCTGAGATGGCGCAAAAGGCTTGCCATCTTGTGTCTTGATTTTAAGATGATTGAGCAGCCATGTAATTCCTTGATGCTCACGGTAGGATTCGTTTGGAACGGTCTTATCAATAATGGCAATGTTTATGCCCTTCTCTTCATCTGCATACCATAGGAAGATAGGAAGAATAATGGCGATGATCACAGCTGAGACTATTAGATACATTCGTTTCATTTAACTAATCCCTTCTTCGACAGCCCTATGCGCTCCATATTCCCCCATGACCTTCTGCGCAGCAGAAAGTGGATCATGCCTTCCAATCGCCATACAAGTGTTAAAGGTTTGTACCATACCACCTCTGTCAACGATAGCAGCATCATGCGCAGCACATCACGTCTTCTTGGATAGGTATTCAAACTCCAGGCTTCCAATAGAATGGAGGCCACAGAGAATAAGGAACCGTATAAAATGAACAATAAACTCAACATAATGGCAAATTCATAGTAAATATCGCCCATAAAAAAGGCGACAATGACGTATATATATCCGCCCAGTTCTATGAGCGGACCAATGCACTCTACTAACCAAAAATAAGGAAATGAGAACATTCCAATCATTCCGTACTTCGGATTCAAGGTCATTCGTTTGTGTGACCAAAGGCTTTCAATAAGACCTTGATGCCAGCGCCGCCGCTGCTTGCGAAGAATGCCAAGCGTTTGAGGCGCTTCAGTCCAACAGACCGGGTCAGGCACGAATTCAATCCGCTGCTTAAGCGATTGCTCTCTGATCAATCGATGCAGCTTCACAACGAGCTCCATATCTTCGCCGATGGTATCACGATTATAGCCTCCAGCCTCAATAACCAGATTTTTGGAGAAGACACTGAATGCGCCTGAAATAATTAAGATCA
This sequence comes from Paenibacillus aquistagni, assembly GCF_900177815.1. GTDB lineage: Bacteria > Bacillota > Bacilli > Paenibacillales > Paenibacillaceae > Paenibacillus_B > Paenibacillus_B aquistagni. The sequence continues at coordinate 1,149,579 of NZ_FXAZ01000001.1, read as the reverse complement.
GATTCCATTTGCTTAAAGCAATACGTCCCATTAAAAAAGCACGAAGATATTCAATAATCTGCATGACAACAAGCGCACGGTCCGAAAGTGATGTTCGCTTTACAGTGCCAAACTGTACCTCCAGACCGTTAACGATGCGGATATTCCCGCCGACTGCCGCAACTTTGCCATTGGAATCATTGATTGGCTTCATCACTCTTGATAATGAGTGCTCATCTAGAATGGAGTCCCCATCCACCGAGCAGAAGTACGGATATTTTGAGAAGTTGATTCCCGTATTGAGAGCATCGGCCTTTCCACCATTTTCTTTATCAATGAGCCACAGCTGAGGATGTATGACGGATTGATAGATGGCTCGAATCGGCATTGTCGTCAGTTCAGCTTGTGCGGATCGCTCTACCTCTCTCATCTGAAATTGTTGAACCACAAGATTTACCGTGTTATCAATGGAACCATCGTTAATGATGAGGATCTCGGTCTGCGGGTATCGCAGATTGAGCAGAGAATGCACGCTATCGATAACCCCCGCCTCTTCATTATGCACAGGCACGATAAGAGAGACAGGTCTCGCATATTGTGCGCTGATGGTGTTCTCATCCACTCGCTGCTTGTTAAGTCGATAATTCTTCCTTAACTCCAACAAGGCAAAAATTAACATGACACTGTATACGATAATGACGAAGCTCATATAAACAAAGATAAGCTCACCGAAGAACAGCATAAGATGATGGATTACGGTGCTCATGTCGATTGGATCCTTTCTTTGGTTGATTGTCTTGAATGGAATTCTCATGCTCGATGATCGCTCTTTTTGCTTGTTCGCGAACATGCCATGAATCATCCTCTGCGAGCTTCTTGTATAGTTCAGCAGCCTGTTCATAAGGCAGACGCTGTAGAAGCTGCGCGACCATCAATCTTTCCTCCCACACTTCTGAAGACAAGAAGGATTGATAGGGCGTTATGGCTATGGCTACACCAAGCTGGTAGATCGCTTTTAAGGCCCGGATGCGAAGCTCCTGATCCTCGCTTTGAAGCAAACCCTTCAAGTAGCTGTAGTCCGTCGGCTCTCTATTCGCACCAATGACATCAACGAGCGCATATTGACATTCTGGAAGCAGTTCGTCACTACGGATCATCGCTTCCTGTAATGTATCCTGACTTAACAAGCTCATAAGCTGCTTGTATTCATAGGCTGCAAATTCGTATGGCGAGCGAATCATATCTTCGAGGAATAGCTCCTCCTCAAACATCAGGATCACCTTGAGCAGTTGATAATGCTCTTCCCTCGTTATCCTTCGCTGCCGCATTTGCTTGCAGGGCTCAAGCAAAGATTGCAACTGAAAGTCACATACCCGATAAAGGCTGTTCATGCGAACGCTCCAATGGCGGGACGTTAGACGGCCTCTATAGTAATCCGCTAAATAGTCATTGGCAAATTGATAGATCTTATTGCAAATGCTCGGATTAGACAAGGTTTGGATGTAAGATACGAAAATTTCTTCTATCGCATCGTACTCATGCTGCTTGCAAGGAATCCATTGTTCTGAAAATGGTTCGATATCATGGAGCATAAGGAACCATTGCTGCTTGTTCGCTTCGATATAATATTGAACTCGCTCTTGATGCCGCAGCTGCTTGGCACGTTCCCAGAACAGGTACAAGCTGAAGCTGACTAATAGCAGAACCACAATCAGCATGAGCAGAAGAATGATATCTAGTCTCACGCTAATCATGACCATAACCTCACGAAGACCCGCTTCATTTGCGATTCTAACAGTCGAAGATTGAATGGCTTTGGGATATATTGATCTACACCTAACTCATAGGCATGAATCATATCTTCCTCCGCATTCCGCTTCGTCATCATGAATATGAAGAACTTGCCGTTGTTCGGCATGGCTCTTAATGCATGAAGCACTTCCAGTCCGTTTTTTCGCGGTAGAATATCATTTAGCAGAATGATATGGGGATGGCTTGAATAAAACCAATCGGATTGCAAAAAATCAAGTCCATCCTGAAATGATCTTACTTGCTGTTTCACATGGTCAACCTTCATTCGCATTATCGTTGTCTCTAGAATATCTCTGGCAATCTCGTCATCTTCGATAATGCTTACTTTCACGGCTTCACGTTCTTGCTGCTTGGCAACCCCCACATAGTCAATGTGCCAGGCTGAAGGAAAGCTTGATTGCTGAAGTGCACGTCTTCCGGCTTGAATCAGGAGGGGCCATGGCACCCCGCTATTTCTGACTTCCATCACACCTATTGCGTAGGAAACCATTGTCCGATCTCCTTGATTCATCTCAAGATGAACCTCTTCATGCAGCCTTTGCAGAAAAGCGCCAGCCTCTTCTTCCCCGCTCTGCGCTAAAATAATGCCCCATTCCATCTTATTCTTATGGTCCAAAGAAAAGAGCGCGTCTGTCTGACGCAGCTTGCGCTGCAATAAGGCTGTAAACTCCTTGGCCGTTTCATCGATGGCTGGATTCTTAAGACTCGACTTCTGAATAGTAATAAGGATGACACTGAAGGGAGAGCGGCTGCGAACCACATTCGCCTTCAATAGGTTATACATCGGGATGATTGCGGACTCCGAAAGGATTGGAATTGCCCGGTTCTCGATAACGCTCATCATAATCCCCTTTCCAGTTGTTATGGTGAAGGCATTTCTTTTTGTCTTTTGGCTTGGTACATAGCAGCGTCTGCTGTATGAATGAGGCTTTCTGTATCTTGTCCATCAATTGGATACAAGCTTGCTCCGATGCTGACCTGCATCGGGATGCCTTCCCCATCGACGTACACTTGCTGCATAAAAGCCGCATACAGTCTCTCTATAAGTCCCTCGATCTGAGCGGGCTGCTGAACAATAATTAAGAATTCATCTCCACTCTTGCGAAATACTTCTCCATCCGGATAGATGTTCTTCATCAGTTTATACACGCATGCCTTAAGCAGCTTGTCGCCAACAACATGCCCATAACGATCATTCAATGCTTTAAAATGATCAATATCGATAAAGAGCACGCCAAAATGAAGTGCTGCATCTCTTCCTTCGAGCAATTGCTTCATTCGCTCATGAAAGCAGCGGAAATTGGGGATTCCGGTCAACTCATCGGTATAAGCCATTAGTCGTAATCGTTCATACTCATTGACGTGATCTACGGGATTCACTTGTACGACATACAGACCCTTCTCAGGGGCTTTGCTAATATGCAGGAAGGCATGAAACGATTGATGCAGAGTGTTTCTTAGCCGAATCTGTCCTGACCAGCAGTGCTCCATGCTTATGACATCTCGAACGAGATTGAAAAAGTCCTGAGCAGCATATTCATCGATAATGTTGTCAATATGCCACAGATCGTCACCTGTTGAAGCAGGATTAAACATGCTGTGAAAAGCATGATTCGCTCGTTGTATGTTGCCTTCTGAATTCACGATTGCTAGCGCTGATGATTGAATAATGGCAGAATGGATAATGATCTTTTCCTCATCTGTAAATACATCTTCTTTGCTTGTCATTTGGTCATTCTGTCGTTCCATAGAACTACCGCTCCTACCGTTTTTTTGTATATAAGTCATGCTTTTGATCGATGTCCACTTATACATCTTAATCAAGGGCTCTTAAACTTCTCTTAAACTCCCTTTGGCGGACAGAGTTATGTGCTCATTTCACTGCTTTTAATGGGTATTCTCTCCCAGAACGGCAAGCATAAATCAATAAAAAGCCCGATTCCACGAATCAGGCCGCAAATTGGACATTCTGTTGTGAACAAATGCAAGTATGAGAGTCGAACGCCGATGCATACAGTTAAATAAACCATCATGTAAAGGAGTTTATCGATGACATGGTGACAACACCGGACGTTCCAACCCTGCCCTATGTATTGCGCCAAGGCATCAAGTACTTCGAATTGGTTGCTGAACCTGTAAGACAGCAAATTTTGCCCGGTCTCTTTATTCATGGATGGGGTTATAACGGCACCATTCCCGGGCCCACGATTCTGGTCAAGCCTGGAGATGATGTCTGCATAAGAGTCTATAATCGCCTTGAAGTACCAACAAGCGTTCATTGGCATGGACTTGACGTTCCTAATGTCATGGATGGCGTTCCTGAGATCGAGCCTTCTCCACGAATCGATCCCCACCATTATTTTGATTATCAATTTCGTATTACCAATGGACCAGGAACACATATGTATCATACTCATTTTCAGAGCGTTATTCAGGAGATGATGGGCCTTGGTGGAGGATTCATCATATTAGATCCATCCGATTGCGAAGGATACATCCAACGGGACTATTTCTTTATGCTTCAAGAGTTCCACGTGAAGAATCTTCCTAAAGGAGAGCTTCACCCAGGCATCTATGATATTGATCCCTTAAGTGATCGTTTAAACTTTTTCACCATGAATGGCCGCTGCTTTCCTTTTACCACTCCTATGGAAGTGGATACCGGTGAACGCATTAAAATACGGCTTGGAAACATCGGAATGATGGCTCATCCCATGCATCTGCATGGACATCAATTCATCATTACTGCCTCAGACGGCAATCCTATTCCTGCAGCAGCGCGACTCAAGAAAAATACACTCTTAGTGGCGACGGGAGAGACCTACGACATCGAGTTTGTGGCAAACAATTGCGGCATTTGGCCCTTTCACTGCCATGTGCCCCATCATATGTCCAATAACTTCACACCTCCAACAGGCGGGATGTTTACGACGGTAAGATATCGTCAATGCTCAGGATCATAAGGAGATACCTGGACATCTTTACGTGCTCCAATCAATGAGTTGATTTATCGTGCCTTTTACCGAAACTCGTTTGAACGAATAACGTTGAGGGGATATTCGCATGGGCATTCCTTTAACTGGACGCATCATAAGATTAGGAGTAATGGGCGTCTGCTGCTGAATGGTAAAGGCATACCGCTTAAGCAAAATGGTAAGAACGATTTTCATCTCATGCATGGCGAAGCTCCAGCCAATGCACATATGTGGACCTGCACTGAAAGGAATGTATTCATATGGAGATGGCTTAATGCCACCCCATCTCTCTGGCTTAAATCGATGCGGGTCCTCATAGAGCTCGGGAAGCCGATGTGTAATAAATGGACTGTAGAAGATCTGGGTATTGGCAGGAATATGATAATTCGATAGTTGGCAGGCGGAATGAGTTACTCTAACGCCAATACTGGCTGGAGGAAGCAATCGAAGACTTTCTTTTATCGCATGCTCCAGAAAGGTTGAGGTGGAACGAACATAGGTTGTAATATCTTCGTCAGTTTGCAGACCGTCGATTTCTTCTATCACCCTGGTCATGGCTTGGGGATGTTGTTGAAGTAAAAAAATGGTCCAAGATAAAGCGTTCGCTGTTGTCTCATGACCCGCGACAAATAATGTAAAGGCGTGACCTATAAGCTCTGAATCCGTCAGCGCAGTGCCGTCTTCATCATGTGCTTGAACAAGAGATGCAAACACGTCGGTTGCTTTTACTTCCTTTCTTTTGTGCTCAATAAGAGAGTTGAGTATGGTTTGAATGATTCTAGCTTGTCTTAATGCTCTCCAGTAAGGAGTAAATGGAAAATAAATCGGTACTAAGGTTACCCAGAGAATGGATTGTGTAAGTTGATGAACATGTTTGCCTAGTGCTTCAATTTGCTTCTCGTCTGTCAGTCCGAATAACGTTTTCATGGCGATGCGTTGAGTTAGATTTTTCATCTCTAGATTAAGATCTATAATGGAACGGTGCTCCCATTCTTTTGCAATATGCTTTGTTTCATTCAATATACTCGCCTCATAATAGCGGATCTGTTGATGATGGAAGGCAGGCTGCATCAATCTGCGATGCTGTTTATGCTGTTCTCCTTTCATTAAGGACAGATTATGATAAAACAGCTGACCAAGCTCATTATGTTTAGGCACTTTTAGAAGTGCTGAGCTAATCTCAAATGTGTCTGAGCTTGTCAAAATTTCACGATTGAGTTCAGGCCCAAAAGCAAAAACATAACGTGGTCTATTACGTTGTCCTATTGCGACGATATTCCCATAATCGTGATGGATACATTGCTGAAAAGTCAATGGAGCGCGGTAGAAACGAAGCATGCTGAGTGTTGTTCTTTGCGGTCCTGGTATCGTGAAGTTCGTCGAATTGGCGGCAAGATCATCTGGCATATATACTGCCTCCTTAAATTAAAGATCAAGATGCAACCACATATTCCCACCTTGTTTCATTATAAAAAAAGGCTTCCTTATCCACATTATCAATATTGCTGAACAACCGAGGACGCGATTATGAATTATAAAATGTTTGTGTTGTCCATCTGGAATGTCTTAGACCCTATCGGTCATGCTGCACGTCAGCTTACCTACGTCGATCGAGAAGGCTCCAATATATTCAGAGTGAAGCTGATCTGCTTTAAAGGGCAGGAAATGGCCTTGCAAGATGGAAGCTTAATCAAAAAGAACGATGTGCTGCTCAAAATCCACCTTGATAATTTGTCCTTGCTAAAAGAGCTGATTCCCTTATCTAGCGATATCACAAAAGGAAGGGTATTGGTTAGATGGATAGAACGTTCACTACCTAGTGTATACCGCTATATTCAAACGCATGACAAAACAGCGGATATCAAGGGCATCATCGGGCTTACGATGCTCTATCCAGGTTCTCATCATCTTGGCTTCGAGACATTAGACGTTAGCAATCGACTGTATCGGGATTTCAAATGGTTGAGCTTCATGCCAATCCACTTCTTGTCAGTCTCACATCCACTCAAATCGTGCAGAAAAAATATGCCTAAGTACTTATATATGTCTATGGAGCAGTTGGCCAAAAGATATGGAGATTAGCGCAAAAAGAAAGATCGTGGTATCGGTCACGTTATGATGCTTTCAAAGAGGCTAACCTCCACTTTTTGTTAATGTGAATTAAAAAGTACTTGCTTTGCTAGTGTCTGGACACCATCTTGCCGTACGATAGTAGCCGATCAAAGCCTTGATCGCCTCAGGCGTACTTAAGTGAGTAAGTGCTTCAGACGCATAGGCTCTCACATATCGATCTTTACTGTTCAGTGCCTGTTCAAGCGCCTTAACGATCTGCATGGAATCACCATCTCTGCCTGTCCGCAGAAGTGCTAGCGCTGCTGTATAGCCAAGCTTGTTAATAATATAGGACTGCATATCGTGCTTCACGTCAACGAGCGCAGCTTCGCTCCGTATCGCTTCCTCCAATACGGAACATATTCCCGAAACAACTTCACCGTTCACATTGCCAATCATTCCAAGCGCTTCGACAATATTGCGCTTTACCCACTCACTGTCATCTTGCAGCTGTGCGATAAGGCATGGAACTGCTTCGCAGGCTGCTGGTCCGATCATGCCCAGTACATAGGCAGCAAGCGCTCTTCGATGCTCGTCGGGGTGCACCAGCACCTCCCGAAGCGCTGGTACTGCAGCGGATGCAGCCGATTGCAAGCCATAGGCTGCTCTTTCTGCCACTTGCTTTGTACCTGTGCGAAGCTGATTGATCAACACTTCGACTCCAGAGGTTCCCATTTGTGCAAGCGCATAGGCTGCATTTAATGCCACAGGCTCACTCTCTCTAAGCAATTCTCCAAGAACAGGCGCAATACACACTGCTGCTTCTCCATATTCTAGAGTCTGCCCAATAGCTCGACACAGCGCTGCGTTATCATCAGAATCAAGATCTTTCTCAAGAGAAGATAAATGAATACGTTCTATTAGAGCTGACCCTTCCGATAATGTCTTTGCTTCTCCTCGAAGCCAATTCCATGTATCCTGCCAAATATGAAGATGTTCATAGGGAACGCCATCTTTGATGTGCTGTGGTACGACCATGTCCTTCTCCTGATGATTCCAGTTCGCCTGCGTAGGAGCCTGGAGCCGCACAAATTGGAATTTGAGCATATAGCGATCTAGGTTAGAAATATTCAATGAAGCTCTATGCCACAGATCAAAATGCACCAATACCATCGTACCCGCCTTGCCGGTAGGGAGTATTGTCCTTCCCCTTTCTCCGATGAACTTCTCATAATATTGAGTACCAGGCATAACAGCGGTAGGGCCCAATTCTTCCGTAATATCTTGTGTGTAGTAAAAGATCATGGCCCACCAAGGCCGATGGCTTCTCATTGCTGACCAATAGCCATCTTTATGCCACTTACCTCCGCCTGGCTGTTGATTCCCAGGCTGGTTGTAGTGACAGTGGCGATGTGGGTGCATATAGTAATCTGGACCCAGTATGCTTGTAAGCGCACCCTTCACCACAGCTGTATCAAAAAATTCCATGATCTTTGGGACTCTTGGCAAAATATTATTTCCAGGATTCCCCTCCTCGTGCAGCGCGTGATAAATATTATCCATAACCTCTTGATGCAGCTGTTCGGGAAGCTCGTTGGCAAGTACAAGATAACCTTCGGTAATAAACTGTACCATCTGTTCATCTGTTAACAATGATGCTTGATTCATGGACTACCTCCCCTTCCGTTACTTCTTTTTACTTCAGAGGTATTGTAGCAGCTAGCATGCTGGTCGTATTTACATGGGAGTCAACCTTTTGTACAATCGTCTTGCAATCTAATGATAAATGTCACAAAGGGGGAGATTACACGATGGATCTTGCGGCTTTTCACCCTTATGTCAATTACGCCACTCGTTATCCTTTTTCCAAAAATCAAACAAGCCGCAGCCGCTATTGTTATTCCTCATCTCTATATGTGATCAGTGAGGGCAAAGGGATACTGCAAACTTGTGGACGAACCTATCATGTCCAATCGGGTTCCATCATCTATATTCCAGCTGGACAGCCTCATGATTGGATTGCCGATACTAGCGATCCTATGGTGCACGTATGCTGCTATTTTGATTGGTCTCACGTAGATCGAAGAGCTCATTTTTCATCTCCAAGCACGATATGCTACGATGAGGAGCAGTTGATTCGCGCTCTAGTCGGGCCAGCTTTTCCCTACCCTATTCCAGAATATACACAAACAGATTCTGTTCGATTATGGGTTGATCGTTTCGAGAGCTTCTACACAGAAAATTGTTATCCTGATGAGCATACCTATATGCGCAGTTTGAAATGCCAAAGCTACTTTCTTCTATTTATTGAATATTTCTTATCTGTCGTATTACAGCAACAATATTTCATGGATCAACGAATGATCAAGGTGTTATCTAGATTAGATCAGGATTTGATACGTGGAGAGCTGCAGTCGCTGTCGGCTTATTATCAAGAGCTGCAGATTAGCAGGGGATATTTTTTTGAACTGTTCAAAAAAGCGACGGGAATGCCTCCCACGCAGTATATCAATCACTTTCGAATGATTAGAGCCAAAGAGGATTTGATGAATACGAGTCTTAGCATAACAGATATTGCTGAGAAGCATGGCTTCTCCTCCGTCCACTACTTTTCTAGACTGTTTCGCCAATTGAATGGGACTACCCCGCGCCAATATCGGGAGGCTCGTGACGAAAGGCAACATGGATAATATTACATCTTCATACCGGGATAAGATCGATAGTCTGCTCTTAGGAAGACACCGATTGCAATATCAAATGACAAAGCAGCTGCTCCCTTCATTAACGATGCCAAGGGACAGCTGCTTCATCTTATCTCTTACTGATTCATTGAGATTACAGGGATCATCTGCTCAGATGGATGAGCTTATGGCTTCAAAAGCCACAAGGCAGGCACATTAGGCGGTTCCCAGCCTTGCAAGGAGGTGTGAGGCTGACGACAGACGTATGTGTTGCCGCTGTAGCTCACCTCATCATTAACCTTGTAGCTGACATTAGGCGCCCAAGCTTGAGCTCCCGCTTGCGCATCTGTCGTCACGCTAATGCTTGCAGCCGTGGATGTATTGCCTGCTGCATCCTTAGCCGTAATCGTGAACGTATAGCTTGTATTCGGCGTTAAGGCGCTGATCGTCGCCTGTGTCGTTAATACTTGAATCATTGCGCTCCCATAAGCAATAGTATATCCCACAACACCGACATTGTCTGTCGAAGCATTCCAGTTCAAAGTGACGCTGGACGCGGATTTGGATACGACCTGCACATTGCTTGGTGAGGATGGCGGAATGGTATCCTGACCTGAATTAGAAGGGTCTGTCTTAACAGTGAGTGGAGCGCTTGCAGCGGACTGGTTGCCCTTCGCATCTTTGGCTGATACGGTAAACACATAGGTGGTATCTGGCGTCAGATTGTTGATCATAGCGTTCGTACTTGTCGACTCAACGCTCTGACTTCCATATGAGACCGTATATCCTGTCACCCCAACGTTATCAGTAGAAGCGGTCCAGCTGAGCGATACACTCGTTGAGGATGTGGACGTGACCGTTACATTGGCAGGCGCGGTTGGAGGCTGTGTATCCGGTACTGGTGGAGTAATGGCATCGAGGTAAGCACGATGGCTGTTCGAGAATTCAAAGTTGTTGAACTTATCCCAATTAATCGACCATGTCATAACGCCACGGAAGTCGGCAAACCCTGAGGTACTGCTCCGCATTTGATAGCTTGGCAGCTGAATGCCTTTCATGATCGCATTTAATGCTTTATGAACCTCCGTTACACTTGTGAAGCCGCCGCCAGCATTCGCGTTGGCTGGAAGACCAAGCAATATCTGATCAGGACGGAGGGCCGGGAAGATATGGTTTGTGTTTTTGGCGACTGGAAATCCTGTCAAGAGCATATCAGCCATAGCCACATGGAAGTCAGCGTTGCCCATAGTATGATACTGGTCATCAAGCCCAATGATCGGGCCAGAATTATAATTTTGCACTTGCAGCCAATCTAGAATATCGCGGGTAGCGTAGATGACCGGCAAGTAAGCGCCGGCTCGACTATCACAGCTGATGCAGCTTCCGCCATAGAAGGAATAACCAAGTTGAACGAAGAAGGTCTCAGGGGCCATGGTGAGGTAGAAATTGTTAGTGCCAAAGTGATTATTGATGCTTCTTAGAGCAGCAATTAAGTTGACAATAACGGGGGTGGTGGGATTTTTAAAATCACTGTCACCCGTGTTCAAGTACAAGGAGTGGCCTTCGAAGTCAACATCAAGGCCGTCAAAACCATACTTCTCAATGATCGCGGTTACAGATTGAACAAAATTGTCTCTAGCTGTAGTGCTTGCAAGCTGTACTTGACCATTTTGCCCGCCAATAGAGATGATTACTTTCTTTCCTTGGCCTTGCAGATAAGCGACATCTGCTTTAAACTCTGCTTCCGTGTAGTTGTAAGGGGTAAAGCCAATCGTTCCGTTCGTAACACCTGAGGTTGGTTCTGCAAAAGATACATTGATGACATCAAACTTTGGAGATACATCTCGCAGCTTAATAAAGCCTGAACCATTGTCGAAATTATGCCAGTACCCTACAATTGTCTTGCTGCTGACAGCTGCACTCGCTGTTTGCACCCCTACTCCCATCCCTTGAACAAGCGACAAGACTAGAGCGGCAACCAAGATCATGACCCATAACTGGCGAATTGCAATGCGAGATCCAATCATTCGTCATCTTCCTCCTTTTCTCAACCAATAATGACAGCGTTTACAAATATGGGGTTGCTAAATAACCTCCCTTCTTTTTAGATGGTTGCTTCTTTCTTACACCTTCATTATCAGGAAAAGGCTATCGCTCAGAAAGGGATAATATCCAATTTACAGGGAGGAATTTCTCTATTTCAGCCGTAATAATGGTTTGCACACAAAAAACCGCGTCATCAACGCGGTTTATCCGTTAGTTCACAATGCCATGGTTTACAATTTCAACGGTTACCTTCGGTATGATCTCAATGTTGCGATAATCTTCTTCCCAATTAAGTTTCTTCCAAGTATTTGGATAATAAGCAATGATTCGTCGTCCAATCCCAAGTCCATCGTGATTACAGTCCTGCATTTGTCTGACAACTGCTTCTGCTTTGTGGGTTAGATCTTGCGATAATTTTTGATCCAGCTTCTCTAGCGTGCGATTCAAGTATAGATGGTCTTTTGGGTATTCGATAGCCGTTACCTTCACTTTAAGATCAAGCAGGACCTTAATCTGCTTATAGCCATCCACGCTCACGTTCAGTTTGCGCTTAACCCTTTGAAAATCAAGCGCAATATAGTTGTAAGGCTTTTGTGCTTCATTCTTGTCAACTTCGAGCGTTAGGCTGGCTGTCTTCGCTAATTTATTTTTCATCAGCAGATACATCAAGGAGTCTTCTGAATTTAAGACTCCCATCATTTTATCATCATTAAACATTGCAATACCTTCGATGACAGGATTCGTATCATGTTGAGTTAAATACGGGACTGCAAAGTCTTCGCCAGGATCAAGCATATGGGTGCAGATTAGCTCAAGGTTTACAGTTGGAACGACGGTTCTTTTCTCACCGCTTTTTATCAATTTGTTAAACTCTCCATTGATCTGGGTACTTTTCGTTTTTGTCGCAATCAGGTCATGCGCACTTCTTTTGACAATGGCCACCTTAGAATTGAGTGCACTCTTTGGATCCCGATAGTACACATCAAGCAGAGGATAAACCCCTTGCTTGGCCATGTCTTCACCAATAAGAAGCATCCTAAGTTTGGATGCGGATAGTTTGCCAGGTACTTCGCGATCTGTGATGTCACGGGTATGTCTGCTCGTAAATCCGGTTGCGGTGTGAACCTCACTGATCTCACTTTTATCAGCAGGCAGGCCACTTACCTTGAGCAATACCGTCGTCGATTGTATCATTCCTTCAGAAGAAAGATCATATCCTATCACATAAGCCAAGCGGTCATCTTTCAGCATTTGCTGATCCCAACAACCCGTCAATAGCAGTAAGCATATGGACAAGATGATTTTTACAATTTTCATCCTATCCTCTCCTTTACTTGGCTTTTGTGAAGCATTACCGATATTAGCAGCAGTATGATAGGAACGCCAATCACAAAGATGTAGTCACTTGCAGACAAGATCCACTGATAAAGATATAAGTATCTTGGATTCTGAAAGATAACAGCAAGCGTAAACGTAATCCCGACTGCATAAGGAACAGCGCGCTGATGACTGCTATGTGCTTGAAATAAGTTGGCAAGTCCTCGTGATGCCATATAGGTGTATCCCATAAAGGAGGTGGCTGCAACAACGGCCCATAAAGATAAAAAATAAAGGTCCGGTCGCTCAATAACCGTAAATGACAAGGCCTTGACCATGTACAGCAAGGGCTGAGGCAATAAGGCGAGTTCAGGCGGGCTGAATACGATAATACTCGTTAAGACGGCAAAGGTATACAGGATCGTTGTAAAGAGATTGGCTATGCTTGCCGCTTTGAATTTTTGCTTGTTCGTGCCGCCCACAAAAGGATAGCAGATTAGCAGCATCTCATAACCTGCAAAAGAGGTCATCGCTCGATGCACCCCTTTCGTTATATTCCATATTCCCTCTTGTCCAACAGGGAGCAGATATAGGAAGTTCACGTGGATATAGGCATAAGCAGCAATGACAATGACTGCAATGTTGCAAAAAAACACCAGCACGAAGAAGCGGGCAATCGTCCTTAAGTTTTCCTTGACCAGATAGAAGCACACACAACACATCATACCCATTACGATCCAACGCGGTGTATCAATCAGCACCCAATTCTGGACAGTCTTGCTGAATTGAATCACGATAAAGCTCGCCACCAGCATGAAATAAACGACGTAGCAGAAGTGGATGATCGTGCCGATATATCGACCAAGCACCTTAGGCAAATAATCGTAGATCGTTTGATTTTCAAATCTTTTGCTGAGCATCCACATGATAGAGATAAACACCTGGACCAGCAAGCCAGCAACGATGACAGAGATCCACGAGTCCCCTTTTGCATCCTCATGTACTTGATTCGTAAGACCAAGCAAGCCCACCCCGATTTGAGTCTGAATAATCATAAAAATGAGCTGTCCAGAAGTTAATAGATTATTCTGCTTGGTCATCTCCATGATGCCCCTCCCCTGAATATCCCTCTTGACTCAATTTCTGCGGAGCAGGATCATTCGAGCGTTGATTTAGCTTCCATTGTGGAAATCGAATGATCATGTCTTTCCAATCCTTCAAACGAAACGGTGCTACAGGTGCAAAGTATGGTGTTCCAAACGAATGAAGGCTGCATAAATGAATTAGGATCATCATTAGACTGTAGACAATGCCGAAGAATCCAAAGAGCGAAGCGCCGATCATCACTGGAAACCGTAGAATACGCACGGATGAGCTCATTTCATGTGAGGGCACTACAAAAGAAGAGATTGCAGTCAAGGCAACGACGATAATCATCGCGTTCGATACAAGTCCCGCTTTTATAACGGCATCGCCAATAACAAGCCCACCTACAATCCCGATGGTTTGTCCGACAGGACCCGGCAGTCGAATTCCAGCTTCACGCAGAAGCTCAATCGTTAATTCCATAAACAGAGCCTCCAGAATCGGTGGATATGGAATATGTTCAATACTGCTCTTAATCGGCAGTAGGAGATCCTGGGGAATGACCTCATAATGAAAAGACACCACGGCAATATAATACGCCGGCAAACAGATCGCAATAACGAAGCTGACGATCCGAATGAATCGGATGAAGGAACCAGAAAAGGAACGAAAGTAATAATCATCTGGAGATTGATAAAACGAAAAGAATGTGACGGGCATCAATAATGCAGTCGGACTTCCTTCGGCCAGCAAGGCCGCTCTTCCTTCAAGCAAATTTGCAATTACACGGTCTGGCCTCTCTGTATGCAGCAGCTGTGGGAAAGGCGACAAGGATGTATCTTCAATATATTCCTCAATGAATTCTGTTGAGGTGATATTGTCCGCATTAATACTGCGCAGCCGTTCATTAATCTCATCAATCAACTCAGGATTAGCAAGATTGTTCAGATAGATTAACACGGTCTCTGCTCTCGTCTGCTTACCTAGCTTATAGCGTCTGACAACAAGATTTCGATTCTCAATATGTTTGCGAACAAGCTGCAGATTAATGGTAAGACTCTCGACAAAGCCTGCATGCGATCCTTCCACTGTCTTTTCATTGCTTGGCTCCGCGACATTGCGTTCGTGGCTCGACCTCACCTCGATAACATAACACTCTGTAAATCCTTCTATAAACAGAACAGCGTTGCCCTTGACCAGCAGATCAATCACATTTTCTAGATCATCATGCTTGTTGGCACGCATGTCGATTAGAATTTCTTTTAGCTCCTGATCGAGATGACGATGATCGGAGATTGGCTTTAGAATCTCATCTCGTATCTTCTTCTGGTCGCACATCGAATATAAAAACAGAAATTCACTGTTGTACCCTGGGATGGACAATGTCTGATGGATCAAATCATCCGTATGAAATAATGCTTCCTTTACATAGTTAATGTTCTCTTGAATGTTTGGTAATAGAGGCTGTGGCGTTAGAACAGGCATCTTCGATATAGAGCTGCTTTTTCTAGGATTATTGCTGAACATCTTTTGAAAAAATCCCACAGAAATGCCCCCCTTTTTGACAATTGCGATAACATGTAGCGTTACCTAGGGAGAAGACAAATATTCCTTTCATGGATCCTTCCATGCTTTCTTTCTAATAAAAAAAGTTAGATGTCAGTAACAAGATCACGGTTTGATGATTTCATTTGAAATGCATTGACACATATTACGTTTAGTGATATACATATTACAGTAAACGTAATATTTAGGGAGTGGTTTATATCAGAGACAATATAAAAGGTGGTGCTCTGACGGAAACAACATTTCTAGTGCTGTTAGCTGTATATACACCTAATCACGGGTACGGAATTATGCAGTTCATTGAAAATGAAACAAATGGACGAGTTGTTCTAGGTGCTGGCACCTTATATGGTGCCATCAACACATTAGTCAAGAAAAAGTGGATTGCTCCATCTGGAAATGAATTTGATAGCAAGAAAAAAGAGTATGTTATTACCGGTCTTGGCAAACAAAAAGCTGAAGAAGAATTAAAGCGTATAGTCGAAGTTTGGAAATTGGCCTCAACAATTATTAAGGGGGACAGAATTACATGAGCAGAACAGTATTACGATACTTTTTTGATTTTCTTGATGAGCAGGAGAAATGGTTGAATAGTATGGCTAAGTGCGGTTATCGGCTCAAAAAATGTGGGATAATGACATATACTTTTGATGAATGCAAACCAAATGAATATGAATATGCCATAGAGTTTGTTGGGGATAGAGCCTATTCCAAAGCAAAGGATTATCGTCGGTACCTTGAAGACATGGGTTTTCGCACTTTTACCAAAAATATCAATTGGAATCTTTCATATGGAAAGATAAGGTGGCGGCCATACGCAAAGGGTATGGGGCATATCTCCACCTCGCCCGGCGGGTTTAACAAAGAGCTTTTAATTTTAGAAAAAAAGAAAGATGGTAAACCGTTTGAATTGTATACAGATGTTAGTGATAAATTGAATGCTTACAAGTCGGTTAAGCGAACTTATGTTTGGGCAGTTCTTATGATGATCGGGTTAAGTGCTATTACATTCATTCCGAATGTATCTTCGTTATCACCGGCTATGACATGGGTGCTCAGGGCTGTAATACTATTTTTTAGCATTCTGTTTGTTATCCCAATGGTGAAATATTTTTCACTGGTTAATCAGCTAAAAGAAGAAAGTAAGACTTTTGATTAAACAACATCCCCGTCTTATCTGTTCGAAACTATGGATGCTTATGGTTGCGCACCAATACAGCTGTTTAATGGGAAACTGCTAAGCATGTTCGAAGGTTAGCATTACGAACATGGATGAACAGAGAAGAGCCCGCATTTGGACAGCGGGCTCTTCTCTGTGGCACTGCTTCTAATTCATTGTCTTGATCTTCTACAATAGATAAGCGCCCAACTACATTTGCTCACGATCAAGAATATCGGATGCCACCTGTGCCAGTACCCTGATTCCAATCCGAATGCTTGCCTCATTCATAAAGGAATAGCTCAATCGAATGTGATCCTCAATCTGATCCAAGGGATCACAGATTGCACCCGGTACAAAAGTCAGAGATTGGCGAAGAGCCTCTTCTAGCAGCCTTTGCGCGCTGAGCCCTTCAGGAAGCTGTATCCACAAATTCAATCCACCATTGGGACTTGCCCAAGTCCACGGAAGCCCGGACTGTCTCAACTCCTCTTCCATGACATCCTTTCGGATCTGCAGCGCGATACGCAGTTTCTCCAAATGCTGCTGCATTCGTGTCGATTGGAAATAATGCAAAAATATTTTTTGGGTGACAAGCGGCGTGCCGTTATCAGCCAGAGACTTGGCTTTGATCAATGAATTAATGATGTCCTGACTGCCAACAACTGCACAGATTCGCAAGCCTGGCGCTACATATTTGCAGAAGCTTCGGATATAGATCGTCCAACCGCTTGTATCGTATGCATACAGAGGTCGCGGAGGGCGCTGATCAAAATAAATGTCATGAAAGGAATCATCTTCAATAAGCAAACATTGGTAGGCTTCGGCTAGCTCCAGAAGCTGCTTGCGCTGATCAGCAGGCAATGTATACCCTGTTGGATTATGAAAGGTTGGATTCAGATAGAAAAATCTTGGCCTGTGTTCCTTCATTAATAATTCGACCTGCTCCATGTCATAGCCCTCAGGAGCGAATTCCACAGGAATCAGTCGTGCGCCTTGTGCACGGAATACATCAAGCGCCGCGCTGTAGGTCGGGCGTTCAACGAGAATTGCATCCATAGGCCTGATCCACATCCGAGTGATGAGATCGATCGCCTGTTGTGCTCCCGTCGTGATGATTAGTTCCGAAGCGTGACAATCCGTGTAAAACTGCTGGTTCAGATATGCTGCAAGAACCGTGCGAAGTTCCTCGTCCCCTTGCGCTGTGGAATAGGTACCCATTAGTTTGGGATACAGATCAAACACACGCTTCACATAATCAGACAAGAACAGGTTGGGCAACAGCCCAGGATCGATTAACGCCTTGGAGAACTGATTAGATGCTTCTACGCGATGAATATCAGACAGCTTATTGCGAATATCCGGCGCTGAAGCATGCTTCAAAGCGCCCCCCTGATAGGCAGCTTCACGGTTATTCAAGTGCTCCGGGCTAACGTAATACCCTGACTTCTCCTTTACATATACGAGCCCTTCTTGCTTTAACAGCTGGTAGGCCTTGAAGACGGTCAGTCGGTTCACATTCAATTCCATCGCGAGCAAACGTACAGAAGGAAGCTTGTCATGCTCATGCCACTCTCCGCGCTTCATCCTAATCCTAATATAATCATACACTTGTCTGAACAGCATGTTCTTCCCTCCTGCTACCATCATACCTGAAATAGAGCGTATCTGTTCTATATAGATTAAACTGTTCTACTTCCTCTCCTTTATGATGAGTACACGAAGGAGGAAATACACATGGTAATACTCAATTATTTGTTGGTCTGTTTTATTTTTGGCACGACCTTCCTAGCCGTGAAGATTGGCGTAGATGCCTCAGCTCCGCCATTTTTGTCAGCAGGATTACGATTCTTTATCGCTGGTGTCATCCTACTAGGATGGATGCTGCTGAGAAAAAAAGCAAATCTCTCGCTGCTCTTGCGTAAAGAGCTGATGATCACAGGGTTCTGCTTAACGTTCGGCACCTTTTCAACCTTGTATTGGGGAGAGCAATTCGTCGCATCGGGCAATGCTGCTGTCTTATCCGCTACCGGTCCCATGATGATCCTGTTGATTCAGCTGTTCGTTATGCGGCAGAAGCCTTCTCCACGCTCCTTAATCGGATGCGTGATCGGATTGCTTGGCGTTGTGCTGCTTATCCTGCCGAGTCTTACGATGGCCTGGAGTGTTTGGATTCTGCTGGGCAGTATAGCCATTATCATGGGAGAGCTGTTCTACTCAAGCGGGGCTTTGTATTCTAAAAAGGCAAATAAGTATTTTCGAGATGTATCGCCGATTGCCCTTAACGCTGTGCAAATGACATATGGCGGGCTGATGCTGCTTATCTTGTCAGCATGCACGGAATCGTGGAACATTCATTCTTTTCAATCGGCTGGAGCGATCAGCTCATTGCTTTACTTGATTGTTGTAGGCTCTATGATCGGGCATAGCTTGTTCTACTGGCTGGTATCGAGAACTACACCTGTCTTCGCATCGACTTGGCTATATATCTCTCCTATGATTGCGCTCGCCATTGGCGTGCTGTTTTACGATGAGAAGATAACATGGCTGACCGTAATTGGAGCGATAACCATCATCGCTGGAACGATTCTTGTGAATTGGGGAGACTTGAAGCTGCTCTTGTCTGCAAAAAAGAGGGCGGAAACAATCGAACCTGTCTCGTATTCAACCTGAGTTGCTCTAAGAGGACCATTGGCCTTTAAGGATCAAAGAACGATTTAATGTCATGTCTTATATATGATCGGAGCCGTAGCAATGTGGAGTTGTTACGGCTCCAGCACTTTCTCCTAATCTTGTACGGGTTAAGGAATAGGACGGACAACGCTCTTAGCTTCTTTCTTTCCATACATCACTTTCTTGGGGTTGATCACAATGATTAACATCGCTGCCGCAACATAGAAAAAGGCATTATACGTGATTAACACGACAAGCTTCTCGTTAATTAATCCAACAAAAAAGTTAAAGAATTGGTGTATGACAATCGGTACAATTAAATTACGATTGAAGTTATAGCATGCCGTCATGATTATCGAAGTGGACATAATAGATAGCATAAAAAATAAAACATATTGGATGAGCTCCATGCCCACATATCCTGTCGTAAGCCAAATAGGCAGATGCCACAGCCCCCACCAAAATCCAATGATGATCGAAGCAGCTAATGGCGAATGCTTTTTTTGAAGCTCCATAAGTGCAAAGGCTCTCCAGCCGAGTTCTTCACCGAGCGGTCCTGACAGAAGATTTTTTACAAAGTAATAGATCAGCATCCCCCATGTCGATATCGTAAAGATAGAGTCTGGCTTATGGTTTACTACAACAACGAGCATGATCATCCCAAATATCGAGATTTGTATGAAGCTGGACATCGCCAGCACAGACCATTTCAGTTTGCACTTGAATGCATCCTTTACAAATGCTGCAAAGCGCTGCTCAGGGTAGATTCTTTTAAATAACACCGTAAAAGCAAACGTCGAAGACCAAGCAGATATGGTTAGCATCAATTGAAAGACCCATTCAGGGAATTCCAACATCTTTGCGGCGCCTACAAGACAAAAAAGCGGCCAAAACATGAGGTTCGTTACAATAATAAAACTTGCTACTGGATTTTTTAATTTCTTTTCTCTTTTCATGGAATTTCCCCGTTTCAAACTGAATTATCCGCTAATCGCTTCCCGCTTCTATTTGCGAATATCTTCAGCTTAAACCTAGGAGTAACTCACAGGTCAATACAAAACCCCGCATCACTTGATAGGCGCATACATTTCTAAAAATACCCGTTCCAGCCCATCCTCATACGTTGAAAGCAGTAAATTGATATAGACAAGCCCCGTTAGTTCAGCTCCATGTTCTATTGCTGCTTTTCTCAAGCCGGCTTCCACATATCGGTCTGTATTTTTCCCACCTGTTGAGTATCTGCCATCTTCAATAACGGTATATAGACATTGCGGATAAGCGATAATATGGCCTTCTTTCTCGTTCTCGTCATCGTCTATTTTTTTGACAATCAAAAACTTGTCCTCTAGGATTCCTTTGTCATTAAAGCGAATGACTCTTCTCAGAGAAGTTAAGACAACGGCCTTCTTTAAGCTGTCTGTGCTCTCTTTTAGCCTGTCATATTCACTATATGACGTGTAATGCTCCATCTCTCCTTTCACTTCTATAGGCGCCATTTCCTTTATCGTATATGTTCCTAAGCATTGTTCTATTTTCTCGCAGTCTTCTTTGACGATTCGAAGCTTTTTTAATAGAAGCTTTTTATATTCAATATCCTCCAGCACCTCCTGTTCTTTCACTTCTAATATTGATCGAATGCCGCTAAGGCTCTTGCTTCTTCTTAATTCTTGGATTGTCTTGATCTCAATATCCATTTCTCTATAAAAATTAACGGTGGTGATATCATATATATCAAAACGATCATATTTTCTATATCCATTCTCGGCATCCTGCTTGGGTCTTACTAATTCCTTATCTTCATAAAATTTCAGTGTATCACGGGATACCCCTAAAAATGCTGCCACCTGTCCAATTGTGTACATGATAATCCCCTTATCCGAAAGTATGATTTCTTTCTTTTGCTTCCAATCTCGCAATCATTATATCAATTCATAAAAAAAGATGATACGAATGGCTCATTCGAATCATCTTGCTTCCTAATCAAGGTATACTCGATCCACTCGGCTCCCAATACCGGTTAGCAGCTCGTTTGGAATCGTATGACAGCGTGTCGCTACCTCAATAGCGGTGATGCAACAATCTCCGTCTTGTCCAATCAGCGTCACGACATCACCTTCCTCAAGATGATCGAGATGTGTCGCATCGATCATCATCTGATCCATGCATATGTTCCCCGCTATAGCTGCACGTTGTCCTCTAACCAATACATAGCCGCCCTGTTCAAATAAACATCTTGGAATTCCATCAGCGTAGCCAATCGACACCGTTGCGATGAGGCTGTCCTGTGCTGTCTTATAGCGGCGTCCATATCCAATATGGGTCCCGGCAGGAACACGCTTGATCATCGTAACTCTGGCCTTCAAGGAAAGCACTGGCAGTATATTCATCGTCGATTCATCATGGCCCGCTGCTGTATCTATTGCTCCGTATAAGGCAATGCCTGGACGAGCCAAATCACAATCGAGCTCAGGGTAAAGCAACATTCCATAGCTGCTCTGCAGATGAAGTCTTCCAGGTTCGAGTCCATTTGACTTGATGGCATCCACAAGATGGTAGAAGCGCCGAATCTGGCCCTTTGTATAATCGATATCCTCTTCCCGATCACTGTCTGGGACAGATAAATGACTATACGTACCCGTTACCAGCAGATTCGGCTGACGATACATACAGAGGGTACGTTCTACTTGGTCAGCACGCTCTCCTAGTCTTCCCATGCCTGTATCGAACTTCACATGAACCTTCATCTTCTTACCATATTGGTTTAATGCGATAGCGTACTCTGCTTGGATGACCGTTTGTGTAAGGCCATATCGGCATAGATCTTCAAACTGCCCTGGCGAGGTATACCCGAGAACTAGAATCTCTCCTCGAATGCCTGCTTTGCGCAAAGCAATTCCCTCACGAATCTCTGCGACGGCATAGGAATGAATACCGATGGACTGCAGACATTTCGCAACGGGAACACTGCCGTGGCCGTATGCATTCGCCTTCACCACCGCCATGAGGGAGCAAGCATCAGGCAATCGACGCTTCAACTCAGCTGCATTTTGCTTTAAGTGTGCGAGGTTGATTTCTGCCCATGCGCGGTAACCATCTGATCGCTGCAGCTTATTATCCGGCTTCCAGTGCTCTATACATGCACCTCTTGCAGCATAAGGAACCGTTGGCAGTGCAAAGGCCATAGGGACTTCCTTCGCCGCAGTTATCTTCCCTATCTCGAATGCTCCGGATGAATTAGCTTTCACGGCACTCACTGCCTTGACCATGATACACGGTAATGATGCATCCATCATGATTATTGCCGGAGACGGAGTATGACTCCCCATTCGGTATCTTAATGCGAACCATGTCTTGAGGAATGGGTACATAATAGATTTCAATTGTTCCTCTTCCATCCTTCGCCTCCACGTATACATGCTCGTGATGGACGTGGTATTGCTTTATTTTCTCCATGTATTCCTCTAAGCACCAGTTGCGTTCTTCCATGATGGCTGAATGCGGATAACCTACATATCGAAAATGCCATGGCTCTGCTGCGATGTTCGTAATCGCTTCCTTCGTTTCCTTGTATCTCTGGATAAATCCATATTCGGCCGCAAGCTGTCTGAAGCTCTGACAAACCCCTGAGTCAGGAAAGGTGGGGCAAATATAGTCGATCTCGTCCGTCCTTAGTCCCACGTCCACAGCCAATCCCGTCTGATGCTCGCTTGAGCCTGGTCGTGCAACATAGCTGGATGTAAATGCAGCACCATGTTCGCGAAGCGTGGTTTCATACAGTTCCGTCTGCTCTTCAAGTGAACGATAGCCGCTTACAATCAGAATATCCTGCTTTGCATTGCAAGCCTCAAGCAGCGCAGTTAGCTGCTCCAAACAGGTCTTTTCAAGTCTCATCGTCTCTAGATTCGTGTCATAAACAGATACATTCTTCATTGCATGAAGCTCAATTAAGTCTTCCATTTGTCTCCATGTATAGGTTCGATTGACTAGTACAAGATGTCCACGATAGATATCTGATCGAGTCAGCGTTATAACGTTCTCCTTTTGACGAATCGATTCAGCATTTTTTCTCTCTGACAGTATCTCCATCTCATGATTCCTCCACAAGCGCTAGCTGTATGAGCTGATCCAGAATCTCAGGATATGTATATCCGCTAGCCTGGAGCATCTTAGGATATCTTGAATTGGCTGTGAAGCCAGGTATTGTATTGACTTCGTTAAAGACAAGGCCGCCATCTGGTGTAACAAACATGTCCACTCTGGCAAAGCCCTTGCAGCCTAGCGTCTTATAAATGAGCCCTGCAGTCTCTTTGATACGATCAGCAGTGTAGGCATCGACTCTTGCAGGCAGATGGATCTTCGAGGACCGCAGGGAATACTTTTCTGTAAAGTCGAAGAAATCACCCGTTAGTTCGATTTCATCAATGACACCGATCATAGGGTTACGATGTCCCAGCACTGCGCAGCCCACCTCGAATCCTTCAACTTCCTCTTCGATCACCACTTTATGATCGTGCTCATAAGCAAGCTCGATACCTCGCATCAGTTGGGACCGATCATGCGCCTTTGTGATGCCTACAGAAGAACCTGATTTTGCTGGTTTTACATATACAGGATACTTCAAGGCTTGAAGCGTATGTAAGCTTGCTTGCCCGTGGTCTTCTCTATACAACGTTACGGAGCGAGGCGTATTCACTCCAGAAGCTTCTACCAATGTATGGGCAATTTCCTTATCCATGCATATGGCAGATGATAGCATATCGCAGCCCACATACGGAATGCCTGATAGCTCGATAAGTCCCTGTACTGTTCCATCCTCACCATGCATGCCATGCATAACAGGGAAGACGACATCTATGGGCTTGATATGATATTCCGTGTTTACAAGCTCAACCAGCCCTCTTACCGATCGGCTTGGGGATAAAAAAGAAGGAATGCAGCTCGAATGCCTGTGCCATTGATCATCACGAATGTCTGCTGCAGGTCCACTATATCTCAGCCATTCTCCCTCTCTCGTAATCCCAACCAGCACGAGTTCGTATTTGTCTGCCTCCAAATGCTCAATCACAGATGCCGCTGATATCAGCGATACTTCGTATTCATTCGAGCATCCGCCAAACAATACGGCAATCGTTAACTTTTTCATCTGTATTCCTCCTGCATCTTAATCACGATCAACATTGCTCGTAACCTTGAGAAGGAACGCAAAACACCCCTACCTCTTCAACTGCGTTCTCCCAAAGCTCTGCATCATTAAGATTAGGGAAAACTTTTTAAGAAGAAATAGGGGTATTTATAAAGTTTTTCTTAAATGATTCACTCCCATTATAACTTCGAAGCTATGATCTCGGTAGTCGCACCTCAAACATCGTTCGAATCACGTTGCTTGAAGCAGTTACTGTTCCTTGATGCTGCTCCACAATATTTTTAGTGATAAACAGACCGAGCCCCGTACTGCCCTGGCGATGAGTTCTGGCTTTGTCTGCTGTATAGAACATATCAAAGAGGTGCGGCAGATCGTCTTCAGGAATATGATCACCATAATTGATGATCTGCACCACCGCTTTATCCTCTTCAAAGAAGCCGCGTATATCAATGAATTTGCCGTCTTTGCCATAGCGTATGGCATTCGATAATAGATTTTCGAATACACGCGCCAGCAGTTCTCCGTCAGCGGCAATATTCAGATGGGGATCGACTTCGATTCTAGCTCCCAGATCGTTTTTTTCAAACAGAGGGTACAGCTCCTCATGCATCTGATGCAGCAGCTCGTGAAGATCAATCGGCTTCTTCTCTATGGTCACCTTGCCATAATTCATTCTTGTGATCTCGAACAGCTCATCAATAAGCCTCTCCAGACGTTGGGACTTGGCAAATGCAATCCAGGTATAGTGTCTCACCTGCTCCTGCGTAAGGTCCTTATCCTTAAGAATAAAGTCCAAGTACCCAAGCACAGACGTCAATGGCGTCCTAAGATCATGAGCCAAATTTAATACAAGCTGATCCTTGCTAGTTTCCGCAAAGTCTCCTCTTTCCATTGCCTGCTGCAGCTTGACGCTGGCTAGATTAATATCTCTAGCGATATCCGCAAACTCATCGTTGGAATGGAGTTGAACCTGATACTTGAAGTTGCCATTGGCCAGATGATGGATTCCCGTAGAAATCTCTTCAAAGTAGTTGGCATACCGCTTTGTGAGAAAGAAGAAGATCAAGATCGATAACGGTATGAAGAAGATCAAGAAGAAGTTAATATCCCCGATCCGTCCAATATAATCACGCAGGATCGCTAGTGGGTCCTCCATTCGAACCTCAGAATGATAATAGTATTGCAGAAGTTTGTACATGAGAAAGGTGATTCCAGCAGAGCACAGCATGCTTACCCCAAACAGCAGTATCATTTTCGTTCTAAAGCTGCGCATGATATTATGCATTGAACGTATACCCTACTCCCCAGACGGTTTTGATAAGCTTATTTTTGTTCACGTCATCTTTAAGCTTCTTTCGCAGACCTCTAATATGCACCATCACGGTATTGCTGCTCTCAAAGTAGGCGTCTCCCCATACCTGCTGAAAAATGTTTTCCGCGCTGAACACCTTCTTCGGATAGCTGGCAAGCAAGTACAAAATATCAAATTCCTTTGGCGTCAGTTCAACGGGGTCTCCATACAGCGTGACTGAACGCTGCTCAGGTAGAATAACCAACCCTCCCGCTTCGATCATCGCATGTTTGGAAGCCGGCTGGCTGAACTGCATGGCACGGCGAAGCTGAGCATTGACTCTAGCGACAAGCTCCATCGGATTGAAGGGCTTGGTCATATAATCGTCAGCGCCTCTCACCAATCCGGTTATTTTATCCAGATCGCTCGTCTTCGCGCTTAAAAAGATAATGGGGAATTGATGCTGCTCCCGAATTCGCTGTGTAACTTCGTAGCCATCATGCTTCGGCATCATGATATCGAGGATCGCAAGATCGATGGAATGCTGCTGAACAATCTGCAGCGCTTCTTGACCATCTGCAGCTATCAAGCATTGATAACCTTCCTTGCGCAGATGCAGCCCAATCAGATCTGCAATCTCTTGCTCATCATCGGCGATTAGTATCGTGATAAGCTTCATTACTGTCATCTCCCTGTCAGTTGTGCTACGAATACTATAGCAGGTTTAAATCAAAAATGGTAAATCCGATGAGTAAGGACTGAAATTGCATGAACCTCCATGATCGGCCAATAAAAAACAGATCAATGACTCGAATCGATACATTGACCTGCTTCATTATAGCATGATGCTCTTGTTAGACTGGCATCATCCCTCACAGGCTTCTGCCAGTCGCTTGCTTTACAAGTTCGCTAGGATTATAACCATAGGTCTTACGGAATACTTTCGCAAAGTGACTGACGTTCTGATAGCCAACGATAAAGGCGGTTTCGCTTACATTGGCCTTGCCTTGCTCCAAAAGCTTTCTCGCCTCGGTCATTCGCTGCTCTCGAACATAACCATATACGGTCGTGCCGAACAATTCCTTGAAGCCAAGCTTAAGCTTATAGTCATTTAAGCCTGTTAATCGAGCGAGTCCAAGCAAACTAGGCGGCTCCTTCCAATCTCTTGCAAGAATGCTCTTTGCTTCATGAAGGCAATCCATATCATATCGTGTAAGCTTGGAGGTCGCTTGCTTTCTCCGTTCTTCTTGATCCAACCCATCCAGATGAAAGGCCAGCAGCTCCAGAGCTTTCCCTTCCAAGTACATTCTTTTTAATGCACCTGTGTAAGGACAGCGGCGCATCTGCTCAACAAGCTGCGTGATGATAGGAGCGTCAGCGATTTGTGTACAGAATACCGCTCGTTCGTGGATTCGATCCATTGCCGGCAGCATCGTTTGGAATTGCCGCAGATCAAAGCGAAGCTCCATATGATGCATCGGTTCGCGATGAGACATCTCCGCGTGCAGCTTCGAATCTCGTATCGATATTAGTGTGGAGACGCCAGCAGCAAGTTCATACTGGCCGGCATTCGCAGACGTTTCCCAACAGCCATGTCCAGACAAAGTATACGATATTTCAAGATGGGGATAGTGTACGTCCACATCCATGACGAAAGGAGCGCTCATCTTTGTCTTGGTCCAATTCAGTTCAAGTCCTTCACGAAGATGCCAACGCTCAAGACAACCTATTCCGCCTATGGCAGGAATAGAATACAATTGATGATGTTCATTGGGCACGGGTACATCAGGCTCTACTCTTGAGGACATTTGCCTTTGGAAGCCTTGATAGATATCATTCAGATCCCAGGTGTCTAATGATAAGTTCAAATCACGTTCCCTCCTAATCCTAGGAACTTCCTATTGATAAAAGCAGCTCAGCTTTACTCGTACAAGTGTTGTCATTATCCAAAAGTATTTCCTTAAGGAAAATAAAAGCTGAAAAAAACAGCAGGGTGCAAGAAAGGAATATATTCCTCACCTGCTAAAGCCTGCTGCACTTCTATAAGTCCTTTAACGACATATCGTCGTGTTATGACCTTTGTTCTCTTTTATTTTATCGACAACGAGAATCATTATCAATAGAAATTTTATAAAAAAGTCCTTTTGCAGGACCTGTGCTCCCTTCTCATGCATGTGCCTGAATCCCATGATTATGCTAAAACCCAACGCGATGCCTGTTCATACTGCCGAATATCGATCCATTTAGGAAGCCAAATGCTGACTGGTTGATTTGCTGTTCACCATCACCAAGGTTATGGTTAGTACAAACATCAGCACGCCAAGAAGAGCAAATGGGAGATGCTTTTCCACTTGATACAGCCCCGTACTTAACAATGGCGCAATGACAGCGGATATCCCTTGAATCGAGCCAATCAATCCGGCTACGCCACCCTGCTGCTCCTTCTTAACGGCAAGCGAAGCGCCAGTCATGAAGCCAGGCATAAGCAGACCCGAACCAATACCAAACAAAAAGTAAGCTGTATAATAGACAGCCAAATGGTTGAAGGACAAGAACAAGATTACGCCAATAAGTATCAGCAGCGCTCCTACAACAAGAAGCTGCTTCGGCTGCCACTTCTTATTCTTCATCTGCACCCCTTGTGTAATAATCATGGCTACACCCGTGAACATCAAGCCAAAGGATACCATGCGCGCCGTCTCATTAGTCGTCAGCCCAAGCTGATCCTGAAAGTAAAAGCCGCCAATAACCTGCAAGGTAACAATACTCACCATGGTAACGAAGCCTGCGAAAAGATATATTCGCACTCCCTTTTGAAAAGGACTAACCTTGGGCGGCTTGGCGTGAATGACTGGCTTGTGTGATGGAACCATGATCATCACGACGATCAAAGCCAAAATAGGCAGCAAGGCACCGATATAAAGCGGCCATATCAGGCCAATTATTGCAAAGACACCGGCAATTGCTGGACCCAGCACAAGTCCAAGCCCGTTGGCTGCGCCAATGAAGGCCATGCCTGAGCCTCGTTCATTCTCATCCGTTATGTCCGCCATATACGCTTGTGCGGATGAAGGAACCGCTGGGATGAATGCGCCAACCAAGGCGCGTGCAAGGATCAGAAGCACGACGAGCAGTCCGCCCTTGATCATTCCTTGCAGTCCCGCATACATCGTCCCCGTAAACAGGACATAAGCAATAAACATGCCTAAAAAGCCCAAAATGATGACAGGTTTTCTTCCCTTCACATCACTTAATCTTCCCCATAGCGGAGCCAGAAGCGCCATCGCTACAGAGCCTAAGGATATAATTAATCCAGAATGGGTCTCGCTGAGACCTAACTCACGAATAAGTGGCGGCATGACAGGCGCAATAATCATGAGCCCAACCATAGCCACGAACACGCTGAAAAAGATGCTGAATCGAATTTTCCCCATGTACGTTGTTGTTCTCCTTTCTCGGCATCTTCCGTAGATGCTTCATACTCTTAGATGTTAAGAGAAATCAGCGGGAGCGGCTACCTCTGCACGGAGCGATTATGCGGCGATACGGAGTAATGCCTATGGAGGTCAATTTTCTCAAGCCTAATCGATTGGATTTGACCTCCTTAAAGCGCAAGAAGCTGACTCCCTGCCGGAAGCCAGCTTGCTGTGAACGGCGTCGAAGGTTACGCCTGCAGTTCTGTTTTTGTGTTGTCCTGAAGGGAGCGTCCTTTGCCCGCTTGCTTCGAGGTAATAAAGATCCCTGATAAGACAAGCACAATGCCAATCAGATGTCCCCACTCAAAGCGCTCATGAAGAAAAATATAAGACAAAACAAGCGCAGACACCGCTATGACGCCAGTGAACACTGCAGATGTGCTTACAGGCACCTTGGATACCCCATAGTACCATAGAACAAAGCCAATGACCGTGATCACAATAGCGTAGTACACAATATACATCCAATCACTAAGTGTTGGCTTCGTAAAGTCAAAAGCAAGTGCTTCAACAATTGCAAATGGCAAGAACATGAAGAAGCCGATGAGTGAGGCAAAGGTTGCAATCGTAAGTGGAGACAGCTTGCCTGACAATACTTTTCCAAAGATCGTGAACAGCGCTTCTCCGATCACAGCACCGAAGATCAGCAGCGTCCCCACCCATCTGGGCACACCTGGCACGATCTCATGGGTTTCACTTGTGAACAAGTGGATCATCGAGATGCCGCATACCGCGAACAAGATGCCGAGCCATTGCTTGCGCGACAACCGTTCTCTAAGGAAGAAGAAGGAAATGAGTGAGATAACCATCGGACTCGTGCTTGTAATAATCCCGCTCTCCGTAGCAGAGGTGTACTGCACACCATAAAGCAGTAATACACTAAAGCCAAATACACCTGTGAGTGACAACAACAGCAGGGTGGCCACGTGTTTGCCTGTTAGCTTCGGGAAGGGCTTCTCAATGAGGAATAAGATGATGAGCATAAGTGCTGAAGCGAGCCCATATCGAAGTCCAGAAGCTAAGAACACGGGAAAGCTTTCGGTAATCCATTTGCCCACGACAAATGAACTCCCTACCGTGGTCATTGCAATGGTCATTGCAATATACGCCTTGACATTGTGATTTATACTCTCTCCCCCTTGACTTTCGTGACTTACCTTCCGACAAGGATCTTCTCATGATGCACAGGCGAGGCGGCTTCCAACAGATCGCCGATGCGCTTCACATTATAAGAAGGAATGCCAGAGAAGGCATTGCGAGTATCAAGGATCATGACGCCTGAGCCAGCAATTCGATGCAGATTGTAAGTAGAATGCGCAGTAAGCAATACAACGAGGTCATAGCCATGAATCGTGGCATAGTCCATATGATCTTCGATCTCTACTCGCTGTCCTCGCGAGTCGAACATCACATTGCAGAATGGATCATTTGCAGTTACCAAGGCGCCTTTTTCCTGAAGCAGTTCATATACTTCGAGGCTTGGCGACTCGCGGAGATCATTCACATCCGGCTTGTACGCCATTCCGAGCAGCAGAATGTGCGAGCCGTTGATGCATTTCTTCTCCGTGTTGAGGAGCTCAGAGATCTTGCGCACCACATATCGAGGCATGTTGCGATTCAGATCTTGAGACAGCTCAATGAATCGGCTGAAGAAATTATCCCCTTTGGCCTTCCAAGCCAAATACATGGGGTCCAAAGGGATGCAGTGTCCCCCGATGCCTGGTCCAGGATAAAAGGGCATAAACCCGAAGGGCTTTGTGGATGCCGCTTGGATAACTTCCCATATATTAACACCTATTGCATCGCACATAAGTGTCATTTCGTTTACAAATGCAATATTTACACTGCGAAATGTATTTTCCAGAAGTTTCGACATCTCCGCAACCTTTGGATTCGAGACGAGCACGGTTTGATCCACAATGCTGCTGTAAAGCAGATCTGCCAGATGAAGACAAGCTGGCGTTAACCCGCCGATCACCTTCGGCGTATTGCGGATCTGATATTTTTTGTTGCCCGGGTCCACTCGTTCAGGCGAGTAGCACAGATGATAATCAATACCTGCATGAAGACAAGCCTCTTCCAGCTTCTTGCCTATTCGCTCTTCTGTTGTTCCCGGATATGTTGTGCTCTCCAGTACTACCAGGCAGCCCTTCTGAAGATAATGCTTCAGCTCCGTGACCACCGATTCAATATAGGATAGATCAGGTTCTTGATTCTTGCTGAGCGGCGTCGGTACACAGATGATAATTGCATCCAGGGTTTGAATCACCGAGTAATCCGTCGTTGCGGAGAAGCACCCAGCTTCGACAACCTGCCGAACCGCTTTCCCGTCCACATCCGAGATGTAGGAGTCTCCAAGGTTCAGTGTATCTACCTTGTATTGACTTAGGTCGATTCCAATTACCTTATATCCGCTCTGAGCGAAGGCTACTCCAAGTGGCAGCCCAACATAGCCTAAGCCGACAATGCCGACAACTGCTTGCTTGGATTTAATTTTTTCCTCGAGATTCAGATTCAACATTGTCCACCTCACCTTATGAATTCGATATCGAATAGATACGTTTCAACTGGAACTGTGCTTCCTCAAGCGCTGCTTCAACCGTCTGAGCCGAGATGCCTGATACTTGGCATCCAAGCAGCCATACCTCTTGCGTGTTCTCTGTAATCTTCTGCGCTTCGCAATCCCGGTAGCAAAATTGCGACAGCACCTTCATTTCATCCGTTAAGATGAGCATATGGGGTGGCAAGGATTCAAGGGTCGAGCTGCCAAGGGGCTGGAACTCCTCACCTCCATGAGAGAGCGCCAGCTGCACCTCACCTTCTACACATTGCGCATCGAATACGCCAAGTGGGATCAGATGCGATACCGCAGCGACATTCACAGCATCTACGATGGGATGAATGACAGGCAATCGCTCCAGTGTATCTTTAATCAGATAGCGCTGAATCAGATTTTGAACAGATGGCGGCGTCTTCTTTACATTCAGCCCTAGCTGATCACGGTAGAACTGTTGATAGGCCATTAGCTTTTCCTGGTTGGCTACATCGGACTTGGTGCTGTTTTTCCATTGCTGATGCAATCGATGCCAATCCTCTTCAAACAGGATGGAGCTTGGCGCTTCATTCAGCGGCTTTAGCTTGAGCTTGACCGCCAATACATGTACTTCAGGCAGTCTCTCTCTCACCTCAGATGTCATGGCAATAGTCTGGTACATAGGTCCTCCTAACGGCTATCCGAATGAAATGGTTGATTCGATTCTAAGCTGAAGCTCATCCGCAGTTAGGGTGTCCTGCACAGCGATGAGTATATTATAGTGATTGGGATAATGACACTCGTCGAATCCAACGACTGCGCCTATTTTGCGGCCATCGACAAATACTTCATCGCCTCTTTCGATCACGCCGCCGCACGTCATCTCCGCAAAACCCAAGAATCCAACTCGATTGATCACGTCTCCGGATACGGCGTCCTGCTGTGAAGTCGTGACTATCTCATGGATCTCTCCCTTTTTGATACATCTTGTCTCGAATTCAATCAGCTGCATGCCGCGCATCTCCTGCTTATGAAAGAGCAGCTTCACAAACACGCCTTCCACGGTGCGCTTGAGCGTTTCGGTCATACAGGCTGCACCTCAGCCTTATAAGTATCGTGTACAAGGCGAACGGCATCGAGTCCATCCTCGCCATGGCAGCCCCCTGCTTCAATCTGGCGTGCAAAATCGATAAGGATCTCCTCATATTCGTGATACAGCGAAGATTTGAACGCTGCGAACCCCTCAAGCATGTCGATATCAATCTCTCTGCCATCCTTAAGAAGAACGTGAACATCCTTCTTCTCTCCGTGAGGATAGGCCCAGTCCAGATGAACATGGACCGGAATGC
Organism: Paenibacillus aquistagni; assembly: GCF_900177815.1. Classification (GTDB taxonomy): domain Bacteria; phylum Bacillota; class Bacilli; order Paenibacillales; family Paenibacillaceae; genus Paenibacillus_B; species Paenibacillus_B aquistagni. The sequence continues at coordinate 1,116,441 of NZ_FXAZ01000001.1, read as the reverse complement.
CTTTATGGGTGACAAGCTCGACGTGCGCTTCTACATCTACTTGCTGTTCGTTTCTTGTAATATGTGCGTGCTGTACTGTCATGTGGCCAAGGAAATAAGCAAGGGTATCATACACATTTGGTCCGTTATCCGCCACACAGCCTCCCCCGCAGCGATCGGGCTGAAGATACCATTTATCATCGCCTGCATGATCTTCGATCTTTTCCAAATAGCTGGCCTTCACGCTTTGAATCTCATCCATGATGGACAGTTCACTTAAGCCGCGTACAAAATGAACGTTGTACCTGCGATGAAAGGCGGTGAAGAGCGTAAGGCCCGTTTCACGAGATAGGATTGTCAACTCTTCTGCCTCTTGCAGTGTCAAGGTTAATGGCTTCTCACAGCAGACATGCTTGCCAGCAAGCAGTGCATCACGGCATATCGCAAAGTGCTTGTCGTTAGGAACATTAATCACAACGGCATCGATCTCATCGCAGGCCAATAGATCGTGATAATCGGTAAAGCAGTTGACCCCCGTGCCCAAGAACGCAGCCATGCGATCCTTGTTAAGGTCACAGACAGCTGTCAGCACAGGATCCTTCAATTGATGCTGCAAGGCATGCACGTAGAACTTCGAGATAACTCCCATGCCAATCATGCCCACACGAATGCTCATGAATGAACAACCTCCTTCAACGTAGCGGGAAAGGCTAACTGCAGGCGCTTCGCCAAGGCTTGCAGCTGCTCTGCGACGATGGAATCAAGCGCCACACATTCGGATGCTTGCTTGCGAATCGCTTCAAGATACCCGGGATATACCACTCTAGAAGATGGAGCAGCAGGCGGACATTGGAGAAGCGTTGTCAGCATCGCATCCATGTGGGCGTTGAATTCTTCTTCTGGTCTGAACGCCTCTACGTTCAATGCTAAAAAGAAATGTCCGATATTCTGATCTTGAAGCGCATGCTCAGCGCCATCTGGTTCCAGAAGCCTTGGATCAGGACCAACGTTCGCGCCAGACAGAATGCCACACAGAATATCAACCATCAGTCCAAGCCCATATCCCTTTGCACCGCCCGTAGCCAAGGAGCCGCCAAGCATTTGCAAGTGTCCAGTGCCCTCATCGTAAGCATGAGGATCTGTTACAGGCTGTCCATTGTCATCAATGAGCCAGCCTTCTGGGATTGACTCTCCTCTTCGCTGTGCTGCTCTGATCTTGCCTGTCGCGACAACAGTCGTGCTCATGTCTAGCACGAATGGCGGCTGCTGCTTCGCGGGCGCACTCATGGCGATCGGATTCGTACCGATCATATTCACAGAACCACCTAATGGCCTCGCAATGGTCTGAGACCCAAGATTCGTCATGGCAATGCCAATCATCCCCGCATCAAGCGCCTGCTTCGTGTAATAGCCGGCACTGCCAAAGTGGGAGCTGCCCCGAACCACAACACAACCAATCCCTAAGCGTTCCGCTTTCTGGATTGCAAGCTCCATGGCATGGGCACCTGCAACTAGGCCAAGTCCGTGATTCGCATTCATCACTGCCGTGCCGGGGGAATCCGTCACGATACTCAGATCAGCTGCCGCATCAACCCTTCCATCCACTAGGCGCTGAACATAGATTCGGTCCAAATTCGCCACGCCATGGGTATCAAAGCCGTTTTCATCTGCATAGCACAGCACACGTGCTGCCGTATGGCTATGCTCTTCTGAGACGCCGCACTTCATAAACACATCAGCTACAAATTGATGAAGCTCTGACTGTAATACATATACGGTTTGATGATTCATCTCATCATCTCCTCTACACGAGACTTATGCATCGAGGCGTGCTCATGATAGGCACATACTAGATCTCGAATTTGACCTGCATATTTCTCCAATTCCTGAAGCTCAATATACTCCCCATCAGCATGGGCATGGTTGCCGCCAAGACTACCCGGTCCGAACACGATGGTGTAATAATCAGGGTGCTGTGCCCACATCGCGTCACAAGTGAAAGCATGCTCAGCGAAGTCATCCGGATTGCGCTTCCACCCTAGATCGTTAAGCAATCCCTCAAGCGCAGGATCGCGGTTTGACAGCACCGGAAGTCCTCTCTTCAACCATGTCAGATGGCAGATATCGTGCGCATCCCTTGCTGTTCTCACCGCAGCGGAAAGTGAACTGAACTCCGACGTAAACAGATCAAGCGCTGCACGATATACTTCCTCCAGCCAACGTTCCATTCTTCTTCCGCTTTCTACGCTCGTGTAAGCCAAATTGATCAGCAGTTGTCCTTGGCCGTATACTTTGTTATGCATCATGCCCGTATGAATGCCTGCGATGCACATCTTGCCGCCTTCGCCTTCGATTCGCCCTGTTAGCTCCTTCATCAGCGTATGGGCAAGGAAGCCCAGCAGCACAGTAGCATTATGTCCCGTGTGCGGAGCATCATCTGTGGCGTCATCTCCCAGCACCATAATTCGTGCTGTCATCGAGGTGCTGGATCGGTCAAAGTATACTCCGTCTGAGGGCTCGGCAAAGACATTTAGGCGTCCGATATATCCTTTGTCAACAAGCGCTTTCGTGCCGTATACTCCCATAGCCCCGCCTTCTTCTCCTGCCACGCATTGGATCAATAACGTGAGATCGTCGAGCAGCGCAGGCTCCTGCTGAATGGCAGCCTCAATGCCTGCCAGCAAGGCCACCCCTGGACCCTTCATGTCGACAGCGCCTCTCCCGATGAAGAGGTCTCCATCAAAAGATGCTGAGAAGCGCCCATCAACGGTATCCATATGAAAATTGAACATGATAGTCTGCTCCGCAGGGCGCTTCGGGCCAAAGCGAATAACCATATTCGTCTGATTATCCCAGAAGCTAGGTCCCATCTCAGCAGCCCTTTCATAGATGGATAGCGGGGTTCCTTCTTCTCCAAGTTGGCCCTTATCGATTGACTCATGATAAACGACCTCGCCGCCTAAACGATTAACCGCGTAATTGGCATATAGGAGCTGTGCTCTCGTTATTTCAGAGGGCAGTCCCGTCTCCATCGGCGTGATCGTATTCATCTGAAGCAGCTTGATCAATAAGGAAGTGTGCTCCTCGTGAAGCCGTACACTCATTGCAGACTTCCCTCCTCGATCCGAGATTTCGACAGTTGGTCTAGCAGCTCTTCCAATGCTTCTCCATATTGAATATAGGAGCGAAGCAGATCTTGCTCTTGTCCCTTCTGCTTTAAATGCGGGATGAGATGCAGATGGGGCTCAATCGCGTAAATTCCTTTATAATCATGGGCGATCAGCCATGATAAGCACTCCCTTACCTTGGAATGTCCTTTCCCAGGAAGGGTATATACCGCTTTGCCATCAATCAGCATGCCGTCTTTTACATGTACATGCTCCACATACGGCCAGACTTCCTTTAAAAATTCGAAGGCATCGTAGCGATAAGCGATCCCGTTGCCAATGTCAAACAGCAGCCTTAGAGAGGGATGGTTGACTTGCTGAAGCAGATCAAGGGTATTTTTATAGGAAGCGCCTCCCCAGCCCGCGCAATTTTCATGCAGCAAGATGATATTTTCCAAATAAGCCTGAGCTGTCAATTGGTGCATGCGGTCAATAACACGTGCTCTCCAGTCCTGTTCTTCCAGCCCATCGTTCGGATAGGACATAACGCGAACATATTTGGCCCCTATCGCTCGCATTCGTTCAGCTGTACGCTTCAGCTCATCTAGATCGCTCTCGATTGGCGCCGTAATTGGACGTTCCCAATTTGCAATGCGGGAGGCAACCGTCGTAACATGAAGGCCGGTGCTCGACAGCTTGGATTGAATTTCCTTGAACTCCGTCTTTGTCCAGTCGCAGAAGGCTGCTCCCTGTACACTTCTTAGCTCGATCTCTCTCCAATCCAGCTCAAGATGAGCGAGAATTTGCTTGTCCAGCGCCTGCCCTGCTTCATCACTTAGGCCAGACAGCCTAAAGCGCGCCTTAGACATAAGCATTCACCTTCGATGAATAAGCCATAACGGACTCGATGACATATTGAACGTGCTCATCTTGCATCTCTGCATATAGCGGCAGTGCGAGCGATCGCTTCGCGATACCTTCCGCATGTGGAAAGTCTCCTCTTTTATGGCCAAGGTGCTGGAACGCTGGCTGCAGCGGCAGCGCTTCTGGATAATAGATCTGAGTCTCGATGCCGCGTTCATGCAGATCGTGTCGAAGCCCATCCCGATCCTCCGCTTGAAGCACATAGGTGTAATACACACGTTCATAATCGTCATCAAGCACGACTTCTATCTGAGGAGCCAAGCTTTTAAAGGCCTCGTGATACTGCCCTGCAATCTCAGCTCTTCTCGCTATCAGAGAGTCAAAGCGCTCTAACTTATGAGTCAAATACAAGGCGACCGTCTCATCCATCCGATGGTTATAGCCGAGATGATGGTGCAAGAACCTTGTTATTCCATCTTGGCCATGATTGCGAAGCATACGGCATCTAGTGGCAAGCTCATCGTCATTGGTCACGATGATCGCTCCATCGCCAATCCCGCCTAGCGGCTTCGCCGGGAAGAAGGAATAGAGTCCTGCCTTGCCAAGCAGTCCAGCCATGGTTCCCTGCATGCTTGCTCCCAAGGAGACAGCACTATCCTCTAGAACGACTAGCTGATGGCGCGCTGCAATTTCGTTAATTGCCCTCATATCAGCCATAACCGAAAAGAGATGAGTAGGAATGACGACACGACTGTTTGGCGTAATCTTCGCTTCAAGATCGTTAGGGTCCATCATGCCTGTCCGCGGATCCACATCCACAAAGACTGGGCGTCCACCCAGCAAAGAGATCGTGCTTGCTGTAGAGATGAAGGAGAAGGCAGGTGTCAGCACATCCACTCCAGATTGAACGCCCATTGCTCGCAGCAGGATTGTTAATGCGCCTGTACCGCTGCAGGTTGCAATAGCATGTTTTGCCCCCGTATACTGGCGAATGCGTTCCTCGAACGCAGCTACACATTCTTTCAAAATGAAGTTGTTGGAGGTGCCAACTCGAAAGATCATATCCTTGATCACTTCTTTGTCCTGCGCATATCTTGCTTCATAATTGAAAAAAGGTACGTTCATCGCTTATCCTCTCTTTCAAAAAACTGTTCAATCACTTGACATACTTCAGCAACATCCGCCTCCGTCATATCGGGATACAATGGCAGCCCTACCGTTCGTGTACAAGCTCGCTCAGCATTTGGCATGCTGCCCTCCTCATACCGCAGTTCCTTAAAGGATGGCTGGGTATGAAGAGCAATCGGATAATAGGTTTCCGTTCCAATTTCATGTTCCGCTAGAAAAGCGACTAGATCATCACGGTGCTCTACCTCAATAAGATACACATAGTAGACAGGATTCGCAGTATCCGTGCGCTCCTTAATCCTTGGTGTCTGGACTTGAACAAGCTTCTGAAGCTCTCTGTCATAGCAAGCAGCCAGATACGCCCGCTTTGCAATTTCACCTTGCAAGCACTGAAGACGTACAAGCAGAACAGCAGCCTGAATATCGTCCATGCGGCTGTTATATCCAACAAGATGATGAATGTATGGGATGCCCTCGTCTTGCCCGTGCAGCCGCAGCCTTCTTGCCTGCTTCGCGATCCAATCATTGTTCGTAAGAATCATTCCCGCATCGCCAATGGCGCCTAATGTCTTCGTTGGAAAAAAGGAGATGACACCCGCATCTCCGACCAAGCCTGCATGCAAGCCGTCGTTGAACATGGAGATGGCCTCGGCACTGTCCTCTAGGATGAGCAGCTGATGCTTGTCAGCAATCTTGCGGATCTGATCCATATCCGCCATTTGCGTAAAGAGATGCACGGGCATGATCGCCTTCGTGCGCGATGTAAGCTTGCGCTCGATCTCTTCGGGCTGAATGCTGTAGGTAATCGGATCGATATCGCAAAATACAGGGACAGCTCCAACATGCGCGATGCTTGAAGCGGAGGCGAAGAAGGTAAAGCTGGGTACAAGCACCTCATCCCCTTCCCCAATGCCTGCGGCGTGAAGCATGATGATGAGTGCATCAGTGGCGTTGCCGACGGCAATCGCATGCTTCGCTCCTGTGAAAACCTCAATCGCTCTCTCCAATTCCTTAACCATCGGTCCATTAGTAAATTGACCGGTGTCAATTACCCGATCCAGCTTCTCCTCGATTAACGGCCATTGCTTCGTAAAGGAATGGGTCGTAGAGAAAAACGGAACACTCATGAAAACACCCCTTCTTCAAGATGCACTTCTGTGAAATTCAAGCCGCATAAGGCCTTGGCTCGACAGATCGATGTCACGACATGTGAATTAAAAGCAAGATCACTTATTGGCTTTCTGCTTTGTCCGTCATAATAATGATAGAACTCAAAAAATACAGCCGACAGCGGATCATCATAGAATACCTGTGTGTCGATCAGCCAGCCGTTCGAGTCATACACCTTCACCCATGAATAACTGTCATCCTGCGCACAGGGGAAGTAGCCAACTACGGTATGATGCTTGAAGGTAATACGTACAACACGTTTGCGAATCGGGGTCGCGAGGTTCGAATAGAGCTCAGAAGTTATCCCTGTGTCATGGTGCAACAAGGTCATTCGGGCATGCCCCATATGAGGGATGGTGCGTTCTGGCGTTATCATAGGCTGAGCGTCTGCCGTCAGCACTTCAGCATCGGTTCCGCCAAGGTATAAGGCAAGAGCAACCAGATGCGGAATCTCGATGTCAAATGCGCTTGACTGCTTCGTCTCACGCAGAGACTTCGCCAAGCGCGCCTTATTCTGTTCAGCAGCAATATGTATAGGCGCGCCATAGATTCCAGAGCGAATCATATCGAGTAAGTATGAAGTCAGCGTACTGGACAGCCAGTTCGCGATAACGAGCAAATCAAGATCATGTTGTCCATTCATGAAGCGAATATGTTCAAGCTTATCCATCGTGGTCGTGAGCGGCTTCTCCATGATGATCTTCTTATATCCGTGTTCTGCAACCGCCTGCAGCGTTGATTCGTGCAGATCGGGCGGTGTGCATATATGAACAACGGTTGTGGAAGGATCGAAGTCTTGAACGTGATCAAGATGAGGAAACCATTGAATCTGCTGATCGCTTTGAGGCGGAGCACTGACATGGGGATCCACAACGCCAATAAGCGGATCAAATAGATCCAGATCAGAATAATGAGTGCAGGCTTTGCGCAGACAGGGCAAATGAAGCCCCTGTCCTGCTCTTCCGAAGCCTACAATCAAGGATTGCTGCATTCGGACTCCCCCTTCTCTTCGTTATAGAATGGCCAAATGTCGGCTCGCTGCACGAGCCTGCTGGACAAATGCAAGCATTTTATGCTGATCTTTTCTGCCGTCCGTTTCAACGCCGCTGCTTACATCAACGGCAAAGGGGCGTGTGGCGAGAATCGCCTCCTCTACATTGCGCGCATCCAAGCCCCCCGCAAGAATGATGGTCCCCTGCTCATGCGCGCGAACGGCAAGATGCCAGGGCAGTTTGTGCCCCGTACCTCCTGCTTCGCCAGCAACATAGGCATCTAACAGAAGTGCCCTCGTCACGTGCTTGTACGCAGAGATTAGCTGCAAATCACTCGCTTCCTTCACCTTAATGGTTTTAACGACAGGGCGATCAACATGCTCACAATAGACAGGAGACTCGTCCCCATGGAGCTGAATGAGATCAAGGCGGCAGTAATTGGCCAAGTCATTAAGCCTATGCAGCGGCTCATCAACAAACACCCCTACGGTTGTGACATACGGAGGAAGCGATTGAATGATTGCTTTTGCAGCATCAGGCGCAATCTCCCGCTTGCTGCTGGTGAAGACAAACCCTATTGCATCAGCACCTGCCTCCACAGCAGCCCATGCGGATGCTTGATCCATAATTCCACAGATCTTAACACGAACCACGGCTAACCCTCCTTTCTTTATCGCGTGGAACTTGCAGCAGAGATGGTCGCTTCCTTTAAGGAGCTGACATACTCGCGAACTTTCGTATGCATCTGATCCTTGGGAGCGTGGTTAATGACCTGAAGAAGTGCACTGCCAACGATCACGCCATCCGCATATTGACTGACTTCGGCTACATGCTTGGGTGTCGAGATGCCAAAGCCAACACACAGTGGAAGCGAAGTGGCTTCTCTCGCCTGGCTAATGAATTGAGGCAGCTCCTCTGGCAGCTCATCCCTAGCGCCAGTCACGCCGGTCACCGAGATACAATAGACAAAGCCAGTGCCCTGCTCAACAACTGATGCGGCGCGCTCTTCACTTGTCGTTGGCGCAAGGAAGAAGATAAGATCGATTTCATGCTGACGAAAGATGTCAACCCATGGACCAGCCATCGTTGAAGGAAGATCTGGAATAATAAGCCCGTCTACACCGGCATTCTTGGCATCTCTTGCAAACGATTCAAGGCCATAAGCGAGAAATGAATTGCAGTACCCCATAAATATAATGGGAAGGTCAAGGCCTGATTGTCTCAATCGCTGTACAACTTGAATACAGTAGCGAAGCGTAGTGCCATTTGCTATCGCTTGTGTGCTAGCAGCTTGAATGGTAGGGCCATCCGCGAGTGGGTCTCCGTTAGGGACGCCCAGTTCCAATAGATCCGCACCTGATTCACAGATCGTTCGTATCAACTCCTCGGTGGTTTCAAGCGCAGGATAGCCTACAGGGATATAAGGAATAAGCGCCTTCTCCCCGGTTTGCTTCAACTGGTCAAAGGTCACTTGAATGCGGTTCATCGGATAGACACCTCCTCTTTATTCATTCGCTCAAGAGCCTCTATGGCTTGACTCAGATCCTTGTCGCCACGACCTGACAGATTCACCACAAGAATCTGGTCTTCAGTCATGGTCTTGGCTACCTTGAGCGCATGCGCAACGGCATGAGAGGACTCAAGCGCAGGAAGAATGCCTTCTTCTCGGCACAGGTATTCAAACGCTTCTAGTGCTTCCCGATCATCAATATAGGCATATTCCGCACGTCCAGTGTTCTTCAAATGGCTGTGCTGCGGGCCAGCGCCAGGATAATCCAGTCCTGGAGCGATAGAATGTGTCTCCTGGATGTGGCCATCCGCATTTTGGAGAATGTACGTATAGACGCCTTGGAATATCCCAAGGGAACCCTTGATCAGCGGCGAGGCGTGATGAGTAGTCTCTATCCCCTCACCAGCTGCTTGAACACCGATGAGACGAACCTCCTCATGTTCGATGAATGGACTGAACATGCCAATGGCATTGCTCCCCCCTCCGACACAGGCGATTACGCAATCGGGGAGTCTATTTTCAAGCTGCAGGATCTGGCTCTTTGTTTCTTCGCCGATGACAGATTGAAAGTCTCTGACCATGGTCGGAAATGGATGCGGCCCTACGGCAGATCCAAGCAAATAGTGCGTTTCACGTACATTCGTGATCCAGTCGCGTATCGCTTCACTGATCGCATCCTTGAGTGTTCGCTGTCCGATATGCACAAGTCTTAGATCGGCGCCAAGCAGCTTCATGCGCTGTACATTCGGTGCTTGTCGCTCCGCGTCCAATGCGCCCATATATACAACGCACTCTAGTCCAAGCAAGCTACAGGCCGTTGCGACAGCAACACCATGCTGGCCAGCTCCTGTCTCAGCAACGATACGATGCTTGCCCATCCGCTTCGCTAGCACGGCCTGTGCAAGCGCATTGTTGATCTTATGCGCACCCGTGTGGGTCAAATCCTCGCGCTTTAGATAGATTTTCGCTCCCCCTGTGTCCTTGCTCATCTTGCGCAACGGCGTAAGCGGCGTTGGTCTGCCGACAAATTCATTCAGCAATTGTGCGATTTCACTGCGAAATTGAGCATCATCCTTCAGCTGTTCATATTGCTGCTCCAACTGTTCGAGATTGCCCATCAAGGTTTCTGCGACGTATGCGCCGCCGAATTGACCAAAAAAGCCTTTCATCATCATCAGCTCCCATCCTAATCGTTGAGCACAGGGTCCTTCATCTCTTCATGTAAGCCAGCAAAGGACCTTACTTGAAGCGCTACATTGTCAGCCTTGAGAATGGCTTCTCCTACCAGCATTGCATCAAAGCCCAGCTGTTCAGCTTGCAGAGCGTCCGCACGTGAGGACAGCCCGCTCTCGCTCACGGTTAACGTCGTTGAAGGCAGCACGGCTCGAATCTTCTCAGAGCGCTCGAGATCTACCTCGAAGGACTGAAGATCTCGATTGTTTACGCCTACAATCCGAGCACCCGAGCCTACAGCTAGCTTGGCCTCCTCCACTGTGAAGCATTCTACAAGCGCCTGCATGCCCAATTGATGGGCAGTCTCGATTAGCTGAGGCAGCATTGCTGGAGCCACGGCTCGTACGATGAGTAGGACGGCATCGGCCCCTACTGAGCGAGCTTCGAATACTTGATAAGGATCGATGACGAATTCCTTGTACATAACAGGTAGATGAACCTGAGCGTCATTGGCAATACGTTCAACGATATGGGCTCCTCCCCCGAAAAAGGCCTCGTCGGCAAGCACGGAGATGGCTCTTGCTCCATGCTGCGAATAGGTTCTCGCAAGGGATAACGCGTCATAATCTTGACGCAGCTCTCCTTTGGAGGGAGACTTTCTTTTTACTTCAGCAATTAGCGAGATGCCTGGCTGCTTCATCGCATCAAAAAAATCACGAACCGATCGAGCGTGAGCCAGCTTTTTCTCTACCAGGCTCATCGGATAGCGTACCTTCTTGTCCTCAACCTCGATTATTTTGTGAGCTAGAATCTCATCAAGCATGAACATGGGATATTGCTCCTCTCTCTACATGTGATCGTTGAACAAGCTCTTCAAGCTTCTTGAAAGCTGCACCAGTATCAAGCGCATGACTCGCTTGCAGGAAGCCTTCTTGCAAGTTCTCCGCGCGTCCAGCAACGACTAGCACCGCAGCTGCATTCACGCATACAATGTCCCGAATTGGACCCGTACCGCCCTGCACTACTTGCAGCAGCAATCTATAGTTATCCTTGGCATCTCCTCCTCGTATCTCTTCAAGCGAGATATAGCGGAGTCCAAGCGATGAAGGATCGAATCTCCATGATTGGATCTCTCCATGTCTTACTTCAATAACATCTGTAGGCGAGCAAAGCGTAATCTCGTCCATGCCATCAAGTCCATGCACGATCATCGCATGCGCAACCTTCAATTCTGCTAAAATTTCAGCATAGAGCTGTAGATCATCCTGCTTAGACACACCTAGCAGCTGCCGTGTTGGACACAGTGGGTTGCCAAGCGGTCCGAGCATATTCAGGATGGTTCTTACACCAAGCTCTCTTCGAATGGCTGTCAAGGGCTTTAGTGCAGGATGATAATGCGGGCTGAATAAGAAGGCATATCCGCATTCTGCAAGCCATCTCTTCACCTCGCTTGGCTTAAGCTCTATGCGTACGCCGGCGGCTTCTAACAAATCAGCGCTCCCGCAAGGGGATGTTGCCGAACGATTCCCTGCCTTGGCTACCCTTGCTCCAGCGGCGCTCGCGACAATCGAAGCAGCCGTCGACGTATTGAACGTCTGCAGCTTGTCCCCTCCTGTTCCACACACATCCACAACATCTTCCACTGGCTCAACCGAGATCATATGCTCTCTAAGCGCTTTGAGCATTCCTAGCACTTCTGACTTAGACTCGCCCTTGACGGCCAAAGCCATCAAGAATGCCCCTGCTTGCGCGGGTGATAATTCTCCTTTAAACAACTGTCTGCCGCAATCAGCGGCTTCCTCTAGCATTAAGGATTGGTTGTTCAGCACTTTTTGAATGGCTTCCTGTATCATTCGCGTTCACTCCTTCATCGAAATTAGGAAACTTGCTGAAAGAATTGCTATTTTAATGAAAGCGTTTTTTCGTTTTCAGAAATGTGCAAGTGAACATGCAAAACAATGTAATATATGGTAATGTAAATTTACTGGGCGGAAAAACTTCACTAGCGATATTTAGAGTGAAGCATTAATGTCATAAAGTGACGAGCGATGGCTGGAATGGTTGAATAGGTTCAACATCACGAGGATGACGAGGAAGTCCTGCTATGGAAGTTCAGCTAGCTGCTTATGGCATAGATGAAGGAAGACGAGTTTGATGCGTGACTTAATTGCTATTACTTTACCATGTCGAATCTAATCACTTGAGTACCAATTCCAAAAAACTTTTATGGTACCACTTTAATAGAGGGGAATGCGAATGCTCTGCTTATCGATCACACGTTCTTCCGATCTCTCGATCATTCGACAGATCTATCAACAAATTCGAGAGCGTATCTTAAACGGCGAATTACGCTCTGGAGAGAAGCTGCCCTCCACAAGAGAGCTTTCTTCTCAGCTAAGCGTATCACGCAATGTCATTTTAGAGGCTTACGACCAATTGCTCTCAGAAGGATACATCGTGTCCAAGCGCGGATCAGGAACTTTTGTTGCTGAGGGAATCTATTTAAAAAAAGATCCGCTGCCTTCAGCATCCATCATCCGAAGAACCGAAGAAGCATCCCAGGATCACTTGATCATCGATTTTCGCTCTGGACTGCCATCCCTGGATCAGTTTCCTAGGAAGACTTGGGCAAGGCTCGCTTATCATACTTGGAGCGAAGCTTCCTCCACACTGCTGGAATATGACCATCCTGAGGGACGCATTGAATTAAGGGAGCTCTTGTCACACTATTTACTGAAGACTAGGCGGGTTGTATGCCGCCCTGAGCAAATCATTATCACCTCAGGAGCCGTTCAAGCCCTATCCCTTGTCGCGCAGCTTCTCATTACTACAGGTGATAAAGTTATTATTGAGGATCCCATCACGCAAGACATTCAAACCATGTTCAAGGCAGCGGGAGCTGACCTTTATCCCGTTCCTGTCGATCATCATGGAATGAATACATCCTTTCTTCCAGCTTCTCTAGACCCCGCATTTATCTTTTTTACACCCTCACATCAATTCCCATTAGGCGGGGTACTCCCTATCCAAAGACAAGTGCAGTTGATCCATTATGCTAGAAAAAAAGGCTGCTTTCTGGTCGAGGATGATTACGACAGTGAATTTAGGTATGACGGCAGTCCTGTAAGCTCTTTGCAGGGACTTGAGCCTGAACGCGTTATCTATATTGGATCCTTCAGCAAAATATTATCTCCCGCGCTTCGACTCGGATATATCATCTTGCCATCAGCATTAGTGGATCGAGCCCGAATGATTAAGCGATACTCAGATCTTCACTCCTCTTCCATAGATCAACTGATTCTAGCCCGTTTCATTAATGAGGGATATTTGAATCGGCATATTCTGAAAATGAAGAAAATCTACAAAAGAAGAAGAGACTACCTTATATCGCGCTTAAAAGCTGCATTTAAAGAAAAAGTTCGGTTGTATGGGTATTCGACTGGACTGCACTTGATAGCCGAGTTTCCCGATCTGGTCTTCGATTCACACAACTTAGCGATCATCCAGCAGATGGGGATTAAGGTGTATCCCGTTGAGGAACATGCCATTCAAAAAGGCATGCATGCTCATCGCTTGATCATAGGGTATGGACATTTGACATTGGAGGAAATCAAAGAAGGGGTTAAACGATTGGAAATTGCATGGAAGAACATTCAAGCTGAACGGTGATAATCGTCCTCGAACCATTCTTTTCTTGATCCAGCAGCCCCATTGAGAGCTGAAACCTCCATCGGTTCTCTTGCTCTCAATATGGACTGATAGGCATTCACATGATTCATGATTACTTACTTCTTACATGTATTCACATCGTCCCAAATGGCGGATAGCTGCCTGCTGATTCATTTAACGATTCACCTGCACGCTGGCTTTGTTCGGGCGAACTCTTTGCTTGCCGTTGATTAAGCTGGTCGCAACCATGCCGATGATCACGACAATCATTCCGATCAAGGACAACCCTCGCGGGAATGCACCATTCAGGAGCAAGACCTCCCCAAGTACGGTAAAGATCATAGAGCCGGATTGAGTGGATTCAACGGCGGCGAGCAAGCCCATATTATCTTTTGCCATATCTGTAGCAAGGAAGAACAATAGACTTGCGATAACCCCAGAACACAAGGCAAGCAGCAAGGCTTGAAGCAGCTGTCCGCTGGAAGGAAGGCCTACAGTGGCCGTCCCGAAAATGCCTAAGCAGATGGCAATAGGCATGCTGCTTATCGCCATGCCAAGTGTACGCTGGAATGTATCGATTCTGCCTTCGCACAGCTCCATCATTTTACGATTGCCAAGCGGATAGAAAAATGCAGCTAAGACAACAGGGACAAATCCCAGTAAGAATGGTCTTAATTCCACCTGTCCTGTCATAGCCTCCTTGACCTGCATGAGGATGACGCCTGCTAGAATGATTAGCGAGATGCGTAGGCTCTTGTACGGTATCGATTGTCTTACCTTGCGGCTGCCAGTAGAAGATTGCTCTGTCACGTAGAATAACGGAGACAGTAAAGCGCCTGCTAGAATCGTCACCTGCCAGGTTCCGGATGTCAGCCAAGAAGGAGCATATGCAGCAGCAAAGCTGAGCAGCGAGTAAAAGCCGACTCCGCCAAGCGTTCCCCATAGCAGCCACTGGAATGGATGCTTCGCCATTTCCTTTAACAACTGCGAGAGGTTCTTACGATAAGCAACAATTAGCAATAAGAACGGGAGTGCCAGTATAAATCGAAGCGATGCTGTCCAAGCCCAGCTCGTGCCGCCCAGATTCATCGCACGATTGATAATAAATGTTGCAGAAAAAAACAAGGATGAAAGTATCCCTACAAGTACAGCTCTCACTTTCCATTCACCTCTTCAATGCATTTGCTGTTATTTGTTGTTTCGGTATATAATAATATACATAACTAGGCTATAAGTAAAGTATAATATATTTTATTACACTGTTTCGTTTATTATCCTGTATGAAATGAGAACCGGATCACATAAAATCCATTGCAAAAAGTATAGTATAGTAGATGTATCAACTAAGTATAGTAAATAATATTGATGAATGAGGATGTAGTGAAAGGACGGCTAACATGGATGAAACGAAAAAGCTGATTCAAGCTGTAGGATCAACCCTTCGCGAGCTGAGAAAGGAACAAAGACTGAGTCTGGAGGAGCTTGCGGCTAAGACGGGCGTTAGTAAGTTGACCTTAGGAAATATTGAACGTGGAGAAACAAATCCAACCCTTGGCATGCTGTGGAAGATCTCCAACGGCTTGTCTGTTCCACTCATGTCCCTGCTTAAGCCTGAGAATGAAGTGAACATCTGGCGAGCAGGCGAAGGGCCTCAAATCACGGACGAGCATGGCTGGAGCATCGAGCCTCTGTATAGCAGCTCCAAAGATATGATCGGCATGTATCGTGCTTACTTAATGCCACATTGCACCTATGAACCTGAAGCACATCATTCGGGGACAACAGAGATTGCAACTGTCATGGCAGGAGAAGTTCATTTGACGATTGGGGAGGCGACCTATGCGTTGAAAGCTTTTGATTCCATTCAATTCACCGCTACAGACAAGCATGTATATGCAAATCACTCGGGCACACAAGCGATCATGCATTTGACGATTACGTATAAGTGAACGCCGAGTACAACAAGCAGCCCATCCCCTAAAGAACTTCCCTAGGGATGGGCTGCAGCGTGATTCATTTTATACAAAGAGTCGATGAAGCACGCTCTCTACGGTCTTGCCTCATGGAATCAGAAGCGCAGATGGAATCGCAAGCAGTTCCTCCTCCATATAAGCCATTGCCTTCTTGAGCAGCATGGAATGTGATTCTAATCGAGGATTCGAGCCTGTATAGTTGTTCTGCTGAACAAAGACCGGATAACGAAGAATTGATGTCAATACAATTGAACCCCTTTTATCCACTAATCCAACAAATGACATTCATCAGCCATGGATTTACGACTATGCCAATCTGCTACACTTCGATAATAATAGGAAGAATGATTGGTCTTCGCTTCGTCCTGGAGTATAAAAACTGTCCTAAGCTGTCCTTTAAGGTCTTCTTCATTACGTTCCATTGTGTAATGTGTTCTTCAAGCATCTTGTTTACGGTCGCGATAACGATTTGGTTCACTTCTTCGATCAGCTCTTCCGAATCCCGAACGTAGACAAACCCTCTTGAGATCGTATCGGGGCCAGAGATAAGCTTGCTTTCTGTCTTGCTCAGGGTGATAACGATAATCAGAATCCCATCAGCAGACAGTTGTCTGCGATCTCGAAGCACGATATTGCCAATATCGCCAATCCCTAATCCGTCGACAAGAATTTGTCCAGCCTGAATCTGGCCGAATTGGCGGACGACTCCATTTTTTGATTCCACAACATCGCCATTATTCAAGATGAAAATATGTTCTCTGCGCACACCCACGGCTTCTGCCAAAATGCGATGCTGATGCAGCATGCGGAATTCGCCATGCACAGGAATAAAATACTTCGGCTTCATTAAGGTCAACATAAGCTTCAGCTCTTCTTGGCTGCCATGTCCTGATACATGCAGATCGCTCTGAGAGCCATAGATAATATGGGCGCCCATTGCATACAGATTATCAATAATTCGCGAGACATCCCGTTCATTGCCTGGAATCGGGCTTGCAGCAATAATAACCGTATCCCCTGCATCAATCTTCATCTGGCGGTGCGATCCATTCGATAGACGTGCTAATGCTGCCATCGGTTCTCCTTGGCTGCCTGTACAAAGAACGGCCATGCGTTCAGGATGAAGCTTTGCTGCTTCGTTAGGTTCAAGAATCATGCCATCTGGCACCGTTAAATATCCAAGCTCCGTTGCGACCTGAACCACATTCACCATGCTTCGGCCAAGCAAGCATATCTTGCGATTCGTTCGCACTGCGGCATCCACGATTTGCTGAAGACGGTTGACATTCGAAGCAAATGTCGAAATGAATACGCGCTGCTTCGCTTGGTTGAACGCTTCTTCGATATGCACGCCTACCAACTGCTCAGATGGCGTAAAGCCTGGCCGTTCCGCATTTGTGCTTTCGGACAACAGCAGATAGACGCCTTTTTTGCCGATATCAGACATTCGATGAAGATCAGGATACTGCTTATTTGCAGGGGTCAAATCAAACTTAAAATCCCCAGTATGCACAATCGTCCCCTCCGGGGTATCCATTACAACGCCTAAGCAATCCGGAATACTGTGGTTTGTGTTAAAAAAGCTGCATGTCATAGCACCCAGCTCAATCGTAGAGTTGGCATCAATGCGCGTCATCTTCGTCTCTCTAAGAAGGCCATGTTCTCTTAGCTTGATCTCGATGAGCCCAAGTGTTAAGCGGGAAGCATAGATTGGCATCTGGATCTGTTTCAGCAAATACGGTATTCCTCCGATGTGATCCTCATGGCCATGGGTCACAACTAACGCTCTTACTTTATCTTGATTGTCTAGCAAATAGCTTACATCTGGAATGATGAGATCAATGCCTAACAAACTTTCGTCGGGAAATTTCGATCCACAATCGATCACGACAATATCATCATTGTATTGAAAGACATACATGTTTTTCCCAATCTCATTCACACCTCCTAATGCCGCAATGATAAGTCCTTCTTTGGATTGCATCATAATGACCCTCCACTTGTATTTCCTTTTATTATGAAGTGGAGCGCGAATTTTTATCCTGTTATACAAATTGTTCATCATGAAGATACTTCGGATTGTTTGACTATTAGCCATTTAGGATGCTGGTCATTCGTTATTGCATTTAGTAAACTAATCCATTATCAATAAAAAGGAGAAGGAACGTTATGGCTACGATTGAAGACTTTTTAAAACTAGACATTCGTGTGGGTACAGTTATACATGCTGAGCCCTTCCCTGAAGCACGCAAACCGGCAATTAAACTAACCATCGACTTTGGAGAGCTTGGCATTAAGCGCTCCTCTGCTCAAATTACAAAAAGATACACGCCTGAGGAGCTTATTGGTCGTCAAGTCGTTGCAGTTGTTAATTTTCCAGTAAGAAAAATAGCGGGCTTTAAATCAGAAGTGCTCGTTATTGGCGGCACACCAGATGAAGATGATGTTGTGCTGTTAAGACCTGATGAGCCTCTGGTAAACGGTACCCCGATTGCATAGCTCTACACTCGTTTCATGTTAATTGGATACTTTGCGATGCAGTCCGAAGAGTCATGCACAGCCAGTTACATGCTAACAATAATAGAAGCTGCCGAGATGAACTCGACAGCTTGTGGGCCGCTGTAAAAGCGGCTCTTTTTGCCATATTAGAATGTATAGGTATAGCGCTTGCTGAAATAAACAAAAAGTGTACACGCTAGGACGAGAAACCCGCAGTATAGGAGAATCATTTCGATCTTGACGATATCAGCCAAGGGTCCGAACAGCACCATGCCAAGCGGAAGCGCACATGAATTCGACACCTGCATCAGGCTGAACACTCTTCCATGCATCTGTGCCTCCACTTTCTCCTGGAGCACAACTGTGATGGGCGAATTAAAGCAAGGCATCGTGATGCCGATCAGGAAATTATCTTACATAATGCAATCCCTCCTTGATGTCGTGTAGATAGGAGCGCTGAGGCTCCACCTTATTGACAAGCGTAGGCACTTGTATCGTGAACATCAGGCTGATTCCGATGATGGCTGTAATGACATCCACCATAAACACGGTTTCAATCGGGAAAGCGGTAAGGATGGCCCCGCCTGCCGCAGGAGATAAGAACATGATTAAGGACGTCATGCTGCTATACATGCCATTAACCTTCATTAGCCAATTATGCGGGACAAGCTGCGGAATTAAAGCATTAACCGCAGGGATCTGAATTCCCGTTCCCGCTGCTCGAATCAAAAGAATGGGATAAAGCAGCCAAATCTCATGGTATCCGGCAAGGAACAACAGCGCTAATGCAAGCGTTGCTGCAGCAATTGCACCATCCGCAAGCATAATCATCCGTTTGCGGTTATGTCGATCGACCCATACACCGGCAAATAAAGAGATATGAATCTGCGGCAAAAAGCCGCAGATTGTAGACAAGGTCAGCATAACCCCTGATGATGTCGAAAGTGTGATATACGTGAACGGTAGTCTAATCTTGTAAGCTGCATGCATGACCTTTATCTCATAAATGATTCTATATTTACAACGCGGTCCGCCCATGCTTGATAGAAGGCGGGCTCGTGAGAAACCAGAATGACACAACCTCCAAATCTGACTATTGCTTGCTGCAGCGCTTCTTTCGTCTCCGCATCGAAGTGATTGGTCGGCTCATCCATGATGAGCAAATTACACTTAGTAAGCAGCAGCCGGCATAATTTAACCTTAGACTGCTCACCCCCGCTTAGCGTTCGAACGCTTCTTGTCACATGGTCTTCTTTCACTCCGCATTGTGCCAATTGACGTCTTATCTCTCTTGTCGTCATGCGTGGATAGCGCTCTGCTATAATGTCAATGGGAGTCATGGAATCATCCGCCCATTTTAAATCCTGTTCGTAGTATTCGGTCACAACCTGGTCATTAAATTGATAGCTGCCGGCAAGGCTCGGAAGCTGCCCTATTAATGTTTTGAGCAGGGTTGACTTCCCGATGCCGTTAAAGCCTGTAATAACAAGCTTTTGTCCAGATTTCACTTCGAAGCTAATTGGCGGCAGTAACGGCTTGTCATAGCCGACCGCTAACTTTTGAACTTCAAGCGCCACATGCGATTGAAGCGGAAGCTCTCCAAATCGAATGGTTGGCTTCGATAAAAAGGTTGGGGGTGCGATCCGTTCCATGCGATCCAGCTGCTTTCTGCGGCCGCGGGCGATTTTCGTATTGACCCCTGCGATATTTTTTCGAATAAAGGCTTCTGTTTGTTCAATTTTCTTGACCTGCGCTTGATACTGTCGAATATGATTCTCTCTAAGATGGGCCTTCTGCTTCAAGAACTCCGAGTATTTCCCGTAGTACTTCTTAATGGTCTGTGCTTCAATATCCGCAATGCAGGTCGTAATCTTCTCAAGAAACTCAACATGATGCGAAACAACGACGAAGGCTTGTTCAATGCTGTTTAAATATTGAGACAACCACTCCACATGTTCGACATCCAAATAGTTCGTAGGCTCATCTAGCAGAAGAACATCCGGCTTCTCAAGCAGGAGCTTAGCCAAGATGACCTTCGTGCGCTGTCCTCCACTTAGTGCATCGATCTGACGATCAACCCCAATAGCGTCAATCCCCAACCCGTATACGACTTTATTTATACTGCTGGCTATTGCATAGAAATCATACCGTTCAAGGGTGTCTTGAATCTCAGCAGCCTTGATGAGATATTGTTCCTTGCCAGTTGCAGCACTCTGTGCATACAGCTCATTCATATCCCTCTCCAGCTCATAAAGATTGGAAAATGCAGATTGTAGATACTCCGCAACCGTCTTTCCTCCATCCATCTCTGCGTATTGATCGAGATGGCCTAAGGTAGTGTTCGATTGCCATCGAACCGTTCCACTGTCAGGAACAATCTCTCCCATTAAGATTCGAATAAAGGTACTCTTCCCTGTACCGTTCTGTCCAACTATCCCCAAGTGCTCCCCTTTGTATAATTCAAATTGAATATTTTTGTACAGCACCTTGTCACCGTAGGAATGCGACATGTCTTGAACTTCAAGTAAACTCATGATTAATCCCTCACTTCATTCTTTTAGGTCAATAAAAAAAAGCAGAAGGCATAAGCACCAACATGGTGCCAGCCTTCTGCTTCTTCGCGCTTGCATTGGCAAGCAGGTGCCTTCCCTCTCGTAAATTAGAGAAGAAGACACACAAAAGGCTGCAGACAAAACCTTGTCTACAGCCTCTTAATCGAATAACACCAGTAAAATGCATAGCAAAATAAGCGTACGATTGCACGCGAAAATTCACCTGCTATTCTACCGATGAAATAAGCATTACGCTCTTGGATTAAGCTCCGGACAACGCTTCATCGTTTGTTGTTCCAATTGTGCGGAGCAGCCTCTGGTTATTCTAACTTCAGTAATTAACGCAATCATGATAAACCTTCCTTTCAATGGCCATATTTTATTACGATTGTTCTGGTTTTGTCAATAAACCACATCGCAAATGTCGATCAGGGTGCTGATGGCATGGTCCACGGGATCATCTTATTATATCGAGAATGACTTCAGCTGTTTATGGATAAAAAGACTATAGTTAAATAAGCCCTAAACAGCCACCCCATGCGATATACACAGCAGTCGCTTTCCTAAATCACGCATTCATAGTCGCTTGATAAAATCCCTCATTATCCCTGATGCTATCCGTTTTGTCGACTAGCTTGCAGCAATGTAAGCTAATCGTCATCTACTTCCATAGCAAACCCTATCAGCCGTGGGATATGCTTGTGTCATTGAATATTTCAAGGAGGGATTATATTTGAAGGCATGGAGAACAATGGTGGCTGTTATGATGATTTTTACAATAGTAGGTACAGGATGCACTTTTTTCGATAAAGCGAATGGCGTCATTCTATATGGATCAGAGCGGGCTGTAGACAATACGTTGACCTCCTACGGCAAAGATGCCACATTCAGCAAAAAGCTTCCGTTTAAAGAACAGCAGACAGAGAAAGGAAAAGTCATGATTTTGAGTGCTGACAGTGCCAAGGCACTTTTGGATGCAGCTGTCCTACAGCAAGTGAAAGATCAGGATAAGGTTGCAAAATTAAAGAACGCATCTGTAGTTAAGGAACAAGCAGGCGTGTTATATGCAAAAAGTGAAGTACGAGACTTTCACTTGGACGGCGTGGCGCTTCATTATGACGGCAACTGTATCATTGGTGATAGTCGTATATTAGTAGACATGTTCGCCATTGTAAGCAATAAAGATTATGAAAATATGAATGGTGAAGAGAAAATCATAGGCCTTCTGAATGCAGGTAAAGACCTGTCTGCAAAGATGAAGGATCTTTCCAATCAAGTAGAAGCCGTTCAATTAGTCAAATTTGAATCTTAGTATAGATACTGAACAAGTATTCAAAAAGCTTCGTTGACGTCAAAATGCAGCAAGTTGTAAGATAAGAACGTTAATGGCAACCACAAAATGGAACAATATCAGCCTGGTGGTTAGGAGGTCATGCCATTGTCTTCTTATCAAAATCTTAGAAATCTATCCTACGTACAAGAACTTCGTCCATTACATGCTGATTGTGAAAGCTGCTTTGGGCTGTGCTGTGTCGCGCTTCCATACGCTGCTTCGTCTGACTTCGCCAAGGATAAAAATGCTGGCGTTCCCTGCTCTAATCTTCAATCCGACTATCGATGTCAAGTGCATACGGAGCTAAGAGAAATTGGCTATCGGGGCTGTACGGTATTTGATTGCTTTGGTGCTGGCCAGCAGGTGTCGCAGGTTACCTACAGGGGCAAAGATTGGAAGAAATTCCCTGAGACGAAAGCCGCAATGTTTTCCCTATTTCCTATCATGTGGCAGCTGCATGAACTACTTTGGTATCTCATACAAGCTCTTCATTTACCAACTGCAGGCACGCTTCAGCAAGAGCTTGAATCCGCATATGAAACAACGAGGCAAATGATCGATCAACCGCCTGACGCGCTTCTGCAAGCTGATATTGGTTCACATCGCGCAAACGTAAATACTTGTCTGACAAAAGTCAGTGAGTGGGCTCGCGCGGAAGCCAATAAGCAATTCAAGCACGTCAAGGGGCGCCGCACCTCTTTCGGACGCGGCGCAGATCTCATCGGAGCCAAGCTCAAAGGCGAGAATCTGCAAGGGGCGAATTTGAGAGGCGCATATCTAATAGCAGCAGACCTTCGCGGGGCTGATCTCAGCTTTGCCGATCTCATTGGAGCGGATTGCCGCGATACCGATATTAGAGGAGCAAATCTATCCGAGAGTCTATTTGTGACTCAATTCCAGTTGAATGCAGCAAAGGGAGACTGTCATACGCAGATTCCCGCTTATCTCAATCGTCCCTCCCATTGGATATCCTAGATTAAGGAGATTCCCATGCCACCCTACGAATGGCATGGGACAAACCGAATCCAATCATTTCTAATGTAAAATCATAACCTGAAGAAGCACAAAACCCATCCTCTATCGATGGGTTTTGTGCTATTACATAAGGCTCATATGTTGGTCTTCAATTAATGGCATTATGCAGCTACATGCATAATGTGCTTAGCAAAAGTTTGAAAAGGACTGCGCGCCTACTGGATGGAGAAACGGGAATGAACCTTCCAAATAAGCTCTCGCCGGCTTCTCACTCCTGTTTTCATAAAGATAGACTTTAAATGATCTTGAACCGTATAAGCAGAAATATGCAGGGACTTGGCTAGATCAGCCGTGGAGCTTCCCTTAACAAGCTGCATCAGGATCTCCTTCTCACGATCCGTTAAGCGATAGCTGTCGGCCATCAGCGGCAGCAGTTCAGAAGCAGCAGCCGGCTCTATGATGACAGCCAGCTGTGTCATGTGCTGAACGGTCATCTGCTTGCTTGCGCGGATCGTTATAAAAGGACCTCTCGGTATGCGTATGCATACTTTTGCCAATGAATCGCGATTGGTCTTATCTTCTCGTCTCGACAAAGCCTTGCTGCATACCGCGCGGATCGGTCTAGGAAGGACATCCTCACTAACCTCTTCCCAGGACTGCAGCAAGGAAAGGTAATCTGTCGCTTCTTGGTTATATGAGATCATCTCCATATCTTCAGTAAGAACCAAAATCCCCGTTCCAATCACTTTCCATTGCGACTTCTCGGCTGGAATCGCTGCGGTGAGATCACGCATTTGTCCAGCTATAGTTGGCACTATTGATGAAATAAAGGATCGCTCTGCTTCAGAAAAGCAGGTGTTTGGCTGACTTCGAAATAAGATCAGAAATCCCCAGACTTTCCCCTCCATCCTTATGACTGCTCGGAGCTCATCCACATAACCCGTTGGCTGAAGGGTCTCCCGATATCGAGCACTGCGTTCCAGAAGCCCTTGTGTTGCATGACTAAGCGTCCCAACAGGATCTTCGCTCGCTGCTAAAGCTTGAAAACTGTTATAATCCTCGCTCTCAACGACATATTCATGTTCAAACAATCGTTGATGCATCTGCTCAACATCTCCCACCGTTACCGATCCCGCAGACAATAAAGTATCAGGATCAACGGTTGTAAAGCAAGCTGCATCGAAGGGTACTGCGCGCTTCAAATAGTCAAGCACTTTCCCCCGATATTGCTGAGAGGAAAGGATTGCGTATGATAAATCCTTGATCTTCTGTTTGATGTATGACATATGATCCATGGCGCTTCTCCTTGTAATTCACTCTTGAACGATATAGGCAACACGAAAACCCCAGATTGTTGGGATGGTTACTTCTCACCGCTTCACTATAATTTGGATAGGAACCTATTCATTATATGTACTGTTAGTATATATAAGGTCCACCAATATAGAAAGAAGAAGGTGGCAGCATGAAAGAGCATATTTTAGTCGTTGGCGGTTACGGACATGTAGGGAAAATGATATGCAGCCTGCTCGGTGAAATGTATCCAGGAAGAGTCATAGCCGCTGGTCGCAACCTAGAGCGAGCTGAACAATATTGCAGAACAACCGGAGGCAAAGTAAGACCTCTTCAGCTGAATGTTCATGAACCCTGTGATCCGCTGCTATTGGAGCACGTCAGGCTTGTCATGATGTGCATTGACCAAGATGAGGATCACTTTGTGCAATCCTGTTTATTAAGCGGAACGCACTATATCGATATTTCTGCAAGCTACTCCTTTCTTCAGCAGGTCGAGACCCTGCACCATGCAGCCAAGGAGCATGGTGCTGCAGGTGTGCTAAGCGTTGGACTTGCACCTGGACTAACCAATCTCATGGCCCTTCAAGCCGTTGAGCTCATGGACAAAGCCGAGCAGATCGATATTGCAATCATGCTAGGCATGGGAGATGAGCATGGGCAAGCCGCGATCGAATGGACGGTTCACAGCTTGCATTCAAGGTTTAGCGTGATTCAAGGAGGCATTCCACATCCCGTTACAAGCTTCTCAGAGGGGAAGCGCGTTGACTTCGGAGGAGCTATTGGATCAAAAACGGCCTATCGCTTTAATTTCTCAGATCAGCATATTGTTCCAAGAACTTTAGGGATTCCAACCGTGTCTACACGCCTTTGCTTCGATTCTGCGGCTGTCACGGCAGGAATTGCAGCCGCAAGATCAGTCGGCTTGCTCCAACTCTGTAAATATGAGTGGATGAAGCAGTATATGGTTCGCAGCATGAAACGCTTGCACTTCGGGAGCGCGGACTTTGCTGTCAAGGTCGATGCTTATGGGATTACTGAAGGCAGCCCGACGGTTGTCGAATGCTTCCTGCACGGTCAGCATGAGGCCCAAATGACGGCCCTAACCGCCGTATTTGCCGCACAAAAAGCCTATGAAGGTTTTTTCCCGCATGGCGTATATCACATCGAGCAGCTCTTAGATCCTAATGCGATTCATTCCATAATTAAAGCTGCTGCTGAATATGTAGTTAAAGTGGATTCCAAAGCTGTTCATTTCCCCTTATAATGAATAACGATCATGAAGACTACAGCTCACCATGCAATCAAGCTCTTTTCGATTCAAGTGCAAATGCGAGTATGCGTCTATTGAAACCAATTACGATACAGAAAGGCGGTAATGCCTCTTGACGCATACCCCATTAGAAGATGGCCGGGTAAAGATACACGCTCGTGCGAATTGGACTTCTGAGGAAGCACAGCGCCGCTTATATAAGCGAACCTTGTACATTGTTGTCTTATCTCAAATATTTGGCGGTGCAGGCCTTGCGGCTGGTGTAACGGTAGGAGCACTGCTTGCTCAGGATATGCTAGGGACTGATCAATTAGCTGGAGTCCCAACTGCACTGCTAACGCTGGGCTCAGCGTGCGCTTCCGTGCTCGTTGGACGGCTCTCACAGCGTTTAGGACGCCGTGCCGGCCTAACAACCGGCTTCTTGCTTGGCGGCATAGGCTCAATCGGCGTCATATTTGCGACCATCTGGAACAGCGTGGCTCTGCTATTTATCTCGTTATTTATATACGGAGCGGGCACGGCTTCCAACTTGCAGGCTCGTTATGCTGGGACAGACTTGGCGAAGAAGACGGAGCGGGCTACCGCAGTCAGCGTTGCTTTAGTCGCGACAACGTTGGGTGCGGTAGCAGCACCTAATCTTGTTGGGGTTATGGGACAATTCGCCCAGTCCGTTGGCATCCCCTCGCTGGCAGGGCCATTTATACTGTCAGCCGCTGCCTTTATCACAGCAGGCTTCATTTTATTTTTCCTGCTCCGACCTGATCCGTACATGGTTGCCAGAAGCTTGGCGGATAATCAACAACAAGGGACGGCTGACCTGCAGCATATGACAGATGATCATCGTGCTGCGAACAAGAAAGGCATCATCGTTGGAGCTGCGGTAATGGTATTAACGCAAATGGTCATGGTAGCTATTATGACGATGACACCTGTTCATATGAAGCATCATGGCCATGGCTTGCATGATGTAGGGCTGGTCATTAGCATTCATATTGGTGCGATGTACCTTCCTTCTCTGCTGACAGGCATGCTCGTCGATAAGATCGGACGCAAGGCTATGACCTTTGCTTCCGGCATCACCTTGCTTGCAGCCGGACTTCTGGCTGCCCTTGCTCCAGCAGATTCCATGGTTATGCTCATTGCAGCGCTGGCGCTGCTTGGTCTAGGTTGGAATTTTGGCCTGATCAGCGGCACAGCCTTAATCGTTGATGCTACTCAAGCCAAGACCAGAGCTAAAACACAAGGTACCGTAGATGTTCTCGTTGCCCTTGCCGGTGCATCAGGCGGTGCACTTTCGGGAATGGTCATGGCACAATCCAGCTACGCAGTCTTGTCCCTAATCGGTGGCATGCTGTCCTTAATCTTGATCCCCGTCATGCTATGGTCTCAACGGCATGCAAAGCCTTAAAGCTGCGCAGCGATTCGCTCTGCATCATGCCTTCTTTGCAAGGTGCAGAGCCTCGTTGTAATGCTTTGAATCATCAAGTTCCATCAGTCCTTATAACGGACCCTATTATGCTGCTTCACTTATATCCGATCAACATCCCCAAGGCGCAATTCAACTTGACTTCACTGTAAATCACCTAGCTCCTCTCTCCCCTTACAATATCGTCATGCAGCCGTAAGCCTAATCCATGTCATGATCGCTTCAGGTTCGCTAAACTATTGTTATCAGTGAATTAATTAAAGCAGGTGATCTTGAAATGAAACCAATCAAAGTAATCGTGTATGCTGTTCTCATTATTAGCATCGTTCTTGGAGCGCTCTTCGTGACCAAGATCGACTTTTCCAAGTTGAAAAAGCAAATGAATACAAGCGATATGTACGTTGTCGTAACAGAAAACGGCCAAGAAGAGACCATCCAGTTTGAGGATAAGGATAGCATCATTCGCTACAACTATGTACAAAGCGCTTATGACAAAAATGGAGCTGCCAAAAAAATTACCTTCAGCGCGAATAAGAATCTTCGCTTGAATGCGATACTCCTCGTAAAAGTACAGGAATTGCAGGATAAAGAGGGCTACTATCTAATCGGCAGCTACGAAGAAGTTCAAGTTGACCAAGTGCCAGATAAGACGAAGGAAAAGTTGGGACTATAATCGGACTAAGCTTTACTAACGTCAGCTAACGAGATTGTAGGAGTTGGCTTTTGCTCTTCCAAAAACACCTTAGGATACACTTCCTTTTTCGATCGGAAGATAATCTTGGAGGTGTTTTTATGTTAAGCTCCTACGCAATCTGCTAAAAATGCACAATAGGCTGCGTTTTAGTATAATAGTGTACATCTATCTATGACGACATTAGAAAGTAGTGAGGTAAGCGATATGCTAAGAGAGATCGAACAGCGAGACAATCACCAGGTGGAACAGCTCATTCGGACCTGTCTCATTGAATTTGGGGCGAATAAATCTGGTACAGCTTGGGCTGACCCTAACCTAGGCAACTTCTATGAATTGTATCAACAGCCATACTCCAAATATTGGGTTGTGGAACAAAATAACAACATCATTGCTGGCTGCGGGATTGGCCCCGTTGAAGGCTTCCCCCAGATCTGTGAGCTGCAAAAAATGTATGCGTTGAATGAAGCGCGCGGATCAGGCATTGCCAATGAACTGCTGCAAACGGCACTAGCGTTTGCGAAGCAGCATTATGAGAAGTGTTATCTGGAGACGCTGAGCAATATGACTGCTGCGAATAAGTTCTATCAGAAGCACGGGTTTGCCGCAATGGACAAGCCGCTGCAAGAATCAGAGCATTACGCATGTGATATGTGGTATATCAAAACGCTATGATGTTCCATTCAGCGAAACCTATCGAGAAGGTGGCTTATATTCATGACTACTCCTGAGATTGACCCTAAGATCTGTCCACTATGTGGAAAGCCCAATCATTGTGCTTATCAGGCGGGCAGACCCCATACCGACTGCTGGTGTATGACCACATCCGTACCGAAGGAACTGCTACAGCAAATACCTGCGGATAAACGGCGAAAAGCCTGCGTATGCCAAGCCTGTGTGAATGAATTCAACCAACACATTTCATAAGCGTTATCGATATCAAGAGCAGGTACAATTGTATGCATTGGCAGCTCTGTACGTTCTCATGAGAAAGCCTCTATCAAGTTGAGGCCGTTCACAGATGAGAGACCGCGTTGTCTGGGTAGGGTTTATCGCCATCATTAGATGCGGGTACCGACTGAGACTTACATGCAAATCTTATTATAGTCAAAAAGCCCGCCATTTTGCGGGCTTTTATCGTATATTTAGCTTAATCCTCTATTTAGCTTAATCCACAATTCTATCAAGGCTCCATTATTGTGAGTCCTCACTGCTTGAACGTCGTTAGCCTAAGACATACGCAGCTCTGTACGTTCCCTCTTCATAGATCAGCATGTTGAGCTGCTTGCCATACGCACAGCCGCCATCGATTCCGATCTTGCCTTCCCCAAACCAAATGTTCGATGATGCGTGCAGCTTGCTCGTCTTTGTATGCCCAAATACAACCGTCTTCTCGGTCTCAAGCTTGGAATAATGGAATTCATCACGTATGTACATAAAATCATGCTCAGGCTGGTCCTGCCATCTTGCATACTTCGGATTAATGCCTGCATGCACATAGATATGCTGTTCATCCTCATGATATAGCGGAAGCTGCTCAAGGAATTCGATATGACTGGCATAATGTTTACGAATGTATTGAATCTTGGCATTGGAGGTGGTTAAAGGCTTGGGAGGCTTGCTCGCCTTCACATAGCTGGAAAGTGTCGCAACTCCCCCATATTTGAGGAAGCGGGCCTTCGTATCAGGCAGATTCGTACGTATGAGTTGAGCGAAACGATGATCATGATTTCCCCTAAGTGCAATTGCACCTTGTTCTCGAACAAGCTCTATGACGCGTTCAACCACTTCTTTGCTCTGAGGCCCGCGATCAACATAATCTCCAAGCAGGATAAGCTGGTCCTCTGCAGGGTTGTACCCTTCTTGTTCCAGCAGCCGGTTAAACGGTTTGATACAGCCATGAATATCACTTACAACCAGAGTACGTCTCATCGCACATCCCTCGATTCAATCATGGAGGTAAGCTTCAACACCGTTTTCCAATTACGGACGGTTGCAGGCGTGCCCAGCTTATGCAGTCGGCTTCCTAGCTTAGCATTGCGGATGCTATCATGATACAGCAAATACACTTCACGACCTGCTATATGATATTGCTCAGCATCATTCTCGTAAGGCTTCAGAAGCTCTACTCCTTCAGCAGTGGGCTGCTTGAGTAAAAAAGCAACATGCAGGCATTCGCCAGCTGCTGCTGCCTGTGCGGACCTAATCTCCGCTTCAGTGAATGGACAATGATTCGCCACTTGGAGAAACTCCTTGCCAGTTCGAAGTACGACAGTGACGGTAAGACCAAATGCTTTTTTGATTTCTTCCTCAAGTAATCGTTGTAGGCTGGATTCATCTTGATTGGCTTCAAACAGGACATTGCCGCTTTGAATATACGTCTCTACGTTCATGAGTCCAAGGGATCCTAGCAGCTGTTTTAAGTCAGCCATCTTAATCTTATTATGGCCGCCTACATTAATTCCTCTTAGCAAGGCTATAAATGTCGTCATTGCAGCGCCCTCCAGATTATTTTTTTCGTTTAAAGACCACGATAATATCTCGAGAAGCTCCTTGCGACTGACTTGTATCGAAACAGGAAACCAGTTCCCACCCTTGGCTTCCATACTCATTTAGTTCATCTTGGAATTCCTGTTCATCAATTTTGCCTCCCAAGAAGCCTCCAGTAGCGTATTTGAGTGTTCGATATTCCCATAGTTCCATTGCGATTCTCCTTTGCGCTAAGCTTATATGCTGATTATTCATGAACTTCAACCAAACCCTTTCGAATCTTAATTACCTTCGACCTTGCACCCTATAATCCCTGCTTGATGTGGATTCCTTACGTCTCGATCGCAATGATCGCGATACTTCTAGCAGATTACAGAAACTAAAAAAGGCGCTTACAGTCCTAAAAGGATGATGTAAGCGCCGCACGTTATGAACGGGCATTTATCCGTTCATCGCAATATGCATATGAATATTACTTGAAGGAAGCGTAGCCTTGGTCAGCCATGACAACGCTGCCATTGATGGCTTCTGCGTCTTTTAAGGATAGCAAGTACACCGTATTTGCAACCATCTCAGGCTTGGTCAGTTCTCCACCGATCACTTTAGCACGCATGCTGTCGAGCATCCCGCGATCCTTAAAGCCTTGAATAATTGGCGTATCAACGGCGCCAGGAGCCACAGCGACAACTCGAATCCCGTATGGCGACAATTCAAGCGCTGCAGACTTGCTCATCATGATCACAGCGCCTTTCGTTGCATGATAAGCGAATGTTCCCGGGGAAGCCAAGAAACCAAAAACTGATGCGGTATTAATGATGACGCCCTGGATGCCCAGCGCTTTCATTTTATTGCCTGCTGCGATTATCCCGTAAGCAACACCATGCTGGTTCACATTAATCGTCCGATGATAGAGATCCATATCCTGCGTCAGCACGGGTCCTGCCCCGCCAATCCCTGCATTATTGAACATTATGTCGATTCGGCCGTAGAAGCCAACAGCTTTCTCGACGAGTGCTTCTACTTCTTCAAGCTTCGTTACGTCTACCTTAACAAATTCTGCTTCTCCTCCGGCGCTGCGAATGAGCTCGACCGTCTCTTGGCCGCCTTTTTCATTAAAGTCGGCTACAATGACTTGATCTCCTTCTTTTGCGAACTTGATACATGTTTCTCTACCAATCCCACTTGCTCCACCTGTTATCACGGCCACTCTTTTCATAGACATCTATAATTCCCCCAATGCTTAGAAATGTGTGATAAATATCCTTGCTTGATTTCATTGTAACCCTTATATATCATTAAGGATATTTAAACCTATTAACCCTACCTTAAGGGTTGCTTAAGGAGAGGATATCGTCATGCAGCTGGATCAATTAGTATGCCTGGTAGAAGTAGCCAAAGCAGGTTCGTTTACGGCAGCGGCTCAGCATCTTCATATTACATTGTCTGCAGTCAGCCAATCGATCGCCAACTTGGAGAATGAGCTCGGTGTAACCCTGTTTATCCGTTCTCGCACAGGAGCTGCGCCAACCCCTGAAGGGCAGGTGCTCATCAAAAAAGCCTACGAAGTGGTAGCCAAAGCCGATGAGCTTCGCGCTGAAGCAACTGGTTATAACAATACCCAGATTGGCGAGCTTCGACTTGCAGCGTTTCCAGGTCCATTGCTGCTTGCGATGGATGCCATCTTGGACTTCAAGCGTGATTATCCTTACATTCAATTCAATATTGAAGAAAAAGGCATTGATCATATCCTGGAGGATGTCAGGAGAAATCAGTCTGATCTAGGACTTGTGCTGCTCTCCGATCAATTCCAGCAGAAGTCTGCTGGGCTCTCCATTGGCCGACTGCTGCGAGGCCAGATGGTCATAGCCGTCAATCGACATTCGCCAATCGCCTTGAGCACCTCCGTCAAGTTAGAAGAGATTCAGCATGAAGGCTTGGTGCTGTACAATGAAGACTATTTAAAATGGTTTATGGAGCGGCATCAACAAGAGCTTGATCCTGCGAATATCCTCTTCTACACCAATAATACATCTGCTATTGTCAAAGCCGTTCGGGATGGACTTGCTTCTACCATCGGCGTGGACTTTTCCTTCTGGAATGAGCCTTCTGTTCAGCAAGGCGAGATTGTATTAGTCAAGCTTGAGGTGGATCATTCCATCCCTGTAGACCTCGGGTGGGTCCGTGCCGAAGGAAAGCACTTTCCTAAAGCATCAGAGCTCTTTATTCAGAAGCTAAAGTACCGATTGTCCCAATATCGGAATTCCTAGCGCAGGCGGTATAAAAAGGTAAGAGGTGCTCAGAAGACCTCAATCCAGCTATTGCCGATACGGCCAGAGGCATTCTTAATTGCAAAAGGCCGTTCCCATGAACGGCCTCATCTTCTATGTGAGATTGGATTTTTGTGTGAGCTCAGCTTCTCGCGGAGCAACCCAGATGTCCTTGAAATCAATCCATCCCAGTGTGTTCGTCCCAATCCCCCGCACCCTTTGATGATACTTCGTATTGAACTTCTTATGAAGCAGCGGCATCACGGAGCCATCTTCCACAATTCGGCGCTCAATATCAGCAAAGCGCAGCCAGCGATGTTCAGGCTGCTGGCAGCAAAGGACGTGGTTAAGCATATCGTGTATCCAGTTGTTCATGTCTGGAGTCATCCATTCTTTAATATAACTTCCTTTCTGTTCAAACAACTCCAGCAAGCACACTTCTTCTTCTGCAAGAATAAAGCCATTCAGCATACCCTCCGCATGCTGATATCTCTCTGGCTTTCTCACTGTTCTCCAATCTTCAATCTGAACCTCAATAACAATGCCATATTGGCTGTAATGCGATTGAAGCCAGTATAAATCCTTTTCGTGCTTAGCATAGGTCATGATCACAATCTTGGAGCCGTCATATCCCGATTCCTTCAATAGTTTCATGCCATAGCCTGGATCGAATAAGTCTCTCTCCAGCGGCGTTGTCTCCTTCGGATAGAAGCTTCTCGCTGGATATACGCGATCTTCTTCCAGCTCTTGAATCATGCGCTGCCTGTCTAAGAGCACATTCAGCGCGCGTCTGAATACATACGATTGATGGGGACCGTCCTTGTTCATATTCCAATGAATAAGATTGCATCCTCTAGACAGCCACTCCACCCTTTTCCATTCCGCATCCGTCATCGTCTTGCTGTAATCCATGCCATACATCAGACCTGACCAATTGGTTTGGTCCGCATAAGCTGCCGAGTCGCTCGGCAAGAAAACAATTCTCACTTCATCCAGGTGAGGTCTCCCCTGAAAATAAGCGGTGTGCGCTTGAAGAATGCACTGATTGTCATTCCATTCCATGATGCGAAATGGCCCTGTCCCGGAAGGAAGCTCCCAATATTCCGCTTCCTGAACGCCTCCCCAGTCCATTGGAATGATTGACATCGTCGTCGAGCATAAGAGCCGGGGCAGCAGCCAGTTCGGCATTGTCAAATAGAGCCGAATCGCGTAATGGCTGAGCTTCTCGATGGAATCGATTGTGCGAACCATCCAGCTTTGTGTACGATCCGCTTGCAGACGATTCAATGTAAAGATGACATCATCAGCGCTTAGCTCCACTCCATGATGAAACATAATCCCTTTTCGAAGATAAAAGGTCCAGACCTTACCTTCTTCATCATGCTCCCATGTATGTGCAATTGAAGAGACAATGCAGTTCCTTACATGATCAAACTGCACTAGTGTATTGAACAATTGTCTAACCATATGTGAGTCAAAAGCATAGACGAGCTCGGCCGTATCAAGCGTAGTTAAAGGAAAGTAGACTGGACAACGAAGCACATCAGCATCATTCATGCCATGCCTCGTTTCCTTGCGATGGCCAAAGTGACCGTTCAGCCAGCTCATGAACATGGATTTAACCTGCACATCATCAAGATAGTCATCCATTAACGCAAAGGCTGATTTGTATTCGCCTTGGCTGGCTAGGCTTTGAGCCTGCTCAAGCAGCAGACTGTCTTTTTCAATTAGGAGTGTGATGCGAGACAGATGCCCTCTTCCTCGCCCTGCTCGCCACTCGACCCAGTGCTCCTCCTCCAGCTTGCGTATAATGAGTTTTACGTTGCGCACCGTACAATACCATGTGTCTGCCAACTGCTCAAGCGACACTTCCACTGGCTGCCTCAGCCTTCCACCGCTGTCTCTGAGCTTGTCATAGAGCGTGCAGTAGCGTTCAATTGCAATCATTCGCTTCCCCTCCCTTTCCAACCTTTCATTACTCTAAAAGAGGAAATGGCTTGTTAAAACTATACTCTTTTTCCTCATCGATGGCGAGTGCATAATGAACGTAAAGGGGGAATCAAACATGTATGAACACGAGGTTCACTTCATAGCAAAGCTTCAAGAATATGAGTTGGAAGAAATGATCCGTTGGGATAAGAAGCAGCTATATCTTCACCGTCAAGCGATTAACCATAAACTGAAGCTGCGCCAGCATCATAGAAGGATCTCACAAATGCTGCAAAAAATCAGTTCATTTTTCTAAAACTGAACATGTAGGGCGCTAAAAGGAGAAAAGAGGAAAAGCAACACGCACCCTATACAAAAAAACGCCATAACATGCGAAAAAGCGTGCTTCACCTCAAATTACAAAGTAAGCACGCTATATCTATTTTTACTATCATCAAGTCATACGGTGAGCTCAGGCTTGCTGACTTACAACCAATTGATACTTGTTGAGAGAAGCACCCAGCATATATTCTTTGCTTCCACCGCCACCGCGATGTGATTCCTTGAATGCATCACTAGCCGTCCAATGCTTAAAGGAATCCTCATTTTCCCAAACTGTGCATACCTTGAGTTCCTCTTCGCCTTCAGCTCCTTGTCCAAGCCAGACCTCCATACGGACAAAGCCAGGCATGGTCTGTACACCCTTCGCCTGCGCGAAGCGATCAGCTACTTGGCTTCCAAAGCCCTCCTTGATACGAATGGTATTGGTTACAACGAACATGAATATCTCCTCCAATCTTATCGTGCCTCCGCAGTTCGATCCGAACGTAAATAGGCCATGGTTAGATCTTCCTTAACTATCATTATACTGAACGTTGGAGCAGCAGTTCAAATCACAAGCCGATTAGCCATCTGAATACATAACTAACTTCCCAGTATCAAAAGAGACGCCTATCAAGCGAAGCAGATGCCGCCCAATCTCCTCTTTTGCTAGGAGCTGGCCAGTCTCATAAGCTTGCTGAAAAGCGGGTCCCATCTCAAACGCCTCTCGATCCTGACTCCTTGCTTGGCGCTGCATGTCCGTATCCACCATGCCGGGATCAACAGCGATGATTTCTACCGAATTCTCCGTGAATTGCTGCTCTGCTCCTACGCATTGAGTGAACATGTTAATGCCTGCCTTTGCTGTGCAATACACACTCATATGTGGAGCGGGATAAGTACCTGAACCTGAAGTAAGATTAATCACTTTTCTCTTTATATTCAACTTTTTCGTATGACGAATGAATGCCGAAGTTAATATAATGGGAGTCACTAGACTGACTTGGAAATGATGTTCAATCTCCTTGGCACTGCATCTCTCAATAGCTTTTAACGGCTCAAGCATGCCCGCATTGTTGATGAGGCAGACAAGCTCAATGTCATCTTGAACCGTGTGAATCTGCGATTGAATCAGTGCATCAAGTCCATCGTGATCTGCGAGATCATAGTGGATGTGAGTATAGCCGGGCTGCTGCATCAAGCGCTCCGATTGCCCTCTTGCGATGCCCGTGACAGGAAAACCATTCTCTAGCAGCATGAGTGATAGCTGTTCTCCAATCCCTCTAGAAGCACCTGTGATGATGAATTGACTTCGTTTCATCCATACATTCCTCCCTCGCTAAATGGTTAGGAAATAATGATAGTACTCCTCATCGCGCTTAAATCCGAATTGTTCATAGAGCTTCTGAGCGGTGCCATTGTCAATGGCGGTTGAGAGCTCAAGTCCCTTAGAACGAGTATGTACGGCATAATCTTTGGCAGCTGACAACAGCTCGCGCGCAACCCCCTGCTGCCTGTGAAAAGGATCGACAAAGAGATCATTTAAGATCCATGTGCGCTTCATGGAAATCGAGGAGAAGCTTGGATACAGCTGCACAAAGCCTATGATACGATCAGTCTCCTCATGCTTCGCAACAAAAAGGATTGATTCCCGATGCTCGAATTTGTCATATAAAAAGGCTTTCGCTTCTTTCAGATTAGACGGCTGCTGATAAAAAGCTCGATACTGATCAAAAATAATGACTAATGAATCAAGATCACGGATGGTGGCTTGTTCGATATGAAAAGGATGAGTCATGGTTGTTCTCCTCGCTTCTTGCTCTATATTGATCAATGGATCATTGCATTGAATCTACAGCGATTCGTTCTTTGGTTTCACGCCTGCAATCAATGCAGCTAGCCGCTGCGTTTTGACTGCGCTCCCACGCTCGTCTACATGGGCATCCCAGCGATATTCGATAACGGTTACATTTTGGAACCGTCCCTTTTTTTCCATGATGTATTTATAGGAATTTATGCGTCTTTGGAAAGGTTCTGCAGCGTGTATAATGCTTGAAGGTGAAGGAAGGGTTCCATCGTCATGAATGTCTTGGGATTGCTTGGCATGATCTAGCGAATCGGAAAGCTCATGTGCTAAGCACATGGCCAACGTTCCACCAGGCTTAAGCGTTTGATACAACTGCTCACAACCATTCTCAAGCATATGGAATACGGGAGTAGAACATACAATGGCTAGATCTACACGCTGTTTTTGTGCTTGCCAATCATTTAAAGCAATATTCCGAGCTTGAAATCCAGTCATTGACTTGAATTTGTCAGTCGTACGCTGCAATCGCTGCTCATCTGCTTCAAGGCAATAAAATGTCTTGAACCCGAGCTTATGAAGGACAGATATTGCTGTTCCTGAGCCACTGCCAATCCCTAGAATGTCACACTCTGATTCATATCCTGCATATCGTCGAAGATCTCGAAAAAGCACTTGGGGATAATCGGGACTGCATCTCTCTTCTTTTTCCATGGTGGCAGCAAATGACTCTTTACATCGCATCAGAATACCTCCTATGTTAAGCGTACATCGTGAGATATGAGCACTTCAGCGAGATCGTGGTGACAGACCATTTGATCGTAATCCAGCAGCGCATGCATGTATAACTAAGCTTTTCTAAATCTTAACTGATTAAGCTCCATAATCCAAGCATCAACATTTTTGACACGCCAGGCAGTGGTTTCATGTTGATCCCCAACCTGATATCGTACACAGAGCAAGGACCACCCCAGCTTACCAAGATGTTCTTGCGTCTTTTCAACAGAAAGGATATCCGAAACGGGGATGATCAATCGCTTCTTAGGAAGATACATTTCAAAGACTACGGCATCGTCAGTGACCATTAGAACGCCATTGCCGCGTATTTGCTTCATACCTAAGGATTGGAGACCATAGAAGTTGGACATGTAATCAACAAGACGATAGCTGCTGCGCGGGTACTCCTTTTTGAAAGCAGCCATTCGCTGCCAGATTACATAGGCAAGTACGATAACGAGCAGAAGACATGCAAACTCAACAATCATAACCCTTCCCCCTTTCACGAGCCTTCTGTTATTGTTACGCTTACGCCATCCTTTTTTGTCTAATTGATAAAGGAAGCTGATTATAAATCCTTAATCATCTTGTAATTTCCTGGTACGGCCTTGAATCCAAGCTCATCCCGATTAATCTTAAGCATTGGTCTATTAAGAGAATCATTATGGGTTCTCATATAGCTGATGCCTTGCTGTATCGCTAGTTCAATCGTCCGCAGCTTAAGCGTCTTGCCGATTCCCTTGCAGCGGTACTCCTTCTTCACTCCGGTATATTCATGATACATGCTGTTGGTCGATTCATAATAAAGGAGATGGGCCATACCCATTAGTTGATCTCCATCGCAAGCCAGCAGCATATGCTCTGGTTTTGATCCCGGCAGCTGAAGCGTCCACTTTTTCCAGTCATCGAAGTTAAAGAAATCCCCACTGAATCCCGGAATATCATAGGATGTTTCTTTGTACAGCTCATACAGCTTCTCTTCCCATACAGCGGCATCAAGCTCTGATAAAGGGACGATATGAACCTCGCGGTCCATCCATGATAAGCGCGACGTATCGAAAAGGTTCAAATCCAACACCGACTCAAATGTATGCCGTTCCACTTGATATCCCCATCGTTCTGCAAATCGAATGGAGTGCTCATCGTCATCGCGGACTTCAATGTTGAGTCGACTTGCGCCATTCTGTACCGCCCACGCCTCCAGCTGCTCATACAACATGCTTCCGATACCGTGTCCTCGATAAGCAGGATCTACTGCAAGAGTCTGATTAAGCTCACCTGCTGCCGTCCACGGGGCTCTCCAGCTAATACCGTACCCCGCAGCCTTTCCTTGAGCATTCACCGCAACGATACGGTGACGATCAAAGCCGCTTAGCTGTCCATCTGCATTTAAGTACAAGGAGCCTGTTGTTGGGATTTTGGCATCCTCAGCGGCTAATTCTTCGCTATTCGTAACCTCAGATAAGATTGTATTTAATAGATTGGCAATGGAATCGTAATCCTGTGGCAATTGGACATTTCGTACGAAATAAGACATTTGATCACCTCAGCTGAATAATAACTTCAATGCTCTCCCTGCTCGTTAACGAATGGAGCTGTTCATCAGCACATAGAACCTTCAGCTTCTTGGCCATTAAATCAATTGGACGATCCAACTAATAAAGAGTGCAGCCGGTACTAGCAGCAACTGACCCACTAACGTGCCAAACAGTCGAGAGACCATTAGCAAAACATAGATCTTGCCCAATTGCTGTCTGTAATCCTTGTTGTGAATCGCTTTGTCTGTGATTAACCCTATTTGAGGATCAATAAAGATGGTTAGCAAGATCGTCGCTATTCCATTAATCAGTCCAGAGGATTGAGAAGCGGTTGTGCTTAATCCTGGGACCAAGTGAGCCGCATACAATGATGACATAACTCCAATCGTATAGATGGCTGTTACCAAAATGTTAAGGATAATGAATCTCTTGGGAATTTCTAAATAGCGAAATGTGTGAAGGCGAAATGTGGGCTTGCGCAAATAATGCTTCGCATTCTTTAATTGCTGTATGGTCACACTCGAGATGAGCCTGGGCAGTGAGCCTGCGACCTCTAGTTTAGAAATCACTCTCCCCCATATAGGAACAAAGGAAGGAAATAATAGGATGGCAATGCCTGTACCCGCCGTCGCTGCTAAAATGACAAACCGAAGGTAATCCAACACTGGAAATGTTGGGTCCACTTTCGCTAAATCGATAAATTTAGCAGTTAAAGGTGCTTGAATCAGGTTAGCTGTTCTTGACACCAAGACCAACATTCCTGTTAAAGACAGCGCCACTGCAATCTTGTTCAGCTTCACCCCTGCATAACGCAGGGAATAAGATAAAGTTTCTGCTGCGTGAATGACCATAGTTAAGAGAAAAACCGTAAAAAGTTGATTAATCAAATTACATCACCAAGAATCTT
Source organism: Paenibacillus aquistagni (assembly GCF_900177815.1). Taxonomy (GTDB): domain Bacteria; phylum Bacillota; class Bacilli; order Paenibacillales; family Paenibacillaceae; genus Paenibacillus_B; species Paenibacillus_B aquistagni. The sequence continues at coordinate 1,076,801 of NZ_FXAZ01000001.1, read as the reverse complement.
ATGTACATATCATTTGCTCCATTCAATTACAGTTTATGCGTGTCGTGTACGTTTCAGCTAGGTTTGTTTTAACTACAATTAAAAAGTCCAATGCTGGAAGAATGAGAAAAGACCCAGCATTATAGATTCGTATCCATTGCCGGGTCTTGCGATATTTGTTATTAATTGTATCATATTCCCTGCATTGAGAAAAGCATCAAGCTTGCCCCAATGCACATTTGCATGCTAGCTGTTTGCTAAGAGCTGTTGTTTCAACTCTTTATTTTTCTCCGTAAAGAGATCATTATGCGATGACACCATGCCATAGGAATTGGCTTCAGGCGATATATACAGCTTCGCGCGGTTTACCGCGTTCGCTGCGTCGTGGAATGCCCCAGCGATAAGATGAACCTTGCCTTCGTGGTGAAGGATGTCTCCGGCCGCAAAAACGCCTGGAGCCGAAGTCTCACTTAATGAAGTTCCAGCGAGACAATATTCATCGAGCATCTCGATCTTCACTTCACTGTTCTTCAGAAGATCTTTGTCACGTTCATAGCCGTGGTTAATAATTACTTCATCAACCTGCACTTCAAGCTCCTCGCCACTCTCCGCCTGGCGCAGAATTACCTTCTCCACCTTGTCATGGTTGTCAGCGGCTATCAATTTCTCGATAGAAGTATTCAGCAAGCATTCGACAGAGCTTTCTTTAAGACGTGTCACTTCAGCTTCATGACCCTTCAAGATATCCTTGCGATAGGTCAGAACCACTTTTTTGGCAATCGGTTCAAGCTCATTCGCCCAGTCGATTGCTGCATTTCCGCCACCTGAGATAAGAACCGTTTTATCTTTGAAGCGTGCAAGTGATTTTACCGTATAGTGCAGATTGTTTACCTCAAAGCGCTCAGCGCCTTCGATGTTAAGCTTGGTAGGGTTAATGATCCCTCCGCCAACAGCAAGAATAACCGTTCTTGAATAGTGGAATTGGCCTGAAGACGTATGTAGCTTGAATATCCCATCTTCTTCTTTTGAGATGGATGTCACCTTCTCACCAAGAACAACTTCTGGATTGAACGTCATCCCCTGTTTGATCATCTGCTCGATAAGCTCTGCACCTGTAACTGGCGTTAAACCTCCGATATCCCAAATCATTTTCTCCGGATATATGTTGACCTTGCCACCCAAAAAGGATTGATATTCAATGATCTTCGTGCTCATCTCACGCAAACCGCTGTAAAATGCTGCAAAAAGTCCAGCAGGACCTCCACCAATTATCGTTACATCTAGTATCTCTCTTGTATTCATCGCTGTGTTATCCTCCCACAGATTAGTGATAATGATTATCAATATCGTTAGTTTAGCAGAGTGGAAGGAAACAATCAACAACAATATTGCCTAGATATTGGAATGACACGATTATCCATTAGATCTGAGTATTAGAATTGGAACTCATCCTGCCAATCAAAATCAGCGGACTGCTCTAAGCTCTTAGGCCAATGCCTGCACCATTCTGGTGTCTTCGGGCTTTCCACTCTGTCCAGACTCGGGGTATACGGCTTGATATCAAGAATTGGTGTGCCGTCATGAGCATCGATATAAGGGATATGAATTACGCCATTTTCAGTATCGATAACATTAACCTGCACAGATGTTAGAGCAATGGGATTGGGACGAAAAGGAGATCTTGTCGCAAACACTCCCATGATCGCAGGAGACCATTTATAAGGTTGCTTCACTTCTAGGTTATGTCTACCCTCTTCATCACTAACCTCACTAAACCACCAAATGATGTTAAGATGACTAAAGCCATGCAACTCCTGCAAGGCTGGAATATACTCCTCTTTCAGCACTATCTGCATTCCTGCTTCACTTGCCTTAACACTTCCAATTGGACGAACATTAAGAGTATACATTTCATTTATTCCTCCTCTAGATTGTGATCTACGCTTACAAGATCAGTGTAGACCCTATCACCATGTGAGAGTCAAAAAAAATCTTGCAACATAGTTGCAAGATAGCAAGATTTCATCTGTTAAAGCCATTGAATTGGAATTTGAATTTCCGTTAAATAATTGGCAGGGTTATCTTCATTCCACGGTCCGCGATGGACAATCTGTCTGTTTTGACCGTACATTTGATACTGTTTACTCTCTAGCAGCCATTTCGCAAATGAACCATATGCTTCAGCAATATGATCAAATGAGCCATGTATCATTGTGCAAGCCATCATCGGAATCGGCTCTGTACTGCGAAACACGATCTCTCCCATGCTTCTCCCCTTCTCTTCTACAACCGAGCAAAGTTCGACATCCACATCGCGTTCTTTATACTCATTGTCATGATAAATAGAAAAGGTGCTGCTGCTTAACGAGATCTGATGTTCGGAAGCATGCTGAACCATATCTTTCCATAACTGGCCTTCTTCGTAGTAAGTAGGTAGCGTCCGTCGCAGTGATAGCACTTGGCAGCTAGGAATATTCTTTATGGTGACATTGTAATGAATGGGAAGCTTTTCTTCTTCAATATCTTTTATGGCCAGTTTAATCTTATCTATTTTTCTTTGCTCATCATGAATTGTCTTTTCAATATGAAGCCTCTTGTTCTGCAATTGATCTGTAATATAAGAACAATCCCAATGTTCAAGAGCAATCGCGATCTCAGCAACGGTAAACCCTACATCTCTTAAAAAGATAATCTTATTCAGAACAGGAATTTGCTCTGCCGAATACAGCCTGTACCCCGTAAGCTTATCGATCTGCGCTGGTTTAAACAAATCCAACTCATCATAATACCTGAGCATCCGAATGGATACTTGCGTTAGTTTTGAGAATTCACCGATTTTAAACACTATTATCACCCTGCTTCAAGTATTTCTATCTGTACTTCTCCAAGTAGACAAAGCTCAAATGATCATGGACTTCTATCGTCTTGAACTTGCGATAGCCAAGTTTGTCATATAAGTAAAGATTGCGTTCGCTTTTGAATCCAGTATAAAGCTCATAGCGCTTGCAATGTTGGAATCTAGCTTCGAGCTCACTCATCAGCCGAGTCGCGATCCCCTTATTTTCGTAATCGGGATGCACGATTAACTTGCCAACCTTGCATGTATTATTTTCTTCATATGCTCGAACTGAACCTATAATTCGACTGCCCACCATGGCTTTGAGAAAGAGCTGTTGTTCATACTCTTGTTCGATATCTGCTAGCGTTTGGGTTAAGGGCTGAATATTTGTACATTATTGACTAGAATGAATCAGACTTATTGGTTTTTACATGGTTTGATAGATATTATAATAGCAGCGTATCTACTATATGATGGAATTTATATGCATTGCAGTCTAATTCTTTGATCCCATATCCTCTCAGGAATTCACTCACTTGATCATGTCGATGGGAATAAACAGTAAGACTTTTAATCATATAATAAATATCATAATAGGGATCAGATATTCCGGCACCGTCTAGATCAATAAAGGCTTCAACTTTACCATTTCTAATGATTACATTCCCTGTCCCATAATCACCGTGTGTAAAAACCCATTTATCCATGGGAGGCCTATTATGATGTAAAAAATTCATCAGCATGTCCAGACTCTCATTTGGAAATGTCTTTTTTGCTGCGTCAACCACCTGTTCGGGAAATTTCCCGATATTTTCTTCGACCTGATCAACAAGTTTTGTCGGTGTAAACGTGTTAAATGGACATTCATTGATTGGCAGTTGATGCAGTTCCCTAAGTGTACGACCAACTAGATAACCTACTGATTCTTCCGTATCCTTTGAATTGTAATCTGAGGCAGGTTCTCCTTCTATATAGGTTAAACACAAATATTCTTTGGTATCATCTTCATAATAGCTTACGAACCTTGGAACAGGAGCTTTGTTCTGAAGCCATCTCACCTTGAAAAAATAAAAAAGCCCATCATCGTTATGTTCGAAGATGAGCTAATGGAATTGCGATAAAGCATAAAGCATCATACAAAATGGTTAGCGAGGTAGCAGTATCAGCTAGTCACGCTTTCCTTTTTTGTTGCGAAAGAGTGAGATTCCTCCAAAACCGCTAATAACCGCGATGTAGAAGCCTAAATCATACCACCAGCCGGTATTGTATACCTCATATATACGGATGCTGTCATTAAAAAGGCCAATAATCAATGAGATCGGAGCGACCCACCCATGCCATATTCCCCAGAAGAAGCCTGCTGGTTCCTGTGCACTGTAGCTTCCGTCTCCTGGCACACAGCCTGATAACATAACCACGGCAGCCACCATCATAAGAAGGAACAGCAATTTTCTTGATTTCATTTTCTACCCCTCCAATCCTTCAATCGTTATCATTATCTTAACCATATTTATGGTTCACCTACCAGTTTAAGTATACTTTTCTCCACATTCTATGTTAGACATCACCTTGTCACTGATCCTGCATAACGAATTCAGCAAGAACGTCGCCTCAAGGCTTCATTAATACCATGGCATAACATTCGACTTGTTTAAATCGAGTAAACCCTTCAACTATTTTAGTGATGCATAGCTAAATAGTAATCAAGCAACTGGTGATCGTTCAATGTTCGCACCTGCTCTCACTGAGGTAATGTCTCCGAGTATGTCTCGCCGTTCTTTTCCCAACTTATAGTTATGAGTATTCGATCCTCTCTAATCGCATCCCATACGGTATACGGATCATTCACCGTCTCTATCCAATCATAATCGATAATGAAGCTCTTTGTTGGTCTATTCTTGATTTCCTCCATGACGATTCCAGGCGGAAAATCATATATTGAATCATGATCGTTGTGTTCGGAAAGAGTTTCTACATAGGATGGATCAAACACATTTATAATTTGAGTACCCAGTGAAGTACCTTGAGCGAAGCTGATCCGATCTATCGTATTAAGCTCATTTGAGGTGCCTTTAAATGTATATTCAATCTGAAAATATTTTTTACCTGATCGTTTGATAATGTTTGGCTTTACTTTTGCATCCCATATGAGGCCGCTCTGCTCAATTGCATTATTTTCGTAGTTCTTTTCTTTCTCGACTTGATCAGAGCATCCGCAGATCAAAGCTATGATTATACCTAGCATTAGAAATCCTTTCACGGATACTCGTGCATGGGTTTCCATAGACACCCTCCTTTTGCACAATGAAGTATACGTACAATCCTGAATGATACTATCAAGTACAAGCACTATTGGTGCTCATTACTCGCTTCTTTATTATCAGATGATGTCTATTCAGATTGGTTACCTTATTCTACGTGCATCCCATCTAAATGCTTCAAAGTGGACAGCAATTTGTCCTTCATGAGCTCCTGCAGCTTCGCTGGATGAACCGAAATCAATGATTTACCATATCGCAAAAAATAACTTGAGATAAATTCTTCTTCACCCTCGTTGTAGTATCCCGTAATAAGATACTCGCTCCCAACGGCTTCAATGGACATCGAAGGATAATGCTCCTTATCGTATACATCCTTCCCTTGTTCTGTCACCATGACAGAGAAAGAGGTTGCTCCAGCCTGCTTATGGTGTTGCTCTAACGAATGCAATTCCTCCAGCTTCATGGATGATCTATTGTCAGTTGAGACTAAGGATATGATTTTATCGCATCTTAGCACCTGAACCTTTTTCTTATCGATAAGATAGAATGTAGCATACCACTGCCCGAATTTAGAGCTTAATCTCATAAATTGACCTGTCATCTGAATAGCTGCTTTTTGTTTGCAATACGAGACAAGATATACGCTCTCTTCGATTATTCCTTCAATGATAGCTCTTAAATGAGGGCTTACATTACTGTGGTTGGTCACCTCAAACTGCAAGAACTGCTTCATCCTCTCAATACGAACCTTTGCTTGATTAGGCAGTACCTTATTGAATTTCTCTTCCAACTTCAACATTTCATATTCAAATGGATTAGATTTGTAAGCACTTAGAGTCTGCATGGCAAAGTACAGGGCGTACATTTCATCTACATTAAAAATAATCGGGTTCAAAATGCGGTTATCAAGTACAACGTACTTCCCGTGTCTGCCCTGCTCTGTATATATAGGCATGCCTAACCTCTCTAGAGATTGAATGTCTCTTATCGCTGTGCTTTTTGAAATGCGATATCTCTCCATAATGTCTTTGAGATTAAACGTCTTCTTGCCATTAATGAATTGCAGCATATCATTTAGGCGTTCAGCTTTATTCATGCATAGACTCCTCTTTAATGGTGTCATAATTTGATACCTTTATATTGTATGCTAAGAGCATATCACATCTAAGGAGGTCATTACATTGACTTTAGAAATAGCTATTTTTCTATCCATGAATGGCAAGGCGAAGGAAGCGATACTATTTTATAAAAAACATCTCCAGGCGGAGGAGCTTATGCTTGTGACTTATGCAGATATGGCGAAGCGTGATCCTTCGTTCGAATTAACGGAAGACAATAAAGACTTCATTTCCCACTCTGTCCTTCAGATTGGAAAGACGAAGCTGATGATTGCGGAAGAAACGATGGACCCAAGCGAGCCGTATCAGCTAGGCAATCATTGTTCGCTGTGCCTTCAAAGTGCTGATTTAGCAGAAATTCAGCGTTTCTATGAGCAATTAACACGTGATAATCGCGTTCAGATCATTGAGCCGCTTCATGAAAATGCTTTCAGTAAAGCATACGGCATAGTCCAAGATCCCTATGGCGTGCATATTCAGCTTATGTATGACCCTCGTTTAGCCTAAAAGAGAATGAAAGGTTAGCTAAATAGCCTCTTCTAATTTAGTAGAGGTTATATTGCCATAATAAAAGGGCTCAACGGACCCAGCAATAAGAATGATATCATCGAGTTCTTATTGCGTGTCTATTGAGCCCTTACAATCACGCGTATGGAAGGAAAAAATGCCGCACAATGCATTACTGATTTACATTAAGTTGTTTTAATTGTGCCTACAGCCTAATACAACCGCTTCTCGTATGTCTCCATCAAGGAGGCATGCACCTTGTCTGGCTGCTCCTTCGCATGTGCCGCAATCATTTTTGAAGCATTCGGAAGCTCGCTAGGATCATGCCAATGCTCCACATTCCATAGATTAGAGCGTTTAAATGCTTTGCCGCAGTGAATAAAGCATTCTTCCACCTCAACCCCAATTCCAATCAGAGGTGATTTACCTCTGACTTCCATCTGATCCAGCAAGTCTGAGTCAGAGACAATGCATGCTTTCCCATTGATTCTCAAGGTCTCATCCAGTCTTGGAATAATAAATAGAATACCAATGTGAGGGTTATCCAGCATATTCAATATGGAATCAAAACGCCGATTTCCAGGACGCTCAGGAATAATGAGATGCTTGCTGTCCAAGACATGAACAAACCCCGGCGCATCTCCCCGCGGTGATACATCACATGTTCCGCTATGATTCGATGTTGAGATGAAGCACATCGGTGATCTTTTAATATAATCAACACAGTGCTCATCCAATTCTTCAATGGACTTATCTATGGCTATAGGGCTCGGGTGCCCTAATAATGCTCGAAGTTCGCTTTCCTTTGTAATCATATCTTTAAAAGGGCTCATCGCTTTCGCTCCTTATCTTGAACTCCTATTTATAGAAACAAATTATGATCCCGCATATTCATACTCGTAGCTAATCTTCATTTCAATGATTTCTTGATGTGTTACGCCGTCACGGTCATTCCATATCATCTTCGCTTTGGAGCGCTCGATTAATGGCCGATCAAGTGGAGGATCATCGTCTGATATTGGCCCCTCTATGCTCCCCATATCATCCAAATTATTTAATATCGAGACAGGACCTCCTGTGCTTGAGCTTGCCTGGCTGTAAACTGGATTCTGTCCTTCAATGATCAGAAAGCTAAAATAATCAGAGTCTTCTATATCGTCAGGTTGACCCTTGTAAATCAGTTTAGCCGATCCCCTTTTTATACGGTCAGGCGTAATCAACACCTTATAATGAACGATATCCCAATGTTGACCAGATCCTTCAAGCTCGTACAAACGCAGTCCTTCCCTTAACACAGCCTGATCACTTTTCTGATTGATCACGATAACAAGCAGAATTGCATTTGTCATTAACAATATGGCAATCAAGACAGCCGTATAACGTTTCTTCTTGATCATGTTAAGACCCTCTCTATTCCTCCACCTCGAAGATCGAGTCTACAATGATGGGAAGATTATCGCGAACAGACGCAGCACCGAATACGGATCTCGCATGAACCCCTTTTTCACCAAACACGTCAAGCATGAGATCTGAACAGCCATTTAGCACCTTATGGTGCTCATCAAAGTCTGGCTCAGCATTCACGAAACCTTGAATCTTCACAACTCGCTTAACCCGGTCCAATTCCCCTAATGCTTCCTTAACAACAGCCAGAATCTCAATTCCTGTTTGCCGAGCGTATTTATATCCTTCGTCGGTATTGTAGGTGCTGCCAAGCTTCCCTCTCGGGTTACCAGCGGGACCTTTGCCTGATACATACATGATGCCGTTCACGATTACCGCATTCGCATACTTCGCAGCTGGCTTACTTGCTGTCGGCAGTTGAATTCCCAGCTCATTTAATCGTTGATCGATGTATCCACTCCGTTCCTCGCTCAAGCTAATCACTCCTTTTCTCAGCACAGCGGCTTGATTTGGAATCTCTTGACGGTCACAGGATCATCGAACACGAGGTCTTTGATCCTGCGCTCCCCGTAATCCTGCATCATTCGAGTAAAGATTCTTGCGATAAGCAAGCTGTCCGCTAGTGCATCATGCCCTTCTTAGATCCTGATCATCAATGGAATAATACCTAATGAGAACATCCGTAGAGATAATATCTCTCACATCAGGATAAAAGTAGGTGAACAATGCCTTAGTATCTAGACATAGATTAGTTATCATGTCAGCTCCTGTTCTCGCACACTCATGTCGAAGCAAGGGGAGATCATATTCGTAACCTGCATGGGTGACAAGAATACAGTCTTGTGCAAAGACTCGAAAATCTGGATATGCATCCTTGAATGAAGGGGCATGCTTCAATTGTGCATTAAAGATTCCTGTGAATTGCTCAACTGGCTCTAGAATAAGCTTCGGCGGCTTCACAAACGTATTGAAGGTGTTTTTGCTTATCACGCCACCATTCTCGATAATCACAGCACCAATCTGCGTAATATGCGCAGTATCCTGCTCAATGCCCGTTGCCTCCAGATCAAAGACACAATATTTTTGATTGTTCCAATTCGGAACTGGTCACGATGTTACATTAAAGGTATACACCCTAGTCATTTCCCCGGTTAAACTATAGCTCTCTCCATTGCGCTTCCACCCATTATGCTCGTAATAATCCACTAGATCGGTACATAAATGAAGCTCTTGATAGCCTCGATCCCTCACTTGGCTGATCGCATGATCCTGAAGCATCTTGCCAAGCTGCTGGCCACGGTATTCAGGCTCTACGTACAAACATGCAAACCAAGGAAACAGATCCTGTCTGCTGCTGAGATCACTTCTTAGCAAAGCATAAGAACCCATAATCTTGCTTTCATCCATTGCAATATAGAAACGCGGCAGGTCACTGTCTGTCTTACAGGACCACTCCATACAATCTCGATAAAAATGGAAGCTTGATTCCGAGCCCCATTGTTTCCAAAAGAACTGTACGGCATCTTCCAGCATGTCCATGCGGTCTCGAAGATCATAAATCTGAATCATTATCATCCCTCATCTCTATATCGTGCAATCAATTAAAAATCCTCTTTAAGTTCATCCCTAGGGTCCGAGCATATGCCTAAGTTCGTTGTTTCCGTATCTCCTATTCTACCTTTATATCCAATACCTGTAAAATGGACAGAAACAAAATAAAACTGCTAGATTTCGATATCGCATCCATCAAAGCATTGACCTGATCTAATCAAATGTCCCGCATAGCTGACTGCATGACGCTGAAAGTCTGTTAATGATTCTTCATTCCCATCCCAATCCTTAAGCCACCAAAAGTATGATGCGGTGTTTCGATTATCCATAAATGTTGGGATAAGCCCATAAGCATCGCTATCTTTGTGAAAGCATAAAAAGCTCCGCTCATACTGCTCTAGTTTATTTAGAATGAAGAGATAATCACCTTGTCTTAACCATGAGTTATCGATATGAGTTTGTTCCCATTCTTTCCTCACTGCTAGTTGCGGCACATATGATTTGGCCAGAGCATGCATTCTCCCCATGACCTCTCCCCATTTTATAAAAATGTCTCTGCCCCATAGCGCAGCATTGCATGGATCACAGCACTGTCCGTTGGCCATCTCAAAGGCAGTGACCAAGCACATCTCATGCTCAGCATCGACACGCAATATATACTGACCATCAACTCCTCTTATGGGTGTTGACACATGCACTCCATTACTAGATAGATAATGAATCCACTCTAATTCTGCTTCAATGCTTGCTGCGCATCTACCACTTTCCGATATTCTTAGAATCATAGGCTTATGCTGTCTATTACATTGATATACCACATTGGTGGATTGGCTGATCATTTTTACTGTATCTGCATCAAATCGAAAATATGACGCCGCTTGCTTCAAGCCTTCTTTTCTAAGCATGGTAACCTCCATAAGCTTTATGTATCGGCCCATAGAATGAATGTAAACGAAAGAATGAACAAAATATAGACTTAACTTTTCCGTTCTGCTAAGCTAATAAATGATCCCATAAATCATTTTTCCTGTATAAAGGATGTTCTATATTTGTCCATTATTTCATCTACAACAAATAAGGAGCTGTTCTCGAATAGAGAGCAGCTCCTTTGCATTTGGTCCCAGACAGCTGGAAAAATAGTAAATGGGATTATTTCATGACATCGACATCGTAACTATAAAAATTCCTCTGGAAGTTCATCAACCAAACCAAAATGATGACGAATAATCTGAACAATTCGTTGAGAGGCTTTTCCGTCTCCAAACGGATTTTTGCTGCTCGCCATTTGTTGATAGAACTCCTCATCGAGCAACAGTTTGTTTGCTAGTCCAACAATAACCTCCTTATTTGTACCTGCAAGCACAACCCCGCCAGCATCGACGGCTTCCTGACGCTCTGTCGTGTCACGCATGAGCAGCAGCGGCTTGTTGAACACGGCTGCTTCCTCCTGCAGCCCTCCAGAATCACTTAGAATAAAGCTGGAGCATGACAAGAGATTAATCATATCAGAATAACCCAGTGGATCAAGCAGCATAATGCGATCATGTCCAGCAAGTATAGAGGCTGCATGTTCTTGAACGACTGGACTTTTGTGTACAGGATAGACGATCTGTACCCGCTCATGGCTGTCCGCGATCTGGCGAATAGCTTGAAACATCTGCTCCATGGGCTCGCCATAATTTTCTCTGCGGTGGGCAGTAACCGTAATGACCGTAGAATGGTTAAAATCCACAGCATTCAGCTTGCTTTCTTTAAATACATACTCCTCTTTGTGGGTTTGAAGTGCCGCATCCACTGCTGTTTGACCGGTAATAAAGATTTGCTCTTCTTGATAGCCTTCGTGAAGCAGATTTGTCTTTCCTAACGAGGTCGGTGCAAATAATAAATCGGATACCGTGTCTACTATTTTACGGTTCATTTCTTCCGGCCAAGGGGAGTATTTATCGTGTGATCGAAGTCCTGCTTCGACATGTCCGACAGGGATTTTATGAAAGAAACCTGCCATTGCGCCAACCATTGCAGTCTGCGTATCACCATGAACAAGGATCAAGTCGGCCTTCTCCTTGTCTAGTATTCCATCCAGTCCTTCCAATGCAGCACTAGTTACATAAGCTAATGACTGATTCGCTTTCATAATATTCAAATCATAATCTGGCTGAAGGTCGAACACCTCCAGCACCTGATCAAGCTGTTCCCGATGCTGCCCTGTGACCACAATTTTTGTATCGAAATAATTCGTATAGGTCTGAAGCTCTTTTATAACGGGACACATCTTGCTGGCTTCTGGCCTCGTCCCAAATACAACCATTACTTTTCTTCGTGCAGTCTGCATAGATCTCACCTTTTCTCTTAAATTTGGCTGCTGCTATAATAGAGATTCAACTTCCTTATTATACCATTCAAGATGATTCGGCTGCAAAGTCACCAAAATAAAAATCCCTGACGGCATAGTGCCCTCAGGGAAGAAACATGTGTCATTTAATTAAGCTTTTGCGGCCCAGATTTCGATTTCAATCTTGATCTCCGGCAGTCCTAATTCTGCAAGATATCCAATGGTCATCGCAGGATAATTACCGCCGAATAGCTGATCCCATTCTGCATAAAGATAATCCCAATCGATCTTCTCTACCGCCCAAATGTTAACCTTTACAATATGCTCAGCTGCGCATTCCTCTGCATGCAGCACCGCCTTGATATTGCGAAAAGTATTGCGAATTTGCTCATTCATGTTCTCCGGCAAGCACCCATCGATGTCAACACCAATTTGGCCAGATGTGACAAACAGCTCTGCATTTCTTGGAATACGCGTAATATGCGTATAATGACCTACCGGACTTGGCATTCCTTCTGGATTTCTTCTTGTAATTGTGTTGTTAGTCATAAACTATTACCTCACCATCTATATGATATCCTGCTGTTGTTCTTCCATCATCAAAAATGGGCACACTTCACCCGTGAATGATGATTCTAGAAGAAAACGGCAGTCGAGTATCCATAGCCAGAGGATAAAGCGCATAATGTTCTTTTCTTCATAACCGGACACTCCCTCCTATAAATGATGCAGGATTTCGTTAGCTCCCTTTGATTATACCAGCTATCCCATTGCATATCAAATCCAGTGTAGATGCAGTGCCTTAATGGTATGAAATCACATGACTGCTTAAACTGTATACCAATGCGGCTTCAGTCTAAGGTATATAATGTTTATAGTCATCAAAGCTTGGCTCGAGCGGAGTAATCATTCTCAGAGCAATTCTTTTTTTGCCAAACTTATATTCATACCTATAATGATAGGTCACATCAGGCTCATCATGATAGACAACATCAATCTGGTATGGATAAAAGCCAGATAATTTATCAGCCAAACGATATCCAACGGTTACCTCATAATCGTCCTGATCCACTCCATGGCTGTCCAGATACTCCACCATTTTCACACGCATTTCTTGTAGTTCAAGCGGGATCTTGATGAGTGCCATATAAGAAATATATCCAACGATTATCAAACTAATGATGATTGATGCCTTCTTCCATACTTCAAGCTGCTTTACAGGAATAAGATCACTTCCTCTGCTAAGAACGACTAACAGGATAAATATCCGCGACCATGGTTATCGATGTTCCGACTTGGTCAACTTCAACAAATCCAAAGCGTTGGTATAGACTCATTGCTGCCAGATTGCCAGGATCGACGCTTAGCGATACTCTTTTTACCTGCTGCCGTTGCAATTGTATAAATAGTTCCTTCAGCAGTGCTGTTCCCACTCCTGCCCCGCGATAAGGTTCGAGAATAGCCATCCCTAACTCAGGCACATCTTCAGCAACATAACCGAATCCTTTATTGTCCTCAGGATAAAAGCGGGCGGTTATTGACCCTATTGGCTTCTCTTCAGCATTCATAGCGATAAATCCGACATCTCCCTTACGTCCCCAATCCATAACATACTTCGCAAGATGTGGATCCTGAACAATATCACGCGGAAAAGGCGTGTCTCCCTCCGATACATACAGGGATTCATACAACGTATCCCATAAAAAAGAGAGGTCACCATCATGGATTGGTCTAATCCTATAAGTCATATACATCACCTCTGTTGAAAACGATACTGGACTCATCTTTATAACTAGAACACACCCCTTTACTTGTTGTCAGGGTTATGTTTTGTTATGTTTTGTTATGTTTGTTTTTTCTAATTCCTTTTCGATCTGTTCATTAATCTTCTCAAGCTCAGCTTCATCCAGCTTATCTAGTCTGCTAATCTCATGCTCCAAATCAAAGTTCTCCTGCTCTTTGCTGTTCATTAGACCGAGATGTCTACGAATCTCCTGCAATTCCTGATGAATCTTCCTGCTTTTGTGATATTGCGAAATCACGAGGACAAAAATGCTAGAGATCAACAGTAGGATCATGAACGGTACGTTTAATGACAAAATAAATAGAATAATGATCGCCACGATAATCAACAGCAGCATACGATGCCTCCTTCCATACCCAACAGAACTCCTCTGTTGCTCGTGATGCGCTGCTTGAGCTTCTATGTAACAAATATCATCATTCTGATTGACGATTCATCACATAAGAATGAATATACTCTCTAGCTCCTTGTGCAATGCTGCTTTGTTCGCTTTGTGCCCTTACAATGGAACAGACTTCCAGCAAATTAGGAATCGTATGCTCCTTCGCAACGGCGATGCCTTTCTTCAAGTAGCCTTTATACGCCAATGCGCTTCCCCCGACAATTAATACATCTGGATTGTACAGATGAATAACATTGGTCATCGCCACCCCTAAGTAATAACCGGCTTGCTCAATAATCGCTATAGCTTGTTCATCCTGGCCGTCGATCCTGCGGAACATTTCCTCTTGTCCGACTCCAGCTTGATCCAGAATCGCCCATTCTCCTGCAAGATGATCTAGAGATTTTACGGTGCCACCTTCGGTAGAAACCAAGGTGTACCCTAATTCCCCTGACCAGCCACGCGCGCCCTGGAGCAGCGTGCCGCCTGCTACAACACCTACGGCTAAGCCATAGCCTGCGAGCAATACAGCTATGGTTCGCTGATCAGGATAATGAACGGCTTCCGCCATTGTGGCCGCCTTGACATCATTCAACAGCCGTACGGGAATACGCCCATCCGTGATATGTTCAGCCCTAAGCCCGGTCAATGCAGGCATATCACTTAACTTGACACGCTCATTATCTTCAACAAGTCCAACGACGCCAACGCCGACTCCAGCAGGCGTATATCCTAATTCGTTTATAAATTCATGAATCTCTTTGAGTATGTAGGTCCGCTCACAATCTCGTCCTGTGGGTACAGTACGCTCTAGAAGCTGTCCGTCCTCTTGTTCTGCAAACATATACATGCTGCTCCAGCCGATATCGATTCCAACACATGGGTTCATCCTCTGTTCATCCTCCATTCAATAGATGCCGATTGTCAATCAGACAAGACGGTCTCGTTGCCATACGTTCATCTTAAGGGAGATTCCATATTCATCTTAACTATGATGATTGTTTAACCGCTTCAATAAGTTCATCAAGCTTGCTAAGAATCTTCTCATCCTGAATCCAGTGTCCCGCCATTGTTGATGATCGTTCTCGCAGAACCAATATTGTCCTTATCACAGGTGATCAGCACCTTGTCGATGCCCAAGATTCTTGCTTCACGAAGCGCAAGATGGAGCAGTGCCGTGGCATAGCCCTGCCGGCGTGCGCTTGGCCGTATCCCATATCCAATATGACCGCCAATCTCTAGCAGTGAAGCATTCAGCCTGTGACGAATATTTACCGCGCCTAGCATTGTGCGATCCTGCTTCACGAGCCAAAAGGTAGAACAATTAACCTTTCCTTCCTCAAGGTGCGAATCATGTTTTAATCGATCCAGTTCCTGCAGCATAGTGTGAAGATTTGAGCTGTCAAACCTCAAAACCCACGGAATGAGCTTTTCTCCGGCTGTTCTCCATTCTGTCGTCATCTCTAGATATTCACTTCGATAATCTGCGGTAGGTTCGATAAGTCTAACATTATCTTCCATTATGGATATTCCTCTCTTCCTAACAATCAATTAACATCTATCTCATCGGGGCTTGTTAAGTCTGATTTAGTATGAAACTCTCCCTTGCGATACCAATCAATGATCTTGTACCAACCGTAAGAAATGACAGCCGCATGCAAGATCCAGAACAAAAACCATATTCCAAAACGATTGATCGCCAGCAAGTCGCTATTGTACAAAATGAGAAAGATAAGAACACTAATGTTAAGCACACTCATGAAAATATTCGGTATTAGCCACGCAACGAACAAACCTATTCGCAGTTTCATTGCTTGCCCCTTCCATATCACACATAACTCAAATAGACGGTACCTCGTATGCTGCATCTAAGAAGGATTTATTTTGCCACCAACTTTGAACAAAAAAGGAATAAGTGCCAATAAGATCATACCTACTACAAATGTTGATAGGATCAATTCTTTCCATATTATTAAATGGTTTAAAAACATTCGATAGATAACTAATGAATTTATTGGGATGTTAAGTAATAAACCAGTGAGAAGTCCAGGTGCATACTTTTTCATTACGACGGTCGCAATAAGGTGTGGAAAAATAGCATTAAAAATCATTGAACCTAAAAATCCAATAAAAATCCATTTCGCAAAATCTGATTCTGGCATATATAAAAAACTAAATGCAGATAAATAAGCAAGAATCGTTATAAAAATAACAGCAAAATGAAACTCACTTGTGGTAACTGGCTTTTGAAACCTTGAAGATTGCTGTGACCATTTAGGCAGCCATATCGCTTCTTCAATATTATGAAGTGTAATAGCCAAACAAAAAAATACTATGAGATAATAGTCCATTTATCATTTCCCCACCCTGAAGTATCTTACATCGTATAATTTTAATGTGGTATAAGTCCTTAAAGTGGACTTCTTATACGTCTTAATGATTGTTCAACCGACGTGAATCATATCAAATCTGATCATGTTCCACTGCATAATAGCTGACCCACGCAGGGAAAAATCCTGCTCGAAGTGCAACTAATGTTGAAGCGATATTAGCCCCCCATGTGGTGTAGTACGGAATCGCTCCTCTCGTTTCAATCTCCTCTGCAAGCCCCTGTACCAGATAAGTTGCAAGTCCCTTGTTACGATATGCTGGCAGTGTATCGATGCCGATCTGCCATAGGTTCTTCATATAATCATCTGCTCCGGCAAGCGCAACCAATTGCTGCCCATCAAATGCTCCTAAAGCGATCACATCATTTTTATAAATCAAAGCATTATGGAAGTTTTTATTTGCATAAAGTTCTTTCAACTCAATCTGGTCAAATAACCGATATTCATAGCCCGAGGGCTTCTTCACACTTGTTTGCTTACCATATAGATAACGAACATGTTCTCCCGCAAGCTTCTTCCCATGCTTACGCAGTTCAGCTTCTATTAAGAATAGCTGATCTCCATCCATCAGTTCACAAGCAGGCAGCTTATTCATATGGGCTTCACACCAAGCCAACATCTCTTTATCTACTCGAATGATTGCATGTTCTCCGAATGTCACCATTTCAAAGAAGACTTCAGATGATTCTAGAATGAGATTGTTACTTGCATGAAACGAATCTGGTCGAAAACCCCATTGGTTTGCGATTCGGTGCTGTACGGCACTAATTTTTTGTAATTTATTCGTCTTCATGTTCTACAGGGCCTTCTTTCCTCTTCGTTGAATAAGTTGTGACCTACTGCTCAATCTGAATAAATTCGGTTGTTACCTTTTCAGTCAGCCACACACCATTCTGTGAACGGTAAAAAGGGATTCCTTGGCGATGCATCTCCCCGCTTCGTATGGCTAAGATAACAGGGATTCCATAACGGGAACCGACCTGTCTAGCAATGCCGACATCACGCGTTAAATGGACATGATGGCGCTTCATCGGCAGCAGCCCCTCTTGTTCAATATTAGCTAAGAATCGAGTGGCCGTGCCATGATATAGAAGCTCAGGTGGAACTGCTTCTTCAAGCTTAAGATCCACTTTAATGCTGTGGCCTTGATTCGCTCTAATCTTGCTGTGATCGTCTGACAAGGCAAACCTCTTCTTGTCGCTTGTCGCCACCACCTCCATAATCTTTTCTTTCGTTAGCTGATAGCTGGCGTCACTATTAAGGATGAGCTCCTGAAGATCCGCCCAGCCTTGATGATCAAGCTCAAGATTAGCAGCGGCGGGGTTATGTCTTAGGATATAGCTCAAATATTTGCTTATCTTCTCGGAATCCATCATGATACAATTCTCCTCATCTATTTATAATCAAATGGCTATGATTTACATGGAAAGGGATATCTCCCAAGGATGCTCTTCTCATTTTACCTCACCTCTTGAAATTTACGAATGATAATTTCCTTTTATAATCAAAAATACCCAAAATAAATAAACCTCAGGAATCTTTGAATCGACCCTGAGGTAAAGCAAGCTTATATCGATTGGTTGTTTCTAAAGGTTTGCAGATATTGTTGAATATCATCATCTGACGTTTGCAGCCACCTGGCAAGCTGATCTTGCAGCAATTGCAAGCGCTGGATCTTATGCTCTATTGCAGTTATTTTCCCGCTTACTAGATGCTTAAGCATGTCTTTATCCATATCCCGCTGCAGCATTTGAAGGGTCGTCTGAATTTCCTTTAATGAATAGCCTAACGATTTGGCGTCTTTAATAAATTTCAGTTTAACTAAATAATCCCCTGTATACATTCGATAGCCGTTGGAAGTACGTAGCGGAGCTGGGAGAATATCTTGCTCCTCATAATATCTAATCGCAGCGGCGCTAATTCCCGTTCGTGTGGCCAATTCACCACGTGTCATCTTCTCGATCATCCCCCTCACCTCGCTTAAGCTTATCATCGTTTTCTTTGGGTATACACCGGATCAAATTTAACTTCTGGAAACGATTGTGAAGGACCTTCCAACAGCAACTGCTGCTCTCCTTTTAGATACTGGTCAAAAAAGGCTCGAACATAAGATCTCGTAATCTCTATATTATGCACAGGATCAATCTCCTTCGCAAAAAGCTTCGGTGATATCAGTGCAATATCCGTAAAGCTTTGATGGAAAAAATGATCGACGATCAGATAATAAGTGTCACTCGTACTCTTGCTCATCACAGACTGCAGATCTGGCAGGAACTCTTCATAGAATACCTTACCCTTTTTTGTCTGCTTTGGATCGAAGCTCTTCGCCGTTTCTCCCGTCATCATATACATAAAAGGCTGCTCAAGCCCAGAATGTGCGACCTTTCCCCAGAATCCTCCTTCGAGGCTTACTCCTGCTCTAAAACGCGGGTCCTTCGCCAGCGTCTCAGCTGTGGTTGCCCCGCCATAAGAATGCCCAAAGATGCCCACACGCTCAAGGTCCAGCTTGCCATCAAGAAGTCCCTCCGGATCTTGAGCATTCCAGACCGTTAAGGTATCAAGCACAAAGCTGGAGTCCTTTGCTCGAATGCTTATGCCCTCAACATTGCTTTCATACAATGCTGCAGACGTATCATAGTCCTTACCTGGCACATAATAGATCGACTGATTGTCTGGGAAAGTTACCTTAGCAGACGTATAGGGATGATCCATCCCTACGACAATATAACCATGACTAACTAATTCCTCGATTGCTGTCAAGCTCTGAAAACGAGTTGAACGAACGCCGGGAGAAAAGAAAATGACTGGATATTCCGCCTCAGCTGATGACATAGCAGCCCCACGTACAATATGTGTTGGAATGAGATCGGCATGACTGAATAATTGCTTCGACACACCAAATACGAGACTAATCGCTTCTCCTAGATCAGACGGGTAATGCTCAACATCATGCTTCTCAACTTGATCGGGATCTACAGGATACCAAATATTAATCATGAGCTCTCGTTTCTCGTTGTGATCCTCACTGAGCGATTCCGCACGAGCATGATCGATCAGATGGCGTGATTCTGTGCCGATCGCATACTCACCGGTTGGCGATGGCATCGTGAATACAGGTAGAAGCACGCTTGCATAGACCGATGCACCAACCATTGCTGCCGCCAAAACCGATAATATACTTCTCAACCAAACAGGTACAGCACGATCTTTTGGGGTTGGCCAAAGTATTCGAACTAGGAAAACGATCGCGAGCACAGCTGCTACAAGATAAACCAGAATCATTTGAATTCGAAAGTGATCCATAATCTCATGCAGACTCGTAATGATTATAATACCGCCTAGGCAGCCCATATAAAGCTTTTTATTTCTTGGGCCGAAGGCCAGTCCTCCTACTGCTCCCAAAGTAACAACCACCAAAAGCACTTCGAACAACCGCATGATGCTATCCCTCCACTTCTATCTGCTGCTCCCTGTATGGGAGCACAAATGATCTAGGCTTAGCATAAACGTTGAAGTAACCTTCAAGGTCAAGGTGCAATTTGTGACACTGCGTATAACACAGATCTTAACGAGCTAATGTCCATTTCTATATGACCCATGTTGATATGAAAAATAGAAAGAGCAGCCCAGCTGCTTATTCCGCGACTGTGACTGCTCTATCTAAGATCTGATGAGTGCTTCTGATTGGATAGGGGCTATGATTTTTTAGCTTCTTCTTTATAATGACTCGTATCTCCATGCAAAATGATGTTTGCTTGATCACCTGTCATCTCGATCTTGCACAAGCAGGTTGGATGAATATAAGGAAGCTTCCAAAGATCTTTAAGCGCTCGATTCTCAAAATGAGCCATCAGCAGCTTAACGACTACAGTATGCGTCACGATCATAAGCGATTTTCCTTCGTATTGCTGTACTAGCTCAATAAGCTTACGAACTGCTCGTTCACGCACCTGCTCAAACATCTCGCTGCCATCTACCTTAAAGGATTCAGGATCATTCCAGAAGTTGTCGAATTGCTCGGGACTGTCGCATTTGGCTTGATCTTGTGTTTGACCTTCCCATATGCCAAGATTCAGTTCTCGGAAATCATCGCTTTCAAAGATCGGGAACTCACGTTCCGCTCGAATGATCTCCGCAGTATGAGAGGCTCGTCTGCTGGTGCTTGCAAATATAGCATCGAGATGTACATGCTTCATACTTTCTGCAAGCCATTCCGCTTGACGCACACCTTGCTCGGTCAATGGAGAGTCTTGATGCCCTTGAAAGCGATGCTGTACATTCCATTCTGTTTGTCCATGACGCACGAGATACAATGTGGTCGTTGTCTGCATCTGATCCTCTCCTTATGAGTATGTTTGGTATGTTTGATTCTATCATCACTTTCTGCTGCATTCAAAGCCAGCTAGTCATGCGCCGCTAATCTAGCAAGTCTTGAGTGGTTATTGATGAATCGCTGAACAGGCAAGCTGAACCTGCTCCCTCTTTCCATTATTCCATCAAGGTTGAATCCTAATCTGTCCACAAGCCGCAAGGATTTGAGATTCTTATGATTCCCTTACATCAACAGCTGCAGCGAAGCATCTATCGTTTGATCTTTAGAGCAAATCCATTTTTGCATTGCTCCTGCTCAACACCATTCTGTAATCGCTTTATTTGAACACCCTTATCATAAGTATTAGGTGTAGCTTATCTTCCCGCCATGGAAATGCAGGCTGTAGATTCTGCTGCCTTCGTATGTCACATATTCACTGCCATGAAAGGATTCCACACTGCCAGACCATTCACAGAAGTATTCAAATGGACCGTTCGCATAATGCTTCGGGCCACGATAAGGGGCATCATCAGGAACCCGCATTAAGGCTTCAAGCAAAAATTGTGGGAAACCTGCTATCTCTTCATACGTATCACCGCGATAATTCATTCCCCATATCGCTCTGTTCTGTTCCCACACTACCTCTTCGCCCATAAAATCCAGTTCTCCGTAATAACTGTCCAAGTACGACCATTTATCTTTTTGATAGGGTATGTCCTTGGCGCCTGGTCTTGTCGGCTTGGATGCAAGTCCTCCTCCTGAGGCGTACGCATTCTTCTTCGCCTCTGTAATAAAGTGAACGATATCCTTATTACTCATATGTTCTTCCTCCATAATTGAGCTTATATTGGGTGAGCATTCCATCTTATGTTGATTTGCTACAGCTTAAGATCAAAGCGATGCTGCAGATAGTAATGCAAGCCTGCTCGATCTACATTGCTGAATTGCAGGGGCATCCAGCATCATTTGATAGACCTCTTCATTTGATATCCAACGAATATTAGCGGTATCATCGCCTTCGATTAGCAGTCTTCCCCCTGCACGGCATATAAAATACATGCCCGCGGAGTCCACCGGCCCTTTTATCGTCTGATAGACGCAATAAGGCTCTACACACTCCACTTCAAAATCATAGTTGATCCCACAAGTATCGATGCGCTTCTGGCTGCCTTCGATCTCCGTTATCGTTAACCCCGTCTCCTCGAAAACCTCCCGCTTCAGCCCATCATATATCGATTCGTAGAGTTCCAGTCATCCCCCAGGTAGTTCGAGTGCCGATAACATTTAATACTCATAGGCATCACTCAAGTCTTCCTTCTCCACCCTCACTTATCTATAATTTCTTCACATATTCCCGATGCGTAACTTTCTCCTTCTGATCATAGACGCCAAAAATCTCAAAAGTTCCCTCCTCAAAGAACAATGGGAAACGACGCTTAAACCATGGCTGCATCGGATAGTTCATGGCTTCGGATATTGGGATCCACTTAAGCTCTCCCTCAGGCGGCTCCTGCAACAACTCGCCTTCGAAAGAAGTGGCCACGTAGTTAAAGACCATGTAACGAAAGTCCTCTTCGGGGTCGACAAATTCATCAAGCCCTTTGTAAACAAGGTCCCTCACAACCAAGCCGGTTTCTTCCCACACCTCCCGAATCGCGCCTTCTGTCAGACTCTCAGGAAAATCAACTTTACCCCCAGGACCGATCCAGCCAGGAAATCCTAGCTTATTGGGTCTGTTTACTAACAGCACCTTATCTCCATCACAAACTAAGCACATCGTATATAAAGCAACCTTAACACGCTGCATGGTCTTCGTCATTTATTCCTTCTCCTTACTGTTATGTCTGCGATCTTAATCTGCCCATGACGATCGTATCATACAATCTTCCATCAGCCAGCCGCTTATCATTTCTTAAACGGCCTTCAATTTCAAATCCATGTTTTTCATAGAGCCTGAGCGCCTTTGTATTGCATTCAAGAACGGACAGCGAAAGCTTCAGTATGTCGTTAGCATCAGCCCAAGCAATGGCTTGCCTCAGCAGTTCTGTCCCCACTCTGAAGCCCCAGTACGGCTTGCACACACCGATGCCAAATTCAGCTCTATGGGCGAGACGCTTTAACTCACTTCCTTCACAGCGAGCATAGCCGATCAGTTTGTTCTCGGCCTCTGCAACGAGAAATAGATTGGCCGATTGCTCCGTATCCATCTTAATGACTCTCTCAAAATCATCAGGCGAGAGATAGGCTTCTCCTCGCTCACGATCCATATATTCCGTCTCCCCATCGATCTGCACTCTTAATTGTGACATGGCTTGTGCGTCTGCTATTTCAGCAGAACGAATGATATAATGAAGCCCTCGGCAGTCATAGGATTGTTGATCAATAATCATGGTATTGTAAGTCTCCGTATACTTGATTTTGGATCATCTTGGTATAGCCATTATGTCCATTTCCATAACATGCTAATTATTCTATTATACTATTTCTTCATGAAAAACACATACCCCCACCGCTAAGCAGGGGGGGTAAAGTTAGATGTATCCATATTTGATAAGATAGCGCTGTATGATCTCTTTGTCTTCATGCCACCAGAGGATTGGCACGTCACCGACTCTGGATAATCCCAGCCTCAGCGCTAGTGCATTTGAAGCCTGGTTGCCAGCATCACAATCCCAATACGGAATAAGCCCGCGCTCGACGCTCCTTTTAATAAAATGCTGACACAATCGAAGAGCATAGCCGCGCTGCCTATAGTCGGAATGAGTTCGAATATCAGGTTCAATATACCCTCCTCCAATGTAGAACGTATGGCAGGTTGAGACAATCTGATCATTCGCCATGAAACAATATCCAAAGGCAGTATGAAGATAATCCTCTGCGGAGTTCCAAAGCTGCTTGTAGGAAGCATCTACTTCCTGTTGATACTTATTATAGATATAAGAATCAATGTCTGTCAGAGATAGATCATCCTCTAAATCTACTGACGCATTTGGAATCGCTCCCTCCACGTATGTATAGTGCGTTCTCGATAAAGGGACCACGTGCTCCTTGAGAGCTGCACTTAGGTACGTCATCCAAGTTGATGAAGAAGCGTATAAATCATAGAATTGACAGTGATTACGCTCATCTATTAAAAACTCCACCAAAGATTTATTGAAGTTCTGATCTGCCAGCGTGCCAAAAACGTAATATTTCCCTCCACGACTAACGACCAATCCTGCAGTTGGTGCTTGGCGATCATTGACATAAATACCGCCAGGCTGCAATTGTTCAATTACGGAGTATACAAACACGAATATGAACCTGCTGTCGTCTTCCTCAGATGAGATATATGGAAGGATGCGTGTGTATTCAGATGCAGCTAATTGGATCAAATGCTCACCTGCCTGTAAACGGGGAGACTCAACATTTCATCACGCAGCTCAGCGTATGCGTCATTCCATCCCATTTTTGAATAAAAGCGCATGCTTTCAAGTCCCATGTACAGCTTCGCACCTATGATACGCTCATCAAAGTCAGGAATGAGGACTTCGTTTTCTTGATTTAATTTAGGTTTTTGATAGGCACTCACGTTGTCACCTCAATACCCTTAATCATTAGTCTCATATACATCTAGCATAGGAATGGGTGAACGAACCTTCAAGAGAAGGTTTTATTATAAAAGAGTTGTACACATGGCAATGCCGATTCAATGTTTACTCTATCTAACTTAATAAGAGTATGCTGCTTGCATCCTATAGACTTCAACGAATTGCTCTTCCCCTATTATGTCTGCAATGATAATCATGTTATGTAAATGACCTATGTCCCTGTGATATCTTACATTTCATTAGTGGCTTCTTTGCTATCTCTGCTCCCAACGGTATAAAGGAAAATTCCTACTGCACCCGCAACTAAAGTGACGAAGATTAACGCTAAGAAGAAGATCATCTCATCAGCAGTATGTACTTCGTGTGTCAAGCGATAGAATCCAAGCAGTTCAAGCGCCATAATCATAAGCCATAGACCATAAACAACAAATGCACCAACGCGATTCATAAACATGTTCCTCCCTTATTTTATAAGACTGCGGCCTATTCGTCATTGCTGGATACCCAATCATGATTCACTACATGTTTGATGCTTGCATCAGCAGCGATATGATGGATTAGCTCCTTTAATGCTTTGGGGTAAATTGAAGTGTCAGAAAGCGCGGAGAGCTCTATCCATGCAAAAGTTAACGGAATGTCTGATTCCACACCCGCAAAACGATTAGAATGAACCTCTAGCTGATCCCTGCACTCTACTAAATAATAGATACCATGTTCATGTAGGTTCGGTTTGCCATAAGCATGAAAGTTCTCAATAACCCATAACATTCTTTTCGCACTTACCTCGATATTGAGCTCCTCTTTGAATTCGCGGACAACGGTTTGACTGGTGGTTTCGTTAATTTCTGCCCTTCCCCCTGGCAGCACCAAACCTGTTTTATCCTTGGTCTCGTGCAGCAGAATCCTGCCATCCTTAATCAGTACACCGCATACACGAAACAGAAACTCTTTGTTATCTTCACGCAATGTAATCGGCATAAGTTTATCTCCTTGCTGTCATAGAATCAGCGTCAATGGATCTCACTAGTAAACGAACGTGCCATTCTAAAAACCAAGATCATCACGCAGCTGACATTGGTCCTTTATCATGGATGCATGCATTTCGTTATATATCTCCCATATGTGTAATCACAAGTATATGCTGTAAGCGTCAGGCTTTTGCTTTACGGATAAGATTCTGAATAAATGAAGATTTCGCATTCTTGTACGATACACGATCATTAGGAAATTGCGACTCTAACGTACGTTTGAGCTGCGCATATTGAGCGATCTCTTCAGGATGCTGGATTAAATAATTCCTAAAGAGAATCTGATCCTTGTAATATTCACTGTCCAACTCATAGATATGAAGATGATGAGTGCCTGCCCGCCACTGACCCTTTCGAAAAAATTTGCGATAAGCCTTATGTGGCTTATCCACAAAGTGATATCCTATACTATCTAAAGCTAGAGTGTGTGCTTCATCTATGTTGTCAAGCTCTTGAACGCCAACCATTATATCGATGATTGGCTTCGCAGCTAACCCTGGCACGACTGTGCTTCCAATATGCTCAATCTCTATTTGAATATCCTCTAGAGCAGCCTTTAACTTTTCCCTCTCTGCAGCAAACATCGCGCTCCAATCCTCTTGATGTTCATCAATCATTAGTTGATCCACGTGCCTCTTTCCTCCATTCTAACTTTTGCAGTGACTGTTTGCTCGCGATCAGCGGAAATTCACCAGGGAGATTAGTAAAGAATCATAGACTCGATCATTCCAAGCTTTCTTATTAGCGTCACTGATATTAGACATCAGATGATCCCTCCACAAAGATGCAGCGTCTGATTTTTAGTGGTAATCTTCCATTGCTCCTGCTTCTTTTCGATAATATGTACACTCGTATTATCTATAGGGTAAGAACAACAGGTGTTGCTCCACTTTTGCCCAGTTAAATGGTAATACAGCACATTAATGACGCCTCCATGGGTCACTAGCAATACATCGTGCTCTATTTGACGCTTATCGAGCTTATCGCATAACAGATCAAAGGCATTCGTTATTCGTTGATTAAAATGTACCGGGCTCTCTCCTTCCGGAAATGATGTGTTCATATTCAGCGTGTTAAAATAAACGCCAGGAAACTTTGCCTCGGCTTCATGATGGGGCATGCCTGCCAAGAGCCCATTATTCATTTCTCGCCAATGCTCGGAGTAGACAGCGTCAATGCCTACCCTCCTCGCGATGATCTGTGCTGTCTCAACTGCGCGAGGCAGATCGCTGCTCAGAATCGTATGTATGCGATAAGTCTCACGATGTTCATGCAGATGGGATGCCAATTTGCTAGATTGAATGATTCCTTCTTCTATTAGTCCCCGCTGGCTCCATCCGCCTCGATATCCATCTTCGTCCATGCCATGCCTTACTAAATAGATCTTCATCTTTTGTTCTGCCTATGTTTGTTTTTTAATTCAAGGTAGCTGAATAGCCGTTAATACGATTGCTACATTACATGTATCGTCATGAATACTAACTGGTTCGAATCTGATGGGCTAATGTATAAAGTTCAGCAATGTCATATCGCGCGATAGATTCGAACCGTTCCACGGCTTCCTCTATGGTGACAACCTCCACATTCACAACTTGTTCCCCATCTGCTGGATTCAATGGCTTGCCAACGATTCGGACTTCCCCAAAACCAACCACTCTTAAAAAACGAGGATGCGGAATATGTGGTCGATAAGGCTGAACTGCGGCAGACATGCAATCAAAAAGTCCAAAGACTTGATAGTTGATAAGTGTTGCTCCAATCTCCTCGGCCACCTCACGCCTTACACACTCCAAGTACGTTTCCTTCGGTTCCAGAGTACCGCCCGGCAGCTCCCACTTTCCGTTGTCCAGTTGAATAATCACGTAGCGATCCCCAACCATCGGAATGATGCTTGCGTTGCTTACCAGCGCCTCGTCAATGGAAGTAGCTAACGAAAAGCAAGCTGTAATATCTCCCCAATGAATCGGTTGATTAAGGGTTGGATACGGTTTCAAATGTCCTTTTTGTGTCATGACTCCACACCTTTATTGATATTCTTACTGGGCGTATATAAGGCAAAGTGTAATAATCCATCTGCTTGAATGCCCGTAGCAGTAAAGCCCAGCCTTTTAAGCAACCTTTGAGAGCGTGTATTAGCGACGTCGGTCGTTGCCTCTATAACATCAAGCTTCATCACATCAAACCCGATGCGGATCATATGCAGCAAGCCTTCCTGCATGAGCCCCTTGCCCCAATACTGAGGTGACAAGTCAAATCCAAGCTCAGCCTTGCTGATCGTCGGTTCATGCCGCCAGCAATGGTAACCGCAAGTTCCAATTAGTTGGCTGCTGTCATGCAAAAACAACCCATACCTACAGCCCGTATCCTGGATATGAAACGAAATGATTTCCTCCGCTTCTGCCAAGCTTTTGCATGGCTCAATGTCCATATAGCGCGTTACCTGAGAATCGGAAAAATGTTTGTACACCGCATAGGCATCATTTAAGGTCAGCTCTCTTAGGTATAATCGTTTCGTTTGGATGATTGAATCGTTTCTTTTCATCGTTCTCCCTCAAGTCATATTCATGTTGTTCAGCTGCCTATGTGCTGCATTCACCTTGTTC
This sequence comes from Paenibacillus aquistagni, assembly GCF_900177815.1. Lineage (GTDB taxonomy): Bacteria > Bacillota > Bacilli > Paenibacillales > Paenibacillaceae > Paenibacillus_B > Paenibacillus_B aquistagni. The sequence goes on along the minus strand of NZ_FXAZ01000001.1, from coordinate 1,048,701 downwards.
AAGCTGAGCTGAAGCCTTTAAAAAGCGCCTGCAATCATCATTGCAGACGCAGAATGGCTTAGAAGGCAACAATAGGCATGGATCAATATACGAAACGGCCTCTCTGTAGAATATCAGATCAAGGCCGTTGTCTTTATTTTTGCTTTGTCACATGTCCATTAGACAGGCAACAATTCATTATGAAGTCCAAGTGATTGAGCAGTCGAGACCTGAATCTCGTGAATCAGTTCAGGGTTCTCCAATAATGAGACGCCATAGGATGGAATCATCGTTTTAATCTTAGGTTCCCACTCATTAAGATGCTGCGGGAAGCATCTCTTAATAACATCAAGCATAACGTGAACCGCAGTTGAAGCGCCTGGAGATGCTCCGAGCAGCGCAGCGATGGAGCCATCCGCCGCACTGATGACCTCTGTGCCAAACTGAAGGGTGCCTTTGCCGCCATCTGTCGTGTCCTTGATGACTTGAACACGCTGGCCAGCAACAACCAAGTCCCAATCTTCACTCTTGGCATTTGGAACAAAGTCGCGCAGCTCTTCCATACGCTTTTCCTTGGATAACATGACTTGTTGAATCAAATACTTGGTTAATGACATATTTTTAGCGCCTGCAGCTAGCATCGTGCCGAGATTGTGCGGCTTGACCGAGGTGATCAAATCAAACATTGAGCCTGTTTTCAAAAACTTAGGAGAAAATCCTGCAAACGGACCAAATAGCAGTGCTTTTTTGCCGTCAATATATCTTGTATCAAGATGCGGTACGGACATCGGTGGCGCGCCAACAGGGGCTTTGCCGTATACCTTGGCATGATGCTTCTCAACAACCTCAGAATTGTTGCACACCATAAACAGTCCGCTAACAGGGAAGCCTCCGATTCTTTTCCCTTCCGGAATCCCAGACTTCTGAAGCAGATGCAGACTTCCGCCTCCGCCGCCAATAAAGACAAACTTAGCACAGTGACGTTCAACCATGCCGCTGTCTACATTGCGAATCTTAAGCTCCCACAAGCCATCAGCTGTACGCTTCATATCTTCTACACTCTGCTTATATCGGATGTCAACATCCTTGTCTTTCAGATGATCTAGAAGCATTCGCGTTAAAGCACCAAAGTTAACGTCTGTACCACTGTCAATCTTCGTGGCAGCAATCGGCTCATTCGATGCGCGGCCATTCATAATGAGCGGAATCCATTCCTTCAGCTTCTTTGGGTCATCAGAGAACTCCATGCCTTGGAACAAAGGGTTGGTTGACAGCGCTTCAAATCTTCTTCTCAAGAAAGCGACGTTCTTCTCCCCCTGCACCATGCTCATGTGCGGCAGCGGCATAATGAACTCTTGTGGATTGCGGATCAAATTACTGTTAACAAGATAAGACCAAAACTGCTTTGAGATCTGAAACTGTTCATTAATTTTGACCGCTTTGCTTATGTCGACAGACCCATCTGATTTTTCAACGGTATAGTTCAATTCACACAGCGCAGCATGTCCTGTTCCAGCATTATTCCATTCGTTCGAGCTTTCCTCTCCAGCCTTATCGAGCTTCTCAAACACGGTAATGTTCCAGTCCGGTGCCAATTCCTTAAGCAAGGTTCCCAATGTTGCACTCATAATACCTGCACCGATTAAGATAACGTCTGTTTTGGTTTGTCTGTTGCTCATGCTAACCGTCCTTACATCCTAATGTATTTTTAGTAGAGAAAATTCCGAATTGCTAGGACTTCTCGACTTCACAATAAATAGAAGCACCATTCTCTTCGATCATATACTAGCAATGAGACTTCTTAAGTAACATAGCCTGATCGTCCTCTGCTGTTGAATCATCTAGGATGTATTGATCATTAAGAGGATTAACTCTATCATATCATAAAAATATCCAATTGTTAGTACTGTTTTTAAACATCATGTAAAGTAATGTCGGAAAAATACGAATCTCGTTTATCGACATACTAGGAAATAAGGCAAGTCACTGATTGTATAGCTGCCTGTTCTCACGCCTTCTAGCTGTACTTCCGTTTTAAAATATCGTGCAGGCTTATTAGAACCGAGCCATACTCTATCATATTCACTAAAAATAAGCAGCCCTTCAACGGAACCTAAGGCAGCAAAGTTCTCGGTTACACTGCCCTTGTATACCTGGATCGACAGCTCACGCGTTAATCTCTCTGTTACCCCCACAACGTCAGGGACCACAATACCAAGCTCACTGATGCTAAGCAGATGATTGGCATTAAAAGAGGTATCCCTCTCATTCCTAAGATCATGTCGTGCAATGAGTTCAACGATATTGCCCGCAGGATCGTAAAAGTATATGGAGGTCGAATTCCAGCTAGAAGAGACAAATTCAACGGAATGATTCGGCAGCACATTTAAGGAAATTGCTTTAGACTGCAACCAACTCTTTGCATCCTTGATCTTGTTGCTGGGAATATCAAACGCAAAATGGTAATAAGGGTTATCCCCTGAGATATGCGTAGATGAAAAGGTCAGATAAGAGCGGCCCGCCTTCACTGTAAAAGACTGACTCTGCCTTTCAACAATGGGCAGTCCAAATTGTGTACCATAGAATTCCTCCAGCTTAGCCAAATGATCTGTCAAAAGATGCACATGCTGAATTTTCAACACGATCTCTCCTTTCTGCTTAATATAACAGGGAGGTCTTGCTGTCTCTGCCTTATTCGCTGCCAATCGCGAACAGGCTTCCATGATGATCGCTTTATATTCTCAGGAGGCAACAGCCTTGCCACATCTGGATCACACCATATATTATATTCCATTTCTCTCCTGTTGGAATATGGTGATATTTTACTCCTTTCACTCGTATGAAAAAATCAGGCACGACAAGCTAAGCAATACCCCTTTTTTAGCTGAATGATCATGGCTGTTGTTATGCCTAAATCAACTGCGTGAATAATAAGATATCGATCGGTATCTTTAATGTGAGTCATTGATACTCCTCTTGTTAGGATATGGAATGAAGATACAGCAAAGGCGAATGCTTCGCAGCACACGCCTTTATAATTATGGTCTTATGATTGTTTAATTTCGAAGAATCAGAGACGCTCCCGCTTGCAAGTCCTCAAACAACGGCCGCTGCACCGTGCCTCCTTTTATTCAAGCTGATAGCCTCTCAAATATTCTTTCATGATGTCATTCGCAAGATTAAGTGCCTCTACACGATTGCTTGCAGGCGCTGTAATCATAAGACCATCGTCCGCAGACCACAATCCACCCGTGTTACCCTTTCGATTGTACTGATTAGGTACGATGATGGAGACTTTCGTAAAGTCATCATTCACGAACAGGGTCACATAAGCAGAACCTGTTCGATATTATAAACCTTCAGCGTGAAAGTCTTTGGGCTTCGGATTCAGATAGATGATGATTCCGATATCCGAATAGATCCATCTGCCGATTTTGTTTAAACATCTTGAAGTTCTTCTTTGATTTGTTCCATATGCCTTTTCTCGTGCAGAGGTATCGATTTGATCCATTCGATCAACAACAAGTCTTGAAACACGGGGTGTGAAAAATGTCTTTTGCTTAGAATAGTCGGGTCATCTAGAGAGTCCAGCAGTTCAAATAGCTTTTTTCTTGAATGATTCAACATCGAAACAAGGTCATCATGATCAAAAATGTCGCTTGAAGGTGCAACAATGTCAGGAGCCTGCCACTTCTTACTCCGATCCAACATGACGTTTAAAGATCCTGCTTCAATGGTTGAATCTTCTGCTCGGCTGATTCCTTTTCTAATTACGTACACATAGGTTTCTTCTGTCTTGGCGAGATGCTCGCAGATCTGTCCAATACTCCAGCGGTCGTCCGATCTTTTTTTGTTGATTTGTGCTTTATTCAATCCGTGGATAAGCGCCAGTAACTCTGCTCTCGTGTCAGTCAGCTCATGCTTAATATTCAAAATGTCCATCTTCAATCTCTCCCCCATAGACAAACATGACCCAACCTTTTGCTGCATCTCACATAGGCTGAGTCATGTTGATAATCGAATTGAACATACCATTACTATACATATTTTCAGGAAGGTAGCCAACACTTTCCACGGTGTTGTTCAAACGTTCGTGCTCCTTTTCCGATTATTATCCAGTATACGCTTTACTGCATCAATAACTGCTTGCGGTTGGTAGATCTGAATAGAATGCCAGCTTTCCTCGACCACGATCTGAGTGGTTTTCTCCGTTAAGTGCAATAGCTTTTCTTGGTCTTTCTTCCACTCCTCACTCTGTCTTCCGGCAGACAATACGATACCTTGCAGATCGTGTTTGAGCGGCTGAGCATTTTTCAGCTGATTAGCGCTTAACTCAGGCTTAAGATTCATGTTCTGCAACAATTGCCTAAGATCATCGACACCATGCTGGCAGGTTGGTAGCTCGTTTGGTGATATACTCCACCCAAAACCCGCGCGATCATAAGAGATGACCTTAGTAAGCTTCGACAACTCTGGCTGTACGAGACACCAATCCAGCGTACTGCCTCCCATACCTGATTCAAGAATGACTGTAGGGTTATGATTCTGCGGTATTCCTGTGGCATTGACGTGTAAGTAGCGTTCATCGATCCAAACCCGCTCACCTATTGGCTTATATTTATGAAGTTGATATGCAGATAGAAGTGCTTGTAAGGCAGTAAAAGGAAAACCGACAATTGCGAGGGCTAACCTAATGCTTTTTTCGAGATACGGTATCTGAGACATTGCTCCCCCTATTTACTAGGTTAAGTTTTATAGACCCACTATAAGATATAAGACAACAGGAAAAAACGATTTATAGTAACTCAACAATTCTTTTTATATTCGTTCATGATGAGTGGACAACTTCATGCCACGTGCTGTATGCGTCAATATTTTCCGCTGAGTAGTTGCTCGCATCCGAGGTTTTAAAATAGCTTGTCATATAATGATATGCAGGTACATCCGCTTTATTTAAGCGAATGGAGAGATGGACTTCAGATATCTCAATTCCCCAGTTTACAGCATCGGCAATCGCACTTATATTTTCTACGGTAGTGAACGCTTGCGTTCTAGATAATACAGCCTGAACCACCTCAGCACTCGGTTCATTGTCCATATGAACATTAAAATAGACATTTGGTCGTTGAAAGGTAACCTTTATACTGGTGATCGCATCCGATATACGTTTGATGTCCTGCTCATAGGCTTTAGTCATATCTGTTCCAACCTTGACTCGCTCCGAGCAGCCACTTATGCTTATGATCACGCATAAGGAACACAACAGGAATAAAATACCGCCTTTTATAGTGCCACCTCCTTTCGCAAGCTAACGTACCTCATACAGCTTGGACATTCACACCTCTACAATACCCACTGCACTGTAAGGATAGTCCAACTGTCTTTTTACCAACTGGACTGCTTCCGCCCCAACGAACTGCTCTATAATATATAAACCTAAATCAATGGATGTCGACACACCGCCAGCTGTAATCACATTCCCATCCTTAACAATCCGCGCCTGAATCACCTCAGCACAATAAGGCTCCAGCAAAGAATAGGCATTCGGGTGAGTTGTCGCCTTCTTATCCGTTAGCAGCCCCGCTGCACCCCACAGCAGCGAGCCTGTACATACGGATAATTTATATGTAACGGTGGCTGCCGTCTTGATCCAATCGACAAATGCTTCATCCTCTTTCAGCTTCCTTGTTCCCATCCCACCAGGTATAAATACTAAATCATACTGGGACAGATCAGACATTATCACGTTTACCTTGACTTTCATTCCTAGCTCATCCGTCACTTCATCACGCAGCCCGCAAATATCCCAAGTCGTATGCTTCGTTTTCTCAAATTGTGTAAGGCGATAGATGACATCATAGAACCCAACAAAATCAAGAAAAGTAACGCCATCGAACAATACCAATGCAATCTTCATTATTTTAGCTCCTTTTATATTCGGACAGGCAAAACCCATCCAGTAAATATCGTAAGCTATTCAAAGTGCTCTTCTGCTAAATAGACCAATTCAATGGAAGGATATGCTGCCTGAAGCTTCTGAGCAAATGACCTCACACCGAATATTTCAGTGAAGGTGTGGCTGCCTACAAGGAGATTAATGCCAGCAAACTTGGCATACTGAATGGTGTACAACGATTTTTCTCCAGTCATATATACATCACAGTGCTGCTCCTTGGCACTTCGTATCTCATTCGTATTGCTCCCCGCCCCAGTTATCATCCCAATACGCTTGACCATACTCTGTCCATACGGCCATGCCTTGATATCTTCATGCAACACATCCGCCACCCTTGCGGTAAAGTCATCAAACGAGATCGATGAAGTTAATTCACCAATTCCAATCGTACTTGTCCCATTCACATGCTGGCTTTGTTTGATAATCGCAACATTGCCAATCTCTTTAAAAAGGGAGTTGCATGTGCCAAATTCAGCATAGTCCAATGGCAAATGCACATAAAAATGCCCAATACGATAGTTCTGGAGTCTTTTCAAGCACTCCTCCTTCATCCCAAAAATGAACTCCCATGCATCATGATGAGTGATAATAAAGTCAACCTGCTTATCTTTCGCTTGTTCTATTAGTTCCGGCGTCAGATTCGTACAATACCCAAGCCGTTGAATCGTTCTACCGGTCCTATGATTGAATCCGTATTCGCCTGCATCCTTGAATTGATCTAATAGATCACCAAACAGCTCACTAATCGCTGCACACAATTGATACTCGTTCATTTTTAGGCCCTCCTTCTGCTACTTGCTTAAATGCGTATATAGCCGGGAGGTAGGCATTCGCGCATCTGCACCTGATTCCCAAATAGCAATTCTTCCGTCATCAGTCCATCCCAGCAGTTCACCGCTCCCAAGCCATCGTAGTATCGAGCCATCGACACTTATAAGCCAAATCCCGCTTGCCTCCTGCATGGCTAACCATCTACCTGCCGGCTGAGGTAATAAGTTCATAGATTCAAGCTCTGAACCGGTGAAACGAGCAAGCTGACTCTTTATTGGAGACGGCAGTTTCGTATGGGGAACAGGCGTTTTGTCACCCGTATCTATACTTACAAACGCTGCGCGTTGTGTGAAGTCCTCACGATTCGTCACGGGAATGATGACGGTGTCCTCATCTGCCCATGACAGTGGATAAGGGATAATCACCCCATCACTGTGGCTGATATAAGCTGCACGCGGCCAATTCCCCAATGTCTTACCACTACGATCTAGAATCAACAGGTCTGCATCCGGTCCATTGTAGTCGTCTGAAGCGGTCAATAATGCAATACGTTCTCCCGAAGGGGATGCTGCTACTCCATACACTGCTTTCTCAGCGGTGTATATTTTGTTTGATAAGCCCTCTCGCCAGTGTAGTGCGTATAATCTGCGATTACCATAGACAGCATAAATCTGTTCTTTGTCCAAGCGATCCGAAAATAATGGTGTATAACCATAATCATTCAAGTAGTCTAGATCTGAGTCTACGGCATTCAAGTGATCTGGAATATTAATAGGTTGCTTTTCACGGAAGTCAGATTGCACGATACTGTACCGACCATTCTTCTCATAGATGATAGCCTGCAGCTGCTCCTTATCGCCTTCCATCATGAGAACAGGATGGACATACGAGGCCCCCGTCGAATCCATAAGCTCAAAGGAATCATGCTCTACATCAAGAAGAACAATCTGACTGGGAGCTGACAGCTCAAACGCCACACTATTGCGGTACATGGCGAGACCATCCACAGTAAAATCACGTCCGGAAATCGTCTTCACATCGTCTAGTCTGAAACGGACCCCCTCACCAGCTTCAAGTCCATCGAAGCGAACAGCAAAGACTTGCGAGCTCATCCATTTGATCGAATAGTGCGGCTCAGATGCTATCCTTCGCGTTTTCCACTGCAGCGTTTGTTTAAGCGCCTCTTCAACAGAGTCTTGGTTGAGCGGAATATTGGCGTTCACGGTAATGGTTCTGTTTTCCTGTGATTGCTCAATATACAGCAAGGGCTCTAGATCCCCGTTTTCATCCGGTATAGGCGATTTTGTTTCATTTTCCTCAGCAGCATCTGGCCGCTCTGAATAGGGTACCTCCACTTCCTTTGTGCAGCCGCTGCTAAGAACAAGCATACACAGCATAAACAAGATGCCAATATGTCGTATGTTCATTCCTTGCCTACCTCCATCATTTACGTAGCTTCTAATATAGTAGACACACATATAATGGAAGGGGTTGCTATCATATAACATACCATCGATATAGGTAACCATATCCTAGCAGCTTTTTATGCTTGGATCAGGTACATCGTTCAAAATCATGACAAGCTATTCCTTGCTGCTCTAACGCTGGTCGTCCGTCTCATAAATGCTTGTATGACAACAAATCCCTGGGTTGTATTTGATTTGTACGAGAATCTCATCTTGATCTGTTCCCTTTATAAATTTCTCTTTTAAAGTTCCCTGATTATCTTCAAATATATAAGATACCTTCACGTCCTTATATAGCTATACTTCGGCGTCCACGATCTGGCCTGTACGTGTATAATGAACTAATCCTTCGACTTCTTTCATGACTCGGTCCACTCCAGCTCTGCTTAACCACCAGTTATCTCGTCTAGTATTGTTGTCTTGAGCAGAGCACATGGAGAAGCAAATGTGATCAGGCATAAATGTCTTCAAGGTCAAATAACTTCGTCTCATATGGTAGCTGGTCGTCACGATCAAGATTCGGTTAATGCTGTTGAGTCCGAGCTTCTCATCCAATATTTTCATTGATTCCTGAACATTCTCTGTTGTATTTGAAGATTTAGATTCTACCCAAATGTCCTCTTTTGGCACACCAAGTTCTATCGCCTTCTCCTGCATGGCCAATGCTTCAGGATAGTCCTGATTCCCACCTGACATCATAATCTTGGGTGCTCTCAGATTGAAATACAGCTCTACTGCAAGCGGAACTCGGTAATAGGTAGCTTTTAAACTGCCAAAAACGAAAATGACTTCCCCACGGCATCCATCATCGTCAGTTCCATGGAACAAAACTCTATCAATGAGTTCTTTATCCAACTGCTCTTGTGAAATGTCAGATATCTTCAATGATAAACCTCCTTTGTAGACCGCATGTCATCATGTCAGGGTATCTAAAAAAAGAGATCTGCTAGGCAGATCTCTAGGTGTTGGCATGCAGTGTGACAAAACATTAGCAATGCAATGAAGGATGAAGCCGGTCAAAAAATAGACTCGTTATATTTAGAATATCTTGATGTAGCTGCAATATTTGAAAATATTAAGGTGGATTAAAGTGTGAATGCCTCACATGACTTAACCTATTCTCTGGATCTTATCGGTAGCAACAGATCCAATTGCGTGCAAGCATGTAGTTCCTCATCGTTTAGTTGATATTGATTAATATAATTAAGGTGCTCCTCTAAGCAACTGGGCTCAACCGCATCATGCTCGTATTGGCTGCTGCTCTCAACCCATTTAGTCAACCAACTCCACTCGTCAAAGTTGCCCATCGGAATCATATGAGCAGCGTACATGCCACCCGAAAAGTGCTTTTTCACAAATGGAGCTTTGACTTCCATATGCTCAGGAATAGTCACCCACCGCTCATAGCCATGCTTTGCGCCTTCAGGGTGATTGAATCCATAATGCCGAAAGTCTGGCTTGATTTTATCGAGTTCAGTCTCTTTTACGAACTGACGCACCCAATCACTTGATTCCGATTCAGGAGCCTCAGAGTTGAAGTGAATAGATGCTACGTACGAAGGTGGCAAATAGATGATCCGTACATCCTTTAACATAGATATTGGATTCATGTCATACTCCGAACAATTCGTCGTTCCCATTATAAATTCCTCCTTAGTATTGTCGGTTCTAAGTTGAAGCGAACCAACCTGCCATTCATGGGCTGCTATGATTGCACTTGAATTCATGTCAGTCCGCTCATTAAGCAAACCTGCCAACTTCTCCAATGCGGCTTTTAAGGATGTTAAAGTTGCAATTTCATCTGATAGTTCATGAAGCTTGGCTTGAAAAGCAATTTGTGCAGCCTCGCCTCCTTCGCTTTGCAAGACTCGTTGAATATCTTTCAAGGGAATTCTGAATTTACGCAAGACGAGAATCTGCTCCAATCGCTTTAATGCATCTGCATCATAAGTACGATAAGCATAGCCCTCCTTCTTTGAACTAACGAGCAAGCCAAGTTGTTCATAATAACGAAGTGTTCTTGTTGAGATGTGATATCTCTTTGTGACCTCAGTAATGGTTACAAGCTCCATTGGCTGCCTCCTTTCTTTACTAAGCTTAAAGTACGACATAACGTCAAAGTCAACCTGTTCGTGTACCCGCGAAAAAATAAAAAACTACCTGCTTGCCACCAGGTAGTTTCTTTTTACACATTCACAATGAAATATTATTATTTCTCCAAAATGACCAAGGAGCAAGATGCATTAATCTGACTGCCACTCATTGGCCTCTGACAGATTACTTTCCATCCTTCTGAAAGTAACTGATTCAACTCGTTCAGATTGTTCTCCTGGTCAGTTAAAAAGTACAAAACGAATGCTCGCTGCATGTTTATTTTCCTCCTTGTTATGTGGTATGATTCCTTCCATTCACACCCTATCCTTCATAAACCTCTCTGAATGGATAATAAGATAGTGTTTCCGTATAAAAAATGAGTCCGTCAAAGTCAAAAACATTCTTGGAGTACTAAATTGCCGAAGGACTGGATGTCATGCAAATAATGGTACCCTTGTGGATTACTCTCTATTTGATTGTACATTCTCACTGCTACAACGTTGTGTCTCGGAATCACCAATACAGCGCATCCGAATATTCCCAAAGACTGAAAAGATCCTTTTGGTAGCTGAATACCCAATTCAGAGCTTAGAGAAGGTTCATCTTGTACCCACCAAAAGAAACCATGCTTTGGCAGCTGTTTATCAATGAGTTCAGGAGAAATAATATTTGCCACTTGTTCGAAAACAGCTTGAGGCACTATTTGGTTTCCCTGAACATCACCTTGTGTAAGATGCAAGTACCCCCAATAACCTAGCTCTCGTGTGCTTACAAAGAGATTCGCTTCATTGCCTTGTTCGTCATTATAGGATTCATCCACCCACACCAAGCATTCTTTCTTTAGCTTTCTCCATCCTGTTTCTGTAAGTTGACAAGGTATTAAAATATTATCTCGTATGACTTCTGCGAGGCTCTTTTGGAACACGGTTTGAACAAGTTTGATAAGCAAATTAACACCTGCGTTGTTATATTTCCAATCCGTCCCTGCCTCAAATAATCTCTTTTCAAGGTTGTATAATCCATGCGTATGAGTTAAAAGATGGCGTATCGTTGTCCCTTTTAGCACATTTCCGTCCTGATTACTAATATAATTTGTAATACAATCATCAAGGCTTTTTATTTTCCTTTCGTAAAGCGCAAGACTTATAGCAAAACCAAGGTAGGTCTTGCGGATAGACGCGATATTGAATTGTGAATGTCTATCAACCTTCCTGCTATGCTCAGTATGATCATGAGAGCCATAATACTGTTCGTTAACGATCTCTCCATCTTTTATAATCAATACCGATGCTGCAGAGGCCTGTATCCATTCCTTGGTCTCTAAAACATACTGATTTAGTCGTTTAAAGCTTTCATGGTTTAATGACAATTTTAATTCCATACAATTATCAACCCTCTTATTATTTGCTTATCTAAAGCTACTTAACGTCTCATTACATGAATATCCATACTCTCCTCAGCGTGTTAGATCTGAGTATTTCGTATTTGCACTGTTCATCACATACATTATTATTATTGCCAGTATCATGACATGCGGAATAAGCCCTTTGATCCCTTCCGAGAACGAAATGATAAAACCAAAGCCAATCCATAAGAAAAAAGCAGGAATGTTGATTAAAAAGAGAATGCTGAGAAGGGCTGCTCTTAGTATACGATAAAATCTAGCTTCCTGTTTGTCGTTACGCAAGGGTAGAGTTGCAAGGAGCACTATGCCTAGACCAACAGATACACTAGCGAAAATTCCTATTGTGCCTGATTCGGATCCTACTTCGCTACCGAGAAAGTGAAAACTAAACCAGAATCCAGATAAATAACAGATTCCGATCGTGACTGAGAGTAATGAAGTAGCGGCCAATAAATATACACCGTACTTATTCATCATCCATCCTCCATCTCGTAGGTTCATGATCTTAGTCATCAATTGCGTGGATTCTTATGTTTTTACATGCTTGACTTACTCAAAAATATATTTTGCGATCATTTCTCCCCATTCTGCTATTCCTATCTCTTTAAATCCTATCTTCTCATACAGCTTTCGAGCAGGATCATTGCTTGGATTGTAACCTAGTAACAGTGCATTTGTTCGATCGTCTCTGCGATAAATGTCTTCGATGACAAGCTGCATTCCTTTTTGACCAAAACCTTGGCCTTGATAGCGCTTATCAAGCATAAATCTATAAATCCAATAGTTATGATCGTCTGCATCCAATCCATACATGGCAAAGCCAATCAACTCATCGTTGTGATAAATAGCTTTGGTGACAAATCCCTCTAGAAATTGTGCTTCAGCGATGGAGTACAAATTAGAAGCGATATAATCCTCCTGCTCCGGTCTCACCTTTAATTGCGCACAGGCTTCCCAATTGCTCTTGTCCACATCTTTTAATGTAATCACTTCGACACCTCCTAGTTAGAGCCTTTAACTTGTATTTGGCACGCAGTTTATTCATAGAGCTACAATTCAAAAACGAGTATTCGATCTGAATTCATCTCAACTTCATCTTCAACACTGCCATTCCCAGTAATGATCATTACACCGCCAGATGCGCCACCCTCGTCTTCATTTATGGCGTTAATCATAATTGTTCGCTTATTAATCTTTTTCACCTGTTCGCAGTATAATGACCTGGCTTCATTAATCCATTCTTCTGTTGAATAGTCAATGTAGAGAGGCCATAATATGGTATCGAACGTCATCTCCTGAATTCCATTTAGAAAATGTTCTGTCCAAAGATCTCCACATATCGCAAGCAAACATTGTGTTGAACCTAGCTCAATGACTTCATATTTACTTCCTTCTTGATACCTTGAATCTGTTACAGAACCGCATTTCCAGCCTTGACTGATTCGCTGATATTTTGCTTTAATATCACCTGTTTCGTTCATTATGAGGTAGCTGCTGAAGATCTTTCCTTTACTTTTTTCATAAAAGCCAACACCTAACCCTATAGAATGCTTGCTGCACAAGGACGCCAACCTCTGCATGATCTTGCCATCAGCTTCAATTGCATGTTTACGATAATCCTCATCATAAATCCATTGAAGACCATCAAAACCATTCAATACAGCTTCACCTAAAAAAAGATATGCCGCGCCTAATCTCTGCACACGAAGCATAATACGATCTATCTCTTCTATATTCTGGTCAACCGCATCATTTTTCGTCTTCATGGCAGCTGCTGCTACGATCATCATCATCGTCTCTTTTCACAATATAATCATCAAGCTCTTTGGCAATAAATTCATCTTTTCGTTAAGCCAAACAGTATGAAGTCCATGTATTTTCCATTGATGTATACAACTTGGCGTCGAATCCCTTCTTGCACACAACCAAGCTTCTTCATCATCTTCGTCGATCCTTCATTTCCCTCAAGTACATAGTCATTGAATTTATTTAATCTTCGTTCGAGAAATGCGTATCTCAGCAAGATTCTCATCGCATGTGTCCCATAACCCTTGCTACGATGCTCCTTATCTATGACAATGCCGATGCTGAATGTTCCATTTCTCTCGTCAATGCTGTTCAGATTTATACCGCCAATACTACTACCATCTAAGTTTTCAATCGTAAACATAATTCGTCCATTTGTTGAGAAAAAATCACTATTACTTTCGACGAACTTTTTTGCTCCTGATATGGTCGGAGGTAATTCAATCGCACATTCCAAGAGAAGGCGTGCAGGAGTATCAAATCCATTTACATAACAATCTTCCCAGTCTTCATTCCGTATGGCCCGCAAACGCACTTTATCATCCTGCCAATAGTAGTGGGTATAGTCGATATTTTTCATGTATACCTCCTGTATAAGTACATCACTTTTCACGTAATTAAATTTACGAATCTGTTTGAGATCGGGAAATCATTCTATGATTAACAAACATACTTCCGTTTGAACCGTTTGTTGTAAAAGTATACATTTAATAGTACGGAGAGCAATAACAATACGGATAATGTGAGCCCAATTCTCTGTTTTATCCGATCACTCAACTATCCTCATCTTCGACTTGATCATTCTTCCTCTTAATATTGGACTTGCATATGATCGTGATCAGCAATAAGAAAAAGATGATGCCAGAAAACTGCATGAAATATCCCAGATGTAATGGTTCCAATACATCGTAAGCGAACAAACTAAATATGATACAGCACCCGCTTAAAATGACCAAACAGAAAAATAGCACGCTTACTCCTTTTATAAGTTTATTAATAAGCCCTCACCTCAATAGACGTCATTGGGATTGTAGTCCTTCTGAAGCGATTTACCTTCTTTACATGTAAACTCGGTTATGCGCAATTGTTACCTGTTGGTATTCCTATTATCAAAACGGAAAATCAGCTTATATCCATCAAACGTATCACCGTACAACTCAGCAGCTGTATCTTTGCTATAATTAGCAATTGTTTTTCTCCAAAATGCTTGCCCTACTTTATTTCTTTCAGAAGGGTTGGTAAATAACTCCCATCTTCCGCTAAACTGCTCAAACACTTTAACAGCTGCTTGTTCGGCTACCCCTTGACCTCTAAAGGAACGAAGCAAAAAGAATTCATGAACAAAATAATCAACTCCTTCCGAACAATGAGGAGGCGAAGCGATGAGAATAAATCCTGCTGGTACAGCATTAACCCTTATCAAATAAGGGAATAAGCAGCCCGGCTTCTCCCACCAAATATGTTGAACTTGATATTGATCATCCAATGTTCTATAGTCGTCGCTATCTTCAAAAATCCCATGCTTATTCGGATATCTTACATAATGTTCTGACAAATCATATAGATAAAGAGGGTATAGATTCTTGATTAGATATGAGTCTGTTTGGCTTGTTAGCTCTACGGTGACTTTCATACAATCGCTCCTTAATATGTGAGTTAGTAGTGTTAAACTAATTATCGAATATACATAAGATCGAGTAGTATCGGTTCTACTGCATACTAACAACTTGCCTGTTTGTTCCGTTATTTCATTAGGATCTTCGATGTTATTAATACAGTTCTTTATGACTTGAATGATATCCGTTTTTTACTTATTACTACAGCTGCCTTCATATTCTTAATACGAATCAAGGCTTACTGAGATTTTTGATCAGTTTGAGCTCTATATCGATTCGTTCTTTGAAAAAAACATCAAAAATACGATCGATTGTACGATCGATTGTAAAAAATATTAATGCTGCGCCTACTCAAAGATTAGCGGTAGGCAATAGCTCTATGTAATCTATGATATTCCAATCTTCACCGGCCAATATGATCAAAATGGCTGGATCGCATAATTAAGAATAAAAACAAAGTAGAACCTGAAATCATATGTACCATTCATAGAGAGGAGACTCACCATAACGGTAAATAATATGGAAGTAATGATAGAAACAACTACTCTTCTTTGAGTCCGTTCATTTCATACCTCCACATTGAAAGTAAAAACAACACGCCTGACAAGGATTAGAAACACTAACAACATCGATAACGTTCGCTTATTCGCGAATCGAAAATACAAGGGAATCTATTTATAACTTTATCCTCTTCATCATTTTTGTTCAACTTTGAAAACCATTTTAAGCAAAGGCCTTGTTACTAAACGATATAAAACAGCAGAAATGAGGATAGCCGCACCTAAACTGCTAAGGCTCCTGCCAAGTATATAAAAAATAAAGACCATGACCGTAAAATCCAAAATATGAAAAGATAATTTTTTCAAGCGAGTATTTTTCACATCGTTAGCTCCTCAGATTGGGATGGATTTTATTTGCAGAAAAAGATTCACTATTAGCCTTTAGTTCGATTAATTGTTCTCATCCTAAGGAATAAAATTTAGAATTTATATATACCCTAGAAAAATCCTCTCACATATTCTTCTAACCCCTCAACAACTCCATCTACGCTTACTATATCACCTTTCATTCCATAGTATATAATCCTCAAATATTCACCAATAACAAGAGATCTACTTTCAGGATATTCCATCCAATTCAAATGATTCAAATTATTGTCGCTCTCTTTTAATTTTGTTTCATATGGATAAGGTGCCATTTTAATTTGACTACTTATGTATTTTTGTAGTGTTCTATATTGCCTTCCAACTGCATGGCTTTTAGACACAAAATACAGAGAGTTAATCTGGGTAAAATCAAATAATTCTTTAGCAAACAGAACGTTTTCCTTGCTATTGCTTGATTTATCTTCTATAAAAATAATATCTTCTGGTACTCCGTGTTGGATTAATTTATCTCTTATTGATTGCGCTTCAGTCTTAGTTCCGTCTGTCCAATCCTCATGCTTTATTCCTGTGGTTGAACTTCCTCCACTGATTAGAATTTCATTTACTACCCCTTGTTTAAAAGCATTCAAAGATTGTGTGACTGCTCCGGGATCTGTGCTTCCAAAAACAAATAATAAATCAGCCTTATTAAGTATAATGTCGTTACAAAACACAACTTTCGTTATTTCATCTATTTGTTTGTCTGACAATTCTGGAACTTTTGGGTATTTAGGAATCATAAGTTCATTCCTTTCGCGATTTTCTCTATTTTCTGTCGTATGAGAATTCCTTTTTATACATTAGAACGAGCAAACTTTAAGAGACCGAGAAAGAAGATAATCACGTCATACTCGATTCAACATATCTTTTTACTCTTCTACTAGTTACCTGCAATTGAATGCGGAATTTCTAACAGAGCTGCATTACATTTTTCCATATCAAATGCTGAATTATCGATCTTATGTTTGTCGATCTTCAATCGGTTGAAGATCTCAAGTTCAATGCTCTTCCGCTCCTCAAGAACCTGAACCGTTCCCTCAACGCCTTCATAGCCTCTCATCTTGCCATACCCTTGCGTTGTATAATAATCAATGAACCCTTCTGACCATTCCCTCGGTCTGTCTTCGATTGCTTTTTCAAATGCAAATCTGACATCTTGCTGATCAACATAAATGAGCAGAGGATTAAGCGGCTTAATAATACGTTCCAGCTCGCTTACGTACTCAGTAACTTCTTCTTTTTGTACATTATATTTCACGGTGCCGATAGTCAAAGGGTTTTGTATAAAACTGCATTCAAAAATAGAAACTGCGCTGCCTTGAAGATGATCCTCCACATAGGTATTCCATCTGTCTACTAGCAGCTTAACATGTTGATCAAATGGAAGCTCATAGATATCTTTTTTACCTATTTCGTGTATAAGTTCATCTGGAAACTGAGAACCCCATTCGTCTTTTATCTTTCGATACGAGATCAAGTAACCACTGCTATGCTTAGCGGATTTGGTCGTTATCATATCGCTGTACGCTTCATGCTTCGATAACAATTGATCAAATTCATCTTGTTGATAAAAGGCTACCCCTTCAAAATCCGCAGGATGATCCACATTTCCTTCTAGAAATAATTGTGTCTCTGCTCCTTGTTCAAAAAGTATTTGTGACACGAATTGTGCAACAGTTGATTTTCCCGAGCCTGGTAGACCTTCGATTAGAACCAATCGTGTATTCATAAAACTCCACCCCATCTTCTTTTAACACCAAAAGGACCTTAATGTAACTAAATCATAACGTTTCGTGATGATGAAATTACTGCTTGATGCCCTAAAAAAATTATATCGTGCATTACCCATGAGTAGATAATAAAGATCAATTATAACTGAAGTGTTGTGCTTTACTTCGCAGGCTTGCATTCTCATTTCATACCTGAAAGATGACAGGATTGAAATGCTCCTCTAATAATATTGTTTAGCGCAATGGACCCTATGATCTTATGTTCCTTATACAGCCATACTTTAAACAGACCACCTTCTTGCATTTTTATATACTCATCTTGAAGCATTTTGCATATGTATTCCTTGGTATAATATTCAGAGCCTCGTTCAACTTCCCATGGCTGCAGGAGAAATCATCGATACGCTTCCGAGATTCTTCCGGGGGAAGGAGCATTACCCCTTCTCCTTGTTCATCACAGGTGAAAATCCCTTTGAAGGCTTCAGGCATAGCCTTGTACTGATGTTCCAATTGTTCACTAAAGATCTGAAAGCACTCATAATTGTACTGCTTTAATAAATATGGCATCAGGAAAGCAGAGCGTAAGATTTCATATTCCTGATAGTTATAAGGTGTGCTGTCAGGACGTTTCTTCAAAAGCTCTAGTAATTTCTTCATGAGTTGATCAACTTCATTCTGTTCGGCATACGCTGCATAACCTCTGACTGCTGTTAGCTTCATATCCAAATAACGTTCTTTCTTAAAAGCCTTAAGAAAAAACTCCTTACCATCAGCAGGAAGGTTGAAGATAAAATGCTTTTAAAGTGAGTTTCGATTCGCGATGTCCTTGGTGGCGAAGTATTGCTCGATTAACGCCGCTGCCTCTGGCATCATGTCACCACCTAATCTATAGATTGTTGAATTATTGTTCCCTATACAGATACCGCCTCTATTAACTCGCAACTAGTTCTCTTGATACCATTTCGGCTTCATACGTTCGAAATAATCATGGTCCTCCAGGAACGTGTAGATCTTATCCAGCATCTCATCCATCGACCCAGGTGTTACCTTTAATGTCCAGACCACGGATGAGAATACGCACATGGCGAGATATAAGGAATAGAGCCTCCAAAATGCTTCTCCCGGTTGCTCATTTTGGAAGTAACCCTTAAGCTGACCATTGGAAAAGGGAATACTAACTTCTCTGCTGAAAATACCTACTTTAAGAAAGTCATGGATAGGGTCTCCCCAGTCATATCGATTAAAATCAATAATGCCAGAGAGTCGTTTGTCCTTAACAATTATATTCCCTACATGGAAATCATTATGTTGAAACACATTTGGCCTATGTTCCATGTATTTCATATTTTGTTCAATAAACGATATGATCTTGTCATCGTGTCTTACTCTCACTCCGCCGTTCAAATATTCATCCATATATCTTTGATGCTTGGTTGCTTTTCGCTCATACCAAGGAGAGATATGCTTGGGAGCAAAATATTGATGCATTTTCCTTAATTGTTCCCCCGCTTCAACCCCAATATTATACTGCTGATCTGGCGTGCAGTTTGGTAAAATATCAATAGCGTCATCGCCCGCTATTCTTTTTTTATGCTTTGTACATCCAAGCTGTTGAATACACTCATAAGCAATCTAGCCCACCTGTCATCATGTCATCAGTTGTCGTTATATTTTACCTTTTAGCGAACCTGCGTACAAGCGTTCTTGCGACAGCTTTGGACGCTCACTTGTATGACAAACTTACTTTAATCAATATCTGCAATCTTCCAAGTCGATCCTTCTTCTTTATTTTTTCTAAATACATACGTATAGTTATATTCTTGATCATCCGTTAACACTTACGACTGCTTGGAAAATATTCTTCTGCTCCTGTACGACAATATTGCGCAGCAGCTTTATTTCTTTAATCTTATACTTAGGGAAGAAACCTAAAGGGCTATTCTCATCAATTAAAGCCATATAATCGCTTTCATTTTCTTCCCATAAATACTTCATCCGTAGATTCAAGAGCTTGATAATCTCTAATTCGTCACCTTGATATTCTTCCTCTGCAAGATAGAGGGGTTCTTCATATATAAGTTCTTCAGATTCTGTACTATGCGGAGTTTCTTCTGTGTTCGGGGTGGATTGACTCTCATTGGTTGCTAAAGGGGCGGATTGAATGGCTTGTTTTGTACTTTGATCACCACATGCAGTTAAACAAGCAATGAATAGAATGATCATAACATATCTCATTTATACACCTTCCTTCAGAGAGTACTTTCAAGCGATGCGATTCAATATGTTATACGATCTCGATACGCGTTGTCCCTTCTCACGTATCATTATTTATGTATGCTCCTAGATGTATCTCAATTTGTCCTGGATACTTATGTCTCCTTCTAATTTCACAACTCTACACGGCAATCGTGATAACCATTCTTCATGTAACGTCCTACTTCTCATCTCTAATCCTGCTGTATCGTAATTCGATGCCCACTCCATAAATTTCAGATAAGACCTATGTCTTTTTCCGCCTGCGGCAATATCTTTCCCATACCGATGTGCTTCTCGCTCAGCAAGTCTTTGCATTCGAATCTCTTCAGGCAGCCAAAGGTAGATCACGAAATCAAAGTTTGGAATGAAGACATACCCCCATCCGCATAATGATCCAGATAAAACCCATTCATCATGATTAAGGAGATCTGTTGAGAGCAGCTGTATTCTATCTTCAATTGGACGAGCTTGCGAAAATGGTTCTTCTGTTGGCAGCCAATAATAATCATCGGTATCAAAATGTTTATATCCGTATTTCTCAGACATTGCTTTAGCTAGTGTGCTCGTTCCCGAACCTGAAGCCCCTACTATTTGAATTCGATTCATCACATTATCTCACCACGTAAGTTGTTGTCTTGAAATGTGATGTGTTTGATTTCCTTTTGATATTTATGATGACCATCTGCCGCAGCACCTAAGAACAAATACTCATTTGATACATAAAAATGATTAAGCTTTGCATTATCGCCTACACAGTCAAGCTTGATATATTTCTTATGTGGAGGAAATTCCAAATTATGCTCTATCCACTTTAAAATAGTACCTCCTAATCCATTCCCTGCTGCCGATCGACTCAAAACGAGTCTATGTAGAAACACCGAATCATCCAGGTGAGCATCTCCCCATATATGAATATCCCACTCGTCAGGAGTCGGTTGAACAGTAAAGGATCCAATTACTACATCATTTCTCATAATCAAAAAAGCCGTACCGGCGTTGATGCTTGCTGAAATATCATCCCGTCCATAACCATCAAGAAAATGTCTCCATTGACTCGATCCTAATGTGTTAAGCCAATGTGCAGCATCAAGGAACAGCTCCAGCATGCGATCAAAATGATTCATTTGAGCATGAATAATATACAGATCATCAACCAAACAATCGTTTTTTATAAGCAGTCGTTCCATTCATCCACCTCGTTTTTAGTTGAATCAGGGCACAAACCGAGCTTCGAATCTTCATCATTAGCTTTCTTGGTTAGGTATGTAACCACTTTCAGCTTCTTTCTAATATCCAATGTTTCCCATACCCCCATTGTACTGTCACGGTCCATAAATAAGCTTGACAATCGACCACAGTGACTGCTCCTTGTGATTAATTTAAGGCTGCGTTAACATCATCTAGCGTCATATATTACAGCTACTTCATCTCATTTCTCTTTACGATCACAATTTTATCGGGTAATGTTGCTGCATCTGTTGAAGAATAAGTATTCTGTATGTCTGGTGAGTAATTCAATGTTAGCCTTAGTCCCTCTTGTATATTTGTATCCAATGACTCGATTCTCTTTATATTCGCATGCTCAATTTGCATTTCACCTAAGGTATACGAACTATTTTCACTTGATATCACGATAATCATTATTCTAGATTGTTCTGATGTTTTATTCCCATCTTCTTCCTTAAGAGGTTCACAAATAAACCAATCTGAGTTATTGGTGTAAATCTTGATATACTCCCCTATATAATCTCGAAGTTTCAAGGGAATCCCCCTTTTGCACATTTTTAATGGACCATTGTCATGGAGGCTTATGTAACATTCATTAATTAACGAACGATCAAACGAAAAATGTTCTATCAGACGATATATTTAATTCATTTATTTCTTAACTTGATTAGATCTTATCTTTAGAAATCGTTTCTATTTTAATGTTCTTTTGTCTGTAACTCTAAATCAACTTTTTATTCAGAAATACTGTTTGATTCAATCTGGATATTCATCATTTACACCCAACACTTCATACCCCATATTCTTATAGAAATTTGGAGACTGATAGGTAAAAGTACATGTATGCGTGAACGTGCAGCCGAGTTCCTTCCCCAATCTTTCTGCTTCATGAAGCATGGCTTTTCCGCAGCCTTTGTGTCTGTATTCATCAGCTATCCAAAGCACATCAAGGTACAAACAACACCTATATTGTTCTTATTCCTTCAATATCACATCTCAATTGATACAGTTTTTTACAAAATTCACTTTCAATCTCTTTCATCTGGATCAGTCTTCGTTTGCCTACCCTCTTGTCTATTATTGCAAGTCCCCGAATCAATTCATACTTCGATAATAATGATCTTTCAATGGATTGGGATAAATATTCTTCTAACAATTTGTGAAACTCATATCGTTCAATTACTTTACAACTACTTTGATTATGACTATTTATTTCGCTCATTAACCACTTATCCGTGTTTGCTTCATAAATCTCATTCTTGTCCAACAATACCGCTGCTCTTCCTCTACTCGGACTCCCGCCATTTTTGTACCAAGTACTGAATAAAGTAATCCTGTCTTTTAATTCATCACAAAAATGATTCTCCACTTGTTTTTTCAGCTTACTCCATTGTATAATTACCACCCCCTTTAAGGTATCCCATAATTCCAAGTTGAATCATTTTCTACTTCACACTAACCTCTTAGAAATCCGCCTTCCGCGTTTCGCGTTTATAACTTGACCTGTTATCCATTTCGCTTCTTCACTTGTCAGAAATGCTACAATGTTCGCCGCATCCTCAGGCTCTCCTACTCTTCCTGATAAGAATTTTGGAGTTAGTGCCTGCTTGATTTCTGGCGTCATCCACCCTGTATCTGTTGGACCGGGATTCAAAGCATTTACGGCAATACCTAGTGGTGCCAATTCTGCTGATAATGATAATGTGAATGCTGAAATAGCTCCTTTACTTGCAGCATAAGCTAATTCGCATGGCATTGGACCTTGGGCTTGTCCAGAGGTCATGTTTATAATGCTTCCTCTAACCAGTTGAGCCTCCTTGAACCTCCGCGCAAATTCTACTGACAATAAGCATGCTGCTCTGACGTTGACTGCATAATGATTGTCCAGTGTTTTAGCATTCAAGTTCAAATACCCATCTTGGGTAGAAACAGCTGCATTATTAACTAGTATTGTGGGGATGCCTAATTGGCTGGCAACTTGATCAAAGATAACATTGACAGACGTTGGATCTGAAAGGTCCGCTTCAATACTATGACATCTAATGTTGTAGTTCTTCAGCTCTTTCTTAAAATGAAGATCCCAATTCGTATCAGCATTCCAGTATGTAAAAAAGATATCTACACCCTCTTGAGCTAATCTCCTGCAAATTGCAGCTCCGATTCCACGACTATGACTAACACCTGTAATTATGGCAATTCTCTTATTTAGATTTTCCATGAATTACTCCTATTTCTCTTTATCAAACTTCCTTTTTGAAAGCCAAGATGCTCGAAGCCTTTTTCTTCAAACACAAGTATTTGTCTTGTTCCATCTTTATCCCGAGTAATGTATGCAGTTACTTTAGTAAGAATGAATATATTCACTTTCATCACCCAATGATATTATCTCTTAATAATAGACCTATAGATGGTATCAGCGACATGATTCTAGTATGTATTTGTTTTCTCATTAATGTAAATATCCAGTACTTTAATACCACGAAGCGCCAGTTTTATAAAAAGAATCAAACAGAAGATTCCAAGACCAATTACCGGCAAAAATAGCAGGATTAACAGAACGGAAAACACAGACATATCCAATATCGTTCATCTCCTTATTCTTTAATTATTAATGAATTGCTCCTCACTTGGTACGTATCGTCTATTCTTATATATCCATTTACTTGCTCAGGAGCTCTTTGGAATATTCCCGATAGATTATTATAATTCCCTTCTGCTGTAATGATCTTGTCCTGATCTATTGCTAATACCACTCCGATATGATCATTCAGTCCATTCCCTACAAGATTATCAAATATGATTAGATCTCCTTGATCGGGGGTAAATGTAAGGTCGCTCTTATGATGATAAAAGCCATATAATTGTCCCCATTCTATCCAAGCTTCTACCCAAGCAAAATTTCGTGACACAGGTGCAGGATATCGCACTGGCAGATTCAATCCAGCTTCAATGCAACAGTGATATACAAAAGCCGCACACCAATCAAATCCTACACTTTTATCTTCTCTGGGGAAGTAACAAAGAATAGGTTCCAAATCAGGTCCGCATTTGTTTTCATTGCCGATTAACGGCTTAGAAGCCCATTCTTTGGCAGCACTCGCCATTTTACTTCTTCTACTCATGGTTCACCGCCTTGAGTTCGTTTATCGAAAGATGTTAACTTTGTTTAACTCTCACATATGCGTATACTCTGACACATATGGCGATTGGGATCATCTGATAAAACAACATCTATCTCTGTCGGCAGCTTAATTCCCCAACAGCATAATGCTTTTTTTGCATCCTCAATAACTTTATACGGCATCATTTCATCTACATTATATTGGAACAACACCCTTTGCTGCCTTTGTACCTGTGTCAGCCCCATATCACTTAATGCTTGTTCTAATGATAGGTGTTGAGAGATAGAATGTTCGACACAACTAAACTGAAACCACCCATAGTTATAAAGTCGTATAATTCTTCAGTGCCCCAGTGTTCTTTTGCATAGCTAAGATGATCTTTAGCATTGTCTGTTGGTACAACGAACTTACGGAGTGAATCGTGGACAATTGAACATAGCGATTCAAGTTTTTCGATCTCTCCATAGTGCCGCCAATATGCGATCGCAAACTGATTGACCAATTGTTCTTCGTCTGCGGGATGAGGACGGTTAGGACAATTGTATTCAAAAATGGCATGCCCTAATTCATGAATCATATTATACCAATGAAAATAGATTTCAAAATGGCATTCTACATTTTCACCTAATAAATGTCTTATCATTAATTGCTGCTCCAAAGGAGCCGTCACATATTGCCCTGTTGTGATTTCCACTTTGTATTCATCAACATTATTCATATGTATACCTTCTCCTAAACTTGCAACACATTGGCTTATTGTACCGTCTGAATGATTAGTCGTCTTAAATCTGAGATCCGATTAGGCATGTCTGAAGTTGAACGATTCAATAAATCACACAAAGCAATTAAATCTTCCAATTGAGATAACTGGACCCAATTCTCGTTCAAGAATCCCCCAGAATCCAAATAAGCTTGTATAAAAAGCTGCTCGAACAAAGAATTCCCTTTTTCATACCGAAGCATATTTCCAATATCAACATAACGCCTACCTGAAAAGGCAAACTCCCAGTCCAATACCGCTGACACTTCAATGCCATTTTGACCATCAGCCAATAATATATTTAGGCCATTGAAATCCGAATGAACGAGGACCGGCGGTTCATGAATTTCAGACAATAACGAACGATGTGACGCACAGAATGATCGAACCCTTTCCTTCGTCTCCGCTCCCAGCCAATGACCGGCTGCGCCATTATCCAGAGTTTCTAAAATAAAAGTGTAAAATTCATCGCCCCCCATGTTAAATGGATTGGAGATAGTAAGATCCCCTGCTAGAAAGCCCGGGCAGTCA
Organism: Paenibacillus aquistagni; assembly: GCF_900177815.1. GTDB lineage: Bacteria > Bacillota > Bacilli > Paenibacillales > Paenibacillaceae > Paenibacillus_B > Paenibacillus_B aquistagni. The sequence goes on along the minus strand of NZ_FXAZ01000001.1, from coordinate 1,023,056 downwards.
AAAGTATGACTATGTATGCAAGCTAATATATTGCCAATAGATTCTGCCGCTTTTGCTACCTCAAGCTTTTCTCCATTTTGCAAAATATCGCGCAGTAATATTCCCTCTTTCCACTCTAGTATTGCCCAGTCATATTCTATCAAATTCCGGCTTGTATCAAGATACAGATAATCTGCTACAGGCACAATGCCTTTCAACTTCTTAGCAATTGCTTCTTCTTTTGCTGCTACATTTATATCACCAGTTGATATTCTTAAGAGGTATGGAGTATTTATTCCTTCAATCAGGACTTTATAGGTACCACTGCTCAGACCTGTTTCCGTTCTTTCAGCTTTTATGAGCCGTTTGCCTCTGAATACTTTGTCAATCAATATACTTATTGTTTCGTTATTCATATTAATATTCTTACTTGTTCGTTCCCAAGATTCTTTCATCCTGTATATCTCCTTTTATCGCCTGAATCTTCTTCCACAATTGCCCTCTGGCGATCGAGAGATGACTTGCCGGCACACAGCGCGAATGCATTGTTATATGATGATATCCTTCCACTTCGGATAAACGATGTTCTTTTTACTTACCATTAGTGTCTTTTTTACTGTTATCTAGAAAGAACCCTGCCAAACAGATGAGAAATCCAAACAAAACAAGAACAAATTCATTGCCATACCATTTGATGACCGGTTCACCTTGTATGTACACCCCAAATATCATTAAAGCTATCCCCAAGAGCATCGTTCTCAAAGAACCCTTCATTCTACACCTGCTTTCGTCCGTACTTCAAAGCTCATCATTTCATATCAGAGTAGTCGGTCGTCTACTTTAGATTTTCTCTTAAAAGCCTTTGATTTAGTTCCCAAATTGCTGTCTTATTGCTATCCCATTTGAGCATTTCAATCGCTTCCTCATAACAAACCCATTTATATTCTTTATGTTCACTTGATATTAGTAGATCTTGATTATCTACTTCTACTCCGAAGCAGTGTTCCGGGATAATATATTTATCGCAGCCCCACATAAACTCACCAACCACACTAACTACAGATAGCCCTGAACAAGAATCAAGCTGTATATATTTCTGATCTTGTTGGATTCCTGCTTCTTCAAATGCTTCTCGCTTCGCAGTCTCTATGATTGATTCCCCCTCTTCTCCTCCTCCAGCAATTCCTTGCCAGTATCCTTCTTGAGACCTTCTAAACAAAGCAAACATAATCTTATGATCTTCTTTTCTAATGTAAGGAATGATCAATACTTGATATGGTGCTCTAGCCATATGCGTATCACCTGTTCTTTTGTTATTTGCAATTACCGCTATCTTACTTAACATTTATATATTAACAATATTCAATTTCCTTATATAGCTCTTAACTTATAAAATGCTTTCGCTTTCATTAAGTTGCATATAAAGATCGTTTGAAGCTTCAATGATTATTGAATCAAAGTTATTGATCCATTCAGAATATTCCGGCAACTTAGCTTTCACCGGATTCTTCCTAAGTTCCTTAGCGTTCTGCAAATGTTCCTTCCAATTGCTTTTTAATTTCATTAGTCCCCATTCGGCAGCTTGACTCTTTGAAAAAATGACTCCTTCACTTAACCAGCCAATGAACTTAGCCGTTAATAACAACTAATCAATGGAATGCAAACTCCCTCCCTTACCATGTTCTCTCATGCAGATTGAAAAATCCAGAAGATATCGTCTTATCTCCTCTTTCTGTATTGCTGGCATGATGTGATTTTGCGATTCCCCATACAACAATAGTCCTTGATTCTTGATCGTATACATAGTAAATAAATCAAGCTGATTTTTCGACCAGATATTCTCGCCTTTCGTTCCCCACCATAATGCTTGACCTGCTTCACTCTGAATTAACGTCAACGGTAAAAATGCGCCTTCTAACATGTGTGAATAGAGATCTGTACACTCCATTCTATACGTGCTTCTCTTCATGTTTAATCTCTCAATTTCATTACTAGTCAGGTTACTGTTGACTATTACCAAGAAATCCAAATCTCCATACCCTGGACACAAATCATTATGTAGTGCTGACCCATAAATATAAACACTTGTTAGTTTGTCACGTAGTACATATTGTATGTCCTTTAAAAATAAAGAAAGGGTCCGATTAATCTTTTCGTCTTGGAAATGATATATCAAATACAATGTCTCCTTATGGTTTAATGTGATCACTCATACATAAACCATACTTTTATTTCGATTACTATTCCCTTATTCAACTTAAAAGACATTCCTGTCTTCTCGCCAAAGAAAATCATATCATCTGAAACATGAAAATTATAAAATCCTTTGTCATAAGCTTGTATAACTTCACTCGCTGTTGAACCTACAGAAACCCCTCGTATTGTGAAAATATTAGGTTCCTTTATTGTATACCATTTGATGTGGTCCACGTCTTCAATGCTCTCAAATGTAAATGATGCATTCTTATATGTTAGTATTGACTCTTTATAACTACCATGAGAACCTACAGATTCCTTTATTTCAATTGGCTCACCAAAAGTATCTCTAATATCTTTAAGGCTTAAGGTATTAGGTATGTATAGATCACCTTTGATAAATTGACCTTCAATTGAAAATATTAAAATCGCTTGTAACTTCACCCTTCGTTTGTAACTCTTTTGCTTTCAACACATTATTTAACTTTATTTCGCTCTCCTGTAGTTGATTTTTCAGCACCGCTACTTCTTTAATAAGCTCCTTATTAGTTTGTCTGAGTTGTTCTACATTAGCATTACAGCCAGTTAACAATAACATTTGAAGACATTGTTACTTCGATAATCGATGCCCAACTCTTCAAGTAACTCATTTAAACCTGTCCATAAGTTTTCACAAAGCCGATACAGCTCTTCCTTATCAGATAGCTCTCCACATATCACTTTTTCCGCTAATTCTGAATATCCTTCTGGCTTAATTGATTTAGCTATGGACTCCTCAAGAGTCAAGGCTCTAGTGCTATAGTATTGTTTATTGAACAAACCAATCAATTTAGCAACTTGCCATGTGAAATCAAATACAGCTCGAGGTAGATAAGAAAGGTTATTAGTCCTATAGCTATTCCGAATTTTGCCCATCGTTTCATAGGGTTCCCAGATCATGAATTCTCTTATTGCATTTTGAATAGCTTCATCAGATACTGAGAGTGCCGTACTTTTTGCCTTCTCAAATAAATGATTGGGATCAAACAACGAAGTAATGTGCAGGAAACTCCCCACTTTAATGGCCCAAGAATCATCAACCCTACTTGCTTTTTCAAGCCAATCTGATTTCTGCATAGCAGAAATTTCTATTTTAAATGGATGATGAATCAATTCATAACCAGGAATGTCCAAACCATCCCTACTAATTACATGTAACTCTATATCAGAATAAGGTCCATCCTTTTCTTGAGCTATAGAACCGTAAACACCGATTGCCTCAATATTTTCTTCATACTTGTTTAACAGCATTTTTTGATTCTATCCATAAAATCTAGCTTATCTGTTCGGCTTGTTGAAGCTGGATAAGGTAACATGTAGTTACTCCTGTAAGCTTGGAATTCTAGGCTTTCCATCCCCATGTGAGTAATGAGTGAAATGACGTCACAGACTATTTCGAATAACTACCAATGAATATATCCTGACTTTTTTAAGATCTTATAGGTCATTGCATTCAATTCTTTAATGGGTTCTCTTAAAGGAAAGTATTTGAGTGGGTCTTCGTTTACTCTTGGTGATTATTATTGAAGTGCCTCGAAGGGGTTATCCATTAAGGTGATTTCTTTAGTTTCAGGATTTAATTCTACCTTTCCCCCTAAGGGCAATATTAATTTAGGATCTGTATGTCCAAAATCAAAATCAACGATGATGGGTACATGATCAGCACTAAATTCATCTTTTACAACGCTCAATACGATCTCATTAAGATTTAGTTTTTCTTCGTCTGAGTAATCTTTAGCTCTTCCCAAAATGATTCCATTTATTTGTGAGAAGATTCCCTGCATTCCGTAATTTCGAAGCATACTTCCAACCTCCATGGGTGAAGGCTTTTCTTCAGATGTTTCGAAAAACAGAATTCTATCTTTCCAAAAAGCTTCACTTGGCCAGTACACGGTGGATTTCATAAACTCCAATACTTCTATGCATCCTCCCCACAAATAACCTTGGACAACTGAAGCCCCTTGCAAAAATGCCCATCCCTTTTTATTCTCATGAAATTCCTGACATTCACCAAGGGTTTCCCTATCACTCCAATCTTTATATCCATTAGTCCATTTGTCATATGGAAAATATCTATAAGGAGATTGGTTTGAAAGTAACATTGATTTTAGATGTTCAGTAAATTCGTAAGGTAGACTTCTAATTTGAGCAAGACCAGCCATTACTGAAGGACCATAAAATGTCACAAGTCCCAATTGGTTCAAGTAGCTTAAAAAGGTAGTCGCATCCGAAAAACCCATAATAAACTTTGGATGATTAAGGATTGCCTCAGTATCCAGATAGGGTAGAATCCTTATAGATTCATACCCACCTATTGATGTAATCATGCCTTTAATGCTCTCATCTTTGAAGCAGTCATTGATATCACTGGCACGAAGCTGCGGATTATTATACAACTCATCAGAGGACATTCTCGAAGTTGGCATTTCAACAATTTCAAAGCCTAGAACTTCGCTCAGATTCTTCAACCCAAGTTCATAGATCTCTGGAAACAAATAAGGCAAGCCGCTTGAAGGTGAAATAATGGCAATCTTTGATCCAGGCATAAGACTTATCGGTTTAATCACTTTTGTCTCTCTCCTTACATGCTGTCCTTTATGTTATCTGAAGGGATCTGCTTTTATCAATCATCTAACATCGCTGATGGCTATAATGTTTTGAATAATTCCCGCTGTATCATTCGGATCATTTATGACAAATATATAATTTGCTTCATCTTTACTAGGTTCTATGTCTGACGATTTATCTTGTCTCTCCAATACTTCCAAAAAGCTAGATGCACTCCTAAATATCGTTTTTCTTCTATTGGTTCGTATAACACGCTCTTTCAGCAAATCAGTAGGTAACTCAAAATAGACAATTATACTTGTAAATCCTTGATTATGAAAACTCTGTAGAACATTCGCTCTTCCTAATTTATTCAAATTAGAGTTACATAAGATAATATGGTAATTGCTTTGCTCCATAGCATAGTTAACAATTGCGTTAGTCACAGAGATTTTAAAGGTGTTCGGGCCTTCTATAGGACAAAGTTTCATGTAATGCTCATGAATAAATTCAGCATGGTTATCTTGATCGATGACAATAGCTTCTTGTAGAACAGAGTCTAATTCTTTGGCAAAAGTTGTTTTGCCGCTATGGGTTTTTCCAACCGTCATGACTACCAGGCGAGCCATAAAGATCCTCTCCTTTTTAAGCTTATTTCCGATCTTTCAGCCAACATTACCGTTATTAACGAGGTCTGCACCGACTTAAATATCCCTCAGGGTCAGAAATGGTGATGTGTCCGCCTGAATCCACTGTCGATCCCCTATGGCGGTCCGAGAAACTGCAAATCTAAGATGTGTGGATATAACCTTAGCTGAAGTACGTTCATCTATGAAATTCTTACAAAAGCAGTTCCGTTATCATTTCTGTTTGCATATAAATCCTTTTCCGTTATAACTACACGATTAACGTTATTGTTATCACAAATAAAATTAGCTGTTACACTCATATCATCAAGGTAGAATTGATTTCTACTTTTGGCCTTCAGTTTCTTATTGCCGAAAATATATAAATGGTTATCTTTCAATTCAACAATTAGATTGAAGTTCAAGTCTTGATTATGATATATACCTGTATAGCCCTTCAGTACAGACATTTCAACATGGGGATCAGGGAAATATGTTAAGACGAATTCGTTCAGCAGCTGCTGTTCATATAATGAATAATTCCGTGAGGAGTTCTCAATGATTACGGTTTCGATTGAAACTTCTTTCACAAATTGGTTAGCGATAGCAGCATATTCAAGAAAGAACGTTACATGTGATTCTGGTCCCTGTTCCATCCGATTAGCAAAGTACTTTTCATGTTTATGTTCGTTATGCTTTCGCAATAAAAATTCTTCTCTCCCCCTAATTTCAATCATATTTTGGATCGCAGCAGCAGCATCTTCTTGATAAAAATAGATCAACTTACATTCATTCACTTGTTCAAGCATCCTGCTTACTTTGACAATCACAGATTGGATGATGTTTCTGTCTACATCTTTATGCAATAGATGAACAATAGGGCTTTGGAATATTGCTGATTCCATCACAACAACATCACTCTCGCTTTGATTGACGAGGAACACCTTCCATCGCTCCATATATGATTCTATAAACCTATTATAATCATCAAATGACTCAGAAAAGATGACTGGATGATTATAGGTGGTTTCGAAGAATAAGTCACAAGTGTAACCATTTCTTTCAAACTGGTTGGCTAAAAATCTAGCAAAAGTAGATTTTCCTGAGCCAGGAATTCCTTCTACAAATATTAATTTTTTCACAGCGTTTTCCTCCATCTATCCAACAAACCAAATTCCAGCTAACGTTTTTGTATCTACGCTTACACCATAAAGCACCATCTTACGCCGAACTTATCAATAAATGATACGAAACATGGACTAAAAAATATTGACCCTATTGGAGTTATCGTTTTGCTTTCTACTTTTATTATTTGGTAAGCCGCTCTTAATGATTGCTCGTTACTAAATTGTGCGACTATTTCCATTGTTGAATCAGCTGAAGACTCTAAAGTTCCACCATGATCACTTAACATTAATCTAGTGCCCAAAATGTGCATTTCCGCGTGAATGACAAATTTTCCGGACTCTTGTTCAGGGTCATACATAATATTGTCTACTTCAGATCCGAAGGCCTTCTTATAAAGCTCGATAGCTTCAGAGCAGCTGCCGTTCAAATAAAGCTGTGGTACCAACATCGTTTAGCCCCCTCAGAATAAAGCATTACTATCTTTAATCTCATATTTGCTCTCTTTACAGCTCATTGAACTTATAGATCTATATAGTAATAAGAGATTTGATGCCTTCTTGAATTATCTAACAAAAGTATTCATTACTCGTTCTGATTTTAGAAAATACGGGATCCATATTAGACAGGTAACAGTTGATTTAATTAAATCTCTTATCGAGCTTGCAGCTTCTAGTTCCCTAGCAAGAGGAATTTGCTGCATCATGATGTAGTCGAATATACCAATAAGTAGACTTAGCGAATAAAATATGATCATTAATCGTGGAACAATGGATTTCTTTCTATAAAATTGAACTAGGATAGTGATAGTAAAAATAAAAAACAAAATGTTATAAATTGATTCAAAAATAAAAATTGGCCTCCATAATGGATGGTAATAGATTGTTCCTTCTGTGGACAATAACTGCCAGATTTCATCTGAATAATTGTAGAAACTATCCCTTATGAGAATGATTAATCCGATAAGTGTTAAATACAGGCCTATTTGAATTAATATTAACCATCCCCCTAAACCCGACACTCCAAGTCTTAAATTATCATTTCTGATTTCATTTATGGTTGTTTTCAAATGTTTTACTTCCTTTTCATTTATTAGTTATTCTAATACAACTACATTCTCGGTTCTGCCACAACCTATTTTTATGATTGCGTTGACCTTACTGATTCCTTAATCATATAACTCAGCAGCCATATCAATATAGATAAGCTCACAAACAAAAGATAGGTATTCCAATTAAAAAACTGATTGTTCATATGTATGGAAAAGCATGTAGTTATACTATTTATATACTGCCAATCTACGCTGCCAAATTGATTTGCATATACTTCTGCGAGGTAGGCTCGATACTTGCTGAAACTTAACATTTGATAATATACTCCACAAATAAAATGAACCAAAATGAATAGCAATATGCTTGTTATGGTTCGAATATTGTATCTTTTCCCTTTGAATAAGGATATCCATTGTATGACCAAAATGATAAAACAAATAAGTAATGGGGGTACTAATAAAATAGTTGGATTGCCATTGCCTGAACTACGTCCTGGCGTAGTCGTCATTAAATTTCCAAACATGAATCTTGAAAATATTAATGCTAAATTTATAAGGAGAAATATCTTTGTTTTCATAACCCCCCTAAGCCGCTAATATATCATTATGCCGCAATCAAAATAGTAAACGTTTGCGTAGTTCCCAAACAATTGTGTTTCTGGCCATTCTTCTTGTTTTCTAATCTCTTTTGACTAATATAAGTTCATCACAAATATTAAATGCCAAAGATACTAATTGTTGATATGTAACTCCTATTGGTTCTTCTAGTATTTTTATCATTTAATTCTCCTTTTTTAAGATCCTTCATCTGCAGCCTGATGGCATATAACGTTCTATGTATTCACGATTGATGAGAGGCTTATATGAGCGTCAGCGTATGGTCAAAGACGTAGCCTTGCAGGATTGTTGAAAATACGTAAATGTGAAATTATATACCACCTTATCAAAAATCTCTTTTATTACCCTAGGAATACTTTGTTTATTCTTTCTCTATCATAATCCAGTATCCAATCATTAAACTCTTTATAAATCCACATTAATTCTTCTTTTGAAGATGCGATGACATCACAACCTCTATCATCATATATATGAAATATTGTATTCTTGTTTATATTGATAAAGTACACTCTGTGATAGATCATTGGCTTAATGCCAACATCATGATTACAAATAGCTCTGATCAACTGGCTATATCTTAAGTCTTCGACTGTACATTTAGTCCAGTACCTATATATGTTGTTCCTTGGGTCAGGAATTTCATCTAGATCGCAATTAATATCAGCAATTACCTCAAGTCTTAAATCTTTGATCGACTCTTTCTTCTTGATATATTTTCTATATAAATTTAGTTTTTTAACATTGTTTTTAGGTTTATCTGCAAAATAAGCATGTGTAATTAATATGACTTCATCTTCCCTATCATGAAGAGCCTTAAACAATTCAAGTGATCGATGATAAACACGTTGCATATATTGTTCTTGATTTAATCTATAGATTGTAGGATCCCCAAGCTCAAATCTTAGTGAAGCATTCCAACCATAAAAAAGAGGTGGTCTTAAATTTAATTGATGAAAGTGTTTTTGTAAGTACTTCTTCAAATCCATTATCGTTTCTCCGCTCTTTTTTATTGGTCTTTCAGCCATTGCATCTAACGTCTCTGCATTTACGTCATCTCACTGACTTAAGGTAAATTGCTCTGGGCCCGACGGATACAGCCTCCTAGATCAAAATCTCTCCTCTTTATACCACTTTCTGAGTAGATTAATATGAGCTTGATGATAACGACTATGGTCTGCCATATGCCATAGCCCCCATCGTATTGTTGCCTGTTTTTCATTATCATGTCCGAATGTAACGATTCTATCTAGATCTTCATCTGTCAATTGAGCACACGAATCCTTTAACATACCTAACACTATTTCATAATTTGATATAAGCATTTCCAAAGAAATACCTTTGGCCATCGGAAGCCTATCTTGTTCATCTATCATTGGACCGAATTTTTCTTTTAGAGTTTGGGGCAGAATTTGTCCCTTTAATCTGTACACCCAATTCAAATCAACATACGAGATGTGTTTGATTAGTTGAGCTGTACTATTAAAACGGTTATTTGGCCCCTTATAATCGACTTCATCTTGTGACATGCCGTTTGTTATGAAATGTAGACGTTGGCTGTTTTCCCTTACAGCAGAATATAACATTCCCACAATAAGTGACATCGTTTCTTCACCTTTTAAATCGAATAGCATTAGACTCACCCTTGTTAAGTTAATACATTCTATTATATAGGAAAAACATGGGACTTTCCCCCGCAGCGATTAGAGTGCATCTTCTAACTGCATCAGTCGTTTCTAGTAACAGACTACTTTTCATCCATTCAGCTACGTAGATAGATCTTTCAATCTAGCTATACGATCAGGCTCATTATTTGTCAACCAATGATCATGAGAGAGTAACTCATAGGCCTTACTGAAGTAGGAACTTGCCTCCATTCTTCTATCCAAGGTATACAGGCATTCAGCTATCTCCTCATACACATATCCATCGGACTCAGCACCTCGCTCGATTTCTTTCAACAATTCCAACTGCAGCTCTAATGCCTTCGATGTCTGATCCATAAGACGCAGCACCTTCGCTACACTCCATTTAGCGATAAAGATCAGATTGGCATTTCCTTGTCCCTGTCTGAACTGTAGAGCACGTTCAAACAAATCAAGTGCTTCTGCTAGATTACCCGCCTCCACCTGTGCCCAGCCAATATTGTTATAGAGTGAGCCGAGCCAGCGACTAGCATTCGGATGTCGCTCAGCATATTCAAGCGCCAGCATATTCCATTCCATTCGTCGCTCTGGCGTGGATTCTGCAATGCCTAACATATGTGCTGCATCAACGGCCAATTCATCTTCTCCATACCTGCACCCAAGTTTCCAAGCCTCTACGAATAAAGGTAGAGCCTCTTCTTGCCTCGCCGAAGAATTAAACACTCGACCGCGCTCTAATAAATATCGTATTTGTGTTCTTGGCACAGTATTTGTTAGATCAGATTCGACCTGATTCAATACTTCATGAGCCTTAGCAAATTTCTTTTGCAAGCCTAGTGTTCTTGCGATTTGGGTCAGTAGCTCTGCTTTGTAGTCGAGCTCTGCAGGATGTTGAACCTCCACTAGCAAGTTTCTGAATTTCCGTTCTGTTTCATCCGGGTGATTAAAGTCCCATAACTTATCGAAATCCCTCATGATCTATACCCTTTCCCTGCCATTTTGATGTATACCTAAACAAGTTGAATCATAGCTTTTTGAATGCTTTCATTGTTAAAAACTTCGATATATTAGAATATGCGCTTCTTAGCTTCCGCACGTATTTTGAATTTATTTTAGTAGATGAGTACCATTTTACTATATATTACATCTCGTTCATATAACATTGTTGGCTGCTTAATCCACCTCTTCGAAAGTCCTCATTCAGACCAAGGGACTTGCCCTCCCGTGTAGAAATAGTTGTTATGTTCCTAGTACATCTTCGAAATTACCATCATGATTCTTTATATAGGTTTGAATAGAAATTTAAAATGTTCCCATCTGGGTCACTAAACCAAAATGAACGTCTTCCCCACGGGTAGGTTTCAGGTAACTTAATAACGTTTACATTTTTATTAAATGTGTGTAAATTCTTTATCAACATCAGCAACTTCAATTCAATAGTGCAACTACCATATCCAAAATTCCATAAGTATTAATTAGACTTTCTGTCATGGTAAAATCTCGTCTGCAGCGATCTTTCTTTGACAATGCGATTACTGCGACACTTTCAATCCTTAAGTAAGAAACATGAAGCAGCTGTGAGAAGTTCTTTCACGACGAAAAAAAACCGGGGAATCTGGATGTTTTCCAGCCATTCCTCGGTTATTATCTAATGAATATGATCTTGATGACCATCAATAGCCAGCTAACCTAAGCAATTCCTCCGCATCCTCATACTGCAGCACTCTGGCCAAAGAAAGTATCGCTTCCTTTGTTGGTACCCTCACATCACTGACCATGAACTGGATAAGTGAGTAGCTGATTCCGCTTTTTTCCGACAGCTTGCGCAGCGTCATGTCCCTCTGTTTGCGTAATTGTTCGATCTTCTGTCCAAATGTCAATTCAGTCTCCTCCACTTTCTACTCTTTTCGGACCAAAAGCATAGCATATAGCTTGCAGCATAGTTGTGATGTTAGGTAATCTTGCAATCTTCTTAGACTAATCAGATGGGGTTAAAGCTGTTTCTTTATTAGAGTACTTCCAGCAAACTATAGTTGCACTATCCCTCGCACCTTGTCTTGACAGATGATCTAGAATTGTTCTTATTCCCGTTTCCAAATCTTCTTGAACGATGGCGTTATACAAATTGCGATAATCGGTATAGAGGCCATCATTCGTATCTAAAACTCCATCTGTAAGAAGCACTATATAGTTGGTTCCTTGTCTTAGCTGCCTTCTACCAACAGTGTAACAGGGAACAGATAGTTCAAAAGTATTGACTTGCCCGATCCACTCATAGAATTGCCTCTGATTTAATCCATACTGATTAAATGTCGCTAACTCTGGATGAAATAAAAAAGCCATACAATCGCCAACAGAAAACCACCATAAAAATTCTCCTTGTTGAAAGCAAAGCAAACATGATGTCTCACCAATAAGCTTTCTACACTTGTCTTTAAAACCAGTGTTCGTAAATAAGTGAAGGAAATAGGGTTCTAACTCTAAAAAGGCATTATTGGAGTTACATATAGAAATCAAGTCATTCTTATTGTCATGGAGTAACTGAATAACAAGTTCAGCACTTTGTGAACTATTGTGTGCATCTAACAATGCAGTAAACATCCATGATCTACTTTCATCTTGTATTACGAATAAGGCATCCTCATTTTGCCGTGCACCTCTGATTGTACTGCCACCAAAAACACCTATTTGCACTTCTCCAATTGCTTTAATGGATAATTCATCAAGATGAGGTTGTTCACTACCTATCCATCGATACTCCATTGAATGTCTCCCCATCCCTTCCCTGTACCAGAGTTACATATGCTTTACTTCTAGTGGCCGAGGGGCGAATGCACCGATACCTTTACTAAGGTGATAGAAAATAAACATGAATCTTTTTTTGTTTCATCACGCATGGAACAAAATCTTGGATTTAACAATCTATCATCTTCGAAGTCACATCTCGATCCATATCGACTTGAGATGATTTTCAATGATTAGCTATTTATCTTTGCAACTCTAAATAATTCATATTATAATCTTCTCCTAAGAAATTCATCACTCCAGAAAATCCATTTAATTCCCACTCCCCATTTTTGTTTGGAGTAAAAAAGTATTCTCTATTCCAATCCTTTAATTTCTCATCATCACCAATATATTCTTCCTTAATGGATAACCTAGTTTGATTAAAAAACTCATTCTCGAAGTAACTCTTGTAAATGACCGCATCTGTTATCGTTATTCCTTTATGAAAGACAGTTGGGTATAACATGTGCTGTGCTACATCCATATCTGACTCGGGATCGGAATCCATATTATTGGTAAATAATATAGATAGAATAGTCTTAGCATGACCTCCAAACTCTTTGGTAAAAGATTTCTCTATTTCCTTATACTCCAGTCTTGTTGCCTTCTCTCTCAATGCTATATCAATGATCATTTTTTCTTTCTTCTCAACCATTTCTAGTGCAGTTTTTTTATCAAAATCAATTGTTTCTTCTTTTATCGGCTCTAATTGTTCTGATGATTGACAAGCCGATAGAAACACAATAACCATAACAAGTAAGCCAAAGTAGAATCTCTTCATAATTAATGACCTCCCCCCAATTACACTTTTTTAAAGCAGTGTTAGATGAAGTACATAGCTTCTTCGACATTTATTAAATATCAATTTTTAATAATTTTCTGAATTCAATTGCCGAATCACTACAAGGTAATATTCCACTTTCACTTGATTGAACAAACGGCATCCATTGCCAATCTTCAGAACCAACAAAACATATTCTTGACCAATTATCTATGAGTTCTATGAAGTTATTAGCGATTACATATCCATGCCCCGCACCATCATCATGACTTAAATATACGATCGGATGTCTTCCATCTTCACTCAGATCAAATGCGAAGTAGTCACCATTCTCCACTTCTAGAAATGCTAATTTGTTATGCCATACTTTATCGTAATCGTCTTCTGGATTAGGAAATACATGTTCAATCCATTCTCGTCTTCCTTTATCTATCTCTACAAGATCGTTAAGATTCCAATTAGGTCTTCCACTAAAAATTTCTCGGTACTGTTTAGGAAGTTTAAAGTCATCAGGAAAGTACCATCGGAATCTAAATGCAGCAGAGAAATTTAACAAGACATTTTTAAAACTCTCAGGCAAAAGTACACCTAACTCGCGCTCTATCGATAAAATTTGTTCCTCCGTGGCAGGATCTTCAATGATTATTTCTTGAACTTTTCCCCCGATCTCTTCTATTCGATCACCAGTTAATTCTATACGTTTTTTGAATGTTTCAAATGAAAAAGACATCTGTATTCAATCCTCTACTTATTATTTTGATATACAGGTATTTCATCTAACGTTCTTGGGTTCAAAAGCCTGAGTCTTGTATAAATGTTTAGTCATTCAATTGGAAAATAGAGGTCCATATATACAACCCTATCAATTTCCAACACCTCTTCAAACCAATGTCTTTCATTATCAGACGATGTTTTGAAGCCCTTACTGTTTACCCAATCAGCAAGTTTCTTCCAACCCATTGGTATTCGTTCAAATGGATCATTCATCGGGTCAGTTATTCGTAATATTGCATATTTGCATCCTTCCACTTTCTTCAACGTCATGCCGTTCGGCAGCAAAACGTTCTCGTCAACAGAAACCCAGTACTCATATCCCCGTAATCCTCTATTCTGCTCATCTTCTGTTACAGGAAAATCAGAACCAAATCTCCTTGAATTTTTAATCCCGGATTCTTCCGCCCACTTAGTCATATAAGCGATCAATTCATCTTCAGGGTTCGTACTTATTCTACTAGCACTTGCTACTGTCATAGTATTTAAGTTTTCAATTCTAACTTCGCTTAAATAGTCCATTGTAAGACCTCCATGTAATGAGTTTAGAATACTGGTTTTGGGGTATTAAGTACTTATTGTTACTGCATGCAGGAATGTCTACTTGACTTGTCATATCTGAATTATCATCACGAATACCAAGGGGCGAACAGCTCACAGCGTAGATACGGTATTATCTGATGGAATCCGCATCTTGTGATCCTTCCATTATGTTTTCAATTTCCTTAATCAATTCGATGGGACTGCTTAATTTCTTGAAATCACTCCAACAAAAATACAGTCTTCTAGTCTAACTTTCATTCGACGTGATGCGAGACTATATACTTCAATATTGGGTTTACAACACTCTACTTCAAAGGAAAATACAATACCATTAAAATAACTGGCAAGCCTTGATTCTCCCCAATATCTGTTTTCCCTTCACTCTTTCAGTATATAAATAGTCTATGATATCATTGTTAGTTACTAGCCCTCTACAAGCTAATATATCTGAAATGACCTCTCTGTAGTTCGCAAATTCTCCTCTCATTCACTTCTCTTTGCGATTATTCCACACCCTCTTATACTCTTCATTCGTTATGCCTAGCAAATTTAAATAGTCATAATTCCTGTTTGATAATTTCTCTCCGTGTGAATATTCCGTTATTAAGGTTTCAAATAAATCAAAAAAACGGCTTGAACCTTCACTGGATCACCCTCTGTTTTTTTATATCACTTGGATTCATTTGAATAACGTTCTTGTGTTCCAAATATCGAAAAGCTGAATCTACCGTGAATGCTTACCGTGTGGTGCTAGCCACTTGACCTTGCAAATGTGTCCGTCAGGTTCATCTTGCCACTAAATCAGCCTCGTGATGAATCTGCTTCTTCGGCTTCGGGGCGGACCAGGCGACGAATGTCACGACATTCGAAAACGGTGTTATCTGCTATTTCTCACTCTCTCTTATATTCAATAATGAAGGCGTGTGGTATTTCTTCTATTTCATATTGGGTTCTGAAGGCCATTCCATGTCCTGAAATAATTACAAATTCATAGTCCATGTATTTATCAATAACTCCACCTATTCTTTCCTTCATCATTGATTTGGATTCCCATAAGCGGCTCTCTCCCGCCGGATAAACTCCGTTGTTTAGATCATAATCAGTTCCTAATTCTTTCAATTGTTCTAATGAATCATATTGAAACGATAGATCCGGTTGCCATTCTCTTAAGTCAAATTCAACTTTAATTTCAAGTGTTAATTGCTTTGATAAAATAGCGGCCGTTTGTAGCGCTCTTGTATATGGTGATGAAATTATTAACTGAGCATTTTTAAGTCTTACATCTGTTGATGTCTTATAGACTTGCTGAATACCCAGTGGTGTTAAAGGCACTAAATCTCTACCATGTCCTTTAAGTTTATACACCTCATTAATTTTCCAATCCGGTTCTCCGTGACGAATAAGATAAAATGTAGTCATTGTTCTCCACCTTTCTAGTTGGATCTATCGCCCTCCGAGGAATTGCAGTTAACGTTCTTGTATCTATGAACCCTGCGAGGCTTAAGGCGCGAACTTGGTGAGTCCGACAGACTAAGCCTCGCACGGTTGTAAATCATTATTTTATCAATGTTCTTTGACATATATTTTTAAATATGGAATTATATATTTAATAAAAACCAAGTGCTGCTAACACTTGCTCCTGCAATTGGTTTCGATGGTACATTCCCTTCAAGTCATTCAGGAACCCAACCCACTCTTCGGCTTCTAATCTTGGGTGGGTTTTCACTTTCCAAGATTCAATTGTAGTTATATTTTACCTTTATTTACATTGGCGTACAAGTGTTCTTATTATGACTCTGAAACTGTTAATAAATATGTGATTTAAGTGTATTTTGCAGCCCTTTCAGATAGCGTTAATGCAGAGTTGGAGCCGAATCCACTTCTCTGCTCTCCTCTTCTTGCAAACCAAGGGTCGTACGGCTCGTAGCGTAGATATAGTGTTACAGGCAGTACGAGGCCTCTTGAAATACCGCCATTTTTCTCGTTTTAATTTACTCAACATGAATTCTGTCAATGTTCTCGCTTTCCTGCCGTTCAAGTGGCTTAAGGCGGCTAATTTGCTGGGTCGGTAGATTCATCTGGGTGAATGTGGTGTTAAGTGAAGTTCATTGCTTCTCTGCGATCCATATAGTCCATCTGTCTTCTTCTTTTATTGGCTCAAGTTTTTCAACATTTTGTTCAATAAATTCCACTAGGTCTTCTAATTCTTGATCTGTTAGCTCATGTAGAATCGACCTTCCGGTTCTATTTAACAAATCTATTTTAAGTTGATCAATCTGTTCATGAATTTTTCGGGTTTCCCAATACGTTATTTCTTGTATCAGATTAAGTCCTGTTTCCCTTAAGGTTGAAAAAACTTGTTCACTTGAATATCTTCTCTTTACTTCTTTATCGATCAATTTTGGATACTTTTGAAAAAAGTATCCCCTAATATGAGTTGTACTCCCTCGTAGCGAGCAATCTTCTGGGGTGCGATCTTGAATGATAAATTTTCCATTCGATTTTAGTATTCTGTTTGCTTCATGAAAACATGACTCTAAATCACTAATATGATGAATCAATGCACGCTCTAATAAAACATCAATTTCTCCTTCATCCAAATTTTTATTCACTGCATGACCTTGAGCAAATATAATGTTATCAACATCGTTGCAATATTCTTTAGCACCCTTTAGCATCTCCATAGAGAAATCCATTGCTATTACTTGTTGCGCTCCTGAACCGCCTCTCAATGAATTTCGCCTAACGTACTTATATCTACGAACCTGTGGGGCTTCATTCTCAATCCCCGGGTTGTTTTCATTCGTTTATGTATTCTAGGACTTTTGGCAAGTATTCTGCGATTGGTTTCGATGAATCTAGCACTAAATACTTCTCTTCTTCAGGATTTTTACTGTTTTTCACAGTTCTATAAAATCCTTCTTTTGATGACGGTGCTTCGATTTGGCTCAGAAGTCTTTCTCGATTTTTTAATCGGTTTCGAATTAGTTCAATGTCGTCAATATAACATTCCACATACTTATACTTCTTTTTGTGTTTTCTTGCTAATTCAAGTCCGGTTTCTAATAAATTGCTGTACAAACAAGGACTATCCATGATCACACTGTAACCATTCGATAAATAATAATCCACCAACGACCAATCTACATCGTAGGACAGTTGTCCTATTACTTTACCTTCCAACGTGCATCCTTGTGATGATAACGATTTTAATATTGCAGTTTTGGAAATGTCATGATCGACGATAACAGCTCCAGTTGTATGGCTAATCTGTCTTGCCAATGTCGACTTCCCTGATCCTGGGAATCCTGACATCTGTAAAAAAACATGCATGCACCTCTAACTTCATAATAGTATTTGCAAATCTTACTTCACCTTATAGTACGGACCGCACATTGATTCATGTGTATGAACGTACGTCCAAGTATAATTTCTGTCGAAAATATAAATATCTTGTTCAGTATCAAAATCCTCAGCAACTAAGCTGTTAGGATTTTTGTATAGTAATACATTTGGGGAGTCTTGATACATCACATATAATTCACTTTTATTTGATGCGTTAAATGCATCTCTTGCTTTTTCATTGGTCAAACAAGCTTGCAATTCGTATCTCTTCTCCTAGCACCTTCAATGTATCAATTGGTTTTTCAAATTGGTCTTTAGTAGTGGCGCCGGCATAGTGTCCAAAATACGCTGGTAAATCTTTTTCCTCTACTCTAAAAATAAATCCATTGTACTTTTTGCCATCTTTTCGATATCTCTTCAATGCTTTCATCCACCATTTATCCAACGAACGGTGTCCTGTTAAGGGGAAACAATATACTCCTCTTTGGTTTTTTCTTATTCCGTTTTTTAATATGTGTTTTGAATTATTCACTGGAGACCAATGAATGACTAACATTTTGCCACCCCGTATGATTTATATATGTTCTCTGCATGTATTTCGCCTTTAATGCACTACGAGTCCTTGTGTATATTCTCTTCTCTGTGTAGTTGCATCCTTTATCCAGTTTGTCAAATCAGTTTTGCTAATAAATATTTGGTTATTGATTTTGAAATATGGAAACATTTCACCTGAAAATGATCCCATCTTAGTTAATGTACTTTGTTCCGACTGGATAATATATGTTACTTGTTCTTCTGTAAGGTTAAGATACTCAGCTGCTTGTTTAATGTTAAGCAAAGGTGAGTTAATTAAGTTCACTTGTCCTTCTGCAATATTTAATTTCTGTTTAGTTACCGTTACATCTTGCGTTGAAATTATCAAACAACCTATGATTAATGAAGCGCCAATTATTAAACTACATATAATGCTTGTTAAATGTGTAGCCTTCATGACTCACTCTCCTACGTTTAATTCGTCTTTTATATGTTTTGTAAATTGTTCTGTCGCATTTCAGTAGACGTTTTTAGATCTATGAACCCTAGAGGCTTAAGGTGCATCGTGTTGGGTCCAACGGAACGGCCTGCAGCGTGGATCGATGTTTTGGATGCCGGGCCTTCCTGGAATACACACATGAACTGTCAAGATTCTTGAAATAGTATCTTACTTATTAATAGTACATCTTCCCTAGATTTAGCCGGGGCTATAAAACTCTTAGTTTCTTCTTCTGTTGCTAACGATCCATATAGATATTTATAATCTTTTGTTATTTCTACTCTTAATGGCACTTGTTCAGGGGTTCTATGATTTAGTTTTAATGTCTTGTCGTAGATTTTTTCTCTTAATATTTCTGATAGGGAACGCGGGTCCGTCACTGGTATTGTGTCATCTTCATGATAAATCTGATTGTTTGAGACTAAAAATGATTTATCACCAACTAATATACTCCCGTCAATCCTATCTTTTGAGAACAACTGTCTTCTTATAATAATTTTCAGTTCAACAGATGTATTAGTATACATTTCTTCTTTATACATAACCGCTGGGTAATCGAGATATATTTCAATTGGTTTGTGATAATAAATGAATATCAAAATAAGAAGAGACCCCATAAATATAAACAATGATTTTTTGTATTTTATTATATTTTTTTTCATTGCTTGCTCTTCCCCCAATTCCATATAACGTTAGTGTGTCCACGAATCCGAGAGACTTAAAGGAGCGTCAGCCACTGGGTCGAAGACTTAGCCTCGCAGGATTGTCTGTTGGATCCACTTTCCCGAATCGCCTCTTACAGACCAAGGAGCCGAAGGCGACGCAGCGTGAATACTGTGTTATCTGATGGAGATACCTCCTTCCAAATACTTTCATAATGATAACTATGTATTTTTATCGATGATTTCTTTTTCAACTAGTTCTTTGATGCATCATTTCAGATATGGTAATATATATTTAAGAAAGACCAAGTGGGGAAACACTTGGTCCATACAATTGACTTGGATGGGTTTTCCCTTCTAAGTCGATTCGGGATATAAACCCACCTTTGGCGGTCAACCTTGGGGTGGGTTTTACTTTTTCTTATTGTTATTATTGATGTATGTTATAAGAGCAAATGATTGTTATTGCGTCTTTCACTTCCATGGCTTCACCTCCTCTCGAAGGGAAACCATGCCCACCCAAGATTCAATTGTAGTTATATTTTACCTTTATTTACATCTGCGTACAATCGTACTTATAACGGCTTTGATTTGTATTGTTAATTTAAATATGGTTTTAATTCAAATAGCAACCCTTACAGATAACGGTCATGTATCTACGAACCCTCACTGCCTTAAGGGAGCGACAGCCGCGGCACGGTTAGGCATTGCAGGGTTATCTGTCTGACTTCACTTACTTGAAAATTCATCGGGTAGACCAAGGAGCGTTAGCAATGCAGCGTATACTATGTTATAAGAAGTCCCCGCCTTTCCCGAATTACATACAAAATATCTATTAGTCGTTTGCACATTCAAATCTATAAATTTAGTCTGTATTGTATAAGTTGATTCTCTATTCCTAAGTATTCTTCACTACCAATTCTACTAACTTCTTTGAATCCTATCTTCTCAAGCATTTTTCTGGATCTAATATTCGATAGGTGTGTTTCTGCGTTAAAAACTGTAATCCCTGAATTCTTTGAGGCGTATTGTATCATAGATATAGCTGAATGATAACCAAGTCCCTTCCCCCACAATGTACTCTCACCAATTGCAATACCTAATTCTGCTGAATTATCCTTAATACAGGCCAAATCAGCATATCCAATTAACTTCTCATTAAATTCTATTCCCATTCGAATAAAATCTTCAGTTGTATTATTCACATAATTCAGCCACCATTTAAATAATTCATTTGGGCTTCTATTTTTCTCCCATCCATTTGCTGAACAAAAATAGTTATCCTTGCTCCAGATTAGGACATTGTTATAATCATCTGCAGATAAATGTCTTAGTTTAATTAATGCCGAAATGTTATTTATTTGCATTTATTTTCTCCTAACTTTCCAGTTTGAAGACTTTATTTATTATGTTTGTCTATGTCTATCTGCGGGGATTTTAGATAACATTGATGTATTTAGGAACCCTAGACAATAAAATTCACCCACATGTTTGTTTAATATATATTTGTACGATTTCTTTCGAAAATTCAATGCAAGTATCGAACGATTCATTTATTTTAAAAATAATATCTTTAGTATTCCCCTTATTTTCTAGATTGATTTCCTCACTACTAAATAAAGCTTGTATCATCAAAGCATTGCTTACCGCATCAGCAAAAACGAACATATCCCTGTCATCTTGAAATAAAAAACTGCTATCCTTTTGTGACTCAATAGCAACCATTAGTTCATCCCTCTTGGGTTTTGAATAATGAAATGTAATGTTTCTAATATTCGTCAATCTCTGTAACAAGTCAGAATCTTTTCCATCCCTAAATAACGATTTTAAAATTTCATATTTTAATTTAACTTCATAAGGTAAGCTATTTATATAAGTTATGATATCAGTAGATTTGTTTGATTCTTCAAGAAAGAATATTGCTTCTCTCAGAGAGGAGGCAAGCAATCTAATCACAGAAGGATATTCTTGAAATTGAACATCAATATTTCTTCTTCTGCTAGTAGTTTGAAGCTTTTTCTTAATAGTTAGCAAATCATTATGTACAATTGCAAGTCCTAGAATCCATTTAGATAACATGTCCTCACTTTTAAATGCTGTTCCTATTTTAACGTACATTATTTCATCCATAAGCTACCTCTCTAACTATAAAATCTTCGTGATTTCGTCTAACGTTCTTCTGTTCACGACGTCCTTCCACCTTAAGCCCCGAAGGGGCGACCGCGATGCGGTTAGGTGGAAGGTTGTGTCCGGCTGAATCTACTTCCCCGCTGCTGAAATGCTGCTCCGAATCCACTTCGGACTCCTGCCGGACCGAGGGCCGAATGGCCCGATGCGTGAACATGGTGTTATGCGACGTTCTTCTTCAAAGAAGAACTTAGACAATTGGCATTTCATCAATATTTATTTTCAATGGTGTTTCGTAAGATTTAATATGAGAATTAGCTAGTTCCGAATTTCTTGGCTTTAGAATAATAATTCGATTTGATTCGGAAATAGTTGATACCAAATAAAAAATATCTTTATAACTCTTAAGTTGAATAAGAATTGATTTCCTCTTAATTCCTGTTGTTTTCTCCAAACATTCAATAAATGCTCGAGATATTTTGTTTTCTGGTCTTATTTGATAACTAATAATTATTGTGTATTTCTTAGTATCCTTAGTTAGATGAATGATTTCTATATTACTTCTCAGTTTTACTAATTTCTTAAAAACTTTATCAACAATACAAAGTTGATCTTCTGAGATAGCGATTGACTTTAGTACGTTAGTAACAATTTCAATTATATTGTTCTCTTTATCTTCTTTGGGTTTTAAATTAAATAGATCAGGTGAAACTCCAATATAGTAAAGTTTCATCCATTTTTCAGGTCTATTTGCCGATTCTTCAATCTCTCCCTCAGCCAAAAATGGTGTTAGTACAATATATAAATGATGAAAGTCTCTAGTGACAAATTCTAATTCTCTTAGTTTTCTTGAATATCTGTCACTTAGAAAATGAATTGATTTGTCAATAGAATAAATCTCTCCAATATAGCTTGGAAAAGAACTTCGAGTTTTTTCTTCAAATAATCTAATATCACGGATTATAGTATTCTTCAATTTACTTCACCTCATAAAAGAATGTCGCATAACGTGTTGTGTTCACGACGTCCCACCGACTTAAGGGCCGAAGGCCCGGGCGCGATGCGCTTAGTCGGTGCGGATGTGTCTGGCTGCTTCCACTTCCCCAAAATCCCTCTGCCAGACCGAGGGCGAATGCCCGATGCGTGAACACGGTGTTAGATGATGTCGCAGACCTCTTCGATCTTCTCCCAAAATGTGTTTAATTCTTCTTTCTCTTTATAACAAATGCTTTATCCGCTCTCTCAAACCCAATCTTCTCATAAAAGCCTACAGCTTTAGGCGCAGACGTTAAAATATATTGAACCTCTTCTTCTCCCAATCTTTCCCGTAATACCCTAATTAGTTCTTTACCAATTCCTAGTCCTTGATAATCTTTATCTACGGCAATATCTGATATGTAGCAGCAATAGGAATAGTCAGTAATAGCTCTTAAGATTCCAATAAGTCTTTCTCCATCTCTTACCGTTATAATTTCATCCGCATTATCGATCATGCGCTGAATTCGTTCAGTATCTCCCACTGGTCTTCTGATACCAGATTTATTAAACACTTCTTCTACTTCTTTGACATCACAGCATTCATTGGTCTTATATTCTAATCCCACAGTGTGCACCTCAAAAAATTTATGTTTACTGCGATTTCACCTAACATCTAATCTACGAACTTCGCAAATCCCACAAAAAATGAAGAAATTCACGAACTGCGTATATTCCCTAATATACCATGGGTTCGTGAACTTCTGCGCGTTATTCGAGGTCATGGGGATCAATAATGTAGACTGGGCTTGTTGACACGTCCGAGAGCACATAGGAACCGCCATTTACCGTATGCTTCGGAAAGACGAATTCGCCAGCTGCTGAACGAGGAAGCCAGTTAATTGCAATTGATGACCGTGGACTGAACGAAGAAAAGAGGCTGAAAGATTCGCTTGAACGATTCGCAGCTCGCTCGTCTTCCAACAGCTGAAGCCAGACCTCTGGCAGCTGGATCGCCCCGTAGCTCTTTGTACTCGCGTCTACCCGATGCTTGAGCTGGATTCTCGGTTGATACGTGTTATGCTCATCGGTGCCATAATAGCTTCGCTCCCGCATAAGATAGTAATCAATTGCGCTAATCTGACCGCTAGGATTCATGTTCCAGATCAGGACGTGTGACGAAGGGTCCTTCTCCTTAAGCTTCCATAGGAAGGGTTCGCCGCGCTGCTCTATTTTTTTCAGCTTCCAACTAAACACTTCCCACTTCCATAGTCCAATTCCATACTCATTATTCTCACTGACAAAAGGAACGACGACATGAGCATCATCGATATGGATCACTTCAAGTATTTCTTGAATAACGTTCTTATTGGATCGGCCCATCTCGCCTACCGCTGCCTCATGACTAGGAAATGGCTTGGGATGATGATCGAGATACATATAACCTGCTCTAATAATGACAAGAATGATGACAGCACTCAACAGCAGCGCGATCTTCTTTTTCTGCAGCATTATTCTCCTCCCCCCATCTCAACCAGCGGTTCCTCAGAGCGGTAGTAGAATTGCCGTTTTTCTGTCGTGATCAACAGTCCTTTTCCATCCCTTTCAAGATACACCATCGATTGAAGGCCGCTCCCCCATCTCGCATGCGTATTTATCACCACGTAAGGGAAACGCTCCATTTGATAATCAGGTTTTCCTTTAGTACTCGTTTGAGAATACCAAGTGTACGTTTGATCCTCTGCTTGCTCCAGCTTAGGGATGAGGGATCGCAGCTGCTTAGGATGAAGAACTGCTTGGGGTGCTGTAGGATGAGTAGGAATCAGCACGGCCTGCTCTACATTTGCAAGATAGGTGTCTGCATTATTTATAGGATACATCACACTATGAATCATCGTGGATAATAGCATTGCCGCTAGAAAAATATAATTGCTCCAAAATCCAATCCATGCATATTGGCAGTAAATCTCATATCGATGCTTTCGCAAAAAGAAATGCAAGATCCAAACCCCTAACGGAAGGACTGCAATCCTGACCACCATATCCATCAGCATCATGTTCCATGAAAAGGAGATTATCCCTGCCAGTGCAGCGAGCACCGCTTTCCATATCGCTGGTTTCTCCTTCTGTTTGCGATAGCGTATGATGATCCACAGGATGATCATTCCCCATCCCATTATGTTGAACCATATCGATAGAATATTTACAGGCATATGCTGTATGATAACATTCATGCTTGACCTCCTTTAACATGCTTCATTCATAATAGTGAAACTTAAATGGTCCCATCTTCTTTGATCGGTTATGACAAAGATAGGATTAAATTTAAAACCTAACAGCCATATTAACACTCATCATGTAAGTCGTGATCCCTTAATGATACCATATACTGGGATTGCATAAGAAGATGAAATCATCAATCCTGCTGTATATCCCAAGCAGCATACTCATCCTTACATCAACACTTATTCTTTTCGCTGCCAAGGATATGAACCTTTGTCCTGAAGCATGCTTATGCGCCCTACCCCTTTCCCTTTATACGAAAAAACACCTTCAGGCTTACCTCCGTATCTTGCGATACAGAAGCAGGCTTAAAGGTGTTTGGAGGATCCCCATTCTACAAGAGCAGTCCTTGCAGCTGCTGGAGCGGCTCAAGCTATATCGAATATACCACGACGATCTCAGCTGATACTCCGTTTAGATAAGGGGCATGCACAGAAACTGCGCCATGCTGAAAATGACAAGACCCCTATTATCTCGTGTGCAGTAGAAATTTCCCTTAGAGTCCGAACTCTAAGTCCTGGTAGACGTAAGGATCGCTTTTTGGCTCGATTTTTCGCAATTGATCGACGTGAAGCACCATGACATCATGATCTTGAAAGCTGCCTTCACGAAGGATGCCGGAAGCCTCAATCCATTCATCACGCTGCAGCATATGGTCCGTATCGTTCACAGCCAGCAGTCCGTAAGGCGTTGAATCCGCAGCACAGCACTGCATCGCAAAGCGAGTAACTGCGAGTTGATCATCCTTCATCCCTGTCATATGATGGACAAAGCCCTCTAGCCGCACTCGCTTGCCATAGAACTTGTCCCGATACAGATCAAGCGTCATGATCGTCTCGATAAAATGCTTCTCGCTGATGATGATTTCCTCTTCTTGAATCAGCTTCTCTGCATAAACCGCATAAGGCTTCGTAAAAGCATCCGAAGGAAACATCACATTTGTTGACTCCATTGATGGATTCGCCGCCCGCAAGTCGTCTTGATCAGGAACCTCAACTTGGACAAACTCCATTTCGTCTTCGAGCGAACCTTCGATTTCTTCGATCTCGACAGAAAGGCGTTCATCAACAGCCGGAAGGCGATTATCCGCATACCGCTCCGTAAAAATGCTGGAGGGAGCAAGATCGACTCCCTTCAGAGCAGCAGTCTGACTGCCGAGAGCAGCTGGCGGCCATAGCCAAGAAAGTATAAAGGGGAGAAGGAGAATGCCAAGGCTGATCGTCTGGCTTGCCTGCCACAAGGAGGGCGGCTCATCACTCGGGTCTTCATGCGAGCAGGAGCAACCGCAGTTATCGTGCGCATGTGTCTGCGAGTTCTTCTTGAACAAGGCTTGAATAATCAGCAAGCCACCTAATACATAACAGCCTGCGGCGGCAAGTCGCACCATCCACTCCACACGGCGCGAGATATACAAGGTCAGCAGTTCATCCCGATGGAGCCAATAGACAAAGATGCCCCAGCCAAGCAGCAAGCAGCCCGGTACAAATTCCAAGAGCCGTTGGCCTAAACGCTTCGTCATTGCTAGATCACCTCTCATTGATTCACTCGTTGAATCGATATCATTTCGATATTAACAGTCCATTTATACAGCCAATTAATCGTGTTTCGGAACCAATCGGCGACCTGCCGATACTAAGTCCTCTCTTGAGCCGTTACACCAAATTGTCAATGTCTACTAAGCATACCACCCGCCTCATGATGACAGCACAGACCATAGCATCGTTGAAGCAATAGGAATGAGGATGGCAAGCAGCAGAGTCAGCAGAAGGATGAATCTCGTACGAAACATCGTCAGCATCATGACCGTCATCTTCATGTCCATCATCGGGCCAAATACGAGAAAGCTAAGCAGGGCTTCTGGTCGAAATGACTGGGCAAAGGAAGCCGCAACGAACGCATCTGAGGTTGAGCACAGCGATAGAACATAAGCAAGTCCCATAAATATCCCGTGATCTGCCCAAGGATGAAGTAGAATCCATTGCAGCAGCCACTCTCTAGCCTCGGATACTTGAAATAACGCCGTTATGAAGGCGCCGAAAATAAGAAAATACGAGGTTTCCTTCCACTCCTGCCCCATATGGTGTAGAGCATGTCCTAGACGTTCCATCAGCTTCGCTTGTGCTGGACGGCTTGGATGTTCATGTTTATCCTTGTGCGTCCTATCCTCTAACCGAGCCCGATTGCTTCGATCAAGCCAAGCAACGACCATTCCGATGATAAGGACAACAACAAAGGCTGTTATCATGCGTGCAATCGGCATCTGAGGCTCTGTCGGGAATGCAATGACCGTTGACGAGTAGACGATTGGATTGAGCACAGGCGCTGCCATCATAAACGTTATCGCAACAGGAACAGGCAGTCCCTTTTGAACGAGCTTTCTGACAATCGGAATCATGCCGCATTCGCATAAGGGCAGGACAATCCCCCCCAAGGCAGCAAGTATAAGCAGCGGAAATAACGAAAAGTGGCGCGTGAGACGAGCCAGCCATTCCGGAGACACCCAAATATGTATAAGGGAAGAAATAAAGATGCCTAGAACTAAAAAGGGCAGCGCCTCCAGCAGAATGCTGACAAATACGGTGGTCAGCGACCGCCAGGAGGCTGCCTGCAAGCCGCTTGGCTGAACGATCAACCAGCCTATCAGAGCAACAAGCAGCAGCGCTGGGAGAACGAAGCTGACAGCCTGAGAACGCTTCTTCCCCTCAGGATTCAAGATAATAATAACCCCACCACCTTTCGAAGAATCGCTCGAACAGAACCCACTGGCACATCTTACAGTGCTGCAGCTAACATTCATCACTAATTATTCGTAATATTTACGATTTGTAGTATAGCAACTTGTTTATCTCTCGTCAACTAGCATCAACACAGCAAGCACGCCTTCGCATATGTCTTCTCCTGCTCCATTCCTTGCTTTGGAAGCACAACATTCCGTTAAAGCGGCAATTAGCTATAATTTGAAGATAATCCTCCATTGTTAAGCAGGCGCTTCGAGGTATAGACTACTCGTACACCAAATGAACGACAGGAGGTATCCTTAACGTGGAATGTCATCATAGAGTTGCCGTCGTAACGGGCGGCATGTCTCAAGCAGTCACGGAGAGCTGCTCTGCCGCAAAAGGCGGCATTCTTGCGCTTCCTCATGCACTCAGCATTAGCCTAGCTGGTCGAGCACGCGTAAATGCAATCAGTCCGGGATGGATTGACACAAGTGGCGATCCATCTGCACTCACAGCGTCAGATCGCCTTCAGCATCTGGTTGACCGAGTCGGCCAGACACAGGATATCGTTAATCTCGTATTCTTTTTGTGCAGTGAAAAAAGTGGATTTATTACAGGCGAAAATATACGGGTCGACGGGGGCATGTTGAAGCAGATGATCTACCATGGCGACCATGGCTGGACGTATCAGCCATCGGAACATAATGGTCATTCCATATGAGGAGCTCAGAACAGAATCGACGTACGGTTCGAATAATCTCATGGGTAACGGCTATCTGCTTGCTGGGAGATTCCATGCTCTATATCGTACTGCCGGTCTACTGGGCATCCTTCGGTTTGCAAGGACTATGGCAGGTTGGCATATTGCTGTCCATAAACCGCATGGTGCGGCTTCCGTTGAATCCTCTCGTCGGGTGGGCTTACAGCTGGCTGCCGAAGCGAACGGGCATCCTTATCGCGGTTGTCATTGCATGTCTGACCACGCTTGCCTTTGCCATTGCAAGCGGCTTCTGGATGCTGCTGATTGCAAGAGCGGCTTGGGGAGCAGCATGGTCTATGCTTCGCATAGGCGGCTATCTAACAGTGCTTGAAGTCAGCACCGAGGATCGGGGGCACTTGCTCGGCAGCTATAACGGCATCATCGCGCTCGGCAGCTTAGTCGGCATGCTGGCTGGAGGTGTGTTTGCGGATCTCCTCGGCGTAAGAATGGTCGCTCTCGTGCTGAGCATCATTACGGCGCTTGGATTTCCTCTGGCATGGCTGTTCACAACCTCACACGAAACCAAGCCAAGTTCTTCTTCGAAGGAGCCGACCAAGCAAGCACTCAGAAGAGGGCTATTGCATCCCTACGCTCTGCTTACGCTGTGTTCTGGCTTAATCATTGCATTCCTCTTCCAAGGATTGCTGAATGCTTCCTTAAGCAGCCTGATTGATATTCAGCTCTCTCACCGCGCAGAAGGTCTCATCATTGCTGGCTTTGCGATGGGAGCCGCGTCTATTGCTGGAGTAGTCCAAGCGCTTCGCTGGGGCTGGACGCCGTTGCTGTCGCCTCTCATTGGAGCTTGGTCAGACGGACCGCGCGGCAGGCTTCCGCTTTATTTTGTAACGTTAGTCTTGGCGATTGCTGGAATGCTGTTCTTGTCGCTGCCCTTGCCTTTTGCCGCTTGGATGATCTTCTTAATCATGGTTCTAGCAGCCAATACTGCTCTTAATACCCTCTCGGATGCATTAGCTGCCGATGCGGCTGCTCAGGGAACCCATACTGTCGCCTACATGACCACTTATACCACTATTTTGGATGTTGGAGCCGCCTTAGGGCCTCTAGCCGCCTTTACTTTAATCGAGACTTACAGCACGCAGGGAATTACACTGCTGTCAGCCACGATGCTGCTTCTCTTATCCGCAGCCTGGTTCCTGCTGCGGCGTCATATACAGGTGAAGCCCTTTCATACGGCTTCCATGTGATCAATGAAGACAGCCCAAGCTCTCATGTTATCGGTCAACCTGTCAACTCACATGCTTAGCACTTTTTTGGGTCCCCTATATAAAAAAGAGCGTCCTAATCCCCATGGTCTTCTGGATTAGAACGCTCTACTTTCACGGACAACACACAAACATTATAAGGAAGCGGATTGGAAGGCTGGATGGCCTAATAATCTGCGCTTCAAATAACCCTTTAAATTATGGCTTCACCCATATGAACTACAAGGGCAGCTCCTGCTGCTCCTTATTCTTTTTTCGTTTATAGAGCAGATACAGCACAGCCGTCACGATACCGATACCAACAGCGACCAGCAAAGAAACGCCGTCTGCCGAGATTACCCCGTGCGCCAGCAAAGACATGATGAAAAAGTAGATCAGGTTGCCAAACAGCGTGCCAAGCACAAAATCGCGAAGCGGTATATTGCTTGCCCCAGATGCAATGTTAATCAAGCTTGTCGGTACAAAAGGAAATACACGCCCAATAAATACAAACGCAAAGCTGCGCTGATCCATTTTTTCCTTCTTCCATCTGGACTGAATGAGGCGAACGAGGAAATCTTTCAACCAATATCGAGCAGCCAGATAAACCAGAACACCGCCAACCACACTTGTCAGCCAGCTCCATAGGAATCCATACCCGAACCCAAACAATGTAATATTGGACGAAATGACGAGAATCAACGGAATCAGTGTAAATACATTCTGAATGATCATGATGATCAGCATGACCACAAGCAAAAAGATCGTGTTGCCTTCGGCATAATTCTGAATCTCCCTCAGATCAACATGCAGCAAGCTTTTAAGAGGTTCCGCATGCAAAACAGCATAGAGCAGTGCGATAAAAAGTCCGATTGATACAATTTTCACCCATTTAGAGCCCATCTCACACCTTACTTTCTTTCGATAGCTATTATCGTTTATTAGAGTCAGGTTATTTTCGTTAACGATTGAAAAACAGAAAACAACGGAGCGCATACCCCGTTGTCTCTGTCAGACTTATAGAATTATAGCTTTATCTTCGAGAATGAACAAGAGCCAGAGGACCGATTATCCGAGATCAGGAACATCCTGCAGACACACAACAGGAGCATCCGTGCCATGAAGCTCGAATAGGATCAGCTCATTATCCCCCTCACGAAGCAATGGCGCGGGCACATACAGCGTCTTCTGCGGCCCCACTTCCCAATAACGGCCAAGATTAAAGCCATTGATATAGGCTGCTCCTTTCGTCCACCCCTCGAGCTGCAAGAACGTATCTGCAATGTGGTCCAGCGTAATCGTTGCTTTATGAAAACGCGGACCTGTGAGCGTATTGTCAGGTTCCATCGGAGCTGGCTCAAACCTTAAAGCCGATAAGTCCTTCAACGGAAGCGAATAGATGGTCCAATCATACAAGAATTGCTGGCCAAGACGCACCCCTTCCGTAATCCCCTTCGGGTCCTTGAGCTTCCAGCCGTAATTGATTCTCCCCATATTCTCAACGAGGAGGCTCAGCTTCGCACCGCCTTTTGGAATTTCCAGCAGGATATCCGTTTCAGATACTTGAAGAGAAGGGTCGTGCGTATTGCGATCGATTACGCCCTGATATTCGCCATTCAAGTATACGATCGCGCGGTCGCGTATCTCTTGAACAGCCAGCTTGCTTTTTCCCAACGGCCCCGGAATATTCGTTTCGTATAAAATAAACCCATAGTCCTGCCCAAGCTTTTCCATCGTGACAGGATAAGGACTATTAATTGGCTGAGACAGTCGATCAAGAGATTCAAATAAGCCTGCCTGCTCTGTCATCTGAATGGGACCGAGGCTCATTTTTGGCGCAGGCGCGGGAAGCGGAATGTCGGGCAGCTCCACGTACTTCCCGATCACTTCTCGAATAGCCAAGTACTTCTCTGTAATATCCCCGGCTTCATTTAACAGCGCGTGATAATCATAGCTTGTTACCGTCGGCTCATATTTGTCTGAATAGTTGGCGCCGTTGTAGAAGCCGAAGTTCGTCCCGCCATGGAACATGTAGAAATTCACCGATGCTCCAGATGCCAAAATGCGATCCAGCACCTCTGCAACCTCGGCATGATCACGGACATGATGCTCCTCGCCCCAGTGATCGAACCAACCGTTCCAGTATTCCATGCAGACGACCGGCTTGTCAGGCTGATATTCAAGCAATTTGTCAAACGCCTGCTCTGGACGCGAACCAAAGTTCACAGTAGCAAGAACATTAGGAAGCGTACCGCCTTGCAGCATATAATCCGTAGGGCCGTCTGAAGTAAAAAGAAGGACATCAATCCCTCGCTTGATCATCCCTATTCGCAAATGCTCCAGATAAGCCTTGTCATTGCCATAGCTCCCGTACTCGTTTTCAATCTGCATGGCGATAATCGGTCCGCCTTGCGTGCACAAGTAAGGTCTGAACTTCTCCATCAGCACATCGTAATAATGATCCACCTTCTCTAGATAATAAGGATCGGAGCTTCGAAGCTGAATATCGGAGTGCTGCAGCAGCCATGCAGGAAAACCGCCGAACTCCCATTCTGCGCACGTATACGGGCTTGGGCGAATAATAACAAAGAGGCCCAGCTCATGCGCGAGCTCAATAAAGCGGGTAATATCAGCAATGCCCTCGAAGTTGAACCTCCCTTCTTCAGGCTCGTGCAGATTCCATGGCACACAAGTCTCCACCGTGTTGAATCCGCAAGCCTTCAGCTTCAGCAGACGATCCTTCCAATATTGTGGAACAATTCGATAATAGTGCATGGCTCCGCCGATGATTCGAACCGGACTTCCATTATACAGAAACTGCTTTCCCTCAATTGTGAATGTCGACATGTTCATCACCCTTTCATGGAATAAGCTTCATATGGAGATTAACGCCCACGTGACAAGGCTCAAGCTTCAGCACCTGCTGCCATTGCTCTAGCGCGCGTGAATAATCCTTCATGCCAAGGTACCCTAGACCCATCATGAATCGGCAGTGCACCTCATTCTTCTTGTTCAAGTCTTCCTCAAACACGAGAAAATCCGGAAGGGATACCGCGAAGTAATCAATCGCAAGCGGTGTGAAAATATGCTGCTCCCCATAATCAATCAGCTTGTGAAAGCGCCGCTTCGCTCCCTGCTCATCCCCTAGCTTAAGACATGCCATTCCTTGATAGTAGATCATCTCTGGCGGCTGGTCGTTGTAATACATTGCGCTGACAGGCTCTGCGAGTCCATTCGACGCCTCCTTATAGCAATCCGTTGCCTTTCGCTTCTCATTTAATTGTTCGAAGGCAAGCCCCATATAATAGTAAATATGATTCTCCTGAGCACCAGCAAGCTTCCCTTCCCCTAGATTGTCGGGGTACACAAGCGCAGCGTTCAGCAGTTCAATGGCTCTGCTCGCATCATCGGTCTGCAGCGCCATGCGAGCCAACTCCACATGAGACCATACATACTGGGAGGTAATCTTGCCTTCCCCACCCTCCCACGGATGAAAGCGATGCTCTGCCATTCGCCGAAGGGCTTCTTTGTAGGCACCTGTCAGATTAAGCAAGGTCATGTACTCCACATACAAATCATCGCGCTCTACAACATCTGCCCCCCTAGCTTCTAAGCATGCAAGTCGCTCTTTAGGAGTATAGCCAATCTTTTTATACAGCTGGTCAAGCTCATACAGCACACGAATATCTTGTTCATTTAGCGAAACAGCCTGCTCAAGCGATGCTTTCGCTTGGTTCGCATCTTGAAGCTTATTATAATAAGCAATCGCTAGATTGCGGTGCACGGTTGGATGTGCTCCATCAAGAGCAGCGGATTGCTCCCAATAGTGGATCGCATCCTGATGCCGCTTCCTATCATACAGCCAGTTGCCAAGGTAATAGGCTGCCGCCGCATCAGCAGGATCTCGATCTAAGGCTCCCATTAAAGCGCGGTATTCGAGCAAGCTGTTCGGAAATACGTAGCTTCGGCTTAGCATCGAGGCATGCTTGCTTAAGCGCAGCGCCTTCTGCGAATCGCCTGAGCGATCTGCAAAATCTGCGCACACATATGCCAGCATCGGGCATGCCCTGTCTAAGTTCAACCCTAACTGCAGGATCTGCTGCCCTTCTTCCCATCCCCCGGCAGCATCATATTCCTCCACTGCTGCCAGATAGAGATGCGGCTCTTGGTTCAGACGGCGAACAAAGGATTGGAGCTGTTCTTCAGCTGCTTCCTCTTGCCCGCTGCCCTTTTGCAGCAAATACTCCTCGTACAACGATACCGCATCCATTGGATCAATCGCTTGCGTTTCACGAGCCAGCACAAGCGCCCTCTCCGTATAACCTAGCTTTCTTAGCAGCATGGCCTTCACATTTCTAATCCTCGTGCTGCGGTAATTGCGAACGAGCGAACGATCAACATGCTCAAGCGCAGTATGCCAATCACCCTGCCGCATGTCCATACAGGCAAGCTGATAATAGCCGCGATCATGCCAGTTTGAATTCCAAATCGACTTGTAAAAAGCGCGGTACGCCTCATCTGGCTGATCAAGATGCTTCAAGCACAAACCGAGATGATAATAGCATTCTGAATCATAGGGATTCGGATTGTGCTTGGTAGAGGTCTCGATCGCTCGTTCAAAGCAAGCCTTGCTGTCTTCATATTCTCCTCTTCGGAGCAGCAGCAAGCCAAGCGCATTATTCAATCGAATATCATTCGGATCGCGTCTAAGTCCCTCTTCATAATAATGCTCTGGCTCGAAGGTCGCATGGCGGTACTGCTCCAAATGCATGCCAGCAAGCCACAGTGCTTCCGTACTAGCCAGCTCTTCCGGTCTGCCTATAGCCTTCGCTGATTCCGGGATCTCCACCAGCTTAGGTTCATCACGACGATATTGCACAAGCAAGCTTCCCTGCTGATCCAGCACGCTAACCTCAAGCTCATGCGCGTACAGCGAATGCTTGAGCCGCACCTCTTGTACAAAGGCCTGCTGAGGTGTTAAAGAAGTCTCGATCGTGCACAGCTCGCCTGCTGGCCCCGTTAGACTTATCCGCGCATCAGGCTGCTCCGATGTGACATACACACCAATTCGAACCGTCAATGGGTCAGCATTCATGATATCGAGATTGACCGCAGCATCGATGGTCGCATTCTTCAAGGCTCCAATTTGTTTATAAGGCATAAAATATTGTTTGAACGTCTTTTCCTCATGCGGCATGATCCATGTAAAGTCAGGCTGGTTATCCGTATACACCCCCGTCATCAACTCGATATACGGGCCATTCTCATCTGTGAGATTGCGGTCCCATGCCTTGCCAAAGTCGCCACAGCCCCATGTCCACTGCTTCTTGCCCGGTGAGATGTGATGATTGGCAACATGAAGCGTGCCTGCTTGCGCACGGTGATCATAGCTCCCAATAAAGTCGTAATCCGAATGATAGGCCATATAAGAAGTTGGCACAGGTATATTGCGATAACGTGAAATATCAACGCCGTGCGAATAATCCATTTTATAATAGGTTCCCGTCGCAATGGGGAAGCGCGATACATCTCTTTTCCCATGGTCGAACACGGCATGCACATCTGGAGGAAACACAGACTGTGTCTCATCATGCGCAGCCAAGGCAGGATTAGCCCACCACAAGAAGGTCTGCGGCACATCCGTCCGATTATACACCTGCCCATGAATCTCAATATAAGCCTTCCCTGGGTAAAGTGTAATGCCATGCATGCCCTTCGTTCCATACATGCGATCAATCTCGCTTAGCCACACCGTACAGCTGCCATCCTCATTAACCGCACAGTGGTATTCGACAGAGCCGAATGTATTAGGGCGATGATGCTGCGGCCAATTGAATTCAATGCCTCCAGACGTCCAGGGTCCAGCCAGTCCGACTAAAGCAGGCTTGATGACCTGGTTGTAATAGACGAAATCATATTGATTGGTTTTATCCAGTGCGCGATAGATCCGACCGCCAAGAGCAGGAATAATCTGAACATGAAGATATTCATTCTCCAAAAAGATGAGGGTGTACGGCTTAAGCTTCTTGTCATCCATGACTTTGTCAATGACGGGATACGGATACACCTTCCCTGAACTGCCTTGGTAGACACGCTTCTCCAAAAACATAGGATTAGGATTTGGAGCCCCTACGGCATAGGTAGGAATCTCAACAATATCCTCCCACATCCTTACTCGCTGATTTGACTGCTCCATGATGTCCTCCTTTTTGATTGCAATGCCTTAACGCTACTGTATAATGAACTCATGCATGAACCAATAGAGGATATAACAAATGAGATGGACGATATTATGATTAATATCGCGAATCGAAATGGAGACCACAGACCGTGAACATGACACAAAAGAAACCTGATGGCTTCACGAATCAACGAATCCTGGTTGTACCCGAATCTCTATCCGTGCATTGCCGTAATCACCCGATCATGGAATCCATCTACTTTACCGACATCGGCTTCTTCCCATACGCCATGCATCACTTCCGTGAACGAAGCGCTGGAGCGCTTGGAACGATCCTCATCTGCTGTGTAGAGGGCTCGGGCTGGGTCCAAACCAATGATGGAAGACGGCAATTCCTATCGCCCGGCCACACTGCCATCATTCCTGCGGGCACACCGCACCAATACGGTGCAGACGAGGCGGATCCCTGGAGCATATACTGGATCCACGTGGCAGGAAGTCAGGTCAGCTTATTTGTCGGGGAGGACCCATGGGTCGCCTCCCTTCATGCGCGAGATCTCAAACGATGGATCATATTATTCGAGCAATGCTGGGAACTGCTGGAGCTAGGCGTGACGGTCCCCTCGATGCTGGACGGCTCACAGATCATACGTCAAATGCTCGCTATTCTTCATCATTATCGAACGAACACGCTTCATTCCGATAAACAGAACGATTACTTGATGCAAGCCATTCAATATATGAAGCAGCGTCTTCATAAAACGATGAATTTAACGGAGCTTGCCCAGCATGTCAATGTCTCAAAATCATATCTGATTGCATTGTTTAAGCAGCAGACCGGCTATGCGCCCATTGATTATTTATTGCGCATGAAGATTCAGCGCGCATGCCGTGAATTGGATATGACCGATCGATCAATCAAGGATATCGCTGCCCAGCTTGGCTTTCATGATCCGTACTATTTCTCGCGCCAATTCAGCCGCGTGATGTCGATCTCGCCCACCGCCTATCGACAGCTGAATAAAGGCTAAGACGACTCTATCAAAGGCTTGGCACCGTCAATCCAGCTATGTAACAAGCAGTTTCAAAAGTACTGGAAATTTGTATAACCCAGGAATACCCATACATATAAAAGGACCTCTAATCCACCGGAGTGAATGTAGAGGTCCTTTTGTACGAACATATTTGATTAGAAGCGAACAGCGAGATCTTACAGCTCATTCCAAGAAACGATTTGGTCAAGCGGAAGACGAACAGTTGGACGTCCTGGCTGTGCTGCCTTGCCGATCGCAATCAGCATAATGTTCTCATAATGCTCAGGCACGTTGAACGCTTCTTTGAATTTTACGCCATCGAAGCCGCCCATTGGGACGGTGTCATAGCCTCTTGCTCTTGCAGACAGCATAAGCTGCATGGAGACAAGGCCGCCGTCGATATGAACAATGCTTTTCTTTCTAGCCTCATCCATATTGCGGTATACATTCTCTGCTGTTCCAACGAATTGCTGCTTCACTTCCTCCGTCATATAGCCAGCATCAACAGAAGCCGAATAGATTTGCTCGCCTCTTTCATACCATTTGAGATCGCCAAATACCGCGATCACTGCAGAAGCATCCACTACTTGCTTCTGATTGAAAGCAATGGGAAGCAGCTTCTCCTTCAGCGCTTGATCTTCAATAACCAGGAAGCGCCATGGCTGCAGGTTGCTTGAGGAAGGCGCAAGAGTGGCCTCGTGCAGAATCTCTTCTAGTTCTGCTATTGTCATCTTAACGGATGGATCATAATAGCGAACGGAATGGCGTTCTTTAACCACCTGGTGGAAATCTTGGCTTACTTGTACGGACATAAATAATTCCTCCTACCCTATATCTGTGCATTTATTTGCACAGTTAAATTGTGAATTAACTATGATATTTATTACACAGTATATAGCGCATTTTTTTAATTGTCAACCTCTCATTTCAGCTTGATTTTCCCCATCAAGTCTGCAATGGAATATGCGTTCAGCACCTTCATCAAGCTTTGATCAATGTCTTCAAGCACATCTTTCATCGCAGCTTTCATTTGCTCTCCGAAGGCATGATCTCCTGTCGCTTCCAACATGCTGCTGCAGCGCGCATCATGAAGGTGAAGCACAGCATATACATCCGCTAGCGTAATATCTTCAGCATCCTTAGCCAAGCGGTATCCGCCAACTCTCCCCTCTTTCGCTTCAATCATCTGCTCTTTTGCCAAGGCAGCGAGAATGCGTCTTAATACCGTAGGCTCCGAATCCAGATACTTTGCAATATCACTGCTGGGACAGGTTCCTGATTGCTTTCCAAGAATAACAAGAGCCTGAAGGGCGAGACTGAACGTCTTGTAAGTGGAAGGACAGGTTCCAGAACGTTTATCCGCATTTTGTCTTTTCACGTCTTAGTCCCCCTTGCATGGTGTAATCTATTTGAAATGCATTGTAACCTATTATCCAGCTTCCATCAAGGCATTGCCAGCCTTGAGCCCTCTCCTCGTTGTGATGTTATTCCCATAAAAAGCAAGAAAGTATCATTCGTAGGATTGTGGGACATGAATCCGGCGATTATAATAGAATCTACCATTCATTACCTATTTAAGATTTGAGAGGAGACTTGCAGTGCTGCCGGATCTGATCGAAGGTTATGAGGTTGTGTTTACACATGCCTTAACAGGCATGGCTTTACTCTCTAAGGAGGGTCAGATCTTAAAGGTAAATGACGCCTTGTGCGACCTTTGGGGTTATCGACAACATGAACTGCTTTCCCAGATTCCATTCGGGGAGGAATGGAGCCCTATACTCGATTCTATTTTGACTGCTGCTAAAACCATGCATGCACAAGAGGACTTCTGTGAGCTTACATGCACGTATCTCCACCCTTCAGGCAAAACGATGCACCTTTATATGAAGGTAACGTTTGCACGTATTCCTACACACGCCGCAACCTGCTATCTGGTACAG
Source organism: Paenibacillus aquistagni (assembly GCF_900177815.1). Classification (GTDB taxonomy): domain Bacteria; phylum Bacillota; class Bacilli; order Paenibacillales; family Paenibacillaceae; genus Paenibacillus_B; species Paenibacillus_B aquistagni. Next base: position 984,088 of record NZ_FXAZ01000001.1, on the reverse strand, counting down.
TTTCAAGATGTCAGCCAGCTGCTTCGCCTTGAGACCAAGCTAAAGCATAAGGAGAGCCAGCTATATGAAAGCGACGATGTCTTGAATACACTGCTGGCCGATCTGCCCCTTGCCGTCATTATTACGAAGCAAGGGGTCATTCAAGATGTCAATCCAGCAGCCTTGGAGATGATTCATGCTAAGAGCAAGCTGGAGCTTATAGGCAAGGCGACGCAAGACATCGTCGACAACAATTATCACGATGAGATTATGAAGCGACGCGCAAGACATGCCCAAGGCAAGCCGCTTGGCATCGTAACCTACCTTATTCACTGCATGGACGATACGCAGAAGTTCGTCAACGGATTCACCATTATGATTACCTATAAAGGTGATCGTGCCGCAGTCAGTATTTTCAAGGATATTACGAAGGAGCGAATCGAAGAAGAGCGGCTTATGCAATCAGAGAAGCTTAACACTGCTGGGCAGCTAGCGGCAGGCATCGCCCATGAGATTAGAAATCCACTTACCTCAATAAATGGATTCTTAAAGCTTATGAGATCAAATCAGCGCAACAAAGAAATGTACTTTGACATTATTGAGTCCGAACTGAAGCGCATTGAACTGATCGTTGGGGAATTGCTCGTGCTGGCAAAGCCACAGTCAAGCGTCAGAAGCCGTCCGCTCGATATTGTGCCGCTCATTTTTCAGATCGTTACTTTAATGAAGGTCCAATCCGCCTTCAAAAACATTGAGCTTGAGATGATCACATCATCAGAGTCGGTCTGGATTCAAGGCGAGGCCAATCAAATTAAACAAGTCTTTATTAATTTATTGAAAAACGGCATCGAGGCCATGACTAATAATGGCCGCATATGGATTCGAATTGAATCTTCGCCTTACGAGGTGCTTATCCAAGTACAGGATCAAGGCAGCGGGATGACAACCGAACAGCTCCAATCCCTTGGACAGCCTTTTTATACCACCAAGGAAACAGGAACAGGTCTCGGTTATATGATTACACAGAACATCGTACATAACCATAATGGCTCCATCCATGTGGAGAGCACTCCTGGAGATGGCACAACCTTTACCGTAAAGCTCCCTTTGCTTCAATTAGAGGATTAGTATTTAGCACGACGCTGCAATCTCAGAGGAGCATAACAAACCAATAAAAGACCTTTCGTCATGGGAACATCCCCTAGATCGAAAGGTCTTATTAGCTTTACAGCAATACCCAGCCGCCAAGTGCTCCTCCTGCAACGATCATCCAAGGAGGAAGCTTCCAGCATACAAGCAGTATAAATAAGAAAACTGCCAAAACAAACTCCATTGTGCCGTTAATCGCCTGCACCCATATCGGATCATACAAAGCCCCAAGGAGGATCCCAACCACTGCAGCGTTCACGCCCATCAGCATGGCTTGTACATAGGGCAGCCTGCGAATGTGGTTCCAAAAAGGCAGCACGCCGACCACAAGCAGGAAAGCCGGCAGAAAGATCGACAAGGTCGCAACAACAGCCCCGAAGATGCCATTGCTAATGGCGCCTAGATAGGCGGCAAAGGTAAACAACGGTCCCGGAACGGCCTGAGCAGCACCATATCCCGCTAAAAATTCATTCTCACTTAACCAGCCCATCGGTATGAGTTCGCGCTCAAGCAGCGGCAGAACGACATGACCACCGCCAAAAACAAGCGAGCCTGAGCGATAAAAGCTGTCGATCATTGCAACCCAGTCGCTTCCCGTCCACATGCGCATAAGCGGCAGTAGAACTAAAAGCACCCCGAAGAGAATGAGGCTGTTTACTGCAATCGTTCGTCCTATTGGTACAGCGAATGCGGTCGTCTCCTTCACCTGCTGCTGTCGGTACAAGAACCATCCAACTACCGCTGCAGCCATTATGATAACAATTTGGCTGATTGGCGAGGCCCATACGAGTGCAATAGCGGCTGCTATCCCCACGATGCTCATCCTGATTCGATCAGGAGCAAGTGTTTTTCCCATTCCTAGAATTGCTTGCGCCACAATCACAACAGCAACAATTTTAAGCCCCTTAAGCCAACCATAGCTTTCCACAGACCCTCCACCTACAAGCATCGCAAAGGCAATGAGAATAACGACTGATGGCAGGGTGAAACCAAGCCATGCTGCAAGCCCTCCAAGCAAGCCTGCACGAGTCAAGCCAATTCCGATGCCGACCTGACTGCTCGCGGGTCCTGGGAGAAACTGGCACAATGCGACTAAATCCGCATATGCCTTTTCATCAAGCCATTTTCGTCGTTGTACGTATTCATGATGAAAATAACCGAGGTGAGCTGTAGGTCCGCCAAAGGATGTGAGTCCAAGCTTAAAGGAAACCCACAATACTTCCCATACACTTTTCTTCTGACTGCGCTTCTGATCGCTGTCTTGAGGAGCTGCATAAGTGGAATCGTTCGATGTCATATAATCGTCGTTCTCCTTCAATTCGATGTAAAAAGTGAGTGAATCCATTTCATCATAATGAAGGTATGGAAGGAACACAAGGCATTCAAGTGATTCAGAAGTTGATTATTCTAATAAGTTATTGTAAAGGCAATAAAGCCTGAGTCCGCACACAGGGCTCAGGCTTTATTCTTGCCTTCAATCAAGAAGATTCATCGATATATTCCTTTAATTGCGATTGCAGTCTGCTCTTGTGCTCTGGATTCACATGGAACCACTGCACGAGCTCATGAATTCGGTTAATCGTGCTCCAGCTTATATAGTGCTCCATTCTCTCCACTTCATCTACAATACTGGGATCAGGAACACCTACGAGTTCTAGGAACTGCTCTAGGATCTCATGCCGCTCAAGCAGCCGCTTGCCAGCTGTCAGGCCCTTTTCCGTCAACGACAGTCGGCCATATTTCTCGTATACAATATAAGCGCTGGCGCCTAATTTCCTTGCCATTCTCGATACTGAGGAAGTATGCACGCCGAGCGCTTCTGCCACGTCCGTTACACGAGTATAGCCTCGATCTAATGTCAGTATATACATTTGTTCAAGGTAGTCCTCCATACCAGGGGTAGGCATGTTGATTCACACCTTTCATGCTTCACTTACGATGAGAGCATCTGTGGACGTATCCACTTCGCGACAACACCGTGCTTTGGCGAGCCAATGAAGCTGATCATAAAGATCAAGCCAGTTGCAAATGCCATTGATCCTGAGATGGAGGTATCTAGCCATGCTGCAATATAATATCCCAAGATGGCAGAGATCACACCAAACAAACCGCTTAGTACGAGCATGATTCCTAATCGATCCGTCCATAGGTAAGCTGCAGCCGCTGGGGTAATCAGCATCGCGACAACCATGATCGCGCCGACCGCGTCAAAGGCCGCTACAGTTGTGACTGATACAAGCGACATAAACACATAGTGCATCAATACAACGGGAATACCTAGACTTGCGGCGAGCGCAGGATCGAAGGAAGTAATCTTCCATTCCTTATAAAAGGCTAAAATCGCAATCATGACAACCAACAGCACTGCCGACAGCATAACAACGGCTTCAGGCACCTCACCAATCCATGGGATATGTGTCTTCTCCCAAGGAATAAAGGTGATTTCACCCATAAGGGTGTGCTTAACGTCCAGATGCGCATTGCCGACCTGAGTTGCGATCAGCACGACTCCAATCGCAAACAAGGAAGTAAACACAACGCCGATCGAGGCTTCCTGCTGTACGCCGCGCTCGTGGAACCATTGCACGAGCACGGTTGTTAATAATCCTGCAATGATGGCACCAATCAGCATATGAATGCCGCTTAGCTCTCGAGTAACGAGGAAGGCTGTCACGATCCCAAGCAGGACGGTATGGCTGATCGCATCAGCCATCATTGCCATGCGTCTAAGAATCAATAATACACCGATGAAACCGCAGGAGAGTCCCACCAAAGAGGCGGTAAGCAAGATCCAACCTGTGTAGCTCATGTGGTCATCTCCCCCTTTCAGTCGCCTGAGCATGCGACATGGATTGAACATGAATCTTCTTCTGGGCTCGCTGCTGCAAATAGACAACCAACAAACCCTTGCGAACGCCAAACGCTAATGAAACCAGGAACAAACTTGATGCCGCAAGGACGATAAACGGCCCCGTCGGCCATCCTTTGCCCAATGTGCTGATATACGTTCCCACCATTCCTGCTCCTCCTCCAAACAATCCAGACAGCACAACCATCCAAAGAAAGGAATTGGTCCAGTAACGAGCACTTACGGCAGGTATGATCAAGAGAGCCGACATCAAGATAACGCCAACAGCTTGAATGCCGATTACGATAATAAGCACGAGTACAGCCATGTAGATGCTGTTCATCCAGCGGCTGGATAATCCTAGACCTCTTGCAAAGCCCGGATCAAATAAGAACAGCTTCCATTCCTTGAACCCAATAATAGAAATCAAGAGGACAAGCAAGGCCACTCCTGCCATAATGTAGACATCTTTTCGAACCATAGAAGCCGCCTGACCGAAGATAAAGCTGTCAAGACCGCTTTGGTTGCCGCCTGGCATCCGATTCACGATCGTAAGCAGCATGATGCCAAGACCGAAGAATACCGACAACACAATCCCCATTGCCGCATCTTCCTTCACACGGCTTGAAGAACGAATCCATTGAATAAGCAGTGCTCCAAGCAGCGCACTAGCTGCTGCTCCTGCAATCATAACAGGGAGACTTTTGGTTCCCATAAGGGCAAAGCCGACAACTACACCAGGCAGAGCAGCATGGGACAAAGCATCGCTCATAAGGCTTTGCCGTTTCCAATAAGCGAAGCAGCCCATAATGCCTGCAGCCATACCAAGGATCAAGGTGCTTAGCAGAACCCACTGCGCATTGAAGGACAAAGAAAACATCATCCGAGCTTCTCTCCCATCCAGCGCAGCGTACCGCCGTAGGTGCGATATATATTTTCCTTCGTAAAGGTTTCCTTGGTGGCTCCATGCGCGACGACCGTTCGATTCAACATGAGGACATGATCAAAGTAATCCTCGACGGTTTGCAAATCATGATGAACGACCATCACCGTTCTGCCTTTCTCCTTCAGCACCTTGAGTGTATCCATAATGGCTCTTTCCGTTGCAGCATCAACACCAGCGAGAGGCTCATCTAAGAAGTACAGATCCGCATCCTGCACAAGCGCTCTTGCTAGAAATACCCGCTGCTGCTGCCCGCCTGACAGCTGGCTGATCTGCCGATCCGCAAAGTCTGCCATGCCCATCTGGGATAAAGCAGCAAGCGCCTTTTCTTTGTCACTCTTCTTCGGCCACTTGAACCAGCCGATCTGTCCGTACAGCCCCATCAGCACGACATCAAGCGCATTCGTCGGGAAGTCCCAATCAACGGAACCCCGCTGAGGCACGTAGCCAATGCGTGATTTGGACTTATTGTAGGTCGATCCAAAGAACGAGACGTTTCCTGACAGCTTCGGATGAAGCTCAAGAATCACTTTTAAGAGCGTAGATTTGCCCGCACCATTCGGCCCGACAATACTCGTCATCGTTCCTGGCTTAATATTAAATTGCACGTTGTTCAACACCTGATTTTTCCGATAAGAAGCAGACAGCTCCCTTACCGTCAGTACTGGCATCATGTTAATCATCCTTTCTTGCTGTTATTCTTCAGCTTCCCTTTTGAAGCTGCCACTTTATTTAGCATTCAAGGCATGGTATATCGTCTCAACGTTGTGTCGATACATGCCCAGATACGTTCCTTCTTCCGTGCCAGCAACGCCCATCGCATCGGAGAACAGTTCACCGCCGAGCTTGACATCAAGCCCTTGCTTCTTAGCGCCTTCTATCACCGCATTGATGGAAGCCGGATTGACACTGCTTTCGACGAACACAGCTGGAACCTCGTACTTAACCAGTGTCTGAATCGTATCTTCGATATCAGATAAACCAATCTCATCCTCTGTGCTAAGTCCCTGCAAGCCTACAACTTCAATGTCAAGCATGCGGCCAAAGTAACCAAATGCATCATGAGCCGTTACGAGCACCCGCTTATCCTTAGGTATCTCAGACAACTTGGCTTGAGCTTCGAGCTTTAATTTATCAAGCTCTTCAAAGTACTTCACTTTATTGGCTTCAAAGAAGTCAGCATCTTGGGTGCGTTCCTTCTTCAATGCTTCCGTCGCGTTGTTGATCGCTTCCTTCCACAAGTCAATGTCAAACCAAACGTGAGGATCTGTTGTTCCCTCTTCATCCTTCAAGAGCTTCTCTGGCGCGATGGATTCACTTATCGCAACAACTGTTCTTGTCTTGCTGATCTCGTCAAACACCTTCACCATGTTGGCTTCTAGATGAAGACCGCTGTAGAAGATCATGTCTCCACTTTCGAGCTTCTGGATATCGCCTTGAGAAGCGTTATAGGTATGAGGGTCAATACCAGGTCCCATCAAGCTTTCTACATGAATACGATCCCCGCCGATTACAGACAGCGGCTCAGCAATCTGAGCAATCGTTGTTACCACCGTCAATTTATCCTTTTCGGGCTTGGAGCTTGCACCTTCCTGCTCTTTTGCGCCACATGCGCTTATTACAACCGATAAGGCTAAGGCAAGCACACCAACCACCATCATCTTTTTTCGTACAACTTTCTTTTTCATCTTGCATTCCTCCCCATGTTTTGATTATGTACATATTTTCTGCTCATTATCAAATATTTTTCCCTAGTGCAAAATATGTAGTTAAGAACAACTTAATTTCATCCGCCCATTTTGTCAATACATTTTGAGAAAATAACTTAAAAATAAACCAATGAATAAGGAACTCTTCACTTCACTTTTGCTCAGGGGTAAAAAAGTTTTATTCGGGCAATATAACTTCAACAATCCAAGAAAAGAGCTTATTGGAGGTTGCCATGGTTCTCGTATATGCATTTGCACTTTTAGTAGGAGGCCTGCTCATTATCAATTCTGTTTTTGCTTATCAAAGCAAGCATATTGATCCCGCATTTTGGAACACGATCTGGTATCAAACCAAGCTTCTTCCCGCTTTCTTTGCTGCGAATATCATGATTGGCTATGGGGTTAAGTTCAGCCACAAGGTATTTCACAACTTGACCTTTGCACTTACACTCTCAAAAGGAGTTGAGATTTTTGTATGTGTCGTTATAGGGTATTGGTTCATGAAGGAGGTTCCCAATTGGAAAACATTTGTCGGCCTTGGCTTAGTTGTAGCCGGTTTTTGGATTTCGAAAATGAAGTGAGTGCGGCATAAGGAAAAGTTTGCAGCCGCATGCAAAAAGACACGGATGAACTTGCCTCCGTGTCTTCACAGTTGAACAGCTCAGGATATGCCGCATAAACAGCATTTTATGCATGTATATCTAGGTTGAATCTGCTATCAGCAGCCCTAATTAATTTCGCCTGTCCCCTCCAGTGTTACTTTCACATTCACACGAAATTGCAGCTTCGGATAAATGGATTGCCAGTCCTCCCATTCCTTTTCTCCATCATGCCGCGTTGCCATATAGCGTAATCCAAAGCCCAAGGGATCCAGCTGTTGAGCGCTCATTTTCTCTAGAAGCTGCTTGATTGATCGTTCCAGCGACTGCTCCGCTGCGCGCTCAATCTCGTTCCAGCTCTCATGGAATTGGATGGTGTCCGACTCCTCCGCTATGCCCTTCACCTTCATATCCAGCTGAAGATAGGGGTCGCCATTGGAAGGCGTAACAATCTTAAAATGATACCGCAAATGCTGCACAGACAACGTATATTCAAGCGGATCTTCCTTGACACGAACTTCAAAATTACTTTTTTTCATCAACAATGCCTTGAACATCCGCGTATCATTGGGATCTAGCATTAATTTAACTTGTTCTTTATCAAATAGAGCCGCCTTGTTAATTTCGTACGTATCGCCTCTCACGCGAATAACCGGCATAAACGGATCTTTTCCCTTTTCCAGCAGCCTCTCATAGAAGTCATATAAGTACTCCGTTACAATAAACGAGGACTCTGTTCCTTCATGACCAAAGCTTAAAATAAGTGAATTGCCGGCTAAGCGCTCAGACTGCTGGCTGAGCGATAAAATATCTTTGGCGCTCGGCTGGCCAAGCGCCACATATTCAATTCGCTGAATGCCTCTTCTTCGTATGAACCAATCAAAATGATTCGATATCTGATCTTGGGCCAACGCTTCTCCGATGATGGTTATTTTGGCATGACCAAGGTCCAACTGCTTATCGATTTCTGAACGCAAATACTCTATCGCTTCAGAAATGCTGTCTCCCTCATAATGAATAAGCTGATATTTGGATTGTCCAGGACTGACAAGCGCGGTAGGAATAATCAGCTTTAAGGTAACGTTATACTTCTTTACCTCACCTTTGTCGACACCGATCGCAACAACCAAGAATCGCTTGTCGATATCTTTAAAGCCGCAGCCCGATATATTGATTAACAATAAAAACAACATGATGATCATCAGCTTCTTCATAAGCTTAGCTTGCTCCTTTTGACTGCGGATCCAACTATCCATACAAGAATGACGTCCACAATGAAGCGCGCAAAAAACCAATACTTGGTGAACAAAAATAACTGCTGCTCGTTCATGTAATGTCCACCAGCAAATGCGACAACCGTCATCACCACTACGACCAATTGCTGAATGCGCCTTGTCTTTTTGGGGGAGTAAGCTGCAGAGGCCAATACGCCGTTCATCAGCCATGCTGCAGCACTATACCAGCTTATGGAGATAAAGAGCAACGAAATAATCATGTAGACGGCCAAGTAGATAAACACGCCGCGTTCAATCATGCCATGCTTCAGCTGAATAGAGTCTGCCGTATTCATCCAAATGTAATTGTAATGCTCAACCGCCTGCGTTCCATGTACGCCAAAGGGAATGAAAAAGAAGCCGCAAAATACGATCACGCCGGCAAGCGGAATCATCCAGGCTTCGTGAATAGAGGCCTGCCACTTAGCCGCCTCCTTAAAAACATAAAAGGAAATAAACCCGGTGAAAATAAAGCTGCCCACAAAAATCAACTGCCAGGATGGTGTGATCTTGACATAGTCTGTCAACATTAAGACCGCATCCCAATCGAACATCGTATTGCTGACTGATTTAAACCACAAAAAGAACAAAAGCGGTACACAAAGCAAGATCCAATACTCCATACCGAACATGAGTGCCCGTGACGAACGAAGCGCGCTCCATCCACCTGCAAGCAGAAAGCACAACAGCAGCACATGGATATCCATGGTGGGATTAATGAATCGCATCGTAACAGAAGACATCGTGATCAAGACAAGAGCTCCACCGACATATCCTGTAATGCTCATACACACATGCAGAGGCCAACCAAGGTACGAAGGCACCTGCTTCTTTATAACCTCTAGCACAGTGAGCCCCCTAGATTGCTTCATGCTATGCAAAAACCATATGCTGATTAATGACCCTGTCATCGCAGCGAGGATAATTGCAGGAATAGCTCCAGTAAATCTTGCTTCTATGAAAAAACGAGGAAGATAAACAATAGGCGTAATCAGCATCGCGATTCCGATAAGACCAAGCCGATAGTGGTTCATGAGGTCTCCTTATGCTTATATCCTGTCGCTGATTTCTCACCGACAAACAGCTTGAAATAGGGCTGTCCAAAGCTCTCCATGTTAGCCAAGTACATCGAGAAGCAGAACAATGCAACAATAATCCCTGTAATGCCAAAGAACATGCTGAGCAGAATAAATGGGTACTTCACCACTCTCATGGCGTAGCTCATCGCATTGATCGGAATAACAAAGTTAACAATCGCGACCATTGAGGTCACAATGATCATAATACTGCTGACAAGTCCTGCCTGCTGTGCAGCTTGGCCTAATATCAACCCTCCTACTGTAGTTGCAGCTTGTCCGATATACTTGGGCAGCCGGATGCTCGCTTCAATCAAGGTCTCGATTATAAACATCATAATAAACACTTCGACAAAGGATGGATAAGGTACGGAGGCTCGGCTGCCTGCAATGGATACGGCAAGCTGAACACGGAATATCTCTGGATTGTACGATACGATGGCAATGTACAATGCCGGCAATGTAATGGTAATAAGCAGTGCCATATAACGCAGCAAGACAATAGAATGTGATACAAAGAAGGATTGAGTCGTGTCGTCAACAGCGGAAATAAAATCATAGAACACCGCAGGCGCGATTAAAGCGGATGGTATCCCATCTAGAAGAATCACGACCTTGCCCTGTGCAAGATTCAATGCAATGCGGTCTGGCCGCTCAGTATTCAGCATTAACGGAAACAACCGATATTTCTTCTTCGTCATTAAAGCTTCCAATTGGCCATGCGACTGAATAAGATCGACATCGATACGGCTTAGCTGCTGTTCAATATGAGCGAGAACTTCCGCTTGAACAAGCCCTTCGTGATAGAGCAGAATCAGTTTTGTATTGGATATACGGCCCAATACTTTCTCCTTGGCGGTAAGATCTTTGCTAGGATATCGCTGCCGTATCAGGTTCAGGTTCATATGCAGATTCTCCGTCAAGCAGTAGTGAGGACCTTCAATGGACGCCTCCACTGTTGCCTCTCTCACCTGATCGGTCAACACCTTCAAAGCCTGAAGGACAAACACATGATCCTTCACATAAATAACGATGCATCCACGAAGAAGCTTCTCGACGACTTCGGACACATCATGCACTTCCTCACACCCCAGCTCGGATTGGAGCACCTCTGTGAATGTCTGCTCTTCTGATCGCTTCACAAGCGGAGCAGAGATTCGTTCACGCAGCACCTTTAGATCACATAAGGATTCATAATAGTACACGAGCAGCTCTTCATGTTTATGTTGAAGCCGTGCCGTCTTAAAGTCGCTTGAATCCATCGCTTTTTTTACAGTACGAGAGAGTTCACCTATCGTTATCACAAGCGCCTACCCCTTGTCTGAATCTTCCTGTTGTTAGCACACCATTATTCCCTATGAGGGTACAGTTATTCATTCAGAAGCTTCAAGAATAGCGGCTGTATGCCCAACAACCTGCTGCGATTGAGAAGCTGTACTGTTCTTATTTTTTGGGATAAAGGGATCTGAGCTTAACCATAATAAGACAAAGCAGGGAGGTGCGGACATGACCAATCAAGTAATAGAGCCAATCTCTGAAAAAATGAAGAACCTAGACGAACTCATCTGTTTTTTTAAAAAATCAAGCGATTATCATCACTTCTCCCCAATCCATAAGGAGGATGAGATTGAGATCAGCTATTATCGAACCCTTGTCAATCAAGAAACGCTTAATCAATACGTCATTCCCGTCTTCCAATACGTTGAAGGCAAGCATCCTCAATTAGAGGATCTTATGCGGCATCTGCCTTTCAACGACATGGAGCTTACCACTGATCTTGCAACGATCGAAAAAAAGATCACAGGTGGATTTATTATGATTCGCCTGCTCAAGAATCGTTCCAAAGTGCTTATGGTGAATGTTCGTGACAACAAGAGTGGATATCGGCAAAGCAACGAAACCGACAATGAGTTCAGTGTCATTGGCCCGAAGATCGGGTTCGTCGAGAATCTCGATACCAATATTGGACTAATACGCCATAAGTTGACCGATTCTCGTGCTGTATTTAAGGAAATCACCATAGGCAATATGTCGAAAACACGGGTCTGTCTCTTATATCTCGAAGGAATCACCAATCCGGAATATGTGAACACAGCTATCCAGCGATTAGAGAGCTTTTCACTGGATGTCGTATTCGACAGCTCCTTAGTCGATCAGATTATCTCAGATAATGGCAACTCCCCCTTTCCTCAGTTCCTCTCGACGGAGAGGGTGGATCGTGTTACGTTTGCAGTCATTAATGGACAGGTTGCCATTCTAGCAGACGGATCGCCTTATGTGTTTACAGGACCTTCATCGCTTAATGACTTTTTTATATCTCCAGAAGACTATTATATGCCCTGGGTAGTCGGTTCCTTTTTTCGTATCATTCGCTTGCTGGGCGTCGTCTTCTCACTGTTTGCAAGTGCGATGTATGTTGCGCTTATGACCTATCATTTCGAAGTTATTCCCGATGGATTGATCGGACCCTTGATTAGCGCGCGTGCATTTGTCCCCTTCACTCCGCTGCTTGAGGTCATTTTTTTGGAGATCACCATTGAGGTGCTTAGGGAAGCTGGCGCAAGATTGCCTACGAAGATCGGCTCCACGCTTGGCGTAGTGGGAGGTATCGTGATCGGGCAGGCAGCGGTTGAAGCAGCTTTGACGAGCAATATTCTGCTCATAATAGTCGCGTTATCTGCACTCACCTCTTTTACAACACCGATCTTTAAGATGTCCAATACCGTGCGGCTGCTGCGCTTTCCGATCATTCTCGCTGCTGCATGCTGGGGAGGATTAGGCATTCTGATTATGTTTATTTTGATCTTAGGTCATCTCATGAAGCTGGAATCACTGGGAAGTCCCTACTTAGCCCCTTTCTACCCTACAAGACCCAAGTACTGGGCCGATACCATTATCCGTCCGTCTTACCGATGGACGTGGAAGCGTAACGGAACTATTAGACCGATTCAAGATGTCCGCTATGTGCCGAAGAGTCAGGAGAATCCAGATCATGAAAAATAGTTGTCGCAGAGGGGCATTGCTGCTGCTATGCTTCCTGCTGCTAACGAGCTGTGTTCATAAGACGATCATAGATGAAGTGCAAATCATTAGTGTGCTCGGCTTTGATAAGACAGACAATGGATATCATGGCATCTCCATGTTCGCAGACTATAAAAAGTCTGAGCTAGGAGACAATTTTTTGCTCGAAGCAGATGGCAAGAGAGCACGCATCATTTTATCCAAAATGAGCGATGCTTCTTCAAGGCCTATCTCTATTGCCAAATTGAAAGTTATGATCGTCGGTGAAAGGTTTGCAAGAGAAGGGATCAATCAATTCTCTGAAACCATCTGTATTGACCCCAAAGTGAGCAGCAACGTCTATATGGTGATTTCTGAAGCACCTATGATTGACATTTTCACCATGATACAAGCAAGAGATCCCGAGCATCTGGAGAATTTGTTAACGCAGACGATGGAAAATGGGAATTTCCCAACTGGAAATATGCATTATTACTTAAAAAATTATTTTTCAAAAGGACAAGACAGCTCTCTGCCCATTATAGACGTAGGTCCACAGCAAAGAGTCTCATTTTCAGGATATGGCATTTTTAAACGTGACCAGCTGAAGATGAAGATCAACTACGTTGAATCCTTCCTATTTAAACTGATGCTAGGAGATCATATCTATGGCGTCTACCCTGCCGACATTATGAAAGGAGGCGCAAAAAAAGAAATCGTCTTCCATTGTATGTCAGGCGGACTGAAGCAAAAGTATTATGCTAAGGACCACGTGAGATATGTCGTGAGAGTAAAAGGCTTCTTTCAGGATTATCCTGAAAATATGTTTACCTCGGATAATCAGATGCTCATTCAAGAGCTAGAACATAACTTGGAGCAGCAATTGGACAAGCTCGTCCGTTCGTTTCAAAAGGCAAAGCTTGATCCGATCGGATTTGGCAACTTTGTCAGACAGCATCAACGTGATTGGAATGCAGATACGTTCTATGAGCAGGTATATCCAAATATGAAGGTTGATATTGAAGTGAAGGTCGATATGCAGGAAACGGACCAATCAGGCAAGAATAGCGAAGGGATATGATGATACGTTGCGATATACATTAGACAAAAAAGTAACCATTTATCCGCTGCTCTTCTTCTTTCTGATTCACGGCTCTCAAACTGGCGTAGGCATGCTTAACTTCTCTATGGTGCTGATGAGAGGAGCTGAGCAGGATTCGTGGGTGACCTTGCTCTTATGCGGGATTCTATTCAGCCTTCTATTGCTGATGTTCTTTTATCTTGTGACGCAAGCGCCCAAAGGAGATATTATGTCCCTACATACTTCCATCTTCGGCAAGACGATTGGACGCGTTCTGAACAGTCTATTGTATCTTTATTTCATTATGGTGCTTGTATTTTACTTGCGCACCTACGTTAACATTATTCAAATCTGGGTGTTTCCTTACACGCCGATCTGGCTATGGTGTCTCATCATACTCCTGACGGCCATGTATATGGTTGCAGGCGGGTTTCGTGTTGTGGTGGGCATGAATTTTTGGGGAGTATTGTTTCCAAGCTTGTTGATCCTCATCTTTTTTTATCCGTTCAAATTCGCGTCGCTTACTGAACTGCTGCCTCTGTTTAACCATAATCTAAAAGAGTATTGGATCTCGCTAAAGCTGTCCTTGCCCTTGTTCGCAGGGATTGAGATGTTCCTAGTGTATGCTCCATTTGTCAGCATACATAAACACAACAAGCGGGTCGGAATCGCTGCTATAGTGTATACCACACTGCTCTATGTGCTTATCTTTATATTCTCAGTCGCCTATTTCGATGTTGACTTTCTAAGTATCATCGAATGGCCAACGCTAAAACTATCCAAGACGATCAGTTTTCGTTTGATCGAACGCTTTGAGTATATCTATGTATTTACGTGGCTCATTGTCATCATCGGTCCATTGTGTCTCGCGCTGTGGTCATCATCAAGAATATTCATGCAGGAATATAAGGCCAAATCACATGCCATTGTGTACATCACTACCGGAATCGTCTTTATTCTGTGCAGCTCAATCCAGTCTCCAAAACATTTGGAGCTTCTTGAGCAAATGGTTAATACAACGGTATTGTCTTTTCTATTCATTTATTTGCCGCTGCTGTTTGTCGTTTGCTGGATCAGACAGCAAACGATGAAAAGACACAATAAGAGTCAATCAAACATTGGTTAACATGCGATCTCTCCCTATTATATAAAAAGCCTATCCCCGCCGCACAATTGCAGCAAGGACAGGCTCGTGTGCATCAATTAGAACACCTTAGTTGTCCACGATTCGCAGTTCCAAGTATCCGTAACCACGTCGCGGTAGAATTCTGGTTCGTGTGAGATCAAGAGGATGCTGCCTTTAAAAGCCTTCAGTGCGCGCTTCAATTCGTCCTTAGCATCAACATCCAAATGGTTTGTCGGCTCATCGAGCACCAACAGATTGGTCTCGCGATTGATGAGCTTGCACAGGCGAACCTTCGCCTTTTCCCCACCGCTAAGCACTTGAATCTTGCTCTCAATATGCTTTGTCGTCAATCCGCACTTCGCCAACGCTGCACGTACCTCGAATTGCGTGAAGGCCGGGAATGTCTCCCAGATCTCCTCGATACACGTCTTGTAGTTGCCTTCTTTCATCTCTTGCTCGAAATACCCGATATCGAGGTTGTCTCCAAGCTCGACGCTTCCTTCGAGAGCTGGGATTTCGCCTAAGATGCTGCGCAGCAAGGTCGTCTTCCCGATGCCGTTCGCGCCGACTAAGGCGATCTTCTGTCCGCGTTCCATTCGAAGATCAAGCGGTCTTGATAGTGGGCTGTCATACCCAATGACAAGTCCCGTTGTCTCGAACACAAGCTTCGAGGAGGCTCTTGATTCCTTGAAGTTGAACTGCGGCTTCGGCTTCTCCTTCGCAAGCTCAATGACATCCATCTTATCAAGCTTCTTCTGTCTTGACATCGCCATGTTGCGTGTCGCAACGCTTGCCTTGTTGCGGGCAACGAAGTCCTTCAGCTCCGCAATCTCCTGCTGCTGACGCTTGTACGCTGACTCCAATTGCTGCTTCTTCATCTCGTACACCTGCTGGAACTGATCATAGTCCCCGACGTAGCGTGTGAGCTGTTGATTTTCCATATGGTAAATCAGGTTAATAACGCTATTAAGGAATGGAATATCGTGGGAGATCAGGATAAATGCATTCTCGTACTCTTGCAAATAACGCTTGAGCCATTCAATATGCACTTCATCCAAATAGTTTGTCGGCTCGTCCAAGAGCAGAATATCCGGCTTCTCCAAGAGCAGCTTCGCAAGCAGAATCTTGGTCCGCTGTCCGCCGCTCAAATCCGTAACGTCGCGGTCAAGCCCAATATCCGTTATCCCAAGTCCGCGAGCAGTCTCTTGAATCTTCGCATCAATGAGATAAAAGTCTTGATTCGTAAGCGTATCTTGAATCGTGCCTACCTCCTCAAGCAGCTGCTCAAGCTCCTCAGGACCCACTTCGCCCATCTTGCCATACATATCATTCATTTCCTGCTCAAGATCAAACAGATATTGAAAGGCGCTGCGCAGCACATCCTGAATCGTCTGCCCTTTGGACAGAACTGCATGCTGGTCCAGATAACCGACACGCACCCGCTTCGACCATTCAACCTTGCCATCATCAGGCTGGAGCTTTCCTGTAATGATATTCATAAAGGTGGATTTGCCTTCGCCATTCGCCCCGATGAGTCCAATATGCTCGCCTTTTAGCAGGCGGAAGGATACATCACTGAAGATTGCACGGTCACCAAATCCATGACTTAAACGTTCTACATTTAAAATGCTCATTCATGACACCTTTTCCGTTAGATTTGTACTTGTCCTATTATAATCGGAAGATGACGTGGAACTCAATGTGTCCGATTCTTTTTACTTAAAAAAAGAATATTGACACTGAACCATATAAAGTGATACCATATTCTCCCTGTCTCTTTTTTGACAGTATACATTTCATTATAAAGGAGGGTTATCACTTGATCGAAGTCAACGGAATAAGCAAATCGTTCCTGGTGGCAAAGCGCCCATCAGGCCTGTGGCATGCCGTCAAGTCGGTGTTTCATCGCGAGTACACCACAGTAGAAGCAATCAAGGATATTTCATTTACCATTCCAGCAGGAGAGATTGTGGGCTACATCGGCCCTAATGGTGCAGGCAAGTCCACCACCATTAAGATCATGAGCGGAATTCTTGTACCCGATCATGGAACTTGCAGCATTATGGGCTATACGCCGTGGGAGGATCGTACTCTCTACGTGAAGAACATCGGCGTTGTATTTGGACAACGCACTCAGTTATGGTGGGACGTTCCGGTTATGGACTCCTATGAGCTGCTGCGTGATATTTACAAGATACCTGAACATTCCTACAAGGCGACCTTGGAGTTGTTGATTGAGACGTTGGATCTATCAGAGATCATACATACGCCAGTTCGTCAGCTAAGCCTTGGACAGCGGATGCGCTGTGAGATCGGAGCGTCGCTCCTCCACAGTCCTGACATTTTATTTTTGGATGAACCGACCATCGGGCTTGATGCTGTCTCTAAGATCGCGGTTCGCCAGTTCATCCAGAGAATCAACAAAGAGCGCGGCATCACGATTATTTTAACCACGCATGATATGAATGATATAGAGGCATTGGCAGAGCGTATTCTGTTGATCGGGAAGGGTACCCTTCTATACGATGGCAATATACAAGGGCTAAGAGGCAAGTTTGGCACACGAAGGACCATTACCGCTGAATATCAGGACTATGATCAGCCGCTACACCTCCCTGAAGTGTCCATCTTATCCACTACCGCTAATCGAGCGATCCTCAGTGTAGACACAGAGCTGACCAATGTGTCTGATGTGATCTCGCAGCTGGCCAATCAGGTTCAACTTATGGATGTAACCATTCAAGCACAGCCGATCGAAGATATTATTGTTCAGATGTATAAGGAGTATCAGCTATGAGGTCCTCATGGGCAATACTTAGACTCCGGTTCCAGCTTGGGCTGCAATATCGCGCAGCAGCGCTTGCTGGTTTGGCAACACAGCTTTTCTTTGGCTTTATATTTATTATGGTATTCGAAGCCTTCTACGCTTTTGGACCGAAGGACCCTGGAATGACCTTGGAGCAAGTCATTACCTATTCTTGGCTCAAACAGGCCTTCCTTTCTCTTATGATGTTATGGATAAGAGACAATGAGCTGTTTCAGCTGATTACCTCAGGCAACATCGCCTATGAACTATGCCGTCCCTGCCGCACCTATGATTTCTGGTATGCGAAGCTGCTGGGCCAGCGTCTAGCCAGTGCTGCCCTGCGATGTCTGCCGATTCTGATTATTGTCTTGTTCCTGCCCGCACCATATGGATTAACACCGCCCGCGGATGCTGCTTCATTGTTGCTGTTCTTCATTGCCTTAATGGTAGGTACCTTCATGGTCGTTGCCATCTCGATGCTGATCTACATCTCGGTCTTTGTCACGATGAATCCATCTGGATCGATTCTGCTGTTTGCGGTCTTCTCGGAGTTCTTGGCAGGGTTTATTATCCCTGTTCCGCTTATGCCTGAATGGATGCAGCGTATTGTATATATGCTGCCGTTTCATTACACGGTTGATTTCCCACTTCGAATCTTTACAGGCCACATTCCGAAGATGGAGGCGATTCAAGGCATTGGCATGCAGCTTATCTGGCTGTCTGTGCTGGTGCTTCTTGGCGCTTGGCTCATGAAGAGAATTCTGCGCAAAGTTGTAGTTCAAGGAGGGTAAATGAGATGAGTTTGTACTTTCGATATATGATCATATTGCTGAAGTCCCAGCTTCAATACCGTGCTTCCTTCATCATGCTTACGATTGGACAATGCTTAACGCCATTGACCTCCTTGGCCGCTATGTACTTTTTGTTTGAACGTTTCGGGCAGATTAAGGGCTGGACCTTTCATGAGGTGGCGCTATGCTTTGCTGTGACTCACATCGCCTTTTCCATGACTGAGATATTCGCCAGAGGCTTTGATACGTTTCCAAGCCTGGTACGCGATGGCGAATTCGATCGACTTCTGCTTCGTCCGCGCAGCACAGTGCTTCAAGTGCTCGGCTCCAAGTTCGAATTTACACGGCTGGGCAAATTCGCCTTCAGCGTCGGACTGTTAGCATGGGCCATGATGCAGATGCCAACGCCTTGGACGACTATTAAGCTAATGACGCTTGGGTTCATGATAGCCGGCGGTGTCTTGATCTACTTAAGCATCTTTATGATGGCGGCCACCTTAAGCTTTTGGACCATTCAAGGCATCGAGATTGTGAATGTGCTTACGGATGGCGGTCGAGAGATGACCCAATATCCACTAAGCATCTATCACCAGCGCATTAGGCGCTTCTTTACATTTGTGGTGCCCTTCGCCTGCGTCAATTATTTACCGCTTATGGTGCTTGTGGATCACAAGGAAGCTCAGTCTTGGTATGCGCTCTTGCCGCTCGTCAGTGTGCTGCTTTTGATTCCAAGCATCGGGATATGGCGCTATGGGGTACGCCATTATCGCTCTACAGGATCGTAACGGAGCTTAAGCAATAACATTCGGGGACCTGATATCGATATCACACTATCACTATGACAATCTTATAACCATCTATTGTATAAACGGATAGAAGAACAATAAAAGCGGGGCTTAGAAATCATAATTGACTTCTAGGCCCCTTTGTTGCAGGCATTCTGTTGTGAGCTGATTTATAGCGATTGAAAAAAGACCCAAGCTGCACACAATGATGATGAGATCCGTAAGATGATGAGATCCTTCTCTTCTATATACGTTACAGCTCCTCAAGCCGCTTCATAAAATCATCTTCCGAAATTACTTCATAGCCATGGCGCTTCAATAGTGCGGAGGTGACGCCGTCGCCTGCGAAACGAACGCCGCTGAATTCGCCATTATAAATCATGCTGCTGCCGCAGGATGGACTGTTTTCTTTTAAGACAACAAGCGAAGCATCGAGTTTGCGTACGACATCAAGCGCCTTCTCGGCACCTTCGATATAGGCTGCTGTGACATCCGCACCCTTGCGATCTAAGATTCTGGCGCGGCCATCGAGCACGGCTGCACCATCGCCACCTACAATCTCTGCAGGTTCACGCGGTGTAGGAAGTCCGCCGAGCACTTCTGGGCATACGGTTACCGCCTTCTTTTCGTCTACCAATTGCTTCAGCTTGTCATTCAAGCGATGGGTTGCATTATACCTTACTTCTAACCCTGCCAAGCATGAACTGACTACAATCATGTTATCGCACCTTTCAATGTTTGCAGGCATGCTGTTATCTCTTGCTTCGATTGTTCGAAGGCCGCCTGATCGTCATATTCCACCGCAAATACATAGGTATTCATGATGCACAGCATCAGATGATAGCTCTTTCTTCGCAAGACCGCTTGTGGAGTCCCTTCAAGTGAGTGCCCATAGCCTTGCATGATTGCTTCCCCTTGTCCCCACAGCACGTACTCATATTCAGGATCGGCAAACATCGCTCGGTCGACATCAATAATCGCTGTAATCTTCCACTCTCCATTTACTTGAGCAGCCAGAATATTAGGGTCCCAAAGATCATTGTGCACAAGACTTGGCTGACGCACTTCATCATACGCATCCCTCAAGGAATCGTACACCCGTTCAATCTGTATGAGTTCTTGCTCTCCCACTAACTGATGGTTACGCAAGCGCGCTGTCATTTCTTCGACAAGTCCATACAGGACCTTCGACCAGAGCTCATCTCCTCGCACATCTCCATCTGCAGTCGGCCAACCGAACTTCGCATGCTGAATGGTGTGCATGATCTTGATATAGCCGCCAAGCTGCGCCAAGAGCTTCTCTCTTGCTCCTTCAGGAATGCTGTCGTGGTTCAACGGCACACCTTCCACTCGTTCCATCAAGATGTAGGAACGAGGGATTACGCTCTTGCTGTCATCCATCTTGATGACGCGAGGAACAGGAATCTGCTTCGATTCCAACAGCGAATAGATATAAGGCTCTGCCGCCATCATCGTCTTCTCGAAGTCCATAAGCAGTTCTGGCTTAATAGGTGCTACCCGCAGTACATACTGCTTATCATCCTTTATCTTCAACAGATAGGTTGTATTAAACAATCCCCCGCTTAGCAGCGAATACGTCCAGCTGTCCTCACTAGCAGCGAGATGTGCGCTCCGAACGACTGCCTCGACCTCCTCATGCAGGAGTTCCTTGTAAATGTTTGATGTCTGGTTCATGATTAGACTCCTTGTCGTATCATCATCTTTGCTGCACCTATTGTAACATGGATAACCTTTAAGGCGACTTTCCTTTTCCATATAAGGAATGCTTGTGATGTCACTCATTCAGCCCCTTTATTGCTCTCTTTACTTCAAAATGTCGCATAAGCTTGTGTTCTCAATGCTTCCGCTCGCTGGTATACTTCATTATTCGATGAGGCATAAGAGTTGCTCGGCGATTCATAAAAAAGACGTCCTCGCTCGATAGAGCAAAGACGTCTTGAATAAACGTAAACTCGTGAACCGACTATATTCTTTTCGCAGGTGAAGACCATTAAGTAGAGCTCCGAACAGAAATCAGCACTTGATACGCTCTAAGTTGACCGCTCCAGTGTTTGATCATCCTTCCGATCGCTCTTGTCTTCTATTCTCTTCATGATCCTGAGCCATAAAAAGGAATGGATTCAACATTCGCTTTGAACTTTGGCTTCATTATAGCTAAATGAGATTCTTGTGCAAACTCCTGATATGCATTAGCTGAGCTTCTATAGTTCAACCCGCTGCTTTTCAAGATCCCGAAGCACAACTCTGCGAATTTTTCCTGAGCTTGTCTTTGGCAGATCTTCTATAAACTCAATACGACGCGGATATTTATATGGAGCTGTACAGTGCTTGACGTGATCCTGCAAAGCTCGAACCAGCTCCTCCGAGCCGCTCTCGCCGTCCTTAAGCACGATAAAGGCCTTCACAACATGCCCTCTTGTCTCATCCGGACTAGCGACCGCCGCGCATTCCTTAACCGAAGGATGCTTCATCAAGGCTTCTTCGACCTCAAATGGTCCGATTGTATACCCAGAACTGATGATAATATCATCCCCTCTGCCTTCGAACCAGAAGTAGCCCTCCTCATCCTTATAAGCCCGATCTCCTGTAATGAAGTATTCGCCATGAACAGCTGCCGCCTTGCGTTCTGGAGCCTTGTAATACGATTCAAAGAGAGCCGGCATCGAGGCATGAACGGCTATATCTCCGACCTCTCCTGCAGGCAGCACCTGTCCGTTCTCATTAATCACTTCAACAAGACCAGGATAGATGGACTTGCCCATAGAGCCAATCTTAAGCTTGGAATCGGTTAGGTTCCCGATCAGCAGTGTGCTTTCGGTCTGCCCATATCCATCACGAATGACAATGCCAAAATGCTTGTTGAAGGTCTGGATCACTTCTTGGTTAAGCGGCTCTCCAGCAGATACGGCACTACGTAAAGACGACAGATCATAATGCTCAATGCCTGAGGTCTTTGCCATTAGACGATATTCCGTAGGCGTGCAGCACATGACCTGAATGCGGTACTGCTGAATCAACTCCAGATACTTCTTGGGTTTGAAGGCTCCATCGTAGATGAATCCCGTTGCTCCTCTACCGAGCACAGACAAGAACGGACTCCAGATCCATTTTTGCCAACCAGGGGCAGCTGTTGCCCAGACTAGATCCCCTTCTTGAATGTCCAGCCAGGAAGAAGTGATCTTAAGATGCGCATAACCCCATCCATGACGGTGCATCACGCCCTTCGGCTGTCCGGTAGTACCTGAGGTATAGGCTAGAATGGCCATATCATCACGATGCGTTGGTTGAGGTGCCGATACTAAAGACTGCTCATGCTCCATAAGTTCTATCATGTTCAGCCAGGCAGATTTGCTGCTGACCGGCTGCGCCAACGTCAGCCGATGCATAAGGGAAGGCATATCCTCTTCAATGGCATCAACTTCTTCTATCCCTTCTGGCCATGCAATGATCGCCTTCGCTTCAGCATGACGAATCCGATAGGACAGGTCCTTGGCTCTCAGCATTTGCGAGGAAGGAATGACTGCCAAGCCAAGCTTCAGGCAAGCCAGATAGATGACATACGATATAATTCTGCGCGGGATCATGACGAGCACACGATCCCCCTTCATAAGTCCTAGCCGAAGAAGCACAGCGGCAAGCCGATTCACTTCGTCCATCAGTTCGCCATATTTAATCTGTTCCTTGTGTCCGGCTTCATCCAAATAGAGAAGAGCCAGCCTCTCTGGATCATGACGCTCTATTTCCATGGTCATATTATAATCTTCAGGTGCGATCCAATCTCGATAGTCCATTTTACCGTCTCCTTAACTTACAGCCTAGAAACCTAACCATCCCCGTACATCAACACTATGATGAAGTACTAGTACTAGGTTCTAAGCTATAATTATATCACACGGTGAACATGATGTATCTCACGGGCTATCTAACAAAGCATCATGATAGACAAACTTGCACATTGCTAGGGCTTATGCCTGCTGCGGCCATCTGCACCAGCTTCGCTCCAACTCCAGCATCTCCGTGCAAACACGCTTCACCATGTCGATATTGAGCTTCTCATTGTGCGAAGCCAAGAAAAAGGTATTCTTTAGGGTGCGCGCCTTCTTGGCAAGCTCGCGCAGCATACTGATACTGCTTGCATCCTGCCCGGTGTGCTCCAGATAGAAGGAATACAAATGTCGTGAGCCCGCGACAAATTTGAACGCATGCGCGCAGCAATCATACAGCTCAGCAAGAGACTCAAATGGAGAAGTTCTTCTGCCATCTACATAGTCAAGAATGGTATGATACATGACCCGTTCATCCCGATAGTCACTCATCCAGGACGCATGACGCTCGGCAATGATGTTCTTCTGCTGCTCCGACACTGTGCCCGTTGGCCGATGAAGCAGCAGCAGTTCCTTAGCTTCTGGCAGCTCGATCGGATGGTCGCATAGTATCCTCATCTCCTCCTCTGTTATGAGACCATCATAGACAGGATACAAGTCCTTGATATAATAGCCGCTTGGATGTTCAGCATGCATGCCGGCATGCCAATCTTGAACCCATAAGGAATGCAGTGCAGTAAGATCAGCGAAATCCGTTGGCTTCACATAAGGAACTTGGCCGCATACCACCCATAAAAAAGCTGACGAATGTCCGCCTGCTGTCAGCTTAAGCGCAGGAGCGATGTCTTGATAGCCTGTATAGGGAAGCTCCTCATACCTTACATCAAGGAGAGCCAACTCCGATACTTTATAGCAAGCGGCATCGAACATCCACGTTTTAAGCTGCTTTTCAAACAAATGCTCAAACATGACGTCAGTACTTACACAGACATTGTAGTACAGCAATTCAGCCGGCAGCTTCCATTGCTGCAGTGTATGGGAAATCTGAATTTGGCGGCAGTCCAGCACACTCATCTCGTAGTCAAGCTTCTTATCAAACATGAAGCAGCCTCCCTTCCTGAATCAACTGCCCGCACTACTGTACTTCCGCACAGCTAAGGACCAGCATTTGCGAACAAGGATAAATAAGATAACAGGGACCAGCAGCGCCCAGAGAATATCCCATAGATTCAGCATCCCCATGACGAACTTAGGACCATAATTGCTGATTAGAAAGACGGGGATGACGTATACGCCGATTCGCTGCAGCCACATTGGAAAAATATCAAGCGGCATATTATTCGCATCCCAGATCGAATGCGCCATCTCCGTCACAGCCCCTGTCTGTACATAACGAAAGGAGAGCAAAGCAGGCAGCAGCATCAAACAATATGTGATCATTAGCGCAATTCCGATAAACCCGATATAGCCAAGCAGATTCCAGTTCAGAGGAAGTTGAGCGCGATGCCAGCCTACCCCGACCATGATCGCGCCTGCTAAAATATTTGGAATCGGCAGGCCGATATCGATGTAGCGCAAGGAAACAAGAAACTGCAGCGATACAGGCTTCGTAATCAACAAATCCAAGGTTCCGCCTTGAACGTATTGGGAGATGCGAACAAAATTAACGTAAAACAACCCCATGTACAAACCGGTCATCATCGTATAAGTGCCAATAAAGAGCAGAATATGGTCAGGCGTTAGTTCTCCGATATGCAGATTGGTTTGATATACGATAAGGATGTACAACGCTTTTGCACATAAAAAAGCAATTTCCACTCCGATGCCCATCCAGAAGTTGAAGCGGTATTCCATGCTTGCGGCTACACAGTTTTTGACAAAGACTCCGTAGAGCTTGAAGTAGTATCCTAGGCTTCTCATCTTCACTTATCACCCGCCTATTCCGACATATCGCTTGAGACCAAGCTTCCATGCCATTCTTGACGCACCAATAAGCAGGACAAACCAGACAAGCTGAATCAGCATTCCCTGAAAAGCCTCGTTCATAGCCAGCCTACCATTCAGTACGTTGACAGGAAAGTAGATTGTATACTTGAAGGGCAGCAGGTTAAACCATTGATTCGCAGCTTCGCCAAACACCTCAAGCGGTACCATGCCCCCGCTTAAGATCTGTACGATCAAGGTTGTAATGACAAAGAAATACGAGATCTCCTGAAGGGTAAAGGCTAGTGCGCATATGGTATAGGTGAGGAGAAACTGGACGGCGGATGCAAGCACAAGTGTAATAATGGCTACTGCCACTCGGTTAAGCGACATCTCCCCAATATGAAAGGCCATCGCAATCCCGATTACGACAGACATAACGATGATGAGAATCGTATCTGACACGACACGGCTTCCCATATAGGCACTCAAGCGATAGCCGAAGTAGCTTACAGGCCGAACCAGATACGTATTTAGTCCTCCGCTCTTGATGTCTTCAGCAATCGTATGCTCCAAATGGGTCATCACCAGCTTCGCTACAATGCCGGCAAGGACCGTGTACAGCATCATTTGGCCATAGTCGTATCCGTAAAGCGATTGATGATCCTGTGACGCGTATACGGCCGTCCAGATTAAGCATTGCAGGCCGATCGGAAAGACCAGATTGAACAATCCAATGAAAAATTGAAGCCGATATTCCATCGAGGACTGCATGCCGAGCGTGAAAGCGGTGACGTATTTATTGCCAGTCAGCACGGCTCGCATGCTTCGCTTTCCTCTGCTGTTCTGCTCATGCTTCAAGGGATTGGAGCTCTGCGGCTCTTGATTGTTCTTGTCCAACATTCAATCCCCTTTCCTTGGATTGTTGAACATAAATGCGCTCGATGCTTTCCTCGATTGGCTCTTCTTCAATGCTCCAATCCTCTACTCCTGAATGCTCAATCAAGCGTCTTGACACCGTCTTAATGGCTTCATGCTCCACTTGCAAGT
The DNA here is from genome assembly GCF_900177815.1 of Paenibacillus aquistagni. Classification (GTDB taxonomy): domain Bacteria; phylum Bacillota; class Bacilli; order Paenibacillales; family Paenibacillaceae; genus Paenibacillus_B; species Paenibacillus_B aquistagni. The sequence goes on along the minus strand of NZ_FXAZ01000001.1, from coordinate 958,104 downwards.
CGAGCGTATCTCCATGATGAGCATGCACGACAGCATGAGCCCCCAGCCATTGGTACACTTCTTCTTCCTTCCACGGCTCATAGAAGCGCACCTTCACCCGCTTATAGTCGCCAAACGCCTTCTTCATCGCATCAATGCGGCCATCGAAGGCAATCTTGCCGCCCGCAATAACAATAGCGCGGCTGCATACGTCTTGAATGTCCTTCATGTAATGGCTCGTTAAGATAATCGTCGCTTGCTTCTGCTCGTTGTAACTCCTTAAGAATTGACGAACCTTCTTCTGCGAAGCATAATCCAGCCCCAAGGTCGGCTCGTCTAAGAACAACAGCTTGGGCTGATGAATTAATGCGGCAATGATCTCCATCTTCATTCGCTCACCTAGTGATAGACGACGCACCTGAACGCCCAGCAGACGCGTAACATCAAGCATCTCTGCCAATTCATCCAGCGTATCTTGATAGATGCGGTCCTCAATATCATAGATGCATTTATTTAGGTAAATGGATTCATTCGCAGGAAGGTCCCACCATAATTGACTCTTCTGCCCCATCACAATCGCGAAGTTGCGCTTGAACGCCTTGGCACGCTCCCAAGGGGTATATCCGAGCACACTCGCATGTCCGCTTGTTGGATGAAGAATGCCGGTAAGCATCTTAAGCGTCGTTGTCTTCCCCGCTCCATTGGGACCGATGAAGGCAACCGCTTCTCCTTGCTCAATGTTAAAGGAGATCTGCGATACCGCATGGCGTTCAAGCTCTTCACGATGGAACAAATGCCGCCACGAATGGCGGAGTCCTGCTTTTTTTTCATAATAGGTAAAGGTCTTCGACAAGTTGTTCACTTCAATTATGCTCAATCTGTATTCCCCCTCAGAAGACGGCTGCCGTTACGCTCCATTATTGTAGAGAAGCACGCATTTGGAGCAGACAGGCATGAGCCCGCAGGCAAGCACCTCGCGCTGCTTCTCATATTCAGGTCCATGGAAGACCTCCGATAAGGTGCTCTTGCTTAGATCACCCAAGGAGAACTCGGGAAAGAACTTGCAAGGATTGACCTTGCCGTTAGGCAGAATGTCCATGCGAGTCGATAATGCAAGGCATTCTGTGCGTTTCATGCCGGGGTCCTCTGTCCCCAATACAAAATCGCGAATCTCATCCGGCTCCAAGGCAGGCTGGAATCGAATTCGATTGGACCACGTCCGGTCTCTCATTCGATCCATCTCTGCTAATAGAGGCTCCAAACTCTCTGGAGAGAGATGATAGGTAAAGGAATGCCAGCTCTTCTTCTGCGGCAGATGCGCGGCTTCAAGCCAAGCATAGTGCTGCTGGAAAAATCCATCCATCCGATTCGCAACATCCTCAGGGATATACCAAGGAAACACAAAGTACACCGTATTTACCCCGATCTCCTCAAAGGTTGCCATAAAGTCATAGAGCTTCGGTACCATGGCATCATTAATCGTAATGCTTACCGATACTTCCCCTCGGAATATTCCCTCTGCTTTAAGAGCCAATAAGCGATCCACCGCTCGCATTACCTTTTGATAGGTGCCTTTGCCGCGGATTGCATCATTTTCTTCCTCGAATCCTTCAAGACTCACTAGCAAGGTGACACCTTCTGGCAGCTTCAAGATGGAGTCCAGCTTCTTCTCAATCAAGACCGCATTCGTGCAGATTGTAGATATTCTAGGATCTCGCTGCAGAAGCTCGCACAGCTCATCGAACTTGCTGTACATAAGCGGTTCTCCGCCCCATAGGAACATCCGGGACTGCTGTGGTCTTGTCTCCTCAAAGATGCGCTCCAGCATATCGAAGTCAATCTCATTGCGAGCTTCCTGCTTATCGAATTCATGATGGTAGCCGTCTGTATTCCATTCGAAGCAATGCTTGCAGCGCAGATTGCATCCATTGTTGATCTTAATGCCAATATCGGCAGGAATGTCAAAAGCGAAGTTGGCCTTCTCCTTGCGCCCGCGACTGCCTACAGTCATATTGCGAAGGGTATGTTTTAGTGAGCGGAATTCAACAGGTGTCAGCGTTGCATTGCTTTTAGGTTGCATGCGTAATCCTCCCCGTAATTCGGAATGAGATTGATGTGCTCCATTAGGTTTAGATGAAGCTCTTCAAGAATGGATGGATCAAAGCCTGATTGCCGCCATTCCTCGTAGGAAAGGGCGAAGCCCAGCGCACGCCAGCACGCCGCATTGTGGCGCTCATGCTCGCCAAAGGGTTCGAGGTAGATGAGCGGCGTTGCGCCAGATAAGGAATCAATGAGAGTCCCTCCTCCTGGCTTGCTGACAATGGCTATGCTGCTTGCGGCAGCTTGAGAAATAGTTGGAATCGTGAGTGAGGAATCTTGTTCAAGAGTAGAGTGTCTATTGTGGCTCATGGGGGGAAATGTGGTCCGCTCGCTGCGTAATGGATTCGTCCAAGGGTGCCACTCCGCTTCCAGCCAATATAGAGTATCTTGAGATCTTGCATGGGATTGTTCATGGGGTGTGTATGCGACTAAGTCCAGCTTATAATGTGCTTGAAGAGGCTGAATCGTCTGCTGGTAGGTTCCAATCCCCCAGCCTCCGCCGTGCACCACAATTCTGTTGTCTCGTTCATGCCAAGCAATGATGGGGCTATCAAGCATTTTCAATCTCATGTGGAGCTTATACTGCTCATCTTCTTTTTGGAACAGCCATTGATGGCTGTACTTGCCATATCGATCTTGGTAAGCCAAGTAAGACGGGGTATCCACCGCGTCAAGCCTTACAAATTGGACATCGATTGGATCGCTGATTAGGCATGAATATTTCTCTAATACAGGGATCCAGAAGCCTGTAATCGCAACGAAGCGCGTTCGGTGTTCCTTTACCCAACGTTGAAGCAGTTCGCACTCCCTCACGGGGTCAAAAACAGGTCCAATATCCTTGGCTAAACGATGTCCCATAAGCGCCGCTTGAAAGCTCTGGTGAAACAAAGCTTTTGTCTTAACCATGTTCATGCGAACTTCATCTGGAAATAATGTTTCCAGCACTTCTACAGAGCAAGCCACTCCCTGCTGCTCAAGTATCTGACTTAAGCGAACGCCTGGTACATAAGCGCCTAGAGAATTGCCAGAGGTCAGAACCGTGATCATTGTATCCGGCATAGCCGCACCTCCTCATCACCTTATGCATCAGCTTGAGCTAATAACGAAGCATCATATATGGGATACAAATCCGATCGAAGCCAGTTGAGCAAGAAGCTTCTGTCTCCATCGTTCACGCTCAAGAGGGGAAGACGTCACAATCGCAACATACCATCGTCCCTGAGAATGGATTCCACGTGGATCTAGAAGTGTATTGGCGGATAGTGGAAGAATGCCGCCCTCTGATGCAGTACCGAAGAGAAGTCCTGAAGCATGAAGCTGTTCGAGGAGACGTTCATAGGCATTCTCTTCTTTGCCCCATTCTGGGATTCTAAGCTCCAGCGGAAGCAGCATCGCCTGCTGTCCATACTGCTTCAATCTGCGGTTCAAGCGGTCATTCAGACAGCCCATCGAATGTCTCGCATTGATCTCCACGATAGGAACGAGAGTCTGATCCTCCAGCAGCATGGAATCTACGCAAATAGGGCCATAGTAACCTTCCTTATATAAAGCTCTTGCGACTTCCTTCATCGTATCCAAGTAGCCATTCTGCTCTAGCATCGCAGTCATTACAGGCTCTGCCTCATAGGATCCACCATAATTCTGGCCACGATTGTCCATGAATTGAATGCTGTCTATGCTGATCATGCCTATGTCATCTACATACAGCTGGCAGGAGAAATCATTGGCTTTGCAAAGCCAAGGTTCAATCAGAAATTGAACGTGCTTGCCGCTATGCTGCTGCCGCTCTACATACTGTGCGATTCTATTAAGCATCTGTATGGAGTCGACAACCAGGTTGCCTTTTCCAGACACTCCATAAGGGTCCTTAATGACGATTCTATCCTGCCCTTGAAGGTAGTGTGCGCCTGCTTCAAGCAGCGTCTGTGCGGAAAATACGGCTTCGCCAGGTGCAAAACCACCTAGCTCTTTAGCTAAATCATGTGAGTAGATTTTGGAGTTCACCTTCGCTACAATCGAGGAATGAGGCAGTTTCTCAGCAGCTCCATATTGTGCTGCAAACGCATCTGTTGAGGGCAAAATCGCATATGGCAGCAGAGGGAGACGCGCTAGCAAAGGTTCGCATAAGGCAGCTGATGATGGCTCAGCAAGGGTATGGAAAAGATCCAGATCAGCACTTTTATTCTGTGACAAATGCTCCTGAACCGATAGATTCATAAAATCAAAGCCAAGCTCGTGCAAGTAGCGATGCTGTGTCTTGTTCATCGACAAAGCTGTCAACACGGCACCTTTCCCTTGGCATAGTATAAAGAGCAATTCATCCATCGCGCCCGCAACAGAATGCTCATAGCGGCTCGGCAATGATGGCAATTGAGCCAGATCAGCGGGTCTCCAAAATGCCTCAGCATTAAAGTTGCCAAGAACGAGCGAGGGAGAATCCAGATCGGAATCGGTCTCTTCAGAGGCAATAAGAAGCTCAGACATGCTCCTCGACCTCAGTAAAGCGAGCACCAAGCGATGCTAAGAACGATAGAAAGGCCTCAACGGACAGCATATGGTCATAATCGAATCGTTCAAAATCCATCTGAATCTCAAATTGCTCTTCGACCTTGAGCATGAGCTGAATGAGCTGCAGAGAATCAAGTCCAACCTCATCGATGAGATTCGTTTGCATCGTTAGCTTGTCCGTCCAATCGGTTTGTTCCTTTACTTCGGCAATAATCGTGGATAATTGTTGTAGTGGCTTCATTTTAGTCCTCCTGTCAAAGATAAAAGTGGGGATCATCTTCTTTGTCTCTAAAGCTCAGCTGTGGTCAAACATGGGGGGCAATACGCGGGTTCAGTATAGGTTGGTCTCCTACAATCCTCCTTTCATCAATCTCTCTTTTCAACGTCATCATAACACGAAACCATGAATTGGAAGAGGGAAAATAGTCCTAAATTGTAATATTAAAGTCCTATGAAAATTGGATATTGACCGCCTTTAGATTCTTTATTTCACGATCTTCTTGGCGTACTTCTTAATAGAATTTACCGTAAATCCAACAAAAGAACCTTACCAAAGCGATAAGGTCCTGAATGGGATATTTACTATTTTTTGGGATGTCCAAACACTTCTTTTCGCTTTTCATTAATGAGCTCTGATATCGTGACAAACTGAAATCCACGTTTTTTTAGCTCTGGCAGGATCAACTTTAGAGCTTCAACCGTTTGCATTGAATTCGATACATGATCATGCATGAGCACAATGTCGCCATTTCTGGCATTTTTCAATACCTTGTTGACGATAAATGAAACGCCCGGCTTTCTCCAATCCTTGGTATCTTGGTGCCACGACCATAAGACAACCTTAAAGCCATGATTCTGAGCGACATGGATCAGACGATCATTGTAGTATCCGCCAGGCGGCCGAAGCCATGCCGAGGTTTCGCCTGTTATTTTGCTGATTTGCTTCTGCGCATCCATGATTTCCTTTTCCATTAAAGCGGAGCTTACATTTTGACTAAAATATACATGGTTGTATGTATGATTAGCAACTTCATGCCCTTCCTTAACCTCACGTTCAACCACTTCAGGATATCGATCCACCCTTTTGCCAACTACAAAAAAGGTAGCCTTGGCATCGTACTCCTTAAGCAAATCAAGAATCAGATTCGTTGTCTTTGGATTAGGCCCATCGTCAAAAGTAAAGGCGATCATCTTGTGGTCCATCGGCACTTCCCAGACGATCTCTCCTCTTCGCTCATAATACATGCGATCTTTTCGAACCGGTGCGGCAAATCCACTAAGCAAGACGATGCATAACGAGCATAGACATAGGCGCAAAACATTCCTCTTCATACTGCTCACTGCTCCTTCATCGTAATCCATCCCTTACCATGGGGATAACCGTTAGTATGGCATTTTCCTAGGTTATCATGCAGATCCTCCTATGTTGTGTCTAATGTGACTTCGTACTGCGCTTGAACGGAAGCCTTAATTTACGCGGCAAAAAGAGCACCCCATTATTGCTTCTGAAGTGCTCCAAAATCTGCATGCAGCCCAATAATCCAACAATCCGTTAGAAGAATCCTCTTTGATTCTGAGCGGGATGATACTGCTGATGATAGGGACAATACGTCGGCTGCTGGTATTGCGCCTGATATGGATTCACTGTCGGATCTTGATGATATGCCCCATTCAAGTGTTCATTACGCTGTTGCTGCTGGCTGCAGTTGTTAGGAGGACCAATGATTACAGTATCCTTGATCGGAGCAAGCGTTTCTTTAACCTTGTTCACATCAAGGCAATAGGAATGAGCCAGCACCTCAGGAGGCGTTAAGCGCAGTATGTCCGAGCCAAAGATCACTTCAGGCGTTGGCGCATCAAAGATCGCGATCAGATGTGTTTGATCGGCAGCGGCTGTCTCATAATGCCACCAGCTTTGAGGAATATTTACGACTTGACCGGGCTTTATCGTATAATTCAACAGCTCATTCGTGAATGGATTTATTAAGCTTACGGCCACCTCGCCCTGAATGCAATATACCAATTCATTGGCATTCTGGTGAATGTGCGGCTCTACCGTGTTTCCTTTGCTTAAGTAAATATCAAGAATAGAGCTGTTGCCGAGTGTGTTCAATTGACCCACACCCAGTACATTAATGTAGTTCTGAGCATCTTTCTTAAAAAATAAAGACTTATTTACATCATAAGCAAACTTGACGTCAGGCGAAGCATAGTTCATATACGATATGGTCACAGCGGGTTCCCTGCCTTTATCATTAAATGTTGATTTTCATACAACATCATATGTACTCGCCTACATGATGTGTGCCTATTTCTGCTTGTTGCAATCTGATTCGAGCATGAGAAGGCAAGCACACTTGAAAATGACAAAAACACGTAAGGTCCGTTATGACCTTACGCGTTTTCATGATGGCTATGAACAAAAGCTGAAGCAGCTTTATCTTTTTCATCGAAAATGGTCTTCGTGCACCATGCGTGCATGAACACAGGCACAACACATTTAATCGTCATCAATACTGTTCGTGCCTGAATAACGGGGTTGGATACCTCTCCACCATCCGCAAGGGCTAGAAGGTATCCCTAATTTTACGGTAGTCGCTATTCATAATAGAGGTTACCATATCCGGCCAATCCGGATCTACCGGGCAGTACTTCCCTGCGACCTTTTCCACGGAGGTGTATCCCTTTTTAACGTAATTGCGCGACAACAGCTGACCAAACTTCTCCACGCTATCCTTCTTCTCCTCGAAGCGGAACGCCTGACGATTGCTTCCTCCAGTCGCATTGAGTCCAAATAAGTTATTATGCTCCTTGGCTAATCGGCTCTTGCCGTTGCCGCTCTCAAGCTTCATTACGGCAATCGTGAAGTAGGCATTAATGCCATACTCTTCTTCAACCGACATGATCGTCTCTTCCAAATCTTGATTGGCTAAAGCGGTCCCCTTGAACATACGTTCAATATGCTCAACCGTTAGCCCTGATGATGAGCTGACTTTGGAGTTAGGCTTTTGAGGCTTAGATTTTGTTAAGCTCAAGGTCTTCACATTGTCCTTTGGCAGCTCGACAGCAGCTTGCTTGTCTGCTGCGACATTTCTAGCTTGTTGTTTTGCCTGTGTGGCCGTCTTAGTTGCCTTCTTTGTATAATGACCATTCACATACCCCTCGCCTTGCAGCTGCAGCCAGCCATTGTCCAGCTCTTGGATGATCTCTAGGATCGTATCCTTCTCTACCACATTTACAATCGAAGAAGAGGCATTGGGCTTCGAACGCACATTCAAATAATAAGCCGTTACTTCATATTGCTCCTGATTCACATCAAGCTTTGTCGGCATGGGAGGTTCTATAGACTTATTCTGTTCCCCTTGATAGGCATCTGTCTGTGCAAGGATTGACTGGTTATTCTGTGGAACAAGTCCTGCAGCTTGGGAGGCTTGCTCTAATAATTGCTCTTTATGGGTGGAATATTGACGAATCGGCGTTAACAATGGAAATGCAGTCTGCTCAGGTGTTTGATTCAAGTAAGGATAAAAGGCCGGTGTGTTCCAAGCGCTCAGAAACTCCCATGTTTTCAATTTATCTTCCACGGAAACAGCTTGCTGCTCCTGATCAGCAGCATATGTATTTTGGTGAACTTCAAATCCCAAAATAAACAGCAGCGCTATGCTAAGGGCGTAAATGACAACTTGACGGTTCAATAACTTTCGCATACGTACACCTCTTTCTTCATATGGGGTCAACCCGAATTGGTTAGATAAGGTGAGACCGTGCCATGAACGAGATAGAGACAACCTCAAGTATTGAGAGTATACGAGCCATTGGTTACAAAAATGACCATCTTTTTTTGACGACCCCTAATCTAGGCTGTTATCAGCACTTGAAAATGACAAAAAAGAAACAGCTACCAAAGGCTTGAACCCTTGATAGCTGTCTCTTTTTTTAAGAGAACTGCTTCATTTCCATTTTAAGAAATTTATTTTACAAAGCCGTCGATCATTATGATCTCTGCATTTGTCATTCCAGGCAAGGACATCGTGACAGCAGCGCTGTGGTAAGCCACGATCTTGGTTCCTTGCTTCAGGTCCTCAATGCCTTGTACGTTAGGCATGATGGTATCTTCACTGATATGAAGAATAAGATCATTTGCTGTATTGTCATCAGAGCCAACATTTACATAGATGCTGTTTTTAAGATCGCGATCCATTTTTTCAATGGTTCCTTCAATCTTGAATGTCTCTTGCGCCTTCACCACAATCTTCGCTGCATGTGCTTGACCTGGATAGCTCATCGTCATCATCGGACCATAGAAAGCGTCCACGCGAACATCAGCTTTCAAAGCATCCGCAGTCAATGTTTTTCCATTTTCATCTACAATTACGGTATCTTTATCTACACCAAGCATCACATAGTGCTGACCGCCTTCGAGGCCTTTGCCCACGACTGTAATGCGATCATTGGATTTATTCATAATGATGCCATCTGTTCCAATAAGGTCGTTCGCTTCTTCTCCTCCATTGTTCTCGCCAGTGTTATCCCCTTGTCCATTCACAAGAATATAATTGGTTGAAGATTGAGCAGGAAGGCTCGCGGTCACCGCTGGACCATAGAATGCAGTGATGTTCATGCCAGCTTTAAGATCCTCTTGCTTCAAGGCTTTGCCGCCTTCGCCGTAAATTTCAGCTTTAGGATCGAGATTCAAAATCATCGTTTCTTTACTACCCGTATAAATGTTCGTGCCTTCAACAGTCAGACGGCCATTGTCCGCAGAAGTCACTTCACCTGTGATGCCAGACATCGTGTAGTCTTGAATGATGATTGTCAATGCTGTTCCACGAGCAGGTAGACTCTTCGTAATGTTCGCATCATAGAATGCTTTGACAACTTTGTCTCCTTTGATCAAGGACTCCACAATCTTCGTCAGATCTACCTTGTTGCCTTTTGCATCGATAATTTTCGTTTGCTCGTTAATGGATAGAATCATTTCACGCTGAGCGTCAGGCGTAACACCGCGGCCTGTTATTGTCATGAATGTTCCGTCTTCATTGTTCACATAGTTGGTCATTTGGCCCATCGTCCCAAGTACCTTCTTATCGGAAAGATCCTTTGTTTGGACAACCCCTGCTTTTACAGGCTGAGTAGATACTTGTGCGCTAGCAGCCATTGGTACTGCCAACATTGCCATAATTGTAGTCGTTGCTAGAACTTTGTACATGCTTTTCATAAGTCATTCCTCCAGTGTATATGTGTGCACAAAAATGAGATCACATGTTTATTTGAACTTGCTTCCTGATACATCTACCTAGACGGGGCTTGGTTTCAAAAGGTTGCGAATGCTGACGATTTTTTTCATAAGATTAGCTAGCAAAATCTAGCAGGGGACGAATGACTGCCTAACAGCGGTTACAAAGGGAGAGGCCAATACTTCACATCCACTCCATTCCTCGCATTTTTAAAGGTGATTATGACCTGTACGGTGCCTTTTCAGCATGACAACATAAAAAAGCTGCCTCAATTGACCATTTGTCAATGTGAAGCAGCTTTATTAGAGGCTATAAGAAAGCAAATTCAAACGATGATCCTTGTATTATTCTTGATGGTCGACCAGAATCACATCAGCGGTTGCTTGACCTGGCAAGGACTTAGCGACGATTCCATTGTAATACACCACCACTTTAGTGCCGTCTTTCAGATCCTCTGCACCTCTTAATAGCGGCATTGCGGTATCTTCATTTATCTTAATAATCAGGTCATTTCCTTTATTATCATCAGATCCTACATTTAGATAGACACGCGATTCATTAGTAAAATCTGATTTTTCGATAGTGCCCTCCAGTTTGAATGTCTTCTGCTCTTTCACAATCACTTTATCTGCATGTCCTTGCGGTGGATAGCTAAACGACATGTACGGCCCATAATAGACTTCGACACGACCTTCTGTCTTCAGTGCATCTTCGTTCAGCTTGTTGCCTTTCTCGTCTACGATTTGAGTCTTTTCATCAATATGAAGCTCCACATATTGCTGGCCGTACTCGGTAATGCCTTTGCCCGCAACGAGAATGCGTCCATCATGATGGCTCACAATGATTCCGTCTGTGCCATGTGTATCTTCATCATGCTTGCCGTCATCATTTGAGGCATGAACCGTAATGTAATTCGTTGTGGATTGGGCTGGATAGCTCTCAGCAACCGTTGGCCCAAAGAATGCGGTAATCTTCATGCCTTTCTCAAGGCCGTCTTTTTTCAGCTTCTTGCCTGCCTCATCGTAGATCTTTGCTTGTGGGACAATACGTAGAATCATAGTCTCATTGACTTTCGTGTACATGTTGGTGCCTTCTACGGTAATTCGGCCATCTGAAACGCTCGTAACTTCACCTGTGATCGCGAAGAAGGAGTAATCCTGTACGACTAAGGTTAACGCGGTGCCGCGAGCCGGAATGCTTCTCGTAATGCTGCCATCATAGAATGCTTTCACCACTTGTTTGTTATCGATAATAGATTGAAGATCAACACGTTTGCCTTTGGCGTCAACAATCTTCGTTTGATCCGTAATGCTTAGAATAATCTCATCTTGATCTGTATGTGATAGACCTCGGCCTGTTACCGTAATGAATTTACCAGACTTATCATTTACCAGGTTCGTGATTTGACCCAGCGTGCCTGCAACATGCTTATTTGATTTTTCTTTAGCAGTATTGCTAGCGTGGTATGAATTAACTTTCCCCGGAGGGGTAATCGGTTTGTTTGCGTTATGAGCGCTTGCTGCCATAGGCGCAGCCAGCATTGCTAGGATTGTTGTTGTCGCGAGCACTTTGTACATATTCTTCATCATTCATTCCTCCAGTAGTAGGTTATGCTTGTTGCTCTCTTATCAAATATGGAATGTACACATTAACATCTGTTCTTGATTTCATATTTTAGACGTAGCATGCATGCTAAAGGTTTCACTTGCATGCTATTATTTTTCGATTATTATCGCATAAATAGCATGAACCATTCCAGCATCCATAAAAAAACGGCACCCATTGCGTTTAACGCACATGAATACCGTCTTCGTCATATCCCAATCATTATTCTAGCAGCTTCTAACTTCTTATGAGCAATCTAGCTTCTTATGAACAAGTAGGATTGAACTTTACAAACTTCTTAGTTGTGTGTAACAACAGCTCCAGAACCACCGTACATATCAAGCTCTCCTTCAAGCTCAAGCTTCAATACCGTGACATGCTCATGGCAGTCCTCAGGCGTCAAATGAATCCAAGTTGTTCCTGGGATGTTGAACCAAGGCACGCCGCCATGAATAACATGGGTCAGCTCTTTGCCGGAGTGAAGAACCGTGATCTTATTGATCTTGTTGGACAAGCCCTTCAAGCACACGCTTTCCTTAGGACTATCATAGACGAATAGATACAGCGTCTGCTTGTCTTTGGATACGGTGCTTCCGCCCAGCCAGTAGCGAGTCATAATCCCTTCATCTGTACCAAAGACCGCTTCTTCATGCTCACGAATCCAAGCACCAAGACCAAGCAACGTTTCTTCTTGACGCTTCACGATCGTGCCGTCTTCCATTGGTCCGATATCAAGCAGCATATTGCCGCCCATCGTGATGCAGTCACAGAACATGCGAATGATCTGGTCTAGTGTCTTATAATGCTCGTCGCCTGTATATCCCCATGAACGGTTCATTGTCGTACAAAATTCCCAAGGGCCTTCAGGTCGTGTTATCGGTATCCCTTGCTCCGGCGTTTTGTAGTCGCCATGACCTTGCAGACGGGAGTTGATAATCAAGTCCTTATTGAAGGAAAGCAGGTAATCCTTGAACGCCGGCAGTCCCCATTGCTCAGCACTGCGTTCCCAATCGCCATCAAACCAGAGAAGATCGACTTTACCGAAGTTAGTAAGGACCTCTTTAAGCTGATTGTTGTTAAACTCAAGGAAACGCTGCCATTTCTCTTGATCCTGAACCCCATCCGTTGGATAGGCAAATGGATTCATTTTGCTAGGATCCTCAGGCACAACGCCGCCTTCGTAAACACTTGGATAGTCTGGGTGAGACCAGTCGATCAAGGAATAGTACATTCCAAGACGAATGCCTCTCTTCGTAATTGCTTCTGCATACTCTTTTATAAGATCACGCTTCGCTGGTGTCTTCTTCACCACATTCAAGTCACTATACTGTGTATCCCAAAGCGCAACGCCATCGTGGTGCTTTGTCGTCAACACTGCATACTTGGCACCCGATTTCTCAATGAGATCCGCCCACTTGTCTGCATCGAAGTTCTTCGCTGTGAAGCCGTCGAGCTGACTCATGTACTCCTCATAAGACATTCTTCCATTATAGAAAGACCAGGATTCCGCAACTCCTTTTACAGCATAGATTCCGTAGTGAATGAAAATACCGAGCTTTGCCTCTTCAAACCATTTATGAACCATTAGCCTGCCTCCTCATTGTTGTTCCATCTATAACATAACCGCAAAAAGCGGCTTGTTCAAGCTTCATTTGGGTTCATGATGTTAGATCCATGACGGTTTTTCTCGTTCTTTGAACAAGAATGAAGCGTTTCCTTTCTTTCTTATGATATCGGTATCATTAATCATGTTTCTTCAATTGCTGATCAAACATCTGATACACTTTAAGTGCTAGCGAGACGCGATCAGGCAGCTCCTTGAGCAGCTGATTCAAGTACTCTCTGCCAAGATCCGTAATCTCATAATATCGGAAATAGCGATGATCGCTGTCCCAGTAGCTGATCGTATGCCCCTTTTCATTTAATACGCGCAGACGCTTGGAGAGATAGGAATCATTGACCCCAACACCGCCTAACGAGGCAATAATGACTTGATCAATCTCTTTTCCATATCGGCGCCCCTTCTTAAGCTCAGCGAGCACCATAAAATCAATCACCTGCTGAACCTTAACAACGTGACCTAACGATTCGTCCTTGCGAATAGGTGAGGTATTGCGCATGTCTCTCTCTCCTTTTTATTCCGTCATATAAATCATCATAAATTGAATGCATGTGCTTATGTTCATTATACGTGCTCCAGTACTAGATTTCCAAGGGTAGCGGCTCCAGCCTATTAAGGTAAACGAGTATCCCAACTTGCTTCGGTTAGATAGTAATCTCGCTGATTTATTGTGAATATTTTCACTTTAATCTTGTGTTTTCAACTGATTCGAATGTAAATAAACGCCTCTATCGATTGGGTATGTGGGCAGGAGCTAGACAAGGTCAGGATTCATATCAATTAAACGTGTAAGGACGTATATTGTTATGATGTTTAATTGAACAAAGTTCAGCAAAATCGCATTTTGAGAGCGGTTGTCGCAAAAATGTGATTTCAATCAAACGGCTCTCCCCCTATTTTTGATATCGTTGCTATTGAGAACCATTCTTAATACTTCTTACACAAGGAGGAATACATGATGAGTGAAATAATAAATAATCGTGAACAGCATAGAGAAGCAACAGAACATCGCCAGCAAAAGCTTAAGGACATTATTAAGCAGCTGCATGCCGGTGCATCCGTCGAGGAGGTAAAAAGTGAATTTAAAGAAGCCATTGGCGAGCTGTCTGTAGCAGATATCTCAAAGCTTGAGGAAGCGTTAATGAAGGAAGAAGGAATCCCGGTCAGTGAAGTACAGCGACTCTGCTCCGTGCATGCCTCCGTATTTGAAGGCTCAATTGAAGAGATCCACGCACAAGGAGATGAACATGTCCCCGGCCACCCGATTCACACCTTTAAGCTTGAGAACAAAGCGATTGATCAGTTGGTCAATTTCAAGCTAAGCCTGCATATGGAGCGTTTTCTAAGAGAAGATTCTGAAGATGCCCGCTTCAAGCTGATCGAGGATCTTAACCTGCTGCTTGATATCGACAAGCATTACAGCCGCAAAGAGAATTTGCTGTTCCCTTATCTAGAGCGTTATGGCATTCATGGGCCAACCAAAGTCATGTGGGGGGTTGATGACCATATTCGAGAATCAATCAAGCAGGCCAAGATCATCTTGTCAGACCATACTCAGGATCGAGGAACGATTGCACCTCTGCTAACGCATATCATTGAGGAAGTAACAGGCATGATCTTCAAGGAAGAAAACATTCTCCTCCCGATGGCATTAGACAAGCTGACAGAAGACGAGTGGCTCAAAATTGCCGAGGAAAGCGAGCAGATCGGCTATTGCTTGGTTGCTCCTGCTGGCGTATGGAAGCCTGAACGTCACCCGATCCAAGATGAACAGGAGGCAGCAGCACCAGAACCAGATGCATCCTCTATTGCCGGCTATGTTCATTTTGAGACAGGCATCTTGAGCATCAAGCAGCTGGAACTGATGCTGAATCATCTGCCTGTCGATCTTACCTTTATCGATCAGGATGATGTTGTTCGATACTTCTCGCATGGCAAGGAGCGTATTTTCACTCGCACGAAGGCCGTCATCGGACGCACGGTACAGAACTGCCACCCTCCTCAAAGCGTTCATGTGGTGAATCAATTGCTGGAGGACTTCAAATGCGGCCGCAAGGATGTAGAAGACTTCTGGATCAAGATGAAAGAGAAGATGATTTATATTCGATATTTTGCAGTTAGAGATGAAGATGGGCAGTATATGGGCACCTTAGAATTCACTCAAAATATCGGCCCTATTCAAGCTATTGAAGGCGAGAAACGCATTCTCTCTGTAGATTGACGTAAAAAAAGAGCAAGAGCAGGTTCCACTTTGCTTGACGCCTGGAACCTGCTCTTATTTGTGTTATGCCCTTAGAATTATGTTATTCCTTATTGAAGGCTATACACTGCTTGTCTTGGATGACAATCGCTTTGCGAGCTCTGCAAGATCATGGCCTTTCAACGCTCCTTCGACCAATTCAGGCAGCCAGGTCGGCGTGCAGGCAAAGCATGGCGTGCCGTCTCTAGATAAGATCTTAGCCAGCCTCTCATCATAATAGGGCTTGCCCTGATCTGACAGCGCCAGCAAACACATCGTTCGCACACCAGCCTCGCGCATATCTTTCATTCGCCGAATCAGAGCGCCGCGATTGCCTCCCTCTTCCAGATCGGATACGAGAATAAACAATGTTTTCTTCGGTTCCTCAATAAAAGATTCACAGTAGGCAACGGACTTGTTAATATCTGTCCCGCCGCCAAGCTGAATGCCAAACAGCATATCGACCGGATCATTGGCGCATTGCTCTGTCAAATCCACCACTTCCGTATCAAATGCGACCACTCGCGTATTCAGTGCTGGAATGCTGGCAAATATGGAGGAGATGACCGACGCCCAGATGACGGAATCGGCCATTGACCCGCTCTGATCAATATCAACAATGACCGTCCACTCGTTACTTCGTCGCGCACGGTCAAAGAAGTAGAACTTCTCTGGGATGAGCGTCTTGCGGTCCCGATCATAATGCTTCAGATTGCGCTGGATCGTTCGCTTCCAGTCGATGCCGCTTAAAGACGGCAGCGGAGAATGCTGGCGGCGATTCAGCGCGCCAGTGACCGCACGGCGAATGTCATCTTCCATTCGCTTCACAAGTTCATCCACTAGTGACTGAACCAGCATACGCGCCGTATCCTTGGTCTTCTCAGGAATTTTGTTCTTCAGCGTGAGCAAGGTGCCTACAAGCTGAATATCCGGCTTTACATGAGCCAGCACCTCCGGTTCAAACAAGAGCTGCTTCCAACCTTTGCGCTCCATCGCATCATGCTGAATAATCGATACCACGTCATCAGGGAAGAAGGTTCTAACATCCCCGAGCCACTTGGAGAGCCGCGGGGCTGACTTGCCTTGGCCTGCTCCACGACTGCTGTCTATCGCCCCGCCGCCACTTTCAGTGCCAAGCGTATCATCATAGATATCAGCAAGCGCCTGATCCATAATCTGCTCTTCTTCTGACAACACTGCCGTACCATCCGCACCATAGGAGGAGAGCTGCTGCTCGGCTGCTTGCCCTAGAATTAGCCGCCACCTGGAAATCGATGTCTTATCTGCGTATTGAACCATACCTAAAAGTCCTCAAAATCAAAATCATTCAATTGTTCAAGCATATCTGCTTCGTCCTCCTTCAGCTCTCCACCAAGCGCCTCTTCCACTTCCTCAGGCTCAATTCCCCACAGCTCTCCTAGTATCTCAGCAATCATCACTTTCTCGCTAGGATTAAAGGTGCTGAATGATCGGCGCAAGAACACAAGTGCACGGCGAAACTCCTCGTCATCCAAGGATTCGATATAGGCATTTAATTGCTCCCATAAGCTCATGCGTGACAGCAATGCATAGCGGTTGCGCATCGACAAGCCCTCAAACCATCCTGCACCGATATCCGCGGGGATGCCTGGGGATAAGCGTCGGGATACCTCTTCTGCACACTGGCTTGCTGATAAGATATTGCGCTCTAACAGGATCGCACAGGCGAATCCAGACAAGCGCGGATTGCGGTCATCACGCCGGGCCAGCTCCGTTAACTGCTGTATCCACAACTCATCTTCCACCTGCTCCTGATGATCCAATGCAATACTGTTCAACTGATTGATCGCACTTAACATCGCGGCAGACGCTTCATCATTACAGCTGCTGGCATCAAGCAAAAATAAGCTTGCGCGCAAGAACAGCTGCGCCAACAGCGGTTCAAGCGGTGTCGTATCCATACGCCTCACGTCGCCATAGCGAATGATCATAGACAGCTCGTGTGCAGCAGCTCCCATCTGCACCACGTCCTGACTGTCAGCAGCGATATGCTGCAGAACCTGTCGAGCCGCATCCATCTGTGTAAGCAGCGCACACTCACAAGCAGTGCGTATCAGCTTGGCCGCTTCATCGATGGATGTGCATTCCTGCAGCTTCTGCTGCAGAACAAATGCACAAGCCACCTCAATTGTCTCACCTAGCAAGGTAGACTCCACAACTTCGATCTCCACCTCTGGCGTCCACTGGATCACCCAATGCTCAGCCCAAGTCGCCTGCTCTTGCCCGCTCCCTCTATACTTCGCGAGTGATATGCCCAGCAATTGCAGACGGTGAAACAAGGTTGAACGCTTGAGATCAAGAAAGCGAGCCTCCTCGGACTTCACTCGCCGATTCTCTCGCAAGTCAAGCGCCAGATCTGCAGCCACCGTCGTCTTGTATTTCTCAAGCTTCAGCTGTCGCAAGAATCGGTTCAAGTCATCTTGGATGGGGGTCTGACTCACGCCCTCAGCCAATAAACCGATGGCCGTCCCCACGTCCAGTCGAGCCAAGGCTTCCGCTACGGCTCCAAGCTCGCCTTGACCAAGCAGCGTCTTGGCTGCGTCCCGCAAATCCAGTAAGGTCGGTGCGCTGCCGTTATGCAAGGCAGCAAGCGATTGTGCGAGCCGCACTGCTTCAATGACCTCGGCAGTCGATCGATGCGTTCCTGCTTCACGCAGCAATCTTGCTGCACGCGACAAGTAGTGCTCGGGCAGCTGATCAAGCGTACCAGCTGTTATATGCTCCCACATGAGCTCATAATAATGAGGAGCATTGTTGCCAGCACCATATCCGGACATGCTGGACAATCGATAGTATGAATACGGCATCAGCGTGAGCTTGGAGCTTCTTGTTGGCAGCGCTGCAAGCTCGTCATCACTCATCGCGTTAAGGCCATTCGCAAGCGCAGCAGCATGATAGGCGCCGCATACGACAACAATCTTGTCCGGCTGATGGCCAGCTGCGATTGTTTCCTGAATTTGACGAAGCATGTAGGCTTCACGCACAGCATTGTATGCATATTCCGTTCGCTTCAAGCTGCTTTCCATTGGCTCCGTCAACGCTCTCATTTGCTCAGAGAAGGCCAAGATTGCTTGTTGGTATGCTCCAGGGCTCATATTGTGCTCATAATGACGCTCCCAGTACATATCATAATCCTGCTCACCGGCAAGTGCTGCAATGCGCTGATAGATCGATGCTTCTTGCTCATTCAGACCTTCATTCGGCAGGTCTGCTTCTAGTGCCGGCACATCAGGAGAATGGCGATCATTCTCCCTCTCTGCTTCTTCAACCAAGTCCGGCACATCCTCGGAACGTACGCTTTGAAGCGCTAATACAGCGGATGTAGGCAGGTCAATAAAAGCGCAATGTGCGCCATTGCCTGCCGCCCACAGCATTGCCTGATATTCCGGTGAATAGACGGCAAAAGGCCACATAGCCGTTCGAACGGGAAGTTCATCGGTAAACGCCAAGATCGCGACTGGCGGCTTCGTATTCGGGTTCGTCAGGTGGCGTATTTCTGGGCTAGCATCTTGAGGACCTTCGATCAGCACTGCGGTGGGACGGACTTGCTCCATTACATCGAGCAAATGCTTAGCGCCTGCTGGCGACAAGTGACGAACGCCAAAGATGTGTACCGTCGCTTCAGCTGTCGTATTCACTCATTCATCTCCTTGCATGCCGCATACAAGCCTCTCCATTCCGCGCCGCGCTTCTTCATGACATTCTCCAAATACTCTTTCCATACCAGCTTATCCTTCACATCATCCTTCACGATTGCTCCTTGCAGACCAGCAGCCAGATCTTCATCCGACAACTCGCCGCTGCCAAAGCTTGCTGCAAGCGCCATGCTGTTCGTTAGCAGCGAGATAGCTTCTGCAGTTGATATCACACCTGCTGGCGACTTGAGCTTCTCCTTCTTGTCTAGTGTCATGCCGCTGCGAAGTTCACGGAAGATCGTTACCACCTTGTAGAGCGCCTCATCGGCTGGTGCAGCCGCCTGCAAATCATAAGCAGCAGCAATCTCCTTCACCCGCTTTCTCACAATCTCTACTTCTGTCTCCATATCGGATGGAGTTGGCAGCACAATAATATTAAAGCGCCGCTTCAAAGCAGCAGACATTTCATTAACCCCACGGTCCCTTGTATTCGCAGTGGCAATGATAGAGAAACCTTTAGCGGCGTTAATTTCTCTGCCCAGTTCAGGGATGGAGATGGTCTTCTCTGACAGAATTGAGATCAGCGCATCCTGTACTTCTGAGGCACAGCGTGATATCTCCTCAAAGCGTGCAAGGCCGCCTGCCTCCATCGCACGCATGATCGGACTCTTCACCAGCGCTTCTTGGGAAGGACCTTGCGCGAGCAGCATTGCATAGTTCCAGGAATAACGCACCTGCTCCTCCGTCGTACCTGCCGTTCCTTGCACGACCAACCCCGAATGTCCATATATAGCAGCTGATAGATTCTCAGACAGCCATGACTTCGCTGTTCCCGGTTCTCCTATGAGAAGCAGCGCCCGATCTGTGACTAGTGTTGCAATCGCCATCTCAACAAGGCGCTTATTGCCAATATATTTTGGCGTGATTACGGTACTCCCTGCCTTGCCGCCTGTAATAAAAGCAAGAACGGCCTGCGGTGACATCTGCCAGCCAACAGGCACTTTTCCCTTATCTGCCTTCTTAAGCGCCTCCAGTTCCTCGCGATATAATTGCTCAGCTGGTAAGCGCATCATCTCTTGCGTCTCATGCTCCGTTGTGGACATGTATTCCTCTCCCTTATCTCTAGAGTAATGGCAATTGTTATGCTGTCGTTTCCTCTTTATGCTTCATTTCCAAATGATTGATGATATGCTGGAGCAGCAGATTAGTCGAATACATGCTGCTCTTCGACTGAACAGCTATTAGTTGATCTAGATATTCAGGCGCAAGCTTCTTCATATAATCCACGAGAAGCTTATCGAATAAGTCACAGTTCTTTGACTCCAGCAACCCGATCAGAATCTCTGCACATTGCTCCTCTTGAACTCCAACACGAATGAGTCCTTGCAGCAGCTTGCTCGCGAAGTCCGTCACACGCTTCGGTGGCATATGAGCCCTGCTTAGCAAGAGATGTTCTGCTCCTTTGTGCCCGGGTCTCGCAAAGGCGCATACAAGATCAAAGGCTTGCGCTTCTACAAACACATCCAGCCATCGTTCATCCCATTTGTCAGCTAATAGATTAGCAGGCGGGATGATAACGGAGGACAGCCAGATTTCGTTTTGAATCGTGAGATCAGGCAGGCTGTAAGCTGCATATTCTCGTGAATAGATCATATCTTGTATGGTTTCAATCAACGATTCCTTGAACTTTTGAGCGTCCTTAGCAGATAATGTGTTCGCCTTATTCGATAAGATTGGCGCATATCGTTCATACAGCTCAGCAGGAGTAAGATACGCATGTGACATACGGAAAGCATGCGGCATATAGCGTGGATTCGCTTTCTCCAAGGCTTGCAGCTTGCTTAGTCCGTCCGCAGACATGTTCTCTTCGATGTATATGGCAGCTTGGTCATACAGCTCCAGCCACCCATATTTCATGTAATGCGTATATTGATCGATGATACCAGAAAAAAGTTCTTCTAGCGCAGGGCTTTGTTTATCGTAAAGCGCTCTTAAAAAATATTGAACCCGCTGCCACAGCTGATCACTTTTCTTCTTATCTCCTTTTAGCTCTTCAGCAAGCTTAAGCTCCGAGTTCAAGCCTTCGACAATCATATCGGTAAGCTTAGGAGAATCACACTGCTGAACCGCGGTTAAAGCGGTTTCCATGTCTTTTCCGCTGAATGCTTCATAGATGCGTTCAATCGCTTGGTCCGATCCTCGTTGGGACAGCGCGTCATATGCGGCTTCTCGTAATGCTTTCTTCTTAGCTGCTGCGAAGCCAAACAGTTCCTCATCATATTGGTCATAAGCACCCAAATGCCGAATCGCGACCACCTTCACATCATCAGAGCCTGAGTGAGCGGCTTCAATCAGCAGTTCCGAGACTCCCTTGCCACCTATGGCAGCAATCGCTCCCAGGGTTCTCGCTTGAACTTTACCGCCGCAGGCTTCGAAGGAAGTCTTCAAATGGGGGATGATCTCTTCGCCGTAGCTTGGAAGAATGCTCTTCTCAGCCAGCTCCGCAATCTCGCTATAGGGATCACTCAGCGCTCGAATGGCATAAGGCAGTAAGCGCAAGTCATGAAACATCCCTGCTTCATACGCATCTTTAACCACTTCATATCGTCCGCTGCCGGTAGTTGTCAAAGCTTCCTGCACAAGCGCCAGCTTCCGATAGGACAGATGTGTGGTTAAGGAGTGGGGAATGTTCTCAATATCCCTACATTCGCCTTGGTCGCCAGTAGTTCCTAAGGTCTTCAATACGGAACTAAGCAGCAGGCCTAGATCCTGCAATTTTTCTGCTGAAGATTGAGAGACTTGCGACTCTCTCGAAATGAGTTCTTGTATGCACTCGCCTATCCGCTTGAACACAGGCGCTCGTTCTCCCAACTTCTCGAACGAAGGCTGTAATCGCTTCAGACGAAAGTCTTCGACAGCCAATTCACTTCCTGCAATATAGATTCGACGTACTTCTTGATATAGCTCTTGCAGCAATGCTGTACTCATCGTCTTACCTCCTTAGTACAAGAGACGGAGCATATCCGTGCCTTTGATTAGAGTTAGCGGCTGTGCGATCAACTGGCCACGATCTTGCTGGTGCTCAAACATAACCAGCAATTGAACATCCTCAAGCATCGCTTTAGGCACATAAGGCAGAAGCGAGACCGTGCTGCAGCCATAATATTTGGTATCTTCCAATTGCAGCTGCTGGCCGTTCTCATCAAGGCATACGAATTGCCCTTCCTCGCTCTCTTGAATGCGGCTAACATGCACCAGCATGACAGGATGACGATCGCCAAGCGGGTTCTTAAGCTGATTTTTCACCTGCTTGATGACATCTGCGAAGGAGCGATGGGCATTTTTGTGTATAGACTCATAATCCTGTTCGGATAACGGTCGTGCTGTCATCGCTTCCCAGCGTATTCTTCGATTGATATCGCCAGGATAACGATACAGCTCGCTAACGAGCACGGCATCGAAGAAGCTGTCCTCTTCTTTTATGAATTTGGCCGCTTTGTATGGGCGGAATTGAAGCGTGCGATTCACTTCACCCGTGGAGGTTTCGAGCCAATAGCCCTGATCGACAAACTCCTGTCTTCCCTTATCGTCATAGCTTAAGAAAGCAAGCTGAATAAGCTCTGCCTCTCTATGAACAAATCCAATATCATGCAGTTCGCTAAGCTGCCACGCATGTCCAAGCCACTCTTCAATCGTCGTCTCAGAGTCTAGCGGAAGTTCGGGATCAGCAAGCTTCGCCGTCAAGTGCGCACGGCCTTTTTTGATAAACGCATGGAGGAGAATCATTTGCTCCATGGCTTGTGAATAGTTCTCCTCCAGATTCTTTTCTTCCAATAGAAGAACAAGCCGGCGAAGCTCGATTTGAGCACCGGTCAAATAATGGTTGCCAAGCTGCTTAACATGGTCCTTCATCGACTTCAGCACCGTTTTATCTATCGTTCCTAAGCCACTACGCACTAGAGATAAGGTAAGCTTCTCAAGTAAATCCAACCCTTCAAGCTGGGCTTGAATCTTCTTCTTGAGCGCTGATTTATTCACCTTTTTCGGCTTTGGTTTCGCATCCTTTGCATCGCCATCTTGCTGCTTTTTAAGCTCTCGCTTCTCGGCTTTTTCCCGCTTCGCTAGTATATCCTCTGGAATGTCTGACTCAGCGAACGGCTGGCCTGCGGCAAATGCATACAGCAATCCAAGGGAATGCTTGCAAGGAAACTGCCTGCTCGGACAAGAACACCGCAGCACAGGCTGTTCTTTGTTCACAAAGTCAGCAGAGCACGAATAATTCGACTTCCCGCTTCCCGCGCATTCCCCAAACAAGAGCGTGCCGTCTTTCGACTGCTTCAACTCGACGTAGCTGCGTTTCCTAACAAGGCCTTGAGCATTCTTGATCGCTGACGCGTTTGGCGCCATCGCATCTATGTATCCTTCCGTTATCTCTATCACACTATTCCTCCTCCTGTTGTCTATTCCTATTAAAACGCATGACATGATCATTCGTTTCAGGAAAGATCGATATCAGCTATTTGGGCTACCTCTTTTTCGACAAAAAAAGCACCGCTTATTCCAAATTCTACACCGAACATCCGTTTCCTTTTTTTCAAAATGTAATATTTTTTGAACAAAAAAAGCCCACATGTCCTCGTGACCGAAGATCGTAGACTTTCTTCCAACTCAATTCTTATGATGTTTGTTCGTCAGAGAACATTCTACCAGCCAAACATCAGCTTAAAAATAAGTCCTGCAAGCGTCGCTGTGATTGGAATGGTAATAAACCACGTAATGACGATCTGACCAGCTGTAGACCATTTGACAGATGAAAAACGTTTGGCTGAGCCAACACCAAGAATCGCCGATGTGATCACATGCGTGGTGCTTACTGGCAGATGGAGCAGCGTTGCACTGAATATGACGCTAGCACCCGTAACATCTGCTGCAAATCCATTAATCGGCTCGATCTTGAACAGCTTCGTGCCCATCGTCTTAATAATCTTCCAGCCTCCTACGGAGGAACCAAGCGCGATGGCTGTAGCTGCGGACAGCTTTACCCAGAACGGCACTTCAAGATGATCCTGAACCCGTGCCGACACAAGCGCAAATGTAATGATCCCCATCGCCTTTTGAGCGTCGTTCGTGCCATGTGTAAAGGACTGCAGGGCCGCGGTGAAGATTTGCAGGGTCCGAAAGCCCTTGTTGACCGTATGAGGATTTTTCTTCGCAAAGATCCATTTTAGAATCGTCATGATCACGTATCCAATGCCAAACCCAATCAGGGGAGAAAAGATTAGGGCTTGTACAATGCCGATAAAGCCCCTCCAATTCACCATGGATGGACCTGCTCCAATGAAGACAGCCCCCGCCAGCGCACCGATCAGCGCGTGAGATGAAGAAGACGGTATGCCAAACCACCATGTTAGAAGATTCCATAGTATGGCGGCTATGAGGGTAGCGATAACAATCGGTATCCCATTATCAAGCTCCATGGGATTCGCTACGCTGCCTCCAATTGTCTCAGCGACCCCTGAGAACAGCAGCGCGCCAATAAAGTTCATAACCGCAGCCAAGATGATTGCCGCTTTTGGTGTTAATGCGCGTGTAGAGATTGACGTTGCAATTGCATTTGCCGTGTCATGAAAACCATTAATAAAATCGAAAGATAACGCCAAAACAATGACGATGCCAAGCACCCAGTAGTTGATTTCCATCTCCAAGCTCCTCATGTATGGTTCAATTGTTTTTTTGTTGTCTTTCCTGATTATGTCTTCATATTAGTCATTCGCTACTTTCTCCCCTTATATTCGTTTGCCCGAGTATCGGGATGAAGTCATCTCTATCTTTTCAATCTAACTATACACTAGAAACAATATGTCCAAATCGCCATATTATCAGATGCTATAAAAAAACAAGCCTAAAGTCTCAAAATAATGAGCAATAAGCTTGTTTAAACGCAATCATCTGGCAGCAACGATCAATGCGGCCCCATTTGGATCATAAGGAGTTTTTTCAAAGCTTGAAAAGGCTTCCACTGATTGGAATCCAGCTTCGTTTATACCAGCAAGAAGTGCTTGTGCTGTCAGCTTGAGCAATGAAATGGTATTGGAAAAGCAGCTGTCATTGGTTGTGATGGAAGTCGTGAATTTGATCTTCTCTCCACTCAGATCATATGCGCGATCAAATGTAAAATCCTTCTTCACCATGGACGGGAAATGAAATTCCTTATGGTCCTTAATCTTTTCGATATTCACGATCTGGATGATGAGCGCGCCATCCTTACGCAGCAATCGGCGCGTTTCCTTGAGCCAGGCCCCAACTTCTTCTACGCTGTTCAAATGAACGAGTGTATTGCCGATGCAGTAGATTGCATCATATTGATCTTGCAATTCTGAGCATTGCTGCATGGTTAGCGGCAGTGCTGTTAGCTGCGCGGTATGCTGCGCTTTCTCCTTTAAGTTCTCATACATACTAGGCTCTGGCTCGATTGCCGTTACATGATAGCCAAGCTGAGCAAGAGCTGCAGCTGTATTGCCTGTGCCTGCCCCTACATCAAGCAGGTCGCCTTGTTGAATATAAGATTGTATGAAGTCAAGCTGCTTATGGTTCGCAGGAAAAATCTCATCATAATAAGGTGTCAAATCCTGATAAAAGCTCATGGCAAGCTCTCCTTTTCTTTTTTTGAATTTGCAACTCCTACTATACACGTTAAGAATAGCTTCCCGTGTGATTTGAATCAAAGTTGTCAAAGTTTTGTACTCTAGGCGGGTTGTTCATATTGCGTTCATAATCCTACAATAAGATGGAGTCATATGACCAACCTACTCATACTGAACCTAGATAAAGGAGAGACGTTCATGAAAAGACTTTATTACACCTCATTTTTTTATGCGATTCTAGGATTGATCAGCGGTATATTCTATCGGGAATACACCAAGCTTAATGACTTTACTGGAGATACGATTTTAAAAGGCCTTCATACTCATATTTTAGTTCTTGGCTTTTTGTTTTTCCTTGTTGCAATGATCTTAGACAAGCTGTTTCAGATTCACCAATCAAAAACCTTTAATGCATGGTATATCATATATAATGTAGGCTTGATCATCTCATTGGCTGCGATGACGATGAGAGGGCTCTTGCAGGTCCAAGGAGAAGATCTGAGCTTCCTTCCTCACATTGCAGGACTTGGGCATGCTATTTTGGGTGCAGGCATCATCTGGCTGCTTGCCCTGCTTCGCAAACACGTCAAATAATTCATTGCTTGTCAAAATTATAGAGCATCGGTTCAATAGATCGGCCTTCATGGGGCAGCTATTGGGCCGATGCTTTTTCATACACAAAAAAAGAAGCATTCAGATCCACTGAAGAGTGAGTTCTGAATGCTTCTCCTGCTGCTTGCATACGTCTATCATGTCTCTGGCTTACATATTGGAAGACTGATCAACAGACTTGGTGGATGCAGACGATTTTTCGCTGAACAAGATTTTGAGCAGCGGTGGTGTCGCCAGCGTCGTAATGATAACCATAATGACGACCGCTGTGAAGTACTCCTGCAGCAGTAATCCCCCTTGAAGACCAGTTGCAGCTATAATAAGCGCGACTTCACCACGGGACACCATGCCTGACCCGATAACCCAAGAAGACTTGTTGTTGAATCCAGTTAAGCGAGCGCCAGCAAAGCCCCCGAGCAGCTTCGTCACGATCGCAACAATCGTGATCACGACAAGCAGTCCAATCTGGCTGCCAATTCCCTCAAAGCTGACATTAAGACCAATGCTCACGAAGAAGACAGGCACGAATACCGCATAGGCAATCGGTTCAATCTTGTGTTCAATATCATGCCTGAATGGGGTCTGTGACAATGCGATCCCTGCTGCGAATGCTCCGATAATACCAGCCATTTGCAGCATTTCTGCAAAGTAAGCAAAACCAAAGCAGATGACAAGTGCCATCGTGATAACCGCTTCGGTCACTTTGAGCTTGGAGAGCCATTTCATCATTGGCGGAACAACAAAAATGCTCGCTGCAATGGTAATGACAAAGAATAGAACCTTTTTACCTACAAGCACGCCAAGGGATACATCTGAACCTTGACCAAGCATGCTCATAATGAAGGCAAGCAAGATCACGACAAGCACATCATCAATTACCGCTGCTCCAAGAATCGTCGTTCCTTCACGAGACGACAGCTTGTTCATTTCTTTTAGCACCTGAACGGAGATGCTGACAGAAGTAGCACAGAACAAGACTGCGAAGAACAAGGCATGGCTGTGCGTGAAGCCAAATGCCGCTGCAGCACCATATCCCCCGATAAATGGCAAAATAATACCGCCAACGGCTACAGCAAGTGCTGACTTCCAATTGCTCTTTAATTGATCCAGATCCGTCTCAAGCCCCGCGATAAACATTAAGAGCAGCACGCCGATCTCAGCTGTTTGCTCAATAAAGGTGGTATTCTCGATCCAGCCGAGCACCGCAGGTCCCAAGATAACGCCCACCAAGAGCTTCCCCAGTACCGCTGGCTGTCCTAGACGTACAGACAGGTCGCCAGCAACCTTTGTGAAGAATAGTATCATTACCAGATACAAAATGAACTCCATTCCCTAATCCACTCCCTTTATTTGTAAATCCTAAAAAAGACAAAGAGGAGCCCTAAAATGCCAGGCTCCTCCGAAAAACAAAATATTCATTTTGCTCGTCTTTTTACACTATAATAAATACTATATACGATTTTTATCACACTTTCACGCTTATTATTCGCCATATTCTTTCATGTAAGCGTTAATATGATTAATATACTTAAAATATCGTTGATTTACATGATATTTTAACCAAATACGCAATTTCATTTCTTCATTATTAACAAAGAGTGTTATTTTCACTCACATTCTGCGTTCGGGATTCTCTACTCCTGCTCCTCCATGCTGCGTATTAACGGATTCGTCCTTAAGCCAAGGCGATGAATATGCAAGTCTACTGTCACAACCGTCTCAAGTGTAGGAAAAGTTCTATCCGTCCAATCAGCAGCAACCTTCTTCCACAGCTTTGGCTGCCCTTGATGGATGACATTTCCAAACCCGTAAATATCACTTTTCATTTCTTGCAGCTTCTTGATGGAGGATTCGATCTCCTCCTTTATGGCCGCATTTGCTTGTTTTTCAAGTTCCATAATGACCATAGGATCCAAAAGATCAACATCCGCATCAACCTCACCAATGTTCGCTTGAGCTTTAATAACAATATGAATGACAGGTTTACCGTTTTTACTCACTGCCTTCATTTTAGCTTGTGTGCGATAGGTTTCAATGCCAATGTTTTTCTTCTCGCCGCCGTAATCCAAACTGATAAGTGTTGACTTCACCTTTCCTAGAGTCCATAATACGCCGCGGCTAGTCTCATTATCAATCCAACCGATTAACGTTCCGTGTCGAAACACACCAATTCCATCCGCAATCGTATACTTAGCGCCTCTATCATCTTGTATCTTAAATCCATTAATCCATGCCTCTCTCCCAGGAGAAGTCAACGTTCGAATCACTTGGTATAAGCGCCCATCACTATTTTCACCGAGAATCTCTTCCGTATTATTCAAGAGTCGCTTCACCTTCATTGCACCAATCCGATCCAGTAATGCTCCTGTGTGCAGGAATTGTTCTGCTGTTAGGCCCTTCGTTAGGATAATGGATGCAGAGGAGCGCAATTCATTGTCTCTTTCAATGCCATCAAGAATGTGAACAATTCCTTCGGTTCTTGCCAGCTCCTCGCTAATTGCTAACAGTACCGTATGTCCGTAGTGAAGCTGACGCGAGATTGATTTACTTATTTTCCTTGTTGCTTCGAATACATTGTCACCTTCCGCAGAGTAACTGAGGGTGCTCATGGCATTGCTCGAACCACCTGACAGCATGCTTGATCCACCGCTCGGATTGATGACTTGAACTGATACATTGAGTTTCTTCGATTGTCCGGAGTCAATGCCAATTGCGGTAACAAAGCCCGTCTCATTCAATTCTCTCACATCCCAACAACCTGCGAGCAAGAACACCATGCTTAACAAGCATATTATACGAATTATTCTTTTCATACGCCCCCTACTTTACAGGTGAATTACTCTTGGAGAGCTTGGGCTTCATATAGGTCAACCATCGTGGCAAGAAGAACAAAGAGTCATCATGATTCGTTCTTAGAGTTGAGGTGAATGGAGACATATAAGGAACTCCAAAAGAACGCAAACTGCACAGATGCGCACAAATCATAATCAAAGTCATGATTATCCCAAATAATCCGAGCGTTGCAGCGCTGACCATAAGGACAAACCGCAGAAGCCTAGCCGAAATTGCCAGATGAAAACTAGGGGTGGCAAAGCTCGAGATTGCCGTAACCGAAACGACAATCACCATAGCAGGAGAGACGAGCCCTGCTTGTACAGAAGCTTGTCCAATAACAAGAGCTCCTACAATGGATACCGCCGGCCCAATTGCTTTCGGGAGCCTTACCCCCGCTTCACGTAATATTTCGAACATAATCTCCATTAGAATGGCTTCCGTGAAGCCTGAGAATGGTGTAGCTTCAAGCTGAGTCAACAAGGAGATCAACAGCCATGTAGGAATCATCTCTTGATGATAAGTCGTAGCAGCAATATAAAAAGAAGGCCCAATAAACGAAATGAAGAATATGATCAAACGCAAGATCCTCAGTGCAGTACTGATATCATAGCGAGAATAGTAATCTTCAACTACTTGAAAAAACTGATTGAACACAACGGGAACAACTAGCACAAAAGGAGTGCCGTCAACGAGTATAACGACTTTGCCTTCAAGCAGATTAGCCGCAGCTGAATCTGGCCTTTCCGTTGTAAACACGGTGGGAAACGGTGTCCAGTTTTGATCCTCAATGCATTTCTCGATGTAGCCGGATTCCAAAACGGCATCAAGCTCAATTTTTTTTAACCGCGAACGAACTTCATTGACCACATTGTCTGGCGCAATGCTCTTCATATACATAATGGATACGTTCGTCTGGGTCGCCGTACCAATTTGCATCGTTTCCAGCCACAGGTCAGGGTTGCGGATTCTTCTTCGAATAAGCGCTGTATTCGTACGAAGCACCTCAATAAAGCCCTCGCGCGGACCTCTAATGACCACATCTGTATTCGGCTCATCAATCGAACGGCTATTGCCTCCAGTGGTGCTCATCGTGACCATCTGATTCGTACCATGAAGCATAAGGACAGATTGACCTAGCAGCATGTTGCTGATTAAAGTATTCCAATCACTTAGCACCTGCACGCCACCGACAGGCAGGAAATGCTCTGTTATGTATCTGATCAGCTGCTCTTTAGACATATTGCTCGCTTGGAGCTCATCTCTCATCAGCTGCTGAATAATATCCTCTTGAATGATGTCCTGATTCGCCAAGCCATCAACGTATACAATCGCCACGCGCATCCGAATCGATGTATGAATAACAAACTGCCGGGTTACGAGATCTGAGCTGTGTCCAAAACGTTTGCGTAGATACTCTAAATTCGTATCCAGATCCTTCGATACGATAGGCTCAGGCTTCGTCTGATCCTGCTGCCAGGTATCCAGCTTCTCCGTGGAATGCTGGTTGGAGTTGGGTGATTGCTGGCTCAGCGGCTTATGGCGATTGCGATTCGAAGATTGATTCATATGCTCATCCCCCTCTGATTACACCCATTATTTGCTGAATGCTGCCTGATTATTCGATGAAGATGCTTGAGAAGCTAATCAGAAAAGGAGGATGTTACTTGCGAATCTTTATTGCCTGTGCCGTTGCATATACCTTGCATCTGATCTTATCCATTTGGCTTGATATTCTAACAGGCTTTACCCTGCAGGAAGCATGGATTAACCAATTCTCCACATTAGATGTCATTGATCCAGGAGAAATGATCGTCATCATCTTGTCGTTCCTTATCTTATTGGCTTCATTTTCCCGAAAAGCGCTGCAGCCGCTCATTCAGAAATTCAGTGCCCTAGCGCAAAATAAACAGCAAAAAAGCGGACAATAATCGTCCGCTTCGCTTTATATTCGCTCTATATCAACTTATGCAGCCGCCTTGCGTTATTTTTTCTTATGCCTGCTCGGAGCTCACCGTAAAACGAGTATTCAGATGCTTTGGTTCCTCAATCTCATCAAGAATGGCAATCGCGTAGTCCGCATAGCTTACATAGCTGTCCCCTTTAGCATTCACTAGCAAATGATCTTTGCCCACCTGATACGTACCTGTTCGCTTGCCGCTCGGATCAAAAAAGGCCGATGGGCTTATAAAAGTCCATTGAATACCGCTCGATGCCTCAAGGTCCGCAAGGTTCTTGCCTTGGTTGCTTGCTGTTGCCTTATATGCCTCTGGGAAGTCCGGCGTATCCATCACACGCAAAGTCTTGGCTTCATCGACAAACAAGCTTCCCGCTCCGCCTACGACAAGCAATCTTGTGCGAGGCGCACCCGCCATTGCTTCAATCAATATTTTCCCTACTTGAACATGCTGCTGCTCTTGTCCCATTGGAGCACCAAAGGCGTTCACTACCACATCAAAGTCCTTCACATCGTCAGAGGTTATGGCGTGTACGTCCTTTTCTTGCACCTCAACTTGCGCATGATTCATTTTGGAAGCATCTCGTACGATGGCCGTTACCTCATGTCCGCGCTCCAGCGCCTCATTCATGATAAAGCGTCCTGCTTTTCCTGTTGCTCCGATAATCGCGATTTTCATTTGTTAATTCCTCCTAGTAGGATCATTAGATTATGATATTGTTGTAACTACATTAGTTACATCTTGCGCATTAATGAACGACACCCTTGTGTCAATGTAACCATTATAGTTACAACACGTGCAGCTTGTCAACCTTTTTATCAACATTACAATTTGTTCGTCTATTAGCAAGAACATCACGACAAAAATAACCTCCTGCCTAAGCAGAAGGTTATCCAAGGGATATGGAATATCATCGTATCAAACGCAAGCGGTGAACCTTATGCGGCCAGCATCCGTACATGATTGTCAGCAGAATGCTTCATTCGCTTGGCCTTTATATTCTGCTGTGCAGACAATTGCTTGGCTAGCAGTTGAGATCTTGCGCTAATCTCCATTTCACCCATCCCATCCATATGGATAAGCGCAAGCCATTCAAACACATTGCCTTCCTGAAGCGCGTGAGCCAAGGCATACAGCCGCCATTTACTTTGCTCGTCCTTGGGCTCATTCCAGCCTAGCTCCCTTAGTTCCCTTCTCACCTTAGTCAAAGAGGCTCTTGCACGCAGCAGCGTCGCTTTGACTGCGCCTTCCGTAAGCTGCAGCAGCATAGCTGTGTCCTTGACGTTATATTCAAATACTTCCCTTACTATAAATACAGCCACCTGCTGCTTGGTTAGATGCTTGAAAAGCACATTCAGCATTCCTTCAATGGCAAGACCGCTGTCTAAAGGCTCTGCTTTGTCATGAAACTTTGTGAAGCCCGCTTCAACAGCTCGCTGTTCAATGGATTTGCGGCGCAATCGATCATGCCATGTATTCCGAGCGATGGTTAGCAGCCATGCTTCTGCGTTCGGATGCTTGTATAGCTGCCCGCTTCTTATCGCTTTATGCCACGTATCTTGTACCAGGTCCTCTGCTTCAGACATAGAACGAGTCACCGCCGTACAGTATTTGTTCAACGTGCTGTGAAGCGCCTGCCAATCCAATCGGAATGTTCGCTCACTATCATCATGAAGACGGCGCTCAAGTTGTTGGATCATCATGTTGATCCCTCCTAACACTGATTCGGCTTAAATTTAATGCATCCCTTTTCCAGTAAACGAGTGAAACGAATAAAAAGATACGCGTGCCTTCTATTTATTTGTGTGACCTATACAACGTATCTTTCATGATCGTCTTTACGTTTACAGTATATAACCCAAGGATAGGAGATGAGAATAATGAGCTTCGTGCTTCCTTATGTTGTGGAGCAAACCAATCGAGGTGAGCGAACCTATGATATTTATTCAAGACTGCTGATGGACCGCATCATTTTTATTGGCGCCGCCATCGATGATCAAGTTGCCAACAGCACCATTGCCCAGCTCTTGTTCCTCAATGCTGAAGATTCAGATAAAGATATCTATATCTACATTAACAGCCCCGGAGGCTCTACAACGGCGGGCTTTGCCATCTTTGACACGATGCAGTATGTGAAGGCTCCCGTGCATACGATCTGCATCGGATTCGCGGCTTCCTTTGCTGCCATCTTACTGCTCGCGGGCACGAAAGGCAAACGCTGTGCCCTGCCGAACAGCGAGATCATGATCCATCAGCCTCACGGCGGAGCACAAGGACAAGCAAGCGATATTGCCATTACTGCTAGGCGCATTATTAAGACTAGAGAGCGGCTCAATCATATCGCCGCAGAGCGAACAGGCCAGCCGCTTGAACGCATCGAGAAGGATATGGATCGAGATACATTTATGAGTGCTGAAGAAGCGCTTGAGTATGGGATTATCGACGAGGTCATAACTTCTCTGACCTTAGAATAAGGTGAAACCGGGGCTGTCTCATACGTCCATTTCCGACTTGGAGAAGCCCCGTTTCATTCAATACGTGGATACATCTATATCTTAGCTTAGATTACATTTTTGATTTTCTCCGTTTTACCCTTTCTAGATATCCCCGATATTACAGTTCCATTCTTTTTGCCAATGAAGTCACCTACGATACCTGATCATGCTGCTTAGATGACGTTTCTTGTTTTCCGCTCTTTTTCAACATGCTGCCCAAGAGATAAACGATGATGAACAGCACCATAAAGGCAGCAGAGCATTGATACATCGTGGAGTAATTCGTCATGGATGAGATCACGCCTAATAGCAGCGCTCCTCCTGCCACGCCTAGGTCCGTGGAATTATAGAACATGCTGTTCGCCATGCTGTGCTGAGCATGCGGCACTAGACGAAGCATCCATGCTTGAATCGTCGGCTGAATCGCCCCGAAGCCAAGACCATACATTAAGGCTGACACAATCAGCATATAGATAGAGGTCGTCATAGACAGCACGACCATGCTTGCTATTACACATAAGCTGGCTGGAATCAGAACAGCGCCATGTCCCTTGCTGTCAAAGACGCGTCCAGAGATCGGGCGTATTAAAATAATCGTTACAGCATTGAATAAAAAGAATAACCCTACCTGTTCTAGATGAAGCTCTTGTCCGTATAGTGCGATAAAGCTCAGCACACCACTGTACGTAACCGACAGCAAGGTATTGAGCACAGCGGGCGCAATCAGCTTGCCATTAAAGGATTGCTTGGGGTGCAAGCTCATCCCAAGCCTTGCACTTTCCTGTCTAGGATCTTTTGGCATGGAACGCGTTAGGAGCATGACCGGGATGATGATAAGGGCTGCTGTCATGCCAAGCACAGATAATGTGCCAAATCCCGCATGATTCATCACATTAAGACCAATCATCGGTCCGATCGACATTGCAAGGCTTGTGGACAACCCAAAGTAGCCGATCCCTTCTCCCATTCTGGTTCGAGGTATGATCTGTGAGACAAGTGTAGGAATAATCGTACTAGATATTCCAAAGCCAAGACCATAAAGAACACGCAGCAGCAGCAGGGATTTAATCGTGTCAGCCAACACATATACGCCTGTTGTGACTCCTGCTATGATCAGTCCAGCAAACAGCAGCCATGAGCGTGGAATGCGCTTCAACAGCTCGGCCGTCAAAAATCTGGATATGATCGCTGAAACTGCAAATAAGCTCGTGACCAAACTTACTGTAATATCATCGGCTTGAAAATGATTTTTGACGTGAGCTGGAAAGGAAGAGAGCAGCATTTGCAAATTAAGAAACAATAAAAATGAACAAAACGTTAAGCAAACAAATGACTTGGACCATAATCTAGGTGCAGTGTCTTGCAATGAATATCTCCCCTATTCCTTATCCTGCAGCATCGCAAAATGCGCATTAATCTGTTTTAACAGCACAATGAGATGATTGTACTCTTCATCTGTCATCACATGCTTCACTTCATCAATGATCTCCATCTCGTATGTAATCGTTTCTTTAATGATTGCTCGCCCCTTTTCTGTAGGCACAACAAGAACGGATCGCTTATCCTTTTCTCCAATCTGCCGTTGTATAAGGCCCTTCTGTTCAAGGTGCTGAAGCAGCCGTGATGTGGTCGGCTTATCCTTTCCTGTCCGATTCCCAATTTCTTTTTGTATAAGACCATGCTCGCTAACCACTTGATAGAGCACAGACCATTGCTCAGGCGTTATATCGTAAGGCTTCAACTTTTGCATAAATCGATTAGAGATATGGCGGTATGCGATTCCTAACAAAAATCCAGCAGACCGCTCCAAATATTGATGATCCACAGCAATACCTTCCCTTACTTTAATTCTAAACTAATTAGTTGCCTAGACAACTATATCTGATTTTTATTGAATTTGTCAATATAGCAACATTTTTTAGCGTTATAGCAACAATTCGAGAGCGCCCACCACGATATAATGAAGGCAAATTCCTTACGGGGGTGCTCGATCATGGTCAAAACCACAGGAAGCGATACCGCTCTTCCTCAGCGGAGCTATTGTCAACTTCTTAGCAAGCTGGAAGCAAAGACGGAGCAGATGGTTATGCAGCTCGGTGACCGCTGCCCGCATGTCGCCGGCGCTGATGGCAAATATGATGATACGAATGTTGCCTGGTGGACATCCGGCTTCTGGCCCGGATTATGCTGGATCATGTACGACATGACAGGAGATCAGCGTTACAAGGAGAAAGCGTCGGGGTGGGAACAACGATTTGCAACCTGCTTCGGACACTATCCTCCCGTGCTCCATCACGATGTCGGCTTTCAATTTTTGTTAACAGCTGTATTGAATTATGAGATCACAGGCGACGAAGAAGCACGAAGGATCGGGATGCAAGCAGCCGACACCTTGGCAAGCCGCTTTAATCCGCAGGGACGTTTTATTCGAGCATGGAATGGGGATTTGTATGGCTGGGCCATTATTGATTGCATGATGAATCTGTCACTCTTAATATGGGCAAGCCGTGTGTCAGGCGACCCCAGGTATAAGCATATTGCAGTACAGCATGCGGACACCTTTCTACAGTATGGCATTCGAGAGGATGGCTCTTGCTGCCACATTCTCTCGTTCGATCCAGCGAGCGGAGAATTTATTGAAGCGATTGGCGGCCAAGGGTACGGCCCGCATTCTGCTTGGAGCCGCGGCAATGCGTGGGCATTATACGGATTCATTAATATGCACCGCCACACAGGAGAAGCGCGCTACCTGCAAGCGGCCAAGCGCATAGCACACTACTTCACTGCCAATCTGCCAGCCGATGGAGTCCCATACTGGGACTTCCGAGCGGATGCACTGGATCCGGAACTTAGAGACAGCTCAGCAGGTGCGATTGCAGCTTCTGGACTGCTTGAGATAGCAGCATGCGTGCCTCCAGCAGAGCAGCAGCTTTACCATGCAGCCGCAGAGCGCATTATGACAGGGCTGACAGAGCATTATGCCACTTGGGATCAGCCGGAACACGAGGCCATTCTAATCGGCGGCACTGGACATAGGCCGGCAGAGCAGAATGTGAATGTATCCTTGATCTATGGGGACTATTATTATGTAGAAGCGATCGCCAAGCTGAACAACTGGCAGAGGCACATTTTCTAGAACAAGTGAACACAGGTTGCAGACATCTTACATGAACATGCCATAGATGATGATCAAGGGGGACCTAGCGTCCTCCTTTCTTGCGATATTGGAACGGCGTAACGCCTATATGCTTCTTAAAGGTTTGAATAAAATAAGAGGCATTGGTGAGCCCGACTCGTCTCGTAATCTCTTCAACAGAACATTCGCTTGCTTCAAGAAGCCTGCATGCTTCCTTTAATCTTCGCGCAAGCAGATAGGAGGAAATGCTGCTCCCCGTCTCTTGCTTAAATACGCGGGATAGATGGGATTTGGAGAGATGAATTTCTTTTGCCAGCACCCCAAGATCAAAGGGCTCCTGATAGTGCTCCTCCATCCATTTCATGATCCGCTCCGAATCCTTCTTTATTCGTTTAATGCTCCTATCACTTGTACCCCCTTCGTGATCCTGATCAGCGGCCTGCACCATGCGGAGCAGCTGAACCAAGCATAACCACGCATCTTCCTCATGCTGCAGCGTCGAGAACGATGCAGGATTACCTAGCAGCATCGCAAATAATGAATCGATCATAGGAAGATAAGCTGACAGAGAAAAGGAAGATTGTCCATTCTGCGTCTGAAAGAGCTTTGTAACAAACCGTCTCAGCAGTGGGAAATCCCTCAGCTTCTGCTCAAGCCTATTGGGGTCAACGTAGATAATTGAACGGACATAGGGATGCTCAGGCGTTATTTGGGCATGCACGCGATGCAGCTCAAACGGACGGAATAAAAACAGCATGCCCTGCTCCATCTCATAGCGCTTATGGTTCACAATGACGCTTCCCTGCCCCTGATGAACGAGCAATAGCTCACAGCAAGAATGCCAATGATAATAGCCTGCAAAAGGCTGCTCCGTTATTCTCTTAATAGTCCACTGCATATCGCTTGAATGAAGCATAACGGGACTTAAGCGCAATCGACACTCCTCCAACGATTCCTTTTTTATGGCTTATATGTTCAATGCTCTATATCCTCTTGATAGTCATCATTCTACCACAAGCAGTCATAGGTGTACGCTAAACTTCCTTCATGAATCCACCTACAATGGAATAGTAGATAAATATAGCAAGCCTGTCAGCTCATTAAATGATTGGAGGGTTCAAAGATGGAGTTTACGCTGAGCATGTGGAGTGTTCATCGCACAACAAGAGAGCATCAGTGGACGGTGCTTGATTTTCTATCCTATTGCCATGATCAAGGGATAAAGCAAGTTGAACTGCTTGATGTGTTCTGGAAGGATGTCGATGAAGAGCTTCCTGATGTTAAAAGCTATTTGGACCAGCACGACATGAAAGCGATAAGCTATGCAGTATCGAATGACTTTGTGAATCAGGATCCTGCTCTAAGACAAGCTGCTTTGGACAAAATCACATGCGCCTTCCCCATCGCTATCGCGCTCGAAGCGAAGGTTATTCGAGTATTCTCTGGCAATTTGAATGGTGACATCGCCTATGAAGAGGCTCAACAGTGGATTGTGGAAGGATTGTCTAGCGCAGCCAATGAGGCTGAGAGATTAGGGCTTACTTTATGTCTTGAGAACCATGGGCTGCTCGCTGGCACGGGGACTCAAATTCAGTCCATTATCGATCAAGTGGCTTCTCCCGCACTTCGCTCTACCTTCGACACAGGCAATTTCCTGCTCGTAGACGAGAATCCACTTGAAGCCTTGCATAAGCTGCTGCCTTACATCCATCATGTTCATCTCAAGGACTTTGCGGTAACCGAAGGCGGCCGTTACCGTTCATTAAGCGGCCTTGCCTACGAGGGGCGCGTGCTAGGTGAAGGAATCGCTCAGATTGAGCCGATCCTACGTGCGCTGCATGACTATGGCTATTCCAATGGCATCGTGCTGGAGTATGAAGGACTGGAGGATGAGCGAACAGGAATTCAACAATGCTTGGCTGCATTTCAGAACATGATGCAGCGAATGGAGGTTAAACGATGACACATGTAAGAGAACGCTGCTTACAAGCAGATCTGGTCATTCTCGGCGGAGGGACAGGAGGCACTGCGGCTGCGTATGCAGCGCTGCGGGCAGGCAAAACCGTCATTATGACAGAGGAAACCGCCTGGATTGGCGGACAATTGACCAGTCAAGCGGTTCCCCCTGACGAGCATCCTTGGATTGAATCCTTCGGTTGCACCCGCAGCTACAGGCAATTCAGGGATCAAGTTCGCGCTTACTATCGGGATTACTTTCCCATGCAGCCCGCTTCAAGAGCACAGGCTCAGTTGAATCCAGGCAATGGCACCGTAAGCCGATTGTGCCATGAGCCTCGCGCAGCCTTGGCAGTGCTTGAGCAGATGCTCGCCCCTTACATTCATAGCGGCAAGCTGCTTGTGCTGCACAAGCATGTTCTAGTACAGGCACAAGCCGCTAACCATCGAGTGGAGCATGTTATCGTAAAGTGCTTGGAAACCCATGCCACAGTTAAGCTGCAAGCTCCCTTCTACCTAGATGCAACGGAATGTGGTGATCTGCTGCCTGCAGCAGGAATTGACTATGTCACAGGCGCGGAATCGAAGGCTGAGACAGGAGAGCCTCATGCGGTGGATGGCGAGGCAATGCCTCAGGATATGCAGGGGTTCACGTATTGCTTTGCAATGGACTACATGGAGCAGGAAAACCATATTATTGAGAAACCCGCATTCTATGAGCAATGGAAGGCTTACAAGCCCTCCTTCTGGCCAGATCATCTGCTTAGCTTCACAGCGTTGAAGCCGTCAACGAACGAGCCGATTCAATATGAGCTTTTTCCAGGACATGGGCGTTTCTCTCTCTATCAATATCGGCAAATCATCGATCAAAGGCACTTTGCAGCCGGTACATTCGACAGCAACATCACGCTTGTTAACTGGCCGCAAAATGATTACTGGCTTGGCTCCGTCATTGATGTAAGTCCAGAGGATCGGGAGCAGCATTTATATATGGCCAAACAGCTCAGCCTCTCCCTGCTCTACTGGCTGCAAACCGAGGCCCCTAGACCCGATGGAGGACAAGGCTATCCAGGACTGCGCTTAAGGCCCGATGTTGTCGGGACAGCCGATGGACTCGCGATGTATCCATACATTCGCGAATCTCGCCGAATCAAGGCGGAATTCACAGTCCTTGAACAGCATGTAGCGACAGATCTTAGACCAGAAGGCAAGGCAGAATCCTTCTTTGACACCGTTGGCATCGGCTGCTATCGCATCGATCTTCATCCAAGCACGATGAATCGCCCATATATTGATATCTCATCGCTTCCCTTTGAGATTCCTCTAGGGAGCTTGATCCCTGTCAAGATGGATAATGTGCTTGCTGCGGCCAAGAACATTGGCGTCACCCATATTACGAACGGCTGCTATCGGCTTCATCCAGTGGAGTGGAATATTGGTGAAGCGGCTGCACTCTGTGCAGCATACTGCCTGAACAATAACCTAACACCGCGTGATGTTCGTCAAGATGCAAGCAAACTTGCTTCCTATCAGCAGATGCTGGTCAAATATGGCATTGAGCTGCACTGGCCTGAGACACGGCCAGTCTAAACAAGCAAAACTTCGAGGAGGATGACGATGACTATAGGTATTGGCATTATTGGCGCAGGCTCTATCTCGGAAATGCACTTGCGAGCCTATCACGAGCACCCTGAGGTGAAGCTGCTGGCCATCTGTGATCTCAATGAATCAAGAGCGCAGGCAAAAGCTGAAAAGTACAATATCCCCTATACGTATCAGGATGTTCATGAACTGCTCGCTCGCGAAGATATCGATGCGGTCAGCATCTGTACATGGAACCATTCCCATGCACAGATCAGCATCGCAGCTCTTAAGGCAGGCAAGCATGTGCTTGTTGAGAAGCCGCTCTGTACGAGTGTCGAAGATGCGCTCGCCTTGCAAGAGACCGTTAAGGCAACAGGAAAGCAGCTTCAGGTAGGCTTTGTTAGACGCTACGCCTCCAACACGCGTATCGTGCGTTCTTTTATTGAGAATGACGATATTGGGCCGATCTATTATGCCAAGGCTTCCTGCATACGCAAGCTTGGCAATCCAGGGGGCTGGTTCTCCGATAAGGAACGCTCAGGCGGAGGACCGCTCATCGACGTTGGCGTTCATGTCATCGATCTGTGCTGGTACTTGATGGGGCGTCCGAAAGTTGCTTCGATTAGCGGCAATACGTACTCGCGGCTTGGCAACCGTTCCAACATTCAGAATCTCTCCTACTACAAAGCAGCAGATTATCGCGCTGATCATAATGATGTCGAGGATATGGCCAACGCACTAATACGCTTTGAGAACGGGGCTTCGCTCATCGTAGATGTAAGCTTCACCCTTCACGCCAAGGAGGATGAACTGACCGTAAAGCTGTATGGTGAACGCGGCGGTGTTGAGCTTGAGCCCGAGCTGACTTTCATTACAGAAAAGCATAACACCATCCTCAATATGACACCGCAGATTGATCATTTAAGCTTTAACTTCCAAAAGGGCTTTCAAGATGAGATTTACCACTTTATCGAGGTCTGTGAAGGAAGAAAAGAAACGTTAAGCCCTGTTGAGGACGGGGTTGAGATGATGAAGATCTTATCCGGAATCTATGAATCAAGCCAATTGGGCAAAGAGATACAATTCCAAACAAAATAATTGAAATAGGGAAACCATTGCAGGAATTTGTTCAGTTTCTATCCATAATGCAGAACATTAACCGCCATGTACGTTTATGTGTATATTGTGCATGGCGGTTGTTCTGTTTTTCAATAGTCAGCAAGCTTTTCGCCTCCACGCATCTCTATTGTGACTATTTTCCTATTAATGTGCTAAAAATATTGTAACATTTTCTTGCACATGAAATGTTTATGTAGCATATTGCCAGATTATAGGTTCCGTGATAGTATTATGGAACTATAGATATAGGAGGTAAACATTGTGTCCATTGTTGCAATGAAAAGTCAACTTGACGCAAGAGAACTGATGATTGTCGATTCTGAAGTGAAAAGCCAAGGAAAGAATATGGGTATAGCCTATGTGCTGTGGTTTTTCTTAGGCGGCTTTGGCGGCCATCGCTTCTATATGGGCAAGACGGGGTCAGGAGTCGCACAATTGCTGCTGATGCTGGCATCTACCTTGCTTACGATTCTTCTTATTGGAGTTGTCGGTTTTATCGCGTTGGGTCTATGGGTACTTATTGACGCTTTCTTCGTACATAAGTGGGTAACAGACTATAATGTGAATGTAGAAATGAAGACGATTCAAGGGCTTCTTAATCAGCGCAGAGCCTAATTCTTACATGGTTTCGGTCCAAATAAAACCACCCGATTATGGGACGCCTCCGACACCTTTAGCTATCCGCTATCGATGTCGGGGTTGCTGTTCATAATGGGTGGTTTTTCGCTGTTATATATGCATTATGCCTGTTCTCATCTTCATTTCAAAAATATGGTTATCGCGCTTTTCGGCTCAAGTGCGAAGCTTAAGATCGCGTGCTCCTTCAAGGCAAGCGTGATGCCTTCTTCCGCTTCGCTGTCATTGAACATAACTATAGCGAGTGACTGATCAGGATTCTTGAAGGCTACTGTACGAATACAACCATTTGCTGTTGATGCACCCAAGCGCCGTGCTCCTGGTCGAATGCATTTGCTAAAATGCGCTAATGCATAGTAGTCCAGTGTATACGTTAACGCCTTCGTCTGCTGGTTAATGGTCACCACTCCGCGACACGTGCTCTTTCCGAACCCGGGCACAGTTGGACCATTTTGTTCATCCAAAGCCATATTCCACAGAATAAAGGATTGGCTGTGATTCCTTAGAATCTCAATCCCTGTACGCATCACGTTAGAGAAAGCCTCTTCAAAGGGGGGGATCCATTCTCCGCCTGAGCCTTCCGTGAAGTGAACCTCTTTATTGGGAAAAGCCTCGAAGAGCTCGGATTGAGCGGACGGATCACCTCCATACCAATGCCATGCTATACCATCCACTTCATCATAAGCTTGCTCAAGCACAGCACGAGGATAATTCGGTTCATCCCAGTTATGGTCGTAACAGAAAATCTTCGTATGCAGGTTATGCTTCAGCAGTGCGGGCTTCAGATGATACTTAATGAATTCGATCTGCTCTTCTGGGAGCATAAGCATCCCAGGATAATGCCCAGGTGAGTAGAGCGCTTCATTCTGTGGCGTAATCGCATAGATATTCAGCCCTCTCTCGGCATATGCCTGTATATATCGAACAAAGTATTCCCCATATACACCATAGCACTCAGGCTTCAGCACGCCTCCAATCATCGATCCGCTTGTCTTCATCCAGCCCGGCGGACTCCAAGGTGAAGCCATCAGCTTGATTTCGGGATTAAGCGAGGTCGCTTCAGCCAGCAAAGGAATAATATCCTCTTCATCATGCGCGATCGAGAAGTTTGCAAGCTCCAGATCTGTTTGACCTTCAGCCAGATCATTATAGCTGTAGATCTCACGCGCATAGTCAGACGCCCCCATTGGATTGCGCAGCACGGACAAGCCTATTCCTTCTTCAGGATCGAACAGCTTTCGCATGAGAGAAGCTCTCTGTTCTGGCTCCAAGACTTGATGGATCAGATACGCCGCAGAATCCGTGAAGGACGCGCCGAACCCATCCATGGTTTGATACAGCTTATCTTCATCCACGATCACTCTATTACAGGTGGAATTGGTACGGAGCGGAGTTAGCTGCTCCACTTTTTTTTGTACAAATAATGCCGCTTCACCGCTTGAATGATAGATCGTTATGTTCATCCTGATGAATCTCCTCTCACTATCTTCTTCAATATCAGATACGCTCGTTGTCTAGGTTCGTTAGCCTCCTTAGCCTCTACTGAAGTCCAAGCTTCTCCTTATTTGCCTTCATCTTTTCGTTGCGGACTTTCACAATGTCATCCCAGCTGTTCGCTGCAAGGAAGGATTTGTAATCTTCTAGATTCTTGTTAAATTCATCATCGTTCTTCGACCGAATCATACTA
Organism: Paenibacillus aquistagni; assembly: GCF_900177815.1. GTDB lineage: Bacteria > Bacillota > Bacilli > Paenibacillales > Paenibacillaceae > Paenibacillus_B > Paenibacillus_B aquistagni. The sequence continues at coordinate 914,482 of NZ_FXAZ01000001.1, read as the reverse complement.
ACCAGCGTAGTGTTCCACTTTGCATTAATCGCAGTCAATGCTCGAGCTTCCGGTGTTCCTTGATCTGGGTTGATATTTTCCAAAATAAAATGCGGCTTCAGCTTACCTTTACCCCATTCCTGCATTTGCTTGATCGACTCAGGGAAAGCATCATCGCTCAACGCTTTATGCCGGTCATGTCCGAAGAACATGAACTCACCCATGCGATATTGCTTTTTAAACGTATCCGGTTGATTTAGTTGAAGCTCCTTGACTTCTGGCAGGAACGCTACCGTGCCGTCTGTATTCTTTTGATAGGTCTCCCCTTCTACGCCGTAATTCATCAGCATTTGCCCTTCTTCGCTTAACAAATAAGTAAATACTTGAATGGCTTTGGCAGGGTCCTTACAACTCTTCGTAATAAAGCTGATCATCCAGCCCGTAATGCCGGATTGATTCAGCGTTGGCGTACGTCCTAGAGTACTCTGTGGACCGTCAATCGCAATATACTCCTTTCCCAAATTGTCGCTCATATAGATTTGCAGATTGCCTCCCTGTTGAGGCGTGCCATCAAGCAGCATCGTCGCGTATTTTCCGGCCTTCACCTTTTCTTCAAAGGTCGTGCCATCATCCGCAAAGCTATCGTCACTTATGGAGCCAGCCTTGTATGCAGCGTTCAAAGTCCTTACCCACATCAAGTAGTCTTCATCCAAATTGCGATTATAAAAGCCCCCCTGCTCTTCTAGCGGAACTCCGATAAAATCCTGGAGCGTATCCCCTAGTGATCCTGTTCCCTCTCCAATCGAGTTGAACCCGAATGGAACCAGCGATGGGAATTTGCTCTGGATCTCCTTTAGAACCGTTTGGAACTGTTCTGGCGTCCCAATGGCGGGCTTGCCTAGCGCTTCGTAGACATCTTTACGAATAACAAATGCCGTCTTGGCAGGAATATTGCCGCTGTCATAGTCAGCCTGCGTATTGGAGTAATTCGGATATCCGTAGGTCTTCCCATCCTTCAGCTGGAACCAATTCAGCGTATCCTGCGCTGCGACTGTGTTGAAATACGGATCATACTTTTCCGCAAGGTCATTTAGCGGCAATGCCCAAGTCGCTGCTTTCTGTGCCACTGGCGAGTGGGAATCAAAGGTTGTAATCAGATCCGGCATCTCTCCGCCGGCAAAGAATGTATTTAATTTAGTGTCATCTCCTGTGATGAACTTGATATGAATATTCAAGTCCTCTTTAATCTTTTTGGTGACCACATCATTGCCGAAATCAGTATTCCACCAATCTGCATTCACGTACCATGTCAGCTCTGTGAGCTCTTCCTTGGTATCGAGCTTCCAAGCTGGTGTATCCGCACGAGGTGTGTACCGTTCTTCAATCGAAATCCAGTTCTCCTTATTGGAGCTGCCGCCCCCTGAACCGCAACCGCTTACAATCAAAGCCAGAACTATCATGATTGTAAGAAGCAGAAGTCCCTGTTTCCGCAAACCATTGTGTTTTTGTGATCCATTGTTCATCTTCATCATTTTGTTCCCCTCCTTAACATTTCGCTTCATCATCAAAGCACGTTTTTTTGTACATGAGAAAATCTGTTTTAAACGAAGAACCGCTATTCTTTCATTGCCCCAAGCATCATTCCGGAGATAAAGTATTTTTGCAGAATGGGATACATCACAACAATTGGCATCGTTGTAATCACAATCGTGGCGAGCTGAACGCCCTTGGTCGTCGTCTCAATTGCAAACGAGCCGCTGTTCTGCATCGATTGAGTCTGAGACTGCACAATGATCTCGTACAGCTTCATCTGCAGCGGATACAGGGACTGATCTGTGATGTAGAGCTTTGTTGTCATAAAGTCATTCCACTGCCCAACGCCATTGAACAAGGCGATTGTGGCAATCGCTGGCATTGATAGAGGAATCATGATGTATAGAAAGATTCTCCAATCGCCCGCTCCATCGATCTTGGCTGATTCTTCAAGTGAATCTGGCACATTTCTGAAGAAATTCATTAAAATAATGACATCATAAAAGCTTAAGAGTGCTGGAATGATATAAACCCAGAAGCTGTTCAACAGCCCCAAGGACTTTATAAGCAGATAAGTAGGAATCATGCCGCCAGAAAAAAACATGGTAATGACCCCCATGGTCATATACAGCTTTCTGCCGCGAACGTATTTCTTGCTTAAGCCATAGCCAACCATCGCACAGAAGAACACGTGAGTCACAACCCCGATGACTGTTTTGGACACCGAGATTAAAAAGGATTGCCAAATGCTCTCATCCCGGAATACAGCTCGATAGTTTTCCAATGAAAATTCCGAAGGCCAGAAGAGAAAGCCGCCTTCAGCTAGCGCTCTGCCTGAACTGAATGATGAGACGACCACATTCCATAATGGAACTAGAATGACAATCGTAAATAAGGACAGCAGGATCATGTTGACCAGATCGAACATTCGACTGTCTAAATCCCCTCTCGCTGCTTTCAGATTCACCTGTATGCCTCCTTAGGTCCTATAAGACAGATTGGTTGTCATTTAATCTACTGGTTACTTTGTTAGCGGTCACGAGCAGAATAACAGATACGATCGAGACTCCAAGACCGACCGCCGTTGCATAGGAGAAGTCACCCTGTGTCATCCCCATACGGTAAACATAAGAGTTGATTACCTCTGCCTTCTCTCTGTTCTGCGAATTCATGAGCACAAGTGTTTGATCCAAGTTGGAGCCTAGCAATCCACTAATGGTCAATATTAAATTCAAATTAATGATCGTCTTCATGTTAGGAAGCGTAATGTTCCATATTTGTCGAAGCCGGCTAGCACCGTCGATCTTCGCAGCTTCATAATAGGTAGGGTCAATCTTCGCCATAATGGCAAGATACAGAATCGTTCCCCAGCCTGCCTCCTTCCATATGTCTGATAAGGTGGCGATCCACCAATATTTATTTGGGTCGAGCAATATATTTTGAGGTTGTGAGATGATCCCTAAGCTTAACAGCAATTGATTGAATAATCCGGATGTAGAGAACCACGTAATGAGCATCCCGCCCAGTACGATCCAAGATAAAAAGTGAGGCAGATATGAGATGGTTTGCACAAATTTTTTGAAGCGTCCTATGCTTACTTCATAGATCATAATCGCGAGAATAATGGGGATAACAAAGCCAATCGCCAGCTTGAGAAAGCTGATGCCTAGCGTATTGATAACGGCATCCCAGAAATACTTGTCGGTCATAATGATCTTGAAATTATAAAGTCCCACCCATGGCGCAGTGTCCAGGGTATCGATAACGGTATAGCTCTTAAACGCAATCGACAAACCATAGATCGGGATGTAGCAGAAGATGATCATAAAGATGACTCCTGGCAGAATCATCGACTGCAATTCCCATTGTCTGAAGAAATCCGTTAGAAAGGCTTTTGCCCTTTGGTTCAACGGTTTTTTTGCGCCGAGCTGACCCACGGCTGCTCTATTCACCTGCATCTCCTCCTTAAGCGCTTTCAAAATAATAAAAACGTTTTTATATCCGTTTATAGATCCCCCCTATGTATAGTCTAATTAAGAGCATGTACATTTGAATTCGTTAAGGTCAAAAGACCCGGCAACACTCGCTATCTATACCGGGTCATGTCTTCCACTTTTGACTTGACTGGAACCGCGCACAACAAGTTCAACATCTAATCGTTCCACCGTGCCTTGCTCTTTCTTCTGAATCATGCGGATCAAGTGATTAACAACTAGGATGCCTTGTCTTGCAATTTGATTTCGTACGGTCGTCAAGGGCGGTGAAAAATACGGTGCAATGTCGATGTCATCAAAGCCGACGACGCTAATATCCCTAGGCACCTCATAGCCTTGAGACTTCAAAGCCCGGATACAGCCGATGGCGCTCAAGTCATTACCAGCCAAGAAGGCATCGGGCACTTTGTCAGGATGCATATGTAGAAAAGATTTCACCGCGTTGTAAGAGCCTTCCTCTTCAAAATACCCTTGCAAGAAATAATCTTGATCGATCGGGAAGTTCGCCTCTTGCAGGGCAGCCACATAACCTTCTCGCCTCTCTACACTGTCAAACATCGTATCCACGCCGGATATGTAGGCAATCTTTCGATGCCCTAAGTTAATGAGATACTTTGTCGCCTCATAACCGCCCTCGAAGGAGTTGAAGATGATGCTTCCCATTGTCTCATTTTGAACAACTCGATCAAGGAAGACGGCTTTGATCTTGTTTTTCGCCATAACGGCGATATCATGGTCATTGATCTTCAGCTCTTCGAAGATTATAACTCCGTCCACTCTGCCGCCTAGAATATTATTCATAATTACTTGTTTGTCCTTGGTAACGAGCACGCTTAAGCCATAGCCTAGTCGATCACACTCCCGAGACATTGATTCCACCAAGGTGTAAAAATAAGGCCCCGCCACACTTGTTGTGAAGAAGCCGAGCAATTTGGTCTTACCTGACTTCAACAGCTTGCCGTTCAGATTCGGCACGTAATTCAAGCGTTCTGCCACTTCAAGCACATGCTTCTTCGTCTCTGGTGTCAACACATCGACATTGTTCAGCGCATTGGATACCGTTGAAATGGAGACACCTGCTTCTCTTGCCACATCTTTAATCGTTACCTTGCCCATATGTTAATCCTCTTCCATAAAAACGTTTTTATGAGCACATCATACTATAAAAACGTTTTCAAAGCAATCCTTATTTTATGTCTTCAAAATTTAGCGATCCTCATTACAGAAATGTTCATTCCACTAAAAAAGACGGCTCTTCAACCAAGATTTGAGCATGAGAGAGCCGTCTGTCCTTTTCTATTGACTTAATCTGCAAATATTTTATTTACCGAATGCCATTTCAACTCAAGCAGGATCGGTGGATAATAAATAGGCTGTATCCAGCTATAGCTGCCATCGGCTTGCAGATTCCCAAGACGCATGGTGCCATCGCTTGCCTGCCGCAGCCGCCATTGTCCACTGGCGCAGCTCTCTCCGGCTTCGATACGGCGCACTGCTTCATCAAACGAGAATTCTTCACCTTTATTGCGCTCAATTGCCGCTAACGCTTCTTCATGTTGCCGTTCCAGTTCTGCTTCTCTATCCTTGTTGCTTACTTCCGAATCCCATAGCAATTCAAACTCAAAACCCTTCAGGCCACTTACCTCAATCGCTTCTTTGAATGTATCTGTGACAAATACATACAATCTTTTGAACTCAGGTATTTTAAAGATCGGGTATTGCGCCACTATTTCCGGCCAAATCTATCATAAAGCTTCGTCCAAATACTCAAACAATGCTTATAGTAGGAATTAACTACTACCATGATTTCAAGCGCTTTAATTTTAAATTTATCCGTTCGTGTAGTGTCCACCTTTTTCACATAATTTTACCATATAGTCCAAGCAGCTTCTCCCAATTTTATGGTTATAATTTAGCGAAAAACTCGAATCATGTGAAACTTATGATCTCTAATGTTTGTGTATCTGCTATTCATCCAAAAAGAAAGAGGCGATCTAAGCAGTTGTTTGGACTCCAACCACAGATCGCCATATAATCTTAAATATCAAACTTACTCACGACACGATATACAAGTATCTTCTGTTAAGTACTGATTCCTAACGCTTATCTATTGGTATACCAATCGTTCGCCTGCTTCACCATGTCTTTGCCGCCTTCGGCGTACCACTGCTCCAAGACCTGATCATAATTCGCAACAGGCTCAGCGCCCGTAATAAACTTCAGCACATTGTCATCGAGAAGCTTCATGAGCTTCAGCTTATTTTTGTTCACCGCATCAATTGGCGGAGCAAGCGACATAGGATCAATCACGAGATGGCCTTCTGCTTCCTTCTGGAACGCTTCAAAGTACGATTGCAGGATCGGCTCCTTGCGCACCCTTGCCTGCCAGTATTCAGGATACTTATGTTCATCCGTACCCGTCATGTAAGAACTTCCGTTTGTCAGATCCTCATTGAATTTCGGTAATATCGGGTAATACTTTCCGTCTTTGAGCTCATGATGCACGCCCTCATCGCCGATCGCAAGTCCCTTGAACACATCAGGCGCAAGCTTCGCATTCAAGAGCTTCATCGCTTCTTCCTTGTGTTTGGAGGCTTTGGGAATCGCAATGAACCACGTAATGCCGGTGTTGATGCCTACACTCGCTTTACCATCCGCATCCTGCAAATACGGGATCACAGACAGCTTGGCATCAGGGAAGTTCTGCTTTAACGAATTGACCGTATTGGTGGAGTTCCACCAAGCGAGCTTATACATTGCTGCCTTGCCACTTGTAAACTTCTCAATCGCCTTGGCTGCCGTATTAATCGGCATCTCCTGATCAATCAGTCCTTCTTCATACAACCGGTTCATGTAGCTCAGGAATTCCTTCATTCTCGGATGCTCCGCCTTATGAACAAGCTTGCCATTCTGGTCCTCCCAATCGTTTACAATGCCGAAGGCGCTGGCAATATCGCCGTAGATGGAATCCTTCGCTCCTGTAAGCGGTACGATCTGTTTTTTCTCTTTGATCGTCTTCAGCACCGTGTACAGTTCTTCCGGATTCTTCGGCGCTTCTAATCCCAGCTCATCCATCCAATCCTGTCGGACGACAAGCGCTTCCCCGGCACTGGCGCCAGAACCTGCCTCCGGAATGGCGTATATTTTGCCATCAATCGTAGCACTGCCCCATGTTGAATCCTTAATTGCCGACTTGATATAATCGCCATGCTCATCAATTAGTTCATCCAGCGGCTCCAATGCTCCGGATGAGGCGAGCTGATAGAATTGACCGGAGCTTAACTTCATTATGTCAATCGGTTCCTTGTTCGCCACCAGCAAATTCAGCTTCTCATCAAAGTTCTCAGCAGGAAGCATCTCATAGTTGACCTGAACCCCTGTTTTCTCTTGAATATACGAAGCCATAAAATCCTTATTTGGATCAAAACGACTGTAAGGCATCAGCATGCGAAGACCGCTGTTCTTGCCTTTTCCACTAGATGACGAACCGTCTGATGAACAGCCAAACATCGATAAGCTCAGGAGTAGCGCCAGCAACGTTAGACCTACCTTACGCTTCATACTTGATTCCCCCTATAATTTAGACTCGTTTCAACATTCCACCTGCAGCCATGCTCTTGACCTTTCCTCACCTCCTTCAGCGAATCGAAGATTAGCCTTTGACCGAGCCGATAAGGACACCTTTTACAAAGTACTTTTGCAAGAACGGATACACGAGCAGAATAGGAAGCGTAGCAAGCAGGATGGATGCGGCTTGGATAGACTGCGGTGTCGTATTCAGCGCGGCATCAACCCGATCCTTGAGAAAATCATTGCTCGAAGCGACAAGCATTTCCTTCAAAAAGAGCTGCAGCGGCTTGATCTCTGGATTCGATATATAGATCATGGCAGCAAAATAGTCATTCCAGTATTGAACGGCGAAGAAGAGACCAATCGTTGCTAGAACAGGCAAGGACAGCGGCAGCACAATCGAGACTAGAATGCGTAGATGCCCTGCGCCATCTATCTTGGCTGACTCCTCAAGGCTCTCAGGAAGTCCCTCAAAGTAGTTTTTAATAAGCAGCAAATAAAAGATATTCACCATTCCCGGCAGAAACAATACGCCGATCGAATTCACAAGCTTAAGCTCTTGCATTAAGAGATACGTGGGGATCAGGCCGCCGCTGAACAGCATCGTGAAAATGAAGTACAGCAAGAACCACTTTCTCCCTCTTAATCTAAGCTTCGACAGCGGGTAAGCTGTTAGGGTGGTGAACAGGAGCCCGAGCAGCGTGCCCAGCACTGTAACGATGACAGATGTGCGAAACGATTGAATGAATAAAATATCCTGCAGCACATATCGATATGTGCCTATCTGGAAGCCAATCGGAAACAAATTGACGCTGCCCGATACGACTGCTGCCTCACTGCTGAACGACTTTGCGATCAGATTGACAAAGGGTATGAGCGTGGTCAGCCCCATCCCGATAAAGAAGCAGATATTAAAAATTTGAAACAGCCGTTCGCCTAGACTCCCCTTGTCACGAGATGACGATCTCTTTCTTGCGGGTGTCTTTCTAATAGAAGCCTGTTCTTGTTTTAAGCGGGTGTCCATGAGTTTTCCTCCCTCCTCTTACCAGATTCCACGCTGCAGGTATTTACGACTGAGCGCATTGCCGGTTATGACCAAGACAAAGGCGATAACGGACTCAAACAGTCCGACTGCCGTAGTGAAGCTGTAATCCTGATTGCCTAAGCCCATTCGGTATACGTAGGTGCCGATGACGTCCGACACCTTATATACAGTCGGATTGTACATGACGAGAATCTGCTCAGTACCCGCTTCCAGAATGCTGCCAAGACGAAGAATTAGCATAAGAATGATCGTAGATGAGATGCCAGGCAGCGTGATATGAAGAAGCTGCTTCCACTTTCCGGCCCCATCAATCTTGGCTGCATCGTACAGCTGTGGGTCAATCGTTGCAAAGGCGGCCAAGTAGACGATTGTACTCCAGCCAACCTCCTTCCAGCCCGCAGAAGTAACAAGCAGACCGCGGAAGACACTCGTATCAAGGAAGAAAGCAATGGGCTCCATTCCTAGCGAAACGAGCAGCTTGTTAATGAGACCGCCATTGGTTGACAGCAGATCAATAAATAAACCGCTTACAATTACCCATGACAAGAAATGAGGCAAATAAATGATCGTCTGCACCACTCGTTTGAATAGGAGCTGCTTTAGTTCATGCAGCATGAGCGCGATAATAATCGGCAGCGGAAATAAAAAGACAAGCTTATATACGCTTATGATCAGCGTATTGCGAAACACGAGCAGAAAGTCAGGCGAGGTAAACAACTTCTCAAAGTGCTTCAACCCAACCCATGGACTTGCTGCATAGCCATCAAAAATATTGAAATCCTTAAACGCAATGACAATGCCGTACATCGGCGTATACTTGAACAATAGAACAATAAGCATGCCAGGTATAAGCAGTAGATAGAGGCTGTAATCCTTGCGTACATCCAACCACAGTGTTTTCCAGAATTGTTGTCTGTTCATCGCGTTCACTCCCTTCGAAGACTCTCTTATGACCTTACTTTCATTCTAAGGAATGGCGCGAATGCGTCATAGACGATGCTGATTACCTTTTTTGGTACTTTGATGAGGTTTAATGAGGATATGAAAAAAACCTCCATCGAGGCCATTCAAAGATGAACGACCGTGAGTAGAGGTAGTTTTATTGGCAAATAGAATGCTGCTTCCGTTTCTGAGGTAACTTAGAAGTTCTATAATGGTAAAAAAAGCTGCCTACACCTGTACTCGGTATAGACAGCTTGATTCACTTCTTGAATTCTCCTGGGGTAACCCCCCAATATTTTCGGAACACCTTTGTAAAATAACTGACATCGCGGTACCCTGTTGCTGCAGCAGCATCGTATACTCTGCCTCCTTGCAACAGCACCTCCTTGGCCCGCTCCATCTTCTTCATCGTTACATAGCTGGAGAATGCAACGCCCATCTCCTGCTTGAATAAACGGCTTAAATAAGAAGAATTCACATACATGCGGTCTGCTGCGCGATGAAGCGTCAACTCCTGATCGATTTCCTCTTCGATCATCGCAAGCAGCGCCGTTATCGTATGATGCGTCGTCGAATTCCGGGCTTCGAGCAGCAGATCGATCATTCGCTCAGCAGCCAGCTTCATCAGCTCCCAATGCTCCTCCTTCGTTCGCAGAAGCTCAATGGAATACAGATACTTTACTTCATCTTGAAATACTTCACTTACACGGAGCCCCTGGCTCTGAATCAAGCGGATCAGCAAGCTGTGAATATACAAGATCGACTCATAGGCCTCCTCGATGCTGTCCGCCCCTTGCATCAGTTCAGACCATACTTCCTCCAAATGCTGAAGAGCTCTAGGCTTGTCCGCTGTCTCCATCGCACTCTCAAGCTGCCTCTCAGCCTGAATGCTGCCCTGCAGCGACAAAGAGGCTTGATTCGCTTCGCAATACGGTATAACAAGCTCGCTACCGAGTATCATCCGGCTTTGCAGCGCTTTGATTGCTTGGCGGTACAGCTCGTGAAGGCGGTGGGGCTCTGCCATTTGCGCACATATTCCCGCACTAACCGTGTGCTTCAGAATGCCTTTGACCTGACGCTGGAGCTGCTCGACGCTGGAATAAAGATCTCGCAGCACATCAGCAGATTCCCTCAGCCCCCTGTCAATCAAGATCAGAACCGTATAGCCTTCCTGGGTTTGGCATACCCATTGAAGCGGCGCTTGCAGCAGTTCCTGCGCAATGCAGTGCAGACTAAAGCTTAACAGCGAACGGTCCGACTTCAAGTATCTTGTCTCGTCTGTAGGAAGAGGGTCCATATCGATCACCGCTACAGCGACCCGGTCCTGCTCGTCTAAGCCAAGCTGGAGCTCATTGCTCTTGTGGATAAGCTCCGTGAGGCGATACTCGCCTTGCAGCCATTGGCGCAGCAGGTCCTGCTGAAGGACCGGCAGATGCGCCTGCCACTTTTTATGAAGCTGGGCTTGCCTCTGCCACTCCGCCATGTCTTGCTTCGCTTGTTCCGCCAGCTCCAGCATCGTATCAAGAATTTGGTTGTGGCCGGCTGGCTTCAGCAAATACTTGGCCACTCCCTGCTCCATCGCCTGCTGCGCGTAAGAGAATTGATCATGTCCACTGAGTATTAATATTTTTTGAAAAGGAAGCCGATGTTCGGCCCGTAATCTTGCGATGAACTCCAGTCCATTCATCTCAGGCATCTGAACATCCACAACCATAAGATCCGGCAGCTTCCTTGCCGCAAGCTCCAGCCCCTCAAGTCCATTGGCTGCCGTTCCAACCACTTCGATGCCATGCGCATCCCAAGGAATCTGATAGGCCAAGGCGTGACGGAGCCTCGTTTCATCTTCTACGATAAGCAAATTCATGGTGTCATTTCCTCCCTCTCCTGCTGCGAATCCTCATACCGGCTTGCACCTGCCCTGCTTGTCTTGGCAGGGAATCGAAGCGTGACCCGTGTGCCTTGTCCAAGCGTACTGTCTATCTCCAATTTCCCTGCTTCGCCATAGGCCAGCTTCATACGCGACGCCACATTTTGAATCCCATACATGTCCTTTTGTTCCTCTGATCTGAGCGACCACTCCTGCAATCTTCCCGTTCGAATCGACTCCAGCTTGGCTCGAATCGCAAGGAGCCGTTCCTCTGGGATGCCAGGCCCATTGTCCGATATGACGATATTGACCATACTGCTGCAGCCCATACTGCAATCAATACACAAGACACCGTTCTGCTGCTTGCTCTCTAAGCCGTGTAGTATTGCGTTTTCTACAATGGGCTGAAGCAGCAGCTTAAGTATAGGGATATTTCGAACGGCATCTGCGATATGTACTTCTGTCACAAAGCTGTCCATGAATCGAATCTGCTGAATTCGAATATAGGATTCCAGATGAACGACGCTTTCTTCAATCGTGTACTCCGCTTCGCCTTTCTGAAGACTCAGTCTAAAAAACTTCGACAAATGCAGCACCATCTCGCTGATCTCATCTGCATCATAATTAAGTGCCGTCCAGTAGATGGAATCCAAGGTATTGTACAAGAAATGCGGTTGAATCTGGGCCTGCAGCACGTGAAGCTCGGTTGATACAAGCTGCAGCTCCTTCTCGTATATATTCTCAATTAGGTCCTTCTGGGTAGCTGCCATCTGATCGAAGGTTCGCATCAGATAACCAAACTCATCTTGACGAGGATCAGACAGCTTAATATCGAGATCTCCGCGCTGCAGCTGCTTCATTCCTCCTACCAAGCGCTTCATTGGCGCGGCGATGCTGCGATAGACCACCCAGGAGATGCCGAGCGCAAGCAGCACACTGACCACAATGATGGCATTGATATATTGCTTAAGCACATTCGTTTCGGTAAACAGCTCCGCCTTCGGTTGAGTCATCGTAAGCTGCCAGCCTCTATTCTCTGAATGGACCGTTACCTGTACATTCTGCTGTTCAAGTTCCGCCACATTGTGCGGCAGTTGCTTCTCAGAGGCAAGCAGAATATTCCCTTCCTCATCAGCAAGGTAAATCAATGCATGCTGTGAAGGCAATAAACTCGTGATCTCTGCTTGCAGCTTCTGCATGTTCAAGCTAATCAGCAGCACATTAGGCTTGCGATCCACGTTATACAGATCCATCGTCCGCAAGAGAACAATCCCTTCCTTATAGCGCTTGGCATATAAGCTCCGCGAGATCTCCTCTTGGTTATAAGGGGAAATCAGCATCATGTCGGCTCCGCTTACTCGCGACAATCGTTCAAGCCATTCCTGTTCTTCACGTGACGCCACTCCTTCCCCTCCATATCTCGTGGACAGCATCATGTGGGAAGGAGAATGGTACAGCGCAATATCATCCACCATGGGATTGAGAGACTGCACAATCGACAATTCTTTGATGATGGCAGCAAAATCAACAACCGCAGCCGGTGTAACCGCTTTCGAATGTTTGTTGAGAATGTTAAGCAATTGCTCATCTGTAGCAATGAGCGACGTGATCTCCCCCATGCTCTGCAGAGTCATATCCAGATTGTGAAGAGCTTGCGCCATGGCGATCTCCGATCGGTCCACCGCAAGATGATAGACGATGTCCTTGGACTTGCTTATCGCAAACCAGCTTACAATGACAAGCGGCAGCAAGATGAGCAGGAAGGTGATCGTCAGGCGAAACTGGATATGGCGCCGGCGGCGCATAGACATTAATGATCGAATGACCTTCACTTAGAATCACCTCATTTCGGATTCGTCCATTGCTGCTGGCGATACCAAGCATTGACTTCGCGGGTAACCTCGCTCCCGCCGCTGTCCATCCATTCCTTTACAATCTGATCAAAGGCATCAAGCGAATCCACCCCTACAATAATGCGAACAAATCGTTCATACAGCTCTGTTGGCTTCATAGCCAGCTTGCCCATAGAAGGCGTCGGCATTCCCTTGAACGCATTCGGGATAAGATGCCCTTCGATATACTTTAGATTGTCGTAGAGATGATAATCGCCTAACGAATCAAGGCGCTGCTTATCAAGGACTGCATCCTGCAGATTCACTAGCGATTGGTATATCCCTCGGTACAAATGCTTATCATGCTCCTCAAAGTTCGTAACCATCTTGCCATCAATCATTTGCCATACTTGATCCTTAAATCCAAGCTTTAAGGTTTCAGCGCCATCTCCCGCTATGTAATTCAACAGCTGAATCACCTCTACCGCATGCTTGGACCCTGTAGGGATAACATTATATCCGCGAATCAGTTCTTCACTATATACACCATTAGCGCCATTTGGCCCGGTAGGATAATCCAGTACGATCCATTCGGCTTGAGGGTTGCGGCGCTTGCTTTCTGCAATCATTCCTCTTGTGTCATACCAGGCGGCAGAAAACAACCCAACATAGCCATTAACGACCTTGCTCTCCAAATTGCGGTGGCGATTCAATGGAAACTCGGGATCCAGCAGCCCCTTCTGATACAGTCTTCTAAAAAAAGCTAGCGCCTCCTTCGCCTCAGGCAATAAGCTTCCGTATTCGAGCCGCCCGTCGCGCACCATCCAGCTGTCCAATTGGGTGCCAAAAGCTCCGAAGAATGGAGCTGACCTGCCCAGATTCTCTGTCAGTATAAGCCCTGTTGTATCCTGCAAGCCATTGCCATCAGGATCATCCTCCTTGAAGGCTCTGATGACTTCCTCATACTCATCAAGAGTTCTTGGCGGATCAAGGCCGAGACGATCCAGCCAGTCCTTGCGCGCATACATCAGCTCGACGCCTTTAATCTCATGCAAGCTCGGCACCGCATAGATATGACCTTCATACGTCACCTGCTGCCAGGCTTCCTTCGGGATCTTGCTGAGCAGCGCTTGTCCATGCTCTTGCAGAAGATCGTCCAAGGCAATAAGCTCTCCTGCCTTCATATACCGATCCAGCCATACGGGATTATAGACATGAAGCATATCTGGACGCTTAACCTGGGACATGTAAACATTCAGCTTCTCTTCATACACGGAAGCAAGTGGAAGAATGAATTGCAGATCGAGCTTCGTGCGAGATTTTATTTCTTCCACATAAGGATTCCTATTCTCATTCAACCCTTCTGGAAACTCCAACCCAAGGTCATTAATAACCAGCTGGAGCACCTGACCGCTTTGTTCAGCATCTTGCGATGGAACAATCGAAGACAAGGAATCGCAGGACATCAGCAGCATGCACATGATCGCAACCATAACCGCCTTGCTAAGAAATGAACCGTTCATAACCTCATCCTTTCTTCATTAGCATCATGCCCCTATACATTAATTGCATCTCGGTCATGCAAACTCCTCCTTTCCCGCCCTGTATTTTCCACCTGCAAAATCAAATGACGATCCAGCACAGCAAGAAGCTGCAAAGAAGAAAGTCCCTAGCCTTACAAATTTGCACACGCAAATAACCCGCTAAACCTGTAGTCTAGCGGGCAATATTCGGTATAATCGTATATTCTGCGCATTGGGGCTTTCCAGCGATGTCAGTGGACCCGGCATGATCCTTGCAATGTTATTGCTTTAGCCGCGGCAAGGGGTCCTCCAACAACTGCTCCAGTTCTTCTCTGAATCGTCCCACGAGCTTCTCTATGCGTATACTCTTCTCATCCTGTGAACCTTCTGCAGCCTTCTTTAACGTTGCTTCGATCTGTTTTAGCTGCAAGAGCACATTCGGTGTAGGCTGCTTCTGGTGGTTCAAGCTTTTCTGGTCATCATACAGATCAACATACAATTGACGATTCGAATCCACCTGAGCAAGGAAAACATCCTCTACCTTTACATCCAGCTTGTCCAGCTCCTGCTTCAGCCAACGCTCGTCCAGCCCTTCTACGCGGAGCTGCTTATCCATAATATTCCCGTCCATAATAATGATTTGAGGCGTTCTTTCACGCTGCATGACCAAGCCAAGATCGCTTGCCGTAAGCGGCTGATGTTCTTTTTTCAACTGAACATTGATCTCTCCGCTTGGCTCTATCAATGCAAATTCCACATCTGCAAGCCGAAACACATCTTTGCTCCGCAAACCCTGCATAAGCTCGTCTGCCGTGATTTTTTCTTTTTTTAAATTATCCTCCATTAGCTGCCCGTCTCTAATGAGCACCTGCGAGGTTCCATCAAGAAAATCTCTCGATTTCTTCGATTTGATTTGCAGCCATTCTATAGCATAGGATACCGCAACCCAAACAGCAATCGACAAGATTCCTAGATACCACTGTGCATCTTGGTCCAAGCCGATATAAGCTGCCAGGCTTCCAATTGTGATTCCTGTAATATACTCAAACACAGACAATTCCGAGACTTGTCTTTTGCCCAATAGTTTGGTAAGAAAATAAAGGGATACGACAGCTGCCAGCGTGCGCAGTGTAATTTCAAGCCATGCCTGCATGCCCAGACTCCTCCTTCATGATGAATGTGTCATTCTCATAATATGAGCCATCTGGACAGCTTTTATGTGCATACTTTCACTGAGAAGCAGCGTTAGTATTTATATGAGACAGTGAAAGGGTTAAGCGATCATGTGACCGCTTATATGGCTGCAGCATGCTCACTATATACCCTTTTAAATAGGACGGCTCAGCACTCATCCACAAATGATAGGCATCAGACAAGATCAGCTGGTCACGATGAGCAATTTCTTTTCCCGCAAAATATTGATTGTTAACATTCACGAAAAATTCCGTCATCACATGAATGTCATCATAGCTGTAATGAGCATTCATGAGCTCCTTTTTGACCAGTCTTCGCGTAAAATCATTGAAGAATTGTCTGGCGCTGTTTTGAAAATCCAGCAGATCCTCATCTTGAACCCCTGCTTCGCTTGCCCATTCCTCAACCTTGACTGGCGCTGTCGAATAATCCCATGAGGGCGCATCGCTGTCATACTTCAACACACCATATTGATGCGGATAGACACTGAGCGCACTTGTGGCCACATCATAGAGCGGCTCCACCGATTCCGCATGTGCTGTGGGAGAGGTATCTTCTAGTGCTGCAATATGCTGCAAGTGCACATGTCCGGAGATAACGAGCGGAAGCTGAAGATCTTGGAATAACTCCGTAATTTCTTTGCTGTTCTTGATTTGATAGCCTTCCTCAGACAGCTCAGAGTGGGGCAGCAGATTATGATGCATCACGACAAGCACCTGAGCGCCCTCCTGCTCTGCTTCCTTAACCACATTCCTAATCCAGCGCTGTGTAGAAGACGGAATAATGCCTCCCGTCTCTGGCCTTCTTAATCGTTCATTGGATTGATAAAGGTTCGTATCGAGCATCAGCAAACGAAGCTTCTTGGTCGGCGCAGCCATATAGCTTAATGTCTTGCGATCCCTTGCAATCGCCTCTTGATAGCCAAACGCGCCATAGATATCCGCAAATTGATCAGGTGTCACAGGGTCAGCTTTGACCTGCTTATCTCCTTGAAATTGGCTTGACCATGGATTCAAGATATCGTGGTTGCCGGGTATGACATACACTTGTGTTCCTTGGTCTTCAATCTCCTGAAACAGCTTGGCCATCTCTACATGGCTTTGCTTCTCCCCATTATTGCTAATATCCCCGCTTACAATCAGAAGATCAGGCTTCTTGGCCTTGATATCATGCACAAATGCCTGCATAATCGCTTTTATTCGTTCCAACTGTTTGCTGTCGCCTGTGTCCACATATTTGCGGAAGGCTGCACCGTCATCTGTCAAGGATGGTGCCAAATAATGAGTATCCGTTGCCACAAAAGCCGTAACAGAGCCCTGTGCAGGATAATGCCGCTGCTCTGGTTTACTGCAACCGCTAAGGATCAATGAAAGCGCAAGCATTCCGGCTCCTAATTTTCGGAAATAAGAACGTTTTATCATTGCTGTCACCTATCACTTTTATAATTGATCTAGCATAATCATTGCGCGAATGCGCTAACTTATCAAGTCCCCATAATGTATTATTAGACCCATTCTTGCATTCTAAAATACACATACACTCAAACCGCTCATATTTACATTACCCAACCTTATAAAAGAAAACCTCATGCATGAGAGACGAATCTCCTATACATGAGGTTGATGATTGTTCCGGCTACTCATAAAGCCCTGATCTTTGCTTGAACCAATTGAACAGATGGATGACCATCACCTTAAGGACGGCATAACCCGGCACAGCCAATATAACTCCGATGACGCCAAATAGATTTCCTGCGGTTAATATCACGAAGATTATCGTGATCGGGTGAATGCTTAAAGTCTTGCCCATGATCTGTGGAGAAATGAACTTGCCTTCAATCAATTGAACAACCGTCCACACCACGATCATCTTAAGCAGCATAATCGGTGACATGAACAGTGCCACGATCAATGCAGGTGTAATCGCAATCGCAGGTCCCAAGTAAGGAACGATGCTCGTGCACGCCGCAATAATCGCAAGAACAAGGGAATACTCTAGGCCAATGATCAGATAGCCAATGTAGAGCAAGATCCCGATGCAGAAGCTGACAATGATCTGTCCTCGAATGTATGAGCTGATCTGATGGTTCATCTCGGCCATTACCTGATACGAGCCGTTTCTAAGCTTAGTCGGCAGGAATTTCATCAAGTAATTAGGAAGCTTCTTGCCATCCTTCAACAAGTAGAACAGCACAAACGGAACAATAACAAGTCCCAATACGACCTCTGTCACCTTGCCGACAATCGAGCCAATGCCGCGGAACGTATCGTTGAAAAAGGCAGACGCTTTGCCTGTCAGGTCTCGAAGCATCTGATTAATATCAATGCCTGCCTGCTGCTGAAAATCGTTGAAAAGATCGCTTCCCACCCATGATTCAAACGTCGTTATCGCCTCATTGTAGTATTTCGGGAAGTTCTCTGCTAAGCTGATTGCCTGTTCTTTAATAAAAGGAATAATCGCCACGATTAAAAAGGTAATCAGTGCAATGATAATTAAGTACAAAAGCAGAATACTGTAGATTCGCTTCACCTTGAAGCGTTCAAGCAAATCTACGATCGGATTTAGCAAATAATAGGCAACCCCTGCCAATATGATCGGCAGCGACACCGTTGCAATTAAAACTTTTGCCGGTTCAAAGATATATGAGATCTTTGAAAACATAAAAATATTAAGTCCTACCAGAAGCAGTATACATAAGAAGATAACAACCTTATTATGAAGCAAGAAGTCGACCAGCTTGCCGCTCCAACGTTGCTTCTCTGTTCTTTCCGGATTCGATGCCTTTTGCTCCAATGCGCCTCTCCCCTTACTCCTATCCAATTTCATCATTTTAGACGGCGGTAAATGTGCCACCCCTTAACTCTATTATCTTCAACCTAATACGTCTACATCAAACATTCGTTTCATGAAAATCATCAACTTGCAAAAATTAACGATAGGAAGTCGTCGTTTGCCATAGAACAGCAAATCATCTAATATGTAAAGTATAGTTACTTCATTAATTGTAGCGATAACAAGCAACTGGAGGTGCAAGAATATGAAGTTAAGTGTCTTGGATCATTCTCAAATAAGCGAGGGACGAACAGCGGAAGAAACGCTGTTAGAAACGACGAGACTTGCTCAGGCAGCTGAACAATACGGTTATACTCGCTTCTGGGTATCAGAGCATCATGGCGCATTAGGTCATGCCCACTCCAGTCCAGAGATCTTAATCGCCCACTTGGCTGCTAATACGAATACCATTCGTATTGGTTCTGGCGGTGTGATGCTGTCTCATTACAGCGCCTACAAAGTTGCGGAGAATTTCCGTTTGCTGGAGGCACTCTACCCCGGACGAATTGATCTTGGCATCGGACGAGCCCCTGGGGGTGCAATGTTGTCTACAAGGGCGCTTCAGGAAGGCATGCCTGTGAAGTCGAGCGACGATACCCCAAGCAAGCTTCATGACCTTGTCGGCTACTTCTATGATGACCTGCCAGAAGGCCACCGCTATACGGGCTTGCTTGCTTCGCCATCCTTGGATCATGCTCCAGATATCTGGATGCTAGGATCAACTTATGGCAGCGGCTCAATCGCTTCCCAGCATGGCACTGCGTATGCATACGCGCAATTTTTCGGAATTCCCGGAACCGAACAGGCCATCCATCGCTATGTCGAACAATTCAAGCCTTCTCGCTTGAATGATACACCGCGCTCGCTAGCTGCCGTGATGACGATCTGTGCGGATACCCGCGAGGAAGCGATCAGACTTGCTTCGAGCTCTGATTTATTCTTTATGCTGCTGCATAGCGGACGCATGCCTGCTCGCCTCCCATCCGCTGAAGAAGCGCTTGCTTATCCTTACACCGCGCAGGACCTTGCTATGATTGAAGCTTCCCGAATGCGCAAGGCGGTTGGCACGCCTGATGAAGTGAAGCATAAGCTCAATGCGATCGCCAATGAACTGGGAACAGAGGAGATTATGCTGGTAAGCCCCATTCACGATTTTGAGTCGCGCGTGCGCTCCTTTAAGCTGGTTGCGAAGGCGATGGGGACATGGTCCCCTTCATCAGAATCTAGCAAGCATTAGACGGCATCTCCTTCATGGAGTTTTATATTGCAAAAATAAGACCTTGCCTATGGGGCAAGGTCTTGACGATTATATCCATAAATAATTGTATTCGTTTCATGATGCAACTAGACGAAAAGATGACGATAACAACTTTTTATTTCTTTCTTCTTTTTCGAAAAAATGCGATGGCACCGATCACCAGCATAAGCGCTATCGCCGCATAAGTGAACGAAGAATAGACATCCATGACCTCGACTATCTTCTCCCATGAACCCCCAAGCGCTGCGCCAAGGCTGACGAGCAGCACGTTCCAGATCAGCGAGCCAATCGTCGTAAAGAGCAAGAACAGCCACACATTCATCCTCGCCATTCCTGCTGGGATGGAGATGAGGCTGCGAATCAATGGAACCATCCTACAGAGCAGCACGGTCCAATAGCCGTAGCGGTCGAACCAGCTGTTTGCTTTATGCAGATCCTCCTTTTTCACCCTTAGCACATGACCATATCGTTCTACAATTCTCTCCATCCGTTCTATGCGCAGAACATACCCTAACCCATACAAGATCAGTGTTCCTGCAACAGAACCTAATGTTGAGACAAGGATCGTCCCGCCAATTGTTAATTCCGAATAAGTCGTCATAAATCCGCCAAAGGTCAAGATCAACTCTGAGGGAATCGGCGGAAATACATTTTCAATCATAATCATAAAGAACACAGCCAAATAGCCGTAACTTTCCATAAAATCTGTTATCCAGTTCTGCATATAACCTCCGTCTCATGATGCCTTTCAACCATCGTACGTAATTTTTGCAACACCTGCAAGAATGGGTGAGCTTGTCTTCTTCTCAACGGTACATCAAAAGCAGCCATGATGCGCTTATCTCCATGCTGTAAATAGTTTCCCATATCAAAAAGAAGACCGGCCTGAGAGGGGTCAGGCTGGTCTTCTTCGTATATGACGCGAGGAGAAGGGGGATTCCTTCAAATCTTTATTCTATGTGGGGGATTAGCCTTTAATCGCTGCTAAATCACTGTCATATTTCTCTTGTGGAAGACGGATATATCCTACTTCCTCTGAAAGCTCAGCTGCATTTGTGATATAGAATTCTGCAAATGCCCGTACTTCCTCACGCTCAAGCGCCTGCTTGCTGACATAGACATATAGTGGACGGGACAATGGCGCATAAGTACCATCATTGATCGTTGTTGCGGAAGGAGCAATCGCGCCTTTGCCACCGTCAATTGGAACAAGCTTCAATGTGTCTGCATTCTCTTCATAGTAAGCAAAGCCGAAGTAGCCTAAGCCATATTTCTCGCCTGCAACCCCTTGTACCAACGTGTTGTCATCTTCACTGAAGGAGATTTGACTGTCATTGCGGCTTTCTTGTGCTTTTCCATTTACTGCTTCCGTAAAGTAGTCAAATGTACCCGAATCAGCGCCTGGAGAGTACAGCTTTATCGTTTCGGCCGGCCATTCTGGACGAACATCCTTCCAAGTCTTGACTGTGCTGCCAGGCTTGAAGATCGCGTTCAATTCATCAATAGTCAGATGATCTACCCAGTCATTGTCTTTGTTGACAACTACGGACAAGCCATCGTAAGCCACTTCTAGCTCGACATATTCAATGCCGTTTGCTTTGCAAGCCTCTGCTTCTTTGTCTTTAATCGGACGGGATGCGTTGCTGATTGCAGTCTCACCTGCGCAGAAGCGCTTGAAGCCGCCGCCAGTACCCGATACGCCTACTGGAACACGCACATCTTTATGTTGTTTGCCGAACTCTTCTGCCACTGCTTCAGTGACGGGATGCACCGTACTGGAACCGTCGATCTCAATCGAACCAGACAATGCCTTCTCCGTTTCTGCAGGCGGATTCTCTTTTGTTGTCGATGTTGAGGTTTGTGTCGTCTCTGTCTTATTGCTCTCCGCTGCTTTGTCGGTGCTGCTGCCGCACGCAGAGGACACGATCATAATTGCAGCCATAAGAATAGCGATGGATAGCTTCTTTTTGTTAACGTTCATTTGTTTCACTCCCCTAGTGATTTGAAGATCGATTCGTTGTTCTGTTGTACAAGATTCATCTTAAAGGGACAATGTTAACGTTGAAGCCCAATCTTGTTAACCGTACGTTAGATATTGGTAAAGCTTTTGTAAAGAATTGTGAATGCAAATCTGCTGAACATACAAAAAAGCCCCACTTCATCTATTCCATCGAAGTGAGGCTTACTGTATTAATCTTCTCTTGTTTCTTGTGATTCTGGTTGCGGATTCAGCGTAATTCGGATTCGATTCAAACGATTGTCTACGATCTCCTCAACCGTAAACTGAATATGCTCATGTTCAACAGAGATATGATCGTTCTCGCTAGGAATGGTGCCAATACGCTCTAGGATAAAGCCGGCAATCGTGTCATTGCTGACTGCTTCAAGCTTCGTCTTAAACATTTCATTAAAGTCTTCTATCAGCATTGTACCGTAGGCTAAATACGTATGATCGTCGATGCGAATAATCTCGCCCCGGCTTTCGTCGTACTCGTCATCAATCTCTCCTACGATCTCTTCAATCAGATCCTCAATCGTAACCAACCCGGCAAATCCGCCATATTCATCGATTAAGACCGCCATATGATGCTGTAAGGCTTGCAGCTCCTTAAGCAGATCATCCGTGAACTTGGTCTCGGGCACGAAATAGGCCTCTCTCATTATGCTTCTTATGTCCACTTTGTCAAAGCCAACCTGTCTTGCTTCGGCAAAGAAATCTCTCATATGAAGAATTCCGATGATGGAGTCGATATCTCCTTCATAAATCGGAACACGCGAATAGTTCTCATCAATCAGGATGTCGGCAAGAAGAGCTGGCGCAGTGGCCACATCGAGTGCAAATGTCGATGTCCGTGGAGTCATGATCTCACGGGCTACTTTATTGTCAAGCTGAAAAACACCCTTTAACATTTTCATTTCTTCAACAGCTATCGTACCTGCCGCCTGCCCTGCTTGAGCAAGCATCCATATTTCTTCTCTGGATACCGTATCGTCCTGCTCATTACCTCCCATCTTCGTAAGCTTGATTAACAAGTTCGTGGAAAAGGAAAGCAGCTTGACGAATGGGGTCGCGATTTTGCTGATCCACAAGATTGGTTTGACCGCAAACATCGCAATTTTCTCTGCATTCTGAAGCGCTACCCGCTTCGGGTACAATTCACCAAAGACGAGCATAAAGTATGACAGCAAGATCGTAATGACTATAACAGAAATCTGTTGTGCATAAGGGATATTGCCTAGAACAACGGCAAACTGCTTCGATAACCCTGTTGCTGCTGAAGCACTGGAGAAGAATCCAGCAAGGGTGATCCCCACCTGAATGGTAGCAATGAATTTGCTCGGATCTTCAATGAGCTTGACGAGCAGCTCTGCTTTCTTATTACCTTCGCTTGCCATGCGTGAGATTCGATTCTTATTCAGTGAGACAAGTGCAATCTCTGCCGCTGCAAAAAAAGCATTTAATAAGGTTAGTACAGCAATAATTACGAGCTGAAGCAGCACCGAACTTCCATCTTCCATTTGACAAAAACCTCTCCTTTGCTGTGTCGGCTCAACATAAGCGGTATTTTACATTGTGTCCACTTGGAGCCATTTTCATTATGTAATAGGTATATACCCATAATCATGCCCGAATTACCAGCATTGTTCAAGTATTCCCAACTTTATTTTTGCGCAAAAAAATAGCAATCAACAGCCTTATGCTGTCAATTGCCTCTAAGCTTATTTTTTACTGGACCATTTGTAAAGCGGATAATAGTATTCAACCTCTCGCTTTAACAGCCTGCACAGCTTCGTTACACGCTCCTCATGTGGAACACTGCCTTCAAAAATCCATTTCTCTGCGGTTCGCTGCGTGACCCCGCAGTATGCAGCAATATCGCTCGTTCGAAGTTCTTGTGCAATCATATCCTCATATAATCTGCGATCCGAAAGAGGCTTTTTCAACTTGCGCTGCATCGGATATTCTCGGAATTCCTTCGGCTCTGGCTTTTTTCTCATGCCATTGCAGCGCTCGCACAAGTATTTCTCAGACGGGTTTCCGCATTGGGCGCATTGTCCGTGCTTTCGTCGTTCCTGCCGTAGTTTCTTCATGGATTCGCTTGCGCTAAAAGCCATACTGTAATAATCTCCTTACTTCTATCCTTCGTATTATGTAACCCAAACCTCTTTTCTACATAATACGACAAAAAGAGACAGTTTTCACTGTCTCTTTTTCAGAAGTTCATGGAAATTGTGCGAATCTCTTCGGATTATTGGCGATCAAACAAGGCTGCTCCGGCAATTCCTGGCTCTGTCATCTCGTATGGATCAAGGATAAGATCGAGCTCCTCTTCCGTCAATACTTGATACATGAGACATAATTCTCGCACCGATTTGCCGGATTCTGTTGCTTCGCGTGCGATTCTGGCTGCGGTCTCATAACCTAGGTGCGGGCTAATTGCGGTGATGATGCCAACGCTTTGATCGACATACTCTTTGCAGCGCTCTTCGTTCGCTTCTATGCCATCTATACAATATTCGCGGAATACTCGAAGCGTATTGTTCATAATCGTCAATGATTCAAGCAAATTGAACACAAGTACAGGCTCCATGACATTTAGTTCAAGCTGTCCGGATTCAGACGCGAGACATATCGTATGATCATTGCCAATGACTTGGAAGGCAGCTTGATTCACGACCTCGCACATCACCGGATTGACTTTTCCCGGCATAATCGATGATCCTGGCTGTCTGGCAGGCAGACGAATCTCGCCAAGCCCCGCTCTTGGTCCGGATGCCAGCAAGCGAAGATCGTTGGCCATCTTGGACATATTCATCATGCACACTTTAAGTGATGCAGACACCTCTGTGTATGCATCTGTATTCTGCGTAGCATCAATCAGATGCTCTGCGCGAACGAGAGGCATTCCGCTGATCTCTGCCAGCAGTTCTACAACGCGAACGATATATCTCGGATCGGCATTGAGCCCTGTCCCTACTGCAGTTGCTCCCATATTCACTTCATAGAGATGCTGCTTCGTTTGGCGAATGCGCTTAATATCGCGAGCAATCATGCGGCCATATGCTTCGAATTCCTGACCTAAGCGAATTGGAACCGCATCCTGCAGATGCGTTCTCCCCATTTTAATAACATGGCTGAACTGCTGTGCCTTCTTGAGAACAGACTCATGCAGCTCTTCCATCGTAATCAGCAAATGATCGAGTAGGGTTAAGACTGAAATATGAATGGCTGTTGGAAACACATCATTCGTCGATTGTGAACGGTTAACATGATTGTTCGGGCTTAGACTTTTATAATCGCCCTTTTCTTTGCCAAGCAGCTCAAGCGCTCGATTGGCGATGACTTCATTCGTATTCATGTTCATCGAGGTTCCAGCTCCGCCTTGGATTGGATCCACGATAAAGTGGTCATGCCATTTTCCATCAATAATCTCATCGGCAGCTTGTACCATGACATTGCACATGCTCGGATGCAGCTGCTTTACTTCCATATTTGCAAGCGCTGCGGCTTTTTTAACGATGGCAAGGCTTCGAATCAGATGCTCGTTCAATCGATATCCCGTGATCGGGAAGTTCTCCACCGCACGGAGCGTCTGAATGCCATAATAGGCATCAACAGGTACTTCTTTCGTTCCTAAAAAGTCCTTCTCTACTCTTGTCATCAGCTTTGTCATTGCGATCCCTTGCTTTCTCTCTTATAGTCAGGAAGCATTCCTGTAAATCTATTGAAGTAAGCGATTACATCAACTTCAACTTGATTGTATATCCTATTATACTATTGGTCAATTATGTAAAGGCTTTTTAATTAAAATTGTTGCCATTCCATAGAATTCACGGATTAAAAAAAGCTGCCCTTGAAGGCAGCTCTTTTCTGTTCATTATCTTATGCAGCTTTTAGTACGCGAAGGCCTTTTACAATATTCCAAATAAAATAGTACAGCCAGATGAGAATAAACAAGCCATACGTTACAACCAGCAAAATACTGACCCACACGGCGCTTTCGCTGCCGATGCCAACCGAAAAAGAAGTGATCATGCCGATGATTAGGACAATTGTCGGCACGATATGTGACCATAACGCTTTCTTGGCATGATCCTTAACCTCATTGTCAGCAATTAGCCAGATCAGCAATGGAAAGAGGAATGGCGCAAAGAAAATACTAAAATAACATAAAGAGGATAGCACTTGACTTGGTTTCATTTGTATTCACCTCATAAAGATGTTCATTGGTTCGATTTATACCTTTATTTTGCCATATCCTCTTTATCGTTCCTATTGATTTCTCTTGCAGCCATATTGCAATTTCGTAAGATAGCAGCAGCTAAGGCGTCCACCAGTTCCCGGACATTACGAGCATGGAGAACAATCGAATGCTGTCCTCATAATACAATTCAGGTGCGCTGTTGACTGTATGATCCCACAGCTTATTCAGCCATGCCTGATTCACGCTGCTGGTCATTGCGCTTACCCCGAACGGGGCATAGAAAGCTCCGCTGTTGTAAGAGCCCAGGGTGGAGCCACTGAGCTTATAGCCATCCCTTATATTTTGCGGTTTGTTCGTAGTCTTTGTCTGAATATAGCTATTCAGGTTGGTTAACAGATTAAGGGCTCTTGTATCGCCGCTTACGATGTAATCCGTAGCTATTCTCCACGGAGTGCGACAGGCATTATAGTAGTAGTATCCATCATTGGGACCCTCAAGAAAACCCGCGGATGCCGGCTTATATACTCCGTTTTTCAGCACGACGAAATCAGGAAGCAGCCCCGTTGCTGCACTGTTGTTGGCATAAATAGTCTGAATGATGGAGTACGTCTTATTGATGACATTCGTCCACCTGGCATCACCTGTCGCCGCTTCAAAGGCTTTCATATGATTCAGCATAAAATCAGAAGGTCTGGTTGCGGTGTTATAGCTTCCACTCGTGGCCCAATCTCCTAATCTTAGCGTCCATTCTGCTTGATTAACATCATTGTCCATAATGGCATTTATCATGGATATCCCTTCTTGCAAGTAAGGGATGGCCCCATCGCTGCCCCACTGCTTATCGGCAAGAAGCAGGGAATAAGCTATGTCCATATCACCGTCGGTGGCCGAGTTGGCACCTTCAATATCTTGATAGCTGCTGTTCTGCTTCCATGCCATTAAATAAGGATTATTCTCACTCGGATGCTCCTTATAGTATTGATACATGCCGTCATAGTACGCTTTTGCATTTGTATCGTACCCCGCCATAATGACGGCAAGCACCATCCCATAGCCATGAGCTTCTGAGACTGTTTCACCTTGATCATTGTACTCCACGATATACTTTCCCGCTCCTGCCTGCTTGAGGTATGCGGATTTCCAAGCGTTCCACTTGGCCTGTACAGCTTGATCCATGATAGCTTGTGTGACATGGCTCGGTTTAATAACACCATTCGCATAGACCGAGTGCTGAGGGAACGGCTTTTGTGGAGCCGTGGCGTGAACGCTGCTGTACACAGGCAGCAATAATGTCATCATCATGAGAAGCAGAATCATGAGCTTTGCTTTTTTCTGTTTTGCCATCTTGTATCTCTCACTCCCAGACCATTGTGATTTTCAACCATACCTTTTAGCCCAATTCATCCTTATCGCGAGTCCTTCTATGCCATTACCCATTACACTGCAAGCATTCCTTTTATGCATCCATCACCTCCGATCAAAATATAATCGCTTATCATTTATAGGAATATCAGGACCTAGGACACGACTTTTTGCCTAGTTCAACAATAGGATCATAGCCTGTTCTCTTTTGTTTCAAAATCCTCTAATGTTAGGTATGGTCTATCATTAATCGACAAACAGGGGGATCGCATGAAGAAAGTAAGCGCATTATTATTGGTATTCACCATACTTATGGCAGCGGCCGCAAGTCCTATACAAGCAAAACAAGAACCATCACCGATATTTAAGGACATTAAAGGACATTGGGCAGAAAAATACATTGTCAATATGGTGGAGCAGGGCATTCTCGACGGATATCCAGATGGGACTTTCCGCCCGGAGGAGCCAGTGAAGATTGATCAGTTTATCAAAATGCTCATATTGTCCTATTCTGATCTGCATCAAAATGGCGAAAGAAGCTGGAAGCCTTCCTTCGTTCAGTCCTTAAGCGCGGAGAATCAATCTATTCTCCAGCAGGATTACCGCTATTTCAACTTCAAACCGAACGCTTCCGGATATTGGGCAGCCAATTATATTAACATTGCAAGCGATCTGCACTTCCTAAACAAAAGTCGCTACAGTGATTTTCAAGCGAATATGAACCGTGAGCATGTCGCTGAAGTGCTGTATTATACGCTTAATGAAACGGAATTCCTTGAAGATGAAAAATACAGCATGAAGGAAGCCGAAGCCTATGGAGATCTCAAAAGTGCGTCAGAACGAGAGCAAAAGTTTATTGCTGAGGCGCTTGTGAAGGGCATTATGCAAGGATATCCAAGCGGGTATTTCGGAGTTGGCGACACGGTTACAAGAGCGGAGTCCCTAGTGATCCTTAACCGCTTAACCGACAAATCAAAGCGCTTGAAGCCAGATTCAAACAAGGGCGATCTGTCAAGAAGCGTCCCTACCTCTAACGGAGGATACAAGGTCATTGTATTCCCGGATCAGCGAATGTATGATGCATATGCTTCCTTGAAGCGAGCTGGACAAACACGAGGAACAAACTATGATCTCTATGAATCTACGTTGCGTCTATACAAAGACCAGGAAGAAAAGGATAATGTTCAAAAACAACCGACTGGGTCGAGCCACTACAAAGAGGAAGTGACGATGGCCCTGGATACCTCATTCAACACTTACAGCATCACGGTTCGAATTCGCGAAGGCAGCCTCGCCCGCAATCAGGAGGCCGTCAAGACATTCGCCAATGAATTGTTTGGCTATCATGCCAGCAGCTTTTATGATCTGTTCACAGAAGTAACCACCAAGCTTCAGAATGGAGACAAGGTGGAATCCCGCCAAGTGCTGATCGGCAATGACAATGTAAATATCCAAGTGGATGCAGGCGGCCAATCGGTCAATTTTGCGATCTCAGCCAAGAGCCTTTAGGCACAGGGAAACCGGCTAGCGTCCTATTGTGACAGCATGGCGCAAGATACAGCAGAATGAGGGTGTCTATGTGGTTCTTAGGATTGTACGCCGAACAGCCATCTAGAACGGCTCCATCCTTATCGTATCGATGCTAAATAAGTCTGCTCAAGCGGATACACAAAAAGTGCGCAGCATCAAGCATCAAGCTGCGCACTTTTTTGCCTTATGACGTAAAAGCAAGATCCGCAATAATCGGAAAATGATCAGAAGGACAAGTCCCTTGGCGATGATCAGCCAAAATCGCGTATGTCTTCACCGCCACTTTGTCATTTACAAAGATAAAGTCGATTGGAGATTGAAACTCCAAGCCTTGCGGCGACTTCTCCGCATATTGAGGAAACATCTCCGCTGCCAGCGACTTCGTGTCAAACCCTTGGAACGTAAATGCCGGTCCAAAATGATGATAGCTGGCCTTCGCTTCAGCATCATGCAATCTGAGCTCAGGAAGGCCTTCTCCACCCTGCTGGCCCGTTAGCACGCGGTATGGAGATGAATCTGAGGTGCAGTTGAAGTCCCCGGTAATGATAATAGGGAGATCAGATGCTGCTTCATGTACTCGCTTCAAGATCAACTTCGCGCTTTCTTCAATCGCTACCATCCCGACATGGTCAAAGTGCGTATTCAAGTGGAAGAAAGATTGACCGGTAAGCTTATCCTTGAACCGTGCCCAAGTAGCAACGCGATTGCATGCAGCATCCCAGCCTCTAGAACCCGGTGTATCAGGCTCTTCTGACAACCAGAAGGAGCCGGAAGCAAGTACCTCAAGGCGTTCCTCCAAATACCAGATGCAAGCAAATTCGCCTTCTTTGTGTCCATCGTCTCGCCCTGCCCCAACCCATTTGTATTCAGGCAGACGTGCTTGCATATCTTCGATCTGACTGTAGAAGGCTTCCTGAACCCCAATAAGGTCTGCTCGGTGCATCCGAATCATGCCAGGCACCATATCTTTGCGGGACTCCCATCCATTCGCTTCCATCGCATCATAGCCATTCTTAATGTTAAAGGACATGCAGCGAATATCTTGAAGAGCTATCGTTTTCACTGTCATTACACTTCACTCCTGTATGTACATGTTGAATGTTCGGCTATATCTTACCTCGAATGTATCGATAACACAACGTGTCAATCGTTAAGCTGCAAAGAGAAAGCCGGAGGAAACCCCCGGCTTTTGTAAGCGTAACGCATCTTATTATTTCTTGGAAGAATCGTATGCCTTTTGATAAATCTCAAGATACTGATTCAACTGCATGCCTTCCAAGCCCTTCACGTAGTTATCCCACTCTTTGCTAATATCTTTAGAGCCGGTAATGAACTGTGCCATATTAGACTTCACATACTCTACAAGTGTCGTCTTGATCTGAGCAGATAGATCGGCGTCTTCAAGCGCAATAAACAATCCATTTGGGAATTGCTCTTTGGAATGGTAAGGCTCGTATTCCTTAGATACTTCATTCAGGCGCTTGCCGTAGCCGCCTTCTGCCAATGGATCCTGCTGCAATGCAGCCCATGAAGCACGGTAATCATAAGTGCGAAGAGATGGTCCGATCTGCTCCCAGCCATCATTATGTGTCGGCTTCGGATTAGGGTTCACGTTCTCGGCGTACTTCGCTTGATTGCCGTTCAAGTCCAATTCGCCTTCCTTGGCCATTCTCCATCCCTTGTCTTCAGGACCATGCTCCTGCAGGACGATCGCCTCTTCCGTGTACATCAGATCCGCAAAGCGAATGGCTGCAATCTGCTGCTCTTTTGTCGCTTTATTCGTTATCGCAAATTGAGAATTGTTGATGCCGCCAAAGAACAACGTCTGCTGCACGCCATTTGGCCCTTTGAGTGGTGGCACAACAACATAGTCTTTATGTCTTGGCGTCGTGTCATTCATTGGATAAGCATAACTAAGCAGCGCAGTCGTCAGCGTTCCCATGATATTGTCTCCTTCACGGTTAGCGAGCTGCTGAATCGCATCTGCATTCTGTGTGAAGGCCGCAGGGTCAATTAAGCCTTCCTTGTACAGCTTATTCAAATATTCAAGGCCCTGCTTCCATTCCTCCGTATTCGCAACGAACTCAACCTTGTCATTTACGACTCGCAGGAAGGTTCCGGTTGTCTTCTCGGTATAGTCATCGACGATAAAGGCGTTCATCAGGAATGCCGTCACATTCCCCGTCCACATCTCATCAGAACCAGTCAACGGAATCTCATCTTGCTTGCCGTTGCCATTTGGGTCCTTTTCCTTGAATGCTTTCAGCACCTGATAGAATTCCTCGGTTGTCGTCGGCACCTGCATGCCGAGCTTATCGAGCCATGCTTTGTTCATCCATACTTTCAAAGCATTGTCACAATGATAGCACTCATTAACCTGCGGCAGCGCATAAATATTGCCGTCTGGCGAAGTAATGGATGACTTCATGTACGGAATATCTTCCATCGCCTTCTTAATATTTGGCGCATACTGCTCGATCAGATCATTCAGCGGGATAAATACTCCTTGCTTCCCATATTTCATCTGTTCTTCCTTCGTCAGGTTGCCGTGCAAGATGACCTCCGGGTAGTCGCCGCTTGCCAGCATCAGCTGCTTGCGGTCATTGAGCGCGTTATCTGGAACCAGATCCCACTCGATCTTAATATTGGTCTTCTCTTCTGCCCACTTCGTAAACAGATTCGTCTCCATATTTTCTATGCTTGCAAACTGCGGAGCAAACATCTTCAGCTTCATCTGTTCCTTCACAATCGGATACTGCCCAACAGGATTAAACAAATCCTCACTGACTGGTGTATCGCTGCCTTGATCAGCTGTCGTGCTGCCGCTTCCCCCTGAACATGCGCTTAACACGAGTGTGATCGCTAGCAGCAGACTCATCATCCCTGCCCAAGTGTTCCGTTGTTGTCTCTTCATCCCGTATTCTCCTCCGTTCAACTTGTGATTGAAATCATGACCCTCCAAAAAAGTCTCCGAAGCTTATGAATCGCGCGGCATCACCCCCTATGCATCATCTGCTCGCTTCATGAACAGCTAATCGTTAAGGAACGGCTGATCACTGTATCTTTTATCCCTTAAGCGAGCCGATCATGACCCCTTTAACAAAGTGCTTCTGTACAAATGGATAGATCATCAGCACCGGTGCACTGGATACAACGATCAAGGAGTATTTCAGCAGATCCTTAAGCCCCTGCTGCGCCATCATCTGATCCACATTGGCCATCATCGATGCATCGACAGAGTTCAGGATCAAAATATTGCGCAGAATGATCTGCAGCGGGAAAATATCCGGATTGCGCAAATAGATGAGAGCATCAAAGTAAGCGTTCCAATGTCCGACAGCATACATCAAGGTCATAACGGCGATAATCGGCTTCGACAAAGGAAGAACAATGCTGAATATAAATCTTAAATCACTGCATCCATCAAGCTCTGCTGCCTCCGCCAGCTCATCAGGAATGGAGGTTTGGAAGAAGGTTCTTGCGATAATGACCTGAAATACAGCGAATGCGCCCGGCAGAATCATGGCTAAGCGCGTATCGATCAATCCTAGGCCTTTTACGACAAGGTAGGATGGAATAAGACCGCCTTCAAACATCATTGTGATCACAAGAATAATCATGAACACATTGCGTCCGTAAAAAGTCTTGCGAGCCAGCGGGTACGCCAACATGATCGTGAGCGTCACATTAATTAAGGTCCCAACTACCGTGTAGAACAAGGAGTTCAAGAAGCCGGTTCCAATCTGCGGATTATTGAATACGGCCTTATAGCCCGCTAAAGAAAAATCGACTGGCCACAGCGTTACTTTTCCTGTTACGACGGCTTGGGGCGAGCTAAAGGATGCGCTCAGGATATAGATAAGCGGAATAAGTACAATAAGCAGCACAAGGGATAGAAATGTATACACACCTGCGATAAATATACGATCTCCGAGGGTTTCTTTTATAGCGATTGATCTGGCCATGATGTCTCCTTTCTTTGTGGCTTCGTTACCACAAACTATTCTCGGTCAATTTTCTAGCGATGTAGTTCACGAGGATTAACAACATCAGATTGACGATGGAATTAAATAAGCCTATCGCTGTCGAGAAGCTGAAGTTTGAACCCAACAGACCGACCTTATACACATAGGTGGAGATGACTTCAGATGAATTCAAGTTCAACGGGTTCTGCATCAAATAAATCTTTTCAAAGCCAAGCTTCATAATATTCCCGAGATTCAAGATCAGCATGATCACAGCAACAGGCAAAATGCTCGGCAGATCGATGCGCAGAATCTTCTGGAATCTTGATGCC
Organism: Paenibacillus aquistagni; assembly: GCF_900177815.1. GTDB lineage: Bacteria > Bacillota > Bacilli > Paenibacillales > Paenibacillaceae > Paenibacillus_B > Paenibacillus_B aquistagni. Next base: position 881,518 of record NZ_FXAZ01000001.1, on the reverse strand, counting down.
CCATCCACCTTCGCGGATTCATACAGCTCCGGATTGACGCCAGCCAAGGCTGCGATATAGATGATGGCACCGTATCCCGTCATCTGCCATACATCGGACAGGACATAGATCGATTTGAATAAGGCGGGATTGCCCATAAAGTTAGTATCCGCTACCCCAAGCAGGGCGAAGAAGCGGCTGACCATCCCGACATTTGGTGTCAAGTTGACGATAATGATGGAGACCATGACAACTGTAGAAATGAAGTACGGCGCATACGTAACCATCTGAACACTTTTCTTGAAAAATCCGGTCCGGATCTCATTTAACGCCAGCGCTAAGATAATAGGAGCTGGAAATCCGACGATAAGTCCGTACAAGCTGATTCCAAGCGTGTTCTTAATGTAGAGCCAGAAGTTCGGCGAATCGAAGAACTGATTAAAGTACTTGAAGCCTGCCCACGGACTGCCCCACATCCCCTGTACGACGTTATAATCCTTAAATGCGATTACAATCCCTGTCATTGGAATGTATTTGAATATTAAGAGATACAACAGCGGTAGAGAAATGACAATATAAAGCTGCCAATGCCGTTGTATCTTTTTCCAGGCGCTCGGCTTGCGGCCAGGATTCATTGCTGCTTCCATACTGGACATAGTTCCTGCTCCTTCCCAAGTGGTTGTTGCGGCCACCGATGTGTTATACCTTGATTGTATGCGCTTACAAATGTGATAACAATAAACAAGAATAATTCACCAAACGGTTTTCGCCTGCTCTTAAAAACAGCGAAGCAGCAGGGCTTCTGCCGCTGCTGCCAACTTTTTTCACCAACGAACTGTTTTCGTATCAGGCTTGTTCTGCTATTCTATGCACGTTTCACTGCGTCAGCACGATATTCACTCGGAGAGATCCCGATCACCTTTTTGAACACACGGCTAAATGAGATAGCATTCGTATATCCAACCTGCTCTGCAATCTCCTGAATATTGTCGCTCGACTCCTTGAGCAAACGTCTTGCTTCTTGCATTCGAACATCAATCAGGAAGTCCACGAACTTCTGCCCGGTATTCTCCTTAAAAAGCTTGCTCACATATTTGGGATTAATATTGAATTGCTCGCTTAAGTAATCGAGCGACATGTTTGGGTTCGCATATTCGCGCTCAATAAAGCTGCTGATCTCACGAATAACGGTAGCATGCTGACTATTCTCTTGAATGGCAACCCACATCTCATCAAGACGAGCGAGCACCTCAAGCATCTCATCATGAATATGCTCAAGTGTATATCCGCTCTCAATCGTATCATTCAGCTCAGGCAGCAGTTCTTCCACCCAGTGCTCTGCCAGCTCTTTGTTCGAAGCAGTGCATTCCCGGTTCAACTGGTACATAAAGTACTCTAACAAATGCTTAATCTCATCATTCGAGAGGAGCCCCTGCTTAAGCTTGTTGAAAAATTGATGGTACAGCATCTTCCATTGCCCATCTGATTTGCGCAGCAGCGAGACAATCGAGCGAATGTCCCCAAGATGGGCGTATGCCTCTGCCTGCCCTTCAGCAGCTAAGTCATCGCTCCATACGACGCGATTCTCACCAAGCACATACTTATACTTCAGCGCATGCTTAGCCGCTTGATAGGAGGATGGAAGAGCCGAGATTTCTTCTGCCTTAGGTCCGATGCTGATCGTAACTGTTATTTTCAGATTCTGTGCAGTCCAGGCGCGTATCTGATCAGCGAGAAGCTCCACTTGCTCTCTATTGTGCTGTGTGTCCTCTTCCTCGAATAGAATGACAGCGACTTGCGACGAGGAGATCCATTCCGACCAAGACGGGATCTGGTGCTTAAGCGACAGCTCCTGAATAACTGTGCGTACGGCAAACTTCAGTAAATTCTGATCATTCGTAGCAAACTGGGTACAGAACTCCCCATATTTATCAATCTCAACGATCATCACAAGATGCGAGGAACGGGGAAGCGGGAGCAGCAGCTTCTCAGCCTCCTTGCGCCATTCGAGCCATGTTAACACGGTATTGCCGTCAATGAGCTGATGAAATAAGTTTCTCGTTCTTAGGTGCATATCTTCCTTGTATTGCTTCTGATACTGCTGTGACTGCGCCATAATATCATCAAGCGCATAGCTGATAAAGGCGAATTCATCCATACGGCCCTTCTCTCCTCCACCTGCAATAGGAAGAGAATAGCTGCTGAATCGGTCAACGATCTGCTCAATCGGCTTAGAATTGCGCCGCGTGACATAGACCATCCAACCAAGACCCAATCCGATCATGACAAAGCCTGTGACAAACCATAGATTCGATAGCATCGAAATCGTATTTAGAAGCCCACCACGGATGAAACCGCTCTCATATTTCCATCCAGAATAACCGGACACATAGTTAGTTAGTACCTTTGTGGAATCGGCATTGGCATCTGCTCCGTTGCTGAACAATAGTGTTCCATCCTGATCCTTGACCTGAAGGAAGCCCACTTCAGATTTGAATAAATCAAGAGTCATTCTCTTTAAGGAGTCTGTTGCCACATTCACAACAATAATGCCCTGCTCTTCAGCAAGAAAATGCGCTCCGCGCACCAGGCTAACCACCTGCTTGCCCGGAATATGGGCAAACGGTATGTACATTCGAGTGTCGGTCCATTTACTCGTCTTCGAATTCTGGATCTGCTCAATAAACGCATGATCGGAGAAGTTATCAAGATCAGCCTGCGTCGCATTGCTTAGCACGAATTGATCTGTATAGCGGACAAGATAAATGGAGTCAATCAAAGGATTGTACGTAATCATGTCCTTCATCTTGCCAACTGCTCGAATATTAATAAACGGGTCCCCTTGCTTGCTGCTTCTAAAAAAGCTTCGCAAATCCTCGCTTGACGCTATCTCACGCAGGATAGTGTTATCGATAGCCTTAAGCGACGTGTCTATCAGCTGCATGGCCTGTAAGGACAGCATCTCATTCGATTTTAGTGCTTCTTGACGGCTTTGCTCGCTGAACACTTGAAAGAACACAAAGAATATAAATGTCACCACAATAATAAAAACAGGCATGTAGGAAAGCAATAGCCGGTTAAACCAAGATTTTCTCATCGTTAAACCCCACTTTATCAAGCATGCATTTCCACTCATTTTCTATATTATAATCGATAAATGAATTTTGTAGGGATATTTTATTGCGGTACCGTCTTCATGCAGTGATGCGGTATAACTAGAAAAATGGGAACATATGCTTGCATATTGCTGCAATCCCCTATAGAATGGCATGAGGAAGGACAATCTACGCCTCCTTGAACAAATAAGCACAACATCATGTAAGGAGGTCATTAACATGAGAGGCAAGACTCATCTTGCGATTGGTGTCGCAATTGGAGGGGCTGCCGCCTTATACTATCCCTTCCATGTGACTCATGCCGCCATCTATGTCACGGTAGCAGGCTTCTCTGCCTTAAGTCCGGATCTAGACGGACCAAGTATTCTGACAAGCAAGCTTAGCAGGGCTTCCCAGCTTGTCCGCAAGCTTCTCTTGTGGCTCGGCGCTCTGGCAGTCGCAGCTGTACTTGGCATGTATCTCTGGCAAAGAACGCTGATTCCCGAATTGACGACAGCTGCCTTTCTCCTATTCTTTTTAGGCCAGATCGCAACCCAAGGCGCGCTTCGCAACCTGCTTTCCAGTATCATGGGCTGCATTGCCATGTACTATGGCTGGAAGCTTCATATGGATTGGCTAATCGGGCTCGGCATCTATGTGGCGATTGCGCCATGGCTTAAGCATCGGGGACTTACTCATACCGTGTGGGCCATGCTGCTGTGGGGGTTTATTGCTTCAGGCTTGGAGAATGCGCTTCAGCTTGACGGCGTGATGGCGGTCGCGATACTCGGATATTTTTCTCATTTGCTTGCAGATACCTTCACTCCAAGAGGTGTTAAGTGGTTCCATCCCCTCCTGCGCACCACCTTCCGAATCCGTCTCTAAGCACTAATCCCTACAACAACAAAGAGCAGGATCGTCCTATGAACGATGCCTGCTCCTTAACCTTTTTCATATCAAATGATCTCTAGGATTTTGCTGCTGGTTGTAATTGATCGTCTTTTAATTTCTGACCGTCCTGCTGGGGCACGCCAAGCACATCCAGCAAGAAGACGAAGATCGGAATCCCGATTATCAGCCCCCATACCCCGAAGAGATGCTCGGAGAACAGAAGAACCAGGAAGGTATAGAATACGGGAAGATGAGTCTTGGACGACATCAACTTCGGATTCAGTACATATGCCTCAATGGCATGAATGATGCAGATCATGATGATCACATAAATAATATAGTTGACCCCGCCGATGCTGAACGCAATCGTACAAAGCGGGATTAGGGATATAATGACTCCGGCCACCGGAATGAGGCCTAATACAAATATAATTAAGGCAAGTCCGATCAACTGCGGGAAGCCTAAGATCCATAAGCCAAGCGTCGTCAAAATGCAGTTGATGGTTGCAATGAGAAGCTGGGTTTCCAGAACCTTTCCAAATGTATGCACAAACTTTTGCCCAAAGTATGTGATCTCCTCGACAAGCCATGAGATCTTGCTATGCTTGAATTGCGCTGAGAATTGGGTGACTTTCGTCTTCTCCAGCAAGAAGAACAAGCTAAGAATCAAGGATACGAGCAAGTTAATACCGAAATGGCTGACCTTGAAGACAAAGTCCACGCCTGGCTTGATGTAGCCGCCAATATCGATGGAATTCATAAATTCAACTACAAAGCCTGGAAGCTGGTACAGCTCTGGATGCGTATAGACCGCCACAATAAAATGATACAGCTGCATCACCTGATCGCGGATGAGCGGGAACAACTTATAGGAACCAAGCGTAATAACAGCCACTAGGAAGATGTACAGCACTGGCAGTACAATCTTAGGAGAGATGTGAAGAACGCGGTTAAGCTGCTTCGACACAAGATCATGCAGTCTGCCCATTAAAAAGGTAAAGATAAAGGTGAGGAGAATGACGTTCATCATGCTGCGCACACTATAAAGGAGCAAGGCGCATAAAGCAAGAATGCAAAAACGCTTTAAGCTCTTACTTGTTAACAATCTCTTCCATTCCATTCACATTCCTCATATTCTATTAAAGTATTTTGCTTTATTTATCATAACGTCTTGTGAACGCAATGACAAATGACAAATTCGTCGCCTACATGACAAAAATGAAAGCTTCGATTGTCCATTGAAACAACCTTCTATATAATTATAGTATATCGGTATTAGCGAGGAGATTCATCATGAAAGCAAAAGAAATTGAAGAACAAATCATCAACAACTATCGTCAGGAAGAAAATATGATGATACTGGTATTCGCCCAGTGGTGTATTAATCATGGTCTTGATCCTATGGAGCTGTATCTTCAGGCCTACCCTAACCAAGCAGATAACCCGTCCCTTCGACAGGCGATGGAGCTGACTGTTCCAAAGGAAGAAGCTGGCCCTATTGAGCATGACACGGTGCTTGGCGTGCTGTCCTTATTCGGAAATGAGGATCTTGCCTTTATCGTGACTCAAGCAATTGATAAGCTAACAAAACAAAGCAATGCTTAATCAACACATAAAGAACAGCCTGATGCATCATTCGAATGAGGATGCAAAAGGCTGTTTATTTTTGCTTCGTACGGCTAGGATCAGCTTCACTCATTAACGTCTTATGTATCCAGATCGCGGCTTGTGCTCCTTCTCCCATTGCAATAGTCAGCTGCTCTGAATGTACGTTCACATCGCCTGCCGCAAACACACGTGCAATGTTCGTCATCTTTGTTCTTGGATCCACGGCAATATGACGGTTCTCCATCAACTTCACGCCTAGACTCTCGGCTAAGGCAGTCCGAACTTCATTGCCCCCAAAAGCAACAAACCCCCGCTCTGCATGGACAATTCGTCCGCATTCAAGCCGAACGCCTTCACACTCGCCTTCGGTCTCAACCAGCAGTTCCTTAATGGGCATTGCTATCATTTCAATAGCAAGAGCATTCAATTGCTCTTGAAGCTCTTCATGCACGGCTTCCATCTCATGATTAATGTAGATGAGATCATCAGTCCAGTACGAGAGGGTGACAGCCATCTGAGCGCCCACATTGCCTGCTCCAAGGACCATGGTGCGCCGATTGGATACCTCATAGCCATCACAATCTGGACATACATATATAGTCCGTCCCAAACAAGGCACTACATGTGGGATCGCAGGCAAGCGATCCATGACCCCAGTTGCAAACAATATTGTGTCAGCTGTATGGATTCCATGTTCTTTTGTAGCCACTTGGAAGGCAGGATCGCTTGAAGAAACTTCGGTCACAAGATCATTCAAATACTGTATGCCTAAGGAAACAGCATGCTTAAGTCCTAGCTCACGCAGCTTGGGACCGGAGACGCCATCGGGCCATCCTAACACATTGTGGTAGGCTTGACAGATCGTAGACCTCCCATGCTGTGCGTCAATGAGGAGCACCCGGTGTTTATATCGCCCAAGCTGAATGGCTGCTTGAAGACCAGCAATACCGCCTCCGATAATAATACACTCATAGTGCATGATCACGCCTTCCCTTCTTTTTCACGGATTCTTTTTTGCCAAGTCCTCCTGCGCCATCCGGATAAGCTCCTTGACCATGCTCCCTCCAATTCGGCCTCCGACACGTCCAGCCGATTCGGTTGACAGCTTGCCATTATACCCTTCTTGCAGCGGCACACCGAGCTCCTTTGCCACTTCATATTTCACATTTTCCGGATGTTTCGGGTCGACAGGGAAACCCTCGCGGCGCATTACCTCCGCCTGAAAGGCTCTCATCCTCGGATCTCGATTGCCTCTTCTTCTCGACATGCTTATTCCTCCAGTATGATTCATATTTATTTTTTAGTCATACCTTGCCCTTGAATACAGCATTTATGCGGTTCATATATGACAGAAGGAGCATGACAAGAAGCGCCATTAGCAGCCAGCATAAAAAAGCCTTCATTAGATATCGGACAATCATACCGAATCTGAATGAAGGAGCACGTTTTCTTATGGTCGATTACAAGTACCCACCCTCGCGCAATAAGCGGAGCACTTGATCTTTACATTCGTCAATTGTCATAAGGGAGGTTTGAAGCACCAGATCAGGGTGCAGCGGTTCCTCATAAGGAGAACCCATGCCCGTCAAATCTTTGACCTTTCCAGCTATTGATTGCTTGTAGAGCCCCTTCACATCTCGCTTAATCAATTCTTCAACGGGAGCTGTGACATACACCTCATAAAAGGCTCCAATCTCGGCTCTTGCTCGTTCCCGCATACGTCTATATGGTGAAATGAAGGCGGCCAAGCAGATTACATCATGCTTCGTCAATAGCTTTGCCACATAAGCAGCTCGCTCAATATTCGTATAGCGGTCCTGTTCGGAGAAGCCCAGATCTTTGCATAGGCTTTGTCGAAGCTCATCGCCATCCAACAATTCAGTCTTGATGTGCTGCTTGCTCAGCTCTTGATACACCTTTTTCGCAATCGTTGTCTTCCCCGCTCCAGACCACCCGGTGAACCAGATCGTTACTCCACGTTGTGCCACTTCTCTCACCTGCCTAAAGCTATTAATCGTTCTACTTTTACATTCTATTTAACTTGTGTCGAAAAGGTGTATCTTTGCATAAAATGCTATAACGAATAGGATACAGAACGGGCTTTAATAGGATAAAAGGAGGACTTATCATGAAAGATTCTATCCTCGTTTTTGTGCATATCCCGAAAACAGGAGGCGTATCTTTGTTTACTTATCTCTCCTCACACTTTAAGAAAGAAGAAATTGCAGTGTTTACGCCTATTGTGCCTAAGCACGATATTCTAGATATTGTGCACATGTGCAACGCACCTGATAGCAATATCCGATTTATCGAAGGCCATCTTCCATATGGCATTCACCAACATCTGAATCGGCCCTGCGAATATATTACATTTGTTAGAGATCCCATCGAACAGCTTCTTTCCATGTATTTTTTTATCCGTAGAAATGAGGAGATGCCGCTTCATGACGAAGTCAATCAAATAACGTTTCAGCAATTTCTCATGCATCCAGATTGGAAAGAATTAAACAACAACCCACAGTGCCGATATTTGGGATTAACGCAGACTTTTGGCGAAAGCATCAGCGACCCTTCGAATTGGTGGTCTCCAGGAAGTACATTTCGCAATACCTATCTGGTCAAGCAATTTCTTAGAGAACAATATCGCTTCATCGGCATTACCGAGTATATGGACGTATCCATCAAGGAATTAGCACGGATGTTCAAGTGGGCCGCCCCTGCTGACATTCCGCATGAAAATAGAGCGCATAAACGCTATAGCCGTTCGCAGCTATCCCCTGAGACACATTCCTTGATCCGAGAGCGCTGCTCGCTTGACCTCAAACTGTATGAATATGCCCTCCAACTCTTCTATGAGCGCTATCACGTTCGTTAGCTCCTGCGGACTCCATTTGGTATAATGGCTAGAAAAGATTGTTATATTAAAGAAAGAGTGGAGTCAGCATGGCATTTGGCGTAACAAGACAAGAGCTAACAGCTTGGAAGGAGGCTGTCCTTCGCGGTGAACTTGCTTTTATCACGCATTATTGGCTAGATGAGCGGTTTCCCGGCATCACGACAGTAACGAAAGTCGGCTGTAGAGACATTCTACGATTAGCAGTGTGGTGCGAACAACATCAGCTCCCTGCTCAGTATATTCATCTTCGCCCCTCCATACCCTCACTTTGACCTGATCGGTCCAAAGCAAAGAGAAATATTATTAAAAGAAGGATTAATGGATCAGATAACACGCTTCAAGCTGTAAGTTCAAATCTATGTGAGATGATAGCTAATCCTACTAATCTAAGTGGTAAGCCATTTTTATGAAACAGGCTGTCACAATAAAAAGACCCGACAGAGCCTGCGTTTATACAGTGCTCGATCGGGTTCTCTGTTACTGATTATTCCTATTATTCTTCTGAACCATCGACTCGGCGTAATCCATGCATTGTCCATAAGCACCGCCATGATCCTTAATGATATTCACAACGGATGCATAGGTCTCCTTATGGCTCCAATCGCGCTGATATTCCAGCAGCACCTGAAGCCAAGTTACCGGCTTCACCCCGGCTTGCGCCATCCGTAGGACCGCCATATCATGCGCTTCCTTCGTGGCTCCGCCAGAGGCATCCGTGACGACGTAGACGTCATAGCCATCTGCCTTCGCACACAAGGCTGGAAACAAGACGCAGGCTTCCGTCCATAAGCCGGCAATAAGCAGCTTGGTTCGTCCAGTTGCTTGTACCGCGCGCTTAACATTGACGTCCTCCCAAGCATTGATCGTCGTTCGATCCACTGGTGATACATGAGGATACACAGCTTGGAGCTTAGGATAGAGCAGACCGCTAAACGTGTTTGCCTCAATGGTTGATAAGATGCATGGTACGGAAAAGGCCTCAGCCGTCTTGGCCAAGCCAACGACATTATTCATAATCGAAGCTCTTGTCTTGCTCTCTACTCCAAAGAACATCATCGGCTCTTCATCAATGATAAGCACAGCTGATTGCTCCGGATCCAATAAGCAACTGGAATAGTCGTGCATATGCAGCCTCCTCTTCGCAGGTAAACATCTCTAGTATCCCCGCGTGAGAAGAGATTGTATGCACTCCCTTAATCTTTCTATTGCTCTTTATAGCATCGTCGCCAGATTACTTCGCGATAAGATAAGTGCCTATTAAGATAACAGCAACACCAGCAAGCTTCGTGGCGCTGATATTTTCTCCAAATAAGAAAAAGGCGGGAATTAAAGCCAGCACATACGCGAGGCTTTGAAGCGGGTATGCTACGCTCAGCGGAAGTCGGGACAGCACCGCAAACCAAAGGATTGTGGCAAAGCCATACAACAGGAATCCTGCCCAGATCGCAGGAGATTGAAGCAGCTTGATCCACTGCAATCCACCGCTTCGCTGCAAGCCGATCTTAAAGAGCACTTGGCCGCTGACCAGCAGAATAATATTGCTGAATAATAGAATATAACTAATCATTTTGCTCATGCTGTTGTTCCTGGCCTTTCATCAATGTAATTTCTTGTGTCAACCGAAGCACTTGATTGGACAGCTTTGTAATCACAAGCGTCAAGTGCAGGATAAGCGCAAAGCAAAACAGTAGACCGAACAAAAACAGCAGGGCTGGAGCATACTTCACATCCAGCCACATCGCAAACCGTTCGAGGAGCGCAACATTAAACGAAATAATGAACAAGAGCACCCCAAAGGCAATCCATAATAAGGAGTATTGCTCTCTTAGCCGCTGTCTTCTTACAAGCTCAAGTATGATTAGCAAAAATACAATTGAAATTAGTGTAGATACAGAGTAGATCGTCATGTGTTTGGTCTCACCTCACGGTAACGGAGGGCGCACATCATGACTGCCAGCGTCACCTTTATCATATAATAAGCAGATCGAATCGGGGTTATGGAGGACTTGCCGCTTTGTCTCTCCCTCATTTCGGTGCCCACCTCAACAACACGACAGCCATTGCGCTTCAAATAAACAATCGATTCCACCTCGGGGTAATCCATCGGATAGTAGCGGGCGTAGCAATCAATAACCTTCCGATTGGCCGCTCGAAAGCCGCTGGTTGTATCCGTGAATTTTTCCTTCGTCAGCATCGAGACCAGCTTCGAGAAAAAGATCATCCCGATCCGTCTCATCTTAGACGAGCGGTAGCTTGACTCCTCAACATACCGGGAGCCGATAACAAGATCAGCCTCATTCATCGCCGCCAGCAGCTTCGGCAGCTCTTCAGCCGGATGCTGGCCATCGGCATCCATCTGTACGGCAACATCATACTCATGCTGCTTCGCATACAGATATCCCGTTTGCATCCCGCCACCAATACCGACATTAAAGGGCAAGGTCAGCACCTCCGCGCCTGCTTGCTTTGCAGCAGCCTCGGTAGCATCAGTTGAGCCATCATTCACCACGACAATATCCACCTCTGGCGTATACTGCTTGATATCTGCTATGACTTGGCCAATACTTCGCTCTTCGTTATAGGCTGGAATAATAACAAGTACTTTCATGTTGCTCAAACTTCCTTTCGACTACATCCTCACTGTCCGTTTACTCAAAGATCGATTCTTTGTGAAATAGAGCAGCTGATCCAGCAGATAGGCTGCAAACATAATAAAGAGCACCATGTTTGGATAACCGTATCTGGAAAACGCCACAAACGGCATATAAATAACGGTGAAATAAGCCAGCGTGAGCAGCACAGGCATTAGACGGGCAAAGGACTCTCGAATCATCGCCCATACCATTCCTGCAAGTGCCACTAGCATAAATCCATATTGGATGGCAAACATTAGCGACTTTCCAAAAGGCCAGATTGGTCTCCAATAATAAGGGATCATGTACAGATTATAGAATTTGCCGATGGTGTACCAATGCAGGTATTTGAGCGGCTCGTAGGTGAAGCCGTACTTCAGAATATCGATCCCCTTCTGTATGGCTACGCTGTCTGAACCTTCGAATATTGTCTTTGGATCGTACTCGGGGTACAGCTTGAAGAAATCAGCCGATGGCAGATTCCAATCAATCCGTGTCCCAAGCAGGAATGGACTCCCCCCGGATGTTGTGAAAATAATCAGCTGATGGAAGGTCAGCCAATTGCGTATCCACCATGGCATCAGACATACGACATAAGCTGCTCCGATATAAAGCATGGAAGTTATCATTTGCTTAAGCGAATACTTCTCTTTCCACCACAGGATAAGGAAGATCGCTGGGAATAAAGAGGCATGCGGCTTAAAGTATGCGGCTAATGCGACAAGCACGCCGACTCCGAGATACCATCCAGCACGCTTGCGCTGAACAGCGGCTATCGACACAGCAATAAGTGCTAGAATAACAAGTCGGAAGGTCGATTCGGTCAAAATAACCCCGGATGAGAAGTAGTCTGGCCAATACAAGGCACTGATAACACATGCAATGATCGCTGCTCGCGAGTTGAACATATACCTTGCAATGATAAAAATAAAATACAAGCTCGCCGCCTGCTGCAAGCATTGGAACAAGCGGAAGGCGATAATAGCGGCATCGCCTTGGCCAAACACCTTCATAAAGCCTGCCAGCATGATGGGAAACAGCGGCATTATGAAAGTAGACGGCTCATTGCCGCTGTTATACGCCAAAACGCCTTCGTTAATGAGCAATTTGGCACTATGTATGTACTTTACATCGTCATTGTTTGGCTTGTCCAAATCACCTAGCAAGAAGTAATGCCCTTTTGTAAGTACAATTGCGGAGGAGATCAGAAGTACCAGCAGCATCAGCATGTAGAGCCATGTTCTCTCCTTCGATCTCTCGATATGAAACGAAAACAACGAATAACGCCTCCTATAAAAACGATTTACCTTTACGGATTATATACCACCCTGTGGAATTAGATCAAATGAATGGTAATGAATAAACCGCAAGAACCTCCACATCCCTGCAGAGGTTCCATCTAAAGACCTAGATATGCTTCTCGATTGCATGCTCAGGAAGCGGGCCATTCTCCCCAAGATAATAATGGCGAATCGGCTTCAGTTCCTCATCCAGCTCATACACAAGCGGCACTCCTGTTGGGATGTTCAGGCTGACGATGCCGTCTCCCTCCAATTGGTCTAAATGCTTCACCAGTGCCCGTATCGTATTGCCGTGAACTGCAATGAGAATATGTCTTCCCACCTTGAGATCAGGCACAATGCGTTCATTCCAGTAGTCAAGCACACGTGCTTCAGTGTCCAATAAATTCTCTGTCTTAGGCACTTGCCCTTCATTCAAGTGACGATATGCAGGATGACCGCCTTCATATCTTGGATCGTCTTCGTTAAGAGCAGGTGGACGCACATCGACAGAGCGCCGCCATGCCTGTACCTTATCTTCCCCATATTTCTCTGCTGTTTCTGCTTTGTTCAATCCCTGAAGCGCACCGTAGTGACGTTCATTCAGCTTCCACGTTTTGTATACCGGTATCCACATCATATCCAATTCGTGCAGCATGATCCACAGCGTCCGAATCGCGCGCTTCAGATAAGACGTATAAGCTTCATCGAAGATATAGCCGTTCTTCTTCAAGATCGCGCCTGCTTGTCTTGCTTCATGAAGGCCCTGATCGGACAAGTCCACATCCGTCCAGCCGGTAAATCGATTTTCCAAATTCCACTCACTCTGTCCATGTCTGACCAACACAATTTTGATCATGATTCTTCCACTCCTTTTCTATTAATTCAGGCTCGATGTACATTTATTTGAACATAGCTTCTAACGAAACATGCTCCGTCTTATAAGCGATACCAAGTTGTTCACACCATTCATTAAGCCCGCTCCATAAGTCCTCGCACCAACCATACACCTGCTCTACATCTTCCAGGCTGCCCTGAATCACTTTCGCAGCGAGCGCTTGATACCCATTTGGCAGGGAAGGCAGGTTCATGGCCTCCTCTATTGTTCTCGCTCTCGTTGTAAAGTACTGGCGATTCATCAGCCCAATCACCATTGACGTTTCCCATACGAGATCAATAGCGCCAAGCGGAATATATCCTCTCTCCCCTGCTTCCATATTGCCGCGAATCTTCCCCATCGTTTCATACAAGTCATGTATCATGTAGGTGGTTGCCAGCTGCTTGAATGGTTCTAATTGCTGCATCGTTACGATCGCCTGCTGCTTCACTCTCTCAAAATATTTCTTAGGATCGTACAGCGGCAGTACGCGAATTAAGCTTCCTGTCGTAATCGGCCACTTCATATCTACAATCTTGGCTGCTTGAAGCAGCTCTTGTTCTGAGCGAATATTAATCTCCAGCTTATAGTCGTTCCATATAAATTCAAAGTCGCGCGGCGAAACCGTGTCGTCTACGATCACATGCATTTCGATATCGGAGTAAGGAAGTTCCGTCCCCGCTCCCAAGGAGCCATAGAGGCCGATAGCGATAACAGCCGTATCGTAACGATTGAGCATCAATTCCTTGATCATGTGAGCATGCTTCAGCTTCTCTTCCCGTGTGCTTGAAGAAGGATAGGTTAATGTCATTGCGTTCACCTTCCTTAATTAATATCTGGCCTCTAGATCAATCGTATTAACTAACGCTTCTTGCTGCAGGTAATTCTTAAGATTGTCCTCTAGGATCACGACGCTTCGATCTACATAAAGAGGAGTGAGAGCTGATACGTGCGGCGTTATGACGCAATTCGGCAAGCTCCATAATGGAGAATCGGCAGGAAGAGGTTCAACCTGAAAGACGTCCAAATAAGCGCGTGCAATCTTCTCTTCTTTTAATATGTGAATGAGATCCTCCTCGACGATAAGCTCCCCGCGTCCAAGATTGATCAGCACGCTATCCGGCTTCATGCAAGATAACATGCGATCATTAAACCAATGCTTTGTCGAAGCAGTCAAAGGAGCAACGATGACGACAAAATCACTCTTTTCCAGCGCAAGATGAGCCCTGTCCTGCTGCACAATCTCATCAAATTCTGACCTGGCGCCACCCGTGCGATTTACGCCAATGACATGCATGCCTAATGCCTTTGCCAGATTGGCGATCGCCGTACCGATTGCCCCAGTCCCGATTACCGTTAGCGTCTTTCCAAAGCATTCACCGAAGGACAGCTTTTTGTACCATTCTTTTCTCTGCTGCTGCTCGTAGAGCGTTGTGAACTGCTTAACTTCCTGCAGCATCAATCCGATCGCAAACTCTGCCATTGGAATCGCATGGATGCCTCTTGCATTTGTGACTTGAATATGACGTGCCTGCAAGGCATCAAAAGGCAGGTTCTCAACGCCTGCACTAAGAATTTGAATCCAGCGAAGCGAAGGAAGTTGAGCAGCTGCCTCCTCCGTAATATCACCGCCAAAGGTCACCACAGCCTCAACCTGCTGAGCCATGTTTGTATCTAATTCTTGCAATGAGCGAATATAGTGCCAATGGATCTTCGGATAACGCTCCTTCAATGATTGCCTGATCTCATCTCTAAGATTAGCCGTAACGGCAATGTCCATTCTGAATCCCTTCTTTCAGCTGCAATTGAGTCTTAGTTCCATGATAGCGAATCCTAGAAATGAATGCCATTCAAAGTTTGTAAAGCCTTTTTATAGGAATAAACATGCTCCTATTTATTATTAACCTAATACGAAGTTGTTCAATAAGGTTGAAATCGCATACAAACAAATTATAATCTGTGTTAAGCTAGAAATATTTCATCCAAGCTCTATACGATGGACAGCGAAAGGAAGGATACCCAATGATAAAGGTAGGTATGTTGAGCTTCTGGCATGTGCATGCCGGAGATTATGCAAAGTTAGCAAATGAGCATCCTGATACTGTTATTGCAGGGATTTGGGACGAAGATGCAAAGCGAGGCCGCCGTGAGGCAGAAGCAAGACAAGTCCCTTATTATGAAACGCTGGAGCAATTGCTGCAGCAAGAAGATATTGCAGGTGTCATCGTGGACACACCAACAGATGCCCACCATGATGTCATGTTGAAGGCGGCCGCGGCTGGCAAGCATATCTTCACAGAGAAGGTGATTGCGCCTACGCTCAAGGAAGCCAATGCCATTGTGGAGGCCGTGAACAAAGCAGGTGTCTCCCTTACGGTATCTCTGCCAAGACTTTATGATGGCTATACGCTCGCGATCCAACAAGTGCTTCAAGAGGGCTGGCTGGGCAAGCTGACACACGCTCGTGTTCGCATGGCTCATAACGGCGCCGTTGCCAATTGGCTGCCAGAGCATTTTTATAACCTTAAGGAGACTCATGGCGGCGCAATGATTGATCTTGGCTGCCATCCCATGTATTTGACTCGCTTAATCTTGGGAGAACCCGCAGCTGTCAGCACCCAATACGGCTATATGACTGGACGTGAGGTTGAGGATAACGCCATTTCGATTCTAAGCTATGCAGACGGTGCTATCGGTGTGGTTGAGACCGGTTTTGTTACCCCTAACTCTCCATTTACGATTGAGATTCACGGTATGTCCGGCAGCCTGATGTACGGCTTCCAGGATGCAGATAAGCTGTACGTCAGAAGCACGGTTCATGAAGATGGAAGCATGGTCGCTATTCCAATTGAAGCAAATGCGCCAAACGCGTTTGATCAATGGGTGCAAAGCATTCAAACCGGTGTAAAGACCGCAGACAATGTAACCATGGCCATCGAATTAACGAGACTGATGGAAGCATCCAATCGTTCAGCGGCTGAGCAGCGCGCTGTGAAGTTAAGCGAACTGCAGGCGTAACGTTGAGCTGCAAGCATTACATCGAGCTGCAAGCGTAACAAAACCAATCCCCCTGAAGCTTGAGGCTTAGGGGGATGTTTACGTATTAGCATTCTTTTATTCAAAAGCGACCGCTCCATTTGTCGGCAGTACACCTGCTTGCTGCTCTGCTTCGGCACGCTTTAGATATTTGCGTTCTCTCCAGCGCCATAACGCGAGCAGGCCGCGCACATATTCATCGGCAATCATGCACACATAGATGCCGACTAGGCCGTATCCCCATTCGACGCCCAAATAATAGGACAAAAGCGTAGCAATCAACCACATGGAGAAAATGGCGGTCCACATCGGGAACTTCGTATCCCCTACTGCATTCAGTGCATTGCCAAGCGCCATATTGAGCATCTTGCCCGGCTGTAAAAGCAAATTAAGCAGCAAAAGCGAGCCTGCTATCGTAATGATCTCCTGATCGCTTGTAAACAAGCCTAGGATCCTCTTTCCCATCACGAATACTAAGAAAGCATTGACTGTTACCAGACCAAGTCCTATAAGCAGAGCACGATAAGCTCCTTGATACGCCTCCTTTGTTCGTCCTGCTCCAAACAAATGAGCAATCTGGATTTGGACAGCCAGCGCGATCGAGAAGCCAAGCAGGAAGCAGAACGATTCGAGCGTATTCATATACGTTCTTGTGGCAAGCTCCTTCGAGCCAAGCATCGCGATAAAGGTGAAAATAATAAGCTGCGTAAACACCCAGCACGAGGAGTTCACTCCAAGCGGCCAGCCGATGTGAAGGATCTCCTTGAACAATTTGCGATCAAATATTTTAAAGTCGCGCAGCTTGATGCGCTGATCAAAAGATTGGATGAACAGCCAGTATAAAAAGATCGAGGCCAGCAGCCGGCTAACCAAAGTTGAAATCGCTACTCCTGTAAGTCCCCACTGTGGAAAACCGAATGCCCCATAAATAAAGGCATAGTTCAGCACGATGTGAATCACATTCATCCCGATAGCCGTGTACATTGGCCCCTTCGTATTGCCGGTATTCCGAATCGCGGTCCCGAGCGCCGCCATAAGCGCTGACAGTATCATGCCGCCGCCTACAATGGAAATGTACACTTCTGCAAGCGGAAGCAGATTCTCTGGCATATTCAGCAGCTGAGCAATCTCCACCGGCTTCCAATATAAGATTACGCTAAGCAACAGACCGATAGCCGCACTCACCGAGACAGCCATAATGCCGAGCACTCGCGCCTCTTCCCTCTTCTTCGAGCCAAGCTTCTGCGCAATGAGAATCCCTGCTCCACTGGCGATTGTCATAAACAATGTTTGCAGCGCAAAAAACAATTGATTCGAGAATCCAACAACGGCAACCGCATCATCGGAAATTCGGCTCACCATCAGCGTATCTGCCGCACCCAGCAGAAATTGTAGGAATTGCTCAATGAAGATGGGCCACGCAAGCAGCCATAGGGTCATCTTCCTCTTAGTTGTCTTCACAAATGAAACCTCCTGTAATCGACCTTCATCCTCATTCAAGAAACAAAGTCATTGCTATAGATCGTTTACAAGTATAGATGGTATAATCCATCTTGTGGTTCAGGTTTGCAACGTAAACGTTCAGGATTGCAACCTGATGACTCGATATTGTAAAGCAGGTGTTTCTTTTGAACAATATTCAATTTACAGCTCCTCCGCTGCCTCACTATATCATTAGCGGCAGAGATCTGATTATACCGGGCCATGAGCATCCCTCTAGACGCAATCTCGGTGTATTTGATCTGCTGTATGTGCTTGAAGGCACACTTTATATCGCCGAGGAACAACGGCAGTATGAAGTGCGTCAAGGGCAAGCTCTCATTCTAAGTCCCAATCTAGCACATGTCACCACCAAGCCATGCGAGGTGCCGACACACTACTTCTGGCTGCATTTTCAAACTACCGGAGCTTGGCAGCATGTTGAGCAGCACGATTACCGGCTGCCGCCGGCAAATATCGACTATGCCCATATCTCGACCATGGATATGAATCCGTTCACGATCGAATTGCCGATCTATGCTACCATCAAGCACCCCTCGCACATGTTTGAAGCGATGGAAGAGCTGTCTCGTCTACGAGCATTGATGCATCAGCAATCCACCCGCTGGCAGCAGCAGCTCGTCTTTCAAGAGATTGTACAGCAATTGGCCAACTCTGTAGAAAGAGAGCCGCGCTCTCAGGCTGCCGAATGTGCGGAACTGGCTGCAGACTATCTTCGCCAGCACTATCAGGACAATGTTACCGCCAAGGAGCTGGGAGAATACCTAAACTTCCATCCGGTGTATATTGCACGGTGCATGAAGAAGCATTTTGGATCTTCTCCCATGGAATATCTTCATCGCTACCGGGTTCATCAAGCCAAGCTGCTACTGCTTCATACCAATCATTCAATTGCAAGAATTGCAGAAGAGGTTGGCTTCTCGCAAGCGGCTTATTTTTCTACCATATTCACCAAATATGAAGGATTGCCGCCACGGGCTTTTCGTCAAAGCTATCGTTAAGCGATTATCGATCCATCATCAGCATCATGTTGAGATTCGAATCATCGCTATCCGATCAGACAAAAACAAGGTATAATACAAAACGTGTGCATATCGGTCCCATGTCTGATAGAGAACTGAATCGCAGGAAACTGAATATTTCGTATTTACAGGAGAGTGAATCATTTTGTGGGAAATGTTTGTTGCCTTTATTTTGGGCATTGTGGAAGGATTGACAGAGTTTGCTCCAGTATCCTCGACTGGACACATGATTATTGTCGATGATTTCTTGTTTCAATCCAAAGAACTGTTCTCGGCACCTGTCGCCAATACGTTCAAAGTCGTTATCCAGCTCGGCTCCATCCTTGCTGTCGTAGTTGTATTCTGGCCGCGATTTATGGATCTGCTTGGCTTAAGCAAGCTTGCAGGCAAGCATGCCATTACTGCTCCAGGCAAGCACCTGAAGCTTACTCAAGTGATTGTCGGCTTGATCCCAGCTGCTGTTCTTGGCTTATTGTTCGAAGATTATATTGATGAATACTTATTCTCGACCAAGACAGTTGTCATCGGTCTCGTACTCGGAGCGATTCTAATGATTATCGCTGACTATGTGAGACCGAAGCAAGCAAAGGCAGAATCTGTTGACCAGATCACGTATGGACAAGCGCTAGGCATCGGATTGTTTCAATGTCTTGGCTTATGGCCAGGGTTCTCCCGCTCAGGCTCAACCATCTCTGGTGGTGTTCTGCTCGGCATGAGCCACCGTGCAGCCTCAGACTTCACCTTTATTATGGCTGTTCCTGTCATGGCTGGCGCAAGCGGCTTATCTTTGCTTAAAAACTGGGAATACTTCACGCTTGATGCCCTTCCCTTCTTTATTGTCGGATTTATTTCCGCCTTTGTCTTTGCACTAATCTCGATTCGCTTCTTCTTGAAGCTCATTAACCGCATCAAGCTCGTGCCATTTGCCATCTATCGCATTATCCTTGCAGCTGTTATTTATTTTGTCTTCTTGTAATCCAAAAAAAGAAGAACATAAGCTTGCAAAGTACATAAGCCAGCCATATTCTAAGGATTATAGATTGGGTTCATTGCCTTGATCCGATTCGTTCATCCAAAGATAGGGGCTGGCTTATTTGATTGGATAAGCTTGGATGCTGCTCATGTTGCTCACAATCTCATTTCCTGCATCCAAAGTAAAACCTTTCTTTTCTTCTTGCTATGACCGATTCTTTATGCAAAAAAGCCCCAGCATATAGCCAGAGCTTGTCTCGAATTGCAGCCTAATCATGAAAAATACTTATTCCTTTGCCTCCTCAGGAATCAGCTTCTCATACAAATGCGTGAAGGTCTCCAACTCATCATCGCTTAGCACCGACAAAAAGCGCGATAGAATTTCATTGGACTCCTTCTTTACCTGCTTAAGAACGTCCTTCCCCTTTGGGGTAAGGGAGACGATAACGGCACGGCGATCATTCTTGTCCATTTCACGAACAATAAAGCCGCTTTGTTCCAAACGATCCAGCATCACGGTGGTTGCACTTGGCTTGACCTCCATCCGTTCAGCAAGCCTCGCCACCTTCGTCGGACCTTCGAATGAAATCATGTTCAGCATAAAAAATTGAGGACCCGTTAATCCATGTTCCTTATATTCAGCCATCTCAGCGGACATGCGCCGATGTGTCTTCCACATGGCCATTCCAATCCGATTTGCATAATCATGTATGTGATCCATTCCGTAATCCTCTCATCTTTCTTCATCATTGTCATCTAGTGATGCATAAACGTTTTAATAATTAAAGTATAGTGAATAGTTATCTTGAAAGTCAATGAAATTGGAAAATCCTGATACATATATACGCCAAAACAAGGGGATATATTGTGAACAAAAAGAGATCCTTCCAGTCAAACCGATAAAGCTCCCCTCTCCTTCGTACAATTTAGCTGCTGCGCTCACGCACTTTCACTGTGCCGTGTTCATAACCAATGATGACCCGATCTGCTAATCCAATAAACAAACCATGCTCAACGATGCCTGGGATATGTTGCAGCTTCTGCTCCAGTTCAGGCGCATCTTGAATGCTGCCAAAATGACAATCCATAATATAATTGCCGTTGTCCGTAATGAAGACACCACCGTCTGAATGTGAACGCCGTATCGCTTTACAGCCTAATTTTTCAAGATGCTTAGCCGTCATTTCCCACGCAAAGGGAACAACCTCAACGGGAAGACCGAAGGCGCCAAGCTGCTTCACGAGCTTGTTCTCATCCACGATCACGATCATGCATTTGCTTGCGTAAGCCGTTATCTTCTCTCGCAGCAGCGCACCGCCGCCGCCCTTTACTAGATGATAATCCCCGTCCACCTCATCCGCACCGTCTATCGTCACATCAATCGAGGTAATCTCTGACCATGGGATAAGCGGAATATTCAGTTCTCTAGCAAGTTCCTCTGAAGGGATGGAGGTAGCTACTGCACGAATGGACAATCCTTCCGCTACTTTACGTCCAATCGCTTGTATCGCCCAATAAGCCGTTGATCCTGTGCCCAAGCCTACAACCATGCCATCTTCTATCCATTCCACAGCCTTCTCTGCTGCAAGCTGCTTTCCATTCATGTTCATCATCCTCCACGCCAACCAGCACCTGGTCTTCTATATGATCAAATAGCTGATTATTGGCTTTATTCATTGTTCAATCATTTGAATATCGCCTTGCCTTATTTACGATGAAACAGCAGTCATGACTTAACCCATAGGCTTCCTAGCCGCAATCAGGAAACGGTCGCATGTCGTATCCAAATACCCGTCTTTGCCTAAGCGCTCATGAAGTGCTTCTAGCGGCTTCTGATAACGAGCTTCACTAAAGTCCTCAATCTGCCATTGTATAATGTTCAAATAATAAACGAGTGCTCCTATATCAAAGAAGCGAGTATGCGTTGCTTCTGCTTTTGTACGAAGAATCTCAAATGACTGCTTAGCAAGCTGATCCTCTGCTGTTGATAAACTCCACTGGAAGTGCTCCGGCGGAGGTGCACCCAGCCAGCCGTTAAGCTCAATGTCATTCTGACCCCCGCACTGCTGAGTGATAAAGATGCCGCCAGGTCTCAGCAGCCGCCATACCTCTGAGGCCGCATATGATTCATGCCGATTAATAATCAAATCAAATTGTTCTGAAGCAAGCGGAAGATGCTCGTCCTCGTCTACAGGAATAACCTCAACGCCGTATGGTGAGAGCGCTGCCTTCGCAACCTCAATATTGGGCAGATAGCCCTCAGTTGCATATGTAATTCGAGGGAGAGGCTGCAATAGACGGAGGAACTCGCCTCCTCCCGTCCCCATGTCAAGCATGCTCTTGGAAGCCCGTACATAAGGAAGTACTTCATTATAATAATTCCATGATAGGTTTCCAACGGCCATCCTTCCCGTTCGCTCTAGCCATCCAAAGTCCCAGCCCGAGAAGCTTTCTTTTGCCAGTTCCATATATTGTTCAAAGGTCAGCTTGTCCATATAATGATTGTTCAAGAGTTGCCCTCCTTCACGAATGATCACCATGCTTATCCTATCATAACTCTGCCGAGTGGTCATGTTCAGGCCGTGCCCTCGATTCTAGTGGAAGACGCCAGATCATAAGGCCCCCGATGAACAGGAGCATCGAGCCTGCATGGAACAACAAGTCGAGCGTAAAAAGATCAATGAAGAAGCCGCCAGCGATTACCGCAATACCTGAAGCAGCTGATACCCCTAACTGATATTTCCCCATATATTCGCCGCGACTGCCCTGATCCGTAAGATCTGCAGCCAAAGCTCGTTCAGAGACGCGCTGCATGGCACCAAATATGCCCATCAGCACTTGCAGCACGTAGATATGGATGATTCCTGTTGCGAGTGGGAACATGAGAAAGACGATTGACATCCCCCATGCGCTGATAAGAAGATACCGAGTTCGTCCGTATCGGTCAGAGCGTTTGCCAAACCACACAGCAAGCAGCGCAGCGCTCAGCGTAAATAATCCGTATGCAATGCCGTATTGGCTGAAGTCTCCTCCGATATCCTTAATAAGGATGAGATAAAAGGGAAAGACAACACCTGCTCCAATGGTCAGCATGCTTTGTGAGAGCATCAGCCATTTGAGAGCTGTGGGGAAATGTGTACGTTGTTGCTTCATCGGGTGTACCTCGCATACCATTCATTCATAAACCGTTCCTCCGGGTCCCACTTCTGTTTGAATTGTACAAATTTATCCCAGTTCGGGTAAGCTCTCTTGATCTGCTCAAGCGTAGGGAAGTTCTGATAGGTAAGATAGAAGCTTCCTCCCTGTTCAAGCGATAGATCCACCATTTTTCTTGTAGCGAGAGCAAGCTTGTTAAGCTCCGATGGGGTCTTCTTATGATTGATCAACAGCACAATGCTGAAGCTTTCTTTTTTGGCATAAGATAGCACTGACTCATGACTCTTCGGCACATATCTTACCGTTATGTTAAGCACATTCAGGTTCTCCTCCTGAAGGATCTCCCGGAGTCCGTCTACAAAAGGCACGAATCGTTCTATTGGCACATAATATTCCTGCAATAGATCGGTTTTTTGAGGATCTCGATACTTGGTAAATTCGATGTCATTTCGCATCGCATTATTTCTTGACACGAGCTTCTTATCTTCGTATCGATACAGCCGTTTTTGCAGCTTCCAGCTCCAATTTTTGGCTTGATCCCATTTTCTTGCTAAACCAAACATGAGCTTGCCTGTCTCGACAAATCGCTCATCTTCGAGCTTCGTTAACGCTTCGGTCAATGGCTCGTTTGTTCGCTTCATCGTAAGCGCGTACATCTCGCTCAAATATCGTTCAGGCGCCGTAGACAGCCTCCCTATTGACAAAGCTGATTCTGGGTTGCTTACGATATGCTCTTCCACATATTTGGGATAATCCTGATAGTTCATCACGGTGATGTCCTGCTCATATACTTCATTGTCTGTGAGGTTGATATCCACATCCAAAATGACACCAAACAGACCATAGCCGCCGATAACGGAGTGAAACAGCTCAGGAGACTTCTCGCGACTCACATCTATAATCGAACCATCTGCCATCATGAGACGAAAGGACTCCACACTTTCGATTATAGTTCCTTCGCTTGGATCACGGCCATGTGCGTTAGCACTAAGCGAACCTCCTACCGTAAAAATAGCCGAAGACTGCATGATGCGTACCGCTAGCTGCCTAGGATTAATAGCCTCATGAATATCGAGCCAAGTCGCTCCGCTCTGTACTCGAACACGCTTGTGCATCGCATCTACTTCGAGAACACGGTTAAATCGCCGCATGTCCAGTACAATAGCATCCTCATAGAAGCTATGTCCGCCTTGACTATGTGAAGCTCCTGATACCGATATCTTCTTCCCAAGCTTCTTCGCCTTCGTCAACGCATCCC
Source organism: Paenibacillus aquistagni (assembly GCF_900177815.1). Lineage (GTDB taxonomy): Bacteria > Bacillota > Bacilli > Paenibacillales > Paenibacillaceae > Paenibacillus_B > Paenibacillus_B aquistagni. The sequence goes on along the minus strand of NZ_FXAZ01000001.1, from coordinate 857,315 downwards.
TAATATCCTGAATGCTTGATACCTGAATAACCTCATACACCTGTGCCGATAGTACGCCGCCTACGTCGCTTTGCATGCGTCGCTCTCCTTCACTTATATAAAGGCTAAGCGAGGTGACGAATAATGCCGCATAACAAATTAGTACAACAGCTGTGATAAATCCTCGATGCTTCAATGAAATGTTGCTCACGAATGTCTCTCTCCCAATAACCAGCGATCATCAAACACATCCTTATATCAGGATTATTATACAGGTATTACCACATCATGGCTATATCATGAGGACGAGCACTGCCGTAGCTGTATTATACCCCACTTGACTACATTACTGGTCAGTCACAAGTAGAGTTTCACGAGGAAAAAGAAGAGCGTGAAGAAGAGGACGATCAAGGAGAAGGAAAGATGCGCGCGTTGCCAGCTATATCGGATCAATGAAGCAGCCCGCTTCACAACGGGCTGCCACGTTCGATGCATGTTTGGCCATGCTAATCCAAGCAACTTGGTGAACAGATAGAACGCTAATCTTACTTAGTACGGAAGATACTTCTTGTACACGCGGTGTGAGTCGTCACGATAACCGAGCTCCGTGTAGCAGCGATGCTCCGCTTCTTGGCTAATTTGACTCGTAAGGATGACCTTGACACATTTACGCTGGTAACAGAACGTCTCAATATGCTTCATTAAAAAGGACATGCCGTTTTTCATCTGATGCTCGGGATCTATAATAACCTGATCAACAATGGCAAAAGGCTGGTCTCCCCGTACAACATCAAGACATAAGTGAAGAAGTGCCGTACCTAGGATACGCTCATCCTCCTCAAGCACGAGCAGGTAGCTGTCAGGATGCATCGCAATTTGTTCGATTCGATCTGCCCATACCATGATTGGCACATCATCCGGATGGAGCTTGCGGTAAAGCATCTCAAGAATCGGTGCATCCTGTGGTTCTGCCTCACGAATGATCATTTCATTGTCTCCCCTTCATAACTCATTCTATTGTGATTTAGCGATAAACGTCTCGATCGTCGCGTAGAGATCCTCAGGCTCTGTTCTTCGAATATCATGGCCGGAGAAAGGGAAGTGACGAACCTGCAGCTTCGGTTGAATGCTTCGATAGTGGTCCATGCTTTGGTCCGAGACTAATGAATCGGCCTCAAGCCCACGCAAGACAAGCACAGGGATAATTAGATTCATTTCAAAGGAACAATCTTCTGATTCACGGGCAATTCCTCTTACCGCCTGCTGACGAATATGCTGCGTTCGCTGGTGCGGAATAAGATAATCATGGATGTAGGCTTCAGCCCACCCTGATTCCATCCGTTTATGAACAGCAGGGTAGTCTGCTAGCATTAGCGACTCCAGCTGTTCCTGATGCTCTTCAGCATAGCCAATCGCATAGGATACGCCTCTTGAATAGCCATACAGATGGAATTTCTCCAGTCTTGCATGCTCGACTACCGCCTCGAGATCTGACATATGATGCTCAAGCGTATAGCCAGAGGTTGGTGTGTCGCTCTGACCCCGGCCACGATAGGACAATACAATCACTCGTCTCGGGAGAAGACGCTCCATCATATCGGTGTATTCTTCAGCTGTCTCAGACAGGCCAGGGCTGATAAGCAGCGGAACCAAGCTTGAATCCGCCTCTAGCACACTATCAAGAAAGTGAATGCTGACATCCCCATTCATCAAAAAGTGAGATTGGATATTCATTATGTACACTCCTACTACGATTATTCGATTATGCCGCCAAAGAACATACGCTCATTCATACTACATGCGCTATGTCCTATCGCTCACTTCATGTTGCAGGCACAATCGGGACATCCTGGCTTCACATGTTACTAACATACGAAGGCAAGGCTGCTTGCATGACACTTTCCCGACTCTTTTCATAATGATCATCTGTTCATTGAACTCCATTCCCGTTCCGCACGCATGCACACGGTAACCATCAGATACGTAAGCACGATGGAAAGGATAAATCCAATGAAGGCGACAGCTGGACCTAATAGGATGGGGGCCATCCAAATGATCAGCATGGAAATAAATATGAGAACCGTAAAGAGAAAGTACTGTGTCCAGCGTCTTCTCGCAAGGGTCGACAGTTCGATAAGACCTCGATTCCGAGAACCCTCCTCCATGCCGATAAAAATGAAGTAGAATAGGCACAGCTGCAGCATCAAAAACACCAATCCCAGCAGCACTCCGCCCGCAATAAATACACCGTCTGGATTGGTCCAGCGGATCTGGAACATGCCAATCAGGGACAGTACAATAAATACGACGGAGAGCATTTTCGCTTTGCGGAAATTGGAATGATAGTGCTCTATCTTGCTAAGGCCAATAAAGATCAGAATATAACCTACGATATCCGGCAGGATGTCCACTTCTTGTATTTTGAAAGACAACAGTACAAATACGAGACCCCAAGCAATAAAAGTAAACCCCATGCTCACCCTCCTTTACCATTCCTTTATTTTTCCACTTACTAAATCCATATGCCAGGCTCGCAGCAAACACATCTTGTCCTTTGCAAAATTATATTCTATAATTCGAAAGCAACAGCGAAGCGTCGCAAACTCTGATTTACTTCCGCATGTTTTTGAATAAGAAGATGGAGGTTGATACTATGACAGAAGCATCCCCGCATACTCTAGGCGAAAGCTATCTTACAGCAGTGAAGAACCGATTTTCTGAAGTAAAGAAAAATGGAGATCAAACTTTTCTGCAGCTTCAGGAACAAGATCTGTTCTGGTCTCCACATGAGGACAGCAACAGTATCTCTGTCATCGTCAAGCATATGAGCGGAAATATGATCTCTCGATGGACCAACTTCTTAACCACTGATGGCGAGAAGCCTGATCGTCATCGTGATGATGAATTTGCTGCAACTCTCTCAAGCAAAGAGGAAATGCTGCAAGTCTGGGAGCATGGCTGGAGCGTGTTTCTCGCTGAGCTTAGCACGTTAACGCCAGATGACCTCCTTCGCACCATCACAATCCGGAACCAGCCGATGTCCGTCATTGATGCGATCGAGCGTCAGGTTGCCCATTATGCCTACCATGTTGGGCAAATCGTGTTTATTGCCAAGCTCCTTAAGGGAGATCAATGGCAGACGCTCACTATTCCAAGACGCAAGTCGAATTAACCGAGACTGCTGGCTGCCTATCTTGCCTGCTGGTTTTCCAGCAGGCTTTTTATTTCCTCCAGCAATTCTATCTTCTTCTCTGTCAATTCAGTAAGCCGAGAATCATTTATAGCCCTTCTCACAGCCCCATAGATGATCATGGCAAGGATCAGTATGAAGAATGCATATACCGCAAACGCCCCCATTGCTCTCCTTCCCTTCACCACGATATTTACTGGATTCAACTATGTCGATCATCATCTTTCTCCGATAAATCTGTTATTTCGTCCATCCTTACGATATCTTCATATTATTTCAACATGATTGACGAACGACGTTTACAAATGTCCCTTACACTTGTCCCGAGCGAAGATAATCTATGTAAATAAGGAGTGAACATTTGTGAGTGAATCGATGAATCGTCGCACGTTTCTATCTTACCTTGGCACTGGTGCAGCAGCGCTCGCTGCAGCATCTGCAGGTCTTGGAACCTTAGAGGGCAAAGCATCCGCGTTATCCTCTACGGCAGACCACTTGTTTGGCTTCTCCACCAATCGAGTGAGTGGGTTCTTTGAACCGATTGCTCCTTCCAAGGAAGACAAGCTCGTGCTGCCGCCCCGCTTCAGATATGATGTTGTTGCCGCCTATGACGACAGGATTAATCCTGCTGGGGAAAAATTCGGCCAAGGCTGCGATTACAACGCGTATTTTCCACTCCAAGGCTCAGATCGCGGTCTCCTTGTTACAAACCATGAATACACCAATATCTTCTCCCTTGGTCCGATTCATAACGATCAGCTTACCGCTGTTCAAGTCGAGAAGGAACTGTATTACCAAGGCATGTCCGTTACGGAAATCTACAAAAACGAGCAAGGCGTCTGGAAACTTGACCCCACCTCAACATATGCACGCCGTATTAATGGCTTTACTTCCTTCGAGCTCACAGGTCCAGCCAAAGGCTCCGCCGCTGTCAATCAAGCAGCTAAGGTTCAAGGCACCTTCGCCAACTGCTCAGGCGGCATAACCTTGTGGAATACCGTGCTGTCATGTGAGGAGAACTTCCAGGAGACCGCGAATCACGCCAAGCTTGATCCGACTCATTATGGCTGGGTCGTAGAGATCGATCCCAAAGATGCGCAGTATCGCAAGAAGCATACCGCTCTTGGACGCTTCAACCATGAGAATACCGCGATGGGATTAGCTTCTAACGGACGCATCGTTGTCTACATGGGAGACGACAAGAAGGACGCTTGCGTGTACAAGTACATCAGCAAAGGAACCTATAACAAGGCTGAAGGCCGTGCAAATGCCAAGCTGCTGGAAGATGGCGTGCTCTACGTTGCTAACTTCAAAAAAGGACAGTGGCTCGAAGTAACAATTGAAGCCGTATCCAAGGTGCTGTCTTCTGAACACTTCAAAGTTCCTTACGGCGTCAGCATGACAAAAGAAGAGCTTGTACAACGTTACAAGACGCAGGGGGATGTTGTTACTTATTGTCATGAAGCAGCCCTGCTCGTTGGCGGCACACCCACTGACCGGCCTGAGGATATTGAGATCTCTCCGTTTGATAACACCGTATTTATTTGCCATACGAATAATGACACCCACGGCAACATTCATGGCCATATTACTCGCATCTTTGAAGCGCAGGACAATCTTGCAGCAAATGAATTTGATTTTGAGATCTTCGCGGCTGGCGGCAGACAATCTGGCTTCAGCTCCCCAGACAACCTCATTTTTGACTCCAATGCCCAGCTGTGGGTTGTAACTGATATCTCCACAAGCAGCCATAATAAAGGCGTGTATAAATCCTTCATGAACAACGGACTGTTTGTTATCCCAACTACCGGAGGCAATAAAGGCGTTGCAATGCAATTTGCTTCAGCACCTATCGATTCAGAGCTTACTGGACCTTTTTTTACGCCCAATGAAGATACGCTCTTCATATCTGTGCAGCATCCGGGTGAGAATACCACCGACCTGAGCAAACCTACCAGCACATGGCCTCATCGCAAAGGGGACAAGATCGCCCGCTGTGGTGTCGTAGCCATTAGCGGCTTTAAGCTGAGCTAACCTTAGTCTTCTATTGTTTACCCTGCTATAAGGAGTGGTCCAATGCCATTTGCCAATATCGGAATTGGAGGGTTAATCCTAATCCTCATTATCGCTTTGCTAATCTTCGGCCCCTCAAAGCTGCCTGAGTTAGGACGCGCCTTCGGCCGAACATTAAGTGAATTCAAGCAAGCAACAAGAGGACTTATGAGTAGTCAAGAAGAAGGGACTGAGCAGAGCAAGAACGTTCCCTCTTCCGACCAATCCAATCGATCTTCTTAATCTCATGCCAAGTTGGTTAGAAGGAGCCTGCTTCCAGCAAGGCTCCTTTATTTGTTCCGTTAGATCAAGAGTATACACAGTGGCTCACACCTCCTGTTCCTTGAGCTTACACTTGCCCTATGTCGTTCGTTTGAATCCAATACTTGCAGATCCCGTCCTTAATCTCATGCAGCATGCCTAGATTCGACTCTATTACTCTTCTAGAAGGTTCGTTCTCCTCCCAACACGTCAGCAGCACTGCTTCCATTCCACGATAACGAGCTTCCTCCACCAACAACCTGAGAATGGCCCTGCCATATCCTCTTCCTCTCTCACTTGGACGAATCGCATAGCCAATATGCCCTCCACGCTCTCGCAGCGAGGCATTAAGCGCGTGCCGCAGCTTGCCAAGCCCTAGCGGCCTCTCATCAAGCATGAGCCAATACGTGGTCTGTGCAACAAACTGAGGCTGCAAGAACAAGCCGCGCGACATTTTATCAGCACCGCTTAGCGCATGACGGAACTGCTGCGGCGTCAAGCCATACATGCTGTTATGAAAGCCATTCTCTCCTGGTCCCATCTCCTGCATCATCTGATAAAAGCGCATATCATCCATCTTGGATAACTGTCGAAGTTCAAGCCCCACTCTTCATGCCCCCAGTGTGCGCTACACTCATTTGGTGTCATTTTCCACTTATCATACCAGCATGTTCTTGACTAAGACAATAGCGATCCATCTTTATACAAGCAAAAAAACGCGAACAAAGCCTTGAACATCAAGACTTTATTCGCGTTTAATCCAGTGCCGCCTGCTTAAGCAGCGTGACAAGCTCCAAGGTACGATCCCTGCCTTGGGCGCTTCTCATCTCTTGTACAATGCTAGGATATCTTGCCTGAAGTCGCTCCAAAGCGCGCACGAGCGAACCCGCTGTCAGCTCCTCTTCTTGCAGCACTTCACCATACCCTTGCTTCTTGAACGACTCGGCATTTAGAAGCTGATCACCTCTGCTCGATGACAGAGGCAGCGGGATCAACAACATCGGCTTGCCTAGCGCCAGCATTTCAAAGATGGAATTCGAACCCGCCCTCGTAATGACCATGTCCCCCATGGCTAGGACATGAGGAAGCTCCTCCGATAAATACTCATATTGGCGATAGGAGGGATGATTCTGCTGCTTATCGAGCTGTCCTGCCCCACACAGGTGCACAATCTGATAATGCGTGACAAGCTCTGGCAGCGCTTTGCGTACCGCCTCATTGATTGCTCTGGCGCCCAAGCTCCCGCCCATGACCACAATAATAGGCTTCTTGCTTGGCTTCAGCTGGCAATAGCGATACCCTTCCTCCTTACTGCCGTGAAACAATTCCTTGCGCACTATTGCACCGAGGTGGACCACTTTCTCAGATGATCTGATGTACGGCTTCGTCTCCTCAAATGTAGTGCAGATCGTCTGCACATAAGGAAGGACAAGACGATTGGCTAGCCCTGGCGTTAGATCTGATTCATGGATAACGACCGGTATGCCGTTCAAGCGAGCTGCAAGCACGACAGGAACAGACACAAATCCTCCCTTTGAAAAGACGACATGCGGCTTGATTCTGCGAATATGCCGATAGGCTTGCGCTACTCCTAGCAGCACCCGAAATGGATCAGATAGGTTGGAAAGACTCCAATATCTCCTCAGCTTGCCCGATGCAATCCCGATATAATGAACCTGCTGCTGTTGCCTCATCAGCTTGGATTCAATGCCTCCGTGAGATCCTATATAATGAATATCCCAGTCCTCTTCAACAAACTGTGGAATGAGAGCTAAATTCACCGCGACATGCCCGGTTGATCCTCCACCTGTAAGCAGAATTCGCTTCGTCATTCCACATCCCCCGCTCTGTCGTTGTTCATTCCTTTTGCAATGTTCCTTGACTCCTCTTCCATCATACGGAACAAAGCCTCAAAGTATGTCGGATGATGCGGGACAAAGTTCTCTTGTTTAAACAAACGCTCTGTATCGATGTATTCACCTGTTGAAGGCTCGACGACCAAGCCTGCCCCATCCGCTTGTTACTTGAATCAAAGATATCGAATGTTTCCAATCGACTCATTCCTCTTCCCCATGTCTCCGCTTTCTCCTATGCAACAGACTAGCAAACAATCCTGCCACCAGCCTAGCGAGTGAACCTATCCTATCAATTGGCACTTTACAACCATGCCCTAACGTTGTGGTTGTGCTCCTCGCATATAGGTTTTAACCATATATTGAAGGCTCTCGTCAAGCGCAATGGGCATGCCAAACCCGCCAGCCTGACGTAAGGAAGCAAATCCGTGCAGCATGCTGCGGAAGCCTCTAACCCAGTGAATGACCTCATCAGGCTCCAACGAGTATGGTTCTGCTAGATTGCTGATCAACTGAACAATCTGCTCGCCTAGCTCCTGCCAGCGAGGAACCTGAGCATCAGGCGCTAGCAGGGAAGCAGCATATACGCCTGGATTCTCATCCGCAAAGGCGACATAAGCTTCCGCTACGGCTTGAATGGGATTGCCAGCATCCAGCTTAACTGCATGCAGCAAGGCTGAATACAAGCCCTCAAGGCCGTGAATGGCCATCCGCTGTCTGAGATCATCTAATCCTTGGATATGATTATACAATGAAGGCGTCTTAATGCCGAGTCTTGCGGCCAAGGCAGCCAAGGTTAGCTTATCGTAACCCAGCTCATCGGCGAGCTGTATCGCTTCTTGCACGACTGCATCTGTATCAAGCCCTGCTCTCTTTTTTCTAGACACCGCTTCGTCCCTCCTTATCGTTACAACCATTTATATTAACCGATAAAGACACTTGCTGCACGCTGTACCGCATGTTCGATAACTCGGTCTGGCTTCTGGATCATCTTGCCATGTCCAACACCTAGCAGTGAAGGCTTAAGCGCCATAATCTTCTCTGCGCTGTGAAGGGCCTGCTGCTTGCTCCAAGTTGCCATCGCAGGAAACGGGAAGAGCGGTCTCCATTCTCCTGTAACCGCTACTCCGCCGCGAACTTGAAGCGCATCGCCTGCAATAAGCGCCTGATTTCTCATATCTAAATAGGAGAAGGAGCCGGGTGTATGTCCGGGTGTAGCAACGGCGAGCAGTGATCCGATCTGATCGCCATCTTGCAGCAGAACATCGGGTTCTGTCATTACGGCCTGCAGTCCGCCGCGAATGGGCAGCTGTTCCTCGTCGGCATCGAGCGAGCGATCCATTTTCAACAATCGTGAATCACGTTTTGAAATATAAACCTTGGCCTCGGGGAGCATTGCCTTCAAAGCATCCAATGCTCCAATATGATCCGAATGAGCGTGAGTCAGTATCATGCTCGTAATCGGTTTGCCGATCTTTTTCGCTGCATCCATAATTCCCTGTGCGCTGTAGGACATCGCTGCATCAATGAGCGTTAATTCATGCTCCTCTTCCACTAGATAACAGTTCACTGGGAAGATGCGCGGCATAAAGGTTATTTGGGTAATCGTCTCAAAGGTCGTTGTTCGCATATTTGTTTCCTCCAAAATAAACTAATGATGTTAGTTTGTATTTTAACTAATACCATTAGTTAATGCAACCTTTTTCTTGCTAAGCAACAAAAAAAGCTTCAGCCTAAGGCTGAAGCTTCATCGATCTATGGCGCAAAATCACACTCATTACAATCCGCGCGGACTTCCAAACACTTTCTTCTCCAACTCACGCAAACGATACATAATGTCCTCAAGCTCTAGCGGCGATAAGCCTCTAGAAGAAGCTGACGGAGCCTGCTGTATCGGAGACGGTGTTGGCACCGGAATAGGCTGCGGCGCTGGTGCAGGTGGAGTCACACGAGCATCCAAGCGTGCCTTCAAATCCTTAATCTGTCTTTCTTGATCCTGAATAATCGTATAGAAGATATCGTAGTCTCGGATAATACGGTCCAAATATTCATTTACCTCATCCGTATCATAACCGCGCAAACGAACATTGAATTCCTGATCATGAATTTCCTGTGCGGATAAGTCAATCCCCAAATGAGATAGATTCTCCATTCGACTTCCCTTGCTCATGTTGATAAAATTCTCCCTCCCTGTTGGATCATCAATCTGGGATGCTCCAACATGAAAATTACAACACACATCGATATTGTATCATACTTTGCATCTAATTATCGACTGCTGGCATGAAGGCTTGTGCGATCTGCGAATACCGCTTTTCTTTGCACCACTTGCCCTCTCCTTTCTCCCCCATGTTAAACATATAAATAAAAAGTCAACAGGAGATGAGGAATGCCTATGATTACGAGTGCAGTGACGATTCGATTGCGCTTATGCCTTGTCTCCTTGTCCTCCATATAATAAGTCGAAGAAGCTCTAGGACCCGTATTGAGCGTGCCTGACAATAGGATCGCAGCTCCAAAAAGCAGAATGCTGATGGCTCCTTCTGTATTTCTCATCCAATCGATCCCGCCTAGAGCATACGCGATGGCAGCAGAGATCATCGTAGATCCGATTCCTGCTGCAATCAAAATCCATCTCAACTTCATCTTCTCACCTCAGCTTATGATGACGTCCTGTTTCTATAAGTATGTACGTCATAAGCCTGCTGTAAGTTCCCCTTAACTTGCTCCTTCACAGCGCAACCGCTCAGACATGTCGGCTAAGGCTTCTTCCCATTTTTTCTTCATCTGCAATCTAATGCCTCCGTCATCCAGATGTTCCTGATGAATGCTGACCGTTGTTGCTTGCGGTCTCACTTCAATAAGGCGTATCTGGAGTGTAGAGGGTCGCGACCATGCCAACTGATGCCAGGTCATTCGTATTTGCTGTTCCTTCCGAAGCACACGAATCTCCCCATGGGCAGTGTCCTCAGATCCATATACGTTCCCAACTTCAATAAGAAGTCCTTGCGGATCACCAAGCCATGCAGGCAGTCCTTGAGAAGAGACGAGATAATTCCATGCCTCCAACCTGCTGCATGGCAGGGTTCGACGTACGCCAATCTGGTAGCCCACACTTTCTGTTAAACCGACAGGCTTTGCTGGACGATCGTTTGAATGTGAATGAGCCATTATTTATCCCCCGTTCTGCTTATCATCCTTCCTCTACACCTATCTATATTCGATTCAAGATTCCATATTTCCTTGCACGACAGCGCTCTTTCGGGGTTTTCTAACCGATTTTCTTAAAATTCTAACAGGAATATTCTTTCAGAAGCATTCTATCAAGAATGTTCTATATGATTAGATGGCCCCTGCTCCTTCGATTGCTTTACTGCCTTCAGTTGAGCCACAATGATTACACTAATGACGACGAGCAGAAACCATGAGCTAATCTTCCCCAAATGCACGATCTGCCATTTATGCTCTTGATCTGGATATTTCCATGCCCCCAAGAACGTTGATATATTTTCCGCAATCCAGATAAACCATCCAATGAGAAGAAAGGACAGGATCATCGGCATGCGATAGATGCGATTGCCAACCTTATAAGATACCCATGTCTTCCAAAATACAATAAATAGTAGTGCAGTTAGATACCATCGCAAATCAACGATATAGTGATGGGTAAAGAAGTTCAAATAGATCAGCACCGATAAGCCAAACGCAAACACGGGATGAGGCCAATTAGCGATTGAAAGATCGAACCGCCTCCATGCTTGACAAATATAGCTTGCTACACTGGCATACATAAATCCGCTGTATAGCGGAACTCCTCCTATCTTGCTAAGCGCTTCCTCGGGGTAAGACCATGAACCCATGTTCACTTTGTAGAGCTCCAGCCCTAAACCAATTAAGTGAAATACACAGATGACTTTTAAATCGTCTTTCGTCTCAAGCCGTGTCCACACCATCATTACCTGTGCAATCAAACAGATGATTAAAATAAAATCATAACGAGCTAACCCTGGAATCGTGATGATCTTGGATAAAGCTAATGTCACAAAAATGATTACGGGAAAGATGCAGCTAAGCGCCTGTTCAATTCCAAACCGCCATAATTGCTTCACGGCATTCATGCAGTATTCCATCCTCTCTGTCCGCATCACATATCAATCCTTCGCTCAACTACAATTTGTTCCGCGTTTTATCTAAGCGTAATGTACATGCTTCTTGCTGTCATGCACATACTACCTATTATTCAGCTTGAGCAGAAGGATGTGGTTTACTTGCCAATTGCGCATTTACATAATACCTCACTTTACTATGAAACGCACGGGTCTGGCACTCCTATCGTACTTGTGCACCCCCCGCTGCTAACATCGGCTAACTTTCGATATCAGCAAGAGCAGTTGTCTCAATTCTATAAGGTTCTTACATTCGATATACGGGGGCATGGCCAGAGTCCACCCTCTAAAGCTCCCATCACCTATGATCTTATTGTTGATGACATCATTGGACTATTGGACCATCTTGGCATAAAGCAAGCTTACATTGCCGGATACTCCACAGGAGGGTCCATCGCTCTTCACGCAATGCTTCAATCACCCGCACGCTGGCACGGCGGGATTCTTATCAGTGCAATGTCAGAAGCAAGCGATCCTCGGCTGAGAAATCGAATTCGCGCAGCCATTCATCTCTCCCGATACGAGATCGCCTCTTCCCTTCTTAGGCTCAGTGTTACCTGGGGGAATGCCAACAACCTGTCTACCTTTCTTCATCTGCAACGACAAGCACGGTCCGGTCACCGTGCGAATATTCAACAGTACTACGCATGCAGCCTGAACTATAACTGTACGGCTTCGCTGCCGCAAATACAACTGCCTGCGCTGCTGCTGTATGGACAGCAAGATTATGCCTTCGCCAAGTATCGACATCTGCTGAAGGAAGGCATTGAGCACAGTACTCTGGTTGTGCTTGATAATGTCAAGCATCAGCTGCCCACGAAGGCTGCAGACCGAATGACATCATACATTCATGAATGGATTGAGCTTGTACACCCGCTAGCTCCATACATGACGTAAAAGGAGCCCCTTAAAGCGCTACTTGCGCCTTTAGGGGCTCCTTGCTTATATCCATCTGAAGAAATGTCCGCGTGATATTTCGATTTGATTTTCGTGTGCCCATTCCTCTAACGCTCGAATTCCTTCTTGTTCGCCTTGTACAAAGCTAAAGCTTAAATGCACAGCGATCATCCGCTTCCCTTTGAGCTTTAACCCAACAGCCTGTTTGTAGCCGTCCATAATCGTTATGCTCTCAATCTCCTTGGCAGCAACACGCTGTTCCCGAACAAGCAGTGCATCGCCATCAAAAGCCAGCAGCTTCGAGTCTTGCTTAACCATCTTAATAATGTAGCCAAGATATCCAAAGCAGCCGAGCAGCCAGGCGATTAACAGGTAGGTGAGAATCGGATAGTGCATTCGGAAGATCGCTGTTGTGCTATATAGACTTGCACACATAAGCAAAATGACACCTACTACCTGCAAGTGAGTAACGGGATTGCGCACCTCAAATGATCCCATGTGAATTTTCATCGTAAGACCCCTTTCCTTTGCAAGCGTTTACACAAGTTCAATAACCCTTTTCTTCCATCGCATATGAGTTGGAATCCATAACGTTCTGAAGAAGTCATTCTTGGTGTAAAAGAGCGTAGATTGCGAGTCGTGTTGCGAAGTCAACCCTTACATGCAGTTGTCACAAATTCGTCTTATTTACTATTATTATATCCTAACTTCACAAATTTGTAACTACTTATTCAAAAAAAAGACAATATTTCAATTGAAATATTGTCCCGTCTGCTATTCACTCCCGATCAGTTCGGCTTGATTGGGGCATAAATGTCGTACTGGAAATAAGAAATTACATGCGCTGGGATGTCAAACGGATTTACCGGAAACAAAGCATTGGCTTCAATGCTGTATGAAGATATACTCGTATCTCGCTCCAGTTCTGACTGCATAAACCATCGATTAAGCTCCTCATAAGCTTCTTCCATTTTCCTGCGATCACCATGAACACGAATCTTGGCATACTGACGCTCAGGAATGTCTATCACTGCTGTTCCCTCAGGAGCTGTCATCTCCGGCCACGCCTTAATACCTACCCATAGATCCCGAACTCCGCTATCCCACTGCCATTCCGGCACAAGCACATATCCGTAAGAAGCGGCTGTCAGTCTCTGCATGGAATCGGGGTCTAAGCGTTGATAAAGCTCTTTCCACCCCTGTCGCACCGCTTCTCCGCTGCATGCCACTTTTACCACCAATAATGAGAATTGAGCTCGCTCAACCCGCGTAACAAACATGTCCAATCACCTCGCCAGAAGCTTATATCCTAATGTATGGTTATTGGGCAAAACGTCATGCCACATGATTATCTTCTTAATCGAAGTCTAATGGGTGATCATGGTACAAATTGGGTGATAGCAGGAGTATTGCGAAACGTGAAGTGAACCGTTCGGGAGGTTACAGCTATAAGGGTTGTGATTGTTTTAGCTTGCGGCTTTTTTGGATCGAGAGGTCTCGAATAAATTCCAGAAGTTGATCTCCTTGGTAGATCAGCTCCCCGTAATCTCCTTCGATAATCATTCCATAATCGCGTTTTTTTACGGATAGTTCAAGGCTTACACCATTCTCTACCTCAAAGGTAATATAATAAGACAGGCTAGGTCTCGACCTTATGAGTGTACTCCATACTTCCTTCCGCTTCATCTTCACCTGACCAAACTTAACAACACGAGAGGAATGTCCGCCTCCAGTTAAACTGCCTTTCCATAACTTGAGCGCGGATACAAGCATAAACAACAGAAGCAAAATACCGAAGAGAAAGCTAAGTTCAGAGGGGAGTTCTTGGAAGAAGCCGAAGTCATGACTAAAGTTGCCAAATGGCGTCATAAACTCACTCCTTTTAAGCTTCAAAGAAGGCACCTCTCTATTTATACCATATATTACCTATGTTGTGTACTAAAAACTTCACTTCTGATGTAAACATTTGCTTTGCCTAAAAAAGAACCCTGCATATGCTCATTGTCCATCAAAAGACAACGAAACCAACAGGGCTCTTCTCGATCTGGTTAATTGAATTCCATCTACCAGATGCTTACACGTTCTTCAGGCGCAACATACAATGCATCCGTCGACTCTATCCCATACGCTTCATAGAATTCCTTAAAGTTAGATACAGTTCGATTCACCCGCACCTTGTTTGCAGAATGGGTATCAACCGTTGTTAAATAATGTGCAATTTCTCTTGTCATCGTTGAACGCCATATGGCTGCATAACCTTCAAAATAGGACTTGTAATCCGGCTTGGACAGCATGGAGGCCACCTGGAGCGAAGCCGCCATTCCGCCAAGATCAGCGACATTCTCGCTAACCGTTAACTTGCCTTGATTGTATACGCCAGGAATGACTTCAATACCGTCATAGAATTCAATTACGCTCTGAAGCTTCTTCTCGAACTTTTCGTAGTCTTCCGTGGTCCACCAATTATTCGCATTTCCATTTTCATCATACGAAGAGCCAAGATTATCAAAGGCATGACTAATCTCGTGTGCTATCACCATGCCGATTGCGCCTAGGTTTGCCTCAGGCTTTGCCTTTAGATCATAGAATGGTGCTTGAAGAATGCCTGCCGGAAACACAATCTCATTATTAAGAGGATTGTAGTAAGCATTTACTTCATATACGCTCATTATCCATTGGCCTTTATCAACACTCTTGCCGAGAGAAGCCTTTTGTTTCTCGATATAAGCGTTATTTATAGCAACTAGATTGCTCAGCAAGGAGCCTCCTTGTTCAGGTGGTGCGATCTTAACATCCTTCAATGTATCATTCCATTGGTCTGGATAGCCAATCTTCACTGTCATTTTCTCAAGCTTCTTCACAGCCTTCGCTTTTGTCTGATCAGACATCCAGTCCAAAGCCATTATACGCTTCTTATATACTTCGATAAATTGCTTGACCATTGATTCTACATCCTGCTTTGCTTCTTTGGAGAAGTACGCTTCTGCGTAAATTTCACCAAGCAAATCAGATAACGTGGACGTGGTTAGTTGAAGCGCAATGTCTTGCTGAGATTTCTCGCCTTCCACACCGTACATTTCAGCAGTGAACGCTTTAGCAGCCTGAGCTAATTCGTCAGTCAGCATCGTGCTAGCTTTCATAAGCAGTGACGCCTTCATGTATGATTTCAATACATCAACATGGCTGCTGGATAGATATTCGGCACTCTTTTTTGCAAGCCCTACATCCGTAACAATTACTTTGTCCGTCTGCCCTAGCCCCGTCTCCTTCATAAGCTTCGTCATTGCAAAGGAAGGGTACAAGGCAGCAAACTGTTCCATCGTATATGGATTGTAATACTTGTTCACATCCCCTTGCTCATGAACATCGAGCGAAGCAGCGGCAAGCTCTTTCTCCATTGCATAGACAGCTTCCGCCTGCTTTTTTGCTTGAGCTTCCTTGTCCCCTGCAAGCACAAACAGCTTCGTCAAATACTTCAAGTATATCTGCTTCTTGCGCTCATCCCCTGATAAATAGCTGTTCTTATCCATTCCCGTTGCGATGCCTGAGAAATAGAGCGCATTCACTGAACTATTCTTAGCGTCAGCCATGACGCCAAATGAAGCAAGCGATCCGAAGTTCGCCTCCTTCTCCAGCTTAAGGTTGGCTGCAAACAACTCATCTAACGTGCCCGCCTTCTCGATAGCATCCAAATACCCTTGGATAGGTGCAATGCCTTGTTCATTGCGGTGCTCCAAGTCCAAAGCAGTCGTATAGAAATCCGTAATCTTCTGCTCTTTGGAGCCTGGTGAATGCTTGGTCTGCAAGAGGTCGTCCACAATGTTCTTTATGTTCTTCTCATTCTGGCGAACAAGTTCAACAAATGCTCCATTCATCGGTTCGCCGGCTTCAATGACAGATTCGTTCAGCCATTTTTTATTTACATATTCATAGAAGTCATCACCAGCATTCGTGCCTTGCAGTGCATAAATACGCTTCGTTAGCGCTTCTAGCTGACCTTGTGTAATGCGGTCTGATCTGCCGATCGTTCCGTCAGGGTAACCCAGCAGGATTCCCGCACTAGACAGCCTCGCAATCTCCTCCTTAGCCCAAGATGGAACATCAGTGAACATCCCGTTTACCTTGCCAATTCGCAGATCATTTCCCTTAGGCGAGCTTAGCTTGGGAAACGCACGACTGAGCATAATCAGCGCTTCAATCCTAGTTACGCGCTGGTCCTCTAGATGTTGGCCATTACCATATCCTTTGACCAAATCTTCTTTGGTTAATCCAGGCGTGTAATCATCTGCTGCAAGCAGCAAATAATCGGCAACCTCCCCTCTAGTCAGGCCCTGCTCCGCCTCTTGCGCCAATGCCGTTACAGGCATTGACATCAGCATAAGCATCAAAGCTAATACTAAGGAAAACCTTTTCATTTATACGCCTCCTACTAAGGATATTTATCATTCAAAGCCGAGCTTGTCCAAGATCAAGTCAGCATTAGAATGCGCACCTTCAGGCTGTCCAAGTCATAGATGACGTTTGTTTATAAAAAGCACGGCATACCTTTTCCAGATTGGTCTATGCTTCTGATTCGATATGGATATTATACCAGATAATGGTCCTGCATACTTATTTCATCTTTGAAATTTTCGCCCGTTCTTCCTTGTCTAAGCCAGCAGAAGAACCATATTATAGATGCTGTACGGTACTTCGTCCGCTGTGTTTTTTCTCTAATGACACTTATCAATAAAAAAGAGGAATCCTTCATGACAGGATTCCTCTCGGTACTATTGATACAGTTGTTATGCTATAACATATCGACGCCTTACAGCTTCGAATCGTCCACCTTGCTAAGCCACTCATCAATGACGTCAATGACCGATGCTACACAGCCGTCCTTGAACGGTGAAGTTAAGCCAGCATATTCAACAAGCTCTGTGAAGGACTTGCTGCCGCCTGCTTGACACAGCTTCAAGTAATCCGTCCATGCTGCCTTATAGTCCTCATTCATGCGCTTCCAGAATTGGAAGGCACATACCTGAGCAAGCGTATAATCAATGTAGTAGAACGGAGACTGGTAGATATGAGCCTGCTTCTGCCAGAAGCCGCCTCTTTCCAAGTAATCATTCGCTTCATAGTCACGATGCGGCAAATACTTCTTCTCAATATCTCTCCAAGCCTGCTTGCGTTCAGCCGGCGTTGCTTCCGGGTTCTCGTATACGAAATGCTGGAACTCGTCAACGGATACCCCATATGGAAGGAATAACAAGGCCGATGCCAAATGATCAAAGTGATACTTATCCGTATCCTCTTCAAAGAAGTGCTTCATCCATGGCCACGTAAAGAATTCCATGCTCATGGAATGAATTTCACATGCCTCATGCGTTGGGAAGTTGTATTCAGGCACCTCAAAGCGACGGCTCTCATACACTTGGAACGCGTGTCCCGCCTCATGAGTCAGTACATCGATATCGCCAGATGTTCCATTAAAGTTGGAGAAGATGAACGGGAACTGATATTTGCTCATGTATGTGCAATATCCACCGCCCTGCTTGCCTTTCTTGCTAACGAGATCCATCAATTCGTGATCGATCATGAAGTTGAAGAACTCCTTCATCTCCGGAGACAGCTCATCATACATCTTCTTCCCGTTGGCGATAATCCACTCAGGATCACCCTTAGGCGTAGGATTGCCTGATTTGAAGCTGAAAGACTCATCGTAGTAGAACAGCTTGTCTACATCAATGCGCTTTTGCTGGCGCTCTTTAAGCTTTGTTGCCAATGGAACAATATACTCTTCTACTTGCTTGCGGAAGTTCGCTACCATCTCAGCATTATAATCAATACGGTTCATTCGCGCATAACCGAGCTCAACGTAGTTCTTGTAGCCAAGCTTGTGTGCAATCTTAGTACGAACCTTCACGAGCTCATCATAGATGCGGTCAAGATCCGCTTCATGCTCTGCCATGAACTGATATCTAGCTTCCGAAGCACGTTTGCGCATAGCGCGATCCTTCGATTGCTCGAACGGCGTCAGTTGAGACAGCGTGCGCTCTTCGCCTTCAAATGGAATCTTTGCTGAAGCAATCAATTGAGAATACTCCGTTGACAGCTTGTTCTCGACTTGCAAATCCTCAATGATCGAAGGATGGAAGGTCTTAAGCGCCATCTCAGCCAGACGGAACAACTGGCTTCCCCACTTGGCTTCTAATGTTTCACGGAACTTGGATTTCACCAATTCCTGATAATACTCCATTATGTACTCTTGAACGACAGGACTCTGCTCATCAAAGAATTCCTGTTCCGCCTTGTAAAATTCATCATTCGTATCTACGGAGTGACGAATGCTTACAATGGTGTACAGCGTCTCCACATTGTTGCGAAGCTCATTCAACTGAGCCATTGCCTGATCCTGCTCTTCAGCGGTAGCTGCGTTGCGGAATTGTTCCAATCTTGCTCTAAAGTCCTGTCCAAACTGCTCTACATCTGGACGTTCATAAGGAAGCTCACTGAACTTCATCTTGTCCTGCACCCTCTCTCACTCATATTGTAAACAAGATTATAATACCATAATTTATCTATCAATTGACAAGCACAGTACTTCTATATTTAATCTTGACGCAAATTCTGCTTACCAGTGTTCGATTATTGCTTGTTCTTCCCATATTGTCCCGCCACATAAAAGAGCATGTAACTCAAAAGCTGCAGCAGGAAGAACAACACGGTAAACCCGGCAAACAAGGGTGCATTGGCTTCAGTAGTCATCGCTTCTACACTGTCCGTAACAATCGTGATCGGCTGCAAGACGAGATCCCAGCTATTCCAGCGAATAAATCTACCAATATATATGCCGATGCTGCTTAAGAGCAGTATCGCCACAATCATGGACCAATTGAACACTTTATTCCATCGTTCATTCAATCGCTGATGCAGGATATATAGGGAATAGCTCCCAAGCGCTAGTCCAATCAATGCTGCAAACAGGAATAACAGATGATGCAGCCAGAACTCTAACTCATGGGCAAATCTGATCCCAGGCTCAATCTTATAGTGGATATAAACATGAAGCGCATCGGTAACGAGATAGGCGGAATTCGGGTAAAAGGCAAGCCACACTGCGAAGATAAGCAGCGATAGCAACTTTCGTAATACCGTCCCTTTAATCACATCTATTCGTTGCATCATGATGAATGCGCCCATCACGATTAGCGGAACCCAAGCAAGAAACATATCCCAGCGAAGAAAAGTATACATGTTTCTTCCCGTGTCATAGCGCAGCCATGCGGCAAATAACAAGCAGCCTATAGAGAATGCCAATAATAATGTCGTCATGAGAACATAAAACAGAACTTGCGATTGTACTCGGTTATGCATATGTTGCACCTCTCTGTAATAGAAAAGCCTCAACACAAGGTTGAGACTTTATTGCATCTAAAAAACGTCAGGTAGCAAGATTTCATACATCTCTACTTCGTATGACGCAGATTTACACCATTGATCTTATCCATGAGCGAAGAGATCATATCCCTTACACGCGAGGATTCATTGCCTTTCCATCCAGTGTTGAGTCGAGATATCGCTTCTTCTCTCAGATCATCATATTTCTTTTTTTGCTTGTTGTATTCTTTGGAGACCGATTGGGTGAGAATCATCGATGAGATCGATAGGATGACAAACAAGACAGAAGCCTTGCTTGACCCCAAATAGCTAAGCACATCAAATACATCCTTATGGCTGATTTGACTCATCTTGACTAGCCAGAATAGAAGAATAACAGCTAGTCCAGTGTTAATGATGGAGAGTAGTCTAAGGCGCATTTTCAGCTGGTTCATTTTGTTCTTTCGTTTCGTAAGTTCAAGCAGCAGGAATTTAACATCTTCTGATATTGGCAGCTCCTGAAGCTCGTTCAAGAGCTGTTTGCTGTCCTTGTTGGAAGCCATAGACAGATCACCTCATCAAAAGTATATGCGGTTGTCTATAACTTCTTGCTGACCAACATAGAAAAAGAGAGGATCCCCACATTTAAAAAAAGAAGGCAGTCCGTTTCTGCGAAATGCCTTCTCCCCGATGATTGATCCCTATAAGACCTGCAAGATCATTTGATTTTTTGAATATCTGACAACCACCGCTCAATCATGACAAGATGAGATTGAAAAGCAAGCTGCTCATAGGGAATCTCGCTTAGGTCATACCATCGAAGCTCAGTTGATTCGGATGAGACGAATAGTTGTCCTCCTGTAACGATGGCTTCATAGAAGACAACGCAAGTCGTATGTCCGCCCTGAACATCCAATAATCTTGTGATTTGAATCTCAAGGCCAGACTCCTCCTGTACTTCTCGTACTACACATTCCGTGATCTGCTCACCTGGCTCTGCCATGCCGCCCAGCAGTCCCCAACAGCCTTTTCCAGGCTCAACCGCGCGCTTCTCCAAGAGCAGCTTGCCTTCATGAACAATAATCGCAGCAGCTCCTACAGCCTGTGTATCATAATGAAGAAAGTGCTTCTCTTCACATTCGACATAGGGCTTGCCCTGATACAATAACTGCAAGAGCGGCTTCGCGCATACGGGACAATAACGATAGCTGCTCATGTTGAACTCCCTTCAATCCGTGTGTTCGTGTCCTCGAATAGCCGCGCTCGGCTACTCATGAACTCGAAGCCCCATCTCCATTCGTCGGCTTCTAGTCTTCATGCCTAAATGTTCATAGAACAATATCGCTTCTCGGTTAAATTCTGATACGCCAAGCTCAATGCTCTCCGCTTGGACTTCTTCAGCATATGCGAGTATATGCTCCCACAGCATTCGGCCAAGACCTTGGCTTCGACGGTCTTCATCGACGCATAAATCATCGATGATCAGTATTTTGCGAGTTCGAAATATCGGTCTAGACGCCTCTTCGTTCACACGTGTCATCGCATAGGCGATAAGCTTCTTATCTGATTCCTGCTCCACCACCCAGATCTGAAATCTGCTCAAGTGCACAATATACTCATAATAATCTCGTTCCATTGGATAATCGCTATCTTCATAAATATCAGGACGAGCATGGACGTGCAAACGGTGAACCTGTCTGATTAATCGCGATACATTCTCATAATCGCTGGTTTTCGCGCGTCTGATCTGAACATTCATGTTCATCCCTCCCCATCAAAAAGTAATAGGCCCACATCCTGATCTATGTGATTGTCGGAGGGGCCTTTTCATAAAAAGTACATAACATATTCATCTAAGGTATGATTGATTATAACGCTTCCGTCTATAAGACGCCACCAAAAATTCCTGCCACCAGTCATTACAAATTCTTAACAGGGCAAGATTGCAACAAAAATACCGCCTGATTAGGCGGCTTACGTTTCTATAACGAATGAAAGTTGTTTGTTACATTAGATTTAAGCGTTGTTAATTTTTGTGTATGCCATCATAATGGAGTGTAGCCTACCTATAGGCTTACGCTGTATTTATAAAAATATAATATTACAGAGAGGTTTCACCTATGATTTATTATTTTGAATCCTTGGATCTGTTTACCGAGGAAATATGCATGCAGCACCTGAGCAGACTGCCTCAAGACAGACAGCTCAAAGTTCACCGCTATAAGCACTGGATTGACAAAAAAATGAGTATTGTCACCTATTTGCTGCTTGCATACGGCATGAAGCAGGAATATTCCATCACTGAACCGCTGCGCTTTGGCTATCGAAGCAATCAGAAGCCTTATTTGTTGGACTTCCCCCATATTTACTTCAATATTAGTCATTGCGAGGAATGCGTAGCCGTCGCTATTTCCGACCAAGAAATCGGCATTGATGTTCAAAATATGGTGCCCTACGATCCGAATGTCGCTGCGATGGTGTGCAGTCCTGAAGAGTTGGAGCAGCTTCGCTCGAGTTCAGATCCTGAGGCCTTGTTTATCCGCTACTGGACATTGAAGGAAAGCTACCTGAAAATGACGGGAAGCGGCATCACCGACCATATGTCCAGGCTGGATTTTTCAAGCCCTGTCGACGCTTCCTTCTATCAATACAACTGCTACTTTCTACAATATCGCCAACCACGCTATTGGATGAGCATCTGCTCACTAGAATCACCGTTACATATACATAATTTATCCCTTATCGATCTATGCTGACAAAAAAATCGGGAGCCCAGCACATAAGCTGTGAATGATATATGCAATGGGCTCCCATGCGGATCATAATGATGGAATCATCATTTCCGTACTGGATGTGTCGTCCATGCTTCAAGCTCGTATTCTAATTGCTCTAACTCCTGCTGCAATACGCCTTCGAGAGATCCTGACAACCGTTCGAACAACGGATAGCAAATAACAAGATAATCGGCGTAGCTGTTTACATAGATTTCAGACGTATTCATCATATTGCTGCCCTTAAGCATTTGCTGCACACCTTCGTAGGTCAGATCAAACGCCCCTTGGAAATTAATAGACAGCATGGATGGAACGATCTGTGCCAAGTTCACACTAAGCGAAGAGAGGCGCTCTAAGTAATGCAAATGGCGGGACCGCTTCACTTTCTGAAGCTCCTCGACCTGCTCTTGCATGGACACCAATCTCTTCGGTTCCGAATGGCAATCAAGCGCTATAGGCAGCAGATCCAAAAATGCGCCCAGTGTAGCCGAATAATCCTGAGTCCATGCTCCCCGGTCATCTTGAAGAATAAATACAGGCAGGACCTGATCCTCTTGCAGGAGCTTATTCTCCTTCGCAATTACCTTCAGCAGATGCAGCAGTAAATCCCATGGCTTTTCCTTATAGAGAATATTCACCTTAGGACCCATTTTCAACAAAGAGACAACCGAACGCCGCAGTGTGTTATTGGCATTGAAGCAGCTGTAATCTGACATGCTTCTAATAAAATCAGTCGGCTTCTGCGCTGGGATAAGTTCCGCCTCTTCATCACCTTTCCCCCGCTTCACTTCCTCAATGTACATCGAATACCGTCCCAGCGATTGGATGACATTAGAAGAAGATGAATAAGCAAGCTGTTGAAGGAATCGCTCCTTAAAGAGCTGACTGCTTGATTTGTCCCACACGCTGTGATGTGCAAATAGGTGCAGGGTATAATACTTCTCCGAATCCTTTGTGACAAGGAGCTTCACTAGCCGATGCCAAGCTCCTTCACAATATTCCTCTGAGCGCAGCTCATGCAGCAGTTGATCTGCCTGCTCATGCTCAGCTGAAGTTGCGTAGCACAGATCAAACAATGGGATAAATGGTTTATCGCAATAAGCCAGCTCTCTAATAAGCCTCTCTTCGCCTGAATATCTGTAATAACTGCGCAAGGCAGTCTGCTCACGAATCAGCTGCTGAAGTGCTTCCAAGATGGCTGTCTGTTCATGATGCCCCTCAAAAGAGATTCTCTCCGTCACAATGGTGCCCTTTGCAGCTAAGAAGCAAGCTTGTAATAAAGTAGGTTCATAGGAATAACCGGCTGCTTCTTCCCCCTGCTCTGCTTCATTAAAGCATTCTAAACGGCATTGTACCTCGCCAGTCCTTATTTGGGGCTCATTTTGATCTGCGCATAATTCAAAGAAATCTTCTCGACTCATTACTGGCGAAGCTTGTTCAAATGCATCCATGTGCAAAATGTAATGAGGGAGATGGTGCGACATCTTGTGCTCCGCAACCATAGATACGATTCGTCGGCGCATGTCTTGGCTTAGATGGCTGACAAAGAGAACCTCATACAATCTATCCTCACATTGTATGGTTTTCAGCAGACTATCTTCATTTAGCACATACCATACAAACACCGGAAGCTCGAAGCTGCCATCGTTCCACTGAGGAGACTGATCTTGCTGAGAAGCTGATTCGATTGGCAGGATTTGAACACAGTGTTCCGTTATCGCAACGAGCTCGTGCTCAAATGCCTTCGCTAGCTTGTTCATAATCGCGTCACTTGCAAATCCTCGATCATAGCTCACCATCATGCGAAGAGTGCCATCCGTGATCATTCCATTGATTGAGATTGGCGTTCCAAAGCGATTCTCTTTAGCAATATCCGATCCTCGCGGCGCATCGCTGATCGACCATCCATCGAAGCTGCCGTCTTGGCCGAATTCACCTAAATAGTTAAACGTAATAGCTGGCCGAATGCCTCTTACGGCAAAATCCCCGTATGTCTTCAATACACTGTAGCCAATGCCTCGGTTCGGAACGTGGCGCAAGCAATTCTTCGTTGATAAGATGTCTTCCTTCACGCTCTTTCCAATTCCATCTATCGCAACCGGATATACACTCGTGAACCAGCCAACCGTTCGATCAATCAACAACGCTTCTCCGACTGGTTCTCTGCCGTGCCCTTCCATATTAACAGCCATGCTCTGCTGCCCGGTTAGACGATGAATGGAGCGGAACAGGGCTGCGAGCAGCAAGTCATTAATCTCCGTTTGATAAGCCCTTCCTCCCTTGTACAGCAGATTCATGGTCTGCTCGCTTGTAAGTGCAATGCTGACCTGTCCTAATCCTTCACCGCAAGCGGTTGGTGTTGGCTCATGCCACTTTAGACTGCTCTTCGCTGCCAGTTCCTCAACGGACTGCCAATATGGAATCTCGTGAAGCAATTCCTCGCTCTCGCGATACTTGATGAGTGCATTCGCCCAGTCCTGATAGGATAATGTCTTCGGCGGGAGTACGATTTCTCTTCCTTCACGAGCCATTCCATAAGCTGTATTCAGATCCTCTAGAACAATTCGCCATGAGATGCCATCCACAACAAGATGATGGATACAGAGGAATAAGTAATCAAGATGCTTCGCACGGTAGACAGCTGCTTTGACTAGCGGCCCAAAAAACATATCCATGCTCTGCTGCACCTTGAGCGCCTCTTCTTCCATTTGAGCAAACAGCTGCTCTGACTCCTCCATTGCAGATAAGTCTTGGAAGGTCAGCTCATGCCTTAGCCCTTCGTCACCTGTACGGATGATTTGGGTATCTGCAGGATATACCGCCCTCAGCATGTCATGATGAAGAATGACTGCATTAAGTGCCCTTTCGAGACTAGGTACATCCAAACGGTCCTTCGTCTCGATCATAAAGGATTGATTAAAATGCGAAGGGACTGCCAAGCATTCTGCAAAGAAATCCATCTGGATTGGCGTCAGCATCGCCATTCCACTGACCTCTCGTTGGTCAATGCTGACGATAGGAGCATGAATCATGCTCTTGCGGATGGATCGAATTGTTTTGGCCTGCATAATCATTCTTACGCTAAGCTCATATCCATACTCTCGAAGCTTCGAAACCATGCGAATCGCTTTGATGGAATCTCCGCCCAAGTCGTAGAAACTGTCGTCAATTCCGACTCTTGATGCCCCAAGAATATGCTCAAACACATCCGCTAGCGCCAGCTCCACTTGGTCTCGCGGAGCCGTATATTCCTCTATTGAAGCACTCTGCGGAACAGGGAGCGCTTTTTTATCCAGCTTGCCATTTCTAGTGAGCGGAAGCTGATCCAGCTTAATGAAGTAAGAGGGGATCATATAGGACGGCAGCCGCTCCGCCAGTTGACTTTTCATCAGACTATCATCCTGATCATGATCGGCAACGATATAAGCGCAGAGTGCCGGCCCCTTCTCCTGTCTAACCATCACAGCCGCGTCTTTAACACCGTGAAGTTCTCGAATGCGGCTTTCAATCTCGCCTAGTTCGATCCGGTAGCCGCGCAGCTTAATCTGCTGATCCATGCGTCCTAGATACTCAAGCTGTCCATCCGCCGTCCAACGCACGAGATCTCCCGTCCGATACATGCGTTCTCCCCTTCGATAAGGATTCTCCACGAATTTCTCTTTGCTCAGCTCCGGTCGATTCAGATATCCTCTAGCAACCCCTGCTCCACCAATATGCAGCTCGCCAGGAATGCCAATGCCGCACATAACGCCATTCTGAATGACATAAGCCGTCGTATTCGCAATAGGCGCCCCAATCGGCGTCTTGCTGCGCTCACGTTGTGCGGGAATACGATAGCAGGTAGCGAATGTGGTGCATTCTGTAGGTCCGTATACATTCGCGAAGCGTAGACTTGGATTACGTGAAGCGAGCAAGTCAACATGCTCTTCGGAGGTGGCCTCTCCCCCAAAGAGAAGCTGGGTCAGAGAGTCGAATATTTCATGATCCAACGAAATCAGCTGATTAAACAAGGCCGTTGTTATAAACAACGTATTAATCCCAAAGTCCTGAATCGCCTCTTTAAATAACGCGGCACTTGTTAAGACATCTTCTTCCACAAGGTAGAGTGTGCCGCCATTAAGCAGCGCCCCCCATATTTCGAAGGTAGAAGCATCAAAGGCTAGCGAACCCGTTTGCAAAATGTGCACATCCTTGAAATCCGCGTAATTCGTATGGATAACCAGACGATTGATGCTATGATGCTCAATCATCACGCCTTTCGGCTCGCCTGTCGTACCGGAGGTATAGATCACATAAGCAAGGTCCTTCGGATGATTGACCTGCGTCGGATTAGCAGAATGACCGGCCTGATCCGTGCAGCCAACAGGATGCGCAAGCTGGATAATATGTTCAGGCTTATACTCCAATTGCGACAGGTCGAATTCACTTGTCAGCATAACGGAACAATCACTGTCCTGAATCAAATACGAGATGCGATTCAGCGGGTATTTCGGATCGATCGGAACATAAGCCCCACCTGCCTTAAGGATCGCAACGAGCCCTACAATGGTTTCGATTCGGCGTTCTGCCATGATGCCCACGAATTGATCTCTATCGATGCCAAGCTGACGGAGCCGATGAGCCAGCTGATTGGCCTGCTCATTAAGCTCTCGATACGTTAGCTTGCCCTCATAGCCTTGAATGGCAATTTTGTCAGGCGTACGCATGACCTGCTCCTCAAAGCAAGCAACAACAGTCTTATCATTCTCATGCCAGGAATCAGCCGGGTTGAAATGATTCAACAGCATGCTGATCTCATCATCGGACAGAACCGATATCTCGCTTAGCTGTTGTGAAGGGTCCTCCAAGGCATGAATAGCAAGCTCGTTGAAGTGCAGTGCCATTCGTTCAATCGTTTCACGGTTGAACAGATCGGTTGCATATTCCCAGTTGAGCACATAGCCCTCATTCGACTCTGCTATGGTTAAGGTTAGATCGAACTTGGCTACTTGGTAGTTGTAATCCACTGGTTCAAGAGATGTCCCATTAAACTGAAGCACGGCCTCTTCGTTGTTTTGCAGCGCAAACATGACATCAAAGATTGGGTGTCGAGACATATCCCGCTCCGAAGCAACCTGTTCTACCAGCAGATCGAACGGGTACTCCTGATGCTCAAAGGCTTTTAGGCAAATCTCCTTCATCTGAACAAGGTAGTCCTCAAAGGTGCTTTCATGCAAAAGCTTTCCTTTGATTGCAAGGGTATTCACGAACATGCCAAGCATCTGTTCAGTGTCAGGATGTACGCGTCCTGCGATCGGACTTCCTACAACGATATCTTCTTGTCTCGAATAGCGGCTTAGCAGCAGCATGAAGATCGAGAGCAGAATCATGAACTCGGAAGCTCCTTGTTGTTGGCTAACCCTTTTCACAGCTTCTGTTAGTTCAAGACTCAAGGCGCTTTGAGCATTGCTGCCGCGATAGGATTTATGCTGCGGCCTTGGATGATCAGCAATCAGATCAAGCACTGGAATTTCTTCTTCAAAATGCTGAAGCCAGTAGTTCTTGTGCGGCTCCAGATCTCTGCTTTGCTCCCATATGCTGTAGTCCTTATAGTGCAAGGGAGGTGCTGACAGAATCTCGCCATTATAAAGTCTTGTCAGCTCATGAAGCAGAATGGCTGCCGACGCGCCGTCATGAACCATATGATGCATATCAAGCATGAAAAGGAAGGAATCATCCTGCAAACGAACCGCCTTCGCCCGCATTAAAGGGGCCTTGCCCAGATCAAATGGGCGAATAAAAGCTTGGAATAACGCTTCAGTCTCCAACTCGCTGCCTTCACCATACTCCAATTGCAACTCTGCTGCTTCGGCTATGGTTTGTACAGGCTCACCTTGCACCATAGCAAAGCTTGTGCGCAGAATCTCATGCCTTGCAACCAATTCTGATAATGCGCGCTGCAGCAGCTGAAGATCAAGTCTGCCGCGAGCTCTCAGCATGCTGGGCATATTATACGTGATCGCAGAACCCTGCATCTGCTCGATAATAAACAACCTCTTTTGTGCAGCACTCATCGGGTAGTCCTTCTGATCGGACTGTCTCGGAATGGGCTCAAGCTGCTGCGCAGCACTGCTTCTAACCCAATCTGCAAGCCTAGCAACCGTCTCTAGATTCCAAACCTCACGCAGCGGAATTCGGACACCACAGGACTGCTCTACTGCATTGATCAAGCGAGTCGCTCGGAGCGAATGCCCTCCTCGCTCGAAGAAGCTATCATGAATGCCAATCGTTTCAGCTCCCAAAATACTTGAAAATGCTTCTGCAATTCGCGCCTCCACCTCGTCTCGCGGCGCCGTATAATTGGAGCCGGCAGAGAAGGAGGGCTTTGGAAGCGCTGATCGATCCAGCTTCCCGTTGCGCGTTACAGGCAGGATCTCCAGTTGAATGAGCTGAGAAGGAATCATGTAGGAAGGCAAGACGTCGCTTAGGCCTAACTTTACCGCTTGAAGATCTAGTTTATAATCCGCTACAACATAACCGCATAGATGCTTTTCTCCCGCTTCTTCGATCATTATGACAGCCGCATCCTGAATGTGCTCAAGCTCCATCAGCTTGCTCTTAATCTCGTGAAGCTCGATTCGGAAGCCTCGAATTTTGACCTGTTCATCGATTCTGCCTAAGTAATCGATGACACCGTCTGCCCGCCAGCACGCGAGGTCTCCTGTTCGATAGATGAGTTTCTCTGGTTGCTCTGGATGAGAGACAAACTTGGCTGCTGTCAGCTCAGGCTTGTTTAGATACCCTCTTGCTAATCCAATGCCTGCGATGCACAGCTCTCCTTGCATTCCAATACCGCACAGTTGATCGCCGTTCATGATATAGACCTCGGTATTGGCAATCGGGCTTCCGATTGGAATGCATGCAGCATCATGGATTGGATGGGTTACGGCAAAGGTTGTGCTCTCCGTCGGCCCATAGCCGTTGATCAGCTTAATATTCGAGTTATGATCCAATAGACGCTTCACATGAATAGGAGACAGCTGTTCGCCTCCGATAAGGAGATTCGTCAAGGTGTCAAATGCCGACACATCCTCCATCACCATGTGATTGAACAAGGATACGGTCAGCCACATGGTGTTCACCTGATAATGTTGAATCGCCTGCTTTAGCGCTTGTGTATCTGTAAGGACTTCCTCATCAACTAGATAAAGCTCCCCTCCATTAAGGAGCGCTCCCCAGATTTCAAAGGTCGAGGCATCAAAGGCCAAAGAGCCGGTTTGCAGAATACGAATCTGGGAAAAGTCCACATACTGCGTGTCCTGTACCAAACGATTAATGCTTAGGTGTTCGATCATCACGCCTTTAGGCTGGCCTGTCGTTCCAGATGTATAGATGACATAAGCAAGATCATGAGCTGCATTCACCCGTTCAGGGTTCGCAGTTGGACCTTGATACAGGCTCTCGTCCCTTAAATGCAGCAACTCCGTTTGATTCGCATATGGCTTCATATTTATGAACGAAAAATCAAATTCGGTCGTTAAGATCAAGCTCGTGCTGCTGTCCTCAAGCAAATATTGAATGCGCTGCTCAGGATATTTCGGATCAATTGGCAGATAAGCCCCGCCAGCTTTCAAGATCGCAACCAGCCCAATTATCGTCTCTACTTTTCGCTCCGCAGTAATGCCGATCAGCTGATCTGGCTTAACACCCTTGGCTCTTAGCATGCCTGCAAGCTGATTCGCCTTGGCATTCAATTCGCCATAGGTAAGATTCATCGCTTCCGAGACGACCGCAACCTCATTAGGCTTGCGACTCACCTGCTCCTCAAACAACTCCACAACGGTTCGTTCTCGATTAATAGAGGTAGATGTATCATTGAAATGAAGGGCAACCTGCTTATGTTCCGCCTCATCCAGCAGATCAATCTGAGCTACAGGCAGAGCAGGCTGCTCCGCCATCTGCATTAGTGCCAGCTTAAGCCGTTTGAGCAAACGAGCGACTTCCTCCTGGGTGTATAAGCTCGTATCATACATAAAGCGGAATCCCAGCACTTTGGATTTATTCGCCAGTAACGTAAGTGGATAGTTGGTCTGTTCTCTAGCCGCCATAAGCTCCAATGGAAGGGAACTTGTGGCGGCAGCATCCTGTTCGTAATAGTTTTCGAAGGCAAGCAGGGATTGAATAAGGGGGCTGCCCAAGCCGGTAGAAGCTTGAATCTCAACGAGAGAGCTGATCTCATGCTGGGCGGTATGCAGAGCCTGATCATGGAGCTGTGCAAGCAGCTCAGCAATCGTTTGCTTCTCCACTGTTCTCACCCGCACAGGGAGGGTATGGATGAATAACCCGACCATCTGATCAATGCCTTGCAGATCCACATTGCGCCCAGAAGCGACCTTGCCAAATACCACATCCTGCGTGTTGTTGTACCTTTGCAGCACAATACCCCATGCGGCCTCTACCAGCGTATTCAACGTGATTCCATGCGCTTTGCAGTATGACTCTAATTGACGAGTGGAGGCTTCATCCAGCAGCAGCTCTTCATAGCGAACGGGTTCAGCATCTTGATTCTGCTCGGCATAGCCCTGAGGGCGTATTCCCCTTGCTTCTTCGTAGCCTTGAAGCAGCTCTTCCCAATAAGCCATATCATGAGAATGGTCACGTTCTGCAATCAATCGAACATAATCCTCGTACTTCGTCTGATTGTTTGTTGCCTCAGCGCGCAAATCTTCCAGCTCCACACCTTGAACAAGCTTGGTGTAGAAGGCTTGAAGGTCATTCATTATGATCGACATGCACCAGCCGTCCATGATGATGTGATGGAAGCTCATCAGAAGCCGATATTCCTGATCCTCCAGCTGAATCACATGCAATCGAACCAAGCTGTCATGCTCCAGATCAAAACCGCGCTTTACATCCTCTTCGCAGATGGCTTCCAGTCTTGCCGAAGAATGATCCTGATCAGAGGCTTGGGTGAACAGAAATTCCACTTCTCTGCCTTGAATCAGCATCTGCCTAGGCTCTTCGGCATCCAGATGTACGATGCTTGTGCGCAGCACCTCATGTTGTTCGGCTAGAAGCTGCAAGCTTGCCCGCAAGGCGTCTACATGCAATGGACCGCTGATCCGATATAGGGTTTGAACAACGTAGCTAGAGGCCTGCTGGTCTTCGAGCTTATGAAACAACATCCCTTCCTGCAAAGAAGTGAGCGGATAAATCCGTTCGATCTGATAACCGTGATCAGCATAACGCTGCTTAATCGTGGTGAAACTTCGATGGCTCCAAGTTAATTCCCCTAGATCAGATGCCGTCCATATAGGAAGCTCTATTCCAGCACAATGAGCGAGAATCAATTCCAGCTGCATTTTGAACCGATCCGCCAGTTGTACTGCAAAATCAGTGTTGTATTGCTGCTTGTTGTACATGACAGACATTTGCAATACGCCATTCATGATGGCCCCATTCAAAGACAGCATGCTGCCGAAGTGATTGTCCGAAGACACATCGAGACCGCGCGGTGCATCACTTAGCTTCCAGCCCTCCAAGCCGCTCTCTTGTCCGAATTCGCCAAGGAAGTTAAAGGTAATGTCAGGTGCTGTGCCTTCAAGCGCTTGCTCTTCTCCTATAGCCTTTAGAACGCCGTAGCCCAGGCCATGATTCGGAATGCGTCTTAAGCTTTCCTTGGTCAAAATGATATCTTCATCTATTGAACCGCCAATGCCATCAATCGCGGTAGGATACATGCTTGTAAACCATCCAACCGTTCGATCAATGATGGCTGGCTCGCCAATGGATTCACGGCCATGGCCTTCCGTAAGAACCGATACCGTATGCTGCCCGGTTAGAAGTTGAATCGCTCGATAAAGGGCTGTCAGAAGCAGGTCATTCGCTTCAGCGTGATAGGAACGGCCTGCAGTCTGCAGAAGCTCACGTGTTGCTTCTTCGCTTAGAGCCCATTCCAGATAGCCCGTAGCTGCATGACACTCCGAGGCCATTGGCTTAAGCTTGCTTGCACTTACCTTGCGCTCCACCTCTCTCCAATACGGGAGCTCTGCAAGCAGCTGAGGGCGGTTGCGGTAGCGTCTCAGCCCGTCACTCCATTGCTGGTAGGAGTGGGTCTTAGGCGGGAATATAGGCTTGTGACCAGACTCAGCCATACTGTAGCCTTTATTCAGGTCCTCTAGAAGAATGCGCCAAGACACCCCATCCACAACGAGGTGATGGATGCACAAGAACAAATAATCTCCTTGCCTTGAACGGAATACAGCTGCTTTAAGCAAGGGGCCATTAGCAAGATCCATACTCGCTTGTATCTGATTGGCACATTGTTCAATTGCTTGATATAGCTCTTCCTTGCTTTCTTTATCCTTCATATTCCTGTCGATCAGGCTGTAAAGCTCACCATCCCCTATACCGCGGACAACTTGGACGCCGTCGCGAATAACGGCTCGAAGCATATCGTGATGCTGAACTAAAGCGGTCAGGGACTGCTCTAGGCTTACACGGTTTAACAAGCTCGTGCTTTCAAGCAGGAAGGATTGATTAAAATGATGCGGGTGCGCAATACCGCTCTGTATGAACGCTGATTGAATCGGCGTCCATTCCACAATTCCAGTAACGAGCGCCTGATCAACAACTAGCTGCTGCTTGGATACCATAGGCCGAATCGCTCGAATCGTTCGTCCTTGCATGATGGACTTGACTTGCAGCTCATACCCCGCCTCACGAAGCTTCGACACGATGCGAATGGCCTTAATCGAATCGCCGCCGAGCTCATAGAAGCTGTCATCAATTCCTGCTTGATCAACACCTAATACGTCTGCAAAAATCTGTGCCATGTGCTCCTCTACTTCATCCCGAGGAGCCGAATATACGCGCTCGCTGACTAGCACTGGCATAGGGAGCGCTTTACGGTCCACCTTGCCGCTTCGAGTCAGCGGCAGCTGCTCCACTTGGATCAGATGAGCAGGGATCATATAGGAAGGCAGATGAACCGCCAACTGCTCTTTCATCTTGCTAAGATCAAGTGGCGTGGAACTCACCACATAACCGCACAGCATAGCTTCACCTTGATCTTCTCTCACGGTGACAACCGCATCCTGCACGCCTTGAATCTCCCTCAGCCTGCTCTCAATCTCACCCAGCTCGATGCGGAAGCCGCGAATCTTGACCTGCTCCCCGATGCGCCCCAAGTACTCCAAGTTCCCTTCAGCGCTCCACCGGGCAAGATCTCCCGTTCGATACAGCCGCTCGCCTGCCCGGTAAGGATGCTTGACAAACTTCTCTGCTGTCAGCTCTTGCTGGTTCAGATAACCTCGCGCAAGCCCTGCTCCACCCACACACAGCTCGCCCGGAACACCAATTCCACATAGGGAATCGCCGTTCATCACATAGATCTGCGTGTTCCACAACGGCTTACCAATCGGGATGGAATCATAGCGAGCCTTAGGCTGGAATCGTAGCGAGGTGACGCACACCGTCGCTTCCGTTGGTCCGTACAGATTCGTTAATCGCTCCACCCCATGTCCGGTAATGCGGACGTATCGCTCTAGCAGATCAGGCGTAACCGGCTCTGCGCCGAGATAGATTCGCTTGAATGCTCGCAGCGCCTCCTCCTTGCCATGAACCTCTGCATAGTCAAGCAGCATGCGGAAGGCAGACGGTACGATGAGCGCGTCCGTGACCTTATGCTGCTGAATCAGGTTCAAGAGCAGCTCCGGATCTTCGTTCTCGGACTCCGTGGCCATCATGAGCTTGGCGCCCGTGAGCGTGCTGGAGAAGATTTCCCATACCGCAGCGTCAAAAATATAGGTTGACTTCTGCAGCATGACGCTGTGCTCATTCATCTCGCCTTCGACTCGCTGCCACTCGGCAAGATGGACAAGGCTGCGATTCTCGATCATGACCCCCTTTGGCTGTCCCGTCGTCCCTGACGTGTAAATCACATAAGCCAGGTGATGCGGCTCAGCCAGAGGCTCAAGATTCCCACGCGACTCTTGCTCATGCGGCGATCCTTGCCCTGCTTCCGCGAGATCAATTACCTCGGCGAGATCGAAGAGCAATTCACGGACCTGCTCCCCTCCGGGTCCAACCAACACAGCCGGCGCTTGGCTGTCGGCTAGCATATAGCGAATGCGGTCGATCGGATGAGCAGGATCGATAGGCAGATAAGCGCCTCCCGCCTTCAAGATGCCGTAGATGCCGATGATCATCTCCAGCGAGCGCCCTGTCACCAGCCCGACGATGCTATCCGGTCCGACGCCTAACGCACGCAGCCTGCGCCCCACCTCGTTTGCTCTCGCATTCAACTCCTGATACGTAAGCTCCTGTCCGTTGAACGCCACCGCTGCGCGTTTTGGAGCAGCCGCAGCTTGGCTTTCGAAGAGTTGAATGGCGGTCAACCCTTGTGGATATGGATGCTCCGTCTCATTGAATACGTGCATCACTTGTGCCTGCTCCTGTGCAGTCATCATCGACAGCTCCGCAAGCGGCACCTGCGGTCTCTTTAAAGCATCTTCTAGCAGCGCTTCGAAGTGAAGCGCCATCCGTTCAATGGTCTCCTGCTTGAATAATGCCGTGCAGTATTCCCAATCGAGCACATATCCTGCGCTCGTTTCCTGCATGCTAACGGTCAAATCGAACTTGGCAACGTTGAAGTTGAATTCGAGCGGCGTAAGCTCCAGCCCCCCAATCGAGAAGGCCTCCGCTTCATGATTTAAGGCAAACATGACATCAAACATCGGATGGCGTGCAGGGTCTCGCTCCCCCATCACTTTTTCAACCAGCATCTCAAAAGGATATTCTTGATGCTCATACGCGCTTAGGCACTTCTCCTTCATGGCGTGTACCCAAGTTTCGAATGAATCTTCTGGTCTTAGCTGTCCTCTAATCGCAAGCGTGTTTACAAACATCCCAAGCATCTGTTGTGATTCAGGATGAACACGACCTGCGATCGGACTGCCGACCACGATATCCTGCTGACGGCTATAGCGGCTGAGGAGAAGCATGAAAGCTGACAATAGAATCATGTAATCTGTTGCTCCCGTACGCTTGCTAAGAGCCTTGATGTCTGCTTGCAGCTTCTCACTCAAGCAAGAGACCATTCGATCGCCTGCAAAGCTTTGCTCCATTGGCCGAGAGTAGTCCGTAGTCCACTCCAAGACGGGAAGCTCGCTCTCATGCTCACGAAGCCAGTACTGCTCCTGCACTGTCCAGTCTTTTGCATTGTGCCAAGCGCTGAAGTCCTTGTATTGAACACGCAATTCAGGCAAAAGGCCTCCGTTATACAGCTCTGATAGTTCATTAAGCAGCACAGCTGTTGAGCCATCATCGAAAATGATATGATGTATGTCCAGCATCAGCACGCTCTCATTACGCTCCACCTGCACAATCTTGGCCCGCATTAGCGGTGCTTGGCTTAAGTCAAAGGGACGAATGAATTGCTGGAAGCAATCCTGCACATGCTCAAGAGTGTCCTCTCCATACTCCAGCTCAAAATGAACCTCGTCCTCAATAACTTGAAGAAACTTGTCTTTGATATGGACAAAATGAGTTCTCAGCAGCTCATGTCTCTTGCACAGCTGATTCAAGGCTTCGTTTAATCGAGCAGGATCCAATTCTCCATTCGCTTTCAAGAGAATAGGGATATTGTACGTAATGCTCGCTGGCTGCAGCTGATCCATGACAAACAATCTCTTTTGAGCGGAGCTCATTCTAAACTTTCGGCTCATTCGGTATCAAACCTCCTCTTCAACAGCAACTGCAAGCTGCATCAACATCGGCTCTGGCTGCGGGCTTGCTTGCTTCATTTTCAAGTGCTGGGCAATGTTTCGTACCGTCTTCTCTTCCAAAATCTCGCGCAAGGACAGGCGATGGCCAAAGTTGCGATCAAGCAGGCTCATCAGTCTTGCCGCACGCAGGGAATGGCCCCCTAGATCAAAGAAGCTGTCATCAATCCCAATCGGATTGACGCCCAAGATGTCTTGGAAGGCATCAACTAGCAGCTGTTCCATCTCATCCCTCGGCGCTGTGTAAGAATCGCTTTGAACACGCTCTGGTTCAGGAAGAGCCTTGCGGTCCACCTTGCCGCTTCGTGTCAGCGGCAGCAACTCCACTTGCATCAGATGAGCAGGGATCATATAGGAAGGCAGATGAACCGCCAGCTGCTCTTTCGTCTTGCTAAGATCAAGTGGCGCGGAGCTCACCACATAGCCGCACAGCATAGCTTCACCTTGATCTTCTCTCACGGTGACAACCGCATCCTGCACGCCTTGAATCTCCCTCAGCCTGCTCTCAATCTCACCCAGCTCGATGCGGAAGCCGCGAATCTTGACCTGCTCCCCGATGCGCCCCAAGTACTCCAAGCTCCCTTCAGCGCTCCACCGAGCAAGATCTCCCGTTCGATACAGCCGCTCGCCTGCCTGGTAAGGATGCTTGACAAACTTCTCTGCTGTCAGCTCTTGCTGGTTCAAATAACCTCGCGCAAGCCCTGCTCCACCCACACACAGCTCGCCCGGAACACCAATTCCACATAGGGAATCGCCGTTCATCACATAGATCTGCGTGTTCCACAGCGGCTTGCCAATCGGGATGGAATCATAGCGAGCCTTAGGCTGGAATCGTAGCGAGGTGACGCACACCGTCGCTTCCGTCGGTCCGTACAGATTCGTTAATCGCTCCACCCCATGTCCGGTAATGCGGACGTATCGCTCTAGCAGATCAGGCGTAACCGGCTCTGCGCCGAGATAGATTCGCTTGAATGCTCGCAGCGCCTCCTCCTTGCCATGAACCTCTGCATAGTCAAGCAGCATGCGGAAGGCAGACGGTACGATGAGCGCGTCCGTGACCTTATGCTGCTGAATCAGGTTCAAGAGCAGCTCCGGATCTTCGTTCTCGGACTCCGTGGCCATCATGAGCTTGGCGCCCGTGAGCGTGCTGGAGAAGATTTCCCATACCGCAGCGTCAAAAATATAGGTTGACTTCTGCAGCATGACGCTGTGCTCATTCATCTCGCCTTCGACTCGCTGCCACTCGGCAAGATGGACAAGGCTGCGATTCTCGATCATGACCCCCTTTGGCTGTCCCGTCGTCCCTGACGTGTAAATCACATAAGCCAGGTGATGCGGCTCAGCCAGAGGCTCAAGATTCCCATGCGACTCTTGCTCATGCGGCGATCCTTGCCCTGCTTCTGCGAGGTCAATCACCTCAGCCAGATCGAAGAGCAATTCACGGATCTGCTCCCCTCCTGGCCCAACCAACACAGCAGGCGCTTGGCTGTCGGCAAGCATATAGCGAATGCGGTCGATCGGATGAGCAGGATCGATAGGCAGATAAGCGCCTCCCGCCTTCAAGATGCCGTAGATGCCGATGATCATCTCCAGCGAGCGCCCTGTCACCAGCCCGACGATGCAATCCGGTCCGACGCCTAACGCACGCAGCCTGCGCCCCACCTCGTTTGCTCTCGCATTCAGCTCCTGATACGTAAGCTCCTGTCCGTTGAACACCACCGCTGCGCGTTCTGGGGCAGCCGCAGCTTGGCTTTCGAAGAGTTGAATGGCGGTCAGCCCTTGTGGATAAGGATGCTCCGTCTCATTGAATACGTGCATCACTTGTACCTGTTCCTGTGCTGTCATCATCGACAGCTCCGCAAGCGGAACATCAGGTCTGCTTAAGGCATCCTCTAGCAGCGCTTCGAAGTGAAGCGCCATCCGTTCAATGGTCTCCTGCTTGAATAATGCCGTGCTGTACTCCCATCGGAGCCCATATCCATCTTCGTTCTCTGCCATGCTCACGGTCAGATCAAAGGTTGAAGCAACGCTCTGCTGCATCACCTCTTCGAATCCAGCTGCGCCAAGCTGCAAGCTTGAAGACTCGCTCTGCTGCTGCGCAAAAACCACATCGAATAGTGGATGTCTAGACAGATCCCGCTCCGTGGCCACACGTTCAACTAAGCGTTCAAACGGATATGCCTGATGCTCATAGGCTTGCAGGCACTTCTCTTTCATCTCGGCAAGCCAGTCTTCGAAGCTGCACGCTGCATCCAGCTTCCCGCGTATCGCTAATGTATTGACGAACATGCCAAGCATCTGCTGCGTATCGGGGTGGTGACGTCCAGCAATCGGACTGCCCACAACAAGATCTGCCTGCCTCGAATAGCGGCTTAACAGCAGCATAAATGCCGACAGCATCACCATGTATTCTGTAGCGCCTGTTTGTCGGCTTATTGCTTTGACACGAGACTGCACATAAGAAGGAATCTGGGAATGCAAACTGCTGCCTATATGAGTTTGCTCTTTAGGTCGAGGATAATCTGTCGTTAGCTCAAGCATTGGCGGCTCCACTTCGAATACTTGGGCCCAATATGCTTCTTCCTCCGACAAGGTTATGCTGCTGATCCATTGACTGTAATCCTTGTAATCGACAGCAACTGGCGGGAGTGATTCATCATTGTAGAGCTTTGAAATCTCCTCTAGCAGCACGTTCTTGGAACCCTCATCGAAAATAATATGATGAAGATCGAACATGAGGAAGGTGTCTCCTTGCACTGAGCGTACCGCTTTAACACGCATGAGAGGTGCCTTCGACAAATCAAATGGACGTACGAATGCATCAAATAAATCAGATATTTCTTCACGTTGTGATTCTGCCGTTTCCAATTCTATCGCTGCGTGCTCTGCAATCCGCTGCAAATATTGGCTGCCCTCTTGAATAAAGGAGGTTCGAAGCAGCGAATGGCGGTCCGCAAGCTTGCTAAGCGCATGCTTTAGTCGGTCGTAATCGATTGGTTGCGAGCTTCTCACTAAGAACGGAATGTTGTAGGTTCGATTGTGTGCTTGATCAGCTTGCATCTGATGAACAAGGTAAATACTCTTCTGCTGCGGGCTCATAACAACCTCTCGCAGCAGCGGTTGGACCTCAATCGGGTCATAGGAGACTTTCTCATTCGATCTGACTCGTAATGCAAGCTTGCGCACGGTTTGCTCTATTAAGATATCGCGAAGCTTAAGACGCACACCGAACGACTTCCCTATCGCGTTCACAAGCTTGGTAGCGCGAAGCGAATGTCCGCCAAGCTCATAGAAGCTGTCATCGATGCCAACCGCATCGCAAGCAAGCACCTGCTGGAAGATCTCGACGAGACCGAGTTCCGTCGCATCACGCGGAGCAGCGTATGACTTGCTGCTTAACTGCGCTGGCTCGGGAAGAGCCTTGCGATCAAGCTTGCCATTGCGCGTTACCGGGAGCTTCTCAAGCTGCATCAGATGCGTGGGAATCATATAGGAAGGCAGCGTGGATTGTAGCTGTTCTGTGATCTTTTCCAGCATAAGCTCGCCTTTTCCCACTACATAGGCACAAAGGAAGGCTTCCCCTTGATCTTGTCTAGCAATGACTGCTGCATCGAATACTCCCTCAATATCTCTTAAGCTGCTTTCGATCTCGCCAAGCTCGATGCGATAGCCTCGAATCTTGACTTGCTCGCCAATTCGGCCAAGATACTCCAGATTGCCATCTGGAAGCCAGCGTGCAAGATCGCCTGTCCGATACATCCGTTCACCCTGGCGATAGGGATTGGCTACGAACTTTTCAGCTGTCAGCTGAGGCTGATTCCAATACCCTCTAGCAACTCCCGCTCCCCCGATGCACAGCTCTCCAGGAACGCCGATGCCGCACAGCTCCATTGCGTTTAAGATGTACACCTGTGTATTCAATACTGGTTTTCCAATCGGGACGCTGTCTCCATTTCCTTCTCTGTCCAGCCTATAAGCCGTTGCCGTCACGGTCGCTTCTGTAGGCCCGTACAAATTATGGATGTTATCATATCCAGTCCCGGTAATTCTTGCGTGCTTTTCAAGCAGCTCCGATGTAATTGGCTCTGCAGCCAGATACAATCGTTCAAGTGCTTTTAGCTCGCAAGCCGCTTGGTTCGTCTCGGCATAATCAAGTAGTGCGCGATAGTTGGAAGGAATTAATGCAATTTGGCGATTCGGCAGCAGCTTCATCAGCGCCGCAGGATCTTGATTTTGTTCTTCATTCAGGAGTTGAAGAGTACAGCCTGCCAGAAGGGCCGGGAAGATCTCCCACGCAGAGCCGTCAAAGACAAAGGTTGTTTTTTGAATCATCATCGAACCAGACTGATACTGCCCGTATTCGATCTGCCATGTGGATAAATTAACGACATTGCGGTGCTCAACCATGACGGCCTTGGGCAGTCCTGTCGTTCCCGAAGTATAGATGACGTAAGCTAGATGATGAGGTTCTGCGGCGGGGCTTGGATTCACTTGGATGCTGCCAATCGTGTACCGAAGATCGATCTGCATATGTTCTTGAAGCTCGGGTGCAACCGGGTCGCTCCCTGGTCCCAAAAGTACGGCCACCGCTTGGCTGTCTGTCAGCATGTATCGGATTCGTTCAAGCGGATGAGCAGGATCGATTGGCAAGTACGAGCCGCCAGCCTTCAGAATACTGAAAATACCGACAATCATTTCAATGGATCTGCCCGTAATCAGCGCAACGATGGAATCCGGCTTGACACCGAGATCGCTTAGAAGCTGTCCCATCGCATTGGCACGATCGTTCAACTCACGGTAGGTTAACGTCTCTTTTTCAAACTGAACAGCGATTTGATTGGGAGTACGCTCAACTTGTTCTTCAAAGAGCTGTATGAGGGTCTTGTCTGCCGGATAGAAGCCGTCCGTGGCATTAAACGATTGAACGACGATGTCCCTTTCTTCTTGTGAAACATAACTGAGCTCATCTAGATTCAAATGAGGTTCGTTTAAAGCGTGGAGAAGGAATTGCTCATAATGTCTGCTCATCCGTTCGATCGTTTCTTTCTTGAACAACGCTGTGCAGTACTCCCACTTCAAGGCATATCCTTCTCCCTGTGGTTCGACGCTCACGGTCAGGTCGAAGGTTGACGCGATACTGTCTATATGCACAGCCTGGAGCTTCGTCCCGCCCAAAGAGAGTGCCTGAGCTTCATGGTTCTGCATAACGAACATTACATCAAACAAGGGATGGCGTGAAAGGTCCCTATCGATTGCGACCTTCTCCACTAGCTGCTCAAAAGGATAGTCTTGGTTCTCATAAGCAAGCATGCATTGTTCCTTCAGATCATGCACAAAGCTTTCAAAGGATTGCTCTGCTTTGATCTCACCCTTAATCGCAAGCGTATTGACAAACATGCCCAGCATGTCATAAGTATCCGCATGAGTTCTTCCCGCAATCGGCGTCCCCACGATGAGCTCGGCTTGCCTCGAATATCGGCTTAACAACAGCATAAAGACCGACAGCAATATCATGTATTCCGTCGCCCCCGTCTTTTTTGCCAGATCTCCGACAAGCGGTTTAAGCATAGGGGAAAGTTCTGTCATGACAGAGCTGCCTTCGTAGCTCTGTGTTTTCGGCCTTGGGTAATCCGTCTTGATATTTAAAACCGAAGTATCTTCTTGGAAACGTTCCAGCCAATATGCCTCCTGCTCCGAGAAATCCCTGCTGTTCGCCCAAGCGCTGTAATCCTTGTATTGAATTGCTAAAGGTTCAAGAGATTCACCATTATATAAGCGGGTTAAGTCATTCATCAGCACAGAAGCGGAACCTTCGTCATAAATGATATGATGAATATCCATAAGCAAGAGCGACTTGCCATCCTCAGCATGAATCAATTTCGCACGCATGAGCGGTGCTTTTGCCAAATCAAACGGTCTCACAAAATCTTCGACAAGCGACGACCTTGTCACATCAGCTGCTGGATGCCCTTCCTCAAGAACAAGTGATACCTCGTCTTCCACGATCTGAACGAACTGATCCTCTATTTGCGTAAAATAAGTTCGAAGCAGCTCGTGTCGATGGCATAATTGCTGCAGCGCACTGCGTAATCGCTCGATGTCAAGATCTCCATCTGCTTCATACATCATCGGGATATTATAAGCAAGGCTGTTCTCTTGAAGCTGGTGAATGAGATACAGCCGCTTCTGTGTGGAGCTCATCTCATAATAGGGCTGAGGCGGGAGCGCCTTGATGTTCTCCCACATGTCCGGAGCCGCCGTTCGCACGCAAGCGCTGAGATTAGCAACCGTATCCGCCGCAAGCACTGTACGAAGTGGAAGCCGAACGTTGAATCTTTTCTCCATCATATGCGCTAGTCGTGTCGCTCTTAACGAATGCCCGCCTAGCTCGCTGAAGCTGTCATGGATGCCGACAAGCTTAACACTTAGCAGCTCTTGGAACATGCTCGCTATCACGGCCTCCATCTCATCCTGAGGCGCTTCGTAAGGCTGCTTGCTCTTTACTTCAGGCTTCGGCAGCGCCTTTTTGTCAAGCTTTCCATTGCGGGTTACCGGAAGATCTTCCAGCTGCATCAAATGGGTAGGGATCATATAAGCGGGCAAATGCGAGCTGAGTTCTTGTTTGACTGCTGCGATATCGAGCTCGTGACCGTCCGCACTTACCACGTAGCCGCATAGAACTTTGTCCCCGCGCTCTTCATGTGCGATAACAGCAGCGTGCTGGATGCCCTCGATCTCTCGCAATCTGCTGGCAATCTCGCGCAGCTCAATGCGATAGCCTCTCACCTTGACCTGATCATCCAATCTTCCCAAATACTCAATGCTGCCATCTTCCATCCATCTAGCCAAGTCGCCTGTCCGATACATCCTCTCCCCTGGAATATAAGGATTTGGCACGAA
Source organism: Paenibacillus aquistagni (assembly GCF_900177815.1). Taxonomy (GTDB): domain Bacteria; phylum Bacillota; class Bacilli; order Paenibacillales; family Paenibacillaceae; genus Paenibacillus_B; species Paenibacillus_B aquistagni. Next base: position 814,121 of record NZ_FXAZ01000001.1, on the reverse strand, counting down.
TTTTTCAGCGGTTAGGTCTGGTCTATTCAAATATCCTCTTGATACTCCCGCGCCGCCAATGCATACCTCGCCAAGCATGCCAACTCCGCATAACCGATCTTGATTCAGGATATAGATCTTCATGTTGGCAAGCGGCTTACCGATATGGATATGCTCAAGCGTGATATCTGCAGGTACATCATAAGAGGTCGCAAATACAGTTGTTTCTGTTGGGCCATAGGAGTTCACGAGACGGGCTTTGCCTTGATTCAACTGATTGAATCGGTTGGCTAACTCAACGGGCAATGCTTCTCCAGAGAGCTGGATGCGGCTCAGCGATTCTATGGATCTCGGATCGATCGTGTGGAGAAATTGCTCAAGTACAGAAGGAACAAAAGAGGTGCGCGTAACACGATGGGCTTGTATTAATGCTGCGATCTGATGTGGTTCTTTCTCATGCTCTTTTGGAAGCAAGATGTGCGCCGCCCCTGCCAAGAAGCCAACAAACAGTTCCCATATGGATAGATCAAAGGCATAGGTCGTTTTGAGAAGGAGAACTTCCTGATTGCTGTAATCATCTTCGAGCATCCAGAGGGCCAGATTCAAAAGATTGCGATGTTCAACCATGACCCCTTTTGGATTCCCTGTTGTGCCTGAGGTGTAGATGACATAAGCAAGATGTTCGGGACGAGCTCTAGGTATTGGATTCACCGAATTCACATTGGAAAACTTGGTTAGATCGACAAGCTGAAGCTGTTGCAGTGACTCCGCGCCCCCCTCGCCACCTGGACCCGTCAACACTAGCGTCGTTTCACTATTAGCAAGCATGTAATGAATGCGATTCGGCGGGAGTTCCGGATCGATCGGCAGATAAGCGCCGCCCGCCTTCAAGATCCCATAGATGCCAATAATCTGTTCTAGAGAACGTTCTGCCATAAGACCTACAATGCTATCCGGTCCTACGCCGTGCTCAATCAGATCATATGCAACGCCATTCGCGCGTTCATTTAGCTCCTGATAAGTTAAGCTATGACCTTTATATTGGAGTGCAATCTGGCAAGGGTTGAGCTGAACCTGATCCTCGAATAATTGAACCACCGTTTTCCCACTGGGGATGTGCTTGTCACTTCGATTAAAATCCTGAAGCACGATAGATGCTTCCCGCTCATCAAGAGCGGGAATGTCGCGTATGCGAAGATCAGGCTGAGATATGATCGTGTCTGCCATCGTGGCCACTCTTCGGTGCAAGTGCAAGATCTTCGTGTCCGACCAGTATGGCGACCAGGCTTCATATACCCATTGAGGGTCCATTCCAGCCTCGACAAACGATACAGTCAATCCTCGCTGCTTCTGATTTGCCGCTTCAACTGCGTTTGCAGAAAAACAAAGTACGATGTCCTGCTCCTGAATGTGCTCTATCGCAATGGCATGGTTCATACTCTCACGCAACGAATGTTCCATTCGAGCTAAATATTCCTCTGCAGTAACATTCGTCTCAAGCTCTACGCGCGCTTCATAATAGCTGCTTCCATCATAGATATGAATGGATTCTGGATTATTGCCCGTAAGCAGACTCTTATACAACAAGAAGACAGCAGCCATTGCTGTATTCGACTCACTATTGGCTTGCGAATAATCTGAATCAAGAGTACGTAAGGCTTGAATAAGCGCCTGCCGTTCAATACTCAAGGCAAACGGTTTGCGAATGAGAGGTTCGGCGATATTTTTCGTAGGTTGATTCAACATAACAACGCTCCTATCCTTGTCTATTCCCGATTAATGATGGATAAGCTCACCCATGAGAGACTGATTGATCACTTGAACCATTTCTTCCATATGAGAATGAATAAAGAAATGATTTCCTTTCATCCTTTGATACAAGCATGCCTTGGAAGTGTAAGCAGACCACTCGAAGATTTGATTGTGTCTATTCTCTTCATCTGAATATAGAACCGTCAAGTTCACATCCAGCGGCTTCTTACTCTCGCAGTACTGGTATCCCGCATATAGCTTCAAGTCGTGATAGAAGATAGGGACAAAGCATTCAAGCAGCTCAACATTGTTCATAACGTCGAGGTCTGACATCCCCATCTTCAACATATTCGCCTTAAAGCGTGCTGCAACCGCTTCGTATACAGGTTCGCTGGCCTGATGCAGATGAGGCGCAGCATGCGCGGCCACAAACAGTTGAAGGGGATTTCTCATCGTCCGGCGAATTAATTCTTGGGTGATTTCATAAGCTGCGAGGCTCCCCATGCTGTAGCCGAATATCGCAAATGGATCCGATGTCAATCGGGATTCGATCTGGTTCGTCATATCAAGGACCATGTCATGAAAGCTCGGGTACAGCTCTTCTTGCATTCGCTCACCATGGCCTGCATACTCTAGCGGGATCAGCTTGATCTGTTCACTGAGCGATTTGCGCAATGGCTCATACATAAAGGATGATCCACCTGCATAGGGCAAACCGAATAATTGGATCTCTCTCATGCTCTTCCCACCCCTATGAAAAATGTCCTATTCCGTCGGAGAAGCTTCAAGCGCTTCTCGGCTGCCGCTTGAAGATGATGCCGCTTGTTCTTCGCTCTGATTCATGTGCCCTCTTAACAAATATTTGGTTACAAGCGCAATCAGAATGGTAATAACCGCGACGCCAACTACAACTGCATATACCGCGTTCGCCAGCCATTCAATCAGGCTGCCAAACAGAATTTGGCCGATAGGAACTGCGCAAGTCGAGATGGCGGTTAAGATCGCCATCACCTTCCCTAACAGATGATTCGGCGTCTCTTTCTGCAGCATGGTCATGATGAAGATATTGATGATTGTAATGATGAACATGACCACCATCGTGCACAGCGAGAAGAGCAAATAAGGAATGATGCCTGCCTGACCGGGCACTACCAGTTGAGGGTGAATGGTTACTGCCATAGGAACAATGAATAACCCGCTCCCGACAAACCACAGGTACAAATTATTCACGCGAAGCTTGCTTGACAGCGCACCGATCGCGACGGCGGCAATGATCATGCTTAAGGAGATGCCGCCTTGTGTGAAGCCAAAGTAACTGTCTTTCATCCCCATCACAATCTTAATCATGTAAGGAATGCCAACCAAGAACAGCGGCGTGATAAACAAGTTCATCGCAGCTGCTATAATGATAATTTTAAGCAAGAAAGGATTTCCTTTTCCCACATACGCAAGCCCCTCTTTCAAGTCCAGCAATATGGCCTTTATTGCGCCTGCTGTCTTGGCACCCTTCTCATAAGGAATGTGCAGGAACAATAAAATGATTGCCGAGAGAAAAAAGCTTACGCACGTCACCACTACGATTGCATTGATTCCAGACACGGCATACAATAAGCCGCCAATCACCGGACCTGCAAAGTTCGTCAAGGCCGTTACGCCAGACACAAGCCCATTGGCCTTCAGCAGATGATCATTCTCCACCAATACGGGGATGCTTGCCTGTACGGTCGGATGATAGAAGGTGCTTACAATGGACAACACCGTCATGACAACGCCAATCAGCACGATGGATGACTGACCGCTATAGAGAAATACGGCAAGCACACTGACCACGATCCCATTAATGAAATCGAAGTAAACCATCAAGTTGCGGCGATTCATGCGATCCGCAATCGCTCCGCCGATAGGCGATAGGAAGATGGTTGGAATGGTAGATACCGCAAGCAGTGTTGCAAAAATCTCCGCCGAACCTGTAAGATCTAGGATGTAGAGCGATAAGGCGAACCTTAGAATGGCGCTTCCAAACAGTGTGATAATCTGCCCCACGAGCATAATTTGAAAATTTCGACTAAATGCGTGTGACTTCATGCTGCACCTCCAACTTCAATATCGATTTGCAACACCTTTACATGCCACCCAAATTAATCAAGGCGCTAATGATAGCACAGCAGCCAAATAGGATAAACCACCATGCCCATTTGTTTTTCCGGCCATTTTGTCTGCTTACAAGCAGTCCAATCACGCCTGCAATCAAGATCAGCACAGCCAAGCTCGTTCCAACAATCCAACCTACTTCCATTTCGTATCCCTCCCATTTCTTCTAATTACGTCTGCTCTTCAAACTCCATCCGGTGTACTTTGTTTAGCAGCTCTAATACAATTGCTCCACCGATGATAAGCATGAGAAGACATAGTGCCAGGATGACAGCGTCATTGCCAAAGCTTGCAATGATGGCATTGCCGTATAGCGCACACAATACAAAAGACAGCACAATCGTTGCGGGTACCGACTTTTTCGCGAATCCAATCCGTAAAGCAACCAAACAAATGGTGTTAAGACTGACGCCTAGGATGAAAATCGTCTTCACAACGTTGAGAATCAGCCCGGTGGAAAGGGTATCGCTGACTATAGGTGAGATCGTTTCGCTGATCGAAAAAATGATAAGAGGAGGAATGTTGCTGACGATCATGGCAAGCGTGGTAAAAGACATGATGAGCAGCATCTTAGCTAGCAGCATCTTCTTCCTGCTTATGGGATAAGAGAACAGCAGGAGCATCATTTTGCCGCGATATTCATCAATAACGAATCGCGAATACATAACTGCAGCCATGATCGCATACACAATCATGCTGACAACCGAAGTAAACAAGAAGATGTTGGAGTAATTTTGAAAATCAATTTCGTTCTCTACCTGAGCCACATAAGCAACAAAATAAATGAACCCAATCAGACATACGCACGCAATTGCGCTCGCAGTGAAATACGTTGTAAGTTTGTTGCGCTGCAATTCAAGCCTCATTAACTTAAGCAATCCCATGACCTCCACTCATGATCCCAAAGAAGTAATCTTCGAGTCCCCCAGGCACCTGTGACCTTAGTTCACACATACTTAATTCCCGAACTATAGTGCCACGCGTAATCACGCCGACAGTATCTGCGATATGCTCAATTTCAGAAAGGATGTGACTGGATAGAAGGATCGTCATTTTATGCTCTTTGACCAGCTTTACAAACAAATCTCTCATCTCTCTAATGCCCATTGGATCAAGGCCGTTTATCGGCTCATCTAAGATCAAGAGCTCCGGCTTATGGGACAACGCTCTTGCAATCGCGAGCCGTTGCCGCATCCCGAGCGAGAATGTGGAGACCGCCTGTTGACCAGTGTGGGTAAGCCCAACCATCTCAAGCATTTCCTTGATGTCCACTCCTGTCATGCTCATGTACTCGAGATGAAGACGAATATTGGCTTCTGCGGAAAGCCGTTCGAAGAAAACGGGAACCTCGATCAAGCTCCCGACTTTTCGAAGAATTTCCTCTCGATGCTTCACAACTTGAAGGCCAAGCACCTCTACACTTCCTGCTGTTGGCTGGAGCAAGCCGGTCAATATTTTCATCAAAGTGGTCTTCCCTGCTCCATTGGGTCCTAAGAAGCCGTAGATGGTGCCTAGTTGCACATTCATGCAGCAGTTAGTCAGAATTTCCATGCCTGAGAAGGTCTTGATCAGACCGTCTGTTCGAACTGCATAATCAACGCTCATCCTTGCTGTAGCCTCCAATATCGGAATGACGCTCCGTAATTTTTTGAATCAAAGAGTCACTTAAGATGTCCGCCCCGAGCTGCTTCATCATCTGCTGCAGGAACCTCAAGCGATTCAGTGTCTCCTCTTGATCACGATCAAACAACATCGGATTAATCCAAATGTTAACTAAAAGCATGAACACCTCCGCGCATTCGATCGGGTACTCTGTTGTAATGGAGCCATCCTGCTTCCCGTCCACCATTATCTTGGCGATGATCGGGGCATCCTTCTTCACCCCTTCCTTAATTCCCGTTACGACGAATTGAGGATTTTTGATCTGTGTGCTCAAGACGCTGTCCATGGAATGGGCGTCCTGATCGGCCACTACCTGCTCAAGAATGAGTACAAGCTTCTCTCTTGCGCTTGGAGCCTCCGTATGCTGAATCAATTCATCCAGCATCTGGGCAGCATAGCTGAACTGCTTCTCCATCACCGCTTCCAAGATATCCTCCTTAGACTTAAAATGGTGGTATATGGCTCCCTTGGACATGCCAAGTGCATCGATGATATCTTGAATGCTTGTTTTCTCGAATCCTTTTTCTGTAAAGAGCTTCGCGGATACAGTTAAGATCTGTTCTAGTGTCTGTTCTGGATATTTGTTTCTAGCCATAGCGTCCCCTTTCTTTTAATACCGACCGTTGGTATCTATATTATGCGCTCGAATCCACTTTGTCAATATGAGGAAATAAAATTCATTTTGGGTATTTGTAAACACAAAAAAAGCCCCGAATCTAGGAACGATTCAGAGCGGATCTGGATAAGAGAATTATGGCTTCATCGCCTTCCAAATAAAACGATAATCCTGTTTGACAAATTTTCCCTCCACATCCATATGTTGTGCGATGAGACGCTGCAGCTCTCCATGGTGTCTAGGATCGCTATAATCCGGATGCCCAGGAGTGTCTGACATCGCTCTTATAAACTCCACTTGGCTTGGGTAAATGCATACCGCATCGTTAAACTCTCGAATCTCTATATCGATAAAACCATTCTCATGCAATCGACGGGTTACGAGATCTAATGAGCCAGAATGAATGCCAAAAACGGTCCCGCCTGATCGAAGAATATGGGCATGTTCAAGAATGGAAGTCGGGCCTCTTCGATCGTATATGAGATCAAATTGTTCATCCGTGAACGGCAATGGCTGCTTCGTCGTCGCATGTACAAACTGAACATTCTTAACCTTCGACGCTGCAAGCAATTGGTTTGCAATCTTTATCATCTCCACAGAGAAGTCAAATCCGATAATATGGCGGGCATTTGTTGACATGCGAAGCGTAAACTCCCCATGTCCACACCCTGCATCCAGAACATGATCTGCATAAGACAACATATCGGCTAGCTCTTTCTCAAACACAACCTCACCCGATACTCCCTCAATCGCATATACGGCTTCACTCCGGTAGCCGCCATTTCTCCTAGCAATTGCATCATACCATTCCATTCCCATAACGGACCTATTCCCCTTTTTTATGTGAATTCCTCCTCTATGTTAATTCAATGTCAAGCTGGAAATCGTTCAATAACAAAAAGCATTCAATCCTTACGATCAAATGCTTCTCATTTTACACAGCTCGAAGCGCTTCGCCAACACCCCATATTTTGGGAGGAAGAAGATTATAACTCATTTGATAGACACAAGCAATCATCATAAACAACGCCTAGCTGATATCGAGCAAATTGATGCTGTACCCTTTTGTCGAAAGAGAAGAACAGTACTTTTATCGTTACTTCCTGTCCTCCTCATTTTGTTTCTCCCAATCCTTCTTGATATACTTCAGTCGTTCCTTATCGCTTCTAGAACGAACGAGATGAAAGACCGTTGCACCTGCAGCTATAAATAAGAGCACCTCTAATAAAGTATGGTCTAAAGACAAGATCGGGCCGATCGATTCCTCTGTCGTCAGGACATCCACCGAATGATGCTCATCAATCGCATCTGCATCATACAGCGGCATCATGTATTTGCTGACACTAAGATGGATTACTCCGTACAGCAGCAGCAGAATCACGCCTACCCAGATGGCTCTCGTCTTGGATCGCTTCATGGGGATACTCCTCTCTGTGGACAAATATAAGTGGCTTTATCTGTATTGTACACGATAAGCCAGTCTTCAAAACAATAACATTGCTCTCGACTTGGAAGCCGCTCAGCCATTTTTTCTTGCATTCAGCAAAAAACTGGCTCTATTCTTAGAGCCAGTCAACGCTTGCATCAAGCTTCAATATTTGAGTTCAAATTGGACCTTCCGATACTTTTGACGTATCCGAATTTGTCGAGGGCAGCCTGATTGATATGTAGTGCTCCGCCTCAACAGCTGAATCAAAAAACGGAGCAAGCATCAGTCTCCACTCCTCATAGGCTGTGGATTGCTTGAAACTGATTAGATGATCACTTACTGATCTCCATTTAATCATTAACAGATACTTGTTCCGTTCCTCGATGCATTTATGAAGCTCATGGGAAATATATCCTCTGGAGCCGCTAAGCAGTGGAGACGCGCGTCGAAATTGGCTCTCGAATTCACTTGCCAATCCATCAATAATATATAAGCTCGCTACTTCCGAGATCATGTCATTCATGCCCTCCTATGCACCATTCATTGCTGATGTGATACAGATATTATTGGAATTCCACAACTTCCTCCATCTCAAAAGGATAATCCAACAGCTGCTTAACCTCGTCAAGCACCTCGTCTCCAGACAGAAGATGCACGAGATACAGCCCCACATCAATTGAAGCGGATATTCCTCCAGCCGTGATAACTTCCTGGTCTTTTACGAGATGTGATGACAACACTTCACTGCAATATGGCTTCAACAAATCAAGATGATTGGGATCAATGGTTGCTCTTTTGCACTTTAAGAACCCTGCCGCTCCAAGCAGCAAAGAGCCCGTCGATACCGCGATCTTAAACTTCACCTTCTCAGCAATGCGCAGCCAGCCGACAAATTCTTCGTCATACCGAAGATAGCGTGTTCCAAAGCCACCTGGTATATAGAGGGCATCATAAGTAGAGAGATCAGGTCTAACTTTATCCACCTCCACCCTGACGCCTTGCTCATCCTTTATCGATGGTTTCATTCCACATAATTCAAAGCTTACCTTGCGATGCTGTTCAATGCGGTTCAATCGATACATCACGTCATAGAATCCCGTTGCATCCAGCAATGTCATTCCGTCAAATACGACAATGGCTATTCTCATTTTCATCACCTCATTGAATGATTGCGATTATAAGAGTCCGTGTCCGCGCTGGAAGTCTGTACCTCTAGTTTATTTTCGTTTTGACCATTTCATGATAAGCAGGATGACGGGATCAGCAGCACAAGGACAACGATTCCGCCAATCATAGTACTTTCCCAAACAAAGCTCATTACGCTCACTCTCCCTATTCAGGCACAATGGCTGAACTTCACATCCCCGTTTAATAGCCGAGCATGCTTTTTAAGAAATAATGAATGCCCAGCATAACGAGACCAACGGCAACGAGCACACCACCTGTAAGCTGCTCGTCTTTATCTTGGCTGAACGCCCTAATTCCTCCAACAATGAGCCCCACTAGCGGGATAATCACGGTTGCCGCCACTACTAATACTTTGGGCCACAGCAAGGTCGTATCCTCTGCCATTGGAACATAAGTTGGCGAGCTGGCTTTCACGACTGGAGCTCCACAATATTTGCATTTTAACGCGCCTTCCTCTAGCTCCTCACTGCAATTGCTGCATAAGCGTCGTTCTCTGGCATTTCGATCAAGCGCCTCGTATTTCTCTGAATCAGGAGTGCCCACAAGTGGAACATCCTTTAACGAATGCCCACATGCCAGGCAAAGCCTTTGGTGCTCCTTATTGCTTTCCCCGCAATGCTCACATATACGTACAGCCATCGCTGCGCCTCCTCTCTTAAAGTGCTGCTGTAAGATCCCCCCAGCCTAATGCACACTCCATCAAGGCAATACCGCCTATCATAATTTCTTTCTGCTCGATAGGTTTCGCACCGAGCCGCTCATAGAATTGAACCGCAGGGTTGTCCTTAAGCGCCCACACGAGCATAGAGCGGTATCCTTCTCTAGAAAAGGATTCTATCAGCTGATGCACCATGGCTTTGCCGTATCCCTGCCCTTGAACCCGCTGAAGCAAGTACAGCGCGTAAATTTCTGCATCATATCGATATTTGCGCTCACGATTCGGTCCGCCGTTAGCAAATCCAACCACTTGACCCTGCTGCTCCAAAACGATCAGTTCATGTTCATATAGCGGCTTGGATAAAATACTGCCCCAATACTCCACTCTTCGCTCGACAGACATGTTGTCCAAGTAAATATCTGGCACAATCCCGCGATATGTGCTCTGCCAACTCGCGACATGCACCTGCGCGATTGCCTCGGCGTCTGTTGCTTCTGCTCTTCGTATCAACATTAAGCTCCTTTCTAAGCTGACCACATGCGATCTGCACAACATACAGCTGGGTGAACGGATCGTCCAGCTTATTTGGAATCAACTCTGCAACGTTTATTGCCCTGCTCAGAAGGAGAAGCCATTCAACTACTCAGCAGGTTTAATCTCATAGAAGCGAATACGGTTGCCTGCAGGGTCAGTGAGCGTGAGATCTTCTTCGTATAACGGTTCTCCTGGTCTAGCAAATGAATAACGCTTCTCTCGCAACTGCTTCGCGTAAGCCGCCAGATCCTCTACGCCAATACGAAGCACGCTCCCCGGTACCCCGTCTCCAAAGTGCTGTGATAAATGCAGCACGCATTCACCATAAATGATCTGCATGTATAGCGGCATATCCGCTTCGTAACGATGCTCCCACTCCAATTGAAACCCTAAAAAATCTATGTAAAACTCCTTGGTCAGCCCCTCATCATAGAAACGTATGATCGGGGTGGCTTGACTCATTCTCATCTCTTCTCCTCCAATCAACCCATTGTTAAAATAGGAGCGATCTCCCTAATCCAGCATGACATCCTCCGGATGATGCCTCTAGTGTAAAGCAGAGTCTAATCTGCTCGGATGTGTTGCGAGCCTCCTTCAAACACGACTGGCTTGTATTTGCTTCGCCCAATCTAACCACTGCTGCTCCATTGCTGCCTCCATACACCTTTCTCTTTTATATGCCAAAGTGCAAAGTAACGCTGCTTTCTTCTGTAAAAGAGTCCTTCTGCTTCCCTGTTCACCGAATCATTACTTGAAAAAGTCCATGTATAACGCTGCAAGCTGCTTCATGATATCCAAGGTCTCCATGGGGTCCTCAACCTCTAAACCATGATTGGCTCTCTCGATGGCAACGACTTCACGATGCTTGTCAACATGAATGCGCTGCGCAAGCTCAGACGAGAACATAGGGTCCGAAGTTCCATAAATCGTAATGCCTTGTTTTTGATTAATATACGGAATACTGCCTTCAACGGGTGTCAAAAATAAATGCCTTGCCTGCATAAGTTCAAGCTTGGTACTGACCATGCCTGCTGCAATGCTGCCAAGGCTCTTGCCTACAAATACAAGTTCCTGATAAGCACCGCTCACTTGCGAGATGGAACGAACACACTCCTGTACGATAGTAGCGTAATCATCATCAGACTGTATCTCTGTCCTAGCAGCTTGATATCCATATTCGAGAGGGAGCACATCGTAGCCTGCGCGTATCGCGCATTTCATAGCATAATGCAGCACAGGCCGCTCACAGGAATAATTCATTCCGGGAAACAACACGGCAAGCTTGGCTGATCGGTCATCGGCAGCTGTAATGATGGAATGATTCATATCCACATTCCATTTCGAAGGTATTAGACGTTTTTCAATAGGCATAAAAGAATCCTCCCGTTTCGTTATTTGACCTATGTACAATAGTGGTGTCGAAGATGTTAGAGAGTTGGCAAGCACTAGCTCACATCGTCCTCAAATGAGCATGTACGGCTGCATTCTAACGACACGTATGGTATTAAAGCAGAATAAGGAATGTATTTCTGTATTTCTTCAGCTAAAGGCAGGCGTACTAACTTCTCAATAATTGGAATATACATCTAAAGAAGGCGACTTCATGAACGCAACTCAAGGAGGAGAGTATTCGAATGGCTCAACAATCGCTGGATGAATGTATTCAAGACTACGTGTTGAAGAACGATCTAGGCACCATCCTGTGCCGCTATTGTGAGGATGTTATCGGGACGCTGCCTACAAACAACGTTAAGGTCATGTACATGGTATGCAGCAAAGTTGAGTGTCAATGCCGAGAGCAGCTAGACAGCATCATAATGGAGGAGGAGAGAACAGCTTAAGATGGACCCCTTTTCAATATGATCCTTCATTACCTGCACTCTTTCTTGAATGCGGATACAGCTTTCAGACAACCACATGATCAGGTAACGCTTGATGAAAGTGCCAGCATTGCTGGCACTTTATCTATGTCCAACTTCCATGTACCACAGGCTTAACGACATCATGACAGCAAAGATACAGATTAAACCGAACAGGGAAAGAACAACGATCAGCAAGCCTTTCAATAACGTGACTGCAAGCTTGGAAAATGCTATCTTCATCTGTCAGGACACCCTCCCATTTATCCTACAAGTAAAGACCAAGGCTTGACACGATAACCATATCGATAGAGCTCTTGATAATCAAGCTTCCTGAGCCTTCCTATACTCTACCTCGTGATGATGCGGCTCCAACTGCGCAAACGAGGCATGCACATAGATAGAAGATTCATCTACACATTGATATCCCTTTGTTTCCAGCCTGTTCGTGCACTATCATATTTTAACAAATGATTATACACCCATTTTCAGGAAATGAACAGGTGTGTGATTAATCCGTCTTGTCATAAAATCAATGATCCCCGTATCTATCGCAGAGGAGGATCACCTTCATACATGCATTCAAAAGGAGGGCGTGAATATCGCGTGATAGAGGAGGAGGCCGTTCAATGGAGACGATGAACATACAGCAGTCCATATTCTGTGCAGCGCTGTGCGGGCAAACCTATGTTCAGTTTGACAATGCTGACGGAAGCTTTATCGTGCCGCAAGGCTTTCGTTTCGTTTGCGAGATTCAGGCCAAGTCATTCAGCCAACGAATGGAAAGATTCGGCTTTGTTATAGAATCTGATCAGAAGATTATGATTGCCTTTCGCGGAACAAGCTCTACTTCAGATTGGATATCCGATCTTCAAGCCACTCAGGTGCGCTTTAAGCCTGTAAACAATAACAGCTATACACATCGAGGGTTTACTGGCATCTACAACTCCCTACGATTAGAACTTAAGAAGCAGCTCCGCGGTTTGTCACCGGCTAAGAAGATGATTCTTACCGGACACAGCCTAGGAGGTGCACTGGCCATGTTATGTGCCGCTGATCTGGCCAGCAACGGCCTTTTTGAACCTGTAACTGTATATACGTACGGAGCACCAAGAGTCGGCAATCCCGAATTTGCCAAATCATATGCCGCCCTTGTTGATGCGAGCTACCGTGTTGTGAATCCTAATGATGTCGTTCCAATGGTCCCCCCACCAATCTTGAAGCTGCCAAGACATGAACGAACCTTTTATTACCTGCATGCACCGCAATCGGTTGCGCTTCCCTTCGAACAAGGATCCATCTCTGGCAATCATATCATCAGCAGCTACTATGAAGCCTTGTCTATACAGGACCCCCTGTACGCCATGAATCTCTGTGAGCACAATCCCGGCTTCTGTCCTCTTGATTTCTACAGCATCCTTATCGAAGGAATTGTATAAGCCATTGGCTTGCACCTGTTCGAATATATTCCTGCATAATCATTCATCTAACTACGCTTTGCGTTCTATATCTCAACATTCAGGGTGCACTTATAACGCTCCACACCGGGATACTTTTCACCAAGACTTTCTATTTGAAATCCCGCTTTTCGATAAAATTCAACGGATTCACGATCCGTTTCTGCTATCAAAGCTTGAGCGTACCGAGATCGCAATTCCAGAATCATCTGACTGCCTAAGCCTTGATGGCGATACATCGGCTTCACTGCAATATGCCTGACTCTGAGCATCTCCCCAATGGAAGATACACCTACCAAGCCTATTAATGCATGATCAATGACAAATCCAAATAAAGAACGCTCTTCCTCCTTGCGGTAACATTCCAATTCAGCGAGAATACGCTCTTCATCAGGCCACATGCACTGTGCCAGAAGCTCTCTCACCTCATTGGGGTTGTAATATTCCGTCAAGCTGACCCATTGATATTTCATTGCGCTTTGCCTCCTGCAAGTTCCTTGGTGTCGATCGTCCTTGGCTAATGTATTCTTTTTATCAGGGTATCATCGTTGTCCGCCAAAGCCAAATTCAACGCATGATTCGTCTCTTCGAGCGATTGTTGGAGCTGGCTGATCTTCTTCAAGGCTACATACTGATTGCTCAGCACAAGAATCATGAAAAACGCGCCGATGATGATTATTAATAAATCCATCTCTTCACCTTCTCCGTCAGAATTTATCCTTTCACAGATCTTTACCTAACACATTGCGTTAGGGCAGTATGCATGCATGTCTAGCAGCATGCAGCGATTGGGACGCAGCAAGCTTGGCGAACACCTTCTTGCAAAAGGCCGCTTTGAAACAGGCAGACGACGAATGGGGGCCAAAATGAACGAACTGTCCAATCGCCCCCACCATCTTACCAAGACGTAATCATCGTCTCACTTATAGTTGACTATCGTGATCATTTGAACAACAGCGCGCCTGTCACCAGCAAGCGCCATCTCCTCGCTGTACAGCTGTGAAGATCCAATGGTTGGCTTAATATCCCTTGCCTTCTGCTGAGATATCTTCGTTCGTCTTCTCCGTTACAGTTTTTTCAGCATATGAATATCCAGCGGCTCCTTGTCATACAGCTCTCGATCCACTTGTTCCGTGATCTGTCCAGAATGACGCTTGTAGAAGGATACAGCAGACTCTGTCTCTGTAGAAGAAATATACAGCCACTTCGCACCTCGGCGTCTGGCCTCGTCTTCAAGCAGTTGAATAATTCTCGATCCAATGCCTTGTCTTCGGTACGTTCTCGATACATACATTAGATCAAGCTGCAGTTGATCCTGTGAATCCCCTCTCCATTTATGCGCCAACACGCCAAAGCCAACGAGCTTCTCGCCATCATAAGCTCCGTAGGCTGCGCCACCATGAGAAAGCTCCTCTTCATATCTCGTTTGGATCTCCCGTAAGGTGTCCTCGTCCCAATTTGTGCATTCATGGTTCTGCGGGATCTCTACAAGTTCACCGTCCTTCATTTCAAAAATACTCGGTATATATTCAGATCGATCAATTTGGACGATCTGTACACTTTCACCTGGCTTCATGCTGCGATATTTAATCATGGTTAATGCCTCCTCTAAAAATAAGCTCATCTATGCCCGATGCTCATGTGAGGCCTCCACCATGACAAGCTTCGGCCATCGATTCAGCCACTGCTTTGCATTAACTCTAGCGTAGTAATACGCCTCATCATGAAACTTCGGGCTCTTGCGAATCTTCAACTCCATAAGATCTTGAAGCCCCCACGGAATGACCCACTCCAGCTCATTGTGATCATTCAATCTGACCCCGACGGCAGTCGCTGTCTCTACCCAGCGGCTGAGCGCATCCTCAACCGACTGATAAGGTTCCGCTCCATTGCGCAGATGCATGCGGGCTTGATTCTTAACGGACCATTTCCAATAAGGGTTCTGTTCCATTAAGATCGATTCATATTCATGATCTCGATCTTCCTCGACCCTGACAGGATCAAAATAGACAACGTCTGTATCATTAATCAGCCCATGCCCATCTCTTCCATGCAGCCGATTCCATATATAATTGCGAACAAAGCCTGCAGCAATGCGCCCTTCAGGCAGCTTAAGTTCCCGAACGAGCTTTAAGGCTTCTTGCATCGCTGCATCTTCCTTCACAAATGCTTCTGCTTGAGCTTGATATCGATTCTGTATCGTCATGCATCTCCTCTTTTCTGTGCTCTAATATCCTTGAGACCATCTTATTATACCATGTAGAAATTGGAAGAGAGAACAAGTATTATTGCAAGCTGTCTTCTTGAATTTTCAATCAAATCCACATTTGGTTATTGACAGCAGCACAACAAGTATTTTATGATGATCTAGCAAACCTTATAATTCAATATGAATCACTCACATGATTAAAGGGGAGTAGCTGTTCAATAAAGTCGTCATTACGAGACCCTCGTCTCCGGCTTTGTTGGCAACTAACGTTGTTAGCGAGACCTTTACCATTAACAGGGTAAAGGTGTATAGATTAGGAAGACCTTTACCACAATAGGTAAAGGTCTTTTTTTGTGGTTTCATTTCCCTCCTGCAGCTCATTGCAGGACCAAGCAAGGCATCAACCTTGACTGTTAATGGTTACATCAACACCGTATCTGAACTCATTAACCTACAGCTTGGAACGCCTAGAACTTGTAAAGGAGTTGACTTCATTCTCATGTTGACACCATTCTAGCCTTTTTAACATCTTACACAATCGTGATAAAAAATGGAGGAAATCATATGGATATTGGATTGTTATTAGAATATGGATGGGTTCTCATTGTACTCGTATTGCTTGAAGGACTTCTAGCAGCGGATAATGCATTAGTGCTTGCCATCATGGTCAAGCATTTGCCTGATGAGACAAGAAAGAAAGCATTGTTCTATGGTCTAGCCGGCGCCTTTGTATTCCGCCTAGCCTCACTGTTTATTATCTCCTTCTTGGTCGATGTATGGCAGGTGCAGGCTATTGGAGCACTCTATCTGCTTTATATCTCAGCCAACCATATTATACGTAAGCTTGTCGTGAACAAGGCAAATAACGAGCAGGCTGAGAAAGACAAGAAACCTAAGAAGCAATCCGGCTTCTGGGCAACTGTACTTAAAGTTGAGCTTGCGGATATCGCATTCGCTATCGATTCCATTCTTGCTGCGGTCGCGCTCGCTGTCGCTCTTCCTGCAAGCGGCCTTCCGAAGATCGGGGGAATGGACGGCGGACAGTTTATCGTGATCTTCCTAGGCGGTTTCATCGGACTGATCATTATGCGCTTTGCAGCCAATTTCTTCGTTAAGCTGCTGCAATCTCGTCCGGGTCTTGAGATCGCAGCCTTCTGTATCGTGGGTTGGGTCGGGGTAAAGCTTGCGGTTCACACGCTCGCTCATCCTGCTGTACACATCCTCTCTCATGACTTTGCAGAGAGCACGGCATGGAAGCTTACCTTCTACATTGTACTTGTCTTAATCGCAACATGCGGCTGGTTCCTCTCTAGCAAGAAAGAGGAGCAAAGCGAGACATCTGCTTCCTAAGCATTCCAACTTTGAGAATCAAAAGGCGCTGTTCCTTCAGGAGCAGCGCCTTTTTACCATAACCTTATAAATATCGCTCGTTCATAATATTCCAATGATGCAGCTCATGCCCAGCAATAATATATGCCAATGCCAAGCTTGAGATCGGATGCTGGGACACAACCCCCATCCGCTTCCATTCCGTCTCGGTAAAATGCTTGATAAGCCCCAGAGTATACCGGCGCACAGTCACATATTGATCCATGATGTCCGCTGCTTCCCATCGGCTGTAATCAGCGAAGTTCGCATAGTCATTCTCATCAAAAGGCGGTAAAGAGGTCTGATCCCCTCTTGCTATACACAGCATTCGATAGCACATGATCTGCTCGGTATCAATAATATGACCGATCACCTCTTTGATCGTCCATTTGCCGGGAGCATAGCGATGCTCCCATTGGTGTGCGTTCAAGGCTTCAAGCTTGGCTTTCGTTTCTTCCAGCTGAATGATCAATCGCTCTCTAATTGGTCCTTCTTCGACCAATTGAATATACTGTCCAAAATGAGCTGGATATTGCTTCTCGTCCGGCTGCTTCGCTGTTATCTCCATCTTTGTATTGCCTCCTCATCCTTTATCATACCTATCAGATCCCTAGTCCCACTGCACAATGCCCATCGGTATCAGAGCAGTTGGATAAAAGCCTGCCACTGCTGTTGTTGAAGGGAGATCAAGCGGATAGGCAGACGCTATCAAGAGCATGTTCTGCTCGATAGAAACTTGCTTCGCATGAAGGGCAAAAGTATGCGTGTATTCAAATACAGCCCCCATCGTATCCGCTAATGCTTGCACCCGATAATCTCCATCAGGCCTGCCGATTACATTCATCATGAGAATGCCGTGCGGAGCAAGCTTCTGCTGGACCAATGCAAAGAACTCATATGTCGATAAATGGTACGGAATCCCAGATTCTGTGAAGGCATCGATCAGAATATAATCCATCGAGCCCGCAGGCTGATGCTCAAGGATGGCCCTACCGTCACCAAGCTGTACGTTACTTTTTGGCTGATAAAAATAGGCTTGGCTAAGCTCGATGACAGGCCTGCTGATATCAACAGCCATTACATTCTTGCCCTTCTCCTCCAGCGCCCTTGCAATTGTCCCCGTGCCATATCCAATTAAGAAGATATGTTGGAAGGAGGGCAGCCATTCGTTCATGAGGTGCAGCATGGCCTTCGGATACTCCAATACTATTCGAGCCGGATCACGCAGATCAAGCACGCCCTGTACAGCATCATCATGAAAAGCCATGACTCGGAATCTTCCCATTTCTCCGTAAAGCTCGTTTGTTTCATAGATCGTTATGGTCTCATCGTGATCACGAATCTGTGTTAGAACATACACAATTGCAAACCCTCTCCATTGATGCTTACTCGAACTGAGCTCGAACCCAGCCTGTAACCAGATCGACCGCCTTGCCTTCTAGTCGGTTGCCATTAAGAATGAGATCTGCATATGTTTTCGTCGGCAGCACATGTGCCTGCTCACGATGCTTGGCTGCATGGACATAGTAATCTCCAATCTCCTCCAGCTCAAGGCCGCGCTCGGTCATGTTGCGCTTAATCCTGCGATACATGCGTTCATCAGAATCCAACTCTATGAATACGGCAAGATCCAACAGCTCACGAATAGCTTCGAATTGAAGCGTAAAGATGCCCTCAATCAGAATAACTTGTGGTTGTGATTCGGATTGCTTGAATGCTTGCAGGTGCGACAACAGCTTCTCAATATGTAACGAATTCGGATGATTGAAGTCATCCAGCTCTTCGTTCGTTAGCGGCGAAATCATCTTCGGCAGCGGCCATTTGAAAAATTGATCTGTTCGAACAATGACGGGATTAAGCTCCTGAAGCGCTTCTGACAGCAGATCACAATAGGTAGATTTGCCGCTTCCAGAACCACCGGTTATTCCAATGAACATCGTCTTCATTCCATCACCTCATATCGAATTTGCCAGGCTTATTAAACATACACAAGCAAGCTGCAACCATTCTCCATTGCCTAATGGGCATTCAATAAACGCTTGTCCAGCTCTTGCATGGTCATAGCTGCTTCGTAAAATACAGATTCAAGTCATCATCGACTCGTACAGAAGCACCAGGTTCCACATCTTTATTTTGATAAATCAGTCCACGGCCGTCCAGCATGTAGCCTCTTCGACAATACAGACGCTGTGCCTGTCCATAATCGCGATACAGCCCAACACCAATCCCGATGATTCCCCGCTCCGCTCTCACAATGGCTTCGAACTGCTCAAGAAAGCCATTGCCAACTCCTCTGCGCTGGTAGGCCGGAAAGACATTCAAATCGTTGATTTCTGGAATATGCTGCTCCAAAAAAGGCGGATAGTCCGATTCATACTTCAAGTGACAGCAGCCTGCTACCTCTCCATCAACAAACGCCAATAAAGAAACCCGCTTCCCATCCAGATTCTCCTGAAGGCATCGTTCGAAATAATCATCAGGGCGATTTATATGCTCCCGTTCAAAAGCCTGTCTCCAGCGTTCCATTGCGTCTTTGTCTCGAATCCCAACATATTCAATCATCAATAGGACAGCCCCCTCAAGTCGTAGTCCATTTCTTAAGAAGCAGAGTATTCAAGCTGAATGGCAGCATGAGCCTCGAAGTTAGCAGCGATCAGCAGAATGGTGTTGCATGTCAAAGTATAAATGATAATGATTGCTGCAGCCCGGATTGAAGGATGCTCCGCAAGACGTGCAAGTAGACCCGCAAGCCATATAGTCGTTAATCGTCAATTCCTTCTTGCAAGCACCACATAGAATAGCTGCAGTATCCCACTCGTCACTTGGCCACACCTGAGCAGTATGGTCTGCATGCTCTTCATGACAGGAAATGCAAGGATAATACTGATTGCAGCATTTGAACTTAATCGCAATAATATCCATTGCCTGGTTATAGTGCTTGCACCGAGTCTGCTTATCCATTGCTCCTATCACCTTATGATTGTTCATTGCGCTTGATGCTCCTTCCTCCTCCAAACAAAAACAAATGAGTGTCCACCAATGTTCTCCCTTCATTTAGGATAAAGCCTTGTTATGTTCTGCTGCAAGCACATGCTCGAAAAAGCTTGCCCACTATCCATATCCATTTGCTATGTCTATTCCGCCGCCTTTGTTCTTGCTCCCAATACGTGCTGTACAAAAGGCGTGGCGTTATTCTCCGTAAACATGGCAATGTCAATCCAAGACGCTCCAAGTGAATCCTCTCCATCACTCTCCGTTTTAAGCATCCATTGATCCACTCTATCAGATGCCACGTTATACAGAATGCCGATATGATGCAAATCTTCTTCCTCACCGCTTGGCAATGTGTATTGCAGTTGATACGAGACCGCTTCTCGTATGCTGCATGTGATGCCTTGAATTCCAGTCTCCTCTTCCCATTCGCGATGAAGGATATCTTAATTGAATATAACAGATCTTGGGAGCTTTCTGCTATGTTAAATGAGTTGACTGTCCTTTTGCGCCTCATGACGAACGGTGTGGAATCCTGCCATTCGTGGTAAACTAAGGTTAACGAGATAAAGGAGATGAAGGCAGTGAAGCAAGAGCTTATTAATCGACTTACCACTTATGTAAAAGTAGATACTCAATCCAATGACGAGAGTGACACTTGTCCCTCAACACCAGGACAATTGGAACTGGGGCGGCTTCTCGTGGAGGAACTCACCTCCATGGGGATGCACGACGTTACGATGGATGATAACGGATATGTGATGGCTACTTTGCCTTCCAATACGGACAAGCCGGTTCCAACTATCGGGTTCTTGGCCCACTTGGATACCGCCCTTGACATGACAGGAAAAAATGTAAAGCCGCAGCTAGTTACCGATTATGATGGAGCGGATATTATTCTAAATGAAGAGAAGCAAGTTGTGCTCTCGCCCAAAGAATTTCCTGAGCTCGCTCAATATAAAGGCCATACCTTGATGACAACGGATGGGACAACGCTGCTTGGCGCAGACGACAAAGCAGGGATTGCCGAGATTATGACGGCTATGAATTATTTGATCTTGCATCCTGAGATTAAGCACGGACGCATTCGGGTTGCCTTCACGCCAGATGAGGAGATTGGACGCGGTCCTCATCGCTTCGATGTGGACGCATTCGGTGCGGCCTATGCCTATACGATGGATGGCGGGCCGCTGGGCGAGCTTCAGTACGAGAGCTTCAATGCAGCAGGAGCGAAGATTACCGTGTGCGGCGCGAGCGTTCATCCGGGCACTGCGAAGGGGAAGATGATCAATTCGATGAAGGTTGCGATGGACCTGCACCGTCATTTGCCTGCATTGGAGGCACCTGAGCATACAGACGGATATGAAGGCTTCTATCATTTAACTTCCTTCCAAGGCGATGTTGAATCCTCGACCTTGAACTACATTATCCGAGACTTCAAGAAGGACAGCTTTGAAGACAAGAAGGCTTATCTTGAACGTATCGTGAAGCAGTTCCAGCAGCAATACGGGGAGAAGAACATCACCCTTGAGCTGAAGGACCAATACTATAATATGAGAGACAAGATTGAGCCCGTCATGGAGATCGTTGATATTGCAAAGCATGCGATAGAATCGCTAGGCATCGAGCCGATGATTCAACCCGTGCGGGGTGGAACAGACGGCTCTCAATTATCATATATGGGGCTGCCGACACCAAATATCTTCACAGGCGGAGAGAATTACCACGGCAAGTTCGAATATGTATCCGTCGACAACATGGAAAAAGCCGTCCAGGTAATCATTGAGATTGTAAAAAGATTCGAAGAACAAGCTTAGCAATAATACAACACCCCCGACATTGGACCACTCGCGGCCACAATCGGGGGTGTTGTTGTCATTAGCATTATTGTTGATCTTCTTCGATCCACACGGTTTTGTCCTCAAAAGGAATTCTTGCTCCCGGCTTAGGCGTCATATCTGGATAGCCGAGGTAGATGAAGCCCAGCACCTCATCTTGCTCACCAAGCTTAAAGAGCTCCTTCATGCGCGGATGATAGGTTGGGAGCCCAGTGCGCCATACCGCACCAAGTCCAAGCGAATGAGCGACTAGCAGCATATTTTGGATAGCTGCGTTCACAGCGCCAATCTCTTCGATATGGATTACCTTTGGATCACTTGACGGAACGGCAGCTGCCGCAATGACCACTGGTGCGCGGAACGGCAGCAGCTTCTGCCGCTCAAGCAGCTCCAGATTTTCCGGCGTAGAGGGATCTTCCATTTTCTCAGCAGCAATATCTGCTAAGGCCCGGCCAAGCGGACGGCGGCCCTCTCCTGTCATCACAAAGAATTTCCATGGTTCCGTCTTATGGTGATTTGGCGCCCAAGTCCCTGCTTCTAGGATTTGCTCGATCTTCTCGCGTTCAACTGGCTTATCTTGAACCTTGCCAATACTTCTTCTTGTATGAATAGCTTCTAATAATTGCAATGATAAGCACCTCAAATTTTAATGATAAAAATTCTCACTAATGAGTGTATCACAATTACTGAATAATGGAAACTTCCCCCTTTAACTCTAGGGCTCATTCGATCTGACTTATGATTATGTGGATGCCTGAAGCGATTTATATACTTTTATCACTTCCGTAGGATGGTCCTTAAGCATGTATGAATACACCCCAAACACCGTGTGAAGGTACAAAAAGCCCTCTCCTCCCCCTACTTGCTTGTAGGACATATCAAACACTTCCTTCATCGCGAATTCGTGCCGATCCGTCTTGATGCGATCCGTATAAATGATTAATTCACAATGATGAACGATGCTCTTCTGCTCGAAATCAATCATGGCTCGCTCAACCTTTACATACGGCTGCACGATTAGCGGATTCACGTAATCATTCCCCCTCACTCCATCTATCTTGTTAACCATTGTATCAGATGAAATTGCATCTTTTCAAAATAGTGATCGATATCACGACACAGAAAAAGAACATCCCTTCCGATGACTAGTGTCAATGAAAGGGATATTGCAGCTTGAGGTATATTAATAAGGTATATTTTCACTATCGTAAGATTTCTTCATAAGATTGTTCATTGAATATGAACCTTATAACTAATTAAGTGATGCTTGCGCTTAAAACCAGCACGTTCGTAAATGGAGATCGCACCGTGGTTATCGAGCGACACACACAGCGTGATCTGTTGAATAGACTCATGAGAAGTTAAAAATATAAGCGCACGCTGCAGCAATACAGTCCCCATTCCTTTGCCTCTTGCCGCTTCGTTAACCGCAATAAAATGAATATCTCCATCCCCGTGCTCAGGATTCGCTTCTACATACACATAGCCAAGCAGCTTATTATCTTGAACAGCACAGTATACCTGATTGCACTGATCTTGTCGCTCCACAATCGTTATACCATCATAATAGGCTTGCTTGAAGACCTCGTCATGAAGTGATATAAATTCACACTCATGCAGGGAATCTAATGCCTCAATCGAAGCCTCCACATGAAGAGATGAGAGGGCATCTTTATGATGAAAGGATAAGAGAAGATGCTCCCCTTCCCTCTGTGCCCCAAGCTTCTGCATAAACGCTTGAGCACTCTGATTATGTAGATTGTAGAATCCGTAGGCGCTCCTTAGTGTAAATGGGATGCTTGCAAGCAGACTCTCCCATAGTTGAAGGGCAATCTGCTCCCAATTCTCATGCTCGATAAAGGGTCCCCAAATTTCTGCCTCCTGATCTTCAGAGGTGATATCAAGGCCAAGCACACCTACCAGCCGTTCATCATCATAAGCTGCTAGCCATGATTGTTCGACAGGCCCCTCGGAAAAGTCGTGTAAAAGCGTGTCCATCAATTCTTCAGCATCCGTACCGCAATAACCTACATGCTGCTTGGCAACTTGATTATGCTGCGCGATAAATGATGCAACTGTCTTGATATGATCAATCTGTCTGATATGTATCATTATGTAATGCCCTCCTGATAAGCAGCACGAACACCTTATGCTGTAAGGGTGATTCGTTTAATGCCCCATTTCATGCTGCTGGACAGCCCCCCACATAAGCGCCCCAAAGACAACAAATAGAAGAATGGCTGCAAGCAATCCGAAGCCGAGCCACAGAAGCATCGCTGATGAGGTACGCTGACTTGTGAATCCACGATAAATAAACAACAAGGAGACAATCAGCAATATCAGCACTAAAATGATTACAGCTAAATCAATCAAAGGAGACACCCCTTTCTGAACCTGAATCATTTCTACATAGTATGAATAGAACCGTGTTGCTGCAGGATTATGGGAAGCAGCGAATCTTTCTCCGCATGATGTTGACACAGTTAACGGACATCCTACTTACGCTCTAACCGCTTGTAATAAAAGACCGTGCTATGATAGTTTCCATCTGAGGACAAGGCGAAGTCTGGAATCCGGCCCGCTTCTTGATATCCAGCAGATAGATACAATGCATTCGAGGGATCGCCTTCACGCGTATCGAGCACTAGCAATGTCCGTCCTTCTTCATGAGCTGCATTATGCGCAGCATCCAATAAAGCTCTTGCCATCCCTTGTCTGCGATAGTGAGGGTGCACCATCAGCTTCGCAATCTCAGCACGATGCTTCCCGTTGGACTTTTGAGACAAGTGCAGCTGAACGGAGCCGACGAGCTTGCGATCATTGAACGCCCCCCATAAGCGCACACCAGGCTCAATAGCTTGCTCCCAATAAGCTTGTGCTTCTACAATCGATACAGGTGCTAAAAAGCCGATTGATGCCCCATCTTCTACCGACTCAATGAGCAGTTCGATGCATTGTTCTAATAGAAGCCCCTTTATCCGTTGCAGTTCTCGAATATCAAAACGAATGCTCACTCTGCAACCCCTTTCCGCTGCGAAATAGGTATAAAGCTTGTCATAAAACGATTATATCGGCATATGGCTCGAATTGTTAGAAGCACTTCCAAGTCCACGTCCAATAAAGTTTGCGGACACTACCTTGACTGGAATATCCTTGGCCCACACCGAGAGCTGGCCAATATGATGAATCTCATGCACAAGGATATGAGGAATCACTTCGTCCAACGTGTAGCTTTCTCCTGCAAGCCAAGAAGGCAAGATGATCGTATCCTTGCTCTTCTTCTCCAGCTTGTCCAAATATTCTATAATCTCTTGGCGAAGCTTCAAGGACAATTCACGCAGAGAAGCAAGGTCAGGATAATCATCTATCGTCAATACATCGTCATGAAGTCCCATGCAAGCTCTAATCCAACTGTATTCTACATCCATGATATGAAAGAATGTTTTTCTAATCGTTCCCACGCCTCCTGTACGCGAGCGATTCAACTCTTCCAGTGTAAGTCCCTCCAAAGCATCGAACCACTCCTCACGCACAAGCCAGTTATACTCAAATAAAGGTTTCATCACGCTGCAACTCTCCCTTTCTCCAGTCATATATATACATTTTTTAAATCATTTTAAAACCCAACCTAATTATGAACGTATGAACTAATATTCATACATAAAAGGAGAGGCCAATATGAAACGTATTTTGCTACTTATTGTCACCATGATGCTGCTGCTGCTTGCCATCGGTTGCTCAACCGACTCCAAAGAAACAAGCCCAACTGCGGCGAATACTTCCGAACAAAAATTAGAACCAGCCGATTCTTCTGCACCAGCCACAGATGAAACAACGACCGATCAAGCCACAACAAAAACAGCGGAATTACAGACGTCCTCGCTCGATGAAGTGCTTCGCTACTTCGAAGAGCAGGGCATAGAAGCAGATAACAAGGACAAGCCGCTGTTTGAGATGATCGATGCGATTGACGGCGTAATGTTCTATTCCGATCTTAAAGTCGTGAAGATCTATCAGTATGACTCAATCGAAGCCTATGAAGAAGCTAAGGCATCCAATTCGATATTGGATCAGATGCAGCAAAAAGGAATTTTTGTTTTAGAAACCAAAGATCAAAAAATCAAAGTTTTGTTTGAACAACTCCCATAGCGATCATAGCAGGCATTGCGCTTCTTAGCGTAATGCCTTTTTATTTGCATCCATCAAGCAAGAAAAATAGTAATACTACTTATCTTCTACCACCACGTTGATAGCCCCATATTTTTTGCCTTCCATACAAATATGTCGCAGCTTCTTGATATTGCCTTCATTTTTTTATTGACAGCAGTGATGGCGTAATATTATGATTTTTCTCGTCCAAAAGCACTGGGCTGAAACATGCGTGACCTTAATATACCATTTTCTAATCAAGCAGCCATCCTATCCGGTTGGATTTTTTGGTTATATGGATGGTCTCTAGTACAAAGGGACACAATAGTTAGCTAATCATCACGAATCTTTTCTCGAAGCTGACGCATCATGATTATAGCAGCAGGACTCGATCCATGATGAATATGTGCAGAGATACAATCATTGGAGGAGTCTAGTTGGAAGCTGAACAAAACAAACAAGCTTGGAATACAGGGGCTTATGAAGCCTGGCTTCACCGCTTTGGCCTCCCAGAAGAAGCGGCCAAGAAGATCAAGCAGGATCCGGGCAAACGAGTAGATATGGTATTATCTTATATGGGAGAACTCCAAGGAAAACGAGTTATTAATCTTTTAGGGTCAAATGGAAACAAAGCGGTAGCTCTCGCCTTGCTGGGTGCTGACGTTACGGTAGTCGATTTCTCTTCCGATAATGAGCGATATGCGACCGAGCTTGCCGAAGCTGCTGGAGTACGCCTTCGTTATATTCTAAGCGATGTTCTTCATCTGCCTGAAGAGGAGTTGTCTTCGTCTTATGATATCGTATTTATGGAATTCGGCATTCTGCACTACTTTCAGGATTTAGCACCTCTGTTTCAGACCGTGAACAAGCTGCTGCGGGTTGGAGGCAAGCTCATCCTGCAGGATTTCCATCCTGTGACGACCAAATTAATCACATCTAAAGGCACCACAGCCAATATTCGCAAGCATAAGGTGACTGGCAATTATTTCGATACTTCTCTTATTGAAAAAGAGGTGGCGTTTAACAAATTTATTCCGAATGCTACCCTGCTCCCACCTCAAAAAGTATCGCTTCGCCATTGGACGCTTGGCGAGATTGTTACTGCCGTAGCCAGTCAAAGGCTGTTTGTCAACGTGCTGGAGGAGCTGCCCAATCAATCATCTGACGTGTTTGACCAAGGCATTCCTAAGAGCTTCATGCTTATCGCAGAGAAACTCTAATACCTGTGCATTCCTTAATCATTTGATAACTCCAACAAAAAACCAGTCTCTCCAAGGAGGGACTGGACGAGGTTTGCTCCATTTCGTCACATCATATTGCCCAGCTATCACTTTATGTTCGTTCATTTAAGCAGTTGAAGCTAAGCCAGTTCATTCTCTCTCAAGTAATTACGAAACGAAAGCATGCCGAACAAAAAGAAGGAGGAATAAGCAATAGCGCCAGCTAATACATGAAACTTAATGCTGATCAAGCAAAGCGTTAGGATACCCAGCAATTGAAATACAATTACTCGCTTCCAAATCGATTCCCATAACCATCCTAAAGCGTAATTAATCATGCTTAGAATTTGGTTATATACATATAGAATCAAAAAGAGCATGACATATAGAAAACCATTCTGATCATATAGCTGATTTGGAGCAACATACTGAGTAAGGATGAAACCGATCAATACCCCTCCAACGCTTAGCACGAATGATACGACAAGAATATTTGTAATTAGCTCTCGATTGCGCTGGCCCACATAGTCGTCCTCCTTTACTCCTGATTCCTTCCCCATTCCTAATGCGCCGTTCCCGTCGACGGATCAATTCTCAAACTCTTCTTTTTTTACCATTTTCTATCATTATAAATTGAGATTTGCGTTCTCGCAATCTTTATCCTATAAATACCCATTCTCATTTGAGATGAAAAAAGACACGAATCGGCATGATTGCTTAGCCAATAAGTGTCTTTTCATTGCAGCATTGCTATTCACTTAATAATGTCACCGAGTCTCCTGTCTGCACATGCCCGACTTGCTTGACTCTTGCATACAAACCGAATTCTGTGTTCAACTTCTGGTGAACCACTTTCAGTAGCGATGCATCTCTTGCTATCGAATCTGGATCATATGTAATCATGGAGCAGCGCTCGCACTTCGAGTACACCTCTAGCAAAGTATCGCCGACCTTTAACGTTTTGCCGATAAGCTCTTCTTCTTCAATCCTATCGTCACTCATCGCAACAACAAGATTGCCTCGGAAGCGTCTCGCATCCACAGGCGCTCCCCACAGCTCCTCCAATCTTCGCAAAGAACGGTCCGTCACAATCAAAAGACATGCTTCATCAACTGCCAACACCTCTGAACGTGCGGGAAGGTATTCCATCATTGTAATGTTAACATCCGTCAGGGCTTGAATCTCTTGATGCAGTTCATGATCCCAATGATGAATGCGACCATCTGGACCCGTAATCCTTACCTCTGGACGCTGTCCAGCTGCTGACGGCGCATCTTCTATCAGCGATGCTTGATAACTGAGCATCTTTGGAATCTTTCTCGCAGTCACATATTGATTCCAGCCTGTCTTTGTTTCATCAATGAATGCATAGCTGCGATCGCCAAGCAAGCCATAGGACTCAACTTTGCAGGCATCAAGCCGCTCTCCTCCAAACGACTTCACGGGATAACGATAAATGTCACTTATGGAACCTAATAGCCTCATATCTATCACCTTTCCTTCGATTGCTCTTGCAAAGCCTTCTCAAGACGATCTAGCCGCTTATGGATACGGTATACAATCGGTGCAAACCCAAGGATAACAATTAGCAAGAGTAAAATGCTTCCACTCAAACAAATTCCCTCCCCGTCATATCCTTCACACCATTCTATTATACAGATGCATCTTTGTTTTTAACAAACAGTTGGATCAATCCTAATACTCTGCTAAGCCCCCATAGTAACCATTGATACAGCCAATACAAGGTTGTTAATATTATAAAGTACACTGTTTTTTCCTGACGTAAGTAATGCTCTCCCGTGAATATGGAATATAAGAAAACGGCAATCATTCCAACAGCCAAATACAAAATAAAACTTGAAATTCCTCTCAGGATCATACCCCACCGCGAGACATGAAGGGCTACCGCATCTGCAAATATCGACATTGGCATGATCAAAATCAGCGAAATCTTAAGGTTGATCTCAAGCCCCTCCTTTAACAAAGGATCCAGATTCACTAGTGCACCTATATGAAGCAAGCTGGGCACTTGACCGTCTGCCACATATCCAATACCAAGCACAGCAATAATCGTAAGAGATGCCAATACACCTGCAAGCAGTTTCATGATAATACCCGGAGGACGATATGTACGGTTCAAGCTAAACATCCTTTCATCACAACGATATGTTCAATAGGCACCCACTTATTCTTCTATTGTATAAGCAGGTCATCTCACTGTCACTATACCGAGAAAGAATCATGTTGCGGTGTGACCAATGCCACATCAGTATTATTGTGAGCGCTTTAAATTTCCTCATAGTACCATGGAAGTGGGTCGAGCTGACTCTCCCCATTCTTTGTTCGACGGCATAATGCCAAAAGATCAAAGCGCCTTCTGTAACCATGCAACTACAATGTTTCTCCTGCATCCTTCACTGCCATTTTTCATCAAAATCCACTTCTCCCTATAGGCTTTGCCGACTATATACAAAGCGCTTTAACATTGTTAATGTGTTTATGCAATCCAAAAATATGTGTAAGGAGAATGTGTATGACTGAAGGAAAGTACCCTTTTAGCAGCAAGGTGGTTCAGCGTAGTATATCCCTTGCCGTAAGTGCGGCACTCCTCATGACTCCACTTCCAGCTCTCGCAGCGGACTCCATCGCAACCTCGTCAACTGCAAAGCCAGCGAAGGATGCAGATGCTAACACCGCACAAAATGACAGCGCTTACCTTCATAAGGGAAGCCCTCTATCGGTCGGCGAGCATCGCTTGCTCTCTCATAAGGATCTTGTTGCAGATTGGGACGATATCGATCCGATCTATACGCCAGACAAAGCCATTGAAGCGGTCAAAACCGCACTTCCAGAACAAGATTTCGAAGAGCTGTTTCCTTATCGGCTCGGCTCAGCAGAATGGCACAAGGTCGCAAAAGGAAAGGAATATTACAAAGAAGATCAAGCAGATTACTTCTCCTATTACAATTTGATAAAAGCAGTGGCAGATGTATCGAACTTAAAAATCAAGATCAGTACGCGAAAAGGGACCACCGAGCAGGAAATACATAGACTGGACAAAGAAGCACGAGTAGAGACCTTGGTCATGCGTTCTGCCAAGTTCAATGCCAAGGAAAACCTAAACAAGGAAATCGAGACTGTAATCGTAGACTGCGGCACCTTCCTAAAAGAAGGCTTCAAGCGCGATCGCAAGCGTGAGCTAGCCGCATTTCTAGCGAATCTATCCCATGAGACCGGCGGCGGATGGGCGACAGCACCAGGCGGTCCGCTTCGTTGGGGATTATTCTGGAATGAGAACATTGCAGGAAGAACGGGACAGAACATGTCAACATTTGTAGATCCTGCTTCCCGCTACGAATATCCGGGTGCTCGAGGCAAGCGTTATTATGGTCGCGGACCGATTATGCTGAGCTGGAACTTTAACTACGGACTGTTCAGCTCCATCATCTATGGTGATAAGAGCGTTCTGCTCAAACATCCCGAGATCGTCTCTCAGGACGGGAAGATTGGCTACATGACAGCCATTTTATTCTGGATGACCCCGCAAGCGCCTAAGCCGTCAGCACATGATGTCATGGTTGGCAGATGGAAGCCAAATGAGGCTGAGAAAGCAAAAGGGCTGAAGGCAGGCTTTGGCGCCTCCATCATGGTCTTGAATGGGCTTGAGGCTAATCTTGGAGAGACAGAAGGAAGCCCTGTCCAACGCCGCGCTGGTCATTACCGTGAGATCACCGCTCGCATGGACGTTGATATCACAGGAGAGAAAGTCGACACCCTAGGCATGGAACCGTTCTAAACACCCTATTGCGCTTGCTTCACTGACGAGGTGATTCATCTTCATTAGCATGGATGAGTCACCTTTTTCTCATGATGAGGCCCAGTATTAAGCAATCTCTAGGATACGGAAATCCATTGCAAACATATGAAGAGGAGCTGGCCTTCATGCGGTACTCTCCCCTCAAGAAATATCATTTTAACAAAACACCTATGTATATATTACATACTTTTCCATATAATCCAAAGAAAAATTTGCTTGCTCTGGCTGCCCGATTCGCGGTTTCATTGAATATAGCGTTGGTTTACTGAAATTATATTGCTAATAATAACAACTTTTTCCACTGTCCTGCGTTTAATTATATAGGAGCACTCTCGTTATGAGAGTGTTTGCCCTCGCTGTTCTAGGAAATATCTCCAAGGAGGAATCTGCAATCAATACATCCCAGTCACAGCAACGGAGGCTCTGGCGGAATAGCCTTCTGGTCCTGCTCATTCTTTTCAGCCTCGCCATTATCCTATCCGCGCTTACCTTTTGGAGCGTCCTCTCTCAAGAAGAACATCCCTTTTCCATTTTAAAAGCAATCGTCCGATTACACTTCGAACAACTGGATTATTCGCTTATCGAGCAAACCGGTGAGATCAAGCGTTACATCTCCAAAAACCTAAGCGGCAATCGCTTTGCGATCATAGAGAACTATATGGATGATAGAGGATGGCAGCTGCAAGAACAATTAGGTTCTGTGCTCATCTTTGAAAAAGAGGACATTCGCATTGGAATCTCCACACGGCAATTCACAAGACACTACTTGCTGTGGGATGCCCCTGTGCTCCGATAAACAAATAAGGGAGCCACCATATGCTGGTAGGCTCCCTTATTTAAACCCTGTCACAAAGCAGCTTACTTTCTGCTCAACAGCAGCTCCTTATCGATCAGTCTGCGCAAGGACTCATAGGAGGAATCCTCT
The DNA here is from genome assembly GCF_900177815.1 of Paenibacillus aquistagni. Lineage (GTDB taxonomy): Bacteria > Bacillota > Bacilli > Paenibacillales > Paenibacillaceae > Paenibacillus_B > Paenibacillus_B aquistagni. Next base: position 782,319 of record NZ_FXAZ01000001.1, on the reverse strand, counting down.
GCCTGCTTACCGTTGACAAATATCGTGGGATTGTACTCGACTCCGTATTTTTTAGCTGCTTCCTGATCTTTTAAGACCATGCTCAGTACATTCTCGCGCTGATACAGCTGAATAAAGGATTGAATGTCTACTTCGGGAAAATACACTCTCACCAAATCAATCAAGAAAGCCTCTGTCCCCCAGCGATACTGAAGAAAGCCTTCCTTTTTATACATTAATGTATGAAAGCGCCAGAACAGCTTCTCATCCTGATCCATCAAGTACTCGGCCGTTCTAGCCGCCAAATGCGAATCCATATCGGGCAGCGGATTGTGAAGAAAGTAATACGCAGCGTGCCCTGGCTCGATGTAATCCTTCGCAAGCTTCGGGTAAACCTGTTCCTCCCACTCTTTGCTATATGGAGATTTGTAGTCTCCAAATTCAACAATTTGAACAGGAGCCTCACGATCTCCTCTAACCGGCTGAATCTCTAGATGCATATCAGCCTTAAACTGCGCAAGGGCAAGCTGATGCTCAGTAATGACGTCATCTTGCGAGGACAATTGATTCTCCTCATACCAAGTCATTCCGAACATAACCAATAAGAGTACAATGACGGCAGCAAGTAGTGTCCATGCAAAGATGAAATGGTTTTTCATTGTAACTACGATGCTCCCTCTTCATGCTGACGAATCAGCGGTGTAAAACAAAAATTATATACGAATTGACGATGTTTTTCCATCTCTTTCATCATATCATAGAGCTTTCACGCGACCATTTCAAATCTAAACACAACCTGCACATAACACCCAGCCATTTCACCTGTACTTTTGTAAGGATTAACAAGAAAGCGGCATGTAAAAAAGCCCTAGCCGGATAGGAGCATTTTGCTCCACTATGCTAGGGCTTGCGGTTCAAAGATTCTTCAAATCGCTGAACATAATCTCGTTACGCTGTTATCGCCGCTTATTCGGTCAATGCTCCGTACTTCTCTGGAGACAACAAGTGCTTCAATGCTTCCTCCATCGAACCTTCGACTTCAATCTCAGCTATCCAGCCTTGTCCGTACGGATCTTCATTGACCTGCTCAGGCGATGCTTCGAGCTCTTCGTTGATCTTCGTGACCTTGCCAGATACCGGTATATACAGCTCAGAAACCGTCTTTACAGATTCAATGGAGCCCATGCTGTCTCCTGATGTCAACGTCGTTCCAATCTCAGGGAACTCGATAAATACAATATCACCCAATTGATGCTGAGCATGGTCTGTAATGCCCACGCGAACGGTGTTCTCATCCACAATGAGCGCCCATTCGTGCTCTTCACTGTACAATAGGTTGTCCTTAATTTCGCTCATCCCTGTACCTCTCTTCATCTGATGTGTAATGACTGCTGCGTTGGTTTTCAAGTTGCCTGTTCATTTTTAATTATAACGTAAAGCTGCTGTGCAATTCACTTATAGGGTATTGCACCTGATAGATAACTGTCAATACATACCTTTCTTTTTAGCAAAAATGTAATAAATGGATTGACAATGTCAGGAAGCTTCAAGTATTAATGTAGGTAGGACAATAAATACTAATATGCGGATGAAGGTAAAGGGAGAGATTACAGCACTATCGTAACGCCGAAGGAGTAAGCCGAAGCATCGGTGAATCTCTCAGGCAAAAGGACTTTTACCGGACGCACCTCTGGAGAGCATCCTGCCATTCTCGGACAGGATCACCCAAGGGGTAACTCCTATGCAGCAGCTTATGATTGGCAGCAATCATGACTAAGCTAGGAGGACACTCTCAGGTACCAAGGACAGAGCCATCGAAGCAGCTGCCACAACGGGAGCACGTTTCTTTGGACTGTCCTTCTTTAGTATGCATATTAAGCCAAGGATGACGAGGTGATCACATGACGGAATTGAAACGCACGCCTATATTCCCTCTGTACGCGGATATACAAGGTTCTCGCTGCATTGATTTTGGCGGGTGGGAACTTCCCGTGCAATTTTATGGTATTCAAAAGGAGCATGAAGCTGTACGTGAGCGCGCTGGTTTGTTCGATGTGTCTCACATGGGTGAGTTTTTCGTTGAAGGTGAAGGTGCTGAAGCCTTCATCCAGCACATGACAACCAATGATGTAACAAGAATCGCAGACGGTCAAGCACAATACACGTTGCTCTGCTACCCTAATGGAGGTGTGGTGGATGATCTGCTCGTTTATCGACTTGCCCAAGATCGCTACATGCTCGTCGTGAACGCGTCTAATATCGACAAAGACTTTGCATGGCTCACTGAGCATTTGCCTGAGACGGGCGTATCGCTTACCAATGCTTCTGCAAACATGGCGCTTCTTGCGCTTCAAGGTCCAGCAGCTCTTGCGATTATTCAACCGCTAACCGATGCAGCATTGAATCAGCTTAAGCCATTTCACTTTATGGAGAAGGTTCAGGTGGCAGGAACAGAAGCTCTTGTCTCCCGCACCGGCTATACGGGCGAAGATGGCTTTGAGATGTATATTGACGCACAGGATGCCAAGGCACTATGGCAGGCGCTCTTAGAAGCAGGTGAAGCGCATGGACTGCTTCCAGCAGGCTTGGGTGCGCGTGATACGCTGCGCTTTGAAGCTCGATTGCCGCTCTACGGTCAAGAGCTGTCTCAAGACATTACGCCGCTAGAAGCATCACTTGGCTTCTTCGTCAAGCTCGACAAAGATGATTTTATTGGACGAGAGGCTTTGCTCAAGCAAAAGGCAGAAGGCACCCCAAGAAAGCTTGTTGGCATCGAGATGATCGACAAAGGCATTCCGCGCTCACACTACCCTGTATATGCCGGTGAGGAGCTGATAGGAGAAGTCACAACAGGGACACAGTCCCCTACCTTAAAACGCAACTTAGGCCTTGCGCTCATCAACAAAGACTTCGCAGCAATCGATACTGAAGTATTCGTGGAAATACGCGGGAAGAAACTAAAGGCTAAAGTGATCAAGGCGCCATTTTATAAACGCACCTAACACCTATTGGCTTCAACTATATTCATAGCACCTCCATGATATTGCTCGGCTCAGCTGTGCATGCTGATGGCGGCCAATTGCCCCTTAAGCGATGAATGGACTGCAAGGATCTCGATATTACGACCTGAGAAGGAGTTCAATCTTATGAAGCAGAAGCATCGTTATATCCCGATGACAGAACAAGATCAAGCGGAAATGCTCGATGTCATAGGCATCTCATCTGTCGATGAACTGTTCCACGACATTCCTGAATCTGTCCGCTATCAAGGCACGCTTCCAATGTCTGAAGCGCTGAATGAAGCCAAGCTTTTGAAGCATATGCGCAGCCTTTCCGATCAAAATGCTGATTTTGATCGCTACACCAGCTTCCTTGGAGCTGGGATCTATGATCATCACGTTCCAGTCGTGATCAATCACGTGATCTCTCGTTCTGAATTCTATACAGCGTATACGCCTTATCAGCCTGAGATCAGCCAAGGCGAACTTCAGGCGATCTTTGAATTCCAATCCTATATTTGTGAAATAACAGGAATGGCTGTTGCCAATGCTAGTATGTATGACGGAGCAACCGCTCTCGGCGAGGCTAGCTCGCTTGCAGCTCAGCATACCAAGCGCAAGCAGATTATCATCTCCAAGACGGTTCACCCTGAAGCTCGTGAGATCGTGCATACTACAGCACGCGGGCTCGGCCTAGAAATCGTTGAGATCGACATGCAAAATGGAGTCACCGACCTTGCGAAGCTTGAGGCTGCTGTTAGCGCGGATACTGCCGCGGTTGTGATCCAGTCTCCTAACTTCTTAGGCTGCATTGAAGATGTTCGCGCAATCGAGCCGATCATACATCAGCACAAAGGCCTGCTCGTTATGAGCACCAATCCTATATCGCTTGGCTTGCTTGAATCTCCTGGCAAGCTTGGCGCCGATGTTGTAGTCGGGGATGCGCAGCCATTCGGAATTCATGCTGCTCTTGGCGGACCTACCTGCGGATTCTTTGCGGTAACCGAATCGTTGATGCGCAAAATTCCTGGACGGATTGTGGGCCAGACGGTGGATATTGATGGCAAGCGCGGCTTTGTGCTAACACTGCAAGCTCGTGAACAGCATATCCGACGTGAAAAAGCTACATCCAATATTTGCTCCAACCAAGCCCTGCTCGCACTGTGCGCGTCCGTCTACTTATCGACGATGGGCAAGGAAGGACTTCGCGAGGTAGCGGGTCTAAATATTCAGAAGTCACATTACGCTTCGAAGCGCTTGCATGAGGCACAAGGCCTAGAGCTTGCGTTCTCAGCCCCTTTCTTTAATGAGTTTGTCTTGAAGCTGCCGCCGCATGTGTCCGTTGAAGCTATTAATGAGAAGCTTATTGCAAGAGGCATTATCGGTGGATATGATCTGGGACTTCATTATGATGAGCTGAAGCACCATATGCTTATTGCGGTTACCGAGCGCCGCACGAAGGAAGAAATCGACGAGTTTGCAGCTCTGCTGGAGGAGGTTCTTGCATGACACAATCAAACGGTACAGATGCAGTGGTTACACAAGCAGAAGCGATGAAGCAGGCCAGCTCGCATCAAGCTCCTGATAAGAAGCTCATCTTCGAAATGAGCCGTGAGGGGCGCGTCGCGTATTCATTGCCTGAGTGCGATGTTCCTGAGGAGCAGCTGGATAGCCTAATCCCATCCTCTTATTTGCGCAGCGAACCTGCACAGCTGCCGGAAGTATACGAAGTGGATGTGATCCGCCATTACACTGAGCTCTCACGCCGCAACTTTGGCATCGACAACGGCTTTTATCCGCTAGGCTCTTGTACGATGAAGTATAACCCGAAGATCAATGAGGACACCGCTCGCTTTGCTGGATTCGCAAAGATCCATCCCTACCAGCCTGAATCGAGCATTCAAGGTGCGCTTGAGATGATGTACATCTTGCAAAATGACCTCGCCGCCTTAACGGGCATGGATCAGGTTACCTTGCAGCCTGCAGCCGGCGCCCATGGAGAGTGGACTGGGCTTATGATGATTCGCGCTTATCATGAAGCACGCGGAGAAACACGCACGAAGGTTATCGTTCCGGATTCTTCCCATGGCACGAATCCCGCAAGTGCTACGGCCGCAGGGCTAGACACTGTCACAATCAAGTCCAATGAAGACGGACTCGTGGATCTGGACGCGCTTCGTGCAGCGGTTGGCCCTGATACTGCTGCTCTGATGCTGACTAACCCAAGCACGCTCGGCTTGTTCGAAGAACATATCCTGGAGATTGCCGATATTGTTCATGAGGCTGGGGGCCTCCTGTACTATGATGGAGCCAACTCCAACGCCATTATGGGGATTGCAAGACCTGGAGATATGGGCTTTGACGTCGTGCACTTGAACCTTCACAAGACAATGAGCACGCCTCATGGCGGCGGTGGTCCAGGTGCAGGGCCTGTCGGTGTGAAGGAGAAGCTTGTGCCTTATCTTCCGAAGCCGATCGTCATTAAGAAAAGCGACGGAACATTCGCCTTTGATTATCACCGTCCAGATTCGATTGGGCGTGTCAAAGCGTTCTACGGCAACTTTGGCATCTTGGTTCGAGCGTACACCTATATCCGCACGTATGGCCCAGAAGGATTAAAAACCGTATCGGAGTGCGCCGTGCTCAATGCCAATTATATGATGCACCGCCTTGCACCTTATTTCGAACTTCCATTCGAGCGTGTATGCAAGCACGAATTCGTCATTTCTGGAAGTCCGCTGAAGCAGTACGGTGTGCGCACGCTTGATGTAGCGAAGCGTCTGCTCGACTTTGGCTTCCATCCGCCTACCATCTACTTCCCGCTTAATGTAGAGGAGTGCATGATGATTGAGCCTACAGAGACGGAGAGCAAGGAAACACTGGATGCATTCATTGACACCTTGATCCAGATCGCTCAGGAGGCTAAGGAACAGCCCGATCTGCTCCTTAATGCTCCCTATCATACACAAGTGCGCCGCTTGAATGAAACACAAGCCGCCCGGAAGCCAGTGCTGAACTGCGCTTGCAATTCATGATTGCATCTTGACACCTTAATGAAGATGACCCTCTCTTGCAGTTGATGAGAGAATCATTCATGACGCAAGCCCGAGAACCATATGGTCCTCGGGCTTCTTTATGCTGTCAGCAACCCATTTTTGATGTTTTTGCAAGAACAGGGCGAGTAAACAACCCGTCTAGAGCATTTCAACATATGATGGCATCATCACGGTAAAGGAGATGTTGTCATGGCGCATAGCAAGTGCAATCGGAATCAAGTTAGTCCGATCGAGAGAGAACCCATTGTCGTCTATGAAGATATTTGCGAGTACGAATGTATTCCTGTCATACAACCAATCGAAGTCGTAAGACGCGTGCACAAGATTCCGATCTATAAGCCTGTTTGTGTAGTGCGTGAAGGCCAGCAGAATGAAACAGGTGTGCAATTCCCCAACGAGCCGCAAGAAGGCGTCGTCAGCAAAGGAATGCGCCGCAATCGCAAGCACAAGAAGAACAAGAAACGCTAGGCCCCCCTCCCCTGCCTCAATCCATTCTCACTCACCCTTTTTACGATACTCAAAAAGGACCGCAGCAGCTGCGGTCCTTAACTTTGTCCATATCGCCTAGAAGCCATACAACTCAAAATAGCTGTCAAAGATCTCTCTTGCGATTGGAGCTGCACCATAAGCGCCAAATCCGCCCTCCGGCACCACCACAGCCACGGCAAGCTTCGGGTCCTTGGCAGGTGCATACGCGATGAAGACCGCATTCTCCACAATGCCTCCTGCCACCCATTGCTGAGACGTTCCGGTCTTCCGCACCACTTCATAGCTGACATCCTCAAAGCCGTGCATATTCACCCGCTTCATGCCAGCTTCAATCTCTTTCCAGTAACGCTCGTCAAATTCGATCTCGCTCACCACTTCTGGCTTTATCGTCTTGACCGTTCGACCGTCAGCGTCTGTAATGTGCGTCACAAATTGCGGTTTGAGCCGTTTGCCGTGATTGGCTAACGTGGCCGTATATTGCGCCAGCTGCAGCGTAGAATACTTGCCCTGCTGTCCAAAGGAAGCATACGCCAAGGCAGCCTGTCCGGTCTGCCCCTCCTGCATGTAATCAAGAATCCCTCGAGACTCTCGCGGCAAGCCGCTGCCAGTTGTTGTTCCAAGGCCAAACGCTTTCATATAGCGGTCCCAAACCTCAAGCCCCTTTTCCTTTCCATATTTCATATATAGAGGATTGCCGATCTTATCGATCATAAAAGCATTAGAGGACTTAGCGATTGCGGTAGCCGGGTCCATGCGACCGTATGCATGAGAGTCCGAGTTCCCGATTCGCTGCTCACTGCCTTTACGGCCAATCATCGCATAGCCGATATCCTGATAAGATGTATCCGGTGTAATCAGCTTCTCTTGAAGGCCAATGAGCACGGTTAGCGGCTTGATTGTAGAGCCAAGATAGACAAAGGAAGAAGGATGGCGGTTATTTTCCTTCTTGCTCCCGTAGTCTTGAAATACTTCTGTAATGGTTCCATTGTTCATATTCGAGCCTAATGCCTTCAGCTCTTCTTCGGTTATCCCATTGCGCCAAATATTAGGGTCATACTGCGGAACATTGGCCATGGCAATCACATTTCCTGTCTTCACTTCCATCGCGACCGCATAGCCTGTTATTGCGTTAGGGGCCCGCTCATATCGCTGCGAGGATTTCCTTATTTTAACAAGATGCTCCTCAATCTTCTTTTGTGTACGCTTTTGGATCTCAGGATGGATGGTGAGATGAAGATTGTTCCCCTTGATCGGCTTCACATAATCTCCCGCTCCAACTACGCGGCCTAAGCTGTCCACGATAAAGGTCTTCTGGCCATTAGAACCCTTCAGTTCGCTCTCATACATATACTCAAGTCCTGCAACGCCTACATACTCCGTATCCAGATACGTTTTTGCAGTCTCCTCTGTCTCAAGAAGCTGCTGATAATAAGGGTACCGCTCCATATTTAGGCCGCTGTACCTTCCTAGATAGCCTACTAGCTGTGGCGCAATCAGGGAAGGATCGTATTGTCTTATGCCCTCCTCAAGCACCTCAAAGCCCGGAAATGCTTGTTTGTTCTCAAGAAAGTAAGCAATCTCCTGCTGAGAAAGATCAATCTTGATCTGGCGAGGCAGGAAGCCATACGTTCGTTTCCCCTCAATGTCCAGCTTGCGAACCAGCTCTTCTACGGATACTGGCTGGGCTTCTTTGTCCCCATAAGTGTCCAATACTTCCTTAAGGCGTGTCGCGAGCTCTACGACTTCCTCCTCCGCATATTGCTTCTCAATGCGAAAGTACAGCGATTGCGTGGGTACGGAATACGCAATTCGATTGTTGCTTGCATCATAGATTGACCCTCTGATGGAGGCGATATATGTTGGATTCTGGCCTATGCCTTGAGCTTTTTCTCGCAAGGATTCACCCTCAACAAACTGCAAAATAGCAAGACGGACAATAAGTACTGTAAATACAAGAAATACAATAAAAAAGAAAACGCTTGTCCTCATGGACAGATTCTTCTTTATCACCATTTGTTTTTCTTGGGACTCACGCTGAAGAGTCGACATCGCGGCAATCCTCTCCCAACCGAATGGTAAATTTTATATATTCAGTATAAAAAAAACGATCACCGAAGTCCATCTCAACCTGCTATAGATCCTTTTTCAAATAATAATGCGTATACCCGCCTGCATTCTCCAGCTGTCCAAAGCATTCGTAGCCTTGCTTCAAATAGAATTCCAATGCTTGAAAGCTCAGCGTATCGAGCTTCGCAAACGCACACTCCTTATCCTTCGCCATCCGCTCTGCTGTCTGCAATAGCTTCGTGCCATAGCCTGTATGCCTAATCTCATCTGCTACATAAATATAGTCCACCTGCAGCCAGTTCCAGCATATTTCCCCTATGAGCCCTCCACAGCAGCGCCCCCATTCATCCTTAATCAGCAGTGTAATCGCTTCATAATTTGATCTTAACTCTACTGGAAAATGTCCTTGATTAAACTGGATCATGTGGTCGATGATAAATTGCTTGCCTTCTTGTAAGGACTCCTTATGGATCGTCAGCTTCATCTGTGCACCTCTAGCTTCTAGTTTAATAATAGCCGTAAACATCACTAACCTAGAGTAACGCTGAGGCTTCCCAAAGTCATGAGAACATCTCCTTATAATCGAAGATTCCAACCCCATATTCCGTTGTTGTTTCGAAAAGGTGCCAGAAAGCTTAATATGAACCATAAGTCTTTGTTTATGGACATCTCAACAGTTGAAAGCTGATTCTCAAGCCGATGGCCATTAGATGCTATCCTGAAACGATGCTGAACGATTGGACTATAGTCATAAATATTGAAATAGTTCATGATAGATATGGCTAAGCTAATCAAATGTACAATTAAATGGAGATGAGATGGTTATGTCACCAATCACATTAAAGGAAAAGGATGCGAATACCGTCATCCATCAGTTTATCTTTCCGTTTTCCATACGCAAGTCCGCATACAAAGAAATGCGCGCCGACCTCGAACAGCGGGGATTTGTCCCGTTCGATATTCGAAATACAAAGCTTGAAAATGCGTTCTATGGAGAAAAGCATCAGATCTCACACCGTGAACTGGAACATTTGTTTTTGCCGTTTACGAATCAATTTCTCTTTCCCTCAAATACGCAGGACGCACTTAGCTTTCAGCGTTATTCCAAAATTGTAAATGAAGACTACGAGATGCTGACGCCAAATAGCATTCTTCCCTTTCATATTCATTCCGTCGATATTGTGCTATGTCCCTATGAGATCGGCATGTTTACCATACGTACAGCGCTGACCCGGCCTTGTACATTTAGCGAGTCGCTGGAGTTCGCAAGACGATTCCGAGCGCTTGAGAACCTTGAACCGAAGGATGAACTCAGCTATATCAAAAGCAAGAACGCCATATATGATGAGATCTTGTCCTTTTTCAATGAAGAGCTGCTGCCTGATCTCCTGCATTGGCTGGATGATGAAGACAAAGAAGACACATCCTTTGAGCGGCTGCCTTTTTTTATCAATGAACGCATGTTTACGATTAGCTTGTATGGGCTCCCTGCCGATGAGACGATCACGAATGCCGATCTGTTCCGCGCTGTACGCCTGCACGGCTTCAATGCTCAAAATGAAGCCTATATCGGGTCGAGCAGCCCCGAATATATTGCCGAGTTTGTCAAACGCAGAATATACGAGCGATGGGCGCCTAATACCTATTATGTCGCAGACGAGCATGTGTTGAGCTGCATGACAAATGCATCGCATGGACGAACGATTACGCTTGCCAATGAGATGTATGGACGATACTATTACATCTTCCTGCTTAATTTGTTCCACAAGATTGTGCTGCTTAAGCTGTCCAATCATTATGGCAGGCTGCAGCTGGACAGCAATCGGGACCGCGTAGAGGAGTTGATCCGAGGCATTACCTTATTCTCTTCCCGCTTCTATTATCGTGAGATGGTATCCGAGTCCCAGTTGCAGGATGTCTTTCAACTGCTAAGGCGAATGCACGGCAATGATGAGCTGCTGAAGGATGTAAAGCAAACCTTGTCCGCCTTGTATGACTATCAATCGAACACGACCAGCAAGCGGTCGGATTATATGCTGCGGATTCTGACGATCTTCACCGTGATCAGCGGCATCTATGGCATGAATCAGGTCATCGATGACTTGAAATACCCTATTCATTGGAAACGAGCGGAGCATTATTCCGTCTTCGAGTATTTAGCGCTGGTTGTCACATTCATCGGCATCGCTGTCAGCTTGGTTCTTACGATAACCACTCTTTGGGGAATTGTGAAGACCTCCATCCGAAGACGTCGTAATCCATAATTCAAGCGGGATGCTCTGGGCTGTCATTCTGGCTGCCAAGGGCATCTCTTTTTGCGACCCATCATATTCCTGCGCCGTCTGGCATCCGCAGTTCAACAGGTCATCAGCCTGCTTATGTAAGCTTTAGAAGATCTGCTTCCTGCTCTATGCATGCCTGTTGGTGTTTCAAGATCATGCAAATGATGTTAATGATGTTTAAGATCATTTGTGATCCCATCATCTCAGATTAGAGATACCAATGCCGGATAGGAGCTAGAATAATGATTACTCAAAATCCATATCGTGCTGTGATAGACGCCTGCAACGAAGTTATTGAAGCCTGCAACGTCTGCATCAGCCAAACCTTGCAGCAAGAAGATCTGTATAAAAGAATCCCGATCTTGAATCAATTTAGAGATTGCGTAGATACGTGCATGCTTACTTTGTCCTTAATGACCCGCCAAAGCCATTATGCGGTCGAAGCAAGCAGTCTCTGTGCCGAAGTAGCCTCATCATGCGCCAAGCTGTGTGCCCAGATCGATGAGCCCTACGCATTTGAATGTGAAGAGCGCTGCAAAAAGCTGTATACGGTCTGCCAAACCATCATTGCCGCCTAACATTCTACAGAAAGGACCGCCAACATGATCACAACCATCCACACCTGACAGCTAGGTGTTTCTCATCTATTTGCCTGCCTCAGATGGCCCTAGCTGTCCTATACAATCTTCCTGCCCTAATCAAATAGACTGATCTGCCGTGGAGCCAACGGCGCTGTATGCTGCCCTAGCAGCTCCATAAACTGCTTTGCGTTCCGAGCAGCATGACCGCCTGAATTGTTGTTGAAAATAACGACGACCTGCTTAGAATGCTGCTCAAGCCAAATGACATGATCCACCCACTCGCTTAGTTCTGCCTCCGAATATTGATACAGATATCGTACCTCACGCCAATCCTTGTCCTCCTGCTTAACCCATCCAGATGCATTGCGTCCATGGAATCGGACGATTGTCATTTGTTCATCTGTGCTTTCCAACACGATCGGAATAGAGCCCTCGGATACTTGCGGCTCATCACATACGCTATGGATCCACTGCTCTTCTCTCATGAATTCCAATGTCTTCTCTCGCATTTCATCCCGGAACCAGCTCTGATGTCTGAATTCAAGCGCAACCGGCAAATCTTGCAGCCATTCTCTAGCTCTTCTCAAAATGTCCACATGAGTGCGTGTGCAATCAAACCAAGGCGGAACCTGCATCAGCACTGCGCTCAGTTTTCCCGCTGCCTGAATAGGCGCTACCATCTCAACAAACGCCTGATACATTTCCTTCCCACTCTCATAATAAGGCTTATAGGTTCGATGCCCAGTCATGCCCTGATAGGCCTTCACCACATACCCAAACGGTTCTGGCACCGTCTCGATCCATCGCTCGACCACGGATTGCGAAGGTATCGCATAGAATGTGCTGTCGCATTCTACAACCTGAAAATGTGCGGCATAGCGGGACAGCTTATCCTTTGATCGAGTACCTTCTGCGTATAGATCATCATGGTCCCCCCAGCCGGCTAAACCGATATGAATCATGTACTCCCCCCATGCTGTCATCTTAATGAAGATAAATTAGCGATCTCACCCATATGTTACTATCAAAAGGAAAGAATGCACAACCTTCATATGGAAAGCAGCTCAACGGTTGTTGCAGGCATGTCCCATTAAAGGAGAAATGAGAACAGCAAGCATGTTTATCCTTGTGCTTGCTGAACAATATGGTTCCGACTAACTGACTTTCATGGGTTCCATTGCAGGATGATATCAAGCTTGCAGCATTGAAGATCATTCCGACTCCGATGAAAGGTCACCTTAATCGCATCAGGTGTATACGTTGTATCCACCTTCACCTGATCCACTTGAGTCAGGATCAGCCGCTCGACCTCGGACTGATTGCCGCGCTGGGCGGCATCCATCAACTGCGCGGCATAAGGCTTATAATCTCTAACGTGCCGCAAGAATTTCGCTGCCTGCTCGACCAGCACAAGCGATGTGCTGGCAGATGCTGCAAAGGTATCCGGCTGAACGGACGGATAGACATCTGGTCTAAGATCAGCATTCCTCACCTTAACCGATCGATCCGGCAGCTTCGCACCGCGTGTCTGCTTGTGCCTACGTTTCATTCAGAGGAGCCCCTTATCGTTCCGTTCTTCTAGACAGCCTATGCACGGAGCCTTGTCTATGGTGACACTGAACTCATGAGAACCTGCTTCAAAACATGCTCAACTGCAGGTTATGGGAAAGTGTTTTTAACAAATGAAGTCCTGCAATACTGTTTCCTTTCGTTTCAAGAGAAGGACCAATAACACTTAACCCGGCTTGACCCGGAATCAGCGCTAGAATGCCGCCAGACACTCCACTCTTAGCAGGCAGCCCAACTTGAATAGCGAATTCGCCAGAGCCATTGTACATGCCGCAAGTGACCATAAAAGTCTTCGTGATCTGAATATATCTTCGGGGGATAAGCTGCTCCCCGGTTGTCGGATGCTTGCCATCGTTTACGAGAATCATGCCCATCCGAGCGAGCTGCTTGGCATTCACTTCTATGGCGCATTGACGAAAGTATACCTCTAGCGTATCCTCTACGTCATCAAGCAGCACTCCATTATCCTTCAAAAAGTAAGCGAGGGATCGATTGCGATGAGCTGTCTTTCGCTCAGACTCGTATACCGATTCATTCCATGTGAGCGACTCATCACCTGCTAGCCTTCTTGTGAATCTGAGCAGACGGTTGCTCTTTTCCTCTGGCGTATTCCCTCCAATCAATGAGGCCATCATGATGGCGCCAGCATTAATAAAAGGATTAAACGGCTTGCCAGGGTCTACAAGCTCCAGCTTCAGAATAGAGTTGAAATCATCGCCCGTTGGCTCCATCCCCACCTTCTCAAATACACGGTTCTCCCCTGCGTCAATAAGAGCTAGGAGGAGCGAGAATACCTTGGAGATGCTCTGCAGGGTAAACATAAATCCACAATCTCCAGCATGAATTTCCTCTCCAGTAATGCCAATCACGCTTATCCCAAGCGTATGCTGCGGTGCTGCAGCAAGTCCGGGTATATAGGTCGCAACCTTGCCGAATGAAGCCTCCTTGCGGCTTACCTCCAGCCACTTGGGGATAACCTGTGTAAGCAGCTGCCAATCCAACATGATCCACTCTCCATTTCATCATATGCTACTAGTATCCTTTGATTTTGGTAGTTGATTCATACAGCTTTTCGCATTGGGATATGGTATGATTATGTTCTTGTAGATTCGGTTTACATTAGATTCAGGAGTGGTTAACGGGATGGCACAACTTTATTTTAGATATGGAGCCATGAATAGTGGCAAGTCTATTGAGATCTTGAAAGTGGCACACAATTATGAGGAGCAGAACAAATCGGTGCTGATCTTCACCTCTGCCCTGGACAATCGTGATGAAGTGGGTTACGTGTCTTCTCGAATTGGTCTTCGTGCAAAGGCTATTTCCATTCATCCGGACACAAACATCTTTCATACTGTGGAGCACCGTACACAGACCCAGAAGATTTCCTGTGTGCTCATTGATGAGGTGCAATTCCTGCATAAAGAGCAGATTCAGCAGTTGACCGATATTGTAGATGAGTTACATATTCCAGTTATGGGCTTTGGACTTAAAAATGATTTTCAAAATGAATGGTTTGAAGGAAGCAAATACATGCTGCTCTATGCAGACAAAATAGAGGAAATGAAGACGATCTGCTGGTTCTGTGAGCGCAAAGCGACCATGAATTTGAGAATCGATGAGGCAGGGCGGCCAATATATTCCGGAGAGCAGATTCAGATTGGCGGCAATGATACCTATTATCCCGTCTGTAGAAAATGCCATAAGCGACCGCCTTTTTGATGCTTGCTCAGAATAAGAATCTTCTCGGCTACGCTTAACTTTCAGTTACATATTCGATTAAACACGAAAAAAGTGCATGTACAGCGAACATGCACTTTTCTTTGATTGCCATTATTGTAACTTACGGACATGCCATTCTGGCTCATGCGTAAGCAAAAACTCATCTGTCGTCAGGAACAAAGGAATAGACGGCTTCTCCTTCAAGTAATGGCCCGCAATCAACTGGTCATAATGGATCTGGCGATTTCTTGAACCTTCGATAACAGGCAGCTTCGGATGCTCATCCATATAATCGTCGACTGCCGCTTGCACCATGTCGATATAGTAAGGAATGTCCTTGTCTGTTTCTTCAAAAAGCTGATAAGTAAATCTCGACATATAGAAGCGTTGGTCGCTTGTCCCACCTAAATATCGCGTCAGTCGAGCCAAATCAACGCTTTGATCCTCTCTTAGCAGTTGGGTGCGTTTTATCTGATCGGGCATATCGTGCTCCCACGCATTGATTGCTTTGCGAACCTCATCGATCGTGACGACGATCTGCTTGTCATGTTTCGGGTGAGACGTTTTATTGCGAGCAAACCATTTCTTTAGCCATTTCATAATAAACATCTCCCTTCTTTGAAAAACAAGCGACCCAGCGTTATCAAGAATGGTATCGCTTACAATTACATTATATCATATTTTCTAGCAGTAGTGGGAACATTCACACATTGGTATTAGAAGGTGTTATCTGTGTCAATCACTGTTAACTTATAGGATGAACACACCCGTTCATAAGGTATGGTCTCCGGTTCATGATCTATTACACTGTACGCACGCTACAGCGCTATTGTTTCACCTCATATTGACAAACTTCTTACAAACTAGCTGTCTCATTGGGTTCCACCACCTTGCTGCGCACCTGCTTTGCTGCTAGAACCATGTGTCGCAGAGCTTTAATCGTTTTACACTCATTGCGTGTCTTAAGACCGCAGTCTGGATGCCCAACATGTAAAAACGGACATCTTAGCCTCCCATAAGAAGACCAAAATGTCCGTAAACGACTGTGAGATATACACACTATCTATCGAAAACATTCGAAATCATGCAGTTCAAATAAGCATTGAGCGCCATCATTTCGATGCTTAGGAGTTATTAAGCCTCTGCATCCAATTCGGATGAAGAAGCATGACGGCGAAATACGATTTCTTCATTTGCTTCAGCAATCGTAAGCGCCTCTTCCTCCACGAACCAAGTGTCATTTTGCTCCATAAAGAATGAAATGCCCTCAATCTCAACCAATACTGCCGGATATCTAGGGGTATCCTTCATTATTCCAAAGGAGTATGGACCTGACTCGCTAAAACCGCTGTAGCGAACGAAGATTCGAACAGTGTCCCCTGAGGCAAAGCCCCACTCCTTTTGAAATCGTTGAACCGCTTCTGGTGTCACTCGTAGTATCATGTGTTCATCCCCCTTAATATCAATGTCACCATTTCTCTTGCTGGATATCATCATGATGAACATCCACTATTAGGATCATATCATGTTCTGATCTCAATTGACATCCTGCCAAGGGACAGAAACCATTCATTTTCACGAAAATTTATGAATGGGTATCATAGGTAATGAATAGATACCCTCTCCACCTATAATTTGAAACAAAAAAAATTCCTAAACGGTTTGGGATTGATCCCTGCCAGTAGGAATTTTTCTGATTTCACCATTATTCAGCTGCTACGTCATACCCTTGATCTTCTATCGCTTCTTTAATGGCCTCTGTCGTTACTTTGCTCTCATCATATGTCAAGGTAACGGTCTTATTTTCAAGGGATACTTCACCCTTGACTCCCAATTCATCCACTGCTTTCTCAACGGACTGCTTGCAGTGACCACAGCTCATGCCTTCTACCTTCCAAGTTACTGTTACCATATCTGTAACCTCCTGAGTTCATATCCTATGAATAATTAATGTGTTAACATTATCCGCAAACTTACCCGTTACTTCATTAGCTTGTTCATGGTAATCAAGAGCTCGTCCAATACCTCTTCTTCCCCACTCTGAATGCGCTCGATGACACAGCTCTTCATGTGGCCTTCTAAGAGCAGTCGGCCGACTGCATTCAGAGCTGACTGAATCGACGCGATCTGATGCAGAACATCATCACAGTACGTATCGCGCTCAATCATCGACTTTACGCCCCGAACCTGACCTTCAATTCGATTCAAGCGATGCACGAGCTTCTTCTTCATCTCTTCTGAATGATGGCTCTTGCGCTCAGAATGAGCACCGCAGCAATGCTCGTCGTCTGAACAAGCATGCTGTTCTGTCATGGAATCATGTTGCTTCGAATCACTCATCACGGATGCCCTCCTTCTGTATTCATTCTATCATACCCCCCCTCCCTATTCAAGATGCGATTTATATTTTCTCTTATTTAGGTTAAAATTAAGATGATTAAATTCCATCTATGTTGAAAGGGGTCACTTCCTTATGACACCAAATGCGAAAGTGTCGCGCGTCGCCTTGATCGGCTCAGGATTTGTCGGAGCCAGCTATGCCTTTGCCATGCTCAATCAAGGGATCGCTTCAGAACTTGTTATTATTGACCTTAATCAGAAAAAAGCAGAAGGCGATGCCATTGATTTGAATCACGGCATACCTTTTGCAAGTAATATGAGAATATGGGCCGGAGATTATTCGGATTGCAAAGATGCGGACATCGTTGTAATCACAGCAGGAGCCAATCAAGCACCTGGTGAGACACGCATGGATCTCATCAGCAAGAATGCGGCGATCTTTAAGAAGATCGTGGATTCTGTTATGCAATCAGGCTTCGACGGCATCTTTATTGTTGCGACGAACCCTGTTGATGTCCTTACATATGCAACTTGGAAATACTCCGGCTTGCCTGCTAGCCGCGTTATCGGTTCAGGAACACTGCTTGACAGTGCAAGACTTCGCTTCGAGCTTGGATCCAGGCTCCAAGTCGATCCAAGAAGCATTCACGCATACATTATGGGTGAGCATGGCGATACTGAACTTCCCGTGTGGAGCCATGTCAACATTGCCAGTATGCCATTAAACGATTACATCGAACGCCACAACGGGCCCTCCAAGGAAGAACTGCAAGACATCTTTGTCAGTGTTCGAGATGCAGCCTATCACATCATTGAGCGCAAAGGCGCTACTTACTATGGCATAGCCATGGGACTAGCTCGATTGACACGGGCCGTGCTTCGCAACGAGAACAGCATCGTATCCGTATCTGTCCTTCTTGAAGGAGAATACGGCTTGGATGACCTCTATATCGGGGTTCCGGCTGTCATTAACCGCGATGGCGTCAAGGATATTATTGAGCTTGATCTATCGCCTGAGGAACAGCAGCAGCTTGAACATTCTGCAAGTGTATTGAAGGCTGCAATCGCCAAAATCTTCCCTAACTAAGTGCATATGCACACTAGCTCACAAGCAGCCTAGATTTTCTTGACTCGTCAAGAATCGCGGTGGATCAACATAAAACTCTTAATGGATGTTTCGTTTTGGCGAATGCTGCGCTTTCCCGAGAAATAATTCATGACAAAGAAGCCTCAGTCCCCTTGTCTTCAAGGTCTGAGGCTTCTTCAACATGGAACCATCGCTTACTTGCTCAGCAATGCGCGGCAGCGCCCAGGACGCTTCGCTTCAAACATTTCTACATTCCCTTGATCTGCAATTGTGACATATACGGTGCATCCGTCAGGACCGCCAAAGGTAAGATTCGTGCAGTTTTTTCCTGTAAGCAGGATCTCTTCAAGCATTTCGCCTTGCGGTGAGAGAACCACAATCGTACCTTTGCCAAAGCGTGTAACATAAAGATTGCCGTCCACATCGCATCTCATGCCGTCCATGCCAAAGTCCTCAAATTGCTTAAAGAGCCGCTTATTGCTGATCTGGCCATCTCGGTCAAGGTCATAAGCCCAGATTGTGCGCTGCACAGACTCGTTGACATACAACACATCTTCGGTCGGACTGACCTCAATCCCGTTGGTCGTCCCCATATCCTTCTCCAGCAGCGTAATCGATCCATCTGGCGTGATTCTCCAGATTTGCCCTGTATCATTGCTCCAATTCGGATCGCTTGCAAACACAATATCGTTCGCCATGATGCAAATATCATTCGGCTGATTCATACCCGCTTCATGGGCATGAACCGTTATTTCACGCGTCTCTAGATCTGCCTTTAGGATGTTATGGCCTGTATAATCGGCCATCAGCATACTGCCATCCTGCATAAACCGAATGCCATTCGCAATGCTTCCTTCAGGCAGCTCAAGAAAGACCGAGCATTCTCCTTCAGGTGTAACCCGGCCAATCGTGCCCTCCCGCTCATAATTTACAGCATACAGATTGCCTTGTGCATCACATGCAGGTCCTTCGATACCTGCTGTAAAGCCGTGAGGAGAAGTAAATACATTGCTTCTACGCTCGGTTGAATGTTGGTCATGCTTGGATGAGTTCATGTGTAACGCTCCTCTCCCTAATCAGAGAATGTTCAAATGTTTAAACGCTATCATTCCAGTCTCTACATACAATCATAACCATCCGCTTCCTCTAGCGTCAATCTATACCTTCTGTCGACCTTATGATTCGTGGGAATCATCAGAATCCTGCCACATGGCTCTCCATTTGCTCTTCTGCTCTACATGCTCTTCGATCAAGTCACGCTTTAGCTCCCACGCCTTCGTACTATAATCCACATGATACGGTTCTGGATTGCGCTTGCGCAAATATTCCGGCCAGAACATCGAGAGCTGTTCCTGATGATAATTGCGTATTTCTTCGAGTGCTGGTCGATCATATACAAGCTCACCTGCGCGATAGATCGGCTCTAACAGCCGCTCAGCAAGATAATGATCCACATATTTGTGCATGTAAGGATGAAGCGGATCGAACAATTTGATGCGCCGCTTATGTTCCACATCATCCTCTGAAGACAAGCTGATGTAATCGGCAATTGCTCGCTTCTTCTTCGGATGGATAATACGATAGACATCCTTCTTGCCAGGATAAGTGACCTTCTCCGGGTTCGCCGAGATCTTGATCGTCGGCTCCATCCGGCCTTCGATCTCGCGCTCCACGAGCTTGTACACGCCACCAAGGGATGGCTGATCCGAAGCGGTGATCAGCTGCGTTCCAACCCCCCAGCTCGTTACCTTCGCGCCTTGCATCTTAAGATCGGCAATCGTGTTCTCATCCAAATCATTCGACGCGACGATCTGTACATCGTGAAGTCCAGCTTCATCAAGCATCTTTCTCGCTTCAATGGACAAATATGCCAAGTCACCGCTGTCCAATCGGATTGCTGACAAGCGCTTGCCTTTGCTCTTGAGCTCATGTGCTACCGTAATCGCGTTTGGAATACCGCTATGAAGCGTGTCATACGTATCGACAAGCAGTGTAACTTGATCGGGCAGCACTTCTGCGAATCGTTCAAAAGCGTCGAGTTCGCTTGCAAAGCTCTGCACCCAAGCATGCGCATGCGTTCCTTTTGTTGGAATGCCGAATCTTCGACCAGCAAGCATATTAGAAGTCGCATGGAAGCCTGCTATATAGGCAGCACGCGCCCCCCATAAAGCGGCATCTGCCTCTTGCGCCCTTCTTGTTCCAAACTCCATCAGAATATCATCTTTAGCCACTTGTTTAATACGGGAAGCCTTCGTTGCAATCAACGTCTGAAAGTTCATAAAGTTAAGGATCGCAGTCTCTAGCAGCTGCGTCTCAAACACTCTTCCTTCCACACGAATGAGGGGCTCGTTTGCAAAAACAAGCGTCCCCTCCTTCACTGCATCCATCTGTCCAGAGAACTGAAAGCGGCGAAGCTCCTCAAGAAAGCCTTCATCGTACTGCTCTTCTTGCTCCCGCAAATAGTCGATATCCTCGTCTGAGAAGTGCAGCTTCTCCATATATTCAACAATTCGTTCCAGACCTGCAAACACTGCATATCCGTTGCCAAACGGCATCTTGCGGAAAAACGCTTCAAATACCGTATTTTGATTGTGTGTTCCCTGCTTCCAATGCGCGTACATCATATTAATCTGATATTTATCCGTATGCAGTGCCATTGAGCTGTTCATTTGTGAAAGTACCTTCTTTCCTGTTGTCCCTGCTAAGTAAGCATAATAATTTCCATCATATCCGTTAAAATGGTATTGCCTAGTTGTACAGCATGCATTGCTTGTGTTCAATGCCGATAGTTAAGGTTGTTAAGTTTGTCGGCATCGCCAAGCCTGTCGTCCCCGAATCACAGCTGTAATAGAGCTTATCCAAGCCTATTCCTTTATCTGTCCATCGTACATCATGACTGCGCCAAGTGTATGTTTCATATGAGCTAACGCAAAGTCATGAGCCTGTCCATTAAAGGTAGCGACGGCGTCTTCATGAACAACGACATCATACCCCAGATTATAGGCTTCAATTGCGGTATGCAGTACACAAATATCGGTGCATACACCAGCCAGATGAACCTCGCGAATACCTCGTGCCCGAAGGCGAAGGTCTAGATCTGTTCCGCAAAAGGAGCTATATCTTGTTTTGTCCATCCAATAGATGGATGGTTTGTGCTTCTTGTAGATGTCCATCACGCTGCCGTACAGATTGCGGCCAGAAGTGCCGCGAATATTATGCGGCGGGAACATCTTTGTCTCCGGATGATAAGGATCATTCTCCTCATGGACATCAACAGCCATCACCACCTCGCTGCTTTCCTGTACGAACGCATCGACTAAGCTCGCAATACGATTCTCAATCGCAATCGCAGGTTCACCACATGGCAGCTTGCCATCAACAAAATCTACGGTGTAATCTATTACGATAAGTGCCTTCATCATGCTCATCTCCTCATCTATTTGATATGAAATAACTTGATTGTCACGATCACTGTGTGTCTGTGTATTTAATCCCATAAATTACTTTCGCAATACTCGAAAAGTGCCTGTAGCAAGCGCACATGCTTGCCCTTCCTCATTGCGCACTTCAGCGTAGCAAGTCAATGTCTTATTCGAAGCATGCATGACCCTGCCTATAGCAATTGCAATAGGTCCTGTTAGAGGCGCAACAAAATGAACATTCATATTGCTTGTAACGAGCGGCACTCCCTTTCTCGCTGCAGCGGAGATGATGCCCATGGCATTATCAAGCAGGGAAGAGATCACTCCTCCGTGCACAATGCCAATACCGTTCAAATGGTGGTCTTTTATAACGAGTCGGATTTCTGCTTGTTCGTCCGTGAGCTCGACAAGTTCACAGCCTAGATAGCCCCAGAATGTAGTTTCTTCTTTTACGGCCATCTCTTGAAGCTCTTCATCGGAAAATGACATCAAGAAGCCCTCCTTCGTGCAAGCAAGCGTATTGGATAACGGGTGACCGACCAATAAGACAAGCGGCCGGTCACGGCATTTTTATTATAGATCTACATTACCCGAATCCAGCCCTCCCAATCAAGTACCGTTTAAGGAATCATCAGCTTAAGGCTGCCTATCCGCCTGCCTGCTCTGTTCCTCTTCAGCAAGCTTGCGGCGCAGCACCTTGCCGATAATGGTCTTCGGCAGTTCTGTGCGGAACTCTACAATGCGAGGAATCTTAAAGGAGGACAGCTTAGCACGGCAGAAGGCAATAAGCTCCTCTTCACTCACTGCCGCGCCTTCCTTGCGGACAACAAACGCTTTTACGGTTTCACCGCGATAAGGGTCCGGTACGCCAAGCACGACGGCCTCCTTTACATCTGGATGCATGAACAGGATCTCTTCTACCTCACGCGGATAGACCTTGAAGCCGCTCGCGTTTATCAAATCCTTTTTCCGATCGACAATATAGAAAAAGCCTTCTTCATCCATCTTGCCCATATCGCCTGTATAGAGCCAGCCATCCTTCAATACGGCTTCCGTATCCTGCGGACGATTCCAATATCCCTTCATCACCTGAGGTCCCTTTACGATCAGCTCTCCAATCTCGCCTATGGGCAGATGTTCGCCTGTATCACTATCCACAATGGCCGCCAAAGTATCCGGGAACGGAATGCCAATCGAACCAAGCTTGCGATATCCCCATAGATTGTTCGCATGCGTGACCGGAGAGGCTTCCGTCAAGCCATAGCCTTCGATCAGCCTCCCTCCTGTTAGAGCTTCAAATGTTTCTTGCACTTCCAGCGGAAGAGAAGCCGAGCCGCTGACACATGCTTGAATAGAGGTGATATCGTACTGTTTTGCCTTCGGATTATGGTTAATCGCAATATACATGGTCGGAGCGCCTGGGAAAATGGTAGCTTTATGCTTCTGAATGCTTTTTAGCACCTGCAGCGAATCAAATCGTGGATGCAGCACCAGCGTTCCGCCAATATACACCGCTTGATTAAGCAGAACGGTAAGACCAAATACGTGAAAGCATGGCAGAGCCGCCAGAAAGATCTCCTCACCGCGGCGAGAACGATAGAACCAATGCGAGGATTGAATCGTATTCGCGAGCAAGTTATAGTGAGTGAGCATTACCCCCTTGGCAATTCCTGTCGTTCCTCCTGTATATTGAAGCAGCGCAATGTCTTCTTCCGCATTGACCTCCAAGCACACCGTATGTGGCTGCGATCTTGCAAGAAGCTGCTTAAAACGATGGACTGAAGGCACGTTCGGCACATGCTGATTGAGTCCCTCTGATTTGGTTTTTAGCTTATAGGCCGCATTTTTGGGAAATGGAAGGTAATCTGCGATTGAGGTAACCACGACGTGCTGAAGGGAGGTCAGCTTTTTAACCTGCTCGACTCGCGGATAGATGATATCAAGTGTAATGATGATGCTCGCTTCTGAATCTCGCAGCTGATTCGCAAGCTCTCCCTCCTTGTATAAGGGATTCGTCATGACGACAATCCCTCCATACAAGAGTACGCCGAAGTAAGCAATAATCATTTGCGGACAATTGGGCAGCATGAGCGCGACGCGATCTCCACGGCGTAGTCCAAGCCCTCGGAGTCCATCTGCAATTCGATAAGAGGCTTGCAAGAGCTGCTCATAGGTCATTCGTGTGCCCATGAACTCTATAGCCAGCTGCTTTGGATACCTGCTCGCTGCATCAACGAGCAGGTATCCTAAATTATGCTTGGGGTAATCGATTGAAGGGGCGACTTCAGACGGATAGTGATTGAGCCATGGCTGATCTCCGTACATGTCGATTCACTCCTTCCCACCATGACCAGCGGCCATGGTGCAAGCGGTTATGTGTTTGATGTGAAGTAATACCTGATGGTGCCTGCAAGAGCTTCATGAAGGCTCATGCATTCGGAACAACGACGTAACGTTCCTGACGAACCACATGCTCTGCAATTACTCTTTTTAATGGGGTAAGAGACAGCGGGTGCACCTTCACCAGCTTCTTCAACAAAGACAGCTGCGTGCGCAGAACATCGCCTGCTGCCGTATAAGCGAGAAGCTCCTTCGCGATTGACTCCGCTTCTTGCAAGTTGTACCGAAGGAAGATAAGACTCATAGAGGAAGCGTAGGCTGCACGCTCCTCGCCATAGCGTGTAATCAGCTTCGCTGTGCGTAACAGCGCGCTCTCTCCCGCATATATCGCGATCATGAGATTCGCCAAATGCGACAACACCTCTTGTTCGGACTCGATTCGCGTACCGAACTTCTGAACAGCCGTGCCTCCAACAAAGAGAAAGATCGTCTTTAACTGGGTTAAATAACCCTGCTGCTCGGCAAGTGAAGCATGAGAAGGCTCCGGCACCTCAAGAGTGCCAGTCAATTCCTGCTGCAGCGCCTCTAATCGTTCAATAAGCGGTAGTTCTCCCTTCATTGCTTTTTTAAGCAGCGTGCCCGGAATCAATAATCGGTTGATCTCATTCGTTCCTTCGAATATGCGGTTAATTCTGGCATCGCGGTAAATACGCTCTACCTTGTACTCTTGCGTATAACCGTACCCGCCATGAATCTGGACGGCTTCGTCTGCGATATGATGAAGCGCCTCGCTTGCAAACACTTTATTGATGGAGCACTCCAAAGCATATTCCGCAATAGCTTTCGCAGCCTGGTTCCCGCTCTGCTCTGTTTGATGCTCCAACTGCTTGAGCTTGTCGTCAATGAGTCCTGCAGTGCGATAAACCATGCTTTCTAGCACATAAGTCTGAATATTCATGTCAGCAAGCTTCTCTCGTATTAGAGGAAACTCACTGATAGGCTTATTAAATTGCTTGCGAATGTTCGCATACTCGCCAGCAAGCTGAATCGTCTCCTTCGCAGCACCAAGACAGCCTGCACCAAGCTTGAAGCGTCCAATGTTGAGAATATTAAATGCAATTAAATGACCCTTTCCGATTTCACCGAGGACATTCTCAATCGGCACCTGAGCTTGGTCGAAGAATAACGGACAGGTGGATGAGCCTTTTATGCCCATCTTCTTCTCCTCAGGTCCCACGCTAAACCCCGGTGTCTCCCGCTCCACGATAAAAGCCGTGAATTGACTGCCGTCAATCTTCGCATAGACGATGAAGATATCTGCAAACCCGGCATTTGTGATATATATTTTCGAGCCGTTCAGCAGATAGCTCTTGCCATCTGGTGACAGCTTTGCCGTTGTGCGCGCGCCAAGCGCATCCGAACCCGAAGCTGGCTCCGTGAGACAGTAGGCGGCAATGCGCTTGCCGGAAGCTAGATCAGGCAGATAGCGCTGCTTCTGCTCATCTGTGCCGAAGAATACGATCGGCAGCGTTCCAATGCCGACATGGGCTCCAATTGACAGGGCAAAAGAAGAGGCTTTAGCGAGCGACTCGTTAATAATGGTCGAGCTGACTTTGTCTAAGCCGAGCCCCCCATAAGCTTCTGGGACATCTGCAGCAAGAAGTCCGAGCTCTCCCGCCTCGCGCATGAGCTTAACCGTCAGCTCGTAGTCTAATTTCTCAATCGCCTCATCCTGAGGCAGCACATCCCCTTCTACGAAGGCCATCGTTGTCTCTTTGAACATCCGCTGCTCTTCTGTGAAATCCTCCGGTGTGATTACCTGTTCAGGATTCGTCTCTTGAATGACAAAGCTTCCGCCAACCGGCTGAGATGGAGTTGTCATCACTTCATTCCCCCTCGTTCCAACCATAGTCTATGCATGAACCTCGAATAAACCCGCGGCACCCATGCCGCCCCCTATGCACATGGAGACAATGCCAAGTCCGCCCCCACGGCGCGCTAGTTCCTGAATAAGGCTGATCGACAGCTTCGCGCCTGTGCATCCCAAGGGATGCCCCAGTGCGATAGCTCCGCCGTTGACATTCACGAGCTCCTCGTTAAGACCCAGCTCGCGAATGATAGCGATGCATTGAGAAGCAAACGCCTCATTAATCTCAAAAAGCTTGACACTCTCCAAAGATACCTCATTTTGCTTCAATAGCTTAGGTATCGCCTCAACTGGCCCGATGCCCATAATTTCAGGGGCCACACCTGCCACTGCAAACCCCTTATATGTCGCTAGCGGCTTAAGACCATATTGCTCCGCTTGCTCCCGACTCATCATCAGCACGCAGGCAGCCCCATCGCTTATTGGCGAAGCATTGCCTGCGGTGACCGTGCCATCATAGGAGAAGGATGGCTTAAGCTTCGCAAGTACGTCCATGCTTGTATCTTCACGAATGCACTCATCCTGATCAAAGCGCTTCTGAACGACATTGTATCTTCCGTCTGCGAGCTGAACCGAATGATCAGCGGCAACAGGTACAATCTCCTCTGAGAACTTCCCTCCAGCTCTTGCAGCTGCTGCCCGCTGATGGCTTCGTAAAGCAAAAGCATCCTGCTCCTCCCGCGTGATTCTAAATTGCTTGGCGACACGTTCTGCCGTGTGGCCCATGCCCATGTAAACCTCCGGCATTTCTTCAGCAATGATAGGGTGGGGAGCGATCTTAAAGCCAGTCATCGGGACATGAGACATCGTCTCCACACCGCCAGTCAGGATCACATCCGCTGCCCCTGCCTGAATCTGCTCCGCTCCATAGGCTATCGCCTGCAGACCAGATGAGCAGAAGCGATTAACCGTGACGGCGGGAACGGAGTTTGGCAAGCCGGCATACATCGCAATGATTCTCGCGACATTAAGTCCCTGCTCTCCTTCTGGCATGGCGCAACCAAAGATCACATCGTCAATTGCCTCTCGGGCCACGCTTGGTGCGCGCTGTAGTACAGCTTCGACGACTGTCCGGCCAAGATCCTCCGCTCGGGTCTCGGCTAATGAACCTCGCTTCGCTCTGCCAACTGCTGTCCGGGCCACGGCTACAATGACCGCTTCCCGCTCCATCGGTATCCTCGTTCGGCTTCGTTTTTGCTGTCCTGCTCCCTCCTGTGCACTCATGCCGAGCCCTCCTTTATCCCGTTAATTGCGTAATGGTTTGCCAGTACGCAGCATATGCTCCATGCGCTGCTGCGTCTTTTTCTCTCCACACAAGGAAAGAAAGGCTTCCCGTTCCAGATCCAGCATGCACTGCTCCGTGACCAAGGCTCCGCTTGGAGCATCTCCTCCTGCCAGCACATAGGCGAGCTTTGAAGCAATCAGCGCATCATGCGCAGAGATATATCCCGCTTCTTTCATGCTGTGTATCGCTACCGACATGGCAGCTCTGCCTTCGCGTCCTGCCACACGCATCAATGGATCATAACGGCTTCTAAAGCCTGCTTGATCCATGGCAAGCACCTGCTGCTTGGCTTCGAAGATCCGTCTTCTCGCGTCATTCAAAACCCGGTCCTGAGATCGCTTGTATCCGATTCGCTCGGTATCATGGCCGCTTGTCGAAGCTGTCGCCATCGCAATTGTCTCAAAGGTCCGCAGCATCGGCGGGGTAAGATCATCCTCTCGATGCGTGAAGCGCTGTGATTGCTGCAATACTGCTTCTTTGCAGCCTCCTCCTGCTGGTATAAGGCCTACTCCGGTCTCGACCAAGCCAAAGTATGTTTCTGGGCTGAACAATATCACATCTGCAGGAAGACATGCCTCGACGCCACCGCCTAATGTCATCTGATGCGGAGCGGCAACCACTGGCTTCGCCAGCTGCTTAAGCTTCAGCATCGATTGCTGGAACTGGCGGATGATCTCATCAATCTCATCCCACTCCTCGGCCTGCGCTTCTGCCAGAAGCAGCATCAGATTTGCCCCTACACAAAAATGCCGGCCTTCATTGGCGATTACGAGCCCGCGATAATTGTTCTCCACCTCTGCTGCGCCCCGTACAATCATGGAGAGAATGTCTTCCCCAATGGCATTATTAGGGGAGTGAAATTCCAGACAGGCTACCTCGTCGCCAAGGTCGATCAGACTTGCGCCCGCATTGTTCATAATGACCTTGCCTTCACTCTTAAGCTGCTTAAGCGAAATATGCTCGGGCACGCTGTCTATCCCGCGATATTCGCCATTTGAGATATAGAAGCGTTTCGAGCCTTCTTGCTTGTAAAAGCTCTCGTGTCCTGCTTCAAGCATCTGAAGCACAAAGGAAGGAATCGTCTCCCCTTCCTGCTGCATTTTCTCCACGGATGTCCGTACGCCTATTGCATCCCACGTCTCGAAGGGCCCTAGCTGCCAGTTGAATCCCCACTTCATCGCATTGTCGATATCCTCGATCTTCTCAGCAATGATGCCTAACTGGGAAGCGCTATACAAGAGACTTGGCTTTAAGATATTCCATGCAAACTGACCATACGCGTCACGGCCTTGAAGCAGTGCCTTGAGCTTCTCCTTCGTTCCCTTCGCACGCTTAGCCGCATCAAGTGTCGGCGATTGCACGCTTGCACGCTCCTCATAGTTCATCGAATCCGTCCGCATAGCAGCGATTTTACCTTTGCCAAGCTTCTTATAGAAGCCTTGGCCTGACTTTTCTCCGTACGCCCCTCGCTCTAGCAAAGAGTGATACCATGCAGGAAGCACAAACAACGAACGCTCTTCTTCAGGAGCATGATCCGCTAAGTTGTTGACCACATGAGAAAAGGTATCCAGTCCAACCAGATCAAGCGTTCGGAAGGTTGCACTCTTGGGCCGCCCCATAGC
Source organism: Paenibacillus aquistagni (assembly GCF_900177815.1). Taxonomy (GTDB): domain Bacteria; phylum Bacillota; class Bacilli; order Paenibacillales; family Paenibacillaceae; genus Paenibacillus_B; species Paenibacillus_B aquistagni. The sequence continues at coordinate 753,552 of NZ_FXAZ01000001.1, read as the reverse complement.
AGGACCTGTTACCGCATCCACCTCTTCAATGCTAAGACCAGTGCGCTCCATCTCCTGAAGCACGGTTACGATCCCATGCGTTGCGATCCGATTGCCGATAAAGTTCGGCGTATCCTTGGCAAGGACAACGCCTTTTCCTAATCTTCGCTCGCAGTACTGAACCGCGCGCTGAACAGCCTCGCTCTTCGCATACGAAGTTGGGATGACCTCTACTAGATGCATGTATCTTGGCGGATTGAAAAAATGAATGCCGACAAAGGACTGCTTGAACATGTCTTGTCTTCCTTCAGCAATAGCATTGAGCGAGATGCCGGATGTGTTGGAGCTGATTAGTGTGCCGGCTTTAATAAATGGCTCAATGCGAGCAAACACCTGCTGCTTGATATCTAAGCGCTCCGTTACGGCCTCAATGATCCAATCCACCTTCTCAAGCTTCTTCAGATCATCTTCTAGATTGCCAGGATGGATTCGCTTCGCAAACGCTTCCATGTAGAGTGGAGATGGCTTTGTCTTCTTCAATCGTTCTATGGCTTGCATGGATAATCGATTGCGAACCGCAGGGTGCTCCAAAGACCCGCCGTTCAGCCGTTCCTGATCTGTGAGTGTCTGCGGTACAATGTCGAAGAGATGACACTCTATGCCTGCATTTGCAAGATGAGCAGCTATCGCTGCGCCCATAACGCCCGAGCCAATGACGGCAGCGCTTTTTAGATCATTCCATTGTTTGTAAGACACCCCGGTCACTCCTTTTTCGAAGTTCCATCCATCCATTCATCTACATCTATCAAGCACTCAATCTCCTAGGACAGACCTTGCTACGATCTCAGCAAGATCAAGCGTCTGGACCTCAGGCCGTTCCAACTGCTTCGTGCCATCTTCCATCATCGTCAGGCAGTATGGGCAGGCGCTGCCAATGACGCTTGGCAGCACGGCCAATGCCTGCTCCACTCTAGCTACGTTCATTCTTGAGCCCTCAGTCTCTTCCATCCACATCTGTCCGCCTCCAGCCCCGCAGCACATTGCACGTTTACCGCTTCGTTCCATTTCAAGGAGGGTAAGACCCGGTACCGCCTGCAGCAGCTGCCTTGGCTCTGCCACTACATCGTTGTAACGAGCTAGATAACAAGAGTCATGCCAGACGACCTGTTCTTGGATTGAATGATTCAGATGCAGCTTTCCTTCCTTCCACAGCGACCATAGAAGCTCCGAGTGATGATAGATCATTAACGACTCAGACATGCCGTAATCGCGATATTCCTTCTTCATCGTGTGATAGGTATGCGGGCAGGCTGTGACAATGCGCTTCACGTCATATTTTTCAAACAGACGAATATTCTCCTGAGCCAGTTCCTGATACAAAAACTCATTGCCAAGACGTCTCACGGTATCGCCTGAGCTTCGCTCCTCATTGCCTAGAATGGCAAACGATACATCTGCTGCCTGCAGGAGTCGAACCAAATCGCGCATAACACGCTGGCTTCGGCGGTCGTATGACCCCATTGACCCTACAAACAGCAAATAGTCAAAATGAGGATTCTCCTTAACCGTCGGCACCTTGATCCCGTCCTGCTGCTCCCACTCTACTGCCCAATTCATTCGATCCTTGCGATTCAATCCCCACGGGTTGCCTTGGCGCTCAATATTCGTCATAGCCCGCTTCGCATCCGCAGGAAGCTCCCCTTCAGTCAGTACCAAATATCTGCGCATATCGATAATCTTATCGACATGCTCATTGCCCACAGGACACTGATCCTCGCAGTTGCGGCAGGTCGTACAGGCCCACAGCTCTGCTTCTGACATGACATCGCCGATTAGTTGAAGCTCTCTAGGATCTTTGTGCTTGCCAACCCCATGGCCAGCGTGCTTCTCTAAGGCAGCGTAATGATACCTTCCCTGCCAGCTGGCCTGCTGGCGACTCATGGTTTGACTTATCGAGCGCCCCCTCGGCGATTCTAAAGACAAGGGTTGTAATGTGGAAGACGATACATCCTCCTCATCAGGATGCCATTGATGAACGGTATAAGCTGTTGATAACGAGGGAACCCATGGAGAAGATGAAGTGATCGCAGCCCCCTTTTCCGTTAGATGGTCTCTTAGCTTCGTGATCATATGCATCGGAGACAGCCACTTGCCTGTTGCTGCTGCTGGACATACTTGTGTACAGCGGCCGCACTCCACGCAAGCGTACAGATCAACGAGCTGATTGCGGGAGAAGCCTTCAATCGCTCCAACTCCGAAGCTTTCCGCATCCTCTGCCTCAAGATCGAGCGAGTGGAGCTTGCCGATAGATTGTATTGGACGCTGGATGACGAGATTGTAGGGAGCTACGATTAAATGAAAGTGCTTAGACTGGGGAACGTAGAGCAAAAAGGCGAGCAGAATAAGAAGATGCAGCCACCAGAACAGCTTATAGCCAGCCACCAAGAGAATTGGAGGGGCATGGATGGCTGCGGCAGCCACCGCAATGATCGAGCCTGGTGAGGACACATTGCCGGTAATCACGCGCTCAAACAGCATGGTACCGATCACGCTTACCATCAAAGAGGTGATAAAAAGAATGACCACTCCTGACTTAAAGCTTCGCTTCAATCTCGGCAGCTGTTCCACATAACGGCGATACCCTGCGTACAAGATCGCAATAAGCACCAGCCACACCGTCCACTCCTGCGCAACGACAAATGTCTCGTAGTATGGCAGCGGCAGATGAGCATCTGTCAGTCCTATGAGAATAAGATCGATGGCACCAATCTGCAGGTGCAAAAATCCGTAGAACAGCAAGAGATGCATCAGCCCGCTTCGCCAATCCTTCCACAGCTTCCCTTGCGAGAAGGTTTGGAGCAGTGCTTGCTTAATGCCCTGACGGTTATCTGGTGAAGCTGCCGGTACACCAAGTTGTACATACTTGAACCTGCGCCAGACGATGATGACAAACCAATAGATGCTCACTCCAATGCATAGCAAAGACAACAGCCACTCGATCCACCTGAAGTCCATGCCGTCCCCCCTTTCAATGACCGGCTCCGATGGTACGTCCTACTGGTCCTATGATCAAGCATTGTTCTCTCTTCTAGCTGATGTATTCATAGTTTGATGAATATGATCTGGATCACGAAAAAATGCGCTTGTATTGAAATATGCCTGACAACTTCCACATATAGATGGAGTATACCGGCCTTGCGAATTGGTACTAGGACCAAACTGACATTGATTGAGGTGATGAGATGAGTCATACAAATGAATCCTTTCACATCGCAGTTCTGCTGAAGCAAACCTTCGATACCGAGGAGAAGATTGCGATCCATGAAGGGAAGATTCAAGACGAGGATGTAAAATGGGTGGTCAATCCTTACGATGAGTATGCAATTGAAGCGGCTATACAGTGGAAAGAACAGCACGGAGGCCATATTACGGTATACACGGCAGGCCCTGATCGAGCAGGTGAAGCGCTTCGCACCGCGCTTGCCATGGGCGCTGATGAGGCCGTGCATATTGAGCTTGAGGATCAGGAACTGCAAGCCGTGGATGAATGGGGCATTGCACAATGTCTCTATCACGTTCTGAAGGACCGTCAAGTCGACCTTCTATTGGCTGGCAATTTCAGCATTGATCAAGGAAGCTCTCAGACAGCCATTCGTCTGAGCACGCTGCTTCAGTGGCCTCATGCCGGTGCAATCACTAAGCTTGAGCGAGTGGATGAGACGACGGCAGCCATTGAACGCGATGCAGAAGGCGATACCGAATATGTCAACGTAAGCTTGCCCGCCCTGTTCACCTGTCAGCAAGGCTTAAACGAGCCTCGCTATCCTTCGCTTGCAGGCATTATGAAGGCAAAGAAAAAACCGGTTACGACGGTCCCTGCTTCAGAACTGCTGGCTTTGTTGGACAACACCCAGAAGACCCAGCGTGAATTGCTAGAACTCCCTCCTCCTCGAATGTCAGGTCAAATGCTTCAAGGCTCTGCGGAGGAGCAGGTACAGCAGCTTATACAGGCTTTAAGATCAAGCTCCAACGTATTTGAAGCTTAAGGAACGCTAGGATAGCAGAGAGGAGATCATCATTCATGGGACGTCATATCGCCGTTATTGCAGAGTCTAGAGGAACGGAGCTTAGGCAATCGACATTCGAAGCGCTGCAGGCAGCCGTACAGCTGGCAGAGTTTAGTGACTCGGTGAGCGTTCTCTTAATAGGAACAAATCTGGAAGCAAGACAGGAGAAGCTGCTGAAGACAGGCCTCCAGGCCTTATATGTCGTGGAGGATGAAGCTAGCACACCTTACGAGCCAGACTATGCCTTGCAAACCGTCAAGCAGTGGTACGATAACGTTAAGCCTGATGTGATCATTATGGGACATACTGCAATAGGCAAAGACTTAGCACCTATGCTCGCTGCTTCTATTGATGCTGGACAAATCTCTGATGTGATTGCTTTATCCCCTTCTCAAAAAGGCGTCTTATTCAAACGGCCAATCTATGCAGGAAAAGCATTCGAGTCTAAATCATTTGCAGAAGCCTCACCTTGGATCATCACAATACGGCCGAACAATTTTACTCCTCTTCAAGAACTTCCGGCTTCCATGCATTGCGGGTCCGCTGAACCCGTTGTAGTCAAGCTCACTCCTCCGAAGCCTTCTTTGCGTTCGGTCGTTACACGCGTTGTAGAACGGATAAGCGGCTCTATTGATCTGTCTGAAGCCAAGATCGTAGTATCTGGCGGCAGAGGCGTTAAGAGCAAGGAAGGCTTTAAGCCGCTCGAGGAGCTGGCTGAGGTGCTGCAAGGCGCTGTAGGGGCTTCGCGCGGCGCTTGCGACTCCGGCTATTGTGATTATGCGCTGCAGATCGGCCAGACAGGCAAGGTGGTTACACCCGAGATTTATTTTGCCTGCGGCATCAGCGGTGCCATCCAGCACCTAGCTGGGATGAGTCAATCCCGTACGATCATCGCCATCAATACCGATCCAGAGGCGCCTATATTCCAGATTGCAGATTATGGCATTGTTGGTGATCTCTTCGAGATTGTGCCTCTGTTGACGGCTGAGCTTCGTAAAGCATTGGCATAAAGCTTAGCGCATATTCGCAGCGCAAAGCACAGTTACTCAGGACGCAGTTGCCAAGAATTCGGTGGGCATTCGAATAATATCCGAACGCTAAAATTATCTATTGATCACCATCTCAGCCGCATACAGCCGTAAGCAAAAAACCGCCTGCTTCAATCGAAAAAGGGCATAAGGTAGACACTCTCTATCTTATGCCGCCTCTTCGAGGAAGCTGGGCGGTTCTTATTATTCAAAGCATGCTCATCTTATAAAGTGGATGAGAAGGGCCCCTCCGCTGTATGGAGTGAAGCCAGCTTGCTCATCAAGCAGCTATTCGCTGCAATTGTCCGGCGCTGCAGCTTCAGCGCCCTCCACCGTAATCTTGTCCGCTACAGAATCGCGAATAACGGACATCACAAGCTGGAGCAAGTAATTGACATCGGTCTGGCTTTGCTGGAATTGCACCACAAGCGGTATGGCATCAAGCTCATCTTGCAGCGCTTCGATCTCAGCTTCGATCTTCTTCACCATCTCTTGGTTGCGGAATGATTCGAAGGCTACGATCTCCTTCTGCTTCTTCTTCATCGATGCAATAAGCTCCTGCACTCGATTATGCTCTTGAATCAGCTTCTCTGCCTGCTGGTACTGCACGACTTCCTCTGTCGTACAGATCATTTCTGCAAGCTGCTTGGCCTTGCCCATAATATCTTCACGGACAAGCAAGTCGCGTGTATTGAACGAAGGCATGACATATGCTTCTTGATCTTGCGTATTCCCTGCCTGCGGTTCTTCTGTAGGCTTAGTCAATGAATATCTCCCCTATCATCATTCAATCTGCTTTATTGGATAAATGTACCATGCAGTCTTATTGTAACGGATATTCATGGAAATTTTAAGAACTCTTTTGCATCGGTTCTGTGACAAGCTCCCCAGAAATGTAATAGGACTTAAAGTCCGTTACCTTAACATGTACAAACTGTCCGATCAGCTCCTGTGAACCTTGGAAGTGGACGAGCTTATTGCCTCTTGTGCGTCCGGAGAGCACCGCTGCATTATTTTTACTCTGCCCTTCCACAAGAACTTCGAGGGTCTTCCCGATCATCTGTTCATTAAAGGATCTGCTCATCTCGCCAAGCACTTCGTTGAGGCGGTAGAGACGCTCCTTCTTCACTTCCAACGGTACATTGTCTTCCATTCCTGCTGCCGGCGTCCCTTCACGCGGGGAGTAAATAAACGTATAGGCTTGATCATAGCCGACTTGCTTCACAAGAGACATCGTCTCCTCAAACTGCTCGTCCGTTTCTCCAGGGAATCCCACGATAATGTCTGTTGTCAGCACGGCATGTGGAATCGCTGCCTTGATCTTTCTCACAAGCTCCAGATAACGCTCACGATCATACTTTCGGCTCATGCGCTTCAGTACTTCAGTGCTGCCGGATTGAACAGGCAGATGAATATGTTCCACCAAATTGCCGCCCTTCGCCAGCACTTCGATGAGATGATCGTCGAAATCCCTAGGATGAGATGTCGTAAAGCGAATTCGCGGAATATCAATCTTGTGCAGGTCATCCATGAGGTCGCCAAAGCGATACTCGCGGTCTTCGAAGTCTTTGCCGTACGCGTTCACGTTCTGCCCTAGCAGCGTAATCTCCTTGTAGCCCTGACGCGCCAGCTCACGAACCTCTTCGATGACATCCTCTGGACGGCGACTGCGCTCCTTGCCGCGTGTGTATGGCACAATGCAATAGGTGCAGAACTTGTCGCAGCCATACATAATGTTGACCCAGCCGCGCATGCCGCCCCGCTTCTTCGGAAGATTCTCGATGATGTCCCCTTCCTTCGACCATACATCCACGACCATCTCTTTGTTGAACAGCGCATCGCGAACCAGATAAGGCAGTCGATGAATGTTGTGCGTTCCGAAGATGATGTCAACAAACTGATGCTTTTGCATAATCCGACTCACCACGTTCTCTTCTTGAGACATGCAGCCGCATACCCCAAGCAGCAGCTCGGGCTTTTCTAGTTTTAATGTTTTTAGATGCCCCAGCTCGCCGAACACCTTGTCTTCTGCATTCTCCCGAATCGCACATGTGTTCAGCAATATGATATCCGCCAGCATACGGTCTTCCGTCTTCTTGTAGCCCATCTCTTCAAGCATGCCGCTCATCGTCTCGGAATCATGCTCATTCATCTGACAGCCGAACGTATAAATGATATAGTGCTTGCCTGCGCCAAGCTGACGCATCTCCTCCGGCACGGCATCTGCGTAGTGCACCTCAATGCTTTCTTTTCCGCGTTTTTTTCCTTCTTTTTGGCTTGGCTCAGATTTGATATAAATTTCACGCCCGGTAATGCGTATCTTTTTGCCATGCTCATCCTCAGATATCACCTTGGCATTTGAGAAATCAAAGTACTTGGAGTAATCTTTGGACTCCTTGCTCATATGCTGGTCACTCCTTCTAATATCCTCCATTATAGGAACCCTTTATAGGTCTATCTTTTTCTCAGAGTACAATAAATTATATCATTCTTAACCGAAACATTCCAAGATATAGGACAGTTTTTAAGAAAGCGCTGCAGTAAATCGGACCATTTGGCGCTTTGCTATACTACCACCTTCACTGCTAAATGCCGGGCTTATATGGTTTTAGGCATCTGATCGCTTCGTCATGCAAGCTATAAGCTTGCCATACACGACAGCACGTCCTCTCTCTTCCAAGGTAAGCAAACAACAAAAAAAGCCCCTCCAATTGGAAGAGCCTTTTATGTTCTAGCCTATGTGTTTGACCATTATTCCACGATCTCAGCCGTATCGCCGTTCTTCACACCTGCTGCATTCGCTTCATCGGTATCGATATGCATGTCCAGTGCAAAGTTAGGAGATACACGAGCAATAACATTTTCAAATACAACGCCGCGCTCGCCGCCAACACGTACACGCAGCTTCGCTTTGTCTTGAATGTTCCATTTCTCAGCATCAGAAGTATGGAAGTGAATATGACGTGCTGCTACGATTACACCTTGCTCTAATTCCACTTCTCCATTAGGACCAACAAGCTTAACGCCAGGAGTATCTTCGATATTGCCTGATTCGCGTACTGGAGGCTTCAAGCCAAGCGAGAATGCATCCGTACGGGATACTTCCAATTGGGAAGCAGGACGAGCTGGGCCAAGGATACGAACGGTTTTAAAGGAGCCTTTTGGTCCGATTACTTCAACCGTCTCATTGGCAGCGAATTGTCCAGGCTGGGATAATGCTTTGAATTCAGTCAATTGGTATCCTGCGCCAAACAACACCTCGATGTGCTCTTGCGTCAAGTGAATATGGCGTCCAGATACGCCGACAGGTACAGTTTTCATGTTTCTTCCACCTCTCGATTATCTCTCTCTTGTTGCAGTACCAACCATTATTATACTACTAAAATAAACAAGGCATACGTCACTTGACGCATGCCTTTTCAACAATTATATGAAAATTATTTGAACTCTTTCAGCAAACCTTCAAATGCTTCTTCCGATATTTTCAAATTCTGTTGAGCGAGCGGCTCCGAACGGAAGCCGACGATCTGATTTTCATATGACTTGCGGCTTGAATCCTGATATATCAGCCCTGTAATCATGCCATTGGTCTCCATCAGCTTCGTCATCGCCTGAATGCGATTGCTCGGATCGTAGCCTTCAACAGTATTCAGATTCACAATGTTTTCCTTGAACCAATCATACGTATTAATCTTGTTGAAGGTAACACATGGACTGAATACGTTGATAAGGGAGAATCCCTCATGCTGTATGCCCTGCTCGATCAAGGCAGTCAACTGCTTCAGATCGCTTGAGAAGGATTGTGCGACAAAAGTAGCGCCAGAGGCTAACGCAATCTCTAGCGGTGCCAGCGTAGATTCAATGGACCCTTCAGGAGTGCTCTTCGTCTTGAAGCCTACAGCGCTTCGAGGCGAGGTCTGGCCTTTTGTCAATCCGTAGATTTGGTTATCCATGACGATATACGTCATATTGATATTGCGTCTTATCGCATGCACGGTGTGCCCCATGCCAATTGCGAAGCCGTCTCCGTCGCCGCCTGACGCAATGACCGTCAGATCACGGTTAGCAAGCTTAACACCTTGTGCGATCGGCAGCGCGCGTCCGTGAATGCCGTGAAAGCCATAAGCGTTAACATACCCGGAGATGCGTCCTGAGCAGCCAATTCCAGAGATGACCGCAAGATTCTCAGGTGTAAGCCCAACATTAGCAGCAGCACGCTGTATGGCCGCTTGTACGGAGAAGTCTCCACAACCTGGGCACCAGTTAGGCTTTACATTATTGCGGAACTCTTTGAAGGTTGCCATTCAAGACCAACTCCTTGCTTTTGGAATAAACTTCTTGCGGCAGGAACGGCGTGCCGTCATACTTGGTCATGCTCGTAAGCTTGCTGCGGCAATCCACATTCAGCTTCAATTGATCCGCAAGTTGTCCTGTTGCATTGTTCTCCAGCACAATAATCTGCTTCGCCCGCTCCGTATATCGCTTCACCTGTGCTGTAGGGAAAGGATGAATCTGACGAATAGTCAGGTGATTCGTCTTCCATCCCTCTTGTTCAAGCTTAATACGCGCTTGGTCAATGGTGCCCCCTGTTGAGCCCATGCCGATAATAAGCACATCAGGCTCTTCATATGGTGCGTCAGCTACCACAGCCTTGCGAATCTCAAGCGACTTTAGCTTGCCAAGGCGCTTATCCATCATCCGCTGGCGGTTGATTGCACTCTCGGATGGACGACCCACCTCATCATGCTCAACACCTGTTACATGGTGAAGGCCGCCCTTTTCTCCTGGCAGCACGCGCGGCGAGATTCCATTCTCCGTGAATTCATAGCGTTTGAACTGGCCATGCGTCTCCAGTTCAGGGACATCGCGAACGAGACGTCCGCGGTCAATCACAATCCGATCATAATCAAGCACCGCGCAGGATTGCTTCCCAAGCGACAGCTGAAGATCTGTCATCACGATTACCGGACATTGATATTTCTCCGCCAAGTTGAAGGCTTCGATCATGTCATAGAAGCAGTCTTCGATGGAGCTAGGCGCTATCACGATCTTTGGAATCTCACCATGTGTGCCGTACACCATCGCGTTCAGGTCACTTTGCTCTTGCTTCGTCGGCAATCCAGTCGATGGGCCTCCGCGCTGAGTATCCACAATGACAAGCGGGGTCTCCGTCATCCCAGCTAGACCAATGGCCTCCATCATGAGGGATAATCCTGGTCCAGCAGAAGCAGTCATAGCCCGTACACCCGCATAATTCGAGCCGATCGCCATCGTTGCCGCTGCGATCTCGTCTTCAGTCTGCACCACGGTGCCGCCGAATTTAGGGAGCTGCTTAATGAGATACTCCATAATCTCAGAAGCAGGTGTAATCGGATAGGCAGACATAATTCTACAGCCTGCTGTCAGCGCTCCTAGCGCCATCGCATCATTTCCGATCATAAACAGCTTCTGCACACCATCTGCGGGCTCCAATTGGAACGCGCTTAATGGACCACCCGCCTGTTCCAGCACGAACTGAGAACCGCGGCGGACTGCCTCGATATTCTTCTCTACCACGATAGCGCCTTTGCGGCCATACTCTTCTTCAACCGCTTTATTGAATACTTCCAGCGGAAGACCGAGCAGAGCCCAGGAAGCGCCGGAAGCAACCATATTCTTGTACAGCGAAGTGCCAAGCTCCTCTGCAATCGCCGTGATCGGCACAGCAAAGAGCTGCACGTTCAATCCTTCCGGAACGGCAGGCTTAAACTTAGCGTCCGCAACAATAACGCCCCCGCTTCTGAGCTCGTGAGCATTGAGATCAATGCTCTCTTGGTCAAAAGCGACCAATATATCCAAATCATCAGAGATCGCACGAATCGGAGCGGTGCTGATTCGAATCTTGTTGTTCGTATGTCCGCCCTTAATCCGCGACGAAAAATGCCGATAGCCATATAAGTAATAGCCTAATCTGTTCAGCGCTGTAGAGAAAATACGATCCGTACTCTCTACACCTTCCCCTTGCTGTCCCCCAATTTTCCAAGACAATTGATTTATCAAGCTCGCCCACTCCTTTAAATGACTCCGCAAGTCCCTCATCACTAGAGACATCCACCCATGATTGGATTCCGTAAGAATGGTAACCATCCTTTGAGTCACATTCATTCTATGACCAGTACTTGGAAAAAGCAAGCGTTTTAGCAGAAGCGCTTAATAGAATCTTTAGATGGGTTTCATACCAAACCGAGATGAATAACCGACTATTCCGCTCGGCTAGGAAGATTTTGAGACAAGAAGCGATAGGCATTGCCGTGCGCGATATCTTGGACGAAGGCTTGGCCGTATCTTTTCTCCAGCACTTCTAATAAGGCAGGATGCTGCCCCGCATGCTCCAATCCTTGGATCTTTTTATCAATGCCGTCAAAATCAGAGCCAAGCATCACATGCTTGTTGCCGCCAAGATTCACAATATGATCGATATGCTTCACGAGATCGTCAATCGTGACTTCTTCCTTATCAGCGACAAAGTAAGGCACATATGTAATGCCGATTCGGCCATCGCGCGCAATGATTGCTTTGATCTGTTCATCCGAGAGGTTGCGCGGATGGTCGAATATCGCTTTGGCATTGGAATGCGAAGCAATCAATGGACGATCGGACAGCTCAAGCAGCTCCCAGAACGCCGCTTCATTCAAGTGACTCACATCAAGCGTCATGCCAAGCCGTTCGCATTCCTTGATTAATTGCTTGCCTGTCTCTGTAAAGCCTGCTTGGCGCGGCTCAAGTGTTCCGTCTACCGCCCAATTGGAGTGATTCCAAGTTAGACCGATGAATCTCACACCCAAATGAAACAGCGTGCGCAGATAGACAAGGTCGCCCTCTAGAGCATCCACACCCTCAAGCGACAGAATCGTATTGATCCGATCCTGCTGATTCACCGCATCAGCCAGTTCCTCTCGCCACTTGAGCGCACGAATCTCCGGATGATTAAGCATATGCTCATGGTACACATCAATCATGCGAACAAGCTGTGAGAAGCGCGGCGGACCTGTCACCAAGCTTGGCTCTACAAACAAAGCCAGTACTTGAAGTCCCACATTCCCCTCAATCAACTTTGGAAGGGTAATATCTCTTGATTCATGCTGAGCTAGATCTACTTCTCCCGTATAAAGCATCTTGTACAAGACATCACAGTGAAAATCAATAACGCGTTGACTCATGATCATTACTCCTCTTCTTGTTGTCCTTCTTGAAGTCTCTTGCTCATGGCCTTTTTATCCATACGTCCTTCAAGACTGCTTCCATTGTAACATTTCTAATGTCTGTATACGCTTGTCCGGCACATAAATGGACACCCTCATGCTTCATACAGGTGGCCACTATGATCAATAATGGTATGACGTCTGCTCCTGTTGTTCGGATGAAACAGCGCTTGACGCTATCCAAGTGTGCAGCTCAAGCAAATTGTGTGTGCATTCACTGACTGTTAGCTGCTGCACTATTACACGGGTCTTACAGGATATACAGTAAGATCCGCACCCATCAATAAGAATCCATCTCATCAACCTCAATTGGACAAATTCTTATATGGTAACAAAAAACCTGCTTACATGAATTGTCGTAAACAGGCTGAACCTACAAACCAGACTTTCCTTTGCACGCATGCGGCGTTATCTCGGCTCTACAATCAGCTTAATTGCCGTACGATCCTCTCCATCGATCACAATATCGGTGAATGCGGGTACACATATCAAGTCTACGCCACTCGGTGCGACGAAGCCTCGAGCTATGGCAACCGCTTTGATGGCTTGGTTGAGAGCACCTGCCCCGATCGCTTGCAACTCGGCTGCACCCCGCTCACGCAACACCCCTGCCAATGCACCAGCTACCGAATTGGGATTGGATTTTGCTGAAACCTTTAATACCTCCATGGATAGACCTCCTCGGGAATGATGGTGAGACCCCATTATTACAACATATTCATGAAGCTCTCAAACATTCCAGTCCACTATTCATTTGAATGCGAGGGAAACAACCTCTTCTTAGACTCGGTTCTATCGCCCCTGTCTATCCTATGCAGGCAATGTTCAATATAGGAGAATCCGCGAACACCTTTTTTTAGCCTTAGACGCTTACTTGTCTGGAATGTTGAATAAGATCCGCATAGATGCCTCCCTGTTCCAGCAGTTCTCCATGGTTGCCCTGCTCCGCCACTTTGCCTGCCTGCATGACGATAATGCGGTCCGCTTCTTGGATCGTGGAGAGACGATGGGCGATAACCAGCGTCGTACGTCCTTCTGCTACAACCTGCAGAGCCCGTTGGATCAATCGCTCCGTATGAGAATCAAGATGAGCTGTCGCTTCATCCAGGATCAAGATCTTGGGCTCAAAGACGAGAATGCGTGCAAAAGATATCAATTGCCGCTCCCCGGCAGACAGCCCGCTTCCCCGCTCGGATAAGCGCGTATCATAGTCATGCTTGAGACGCTTGATCATGTGATGAGCACCAACTGACTTGCATGCCCAGATTACCTGCTCAGCTGAAATATGCTCTTGAAACAGCCGCACATTATCCATAATCGTCCCTGAATACAAGAACGGCTCCTGCTGAACAAGCCCTACGATGCGATGAAGTGTTTCTTGCGGCATCTCTCGGATATCCACACCGTCAATCGTGACGCTTCCTCGCTTCACATCATAGAATCTTGCTAGGAGATTGACTAGCGAGCTCTTGCCGGCTCCAGTCGTTCCTACGATGCCAATAAATTCGCCCGGACGAATATGGAGATCCAGATCATGCAGCACATCCTCATTATCGAGATAAGCAAAACGAATTCGGTTAAAGTCTACTTTCCCTTTAATTTCGTCTATTGACTTATGCACCGCTTCCTCTGGCTCGGGATCTTGCACATCTGGTTCAGATCGGAAGATTCTCCACAAGCGGTCCATGGATACAAGCGTAGACTGCAGCGTATTCCATTGCTGCGTAATCTGGTTGATTGGCTGAAAAAATTGACGAATGTAATTAATAAATGCATATAACACGCCGAATTCCAGTGCCTTATCCAACACTGCCATGCCGCCAATCCATACGACAAAAGCAACGGATAAGTTGCCTAATATGTCAAAGGAGCGGTTGAATAAAATACTCGTTCGAACCTCTCGCAGATTTTCTTTCAGGAATCGCTTATTCTGATCGGTGAACCGCTTCGTCTGCTCCTCCTCTTGATGGAAGGATTGAATAAGGCTCATGCCAGCCAAGTTCTCTGCCAAGAATCCGATTAGCTTCGACAGTTCACCTCTTGCTCGCTGATAAGCTGATCTTAGCAGCTTTCGAAAGGCAATGGCGATCAGGAAAATAACCGGGAAGAGAAGCAAGCAGTACATCGCCAGCTTGGCATCCAAAGAGAACATAAAGCAGACAACCAATATAATGGACAACCCGTCTCGCACAAGGCTTAGCAGCACCTGTGTAAAAAATTGATTGATCGTTTCTGTATCGCTTGACTCATTCGTTACGAGACTGCCAATGGAATTGCGATCAAAGAAGGACATCGATTGCCTGGCAATATGCTTGAACAAATCTTTGCGAAGCTGGCCCACGATGCTCTGGCCAACCTTTTGCAGTAAATTTGCCTGAATATAAGAAAACACAAAGCTTAATGCAGCAAGCAGCAGGTAACATAATCCAATTTTGATTACATTCTCAATTCCATGTGCTCCAGTCAGCATCTTGTCGTCAATGGCGATCTTAACGAGATAAGGCTGAAGCAGATCGGCAGCAATCGCGAAGAAAGTACAGAAAAACACGAGCATGAATGTGCGCCGATGCGGCTTGGCATAACTAAGCATGGATTTGAAAGCAAGCTTGCGGTCCTTAGGAGATACATCATAAGCACTTTGCAAATTGGAACTGCTCATTCGAAAATCCCCTCCTCTTGGATCGCATAGAGCGACGCATAATAGCCCTTTTTCCTGAGCAGCTCATCATGGGTCCCCCGTTCGATGATCTGGCCTTCATCCAGCACTACAATCTCATCAGCATGTCGTACCGCGCTAATCCGGTGCGCAATGCAGATCGTGGTCTTGCCCTGCCGCACTTCCCTGACATTGCGCAGAATATTCGTCTCTGTCACGACATCGACAGCACTCACGCTGTCATCCATCACCATAATCGGCGCATCCTTAATCAAGCCCCTTGCAAGACTTGTACGCTGACGCTGCCCGCCAGACAATGTCAACCCGCGTTCACCAAGCTTCGTCTGGAACCCGTGGGAGAAACCCGCCACATGATCATAGAGCTCTGCAAGCTTCGCAGCATCCTCTACCCGATCATCCCCAACAGCTCGATTGGAGAACGCGATATTGTCTCTTATCGTCGTACTGAATAAGAACCCATCCTGCGGCACATAGGCTATCTGGCTGCGAAGACTATCCAAAGTCAGTGCTCGAATATCAACTCCACCTATATAGATTGCATGCTCTGGAGGATCGTACACCCTGAGCAGGAGCTTCATTAGCGTCGTCTTTCCGCTTCCGGTCTTCCCAACAATCCCCAGCGTTGTGCCCTCTTCTACAGTAATATTGATTTGTGACAGCGCAGGACGAGCTGCATTCGGATAAGAATAGGTCAAATTGCGAATCTCGATGGATCCCTCATGCTTGTTAAGCTCTATTGCGCCCTCCAGCTCCTGAATATCTGGTTCCTCCGATAATACTCTATGGAGGCGATCAAGCGATGCTCTTGAACGAAGCAGCGTATTAATGACATTGCCAATCTGCTGCAGCGGCGTCATAAGCATTCTCAAGTACAATGTCAGCGTAACGAAATTCCCAAGAGAGAGCTCGCCTCGGATAGACATCATCCCTCCATACGTGATCGCGATAACAAGGGAAAGCGCCCCTGCGAACGGAATCAATGCCTGAAACAGCGATGTCATCCGTACAAGCCTGAGCTGATTGTCTCGAATCTGGTCAACGGTGCGTCCAAAGCGCGCTTCCACAACATCCTCGACAGCAAATGTCTTGGTAACCTTAATACCGCCAAATTGCTCCTCTGCCGACTCGGTCATTGCAGCAAGCGAATCCTGAACCGCGCGCGATCGCAAGCGGATGCGCGGGCCGAAGTAAATCACGAATAATGGTATCGATAACAGAGGGAGAGCGCATGCCCATACAAGATGCAGTGGGATATGGCTAAGCATCATCACCATGACAGAGAGAAGCAGAATGGTAGCATTCGTCATCTGATTCACACCATTAGCAATCGTCTCGCGAACAGAGGTAACATCATTCATGAAGGTGCTCAGCATCTTCCCTGTTCCGTTCCTAGCAAAGTAATGCTCACTTAGCTTCGTAAATTGGCTGAACAGCTTCTGTCTTGTATTAAACTCAAATCGGCGTCCTAATCGATGATTCGTGTATTGCCCAAGACCAAACAAGACCCCGTAGCCAACACCAATCGCCATCAGCCACGAGCTGTAATGAATCACACCTTCTTTCGTCAGACCATGCTGCTCTAGCTCATCCGTAAATTGGCCCAATAAACTCGGGTAAAAGGAATGAATCACATTCGCTGATGCTATAAAAAAGACAGCGATTAGATAAAAAGACAAATGTGAACGAATATGGCCTGACAGCAGCGATCGAACCTTCATACCTATCATCACATCCTGTATGTATATGTATCTTGTATCATAAATCATGCTGGAATATCCTTCAATCCAAAAAGCATGTGCATTTCCCCGAATAAGATAAAAAGGCGATGAAATGCTTCATCGCCTGCTGATCATCTGCTTATATAAACCATATGCTTCATGCGTGTCCAACTTAACTCATGAGCAAATCTTCTTCGGTTAAGCGAATCTTCTGAATTCGATTCGCCTTGCCTGTCGCATCGTCAATATCGACGACAATCGCATGGAAATGCCAATTGCCTTCATCGACTTGAAACCGTACAGGAAGCTGTGTCTTGAATTTGCGAAGCACAGCTTCACGTTCCATGCCAAGAACCCCTTCCTTGGAGCCGACCATGCCGCAATCAGTCAAATAAGCAGTGCCTTCTGGCAAGATGACATCATCATTGGTTTGAACATGCGTATGTGTTCCTACAACGACTGACGCACGTCCGTCCAAATGCCAGCCCATTGCAATTTTCTCGGACGTTGCTTCAGCATGAAAATCGACAAGCACGGGCTTGCGCTTCTTGCCGACCTTCTCTAGAATCTCATCTACCTTGCGGAAAGGACAGTCAATAGCAGGCAGGAAGGTGCGCCCCTGCACATTAATGATGACAAGTTCCTTCCCATTTGCCTTGATGGTAGTATAGCCAAGTCCAGGCGTCCCCTCAGGGAAATTTGCTGGTCGAACCACTCGTTTCTCATCATCAATCCATTCAAAGATATCTTTATTGTCCCATGTGTGGTTTCCCATTGTAAACCCATGGACACCTAGATCCAAGAATTCCTTGATGATCGCAGAAGTTACCCCTCTGCCTCCCGCTGCATTCTCTGCATTCGCGATAATGATATGCGGTTGATGACGCTCTTTTAAGAATGGAAGCACCCTCTTCACGGCCTTGCGCCCCGTGTTTCCGACAATATCTCCAATAAATAGCAGCTTCAACGCGTAATGCCCCCTTACAAAATGGAGAAGTGGCCGGTAAGGGCCACTTCTCGTGTCGTTCTATTCCATTATTTGGCGTATTCAACAGCTCTTGTCTCACGAAGCACCGTGACTTTAATATGTCCCGGATAATCAAGCTCGCTCTCAATCTTCTTCGAGATTTCGCGAGCCAAACGATAAGCTTCACTATCATCGATCTTCTCAGGCTGTACCATTACGCGTACCTCGCGGCCTGCTTGAATGGCGTATGACTTCTCGACACCCTCGAAGGACTCCGAGATATCTTCAAGCTTCTCAAGGCGCTTGATGTAAGTCTCAAGTGTCTCGCGTCTTGCGCCTGGACGAGCAGCTGACAAGGCATCCGCGGCACCAACGAGCATCGCGATAACTGAAGTTGCTTCGCAATCACCATGATGAGATGCAATACTGTTAATGACAACTGGATGTTCTTTATACTTTTTCGCCAATTCAACACCGATCTCAACGTGGGAACCTTCCACCTCGTGATCCAATGCTTTACCAATATCATGCAGCAATCCTGCACGCTTGGCTAATGTAACATCTTCGCCAAGCTCTCCAGCCATCAATCCCGCCAAATAAGCAACCTCCATAGAATGCTTCAACACATTCTGGCCGTAGCTTGTACGGAACTTCAGGCGTCCAAGAATCTTAATCAGATCCGGATGCAGACCGTGAACTCCAACCTCGAAGGTTGCCTGCTCACCATATTCACGAATGCGTTCATCCACTTCCTTACGGGACTTCTCGACCATCTCCTCGATGCGAGCTGGATGAATGCGGCCATCCGCAACCAGCTTCTCAAGGGAAGTACGAGCGATCTCGCGTCGAATCGGATCAAAGCCTGACAATATAACAGCTTCCGGTGTATCGTCAATGATGAGATCGATACCTGTTAATGTCTCTAATGCGCGAATATTGCGGCCCTCGCGTCCAATAATTCTACCCTTCATCTCTTCATTAGGCAGTGCAACAACGGAAACGGTTGTCTCCGCGACATGGTCTGCTGCACAGCGCTGAATAGCAAGAGAGATAATATTGCGCGAACGCTTGTCTGCTTCTTCACGTGCTTGGGTCTCAATGTCCTTAATCAATTGGGCTGTTTCATGACGTACTTCCTGCTCGACATTCGTCAAAATAATCTGACGCGCATCCTCCATTGTGAGGTTTGAGATGCGTTCAAGCTCCAACAATTCCTGTTGGTGAAGGCGTTCAATCTCAGCTTGTGTCTCTTCAATTCGTTTCTCTTTGTTCGACAGTTGTTCTTCCTTACGCTCAAGCGAATCTAACTTCTTGTCCAACGACTCTTCTTTCTGTAGAACGCGACGCTCCAGTCGTTGAATCTCGTTCCGGCGTTCACGGACATCTTTCTCCGCGTCTGTACGAAGTTTATGGATTTCGTCTTTTGCTTCCAGCACTGTTTCTTTCTTCAGTGCCTCCGCTTCTTTACGAGCGCTCTCCACAATTTGCTCCGCAGCATGCTCAGCACTCGTTATTTTCGCTTCTGCCAGCGATTTGCGAATCAAGTATCCGATTCCAAATCCCAAGAACAATGCAATCACAACGAGAACGATTCCGAGCCAAATATCCATCTGCCTCACCTCCCGTTGTTCCCTCTATAAATAGAGAGAATATTGTTCTTTTTGTTTTTTGTTCAAGTTTTGTTTACGATTAACGATCGAGTGGCTCGACCGCACTACATGGTTGCATGTCCACACATGCCAGGATGTCACTCTGCGTGACGACGAAGAAAATTCATTGGCGAAATGAATCAGGTGAAATCAATTTCTGGAAGAGAAATTAATCTCGTGAAAATAAAGATACATGTTCATTTTAGTATTTATGAAAAGAAATTGTCAAGCAATCTTCCCATCACCTGACATCTTCCTTACTCTTCCCGCTCATTGTCCTGCTCCTCAGAAGCCGCTTGTTGCGCTGCTTGTCGAGCAATACCGTTCGGATATCCTCGACGTGCAAGAAACGCAGCTACCTTTTGCTTACGAAGATAGTGCTCACCGCTTGTCGTACGCCATTTTTTGCGCGCAGCAGCTATAGCGCTCTCCAGCTCCTCTTCGGCGCCAAGTCCTTCTAGGGCCTTTACAATGTGCGCAGCGTGCACGCCCTTCTGCTTAAGCTCCTGCTGAACCAAGCGGCGCCCCTTATGATGACGGAAGACCCTCTGCGAGAGCCAAGCTTCGGCGTAGGAGGCATCGTTTACAAGCCACTCTTGTTCAAGCTGATCCAGTACGTTCTCGATGATCTCTGCTTCATATCCTTTTTGGCTTAGGTAACGGAAGAGCTCTACTCTTGTCCTCGGCTTACGCTGCAAATATTTGAGTGATTGCACATAAGCCTTGTTCTTCTCATCTGCTCGAATAATCTCTTCCATAAAAGAAAGCGACACTTCCGCTCCTTTGAGCAATCGATACTTGACCATAACATCTTCATGCACATTAAGGGGAGCAGCGTGTTCAAAGTATATCTGATATCGTCTGGATTGCTGTTCATCCTTCTCCACTCGGACAATAACGGTCGAATCCCTATTCTCTTCCACAAGAGCCTCCCCCTATCATTATTCCCATATACGAACAAGACAAGCACCTTCTCAGATGCTTGTCTCCAACAAAAGCAATTATTCCGACTCTGCATTAAACAGAATGTCTTCTTCCGTCTCATCATCTTTAGAAACATTATTGCCAATTACGGTTGACAAATTGCTGGACTCTCTAATCTTATTCTCTACCGTCAAGGAAATATCTGTGTGCTCCTTAAGGAACTGCTTCGCATTCTCACGACCTTGGCCAAGACGCTCACCTTCGTAGGAATACCATGCACCGCTCTTCTGAATGATATCCAGTTCCGTCCCAATATCGACGAGACTACCTTCCTTCGAGATGCCTTCGCCATACATAATATCGACGTCAGCTTGCTTGAACGGAGGCGCAACCTTATTCTTCACGACCTTGATTCTTGTGCGGTTACCTACAATATCATTGCCCTGCTTAATGGATTCAACACGACGAACATCTAATCGCACGCTGGAGTAGAACTTCAAGGCACGTCCACCAGGCGTCGTCTCCGGATTACCGAACATGACACCAACCTTCTCGCGAAGCTGGTTGATGAAGATCGCAATAGTCTTCGACTTGCTGATTGCTCCTGATAGCTTGCGAAGCGCCTGTGACATCAAGCGAGCCTGCAGACCAACGTGGGAATCTCCCATCTCACCTTCGATCTCTGCCTTCGGCACGAGTGCTGCAACAGAGTCAATAACAATGATGTCTACGGCACCGCT
This sequence comes from Paenibacillus aquistagni, assembly GCF_900177815.1. Taxonomy (GTDB): domain Bacteria; phylum Bacillota; class Bacilli; order Paenibacillales; family Paenibacillaceae; genus Paenibacillus_B; species Paenibacillus_B aquistagni. The sequence goes on along the minus strand of NZ_FXAZ01000001.1, from coordinate 732,562 downwards.
TCGAACGAGGGCTTCGGCGATCTCTAGCGCCTGCTCCCCTGTATCCGGCTGAGACAACAGAAGCTCGTCAATGTTCACGCCTAGCTTACCTGCATATACAGGGTCAAGCGCATGCTCTGCATCAATAAATGCAGCTTGTCCGCCAGCCTTCTGTACTTCAGCTATCGCATGGAGGGATACCGTTGTCTTACCAGAGGATTCTGGTCCGTACACCTCAATAATACGTCCACGCGGAAACCCGCCCGTACCAAGGGCAATATCCAACGCAATGGATCCGCTTGGGACGATCTCAACTTGAGCATTAGTGGATTCTCCAAGCTTCATAATAGAACCTTTACCAAATTGCTTCTCTATTTGACGCAATGCCATTTCTAATGCAGCACGACGATCTGACACAGACTCACTTCCTTCGTTAACGTTGATAGTTTTATCATACCTTCTTTTTTACTCCTTGCCAAGCATTTTTTCGAACATACATTCGTTTTTTTCTTCCCACCCCTCCTCTTTAAAGGAATTTAATCCATATATTTACATTTATTTTATTTGATGCAGATTCACTCGAACCACCACTTGATCTCACTACTGCGAGCAGCATGCCCGCTACACAAAGAACCGCAACAAAGCATTAGCTTCATTGCGGTTCTTCCGCTCCGATATCAAGTACGATTAGTATATCATGTCGATGAATAAGGACGCAACACATGCACCAGCTGCTTGAACCCCTAACTTCTACCACAGACGCTAAATCGTTATAAGCCCTTTGTCCTGAAGCCGCTGCCACAATCGCTGCATGAGAATTTTGACTGCGCGCAGCCTAATCATTTCTCGATTCCCATTAAGTCTAAGCTCATGCGTAACCGTCTCTTCTCCCTTAGCGGCAATGCCGATATATACAAGTCCCGCCGGCTTGCGCTCGGATTGGCCTGGACCCGCCACTCCCGTGATCGAGACCGCATAATCGGTCTTCATCAGCTTCAACAAACCGTCTGCCATCGCGCGTGCTGTCTCATGGCTGACTGCCCCAGGCGCTTGTTCTCCTTCCAGCAGTTCCATAGGAACATTAAGCAGTTCATGCTTCATTTGATTCGAATAGGTGATTACACCGCCTGTGAACATCTGCGAGCTTCCTGCGACCGAAGTGATAAGCTCGCCAAATAATCCTCCCGTGCAGCTTTCAGCGGCTGCCAAGCTCAGATGATGTTTCGTAAACTGCTCCACGAGCACCTGCTCCAGTGATACGTCAGCTCTTGCAAATAAGTATTTCCCCACCCGGACTAGAATTTGCTCTTCCATGTCATTTAGTTTTTGCTCCGCTTCTTGCAAAGACGATGATTTAGTCGCAAGGCGAATTAACACTTCGCCTTCCTTCGCGTATGGTGCGATCGTAGGATCGGTCTGCAGTTCGATCAAATCAATAAGCGATGCTTCAAGGTTCGATTCTCCGATTCCTGCGAACTTCAGCATTCGCGAATAGAGCGTCACCCGCTCCTCAAACAAGTTGTTCTCCAGCCAAGGAATCACCTGTTCCTCAAACATCGGCTTCATTTCTTTTGGCGGCCCTGGAAGAAGAATAAAGGCTGTACCGTCTTGAATGAGCGCATTGCCTACAGCAAGGCCTGCACTGTTGTCAAGCGCATCCGATCCTTCAATCATATGAGCTTGCCGGCGATTGCTCTCCACCATGGCTACCCCGCGATCGCGGAACATATCCTCCATCTTCTGCAAAGAAGGAAGGTGCATTTCCATACTGCGATCAAGCAGCTCAGCTACAACATCTTTCGTAATATCATCCATAGTAGGACCAAGGCCGCCTGTCAGTAACACAAGATCTGCGCGCTCCATCGCCGTGGCAACAACATCTTTGAGCCTTGCTGGATTGTCGCCGACAACTGTCTGATAATACACATCGATGCCCAGCATAGCGAGCTGCTGAGACAGATATTGTGCATTGGTGTTCACTATCTGTCCAAGAAGCAGTTCTGTGCCTACTGCGATCATTTCTGCTTTCATATAAAAATGCCCCCTTACCAGAATCATGTTTGCTTATTCTGCTGCCTGTTTTATGTAAATAAATCATAAAAAAGAGCAAAAAGACAATAGGTCATCCCTACCGGAAATCGCCTATTGTCCCCTTGCTGATTCATGACAAATGAAGCACATTCTTGTTTTTTACAAAATAATCAATACCGGAATACACCGTAATCAAGGCTGCTGCCCATGTCGCAATCAGATCGAAACGAACGCCAATCAGAGCAAACGGGAAGTTGTTCAGAAGCATCGCGATAATAGCCGTTATCTGAACTGCCGTTTTCCACTTGCCCCACTTGCTTGCAGCCACAACCTGACCTTCCAGCAGCGCAACCTGTCTAAGACCGGTCACGGCGAATTCACGGCTGATAATAACAATGGCAATCCAAGCGTCACATTTCCCCATTTCTACTAATGAAATCAACACAGCTGCCACAAGCAGCTTGTCAGCAAGCGGATCAAGGAGCTTCCCAAGACTCGTCACCATCTTGCGGCTGCGCGCAATATAACCATCAAGGCCATCTGTGCTTGCTGCGATAATGAAGATCAAAGCAGCGATGATCTGTGTATACGTAATTGAGAAATCTTGAAACTGAATCGGCTTATAAGAATCAAAGTTCACCAGCAGGAAAAACATCATGATCGGAACTAAGAAGATGCGCGCCAATGTTATCTTGTTTGCCAGATTCACTGAAGACCCTCCCCAGCTAAATCAAATTCCAACGCGTGTGTCACGCGAACTTTAACAATATCACCAATGTTGAAGCTGTCTCCATTGGAAACGAATACTTCTCCGTCAATCTCAGGTGCATCAAAATGAGAACGGCCGATGTATACATCATTGCGTCCGTCGTAGCGCTCCAAGAGCACATCGATGACTTGGCCAACACGCTTCTCACTAACTTCCTTCGATACTTCACGCTGAATCTCCATCAACGTGTTTGCCCGCCATTCCTTCACTTCCTCATCGACATGATCAGGCAGGCGGGTAGCTGGAGTATCCTCCTCTCGAGAATACGTAAATACCCCAAGCTTGTCAAACTTCATCTCACGGACAAAGTCGCACAAGCGATTGAACTCATCTTCAGTTTCCCCTGGGAAACCTACAATAATAGAAGTACGCATCGCTACATCAGGAATGCGGGCACGAATCTTGCGTACGAGCTCTCTTGTGTCACGCTGACGGCCTGGTCTGCGCATACGCTTCAGCACGGAATCCTCGCTGTGCTGCAGCGGCATGTCGATATATTTGCATATCTTTGGATTCGTTGCAATGGCTTCGATTAACTCGTCGGTAAAGAATCCAGGGTATGCATAATGCAGGCGAACCCACTCTATGCCGGGCACTTCCGTTACGCGATTCATCAATTCAGGAAGCTTAAACCCATCATACAGGTCGGTTCCATAATTGGTTGAATCCTGCGCAATCAAGCTGATCTCCTTGATTCCTTGCGAAGCAAGCTGTGCTGCCTCTCCTAGAATCGACTCCATCGTGCGGCTGCGGAATTTGCCGCGCATAATCGGGATGCTGCAGAACGTACAGTTATTGTCACAGCCCTCTGCAATCTTGACATATGCGGTGTAACGATCTCCGCTGACTTTTCGTGGCAGCGCCTGATCATAGTTGAAAATCGGGTTGCCCACAAGAATAGGTCTGCTTCCGGCAAGCGCTTCATCAATGATGTCATTAATTTTGTCAAAATCGCCCGTGCCTACGATTCCATCAATCTCCGGCATCTCTTCCAAGAGCTGTTCCTTATAGCGCTGCGTTAGACATCCGGATACAATCAGGGCTTTCAAATTAGCGGTTTCCTTCAGATCAGCCAGATCCAATATCGTATTTACCGATTCTTCCTTCGCCGCATCAATAAAGCCGCATGTGTTCACAATAATAACAGTAGCTTCTTCATTTTGCTCCACCAGCTCATATCCACGACCATGAATCAATCCAGACATAATCTCTGAATCAACCAAGTTCTTATCGCACCCTAAAGTAACGATTTTAATTTTCTCTGTCATTCATACATCCCCCATTGATGATGTTACGAACATGTTCGCAAAAAATGAGGCGCACATCTCTACTCTAGTGGCCTCTCTCATTACACAAGTATAATACACAAGAAAGCGGATAGTCAAAATAGCCCGACTATTGATTATCTCGCTTCCAAGAGAATCGAGAGTCAAAGACGGGCTTTGGCACGCTTAGCGATAATTGGTAAATTGAAGGTCGAGCGGCAAATTCGCTTCTTGAAGCAGCTTCATGACCGCTTGAAGATCATCCTTGTTCTTACCCGTGACACGAATCTGATCGCCTTGAATCTGACTTTTGACCTTCAGCTTCGAATCGCGAATGAGCGTGTTGATCTTTTTGGAAATATCCTGTTCTATCCCTTGCTTAAGCTTGGTTCTCTGACGCACAGCCCCGCCCGAAGCCGGCTCTAACTTGCCGTAATCCATATTTTTTGCACTGACACCACGCTTAATCAGCTTCGATTCCAAGATGTCAATGACGCTTTTTAATTTGTACTCATCATCAGAGGTAATAACGAGCTCCCCTGCCCCTTTATCCAATTCAATATCGCTCTTGCTGCCCTTAAAGTCAAATCTGCCTTCAATTTCACGCAGTGCTTGTGTAACCGCATTGCTTACTTCTTGAAGATCCGTCTTCGAAACGATATCAAAAGAATTCTCTGCCATCCATTATGACCTCCTTCAAAATCCCTAATAAACATAATCCTTATTATGTATAATAGCACAGGCATTCCTCATTGTAGAAGAATGCCTGCGTTGTACTGCGAATGGTTAAAAACACTCTCTTAATAACGACTGCGAACAGGTGTACGGAACATATCCAGAATCCCAAGCACGATATGTGCAAGACCAAATCCTAGAATGCCGAACCCCCATGCATTAGGCGTTAGGTAGTAGCCCAACAAACTCACAATGATACCCAGACCTGTAACAACCCAACTTGTTGCCATGGTAACACGCCGCCTTTCGATGAGAGTATGAATCGCTGCACTCTTATCTTGTCCGACCAAGTTAAGTTTATTCAGGAGGGTACACGGTTAAGCAGGCTCACTAAATACGAACGGCATCGCTATTCCACATCCGTTGCTGTACCGCTTGTTTGGTCTCCCGTAGGCTGCTGGTTATCCTTCAGCGCTTTCGCCTCGTCATAAGTCATCCACTCGAAATTGATGCGCTTGTTGAAGCCTTTGCCAAGCTCGATCTTCGTTCCAGCAACCGTAACCTCACAACGCTCTGCATTTCCGAATAGCGCTTTGATTCCTGCTTCCGAGATCGTAAAGGACTGATCTTGCCCTTTATCCAAGGAACCGGAAACCAACTTCTCATTGCCAGATGTAAGCGACAAGTAACTTCCATCAACAAGCTTCACCTCAAATGGCAGCGGCTGATTGTCAGGCGAGGAGACGACGACACGATCTTCGGACACTTGAAGCACGATTGGCTCCTGATTAGCTTCAGGCTCTTGCTTCTGTTCTTCCTCCGATTCGCTGCCTGTTCCATTCGAACCATTATCTCCGGTATTAGGACCAGGCTCTACAACGGAATCTGTTATTCCTGCATTATCGGTTGTCTTTTTATCATCGCCATCCTTGCCAGATTGGCTCACGATCACGAGATATATAATAACGATAATTAGAATGAAAAAGGACCACATAAGAATCGTTGTCGCCCATTTTCCAAACCGATCCGTATGCTGTACAGACCGCTTCTTTCTAATCATCGGTTCAATCGTAGTATCAGGCTCAGATACCTGTAATTCCTCCGTATAATAAGGAGAGAGTTCATCAGGGTTCAATCCTACATGCTCCGCATATGTTTTGACAAACGCTCGCACATAAAAGGTACCAGGAAGAACCTTGTAATCGCCCTCTTCGATTGCTTCCAAATAACGCTTGCGAATCTTGGTTGCTTCTTGAACATCGTCAAGTGTCAAACCACGCTCTAAACGTGCTTTCTTAAGTATTTGACCTAGTTCTGACACTTTTTCACCTCCTGTCTGAAATATGGGGTATATATGCTACTTGAACCTATGAACACCATACCATTAATTCTTACAAATCATTATAGTTAATGGTAAATGTTTCGTAGGTAATTTCTTCTTCCGGTGTGTTGCGCAGCTCAATAATATAATCGAAGAAATCATAATCATAGCCCGTTTCCTGCACAAAGATATCCGGGTGCTCAATCACTTTGGTAGATGGCATGTTCATTATCTCTGTCAAGAGCGTCTCGTGCTTCTCATTCGACCGAATCGTTGAGACAATGCCATCGATAATAAAGATGTTGTTCACGTTCATCTCTTCCTCAGACATCTGACTGCGTACCGTCTGACGAAGAAGCGTTGATGACACAAAAGTCCATCTCTTCATTGCACAGACACTGCCTGCTATGATGGATTCTGTCTTGCCTACGCGAGGCATGCCTCTTAAGCCGATCACTTGATGTCCCTCTCGCTTGAACACTTCGCCAAGAAAATCGACAAGCAGGCCTAATTCATCTCTTGTGAAGCGAAAGGTCTTGCGATCATCCGAATCCCTTTCTATGTATCGTCCATGACGAACCGCTAAAATATCGACTAATTTGGGCTGGCGCAGCGCCGTTACCGTAATATTGTCGACTTTTCTCAGCATTCTGCCCATCATTTCAATCTTCTCATCATCATTTGTCTGAAGAAGCATCCCTCTTGTCTTGCCTTCGACACCATTGATCGTTAAGATATTGACCTCAAGCATCCCGAGAAGCGACGCAATGTCACCAAGCAAGCCAGGTCGATTCTTATGGATCTTATATTCCATGTACCATTGTTTATATTCCATGACACTTCTCCCAATCAGACTTATTCGTTATCATTCTACAATACATGGAGGGTAAATTCCACCGCTCAAACGACAATGTTCCGCACATTTAGATCGAAATTGACTAACGATCATTATTATAACAGATAGTGAGCATGTATTCATGTCTGAATTGTAAAAGAAGCGAAAAATCCGGCAGTTACCGTATTTTTCGCCAAAATCAGGGTTATTGACTATTTTTCTCGGCCAAACGAACCATCAAGCTTGCAATGGTCTTTCTTTCCTCTTCATTGCCTACGTCCCAAAGTTCCTTGATTGCGCGTTCCTGCGGATTCTGTGGATCCACCTTGTCATCCAAGAAAGAACCGATTTCGTACGCAAGGTTGTTGATGGTGTCTTCGGTCATTCCCATCGTTTTCGCATTCTTTACGCGATCCCCAAGAAACTTTTTCCACGAATCAAAATTTTTGAGCACAGATGTCATAGGTACGCCTCCTATCAGCAAGTCATATTCAAAAGTACAGTTGTAATATGCACATGCAGAAGAGGCTTTATTCATTCGCTTAAGGCAGCTTCAACTGTAAGCTTACGCCTGCCAGCCTCCATTGGGACTAATCACCTGGCCCGTGACATAGCCTGATTCAGGAAGTGCCAAATAATAAACCAATGAAGCTACCTCTTCTGGGGTACCTAATCGTCCCAATGGAATTTCTTCTTGCAGTGCATGCCGCTCCTCTGTATCCAGATGCTCAATCATGTCCGTATCCACAGCACCTGGGGCAACCGCATTGACGGTGATGCCAGATGGCGCGAGTTCCTTCGCCAGTGCCTTGGTAAAAGCATTAACGCCTCCCTTGGCAGCAGAATACATCACCTCGCACGAGGCGCCTGAGATTCCCCACACCGACGAAATATTGATGATGCGTCCGTAACGCTGTCTAATCATATAAGGCGCAAACAACTGCGAGCACAGGAATGCTCCCTTTAAGTTAATGGCCAAGCATTCATCCCAATCTGCTTCAGTGACATCTGTAAATAAGCCATAATAAGCTGTACCTGCATTATTGACTAGAATGTCTGGCGCAAAGCCTTCAGCTTCAAGCTTCTCCTTCATTCGCTGCAACTGCTCAGTTGATCTTAGATCCGCACTGATGGTCATCACTTCACTGCCGTAGCTCATGCATCTTCTTGCCACTTCGTTCGCTTGTTCATGCGACTTCGCGTAATGAATAACAATGCGGTATCCTTCTCTCGCGAAGCGGGCTGCGATTGCCGCTCCAATCCCCCTGCTCGCTCCTGTTATTAATACCGTTGTCTCCCCAATTGGCTTCATATGCTACTCTCTCCCTAATGATGGATTGTAATCATACCTTGAAAAATGCTAAGCCCTGTTTTGTTTGGATCAAATCTGCAGTTAGCATGTCCTGCTTACACGAAGCAAAAGGCGCACCTTCGCCGAAGGTACGCCTCTCTTGTTGAAGTCCGTTGTTTATGAAGATGGCTGTTCGACAATCGATACAGCTAACCGATCCCACTGAAAATGATTGCGGAGTCGTTCATTAATCTCATCCACAGTCAAAGATTCGTACACTGACAGTATATCAAACAAATCGGTCTCACGGAACTTGTATTTGGTAAATTCATTGGCTATCGATTCAGGTGAATTCAGCATCCGAAGATAAGATCCGATTCGCTTATTGCGAATGCGATTGAATGCTTTGTCGCTGAAGCCTTCCTGCTTCTTCTGCTCAATTGCCTCTTGCACCTGACGGACCAGTTCATCTGGATCTTTCGTCTCTCCTCCAATGATGGAGAAGGCATAATTCGGATCGCAATTGAATTCATGCCCAATATTATCCGAAGTAAGCCCTGACTCATACAGGCGCTGAGACAGCGGAGAACTGCTTCCAAGCATTAGATCCATCATAATCCGCGTAGAGAGCTCATAGCGCAGCAGGTCTTTGCCGGTAATGCCAGGCTTTGACTCCTTGCAGCCAAACAAGCACTTGGATTGCGACACTGGAAGCTTCGTCACAAGTTTTTCCTTTCTCACCGTATCGGGCTCTTCATCAAAGATTCGCTGAATCTCTCCTTGCGGCTTATACTCTTTATTTCCTTGATTATCCCTAACGAGTGACATGATGCGCTCAGGATCAACGCCGCCTACGACAAACAAGATCATATTGGATGGATGATAAAAAGTATGGTAACAGGTGTACAAGGTTTCCTTCGTAATCGTTTGAATGGACTCCACGGTTCCCGCAATATCGATATAGATCGGATACGCTTGATACATCGCCTCAATCAATCCAAAGTAAACTCGCCAATCCGCATTGTCACGGTACATATTGATTTCCTGCGCAATAATCCCCTTTTCCTTCTCCACATTCTCGTCAGTAAAGTAGGGGTTCTGTACAAAATTGATAAGGGTTGTCAAGCTGTCTTCGATTTGATCCGTTGCGGAAAACAGATATACCGTGCGATCAAAGCTCGTAAAGGCATTTGCAGAAGCTCCTTTTTCCGAAAACTTCGCAAAGATATCGCCTTCTGGCTCCTCGAACATCTTGTGCTCTAAAAAGTGAGCGATACCATCCGGTACCGTCACAGCCTCTTCACCCACGACCTGAAAGTGATTGTCCACGGAACCGTATTTGGTCGAAAAAGTGGCATAGGTCTTATTAAATCCCTGCTTAGGAAGCACATAAACTTCTAGGCCATTATCCATCTTTTCAAAATAAACCGTCTCCTGCACATGATCGAATACTCGTTTTTCCATGGTTGTTACGCCTCCTCCCGATTACGCAGCTCATAGATGGTATCTAATCGGAAAGTTCCAGCAGCCGCTTGAATATCTTTCACTTGAATCGCAGCTATCTCATCGATTAATTGAGATGTTGTTCGCTCGCGTCCCGATAAGACACGGTTGAAGTCAAAGCCGATCATTTCAAATGCGGAATCATCAATCTCGCGAAGATGATTTGAGATCATCGCTTTTGTCTGGGCAAGTTCCAATGTCTCAATCTGACCCTGCTCCATCGACTCAAGCTGCTCCTTGATGATTGACGTTGCCTTCTCCATAAGGTCAAATTCCACACCTGATTGAATCGTCATAATTCCCTTATGTCCGTCATAACGCGATGATGCGTAATAAGCGAGACTGTTCTTCTCGCGTACATTGATAAACAGTTTGGAATGTGGATATCCACCCAGCACTCCGTTATAAAGCAAAGCAGCAGGATACTCGTTATCTTGATAAGCAATCGTTGTACGCAGTCCCATATTCAGCTTGCCTTGTGTAACTTCCAAACGGTCTACAACCTTATTCGGCTCCCCTGAGCGAACATTAATTGTTGTTTGCGAGTAATTTTTCTCCTCTGAGCGCTTCACTTGGAAGGAAGAAGTAATGCACGACTCAATCTCCTCCAAGGAGGTATCTCCAATCACATATACATCCATACAAGCCTGCTCAAGCCAGGATTGATATTGCGAATACAGTGATGTCGAATTGATATCGGCCAACTGGGCTCTGTCTCCCAGCGGATGAAGGCGATAAGGTTCGTCTTTGCACATTTCCTCTACGCAGCGCTCTTGGGCATATCGGATCTTATCATTGACGATTGCCTCAAGACGCTTGCGAACGGTTTCTTTCTCTTCTTGAACATACTTATTGCGGAACACGCCATCCTCAAGCACAGGTGACGTGATCACATCGCCTAAAAACTGAAAGCCTCTCTTAAGCAAGGATTCGCTAGTGTGAACAAATGCATCATTAATGATATCCATTCGGAACTGAATGATTTGGTAATCCCCACGCTTATACACGTCAAAGCCAAAGCCAGCTCCATACAATTCGTCAAGGCGCTCGCGAAATTGAATCGTCTCTGGGAGAGCTGTCGTTCCTCTTCGAAGGACAAATGGGGTCAGAGCGACAGGAGTAACTGTCTCTTCCTTCAATGGAATGCCAATGTACACGGCGATTGCAAAAGTTTTGAAGCGCTTTGTCGGCATGACATGTACACGCACTCCATTAACCGCCCCACGCTCAAAAGCTGTTCGTTGATTTGTCACGATCCATTTCTCCTTTTCCCCGCATCGATGAATACGGTTCCTTATCCAATTATATACACCTTACCATTCATTAATAAATCGTATTTAAGGATCTATGAACATATATTGAACAATTTGCTGCAGTACGTCCATAAATGCCCGTTATACAAAAGGAAGAAGCAAGTTCACCTTGCTTCTTCACTATGTGTTACATACAGAATATATGCTGGCCAATTGTTTTGACTTGAGGCCTCGACCAGATCCACTTTGATGTAGCCGTCTTCGGATTGAAGTAGTATAGACAACCTCCCGAAGGATCCCAGCCATTAATAGCATCCTGAACGGCACGCTTTGCCGTTTCATTCGGCGTCAAATAAATCTGGCCATCTGCGACCGCAGTGAATGCTCCAGGCTGGAAAATGACGCCTGACACCGTATTGGGGAAGCTAGGCGACTTCACACGATTCAAAATGACGGCAGCAACAGCCACCTGTCCTTCATAAGGCTCTCCTCGGGATTCCCCGTATACCGCATTCGCCATCAGCTTGATGTCATTTTCGGAGAAGCCCTTATTATTGGAGCTGCCAACATTCGAATTATTAGAGCCTGAACTTCCAGAGCTAGAACCTGAGCCGGTCCCTGAGCTAGAGCCAGTATTAGCCCCTGGCTTCCATTTCTTTGTTGCGTTGTAGAGCTTTAATTTGGTTTTTGGACCGGCGATTCCATCCACTTTCAACCCGAACTCGGATTGAAACCATTTTAAAGAATTGCTTGTCTTTGAACCAAATATACCGTCAATATCTCCATAGAAAAAGCCTAAAAACTTCATCCGTCCTTGGAGTTCACGTACATCTTGACCTGTGGAGCCCACCTTCAAGTTCACATTGCCAAACGTCTCAACCGCTTGAGGGATATACTTAAGCTGGTATGCTCCAAACAGGATGGCTACAAGACATGCTGCAATCCAAATTACCCGCTTCCGTTTTCTCATAACCTAACGTCTACCTCTCTCTCGTATATTTGACAGGGAAAGTAAACTTATTATGAGAAAATAGGAAACGTTCTATGCATACTGTTAAGAAGACATCTTCGTCTGCTGGTACTGCTCAAGCGTGAGCAACACTTCCCGCGGCCTGCTGCCATCCGGCGGTCCTACAATACCTTGCGTTTGCATCGATTCTATAAGGCGGCTTGCCCGGTTGTATCCTACTCGCAGTCTCCGCTGAAGAAGCGAAGCCGAGGCTTGCTGGCCTTCAAGCACAATCTGAACAGCTTGTTCGTACAGCTCGTCCATCGGCTCATCTTGATCCATGCCATTCTCATCAATCTCAGGGACCAAGTCTTCATTATATTGCGCACTTTCTTGCTCTTGGCAATAGGTGACAACCGCTTCGACTTCCTGATCTGACAAGAATGCGCCTTGAACGCGCACTGGCTTAGAGGAGCCCATCGGCAGATAGAGCATATCTCCTCTGCCTAGAAGCTTCTCAGCTCCCGCCATATCCAGAATCGTTCTCGAATCGACTTGAGACGAGACGCCAAACGCGATTCGTGAAGGGATGTTGGCTTTAATGACGCCTGTAATGACATCGACCGATGGCCGCTGGGTCGCAATGATAAGATGGATGCCCGCTGCACGCGCCATTTGTGCCAAGCGGCAGATCGCGTCCTCCACATCATGAGCGGCTACCATCATCAGATCCGCCAGCTCATCAACGATAACAACGATGTAAGGAAGCACCATCTCTTTATTGTCTTCAACAAGCTTATTATAGCCTTCGATGTTGCGTGTGCCAGACTTAGAGAACAGCTCGTAGCGCTTTTCCATCTCAACAACAATCTTCTTGAGAGCTAAAGACGCGCGTCTAGGATCTGTTACAACGGGTGCCAGCAAATGCGGAATGCCATTGTAAATATTAAGCTCTACCATCTTCGGGTCAACCATTAAAAATTTCACTTCATCGGGCTTCGCCTTGTATAGAATACTTGTGATAATCCCATTAATACAGACGGATTTACCGGAACCTGTAGCTCCCGCAACCAACAGGTGAGGCATTCTTGCAAGATTGCCAATGATCGGCGTACCTGAAATATCTCGTCCGAGTGCAACCGTCATCTTGGAAGGCGCATCCATGAAGGTTGGCGTCTCCATTACTTCGCGTAGCGTGACGACAGATACCTCATTGTTCGGCACCTCGATGCCAATCGCGGACTTGCCTGGAATCGGCGCCTCCATTCGAATGTCTTTGGCAGCCAGAGCAAGGGCGATATCATCGGAGAGATTGACGATTCGGCTGACCTTAACTCCAATATCAGGCTGAATCTCAAATCTTGTAACAGCAGGCCCTCGAACAACCTGCAGTACCTTTGCGCGCACACCAAAACTCTCCAAAGTTGCTTCGAGCTTCCTTGCCATTTGCATAAAGTCTGCTTGATCCCCACCCTTGCCCCCGCCCTGAGGACGAGAAAGCAGTTGGAATCCAGGAAGCTTATATGGCTTAATTGGCTTCGGAGGTGCTTGTGTAAGGACTGGCTGGCCTTCTAACTGCTCTTGATTCTCCGACATATGATTCTCTTCCGTATGGACGGGTTCATCCATCACGTCTGCCTCAGCATCGCCAAGCCCCACAGGCGGAAGCGCAGCCATCTTCTCTATTGGTTCATTCCAATCATCTTCGGTATCATCGTTACCCGCTACTTCTTGACTAGATTCGGACCAAGACTTCTCATAATTAAAATCATGGAACAAAGGTTCTGCCGCTTGCTCAGCTTGCTGATCGACGGGTTCCATCTCTTGTTGTCCTTGATCATGTGAAGGGACAAATGGCTCTTGATCCAAAACGACGCCTCGAGCCGCTCTCTTCTTAGAAGATTTGGGCATTGGCTCTCTCCACTCATCACTCGCATCCTCATCTTCATAAGGATCCTCCACCTGTCGACGGAAGCCAAACAGCTGAAAGAAGACAGGCGTTTGACCCTTTCTTCGCTCGGTGCCGTACTCTTCTTCGTCTTCGGTGAAGTCTGGAACGACTTCAGGACGAGCTTTTTGGGCTTGCTGCTTCTGTTCTAGCTTGCGTTCATTCAATTTAGCCTTATGTTTCTTTTTAAGCGCCTTGATCAGCTTGTTAAGCTGTTTGCGCATCAATCTGACCAGTTCCACATATGACAGTTGAGCGGCAAGCATAAAACCGATGATAAGCAAGACAATTGTCATCAGCTTGGTTCCCAAGGCACCAAACAAGCCGTACAGCAAGCAATATGCCGCTGCTCCTATGTAGCCTCCGCTAATATTTTTGTTCCACATATCGCTTGCAGTGCCTGTTTCTTTCGCCTGCAGCAAATCAGATTGCAGTGTATTATGTATCGCGTGGAAGATCTGGCCTGCGCTTACATTCTCCGCCACAGGAAGCAATCGAAGCTCTACTGCATTCAGCGTGCTCATCATGGTTAATGACAAGACGATGCACATTAGGCCTGATTTGCGTGAGCTCCAGCCTTTTGGCCAAGAGCGCTTGATCATGACGGCCAAGCCAATATAAATGAAGAGAAGTGGAATAACAAAGTAGAATTTGCCGAGCATTAGTCCAAACAGCTTAGACAACGCGCGACCGAAGGCGGCACCGCCGGATAGAGCGATGACAGCGCTTGTAATCAGCAATATTCCATACATCTCATACTTCAAGCTTTTACTAAAGGACTGCTTCTTTTTCCTTCTTCGGGCCAAATGTTGTCACCTCCAACGGACATTATACCACAGAACAGCCGTTCTTACTATTCAACGGTAACCACAACTTAACTATACTCTAATTTCCAGAACATGCAAAAAGGCACCTGCTAGGTGCCCTAAAAACATTATGATTTACTCATTTTGATTGATTTCGAACACAGGAATTAATGTTCCCGGCTGATAGGCAGGATCCAAATAATCGTCAATGGACATACCGAGCACGAGTCGTTCAATTCGCATTTCTTGAGGAGACACCTGTTCCACAAGCAGGGTCCTACCATTTCGCTTCATTTCCATATGCATAGGAGAAAAAGTATCGTTGCCCTCCAGCACAACTTCCATAGGCAGAATAGAGTACAGCATTACATGCCCCCCTCTGATTGCGAACTGCTGTTGGAGCGCGAATCGTTTTGTTTACCCGCATACTGTTGGCTTTCATATTGGTTGTGCATTTGCTGCTGTCCTTGCGATTGATTATTGTTCCCTTGTCCCTGATTATGGGGCTGATTCTGAATATGTGGCGGTTGTCCTTGGGCTTGCTGTTGGTTCATTCCTTGCTCTTGACCGTGCTGGTTCGAACAGGAGGCTTGAGATTGTTCTCCGCCGTTATTGCCTTGCTGCTGTTGATTGCCCGAGCCATTGGTGGCATTCGCTCCGTTATTTCCTTCCTGCTTAGGCTTGGTCTGTTCATCAATCGCCCGCTTGGCTTCGATCAATTGATTCAAGTGGTACAAGGCAGCCGATACGCCTCCAACTTCATCAATTAGACCCATTCGAACAGCATCCGTCCCAATTACCGTCGTGCCTATATCTCGAGTAAGCTCCCCGGTTTTAAACATCAGCTGCTTGAACGTATCGTCTGAGATGCGGGAATGGCTGGTCACGAAACGTACTACCCGCTCCTGCATTTTATCGAGATATTCGAAGGTTTGCGGCACGCCAATAACGAGACCTGTCAGCCGAATGGGATGAATGGTCATGGTGGCGGTCTCGGCAATGACAGATATATGCGAGGCAACTGCAATCGGCACACCGATGCTGTGACCGCCTCCAAGCACGAGTGTAACTGTTGGCTTCGATAAGGAAGCAATCATCTCTGCTATTGCCAAACCTGCTTCCACATCCCCACCTACTGTGTTCAGTGTAATCAGCACACCCTCGATCTTGGAATTCTGCTCAGCGGCAATGAGCTGAGGAATAATATGCTCATACTTCGTCGTCTTATTCTGAGGGGGCAGGATAATATGGCCTTCAATTTGTCCGATAATATTCAAGCAGTAAATATTCGATTCGCTAACATTGGGTGTAGAGGCGGTTCCGAATTGCTGAATGCTCTGAACGGCTGGAGGCATGCGATCCCTCATTGGATCAGTTGGCGCTGGCGGCAATGAGGGGGCATAAGGCGAACCTGGCTGCTGCTCATTTTGATTTTGTTCATACTGCTCATATTGATTGTTTCTATTTTTTTGTTTGTTGCTTAAGATATAGGAGTATTGGTTTAAGAAAGGATTTCTTCTTCCGCTATTGTACTGGGACATGTTGCTCCTCCATTCTCTGCATACAATCTCTGCATGTACATTCCTAGGTATAGGTTGCTCCATCCAGTAATGTGTTATGCGAGCCAGAAGAGGATATCGTGCAAATCATTCAAAGATCACAACTGATCATAAAGATGACTCTAATGTATAAAAAAAGAATAGCTCCCCTCCTCCTGTCAGAGAAGTAAAGAGCTATTCTTCATCTTAGTGATCTGAATGCGACCTATAGTCACATTTCATTATAGATGTCTTGCCATGTTTTATCATAATAATTGTCTTTAACTTAATTACACTTCCATAATAATAGGAAGGATCATCGGACGGCGACGAGTTTGTTCATACAAGAAGCGGCCAAGCGCATCTTTTACATGCGTCTTCAATGAAGCCCACTCGTTCACATTCTCACTCATTAGACGCTGCAGCGTAGAGGTCACAATGCGATTCGCTTCATCTAGAAGCCCTTCTGATTCTCGTACATACACAAAGCCTCTGGAGATAATATCAGGTCCTGACATAATCGTTCCATCCTGCTTGCTTAACGTCACGACGACGACAAGAATGCCATCTTGGGAGAGCAGCTTGCGATCACGAAGCACAATATTGCCCACATCTCCTACACCCAAACCATCGATAAGCACATAGCCCGACGGTACCTTGGAGCCCTTGCGAGCGACACCGTTCTGAATCTCAACCGTATCACCGATGTCGGTAATAAAGATGTTCTCAGGTTCGATGCCTACGGCCTCAGCCAGTCTAGCATGTTGGCGAAGCATGCGGTATTCCCCGTGAATCGGGATAAAGTATTGCGGCCTCATCAAGTTAAGCATCAGCTTGAGCTCTTCTTGACTGCCATGTCCGGATACGTGAACTTTAGTTTGGGCGCCGCCGTAAATAACATTGGCTCCTAATCTAAACAGCTCATCCACCGTTCGACCTACATCTTTCTCATTGCCTGGGATTGGTGTTGCTGCGATAACAACGGTATCGCCTGGCAGAATATCTACCTTGCGATGCGTTGAGCGCGCCATTCTCGTCAGAGCAGACATCGGTTCTCCTTGACTGCCTGTACACAAAATAACGACTCGATCAGCTGCAAGCTTGTTTACTTCTTCAGGCTCAATCAGCATCCCATCCGGAATGTGAAGGTAGCCCAATTCAGAAGCAATCGTTACGACGTTAACCATACTGCGTCCGATTACGGTCAGCTTGCGATTCGTAGCATGAGCGGCCTCAATGACCTGCTGCACACGATGAATGTTAGAAGCGAATGTTGCGACGACAACTCGCTGCTCTGCATTATGGAAGATCTCCTCCAGCGTATCGCCTACGCTGCTTTCAGAAGGCGTAAAACCCGGTCTCTCCGAATTTGTACTATCGGATAAAAGTGCGAGAACCCCTTTGGCACCAATCTCTGCCATGCGATGCAAGTCTGCATATTGGCCATTAACTGGCGTATGATCAAACTTGAAGTCACCGGTATGTACTACCGCACCTTCCGGTGTATCCAGGCATACCCCAACGGAGTCAGGGATCGAGTGATTGGTCTTAAAGAATGTGGCCGTCATCGATCCAAGCTGTACCTCGGAATCCGCATGGATGAGAATGCGCTTCGTCTCGCCAAGCAAATTCGCCTCGCGAAGTTTGCTTTCAATTAGTCCAATTGTAAGTCTAGTCGCATACACAGGCACATTCAGATGACGCAGTACATATGGAAGTCCTCCGATGTGATCCTCATGTCCATGTGTAACAATAATACCTCTTACTTTATCTCGATTTTCTGTTAAGTAGGTGATATCAGGAATAACGATATCGATTCCGAGCATATCTTCTTCTGGAAACTTCAATCCAGCATCAATAACGACAATATCGTTACCATATTGGACAACGTACATATTTTTCCCAATTTCACCTACGCCACCCAGTGCAAAAATGGATAGCTTATCTGTGTTGTTCTTCTTTGACAATGTCTATCTTAACCTCCTATATTCAGTTGGCCGTCGCACCAATGAACTAACGTTTGTAAAATATACCGCACCCAGTCACTTGATAATCATTATACATGAACGTTATGAAAAAACACAAGTCGGCGTTTTGATCCTTAAAGACAGATGCCTACTGATTCATCACTCGTGAAGTTAAAAAAAACGTTGGTTTTAAAGCGTTTTCATAGATCTGTAGCACCAAAAAAATTCGTTCAAATTTTTCATGACATGCAAAAAAATAATTCCAAAACAAATTGAATTGCAAGCTGCTGCAAGTCATGTTCGGACGCTTCTTCTCTTGTCTTATTTTTGATCCTTAGGTTCATTTAAATACGAAAAAGCCCAAGTATCTTGGGCTTTTTCGTAATCCAAAATGATTATTCCGTTCAACTGAATGAAGCATCTATCCTATTTGTTGAGATCTGCAAGCCCCAGCTTAGCATTAAAGAAACGGCTTGATCACTTGTTCTACAAATTCCTTCTCCGCTTGGGTTGCCTCAATAAGCGGCAGTCTTACACCGCCAACTTGGAAGCCGCGCAGTTGCATGGCATATTTGACGGCAACAGGATTGGGAACAGGATGAGGAGCTTCAAACAGCCCTTTGAATACAGGAAGCAGCTTTGCATTCCACTCGCTTGCCAGCTGTACATGTCCATCAACATAGGCTTGAATCATCTGCTTCATGTCTTTACCAACGATATGTCCTGCTACGCTGACAATTCCATAACCGCCAACACTTAAGGCAGGAAGCGTGGCAGCATCGTCGCCAGAGTAGACATAGAAACCCTCTGGAGCATGAGATGCGAGCTGAGCCACCTGCTCAATGGAAGCACATTCCTTCGTTGCAACAATGTTCGACACATCATTAGCAAGACGAAGCGTCGTATCCACACTCATGCTTGTTACGGTCCGGCTCGGTACATTATAGAGCATAACAGGCAGTGTCGTTGACTGAGCAATGGCCTTAAAATGACGATAAAGTCCTTCCTGATTTGGCTTGTTGTAGTAAGGCACAACCAAGAGGATGCCGTCAACTCCCGCTTCCTCTGCGAGCTTTGTGAGATGAATTGAATGAGAAGTGCTGTTGCTTCCCGTTCCCGCGATGATCTTCGCACGTCCGTTAGCCTTTTTAACTGCAAAGCGGAATAATTCAGCCTTCTCCTCATCACTAAGCGTTGGCGATTCGCCTGTCGTCCCCGCAATCACCAAGCTGTCGCTCTTTTGCACCTCGATTAATTCTTCGATAACTCGCTCTGTTTCTGGCCAAGCAATGCCAAGCTCAGCATCAAATGGAGTTACCATCGCTGTTACTAATCTGCCAAAATCCACTTTTGTCTCCTCCCCTAAAATACGTATGACTTCGGTATGATTACCGATTCAAGCCAAATTGCTCATGCAAAGCACGTAATGCCCGTACCATATCCTCTTTCGTAACAAGCACCCAAATCGTTGTATTGGAATCTGCCGATTGTAGTATTTGAATATCCTGCTTCGTTAAGGCTTCGACAATATGGGCCATAATTCCCGGCACCCCATTCATGCCGCCGCCAATAACTGACACCTTTGCACAACTAGACAACGCTTTTGGCGAATAGCCCATGTCTTTAAGAACTTCAAGCGCTCGAGGAGCATCATGGTCAAAGACCGTATAAACAGCTCCAGATAAGGTAACATTAATAAAATCTACACTAATTTGGTTGTGGGCCATCGCTTTAAAGACGTTAAGCTGAAGATCATGAGTACCTTCTTGGGCTTCAACCGTAATCTGAGTAACATTGCTCACGTATGCGATTCCTGTCACAAAGCGGTCTACAATGCCCTCATACAAGTCATGGATCCCATCCGGATTCGTAACAAGGGTTCCCTGTTCATCGCTGAAGGTTGAGCGAACACGAACGGGGATCTGTGCTTGCATCGCAATCTCCACCGCGCGTGGATGAATAACCTTTGCTCCATGGTGAGCCATATTGCAGATCTCGGCATACGTTACGACCGTTAGAGGCTTCGCATCCTCCACAAGTCTTGGATCTGCTGTCAAAATACCGTTGACGTCGGTATAAATATCGACCATTTCTGCTCGAAGCGCAGCACCGAGCGCTGTTGCAGAGGTATCGCTGCCTCCACGGCCAAGCGTCGTATGATCCCCATTCTCCGCTTGTCCTTGAAAGCCGGTTACAATCGCAACCTTATTCTCCTTCATGGCTTCAAGCACACGTTCAGGATTCACATCGAGAATGCGGGCATTGTTAAAATGCTGGTCTGTCTTAAATCCTGCCTGCGCGCCAGTGAACACAGTCGCCGAGATTCCAGCATCATGAAGCAGACTGCAAAGCGTCGTAGCAGAGATAATCTCGCCGCAGCACAGCAGCATATCCTGCTCGCGAGCAGGCAGCTTGGCGCCATTGGATCCAATCCAGTCTAACAGGGTATCTGTCGCATAGGGCTCACCTCTTCGCCCCATTGCCGAAACAACAACAGCAAGGTGATATCCATTTTCAAGCTCACGTTGTATATGATGAATCACTTGATTTCTGGCTTCGGCTGTAGATAGGGAAGTTCCTCCGAACTTCTGTACAAGTATTCTCATAAGTAATTCCTCCAACACTAATGAAGACTGACTGCCAGAACATGATGTGCTCCATGCTTGCAAGCAGCTTGCATATTCTGCCTAGCCAATACAAAGCAAGAGCGGCGTATTATTCTGGCCGCTCTGAAGCAAATGTTTCTGCAATTTGAACTGCGTTCCAAGCTGCGCCCTTAAGCAGGTTATCGGATACGATCCACATATTCAAGCCTCGTGGATGATCAAGATCGCGGCGCAGACGCCCAACGAACACATCATGTTTGCCTGCTGCATCCGTTGCTAGCGGGTAAGCTTGCTCTTCTGGACGATCCACTACGGTAATACCCGGCGCAGCAGCAAGAAGTTCGCGCACTTCTGCCAAGTCGTAGTCGTTTTTAAGCTCAACATATACGGACTCGGAGTGCCCATATACCACTGGAATGCGCACGCAGGTTGTCGTCACTTTAATAGACTCGTCATCCATAATTTTCTTTGTTTCATTAATCATTTTCATTTCTTCGTAAGTAAATCCGTTCTCTTGGAACTTGTCGATTTGAGGAATCGCATTAAAAGCAATTTGATGCTTCACAGGCAGAGAGGACACAGGAAGAACATCAGGTTTAACCGTATTGCCTTCAAGGACTTCCTTCGTCTGATGCAGCATTTCGTCGATAGCGCGTGTTCCTGCACCTGAGACGGCTTGATAAGTAGACACAATGATGCGATCGATGCCGTAACGGTCATATAATGGCTTCAGCGCTGCAACCATTTGAATGGTAGAGCAGTTCGGATTGGCAATTACCCCTTGGTGTTCTTTGATCTTGTCAGCGTTCACCTCAGGCACAACGAGTGGTGCTGTCGGATCCATGCGAAAAGCGCTTGTATTATCGATACATACAGCCCCTCTTTCAATCGCAGCAGGCACTAGTGCCTTGGAAACATCTCCTCCAGCGCTGAATAAAGCAATATCAATGCCCTCAAAGCTCTCAGGACAAGCTTCCTCAACCGTATACTCGACTCCGCAAACGGAGATTTTCTTGCCTGCAGAACGTGCTGAGGACAACAGCTTTAATTGTTGGAAAGGAAATTGACGCTCCTCAAGCAGCTTGATTATTTGTTCCCCTACTGCTCCTGTAGCTCCTACAACTGCAACGTTAAACCGCTTTTGATTCGTCATGTGTCTCTTCTCCCCTTTACGACTATGTGTACGTAAAGAGCGTGATAGAATCTCGATCACGCTCTCCAGTCTTGATCATTTATACTGAAAGCGTTCAATAATAAGCGGCTGCAATTGCTTGCCTTCTAATGCCGACTTACACGCTTCAGGAATCAAATCCATTCTCGCAACTAATGAATTGGGCTTCTGTGTTGGATTGTCTTGCCCATACGGAACAAAGTAAATATTCTTTGTGACAAGCAGCTTCGCAATATTCGCAGCATTGAGTCCGAGGCCGTCATTCGTTGAGATGGCGAGCACTAAGGGGCGCAGATTGCGCATCTGTGCCTTCGCAGCCATCAGCACTGGACTGTCAGTGATGGCATTCGCCAGTCTGCTCGTGGTATTGCCGGTGCAAGGCGCGATGACCATCACATCAAGCAGTTTGGATGGGCCGAGCGGCTCGGCATCTACAATCGTAGAAATCATATCATTCCCTGTAATATCTTTCAACTGCTTTTGCCAATGCAAAGAAGTTCCAAATCTGGTGTCAGTCGTCATAATCGTATTCGAAACAATCGGAATCACTTTTGCCCCAAGGTCAACAAATCGCTGAATCTGAGGCATCACCTCATCAAAGGTGCAATGCGATCCTGTCAGCGCAAAGCCCACTGTAATCCCCTTATAGTCCATCCTTCATTCCCCCGATGTTCGCATTTGCTCTAATAACAGCTGACTAATGCTATGGGCAAGAATGCGGCCGGCGGATTTCGGTGCTACGATGCCTGGAAGCCCCGGTGCAAGCATGGCTTTAACGCCTCGCTTCTCTGCAAATCGAAAATCAATGCCGCCAGGCTTCGAGGCTAGGTCGATAAGAACCGCACGGTTGGGCATTTGTGCTATGACCTGCGCTGTGACTATCATAGTCGGTATCGTATTAAAAAGCAAGTCGATATTTGTCACGCGTTTAGTCAGCTCGCTTAGGTAAAAAGGCTGAAATCCCATCTCGGTTGCACGCGCAAAATGCTCATCTCTTCGCACGCCTACCCGTACATTAGCACCTAATCCAAGCAGCGTCCTAGCCAAGGTGAAGCCTGTTCTTCCCATACCAAGCACCATGGTTTCCGAGCCATGAAGCGTAATGTCTGTATGTTGAATCGCCATCATAATGGCGCCTTCTGCTGTTGGTATGGAATTATAGATGGCCACATCATCTCGCTCGAACAATTCAATCAATCTAAGCTTATGCTTATCACATAGCGTGCTTAAGTAAGGCTTCGCCATTCCCGTAAACACAATCGCATGAGATGGAAGCGAGGCGATATGCTCCTCGGTAAGGACCAATTCTTCTGACGTGAAGATAGCATGCACCTTTCCATCATCATCTGTGCCAACGGCAGGCAGCACCAATGCGTCAGCATGACGAAGAAGCTCCTGTGACAGAGACTGCCGCTGCACACCATGGTACGGATTTGACAACTGGTCGAATCCAATGATCGTGACACTGGCATCTAGCTCCGTTAACTTCTGAATGACCTCCAGGTGCCTTGCATCTCCGCCCAGAAATACGACGTGAACTCCAGTCAACATTCGTGCTTCTCACTCCTCTCCAGAACACATCTAAATCTGACATATAGAACATCTTATGCGTGAGCCTAGAAAGGGTGCAGACACAGCCGCTGGACATTTTAGTTCCCGATAACATAAAAAAGCAGCCTCCATCCGGAGACTGCCATTTGTTAAGCATCAGATAATATATGGAAAATTACTTCGTGCCTGTGTGTCCAAAGCCGCCCTCGCCACGCTCCGTATCGGACAACTCGTCAACTTCCACAAGCTTCACCTCAGGCACATACTGAATGACCATCTGCGCGATCCGCTCATTGCGCTCGATCGTGAAGCCGTGATTGCCGTGATTGATCAGCAGGACCTTCACCTCTCCACGATAATCGGCATCAATCGTGCCTGGAGAATTCAAGCAGGTCAATCCATGCTTATAAGCAAGTCCGCTGCGCGGTCGAACTTGCGCTTCTAGCTGCGGAGGCAGTGCCATAGCAAAGCCGGTTGGCACTAATACTCGTTGGCCTGGACCTAGAGTTAACGGCTCATCTACTGCCGCATACAGATCGAAGCCAGCGGCAAGATCGGACATTTTAGCCGGGATATGAATATCCTCATTACCCGGTAGTCGTTTTATTTGTACTTCAAACTCGGTTTGTAACAAGATAGTCCCTCCTGAAATTCTTGATTGCTTCTGCATTCACGCCTACCATCGCAACAGCAAGTGGCTCGGCAACCATGCGATCGATCATATTGTTCACATCATCCATCTTCACAGCTTCAATTCGTTCAATCATCTCATCTAATGTATAATGACGGCCGAGCATTAGTTCATTCTTCCCTAGCCGAGTCATGCGGGAGCTTGTGCTCTCAAGACTTAAGATCAAACTTCCTTTTAGCTGCTCCTTGCCCTTCATCAATTCGTCTTCTGTAATGCCGTTGCGTGCAATATCAAGCAGCACTTCCATCGTGAGATCGAGCACTTCCTTGGTCTGCTTAGGCGCTGTTCCGATGTATACCGTAAACAAGCCGCTGTCTGCAGCAGAAGAGTGATAGGAATACACGGAATATGCTAAGCCCCGCTTCTCTCGAATCTCTTGGAACAGTCTAGAGCTCATTCCACCGCCGATGACATTGTTTAAGATCACCATCGCATAAAGATGAGGATCTGACATGGAGCACCCAGGCAGACTCAGGCAGATATGATTCTGCTCGGTTTGCTTCTCCTGATACAATACCTCGCTGTGGAATTGCGGAACTTCAGCTTGATGCTCGACATGATCATTTTGAAAAGATCCAAAATGCTTCTCCAGCAGTTCGACAATAGAATCATCAAAGTTGCCTGCTACGGCAACAACTGTGTTGGAGATGGTGTAGTGATCCTTCATATACTGTCGAAGGTCACCTGCGGTCATTGGCTCAAGCGTGTCTTCCGTGCCTAGAATCGGGTAAGCAAGCGGATGCGAACCGTATGCTGCTTGCGTGACCAAGTCATGAACCGTGTCATCCGGCGTATCCTCATACATGGAGATCTCCTCCAAGATGACATTCTTCTCCTTCGCCAGCTCCCCATCATCAAGCTTAGAGTTGAAAAACATATCAGACAGTACATCTACCGCGATCGGCAGATGCTCATCCAGAACCTTAGCAAAATAGCACGTATATTCCTTGGAAGTGAATGCATTAACATTGCCGCCAATCGCATCAAAGGCTTCAGCGATTGCTTTGGCATCGTAGCGTTCCGTTCCTTTAAACAGCATATGCTCAATAAAATGCGAGACGCCGTTGCTCGTCTCGTTCTCGAATCGAGAGCCTGTCTTTACCCATATCCCAAAGGACACCGACCGGCAAGTAGGAATCTTCTCCAAGACAACTCTCAGACCATTACGTAACTGAAGCTTCTCCAATCGTGGTCCTCCTCAATTATGATCGATGCAATAAATTGCACCTCTTATCCTACCAAAAAAATGAGGATCACTCAACTTTAGACCTTTTTAACCGATCCTCAGACAGTGCTTCACTCACCGTGCCAGGAACCAATTCTTTTTGTCGAATAACACCGATCATATCGGACAGCGCGGCACTTGAAGATGCCGTTGGATGCATGAGTATCAAGCTGCCTGCACCTACCTTGTTGCGAACACGGCTCACCACAGTTCCAGGACTCGGCTTTTTCCAATCAATGGTGTCTACCGTCCATAATACAGTCTTTAGACCAAGCTGATTGGCTGTCTTTACCGTTAATGAATTGAAGGCACCTGATGGCGGCGCGAACCACTGGCTGTGCTCGCCTATGGTCTCTTTTATGATCTTTTTCGTCTTCTCTATTTCCTGGTATTGCCGGCCTTCGCTTAATTCGTTCATGTTAGGATGCGAATAGGCATGGTTGCCGATCTCATGGCCTTCAGCTGCAATCTCTTTTGCAAGCTCAGGATTCTTTTTAACCCAGGAGCCGTCAAAAAAGAAAGTTGCCTTAACCCCCTCTTGTTTGAGAGTATCCAGCATCGGACGTACAAACTCATTGCCCCATGCGACATTGACCATCAGCCCCACAGCCGGCTTTTGTTCATTGCCCCGATAGATCTCCGCAGGCGGAAGCTGATCCAGCGTAACACGCGGCTTTACTTCCTTCATCACATACGCAATCTGTTGATCCACGCGCTTGGATTCATTTTGCTTTAGCGTATGCTCGATATCCACTTCAAGCCCATTGTAGCCAGGGATCGCTTTCCACACGCGATCAATTCTTGCATCAATCGGAGCAACTCGCTTAGCTGCTGCAGCTTCCTCAATGCGCTGCATCAGCTCTGTCTCCGTCATAACCGTGCGATCTTCCTGCAAAAAAGCGTTGCTCCAAACCGCAGCGGCTTTGGTGTCTTCAATATATGAACCTATCGCGGTCATCCGAGCGATTATGACAATCAACGCTGCCGACAACAGCACCGTTATCCATTTAAGCTTCGTCGCTTGGTTCCATCGATTCATTGTTCTTCATCCTTTCCTTGTCCATATCCCAGCATGTGCCTGCCTGTACATAGATAGGCTTCTTTCATTCTATGCGGAATCGGACAACGTTATTCGGACGAGCACAAGGATGGCTTGTTACAGCTCTGGCTTGCTCTATTCGGGAACCTGAATAACCCACGTAGGACACACCATGCGATAAGATCGTAAATATGCAAAAAGAGCCAGAATTCACTTCTGTCTCTTTCAAGGTTCATCTGTGATGAAGCGAGCTAAAGCTCTTCGCCGCATGCCCAGATTGATATTGTAGATAAAACAAGTACCAACCTCCTATTACAATTGTAGTAAGAGGTTGTATCCCGTTTTATTATGATTGTGTTGTGCGTTGTGGTCTAGGACCATTATTGTTGTGGGAACGGCGATCTCCGCGATCTCCATTGCGCTCACGGCCACGATCACGATCTGGACGCGGCTTGCGTGGAACTGCTGGCTGAGTGCCTTCGCTTGATGGATCTAGAATGACTTTGTGAGACAGGTTGATTCGACCTTGCTGATCGATCTCTACAACCTTCACTTCAAGCTTGTCCCCGATTTGAACCACATCTTCAACCTTCTCTACACGTTCTGTAGACAATTGAGAAATGTGAACCAGCCCTTCTTTGTTTGGAAGCAGCTCGACGAATGCACCGAATTTCTCAATGCGTTTGACTGTACCATTGAACACTTCGCCTACCGTAATTTCTCTTACGATGCCTTCGATAATTTCACGAGCACGCTCGTTGCCTTCTTGGCTTGGCGAAGCAATAAAGATTCGACCATCCTGCTCGATGTCGATCTTTACACCTGTTTCTTCAATGATCTTGTTCACGACTTTACCGCCTGCTCCAATAACGTCGCGAATCTTATCAGGGTTGATGTTCATGGTCAAGATCTTAGGCGCATATGGAGACAAAGTCTCTCTTGGCGTTTGGATAATCTCCATCATCTTGCCAAGGATATGCATCCGTCCTTCATGTGCCTGTGCGAGCGCTTGGGTCAAGATATCACGGCTGATACCGTTAATCTTGATATCCATTTGGATAGCTGTGACACCAGCTGCTGTACCCGCAACTTTGAAGTCCATGTCTCCAAGATGATCTTCCATCCCTTGAATGTCAGACAGAATGGAGAAGTGTTCGCCATCCTTGATCAAGCCCATTGCAATCCCTGCAACAGGTGCTTTGATTGGAACACCTGCGTCCATCATTGCAAGCGTGCTTGCGCAAATACTTGCTTGAGATGTCGAACCATTGGATTCAAGCACCTCGGACACCAAGCGAATGGTATATGGGAATTCCTCTTCTGTAGGAATTACTTTTGACAATGCACGTTCGCCAAGGGCACCATGTCCAATCTCACGACGTCCAGGAGCACGCAGCGGACGAGCTTCCCCTACGGAGAATGGAGGGAAGTTGTAATGATGCATGAAGCGCTTCGACTCTTCGAGATCCAAGCCATCTAGAATCTGAACGTCACCCAGTGCACCAAGTGTACAGATGCTTAGCGCCTGTGTTTGTCCGCGAGTGAATAGACCAGATCCATGTGTACGAGGCAGCAATTTAACATCGCATTCGATTGGACGAATCTCGCCAAGCTGACGGCCATCCGGACGAAGCTTGTCATGTGTAATGAGACGACGAACTTCTTCTTTCACGATATCATAGAGCGTCTCTTTCACATCGTCAATCTTATCTTCATCATCTGCATAGACGGCTGTAAAGTGCTCAACCGTCTCCGCGTTGATTGCATCAATCGCATCTTGACGCGCATGCTTCTCGGCGATGCGCACTGCTTCCATCAAGCGCTCTCCTGCAAAGCTTCTTACTGCAGCATTTACTTCCGTATCTACAGCATGGAGCGTAACATCCATCTTCTCCTTGCCAACTTCTTCTACAAACTTCTCGATTGTCGCAACAATCGTCTTGATCACTTCATGACCATACATGATCGCTTCAAGCATGGTCTCCTCAGGCACTTCATTAGCCTCAGCTTCAACCATCATGATCGCATCCTTTGTTCCAGCTACGACCACATGCATATCACTGATTTCTTCTTGCTGTACCGTTGGGTTAATAATAAATTGACCATCCACACGACCAACAATAACGCCACCGATTGGACCATTGAATGGCACGTCAGATACAGACAATGCAGCAGATGTACCGATCATTGCTGCAATCTCAGGAGGACAATCCTGATCCACACTCATGACAAGGTCAAGAACTTGTACATCATTGCGGAAGCCGTCTGGGAATAGTGGACGAATTGGACGGTCAATCAAGCGGCTAGCCAAAATAGCTTTTTCGCTCGGTCTACCCTCACGTTTAATAAATCCACCTGGAATCTTACCTACAGAGTAAAGACGTTCTTCATAGTTGACAGTCAACGGGAAAAAGTCTAGGTCTTTAGGTTCCTTTGATGCCGTCACCGTACACAGTACGACCGTATCACCATAGCGAACCGTTACCGCAGCATTCGCCTGCTTTGCCAAGCGGCCAAATTCAAGCGAGAGCGGTCTTCCGCCTAGATCCATCTCGATGCGATGCATGGGGAATCCCTCCTTATATTGATGCTACTTTTATTCTCTTCTAACCCCATTATTTCCTTCAATACTTGGTTAAAACCATCCTTTTGCACAACTTTAAGCAAATGGCAGCATTTGAGCAGTTCCAACCGTACCAATTATGTAATCATGAGGAGAAAATCAACAGCCAGATGTATAAAAAGCAACCCAGTCGCAGACCGCATCGCAAGCGGTGCACAACCAGGTTGCCTGGGTTCGAGCTATTAACGACGCAGACCGAGCTTAGCGATCAATGCGCTATAACGTTTAACATCTTTGTTCTTCAAGTAAGCCAACAACTTACGGCGTTGACCAACCATTTTCAATAATCCGCGACGGGAATGGTGGTCTTTCTTGTGAGTACGCAAATGCTCCGTCAAATTCGTGATGTTTTCAGTAAGGATAGCGATTTGCACTTCCGGAGAACCCGTGTCGGAAGCGTGAGTCTTGTGTTCCTCGATAAGCTGTTGTTTACGCTCTTGAGTCAATGCCATCCTATTCACCTCCTAATATATTCATCTATGAATGTCCATAAGCCTCGTCACCGTCGGTGAGATCGAATAACCAAGCTCAGGCAAATGCCGTGCTACAAACACGACAACGGCACTAGTATATCACTAATAAAGCGGAAAGTAAAATATTATTTGGACAAGGTTCGCAAGTAGACCTTGGCCTGCTCGGCATCCAGATGGATCTGATTAATGAGCTCCTGCACAGAATTGAACTTTTGCTCACCGCGAATAAACTTCTTCAGATAGACCGTCATCGTCTCCCCATAAATATCATCATGGAAATCAAACAAGTGAGCCTCGACAACAGGTTCTGGAATATGGCTGTGGAAGGTCGGCTTTAAACCAACACTCAGCACGCTGTCATACGTCTCTCCGCGCACTTCCGCGCGCACCGCATAAACGCCAAGCTTTGGAATATAATAAGGCTCTTCCGGCTGCACGTTGGCAGTAGGATACCCAATTGCTCTCCCACGTTTCTCACCATGCACCACTTCACCGCGAAGCATATATGATCTGCCTAATAACTCATTGGCAAGAGTAACGTCGCCCTCATCTAAACACTCCCGAATCCGAGTGCTGCTAACCTTGGTTCCATCTTGATCGATCGGTTCGACAATATCAACGGTAAAGCAATTTTTGCCTTCTTTCCGAAGCATCTCCGCTGTACCTGCACCACGATGGCCAAAGCGATAATCAAATCCGCAAACGACATGCTTGGCATCAAGGCGGCAGAGCGCATGGACAAATTCAGAAGGCGTGATTTGAGCAAACACGGTGTCGAACTCGACTACATAGAGCCGATCAACGCCAAGGGCTTCAAGCTGACGTTCTTTCTCTCCAAGCGGAGTGAGGTATCGATCATAGCCAGGCTTGCCGAACACCCCTTTTGGATGCGGATGAAAAGTCATAAGTCCTGCGATTAAGCCCTGCTCTTTCGCGTGGGCGACAGCGCGCTTAATCACATGCTGGTGGCCTTGATGAATCCCATCAAAATGGCCTAGTATAATGGCTTGTGGAATCTTGCTTTGTTCCCAAGTAGCATCTTCCAACGAATGAAGCAAATGTATCGTCTGCATGGTTATCTAAACTCCTATATCCCAAGGGATTAGTATGTTCTTCCATTCACATATTCACGTATACCCAGCTGCCATTGCCCTTTCTCCACACATTGGACAATTACAGCAATGTCTATAAGAGTGAAAGATATCTATTCGGATATGCTTCCCCATATGTTAAAAATGCGAAGATGACTAAGCCCTATTCTGTCTGTAGGCCTGCATCTACGCATTATTGTACTACTTTTCATCCAATGAGGGCAAAAATACCTTCACAGGACGCAAAGCTCGTTCTCCATCAGGAACGTGGAATAAGCCATAGAAGAGTCCTCGTACATCATACAACCGATAGAGCTGATTCGTCAAAGGCTGACAAGAGCAAGCTCGAAACGGTATTCCTCTCCCTTGCGTTGCATAATGAGCAAATTCATCCATTATCGTAATCTTTGGCAGATAAGACATCGCTTCATCAACTGGAATCAGCATCGAATGAACATCGCCTTGAGAGGCTTTATCCTGAATCTCTTCAATTGTAAAGCAATGCTCCTTCTTATAATGAGCAGACATAGTACGGATCAGAGAATCCATTGTTGAAGGGACATGAAGCGAACGACCGATATCCACACATAGCGTACGTATGTAAGTTCCCTTGGAACATGTCGCACGAAAGTGAACCGTAGGTTCGCTAGTCCCCATATTCATGTCCAAGATGTCGATCTCATATACAGTCACTCGGCGAGATTGGCGCTTGACGGTCTTGCCTTCCCGCGCCAGCTCATATAAGCGCTTGCCATCTACTTTCACAGCAGAATACATCGGCGGAACCTGCTCAATCTCACCAATAAAGGATTGAATAACACGACGCACATCTTCCTCTGTCAAAAATGAAGCATCCTTGCGTTCAAGGACGGCACCGCTCATATCCTCTGTATCTGTTGCAATCCCAAAGCGGAGCACGCATTCATATTGCTTAGGAAGCTCCTGCAAATATTCAACAAGACGCGTTGCTTTGCCTACGCACAGAGGAAGCACCCCTGTTACTTGCGGATCCAGAGTTCCCGTATGACCGATACGCCTCTCTCTTATGACGCCTCTTACTTTGGCAACCACATCGTGAGACGTCCAGCCCTCTGGTTTCCATACCGGAAGGACGCCTTGAAGTTCTGTCATAATTGTTCCGTCACCTGCTCTATTATAGCTTCAATTGCTTGTTCCAACGGTACTGTCAGTGTACATCCCGCTGCTCGAACATGCCCACCGCCGCCAAAATGCTGTGCAACCTTAGCCACATTCACTAATCCAGCGGAACGCAAGCTCACTTTGATTCGTCCGGATTCGTTCATTTTAAGCAAAAAACCAACTTCAACGCCTTCGACATTGCGAGGATAGTTGACGAGTCCTTCCAGGTCCTCATTCAATGCTCCCGTCTCCAGCATGTCTTCTGGCGTAACATGCAGCCAAGCAATTTTACGATCCTGCGTAAAATCAAGTCTTGCAAGACTCCTCTTAATGAGCAGCATTTGAGCATAGCTCATGCGCTCAAGCAATCTGTCGGCAATCTCATTTCCCTGCACGCCTGTTTGAAGCAGCTTAGATGCCATCTCCATCACATGCGGAGTTGTATTGCTGTAGCGAAATCCGCCTGTATCTGTCAATAATCCCGTATATAAAGCGGTAGCAGCCTGAACATCAAGCACGATTCCGCCATGCTCATACAAGTCAAAAAGGATCTCAGCCGTCGCAGCTGCATCCTCACGAATCAAAGCAACCTCCCCGTAGCGATTATTCGTTGGGTGATGGTCAATATTCAAGATCGGGACATCTGCTTGAATCCAGTCTGCAATGGTCCCAATGCGTTCGTAATCTGCACAATCCACGCAGATCACAGCATCAAAGGCAGGCGGCTTCGCATCAGGATGCCGTTCTGAGATATAAATAGCTTCGCTGTTCGCAAGAAATGACAGGCGGCTTGGAACACGGTTGTCATTCACCATGACAAAATGCTTGTTCCACTGCTGCAGCAGCCAGCCAACAGCCAATGTTGAGCTAATGGCATCTCCATCTGGATTGACGTGCGCCACAACTAGAAATCGATCATATTTCTTAATAAAGGAGAGCGCCTCATCCATATTATGCCCATATGTAGAGAGAACCTGCTCCCCACTTGATTCCTTGGAATCAAGTGAAGACGCAGATTCATGAGCATGGCTATTCGATGGGTTCGAATTATGCATGATCATTATCCTTCCCATCATGAATATCGTGCAGCAGCTTCTCAATCCGGCTGCCGTACGCGATCGACTCATCGATCTTAAAGTTAAGCTCAGGCACATGACGAAGTCTCATGCGCTTGCCTAGCTCAGAGCGCAAGAAGCCATTCGCCTTGTCTAAAGCTTTTAGAGAATTCTCTTTTGCTTCGGCATCCCCAAGTACACTCAAGTATACACGAGCTAGAGAGAGGTCATTGGTCACCTCAACACCGGTTACGGTAAGAAAACCAATTCTCGGATCTTTAAGTTCCATCTGAATGAGCTGACTAAGTTCCTTCTTAATCTGCTCACCCACTCGGCCTGAACGGATCTTGGCCATGGAAATCACCTCATTTTCTGTCAGCGACTACTTGCGTTCTACAGCTTCCATCGTGAACGCTTCGATGATGTCGCCTTCTTTCAAATCATTGAATTTATCGAGCATAATACCGCACTCGTAGCCCTGCGCCACTTCTTTCGCATCGTCCTTGAAGCGCTTCAAGGAATCAAGCTTGCCTTCGAAGATAACGATGCCGTCGCGAATCACGCGCGCATCGGAGTTGCGTGTAATCTTGCCTGAAGTGACCATACAGCCAGCGATCGTGCCCACTTTGCTGATCTTGAATGTGTCACGTACTTCGGCATGACCTTGAACCACTTCTTTGTACTCTGGATCAAGCATACCTTTCATTGCCTGTTCGATCTCTTCTACGATCGTGTAAATTACACGATGCAAGCGCACATCTACCTGCTCTTGATCAGCCGTAAGCTTCGCTTGCGCATCAGGACGGACGTTAAATCCGATCACGATCGCATTGGATGCAGTCGCAAGGATAATATCCGATTCTGTAATCGCGCCCGCGCCAGAATGGATAACTTTTACGCGCACGCCCTCGACTTCGATCTTCTCAAGGGAACCTCTGAGAGCCTCAACGGAACCTTGTACGTCAGCCTTGATAATGACGTTAAGCTCTTTGATCTCGCCCTCTTTGATATGCTTGAACAAGTCATCAAGCGTAACACGCGCATTGGAGCCAAGCTGGCTTTGACGAAGCGTTGTAGAGCGTTTTTCAGAGATCGAACGCGCTTTACGCTCATCTTCGAATACAATAAACGGATCCCCAGCCTGAGGAACTTCAGTCAAGCCGGTAATCTCAACTGGTGTAGATGGGCCTGCTTCTTTCAAACGGCGGCCACGGTCATTAACCATTGCACGAACACGTCCGAACGATGTGCCTGCCACCAACGGATCACCGACTTTTAGTGTACCCGATTGAACCAAAATACGTGCAACTGGTCCACGGCCTTTATCAAGCTCCGCCTCAATTACAGTACCCCGAGCCAATTTATCTGGATTTGCCTTGAATTCTTGTACTTCTGCCACGAGCAGAATCATTTCAAGCAAGTCTTCGAGACCCATGCGCTGCTTCGCTGAAACGTTAACGAAAATTGTGTCTCCGCCCCACTCTTCAGGAACGAGCTCATAGTTCGTCAGTTCTTGCTTCACGCGATCCGGATCTGCCTCTGGCTTATCGATTTTGTTGACAGCAACGATGATCGGAACACCAGCTGCTTTCGCATGGCTGATTGCCTCGACCGTCTGTGGCATTACACCGTCATCTGCTGCAACAACGATAATGGTAATATCCGTTACCTGCGCACCGCGAGCACGCATCAAAGTAAACGCTTCGTGACCTGGTGTATCCAAGAACGTAATCTTTTTATTGTTGATTTCGACTTGATATGCACCGATGTGCTGCGTGATGCCGCCCGCTTCTCCGCTTGTTACGTTCGTCTTGCGGATAGAGTCAAGCAAGGTTGTCTTACCATGGTCAACGTGCCCCATGATCGTTACAACTGGCGGACGCTCAGCCATATTCTCTTCCACTTCTGGTTCCACTTCTTCTTCAAATGGATCTTCCTGTACAGGAAGCTTGAGTTCAACCTCAACCTTGTATTCGTCAGCGATCAATTGAATCGTGTCCAGATCAACCTCTTGGTTAATGGTAACCATCAGGCCCATCATGAAGAGCTTCTTAATAACTTCAGACGCATCCTTATGAAGAAGCTTAGCCAGTTCTCCAACACTCATCTCGCCACGAACGATGATTTTCTTCGGTGTGTTGTCAATCTTCTCGCGAACTTCCATTTGACGGTGATTGTTTCTATTGTTTCTGCCTTTGCCACGCGGGCCACGGTTGTTGCCGCGGTTGTCATCAAAGCGATTGTTCGGCTTGCCAGCGTTGTTACGGCCACGGTTGTTGCCTTTTGCACCTGACTTGTCGTTGTCACTGTATTTGGATGGACGATCGACACCGTTATTTAGGCGTGCTGGCTGCTGCTTCTCCATCGCCGGACGAGCGGACTGTTGGGAAGAAGATGGGCCACCACTGCGGTTGCCTTGAGAACCGCCCTGACCTTGCGGTCTGCCGCCTTGACCACCTTGACCTTGTGGACGGCCTCCTTGACCTTGTGGACGAGATGGACGATCTCCGCCTTGACGATTCCCGCCTTGGCCACCTTGACCTTGCGGACGGCCTCCTTGATGCTGTGGACGGGATGGACGATCTCCGCCTTGACGATTCCCGCCTTGTCCGCCACGCGGACCGCCTTGATGTCCCTGTTGGCCGCGTCCCTCAGGACGTCCGCCGCGCTCATCTTGGCGCGGTCTCTGCTCAGAGCGTTCATGACGCTTCGGAGCCTCTGTTGACTGCTGCGCCGCTTGGCTAACTTGCGCCTGCGGTTTACTGTCGCGCTTTGATTGCGCATTTGCTTTTACATCTTTAAAATACTGCTCTACTTTTGCCACTGCATCGTTCTCCATTACGCTCATATGGTTGTTTACGGGATAATCTAGACGCTTCAAAATCGTTATGATTTCTTTACTGCTCATATTGTTAGACTTCGCGTACTCGTATACTCTTAATTTGTCCTTGCCGTTCTCTTGTTTACTCAATATACTCCACCTCCGACATAGTCATAAGCCCGTTCTTCATTAATTGCGCGAATCCGTTGTCTGTCACACCGACAATGACACGGTCAAGCTTGCCAAGACTTGCTCCCAACTCATCTCTTGTAAAGCCGATCGCGAGTGGTACACCGTAGGTCTTGCATTTATCACGGAATTTCTTCTTCGTATTCTCTGACGCATCGCTTGCAACGAACACCAACTGTGTCTGTTGACCACGGATCGCCTTCAGTACGATCTCATCTCCCGTTACAAGCTTTCCTGCACGCTGTGCGAGCCCCAATTGGGATAGCACCTTATTCGTCGTCATCATGAGCCTGCTCCTTCATCGCAAGGAACTCATCTTCAACACGAATGAAGTCTTGCGCCAACTGTTCGTATATATCGGAATGCACTGGATGCTTCAGTGCACGGTCTAGAGCCTTTGATTTGTGAGCCAGCTTGAAGCAAGACAGCTTACCACACAGGTAAGCGCCTCGCCCTGACTTCTTGCCAGTCAAATCGATAAGCACTTCATCCTGAGGGGTCTTAACCACTCGAATAAGTTCTTTCTTCGGCATCATTTGTTGGCAAGCAACACATTTTCGAAGCGGTACTTTTCTTGTTCGCATTGAACCTACCTCCTTACGATTATCCTTCGAAGCTGAAGAGAAAAACCGCACCCTACGGCAGGAATCCGATCAATCCAAAACCTCGTCAACAGAATCAAGGTCATGAGCACTGTCAAAAGCCTCTCCTGCAGGAGCACTTTCTTCGCCATCGTAAGCTTGGGATTCGCTCTTGATGTCGATTTTCCATCCCGTAAGCTTCGCAGCTAGACGCGCATTCTGACCTTTAATTCCGATCGCAAGCGATAATTGATAATCCGGCACAATGACTCGCGCCATCTTCTCTTCTTCATAAACGTCCACTTGAACCACCTTGGACGGGCTTAGTGCATTCGCTA
Organism: Paenibacillus aquistagni; assembly: GCF_900177815.1. GTDB lineage: Bacteria > Bacillota > Bacilli > Paenibacillales > Paenibacillaceae > Paenibacillus_B > Paenibacillus_B aquistagni. Next base: position 695,838 of record NZ_FXAZ01000001.1, on the reverse strand, counting down.
CATACTCTTCAACATCTTCCGACCAGCGAACGATATCGATTTTCTCGCCGCGAAGCTCATTTACAATCGTCTGAACACGAAGGCCTTTTGGACCTACGCAGGAACCAACCGGATCCACTTCAGGATTGCGGGAATAGACCGCAATCTTAGAACGCTGTCCCGCTTCGCGAGCAACTGATTTAATTTCCACGACTCCATCAAAAATCTCAGGCACTTCAAGCTCAAACAGGCGCTTCAACAGGCCTGGATGCGTACGGGACAAAATAATTTGAGGTCCTTTAGTCGTGTTTTCCACCTTCGTAATGTATGCCTTCACACGATCACCGTGCTTGAATTTTTCATTCGGCATCATTTCATTCAGCGGAAGCACCGCTTCTACTTTGCCTAGGTCGATGAACACATTGCGTGTATCCTGACGCTGTACAATCCCTGTCACGATATCTTCTGCCTTATCAATGAAGGCATCATAGATTAGACCGCGCTCCGCTTCGCGAATGCGCTGCGTCACAACTTGCTTCGCGGTTTGCGCAGCAATGCGGCCAAACTCCCGAGGTGTTACCTCGATATCGCAAATATCATTAACCATATAGTTGGGATTGTGCTCTCTCGATGCATGCAGCGAGATCTCATGTCTAGGATCCATCACTTCGTCAACGACCGTTTTGCGGGCGAACACTTTGATGACGCCAGTAGCACGGTTAATATCGACACGCACGTTTTGTGCGGCATTAAAATTGCGTTTGTAGCTTGAGATCAACGCAGCTTCAATGGCGTCGATAAGCACTTCTTTGCTGATCCCTTTCTCTTTTTCGATCTCAGACAGTGCTTCAATAAAATCAATACTCATTTTGATAGGCTCCCCCTTTCAGCCGCCTCGGACGGCTTCATTACTTGCACATATGCAATGAATAATATTGTGCTTCATATTGATGCTCGATCAGCAGTCTCTTAGAAGATGATTGCAAGTCGAGCGCTTGCTACCTTGCTGTAAGGCAGGACATGCGCTTTCTTGTTCACCATCACCGTGATGGTCTCACCATCAAACGCTTCTAGAGTACCTTCGAACTCTTTACTGCCATCGACAGGTTCATATGTAGTGATATACACATGCTTTCCGATCGCTTTAACGAAGTCCTTTTCCTTCTTCAGCGGGCGCTCTGCCCCAGGCGACGATACCTCAAGGAAATACGCATCAGGAATCGGATCATTCTCATCCAGCTTCTGGCTTAAGTACTCACTCACACGGCCGCAATCTTCGATATCGATGCCGCCATCCTTGTCCACGAATACACGCAAAAACCAGCTGCTTCCTTCCTTGACGTACTCAACGTCTACCAATTCAAACTGCTGTTCTTCCAGATAAGGCATAACCATCTCTTCAACAAGTGTCTTAATGTTAGCTGTTGTCAAACAGGGTTCCTCCCAAAGTACACAATTCAATTGAAATATGTTGTAATCCGCAGCGTCAGACATCTAATTAGTCGGATGCAAACATGAAAGAGTGGGTTTCCCCACTCTTTCGCAACGGATGTATCCACATGATTACCATAAAATTATAGCATAGCCGGTTGACAAATGGCAAGGTGCCGCTCATGTCCCGAACTACCCTATAAGCACGTAATTAGAACAAGGAGAGCTGATTCGATTCTGGCAAGCCGCGGAAACATCCCATCTGCGTAAGCAATTCCACGATTGTCTTGGTTGCTTTCGAGCGCTTTTGGAAATCTTCAATAGATAAATATTCTCCATCTTCTCTTGCTGCAGCGATGTTCTTCGCCGCATTTTCTCCAATTCCTTGAACAGCAGAAAACGGCGGAATCAAGGAGTCGCCTTCTACGAGGAAGCTGCTTGCCTCCGAGCGATATAGATCAATGGTCTTGAAACTAAATCCGCGGGCTGTCATCTCAAGGGCCATCTCTAGAATGGAAATCATATTCTTTTCCTTCGTGGTAGCCTGGAAGCCCTTCGCTTCGATCTCGTCAATCTTCTTGCCAATCGCTTCATAGCCTTGACAGCACAGCTCGATGTCAAAGTCCTCAGCGCGCACCGTAAAGTATGTCGCATAGAATTCGATTGGATGATAGATCTTGTAGTATGCGGTGCGCACCGCCGAGATAACATAAGCTGCCGCGTGGGCTTTCGGGAACATGTACTGGATCTTCAAGCAGGAATCAATGTACCACTGCGGCACATTGCAGTTCTTCATCTCATCGATCCACTCTTGAGAAAGCCCCTTCCCTTTACGCACACTTTCTGTAATCTTAAAGGCAAGACCTGCTTCCATTCCCGCTTTATAGATCAAATAGAGCATGATCTCGTCACGACAACCGATTACAGTCTTGATCGTACAAATGCCATTTTTAATGAGGTCCTGCGCATTCCCAAGCCATACTCCTGTACCGTGCGACAATCCTGAGATCTGCAGCAAATCGGCAAATGTCGACGGCTGTGCTTCTACCAGCATCTGACGAACAAAGCGCGTTCCCATCTCCGGAATGCCATATGTTCCTACAGGAGTTCGAATCTGCTCCGGGCTTACCTTTAACGGAGTAGTGGAGTTGAATAAGCTCATCACATTCGGATCATTCATCGGGATCGTGGTTGGATCCACACCTGTAAGGTCCTGAAGCATACGCATCATTGTCGGATCATCATGACCGAGTATATCAAGCTTCAACAGGTTCGCATCGAAGGCATGATAATCGAAGTGCGTGGTTTTCCATTCTGCAGACGTATCATCAGCCGGATACTGCACTGGCGTGATATCTTCAACCTCAATATAATCCGGCACAACGACGATACCGCCCGGATGCTGTCCCGTGCTTCGCTTAACACCTGTGCAGCCGGATGCCAAACGGTTAAGCTCTGCACCACGCCACTTTTTGTGATAGTCTTCCTCATACTTTTTCGCAAAGCCAAAGGCTGTTTTCTCCGCAACAGTACCGATAGTGCCTGCCCGGAATACATTTTTCTCACCGAACATGACCTTCGTAAAGTTGTGCGCCTCCGGCTGGTATTCCCCTGAGAAGTTCAAGTCAATATCCGGAACCTTATCGCCTTTAAAGCCAAGGAATGTCTCAAACGGAATATCCTGTCCTTCGCCTATCATCTTTGTCCCGCACTTAGGACAATCCTTATTAGGCAGGTCAAATCCGCTCGGTACGCTTCCGTCTGTGAACCATTCACTATGCTTGCATTCCTTATTCGGACAATAATAATGAGGCGGAAGCGGGTTTACCTCCGATATTCCTAGGAAGGTTGCTACAACTGACGATCCAACCGACCCCCGTGAACCAACCAAATATCCATCCGCATTGGACTTTTTCACCAAGCGCTCCGATATGAGATAGTTCGCGGAGAAACCGTATTTGATAATCGGCGCCAATTCTTTTTCCAAGCGCTGTACGACAATTTCAGGTATAGGCTCGCCGTAAAGATCTCGGGCTGTATTGTAGCATGTCTCCCGCATCTCTTCATCCGCACCGTCCATAATCGGCGTATAGAGCTTGTCTGGGAAGAGGACAATTTCCTCAAAGCGCTCTGCCAGTTCATTCGTATTCTTAATGACTACCTCATAGGCTCTTTCTTTGCCAAGGAAGCTGAATTCCTGCAGCATCTCGGTTGTCGTTCTGAAGTGAGCATCCGGCTTCTGAATGTCCTTCAGTGGACTAAAGCCCGTAATCCCATGTATCGTAATATCTCGGAACAGTTTGTCGCGCGGGTTCAAATAATGTGCATTGCCTGTTGCAACAACCGGCTTGCCAAGCTTATCACCAATCGACACAATCTTCTTGAGCGCATCTTCGATATCAGCTTGAGAGCCGACCAGCCCTTTTTCAAGCAGATGCATGTACATCGTGAGCGGTTGAATCTCCAGCACATCGTAAAACTCCGCAACCCGCTCTGCCTCCTCGAGCGATTTGTTCAATACGGTCTCAAACAGCTCACCCTTCTCACAGCCTGACATTACAAGCAATCCAGCGCGATTCTCCACAAGCTTGCTGCGTGGAATCGTGGCCACACGATGAAAATGCTCCGTATGAGACAAGGACACAAGCTTGTACAAGTTTTTCTTACCCACCGGATCAAGCGCATAGATATTGCAGTGAAACGGCCTTGCGCTGCGCAGGTTCTGTCCTACGTAGTCATTTAAACGGTCCAGCTCCTCAAGACCTTTAAGCTGATATGCATCATGAAGCAGCCCTGTCAATATGCCAGCAAGCGCAATGGTATCATCGATCGCACGGTGATGGCTTTCTAATGCCACTTTATATTTTGAAGCCAATGTATTCAGACGATGGTTCTTCAATGTTGGATGCAATAAACGTGCCAGCTCAAGCGTGTCGAGCACGGGATTGGTCATCTCCGGCAGCTCAAGCAGCTTCAAATTATGCTGGATGAAGCCGACGTCGAATCGAGCATTATGCGCGACCAGCACGCTGTCTTCTGCAAATTCAACGAACTTCTTCAGCACCTCATCCACTTCGGGCGCACCGCGCACCATATCATCGGTAATGTTCGTCAGCTGCTGAATATTGTATGGGATTCGCTCATGCGGATCGACAAAGGAACTATAGCGATCAATTTCCTTGCCGTCCTGCATCTTCACCGCCGCAAGCTCAATAATCTTGTTGTTGGATACAGATAGACCCGTGGTCTCGATATCAAATACGGTATATATCGATTCCTTAAGCGATCGGGAGTCCGCGTTCAGCACAACCGCAATATCATCATCCACAACATTCGCTTCCAGCCCATAAATGACCTTGATTCCATGCTTTTTCCCTGCCTTGCCTGCTTCTGGATAGCACTGCACATTGGCATGATCGGTGATCGCTATTGCCTTGTGGCCCCACTTCGCAGCCTGCTTAATATATTGATCCACGGAAGTCACAGCATCCATGGCACTCATTGTCGTATGCAAATGGAACTCGACCCGCTTCTCTTCAGAAGTATCCTGACGCTCGGGCGGAGCTGTCACCTCTTGAATGTCAGAAGCAATCATAACAAGCTCTGGCGTCATCATGAAGCGGTCATATTCAACCCTGCCGCGCACTTTAACCCACTTGCCATTCGCGATAAGATTAAGCTTCAGAACATCATCTTTATTCTTGCCGAACATCTTAATCAAGATCGAGTCCGAGAAGTCTGTCACATTAAACGTATACAGCGTGCTGCCGTTGCGCAGCTCTTTGACCTCAAGCCCGAACACCGTTCCCTGTACAGTAATCCGCTTCTCTTCCTCTTGAACATTCATGATTGGAGCGGGATCATCCTTAATCTCATAGCCATGCTGAAGCTTCTCAGGCGCATTGCCGGCATCAATCGCCGCCTGCTCTGCTGCTTCTCTCTCGGCATCAGCCATTAATTGAGCAACAGCCAAGCGCTCCTCCTCAGCCAGCTTCTCTTGGAAGGTTTCCACTGCTTCATGGTCCACCACGCCTACTTTCATTTGAACGCGAAGCTCTCGCGAGAAGTAGGTTTGATAGAACTTTTTCACATAATCATCAATTTGCTTTTTCTTCGCCAGGTTCAACGTCATCTCATCGGAGAGGAAGAGCGTCACGAGTTCGTTCTCGACTTCAACCTTCGCGCGATGAAGCCAGCCGTTTACCGAGGCAACCTCGCGTTTGACCCACTCTATAAATAGATGCCAATACGCATCGACAACCTCTTGGCCCGTTACAACATCTTCGTAGTGAAAAATAATGCGTATCTTGGCGATATGCGATAATTTATCTTGTACGGTCAAGCAGAACGTACGATAAGCATCAGAAGGAACGATACTTCGCTTCCCGATATGGATCGTCCATTCCCGATTCGACCTGCTTGTCTCTACCTGACGGATCCATCCATCCTGGAAATGGGTGTGCATCAACTCCGAAGGCAGTCCGACTTGTTTCATCATTAACTCAAAGCGCTGTCTTTGTTCCTCCATCGTAACACCGGTCCCTCCTCTAAAAAAGAAATGGCTTGCCGCTCTTGAGCTATCTTCCATTGTAACGCTGGATGATCTCTCATGCCGGAAGCCATTCCGTCCATGCTTCTTACACTACTCTAGCATATCATTAATACGCGCGTGCGAACACTACGGTATGTTTTGCCTGTTCTCCGCATACCAAACACGTGCTCTTCGTCTCTTCGGGCTCGAAAGGAATGTTGCGGCTTGTTGCTCCCGTCTCATCCTTCACATGCTTCTCGCAAGCCAATGATCCACACCAGCCGGCAAGACTGAAGCCGCGCTTCTCTTCCATTAATTCTTTCATCTCATCTACCGAATCAACAGAGTAGAAATGGGTGTTGCGGAACTCCAAAGCTCGATTATACATCTCTTGATGCACATCCTCAAGCATCTTGTTCACTTCATCGACAAGCTTGCTTTGCTCAACTACGCGCTTCTCGCCAGTCACACGGGAAACGAGCACGCACACGCCATTTTCCATGTCGCGAGGTCCGATCTCAAGGCGAACCGGAACACCTCTCATCTCGTATTCATTGAACTTCCAGCCTGGGCTCATGTCGCTGCGATCGTCCATGCGAACGCGTACGCCAGCAGACTTCAATTCACCGAATAATTCATCAGCACGAGCGATGACCTGATCACGAAGCTTTGCAGGTCCGATTGGAATCATAATCACCTGTGTTGGCGCAACCTTTGGCGGAAGCACTAAGCCGCGATCATCGCCATGAACCATAATCAAGGAGCCGATCAAGCGAGTGCTGACTCCCCAAGATGTCGTATGAACATATTCCTGCGTATTTTCCCGACCCAAGAACTGAATATCAAAGGCAACCGCAAAGTTCGTACCCAGATAGTGGGATGTCCCTGCTTGCACAGCACGTCCATCTTTCATCATGGCTTCGATCGAGAACGTATCTACTGCTCCAGCAAACTTCTCAGAAGGTGTCTTCTGACCAACAATCACAGGAATCGCTAAGTAGTTCTCAACGAAGTCGCGGTAAATATCGAGCATGCGCATCGTCTCTTCGCGAGCCTCCTGCTCCGTCTCATGAGCCGTATGGCCTTCTTGCCACAAGAACTCACTTGTCCGCAGGAATGGCAGCGTGCGCTTCTCCCAGCGCACCACGTTCGCCCACTGATTAATAAGAACCGGAAGATCGCGATAGGACTGTATCCACTTGGCATACATATGTCCAATCATCGTCTCTGATGTTGGGCGAATAGCCAGCTTTTCTTCAAGCGGCTCTCCCCCTGCTTCCGTTACCCAAGGAAGCTCTGGATTGAAGCCCTCGACATGCTCCTTTTCCTTTTGGAAAAAGCTCTCTGGAATAAAGATTGGGAAATAGGCATTGCGATGTCCCGTCTCTTTAAAGCGACGATCAAGCTCTTCTTTGATATGCTCCCAGATTTCATAGCCGTCTGGCTTAAACACGATGCAGCCACGCACCGGAGAGTAATCCATTAGGTCCGCTTTTTTAATTGCATCAATATACCAGCGTGAGAAGTCCTCTTGCTGGGGTGTAATCTCAGATACAAATTGTTTCTCCTTCGACATGACGAAAAAGTTCCTCCCGAACGTTTGTATAAGCGATGCCTGTCATCAGCCTTTTACTAAACGCAAAATATCGTTATAGGTTACTGCCAGCATAAGCAGCATCAACATGGCAAATCCAATAAAATGAACCATGCTTTCGCGATTAGGATCAATCGGCTTGCCGCGAAGCCCTTCCAATCCTAAAAACACAAGGCGGCTTCCATCGAGGGCTGGAATCGGAAGCAGGTTGAATATCCCGAGATACAAGCTAAGAATAGCTGTCCACAGCGTTAACTGGTCAATGCCCTGCTTCGCAAATTGTCCTGTCACTTCAAAGGTTCGAACAGGGCCACCCAAGTCGTCCAATTTGAATTGTCCAAAGATGAGCTGCTTGAAGCCTTCAAAGATATTCTTAGTCATGGTCACCATAGCATTGCCTGCATACGTTACAGTCTCGCCAATTGTAGCGGAACGAGTAGGCAATATCGGAGCAATGCCAACCTTGCCGCCTTTTTGTCCTTCAACAGCCACAGGTGTGATCGACAGGTTCAGCTGCTCACCGTCTCTATTAATGACCCAGTCCATCGGCTTTCCTTCCGAGGCTTCAATCAGCTTAATCAGCTTCTCCCGATCACCGCCAATGACGGTGCCGTTCACCTGATCGATAATATCCCCCTTCTTCACGCTAGCCGCTTCAGCAGGCATGCCTGCAGTTACTTCCCCTACCTTCACATAGGTTGGATTATCCACTGGCATACCTACTTGCTGTATGTACAAGCCAAACAGGAGAAATGCCAGGATAAAATTCATAAGCGGGCCTGCGAAAATTGCCAAAGCGCGCTGTCCTACTGTCTTGCTGCCAAACTGTCTGTCTAACGGTGCAATTTGAATCTCTTGACCTTTGACAATCATCATCGCTTGGGGATGAACGGTGAAATGCATCGTTTCCCCATCCACGATTAAGGCGAGCTTAAGCTCCTTCTCCAAATCCAACGATTCAATCTCGCCACGTATTACATTTTTTCTCAAATCGAGCTGGTCCAAATAAAGCTTGCTGACTTGAGAATCCTTCGCTCTGACCGCAATGGTTTGTCCGGGCTGCAGATCGACCATCTCAGGGTCTTCACCTGCCATGCGGACAAAGCCACCGACTGGAAGCAAACGAAGCGTATAACGCGTCTCGCCTCGCACATAAGAAAATACTTTCGGTCCAAAACCGATCGCAAACTCACGAACGAGAATGCCCGCACGCTTCGCAAAAATCATATGTCCCCATTCATGGATTGTAACGATTATGAAAAACACGAGCACAGTCAAGAAAACGACTTGTACCATTTGCACAGTGCAGCATCCTCCTTTAATTTGCGGGTCACTATATGTCTTCTAGATTATCATTATTCTCCGATTCGGCACAAGAGAATCCCGTTTTTCTAACTTTGGAGGTTTTCTGCATGCATGACCTGGCGGTCTCCCTTAGAACTTTTGTGCAGCCTGTCTAATTTCTCTATCTGTTTCCTCAATAATCTCCAATGAAGGATCGACTTGGACGCGATGGCCAGCAAGCGCGTTCTCAACGATGCGTTCAATATCGAGAAAGGCAATCTCTCCTTGAAGAAAACGTGCAACCGCAACTTCATTGGCCGCATTAAATACGGTGGTGGCCGTTCCGCCGATTCTTCCACTCTCATAGGCGTATCTCACCATCGGATAACGGGCCGTATCGAGTTCACGGAAGTGAAGCTTAGCAATCTTGGCTAGATTCAAGCGTTCTGCAGGGGAAGTCATTCGTTCAGGATAGGACAATGCATATTGAATAGGCACTCTCATATCCGGAACACCTAGCTGCGCGATGATCGAGCCGTCTACATATTCCACATAGGAATGTATAATGCTCTCTGGATGAATAAGAACATGAATACGATCATAATCAAGTTCGAACAGCCAATGCGCTTCAATAACCTCAAGACCTTTATTGGCCATCGTTGCTGAGTCGATCGTGATCTTGGCGCCCATGGACCAGTTCGGATGCTTAAGCGCCTCCTCGACCGTAACATGTGCGAGCTGCTCGCGAGTACGATCGCGAAAGCTTCCTCCTGATGCCGTGATGGTAATGGAATCAACATCAGACATCGATTCTCCATTTAGGCTCTGAAAGATTGCGGAATGCTCACTGTCAATCGGCATGAGCTTGACACCTTTTCGCTTAGCGGCTGCAGTAACCAGGTGACCCGCGGTAACAAGCGTCTCCTTGTTGGCAAGTCCTATTGTCTTCCCCTCTTCAATTGCAGCCAAGGTCGACTTCAAGCCAACGCTTCCCACGACAGCAGTAACAACAGTGTCAGCCTCTTGACAGCTCGCCGCTTCAATCAAGCCTTCTTCTCCATACACGAGCTTCGTTCCTGAAGGAAGTTCGTCCTTAACCGCGTCTGCCGTAACCTTGTCTTGAACGGAAACAAGCCGCGGCTTGAACTGATGCGCTTGCTTCAGCAGCAGCTCTGCATTTCTTCCTGCCGCTAGCGCCTCAACGACAAAGGATTCCGGATGATGCTCAATGACACTCAGCGTCTGGGTACCGATTGATCCTGTCGACCCTAGGACGGATATTCGTTTCATACGTGCACCTCAATTGTAAATGGTAGATCTACAGCGTGAACAAGCCAATGAAGTGTAAAAAGGGGAACACGATGAGCCAGCTGTCACAGCGATCCAACACGCCGCCATGGCCCGGAAGCAAAGTTCCCGAGTCCTTGACGCCTACAACTCGCTTGTATGCTGACTGAATAAGATCCCCCATTTGTCCTACAATGGACGCTGCAAGACCTATGCCAAAAGTAAGCGGAATATTCAGCATGTCCGGTCGTATAAATAGAGCAAGGATGCAAACGACTAACGAGCTTACAATTCCACCAATAGCTCCTTCAACCGTCTTGTTAGGACTAATAGACGGCCAGAGCTTATGCTTGCCGATGGCTCGTCCAGTAAAATAGGCTCCAATATCTGAGGCCCATATCGCTGCAAAGAGCAGAACGGTCCAGAATAAGCCATCTTCTGAAAACGTCCTTGTCATCAACATATACTTAAAGCCTATCCCAATATAAAAAGCACCCAACAGCAGTTGTGAAACAGCTTGTATAGGAATGCGATTCTTCGAAATAACCGTAATGCACAAAAGTCCAAACATAACAAACCAAACTGTGGATTCCATTGGGTATTGCAGCGATACGCCCCACTTCTCCCACGGAACCACTAAAAACAAAATCAAAGCATATCCGAGCAGTGAAGCTATATCGAATGGTTTTGAATGGTGCATGCGCGCAAATTCGTAAAATCCGATCAATGCTAGCGCGATCATCAATAATTCGTATGGGACTCTGCCAAGATAGACAAGAATCGCAAATAAGCCGCCAGCAATAACACCTGTAATGATGCGCTGTTTCATACAGACTAATCCTCCAACTTATTGTAATCCACCATAGCGACGGGATCTGCGCTGGTATTCAGCAACCGCTTCTTTCAGGTGTGCCTCAGTAAACTCTGGCCAATAAACATCAGTAAACCACAGCTCACTGTAGGCGATCTGCCACAACATAAAATTACTCAGTCGAAGCTCACCGCTTGTACGGATGAGTAGATCAGGATGAGGCAGCTCATGAGAAAGCAAATGGGCCTCCATTGTTCTTTCATCAATCTCATCTGGTTGAAGCTTACCATCCTTCACATCACGAGCGATTTCCTTTATGCCTTCAACGAGCTCTCGTTTTCCACCATAATTAAGCGCAAAATTGAGAATTAGACCCGTATTGTGTTTCGTCTTCTCAATCGCTTCTTCAAGCGCATCAATCGTATGCTTTGGAAGCTGGTCGCGATATCCCATCATGCGAACCTGCACGTTATTCTCAATAAGCTCATCAAGCTCAATGGCAAGAAATTGCTGAGGCAGCTTCATCAAGAAGTCTACTTCATCTCTTGGACGCTTCCAATTTTCAGTTGAAAAAGCATACATGGTCAATACTTTGACGCCGAGATCATTTGCAGCAATCGTGACTCGCTTGACGGCCTTCATTCCACTGTGATGACCCGCAATTCGCGGCAAACCGCGCTTGCTGGCCCATCGTCCGTTGCCATCCATAATCACGGCTACATGATAAGGAACATTCTCCTTATCGAGAAGCAGCTCTGTATTGTGGCGATTCTGCCTATCTGCCAACCATGCTTGGAATCGCTTAATCATTCGGTCTCCTCCAACCCGGTGATAGAACCTTTAAAATCCTTCTTCTACTATAGTCATTCAGTACCAAAAAGACAATAAACCCCACCGTTCGGAGGGGCATAAATCGCAGAAAAAGTTTGCTGTTACACTTCCATGATTTCTTTTTCTTTTGCTGCTAATACCTTGTCAACCTCAGCAATGAATTTATCCGTGGACTTTTGGATATCTTCCTGATGGCGACGGGATTCATCTTCGGAAATGTCGGTTTTCTCCAGCTTTTTAATGTCATCATTCGCATCGCGGCGAATATTGCGAACCGCTACCTTCGCTTCTTCAGCATATTTTTTCGTTTGCTTCACAAGCTCCAAGCGACGCTCTTCCGTGAGTGGAGGAATCGTCAATCGAATAATGGTTCCATCATTTGCAGGAGTAAGTCCTAGATCCGATTTGAGAATAGCGCGCTCAATTTCGGAGATAGAGGATTTGTCCCATGGCTGAATTACCATTGTACGAGGGTCAGGTGTATTAATATTTGCAAGCTGATTCACTGGAGTCAATGCACCGTAGTATTCAACTTGAACACGATCTAACAATGCAGGATTTGCGCGACCTGCCCGAAGAGTAGCAAGCTCACGTCTCAATGAAGAGATGGCTTTTTCCATGCGCTCTTCTGCATTTTTCTTAATGGATTGTGGCATTATTCTACACTCCCTTTCACCGTAGTTCCGATCTTCTCACCGAGTACGACACGTTTGATATTGCCTTTTTCCGTAATGGCAAACACGACAAGCGAGATATTGTTGTCCATACAAAGCGAAGTTGCAGTAGAATCCATAACTCCAAGATTACGATTCAGCACTTCCATATAAGTCAATGTTTCGAACTTCTCTGCACCCTCATCCTTGAATGGATCTGCAGAGTATACGCCATCAACTTTATTCTTCGCCATCAAGATTACATCTGCCTCGATCTCCGCAGCACGCAGCGCTGCTGTCGTATCCGTCGAGAAGAACGGGTTCCCTGTTCCTGCTGCAAAGATAACCACGCGGCCTTTTTCCAAGTGGCGAATGGCACGGCGACGAATGTAAGGTTCAGCAATTTGCTGCATCGCAATTGAAGTTTGAACACGAGTAGGCACGCCGATTTGTTCCAGCGCATCTTGCAAGGCTAGCGAGTTCATCACCGTAGCGAGCATCCCCATATAGTCTGCTGTTCCACGATCAATACCTTTCTGGCTGCCTGCGATGCCTCTCCAGATGTTACCGCCGCCACATACGATGGCTACTTCCACACCAAGTTCAACAACTTCCTTTACCTGCTCTGCGATGGAATTGATCATTTCAGACTCAATGCCGTATCCAGCCTGACCTGCCAACGACTCTCCGCTAACTTTCAATACGATGCGTTTATAAACCGGTTGTTCCAATGTATACCCTCCACTTTTCATAACCAACTGCTAAAAAAGAAGGAACACCAAGTGTTCCAACTTTTTCAGAGCGTATGTTGATCGCTGCTTAGACAAAGCGAATATCGTATAAGCCTATATTATACTTTCGCTTGTGCCATAACTTCTTCAACAAAGTTATCTTGTTTTTTCTCAAGACCTTCACCAAGCTCATAACGAACAAAGCGACGGATAGAAATGTTCTCACCGATTTTCGATACTTTTTCGTTCAGCAATTGATCGATCGTTTTGTCTGGATCTTTAATGAAGGATTGTTCCATCAAGCAAATTTCTTCATAGTATTTGCTAATGCGGCCTTCAACCATTTTTTCAACGATCTTCTCAGGCTTGCCTTCGTTAAGCGCTTGAGCCTTAAGAATTTCTTTTTCTTTTTCAATCTCGTCAGAAGGTACTTCTTCGCGACGAATGTATTTTGGAGAAGATGCTGCGATATGCATAGCAATGTCGCGAGCAAACTCTTGGAACTGATCTGTCTTCGCTACGAAGTCAGTTTCACAGTTGATTTCAACCAATACGCCGATACGTCCGCCAGCGTGGATGTAAGATTGAACTGCACCTTCAGTTGCAACGCGGTCTGCTTTCTTAGCTGCTGCTGCAAGACCTTTCTCACGAAGAATCTCAGATGCTTTGTTCAAATCACCATTTGCCTCTTCCAATGCTTTCTTCGCATCAAGAATACCAGCACCTGTTTTTTCGCGTAGTTCTTTAACTTGAGCTGCGGAAATTGCCATTCTATTGTCCCTCCAACTGATAATTTAAAGCCTGTTTAAGGCTTTCATTTAAGTATTGTGCTTCATATCGCCAAAAAAAGGGCGGCGAGCGGTGAAACACCTGCCTACCACCCTTTTGTCATTTCAGTTCTATAACTTAAGCTTCAACAACCGCTTCTTCGCCTTGGTTGCCTTCCATGATCGCTTCAGCCATCTTAGAAGTAAGCAACTTAACAGCGCGGATAGCGTCATCGTTACCAGGGATCACGTAATCGATCTCATCTGGATCACAGTTCGTATCAACGATACCAACGATTGGGATACCCAATTTGCGAGCTTCAGCTACTGCGATACGTTCTTTGCGTGGGTCGATAACGAACAATGCGCTTGGCAATTCTCTCATGTTCTTGATACCGCCCAAGAATTTCTCAAGACGATCTTTCTCTTTGCGAAGAATGATAACTTCTTTCTTCGGCAATACTTCGAAAGTTCCGTCCTCTTCCATTCTTTCAAGGCTCTTCAAACGCTCAACACGTTTTTGGATTGTTTCGAAGTTAGTCAATGTACCACCCAACCAGCGTTGGTTGATGAAGTAATTGCCGCAACGCTCTGCTTCTTCCTTAACGGAATCTTGAGCTTGCTTCTTCGTACCAACGAACAGCATAGTGCCGCCGTCAGCTGCGATAGACTTAACAAAGTTGTAAGCCTCTTCTACTTTTTTCACTGTTTTTTGCAAATCAATGATGTAAATACCGTTACGTTCTGTGAAGATATATTTGTCCATTTTCGGATTCCAACGACGAGTTTGGTGACCGAAGTGTACACCAGCTTCTAGAAGCTGTTTCATGGAGATAACTGCCATCTTCACTACACCTCCTAATATGGTTAGTTTTCCTCCGCCAATGTCATCTCCCGTCAAGACTTACCGCACGGTTGCCCACGACAGCAAGCACCCTTGACGAAATTAATCGGCGTGTGTTATTAACACCGTCAACTAATATACCATAACAGCCTACAGCATGCAACTTCTTTTATCCTATCATTTAGCCGGAGCTTTTGGCTGTCCATCTTCTGCAATCTTAGAGTCTTTATTGACAAGATCGTATCCTTGCCTAGCAGCCTCCTGCTGGAGCTCAATCTCAGTCAGCGGTGTTCTCGTTTGCTGCTGTCCGATCCAGATCATCTGGAGCAATAAGGCTCCAATGATGATGCCTGCTCCAAGGCCAATCAAAAATTCACGATTCTTAAACACGCTCTGCCTCCTGTAATCCAAGCTGGATGATCACTTCAACCTCGCCTTGTGGAAGATTCAGCTGGAGGGCGATATCGTGGCTGGAAATGCCTTCATGAAGCAGCTCGAATATATCCTTGTATCGTTTGCGAATGGACGGCAGCTCTTCTGACTCTGCTGCTGTAATGAGACTGCTCATCTCCGTCTCATTCGAATGTATATCATTGCTGTTGGACTCCATTGTAGAAACACTCGTCTCCCTTGATTGTTCATGCTCATCAGCCATTGGGAGGAGCTTGTCCCTCTGGCGCACCGATTGCTGCTGCATATTGGTAATGCGCGCTTCCACATGATGATTCTGCAGCTGCTGCTTCTCAGTAAGATGGGCTATTTTTCCTTCAAGCAGATCCATGCGTTTGCGAAGCGAATCATCTCTTAAATTCTGCTCTTTTTTCATGTGTTCAACTACTGTAAGCAGTTTATCGTTCTCCGCTGCCATTTCCTCAATATAATGCTCTAGTGTGTCCTCAATCTCCTGCTTGATTGCTGTCGTGCCATTAGCTGTCTTTGGGCGTAGTAGCCCGCATACCATCACAACTGCACCTAACAACACGAGATAGATCCATGGATCGTTCATGTCATTCTCCTCATTCTGCGCTCTTATTGCTATTTATGGATACTAACGCCGCTCCCCCAAACAAGTGGGTTAGCGGCGTCATCCTTGCATTCATAATTATGTGTCAATGACTATACCGAAAAATCAATGTGTTTTCCCTTGTAGGGGTGCTCGGCAGGCACACTTTGATCCTGTTCCTCCGAAACATCGCTTGCCTTCTGCCCCTTCGGCTGATCATTCTTCGACTGCTGCTTATGCTCCTCATCATGAATGCGTCCCTCAGTGGATTCTTGAAGCTTCTCATTACGTTTGCGAAGCGCTTCCGTGAGCTTCTCCGCCTGCTCATTTAACACGGTCTGATCCGCCATCATCCGATGCTGCATCTGCTGATGAAGCGTGGATACTTCTTGTGTCCGCGGAATGGCAATTTGCAGTTCGACTGGCTTCATATTCATGGGATCACCTCAATCACTGAGTCTCATGGAATATTACAGAGAGACCATCATAATCTCGCCATCGATAAATCGGAAGGACACATGCTTGCTAACATCCTTCACATAGCGGGTATAGCGGCCAATTACCATCTTGCTGCCTCCATATATAAGCTGATGCACATCCACTCGCGCATCATTTGAACCCTCCAGAGCCTTCTCTAACTCATATATACGTTCTCGAATATCCGTTTGTTCATGCACAACACTTTTCTTCGTAATGTTCAGCTTAAGCCGCATCTGCATCTTATCTTCGGTCAGTTGGCCAGCAGCTGCAAGCTTATCCAGCAGGGTCAATGCTTTTTCTGTCTTATCCAGGCTTTCTGTCGTCGTTCTATATCGCTGACGCAGTTCATTCAGCTCATTTCTAAGCTCAGGGAGTACCCCTACTTCTATAGTCGTCTGGGTTGAAGTGCTGTTGCCTATCGTTCTAGCTACAACGCGCTCTCCAGCCTGGATCCTGCCTCCCACGATAAGTCCCTTCGTCCCATTGCAGATGACTTGTTTGGAAGCGCGAACATTTGAGTGGAGAATGCTTTGCGAGACAATAATATCCGTCCCTGCGCTCAGATTGCCCTCTTGAACAAAAGAGCATTTGATCTGCTGACCCGCCTGAATGCTTCCTTTGTGCCCAGCGATGATACCTCCAGAGATTTCAATGGAGCCTTGTGCCTCCAGCTGAGCCCCTTCAACGCCGCCAATGACGCGTATATCTCCTGCAGCCTTAATTCGAAAGCCGGTCAGCACATTGCCGCGAATAACGACTGTTCCAACGAAGTCGATATTACCGGTACGATAATCAACATCTCCATTGACTTCATACACAGGAAAGACATTCAGCTTATCCCCTTCTGTCTTTACGATAAGTCCGTCAATCGCGGCATAAGCAGCCACTTCTTCATCATCTGTCACAACATTTTTGCCAAGCTTCAGTCTTGCCTCTTTGCCATCTCGGCCTTTAACTTCTTCCCCACGCACATTGATACCTGCGATTGCCGATGTTGCTGGCTTACGCAGTGCGATACGCTGCCCACGCGTTACGTTGTTCAACTGCTGGATTTCCTTCAAATCCACACTGCCGTCATCTTGCTCCAACGGTCGTGAAGACCCTTTCATTACCATCAATAACTCAACCTTGCCATCTGTTCCATCAACAGGCTCTTTTCCGATTGCTACAATAACTGGCTCTTTCGTATACAGAAGCGGGCGCCGCGCAATATCGCGCAGCACCTCCTCCTTCAAGCCATACTGGACCTGGTTGTTTCTAAGGAACTGCAATAATTCATTTTCCGTAAATTGTATGTTTTGGTCTACGTCTCCGATGAGCAGGTAAGCCGTCATTTTATCGTCAGACAAGCTTACTTCCAAGTATTGTTCCAGCATCATCGTCGTGCTCATGGCGTCCCCCCCAATTATTTGATCATAAGACACTATCGTTAACAACGCTTACGCTTCCATAAGTATGGCCTTGTTCTTCTCCAGCACTGAGCGCAAGCGAAGGATTGCTTTCGAATGCAGCTGCGAGATGCGAGAAGGTGATAAGCTCATCACTTCTGCAATCTCACTCAAAGACAAATCTTCATAATAGAACAAGGATACAACTGTTCTTTCTTTTTCTGTTAATTTGTCAATTGCTTCAACCAATGAAGATTTTAGGAAATGTTCATTAACTTTATATTCCGGGTTTTTAGCGGTTTCGTCAACCAAAACAGAGATTCTCATCTCAGAATCTTCTTCTCGAATCGGATCTTCAAGTGAGCATAATGTCATGATGGAAACATCTTGAACCATCGTACGAAAGTCTTTCTCGGTTACTTCTAAGTACTGACTCATCTCTGCATCAGTAACAGTTCTTAAATACTGCTGTTCAAGCACTTGATAGGCTTCTTCAATTTTCTTGGCCTTCTCGCGAACAGATCGAGGCACCCAATCCCCAGAACGCAGAGAATCAAGAATCGCCCCTCGAATTCGCCAAGACGCATAGGTTTCGAACTGAAGGCCCCGCAAATAGTCGAATTTCTCAATGGCATCTATCAAGCCAAGTACGCCATTGCTTGTTAGGTCGTCTTTTGATACATTTCGTGGCAATCCAGCCGCGAGTCGATTGGATACAAAATCTACGATCGGCAGATACAGTTCTATTAATTGTTTTTTTGCTTCAATATCCTGATGTTCTTTCCATTGGACCCACAACTCAAAATGAGAACAAGTCGTTTTCTTTTGTACGCTCACCGATCACGTGCCTCCTTACTCTTTAGCCATATGGCGAACAGCTTGTGCCAATTGCTCGCCATCTTGCGGCAGCTTAGACACGAATTTGGGCGGAGTCAACGGTTCAAATTTGATTTCCTGCTCTTCATGCGAAACTGCCTTCGGCTCATTTTCAGTTGGTGTGTTTCTTAGTAAATCCTTCAACGTATCCGTTTCATCTGGGGTGGACATATCGACGTTATGCCCGCTAGAGCTAGCATTGTAAGCCGCTTGATCTTGGGGCTCCTCTCGCCCAGGTGCTTTCAGAATGCCCGCGGCATAGCGCAGCAAGAATCCAAGCAAGAACCAGATTGCACCTGCAATCAATCCTCTGATTAGACTTGTCGACCACAGATTGGAGCTTATCGAGACTAATGTCGTGAAGACAAAACCGCAAGCTCCCATTACCATGTTCCATCGTATCGTTCCAGTCATCATATATCCTTCGTTCCCTTTTGTACGCTACGAATATTGAGACGCCCGTCAGAACAAAACATTTCTATTGTTCTGCCGTAATTACCGCCAGTATCCTCCGCATAGAGAGGAATGTTAAGCTTCTGCAGCATTTCCCTGCAGGATTCTATATTTCTTGGACCAATCCTCATCGATTCATGCTGGGAGGAAAAGGCGAACATTTGCGCCCCTCCCGCCATCTTAGCATGCATTCGCGACAAGCTCGCTCCCGCTTCAGTCAAACGGGCAACAAGCTCTGGAATAGCTGTGTCAGCATATTTTGCAAGATTCATAGAGCCTTCTCTTGCAATCTCTGAACTTGGGAGCATGACGTGAGCAAGTCCACCAATCTTCGTCAATGGATCATACAGCGTTACTCCTACACAAGACCCAAGCCCTGTTGTACGGATGGAGCCGCTGATACATATGTTCAGATCGGCCATTCCGACTTTCACAACGTTCATTTCCTCTATCATTCAATAGGCACTCCCAAAGCTGCGAATATTTTTGCAAATGAATCTGGATCAGGGATAAGGAAGAACGTTCCCTGAATGTCTCGAACATCTTGTAAGAATTTCGTATCAATAAATAACGCGCAGTCTCCCATTTCGCCATACTGTATCAAGCCATAGTTCAATACCGCTCCAGCCATGTCAATAGCAAGCTGAGGTACAGTAGGCGACATCGCAAGCTGAGTAAAATCAGCCAAGGACGACAAGTATGAGCCTGCTAAAATGTTGCCAATCTCCGACAACGCCGAAATATCCATCTCGCTAAAGTTGTCTTCATCTAGATCCTTTACCTGAAGAAGCTCGGATAAGAGTCTTCTCGCAGGTTCTAGTTCAAACATGAAGAACAAATGCGAGGGAGCATCGCCTTCAACACGAAAGTAAATGGCGATAACGACCTGCTCCGCTCCCCCAACTTCTTCCGCTATTTCTTCGAAAGGAAGAAGCTTTACTTTTGGAATATCCATATCAACTGGCCGATCCAGCAGCCGAGATAATGCGGTAGCTGCGTGTCCAGCTCCAATGTTGCCAATCTCGCGCAAGACGTCTAATTTGAATTCACCTAGGTTATCAAATAAAGCCACGGCTCTATACCTCTAATTGTTCTAAGTTTACAATCTCGTCTTTCCGAAGCACTTCTGACAAGTTCAAGAGGATTAACAGGCGCTCTTCGCTTATTTTTGCGACGCCACGCAGGTATCTTGCTTGAATGCCGCCCACCACTTCTGGAGCAGGCTCGATCTTGTCCTCTAGAATATCAATGACATCATTCGCAGAATCTACGATAAAGCCAATCTCCATCTCGCCTACTTGGACAATGATAATACGAGTCTGGTCTGTGTACGTTTCTTGCGAAAGGCCGAAGCGGCCGCTTAGTTCCATAACAGGAACAACTACACCACGCAAGTTAATAACGCCTTTGATAAAGTTATACGTCTTAGGGACACGGGTGATTGGCATCATGCGTTCAATCGTCTTTACTTTATCTACTTCAATCCCGTATTCCTCATGAGCAAGCTTAAAAACGACAATCTTCATTTCCTCTGACATGTTCATACCTCCATTAGGATTGGATTAGCGTATTGGGATCAATAATCAGCGCTACTTGTCCATCACCTAGAATTGTGGCGCCAGATATGCCTTGGACAGTTCCCAAGTAACTGCCTAACGGCTTAAGTACAATTTCGTTTTGCCCAATAAAGTCATCGACAGCAATTGCTGCTAGCCGTTCACCCTTGCGGATGATAATGATCTCTGTCTCCTCTTCATCCACATCTGTGTAGCTTGGACATTCAAAGATTGCACTCAATGACACGAGCGGAATCACGCTGTCGCGGTAGTTGATCATGCGAATGCCGCCATGAATATTGCGAATATCCTTCTTCGTAACAAGCCCGGTTTCTACAATCGATGTGAGTGGAATCGCATATTTCTCGTCTCCTAGACGGAACAGCATCGCAGAAAGGATCGAAAGCGTAAGCGGGAGCTGTACGATGAAGGTCGTCCCCTTGCCTAGCGTAGACTTCACAACAACTTCTCCGCCTAATGAAGCGATCTTCGACCTTACAACATCTAGCCCAACTCCGCGTCCTGAGATATCCGATACCTGCTCAGCCGTACTGAAGCCGGAGCCGAACAACAGCATATATACCTGCTCATCTGAAAGCAGCTTTGCCTGATCTTCAGTCAGCATGCCGTTTTTAATTGCCTTTTTAAGCACATTGTCGCGGTTAATGCCTTTCCCGTCGTCTTCAATCTCAATAAAGACGTGGTTGCCGCTCTGATAGGCGCGCAGATGAACAGTCCCCGTTTCTAGCTTGCCTGCCTCAATACGCTCTGCTGTTGATTCTTGACCGTGATCGATCGCATTACGAAGCAAGTGGACGAGCGGATCGCCGATCTCATCAATAACCGTACGATCAAGCTCTGTGTCCGCTCCTGAGATCTGGAAGTCAACCTTCTTATCCAAAGATTTGGCCAAGTCTCTTACCATGCGCGGGAACCGATTAAATACGGTATCGATCGGCACCATGCGAAGCTTCAAGACAATGCTCTGCAGGTCACCGCTTACGCGCACCAGATGCTCAACGGTCTCTGTTAAGGTATTCGACTTCAACTCTGTCGCCAAATCTTCCAATCGAACTCTATCGATAAGAAGCTCGCTTAATAGATTCATCAGCACATCCAGGCGATCAATATCAACGCGAATTGTGCGATGCTGCTGCCCCTTCCCTTGAGCGGCTGCGCCTCCAGTCGGCTTCTTCTTGGTTTCACTTGGCTTGGCTGGAGTCTCCGTGACTCGTGCATCATCCGCCTTTTTCTCAATGGCAGGCGCAGCGGCTGCGGCCACTTCCTCTTTGGATGCTGTCGCCGCTTGGAGCAGCTTGTTCCAATCTTTGATATTGTCCGCTGTCAAAGGTTGAAGCACAACCGAATCTACTTCAGATACTTGCTCTGCTGCTTTTTGGATTTCTTCTAAGGTCTGGGTCGTAACTGCATAAATGGAGAAGGTCTGCTCGAACTGTTCTTGTTCGATCTCGTGCGCAGGTGGCGTGGACTTTACAATCTCGCCTTGCTCCCCAAGCGCTTGGAACACCATGTAGGCACGTGCCGCCTTCAGCACACAATCTTCTCGAAGCGTTACTTTCATATAAGCAGCCTGCATCCCTGCTTCGATGGATTGCTCGATAATGCTGAGCTGGAACTCATCCAAGCGCTCATCATGGCTTGAAGCAGCCGTCGTCTCTTGACTTTCAGCTGGCTGTTCTTTGTTGTGTTCGCCTTTTACGATGGATTGCAAAGATTCGACAATGCTCTTAATCTCTGCTTTGCCTTCACCGCCGTTAGCGATATCTTCAACCATTGCTTCTAACGAATCAAGACTCTTGAACAAGGTATCAAAGATAAAGTCATCCATCGATAACTGGTGGTTGCGCACAAGGTCCAGCACATTCTCCATCTCATGGGTAAGAGAGGCCAGATCTTCGAAGCCCATCGTGGCAGACATCCCTTTCAGCGTATGGGCCGAACGGAAGATAACCTGTACGATACTGACATCTTCAGGCTGGTTTTCAAGCTCCATCATATTGTCATTCAATGCTTGCAGGTGGTCGTTCGCTTCATCTAAAAACATGGATAAATACTGATTAAGATCCAAGGTCGAACACTCCTTCACATGCTTTTCTTCTCGCTTTATCCGTTATGTATTGCTTGTACGACTTGCCCTGCCATCTCATGGATTGGTATGGCATGAGTCACACAGCCAAGCTCCATAGCCGCTCTTGGCATCCCGTATACGACGCAAGTCTCTTCACTCTCAATAAAGGTGGAATGAACGCCTTGATCATACAAGGTCTTCATCATCTTGGCTCCGTCGCTGCCCATGCCTGTCAGTAAGACAAGGTGCAGCTTCAATTGCTTAAGCGGCAGCAGCGATTCAAACAATCGATCAACCGACGGCCGATGCCCTGAACAAGGTTCGTCTCGATTCAGCGCAATTTGATACTGTCCCTTATGATCCTTTACAACACGCATGTGCTGACCGCCGGGAGCTAGATAGGCACAGCCTTTTTTCAGCACATCGCCATCCTCAGCTTCCTTTACCTCCAGTTTACTATAAGTGTTCAGCCGCTGCGCCAACGATCTTGTGAAATTTGGCGGCATATGCTGAACAATGACGACTGGAGCCTCCAGGTCACCAGGCAGGTCGGACAACAGCGTCTTCAATGCCCGCGGTCCACCTGTTGAAGTGCCTACGGCGACAAGATCATGGAGAGCCGTTGCCTTCATTCCTGTACTGACAGTATGTGGCGGGTGCTCTGCTCGATTGCCGTTAGGAGTGCTCTCCAATGGTGACTGTTGAGGTCTTTTGCTTTGGAGAGATGGAGCAGACGCTCTCTTCTTCTCCACCCCATCTGCCTGAGGAGAAGAACGCGAGGGTGTTTCTGGTCTATGAAGCTCTATATTTGCTTTTTGCGCTGCCTTATCAAGGCTCTTCTTCTTAGGCAAAGACCGAGGTTCCGTCTGTTTTTTAGACAGCGGTGAGAAGGAAGGCTTATCCGTGCGCTTTTCGATACGGTGCTTTTCCAGCTCTTCTTTGGCATTATGTATCTGTTCGTTTTCAACAGCTGCAGCCATTTGTTGGGCTGCAAGCGCTTGTCTCTCAGCTCGCTCCGCTTCAAGCTGATTCAACCGTTGTCTTCGCTCTTCCGATTGAATCGCAGCATGAAGCTTCTCATGCAGCATCTGACCAACTTGATGGATATCCTGGTTGCCGCCATGTGGACTAGGCTTGCAGACGAAGTCAAAAGCTCCGTTCTCCAGGGCAGAGATCGTCTCTTGTCTGCCCACCTCTGTGAGACTCGACAGCATAATGACTGGAGTGGAATGCTCCTCTCTAATTTTTTGAAGAGCTTCAATTCCATTCATCGTCGGCATCTCAACATCCAGTGTAATGGCATCAGGAGCAAGCAGCCTTACTTGCTCGATGGCTTCCTGTCCATTCGAAGCGGTACCTGCGACTTTAAATGACACATCTTGTGCAATCAAGTCAGAAATAATCTTACGCATAAAAGGTGAATCATCGACAACGAGAACTCGCTTTGCTGACATCACCGACCACACTCCTTCAGGACGAAAATGATTGGATACATCGTGAAGTCTTGAACCTCATCCATTTTAGGTGCTACGTCTCAACCAGCGATGAATAAACCCGGAAATTCCTTTTGTTGATTTTTGCTGCTCCTGATCATACAAGAATACTTTTGCCAGCTGTCTCATTTGCTTCGACACTTGAATATTCGGGTACAACAGGGTGAACGGCGTTTGCTTCTTCACTGCCTGCATCACATGAGGATCATCATGCAAGTAGCCTAGTACAGGAAGCTCCAGCTGCAAAAATCGTCTAGCTACGGAAATGAGGCGTTCTGACGTCTGTTTTCCTTCACTCCAATCTATTACCCGATTAACGACGATACGGAACGAGGTTTCTGGAAATTGCGTATGAACCACTTTTATTAAAGCATAGGCATCAGCAATGGCTGTCGGCTCAGGCGTTGTAATAACAAATGTCTCGTCTGCAGCTGCCACAAATCGTATCGTTTCCTTGCTAAGACCCGCTCCGGTATCAAACAAGATGACATCGTAGCGTTCTGACCACTCGGATAACTCATCCAGAAAACGTTCAAGAGACGCTGATGGCATCTCATGCAGCTCCTTAAACCCTGAGCCGCCTGGTACATAGTGAATGCCGCTAGGGCCTACCTGTACAATCTCTTCAAGTCGCTTAGAACCATTTAACACATGGTATAAGCTCAGTGAAGAAGGCGAGCCGATTAGCACATCGATATTCGCCATGCCGATATCGGCATCGAAGATTAAGGTGCGCATCCCTTCCTCTTGCAGCATAATTCCAAAATTCAAGGTGAAGTTGGATTTGCCTACGCCTCCCTTGCCGCTCGTTACCGTAATCACGCGCGGGGTATGCGGCTTTTGTTCGGCTTGCTTGCTGTCATTGTCTTGTGATGCTCGCTGTACAAGTTTGCGAAGAGCTTGAGCCTGATCCATCATGAGGCTTGATCTCCCAGCAATTGCTTCACCATCTCGGATGGGTCAAAGCCTTGAATATCATCAGGTACATTTTGTCCGCATGTTACATAGCTGAATGGAATGTCGGTAATCTCCGTTAAATTCAGGATTGAACCGAACGAATCAGTCTCATCAAGCTTCGTAAAAACGATGCGATCAATGGATCCTTCAGGGAATTGCTTTATGATTGAAGCCATATCTTCTGTCTTAGATGTCAGGCTGAGTACAAGAAACATCTCTGAGCCTGGCAATGGCTTTAGTAAAGAACTCAATTCATTAACATGAAGCGGATTGCGGTAATTGCGTCCTGCGGTATCCATAAGGATCAAATCATGAGTCTGTAACGCAGACACCGCACGCTGCAAATCGTTAGGAGATGTCACCACCTCAAGCGGTGCGTTCAGAATGGATGCGTACGTTCTTAGCTGCTCCACTGCGGCAATTCGATACGTATCCGAAGTAATAAAGCCTACATTGCGCTGATGATGAAACATCTGATCAGCTGCGAGCTTCGCAATTGTTGTCGTCTTGCCTACTCCAGTCGGACCAGCAAAGTACACAATCTTCGTTTCAATTGTAAGGCCAAGCTTGCGATGCTGCTGCAGTCGCTTGCGCATCTGTTCAGCAAGTGGCGGCTTTAGCTGCTGAATTGTAGGAGTATCGTTTCCTTCTTTGCGAAAAAGCTCTAGCACAGGAGTCATAAGCTGATAGACTAAATCAGAGCGTACCCCTTGATCCTTTAGACGCTGAGCTAAGGTCTTGGCTGATGCTGGCCATGCATCCTGCTCATTTAACATCATCATGGATTTGACCATGGCCTTAACTTCCTTCAGTTCAACCTTCCAATCCTCATCACTCGTATGTCGAACCGAGCTGGCTGCTGCAGCATCCTCTTCAACAGCTGCTTTTCTAGATGTTGGCGCGATAAGGAAATCTTCATTCTCCTCAAGAGCAAGCTTAGATGGTTGACTCTCTCTAACGAGCCTATCCGGTATCGCTGCATTGCCTTGTTCCGTCGGACTGGCTGGAGACTTCACTACGGTTGCCGCTTCCGTTCTTCCCGCATAAGCGGATCTTGCATGAGAGACAGGAACAACAGGCGGCTGCTGCCTTGCGCTTGATGCTCCAGCAGCCTGTACAGATGCTGCTGGAGCTGCTTGTACGGGAGCGTCATCCACGGCTGCCGTCACTTCAATCATCTTCTTGTTGAACATTCCAAGGAAGCCTCCTGCCTTGATTTCCTTGGTGCTTATGATGACCGCATCTTTACCCAGCTCTTGCCGAATCTGACTCATCGCTTCGGGCATGGTTGCAACAACGTATTTTTTCACCCTCATACATTAACCACTCCAACGCTTTGAATTTCTACATTTGGTTCTAGCTCATTGTAGGATAACACTGGAATATCCTGCATTGTTCGTTCCATCAGCTGGCGAAGATACATTCTTATGCCCGGTGATGCAAGCACAATCGGCTGATAACCGGATTGAACCAGTCGCCCAATCTGTTCTTGGAATCGCTGGAATACTTGCTGGGTCGTGCCTGGGTCCATTGCAAGATAAGAACCTTGTTCATTTTGCTGAACACTATCCGCAATCTTTTTCTCTAAAGTAGGTCCTACCGTAATGACGCGAAGCGTCTCTCCAGGTATAGAATATTGCTGCGTGATTTGACGAGCCAAAGCTTGTCTTACATATTCCGTGAGGATGTCAGGATCCTTCGTATAGGTACCATAGTCAGCTAATGTTTCGAATATAGTTACCAGATCTCGAATAGAGATCTTCTCTCGCAGCAGGTTGGCTAGAACCTTTTGAACGTCCCCTATGTTCATTAAGTTCGGGATGAGTTCCTCGACAATTGCTGGATGCTGCTCTTTCACCGTTTCGACCAAACCCTTTGTTTCTTGGCGGCCAATTAACTCGTGAGCATGTTTCTTGATGATCTCTGTCAAATGGGTAGCGACTACGGATGGCGGATCCACGACTGTGTAGCCGGATACCTCGGCCCGCTCCTTCATTGCCTCATCTACCCATAGAGCAGGAAGACCGAAGGCTGGCTCCATAGTCTCGATTCCAGTCACCGAATCATCGTCATAACCCGGGCTCATGGCTAGGTAATGATTGAGCAGCAATTCACCACGGGCGACAATGTTGCCTTTTATCTTAATAATGTATTCGTTTGGCTTAAGCTGAATATTGTCGCGAATGCGTATGACTGGAACAACGAGTCCCAGTTCGAGCGCGCATTGCCTGCGTATCATAATAATCCGGTCGAGCAGATCCCCTCCCTGCTGAACGTCTGCAAGCGGAATGAGACCATAGCCAAACTCAAACTCTATCGGATCAACTTGGAGCAGATTGATTACACTTTCAGGGCTGCGCACTTCTTCTATCTGCTGCTCTTCCTCAAGCTGCTCTTCCGATACTGCCTTCTGCTCCAGATTCTGCTGCATGCGATACCCAGCATATGCAAGGATTGCGGCAAACGGCAGTGTTGACATAACTGTAATTGGTGTAAATAGGCCTAGCATCGCAATTGTACCTGCAACGATATACAAAAGCTTAGGATAAGCCAACATCTGTGTGCTGAGATCCTCCGCTAGATTCCCTTTCGTAGCTGATCGAGTGACGATCAATCCTGCAGCTGTTGAGATCAAGAGCGCAGGGATTTGGCTCACGAGCCCATCACCAATCGATAGAATAGAATATGTATTTGCGGCATCCTTAAATGGCATTCCATGCATAGCCATGCCGATGATAAAGCCGCCAACCAAGTTAATGATCAAAATGACGATACTTGCAATAGCATCCCCTTTGACAAACTTACTGGCACCATCCATTGCTCCGTAGAAATCAGCTTCGCTTTCTATTTTCTCACGGCGCTCTTTTGCCTGCTGTTCATTGATAAGCCCTGCATTCAAGTCAGCATCAATAGCCATCTGCTTCCCTGGCATAGCATCCAAGGTGAAGCGCGCAGCAACCTCCGCTACCCGCTCAGACCCCTTCGTAATGACGATGAACTGCACCACAACTAAGATCAGGAAAACGACCAATCCGATAGCAATGTTCCCTTGAGACACCCATTCACCAAATGTCTTGATGACTTCACCCGCATCACCTTCACCAAGAATCAACTTGGTCGACGATACGTTGAGCGCAATCCTAAATAATGTTGTAATCAATAGGATTGCAGGGAAGATGGAGAATTCAAGTGCTTCCTTCGTGTTCATCGCGATCAGAAGGATCATAAGCGCCATCGATATATTGATGATTAACAGGATATCCAACAGCATCTTTGGCAGAGGCAGTACCATCATTAAGACGATGCCAATGACTCCAACTAGTACGATCAAATCTCTAGCCTTCACAGCTTCTTACCTCCATCCGACAATCCACTCATTGAACTTTGCCTTTTAGCTTATATACATATGCCAGGACTTCCGCGACAGCCTGGAACAAATCACCGGGGATCGAGTCGCCGATCTCGGTCCGTTCGAACAAGGCACGCGCAAGCGGCTTGTTTTCCATTGTTATAACGCCGTGGTCCTTTGCCAGCTCTCTAATCTTGAGTGCAACATAGTCCTGTCCCTTCGCAATAACAGTAGGAGCCTCCATCGTGCTGCCCTCATATCGAATCGCTACTGCAAAGTGTGTCGGGTTGGTGATGACCACATCAGCATTTGGCACTTCTGACATCATTCGCATCATGGCCATACGCCGCTGACGCTCCTTAATCTTGCTCTTGATGAGGGGGTCCCCCTCCATTTTCTTGTATTCATCCTTAATATCTTGCTTTGACATCCGAATGCTCTTCTCGAATTCATACTTCTGATACATATAATCAAATATGGCTAATACACATAACGCCGCTCCAATCTTTATCCCTAGCATTACCGTCAGCTGAGCGGTAAAAGATAGAATGGCAGGCAGAGGCATATGGCTTAACTGAATAATCTTGTCCTGCTCTCCCCACAAGGACATATAAGCAATGGCTCCAATAATGACGAGCTTAATGATTGACTTTACCAGCTCAACCAGCGAGCGCATCGAGAACATTTTTTTAAAGCCTTCTACTGGATTGATTTTGCTGAATTTTACCTTTAGAGGTTCCCCAGTAAAGAGAAAGCCGATCTGTACATAGTTCATTACTGCCCCTACGATCATAACGACGATAAAGATAGGTGCCATTATGATAAGAAATTGAATGAACAAATGGCTGAAATAATCCATCACGTTATTAATGGTCAAGTCCATGTTCATTCGTTCAAGCAGTGGATCTCGAAACAGATTAAGGATGCGGTCTTTGTAGAATCCGCCAAGCATCATTAAGCTCGCAAATGTGAGAACTAGAATGCCTGCCCCCGGCAGCTCCTGGCTTTTGGCCACCTGCCCTTTTTGCCTAGATTCCTGTCGCTTTTTCGGTGTGGCCTTCTCTGTCTTCTCTTGAGAAAACAACTGTAAATCAAGCGTATGGGAATATCGTGTAGAGACTGACATATTGATGACCTCCCGCCTAAGGCATCAAGCGAAGCAGTTGATCCATCGCTTGAAACATCGTTTCAAAGATTTGCTGCATAACATAGACAAAGCTAGGAACGACAAGTGCCAGCATCGCAATGCCGATAATGAACTTGAACGGGATCCCTACAACAAACACATTGAATTGAGGTGCTGTTCTTGCTAGAAATCCTAATGCGACATCCGCTAAAAACAATGCGACAATCATCGGAGCTGCAACTTGAAAAGCAATCATAAATGCATGTATAAAAGATTTTGCTGCAAATTTAAAGATGGAGCCGTTAGCGATAAGCTCGAAAAAGGGGTTAGCGCCAACATTCATCCACTCAAAACTATGCATGATTCCGTCGATAAAAAAATGGTGTCCGTTTAAACCTAAAAACAGCAGCACGACGAACACGTACTTGAAGTTACCGACAACTGGAGACTGCATGCCCGTCAAAGGATCAATCACATTCGCAATCCCAAATCCAATCTGCATGTCGATAAATGAGCCTGCAATCTGAACTACTGTGAAAAATAGTGTTGCGATGTAGCCAATCAGCAAGCCAATCATGACTTCTCTTACTATAAATAATATGTATTCGCCATTTGAAGGGACGCTTACCCCTATCCCAAACAGTAAATAAGCGATGATACTGATAAAAAAAGCGAGCCCTATTTTGAATATATTCGGCACCCCTTTGGATGAAAAGACAGGCGCCGCGACAAGGAACGAAGAAATTCGACAAAAGATAAGCAAAAAAACAGGGAACGCCTGAGAGATGATGTCCATGGTTCCACAGCCCTAACCGATATATTGATGTAAGTTATTCAAGATGTTGTACGTAAAATCAATCATTGTTGTTAACATCCAAGGTCCAAAAATCAAGATTACGATAAACACGGCAATAATCTTAGGTACAAAAGCAAGGGTCTGCTCCTGTATCTGGGTTGCGGCCTGGAATATACTGATTAATAAACCTATTACGAGTGCAGCGATCAGCATCGGAGCACTTACCTTGAGCACTGTATACACCGCTTGTCCCGCTAGCCCGATGATAAACTCAGCACTCATGTCTGCTCATCCCTTTCTAGCTGTATCAGCAATTAACCTAAATTAAAACTACTAAGCAGTGATTTGACCACGAGATGCCATCCATCCACGAGTATGAATAATAGAATCTTAAAAGGTAATGAGATCATTACCGGAGGAAGCATCATCATCCCCATAGACATCAGCGTACTTGCCACAACCATATCTATAATGAGAAACGGAATAAAAATCATGAAGCCCATCTGAAACGCCGTCTTCAGCTCACTAATCGCAAAAGCTGGAACGAGCACTGTAATTGGAATATCCTCAACAGAGGCTGGCTTCTCGGTCTTTGTGTACTTCATGAACAAGAGCAGATCCTTCTCCCGTGTATGAGAGGCCATGAACTGCTTCATTGGAACAGTAGCCTTCTCTAATGCCTGGGTCTGTGTAATCTCGCCTTTCAGATAAGGCTGAACGGCAACATCATTCACTTGGCCCAATGTAGGCGACATGACGAATAGGGTCATGAATAAGGCCAGCCCTATCAGGACTTGGTTCGGCGGCATCTGCTGGGTACCAAGTGATGTTCTTACGAAACCAAGCACAATGACAATCCTTGTAAAAGAGGTCATTAATATAAGGATCGCCGGAGCAATACTCAAAATAGTAATGAGCAATACGAGCGACATCGAGGTTACGCCTGGCTGTGTTCCCTCCCCTCCTACACTGATATCAATGTTTGGAATAACGGGAGCAGCCCCAACCTCATTTGCCGCAAAGCACAAGATTAATATCATCGCTGTCAGCGCAATGAAGGTTTTTTTATTCATGAATCCATCTACCGTTCTTCTTTGGTATCGTCGTTATTAAGCAGTTGATCCATTCTAGCCCTGCGATCACTTTGTCGCTCTAGCTTGGCATGCAGCAATTCATGAAAGTTCGCTGTGTTGTGATCTTCTTCATGATCATTGCGCAAAGCGATTTCTTGCTGCTTCTTGTTACGATCTGTCACATTTTTCAGCCAACTCTTGAGCGGAGCAGGAATGGGCAAGACTGGATCTTGATGCTCCTGTCTAAGCAAAACGTTCAGGTTCGCTACCTGCTCGGGATCGCTGATTTTATCAATCAATGTTACATCATCACCGATTCCGAGCACGTAAACGACATCCCCGACTTCGACGACCTGCAGCGACTTGTTCTGTCCTACAGCCATGCCGCCTAATGTTCTCATGCTCTTGTTACCCTGCCACAATCGATTTTTTCGACTCAGGAAACGGATAAGCAAAACAATTAATACGATAATCACGGCCAAGGACAGCAAGATCGTAAATACATTTCCGATATAGCCCTCAACCTGAGGACTCTGCAGTTTGATATCCGTCGAATTCATGCATTAACCCAATGTCTTCTTGATAGCTTCCAACACACGGTCCGCTTGGAATGGTTTGACGATAAAGTCTTTCGCTCCCGCTTGAATCGCATCGATAACCATTGCTTGCTGCCCCATCGCAGAACACATAATAACTTTTGCGCTTGGATCAATTTTGCGAATCTCTTTTAGCGCCGTAATTCCGTCCATTTCAGGCATTGTAATATCCATCGTAATCAGATCAGGCTTGTGTTCCTTATATTTTTCAATCGCTTGAGCGCCATCAGCGGCCTCAGCAACGACTTCAAAGCCATTTTTAGATAGAATATCGCGAATCATCATTCTCATAAAAGCTGCATCATCAACAATCAAAATACGGTTAGCCATTAACGTATTTCCTCCCTAAGCACAATTATTGTAGTTTCTGTATTCGGTCCCATTGATTAAGAATATCCGTGACACGCACGCCGAAGTTCTCATCAATAACAACAACCTCGCCTTTGGCAATCAGCTTGTTGTTAACGAGTATGTCGACTGGCTCACCTGCAAGCTTATCTAGTTCAATAATTGAACCTTGGGACAGCTCTAAGATATCCTTAATTTGCTTATGAGTCCTACCTAATTCTACTGTGACTCGAAGTGGGATGTCCATCAATAAATTTAGGTTGGAATCTACTGGAGCCGAAGATGCCTGATGTAAGTCTGCAAATTGTACAGGTTGAACGTTTACAGGTCTTGCAGGCGCCGCTTGAACGTGTCCGTAGTCTCTTGGTTGAGCTTGCGGCTGCGCATACATAGGTTCAGCAGCATATCCATGCTCTTGGGGAACTGGTGCGCCGGGCTGCCCCATTGGATAGGCTTGCGGTGCCTCTTGGCGTGCAGCAGGCTCAGGATTAGCCACAGGAGGACTAGTCACAGGCGTTGGTGGCGCTTCTACAGCTGCAGCTGCAGCTGCCGCGACAGGCGATTCCATCACTGGCGTTTCGGCAAGAACCGCTTCGTCTTGCCCTTCGAGCGCGCCTCCCATTAAGCGATGCACCATATCCTTTGCAAAAGGAACATTCAATAGCTGCATGATCGTCGAATCGATCAAATCTCCAATCATAAGTCGGAAAGAGATCTTAATTAGAACATTATCTTCAGGCAGCATCTCGTTGCCTTCGCCATTCTCCATATCCAATATGCCAATTCCCGGAGGGGATATGTTAACCAGCTGGTTGAAAATGGTCGACATGGACGTCGCCGACGATCCCATCATCTGGTTCATCGCTTCCTGCACGGCACTGATGTGAATCTCATTGAGCTCATCACCTGAAATGTTCGTGCCGTCTCCGCCAAGCATTAGATCCGCAATCACTTGAGCATCTCGCGTCTTAATGACAAGAGAATTGACTCCTTCAAAGCCATCCACATAATGAACATGGACAGCCACATGCGGCCTTGGAAACTCTTCTTCCAGTCCATCCTTATGAAGCACTCTAATGACAGGAGTTGTGATATCTACCTTGCGGCCAAGCAAAGTGGATAACGCTGTTGCAGCACTACCAAAAGTGATATTCCCAATCTCCCCTAGTGCATCAACTTCCATCGGGGTCAGGTATTGATCGATTGAAGGAGCTGGTGCCTGTGCTGCGGATTCCGTTTCTCCGGACTTTTTAAGCAATGCATCGATCTCTTCCTGAGACAAGTATTCCTTACTCGTCATACTCTTCCACTCCCTCTTCTAGCACGTGCTCAATTTGTACAGCCATCCGTTCCTTGACATTTCCTGGTGTTGCAAAGTACTTCAGTCGTTCGCCAATTCGAACACTAAGTCCTTCTCCAACTTTTTTATCAAGCGGAATGACATCACCAATAGAGAGCTGCATCATTTCTTGTACCGTAATGTTCGATTGCCCTAGTTCTACAACGATAGGCAGCTTAGCTTGCTCTAGACGATGCTTAAGCATCTCGACTTCGATCGGTTCACTCTGTTTTTTCTCGGAGACAAACCAATGATGGGCAGACAGCTTAGGCATAATAGGCTCGATAACAACATGCGGGATACACAGGTTAATCATGCCTGAGGTATCTCCGATCTTCGTACTCAGCGAGATCAAGGCGATCGTTTCGTTTGGTGAGACGATCTGCATGAACTGTGGATTGGTCTCAAAGCTCTCCAATCGAGGACGAATATCGATAACCGTCTTCCACGCTTCCTGCAGGCTGTCAAAAGCTCGGCTGAATACGCGCTCCAGCACGGTTGTCTCAATTTCAGTGAAGCCTTGCATCTTCGATGGAGCTAATCCTGCTCCGCCCAGCATGCGATCAAGCATGGCCATTGCTACGTTTGGATTGACTTCCAGCACCATTCTTCCTTTTAAGGGTTCGGCTTCAAATATATTCAGCACCGTCATTTTCGGAATTGAACGGATAAATTCATCATAAGGCAGCTGTTCCACTTGCACGACGTTAATCTGAACAAAAGTACGAAGCTGCGCAGAAAAATAGGTTGTCAAATACCTTGCAAAGTTCTCGTGAATGCGGGTAAGCGTTCGAATATGATCTTTAGAAAAGCGTACAGCTCTTTTGAAATCATAGGAACGAACCTTCTTTTGTGTTTCTTCTTTTTTAAGCTCATCCGCATCCATCTCTCCTGATGATAGCGCTGCTAACAAGGCATCAATTTCGTTTTGCGATAAAACGTCAACCAATCGTTTCACCCCCCTTACAGGAATCAGCGTCAATATGTTTGTTCATTATCTCATCGGGCTCAATACATAATCTGTGATATCAATTTGAATGACTTTACCGGATGGCAGCATTTTATTAATGCTTTCGACCAATTTGTCACAAAGCTGATCTTGTCCCTTGGTTCCTTGCAGATCCTCTTTTGTTGTATCCGCAAGCGTCTTTAGAATGATCGGCTTAATCTTGATATCCATGATCTTGTCAAATTCGCCTTTCGTCTTCTTGCTATCAAGCTGAAAAGCAAAAGCGATTCTTACGATTTGATCCTGATTAGCCAAATTTGTCGTGATATCACCGATTGTACTGGTTACTTCAAGAATCTCATCTGCTGTAAGCCGCTTCATATGAGCTTCCGAACCTTGCTCGACTTGGCCTGCGGTTGGGCCGTTACCTGTTGTGTTCATTAACATAATCACAATCAAGACAATTAAGGTCAAAGCCAAGAGCATTGTGATTATCCATGGCAGCATTCGTTTCATGACTGTTCCTCCGTTGTATGCAGCTTCATCGTTCCAGCCAGCGCTCCTATTGTCTGTAAATATGCTGTAACTTGACGAATAACCTCTGAGGCAGGCTCTCGAACGATTACTTTCTTTCCATTATATAAAGTGATATATGTATCAGGGGTTTCCTCGACTAATTCAACATGGAGAGCATTAACCCAGATCTTTGAACCATTCAATCTTGTTACTTCCACCATCGACTTATTCCCCCTTATTTCCATCCTGGACAGCCCGTTAAGGCTGCCCAGAAATGGTGCTTTAGCTTATAAGACAGCTTACCTACCTATTAACGTTTCAAATTTACCACTTCTTGAAGCACTTCGTCAGAAGTTGTAATGATACGCGAGTTCGCTTGGAATCCGCGCTGAGCGACAATCATCTCTGCGAATTCTGAAGTCAGGTCGACATTTGACATCTCAAGCTGACCGGAAACGAGAGCCCCTGTGCCGGCTTCTGCATCATTTGCTGTCACGTATTCGAATTCCCCATCCACATTGGCATTTGGCGTCATGCGATAGAGATTGCCTCCGATCTTCTCGAGACCTTCTGGGTTGACAACCTTGCCAATACCAAGCTGAACGCCAGTAGGTTCTGTAGTGCCATCGGAACGTGTGGCGATGATCTCACCTGTTTGTGAGATTGTGAACGAAGTAACATCATCCTCAAGAACAATTGGCGCACCACCGTTGTCCGTAACGAATAATCCGTCAGATGTAACAAGCTGTCTTGCTGCATCAAGATGGAAGTCTCCTGCGCGAGTCAGGAAAGGCACCTCTTGATCCTCACTAAGGATGACGGTAAAGAATCCATCACCGTCGATGCGCAAATCGAGAGGGCGATTGGTTGTCATCGCGCTTCCGCCCGTGTGCACCGTGTCGATTGAGCCGATCTGAACACCTAAGCCGACTTGCTTAGGGTTCACGCCTGGTTGTCCATCATTAGCTGCAGACGCACCCGACATCGTCTGGCTCATGATATCCTTGAACATTACGCGTCCTGCTTTAAAGCCAGTTGTATTCACATTTGCAATGTTGTTGCCAATGACATCCAGCTTCGTTTGAAAGCCGCGCATACCAGAAACACCTGAATACATGGAACGAATCATTATTTAGTCAACCTCCATTAGTTAGGTTAAGCGTCCACTTCAATCGGTCCATGGACGATGGCCTCCATTGTGGTCCAGCCATTCAATGTTCTGCTGTTATTCAATGCACACCGCGCTATCAATGGCAGTGAATAAATGCCCTTGCTGGAACGGCTTATCCAATGCCGTAATGATGGTACGCGAAGGCACATTGACGATATAAGCAGCATTATTCATCAGCACTAAAGATTGTTTAGAACCTTTAGCTGCTGCTTGGTCAACTGCTTCGTTAATCTTTTTGAGCACCTCTGGCGTCAGTGTCATTCCCCTCTCCTCGATTCGCTTCGAGGCATGGTGACTGAACTGCACACTATCGCTTCGCTTGATCTCACGCTCAAGCAGCTGCTTAAAGGGAGCCGCTGCTTCTGACGCTGTTTCCTTAAACGCTGCTTTATGCGGCTGAGCCGGTTGAATCGGTGCCTGAGGTCTTATTCCCCCAAGGTGAAAATTCGTTCTCACGCCTGCTCACCTGCTTCATTGCCGCCCTCAGCCTCAGAACCGCTCTCCTCAGAGCCAGACTCGCCTGTACCAGGATTGCGGATCTCCAATATATCGGTAAGTGCGATCTCTTGATCTCCCGCCTTCGCATAGCTAATTCCTTGGCGGATGATGATGGAGTCTACAACTCCCGACATGATAACAGGGATAGTGCTGCCGTCTGCGCCTGCTTCACCGACACCATGCCAAGATATTTCCTTGCCGATGAGTGAAGAAGACATGCCTAAGGACTGATTCATCGCTTGAAGCTGTGTCGAGATCCCATTTAATAGCTCTACTGAAGTAAACTGTGCCATTTGGGCGATAAATTCCTTGTCTTCCATAGGCTGCATGGGATCTTGATTGGCTAGCTGCGTAATCAAAATATGCAGAAAGTCATCCTTATCAAGCGTCTTCTCAGCACCTGTTGGCTTAACCTTGTCGAGGTTTTCTTTGCTGTAGTTCGGCCACAGCAAATTATTCGTAATGCCTGCATTTGCGGTCATCGTTGTTCACACCTCCTTCGGTCCTAGCTGCATCAATTTAAATGCTTGCTTCAAATGAAGAGCCTGCTGTTATACTTCTTGCGCTCTCTTGATGGGCTTCTTCTGCATCCACAAGTTCCCCGTTCTCATCCAATGTTGAAGCAGTGGACGATCCGGAAGAAGATGATGACTGACCTTGAGGATTAGACTGTCTCTCTCCTTGGAACATATTGGAGGATAGTGATGATCCCGCTGTTTGCGTTACTTGCTGTGAGACTTCGAGCTTGTCTACTTGAATCCCTTGCGATTGCAGTGCGCTGCGCAGCATGGAGAGCTGCTGATCAATCATATCCTTTGCAGCGGCATGCTCTGTGATGAATTGGGCTACGAGCTGACCATGCTGCATGGTGAGCCGCACGTCCACTTGACCGAGATGCTCAGGATACAACGTTATCTTCGCATGGGAGACTCCTTCATGGGTTGTAAAAGCAAGCTGCTTTACCACAAAAGTAGACATGTCCTTCGCAAAATGCTGTGCTTGTATCGGAGCTGCTGCTTTGGCTGCGCCCGTTCCTTCTGCCTTAATCGCAAATTGCCCAGCCGTCATGACCTGATTGCTTTGCGCTCCATCATCAGCTGCAGTTGCTGCTGAGTCCATAGCTGCATGCATAGGCTTCATTGCTGCTGCATCGCCTTCAGATGTGACAGATTGTAGCATCTGATGCGTATGAAGTGCAGGGTTATGCCCCGCTACTTGCGGAGTGCTGTTCAGAACTTGCTGCTGTACTACTGGTTTCGCATCTTTAGCCCCGAACTGCTGCAGCAGGGACTCGAACTTTTGAAGCAGCTTCTGCCCTTCAGCTGCCGTCGTCTTCACTTCCTGTGACCCAAGCGATTCATTGCTCTGCTGGATCAGCGACTTGAGCTGCTCCAATTGATCACGAACGACGAACATGACAGTCTCAGGCTGCTCCGTAAGCACCTGAAGAGCCATAGACTGCTCAGGAGAAGGAGCATCCGCACCTTGCACTTGAAGAAACATCGCGGCCTGCTGAATCCAAGACTGTACCATTTGAAGCAGTTCAGGGTCATGGAGCAATTGTTCTTCAAGCTGCTCGGGCTGAAGCGTCAATAGCTGTTCGAGCGACGCCAATAAGTCAGTCGGCTCCTCAAGCGCCTCGCCTAATTGCTCCTGATTGCCAGTGAACCAAAAAGAAAGCAAAGTAGTGTTTGGCGAAGTACCCGTTGATTCTGTCATGTACTGCTGCAGCGTAGTTAGAAACTCGCCATTTGCGCTAGCCGCGCTTTTTTTGGTACCCGCTGCTGCAGCATTTGTCGACGTAGCAGACATTAACGTTCCAATATTCATATTTTTCACCTCCTTTCATTAGAAGGCTGTAGCATCACGTTATGGAAACAGCTTTGCAACAATCTTAGCTGTTGCAGCATTATCAATTTGAGTCATTGCATCAATCAGCTTGGAGCGAGTGGAATCGTCCACAGCATTTAACACGGCTAGAACTTTATCTTGGCTGATCTTTGCAGTCTCAAGCAGGATGTCAGCTCCGCTCTTTGGAGTCATGCTCGCAAATGTGCGATTGATTTGTGCCTTGTCAAGCCCAGTGCTTGGATTTTTATCAGTCTCCATCTTCGTCAATCGCGATTGTAAAGCTGCAATGGCTTGGCTTTCCGTTGGCTTCACATCTTTCAAACGAATAGAGGCTTCTGCTGCAATCTTCGGATTCATCTTTTCTAGAATCTTTACGCGGTCATCATTCTTCATCGCATTGAAGACAAGCACAAGCTCATCCATCGTCAGATTCTCCATGATTGGAGCCGCTTTTGACGGCATCATGCTTGCATACATATTGGCGAGCTCTTTGACCTGCTTCTCATATTCTTCAGATGTTGCACGATCGCTTTCCTGCCTTTTCTCTGCTTGTTCGACTTTGCCTGACAACTCCTTGACCTTCTGTTCAAGCTCTGTGCGCTTGTCGGCCAGCACGCGCAAATCATTATCCTTCGAAGCAAGCAGTGCCTTAAGGTCTTCTACTTCTTTGTTAAGATCCGGTTCTGCTTCTTTCTTGCCTTCATCTGTGGATGGCTTCTTCCCTTGATCAGGAAGCCACTTATTTACGATTGGCACCTTCTCCACAATATCCAGCATCTGTCCACGCCAGTTGGAACTGAATACAAACAATAAAACGATCAAAAGCACAATCAAAAAAATGATAGGCGTTGCAAAAAATAGAAATCGTTCAAATTTGGTATAGGGCTGATCTTCTTCTTTTTCTTCTATTAAATCTTTAGCCACTGCCATCCCTCCTGCTTTACCCGTATACGCTTCGTCAACGAGCAGCCATATGATAACGGACGGTAGCCATTTCATCCATCTCTATCTGTTCAGCACGAAGGACTTCTTGTTGAAATGCGTTTTTCGCTTTCTCCCTTGATTTGAGCCACAGCTTCTCGTCAGTTACCCGTTCTTGAAGCGCCGTTTGCTTCTCTTGAACGTCTGCTTCTGCATGTCTTACTCGTTCATTGGCATACAGCAATTGTTGATCGAGATGTGCGATATACTCTTGAATGCTAACCAGCGCCTGGACCGGAGCACATGAGCTGCACAGCTCTTGGAGCTTATCTGTGAACTGCTTGCGCTCTTCTCGTATGCTCGAAAGCCGCTGTTCTTCTGTTTGCAGATGTCCTATCGCTTGAGATAACACCCATTCAGACTGCTTCTTGGTATTTGTCTTCAAATCCAGGATCTTCTGAAAGGAATAGTGAAAGCCTCGCATGTCTCAATCATCTCCCTGAAAATTCAATCAATAGGCGACTCGTCGTCTCTTCATATGTAGCTGATTCAGTCACTCTCTGCTTCGTAAAGCTATTAATGGCTTCCATGGCCTGAATGGCTTCGTCAATTGCCGGATTGGAGCCATGCTGATAGGCTCCGATATTGATAAGATCTTCTGATTCTTTGTATAGGGCAAGCAGCCGTTTTAACCGCTCTGCTGCAAGCTGCTGCTCCTCTGGAACAATATCCTTCATAACACGGCTCACGCTTGCCAGCACATCAATCGCTGGATAATGTCCTTTATGAGCAATGTTCCGATTCAATACGATGTGACCATCAAGAATCCCTCGCACGGCGTCAGCAATCGGCTCATTCATGTCATCCCCGTCAACAAGCACGGTATAAAAGGCGGTAATGGAGCCCGCAGGTCCTGTTCCGCTTCGTTCAAGCAGCTTTGGCAAGCTGGCAAATACAGAAGGAGTATATCCTCTAGTTGCAGGAGGTTCTCCAATAGCCAAACCTACTTCTCGCATTGCCATCGCATATCTTGTGACCGAGTCCATCATGAGCATGACATTCATCCCGCGATCACGGAAGTACTCCGCAATGGTTGTAGCGATAACAGCCCCCTTGATACGCACTAGTGCAGGCTGATCCGATGTTGCAACAATGACGACCGATCTAGCCAATCCCTCAGGACCCAGATCTCGCTCCATAAATTCAAGCACTTCTCTGCCCCGCTCGCCAATAAGCGCAATAACGTTCACATCGGCCGCTGTGTTTCTGGCAATCATGCCAAGCAAGGTGCTCTTGCCAACACCCGAGCCGGCAAAAATGCCGACCCGCTGCCCATTGCCAATTGTGAGCAGTCCATCAATAGCCCTTACACCAACTCCGATAGGCTGCTCTACTCTAGGGCGCTTTAGCGGGTTTGATGGAATTGCAGAGGTCGAATACTTGGCCATCCGCGTGGGCAGAAATGAACCATCCAAGGGCTGTCCTAGTCCATTAAGAACTTTGCCCAGCAATTCAGAGCCAACTTGGACTGTAAGCGGCTTGCCTGTACCTACAACATCGCAGCCAGGGCCGATATCTTGAAGCTCGCCTAAAGGCATCAGCAGCACTTTATTATCACGGAAGCCCACAACCTCTGCCAACAAGGGCGTCTGCCCTTTTGTCGGATAGATGTAGCATACCTCACCGATGCTTGCATCCGGACCCTCTGATTCTACTGTGAGCCCAATCACTTGCGTCACTTTTCCATTCACACGCACAGGATCAACATGCTGCAAATAATCGGTATATTTCAGTGGGTCCCATGTGATCTTGTGGTTAGCCTTCATCGCTGACCTCTCCCTCTTGCTGATGAGCCACCTGAAGCAATGCCTTCTTCACTTCTTCTAGCTGAGTATCGATTCGTGCATCGATGCTGCCAAGTGATGATCGAATGACACAACCATGATCCTTTACACTCGCATCAGGAATAATTTGCAGTTCCGCTTGAGAGTCAATCACAAGGCTCAATTCCTCTCTTGCCGCATTCATGAAGCTGAATTGCTGAGGAGAAACACATAATGTGATAACTCCGCTCTCCCGCTTCCTTGCAAGCTGCTTGCGGACCATTTGAAGAACAAGATCGGGATCAAGGGTCAGTTGGGTTCCAATAATCTTCTCCGCAATGGAGCAGCTTAATGTTACAACAAAGGGCTCCGCCTCTTGAATGAGCTGATCTTTGGCTGTATATGCTTGCGAGAGCAGTTCCTCAGATTCTCTAACCTTAGATTCGTACGCGGCTTGAATATCCTGTTCTGCCTGCGCCGTACCAGCTAGATGCCCTTCTTGGTAAGCTTCTGACTTCACTTGTTCCCTGATTGACTCATCTTCTGCTCTTCGCTCATCCCACCACTGCTGAATCTGCTCTTGAGCCTTTTCAAGCAGCTGCTCTGCCGTGATCGTCGCTTCCTTGACCTGCTGCTCAGCAAAAACTTGCGCATCCTGCAGAATTGAGCTTCTTAGCTCTGCCAAATGCTTGTCCTGAGCGATCAAATCTTCTTCCGTCAACGGCTTCGGTTCTGGAATGATCTCTTCTTCTATTAAGCGTTCTTGGTGTTTACGGACCGCTTCCAGCATTCTCATCTGCTCTACGGGTATGTAATGTGAAGATTTGATGATATTAGACAACGATATCGTCTCCTCCACCACGTGCAATAATAATCTCGCCAGACTCTTCCAATCTGCGAATAATCGCAACAATTCTTGTCTGTGCTTCTTCTACATCGCGCAGTCTTACTGGGCCCATAAACTCCATTTCTTCTCTGAAGGTATCCGCCATGCGCTTCGACATATTACGAAATACAGCATTGCGTACTTCTTCACTTGCCACTTTAAGCGCAAGCTGCAGATCTGCATTTTCCACATCACGTATAATTCGCTGAATAGAGCGGTTGTCAATATTGACGATATCTTCAAATACAAACATTCTCTTCTTAATCTCTTCAGCAAGCTCCGGATCTTGAATTTCCAAGGAATCCAAAATGGTACGCTCTGTACCGCGATCGACCCCATTCAAGATGCCGACAATCGATTCGATGCCGCCAG
This sequence comes from Paenibacillus aquistagni, assembly GCF_900177815.1. GTDB lineage: Bacteria > Bacillota > Bacilli > Paenibacillales > Paenibacillaceae > Paenibacillus_B > Paenibacillus_B aquistagni. The sequence continues at coordinate 653,186 of NZ_FXAZ01000001.1, read as the reverse complement.
CGCTCGTATAATCCTGTGTGACCGTTGCCGATAACTTCTGTTCCAATACGGCTTCCACCTGGCTCACAACTTCCGGAGATGTACTGTCCATTAATGCAACACGTCTTGCCACATCCGCCTGCTTTTCTGGCGGCAGAGAAGACAGAATTTGAGAAGCCTGCTCCTGCTGCAAGTAAGAAAGCACCAACGCAATGGTTTGACCACTTTCATTTTGAATAAAGTTAAGAATTTGCAGCGCATCTGCTTTTCTCGCGAAGTCAAAAGGCCTTACCTGAAGCGTAGCTGTGAGTCGATTAATAATATCAACGGCTTTACTGGAGCCAAGGGCTTTCTCAAGTATTTCTTTCGCGTAAGCGATGCCTCCCTGAGAAATATATTCCTGAGCCAAGCAAATCTGATGAAAATCGCTCAAAACGGCGTCCTTTTCAGCTGAATCTACTTTGCGAACATTTGCAATCTCTAATGTCAGTTGTTCAATCTCATCATCTCTCAGATGCTTAAAGATCTGAGCAGATACTTCTGGTCCGAGCGAAATGAGCAAGATCGCTGCCTTCTGTCGTCCCGTTAATCCTTGAGATGGTCTTGCCATCTATACTCACCTCGAATCATCAGCTAACCAAGTACGTAACAAGTTGACAAATTCCTCTGGCTTTTTCTTGGCCAGCGCTTCAAGCTGCTTGCGCACTTGATTCTCATTATTGGTATGTTCCAAATCAATCGATGGAAGTTCAACCTGACTTGGAATAAGCGACAGGTCTTCCTCGAACTCTTCTTCTTCCGCTTTCTTACGACGACGGCTAATGGCATAAGCAGTCCCGCCACCGATAAGCAGCAAAGCAAGGCCTCCAGCCCCATACCATACCCAGGTTGGGATGGAAGTCGCATTCAATATTCCTTCATTAGTCTCATTTTGAGTCATGACAGAAACTTTCTGCTCTAACTCTGCGTCACTAATAGTAGTTCCGGATTGTTTCAGCTGTGCAGCTGCAATGGAACGAAGTACTTTCTCTATGCTTTGAATCTTGGCATCATCCATCTTATCAGCTTGTACAGATGCATGTATCGTTACATCTTGTACCGCATAAGGGCTGGATTGAATTACGTTTTTAATTCGATTCACTTCGTAGTTTTTCGTGGATTGAGATTTTTCAGATGTGCTATTGCCAGAGCTTCCGGCACCCGGATAGTTCACAACATCTTGATCTCCCGCTCCAGCTACACCACCTTCAGCCCCGCTGGTACCGCTAAACGATTCCTGAAGCTCTTGCGCACTGATCTCGATCCCTTTCATGTTTTCCGTGTCGACAGGAGTTACGAGATTCTCTTCTCTATTCACTTTATCAAAGTTGAGATTAGCAGAGACGAGTACGTTCACTTGGTCAGACTTCACAACACTGGTGAGATAGCTTCGAATCTTCTCGCTTAAGTCACGCTCATAGCGGCGCTGAATAACGAGCTGCTCTTCTACCGTGTTTGAAAGTCCGTTGGCTGTCGAGCCTGGAGAGTCTGTCGCATAGAGAGGACCTTCGTCGCTAGACAATGTGATATTGCTTATCGGGAGGTTCGGTACTGCCGACTTAACCAAGTTATAATAGCCGTCAACGATCTGCTGACTAGGTCCATAGCCTGGCTTGAACTTAAGGATAACCGATGCCGATGCTTCTTCACCTTGTTCACTAGAGAACACAGTCTCTTTTGGAAGGTTTACAAGCACTTGCGCATCTTGCACACCTTGCATTTGGCGAAGCATTCGCTCGATCTCGCCATTTAGAGCATCCTTATAGCGCACATCGAACACGTTATCTGTCATGCCGCTCATCAAGCCTTCATTTCCAAAAGAATCAAATCCTATGGAGCCATTTTTCACAAGGCCTTGAGCACCTACATCAATGCGTACTTTGGACGCCTGTGCCGCCGGGACAGAGATGCTGCTTCCATCCTGACTCAATTGATAAGGAACGGCGTTGCCATTCAAATACTCGATAATTCCTGCGGCGTCACTTGAATTTAGATCTTTAAAGGCTAATTCATAATCCGTCTTGGATAATTGATATGTAATGACACCGATTGTGGCAACTAAGAAGACGAGCGTTCCTAGAAGCAGCCACTTTTGCTTCTTGCTGAATTGATTCCAGTACTGAGTGCCTCGTTCCCGGTACTGTGCTAATTTTTCATTCAATGCTTGTCACCCCACCAGAACGAATCATACCTGCTGTAATTACATTTGAATGCGCATGATTTCTTGGTACGCTTCAATTGCCTTGTTACGCACTTGTGTGGTCAATTGCAAACTTAATAACGCGCGTTCGGACGCGACCATAAGTTCATCGACATTAACCTCTCCGAGCATAAATTTCGTGTTTAAAGCTTGTGCTTGCTTTTCTTGAGCATCAACTTGAGATATTGCATCTGATAAAAAGGAGCTGAAAGACTGTGTAACTTCTGAAGGAGTGCGTTTGATCGATGTTGCTGCAGATGCAAGATTAGAGGTTTCAACGGGAAGTGTTGAGTTTAAAATCATGTAAAGGGACTCCCTTTCTTTTCTAGATTTCTAAGATACACAACATTAAATGTTTAGATCAAGAGTTTAGCCCTTACCAATTTCCAATGCTTTCATGATCATGGCCTTCGAGGCATTAAGTGCGGTAACATTTGCCTCATAAGAACGAGATGCAACAATGAAATCAATTTGTTCTTTTGCCATATCCACATTTGGCATCTGTACATATCCATTCTCATCAGCATCAGGATGTGTAGGCTGGTAAACCAGCTTGAATGGCGATTGATCCTCTTTAATTTTGGCTACCTTCACGCCTTTGGGATTAGATCCAGCTCCCATAGCCTGCTGCAGCGTATCTTGAAAGCTCCCTTTTGATTCTGACATGACAACTGTCTGTCTTCGGTATGGAACAAACTTTCCATCTACGAATTGTGAGCGAGTCGTCTCGGCATTAGCGATATTAGAGGATATCACATCCATTCGAAGTCGCTGGGCAGTCAAACCAGAAGCACTAATGTGAAAGCTGTTACTTATGTTCATGTTTACTACCTCCTAACATCCATAGCTGTGCGCTTCATGTTGATATCGTGATTGATCTGACGAATGTATGTATAGTATTTCAACTGATTCTCCGCCTCATTGGCCATCTCCACATCAATGCTGACGTTGTTGCCGTTGTTGCCAACGACGGTGGATTGATCGGTAACAGCCTGCCATTTGGGAACTGACTGACTGGGTCCTATGGGGATATGCTTCGCATTTGTAAGCCGCCCTGTTAATGTCCCACCGGTCAATTGCTCACGCAATAAAGACTCAAATTGCACTTCACTTCGCTTAAAGTGTGGAGTATCCACGTTGGCCAAATTATTCGATATCACATTCTGTCGAGCAGAAGCAGCCTGTAAAGCTCCCTCTAGCTGCTTGAAATGTACGCCACCTAGCAGGTTCACTTCACTTTCCTCACTTTCTTAAACCATCGCTGTTATATTCAGTTCTACGTACTTTGAAATTCTCCTTCTTGATTCGACAAATTTCGTCAGTAGTAATGTGACAGAATTTGTGGTTTTATCATTCTTTTTGTCGTAATGACAAAAACCTTCTGCACATTCGAGAATTTCACCCATCAAAATCTAACATTTTTTTCACTATGGTATCTTAATCATCTTAAACTTTCTAAAAGAATACAATAAGAAAAAAGCCCTATCTTTTTAAAGAAAAGACAGGGCTTTTTAATATTTTATACATTATATTACATTTATTTAGTATTTATTTACAGTTAATGCTTTTTATTAGCTATAGAATGTATTGACTTAAATCACGATCTTGAGAGATACCGGCCAGTTTTTCTCGTACATACTCCGGCGTAATGGTGAATTGTGGCAGATTTAACTCTGGCGCCTCAAAAGAAAGATCCTCCAGCAACTTCTCCATGATCGTATGCAGGCGTCTCGCACCAATGTTCTCCATATTTTGGTTAACCGTTTGGGCCATTTTGGCAATTTCTTCAATGGCACCCTGAGAAAATTCAAGATCGAGTCCTTCTGTCTTCAATAAATGGACATATTGCTTGGTAATGGCATTCTCTGGCTCAGTGAGTATAGATACAAAGTCCTCCACAGAAAGACTCGTAAGCTCAACACGAATCGGAAAACGTCCCTGCAATTCTGGGATTAGATCCGATGGCTTCGCTATATGAAAGGCGCCTGCCGCCATAAACAGAATATAATCTGTCTTGACAGGACCGTACTTTGTCATGATGGTGGATCCTTCAACAATAGGAAGAATGTCCCTCTGTACGCCTTCACGGGATACGTCAGGCCCAGATCCTCTAGTCCCTACTGCAATCTTATCAATCTCGTCAATAAAGATGATACCCGACTGCTCTGCTCTTCGAACGGACTCCTGAATAACATCATCCATATCAATCAGCTTGCCTGCTTCTTCTTGAGTCAGCACCTTGCGCGCTTCTTTGATCGTGAGCTTGCGCTTCTTGGTACGCTTCGGCATCAGGCTGCCGAGCATCTCCTGCATGTTCATGCCCATCTGATCATTACCTTGCCCTGCAAACATGTCAAACATATTCGGCGCTGCTTCTTCTACATCGATCTCCACGATGTCGTCCTCAAGCTTGCCTGAGAAGAGGTCAAAGCGCACCTTGCGGCGGCTTTCCTTCAGTCCTGCATCGTCCTCTGCATCTTCATTGGACTCTTCTGATTGGTTATTGGAGCCGAACAGCATCTCAAACGGGTTGCGCTGCTGCTTCTTGCTTGCCGGTGATGGCACAAGAATCTCAACCAAACGCTCGTTTGCCTGCTCCTCAGCCTTATCCTGTACTTTCTCGGTGCGTTCAAGCTTTACCATGCGAATCGCGGTCTCAATAAGGTCACGGACCATCGATTCGACATCTCGGCCCACGTACCCAACTTCTGTGAACTTCGTGGCTTCCACTTTCACAAATGGCGCCTTCACAAGCTTCGCCAGTCGTCTAGCGATCTCTGTCTTACCTACACCAGTAGGTCCGATCATCAGAATATTTTTGGGAACAATCTCATCTTGAATCGAATCCTCCAGCTGGCTGCGACGATAACGATTGCGCAGTGCTACAGCAACAGACCGTTTGGCATCCTTCTGTCCTACAATGTATTTATCAAGCTCCGTAACAATTTGTCGAGGTGTCCAAGCTTGTTGACTCATCATGATCCCTCCAACTCTCGTAAGTTTATCTTACCGCTAAATCTCTTCTACAACCAGATTATTATTTGTGTAAACACATATTTCTGATGCAACCTGCAAAGAAGCCTCAGCCATCTCTTTCGCACTCATAGATTGAGCATGGCGCTTTAGGGCACGGGCAGCAGATAGAGCGAAGTTCCCTCCGGATCCAATTGCGAGTATATCGTCGTCGGGTTCAATAATCTCACCGCCGCCAGAGATCAGCAGCATATGATTCAAATCCATGACAATCATTAGCGCTTCCAGCTTCTGAAGCACGCGATCTTTGCGCCATTCCTTCGCCAGTTCAACAGCGGCACGCTGCAGATTTCCATGATGCTCTTCAAGCTTTCCTTCAAACTTTTCAAATAACGTAATGGCATCTGCGACCGAGCCTGCAAAGCCTGCAAGCACTTGCCCGCGATACAACCGACGTACTTTCTTTGCATGCTGCTTCATTACGACACTGTTTCCGAATGTTACTTGGCCGTCTCCAGCAATGGCTCCTCGACCATTATGTCGAATCGCACAAATTGTTGTAGCATGAAATTGCATTTCCATATGAGCCACACCCTTCTATAAAAAATGGAAAAGAAACAGCGGGATTGCCCAACTGCTTCTTCTATACGTGGTTAAGACCTTTTCGTTGCACCAGATTCTACGAAGCTGCGCAGCGCATCAATGGCACGCTGGGCAATTACTTCATTTTTTTCTTTTTTGTTTCGAATGCGTTTTTCAAGCGGCGGGAAAAGTCCGAAGTTCGCATTCATCGGTTGAAAATGCTTAGAATCTGCTGTTGTGATGTAATGAGCCATACTGCCAAGCGCTGTTTCGTTAGGGAACAAAATGGTATCCTGCTCAAGCGCAGTAAGAGCCGCGTTAACGCCTGCAATCAAGCCAGAGGCTGCTGATTCAACATACCCCTCTACACCTGTCATCTGACCGGCAAAGAATAGATTAGAGCGGCCTTGCAGCTGGTACGTTGGCTGCAGCAGCTTCGGAGAGTTGATAAAGGTATTGCGATGCATTACGCCATATCGAACAAACTCCGCATTTTCAAGGCCAGGGATCATTTGGAATACCCGTTTCTGCTCGCCCCACTTCAAGTGAGTCTGGAAGCCTACAATATTATATAAGGTGCCTGCAGCATTATCTTGGCGCAGCTGAATGACAGCATAAGGCGTCTTGCCTGTACGCGGATCTGGAAGTCCTACTGGCTTCATCGGGCCAAAGAGTGCTGTTTGCTTGCCGCGCTTCATCATCACTTCAATCGGCATACAGCCTTCAAAATAAATCTCTTTCTCAAATTCCTTGAGCTCTGCTGTTTCTGCCGTGATCAGCGCCTCATAAAATGCATTGAATTCCTCTTCAGTCATCGGACAGTTCAAATACGCAGCTTCACCCTTATCATAGCGAGACGCCAAATACACCTTATTCATATCTATGGTGTCTTTCTCAACAATAGGAGCAGCAGCATCATAAAAATAAAAATATTCTTCGCCCATCAGCGCTTTGATCTTCTCCGACAGCTCTGGCGAGGTCAAAGGACCTGTTGCAATGATCGTAATGCCTTCTTCAGGAATGCTGGTAAACTCTTCATTGCGCACTTCAACCAAAGGGTGATTCTTCAATTGATCCGTTACTTCCTTGGAGAATCCTTCGCGGTCGACGGCTAAGGCTCCGCCTGCAGGCACAGCATGCTTGTCGGCAGCGTACATGATTAATGAATTCATCATACGCATCTCTTCCTTAAGGACGCCGACAGCGTTCGTCAATCCATTCGCACGCAAGCTGTTGCTGCATACGAGTTCAGCGAATTGATCGGTATGGTGCGCAGGCGTCTTGCGCACCGGTCTCATTTCATACAAAGTTACTGGCACACCGCGCTCGGCAATTTGCCAAGCGGCTTCACTTCCTGCGAGCCCTGCGCCAATCACGGTTACTCTAGGCTGATTCATCCTCTATGTTCCCCCTACTCTAGCTTGTATCGGACAGCCAGCCTACTTGTAATGCCAGCCTATTTTATTCATCATCGTCTGCTTCATTCATCTCGACATGATCGCACTGCGTGCACTGCAGCTTCGTTCCCTGCTTGCTTCGCTTCTCAATCATCAAGCTGCCGCAGGTTGGGCAAGGCTTGGTTGATGGTTTATCCCACATTACATAATCACAAGTAGGATATTGATCACAGCCGTAGAATATGCGTCCTTTCTTGCTGCGGCGCTCTACCAGCTTGCCTTCCTTGCACTTCGGACAGCTAACCCCGGTGTCCTTAATGATCGGACGGGTATTGCGGCAATCCGGGAATCCCGAGCAAGCGAGAAACTTGCCAAAGCGCCCCATCTTGTAGACAAAATGACGGCCGCACTTCTCGCAGATCTCGTCTGACACCTCGTCTTCAATCTCGATTTCCTTCATTTCCTCTTCCGCGACTTCCAGACGCTTCTCGAAAGATTCATAGAAATGATCCAATACCTGATGCCAATCTTCTGTTCCTTCCTCCACATGGTCGAGATCATCTTCCATATGGGCGGTAAACTCGACATCCAGAATCTCTGGGAAGAACTCCTCCATCAACTGGATCACCAGTTCGCCAAGCTCAGTCGGAACAAATTTCTTCTCTTCTATCGCTACATAGCCGCGCTTCTGAATTGTCTCAAGGGTAGGAGCATATGTACTTGGTCGCCCAATACCGAGCTCCTCCATTGTCTTCACAAGCCTAGCCTCCGTATATCGTGGCGGCGGCTGAGTAAAGTGCTGCTTCGGCTCGATGTCCTGCTGCTTTAGCGTGTCGCCAATGGATAGCGGCGGAAGGAGCTTATCGCTTTCGACCGTTCCATCATCATTGCCTTCCACATATACCTTCATGAAGCCCGGGAAGCGAATCTTCGAGCCATTAGCTCTAAATACGGCTTCTCCAGCCTTAATGTCGATCGTCATCGTATCCATAACCGCAGATGTCATTTGGCTCGCAACAAAGCGTTCCCACACGAGCTTATACAAACGAAGCTGGTCACGAGACAAATAAGGCTTAACCGTCTCAGGATCTCTCATCACAGAAGTCGGACGAATCGCCTCATGCGCATCCTGCGCGTTCGTTGCTTTTTTCGAGTATTGGCGCGGTGTCTCTGGAGCATAATCGCTGCCATACTTGTCACTAATATAGCCCTTTGCTTCTTCCTGCGCAGTGGGCGAGATTCGAGTCGAGTCTGTACGCATATAAGTGATTAGACCGACTGTCCCTTCCTTGCCAAGTTCTACCCCTTCATACAGCTGCTGCGCAACAGACATGGTCTTAGCTGCTCTGAAGTTCAGCTTGCGCGCTGCTTCCTGCTGCATCGAACTTGTCGTAAATGGAGGTGAAGGATGGCGAAGACGTTCCTTCTCTTTCACCTCTTGCACAATATAATGCTGAGACTCAATCGCCTGCAGGATTTCTTTTACGTCTGCTTCTGAGCTAAGCTCCTTCTTCGTCCCATTGAGGGAATAGAACTTCGCCTCAAAGCTTGACTTCCCGCTTTCGAGTTGAACCGTGATGGTCCAATATTCTTCAGGAACAAATGCATCAATCTCATTCTCGCGATCAATAATCAATTTGACCGACACGGATTGAACACGTCCTGCGGACAATCCTTTTTTAACCTTTTTCCATAGCAGTGGGCTAATCTTGTAACCGACCAAACGGTCAAGGATACGTCTCGCTTGTTGAGCATGCACGAGGTCCATATTTATTTGACGCGGTGTCTTGAACGCATCCTTCACCGCTTGCTTCGTAATTTCGTTGAATACTACGCGGCACAATGCATCCTCTTTGATGTCAAGCACATGAGCTAGATGCCATGCAATAGCCTCTCCTTCGCGATCGGGGTCAGCTGCGAGATAGATTTTCTTTACTTTCTTGCTCGCATCCTTAAGCTCTTTCAAGACAGAGCCCTTGCCCCGAATCGTAATGTACTTCGGTTCGAAATTCTGTTCAACATCTACCCCAATCTGACTCTTAGGTAGATCACGCACATGGCCCATCGATGCCTTCACAATATATTTACTGCCTAGATATTTGCCAATCGTCTTGGCCTTGGCAGGTGATTCTACGATAACTAGTGAATCCGCCATAGGCGTTCCTCCTCTCCAACAAACCCTACGTCCATATCGATCCATAAACGCCTCCTGGGCGTTCTTGGATTCTATTGTGTAATTGTAAGGATAACAAAATATGATGTAGTTGCGCAAATGTCAACCCGCTCTTCATGAGCAGCTCGTCAAATGTCGATTCTTGTGCTTCAATAACATCCAATATCATTTGCTCTTGGTCGTTAAGCTCCACATGCTCGTCATGATCCATGACCGTTTCATTATTGTCTCTATGAGGTGCTGTTGTCAACTGGCCTCTTATTTCCTTCATGATATGCGCACTTGTTCCAACCGCAGCCGCTCCTTCTCGAATAAGCTGAAGAGTGCCTTCCGACTTAGGTGAAGTTACGGGTCCAGGAACAGCGAATACCTCTCTGGACATCTCTAGTGCAAGACTCGCTGTAATCATCGCTCCGCCGCGCGCTTGCGATTCTACGACTACCGTCCCTAGGGACAACCCTGCAATAATTCGATTGCGTCTAGGAAACAAGCCCGGATGAGATGCCGTCCCGATCGGTGACTCCGATAGGACTAATCCAGACTGCGCGATCCGCTGCGCTAGTTGATGATGCTCTTGAGGATAGATGTTCTGACAGGACGAACCGAGCACAGCAATTGTGGAGCCTGAAGTGAGAGCGCCTTCATGTGCTGCGGCGTCAATTCCCCGGGCAAGTCCGCTTACGACGCCAACACCTTCCAAGGCCAAGTCTCTTCCTAGCTGATAAGCTACCTTCCTGCCATAACCTGTGCAATGCCTAGTTCCTACAATTGCAATGCATGGAAGATGGAGCGCCTCCCAAGCCCCCATGCCATATAAGACCCAAGGAGGTTCTGGGGACTCCTTCAGATACTCCGGATAAGCTTCATCCATCAGCGTAATCCAATCCACACCTGAATTATACGTCTTCTCTAAAAAAATGTTCAAGCGTTCATCTGTAAAGCCGCCTGCAAGCCTTTCTGCTACGCTCGGCTTAAACCCTGCGCTCTGCCAATCAGCAGCGCTTCGATTCAGCCACTCATGGATGTTGCTTAAACCAATCAAGGTGCTGCATAGTTGAATCGTATGCCAGCCAATCCCTTGAATATGATGAAGTCCAACCAAACACTGATTAACATTCCACACACGCATCTCTATTCCTCCTAAAAATACATATATATATAGAAGGAAAGCGTTTGAGATCGCTTCCCCTATTGTGCGTTACTCGCTCATAGATTGCAAGCGATTCCTTGCAATACAGCAGCGATCTTTCACTCACAAGCGGTTTACTTTCATTACAAAAACCGCTTCCTTCTAGTCAATTTTTTAATTTCACAAGCTTGATATTCTGTGGTTACCAACAAAAAAAAGCAACCTCTCAACAGTTGTTGTCGAAAGGTTGCTTACCTCGCAATCATTTATGCATGCTGATGAGTAACACACTTCTCCAGAATCCCTTGCTCTTCCAACACTTTTACAAGTGTAGAACCCATTTCTGAAGGCGTTGGCGCTACTTGCACACCGCATTCCTGCAGCTTCGCAATTTTCTCAGCGGCCGTTCCTTTGCCCCCAGAGATAATCGCTCCTGCATGACCCATGCGCTTTCCTGGAGGCGCAGTCGCACCGCCAATGAAGCCTACCACAGGCTTTGTCATATTCGCTTTGATCCATTCTGCAGCTTCTTCCTCCGCAGTTCCGCCAATCTCACCAATCATAATGACTGCGTAGGTATCCGGATCCTCGTTGAAGCGGCTTAATACATCAATGAATTCCATCCCCTTCACAGGGTCTCCGCCAATACCTACTGCTGTAGATTGGCCAATACCGCGAGTGGAGAGCTGATGAACAGCCTCATAAGTCAATGTTCCGCTTCTCGATACAACCCCAACATGTCCAGGCGTATGAATATAACCCGGCATAATTCCAATCTTGCATTCGCCTGGTGTAATGACACCTGGGCAGTTAGGCCCAACTAGAATTGTACGCTTGCCTTCCATATAACGCTTCACCTTAATCATATCCATAACCGGAATGCCTTCTGTAATACAGATGACAAGATCAAGATCCGCATCAACGGCTTCAATAATCGCATCTGCAGCAAACGGAGGAGCAACATAGATAACGCTTGCTGTTGCACCTGTCACCTGCTTCGCTTCAACTACGGTATTAAAGATAGGCAAGGATACCAGCTTGCCGCTTTCAAGCGTAATGTCAACGGATTGCCCTCCTTTGCCAGGCGTTACGCCGCCGACCATTTGCGTGCCATAGTCCAACGCGCCTTTGGCATGAAACAAACCTGTAGCGCCAGTAATACCTTGTGTAATGACCTTCGTATCTTTATTAATTAAGATGCTCATCGCATATTCATCTCCTCATTCGCCAGATTATTGAACCAATGCGACAATCTTTTGCGCGCCATCCGCCATCGAATCAGCCGATACAATGTTCAGTCCAGATTCGTTTAGAATGCGTTTGCCAATCTCGACGTTTGTTCCTTCGAGACGAACAACAAGGGGACGTTCCAGCCCAACTTCTTTTGCTGCCTCAACAACTCCGTTTGCAATGACATCACAGCGCATAATTCCACCAAAAATATTGACGAAGATGCCTTTTACGTTCTCATCTGACAAGATGATTTTGAATGCTTCTGTTACTTTCTCCGTCGTTGCACCGCCCCCTACATCTAGGAAGTTAGCCGGTTCACCGCCGTAATATTTAATAATGTCCATCGTTGCCATCGCAAGACCCGCTCCATTAACCATACAACCGATGTTGCCATCGAGTGCAATGTAGCTGAGATCATACTTCGACGCCTCGATTTCCTTTTCGTCTTCCTCATCATAATCACGAAGTGCTTGAATATCCTTATGACGGAACAATGCATTGGAATCAAAGTTCAGCTTCGCATCAAGCGCCATCACATCTCCCTCGCCTGTAATGACAAGCGGGTTAATCTCTGCGATAGAGCAATCCTTGTCAACAAATGCTTGGTATAAGGACATCATCAGCTTCGCCGTTTTGTTGACCAACTCGTTTGGAACGTTGATCGCGTATGCCAAGCGACGGGCTTGGAATGTTTGCAGCCCGATTGCAGGATCTACGATTTCCTTAATGATCTTCTCAGGTGTCTTTGCCGCGACCTCTTCGATCTCCGTACCGCCTTCTTCTGAAGCCATCATGACGACACGACCTGTGGCACGGTCAACGACAAGACCTACATAATATTCCTTTTGAATATTGCAGCCCTGTTCGATAAGAAGACGCTTAACTTCCTTGCCTTCTGGGCCCGTTTGATGGGTCACAAGCACCTTGCCGAGAATTTCATCCGCATACGTGCGTACCTCATCAATGCTCTTTGCCACCTTTACTCCGCCTGCTTTACCGCGACCGCCTGCATGGATCTGCGCTTTAACCACTACGACAGAAGAACCAAGCTCTTCGGCTGCAGCCACAGCTTCATCCACCGTGTAAGCCACCTTACCGTTTGGCACGACGACACCGTATTGTCTCAATACTTCCTTACCTTGATATTCATGGATATTCATTGCGCTTCCCCCTATCCGATCGTTAGCCTATTATAGGATAAACTGACGTGATGCTGGACCTGCACAACGCTGTAACTTACAAAATTCGACAAAAGTAACCGCTTCCTAAAACATACGACAAGTATGCCGCCGCTTCCTAAGCACCTACTTCGCCACTGAAGAACAGCCGCCGGCCCAGTAGCCTGCCATTGACAGGCTATGCTTGACAGAGTCTGACGTGTGATGACAGATCGAACGGCGAAACTCGACATCAACTATCATCTTCACGGAAAATAAAACCAATCCGATGTCATTGTACCATGTTTATCGTGAATTGAGTGGCTATCAAATGGAAAATAAGTACATTTGTTTGATATGGATTTCATCTCATATTGAGATCGGTCATTAAACTTGACGTTCCAGCAGGTTCTTCTCTATAATCTACATAACATGAATAGTGAAAGATAAGGAAGCACCTTTCTTCACGGATGATTGCGAGCCATTCGCACTATCGTGAAAGGAGAGGTGTTTTTTATGTATGGGCATGCCTTAAGTGCAAATGTGTATGGCATCGATGGAAAGATCATTCACATTGAGACAGATATCTCCCCCGGACTGCCGCAGGTTCACCTCGTCGGCTTGCCAGACGCCGCTGTCAGAGAATCCGTAGACCGAGTTCGAAGCGCTATCCGCAATTGCGGCTTTGTATTTCCACTTGAACGAGTCACGATTAACCTTGCTCCAGCTGATCTTCGCAAGGAAGGGGCATCATTTGACCTTGCCGTCGCCCTGTGCCTGCTCATGACAAGCGCTCAAGTGAGCTCTCGTCCATTTGAGGAGATGTTGATTGTAGGGGAGCTCGCATTGGACGGTTCTACTCGACCAGTGCCAGGCATTCTCTCTATGGTCGATGAAGCCAAGAAGCAAGGAATCACACATGTGCTGGTCCCAGCTGGCAATGCGGAGGAGGCCTCGCTCATTGAGGGAATCACTGTCTACAGCATTCAAAGCTTAGCTGAACTTAAGCCTTGTGCCACAGAAGAAGCGGCTGCCGCTTTGCTCCCTTCTCTTGTTTACGTTGATGCGATGCGCACATTCGACCACAGCCCTCCATACGCAGATTCCTTCGAAGATTATTCAGATGTGAAAGGTCAGTCCCATGCCAAAAGAGCGATGACCATTGCCGCTGCGGGCATGCACAACATCCTTTTGAGCGGGCCTCCTGGTACAGGGAAAACAATGCTGATTCGGCGTCTTCCGACCATTCTTCCTCCCCTAACCGAGGAAGAAGCGCTGGAGGTATCAAAGATCTACAGCGTGTCTGGAAAATGGGAGCGAAGCAGCAATGGGTTGCTGCGCATCCGTCCGTTCCGCAGCCCACACCACTCGATATCACAGGCAGGATTAATCGGAGGCGGAAGCATTCCTAAGCCAGGCGAGGTAAGCCTCGCTCACCGAGGTGTTCTGTTTCTGGACGAGCTGCCTGAATTCCCAAGGCAAGCGCTGGAACTTCTTCGGCAGCCGCTCGAAGACCGCTATGTCACCATTGGTCGAGCAAAGGCTGTATATCAATTCCCAGCCCACCTGATGCTCGCTGGATCGATGAATCCATGTCCTTGTGGATTTGACGGTTCTTCCCATCAGGTCTGTCGCTGCACACCTGCAAGACTGGCTAGATATCGCTCTCGCCTGTCAGGTCCGCTGCTGGACCGAATCGATCTGCAACTGGAGGTGCCGCGAGCAGCAGTGCAAGAATGGGAGGGCCACACGGTGTCTTCTGCTGACATGCGAAGTGCTGTTCTTCGTGCGCACAGCATACAGTCACAACGATATAAAGCACTGCCTGTACGATTCAATAGTGAGCTGACAGGGGCTTGGCTCCGCCAATTCTGCCCGCTTACCGCAGAAGCGAACAAGCTGCTAAGCAAGGTATATGACCAGTTAGGCTTAAGCTTTCGTGCACATGATCGATTGCTGAAGCTCGCTCGTACCATTGCAGACGTAGAGCAGGAGCAGGTGATCGATATTCCTCATCTTGCCGAAGCCATTCGCTATCGCAGCTTGGACCGAACAATGCATGCAGCCACACCCTTTACATAAGCAGCACTAGCTGTTAAGAGCACTAATAAGCCCATCCCCTTCATTATGAGGAGATGGGCTTTCGTGTTACGATATACTATTGATATGTTGTGAGCATCACTCTTTGCCGTGCTATTCAATGAGGAATGAAGTCAATCATTGTACTTTAGCTGATGATTAATCAGTTAAAACGCTTGTCGGATATGCTCCAAATGATAGCTGTAGTCCACCTTGTTCACCGTGCTCTCCAAAGTAACAACGATGGCATCGCAGCGAATGCGCACTTCTGTTAGACGCTTGCTGTACATATACAGTTCAGCAAGCTTCCTCACCTGATGCTGCTTGCGTGGTGAGATCGCCTCACGTGCTGAGCCGAAGCGGCTGCCAGCTGCCGATCGGCTTCTCACTTCAATAAACACAAGCCATTCGCCATCGCGAGCAACGAGATCAATCTCGCCAGCCTTGCAGCGCCAGTTGCGATCAACAATATCCCAGCCAAGCTCCTTCACAATGTAGCGACTAGCGGCATCCTCCGCGTACTTGCCTTTTGCGATTCTATTAAGTCCCGCTTGAAGCTTATGTTCATTACACGATTCCTTATGGTTGTGAGCCTGCACGAAGCCATCACTCCCTTCAGATATCACTTGCAGCACATCTCTCGCAGCTGATAGTTTCCTATTCTTCGAGTCAAACCACTACTCTTCCTCTATCCATCCTTTGGCTGCACGCTGATCCGAGCGGTAAATAAAAGTCAGCACCTCCGCGACCAGATGATACAGCTCCGCTGGAATCTGCTGATCAATATCCAGCTTGGACAGTACCTCCACGAGCGACGCATCCTCTTGAATCGGCACTCCGCTTTCCTTAGCGCGATCTACGATTTGCTCTGCTACAAGACCTTGACCTTTGGCAACCACTACGGGAGCCAGCTGCTCCCCTGGCTTATAGGTTAAGGCAACAGCTCGGGCTCGCTGGTGCCTTGTCGGTTGCTCCTTTTCTTCACGCTTGCTGCTTGTCATATGCGCACGTCCACTCCTTTGTATGGCGCAGGCGTGTAGTCCTCTAACGTTTGCTTGACGGATGAGGAATGCTCTTCTTCTGAGATCGGAAGGGTCCGGAACGCGGACAGCTGGTAACCGATTCCTTGCAGCGCCGAATCAATTTCTGGACGATAGGGCTCAAGACTCTTGCGAATATCTTCATTGGCATGATGAATGTTCAGCGCCACCATTTTTTCAATAACATTAACGTCCACGACGGTATGTCCCATTGCCTTCAGGTCAAGATCGAACCATAACCGACAGTTGGATGGGTCAAGCTCCCCTTTCTTGCCTTGACGAGCTTGAATATGTACGGCTGCGGTTTCTTCCCCATCTGGCGTAATCAATGGAACAAACAAGCTAATGTGAGCAAATGGCAGGCTCCGATCACTGCTTAACAGCAGCTGCTGCCCCGTTATGCTGGAAACAATCATTTGCGCAGCCTCACGGACGCTAGGTGGCAGCGCATCGCTTTGCAGCAGCTGCATAAGCGCACTCTTAATCGTCTCTGCTCCCGTCTCTTGGACGGCTCCCGGACTCGTCCCCTGTATCGCTTGAGGATTCAGAGGTGTTGGAGCAGAAGCGGCTCCCTTAGCAGCTTGTGGTTCGCTTCCTTGTGCAGAAGCTGCAAGTTCTGCCGTCGCTGATTGAGCTGCTTGCAGTGTCTGTGCTCGCTGAGCGGAGCCGAAAGCGTCGGCTTGACCGCTTGTATGCGGTGCGGCTTGCGGTGTCTCGGCAGGAGCGCTAGTCATCGATTGAATCATCGTCGTGCGCACTTGATATTCATGGTTAACCCCAAGCACTTGCAGCAGCCTGCCCACCCATGACTCGCTTTGCACAGCGCTCGGCACTTGTCCTTGGGCTTGACTCGTGTACGTCGAGGAACTTGCAGGCTCACCTCCTGCTCGGCTCGCTTGCGTAAGCTGGCTCTCTGGCGATTGCACTCTCGTCATTGGTTCACCTGCATGGGCAGTCTGTGAAGCAGGCAGCGAACCTGCCCGTTCATTGACACTCTGCCCGTTCAGACGGGACCCTTCAGCTTGACTTTGAGCTTGTATTTGCGCCGTCGAAGCCGCTGCTCCTTGAGCAGTGGGCTCCGCACGCATCTGTTGATTACCTGCTGCTCCGCTGTTTCCTTGAACGGTCGTATTCTGCCCATTAGGCGCACCTGATTGTCGCAGCACGCCTGACGCACCTTGCTCATCATTGGCTATTGGCATCGCTTGAATGAAGCTTTGCACCAGCGCTTGAGCCTGCTGCATGCGGCCCAGCGTCGACGACGCACCCCCACTGCCTGTCATCTCAGCTCCAGTTGAAGCGTTCATTAGCGGCATTGATGCGCTGAGCGCATCCAAGAAGCGCTGAAGCAGCTGATGCATGGGCTTGCCAAACATAATCTGCTGCAATCCCCTCATCGTCTCTGCGGTGATCGGCAATTGTCGCTTCAAAGCAACAATCGCTGTCTGCATCCATTCCTCCAGCGATTTGCCAGCTGGCAGCAGCGAAGCCGCCTTCGTCAGCTTGGCCATCACCTCAGGCGTCAGCTCTACTCCGCTTCGCTTCAATTCAGCTAACATTGATCTTGCCCATGGCTCATCTGGCAAGCCGGATTGCTTGATTGCATCAGCGATGCTAAGCGAACCTTGCTGAAGCAGTTCTCCTGCTGGCTTCAAGATGATTACGCCGTCTTGCTGGCCTTCGACCCTTAACAAGGTGGATTGCCCGGCTTGAAGCGGGGACTCCAGCATCGCCTTGACAGGCACGCCATTGATCTGAACAACAGCCTGTTGGCTTCCCTCCTCGGTATGAAGCACGACGCCGCGCACGACTTGCCCCTGCTTAAGCTCCAAAGCCCGAACATCTCCAGGCTTCGCCTCTCCAATCATCCCCCGTACCATGCTTGTAATATTCAATCTCTTTTCCTCCGTACCCTTACTATTCTATAAATTGTTTATCGGCTGACAGGATGATAGTTTGAATGGGGCAAGCTCTACTGCATCAATCGAATGACCTATGAATGAATCATAATTGCCGATTCTGCTGATTGTGTTAGATCCAGTTCGAATGCCTAGCAGCCAATGGCTGATCCATCTCTATTATGACGATACCGCATCTGCGATAGAGTGTATCCCTCTAGCTATTCTCACCTGCTATTGCGCGATTAAGGCTGGAATCGACATAGACTGAGCATGAGCGTAAATCCACTAGCCAAGCTGAAAAATATCATATGAAAGGAACTTTGAATAAGCTCATAAAAAAATTTCTCGCCTATCGGCAAGCAATGATATGTGTATGGCAGAATGGATAGCAGCAGGCACGGCAAAAATCCGAGAAAAAACAGAGGTTTATGTATCGGCTTCCTTCTTCTCAAGCCTCCAAGAAGCACAAGATAAGCACCTGACCAAAAGGCAACCAGCCATGTGCCTGCAATTCCATAAATGCTCTCACCCGTCTGCTGGGACAATACCTTGCTATAGCCGAGCACCTGGTTGTTGACCCATATCAGCAGAATTGCTCCGATCAACCAGAGCAGCTTAGACAGTACGTTTGGCATCTTACTCTCTCCTAACCCTGCAATTTCTATCCTTGCTGTCTTACCACTTCTTCATTCGACATGAATATTCCTATATTGACACGAAAAATACACCCTCCTACCCAGTCTTGCTTGCCCAAACAAAAAACACCTCCTTGTTAAAGAGGTGTTTTTGTGGTTTCACTGTTGATCGTTCGTCCTTTGTCCAGCTGCGCACTCTGAAAAGTTCGATGCTTAATCGCATGAACAATCTGCGCTATCGCTCCGTCTCCTGTTACATTTGCAGCTGTGCCAAAGCTGTCCTGAGCGATATATAGGGCAATCGCCAAGCTGATCATCGCCTCGTCGAAGCCAAGCATCGTTTGAAAGAGACCGAGCGCAGCCATAACGCCGCCGCCTGGCACACTAGGCGCTGCGATCATCGTTATGCCGAGCATCAAAATAAATGGAATCATCTGTGCCCAGCTCAAGGGCTGGCCATGCAGCAGCAGAATAATGGAAGCAACGGACGTCAACGTAATGGTTGAGCCTGTAATATGAATCGTAGCACATAATGGAACCGTAAAGTCCGCTATGTCCTCATCGGTGCCAAGCTTCTTCACCTGCTGCAGCGTAATCGGAATTGTGGCGGCAGAAGACTGCGTTCCAAGGGCTGTCATATAAGCTGGAATCATGACTTTCATCATGCGAAGCGGATTCTTCTTATTTAACAGCCCCGCTGTGCTGTATTGCAGAATCAGCATGACCAGATGCATCAGAAGAATAACAGCAAACACCTTAAGAAATACCTGCAAGATCATCGCAACCGCTCCAGCCTGCGTCATGTTCATAAAGATCCCCATAATATGAATTGGCAAGAGTGGAATGATGACTGATGAGATCACCTTCCCAATGATCGCCTTGAATTCTGAGGACGCCTTCATCAGCTGTTCGGCTTGCGTCGCAGCAATGCCAATGCCAAGCAGGAATGCGAGCAGCAAAGCTGTCATTACATTGAAGACAGGGGGCATCTCGATGCTGAAGTAGCTCGGAAGCAGCGCATCACCCGGGTTGCCCACCGCTTGGAGCAGAGTCGGGGGCAGCAGCACTTGAAACCCATTTTTCGCAACAAACAAGGCCAGCATTCCAGCCAGTGCAGTAGATAAATAAACAACAAAGGTCGTTAGACCAAGCAGCTTGCCTGCCCCTCTTCCCAATTCCCCGATTCCAGGAACAATGAAGGCGATAATGATAAGTGGTATGCAGAAAGCCAGAAAATTGCCGAATATTTCGTTAAACGTTGAAAATATGCGAATGATCCACGTCGGTGCAATCCAGCCAATGCCTACCCCAAGCGCAATGGCGATAAGGATTCGCATAAACAAGCCCACTTTTTTCATGATGTCAACAACCCCTTTTCTGTATAGCGGACATTTCATTTATTTTGTCCTCTTACAAAGGACAGTTGTGTATCTTATAAGAACAAAAATTATATTATCATGCCTGTGCCCTACTAACCTACCTGTAAATTCTGACAAGCAGATTTTCAGCCTGTGAAATCAAAATTTGGTGGTCCTTCTCTAGATTTCAAGCAGCTAATATTATTTTTCTCATTTGCATTAAAAAAAGCACCAGGTTTCCCTGGTGCTTAGTAATATAATCCCGCTATAGCCTTGTTACTATAACATGCTGCTAGAATAAAAGAATAAATGATGTCCTCTCCCTCTATTAGAATAGAGTCGGTTCAGGCTCAGACAACAGTTTTGTTAAAAAGGAGCGGCGATGCATCGGCGTAGGGCCATGGGTCACAATGGCTTCACGATGAAGCTTCGTGCCATATCCCTTATGTATGGCAATCCCGTAGTCCGGATACTGCGACTCCCACTCCTGCATACACAACCTGTCTCTTGTCACCTTTGCCAGGATCGAGGCGCAGGCGATAGACTGACTGGTTGCATCTCCTTTAATAATGGCATGCTGTCTCACGGGGAGATCGATCTTTTCCGCATCGACAAATAAGACATCCGGTGCTAGCTGCAGCTGTTCCACCGCTTGCTTCATCGCAAGACGAGTGGCCTGCTTAATATTCAGCTCATCAATAGTCGGTGCATCAATACGTGCGACGCTCCATGCCAGTGCATGTTCAATAATCTCCTCGTACAACTTCTCGCGTTTCTTCTCGGACAACTTTTTCGAGTCATCGACCCCATCTAGAATCAAGCCCTTCGGCATAATTACCGCCGCTGCGACAACATCGCCAAACAAGCAGCCTCTGCCTACTTCATCAATGCCCGCGATTGCATCAAAGCCTTGCTCCCAGTGCTCTCGTTCCCATTGAAGCAGATCAATCGTCTCCTTCGGTGTGCTGCTACCTTTCCCCATCCTACATTCCTCCTAAGCCCATGAGACAACCTTCTCAGAGCCAATCAACTGGGCAGCCTCACCTTAAGGGAGGCTCGCCGCTATCCCGCACAAAAATCAAATCCTGAATCTACCTCGGAAGCAATCGTTCTGGAACGAAAAATAAAACAACCGCTCCCCTCCTATAAGGAAGAAGCGGCTGTGCCCTAGTATACCGTGAAGTAAGCCTTTATGGTGTCTCAAACGTAATTCGGCCGAGCTTGCCGCTTCGAAGCTCTCGAAGAATAATGCCCGATGCCTTCTCAAGGTCCACTCTGCCCCCGCTAACCAGACATCCACGACGCCTTCCGATGTCTTCCATCACGGCGACAACAGCATTTGGATCCTCATCCAGCTGAGGAGGAAGCTCTTCTATTTCAAAGCGCTGCTTGACTTGCTCCTCATAATGCGTCGTCAAATAACGCAGAGCATAAAAGGCAATATCCTCTACATTCAAGATCTGATCCTTGATCGCTCCTGTTGCAGCCAAGCGATACCCGACCATCTGGTCTTCAAATCGCGGCCAAAGGATTCCTGGCGTATCGAGCAATTCCAGCTCAGAGCCAACTCGAATCCACTGCTGACCTTTCGTGACGCCTGGACGATCTCCTGTTGCTGCAACCTGGCGGCCAGCAAGCTTGTTAATCAGTGTCGACTTCCCAACATTCGGGATGCCCACAATCAACGCGCGAACCGCTCGCGGCTTCATGCCTTTGGCAATTTGCTTCGCAAACTTCTCTTCCAACTGCTTTCTTGCTTCAACTGGAATGCTCTGAACATTCGTTCCGCTTGATGCATCGATGGCAATCGCTTTATGCCCTTCCTTAAGGAAGACTTCCTGCCATCTCGCCGTAAGCTCAGGGTCTGCCAAGTCGGACTTGTTTAGTAGAATTAATCGAGGCTTGTTCCCAAGAATCTCATCAATCATTGGATTGCGGCTTGACATTGGCAGCCTCGCATCCAGCAATTCGATGACGACATCGATAAGCTTCAATTTTTCTTGGATCTGTCTTCTTGCTCTGGTCATATGACCAGGGAACCATTGAATCGCCACAGTCATCACCTCCCGTGTGTGTCTTGCTGTTGATTATCCGATCAGTGATGCTTCACGATCTGAATATGTTTAATTGGCCAGAAAATGACATCTGCTCGGCCAATGACATCTTCCAAAGGAATAAACCCTAGCGCTCTGCTGTCCGTACTGTTGTTCCGGTGGTCACCAAGCACAAAGATATGACCTTCAGGCACCTTCGTCTCCGTTAGCATTTCATTTGGATAATCCCGGTCGTTGTACAGCTTGCCCTCAGCATGTGCTTGATCCAGTGCTTCTTTTAGATACGGCTCATCAATCTTCTCGCCATTGACAAAAAGATCGTCGCCTTTGTACTCAACGGTATCTCCCGCTACACCAATGACACGCTTAATGAGATCGCGGTTCTCCTGTGGAACATGGAACACGACGACTTCTCCTCGCTCTGGTTCGCGGAAATTATAGAGCACCTTGTTCACAATCAAGCGCTCGCCCGTCCAGAAGTTAGGTTCCATAGATGGACCATCAACGATAAACGGGGCAAACAATAGCCATCGAACGACAACGACGAGTACAACCGCAACGGCGATGGCTTTTACCCATTCTAGCAGCTCATTCTTATTGCTTCTCGTCTGTTGCTCAGAAGATCCTGCACTGCCTGAATTGTTCACTTGGCTTTCATTGTCCATAAGCCTGCCTCGCCCTCTTCCTAGGATGTGTATTTATCGAGATCTATACTCATGCTAATAGACTATACGATTTTGTGGAATATAGCAAAAGGGGCTTGCGTAATCTGCAAGCCCCCGGTGTTTCATTAACGGATTTCTTTGATTCTCGCTGCTTTACCGCGAAGTTTACGAAGATAATAAAGCTTCGCACGACGCACTTTACCACGGCGAGCCACTTCGATTTTATCGATTTTTGGCGAGTGAATCGGGAATGTACGCTCAACACCTACACCGTAGGAAATTTTACGAACAGTAAACGTTTCACTGATGCCGCCACCACGACGCTTAATTACAACACCTTCGAAAAGCTGGATACGCTCACGAGTTCCCTCGATAACTTTTACATGAACTTTCAAAGTATCACCAGGACGGAAACTTGGTACATCTTTACGAAGTTGTTCTTGCGTAATCGCTTGTACGATATTCATCTAGGACTCCCTCCTTCCACACAGGTGTTCTTACATCTCAGAGCACGACCTATTACGCACCCGTCATTGTATGTAGAGGACCACCGTATTCCACACAACGAAAGTTATTGTATCATAACCATAGCAGAAACACAAGATCATTTTCACCAACTAGAAAGCATGCCATCCCCTATGTACAACATGAAACGATCCGTATCGAACCATTTTTCTTATTCGTACAAAGCTTCCTTCAGCTTGGTTGACATCTTCGACTTCTGTCTCGCTTGTACTAATGACTTCCGAAGCTGCGCATTCTGCTCATGCAATAGCTTAAGCTCGTTCAACATCTCATCCATAAGTACGACACTCTCATCTGATGCCTGGACGCGCGCTGCATCGACACGAGCCTGCCAAGATTCCAATTTCACATTTTCCATGGCTTCCTACCTCAACATCCTATCCTATTACATGTTATACTTCGCTACTATTTATTCTTCATTATAGCGCAGCTCTACTTAAAGATAAACGCATTTGGAGCACAGTCAGTCAAGGTGAAATGAAATTAAGGTAGCATTTTATTTGCGAGTATGCTATAATATTAATTGTTGCGAATCACCCTCAAGATTTGTTCCTCAAGAAAGAATAAGATTTCTCCTCATATTCATTCGTCTAATTCCCTTATTTAATTAGAAGCTTGACTATTGGTAACACTTATTCACACTGGCGCGGTCAAGGAGCCGCAAGGACGAAAGAGAGGTAGGGCTTTTGTCGTTTTAGTAAAACCAAATATGATCACCGCATTATTCTTAAGCAGGAACACACGCGGTCGATGTTCGAATCAAACGTTATCTTCTCGTTCACTATTCGTATCGACCGCTTTTTTATGCTCATTTTCCCTCTGCTCGATGTGATGCCCTATAACCGCTTGGACTAAATCCTGTGAACTCCTTGAATTGGCGAGAAAAATAATAAGCATCCATCCCTACTCGTTCAGCCACTTCATGAATGTGCAGCTCTCCAGTAAGCAGAAGCTGCTTGGCATGCTCAAGCTTCATCTTATTCATATACTGAATTGGTGATTCTCCCATATGCTCGCGAAAATAGGTAATAAAATAATTAGGATGCAGGTGAAGCTGGCGGGCAAGCTCTTGCACCGTTATGCGCTGATCAATATGCTCTGCCATGTAGGCTATAATGACATTAAGCTTATCAGCATCCTTCGATCGCAGCTGAATTTGCTGCAATCCTATGCAGGAAAAATACAGCTCCAGAAGCTGCAGCATAGCTGCTCGCTTGCGAAGCGGGCTCGTCCATGCGCGTTCCATATGAATCTTTCTTAGTTCCTGCATCTTATGCTGTGCATGTATAAACGCATCTGCCGTCAAATGCAGCACAACCGGAGTGTCCAGCAGTTGAAATAACGACCGCTCCCCCACGACAGCCGTAAAATGAACCCAATACTTGAGATAAGTGGCATCACTGATCGTCGTGTAGGACTGCTTCACCTGTGCCGGCATAATGACAAGATCATGAGCCGACGGACAGTAGCGTTGTCCCCCTACTTGAATTTCTCCTTCGCCTTGTTCGATAAGATACAGTCGGTTAAAGGATGGAACAAAATTAATCTCGCGCCATGTCTTCGGACACTTCGTATAGTTGGCCTCCTGCACATCCAAGTTCAGATGAGAGAAGTAATGCTGAAGCAGTTCTTCCTTGCCCATATCAGTACCCATCCTATCTTAATATTGTACAAAAATGGATTAGTTCTCCCTATCTTCATTATAGCTTCTTCCGACTACAATAAGAATGAGTTTCGAGTCTACATAGGAGGGATAAGCATCATGCAGCAAATCGAAAAAGAAAATCGATTGGATTGGTTTATGCAAGACCGCTTTGGCATGTTCATTCACTGGGGATTGTATGCTGTACCTGCCCGCGGGGAGTGGGTTCGCAACCAGGAGAAGATGTCTATTGAAGCGTATCAGCCGTATTTTGAAGACTTTGATCCTGATCTCTACGATCCAAGGCAGTGGGCAAAGCTCGCAAAAGAAGCAGGTATGAAGTACGCGGTCATGACCGCCAAGCATCATGATGGATTCTGCTTGTTTGACAGCAAGCTGACGGAATACAAAGCCACCAACACGAAAGCACAGCGTGATCTAGTGAAGGAATACGTGGATGCTTTTCGCGCAGAAGGGCTGAAGGTAGGCCTATACTACTCGCTGATCGATTGGCATCACCCGGATTACCCAGCTTATCACGATCGCATCCATCCTATGCGCGGCAGCGATGCCTTCAAAGCTGCTCAACATCAATTCGATCGATACGTAAGCTATATGCACGGTCAAGTAAAAGAACTGCTGACGAACTATGGCACAATCGATGTGCTGTGGTTTGATTTCTCTTATGATGAAATGAAGGGCGAGACATGGAAGGCAAGCGAACTTGTGGCGATGATTCGTGAGCTGCAGCCAAATGTACTGATCGACAATCGTTTAGGAGGCAACCTATTGGCGGCTGAGCCAGAAAGCTACGCTGGGGATTTTGCCTCTCCAGAGCAAATTCTGCCTCCAAAAGGCATCGTGAATGAGCTTGGGAATGCTGTTCCTTGGGAAGCATGCATTACGCTTAATCAGCACTGGGGATATCATGCCTATGATGAGGATTATAAAACGGCAAAAACCGTTATACGCGGTCTTGTGGAATGTGTGAGCAAGAATGGCAATCTGCTGTTGAACGTAGGGCCTGATGCGCGAGGCGCAATCCCTGAGAAGTCTCAAGAGGTGCTGCGCGAGGTAGGCGCATGGATGAAGCGCAATGGCAGCAGCATATACGGATGTGCAGCGGCAAGCTTCGACAAGCCTGAATGGGGACGCTATACGCAGGCTGGCAACACGCTGTATGCGCATATCCTAGAGCGCGGAATCGGCCCTATTGCATTCGAAGACCTTCAGGGACGCGTCAAGCAGGCGAGACGGCTGGCGGATGGCGCAGAGGTGAATATCTCCACTCCGTGGAATGGAGAAGCCTTTAAAGGCTATCTGTTCGCCAATTTCCCGCAAGCATCGCTGCCATGCGACATTGACACGGTCATTGCCTTTGAACTCAACGAGGACAAGACCACATAGAACGTAACAAGCGATTAACGAGGGCAGAATCTTTAAGCTTCTGCCCTTGCCTTTGCGCCTATAACCTCAGAGGAGTTGCTGCGCACTTGAAAGCGAACATCCTTCAAGTGTACGTTCAAAGCCGCTTAATCCAGCTTGCTCAGCTTATCTTCGCCGTTCGCGCTCTGTTCTTTCAATCGTCTTAAGATCGCCTGATCCTGCTTCGACAGCTCCATTCCGAGGAGCAAGTCTGGCCTGCGCATGAACGTTCGCTTCAAAGATTGTTCTCTTCTCCAAGCTTCAATATTGGCATGATGACCTGACATCAGCACATCGGGAACGCTCCAGCCTCTGAAGTCGACTGGCCGTGTGTAATGAGGATACTCAAGCAGGCCTGTGCTGAAGGAATCTGTAACCGCAGAAGTTTCATTGCCGAGCACACCGGGAAGCAGACGTACAACCGCATCTGCAATCGTCATTGCAGGCAGCTCTCCACCTGTCAGCACATAATCCCCTATCGACAGCTCATCGGTCACAAGATGCTCTCGAATCCGTTCATCATAACCTTCATAATGTCCGCAAATAAAGATTAGATGCTCTTCCTTCGCCAGTTCCTCTGCTTTCTTCTGCGTAAAAGTTTCGCCCTGAGGACACATCAGAATGACTCTCGGCTTGCTCCTTGAGCTTACAGTGCTCCCTTCTGATTCTCCTTCAGTCCCCTTGCTTGCCGCATGGCAATCAGCCTCTGCCATCACATGCTCAACTGCAGCAAAGATCGGTTCTGGCTTCAGGACCATCCCGCCGCCTCCGCCATATGGATAGTCATCCACTGTAGAATGCTTATTGGTCGAGAACGGACGAAAATTGAGCGCATTTAATTCTACAATCCCTTTGTCTCTAGCCCGTCCCATGATGCTTGAAGAGAACACCCCTTCACACATCTCAGGAAACAGGGTCAAAACGTCGATTCTCATTCCATTAGTCCCTCCATAAGATGAACCGTGACTCTCTTCTCCTTCACATTCACATCCAGAATGACAGGATCAATAACAGGCAGCAGCAAATCCTTGCCTTTTGGCATTTTAACAACCCAGACATGATTGGCGCCAGGTGCAAGAATCTCCTTAATCGGACCAAGCTCCTCGCCGTCTTCTGTTACAACCATGCAGCCAATAATGTCGCTATAGTAATATTCGCCTTCTTCAAGCGGCTCACGTTCTTCTACAGATACTTTAATCAGCCATGTTTTGAAGGCTTCCACTTCATTAATATTATTGAACTCCTTAAACTTCACAACATACATATTTTTATGTAAACGTGAATGTTCCACGGTAACCGGCACCATCCGGTTGGAGGATTCTTGCACCAATACAAGCTTGCTCTTTGGCGCAAAGCGCTCCTCAGCAAAATCTGTATGGGGAACGATTTTCACTTCTCCTCGAATGCCCTGCGTATTGACAACAACTCCAACCGTAAATAAGGATTTATCCATTGTGACCCTTAACGCTCCCTCCTGCACCTATCAAACATAGTCATCATCATGTGCCCTTAAGGCTAGTGTAGCTTGAAACAATCTGATTATACGAAAAAGGGTTAGGATATGATCCTAACCCCATTCGACTTATTAAGAAATAATGTCCACAGCAACACGTTTAGGAACCTTCACGGCTGCCGATGTGACAACCGTCCGCAGCGCCTTAGCGATGCGTCCCTGCTTGCCGATGACTTTACCGACATCATCAGGATGAACATGCAGTTCGTAAACGACCACATGTTCCTTCTCAACAGTAGTCACACGGACCTCATCCGGATGATCGACCAAAGCCTGTGCAATGACTGACACTAACTTTTCCATCTTTCACCCTCCGATGATTCATTATTTCTGGAATTTGGATTCATGGAACTTCTTCATAACACCAGCTTGGCTAAGCAAGTTACGAACAGTGTCAGAAGCTTGAGCTCCTGTTTGCAGCCATTTCAACGCTTTTTCTTCGTCGATGTTGACTACTGCAGGTTGAGCTACTGGGTTATAATAACCGATTTCCTCGATAAAACGACCGTCACGCGGGGAACGGGAATCCGAAACAACCACACGATAGAATGGAGCTTTATGAGCACCCATACGTTTCAAACGAATACGTACTGCCACGACTTTCACCTCCTTAAGAAAATTCTATATGAAGCATTAGCGGAATGGGTATCTATTCCCCTTACCAGCTCTGCTCTTCAGCGATTTCATCATCTTCGGCCCTTTAGGACCCATCATATCCGAGAACTGCTTCATCACTCTTCTCATCTCATCGAACTGCTTGATGAGTCGATTGACATCAGCCAACTGCGTGCCGCTGCCTGCTGCAATCCGCTTTCTACGGCTATGATTGATAAGATCAGGATCTTTACGCTCTTCATTCGTCATCGAGCGCACAATAGCCTCGATTCGGCCCATCTGGCGCTCATCTACTTTAAGATTCTGCGTCTGCTTGACCTTGTTCATGCCTGGGATCATGTCAAGGATCTGATCAATTGGTCCAAGCTTCTTCACCTGCTGCATCTGCTCAAGGAAATCATCGAAGGTAAAGGATGCATTGCGCATCTTCATCTCCATTTCCTTCGCCTTATCAGCATCGATGCCCGCCTGCGCCTTCTCAATCAAGGACAGCATGTCACCCATGCCTAGAATTCGCGATGCCATGCGTTCTGGATGGAACGGCTCAAGTGCATCGACCTTCTCGCCTGTAGCAGCAAACTTGATCGGACAGCCCGTCACGGCCTTAACGGAGAGCGCAGCACCACCGCGTGTATCTCCATCGAGCTTCGTGAGGACAACCCCGGTCAGCGCAAGCTGC
This sequence comes from Paenibacillus aquistagni, assembly GCF_900177815.1. Lineage (GTDB taxonomy): Bacteria > Bacillota > Bacilli > Paenibacillales > Paenibacillaceae > Paenibacillus_B > Paenibacillus_B aquistagni. The sequence continues at coordinate 624,193 of NZ_FXAZ01000001.1, read as the reverse complement.
TGATTGAAGCTGTCTGCGACGTTGACCGCATCTTGACCTGTCATGGCATCAACAACAAGCAGCACCTCAGTTGGATTGACAGCTGCATGAACCTGCTTCAGCTCATCCATCAGCGCCTCATCGATGTGCAGTCGGCCTGCAGTATCAATAATGACATAATCCAGATGGTTCTCGCGTGCATGCTCAAGCGCCTGCTTCGCAATCTCCACCGGACTTACTTGATCGCCTAATGCAAATACAGGAACATTAATCTGACTTCCGAGCACTTCGAGCTGCTTGATCGCCGCTGGGCGATAAATGTCTGCAGCAACCAAAAGCGGCTTGTGATTCTGCTTCTGAAGAAGCTTAGCCAGCTTGCCGGAGGTCGTTGTCTTACCTGCACCTTGAAGACCCGCCATCATGATTACGGTTGGCGGCTTGTTTGCTTTCTCAAGCTTCGCCGTCTCTCCGCCCATCAACTCGGTTAATTCCTTGTTGACGATATCAATAATGGCCATTCCTGGCGTGAAGCTCTTCATCACTTCAATGCCAACGGCCTTTTCTTTCACCTTATTGATGAAATCCTTCACGACCTTGAAGTTAACATCTGCCTCAAGAAGGGCAAGTCGAACTTCTCGCATCGCTTCATTGACGTCATCTTCACTTACCTTACCTTTGCCGCGCAATTTGCCAAATACGTTTTGCAGTCGGCTTGTCAGTCCTTCAAATGCCATATGGATTCACCCCGTTCCCTTATTCCAACGCCTGCAGTTCACGGATAACCTCCTGCAGTTCCGCGCGCTGCGGGTCGGGTATGTTAAGCGTATGTGTTAATCGATGCTCAAGCTCTCCCATCAGCTTCGTGCGAGCCTCGAACTTCTGAAGAAGCGCTAGCTTGCTCTCATACGACTCTAGCGTCTGCTCCGCCCGCTTAATATGCTCGTACACCGCTTGACGGCTAATGCCAAATTCCTGAGCGATCTCACCCAATGTGAAATCATCTTGAAAGTAGCACTTCAAAAACGTCTGCTGCTTCTCTGTAAGAAGCGGTTCATAGAAATCAAACAGCATATTGATGCGGTTCGTCTTCTCTAGCAGTTGTTCATCATTCATAACGGGCCACTCCTTTCGTCAAGGAAAAACACTTTACAGCCCATCAACCTCAATTATCATATCTGATTCAATCTACAATGTCAAGCACTTTACCTTAACATTGTCGTCAGCAGCAAAATATCCTAATAAAAAAGATTCCCAGGGCTAAAATCCCCCTGGGAACCTTGAGTTTTAATTAAAAGGGCTGCATACCCAGCGTATTTACCTTCTCCCCTGTCACATCAACACCAGCGCGGCTTGTAATGTCAAGGTAATGGCCAACACGCCGGCCAACACGAATATCGCTTTCGTCCTTGTTGCCTTCAAAGGAACCGTTAATCACCATGATGGTTGCTCCAAACCCCGGTACAAGTCCTTTTGCTAGCTGCGCAGACGTTGGCACATAGTTGCCTACCATAATATCGTGGCAGGATGGTTTTGGATCCTGTGGAGTCATCCAGAACAGTATGGCTGTCATAAAGCCAAGCTTGCCATCTTGTGTAATTTTCTCTGGATTCTGCAGCAATACGTGCTTATCGCCGAAAATAATAGAACCGATTAGTCCATAATTGTAGTTCCAGCTTAACTGGATAGGGCCACGGCCATGATACGATTTGCCCGCTACAGCAGGGTAATCACTGTTGGCTTGCACATAACCGATGTTGGAGTTGTTAATATAAGATACTTCTTCATTAAAGAACAAAGCCCAGCGAAGCTCCCCACCAGGAGCCGTCGACCATCCGCCGCCTGTTTCGTGGGCGATATTAGCTAAGAATGCAGCTAGTTCGCGCTTCTTGTTCGTCTCGCTTCCTTCTTTAAGGAAGGTACCAAAGTCCACAATGCGTGAAGTTGTTGGCTTGTTCAGATTCCACTCCGCGTTAAACTCCGGCTCTTCATACAATAACGTTTCGGTCTTTGTCGTTTTGTCGAGTCGCCAGATCTGCTTCGTCCAGGTGCTTCCTCCACGGTATACCTCTTTATATTTGATATTTGCAGTATCTCGAACAGCCGCGATCAGATTTTCATACGAGTAATAATCCTCTTGATTCGGCTTGTAATAAGGCTTGCCCGCTGCTGCAGTATGCCATTCACTTGATCCTATGCGAAGTGGGAACAATGCTTCATAGTCTGCTTTTGAAAGCGCTGCTGTAACAGCGGCTTCTGCCTGAGAAGGGAGGAAGTTAGGATCAATCCCACCCCAAGTGGCCTGAACCTGAGCGTCAGTAATAACTCGGCTCTGTCCTACTTCAAGGAAAGGACCTCCGCTTCCATTGTCTACTGCTGTTTTGACTGAAAGAGGTGTGCTCGCAGTGGAAGCGTTGCCAGCAGCATCTACAGCAATAATCGTGTAGCTGTATGCGGTATCAGCCTGCAGACCATTGTCCGTGTAAGAAGTCGTAGCCGAAAAGCCTACTTTGATATTGTTGCGGTAAATATCGTATTGAGTCACGCCTACGTTGTCCGTTGATGCGTTCCAAGTCAAAGTGATGGATGACGAAGTCTGAGCTGTTGAGGCAAGTCCTGGAGGTGTGCTTGGCGGTGTCGTGTCCGTTCCTCCGCCTGTATCTGAACCGATATGCTGCCAAGGCGAGTCCGTGCTGCTTAGGGCTCCGTTAGGATTGTCTCCTTGGGTCCACCATTTGGCCTTAAACAGCTTGCCTTCATAGGATACAATATCTCCGCCAACGTAGACTTTGGAGGCTTCCCATGCAGGGGCAGTAGACTGGGACTGCGCTGCAGCACTTTGCACGCTAGAATCAGGCTCGCCTGCAGCCATTGCTGCCGGACTGCTGGAAAGCAGCAATGTCACACCAAGCACAGCGCTTAAACTGCGAAGAATAAAAGATCGCGAAAAAGGAAATTTTGAGTACATCATATATACCTCCTATAATGGCTATACTAGTAGTAGTAAACCCAGCATGAAAACAAGCATCTCTGTGTCAACCTGCTCAAAAATAGATTCTTCTGCGAATTAAAACGGCTGCATTCCTGCTGTGTCCAGCTTTTCCCCTGTAATCGTGGCGCCCATGCGGGTAGTCAGGTCGCGGTAATGATCGACCCGGCGCTTAACCGGCATCATTTCTTCCGATAAGTTCCCTTCTTGTCCCCCGTTAATCACCATGATGGTTGCTCCGAAGCCAGGAACAAGCCCTTTCGCCAACTGCTCTGTCGTCGGCACCCATTGTCCAATCATAATGTCATGATTCGAAGGCTTAGGATCTTGTGGAGTCATCCAGAACAAGAGCGCTGTGATATATCCCAGCTTGCCATCTGCTGTAATCTTGTCAGGGTCATTGAGCAGAATGGAAGGATCGCTGTATACAATTGAACTGATCAATCCATAGTTGTAGTTCCAGCTTAGTTGGATTGGCCCGCGGCCATGATAGGATTTGCCTGCAACTGGCTTCCAGAAGAGGTTGTCCTCATCTACATAGCCAATATTGTCTGTGTTCACATAATTCAGCTCTTCATTAAAGAACAAAGCCCAGCGAAGCTCCCCGCCAGGAGCCGTTGACCAGCCGCCGCCTGTTTCATGAGCAATATTGGCTAGGAAGCCAGCCAACTCGCGCTTGCGATCATTGCTCGATCCTTCGCTTAAGAAGCTTCCAAAGTCTACGATGCGGGTAATCTTCGGCAGATTGGCCATATTCGCATCATTAAAATCAGGCGCTTGATATAATAGCGTTTCGGTCTTCAAATGCTTGTCCAAACGGTAGATTTGCTTGACATTGGAGTTGCCTTGTCGGATCACTTCCTTGTACTTTATGTTGGCCATCTCACGCACAGCCGCTACCAAATTATCATAGGAGTAATAGTCAGATTGATTCGGTTTGTAATAGTATTTTCCTTTGGCAATGGCATCCCACTCAGCAGTACCGTAGCGAAGCGGGAATGTGGATTCATACTCCGCCTTAGGCAGAGCGGTCTGAATCGCTGCTGCAGCTGCATCCGGAAGAAAAGCCGGATTCAAGCCATTCCATAGCTGCGTAATCTGAGCATCTGACAGCACGCGGCTCTCTCCAACCTGGAGATCGCTTCCTGCAACCGCTTTCGTAGATGCGTGTATCGTTGTGCTTCCCGCTTCATTGCCTGATGTGTCTACCGCGCGGATCATATACTGATACAGTGTATCCGCTTTCAATTCATAGTCAGTAAACATCTTGGCAATGGTGCTGCCTACTCTGCTGCCATTGCGATACACATCATAATGGGATACGGCCACGTTGTCGGTAGATGCTGTCCAGGATAAAGTAATCGATGTGGAGGTTTGCTCTGTTGAGACGAGTTGAGTTGGAGATGTAGGTGGCGTGGTGTCCTTGCCGCTGTCACTAAGTAATTTCCATGGGGTGTCCCATTCATTGGTTACTTTGGCATCAGGTCGGCTATTGTACGACCACCACTTTGCTTGATAGATCTTCCCTTGATGAGATACGATGTCTCCTGCAGAATAGGCTTTGTTCGTTTGCCATGCTTCTACTTCTGCCTGCGAAGTGTCGCTTGCGGCATGCACCGTTGACAATGAACCTACCGGAGCAGTTATTAGCAGGCTTGCACCAAGCATAGCGCTTAAAGTTTTGAGCAAAAACTTTTGCGATAACGGGAAGTTCCGATTCATTACTCAGCCTCCTATTTGGTTGATAATGGTAGTGCAATTCTAGTATATTGAAAGATTGCCACAGCACTCAATAGGTATTACGAACTATTCCCCTGTCGAAACATGCACTACGATGCGGTTTTTCCTATCTTTCGCCAAAAATCGCGAGGATCGCTTGACTCTCTCCCCGCGTCATCCCTTATGCTAGAACTAGAAAAGGAGGGTCGACTATGGCATACACCGTTAATGAAGTCGCATCACAATCCGGGGTAAGCATTCGAACATTGCGCTATTATGACCAGATTGGACTGCTCAAGCCTGCCTATTACGGCAGCAACGGCTATCGATATTATGAACAAGAGCAGCTCACTCTGCTTCAGCATATTCTCCTGATGAGAGAGCTGGAACTTCCCTTATCAACGATCAAGGAGTTGATTGAGCACGGTTCATTCAATGAGTCGGAAGCCTTAGTGAAGCATCGTGAACTGCTGATCGAGAAAGTGGAACGGCTTCAAGCACTAATTGCAAAATTAAACGAAATGATTCAGCATCCGGAGAAAAAGCAGGCGCTGCTGGAGAGAAGCCTATTTCGGGGGTTAGATGTTCGAATGTCACATCATCAAGTCAAGGAATTGCGATCCGTGTATATGGCAGGAAGAGCCGCGATTTGATCGATTGCTGCACCAGATTGATATTTGCACGTTGAACAGACTTCATTAATTAGAGCGTAGGCAATTAAGCAAATACGTACTGCCACATGCACACGTAATGACAGGCAGCACCCAGAATGACAAAGACATGCCAGATGGCGTGATGATGCATTAACTTCCGCCAAAGAAAAAATATTGTACCGATGCTATAGGCCGCCCCTCCGGCTAGCAGCCAAACCAAACCAGCACCAGTGAGGGAGTCTTGCAGCGGTCCCCATACCCATAATGCACTCCAACCAAGAAGCAAGTAGATTAAGGTCGACCAGATGACATATCTTCCCGTAAAGTAGTATTTCCACAGTACCCCAATCCCCGCGCACACCCATATTCCTGCCAGCAAAAGCATACTGTGCTCTGTCTGAATGGTAATCATTAAAAAAGGAGTGTACGTGCCTGCAATGCACAAATAAATCGCCATATGATCATACTTGATGTATCGCTCTTTCTTCTCTCCTTCTGGAAGCGAGTGCATCAGCGTAGAAGTCGTAAACATCAGCATGAGTGAGCACGTATACGTCAGTACGCCTAGCCAGATCCTCCAATCATAAGTTGGAAGTACTTTCGTGAGAAGAAGCGCACTTCCTGCCGCGCTGCACACTAGTCCTACAAGATGCGTCCATGTATTCGCCCTCTCTTCAAGTCTTTGCCTCCGGCCTGTATCCATCTCGCCGCCCTCCGCTTCTGCCTATATCATGATCGGATTAACAGTATATGCAGGTGCAGCCTTCTTGGCGATTGACTATCCTCTCCTTTTAAATTGACAGCAGTATAGATTCCAATTATAGTTAATAAACAGAATTGTTTTGTAAGTATGATTGGAAAGGATGAGCAGCTCGTGAATCGCCTGTTTTATACGTTATGGACAGGTCGTTCTGCAGCGGAATTTGCAACATCACTATGGTTAATGACATGGATTGCACTCCTCTATAAGACGACAGGGTCAGCTTTACTTGCAGGATCTATTACATTTGTCCGATCATTATCCGTCTTAGCGAGCGGAGTCAGTCTACCCTATTGGTATCAACGATGGACGCTGCGGAAGGTTGCTAGCCGATTTCAGCACTTGCAGTCAGTCCTTAGCTTGCTGTTCGCTCTTCTCGGGCTATTCGTATATGATGATCCGGTCTTGCTTAGCCTGCTGGCCTTGCTATGTGCAGCAATGACGGGCTATGCAGGCGGTTGTGCCCATGCAGCAGCCAGCGCGATGTACCCTAGAATTGTGGAGCAGGCACATTGGGTCCGCTCCAACAATCTGATTACTACAGGTACCCAAATGATATCTTTGCTTGGCTGGACACTAGGTGGCCTATGGATTGCAAAGATTGGCGAGATTGGAGTCCTTCATCTATGCGTTATTCTCCTGTTAGTCAGCAGCTTGCTGCAAGTATTGATTCCCTCATCCTCCGTATTAGGAGAGGAGAAGCCAGTCGAACGTGCGCCAAAAGCATGGTGGAGCAGTTGGCATGTGCTCTTTTCGCATCCTCGCATAAGGATCATAACCATGATGGACATCATGGAAGGAATAGCAGGCGGAATATGGATTGGAGCCGTTACGCTTGTTTTCGTAAAAGAGGTGCTGCAGCAATCTGAAGCCTGGTGGGGATATATTAACGCAGCCTATTATGTCGGCACGCTAATTGGAGGCGTACTCCTTCTCCCATTGTCAAAATGGATAGAGCGCAAACTGCTAGGCTCCATTATCTTAGGCTCCTTCTGCTTCAGCCTTCTTGTGCTGCTCTATGCCTGGAATGTAAAGCCGTATTGGGCTTTAATTCTCGTCGTATGCATGGGTCCATGCTTTCAACTGCGCGATATTGCACAGCGAACCTATATGCAGCAGCTCGTGCCTCTATATGACCAGCCGCAGTTATTTGCAGCACAGCAATCACTATCAACCCTCCTATTCGGGTTATCGATCGCCTTCTCTGCAGCTGTTGCTGATCTGTGGGGAGCAAAAATGGTATACTGGTTTGGCGGATTCATGCTCATGCTGTCCTCTCTATTCGGGCTTTGGCTAAAATACCAGTCATCAAAGACCGTTATTGAGCACACTGAACCCTTTACATAGGCTGTTCATGATTATGACATTCAAGACAGTGAAGCTCGATACACTTCTCTGCTTTTTAATTGACACGTCATATGCACTTGATTAAAGTAGAAGCAATTGGCGCAAGATGAGTAGACAAGCTCAGTATTAATGAGCAGCATTCATCCTACACACAAAGGAGAACGATCATCGTGTATGAGTTAAAGACAAAGGAAACTGGAGAAAGCGTCATTGCCTTTATCGAAGCGATCGAGAATGAACGCAAGAAAGCCGATGCCTACAGGCTGCTCGATATCTTTACTGAGGTTTCCGGCTACAAGGCAAAGATGTGGGGCCCCACGATGATTGGCTTCGGCTCCTATCGCTATACCTATCCAACCGGTCACTCTGGCGAATACTTTCTTGTCGGCTTCTCGCCAAGAAAAGCGAAGATCAGTCTCTACTTTGCAACAGGCGATCATGAACGAGAGCGGCTGCTGGCCGACTTCGGGAAACATACAACCGGCAAATCCTGTGTTTACGTTAATAAAGTGGATGATATCGATATTGACGTCTTAAAGGAGTTGATTCGTCAATCCATTTTATTTCTGCAAGCTGCATATCCAGATCAAGGTGAATAATGAGTCAATCCGTACCTCAATCCCATTTTCCAGCAGATCATATGAATCACCACAAAACAAGGCAGTGACGTATGCCGTCACTGCCTTGTTTTGCGTCCTATAGAGCCACTAGGCTTCTGCTTGCTGTTCCTTCTCTTGGTCTTGAATCAGCCCTGCAAACAAAGCATGAACAAACTGCTCTGAATCAAATTGCTGAAGGTCGTCCATTTTCTCTCCAAGGCCAACAAACTTCACGGGAAGATTCAATTCTTGGCGAATTGCAATGACGATACCGCCCTTCGCTGTGCCATCCAGCTTTGTAAGCACAAGACCTGTCACACCGCTCTTCTCTCCGAACAGCTTGGCTTGCGAGAGGGCATTTTGACCAGTGGTCGCATCAAGCACCATCAATACCTCATGTGGAGCGTCTGGAACTTCACGCTGAATGACACGGAAGATCTTATTCAACTCTTCCATCAGGTTAGTTTTATTCTGCAATCTGCCCGCTGTATCGCACAGCAGGATATCGGCGCTTCGCTGCTTCGCTGCCTGAACGGCATCAAACATGACCGCCGCTGGGTCAGAGCCTGCTTGATGCTTAATGACATCAACGCCTACACGCTCGCCCCAGACCTCAAGCTGCTCGATTGCGCCTGCGCGGAAGGTATCCCCTGCCGCCATCAGCACTTTTTTTCCCTGCTGCTTATAGCGATGAGCAAGCTTGCCAATTGTCGTTGTCTTGCCTACGCCGTTCACGCCTACGAACAAGATAACCGTCAATCCACCTTGATTGAGACGAATGTCATTCTCTTCATCGCCGCGCAGCAGCCCTATTAGTTTTTCAGACAAGATAGGCTGAAGATCTGCCGCTTCCTCAATCCGGCGCTTGCGCACTTCTTCTCGAAGATCATCAATCAGGTTCATGACGGTTGTTACGCCAACGTCCGCCCCGATCAGAATTTCTTCGAGTTCCTCATAGAACTCTTCGTCGATCTTCTTCCGACGAGTGATGAGATCTGTAACCTTCTCCACAAATCCTTTTCTTGTCTTCTCTAGTCCTTCTTTAAACTTCGAAGTGACAGTTTCCGTTTTCGTTGCGATACTCTCTTTTAGTTTTTTAAAAAAGCTCATGGTTCTCCCCCGTTCTACGCAATGATCGCTTCATCATCTTCAAGCTTGACGGATACGAGCTTCGATACCCCGCCTTCTTCCATCGTAACGCCATACAGCACATCAGCTTCTTCCATCGTGCCTTTTCGGTGTGTCACCACGATAAACTGCGTGACTTCAGAGAATTCCCGCAGGTACTGCGCGAATCTTGTAACATTTGCTTCATCCAAAGCCGCCTCGACCTCATCCAATACACAGAATGGCACAGGCTTAACATGAAGAATGGCAAACAATAAAGCCATCGCGGTCAAGGCGCGCTCGCCACCCGATAGGAGCTGCAAATTCTGCAGCTTCTTGCCTGGCGGCTGAGCGACGATATCAATTCCTGTCTCCAGCACTCGCTCAGGATCAGCCATGACAAGGTCTGCTCGTCCACCGCCAAACAACTTAGCAAATACGACGACAAATTGCTTGCGAATCGCGTCAAATGTTGTCTTAAAGCGCTTGGACATTTCATCGTCCATCTCCTTAATAACCTCATATAACGTCGTCTTGGCATCTATCAGGTCGTTCTTCTGCTCGCTTAAATATTGATAGCGCTCGTTCACCCGCTCAAATTCTTCAATTGCACCGAGATTGACTTCGCCAAGGGCCGAGATTTGACGTTTTAGGTTGCGCACCTCAAGCTCAGCAGCTCCGATATCCTCAGGAATCATATAACGCTGCTTCGCCTGCTCGAAGCTCATTTCATATTCCTCGGACAGTTTGCGAAGCAGATTGTCAAGCTCTACATCAAGGCGGTTGGCTTGAATCTCAGTATGCCGCATTGCCTCTTCCACTTGCTTCAGTTCGGTACGCTGTTCTCTCGTATCGCTCTCAGCCAGTTCCAGCGTCTGCTGGGATTGCAGTCTTTCCGCACGCTTGAAGTCCATATTCTGAGCAGCATCTTGCTTCTTAGCTCCAAAATGGTTCAAGTCCTCCACCTGCTTCAGCAGTTCACGCTCAACGGTTTCCAGATCAATCTGCACTTGAATCAACGATTGCGTCTGATGCGTATACTCTTTCTCATAATTTTTGGAGTCCAGCTCAGTACGCTTTTGCTGCTCATTAAGCGAGAACAACTCTTGATCAAGCTTCCCGTGTCTGACCTTCAGGTCCGTAAGCTGGGATTGCAGCTCTTCCTTAGCCGATTCATTTTGCTTGCGCTTCGATTCAGCCTGCTGGATCGCTACTTGCAGCTTGTCTTCTTCCACCTTAAGCTCAGCAAGACGGCCCTCCGCTGTTAATCGTCCAGCGTCGAGCGTCTTCATCTCGTCATTCGCTAAGGACAGCTCCTGATTCTCCAGCTCTACCGCGCTATCCAGCTGAGCAACTTCCTTCTCCAGCTGTTGAAGTTCTGTTGCAAGCTGCTGCTGCGTCAGGCGCTTGCTCTCTCCTTGCTCTCGCAAATCATCGAGACGCTTAACCCCTTGAGAACAGCGCTGCTTGAGCTCTGCTATTGAATCGGTTAATTTGAATAGCTGCTGCTCGACTTCTGCTATGTCATGCTCCAGCTGCTCAAGCTGACGCTTGCGGCCGAGCAGATTGGCGCTTTTCTTATTCAAGCTTCCGCCTGTCATGGATCCGCCTGCATTCACGACATCGCCTTCGCGCGTCACAACGCGGTAGCGGTAATTCAGCTTGGCTGCGATACGGTTCGCATCTTCGAGCTTCTCGGCAATGACGACATTGCCAAGGAGGCTGCCTACGATCTGGGCATAAGCTGCATCGGTCTTAACCAGATCGACACCAATACCTACGTAGCCTTCCATGCCTTCGATCGTACGGCGATCGGAATCATGCATCGTGCGCGTTCGAATGACATCCAGCGGAAGAAAGGTTGCTCGTCCCAGCTGTCTTTGTTTCAAAAATGCAATAGCTTGGCGGGATACGGACTCATTCTCCATCACCACATGCTGAAGCGACGCCCCAAGAGCCGTCTCGACGGCAGTCTCCAAATACTCTGGAACGGTAATGAGTTCGGCAACCGCACCATGGACACCTGTGAGCCCATTCGGGCGGCGGGAGGCTTTAAGCACCTCTTTTACCCCAAGCATGAAGCCGTCAAAATCATCTTGCAGCTCCTTCATCGTATCTCGTCTTGAGATCAGCGAGTCATAGCGCTGCTGCCACTTGCGGATCGCTTGCTGACCTTCCTCCAGCAGTTTCTCATCCTGCTTTAGCTGCTCGCCTTCTTTCGTATAGCGATTGCGAATATAGTTCAGATCATCAGACAAGGTCTCCATTCGACGATTTGTATCCGCACTTTTTTTGCGCAGTTCCTTCTGTTCCTGCTCTCGCTTCTGCCGAGCCTGCGCCATCTTATCTAGACGCTTCTGAAGGGCTTCACGCTGCTGCTCATAGTAACGAATGTCGTTGCGCTGCTGCGCCATCTGATTCAATACTTCAAGCAATTGACCCTTCAAGGACTCCTCCGCATCAGAAGTTGCGCCTCCGGCGACGCCAACTAGGCGTTCCTGCTCAGCTTGAATCAAGCCCTGCGCTTCATTCAACTCGATCTCGATGGCAAGCCGCTTGTCCTTCACGCTTTGCAGTTCTGCCTGCTTTAAGTGAAGACGCTCCGAAGTCTGCGCAATCGTAACCTTAAGCTGCTGCTCATTGGCGGTAAGATTGCGTTTGCGCTCACGCAGCACCTCACCTTGACCCTCGCACTTCTCGTACTCCTCGCTGTAATGGAGCAGGGTAGCCTGCAGCTTCTCCAGTTCTTCTTCGATCTTGCGAAGCGCAACACGATGTACTTCAAGCTTCGCATCATGCTCGCTTACCACCGTTGACAAGGACAGCTCCTTCTCCTTCAACTGTGCAAGCTTCTGGTTTGCTTCCTGCCAATTGTGGTGCAGCTGTTCAATCTGATGGACATATACCGCAATCTCTTTGTTTCTGAGCAGTTCTTTGAGCTGCTTATAGTGACGTGCTTTCTCGGATTGCTCCCTTAAAGGATTAATCTGATCCTCAAGCTCCACAATTAAGTCATGGATGCGTACGAGGTTCTGCTCTGTCTCATCAAGCTTCTTCGTTGCGTCGCGCTTGCGGGATTTGTACTTCACAATACCCGATGCTTCCTCAAAGATTCCCCGGCGATCCTCAGAACGCGTGCTCAATATTTCTTCAATTCGGCCTTGTCCAATAATGGAGTAAGCCTCCTTGCCAATTCCTGTATCCATAAACAACTCCGTAATATCACGGAGCCTGCAGGACTGCTTATTTATAAAATACTCGCTATCCCCGCTGCGGTGCACGCGTCTAGTGACCGTGACCTCATTGAAGTCTAGCGGAAGCGATTCATCACTATTATCTAATGTTAACGACACCTCGCCAAAGTTGACAGCCTTGCGGGCGTCACTTCCTGCGAAGATGATATCCTCCATCTTGCCGCCGCGCAGAGATTTGGCACTCTGTTCGCCAAGCACCCAACGGATGGAGTCCGATATATTACTTTTGCCGCTGCCATTCGGACCAACCACACCTGTAATACCTTGAACAAACTCCAACTCCGTCCGATCCGCGAACGACTTAAAACCGGCAAGTTCCAACCGTTTCAGGAACATATTTATCCATTCACCTCTAGTATTCTTTCGTGTACAGCATATCGCCATCCTTAGTGAATCTTTATCTTACAATCGCAATCTCATCAGTTGAATATGTAAGGTTACGCCATCCATTATGCATAGCAGACTATATTCAAAGGCTAGTGGATTCGCCAATAGGAGGACATGACAGATGCCTTCACGCATCATTCACACCCATATTCTTCCTATATGGTAGAAAGAGCAAAAATCAGCCATCCTGACAATGGCTTCAAGCCTCGTCCCGCAAGCTGGTCTTTGCTCTTTCTGCGAAACGGACCGACGGCAACGCGCCGGTCCACAGTACGTTATGATTTCGGGATGACGACATGTTCAAGTGCTTGTGCAGCTGCGTGCTGCTCCGCTTCCTTCTTGGAGCGTCCTAAGCCGCGACCTAGACATTCATCGCCCATATACACTTCGGATACGAATTCACGCTCATGAGCCGGACCGCGCTCCTCCACGATACGGTACTCCAATGAACCAAGACTGTACTGCTGCGTTAATTCCTGCAGCTGTGTCTTATAGTCATTGGTTTGGAGCTTGCCGTCCAAGGAGATAAGTGGGAAGATGAAACGCCGCAAAAACTCACGGACAGGCTCTAGGCCCTGATCCAGATACAGCGCACCAACAAACGACTCAAACACATCTGCAAGCAGAGCAGGTCTTGTACGACCACCTGTTAGCTCCTCGCCTTTGCCTAATAGAACGTATTGTCCGAAGTGAAGCCGGTTCGCAAAGTTCACAAGCGATGGCTCGCATACAATAGAAGCTCTAAGCTTCGTCAGCTCGCCTTCCGGCCGATTCGGACATTGTTCAAACAAAAACTCGGAGACAGTGAGCTCCAGCACAGCATCACCAAGAAACTCCAGACGTTCATTGTCCTGATGATGACCGAAGCGATGTTCGTTCACGTAAGATGCATGAGTGAATGCCTGTTTCAACAGCTGTCTATTTCGAAATGTAACATTCAGTTTCTGTTGTAACTGCTTCAGATCTGCATTCAACTGTATGACTCCTTATGCTTCGTATTTCTTCATAACCAATGTCGCATTGTGTCCGCCAAAGCCGAACGAGTTCGACATCGTTACATTTACATCCTGCTGTCTCGCCACGTTAGGAACGTAATCAAGATCACACTCAGGATCCTGGTTGTCAAGGTTAATCGTAGGCGCGATCATATCATTCTTTAATGTCAAACCGCAAATAACCGCCTCGATACCGCCAGCTGCACCAAGCAGATGGCCTGTCATTGACTTCGTGGAGCTAACAGCTACCTTGTACGCATGCTCGCCAAGCGCAGCCTTGATCGCCGTTGTCTCAGAGCGATCTCCCACTGGAGTCGACGTGCCATGTGCATTGATATAATCGACATCAGACGGATCAATGCCCGCATCCTTAATGGCACGCATCATGCAATGAGCAGCGCCTGTAGGATCTGGCTCCGTAATATGATGCGCATCTGCGCTCATGCCGTAGCCGATAATTTCCGCATAGATATTCGCTCCACGCTTCAATGCGTGCTCGAGAGACTCAATGATAAGCACACCTGAGCCTTCACCCATCACAAAACCATCGCGTCCTGTATCGAACGGACGGCTTGCTTTTTCCGGCTCATCATTGCGCGTGGACATCGCCTTCATTGAGCAGAAGCCGGCAAGACCAAGCGGGCGAATCGTTGCTTCAGCACCCCCGCAGATCATAACATCGGCGTCTCCGCGCTGAATGATCTTGTAGGCATCACCGATGGAGTGAGTTCCCGTTGCGCAAGCAGATACTGCTGCGGTGTTCGGCCCTTTCGCTCCAAGGGTCATGGACACTTGACCAGACGCCATATTGGCGATCATCATCGGGATAAAGAATGGACTTACACGCTTTGCCCCTTTTTCAATGAGAATATGATGCTGATCTTCCCAAGTTCCAAGCCCGCCAATGCCTGAGCCCACAATTACGCCGACACGCTCAGGATCTTCCTCTGCCATGTTCAGCTTCGCATCTTCTACCGCTTTTTTGCTGGCCGCAACAGCGAACTGTACGAAGCGATCCATTCGGCGAACTTCCTTTTTATCCATATACAGTTCTGGATTAAAATCCTTGACCGACGCTGCAATTTGTGTTGGGTATTCAGAAACATCGAATGATTCAATGAGAGAGACACCAGACTTCCCTTCTAACAAATGGTTCCAAAATGTTGTTAGATCTGAGCCTAGTGCTGTAATTACTCCCATGCCGGTCACTACAACCCTGTTCTTCAAAAGAAATTCACCTCGATTGTTCAAAAGTTGACGCTCTATTTATGATTGAATACGTTGAAACAACGCATCTTATGACGAAAGAATCCTTACATGAATGAGGAGAAGTCCCGTTATAGTAACGGGACTCTACAATCTTAGGTATGAGATTGTATGTAGTTTACAACTTCACCAACTGATGTAATCTTCTCTGCGTCTTCGTCAGAGATTTCCATATCAAACTCATCTTCTAGTTCCATCACCAATTCCACTACATCGAGGGAATCAGCGCCAAGATCATCCTTAAAAGATGCTTCGAGAGTCACTTCAGCCTCGTCAACGCCAAGGCGTTCTACGACGATACGCTTAACACGCTCAAACACTTCAGTAGACATCCGGTTCACCTCCTCTTTGGTATTATACGAGAAAACCTTCTAAATTGCCATATGGAACAACATCTAACAAAAAATTGCTCAAAGTCTATGAAATCATAGACTGGTAAGCCTACATATACATGCCGCCATCGACATGAAGCGTCTGCCCTGTCATGTAGTTCGCATCATCAGATGCTAGGAACAGAACCGCCTTCGCGACATCCTCTGGAGCGCCTAGACGCGCAAGCGGGATGCTCTTCATCAGCTCAGCGCGAGTTTCCTCAGGCAGCACATGGGTCATCTCCGTCTCAATAAAGCCTGGAGCGACACAGTTAACTGTAATGCCGCGGGATGCCAACTCGCGAGCGGAAGCCTTTGTAAGGCCAATCACGCCAGCCTTAGCTGCAACATAGTTGCTTTGGCCAGGATTGCCCATAACGCCTACAACAGATGAAATGTTGATAATGCGTCCGGAGCGCTGCTTCATCATTGGTCTTGTTACAGACTTCAGACAGTTGAAGACGCCCTTGAGGTTCGTTTCGATCACTTGATCGAATTCCTCTTCTTTCATGCGCATAATTAAATTATCTCTAGTAATCCCGGCATTATTCACAAGAATGTCAATTCGACCGAATTGTTCCAAGGCCGTCTTAACTAATTGCTCTGCCTCGTCGGACTTGCCGACATTGGCCTGCACGGTGATGGCACGGCGTCCCATGGCTTCAATGGCCTCAGCCGTCTCCTTTGCAGCAGTCTCGCTGCCAGCGTAGTTCACAACGACATCGGCGCCGGCTGAAGCCAAAGCAAGGGCAATCGAGCGTCCGATTCCTCTAGAAGCACCCGTTACCAGCGCCACTTTACCTTCCATATTCGACATCTTAATTCCTCCTCATATACTCATATGGTCATATATGGGAACGAGCTTCCCAAGCCGTCCCATTGCCATGCTTCGATTATTGAGCGGTATAGGCTTGAATCGCTTCCAAGGAGTTCAGCGTCACAATCTGGACGGAACGGTCGATCTTCTTGATCAGACCCGATAATACATTGCCAGAACCAATCTCAATAAACGTATCGGTCCCTTGTTCGATCATATAACGCACGCTATCTTCCCATAGCACAGGAGAAAATACCTGCTCTACAAGCAAGGTGCGGATACGATCTGCATTCTGCTCCGCATGTGCGGATACATTGGATACGACTGGAATGAACGCATCCTGCCAGTGCACTTCGCTAAGTGCCGCATCCAAGCGAACAGCAGCAGGCTTCATTAAGGAGGAGTGGAACGGTCCGCTTACTTCCAATGGAAGAACACGTTTCGCCCCTGCTTCTTTGCCGCGTTCCACAACAGCCTGAATGCCTGCAGCGGCACCAGACACGACAATTTGGCCCGGGCAATTCACGTTCGCCATTTCTACAGATGCCGTTACGGCTGTTATATCGTCGCATAACGCGCCGAGTGCTTCACGCGATGCGCCGAGCACCGCTGCCATGCCGCCTTCTCCGTTAGGAACAGCCTGTTCCATGAACTGACCGCGCTTGCGCACTATCGCAACAGCCTCAGCGAACGTCATCACGCCGGCTACCACTAAAGCACTGTATTCACCAAGGCTATGCCCTGCGACAAAGTCCGGCTTGATGCCTTTCTTCTCAAAGGCTTTATAGAGCGCATAGCTTGTCGTTAACAATGCTGGCTGCGTGTTCGCCGTTTGCTTCAATTGATCCTCTGGACCGTTAAAGATAATATCGGTTAAGGAATAGTCCAGGACACGATTCGCAACATCGAAGATCTCGCGAGCTTCTGGAACCTGATCATACACATCTTTGCCCATGCCAATGGCTTGAGCGCCTTGGCCTGGGAATATAAATGCAATTTTGCCCAAAGTTGTCACCCCTTTACTGAACTAACACTACCAAGTCAGAACAGCAGCTCCCCATGTCAAGCCGCCGCCAAACCCTACGAGGACGATCGTATCCCCTTCTTTAATCCGGCCTTCCTCCACGGCCTCTGCTAGAGCAAGCGGAATGGAGGCTGCTGACGTATTCGCGTACTTCGGAATATTGATCATACACTTCTCAGCTGGAAGATTCAAACGATCAATTGCAGACTGAATGATACGAATATTCGCCTGATGCGGAATCAGAAGATCAATATCTTCTTTCGTCTTGCCAGCCTTGGCAAGCGCCTCTTCCGCAGCCGAGCCCATGATGCGCACAGCAAATTTGAATACTTCGCGGCCATTCATATAGATGAAGTGTCGTTTGCCTTCAAGCGTATCCATAGAGGCTGGATAGCGAGAACCACCGCCTTCTAGCGTAAGCAGCTCCGATCCCCTGCCATCTGCGCCAAGCTCAAAGGAATGGAACCCTCTTCCTTCTGGTACTGGGCCAAGCACAGCAGCTCCAGCGCCATCGCCAAACAGGATGCACGTATTGCGATCGGTATAATCCGTAATGCGAGACAGCGTCTCAGCACCAATAACGAGCACATGCTTGTACATGCCAGTCTTGATATAGCTTGTTGCGGTTGCTACGCCATAAATAAAACCAGCACAAGCAGCCGATAGATCGAATGCAGCCGCATTCTTGGCCCCTAGACGCTCTTGAACGATGCAGGCTGTAGATGGGAACATCATGTCTGGTGTTACCGAGCACACCATAATGAGATCAATCTCTTCAGCCGTTAAGCCTGCTGCGTCTATAGCACGCACAGCCGCTTCATACGCCAAGTCAGAAGTCGCCTCATGCTCTGCAGCAATTCGGCGCTCCTTCATTCCTGTCATTGTCACAATCCATTCGTCATTGGTATCTACCATTCGTGCCAAATCTTCATTTGACAAAATACGTTCTGGCACATATTTTCCAGTCCCCAAAATTCCCACTGAAGGCATCTTCATCACGATTTCAACTCACTTCCCGCTATTATTCCCAGCAATCTCAGAAGAAATTGTGGCGATCAACTGATTCTCCAAAGCCGTACGCGCTTGCCGGATTGCATTCAAGACCGCTCTTTTGTCAGAGGAGCCATGGGCCTTAATGACGAGCCCCTGCAGTCCTAGCAGCGGAGCGCCGCCATGCTCTTTATAATCCATCATCTTCTTCAGCCGCTTCAAGCCTGGCATCAATATGGCTGCTGCCATCTTAGTCATGAAGTTGCGTGTAAATTCTTTTTTCAGAACATCAAATAACGAACCTGCCGTTCCTTCCAACGATTTCAGCATCACATTTCCGACAAAACCGTCACAAACTAATATATCACAATTGCTCTCAAGCACATCCCTAGCTTCGACATTCCCTACAAAATGAATGTTTGCCTTCTCCAGCATCGGGAATACTTCCTTTGTCAGTTCATTGCCCTTCTTGGCTTCCGTTCCGACATTCAAAAGGCCTACACGAGGCTTCGGCATGCCGTGCATCTTCTCGCGATAAATGCTTCCCATAATGGCGTATTGAACGAGATGTTCAGGCTTCGCATCCATGTTCGCTCCCAGATCAAGCGCAAGCACTCCCTTGCCGTCTGTTGTCGGCAGCATCGGAGCAAGCGCTGGACGCTCCACGCCATCCATACGGCCAACCACAAGCAGCCCTGTGGTCATCAAAGCGCCTGTGTTGCCCGCCGAGATCATGCAGTCCGCTTCACCTTCACGAACCATCCTGCCTGCCATGACCATAGAGGCGCCTTTTTTCCTACGTACCGCCTTCACCGGCTCATCATCAGCCTCAATGCGTTCAGGAGCATGTACAACTGTAATATTGCTCGGAGCATCCTGCAAGAGCGGACGTATTTGCGCTTCATCTCCCACGAGGATAATCTCCATATCCTTCCACATTTTCGCTGCTTCACATGCCCCTTCTACGTTGCTCTTCGGGGCATGGTCGCCGCCCATTGCATCAATGACTATCTTCATGCTCTACTCCTTCTCCGCCAGACTCAGTTTTTGAACGGAATATGATAAAGTGTCCTTGAAACACAAGTTCTTCGCCTACGTAGCTGAACACTTCGACCTTCGCCTTATGGCGTTCTCCGGATATGGACCTCACATATGCCTTGGCGATACATTTCTCACCAAGCTTGACCTGGCGAACAAAGCGAATATCCGCCGTTGCTGTGAGTGCAATCTCGTCATCGATTACGGCCACAGCAAGCGAGTTCGCCTGTGCAAAGAGATGATGGCCGCGTGCTATCTTCGTTCTAGAGAAGACATGCTCCTGCCTGATCTCAAAAATAGAGATGCCGCTGCGGTCTAATTGCAAATCAATGATATCACCAATCACTTCATCTAGAGGAAGTGATCGAACCTGATCATAGGACTGCTCTGCCATCAGCTTCAAGCGCTCTCTAAGCTCAGGAATGCCTAATTCCATCCGGTCCAAGCGAATCGTTTGAATGCTCACCCGGAGCATGCGGGTCAAGTCTTGATCCGTAATGAACGGATTATCTTCAATCATTTTCATTAATTGTTGATGACGCTCTTTCTTCGGCAACCGAACCATGTCCCGCACCTCCTTATTAGTGTGTCTAACATGGCGCACATTTAGAATAGATATATGATGAATGAAAAATATTGATTTCGATTAAAACCTCTTCTTAGAACCAGGTACTAATCAAGTATATATAAAAATACCTTAATTGAAAAGCTCCAGTTTCATTACAGCATCTGGAATTAGGTATAAGGCTTAAGGATGCAGCCATTTGGGCACGTCAATCTATGTATGGATTGGCATAAAAAAATAGCATCCCACCACAAGGATGAGATGCTATTTTCAGGTGGACGACTCGCTTAACGCTAGTCCCATCCCAAGATTATTGTTTGATAATCTCTCTTTGCTTGTATGTTCCGCAAACTTTGCATACGTGATGCGCAAGTTTCAACTCACCACATTGTTCGCATTTAACCATGCCCGGAACCTCTAACTTAAAATGAGTACGGCGCATATCGCGGCGTGTTTTGGAAGTTCTTCTTTGAGGTACTGCCATGTTCCCACCTCCTTACGTTATTTCCATGTTACCTTGTAGGTTCGGTTGATCATTTCTTAAAGAAATCTTGCAACCCCGCCAGTCGCGGATCAATTCGTTCATTCGAGCAATCACAAGACTGCTCATTGCGATTCTTCCCGCATGTAGGGCAAAGACCAGCACAGTCTTCCTTACACAACGGTGCGAATGGCAAATGAACAAAGACCGCTTCCTCCACATATGGCTTCAGATCAACGTTCTCATCCGTCACAACTATGACTTCATCTTCGTCGTCTGTTGGAAGATCTGCAGCATCCGCCATCATGAATTGCTCATGAAACGGAATAACAACGGTCTCTTCATGCGGCTCCAAGCATCTGGAACAGACCGTGTTCATCGTCGCCGTGATGCGACCATGCACATCGACTCTGCCTTCATCCGCTGCCGTTGCAGTTAAATCGACATCAACCGGTTCAATGTGCTGAATATCGTTACGTTCCTTAATCACGTCATCGACTGGAAGCGTCTCACGAATATGTACACGTTGACCTCGGTTCACATCTCGATAATTAAAGTGCATGATATCACCTCAAACAAACAAAATTAATTATAGCCATTAGGCTTATGCTTTGTCAACCAAATTCGTTTGACAGATTATTTCTCTACTCGTTTAGTTTGAACGAACAAACCGCATCGAATGCAAACCCGATCCTTCTTTTCTTATTCAAAAGAAGAATGCCCTATCATCTTACAGCACACACGCTTTCCCAACCAGGGAGAGATTCGATATAATAGAGGTCATCCCTAGTATAGAAAGGATAACATGAATGCGAACGGTTGGCATCATTGTTGAATATAACCCTTTACATAACGGACATGTCTACCATATCCAGCAGTCTCGCAAAGTAACGGGTGCGGAGGCTGTCGTAGCAGTGATGAGCGGCCATTTCTTGCAGCGCGGCGAACCTGCATTGCTTGATAAATGGTCGCGCGCAGACATGGCTTTGCATCAAGGCGTGGATCTCCTTATCGAGCTGCCTGTTGCCTATTCGGTTCAGCCTGCGGAATGGTTTGCTTATGGAGCAGTATCGCTGCTTGAAGCCACGGGCATTGTCGATACGCTGTGCTTTGGCAGCGAGATCGGCAATCTTGCGGCATTATCCGCCGCAGCTGAGCGATTGAGTGATGAATCCGATGAATTCCAAGCCTCGCTGCGCCATCATCTTAAGCATGGAATGAATTATCCCGCAGCCTTTGCAGCTGCGGCTTCATGCAGCACGGCTTCTCCGCTGTCCCATGTGGAGAATGCCGACGACGCACTAGAGCAGGGCACGGCATTGGAGAAAAGCGACCCGTCTTGGATCGCAGAGCCTAACAATTCACTAGGCCTTCATTATCTCATTGCCCTCCATCGCATTCGAAGTTCGATTATCCCATATACGATTGCAAGGCAGAAGGCAGGGTATCACGACCAAGATGTGAATGATTCGTTCATCGCTAGCGCCACGGCGATTCGCAAGCTGATTATCGAAGATCACTCCCCCGCTTCCTATATGCCTGCTTCGTCATGGAATATTTTGCAGCAGGCGCAAGACATGGGGCGCGCTCCTGTCTCTTGGAAGCAGCTTGAGCATCATCTGTTCTATCAATTGCAGCGTTCCTCTCGTCAGCAGCTGGCTGAACTGCTTGAGGTGACCGAAGGACTTGAATATCGCATGGAGCAAGCGCTGCCGCAGCTGGCTGAGCTTACAACGGAGGCGTTTATTGCTCACATCAAGTCAAAACGCTATACCCGCACCAAGCTTCAACGCATGCTCACGCATATTTTGCTTGGGCATCGCAAGGTGCACTTTGGTCCCGAAGCGCTCGCTCAAGGCCCTGCCTACATTCGAGTGCTAGGATTCAATGAGAAGGGGCAAACCTTGTTGAAGCGAATGCGCAAGACCGCATCCTGCCCGATTGTTCACAAAGTGACACGAGACAATGCCCAGCTAGGAGGCATATGCGGGCTGACTGCTGATGTGCAGGCAACAGCCATATATGCCAATGCGTTTTCCAATTGGACGGGAAAGCTTGCTTACCGAGACTATTATGAACCGCCAATAAGACGGTAATGATGCCTCTTAACAGCCAAAAAGATCGAGTCTATCCAGAGAACTCTGAGTAGACTCGATCTTTTTATCATTAAGCTCCATGCTCTGCCTTCGAACTTTTTTTATGGATCCAGCCACGCACCTGATTCCACATCGGTTTGCTGACGAGAATAACAAGCAGCGCATATCCCAAGCTTAGTGTGAAAAACAAGGAGATATCGCTTAAGACAGCAAGCCACATTCCACTGAATATCGGTCCTGCCGCCATCCCTGCATAGCGCACAAAGTTAAACATGCCAAGCGCACTGGCTCGTTCAGACTCGAACGCCTCACTGAGCATCGTCGTAAACAAAGGTATGAGCACCCCGCCCGACATGCCAAACAGAAATAGAGCAATCGACAGTCCTAGAATCGAGAAAGATTCCATTGCTGCAAACAGCAATAGACTGACAGCTGCCAGCGCATTGCCGCAAATGAACAAAGCGGCACGCGGCCACCTTGCCTGCAGAGCCTTATAGATCATGGTGCCCGCAACATTGCTAAGCGCCATCGGAAGATACAACAATCCAACTAAGGATAAACCGACTCCATAATGATCAATCAATAAAGCAGGCAAAAACACAAGAATAATAAAATAAATGAAAAAATACACAAATCCAATCAACATCAAGGGCTTCGCTTCTTTATTTGCTGCGATATGAATGTATGTCCTTGCAACATTTGGAATTGCAGCGGGCTTTTTCTTTTTCGTATTGTCTTTAGGAAAATAGCGCATTGACAGTGCCACCATTAACACCGACACTCCAGTCAAGAACCAGAAGATGCCTGCATAGCCATAATGATCACCAATAAAGCCGCCTAGCACAGGAGCTATCGCCGGCGCAAGGGAGAGAAGCATTTGATACGTTCCCATTGCATGTCCGCGCTCAACGCCTTCAAATGTACTGCTGATCGTGGTAACCGCCACGAGCGGCAGCGATGCCGTGCCAACCGCTTGAAGCACTCTGCAGAGCAGGAACAACGGATAATGAGTCGCAAGCGCACAGCCAATACTCGCGATAACCGTCAAGACAAGTCCGCTGATTAATAGGCGATAGCTCCCCCTCGCATCCATGATCGGCCCCATTACGATCTGCAGCACCGCAATGATCAAAATAAACAACGATACAGACAAGTTCACTAAGGATATCGGGACTTCAAATGAATCCCGAAGCATGGGAATAATAGGCGAATATATATTTTGCATAAGTGACGCTAAAAAGGCACTTATCCCTACCACATACAGTATATAAGATGATTTTGCTCTGGTTCTAGTCGAGTTACGACTCATCCGCACTCCCCCCCTTGTTCTCATTTCATTGTTCTCAAATGAAGCTGACCGCCTTCTATGGCAGAAATCCCATCTACGAGCAATTGCTTAATAAAGCGCAGCTGATCATCAGGATATCGTCTCAAATAGGAGACATACAACGCTTTTGCTTCCTCATGCAATTCCTCATGACGCAAAAATATCTTCTTTCCAGCTGGCGTCAGCCGAAAGTAGATTTCTTTTTTGTTGTCACTTAGCTGAGTCCTGCGAATCCATCCCTCTTTTAACAGCTTGGCATTAATCTTAGAAATACTTCCCTTGCTTAACGACATGCGCTCGGCAATGGAAGTAACATTGATCGGTTCATGCTTCCCAATACAAGCGAGCACATGAATATCGGTCAAGTGAAAAGACGCCTGTTTCCCTATGGATTGCTGAAGCTCGGCAAGGAATACATCCCGTTCCCGCTTCTCCTGCTCCTCTTGCAGATGAAGGAATTGTATATACAACTCATGGATCTGCCCTTCTAACGATTTTGTTCCACTCACTGCCACCACACCTTTTTTTTGTTTACTAGGAAACAATATAGATATATATACTTATTAAATGTATTTTATAAACCAATGAATATTGTTTCTTAAGAAACAATATTACTCCTTATTTCCTCTTTTTACAACCCTCATCTAAAAAAGGATGCGCCTAAGCGCACCCTCTTCTTGTCAGCCTATTCATGAACAGCAATGATACAGATGATATCCCAACGTCATGCTTATTTTTGAAAGGTCTCGATGGCATCTAATGCGTCTTGCAAGGTTCGCACGGATACAACCTTCATGTTCGTCTTCATTTTATCCACTTTGGCTTTCGCTTCTTTATAATTGCCTTCAGGAGCCAAGAACAGCTCAGCCCCTTCCCGATCCGCAGCAACTACTTTATGCTGGATTCCGCCGATAATCCCCACTTCGCCATCGGGTGTAATCTCGCCGGTGCCTGCAATTCTCAAGCCGCGGCTTAGGTCTCCTGGTGTCAAGCGATTAATGAGCTCCAGGGTAAACATTAAGCCTGCAGAGGGACCACCGATATTGTTGTCCTTAAATGTGATGACATGCTCTTTCTTCGTTGGGACAACTTCCGTCTTCTCTCCAAACTGAATGCCAAAACCAATTTGCTTCTTCGTTTTGTCTAGGCTTGAGGTGAATGAAACGAGCGTTGCAGAAGCTTGCTCCTTCTTGCCGTCACGTTCGACGACAACATTCAAAGTGTCTCCAACGCGATGTTCCTTTATAATCGCCTGAAGCTCCTTCACTTGATTCACCGTGTGTCCTTCCACCTCGACAATGCGGTCATTCGTCTTTAAGGTGTTTTTTGCAATATCGGGCAGATTGGCAATAACGTACAACCCTTTCTGCTCAATGTTGTAAGGGATCTTTGCATAATTATATGCTGCAAGAATCGCGTTGCTTTGAGAACCGGTCATGCTAAAAACAAGCTCTGTGTTGTATTCTGCCTCCGAACGCCCTCGAAGCGCATCCTCTTTTTTGGCAATTTGCGCATTATCATCAAATGAATGAATGCCTAAAAGTGCGATATTGGCATATGTCCTTCTCACGGTTGTTAGCATAAAGGTGCCGCTCTCCGTCACATCGTCTTGCCCTACCTGAACCATAGGCTTTACGGGCTCAGCACTGCCCGGTGTGTAGATGACATAGGGAGTTGGCATAAACACAACGACGTATACGACCAACAGGCATACAATAAGCCATCGCCATACCGTCCAATTCCCCCGCTGATTTCTATGATCCTGCATATGCTTTTCTACCATTGCATGAACGCCTCCTCCGTGCAGGTCTAAAGCCCGTCCTCTGCACGTACATATAGATTACGGTCATTCGCGTCAAGCTATTCCTTTTTTATATGACCATCCAACTCTGCTCTGAGGTGAACGTAATGAAGCATACTCGGCTTACGCAAAGCCCCCTGATCAAGCAGCCCTTTTATACGCTTACAGCTGGGGGAACCGCCCTCATGCTCGTTTTCTGCATCATTGCCTATCCCGATGAAGCATTTCAAGCTTCTCTTCAAGGCTTAAAAGTATGGTGGAATATGATATTTCCGGCATTGCTGCCGTTTCTCATTCTATCTCAAATGCTGATGGCCTATGGCTTTGTTCATGGCTTAGGCGTGCTGCTTGATCCACTGATGCGGGCGCTCTTTCGCATCCCAGGCGCAGGCGGCTGGGCTTGGGCTGCTGGCTGGACCGCCGGTTATCCAGCAGGCGCTGAGGCGGTCGTCGCCTTAAGAAAGCAAGAGCTCATTAATCGCCAAGAAGGGGAACGCCTGCTTGGCCTATCTCATGCCAGCAGCCCCGTATTTATGATTGCGGTCGTTGGCGTCGGCTTCATGGAAGCAGCCAATACAGGATTATCACTCGCGATCTTCCACTGGCTGTCTGCTCTCGTCTCCATGCTGCTTATTCGATTGCTGTCAAGCCGTAAGGCAAAGCTTCCCGCAGGCAGAGCTTCTGCCGATGCACAACAATTTCGGCCCTTGGACAAGTCACAACCCAATACTTCCCCTTCGCTCCTCAAGCGAGTGCTGCATACGATGGAACAAGCTCATCGGAGTGATGGCAGATCACTAGGCAAGCTTCTCGGCGAAGCGACCGCTTCTGCGGTGCAGACACTCATGATGATTGGCGGTTATATGATGATCTTCTCCGTTCTCATTCAAGTGATGAAGCTGCTCATGCCGGATCGGATCGGCAGTATTGTGTTGAATGGATTATTTGAAGTTAATCTGGGAGCATTCACGATCGGGACATTGTCCTTTTCGTCTCCCGTCTTTCAGGCAGCACTAGTAAGCGCCGTGCTTGCTTGGAGCGGCTTCAGCGCGCATTTGCAGGTTCACAGCCTTATTAAGCAAACTGATCTCCGATATGCAGCATTTCTGCAATCAAGACTGCTGCATGCGGTATGCGCTTTTGGCCTGACCTATCTGTGCTGGACTCCTCTGCAATCTCTGCTGCTGCAATGGGAGGGCGCGATGCCTACTCTGGCAATATCAGAAACCACCTATGCTCGTCCCGAAGCAGGAACGTCGCTGGATCGTTGGATATCCCTTATGGGCACAGGAGAGGGCTGGGGCCAATGGCCTGCCCTGCTGCTCTTCGCTGGCGGACTGCTGGCCTTATTCATAATTGGCAGTGTTATTGCCAAGCTGCTGTCACACTATTCTCGTTAACAAGTGGCAAATGATAAGGTTTTACGTTTATGTACCCACTTATTACGAGCGCTGTTATGATCGCACAAACTTAAGTCTCATGGCTTCTTCCACTTCAGGTGTAACAAATTCTGATACATCTCCATTAAAATACGCAATCTCCTTTACCATGCTGGAGCTTAGGAAGGAGTATTTGGGATTGGTCATCATAAAAATGGTCTCCACCTGAGGATTAAGCTTGCGATTCGTCGAGGCCATCTGAAGCTCATATTCAAAGTCCGTTACCGTTCTTATGCCGCGTACAATAACGTTGGCATCCTTCTGAACCACATACTGAACCGTAAGGTCACGGAAGCTGTCCACCTCGACATTGGGCAGATGGCTTGTCACCGTACGCATCAGTTCCATGCGTTCGTCAACCGTAAAGAGCGGCTGCTTCTTCAAGTTATTCAGCACCGCAACAACCAGTTTGTCATACTGCCTGGATGCCCGCTCAATGATGTCCAAATGTCCAAGCGTCACAGGATCGAAGCTGCCAGGATAGACGGCAATACGGGGTACTCGTTCGATAGGTGTTGTCAACATTTCCATCTCCTCTGCCATTACACTTCATGAGCGCCAGAAGACGAATCTTGAACGGCACGCCGATATAGACTTAACGTTGTGTCTCCATACTTCGCCTGCTTCCAGCTTGTGAAGGATTGAATGGTCTCTGGGTATTGATGCGCAGAATCATGTTCGATAACGATCACTGCATCTTCTCCTAGAAGTTGGCCCTCAATCATGGTGGCCAGCAATTGATCGGCATCGGTATAACGATAAGGAGGATCCATGAATACAAGGTCAAACTGGCTTCCCCGCTTCTCCAGCACTTTTAGTGCCCGCTTAGCATCATTTCGATAGATCTCAGCCTTTGATTCCACTGAAGCCACTTTCACATTATATCGAATTGTGTCGATCGCCTTTGTGTCCATATCGATAAATATGGCTTTGTCCATCCCTCGGCTTATCGCTTCAATTCCTAAGCCTCCTGTTCCTGCAAACAGATCAAGCACGACTCCACCTTCAAAATAAGGTCCAATCATGCTGAATAACGCTTCTTTTACTTTATCCGTTGTCGGACGAGTATTCATGCCTGGCACGGCCTTCAATGTTCGCCCTCTTGCTGATCCGGATATGACTCGCACTTTCGTTTCACCACATTTCCTATACATCGTATAACTGCATTATGCTTGTATTGCTGACGTTAATCGTACCATATTTTCAAGTCGTTAATAAAGACAACTGTATAAATGAACATGATTCCATATCTATCCTATTTAACATGAACCCTACTTTGATCATGATGATTAAAAAACCTCCATTCTACATACATGAACGGAGGTTCAACACATTGCAGCGCTTGCAATAGGTTTAATACGTTGTGCAAGGCGACGTTACATTTTTTGCTTTGCGAGCACGCTTTTAACTTCTTCAAGCATCTGCTCGCGTGTCGCATTATCGACTGTTGTCACAGAGGTGAGATATTTGTGCTCAAGCACCTTTATTCCAACAAAATCAAAAATTCCTTCATCCACCGTTTTCCTCATCGCTTCAAACATTCCTACATTGTTGTAGTGCTCTTCCGTGTTCCCCATCGTTGTAAACAGCACAGCTGACTTTCCACTCAAGAGCTTCTGCAATCCATTTCCATCCATGCTGTATGCAAAGCCATAGGAAAAGACGCGATCCACATAGCCCTTAAGAATGGCTGGCAATGAAGCCCACCACAATGGATAAATCACGATAAGAGCATCTGCCCATGCGATATGCTGCTGCTCTGTCTTGACATCCTCACTGATCTCACCTGACTTCGAATTTTTGAAGTCATCGACACTCAAAAGCGGATTGAAACCTATCTTGTACAGGTCTCGCAGCTTCACCTCATGTCCAGAAGCTTCCAATGCCTGAACAGCTGTGTGACATACAGATTGTGTGAAGCTGTCCGGATTGGGGTGGGCAACAATCACTACGTACTTCATCGTAGGGTCATCTCCTTTATTTCTGCCATAGTCACCTATAAGATGCGTAAGTGATTGCAATCCCATACGAGAACCTCTCCCACGAGCAGCAGGGCATATAGAAGGGACATCACACTCTAGAACAACCAAATTTTTATTTCATGAAACGTATAAAAGATCTCGATCCGGTTATCCTGTAAGTATCGACATCATCGAATGTCGTAGACAACCGCGGAGAAGACTTACGTTTCCCCATAAGCTCTTCGTCCGGTTTCTCCTCTCCCATGAGAGCGCCCTAGCAATAGGGCGCTCAATTAATTTTCTACAACCCCTTATATACCAAGGCTTTGAAGGATTTGTTTTTTGTAATAAAACCCTATAAATTAAAATTGGGTGCGAATTGGGGGCGAAACATCAAAAATAAGCTGCCCCGAATATCAGAGCAGCCTAATTTTCAATTAGATAAAGAAACGACATTAGTGGATTCTTTACAATTATATTGGTTTTAAATAATAGATAAATGATCTTATTATAAAGCACTTAATATCTTTTATTTCTTTGTAAATCCATTACTTAATAACATCTCTTCACTTTTCTTCATGCTAACAAAACCAGCTTCCTCAGCATCCTCAAACATAGACCCTGTTAACCTTGACACTTCTTTTAAGTCAGCTTTGGTATAGTCAACTTCAGTTTTTTCCACAAGCTTATCCTCTTGGTATTCAACTTCATGCTTAATACCTTTTACATTTTCATACTGCTTTGCTAAAGGCTCAATAATGGTTTCTGCTTCTTCCTTATTCGCCGCTCCCATTGAAGCGTAAGCAACTGTACTATTCGTAGTTTGCTTTGTGACTTCATCGTTTTTATAATAATATGTCACTTCTATTTCGGTGCCGGCTGCACTCAAAGTATATGTACTTGACTCCTCTTTAGCACCTCCACACCCCACTAAACCAATTATTAAAATGACGAATGATAATACCCCTAATACTTTTTTCATATTTTCCTCCTAATTCGTATAATGTTTCCATCATACAAGAATACCACAAAGAACACCAGATCAATATTATATTACACGGACGTCGATTACTTTCTCGTTTCCTTTTTCGCCACAATTTTAGAAAAAGAGACTTAAGACATATCTGTTCCATCCTACTATGTATTGGGGTTTCAGAAAATATCAACATAAAGATAAATGAAATCGAGGCCAACAGCATCAAAGTCCCTTTTGACAGAGAGATCATGGGTATCAGGGTACATGTTAGTGATGTTACTAGCATGCAGTGTGTTAATGAACGAAAATGAACGCCACCCGAGAATCTTCGCAGCACAGAAATGCTGATAAGAGCAATTAACGATTCACCCACTGATGCAATAGGATGCCAAGTATCGATGTTAGGATGAGTACCCCATACCTATTCAGCTTGATCCCAATACCGTATTCGAGTACTTCAAGATCTGCTTCTACACACCTATACCGTTTGTATCCAGAATGACGGACTTCGTCACGACACCACTTAGTGAAATTAGGTAATAAATGATCATTTGGAGCGAGATATACGCCGATAGTCCAGAGCCAATGATAAAAGCAGAGATATGCAGCCCGTACTTTAAGACAAAGCGATAAAATAGGAGATAGATGACATACTGCACAGGCAAGTCCCATATTTGCATTTCAAACTTCACTCGCATGAGGAAAGAGATCAGGGCTATCATTAAAGTACATTCAAAGATGTGATACTTATATCTTCGCATAGGCAGCTTGTATAATTTATGAACCAATGAATGAACGGCAAATGAATCCAACACGCTGAATGCAATATACAGGATGGAAGAAAACAAAGTTACGTCAATTCCTTGCAATTAATATTAAAAAAATAAATGAACATAAATTCATATTTTGCATAACCTTGGCTCTAGATGCGTTAGCTTTCCTGCGAACATTTCTAGTTAGGGATACCACACACCTACCCGTTAAATCCATCATAAAAGTAGAGCCCACCAGTAGGTGGACTCCACACAGATGATGAGTTCGTGATCAAAATACAAACATTCGTTCATCCAAACAACCAATATCTGCATACTTCTTCCATTAAATATTATGGTATATAAAAAAGTCATTGAATCTTAGAAGAAGGATCTGCTGCCAAACTCATGTAGTTACCACTGTCACTAAAACTCCCAAACTCAGACTTGAGTATCGTCAGAAATAATGAACGAGCTGTTAGTTTTTCTTCAACTCTTTAGGCAGCGGCTTAGCACCTATAGCAACTTTTGATGTTCTGGAATCACTCAATGCCTTTTTTTCTAAGTATTTTGCCAATGTACGAGCGATGTTCTTGTTCATGTAGATTCACCTCCCTTCCATGGAATAATAAGTATAGCTTGCGCAAAGAATGCAAGAGCTAGGATAGGTGAGTTTATAAGAAAATTCGACATAACGATCATCGTAGAGATTGGCTTTAAATATGGATCCCACTTTGAAGGATTCAAGTCCTCCATAATGTTAGGCGAGAACCATAGAAAGATTAAGCTTGAAATAAATGTAAGGTAAAAAACATATTCCCCATAAATAGGAATGAACGGAATAACTCCGAATAATATGGAGGAAACAATGGCGCATAAGGTTAGAGATTTCATATGATACCCACCCGAAAACTTCCTAACGATGATAAAAACAGTCATTGCAGTTATCGTTTCAAGAAACTTTCCAGTTAATGCTCCAAACATACATGTTAAAGAAATCGTTGCTATAAAGTTCAAACGTATTCCGATTGCATATTCCAGAACTTCATGACTTACCGATAGAGCAGGATCACTCTTCTTGATGTCTCGCGATATATGCCTCGAAAGCTTCTCTATCATGATCATCAACTCGCTTATGTGATAATAAATAAGAAATAATAAAGCTGGCACCAGCCATAATGATGATACTTAACGTGTTCTCTGTATAAACAAAATAAATGGTAAGGCAAATGGTTGTAACGGAAAGCAACGTAGCTAGCACGATTGATCGATCAAACTTTGACTCTCTTGTTGATTCATTGGTAACAAATGAGAAGCCTTTGCGGCCTATATGAAGATACAAAGCCACCATTATACAAACAAGCTCTGCAAAAAATTGTAGTAGGTGAACATAAAGTCCAGTATTATTCTTCAAGATCTCTACATTTGCCAATCCAAATGTTGCAAATACCAGATACACCGTTAACTGCAAGGATAAAAATATCGTTGTTCCTGCCCCAACTATAAAAGCAGCATGATAATACTTCACACCTAAAACAAAAATAAAAAATAGAGACATTAAAACATACTGTGCAGGGAAATCAAATTGCGGAATCTCAAACACCACTCTCATCAAATACGAGAAGAAGGATAAGCTAACTGCAAAAGCAACCATCTTCCACAAATGCTTAGCGAGTGAAAGCTTGTACATCTTGCTCGTCAAAACAACAATAGCAATAACATCGAGCGCCCCAAACACGAAATATGGAATCGAAGCCAATATGTATCCCCCCTTGCTTTTGAATGAAGACTAACCTTAATGGTTATGTATCACTTCTTGCATCATTCTAGACATCATTACAAACCCCATGTTAATCTGCTTACTCATTATATAGATGTGTCAGCAAGACTAGCAATCTTCTTTTAATTGAAATAATATCCTATATTGCGTCACGATTCTACATAAACAGACAAAAAAAGCCAATGATTCATTGGCTTTTCATTGTTCTGACTCATTTCGTTAACAGCCGTCATCATTTTGTCATGGTTCCTTTGTCCTGAGTAACCTTTTCACAAGTATCATACGAACAAAGATTAGGAGGGGTTTCAAACCACATATTGACAAAATGTTAAAGTGATTACACCATATACAGTACTCTTTCACCTGTATTCCAATGTTTCAATTCACATAGCGTGACACGAATTGTCTCGTCCGCTCCCGGTATCCCTCATAATCAACAAGGACGGAAGCCCCATGCGCAGCACCAGGAACGAGCCAAAGCTCCTTCTCGCTGCCACAGTGCTCATGCAGCGGATGGACCATATGAGTAGGTACAAAGGTATCCTCTTCCCCATGAATGAACAGAATTGGCGTCCTTGCCCGCTTCACTTGCTCAAGTGCCGTTGCTTCCTTGAAGGAATAACCTGCATGCAGCCTGCAGGCAATGCTTGTCGTATACAGCAGCGGGAAGCGTGGCAGCTTGAACATCTGCTTCAACTGATAGGTCAGCTCCTCATGTACAGAGGTGTATGCACAATCAGCCACGATGGCCTTTACCTGAGAGGGAAGATTCTCGCCACTCGTCATAAGCACAGTAGCACCGCCCATCGATACGCCATGTAGCACAATCTCAACCTGACCGGCAAAGCGCTCCACAAAATATTCAATCCATTTCAAAATATCCAAGCGATCATGCCAGCCAAATCCAATATAATGCCCTTCACTCTTCCCATGTCCTCGATTATCCGGCATAAACACATTGAAGCCTAGCGTATCGGTATAGATTCCCGCATAGGTAGCCATGTCTAGCCCTTGTCCAGAGTATCCATGAACCAAGATGGCTAGTTTATGTGTTGGGATGTTCGCTGCAAAATAATAACCGTGCAGTTTAAGCCCATCATAAGCATATAGGGTCAGCTCTTCAAAAGGATGCGCACTGCGCCACTCCTCATTTGCCTGAGCCTGCTTTTGCCATTCATCCAATTCACCGAGTTCTGAGCGCTGTGAAAGGAATTCCTTGCTCGTCCTTTTAATGGCCAATTTATACATAAATTCACTTACCGCTGCAATCGCGCCACCCGCCGACACAAGTGCTGCTGTGGTTCCCAACACAATACTCATCGTATAATAACCCCTCTCTAGCATGGTCCATTTCTCATCGTCTTTTCGCTATTGTTATTATGCGCAGAATTCGGGTTTACAATCTGCTTAACCCCTCGAATGATCCTCTTTGAACACACGCTTGGGCTCCTGCATAAACTGTTAAAAAGATGCACTGGAGGTTATCATGAACGTACAGCCGTCTTCCAATATTGTATATCAAGCCGACCCGAATTCTGTACAGCAGCTAAAGCAAGCTAGAGACAACTCGTATCAAGCTGCTCAGCGAGCGATGAATCGTCAGGTTCGAATCACAACCATCGATGGTCAGACGATTGATGGAACGATCGTGGGCGTCGATCATCGCTGCCTGCACATCAGCGTACCTCAAAGTCAGCCAGATGCTAGAGCATATAATCCTTATTACTACAACAACGTCATCCTGCCATTAGTGCTGTTCGAACTGCTAGTTATTGCTTTGCTGTAGCAAATGTATTCAACTCGCTGCCGCTCCTTTTTCCCCATTCGATAAACCATAGTCTACGCTAGCACTTATCCCCATACTAAAAAATGGGCTAGTTTGGACTCCTAGCCACATCATATTCATGAAAAAATCTCGCCTTCCATGGTTAAGTGGAAGGCGAGACCTTTTATTGCAAGTAATTGGGGAATGTTCTCTCATCACAAGAGTTCGATTAGGACAACCCGCTGCTTATGTGAGCACTATGCTTGCTGCACAACATACTGCTGATATTTGTTATAATCGCTCACCTTGCACTCTAAAGTAAGCTTCGTTCCTGTCTCCTCATATTCCGCAGCTTCGACGTGAGCATGCTCGTTCATATAGGAAACCAACTGTCCCATGTCATAAGGGATCAGCATTTCACACTTCACATAATCCTTGAAGATATGGCTGCGAACAAGCTTTACGAGTTCCTCAATGCCTATTCCCCGCTTCGCGGACATGTAAATATGCTCGCCTTCCACTTTTGGAATGGCCATCTCAATTAGATCCGACTTGTTATACGCATAAACGACAGGAATATCGCGAATTCCGATATCCTCCAGCGTATCATTGGTAATGCGGATCAGTTCTTCTCGATTCTCATTGGCATAATCCACAACATGGATCAGCAGATCAGCTTCTGCCACCTCTTCCAGCGTGGAACGGAATGCCTTGACCAGATGATGCGGAAGCTTGCTGACGAAGCCTACCGTATCTGTAAGCAAAAAGCTTTTGTTATCCGGCAGCGGCACTTCACGCACCGACGTGTCCAAGGTTGCAAACAGCATATCCTTTTCAAATACCTGCTTGCCTGAATCGGGATTGAATCGATTCATCATCGCGTTCATGACCGTTGATTTGCCCGCATTCGTATAGCCGACCAGCGATACCACAGGCAGATCGTTTTTCTTGCGCTGCTTCCGCTGCACTTGTCTGTGCGCGACAACCGTGTCAAGCTCTCGTCGAAGGGCCGTGATCTTATCTTCGATTCGTCTGCGATCAAGCTCAAGCCTTGTCTCCCCGGCTCCTTTGTTCTTCGTACCAACCCCGCCGCTCTGGCGTCCTAGCGATTCACGCAGGCCAACCAATCGAGGCAGCATATATTGAAGCTTCGCAACCTCTACTTGAAGCTGAGCTTCGCGCGTCTTCGCACGCTCTGCGAAGATATCGAGAATCAATAGCGTGCGATCAATAACCTTGCAGTCCAGATCACGCTCAAGATTGCGAATTTGGGATGGAGACAGTTCATCGTTAAAGACGACCAAGTTGCCATCAAGCATCGTGAGCAGCTCTTTAACCTCGTCGATCTTGCCTGTTCCAATATAATGAGATGGATTGACTTTCTCTAGGTTCTGGGTCACTTGCCCAATTACTTCAACCTCACAGGCCTCAGCTAAGTTACCTAGCTCAAGCATGGAATAATCAAAATCATAGTTGCTCTGCTGATTAAGGTTTACACCTACCAATATCGCACGCTGTACTTGTTCATTCATATCGTTATACCTCCGTATGGTGTTAATAATCGTTGGAAGTATAACTCATCAACGGTAGTAGATATCGAACCTGAAGCCTACCGTGCACGCTCCCATCATATCTATTCACCCCTATCTGAGTTCACCCAGTATCCCGGATGGATACTTAACAACACCCTCATCTTACCACAGCCTGCCATCCGTCTCCAACGGGAGAACAGCTTCTATTTATTTTTTCCAAACACAGCACCCTCAGCCCAAGCTTAAGTAGAATGCCAATCCAGCACCTCTGACCAGTCCCAGCGTTCGTAATAGGACTCGGGGACATCCAATTGTCGAATCATGAGACGGTGATGCGTTCCCGCCACTGCACTTTCCCAGACTTGAGCCTGCTTGCGATCTGTTCGCACCCAAGTCAGCCTGTCCCAAGCATCATCAACATATGGATAAAAATCGCCCCATCCAGATGGCGGGCTCGTTAGCGCATGAGACTTAGGGCCATCCATGTTCTGAATGACGAGTCGAGGAAGCGGACGTTTGGACTCGTCTTCTGACCACTCGGTTTCCTTGGAGCGCGACACGACGATTCGGGAGTCATCCACCCAAGCAAGATCACGGTCCGCATACCCCTCAGGGGTGTTGTTTTTCCCTTGCGAAGCAGGCGCCGTATTTACGACGAGATGCTTATTCTCCACTGTCATCCGGCCGCCCCCTGCTATGTTGGCAAGCTGCAGCGGAGTCTTAGCTCGTGACCATTGAAACCAATTTGGCTCCTTCAGCATCATGTTGAGCGTATAGAAGCACTTGCCATCACGCGACAGCATGCAGAGCGTGTTGCCGTCCGCGGAGAGAGAAGCAGTCGGAACAGCATAAAAAGCGACCCACTCCTGATCGGGCGACCACTTGAAAATACTTGTTCCTACAGCAAAAAAATCATCTTCTTGGGCAGGGAGAGTATATAGAAGCTGGACTTTACCTGAGTCCATCTTGGCATCCTCAGGAACACTGTACAATTGAACCTGAGTCCAGCCTGATGGCAGCAGCGCTGCTTGAGAAGAGACAAGGAATCGCTCTCCTCCTGGCTGCCAGCTGTAGTTTCCTACACCGCTGATGACTGGCTTAAGCTGAACAGAGTCTCCATTAGACGCCCCATCATAAAGGCTCAACAGCTTCCCTTCTTGAACGGCAAGCACATTCTTGGTTGGCGACCACTGATAGGAGCGAGCGTCGTCAGACAGCTTCAATGCTCGCTTAGTGTGCAGCTGATAGACCCAGCATTCCTTGTCGTGCAGCGTATAAGCAATCTGGGAACCGTCATGCGACCATCTGGGACGAGATACTGTCGATTCACGGATCAGTCTTGTTTCCTTGCCAGCTATGTTTATCCACAACTGACCTTGACGAACGAAGGCTGCCCACGGGCCATCAGCAGATCGCTTCTTATTGGATGCCGCCTGCTTATCCTGATCCAGTAATTCCATGTCTCGCTCTAGTGCGAAGCTGCTCTTGCTGCCGCTGCTCCAGCCTGCAGCCAGAAGCATCCCGATGAAGAAGCATATCGCTAGCCGCTTGCCCCAAAGCACGGTATGAGAATGATACATATCACGACCTCCCTATTCTTATGAGAGGTAGTGTTTGCTAATTTATATCCGTTATACCAAGCTTCTCTTACATGCTAAGCATCCTCTTCTTCAGGAAAGTCCTTTCCCATCAGCCCAGCCGTCCCAACCGCATGCATCGCCCAGCGATCGAAGGAGCGCGTATGCTCTGTCAGCACGCTGATAACGAGACCTGCATATATTTCGCCGATTGCCCGTCCTGCTTCATGGAACGGTTCCAGGCCATCGATGGTTAACACGCCAAAGCTGCCTAACGGCAAGCATAGCAGTGCTTTGTAGGGGCTTTTGGATTCTACATTGCGTTCCCAGTCTTCATCCTTTGTCACATCTGCAATCTGAACAATCGCCTGCTTGCGGTAGCACCGCCCAGCAACCGATCGATCCACATGCAGCGCGCGCTCGCCTACATAGTGCTTCGGAAAGCCTGCTGAGGAAAACCGAAGGGTCAGCATCTGGTCCTCATACAGCCATATGCCGCACCGGTGATGGACGCCTGGCTTGAGCTTCATATCAATCGCCAGCATATCGAGCATGCGCTGAAGCAAAAAGGAGGATTCCGTGAGAACCAGATAAGGGTCTTTTACCAGCCGCAGATCATTGAATGTATTCAAAAAGGATTCGAAGTTGCGTATGGCTGATAATGTCTGCTGAACGGTTTGCTCGCTTTCTTCCTGCTTCTCACGCATCGCATCCATCTTTTCCTGATACGTATGAATACGGTCGTCTCGGCGCAATACGTCTGAGATCATATCGCTGAAGCGCTTATTTACATATAGCGTTTTAACAAAATAAAAAATAATGCCAACGGCAATAACAACCGCAAACAACTGGTAGCTCCAAGGCGGAAGCTTATCCAACACACCTTTTATTACAGGCTCCATGCGTATCCCCTCCTTGCTCGACATAGGGTACAGCTCTTTCGTATTAAGCTCACGCTCTAAATCCCGATAGAGGATCTCATCCTCCTATACTGACAAACATATGCTGGCGTTTGGACGAACATGCATTCTACTTAGGGAAAAGAGCTATTTTTCGCCATAAAAACAGAAAAAGGAACCGTCTGTATCCCTCGATACATCGGTTCCTTGGATATTCATTTATCCGTGTTGATGCCGCACTGCTGTCGCAGGGGCCGGCTTCGCCGAACTTGTATGCGCACGGCGGGCTGTTCCAGCTTGCATCGTCCAAGTAATCACTTGACCGGCGATGCTCACAGCCAAAATCGTATACAAGATATCCATCAGTGGCAGGAAAAACAATGATAGCAATAATACCGCCACGTCGAATAGAATAAAAACAGTTCCTACACTTAACTTGGACACGCGACTCAGCATCAAGGCTAATATATCGTCGCCGCCCGTCGCTCCGCCAAATCGGAGCACAAGCCCTGCCCCTAGTCCTGTCAATAGTCCTGACAGCACGGCAGCCAAAAACAAATTTGAACCAAAGTTAAGTACAATCGGTGAGAAGCGTTCGCACAGCTCATAAGCGAGCGAGAACGTTCCCGTTGCAATGGCCGTGTTCAGAATAAACTGACGACCGCTCAAAAACCAAGCCACAATAAACACCGGAATATCCAGCATTAATACAGTAAGAGCTGGCGACCAATCCAAAGTATACTTCCCGATCAGCGCAAGTCCTACAAATCCGCCTTCCACCAAGTTATTCTGAAAATTAATGTGATAATAACTTACGGCAAGCAGAATTGATCCTAACAACATCCAACCTATCTTACGTAATTGTTCGTTTCTCCTCATCTTGATACCCTCTCGTCCTTCGCAATTGTTGTTTGCAACTGACGTGCAGGGTGCAATATGAGGAATTCATCCTTCGAATCATCATAAATTGTTCATCCTCCGCAGTCAGTCTGATTCGGTCTTAGACGTCAATCAAGCCTGCGAGAGGAGCTAGATGTAGGAAAGATCATAACGTTTCCAGATTGTCCTTTGGGGCATCATCCTTCGGGGACGCATTGGTATCCTGATCCTTTCTTCATGTGTATTTGGGTTAACCTCAACTAACATTATTATACCACAATGTATATGCGCTCCAAACCGGACCAATGCGGAATATAACGCCCTTGTTAAATATATATCGAGATGAATCGCTGCCTGCCGAGCCTGATCCTAGGAAAGATCAGCTTCCTATTGAAAATGCTCGCAAATGCTCTATTATCCGTCGATCACACGAAAGATTAACATCTGTACCCAGAACTCACATTTCCTTGAATAAAATGATGGGATGGTTGTACAACCTAGGCTACCATCGCAAGAACTTCTGATAGACCACCTTGATCTCTCTCTCTTTCGCCCATGCTCGGAGTTCGTCCGCTTGTACGCTCCCATCTTCACTGAAGCGAAATACATAACGGCGAGGCACCCATCGCCGCTTCACAGGGAGAATCCCTACAGTTGGATCACGAAAATAATGGGTCAGCATGATCTTCTCAATCTCATTCTGATGTATGCGTGCTCCATTAAGCAGCATCCCCTCTTCTTCCAGCACCAGCACTTTTGGCTTCTGGCTGCGCGCATATATAAATGTTGCGCATTCCCACAAAGTCATTCCAATAATCAGAACAAATAGAAGCTGCAGCCATCTGTCTTCTTCTCCGAGTTTGGATAAAAACAAAGCGATATAACATAAGCACATGAATATGCAAGCCACGAAATGTCTCCATCCTTTATCAAATAAGATGTGAAAGCTTCTCTTCACGTCCATCCCTCCGTTTCATCCCTATCTCAATATTAACACCGTAAAGGGTGCTAGGGTTGCATCAAATTAAAGCGCTGCTGCGCGACTTAACACTAAATTAACACCTGCTTCCCTATAATGGAGTTGTTGCAACAAGCCGAATCGATGTTGTCTATAAACGAAAGGGGTTAAGGGTATGTCTAATCGAAAACGCTATCAGAGTATGCTGCTCATTGCCATTCTTATGTTAACGGCGATCTTCTCTGGCTGTACATCGTCATCTAATGCTCCCACAGAGGCTTCCTCAGGAAACGCGACAGAATCGAATACGAACAGCAATTCCGCTTCAGAACCAGCAAACGCAGACAACGACGAACCCGTTACGATCAAGGTTTTGTATCCGTGGGGTCCTGATGCTTTTGAGCAGCGTTATCGCGGTATTGAAGATCTGCTGCCAAACGTGACCATTGAGCTCGTTGATGCCAGAGCTGAGCTTGAGCCCCTCCAGGAGTTGAATGCCCAGAAAATTGTGCCGGATATTATTTTTGCCAACTGGGGGCTTGATCCATTATTCGAGCTTGACATGATTGAGCCACTCGATGACATGATTGCCAAGCATCAATTCGATCTGAATACGCTCGATGCTTCACTTGTTGCTACCATGCGAGCACTCGACAAGGAGGGACAAGGAAGAATCCTGGGCTTCCCTATTCAATATAGTCCCTATGGCATTTGGTATAACAAAGAGGTGTTCGATAAGTTCGGTGTAGAGTATCCAACGGAACGTCTGACTTGGGATGAAGTCGTTGAGCTTGCCAAGCAAATGACAGCCGAGCGCGATGGCATTCAATATCGCGGGCTGGAGATGGGACCTGGACTTGCCTCTGGTGAGGTCACCATCCCCTTATCCCAGCTGGCCGTCAACCTAACGGACCCCGACACAGGAGAGGTATTGATTGATAAAGAGCCGGCTGTCACGCGTTACCTAGAGCTAATGAAGAGAATCTACAGCATTCCTGGCATCTTCAATGAAGATCCTGAGGCGCGCAAAGATTATGAATTTTCCAAAAAGAACGTAGGCATGATTGTATCCTGGATTGAATACTTGCGCTGGGGAGTTGGCGATCCTGAAGTCGCGGCAAATATGGAAGCTGCCCCGCTGCCAGTCTGGGGAGACGGGCAAGAAGCTGCGCCTCCTGCTGGAAGCAACCTGCTTGTCATTAACAAGTACAGCGAGCATAAGGATGCGGCCTTCAAGGTGCTGATGGCTTATCTCTCACCCGAGCATCAAACCAATCTTGCCAAGATTGGCGATGCCCCTCCGTTATTCAACAACAAAGAAGTAGTCAGCCACTTTGGTGAAGAGGTGGAAGTATTCGCAGAGAAAAATGTAGCAGCCTTCTATG
Source organism: Paenibacillus aquistagni (assembly GCF_900177815.1). Taxonomy (GTDB): domain Bacteria; phylum Bacillota; class Bacilli; order Paenibacillales; family Paenibacillaceae; genus Paenibacillus_B; species Paenibacillus_B aquistagni. Next base: position 582,728 of record NZ_FXAZ01000001.1, on the reverse strand, counting down.
AGGTGTCACCAGGACTGCCGCCAGCCAAGATCAGCACCTGGGACAAATATGTGGATATTAGCGGATCCATGCTGAAGTTCTCCACCTCGGATATGGATATTGCATCCTTTCTGCGCGAATTAAAAGAAGAATCTCAAATCAAAATTACCGAAGCTACAAATCAAAGCAATTAGCATCTTCTTGCTATCTGTCTCAATATCTATGATGCCTTAACGATAAGACAACACACAAGAGGTGACGGTTATGAAGCTGCAAGTCTATTCTGCGAACGAATGGCTTTATCCCGATCAGAGCATTACTGATTCCAGCGACCCTCGTATCTCCTTAATCAGCGCACGCGACTCCTTTGCAAGCTGTCAAATTCTTATGAATGCTCTTCCTGAGCAGTCTGAGCTTGTCTTTACATTCCAATCCGAACAGCCTGATTCTCATTCTAATCAGGCTGGGCTAGCCTTCTTTGCATTCCAACTTCTAGATGTACAGGTTAACGAGAATACGGATGTTGATGTATCTACTATACCCGTTGGGACTTCCGCTCCTTCTTATGTAACGCGGCAAGCTCCATTTCGGGTGTATGACGCTCTGATTCCTGTCCATGGGAGCTCTATGCCGCCAGCGCCGACGGCTGCCTATTACCTGTGCTGGGACATTCCTGAACATGTATCGGCAGGAGCATACCACGGACAATTAACGATCCGCGTCAACGAACACGCTTATGCTGTTCCTGTCTATCTTGAGGTATCTGCCGCACGTGTTCCTGCGAAAGGACATCTGCAGATTACGAATTGGTATTCAATCCGCAATATCGCTGACCGCCATGGGCTTGAGCTCTGGTCAGAGCCCTTCTGGTCGATGCTTGAACAGTATTTGAAGGCGATGAGACGCTGCAGACAAACGCATGTTATGGTGGACCATGCGTTTGTGGATATCGAGAAGCAAGCGGATGGGGGCTATCATTTTGATTTTACCAAAGCAGAGCGTCTCGTTGCCCTGTGTCTTGAGCTTGGCTTCACTCATATTGAAGGCGGGCATGTCGGCAAAAGAATCAATTGGGAGGACCCTACATTTGTTCTTAGCAGCGATCCCAGCATTCAGGCCACTTCAAAAGAAGGCTATGAGTTTATCTCCCGATATCTGGCGGCATGGCGGAGCTGGCTGGACCAGAAGGGCTGGCTGCCGCTTCTCGTTCAGCATGTTGCAGATGAACCCATCGAGCCTTCTGCAGCAGATTATCGCGTTCTAACAGGCATTGTTCGGAAGTGCCTTCCCGGTGTTCCGCTTATCGATGCCGTGATCAATACGAGTGTCGCTGGCGCAGTCGACATTTGGGTGCCAACTAACAAGGAATATGAATTAAACCGGCAGGCTTATGAGGACTATCGCAAGCTCGGAGATATGCTGTGGTTCTATACATGCTGGAATCCTGGCGGCGAGTATCTCAATCGATTTTTAGACTTCCCGCTGCTTAAGACTCGCTATCTCCACTGGGGCAATTATAAATACGATCTCGCTGGCTATTTGCACTGGGGCTTTAATTATTACTTCAAGGATCAAGATCCTTTTGAACTCACTAATCCCTTGCTTGCGCCGCATGTGCATAATCGGCGCGTTCCCGCGGGGGATACGCACTTGGTGTATCCTGGCCCAGATGGACCGCTCCTCAGCATGCGCTTAGAAGCGATGCGTGCTGGCGTTGAAGATTATGAGCTGCTGCGAAGCCTTGGGAAGCATCATCCTGAGCTGGCGCAGGACATTGCGGCCTCCTGCATGACGAGCTTTAAAGAGGTGAATACGAATCCTGAGGCTTTCGATGCCGCCTATCGCCGCTTGCTTGAATCTGTATCTTCTTATCCGGAGTGAGCACCATTCTTGTCCACTGCGATTGATGAGATGGATGAATATCGCAATGGACTGTGCTGGTGATTATCTAGACGGTAATCAAGCTGCTTTCAAATGCTAAGCTGGCTTCAAGCCCGCAACCATATATAGAAGCTTAACAAGACTCCGTCTCTCCATTGTGAGTGTACGCTTCGGTGCACATTCACTTCGGGAGACGGAGTCTTTGCATATTCCCATCACAATAGATCGAAACATCTCCGATCTACAGAAACACCGATTTCTCTCTCTACGAATATGAATAGTAGAAAAAATAGATCGGAGGGCATCGGATGAGTTCGCTTGAATCTACTCCTCCCAGAGGGCATATGACGACCTTCGACTGGATTCAATCTGTGCAGGGTGCATATGATACGAGCAGCTATCAGCCCTTTTCCTTTGGAGAATGGACACGTTATATTACGGCTAAAAGCATTCACGACCCTATTCATCGCTACCTGTGGGGCTATGGCCGCAAGCCGCATAAAGGCTTTGTCGCCACAATTCCAAATGGGCGTGTATGGGGAGCATATGGAGCAATAATAACACCCGACAATTTGTTATTATCGGATGTATCCGTTGATTATCATCGTCCAACCAACACCATCATTGAGGGTGATGGTCATTCTATCTTTCAAGCGTGGAAGCCTTCTTTGCTCCAGCGCCTGTCCGGCCGTGCGGCTGTACTTACTTTCTGTGGAGCCGGCAACTACTTTCATTGGCTCTACGATGTACTGCCAAGGCTGCGCATGCTGCGGCACCATCCCTACGACCACTTGATCATCAATCCGAATGTGTGGGCAGGATTCTATTATGAGACGCTTGCGATGCTTGGCCTTCATGAGGAGGCGATGATCAAAACCTCTCCAGAGACGTATCTTCAAGCTGATGAGCTCGTCGTTCCCTCCTCCATCATGCATGCCGAATATCCGAAGTGGGCAACACGCACGATTCGCAGCATGCTGCTTCCTTATCGCGACTCCTCGTTTCAATCCGCGGAGCGCATCTACATTAGCCGCAGGCAAGCAGGCATTCGCAAGGTCGTAAACGAGGAAGCGGTGTATCAACTGCTTGCTCGCCAGGGCTTTGTCCGCTATGATCTGGAGTCGCTGAGCGTAGCAGAACAGATCCAGTTATTTTCACAAGCTAAGGTTATTGTGTCTATCCATGGTGCTGCACTGGCTAATTTGGCCTTTGCCGCTCCCCAGACCAAGGTCATTGAATGGTTTCATCCGGAATACGTCATGCCCACCTATTGGATGATCAGCAACCATAATCAGCTGGATTACTACTACTTGTTGGGCGAGAAACGCCGGCGCGAAGGTTCTCACCATGCTGGGGAAGACAATATTGAAATTCCACTGTCGTTGTTAAGAAAAACATTAGCACTTGCAAAGATAAAATCATAACGAAGATGTACACGATTTAAGCTTCTCTTAAGCTTCCTTCCTTATAATGTGTTAAGATTTTGTAAAGGAGGAAGTTCCATTGAATGAAAGTTTGTTCCAATTTGTAAATCAATTTGCTGGAAGCAACGGCTATCTTGATGAAGCAATGACGTTTTTTGCAGAAAAACTGGTGTGGGTCATGATCGGAATAATGGTGGTGCTCTGGTTCACAGGTAAGCTTGAGAATCAGCGCATCGCCTTTAATAGTGTATTAACCGCTATGCTTGCTCTCGGAATAGGCATGTTTGTGATCGGGCCAATGATTGATCACCCTCGTCCTTTTGTCAGCTTGACGGTCAATCAGTTGGTTACCCATGATGCAGACCCATCGTTTCCGAGCGATCACAGCACCTTCGCCTTCTCGCTGGCCTTTGCCGCGCTTCTAGTAAAGCGGAGAATCGGCATCCTAATGCTCGCTCTTGCATCCTTGATTGGAATTGGCCGCGTATTCGTAGGCGTGCATTTCCCGTTTGATGTGCTTGGCGGCATGGCACTTGCTCTCATCTGCGCATTTATCGTGCATATTTTACATCGCCAGACCGAGCCTGCTCTCAAGTGGTGTGTTCGTGTTTATCGCAAAGCGACGTTTCAGCGTCAAGCTTAGAGTGCTACATAGCATCCCCTATTGAAAACGTCGATACGATCTAAATATAAAGCGGCATCAAAGAACAATGGGTTCAGTCCCCATGCTATCGTTCTTGGCGCCGCTTTTTTTCATACAATTGGATGATATTTCATGTAAATTATTGCTTCTATACAAATGAATGAGTATAATCTACCTGATTTTAAGACAAGGAGGAGGCATTTATATGAATGCGATAGATCTGATCATTTCCAATTTTGAAGAAATTAGAAGCAGGAGCATTAAGGTATGGAGAGCGATTCCCGAGGATAAATTACATTGGAAACCTGACCCTGACGCTCTTACTTGCGCTGAAATCATTAGACATCTATTGCAAGGCGAATTTCTTTTTCACCAGGTTCTTAAAGGACGAGGCAGTAAAGGTCTGTCTAATGTAGTCAATCCATTTGAAGCTAGAGCATTCCTATCTGTAGAGGATGAACTTGCGTTTGCCCAGCCTTATCGCGAGGAATTCTTGCAATACATCCAGACCATTCGTGAAGACGACTTGGAACAAATCAAAATAGACCTCTTAGATGTCGGTGCTTATGTTAAAACGCTCGGCGGCATGTTATTGCGCATTGCTTACCACGAATCTGTTCATACAGGCCAACTGCTTGACTATATGCGAACGTTGGGCCTTGACCGCCCCCACATATGGGATTAAGACTCACAAGATGAATGGAAGTGAGACTCCAAGACAGAACTCTGATCTATACCAAAACTATCCCGACAGCAAATCCTATTTCTACGGATCATCGTATGCGACGAGTCCGAATCATCAGGACGCCTATGATAGGAACGCAGCGGATTGTAAAGCAGATTGCACAAGGATGTAAAGGTCTAAAGTACTTGGGTTCATATAAGCATAAAAAAAGAAAAGCCCAGGGGCAAGCCCCAAGGCGCAAGCTTAAAACTCTACTTCAGCACGTGCTTTGCTAATGTCGCCTGTACGGCAAATACATTAGAATCCTTGCGGAATTCTTTGCTAATCGTCGGCTCAACCCCGCTGGAAATCCAGATTTTGAGCTCCGAATCCACATCGAAGGTGCCTGCAGTCTCTACACTGAAGTGGCTAATGCTCTTATAAGGCACAGAATGATAGTCCGTCTTCTTCCCTGTAATGCCCTGCTTATCAATCAGGATGAGTCGTTTATTCGTAAATACAAACATGTCCCGAATAACCTTAAATACCGATTCGACTGCTTCTCCTTCTGTCAGAATCGGACGAAGCTCCTGCTCCACTTCCTGCGGCTTAATCTCTGATGCGTTGCCCATCAATCCGTCAAATAGTCCCATTGCTCACTGCTCCCCTCATTATTTGAACTTAACCATTAATACGCATAGGGATAGCTGCAGGTTTCAACACTCAGGCAGCGCACGACTGCTTCATCGCCTTCAAGTGCCAAGCAAGAATAGGCGCGGCGCCACACCACCACCCCCCTCACCTATCATCCCTGCTCGAAGCTTCCTCATTTGTCTCATCCGCTGTCGCTATTATCACTAAGACTCTCCATAGGTTGTCTTTACTAAGCGTATAAAGTCTGTCCGCATGCCAGGCATCTCCAACAACTGCTTGCGATAATGCAAGTCAAACAGAAGGCAGCGGGGATAGTGCTTGTGAATCAAGGCTCTGCAAAATCTCGCGTCCCGACATTCCTTTTCCATCCAATGTTCTCGTCTAAATCGAAAGAGAATATAACGAGCCCGAAGACGATCTCTTTGCTCCTTTACCCACATGGGCACATCATCTGCCAACAGTTCGATAACCAGCACAGCTATACTCCACACCTCAGAACGCTCCTTTCAGACCGCCTTATGCTTAATCATGCACGACTTCTGTGCCTGCAATAAAATCGTGAACGGCTCGTTTGTCCTCCCTTAAGCCCACCATAAAGGCGCTTACGATCAGTCCAATGCCAAAGGTCACGCCATAAATGACGCCAGCTACCACATTGCGAAGAAGCATGGTCCCAATCGTAGGCTCGGTGCCGTCTAGCTTCTGAATTCGGATATTGCATATCTTCTTCCCAATCGTATAACCTGCCCACATTACAGGAACCAATAGGCCATACAGACCCATGAGCAGGTTGTTCATGAACTTTACATAGTAGTCAGAAAACATAATAGCAGTAAACAAACTTACCGGTATGCCTATGATGATGCCGTCCAAGATCGCTGCGCCCAATCGTATCCAGAACCCTGCCTGCACAACTCATCCCTCCTTTGATAACTCAACTTATACAATGTACTTCCTATTTATTCCACAATTATACAATATATAAAAAACGAGGTGTACCCTAATTCCTTCGCTATTTGAAGTTTCATTCTTCTTCGCTGCTACAATAACAACAAAGAGCACATGATCCTGTCTCAAGCGAGACCTCATGTGCTCTTTCCTTCTTCATATCTTTGCCCATGATGAATGGGCTTTCTATTGATCTAATTCGTCTAATTCGTAACCGCTTGTGCAGACAACGAATCCGATGCGGCAGACTTCTCCTGCACAGAACTTATTTTCTTCGGCTTTGCCATATTGCGCTGCGCCATAATGAGCTTATAATAAATCCCCTGCTTCTCCATCAGTTCCGTATGCGTGCCGATCTCCGCGATCTCCCCTTTTTCCAAGACAAACAGACGGTCGGCATTCCTAAGTGTAGACAATCGGTGCGCGATGGCAATCGTAGTGCGATGTTCCGTTACTCGCTGCAGCGCCTCCTGAATGACCCCCTCCGTCTCGATATCCAAGGAAGCCGTGGCTTCATCCAAGATTAGAATGCTTGGATTGCTAAGCACGGCGCGCGCAATCGCAATTCGCTGCCGCTCCCCTCCTGAGAGATTGTTCCCGTTCTCCTCCAATCTCGTATCATAGCCATCAGGCAGCTGAATGATAAACTCATGGGCATTCGCTACTCTTGCCGCCTGAATGATTTCCTCCAAGGTGGCTTCCGGCTTCGAGTAACGAATGTTGTCGGTGATGGTGCCGCTGAACAGGAACGTTTCCTGCAGGACAACACCGATCTGTGATCTGAGCGCCTCCTGCTGGATGTGGCGAATATCGACACCATCAATGAGCAATTCGCCTTCAGTGACATCATAGAAGCGGGAGATTAGATTGATCATCGTCGACTTGCCGGAGCCTGAATGCCCGACCAGCCCGATCATCTCACCTTGCTTGATCTCCACATGAATATCCTTAAGCACCGGCTCATACGTCTTATAGCCGAAGGTGACATTGCGGAACTCAATCCGCCCCTGAATAGAGTGCTTAACTGAATGCTCTGTATCCATGATCTCAGGCTGTTCATCAATAACCGAGAATACGCGATCCACTGCAATCACCGCATTCGTTACCCATCTCGGCATGTACATGAGCCATGTTAGCGGACCATAGATCATTGCCGCATAGCTGGTGAACTGAACCAGCTCGCCGATGTTGAGCGTGCCGCCCACAATGAAATTGCAGCCTACAAGCAAGACGATATACTGCCCGATCTGAATCAGGTAGTTGGAGATCGGGGACAGCATACTGAACACCTTTTCCGTCTGAATCGCTGCCTGGGCAAATTGCGTATTGTAGTCCCTAAAGCGCTGTATTTCCCGCGCTTCCTTGCCAAACGACTTTACCACTCGAATGCCGCTTAACACATCGTGCAGGAAAGAGTTCGCTTTGTCATGAATGCGCCACTGCTTATGGGAAAGCTTCCTTAGGATTCGGCGCCAAATATACACCTGCAGATAGGCGACAAGAGGGGCGGGCAGAATCACAATAACCGCAAGCATCGCATTGCTCTGGAACAACAGCACGCCTACAGATACCAATGTAATAAGCTGCAGAATCGCCATCGTGCAGATTTCTTGAATCAAATTCCGGATCCGATCTGTGTCTGAGGTGATCCGATTCATAATATCGCCTGCGCGCTGGGAAGTCAGAAAGCCAAGCGACAGTGCTTGAATGCGGTCAAATACGAGCTTTCTCAGATCTGCCGCAATATTCGAACTCACGCTCGTCATAATCCGTCCCTTCGCGATTGTGAGCAGTTCTCCCCCAACTAGCACCCCTGCCATTCCAGCAATCGCAATCATAAAAAGACGCATATCAGCCTGCTGGCCTGAAGGTGGCTCAAGCGCAGCATTAATGAGTATTTTTTGAAGATAAGGACCCAGCAATGACAATCCTGTCATCGCAAACAGCAGCAGCACGCCCAAGGTAAGCATTTTCCAATGAGACATAGACACTCCCCATAGACGCTTGAAGGCTGCAGCCTTGTTAATGCATTTGGGACAAATGCGTGTTCCTCTAATGAGCGGCCCCCCGCATGTTGCACAGGCCGGTTCTGCTTCCTGATTGTAAATTCGAATCGGCTTCTCGCTCGCTACACTGGTGAGAATCTGCGCGATATAGGCATATCTTGCTGCATGCTGCATGGAAGCCCTTGCTGCAATTCGGCACCCATCCTGTTCCTTCGCCTCGAGCAAGACGTTGCCTACCAACGGAATCACCTTATACTCAGTCGCCTCATGGATGGCATGCGACTCCTTGCATTCTCCATCCTGGATGATGCCATAGCGCTCCTCACCAACAACGAGGTAGCCCTCCGTCCTACGCCCCGTAAGCGTGAGGTCAGCAGGCACACAATAGCGGATCTTCTCCCCGACAGCCTGCGCTGCCGCTCGTTCGTCTTGCTCCGACAGCTCAAAGCAGAGATTCATGGCTATCCTCCTATATTCTCCTCAGCAGGCGGATTCCTTTATAGGCACATCTCCACCATTCGATATTCCTTTTCGCTTAGCTGATCCAGCCGTTCAATCAAAAAGCGATTGCCATCCACGTCCTGAATAAGCAGCTTCTGATCTGACACGAGCTTCACATTCCCGCCGCCATTGCGAACGGTAAATCGGCATCGTCCCGCTTGTGTCTCTGCCTCCCAGTAGGCGTAGCCGAACTCTTCCTTAATCGCAAGCACCTTGGAAATGACAGGAGCAAAATAACGGATCGCAATCTGCTCCTTAAGAAGCTCCGCCAACTCCGCCGGGAAGTCATCCAATGACTCGATCATGCCCACTTCCTCATTCTCTAGCGTCCGCACCGATATGTACTGATTGCGGTTGGAATGGGGAAAGGAACAGTGAAGGTAGACCGACGGATAGGCCTTGTTCTCCACCGTCACACTGAGCATATTCCCTTTGGTTCGCACAAATCGAGCATTGTGAGGGGTCAAATATTTGATTTTGGCGGCCTCGGCCAAGGATACCGTCCCGTTTGCCGCTCCTTCTCGCTGCACCGTCTCGTCATGCGGCATATCAACCAACTCCTCTCATTTGCAGCGCCTTGTCATGCTTTTGAACCAACTCGTAATACATGCCTTCAAGATGCATCAGTTCATCATGCGTCCCTGCTTCCATCACCTTGCCCTTATCCATCACAATAAGATAGTCGGCGTTGCGAAGCGTAGACAATCGATGCGCGATGGCAATAGTCGTTCGCCCTTGAATGAGCATCTCAAGCGCTTCTTGAATCTGAAGCTCCGTCTCGGTATCCAGCGAAGCAGTTGCTTCATCCAAGATGAGAATCGACGGGTTGTGCAGAATCGCTCTTGCTATCGATAACCTCTGCTTCTCTCCGCCTGATAGGCTGTGGCCGCCTGTGCCGACAATGGTGTCATATCCGTCTGGCAGCTTCTCAATAAAGTCATGTGCTTTGGCAATCTTGGCCGCATGCACAATATCAGCCAGCGTACAGTCTGGATTCGCATACGCAATATTCTCGGCAATCGTTCCCATGAACACATAGGTCTCCTGCGAGACAATGCCAATATGGCTGCGCAGCGTATCGAAGGACAGGTCCCGCACGTCGTGACCATCGATTCGAATCTCGCCTTCATTGACGTCGTATAGCCGCGAAATCAAGTTCACAAGCGTTGATTTCCCTGCGCCTGAGTGCCCGACAACACCGATCATTTGGCCTGGGCGCGCATGCATCGTCACCTGCTTCAGAATCATCTTGTTCGGCTCATAGCCAAATGAGATATCATCGACCTCAATCTCGCCGCGAATCACTTCTAGATGAATAGCATCCTTCTTCTCGCTCACATCCGGCACCGCATCCTGAATCTCAAAGATGCGCTGTGCCGCGGACATGCAGTACGACCACCAGCCTGCAATATTGTTCATAAATTGGATCGGGCCATACAGCATGAAAATGTAATTGATAAACGTCATCAGCACTCCAAAAGTCAGTTCGCCCTGCATGACCTTCGCTCCGCCAAAGGCCCAAATAATCAAGCCTCCAAACTGCGTCAGCATCGTCAAAATCGGAAATACCGTGCTGTTCATCTTATTAAAGTTCTGCTCAGCCCCTGCAAAGGCCATATTGGAATGCTGGAAGCGATCCATCTCCTGCCGCTCCTTGCCGAAGGCCTTAACCACACGCGTTCCCCTTGTCGTGTCGCTGATGATCGCATTCATCACAGCCACACGTCGATGCCTCCGCCATGACAAGCGCCACAGCTTCGGGAATGCCTGACGGATGATAATCATCACAAATGGCATTGGGATAAAGCATAATAAGGTAAGCTTCCAATCCATCAACAGCAAGATGATGACAATACCTACAATATTCATTGCATTGACAATAAAGTAGGAAATCCCGTCCACAAAGAAAAATTGCAGCTCAGTGGCATCATTGTTCACCCTTGTCATCAACTGGCCAGTCTGCTTTTTCTGAAAAAAGCTGAGCGATAAGCGCTGCATCGCCGTAAATACTCCGGACTTCAGGTCAAAGGCCACGTTTGCTCCAAGCCTCGCGTTAATCATGCCGAACAACACACCAAACACAAGCGACAATGTTCGAAATAAAATAATCAAGCCGATCACAAGCGCAATCTGTCCTGCAAAAGGGCCGGTGCCGCCAAGCGCCTGATCAAAAAGCACGGTCCCCTGCAAGTACGGAATGGCAAGTCCCGTTCCTGCGTTAAGCAGCATGAACAGCACAATAAAGACAATCGATACGCGATACTTGCCCGCCAGGCCAAGCAATCTGCTGAAGATCGCATGCTTCTTCATGCACTTTGGGCATACTTTGCGCTCCTGCTGCGGATACAGCATGCCGCAGGTTGGGCAGGTGCCTGCCCCCTTCTCCTCGTCCCGCTCCTCTTTTGAAGCTTCAAGCCTCTTTAGCTTCTCAAATTGCGATACCAGCCTTGTCGCTTTCTTCATCTGGCTGTTGCTGAATGCTGCTAACGTTCGTTCTTCTCCGTTCAAGTCCTTCACGACTAGCAGTCCTGCAGCAACAAGATTGACGATGAAGACGTTCTCAATCTGCTCAGCCGCGAGACACTCTACCTTCCAATCCGGGTCGCGGGAGTATATGCTTTTCTGCACCGTATTGTGCTTGCTGCCCTTGTTCCACCTTGTGATGAATCGCTTGCTCCACTTGTCTTTGTTCGTTACCGCGGTATATCCTGTAAACGTCGTCTCTGTGAGCATCGTCAGCGGATCATGTACAAGAACAAGCTCCTTCTCTGTCAGCAGCACATACGTATGCTGAAAGCCTCCCTTCAGCGTGCGATCACATCGCAGCCAATACTTGATTTCTTCAGGTGCAGGTGCTTGCTCATTTTGCTTTAGCACCTCACAAATGTCATTCGGAATCGTACCCATAGCATCTCCTTTGACATCATCATTTTTTGCTCAGCCGCGCTCATTTCCGCTTCCATTTACACCGTTTATTAACGAACTTCCGCTGCTTAAGTGCACCACTCATCATAGCAAAAACAGGAAATGAGCTCCATGTACTTTTTTAGTCTGCACCTTGGTGATTTGCAGCTTTTTGACCAATTTTCCATCCTCCTGCCTTAAGCATGATGGGAGCTGTCTTCTGCTGCCCTGTGCTTTTTTGTCCAGCAGGCTTGTAGTTTATAAACTCATTCTCTTAGCGTACACCTGCAAAGACCCCAGCGGAACATCCTTGTTTCGTTATAATAAAAAAAGCCAATAATTACACTAAATCGATCTTCTCGGATTAATATCTCTACACAAGGAACAGATAAAGGCCTTGATTATCGGTCGCGAAGCTTCCAAATAATCAAGGCCTTTTAGTTAGGCTCACCTCAGTCGTAAATCGGCCCCGACTCAATACGCCGCCCAACAATGACCAAGTCGCGCTCGACACCATCAAGCTTTGCCACCCTTGGCAGCAGTCCCCACTGTTCAAAGCCATACTTTCTTAACAGCCCCAAACTTGGTTCATTATGGCCAAAGACGAAGCCTACAAGACTATCCAGCTTGAGCCGCGGGCAAGCTTGAAGGGCCTGCTCAACAAGCAGGCTGCCAAGTCCTTGCGAGCGATGCTTCTCGCTGATATATATGCTGATCTCCGCCGTTCCATTATAAGCAGGGCGTCCATAGAAGGATTGGAAGCTGAGCCATGCAGCAACCTCTCCCCCTTGCTTTACAACCCATAACGGTCTATGGTCAGAAGAATGCTCCTCGAACCATTGAAGCTTGCTCTCCACGCTCACAGGCTCCAAGTCTGCCGTTACGCTGCGGCTCGGTATGGTTGAATTGTATATCGCTACAATGGCTGCCAAATCTTCTAATGCTGCGTCTGTAATCTCATAAGCTTGAGCCGCCTTCATTGTCTATTCCTCCTTCCTGCATGTCTATGTCTCATGATCCATGATGCCAGCAAAATGCCAAGCATCGTTCCGGACAAGCTGGCTACAACCGTTATGCCGATTAGATTGCTGCTAGCAGTCAAGATCAGCTTCAATCCCCACACCAGCACAGCGGACAACAGTACGATTGTCCAATAGGCATATTTCTCGCTCGCGCGTATGAATGCCGGCTCCAGGCTGTCAGCTGGAATGCTGCGAAGCACTCTAAGCATCCATAAGCCTAGAATAGCTAGTCCCAGCAGCGACAAGCCATGCTGAAGATATTTATAGATAGGGATGCTTACTATCTCTTCACTAAGCCACGGCCACCGGCGCACAGCTGCTCCTGAAGCATGAGTAAAGCCATCGATCACAACATGGGAATAGAAGCCTAACGCAACAGACAGCAAAAAGACAATCCAATCCCGAATCGACCGAAGTCCCCAAGCATGCTTTTGGACAAGAGCAAAGGCTCTCTGATCAAGCTGCCAGATGGAGGGCAAATGAAGGGCCAGCATCTCCTTCACGATACGATGAAATAAAAAAGCAAACAGCAAACTGAGCGGCACCGCCTCAAGCAGCAGTCCCTTCAAGGTGTGCCCAATATGCTGATACGGCTCCAAAGCAATGAAATATTCGAAGTCTGGCGCCATGCTCCCCAGGATGATTCCCGTCATGCTCATATATCGCTTGAACACCCGCTCAAGGGGAAGCGCATAAGCTGGATGCGCAAAAGTAAACGGCATATCTTCGTCCTCTCCCTTGCAGCAACCTCGTCTGCTGCTTCATTTCATATAAATGATCCCTTATTATAGCAGATGAAAAGCGAAAGCAGCTACTGTTATCATCGACTTCTAAGGCAAGCAGCAGCGCCCGGCAGCACTGCATAAGCTTCGAGCCAAGTTAAAGAGGCCACCCTGTTGCGAAGGCTGACCTCATCCTCTCTAAGCCTATATGCTGCAGCAATCTATCCTGAATTAGAATATTCTTCGCACCGCGCGATCCTCTTTAATAATCTCAACCGCCTCGCGAAAGCGCAAGGAGTGCACAATTTCGCGTTCACGCAAAAATTTCAGGCTGTCCTGCAAATCCACATCGTCCGTCAGATCAATCAGCCATTGATAGGTCGCTCTTGCCTTCTCTTCTGCCGCAATATCCTCGTACAGGTCGGCAAGCGGATCTCCCTTGGCTTGAATGTAGGCCGCTGTCCACGGCACGCCGCCTGCGTTGCTATAGAACAAGGCGCTGTCATGAGCGACGAAGTGCGCGCCAAGTCCGGCCTTTTCAAGCTGCTCAGGCGTCGCATCCTTCGTCAGTTTATATACCATAGTGGCAATCATTTCCAAGTGAGCAAATTCCTCTGTTCCTATATCTGTAAGTAATCCGATCACCTTATCAGGGATCGTGTAGCGCTGATTTAAGTATCGCAAAGCCGCGGCAAGCTCTCCATCCGCACCACCGTATTGTTCCAAGAGCAGCTTCGCCATATGAGGGTCGCACTTGCTTACCCTGACCGGATATTGCAGCTTTTTCTCATACACCCACAAAGCAATTCCTCCTTAATACGCTTGAATGGTAATCCATCACTCCTTCTTGTCGCCCATCAGATCTGCCACGGCCAAGGTGTCTCTGCCCAAGTAAACGGACTTCCTGAAAACCAATGTCCATAATTCATTAACGGCCCATACTGCTCCTGAAAAGCCTGAGCGAGCTTCATTCGCTCGCCTACGTAATGATTGAACTGCTGAATGGCCTGCTGATCGTTCGGATGGGTATCCAAATATAGATTTAGCTCAAGCAGAACAAAGTCCACTTCTTGCAGCTCTCTTAGCCTTTGATGGTATTCAGGTGTACGAAACGGGTGCTCGTTCATTGGGCTCCACCTCCGCGCTGTGGTCGATAAGGGCTGAAGAGGGCCGGCCACAAGGTACCGTAAACTAATGCTTCTGCTGGGGTAAACTGCGGCAAATTGGGAGGCTGAAACGTAATATATTGATTCGGTGGAACCACATACGTCCTCGGCCCTCGTGGAGGACATGGATCATAAAGTCCGCGAAACGGTACATAGCTTCGCTCTTGGTTGTAGCTTTGAGGAACCTCGGCGGCCGCTTGAATCGGCCCTTTGATCGCCTTGGTTTCAGATCTCACTCGCGGTTGATCAGTCTCAGACATCCTGCATTCCTCCTATGCTCTGATGAAGTAAAGAAAGATTCCTTCTTAGCCCCGCATAAATCTTAAGATCAACAAGATTTATCTTCTACAGCCTCCAGCTTCCTGCAGCTTATCACCCGAATAAATTACCCACACTACCAGCCTATGTGCGCGACGGATTGTCCTAGACCTAACATGCGCTGCTTTCCTTTGCACTGGGCATCACGGAAATGGCGGCTTGCTTTCCTTTGCTTCTCTTCCCGTGAATGCTTATCGCGTGTTGTTATGATCCCAGCCATCATTCAGCGGCTCTGCTTGTTAACTGACATTTTGCCCGCAATAAAAAAGCCTGCAATCCATCACGGATTACAGACTTTCAATACTTACATCTGCTCATGGCTGTTCTGCCGCAGGAGGCGATTGACCGTCTCTCTTCTAACGCCAATGAACTGCCCGATCTCTTCTTGCGTCAACAGCTCTGTCACCTGTTCGTACGGAACATAGCCGGTCAGCCACTCTTGAAACAGCCTCAATCGCTCTGCTGGCGTGCCGATCGCCATATAATCAATGCGCTGATGCAAAAAACCGATCTTCTCCTGCAGCAGTCTCGCGATCTCAATCGCTTTATCCTTGTTGTGTTCAAGCTCCTCATACCAGTCCTTTGCGAGGATGCGCTCTACCTTGCATTCCGTCAAGGCTGTCGCTGTGCCGCGATACTCCTGCGGAGAAATCAAGGAATGATGAGGCACAACCTCTCCCGGATACAAAATGTTAAACATCACAACATTGCCATTCTCATGAATGTGGGTCACCTTAAACAGTCCGCTTACAATTCGGTACAAATAAGCGCTCGTATCTCCCTGATGGAAGAGTACCTCACCTTTATGAAGCGTTATTTTCAAGCTCTTCACTCCCTCAAGGTTCACGGTTATCCCTGCTCTATGTATGTGCCTTGCTCCAAATAATGCTTATAAATGCGAAAAAAAAGCCTCATGCCCGCCCAATACTGCGCATCGCTTTGGATCGGCGACAGCCAGTACAAGGCATGATGGAGCGCTTCATCGCTGCCCTCTGACTCTAGCTCCATATAACGCTTCAAATTCAACTCAAACAAGCCCGTAACCGGCTCATCCCCATTCATGCCCTGAAACTCATAGGTAGCCTGTGTGTCTTCCATCGCCACACGCTCAAACGTCAAATTCGTAATCATGAACATCCCCCTATCTCCCATTGACTCCTCGCCCATGTCCAAGTCAATCGGGTTTCCTTTCTAATTAACCTTAGCGTAAACGCTGCCTCTTGAACAACACCCAAAATTATCCTTTACGTAAAATTCTCCTGTACTGCGCTTCATTTCCAGCCCAATCTTTATTTTCCCGGCTTGAAAAACGAATATTTGTTCGGTATATTGAATACAATAAGAACATAAGTTCGTAATCCTTTCATTTCGCATAAAAGGTCCCTTTAGAAAAGGAGATGAACAAGATGACATCTCAAGCCACTTTCCCGTCAGATCCGGCTTCGCGCGCTGCCGATGCCCTGCTTGTCAAGCAATACGTTATTCATTCGCTCGTGATCGACACGCTTAAGCGTGATATGAGCCATCTGACTCAAGCACCGCTTAAGATGACTCATTTATACCTTGCAGCCCTTGAGCAGGCAGAAGAGCAAGCCGCTTTGTCTTCTTCGAAGCTGCGGCGTGAGTGCCGCAGACGGAATATTCACATTCACGAGCAGGAAAGACAGCCCCACGGCATTCGCGTGCACTATTCATGCAAGGGATACGAGCATTCCTTCTATATGCTGCGGGGACTGCTCCGCAGCGAGGTAACTCATTTAATGAGGCATTTCTTGAATTTGGACAACAGCGAGAAATAATTCCCTATTGATACAAGAACGTACGTTCGTGTATATTGAGAATATTGTATAAGCTGCATGTTCAACTAGCTTGCCCATTTATACGTAACTATTGCGAAGGATCGAGGAGATTGTTGTGACAAAGCGAGCGGCACCTTTGGAGACAGAAGAAGATCTTCACCTCATTAAGGAATGCGTATTGCTGCCGATTCTGCTTGATGCATTGGAGCGTGATCTGTCCGTATTAGGGAAGACGCCGCTCAAGATGGGCGCCTTTTACAGCATGCTTCTTCGGCGTGCGCAGGATCAGATTACGATGGATCTTGTTCGCCTGCGCAAGCAGATGCGTGCTCACGGGCTCAAGATCTATGAAGAGCGCAGAACCGAGCTTGGCGTCGAGGCCCATTACCTGTGCCGCGGCTACCATCATAAGTGCTCTATGCTGTGGGGATATGTGCGCGCAGAGCTTCATACGCGCTTGAGCGCTTATTTCAATATGGAATGGCGGGGAACATTATGAATAAGCTACCTGACAAGAAAAACAGGGTCATTATGCTGGCCGACTGCCAATCCTTCTATACAAGCGTGGAGAAGGCGGCTCATCCCGAATACTTCGATCAACCGGTTGTCGTCGCAGGAGATCCGGCGAGAAGATCAGGCATTATCCTCGCCGCCTGTCCTCTGGCGAAGAAGCATGGCATTACGACCGCGGAACGTCTTGGGGAAGCGCTTGGCAAGTGTCCGGATCTTATCGTGATTCGCCCTCGAATGCAGGAATACATTCGGGTCTCTCTTGAGATTACAGCCATTATGCAGACGTACACTGATCTTGTGGAGCCATACAGCATTGACGAGCAATTCTTGGATATTACCGGAAGCCAAGAGCTGTTTGGTCCGCCAGAAGAGATTGCGCGAAGCCTGCAAGAGAAGATTCTAAAGGATACCGGCATCTACATTCGAGTGGGCATTAGCGAGAATAAAGTGCTGGCCAAGATGGCCTGTGACAACTATGCCAAGAAGAAGCCATCCGGCATCTGGACGCTCGCAGCTAACGATATCGAAGCGATGCTGTGGCCGCTTCCCATCCATCAGATGTTCATGGTGGGCTCGCGCATGACAAAACATCTGACCCGCATGGGCATCCATACCATCGGCGACCTGGCCAAGGTTCCTCTGTCACGCCTTCGAGCGAAGTGGGGAGTCAACGGTGAAGTGCTGTGGATGATCGCCAATGGCAAGGATTATTCACCTGTCAAGCCCAACACCCATAACACGCAGAAGGGCATCGGTCATCAGATGACCTTGCCTTACGATTATTGTACACTCGAAGAGATTCGCATTCCACTCCTTGAGCTTACAGAGCTCGTCTGCCAGCGCACCCGCCGCAAAGGCTTTATGGGCTATGTCGTCTCCGTCGGCTGTCGAGGCGCAAACTTTAACAAGAGCACAGGCTTTCACCGCCAGAAGAAGCTAGCAGAACCGACCAATCTCACCAGCGAGGTGTATCAAACGGTGATGTCCTTGTTCACGAAGCACTGGAACGGGGCTCCAATCCGAAGCATCGGTGTCTCTCTAACAGATCTCGTCAGCGATCAGATCGTGCAGTTGGATTTGTTCCACGACCGGGAAAGGGAGCTTGCGCTGGAGAAAGCGGCTGATCAGATTAAGCTCAAGTACGGCAATGCCGCCATCATGAGAGCCTCCTCTCTCCAAGCTGCAGGGCAAGCGCGAGATCGTGCGCAGAAGATTGGAGGTCATTATAAATGAGCAAGAAGCTGGAAGGCAATGGGCTGTTTGAATCTTCACGCATGATGCTGCCTGAACACAAAGAAGCCTTTTTGCATCATCAAGAGCGCATCATCAAGCAAGAACGTCCTAAGCTTGACACTCAGGAGCTTGAATACTTGTCCATGATGATTGCCCATTCCATGCAGGAGCAGGCGCCTATTGTACTCACCCTGTTCGATGAGATTGAGAACAAGCAAGTCACAGGCACCATTATTCAGATTGACCCTGCGCGAAGAGCCGTTCGGCTGCAGCAAAGCGAGGAGAAGCGTTGGATTCCGGCAGCCGACATTATTCAGGCATCGTCGCAGCGCTAGCCCCTCCAGCCTGATATGCATTCAAGGCGTCTAGCATGCCGCGCCAGCAATTAGGCAGCTTGTCTTGCTTATGCTACAATCGAACTAGTCTTTAGTTCGGAGCAAGAGGAGGAGCAACGATGTGCGGACGGTATACGTTAACTGTAACCTGGGAGGAACTGCTCATTTACTATTCGCTTGAGGAGAGCCCGCTGCCTTTTCATCAGCCCAGATACAATGTAGCGCCCAGCCAAGTCATGCCGGCGCTTATTCATGACGGACAGAAGCGGCGAATAGGACCGCTGCGTTGGGGTCTCATCCCTTCATGGGCTAAAGATGAGAGGATCGCCTATCGCACTATTAATGCAAGAGCAGAGACCCTTCTTGACAAGCCTGCCTTCAGGCAATCCTTTCAGCGCAAGCGCTGCATCATTCCCGCAGACAGCTTCTACGAATGGAAGCTTATCGATAAGAAGAATAAGCAGCCGATGCGAATTGTTCCAGGGCAGGGCAGGCTTTTTCATATGGCGGGCTTGTATGACACATGGGTGCACCCCGTAGATGGCGCAAAGATCAGCACCTTCACCATCATTACAACGACCCCTAACAAAAAGATGGAAACGATTCACGATCGGATGCCTGTGCTGCTCCCCGCAGAGCATATCGACACATGGCTAAAGCGCGACAACAGCGATGTACGACAGCTTCAAGCGCTGCTGAAGCCGGCACCGGATGAGTGGTTGGACATGTATCCTGTCAGCAGCGAGGTGGGACGTGTGCATCATGACAGTCCAGCCTGTATCGCAGCGATTGATGATCCCCCGATTTTGTTCTAATGTGCTGACAAGCGTCAATGGGGATTTTATTTTCATAAATGAAAAAGCTCATAAGTGAAATGAATCAGCAGAAGTGAGCACCTGCAGGAGTGATAGCGCCTAGCCAACAGGAGTAAGAGATAGTTTGCTCAGTCTTAAGCAAATTCTCAATTCTTATCATTACTGCGTTTTTCCCTTCAATAAGCCAAAAGCGCGAAGCCGTTCAATACGAACGCTCCGCGCTTTTTTATACTACATCATCGGAGGCTTGCCTTCCTCATCCTGAGACAAAGCCACTCCTATGAATGGCTGCACAAGCAGCCTCAATGTCCATCTTTATTCAACGACTGTCATCTAGCGAAACATTCCCCACAGCTTGATAAGATGAAACGTATTATTCGGATCAATCTTCTGAGCAATGACGAATTGCACCAACTGCGTCTCTTGTGTATCCGTTAATGGCTCATGAAGAACCTTGGCCGCTTGACGAACAAGCCGCCGGACAATTGCTCGATCCTGCAAATCATGCTTGGTAACCCCATCAATCAAGCGCTTGATCTTCTCCTTCGTGGTTGGGTTACGCATCTTCGTCTTGACCCGTTCTACAAGCTGTGGACTAATGCCATACTTCACATAAGACATCGCAAGCACACCTCCGGCACAAATGTAGACTTGCGAAGTGCTTCAGTAAGGATCTGAACTCTACCGAAAAGCGCAAGTCATCTCCGTTTGTACCATTGTATGCGAAAGTGCTTGTCCCATATCACGCCTAATCCAAGAGCTCTCCTTGAAACAGCTGCTCCTGCTTAAGCATGTCATGCAGCGGGCGGTATTCAGCCGTCGTCCAGAAGTTTTCCATTCCAATCAATTCGGCTGCATCTTCTCTTGCCTGCTCCAGCACCGCAAAGTCACTCGCCATATCAGCAAGCTTGAACTCAGGAAGTCCACTCTGCTTCGTGCCAAAGAAATCGCCCGGTCCTCGAAGCTCAAGATCGCGCTGAGACAGCTCGAAGCCGTCCTCCGTCTCCGTCATGATGCGCATCCGCTCTTTGCCGACCTCCGACTTCGGATCAGCGATCAGCACGCAGTAAGACTGATGCTCGCCTCGACCTACACGCCCTCTCAACTGGTGAAGCTGAGACAGTCCAAAGCGTTCTGCATCCATAATGATCATCAGCGTGGAATTAGGCACATCAACCCCAACCTCAATAACGGTCGTGGAGACCAGCAAGTGGGTGCTGCCTGAGCTGAAAGCACGCATCGCCTCATCCTTCTCCGCTGCACTCATCCGTCCATGCAGCAATCCGACGCTAAGATTAGGGAAAGCCTGCTGCATTTGGACATGGACATCAATCGCATTTTGCACATCCAGCTTGTCCGATTCCTCAATAAGCGGACAGATCATATACGCCTGTCTGCCTTGATCCACCTCGCGGCGGATAAATCCGAGCACACGCTCCAGCATCTCATGCTTGACCCAGTAGGTCTTAATCGGCTTCCGACCTGCAGGCCGATCCTTGATCGAAGTGACATCCATATCTCCAAACGCCGTAATAGCGAGCGTTCTTGGGATTGGCGTCGCCGTCATGAGCAGAACATCTGGATTCATGCCTTTGCGTCGAAGAATACTGCGCTGGTTGACGCCAAAGCGATGCTGCTCATCCGTTACAACAAGCCCCAGCCGCTTAAAGAAGACATCCTCTTGGATCAATGCATGGGTGCCGACAAGAATGTCAATAGCGCCCATCTGAAGCCCAGCAAGAACATCCTTGCGCTTGCGTCCAGTTACACTGCCTGTCAGCAATGCAATCTGAATGCCATGAGGCTCAAAGAGCTTCATAAGCGAGCGCATATGCTGCTCGGCAAGAATCTCCGTTGGCACCATGAGCGCTCCTTGATACCCAGAACACACAGATGCATACAAAGCGATCGCAGAGACAACGGTCTTACCAGAACCTACGTCTCCTTGAAGCAAACGATTCATGCAATAAGGTGAGCGCATATCTGCCAAGATGTCTGTCACCGCCCCTTTTTGGCCATCGGTGAGCTCAAATGGAAGAGAGCGTA
This sequence comes from Paenibacillus aquistagni, assembly GCF_900177815.1. Lineage (GTDB taxonomy): Bacteria > Bacillota > Bacilli > Paenibacillales > Paenibacillaceae > Paenibacillus_B > Paenibacillus_B aquistagni. The sequence continues at coordinate 561,155 of NZ_FXAZ01000001.1, read as the reverse complement.
CGAATTCTTTAACTTGGGTATTCGATGCCTCATGAGCAACACCATCTGCCCGCTCTCGATTGAGAGCGCGAAAGGCGTGGAGCTTTAGCTGAAAGAGCAGCAGCTCCTCATACACCATTCTTCTTCGAGCTTGCTTGCCTGCTTGCGCATCTTGAGGATTATGCAATGCCGCAATGGCCTGCTTCCTAGGCATTAACCGATAGCGGCGCATAAGCTCCGCGGGCAGAACCTCAGATATGGTCTCTGAGAATTGCAGCATCGCCTGCGCAATCGTCTTGCGCATCCAGTTCTGCGTAATCTTGCCTCGAACAGAGTATACAGGCTGCAGCGTATCCTTGCGCATCGCGCCACGATCTGCGAACTCAGAGGTCGCGACTGTAATTTGAAGGCGGCGCTGATCCCACTTGCCAGTCACCACCACATCGCGTCCTTGCGTCAGCTGCTCACGCATATAAGGACGGTTAAACCATGTCGCGCTCACGAGCCATTCCTCAACCATAATGCGTACAGTCACTTTTGATTTCTTGCCAAAGCGCTGCACGACTGGAGTGCTTACAATGCGTCCTTCAATCGTTATCTTCTCGCCATCCTTCACCTCGTCAAGGCGGCGCACATGAAAATCTTCATATCGATACGGGAAATATAAAAGCAAATCAGCGACCGTAGAAATGCCAAAGGCGTGAAGTTCTTGCTGCTTGGCAGCACTCACGCCTTTGACCATCGTAACTGGAATTGAGTTATAATCAATCATTTTCGTTTATCTTTAGAGCCTCTACTGCGTCTCTGGAATAGGCTCTCCGTCTGGTCCGACAGCCGGCCACATGAACACGGCAGCTACACCGAGCCCCACATGAGTGCCAATGACTGCCCCAATGCGGGTGTGCATGAGAGACTTAATATCCAGATGAGTTTTCAATGCCGCAACCACAGGTTCAGTCGCCGCAAGGCTGTCTGTATAGCCAACAGCTACATGGACAGGAACATCCTTGAAATCCTGCTCCAACATATCCACGATTCGCTGAACTGCCTTCTTCGAGCCTCTAACCTTCTCCACCGAATACACTTCACCTTCGGCATCAATGGAAAGAATCGGCTTGATGTTAAGCAAAGTTCCAAACAAGGCTGCCGCTTTCCCGATACGGCCTCCTTTTTGCAAATACTCAAGGGAATCAACCAAGAAGAACAGCTTCCGGTGCTCCTGCATCCACTGAATCGCCTCAAGAATCTCTTCTTTGGTCTTCCCATCTTGTGCCATCTTCGCTGCGAGTACAACAAAGCTGCCGAAGCCATATGATGCAGACTTGGAGTCTACAATCGTAATATCGCTTGCTTCTTCCATCATGCTCTTGGCCAGCATAGCGGACTGATAGGTGCCGCTGAATGCAGACGACAGATGGATCGAAATAATGGGCGTATCTGGCTCCTCGTTCAACCGATTGAATACATCTAAAAACTCTACAGGTGACGGCTGAGACGTTGTCGGCAGCTTTGGCGACTCGACAAGCTTCTGATAGAATTGATCCGCATCAATGGTTACTGCGTCCTGATACATTTCATGACCAAAATGAACCTTAAGCGGCACCATCTCAATCCCATAGCGTTCGCGCAGTTCAACCGGGATGTCAGCCGTACTGTCCGTCACGATTCGAACTTGTGCCATATCATGGCCTCCCCATCACAACATTTGTGAGTGATCTTACGAGTGATCTAACCTAAAATTATTCTACAGAAATAATATAGGAATAAATCGGTTGCCCTCCAGTATGAACCTCGACTTCAACGTCAGGGTGATGCTCCTCGACCCACTCGACAAGCGAAGCCGTCTCGTCTTCCTTCGCATCTTCACCCGTCAAGATCGTAATAATCTCTCCGCCTGTCTCGAGCATCTTCGATAAGAGCTGCTCACAGGTCTCGGTGAGCTCTTCTGTCGTAGCCACAATCTTGCCGCCGAAGATTCCAATGAAGTTGCCTGCCTTGATCTCTAAATCATCAAACTGAGTATCACGCACCGCGTACGTAACCTGTCCAGATTTGACATGAGCGACTGCCTCTTGCATCGTTTCCACATTCGTCTCAAGAGATTCCTCCTCTTGGAAGGCAAACGCAGCGGCAATTCCTTGCGGAATCGTCTTCGTCTCAAGCACCGTCACATCACGTTCAACAATCTCAGCAGCTTGTTTAGCCGCCATGATAATGTTGGAATTGTTCGGCAGAATAATAATATGCTGTGCAGAGATTGTCTCAATCGCTTCAATAAAATCCTGCGTGCTCGGGTTCATGGTCTGGCCGCCCGAGAGCACCACATCCACACCAAGGCTTTGGTAAATATCCTTGATTCCATCTCCCATCGCTACCGCAATAAAGCCGTAAGCCGCAATCTCATCAGCTGGCGGCTCAGCATTCTCGTTATGCAGGCTGAGGGATTCCTCATGCGGCATCTCGGCAAATACTTCTGCCGGCGCGGATTCGCCATCCTGATCGGAAGACTCCTCATGCTCGCCATGGAGAAGTTCGCGATGCTGCTCACGCATATTCAAGATGTGCATCCGAGTCAATTCCCCATAAGCCATCGCAAGGTCAAATACCTCGCCTGGACGTCTGGAGTGCACATGCACTTTGACGATCTCGTCGTCTGCAATGAGAATAATCGAATCTCCGTTCTTTGATAGCGCTTTCTCGAACTCCTCTTCGTTATACGGCTTACCCGTTCCGCTTGTGAGATCGATAAAAAATTCCATATCATACAGGAATTCAATGTCTTCAGTATGAAGCTTCGCTTGTGCAGATTGATTCGCGTCGAGCTGCTTTACTCGATCCGCAATAAGAGCAGCCTGCTCATCCTTCGAATCGCGAGTCTCTCTTGTGGTCTGTGTTGCGCCCGACTCTAGGAAACGAAGGAAACCTTCATAAATATATACGAGCCCTTGCCCGCCAGAATCCACGACACCTACTTGCTTAAGCACAGGCAGAAGTTCTGGTGTGTGCTGCAGCGATTCATTCGCCTTGGCAAGCACCTCGCGAACCAGTTCCTGAATATCAGGCGTGCGGCGAGCAATATGTACGGCATGCTTCGCTGCATCCTTCGCTACCGTCAGGATTGTTCCTTCAACAGGCTTAACGACCGCCTTATATGCCGTATCTACTCCACTTTGAAGCGCATGGGCGAATTGCACCGCATTTACTTCATCAAGACCAGCAACACCACGGCTGAAGCCACGGAATAATTGGGACAGAATAACCCCAGAGTTCCCGCGAGCCCCCATTAAAAGGCCCTTTGACAGGATCTCTGCTGTCTTCGAGATAGAGGCTGACCGTTTGTCCTTTATCTCCTTGACACCTGCCGTCATCGTCAGATTCATATTCGTGCCCGTATCCCCATCTGGTACCGGAAACACATTCAAGGCATTCACGTGGTCGACATGGCTGTGGAGCGAGTCTGCTCCGCTCAGTACCATATTCGCAAATTGTGTTCCATTCAAAGAACGCATATTCAAAGAAAATTCCCCTTCCTAGCTTAATACACGAACGTCCTGCACAAAGATATTAACTTGCTCGACATTAAGGCCGACTATTTCGTTCAATACGTACTTGACCTTAACTTGAATGTTGTGCGCAACTTCAGATATCTTGGTACCGTAGCTTACAATAATATATAAATCGATGTGCAGCGCATCTTGGACACGGCGAACTTCGACACCGCGTGACAGATTCTCACGACCGAGTAGTTCGGCAATGCCATCTTTCAGTTGCTTGCGCGAAGCCATGCCCACAAGACCGTAAACTTCCATTGCAGCTGAACCTGCAATTACGGAGATTACGTCTTCTGAAATGTTCACATTTCCCTGTTCTAGTTTGAGTTCAATGGCCATGGTTCGTTCACTCCTCTTTTCGAGTATTATGGACTAGATACCATTGTACTATAAGAGCATTGAGAAATAAACAGCCATCACAAACAAAGTTATGGATTCTGTTGACTACTTAAAATAGGCTATGGTATGATATTGGAGTATTTGATTGGTTGTACCGGTTGTTTAGGGATAAGGAGGTGTAGGTATGGCTCGCAAATGTTTTATCACGGGTAAAGGTCCTGGTTCAGGCAACCACCGTTCACACGCGAATAACAAATCTCGCCGCTCTTGGGGCGTTAACGTGCAAAAAGTACGCATCTTGGTTGATGGAAAACCAAAACGTGTTTACGTGAGCACACGCGCATTAAAAGCAGGTAAATTGACTCGCGTATAATACTTAGACTTATACAAAAAGCACCTGAATTCAGGTGCTTTTTTGCTTGCCGAAACCCGTATAATCACTTTCAATAGAAGAGCCATGTCGAACGGATGCCGCACATTGCGGGTTTATATCATATAGGATGGAAGGGCCGGATTCAGCATAGTGGGCCGCCGCATTAGTTCTTGTTGAAAGTGTTTAAGATCGCCTTAACAAACCCTCCAAGAAACTTAGGCAGCTTAAACGTATAAAACTTCATCTTCCACCCTCCTCATTCTAGTCATTTATGGTTAACGAAAATTGGTACGACGATCCCCTCCAACTTCACTGCATCACGAAGCAGCCAAGCCGGGCTTACAGGAAATAAAAAAGGCTACATGAGACCCTGCTCATGTAACCATCATATGCAAACCTTCCCATGCCTATGTCTGTCCCAGCTTATAATAGCTTATCTTCACCCTAGAGCTTAGACTGCATATCCACCGTATAAATATAGAAGCTCATCATCAATATGAAGAGCAGAAAATATACAATAACCAACAGCACAAATGCAATGCGCATGCCCCGCGTCTGATACTTGCGGAAATATAAAATGGCAAGCAGCAGCGCCCCTACAGAACATAGGATATTAAAGGGAGTCTGAACAAAGGCATACATCCCAATGAGCGTTCCGACAGCGAAGCTCCAAAAGCCCGCAAGCAACGCACTTTTCCAATTCATGACCTCTCTCCTCTCCTTCAGCAGGCACTAGCTGCTGGCTGCAGAACGAATCGCTTCAATAGCGGCCTTGCGATCAGGAGTACCAAATACTGCACTGCCTGCAACAAGCACGTCTGCTCCAGCTCGAACCACCGAAGCGGCTGTTGCTGAGCTGATCCCTCCATCAACTTCAATGTGAAGCTTCGCGTGCCCGACTTGATCCGCCAGCTCGCGCAGCCGCCGCACCTTATCAATGCCCCGCTCAATAAAGCGTTGTCCTCCGAAGCCTGGATTGACCGTCATAATAAGAGCTAGATCAAGATCAGCAATCACCTCTTCAATTGCACTTAACGGGGTATGAGGATTAAGTGCAACGCCTGCTTGAGCACCCGCTTCCTTGATCTGATAAACAACACGATGCAAATGAGGACATGCTTCTGCATGCACCGTAATCAGATCAGCGCCTGCTTTGGCAAAGTCATTCACATACTTTTCTGGCTCCACAATCATGAGATGAGCGTCGAGGAGCAAGGAGGTGTGCTGCTTCACCGCATCTACAGCCAGTGGACCAAAGGTCAGGTTCGGAACGAAGCGCCCATCCATCGCGTCAATATGTATCCAATCTGCTCCCCCACGCTCCGCATCCTTCACTTCTTCTCCTAAGCGAGCAAAATCGGCTGATAGAATGGATGGAGCGATCTTGACCGTTCGTGTTTGATTTGAATTCATCTTAATACCTCCGCTTCTTCTCTTTCATCTCCTCTAGAAAGAGCGCATAATGCTCATAGCGTGAGGCCGCTATGTCGCCTGCTTCAAGCGCTTCCTTCACCTGACAGCCCGGCTCATGCGTATGCGTGCAGCCTCTAAACTTGCATTGCTCGGATAGAGCCTTGAATTCTCGGAAGCAATCGCTTAGCTGTTCCACACCAAGCTCCAAAAAGTCAAGTTGGCTGAATCCGGGCGTGTCTGCAATATAACCTCCTCGCGGCAGCTCCAAGAGCTCCACATGACGGGTCGTATGCTTGCCTCGTCCAAGGCGATGGCTGATCATATTGGTCTCAAGCATGGCACCCGGGATCATTGTATTGAGAAGCGATGACTTCCCAACACCAGACTGTCCGGCAAAAACGCTGATCTCATGTGAGAGCAGCTCAAACAAGGCCTCATACCCGGACTTCTGCTTCGAGCTTGTAATGACAACGGGATACCCTATGCTGCGATAAAGTGCAGCGGAGGCCTCAACCTCATCTTGCTTCGCCGCATCCTCAAGCAAATCCCACTTGGTCAAAACAATAACGACCTCTAGACCAGCATGCTCAATGTGGACAAGAAACTTATCCAACAGCTGCAAGTTGAAGTCTGGCTCCAGCACTGAAAAAGTCAGCAGCACCAAGCCTACATTCGCAATAGGCGGACGAATGAGCGAGGAAGAACGAGGCTTAATCTCCTCCACCGTCCCCTCGCCATTATCCGTCATTGAAAATAAGACACGATCCCCGACAAGCGGGGATTCGCCTCTCTTTTTGAATATTCCTCTAGCACGGCATTGTACAACTTCCGTCATTTGCTGCCCATCTGGGCGAACATAATAGTAGCCGCTTAATGCTTTCACAATTAAACCTTCAGGCATTCCTTATCCTCCATCATCTGATGTCATGTTGAGGTCATGCTCCGCCGTTCTCTGTCACAGCGTCGCCTTCTCCCCCTTGTCCTTCTGAGGATGATCCTTCTTCGGCTCCTTGCCCGTTTCCTTGTTCAGGTGCTTGTGTGGATTCTTGCCCTGGCCTGGCGCCTGTCTCCTCTGCCCCAGGCGTGGGCACCGTTCCTTGCTTCGCATCGGTATAAGTGACAGGATACGTATCTAAAAACTGACCATCGCGATATACTGACACTACCCCATCTTTGTTAGGAGCAAGCACAAGCTCGATGTTGAATACTTGCGTGGACGAAATCTTGCGTGTATCCCACTCTTGGTTCTCGCCTCTTGCATCGGTATATACAATGCGGATGGTGCTCTGCTTGCCATTCTCGGCAGGAGACACCGGCAGGCTAAAGACATAATTCAATGCCTCTGGCGGGTAACCAGAGCTTATATAGAGCTTAACTTCCTCGCCTTTTTTGACTTGGTCATTGGGTTCAAACGGGAACTGCTTAATAACCTTGCCCTTCGGTTGAACAAAACTTGCTTCTTCGATGATGCCATCCTTCGCCAGCTTAAGCTCCAGCTTATCTAGCGCGGCCTGCGCTTCTTCCTTCGTCAGCCCCACTAGATTCGGCATGCCAAACGACTCTTGGCCTTTGCTTACATGAAGCATAATCGTATCCTTCTTCGGATCGATGGCTTGACCTGCGTTAGGACTCATCGACACCACATGTCCTTCCTCCACCTGATCGTCATATACGGGCTTCTGCAAGATCTGCGTGCTGTCAAAGCCCATCGCAATCAACTGCTTGACCGCCTCATTGAATTCCAAGCCGACCAGCTCAGGCAAAGGCTTATTCGGTTCACCCTCACTCACATAGAGCTTAATGCTTGAGCCCTCTTTCACTGTCGTGCCTGCCGCTTTGCTCTGCTTGAACACAACCCCCGGCTCAAAGCCCTCTTTTGGTTCGCGAATAATCGGGTCCTCCACTGTGATCTGTAGCGCATCCAGCTTCTGAACCGCCTCTTCTTCCGTCAGCTTCACAAGGTCAGGCAATACGACCTCGCCAACGCTAAGCAAGCTCTTCACATAGAAGACGACGCCAATCATAATGCCTAGAAATACGAGCGTGCTCGTAATCCATATCGTCGGCTTCACCCATTTCTTCTTTGGCGGCGTATGGTTCATATGCTGGCGATCACGAGACGGAACACTGCGATAATCCGGTCTTTCCCCGCCATTCTCTGTCCGGGAATGCGAAGAATGATTGGCCCCTGCCATCGGAGCGCCAGACGGACTGCGCCCTTCTCTTCTTCTCTCCACGATATCATCATACTCCTCTTCGTCCTCATACGTCTCCTTCGACGGTACATCACGAATAGCAGGCATCACTCTCGTCTCCTGTTCATCGTCATAGGCCGGCTTCGTAAACGTAATCTTTGACTCATAAGCGCGCTGCGGCGACAAGCAAGTCTCTAACTCATTAAGCATTTCCTTAGCGGATTGATATCGCTCTGAAGGATTTTTGCGCATCGACTTCAAAATGACATTTTCCACGCTTTGCGGAATATGAGGATTGACCACTCTAGGCTCTTCGAACGGTTCTTGCAAATGCTTAAGCGCAACGCTGATCGGGCTCTCCCCAAGAAACGGCAGGTTGCCGGTAAGCATCTGATACAGCACAATGCCAAGCGAATACAAGTCAGACTTCTCTCCTGTCGAGATGCCCTTCGCATGCTCAGGCGAGAAATAATGGACCGAGCCAATCACAGAACCTGTCTGCGTGATGGTAGAAGAGGTTACTGCCCGCGCAATTCCAAAGTCCGTAACCTTCACTCTGCCGTTATTGCCGATCAAAATATTATGCGGCTTAATATCGCGATGAATAATATGGTTCTGATGCGCGTGATCGAGCGCATCACAGATCTGAGTCGCAATGCGAACAGCCTCTTCCACCTGCAGCGGCGCACGCTCTTTAATAATTTCATTGAGATTATGGCCTTCAATATATTCCATGACGATATAATGAATGTCGTCTTCTTGTCCGACATCGTAGATACTCACAACATTTGGATGCGACAAAGAGGCTGCCGATTGCGCCTCGCGGCGGAACCGCTTAATGAACTCCTCATCATGAACAAATTGCTGACGCAGCACCTTTACAGCGACATAACGGTTCAACAATACATCAAGCGCCTTATACACAAGCGCCATCCCGCCGCCGCCTACCTGTGCGATCATTTCATACCTTCCGGCCAACGTCGTTCCAATCAATCGTCACACCCCACTTTCTTGATGCCAGGCTCCTGTCCCTGCACAAGCACAACGGTTACATTGTCATCGCCCCCGGCATCAATCGCACGAGCAATCAAGCGATCTGCAATAACCGTTAACGGCAAGGATGGATCGATCGTAATCGTCCAGATCGTGGAGTCATCAATCATACGTGTTAAGCCGTCGCTGCACAACAGCAGCACCTCATCATTCTTAAGCGACCATTCCACGGTATCCACCTGCACATCCTCATCTGTGCCGAGTGCACGAATAAGTACATTTCGGCGCGGGTGCGTCTCCGCTTCTTCCGCTGTGATCTGTCCATTTCGCACCAATTCGTGGACAAGGGAATGGTCTTCTGTCAGCTGCCTGATCGCATTGCGGCTTACGACATAAGCTCGGCTATCACCGATATGACCAATAATCACCTCTTGCTGATAAGCAAGGGCTGCAACAACGGTCGTTCCCATATGATTATACTTCTCATCCTGTGAAGCAATGTGAAATATCGTATCATTCGCTCGAAGAATCGCCTGCTCAAGCGAGGATCTTCGCTCTTTGGCATCAAGCTCAGCAGGCAGGGCTGACAATTCTCTCACAATCGTCTCCACTGCCAATCGGCTTGCTACATCGCCAGCTTGATGTCCTCCCATGCCGTCGGCAACAACAGCAATCGTATAACCGTTGTCGAGCGTCTCCGAATAAGCGCGATCTTCATTAACTGCACGGACTCGTCCTACATCCGAGCGGTGTACAGCATTCATCTTTCATCACCTCGCATTAGACTCCAAATGCTTCGCACGCAGCTGACCGCAAGCTGCTGCAATATCATGGCCCTGCTCACGGCGGATCGTGGCGTTGATGCCGCGATCAATTAGAGCGTTATAGAACTTAAAGATTTCATTTTTTGGTGTGCGAACATAATCGCGCTCTGGCACATAGTTGACTGGAATCAGATTCACATGTGCGAGCATGTCCATGCGTATTAATACCTCTGCCAATTCCTCCGCGTGCTCGACTTGGTCATTCACCCCGCCAATCAGAGCATACTCAAATGTAATGCGGCGCCCTGTCTTCTCTTGATAGAATTTAAGAGCCTTCATCACATCTTCGAATGGGAAGCGGCGATTCACGGGCATCAGCTTAGAGCGCAGCTTGTCGTTAGGAGCGTGAATGGAAATCGCAAGATTAATCTGTGTATTCTCCTCAGCAAATTTATAGATGCTTGGCACGATTCCACTTGTCGAGACAGTAATATGGCGCTGTCCAATATTCAGTCCCTTCTCATGTATCATAATGCGGAGAAAGTTCATTGTAGCTTCATAATTCTCAAATGGTTCACCAGTACCCATAATAACGATACTGCTCACACGCTCATTCGTTTCATCCAATATTTTCTGAGCGGCCACCACCTGAGCGACAATCTCGCCAGCAGTCAGGTTGCGCTTCAATCCTCCAAGCGTGGATGCGCAGAATGTACAGCCGACACGGCAGCCAACCTGTGTGGTCACACAGACGCTGTTGCCATAGTTGTGCTTCATCACAACCGTCTCAATTGCATGGTCATCATGCAGTCCAAACAAGAACTTGATCGTTCCATCTGACGATTTCATATGGGTAATTTCCTTCAAGGTTACAAACTGAAAGCTATCGTTCAGCTTGGTACGAAGCGACTTCGACAGATTCGTCATGTTTTCAAAATCCGTCACGCGCTTCACGTAGATCCAGTCAAAGATTTGCCCGGCGCGAAAGGCTGGCTCTCCCTGCTCCTTTACCCATGTCTGCAATTCTTCTAACGTATAATCGTATATAAAGGGTTTCATCTGTTTGCCTCACTACCTGTTCTGTTATTTATATCATTGCATGCGATGCGGACTTGTCGTGATGCAGCCGCATTCGATTTATTTTACCACAAATGACAACTCAGCATAACCGCCCCCCTATAGTTATTCCCATTCTACCGTCTATTCTATCGTTCTAGCTTCTGCTACCTCATGTTTATGGTCAAAAAAGAAGCCGTATGAGCAGTTCTATAAGACGTACACCATGCAAAATGGGAATTTGCCGTTCCGATGATCTCATGATCTAAAGGAACGAGGTAAACTTATCTGCCGCCGCATACTTGTTCATCATTCTTCAGTAAGTATGCTCATCCTGCAATAAGACAGGATATCGCTCATCCGAATAACCCTTTCACGATAATGCTTCTACGACAGGCAAGCCATCTATAATCAGCAAATAAAAAAGCCGTGCGCCAAGGAAGGGAAGCCTCCTTAATCGCACGGGTCAAATATTCGATATTCAATTCGAGTTAGATTCCTAGCCGCCAACCATGACATGCAGTTGTATGCTGTTACATGCTGCTGCATGTCTATAGCGCAGAAGTCGGTGAATTGGGACGAAGCGTACAGGCAGTATAGGTATCACTGCTTTAATTGAGATTACGCTTTGCTACTTCTGCGCAGTACGCACCAAAGAGGCAATAAAGAACCCATCTGAGTCCGCATCGTGCGGAAGCACCTGCAGCATGCCTGCTTCACTACGTTGAAAGGCTTCTGAGAGCTTATCCTGCGGAAGCGCCTGCTTCCAAGAATCATCAAGCGTCCATTCTGGATGCTCCTTCACGAATTGCTCGACAATATCGCGATTCTCCCTTGGCTCAATCGTACAAGTAGAGTACACAAGACGCCCTCCAGCCCGAACCAGCTTGGCCGCCTCTCGGATCAATTCATGCTGCAGCTTCGCGATGGCCTTCACATCCTGCAGCGTCTTGCGCCACTTCAGATCAGGCTTGCGTCTGATGACGCCAAAGCCTGAACAAGGCGCATCCAAGAGAACCACATCGAAGCTGTCAGGAGCAAGGCATGCGCCAAGCTTGCTGGCGTCTTCATTCATCGTATGAATCATGGACAAGCCAAGACGCTTCGCCTGATCTTCAATCAGCGCGATCTTGTGAGCATGAAGGTCATTCGAGATAAGTTCCCCCTTATTGCCCATCCGCTCCGCGATATGCATGGATTTCCCCCCAGGCGCGGCACAGCAATCGAGCACGCGCATAGAAGATTCGGGGCGAACCGCCTCCACAACCAGCATGGAGCTTTCGTCCTGCATTGAGATTTTCCCTTCCTTATACCAAACGGAATGAGCTAGATTGCCGGTGCCGATCCCAATAATCCCATCCTTCGATAAGACGGAAGGCTTTATAAACATGCCTTGGGCCTTCATCTCTTCGATAAGCGCCTCGCGGTTGGCACGAAGCGGGTTCACTCGAATGCTCGTATGCGGCGGTTCATTGTTCGCTTCACAGATCGATGCTGTCTCTTCTAGCCCGTAAGCCTTGATCCATTCTTTCACAAGCCATTCCGGATGAGAATGCTCCCAAGCGATTCGTTCAGAAGGTGACATGCTCTCCTTCGCTTCCCACAGCTCAGGCTCTCGCATCACAGCGCGAAGCACCCCGTTGACGAAGCCTGCCATCGCCTGCTGACCGCGGCGCTTAGCAATCGTCACTGCCTCATTAACGATCGCGTGATCCGGCACACGATCCAGATAGCGCATCTGGTACAAGCTCATGCGAAGCAGATTGCGCATCCAAGGCTTCAACTTGCGGATGCCTTTGTTCACCTTCTGTTCCAACACGCCATCGAGCGTAGACAAGCGCTGGATCGTACCGTAGACAAGCTCTGTCGCAAGCCCTGCATCCGCACGCTCCAAGCGCGCTTCCGTAAGGGCCTCATTCAGCTGCAAGTTGCTGTACGCCTGATCCTTGTCCACCTGGACCAGCACATCAAGGGCGACCTCGCGAGCAGTACGACGTCTGTTCTGCTTCACATTCGAATGCGTCACAGCAGCACCGTCCCCGGCGTAAGCTTGCCGCCTCGAGCAAAGTCCTGCACAGCCATTGCTTTCTTGCCAGCCGGCTGAACCTCTGTCAGCGTTACGGTGCCATCACCAGTCTGGACAACTATGCCAGTCTCGCTTACTGCAAGCACAGTTCCTGGCTCAGCATCTGGAGTGCCTGTATGGGTCTTAGAAGATTCGGGCACGCGCATGGCCCATATCTTGAATACTTCATCATTCCATGTCGTATACGCGCCAGAGTATGGAACAAGCCCGCGCACCTGATTGAACAGCTCACGCGAGGTTCGATTCCAATCGATGCGCTCATCTTCACGCTTTAGATTAGGGGAATAGGTCGCAAGCGCTTCCTCCTGCGGCTCCGCTTGAATATCTCCTGCGATCAGCTTCGGCAGGGTATCTTTAAGCAGCTCTGCGCCAACAAGGCTCAGCTTCTCGAACATTGTTCCCGCATTATCCTCATCCGTGATGGGAAGCGCGGCGCGGCTGATCATGTCGCCCGTATCCATTCCTTCCGCCATATACATGATCGTTACGCCGGTCTCCTGCTCTCCATTCATGATCGATCGTTGAATAGGGGCGCCGCCGCGATATGCAGGCAGCAATGAGCCATGGACATTAATGCAGCCTAGACGCGGAACATCCAGCACCTGCTTCGGCAGGATCTGTCCGTATGCTGCTGTTACGATAAGATCGGGCATAGCAGCCTTGATATCCTCAACCGTCGTAGAAGTCCGCAGCTTCTCAGGCTGCCACACAGGAATATCATGCTGCAGGGCAAGCGCCTTAACAGGTGTTGGTGTCAATACGCGCTTACGTCCGACTGGGCGGTCTGGCTGAGTCACAACGGCAGCGATCTCGTAACCTTCGTCAATAAGCAATTGCAAAGAGGGAACGGCAAATTGCGGCGTCCCCATAAATATGATTTTGGTCATGTTTACTCCTTATCTTGGCGTGGAATCTCATACACACGTTCAGCAATAGAAGTGAAGAGCACACCATTCAAGTGATCGATCTCATGTTGGAATGCACGGGCTAAGAAATCCTCAGCAATCATTTCCCAAGTCTCCCCATGACGATCCTGGCCTCTTACACGAATCTTCTGATGGCGAAGCACGTCACCGTTCAGTCCAGGAATGCTTAGGCATCCTTCAGGGCCAAGCTGCTCGCCTTCTGTCTCGACAAGCTCAGGATTCACCATCTCGATAAGGCCGTTATCATCGCCAACATCAACGACAATCACACGCTTTAAAATGCCAATTTGAGGAGCGGCAAGGCCTACGCCTTCCGCATGATACATCGTTTCCGCCATATCATCGAGCAGCTTATGCAAATTCGCATTAAACTTTGATACTGGCTTTGCCACCTCATGAAGCACTGGATCCGGCTCTTGTACAATAATTCGAATAGCCATCTTAACACCTTCCTATCCCACAAGTTAAATTCTCTATATGCTTATTTTATGATCAAATGTACGCTTACATCATCATCTGAGGATCAATATCTACACTGAACTGCACATGCTGCTCCTTCGCCATGGGCTCAAGGGTAGCCATCGCCTCTGCCATGAGAGCGGACAAATCAATATGCCCTCGGCATTTCACAACGCATTGGAAGCGGTATTTGTTCTTGATTCGCGGAATCGGAGAAGCCACTGGACCAAACACATCGATAGCTTCTGTGGCATGATGCAGCGATTGCAAGTATCCCTTGCGCTCCGCAAGCTCCTTAATCCGAAGGGCTGCATTCTCAGCAGCACGCACCAAGAGCGGCAGCTGCTCATGCGTCATCGTAAGCAGTGCAATTCGGCTGAAGGGAGGCACCATCTGAGCCATGCGGTGCCGAAGCTCATCAGAAGCAAAGCCGGTATAGTCATGTCCAGAAGCATAAGTGATTGAATAATGCTCTGGCGCATAGGTCTGGACAATGACCTCGCCCGGAAGATGATGCCGGCCGGCACGGCCTTCAACCTGCGTCAGCAGCTGAAAGGTTTTTTCTGATGCGCGGAAATCAGGCATATGCAGCGCTGAGTCCGCTGCAATGACGCCAACCAGCGTCACATATGGGAAATCAAGGCCCTTGGCGACCATCTGCGTACCCAGCAGCACATCCGCCTTGCGTTCGCGAAACTGCTGAAGCATTCGTTCATGCGAGCCTTTTTCCGTCGTCGTATCCACATCCATCCGTATGACCCGAATACCCGGAAAGCGTCTCGCCAGCTGCTCTTCAACCTTCTGCGTGCCCGTTCCAAAAAAACGAATATGCTCGCTCTCACAGGAAGGACACAGCGAAGGGGCTCGCTCTGTATAACCGCAGTAATGGCACCGCAGATGCTCTGTCTTCATATGATACGTAAGAGAAATATCGCATTCCGGACACTGAGCGACATAGCCGCATGTTCGGCACATAACGAAGGTCGAGTAGCCTCTTCGGTTCAGAAGAAGCACCGTTTGCTCGCCGCGCTCAAGCCGCTCCTCTATCGCCTGTTCCAAAGGTCCGCTGAACATCGAGCGATTGCCAATCTTAAGCTGCTCGCGCATGTCAACAATACGAACAGGCGGCATAGGGCGCCCTCCTACCCGCTCTTGCATGCTCAGCATTTTAAGTGGATATAATGGCGGCTCAAGCCCACGTGGCAGGGGCTCATCATGCTTCACCTTTGCCGAATAATACGTCTCAATAGAAGGCGTCGCTGAGCCGAGCACAACGACAGCATGGTGAAGCCGTGCCCGTTCAATGGATACATCCCGAGCATGATACCTTGGGGTCTCTTCCTGCTTATAGGAGGTTTCGTGCTCCTCATCCATAATAATGAGTCCAATATGCTGAAAAGGAGCAAACACCGCCGAGCGGGCACCGATCGCAACTTGAACGCGCCCTTCACGAATCTTGCGCCATTCGTCATAGCGTTCACCTTGAGACAAGCGGCTGTGCATAACCGCCACCTTAGAGCCAAAGCGGCTCTTGAAGCGCTCCACCATCTGGGGAGTCAGGGATATTTCCGGGACAAGCACAATCGCTTCCTTTCCCTGCTCCAAGCAGTGCGCGATCGATTGCAAATATACCTCTGTCTTGCCGCTTCCCGTCACGCCGTGAAGCAAAAAGGACTGAGGGGCGTCACAGTCAAGCGCCTCCTTAATCCGATCAAAGACCCCTTGCTGCTCTTCCGTAAGCGGCAGCGGCTCCGAAGGCTTGAAGTTCCTTCCGGAATAAGGATCTCTAAGCACCTCAACGTCATCTATCGTCAACAATCCCTTGTCTGCCAGTGCTTTGACAGCAGAAGCGTTCAGATCTTTAAGCGGCAGCTCCCCCTGATTATCGATGAGCTGACTAAGAACCTCCTGTTGGCGCTTTGCTCGAATAGCAGCTGCATGCTGCCTCGCCTCTTCGAATGAGAGATTAAGCGACACTCGCTTCAGCTTTTTGACCCCAATGCGGTCTTTTATGCGTTCTGTCTCTACTAGCCAGCCAGCGAGCAGAGAGGTCTTAATCAGCCGCGAGGCATGGGGAAACCGTTCTAGCAGCTTATTCGCGGCTATCGGCTCATGCGCTTGGACATACTGCCACACCTGACGCAGCAGCGGCTCATCCGCACGGTGCCGCAGCAAAGAGCCGATCAGCGTCTCTTCCCCCATAACAGCCTGCTGCCCGGACAGCTCCTCACTCGGACTAGCTGCGGCATGGCGGGTATGCCTATACTGCTCTCGGCTGTCACTCTCATCGATAGCCCCATGCAGTTCATGGCTTGTGCTTGATTCGTCCCAAGCTGATGCAGGGGCTTGCTGCAAATACGCCGCTGCCTCAGCGCCAAGCCGCACCGCCTTCTCGCTCTTCCCCTTAAGCGCACTAGGAATCATCACCTGCAAGCAGGCAGTGTACGTGCAGACATAACGACTGCTCATCCAAGCAGCAAGAGAAATGAGATCAGGCGGAAGCGGTGGAACCACGTCCAGCAGCTGCTGTACCTTTTTTAGCTTACTGGATTCAATGCTTGATCCGTGCATAAGCTCAATGACGAAGCCCTGCAGGGTTCGCGGGCCAAAGGGCACGCTTACTCGACTGCCTACTTCAATCCATGAACTCATCGACTCAGGCACAATATAATCAAAAGGACGATTCGTATCCTTGCTCGGAACATCTACGATAATGCGTGCAATAAGAGGAAGACTCTTAGCCTCGTCAAACAGCCGAGGCTCGTTGTTGTCAGACCATGGGTTTCTATTCAAGCTCATCCACCTCTAGCGGAAGACGCTCGTATGCGATATCTAGAATCCGGTGCGCAATGGAGTGCTTGGTAGACAGCGGAATGCTCTCCACAAGACCATCTGCATCATAAATTTGCACTTCATTGTTGTTGGAGCCGAAGCCCGCATCATCTCGTGAGACATCGTTTGCGACAAGCAGGTCGCACTGCTTCCGACGAAGCTTGTCCTGCGCAAATGCTGCTACATCATGCGTCTCTGCAGCGAAGCCTATCAAAAACTGGCCATTCTTCCTTGCTCCAAGCTCTTGAAGAATATCTGGATTTTTGACAAGCTCAATCGTCATGCGATCCGTTGTCTTCTTAATCTTTTGATCTGCACGGACAGCAGGCCTGTAATCCGACACCGCCGCCGCCTTCACGATAATATCCATATTGTCGAAGCGAGACATAACGGCATCATACATGTCTTGGGTAGATTCCACACGAATCACTTCAACGCCTTCTGGCGGCTCGACTTGCGTCTGTCCTGCGATTAAAGTAACCTTCGCTCCATAGTCGCGGGCGGCTTCCGCAATCGCAAAGCCCATCTTGCCAGAGGAATCATTCGTAATATATCGAACCGGATCAATCCGCTCAATTGTACCGCCAGCGGTGATCATGACAGACTTGCCTTGCAGCTTCGATGAAGTCAGCGCATCCTCTTGATTAGCGGAGAACGCCATTCTGTCATCTTTTGCAGCTGTCATTTTAGAAAAATAAGCCTCGATCTGCTCGACAATGTATTCGGGCTCTGCAAGTCTGCCCTTTCCTGTATAACCGCAGGCAAGCATGCCTTCATCAGGCTCGATCATCATCATGCCACGTTCAGCAAGCACCTGCATATTGTGCTGGACGGTTGGATGGGCGTACATATGAACGTTCATAGCCGGCGCAACCATAATCGGTGCTGTAGTAGCAAGCAAAGTAGTAGACAGCATATCATCAGCTAAACCATAGGTCATCTTCGCGATGATATTCGCTGTTGCAGGCGCAACGACAAACAGATCTGCCTTGTCCGCAAGATCAATGTGAGAGACGACTGAGGCATCCCGTTCATCAAATGTATCGGTATAGACTGGATTGCGAGTAAGGGTTTGCAGCGTAAGTTCGGTTATGAATTGAGTGGCGCTCTTCGTCATGATGACATGAACATGAGCACCCGCCTGCTTCAGCTTGCTGCACAGTGTTGCCGCTTTATAGGCCGCAATACCTCCCGTAATCCCAACGACTATCGTCTTGCCATGTAACATAAGCTCCCACCCTTTCTTCACGCTGATGACCAACATCCTGCCGCAGCGCCTGGTTCTCTTGGCTTTCACTCGGATGAAAGAGTGCAAGCCCTTAGCAGCTCAGCAAGAAGCCTAAGCACAGGCTTTCTTAGCGGCATTCAAGTTCAACAGCATAGGATTACCGCCAAAGCGGCGATCCAGGTTCTATCTCGTGAAAAAAACCTCTACTCAGGCCATTTCATGATGAGCGACCGCGATTAGAGGTTGTATTATCGCAAAAGAACGATATCTAGTTTCAAACCATCCGATAACAGAGCACTCATATGGTAAAAAAAGCAACAACCAATCGGCTGTTACTTTACCCATACAAATGAACGCGGATGTCATCAATGCGAGAGTATCGCCTACTGAATGATATGATTCAATACGCGATGCTCCGGCATTCTTATGGCATGACAGCCAAGCTTACTGAACAGCCTCTTCTCTTAGATCTTCTTGCTGTTCTTCGCTGGACTCTACGTCGATATAATCACTGTAGATCTCTTCAAGCGCCATCCCAACATACTTGTGGGACTTCGGCTGAAGCAATTGTGTACGATCTCCTTCACGAAGCTCACGAGCACGGCGAGAAGCCGCGACAACGAGGGAATATTTGCTGTCCACTTTGTTCACCAATTCATCGATGGAAGGATATAGCATAGTTTTTGCACCCCTATTCTCTTATTACAACTGTCAGAAGGCACACCTTGAATGTGCGCCTTTTCCTCAGAAGATATATGCGATCTAAATTTTACAATGTTCGGCAATAATGATGCTTTCTATACGCTGACACGCAAGATCAATCTCATCATTGACGACTGCATAATCATAATGCTGCATTAATGCAATCTCCTCGACCGCCACATTCATGCGATGATCGATGACCGAATCATTCTCTGTTCCACGTCCGCGAATGCGATCCTTCAGTTCCTCTAAGGATGGAGGCGTTAGGAAGATAAAGATCCCCTCAGGGAACTTCTCTTTCACCATCAGCGCACCTTGAACCTCAATCTCAAGCAGAATGTCTTTCCCTTCTGCCAGCGTCTTCTCAACGAAATCGCGCGGTGTACCGTAATAATTGCCTACGTATTCCGCATATTCAAGCAGCTCGTCATTCTCGATCATATCAAGAAACTGTTCTCTGCTTCTAAAAAAATAGTTTACACCATCAACCTCGCCAAGCCTCGGCTGTCTGGTGGTCACGGATACCGAATACGTAAGATCCGTCGTTTTCTTTTGTAATGCCTTGCATACCGTGCCCTTTCCTACGCCTGAAGGACCGGACAGCACAAATAACAAACCTTTTCTCATGATTCTCTCCATTTTCAGAGGTTGCTTAACAAGTTTATGTAACAAAACTTACTAAACAAGCAGTATTATTCGTCGTTGTCGTCGTCCTTCGTGGATAGACGATGAGCTACAGTTTCTGGTTGAACCGCAGACAAAATGACATGATCACTATCTGTGATGATTACAGCGCGCGTGCGGCGGCCATAAGTCGCATCAATCAGCATGTGACGATCACGAGCCTCTTGAATAATCCTCTTGATTGGAGCCGACTCCGGACTCACAATCGAAATAATTCGGTTCGCGGAAACAATGTTCCCAAAACCGATATTAATCAATTTAATCGCCATTCTTGGACCTCCTCTAAAATGTCGCTACTCCATGTTTGCGATCTGCTCTCGAATCTTCTCAAGCTCTGCCTTCATCTCAACGACTCGGTTTACAATCTCAAGATGATTCGCTTTTGAGCCGATCGTATTCGTCTCTCGATTCATTTCCTGAATGAGAAAATCGAGTTTGCGGCCAATAGGCTCCTCGCTCTCAAGCAGCTTTTTGAACTGCTGAAAATGACTGTCGAGCCGCGTTAACTCCTCGTCAATGTTACTGCGCTCAGCAAAGAGAGCAACCTCCATGCCGAACTTTGTAT
This sequence comes from Paenibacillus aquistagni, assembly GCF_900177815.1. Lineage (GTDB taxonomy): Bacteria > Bacillota > Bacilli > Paenibacillales > Paenibacillaceae > Paenibacillus_B > Paenibacillus_B aquistagni. The sequence continues at coordinate 541,010 of NZ_FXAZ01000001.1, read as the reverse complement.
CATCAAAGGTCAGATGCTGCTCTGACAGCTGTTCAAGCCGCTGCTTCAGCTTAGCACGATAGTCCGTTACAACAACTGGGGCCCATTCTACGAGTTCTCCATGAATGACTTCCAGACGAGCTACACGTTCCTTTGTATCCTGTGCCAGATGCGCCCCTTCAACGGTACGCATCTGACACAATCCTTCCAAGGCTTCAGTCAGTCCATCTTCCAAGCAGGCGATGAGCTGCTCTTCCGACCATGTTGTCTTCTCACTAACGGTTACTGCATCCGGCAGACGAAGCACATCCATCACTTCGATCTCTCCGGACAAGCCGTACTTTTCACTCAACTGATTAGCTGCTTGCATGTAAGCATCTACCACTTGCATGTTCACATCAACCGCACAAGCAGTCTCACCAACATGTTCTTTGTTAATAAACACATCGACACGTCCGCGACGGATGCGACCCTGCACAATCCGACGCAAGCGATCCTCCAGATTCGCCCATTCTCTTGGGAGCCGGAGCACAATCTCGCTGTAGCGATGGTTTACGGATTTCATCTCAATACTAATCTTGTATCCGCCGATTTCCTTCGCGGATTGACCATATCCGGTCATGCTAAATACCATGGGAACCACATCCATTACCCTATTTTAATTGATTATGTTAGACGAAACAAGGGGTCCTGCTTGCGTTCCGCTTTTTCCCATACATATGATGTCAGTTCTGCTGTCATCTGATAGAACATGAATGGGGTAATGAGATAGATTCCATTAAAATGCTTCATCGCAGCATCAAGAAGCTCTTTTCCTATTTCCACGCCTTCTCTGCGTCCCGCTTCGCCTTCAAGGCCTTTCATGCGCGCTCTTACATCCTGAGAAAGCTGAATGCCTGGAACCTCATTGTGCAAGTATTCTGCATTGCGTTCACTCGCAAGCGGCATAATGCCGACAAAGATCGGAATCGGGATGTCTCGCGTAAGCTCTGCCATGCGCTCAATCAAGGCCGCGTCATAGACCGGCTGTGTCATGATGTAGTCCGCACCAGCCTCTACCTTGCGATGCAGCCGCTCGACTGCCTTCTCCAAATATTTCACATTCGGATTAAAAGCCGCGCCGACAACAAAGTTGGCCTTTTGCTTCAGCGGCTTGCCCGAGAAGGCCATTCCGCGGTTAAGCTGCTTGATCATCCGAATAATCTCAAAGGACGTCAAGTCATAGACCGAGCTCGAATCAGGAAGGTCGCCGAAGCGAGCGGGATCGCCTGTAACGGCAAGAACATGGTCGATGCCTAAGGCGTCAAGGCCCATCATATGAGACTGCGTACCAAGCAGGTTGCGATCGCGGCAGGCAATATGAATCAATGGACGAATCCCTGTCTCTTCATGAACAAGATGTCCAAGTGCCATGTTGCTCATACGCGTAACGGCCATGGAGTTGTCCGCAAGCGTCAGCGCATCGGCTCCACACTGCTTGAGCGCTCTTGCTCCCTCCATAAACTTTTGAATGGACAAATCACGCGGTGGGTCAAGCTCAACAATCACCGTATGGCGGCGCTCTACAAGATCAATAATAGATTCCTGCCGATCAAGATTGTCATGGCCGGATGCATGCCATGCCTGAGGAATGGATTCGTCCACTTCCAACTCTGATGCTTCACTCTCCGTTACGAGAAGAGGCGCATATTGGCTTTGTCCCGTTAATGTTAGCGCGACAATCTCAGGTGCTTGCGGAAGCTCTAATGGATCCAAGGCCTCGATGGCCTCCGCAATAACTCGAATATGATGAGGGGTGGTACCGCAGCATCCGCCTACGATTCGAGCCCCAAGCTTTGCAAAGCGCACAGCGCTGTCCGCCATGTATTCCGCAGATGCAACGAAATTGTATCGGCCATCCACGTAGTCTGGCATCCCTGCGTTAGGGAACGCAGACAACGGGAAGCGATCCCGGCCATCTACCTGCTCCATTGCTCGGAGAAGACCATTAGGTCCCATGCGGCAGTTCAGCCCTACAACATCAGCGCCTTCCAAATGCAGGATGCGGAAGCTCTCAGTCAGACGCACTCCGTCCTTCGTACGGTCCGAGTCTTCTACCGCGAATTGGCAAATAATCGGCACCTGTTGATCCAGCTTTCTAGCAATATGCAAGGCAAGCCGCATTTCCTCAAGATCATAGAATGTCTCAAACATGAGGCCGTCCACGCCTTCTTCCAGCAAGGCCGACAACTGTTCCTCATAATCACGCATGACTTGGGAGGTATCGATGTTCTCTCTCTTGCCTGCTCGGATGGAGCCTAGAGCGCCAACTACATAAGCTTGGCCGTCGGCAGCTTCTCTAGCAAGCCGCACTCCCGCTCTATTAATCTCTTTTACCTTGCCTTCCAGCCCGTGGCGAATCAGCTTCTCGCGATTGGCTGTGAATGTATTGGTTTCAATGAGCTTGGCGCCAGCCGCCACATACTCACGATGGATATTCCGAATCGTATCTGGAGCTGTAAGATTGAGGTCCTCATATGAGATGCCCACTGGAAATCCCTGCTCATACAAATAGGTACCCATTGCTCCATCGCCTACTACTACGCCTTGTCTCATCGCTTCTCTAAGCGTCACAACCCCATTACTCATCACAGTCAGCCTCCTGCTCTCCCCATCATTTCAGTCGTCGTTATTACGTTATACGGTTCATGCTGCTGCTTCGCAACAGTCAACGAACCAAATATCAGCCATAAATAGATAACAATATAAGAACGTCACGACCGTTTGCGCTCTCTCCTATGATCTTTTATCTATTCTTCAAAGGGTTCACGCACATGAACTACCATGATTCTACCAAAAATAGTGGCATAAAACATGACACATTCCAAAAAAGTTCTTAAATGGAACAAAAGACGCCCCAAGCAGGGCGTCTCGCTTACCTGTATCGATATGGGCCATTCTTTATGATTTGAGCCATCGGCCAGTAAAGACAACCTCTGCAGGTCCTGTCATGTACACATGATTGTCCGTCTCATCCCATTCAATGAACAAGTCGCCGCCTGCAAGAGATATCGTTGCTTGCCGATCTGTTTTCCCATTCAGCACACTAGATACGAGCGTCGCGCAGGCACCGGTACCGCAAGCCAGCGTAGGGCCTGCTCCGCGCTCCCATACTCTCATATCTACTTGATTGCGGTTGTTCACTGTGGCAAACTCGACATTGATTTTGCGCGGAAATAGACGATGCACCTCAAGCCGTGGTCCCCATGTATGAAGATCAACGTTCACTGCATCATCCACGTAGATGACTGCATGAGGGTTGCCCATGGATACTGCCGTAAAGTGGAATGTACGATCTCCGACTTCAATGGGATGCCCAATAACGGGGTTCTGATCCACTGTCGTTGGAATCTGAAGCCCATCAAGCACTGGAGCGCCCATATCCACACGCACCATCTTTACAATCCCATCTTCCTTTTGCAGTTGAACACGCTGCACGCCCGCTCCCAGCGTCTCGATGGTCAGCTCATCGCCATCCTTATAGCCATGGTCAGCCACATATTTGGCCACACAACGGATCGCATTGCCGCACTGCTCCGCCTCCGTACCGTCAGAGTTGATAATACGCATCATAAAGTCCGCGTTCGCTGAAGGCAAAATATACACTAATCCGTCTGCACCGATGCCAAAGTTGCGATTGCAGGCTTTCACTGCAAGCTCAGATGCATGCTCAGGAAGTACCGCTTCACCATATATCACAATAAAGTCATTGCCTAGTCCGTTCATTTTTGTAAATTGCATGTCAGCCACTCCTTCTCTTAGACCACGTATTCCAATGTTTATATAGGCAATACGCACTTAGCGCTAAGGTTAGGATACAGGAATCGGACAGGAAAAGGTATTTAAGAACTGCTTGAAGATTTGCATTAATTTGATAGCTTCGTATGAAATAAACGGCTGAAACAAGCAAAGCATCCCTTGCCCTTACACCTGCCTATGAAGAGGGCCTTAGCTACGCCGCACGGCGATTAGGCGGATATGTGCTGCTCCGACGCTTCGTTGACGGCTTGCTGCCGGACATGACTGAGCCGATACCCATCAGAAATGTTGGGATTCCCGCCATAACGAAGGTGATAGCCCAGTCTCTTAAGCCAAGCGGCACTGTCTTGAAGATCGGCTGCAGCGGCTCAATGTAGAGCACAGCAAGCAAGAGAATGACTGATGACAAGACCGCGAGCACCAAGTAACGGTTCTGCAAAATGTTGCGATGGAAAATGGATCGTGAGCTGCGGCAGTCAAACACATGAATCAACTGAGCCATGACGAGCGTGGCAAAGGCGACAGTCTGTGCCTGCGTCAGCTGCTCGGCACTGTCAGGGTTCACGCTTAACGTGAGCCAGAAGGCAGCAAGGGTGCATAAGCCAATCAAAATGCCTCGGCTGATAATCTTCCATCCAAGTCGTCTCGCAAAAATATTCTCCTTAGCAGAACGCGGACGATGCTCCATAAGATCCTTTTCCGCTTGGTCCACACCAAGCGCCATCGCTGGCAGGCCGTCCGTCACCAGATTCACCCATAGAATCTGAATCGGCACCAGCGGAAGAGGAAGACCCATCATCATGGCAAAGAACATGACAAGAATCTCGCCAACATTGGAAGCAAGCAAGTAGCGAATGAACTTGCGGATATTCTCATAGATGCCCCGCCCTTCCTCAATTGCCGCCACAATGGTGGCAAAGTTGTCATCGCTAAGGATCAAGGCTGAGGCTTCCTTCGTTACGTCTGTTCCCGTAATCCCCATCGCGATCCCAATATCAGCGGCTTTGATTGCAGGCGCGTCATTCACCCCGTCTCCCGTCATGGCAACGACATGCCCTTTTCGCTGCAGCGACTTCACAATGCGAAGCTTGTGCTCCGGGGAGACTCTAGCATAGACGTACACCTGATCCACAATGTTGTCGAGTTCATCATCACTAAGCTTGGACAGCTTAGAGCCGTTGACAGACATGCCGTCTCTAGGCATAATGCCAAGCTGCGAAGCGATCGCCTCAGCCGTCAGCTGATGATCCCCCGTGATCATGACCGTCTTGATGCCTGCTTTGCGGCATTGATAAATCGCATCGCGCACTTCACGGCGCGGCGGATCGATCATGCCCGTCAAGCCGACAAAGACCAGCTGAGACTCCATGCGCTGCTCATCATCCACGGATTCCTTGCCTTTTAGCTCACGATAGGCGAAGCCTAATACGCGCAGCGCCTGTTTCGCCATTTGTTCATTGGCCTGTTTGACCTTCTGCTTCAATGTGTCGGTTAGTGGGATAACGTTGCCTTCCCACAACACATACGAGCAGCGATCAAGCAGCACGTCAGGCGCACCCTTGGTCATGACCATGCGCCCTCCTTGATGAGACACAACCACAGACATGCGCTTTCGCTCCGAGTCGAACGGCAGCTCGCTCTCTCGCTTATACAAAGAGCTAAGACTGGTTGGCGTTATTCCAAGCTTGGCGGCCAGAACAAGCAGCGCACCTTCCGTCGAATCGCCTTTGATCCCCCAGGCAGGACGCTTTTCATCCGTCTTTTTCTTTTGCGCTTTTCCAGCTGGCTCTGAATCGCTATCCTGCTCAAGCAGCATAGCATTGTTGCACAATGCGCTGATCTGAAGCAGACGCCGCAACGATTGATTTGTCTTCAGATCAACCATACGCCCGCGATGGGTAATCTGCCCATCAGGCTCAAAGCCTTCGCCGCTAACATCAAGCCCTTGGTCGCCAAGCCACACATGCGTGACCGTCATTTTATTTTGAGTCAGCGTGCCTGTCTTGTCCGAACAAATGACAGAAGCGCAGCCCAGCGTTTCAACAGAAGGCAGTTTTCTAACAATCGCTTTACGCTTAATCATCCGCTGTACACCAAGCGCCAAAGCGATGGTCACAATCGCAGGCAAGCCCTCTGGTATAGCAGCGACGGCTAAGCTCACACCCGCCAAAAACATGCCCATGGCCGGCTGTCCATGCAGAATACCTGCCACCACAACCATAACCGTAAGTCCCAAGGCAACAGCGATTAGAATTTTGCCAAGCTGCTCCAAGCGATGCTGAAGCGGGGTTTCCATCTCTTCGGTGCTCTGAATGAGATGCGCGATCTTGCCCATCTCGGTCTCCATGCCCGTCCGCATAACAACACCCTTGCCTGTCCCTCTTGCCATCATGGTGCCCATGAAGCCGAAGTTGCGCATATCGCCAAGCGGAATCTCTGCATCCGCAATTGCCTGCGCATGCTTGCTTACAGCAACAGACTCTCCGGTCAAGGCAGATTCCTCCACATAACAGCTATTGGTCTCGAGCCAGCGCAGATCAGCCGGGATTCGATCACCGCTCTCCAGGAGAACCACATCTCCAGGCACCAGATCACTTGCAGATATATGCTCCAATCGCCCTGCCCGCAGCACCTTTGCCATCGGGGCGGACAGTTCCTTTAGCGCCCGCAAAGAGCGTTCCGCCCGAAACTCCTGCACGAAGCCAAGAATCCCATTTAACAAAATAATGGCGATGATTGTTATGGCATCCAGATATTCCCCAAGAATGCCTGATACAAGCGTAGCGCCTGCCAGCACCAGCACCATTAAGTCCTTGAATTGGTTCAAAAACAATGCAATAGGCGATATTTTCTTTCCTTCCGAGAGCTCATTTTTCCCGTATTGCTCTCTTCGCTTGGATGCTTCTTCTGCGGAAAGCCCTAGCTCTTTTTCAACGTCCAGCTTGTGCAGCAGCTCTTCACTAGACAGCTGATGCCACATCTTTTGTTCCATTGCACGTTCTCCTTTCCTCCTGATCGCTTTTCCATCCAAGGCATTGCTTATAGACGGATGATCGAACCCCGGCATATTCCTCGTTCGACACCTTCGTCGGCCCCTCGAACAGCCTCTAGGCTAAATCTATTCGGACAAGATCGAAAATATCCCACCGGAATACGAAGGGAGCTCTTAAGTTTTGGACAAAAGTATGGCATCATAGAGAGGAAGTCATCAATGGAATAGGAGACCTTCATTATGTCATTAGACGGAATGGTAACAAGAGCGCTGGTTCATGAGCTGCAGATGACCGGTACGACTCGTATTCATAAAATTCATCAACCAACAGAGCATGATCTTGTACTACATATGCGGGTTGCAGGGGCGAATCGAAAACTGCTCCTCTCGGCGAACCCGACTTATCCCCGCATTCACTTCAGTGAGCAGGTGTTCGTCAATCCGCCAGAGCCGCCAATGTTCTGCATGCTTATGCGCAAATACTGCGAAGGCGGCATTATTGAACGAATAGAGCAAGTTGGCATGGAGCGTGTCATTCATATCTACATTCGCAAGCGCGACGAACTTGGCGATGAATCGGTGAAGCTTCTCATTATTGAGCTTATGGGACGCCACAGCAATATCATTCTCACCGAACCTGCAACGGGACAGATCGTTGACGGCATTCATCACATTACCCCTGCCATCAGCAGCTATCGCATCATCATGCCAGGCTTTGCGTATACGGCGCCTCCTGAGCAGTTGAAGACTAACCCGCTTGATATGAGCGAGGAAGCCTTCAAGCAGCTCCTCTCCCAAGAAGCCGAGCTTGACGAGGAGCATCCGGACTTGGCAGCCAAGTGGCTTGTGCAGCAGTTGTCTGGCGTGAGTCCGCTTTTAGCCAAGGAATGGGTTTACCGCATCGGCCAGCTGGAAAGTGCTGATTGGCTGAACCGTGCATGGTCTGCTTTCGAGCAGATGATGCAGCCTATTCGAAGCAATCACTATCAATCGAACATTGTAGAGTCAGACGATGGCAAGAGCTATTTCTCTGTCCTGCCGCTTACGCACATTTCAGGTTCTCTAAAGATGTATGACAGCATTAGCGACTGCATGGAAGCCTTCTATGGCGACAAGGCCGAGCGCGACATGGTCAAGCAGCGCGTTGGGGACCTGACAAGATTCCTTGAGCAGGAGAAGAAGAAGAATCTAAAAAAGCTTGATAAGCTGGAATATACGATTCAAGAAGCGCAGGATGCAGACAAGTATCGCATTATGGGCGAGCTGTTGTTTGCGAATTTGTATCAGATCAAACGGGGCGATACGTCCACTGCGCTTGAGAACTTTTATGATGAACACATGGGAGTGCTAAATATTCCGCTTGATCCGCTGCTTGAGCCATCAGAGAATGCACAGCGTTACTTTAGGAAATATAATAAATTGAAAAACAGCATGCAGGTCGTTCATGAACAGATGGACGTGGCCAAGAAGGAGAATGCGTACTATGACATTTTGCTTCAGCAGCTGTCAGACGCTAATATGCAGGATGCTCAAGAGATTCGCGAGGAACTCATTGAGCAAGGGCTGCTTCGCGACCGAGGACGCAAGCAGAAGCGCAAGAAGAAGGACAGCCGTCCTACCTTGTACCTGTACACTTCTTCAGAAGGCATTCCGATCTATGTCGGCAAAAACAATATCCAGAACGAATACCTTACCAATCGTCTAGCAAAGCCAAATGATACATGGCTTCACACCAAGGATATCCCTGGCTCGCACGTTGTCATTCGAAGCGAGGAATTCGGAGATGCAACACTCGAAGAAGCTGCTCAGCTTGCTGCTTATTACAGCCAAGCGAAGCATTCCAGCCAAGTGCCTGTCGATCATACGCTCATTCGCTACGTACGCAAGCCGAGCGGAGCCAAGCCGGGCTTTGTGATTTATGATCGACAAAAGACGCTCTACATCACTCCAGAGGAAGGACGCATCCGCTCCTTAGCATTTGAGATGAAGCAGGGCGGCTAATACCCGTACAGAACGTTACTTAAGCCTTAGCTCTACAATGTCCTCTCACACTCACAAAAGCAGCATGCGTATCAGAGATACGGATGCTGCTTTTTTACATGTTATGCGTGACCATCACATGCGTATGCGTCTATTCCCATTACACATGCATATGACCAGCTGCTTCTTCCCACGGAACCTCATACCCTTGCCCTTTTGCACAAAAAATAGACGAGGACGTATACTCAGGGTCAGCCTGCTTCTGATAGCCGATTGCTTCAATAACCTGCTCCGATTGATGACAAGGCTCATACCCGCCAAGCATCAAGCTGAGCCTTCCTTTTCCTTGAGTAAAGGAGGCAAGCTCCACACTATAGTTCATGAAGGTAGCCACTGGCACCCTGCCTGTGACCGTTACCTTATCCCCCTCAATCTCAGGCGGTTGGAAGCTGCCGTGCGCCTGCTGAATATCTGAGAGCACCCTGCCCATGTGATCGAGCGCAACTCTAATTTTATAATCATAGATCGGTTCAAGCAGAATATTTTCAGCCTGCTCAAGCCCTTGACGTATTGCACGAAACGTAGCCTCGCGGAAATCTCCGCCATGGGTGTGCTTATTGTGCGCGCGTCCCTTGAGGAGCGTAATGTGCAGATCCGTTAGAGGAGAACCCGTCAGCAGGCCGTGATGCTCGCGCTCATGAATATGCTGCTCCACTAGATGCTGATAGTTGACAGGCAGCACATCCGGATGGCACGCATTGAGAAAAACGATCCCACTGTCACGAGGACCTGGCTCGATCCGCAAATGAACCTCTGCATAATGCTTCAAGGGCTCGAAGTGGCCGCAGCCAGCTACTGCATCTCCGATCGTTTCCTTGTATAGAATTTGCGGTTCGCCAAAGCGAATCTTCAGCTGGAATCGCTCCAGCACGATCCGCTCCAGCACCTCAAGTTGGATAACGCCCATGACGTGAAGATGAATATCCTGCGTTCGTTCCTCCCAGCTAACGCTGAGGGAAGGATCCTCATCATCGAGCATTCTGAAGACCTTTAGGGCATCCTTCGGGTGAACTGAAGGCTCCAGAATCACCTTCGACTTCAGCGCTGGTATCAGTTCAACGGCTGTTTGGCTGGAGAGCGCACCACCCCCCTGACCGCACGCAGCCATCGTTAATCCCGCAACCGCACACAACTCCCCTGCTGCTGCACGCTCTACCTGCTTCAACTGTTTGCCATTAATAGAGCGAATCTGGGTAACTTTCTCTGTATATTCATTATCGTTATGCTTGTAGCTTATTGTGCCTCTTACCTGCAAGCTCCCGCTTCGCACTTTCAAAAAAGTCATTCTCGTGCCCGCAGCATCATAACGAATCTTGTACACCTGTGCTGCAAAGGGTTCGGTTGGATCATAGGAGGTCATAACTAATCCATCCAGCATAGCGAAGAATGGTTCAATGCCGTGATGATGAAGGGCAGAGCCGCTCCCTAGCGGGAATACACTTCGTTCCATAACCATCATGCTCAAGGCTTGCCGCCAGCGGAACTCATCGATTCCTCGCTCTAGATAGGCTTCAAGCAGCAATGAGTCACGCTCCGCCACAAACTCAATCTGTTCTGTGCTCCACTCTTCAGCTACCTGCGTGGCTGGAAGCAAGAAGAGATCTGTTGTGAACAAGCTTCTTATCTGAGCAACAACCTCATCAAGATTCGCTCCAGTTCGATCTGTCTTGTTGATGAAGAAAAAGACCGGGACATGCTGTTTCTTCAGAAGCTGCCATACGGTCTCCGTATGTCCTTCTACGCCTTCAACTGCACTAACGATGATGATCGCAGCATCCATAACCTGGATCGTGCGCTCCATCTCAGGAGAAAAGTCGACGTGCCCGGGAGTGTCAATAAGGTGATAGATATGATCCTTGTAGGCAAATGTGGCTTGGTCAGCAAAAACCGTAATACCTCTCTCTTGCTCGATCTCATGACTGTCTAAAAAAGCGCTGCGATGATCCACCCTGCCGGGCTCAGCTATCGCGCGTGTTAAATAAAGCAGCTGCTCTGCAAACGTGGTCTTGCCAGCATCCACATGCGCAAAGAGTCCTATCGTTTTAATCATGTTGATAACGGCACTCCCTCTAGCGTATAACTTAGCATCCTCCATGCGAAGCGATATGCTTTAAGCGCTCAACTACATGCATATTGATTCTTCGGCTTCCAAGCGCCCCGTGAAATACGTCCCCTTGACGAGCGCCGTGGAAGTCCGAGCCAGCGGTCATTAGCACAGCTAAACGTTCTGCCAGCGCATAATATCGAGCTGCATCTGCCTCGCCATGATCCGAATGCCATACTTCAATGCCATCCGGCTTGATCTCAGCCACAATGCGCTCAACAAGCTCATCGCTTCCGTACAATCCCGGATGAGCAAGCACAACTGCGCCACCTGCTTCCCGAATCCATGCTGCGGCATCTAACGGACGAATGCGAGGAGGATTCACATAGGCTGCTCCATCCTTGCCCAGGTAGCGATCGAACGCGTCCTTCATGTTCTTCGCCGCTCCTCTTCTAACGAGCGCGTCAGCAATATGTGGACGCCCCACGGTCTCGCCCTCTGCGAGTGGACGATCAAGCTCCCCCACCACTTCGTCCATCGTAAGTGGAATCCCGAGCGCTGTAAGCTTCTCGACCAGCATTTGATTGCGAATATCGCGTGTATTTCTCAGTCCCTTCAGCCGCTCAAGAAACTTAGGATCGTGCTCATCGATAAAGTAGCCTAGAACATGAATATCGATGCCTTCCTCAACTGTACTAATCTCCACGCCGGGAACAAGCTCAATCGAGAGCTTTTCTGCCTCTTCTCGCGCTTCCTTAAGCCCTGCAACGGTGTCATGGTCGGTAATAGCAATCGCCTCAAGACCTGCCTGCTTAGCAAGCCTTACATTAGAAGCTGGAGATTCCATTCCATCTGAAGCAGTCGTATGAGTATGTAAATCGGCACCGCCGTTCACTGCGGGCAATCCTTTTGAATCGTACAGGGATTCACTCATTTCTCGTTGGCCCCTTCCTTTTGCTGTCTTAAAAAGGTTAAAAAAGCGGTCGCTGGCCACGTCAGCACGCCATCCTTGCGATGCACGGCATAAAATTGCCGCTTCAAAGACAGCCCCTCCACTCTGAGCGTATCTACCAGTCCAAGCGCTCTTTCATGACGAACGGCAGAAGGAGACAGCATCGTCACGCCTAATCCTGCTTCTACCGCCGATTTGACGGCACCCGTGCTTCCCAATTCCATCGCAATCGACAGCGCTGTAAGATCAACGCCATTATTACGAAGCGCTTCCTCCATAACAAGTCTCGTGCCTGAACCCTGCTCGCGCATAATAAAGGAGCAGTTCATCAACTCATGCATCGTTATCGTCTCTCGTCCAGCAAGAGCATGGCTCTTTGGCACAATCAGCATCAGTTCATCGGACATGACGGCTTCTACGATGACTCCCGTCTCTGTTACAGGAGCTTCAACAAGTCCAAGATCAAGCTGATGCTGCAAAATCCCTTCTACAATTTGGGTTGTATTCATAACCTTCATATTGAGTGTCATTTGTGGATGCTTCACGCCAAAGGCACCAAGCAGGTGCGGCAGCACATACTCGCCTATCGTTAGGCTCGCCCCCAGTTGGAGCTTTCCATGGAGTTCATTCGTAAATACAGCCATCGCCTGCTCCGTCTCATGCACCAGATCAATGCTTCGCCTTGCATAGGGAAGCAGCGTTCTGCCCGCGTCAGAAATGGAGAGCTTCTTCGTTGAGCGATGAAACAGCTTCGTGCCGAAGTAATCCTCCAGCGATTGAATCTGCATGGTCACGGCTGGCTGTGTCATATGAAGCGCAAGAGCCGCTGCTGAGAAGCTGCCTTTGGTCGCTACGGTATAAAAAATATGTAATTGGTGAAAGCTGACTCCCATCGCTTACTCATCCCTTCTCCCTTGCGTCTATTTCGTTTATTATTATATCACAATGCCATATATGCTCACTACGCAAACAGCCGTACCCCTTAAGGAGTACAGCGATTTGCAGCATTAGATATGAGGCAATGGCGATCTATCGTATCCATGTGGATGAAGCTATCTTCTCTTCCGCGAATTCTTAACCAAGGTCATACGTCTCGAATGGCGCAGCCATGAATAGTATGTCTTCAGGTCTCTTAGCTCCATGGTCTCGGACATTCGACCTAGGTAGGTGACAACAATCATCTTCATCAGCGGGTTGCCTGCCAAATCCATGTCCTGATCTGATGGAACAAACTCGGCTACAAACACAATATCGTCATCAATCAGGTACACATCTTCTTCATTGCGGTAGTAAGCGGAGATTCGCTGCTGCTTCAAGCAATCCCACATCCATTCCGCAATGCTCTCCGTGTTCGTATCGGCATGCGAAATGCGGTCATCAAAGCGAGTCTTAGCATGATTAGTAATGACGATGTCCGCTATTTTCTTATCACCCAACATGACATAGAACGGTTCGTACGTACTCCATCGCTCCATCACCTTGTCCCTCACAGCTACCACTCTCCACCATATTAGGTCTTTTTATCTAGACAATTACCCATTATATTACATGATACGTATGCCATTCACAAGTTTAGTACATACATTTTTACACTTTTTTAGGGAAACTTTAGCAATTGGTGAATATTCTGTGAAAAATGCAAATAGGCAGGGAAGATACCCTGATCTAGGATATCTCCCCTGCCTGCTTGCCAAGCTCGCATAGGGCTTAAGCAGGAGTAGAAGCTTACATGCCGTAAAAGCGAGTTTTCTCTTCGAATTGACCGCTGAATTCCGTCTTAAGCTCATTGCGATAAGAGCGTTCGATCTTTTTGACGTATGGAAGTCTCTTAATGTTCTTCATCGTCTCTTCTGCGAATTCTGCATTGACATAGAGAACAGCGTAATGCATCTTTCTTGAGATATAGTGAAGACTTCCATATTTCTCAAGGTTGCGTGCCGCCTTCACATCACTAACCCATATAATCAATCCTGTACGTACTGGAAACATGCTTTACCTCTCTTTCCATTCATACGACTAACCGCAGCTGGCGCAGCCGCCGCTGCAGCCATTCCCACAGCCGCCGCCGGAAGGCTTTAGGGCATTGCTCGGCACTTTGATGGTGTCAGATACCGCATGCGCAATTGAAGAAGAGAGCTCATAAAGCATCTGATCAAGCTGATCCTCCGCTTCTTTGAAGCTGCGAACCGCTTCAATTGCATTCAGGCGAAGCTCCGTCTCCTCCATCTCTGCCTTTGCTTTATGATAATCTGGATGGAAATGTCCAAAGCGCTCTGTCTCGGAGAACGCTTCCTTCTTGCGTGCGAATTCTTTAATCATCTGCTGGGCTTCCTGATGCGATTCAACCCTAACCTTCCAATATAGATAATTCGCCACTTCGGCCGAATCCTTAATCATGTCACCGAGTTCATAAGCATGAGTAAGCAGAGCGGCCATATCGACAACTTCATGCTGCTGCACGATTATCACGCTCAATTCTCATCAAGGCTACCGCAATCTCCTTCAGAGCCATGCTGGAAGCAGAATGCGCACACCTTTGAACTGCTTCGGGTCAAAGGATACCCGATTCAGGCGATTGCTGTTGTCAAGAGAAGCCTCCAAGAGCGTTAGCTCTGCAGGAGTGCTCTGAAGGCGCCATGGAGTAAGCAGCCTTCGCTCATGATTAGATAGCTCTACTTCAATCGACAATCTCAGCTCAATGGCAGTCTGAATCAGTTCCCTCATCGTTGAAGCATGATACGTACGCATCGACTTGGTCCACATCTCTGGAAGTCGATAATACGGCGCTGATGCCATCGTCTCCGCTAAGAGATCTGCATCCATTTCATAATACTTCAACCTACCAATACTGTAAACTGTTCCTTTTAAATCCTGCATCATCTCTTCTTTGAATTCCTGTTTGCCTAAATGAATCTCTCCCTCTTCGCTAGGGCGAACCGAAACTGCAAATGGAGGGATCAATCCCTTCGCTTCCTGTCTGCTCTTAGGAGGAGACAAGAGCCCCATGCGCGTCAATTTTTTCGCTATATCTTCTGCATGTTCAGCTGCGAGAATATAGTCCTTGCTTCCAATCGGCACGAGCCGCAGATGTTGTATATCCTCTTGGCATTCGACTTGTATACGTTCAAACGCCTCCTCATCTTGGCATCGAACAAGCAGCGCTTCTTGGATATGAACCTTATTAAGCTGCAAAGACCACTGTACGAGAGCATCCTCCACCGATGAAGGCACGCCGTTCACTGCAAACAGGCGCAGAAATTCCAGCTGCCATTCCCTCGCTCTGCCTCGCTCAAGGGCTTTCTTAAATGATTCAAAGCGGAGCTTATAGATGGACAATGGCTCGGATGCTTGAAGTTCAGCCATCATTTCAAGCTCATATCGCACTCGAAACGAGCATTCCGGAACCGTCATGATCTCAAAATCGGGTTGAACGAACAGCTGCGGCCCCTCTTCTTGGCTACATGCATCCTGCTGTTCCAGCGGCACTGCCTTCCAGCGGTAATACCACTCGCCTTCAGGCAGCCTGCCCAGATCGCACAGGCCAAGGGCATGCGAGGCCAGAAGCCAGTCTCGCAGCCATCCCATTGATCTATTCGAGCAGCCATACGTCGATTCCACATACTTGAGCACCTTCGAAACCGAACGCCACTCGGAGGGATGCCCGCACTGCTCTATAGCTATTATGCCTTGATGCATCTCTACATCAGCTCGAACATATTGCTTCCTCACAATCTCATGCAGCGCTCGTCTCCAGTGATTGACCGAGCTGTCCAGCCAATAATGAAGTTTCTGCGCATTAATCTTGTATCCATCAGGCTCTGGTGCAATCATCTTCATTGCGCAGGCAAGCTCTAGAATCAGCGCCAACCGTGAAGATAGAAACGGAGCTGTCGGACACAGAAATCCGTCTGCTTTCAAGGCGTTCTCCTCTATGCGAAGCATTCCTTCAAGACGCTGAATGATTTTCTTCTGCAGAACGCCTTTTGATGTAAAAGACAGTTCGCCTTGGGCTGCCAGGACCATGATTCTAAACAAATCCTGCACCGCTTCCTCTCCCGCTTCAATCGTCGCAGAAGGCATGACTGGAAGAAGCTCATGCATCGGAGAGCCATAAGACAGGTCATCAACAAGGCGGTTCTCCACAAGATGATCATGGCTTGCAGCTTCATAGATCTCTTGAGGAATGACATAGGCTTGCTCGCCCCAACTGAGCTCCAATTGTGCTACTAGACCAAGCTTCATATAGAGTGGCAGCGCTGCTTGCACATAACCAATTGGGTATTGCTCGCATTGCCCATGCCATTCATCCAGCTTATTAGCCTCGAAGGGAAGAGGGCCCGCGAAGCGCATCAGCACCTTGAACAACGGCTTCAGTTCAGGCGACATGCCCGCCAATGCCTGTCGAAGGTCTTGTTCCGACTGAGCGTATCTCTGCCATAAGCGGGCTACAGGGTGATCACGATTCACCTTCAGAAGCATGTTCAATAGCTCCGCAAGCTTCATAAACTCCCTCTCCCTTCATCACATCATAAGTGTATCCTTGTTCAAGCAAAAATAACTGCCGCTTTCTCGCAAACTCCTGTTCTTTGGATTGATCCGTTACTACCGAATAAAAGTAAGCATCTCTTCCATCTGCCTTGGCTCGCAGCACCCTGCCAAGCCGCTGCGCCTCCTCTTGTCTGGAGCCATAGCTTCCCGATATCTGGATGGCAATCGTCGCATCAGGAAGATCTACTGCAAAGTTCGCAACCTTCGAGACGATGAGCTGCCTGATTTGACCTGAACGGAACTGCCTATACAGCTCCTCTCGTTCCTCCTGCGGAGTCTTTCCTGTCATAAGCGGAATATGCAGGCGCTCTGCGAGCGTCTTCAACTGATTCAGGTATTGTCCAATGATTAATGTCGGCTCAGAAGAGTGGCGTTTTAGCAGTCGATCCACAACCTGCCCCTTCTGCACATTTTCTCCTGCGAGGCGTGCCTTGTCCCGTTCAGAAGCGGTGTGGTAGCACTCGGACAAGTGTTCCTCCATCCCAACGCGAACCTCTACGCAGTGCACCTTCGCAATCCAGCCCTCCTGCTCCAACTGCTTCCAAGGCTTCTCATACCGCTTTGGACCTATAAGCGAAAATACATCCTGCTCACAGCCATCCTCCCGAATAAGGGTCGCAGTCAAGCCAAGTCGCCTTGCAGCCTGAAGATCGGCCGTTGTTCGAAATACAGGCGCTGGGAGGAGGTGGACCTCATCATAGATAAGCAGCCCCCAGTTCCGCTCATGAAACAAATGCATATGAATCCATTCCTCTTCATCAGGACGACGAAAAGTCATCATCTGATAAGTCGAGATCGTGATCGGCCGAACCTGCTTTTCATTGGCGGTATAGGTACCGATTTGATCCTCTCTAAGCGTCGTCTTCTTCAGCAGCTCGGACTTCCACTGCTTCACCGAAGTTGCGTTGGAAGTAAGGATCAAGGTTTCACTTTGAAGGGCTGCAATTGCACCAATGCCCACTACCGTCTTGCCCGCTCCACAGGGGAGAACGACAACACCATCACCTCCGAGCACTTGTTCCGAGCCTACAAAGGCCTGAATGGCTTCCTGCTGATAGCTTCGAAGTTCGAATGGCTTTCCTTCCGCGATTGTCACTGCTAAAGAGAAGGCTAGCCGTTCCCCCTCTCTATAGCCGACTCGGTCAACGACAGGGTATCCCGCTCTTGCCAAATCCCGCTTAAGCCTGCCTCTATGCTTGGCCTGGACCCATGCTGTGTGCTCTGACATGCGCCCGCTGAACATTAAGCCAAGCTCTCCATCCTGTATCATGCGTTCTAGCACAGCTCGATCAGTGCATGTAAGCTCTAGAATGCCAGCACCTTCTTCGCCCTCCAATGTGAACAGGCCATATCGTCCCATCCACAACTGGATGTCCTGCTTCACCTTCATCGGCACAGGCGTGGAGGCATGCTGCTCCAAGAGCGCAATCACTTCCTCGCTCTCCATCCCTGCTGAAGCTGCGTTCCACAGTGTAATCGACGACATTTTGAACGTATGTATACCGGCCGGATGCTTGACAAGTTGAGCGAATCGCTGCAAGGCTTGACGCATGTCTTCATAAAGAGGACTGTTCGCATATACCAATATCGTCATATCTTGCTGAACGACCAAGTCAAATGAGCCCATCGCCCTACTCTCCTTTATCATAAGCATGTTCTTTCGGCGTACTGCTGATGGTTATGAAAAAAAGCCCATCCCCTTCACCAGAGAAAGTTTCTCCTGCGGGGATGAACTCTAAGTTTAATGCGTATAGGGCGATTCTGAGATCTCGCTCAGCGCATGACTGGCTTCATCCATCAGCGGTGTCCGTACTGCAAGATCGCCGAGGGAGACGATGCCAACCAATTTCCCGTCATCGATCACTAGCAGTCTTCGAATTTGGTGTTCAGCCATCAGATCAGCCGCCTCATCAATGGATTGATCTGGGGTCACGGCATACAGCTCTTCCGTCATGACATCGCGAATGCGGGACGAATTTGGCTTTTTCTCCGCTATGCCTCTCACGACAATGTCTCGGTCTGTCAAGAGCCCCACCACTCTGTCCTGCTCAAGCACCGGAATGAATCCAACATTGTACTGCTTCATGAGTACGGCTGCTTCATAAATATTGTCTTGAATCGTCAAGGTCGCCGTCGGGGCAGACATGACTTCTCTAATCGTAGACATGGTTCATCACTCCTGTTCAAGATGCCTTGGCCAGCTCATTATCTCCCCATGCTGCCGGAAGAGGAGAGCCTATCATAGCCGTTTCGCATCCTGCTCTTATGATTTCTTGGATAGATTTCCCCATTGTCTATTTTTTTATGCCGATTCTATTTTTTAATCACAATATTCCCGCTAGACAGCACATCCAAGGCCAGTGCAATGAGCAGCTTAGAGGCATGAAGCATAGCCTGCTCTTCTATATCGAAGCGAGGATGATGGTGAGGATACTTCGCTCCCTCGTCATTGCCAGCCCCCACAAATACAAAACAACCCGGGATCTCATTCAAATAATAGGAGAAGTCCTCTGCAGGCATCATCATCTCCGTAGCAGCTACATATTCTTCGCCAAAAGTCTCTCTTACCACTCGTTCAACTCTAGCGGCTTCCGCTGCAGGATTCACGACAGCTGGGTAGCCCACCTTATAATCCAATTGAAAGGTAGCGCCATACATGGCACACATATGCTCTACCATCGTCTCCAACCGAGCACGCAGCAGTTCGCGGACTTCAGGATTAAAAGAGCGAATTGTACCTTTGAGCACCGCTCGATCCGCAATGACATTCTGTGTGCTTCCCGCTTGAATTGATCCTACCGTAATAACAGCCGGCTCTAGTGGAGACACATTGCGGCTTACGATGGATTGCAGCTGCTGAACAATCGCAGCACCGATAACGACCGTATCAATGCACGCGTTCGGAATGCCGCCATGGCCGCCTCTCCCATAGATCGTCAGATTGAAGTCGTCAACCGCAGCCATCATCGCTCCTTCACGGGTCGCAATCTGTCCAAGCTTCAATGGCGCCCATAAATGCACCCCGTAGATCGCATCTACACCCTTGAGCACGCCTTCCTTAATCATCGCTTGTGCGCCGCCAGGGCTTACCTCCTCAGCAGGCTGGAAGATAAAGCGAAGCTCCCCCTTCCACTTGTCCCGGTGCTGATTGAGCAGCCTGGCTGCGCTGAGCAGCGAAGCCACATGGCCGTCATGGCCGCAAGCATGCATCACATCCATTACCGTTGATCGATATTCACATGCCTTCTCGTCTTGAATCGGAAGCGCGTCCATATCCGCACGCAGCGCAACGATCGGGCCTTCTCCATTATATATCGTGCCAACGACCCCATAACCACCAATGCCGGTCTTAACGTCGATACCAAATTCGAGGAGCTTCTGAGCAATGAAGGCTGATGTCTCCTTCTCCTGATAAGATAACTCCGGATTCATGTGCAAGTGCCTTCGCCACTGGATCGTATCTTCGAAGTGCCACTCCATTAGATGAATGTTCCAATTGTCCATCATACTCAACGTCCTCTCCCGTCTTTGAATCAGCAGATTCAACGCCTCGCTATGGACCTTATTGTAGCATAACCGCTGCTTGGTGGTGAATGCGGATACAAGCACGCCGGCTTAACGCTTATCATCCTTATCATGCTTCTCATAGATCACATGCTCTCCATAAATAGAACAGTCCACTTGCATCATCTGGAATCATTGGTTCATGATGTATAATAATTCACATTAATTTCACATCATTTCCTTTCTCTTCCGTAGACATTGCAAGATTCGCTATCTTGCAGAACGGGTTCAAACATACTATCATGGAATAGATTGAAGTTGGCGATATGTAGAATTTAAGGAGGAAATGGCACATGATTATTGAGAATTCAGGCCTTGATGGCCTTGTATCCGAATTAGCCTACTTGGACGAAGTATCCGAAGAGCTTGGCTTTTTTCGTGGGCAATGGG
Organism: Paenibacillus aquistagni; assembly: GCF_900177815.1. Lineage (GTDB taxonomy): Bacteria > Bacillota > Bacilli > Paenibacillales > Paenibacillaceae > Paenibacillus_B > Paenibacillus_B aquistagni. Next base: position 520,703 of record NZ_FXAZ01000001.1, on the reverse strand, counting down.
AACTGTACCGCGCTACATACGATCTTAAGATCGAAGATAAAGACAATCACGCGGATTACTATGTTCGTATCAATACGCGCGTAACGGAAGGCAAATTGGAGAAAGCAGATGCGCTCTTGAAGATTGAAGCTGTCTACATGGGCCGCGCATCCTTTCCGCACGGCGTGGATTACGAAGGGACCATTCCCCAAAACATCCTTAAGACTGCAAAGCAGAAGCTTGAGCAATTGAAGCAAGCACTGGTTGCCTAGAGGTTAATCCTTGAACCGAACATCATACAAATCCATGCAACGTAAACCTTCGTCCCCTAAGCTCAGTAAAGGAACGCCGGACTTCCAACTGCTTGTGCTGACCTTGCTGCTCGTGGGCTTCGGCGTCGTCATGGTATTTAGTGCGAGTTCTAATACTGCTGCCGTTTCAAAAGATTTCAACTTCGATGCCTTCTACTTCGTCAAACGTCAGCTGATGTGGGCCGTACTTGGGTTTATTGCAATGCTCATTGCAATGAACATCCCGTATCAGTTCTATAAAAAATGGTTTTTGCCCTTATTTATTGTTACGGCTGTCCTGCTCTTGTTAGTGCCTTACTTTGGCGTATCTATCAATGGAGCCAGGAGCTGGTTCAGACTGGGAAAGATTAGTTTGCAGCCCACCGAGATCGCCAAGATCGCGATCGTGCTGTACTTATCCGCTCTGATTACGAAAAAGGGAGAGAAATTCAGAGAGTTCAAGCGGGGACTATTCCCCGTGATGATCATAGTCGGCTTTGTGATCGGACTAATCATGCTGCAGCCTGACTTTGGCTCAGCCTTTATTCTCGCCATTACCGCTGGAATTATCGTCATTGCCGGCGGAGCCAATCTGAAGCACATCTTCAACTGCGCCCTTGTTGGTCTGCTCGGTGTCATTACCGTGCTCGGCATCAACATGCTGATCCCATCCAGCGGAACAGACGGCGGTTATCGGATGGGACGCATCCAATCTTGGCTCGACCCGTTCCATGATGCTCAGAACGCAAGCTACAACCTGCTGCAGTCTCTCAAAGCGATTGCTCACGGCGGTTGGACAGGCGCTGGCTTTGGCCAAAGCATTCAGAAGCTGCTCTATCTTCCTTATCCGTACAACGACTTTATTTTTGCCGTTATTGCAGAGGAGCTCGGCTTCATTGGCACAACAATCTTTTTATGCTTCTATGCCTACTTTATATTCCGCGGGCTGCTCATAGCGCTTCGCTGTCCGGATATATTCGGGACGCTTGTGGGTGTAGGGATTATCGGCAATATTGCCATTCAAGCCTTCATTAATATCGGGGGAGTCACGAGAACGATTCCGATTACGGGGGTTACGCTGCCATTTATCAGTTCCGGAGGAACATCGCTGTTTATCACGATGGCTAGCGTTGGAATACTGCTAAGCATATCAAGAGAGTGGAACCGAGTCTCACAAGAGAAGACAACGAGAAAAACGACTGTAGAACATAGAAAAGACTACCGGCCGATTCGGCCTGTGTAGTCTTTTTTTTCTTTATTTAATGCGCGGGATCTCCTCTGGCTCTTCATCCTTGAAATCTACGCCCTCTACTTTGACGTTTATTTCAACAACGGAAAGTCCCGTCATATTCTGCACAGCCTCGCGAACATTCAGCTGCAGCTGCCTACACACCTCTTGAATTGGCATTCCGTAAATCACGATTACTCGCAGATCGATTGCCGTTTCCACCTGGCCTACTTCCACGGTGACGCCCTTCTGTACGTTCTTGCCGCCTAAGCGCTTCGCCCAGCCTTCCGATAGCCCTCCAGACATCGCCGCTATCCCCGGCGTCTCCAAGGCAGCAATGCCGGCGATGGTCGCAACGACATCATTCGAAATTCGAATATTACCTTCCTCATTCAACAATTGTTCCTCTGCCATCGTCGTCATCCTCCTTCTCTTCATTACCCTTATTGTACTGAACGATTTTCGTGAAATCAAACACGTATTTTCATGAAACTATTTTAGGTGTAAAATAAGTTGTCAGCGAGGTATATTGGAAATAAAATCCGTTCAAGTTACTTATGTAGATTGTTGTTGATGGAGGAGAGAATTGTGAAAACAAAAATATTTTATGCCGCACTCGTAGTGTTGTTTGCTGCTAGCGCCGCCGGCCACTATTTGCATTGGGGGATGATCGTTAACTTCATTCTCTCTGCGGGAGCTATTCTTCTGCTTGCCGCCTTTCTTGGGAAGGCAACTGAAAGCGTAGCCCATTATGCCGGAGAACGTGTGGGAGGCTTTCTCAATGCAACCTTTGGGAATGCAACAGAGCTTATCATTGCGATATTTCTAGTAAAGGAAGGCATGTTTGAGATGGTCAAGGCAAGCTTAACCGGCTCGATCATCGGCAACCTGCTCTTTGTTCTTGGTCTAAGCCTGTTCTGCGGCGGTCTGAAGTATAAGGTCCAAAGCTTTAATGCCGATCTGGCTAGAATGAACGGCTCTTTGATGGTGCTTGCCACCATTGCTTTATTTGTACCCGCTGTCTTCTTTAATACCCATACGATCTCTGATGCATCGGTTACGACACTGAGCCTTATCGTGGCTGGCGTGCTTATACTCGCTTATATTCTGTGGCTTGTCTTCTCCATGATGACCCATAAGGACATTCTAGCTGAAGAGCAAAAGGAAGAAGAACCTACGCTCGAAGAAGCCCCCGCTTGGAGCAAGTCGACCTCCATCCTGATGCTTGTCGTTGCAACGGTTATGGTTGCCTTCGCCAGTGAATGGCTCGTCGGCACACTCGACGCGCTCTCTGTGCAATTTGGCATGAATGAGCTCTTTATCGGGGCTTTTGTCATTGCAATCGTAGGCAATGCCGCTGAACACGCCGCTGCCATCTTCTTGGCCATGAAGAACAAGGTGGGCGCATCTGTAGAGATCGCGATTGGAAGCAGCTTGCAGATCGCCTTGTTCGTGGCCCCTGTGCTCGTCTTTGTCAGTGCAGCGTTCGGCAATACAATGGATTATGTATTCTCAATTATTGAGATAGTAGCCATTATGGTCTCGGTATTTATCGCCAAGTCCATCTCACAAGACGGCAAAACCAATTGGTACGAAGGGCTGCTGCTGTTAGTTGTGTATGTGATTCTCGGAGCCTCCTTCTATCTGATCCCTGCCTAAGCGAGTCCTTAACTCACAAAAAAAGCTTGAATGACCTACTCGTCATTCAAGCTTTTCATTTTACCTTATCAGAATGTTCATTTCGTCTTGCAGCAGCCACATCTCTACATTCTTCATGGCATAGAAATGACATCGCAATAACCGTTAGACAACGGTTACTCATGTTTAAAGGATGCTTCCAGCGAAGCTGGTATCTTATCGCTGCGATCTGCGCAGTGATTGTTCAAGCGCTTCATACAGTGTTGCCAGATTGCGTTCTAGCTTGCTGACAAGCTGCTTGCCAAGATTCTCATCCACAAGACCCGCCTTCACCGCGAAGTCCACCTGTCTGGAGAAGCCATACATCTGCGTGTCCAACACTTCCTCATAGAGAGGGCAGTAACGAGTCGCCAAGTTCTCCATTTGAACTTGTATAAGCTTCTCTATCTGATGCGCTTCCTCCTCCAACAAGGTCAGCGCTCTATCATTTATTTGCTGCATTGCATTCGACGAAGTCATGCCAATATCCCCCCTATGACCCGGAATCATGATTGTTCTATTCACCATATTAGACTATCATGATGTTGAACACAAGAGACAAACACAAAAAGACCGAGAATGGTTCTCGTTATTCTCGGCCTTTTGCAGTTCATCTGAACTCAAAGTTTCAATCTCTTATTCACTTACAACCTTTACATTAAGACCATGCTTTTCGAATACTTCAGACATGGCTTTCTTCGCTTCGTCAGCATCTGGTCCATGGACATGCAATTCATAGGCATGATTGCCAACCAAAGTAGTGAACAACCCCAGGATACTTTTAACATCGATGTATTTGTTCTCTGCTTGCAGAACAATGGAAGATCTGAATTGGTTTGCTTTTTGGGAAATTTCTACTACTGCCGTGTTGTCGGACATCGTAATCCCTCCATATAATGAGAAATATTGAAGTATGTTCACTTACTACCATCATCATACCTTGAACACTTTATGCCTGCAAGGAATTTCATTCTGAAAATAGTGGTATTTCCAAAATTCAGACGCTTGTCTAATTACTTCAAATATTCGGGATTAAGAGGCTCTAGCTCAGGGATCACAAACAGGCCATCCTTGCGTACAAGCACATCGTCAAAGTACATCTCGCCACCGCCGTATTCTGGGCGCTGAATAAGCACCAAATCCCAGTGAATCGATGAGCGGTTGCCGTTGTCTGCTTCCTCATAAGCTTGACCTGGCGTAAAGTGAATGCTGCCTGCGATCTTCTCATCAAATAGGATGTCCTTCATCGGATGAAGGATATACGGATTCACGCCAATCGCGAATTCTCCGATATAACGAGCTCCCTCATCAGAGTCGAGGATCTCATTCAAGCGCTTCGTGTCATTGCTCTTAGCATCCACGATCTTGCCATTCTCAAAGGTAAAGGAGATGTTCTCAAACGTGGTGCCGTTGTACAAGGTTGGCGTATTGTAAGTAATTGTGCCATTAACTGAGTCTCGAACAGGCGCCGTATACACTTCTCCATCTGGAATATTGCGCTGACCGGAGCACTTGATTGCGGCAATATCGCAAATCGAGAAGCTGATATCCGTTCCAGGTCCGACAAGACGCACTTTGTCCGTGCTCTCCATCCGTTCCTTCAGCGCATCCATTGCGCGATCCATCTTCGAGTAATCAAGATTGCATACATCAAAATAGAAATTCTCGAAAGCTTCCGTAGATGTGTTGGCCAACTGTGCCATTGAAGCATTCGGGTAACGAAGCACTACCCACTTCGTGCGCTTCACACGCTCTTCCATATGTACGGGATGAGAATAGATGGAGCTATACAGCTTCTGCTTCTCTTCTGGAACATCAGACAGCTCATTCGCATTCTCGCCTGCACGAATGCCGATATAGCCGTCCATACGCTCCATGCGAAGCAGGTCATATTCCTTCCAAGTCTCCATCTGTTCCTTCGATGCATTCATAAGCAGAGATCGAAGTACGGTGCGATCTGTCAATTCGACAAATGGGCGACCCCCAGCCTTGCCAATCTCATCAATCAAGCAATTGACCAATTCACGCTCTGAACCGATCATTTCCACAAGAATATTCTCCCCTGGCTGTACATCAATCGAATAATGGACCAGATTGTGTGCTAACTGCTGAATACGTGGATCTTTCATGCCTTTGTTCCTCCTCAGATGACTGTGCATTTACATTCACTATGGCCGATGCCACAGCGAGAGCGGCAATTGCTGCCAAACCTTTCTTATTGTATCATGTCCTTTTGGCCAAGTCAGCGAGTTCGTGTGAACTCCGAAACCGTCCTTATCGTCTCACTAGACTTGCCCTTATCGTTATAATACACCTTCATCTTGCCATCCAAACGCAAAGGAAGCTGTGATTTACGGTCAATCCACAATACATATTCAGCATCAACCTTACAGCCCTTAAGCAGCTTGTCCAGTTCAGCTCGATGCTTAGCTTCCGCCTCGTTCAATTCCTGCTCCAGCCGCACCGCGTCTGAACGGCTGAGCTTATCATGTACGGCCATCACTTTTTCATGGGGCAGCACGATCTGATTATAGTCTTCCCATACTTTAGAAGCGAAGATCTTTTTGGCAGATTGCCCCTCCACTTGAATATGATAGGCCTGTGCCTCATCTAACGGAAATGTCGGCTCTGTAACGCCACGCTCTTTTTTTGAAGTGCCTTGCTGAGCATATAACGCATACAACACCTTCGTCGGCTCAACACGCTCCACTGTCGTTTCTGCCTCCCCCAGCTCCTCGAGCAGCTTCAAGGGGTTCCAGCGGCTTGTCGTCGTATTTTCCTTTCGCGGATGGGTTATAAGCCTCATATACATTCCTTGATGATGCTTAACCTGTCCTTCGAACCGAAGACGCTTCGTAAGCACCTCGCGTTCACCCGCTCGAATCTCCGTCATGCCTTTGAAAAGGAAATGGTCCTCCCCAGACAAGCCATCAATTGATCTTGTTACCACTTCATGAGGATGCATATCGCTGGGGCCGCGGCAGCCCGCGATAGACAATAAACTGCAGCACATCAGCATCATTAGAAACCTTCGCATGGCACCTGTTCTTTTCATGTTCATACGGCTTCACCCCGCATTCTCATATAATCGGCTTACAATACAGCAAAAAGACGAGACAGTGACAATCACCGTCTCGTCTAGCGTATCTCAATACGAAATTCGTTATTCGCCTTATTCTGCTTCTGCATGAATATGAATCGTATTTCTACCCATCTGCTTCGCTTGATACAATGCCATGTCTGCGCGATTGAACAAGCTCTCCACACTGATATGCTCATCATGCTGCCCCCACTGTGCAATTCCGCTGGATACCGTTATGCTTGGCTCTGTCTCCTTCTCGATCCGCTTTCGAATTCGTTCTGCAATCTTATACGCATTGGAAGCATGCAGGTTGGGAAAGTAAATGGCAATTTCTTCTCCGCCCCACCGAGCCGCAATGTCACCTTCACGAATGGAAGAGCTGATAACACGGCTGACCTGGCTTAAGATCTGATCGCCCATTAGATGTCCATACGTATCATTAATGAGCTTAAAGAAGTCGATATCAATTACGATCAAAGACCCGCAGCGCGTGCTTCTCTGCTGTTCGTCGATCTGCTGATTCAAGTAATGTCTTGCATACAATCCCGTCAGCTGGTCTTTGTCTGCAAGATGCTTCACCTGCGCATGCAGCGTCGCATTGGCAATCGCAAGCCCCATATGCTGAGCAAGCTTCTGCAGCAGCTTGAAATTATCATAGGTAAAGAACCGCGGCTCGGAATCGCCTACAATCACAATCCCTTTGATAACGCCTCCAGCAATAAGCGGCGCTGCAATGACCGATCGAAGATTGAGCACTTCGAAGAAGTCAATCTGCCCATAGCTTTGTTCCATAGCGTCAGAGATAATGAAGGGCTCTTTTACAATCGGCAGATGCTTATAGAAGCAAATCGTTTCTTGAATCGAATCATGATCTTCACGAACATTTTGTGAGACGAGCTCGTATCGGGCAAGCTCCTCATGATACTGCAGCAAGATGCAGTACTCAGCCTGAAATACACGCGACAGTTCCTGAGTAGCGTCATCAAATATCTCTTTTAAATGCAGCGTCTGATTAATTCTTGTCGTCAGATCATTAATGAAGCTGAGCTCTTGAATAACCGCATTCGCCTGCTCATGAAGCTTGGCATTCTCAAACGCTGCCCCGGCTGCCTCAACAATCAATTGAACAAATTGAAGCTCAGAGGGCTCGGGAACATCTTGCTCGAAGAGAAGCTTAAGCACGCCGTAGGCTCCCTGCTTTCCTTTGAGCGCAAGCGCGATCTCGCAGCCGTCGTCCCGCTCATCCGAGCACACGCTTCCCGTAATAAACGCCTGCTTAACGATCGTATCTTCCCACGGCTGAAACATCAGAACTTTGACTCTAGGATTATCGATACGAAGCTCCTGCGTAACGTAAACTTCAGCTGTAGCTGTCGGCAACAGCTTTTTCACGCCGAGCATGATCTGGGCGAGCACCGCATCCACATCGATATGATGGTGAATGGTCTGGATCATATCACATACCGTGTCTCTGCGCTTGGCTTCAAATTCTGCATGGCAGCGAGCACGATTCAAATCGTCAATGAAGAGCTGCTCATACTCCCGGTAGAATCCTTGCTGCAGCTGAAGAGCCCATCCTTCTATAGCCAAGGCTTCCGAGCGCGTCCAATCCTCTTTTGCTTCGTACACCAATACAGCAAACACCAGTTCCGATTGGTGTGAACAAATCGGAACGCTTACATAAGCCTGATCCTCATATAAGCACATCTCAGTCCTGCCGCTCTTAATTGAGGCTTGAACCAAGCGCTCACTGTCAAAGCCTCTCTCTTCCTGTTGGTTCCATGAACCTTCAGACAACAAGATGCCATCATAGCTGTATAGAGCAGGAGTACCAAGCTCCTGAACCACATGCCTAGGAATATGCCACAGCCAGCTAGAATAAGCCTGTCGTACAAAAGACTCAATATAAGGGAGATCATGCTCCGTGATGTCACTCGGAATGAAGGAGTCACTGTGCTCTACGGGATCAGCCTTACAATACATTGAAGCAGCATTCGGGTTGCTAGATTCAGTTATCGTTAATGATCTATGATGGGGAAACTGGCGATCCGTCATCTTGATCTCCTTTATGTTCTAGTAAGATTGTACAATTCTATCATACTACACTTTGAAGCAAGAATCATAAGTTTCCATAAAAAATATAGGCATTTGGAACTATGTCGAATCATGATAAATAGTTCCGTCGGATTATGTCGATCTAAGGCGCAATGCGGACTAACGTCATTTCCTCTTGACATTGACTATTCATTTCTTATAGAATTATGTGATGAATATGGGCGAATTTGTTGTGTCACCCTCAGAGTCTCATCGCAGGTGCGACAGCGGCTGAAACTACTCGTACCTGAGCCGAGGATGCGAAGAATCCGATTGATCTCTTCTTAATTGGCTTCAGCATGGCACTCACACGAAGACACCCGCATTTCAACCTATATTTTTGTAGACAAAGGAGTCAATATTACATGGCACGTTACACAGGTCCTAAGTTTAAATTAAGCCGTCGTCTTGGTATTTCCTTGAGCGGTACTGGTAAAGAATTGGCAAAGCGCAACTACGCGCCAGGACAACACGGTCCTAACCAACGCAAGAAATTGAGCGGTTATGGCGTTCAATTGCAAGAAAAACAAAAATTGCGCCACATGTACGGTTTGAACGAGAAGCAATTCCGCAACTTGTTCGATCGCGCAGTGAAGCTTCCAGGTATCGCTGGTGAGAACTTCATGTTCTTGCTCGAAAGCCGCTTGGACAACCTTGTTTACCGTCTTGGCTTCTCCAACACTCGTGCTGGTGCTCGCCAATTGGTATCTCATGGTCACGTTACTGTAAACGGCAAGAAAGTCGACATCGCTTCCTACTTGGTAACTCCAGGGGATGTTATCGGCCTTCGTGAAAGAAGCCGTGGCTTGAAAGTCATCAAAGAAGCTGTAGAAGGTCGTCATCACCTGCCAGCTTACATTGAGTTCAACGAAGCAGCAATGGAAGGTAAGTTTATTCGTCTTCCTGAGCGCGCTGAGTTGTCCACTGAAATTGACGAGAAGCAAATCGTCGAGTTCTACAGCCGTTAATCATAAGAGGCTGTCCCGAGTCAGCATTAGCTGGCTTTGGACAGCTTTTTATTTTGCCCGTCTCCAGTCCCCTTTTTCCAATCTTCAATCTTGATACCCTATTCCCTTCATTAGATTAGCCCCCTCTATGAACTCATCTCCCTTGCTCTTCACTTCTTCGTCTCTCTATAAAGCATTCACATTAAGGCGACTTCGCTTTAAGAAGGCTCGCAGCATGCAGCTCCGTTTTCTCCTCTCCTGCCTGTCCGTCATTTTTCCAGCAAACTATACATAAATGATTGTAAAGTCGTCTAATCTTGTAACTATTTGCATTTTGATCCGTCTATAGTTGCAGATATTGCGTACTTTTTTATGGTATAATGAAGAGCGCTGCAATCATTAAGGAGGAAAACATGCATGGTTGAGGAGAAAAAGACCAGTGGCGATCCTTCTCCAGCACGTCCAAAGCGATCCTTCGGCCGTACCTTATGGACGGTAACGAAGTGGTTCATGCTCTTTACAGTGCTATGCTGCTTCTTTGTAGGCGGTGCGGCACTTGGATATGTCACTTCTCTTGTCAAGGATGAGCCGATTCGAAGCGAACAACTCATCCAAGAGAAGATTATGGAGAACGCCATTACAGGATATGTCTACTTCAACGACGGTTCTCAGATCGGTCAGCTGAGAACAGATGAAGTCCGCTCCCTCGTTACATTTAATCAGATCCCGTCTGTAGTAATCGATGCTCTTATCGCTACAGAAGACAATCGTTTTTGGGAGCATAACGGAATAGACATACGAGGCTTATCACGAGCCGTTGTGCAAAAGGTCATGAAAATGCCTGTTCAGACAGGAGGAAGTACCCTAACCCAACAATTAGCTCGTCGTGTATTTTTAAATTTGGATCGTACAGACAGCCGCAAGGCAAAAGAGATTTTGCTTGCAATGCGAATCGAACGCTCCATGTCAAAAGAAGAAATCATTACTGCTTATTTAAATCAGGTTCCATTCGGCAACGGATCGAACGGCTATAATGTGTTTGGGATCAAAGCCGCAGCAAAGGGCATCTTCAACGTAGATAAGCTTGAAGAGCTTAATGTTGCGCAGGCCGCATACTTAGCAGGTCTCCCTCAGCTCCCTTCCGCTTATACCGCCTATACAGGAAAAGGCGAATATAACGAAAAAGGGATCGAGAGAGCCATCGAGCGTCAGAAGCTCGTATTACGACGCATGCTCGAAGAACAAAAAATTTCACAGCAGCAATATGATGAAGCCGTTGCCTTTGACATCCGCGGTTCTCTTGCCGAGCCAAAAGAAAAAGCCTACGCCACCTATCCATACCTGATGTTGGAAGCTGAGCGTGAAGCCGCTAAAGTTCTCGTGCTTCAGCAGAACCCTACTTTAACCAAAGCGGATCTTAGCAAAAAAGAAAATGCATCACTGATCGAAAATGCTCGTCTAGAACTTCAGCGCGGCGGATATCGCGTATACACGACCATTGACAAGACGATCTACAAAGCAATGAAGAAGGTCTCCGACAACCCGGACAACTTCACGCCAGATAGCGAGACCAAAGGCATCGAGCAGGTAGCCGGTATGATGATTGATAATCGTACAGGGGCAATTCTCGGTATGATCGAAGGCCGTGATTTCTATGAGGAGCAGATGAACCTTGCTACGCAGATGCTGCGCCAGCCTGGTTCGACAATGAAGCCAATTGCAGCTTACTTGCCTGCGATTGATGCGGGTCTTATTCAGCCTGCTTCCATCGTGGACGATGCTCCGATCATTTTGAAGGACAGCAACAGAGGGTATCATATTCCGGGTAATGCCAATGGCAGATATCAAGGACTAGTTACCGCTAGAGATGCATTGAATCAGTCCTTGAACCTTCCAGCGCTGAAGATCTTCCTTGACAAAGTAACAATTGACAAATCATGGAAGTTCGCTGAGAAGGTTGGCATTACAACGATTCAGCCTGCAGATTATCAGGCTCAGACAGGTGTACTCGGTGGATTGAGCTTAGGTGTATCCGTACAAGAACTAACCGGCGCTTATGGAGCAATTGCCAATCAGGGCCAATTCAACGAGACTTACTTCATCGCGAAGATTATGGATTCTAACGGAAATATCGTCTACAAGCATGAGACGAAGCCCGAGCAAGTCGTATCCAAGCAAAGCGCGTACCTGATGACAGATATGCTGAAGACGGTCATCTCTGATTCTCGAGGCACAGGTCGTCGTGTAAGAAGCGAGTTCGACGGATACGGAAGCATCGATGTCGCAGCGAAAACCGGTTCGACACAGAACTATGCAGATACATGGTTCGTGGGCTACACGCCAGACGTTACAATGGGGATCTGGGTCGGTTACGAACAGCAAATTCATCTGCTGAATAGGAGTGCGTACTCCCGTTCAACCGAAATTTGGTCAAAAGTTATGAACCAAGTCATGAAGGATAAGCCTGATTTGCTGCAAACCAAGGACTTTGAAAGACCTGATGGCATTGTCCGCATGACAGTATCCGGATACAGCGGCAAGCTTCCAAGCGAGCTTACTCGCCAAGCGAACCGTCTTGTAACCGATATTTTTAATCGCAAGTATATACCGACAGAACAAGAAGACGTGCTTGTCAATATGAAGTACATTACGTACAACGGGGTTAACTACATTGCCAATGAAGCAACCCCTGATGATATGACGAAGCAAAAGATTGTCGTTAAACGTGAGAAGCCAATTGGTGAACTGGTTGAGGAGCTTAAAAAAGCGCTCAATCATCTATCGTCGAGCAGCAGACGCCGTTCATTGGAGTCTTATCTGCCGCAGGATGCAACGTCAGATGCTCCTTCCAAGCCTGATCCGCGCAAAGACGACGGCAAGGCGCCTAGTGCCCCTGCAACTGTCCGAGTGGAGCCTGTCAGCGATTCTTCGGTACGGATACGATTCAGCCAATCCCCTGAAAAGGATGTTGTTGGCTATCGCATGTACCGCTCTATGAATGGAGGCAGCTATCAGAAGGTGGGTACGACCGTACTTACCGGTGACGAGATGCGATTCATTGACTACATTACTGCAGGCAATTCATACAGCTACTATATTACTGCTGTGGATGTTGTCGGCAATGAATCTGGCCGCTCTGCTACTGCTGCATGGGGTGACAAATCTCCTCCTGAGCAGCCTGGTGACAATGGCGGTGGTCAGGACAACGGTAATGGCACTGATAATGGATCAGGGCAAGAGCCTACTGAACCAACCGATCCTTCCACTCCTGAAGAAACGCCTGGAACTGGAGAGACCGGAACACCAAGCGAATCTGTGCCGGAAGCACCTTCGCAGCTTAGCTATAAGAAAACGAACAATGGCATCAGCTTGAGTTGGAAAGCCTCCGCAAAAGGAACGGAATATCATGTGTATTTCAGTTCCTCAAGCAACGGCAAATACCAGCGAATCGGCTCCACGCCTAACCCTGAATTTGAGATTATTACCTTGAAGCCAGAGGGGTGGTACCGAATCACGGCAGTTAACAGCGCTGGAGAATCACAAGCCTCAAGCTCCGTGCAGGTCGGAAGCTAACTCAAACATAATAGCAATTTGATCGTAATATTCAAGCCCCTTGGAAGTGGAGGATGCTTTACCTCCCCCACTTCCAAGGAGCTTTTTTTATTTTTCCAAGACATCTAGTTGGCATATTTAAGGCATTCGTTCATTTGGTACGCATACAAGATGCTTTTGGCAAATATGTATGTCACATCACACGATTCGATCTAATATTCAAGAGTGACCGCTTCTAGCATATTGTTATTATCCCAAATAGCTTAAGCAAAATAAAAAGGCATCCCTATGAAACACGGCAAGGTAAGTCCGTTGTTTCATAGGATATGCCCATTGTAGATTCCATTACGAATTATAGCGATGCTTGGTAACAGCAATGCCTGTTATCGCATAACTGTGTCGCTCATCATCATTGATCCGTAAGATTGCTTGTGCTGCTGCTCTTAGTCTTCGATTGTGGACAGATCGCCTGTAGGAAGATTCAGCTCCCATGCCTTCAGCACCCGACGCATGATCTTACCGGATCTCGTCTTAGGAAGCTTATCCTTGAATTCAATCTCGCGGGGAGAAGCATGTGCGGACAATCCTTCTTTTACAAACTTAGCAATATCCTTCTTCAAGTCTTCAGATGGCGCATATCCTTCGCGCAAGGAAATGAAAGCTTTGATAATCTCGCCACGAACAGGATCCGGCTTGCCAATCACACCCGCTTCAGCAACCGCCGGGTGCTCAACCAGCTTGCTCTCCACCTCAAATGGCCCTACGCGTTCACCCGATGTATTAATGACATCATCTACACGGCCTTGGAACCAGAAATATCCATCCTCGTCGCGATAGGCTGAGTCTCCAGATACATACCATCCTGACAATCGGAAGTACTCTTCATACTTAGAAGGATTATTCCAGATCTTGCGCATCATAGATGGCCACGGTGTGCGAATAGCCAGATTGCCCATGCGGTAAGGTGGAAGCTCGTTGCCATGATCATCGATAATCGCGGCTTGAACCCCAGGAATAGGACGTCCCATCGAGCCAGGCTTGATATCCATGCTAGGATAGTTGCAGATCAAATGTCCGCCTGTCTCTGTCATCCACCACGTATCATGAATGCGCTGATTGTATACTTTTAAGCCCCAGCGCACAACCTCAGGATTTAGCGGCTCACCGACGGATAGAACATGGCGAAGAGAGCTTAAATCGAATTCCTTCTGCACCTCATCTCCTGCACCCATCAGCATGCGGAATGCAGTTGGCGCACTATACCATACCGTTACCTTATAGCGCTGTATCGTTCCATACCAATCCTGAGGACTGAAGCGTCCGCCGCGAACCACATTGGTAGCTCCATTCAGCCATGGCGCAAAGATTCCATAAGATGTACCCGTAACCCAGCCTGGGTCAGCTGTACACCAGTAGATATCATCTTCTTTAAGATCAAGAACCATCTTGCCTGTATAATAATGCTGCACCATGGCATTTTGCACATGGAACACACCTTTTGGCTTTCCAGTCGAACCAGAGGTGTAATGCAGAATTAATCCATCTTCACGATCCAGCCACTCGATCTCTGCTTCCTCTGAAGCTTCGGCCATCTCATCAGTAAAGTTAATCGTGCCCTCTACGGAATCAGCATCCTGGCTAACCAGCACGACATGCTTCAATGCAGGAAGCTCGTCTCGCAACACGCGTGGCAGCAAGCTTGGCGTTGTCACGATCGCAACCGCATCGCTGTCTGCTAGGCGATCCTTAACGGCTGTCTCCATGAAAGCCTCGAATAAAGGACCTATCACAGCGCCTACCTTGATGGCACCGAGCAAGCTCACATAGAGCTCAGGCGTTCTTGGCATAAAAATAAAGACGCGGTCGCCCTTTTGAATGCCGTATTTGCGCAGTACATTCGCAAACTGGTTCGATCTTCTCGATAGATCAGCATACGTCAGCGCCTCGTCGCGAGCATTATCGCTGTAATACAAAGCAACCTTATCGCCTCTGCCTTCTTCAACATGACGATCAATCGCTTCATAAGCCATATTCACTTTGCCCGATTCATGCCAAGTAAAGTGCTTCTCTACTTCCTCCCAATTGAACTGAGAGTAAGCTTCCTCATAACTTACCAGATTCGGATTAACTGCCGTTGCCTTTACGATCTCTCCTTGCACATTGCTCATTCAGACTCATCTCCCTGTTTCAATTCTTTCTCTAGACCATTTCATGGCTTTGTAACGGTAGTTAAACCGCTTACATGAGACGTATTAACGATAGGACGATGGTGCAATTCTATGGTGTCAAGGAACCTTTTTTGAAGATTTTGGCACATTTATTATAGCACAGCTTTATGTATGTGCCTATTATTTCCTTTTCAAAATTATCCATATTTTCATTTTTAGCTGCGTTAAGCCTTTTCTTTTATTCCTATATTTGCTATAACCGAATAGGAGCCTCTTAAAGGAGTTGTCGATATGGAACACTTCAAGCGCTATCATGCTCAAGTCATACCCTTCGAGGATCGGGTCGTTATTATTGAAGGCCCTGTGAAGTCCAGCACGATCGAGACACTTCACATGCACGCTGATCTAGATGCCTTCCGCCGTCCTAATGAGCAGCAGCAGGCACTGATTGAGATTGCAGAACTAGAAGAAGGCCGTATTATTATCGCGAGAGACGAAGACATGATCATCGGTTATGTGACCTTTCATTATCCAGACCCGCTCGAGCGCTGGTCAGAAGGAAAGATGGACGATCTTATCGAGCTTGGCGCCATTGAAGTGGCCCGAGATTACCGAGGGATTGGACTAGGCAAGCAAATGATTGGGCTCGCCTTCTTGGATGATCAGTTGGAGAACTGCATTGTGTACACGACCGAGTATTACTGGCATTGGGATCTGGACGGAACGGGCCTTAATGTGTGGGATTATCGCAAGATGATGGAACTGCTCATGAAGTCCGCAGGCATGATCTGGTATGCGACCGATGATCCAGAAATATGCTCTCATCCAGCGAATTGTTTAATGGTTCGAATTGGCAAGGATGTGCCGTTGTCATCCAAGGAACAGTTTGATCGACTTCGTTTTCGGCAGCGGTTTATGTATTAACAATTGGAGGTTTTGCCTCATGAGCAACCAACCTGTCTTTATTTTTAATGAAGAGGTGCTGAAATACCGTTTTTATCAGGAGCATCCCTTTGATCAGTTTCGAGTCCTGCTCACGAATGATCTGCTTATGGAGATCGGAGCATTAAGCAAAGAGCAGTTACATAGCTCCGTCCCTGCCAGTCTGCAAGCGCTTCAGCGCATACATCGGGAAGATTACATTGAGGCTGTGATACAGCTCAGCGAAGAGCTGCCAGACCCTGACTGGATATTAAGAGCGCAGCAATACGGGCTGCATGATGAAGAGACTCCCTACTTCATAGGGATGCATCAAGCAGCCGCCTCCATTGCAGGCGGCTCGATTGCAGCATGTGAGGCGGTTATGTCAGGACAAGCTTCGCATGCTCTTCATCTTGGAGGCGGGCTGCATCATGCCTTTCCTGAACGGGGCGCTGGCTTTTGCGTTTACAATGATGCTGCCGTCGCTATCTCTCACATTCATGAGAAATATCAAGCGAGAGTGTTATACATTGATACGGATGTTCATCATGGCGACGGGGTCCAGTGGTCCTTCTATACCGACCCGCATGTCTTGACCTATTCCATTCATGAGACAGGAAAGTACTTATTTCCTGGAACAGGCTTCGTACATGAGCGAGGGGAAGGAGAAGGCTTCGGCGCCTGTGTCAATGTTCCTCTAGATCCCTACACGGAGGATGATTCTTGGCTTGATTGCTTTAAACGCACAGTGGAACAGACCGCGGCCGTGTTCAAACCCGACCTGATTGTCAGCCAGCACGGCTGTGATGCCCATGCCTTGGATCCTCTGTCCCATATGCATTGCAGCATGAAGATCTATAAAGAAATGCCACGTATTATTCATGAAGCTGCCCATGCATTCTGTGATGGAAAGTGGGTAGCACTAGGCGGAGGCGGCTATGACATCTGGAGAGTCGTTCCAAGAGCTTGGAGTCTGCTTTGGCTTGAGATGATTGATCATCCACTTGCGGCACAACTGGATCACTCCCCTATTCTTCCTCTTCCTGAATCATGGATTCAGCGCTGGAAGGAGCAAGCGATTCATGAACTCCCAACAACATGGCTAGACGATGTGAGCACATGGACCCCAATGCCAAGACGATCCTTGATTTCGGAGCACAATCTGAAGGTGTCTCATCTTGCGATGGAATACGTGCGCTAAGATGGATGAGAGACATTATCGCTAGATGGAGTACGATGACCTGCCGGTTTCTCCATCGTTCCATGCAGCATAAATAGAGGCTTCTCCTGTATATGGGAGAAGCCTCTTCATACATAGTGCAGCCTTCTACATGGATTGCAGCATATCTTGGATAATAAGGTGTGAGTGTTTAGAGGCCATAACCGTGAATTCGGCAAAATTCATATCTGCCGAGCCATCTGCACGGTCAGACATGGAGCGAATAACAACAAATGGGAGGCTATTGCGCGCACATGTCTGCGCAACAGCTGAGCCTTCCATTTCCGTACATGCGCCTTGGAAGGTTTCATGAAGTTCTCGAACCTTATCACGGCTCGCAATAAATTGATCACCTGATAGCACAATGCCTGTACGATAACGTCCTGGAAAACGCGATTCGCATACTGTCTGTGCGAGTTGAACCAATGCTGGGTCTGCCGCAAAGATTGACTCCTCTTGGTATGGAATCTCGCCCCGCTTGAATCCAAGCGGTGTTACATCCATATCATGCTGCAGGCAGGCGCTTGAGATGACGATATCCCCGATGTTAAGCTCAGGGTCAACCGCACCCGCCACACCCGTGAACAATACTTTCCCAACATCAAAGCGGTCAATCATAACCTGTGTGGTTACCGCTGCATTCACTTTGCCTACACCTGACTTGCAGATAACGACGTTCTGGCCGTACAATATGCCCGTATAGTACGTCGTACCCGCAGCTTGAACCTCATGTTTGTCTGTCAACGCTTCCAGCAGCAGTGCAATCTCTTCATTCATCGCACCAATAATGCCAATTGTCATTATGATCAACCCCCCATCATGATCTTTAAGCAGATAAAAAGCCCCGACAAACGGGGCTTTTGTAAACATCCTGCTCTTGTGAGCACCTTAAACCTATTCTTCGTTTACTGAGCTTACAGACAAGCGAAGAATCGTTTCATGTGGAAGAATGACATGCGCATGATCCACATGTTCCTTCTTCATCAGCTTCGTTAGCAAGCGCATGGAGACCGCACCAATGTCATACATTGGCTGTGCAACCGTAGTCAATTGAGGGCGCACCATAGAAGCCATACGGATATTATCCACACTGATAATGGAGAAATCTTCCGGAACGGACAGTCCTGCGTCTTGGATGCAGTGGATTGCACCAATCGCCATCTCATCAGTCGCTGAGAAGATCGCTGTTGGCTTCTTCTTCAGGCCTAGGAAATACTTCATTGCTTCAATGCCGGATTCATAGCGGTAATTGCCAATACGTACTAAGTCTTCCTTGTACTCGATACCCGCGTTCTCCAAAGCTTTCTTATAGCCTTGGAATCTTGCGAACCCATTCGCTGGATCCTGCAGCGTTCCGCTAATCATCGCAATATCGCGATGTCCGTGGCGGATAAGCGTATTAACCGCGTCATAAGCAGCCGTTTCATGGTCGATATCCACCGATGGAACCAATCCCTGCTCGTCCGTTGTCGCACAAAGCACGATCGGCACAGATGCCGTACGGAACGCCTGAAGGTGATCCTCAGTAACGACACCGCCCATAAAGAGCAAGCCGTCTACCTGCTTCTCCAGCAAGGTGTTGATAACGCGAATCTCTTTTTCCTTCTTCTTGTCGGCATTACACAAAATGATATTGTAATGATACATGTTCGCAATATCCTCAATACCCCGTGCAATCTCGGCGAAGATGGAATTCGAAATGTCAGGAATGACAACGCCTACAGTCGTTGTCTTCTTGCTTGCAAGACCACGAGCTACGGCGTTCGGACGGTAGCCAAGACGTTCAATCGCTTCATACACTTTCTTGCGGGTCTGTGGCTTTACATTAGGGTTATTATTCACGACTCGAGAAACAGTCGCCATCGAGACGCCTGCTTCTCTTGCTACATCATAAATAGTTACTGTCACGATCCTTCTCTCCAATAACCAATTTATTTAATACGTACATGCGACACATATTAGAGTCAATCATACGATATTTTCAGAAAATTCGCAATGTCACGCTTAAGTTTACATGAAAATTGTCGAAAATTAGCTCACTGGAGAGAGAATCGACTCCAATCGATCACAGCGAATCTGATGATGCGAAACATGCCAGATTACGCTCCCATCCTTCAGCAGCATCACCTGCGGCGACTCATGCTTGACACCAAGCTTATCTTGCGCAGCGAGCGATACCTCGCGATCCTCAACGACTAAGACAAGACCAAATGCAATGTTCTTCCCTTCAAATTGCGCTGTAACCTGCTTCATCTCTTCCGCAGCTTGGGCACTGATTGGACATCTTGTGCTGTGCTTAAACAACACCGCCGGATGTTCATGCGAACCTGCAATAAATGCTTCTAGATCCTCTATAGAATGAATGCTATTCATTCCCATCCTCCCTTCAGATGCTTCTATTCAACTTATTTTAACCCGATACGTCTCCGTTCTAAAACCAGAGATTTGCTTTAGTCTTCGTTGAATATCGCACATCCATTCCTTGTCATTCCAAGTCTTGGCCATCAAATACAAATCGAGAAGGTGATTCACCCGTTCTTCGCCGATCTGTTGGAACAATTCATCAAGATGCCAGCCCCCGGCATCTACGCATTCTTTCAGTACGCTGGCCACTTCATTCACATCATCAAAATAAGCGCTCATTTTGCCCGTACGCTCTTCTTGCATCATCTTCTTCATCAGCTGTATAACTTCCTGCTTCAATTCAGGCAGAAGCTCGGAGTAATCGCACTCCGCACAAGTATACACTGGTACATGATGAATCTCGATCGTTCTTGCATGTACAACAGTACGTAAAGTAATATCCATGTCATGCCCACAACTGCAACGCTTATTCATGATGATCCCCCCATTAAAACATATACTTCTTCAACTCACCCATCTCATGCTGAACTCAACATAAATTTCTTTTAATCTTAAAAGATATGAACTATTTCGACTTTTTTGATCGTATTCCTGCAAAAAGTTTGCATGTATTTATTTACACATTTAGAAAAACTACATATTACGCCTTTGTAAATCGATATGATTAGTATCACATTTTATCACATTATTTCGTTTGTTTATGTGTTATTTGTTGGGCAAGTATGGTTAAATAATGAGGAAAATGTACAATTTCTAGATCCTTTTTGAACATTTAAAATAGGATGAATTTCCAAGGAGGACTATTAAAAATGAGACTTGCAAGTAAAAAAATCATTGCGCTTGTCGATCATGAGTTTGAAGATTTAGAACTTTGGTATCCCGTATACCGAGCACGCGAGGAAGGAGCGCTCGTTCATCTCGTAGGCGATGAGGCGGGAAAAACCTATATCGGCAAATACGGCGTTCCTGCAACGTCGAATTATGCTTTCAAATCCGTTCAAGCTTCTGATTACGATGCGATTCTAGTGCCTGGCGGATGGGCTCCTGACAAGCTGCGCCGCTATGAGGACGTGCTTCGCCTTGTAAGAGATATGAATGACGCCAGCAAGCCTATAGGCCAAATCTGCCATGCAGGCTGGGTGCTCATCTCTGCCAAAATTCTAGAAGGCAAAAAAGTAACGTCCACACCAGGCATCCGCGATGATATGGAGAACGCTGGCGCCATCTGGCTCGATGAAGAAGTCGTTGTTGACGGCAACCTGATCTCAGCTCGCCGCCCGCCGGACCTTCCTGCATACGGCAAAGCATTTTGCGATGAGCTTGCTGCCAAATGATGATGTGGTCAGCAGACCTGTGGCCTGCTTCTTGCCAAGGTCATGGTATGCAATGACCTAGCTAGGAAATCTCATCCTTTTACAGGAAGCTTTCCTTCACCTGGTCGAAACCGGGGATATGTCTTTACAATAAAGGAGCTGCCCTTCTTAGGCAGCTCCTTTGTCTTGCTCTGTGTTTACTTTTCTCTATTGCTCAACTCGTAAGTGGAGTAAGTAGGAGACTCTCCCACCTCCACCTTAATTCTGTGCAGTCTCAGGCTTGTTATCAACAGCCTCTGGTCCATGCTCAATGCCTAGCAGCTCGTCAACTTCCGCTTTACGGCGGCACTGGAATACCCGCTCCACCTTCTCGTGCGAATCTTCGAAAGAGCTCTTGCGGATGGCATGCTTCACTCGTGGAATAGAGCGAGAAGACATGCTAAGCTCATCCACCTGCAGCGCAACCCATAACGGAACCGCACGCGGGTCTCCTGCCATCTCGCCGCATACGCCAACCATGATGCCATGCTTCTTCGCTGCAAGAACCGTGCTTCGAATCAATCTCAGCACCGCAGGATGGAACGGATCATACATATGGGCAATCTGCTCATTCATCCGATCGACAGCAAGCGTATACTGCACCAAATCATTCGTTCCAATGCTAAAGAAGTCCACTTCTTCTGCAAAAAGATCAGCCAATGCTGCTGCAGCCGGAATCTCAATCATCATGCCTATAAGAATATCTTCGTCATAGGCAATCTCCTCTTGCTTCAGCTCCTGCTTGGCCTGCTCAAGCACATCCTTTGCCGCATACAGCTCCTCTAACGAACTGATCATTGGCAGCAATATCTTGATTTTTCCATAGGCGCTGGCGCGAAGCAGTGCGCGAAGCTGTGTCTTGAAGATGTCCGTCTGATCCAAGCAAATTCGGATTCCTCGGTATCCGAGGAATGGATTATCTTCATCGGCCAGCTGCAGGAAATCAAGCGGCTTGTCTCCGCCGATGTCCAGTGTACGAATAATGACTGACTGGCCAGGGAAGGTCTCAGCGACTTCACGATATACCGTGTACTGTTCAATTTCACTTGGCGCATACGAGCGATCCATGTAAAGAAATTCGGTTCGGAACAAGCCTACGCTCTCTGCCCCGACGCCGAGCGCAATATCAAGCTCCCTGGTCGAGCTGATATTGGAGGCCAGCTGAATCGTATGGCCATCAAGCGTTGCGGCAGGCAGATCCTTAATCTTGGCAAGCTCATCCGCTTCCCGAATATAGGCCTTTCTTCTCTCCTCGTACCAATGTTTGATCTCCTCATTCGGCTCAACATAGACGTAGCCGTTCTCGCCATCCACGATGACATGGTCTCCAGTCTGAATCGGCTCGCTCAGCTTGCCTTCAAGACCAACTACAAGCGGAATGCCGAGCGCTCTAGCCATTATAGCCGAATGAGAGGTTCTGCCTCCTTGCAGCATTGCAATGCCGAGCACATTTTGCGGATTCAAATGCACAAGCTGAGATGGAGACAGCTCCTTCGCAACGAGAATATAAGGCTGAGTATCCTCAGGCAGCCTGATTTCCGGCGCCCCTAGCAGATGCTTCAGCAGGCGATTGCCCACGTCTTTAATATCCAGCGCGCGCTCTTTCATATATTCGTCATCAAGCAGATCAAACATCGTTACAAAGTGGTCGATCGCTTCCTTCACCGCAACCTCTGCCGCTTTGTACTGACGTTGAATGATTCCTTGAATCTCACTCATAAAGATCGGGTCATCCAGTATGGCAAGATGGGCGTCAAAGATCGTCGACTCTTCTCTGCCCACCATCTCGCGAATCTCACTTTGCAGAAAAACAATCTCATCTTTCGAGGAACGTATTCCATCATACAAGCGCTCAAATTCCTTTGCGAGATCCGATGGATCCATACGCTCCTCTCGAATATCCCATTCCCAGGTTGGAAGCACAAACGCCTTGCCAATTGCAATCCCCATCGATGCTCCAATGCCTTTTACCTTATGCGTCAACGCTTCTCACCCCCGTTAGTGCTGTCTTCTTTGAGGAGCACAGACATCACCGAGGTCTGTGCCTTTTTCACATGTGTATAAGGTGCGAAGCTCCAGGAGGCCACCCGTTCTCCGTTGGTAATAACCATTGGGGTAACAAGTGAACGACCCTGCTTCTTGATGTATGGAATATCAAACTTAATTAGTAATTGCCCCGGCTTAACCGTATCGCCTTCTTCCACACAAGCTTGGAAGCCGGCTCCATTCAGCGTGGACGTCTCGATGCCGATATGCAGGAGAATCTCAAGCCCTTCCTCGCTCTCGATCCCGATCGCGTGCATCGTCGGGTACACATTGCGCACAACACCTGCCACAGGCGAGACAAGCTCTCCTCTGTCAGGCATGAACGCCACGCCATTGCCTACGATTTTCTTTGCGAAGATGGTATCCGGCACATCTTCGATCGGCATCATCTTGCCTTGAAGCGGCGCAAGCAGCCAGACCTGCTTCGCATCCTTGCGCAGACGCTTCAGAAGCTCATCTCGAATCAATTCCGAGTATGTTCCGAATACAACTTGAACATGACCTCCTCCAAGCCGTATCACCCCGGCTGCTCCCAGCGTACGCAGAGCATGACGATCTATCCAGCGATCATTCTTGACTCGAATACGCAATCTTGTAATGCAGGCTTGAATATCAATAAGATTATCTTTGCCCCCAAGCGCTTGAATAATAAGCGGTGTGCGGTGCATCAGATCCCCCGCCATATCATCAAGCAGCGATCCCTCAATGCGGCCAGGAGTTGGAATCTGGAACCTTCGAATCGCAAATCGGAACAGCAGATAATAGATAAGGCCAAATACGATGCCGATCGGAATAATAAGCCATGCCCGCTCGGACAAGTGAAAGTTCACAACATAGTCGATTGCTCCAGCGGAAAAGGAGAAGCCGTGGCGAATGCCGAGTTCAGCTGTAATCCACATTGCCCCTCCAGTCAATAGAGCGTGAGCGATAAACAGGTAAGGCGCAGCAAACAAGAATGCAAACTCAATAGGCTCTGTAATTCCTGTTAATAGAGAGCCGAGCGCAGCACTCATATAAGTTTTGAACACTTTTGGACGAAGGTCTTCACGAGACTCGTGAATGATAGCCATCGCAACCGCTGGCAGTGCAAACATCATGATTGGATATAAGCCTGCCATATATGTACCTGCTGTAGGGTCCCCCGCAAAGAATCGCGGCAGATCCCCCGTTACCGTAAAGCCGCTTCCGTCTGTATACTCACCCATTTGAAACCATACGAGGTTATTCAATATATGATGCATTCCAAATGCAACCAGAACACGATGAAGAACGCCGTATAGGAACACGCCAAATGAGCCCATTTCTAGCACCTCATTGCCCAAAAAAGCGATTCCCTGCAGCAGAAAAGGGTTAATCAGCATTAAAACGAGCGCAAGCCCCAACGAGAATATGAGCATGACCAGCATGACAAAGCGTGCTCCAGCAAAAAACTGAAGATACTCGGGCAGCTTGAGATTGCTCCAGCGTTCATGCACATAACCTGCCAATAGGCCAAACAGAATGCCGACAAGCACCGTCGGCTCCATCTCGGAGGATCCCGCGTGTAGCGAGATCTGATAAAAAATGAGCATTCCAGCGAGAGCTGCCATGCCTGCCGTGCCTGAGTTGTTGGACATCCCTAATGCGACGCCCATTGCGAAAAAGTAAGGCAGCATGGTAAGCAAGCCTTTTCCTGCCCAAGACAGCCAGTTTGCGGCTTCTGTGAAGCCAAAGCTTTGAAGCAGGTGTCCTGCTGCCAGCACAACCGCAATCGCCGGCAGTAGGAATAAGGGCTGTGATAAAGACCGGGACAGCTGCTGCAGCGATCCAATTTGATTCATGAGCCCTCGCTCCTTACCTATTAAATAATGATGATGAACAACAAAAAGCCGGAGCTCTAGCGCCTCTTGGCAGCGTCACTCCGGCTTAAGAGCGCGAACAACGCGTCATGGTCTAGATTATTATACCATGAAGCCGGACATTCACGAATCTCTTTGTGATTTGTTGTCTATATCTTATTTGTTTCGCTTCAGAAGCGGACGCTCATTACCCTCGATTCGGCTTAACAACCGCATCGACAACCTTGATGCAAGCGTCCATTACTACCTCAAGGCCGTGGTCTTTCGCATACTGGTAGGCTTCTTCATTCACAATTCCTTGTTGGAGCCACAGAGTATCTGCCCCGACCTCCACAGCATCCTTTGCAACTTCTAGGCAGAATTCACTGCGGCGGAACACATTCACGATATCAATGTGCTCGGGAACGTCTTGAAGCCGGGCATAACAGGTCTCGCCAAGAATCGAACTTGCCTTGGGATTAACCGGAATAATCCGATAGCCTCGCTGCTGCATCGCTGCTGCAACCAAGTGTGACGTTCTTGTGGGATCATCTGACAATCCCACTACAGCAATAGTGCTGCTGTTCTCCAGCAAAGCCTTGAATTCCTCTTGTGTTGGCTGTGCATATGACATCATTCATCCCCCCATGTTCTCATGAAATGCCTCTCGCGCATGCTGAGCATGCCATCTATTTAGTATAGCGCAATCATAGAATGGCTAGTCTAGGAATCCAGCCATTCCACCTGAGCACCAAGTGCCTTCAGATGGTCAAAATAGATCGGGTAGGACTTCGCAACATGGTGAGCATCACGGATCACTATTGGCTGCTTTGCTCTCAGGCCTACAACCGTCAGGGCCATAATAACACGGTGATCGTAATGAGCATCAATCTCCACGCCGCCTTCAACGCCCTCGGGGCGGCCGTGTACAATAATCTCCGCTTGCCGCTCTTCAACATTCGCTCCAGCCTTGCGAAGCTCATGGACATAATCCGTTATGCGGTCGCACTCTTTGTATCTTAAATTCTCCACATTATAGAATCGGGAGGTTCCCTCCGCAAATACAGCAGCAGCAACCATGGCAAGCACAGCATCTGTCGCTGCGTCGCCATCGAATTCAACCGCCTTCAGCTTGCCTTTGCTCTTCACATGAATGACATGGTCTTCGTGCGTAAACGGAACGTTCATCATGCGCAGCACATCAACAATTGCACGCTCTCCCTGCTTGCTGTCCTCAGTAAGCCCACGAAGCGTAACATCCGATTCACTTACCGCTGCAGCGGCAAGCACAGCCGCTGAGCCCGGATAATCGCCTTGAACCCGATACGTTCTCGCCTGATAATGCTGATTGCCGGGAATATGGTAGCGCATCAGATCTTCGCTAGCCTCAATCGTGATTCCCGCTTCTCGAATCACCTCAAGCGTCTGGCCAACGACCACCTTGGACTTTAGGTCATCCGTCACTTGAATCGTTGTATCTTCCTTGAGCAGTGGTGCAAGGAATAACAATGCGCTCAAAAATTGAGAGCTGATATTGCCCGATACGTTGATTGCTCCCCCGTGAAGGTCTCCACCGTGAATGGTAATCGGCAGTTTGCCCTCGCGATGCGTAATCTTAGCTCCAAGCTGCTCCAATGCATCAATTAAATCATCATGCGGCCGTTTGCCAAGCGAATCCGGATAAGCATTAATGAAGTGTACTTCTGGAAGCAATGATGCGATACCCATAAGAAAGCGCAGAACAGCGCCTGCATTGCCCACATTTAATTGCTTATTCTCAGGAACCAGCTTAGGAGAACCGCCAAACCCTGTAAGAACAATCTTCGTATCATCTTCTTCCAATACGGCTCCAAGATCACGCAAGCAGCGGCGCATTGCATCGCTGTCTTCACTATGCGCAGGATAATAGATCGTGCTCTGCCCCTCTGCCAAGGCAGCTGCCAGCAAATAGCGTGTCGTATAGTTTTTTGAAGACAAGGCTTGAATATCTCCACTTAATTGTGGCGTTGGTGTAACGCGTACATCCATCTCATACACTCCCATTCCTCTATCATTTAGATGCCCTCCATAGGAAAGGCTTTAATACCAGCTTGCTGCAGGTTGCCGTGCTTCTGTTTGCATCGTGCAATTGACAAATATAGATTCGGTACGTATTCTGTGAAAGTGATGTGATCAACCTCACACCCACACGAGATGATTCGTGCAAGTCAGGAGGCTCTAACAAATGGATACTGTACCACAAATTGAAGTTACCGAATTGCTTACACGTCTGAATCAAGGCGAGAAGCTACATATGATTGATGTTCGTGAAGATGAAGAAGTCATCCACGGCATGATTCCGGGAGCCGTTCATATTCCAATGAATGAGATCCCAGAACGGATAACCGAAGTGACAACAGCACCTGAGGTCATTTTAATTTGCCGTAGTGGGTACCGCAGCGAGAGAGTCTGCGAGTATTTGCAGCATCTTGGCGTCGAAGGAGCCGTCAACATGTCAGGCGGGATGCTTGCGTGGAACAGCATCTCAGGCCCTACTCAGCTGCCTTCGTAGCACAGCAATAAGCATCATAAGCTTCCAGTATGCTGTTGATAATACGTTCCACATCGCATTGATCCGTTGCAATCTGGCAATGCGCAAAGCCATATCGCCCAGCACGCGCGTCCATTAGCTGTTGGACGCGCTCTGACGCGTTCCCTTGCAAAAGCGGACGGTTAGAATCCCCCGCAACTCTTGCCACAATCGTCTCTAGCTCAGCAGTCAGTTGAACAACGAAGCCTTTTTGTATCATGACCTCGCAATTCTCAGAGCGAAGCACCGCACCGCCGCCTGTTGACATGATGCAGGGCACATCAGACTGCAGACAAGACATCAATGTCTTTGATTCTAAGTCTCTAAAGTACCCTTCTCCTTCTTGTTCAAATAGCTCCGGTATTGTTCGACCATCCCGGTGTACCACTTCATGATCCAAATCAATAAATGGGGCCTGCAAGTATTCGGCAAGACGCTGACCTACTGTGGATTTCCCCGTGCCCATAAATCCAATCAAAATAATATGATGGCAAAGATCGTGCTTCTTTTCGGTCAGCATACGTTTCAACTCCTATAGGTAAACTTCCCATATGATACCATAGCCAACTTCTATTCGACAATCTTCCATGTATAAAAATGAAGGTTTCTACGTAAAGATGATAATATGCGTGCCGAAGGTCAAGTATTATGGAAATAACGTCTTCGCCTTTCCAGCATGCATTCAGCTGACAGACCTTCCCTAAGGAGTGAACGAAGATGCCGCATCCTTCGAACCCTGATCAACCCAATCATCAGCGCACCGTAGCTGCCCGTATGGCGCTGATTCTTGATCCTCAGCATACCCTTCTCAAAGAAGACGTGCTGTGGGCGCTGAGCATGATCAAGAATCAACTTGCAAACCAGACGGAATGGGTTGAGAAGCTAGACAAAGAGCGCATCGCTAAGAACTATCGCTACTTTGCAGAGGTCTCCGTCATTATGCTTCATCGTTCTAGACTGCTTGATTCTGAGAGTGACCGACTTCGCCTATACTTGCAGGAAGCCGCCTATGGGCTTTGGAATGCCTCTACCTCATCCTAAGAGCCGCCCATAGTTCCATAATGCATTCCAATTGGCTTCCTTCCTTTCCCGATCCATTACGCTGCAGCCCACATGAAGGGTTACAAATAACGCCGAGCTGATGACCAGCCCGGCGTCTATTGCAATAACGAGATTATTCGTTACTATTCAACCAATTGTAGTGGAAGGAGCCTTCCTTGTCCACACGCTTGAACGTATGCGCACCAAAGTAGTCGCGTTGTGCTTGCAGCAGGTTCGCTGGCAAACGCTCTGTACGATAGCTGTCATAGTAGGACAGCGCAGAGGAGAAGCCTGGAACTGGAATGCCGTTTGCGACAGCTGTGCTGATCACTTCACGCCATGCATATTGGTAATCCTCCACGATTTCCTTAAAGTAAGGATCGAGCAGCAAGTTCTTAAGCTCCGCATCGCGATCGTAGGCTTCCTTGATATTGTTCAGGAACTGGGAGCGGATGATACAGCCGCCGCGGAAGATCTTCGCAATGTTGCCAAGCGGAAGATTCCAATTGTATTCCTGGGAAGCAACGCGCATTTGTGAGAAGCCTTGCGCGTAGGATACGATCTTACTTGCAAAGAGCGCCTTGCGGATCTTTTCAATAAACTCAGCTTTGTCGCCTGTAAATGGCTTCGCTTCAGGGCCGGACAACACTTTGCTAGCTGCAACGCGCTCGTCCTTCATCGCAGACAAGAAGCGGGAGAATACGGATTCTGTAATCATAGTAAGCGGGTAGCCAAGATCCAATGCATTTTGGCTTGTCCATTTACCCGTACCTTTTTGGCCTGCGGAATCCAAGATTACATCTACCATTGGCTTGCCTGTTTCTTCGTCATACTTGGAGAAGATGTCAGCTGTGATCTCGATCAGATAGCTGTCAAGCTCGCCTTTATTCCAATCGGAGAAGATTTCTTGCAATTCCTTTGTATCAACACCTACCACATGAGTCAACAGATGGTAAGCTTCGCAAATCAACTGCATGTCTCCGTATTCGATGCCGTTATGAACCATTTTGACGTAGTGTCCTGCGCCATCTGGTCCAATATATGTGCAGCAAGGCTCTTCATTTACTTTTGCAGAGATCGCTGTAAGAATAGGCTCAACCAGCTTGTACGCACTTTCTTGGCCGCCAGGCATAATGGCAGGTCCTGTCAATGCGCCTTCCTCACCACCGGACACGCCGGTGCCGATAAAGCGGAAGCCTTTATCCTCAAGATATTTGCTGCGGCGCTGTGTATCAGGGTAATGAGCATTACCGCCATCAATAATAATATCCCCTTGATCAAGATGAGGAATCAATTGGTCGATTGTTGCATCTGTTGCTTGTCCAGCTTGTACCATAATCAAGATCTTGCGCGGAACCTCCAACGATTGAACGAACTCTTCAATCGAATATGTAGGCGTCAAGTTCTTATCTGGTGCCTCGCTCATAAGAGCTTCTGTCTTCTCGCGCGAACGGTTGTACACCGATACGGAGAAGCCACGGCTTTCGATATTCAGTGCCAAGTTCTTGCCCATTACAGCAAGTCCAATCACACCAATTTGTGTTTTAGACATATGGATCTTCCACCCTTTATCTAGATATAGTAGAAAGCATTAGTGTTATTTTACCCTTTTTCACCATAGAAGTGAACCCCTCAAGCAGATTCATGTGCGCTTCTTCATAGCCGTTATCATGGCGAGGGATTCTAAACACCTATTCTGCACAGCAAAACACCCCACAATCCATCGACGAGCGTTCATTCGACTTGGATGTTAGGGTTGTCTTGCGTATGTTTACCATTCAAGCTGCAGCATTTCTTTTCTTAATAGGGTCAGCCGAGCCTTGCAGGACTGGATCATATCCTCATTTTGCTCAGACATGGCCATATATAATTCGCTCAATTTCCCATCAATTTCAATACGAAGTGCATCCATTCGTTCCTCAGCTCGGGTTGATTGATACGCTTGAATCATTTCCTCTGCCGTTACAGTCGGCCGCTTCTGGTACAGCACCTTCTGCTCCATACCGCTAATCTCAACTAGGCGGATCCGTTCCCCAAACATGATGTTCTCCACAAGTATCTGACGATCCTTGAACCTTTTTACTACCGCATGACCTCTAGAATCCCCAATTAACCGCTCCATGAATTCTGCAAGACGCTCATCTCGTATCGTGTAGTCCCCAACAATTTTATAGCGGTTGTTAATCCGCTGGAATCGAAGCTTTACCAATTTGCGTCCTGTCCGAATGGAGACGATAAACAGCGATTCATTTTCACTCCAATACAAGGAATACCCTGCTTGAATAAGGTCACGGATGAGGTTCTGGATTTGCCGACGGTCAAAACGTAACTCCAAATTACAGTACTCCACTTCATCGCTGCGATTCACGGCAATCCCTCCTTACCTAGTCATCGCTTCCATATTCCATCATATGTAAGAGCAACTTGGATTATTGACTCGATTTTAGAAAGAAATGCTTCTTTATGCTTGTGAAGCCTAAGACCGCGCAAGTTTGTGGATTTCCTGCTTCAGCCTGCGCTAGAAAGATCTAAATGAAAGCAATATGCTATAATAAATGAGAACCTACAGAAGAAAGGATGAATCATACATGACCTTTAACGGCTTTCACGCTGCCGACTTCGAGACGTTCCATATCGAAGGCCTTGATGCCCGAATGGAAGCCATTCGTGATCGCATACAGCCAAAATTCCGTCTCATCGGCGAACAGTTAAGCGGTGAAGCCGCATTGCTCGCTGGCCAAGAGATGTTTTTGCATATTGCCAAGCATGCACGCCGAACTGTAAATCCACCGAAGGACACCTGGCTTGCGATTGGACCGAATAAACGAGGCTATAAGGCATTGCCTCACTTTCAGGTTGGATTGTTCGATGATCATGTCTTTATTTGGCTTGCATTCATCTATGAAGCAACCAATAAGCAGCAGATCGCATCCTTGTTTTTGAAGGATATGGAGCAAATTCAGCAGATTGTGCCACAAGATTATGTGGTCTCGCAAGATCATATGCAAAAAGAAGCCACTTTCCTTAAGGATATGTCCGAGCAAGAGCTGGAGCAGTCCCTTATCCGCTTCCGTGATATCAAATCGGCCGAGTGGCTCGTTGGGCGCCATATCGATGCGAGCAATCCTATTCTTCAGAATGGCGATGCCTTTATGAAGCTTGCTTCCGAGACGATTGAACGGTTAATGCCGCTGTACAAGCTCGCAGGACAAGCATTGCATTCATAATTAGAGACACTTCCTTGATAAGAGGGAGTGTTTTTTATTTGGAGCAAGCTACGAACGAAGAGTGATTGCCTTCCCACACGTGCAACTTATTCTTTACGAGTTAGATCTTTACAAGGAAGGAGGATAGGATTATAATGATAAAAAAATGAGTGATTACTCACTTTTAATTCTTGGGCAGCTTCGCTCATTTCATGAATATGCCCATGTGAAGGAGAGCATGATGATGATCGATATGAAGCCATCCAGCATGAACCAGCCCGTCATCGCACTGCGGGAGGTATCGAAGACGTATGAAAAGCACACCGTTATCCACCCGACTAGTTTCTCTGTGCAAAAAGGAGATATGTTCGGCATGCTTGGCCCCTCTGGATCCGGGAAAACAACAACGATTAAGCTGATGATTGGAATGGAGCAGCCGGATACAGGCGAGGTCATCACGCTTGGAACGAAGCTGCCTAATCTTCAAGTATTCCAGCGTATCGGATACATGGCGCAGTCGGATGCGCTCTATCATGAACTGTCCGCCTATGAAAATATAGATTTCTTCGCTTCCTTGTATGGACTAAAAGGTGCGTATAAGAAAGAACGAATCCAAGCCGTACTAGAG
Organism: Paenibacillus aquistagni; assembly: GCF_900177815.1. Taxonomy (GTDB): domain Bacteria; phylum Bacillota; class Bacilli; order Paenibacillales; family Paenibacillaceae; genus Paenibacillus_B; species Paenibacillus_B aquistagni. The sequence goes on along the minus strand of NZ_FXAZ01000001.1, from coordinate 488,523 downwards.
CTTGTTAACCTGCTTCCCCATGCCAAGAAGCCCATTCATCAATTCTCTGGCGGGATGAAGCGCCGCTTGTCTCTTGCGATTGCCCTGCTTCATGAACCAGAGGTGCTCGTACTGGATGAACCTACTGTAGGTATTGATCCCGTATTGCGCCAATCGATATGGAAGACGCTCAATGAGCTGAAAATGAACGGAACCACAATCGTAGTAACGACTCACGTTATGGATGAGGCTGAGCAATGCGAGCGGATTGCGCTCTTGCGCGATGGAAGATTGATAGCAGTAGGCTCCCCTGATGAGCTGAAAGACCAGCATCAAGCAAAGTCGCTAGAAGAAGTGTTTATTCAATTCAGTGGAGGTGCAAGAGCATGAGAATACGCGCAATAGTCCGTCGAATCATCCGTCAGATGCGTCGGGACAAGCGGACGCTCGCTCTGATCTTTGTTGCTCCGCTTGTTGTTATGACCTTAATGTATGCGGTGTTTGGCGGCTCTCTTCCTGAACCGAAAATCGGTTATGTCGCAGAAGCCACGATAGCTGAGGTTGTTGAAGGCATTCATCCGGATTGGATCCGTTATGATGACCAGAATAGGGCGAAGCTAGCCATGGAGGATGGAGCACTCGATGCATATCTTCAATTGACCATCGAAAATATGAAGCCGCTTGTAAATGTGACCTTAGAAGGCAGCGATCCTTCGATGAGCAAAGAAACCATGCAATCCATTCAAGAAGCGATGCAGTCGATGGTTGCTCCCTTAACGGCTAAGCTGCAAGAGAAGCTGCCCCCATCACCTGCAAACGCCAAGCAAGCAGCCCCTTTCGTCCAAATTGCGCAGCCTGAGCTTGTCGTGGACACCTTGTACGGGGATAAGGATATGAGCACCTTCGACCGCATCGGTCCCATGCTCATCGGCGTCTTTGTCTTCTTGTTCGTGTTTATGATCTCAGGAGTCTCTTTCCTGCGCGAACGAACCTACGGCACACTTGACCGATTGCTGGCCTCGCCGCTTAGACGATCGGAGATCGTTGCTGGATATACGATTGGATTTGGTTTCTTCGCTTTACTGCAAACCATCATTATTACAGCATACGCTACCTATGTATTGCATTTGCAAATCGAGGGCAGCTTCTGGTACGTACTGCTGATCGCCCTTTGTCTCGCATTGACAGCCTTGAGCTTGGGAACGCTTATGTCGGCATTTGCTGCGAATGAATTTCAAATGTTCCAATTCATTCCGCTCATCATTGTGCCGCAGGTATTCTTCTGTGGACTGTTCCCGCTGGAGGCAATGCCTGAGTGGCTTCAATGGATATCCGTGCTGCTCCCGCTCACCTATGGCTCTGACGCGCTAATTGATGTTATGATACGTGGCAAAGGCTTCGAGGCAATCGCCCCATCCATTATGGTGCTTGTTTTATTCGCGACTGCGTTTCTTGTGCTAAATGTATGGGCGCTTCGAAAATATCGATCGATTTGATGTAGGAGTGATAAACGTTGTCTAAGGATCATAACGAGCAATCCGCATGGATTGAACTGCTGAATCAGCTAGAACTTGAAGATCGGGAGAAAATGACAGATAAACAGAAGAGGATTGCAGCAGCCGCGCTGGACATTTTTTCTGAGAAGGGATATGCCGCTGCATCCACCAATGAGATCGCCAAAAAAGCAGGCGTTGCTGAAGGAACCATCTTCCGACACTACAAAACCAAAAAAGACCTGTTGTTCTCGATCCTCTCGCCGCTCATGACCAAGCTGCTTGCCCCATTCGTACTTCGAGACCTGCAGCAAATCGTGGATACCCCACATGACAGCTATGCCCAGTTCGTCATGGCCGTGCTTAAGAATCGGCATGACTTTTTCGTAAAGCATAAGCAGGCCATCCGCCTGCTTATTCAGGAGATTCCTTTTCATGAGGAGCTCCGCGAGGAATTTATAAAGACCGTAACGGAGCAGCTATTCTACCGGGCACAGCTTGTCGTGGAGCGCTCCAAAGCTGACAAGGAGCTTATCAATCTCCCCTCCCATGCGATTCTTCGCTTCACGATAACCAATGTGGTGGGATTTCTCTTGGTCCGTCATCTTTTTTTGCCAAATGGACCATGGCAAGACGACGAGACAGAGCTTGAACGTACGGTTCAGTTCATCATGCATGGTGTTGCTGCACCGCAGGCGAAGCCTGAGTGAGGAAAGCTTGCCGCTCTTCCCGTAAAGCATCTACTCTTCCAAATACAACAAAGGGGACTGACATGGTGTCTTATAACAACAGTCAGTCCCCTTATTGTAGAGAGGTATATGAATATTAGTGTATAACCTCAATCTGATATACCTAGTATAAGCTTACTTAACGATCAACTTATTACGCTATCCTCTTACAACTGTATCAAGCATGAGCAGCAAAGTGCCTGCTCCTCCTTAGGCTGGCATACGCTCACGATTGCCCGCTCGATCCAGCGCTACAAACTTGAATAGCAAGCCAAGCGCGCCAACAGACAGAACTGCACCAATTACAAATGGCAGATTCACATGCAGGCTGAATACCGCCGTAGCAAGCAGCGGTCCGGTAATACGGCCAAAGCTGTCCATGGAGGAATTAAGTCCCGAAGCGACGCCGTGGCTAACTGTCGACTTCTGTGTAATCAGTGATGTCACACAAGGCCTTATAAGCGCATTGCCAATGCCAAAGATGCACAGGTATATCGTGGCGTTCCAAAATGAACTGGAGAACAACAGCAGGACGAAGCCTAAAGCAGACAGCAGCAGCCCTGCAAAGATAGCTTTATGCTCCCCGCCTTTTTTGATGTAACGCCGTACCACGCCCCCTTGAACCAGCGCACCTGCCAATCCACAGAAGAAGAACATCCAGCCTATGTCCTCCGTTGTCACATCAGGGATGCGCACCGCTTGGAAATAAAGCAGAGTCGCTTCTAGGCCTGCTAATGTAAAGGTCACGAAGAACGACAGCACGTACAAATACTTCATCCGGCCGGCAAAGGCTGTCCATCTTGATGCCTGAGCTGCTCGCTGCTGTCTTTTCTCCTTCGGCAGCGATTCCTTCAGCCAGAATACCCCGAGTATGGCTGTAATCAAGGTCAGCAATGAAGCGGCTGCAAAAGGAACAAACAGCCCATAGCGGCTAAGCAATCCGCCAAAAGCGGGTCCAAACGTAAAGCCAAGCCCAATGGCAGCTCCCACGAGGCCCATTCCTTTCGTTCTTGTCTCCTCTGTCGTCATATCCGCCACATAAGCCACTATCACAGCAGTCACAGCTCCGGCAAACAAGCCGCCTAAAATGCGCGACACATACATCAGCCATAGCTGGCCGTCAGCTAGCGCGAAGAGCAGATAACTCAAGCTGAATCCGAATATTCCAATCAGAATAACGGGACGGCGGCCTACCCGCTCTGACAAGCCCCCCCACAGCGGCGACAGAACGAATGAGATCAACGAATAAATAGAGAGCATTAAGCCCAAATGGAATTCATTGGCGCCTGCATCTGTAATCAAGCGCGGCAGAACAGGAATAATAATGCCGAATCCGATGAATACCATCATGAGCATAAGCACAACGACAAACAATGGTTTTTTCATAACTTCCCTCCCATCACATCCTACCACATTTTACTATGCAGGGTCATGACATTCTCTTGAACAAGCATCGTCCGGTATTTCCGAACATTCTCCTAATAAAGGCTTGAAATTGTACTTGCATTCCCCCCTGTTTTTGTTAAACTTATGCTTGTTTGTTTAATTCAAGCGATAGCCTGCTGGGTCAGAGCTTATCCCAACACGAAAGGTTGTGAAACCGCGATGGACCATCGTCGAACACCATTATTTACTGCTTTAAAGGAGCATGCTGCGAACAATCCTGTGCAATTTCATATTCCAGGCCATAAGAAAGGCGTCGGAATGGACCAGGAGTTCCGATCTTTCATTGGTGATCAGGCCCTCTCCATAGACCTGATAAATATTGCCCCGCTGGATGATCTTCACCAGCCTACGGGGGTCATCGCGGAGGCGCAACAGCTAGCTGCTGATGCCTTCGGTGCGGACTACACCTACTTTAGCGTACAAGGAACGAGCGGAGCGATCATAACGATGATTATGTCCGTCTGCTCGCCTGGAGATAAAATTATCGTTCCACGCAACGTGCATAAGTCGATCATGTCTGCGATTATCTTTGCAGGAGCGAAGCCGGTATTTGTCTCTCCGGCGCGTGACAGCAATCTTGGCATTGACCATGGCGTCACGACACGCTCGATTCGCAGAGCCTTAGAGAAGCATCCCGATGCTAAGGCTGTGCTTGTTATTAATCCCACATACTTCGGAATTTGTGCCGATCTCAAAGAAATCGTAGATCTTGCGCATTCCTATGAAGTACCGGTATTGGTGGATGAAGCGCACGGTGTGCTCATTCATTTTCATGACCAACTCCCGATGTCTGCCATGCAGGCTGGTGCCGATATGGCAGCAACGAGCGTGCATAAGCTAGGCGGTTCAATGACGCAGAGCTCGATCTTGAATGTCAACACGAAGAATGGCCTTGTTAACCCTTATCGCATACAAACCATCTTCAGCATGCTGACAACAACCTCGACCTCTTATCCGCTGCTGGCATCACTTGATACGTCAAGACGCAATCTTGCCTTGAATGGCGAAGCGATTGCCGAGCAGGCAATTGACTTAGCACAAGGGGCAAGACAACAGATTAATGAAATTCCGGGCTTATATTGCTTTGGAGATGAGATTCTGGGCAGCGAGGCGACCTACAGCTATGATCCAACCAAGCTGACCATCCATGTGCGCCATCTTGGCATTACCGGCTATGAGACAGAAAACTGGCTGCGCGAGCATTACAATCTTGAGGTCGAGCTTAGCGATATGTACAACATTCTTTGTCTTGTTACCTCTGGTGATAACGAGGAGTCGATCGGCATTCTGCTTCGTGCGCTCCGCGATTTGTCTGCGCAGTATTACAATGTCAATGAAGTGCAAGAGCTTGTTGTGAAGATTCCGGAGATCCCTCAGCTCTCTTTGATTCCGCGCGATGCTTTTTATGGGGATACGGAGATTATACCGTTCAAGGAATCAGCAGGGAGAATCATTGCGGAGTTTATCTATGTTTACCCGCCAGGCATTCCAATCCTGCTTCCTGGGGAAGTGATTTCTCAGGATAATATTGATTACATCAGAGATCATGTTGATGTAGGTCTGCCTGTCAAAGGTCCTGAAGATCGCAGCATCCATTATGTTAAGGTGATAAAAGAAGAGACGGCTATCTTCGAGTAGCCTCATTGATCATAGGAGCATGGTTGTCTGGAGTATCGGGCAGCCTTGCTTTTTTTATGTAAACTTTTATTGGTGTAAGGGTGTGCTGTGTGACTGCCACTAAGGCTTCTCGTGCAAATATATTGGACTATTTGTCCACCTTGATGTGTACAGTGTAAGAGGGAGTATTTCAACGAAGCACTAAGACAGGAGGCTAGATGATGAGCCAACGTGCGATCATTTCATTTGTTAAAGGATCCACGATCCCTTCCATTAATCTTGAAGGACTGCAGGAACAGTTGATGCACTACAAGGAACAAGCTGCCCTGACTGGCCGGCAGCTCAGTTGGGAATATGAGGAGGCCGCCTTTCCATACACCATAACCAGCAAGCCAGGATTCGAGGATAAAGGCCTTATCCTTCAAGGGAATGAACCCATTTACCGCTGTATTCTGCTGGGAACTGGCACGAATCTGAAAGAAGATGCCGCTTCGCATTATGTTGAGGTCGTGCTACCCGATACAGCAACAAGCGGTGATAAATCCAAAGCCAATGAGCTTTGCCGCTACCTCGCCAAGACATGGAAGGCCGAACTCCAGCTGTTCAATGGCAGACTCATGTACTGCAACCCGAGAAAGTAGTCCCATGTTCAGCTCTGCGACGCAAATGAACATAAAAAAGAAGCTCCATATTCCTTGGAGCTTCTTTACTGCTTATGCTTAGCCTTCAGAAGCAGCTAGTTCTTCATAAGCTTGTTGTACACGATTCCACTCTTCATCGTCTTCAATTGCGTTCAAGACCATATCGTCTCCGTCTTCATCCACACGTACGATAACGCCATCTGCTTCAGGGTTGTTGCGCTCAAGCAAAAGGGCATATAGTTGATCTTCCACATTAAATGTCTCAACAAGAGCCATATCTATTTCATTGCCATCCTCATCGATCAAGGTAACAACGAACTCTTCATGCTCGTGATCATGGTCATGGTCATGCCCACAGTTCGCATCATGCTTATGTTCGCTCATTGAATCGTTCTCCTTTGAATCCTACAGTGATTTGATAATGCAATATCATGTATCGTAACATGTTCTGTTATTGAGGTCAATGTAAGCATACATGCTCATATCTGCTATGTACAAGCTGTAAAACGAAGTTCCATATTATCGATACATGCTTATAGTATAACCACTGCTCCATCAAAGTCATTCATTAGATTGCATCCAGTGTTTTTTTGGATACCAGCGTATAGTCGCCATTTTGCTGCTTTAAGTAGCAATTGACGGTATATTTTCCCTTCGATTTAAAATCATAGCTGAAATCCTTCGAACGGAACCAGAAATTATCCTCTTGTGCACTTAGCTTGGACTGCTCAATATCGGTCGACTTTCCATTTGGATCTACAATACTCAAACGAATGCCATCCACTTTGGATTTCAAGTCATCCACTTGGACATGAACTGAAAATGTCGTCTTGCCCGTTTGAACCTTGCCAAACATGTTCTTGTCCTTGAACGTCATCATATGGACATTCGGCTTATCGATGTACAGCTTCTTATTGGCTGCATCCCAATAAATAAACCCTTGAATCGTATCCTGAAGCTCACGGACGGACAGATAGGTTTTACCATCAATGATCACCCCGGCGTCTGATACGCTACTGCCATTTACTTGTACTTCAATCCGTTCTGAACCACTCTGTGCATGGGCCTGAGGAATCGAAGAGACATACGTGCCTCCAATAATTGAACCCAATAATACGAGTGCCGCAATTTTCTTGCATTTCATGTGGGTACCTCCAATTGCTTTGTTGTATAGTTATACTCTTTTTATACAGCAGAGTTGCGCATTTCCTTGGACATGCCTCCCCTTTTTCATTGAACTTTTAGAGGGATAAATCAAAATAAAAGGAAGCCATATGGGCCTCCTCCTAAATGCTGGTTGATTCAAGATCTACAAGGTATAAGAGGGAACGATTTATCCCCCAATCTTCGTTTTCGTAAGAACGCAAGGAACACCTTGGCCAACAGCCCCCGGCTCCTTCATACGAGCAGCGTAGGCAAGGCCCCGTGAGCAAGGAGTGGGACATGCCTCGCATCGATCAGAAGTGACCATACGCATGTTATTTTGTGCACGCCCGCCGCTTAACTCTTTTTTCTTCTTTGTCGATTTTCCTTTAGCCATTTCTCTGAACCACCTTTGTCCGTATCATGGGATATTGCTGAGGGTTACTTAACATAAGCTATGCAGCACCCATAAATCGGCTTGTGTACCTACCCAGCAGCATGATACAGTTAAGGAAGGTCTAGGAATGGGAATGAAAGGGAGGCGTGAAACATCCAATGTCTATTCAAATTCAGATGCTAGGGACTGGCAGTGCATTCGCCAAGCGTTATTATAACAATAATGCGATGATCTCCACCTCGAAGCAAACATTCCTAATCGACTGTGGAATTACCGCTCCCCTAGCCATCCATCAAATAGAGCAAAGCTTCAATGATTTCGAAGGGGTTTTGGTTACACATTTGCATGCTGATCATATCGGCGGGCTTGAGGAATATGCCTTTCAGATGAAGTTTTTGCATCAGCGGCGGCCGAAGCTGTTCATAGCAAATACGCTGCTAGAACCTCTTTGGGAGCACTCCTTGAAGGCTGGAATGACGCAGCCAGGGATAGATTGTATAGAAGATGTTTTTGAGGTTATACCCATAATTCCAGCACAAGCTCATGAGATCACACCAGAGCTTAAGGTCGAGTGGATGGAGACACCTCATATTCCCGGGAAACAAAGCTATTCGCTGCTCATCAATGATACCTTTTTTTATAGCGCGGATATTCGTTTTCAGCCAGACTTGCTGCAGTCCTTGGTTGAACAAGGCGTACATACCATTTGGCACGATTGCCAGCTTGAAGGAGAAGGCGAGGTGCATGCTACGATAAAGGAGCTGCTGACTTTGCCCCCGTCCATCCAATCCAAAATCTTATTAATGCATTATGGGGATACGCGGCCCGAATGGGACGGTCACACAGGCCCAATGCCATTTATTAACCAGCACGAGACCTATTCCATCAGACCTTAATACTGCACCACCCATACAAAAAACGCTGTGCCTCGAAGGGCACAGCGTTTTTCTCTGCTTTTAGAACATCGGCAGCTGATCTAGATTATTGGCTGGATCACCATCCGCGTCTCCGCGAATGTATGTCCCTCCATCTCGTCCTTTAAATGTGTTTACTCCTGCGAGCTCTCCATTTTGAATGGCTTGAATCGCTTCATCGTACCCAAGCACACGACCTGAGTTCGTCTGAAAAGCGGTCAGATCACCATCCCCATTTTTTTGAACAGCAACGATGGTTTCACGTTCCATACGGTTCATCTCCCTCTGTCGATATATATTTCACGAATCTGCAAGGACTCGTGCTGACAGTTATAGGTTGCCCGTTGGGCCGTCATTTATGAATACGAAATAAAATTACGGTGTTGGAAGGAAAAATGAGTTCTTATTATAAATCTACAGCTTTTTCTGCATGCGAACATGAAGGATCCCCGCATCATAAAAAGGCTCATCGGAAGTTGTGAGATAGCCCATCGACTGATAAAACCCTTCCGCATGGCACTGCGCATCCAGGATACAGATCTCTACTCCATGAAGCCTTGCAAGCTGCTCCAAGCCAAGCATAAGCGAACGGCCATTTCCCCCGCCTCGATAGGCAGCCAGTACGGCTACACGCTGCATTTTCGCTGTGAACTCATCAATAAGCTTTATTCTTCCTGTTGCAATATATTGACCATCCATCATTAAGAGCACATGCATGGAATGGGCATCAAGCCGATCGTACTCATCCACCTCAAGTTCAGCTGGAACATTCTGTTCCTGCACGAAGACAGCCTGTCTGATCTGAATACATGCATCAAGTTGATCTTGTGTCTTTACTTCGATAATTTCTGCTGGCATTGCTGTACCTCCGTTTCGTCCATTAGCATTTTATTATACAAAAGCCGTCATGTTGTGTATACACCTTATTTCTAGCGGAAACATAATAGCCTCTTGCTTCACGGCTGCTGCCGCTTCACACAGAGGCTATGATTTCATTCATCTAGGTTTATCCAATCAGGGGGTGTAAACATCCGTTGTAATCGGTCGCCCATATACCTCTTCATATATGGGAGGCTTGGAGTCTTGTTCCTCGTGTACAGGAATATCGATGAGGTCATCAGGTCCCCCCATCAGCATTGGCGTGCATCCCAGCATGAGAACACCAGCTACGCACAAGCTCAACATGAGCTGCAGCACTTTTTCGACAGACATAAAGCCACTTCCTTATCGGTCATCATTCATTCCGTATTCAGTGTGGCCTTTTTTATGGCGATCTAAACGAACTATTGCTTCACCTTTCTTAACCATACATACTGCTCGTCATAAGCATGGCTGTCGCTCTTTATAAACATGAGCAAATACCAGCAAACGATACCCACAATACCGAATAATCCTACAAGCCAAGTAAACAACAGCGCCCCCATGCCAACTCCCCCTCATCACAAGAACTAGAACAGCAAGTGCCCTTCATCATTCATATGAAAGAGCACCCTATTTTAGAAGAGATGGGTTTGACATTACGTTGAACGACGGAAGCCGGATGAAGCCTCTTTTAATTTGCAGATTGCTCTCTTTATGCCAGCAGCTCATTCGAGCTAACCGCTTAGTCAAGTCAAAGCGCAATTCGCATCGGCTTACCTGCTTACGGCTGACGTTGATCAAGAGGCAGAGTAACGATAAAGGTCGTCCCCGATCCCAGATCGCTGCGAACCTCAATACGTCCTCCATGGAGATCTATAATCGATTTTGTGATGGATAGCCCTAAACCCGCTCCTCCATGCTTGCGTGCACGTGAAGGATCCATTCGATAGAAGCGGTTAAAGAGAAGAGGAATGTGCTCATCATCAATTCCTATGCCATTATCTTGGACTTGAAGCTGAACCCACTTGTGCTGATGCTGCTTTAAGCTCAATTTGATCTTGCCCGCTTCTGGATCTGTATGCTGAACCGCATTATAGAACAAATTGAGAACGACCTGCTTTAATTTGTCGCGATCATAGATGCAGCTAATCCCACAATCCAGGTCAAAGCTCACTTTCCGCTGCTGCGCAAGCAGCCTTAACTGTGGCTCCATCTCATCAATCATGAGGCCGAGCTTCCCTTCACTTGCAGTCAGTTCAGGCGCTCGATCAAGCTTCGCCAGCAGCAGCAGATCATGAACCAGCTTGTTCATTCGTTCTGATTCCCCATACATGCTCTTTAGCGCTCGATCAAGCTGCTCTGGATGCTTAGAGGCACCACGAAGCAGCACCTCAAGAAAGCCATGAATAGAGGTTAATGGAGTCCTCAGCTCATGTGACGCATCTGCGATAAACTGGCGCATCTGCTCCTTTGCTTCCTTTTCTGCTTCAAATGACGCCTCCAGTCGTTTTAACATATCGTTAAAGGATGATGCGAGCTTGTCAATTTCCTCCTGCTTTTCGGTTACAGAGAGCCGCTGCTGCAGATTGCCCGCATTGATTTGCTCTACGGTATGAACCATGTTGGACAGCGGCAGCAGCGTCTTGCGCAGCAGCGGCATAAAGACAAGACTTCCTGCTGTTAAAGCGATAAGCGACAGCACAATATAAATCATAAGCTGACGGCTTAGTTCTCCCTTCATCGGCGCAGTCGCGGTGCTTATCTGTACCAAGCCGATCGGGTGTCGAAGCGGCACAGGTGAGAAGACAACCAACTGCTCCTCGCCTTGTTCGTTATCTACGATCATATAGTTTGAAAAAAGCTTGCGCTCGTACTGATTAGTAAGCAGAATCGCTTCGATCTCTGCTTTACTTAGCCTAGGGGCTGTTCCGCCATCATTCCATTCTGAAAGTGTCTTGTACTGCCCTTCTTGATCCACATAAGCTAGCGTCAACCCTGGTAAAAACAGCATGGGAGCAGGAGCTCTATCGCGTTTTCCTGCTGCATCACTGCTTGTTTTTTCTCCTTCGTCGAACTTACCTGCCTTCCCACTCTGGTCATCGTCTTGTACTTCCTGAGCCCACTTATCTGAAGCTTGATCGGAAGCATTCATCTGATCTGCACCCTCAGGCTTTGGTATAGGCAGCCCCCCTTGTCTCCATGTCTCAGGAGGTATCGAGATGACCTGGTTAAGCATGCTTTCTGCTTTATTCTGATACGTATACTGCTTCATGAAAATATGCTGCAAAATGCCTACCACAACCAGAATAACGGCGACAAGCAGTAAGGAGATTGACAGCAGCTTGCCGCGGAGTGAGCGGATGTTGAGACACTTCCATCTGGATCGTCCATCCTTGGCTGTAACCTTCAAACAAGTTCCTCCTTCTAAGCAAGATCCAAGCGATAGCCTACTCCTCTCAAGGTGCGGATCAGCTGATGCTCGCGATCTCCAAGCTTGTCTCTTAGCGAACGGATGTACACCTCGACGATGTTCTCTTCACCGCCAAAGTCATACCCCCACACTTTATCAAGAATTAGCGACTTGCTTAATACAAGTCCATGATTCATAATCATAAATTTAAGAAGCTCATATTCTGTTGGCGACAGCTCAAGGAGTTGATCGCTCTTGCGAATTTCTTTGCGCCGATCATCAATGGTGAAGGCACCCAGGTTTACTTCGCCGGCAAGATTGGGAAACTGATTGCGCACACGCGCTTGAATGCGGGCAAGAAGCTCCACAAAGCTGAAGGGCTTGACCATATAATCATCAGCACCAAGCTGAAGACCTTTTACACGGTCATCCACTTCATCTTTCGCTGTAAGCATAATCACCGCAACCTGATCCATCTTCTTCAGCATATGGACGACCTCAAAACCATCCATCCCCGGCATCATAACATCTAGAATGACTACATGAGGCTGATATTCCTTCATCATGGAAATTGCACTCATGCCATCCTGCACCGTCTTCACATCATACCCTTCATTTGAAAGACCAAGCTCCAGAAATTGAAGAATATTCGGCTCGTCATCGACGACGAGTATACGAATTCCCTTGACCTGCATCATAGATTGTCCTCCATCCATTGTGAATGCACCTCTATTATACATGAAGCTAGGATTCAACACCTGAATGCCAGCTGAAAAGTAAGGCTATGTGCGCTTTGCGATTAAGCCCTAGCCATGCATAATCAGGAACTCTCTTTACAACAAAAAAGAGTCCTTCATCGAAGGACTCCTTGAATACGAATATGGTGATCTGTAGTGGGCTCGAACCACTGACCCCCACCCTGTCAAGATGGTGCTCTCCCAGCTGAGCTAACAGATCATAACAAGATAAATACGGTAAATACACTATATCATGGCTTAATTTGAATTGTCAACGTTCCCATTAAACATGCATTCCTGTTGGTTCCTATCATGAGCGGTCAACAGGAATGCACGATCAAATAAGCTCATCTACAGCATTGGTAATTGCCAGTCTATCTCTTCAATCCCCCACGCGCGAAGCGTTTCATTGATCTTGGAATACGGACGGCTGCCGAAAAAGCCACGGTGTGCTGACAGTGGACTCGGATGAGGCGCTTTTATAATATGATGCTTTGAGCAGTCAATCATCTTCATTTTGGCCTGCGCATGGCTTCCCCACAGTACAAATACAATCGGGTCCTCTCGATCGTTAAGCCTTGTGATCACATGGTCTGTGAAATTCTCCCAGCCCATCCCTTTATGCGAATTAGCTTGTCCTTCTTGAACTGTCATTACGGTGTTCAACATAAGAACTCCCTGTCTCGCCCAAGACTCCAAATAACCATGATTCGGCATCGTCGTCCCCATGTCTTCCGCACACTCTTTGAGCATATTCAGAAGGGACGGAGGAATACGTACTCCTGGGAGCACAGAGAAGCTGAGACCATGAGCCTGGCCAGGACCGTGATATGGATCTTGTCCAACAATCACAACCTTCACATCTTGATATGGTGTCAGTCGAAACGCCGTAAAGACATGATCCAGCGGAGGATAGATCCGCTCTTTATCATATTGTTGCAAGAGCCATCCCCATAGCTGCTTGAAGTAAGGCTTGCGCACTTCATCATGCAGCAAGTCCTTCCAGTCGTTCTCGATCTTGAAGCTCACGCCATCCACTCCTATCATCCCATTTGTTCCATTCACATAACCCTAATAAAATCCAAAAACTCCTTCCGCCGGGGCGAAAGGAGTGTTATTCCATAATCATAACAATTCATCATTCATAGTTGTTGATTGAAATGGTGCCGAGAACCGGGGTCGAACCGGTACGGTAGTCACCTACCGCAGGATTTTAAGTCCTGTGCGTCTGCCAATTCCGCCATCCCGGCATAATAGGCTATGAATCTATGAAACTGTTAGTATTATGGTGGGCCCTGAGGGACTCGAACCCACGACCAATCGGTTATGAGCCGACCGCTCTGACCAACTGAGCTAAGGGCCCATTGTTGTAAAGCTTGTTAAGATTGGTTGCGGGGGCAGGATTTGAACCTACGACCTTCGGGTTATGAGCCCGACGAGCTACCGGACTGCTCCACCCCGCGCCATTTTCAGAAGTCACTGTTATCAGCGACAAGTAATACTATACAACATGAATATAGGTTCAGTCAAGAAACATTTCAAACTTTTTTTATGGGATTAACCATTTACGATAAAAGTCTCTTAACCTGCCTCTTCGCGCAAGCTTCTGGACCCTAGGACGAAGATCCATAATAGGTGATAATGAATGGGATTCCTCGCGCAATTACAATATAAATCTTACCCCATACTTGCCTCTGCGCGAGCGGTACACCTCAATCTCCTGTGGCGTATTATAGCCGTACATCCATGCATCATGCTCCAGTCGCTGCTGCAGAACCCTTGCTTGGAATTTGGAGTCGTACAGCTTGCCCCAGTATACCCACTTTATGTTCATCTTGAACCTCTCCTTGTGCTGCATCGGTTTCTTTTATCCACCATGATTTCCTTACACTCCCTTTACTATGTCCCAAGTCGCCCCATTTCATCATGATAGATGTAAAAAAGGGATGCCAGCAACTGCTGACATCCCTCAACCATAGCATTTATGCATTTAGATAAGTTCAAAGGCTAGACAGAAAGGATCGCGATTATCCCCCATAGATTCGCGGCATGATGCCTCCGCCATCCGGATTGTTTTTAATCTGCTGCAAAAGCTCATTTCCTTTTGTTTCCCAGGACTTCAGAGCTTCTGCAATACTCTTGCTTCCTTTGACAACCTCTTGGAACTCTGTACGACCCAGCTCAATCAATTGCCAGTAGTTGCCGTTGCCTTCCATCATCAGATCATTCATCGAGGAGCCTGTAGGCGTAGATGGCTTCACATTATAGAAGGCTCCGATATTGTAGTTGGAACCTGCTGGCGGGTTGATGAAAGACTTGCGAGACACAAGCTCATAGCTGCTACGTGAACGCAGCTTGCTCCAATCTTCTCCATTCAAGAATTGCACAAAGTCCCATGCAACCTCTGGATTTGGCGCTTTCTGATTAATGGAGAAGATGTTAGACAATTGCACATAACCCGATACACCTTCCGCTTCTGGATGAGAAGGAATTGTGACAACATCCCACTCAAACGGCTTGAAGTTCTTGATCTTGGCCGCATTCTTCATTACATTGGACAAATCGCCATTGATATAGCCGTAGTCACCTACCACCATCGCGAGACGACCGGAAATAAAGAAGTCATAGTCGAATGGACCAGGTGCCGAATTTTCATCGTATACCACATTCATATCTTCTGAAGAAGGCATGACTTTCTCATTGAGCAGCTTCGTAATTTGAGACCAGGACTTTTCCCATTGCGGGCTGTTCACAAGAAGCTTTTCTTTGGTATCATCAACAAAGCGCAGATTAAGCGGATCGGTGTAATTGCTCATCAACGAATTGAACCCGCCATCGCTCGGATAACGCTCAAAGTTAAAGCCAAATACACGGTCCTTTCCTTCGCCAGTGGATACGCGGCTGGCCAGATTGAACAACTCATCCCATGTCATGTTGTCTTTAGGTGGTTCAACCCCTGCATCTGTGAAGATCTTCTTATTGTACAAAATGACAGAGGACATAAAGGTTGGGCTTAATCCGTATAGAGTGCCGTCGCCCATGCTCTTCAGGCCATCAATGACAGCTGGCACAAAGTCATCGGTATTGAGCTGATCCTGCTGGATTCTCGGATCAAGCGATGTCAGCATTCCATCTCTAGCAAGCTTGCGGAATTGCGATACATCGGTCACGACAACATCAACAGGATTATCGCCCTCCATGATCTTCTTGATCGCTTCAAGACGATCTGGTTCCTTGCGCATGCCATTTTTATCCGGCTCTTCGAATTGCTGGTCCATATAATTGATCGCTGGCACAATCTCGATTTTCACATTTTTATGAGTCAGCTCATAAGCATCCGTAAATTGCTGTCTAAAATAGGAGTCATCAAAGCCCCCATAGACTACGCCAATACGCAGCACTTGTTCTTGCTTGCTCTCTTGGTTCGTGTTGTTGGTACACGCTGCAAGAATGGGGAACACCATCGTTAAGGTCAGGGCTGTGATCAGCCATTTTCGTACTTTCGTCTTTGCTCTCATCTATTTACTCCTCCAACTTGTTTGGTGTGCGAATCACAATCTTGTCTCCATCGAATTCCATTGATGCTTTGTCATTAATATCTAGTGCATTCAGGAATTCCTTTGGAACCTGCAAACGCCCCACACGATCGACAACAACGTAGGCCTCATGGACCTCATGAAGCTGATGGCCGACTTCATTCATGAATCCTTGCTTGCCTTCTTCATTCAAGCTTGGATTCCGCTTAATAAACTCAGTACTCGTTAGACCGTCACGGATCGCGACAACTCGGTCTACTTTACCTGCAAGCTCCATATCGTGAGTAACGATCACGATCGTAATGCCGATCTCTCGATTCATCTTGCGGAAAATGTCCATAATCATATCAGAGGTCTCAGAATCTACGGAGCCCGTCGGTTCGTCAGCAAGCAGAAGCTTCGGCTTATTCGACAATGCGATCGCTAGCGCTACCCGCTGCTGCTCTCCCCCTGACAATTCCGTAAGCTTGTTGTTCATCCGATGAGACAATCCTACCCATGTAAGGAGCTGCTTGGCATAAGGACGGTCCAAGCGTCCCGACAGCATCATCGGCATCTCTACATTCTCAAGCGCCGTAAGATAAGGAAGCAGGTTTCTCGCATTGTTCTGCCAGATGAACCCAACTGTGTCTCGCTTATACTTGACAAGCTCCTCATCCGTAATCTTAAGCAAGTTCCACTTATCCACCATAATGCTGCCGGCAGAAGGGCGGTCAAGACCGCCCAATATGTTCAGAAACGTCGATTTCCCGCTTCCGCTGTTGCCGATGATCGCCATCATTTCGCCTTCATTCACCGTCAAATTAAGGCCTTGAAGCGCAACGACCTCGAGGTCATCGGTCTTATAAATTTTGACTAAACCTTCACATTGAATCATTCGTTACCGCTCCTCTCCCATCTTCACGGCTTGATGAACACGAAGGCGTCGAATGTGCATAAACAGCATGGATGCTCCAAGAATCATCATGACCAATACAACGAAATACAATTGCAGCGTATCTCTAGAATCGAATATGATTCGGAATGGAGGCACCTGCATTTGAGCACTTTCTGTCCCCTGCAGGAATGGCAAGAAAAGATAGCTGACAATCTTGCCAATAACAATGCCAAGACCGATAGATAACCCAGCTGTGAACAGCTGCTCCAAGAGCAGCATACCCGTAAGCTGGCCTCTCGATAGACCCATCGCCCGCAAAATACCGAATTGAACAACCCGGCTTGATAGATTAAAGAACCAATACAACAGATATCCGATCAACGATACAACGATGGATATCAGGAAGCCCATGCTCAGGATACCGAACACTCCGCCTCGGGATGGATGCTTGCTCTGAGCAATAAGCTCAGATCTTACGTCAGTAACCGAAGCAAGCTCGATGCCGGCGTTCTGCAAGGATTCAATAACAGGTGCTAGCTTCGCGCCTTCCTTCATCTTCAGCCATACTTCATAAGGCTGAATCGGAGATTGGTCATAAATATAATCCAGATTCGCGATGAAGAATGGTGCTTGATCCGGGTATTGCGTCGGCCAATATGGCAGAACCGCAACTATGGCGAAGTCCACCATCTGGTCTGAGATTGAGATCGAGATCGAATCTCCCGGCTTCAATTGATACTTGCTTGCTGTGTTGGAGGAGATAATGACTCCGCTCTCTGTATACTTGCCCATCGCATCCAAGTATTTATAAGGATGCACAGGGAACATATCCGCTCTCAGCCAGGCCACATTAGCAAAGTCAACATTGTCAATTCCCATCAGCATGCCTTGGCCGATCGAGCGGCCGGACACGATTACATTCGCCTTGGTTTTCAGCACGCGTGTCGCTGCTTCAACCCCTGGCTGACGCTTGAATAATTCAAACGGCGGCTCGTTGAAAATAATTTTGCTTGGTTTTTGCTGTTGTCCGCCAGCGCCCGGGTTCCCCCCGTTGCCTTGGCCTCCGCCGTTATTGCCTTGATTGCTATTCGGTTCGAACTCGGCCGAGCTTTCCCATACCGTCTGAAGGACGACATCCGCTCCGTACTTGTATTGAGTGCGCTCCGTAGAGTTCAAATCAATGGTACGAGCCGCAGATGAGTTATAAACCCCTAATCCCAACGTCAAGATGAGAAGGATCATCAGCGGGTAGTAGGATTTTGCCGATCGCGACAGCTGCGTCAAGGTCAAGTAGAACGGCAATGGCAGCACTTTAGAAAACATCCACTGAACCAGCTTCAGCAGCCACGGGAAGATTCTTAAGAAAAAGAGCCCGATCGAAAAAATGGCCAGTGCAGGAACAAAGAACAAGAATGGCTGCACTTGAAGCTGATCGGAGGTCATCCCTGTCTGGAAGGACAAGAGCTGCTGCTGGTTAGACAAGTAGTAGCCATAGCCAGCAAGCCCAAGCAAGGCAATATCCAAGAACCACTTTTGCCAAAACGGCTTCTTATCCTTGCGCGCCATCTTCTGTCTCAGGTTGACAATCGAGGATCTCGCTGCTGCGATCGCTGGAATCAAAGTAGCCGTCAAAGCAATAATGACTGCTGCTGCGCCGAAGATAACCGCGTCACTCGAGAAGCCGACTGGGATCGATTTGCGGTTAACAAACTCCAGGAAGCCATTGGCTGAGCCGATGGACTTCGCCATGAACCAGCCAAAGAATGGCGAGGCCAGCAAAGCAAGGCCCCCGAGGATCACGCCCTCCAGCAGATACATCAGTATAATCTGCTTCGTGCTTGCTCCGCGGCTTCGAAGCACGGAGATATCACTCTGCTGCTTCTCAAGCGCTTGATTCGCATTCATCGCGATGAAGTAGAACACCATCGCGATCATTGGGGCAGCAAGCGTAAACAGCATCATTTGCAGCCTTAAGCTTTGCGAGCGGAATTCATCGAGAAGCTTCGCAAAGGACAGCTCTACATTCGTTCCCTTTAGCTTCTGATAAAGCTCAATGCCCAGACGGTCCAATGTAGAACGAAGCTCGGCAATCTGGCTCGTCTTGATCTCTCGCAAGTCAAAAGCATAATACCAGCTGGAATTCTGCAGCTGAACCTTATTCTCCTTCAGCACGACATCGTGCAGCGTCTTCGGAGTAACGTACAAGGTGTTCATCATGCTCTCGAAGCCTTGATACCAAAATGCGCTCTTCTCGTCCACTGGCTTAAAGGTACCGACAATCTTGACCCGCAAATTCACATTCGAGCCGCCATAGACTGGATAATCAAGCTCATCTCCAATATGAAGATCATTGCGGTACATGGCATCCTCGAGCATAACCACTTCGAGTGCTCCATTGATATTGCCGTCCTTGTTCATTCTCCCATTCGATATCTCCACCTGCTTATCTAGCTCAGATAAGCTGGCGAGGGTCATATTGCGGACCCGACTTGCATCAACCTTGGTCGGATCGACAGGAATGACCTCAGTCGGCCGAATCTGCTGAGAATGCACATACAACAGAGCCGGGAAGCCGATTTTGTCCTGCACTTCCTGCTCAATAAACGTATTTACATCCTGGAGTGCTGCTAGATCTGTCTTCTCCCCGCCTGTGGATTGGTAGCGCAGGAGAAGCGAGCCCGCAGGCAAGCCCTCGCTGTTCTCCTGTATGGATTGCGAGATGACTCGTTTTAAAGCTCCATCAGCGTACATGGGAATACTTACGGTAAAGGACACCGCAACGATAAGACCTATTAATGTACTAAGTGTCATCCACCTCGTATTCCACATTTTGCGAAATAAAAATCGGAATAGTGGAACTCCCATTATCGACCCACTACTTTCTGTCCGACCTCAAGCCCATGCAAGATCTCGACTTGTGTTGGTGTTTGCTGGCCGACCTCAACATCCACCTCGCGTTTTCCATTTTCATCAACCACTTGAACATATGTACGTAAGCCTAAGGTGCGAAGTGCAGCGGTTGGGATGACGACAGCATCCTTTTTGCGTTGAATAATAATTTGTGCATTGAGCGGTGTTCCACGCTTCAGTCCTTCAGGGAGCTGATCCACTTGAATCAGCACATACTGATCAATTCGATCCTGCTGATTCCCTTGCCCTTGCTGCCCGTTGTTATTATTGTTGTCTGTGGATGGGTTCGGCAGCGACTTCACCTTGCCTTTAAGCTTCTTATCCACGTTGTTAATGCTGACGACCGTCTCCATATCCAGCGCAATTCGCTTGAGATCCTCTTTTGAGAGCTGAACTGCAATCGCAAGTCGCGAAGTATCCGCTACAATAGCGACTGTCTCATAGGATTTGGTGGCGTCTCCTTTTTTCATATTCAAAGAGACAAGCGTGCCCGCATAAGGAGCCTTCAACTCCGCCTTGGCAATATCATTCTCAAGATCTGCAATCTCTTGGCGGCGTTCCTCAAACAGGATCTGCGCCTCCTCGAATTGGATCGGATCCATCTCATCCTTATTGCGGAGTGTTTCTTTCATCTGCATCTCTTCTTTGCGCAGCTGCAGACGCTTTGAGCGCAAATCCTTCTGCATATCCTCAACATCAAGCATAGCTAATGTTTGTCCCGCTTTAACACTATCCCCGTTCTTGACGAGCACATCTTTAATTCTCTTGCCATCAAGCGTAAAATATAAGTTCTCTTCCTGCTGAGACATCAGCTTACCGTTGGCAGATACCTTCGTCTCAAGCGTCGCTTTCGTTACTTCATATTCTGGCTTCTTTGATATCGTAGGCGGTGTGATCGGAGGCAGCACCTCCTCTTCTTCCTCCTTCGGAAGAATCGAACAAGCTGTCGTGAGCAGCATTGTTATGGATATGACTAGTAAAGTGCCTTTCCTCCAATTAGACCGTCGGCGCTGCGCCGACTTTGGAGACGAATCTGCCGTCAACCATTTCATAAACATGATCTGCAACCTCCAAAATAGTAGGATCGTGGGTTGTCATACAAATGGATATGTTTTCTGTACGAATAATTTGGTGAAATACACCCATGACCTGAGCAACCATCTGTGTGTCTAAATCCGCGGTAGGCTCGTCCGCCAGCAAGAGCAATGGCTTATGGGCTATAGCCTTGGCTATCGCTACACGCTGCTGCTCGCCACCGGACATCTCATAAGGACGATGATTCATCCTTTTACCGAGGCCAACCAGTTCCAAGCAATGCTGAACCCTTGGCTTCCAAAGTGACTTCGGCACCTTCGCCATGCGCAGGGACAGTTCTACATTCTCATAGGCAGATAACAACGGCATCAGGGCAAATGCCTGAAAAATAAAGCCGATATCCTGTCTTCTCGTGTAGGTGCGCTTCTCATCGCTCCAAGTAGAGAATGGCTCGTTCTTAAACCAGATCTCGCCTTCTGTCGGCAGATCAAGGCCGCCAAGCATATTGAGCAGTGTCGTCTTGCCTGAGCCGGATCGTCCCTTCAGCATTACTAGCTGACCCTGAGAGACTTCCATATTAATGCCTTTTAGCACCTGTATGCGCTCGCTTCCAACCTGGAACGTGCGCTTCACTTCGGTTACACGAAGCAGTGGATCATATGTATTATCACGAGCGCGATTAAACGCATCCTCAGCCGCTTTGCGCTCTGATATGGATTGCCCCTTGTCAAGATCAACTGGCTCTGCTGACTCAGCTTGCTCTTCGCTCTCTATTGGGGTGTCTTCGGCTCGCGATACCGGCTTCTTGAAGCGAAGCTTCCTAAACAATGGCGATACCCCCTTCTTCAAATAATGTTTTTGGACCAAACCTTTACCAGTATAATTCATCTATAGGTAAAAATAGTTACAACGGTTGTAACGAATGACATGGTTTTCCTAATTTTACCTGAGACCGCTATTGCATGAAAGTTATAATAGTAGATATGCTTGTAGCACAACGCAAACACAAAGAGGAGAACAAATGAACATGCAGCAAAATGAGCTTACACCTGCACAACATCCAAGCATTCTAATTATCGAAGATGATCGCAAGATCGCCCGCGTTATTCAGCTGGAGCTGCAGCATGAGGGCTATCAAGTTGAGCTCGCCCACACAGGCACTGAAGGACTTCAGAAAGTGAACCATTCTTCTTGGAGCTTGGTTCTGCTTGATGTCATGCTCCCGGAATGGAGCGGCCTTGAGGTGCTTCGCCGGATGCGCGCATCCGACCCGCATACGCCCGTTATTCTGCTTACGGCAAGAGATTCTGTGCACGACAAGGTAAGTGGACTTGATCTGGGCGCTAACGATTATATTACGAAGCCCTTTCAATTCGAAGAGCTATTGGCGCGCATTCGAGCATGCCTTCGAACGGCAGCGGCTGTGCACGCTATAACGACCGCATCTTCACCGATCGATGAGCACCGTACAGTTCTTGGCGATCTTATCGTACAAGAGAAGTCAAGAGAGGTGACGCGAGGTGGGCAAGCCATTGACCTGACCCCGCGAGAATACGATCTCTTGTTGTTCTTAATGAAGCATCCCCATCAGGTCATGGAGCGAGAGCAGATACTGACTCACGTCTGGGGATATGATTATTACGGCGATACCAATGTGGTGGACGTATACATACGCTATCTGCGCAATAAGGTTGATCGCCCCTTCCAAACGCCCTATATCCATACCATAAGAGGTGTTGGTTATATGATGAAGGAGTGAATGGAGCTTGAACATCCGTCGAAAGATTCATTTGCTAACCACGGTGTGGCTAATCCTTGCCATTGTCATCGTCAACTTGACGATTTATGCTTTTTTCTATCAAAGCACGAAGCAAGAAGCGCTTAACCGTGTTCAAATGAGCGCTGATCAGATGGGCGAAGCGCTAAAAGGATCTACTGCAGATCAAGCTGCAAGAAAGATGCTTCGCGCCTTTCTTCCGCCTAATGGAATGATTCGATTGATTGATGAGAACCAGCGCGTGCTCCTGACAGTAGCCAAAGATTCATCACTGCCAGCTCTCTTTGTGTCTAATGCAAAGAAACAAGGCACAGAATGGATAGCCATGGACAAGACACTCATTGCAAGAGCCACCTTGCCCGTGATCTGGGAGCAAGGTGAAGTCGTGATGCTTGAGTTCTCTGAGGCGCTGCCTAATGTTTCGCATAATCTATCTGTGTTAAGAGGCATTCTGCTCATAGCGGCAATAGGCATGATCATTCCTTCCCTGCTTGCAGGACAAGTACTTGGCCGAATCATTCTTAAGCCCGTGACGAGCATGGCTAGAACAATGGAAGAGATTCAACAAAGCGATCAGTTTATTCCGATCAGTCTTGCTGACCGCTCGAAGGATGAACTCTATCAGCTTGCCACAACTTTCAACGCGATGATCGATAAATTGGAGCATAATTATATGAAGCAGCAGCAGTTCGTGTCTGACGCCTCGCATGAGCTCAAGACACCGCTTACGGTCATCGAGAGCTATGCAGATATGCTAAAACGCTGGGGAGCCAATGATCCTGAGATTCTTCATGAAGCCATTGAAGCCATTCATGCTGAAGCCATCCGAATGAAGCTGATGACGCAGCAAATGCTGGACCTCGCGAGATATGAATCCAGCCAAGCATTGGATCTAACTGAATTTGACCTGACCGAGCTCGCTCAGGAATTAAGAGCGATGGTTGAAACAGCTTATAACCGCAACATTCAGCTCTCCTCCCCTACTACGCTTGTGGTGTGTGCAGACCGCCTTCAAATCAAGCAATTGCTGCTTATCCTGCTGAATAACGCGATAAAGTACAGCAGCGAACCGATCGAGCTGTGTCTCGGTCAACAAGGAGACCAGCCCTTCATAACGGTTACTGATCATGGGATCGGGATACCACATGAAAGCCTTCCACATGTATTCGACCGCTTCTATCGTGTAGATGAAGCTAGACACCGAGACACTGGAGGCACAGGGATAGGCCTGTCTATTGCCAAGCGCATAGCAGACGCTCATAATGCCAAGCTGGAAGTGATCAGCCAAGAAGGGAAATTCACCAGTTTTACCCTTGTATTCAACGAATAAAGATCGGCACTCAGCGTTTTCTCATCTTTGTTTTATATACTGAAGGCAACATATATGAAGTTAGGTGATTTCATGCATAACAAACGTTATCGGCTGTGGGCTGCTGCAGCCCTGCTATTGATCATGATTCTAGGGAGCATGATCTACTGGAGTACGAAGGAAGATCAACAACTGCTTCATCAAGAAGAGATCAAAGCTAGAATAGAGCAAAAATATGAA
Source organism: Paenibacillus aquistagni (assembly GCF_900177815.1). GTDB lineage: Bacteria > Bacillota > Bacilli > Paenibacillales > Paenibacillaceae > Paenibacillus_B > Paenibacillus_B aquistagni. The sequence goes on along the minus strand of NZ_FXAZ01000001.1, from coordinate 464,473 downwards.
GGCACCATCACCAGCATCGCAAGAAGCTCTCAAACTTCGTACCCCTCTTATGAGGTAAAGCTTGCGAATGCACAAGGAAGCTATAGACTGCTTGTGCACGCAGCAAGTGGCAATATTGAGCAAATGACGAGGACTGCTGGCCCAGAGCCTACGCCTCCATCTGATGCCAATAATCAATCGAATGAGGGCTCTGAGCCGAATCCAGCACCTTCTACAGACCATAATACAAGCAGTAGAGAAGAACCTCCTTCCTCGTCTGGCTCGAAAAACAAGCCGAACAAGCAAGCGCAGGAGAATGAAACACAGCAGCCATCTAAAGCGCTCATTAGTGAGCAAAAGGCAAAGGAAATCGCCTTGGCGCAGGTGAAAGGCAAGATCACCTCCATCGAACTTGAGGAGGATGATGATTGGCTCGTGTATGAAATCGAGATGAACACTTCGGATAAGCAGGAAGCCAAGCTGTACATCAATGCCTACACTGGCGAGATCATCTCTATTGAATGGGATGAAGACTAAACGATTCTTCTCCATCTCTCATTCATTTCTCATTTTGCTCTTTCGGCATTCTCATATTGAGCACGTATACTTGGTCTTGTCAGTTCAAGAACACGTATCGAGCAAAGGAGAATGATAAACATGAGCAAAAAGACAAAGAAATGGATGATCACAACAACGGCTGCCGCAGCTCTTTTAACCGCTGGCATCGGCATGAATTCGATCGTTAGCGCCAAAGAAGATGTCCATAAGCCTTCGCAGGTCAAAACTAACAGTGCACAAGCGATCTCCAAAGAGCAAGCCAAAAAAATCGCGGCGGCAGCTTCCAAGCAAAGCAAAATTGAAGAAATCGAATTCAAGCGTATCAACGGAACGCTATATTATGAAGTTGAATTCGACCATCGTGATGATGAGCATGATGAACTCTATATTGATGCAACAACAGGTGTCTACACTTGGGAAAAGGATATGAAGCTAGACGATGATGATCATGACGACGAGTTTGATGATCGATCAGATCGTGACGATCATTATGATGCTAAACCCTCTATCCCATCTCAAGGCTCCTCCTCCAATCATAAGCCTGCTGGCATCATTACGAAGCAGCAGGCTATCAAGATCGCCCTTGCGAGCGTGCCAGGAACGGTTGAGGAAGTAGACACGGATGATGAGCATGGCAGTCTTGTCTATGAGATCGAGATCAACACCAACGATCACCGTGAAGCTGAAGTCAAAGTAACTTCTACCGGCACTATTCTTGAGATCGATTGGGACGACGAAGACTAGAGTACGAGTGCATCCTTTCCCAGCATCGATGCTTAGTCTACGATTCACCTCGCAGCTTAGAATCAACAAAAAGGGAGACAGAGCAGAAATCATCTGCTCTGTCTCCCTTTATAACGCTAATCCCTACTATATAGTTGCAGCCTTGCTGGGATTACTTTCCCCACGTGGATGGATCTTCACGCCAAGCTCGAAGCACGGATAGATCGGATTCCTCGATAACCTTCATCTCCAGCGCAGCCTCGATTAATGCCGAATAATTGGACAACGTATGAAGCGGAATGCCTGCTTCTTCGAATGCTTGAACAGCTTTGTCCAGTTGATAGCTGAAGATGGCCAATACGGCAACAGGCTCGGCACCCGCTTCCTTCACTGCCAATGCTGCCTTAAGTGAGCTTCCGCCAGTTGAGATCAAGTCCTCAATGACAACAACCTTCTGCCCTTCCTTGATCATGCCTTCGATTTGATTTTGCTTGCCATGTCCCTTCGCCTTATCACGAATATAGGCCATTGGAAGGTTCAGCTTCTCTGCCACCCATGCGGCATGTGGAATTCCTGCAGTTGCGGTTCCTGCAATCACTTCAGCATCAGGAGCAAGCTCTCGGATCAGAGCCGCAAAGCCTTCTGCAACAGCGTTTCGAATCTCAGGGTAGGACATCGTCAGACGATTATCGCAATAGATTGGCGACTTGATCCCAGAAGTCCAAGTGAAAGGCTCATTCGGACGAAGGGCAACTGCCTTAATATTCAATAGATGCTTGGCAATAGTATGTTCAAGAGTTGTCATGTTACATCAATCCTTCCAATATAGATTCTAACGCTTCACGCGGGCTTGACGCTGCCGTTATCGGACGGCCGATTACGACATAGTCCGTCCCTTCAGCAAAGGCTTGTTCAGGTGTCATAACTCGGCTTTGATCCCCGATGGCGCTCCCTGCTGGGCGAATGCCAGGTGTTATCGTTTTAAAATCCTCTCCACAGGCCTGCTTGATCAGCGCAACTTCCTGCGGGGATGCCACAACGCCATGAAGCCCCGCTTCCTTCGTCAATCGAGCATATCGAACAACACTGTCACGAACTGCCCCTTGGATGCCGATCTCTTCATTCATCATTTGCTCACTTGTGCTGGTGAGCTGCGTAACCGCGATCACCGTTGGCATCTCTAGCTTGGAGTCAGCATTCAATGCATCGCGAACCCCTTCCATCGCCGCCTTCAACACCTGTGAGCCCCCAGCGGCATGAACATTGAACATATCAACGCCTAGCTTGGTAACACTGTTAGACCCGCCTTTGACGGTATTCGGAATATCATGCATCTTCACATCCAAGAAGACACGGTATCCGCGATCCTTCAGCTCCCGTACAAAGTCAGGGCCAGCCGCATAGAACAGCTGCATGCCGACCTTCATGTAGCACGGAATGCCTTCAAGCTGCATCATCAGCTGCTTTGCAGCCATAGCGTCAGGGTAATCAAGTGCGACCATGATGCGATTCGCGGCTTGCTCTAAGGTTAATGGCTTCATCAATTCACTTCCTCCGTTCAGACATGGGTAATCTTGGCTGCAATCAGCCTCTATTCGCAAGTCAAGGAGGCGCAATCGGCCTCCTTGTGTCACTTTATAATCAGATTAAGCTTGAACGGTTGGCATCGGTCTCGATGAGAAGTTGATCGTTTCAAGCATTTCAAGCAGGGCTCTTACGGTATCAAGCGATGTCATACATACGACACCATTCTCTACAGCCTCACGGCGAATGCGGAAGCCATCGCGCTCAGGCGTCTTGCCCTTTGTCAGCGTATTGACTACAAAGTGTGCTTCGCCATTGCGGATAAGATCCAGAATGTTCGGAGAACCTTCCGTCAGCTTCTTCACATGCGTGACTTTAAGGCCTGCATCCTCAAGCGCTTGTGCCGTGCCGCCTGTTGCAATAATTTTGTAGCCGAGATTAAAGAAGCCTCTCATGAGCTCTACTGCTTCCTCTTTATCCTTATCCGCTACTGTGCAGATGATTGATCCAGTTGCCGGAATCTTCATGCCGGAGCCGATCAAGCCTTTGTACAGCGCCTTCGCATACTGTTTATCGCGGCCCATAACCTCGCCTGTCGATTTCATCTCAGGCCCAAGTGTTGGTTCTACGCGGCGCAGCTTCGCAAAGGAGAACACAGGCACTTTCACTGATACATGCTCATCCTCCGGCCACAAGCCTTCTTGGTAGTCAAGATCCTTGAGCTTGCTTCCCATAATAAGCTTTGTTGCGACATTCGCCATCGGTACATTCGTCACCTTGCTCAAGAATGGCACTGTACGGGATGAGCGCGGGTTAACCTCGATCACATATACTTCGTCCTTATAGATGACGAATTGGATGTTGACTAGACCTATCGTCTTCAATTCCTTGGCGATTCGAATCGTAATGTCGACGACTTTCTGCTTCAATTCGTCTTTCAGGTGCTGAGGAGGATATACCGCGATGGAGTCACCAGAGTGAACACCTGCGCGTTCAATATGCTCCATGATTCCTGGGATAAGGACCGTCTCTCCGTCACAGATCGCATCCACCTCTACTTCTTTGCCAAGCATGTAGCGGTCGATAAGCACCGGATGCTCAGGATTGATCTTCACGGCTTGCTCCATATAGCTTAGAAGCTCTTGGTCAGAGTATACGATCTCCATCGCACGCCCGCCAAGCACATAAGATGGGCGAACAAGTACCGGATAACCTAGTCCTTGTGCTGTTCCTACTGCCTCATCGACGGATGTAACGGTGCTGCCTTTTGGCTGGGCAATATTGAGTCTAGAGAGCAGGGCTTCGAATTTCTTGCGATCCTCCGCCTCATCAATGCTGTCAAGGCTCGTTCCGAGAATTTTGACTCCTGCCTTTGCAAGCGGAGCTGCCAGGTTAATTGCCGTTTGGCCGCCAAACTGTACGATAACGCCGATTGGCTGCTCTTGCTCAATGACGTTCATCACATCCTCGAAGAAGAGCGGCTCAAAGTACAAGCGGTCAGACGTGCTGAAGTCAGTCGATACAGTCTCAGGGTTGTTGTTGATAATGACCGCCTCATAGCCAGCATCTTGGATCGCCCATACGGCATGCACCGTAGAGTAGTCGAACTCAATTCCTTGTCCGATCCGGATTGGTCCTGAGCCAAGAACAACGATCTTCTCTTTTGTCGTCTCCGTTACTTCATTTTCCGTTTCATAAGTGGAGTAGTAGTAAGGCGTTGTCGCTTCGAACTCCGCAGCGCAAGTATCAACCATCTTATAGACCGGAATGAAGCCTTGCTCCTTACGGGAAGTGCGCACCTCAGCTTCTGTCAGATGCGAGCCTTCGCTTAGCTTCTCACTGCGAATCTCCGCAATCGCACGGTCAGTAAAGCCCATGCGCTTAGCCTCGTACAGCGTTTCGCTAGACAAGCTCTCCTCAGCAGTCAGTTGGTCTTCAAACTGAATCATGCGCTCGAGCTTATCAAGGAACCACCAGTCTACTTTTGTCAGATCATGAATGGCCTGCAGGCTGTAGCCGCGGCGGTATGCTTCCGCGATCAAGAACAAGCGCTCATCATCTGGAGCTTGTAGTCTCGCTTCAAGCGTTTCTTGCGACAACTCGTCTGTTCCTTTCAAATATAAGCGATGCACGCCAATCTCAAGCGAGCGAATCGCTTTATGAATCGATTCTTCGAAGGTGCGGCCGATAGCCATAACCTCGCCAGTGGCTTTCATTTGTGTTCCAAGCTTGCGGTTCGCTTGCGTGAACTTATCGAATGGCCAGCGAGGAATCTTCGATACGATATAGTCAAGTGTTGGCTCAAAGCAAGCATAAGTTTGGCCGGTTACAGGGTTAACAATCTCATCAAGCGTATAGCCTGCTGCGATCTTTGCAGCCATCTTCGCAATCGGATAACCCGTTGCCTTGGATGCAAGCGCGGAAGAGCGGCTCACACGAGGGTTAACCTCGATCACATAGTACTGATAGCTGTCAGGATCTAGGGCAAATTGTACGTTGCAGCCGCCTTCGATATTGAGCGCGCGAATAATCTTAAGCGATGCCGAGCGAAGCATTTGATACTCACGATCAGACAAGGTTTGGCTCGGCGCTACTACGATACTGTCGCCTGTGTGCACGCCAACCGGATCGAAGTTCTCCATGTTGCATACGACGATGCAGTTGTCGTTCGCATCGCGCATCACTTCGTATTCAACCTCTTTCATACCAGCGATGCTCTTCTCGATCAAGCATTGTCCAATCGGGCTGTAGCGAATACCTGAAGCGACAATATCGCGAAGCTGTTCTTCATTATCACAGATACCGCCGCCTGTTCCGCCTAGCGTATAAGCGGGACGAACAATAATTGGATACCCAATCTGATTCGCGAAGTCAACAGCCTGCTGTACAGAGGTTACGATGTCACTTTCTGGTACTGGCTGCTCTAGTTCTCTCATCAGTTCGCGGAACAAATCGCGATCTTCGGCACGTTCAATGGCATCCAGCTGTGTGCCGAGCAGACGCACATTTTCCTGCTCCAGAACACCTGCGCGAGCCAATTCAACCGCCATGTTAAGTCCTGTTTGTCCGCCGAGTGTTGGAAGCAAGCCATCTGGACGCTCCTGGCGAATAATTTGTCTTACAAAATCGAGTGTAATAGGCTCAATATATACTTTGTCAGCCATATTTGTATCGGTCATGATGGTTGCTGGGTTGCTGTTAATGAGAACAACTTCAAAGCCTTCTTCTTTCAGTGCTTCACAAGCTTGTGTTCCGGCATAGTCGAACTCTGCCGCTTGTCCGATCACGATAGGTCCGGATCCAATAACGAGAATCTTTTTAAGGTCTTTACTTTTTGGCATGTTATTGTTCCCCTTTCAGCTGAGCTACGAGCGCCGCTTGACGCGGTATTGTTGGTGTATTGCGCTTATGTTCACGAATCATCTCGATAAATTGATCAAACAGATAGCTGCTGTCATGTGGTCCTGGCGCTGCCTCTGGATGATATTGTACGGAGAAAGCAGGATACTGCTTATGACGCAGCCCTTCGACTGTCTTATCGTTATTGTTGATATGTGTAACTTCCAGTTCTGTGTTAGCTACCGATTCTTCTACGACGGTGTAGCCATGGTTTTGCGAAGTGATGAAGCAGCGTCCCGTGCTAAGTTCTTTAACAGGATGGTTGCCGCCGCGATGGCCGAATTTCAAGCGACCCGTGTCTGCTCCGCAGGCAAGCGCGAACAGCTGGTGACCCAAGCAAATGCCGAATACCGGAATCTCGCCGAGTACAGATTGGAGCATCTCAATTGCATGTGGGACATCCTTCGGATCCCCAGGGCCGTTGGAGAGCTGGATTCCATCAGGACGGAGGGCGCGAATCTCATCCGCCGTTGCCGTATGCGGCACAACAACCACATCACAGCCTCTTTGCGTCAACTCGCGCAGAATCCCGCTCTTTGCACCGAAGTCTACGAGCACAATGCGCTCACGGCTTCCAGGACTTGAGAAGATCTGGGTTGTTGACGTGCGCGCGACTTGATCACGCAGCAGCGGAGTTGCTTGAAGCATTTCTTGCAATTCTTCGATCGATTTGTTCCCTGTTGCAAGAATCCCTTTCATCGTTCCAAAGTGGCGAAGCTTGCGAGTAAGCATACGCGTGTCGATGCCGCTGATGCCTGGAATATCATATTCCTTAAGCAGGCGATCCACCGAGTATTCTGCACGCCAGTTGCTTGGAATTTCTTCATGACGGCGAACCACAAACCCATGTACATAAGGGCGGATGGATTCAAAATCATCACGTGTAATCCCGTAGTTTCCGATCAGCGGGTAGGTCATCGTTACGATTTGTCCGCAGTAGGATGGGTCAGACAGCACCTCTTGGTATCCTGTAATTCCTGTATTAAATACAACTTCACCCACGGACTCCCGATCTGAACCAAAGGATGTTCCCGTAAAGAGTGTTCCGTCTTCCAATAACAATTTAGCTTGCATGCTAGTCACTCCTCGCTTTCATTCTCAGTCTCCACCATCTAGGCGAATCCTTATGTTTATCTATCTATATCTCTGAATCGATCTTGCTAATTGCATTCAAACACCTGTCTTCGTGCTGCTTACTGCACGGAATCGCTCCATACGACGCTGCCGTCAACGATCGTCATGACCGTCCAGCCTTTAAGCTTCCAGCCTGTGAATGGGGTATTGCGCCCTTTCGTCAGGAATTCTTCTGGACTCACTTCGCGCTCTGTATCAAGATCAAGGACCGCAAGATCAGCTGGCGCCCCCTCTTCCAATCTGCCTGTGTTCAGTCCAAAGGTTGCTGCAGGAATCGATGTCATACGCTTGATCAGCATATCGAGCGTCCATTTTCCTGTCTCCACGAATTTCGTGTACATGAGCGGGAATGCCGTTTCCAGGCCGACGATGCCAAATGGCGCAAGCTGCATGCCGCGGGCCTTCTCTTCAGCGCTGTGCGGTGCATGATCTGTAACAAGGATGTCGATCGTTCCGTCTTCTAAAGCAGCGATACAGGCCTCCACATCCCGTGGCGAACGAAGCGGAGGGTTCATCTTCCAGTTCGCATCTAGACCAGGAATGTCCTCATCAGACAACAGAAGATGGTGCGGACATACCTCTGCTGTGACGTTGATGCCAAGCTGTTTGGCTTGTCTAATTAATCGAATCGATTGCTCCGTGCTGACATGGCAGACATGATAATGTACCCCAGTCGCTTCTGCCAAGAGAATATCGCGGCCGACATGAATCGCCTCAGATTCATTCGGAATTCCTTTTAGTCCGTGCTTTTTAGCAAATGGACCTTCGTTGACAGGCGCGCCTACTACAAGCGACTCATCTTCACAGTGAGCAATGATCGGCATGCCGAGCGCATGCGCACGCGCCATTGCATCCTTCATCATTTGAGCTGTTTGGACGCCGACACCGTCATCGGTAAACCCAACAACCCCCGCTTCCTTAAGCGCCTCAAAATCTGTCAGCTCGCGGCCCAGCTCATTTTTAGTGATGGAGCCATAAGGCAGCACCTTCACTATGCCTTCTTCTTTTGCCTTTTGCTTAATCAATTCCACTGTATCCGCCGTATCAATCACCGGCTTCGTATTCGGCATGCAGGCGATTGTTGTAAATCCGCCTCTTGCAGCTGAGTGTGATCCTGTTGCAATCGTTTCTTTGTGTTCGAACCCCGGCTCGCGAAGGTGAACATGCATATCAATGAACCCTGCAGAGACAAATTTCCCTTTTACGTCTATGACTTGTGCACCATCTGGAAGCTCTGCTTTCACATCGGTTATACGGCGAATCACACCGTCTTCTACCCATACATGGGCCTCCATCAGTTCGCCTTGCTCATTTAATACGCGTCCATTTGCAAGTATCAACATCGTACTTCCCCTCTCCGCAAGCAGCGTGTGCGTTTACACTCGCCAAGTATTTATTTCGATCTATGGTTTTCAATGATCATCTTCTTCTAAGTTAGCGTAATGCTCGTTCCATGACTGCCATCCGTACTGGGACACCGTTCTTCATCTGAGTAAAGATCCTCGATTTGCTGCATTCCACCAGTTCATCATCGATCTCCACGTTGCGGTTGACTGGCGCAGGGTGCATGATGATCGCATGCTCCTTCATCATCCCCATTCGTTCTGCGGTCATGCCATAAGCGCTTCGATATTGTTCGGTAGAAGTGAACAAGCCGCTTCCCTTATGACGCTCCAATTGAACGCGAAGCATCATGACAACATCTGCACGGAGCGCTTCCTCGAAGGAGATATAAGAGACATCCAAGTCATTTGTCCTCATATTGTCTGGCGCACAGAAGTTGACGCTAGCTCCAAACTTCTCAAGTGCCCACAAGTTCGATCTTGCCACGCGGCTGTGTTCTACATCCCCCACGATGGCTACATTGAGCCCTTCCAAACTACCGAACTCCTTGCGCATCGTATAAAGATCAAGCAGCGCTTGCGTCGGATGCTCGTTGTTGCCGTCTCCTGCATTAATGAGCGGGATTTGAACGCGCTCAGCCAGTTCCTGAAGCAGTCCAACCGGCTTCAGGCGAATGACGCCTACGTCCATTCCTAAAGACTCAAGCGTGCGGACGGTATCGTAGATGGACTCGCCCTTCTCTACGCTGGAGGATTCCGCAGAGAAATTGATGACTTCCATGCCAAGCCTCTTCTCAGCCATTTCAAATGAATTGCGTGTGCGCGTGCTGTTTTCAAAAAACATGTTCGCAACGAACTTGTGCACTAATGTCGGCGTTACCTTTTCTTGCTGTTGCTCCCAATGAGCTGCTCGATCAAGGATGAAGGTGATTTCTTCACGGCTAAGGTCTTTTAGTCCCAGCAGGCTGCGTTCCTTTGTCGTTCTTGACAAACGGATCATCGTCATGGTGTGTTACCCCCTGTTATGCGAAATTCGAACTTCATCGATGCCGTCCGCCTCTTGGAAGAAGACTTGAATCTCTTCTGCCTTCGATGTAGGAACATTCTTGCCTACATAATCTGGACGAATCGGCAATTCTCGATGACCGCGATCAGCAAGCACCGCAAGTTGAATCATCGCAGGTCGGCCGTGATCCATGATGGCATCCATCGCTGCGCGTATGGTTCTTCCTGTGTAGAGCACGTCATCACACAAGATCACCTTCATGCCTTCGATCGGATAAGCTTCCCCTGGAACAGTCGTACTATCGTCTTCCACCACTTTTCGATCATCCCGATATCTTGTAATATCGAGCTCGCCTACAGGGATGCTGACACCTTCAATGGCTTGAATTCGCTCGGCAATACGCTGTGCCAAGTAAATGCCTCTTGTTCTTATCCCGACAAGCACACAACCTTCGATCCCCTTATTACGCTCTAGAATCTCGTGTGCAACTCGAGTCAGCGCTCTACGTACCGCCGCGTCATCCATGATAACATTGTAGTCTGTCATACTCACTGCACGTCCTCCCTTCGTATGATCCACTTTTGATTGCTATATGCTGCCCGCATCTTAAGCCTCGTTCACATATTTCGAAGTCCTTTAATCACGTCTGTCTTATAGACACAAAAAAATCCTTGCCGTATTTGGCAAGGATGTTCTGCGTAATGTCATGCGTAATGGTTGTAGTTCTCCCTATGGACGAACCTGCAGCTGTTCCTGTCAGGAACTTGCAGCATTCATCTACAGATGTAGAGAGATGTCGAGTCAGATGTATATCGGAATCTGTGATCTCTCGTACCACCAGACTTCCCATCTGCCCGCTCTACCCATTCGCTTCCGAGCGTGACCTTGCCAGCCTCTCTGGACTGATTTAAAGGCTCAATATGCGTTTAATAGGATTATGCCACTCCGACTATCTAATGTCAAGCCTAAGCTTATTGTTTTGCAAGCTTAACTGCTTCCCCTTGCTGTTGTCCGCTATTTCGGAGTGAAGACGTATCAATGACACAGACAAATACAACCCTGAGAGGAATGTATATCCTCACAGGGCTGCGCTTAGAAGCTTCTATTATCTTCCCCACTTAAGGGAGGCTTTATTGTGTTAACCAGAGCTTGATTGCTTACTTCTAGAATATGAACTCCACATCGGTTAGACGGCGCTTCAATTCATTAATGACGCGCGTCTCTTCTTCAATCCCTTTAGCTTGGAACGTCACGGAGAATCGAATGAAGCGGCCAGCGTCATCCCATGGCACAGTCGAAATGAGCTTCTCGCGAATCAAGTACTGGGAGAAATCCTCGGCTGAATGGAATTCGGGCCCGTTTACAACTCCTTTTGGCGCCTCAACATACAAGAAGAAGGATCCTTTAGGCTTCTCAGCATGGAAGCCTATCTCATTGAGTGCCTGAACAAGCATTTCATGGCGTCGGGAATACTTCTCTGCAATCGCCTCTGTAATTTCCGGATGCGTCAGCCCGTAAATCGCTGCCTTTTGAATCGCAATAAATTGGCCAGAGTCGTTGTTGTCCTTCACGTCACTGAAAGCTTTGACAATAAGCGGATTCCCTGCAACAAATCCGATCCGCCAGCCCGTCATGTTATAGGACTTTGACAAGGAATGAAGCTCTACGCCGACATCCTTGGCGCCAGGCACGCTCAAGAAGCTGAGCGGCTTTACGCCATCATAGGTGAGTGCTGCATATGGCGCGTCATGCACGACGATCACCTGATGGGCCTTCGCCCAAGCAACAACCTTTTCGAAGAATTCCGCTGTCGCTGCCGCTCCCGTTGGATTGTTTGGATAATTCAAATACAAGAGCTTTGCACGCTTGCAAATATCGGCTGGAATGCTCTCTAGATCAGGCAGGAACTGGTTTTCCTTCGTCAATTGGATTGTATATACTTCTCCACCAAGATACTTGGTATGCGTTCCAAGCACAGGGTAGCCCGGTACCGTCATAATCGTGACATCGCCTGGGTTAATAAAGCAGGACGGAAGCATGGCAAGCGCTGGCTTTGAACCGATCGAATGGACAATCTCCGTATCCGGATCGATGCCATCCACTTGAAATACATTCGCAACATAATTCGCAGCAGCAACCTTGAATTCTTGAATGCCATTATCCGCATAACCGCGGTTTTCTGGCTTGGCTGCTTCTTCAGCAAGCTTCGCTACAATGCCGGAGTCAGCCATCTCATCTGGCTCGCCTACACCCATGTCAATAAGCTCAACATCAGGATAAGCCAGCTTCGCAGCAGCCTTCGCGCGTTTAATTTTTTCGAATTTATAAATATTTGTATCCTTGCCGTAATTTGCTCCGCCAATGCGATCTGCAAATACTTGTTGGATATACGTTTCTTGATATTGTTCAACACTCATCGTTGTATCCTCCTTCAACATCCTAACCAATTACTCTACTACTATGAAGGAATCCGCGTCTTTGATGAATGGACGATATGGGCAATGATTTGTACTAGCTGCACAGAATCCGTTTATGTAACATGCATATGGAAAAAGGGCCTTTCAATAAGGCCCTTTAGCATTACTCATGAGGTATTCAAAAATGATAAGCATCTGCATCGCAAATTAGCGATTGCGAAGCGTCATAAGCAAGTGTTCCATATCCTCTGGAATCGGTGCTTCGAATTGCACCAGCTCTCCAGTAGAAGGATGCTTGAATCCAAGCAGCTTGGCATGCAGCGCTTGACCTTCCATCTTCAGGCTTTTTGTTACTCGACTGTACATAGGGTCTCCCACAAGCGGATGCCCAATAAATTTCATATGCACCCGAATCTGATGTGTTCGTCCTGTCTCCAGCTGCAGTTCAACCAATGTCGCATCCCCGAAACGCTCAAGCACTTTAAAGTGAGTTACGGCATGCTTGCTGTTGCGCTCTGTCACGGTATACATCTTGCGATCATGCTCATTGCGCCCGATTGGCGCATCAATCGTGCCTTGTTCATGTTGAAGATTGCCATGGACAACCGCTACATACTTCCGCAGTACAGAATGCTCTTTCAATTGCTCGGCAAGCGATACATGGGCTCGATCATTCTTGGCAGCCATCAACAGTCCTGAGGTGTCCTTGTCAATTCGGTGCACAATGCCAGGGCGAAGCTCTCCATTAATGCCGGACAAGTCCTTGCAATGATGCATCAGCGCGTTAACAACCGTTCCTGAAGCATGTCCCGGCGCAGGATGGACAACCATACCTCGCGGTTTGTTAATGACAATGACATCTGCATCCTCGTAATATACATCCAGCGGGATATCCTCTGGAACAATATCCACGCCTTCTGGTTCAGGCATGATGAGCGCTACCGTGTCGCCTGCAGCGCATTTGTAATTCGGCTTGATGGCCGAGCCATTGACTAAGACATGTCCGTCCTTGATCCATAATTGAACCTGAGAACGCGATACCTCCTCTTCAATGGATTCGGTAATATATTTATCGATGCGTTCCTTGGCATCCTGTTCTGATACCACAAACACTAGCGTTTCACGCTCTTCTGACATACTGTCAGAAACATGCTCTTGATTCATCATTCATTATTTCCCTTCTTGCTGTTCACTTAATTTCTCGTTACGTATTGAGAGGATCGTATCAAGAAGCACAAAGCCAACCCCGATGCAGATCGCACTATCCGCTACATTAAAGATCGGGAAGGTATAACTTCCAAAGTTGAACATTAGAAAATCCACAACTTCCCCAAATAATAAGCGATCCAAGAAATTACCTACAGCACCGCCAAGAATCAGCGCAAGCCCAAATGGCAGAATGCGTCCGGGCTCTCGGCGAATCTTTTGCAAATACCATACGAGTCCTGCAACCACAACAATCGTAACAACAATGAAAAACCACCGCTGTTCCTGCAAGATCCCAAAGGCAGCTCCTCGGTTGCGATGAGAGGTGATGATAAAAAAGTCGCCGATGACAGAAATCTCTTGATGAAGCTCCATTCGGTTCGCAATGATCCACTTCGTTCCTTGATCCAATAAAAATACAATTAATGCAATCCCATAATACCACACTGGCTCAATGTCACCTCTTTATGAACGTTTCCACAAATATGTTAACTCGCTCATTGTATCATAAGTTTAAAAATATCGTCCAATTCAAGCCATCATTCATTTACCATGTCATTATTTCTGTATTCCGAGCATGCTAATACCGACAAGAAGCATGTCAACCTTATGCGAGTAAGCGAGCAAGGAAGGAGAACACATTATGTCGCATCTTACATCACAACAGCTTCATTCCTTAAAAGAAGAGCTACAGGATATGAAAACGGATTATGAAGCGCGTCTCCAACAATCTGACCACTACGGTCTATCACATAGCTTGCGTGAAGAAACCGGCGAGTTGTCACCCATAGACAATCATCCAGGAGATCTTGGTACGGAAATGTTTGAGCGTGGAAAAGATGTCGCTTTGAATGAGCATCATGAGATCCAGCTTGAACGAATCGTTACCGCTTTGAAGCTAATGGATAAAGGCTCCTATGGAACATGTGTGGTATGTGGAAAGGATATTCCCTATGATCGGCTCAAAGCCATTCCTGAAACGATGTACTGCGTTGAGCATAGCCCTGAACAGCAGCTTTCCTACAACAGGCCAGTGGAAGAACAATTTCTAACACCGCCATTTGGCCGAACGAGCATGGATGAGAAGGACCAAACGGGCTTCGATGGTGAAGATGCTTGGCAGATCGTTGAATCCTGGGGTAATTCCAATTCCCCAGCCCTTCATGAGGAAAATGATGTTGACAGCTATGACAATCTGTACATTGAAGCCGCTGATGAACTCGATGGCTGTGTAGAATCATTCGAAAGCTTTGTGGCCACCGATATTACAGGCCGCCATGTTACCATCGTGCGCAATCATCAATATGATCAATATATGGATGAAGGAGAAGGCGAACCATTGCTTGAACCAGACGTCGTCATCGATGATTCAGAACTTCTGCACTAATACATGCTCGAATCCAGCTGCTTCTGGACAATACGAACAATATCTGCGATATAATCGCCAATAATCGGAAGATTAAGCGCACCCAGCATCTGCAGAAAATAGAGCAAGGTAGCCGTAATCACCGTTAACCCAATCGCGATCCCTACACCACGGGCCATGCCGCCAAGCAAATTATTCCATATCAATCTCCTTGGACTAAGCAGCAGCTCATTGTATTCGCGAATTCTTGATTTTTCCAGCGTTATAGCAAGCTGTTGTGTTAACGTATAGGTTTCCTTGAGCAGCTCTTGGTCCGACTTTTGCATAACTGTGCTGTCCGCTTGATTAGACTTATTCTGTTCCGCGAGATTGACCTTCATTTGATTTTTGCGTCGACTCAATGTCCTCACTCCCAACTTGGACAACCGTATCCGTATTTTTGAAAAAAGAGCGTGACCAAGCTTAAAGCAATCTCGCTTTGGTCAACGCTCTTCCTCTTATCATGAACGTTTAGCAACCTGAATCCTGAATCTACACGTTAGTGTGACCCATTATTTCACGATGCATTCGAATAGATGTACTCCCTTTCATGCTTTCCACTCATGTCGAAATTGATTCTTAGAAATCAAACGGCATGATTAACGGATCGCAAGCTCGATAACCTTGGAGCCAAGCTCAATCTTCTCCATATTCTCAACCTGGTCAAATGTAAGCTCTGACAACAATACATTATCGCGAAGGGTTGCTTCAAAAGCAGTAATCGCTGCCTTGAGCTCTTCATCCACGTTCAGCACAAGGTCTACACGCTTCTCAATCGGAAGATCAAGCTTCTTGCGCGTATCCTGAATCACGCGGACGACCTCGCGAACCCAGCCCTCTTGTTCAAGCTCAGGTGTAATCTCCGTATTAAGCGCCACTGTCAGCTTATAGCCCGAAGCTGAGGCAAAGCCTTCCTTCGCTTGCTTCTCGATGAGAAGCTCCTCTTCCGTTACCGTTAGTGCTTCGCCCTCTGGAGAAGTAAAGTGGAATGCTCCTTGTTCCACGACCTTGCGAGCATCCTCCACACTTAATGCGCGAAGTGCTTGCTGCAGCGGCCCAACATTTTTGCCGTATTTTTTACCTGCCACTTTAAGGTTAAGCTTCAGGCTGAAGTCAACAAAGCCGCTGTCGCTGTTTTCTACAAGGATATGCTTGACGTTGATCTCATCCTTTATTACGGCTTCATACCCTGCCAGATCAAAAGCTTGATCCATGGATACAATCAGCTCGGACAATGGCTGACGCGTCTTAATGCCGGTCTCATTGCGCACATTGCGCGCGAGCTCAACGATCTGACGTGCAGTTTCCATATCGCGCTCAAGCTCTTCATCAATTGCCGCAGCATCTGCCTGCGGATAATCGTCCAAATGAACACTCTCTTTGCTGCCGCCAAGATTGCCATAGATGTCTTCAGCAATCATCGGCGCATATGGTGCGATCAATTTGGACAGTGTCAAGAGCACATAGCGAAGCGTCTGATAGGCAGACAGTTTGTCTTCTGTCATGCCGCTTCCCCAGAAGCGATCACGCGAGCGACGAATATACCAGTTGCTGAGCTCATCGACATAATTCTCAATCGCCTTGGCAGGATTCAAGAAGTCGTTCGCTTCAAGGCCTTTGGATACCGTCGTGATCAAAGAATTCAAGCGGGACACAATCCAGCGATCCAGCTTATTGTTGGATGCTTGCTCTTCATACTGAGCAGGATCAAATTGGTCAATTAAGGCATACAGCGTGTAGAACGCATGTGTATTGACTAGCGTATCAATGACCTTTGATTTGGCCTCTGCTACAATCTGCTTCGAGAAGCGCTTCGAGTTCCACGGAGCACTATCGGATAACAGCGCCCAGCGGAATGCATCCGTACCGAATTCATTGATGATCTCCCAAGGATCGATTACATTGCCCTTGGATTTGGACATCTTCTGGCCATTCTCATCGAGAATATGCCCTGTCGCAATAACCGCCTTATACGGTGCTTGACCGTTGTAGAGGGTAGATACGGCAAGCAGACTGTAGAACCAGCCGCGTGTCTGGTCGATGCCCTCGCAGATCATGTCAGCTGGATATTGCTCTTGGAAGGTCTTCTCGTCGCCAAATGGATGATAGTATTGCGCAAATGGCATAGAGCCGCTGTCGAACCACACGTCAATCACTTCGGACGTACGCTCCATCACTCCGCCCTCACAATGGGGACAGGACAGCTTCACTTCGTCCACATATGGCTTATGAAGCTCAAGATCCTCAGAGATTGGCTCAATGGAGCGTTCTCTTAGTTCCTGATGGCTGTGAGGAGCAAATTCGCCGTTACAGGTGTTGCATACCCACACATTGAGCGGAGTTCCCCAGTAGCGGTTACGAGAAATATTCCAGTCGATCAAATCTTCAAGGAAGTTGCCAAAGCGTCCATCACGAATGTGGGAAGGATACCAGTTGACCTTTTTATTATTTTCTATTAATTGTTCTTTAACCGCTGTGGTCTTAATGAACCACGATTCTGTCGCATAATAGAGAAGCGGTGATTTACAGCGCCAGCAGAATGGATAGCTGTGCTCATATTTTTCTTTGCTGAACAGCTTGCCGCTCTCAGACAGCATTTTCACTATATCAATATCGCAGTCCTTCACGAAGCGTCCTGCAAGATCGGTTACCTCTGATGTGAACTTACCGCTCGCATCCACTACGCTTACGAAGCTAAGGCCATTGTCGCGAATTGTGCGATAGTCATCTTCCCCGTGAGCAGGCGCCATATGAACGATACCTGTACCGCTGGAGTCAGTAACGAAGTCTGCGCCCACAATGTAATGTCCCTTTTCAGGCACAACATAAGGGAATGGCGCTTCATAGCTCTTGCCGATAAACGCTGAGCCCTTATGTGTTGACAATACCTCATAGCCTTCTGCCATGACATCTGCAGCAAGATTCTTTGCTACGATGAAAACTTCCTCGCCTTGCTTGACTCGTACATAATCCATCGCAGGATTCATCGCCAAAGCAACGTGTGAAGGCAGCGTCCAAGGCGTTGTCGTCCAAGCCAGCACATGCTCGCCGCTGTCGCGAAGCGTAAATTTAACGGTTGCAGACAGATCTTTTACCGTTTCATACCCTTGAGCAACCTCGTGCGAGCTCAGAGTTGTCTGGCAAGAAGGACAATACGGGCTTACGCGGTGACCACGATAGAGAAGATCCTTATCATGAATCGTGGCAAGAATATTCCACACGCTCTCAATATAGCGATTATCTAGTGTAATGTACGGATGGTCCATATCCGTCCAGTAGCCAATCGCTTCTGTCAATTCACGCCATTTGTGCTCGTATTCGAATACGCTGTCCTTGCACTTTTGAACGAAAGCTTCAACGCCATAATTCTCGATCTCATGCTTGCCAGAGATGCCAAGCTGCTTCTCTACACCAAGCTCAACGGGAAGGCCATGTGTATCCCAGCCGGCTTTACGAACAACGCGGTAGCCGGACATCGTCTTGTAGCGTCCAATAAAGTCTTTAATAACACGGCCGAGCACGTGACCAATGTGAGGCGCACCATTCGCTGTAGGCGGGCCTTCATAGAACACAAAGTTCGGCTTGTCGTCACGAGCCTCCATTGATTTTTTGAACGTATTCTCTTCATTCCATTTGTTCAGCACACGAAGCTCGCGATCACGAGCTTTTTCTCTCACGTCAACCTTTTTCACCATTCTCATCCTTTCTTCTCTCTATAAGGGAACAGCAGCCAATGCCTTGCTGGCATCCGGCTGTGTTAAGAGCCAGCTTCAATCTGATCTTGACATAAGGAATGTTCCACGATAAACATTGGGCAGCGGAAATATAAACAAAAAAATAAAGCCCCATCCCCAAAAAGGGACGAGGCTTACTCGCGTTACCACCCTTGTTCCGTGCAGCAATACCTCACAACAGCTTCCTAAGGTACTTACTGTACACGACACTCATCACCGCTCTTTCTTCGAACAAAAGCGGTGCCCGTATAACGGCGGGAGCCGATCAAACTTAAGACGCATCAAGGCATGCATAAGCCCCACCGTGCGCGTTCAGCTTAATATCTCAGGGATGATGTCCTTCGTGTGCAATGATCATCGGTTCTCAGCTTCCCCGACTCTCTGGCCGAACATATACACAGAGGTGCGTTCCCATCATGGACGTTAACCATTTGATTGAATTATACCTAGTTATACCGTGTTTTGATTAAAAAGTCAAACCGGAACATGCCTACTGGAAGGCTCTATACCAGTTCTTTTACTTCTACCTGCTCCAGCTGATCCCAGCCGTCATGACTGAGCAGATCAAGCTGTGCTTCAACCAGTGTACGGAAGCGAGCACGATAGATCGACGCCTGTTTCCGGAGCTCTTCTACCTCGATCGAGATACGGCGTGATTTGGCTAAGGCATCGTTGACAATGCGGTCGGCATTCTTCTCTGCTTCCTTCAGAATAAGCTGCGCTTCCTTCTTTGCATTGTGCTTGACCTCATCTGCCGCTTCTTGCGCTACAATAATCGTCTTACTGAGCGTTTCTTCTATATTGGCAAAATGATCAAGCTTCTCCTGGAGCAGCTTATTATGGTTCTGCATCTCTTTATTCTCGCGAATCATCGCTTCGAAGTCCTTCATGATATGATCAAGAAATTCATTTACCTCATCTTCATCGTAACCGCGCAGCTTGCGGCTGAATTCCTTGTTATGTATGTCCAATGGTGTCAATGGCATATAGGCGCACCTCCTTAGAATTGTACGAGCTTATTTGGATAGTTGCTACGATATTCGACAAGAACGGACGGAATTCCTGCTTTATCACCAAAAGCAAATCAATACCTTCAGCTTATGCATAAATCCCTATGCTTACTCGCATGCGTCCCTTCTTCGTCACTCCTTCGATCTCCATAACCTTGAAGCGTCCAAATCCCTTTAGGGATACGACATCTCCAGCGCGCAATGCTGTAGAGGGATCTTCTTCGCTTTTCCAATTCACTCTGCATCGCCCTGCTTTGATGGGTTGTACAATCTTAGAGCGGCTTAACCGAAACACATCGCTCGCGATGCCATCAAGGCGCATCGAAGCGACGGACAAATTCATCATTTGAAAGGACGTTTGAACGGCGTGAAGCTGTTCAATGGGGAGCAACTCTGTCATGACAGGAACCCGGTGCACTTGCCTTAGATGCGTATCCAGAAATGAAGCGATCTCTCGGGCTGCGACCACATGACACCCTTCTTCTGTGACATGGATATCCCCGATCTTGTCCCTTTTGATGCCAAGGCCAAGAACAGCGCCGAGAAAGTCACTATGCTCGAGGCTTAGAAACTTCTGATCCTTTGAAGTAACAGCAAGCACCTGCAAGTCCAGCTCTTCGGATTCCAGATACACATAATCTGGAGCGACGATGGCTCGGCAGCGTTCAGCATGCGACGAGCCCCCGTCTAGGCGCATATGGACGTCAGGGTTGCGATTAACAAGCGATTGCAATATGTATGCTTGCCGCGGATCTAAAAAATCGGTCAAGCGAACCTCATGATTCTCCGCGGCCTGATGAACCCACTCCATCGCACGATCAACAAAGGCTCGTTCATCGGGATGGAAATGGACCATAATCGAATCCATAGACATAGCTTCAGTCTCCAGCGTGTTATCCTATGATGGTTTGTACAACGGTTATTAAGCCCAGCTGTACAAAGTTGAGCACAAACAGCGCAACGATCGGTGAAATGTCGAGCATGCCTCCGATTGGAGGAATAAAACGACGGAAGATCGACAAATAAGGCTCTACAAGCTTGCCTAAAAATTCACCGATGAAGCTTGCTCTCACATTTGGAATCCAGGACATCAGCACATAAATAATAATCATCCACCAGTAGATCTGAAACAAATAGTTTAGATAAGTCACAATTTGACTTTGTAACATGGTTCACCTCATTCGATTGTGTTCTGCTTCTTCTGAAAACAATTCCGTTATAGAGCCTTGAATCTCGACATTCTCCGGCACACATAAGAAAATGTTGCTTCCTATCTTAGAAATGTTCCCACTTAAAGCATACACGGTTCCACTTAAAAAATCGATAATGCGAAGCGCCTGATCGTTGCGTATGCGCTGTAAGTTAATGACAACCGAGCGGCGGTTGCGAATATGATCCGCAATTTCCTGCGCTTCATCATAGGATCTCGGCTCATATAAAACCATCTTTGAAGCCTTTTGCGAGTGAATGCTCACAATGTTGGATCCTTTTGTCGTCTTGCGAGACTCAAATACGGTCGGCTCGGGTTCTGCCTCATATTCTTCACTATTAGCAATCTTCTCCCGCTCCGTGTATTCCTCTTCATCCTGCATGCCAATAAAATTCAAAAAGCGGTTCATTACTCCCATGCTATTCCCCTTCTTTCCCTACCAGAATAGAGCCAAGTCGAACCCAAGTTGCACCTTCTTCTATTGCGACTTCAAAATCATTAGACATGCCCATCGACAGCTCAGTTAGCGGCTCATTCAAGCCAACTGTGCGGTTCAATTCATCACGCAGCAAGCGAAGACCTCGAAATACAGGTCTTGTCTGCTCGGGTTCCGCCTCAAAAGGAGCCATCGTCATCAGACCGATCGGACGAATATGAGCATACTGCTTTAGCTGTTCCAAGAAAGGAGCTACTTCTTCCGGAGCCAAGCCCTGTTTAGATTGTTCACCTGATATATTAACTTGAATAAAGCAAGGCACCTTCAGTTCAAGCTCACTTGCCTGCTTCTCAATCGCCTTGGCGAGTGATATTCGATCAACAGAATGAATATAAGCAAATCTGCCTACAACCTCTTTTGCTTTGTTGGACTGCAAGGAGCCGATAAAGTGCCATACAGCTTCGTCTTGGTAAGCTCTCCACTTCACTTCCGCATCCTGCCAGCGGTTCTCACCTATTTGTGTCAGCCCAGCTCGAATCGCCGCGCCTGTCGCTTCTAGTGATACATACTTCGTTACTGCGATCACATTCACTTCTTGACGCTTGCGTCCACTGCGTTCACATGCTGCTTGGATTCTCGCTTCCACGTCTTGAATGCGTTGTTCTAATGTCATTGTTTCATCCCTTCTTCCAGCCAATCCAACTTGCCATGCGCCCCGTCTTGCCTCCATCTCTGCGATGGGAGAAGAATAGATCCGAATGACAGCTGGTACACCACGTAGTACATTCGATATGAGATGTCAAAATTCCTGCTTTGATCAGCAATTGTCGATTGATTTCTCGCAAATCAAGCATGGCTCGACCCTGCGAGGCCGCTTTAAGGATGCCTTTATCCTCAATTTCCATGCCCGCAAGCAGCTCCTTCACAGGATTGATCACCCGCTCGTCCACTTCATAGCAGCAAGACCCGATTGAAGGGCCAATCGCTGCCAGAATATCCTTAGGATCACTATCAAAGCGCTCTTTCATACACTGAACAGTCTCAACCGCAATGCCAAGCACCGTGCCTTTCCATCCAGCATGTGCAAGGCCGATTACTTTGCGAACAGGATCGACAAATAATAGAGGCACACAATCTGCGTAATACGATTGCAGCAGTACCCCCTCCTCATTAGTAACCAAGGCATCTGCGTCTTGAATCGCATCCTCTCGCTCCAATCGGCCTTTGCCGGCCTCAGATGCGGTTACAATATGTACATGCTTGCCATGCACCTGCTCTGCACAAGTATAGGATTCAAAAGGGAATCCTACTGCTTGCGAGAGCTGCTTGCGATTATGCACGACCGCTTCTTGTTCATCAGCAACATGCAGCGCCATGTTCATGGAATCATAGGGAGGCTTGCTTGCGCCACCGATTCTCGTCGTGAAGCCAGCGCTAAGATTAGGGATCTTCTTCATCCAGTGCTTTAGCTCAAGCGCCGTTATATTAGAGCCTTTATCGGCCTGAAGTTCTGTCCGTACAAATGGTTCCATTCTCTGTTCACCTCTTCTTCAGTTTACCATAAGGGACAGCCCACGCCTATGAATGATACGTTGTTGTAAGGGATGCATCCGGTTCATCCAAGCGCGGCGGACGGGGCTCCTCCATTTTGACAAGGACCACATCCTCACCGATCTTCACAATATTGCGCCATGGAATCACAAGTTCCGTGCCGCCGCCAAATATTCCGAGAAACTTGCTATAGTTCGGTACTACAATAGCATCAATTCTACCTTGTTTCAAATCCAGCTCCAAGTCGCTGATCTGGCCAAGCTTTTTTCCATCAATGATATTAATAACATCCTTAGTTTGAAAATCGGATATTTTCACAGCACATCACCACACCTATATCGAGAATGGTTGATCACGTTTCTTGGCTTTACGCCTTTCTTTCTAGTATATGTGTGCAATCGCTTAATAAGCCCAGCAGTTCCACTCCAATCCCATTAGAAAAAGCCGATGCAGATGCATCGGCCTTCATGTTGGTTGCTATTATGGCAGTATTGCAGCTACCCGGACTGATAATGCCTAGGTGCGCACATGCTTTTGCATTTGATTGATTGCGGACTTCTCCAGTCGGGACACTTGCGCTTGCGAGATCCCGATCTCCTCTGCAACCTCCATCTGCGTCTTCCCTTCAAAGAAGCGCATGGACAATATCATCTTCTCACGATCATTGAGTTTGTGCATCGCTTCGCGCAAAGCAATCTCCTCAATCCATGACACATCCTTATTCTTATCATCACTAATTTGATCCATCACATAGATGGGATCTCCTCCATCATGATAGATTGGCTCAAATAAGGATACGGGGTCTTGAATGGCGTCAAGCGCAAACACCACATCCTCCTTTGGAACGTTAAGCGCCTCCGAGATCTCATGAATCGTCGGCTCACGCGAGTTCAAGTTGGTTAAGGAATCGCGCACCTGCAAGGCCTTATAGGCAATATCCCGCAAGCTTCTCGATACCCGAATCGGATTGTTGTCACGAAGGTAGCGCCTAATCTCGCCAATAATCATCGGAACGGCATAGGTGGAGAACTTTACATTTTGACCAAGATCAAAATTGTCAATGGCCTTCATCAGCCCAATACAGCCCACTTGAAACAGGTCATCGACAAACTCACCACGGTTGTTAAACCTCTGTATGACACTCAGCACGAGCCGCAAATTTCCGTTGACGAGCTTCTCACGGGCTGAGAGTTCGTTTCGATCCTGAAGAGCCACGAATAATTCACGCATTTCGACATTCGTAAGCACAGGCAACTTGGATGTATCCACACCGCATATTTCGACTTTATTTCGGGTCATTCGTGATTACCTCCCAAGGAGAAACATTAATGTTCATTATCTCCTTGAGCCCCCGAATTATTCCTGCTTACCACAAGTCTTCCATCAACCCACATTCTCTCAATTCGGGTAGCCAAATCAGAGTGCAGGCAGAGCAAAGCCTGCGGCCCAACGAAGCCACAGACTCTCTTATTTGGTGCTATAAAGGGATAGAGGTGTAGCCTTAAAGAGGTGGGGCATGAATTGGCATGCATTCCGTCCCATGCAGTTCAAACGAATGTTCATACCATCTTGTTGAATTCTTTGCGCAGCCGCTTAATGATGCGCTTCTCAAGACGGGATATGTAGGACTGCGAGATGCCAAGCAGATCCGCGACATCCTTCTGCGTCTTCTCTTCCCCATCCGATAAGCCAAAGCGAAGCTCCATAATGACTCGTTCGCGTTCAGTTAATTTATCGAGCGCCTTGTGCAGCAGCTTGCGGTCCACCTGCTCCTCGATATTTTTATATATCGTATCGTTCTCTGTTCCTAATACATCCGAGAGCAGCAGCTCATTGCCATCCCAATCGATATTGAGCGGCTCGTCAAATGACACTTCCGTACGAGTTTTCGAGTTCCTGCGAAGATACATGAGAATCTCATTTTCAATACAGCGCGACGCATAGGTCGCAAGCTTAATCTTCTTCTCAGGATCAAACGTATTGACCGCTTTGATTAAGCCGATTGCGCCAATGGACACGAGATCTTCGATGTGAATGCCGGTGTTCTCGAACTTGCGGGCAATGTATACAACAAGCCGCAAATTGCGCTCAATCAGCATCGCGCGGATCGCGCTGTCTCCGCTTGAGAGCTTCCCGAGCAGATACTCTTCTTCCTCGCGAGTTAGTGGGGGCGGCAGCGCTTCGCTGCCGCCAATATAATATACATCCGCCCGCTTCAGTCCTAGAAGCAGCAGAATTCGGTACATTTGGATTTGCATCATTAATTTCCATTTGGTTCGCATCATTGTACCTCCTAAGAATGGAATAGAGAAGCTGATCTCACTGCCGCGAATGTTCGAATACGCTATGATGCCTTCGTCGCCAGTGCCTCACTAGATGCGCTAGCGCATCCCTCCACTTTCAACGAAGCATCAACCATATCCGGATGCACGATAGCCTGGAACTGTTGATCTGCTGACAGCTTGCCGCTATCAAGGCCGATAATGGCCTGTGTGATACGATATATCGACTGATCATAGGTAATGTGAATATAATCTGGCTTGAAGCCAATCATCCACTGCGAGTTTGCATTTACCCCTCGATATGGAATAATGCGCAGCTTCGCCTCATCAACGACCCCTTTCTCCTCTTCGCTGCATGCTTCATTGAGGCCATTCAGCACATCCCCTTCACGAACCGCCTTCAGCCATGAAGCAGGAAGAATGCCTTGCCACAGCTCTACGTCTGTAATCATGACCGGAGCGCCTGACAAAGGTTCCTTCAGGCTGTTTCCCGTGTCAATAAGGCCTGTGCAAGAGCAAACCTGTCCACCTATTCCAATCTCGACTTGAACAAGAAAGCTGTTCATCTGGGCTTGCTGCTTCTGTTGGCCCCACGACAGCCGGTACAGCCCATAAGCACAGCACAGACCGATCATTAAAAGAGCAGCCCCAAACTTCAGCTTCTCTTGAACCACATCTGAGGCAGTATGCTGAAAAACTGCCCATAAGGTTGCATCCTGCAGCAAATACTGTATACCAATCGCACCTCCCGCGATGACAAAAGCGCTAAAATAAAAAGCTAACAAGTTACGAAAGAAATATCCGAATTGGTGAAATCCAAACGCCACCATCAGCATACAAATAGAAATGAGAACTTTTCCTCCAAGGGTAAGCAAAAAAGGAACCGTGGGAACAAAAAGGACGCCTGCGTACAGGGTGCCGATTAAGGCTGCACCTATCACTCGGGTTCGTGTGGGACGAATACCCCGCAGCTTTGCCGTCATCCTAAGCAGCGTCCAGTCCAACACAAGGTTGAGACCAAGCACCAGATCGGCATATATGACGGTCAATATTCTCCCTCCTTCTCAAGCCGTCAATCACTGTTAGAATTAACTTTAGTATAAAGAGTGGTCTGTTCGAAGTCTGTCTAATGCTGGATGGGGATTGTCACTTTTTTTGTCGGACACCGTCACTCGTCGTCATGGAGAAATAAATGGTAAGCCTTTGCAAAAAAGCCAAGAGCACATGACTCTCCGCTGAAGCCAGTATGGTTAAGGTCCGCAGCCTTCATTGACAAGTAAATACAAAAAAGGGTTGTCCATACAGTCATAGACTGCAAGACAACCCTTTCGCTTGAATCCTAGCGAGCTAGGATTGGCATTAATCATTATTCGTGTTACGAGGACGGTTCCGCAAGAATGTTGGAATGTCCAACTGATCAGAGGAAGGCTGATTGCCAAACGGACGAAGCGTTGAAGGATTGCTGCGCGCCTCACTAGGTTCTGGTGAGGATGTACTCGCAGATGGACGACGCACTTGGTTCACCGATGGCATGGGCTTATTCTCAAAGCCTGTTGCAATAACCGTTACTTTGATATCATCCTTCATGCTTTCCTCAATAATCGCACCGAAGATCATGTTCACTTCTGGATCAGATGCTTCAGTAACGATTTCTGCCGCTTCGTTGACTTCATACAAGCTCAAGTTAACACCGCCAGTGATGTTCATAATGACACCACGCGCGCCATCAATTGAAGTCTCCAGCAACGGGCTCATAATCGCCTTGCGAGCCGCTTCTGCTGCACGGTTCTCTCCATTTGCAATGCCAATCCCCATAAGTGCAGAGCCGCGCTCTGTCATAATGGTCTTCACGTCAGCAAAGTCAAGGTTGATGAGACCTGGAACAGCAATCAAGTCAGAGATGCCTTGAACCGCTTGACGCAGAACGTTGTCTGCTTCGCGGAATGCTTCAATCATCGGAGTCTTCTTGTCTACGATCTCAAGCAAACGATCGTTCGGGATGACGATAAGCGTATCTACCTTTTCCTTAAGCGCTTCAATGCCTTGCTCGGCATTTCTTGAGCGCTTCGGTCCTTCAAAAGTAAACGGACGAGTGACAACGCCCACCGTCAAAGCTCCGCATTCACGTGCAATCTCTGCAATAAATGGAGCAGCACCTGTTCCCGTTCCGCCTCCCATACCTGCAGTAACGAAGACCAAGTCCGCACCTTTCAACGTGCTCATGATCAAGTCGCGTGATTCTTCAGCCGCTTTTTTGCCTACCTCAGGGTTAGCGCCTGCACCTAATCCACGAGTCAGTTTCTCGCCAATCTGAAGCTTGTGCTCAGACTTCGCAAAGTGAAGCGCCTGAGCATCCGTATTAACGGTAATAAAGTCAACGCCCTGAACGCCGTTATCGATCATACGGTTAACAGCATTGCTTCCGCCGCCACCTACGCCGATGACCTTAATTTGGGCTAATGATTCCATTTCGAATTCGAATTCCAACATGAGTACTCCATCTCCCCTTCATTGTGCATGGATGGCATGAGGTCAATTTGTCCATTTTTAAATAAATTCACTAAACATATTCTTAATCTTTTCGATGAAGCCCGGCTTCGTCGCAGTCTCCACAGGAGCTGCTTTGCGTGGCGCGGATTTCTTATTGCTCGAACCTCCACGAGGGCGTACAGAACGCAATACGTGATGCAGCACGCCTACCCCGCTTACAAAGCCTGGGTCGCGGACGCCTATAAAGTCAGGCACCGCGATACGAACTGAAGTTTGCAGCTCGGCTTGAGCTGCGCTAAGCACGCCAGGCATCGATACTGTGCCGCCTGATAATATATAACCACCAGGCAATTCAGTAAACCCTAGCCGCTTCACCTCATTTTTAACCAAATGGAAGATCTCTTGAACGCGAGGCTCAATAATGTTCGCGAGGAACAGCTGGTTAAACTCCTTCTCAACATTGCTGCCGATGCGCGTTACCTTGAACACAACATCCTCAGCAGCGTCGTCAATCCATGCACAGCCGAACTTCAGCTTGATCTTCTCTGCTTGATCTGACATCGTACGCAAACCATAAGCGATATCATTCGTGACAAAATCGCCACCTATCGGAAGCGTTGAAGTCGCTGCAAGTGTGCCATCTTGGAAGACAGAGATTGTCGTTGCACCTGCGCCGACATCAACAAGTACAGAACCTACCATCTTCTCATCCTTCGATAGTGCCAGTTGACCGCTAGCCATCGGAATAAGGATAAGATTTTTCACATATAGGCCAGCCTTCTCAACACATCTGAGCAGGTTGTGTATGCCTGTCTTGGCCCCAGTGACAATCGTCGCATCCACTTCCAAGCGAACGCCAATCATGCCTCTTGGGTCATGGATATCATGAAGTCCATCCACAACGTATTGCTTGGCAACGACATCAATGATCTCACGCTCTGGTGGCAATGCGATCACTTCAGCTGCCTTCAGGACTCTTACAATATCTTCTTCACCAATCTCACGATCTTCATTAGAAACAGCCACAACCCCGTGAGAGGATTGCAACCCGATATGATTCCCTGTTATACCCACATAGACTTCGGATATTTCAATACCGACCATACGCTCCGCATGCTCAACCGCATTGCGAATGGATTGCACAGTCTGGTCAATATCTACAATCGCACCTTTGCGAATACCTTCTGATTCAGCAGATCCAACGCCGATAATTTGCAGTGTCCCGTTGTTAATCTCGCCGATTATAGCGCGCACTTTGGATGTACCGATGTCCAAACTCACAATGATGTCATTGCTGCTCAAGCCGTGGCACCTCCCATATATCTAATAAATTGGTATGTGTATCCCCGGATTCCTCTGTATGTATTCAACAAAGCTGAGTCATTCCCTCTTTTTTTTACAAATAATTTTGTTAGATGTCAATTCCAGCTAGAATTCGACAAGCACGGTGCTGAAAATGCAAGATTTAGTAGGTTATGACTTGAAATACCATAAAACTTATTCTAGCATTTTTTGCGTATATTGAGTAGAGTTTTTTTCCCACTCTTACTCGTCAGCATTTTCCTTTGACAGGTTGGTATAAGAGATATAAGAGTCTGCCTGCAGCATCGTGATTCTGCCCGGTTCCTGCGTCTCGACGATCCCGCTTAAGTAAGCAATCTTGTCAGGCAGCATGGACACCGTCGTAATGACTTCGAAGCCAGATCTCGTATAAATCTTGATTCGATCATTGAAAGAATCGGAAGGGTCATACTTAATCTCAGAAATATCAGCAAGAAGCCCTTCTGGTATCGCCGCAAGCGAAGTGGAAAGCTGCTTTTTCACGGCATCTCCATTCGGATCTGACCAGTTGGTTAATAAAGGCTTCTCCAATACAAGCTGCTTTTCCTGCTTAAGAAGGACAACAGAGCCATTTTCCAAGCATGCCTCAACTTGTCCATCGCTTTTCAACTCATAGGCAACCGTCTCATATTCCTTCACGTATACCGTTACCTTGCCTGGGAAGTGCTTCTCCATCTGTACAGATTGAATGAAGGGATAAGAGGATATGATCGCCTCTTTGATCTTCTCCTCTGACATAAAGAAGTATGGAGAACCTGACTTCAGCCCGCTTGCTTCGCTCAGCTGTTCCTTGGCTGCCATCGTGTTACCTACAAATCGCAAGTCGTTGACCTTGCTGATTGGAGAGCGAAAAAACAGCACACTAAGCAAAACAAGGCATAATAAAACAATGATGCAAATCAAACGTGTGCTTCTTCGCTTCTTGGGCGGTTGTGTAGGCAGCGTAGGTATTGCTCTGACTTGCAATCACTACCACCCCTTCCCTTGTAAAATATATAATATGCCTAATCCCCTCCATTGGAGGGGACGGATCCATCATGTCTCACGTTCACCGTTATTCATACGCAGTGTGATCAGTCCATACACTAGAAGCATCTAACCATTCGCCATGTCTAGCTTCGGCACAGCCGCAATTCGCTTTATACGAGCCCCTAGTCGTGTAAACATATTCTCTATTCCGTCGTAGCCGCGATCGATATGATGTATTCTCTCTATGACTGTAGGTCCTTCGGCAGCAAGCCCCGCAATCACGAGTGCTGCGCCTGCTCTTAAATCGGTCGCTTCAACGGTTGTTCCATACAGCTTATTTACGCCTCGTACAATAGCGCTGCTCAAATCCACACGAATATCAGCGCCCATTCGACTGAGTTCATCCACATGCTTGAATCGTCCTTCGAATATCGTTTCTTTCACTACACTCACCCCATCGGAGAGTGTAAGCAAAACCATAAGCTGAGATTGAAGATCCGTAGGAAAGGCGGGATAAGGCGAAGTGACCACCCGGTCTACTGCTCGAGGTCTTCCAAAGCTGGTCACGTTAATTATACCATTACTGGTAGCGATCTGCACCCCAGCACGACGGAGAATATGAATAAGCGACACGAGATGCTCGGAATAGGCATTGGTCAGCGTTACCGCACCCCTTGTCGCGGCGGCAGCAATCATCAGAGTTCCCGCTACAATTCGGTCTGGTATCACTTCGTATTGCGTACCTCTAAGGTTATTCACACCTTCGATTGTAATCGTGTCACTGCCTGCGCCGCTAACTTTCGCCCCCATACGATTCAGGAAGTTCTGCAGATCAACGATCTCTGGTTCTCGTGCAGCGTTGCTTAGCACCGTCTTGCCTTCTGCAAGCACGGCAGCCATCATAATATTTTCCGTTGCCCCTACACTTGGGAAGTCCAAATGAATTGCAGAGCCAACCAGTTGATCTGCTCGACAGGTCATCAGGTTCCCTTTTTGCTCAATCTTCGCCCCTAAAGCTTGCAGTCCTCTGAGGTGAAGATCGATCTTGCGCTCACCGATCGCGCAGCCGCCAGGTTGATAAATATGCACTTCACGATACTTGGCAAGCAGCGGCCCCATTAAAAAAATGGATGAACGCATCTGGCGCATTAAATCCTCAGGAATATGAGATGTTCGTAGACCTGAACTATCAATAACAACGGTATATCCATCATGCGAAGCCCGGCATCCTAAGCCCCTTAAGATGTCCAACATAACCTCGATGTCGAGTAATTGCGGTACATTGTGAAGCTCCACTGCGCCATCCGCCAAGATGGCAGCTGCCAAGATTGGCAGGGCGGCGTTTTTTGCTCCATGGATCCGTATGGTTCCCGAAAGAGGCTTTCCACCTTCAATCACCAATTTATCCAATGTATCACCTCCGAGATTACCACTCACCCACCACCATATTTTCCGGAACCAGCCCAATTCCGTAGGTTTCCATGACTTTTTGTTGTATCCGCCTCATGAGGGTGAGCACATCATGCGCTGTCGCTTGCCCGGTGTTTACAATGAAATTGGCCTGCTGCGTGGAAAACCCTTCGCTTCGCATCCCATTATCCAGGCTTCTTCAATCAGCCGACAGCTGACTCTATTTATACGCGACACATCTAACCCATGAGCTCTGGCATTCATATAGGCGGCCCGCCGACCATGCCTGAAATGCCTCCTGCAATATCAAGAACAAATATTCCTGCTTTGCCTGCCTTTCACAGCTAGCTTGATCAAGGATAAATCAGCGCCTGCTTCTATCGTTTATATCCCCAATTCTTTAACAAACGCTCTGATAAATAGGATAACCTCCTACTCCTCGACCTAGCTCTGCCTGTTCCACTGTCAGGCATAAGACCATCAACTAGGCTGTCATGTTTAGGGAGACAGTCACGATTATAGAGTATCTTATGACAGCTGCACATGTTGTGTGACACCCGCCCACTGCGGCAATGCACTTGCTTCATTTATCACCTTTTCATCCCTAACACAAAGCAAAACGGGCAAGATTTACTCGCCCGTCAATCGCTTCATCTCCGCTACAATGCGTGCAGCCGAATCTGGTTGTCCATATGCTTTCGCGCGATCACTCATCAGCTTGCGTTTATCACGCTGTACGATAAGCTGCTCGATCTCCTTGAAGAGCTGCTGTGCGCTCAGCTTGCTTTCTAGAAGCATCACAGCGGCACCCGCTTGCTCCAATGATCTCGCATTCGCTTCCTGATGATTGTTGGTCACATTTGGTGAAGGAATAAGGATCGATGGAATCCCAAGAGCCGTGAGCTCCGCTAGCGAGGAAGCTCCTGCCCGGCTCACGGCAACGGTTGTTGCAGCAAGCACCTCTGGCATATTGCTGACATAAGGCAGGACATGAAGGTGATTCCGAAGACCAGAATTCGCCTGAAGCACTGCTTTTCTCGTATCTTCATAGTACTGCTGTCCGGTTACATAGACAAAATGGACATCAGGCAGCTTCTTCAAGAACGGCACCATGCCGATCATGGCCTCGTTGACAACTCTAGCTCCACGGCTTCCTCCAACCACCAGCACAAGCTCGCTATCCTGCGGCAGTCCAAGCGAAGCGAATCCGCGCTCTCGGTTCGCCTCAACAACTGCAGTTGCTCGTGGATTGCCTGTAAACAACACATGCTTCGCCTTGTCAAAGTAAGACTTTGACTCCTCGAAGCTCAAGGCGACCGTACTTGCATATCGGCTTAGGAATTTGTTCGTAAGGCCCGGAATAACATTCTGCTCATGGATAATCGTAGGAATGCCAAGCTTCGCAGCAGCATAGACCACCGGTCCACAAACGTAACCGCCTGTGCCAATGACGACATCCGGCTTGAACGTTCTTAGAAGTTCTTTAGCCCTGCTCACCCCTCGCAAGAAACGCATAATCGTCTTGACATTCTCAAAAGAAAGCTTGCGGCGAAAGCCTGTAATCTCAATCGTCTCGAATGGCAGCCCTTCATCTCGGACCAGCTTGCTCTCCAAGCCTTTTTCAGTGCCTATATATAAAAATTCGCTATTGGGATCACTCTTCTTGCATTCCCGTGCGATGGCGAGTGCAGGATATATATGTCCGCCTGTACCTCCGCCGCTTAGCACGACGCGCATTTCTTTCACCTCGCATAACGTGATATATTAAGCAGTACACCCAATGCGGTCAGCATCAAGGTTAAAGAAGAACCACCATAGCTGATTAATGGCAGCGTGATTCCTGTTACAGGCATCATGCCAATGACAACCCCAACATTGATAATAACTTGTACCGCAACAATGCCAACAATTCCAGCTGCAAGCAGGCTGCCAAAGGTATCCGGCGCGGTTATCGCAGCCCTCATCCCCCTCCACACAACGATCAAGAACAAGAGAATGACGGTCACACAGCCAATAAACCCAAGCTCTTCTGCAAGAATGGAGAAGATAAAGTCCGTCTGCGGCTCTGGAACGTAGCTGTACTTCTGTCGGCTTGCGCCAAGACCTAGTCCTGTAAGACCCCCAGGACCGATGGCGTATAAGGATTGAATGATCTGATAGCCTGTACCAAGCGGATCCTGCCAAGGGTCCAAAAATCCGGTAATCCGCTTCATCCGATACGGCGCTGCCAAGATCAGACCCACCAGCCCTGCTACACCGATCATGCCGAGTCCGACCAAATGCTTCATGCGAACACCTGCCACAAAAATGACGAGCAAGGAGGCTCCCATCATGACCGTGCCTGAACCAAGATCCGGCTGAAGCATGATGATACCGAAGGCAAGCCCCATTACGCCTAGTGCGGGCAGCAGCCCCTTCGTAAAGTTTGTTATGGAATGCTTTGACTCTGAGAGCATGTACGATAAGAAGACAATCATGCCAAGCTTCATGAACTCAGAAGGCTGAATGCCAAATGATCCAATCCCAAGCCAGCTTCTTGCTCCTCCACGTACAACTCCAATGCCTGGAATCAATACGATAATTAATAGGACAAAGCAGGCAACAAGCCCAATCTTAGCATAACGTTTCCATACGTGATAGTCTACGTTCATCGTAATGAACATCGCGATCAGCCCTAAGCCTGCAAACAAGAGCTGACGCTTGACAAAGTAGAAGGAGTCCCCGTACTCGCGAAAGGCTAGCACAGCTCCTGCACTATACACCATAACGATACCGATCGCTAATAGCGATACGACTGCAAGGATGAGCCACATATCGGGCGCGGTTTTTGCTTTGACCATTCGGTACACCTCGTCTGACAATGTAGAGGCTTGAACACCCCTCTACTTAAGACTATGCACCGCTTCCTTAAAAATGCGTCCGCGAGTCTCATATGAAGGGAACATATCCCAGCTGGCGCATGCCGGAGACAACAAGATAATATCTCCTGCCAGAGCCATCTGCTTCGCCTCTAGAACTGCCTCTTGAATCGCTAGTTCAGCATTATCCCCAGTGTCGACGATCTTTACTTGCTTCAAACCTGCTTCTTGCGCAACGCCTTCAAGAATATGACGGGTTTCGCCAATGGCAACAAGCCCCTTTACGCACTTCTCGAAGTATGGAGCGAATTCTTTGAAGTCAAGGCCACGATCAAGTCCTCCAGCTATCAAAATGATGTTCCCTGGAAATGCATCCAGCGCCATCTGTGTGGCAATCGTATTCGTTGCCTTGGAGTTATTGAAGTAGCGTACGCCATCGAACTCCCGTACGAATTCCAAGCGATGCTCCACCCCCTTGAAAGACTTCAAGGCAGAGATTAGGGCCTCGGGCTTTGCCCCGCAGGCAACGGCGATTGTAATTGCGGCAAGAGCATTATCCACATTGAATTTCCCCGGAAGCCCTAGTTCATGTGCAGGCAGTAGACGATGGGTCTGTCCTTCTTCATCCTTAAACATGAGATAGGGATGAAGCGCCTCTCCTTCTGCGGCCTTAGACTCCGCTTCCACAAAGGTAGGCTCAAGATAAGCGCCGATCTCGACGGCTTGCTTCGATGAGAACCACCATACTCTAGCATGAAGCTCTGGCGCCATCTGCCGGCATACGTCATCATCCGCGTTAAGCACAGCGATGTCGTCTGTTGTCATGTTGGCGAACAGCTTTGCCTTTGAAGAGATGTAATCCTCCATAGACCCATGATAATCAAGATGCGTCTCAGCGATGTTCAATAAGCATGCCACATGGGGCTTGAATGCCTGTGTCCCTTTTAATTGGAAGCTGCTGAGTTCCAAGACCACTTGCTGCTTCTCTGACAGCTCTCCTGCCACGCTGTTAAACGGTGTGCCGATATTGCCTGCTACAACAGGATCTAGACCTGCGGCCTCCAGCATCTGACCGACCCAGGTCGTCGTGGTTGTCTTTCCGTTGCTTCCTGTAATTCCTGCAATCGGCGCTTTGCACAAGTGATATCCGACCTCAATCTCGGTGACCACGTCGATTCCGATGCGTAAAGCCTCCACGATCGGTGGCGCACTATAGGGAATGCCCGGATTTTTGACCACTAGCGCCGTATCTGTCGTAATCAGATCATCCGGATGACCTCCCAATACAACACAAATGCCCAAAGCTTCTAGTTCAGAAGCCTCGGGGCATTGTTCACGGTCCTTTTTATCATTAACGATGACTTCGGCACCACGTTCATGAAATCGTTTTGCTACATCGAAGCCACTGCGGGCTAAGCCTAATACAACCACACGTTTTCCTTGATATGCATCTGGATGGTTCATTGATTACAACCCCTTGTTAATCCATAATCCGAGTGCAGCGAGCACAATCCCAACAGCCCAGAACGTAATTACGACACGCCACTCGGACCATCCAGACAATTCAAAATGATGGTGAATGGGGCTCATCTTGAAGACTCGCTTTCCTCTTAGCTTAAAGGACACCACTTGAATAATAACAGACAGCATCTCCATTACGAATACGCCGCCGATAAGAATAAATAAGAGCTCCGTCTTAGTCAGAATGGCAACGGCTGCGATAGCTCCGCCAATACCAAGCGACCCTGTATCACCCATGAATACCTTCGCAGGATGAACGTTGAAGACCAAGAAGCCAAGCGTCGCTCCAATCATAGCCGCTCCGCAGACGGCAGCAGCAATCTCTGAAGTTTGCAGGGCAATCAGCGTGAATGCCGCAAAGGCGATGGCGCTTGTTCCAGACAACAGGCCGTCTAGACCGTCTGTAAAGTTAACCGCATTCGAGATCGCAAGCATCATCAGCACAACGAAGATGTAGTAGAACCAGCCAAGATCAAGTCCCCACGACGTACCTGGTACGCCAACAAAGGTGCTGTGATCCATCTTGGCAAGCAATACGCACACAACAGCCGCAAAAAACAGCTGTCCGAACAGCTTCTGTCTTGCGGTCAAGCCTAGTGAGCGTCTAAATACAATTTTAATATAATCATCTAAAAATCCAATCAAACCAAACCCTAAGGTCGCCACCAGCAATACGTAAAAATCAGTATCTCGTACCGAGAACTTAACAAATGCCAATGTAAATGCCAGTAAAATGATAACCCCGCCCATCGTAGGGGTCCCCTTCTTCTTCAGATGGGACTGGGGTCCGTCGTCACGTACCTGCTGACCGAATTTCAACCGTCTTAACAACGGAATGCATAACGGGCCTAATATGACGGCTAGGATAAAAGATACACCGATTGTCATTAATATCAACTTGAAGTCCAAACCTCTACACCTCCCGTTACCGCAGACCGACTAATGCTTCGTACTGATCCATGGTTCTACTATTTCTTCAAGCTTCATTCCGCGTGATGCCTTCAGCAGCACCGTGTCGCCAGGATTCACTAGGCTCTGAAGATAGTCTCGCAGTTCATTCTTGTCTTGGAAGCTGTGAACGGCTTCAGATGCCAATTGATGAAGCGCCCCCTTCGCAATCGAAGCGCCAAGCTTGCCGTACGTAAGCAATACGTCAAGCGTATCTGGAAGAATGCCTGAGCCCACCTCTTCATGAAGCTCCTCTTCACGCGGTCCAAGCTCCAGCATATCTCCAAGAATGGCAATGCGCTTGCCCCCTCTTACAGATGCAAGCACATCAAGGGCAGCTTTCATCGCGGTTGGACTAGCATTGTAAGCATCATTCAGGAGAATCCAGCCATCCTTCGTTATCGTCTTCTCAATCCGCATGCCGGAAATGCTTGCAGATGACATCGCAGCGCTGATCATTGGCTCGGGCACACGGAACAAACGGCCTACTGCAAGCGCAGCAAGCGAATTAAGCACATTATGCTTGCCTAGCAGTGGGATTGAGTACACATTCGTACCCAAGGTCTCGTTCGCTACAGTGAACGACATGCCATCCTCATGCTGCATGATGCCTTCAGGACGATAGTCACATTGGACGCCAAAGCCAAAGGTGACCACACTCATGCGCTCCGGTTTTTCGGTTTGCTCCTCTTGAAACACTTGTGCAAGCAGCGGCTCATCGCCATGGCAGATCAGAATCCCGTCAGGCTTAAGTCCGCTGATGATTTCCATTTTGGCTCTTGCAATCTCTTCTCTAGAGCCGAGCTGAAGCAGATGTGCTTCCCCAACATTCGTAATAACCGCAACATCGGGATGAACTAGCTTCGTCAGCAGTTCAATCTCTCCTCGACTGCTCATGCCCATCTCAAGCACTGCAATATCAGTGTCCTTTGGCATGCGAAGCACCGTCAATGGAAGTCCAATATGATTATTAAAATTGCCATCCGTCTTATGCACGCGGAACGTTCGCGACAAGACGGATGCAATAAGATCCTTAGTCGTCGTCTTGCCGTTGCTGCCGGTCACGGCAACGACCTTAACCGGAAGCGTCCGGATATAGCTGGATGCCAGCTGCTGCAGAGCTTCAAGCGTATCTTCCACCAGGATAAGCGGCAATGATGTCTTAGGCAGCGGGTGATCCTGCTGCCACAGAGCAGCGTGCGCACCATCCGCAATGGCTTGTTCGACATAGGCATGCCCGTCGAATCGATCCCCAACAAGCGGGACAAACAGTCCACCCTGTACGATCTGACGCGAGTCTGTGCTTACTCCAGCGATGAGCAGCTTCTCATCCTGATTAGGCAATAGCTCGCCGCCGCACATGGACGCAATGCCTTGTAAATTGGTTTCAATCACAGATTCAATCCCCTTATCGCTTCTTCGGCAACCTTGCGGTCGTCAAAATCATGAATTTCCTTGCCAATGATTTGATATGTTTCATGGCCTTTCCCCGCAATCAATACTACATCCTGCGGGCTTGCCTTTTCAATAGCTTTTGTAATCGCCGCACGGCGATCTACAATGCATTCATAGCGAGATTCTGCTACATGGTGCTCCTTCAGCCCTGCTTCAATATCCTTTAGGATCAGCTCTGGATCCTCTGTTCTCGGATTATCAGACGTCACAAACAGGTAATCCGCATACTTTGCAGCAATCTGCCCCATGATCGGGCGCTTCTTGCGGTCGCGGTCCCCACCGCAGCCAAATACGCAGTACACTTGCCCTTCAGCAAACTCCTTCACCGTCTCGAGCACATTTTCAAGCCCGTCTGGCGTATGCGCGTAATCGACGATAACTGAGTACGGCTGGCCTGCTTCAACAGGCTCAACGCGGCCTGCCACACCAGGAACAGCTTCCAAGCTCTTCACGATGTCATCAAGCTTAATGTTCTCAATCAGCCCTACTGCAATGGCAGCCAATGCATTATATACATTAAACTTGCCTACCATTCTGAGCTTCACTTCAGCTGATCCGCGGAAGGTATCGAGCTTGAAGCTTGTGCCTTGCGCTGTAATCTTAATCTCGGATGCACGCACATGGGCATTCTCATGTAGGCCATAAAGAATCGTTTCTGCCGTTGTCAAGCCTTTGAAATATTCACTAGCGGGATCATCCGCATTCAGTACGGCATAAGCGCGATCTTCTTCCTTCTCAGAAAAGGTATTTCCAAGACGAGAAAAGAACAAACCTTTCGCTTCTCGGTAAGCTTCCATTGTACCATGATAATCCAGGTGATCCTGCGTTAAATTGGTGAATACGGCAGTACGGAAGCGGCAGCCCTTTACGCGTCCTTGCTCCAAAGCATGAGAGGAAACCTCCATGGCACAAGCTCGAACACCTTGATCAACCATGTCTCTTAACGAGGCTTGCAGGTGCATAGCGTCCGGAGTTGTGCCAGACATTGGGAACGTCTGGTTCGCATAGCGCATTTCGATCGTGCCAATGACTCCCGTGGATTGTTCCGCATCCATCAGGATGCGTTCAATAAGATGAGTTGTTGTCGTTTTGCCATTGGTGCCAGTAACACCAATCAGACGCAGCGCTTGACTTGGATTGCCGTAGAAGCATGTGCTCAAGGCCGCAAGTGCTTCGCGAGCATTCGATACGACCAACTGAGGCACATCAAGCTCCAGCTCACGTTCGACTACAAGGGCGGCTGCCCCCGCCTCAACAGCTTGCGGGGCATATTGATGTCCGTCTTGTGCTGTACCTGAGATGCAGAAGAACAAATCGCCTTTGTGTACATGGCGCGAATCATTGCTTAGACCTTGAATGATAGTAGCAGGGTCTCCTTTTAAAGACGCTGTAATAAGTAAGGATGTTGCTTCCGAGAGTGAAAACTGGTGCATCGTCTATTCCTCCGTCTCTTCTTGACCCATATATATTCGGATCGTCGTTCCCCGCTCGACGCGGGTTCCCGGCTTAGGTGCTTGGTGAAGCACGGTTTGACCTGAACCGGATTTGGCTAGCATAAAGTTCATATTCATATCTTCGTAAATATCCGTAATGGTCTTGCCAACAAGATTCGGTACGGTCACAAGCGGCGTTTCATTGTAAAGATATTTGCGTTCTACCTGTTTCTCGCGCGGCTCCACTCCAAGAATGTGAAGCGAATCCTCCATAATGCGCTTTACGATCGGTGCGGCGATCAGCCCCCCGAATTGAATGCCTTGCGGGTCATCAACGGCAGTATAGATAACGATCTGAGGATCATCCGCAGGCGCAAAGCCCACAAAGGATACGATATGCTCATCTGGTGAATAGCGTCCGTTAATGACCTTCTGCGCTGTACCTGTCTTGCCGCCGACACGGTATCCGTCAATAAAGGCATTTTTACCTGACCCCTCTGCCACGACATGCTCCAGTGCATCCCTTACCTTGCTTGAAGTATCTTCCGAGATCACCTGACGCACAAGCTCTGGCTTAATCTCGTCAACCACCAAACCGGTCTCTGGATGAATGAAAGCCTTGGCCACGTGCGGCTGGAGCAGCTTGCCTCCATTGATAGCCGCCGCGACAGCAGCGATCTGCTGGATCGGGGTTACAGACACCCCTTGGCCGAATGCCGTTGTGGCAAGCTCAACAGGTCCGACCTTGTCGAGCTTGAACAAGATGCCGCTCGCTTCGCCGCTCATATCAATCCCTGTCTTTTTTCCGAAGCCAAACTTCGTTATGTAATCGAACAGAACTTCCTTGCCTAAGCGGTTCCCAAGCGTTACAAAGCC
Source organism: Paenibacillus aquistagni (assembly GCF_900177815.1). Taxonomy (GTDB): domain Bacteria; phylum Bacillota; class Bacilli; order Paenibacillales; family Paenibacillaceae; genus Paenibacillus_B; species Paenibacillus_B aquistagni. Next base: position 424,255 of record NZ_FXAZ01000001.1, on the reverse strand, counting down.
AGGATTGCATGAGTTCTGAACAACTTCAAGGAAGGTCTGGCTGCCATGTCCGCCCTTCTTCCAGCAGCGAAGCCTTGCCCCTCCGACCTCCACATAACCCGGATCGAAGAAGTGTTCATTATACAAATTCACTTTCCCTTCCTCAAGAGCCGCAGCAAGCGTAATAATCTTAAACGTGGACCCCGGCTCATACGTCATCCAGATCGGCAAGTTGCGATTATATACTTCGGAAGGGTAATCACTATAGTTGCCAGGATCGTATCCAGGCCGGCTCGCCATCGCTAAGATTTCCCCCGTATTAGGGTCCATCGCGATAGATACAATTTGCTTTGGCTTTAGCTCAAGCATCGCTTGATCTAACTCCCGCTCCATAATTGTCTGTATATCCTTGTCAATCGTCAATTGTAAATTTAGACCATCCCGCGGAGGGGCATACTTTTCTGTTGAGTTAGGCATAAGATTGCCCCCTGCATCAGCAAGAAAGGACACACTCCCGCCAACCCCTGTCAACGCTGCATTATACTTTGCCTCCACTCCTGTCAGCCCCTTATCAACACCAGCAAAGCCAAGAATATGAGCAGCTAGCGTCTCATTCGGGTAGAAGCGCTTATTGTCTTCCGCAACAACGATGCCCGGCAGATGAAGATCTCGTATCTTAGCAGCAAGCTCCAGATCAATCTTCCGCCCACCCGGCTTCAATGAAACGATAAGCTCGCGCTTTGTGATCAGCTTCTGCACAGATTCTTTAGACATGCCAAGTAACGGTGCCAGCTGTTCAGCCGTCCGTTCCGGTTCTCTAACCTGCGCAGGAACTGCCATAACCGTAGGAGAGCTGACATTGTAAGCAAGCCGCTCTCCATTACGGTCAAGAATCTCACCGCGCTTAGCAGTGACAGGTATGTTACGGCGCCAGGAATTCTCCGCCTTCTCGCTTAGTTCCGCGCCATGCCATAATTGAACATAGACGAGTCTTGCAATTAATGCTACAAAGCCGATCGCAATCAGCATGAATCCGACAAACAACCGTTTTCGTACGGTGACGCCTGACAACTTCATGTTCATTCCCCCTTGTCCGACAGTGGTTCATAACCAACCTATTCCGGACAACTTAGGGTTAGAACAAGCTATGGTATCTTCGGCTTCAATTTCACATAGACAACCTTCGTATTGTTCTTGGTTGAGATGGCGTATTCTGTGACGTAGCCTTCCCCTTCAGCCTTCACTTCCCATTGAAGCAGCGAGGCCAGTTCCACTACATCTCGAAGCGATTTCCCCGTTAGATTCGGCAGTTTTAACTGCGATGGCTCTTGGGTCAGCAAATACACACGCTGCCCTACTGCAAGCTTCGTACCAGGCTCTGGGTATTGTCGCTTCACTTCATTGCCTGACCCTACCGTCTCAAACACAATCCCTTTTTCAGCCAGCTTCTGCTTCGCCGCATCTGGCTTCAAGCCTTGAACGTTTGGCGTAGTCGCAAGTGTAACGGCTTGTCCATCACGATGATCTGCCTCATCCCCACTTTGATGAGAAGTTGGCACTCCCATGTATCGCAGTGATTTGCTGACAATCTCCTTGAAGATCACTGGAGCGACGAAGCCGCCTCCTTCATAATAATCTTTTGGATCATCGACAACAACGAGAACGGCGATTCGAGGGTCCTCTACAGGAGCATAGCCGATAAAGGATACTACGGCTCGAGTGGTATCATAACCACCATCAATTACTTTAAGTGCAGTACCTGTTTTCCCGGCAACCCGGTATCCCTCAATATATGCTGCTTTACCTGTACCAATCTGCTGGTCAGCCACAACCTGCTCCAAGTATTCGCTCACCTGCTTCGCCATTTCGGGCTTAAGGACCTCGCGCACAACTTCTGGTGCACGCTCTTGAACCTCTCCCGTCTGCGAATCCTCCACCTTCTTGACGATATGCGGCACCATCAGCTTGCCGCCGTTAGCTACCGCAGACACCGCCATTATCTGTTGAATCGGCGTCACGGTGAGCTGACCATGTCCATAAGTGGCAGCAGCTATATCAGCTGCATATTGGAAATGGATCTTGCCGGCGTTCTCGCCCGGAAGCTCAATGCCAGTCTTTTCCCCGAAGCCAAAATTATCGATATAGGACTTGAATTGATCTTCTCTCAGCTTCTCGAATCCCAGCTTGACGAAGGCAACGTTACTTGAGCGCTTCAAGCCCTCAAGGTACGTTATCGTTCCCCATCCAACATGGTTGTGGTCGCGAATCGGTCTGCCTCCTGCAACAATGCTTCCTGATTTATACGTTTCATTAGGGTCAAATACTCCTTCTTGAACCGATGCGGCCAAGGTCACGATCTTAAAGGTCGATCCTGGCTCGTAGGTAGACATGATTGCAGGATTGTAGAAGTTGCGAAGATCCGTTGCCGCTTCCCAATATTTATTAGGGTCATAGGTCGGCAGATTCGCCATTCCAAGCACATCGCCTGTCTTCGGGTCTGCTGCAATAACCGATATGCTGTATGGGCTGTAGCGTTCATACACGCCTGTTATCGCCTCTTGGATATACTGCTGGATCGTTGCGTCAATAGTAAGGTATAAGTTCTTCCCATCCTCTGCAGGCGTATACACCTCTGAGGCAGTCGGAAGCTTCGTTCCTTGACGATCCTTATCATATTGGATAGAACCAGGCTTGCCTTGCAGCATGGAGTTGAATTGCGACTCGATACCGCCTACCGGCTCATTCTCTTTATTCATATAACCCAGCACATGAGCGGCCAGATTGTTTTTGGCATAGAATCGCTTTGTATCCTTTAATAAATATAGGCCAATATCATTGACTTTCCATTCGTCTTCTTTTTCCTGAATAAAAGCATTAAGCTCGTCATAAGGCTCCTGTTCAATCATCCAGCCCTCTTTGCGAACCTCCCGGTAAATATGATATTCACCGCTGTCACGCTTCTTTCTTGCAAGCTCATACAGTTCCGACTCCGGCTTGCCCAGCACCTCGTGCAGCTTCTCAACAATGAGACGCTCCACATCAATGTGCTTCTCTACAAGCTTCTCATTGGTACGGAGCGTCTGAATGACCTTTGGATTAAGAACCACATTATAGGCAGGAGCATCCATTGCCAGCACTTCACCATTTTTATCGTAGATCGTGCCTCGCTTCGCGGGTATCTCTTGTTCAGTCGACCATGTTGCCTGAGCTAGATCGAGCCAGAAATCTCGATTCCACACCTGATACCAGAACAGCCTGCTAATAATAATAATAAAAAACAAAAGAAATAATCCGCCAATAAACAAGGTTCTAAGTTTAATACGTTTTACCATAGGTTAAGCCTCATCAGTCCTCAATCTGTGTCTTGCGCACGCTCATCTCAGCAGGCTCATCCAAGTACACTAGACCTTTAGATTTGGCAAAAGCTTCGATACGATTCCAATCACTAAGCTTCTCAATCTCCACCTTGAGCACCTGAGACTCGCTTTCGAGCTTCGCGGTCTCATTCTTCATCGCCTCCATATCGCGATTGAAGGTGTAGATTTCCGCGAAGCGAGAAATCAATAGAAGCGCAACCAGCGAGCAAACAACAATGGTCATCAGGTAGAGCAGCTTCTCCCGTGTGGAGAGGGTGGCTTTTTTGACAACCTTTTTCTTACTTTCCTTGTAGCGTGCCGGTTCTTCCGGTCGACGCTCTGGCCGTACAGCAAGATTCCCTCTAACGTAAGCCATTCCTTAATCTCCTTTCGTATCGAGCTTTTCCGCGATTCTAAGCTTAGCTGAGCGTGAGCGAGGATTGGCATCAATCTCTTCGCTGCTTGGCAGGATCGGCTTTCGGTTCACTAGACGCAGCTCCCCTTTGTTTCCACAGCCGCAAATAGGCAAGTCAGGCGGACACGTACATCTGCCCACATAGGACTTGAAGATTTGCTTGCAGATGCGATCCTCCAGGGAGTGGAAGGTGATGACAGCAATTCTTCCACCAGGCTTCAAGCAGCGAACAGCGGCATGAATCGCATCCTCAAATGCGCCCAGTTCATCATTGACAGCAATTCTAAGCGCTTGGAAGCTCCGCTTGGCAGGATGGCCACCCGTGCGGCGAGCCGCCGCAGGAATACCTTTTTTCACAAGCTCAGCAAGCTGACCGGTTGTCTTGACTGGTTCTTGTGCACGCGCCTCTACGATAACCTTCGCAATACGTCTTGAGAACTTCTCCTCTCCATACTCAAACAGAATCTTGGCAATTTCAGATTCTGACCATTCATTTACAATATCGTAGGCGGTCAGCATTCCCTCTTGATCCATCCGCATATCCAGCGGAGCATCATGGTTATAGCTGAATCCGCGCTCCCCTTCATCAAGTTGTGGTGAAGACACGCCTAAGTCAAACAGAATGCCATCCACCAGTCTCTCACCATCGACAAGCGGTACTTGCGCCTCTTGAAGGGCATCTTCCAAGTATCGAAAGTTCGAACGCACCAGCGTGACATGATCCAGATAGGGAGCGAGCCGCTTCTTAGCGTTCTCATGCGCCCAATCATCTTGATCCAAGGCGATAAGCCTTCCCCCATCAGATAATTGCGAGACAATAAGCTCGCTGTGCCCTGCTCCTCCCAGAGTGCAGTCCACATAAATTCCATTCGGTTGAATGGCAAGTCCAGCTACAGACTCTTCTCGTAGTACCGTTACATGATGAAACACTTTACATTCCTCCTGCATTCCTAATCCTCTTCTTGGTATGCCACGAACAGCAGTGATATAGACTCGTGTTAGAAATTAAAATCAACCAGCGTCTCTGCAATCTCGTTAAATGTACTTGCTGACTGATTAAAATAGTGTTCCCAAGCTTCCTTGCTCCACACTTCCACACGATTTTGAACCCCTATGACCATACATTCTTTCTCAAGCTTGGCATACTCTCGAAGATGGCTAGGAATGTTGATGCGCCCTTGCTTGTCCCATTCACACTCCGTTGCACCGGAGAAGAAGAAGCGGGTAAATGCTCGCGCATCCGCCTTCATCAGCGGCAATGCCTGAAGCTTCTGCTCCAGAATCGACCATTGATCCATCGGGTAAACAAATAAACATTGGTCCAAACCTCTGGTTAAGATAAAGGTGGCACCCAGGTTGTCACGGAGCTTGGCAGGAATAATCAATCGGCCCTTGTCATCAATGTTATGCTGATATTCGCCCATGAACATTCTCTACCACACCTCCCCCTTTTTCCACCACATCTCACCACTTTCCACCACTAACGCTTATCTATTCGCCATACATAAAAAAAATCCTGCTTAGGCAGCAGGATTTCTTGAAAAAAGCAGATGTACAGAATAAAACCCGCGAAAACGCTTTAGATGCTGATCCACCGCGGATTCTATTCCTTATTTATGTTAGATGATAGCGATAATTCCCAATAATTTCTATTGTAAGTTTCATTTATTTTTCATTGTCAATACCAGATACAGGCTCTGTTTTCTCTTCTTTTTGTGCTGTCTCTTCATTTCGTGCTGTTGCTTCTTTCCGTGGTACATCTTCTTTCTTAACTGTATCTGCTGTATCGGCCACCACTATTTCCGATTGCTGATGCGTAGATGCATATAAATGCTTGTTGCGTTCTTGCAGCTCCAATTGGCGCTGGTTGTGGCGCTCTTGACGCCGCTGATTGCTCTTTCTCACCAACCAAGCCACCGGAAGGCCAACAAGCGCAATGACAACAAGGAATGGAAGCATCGCCGTAAGAAGCAGCACAAGTCCCTGCAGCAGATCGATTAATGATTTCACGCTTTCTTGAAGCGTCCTGTCCAATCGCTCGCCAAACGTTTGCTCAAGCGTGCTGGTCTTGGCTCCCATAATGGTCTCATAGAGTCTCAGCTCGATTGTGGACATCGATACATTCTGATTCAAATAGTTCATTCTGCCTTGAATTCGCTCGATCTTTTCCTGAGAAGCTGTGAGATCCTCCGAGAACTTCAGCAAATCAGACGTGTTCTTCGCTTGCTCCATAAAGGAAAGCAGCCGTTCTTCCTCCACCTTGGCTACCTTCAGTCTTGCTTCCAAATCCACATATTCTTCGGTCACATCCGTTGCCGAATAGCTGCGCTCATAACGCAGATGCTCCAGCTTGTTCAACTGTTCCAGCATGGATTGGAAGCCCTGTGCGGGCACCTTGATCTTGTATAAGCCAGCTCGCTCATACTCCGAATATTGATCATTGAACTCAAGAATGTATCCCCCCGACAGATGGATCATATCTTGAATGCGCTGCTTCGAAGCTTCGTAATCCTGAACTTCCATAACAAGATTCGCCCGGTAGATCAGCTTGCGCTGCTCGGCTGCAGAATTTAACTTTGAAGCGCCTGTCTCTTGGCTATTGCCTTCAGCTTTACTGTCTTCTGTCGCCGCAGGAAGAGCTTCTGATTGGGTTGAGGCATTCGCAAGTTCTGAATTCTCCGCTGTGTTCGCTGATGAACTTGAAGCAAGATCACTTGCCGAAGAAGAGCAACCACCCATGATCATAAGCATAACCAGCAGAACAGCAATCAGGCTCATATTGCTTAACTTACGAATGCTGCACATCCTGTCCCTTTTAACCATTAAATAACCCCCTATTTGTCTATTCGTTATTTATTGGATATTCTGGCTGATATGTACTATACGACAACAGGCACTGGAATGTTGCACCAGTGCCTGCTATTAACAATTGAGATATGGGACCTGCTTATAGGATTGCGGCAATCCAAGCAATATTAGTGCTCTTGCCAGCTGTCCAAGTAGCTCTTCTGCTCATCAGTGAGCGAATCTACCGCAATTCCCAGAGAAGCGAGCTTCAAGCGAGCCACCTGCTCATCCAACTCATAAGGAACGTTAATCACTTGTTTGCCAAGCTCTTGATATTTCTCGTTGACGTATTTCAAGCTCATCGCCTGCAAAGCAAAAGTCATGTCCATGATCTCTGCCGGATGCCCGTCTCCAGCTGCGAGATTGACAAGTCTGCCTTCAGCCAGTACGTAGACGCTGCGACCATCTTTTAACTTATATTCTTCAATGTTGCGACGTACGGTACGCACCTGTGTTGAGCGTACTTCAAGCTCAGGCTTATTGACTTCAACATCGAAATGGCCTGCGTTGGACAGAATCGCGCCATCCTTCATAACGTCATAGTGCTCACCGCGGATAACGTCTCGATTGCCCGTTACCGTAACAAAAATATCGCCAATCTTAGCAGCCTCAATCATCGGGAGCACCGTAAATCCATCCATGTAGGCTTCAACCGCACGAATGGAATCAATCTCGGTCACCACTACATTTGCGCCGAGCCCTTTCGCGCGCATTGCAACCCCTTTGCCGCACCAGCCATAACCTGCCACAACCACCGTTTTCCCAGCTACGACGAGATTAGTTGTGCGATTGATGCCATCCCATACGGACTGCCCTGTTCCATAGCGGTTGTCGAATAAGTATTTGCAGAACGCATCATTGACCGCGACCATAGGGAATTCAAGCTTTCCTTCCTTCTCCATCGCCTTGAGACGAAGAATGCCTGTTGTCGTCTCCTCCGCCCCTCCACGAACCTGTTCACGAAGATCAGGGCGCTCAGAGTGAAGGATGGAGATCAGATCGCCTCCGTCATCTATGATTAGATCCGGCTTCGTTTCCAAAGTGCGAATCAATAGATTCTTATATTCCTCCGGCTCTGGGTTGTATTTTGCGAATACCGTAATGCCATCCTCAACAAGCGCAGCACACACATCATCTTGCGTAGACAAAGGATTGCTGCCTGTAATCGTCACCTGGGCCCCGCCGGCTTGAACAACTTTTGCCAAGTAAGCCGTCTTTGCTTCCAAGTGTAGAGAAATTGCAACCTTTAGTCCAGCAAAGGGCTGTTCTTTCTCGAACTGTTCGCGAATGCTGTTCAACACGGGCATATGCGCCCTTACCCAATCAATCTTCAAATGACCCTCTGGAGCAAGGGCAATATCATGAATGATGCTATCTTGCAAAGATTTTGATGGTGACATACGGTTCCCCTCCGATTGGCATGTTATGAATTAATCGTGCGTTCAGGCAACGAACACTCTTATTGTATTACAGTGAAACTAAACGATGTTCCCCATTCCATACAACAGGCGCCTCCATAATAGGCAGAAACCACTGCTGTCCATGCCGGCAAGCATATTGGATCGGGTTCAGCACGCGTTCTTGCGGGCGATCCAGCGGCCAAATCGAGGTTTTGAGTCTTTCCCAATGCCGTAGTCCTGTCTCATGCTGCTTGGACAAAGCATCCTTGGCCCTATGATGCAAAAATTCGATTTGTTCGAGCACCTTGGCATGGTTTGTATCCCCAAGTTTCCCTAAGGCCGGAAGCGATTCGTTCAACACTTGAAGGAGCTCTTTATACTCGGCGTCTACACGGTCATGAAGGGTTTTGAATCGTTCATCTAGATGAATATGATCCTGATCCGCAAGCCATGCTTCGCGCTTTTCTTCATAGGAGAAACAAATATCCTCGACGGTTACCGCATACTTCGTTAACAGCTTCTGCAGCGTGCCTTCAATAAGGGTAAAGCTCATGCGCGGCCACAATAAAGGCATCCTCATATCCATCGCTCGAAATGATTCCTTAAGCTGAGCCCAATATGCAATCTCGCCAGCACCGAGCACAGTAGCAAGCACAGGGAATAAATATTCCTGCATCAACGGACGGGTTAGCACATTGTTGCTGAATCGCTCAGGATGCTGCTCCAATTCAGCCAACAATTCATCGGATGTAAATTGTACTTGGCCCTCACGATCTCTATAGGACACGCCGTCCCACAACAAGAGCACCCGCTCGCCCTTATGAATGTAGAACAGATTGGCGCTATCCTTATGATGCACCGCCTGCAGCTCATATCCAGCCTGAAGGACTGCTTCCTCGCTCTTCTCCACAGCACCTTTCAACTTCTCCTGCTTGTGAATGAGTTCAGCAAACATCGCCTGCTCTACCTTACGAAGTGCAGGATCAGCGGAATCCAGCAATACAAGGCCATACTCGCCAAAGAGCTTGGCAACAATTCTTGCGCACTGCTCAGTCAGGCTGTCGCTCTCGGCTGCAATATGTCTAATGTCAGACATAAGCTCTTCCTTGAATTCCGTCTGTGGCAATATCGACTCCACTTCATTCAGCGCTTCTTCCCAAGTCTCATCTGTAAGGTGAAGATAGCTGACCGGTGTCCGCCCTTCGCTTGATTGCGATAAACGAATACGCTTTACTGCTGGCTCGGAAGTCAGCAGATAAGTATGATTGACTTCATCATAATCATGATCCTCTCCAGCCACCCAGAAGACAGGAACAACAGGGCGTCCGAGCGTACGCTCTGCTTCCTGTGCCATGCGAATAATGGATATCGCCTTGTATATCATTAAGAGCGGCCCCATGAGCAGCCCGCCCTGCTGGCCTCCCACAACAACAAGCGCCTTAGGATCTCTTAGGCGCTCCAAGGAAGCAAACGCCTGTTCATGGGCATTTATGTTGTGCTGATAGTCTGACAATGCGGTAATCAACTGAGCTTGGTCTGCGCGAATACAACTCGCTTGATCCAGCCACTCCACTCTCTTTGCCCAATCTTGATCAGGATGAAATTCATACATCGTATGTAAAACATCTGTTTTCTGTTCTATGTAATGTCTAGACAGTGCGTTCTGCACTGGAATCGGCATCGTCTGTATATTCATCTGTAAGCCGCCTCCCTCTCTAGAGTCGATTGTACACAATCCACACATCTTTCGTCAAAGAAGGAAATGAGGGCTTAGAGCCGATTATGCTGCCATTAGAGCTTGTAGAAATACGTCATAATTCCGATGATGATCAATAAGATGTAGACCACGGAAAGGATAAGAAATGAAATTCTCCAAATTGCTCGTAGCAGCTTAAGCACATCCACTTGCCCCTGCTTGCGGTACATAAATCCGCCAATCAACCCCGCAGTCAGCAGATAGATCAGCAAGAGAAGATAAATACCCATCTCCGAACTGAAGATCACATTATACAGACCAGCAACTGATGCAACTAAGAACACGGTCGTTACGTCAATCGCCAGCTTCATTCGCCTCTTCTTCTCTTTTATCCAATAGGAAGATAAGAACCATAGGATGATAAAAGGGAAAAATGGAAGCGCCGTAAACAACAGCATGGAATCAGCAATCCAGCTAAACATGGTCAGTATCCACCCCTTTCTCTATTGTTCATATTCCTCCCCTAATCTCTTCTTGAACGGCCGCTTCAGTAGATCAAGCGCTCTGCACAGCTTGGATAAGCTGATAGAGCACCCGCTGGAGGGGGACGTCGATCTGATGCTGCTCAGCCATGCGGATAATTGCGCCTGTTATCGCATCAATCTCCGTCTTGCGGCCTGCTTGTACATCTGCAAGCATCGAGGAGGTATTCATCGCTGTTTGTTGACAAACATTTATAAGATGCTGCCAGTCATCCTCATTCAAGTGAATCCCTTCACGCGCATAAATCATCGCGACCTCCTCATATACAGCACGCATAAGATCCTGGCGCTCCTGACCTTCTAACAGCAAGCCATTCGGGATACGAAGAAGTGCAGTAAGAGGATTGATGACTGCATTAACGAGCAATTTGCGATAGATGATATCCTGAATATGGTTCGACAAAAAGGAAGAAAATCCTGCATCATTTAACTGTTTATCCAATTTTATGAGCTGAAGTTTTCGTTCAGGCGTCAGCTCATCCGAATCCTCTATCATAATAGAGCCTGTGCCTGTGTGCCAAACCTCATGGGAAGAGGTTCGCTTGGCCGCTTCTGTCGTTACCGCACGCAGCAGTGCTTCGGCAGGAACCGCTCGAGCCAGCTTCTCCATATGTCCGACGCCATTCTGAAAGCACACCACAACCCCGTTGGCAGCAAGTGGCATTCTACCTAGCATGTCTATTAGACGCTGATCAATATGAGTCTGCTTTACAACGAGAAAGAGGCATTGGAGTCTTTCTTGTCTAGTACGAAGAATATCTGGCGCTTCATCCAATGGCAAAGCCTCAACGCCATCTATACGATACGCTTGCTCATCTAATTCATGCAGTTTGATTCCAGAGGAGGATATCCTTACTGCCTGCTCCTTCGTTCTCGTCCAGACTCTTACCTCTTGACCGCTCTTTCGAAGAACAGCAGCTAGCAGCAAGCCAATTGAACCTGCTCCGACAATATCTATACGCATGGTTATTATTCAACCTTTCCTCACATTCGTTTCGTGGACCGTGTATCTGCTATATCCCTTTCAATTCTAACATACAAAAAGCGTCTTACTGGAAGTAAAACTTCCGTAACACGCTTCAGCATTCGTTGTATACCCTTGGTTATTCAATTCGTTCTAAGTTACCGTTTGCATCCATTCTGAATCTCGTCTTCGCTTCCTCTTCCTCTTCATTCAGAACAGCTAGTCTTCTAGCCCGATCCATAATTTGAATAAGGGTCTTGTAATCATCATTGACCGTGCGATAATCCGTTTGGACCTCCGTTACCTGACGACTTAAATATTCATTTTCCTGACGCAGCCTTTGAATGGCTTCATCCTTTTCTTGAAGTTCCTTTTCAAACAGCTTCACTTGTCTTGAGAGATCTTGCTGAGAATTCTTCCATTGTCTTAAGAAGCGAATGACCATATCCATAGATAAGGAATCATCAGTAATTTCGGCATTCAATTGAATTTCCTCAGGTTCCGCTAACGTAACGGAGGCAACCTGAGCACCTACTTGCTGTTTTTTCATGTAGCTTCGTTTTTGGCGCTGCGCCTTAGCTAGCTGGATAGCTGCTTCATATTTTTTACGCACACAACTATTCCAACGGAATCCACATGCGGCAGAAGTACGCCCTATTCGTTCCCCAACTTCCTCAAAGGCAGCTAGCTGCGTACTTCCCTCTCGAATATGCCGAAGCGTAACTTCGGCTAACATTAAATCATCATCGGCTGTCCAAGCATCTTGTCTGATCGCTGTCATGCCATAACCTCCTAACGACATCCTTCTTTATCCACTTCGGTTAATACACCGTTTATTCATCTCTATGCCCATAGTAGAGTTCATAGAATCTATCGATACTAAAATGTATATCCAATTTCCCTATGAAACATACGCACGCCGCAATGCCCTTAAGCTGCAACAGGATGTTTTGCAAAAATAATATGCAATTGTTCACAGTTGGCAGTTTACACCAATTGCTTATCCAGCTATAATGTCAATGAGCAAATATTGTCAATGCAAGGTGTGATGATCGGCAGTAAGGAGAGGGGGATGAATCGTGGCAAGAATGTTTCGGGTACTTGGATTCTGGACATTAGTCATCGGTCTGATGGCCTTTGCCGGTGATATGATCGAGATGGCATTGCTGTTTTTCATGCAAACCGCCGTCTTCGTGTTGTTGGGCTACTTGAAGCTTAGCGAACGTACTTACATACTTTCCTTTTGGGCCTACATGATCATATGCTTTACCGGATTTTCGTATTGGACCGTATTTAAAATGGGTATGCCGTTCTAACAATGGCAGGCTCGGAAGCAGCTGCTTCTACCGATAGCCGGAGGCGAACCTCCGGCTATTTTGCTTTTTTGCGCAATATTCTTATAACAGGCTCACTCATTTAAGCACATGATGGACTCTATCTCTAACGATGATCAACCGTGATCCTCATGACTTGGAATCTCTCGCTCATCATATCGGACAAGAGCAGCTGACGAATGGCACGGTTGCAGCGTGCTTCTTCACAGAATGGATCTTGGAGCTGATGGGATACCAGGTCATCCAAGAGCCCTTCCTCCACTAAGAATTGCTGCTGGGTGACAAGCGGATGTACCCTGGCACCTGCGCAAGCACTGACGGCACGACTCATGACATCAAAATCAACATGAGCGGTAATATCCTGCTCTCCAGGAGCAAGGAGCGGATCATACTGCACGCGATGATGATGATAGCAAGCCAGTGTCCCCTCCATGCGGTGCTCTCCTGTCAACTCTTCACTAGTGCCTCCATAGTCAACAAACAACAACTCCGCTTTCTTTAATCCCTGTACAAATGACTGAAGCCATCTTGAAGCTTGTAATGCCGCATCATAGATTTGGCCATCATAAAGCTGCAGCTGATGTGTTTGAATAAAGGCCGTTACCTCATCCGCCGCCTCTCTCCACGCCCACTCAAGATGTTGATGCCCCTTATGCATCTCAATGTACGCCTGCATCAACTGACTCCCCTGCCTTCGCACGCGTTCGACAGGAAATGCATCAAGCAGCTCATTAGCCACGACAAATATTGGCGCTTTATGCGCGTTCTCCATCAACTGCTCCTCGCTCCACCATTCGATATCCATCTGATGTTGCTCATGCTGAAGCTCAGCTAGCAGCTGCATGCTCTCCTCTTGGTGATACGGGCTTTTTTCAACAAGTACATATTTCCTGGGACATATTTTCATAAGTGATAGATGCTTGATGAGTTGATAAGCGAGCCGTCCTGTCCCCGGCCCAAGCTCTACCCAGTATACATCCCTCTCGTTCCAGCCTCGCTCGCTGCAAGAGCGGGCATAACGACGCACAAGGGTCCTAGCCATTCCTTCTCCGATATAAGCGCTCGTATAGAAGTCTCCCTCCCTGCCTAGCTTCGGACGTTTATTCATGTAGTAACCATCTTCATGATCATATAAGCATCTTGACATAAAGAGTGAAAAGGGAATACGATTATCGGGAAATTGTGACAACTCCTGCTGAATTCGTTTGTATAAGGTCGTGTTTCGAATAACTTTCACCCTTTCATGGTTTCAATTTCACTAGAAGGTCATGTCGGGAGGGTTGGCTACATACGATGAAGAGGTAGAGGTACATCATGATTTACGGCTTGATAATAGTATATGGAGGTCCCTCATGCGATATGGCAAAAGAGTTGCGGGATTCAATATTCGCATCTGCGCATTCCTTTTGTGGTTAGCGTGCATTCCCTTTGCCGCTCATGCAGCGCCTATCCCCTCTATACCGTGGGAGAAAGCAGAGGCTTCTGATGAGGTAAAGAACATCTTACAGCAGAGCCTGTCCATTCAGGAGCTAGACGAAGAGATCAAGCGCATCTCCCTGCGAGAGCAAGAAGCCATCTCTACTCGTTCTAATCTCGAACAAGCATTAGACAAAGAAGAAAAGAAGCTCCAAGCCAAACAAAAGGATGCTGGCAGAGTGCTTCGTGCCTATTATATGGGTGAACGAGATATGCTGCTTGATGCGGCGCTGTCGGCTGATCGTCTTCAAGATATATTTGCCCTTTTGGATTATTATCAGTTTCTAGTAGAAACCGATCAAGAAATCCTTGCCGCCTATAAGAGCAATGTCAAGCGAATTGATCAGCTAAGAGCCGAGCAAGCTGCGCTCGTCCGGGAGCTGACTCAAGTTCGCACGAATCTAGAGGAACAGCGTGAGCGCATGCTTCAGTTGAAAGAAGATCTGAATCTGGATGTGGCAAACAGCAGTGATCCGGAAGCCATGCAGAAGCTGATCAGCGAGTTTACGAAGTATTGGCAAAGTGTTGGATTGTTTGAAGTGAGGCATTACTTCCAGGCGATTGCGCAGTCCATGCAGAAGCTGCCCGACTTTGTAAAAGAGAATGGCAATCTCAAAGGGAAAGGTCTTGAATATACGCTCTCCATTAAAGATGAGGAATTGAATGCATTTTTGAGAAAGCAAGACGAGATGTTCAACCAATTTCAATTCGTGTTTAAGGACAATGTAATCGCCGCGATTGGGGAACGCGAAGGATTAAAGGTCTATGTTGAAGGACGTTATACGATTGAAAATGAGCCTCAGCATGCCATCCGTTTCCACGTGGAACGGTTGCAGTTCAATGGCTTGGAACTATCGGAAGCTACCCGCAAAGATCTTGAAAAGCAATTTGATTTGAACTTTTACCCGCAGCAGCTCGTGTCCTTTATTGAAGCGAAGGAAGTGAAGCTTGAGCCCCATCAGCTCACCGTAAAGCTCGCCGTGAAGCTATAGCACCGAGTTGCAGGCGTGATTAGCTATTATTCTTCCTATCATGCAAGCATATGACTAAACAGTACAAGAGCCCGCTCCTATACTTTCGGAGTTGCGGGCTCTTGCTCTGCAGGCGTCTGCTCAAAGGGCAGGATATGCCATGCTTCGTTCCATTCCTTCATCATAGGATCGTATGGAAGATCCCCAAGCATCCATCGCTTCAAAGGCTCCATAAAGTCTAGTAGTTCTTCGGATCTGCTCAACATCGCAAGCATGGCATCCTCATCTTGCAAATACGCTTCTGCTACATAGCGGCGCTGTGAGGTCCCATTCTGCTCAAATATTCTTGCATCAGCAGGCAGAAGCGATACCAGCTCCCACATGTCTTGTAGCTGCTCCTGCTCGGTCATATAAAGAATCCATGATCTCGCCTCCTCCTCCAATGAGGAATTCGCAGAGATGACGAAGCTTCTTCCATGCACCCATGTGCCATAAGGCACCTTCACGTCCCACGGCTCCTCATAAGCAAAGGGCTCCTTGAGACCTTGCATCGCTTCCGAGTAAGGAAGCATAGCAAACAGTACGTCTCCTTGCTCGAGAGCATCCCATAATTGCATCTGCTGCTTCTCTGCAATGGGTTGAAACGCTTCCTCAAATTCTTGGAGCTCAATAAGGCTTTGCTGCCATTGATTAGGACTTCGTGCGCTCCCTTGCTCCTGGCTTCCTCCTGCAACTTGCGTGCTTGAAGAACGCTCAGGAGGTTCGCCATTTGAACCAGACTTCGATAAGCCGGGTGGACGCCACGAGGACAAATCAGGCTCGCCACGAAGCTCGCCAGGTTGCTTCGGCTGAATCCAGCCCATTCTCCACATATAAGCTAGCAGAGCAGCCTGATCCTGTTCCTGCCACGCAAATAAGGCCTCTGGAAGCATTGAAACGGATTCTTCCTCATGACCGGCCCCTTCCTGCACGGGACGTTCTTCAAGGGAATGAGCCGTATACCAATTGGTCATGATATTCATCCATTCGGCCGTTGAAGCAGGCGGCGTCTCTTTACCCGTATAGGCAGCTAGCGACTTCTTGTTCCATACGAGAACATACGGGTCCATATATGCCGGAACGCCCCATGTCAATCCATTCCAGCGTGCCTGCTCCTTCATCCAATACGGAATAGTTTCCAGATTATGTATCGGGGATTCAAAAGGAAGCAGCCAGCCTTTTCTCGCATAGCGCTTAATAGACTCGCTATCGATAAGAAGCACATCTGGAGGCTGGCCCAGACGGAACTGCCCCTCCAAAGAGTCCATAGCATGAGGAGCCTCCTGATTGACGAGTTCTACGTGATAACCGTAGCGCTCCATATAAGTCTCATTCATTTTTTGTAAGCTAAGAAAAGCCAGTCTCGGGAGCGATACCTCTACACGCAGAGTACGCTGTTCGGTATCTCGATCGAGACGGCTTCCGCCAATCGACTGCAATTGCTTCGGATCACGGTTGTTGTTTACCTTGATCAGCTTATTATTGAGCTGTGAGAAGATCAGCACTGAGATGAGAACCATCATAACCGCGACCATCATTTTCTTCGTGCTGGGCATGAGAGACTCCCTTCCGATAGTGTAATGGAATCCTTAGGCATGAACGAATCACTCACAATGCATTGAACGGGCTGTCTTTTCATTTCACTATTTTACCACTAATGATAGAGGCCTGTCTGTTACATTTACATTACCTAAATAGCTTCTGCCCCTGAGCAGCTTGGCGAAAGATAACTTCCTTACCCGCTAGGTCATACAACTCTATTTCGCTGCAAAGAAAAAAACGCCATGCGGCGTTTTCGACGGATCTTCAAATCTTTATATTTTTCTCGTCTTGCATTCCCTTTTTGCCCTTAGCAATATACCAATAGGACATTCCGACAAAGAGAATTCCTCCTGCCATGTTCCCTAAAGACACCGGAATCAAATTTGCAGCAAATCCTGCCCATGATACAGTCTCTGGATGTGGGACGAGAAGCGAAATGGAAAGAAGCGTCATATTAGCTACGCTATGTTCAAATCCAGAGGTGATAAATGCGAACAAGCACCAAAAGATCATGATTAGCTTCGCTGTTTCTTCCTTCAGCTTCACCGAGCACCATATCGCTAGGCAGACAAGGATGTTGCATAGAATACCACGCATGAACAATTCCATAAAGGGTGCATTCATCTTTGCACTTGCCACCGATTGAATGAATTCAGCAACGCTGCCAGTTACCAGTCCCGTAAGGACAAAGATCGCAGCAACCAAGAATGAGCCTGCTAAATTGCCAACATAGCTGTAAAGCCATATGTTGAACGTGTCGAGCCACGTCGTCTTCTTCTCGAGCGTACTGACGGTCATAATAAAATTGTTTCCCGTAAACAATTCACCGCCAGCCATAATGACAAGGCTCAAGGCGATTCCAAACGAAACACCCATAATAATCTTGGTGCTTGGAACTTGAGCGGGCATCAGCAGTCCTCCTATCGTAAAGATAAGAATGATGCCAAGTCCTACGAATAACCCTGCAAGCATGGAAGAGACGACATATTTGCCCTTGCTCTGATTAAGCAAGTTTACTTTGCCAAGCCCCGATTGGTTAATTTGCTGAATGATCTCATTCATCTACTTGGCACCTCCGATATACACATAGCCGTCGATGATATCCGTCTCGTAGGTTTGAATGCAGCCGTCGTCTGGCTTTTGCACTTCTCCCGTCACAAGCGATATCTTCCAGTCATGAAGCGGACAGAACACAAATTCTCCAGACACAATCCCCTCAGCGAGAGGGCCGTTCTTATGTGGACAGCGATTGCTTACTGCGCAAACATCTCCATTCGATAAACGAAAGATCGCGATCGACTGTCCATTTACCTGTACCTCCTTCCCAATCTGCATAGGCAATTCATCCAGTCTCATTACTTTCACCTTATCTGTTGTCATGCTCATCGTGCTCTCCTCCCTTATCGCTTCTCAACCGTATAGAGCGCTGTACGCTGCTTGTTCACTAACGCTTCGCCCCATGCCTCTTTATACGTATCTCTTGCATGCTCGAATTTTGCAGCGAGCGCGGCTGCTTGCGCTTGATCAGCAAGCGTCATGCGAACGGTGTCCACTCCGACACGCTCCACCCAAGGTGCGGTACGTTCCCCATAAATACCAGTCTCGCGATACATCTGCACGTAGGCCTTAGCCATGAGGATCACTTCGTCCTCCGTAGTTACGGTCATGAGGCTGTCGCATTCACGCACTTCCGTTCCGCCGTTGCCCCCCACATAAAGCTGATAGCCATTCTCTACGCAGACAACGCCAAAGTCCTTAGTCAGTACCTCCGCACAGTTGCGCGGGCATCCCGACACCCCCATTTTCATCTTGTGCGGGGTATCTACCATTTCAATTTCCTTTTCCAAACGAATGCCAAGACCAAGGGAATCCTGCGTGCCGAAACGGCAGAACTGCGCACCAACGCAGGATTTCACATTGCGAAGCGATTTGGAGTAAGCATAGCCTGAGCGCATCTCAAGATCGGCCCATACTTTTGGCACATCTTCTTTGTTAACCCCGTAGAGCCCAACACGGGCAGCGCCTGTAATTTTGACGAGAGGAACATTGTATTTCTTCGCGACTTCGCCAATCCGGATCAGATCTTCTGGCGTCGTCGTTCCGCCGTACATACGAGGAATCACCGAGAAGGTGCCATCCTTTTGAATATTCCCTTCCATTCGTTCATTCACAAAGCGCGACGCTTTATCATCCTCATACTCATTAGGACGGAGCATGCGCAAATAATAATTCAGTGCAGGCCGGCACTTGGAGCAGCCCTCTTCATGCTTAAAGCCAAGCACGTTGCGCACCTCTCTAGGCGTATGCAAGCCTTTCTCTTTAATGGCAGCAACAACCTCATCCCTAGACAGCAATGTGCATCCACACATCCCGTTTGCTTCAGCAGATGCATCGAATTTATCGCCAAGGGTATGGGCAAGAATCGCTTCTACCATGCCACGGCATTTTCCGCAAGAGCCGCCTGCCTTGGTAATTGTCTTCACTTCATTGAACGTCGTAAGTCCATGTTCGAGGATTGCGCCTACGATGCTTCCTTTGGTTACCCCATTACAGCCGCACACCGTCTCATCAGCATTCATCGTGGCGACGTCAAGTCCGCTCTCCTCGCCAGCCTTATGAAGCACTGAGGCGTTTGTAAATTCCGAGATGTCAGACTGTTTTTTCAGCATGCTGAATAGTCGTGTTCCATCGGAAGCATCGCCGTACAGCACCACGCCAACCACCTTGTTGTCGCGCACCAGCACCTTTTTATACGTCCCTAAGCATTCGTCCTGCACAACGATTGCCTTCGTGTTCTCACACGGGTGGATCTCCCCTCCAGAAAATAGATCGCAGCCGGCAACCTTAAGCTGTGTCGACAAAATGCTTCCTTGATATCCTGTTGTCGGCTTGCCGGTTAAGTGATCGGCCAATACAGCACCTTGTTCATAGAGGGGCGCGACCAGCCCATAAGCAATCCCACGATGCTCCGCACACTCGCCCACTGCATAGATAGCAGGGTCTGACGTCTGCATCCGATCATTGACACGGATTGCACGGTTTACCTCTAAGCCCGCTTCTCTTGCAATCGCAACATTTGGGCGTATCCCTACAGCCATCACGACTAGATCGCACTCGACGCTCGTTCCATCCTCGAACCGAATCCCTTGTACACGATCCTCGCCATAGATCTCAGTCGTCTTCTTCTCCATCAGGAATTTCATGCCCTGCTTCTCCAGATCACGCTTTAACAGGGTCGCTGCCGCATGATCGAGCTGCATCTCCATCAAGTCGCTTAGCAAATGGACAACATGAACGTCCATTCCACGATCGAGCAAGCCCCGAGCCGCCTCTAATCCAAGCAGTCCTCCGCCGATGACAACAGCTTTTTTGTACGTTTTCGCCGACTCCATCATTGCTTCTGTATCCGCGATTGTTCGAAAGCCTACTACCCCTTCCAAGTCATGTCCAGGAACGGGCAGAATGAAAGCACTTGATCCCGTCGCAATAATGAGCGTATCGTACGAGACAATGGTTCCTTTATCCGTCTCAATCTGACGATCTTCACGGCGAATGCGTGTAACATGCTCATTGGAGATCAGGCGAATCCGGTTAGCTTCGTACCAAGCCCAATCGTTAATGTTGATTTCGTCAAAACTCGTCTTGCCCTGCAGAACGTTGGAGAGCATAATTCGGTTGTAGTTTGGGTAAGGTTCATCCCCGATCATTGTGATGTCATACAAGTCGGGCTGCCGCTTTATAATCTCCTCGATGCAGCGCGCCCCTGCCATACCATTGCCGATCATCACCAGTTGATTTTTCATCCTTGCTCCTCCGATCTCTTTTCTATATTGTGAATTAAGTAACATTCTTTTGTTGATTGAATCGTACCGAATACCAAACTCGCTCAGTGTGATTGGGATCACTTTAGTTATGGACGTTTTTCTAATATTTTCTTGATCTTGCCACACAAAAAACGCCTGCCGCTTTTGAACAAGCTGCAGGCGCATCCTTCCCTTATGCACGTTGCGATAGAACCCTACAAGAGATCGGCAGCCACTTGAGCAAGCTTTGAGCGCTCCCCACGCTCCAGCATCACATGCCCGCTGATCGTCTCCTGCTTAAAACGCTCGATAAGATATGTCAAACCATTGCTGGCAGAATCAAGATATGGATGATCAATCTGCTCTGGATCACCCATCAGCACAATCTTGCTGCCTTCGCCGACACGTGAGACGATCGTTTTCACCTCATGCTTGGATAGATTTTGTGCTTCATCAATAATAATGAATTGGCCTGGAATCGACCTGCCGCGGATATAGGTCAGCGCTTCGACCTGAATGCTGCCCATGCCCAGCAGGATCTTGTCAATATCACCTGACTTCTTCGTGTCAAATAAAAACTCCAGATTATCATAGATCGGCTGCATCCAAGGTCTAAGCTTCTCTTCCTTCTCCCCTGGCAAGTAGCCGATATCTTTTCCCATTGGGACAACAGGTCTTGCAATTAGAAGCTTCTTGTATTTGCGCTCATCCTCAACCTTAAGCAGACCTGAGGCAAGCGCAAGCAATGTCTTCCCCGTTCCTGCCTTGCCAGACAGTGTTACGAGCGGGATATCATCATTGAGCAGCAGCTCAAGCCCCATTCGCTGCTGTGCATTGCGAGCCGTAATCCCCCACACAGGGTCATTGCTTAAATACAAGGGCTCAAGCTTCGTTCCATCGGCGCTGACTTTAAGCAGGGCAGATTTGCTAGTGCCCATCTCGTCTTTTAGAATGACGAACTCATGGGGATAAAGCTTCATCTGAAGCTGTAGATGTTTGATTTGCAAATAGCGATACGTATAAAACTCATCGATCACAGCCGGGTGAACCAGCACCGTCTGATACCCTGTGTACAATTCATCTCCGGAGCGCACGCTCTGATCGGAAAGATAGTCCTCGGTCATCAGCCCGAGCACATCTGCTTTTACACGAACCAGCACATCCTTGCTGACCAGAACAATAGGCTTTTGCGTGTCCAGATCCTGCTGCTCCAAGCTATAGTTAAGCGCAACCGCGAGTATTCGATTGTCGTTCGACATCTCGCCAAACATTTCTTGAACCTTGAGAAAGCTCCGATGATTAAGCTCCACCTTCAGTGTTCCGCCGTTAGGCAGAGGCACGCCACTGTGCAAATGTCCGAGTTCTCTTAATCCATCCAGCAGCCGAGATACCACTCTCGCATTGCGACCAATTTCATCCGCATTTCGCTTCTTTGAATCAATCTCCTCCAAGACGACAGCAGGAATAATAACCTCATTATCTTTAAAAGCAAATAATGCATTCGGATCATGCAAAAGCACATTCGTATCCAATACAAAAATCTTATTCATGAATTCCCCTCCGCTTTGATGCGGCATCACACAAGCACGAACGTCTCGCGACCCTACTATTGCACGTACATAAAAGCTGAGTTCGTCGCTCACACTATAGTTTGAGCAATGCCGCAAATGTTGTTTCATGAATGGATGTGAAAGGATTGATACTTTACATGCGAAAACTACTCATTATTTTCCTTGTAGTTGGAGTTGTTGCTGGGTGCGGTACGGCAAATAAGAGCGCCTCTCCAAAAGCTCAAGCGAAGGCACCTGGAACGGTCATTCAACAAGATACAGGAGCAAAAACGCCGATTTATGACAGGGAAGCGGTTCGAAAGCATCTCGTTGATCTTGCAAAGCATGTGCCTGGGGTTAAGGGTGTTAATTGTGTTGTCTTTGGAAATACCGCAGTCGTTGGTATTGATGTAGATGGCAGCTTGGATCGTTCTAGAGTGGGAACGATTAAATTCTCCGTTGCTGAGGCTTTAAGTAAAGATCCTTATGGCGTAAATGCTTATGTGACTGCCGATATGGATCTTAACCAGCGCCTTAAGGAAATTGGAGATGATATGCAAAGCGGTAGACCGATAGGAGGGCTTACGGATGAGCTTGCGGATATCGTCGGAAGAATTGTTCCTCAGATTCCAAGGGACGTGAAGGATCATCAGCCCTCCAAGGATACCGGCATACCCAAGCAAAAGAACACGCCTTCCTCCCCTCCCCCTCGTTAATCCATCATGCCGTAATGGATGCGAGTTCTTGCATAAACAAGCAGGAAATAAGCACGAAAAGCCTAGTGGAATTCCACTAGGCTTTGTTCATGACTATTCCAATACCGCATAAAAGGAAGCGCTCGAATGCAACCTCCCCCGGCATTTCATTAGCAAATGGACCCTTGCCAGTCATAACCACGCCCACACGCTCACCAATGACACGCCATAACATTGGCCATGTATGGTATTGAGCATGATTCATAGCTTGGTTACAGGCTGCAAAGGTTATTGGCATCTTGCGACCTCCTACATTGAAGTTCATGGTTACAATTTATTGTATTAAGACAGGGCCAAAAAATTGCATGAACTTTGAGCCAAACACTCCAGGTTGTCTCACTTGCCTACATCCATTTTGCTATCGATGCGGTTGTTGCTTCATGTATGCCGTCATTCGTGGTGCAGCTATTCCCCTTCTCCTACAGACGAATCCGCTGTTCCTTCTGTGCTCTCGGCAGGAGGGTTAATGCTTTTCCCCTCAAGTACATCATGAATCATTTGCTTCGCTTCTGCAAGCTTATTTTCATCCACATAAATGTAAGGGCTCACCCAATTGCCATCAACGGATATATAATGAATGTTGCTGCGATCGATCATGAGATACGTCGTCAGCACAGAACGCATCTGTTCAGGTGTCATATCTACCTTGAAATTATCCGCGATCGCATCAATAAGGTCGGTAACCTTCGCAATGCCGCCAAAGGATTGCATCTTGCCAATAAGCTCCTGCAGCACAGCATTCTGCCGAACATTGCGATCAAAGTCTGTCGTTCCTTTTGTCATAGGGCTGCAGTTAGACTTGCGGTAACGTACGAAGTCAAGCGTTTCCTGACCATTCAGCGTCTGCTGGCCGGCCTTCAGATTGATGTTCGTGCCGTCAGCCCGGTCGCGGTAGCACATGTTCTGGTCAACATTCACGTTCACTCCGCCCAGCGCATCAACAGCGTCGACAAAGCCTTGGAAGTTGATGACTGCTGCATGATCCAGATCCATGCCCATATATTGGCCAAGCATGATCTTCATCTCATCTTCTGGTGTAGCACTGTCCAGTACACCTTTTTTCTGCAGCGAGTGAAAATTCGGATAAAAATGATTCAGCTTGTCTGGTCCATATCCAGGAATTTGAAAATAGGTATCCCGGGGCAAGGAGACAAGAACTGCTTCTTGCGTATCCGGATGAATCGCTCCAACCATCACAACATCCGTTCGCAAGCCTGGAAGCTCCTTGCGGTAATCAATTCCCATGAGAATAAACGAGAACGGTTCTTCCTTTACAACGACTGGTTCCTTGCTGCTATTTGAACTGGAGCCGCCAGCTGTATTCGGAACAGTCGAAATCCTTCCCAAGGAATCGTTTCCATATTTAATTAAATAGCCTGCATACACAAGAATAGCAAGCAGCATAAGAATGAGAACCGTAAATAATACCTTTAGCCATGTTGCCATGCCCTTTTTCTTCTTTTTCTTGCGTTTGCTTTGAGTGTGTCTAGCATGTCGCGGTGGGTAGTTTGCTTGATGATTCATGCGTAACCTCACTTACTCGTTATATTTCGGATTACTTTCAATATCACGCCACAACTGTTCCGCACGTTCGCGGTCTATCTTGACTTGAGATTGCTGCCCGTCTAGCTCATAAGTGATCGTATAAGTGTCATCCTGCGTAGAATCTTCCTCTGCTCGGATATTCGTAATGCTGTGGTCCTCTTCAAGCATAGCAGAAAAAAAATAAAGCGTATCCAAAGCAGCTTGATCTTGAGGTCTATTCTTCGACACAATATCCATCTGCAGCCAATTAAACAGTGCATCTTGAAGCTTCATCCACACAAAACCTCCCTTAGCCTCACTTCATCGTACGTTTAGGAGTGCTGCTCCTTCTTCTTTTGTCGAGCTTCGACAAAGTAACGAACACGAACCATGAACATTAAGGCTACAGCTACAAGCAAGCATTGAAGAATGGGCAGCTTGTCGATTTGGAAGATTAATAACAAAAAACAGCCGATAGCCATGAGGACATGGATAGCGACTTCTTGCAGAATCGGCAGTTTACGAACTCTAAACACTTTGTTGAATATGTACATCACACACAGGAAAATGAGCACGTAACTGACAAGGGGGTGTTCAGCCAACCAAGTTTGCATGATCTTACACTCCTTTGATAGCAAAAGTGTGTTCTCATTCTAAGATGATTGGGGGCAAGGGAGAAAAAGCCTTCTCCCCTGCCGCACCTCATGATGTCTGTTATAAACCTAAAGCAACGATATGATACTAGACTGCCAGCCTGCAACAAACTTCGCGTTACGCCTCTGCATTCTTGCGATGCTTCTCTGCACGTTCACGCTCACTCTTGTTCAGAATCTTTTTACGAAGACGAATCGACTTCGGTGTAATTTCACAATACTCGTCATCGTTCAAATATTCAAGCGCTTGTTCCATTGAGAACAGACGCGGTGTCTTCATTTTGACGGTCTCATCCTTTGTCGCAGAGCGAACATTCGTGAGCGCCTTCTCTTTACAAATATTAACGACGATGTCATTGTCACGCGTATGCTCGCCTACGATCATCCCTTCATACACTTCTGTACCCGGGGTGACGAACAATGTACCGCGATCTTCAACAGACAAGATACCATACAAAGTAGAGCTTCCTGACTCAGTGGACACGAGCACGCCCTGGTGACGGCCGCCTACCTGACTGCCGACATAAGGACCATAATGATCGAACGCATGGTTCATGATCCCGTAGCCGCGTGTAAGGGTAAGGAATTGTGTACGATACCCAATCAATCCGCGTGCTGGAATAATGAACTCAAGTCGAACATTGCCATTGCCGTGGTTGACCATATTGACCATTTCCGCTTTGCGTGATCCAAGGCTCTCCATTACAGCTCCCGTGGACTCCTCAGGAACATCGATTAGCAGACGCTCCATGGGCTCGGACTTCTGGCCATCAATCTCACGAATAATAACCTCAGGCTTGGACACCTGTAGTTCATAGCCCTCGCGACGCATGTTTTCAATCAGAATCCCAAGGTGAAGCTCACCGCGGCCTGATACGACAAAGGCATCCGGGCTGTCCGTCTCGTCTACTTTCAAGGAAACATCGGTTTCAAGCTCCTTAAAGAGACGCTCACGAATCTTGCGCGAAGTAATCCACTTGCCTTCACGGCCTGCGAATGGACTGTTGTTTACAAGGAATGTCATCTGAAGCGTCGGCTCATCGATATGCAGCACTGGAAGCGCCTCAGGCTTCGCTGGATCTGCAATGGTCTCGCCAATGTTGATCTCCTTAATTCCCGCGATAGCGATAATATCGCCTGCCGCAGCTTCATCACGCTCAATGCGCTTCAAGCCTTGGAAGCCGAACAGCTTCTCTACACGCGCTTGCTTCAATTGTCCTTCACGATTAATAACCGTAACTGGCTGTCCTTGGCGGATCTTACCGCGGTTCACGCGTCCAATCGCAATTCGTCCAAGATATTCATTATAGTCAAGCAGCGTTACAAGGAACTGAAGTGGTTCTTCTGGATCTTCTGTAGGAGCTGGAATATGCTCAATAATTGTATTATAGAGCGCCTGCATATTCTCATCTTGCTTCTCTGGTTCAAGACTTGAAGTCCCATTCAAGGCAGAAGCATATACGACGGGGAATTCCAACTGCTCTTCATTCGCATCCAGTTCAATGAATAGGTCAAGCACTTCATCGATGACTTCAGCTGGCCGAGCGTTTGGACGGTCAATTTTGTTAACAACAACAATAGGAGTCAAGTTATGAGCAAGGGCTTTACGAAGGACGAACTTCGTTTGCGGCATACAGCCTTCAAACGCATCTACTACAAGCAATACACCATCTACCATCTTCATGATACGCTCTACCTCGCCGCCAAAGTCAGCGTGTCCTGGTGTATCCACGATATTAATCAAATGGTCTTTATACGTGATCGCTGTGTTTTTAGCAAGAATGGTAATACCGCGTTCGCGCTCCAAATCATTCGAATCCATTACGCGCTCTTGAACCGCTTCATTGTCTCGATACGTTCCAGACTGCTGGAGCAGCTTGTCGACAAGTGTTGTTTTGCCATGGTCGACGTGAGCGATAATGGCAATATTACGAATATGATCTCTTTGATGCATACAATCAATCTTTCCTTTCTTCTACAAGCAAAATGAATGGAGCATTTATGCTGGGCTTCTTATCTTCGCCACAAACCGAATCGGGGGCCGAATACAAGCACGACACCGACCAGAATCAGGAATAAGGCAATCAGATAAACGATTAGACCTACAAAGAGAGTAAACAAGAGCAGCAAAGCGCTGATCCCAGCAAGCGCTATGGCAAAAGCGTATACCCCTCGTTGGGCATAAGGATCCAACTGACAATATCCAAATAACCCAACAGCAAGTCCAAATGGAATGAGTGGCCATAGATAAGCAAACAATCCCCAGCTTACCCAATGACAGATCATGAATAGCAATCCGTACACCAATAAGGCACCTGCAGGCACGAAGGCCACCGCGGGAAGCATTCTATAGCGAATGAGCACATACAGCGCTGCTCCTGCCAAAAATACAAACAACGGCCACAACGTACCTC
Source organism: Paenibacillus aquistagni (assembly GCF_900177815.1). GTDB lineage: Bacteria > Bacillota > Bacilli > Paenibacillales > Paenibacillaceae > Paenibacillus_B > Paenibacillus_B aquistagni. The sequence goes on along the minus strand of NZ_FXAZ01000001.1, from coordinate 396,995 downwards.
CGAGGAAGGAGAAAAACCCCCACTTCCCAAGCAATATAAATAAGCCAGCTGCAATAATGACAATACCAATTGCCGGTTCTTTTCTGTTCAAGCGTAGATCACCTCTGACATCCATGACAATAATGGACAAGGATGAAAGGACGCAACCGACGTTTTTCGCGCCCATTTTACTTTTACTAGTGTATATGATCCATTAAAAAATTACTACTATCCTCAAAAAAAACTTCCCGGCCCCGCCTGCAGCGGCTATGGCATCGGAAAGCTTAGTTGGTTGATGTTAAGCAGGATACAAGACATGTTGTATATCATACATACCTGCCACACTCGTCACTTATTATCCGTTCGCTGCTGGTTGCCGCTTCATCCATAAGCCTAAGACAAGCACCAATAACGTGAGTATCCAAGGCAGGCTGGCTTGCAATGATTGCCATACACTTGGCATCCATACGGACAGCCTCATATCCCCTGCAATCATCTCGCCTGCTGTAAATCCTAAGATACCCGCTCCAGCATAGACCAATATCGGGAATCGCTTCAGCCAAGTGCTGATTAAGGTGCTCCCCCACACAATAATAGGTATGCTTAGCGCGATGCCCATCACCAGATAAGGAAAATGCCCCTTAGATATCGCCGCGATCGCAAGCACATTGTCAAGACTCATGACAATGTCCGCCACGAGTATGGTGCGTATGGCAGCAAATAAGCTATCCTTGGCCTCACGCTTATTGCCCTCATGTCCACTATCAGCTAACAGCTGCACGGCAATGACGAATAGCATAATCCCTCCAGCTGCCTGCAGGAGCGGTATGCCCATGAGCTTCATCGCGACTACGGTAAGCGCGATTCGAAGCAGCACGGCGCCAAGCGCTCCCCACCAGGCGGCCTGCTTGCGCTGCTTTTCTTGTAGATGCTGGGTTGACATCGCGATAACAACAGCATTATCGCCGCTAAGAACGATATTGATAACGAGTATTTCGATTAACAGCCAGATTGATTCCACAGCCCGTCCCTCCTCTGTTGTACAGGTGTATGACAGCAGAGATGGAGTTATGACTGCGAAATCCTTCCAATGCGTGTGCGTTTTTAGTTTGTATTGCAGCTTGCTTCCCCGTTCAAAGGAACTAGAACCAGTCGCCTACCTCCTGATTGGAGCTTCCCTCTGATACAGCATGATCCGGGGAAGATGTATGCAACGACTCCTCTGCTTGGTCATGCGGCTGATTATGTTGCTTAAGCAGAGCGTCTGGCTGCTGCTGTCCAGCATACAGCGTGATCATCTCTGTGCGATCAACCGCATCTTGGATGAGATCGTCCAGTTCAGGAATGCGTGCTTCAATCTTCTCCACGATTCTGAGGTTAGGGTTCGTCGCTGGCGACTTCGCAACAAATAGCGTACAGCAATCCTCGTAGGGAAGAATAGACGTCTCAAATGTCTGAATCTGGTGAGCGATCTGCACGATCTCTTCCTTATCCATCGTAATGAGTGGACGCAAGAGCGGCAGCTCCGTCGCTCTGCCAATAACATTCATGCTTCCCAGCGTTTGGCTGGCAACTTGCCCTAGACTGTCTCCCGTTACGAGCGCCAATGCCTTGCGCTTGTCCGCCAGCATTGATGCAATGCGGAGCATCGATCTTCGCATCAAAGTAATCGTCAGATGCTCTTCTCCTGCCTGGTGCAGCTTCGTCTGCACTTCGGTAAACGGCACCATATGGACACGAATCCGGCCAGCATAGTTAGCCAGAATTTGTGCTAGGTCAACAACCTTCTGCTTAGCACGCTCGCTTGTAAAAGGGAAGCTGTGGAAATGCACCGCTTCGATCTCAAGCCCTCGCTTTAAGGCTTGATAGCCCGCAACAGGGCTGTCTATGCCCCCGGAGAGAAGCAGCATCCCCTTGCCGTTTGATCCAAGCGGGAATCCGCCCGCCGTTGGAATTACCTCATGGAACACATACGTGTTCTCTTCACGAACCTCAACATGCAGATTAAACAGAGGCTGACGAACATTTACAGATAGATTCGGAAACTCCTTCAAGATTGGCGCTGCCACCAGATGATTCAATTCTTGTGAAGTGTGAGGAAACTTCTTCCATGCTCTTCTAGCCGTTACCTTGAAGGTAGTGCCAGGCGCTGGATTGTATTCCTCAACCATCTCCATCGCTGTTTTCAACACCGCATCAAATTCAGATGGCGCTCGCTTGACAGGGCTCAGTGACACAATGCCAAAAACATGTCGCAGTACCTGAATCATCTCCTGGATCGGTTCGCCATTCGCCTCAATATATAAGCGTCCGAACTCCTTAATAATCCGTGCTTGTGGGAATGGAGCCAGAACCGCCTTCACATGTTCGTGAGCGGCTTTCTCAAATCGGCTGCGGTTGCGCCCTTTTATCGTAATCTCTCCATAACGGAGCAGTATCATATCGTATTCCATCACTTTTTGACACCCTTTCTTAACGAATAAGCCCTTTAAGCTCGTTCACCGTCTCCGCCAGCGCTTTTGCAATGAGTTCCACCTGTTCAAGCGTCATGTCTGGAGCTAGACTAATGCGAAGTCCGCTCGCTGCCCTAGCGTTGTCCTTAGTCATGGCGGTCAATACGCGGCTTGGCTTGTCAAGCTTCGAGGAACATGCGGATTGAGTGGACAAGATGACGCCTCTCTTCTCCATCGCGTGCACCACCACCTCAGGCTTCATCCCCACAAAAGATATATTGATGATATGGGGCGCACCAAATGCTTCTTCCAACGGGCTGTTTATGATGAGCTGCGGCTGTGTCTGTAGATAATCAACAAGTTGATCGTGAAGCTGTCTTAGCTGTCCATAAGCCGCCTCTTGGCCTTCAGTCGCAAGCCGAACGCCTTTTGCCAAGGCAACGATGCTTGGAACATTCATCGTCCCCGGCCGAAGCCCTTTTTCTTGTGATCCGCCGTACATAAGCGGCTTTAGCGGGAATTGCCCTCGATGAATCAACAAACCGACCCCTTTTGGAGCACGGATCTTGTGACCTGAAAGACTGTACAGATCCACCTTCCAGCTCGCAAGCTCCACTGGCAGCTTGCCTAGGCCTTGAACACCGTCAACATGGAATAGAGCGCGGCTCTCAGCCTTAATGAGCGCACCGAGTTCCTTAAGCGGCTGTATGCTGCCTGTCTCATTGTTAACATGCATAATGCTGACAAGCGCTGTATGGGGCTTCAGGGCGAGCTTCAGCTGCTCTGGCTCGACTAGGCCTGAGGCATTCACCGGCAAATAGGTGACCTCCACTCCCTCACGCTCCAGCTGCTCATAGCAGGCGTACACGGATGCATGTTCAATCTTGGATACAATAACATGCACTGGCTTTCCTTGTGACTGCATGGCGCGAACGACGCCAAATACAGCAAGATTGTTGCTCTCTGTGGCTCCAGAGGTAAACAGCACCTCCGAGTGCTTTACTCTGAGCGCTTCTGCAATCACTGCTCTAGCGCGCTGCACAAGCTGATCAGCTTGTCCTCCCCACTCATGAATGGAGGATGGATTCGCGTAGATGCGTTGTGTCACTTCGGTTAACGTCCGGATCACCTCAGGATGAGGAGGTGTTGACGCGCTATGATCGGCATAAATAACCGATGTTGTACTCATGTGATTACCCTCCTTATCATTAGGATGACCGTAAAGTCAGCATACCCGTTCCATTAACAGCAAAAAAGATCAAAACAGATGGCAGGCATCCGTTGTTGATCCAAGAGTCGATCAATATAACATTCCTATTGTACACGTTTTGGTGTCAAATCTCCATCTTTTTAACGATCAGCAATTCAAGATTACACGTAAAAAAGAGCGTGAAAGAAATTACCCTCACGCCCTTGCAGGAGCTAAATGAACATTATCGCCATCAAAAAGGCAACAAGTCCGAGCACGGCAGCGGTAAAACCAGCTGTTTGGCTGCCTTGAAAGTAAGCAAATACCCCTAACGCAATACTGGTAAGTCCCATAATAAAAGGGAAAAAGAAAAAAGAGACAAAAGCGAACAAAACGGCAACGACTCCAATAACAGCGGAGAATGTTTTGGATTCTTCCTCAGCTTCCGCATTGACCTCGCTTAAGCGACCAGCCGACAACGGAGCCGTCAGCTCTTGAGCGATCTCTTCCTTATAGGAATGAGCTTCTGCTTGTTCAGCACGTTCTCGTGTTCGCTTTATGCGACGGCCTTGGAAACGATAATCATGCTTCATGATTCATCACTCTCTTTTCAGCAGCCGTTAGCATCTTTGGGCTTAAACGTCTTGCAGCAGGTTACAGAAGATGTGGAAGCACAATCTTGATGAAGACCATTAAGCTCATCAGCATATTCCTCCATCAGTTTCGTTGCATGAGCGTCAATATCAATGGCAATTGAAGCTGCCTGGCATTTATTTCCTTGTCCCCAAAAATGACAGTTTGAAACACTGCATTTCACAAATGTCTCCTGTGTCATGATATCACCTCCATTATGAGGTTCTCCTGAAGAGGTGAAGGGTACTCCCGACAACTGATTCCAACTTGCGCTAACAAAAAAAAGAGCTTCCCCTGAAGGAAGCTCCTATATCAATTTATATTTATATCGTAAAAATATCATCCACGCCTCTCATCCTTGCCGCAAGGCTGGGCTTCTTTAGCCAACCAGATTACTTTGTCCCCTGCATCTTGCGCTGCGTCAAATAATCGCTTTCAAAATAAGACAATTCATCTCGCAGCTCTTCAAAGATCTTATTAATCTCCAAGACAATATCACGTACAGGGCGAATCGGCTTCATGCGGAAACGAATTGCATCTTGTCCGGTATAAGCATAGCGTCCATCCTCGGAGTAGCATTCATTCTTAGGATAGAAGTAGGCATTGACCACTTGATGGTATACATCATACAGCGCTCGTTCAGCAAAATCCAGATCGAACTTCGCTCTGCGAAGCGTTACACCCAACTTCTCATAGCTGACTTCAGAGAATACAAGCAAATGGCGAAGATCACTTAAGAAACCTGTATAGAAGCTTACCGTTTCTTCCTCTTGCACGTCTTGAACAAGCTCCGGCAGCGTGTGCGTATTAAGGAAAGACTCCAATTTTTCATTTACAAATTTCAGTTTCTCTCTTGAGACTTCACAAAGTTGCTTCACATTGGATGCTGGCATGTCTGCTCCCCCTTAAACGATCCTTTTAAAAAATATGGCTGGCAATTAATCATGTATGTAGCTTCAATTTGAGTATGAATGCTTGCACCAACATCCTACCACAATTTTATAGGAAAGGGTACTCCTTTCCACCCAAACTTTCCCTAAATTACACATCTGCATAATCTGCATCTCTTCGTTTCAACCTACATCATGAGGCAATCATTTGCATGACCAGAAATGAATTCAAGGATTAATGGAGGGATACGCAATGCGTAAAGGGACCGTAATCGGACTTACTGCACTAGGAATTGCCGTACTGGCTGTTCCTTTGTTGTGGAACAGCACAGGCCCGTCCAACAAGCAGGCTAAGGTGCACACTGCTTCTGCTGAACGCATATCAAAGCAGCATATTCTGCAGCAGGATGTCAATATCACAAGACAGCTCTCACAGCACGATGCCATGAACGATATTCAAACAGGGCTTGCAGAGTGGTCGACATTAAGCGCTCAGCAGCTAACAAGCAAGATCCGATCTTTTGTTGACGCACATCCGCATGTTGAATATGTGTATTGGATCAACAAATCGAACAAACAAGCCATCTCTAGCGGCAGCATCCCGCATAAGGATAAGCCCGAGGTATACAAGAAGCTTACGACCTACATACGCGCTGGCGAGCGTCATGTTAGTCTAGGCAAGGAATACCGTTCTCCTAATCTGCAGATCAATGGAAAGCAGCATGTCGTTATAGGTATCCCTAAGAGCGGTGCAGCTTCTCCGTTTGGCGTTGTCGCGATCGTAAACCAACAGGTGGTCGAGAATATTCGCAACCATCAGCTTCGCAACCTGCGGATGGTTCCTTATCCAAGAGAGCATAAATATCAGGTCAAATCAGTGGACACGAACTCCATGAAGGATATTGCCGTCAAGGATGGAGAAGACAATCAGGGCACTAGCCATTACTATAAAGATGAATTGGTCGTTCGGTTCCGCACGCCTCCTACCGAGGAGCAGCTGAATCAAATCAAACAGGATATATCCTGCACCCATGTGCGTAAATCAGGATATACTTACATTTTCAAGTCCAAAGCAATGGGGATGGAAGAGCTGAAGCAGTACTTCTCCCAGTATGATCCGATGTATACGGAGCCGCATTATCTGTATATGACCAATGATATAAAACGCCCGGACGGAACACCTACCAGCCTCAATGCCCGCACGTTCCGACCGATGGCAGACAATACATCGAACGAGCCCAACGATGTGTTTTATAAGCCTTATCAATGGAATCTTCCTCTGATCAAAGCGAATGAAGGCTGGTCGCTGACAAAGGGAAGCGGCGATGTGACCATTGCCGTGGTCGATACAGGGGTAGATACGAAGCATTGGGATCTAAAGTCCAAGCTGCTAAAGGGTTATAATGTCATTGATCCTAATACAACGCCAAACGATGATGTTGGGCACGGCACCCATGTCGCAGGCATAATTGGGGCAGAAGTCAACAATCACGAGGGTATTGCCGGCATGACTTGGAATAATCCTATCTTGCCTGTGAAGGTATTGGACAGCACAGGAGCTGGCACCTCGTATTCTGTCGCAGAGGGCATTATATGGGCTACCGACCAAGGGGCGAAGGTCATCAACCTGAGCCTTGGCAACTATGCAGACGGCGCTTTCCTTCATGATGCGGTCAAATATGCATACGACAAGGATGTCGTGCTGGTTGCTGCTACAGGCAATGACAATACAAGCCAGCCTGGTTTCCCGGCAGCCTATCCCGAGGTGTTCGCTGTCTCTGCAACGAATCAGGACAACACGAAGGCCAGCTATTCGAATTACGGCAACTATGTCGACGTGGTTGCGCCAGGAACATCTATTGCCAGCACCTATCCAGACAACCAGTACGCAGCCTTATCCGGCACATCCATGGCCGGGCCTCACGTAAGCGCTCTTGCTGGTCTCATTCGATCCATCAATCCGTCGCTTCGCAACACAGAGGTGTATGATATTATGCGTCAAAGCGCTGCTGACTTAGGATCTGGGGGGAAGGATAATTATTTTGGCTACGGCGCGATTGACGTCGAACGAGCACTGAGCATGGCATCACAGCGTCAAAGCTCGCTGTCGATGTATCCGCAAAACGTAGACCGCAAGCTGTCAAGCATGGTATCACGCTTTCTTAATAAGCTCGGATCGCATCGATAATGATCTAAGTCATGGGTGCATCGTTGTGTGCCTGTAGCGATATTACCTGATAGATGAGCATGAGCAGAACGGACATTGTCTCTCCTATTGATTAACCTTGACACACATATATGCGTATAAAAAGGGTGCTTCCTCGTCTTAGTGACGAATGAAGCACCCTTGTTAAATTGTAGTAATAAGTTGCAGTGATGGAAAGCTTGGCATAAGCCGGGTTCTGTACCGTTCGTGGTGTTGCGGGAACAACCCTTCCACTACTAGGAGACAATCATCTATCTAGGCGGCATATTGCTAAGCCGCTCAAGCGACCAACCCAGACACACCTCGGGCTAAGGCTGCCCTTCGCAGGGCATGTGTCTCATTAGGTCTTGCTCCAGATGGGGTTTACCAGGAACGAAGTCACCAGCGTTCCTCGTGGTCTCTTACACCACGGTTCCACCCTTGCCTGTGCCGCAAGCGGCCATCGGCGGTCCATTTCTGTGGCACTATCCTTCAACTTGCGTTGACTGGACGTTATCCAGCATCCTGCCCTATGGAGCCCGGACTTTCCTCTCGTGAGCTACCTCACCAGCGATTGTCTGACAAACTTTCCGGCAACATTCGTAAGTATACTAGGTTCGCAAGAGAAACTCAATACTCAACTTTTACATAAAATGAAAGGGTTCGGTAGCAATATTAGATGCATGGAAAGTGGTCTTGGCACCTTGTTCCACTGCCATACTTTGAAGACGATCTGTTACGCTCTTCTTCATGATCTTCTCGGCATTATGGCCTGGATCGATGATGCATAAGCCAGCGACAAGCGCATCATGCGCAGTGTGATAATCGATATCGCCCGCTACCAGCACATCGGCTCCATGGAACAATGCATGCTTCACACTTCTACCGCCTGATCCTCCGAGAACGGCCACCTTTCGTATCTCGCGGCCCAGATCGCCGACTACACGGACATAAGGGACCTCGAAGCGCTCCTTGACAAGCTCAGCGACTTGAGCAAGAGGCTTAGGCTGCTCCAGCTTGCCGACTCTTCCAAGCCCATAGGATTTGCCTTCCAGGCTTATTGGATAGAGATCATAAGCGACCTCTTCATAGGGATGAGCCTTGAGCATAGCTCGAAGCACACGGCTTCTGATCGATGAGGGTATAATCGTTTCGATGCGGACTTCCTCAACGTGCTCAACAGTCCCTGTCGTGCCGATATAAGGATTTGTCCCTTCCAATGGTTTGAAGGTCCCTGTTCCTTGAAGATTGAAGCTGCAATGACTGTAGTCGCCGATATGCCCAGCTCCTGTATCCAAGATTGCAGTACGTACGCTGTCCTCATGTGTCTTAGGAACAAAGACGACGAGCTTCTCAAGCTTGTCCTCCCCTGTCTTCCACAACACCTTTGTTCCTTGCAAGCCAAGCGCATCAGCCATCAAGTCATTCATTCCGCCATCCGCAATATCATAATTGGTATGACTAATATATACCGCGATGTCATGCTTGATCAGTTTCTCATAAAGGCGTCCGTGAGGGGTATCGGTCTGCAAGTCCTTAAGAGGTCTGAAAATAATCGCATGGTGCGCAATGATCAGCTCTGCGCCCAGAGCAATCGCTTCATCCACAACCTCTTCTGTCACATCTAGCGCAATCAGCACTCGATTGATTTCCCGCTGCAGCGATCCTAGCTGAAGCCCGATCCGATCATCAGGCACGGCGAGAGATTTCGGTGCTAGTTTTTCCATCCATTGAATGATCGTCTGTCCTTTTGCCAGCATGCTACAATCTCCTCCAATGCTTTTTTATACGCTTCGAATTGTTCACGCTTCACCTTTACTTCTTCTGAGCTTGTTGCCGCCATCGTAGCCAGAATCTTGTCCTGCTTCGCAATTTCACTGCTCCACTTTCTTATAAGAATATCATTAGGCTCGCGGATAAGATGTGGACCAAGCTGCATGAGCCACTGCCGATCCAAGGTCACATTCCCTAGCTTCTGCTCTGTATACAGCAATTTATCCTCTACGCTGAAGGTGTCTTCATCTTGCTTGACAGCAAGTAGAATCTCATATATCTTTCCGTCTTCCTCCAAAATATGCTCCTCGACAAGAAGCCAGCCGTGCTTACTCAGCCAGCTTCGGACAAACTCTTCCCCTACATTAGGCTGAAGCACAAGCGTGCTCACGCCTTCCAGCTTGGCAGAATCTTTATCGAGTATGCTTGCAATCAGACTGCCGCCCATACCCGCAATCGTTATGCAGTCTACTTCGTTAGGAGTGAGAACAGCGAGCCCATCACCCAGCCTGACTTGAACTTGATCTTCAATCAAGCTGCCTTTAACTTGACGAAGAGCCGCTTCATAGGGACCTTGATTGACTTCACCAGCAACAGCAAAAGGCACAATCCCTACTTTGACCAGATAAGCCGGCAGAAGCGCATGATCTGAGCCGATATCCGCCATACGGCTTCCTTTTGGCACAAGATCAGCAATACATTGTAAACGTCTAGACAGTTTCATTGTCACGAATCCATTTCACCCACTGTTTTCGAAAATAAAAAGCGATAAGAAAAAGCGTTAACAGCTTGGCGAGCAGAATGCTCTCCACTTGAACAAGCCAGCTTGAATCAATATCAGAACGAAAGAACTGCATCAGTTCTGGCGCGATGATGCACGATAGTGCGCTTAGCAGCAGCGCACCTGATAAGCCTCGCTTCTGCTTATGAACCATCCAAGCCAGCCAAACCAGCAAGAAGCTTTCGGGTATCCACAGCCACTGCAGCAATAGACTGTTCATCTCTGGCAATGTCTTCATAATCATGAGGGCGTAGACGACAGCTCCGTGCATCACGCCTATCCACTGAATCCAAGCGCTTCGAATCATGTTACCGCATAGGCACCACAATGCAGCAGCCAACAGCAAGAAGCCAATCCGATAATAATGCCATTCTTCTGCTGTAATGCCTTCAAGCTGTGTCAATATCCAGTAACCGCCGATGCTTAATACAGTCAGACCCGCTCCCATGAGGAAGGAACGTGCTGCCGCGTGACCTTCTTTTACTTTTACCGCACGAATGCCTAATAAAAAAAAGAGGCTTCCAACGGTCAATATTTGCAATGGCAAAGGAAAAACGGTAAAATAAATTCCAACAATACAAATGAAGGCAATACTGATAAAAACAGTCAAACTTTGCCTCATTGTCAAGGACAGGACTTTATCGGTCCAGTGCTGTTGCGAATGACTTGATTGAGCTTGCGCTGGATTGTCAGCCTCAAGCCCGTATAAGGTAAGCAGGAAATCACAGTATGTTTCTGGCAGTATCCGGCTTTTACGCCAATTTTGAATTTCCTGCCTCATAAAATGTTTTTGTTCCGTGTCCAGTGTCTATATCCTCCTTACTCTCACGTCATATTGAAAGGGTTGCATGAAGCAGCAGGAATAAGGAAGAATAGACCTCGCTGTACGAGCTTAGGCAGCCGACAGAAGGTCTATCCATGGAATCACTATTCTAAGAAATCTTTAAGACGCTTACTTCGGCTTGGATGGCGAAGCTTACGAAGGGCTTTCGCTTCTATCTGGCGAATACGCTCACGAGTAACGCCGAACACTTTACCTACTTCCTCAAGCGTACGTGTACGGCCATCATCAAGGCCAAAACGAAGACGCAGTACATTCTCTTCACGTTCTGTCAAAGTATCGAGTACGTCTTCTAGCTGCTCCTTCAGAAGCTCATATGCTGCAGCATCTGCTGGCGCCAGCGCTTCTTGGTCCTCGATAAAGTCTCCAAGATGAGAATCATCCTCTTCACCTATCGGTGTCTCTAAGGATACTGGCTCCTGAGCAATCTTCATGATCTCACGAACCTTCTCTACGCTAAGTTCCATCTCTGCGGCAATCTCTTCTGGCGTCGGTTCACGCCCAAGCTCTTGCAGGAGCTGACGGGATACACGAATCAGCTTATTAATTGTCTCCACCATATGAACCGGGATACGGATCGTACGTGCTTGGTCGGCAATGGCACGCGTAATCGCCTGACGGATCCACCATGTAGCATACGTACTGAATTTGAACCCTTTGCGATGGTCAAACTTCTCTACCGCCTTGATAAGACCCATATTACCTTCTTGAATCAGGTCAAGGAACAGCATTCCGCGTCCTACATAACGCTTGGCAATACTTACAACGAGGCGAAGATTGGCTTCCGCTAGACGCTTCTTCGCTTCTTCGTCTCCATTCTCAATACGTTCTGCGAGTTCAATCTCTTCCTCAGCAGATAAGAGCGGAACACGTCCAATCTCCTTCAGGTACATACGAACAGGGTCATTAATCTTGATGCCTGGCGGCAATGAAAGATCATCATCATAATGGAAATCGTCATGTTCCTCATGACCAGGTTCGGCATGCGTAGGGCTTGTATTGAGCTCCTCGTTCTCCGTGATCTCAACTCCATTATCATTTAGCTGCTCATAGAATTCATCCATCTGATCGGCGTCTTGCTCGAACGTAGACAATCTCTCAGCTATCTCTTTATACGTTAATGTCCCTCGCTTCTTTCCGAGCTCAATCAACTGATCTTTGACCTGATCTAAAGCAGCCTCGGCTTCTAGTCCAGTATGTTGATCATTCGCCATATTCCGACTCCCTCCTCCCTAGACTCCTCGGCTAACGCTTCAGTTCTTGCTCTAGGGCAATAATTTCTTGTGCAATCTTAGCAGCAAGCAGCACATCTCCAGCACGTTCTGCTTGCACGATCTGTTCTTTTTTGCTCTCGACCTCACGCTGTCTCGGCACCTTCTTGATAAGATCAATGTAATCATTGAGCAGCGCATGATCATAACTCAAGGGGACCTCTGCCAATGAGATGGACGCAGCCGTCTGCTCCAAGCGATCATCGTGCAGGGTGGCCATAAAACGGCTAAAATCCGGTTCTTTCCCTTGGGTATAGTAAGCATATAGATAAGCGGCGAGCGCCGCATGATCATCTACATTGAATTGTTCGCCGAGTCTTTCCTCAACATATAAAGCAACCTCGGCATCTTGAAACATAAGAGCAAGCAGCCGCTGCTCTGCATAAACATAAGCTGGCTTCAGCGTAGGTGGAGCCATACTTCGCTTATCATTCCTATCATTATTCCACCAATTGTCTGGATTATCCCCGCCATAATGCATTTTTTGAAGCTTCTGCCGAACCTCAAAGCATTCCTGCTTCAACGCTTCAAGCGATATATCCACTTGAGCTGACAGCTCCTTCAAATGCATCTCACGCTCAGCTGGCGAGTCAATAGGTGCAATAACCTTCATCGCTTCGTCCATGTAACGCCTTTTTCCATCATCTTCGAGCAAGGTATGATGTTTTCGCAAACTTAGCAATTGGAATTTAGCCGGAGTTACTGCCGCAGCCAGGATTGTATGTCTGAATCGCTCCGCTCCATACTTCTTCAAGTACTCGTCTGGATCTAGTCGATCCGGCAGCATGGCAACCGCTACATGCAATCCCCCCGCTTCAAGCATAGGCACACTCTTCAATGTCGAAGCTTGTCCGGCATCATCGCCATCAAAACAAATAACTACACGATCTGTAAGTCGCTTCAAGGCAGTTACATGCTCTTGAGTCAGAGCAGTTCCCATCGTCGCAACCCCGTTCAGCACCTCGCCGTTCCAGGCTTGAATCACATCCGCAAAGCCTTCAAACAGCACCACTTGTCCTGTTCGCTTGATCTGGGGTCTAGCCTGATGAAGATTGTATAAGAGCTTAGACTTGTTAAAGACCATCGTCTCAGGCGAATTCAAGTACTTCGGCTGTCCTTCTCCCATTATTCTTCCAGAAAAGCCTACGACTTTGCCGTTGCGATCCCAGATCGGGAACATAACACGGTCACGGAAGCGATCAACAAACCCTTCCTGCTGGTGTCTAGCCGAGATCAATCCGCCTTGCTCCATCAAGCGAAGAGGAAAATTGCGCTTCATGAGCAGCTGCACAAGTGTATCCCATTGAGGGGGTGCATACCCCATTTGAAACTGTTCAATAAGCTTGTCGGAGAAGCTTCTCTCGCGCAAATACGCAAGCGCCTCCTGGCCATGAACCGTATTCATCAGTATATAATGGTACAGCTTTGCTGCCAGCTCGTGAGCTTCAATAATCTGTTCCCTAGCTTCATGCTGCGGACTTCGCTCCATGGAAAGGGTATCCCATTGGAAGTTCAGGCTTACATCCTCTGCTAATTGTTTGACGGCCTCTGGGAATGAATAACCTTCAATTCCCATTACAAAATGAATGACATTACCGCTTGCGCCACAGCCATAGCAGTGGTAAATTTGCTTGTCCGGCGTCACAGTGAATGACGGTGTCTTCTCGGAATGAAATGGGCATAATCCCTTGAGATACTTCCCCTGCTTCGTCAAATGCACGTATTTGCCGACGACATCGACAATATCATTATGCTTCAGTACCTCGGAGATGAATTCTTCAGGAATAAGTCCTTTTCCGTGCACAGCCTCATCACCTTCAATCGAACAAATATACTATTCGCTATGTTGCATGGTTCTCCTGCAAATGAAGCAAAAGTTTTGTCAATTTATGTTGGAAAAACGCGCGATCATCCTCTGTCATCGGCCGCGGGCCTCTTGTTCGCTGCCCAGCGCGACGGGCTTTTGCTGCAAGATGTCGGCTTGTAAGAAGATCATCAAGATTCGACGCATCCAGTTGTTTGCCTCTTGGCGTTAGAACTATGGCCCCTCTTGGCAAACAGAGCGCGGCCAAACCATAATCGTTCGTTACGATTATATCCTCTGACCGCGCATGATTTGCAATATACATATCTGCCGCCTGATAATCCTGATCAACGAATACCCACTTTACAAGCTCCTGCTCAGATGGAAAGTGCGTGTAAGCAGCGTAGGATGCTACAAATCGCACATCCACACCGTATTCACGGCTGACAGCCAGCACTTCATCCTTAACCGGGCAAGCATCTGCATCCACAATGATCGATATGATTCGCTTCATTTACCATCACCAATCCGAGACTAAAAACGTATCCACAACACGCATTGACTTAACATGATTCCATTGTCCACGTTAAGGTCATGTCACTTCTGAAGCTTACATGATTCGTATATTATATACGCTGTAAGTTCGAAAATTCCTGCAATTAAAAATAGCTTTTCAAAAATTGGTCTTCAATATGTGTCAAATGCCCACAAAAACCGCGAAACATGTCAGAGATTGGAGATCTCTTCATGTCTCGCGGCCTCTTTATCTATATTTCAGGTGATAACACAGCTTCACAAGTCCACTTAAAACGATGGTAATGGGCGAAAAGAGTCCGTCTTACGCCCAAACCAGCTTGGAGAAATCAGCGAACTGCTTCAAATCATCCGCAATCAGCTTAAGCAAGGCCAGACGGTTGTTCTTCACGGCTTCATCCTTTGCCATTACCATCACATGTTCGAAGAAGTCCGTAATCGCTTGCTCCATGCTGCTAAGCGCAGCGAGGGCTTCGTCTGTGCTGCCTGCTACTTTGTAGCTCGCGCTTGCCGACTGCCAGCTGTCATATAGCTTCTGCTCTTCGGATTGATCAAACAGCGATGCCTCGACAGCTGTCGTTGCCGCCTTCGAAGCTAGATTAGCAACCCGATTGAATGACTCCACAACCGTCTTGAATGACTCCACCTGCACGGCCTGCATCAGGCTCGCTCCGCGCTCGATCGCATACTTCACATCGTCATAGCCAGCTGCCATAACCGCATCTACAACGTCATATCGCACCTGCTCCGACAATACATTTTTGACACGAAGACCGAAGAACTCATACAAGTCTTTACGTACTTCATCCTTGTTTCGTTTCAACAATCCCTCATTATCCAACACTTGGATCGTGATATCAAACAAGGTTGTTAATTGAATAGGAAGATTGCGCTCAAGCAGAATCTGTACCACGCCTGTAGCCTGTCTTCTTAATGCATAAGGGTCTTGGGAGCCTGTTGGAATAATGCCAATGGCGAAGCACCCTACCATTGTATCTAGCTTATCCGCCATGCTCACCAATGCTCCGACTGTTGTCTCAGGGGCAGGATCTCCAGCATAACGCGGCTTATAATGCTCGTTAACGGCACGTGCTACTGTTGGATGCTCACCAAGCTTCAAAGCATAATCTTCGCCCATGACGCCTTGCAGCTCAGGGAACTCATAGACCATTTGTGTAACGAGGTCATACTTGCAGATAGCTGCCGCTCGATTAGTAAGCGTTCTTGTTTGTGCATCGGTTTGAATCGCCTCAGCCAATTGGTCAGCGATCTTCGTCACTCGACGAACTTTGTCTCCGAGTGTTCCTAGTTCTTCATGGAAGACGATCTGGTCAAGCTTCGCATTGCAAGCAGCAATCTCAAGCTTCTGATCTTCCGCGTAGAAGAATTTGGCATCAGACAAGCGAGCGCGCAGTACCTTCTCATTGCCGCGAGCCACTTCTTCAATGCCTTTTGAATCTCCGTTGCGCACCGTTACGAAGTGAGGCAGCAGTTCCCCATCCTTGTTAAAGACCGGGAAGTAGCGCTGATGCTCTCGCATGGATGTAATGAGCACTTCCTTAGGAATATGGAGGAAGGACTCATCGAATGAGCCGTATAGCGCTGTAGGATATTCCACGAGGAACAAGACTTCCTCAAGCAGATCTTCCTTCATGCCAATATCCCAGTCATGCTCTTTGGCAAGGGCTTTGATCTGTTCAACGATCAATTGCTCGCGCTCTTCAATATCAACAATCACATATTGCTCACGCAGTTTTTCCACGTATTGAGAGGGTTCCTCAATAATCGTGTCCTGACCGAGGAAGCGGTGTCCTCGCGTTACATTTCCTGCTTTGACCTGAGCAAATTCAAGCGGAATAATCGCTGTGCCATGAAGGGCGACCATCCAACGAATCGGACGTACAAACCGCATCTCATGAGCACCCCAGCGCATGTTTTTAGGGAATGTCATCGCTGTAATAATACCGGACAGCCCTTCAACAAGCACATCGCTGGTCTCTGATCCCATGCTGCTCTTGTTTGCATAAACATACTCCACGCCATTCAGCTCTTTAAAGAAAAACTGATCAGGCGTGATGCCTTGGCTTCTTGCAAAGCCTTGAGCTGCCTTAGACCATTCACCGTTCTCGTCAAGCGCTATCTTGCGAGCAGGGCCCTTGACTTCCTCGTGCACGTCGCTTTGCTTGTCAGCAGCGTCTTGGATAAGCACTGTCAAGCGGCGAGGCGATCCATAGGTAAGAATGCCTTCATGTTGAATTCGCGCTTCTTGCAGCCACTTGGCTGTACGCTCCTTCAATTGCTCCATGGCTGCGCGCATAAAGCGGGCAGGCACTTCTTCCATTCCAATTTCCAAAAGGATATGCTTAGGCATGCTGATCCTCTCCTTTCTTCAACAATGGGAAGCCAAGCTTCTCGCGTTCCTCGTAATAGGTCGCTGCCACTTGTCGCGCCAGATTGCGTACGCGTGTAATAAAGCCTGTACGCTCTGTAACACTGATCGCGCCGCGAGCATCGAGCAAGTTGAAGGTGTGTGAGCATTTCAGCACATAATCATAGGCTGGGAATACAAGGTGCTCTGCCATCGCGCGATTAGCCTCAGCCTCGTACGTGTTGAACAATTGGAACAGCATTTGGATGTCGCTCACTTCAAACGTATATTTGGAATGCTCGTACTCTGGGTGATGGAATACATCGCCGTAAGTGATGCCATCGACCCATTCGAGATCGAACACATTTTCCTTATCCTGAATATAAGACGCAAGGCGCTCCAAGCCATAAGTGATCTCTACAGCAACAGGATGCGCATCAATGCCGCCTACTTGTTGGAAATAAGTGAACTGTGTAACTTCCATGCCATCAAGCCATACTTCCCATCCAAGCCCCCATGCTCCTAGTGTTGGGGATTCCCAGTTGTCCTCGACAAAGCGAATATCGTGAACGGATGGGTCAACGCCAAGGCGCACCAAGCTTTCGAGATAGAGCTCTTGAATATTGTCTGGAGATGGCTTCATAATGACCTGGAATTGATGATGCTGATACAATCGATTCGGGTTCTCGCCGTAACGACCGTCCCCTGGTCTTCTGGATGGCTCCACATAAGCAACATTCCATGGTTCAGGACCGATGGAACGAAGGAAGGTCATCGGGTTCATGGTACCCGCGCCTTTTTCCACATCATACGGCTGTACGATGATGCAGTTCTGCTCTGCCCAAAATTGCTGCAAAGTCAGAATCATTTTTTGAAAATTCATGCGACTCACTCCTTCTGGTTTGATTCATGTAAACGAGAAGGCTTCTGACGTATGCGGTCATTCATTGCGCTCTACCCTTTATCTTAAAGCACAAAAAACCCCCGTCCTTACGCCTGATGCCAGACGTAGGGACGAGAGGTTGTCTCCCGCGGTTCCACCCTACTTGATACATTCCGAAAGGATGCTTCCCTAACAAGAAGCCCTATCATGAATCCATCCACTTTCTTCAATAATCCTGCTCCGAAGTGCCCTTTCATTCGTCCGTTCGTTCAGGCTTCCACCATCCCTGAATCGCTTATTGCGAACTGCAACCAATTACTTTCTTCATCATAGCAAGGCTATAATCTTGTAAAGCTATAAATGATATCATAGCGAATGTATAATCATTCGTCAAGTTTAATATCTTGATTCCAAGCGAGCTTCGCATCATCTTGTACTTGCTCTTCAAGCTTTTCAGTATGCTGCTCTGGCTTCTCCTGCACCTTCGGCGGAGCAAGGTCATATTTCTCCATCTGCTCGATAAAGCTTGTGGATTTGCAGCGAACACCTACATGCGTATCCATGTACCCGCGCATGCAGGTGCGAAGGAATTGCTTGGTCTCGGGCTTTACCTTCACATTTCCGACTCTTCGGAGATCTGTATGAGCAAATACCTGCAGCAGCTTCAATATAGGCAGCGGCGACAGGTACTGTGAATGCTCCCTTTTGCGGCAGGTGGAGCACACAGCTCCCCCGAGCCTCCAGCCAAAAGAGACCAGCTGATCGTTCCGACCGCAGCACACGCAGCTATTAAGCTCAGGCGCCACACCAACAGCCTGACACAGCTTCATCTCGAAAAGATGCGTCATAACTTGCTCATCTTTGCCCTCGCACAAGCCTTGAAGATAGGCAAGAAGCTGCTCAAACATATATCCTCCTGCCTCTTCATCCTGCAACGCCCTGTCGACAAGCTCAACTGCATAAGAGGCGTATGCAGCGGCATGGAGCTGCTCCCTGATCTCATGATGGGATTCTAGAATTTCACATCCATTCAACGTGCCGATCTGACCCATGCCTCGAAAAAAAACATATTCGCCATATGTAAATAATTGAGTCGCCGCAGCATGGCGACTGCGCACCTTCTTCGCACCTCGGACCAATACGCCCATCTTCCCATGCGATTTGGTGCACAGTGTAATGATTTTGTTGCCTTCCCCATAGTCCATACTGCGGATGACAATACCCTCAACCCGATACAGCATCCTTCGCCTTCGCCTCCCATGCGACAAGCCATATTCACTCTACGGTCTGCTCTAGCGTTTCTTGTTCTTCCACTTCAAGCTCTGTCGGCTCGTCCAGGTTTCGAATATGCGAATACAGTATATAAGCATCCACATCACCAGTCATTGCAAACACGTTCCACGAGAAATCACGCATACGTAAATCCCCCTCTTGTAAAATGACTTCGTCATAGATTTATGATGTTTCCATCAAAGGGGGAATATCCGTTGCAATAATTGGCTGAGTGTTTGCGAGCCCAGGCACTTGACATTACCTATTCGATTCTGTTAGTAGAAGGTCGGACTGAGCTTAACGATTAAGCATCATGTCTAAAGCCAAGATCGCGAAGGACCCGGTCTTGATTGCGCCAATCCTTCTTCACCTTAACCCACAGCTCCATAAAGGTCTTAGAGCCAAGCAGCGCTTCGATATCAGCTCGCGCCTGCTTGCCGACTTCCTTAAGCAGCGCTCCTTTTTTGCCGATAATAATCCCCTTTTGCGAATCGCGCTCCACATAAATAACCGCAGCAATGTAGACAACCCCATTGTCCTGTACCTTCATGTCTTCTATCGCAACGGCAATGGAATGGGGAATCTCTTCACGCGTATTCTGAAGAATCTTCTCCCGAATAAGCTCTGCCACGACAAATTGCTCTGGATGATCCGTAATTTGATCATTTGGATAATACTGTGGTCCCTCAGGCAGATACGTAGTAATTACGTCTAACAGTCGATCCACATTATTGCCCGTAAGGGCCGATATTGGCACGATGGCAGCAAATTCATGCAGCTCATGATACGTCTGGATCATAGCCGGTAGCGCATCGGTATGCACTTGATCAATCTTATTCATGACAAGGATAACCGGCGTGTTTACTTTCTTGAGCTGTTCGATGACGAAGCGGTCACCTCCGCCGAGTCCAGTACTTACGTCAACGAGAAATAAAATTGCCTCCACCTCATTCAAGGTGTTCAAAGCCGTTTGATTCATGTAATCGCCAAGCTTGGATTTTCTCTTATGAATACCTGGCGTATCCAGAAATACAATCTGTGTCGTGTCGGTTGTATACACACCATGGATTTTATTTCTAGTGGTTTGCGGCTTGTCGGACATAATGGCGATCTTCTGACCAATGACATGATTCATTAGCGTTGATTTCCCTACATTAGGTCTGCCCACTATTGCCACAAATCCTGATTTAAACGAATGTTTTGGTTGCTCCATCTATCATTAATCTCCTCTTCGAATGATTTCAAACCAACTCTTAGCTGCGAGGTGTATATCATATATTCGGTGTATATCATATATTCCTTATCATACATGCAAGAGGCGCCCCTTGTCTTCCTCGACGATAACGGGCGCCCACAAGTTCTTCTTATTTACATTTATGCTTGACGAGCCGGATCGCTTTCCAAACTGTCCTGATCAAATGCTCCAGGAAGCAGCGCTCCAACCGTAGTCTCTACAAAATCTCCCTTTAGGTTCCCCATATAAACAGGCATCTTAGGATCGCACAGCTCAATCAGCACCTGTCTGCATACACCACATGGCGTAATCGGAGTCGCAGTATCCCCGATCACCGCAATAGCTTTGAAGCTTCGAGCCTCGCATCCATCCGCTATGGCACGGAACAGCGCGGTTCGTTCTGCGCAATTCGTCGGTCCGTAAGCAGCATTTTCCACATTGCAGCCTGCATGCACATGTCCACTTTCATCCAGCAGGGCCGCACCTACCTTAAATTGGGAATAAGGAGTGTAGGCTTTCTCACGAGCTTGCTTCGCTTGCTCCATCAATTGTTGTCCATTCATAAGCGTAGCCTCCTAGGAAGAATAAATATCCTTTTAAGTCAGAGTAGCATGGTTCGTGCAATATAAAAAAGCGGCTTAGCGAATATGACCACACCTACAAGGACGGCAAACACCGCCGTGATAAATACTGCACCCGCGGCGGTGTCTTTAGCAATCTTAGCCAGCGGATGAGGGTCTGGCATCACAAGATCAACAACAGCTTCTACCGCTGTATTCATCAGCTCCATAGCAAACACCATTGCTATCGCTGCCATGATCCACAGCCATTCCATCCATGAAAGCCTGGCCACAATGCCAAGAAGGATCACCATAAACGTGATGATGGCATGAACTTTCATATTGCGCTGGGTGTTAAAAGCATAGACAATGCCTTCTACAGCAACATAGAATGTATCTCGCCAAGGCCGCTTCATTATCTGGTTAATCCAATCTTCTGGAGCACCAGTTCCTGCTTGTCCATCATGACTTTTTCACTAGCCTCATCCTGATGGTCATAGCCAAGCAAATGCAAAAATCCATGAACGAACAAGAATCCAAGCTCTCGTTCGATGGAATGTCCGAATTCTTCAGCCTGTTCTTGAGCGCGTTCGACGGAGATGATTATATCTCCCAGCATATCGCCGATTTGAGCAAGCTCTGATTCATCCTCTACTTCATACAGAATATCCAATTCCTCATCAGTCGATTCGTGCTGAGCAAAGGATAATACGTCTGTCGGACGGTCAATGCCTCGATAATCACGATTCAATTCATGAATGTCTTCATTGTCTACGAAGGTAAGTGCAACCTCTCCTTCTGTCACTGACTCAAGCTTTGCTGCCTCTTGCAGCAATTCCTCAAGCTTTGCGATCAATCCTGGAGATATAGGGTATTTATCCTGTTCGTTATTCCATTCAAGCGTTACACTCATCGCATCTTTCGCCTCACTATTCTTTACTGTTGGAATCCTTTTTCTCGGAAATATCCGAGGCTTCGGATGGCGCAGACGAGGAAACTGAATCCACGTTGTCCTGCGATTTAGACTGAGCTGTTCCTTGTTGGCTCGGCTTCGGCTCTTGAATCCCTTGCGGCTTGCTTGCTTTATCCTTCACCATGTCCGGATACTCAATTCTTGAGTGGAATATGCCCATAACGGTCTCCTTCAAAGAATGAGCGATGCTATCAAGCTCTCTCATCGTGAGATCACATTCATTGAATTGGTTGTCTTCCAGCTTATCACGAATGATCTTCTGGATCATGGACTCAATCTGATCCACGGTTGGATGGCGAAGGGAACGAACAGCAGCCTCGACACTGTCGGCGATCCCTACAATGGCCGCTTCCTTAGATTGCGCCTTAGGTCCGGGATAACGGAAATCATCTTCTGTAAAGCTAGGCTCCACACCTTCTTGCTCAGCAAGCTTCAGTGCCTTGAAATAGAAAAACTTCAAGAAGGACGTTCCATGATGCTGCTCAGCGATATCTCGGATTGGCTTCGGAATCTTGTACTCCTTCAGCATTTCCGCTCCATCACGCGCATGCGCCGTAATGATGGACGCACTGAGATCAGGATCGATAAAGTCATGTGGATTGTCCATATTGGTTTGATTCTCGATAAAGTAACTTGGACGCTTCGTCTTGCCGATATCATGATAGAAGGCACCCACACGGCAGAGCAGTCCGTTAGCCCCTATCGCCTCAGCGGCCTGTTCGGCCAAGTTGCCGACCATCACGCTGTGATGATAAGTACCCGGAGTCTCTGTCAACAGCTTGCGCAGGAGCGGCTGATTCGGACTCGACAGTTCAACCAGCTTAAGCGCCGACAGGATGCCGAAGGTTGCCTCAAAAAATGGCATAAGGCCAAGCACCAGCACAGCTGTAACCAGTCCGCTCGCAAAGGCAAAGCCCGCAGCGAACAATGTCTCTCGACTCGTCATCAAGCCATCCTGCAGGATCGACAGCACAAATACGGAGCCCGCACCGAAGATGCAGACCATCATGCAGGACTTGATAATCGTAGATCGCTGGCTGGCACGGCTTAGCGCAAAGATTGCGGCGAAGGACACCACCAGGCTCAAGAGTCCGTAGTTAAAATCAAACAAAATATCCTGCTGGCGATTCAAGATGATGCTGCCCGCCAAGCTCAATACGATTGCAGATACATACGCGGCAGACACATCAAGCAGCAGCGTAACTAAAATAACGCCTAACGCTGCTGGCGCCAAAAAGCCTACGTAATGTACTGTGGCAGATTGGGCAGCCGCCACAATCGTGTACAGCACGATCTCAATCCCGAAGATCAATGCCAGCATAAGCAGCTGCGTATTATTGTACTTGAATCGGTGCAGGCTGTTCTGGCGAATGTACATATAGATGGCAAACGTGAACAGAAGGGAGAGCACCAGAAGGCCGAACTGCGGCCATAAGTTCACTTCTGTCTTAAGAAGATCGTTTGCCTTCAAGAGATCGTACGTTTCTTGTGTAATGACTTGTCCGCGCTTTACGATGACATCTCCCTGCTTGATGTAGACAACAGGCGTCTTTTCTCGCGCTTCATCCTTCGCAAGCTGCGTTGCTTCAGCATCAAAGAATTTGTTCGGCGTAATGGACAGCCGCACAAGCTCTTGGACTACCTCGCGCGACGAGCGCTTAGAGAGGCTGCTGGCATTCACGTGCTCGGCAACCTTTGTACGCGCACCGCTTGCATCGAGCACCGAGTCGCTCATAAGCTTGCCGACGATCTCTCTTCCCACAGGGCGCATCTCCTGCACGTCCTCTGGCGTCAAGCGAGCAATCTTAATATACGTCTCTTCTGGAATTTGATAAGCCTGCTCACTCACACGCTTGGCAATCTCATCAAGCAGTGTGGCGGAGTATGTATCATTGTTGCGGCTGTCACGAACAAATTTACTGACGTGATCCTCGAACATCTGCGGGATGACACGCCGAAATAAGTCCACCTTCTCAGAAAAAGAGATGAGATCGTCCTTATTGATATCTTCTATTCGTGAAAAAATGTCATCAATGAGCTTCTCCTGACGAATCGATACAATAGGATAAATCGGGGAAATGGCTTCAACCGCTTCCTCCTGCGCCTTCAATGTCGCCTTTTTATCTTCAATCTGCTTTGGCGACACGATATCCTTCTCGCTCTTATGTCCAACTTCAATATCGAATTTCTCCGGCAATACGCTTCCAGACATTCCAAAATAGAACAGAACGCCCAGACATATAAAAATAATAACTCTTACACCAATGCTATATTTCCACCCTGCCTTCTGGACAGGTGTCTTCTCACTTCCGTTGCCGGAATGATGTGCTTGCAGCATAGAGAACATTCCTCTCTATTCTTGGTTTTCGCTTTCCTTTTGGTAAGCCATAATAATCTTCTGTACTAAGGAATGACGAACAACATCCTGCTCGGCAAAATGCACCATTCCAATCTCCTCGATGTCTTTTAGAATGCGAGCTGACTCTACAAGACCCGAGCTGTTGCCTCTAGGCAAGTCAATTTGCGTAACGTCCCCTGTTATGACCATCTTGGATCCAAATCCAAGCCGAGTCAAAAACATCTTCATCTGCTCTGGGGTCGTATTCTGCGCTTCGTCCAGAATAATGAATGCATCATCTAATGTTCGCCCACGCATATAAGCAAGAGGTGCAATTTCGATCAAGCCTCGTTCTAGCGCCTTCGCCGTCTGATCAGGTCCCATAACATCGTATAAGGCATCATAAAGCGGCCGCAAATAAGGATCGACCTTCTCTTGCAGGTCCCCTGGCAGAAAGCCCAGGTTTTCCCCTGCCTCAACAGCAGGCCTTGTTAGAACAATGCGCTTAACGGCGCTCTCTTTCAAAGCAGCGACTGCAAGTACGACGGCCAAGTACGTCTTGCCCGTACCTGCGGGTCCAATGCCGAATACGATATCTTTCTTATTGATTGTAGAAACATAATGACGCTGGCCGATCGTTTTGACCCGAATGGGCTTGCCCCGATAAGTCGTGGCAATCTCTCCTTTGAACAGGTCCAGCAATTCTTCTGTCTTCCATTCCTGAGCGAGCTCAAGTGCATACATAATGTCTCGCTCCGACAACACGATGTTATTGCGAACCAATTCCAGCAGCACTTCAAACAGCTGCCTGTACTTCTCTACTTCTTCCATCTCCCCAGCAATCGCGATTTCCGCTTCACGGGATGTTAACTTCGCGTCTGTACGGCTCTGAATGAGCCGGAGAAACTTATCCTGCGGTCCAAATACAGCGAGACCTTCTGCAGCGTTCAGTAATGCAAGTTTAGCAGTGTATGGTTGCGACAAAAACCTCAGTCTCCTTGCCTTAAGTCTTCTGGTGCTGAAACAATTGGCTGTTCCACCGCAATGGACTGCTCGACTTCAAACAGCACCTTTAGATTCACTTTACCATTGTCCGCCTTCTGATGCAAAATTTTTTCCGTTACAATTCGAGAATCTCCGCCATATTTGGCAGCGATATCAGCATGTGCCTGTTCAAGCCCTACCCGCACCGCTTCGTCCTCGCTTCGCTCTTTTGCCACTTCCGCCACTTCCATAATCTTCTCATGCACCCACTTAATTGGAAGCTTGATCCTGCTGACTCCTGCCTGTTCTTCCTCTTCTATAATCTCATAATTGGCGAACTCGATTCCGCCATACCCGCTTACTTGAAGCCTTCTATCTCCTAGTTGGATATATTGGCGCTCCTTATACGCTCCTGTGAAGGTCTTTTCCTTCGTTAAAAATGGGACGCTGATGTTGTATTCATGCCACACAAGACCTTTGACAGTTCCTTGGGCAGGCACGATTCGAGGCATATCTGTTGATCCAATGATACCCGATATCAGCACATTCCCTTTTTTGACACGCGTGTTGGGCCGTACAACGGCTTTGCCTTGAGAAGCAATGATCTGCGTGACGACAGCATCCACCTTGGCGACCAGATTCCTTGGGTTCACAAGCTTCTTCGAATCAGGAACGGCGGATTCCACTACATGAATCATAATCTTCGTCCCCTGCTTCGAGACGCCGATCCATGTAGCATCAGGCAATTGTGCATGAATTTCTTTGGAGATCTCGTCCATTTTCTTAAGACGAAAAGACCACTGAAATGGAAATACGCCTTCTTTCTTGGCAGCCTCCAGAATTTGCTCGGTATGGATGCGTTCATTTCCTTTCACTTCAATTGTCCATACGAGTGAAGACAGCATGTACAATCCGAGCAAGAACAGCAATAGCCCTGATGCAAAGAATGACCGCTTGCTTAATTGCCTCAGCGAGAATGGAAGGCCGTATCGCTCCAACACATGCACTCTACAGCCTGTCCGCCGCAGAAGCGGACGAAGCCGGAAGAAATCCGGCAGCATCAACATCATACTAACCTGATCCTCACCTAAACGGCTGATGTCCCATATTGAGATTTCTTGCGTGTACAACTCATTGATCAATTGCTCCGTATGCTTGCCGCGAACAGCGATTCGCACATAACCGCGCCATTTGGCTGTAGCAGGTGGTTTCACGACCATTGCCCCTCCATTCCATGTAGCTTAACTTCCAGGATATCGCCTTCTATAAATACTTCCTCTGTCCAAATTCCTTTGATTACGAGATTTTGTCCACGAACCTCAAGTTCTCCCGCTGATAGCGCAAGACGCATAAGTTCACTTGAAAAATGGATCACTCCGCGGTGATTCTCAATAAACAATTGTCGATTGCCGATCATGGAAAGCCGGGGCACTTCTAACATCATCTCCTGCGGCAGATCGAACAGTTGCGCCGTCCATTGGCGTACTTTGCGAGTGAAGCGGCTCATGTGAGATAAGGCCCCCTTCCTGTACTTTACAACTTATGCGACAGATGACAGCTTTATGAAGGCTTGAGATAGACAAAAAAAGCTCTAATTCCTGATGACATCACGGATGCCAAACAGAAATTAGAGCTTCTCTACGATTGAGTTCTATTTGATTGGTCGACGGCCATAAGGGCGCTTTGCTCGAGGCGGCCCCAGAATCTCGGCCCAAATAACACCTTGCCGTGCCTGTTCGGCAGATATCCTTCCGCCTTCCTCTCGCTTCACATTGAGCTGATAGCTGTCTGTCTCCATCTCCTTAGGAGCAGGGGGAGCCATTCTGCTGCTTGCAGTCTCTACTTGTGAAGCGTAATCCAGCGAATAAGGATCCGACGAATACGCCATTCCACCTCGCCCTTCTTCCCGTTCCTCCGCCATTGTGGAGAAGGTAGAGGTGATGAGCTCATCATCTTCAGATGCATTCGGGCTGGAAGTCTGTGTGTCACTTCTGGTTGAATTGCCGCCAAAGGTAGGCATGCCGTTTGTTCTTTTCTTGCCGCTCTTGCCAAGCAGCGAGAATAGGCCGCCAATGATCGCAATCATAATAATGGGATTGCTGAAAATAATCTCAAAAAGTTTATCCATGGCTTATCGCCTAGCTTTCCGATTTGGTATCGTTGCCTTTGTTGTCGCCAATCGAATCGCGCATATGCGTATCAGCTTCAATGTTCTTGAAGTTCATATAGTCCATAACGCCTATATTTCCTGTTTTTAACGCTTCAGCCATTGCAAGCGGCACTTGCGATTCCGCTTCGACAACGCGAGCTCTCATCTCGATAACACGAGCTCTCATCTCTTGTTCTTGCGCTACGGCCATTGCACGGCGTTCTTCTGCCTTCGCTTGTGCGATTCGCTTATCTGCTTCTGCTTGCTCTGTTTGCAGATTTGCGCCGATGTTCTTGCCTACATCCACATCCGCTACATCAATCGATAGAATTTCGAAAGCCGTTCCTGCATCTAAACCTTTACCCAATACAGTACGAGAGATCATATCAGGGTTCTCTAATACATCCTTATGCGATTCCGAGCTACCTACAGTTGTGACGATACCTTCGCCGACACGGGCAATTATCGTCTCTTCACCCGCACCACCGACGAGTCGATCAATATTGGCACGCACCGTTACACGCGCACGAACCTTAACCTCAATCCCGTTCTTCGCCATGGCAGCGACAATTGGTGTCTCAATAACACGCGGGTTAACGCTCATTTGTACGGCTTGAAGCACGTCACGACCTGCTAGGTCGATCGCAGCAGCACGTTCAAATTCCAAATTGATGTTAGCACGCTGTGCCGCAATCAATGCATTTACAACACGGTCAACATTACCGCCAGCCAGATAATGGCTCTCAAGCTGGTTGATGTTAAGGCCAAGGCCTGCTTTCGTAGCCTTGATTAAGGGATTCACGATACGGCTTGGTGTTACACGACGCAGACGCATCGCCACAAGCGTAATAATGCCAATACGAACGCCCGCAGCGATCGCACTAATCCACAGCATCACCGGGAAGAAGCTGAAAAATACGCTGAGTACGATAATAACGACTGCAGCAATCAGTAAAAATGTAATAATACTTGGATCCATATTGAGCACAACCTCCATTTTCAATTTCATCTATCTTCCTTATACTCCCAAAAGAAGGAGTGGCAAGGCACACCCTAGAACTCATTATTCCTCGATTGCTCGAACAACAATCCTTGATCCTTCCACTTTGATTACCTTTACCTTGGTTCCTTTTTGCAGGAAAGCACCATCGGTAACGACATCAAGCTTCTTCTCGCCAATACTGGCGACTCCAGCAGGGCGCAAAGTCGTTAACGCCTCACCTTCAAGCCCAAGCAGTTCAAGGTCATTGCGATTGGACACATAGCCTTCCTCGGTTGTCATCTTGTCTCTTAGTATGAATCGATTCCAGATGCCCTTGTGCTTGAAGATATAACCGACAATCACAACCACAACAACCGCTGCCACAAAGGCGATGCTTAGAGACACCAGCGCATTGGACGTATCATAGGCTGCCCTCACAACACCGCCAATTAAGCTTGCTGAACCAAGCAGTCCTAATATTCCAAAGCTAGGTATGAACAATTCCAGCACCAGCAGAATTAATCCGATTCCAAACAGTATAATGGTCTCCACCCCCGCAAGGCCGGCCACATAAGAGCCGAAGAAATAAAGACCGAATCCAATCATCCCTACAAGCCCTGGAATCCCAAAGCCTGGCACGATCAATTCAATAGCCACGCCCGCAATACCTAAGAACAGCAAAATCGTCTGAATGACAGGCTGGTTCAAAAACTCAGCAATCTTCTCCGTCGTCTTCATCTCGATGGTAGTGCTGAGCGCCTCATTCAGATTCATCTTGTTCAACAGGTCGCTGATTGAGGATGCTTCAAATTCGGCATAACCTGCTTGAATGGCCTCGCTGGAGTTTAAGGAAAGCACCTCACCAGCTGGCTTCACTTTGTTCAAGCTTTTCAATTCAATTTCTGCTTTTACATCCACCATAGCACGTGCGATGTCTCCATCGCGACCATTTTTTTCAGCCGCCCCTGTCATAAGACTAATCCAAAAGGCATTGGTCTTGGGGTCATCAATCAACTTGTGATTTACATCGACCAGCGCAGCTGAACCAATTGCAGCGCCTCTTGACATGGCAATTTGATCTGCGCTTAGCGCGATATAGCTGCCAGCCGAAGCCGCCTTGTCATGAATATATACCACGGTCTTCATTGGACTGTCAGAGATTAATTTTCCAATATCCTCCGCACTCTTCAGCAGTCCTCCAGGGGTATTCATCTCAATAATAACGGTATCCGCTCCCATCGCCATCGCTTCCTCAAATGAGCGCTTCATGAACGAATAGCGAACCGGATTAACCTCCCCTTCCAATGGAACGACAACTACAATATCGCCTTGACTCGTTGTAGCCTTAACCGATTCCGCAGCTGCTGCAGGAAGGTTCGGCATTCCTGCAATTACTGTCAGACCTAAGGCGAACAGCATGAAGACAGCGATTACAATAGAGCTCATGGACTTCGTATGCTGTTGTCTCACAAAAGTACCTCCTCCGAACGTCTTTACCCGACTATCAGGTTCTTCATTTCATTATATGGGATTATACGTAACTCCTATCCCTTGCGTTTCATCGTTTTTCGTAGTTTCTCTTATTATTTGAATCCTAGCCCTCATTTTCATCCCAATAGAAAAAGCACCCCTTAAAATAAGGAGTGCTTCCTAAAATATAAGTGTTTATAACATCGATGTATAAACCATGCTTATATTTTTTGTCAGGAAAGCTTTGTCCATTATGGACCTGATAAACGTTCCTGTTTGCGCTTTTCGGTTTACTGCAGATACTGTTGAACAATAGCATTGACAAGTTTGCCGTCGGCACGTCCCTTGACCTTAGGCATGAGAGCAGCCATAACCTTACCCATATCGGACTTCGAAGAAGCACCGGTTTCTTGGATGGTCCCTTGTACAATAGCTTTTATTTCTTCTTCGGAAAGTTGAGCAGGAAGGTATTCCGACAAGATGTCAATTTCTGCTTTTACATTATCCGCAAGATCGACTCGATTCGCTTTCTCGAACTCTTGGAGGGCATCTTTCCGCTGTTTGATTTCACGACTCAGAATATCAAGCACTTCATCGTCATTCAAAGTTCTCTTAAGATCTATCTCAACATTCTTGACTGCCGAACGTATCATCCGGATGGTGGAGAGTTTGAACTTGTTTTGACTTTTCATCGCTTGCTTCATATCTTCGTTCAATCGTTGGCTAAGATCCATTGGTGCTTATCCTCCTAAAACTTTCTCTTACGAGCAGCCTCGGACTTTTTCTTGCGCTTGACGCTTGGCTTTTCGTAGTGCTTACGCTTCTTAACCTCTGCCAAGACCCCGTCTTTTGCGATGGAGCGCTTAAAGCGACGAAGAGCCGCATCGATAGTCTCATTTTTGCGAACTTTAGTTTCAGACACCAGTTTTCCCTCCCTCCGACCAGACCGTCCAAGAAAAAAACACGGTTACACGGTTCATCAAACTACATTATATGTGAAAGGGAAATCCAGTGTCAACCTTGCATCGTTCACTGTAAACAATTGTTCATGGCAAGCGTTGCATTTGTTGCATTTTCAAGCTCAAAAAACACGCGTTACTCAGGCCTTTGGACCTACTAAGTCGCCAAGTGACTCCCCACCCAATAAATGGTAATGGATGTGGAATACAATTTGGCCACTGTCCTTCCCACAATTATTCACTAACCGATAGCCGCTGTCGGCAATACCGAGCTTCTGAGCAACCACCTGTGCCACTTCATGAATCTTGGCGATCAATTGAAACTGTTCCTCGCCTTCCACGTCATTCATTGTAGGGATATGCTGCTTGGGAATAATAAGAACATGAACAGGCGCCTTAGGCTGAATGTCCTCAAATGCTACAACCTGATCGCATTCATATACCTTTTTGGAAGGGAGCGACCCTTCTACGATTTTGCAAAAAATACAATCCATGTAATGATCCCTCCATCGATATGTAACACTAGTATTAGTATCATAACCAAAAACAGAAGCCTCGTCCAATCCTGATCAAAGGGGTCAACTTGATATTGACCATTCGCTTGCGCTAAAGTGAGGAGAACCGATGATTCTATACACCTAAGAAGGAGCGTATGACGATGAAGCATAGAAGACGGAGCATCCTGTCTTTCCTTTTGCTGATAATCCTCGTTGGAGGCGGCATCGGCCTGTATGTATACCTAACCCCCTATCACGCGGAATCAGAAGCGATTGAAGCGCTTGGAAGTACAGCTAATGTATCGGTAACGAATTCATCTACACATATTTCATTTGAGGTGCCAAAATCGCCAAAGGCCAGCATCATCTTCTATCCTGGAGCACTTGTTGAGCCTGAAAGCTACGCGCCGCTTGCCAAAGAGCTAGCGAGTCATCACATCAATACCTATATTGTCAAAATGCCGTTGAACTTAGCTGTGCTTGGCATCAATAAAGCGAAGGATATCCTTGATGATATCCCGAAGTCTTCCGCTACTTTTATCGCTGGGCACTCCTTAGGGGGCGCAATGGCCGCTTCGTATGCAGGCAAGCATGCAGATCAATTCGATGGCCTGATTCTGCTCGCTGCCTATGCCAATGATGATCTGTCCAATACCTCTCTTCACGCATTGTCGATCTACGGTTCCAAGGACCAAGTGCTCAATCTCAAGAGTTATCAAGAGAAATGGAGCCTGCTTCCCCCATCTGCAACCGAGCATATTATTGAAGGGGGCAACCACGCCCAGTTTGGAGACTACGGTTTTCAAAAAGGGGATGCGACTGCGGATATTTCCAAAGAAGATCAGTGGAAGGAGACAGCAGAGGCTATAGCCGCATGGATCTCCCTACTTAGCCCGTAACGGTTTACATTGTAATTCTCCGCCATATGATAAGAAAAATAAGCGAAGGAGGAATGACTCACCCTTCGCTTATAATCGTATAGATCTGCATTACCAAGGCAGCAGCGATAAGGCTACAAGCGTGGCCAAGGGCAAGATGATTGGACTGTACCCGCCATAACCGTACCCATACCCAGGGTATCCTCCATAGCCATAACCGCCGTATCCATAGCCGCCGCCATAATAAGGCGGTCTAGGCCTGCCATATGGCCCTCCATGATAGCCACCATAACCGCCATACCCGCCATGATATGCACGAGGCATGGCACAATCCATTGGCATGCAGTTGTACGAATGCTGCTGCATTCCCATCATCCCAGGAGCCGGCATAGGCGGAGACAGATGCACATATTGATCATCAACGTACGTAATAATGCCTGAGTACACTTGATTGTCTTGGGTATGAAGCTGAACATAGTGATGCATATGATTTTTGCACAAATGATGCATGGCATCTGCATGCGAGCCCTGCTTTTGGGACTGCTCGCTTGGCATGTTCTTCTTAGCAGGCACCTCTGCTGGCAAAGTTGCTGGCACTTGTACCTGGCCTGCTGCTGTCACTGGCGATTGACCCATTTGATTTGCGTGATCCATGTTGGCCTCCTCATTACTTAAAGCTCACTTGGTACATGGTATTCGCCCAGAGCCAATCGGTGACAAAAAAAAGACACCTCGTTCCTGTTGTACACAGGCAGCGACAAATGCGCTGTGAGCGTATTGATTCTACAAGCTTCGTTGTACATCCATTTGTAGAATCAATACGATCATCGAGGTGCCATCCATAAGATGTCGGCATCTGTATTATAACAGTGTCTTGAAACTGTTACTGTGATATTATTCATACCGACACATGCTAGTTTATTAATCGTTGAAGGACCAACCTGCTAGCAGCTCTATCAATCTGTCACTCTAAAAAGGCTCAGAATAATAGAATATATGGCTGCACTGACTCTCGATGATCCTTCAACAGGAATGGGTTTACCTTCTACAGCTCCATTCGATACAGCTGCTAGCCTCTACGATTATAGGCAGCTCAGCAATATAAGATTCTTTATCCCAAGACTAGCTGTGAAGAACTTTATCGCCCTAAATTACAATGTAATCGATTGCTGGGAATCAAAGAAATACAGCACCTTATCGTCCACTGGCCGGCCCCACATCTCCTCAATGGCTCTGCTGTACAGATCCAGCTGAAAACGATAGTGATTAGCAAGCGCTTCTATACCTCCGCGATGCGCAAGCACTTTATCCGTCTTATAATCTAACAATACAAGTCTTCCTTCGACTTCGAACAAGCAGTCTATCACTCCTTGAACAAGCACTGTCTCCTCATCCAGAAGGCCGGTTTCATCTTTGGCTGCAAAGGTCGAAGTCGCCACATAACGAAGCTTCTCGCCGTTCTCTGTGTCTTGATCAAGCTCAATAGCATACGCCTCAGCTGCGGTCAGTCCATAACTGAATGGAAGCTCCCTCTTCACCCAAGCGGCTTTAACAAGCTGCTTTCCAATTGAGTCGTGGAAGAAGGCCTGCACGGATTGGACATTGATAGCCGCAGCTTGCATCTTCGTCATCAGCTCTCTTTGAACCATTCGTTGGAGTGTTTCCTGAATTGTGTCGATATCTATCTCCTCAAGAAGCGGCAAATGCTGCATGAACAGATGATAGGCAGTACCACGCTCAGCTGGAGTCAACTTCTCTTTCTCCATGAAGCGAGGACGCTTCAAATGCAGGGTATAGCTTATATCCGCTTGACCATCTGCTTGATCCTGTGCGGCATCATCCAAAGCTTCGGGCTGCTGTACCCAATCCGAGCTTGGAAGCTCCTCTTGGGCGAACAGACGCTTCATCTCCGTCACGGATGTCTTTGCGGCCAACATCTCTGCAATGCGGTAAGGATTGCGCCATGACAATCTGCTGTCAATGAGCTCTTGCATGTCTCGTCTTGTTTCGTCCTGCTCATAGAGCAGCTCTACCTTCACTAATCGTTCCAGCCTGTCTGCTCGATGAGTTGAATCCTCTATCATAGAGGCAGGAGCTTCCTGCATTCCAATAATAGAAGCTGGCAGAAGGGTAAGCTTCCATTCAGATGGATCTTCGATCAGGCAGGCGCCATTGCGATTCGGCAGCCCGGCATACTGTCTCCAGCCAGAAGCTGCAGCCAGACGAATTACGGCAGGGCCGATCCAATCCAGATACGACCTCGCTCTTGCAATCAAGTAATCTGGCAGCAAGAGCGGCTCGATATCGAGCGCTTCGCCGAATCGTTGTATGGCCTTCTCCGCATCCGATACCGTACCAATTAGAATCAGCTTCTCTTTTGGCCTCGTTAAGGCAACATATAACACGCGAAGCTCCTCTGCTAACAGTTCAAGCCTCATCTGCCTTCGAATGGCCAGATTCCCAAGCGTGGGATAGGCCGCTCTCGTCTCCTCATCAATGAACCTTGGACCGAATCCCAACTGCTTGTGCATGAGAAATGGCGCGTGAATATCCTGCTGATTAAACATCTTGGCTAATCCAGCAACAAATACGACGGGAAACTCGAGTCCCTTACTCTTATGAATCGTCATGATGCGAACAACATCCTCCTGCTCGCCTAAGGCACGAGCGGTACCAAGATCGCCCCCCGTCTCTTTCATCCGATCAATAAAGCGCAAGAATCGATACAAGCCCTGCACCGATGAGGATTCATATTGACAGGCCCGATCATACAGTGCTCTCAGATTCGCTTGACGCTGCTGTCCACCAGCAACACCGCCAATCCACTCATAGTAGCCCGTTTCACGATAAATGCTCCAAATCAGCTCAGAGAGGCTGCCCTGACGCGCTTCATCACGCCAGCGCTCCAAGCGATGAAGAAAATGGCTCAGTCTTAATCTCGTATCTTGGGAAAGAGCAGAGCCCTCTTGTCCCTCCAGTGCTCCTTCTCCGTCATGCGCCTCGTCAGCACAAGCCTGCTGCAGCGCATCGAAATAAGGCATATTGGAGCCCTGCAAACGAATGAGCGCCAGCTCCTCAGCTGACAGGCCAATGATCGGAGATCGGAGCACCCCTGCCAAAGGAATGTCCTGATAAGGGTTATCGATGACTCGGAGCAGCGAGATCATGACTTCTACTTCCGTCGCTTGAAAATATCCTGTGCTGAACTCAGCGTATGCAGGAATCCCCTCTAGACGAAGCTCCTCTACCATCAATGGAGCCCAAGCCTGCGTTGCGCGCAGCAATATCACCATATCACGATATGTCGCCGCTCTCATGCCGCCTTGCCCATCATGCACTTGATAGGGCTCGCCGCCCTCTTCGCCAAGCATTCGACGTATTCTTGACGCAATCGCCTTGGCCTCAAGCCTAGCTGTCTCAATCTCTGCTGGATGAAAGAGATCGTCCGACCTATGATTTCCTTCTTCTTCAAGCGCCGGCTCAAGCGGTGCGATTTCTTCAGGATCGTCCAGATCAAGAGCCGTTCCGCCCTTTCCTTTTTCAATCAGGACCAGCTCAGCGGCCCAAGCTCCCTCGCCGCTATGCGCTGGCTCAGGATAATACGCGGCGCCAAATTGCAGTTCTGCCGCTTGGTCATATTGAAGCTCGGCAACCTGCTTATTCATGAGCTGCCTAAACAGCATGTTCACAGCATGAACAATTTGTTTGCGGCTGCGGAAGTTGCGAGCCAGATCAATTCGCGTGCCTTCGGCTGGGAGCTTGCGGTCTGATTGATAGGAAGCGTATTTTTGCATAAATAACCCTGGCTCAGCCAAGCGGAAGCGATAGATGCTCTGCTTAACGTCACCGACCATAAAGCGATTGCCAATTGGCTGACGTGAGATCAGCTCAACGATCGCCTCTTGAACCATGTTGGTATCCTGATATTCATCCAATAGAATCTCTTTGAACTGAAGCTGATATTGCCGCGCTGCCTCAGAGGGCCTTGTATCCTGCGGAGTAGATTCTTCGCTTCGCAGAATTCGAAGGCAATAATGCTCCAGGTCGGAGAAATCAAGCAGTCCTTTTCCACGCTTTGCTTCCTCATAGCGGCGGCCAAATTCAAGCACGATATCAACCAGTTCATCCATAATCGGAGCCATGACCTGCAGCTCTTGCAGAAACTGCGCCGGCTCTCTTGAGAACAGCTCATCCTTAAGCTTGGCAAAACGAGCCTTGGCTTGGTCGCGAAGACCCTTCACCTCTTCTTGCAGCGATTTCTCATATTGATCACCCCGACACGCCGGCAGCCTTCCAAACACAAGCTCTTCTAGATGCGGTTTCAGTTCATGCCATGGCAGGTGCTCAGCCTCAGCTTGAACATGACTCGCAGCCACTAGCTCAGCTTGAATCGCTGCAGCGTAAGGCTCAGGGCCTCCTGGCGCCGTCGTAAGCCTTGCAGCTTGGCTTAGAAGCTGCACGATGGCATGTAGGGACAGCTTCGCATCCT
Organism: Paenibacillus aquistagni; assembly: GCF_900177815.1. Classification (GTDB taxonomy): domain Bacteria; phylum Bacillota; class Bacilli; order Paenibacillales; family Paenibacillaceae; genus Paenibacillus_B; species Paenibacillus_B aquistagni. The sequence goes on along the minus strand of NZ_FXAZ01000001.1, from coordinate 360,626 downwards.
GCATAATGCTATGCGCCCATGGCGAGTTGGACAGTCCCTCTACGCTCTCTGCGCGAAAGGCCTTGGCCATGCCCTTTAACCACTCTGCTGGCCAAGGGTGACTGCGTGAGAAGTCATATAGGCGCTGGATAAGATGAAAGGCCGCATCATCATTGCGCTCGCCGCTAAACCAGTCCACGAGTCGGCGGAAGGTCTCGTTATCCGAATCATATTTTTGCTCAAACATATCCGAGAGCACATCCTGACGCAGCACCTCGGTCTCCGTCTCATTTGCAACGCGAAAGGAAGGATCAAGCTCAATCGTCTGGAAATACCGCTGAATGACCTCCAAGCAGAAGGAATGCAGCGTCGTGATGGAAGCTCGATTCAATAACGCCAGCTGACGCGCCAGATGCTCGGAGTCCGGCGCTTGTGCAAGCTCCTTCTCCAAGGCAAGCCTGATCCGTTCTCTCATCTCTGCTGCAGCAGCCTTTGTAAAGGTAGCGACAAGCAGCTCGTCAACATGCACAGGATCTACTTCATCGCTAATCTTGCGTATGATTCGTTCAACAAGCACCGCGGTCTTTCCTGAGCCGGCAGCAGCGGCAACCAGAATATTGCGATCGCCATCGACGACCGCCTGCCACTGCTCATCCGTCCATCTCGAATCAACCGGCTTGGCAGGAATATCCGCCACAATCGCTGCTTCCTGCTGATCCGATATGCGCTCAAGATTAAGGCCTTCCAAAACTTCGCCATGATCTTCGCCATAAGCTGCAGTTGACTGGACATCCTCAAATTCTCTAGTCTGGTGCTTACTCTCCGCCTCTAGTCCTGATAATTGATCTGCCGGCATCATGCCGGTGCCGATGTTAAGCTTCTCCATGCTCGTCTCCTCCTCCCTCAAGCTTCATCCATACCTCATCCTTGGACATGCGGGAAAGCTGCTGATACTCATTGCCTTCCATAAGCTCGTCAAACTGACAGACCGGCTTATAGGAACAGAATGTGCAAGCCTTGCTCGTCCCCATCCGATAAGGCTCGATATGCACATCGCCATCTGTAATGCGTGTGCCGATGCGCTGGATAATATCACGCACATTATGCCTTAGCACATCCCACTGCTCCGTTGTCGCCACACTTGCATTGCTGTAGAAAGAACCATCCTGCTTCACCGCAACCGGCAATATATCCGAATACCCCTTCTCAAGGGGAGCATCCATCTTCGAGACCACTTCACGGTCAGCAAGAACAAGTCCCTTGAGCTTGAATTTTTTGAGCATCTGATCTTCCGCTTGCTCCTTGGTCATGCCGTTGGCAGAGACAAGCAGCGGATTGTGCACGTGGAAATACAGCGTTCCGGCCGGCACTACTTCCTGGCCGAGCCACTCTTCCGCATTGGACAAGAGCACATCTAGATAAGTCAGCATTTGCAGCGAGAGCCCATAGTAGACCTCATGAAGCTTCAGATCCGTCTGACTTGACTTGTAGTCGATAACACGCAGCAGAACGCCCTGCTCGCTGTCCGCGCAATCTACACGATCGATGCGTCCGATAATCTCCATCGTACATCCATTCTCCAAGGTAAAGGTTAATGGCGGCAGCGGCTTGTTCGGACCAAAGTCCATTTCCAGCGCCAGCGGCTCGAAATCTCCTCGCTTGGCGTGTTCGCCTAGAATCACAACCGCTCGCTCCACAATGCGCTTTAGCTTGCGGGAGATATGCTGATAACGCTTCGTGCTGAGCAGAATCTCCCCTTGAAGCCTCGGGGCAAGCTCATCCACGATCCGATCAGACTCTGCTTGCATCTCTTCAGGCGTCAGTGCTGCCCATTCTCTGCCGCCATCCTTCAAGTCCATCGCAAAGCGGGTCAATGCCGCATGGAAGAGCTGTCCTATATCAGGAGCAGCCAGCCGGTACACCTGTCGCTCCTTCAGCTTCAAGCCGTGAGAGGCGAAGTGAGAAAAAGGACACGCAACAAAGCGCTCCATTCGAGACACGCTTGTTCTCAGCTTTTTGCCGTACAGCTTGCGGCTTGTACTTATATTCAAGGCTTCGACCTGATTGCGGTACACAAGCGAGCTCGTCAGGGTGCGCAGACGATCATGCCACTTCGGCTCTGCCTGAAACCAACGGTATACTTCCCACCATAATGGTTTAATGCTTCTTCCTTTTCGCCATTCCCTTAGCTGACCGATCAAGTGCCGAAGCGCTGCTTCAGAATGAGCAATGTATGCCATCTGTTCCGTCTCAGCCATGAACTCATTTGGCTCAGCCATGATTAAATGCTCCTCTAGTTCAGGGAACAAACGGCGCAGCAGGCGGATGACTTCAGAGGCGAGCAGCGCTTTGCCTTCCTCATCAGCAAGGGCATAGCTTACCCATAGGCTCTCGCTTGATGCGGTTAAGGCCGTATAGATCAAAAAGCGCTCATCCAGCAGCTTTCTGCGAATGCCAGGGGCGAGCTCAAGCCCAATGTCTTGAAGCACATCACGCTCATTCTCTGTCAGAATGCCATCCTCGACAGGCCGTGCTGGTATAATGCCGTCATTCACCCCGAGTACATACAGATGCTTCAGCTGATCAGGGCGCGTACGGTCCATGGAGGCGATCAGCACTTGGTCTAATGCTGGCGGTACCAACGCCATCTTCAAGCTCTCAAGCCCGGTTTCCAGCATGCCAAAAAATCGTTCCACACTCATCTCTTCCTGGCCAACCATCTCGACCATTTGGTCCATAATATCGATCATGGCTCCCCACATCTGGCGATGCTCACGAGCACGCTCCACATCCCCCTTGAAGAGAGAATCAGCGCTCATCTGTTCAAGACGCTTCGGAACCTCCAGATCGATAAAGAACTCATAAAGCGCTTTGCACTTGCCTTCAACCGTCTTCGCCTTGGTTACCTGCTGCTCAAAATGAGAGATCGGCTTAACAATCAGCTGTCTTAGCTCCTCAATCCATTCCGGCGCTTGAGCGGATCGCTCCTTATCGGAGGGAGCTTCTTCCTCTACTTCTAAGGATAACGAAGGCACGGCAGGCCAAGGCTTGCCATTCGTCCATCTCGAACCTTCAATTCCTGTTGCGAGCACGTAGTTCTCCAGCCGATCAAAGTCTAGCCTTGTCACAGATCCATCCAAAGGAAGAATGAAGCCTGTTTTCACAAATCGGAAGACGACATCTGGTCGCCAATAGCCGAGTATAATATCAAATAGGGAACGCGTCATCTCCGCAAATGGATGATGGAGCACACCTCGCTTGTGGTCCATAAAGTACGGAATCTTCGCATCTTGGAAGACGGTTTTAATGATTTCAGCATAGTTGCCGATGTTTCGGACCATCACAGCCATATCACGCCAGCGCGCCTTGCCTGTGCGTACGTGATGCAGCATATCTGCAGCACAAGCTTCAACCTCCGCCCTGCGATTGACCGCAGCGTGAATGCGAATAGCATCTGCATTAGCGCGCATCGCCGCTTGCTTCGCTACCGGCAGCAGATCAGCTCCATTCGAACCAGAAGCATCGCACTCGCTCATAGCGGCCGATAACGAAGCAGGGTGTGCATGGCCCCCCTTCCATGGAATCGGCCGTTCAAAGTGCTGCTCCAGATGGGCAAGCTTCGCCACATGACGAGCACGCGGCAGGCGCATCCCATCCTGCGCTCGGAGCCAAACGAGCTCTCCCATCGGCACAGCCAAAGTCTCTGCCATCTCTCTTACTTTGCAATAAGTGGTGGCTGTGGGATGGAACAAATTCAGCTCATGCGGGGTCTCACCTTGCTCATACGGCCGATCGAGCGTTAAGGCAAGCTTCACCTCCTTGGCATGAAGCAGCAAGGAGGCAAGCACGGACAGCTCCTGAGGGGTAAAGCCGTGGAAGCTGTCAATCCATATGGCAGCCTCCTTCACGTACGTTGATTCAGGAACATGCTCGGCAAGCCGCATCAGCACATCCTCGCCATCGAGATAATGATTGGCAAGCTCGGATTCGAACTCGTGCAGAACACTTCCAATATCTTTAAGCTTTGCAGATAAGAGCGGCTGACTGCTTCCTCCTAAATAGGACAGATGCTCGTCAATATCCGCCGCCTGAATACGGTATCTCTTCATCTCATCAAAAAGCTTGTTTAGCTTCTCGATAAAGCCAAACTGCTCTGCCGCAGATGAGAATAAGGGCAGTTCCGTCTTTCTTCGCTGCAAAATCTTATAGAGCAGCATCTTCTTGCCTTCTTCATTAATTGGCGTCAGCGCCGTCCCCCCAGTCTCCTGCATAACGCGATATGCCAGACGGCGAAAGCTCAACACCTGCGCGCGAAGCAGCCCATGAAGTCCCTCTGTCTTCACCAGCGCATGCTCCATCTGGAAGGTCGCTTGCTCTGGAACCAGCAGAACAATGGGTGGGCCTTGAGGATTAGCTATTAATTCTTTACGTATGGAATCTAGTATATAAGTGGATTTCCCACTTCCTGATCGTCCGATGATGAACGTTAACGACATCTCATTCATCCTTCCCCATAGACTAATAGAGCCATTATAACATGCGCACCACACAGAACACACGTTTGTCAGGTTTGGCAGCATATGCAATCATGTCCATGCCAAAGATGCCCACTGCAAAAAAAAGAACTGCCTCCCAGGTCAACTTCCACGACCTGCAAGACAGTTACAGTTCTTCTCTATACCGATGCTTAAATCGCATTGTTCGGCATATTAACAGCTTCTCAAGATGACAGCTTCTCAGCAAATACATTGCGCTTGGCTCAGTTATTTTCCTTTGGTCCGCACCTCAAACACGGCGAACTTCAAATAGTGCCCTTCGTCCACACCGGCAATCTGCGGATGATCGTGTCCCGCTGCACGCCATTCAATAAGGCGCAGCACCTTGCCCGCATCATGCGCCGCATCCAGTATCGCTTCCATAAACAGCTCAGGACGCATGTGGTAAGAGCAGCTAGCCGTAACAAGATAGCCCCCTTCATTGACAAGCTTCATGCCCTGAAGGTTGATATCCTTGTAACCGCGAGTTGCCCCTGCCACTGCCCCTCTTGTCTTGGCAAATGCAGGCGGGTCCAAAATGACTACATCCCATGTCCGTCCGCCTCCTGCGGTAAGCGGCTTGGAGGTATCTTGCTTTTTGCCTTCGCTTGCCAGTGCGCGATCTGAGCGCTCCTGTTGTCCTCGAACCTGTGCGCGCAGATAGGCAAATGCATCCGCCACCACAAATTCAACACGATCCGTGAACCCATTAAGCGCCACATTGCGCTTCGCGCTCTCTATGGCATGCTCGGAAATATCAAGGCATGTAACCTTTTTCGCGCCATATTTGCAAGCATGCAGCGTAAAGCTTCCCGTATGGGAAAAGCATTCGAGCACCGTCGCCCCATCCCACCAGGGAAATGTCACGATCTTGCCATTGGCATTTACAGGCAAGAGGCTTGTTCCTTGCTCTGACTCTGCTTCCTGCAGCTTGATCCCGCTTCTTTTGCCCCAGCCTGTCATTAATGGAGCAATGGCAGCACGGTTTTCCCTTTGATCGAAAAAGTACCCCGTCTTCTGCCCAGCCACGATGTCCACTTCAATCGTCAGTTCGTTCTCCTTCACTTGCACGTGACGCGGGCATTCGCCATACAACACGCCTGTAACCTGTTCTAAGCCTTCACGCTCTCGAATAGGCACATCGCTTCGCTCATAGATGCCACGCGGCTGCATGACCTCGACAAGCGCTTCTACGATCATTTCTCTTCTCGTGTCCATGCCTAATGTCAGAATCTGCACCACCAGAACGTCATCAAAGCGGTCAACAATTAATCCGGGCAGGAAGTCAGCCTCGCCGTATACAAGACGGTATGCTGTTGCCTCGCCGAGAAACCGCTCCCGATGCGACAAGCAATCTGTGAAGCAGCGAACAAAATAATCCTTATCCATCTGCACATCGCGTTCATATGATACAACGCGAACTGTAATTTGCGAGGCAGGATTGTAATAGCCTGTTGCCGCATACTTTCCTTTTTCCGTTAAAATATCGACCAAATCTCCTGGTGCAGGCTCCCCTATCACTTTATCAATCTCTGTCTTGTACACCCACGGGTGCGAGCGCTCGATCCGCTTCTTTCTTGCTCGCGATAAGACGATTTGCGGGCGTGAATCATTTGTAGCTTCGATAAGATGTCTCCTCCTCTAACCAATGAAAGACAAGCCAAGGATGCTTGTCATGGTTGTCCTCTTAGATGCATAAAGTTACATAAATGCTGCTTGAATTGTGTGAATCTCGACGTTCAATCTAAGGTCACGATGGAAGACGAGCATGCCGTCGTCTTCAAGACCTGCGATGACCAGCTAAGAGGAGTGAACCTGTATGTTCTACGAAATCGTACTTCCCCTTATCCTTGGACTTGCTGTATTTCTATTCGGCATGAAAACGATGGAATTCGCCCTGCATCTCTGGGCAGGCCCTTATTTGCAGCGCGTTCTGCATCGCTTCACCAAGACGCCCATGCATGGCATGCTGTTCAGTTCCGTCATGACTGCCGCCATGCAGAGCAGTACGGCCATTACCGTCATTGCAATCGGGCTTGTCAACGCAGGTCTTGTTACTTTCCCGCGCACCTTAGGGATCATTCTCGGCACGAACATCGGCACCTGCCTGACGACAGAATTGATTGGACTTGACATCACCCATTACGCCTTGCCGCTCCTGCTCCTGTCGATTACGGCATGGATGTGGGGCGTCATTGCTGATGATATTATTCCCAATATCATTCCACGCGTTCAGCACTGGTGGAAGCCGCTTCAGTATGCCTCCATTGCCTTGGCGGGCTTTTCCTTGGTGCTGCTTGGCATGGAATGGATGAAGACGATCAGCGAGCCGCTTCAAGAAAGAGGCATGTTCACTTGGTTCCTTGAGCGTTCCCAAGAAAGCTTGGTCTGGGCACTTCTTGCCGGCATGATCATTACTGCGCTCGTACACAGCAGCGCAGCAATCATTGCAATGGCGATGGGCCTTGCCGCAACAGGAGCCCTGCCTGTTGAAGTCGGCATTGCGATCGTGATCGGCTCCAATGTCGGCACCTGCTTCACCGCGCTCATCGCTTCCTTAGGCGGCAGCCGCAGCGGCCAATACGTCGCCTGGAGCCATATTGTGCTTAATGTCGGCGGTGCCCTGCTGTTCTACCCGTTCATCGACCAGCTTCACCATGCAGCCAGCTTGATGAGCAGCCAGGAAGCTGGCCAGATTGCTCGAGCTCAGACCATTTTTAATATTGCGAGCTCGATTGCTGCCCTTCCGCTATGCTACCTGTCGGTGTGGAAACGCCTCCGCTGACGATTTGAACGCCGGAGCTGGTTCCAATACGTGTTGCGCCTGCTTCAATCATGTTCACAGCCGTCGCATAATCCCTTACGCCACCGGAGGCCTTCACGCCAATCGATGAGGACACATTTGCTCTCATCAGCTTGATATCCGCTTCCGTGGCACCGCCTGTGCCAAATCCTGTCGACGTCTTTACATAATGTGCGCCTGCTGTCTCGGACAGCTTGCAAGCAGTGATCTTTTGCTCGTCATTTAACATGCCCGTCTCAAAGATTACTTTTACAATCGCCTTGCCTTCCACCATCCTGACGACTGCCGCAATATCCTGTTCTACAAGCGCGTAATCACCGTCTAAAAGCGCTCCGATCTGAAGCACCATATCAATCTCTTTCGCCCCGTCCTCGGCGGCACGTGCAGCTTCAAAGGCTTTGGCTGCTGTAGCGTTTGCTCCTAGCGGAAATCCGCACACAGCTGCAATTTTCACATCTGTGCCCCGCAGCAGTTCCTGGCAGGTGCTCACCCAGATTCCATTTACACAAACACTGTAAAACTGATGCTCGCGCGCCTCCTGGCACAGCCTTTCAATCTGACTGCGATTGGCGTCTGCTTTCAGCAGGGTATGGTCAATATAGGCTGCTAAAGATGCTTGATCCATCTTCTAATCTCACCTTTCATCCGTGGAAATGTTCAGCTTCGCTAGTGCATGCTGCAAAATGTGGTCATTATTATTATAGCCTGCCTCTTTTTGCTGTTTCCATGCTTCTTCTGGGGAAAACCAGCTTACCCCGCGAATCTCCTCCACTTGCGCCTGATGCTGCCCGCTCTTGGCTTCAACCAGGTAGTAGTGCACTTCCTTATCTACGAGCCCATGCATCGGATGCTCATACTGATAGCGAATCACATCGATAGGGGCTTCAATTCTGCCCTCAATGCCCGTCTCCTCCAAGATCTCGCGCAGCGCGGTTTCTTCCACTGTCTCTCCAGGCTCCATCTTGCCTTTTGCAAAAGAAATTTTCCCATAACGATCCTGAATGAGCTGGATTTGCAAAGCTTCATTTTGCTTGCGATACACAACTCCGCCTGCTGATATTTCCTTCATGTCCAGAACCTCCCGTATTCGTATATGTACTTATGTTAACCGAATAGAAGAAGGATTTCACCCTCTCCATCAAGCAAGAGATGAAATCCTCCTATAATCGTGTCATTTACATGTTTGCTGCTTGGTTCATGTTCGAATCCATAACGCGAACAAGCACGCCTTGGCACTCATTTACACCCGCTTCAGTAAGCTTCACGCGGCATACTTTGCCGATCAATGATTCGCTGCCCTCAAAGATAACTTGGAGATAATTGTCGGAGTATCCCATGATAAGGCCAGATTCCTGTCTGCCCTTTGCTGCTCCCTCAGGAATAACATCTACCACTTGTCCGACAAAGGACTTCGCATACTCCAGCTGCATCTGCTCAGACAATTCGATCAATTCATGAACTCGCGCATGCTTCACCTCTTCGTCCACCTGATCCTCCATGCGAGCAGCCGGTGTGCCTGTACGCTTCGAGTATGGGAAAACATGCATTTCTGAGAAGCCGACCTTCTTCATAAAGTCGTAGCCTTCCTTGAAATGATCATCCGTCTCGCCTGGGAAGCCGACAATCACGTCTGTCGTAATCGCGACATCTGGCATCGCCTCGCGAATGCGAGCAATCTTGTCTGCAAACTCTTCCGCCGTGTATTTGCGGCGCATGCGCTTCAACACTTCGCTATTGCCCGCTTGCAGCGGAATGTGAAGATGACGGCACATCTTGGAGGACTTGTTCAGCACCTCAATCATGCGATCATCGATCTGGCTCGCTTCAATCGAACTGATCCGAATGCGCTCAAGTCCTTCGATCTTATCGAGATCCCACAAGAGATTAGTCAAATCATAGTTTTCCAGATCATCCCCGTATCCGCCAGTATGGATGCCCGTCAGAACGATCTCCTTGTAGCCAGCTGCTACAAGCTGACGAGCCTGTTTCAGCACGCTATCAGACTCACGGCTTCTAGACAGACCGCGAGACCATGGAATAATGCAAAATGTGCAGAAGTTGTTGCAGCCCTCTTGAATCTTGAGAAATGCACGGGTGCGATCTGCAAAGTCCGGTACATCAAGCTCTTCAAAGGCACGGGTCTTCATAATGTTGCGCACGGCATTAATCGGCTCGCGCTTCTCTTGAATCTCCTTCACATAATCAAGGAGCTTCTCACGGTCTTGGTTACCGATGACCAAATCTACGCCAGGAATATCCAGAATCTCCGCTGGCGACGTTTGCGCATAGCAGCCTGTCACGGCAATGATTGCATCCGGGTTGCGGCGAACAGCGCGTCTAATAATCTGACGGCTCTTCTTATCTCCGGTATTTGTTACGGTACATGTATTGATCAGATATACATCCGCGGTTTGCTCAAAGTCAACTTGCTCATAGCCTTCCTGCTTGAACAGTTGCCATATCGCTTCAGTATCATAGAAGTTTACCTTACACCCTAGTGTATAAAAGGCGATTGATGGCATGGCTTATATTCCTCCCATTTCTCCAGACTCATAGAGAAGACAGCCCAAGGCAAGCATGCCCGCTGTCTCCGCACGAAGGATGCGACGTCCCAAACCTACACATTTGGCGCCTGCTTGCATGATCTCCTCGACCTCGCGGCTTGCAAATCCGCCTTCTGGGCCTACAATAATGAGAACTCTAGCAGCACGCTGGTTGTCCGCAAGTCGGCGCTCTACAAATGGCCTTGCAACGTCTCGAAGCTCAGTCCCCTGTTCGTTCTCATAGCAAAACAGTGCAAGATCGTATGCCTCTATCGACTGCAGGAGCTCTTTCCAGCTCAATGCCCGCTCGATGCTTGGCACAAGGTTGCGATGCGATTGTTCTGCCGCCTCCTTGGCAATCTTGCCCCAGCGCTCCATGCGCTTGGCTTCCTTCTTCGCATCGTACTGCACGACCGTGCGCTCAGACACGAAAGGCACAAACGCCACCGCACCGATCTCCGTGCACTTTTGAATAATGAGCTCCATCTTGTCGCCCTTTGGCAGGCTCTGTGCAATCGCAACCTGCATGGCAGGCTCGCGGTCCAAGGTGCGATGCTCAACGATAATGGCTCGCACCGCTTTGTCCTCGATCACATCCAATTGAACCAAAGCTTCGCGAGATACTCCGTCACTTACGATGAACGCATCTCCTGGCTTTTGTCGCATAACCTTCGTGATATGATGGGCATCCTGCCCCGTAATTTCAATATATTGCTCTCCGAACTGTTCGGGAGCCACAAAATATTTTTGCATCGTACTCAACATTCCTCATCATACAACGTTTAGAAGTGAAGTGCTAGAGTTGTTAAAATTTAAATAACGCTTAACCGCCAGTAATAAAAAAGGCCGCCCTGCTGAAAGCGAGAAGAATGTCATAGCTTAGGCTAAACAAAGGATCAATCGTTCTCTCGCGAATCGGTGGGATAAACACGATCAATAAGAAAATAAAGATCGACCACTGCTCGTACTGCGCCAACTTCGCCTGAACTCGTCTTGGAGCCAAATCCTCAATGATGCGATAACCGTCTAGCGGCGGCAGTGGAATCAGGTTAAATAGAAATAACACAATGTTGTATTGAATAAATAAGTTCAAGAAGATCATCAGCGCATCTTGTGCACGCGTCATGCCTTCAAACGCGACCCACCCCATTTTCAAGCTGACATGGAGCATGATCGTTCCGATAAAGGCCAAGAACAAGTTGCTTATCGGTCCCGCTGCGGATACGACAATCCCCATCATGCGGGGATTTTTAAAGTTCGCTCGATTAACAGGCACAGGCTTCGCCCATCCGAACCCTGCAATAATGAAGAGCAGGGTACCAAGCACGTCCATATGCTTGGCAGGATTGAGCGTCACGCGCCCAAGCATCTTCGCTGTTGGATCGCCAAACTTCCATGCGAAGTAGGCATGAGCGAATTCGTGCACCGCAAAGGCGATCATAAGCACTAGCAATACAAACGGCAGCGTCTCCAGCTTAATACGCAAGATATCATTTAAAGCATCCATTCACATCCCGCCCTTCTATCCATCTTTACGAGCGACGATGGCGCACCAGTCTTCATCATGATGCTTCTCTTGGATTGCAAAACCGCTCTTCACCAACGTGTTCGTTACGAGATCAATTTTGTCCTTGTAAATGCCAGACGCGATGTAAATGCCGCCTGGAGCCAATGCTTCATAGACATCATCAGGGAACAGCACAATAATTTCTGCTAATATATTGGCCACTACCACTTGCACTGGCAATTGAACGCCAAGTGCATCAGCTGAAGCGGATTCGCTCGTCTTCAGCACCTGCAGGAGGTCTCCTTCTCGAACTGTAATCTTGCTTGTCAGATCATTGAGTAGAGCATTCGCATTCGCGCTCGTCACTGCAATCGGATCCAGATCAATGGCAAGCACCTGCTTCGCTCCAAGCTTCATGGCGCCAATGGCAAGAATGCCTGAGCCGGTACCGACGTCAATCACATCTTCTCCGCCTTTGATTACCATTTCCAGTGTGCGCAGACACAGCGAAGTTGTCGGATGAGTGCCGGTACCAAAGGCCATGCCCGGATCAATCTCGATGATCTGCTCCTGTTCGGTCTCAGGCTCGTACTGCTCCCAAGTCGGCTTTATCGTTAAGCGCTCTGAGACGCGCATCGGCTTGAAATACTGCTTCCAAGCATTCGCCCAGTCATCCTCATGCACCGTCTTCCAGCTCATAGCAGCTTCGCCTGGATCGATGTTATACGTGCGAAGCTCCTCAATTCGCTCTTTAATTTCCTTTTCAATTGCAGCTAGATCCATGCCGTCATAGAAATAGCCCTGAATAACAGCCTGTCCTTCCGGAATATCATTTAACGGCTTCTCGTACCATTGTCCATATGATGTATCTCTCTCTTTATTCAGCGTTCCGGATTCTTCTATGGATACACCGCCTGCACCTGCTTCATGCAGAAAATTACTGATCATCTCGGTTGCTTCTTCAGTTGTATGTATCGTCAATTCATGCCAAAACACGCATGTGTCCCCCTTGTCTACAATTCAAGTCTATCTATCCACATTCTTATCATTGTACACAAAAAGCAAACTCCTTACAACGACAACGGCAGCTGGACAACCGTTCGTACATGTAAGGAGTTCAACAAAGGTGGAGACATGCAGCTCGATTAGTACAGCCCATGATGATCCTGCACAACAGCTTCAATCTGAGGCATAAGCTCCATAGGCACATCTGCCTGCACGACATACGCTGCAAGCCCTGGGAGGGTCGAGTCGATGACTCGCACACCATCAATTCGAAGCGCTTGCAGCTTCATCTCGAATAATCTTGCTTCAACATCATGTTGGAATTGTACATTCAGTTGATTCATCATTGTTCGGCTCTCTCATCCGCAGCCTTGGCGCGCGCTTGTGCTGAATGGTCCGCAGCATCTGCAAGTTCTTCAGAGTATTCGACGTCCTCAGACTTCGTCACTGGGAGCTTATCCTCTGCGAATTGGGCCTGCTGAGATGAATGAAACTTGTCCTGGTTAGGTGTTGTCATCCGTATCCCTCCTGATAGGTGTAAACGCTTAACTATTATTTCACATCCTGTTGCAAAATATTCACAAATGCTGCTAATGAAACCAAAACATCTGCATAAGCTAATAGGACCGTCTCTTCCAGAAGGGAGCGATCATGCACACACCGAGAGATCATCAGAGCCTGGATAGTATCCTGCTCTAATGTTTCATATCTGTCTATCTCGGGTAATAACAAGATGCAGTGGCTACTGGGCAGTCTTGCAATAAGGAGTAGATAAAAGATGGAATGTCATCTATGTGGCAAGCAAGTAGAAGATATCAAGATTTATGTAGAGCATGTGCTTTATGAATGTGCACAGGCAGCTAATCAACAGCGCGATCAGGAGATATATCCTCATTATTATATGGAACACCGTTCTTCTAGCGTTCACTAAGTAAAGAGAGCATGAGCCAACAATGTGGCTCATGCTCTCTTTTTAGGTTTATATAAACCAAACACGATTGCTAGAATGCCGCTAAGCGCTAATCTCCGCGGAAAGCACGCTTCATACGATCGAAGAAGCCTTCCTCATGCGTCCCTGTCGGCGCTTCACCGCTAAGGTCTGCAAAGTGACGGAGCGCATTCTTTTGCTCGTCATTGAGCTTTGTCGGTGTAACGACAATCACCTTCACGTGCTGATCTCCGTTGCCAGAACCGCGCAGATGCGGAACTCCTTTGCCGCGCAAGCGGAAGTTCGTTCCCGTCTGCGTTCCTGCAGGAATCTTCAGCTTTACTTTATCATGTAATGTCGGAATCTCGATCTCGTCGCCAAGGGCTGCTTGAGCAAAGGTGACCGGTACTTCACAGTAAATATCATCATCTTCACGCTTGAAAAATTCATGTGATTTCACACGAAGCACCACGTACAGGTCGCCGCTTGGTCCACCTCGAAGCCCAGCTTCCCCTTCGCCTGTCATGCGAATTTGAGCGCCGTCAAAGGCACCTGCAGGGATGCGGACATGAATCTTGCGCTGCTTCTTCATTGTACCGTTGCCATGACAAGTCGTACATTTGTCGCGAATGATCTTGCCTCGGCCTTGACAAGCCGAACAAGTACGGCGATTGACCATGCGGCCAAACGGCGTGTTCTGTGCCACTTCCTCTTGACCTGTTCCGCGGCAGCGCGAACAAGTCTCTGCAGAAGTCCCAGGCTTCGCTCCAGATCCGTGACAAGTATCGCATTCCTCGGTGCGAGGGATGGTGATATCCTTTTCAACGCCAAAGGCCGCTTCCTTGAATTCTACGGTCATCGTATATTGAAGATCGTTGCCGCGCTGTGGCGCATTCGGATCGCGTTGTCTTCCTCCACCGCCAAAGAACATATCGAAAATATCGCCAAATCCTCCGAAGTCGCCCGAGAAGCCGCCTCCCATGCCCTGATTCGGATCAACATGGCCATATTGATCATACATATTACGTTTTTGAGAATCGCTCAGGACGTCATAGGCTTCCTTTACTTCCTTGAACTTCTCTTCAGCATCTGGAGCCTTGTTTACGTCAGGATGATATTGGCGCGCGAGCTTGCGATAAGACTTTTTGATCTCATCTTCGCCAGCGTCCTTTCCTACTCCAAGAACCTCATAATAATCACGCTTTTCTGCCACTCTTCCACCCCCATAATAGGTCTAAACATCTATTCTGGATGATAACAAAAGGAAAGTCAAAGCCTGGTCATCCCAGACTTTGACTGCTTGCTGCGACTCTGATTATTTCTTGTCTTCGTCTACAACTTCATAATCTGCGTCAACAACATTATCCTTGTTTGCTCCGCCTTGCGCTTGACCTTCAGCACCTTGAGCTGCTTGCTCGGCTTGAGCCGCTTGCTCATAGAGCTTCACTGACAACTGCTGAACGATTTCCATCAGCTTCTCTGTAGCAGCCTTGATCTCGTCTACATTGTTTGTTTCGAGCGCTTTTTTCAAGTTTTCCTTCGCTTCGTCTGCTTTTGCAACTTCCGCTTGATCCGCTTTGTCGCCAAGGTCCTTGATTGTTTTTTCTGTTGTATAGATTAATTGGTCCGCGTTGTTTTTCACTTCGACCATTTCTTTGCGCTTGTTGTCTTCATCTGCATACATCTCCGCATCTTTCATCATGCGGTCGATCTCATCATCCGTCAAGCCGCTGCTGGAAGTAATCGTGATGTTTTGGCTCTTGCCTGTGCCTTTATCCATTGCAGATACCTTAACGATACCGTTCGCATCAATATCGAAGGATACTTCGACTTGAGGCACGCCGCGTGGTGCTGGCGGAATATCGGACAGGATGAAGCGTCCAAGTGTTTTGTTGTCAGAAGCCATGGAGCGCTCCCCTTGCAGCACGTGAATTTCCACGCTTGTTTGATTGTCTGCATATGTGGAGAACACTTGGGACTTGTTCGTCGGGATCGTTGTATTGCGATCGATCATCTTCGTGAACACGCCGCCTGCTGTTTCGATTCCAAGGGACAATGGCGTTACGTCGAGAAGGACGACATCCTTCACATCACCTGTCAATACTCCTGCTTGAACAGCCGCACCAAGGGCAACCACTTCGTCAGGGTTTACGCCTTTGTAAGGCTCTTTGCCTGTAAGCTTCTTGATTGCTTCTTGTACAGCTGGGATACGAGTAGATCCGCCGACCAATACGATCTTGTCGATCTCAGCAGCGCTAAGACCCGCATCTTGCATCGCTTGACGAGTAGGTCCAAGCGTACGCTCTACAAGCTGATGGGACAATTCTTCGAACTTCGCACGAGTGAGGCTCAACTCCAAGTGCTGTGGAACCCCGTCAACAACCGTAATAAACGGCAAGCTGATGGAAGCTGTAAGTACGCCAGAAAGCTCTTTCTTTGCTTTTTCTGCTGCATCCTTCAAGCGTTGAACCGCTGCTTTGTCCTTGCTAAGATCAATGCCTTGTTCTTTTTTGAATTCAGCTACCAGATAATCAATAATCACTTGGTCGAAGTCGTCGCCGCCAAGGCTATTGTCACCGCTTGTTGCTTTTACTTCGAAGAAGCCATCGCCGAGCTCAAGGATGGATACGTCGAAAGTACCGCCGCCAAGGTCATACACGAGAATCGTTTGGTCGCCTTCTTTGTCTGCGCCATAAGCAAGCGCAGCCGCTGTTGGCTCATTCACGATACGAAGAACTTCAAGACCTGCGATTTTACCCGCATCTTTTGTAGCTTGACGCTGAGCGTCGTTGAAGTAAGCAGGAACCGTAATAACGGCTTGCGTTACAGTTTGGCCCAAATAAGCCTCTGCGTCGGATTTTAGCTTTTGCAAGATCATAGCAGAGATTTCTTGCGGGCTGTAATTTTTGTCATCGATGGATACTTTGAAGTCAGTACCCATGTGACGCTTAATAGAGCTAACCGTGCGGTCAGGGTTAGTGATCGCTTGACGCTTAGCAGTCTCGCCTGTAATACGCTCACCGTCTTTTTTGAAGCCTACTACAGATGGCGTTGTACGCGCGCCTTCAGGGTTAGGAATAACGACAGCTTCGCCGCCCTCCATAACCGCTACGCATGAGTTTGTTGTTCCTAAGTCAATACCAATTACTTTGCTCATGTTGAATAACCTCCTTAGTCATTACGTAACCTATATTGTTATGATTATTTAAATGGTCTCGCTTGGGACGATTAACCACTCACTTTTACCATGGCTGGGCGTAGAACGCGGTCCTTCAGCATATAGCCTCGTTGAACCTCTTCCACCACGATGCCCTCTTCATGCTCATCAGATTCCACCTGCATAATTGCCTGATGGAATTCAGGATTGAAGGCTTCGCCGACTGTATTCATTGCCTGCAGGCCTTCTTGCTCCAAGACTTGCTGAAGCTGACGGAAAATCATATCCATTCCTTTTGCAAAAGACTCAACCTCTGGCGTACCTGGCTTTGTAGCCATCGCGCGCTCAAAGTTGTCGAGAACAGGTACGATCTCTTCGATTAGCTTCTGCGAAGCGTACTTGGCGAGATCCTCCTTCTCCTTTTGTGTACGGCGACGGAAATTATCAAAATCCGCCTGCGCACGGAGCAAACGCTGATAGTTCTCTTCAGATTCTTTCTTAGCTTGCTGAAGCTCCGCATTCAGTGCGTTTGCTTCTTGCTCTAGAATCTCCTCCTCAGCAGCAGGGGTTGAATCTGATTCTTGCATATGATCATGAGAAGCATTGGCCTCTACTTGCTCCATATCCTTCTCTTGCTCTGCCGTATTGGTTTGGCTTTGTTCTTGTTCTGGTTTCAAACCATTCACCTCCCATTTGAAATACAAACATCTATCATCAATTTTGTAGTAGATAGATCATCATCTTCATTGGCTCTTCATCTTAATCACCGTGTGAATGCGAAGCACAGCACAGGCAACTTCGCCTGCTGCAGCCAACGCATGAAGCTTCACCTGAGCAGGGTCTACAATGCCAGCCTTCAGGGTATCCATCAGACTCCCTGTATCACAGTGAATCCCTATGGTATCAGTCCCTTCACTCGCTTGTGCTGCCCTTGCTTCCTCCAGCTTCTCAAGTGGATTGAAGCCTGCATTAAGCACAATCTGGGACATCGGCTTGCGCAAAGCGTGCGCTACAGCCGCAATCCCAAACGCCTCCATCCCTCTAACTGTTTCGCGATAGCGTTCAAGCTTATAGGCAAGAGCTAGCTCAGTTGCGCCTCCGCCAGGCAGTATGCCGCTCTGCACAGCAGCCTGCAGGGCAGCAGCAGCATCAGCAGCGATTCGCACACGCTCGCCAACGACTTCCCTTGTGCTTGCGCCAACAATCATGGTGACCAGCTTGTCAGTTCTAGCTGTGTATTCTGATGTCTTGCCTGCATACAGTCTAACTCGCTCCAAGCGTTCATCATAATAAACCAGTTCGGCATTGCCAAGCATAGAACGAAGAGCCTCTTGATCTTTGTGCAGTGCCGAACGCTTAAGCGGCTTCGCGCCAGTAAGCTTAGCTACCTTCTTCACATCTTCGCGGCTGACCCTCTGAATGACCATAATCTCATGATCCAGACAGAACTGCTCAGCCTCTGGCGCAATACCTCGCTCGAGCACGATAAAGCCGACATGAAGGGCATGAAGCTCTTGCAGCTGCTCCATAAAGCTTGCCTTAAGCCTCATATACTGCTCGAAGCCCGCTTCAGTGGTTAGCAGGTGCTCATCCATCGCTTCTGGCTCCAAGCTGTCTTGCATGACAACGACTCGGCAGTTCTCTCGCTTGCTGTGCCATTCCTGTTGAAGAGGCTTTTGCTTCAGCAGCAGCCCTTCAAACCATTCATTCTTGGCTTTCTCATGTGCAACAATGCTGTCTGCGAAACGATATTGCGGACTTTGCAGCTGGTGAATTCCGACTGCGCGAGCAGCGTCCATAACGAGCTGTACAATATCGTTGTGTTCTCTTCCTGCAATATGTACTGCCTGATGCAGCAGAGGATCATCAAAGCCTTGAATCGGAATGGCGCGTTCTTGCAAGAGCTCTCTTGCAATGTTTACTCCATGCTCCACACCAGCAGCTACCTTGGCAGCAGGCACGCCTTCAACCACCTGCTCCACACCAGCCTGTACAAGTGCGCCAGCAAGCACAGTGGCAGTTGTCGTGCCATCTCCCACCTCATGCTGCTGGGCTCTTGCAACCTGAATGACGAGCTTAGCAATAGGATGACTGACATCCATTGATTCAAGGATCGTCACCCCATCATTGGTAATAATGACATCGCCATTGGGACCGACAAGCATAACATCAAGTCCCTTTGGTCCTAAAGTACCCTCTATCGCAGAGCAAAGAGCTCGAACAGCTTGAGCATTGTTCAACAATGTCGCATGCCGTTCATCGCTCTCGTTCCAAGTGTTCGATCCTTGCGTCAATCCGCTGACCTCCTCACTTGACGAGTTTCCTTATATCCGAAACGGAGGGCCCACCTCAGTGGGGCCAGCGATTCAAAAACACATTAAGCTGTTTGGAAACCACATTCAACAAATTCAATACACGCGCATATTCCATGCGAGTCGGGCCGAGAAGTCCAATCGTGCCAAGCGGCTGCCCATCCAACGTATACGTTGCCGTTATCAGGCTGCAGTTCGCAATGGCTTCATGTTCATTCTCTTGACCGATGCGGACCTGTATCCCGGAAGGTACATCTCCAATCACTTTAATCAGCGCTGGCGTCTCCTCCAGCAGATCCCAGATCGTCTTAATCTTATCAATATCCTTAAATTCAGGCTGAAACAGCATATTCGAGGTTCCGCTAAGATACACTTCTCGATGCGAATCGGTGTCCCCAACGACATGCTCAATGAGACCAATCATCTCCTGCGCGTGGCTTACATATTTATT
Source organism: Paenibacillus aquistagni (assembly GCF_900177815.1). Lineage (GTDB taxonomy): Bacteria > Bacillota > Bacilli > Paenibacillales > Paenibacillaceae > Paenibacillus_B > Paenibacillus_B aquistagni. Next base: position 341,406 of record NZ_FXAZ01000001.1, on the reverse strand, counting down.
AAGCTCGGCCCCAACCTCTGTATACAGCTGAGAGCGAAGCTGAATCAATGGAATGCCTGCAAGCTTAGCATTCAGGATATTCACAACCTTCTCCAATTCCTCCCTCGACACACCTTGTGGAATGGAAACGGTCTTGTTCTCAACATGTCCCGTGCTTGTCACCACAATGGCAACAGCCGTGTCATCGCTTAGCGGCAGAAGCTGAAAATGTCTTAACGTTGTACTGAACATCTCAGGCCCTAAGGCAATCGATGTGTAATTCGTCAGCTGAGCAAGCACAGATGAAGCATGCTGAACAACTTGCTCCATGGCCATTATTTTCTCCGCAAACATCGTTTTCAGTCTCTTCATCTCTTCAGCTGACAGTGTATCCAATCGAACGAGATGATCGACGTAGTAGCGATATCCTTTCTGTGAGGGGATACGCCCAGCAGAAGTATGCGGCTGCTCCAGAAACCCGAGCTCCTCAAGGTCCGCCATCTCATTGCGAATCGTAGCCGGGCTGTAGCCGACATCTCCACGCTTCGATATGGTACGTGATCCCACAGGCTCTGCCGAACTTATATAATCGTCGACGATGGCTGCAAGTATTAAGCGCTGGCGTTCTGATAACATGCGCATCCCTCCTTCGTGGCTGTCACTGCGTCGATTCTCTATCTATCCTCACAAGTAATCTTGAACCTTTGTCTTCATAGCTTATGCAGTTCAAGTTCAATTCGTTAGCACTCATCTCTAGCGAGTGCTAAACATTAATACAAAAATACCAAACGGACGAGACGATTGTCAAGTCAGTTCGGTACGTTTTAGCTTCGATATTTTAAGGAGCAGCAAGAATCCGCTATTCTAGAATCTTAAGCACTGCAATTTCATCGCAAGCATGGCGCTTCTTGCAGTGGACACAATCCGTCCAAACCTTCTCAGGGAAGATATCCTTCTCCACCACTTCAAACCCATTCTTTTCAAAAAAACGAACCTCATAAGTGAGCGCCATCACCCGTGGGAGACTTCGTGTCTTGGCCATTTCCAAGAGCTCGTCCACGATCATAGTGCCAACCCCTCTGCCTTTATAGGTCGGCAGAATCCCTAATGAACGGATCTCCACCAGCTCTTGACCCAATTGTGTCAATGATCCACATCCGATCAGCTCGCCGTCCGCTTCTGCTACAACAAAGTCGTGGAGTTGATCCCTCAGCATATCACGACTCCTTGGCAGCATGATCCCCTGCAAGGAATAGCCGAGAATCAATTCATATAGTTGCTCCACATCCTGTTCTGTTGCGCGTCTGCACACCGCTGTCATCGATGGTTCCTCCTTATGCTGTTGGTGATCTTTATCACGATAGATGTGTATGAATATACATCAATATGCATAGTGTTGCAACCATTTTTTATCAGATTGTTCGAGAAAAATGATTGTAGGGCTAGCTGTAAAGAGAATACGTGTCAAAAACACAAAAAAATGCGGCTGCTGCCATGTAAGAATCCGTGAACCCTTCAAGGAAAATCCTCTGAGCATTCCACTGCTGTCTTCTTCCATGCAACAAGCCGCATTGTATATTTGGTTCTACTGTATACGATTCAAATTTTGCTGCTAGCCGCTGATGAATCTAATCATTATCAGCAAGCTTAACTTCAAGTCACCAAGCTTGTCAGCCTTCACTTAATGCCCCGACAAAGGTGCCAAACACATTGTTCCCAAACAAGATCCCCTTCTCGGACAGCCGGTATCCATCAGGGAGCTCCTCAACCAGCTCCATTTGCAGCAGGCTGGTCAGCTCTTTATGGAACACCTCATCCATCTGCCGGCCCTCGAACTGAAGCGCAAATCTTGTCTTGCTCGCTCCCTCATCCATGCGAAGTCCGACCATCATGAAGTCCTCCATCGCCTCGTTCTTGTCCACTGTGAATGTATTCAAGCGCGGCAGCCCTTTGCAGGCTGCTTCGATATAGGGATTAACGCCTTTGATGTTGATATGTCGAGCATGGTTCACGTAGCCATGGGCTCCAGCCCCGATGCCATAATAATCCTCATTGCGCCAATACGTCGTATTGTGCTTGCTCTCATAGCCAGGCTTGGCAAAGTTGCTGATCTCATATTGATGGTAGCCAGCGCTGCGCAAGCGATCCATGATCATTTGATACATCATCAACTCATCATCTTCGCTAGGAAGCGGCAGCTGATTGCGCTGGTACAAGCGATGGAACAGCGTATTCTCCTCCACCTTCAGGCTGTAGATCGAGTAATGGGGAAGATCCAGCTCCAATGCGCGATCAAGCGTCTCAGAGAGAACCTCAAGGGTCTGCTTCGGCAAGCCAAACATCAAATCAATCGACATGTTCTCAAACCCAACCGCACGCGCATTTTCAAGACTTCGATATACATCATCCGTATTGTGGATACGTCCAATGTCATGAAGCAGGTGATTGTTAAAAGACTGAACACCGAAGCTGATGCGATTGACACCGCCATCGCGCATCGCCTTGAGCTTCTCCTTGTCAGTCGTACCGGGGTTCGCTTCCATGCTGAATTCAATCGCAGGATTCCAATCTGGGAAATGAGTTTTTACCGTATTCAAAAAATACGCCATTTGCTCGGGTTCCAGTACAGTCGGCGTCCCACCGCCTACGAAAATGGTGTCAATCGTCTGTGGAGGGATGGCTTCAACCGTTCGCGCCATTTCCTGATCCATGGCTTTCAGGTAATCCATGACAGGCTGTCCCTTCAGCACATATGAGTTAAAGTCGCAATAATGACATTTATTCGTGCAAAATGGAATGTGAATATAGATTGCATGTGGTGCAGCTGACATGTAGCTCCCTCCTTCACTTGTATCTCTTCATGGGCAGTTGAATCCTCAATTCCCATGATCGTGTTCATCATCAAAACAGATCTTTAAAGCGAACAAGGAGGCTTATAGCCTCCATGCTCACAAATCCTTTATTTGCTCTCGTCGATCTTCAGAACCGCCATGAATGCTTCCTGCGGCACTTCTACGCTGCCGACCTGCTTCATGCGCTTCTTCCCTTCCTTCTGCTTCTCAAGAAGCTTCCGTTTACGGGAAATATCGCCGCCGTAGCACTTCGCCAAGACGTTTTTGCGCATCGCCTTAACAGTCTCGCGCGCGATAACCTTTGTACCAACCGATGCCTGCACCGGCACCTCAAACATTTGGCGCGGAATAAGCTCGCGCAGCTTCTCACAGATGAGCTTGCCGCGGTTATAAGCACGTTCACGGTGTACAATAACAGACAAAGCGTCAACCTGCTCGCCGTTCAGCATAATATCCATCTTGACTAGGTTCGAACGGCGATAGCCGGACAGCTCATAGTCAAAGGACGCATAGCCCTTCGTACTCGACTTCAGCTGATCAAAGAAGTCATATACGATCTCAGACAATGGAATCTGATACGTAATCGTTACACGGGTAGTGTCCAGATACTGCATATCCACGAATTCGCCACGCTTGCCTTGGCAAAGCTCCATGATCGCGCCGACAAAGTCATTTGGCACAATAATTGACGCCTTAACAAATGGCTCTTCTACAAACTCAATCTTGCCCTGCTCTGGATAAAGCGAAGGGTTGTCAATTTGCAGTTCTTCACCGTTCGTAAGCGTGACGCGGTAAATAACGCTTGGTGCTGTTGTAATCAGCGGAATATTGAATTCACGCTCGATGCGCTCCTGGATAATCTCCATATGCAGAAGTCCCAAGAAGCCGCAGCGGAAACCAAACCCAAGGGCTGTTGATGTTTCCGGTTCAAAGGTTAAGGAAGCATCGTTCAGCTGCAGTTTCTCCAGCGCTTCACGCAAATCGTTGTAATCAGACGTCTCAATCGGATAAAGACCGCAGAATACCATCGGATTAATCTTTCGATAGCCTGACAGCGGTTCAGCCGTTGGATGCTTCGCATCTGTTACGGTATCACCGACACGTGTATCGCCTACGTTTTTGATCCCCGCAACAATAAAGCCAACATCGCCGACATTCAGCTCATCGATAATGGTCATGGAAGGCTTGAACGCACCGACTTCAATCACTTCAAAGGTCTTGTTCGTCGCCATCATCTTGATCTTGCTGCCTGACTTGATCGAGCCGTTCACGACACGAACATATACAATAACCCCTTTGTAAGGGTCATAATGGGAATCGAAGATCAAAGCCTTGAGCGGCTCCTCTGGATCACCTGTTGGCGCAGGCACTTTTTGTACCACCTGCTCCAAGATCTCCTTGATTCCGATTCCAGCCTTCGCAGAAGCATGAACCGCATCGGAAGTATCAAGTCCAATAACGTCTTCAATCTCCTGCTTCACACGCTCCGGCTCTGCGCTTGGCAGGTCAATCTTATTAATGACCGGAATGATCTCCAAATCATTATCAAGCGCTAAGTATACATTGGCGAGCGTTTGCGCTTCAATTCCTTGAGCCGCATCGACCACAAGCAGCGCACCTTCGCACGCGGCAAGGCTTCGCGATACCTCGTATGTGAAGTCGACATGCCCTGGTGTATCAATCAGGTTCAAAATGTATTCTTCGCCATCATCCGCCTTATAGTTCAGGCGAACCGCTTGCAGTTTGATCGTAATGCCTCGTTCTCGCTCCAGATCCATCTTGTCGAGAACTTGGGCCTGCATCTCACGTGAGGTGAGAGCACCTGTATATTCCAAGATCCGATCGGCAAGTGTAGACTTGCCATGGTCAATGTGCGCAATAATACAAAAATTACGAATTTTCTTTTGTCTCGTCAGCAGTTCCGTCATTCGTCATCCATACCCCCACTACTGGCCAATTATTCAATCAACATATTATACCGAAGATGGCGCCTCACATCAATGTTTGGTACTTTTTGACTTCATGGAATCATTCGCCAATTGGGGGAATGAACACAAAAAAGGAGCCTCTCGGCTCCCATCTGCCTCCCTAACACGTGTGTATATGAACGATCATTCAATAATAAAAGAAGTCACTTCAGACCATCATAGCAGCATTAGAAGAAAACCCGCATGAGAGCTGCTGCTCTAAGCTCCCTCATTAGAAAAGTCCTCCAAACATGCCAACAACAGCCTTAATTCCCGCCTCTGACAAATGCTGCAGCAATCCTGCCGTTTGATCAGCAAGCTTATTGACAGGCGCATCCTCGGCTGCACTTAAGGTAAGCTCGTTCTCCTTCGCCTGCAGCTCTCGTGCTAATTGTTCGATAGATTCGTCATCCCATGCCTCACTTCCAGCCTGCCGCTTCTGTTCACGCAGCGCCTTGATTCTAAGCTCCAGTTCTTCAAGCTCTTTGTCAGCAAGCGCAAGCTGCTCCTCTTTTGTTTGCTCCTGCTGAGCTTGCTTGATATTTTCCTGATCAGGAGTCCTCGGCACAGAACCGCGATCCATGACCGTATCCTCAAACGGTCCTTGAATACGCTCAATCCCTGCTTGAGTCAGCTCCATGCCAATGAATACGCCGATGCAAAGAAATAAGATCAGGGCCAATAATCGGGTCATGTAACGTTTCATGCGGATTCCTCCTTTTCAGATCGTACATCAAGTTTTCTAAACCGCTCTATTTACGATTTAGCTTTATCTTTTGAGCTTGTGGTATTGTCGGCCTTCGTTTTCGTTTGCTGTACCGTCTTTGTTCCTTGCTTCTCATGCACGATCTCGGCGATTAATTCAGCCAGAACGTCGGCCGTTCGATAATTTTCCTCTAACGTGTTCTCAATGCCGCCGATTTCAATAATGACGCTGTTCGGGGATAGCGATTGATTGTACTCTCCATTGCCTGTGCTTGCTGTCTTTCCCCATATCCCCTTGGAGATGCCTGGATACTTATTTTCCAATCGCTCATGTATGCTCGCAGCAAAGTTCTCATTTTGCTTCCAATTTGGGTTTTTGTGACCAATGATAAAGTATACTTTGGCATAGTCTTTCCCATTTATCGTCACGGTAGAATTCTCACGCTTAGAGGAATCCCGATGGATGTCAAAGAAAAATTCCAACTCTTTATTGTTCGCCATCGCCTTTTTGACCGTTTGATTCGAATACTGATAGGATCGGTTCCAATTGTAATCTTTAATCGCTGACTTGTAGTCGACATTCGAGTGCTGCGTACCTATGCCCTGCTTTTCCAACTGCTGCTGCATTCGTTTGCCTACCAGCGTAATATTGATCTTCGGATCATTGGGATTGTTCGTTGGCTTTGATAATTCCGGCTTCCAGGATTCTTGATTGTGAGAATGATAAATGAAAACAAGCTTATTCTTACCCTCCTGATCAGCGGACTCTTGACCGGGCTGCTCCTTGTCTGGTTCAGAATCAGGCTTCACTGGTTCCACAGCGTCTGTCGGATCATCACTTGGTGCGCCGCCGTGAGAGAGGTCACTATCCGCTCCTGCTTCTTGCTCAGAAGGAGCTAGATCCTCTGGCCCCTTGGCCACCTGATTGCCCGTGCCAAGCCGCAGAGGTACTGCTACTTCCCGCACAGCGCCTGGGAGTTCGCCTGCCACCAAGGATCTTGGGTCGTTCAGGCTTACATTCGTCGCTAATCGAAACAGCATCTGGCTTACCTGATTCATCGAGATCGCATCTTCACTTTTTTCCCCTTCCATCGTCGGAATCTCCATCGCCAGCATATTAGAGAACAAGCTGGAGGATAGCTGAGCTGTAATCCCTCTCATAGATGCAAAGGGGGAGGATTGGCCCTTTTGCTCTAATATTCCCCCTACGCCTACGACAATGATGAATACCGCTGAGGCAATAGCCATTAGAATAAAGGTTCGGCCGGCTGTGAGAATGGACATCCACTTCTTTTTCCAGCGTGCAATATTTATTGTTTTGATCGTTGATCTCATAACAAAAAGCCCTCCTCTTCTAGCTGACAGATTCCTTCAACTCTACTCCATGAGCAACAAGGGGCACGTGAAAGATTCGCTATTACTAGAATCTATGAGGGCTTTTTATTTGATAGAACCATTCTTGTCTCTTTTCTCTGTTAAAAATTGATATGTTTATAGAGTGCGCTCAAGTACTGACTTTCCTGCCTCCCTATGTTGTCCAATCAGCAAATCATGAAGCATTCGCAGCAATTGGCGCTTGTAGCTGCTTGCAAGCTCCGACATTCGAAGCGCGCATATTTGCTCGCGGCTGTAACCGATCACTACCTTAAGCTTGCCTTGGACGACCTTCGCGATGACTTCAAGCGGGTAAAATCTCTTGTTCTCCCCATCTAGAAGTTGTCCAAGCAAAGATTCATCTTCCTCCAGCACGAACCATTCATTATCCGCCTCATGACCGAACTGACCCATGTAATTGAAAAAGATAGCAGGCTCCTCCTCATTGACGAGCTCAAATCCTTCTTCATCTGATTCTCTTATGTGCCGCAGGAGTCCATATCCTATCCCATGATCGGGAACTAAAGCCAGCCCTTTTCTAACAACCTCTGCTACTTCTCTGTCACCAAGCCCAACCAAGTTCATCTCCAGCGGATAGGTGCATGTAAACCAGCCTACCGTTCGAGATACATCACACTCCGACTCGGCCAACTGCCGTCCATGACCTGCGATATCCAATCGAAAATGCTCAAGCCCATTCCACTCTCTCAATGCTATTCCAAGAGCTGCTAGTAATAGCGGCATCGTATCGATCCCTGTCTTCATATGCACATTGCGCAGCAGATCATTGGTTTCGCTTGACGTGCACGCAAAGCCCACAACCTCTGTATCCGCGATTCGATTCAAATCGCATGTACGCTTCATGGGCAGCGTTCCTCTAGGCGAGCTGGCAACAGCGTTCCAATATGCTAGCTGTTCCGTCAGCTTGTCGCTCGCAGCATACTGATGCAGAGCTTGGGACCACTGCTGACAAGAGCTTGTTTTTGCCTTTAATTCAAGCGGAGCGCCTACCAGGGCTTGTCCATACCAATCGGCGGCATCCTCTAGAAGCAAACGCCATGAATATCCGTCCACGATCAGATGATGGATCGTAAGAAGCAGCTTGTCCTCTTCATGAAGTTGAAAGAGTGCTGCTGCAAGAAGCGGGCCACTAGCGAGCCTAGTCTTCTGTTGTACGATCGTTGCAAGCCTTCTGATCTCCATCTGTGGATTAGCATGGCTGCGAAGGTCATATACGTCCAGACTGTACATCTCCCCATCTCCAACGCTGCGGTAGCGTTGAACAACCGAATCCGGCTGCTGATCAAAAGCCATGCGCAGCGCATCATGATGCGCGACAAGCTGATCCAACATGCGGGTGAGTGCCGGGAGATGGCATCGTGCATGAAACCTCAGCATAAAGGCTTGGTTCCACCAGTCCCGATTGCGAATAGACTGTGTCCAGAACCAGAGCTGAATGGGGGTGAGCAGCACTTCCCCTTCTATTAGCTGACTTGCCGCATGTTCGTCCTGCGCTCTCATCATGCGCTGAGCGAGCATTCTAATCGTCGGATACCGATACATATCCTGTGCCCTTAATACATATCCCGCTGCGTGCAGAGTCGCTGTTACGTGCATGACTTTAATCGAATCCCCGCCGAGATCCCAAAAGGAGGTTTCCACTCCGATAGGATTGATGTGAAGCACCTCTTCCCATATTCGAACGAGTTGCTCCTCCTCCCACGTTGCTGCTGGAATATAGGCAAGATCGGCTGCCCAGTCTTGAGCGAGGGAGAGCAGCGCTTGATCATCTCGCTTGCCGTGAGCAGTCATCGGCATTTGAGAGATGATTATCCATGCCGAAGGAAGCATATAAGACGGAAGCTGTCTTTCCAGCAGCGAACGGCATTGCTCTATGTCCAGCAAGCCGTCTACCGGCACGACAAAGGCAAGCAGTCTGTGCTCCTGATCCTCGCTTTGTCTGTTGGCAATGACGGCAGCAGTCTCCACATCAGGAAGCGCTGCAATCGCTGCCTCTATTTCTCCAAGCTCAAGTCGGTAGCCGCGAATCTTCATCTGGTGATCCGCGCGCCCAATAAATTCAAGCTCGCCATTAGGCAGCCAAGCTGCGATGTCTCCAGTCTGATACAGCCGTTCTTCTCCGAGTCTGCTCACCTCTTCCCCAGTAAGGAAGCGTTCCTCTGTAAGTGCTGGCTGACGATGATAGCCTCTAGCTAATCCTGCTCCTGCGACATACAGCTGTCCTGCAGCCCCTATCGGCTTAAGCTTCCGATTCGCATCCAAGACATACAAACGTTGATTCGCTACCGGACGACCAATGCTGTATCGCTCAGTTGGGGCAGCATGGCGACGCAGAGTTGTAACTACACTGTTTTCTGTTGGTCCATACTCAATAATCACTTCGAGCTTCGGATAGCTCTCCTTCGACTTATGGAGCAGCCTGTTCGATATTCGCTCGCCAGCGAGCGTCACATGGTGAAGGCTGGATAGATCCATCGTGGCTCTTCTATCCAGCATTGCTTCATACAGCGTTGGCGTTGCTACAAGATGACTTACGTCATAGTGATTCAGCAGCGGTTGTATAAGAGTTAGATCCTTGAGCTCATCTTCTGTAGGCAGCAACGTGCAGCAGCCTGCAAGAAGCGGTGTCCAATAGGAGATCAAAAATCCATCAAACGCACTGGACAACAGCGGCAAGATCACGTGCTGCTCCTGAAAATCATACTCCTGTCTCCTCCACTGCAGCGTATTGCTGAAAGAGCGGTGCTCGATCATGACCCCTTTGGGTGCCCCTGTTGAGCCAGAAGTATAAATTAAGTAAGCCAGTTGGCAAGCAGAGAGATCCGGCAAAGCCATAATGGAGCCGGACTGTTCATCTCGTCGGTTATCTTCCTGTGTTCGATTCCGTTCACTTTCTTGGCCCCACCACGCTCCTGTTAAAAAGCAGCATGCAATCCCCTCATGCAAAAGATCGCTTACAGCTCCCGAACGGTCCGTGATCAGCACGATGGCACCGCTATCCTCCATCAAATAATGAATCCTCCCAATCGGATACATAGGATCAATGGGCAGACATGCTCCTCCTGCCTTCCATACCGCAAGCATAGACACGAGCAGATCAGGTGTCCTGCCCATCATGATGGCAACGATGGATTCTCTTGTTACCCCCATGCTGATTAGCGTATAGGCAAGCTGATTGCTCCTCTCATCGAGCTCCTTGTAGGTAAGCTGAATCCCCCCTCCAATAACAGCAAGAGCTGTTGGCGTACGGCTCGCTTGCTGAATAAACAATGAGACAACATGATGATTCAGATCGACTGCTTGTTCGGTCGCATTAAATGCCGATATTAGCTGGCGATCCGCTGTGGGGCAGCTCTCAATATCTTGCAGTGACTGCTCTGGTGCAGTCACCATTTGCTCTGCTATCCATAGCAGCTGTTCCGCCATGCTAACGATATCATCCTTGGTATATGCATGCGTGCGATAATCCAGCTCCAAATGAATGGCTTCGCTTTCCTTCACCTGATGGACTCGCAAGAGCAGGTCATTCTCCTCATACCCGGAGTGCATATGCTCCCATTCATATTCCAGCACAGGATTCCCATGAAGGTTCAAACAATCCGTCACACGGTATTCAATAGCTGTTGTGAATAGAGGCGGCTCTATGCCTGCTTCCTCCCGCAGAAGCGTTACGAGCTCGTTGTACGGATAGCGCTGATGGCGCACCAGCTTGAACTGCTCACGTGCGACTGCCGTAATAAAGGAGGCAGCCGTTCGGTGCTCCTGCACGTTCATCTGCATAGGAAGAATGCTGACGCACATCCCGGGCATCTCTTTTTCCTCTCGTCCCGTTCGGTTGCTTATGGTAAGTCCAATGGTAGACAATGAATGTTGGGTATGGATCGATTGATGCAGAAGCAGCATCGCTGTAAAAAAGGACGCAAGACTCCATTGGTAATGTTCACACTGCTCATACAGCCGTTTGGCAATAGAGGAAGGAAGAACTGCCATATGTCGATCGGCAGCAGGATGAAGCACACGAGTGACCGCGGACTCCGCTTGTTCACGCTCATCTAATTGATGTCTCTGCATATAACTGAGCCAGAACTGCTTATCTTGCTCTTTTCGCTTTGATTCATTATAAAGCGTCTCGTTGCGCATGTACGTGAGGTAGGATGGCCTTGCAGGATAAAGGCATGGTGCCGAATCATGGGGCAAGCAATAGATTGTAATTAATTCGTCAATAAACTGGTGGATGGTGATTCCGTCTGAGATGATATGGTGAAGGCGAAAGTATAACAGAAGGTCGTGGGGTCTTGTTAGAATCGTAAATTCATAAAGAGGCGCATCATTCCATTCCATCGGTTCGTTCGATCTTTGTCTGAGCCATGTCTCTAGCTCTATTGGAGTTAACCCTGTCATATCGAGCTGCGGAAGTGAGGATGGATGATAAGAATGAACGTACTGATAGGGCGGTGAGCCCTGTTGGTCCACAATGCGCAATCGTAAGCTATCATTGCGTTCTAGTATTCGATGCACGCATTGCTCCAGCTTGACAGGGTCTAAGCGGTCTGTTTTGGACCTTAAGCGAAGCATAACGGATATTACACCTATGCTTGTGTTCGGATACAGCTGTTCCAAATACCATATCCGCTGCTGAGGGGCCGTTAAAGGATAACGTTCAACCGTGTTCATCAATACAATACCTCCTTGCTTGGATGTATGTGTATTGAAGCACACGGTTGAAATAATTGTCAATATTTAGGATGAAAAACCAAAACATGACGAATCATGTAACATTGTTGCATCAGAAAAAATATTAATGGGTATATGCCGCCACATTGCTATTATCAACCGCTTCATGTAGAGCAGCATTAAGCCCGCTGGCGATAATATTGCCCATATCCTCAATGAACTCATCCACTTCCTTAGGCGTCACAATCAGGTCATGGCCTAAAGGCTGAAGCACCTCTTTAACCAAAGCCAAGCGCTCATCCTCGCTAATATCATCCAGCATGCCAAGGATATCTCTTGTTTGGTCTGTCTCCTGCGCAAAGTGCGACTTCATCATCTCAATCGCATTGTTTACAATGGTGGAAGCATAGCATACTGTCGGGACGCCAATGGCTATGCAAGGAATGCCGAGCAGTTCCTTTGTCAGCCCTTTGCGTTTATTCCCTATGCCCGATCCCGGATGGATGCCGATATCCGCTACTTGAATGGTCGTATTGACGCGCTCCAAGGACTTGGAAGCAAGCGCATCAATCGCAATAATAACATCAGGCTTTGATTTCTCCACGATGCCTTGAACAATCTCGCTGGATTCGATGCCCGTAATGCCAAGCACTCCTGGCGCCACTGCGCTAACTTGCCGATATCCTGGACTTACTTGATCAGGCATAAGCTCGAAGTAGTGTCTGGTCACAAGCACGTTCTCTACAACCATTGGTCCAAGCGCATCCGGCGTAACATTCCAGTTGCCCAGTCCTACGATAAGCACCTTGTGATTTTCTTGTACGCCTACTTCCTTTAGGTAATCTGCAAAAAGCTGAGCAAATTTTGTTGCGACACGGTCCTGCAGCTTTGAGTCTTTGCGCCGCAAAGAAGGCACTTCAAGGGTCAGGTATCGCCCTTGAAGACGGCCGATTGCACGCGCGCCTTCTTCATTTTGAACATGAATGCGGGTTACCTTGATTCCCGCTTCCTCCTTCACATCCTCGAATACTCCCGGAATCGGAATATGTGCATCTGGCTGAACAAGTTCTCTAGCCTCCAGAGCCAGGTCTGTCCGCACAGAATAAGCTTTTAGATCCACTGTCATTGCTGTTCCTCCCGTAAGCTAACTCTATTCCCATCTATTTTGCGTTACATAAAAGAAAGTTATTCTGCACAAGCAGCCCGAGAGCAAAATGACAGCACATGTGAATCCCCTTCCAAATCGCGAGTTCAAGCGGGTTATGTATTGCAATTTAATATACATCATGATAGAATACTTTAAGTTGTGAATCCTTTTCATTTTATTATATTCGAAAATGGATTCTGTTGTCGCACTACGATGCAACGGAGGTGAAAGCAATGCCAAACATTAAATCCGCTGTTAAACGCGTAAAGTCATCCGACAAACGTCGCATGCTTAACGCTTCCCAAAAATCCGCACTTCGTACAGCAGTTAAAGCTGCAGATGCTGCTTTGACTAATAACGAAACGGAAGCTGCTCAGACAGCCGTAGCTTTGGCGTCTAAGAAGTTGGATAAAGCTGTTACTAAAGGCTTGATCCACAAGAATGCAGCTGCCCGCAAGAAATCTCGCTTGGCACAAAAATTGAACGCTCTGCTTGCACAAGCGTAAGTCGAGCCTTTCATACTTAGACACTAAGCGAAGAAGCCGTAAGTGATCGCCTATGCGAACAACTTACGGCTTCTTTTATGTGTGGGGCTGCCAAGCTAGCATCATTATCGAGCAGCCATTTTCATCATAAGTAATTCAAGTCCAAGCGTCTTCTCCACTCTTCCTGTCTTCATCGCATAATCCAGATCTGCTGCCTCAGAGAGCCACTTTGCCAGTGCTTTGCTGTCATGCTTGCGTGCTTGCTCCGCTGCGAGCTTCACCGCATAGGGGTGAAGTCCAAGCTGGGATGCTGCCTGCTGCTGACTGAAACTGCGGCCAGTCAACTCCTTTACCTGAAGCATAATACGAATCTGACGAATGATAAGAGCGAGAATCTTAATAGGTTCTTCTTTTTGCTTCAGCAGCTCATAGAGCATGGATAACGCAGAGTCCACTTTTCCGTTAATCACATCTTCCACCAAGCGAAATACATTTTGTTCGGTTGTACGCGAGATCAGCTGATCCACCATCTCACTATTAATGGCTTGTCCTTGACCTGCATACAAGCTCAGCTTCTCAATCTCCACGACCAGCGTTTGCAGATTCGTTCCCGCATTGTTCAAGAGAGTCTGAATCGCTTCTTGGTCCATAGGGCTCGAACGCTTCTCAGCTTCCTTCCTCACCCATTGCATAAGCTCCTCAGCGCCAAATGGAAGGAAGGATAGCACGCCTCCGGCAGCCTTTGCCGCCTTGACCGTCTTCTTGCGTTCATCCAGCTTGTCCGCCTGAATTAAGAACACGAGAATGCTTGATTCAAGGGGAGACTCCATATACTTGAGCAGGCGATCTACGCGATGCTCCATCTTATCCTTGCCCGATGCAAAGATCGTCTGATCTTTAACGAGAATAAGCTTGCGTTCCACGAGAAACGGCATCGTCTCAGCCTCTTCTACGACCTGCTCGATTGCTGTCTCTGATGTGTCCATCTTGGTTATGGCTAAGTCTCGATTCTCCTCAGGGACTGTTCTGTTAATCAGCTCAGAGACAAATTCCTGCAAGCGATACTTCTCTGTACCATACAATACATATAGAGAGCGAGGCTCGCCTCGCTTTATTTCTTTTAACGCATCTTTCACATCCACCAAGGGTACCTCCTTCAATTGTACGCCCTTCATGATAACAAACTTCTTCATAAAAACAAAGGGATTGAACGACATCTGTCGAACAATCCCTTTGTCCCATAACATCTATGATAAACATTAACAGCACAAGCCTAGGTCCTTGCGTGTTAATGGTTACACCGACGTACGGGAACGTCTTGACTTCATATATACCATACTATACGTAGCTTCAAGTCAATGTGTGCATAAAGAGCCAAGACAAGATTATGTTTTAATCGTGAACACCGCTAGCTTATGCACTGCTATTATTACTTGTTGTTCTGGCCTGTTGGGAGCTGATTTTGCTGGTCGACCGAAGCATCCTTGTTAGCTTCAGCTGAGGGGTCTGTATGATGAAGAACACTCTCCCCCTCTTGGGTGACAGATGTCCGGTTCTTGAACCCATCCTGGCCAACCTCATAGGACCATGTCGTCACTTTTTTATCAGCAGCTGTAAAATGAAGCCGCACTTGCTTGCTGTCCTCAGACCAAGAGATATGCTCGGGTCTGGACTTCCAAGGAATCGCAGCAACCTCCTTAGAGGCTTCGCCTTCCTTCTGATACAGCTTCAGCGTCCCTTCCACCCAAATGATCTCAAATGCTTGATCGGGCGACAAGGAATAGACCTGATCTACCATCTGAAATATACTTTTCGTATCTTCACCCTGAAGATCCTTCGTATCCGTCACTTGTTCCTCTTGTTCATCCACTACAGGCTGGTCTTCCGGAGTGGTAGAACCACCTTGGCTGCCGCTATCCGTTGAACCCGTATTCGTATTCTTGCTTGGCACAGGTTCCCCTTCACGGCTTGGCGGAATAGTAGGATCTACTGGAGCGATGGATTGGGAACCAACACGGCTGCTGTCTGCAGACGAACCGTTGTCCTCTTTGGCAGGTACTTTGACCTCTTGCTCCGCCACACTTCCAGGCGCATTTTTCATCCGTTCACTAGGCTGATTGGGGTTCGCCACGGAGTCATCAACCTTTGGATCTGCAGTCGAAGTACTCTTATCCGCCGAGTCCCCTTCGATCTCTTGATTAGACGAATCTGCGATGCTTCTGTCTTCTGCGGCCGCACCCATTTTTTCTTCAGAACCAGAAGCTGCCTTTTCTGCACTTTGGTTCTGTGCAGTTTCTGACGCTGTATTGGCTAATGATGAAAAGTCCGCAGCTTCTTGTGTTCTTGGCAGATCGGAATTGACAATAATCAATCCGAATACGGCAGCTGCTGCAGCAACAGCACCTGCTGCTTTCCAATTGAATCGAAATCCCTTCTTGGATTTCTCTATTCCATATCCTTCTGATGTCTTAGTTAGTGGATCAGCTGTTCGTTGGTCACGCGGCTGTTCCTTATGGTCTGACGCAAATGATGTTGCAGTGGCTGCCTGCTCACGATCAATCTCATCAAGCTTCGGCAGAATCGAATCGACAATGCTGAATGGCGGCATCACCTTAGGCAGCATCTCCAAATCTTCATTAAGCAGCTTCAAACGCTCATACATCTCGGAACAGGCGGGGCAGCGATTCAAATGCTCTGCCAGAAGCTTCTGTTCTGGAGCATCCAAATCATGATCCAATTCACGCTGCATAAGTGTCACCACCTCTTGGCAGTTCATCCTCGCACACCACCTTTCTCATAATCTTGCAGCATCGTCTGCAGTTGTTGACGCGCACGGAATAGATAAGACTTAACCGTATTTAGAGGCAAGTTCAGACTTTCCGCGATCTCATTGTATGAAAAGTCTTGAAGATACCGCAGTACGACTACCGTACGGTGATGTTCAGGAAGGCGATCAATCGCCTCACGTATATCCTGAGCTGCATAAGATGACAGCACTTCTTTTTCTACGTCTTCTTTCCCTAGAAACACGAGATTGTGCTCGTCTATAGACACCGTCGGCTTGGAGCGGCGGAATTTGTCAATGACGATATTAGTCACAATTCGCTGAACCCATGTTTTGAATTGCGCTTTCTCTTCGTACGAATTAATCTTTGTATAAATGCGGATTAAGGCCTCTTGGGACGCGTCCATGGCATCTTGCTCATTGTGTACCAGATAATAGGCCGTACGGTACACATACGGTTCTATCTCTCGCAAAAGAGTAATCAAAGCATCGCGATCGCCGGATTGAGCAGCTCGGATGAGTTCTTGCTCTACCACTTAGATCCCCCTCTCTTGCATATCCATTGACGCAAACAAGGCGAAAATGGTTGCAGGTTGGTTTCTTTTTTTATTGTGAAGTGTCCAAATCGTGACATGCTCATCTTAAAACATGTGCATTAGTCGGCATAAGTTCTCTCTTATCTTTCAATGTTAAGGTTGGAATTAGCTATTATCATAACAGGAACAGGCTCAAAAGTCTGTTCGTTTGTGTGACAATTATGTAGGGTAAGGGATCGTTTGCCTGCTTGGTTCAACGCATCATCATGAACTTTAGCCGCATAAATCTACTGAGTCATCCTATCATGTTTTGCTCTTAGCTTCAAACCTTGCGAATCCATGGATAGTTGTATTTCCCCGTGATGATCGGTGCGCCATACCTGACTGCCAGCCTCTTTTAATGTCTGAAGCGTAACCTCGCTCGGATGCCCGTAACGGTTGTTCTTGCCGACTGAAATCACGCTTATGCGCGGTTTAAAATGATCCATCCACTGCTTCGAAGTCGAGGTCTTGCTGCCATGATGCGCAACCTTAAGGACATCAATGAAATGAGGGATATCAACATCTGTTGACTCCAGCAATGACACAATTTCTCGCTCTTGCGGCATGCCGATGTCGCCAGTTAGTAGAACCGTGCCCGACGCTTTCCCCTTCATCATGGTGAGCATCAACACTAAGGAGGCGTCATTTTGATCCTTCTCTACAGGGAGCGGCAGCTCGTGTTTGCTCGGGTACATGACTGTAAGCTTGGCTGTATCATCTATCTCCCACTGATCATTCGCATTCCAGCCAATAATAGGTATCCCGCGATCCAAGGCAGCTTGATATAGTCGGGTCAACGTGGATGAGGTCTTCCAGGTCCCATTCATAATGAGGCGGTCCGCACCAATTTGTTCGATGACGGCTTGAAGACCACCCGCATGATCCGCGTCTCCGTGTGTCAGAACAACCGCATCCAACTGGCGTATTCCTCGCTGCTTCAAGAGAGGCACAATTCTGCTTGCACCAACCTCATACGGCTTTCTCCTGCGCTTCCATTCGTCTCCTTTTCGTTCAAAGCTTATCGTCCCGCCACCATCAATGAGAATAGCGCGACCGCTTGAAGTGTGCAAGAGCAGACTGTCGCCTTGACCGATATCAAGGACAGACAACGTTGTGTGAGCTGGCGGTCCATACGTATAACCTATATACAATGTGAACGTGAAGGCGAGTATGGCGCCTGACAAGCCTAGTCTTTGCACTTTGCTTGTGCTTCTAGAGACGCGCTGAAAAGCTTCAAGCGGAACAGTATCCTCGGTAGAAGAGGAATGCCTGCCACTCCTTGTTCTAAGTTTATGAAGAGAAAAGAGAATGGTGAGCAACAATCCATAATAGGCGGCAATCCACCATAATGGAGGAGTGGCGAAGATTAGGGTCGCTTGTTCAAAACGAGACAGCCCGTGAATAAGCGTGAACGTTAGATCATTGCACTGCTTCAAGAGCCAAGCTAGCGGAAGCGCTGCCTTGTACCAGGCTATAGACACAAGTAGCGTAAGCGTCCCAAGCGGCAGCACAACACCGCTGATAAAGGGAACGAAGACCAAATTCGCCAGCAAAGATAAGAGCGATATTTGATTAAAATAATAGATGGTTAAGGGAAAAGACACGAGCTGCGCGGTGATGGATACCGATAAAGAGGAGCGCAGCCAGCCCGGCCAATTCACAGGCCACAGCTTCTGTAGAAGAGGTACTCCAATGATTAAGCCTGCCGTGACGGTAAAGGACAGCTGAAAGCTGACATTCATCGCATAATACGGCTCAAAGAACAGCATCGCGAGCAGTGCTCCCGCCAACAGATGAAGCCCATCCTTAATCCATCCCTGGCGAAGGCCAATAAGCGCCAGCACAGACATCATGCCTGCCCGAACAACAGAAGGAGAGGCTCCCGTAAATACAACGTACAGCGGAATAAGGATCATCACGATCACAAGCGAGGTCTCTCGGGTAAGTCTGAGCAGCCTGAACACAAACAAACAGCTCCCCACAAATACCGCAACATGAAGACCAGAAATGGCAAGCACATGGGTTAATCCCAGCTCTGAGAAGGAATGCTCAATCTGAACATCCAGATCGCTTCGCATGCCAAGCACAAGTCCTTGGAGATAGGTGCTTTGATCCTTGGGAAGCAGTTGATCATAGATGCTCGCAGCCTTCTCTCTCCATGCCTCGATGCTGCCCATGAATCCCGTCAGCGACCAAGCTGACGAATCACTTAAGAAGCTGACTGCCTGTCCCCCTTCTCCCTTCAGCAGCCAATACATATGCTTATAGCGAAGATACTCTCTATAATCAAATGCGCCAAAATTGCTGCTTGTCCCCGGAAGCTCCAGCTCCCCCTGTACGTTTACCCGCTGCCCTCTTGCCCATTGGCTCGCTTGCTCTACTTCCTTCTTCTGTTTCAGCTTCACTTGAACGAGCAGCCGCTCACCGCGAAACTCGGCTACTTCGCCTTTAGAATCCGTCCAGCTAATCGTACGAAGCTCAAATTGCACACGATCGCCATCAACCTCAACAGGTGAATCAATCCACCCCTCGGCTTGGCCAACAAATGAAGACTCACCTGTGTTGTCTATATATTGGCTAGCGGATAGGCCCGTTGATTGAAAAGCAGAGCTCTGATTGGAATCGTACCAAAAGAAATAACCATAGGATAGAATGACGCTTGCCGCATATAACAGCAGCAGCAAAAGCGATAGTTTCTTCGTATAAAACAAAACACCTAGCATGGCCATTATGCAGGCTATCATTCCCCAGGCCATAACCCCTTTGTAGGATACAGCCAAATGAATTCCGATGATCCACAGCACCGCACACGCTGCAATCGGGCGCCGCATCAGCATGTAATCGCCTCCTTTATTTCTAGCCGAGATACAACGTAAAAAAAGAACCTAGATCCGGCAATGCTAAGCCAGATTAAGGTTCTTCCTTGTAAGTAAACCTATGAATAATAAATTAAGGAGTAGGCTCCATAACCGTTTCGGCAGGAGGTTGATAATGGTCCAATGATCGAAACGTAATGCCTAACTGACTCATGAGAGCCGTTACTTTATCCGCATCCTTCAAATAAGGGCGGTGGAATACAATTTCCTTGACTCCGCTGTTGGCAAGCATATTGGCGCACGTCCAGCATGGCTGGTCCGTCACATATACGGTCGCCCCTTCCCGGTCCATTCGATCTGTAAACAATAGCAGATTCTGCTCAGCATGAATCGTGCGGATGCAGCGCTCCTTCTTGACCATCTCTTCCGTACCGTCTGGATGAATCACGAGCTCAAGCTGCTCTGCAATCATGCATCCAGCTTCTGTGCAATCCGGCACGCCCATAGGCGCTCCGTTATAAGCTGTTCCGAGCAGCTTCTTGCCCTGCACAAGCACAGCACCAACATGGCGCCTTGGGCATTGGGAGCGTGTAGAGACCATATAAGCGATATCCATAAAATACGTATCCCAGTCTTTTCTAATCGTAGATGTCATGTGTTTGATGCTCCTGTCTAAGGTTAGTTCGCTCACTTGCTGCCTTGTAGATCGTCCATTGATCCGCCAGTTATGCTTCTATTGTAATCACGTTTTTTGATCTTTCGCAATATGCGGCTTAAGCATAATGATATAAAGCCTTCATTTACGAGTCAAAATAGAGCTTGTCCTTCATCTTAGCGAGCATCTTCGGGCCGATCCCCTTCACTTCCAGCAAATCTTCCGGCTTCTTAAAACGGCCACGCTGTTCTCGATATGCCAGTATCGCTTTTGCCTTAGCGGGGCCTATGCCTGGCAAAGATGTCAATTCCTCCTCTGTTGCCGTGTTAATGTCTATACTGCCCTCTGGCTTCACTGCTGGTGGGCGTGCAGCAGATGCTGTCTGCTCTGCTTCCAGCGCTTGCTTTGGCTGCTTGAGAGAGCCTTCGGCAGCTGGTGCCGACACCTGTTCACTAGACTCGCCTGCAGCCTGATTAGGCTGAGTCTGTGGATTGTTCGATTCTGTATGGGATGAAGCAACATTAGGATTCGCTGCCTCCTTCTGCCCCTGCTGCTTCTCCTCACGAGCGGTCGGTTTTGGCTGCTCTTCCAAAATTCGCTCTTCAACAAGCTGATTGATAGCCTGCCAGCCGGCTTCCTCCTTGGCGAATTGAGGCAGGATCCACATGAGGACAAATAACAAAGCTCCAACCCCACCGCATATCGTTAATATGACTTTTTCCTTACTGAATGTACTTTTCCTTAATCCTCGATTCATCCCTGCATCTCCTCTATTCTCATTTCAGAATATCGTTAGCAGTTCAATGGCACTTCCTTAAGCTCCATATCCACCGACTCTTTATTTACCCATAAACAATTCCGAATGCCGCTGCAATCATGGAAGCAGGATCTGACGCAGCACGTTGGAGGATTCCATCTCGCTGTACTGGCGAGATGACCTTCCGCACAAGTATCACAGCTTGGAGCGGAATAATGGCCAACCATGTCGACATATAGTGAAGCTATCATGGAATAATCGTGTTCGCCTATTCCTTGTCACGACAAGTCCATTTCCTGTTATCATCCCTTGCAGCTGTGGGCGAACAATACGGTTAAGGAGGGATACCCCGGTGAAGGTCGGATTCATAGGAACAGGTAGCATGGGATCCATACTTATCGAAGCCCTGATTCAATCAGGGGCCCTGGAGCCAGAACAGGTCACAGCCATTAATCGAACCCCGCAAAAGGCACAGCTGCTTGCCGCTCAATACGAGGGATTACATGTCGCTTCAACGATAGCAGAGGTAATTGAACACAGCCATATCGTGTTCTTATGCATCAAACCTATGGAATATAAAAAGGTCGTGGATGAGATCGCACAGTGCGATCGACCAGATCTGATTCTTGTATCGATCACAAGTCCTGTTCTTATTGAGCATCTGGAAAGCCAGTTGAAGTGTAAAATTGCTAAGATTATTCCGAGCATTACGAATTATGTGTGGAGCGGGGCGTCCATTGGAATGTACGGCTCCCGTATACAGACTGAGGATCGATTGCTGCTCGAGCAGCTGATGATGTCGATCAGTAGACCGATTCAAATATCGGAGGAATACACGCGTATTACGAGTGATTTGTGCAGCTGCGGACCTGCCTTCATCTCATTTTTCCTAGAGAAATGGGTAGAGGCAGCTGTTGAAGTGACGGGCATAGATAAAAAGGAGGCCACGCGCCTAGCTTGTGAGATGGTCCATGGAACAGGCAAGCTTCTCACAGAAGGCGGCTTTACGCCAGAACAACTTAAGCAGCGCGTAGCTGTCCCCGGCGGCATTACCGCCGAGGCGCTGCGCTTGCTGCAGAATCAACTAGAAGGTGTGTTCCACCAGCTGATTCAAGTGACCCATGCCAAATATGAAGAAGATTTGGAAAAGGTACACCATGTATTTTATGGCCAAGAAGTTAACCGACCACAATATTAACGAGACGACCCTTGACAGTGATGACTTTGCGAACGGTCTTGCCTTCTATTGCGGCTTGAACGTTGGCAGAGCTCATCGCTGTTTCTTGCATTGAAGCTTCCTCAGCATCCGGTTGAACCATGATGCGGTCCACAATCTTGCCGTTCACCTGAACAACGATTTGCACTTGCGCATCCACCGTCAGGCTCTCATCATAAGATGGCCAAGGTACATACGTAACAGAACCGCTATGGCCAAGCTTCTCCCACAGCTCCTCAGCAATGTGAGGCGCGTAAGGAGAAAGCATTTGAACAAAGTTCTCCATCGCTTGACGCGGCAGGGTCTCTTGCTTATAAGCATCGTTAATGAAGATCATCATTTGGCTGATAGCCGTATTGAAGCGAAGCGCATCTGTATCTTCGGTAACCTTCTTCACGGTCTTATGCCATGTGCGAATAAACTCATCCGTACCGCCATTGTCCATGATTTTTGGATTGAGTGCATTTTCTTCATTGATAAACAAACGCCAGATCCGGCTCAAGAAGCGATGCATTCCTTCCACACCGTTCGTGTTCCAAGGCTTCGTAGCTTCAAGAGGCCCCATGAACATTTCATATAGGCGAAGCGTGTCCGCACCATATTCATAAACGATATCATCCGGGTTGATGACATTGCCACGGGATTTGGACATCTTCTCATTGTTGGTGCCTAGTATCATGCCTTGGTTAATCAGATTCTGGAATGGTTCCTTCGTGTTTACCACACCGATATCGTACAAGACTTTGTGCCAGAAACGAGCATAGAGCAAGTGCAGCACCGCATGCTCGACACCACCGATATACAGGTCGACTGGCAGCCACTTCGCTTGAAGTTCCGGGGAGCAGATCTGCTCATCATTCTTCGGATCAATGTAACGAAGATAGTACCAGCAGCTTCCTGCCCATTGCGGCATCGTATTCGTCTCGCGGCGAGCCTTCATGCCTGTCTCCGGATCGATGGTATTCACCCAATCCTCCACATTCGCAAGTGGAGATTCACCTGTGCCGGATGGACGAATATGATCCACTTCTGGAAGCACAAGTGGAAGCTCGGATTCAGGGATTGTCTTCATCGTGCCGTCTTCTAGGTGAAGGATTGGAATCGGCTCTCCCCAGTAGCGCTGACGGCTGAACAGCCAATCGCGGAGACGATAGGTTACTTTTGCTTCGCCTACACCTTTCTCAGCAAGCCATTCCACCATGTGGCTGATCGCTTCTTCCTTATCAAGACCATCCAAGAAGCCAGAATTCACATGCTTGCCGTTGCCTGTATAAGCTTCTTCTTCCACGTTGCCGCCTTCCACAACCTCAATAATCGGAAGATCGAATTGCTTCGCAAACTCCCAGTCGCGCTCATCATGGCCCGGAACCGCCATAATAGCACCTGTGCCATAGCCTGCAAGCACATAGTCTGCGATCCAGATCGGCAGTTTCGCTCCATTTACAGGGTTGATCGCATAAGCGCCTGTGAATACGCCCGTCTTGTCTTTGGCAAGATCCGTGCGCTCCAGATCAGACTTGCGAGCAGCCTGTTCTTGATAGTCCTTAATCCGAGCCTTCTCGGCTTCGGTCGTAATCTTTTCAACCAGATCATGCTCAGGTGCAAGCACACAGTACGTTGCTCCAAACAAGGTGTCCGGACGTGTCGTAAACACAACCAACTCTTCAGCATCCACCCCATCAATCTTGAAGCGCACTTCGGCGCCTGTTGACTTGCCGATCCAGTGGCGCTGCATATCCTTAATGCTCTCAGGCCAATCCAGCTCTTCTAAGTCTTCAAGCAGACGCTCAGCGTATGCTGTAATCTTAAGCACCCATTGGCGCATCGGCTTGCGTACAACCGGATGCCCACCGCGCTCAGACTTGCCGTCGATAACTTCTTCGTTAGCAAGAACCGTTCCAAGCGCCTCACACCAGTTGACAGGGATCTCGTCTACGTATGCAAGACCTCGGTTGTACAGTTGGATGAAGATCCATTGCGTCCACTTGTAGTATTCTGGATCCGTAGTGCTGATCTCGCGATCCCAATCATATGAGAAGCCAAGAGACTTGATCTGGCGACGGAAATTATCAATGTTGCGCTTCGTGAATTCGCGCGGATGCTTGCCTGTATCAAGGGCGTACTGTTCCGCAGGAAGGCCGAATGCGTCCCATCCCATCGGATGAAGAACGTTATAGCCCTTCATGCGCTTATAGCGTGAGAGGATATCTGTTGCCGTATACCCTTCTGGATGGCCTACGTGAAGTCCCGCACCGGATGGATACGGAAACATATCCAAAGCGTAGAACTTCGGCTTGTCTCCCTCTTCCAGCGTTGCAAACGTCTTGTGCTCATCCCAATACTTTTGCCACTTTGGCTCGATGTTAAGCGGCTGATAGCCTGCCGGCTGTCTCTCTTCTGTCGTCATTCGTACAGAGCCCCCTTGTTTATTATCGTTTATTGCCGTAACCGAATGCGCAGCAGCGTAAATCATTGCATATGTACTGCTTCGCACTCCATTAGGCTCAAAAAAAAGCCTCCCATCCCCAGCGAATTCGCTAGGGACGAGAGACTTGACGTTCCCGCGGTACCACCCTAGTTAGCGCAAACCATGCCTTGCTTTGCGCTCCCTTGAAGCTCTTAACGCGAGCATCACGGCATCATCTAAAGGATGAACGGAACATACCATCCATGCTGTTCAACGATGCGACTCCCAGGTGAGTTCACTTGTCTTCTGACTATCGGCTTGCACCAACCGCCGACTCTCTGTCTGCCATACAACGTAAGCTACTACTCCTAGTCTCCGTCAAAACATATGAATCATTGAAAAAGATTACATCCATCATAAGAAAAAAAACAGCCAATGTCAATGTATGACGATATAAGCTCGTCTAGTGTTGAACAAAGTCATGCCCAAGACGCCGCTACGCTCTTTTGGCCGCAACAAACATTCGTCGGCAGTCCTCAGCTGGAGCTTCAAAAGTAAAGTCTCCGTACCATTCAATCTGCTCAAATCCCGCCTGTCTTAATTCTTGTTCGATCCAAGCGGGATCATATGCCCGCTGCCGATGGCTCTCATCAATACGCTCATATCGCCCTGTGGAATCATCACGCACAAATATCGTGAGCTCATGTTCAATCTCCATACGATCAGCATCATAGTCGCTGTACCATATGTAAGCAACGTCCCCTTCATCTAAGGTGAAGGGCTGCTCTTCCGCATAGGCCTCAAACTGGCGCACATGATGCATGTCCATGAGCAACACGCCGCCAGTGCGAAGCTGCCCTGCTGTTTGTCGAATCATCGCTTTAATATCCTCAGGCTCGGTCAGATAATTCATGCTGTCGCAAAAAGACAGGACCGCATCAACCGCATCAGGCACCTCCCAGCTTCTCATGTCCTGATGCACCCACTGGATATCTCCTTTAAGCCTGCCTGCTTGGCTCTCCTTCTCTCGACCCATGGTAAGCATCGCATCCGATAGGTCCAGTCCAATAACGCGATAGCCCTTCTTCGCAAGCGGTATCGCTAAGCTTCCAGTCCCACAGCCAAGATCGACAACGGTTGTCGGCTTTACGCCATAACGCTCCCATGCCTCTTCAGCAAAGGCCAGCCATTCTGCATAGGGCATATCCTCCATCAAGCGATCGTAGACCAATGCGAATTGACCATACGCTTGCATGCTCATCCATCCCTTCTTAAAACCGTGCTAAACCAAAGAGGATTAACTGCCAGCATTCCGCTTAACAGCTAATCCTCTATCCCACTTTCCACGCATAAACGGATCATATCCGCAACACCGAACGACTATGAATTACTTCTGGCGCGGTGTTCTAGACGATGCCGGCTTACGGGAAGATCCTGCATCGCTCGTATTCGTTGAACGCTCTCGTCTTCCCTGCTGTGACTGCGGGCGCTCGTTGCGGCTTGCATAGGAAGGCTTCGGCTTGTCTAGCGTGTTCTTTTCCGGCTTGCGGGTCGAAGCCTTCGTCGTCTCAAGCCTGCTTAACGCATCATCAATGGCGAGTTCATCACCAAGAGCAGTAAGCTTGGTCCAATCTCCGCTCTGTTCGATAAGCCCTGCCTTCATCAGGCGGCCAAGCGCTCTTTTGAAAGCTGACTTGCTGATCGAGAAGCGCTGCTTAATTATATCCGCATCTGTTGCATCTGAGTATGGCATCGCGGCATTTGGCCGCTCTTTAATAAAGGACAGCAGCATTTTCGAATCCTGATCCATGCCTACTTCCTTTTTCTCAGCCAAGGTTACATTCACTCTGCCATCCTCACGCACATGCGAAATGCGTACGCGTACTTTTTCCCCTAATCGAAGCAGACGCGGACGCTCTGACTCATGCACAAAGCCAATCGCGCCAAATCCCAGCACGCCGCCTTCTACAATCATAAAGGTCCCCATACGAAGCGGGCGGTACACGATAGCTTCCTGCCACGTATTCAGCCAGTTCGAAGGAGCATGAAAGGTGTAGCGCTCAAGGTCCTTCTCAAGCGCCATCTTGGCAACCAAGCGTCCGATCTTGTCATGCGCCATCACGACATAAATGCGCTCCCCAACCATGGGGTGAAGCTCCGCGAATTCGGGAAGCTCCGACTTAGGCAGCAGCAATTGGCGCCCAATCCCCATCTCAAGAAAGCAGCCATAGCGAGGATGGATGTCTGCAATCTCCAGCAGCGCAACCTCTCCAAGCGTAATGAGCGGTGTCTTCATGGTAGAAGCAAGACGATCCTCTGTATCAAAAAACAAGAAGACGTCGATCTCTTCTCCTATCTTCACCTTGCGTGTAAGCTCTGTATAATGCAAGAGCACATCTTGCTCTCCGTCAGTTAAAAAATATCCATACGGCGAGACTTCGCGGTCAATGCGCAGCCGTTGTATTAACCCCGGGGTCAATGTCATGCGAACTCAACTACCTTCGCATCGGACCAGAGCTTCTCGATATTATAGTATTCGCGCTCTTCACGATGGAATACATGCGCAACCACATCGCCGAGGTCGATAAGTACCCAGCGTGCGGAGTCCAAGCCTTCTGTCCCACGGACATCAACGCCCGCTTTTTGTGCGGTCTTGCGAATCTCAGAAGCAATCGCCTGTACTTGTGTATCGGAATTCCCGTGGCACACCACGAAGTAATCTGCGATCAGCGAGATCCCCTTCAAGTCTAAAGCAATAACATCCGATGCCTTCTTATCCTCAGCTGCGTCAACGGTCAACTGAAGCAATTGTTCAGGTGTAACTGTCATAGTAAGCCTCCATTCTATCCTCTTGTTTATCTTTGTGTAAGGTCTACAATTTCATTATGAACATGATTCTTCTATGCTTCGCTGTGTGAAGCCTTGTTTAGAGTTAGACAAGACTACCATAACAATTTCGCTTCCAACTTGCAAAAGCATCCGCTTTCTTCGCCCTCTATGATCGCTTTGCCAAGCAGCGCGATCGGCCATCTCTCAAAGCCGCTCAAGCCTTAGAATCAGAGGAAGTTCGTTCAAGTGAAGCCAGCAAACTGTTGCGAGCGATCACCGTTAATGGGAAGATCCGACGCTTCTTCTCAAGCAAGAACTGTATCGTCGAATCAAATCCCGCTACGAGCGCTTCGTCAAGGTTCTTCTCAGCGAGTGCACGAATATGATCCACGCCAGGGAAATTGCGGCCTGGCTCTATATAATCCGCTAAGCATACAATGCGGTCCAAGAGCGTCATCTTCTCTCGTCCTGATGTATGATATCGAATGGCATCCAGTATTTCCACATCCGTTATGCCAAATTCATACTCTGCAACAAATGCGCCAACAGGCGCATGCCATAATGATTTATCATGTGAAAGCAGCTCGCTAGGCAGCTTCTGCTCTACGATAATACGTTCCATCTTCTCCGTCGGCCAATACTTGGCCACATCATGGAGCAGTGCTGCGATATCCGCTTTGACCGGGTCCCCGCCATAGCGATTAGCCAGCTCCACTGCACACTGCATAACTCCTTCTGTGTGGGCCCAGCGCTGTTCTGGCATCTGTTCGCGAACCGCCTGCAGCACTTCATCACGGCTTCTATTCATACAGCTCCCACCTTTGTATGTAATTAAGAACCGAATCAGGAACAAAGTATCGGATGGAGCGTCGTTCCTTCACGCGATTACGAATATCCGTTGATGATATATCAAGCTTCGGCATATCCGCCTCCAGAATACGATGCCTCCATTCATAAGGCAAGGCCTCGATTGGCCATGGCGTACCCGGTCGACGGACGCCGATGAAGCGAATTCGCGCTATCAATTCCTCGATTCCATGCCATTGTGGCAAATAAGCAACCATATCTGCACCGATAATCCAATACCATTGCGTATCAGGGAATTGTTCCTGCAGCGCTTGCACAGTATGAAGAGTATAGGAGACTCCTCCTTGCTCCATCTCCCAAGCGCTTGCCTGGAATCGCTCCTCTCCGGCTAGGGCAAGTGCTGTCATCTCCATCCGCTGATGAGCCGACGCCTCTGGCTGACGGCTCTTATGTGGCGGAACATGCGCAGGCATGAACCATACTTCATCAAGCTCAGCACACTCCATTGCTGCTTCTGCAGCTATGAGATGACCGATGTGTATCGGATCAAAGGTTCCGCCCATAATGCCTACATGTCTCTTGACTTGTCCCATGATTCAAGCCTCCTGAGCAGATAATGCAGGTACAAGGCTTTAAGGAAGTACGATTTCCTTATGATCCTTGGATTCTTTGTACAGCACAATGGTCTTGCCAATTACCTGTACAAGCTCAGAACCAGAGCCTGAAGCAAGCGCCTCAGCCACTTCTTGGCGATCATCCATATTGTTGTTCAAAATGGAGATCTTGATCAATTCCCGCACTTCAATTGCTTCCTCAATGTGACGGATCAATTGATCATTCACCCCGCCTTTTCCTACTTGAAAGATCGGTTGAATGTGATGAGCGAGTGAGCGCAAATAACGCTTTTGTTTGCCTGTTAACATCTTGTTCTTCCTTCCTGAGAGTACATGCAGTACTCCTATTGGTCATTAACTTGCCTTGTACAGAACATACTTCTACAGCGCCTGAAGGACTGCTTCACGCATAACGTGAACGGGCGCTTGCTGTCCTGTCCATAATTCAAATGCAATGGCTCCTTGGTAGACAAACATGCCAAGACCGCTATGCGTAACCGCGCCGATCTCTTCTGCGTCATGAAGCAATTGCGTCATAAGCGGATTATAAATAATGTCGCTGACAATCATTGAGGATCTAAGCCAGCTCTTATCCATCGGAGAGATCTCAACTGCTGGATGCATCCCTACGGAGGTCGTATTGATGACAACATCAACCTCTTCAGGTAAAATGTCCGGCCTGCCGTCTTCTAGCTGCGCGACTTGAATCGAGCCGAAAGCTTGAAGCTCAGCAGCAATAGCGTGTGCACGTTCTAAGGTGCGATTGGCAATGGTCAGCTGCTCGCAGCCTTCATTAAGCAGCGCATAAGCAAGCCCCCTTGCCGCCCCGCCGGCACCAATCATCAGGATGCGGCTTGATTGAAGGTCAGCACCGGTTTCCTCCTTCAAAGACCGCACATACCCCATGCCATCAGTATTATAGCCGATAAGCCGGCCATTATCGTTTACAATGGTATTTACCGCTCCAATCACCTGCGCGCTGTGATCAAGTTCGTCTAGGAGCTTCATGACTTGCTCCTTATGCGGAATCGTCACGTTCATGCCCTGGATGCCGAGCGCGCGCATTCCTTCCACACACGCTTGAAGCTGCTCTGGTTTGACATGAAAAGCGGTATAAACGGCATCAATCTGACAGCTGTTAAGTGCCGCATTCTGCATAAGCGGAGATTTCGAGTGGCGGATCGGGTCCCCGATGACAGCATACAGCTGTGTAGCACTCGTAATCCTTCCATTATCGATTGACATAGAAGTGATCTTTCCCATAGCTCCAGTTCCTCCGATCCTCTTCTCCATTAGATCAATGTCGAACGAAGCATTACTTTGACGCCTTTTGGCGCATGCACATTAAGCAATGCCCCTGACTTTCCGTTGCAGGCAATCCAGCCAAGCCCAGAGATGAAAACATCCATTTCTCCTCCACGTGGAACACGAAGCTGATGCTTGGTCCACTCCGGCAGCTGCTCAAGACGGTCCTTCGCAGGCGGTGCAAGCATATCTCCGGCATGATTCCGATACAGATCATCTGCTCGTTCGAGCTTCGTCCGATGAATCTTTATGGCATTGGACATATAGCAGGTGAAGGATTGGCGTTCGCCTTCTGCAAAGTCAAAGCGTGCCAAAGCACCGAAAAACAACGTCTGTCCTTCATTTAATTGGAACACCGTTGGCTTGAGCGTCTTATCAGGCAGAATCGCGCCGAGATCCTTGCGATCCACAAGCTCAGTCATGCGATGCGTATACACAATCCCAGGCGTATCAATGATGCTTCGGCCATCCTCAAGCGGGATGTTGACCAGATCAAGCGTCGTTCCTGGGTAGCGGGAGGTTGTCAGCTCGCGATCCATATCACTGTAATCGCGAATTAAGCGGTTGATTAAGGTTGACTTTCCTACATTCGTCGCGCCGACGACATAGACATCGCGATCTCCGCGCCACTCCGCCACCACTTCTACTAGACGATCGAAGCCTAGATCACGCTTCGCGCTAACAAGCAGGACATCGACGATCCGAATGCCTTGCTCCTTGGCTTGATGCTGAACCCAGTTGCGAATGCGGTTCCAGTTCATGCCTTTTGGCAAAAGGTCAATCTTGTTCACTACTAGCAGCACTGGATTATTGCCTACAAAGCGCTGAAGACTGGAGATTAGGCTGCCTTCAAAGTCAAAGAGATCGACAATATGAATGACAAGCGCATCCTCGTCGCCAATTCGGCTTAACATGCGTAGAAATTCATCATGATCAATCGCTACGGATTGTGCTTCGTTATAATTTTTGATCTTAAAGCAGCGCTGGCATATAGCAGGCTCCCGCTCTAAGGCCTTCTCCGGGATATACCCTGCTTGCTCTGCATTCGTTGCCTGCAAAAACGCTCCGCAGCCTGCACATTGTTTTTGTTGTTCGGTCATTTCAGTCATGTATTTATTTACTCCTCCTCGTGCCAGAGACCCTGTTTGCGAAGTCGTGACGTTACGATACGCTCAATGCGTCGGTTGATTCGTGTGCCGAAGCCTTCGTCCTGAATGGCAATCGGCTGAACCAGGATGGTAAACAGCTTCATT
Source organism: Paenibacillus aquistagni (assembly GCF_900177815.1). Taxonomy (GTDB): domain Bacteria; phylum Bacillota; class Bacilli; order Paenibacillales; family Paenibacillaceae; genus Paenibacillus_B; species Paenibacillus_B aquistagni. The sequence continues at coordinate 310,180 of NZ_FXAZ01000001.1, read as the reverse complement.
CGATTGCCGCCAAGCACGTCTGTCAGCAACTGGTCTCCAACCACTACCGTTTCTTCCGGATGAAGCCCCATCAGCTCCATGCCCTTGCTAAAAGGTCGAGAAGAAGGTTTGCGTGCTTTATGAACGAATTGAATATCAAGTGGCGCACAGAACGTCGATACTCGTGCCTGATCATTGTTAGAGACAACAACGAGCTTGAAGCCCTGCCGTTTTACTTCCTCCAGCCAAGCCGTCAGCTTTGGCGTTGCTAGCGGGTCTTTTGCACCTACCAATGTATTGTCAAGATCTGTGATGATCCCTTTGTATCCTTTTTCTTGAAGCAAATTCAGGTCTATATCGTATACGGTACGTACTCGAAGTCTTGGAATGAGCACTTCAAACAATGAGGTCACCTCTTTTTTTATACGAAAAACTATACCATATTCCTTGATTTTCATGCAAAAAAATGCCGTATCCGATACATGCAGTACGTTTCGAATACGGCAATCGTTGATCATCTTATCATAAATCCGTCATCGTGTATGCTTAAATTGGCGGATTGCTTGCTTTAATCGCTGCCAATTGTCGGAAGTTACGGCTTCTCGACCATACTTAGCTTGCTCAAAGCATTCTACAATGATTGCAGCTGAGGTTGCAAGCTCTGGTTTGTCTGCACTCCATCGCTTCGCTGCCTCTCTTACCGTTTCTGCAGGATGCTTTTTCATTCCTTTGAGCCTGCAGTAACTGAGCCACAGTTCTGTCTCTAGAATCATCCGTTCCTTTATCGTCAGCTTGCGGTTCCAGATTCGGAACCACCGGAAGGAGAATCCAACCGCATACCATTTTAAAAGTGCAAAGATAAATCCTGCTGCCACTGCCGTCCCTACGATCAGCTTGGCTGTCAGCCCAAGCCATGCTGGAAGTTCCATCGCTTCATCAGCGGCTCGGGTCTCCTTTATTTCCTGCTCTTCTTGCGCAGGCTTTTCTTGCTCTGGTTCTACTTCTTCCGCCTGATTATCCGTGGCTTCAATCATCGTAAAGCCTGGAGTTGGCTCGAATGCTATCCAGCCATAGTCGCCAAGATAGACCTCTACCCAAGAGTGAGCATCCGCATTCGTTACTCGGTAGGTTCCCTCACTGGATTCGAGCGTCAATGCTTCACGGCCTGTGATCCATTCGCTGGATTGAATATTGCGGGTTCCTGGAGCAAACCCTTTGACCCAGCGAGTTGGAACATTCAAGGTGCGAAGCATAACCGCCATCGACGATGAGAAGTAGTCACAATAGCCTTCTCTTACCTCGAACAAGAAGGACTCTACAAAGTCTTCGCTGGCGCGCCGCTTCGTATTCGGCTGAGTCGTATACCGATAATTGGTTCGCAGGTACTCCTCAATCCGCTTCGCGCGATCATAGTCGTTGTCTGCCCCCTCTACAATCTGCTGGGCCAGCTCTGCAACTTTAGGCGAATAATCCTGCGGCAGCTGTAGATAAGGCTCCCACAATGTGCGCGTATAGGTCTTGTTGCGCGATGAACTTCGAAGCTGATCCGGTGTATAGACAGGTACCTCTGACACAATCGTATATGAAGAAGGATACGCATCTCGATTGCCAAATGATGCTAATTCGCTGTCATAGCGATGCCAGTACAGCGGATCATTGGATTCTGACTGCACAGCCTCCACCTTCTGAATGGTTCCGATCCCGAACAGCGCGGGATAGCTGCCGCGATGCTGCATCGTTATGGTTTGCTTGACCAATGTCGTCTTGACCTTGCTGTCTCTTGAGAAAGCATCTCGCAGGCTCTCATTCTGCTCGACGATGGCATATGGCGAGTTGTCATAGCCTTCATAATCAAGCCAGCCATCCCCTTGATAGATGGACTTGGATTCCGCTCGCCAATAGCCAACTTGCTCGGTCTGCACCAACATCACAGGCGAATAATTAAGCCTAAAGCCATCGCCAAGCTTCGTGTCATCTGAGCTATAGCCCGATTCGGCCAGTCTTTGATCGCTTGTCCCGCTATTCGCAGCCCCTAGCCCGCTTAGCTCACCCAGCGGCCCCGTTCGTTCGCCTTTCATGACGAATGCGGTGTAGGGGTCCATCAAGATCGGACGCAGCCCTGGCATGCTGACGCCTACTGTTATTACCAAAGACAAGAGAAGGATCGCGCTGAGCGCAATCTGAAGCACATACTTGGGCCGAATCTCCCAGCGTTCAGGAAACCTGGCCTTCATGCGCCGAAAATGAACACCGATCAGCCACAGCAAGGAGGCCCCCATCGTCCACGCTACCTGATCCCAAAGGGTATCCATCGTAAAGGAATCCAAGATGCCGAATACGAGCAGTTGGATGACAAGCAGCAAGGTTACATGCCAGCTTGTTCGCACAAACCTCATAAACAGCTCATAGGTTATCCAAATCAGTCCAACAAGCCAAATATACGGATGCACCTGCAGCCACCCGAGCTTTCCTTCCATAGCCAGCGGCAGCCACAAATCATATGCCTTAAGCTGATCAACCACGCTATAAGCGACAATGATGAGTCCAAACGGTATGCGTATCCATGGGTGAACAGGGATGAGCAAACCAATCACGAGCATTAGGTTAAGCATGGAGAATGTCATCGAGATCGTTTCTTCATACCAATAAGGAATGAGCGTATGCGCCCATTGGGTCAAAATGACAAACAAGCTTGCCCAGATCAAGCGATCCTCCCAATGCCATTGTAAAAAGGACCTTTTCACGCCTTGAGCAGATTGGCTTGTCCTCATGCTGTATTCCCCTCCAATCGCTCAGGGAGTTGATCGAGCCGCTCAATCGGGATATAACAATAGTCGTAGCGGGATAGCTTCGAACTGAGCCTCCGCGCATCTTGACTTGCATGCTGAGAGGCAGCAATAAAGCTGCCGTTCCAGTTCAGCTTGGAGAGATGGCTAAGGCTTTGCTCCTGCTCTATCGTCAGGCTCCCTGATATCCAAGCAATAGTCCCTCCCCGTCTTAGCTCTGGATGCTTCTGCCATGCGCGAAGCCATGCAGCTTCGTGATCTTCTCCGCTTGCCGGCAAAGCCGCAGGCTGAACGGAAGACAGCCACTCGCGAAGTCCTGTCGTCTCATGACGCACAGCTTCTGCACTCCACAGCTTCAACTCATCTCCGACTCCTGCGATGACTACGCGCCGCTTCATTCGTCTTGCATAGCGCATCAAAGATGCGGCAATGGAGACTGCGAGTTCAAATGAAGCAGCGGTTGGATATGAACCTTGTGATAGATCAAGCACAATCGCAAGCATCGGAGCTCCTTCCGGCTCGAATTGCTTGGACTTTAGCGATCCGCTCCGTGCGGTTGCATTCCAATGAATTCGAGATAGACGATCACCATGAACATAATCCCGAATCCCATCCACGACCGTTGACTCACGTCGATGTTTCGTGAAGAAAGCCTCTGGATCGAGCGATCCCTTATATTTGGATACGTGCTTCCAGTTCTGAATCGGGATCATTTGAGGGAGAACATAAAGCGTCTGTCCATTTTTAAAGTGCCCACGATAGCGAAATAATCCAAACAAATCGCGTGTCGTGCATGTCGTCCTCACAAACTGATAACAGCCCCGCTCAAGTATTGGAGTATGATACTTAAGCGTCGCGGTTCTTTTTTGATCCAAAAAAACGATCGTCTCCTGCACATGGATAAGCGAATCGAAACGATACAGCTCATCACGAACCTCGATATAAGGAATTGGCATCCATCCAGGCATATGCAGTTGAAGAGTAACCGGAATATGTGAGCCTGCTTGGATTGGTGCAGCCCGCTCGCCTCCGAATTGATGGGTGCCTTCTGCCTTGCGAATGCCGCCAAACAGCCCCGCAATCCAGTAAGCCCCTAGAACCGTGGCCATAGCGAGCACCATAAACGAGGTCTTGCCCCCTTGAAACAAAAAATAAAAGACGAGACTCACATAAATGAGGAGGGAAACGTAAACTACAAGGTATTTGCGAATATGAGAGTTCTGGCTGCGCCCTGTCATTGCTACATCCCCAGACGTACAGGTACCGTCACTTGATTTAATATGTCGTATAGGATATCCGCCGTTTCTATACCTTCGACTTTAGCATCAATCGTTAGCACCAGACGATGCCCCAGCACATAACGGACTAGCACCTTCACATCATCCGGCGAGACATAATCGCGGCCGTTCAGCCATGCAAAGGCCTTCGCCGCCTGCATCAAGGCTATGGATGCCCTTGGACTTGCACCAAGCAGGACTTGATCGTGCTCTCTCGTACGGCGAGTAATGTCAATAATATAGGCCAATATGGCATCGTCGATATGGACTTCTTCAACGAGCCGCTGCATGTCTTCAATAACGGTTACATCCGTGATCGTATCAACTCGTTCGGAAGGCAGCCCCTCCACATGTCGCGCGAGCATGATGCGTTCAGTCATCTCATCGGGATAGCCAAGGCTGATCTTCATCATAAAGCGATCCATCTGAGCTTCTGGCAGCACATAAGTGCCTTCAAACTCAATGGGATTTTGCGTAGCAAGCAGCATGAATGGCGAGGGAAGCATAAAGGTCTCCCCTTCAATCGTCACATGACGCTCCTCCATCGCTTCAAGCAGTGCGGACTGCGTCTTGGTCGTAGCCCGATTAATCTCGTCAACAAGAAGAACATTCGTCATCATAGGGCCAGGCCGAAATACGAACTCCTGATCCTTCGGATGAAAAATAAACATGCCGGTAATATCAGTAGGAAGCAAATCCGGGTTGCATTGTACTCTTCGAAATTGACCATTGATTGTTCTGGCAATGGACTTAATAAGCTGAGTTTTTCCTGTGCCCGGAACATCTTCTATGAGAACATGGCCTTTAGCGAGCATCGCTGTCAGCAGCAGATTTATTTCCAATGGCTTGCCTAATATGCTTGATTGCAAGGAATCACGAAGTTGCTGAATAATGGAATACATAGGCGCTACAGCACTCAAGACAACGACCCCCTTAACGTTCTTAAAATGAGTTATCCGCTTTCATTTCCTCATTTTACAACAATTAAGTACGATCGACTATTCACCAATTCCACAAATATTTTCAGCAGTCCCAGAAGATAACGTCCTGTTTCTTCCACCAGACATTCAGATTGTCAGTTTGATGGAAGAGATAAAATCAACACAAAGAGGCCTATCCAATTGCTTGGAAGGCCTCCTGCGGCGGCTTGCTTAAGGCAGCTCGTCAACTTGAACACAGCTTATGCGCAAGCACGGCAGCTACTTCATGTACGCTTCTGGCATATACCCGAGTTGGCATGACTGATACATTACATGTCGGAGCTTAACTGCTTGACTGAAAATTAGCCCTTAGGACGCACAAGCAGAGCTGCCAAGAAGGAAAATACAATTGCAGCGGATATCCCTGCACTCGTTGTCTTGAATATGCCTGTTACAGCGCCGATCCAGCCATCCTTGTGCAAGTCCAATATAGCGCCATGGACAAGCGAGTTGCCAAAGCTCGTTATCGGAACGGTTACACCAGCGCCAGCGAAGTCAATCAAAGGCTCATACCAGCCCAAGCCATCGATGATGGCTCCCGCTACCACTAGAGTGGCCATCGTATGTGCAGGAGTCAGCTTCGCCACATCAAACATGAGCTGACCTATCACACAAATCAGCCCTCCAACGACAAATGCCCAAAAATAGATCATGTTATTATCCCTCCATCTCAAGCGTTACCGCATGGGCGATGCATGGAATGCTCTCGCCCTGCTGATAGGACAGCGGGGAGAGCAACGCGCCGGTTGCGGCAATCATGACCCGCTTCAATTCGCCCTTTTGCATCCGCTGAAGAATATGACCATAGGTTACGACTGCTGAGCAGCCGCAGCCGCTTCCTCCCGCCTGCACGGCTTGGGTCTCCAGATCAAACACCATCAATCCACAATCATTAAAGACCGTTCCTTCTAATGATAGGCCATTTTCCTTGAACAAATCCCTTGCAATCGGCAGTCCAACGCTTGCCAGATCCCCCGTAACGATTAGATCATAATCAGATGGCGTGCGATTCAGGTCTGCAAGATGCGCTTGGATTGTGTCCACTGCTGCCGGCGCCATCGCTGCCCCCATATTGAAAGGGTCCGTAAGTCCAAAATCCATAATCTTGCCGATGGTGGCAGCGATTACTCTAGGCCCGTCTCCTGTGGCAGCAACAATCGCCGCCCCAGCTCCGGTCACCGTGAACTGCGCATAAGGGGGCTTCTGGGAACCATATTCGGTCGGATAGCGGAATTGCTTTTCCGCGGTGCAGTTATGGCTGCACGTTCCTGCCATCACATACTCCGCATTGCCGGTGTCCACTAATAAGGATGCAATCGCGAGGGACTCCATTGAGGTTGAGCAGGCGCCAAATACACCTATGTAGGGAAGTCCCATCTTCCGAGCAGCAAACGTGTTGCTTATGATCTGATTCATCAGATCCCCGCCTACAAAATAGTTGATTTGGTTCTCCTGTATGGTTGATTTTTGTACTGCAGCTTGTGTAGCCTGTTCTAGCAGCTTGCGTTCCGCCTTTTCCCAGCTCTTCTCCTGCATATCCAGATCTTCATGCACATAATCAAATGTATCAGCTAACGGTCCTTCTCCTTCGTCAGGACCGACGACCGTTCCCGTACTAATAATGACCGGCTTGTTCTTGAACAGCCATGTCTGTCTGCCGACATGCATTGGTTTGCCTCCTCACTGTAATGCTCTTTATCCGTGCTTGATATTGATGCCAAAGATCAAGTAAATTAGCGCAATAATAAACGCTGCGACGGTACCAAACACAATCACGGAACCTGCCAGTTTGAACATATTGGCTCCTACGCCAAGCACCAATCCTTCGCTGCGGTGCTCCATTGCTGCCGAGCTCATGGAGTTCGCAAAGCCAGTGACAGGCACAGCCGAGCCCGCTCCTGCCCACTGCGCAATTTTGTCATACACACCAAAGCAAGTTAGTATGACGGATATAAGAATAAGCGTTACAACAGTAGGGCTGCTTGCCTGCTCCTTGCTCATGCCTGCAAACGAAATAAACATCTGTTGGATAACTTGTCCGATCAAGCATATCGTTCCGCCCACTAAGAACGCTCGGATGCAATTCTTATAAACGGAACGTGAAGGCTCTCGCTTGTTGGCTATTTGTTTGTATTGCTCTTGTGAAATACTCCACTCGCCCGTCTTCCATGCAGGAGTCTTTGATTTTGATTTTGTCGCCATAGGCATACCTCCTTATCTTCCAATGAAGACATCCGTCTCATTGCTGATTTCCTATACAGTATTTGTTCAAATGTGCGAGATTATGTTATTCAAGCTGCATGATCGGATGTGTTACATTTTCCATCGCAAACCATAAGCATAAGATGACAAGCAGCACGAATAGGACAAGCGCCAATAGGCTGAACAGCCATTGTTCATGGGAGACAGATTTATTCAAGCGATGTCGTCTGTCTCTTGAGGCCTTTCCTGCCGACTTCGACTTTCTTGGCATATCGTCGCCTCCTTAAGTAAGCTTTCGATAGAACCTGGTTTAGTAACACGATATGCTTTCATATATGGGGATGCGACTAGAAAACAAGCTTCAAGCAAACTTCTATTTGAACCCTCTTCAAAACGGGCATTTTGAGTTAGAATCTCATGGATCAAAAAAAGACCTCTGTCCCACTGTTACGCGGTGACTGAGGTCTTCATCATGATATGACTTCTGTTCTAGCAGCGCTGGAACAAGCTACACAAATTGCAGCTTGCCAAATAAGGCTGGCACATGAAACTTAATCTCCCCTGTTGGCGACCATGCTGTGAAAGCACGTGCGCCTTCCTTATCCTGATCGATGCGAAACAGATTAATCCTCCACTCCTGCCCCTTGGATGGCGCTGAGCCAAGAGCTGCAAAAGGAATGTCCAGATCATACACAAGCAGCTTGGATTGTTCAGATGCAATCTTGTTCTTATCAGCATTATCCATCATGCTGAGATCGTCAAGCCCACCTTCATGAACGGATGTCACAAGATCTTGGGCGTCCCATTCGGTATGAAATTCATAGGGCTCGCCGTTCTTATTGATGATCTTGGAATCAAAGACAATATTGTTGGGGCTTAGATTAAACTCATAGTGAAAATTGCCTTGTCCTTCTGGATCAATGAAGCATTCCACTACATCGGCCTCGTATAAAGGGTCATCATGGTCTTGGTATGGGCTGAAGACATGATCATCAAGGCACCAAAAACGAATATGCAAGCTCGTAGTCGTCCAGCATAAGCTTGCTGCTGTCTCTAATGCTGGCTTCTCCCCTGTTACTACCTCAGCCAGCGACAGCTTAGGAAGGCTCAGCCAATACTCTTCCGTAAGCGGGGCTGTTGTGAATACACAGTCATAAGCTGGTACATGAGATGGATGGAAGGATGCTGCAGAATGATTGGTTGTCGTATGCAAGGTCATCGTTACTCTCACTCCAATGATAGGATCTCTATCTCGTCTTTACATCTGTTATATCGTACGCGATATTCTGTCCAAAGGGAAGCAGAGAATCGCCATTCAGGGCCGTTCATCGCGGGACAACGGTGTTCTCGCTTCCCTTCTCAGAATAAAGACAGCTGTTCAGGCTCTTCGAGTTGTCGCTCCTGCTTATAGGCCTTAATAATATCCGGCATGCGATACAGTATTCCCCGCTCTGTACAGGCCTCCTTGAATGCCTGCTCCAGCTTCCGCTGGCGTGTCGACATGCAGCCATAGCGTGATCCATACGTATGTATATACTGCTCCTTCATTCCCGGATACAGCTTGTCCAGCCAGCGAAAATAGTGCTCGCGTTGGTTATCACGAAGCGTTACACCAAACGAAGGAAAGATGTAATTCGCGCCTGCTTCATGCGCCAGATTAATGATCCTCTTAATATTCGAACCCGTATCTGTAATAAATGGCAGGATGGGCATCATTAATACTCCAGCAAATATTTGAGCTTCTCTCAATTGCTTCAAGGCTTGAAATCGCTCAGAAGAAGATGCGACTCGCCGCTCGATTCGCTCGCTTAACGTGTCATCCGCTGCAGTAATGGACAAGCTGACATTGACCGGGGCCAAATCTTGAATCTGTGACAGCAGATCCAAGTCTCGAGTGACCAAGGCGCTCTTTGTTGCAATGGACACACCGAATCGATGCTGCTTTATTACGCTTAAAGCTCGTCTAGTCAGTTGCTGCTCCGGCTCATCATGATTATAGGGATCACTCATGGAGCCCATCCCAATGACCCCCTTGCTTCGCTTGCTTGCAAGCTCGCGGTGCAGAAGCTCCTCACTATTTTCCTTTCCCCGTACGATATCAAAATGCTCGATTCCATAGCAGCTGCTTCTAGAATCACAATAAATGCATCCATGATGGCAGCCACGGTACAGGTTCATCGTATAATCATGGCCGAACCAATCCGCATGCTTGTTTTTCACAAGAAGGCTCTTGGCCGTAATCCATTCCATATCCATTCTCCTCGCCAAGCATAAGACAAGTATACAAGGAGAAGATCCAAAGAAATGCCATAAGCGTCCTTGGATCTTCCGTCTATTTCATATGCATCTATAAACCTTATTCTCCTGCTTCCAATCCATTTGCTCATGCTAGTCCAACGAGCAAGGGACATTATGCTCCCGATTTGGCCCAGCGCTTCAGCCTTGGGAAGAATGCCTGCATGCTCGCACGCGCCGCTGCTTCCGTCATCTCCTGATTGCCTGACACCATGTGCGGCACACAGAACTCAATCATTTCCTCCATAGACATATCGGAAGTAAATGCCCCTTCCTTGAAGCAATACATGCAATAGTCTTCGTTGTTGCTGCCATCAGCATTGGTCCCGTACAAGTTGTCCTCCGCCTTCATAGGCATACCGCAGCTCTGACAAAATGATACCTGTTCCATCTCTTCTTTCCCCTTTCGCAGTTGATAAGCTTATTGTAAGGGGTGGAATATGACAACAGCGTGTCATATTACAAATATCGATTCGCAGCAAGCTGCAGCCGCTCTTTGAGTATGTCTCGAATATACGCAGGTGCCAGTACTTCCGCATAAGGCCCATACGACATGAGATAGCCATATACCCACTCATCCTCTGGGTATTCCACCGTAACAAGCCAGCTGCCATCTTGTTCTTTAGTGATTTGCTCCTCTTCAAATTCATCGAATACTCGATATGCTTGCGAGGCATCTATACGAAGGACGAGCTGAATCGAAGGTGTTTGCCTGGATGGAGGATCAGGCAAAAGGCCATCTGTACGAAGCAAAGGACATTCTTCGAAGATGTCTTCTAATTGTTCTAGGCGCTTCATGCGTGTCAGCTTGAACAGCCTCACCGCTTCTTTGTCTGTGCAATACGCTCTTAAATACCACGTCTTATGCTTGAACCACAGCTGAAGCGGCTCAACCCGACGTCTGGAGAATTGGCCATAGCTGTTATAGTAATCAAACACGATAACCCGTTGCTGCAATATCGCGGTACGAAGCAGCTGATACTTCCCTGAGTCATCCGCACCCCACTGAGACAGATCCACCTCGATCCAGCTTGGACTTGTCTTATTAAACAATCCGCTGAGCTTGGAGAGTACCTGCTCGGTATCTCCACTGACAGCATGGAGACCATACAGCGAGGATAAGATCTCTTCTTGCTCCTTTTCCGAAAGGATCGATTTGTTCAATATGTAGGAGTCAACGAGCCTTATCCCCCCGCCCTTGCCCTTTGTGGTATAGATCGGTATGCCCGCCTCGCACAAGGTGTCTATATCGCGGTAAATCGTCCGTGGTGAAACTTCGAATTGATCAGCCAGTTCCTTGGCCGTGAGCGTCTTCTTATGCATTAAAAGATAAATAATCTCGAACATTCGGTGCACCTGCATCATTCTTCACCTCGAAGCCACTATATCACACGGACCCCAGGAAAGGACATCCGTCTTGTCCAAGTAACTGATTTACTTCTGTCATTACCTGTGCGTCGGTTTGTCCTGGCTGTTCCAGCTTATCCGCTTGGTTTATTAATTTTCTGGCTTGCTGGTAATGCTCCACGAAAGGTTTTTGAGCACAAAAAAGTGACTTCACCCCGAGGGAAGTCACTTTGTATATTCTACAAGAAAGTCTATTTTCCTTTGATGAGCTTCAAAAACTTGAATCCAAAGAACGATTGCCTATCTTTTTCAGTGCCCTGGACTTACGCCCCTATGCCAAGGAATTGAGAAGTCATTCACCCCGAGGTGCCGACGGGCATTGCAGGCAAGGGATTCTTCGTGCGCTACTTGCTGCCCCGCTTGAGAACATCGATACACTTACTGGTCTACATCGTCGTTTGGATGTCGATCTTCGCTTTCGTTATCAATGTGGACTTAGACTGGACCGTGAGGCTCCTTCCATCGCGACTTTAAGCCGCGTGTTCGCTGAATTAACCGGCAAGGAATTGGCTAAGCTCCTTTTTGATGATCTCGTTGTACAATGCAAGAAGGAGGGAATCATCGACGGAAGTCATGTGGCGATTGACAGTGCCGCGATTCATGCTTATGAGAAGAAGCAACCGTAACGGAAAAGCGAACGGACTGGCAATGCTAACTGGAGAGCTAAGTTCGATTCGTTTGGCAACAAGGTCATGTGGTTTGGCTACAAGATTCATCTCGCCGTCGACACAGCAAGCGAGCTGCCGATGGCGCTCTCCGTTACACTGGCTCACGTCAATGACGGCGATATGGCTCCGACTCTCATAGAACAAGTGGCTGCGGGTACACAGGTGAAGTTCTTTGTGCTTGATGCCGGTTATGACCAGCTTAAAAACTACGAAGCAGCGCGAAACGTAAAGGCGCAGGCGATTATTCCAATGAACCTTCGCAACGAGAAGGAACCACCTGCAGGCATGACATCCAGTGGCACACCCTGTTGCTCGATAGGCTATATATTGACTTATTGGGGCGTTGATGGAGAACACCTGAAATTCCGCTGTCCCCATGTCACTGGCAAGGTAGACTGTCCACTTGGGATGGCTGCTTGCTCATCTTCCAACTATGGAATGTTCGTCAAAATCGATACGAAAAACGAATTGCGGCGCTATTCAAGTCCACATCGAGACACGAAACGCTGGAAGGAGCTTTATAACGAAAGAACCAGCGTAGAACGATGCAACTCCAGATTGAAAACCTATCTCACCGCAGACGCCATGCACGTCTGGAGTATTCGAAGTTGATTTAGCTGAAATGCTAGTTTAACGGGCCCCATATTTCCACTGCCTAAACTTCATAAATGGAAATATGCAAAATGCTCAATTCATAAAAACTTTTTTCAGGTAGAACAGAGGTTATGTTGGTAAGATGAGGTAAAGTGGTTCATTCGACACTGGGTAGCCCCACCACAATACATAGTCTACCTTTCCACACCATGATTGTTGTCCTTTATATGTTATCTTCTTTTAAAAATTCAATACTAATTCTATCAACTTTCATTTCAACATACTTACCTATCAAATCGGGATAATCAGCAAAATACTCATCCTCGTCAGTAAAAACGACCCCAGTGTCAATTGAGTCCACTTGTAATAACCCCCGAAGATAGTATTGGAAGCCTTCATCAATTCGTTCCAATTCTTGCCTGCCCTCATAAATTTCACGAATAATTAACTCATCTAAAATAGTAAACCCTATTGATACAGGGTATCTCCTTCCTACTTCAATTTCATAGGGGCAGATAAAGGCAAACCCTGTAAATTCAAAACCTTCGACTTCAAGAGTTACTTCCTCTTCAATATGTGGGTCTAGTCTTTTAACTACAGCCCAATACTTCATTTCTAACACCTCTCTCCTTACTCGGCAGGATTTATTACAGGGATATTCTCTCCATTAATAGTTTTCCAGAACTTTTTGCCACTTTGAGTATGGTACGTAGTAATTTCACCATTATTATTTGTTCCTACAAATTCAAACTTTGCTTTACCATCTTTGTTATTCCCCATAAATCTAACGTAACCTGTTCGTATTTCATCCTTGTATTCGTACTTCACCTTTATGCCATTATTTATTACTTTTTTTGCACCTTCTAAATACTCATCGACATTTTTATAGAGTCCGCCAAATTCTTTTCCGTGTTTGTCAAAATGTCCTTTAAGTTTAGCACGGTCGGCAAAGTCTGACGGAACTTTACCCGTCCCCTCAATCTTCTTGCCATCCCCAGCATCGATCCGCCTGACCACAGAAGAGGTTTCATCCGGTATCCTGATAAACATCCCTTCTGGTGTTACGGCATAACGGCCTGGCTGGAGGCCTTTAGTCCAATCTTGGAACGAATTGGCGTAAGTTCGCCAATCGATCCCTTTGAGCTTCTTCAGGGGATCGGACAGCACGTTTACAGCCTGGCTTGTCTTCACCGCTTGGGTCATGCTGCTTAATGCTTCCGGCACCTTCGCCGCTTTGCCAGCCTTCTTCACGCCCATTCCCGGCACGAGAATGGAGGACACCTTGCCGATCATTTCTGCCTTTTCCTCATGCGATGCACTTTCGAAGTTCGCGTACATCTGCTTGGCTGCCTCAACCAGCACCTTTTTGTGTTGTAGGTTAATATGCAGTTGAAACAGATTGGGAAAAGTCACAAGAAATGAATATATCAAAAAATAGGTCAATCATGGTGGTATCTGACCATAATTGACCTGTTTTGTGTAACGCTACTACGATAAAAAGGTATACTTTTTCCAGACCTTCAGTACGTGCATCTTAATTTGTAAAAGTATCTTACATGTAGACCAAAGGTTATGCTAGCAATGATGAGGTATAGTGTTTCAATCTCTACTGGGTAGCCCGCCCAATAAAAAAACAGATGTACAAGTGTGACGATTCATTATTTTTTATTATTCAAGTTCTCATAAACCAATTTGAATTTACCGTTTTCAAGAACATATCTTCTCGATGAAACCTTTGCATCAATTTCATCCATATACAATAGACAAATATAAGAAAGATGTTCACAAAGAAGGTGCGACATCTTCTCAGGTTCGTTTATCCGATTTAGTTCAAGTAGTAATGGATATTCTTTGAAATCTTCTTCCTGCCAGTCATCGTCAATGTAATTATAAATCAGCCTAATATTCTCGGTTTCGGATAATTGGGCAACATTATATTCTCCCCAGTAGCTACTTTCATGCTCTTCAAAGCATATGTTTAATAGTTTTTGTAAATCTTTTGTCACAAGTTCCATATCATCATTACTTACACCAAACTTTAAGTACCTATTCATCATGGTGTCACCGTTAAACTTGGTCGTTTAAGTGCTTGTTCTACACTCTCATATAACATAAAACTTACAGGGCGACCAGCTTCCTTTGATTTCTTTTCTATAATTTCCAACAATCCAAGTCTATCAAGCTGTTTTTCATCCAGTGGTCCAATTCTATTTGGGTCAGTTTTCATTTTAAACCCACCACCTCTTCCAATCTCTAATGCTTCTAAGAATAAATCATCATTAACCAAAGCAATATCAAAATCGCTTTTTCTGTCTTGGTCAAATGGTAATCCTTTTTTGTGACTCACTCCAGTCACGGAACTTCCTTGGAATAAGATTTGTGTCCCTTCTGGAAGCTCTTCTTTCAAAGACTTTACAAAATCATCATATTGCTTATCGCTGGAAAAGCCGAAAGGAAGAGGATTTCCATTTTCATCAAAAATACGATGCGGAGGTTTACCCATTCCCTCAATCTTCTTACCATCCCCAGCATCGATTCGCCTGACCACAGAAGAGGTTTCATCCGGTATCCTGATAAACATCCCTTCTGGTGTTACGGCATAACGGCCTGGCTGGAGGCCTTTAGTCCAATCTTGGAACGAATTGGCGTAAGTTCGCCAATCGATCCCTTTGAGCTTCTTCAGGGGATCGGACAGCACGTTTACAGCCTTGCTTGTCTTCACCGCTTGGGTCATGCTGCTTAACGCTTCCGGCACCTTCGCCGCTTTGCCAGCCTTCGTCACGCCCATTCCCGGCACGAGAATGGAGGACACCTTGCCAATCATTTCTGCCTTTTCCTCAGGCGATGCACTTTCGAAGTTCGCGTACATCTGCTTGGCTGCCTCAACCACCATGTCCGGATTCTGTATAAGGTACTCTGCCGCATACAGCATATCCTGCCCCACCTGCTGAGGGTCTACGACCAGTTGGTATGCCAAGCCTGCGGTATCGACGATGCCTTCAATGATGCCGGTAAGCAGGCCTTTTGTAAAGCCCATCGTCACTTCTCCGGATGTCTTGACGAAGCCTTCCCATTTCGTTCTGCCATACGTCTCTTTTACCCAGCTGTCATAGTGGGTAAGCGGCGCTTCCATTCCTTCATGCTTGATGTATGTTTCAAAATAAGCAAAGGTGGTCTCGTTCCACTTATTGTTCTCATCAATAAGCGTTCCATCGGGCAAATGATTAGTTAACGAACAATGCCTATTCAAAAACCTGCTCAGAAGCGATGGATATTGTTGGCGGAAGCTCTCCACTCTCGATCTTCCTTAGCTTCTCCTCCAGCAGTTGATACTGCAAGGCATCCAGAGGATCAACCTGTCCCTTGGTTATAGCCTGCTGAATATATGCAAGCAGCTCTGCTTGCTCTGGCATCGGCGAACCGTCGTCCTTTAGCGGATTGTAGCAGCAGGCTTCCAGCGAATCCAGCAGGTTCATTCCCGCTAGCTTGACTTGCTCATTGTAGTAGGTATCATCCACTCCTAGTGCTCGCAGCTTCACTCTTGCTTCATTCGCTCGCACACGCGCTTCGTCCATATAACCCGAGCGCCCGAAATAGTGGTATACACTGTACTCCTGCTGAGCTTCCTTAATCGCGGTCAAGGACATTGCAATCGTAGAGAGCTTTAAGCGAGCCGCTTCCTTCTCTACTGGTGTACCGCCCGATAAGGTACGAAGCCATTCCGCGACCATAGGGTCAGCATGCACAACTGCCACTTGCTTGGACAGCAGCATATCCATCAGCTTCCTGACAAAGGAGGTCTGATCCATAATGCGATACAATTGCTTCATCGCTGGCAGTATCTGAACGCTCATTGGCGCTAGAACACCACTGCCAGCGTGTACCCCTTGAGAAATAAAGCGCTGTAACTCTGTGGGCAAGCGAGAAGATTCTGCGGATTGAAGCTTCCGCTCGGCTTCGCGCTCCAGCTGCCTGTACTCGCCAGCCGCCTGATACAGCAGCCGGGATTGCTCTTCTAATCTCCCTACCAGTTCCCTAGCCTCGTGCTGAATCTCTTGCGCTAATCGTTCGACTTGATTGGCTGCGCTCCGCACCCCGCTATCCTCAGAATATGAGGACCGAGCAGAACCAGCGGTACGATTCGCCACATTGACCATCTGAACATAGCTCGATTCCAGCTCTCTTCTCCAACACTTGAATTGCTGCGAGAGTTCTTCGATTTTATTGGGATCTGCTTGAACGTTCACTTGACACCTCCGACTATGAAACAATAACATTTCCTACATCGGAAAAATGACTCAGCTGCCTCACATCGAAGTTGTTCTCTCCACTTGATAGAAATGCATAGCTTATGATCGTAATTATGACGGACTACACAGAAAGAATAGCTCATATTATTTTCCATAATATCACATATACTTGCAATATCCCGCGTTAAATATGGCAAATTCCTATTTTAACCCATATCCCTCTATACTTTAGATACACCTGCTAGTCAGGTACAAACTATATAAAGGGGGCTTCAGGATTGGCAAAGACGCATAGAGGAAAAGGATTATGGAAATCGCCTTCCAAGGGAAGGGGATCCTGTCCGCTCTGTCTTTCTTGGAGAATATACAAGATGACTTTCTCCATTCTTGGTTTCTTGGGTTTGGTCACCCAAAAACTTCACCAAGTTGGGGTGAAGTCCATTTTTTATGCTTGAAAATCCTTGTGTATCAAGGGCTCAAGTTAATGTAAAATGCTCATTTAATAAGGATGCCGGAATGTACGTATGCGCCGGTCATATGGCTATTCGGAAGTCCCGACAGGGCAAGAAAGGCACCGGCAAAAACCAGGCAGACACCTATTATTTTGACGTGGAACAGTGCAAGCGTTGACCGTTTAAAGAGGGTTGTTATAAAGAAGGATCGAAGAGCAAAGCCTACTCTGTAACGATTAAATCTGAAGAGCATTCGGAACAGATGGCGTTTAAGGAAACAGAGTAATTTAAAGAAAAATCGAAGGAACGCTACAAAATTGAAGCGAAGAATAGCGAACTTAAACATGGACACGGGTATGATGTAGCTACTTCTCTGGTCTGATTGGTATGGAATTACAAGGTGCGATGACGATATTTGCTGTGAACTTAAAGCGGATATTGAAGTTAATAGATTGAAAACATAGGGATAAATTGAATAAAAAACGTAAGTTCTTCAGTGGCCTCGTCTTGTCTTCGGAGTTTTTATGAAGACTTACAAGAAGCTTCAGGCAAAAAAAAGACCCCGCTGCCGCTAAGAGGGCGGTGCGGGGGTCCGTATGTGTAATATTTATTGACTAGCTATGCTGAATAAGCCTCTTGATGGACTTTATCACCTGAGTATGCGTGCCTTCATGATACAAACTGAATGTCAGGAACTCTTCTACAGTCTCAAGATTAAGCGTGCGAATGGCCATCGGCTGTGCTGAGCGCTCCTGCAAACGGTTCATAAATGTCTCTTCAATACGCTTGATCTGCTCTCGAAGCAATCCGCTAAGCTCTTCCAAGGAAGGAGGAGCTTGCTCCCAATCTGCAGGCTTGGTCCCCATATTAAACCACTCCACGAAACCATCGGGAATCTTAGGAATCTCCCCTGCACGGGCAAACGCGAACACCTCCTGAACAAGATAAATGTGTCCAAGATTCCAACGGATGTTGTTGTTGAATCCATCTGGTACGACGTCTGCTTCTTGTTCGCTTACATTCTGGACAAGTTGTAGTGTAACCTCGCGCACAAAGGCGAGCTGCTTGAATAATGCTTGATCCATGATTCCACCCTTTCTATGAATCGTAGTAAGTATGAATATGCGTTCATCATACCATATCCGACCAATTAGATCATGCCAGATGAAAAAGGCTCGGAGCATTTGCCCCGAAGCGCCTTTTTCTTTCGCTCATTGTTGATAAGAATGAATGAGCTTTGCTCACGCATCGTTTATGAATGGCTGTTGATCATCATATAGATAACCTTTGCTGCTTCAGCACGGGTTGCAGGCTTGGAAGGGGCAAACGTATTGCGTCCTTGGCCTTGCATAAAACCAAGCTCGCTTGCGCCAGCAACAGCTGCCATTGCCCACTTGCTAATATGCTGCTGATCGCTATAGACTGCGGTCCTCTCCTTATTCTCTCCCGTGCCATGCTTCCATTCATAGGCTCGCATGATCATGACGGCCATTTCCTCGCGTGTAATGTGGCGGTTCGGTTCGAAGCGGCCATCGCCTGTGCCCTGAATCCATCCCGCAGCCGCTGCTGCGTAAACAGGTTCCTCGTACCAGCTTCCATGGGCCACATCCTTGAAGCGATCCACCTTGCTGAGATAAGGCTTTACTTCATAGGCTCTGACCAGCAGCTTCGCGAATTCAGCCCTAGTAAGCGCCTGATTCGGACGATAGTGGTTTTTATCTACTCCATTTACGATGTCCTTTTTCAACAAGGCCTGAATATAGTCATAAGCCCAATGAGATGCCGGAACATCCTTGAAGTGCTGAACATGTTCCGTGGATCCATTAGAATCGCTGCCCTCAGAGCCATCCCCATCGGAACCGTCCTCTCCTCCTTGCTCGGGATCTGTCGTTCCGCCTGTATGATTGTTATTTGAACCTGAGCCGCCATTCGAGCCGCCAGATCCGCTGTCCGCAGATTTCGTATGGAAGCTCCAAACATCAGAGATGGACTTTCCGCTATGGTCATCTTCTGCTTGCACGTACCATTGATAGAGCTGTCCATGCTTCAAGCCTGTCCATGTAACAGAAGCTTGGCTTCCGCTCGTAAGCTTGTCCACCTTGCCAATCTGCTGATCGGTATACAGGTTAACTTGAAAATAATCGGTCGCCACACGCTTTTCCATCGGCAACAAATCCACATCAATATCAAATTCATCCTTGTCAGGGAACGCCGCAGGATCATAGTAATTATAATCATCTAGATAAGGCGAATAGGTCTTCACATGAATCTGATTAGCATCAAGATCAAATTGCAGCAGGCGAATGTAGCCAAGTCCACCCATCTCAGCTCCTTGATAGTCTGCCAGCATCTGATATACTTTGCGGTCAGGCGTTCCATCACCATCATCATCAAGCTGATCAACCAGCGTCTCCGCATCATGATAATGACCGGACAACACCGCAATCACATTTTTATTGGGGATCACAACCTGCTCGTAGATCTGGTCAGCAATTGGGGCTCGATTACCCGATACAAGCAAATACTCATGAAAGGCAAGAATCGCCTTGCGATCCGGATGCTGCTTCAGCACATCGTCGATCCACTGAATTTCTTGGTCTCCAATATTCCAGCCCATATAGACGATGATAAAATCAACGCCGCCCGCAGAAACAAGATCATAATGACCGCGGTTGTTCTGGTAGGACCCTCCATAAGTCGGCTGATGCTTGAATCGATCTTCACCGTAATGCTGCCAGTAGTAATGGTAATCGCCTGTTTGATGAGCGACATCATGATTGCCTGCCAGCACCCCATACGGGATGCTGCTGTTATCCAGCACACTCATCGATCGGTTTGCATTGACCCATTGATAATCCTGATCTGCATCATCAACGATATCACCCGTATGAATGACATAGCGAATATCCATTGCCTCTTGCTGATCAACAATCCATTTCACATTTTTATCATAAATATCAGGGTAGCTCTCGGAGTAATACTGTGTATCCGACATCCAGATGAAAGAGAAGTCATACGGGTCCTCGGATACAGGCCTCTCATCTTGAATCATCACGTGAAGCTTGCCGTCATTATTGTAATCACCGGCTGGCACGGTATGCTTCAACTCAAAGTCTTCTGTTCCAGCGATACGGTATGTCAGCAGCTTCCACTTGCCCTCAGCAGGACTCCATGCATACATGCTTACCTTCCGGCCTTCAAGCGAGTTCCCCTTCCACTCCACCTCGACTCGGTCAGTCGCTTTGACGCTTGAATCCAAGGTGATATCGAAGCGATGATAAGGGAATTTTTCCGTCGCATCATCTGTCAAATACAGGCCGTCAGCAGCCTTGATCTTGTTGTAGTCCTCCTTCGTCATCGCTTGCTCCCCACCCGGAACCAGCTGTCTCGGAGGCTCTACTTCGCTTGATCCTCTGTAGCCTGCAAAGCCTTGTGCACGTGAAGCATCATAATGGAAGCCTCTTAAAAAGATCGCACTCATCGTATCATTCAGCGCATCACGGACTTTGACTGCCAGCACCGGATTCACCGACACCCCCGTCTCTCCATCCTTAACCGAGATAACCGCTGGCTTGTCTGGATTCTCCACTGGCGTCTCAAATGAAACCGTCGTTACAGCCTCGTTGCCTACTTTGTCAGTCGCTTGAATGACGAGCGTATGTTGGCCAGGTGTAAGCTCTCCGGATGAAGCTGCATAAGGCAGCTTTATCTCTTCACCGTCCAAGCTGGCCTTGACGGCCTCAACCCCAGACAGCTCATCCTTCACTTCAGCCTGAATCACAAATTTCCCGCGGTAGGTCTTGCCATCCTCCAAGGAAGGTGAGATCTGTGGAATGGTGTTATCAATCTTCACAACAGCCGATACCGTAGATTGATCTGGTGCAACGGCTTGTACGGTGTATTCGCCGTCTTGAAGCTTCGTCGTATCCCACTTGGCTGCCTTCGCAGCCAGATGCTCATTCGTAATTTCAAAGCGCAGAGGAAGAGCCTCCAAGCGACCAGAGCTGTCGCCCATCTTAATCTCCTGCTCCTTGTCACTGTAGGCCGAATCATAGATTGCGGTACCATCTGCAAGTATAAGGCGGACATTGCGCACCTTGAAATCATCCTTGTTTTCCTCTGGACGATCATCAAATGGTCCGGACTTGGTTCCAGCCCGAATCGCAATCTCATTGGTGCCTAGATGGAGTCGGTCTGAAGCAATCGGATAAGACAAGGTCGTATAAATGTTAATGGGATCTAAGAACGTATAGAGAATGTCTTCTCCCATCGTAACCGCATTTTTAAAGTAATAGTTGACTTCCGTTGTATCAAAAGCAAAGATCGGGTCGAGCTCTAATGCCCGGAACGTATCCTGTGCTTCTTCGCCAGCAAGCTTAAGCTTCAATTGCTCGGCATCCACCGCATTCGCAGAAGCCTTGATCACCTTCGTGCCGCGTACGAAGTCGCCGTCTTTCACATTCAGTCGGAGCGGAGTTTCTTGAACGCCGCCTGTAATGGCGATGTCTCGGGTTGGCGTCGTTATCGTATGGAATCCATCGGACACTTCAGCATAGTACGTGAGTGACGCTTGACCGATAAGATCGGGCGAGTAGATCGTATAGCTGTACAGCTTGTCATTATAATTTTCATACAAATAGCGCTTCGTAAAAGTGCTGGATCCGCTGGTCTTGTAGTAGAGCGCCACCGTCTTGACTTGTTGATCATCCTTCGCATCCAGCACGATCTTCACATCGTCAGTCTGCTGCACCTCTTGCGGCTTCGTCAGATCAGTAACAACGGGCTCTGCTTGATCCTCTTCATGAACAGCTGCTGGAGGTACTTGAGCGGGCTCCCATATTCCCGGCGTTGCCGGCTTCGTTCCCGAGTAGATGGGCAGCATAACACCTGTGCCGTCTGTCGAATAGCGATAATGCGTGCCTTGATTCTCCACATTTACGATACTGCCGTCATAGTAGGCTGAAGCGATCTCCTTATGGGTGTTCGTGCCAATCACCACACCGCGACGTGAGCCATTTGCCATGCCATCGCTGTATATCTTCACGATATTCTCATTCTCCACAAGACTCGTCCCAAAGGCATGGTTGAAGTCGTCGACGGTCTTGCTTGAGTTGGCTTTATTGATCACCCAGAACACCATCGTCTGCTTGGATCTAATCATCAGGTCTTCACGATCCGTCGGCCACACCACATCCGCATCTGGGCCTGAGTCGGTATAACGGTAGAAGATCTTATAGTCTTTAAAGTTTATATCGTTGTCCGTGTTGTTATAGATCTCAATGAACTCATAGCCGTCTGCATCGCCAACATTGGAACTGTTAGGCAGCAGCTCTGTAATCAGCATCGGCGAAGGTTGTTCTTTGCCCGTTGGCACAGGTGCAAGCTTCATGTGAACGTCAGGAGACTTTACCAATTGAAGCTCATCTTGTGCCTGAATATAATAGCTCAGCGTATTGGCGCCAAGCAATTCCGTGTAAGGGATCACCGTCCCATAAGTCGCGCCCGTGACAGTCAATGGCAGATTCCGATACTCCTGCTCCAGCTCAGTCTTATAGTAGACATCTGCGGTAACCGTCCCAATATAATCAGAAATTCCAGCATAGACAGGAACATCAAGGCCCGTATAGATCTCTTCTTGGGAGACATGTTCGATATTGAGCGATAAAGACGGTGCGGCAGGTACTAGCTGCTCTTCTGTTACCGTTCCTGGTGTGGCTGGCAGCGTGCCAGGCGCATCCATCATCACCATTGCTGTTGTTCTTGGCACAGGATGCTGATAGAACATGCCTTTGTCCGGCTTGGTCTGCTCATCGTTGTCGTAGGAGGCTTGTACGATGTCCACGCCTGCCCCGTCTCTAATGATTACGGTTCTTGGTCCCGAATTAGACATGCCGTCGCCCGCATCCATCCGGAACAAGTTTACATTTTCAACTAACGATGTCCCAAATACCGTGTTGAAGTCCTGCGCGGTCTGCTTACCGTTCACACTATTCATCAGCCACAGCACAATGGCTTGTTTCGGTTGAATAAGAGCTTCAGGCGCTGCTAATTCCCACTCTTTCTCGCTGCCGCCATTCACATAATATAGATGCTGCTGTTTCATATCAATTGGGGTGTCCGTCGCATTATAAATCTCGATAAATTCATAGCCGTCCTTGCTAGAGATGTTGGTGGTGTCTGGGACCATCTCAGTAATCAGCAGGGCTGGTGCTTGTCCGCCAGCCATCGCATGCCCAAGGCCTGGTGCCGGCAGCAGGCCAACAAGAAGACTGCACACCATCACAAGTGAACTCCATTTTCGATAAGTACGCTTTTTCATGATTTCTTACCCTCTCCTCTATAAGATGACTAACACGCATGTACAAGAGAGTATATCGAATGGATGTTAATGGAATATCATGGGCATGTATAGATCCTGTAAATGGATTTGCGACCCTGCCCGCCACGCTACTACTGCTTCCTTTTCTCCAACATAAAACGACCACAAAAAAAGCCAGCCATAAGATTCTGGCTCGCCTGATCATACGAAAGAGCATCAGGCCGGAAGATTTCTCCTATGCCTCATGCTCTTCTTCGCTTATGGATTAGTGCGCGCTTATCTTAATTGAACGCTCTCGTACTATCATGCCAAACCATCATGCCATTCCCGCAGCGGCAAATACCCGGTCAAAGCCCGCTTTGGAGCGCTGCATAAGCACTTCTGGCGACTCTGTCGATGGAGCCTCCGTCAGGATTTCTTGAGCAACCACACCCGTATAACCGATCTTCTGCAAGCCCTGAAGGAAACCAGCTAGATCGATGACGCCCTCCCCCGGATACAGGCGCTGATTGTCTGCAGCTTCAGATACAGGAACATCTGGTGCGTCGTTGATATGGACATGCACGATCTGCTCAGGACGGAGCTTCTCAATATCTGCAACATTCAATTCATTTGTATACCAATGGTACGCATCGAACAGCAGGCCGACATTCGGCTCCCCAATGACCGCGATCAGATCGAGTGTCTCCTCCAACGTCCAGATAAAGGGATGCTTCCACTGTGTTCTCAAATGATGCGGACCGACGAACTCCAAGCCTAAGCGGATGCCGTAAGCGCCAAGAATCTGTGCGCATGTACGCAGCCTTCTCGCTGCCTGCGCCATGAACGGAGCTGGCTTCAAGTCTGTCGATGGCAGGATATACGTGCAGCAGCTTGTGCCCCCTAGTGCAGCCGCCGCTGCAGCGTAAGTGGCCAGCTTCTCCAAGCCTTGACGAAAAGCTTCCTCGGTCGTTCTCCACTCGACAGGCAGTCCAATCGCACCCAGCACAATACCATGCTGCTGAAGCAAGGATCTCGCACCGTCCACGCCATGACGCGCGATAAGCGCAGCGGCATCGAGATCCACCGCTTGAAATCCATACGCAGCAGCCAGCTCAATCATGCGTTCCTCGCTCTCAATTGAACCTAAGCCTGCACTCGTAACTCCTCTAAGCATATGTCCTTCCTCCTCTTGTTGCTTGTATGTGTATCGTAAACCTTCATTAGGATGTTGCTTCTGTCAGATGCCGCTCCAGTCAAGTCGGACTTCATGCCCCGTTCGAGACGATTCATATATGGCATCAAGCACCATATTGTTAGTCAGTCCGGTCCAAGCAGAAGACATAGGTTCTTTGCCTTCTCGGATGCATTCCAAAAAGTATCGGCTGAGTCGAAGCCGTTCGCCTTCATCTTCCTCTGGCTTCTTCAGCTCCACCTCAAATGGCCGATCGAACCTTTCCATCAGGAGCTTCCCTGTCTCCCCACGATAGCTGGCTCCTCCTTCTGTGCCCATCAGATGGATGAACGGCGTATTGTCAGTATCCATATGAACCGCCCAGCTCACCTCTAGCGACAAGGCAGTGCCATCTTCCATCTTGATTAGAGCGGTTGCGAGATCCTCCACATCAAAGACGCCGTTCCAATTCGGCTTGCCCCAAGTGCCAATCCCTCTTTGCTTCGGTCCAAACTCCGCATAAGTGGCGCCATATACCGATACTGGCTTAGGATTGCCCATAAGATACAACGCTAGATCCAGCATGTGCACCCCAATATCGATCAGCGGGCCGCCGCCTGATTCGTTCATGCGGGTAAACCATGTCCCCCAGCCTGGAATCCCTTTGCGGCGGTACCATCCAGTCTTAGCCGTATAGATACGCCCAAGCTCACCGCGATCAATCTGTTCCTTGATCATCATCGGCACGGACTCAAAACGCATCTGATGGCTAACCATCAGCAGCTTGTCCGTTTGACGCGAAGCCTCATAAATTCTTCTTGCCTCTGTTCCATTTAGCGCCATTGGCTTCTCCAACAGGACATGCTTGCCGGCCTTCAAGGCTTTAATCGCTAGATCTGCATGATATTGATTCGGCACACCGATGATAACCGCATCCACTTCCGGATGCTTAATAAGCTCATCAGGTGTATCCAGCACATGCTTGATCCCATGCTTCTCTGCCCGCTTGGCTGCCTGCGGACGAAATACGTCTGTGATAGCGGTTAGTTCACACTCATCGCCAAGCCTCGAAAATTGAGCCGCATGCACCCCGCCAATATTGCCGGCTCCAATGATTCCAATCTTCACCTTGCTCTCATTCATGGCAATGCCCCCCATTGTCAAGAAATGCTCCATAAAAAAGATTTTCATTTATTTTTGTATTGCTTCACTCCTGCTCCTATGTTAATAGTAACTATATCGAAAAGCATGCGTGTTTTTCGAAAAATGTCCCAATTCTTCGGGAGGCCAATATTCTGTATGACGCATATTCCGGATTATTTTCGATCCTATCCCAATATGAACAGCAAAAGTTCGCTTCATATCAGCTTGAACCACATCCCGAACGGGTTTAGAGCCCATCGCCATGATTTCTTGGAGTTTTCATTTGTGATAAGCGGTCAGGGCAGAGAAAGGATCAATGATACGATGCATGCGATGGTGCCAGGCACCTTCACCTTCGTTCTTCCCTATCAGGTGCATGAGATCTTTACCGATCCTGGCGAGACGCTTGTACTCTACAACTGCATGTTCAGTATGGACCTTCTCATGGAGAAAAATCAGGACGAAGGATTTCTGGCATGGATGGACCAGCATGACACGCAGCCCTCCATCTTGTTGGAAGGGGCTGAGCAGACACAGATGACTAGGCTGATTGAGGACTTGGCCAACGAATATGAGCATGATGAAGCGTGGAAGCATTCGCTCATTCAGATCAAGCTCAAGGAGATCCTGATTAGATTCGACCGAATCAGACGCCGTCTTGAAGGCATCAGCCCTCAGGTGCGCGCCTCAACGACGAAGCAAGCTGCGGTGTGGCCCATGATTCAATATATCCACCACCATTATCAGGAGGAGCTCAGCTTATCAGGGCTTGCTCAGGGCTTCAATATGAGCGCATCCCGCATCAGCGAGCTGGTGAAGGAGACGACAGGGCAGACCTTTGTTCACTTCCTTCACGATCTGCGCATCCGCCATGCCACAAGCCTATTGGCTACGACCGATATGAGTGTTGCTGAGATTGCGCTGGAAGTCGGATACGGTTCCTACAACACTTTTTCTCGCGTATTTCGTTCGATGAAGGGTGTTGTGCCTAAGGACTTCCGCAAGCGGCGGATTGAGCTTCGAACCGAATGATTACACAAAACAGATGCAACACCTGTACATTTGTACAGGTCGAATGAGTCTCTCGTCACATATGGATATGGAGAGCAATATGCATCGATACCCAAGCTAGCGATGAAGCATTGTAAAGGATCGATGCTAAAGGAGAGGAATAGCCTTGTCCAGACGATGGAACCGTACAACCGGGTATCGGCCGCCAGCATCCGCATCTGAACAAGTTGATTGCGATACAACAATGGATTCCACACAGGCTGATCGCAGCAATCCTTCATTGAATCGAAAGCCTTCAACAAATCACTCCAGCAAGAGAAGGAACATGCGTTTGACCCAATCTCGCAAGCGGAAGCTGCCGCCTCAAGTAAAACGCTTATTGGGCAGCAATAAGCCCGCTTCCCTATTTACAGCTAGACGCAGGCAGGCTTATCGCCGATCAGCGCTTCGTCACAGAGCGTTCAAAGACATGGCGAAATAGTGAATAACAGACCAATATTTATCAGAAGGAAAAAGGCTGAACCGAACGCATCTCACATGCTTCGGGCAGTCTTTTTTAATGTCTTATTAAAAGAGATCAGGTGCAAGGCATAACCTATAATTATCCGGCTCATCCTATGAATTGCCTTATATTGTTGATTGAGTCCTGTTGCATCAGCCTTTATAATGATGAACAACACAACTTTATCACAGTAAAGCAATAGGACATCAAAGAGGAGAGTTGTTATGTCGAACATCACGAAAGAGAAGATCGTCGAGAGCGTGCCTCAAAATGGATTTTTCGGACATCCAAAGGGCCTCTTTACCCTCTTCTTCACCGAATTCTGGGAACGTTTCTCCTATTATGGAATGAGAGCGATTCTCGTATTCTTTATGTACTATGAAGTTACAAAGGGCGGCCTAGGCTTTCCTGAGGAATTGGCGCTTGCGATTATGTCGATTTATGGATCGCTCGTCTACATGTCGGGCATCATCGGAGGCTGGCTAGCCGATCGCATCTTCGGGACATCAAAAGCTGTATTCTATGGCGGAGTCCTGATTATGCTTGGACATATCGTGCTGGCCATTCCAGGCAACGCCACATTGTTCTTTGTCTCCATGATTCTCATCGTATTAGGGACAGGCTTACTGAAGCCGAATGTCTCCAGCATGGTGGGAGATATCTACAGTGAGCAGGATAACCGCCGCGATTCAGGCTTTAGTATTTTCTATATGGGCATTAACCTTGGAGGCTTCTTGTCTCCACTCGTTGTCGGTACGGTCGGCATGAACAATTTCCACCTCGGTTTCAGTCTGGCTGCGATCGGAATGTTCATCGGCTTGGTCGTATATGTCATTACTCGTAAAAAGAACCTCGGACTTGCTGGAACGGTAGTCGTGAATCCGCTGTCCAAGGAAGAAAAAAAGAAAGTCTTTACGATCATTGGCGCAGGCATCGTAGTGATCGGCATCTTGGTTGCCATCAGCATTCCGCTCGGTATTCTGACCTTCGATACATTCATTAAGCTCGTCGGGGTCTTGGGCATTCTGATCCCTACCCTTTACTTTGTGTTTATGTACCGCAGTCCGAAAACAACCGCTGTTGAGCGCTCTCGAATCATTGCTTATATTCCATTGTTTATCGCATCGATTATGTTCTGGGCGATTCAAGAGCAAGGCTCCACCATTCTTGCCAATTATGCAGACAAACGCACGCAATTGGAATTCGCAGGCCTTCATATCTCACCTGCCTGGTTCCAGTCGTTGAATCCGCTCTTTATTATCACGCTAGCACCGTTATTCGCGTGGATGTGGGTGAAGCTTGGCAATCGTCAGCCGTCCATCCCGCAAAAATTCTCGCTCGGTCTGCTGTTTGCCGGATTGTCATTCCTGATCATCCTGCTGCCAGCTTACTTTGGTGGCGCCGATTCCTTGGTAAATCCATTGTGGCTCGTGCTCAGCTACTTTGTTGTTGTGATCGGCGAATTGTGCTTGTCACCGGTTGGCTTGTCTGCAACAACGAAGCTTGCGCCAGCAGCCTTCTCCGCGCAAACGATGAGCTTATGGTTCCTGTCCAATGCCGCGGCACAAGCCATCAACGCGCAAATCGTGAAGTTCTATACACCTGAGACTGAAATGATGTACTTTGGGGTCATTGGCGGTGCTGCACTCGTGCTCAGCCTTCTGCTGTTTATCCTGTCTCCGAAGATCCAGGGCTATATGAAGGGTGTAAAATAATAACTGTGTCTGGATGATTGTGGTATATTTCACATGTTATCCGTCACATGAACTTCATCATTTGAGTACAAGCAGGCGATCTCACTCCTGCAAACTCCTGCAATTAGGCATGGCAAACAAGCCGCGCTATAGCATAGTTTCTACCCAAACAGCCGTCAAAACATTGGTTTTGGCGGCTCTTTGCATGATCCTCATTTCAACAGACTCCATAATCCAAGAAGATAGCTATTCCCTTGATTTTCTAGACTAAAGTCTTAGGCGCCACCTTCCCCATAGTCAGGAGACACCCTTCTCCATATTATGATATCCTCTTTATATGTGTTAGTTTATGTAGAAAGGAAGCGAAGGTCGTTGTTCTCATATGCCATAACAGACAGCAAGGAAAAACGATGGCTGCTTGGACTCATGTTGTTTGTACTCGTGATGTCCGCATCGATCGTTCTTTATTATGGAGATTATTTTCTTCTAGGTGATCCTGCGAACCCCAACAATGACGATGTGAAATATATTCAAACCGCGAAGCTGCTGCTGAATGAAGGTACGCTTGCATACAATACTGGAACGGAGCCTTCTGCATTTATTATGCCGGGCTTCCCTCTCATTCTTGCTGGCTTCCTAGCCTTGTTTGGGCAAGATGGCGGAGGCGTCATTGCCTTCCGCTTATTTCAGTGTGTGCTGCAAGCAGGCTCTTTGTACTTTGTATTTATTATTGCGCGGTATATGTTCAATTCGAGAATAGCCCTGATCGCCTGTATGGTAAGCGCCCTCTATCCTCCCGACTATTTCTCATCCGGCGTTATTTTATCCGAATCCTTATTCCGCATTGTGATTCTAATGCTCGTCCCTGCGCTCATCTCTGCCGTACAAGCCAGACGCTGGCAGGGATATGTGCTTATTGGGATGCTGACAGCTGCTGCTGCTTACTTTAAACCGCATGCCTCTCTCTTTCCTGCCGTTCTCATCGTCTTATGGTGGAAAGAAAAATACTCGTGGAAAGAGATGCTTAAGTTTACGTGCATGATCGCCTTAACCTATATGGTGCTGTTGTCTCCATGGTGGATGCGCAACCTCATTACGTTTGATCGATTTATATTGTTCACGGATTCGGGCGGGAGCCCTTTTTTGCTTGGCACTCAAATCTTCAATTGGAATCTACCAGCAGGATTCTTCGAGGCCTATCCGCAGTATGATCCGTCGACGATCTATCACGGGGCCGACGCTGACGCCGTAGCCAAGGGCCTGGACATCTTAAAATACGGCTTTACGCATCAGCCGCTGCTGTATCTGCTCTGGTACACGCTGGGCAAGTTCATCGGGCTTTACTTTGAAGCTTATTATTGGCTGCCTCTGCTTGGTGTAGGGCTAATAGAAGCGCATATCATTCAGGGCCTGCTGGTCATTATGAGTCTGATAGGCATGCGCATGTCACGAAAGACAAGCAGCTGGCGCCATCGCTTGCCCCTGCTGCTGACCATCCTATATTTTACGGTCATCTATATGCCTTTTATCACGTTCTCACGGTATGGCTACCCGAATATGGTCTTTCTGCTCATGTACACAGCAGCCGCCATCGATTACTTCCTTCATCCGCATGACTATCACCTGAAGACGAAGGTGAAGAAGCCGTCTGTTCAGGTTGAACAAGAGAGTGCGTAAGCTTAAGCTGGCATCGAATGCCTTATGATACGCAAAAGGAAAACAAGTCAAAAGGATCTCAGCCTCTGCTTGTGCAGATGTGCATGAGATCCTTTGTGATGTTACGCATGAATCGAGAGGTCCGCAACCATTCACACCCAGGAACCATCCCTGAATACCTAGCGCTTCGCCTTGTAAAATTCATGATACAGCTTCATCAACGCACGCTTCTCAATGCGCGAAACATAGCTTCTGGAGATGCCGAGCTCCTTCGCGATCTCCCGCTGCGTTCGTTCTTCTCCGGTTCCATCGAGACCAAAGCGGCCGCGAATGACCTCCTGCTCACGTTCGTCCAGGATATCAAGATTGCGATAAATCTTGCTCTTCTCGATCTTAAGCTGGACCTTATCCACCACATCGTCCGTTTCCGTAAACAGAATATCGATGAGGGTGATTTCATTCCCTTCTTTATCCGTCCCGATCGGATCATGCAAGGAAACATCCTTGCGCGTCTTCTTCAGGCTGCGAAGATGCATAAGGATCTCGTTCTCGATACAACGAGCCGCAAACGTCGCAAGCTTCGTCCCTTTGTTCGGCTGGAAGCTCTCAATCGCTTTAATCAAGCCGATGGTGCCTATGGATATAAGATCCTCAAGATCTTCTCCGGTGTTGTCGAACTTCTTGACGATATGCGCCACTAGCCGGAGGTTATGTTCAATCAGCATATTACGTGAATGGGCATTGCCCTCTGCCATCTGTGTAAGATGCTTCAGCTCTTCCTCTTCGGATAAAGGCTGGGGAAAAGCATTATTTTTAACGTAGGATACAAGCAGCGAGATTTGCTTGATAAATAAAGCGATCGTTGACAAAAATCCAAACATTACTCCACCTCCTAAGACATGAACGAACCCATCCGAACAAGGGAACGTTACATTCTATGTGGGCGGAAGCCTATGCGTGCCTGTACGGGCAAAAAGCTTTTATGTCAACTTTTTTGTTCAATCCTTCTTATCGTAAGTAAAGGTAAGCTTCACAGGCTCTGTCATGCCATCGGTCGACAAGTAGGCATCGCATGTTCCTTTCAGGTTGCCGGTAAGCTTAACTGTGAATTCGAAGCTTCCCGTTTCGGTGCTTCTCACCTCACTATTGTGACGAACCTTGCCTTTGGAATCGACAATCTTCAGATATACCTTAGCCAGATTGCCGTCCATCAACAGGCCATCGATCGTTAGTGTCTTTGCAGATTCATTGACGTCTACAGTTGTGCCGTCGATTGGCATCACCTCTTCAGCGCCTGAGAGGTTGTATAAGCCAAACTCAAAGAAGGAATATCCGTAATCCGTATTACGCTTGATGCCTTGGAATTTGACATATCTTGCTTGGACAGGCTTGAAGCGAACCGTCTCCTTGCCGTCATGCGCCGTAATGATGCCGTCATTGTCCTTGATCACATTGGTCCAGTTCTGTCGATCGTTGGAAATGAGAAGCTTGTACGTGTTCGCACGAGCCAATTCCCAGTCAATCCGAAGCGTATCGAATGATTTGACTTCGCCAAGGTCAACCTGGAACCAACTGTCATCCACATAGTTGCTGGCCCATCTTGTCGAGGAGAAGCCATCTACAGCATGCTCAGGCACCAATCTACTGCTGGAACCTTCAACCGATGAAGCCGTTGCAGGCTTGCCTTCAGCTAGGTTGCCAACAAGATTATAGACCTCTTCCTTCAATGCCGTATAAGCGGTATCCGTGATCATCTTCGCCTCAGCCAATTGATCCAGTCTTGTGCGAAAGCCAAGCAGGTATTTGTTGAATTGAACAGCATCCGTTCCTTCGTAACGCTTCATCAAGGCGATATAATTGTTCAACGAACGAGGGGCGCGCGAAGTCATGAACTGCTTCTGCTCTTCAAAGCGCTTCACATGCGTGCTCATCGTGTCAGCATTCGCGGCAGCCGTTATGATATACGTAGTCGTTTGAGATTTGGCGGCTGTAACCGTAATATCCAATCTGTGCTTGCCTGGTTTGCCGGTTAAGTCGATTGGCGTTCCAGAGGTGTAAGGCTTGCCATCAAATTGGGCTGTGACCTTTACTAATCCGCTGCCGTCATCATCCTTGACATTCCAGGTAAATTGCACGGTTTCCGTATCCGGTACAACCGTATCTCCTTCCATCATGTGACCATTGAGGAATACGTCTACCTCAGGTGCCGGGCTGTTATTTACAACATATGTTCCCTTCGTGAACTGGTACAGCCAGTCGTACATTAAGCGCAAGCTCGGGTCCTTGCTGACCGCCAAATTGCGAATCGCGTCATTGCCTTGGTAATAGGCCTTGAAGCCCTGATGCATTAAGCCTGTAGAAGCTCCGCTGTTCAAGTAATCGATAAAGCGCTCGCGGAATACGCCATCTGTCAGCATCCGGTCATCAAACTCAATTTCATTGGACATTCCATATTGCTTGGCAAGATTCGCGGCATCTTCCAAGCGATCAGCATCCATATCGCCAAAAAAGTAGTTCGGCTGAAAAGCTACGGCATCAAATCCTACGTCTTTCCACATGTAGCTCTTATAGGCCAAAGAATGCGGGATCCAGAAAAACTTCATGTTCTTGCCATGAACCTTGTCGCTAACCGATTTGATCAAGGCCGGTCCTGTTGCGCTTGTGCTGATTTGCTCTTCCAGCCAGTACATGCCGACAAGCTCCAGATTAGAATATTGTTGTGCCTGCCATATGTTCTGTACCTGATCAAGCCACCACTGGATGGCCTTTTCTCGATTCTCGAATGCCTTCTCCTTGCCCACAGCGGAGTCGTTGAAGCTCTCGGTTACACCGTCGCCATCAACATCACCAAAGTCATTCAAATATTCCCCTGGATTCGGAATCATGAGGACAACCTTCATTTTATGATCAGGCTGATTCAGCTTGCTTCCGACTTCCTTCGTCGCTTCATTTAACTGCTGCATGTCGCCTGCAGCGGCGAATGTTTTGTCTAAGTACCAGTTCCAATCTCCTAGATTTGTTTGTCCAAGACCGAAGTCACGACCAGCAGGCGAAGCAAGCCCAAGATATAATACACCGTCAAACATCCAATCCGTAGGCTCTCCATCCTTATTCACATAGCTGATATTAGGGATGATGCGTTCCTTATTCCAGTCTCCCAAGCCATTGGCATACTGACCGTTATACAGCAAATTCAAGTTATGGATACCTGCTGTTGCTTCACCCGGCGGCAAAAAATGAGGCTGTTCAGCAGGTACCTTGACCGCACCTTCGACCATTCCGTCCGTACCCATAATTTCGATCTCATCTACGTATTCCCATTGGGAATGATGCATCGTAAAGGTTACTTTCACATAACGGGCATATGCCAGCTTGCCATCTGTGTTCCCGCCCTTGATGCCGTCACGGTTCCCATCCCAGACATACGTCTCCTGTCTAGGAGGACCTTCTCCCCATAGCAGCTGCGTTGCATTGTGGGAGAGGAGCCCCCAATTCACTTTATCATCTGACACATACATCGATACGGTTAGCGGTACCAAAATAGAGTTCGCAGGATAGTCTTGAAAAAAATGGGCGCTAATCCTGCCGATTGACTTCTCCTCGCCGAGATCAAACATGACTTCACGCGTCTTGCCGCGAACATGTCCTACCCACGCCGGATCATTCATATCTAATGAAGCATATTTGCCATCTGTAAGCTTGCTCCCGTCATCAGGACGCGACGCGGCTGGCTGCTCAGACCATTCATATGGCAGTCCTGCTGCGAGATTGCGGAATTGGGCCTGATCCATACTAGAGGCAGATGTGTTTGGATGAGGCTCCGGCGCTTGCTGCACCGGATCTGCAGCTGGTTCATTCGCATCCGTTGTCTGTTCGGTTACAGCTTGTGGATTCTCCGCAGCACGTTCTCCTTCTATCTGCTCGATCTCTTCCACTTGTGTGATCACAGAATCCGAATCCATTGGCTGGGCGTAAATTGAAGATAGTGGTGACATGAGCAGCACGGCTGCCATCAGAACAAAAACCCATTTTTTATTGGAATACATAAAGGTCATCTCCTTTTCATTGTTCTCAAGTACAGACAGTTCAGCATTTCATTCATCTGTATTGCTGTTTCGGACGATGCTAGATTTAGATCCCCCCTTTCAAAAGTGCTTCTTCCGAGCGCTTTATCTTATATACATGCGGATGATAAGTCCTCACACTTTTACACTGATTTCACTAATTAGAGGCACTAAAGATCATTTGTGAAATAATTTGCTTTCCGACCACATCAAGGCTTGACCAAGTTGTCCTCTATCTTGTCTAGTTTGCGAATCCAAGTTCAGCAATCTACCAGCAATATTGAACCTGTATGGCAAAACGCTCAAAAACGACCTTGCTTATGGATAGGTACTGAATTCAAATGGAGAATTGAACTCTAGCGAAGTTAGCGCTTACAAGAGTGCAATGGAGAGAAACTTTTCCCGGGCAATAATTTCTTCATCATGGGGCTTGATCTCATGATAAAGGGAGTTCAAGCCGAAAGACAAGCAGCATAATTTGAAGGGCTGTGCAATATTTTCGCACGCAATTAGACATATTGTGATACAGCGCAGCAGTAAGCATCGCAGCCCATCGCCATTCAAAACAACAACAGCAGAACCGCCCAATATCGTGTCGTTCATCCTCAGCAATCGTTCCTGACAACTAACTCGGCGCTGCATAACAGCAACCTCAAATTGACAAAGTGCAACCTGCAGCTGGTAGTGATAAAGCCATTATTTTCTAAGCTAGGGGTAGCAATTGAACTGCAAGTCGATTTAACACTGAACAAAAGGAAGTTAGCAAAGGGGGAGTTTGATCATTGAAGAACCTTTCGGTGAATCAATTGAGGATAAAGCAATCTTAAAAATAGCAAAGAAATGGAAGAAGGATTTCTGCTCACTTCTCGCAAATCGACTAGATCCCTCTCATTCGGCTGTTTCTTTGCAGCACTAGCCTTCGTCCCATATTTTTTGTTTAAGCAGGAGCCGTCCATGTATATCATTTCGACAATGTTGCTTGCAGTGATTGGAATAGGCTTGATCGTATCTGCCTCTTTATTGGAAGAAGACAAATATAAAGTGCTCAAACAGGAATTCTTATTGATAGATTAGGAGTATGTCCAGGAATTACATGCTCGTTATGAGCAGTTGAAGAACAAGTACACCATTTTGATTATTGCTGGATTCGGATTTCTTCTTGCGGGAATTCTCCCCTTTGGATTGGCGAAAAAAGAAGTTCTTTCATCTGATTTCCTAGCCCCTTATTATCCCGTGTGCATCGGATTGATTGCTGTTGGCATTTTTATGCTTGCTCAAATGCTAACAACACTTGAAGCCTATAAGCTGTTAGCTAAGAATGATGCCTATGTCAATCAATTCAGGTTCAAGCTGCTAACCAAAGCCAGAAGGAAATTCGATAGCCTCTAATCCAAAAAGTCACTCTAGCGATTATCCGTTGTCCATCATGCCAGCATGAGGAGTGGCAAAGTATTAAATCGGGCTAACTTCTTGAAACAGACAAGCGGCTATGAGAGCATCTGCCCTCTTAGCCGCTGTATTCCTATCACCATATATTCTTTTAAGGCTGTTACTACTGGCTTCATGCTCAATTCCAGCACGCCTATTCGCTGTTCAAAATGGGTGTGAGACATGGACAGCCTGCCGCATGCTGATGGTTGAAGAATCTTATTCGATTACAATCGGGATACTGACACTGATTTCCGTCATATCCGCGTTCAGATTGGCATTATCATTCTTTGCGATCATATACTGACTTTCTACCCCGATGATATAATGCCCCGGCGGCAGATGAAGCGGCCTGAATAAAGGCGAGGACTCTTCCAATAGTTCGGATTGAGCCCTTGCATATTGATAAGCCAAGGAGCCATCCCATAGCTGAATAGTCTGTTCGTCTGGCTTGAACGATCTGGTCTGAGGCTTAGGCGCATAGGGCGCTGTTACCGTCATCCCATCCTGATCTTCGATATAAAATTTCATTAACGGCAGCGTATAAGATAGGTCAAGGGTTGAACTGCTGTTCGATTCCAAGGTGGCCCAAATGCTTAAGGGTTCCCCTGACTGATAGATATCCTGATCACTGTTGATTCGGAGTGTTACATGTTCATTTGCTGCCTGCTTATAGATAGCAGAGCTCACTTGTGAGATGGATGAGCCGAACGTATCAAAGTAAATGGATTTCGTACCTGCATCATAGCTCGCGATCCCTGCACTTGTCTCGCTTAGCGAGCGTATCGGAATATATACCGTGCCGTTGTTGTGCAAATAAGGCATATCCTGATCACGGGGCAGATCCACTCCATTCCAAACCAGCTTTCCTTTGAATGGGGTTAACGTCCATTCGTTGGTCGCACTAACGGTTGAGCCGATCATGAACAGCATCAAGCATAGCAGAACAAGTTTCCGCTTCACAGTCCTTCCCCTCCTTGGCTTAGCCAGTATTCATTTGAATATAATAGGATATAGACAACAAACAAACCCCTTCATGTCGGCACATGTCGGGGTTTGGATCGAAGACGTTTATAGTGATATGTTTCCTCTATTACAAGGTAATCTCGCGTTCGTTGACTTCTGAATAGCTGGAGGATGCAGTGAACTTAAGCAGCAAGTAGCCTAGCCAGATAAAGAGCGCTGCCTTCAGCACGATAAACAAGCTAAAGCTTGTGAATGGAAAGATCAGGACGAACACTGTTGCGAATAAGGCGTAAGGCGCCCACTTCATCTCTTTCGCAGCCAGAAGCAGCCAGAAACCGATCCAAAAACCGAAATAAGCCAATGAATCCAAGAAGTTAAAAACAGTAAAAATGCCAGAACCAAAAATACGCGGGAAGATCGTATAGGTTAGCTTCACGATAAAATCAACTGCAATTGAACCAAAACAAATGTACAAGGCATAAGGCAGCAACATATTTACGAGTGGCAAGGAAACCATCCACTTGCGATATTCGCGCAACACATGGGAAAACTGCTGCATAGGGACCCCCTAAGACAATGTGCAGCCGCAGCTGCCACAGAATTTTGCGTCAATTTGTACCGCTTGTTGGCAGGAAGGACACGCTGCTGTTTCCGCTTCCTCGGGTTCGGTGAAGACCTCAACCGCCTCTTCAAACTTATGTCCACACGATACACAGAACTTAGCATCAAGATCAAGAACCTTACCGCAGCCGCATATCTTCTCATTGCTGAGCTCATTAATCTTAAGCTCCAGCTGCTGCATCTCACCTTGAATCTCTAGAATCTTCGCACATTGTTCATCAATAGCTGCGAGACTTGCCTCCGACTCTCCCTGCTGTCGAATCTGAAATACAGTCTCTCCTATGCGCGAATATTGCTCTTGTATTTCTTTTTTCTTATTCGAGATTTGAAGCTTGAGACGGTTCACTTCAACGGTTACCTTCGCTAACGTCCCTGCTTCAGCCACACCTTTTTTAAACTTATTCAAAAAACTCATGAGATCACCTGCTATATTATATTTTTAATGAATGGAACACGCTTTAATAAAATATTATATGATCATTCGTTCATAGTTTAAGCATGCTTATTTATACCTAAAACTCATATGAGAGGGATGGTTATGTAGGACTATATTTCTTCCTTTCACCTAGGCCCTTATTATTATCCCCAACAAAGTTAACATTTGTCAATATAAATCTGCTTTATATATCATTTTGTTATTTGTAGAACTATGGTTGCATGTGTCCTTGTTTTTACTCACACCCTTACGCGAGGTGCGACACCCCGAGGCGATCAAAAGACGGTTGGCTCTCCAAATTTCAATCCACGCACCTACGTGAGGTGCGACTAGGTGAGGTGCTTCCTTTTGCCCAAACATCAAAGTATTTCAATCCACGCACCTACGTGAGGTGCGACTATGTGGGCTATCCACTGTATATTAAGTTAATTATTTCAATCCACGCACCTACGTGAGGTGCGACCAAGTAATTGCTCTTTGTCCAGATAAGGATGCTCCAATTTCAATCCACGCACCTACGTGAGGTGCGACATGATCAAGGATACTTCTTTGTAGTGCTTCCAGATATTTCAATCCACGCACCTACGTGAGGTGCGACCAATCGTGATTTTCCTAAGATTTTGATTCTCGATATTTCAATCCACGCACCTACGTGAGGTGCGACTGCAGCTTATTTAGTCGATTGGCTGATTTATTTTATTTCAATCCACGCACCTACGTGAGGTGCGACGAACAGGGATCTCTTCATCTTCCATCTCTGTCTGGAATTTCAATCCACGCACCTACGTGAGGTGCGACAGCGGCCAAGATGAACCCAGTCACCGCAAGGGCTCAGAAGCCTAAAGGTGCGAATCGTATAAAAAGACAAAATAAAACCATGTCAAAAATGCGCAAGAAAGACGTCTGCCCTTATGCAGCAACAGGTGCGAATCCCCCAGGGAAATCATGTGCGCTATACATTCGCACTTTACATAAATTCGATGCCATATCCAATTTCCCTTCAAGTACTTTTACATGTGCAAAGCAAACATCGTGAACATACGGTTAAATAATTACTCTTACAAATTACAAGGCAACAAAAAAGCGAGTGCACAACCACCCGCTTCACTACACTCCAATTATGACGCCTGTCTCTCCTTGCAAGGCAAAGAATTCGATTCCTTCCAGACAATGCTCCCGCTTGTGCGAAAGCCGGACTTGTTCAAAATGCGCATCGCACGTCTCACCTTAGACTTGGAGGGCGACACGATAATGATATCTTCTTCTTGGCGAAGCTCCTTCTTGCTGACATAAGGCAGCCTGCCGATGTAGATATTTACTGCATTCGGAATATGCCTCTCATTGTAATCCGACGGATCGCGGATATCCAAGATCTGTACATCCTCTTCCGACAGCTGTCGGCAGACCTGCTCAGGATCAGTCAGCTTCATCTGACGTTCTATGCTCCACTTACGATACCATGCTGCAATGATGATCACAGCTGCAAGCATTGCTCCTAGCATCCATGTCATAGCAATCATCCTCTTGTTGAATTTCCCTTACAGGTATTATAAATTCATTATACCCTCTAGGGTATATAACAATCAAGCTCGGATCCACTTATAAACAAGCTAAGGAGCGTAAAGACAACGCGCTTCAAGATGGTTTTAATACATCTAAATCTCTTATTTTCATGACTCTGCTGGACCCACCACAGTACAGAGGTCAAGAACAAGCCAAAAGTTAGCCTCATCACATCCACCAATTGTGCCCTCAATCACGAAGCCCGGATACATATGAGCTGGATTCGTCTGCTTTCTTAACGAGGCATCATTGGCCACGGCATAGCTTTCCTCATCCAATTGAATAATGACACCTTGAGGGTAGAACATCCTAATTATCCCTTGAACTTGCACACCAATCGCATAGTGCGCTTTTGATCGCTGCCATGCGTCCTTATACGGTTCCACCGCCCTAGTCCATACCTCGTTGAATGATTCAGCGCTTATCTCCTGATCACCCTCATACCACTCAACGGCTGATTCCGCCAAGTGAAAATGGGGAGCAATTGAGACGAGCACTTGATCGCCCAAGACCGTGACCTGCCTGTAGGCCGTTCCATCCTGATCCACTTCGAAATAATAACACTCGCCCTCTTCTACGCCTTGTGCAAGAATGTATCTCAATCTAAGCTCCTCCTTCGATTAGCAACAGCCTTATATAACCAACCGTGATTCTATGGCCTCCTTGAGCTTCATTAACAGCTATATAAGCATCTAATTAAGCTGTGCCAATCTTCCTTCTCATCACCTGATTATACGGGAGGCCAGGCATAGATAACAGCAGAATAACCGTGCAAATCGAATTCCTCCATTACACCTCAACAGCCTGCGCCTGCCCTTGAAGCTGGCGGAGCCAGCGAATCTCCTCGCCCAACACCTTCAGCGGGGACGGTCCGAACCACTCGATTGAGGCATAGCAGTCCATCTCCAGCGCCTGCTCCATTAGAGACTTATAATCGACAACCCCGTCCTTAAGCAGCACCATCCCCTCGCGTGTGCCGGAGGCGGAATAGACATTGGCAGGCTCGAAAATATGAACCTGGCTCGGCAGCGCTACATTTTTCAAATGGAAATATTGCACCCAAGGCTTCAACTGGCTGAGCGTATCTGACACATCCCGCCCATATTCCCATGCATGCAGCACGTCGAAGTTCAATCCGATCTGCTCCTCCTCCATCGCACAGACGAGGTCCAGTGTCGAATCTAGCGAATCCGTTAAGGTGCCGGGGTGAATCTCGATCAAGAGCTTCATTCCTCTAAGGCGGCACCGTTCGCCAAGCTGGCGCAGTCTATGGATATTGACGGCGCGTTCCGATGGCGATATCTCCTTGCTTCCCAGGCGTCCTGCAAAAGTGCGAATGCGGTC
Organism: Paenibacillus aquistagni; assembly: GCF_900177815.1. Taxonomy (GTDB): domain Bacteria; phylum Bacillota; class Bacilli; order Paenibacillales; family Paenibacillaceae; genus Paenibacillus_B; species Paenibacillus_B aquistagni. Next base: position 269,390 of record NZ_FXAZ01000001.1, on the reverse strand, counting down.
AACTCCCAGCCATTCGGCTATCGTCATTAAATGCTCGCAGCGTTGAAGCGCCTGCAGGAACCCCTCATGGCTCGACAGCTCCAAGTAATCGCTTAGCATGGAGATCTTAAGCCCTGCTTGTGCAAGCCTTCTCTGCAGCAGCGCTTGATCGGCTCGTCCCATGCCGTACTGCTCATACAGGCGATCCGCATGGACGCCCCACAGCTCAATCCCATCAAAGCCGTGCTGTTTGGCAAAGTCAACAAGCTCAAAGAATGAGATCAATTGATGACGAAAGGATATTGTACAAAATGCAAATTTCATCGTGCCCTCTCCTTTCTCATAATTACATGCTGTGGGTTCTGTCCCTGACTAGCATCTTCCAACATCTTGCGCCGCCAAATATGATACAGCCTCTGTACCTCTTGCTTGATGCTTGCCTCGATCCGCTCCATCTCCTCAAGCTTGGATAGAACCCCTTCAAGCAGCTTGCCGTTCTTGGTCATCCCCATCTTGATGCACATATACTGCACTTGATGATAGCCCTTCACCAGTTCCTCAATACGGTCACAGTACGTTTCGAACATCGAGTCATCCTCATCCGTCTCGTCCAAAAAGTACATGAGCGCATGCTCATAGCTGTACTTGCGAATTGCCAATACCGGCAGCTGGCGAACAGCCCGCGTCAGCTGCTCGATCGAGAGGCCATTTCTCCCGCGCACCATATCTTCAATAACTTCCTTTAATCGCATCGTCAGTGCATTCTCCTTGCGAAATACGGCTGCACCATATTCCTCTACCCTCTGTGGGGCAGCCTCCTGCAGTTCATTCGCATCCACATAGAAGCCTCCGCCAAAGGCGTTGCCTACAAACGCCTCTTCGACCTTGTGTACCGGGACAACGCCTCGCCAGCGAAAGTCGGCATCAATCATCAGCCATTCCTGCTTCTCGGATGTGCTTCTTAGAATCATAAAGTGAGGAAAGGGCTTCTGGCTGAACTTGTTCTCGCGCTCAGGCATGAGGGACATGTCAATCTGAGCGGCCACATACCGCTCTTGCGAGGAATGTTCCACAAGATCCTTCAGTCGTGTGAAATTTGCTTCGCAACCAGCCTCAAAGTCATACCACACGTGCACTTTGGCTCCAAACAATCGCTCGAAGCTGGTGTAATAATGCTGATGGTTGAGATCATGCTGATAATAAGTAAACTCCCCCTCCACCGTAACATCAAAGGGAGCATCCCATAGGCCAAAGTAAAACGGACGGTAATCAATGTGGCTTTGCTCTCGAATGACCTCGCACAGACTGCTTACAATACAGTGAACCTTAATGCTCACTTCCTCGCCTTTGATCATCGTGCGCCCTCCAGCTCTTCTGGTAACGTCACTGGAGTCAGCTCCATCATAAAATCAAGCACAGAGCTTATTGTTGCAAATATTCTCGGGTCAAGCGTCTCGTCTGGCACCTCAAGTCCGAGCTCAAGCTCAATATAGACAATAAGCTGAATGATCATAACCGAATCGATCCGCAAGTCCTCATTCAAGCGCATAGATTCCGCCAGCGTCTCCTGCGGCAAATTGAACTTGTCTCGCATTAAAATGACCAGCTTATGATGCAGCTCTTCACGTCTTAGCATCCTGTTCCTCCTTGAATAAGCAGCTTGCGGCTAATCTTGCCAGATGGCAGGCGTGGAATCTCATGAACGAATTCAATCTCAGACGGCACCTTATAAGCGGGAAGGCTCTTCTGGCACCAAGCAAGCACCTGCTCGCGGGTAATCAAGCCAGCTGCCACAATCATGGCATGTACGGTATCGCCAGATACAGGATGGGCGCCGCGATACACAACTACCTCTTGAATGCCTTCCATGCGCGCGATCATCTGCTCGACCTCCAAGGGATGCACCTTGAGGCCAGATACATTGATCAGATCATCCAAGCGGCCGATAAAGCGCAGCCTTCCATCAGGCGCTTCCGTGCCTAGATCTCCAGATGGGATGAGCTTGCCATGCTTCGTTGAGAAGATCATTTCGGTAGGATAGGAGGCAGCTTGTACTTGAATATGACTTAAAGGCTTGCCTAGATCGTCAAAGCTCACCATGCCGACTGCCAGACTGACGCAGCCAGCTTCTGTACAGCCGTATTGCTGAATGAGGCAATCCGTATGCTCGCGCAGCATCTGACACAGATTCATGGACAGCTGTGCTCCAGAAGAGATGACCGCATAGAGCCGCTTCTCCTTCTGCTTTCTCGCCTGCAGCCATGGAAGCAGAGTCTGCAGCAGCGCAGGCACTGCATACACGAGCGGACGCTCACTTCTCATGATGCGCTGAAGCATGTACTTAGGGTTCGTGTTCTGGCAGATCAAAGGCACTGCTCCCCGCTGCAGGGCGCTCAGCACTCCCGTGATCAGCCCATAGGAATGAGTGATGGAGGTGAGAATAACTGGCTCGGCTTCGCCAAGACCACGAGCAAGCAGGACTTGATTATATGCATTCAGCTCTTCAATGACCTCGATCCAGCTTCGGCCGATCAGCTTCGGCCTGCCTGTCGTACCTGAGCTGAACTGATACAAGCTTGGAGGCGCATCGCCTGTGTCCTCAGGAATGTGTACACGGTATGCGTCCTGCACCGTGCCGTAGAACAGCCAGCAGCACCCCGCTTCAGCCGCCCGCTCCAATGCCGATTCCAGCGGCGTATCGCCGTAGAGCAGCAGCACAGAATCATTCCTTGCTCGAATCAGTTCAACTAAAGCAATAACCATCTCGGCATCGGATGCGCATATGGCATAACGAGCTGATTCTACAGCTAGAAAGGGCTCCAGCTGACTGTATTGCTCGACGCGAGCCGAAAAGGCTTCTTGCGTGATTAAGCGATCATTTACGATAAACATAGGTCTCCACCTCAGTAAGATTTGATCTGTCCATCAATTCACATGTTCTTTGTTTCCATGCACCAATGCAGTGGATTCGGCACTTGTTGCGGCTTGGCTGCAACCGTTCCTGTCATGCGCTGCTGAGCCAATGGCTCAATGCTGCAATACGGAACGAACAGCTTGAGTTCTGCAAGCCGCTCGCGAAGCTTAGGATGCTGTCTTTCATATTCCGCAAGCTCCAAGCGTATGATCTGCCATAGCTTCTGCTCAAGTGCTTCTCGTTGTTGCCCTTCAGCTTCCGCATCATCAGCAAGCCTCATAATCAGAAAGCCAATATTCATAAACCAGAGCGCATCGATCATCATCTCTTGCAGAGATTGAACATCCAGCATCTCGAAATAATCTCCAACAGAACCAGACCGATAAGCTGGATGAAGCTGCGCAAAGTCAGGAACCAGCTCTGGCGAAGCAATATAGGATGCAGTGAATTCAACACCCTCATGGAAATCCCGCAGCGCAACCCCCACTGGCCAGCCCTCACGGTGAATCAGAATCATATTCTGAGCATGCGATTCGAGCACAATCCCGTGAGCAGCAAGCAGATGAACAACCGGCATGACCCCTTTTCGGATCAGCTCGCGAAACCATCGTTCGAGTCCATATTGCGTAAGCCATGGTTGGATGGCGAGGCTCTCGCTCTGCTGCTCACCCATTCTGCCAGCTTCATTTTCTTGGACGCTTACGCTTGCTGCTCGTTCCATGTCCTGACCACAGCAAGCTTCAACGCCCGCTGTCATGGCTGCGAATGCTCGCTTCGCTCTTGCTGCTCCATGCTCTTGAACGGTGAGCAAGGCATGGAAAGGATAAGCTTGCTCCCCCTCCTGCAAGTAAGCTTCAATCGGTTCTCGCCAGATCGCGCTTAGCGCTCCATTCGCAGGAAGGTAGGAAGCGCTGGCGAATTCCTGCAGCAGAACGACTCGCGCTTCCTTCCAAAAGTAATCGTCGGTGGCCACCACACGCTGAAGCCAGCTGGATACCTCTGGAGCAGCGGCTACAGAATGCGGTGTAAGCTCCCGCAATGAGGAGGTATTAACAATGTGAAGCGGCAGCTTCAGAGCCGCTCCTGCCGGTGTGCTCACATTCGATAAGGTGCGAATCGATTGCTGCGGCTTATAGGACTGCTCGCCGAGGCCGAGCGGAATAAGCCAGTGCTGCTCGATGTCTTCCGCATAGGCATGCTGCAGGCAGCTTTCCCATTGCCATGGATGCACAGGAAGGAGACGATATGTCGCAGGCTCTGCTCCATGCTCCAGCAGACGAACCTGCAAGCGTTGAAGCTCCGAAGCGGTAAGCTGCATCTCAAGGACATGCTCCCATGCCTTCCCATCCTGCCCCCATGTGCCTACCTTCTCTTGATGAGCGGCCACCCACATTACGGCAAAGGAGGGTGCAAACTCAGGCGCATAGCTTCGCTGGTCTTCAAGGTCGAAGCCGATCCGCGAGCGAAAACAGGGATGATAGGGGTGCCCCTGAGAGGCAAGCGCCTCGACCTCAGCAAGGGACAAATGGACAAGGGCACTCCCTGTGCGCGTTTCCTCCAAGCGAAGCTGTTCGTTTTGAAGGGTGGCTGCAATCTCTTGATAGAAAGATGGCAGAATAGAATAGGAAGAAAGCGCATGGGCGACCACCTCTCGCAGAAACAGCTGCGGGTCACAGGCCTCCTCGGTTGTGGGATCGGACTGTCCTTGAACCGTTCTCATGATCGGCTCAGCCAGCAGCTCCAGCCAGCCGAAGGTGAATCTTCTGCGGGCTGTGCAAGCATAGGTTACAAGCCGCTTCGCTTCATCCCTTCCGGTAAATACAAGCTGCTGCACAGAAGCGTCGGATTGCTTTACAGCATCTGATATGACTGCTGTTGAGGAATTTGGTTGCCTCACTGCATCTGATAAGACCACTGCGGAGGAATATGATTGCCTCGCAGCATCTGATAAGACCACTACGGAGGAATGTGGTTGCCTCGCAGCATCTGATAAGACCACTACGGAGGAATGCGGTTGCCTCGCAGCATCTGATGGGATTTCTAGTGATGGCACTGCTTCCCCTACAGCGTGCCCAGGATCATAAATGAGCTGTGAGGATGCGAATCCTTCCTGCGGCACTATGACGCCTTCGAACAGCAGCGCCTCAATCAACTGCTGCAGCACCCTGCGCCGCGCTCGTAATTGACTGTTCATGCTAAGCTGTTGCATGCAACTTCGTCCTCCTTATCCTGAGCGCTGCGAAGGCACAAGCCGCTCTTGATCGCGCCAAGGAGCCGTGACCTGTCTCGCCTTCCGGATGAGCGCAGCCTTCGCTCCAATCTCATGCAGAGGGTTCGGCATCTGGGCATATACCGCTTGCTCCAGTTCATTCTCCAGCTCATCAATATCCCAGCATTGGGTTATCAAATTCGCCTTGATTCGAAGCTCCTTCTTGCCAAGCCATGCAGCAATAAGCCCGTTATAGATTCGGTGCAGGTCGCGCATCGATTGCAGTGCTTCATAGAGGTCGAACAGCAGCACTTTCTCGCTCACCAGCCCGGCCCTGCCAAACGATTGAATCATCCCGAGCATATGATTCACGATCAGGTAATAGCCAAAGCGCTCCTCTACGATAGCGTCGTCGAAGCCATTGCCGCTCTCTTTAATGCCTTCGATATCCTGCTCCAAATACCCAATCATGGAGCGAGCGTAATAATAGCCCTGGCTGTCCCGATAATAGAAGCGCTCAGGATAACCGTCCTCTCCTAGAACGATGACGCTATTTTGCAGATGAGCTTCAAGCGCGATGCCGTATTCGTTGTACAGCCACAGCATCGGATACAGCGTAAGCTTCATATAGCGCTGGAACCAGCCGCGGCTGATCCGTACGCGTGCGACGCTCTCATCGCACTGGCCGTTCAGGCCTTGCTTCATTATTAGCTGGTCTATTATTCTTGCAAGCAGCGGCTTGCTCCCATCTACGGCTTCCTGCGTAAAGGATGCGGACACGATCGCCCGCTTCCCGTCATCACCTTGGAACGGATTCTCCCGAATCAGGAGCTCGAAGCCCGATTCCTCCCCTTCGGTCTCACCCAACGTCAGATAGGCGCTGTCGCGAATGAAGTGGAACTGAGGATGAACCTCATGCAGCCTCGGTTCAATACAGTCAAGGACCTGACAGGCCTCAAGCGCGCGATCCAGCTCGCCTCGCTTGTTGACGCGCACCGAATTCGTTATTTTCACATGAAGGGAAAACTTATACATGAGGTGTGCGGATTCCCGGTATACGGTTCGGATGGAGGAAGTCGCAGCATAGCTCTCGCCTAAGCCGCCAAGGTTGATAAGGAGGCCGTCTCTCATCCAACGATCCACATGCGGCTGCTGAAGCAGCCACCTCGCTTGCACAGGATGAACAGGCACTAGCGCATAAGCAGGGTCATGCAGAAAGCTGTGAATAGCCGGCTTTGTCTTATCCTCTCGTTGAATTGCTCCTGTCCTGGCGCTCTCCTGAACAAGCTCACCAAGCAGATTACGCTTAATGAGCGCAGAAGCTGAGGCAGAAGGCTTCCATTGAGAACCTTCCTTAACAATGGTGTGGTGTGCGGCAAAGTAATGAAGCTTGAAGCGCCCGCCAGTCTCAGGCGAACAGTGGAAATGCTCTTCAGAATTAAAGCCTTCGCGGGACTTCGCGTTCGGGTGAAATGGGTGGCCAAACAGAAGGGATTGCTCATAATCCAAAAAGCGGAGATTAGGCTCGTAGAGGCTGTCCGAATGATGAAGCCTTGTACGGATATAGCCCTCTAGATTCCTGCAGCTGTTCACGATGCGCTTCAGCAGTTTTTCAGGAAATGAGGTGCCCTCGGAAGCTGCGATCTGTTCGAGCAGCAAGGACGCAAGGGTGGTTAGGCGAATCGGCCTTAGCTCATGTGAAGCCGATTGAACATATATCGGAAGGCGGTAGCGATGCCTGCCAGTCTCCGAGTGATAGCACACAGGTGCAATGATCGTAAGATGAAGGGCGGATAGTTTTATTCGCACAATCGGAGCTTGACCGACAAGCGGGCTGGAAGCCATCCATTCCCCGCTCCTTGTCTCTCTAAGATAACAGTTCAAGAGCGTGCTTACGGTTGCCTGCTCTGCGGTGAACATAGGGTCGATCATAATATTACTCCTCTTGTTAATAATGAGAATCATTATCACTATTATATCGTTAAACATAACATCCTCACATAGACGCTATTGCCCCGGAACATGGATAATTTTTTCAACCAAAAAACAAATAGACGAGCTTCACAGCGAAGCCCGTCGAGTTTACTTTTGTCTAATAATGATCAATTAACGTCAGGCAGTGCCTAGTGCTCCTGCCTCCAAAGACTCAAACAAGAATCAATCACTCGGTCCATCGATGAGATGATGCGGTGATTCCGCCATCCAGCAAAAATTCTCGCTTCATCTCTAGTCCTGCGCCGATCCAGAGCTTTCTCATTAGCGGCTCTTCACCAGCAAATCTACCGCTTCCTTCACATACTTGCTTGAATCAAGCGAGGCGCCTGAAGAGCCCGTATCCTCTAGAATGCACTTCTCCAGATTGGCAGCAACAATCGAAGCAATCGCTCGGTCAGCGGCATTGCGAATCGCAGTCAGCTGACTAACAACATCTTTGCAATGCTTCTCCTGCTCCATCATGTTCAGTACGCCTCTTGCTTGGCCTTCGATGCGTTTTAGTCTCATTTTGACATCATGATCGTACTTCATGGCTCGTCATCCCTTCCTATACACCTATAGGTATATTATTGCCGAAATGTGTCGGACGAACAATATGCCGGGATGAGGCCGCTTCCTCTAGATGAACAGATTGACCTTCGCTTCAGTCGCATCGCCAAGATAGGCGGCTACGCCTGCATATTCAATGCCGTCAATCAGCTCCTCTTGCTTAAGGCCAAGCAGATCCATCGTCATGGTGCAGGCAACGAGCTTCACGCCCTGCTCGCGTGCAAGCTCAATCAGTTCAGGCAGGCTGAGCGCATTATGCTTCTTCATTACATGCTTGATCATCTTCGGACCCGCTCCAAGGAAATTCATTTTGGATAAAGGAAGCTTGCCTGCGCCCCTCGGCATCATCCAGCCAAACATCTTCTCAAGCAGGCCCTTCTTGACCGGCACCTGCTGATCCTTTCTCAGCGCATTGAGTCCCCAGAATGTAAAGAAGATCGTCACCTCTTGCTCGTAGGCAGCAGCCCCATTGGCAATAATAAACGCCGCAATCGCTTTGTCCAACTCCCCGCTAAACAGTACGATCGTTGATTTCTCGGCTTGTTGTGTCACACGTATTCATCCCTTCTTTATGCAAAAAATATAGAGCTCAGGCAAGTGTAGTAATCAATAGCAATCTAACAATCTTTCAATAATTTAATTACCCCCATAGGTATATAAAAGTGCATAGCTGCCTTACCTACAGGGGCTTGCATCGTAATTAATCGTTTGCGTTCCATCCATTCCATTCAGGTCGTCAGACTCCCAAATGGAATTGGCAGCTGTATTCATTGACAGGTGGACGCTGCTTCTTGAAGCGGCAATCAACTGCCGCTAACTTCGATGACATTGCCTCAAGCTAGCCTTTTTTGATCCAAAACTTATAAACACCGTTCTCCTCGGTATCCGATACCAGCTCATGCCCTGTGCTTTTTGCCCATGCCGACAGATCGTTCTTGGACCCTTTGTCCGTCGCATGCACCTCAAGCACCTGACCCGATTGAAGCTCATTCATCGCTTTCTTTGTGCGTACAATAGGCAGCGGGCAAGCAAGCCCTGTTGCGTCAACTAATTTATCGTGATTCATCGTAATCTCTCCTTCTCCTATTTAACAATGATGCGTTCGACATGCAGATATGAGTCTCATTCTAATGAAAACAATGATTGATTGTAACCGCTGCTTGCTTCACTACAGCTGATTAGTTGTCATGCACCGCGCAGCGGTTCGGCCCAATCTCCATCTCGCGCTGCGTGTCCTCATCCGGCTCCAATTTGCCCATATTCGTCTTGCGAATATCTTGATAGGCATGAGGCTGAGGCGGAAGATTCTCCGTTACGGTTCTGCGGAACTCCTCTTCATCATGGATATGAAGTCCCGGGTTGTGCTGGTACAACACGCCGAGCTGTCCAGCTACACGGCCATCTTCGCCCAGCTCCGATGGACTTGCAAAGTGAGCAGGCAGCACCATTAGATGCTCAGGCAGCTGCTTATAGCGTGCATAAAGCGTCTCTCTGAGATCCCCGACCCAGTCTTCCGCAAGGCCTGCGAGATCCGGGCGGCCAATGGATTCGATAAACAGAATATCGCCTGACAGCAAATACTGATCGTCAATAATAAACGAGGTAGAACCGATCGTATGGCCCGGTGTGTAGATCGGCTGTACGATGATCTCTTCCTTGCCGACCACGATGTTGCTGCCTTCCACAAGCTTTGTATAATCGAAGGTAACCTCTTCGGCGTCCTTTGGCGGCAAATGATATTGCGCATCATACTTGGCTGCAAGTGTGCGGCCGCCAGAGATATGGTCTGCATGCAGATGAGTATCCATCACATGCGTCAACACCGCTCCTTTATCCGCAAGCAGCTGCTGATAGGCATCTGTCATTCGGGCAGAATCGATGATTGCCGCTTCTCCTTCGGAGATGATCATATACGACAAGCAGCCTTTGCCCATGCGAACAAATTGATACAGCTCGCCGCCTTGGCTGAGATCCGCGATCTTAACAGGCTCCAAATATTCGCTCCAGCCCTTCATGCCGCCTTCCAGATAGAACACGTCCTTGCGGCCTGCTTCTGCGAGCTGCTCCGCAACGAATTGGGATGAGCCTTCCTTCGCGCATACAACCAGCACCGGTTGCTCTGGAGGCAATTGCTTCAGCGCCGGCTCAATCTCATCGAGCAGTTCATAATAAGGAATATTAATCGAAACGATGCCCTCTCCTTCAATCTTCCAATCCTGATAAGCGTCCTCGTTGCGTACATCAAGGATAAACAGCGCCTCCTTGCCGATGATGAAACGGGTCACTTCCTTCGCACTCATTTTAGTTACAGTTGGGGTTGTCATGATTCATAATCCTCCTTATATAAATGAATAAAGTGTCGATCCATTCTGGTTCAAGCTCAATCGTTAATCAAGATGTCTCCATCCCAAGCGTTCATGCCATGCACCATGTTTTTTACCTTGTGATACCCTTTCTCTTCAAGCAGCTGGCAGGCTAGATCACTGCGATAGCCAGAGCGGCATACGATAATAAAGGAGTCGGACGCATCAAGCTCATCCAATCGATTATCCAAATCGCCAACCGGAATGGATAGCGCCCCTGGTATATGGCCAAACGCAAATTCCGCAGGCTCGCGCACATCCACGATATGAAGCGCCTCACCTTGACTCAGTCTTGCCTTCACCTCTTCGGGCGTGATCGTATGAGGATAACTGACCGCCTCCTTCAGTTCGGTTGGATCAACCTTGCGAATGTAATGATGGAACACTTGACCGGATTCCTTAAGCCCAATATATTGATGCCCGGTTCGCTTCGCCCAGCCTTGAAGATCAGCGACTGAGCCGCGGTCGGTAGCCATAATCTCCAGCACCTCCCCTGTGTTCAAGCCTTCCAGCGTCTTCTTCGTGCGCACGACCGGCATGGGGCAAGCCAGCCCTTTGCAATCCAATACTTGATCTACTTTCAATGCTGACATTGTTCTGATGTCCTCCTTAAACTAATATTTCAACCCAGATCTTGATGACAGTAGCCGCAATAAGAACAGCCAATATCCATTGCAGCACCCGTGTATTCAGCTTCTTGCTGATTCTAGCTCCAATCGGCGAGGCAATCATGCTTGCAATAATCATCGCGATGGACGGGATCAGCAGCATATGACCGCCCATCAGCTTGCCTGCTGTCGATCCAATCGACGAGATAAACGTTATTGCAAGCGACGAGGCAATGGCTACCCGTGTCGGTATCTTCAAAATGACGAGCATCACAGGAACCACAATGAATGCTCCCGCCGCTCCAACGATTCCTGACAAAATTCCAATGATGAAGGCGAGTATGCCTGCAAGCGGCTTGTTAAAGCTCACCTTCGAATAGTCTTCGACCTCGTCCCCCCTCTTCGGCATAAACATCATGACAGCAGCGATAAGCGCAAGAATCGCATACGTTAAGTTAATGGTCTCATCCGTTAAAAATTGGGACCCGTATCCGCCAACGAAGCTGCCGATAATAATCGCCGCTCCCATCGTCAGCACGAGGGATCGGTTGATGTATCCTCCCTTGCGAAAAGCAAACATGCCGGCCAATGTTGCAAAAAATACTTGCACGGCACTAATCGCAGATACTTCCTGAGCACTGAATGCCATAAAGCCAAGCGCCGGCGGAATATACAAGAGCATCGGATACTTGATGATGGACCCACCAATTCCGACCATCCCTGAGATCAGGGAACCTACAAACCCAATGGCAATCAAGGTCAACAGCCATGCAATGTCCATTGCAGTTCCTTCCTTCTTTCTGCAGCTTAGTATGATTGTTTCCGTTATACCCCACTGGGTATATTTTCGACCAAAAAAATAGCTTCCTCCTTTTTATGCTGTTGATGAGATCCTATACCATGCTAATGATGTGCTCTTAAACTCATTTATACATATACCCCTATAGGTATATTTCTTGGTTATTAATATATCGGACTACACCCTAAAAAGTCAACCTTTTATTTTAATTTTTATTTTTCAAACATTATATGATGAATATCACTTATAGAAGGTGCAAGCCCCTGTCAATCAGGACCTGCACCTTGCCGCTCGTACCCGTTATCCCTTAATCCCAGTCAGCGCAATGCCCTCAATGATGTGCCGCTGGGCGATTACATATACAATCAGCACAGGAATGACAGATATCGCCGTTCCCGCCATCATCAAGGCCCAATCCGCAACATACAGTCCCTTGAACATATTCAGCATGAGCGGAACGGTAAACCGCTCTGGCGTGCTGAGGAAAATAAGCGGGTCTAAAAATTGATTCCAAATATCCTTAAAAGCGAAGATTCCAAATGCCACTAATGCAGAGCGCACCAATGGCAGCATGACGTTCCAATAGATGCGGAGCGGATTGGCCCCATCCATAATTGAAGCTTCCTCTAGATCCCTAGGAATCCCCATCATAAACTGCCTCAGCAAAAACACGCCGAAGGCGTTAAAGAAAGCCGCTGGCATAATAATGGACAGATGAGAGTCCACCCACCCAAGCTTCTGGATCACGACGTACAAAGACACAATCGTGACCTGCTTCGGTATCATCATCATCGATAAGAAGAGAATAAATACAATCCCTGCACCCGGAAATTTTATCTTAGCAAAAGCATATGCAGCAAGGGAGCAGGTCAGCAGCGACGCCACGACCACGACTATTGAAATGTAGAAGCTGTTGAAGTAAGCCACATCGAACGGCATCGCTCGCAGCGTATCCACATAATTGCTCCATACAAAAGGATCAGGGACCCAGCTCGGAGGCATCATAAAGATTTGGCTAATGTCCTTTAGCGAGCTGCTGATGGTCCACAAAAAAGGAAACACCATTACCACAGAGCCCAAGATCAGCGCGAGGTGAAGCAGCACTGTTCCAAGATGCCAAGCTCGCTTCTTCCTAATCGGACGGCCATGCGGCTGTCCATGCTCGGATGGCATATGCTGGTGCCCTATTTGCCTGGAAGCATCAGCCTTCATAGTGCACCCACCTCCGTGAGAACTTAAATTGAATAAGCGTCAAGACGAGAATCATTAAGAACAGAATCGTGGCCGCAGCAGCGCTCGCACCCATGTTGGATTCGACGAAGCCGCGGTTGAAGATATGGTAGACGAGCGTATAGCTCGCCTTGGCCGGACCCCCGCTTGTCATAACGAAGGCTTGGTCAAAGACTTGGAAGGAGCTGATCGTCGCCATAATCGTTGCGAAGAACGTCGTCGGCGACAACAGCGGGAGTGTAATATGCCAGAACTTGCGGAAGGCGCTCGCTCCATCAATGACCGCTGCTTCGTAATAGGTTTGTGATATCCCTTGTAGCCCTGCCAAGAAGATGACCATATTGAACCCTAATCCCCACCAAATGCTCAGCATGGCGATGGAAGGAATGACCCATTGCGTGTCAGTCAGCCACTTTGGACCTGTAATGCCCACGATTCCAAGCAGCTGATTAATGATGCCAAAGTCGCCGTTCAAGAGCCAGATCCAGATGACACCGATGGAGACTGAGCTTGTGACAACGGGCATGAAGAAGAACAGCCGGTACAGCGTCTTGCCCCTAATGTTATGGATAGCAAGAGCCAGCAGGAGCCCAAGCACAATGCCCGATGGAATGGTAAGAAGGGAATAATACAAGGTGTTGACCATTGCTTTCTTAAAATCAGGGTCCAAGAACTGTTCCAAGAAATTCGCGAACCCCACGAATTCCATGGTGCCAAAGCCGTCCCATTCAGACATGCTGATGACAAAGGTCAGCACCAATGGAATCAGCGCGAAGACGATTAGCCCAATCAGCTGGGGGAGGATGAAGAGCATCCCCCACCATTTTCGCTTGCGATCATGCATCCGAAGTTCCCCTTCCTTTATGCGCACAGAGGACGCTTTACTTCGCTTCCTCCGTCTTCTTCTTGACGATCGAAGAAATATTTTCAATCGTCTCTTCCGAGCTCGCCTTGCCAAGCAGCATCAGATCATATAGATCCTCCACCTCATTGGACAACCCCGGAATTTGCGCATAATACGTCTGCGGAGAGCCTGGAGCGATACCGATATCTCGACCAGTTAACAGATAATTCGCATGGGCAGGAATTCCCGTATCCAGCACAACCTCATCAATTCCTGCTACTGACGGCACCGCATTGCCGGTATCTGCAAGCCGCGCCTTCTGCCCTTCCTTCGATACATAGAAGGACAAGAACTTCTTCGCTTCCTCCTGCTGCTTCGAATTCTTATTGACCGCCACATAAGCAACCGCGATGCCAGAAGGGTTCGTCTTCTCCGGCGTATTGGTCGGCCATGGGATATAATCGAATTCCAAGCTCTTATTCTCGCTGAACATTGGTGTCAGCCAGCGCCCTGCCGTCACCATTGCCACTTGCTGAGACATAAACATCGCATCCATGCCTTGCCCTTTTGGCAGAGAGCCGCCATAGATGACCCCTCCGCTCTTCACGAGATCTGCAATATAAGCGATCGCTTCCTGCGCCTTCGGGTCCTTGTCATACACGTAGCTGCCTTCCTTGTCATACATATTGCCGCCGTTCGACCAGACCCAGTTCAGCATAGGAAGAGAGCCTTTCTCCTGCACAAATCCATATTTGTTCATGGACTTGAACGTTGCTGTCACTTCCTTGAATGTATCCCAGTTCCATGTCCCCTCGTCAAAATACTGCTGCGGCGTCTTCAACCCTGCTTCCTTAAACAGCTTGATATTGTAGTACATGACGTATGGATTGCAGTCGACGGTAATGCCATACAGCTCCTCGCCTTGCTTAGCGGCTCCCCATAAGCCCTCAGCATACTCCTCTGCCTTGGTATAGCTTGCATCCGTCTTCAGGAAATCAGCGAGCGGCAGCACCGAATTGCTCTTCACCAGCTTAGCCATCGTCGTATCGCCAACATAGAATACGTCCGCTCCAGCGCCTCCCGACAGCTCTGTCAGCAGCTTCTGCTCGTAGCCATCGCTTGGGATCGGGATCAGCTTAACGCTTACGTTTTTATTTTTCTCTTCGTATGCATCAATCGCTCGCTGATATACCTTCAGCTCTGCTGGATTGCCCCATGCAGACATCGTAAGCTCAACCTTCCCCCCGGAATCTCCCGCTTTGCCGCATGCCTGCAGCAGAGGAACCATAACCAGCATGGCTGCCATCAGGCATAGAAGCGATATTCTTCTTTTCATAAACACCCTCCTCCAATTATTGGTAAGCGTTTACAAATATAAAATGGATGATTTCCCTTCCATCATATGGATGACATGATAAGTCCATGCCTATATTTTTCGAGCTTGTTCATCCATTGGACTTGTTCTAAGTGATCCCTCTCGTGTAGAGCACAACTTGGCTTCCTGCTATCCATCTGTTGATGGGCTTCTGGATGAGGCCCGCCTGATCGCCTGCATTCAACCTTTAATGTTCCAAAACGAGTTCGTTTTCTTCCCTTACGATAGGAGTGAGTTGCTTGCTCAACTAGCCATCATTGAGCGCAAAAAAAGACCTTCGCTCTCCAACGGGTGTACCCCATGGAACGAAGGTCTTGTCAACTTTATCGTATTTGTCCTTATTGGCCATCCAAACGCAAATTAACGGATGATCATCTGCTCGCGTCTAGGGCCAACAGAGATATTGTGAATCGGCACTCCGATCAATTGCTCGATGCGAAGCACATAATCCTGTGCCGCCTTCGGCAGCTCTTCGAATGTGCGGATGCCGGAGATATCACTCTTCCAGCCAGCAAGCTTCTCATAGACAGGCTTAGCCTTATCCAGTTCAGCTGTTACTGGGAAATGCATCGATTGCTCGCCATCCACCTCGTATGCCACGCATACCGGGATCTCATCCAAGTAACCAAGCACGTCCAGATTGGTCAGCACCACTTCTGTAGCGCCTTGCAGCATGCAGCCGTACTTCGTCGCAACTGCATCGAACCATGCCATGCGGCGTGGACGGCCAGTTGTTGCGCCGAATTCCCCTGCATCGCCACCGCGAACACGAAGCTCCTGAGCCACATCGCCTTCAAGCTCGCCAACAAATGGGCCTGCGCCCACACAGCTGGAATAAGCCTTCGTTACCGCAATAACCTGCGTGATTGCATGCGGAGGAACGCCTGCCCCGACTGTTGCAAAGCCTGCAAGCGTGGAGGAAGAAGTGGAGTATGGGTAGATACCGTGATCCGGGTCGCGAAGCGCGCCAAGCTGTCCTTCAACGAGAATCTTCTCGCCTTTCTTCAAGCCTTCGTGCAGAAGCGTAACCGTGTCGCATACAAACGGCTTCAAGAAGTCTGCGTGCTCAAGCACGGCGTTCATAACATCCTCAACCTTAAGCGCTGGCTTCTTGTAGAGGTATTCCATCATGATATTTTTGGATTCAAGAGCCGCCTCAATGCGGGATTGCAGGCGTTCCTTATTTAACAGGTCTGCAACCTGAATGCCAAGCTTCACATATTTATCCGAATAAAAAGGGGCGATCCCTGACTTCGTGGAACCGAATTGGCGATCCGCAAGACGCTCCTCTTCGAGTTCATCAAACAGCTTATGGTACGGCATAAGCACTTGAGCGCGATCAGAAATACGAACGATAGGCTCAGGCACTCCCTTTGATACCAGTTCCTTGTATTCTTTTACAAAGTCGCCGATATTAAAAGCTACGCCAGGTCCAATAATATTAGTTACGCCTGGATAGAATACGCCGGAAGGAAGCAAGTGGAGAGCAAATTTGCCATGATCATTAATAATCGTGTGGCCTGCGTTGCTTCCGCCTTGATAGCGAACCACATATTTGGAATTCGCTGCGAGTACATCGGTTACTTTCCCTTTTCCTTCGTCTCCCCAGTTCGCACCAACAATTGCTGTAATCGTCATTGACACACCTCTTCTATACTTGAGATTGTTTCCCTATGATCAGTATAATGGGAATATTCATATAAATTAAATTAATGTTTATAATACCTTCTATAAAGGAGATTTATGTCATGGTTGAAAATATGGAGTGGTACCGCGTCTTCTATGTGACAGCCAAGGCCGGCAGCTTCACGCTTGCCGCAGAGCAGCTGTTTATTACGCAGCCGGCTGTTACCCACCATATTAAGCAGCTTGAGCATGCGCTGGGCGGACAGCTCTTCTTCCGATCCTCCAAAGGCGTTCATCTCACGCATGCGGGGCAAATGCTGTACACGTACATCGAGCAAGCGATGAACCTTATTAGCACGGGCGAGCGCAAGCTGGCCGAACTGCATCAGCTCATGGAAGGCGAGATTCGCATTGGCGCCGGCGACACCTTGTGCAAGCATTATCTATTACCTTATCTTGAGCAATTTCACGAAAGCTATCCGAATATTCACATTCAAGTGACTAATCGGACAACACCTGAGACGATACAGCTGTTAAAGGCAGGCAAGATCGACTTCGGCATTGTCAATCTGCCCATATCTGACAAGCAGGTTACAATCCTAGAAAGCTGGGAGCTGATCGACTGCTTCATTACGAGCGCAAAATACAAGCATTCGATCCATGAGCCATTAACATGGGAACAATTGATACAGCTTCCGCTAATCCTGTTTGAAAAAGGCAGCAATACACGCAATTATATCGATCAATTCTGCGCTGAGCAGGGAGTGGAGATGAAGCCCGAGATTGAGCTTGGCAGCGAGGATCTGCTGGTGGAATTTGTGCGCAGAGGACTAGGCGTTGCTTGTGTCGTTAAGAACTTTATCCAGAACGAGCTCGACAAGGACACCTTCTATGAGGTCGCTGTCGATCCGCCCTTGCCGCCGCGCAAGGTTGGCATCATTACCATGAAGCAAATTCCGCTAACCTCAGCCGCAAATACGTTTATTGAAATGCTGCCTATTGGCTAAGGCTCTTCCAAGCCGCTGTTCCCCAAGATGCAAGCATATTCTAGCTTCGAGGAGGCTGCCGCGGCAGTGCTCCGTCCACGACTGCATAAGAAGGTCTGCTGCAAGAACGTCTTGAAGCAGACCTTTCACTTGAAACGATATCATTAGTCACATCAATTATTGTGCGTAATGAAAAGCAGCAGCCTCTTTCACTGTCTGTCTTCCATCATCGTTGCATCGTTGTATCGTTGCACCATTTGCTCTTGGCGCCGATCTGCTCCACGCTGCTATGAAAACACAAGTCTTTGATTGTAAAGCCTATACTTTGGTAGAGATGCATCTTTATTTCTTCTCAATCTTCAGCAGCGTTACCGGCTTTAGTGTGTACGTATCCTTCAGCGTCTCTTCAGGAATCACCCTCAGCTTGACTAATCCCGCAAGCTTGGACGGGTCCGCCTTGGAGCAGAGCCGCCATACTTCAGGATCTGGCAGAGCCTCATACACTTTGGCATCATCGTATTCCTTTCTCTCCTGCAGCACAAGCTTCACACGGTAAGCGCCGATCTCCATATCTGCAGACGCTTGCTCTTGGCAGAAGTCCATAATCTCTTCATGCAAGGTTTGAAGCTCCGCTTCTAGTTCCTTTTTCTTCTGCTTCAACTGATAATAGCGTTTTACTTGGGCATCCATTGCTCCACCATCTCCTCCTTATATGCGCAGAACACCTCGTAATCAACCCATCCCAATCGCACCGCTTATAAGCTTCTATATGATTTCATACCAGCAGCAAGCCAGGCCTTTGTGAATTGCAATGCAATACGCAATCTAGAGCCAGCAATCATCCCTGCACCAGTGCCAGCTGCTGCTTCACATACTCGCATGCCCCAACTGCTACGCTTAGATGACGTTCGAGCGCCGTCTCAATGCGGCAAGCTTGAAACAGGTCCTGCAGTGTATACTGCGCTGCGATCATAACCGAGCGCTCCAGATAGCCCGGATACTCTGCTGTACGGCCGCCTACGATAATGACATCTGGATTGTACAAATGAATAAGATTCGTGAGCGCAAGCCCGAAGTAGAAGCCTGCCTGCTGAATGATTCCACTGGCCTTTGGATCATGCCGATCCAGCTTGCGCAAGAGCACCTCTCTGCTCACGCCTGCTTCACGAAGAATCGCCGCTCCCCCGGCAAGATCATCCAGCTTCTTCACTCGCCCGCTGACAGGAACCATCGTATAGCCAAGCTCGCCTGACCAGCCTGAGGCGCCTTGAAGCAGCTTGCCGTCCACAACAATGCCAGCAGCGATGCCTGCATCAGCCAGCACGAAGAGCACGGCTCGATGATTGGGATAATGTCTTGCCTCAGCAATCGTCGCCGCCTTCACATCATTAATCAGCTTTACTGGACAGCAGCCGTTGCCCAATTGCTCTGCGCGAACTCCATTCAGCACGGCCATGTCGCTGAATGAAATGCGCTCGTCCCCTTCCACCAAGCCCATGACGCCAATTCCGATTCCATTGGGTTCTAGCTGATGTTGGGTTAAAAAGGCTGCGATATTCGCGTTCAGCTCCTCAACGCTCGTCGATGCGTCAATCGCCACCTGCTGTTCAAGGAAGCCCTCATCGGCTTCCGCTACGATGCACATTTTCGATATTCCTATATCAACCCCAACGTATGGATTCATTGCTCTCCTCCCATTCGCCAGCGGTCTACCTGCCGCCGCTGCTCATTGTAGGACTATATGAGAGCAGGAACAAAATCATGACTTAAACCTCTCCCACTCTTCCACTAATTGTCTATTCGAGCATCAACTTGTATGGTAGTATGGTAGTTATAAGGAGGTGAGTACCTTGCATGGATCTTTCCAGCGTTCAACGGATTCCACTGGCCATATGGTGTACAACGAGCTGAAGCTGCGCATTATGAATCTCGACCTGCCGCCTGGCGCCTCGCTATCCGAGAAAGAGATGGCGCTTGCATTCGATGTCAGCCGTACCCCTGTGCGGGAAAGCTTCGTTCGCCTCGCGCAGGAAGGTCTTGTGCATGTGCTGCCTCAGCGCGGCACGAAGGTAGCGCTGATCGATCCTGCCTATGTTGAGGAGGCGCGATTTATGCGTGAGCAGCTCGAAAAGGCCGTCATTCGCTTAGCATGCGTCTCTTTTCCTGAAGAACAGCTCTTGCAGCTGAAGCACAATCTGATGCTTCAGGAAGAGAGCATGGAGAAGCATGACGGCAAGCAAATGTTCGAACTAGACGAGGCCTTCCATCGCACCTTGTTCGAAGGATGCCAGAAGCTCGGAATATGGAGCGTCATGCAGCAGATGAACGCGCATCTGAACCGCAGCCGAAGATTGTGGCTCAATGCCTCCTCGGATTGGCGGCATCTGTACAAGCATCATCAACAGATGGCGGCTTACATTGAAGCGCAAGACGGTGAGCGTGCGGAAGCGCTTATGCAGGAGCATCTGAGCTTGAGCATTACAGATCTTGAAGTATTGCGAGCGCAATATTCCGAGTATTTCATTCCAGCAAGCAGCGAAGTGAAGAAGAAGTGTTAGCAAGGTTTTTAACCATATTGAGGTGGTGAACGTATGCGTATGACATTTCGATGGCTTGGCGAAGGCAATGATACGGTATCCTTAAGCCAAATCAAGCAAATCCCAGGCGTTGAAGGCATCGTATGGTCGCTGCATGATATTCCTGCAGGCGAAGAATGGCCATGGGCGAAGATTCAGGAGGTTCAATCCCAGGCAGCAGCCTACGGCCTTCATCTCGACGTTGTTGAAAGCGTTAACGTGCATGAGGACATCAAGCTTGGCCTCCCCTCTCGGGATCGGTATATTGACAATTACATCAAGACCATTGAGAAGCTCGCTCGTGTTGGAGTGAAGGTGATCTGCTACAACTTCATGCCGATCTTCGATTGGCTGCGTACCGACCTGTTCAAGCAGATGGAAGATGGCTCCAATGCGCTCTTCTTCGAGAAGTCCCGCATACATGGCATCGATCCGTTTGAGCTGGTCGACTCCATTAATAAGAATAGCGAGCTGACCATGCCGGGCTGGGAGCCTGAGCGGCTGAAGCATCTGACCCGCTTGTTTGAAGCATACCAAGGCGTTACGGAAGAGGACCTTTGGGAGCATCTTGACTATTTCCTTCAAAAAGTAGTGCCTGTCGCCGAGCGTCACGGCATCCAAATGGCCATCCATCCGGATGATCCGCCATGGCCGGTATTCGGACTGCCCCGCATTATTACGAGCCAGCATAATTTGCGTCGAATGCTTGGCCTGTATGACAGCCCATCCAATGCGATAACGCTGTGCAGCGGGTCGTTCGGCGCCAATCCGGACAATGATATTGTCGCGATGATCCATGCGTTCAAAGATCGAATTCCATTTGCCCATATTCGGAATGTCCACGTGTATGACAATGGCGACTTCATCGAGACCTCGCACCGCACCCAAGACGGGACCGTCGATATTGCGGGCATCGTGAAGGCGTATCATGACGTCGGGTTTGTCGGATACGTTCGACCCGATCATGGCCGCCATATTTGGGGCGAGCAGTGCCGTCCAGGCTATGGCCTGTACGACCGAGCGCTTGGCATTATGCATCTATGGGGATTGTGGGATGCCTATGAGCGGGTCGCACAGCGGGCACAAGCAGCGAAGGAGGCAGTTGTATGAACAATCAGGAAGCATACCCTAATGCGCAGGCCAAGCCGCTTCCCCTGCATCCCTCTCTGGCAGGCAAGGCAGCGGTCATTACAGGCGGAGCAGGCGTCCTATGCAGCGCGATGGCCGTGGAGCTTGCTCGTCAGGGCGTGAAGGTCGCGATCCTGAATCGCACGCTCGCTAAGGGAGAAGCCGTGGCTGAAGCGATCGCGAAGCAAGGCGGGACAGCCATCGCCATCGCATGCGATGTTACCGATGCAAAAAGCGTGCAGGATGCGCAAACAATCGTCAGCGAACGGCTTGGAGCATGCGACATCCTTATCAATGGAGCAGGCGGCAATCATCCGAGCGCCAATACGACTCATGAGACGTTTCGGAAAGAGGATCTTGAGACGCCTGACGTTACTTCTTTTTTTGACACCAAAGTGGAAGGATTCCGGCATGTGCTTGATCTGAACTTTACGGGCACGCTGATTCCGACTCAGGTGTTTGCTAAGCACATGATTGGACGAGCAGGCGCTGTCGTCATTAATCTGTCCTCCATGAGCGCGTTCGCTCCGCTAACGAAGGTAGGCGCCTATAGTGCGGCCAAAGCCGCGATCAACAACTTTACGCAATGGCTCGCCGTGCACCTTGCTGATGCGGGCATTCGCGTCAATGCCATCGCGCCGGGCTTCTTCCTTACCGAGCAGAACCGCTCGCTCTTAACTCAGGAGGACGGCAGCTTGACAGAGCGCTCAAACAAGATCATCACCCATACGCCAATGCGCCGCTTCGGTACGCCTCAGGATCTGCTTGGCACCTTGCTATGGCTCGTGGATGAGGATACGTCTGGCTTCATCACAGGTGCGGTTATCCCTGTCGATGGCGGATTCATGGCCTATTCCGGCGTTTAAGCTTGCAGCTCTGGCACATGCTTTAACATAAAAGGCGCTCCCGCTTCCAATCTGTGTCGCAGCCGAACTGCTGTCGTACAGATTGAAACCATAGGAGCGCCTTATTGCGTCTTGTTGGCGTTCATGATGCTTGGCTTATGAGGCCGGCAAGTATTTATTCATGATGCGCTGGATATCTTCCTTGGATACTTGTCCTTCGTGAATCCGCTCAACCTCTTGTCCATCCTTAAAATAAATGAATGTTGGCACGGAGGATACATTAAGTCCATTCAGCATCCCAACCATCTGTTGTTCATTGTCCTTGCGGGCTTCGTCGGTGTTGAAATAACGCACCTCTGCTTTGTTTGCTTTCACTTCTTTAATAAGCCGAGGCTCGAATTCCTTGCATACCGGACAAGTTGGACGTCCGATATATATGAAACCTGTCTGCTTCTCTGTAAGGAATGTCTCAAGCTGCTGATTGCTCATTGGCGTCAACGCCTTCTTATCCATTTGCTCCGGCAGCCTCAACAGCAGCAGCAGTATAATCAAGATGACAAGTCCCCACAGAAATTTGTTTTGGAACCATTTCTTGTTCTTGTTCACAAATCCACATCCCATTTCACATCGTTCATGTTTGCGAGAGCAATGGCCCTCTTCTTTGCATTATAAAGGAAAATGGATGCGGGATGTTTTCTCCGTGAACGTTAATTTGCAAAGATTTGTGAACAAAATAACAATCCATAAAATTTAAAGTTTTTGCTCCTTTGCTCAAGCACTACGACTGATCGCTGGACCTAAACTGTTCTGCATAAGAGGCAAGCTCAACAACCTCCCCCGCTAATCGGGCATGCTCTGCCGCAAAGGCCATCAAATGGCTTTGCACGGATATGTCAGCGGAAGTTAAGCCTTTTTCCAGACCATTGGCGCGTACAAGCTTGATAAAGTCCCAAACCAAGCCTTCATCGCCGCCTCCATGCCCCGCATGCCCGCCAGGCGTCCCCAGCTCCATGCGTTCTGACTCCTCTGCTCCAAATGGAATCCATTCCACCTCATTCTTCTCCATCGCTCCTCGAATCTCGCCCAGCGTCCCCATCAGCTTGATTGTGCGCGAGCATTCCTGCGTAAAGGCGGACATGGTGAACACCGCCGTCACTTCATTTTCAAACTCCATATTGACCACCTGATGATCGACGACATCATTGTCGCAGTAATAGACGCAGCGCCCATATGGCCCTTCTTCAATCGCTTTTGTACGAGCCTCAACACTCTGGTCATTGCTGATCGCAAGCTGCATCCAATTCGGCTCATCGGTGAGATAAGTCTTCGGCGCATAATAGAGACATGTATTTGCAGCAGGGCATCCGTCCAGACAGCGCTTCGTTGCACCGGCAGGCGCATGCTCGGATCGAAAGTGCGACAAGCTTCCAAAAGAAGATACTCGTTTGCAGGATGCGCCAGCGAGCCACAGTAAGATGTCCATATCATGGCAGGACTTCGCCAAGATCATCGGGCTGCTCTCCTTCTCGCTTCGCCAATTGCCGCGTACGAAGCTGTGTGCCTGATGCCAATAGCCTACATTTTCATTATGCTGGATCGACATTAGCCGTCCGATCTTGCCCTCATCCAGCATTTGCTTGATCGTGCCGAAAAATCGCGTATACCGAAGCACATGGCAAATCGAAAATACCAAGCCTTGCTTATTCGCCTTATCACCCATCTGTATGCATTGTACCGGATCAGGCGACATCGGCTTCTCAAGCAGCACATGATAGCCTGCATCTAGCGCCTTCATCGTCGGTTCAAAATGCATATGGTCATGGGTGCATATGAGCACAGCATCGGCCAGCTTAGGCTGGCTGAGCATATCGCGCCAATCGGTAAAGCACATCTCATCTTGCAGCTGATGTACTTGTTGAAAATGATCTCTTCGTTCATCCCAAGGCTCCGCAACCGCCACAATCTCGACCTCTTCGGGATGGTCAATCGCAACATTCGTATAATTAACCCCTCGAAGTCCAGCTCCGATCAGTGCCAGCTTCACTTTATTCATCCGCTTCTCCTCCTGCAGCTCATGATACAGCGCTTACATGTTGATCATATCCTAATCCGCATGCGGCAAACAATTTCGATCCCTTTACATGCTTCTGATTTGTTTACTCTCTCGGCTAACGAAGAGCACCTTCCACAGGACTAGGGCATATGCTTCACGTTATGCCTTCGTGCATTCGGTTTTTGATAAGCCCTCACAATGAATAGCAAGGCCGTATAGCAACTCACTCATCCGTCTATGCTGTTAATATCAACTCGATATAGCAGCTTGAATAGTCTCTCACTAAGACGAACATGAGGAGCCGCTGATAAGCGCTACATGGACAAGCATATCTTATTTCATCGCCATATTTGCAACAAAAAAAGGACCGTTCGCCTGCCTTGCGCTCGATCCATCATGAAACTATCAATCTAGGAATAAGCTAGTAGAAACAATGATCATCATCGATCACCAGCAGCAATCAAGCATCCGTTAAGGAGCAATACAGCCTGCTGCTAGTCAAAGGAGGGATGGAGATGTCCAGAGACTGGACGCGAGTGTGGATAAAAGCGATGATAGGACTAAGCTTATTCGATGCCTTCTGTACAGACGTCGGAATCAAGCTTGGATGGGTGACGGAGGCAAATCCGATTGCAAAAGCCGTGTATGAATGGCATGTGTCCGCTTTTTACGGGTGGAAGCTCGCGCTTCCGATCCTGCTACTCCTTCTCTATCCTGCGCTACCGCCGCGCCGGCTCCATAAAGGGCTCATTCAGACAACCGTTCTCTTGTATCTCGCTGTTGGGCTGTATCACTGCTTCTGGGTTGCCTACGGCAGCTTTGTCTATCTTCGTTTCTAGTGGGCATACATAACTACCCTTAAGGTCTTATTCCTGCAAGCGTGAGTCAGATGCCGAAAATAAGCGTCCCGACAGACATATATATAAAATAAAACAGTCCCAGCATAAAATGAGCAGCAACAAGAGCAAGATCCCTAG
The DNA here is from genome assembly GCF_900177815.1 of Paenibacillus aquistagni. Taxonomy (GTDB): domain Bacteria; phylum Bacillota; class Bacilli; order Paenibacillales; family Paenibacillaceae; genus Paenibacillus_B; species Paenibacillus_B aquistagni. Next base: position 244,334 of record NZ_FXAZ01000001.1, on the reverse strand, counting down.
TAGACTCCGTGCTGCGAAAGGAGAGCATGGCGAACAGCATGCCAATTGGCGGGATGATCATCGCTGATGCGAGACCTATTCCTTCCAACACCCCTTCGTGAATCAAGTATTCGTCAAACCATACAAACATCAACGGCAACAATAGAGTCGCGATGGATATGCGCCTCCAGTTGACAAAGATCATGTCACGCCTCCATTCCTCTACGTTCATTCTTATAAAAACGGTCACCTGCTTATGCCATAACACAAGAGGTGACCGCTGTTGTATGCTCGCTTCTATAATCGAAGCTTGGCCTAAAGGCTGCTCTTAATCGCTTATCTGCTCACTACGAACATGCTCAAGGCAGCAGGCATCGATCTGTGCAAGCTCGTCCTCTTCCAGCTCCACATCCAAGTAGCGTTCAGTAAAGCGCTCGTGAAGATCATACTTTACAATACCGGCTTGCTCGCCATCCACACGATAGATGACGCGAGCATATACACCGTTCTCCAAGTACAGCTCATCCTCTTCAGGAACCTCGATCATCACCTTGCATTCGTAGCGAATTCCGCTTAGAATGCCGAATGGATCTCGCACCTGTTCGGCTTCGCAGCCCGTTATCGTCAACATGATTCCAACTCTCCTTTTACAGGCAGGGCTCGTTCAACCTGCTGCCTTACCTCATTCTGTGTCAATTCATCGCCGAAGATCGCGACGATACCGCTGTCCCCGCTTGATCGAATCAATCGCCCAACGCCCTGCTTCAAGCGAAGCAGCATATAGGGCATGTCCACCTCAAGAAAGGCATCCTTGGCATCCTGGCGGCGGGCTGCAAAGACCGGATCATTCGGCGGGAATGGAAGGTCCCATAGGATGACATTCGACAGCGAAGGTCCCGGAATATCGAGTCCCTCCCATAAGGATACCGCGCACAGCACGCTTGTCTCCTCCTGCTGGAATTGTTCGATCAAGCGGCTGATCTCCTGTGTGCCTTCATAGAGCATCGGGTAGGAGAGCATGGGAGCAATCTCCTGTACCTCTTGTCTAAACTGCCTCATATCCTCTTCGCTGCGGAATAGGATGAGGGCTCTTCCCTCGGATTCATGCAGCAGTTCTATGGTCTTCATAACCTTGTCTCTTCTCGCATAGGCAGCATACAGTCTTGCCTTCATCTGCTGCTCGTAATCATAAGGTGAAGCTGTAGAAAATTGTAGTGAATGCGCGAGTCCAAGTCCTGACATCATGTAGTCAAAGGAATTGTCCACAGACATCGTCGCTGACGAGAAGATGATCGGGAGCTGCTGTGCGAACACCCTCTCCTTGAGCACCTCCTGCACCTTCTTCGGCATAATCACCAGCGCGAGCCCATCCTGATCCTCTCTTAGCCATGTGATCAGCCGCTCGGGCTCTTCAAAGAGCTGGAGCGCAGTCTGCATCATATCAAGATGCTCTTCGACAATCTTTAATTGATAGTCGTTAAGCGTAAAGGTTCCACTCTCGTAGACCAGCTCTTCTTCAATGGTGTTCAGCACAGCACGGAAGCGGCCAACCTGATCTTTTAACGACTCGCTAAGCGCATACTCCATACGGTCTGAGCCTTCAATCTTTACTGCCGCTCGCTGCAGCGTATCGAACAACATGTCGCTTTGCTCAATTGCCTCATCAATCGTTACTGCTAGCGACTCTCGGATCTCGCCTTCGAGCAAGCGAGTAATGATGCTCTCAAAGATCCCGTGCTTAAGCTGATAGGTCAGCGCGTTCTGCGCAGCCGTCTCCAGCAGATGGCCTTCATCGAATACGACGGAGCTGTGTTCTGGCAGGAGCGGAAGCTGGCCGTTGCGCTTCCTCGACTCATACGTCCACACATGCTCCATATAGAAGTCATGGGAGCAAATAATCAGATCGCTGGACTTGCGGTAATGCTCACGCGAGAGCGTCTGTCCACAACGATGGCGCTGAGGGCATATTAAGCAGTCCTGAAATACATCCCAGCCGATTCTTGACCACTGCTCGTCTGACAAGTGAGCATGATCCTTGCGATCGCCATACGGATAGAAGGATTGCAACGTATCCGGTTGTCTAACAAACGCTGGCAGCGTCTGATAGATATCGCGGTACAGCTCCCGCTCCTCCTCCCCATAACGCGCTGTATCCAGCTTGTTCAAGCATAGATACTGGCTCTGGGATTTGCCAAGCCTTGCGTCCACTGTCAGGTTCAAATGCTGGGCAATCTTCGCTATGTCCCCCTCGGACTTGACGAGCTGCTCAATAAGCGATTCATCCGCGCAGGCAATCACCGCAGGCTTTCTCGTATATCTCGCATAGCTGATTGCATAGAGCAAGTACACAAGCGTCTTGCCCGTGCCGACCCCTGCTTCTGCAAGGATCGTTTTCTTTTCTTGATAGGCTCGCTCCAGTTGGAACGCCATATATATCTGTTCATCACGTACTTCAAAGCCCGCCTCAGGCAGCAAATCATAGAACACATCTGCAATCCAATCGCTTGCCTGCTTGATATACGGTTCTGACGGGTTAAATTCAAAAGGATAATTAGCCAAACGTACGAAGCCTCCACTATCTATCTGTCCTCAAAGTGCATTCCACCATTATACCTCAAGTCAAGACAAGAGAGAATCACAATCTGCTGGCAGGTTCTCACGCCAGCCCGCAACAAGGAGCTCGGGCAACCGCTGCGCAGTATTGCCGCTCGAATCCACGATGGATGCGGCCTCAGCCCTTCTTAGCCGCTTCAATCATGTTACGCTCGATGCATGAAATAACCATTATTCACACACGATGTGAATAGTGCCTTTTGAAGAAACAGGGCAAAAATACTTGAGGAGAGATGAAGACCCATGAAGATCATAAGTATTTTTCGAACAAGAGCAGCAGTACTTGCCACAGGCTTCGCCTTGCTGCTTCTGCTGTATGGAGGTCTCCCCGACTCCCTTCAGGCTGAGCCAGATTATGCACGCTGGGGACGAATAGCCGTTCAGGAAACCATTAAGCGCTATCAAGCCAATGTGCTTGATTATGAGCATATCGGCCGTACCGAGCTCAGTTCTGACGAAGCCGAAGAGCAATTCAAACTGTGGATCAAGCAGGGAACACGCGAATTCTGACTCTTGGTATCTGTACGCTTCAATCCGAAGACTAATGAACAGCTCTCGATCCACTTCAAAGAGTTATCCTCCTAAGCAGCTAAGATAAGTAACCTATACCCGAGACCATCACATAAAGATGAGCAATTGCGTCTAAAGGCAATTTTGATCGACAAATAGAATGCTGGTCCGTCTATGACGCAGCTTATGCATTCTATTTGGGTAAATAAAATAGGGCATAACCACGTTATGCCCCCTATGCTGTACAGCCTCCTCATTGGCATAGGCTATATCAGGCTTCTATCGCTATTGATTGCGCTTGTAGTTCAGTCGATTGGAGACAATCGTTGTTGCGCCTGCAACCAAGGTCACCCAAGCTGCGGTATGGTATTGCAGCAGCAAGCATACTCCGCCAACTACCAGCAGAATGCCTCCAGCAATTCCCCCGATGACAGATCCTGCACGAGCAACGTGGCGCGGCGGTTTCGTCAAGTGAGCGGCGCTATGCATAGCCTTGTCGACCGACTGTTGGGCAAGCTTCTTCGTATCTGCCAATATCTTCTCATTGTATCGCTTCATTGATTATCCCTCCTTATATGGAATAAGTGAACAAACGGGAACCGCAAAATATAAATGGTTACAGATAGCGTTGAAAAACAAGACCTTTATGCAGCTGCAACATCCAGATTTCCGGGCTTCCATAAAACATATACCGTGATTCAAATGATCCCGCCTGTATGGTGAATAGATAGCTCGTAAAGCAATCAGACGATCATTAATTATACCGACCGTCGGTATGTAAGTTAATTATATCCCATTTTCCTCCATTTGTCAATCTCTCCCTTCACCCACTTCTTTTTGACAGACAAGCGCTCTTTAAATCTTGTTTAAGGCACAAAAAAAGAACGACAGCTCATGACGCGAATCACTGCGCTTATCGTCCTTCTCTAATCGCTATCCTCTATGAGATTAAATCAGCGGCCTTTCCCTAACGAAGCCTTCCTTCTATCACCTGTTAAGCAAATCATCCCTTAACGGCGTAAAGCAGTCCAGCAGCCCGCTTCTTTCGAGCGCCTTCACCCCATGCAGCGCATCGCTTGGAATGACGATGCTGTCCCCTGCCTCCAGAATCGTCGTCTTCTCCTCAATCGTAAAGGCAAGCTTGCCATATAAGCAGTAGGACATCTGCTCATGCACATGACGATGCATATAGCCCTCTGCTCCTGCTTCGAATTGAACTTCCATCATCATCAATGCTTGTCCAGGCTTCATGATTCTACGGGTGACTCCAGGCTCTGCTTGCTCCCATGGCTGATTGGTATCCATTATTCTTCTTCCTCCCTCATGATGTGATCCAACGAACGATCCCTGCTGCGTATGAAGCTTATGAGTATAGCAAGACTTGAGAATACTTGAAATAGGCCTGCTTTCATTCTACATCCTAGAAAGGCTTTGTGCTCATTTCGTTTTCATGCTTGCATACGATGAGATACAGCAATTCTCTGGTCTATGCTGCATGCAAAAAACGCACCTCGCCTTGACATTCATGCCGGATGCATATACTATTCATCCATAGTAATCGTAATCAGGTCCTCGTTAGGTGAGGCTCCTATACAAATACAGGCCACTGCCCGGAAACATCGAAAGATGCCAATGGGTAGAACAGGGATTGCCGGATTAAGGCTTTTCATAATGTGGCTAAGGGCTCATGCTCTTTACGTTGTATAGTGCCAAAGCTGTGACTAGGGGGAATGAAGCTTAAGGCAGCGCTTGTATACCGCTGTGATGCCTTGATTCTTCGCTTGCTGCATGTTGAGCTCTCCCTATGGACGTGGGGGGGCTTTTTTTAATAGCTAGATTTTCTACATGAAGAGCCATGATTCCCAATACCAACGATGTTCCTGCTTCAACACATGTGCTGACAAAGGAGGTAGCTGCTATGCTGCAACACGAGACAAAACAACCCATCCTCGTCGTGGAGGATGATCAACACATTCAGCGCTTCATTCGCATCAATCTGGAGCGCAGCGGATTTGAGGTCATCTCGTCATCAACGGGAACAGAAGCGCTTCAGGCCGTAGAACATCACCAGCCTGATGTCATCATCCTAGATGTGATGCTGCCGGATATCGACGGCTTTGAATGCTGCGAGCGCATTCGGGCTAAGGATCCGCATGTTGTCATCATGTTCCTAACCGCGAAGGGCCAGGATCTGGATAAGATTCGAGGGCTCGAGCTTGGTGCAGACGACTACATCGTGAAGCCGTTCAATCCGCTAGAGCTCGTCGCAAGGATCAACAGCGTGCTGAGACGTACACAAATACCGAAGGATCCGCTATCGTCTGCCAGCAGCCGTCATGTCCTAACAGCTGGTCCCTTGCGCCTCGATATTGACGCGAATCGGCTCTATAAGCACGATCAGGTGATCGAGCTTACGCCGAAGGAATATGCTGTCATCAAGGTGTTCATGGAGCATCCGGACAAAGCCTTAACCCGGGATGATCTCTTGAACTTGGCATGGGGCGAGGACTTTGTCGGCGACCCGAAGACCATCGATGTGCATGTTCGCAAGCTAAGAGAGAAGCTTGAAGATGACAGCTCTCATCCGCAATGGATTGAGACGGTGTGGGGGCGCGGTTATCGTCTGAGAAAGGATGGTTAAGCGTGAGCATTCAAAAAAGACTTGTTGGCAGCTACCTCGCCGTCATTCTTATTACTGTAGGCCTGCTCGAAATCATACTCATTGCTGCCGTCAATCATTACTATCATCACAATGTGCAGCAATCGCTGATCAAACAAGCCGAAATCTCAGCTTCGTTTTTCAATAACTATTTCGCTGAAGAAGAATTAAGCAAGCAATCCGATCGCCTGCTGCGGGGATTTGCGCAAAATACGTCTGCGCAAGTACAAATTATAGATGCTTCTCTCACGCTTCTGGAGGATTCCAACGGCAACGAGGATCAGCCCAGCATGACCCAATATCCGGATATTGCGGCAGCCATGGCTGGCAAGCCCGGAATCTGGCGGGGCAAAGACATCTCATGGGGGCCTTCAGCGGATACGCTGCTTGCCGTCTCCTACCCGCTTCAGGCAGCAGGCTCGATCGTAGGCGTCGTTCGTTATGTTACCTCCTTGGCCCCAGTCATTGCCACGATCCAATATATTGCGTCATGGGCAGTAGGCGCAGGACTGTTCATTCTCATTCTCGTTGCCATTCTTGGCATCTATTTGTCCCGCACGATCACAGAGCCCATCCTCGCGCTGACTGCAGCGGCCTCTCAGTTGGCCGAGGGGGATCTCACCATCCGGACAAGCAAGCGGTATCAGGATGAGCTTGGCACGTTGTCAGACACCTTCAACACGATGGCTGCGCGTCTTGAGCAGCATCAAGAGCTTAAAAACGACTTTATCTCCTCCATCTCCCATGAGATCAGAACGCCGCTCACCAATATTCATGGCTGGGTCGTAACCCTGAAGGCAGATCCTAGCAAGGATGAGGGCCTATGGAGAGAAGGGCTTGATATTATTGACGAGGAAAGCATCCGCTTGACCCAGCTAGTCGAAGAACTGCTGGATTTCTCCAAGCTGGAGAATGGCCGGATACAGCTCTCTTTATCCACGGTTGATGTGCCGAAGCTGCTCCGTCATATTGAAGCCCAGCTTACGCCGCGCGCAGAGCGGCTTGGACTTCACTTCGAGGTCACAGCTGCTGCGACTCTCCCTGCCGCCTTGCTGGACGAGAATCGCATGAAGCAGGTGCTGATCAACTTGCTTGATAATGCGTTCAAATTCACTCGCGCAGGCGGTACGGTCATACTAAGTGCGGCTGCTCGCAACGATGCGCTTCTGCTTACAATCTCAGACAATGGACAAGGCATTCCATCGAGCGAGCTTCCTTATATTACAGAGAAATTCTATCATGGGAAGATGTCGGCCTCAGGCAGCGGGCTCGGCTTATCGATCTGCCAGGAGATCATGAAGCTGCATCAGGGATCGATTACGATCGACAGCGTATGGGAACAAGGCACCACCGTCCGCCTCAAGCTGCCGATCAAAGGTCCTGCATCTTATCTTTAACGATTTCATAACCCCTTTTCGCCCACACTTCATTACACTGGACAAGAAGAGAATGGCAAGGAGAATACGGCAATGAAAAAGAAGTGGATGTCGACGATGATTGCAGCGGCAATGCTTGGAATGCAGAGCTGCAGCATCCCGGCCGCACCGATTGACTTGATACAAGCTCCAGCAGCACAGGATGCTTCAGAGGACGAAAATGAGCTTAGGCAAGCGCTGCCTGAGGGCTCCCGCATCCTGCTGCCATTGTCTCAAGAAGAGGGCTCAGGCATTATGTTTGGCGATATCGACGGCGATCAAGCGGAAGAGGCGATTGTGGTGTTTGAGGACGGCTCCATGAACAGCAGTCATCAGGTCGCCATGCTTAAAAAAGTAGAGGGACAATGGAAAGTCGTGTGGGATACAAAAGGAGCCGGCAACGGTTTGGATTTCACACAGATCAAGGATGTCGATCATGACGGCATTCCAGACGTCGTACTAGGCTGGGTGCTGGGCGGCGGCGAGAAGGGACTCGATGTTTACACATGGAAAGATCATTCCCTTGAGCTGCTGCATAAGAAAGGCTACCGCGATCAACCACTGGATTCTAACGAGCAAGAGATTTCCCTTCCTTAGTCTACATTCATTGCCGGGCTCTCACATGCGGGGAGCCCTTTTTTCTTATCTCCATCAATCCCCTGCTGCCAATTCCTTCGAGCTGAATGAAAGGCAGGTTATTTATTCATGAATCGAAAACGTAAAAGACGCAAGTGGAGCATGATCTGGCTCGCTCTCATTATTTTAATCACCTCGGGCTTTGCCTTTCGCAAGCCCCTTTCTCTATGGGCTTATGATCATTTGCTTGCGAAGCGCGTAGAGCAATCATTAGAGCAGGTGTATAAGCCGCTCGATATAGACCGCCCTAGTCTTGATCTAAGCGAAGAGCCTCCCTTCTCCCTCCTGCTGCTTGGCATCGATCAGCGAGATCAGGAGGTTGGGCGCTCGGATTCTATGATATACAGCGTGATTCGGCCCAAGGATCATCAAGTGCTGCTGCTGTCGATCCCAAGAGACTCCTATACGGAGATCATCGGCAAAGGCAAAGAAGACAAAATCGCACATGCCTATGCATTTGGCGGAGCCGAGATGAGTGTGAATACGGTGGAGCATCTGCTAGAGCAGCCGGTGCATCACTACGCCTCCATTAATTTCAAGGGCTTTAGAGATGTCGTTGATGCGCTTGGCGGTGTCGCGCTTCCCATTACAGAGGATATCGAAAACAAGCAGTGGAATCATGACAAGTTCTTCATCCCAGCCAACAAGCCGCTGTATACCGGTTTGGAGGCTTTGAATTATGTCCGCTATCGTGAAGATACCGATCAGAATCGAATGGAACGCAACCAAATCTTCCTGCAGGCCATTACAGCGCGCGCGCTTCAGTGGAAGCAGCTAAGCAAGATTCCTACATTGCTTAATATTGCAGGAAGCAATTTTCAGACCGACATCCCGCCAAGCAATATGGTGGACCTCGGCAAGCTGATCTTTATGAGAGATGAGGTGCCTGAGTTCCACAGCTATGCGCTGACGGGAGATGGGAAGATGATGGATGGCATCTGGTACTACATGCTCGATGAAAGCACGGTAGAGGAGGCTCACCAGATGATTGAGGATTGGCTTGACCCTCAGATGGATATCGATACATTGCTGCTTCCCTTTAAGAACAAGGATTGAAAATGGTTAAAGTCGGCATCTGCTACCGCATTGAGGCTGATAAACAGCGCGCAAGAAGGAGCGAGCACGCTGTCGTAATACAAGAGACTCAAGCGTTCCTCATTACGTTACGTAACGGTCAGGAGGTTGTCTTATGATGAAGCAGCCGATTAAGGGGCGCCCTGACTATCTCCTGCTGCTGCTGACTTTAAGTCTGGTCAGTATTGGTATGGTGACGATCTTTAGCGCGAGTGCGGGAGTCGTAGCGGTCCGCTATGATAATCCTTGGCATTATGCTGCGAGGCAAGGTTTGTTTGCCATCGCCGGCCTATTGACCATGTTCATATGTATGGCGATTCCTTACCGGACATGGAAGAAGGCTGCGCCTATCTTGATCTTGACCGCCTTGGGGCTGCTTTTGTTGGTCAGCCTTATTGGCACCCCTGTGAATGGGGCCAGAAGATGGATCAGCATTGCCTCCTTTCAGTTTCAGCCAACGGAGTTTGCCAAGCTCGCACTTATTATTTACTTGGCAGCGCTCATCAGCAACAAAGAAGAGCGTATCGCCTCCTTCAAGCGGGGATTGCTGCCGATCCTGATCGTCGTTGGACTGCTCCTAGCGCTCATCATGCTGCAGCCAGACTTTGGAACTGCGTTGCTGTTTGTTATGATTGCGATCACGATGATCGTAATTGGCGGCGCACACCCCGGGCAGCTTGCAATGCTTGGCGCAGGTCTGATACCGATCTGTCTCTTGCTCGCCTTCGGCAAGAGCTACCGAATCAATCGGCTCGTATCTTATTTAAACCCGCTTGATCACGCAAGCGGCACCGGCTATCAGCTTGTCCAATCCTTATATGCCTTCGCTCATGGCGGCGCGCTTGGAACAGGACTTGGACACGGCGTGCAAAAATATTTTTATTTGCCGGAAGCTCATACCGACTTTATTTTTGCCGTAATTGGGGAAGAGTTCGGATTGGTCGGAGCGCTGTTTGTCATTATGTTGTTCGTCCTTTATCTTGGCTGCGGCTTCCGCGCGGCGCTTAGAAGCGAGGATACGTTTGGTGTTCTGCTCGCTGCAGGCATCGTCACAATGATCGGGACTCAGATTCTGCTTAATCTTGGAGCTGTAACCGGCACACTGCCTGTCACTGGCATGCCGCTTCCTTTTATCAGCTATGGCGGCTCTTCCCTGCTGCTGTGCATGGCCAGCACAGGGATTCTGCTCAGCATCACGCGTGACATGAACAAAAGAGCCGTGTTAAGCGAACATCCAAATTCGAGGAAAAAGAGGAAATAGAGGTTAAATCATATGCTTGATTTGAAAAAGCTTAAACATATCGATGGATTTACTTTCATCATCTTGCTCGGCTTAGTTGCCGTCGGCACGGTCGCTGTGCATGATGCTACCCAGTATTCAGATCTGAACGGACTGTATTGGAATCACGTCGTGCTGTTTTTGGTGTTCTGCGTGCCCATGTTTCTTATCGCGGTAATCGACTATCATGTTCTCATCAGCCGGTTCGCATATGCGCTATATGGACTGGGCCTTGGGCTGCTCGTGCTTGTTATTGCCATCGGAACGTCTATTAATGGAGCGAAGCGCTGGATCGGCATTGGCGGGTTCCAGCTCCAGCCATCAGAAATGATGAAGGTTGCAGCCGTCCTGCTTGCTGTGCATCTGTTAAAAAAACATAACGGGAATGAGCTTCGCTCCTTTCGTGACATTGCTCCTATCATGCTCATCTTTCTAATCCCGCTGCTGCTCATCTTAAAGCAGCCCGATCTCGGGACTGGACTAGTGTTCGTTGGCATTCTGCTCTGTATGCTGTGGATGGGCAATATGCGCGCCAGCTATATGTTTGGCGGGCTTGCCTTAAGCGGCGGTCTTGTCGGCATCATCTGCTGGCTGTACTTTGCGAACGAAGAGCTGCTTGCCAAGTTTATCCGTCCGCATCAGCTGTCGAGAATCCAAACCTTCCTGGATCCAACCAGTGACCCAGACAAGTCCTGGCATGTCAACAATGCCATTCAAGCGATTGGTTCTGGACAATTAAGCGGCAGCGATGGCTTGTATTTAAAAGGGGGATTTGTTCCTTATGCCTATTCAGACTCCATATTTGTCGTTGTTGGCCATCGCTATGGCTTTATTGGCTCATCACTGTTGATACTGCTATATTTCCTCCTAATCTGGCGCTTGGTCGGGATCGCGAGGGACAGTCGAGATCTGGCTGGCTCCTACCTTGTGATTGGCGTGCTGGGCATGTTTATCTTTCAGATCTTTGTAAATATTGGCATGCATATCGGGCTTGTGCCGTTAACGGGGATCTCCCTCCCCTTTATCAGCTACGGAGGCAGCTCCATGCTTACGAATCAGATTGCCATTGGGCTTGCTTTAAGTGTGCACGTCTATAAGAATGATGTCCCGCTAGACTTCTAGCTCCCCCATACTTTTTATGCGCCTGTGCTCCTTGTTAAGAAGAACACAGGCGCTCCTTTTATCCCGCTTCATCCTGTTCCACTAGGCCAGTTCTTCGCTTTCTCCCTTTCACCTCGATTCTTCTTTATTTTTTCTTTCCTGAGACTGTAACGAAACCCATTCCAAGATACACTAATAGATATAACAAACGATTTGCCGTCAAATGCTGCGGAAAGCAGCGCTCATGCTGAGCAGGCAAGGAAAGGAGGATGGCTTGTGCATGAGGACATCGAAGAGCTGTATATAAGTTGTTATCCTGAGCTGCATCGCTTTTTGTCACGCCACTGCAAAGATCACACGGTTGTCGATGATCTCATTCAGGCAACCTTCCTTGAAGCCCTAAAGAGCATGGAAAGCTATCATCATCAATCTTCGTTGAAAACTTGGCTGTTTGCCATCGCGAAGCATCAGCTGTACCGTCATTATCGCAAGCATGCAAAGGACATGGAAGCCGATACCCGCATAGGCGTGCAGATGATTCAGGAAGATCACGCCCATACTGCACTGCTTGCAAATGAGATCATCCATAAGGTCAATGCGCTTACACAACCGCAGCGTGACATTATGCGACTGAGGCTCTTGTATGGGCTCTCCTTTAAGGAAATTGGAATCAAAATCGGGCAGACGGAAAATTATTGCCGCGTGTATTACTATCGTATCAAGGAAAAACTGCGAAAGGAGCTCCATTATGATGACATGTAATCTAGCAAAAGATCTCATGCCGCTTGAAATAGAAGGCTTGCTGCATGATGAGAGCAGTGCCCTGCTCAAAGAGCACTTGGAGACATGCTCAGCCTGTAGGCAGCTGTACGAAGAGATGAGTGAGGATTACATCGCCCAGCCGATAATGGCTAAAGAATCAGGCGACATTCACTCGCTTGTTCAAAAGCTTGCAAAGTACCAAAGCAATATTAAGCTTGCTGCGGTGCTCGCTGCTACGCTGCTCAGCTGTGTGATTACGGGAGCAGGCGTGCAGTTCCTGTCCACGTTCCCGCTGCTGATCATCGTGCCTTTTGCATGCAGATTGTATTATCAAGGCTCCTTATGGATCCTGCTGTCCACCCTTCCCTTTGCGATGCTTGGAGGCTGGATTAGTGAAAATAACGGCAGCTATATCCCTTTCTTTATGGTCATTGCCTTCGTGCTCGCTTGTGTAGGCGTTGGTGCTGCCGTTCTCTTGAAGCAAGCATTAAGCAGCAGGCGGAGCGTTAGCCGATATGGACTGGGGCTCGTCTCTATCGCCCTTCTTCTATTCAGCTGCAATGGATACTTCTCGCTTATGGGTAACCCGATTGGTTATGTCAAAGCTATGATCGAAACTCGCCAATATGTGGACCGGACGTATCCGGAGGGAACGCTCCGTTTTAAAGGCGTCTATTACAATTTCAAGTTCAATAAACATTTTGGGAGCTTTGAATATATTTTGGATGGCGTGCCGCGAAAAGCCTCGATTGAGGTTTACCCAGATGGAGATGTAAGCGACAGCTATAAGGATACATTGGAATGGCAGTTCGCTGACGAACGCAGCGCTGATCTAAAGGCCGCGATTGCTGCAGCACTGCAATACAAGCCGTTCTACGTATCCGCAGTCGTAGATGAAGAGGAGAAGCTTCATATTTCTCAAGATGAGCTCAATCATCATTATGAGCATCTCTCCTATGATCCAGCCAGAAAAGAGCAGGCGGCCTTGCTTCGACTGAGCGAAGGCGCGAAGCTCCACTATGTGATTGCGCTCGGCGGATCATCCGTCGATGAGTTCTCGGCCATGTCCAAGGAACAGCTTGTGTCCACTGCCGCTGCCATCGCAGAAACGCTCAAGTCGCAGCAGTTCTCCTACAAGCGAATAGAGCTCAAGGCAAAGCTTGATTCCTCAACCGTGCAGTCGGTCAGCTTCACGCCTGACACCTCGCAAGAGAAGCTGCTGGAGCAAGTGCTTACCTTTGATATTGATAAAAAGGAAGGAAAATGAACGAGTGGAACCCGCTCTATGCTGAAGCTTTACCGTAATAAAAAGGTCTTTGCTTGCTTCAAGGGCGGTTCATGATACAATAACATGAGGATTTTAAACAAGGGAGCATATCACATTCACATGACAACGACATTTAAGAAAATAGGCATTTGCCCAGAGCTGGTTCAGCAGCTCAAAGAGCTGGGCATTCACACTCCGACTCCAATTCAAGAAGCGTCAATACCCTTGATACAAAAGGAGCAGGATGTCATAGCCGAAGCTCAGACTGGAACCGGCAAGACGCTTGCCTTCGTGCTGCCGATGCTAGAACGCATCAATACCGCTCGTGATGACGTGCAGGGATTGATTCTTACACCGACTCGCGAACTCGCGATCCAGATTACGACCGAGTTGAAGAAGCTCTCCCCTATCGTCGGCGCACGTGTGCTTGCCGCATACGGCGGGCAGGACGTGGAGCGCCAGCTTCAGAAGCTGAAGGGAGCCGTTCATATTGTCGTTGCGACACCAGGACGCCTCTTGGATCATTTGCGCCGCGGCTCCATTTCGCTTGGCAAGCTGCGCATGCTGGTACTCGACGAGGCAGATCAAATGCTGCACATGGGCTTTCTGACGGAAGTGCAAGACATTATTTTGCAGACCCCTACAAGCCGTCAGACATTGCTATTCTCGGCCACAATGCCGCTGCAGGTTCGGCAATTGGCTCAAGCCTATATGAAGCAGCCCGAGCATCTTCAGGCCGCTTCGGAGCAGATTACGGTCAAGGACATTAAGCAAATTGCGGTGCAGGTCACCGATCGTTCCAAATTCAAGGATTTGTGCTCGCTGATCGATCAGCAGCATCCTTATTTGGCTGTTGTATTCTGCAGAACGAAACGGCGGGCGAGCAAGCTGAATGAAGAGCTTCAGGAGATGGGCTACGCTTCCGATGAGCTGCATGGCGATCTCACGCAAGCTAAGCGAGAGCAGGTTATGAAGAGCTTCCGCGATGCCAAGCTTCAAGTTCTGGTTGCCACAGATATGGCAGCGCGTGGATTGGACGTGGAAGGTGTAACCCACGTGTTCAACTATGATATACCGGCAGATGCCGAGCTGTATATTCACCGCATCGGCCGTACAGGCCGCGCTGGCAACAGCGGCACAGCAATTACATTTGTCACCGCGCGCGATCGCGGCAAGCTGGAGCAGATTGAGCGCGGCATTCGCATGACGCTTCCACAGCGTCAGCTTGGAGAAGCGGGACTTGAACGCGGCGGCGCAGCGCCGAAGGCGAAGCCGGAGCGCGGCAATGAACGCGCAGACGCTGGTAAGCGCGGTGGGCGCGGCAGTGAGCGCGCAGACGCTAGTAAGCGCGGTGGGCGCGGTAGTGAACGCGCAGACGCTAGTAAGCGCGGTGGGCGCGGTAGTGAACGCGCGGACGCCAGTAAGCGCGGTGGGCGCGGCAGTGAGCGCGCAGACGCTGGCTTGCGCGGCGGGCGCGGTAGTGAGCGCGCAGACGCTGGCTTGCGCGGTGGGCGCGGTAGTGAGCGCGCAGACGCTGGCTTGCGCGGTGGGCGCGGTAGTGAGCGCGCAGACGCTGGCTTGCGCGGTGGGCGCGGCAGTGAGCGCGCGGACGCGGGTATGCGCGGCGGGCGCGGTAGTGAACGCGCAGACGCTAACAAGCGCGGTGGGCGCGGTAGTGAACGCGCGGACGCTAACAAGCGCGGTGGGCGCGGTAATGAGCGCGCAGACGCTAGTAAGCGCGGCGGGCGCTCCAATGGACGCGCGGATGGCGGGCGCCGCCAGGCACGCGGCAAGCGCTAAGCGGATCGCCAGCCATAAATAAGCCGAGCAGCCTTGAAGTGTACAAGGCTGCTCGGCTTTTTAGCATGACGCAATGTATTCCCACTGCGAATGTTCGTCCCCCCTGCTTGGGCAACCCTTAGCAGTAGACGCTTTACAATCTGCTAGAGCCCTACACGGCTCCCAACGCCAGATGTGCAGCAGTCCATCCTCATAAAAAAGTCCCTTCCAGCCTGATAAGCACAGTAAGGGACTTCATCCTCTAATTAAATTGCAAGTTCACATTCGAAACAGACCACGGTGAGGTTGGGAAGAAAATATGATAAGTGCCTTGTGGCAGGTTATGATACGTGTGGCTGAAATTGCCGATGCCATACATCGGACTAATATCGTAGATGTAGCTGTTGCCAGAAGGAGTAGTGCGAATTAAACGTACATTTTCATCCGTACCAGGATAAGCTTGGCGAGTTACATAGCCAGTAACCGTCAAATCCCCTTGTCCGGTGATCGAATACCCAATGGCGCTGGCTAGAGAAGCAGCATCCGTTCTTACATCTGCCGCTGACGCAGAAACTGCAAACAACAAGGATAAGAGCATTGCCATCATTACAATAATCGCCTTATTTCTTTTCATCACAATTCACCCTTTTCTCATCGTTAAGGTTGCAAGGTGAAGGAAGAAGTCTAGCGGATCGCTGGCCAGCTATACAGAAGTTATAACGCTTACCTTCGAGGAAAATATAGCATAGTTCTACTTTTCAATCAATAATGAATGTAAATTTATCTGCTAGCTTTTTCCTATCCATCTTCTGAGCCAATTGCTGGGGGCATTTCGATGTTCGATCGGAACGAGGGCTCTCACAACCTCTTCAATATCCTCCTGCTCCGCAAATGGATCTGGAATCGAGGGCAGCGCATAGATTTGCTCAATCGGCACCAGCCGCTGAATATTTTTAACGATCTGCTTCGTTGCTAGCGGAATGCACAGCGTCCACTGGCTTATATCTTGGTCTGCCTGTTGATCGTAAAAAGCAATAATGTCTGGTTGATTCCAGACGCTTCCAGATCCGACGACAATCGAGATATGCGCATATCTGAAATAGTCAAAATAAGCAGACCCCGAAAAGTTACCGATATCAAGAATGATGTAGTCATATCCTCTTGACACCAGCTCCCCCATTTGCAAATGGGCACTGCATTTAATATAATCCACACCTCGAATGTGAAATTGGCTCATGTCCAACGATCGGTATTCCACCTCACGATGAACACATTCAATTCGTTCAAAATCTCTTGAACCATTCGCCTCATACAATGCCACGGTGTGCCTTGTTCGGGCCAATTGCTGTGCAAGCATGATCGCAGTATGACTGCAGCCCACGCCTTCCGCTGTGCCTGCCACGGCAATCACGACGCTGCTGACAGGAGACGAGCCGATGGAAGGGCGCCCTTCGTGAGATAAGTACTTCCATTTCTTTTTCCCCATATCCATAACTTAAGGAGTAGAATCCTGCCACACCTCAGCCCAGACTCCTATTCCTCTCCTCCCTCCTCCTTAATCATCCCTTCAGCCTGCATCGCAGGAGACCTGCCGCGCATCGCCTTCGTGGACTATACAAACATCCATTCATTCTCCCGCATCCCAGACAAGTACAGCTTTGCCGTATGCACGAACTCATTGGAAGTCCGGCGCAGGCTGCCTGATGGATGAAGAGCCTTGTCCTGCTTATCCTTATAGAGATAGATCGGATTAAGCTGAATGCAGCCATTTCTGACTCCCAACACCTCCGAGATCTCCACAATGCGGCGGGATTGATCGGAAAGTCTCGCGACATGGACAATGATATCGATAGCAGAACAAATCTGTTTACGGACAACTTCTGCAGGCAGGTACCCTCCTGCAAGCATCATCGTCTCCAGCCTGTTCAGCACATCTTCAGCAGAACAAGCATTGACGGTCGACAGCGATCCGTCCAGTCCTCCGTTCATCGCCTGCATCAAATCCGCCGCTTCCGCGCCGCGAATCTCGCCTAATACTAAGCGATTTGCTCCCATTCGCAAGGAACGATGAATAAGCTCACGGATCGAGCTTCTGCTAAGTCCATCTGAAGTCATTCTCCAGGCTTCCATCTGAACTCGATTCGGAACCTCATCAACATGAAGCTCTGCTATATCTTCTATCGTAATAATGCGCTCATCATTAGGGATGCTGTTCGTCAGAGCATTCAATAAGGTGGTCTTGCCTGACCTCGTTTCTCCACTGATGAGAATATTATATTTGCATCGCACAAGGTTCTGCAGCAGCCTTGCCGCATCCTTCGGTATGCTGCCTTTATTAATCCATTTATCAATCGTCAAGGTCGAATCCGCGCGTTTATGAATCGTCATCGTCGGCCCATGCACAGCAACCGGCGGCATGACGATATTAACATGGGACTCATTTTCAAGCCTTACATCCATGAGCGGAGGCAGCTCATCCGTTGATGGACGGACCTTCTCCGTTATTTTATATATCCAATGGATGAAGGCTTCTTGACTCTCAAAGCGCTGTTCGCTAAGGACAGTGCTGCCTTCTCGTTCAATATAGATCTCATCGTAGCTGTTGATCATAATGGCTGTAATATGCGGATCATCCATGAGCGGTTGAACGACATCAAGCCCACGGTACATGTCATACAGCCTTTGGGTAAAATGATTGATTTGTGTATGCGTCAAGTACGCTTCTTTTGAGTAATCAAGTACGGTTGTGCGAATTCGCTCCCTCAATTGCTCATTTGACAGCCTTGACAGATGATGCAGCCGATGCTGCAAACGATTCTGCAAGTGCTCCAATATCTGTTCTTCCGTCATCTTTATCACCTCGTCCAATGACCTACTCATGATGTACTATGTATAGTTGAAGGTCTTGTTCGACAGTAACTACACTACGCCTGCAACCCGTTGTTTCCAAAAGAAGCTTGGATTATCGTTTTACTCATGCTCATTATGTGTTTGGGATGTTATTCACAAAGGTTGGGAGCCTTAGCGATAAAAGCCTGTCCTGTTGTCATGGCTTCTCCCTCACACAGCGTGTATTCATGACCACGATCTTGCGTCAGCTAGGTCGTATCATCCTGTCTATTGAATCATTCCATATACATAATTTACAGCTTGACGCAATATATCTTTAGTCTTGTAGTCACACATCTCGACATAAAGATAGATCATTCGTCATGCACCTTACATATTATCTTAATAGAGATATTTTGTAAATGAGCAATCTGTAAAAAGATATCCAAAAGACCTTCCACATCACTTGTATGCTTTCGGGGTATAAATAATTAAATCCCAAAAATTACACAATAAATTTTTTTTAAGCATTTATCTTACTTTAGGATTCAACTGGGGTCTGGGCAATTTGATGGATTTGGAGGCAGACAGAATGCAGATAGGAGATCGCCTAAGAACGCTGCGGCGAGAGAAAAACTTAACGACAACTCAGCTGTCCAAACTTTCCGGAGTGACGCAATCAACCATTAGCGAGATTGAGAATGACAATCGCTCCCCTCAGCTTGATACGCTTGATAAGATATGTCAAGCGCTCGGAATATCGATCAATGAGCTGTTTCCCGCAGCAACGAACAGAACACTGTTTCTTTCTGATGAGGAAAAACATATTCTTCAAGTGTTCTACCAGCTCAATCCACATGAGCGAGAAGCGCTGAAGACACTTGTTACCTCTTTATTGGATCGTTCCAAGACGTAAATCAAGCCTCCTCAAAGATAACACGCAGGCAAGGAGCCTTCCTTGCCTTATCAAAAACACTTCCATCCATATTCCTTTATCCCATTAAGAGAAGCACGAATAGATGATTCAAGTGAGCATTTGCAACTGCTGCGTTCTATCACTTTACTTTCATTCGAACAAACCAACATTAAGATGTTCTCATTAGAACCACAAAAGCATCGCTTGGCTTGTCCAACAAGCTGCGATGCTTTTTATCTTCTATGACGATGTATAGAGGCTTATTGTTGCATCTCCTCTGTTATATTTGGAAACTCATCCACGAATACGGTCCAATCCTGACCCATTTCCTCCTCTACTAACAAACAAGCATCCAACGAGGTGATAATTTCCTCTCGGTTCATCTCAATGCCAATAAACACGATCTTGTTTATCCGATCGCCATGGACCGGGTGCCAATGCATGCCTGCCTCTAGCTCTTCGGACAATATTGCACGCTGCTCCTCTTCAGGCAGAGCCGCTATCCAATATCCAGCAGGTCCAAACTGAATCGATGGCCCCGCTTGGCTCATGCTCTGAGCATAATCAGGACGTGTCGCAAGCCACACCGTTCCTTTTGCCCGGACAATCTCTGCAGGCAATTGCTCCATCCAGCGCATTAAGCGCTCAGGGTGAAAAGGATGCGCGCGCTCGTAGACAAAGGAGGATATTCCGTATTCCTCTGTCTCAGGCGTATGCTCGCTCTTCTCCAGCTCCTTCATCCAGCCTGCTGATGTGCTCGCTTCCTCGAAGTTGAATCTGCCTGTATTTAAGATTTCGGCAGGATCAACCTGCCCATGCGAACTGCGAATAAATTGGGCTCGAGGCTGAAGCTTGCGCAGCACACGCTCTAATTCCTGAAGCTCCTCTACGTTTACTCTGTCACATTTGTTTAGAATAAGCACATCGCAGAATTCAATTTGATCAATCAGCAGATCAACGACATCTCGGTTATCTTCTTCGCTTACAGCTTGACTTCGTTCGAGCAGCGATTCGCCGCTTGTGTAGTCATGCCAGAATCGATAGGCATCGACAACCGTAACCATACAATCTAATCGGCAATACGTTGTCAAATCAATCCCCTGCTCCTCATCCACATAAGTGAACGTCTGAGCGACTGGGACTGGCTCTCCCACCCCTGTAGATTCAATCAATATATAATCAAAGCGCCCTTCCTTAGCAAGACGCTCTACCTCGCGAAGCAAATCTTCACGCAATGTGCAGCAAATGCATCCATTGGACATTTCCACTAGTGTCTCTTCTGTACGCGATAACCCTCCTCCATCTTTTATCATAGAAGCATCAATATTTACCTCGCTCAGATCGTTAACAATAACCGCAACACGCAGGCCATCGCGATTATGCAGCACATGATTTAAAATGGTGGTCTTGCCTGAACCAAGGTAACCACTAAGCACCGTTACCGGAATAGCTGAAGATGTCATGACATCACCTCTTAATCGTAATAATTACGATTTAATAATAAAGATCCCTGCTTGTGATGTCAAATTATTTTTCAGCCTGACATCATTTCTTCTAAATATGAGAATAAATGCGGTACGCGAACATCTTGAGCAATTGGCATGTTTGCGTCAAGGCGATCCCGTACATACTTGTACAGGGTCTGTAGACCGGATATGATAAACATGCAGCTGCTTGTCCGGTCAACCTAACCTTGCCAGGCCTTGTACTTGACCTTAGGATTACACCTGCTGCAATCCCATTTTCCTCGCATGGAAGGAGTAATGAGCAATGGCTGTAAATGTGTATTTGAATTTTAATGGCAACTGCCGTGAAGCGGTTTTGTTCTATGCTGATGTGTTCGGCACAGAGAAGCCGCACATCATGACTTTTGGAGAACAACCTCCAAACCCCGAGTATCCGCTTCCGGAAGAAGCAAAGGATCTTGTCATGCATGCCCGCTTAATGATTAGCGACAGCAATGTCATGTTCTCCGACACTTTCCCAGGCATGCCGTTTGTACTGGGAAACAACGTATCACTCGCCATTGTTACCCATAGCCGTGAGGATATCGAGAACTGGTTCCACAAGCTGAAGGTAGGCGGCAAGGTAGGCATGGAGCTGCAGGAGACATTCTGGAGCAAATGCTATGGCCAAATTACCGACCAATTCGGCATCGAGTGGCAGCTTAGCTTAGAAGAAGCTGAAGGTAACGAATAAGATGATCTGATCAATAATAAATAAGGATATGATCGCAAGCTTCCCTCTTGGGAATCCTGATCATATCCTTATTTTGCTGCAGCTGAAATGTGACTATATGTAAAGCAAGGGATTTCCATTGCCTTCACGTTTACTACTCCTCATTCGAGTGAGCTGAGATGCTCATGAATGAGCTTCCATACGCCTTCTTGTTTCACAAATACATTAGTTGCTCTGCCTTTGCCCGAAGCCTGGCGTCCATTGATCCAGCCCTCGTAATGGTAGGTATAAATGCAAGTAGCAGCATGCTCGTCCACCGCAATCCACTGTACATCCAATGCGGAGTACACCTCATCTTGAACAACATTCCACGCATGTTCGAAGTAAGCTTGAATCTCTGCTCTTGATGTACAGGTGCGATCGGAGAACCAATATACCGCCCCCTCATGCAAGAGCTTTGCCACCTCCGAGAAATCATGCGTATTCGTAGCAGCTATATAGCGCTCAAGCATCACTTCAACTTCAGCCAGTAACAATGTCTCCACATATATTCCCTCCTTTTTCCTGTCTATTATATTATAATAGAAATTATCATCAGTTAAGGAGATATGTTTATGCGGTATACAACCTCTCTTGAACATCTAACACCAGACATGCTGCAGGGCTTCTTTGTTGATTGGCCCAATCCGCCTTCTGCAGAAGCACATTTGAAGCTGCTTCAGCAAAGCTACAAGGTGGTGCTCGCGATTGACGATGAAGCAAAGCAAGCAGCTGGCTTTATTACGGCCATAAGCGATGGCGTCTTATCTGCCTATATTCCGCTGCTTGAGGTGCTGCCGAGCTACCAGAACAAAGGCATCGGAGGCCAACTGGTTCGTACCATGCTAGAGGAGCTTCAAGGCCTCTATATGATTGATCTTATGTGCGACCAACACCTGCAGGAATACTATAAAAAGCTTGGCATGTTTCCTGCCACAGGCATGATCGTACGCAACTACAATGCGCAATCAGGCAAATCCTGCTGAAGGACCAATATGTTACGAGTTCCATGCCTCACCTGCAAGACCTGCACGCTTAACCTCGCTTACACGTAGAGGAATTGGGCGAAAAAAGAGCCGAAGCGATAGAATCGGATCAACGGGCCATATAAGTGCCTCATTCTGCGAATCTATCGAACGGCTCTTTGCCATTTATGATGTCCAGATCTCTTGTGCTAGCTCAACAACAAGCCCAAGCTTATTCCATTGCTCCTGCTCGGCAATCGTATTTCCTTCTTCAGTAGAAGCGAAGCCGCACTGAGGACTGATGCATAGCTGGTGGATATCTACCATCTCAGCGGCTTCTTGCACCCGCTTCTTAATAGCCTCCTTATCTTCCATGACCCCCGTCTTCGTCGTAATTAAGCCCAGCACGACCTGCTGATCCTTAATGTGGCGCAGAGGCTTAAAGTCACCTGCTCGATCACTGTCAAACTCTAAGAAAAACCCATCCACATTCACACGAGAGAACAACTGCTCGGCAATCGGCTCATAGCCGCCTTGATACAGCCATGAAGACTTGAAGTTGCCTCTGCAGATGTGAAGGGTAACGACCATATCGCTAGGCTTATGCTTTAACGCCTCTACTGTAATATCAGCAAACGTCTTGGTCATCTCATCTGGATCAAAGCCATTGTGGCGAAGCTTGTCGCGGAAGTCATCGCTGAACAATGCGCCCCAGCTTGTATCATCGAGCTGGAGATAGCGGCAGCCCGCATCATAGAAAGCTTGAATCGCATCCTGATACACCTGCACGATATCCTGCGCCACATCCGTAAGCGTTGGATATGCGGGCTTATCGAGGTAGGCCTGACTAGCGATTACGCCAGAATGAAAGATCATATTCGGGCCAGGAATCGTAAGCTTCGCTGCATGCTCGCCTGCTATGCTTTTCAAATATTTAAAATCTTCAAGGAAGGGATGGTCCTTCGGAAACGCCAGCTTGGAGGCTACCGTATATCCCTTGGCCTTTTTCATCGCGCCATTAAATAGGCCCTTAACCTCAAATTCGTATACGCGAATGCCCTCTAGCACTTCGATAAAGTCAAGATGCCACCATGTCCGGCGGAACTCCCCATCCGTAACCGCTTGAAGCCCAATCTCCTTTTGCTTCTCCACAAGCAGCTTGATCTCGCGATCTTCAATCTTACGGAGCTCCTCCTTGGTGATCTTGCCTTGCTGATGCTGCTCCCTTGCTTCCTTCAACGCTTGCGGGCGAAGAAAGCTCCCCACTTGATCCGCACGGAACGGCGGTGTCGTTCTCTTGCTAACGGCTTGCTGCTGACTCATGTGAACTCTCCTCTTTTCCCTATAAGCTAATGATGATTCAAGATGTAAATGTTACCTTTTTCATATTATTGCATTTACATATGCATGTGACAAGACAGAACATGATCTGACATCGTTGAAGCAACCATGCAGAAAAAGAAAGAAGCCCGCAGCTTCGATTGCCGCGGGCTTCCCTTATTGAGCTTATCGTTCAAGTATTTTTATATACACTTTAGATCTATAATCCCACATGCTGCCTGCACGATTCATGAGCTTGCATCTATTATCAGCACATGGATGATCAATGCTTTAGTTCAGCTTTACGCGTTTGAAAGCTTCTGCTTGCTGCTTGATGCCCACTTCAGCCGCAAAGCGTTCAATGCTGGAAGCGCCGAAGAAGCCGTCTACGCCTTTTGTATGCTCGAAGATGTATTGTGCGTCTTCTGGCTCAGCGATCGGTCCGCCGTGACAGATGACCATAATGTCTGGATTAACCGACTTGCCTGCATCGACAATCTTCTGAATGCGTTCCGCGCAGTCATCCAATGTAAGGGCAGTCTTCGCACCGATCGTTCCCTTCGTTGTAAGACCCATATGAGCAACGAGAATATCCGCGCCTGCCTTCGCCATCTTGATCGCCTGCTCTTCATCGAATACATAAGGTGTAGTCAAGAGATCTAGCTCATGGGCTTTGCGAATCATATCGACCTCAAGATCATAGCCCATGCCAGTCTCTTCAAGATTTGCACGGAACACGCCATCAATCAGGCCAACTGTCGGGAAGTTCTGAACACCCGCGAAGCCTTGCTCCTTCAGCTGCTTCAAGAATACGTCCATAATGCGGAATGGATCTGTACCGCACACCCCTGCCAGCACGGGCGTCTCTTTCACAACCGGAAGCACCTCAGCACCCATATCCACAACAATTTGGTTTGCATCGCCATAAGGCAAAAGTCCAGCGAGCGATCCGCGTCCTGCCATCCGATAGCGTCCTGAGTTGTAAATGATAATCAAATCTACGCCGCCAGCTTCCCCGCTCTTCGCAGAGATACCCGTTCCTGCCCCTGCTCCAAGAATACTATTGCCTTGTGCGACTTGCTCTTTCAACGCTTTGATGATTTCTTCTCTATTATGCATCATGATGATGTCCTCCTTAATCGTAAGTGCTGCATTTGCAGTACTGCATGGCTGGTCAAAAAGAACGGCTTATCCTGAACGATTCATATCGGTTCCTGCTTGTTTCCCCTGCTTGCCCTACGAGCATGCTGCCCTGAATCGAACGGCATACTGTCTAGTCAAGATCAGCTCCACTGACTGATTATGCCTGCATCAGCTCTACCAGCTTCTTCGCCGCCTGAAGGGCAAAGGCCTCATCGTTAATATGCGTATCTGCTTCGATCAGTTCCACCTTCGTGGCATCAATATGCTGTCGCAGCGTGTCAAACAGCATCCGATCCTCTTCAGCCCCGTAGAATGGCTGCCCCTCGGCATCAAGCGCGGATACGCCCTTTAACGGCAGCATTAGCGCGGTTTTCGAACTGGCATTGTTCAGCTTCTCAGCAATGATTTTGCCGAGCTGCCCGTTCTCTTCCGCAGTTGTGCGCATGAGCGTGATCGTCGGATTATGCTTGTACAGATTCCTTCCTTGGAACTTCGCTGGCACCGTATCATAAGGACCGAAGTTGACCATGTCGATCGCACCAACAGAGACCACCTGCGGCACCCCGGCACGACCTGCCGCTTCTAGACGATGCGGGCCTGCATTCAGCACACCGCCAACCAATTCGTCACACCATTCCGTAGTTGTTAAGTCAAGCACCCCGTCGAAGTAGTGGGACTCGATCAGCTTCTCCATTGTCTTGCCGCCTGCGCCTGTCGCATGGAATACGATCACCTCGTAGCCCTGTGCTTCCAGATAGGCTCTTGCCTGATCGACACATGGTGTCGTCACGCCGAACATCGTCGCTGCTATCAACGGCTTCTTCTCAACTTCCTGCTCTGGAATCTCATGCTTCACCATGCCTGCCATCGCAAGTGCCGCATTCGTAAAGATCTTGATAGAAATCGTATTCAATCCCGCTACGTCCACTATCGATGGATACATCATAATATCGCTGGTGCCGACGTATTGAGATACATTGCCTGAAGCTACCGTGGACACCATCATCTTCGGCACTCCGATCGGAAGCGCTCTCATTCCAGGCGTAACAATGGATGTTCCACCGCTTCCTCCAAAGGACAGAACCCCGTCGAACTTTCCTTCCTTATAGAGCTTCGGAATTAGCACCTCTAAGCCGCGTGCCAGCACCTCAGTCGCCCTGGCGCGGTCCTTTTGTCTTGCGATATCATTCATATCCTCATGAACAGCCTGCGCGATATCTTGATTCGATATATCCGGCACAAACATCGGTTCAAATACGCCGCTGTGAATCATAAGCGTGTTTACACCTAAACCCTGCAAGATGCTTTGAACAAACTGGAATTCTTTCCCCTTTGTGTCAAACGTGCCTACTACTGCTACCGTTTTCATGGGCGTTCCTCCTTGTCCATCTTCCCTTCTATAGGGAAGCGTTCGATTGTTAGGATAATTGCTCTTTGCTTTTGTTTATGACTTAAGTATACGCTTTCTTTTATATAAATAATTGTCATTATGTATGCTATTCTTGTGCATATGTACGATTAAACTCAAACCTTTCCTTACGCTTCGTCTTGCTCTTGCTTCGGCTCAAGCTGCTGCTGATAAGCTCTCGGCGAGAGGCCAAATTGCTTTTTAAACATTTTGCTAAAATGCACATAATCGTTGTATCCAACCAGGCTTGCGACATCCGCAAGCTTGACATGGCCCTCTTGCATGCACTCCTTCGCCTTGCTCATACGGATTTCGGTCAAATAGGCACTAAAGGGATAGCCTACCTCCTTCTTAAACAAAGCGCTCAGATAGGTTCGCGACACATGGGCAAGTCTAGCAATCTCGCTGAACGTGATATCCTCATGGTAGTGCTCCGCTACATACTCTTTAACAAAGGATACATAATCATAATGCTGCCGCAGTTCTTCCATGTGGCGCTTCAGATCCCCATCTTGGCTCGACACGCCTGCCCGCTTAAAATCAAAAGCCGTCTTCACAATCGTATCTTCCACAGGAATGCGCTCGAATGAGGAGCCGCCGATATAGCCATGCGCGCCAGTCAGGCTGTACATAGTCTTCACATCAATTGGCGTGCTGATCGGTCCGCCGTACACCATGTAAAAAGGTTGCTTCGCCCGCGTTTGTTCCTCGCAAGCAGCAAAGACTTCCCGCGCAAGCAGCGCACCTTCCTTAAGCGACAGCACCTTCTTAGCGCCGAGCACGCCTCCCTTGGTGAAGCCTAGATGAGCGCAGATAACGTCCGCGCCAGCATGAAGCATCTTCTTCGCCTGCTCCGCATTGAACACAAACGCGACCGTAAACAGCTGCTTCTCGCTCGCAAGCCGAATCGCCTCCACCTCTTTATCAAAAGACAGTCCTGCTTCCTCGAGCGCCTCGCGATATTGTCCATCCATCATGCCGATTGTCGGGTAATTATTGATTCCCGCAAAGCCATGTGCTTCGATCAAGTCCAGATATGAATCAAGATGAAGAGTAACATCCGTAGCGCAGAGTCCGAACACGACAGGTACACGACGAACAACTGGGATAATTTCCTGCGAGCCGAACTCCATGACAAGCTCATTGCTGTTCTTAAACGGCATAAAGCCAGCTAGTGAGCTGACTCCCATCTGGCGATATCGTCCTGAGCTCAACGCGAGAATAAAGTCCGCACCGCCCCGTTCAGCATACTTTGCGGTCATACCCGAGCCTGCCGCAACCCCAATAAGATGGCCCTCCAGCGCCAGCTGCTTCTCAAGCTGCTCAATTATGACTAACTTGTTCATCTGTATTCCCCCTCCTCGCTTCGCATCCTTCCAGCATCTACACTGAAATCCATTGCGGGTTGATAGCGTATCGTATAATAGACGATGAAACGATCTCGTATACGTTCACGTAGTATGATAATATGAATGGTTCCCTTGCAGCTAACATCCACAGAAACAACTTAGGAGTGAAATCATGAGTACGCACATCCCATCCCCAGAGCACCGATTGTCCAAGGATGCGGTCAAAGTATGGCTTATCAGCGATGCCTTGCTTAACATCATTGGATTTGTCGTGCTTGGGATCTTATTTTATCTCGATTATCGCTACGATTGGTATCCATGGGTCTATTGGGTCCTTATCGCTATTACCATTCTGTCCATAATCTCAAGCATTTGGTCCTTGATCAAGCCCTTTTTGCTGTATAAAAATTGGCGCTATGGCGTCGATGAGCAATTCCTGCAGCTAAAGTCCGGCGCGTGGAAGGAAATGCACCAGCTCGTTCCCATGACAAAAATTCAATCCGTATCTACTGTTCAAGGGCCGCTGCTAAGAAAATATGGACTATGCTCCATCTCGATAGAGACGATGGGCTCTTCCCATTCCATCCCCGCTCTTCCGAAGGAGGTTGCTGTCGCACTGCGCAATCAGATTGCACAGTACGCGAAGGTGGGCGAGGTGGACCGCTTATGAGACCACAGCGCTATCATCCGCTTGTCATGCTGTTTGAGCTCGGAAGACTGATCAAGAATTCAGCTATCGCCGCCTTTTATTTATTCGTGCTGCAGTGGCAATCCACATCTGCATTTGTATTTTACGGCCGCATCATTTTCTACTTTATCTTTGGAATCAGCTTGATGGCGATCATACAGAGATGGCTCACGAAGCGTTATGAACTCGATGAACATGCTTTTCAACTGTATAAAGGGTTGCTGAAGCAAACGAAGCAGTCCATCCCTTATTCCAAGGTGCAAAATCATAGCCAGCACACGTCCTTCGTTCACCGCATGCTTCATGTTACTTCGCTTCGGTTCGAGACTGGAATCAGCGGGGAAGATGCAGCCGTCGTATTCAAAGCCATCACGAAGGCTGAGGCTGCAAGGATCATCGAGCGTGTGACAGGATCTGACGAGGCCCAAGACGAACAGCTGAATGCCAGCTCTCATCAAGATGATGCAGCACATGAAGGCATTCATGCACCTGCTCGATTACATGGAGAGCAAGCAGGCGGCCGTTCAGCCTGCAATGTAAATTTAAGTGAAGTTCTCGACAAGGACGAAGAAGCGGCACCAAACAACATTTCTGTTGCGCAGAATCGTTCAACACGAACCATACATTTTCAGCCAACTCGAAAAGATACGATCAAAGCTTCCTTTACATCCTTAAGCTTTCTTGTGCTCATTCCGCTGCTCGTATCCTTTTATTTCAAGCTCAATGACATGTTCCATGTCGAGCAGGAGGCAGAAGGACTTGCGAACCAAGTGCTTAGCTCCTGGTGGCTCACCATCATAATCATTCTGGCGCTTATCGCGTTGTCGCTTGCTTTTGGTATGGTGCGTACCTATTTGCTGTATGGCAAATACGAGATCTCATCGGATGACTCGCATATTTACATTGTAAGAGGCGTCCTGAACGAGTCCTCCTTCTCGATTGCCAAAGACAAAGTACAAGCTGTAGAGATCAAGCAGCCCTTGATGAAGCGATTACTTGGTCTAGCCGAGGTAAAGTTGACAAGCGCAGGAGATCTATCACTAGAAGACGCGAAACTTTCGAGCAGTTCCTTATATCCCTATCTTCCTGTACAGCAGGCTTACGCGATGATTCAAGAGATTCTACCCGCTTATGAGCTGAGTAATATGATGCAGAAGCTGCCTAAAGCCTCCCTGTGGTCTAGACTTGCAAGACCAAGCTGGATCTTTATCATTGCGCTTGGGGCCCTGCTTTATTTCACACCTTCTTGGTTCGGATTCCACGGCTGGTGGTGGGTATTAGCTGCTGTTCTTCTCATCTCTATCATCTTGACTCGTATCCTTGATTATCGGAATGCCCGATATGTCATGAATCAGCGCTTTATACAATTCAGAACAGGCAGCTGGTCTACCCATATGTTTATTTCCAAGCGGGAAAAGGTCATTGAAGTCAAAGTTGCACGCAATCCGATCCAGCGCTGGCTTGGGCTTGCCACGATCGAAACAACCAACCGCTCGAAGCCGATCTATCACGCCAGCATTCAGGATGTTCCCTTGGAGCAGGCCGTCGCCTTCTTCGAATGGTATAAAGGACGAGCCAAAGAGATTAAGCTAACAGACTAGACTATGTCAGCACCTCATCGGATGCCGTACATGCTCGATAGATAGGCAGGGAATAACAACAAGCCAAGGACTTCATTCGACGTTGCTCAGCGTTCAGCTTGGTCAAAGCCCTCTGTTATGATATTGAAAAGCCTAGCCAAACAAGCTGCTTCCGGTTTGCGACCGAAGGCAGCTTGTTTCGTTTACGACAATGCTCGGTTGTGAACAGAAATAAGCGTTTCTATTGTCTCCTGAGGCGCCTATTGCCATTCTACTACAATTCGCCTCATTGGACGCCTCTCTCATAAGTACGGTTCTTACAACGCACATACGTAACTTCGGTACAATACGCCATTACTGTCAACGCCCTGTCCTTTTTCCTCAAAACCCATGCTGGTAAACAGCCGCTTCGACCGCTCATTATAGTCATAGATCATCTTCACCTTGAGTTCTGTCCATCCAAACCTTCTCGCTTCCTCCTGTATAAGCTGAAGCACTTTGCGCCCAATCCCTTTGGAGCGATAATCCGGATGCCCTATCGCTATTGGAAGATCTTGTTCAGACAAGGTGATATCGCCAATCGGCTGCCAGAGTCCCTCTTCTATCGCCTCAATAATATATACTTTGCCAATTCGGCTCAAATAGCCATACATAAGCTCTAGCCGCTCTTCGTTGTATGGTCGAACACCGATGCCCTCAGAATAGTAGAGCACCTCTTCATCCTGATACCATGCGATGGCGTGCTTAAGATCTTCTGGCAGCAGTAGCGGACGAAGCCGAATGTCAATATGCTGCTCTGTCTTCATCATTTCCCCTCCCTGTCCTGTAAGTTCTTGTTACGATACTCAAACAATAGGATTGCTCCTAACCAAGCAGGAGCAGCATGCCTCCGTTGCAAGCCATGAATAGCAAGCGCGCGCGTTTCAAGTGATCCTTTAATGCTTTGAAAGCTTGCTATTCTCCCATGTTCTTCATCTGCAAAGTCTGATAGGCTTGCAGGCGATCCCGTCCTTCTCCATCCAGCCACTGCAGGAGGGGAAGCTGTCTCATGGCCTGCTGCTTCCACTTTGCCGCAGGCTCTACGTGATGAAGCGAGTGTAGCAGGAAGAACAGCGAGATTCGCGCTACCATATCAGGCAGGAGCGCCTGCTCTTCATCGGTTAGATGCCCGTACCCTTCAAGAAAAGCCATATCGAAGGAGTCTTTGTGCTCTGGCAGCAAAATATAGATGCACCACAAGGCATACGCTACATCATGGATGCGTATGCCTTTTTCCATATAATCATAATCCAGCACAGCACTAATCTCGCTCTTGGTATACAGTTGATTCCAAAAATGCCAGTCCCCATGAAGAATCGATCGAGGGAGTTCATTCATCTGCTCCCATAAGGCTAACGTCCGTTCAATATAACATGCGGCTAGCCGCTGTTCATCTATAGGAATGTTCCTGAGTTGTCCAAGCTTCGTCATCGCATCCTCGTAGTAACGTCTCGGGGGGTAGAATGAGTAGCCGGGCTTCTCCTTAAGATTACACCCAAGGAGGGAACGATGGAACCACTTTAGCATATGTCCGCTGGCTTTCACCTGAGCTTCCTTGCATTGGAAGCGCCTTCCCGGCAAGTTTGGCGTGACTTGGATCAGGCGTCCGTTGAAGACTGCCGCGCAGGACTGCTCCTTGCCTAGCAATGGCACGGCTACAGGCAAGCCTTCATCATGCAGATGGTTAACGATAGATTGAAGCTCGTTCATGCGCTCCAAATTGATAGATGGACTAAGCATGCGCAAGACATACGTTCCTTGATCGGTGCCAAGCCGCAGCGTTTCATTGAAAGAACCGCCAAGACGCTCCCAATGACCTGACCATGTACCTAGTTGGAAGCTAGCGCATATCGTCTCGATCAGCGAATCATAAGTCCCTTCAAGCTCGTGCTTATGCTCTAGCATGTGCGCCCTCCCTTATCCAAGTCGTTCAAGCCGCTTGTTAACCTTCCTATACTATATTCACATGCAATAGAAAGGTCATCCAAGCACCGCTGAATTTACAACTTTTTAAGATCCATCCGCGAATATACATGCCATTTCGCAGTCGGTGACATAAGAATAGCAGTATACGTGTACGCCTGTGGAAAGGATGTGAATGAATGAAAACCAATAAACGGTCCTCATCTGCCAAGACCTCCAGCTCGAAGCAAGCATCCCTGACCTCTTCACATTCCAAGCAAGATGCCCGCAGCAGCAAGCGAGATTCCAGTCAAAGACCTCCTCAGGCAACTCCTTGCACATCTCCTATAGTAAAATCTCAAACACTCCCGCTTCACATTTTGATGGTCCTTGATCAATTCAATATCGGAGGCACAGAAACCTACACCCTCTCCCTAACTCGGGAACTGCTTCGCCAGGGAGTGAAAGTAACGGTTGCCGGCAAGCAAGGAAAGCTTCTTCAAGCCTTCATTGGACTTGGGTGCCCTGTGTATGAGCTTGATTTCGTCTTGGATAATCATGAGCCGAATACAGAACGCGAGCAGGAGCTTATGCACATGCTGTCCTCCATCGTTGAACGGAACCCCGTCCATATTATCCATGCCCATCAATTCCCTTCTGGGAAGATTGCCAAGGCGGTCGCTTGCGCCGCCCACCTTCCATTTGTATTTACCGTCCACGGCACGTATTACGATCACAGCTTCCTAGATGACTTGAAGGATGCGGTCATCATTAGCGTGAGTCCTGCGGTAGAGCGGATGCTTCGAACAAACGGAATCAGATCCTATCTCATTCCAAACGGCATTGACACAGGTGAATATCAAGCAAGGAGCGAGGTCTATCGCGAGCACCTGCGAAAAAAGCTTGGCCTGCCTTCCGATGCGCTCATTGCCCTGTATGCGAGCAGACTGTCTTGGGAAAAGGCAGAGATATGCAAGCAGGTTATTCATGCAGCCTCCGCGCTTCGCAATTTCGGCTTTCAGCGACTGTACATGATCATTGTTGGAGATGGAAAAGACGAGAAAATGCTCACGGATCTTGCCAAGCAGGAGCACCTGTTATTTCCGCAACAAGTGGTTACCTTCGTAGGCGAGACGACCAATATCCATGCTTACTATCAGGTAGCAGACTGTGTCATTGGCACAGGTCGGGTCGCCTTGGAAGCGATGGCAAGCATGCTCCCATTTATTGCTTATGGAACAAAAGGATATATCGGCGCAATCCAACCTTCAAACGCTGCCGCGGCATGGGACAGCTGGTTTGGCGACCATGGCGCCACCCCGGAAGCCTTTACCATTGTAAAGTTTATGTCGGATATCGAGCGGATTCTGAACGTAAGCGAACAGGAGCGACGCTCGCTCGCACAATGGGGCAGAGAGCATGTGCATGAGCGCTATCACATCACGAATGTTACACGAAAGCTGTTGGATACCTACCAAGAAGCAGTAACGAATCTCCAAACAGCAAAGAATGCTTAGAATGGAGGGAACCTCTTGGATCAATATCAAGTCGTGCCATGGGATCACTTGGTGGACACCGTGTCACCGGGAGTCGTCCTCGAACAATATGTGCCTCCTGAGTTAGAAGAACTCGCCTATCAAGTAATGAAGCAATATGATATGCAAGTGTCCAGCATGGTGCTCGTTACCTCTAAGCCAGACAAGGGCGGGGCCATCTGGAAGATTGAGACGAATAAAGGAACGAGGAGCATCAAGGTTCTGCACCGCATCCCGCAGCGAAGCTTATTTAGCGTAGGCGCACAGCAGTATTTGGTGGAGCAAGGAGCTCGCGTGCCTGCGCTTATACCAACTATAGAGGGACAGTTGTATGTGGAGGCAGGCGGAAAGCTCTGGATCGTTACGGATTGGATTGCGCTTCAGCAGGCATCCAAGATCGATCTAGAAGGTGCCTCTGCCCTCTGCAAGGGACTCGGCGAGTTTCACTTTCATACCAAAGGCTATGTTCCTCCGCACGGATCCGCAAGATCCTCCCGTCTATACGGCTGGATCAAAAACTATGAGAAGATTATTGCAAAGATTGGCTGGTTCAAGCATATCGCTGAAGCTTATCGCGATACCGCTGGGAGCGATCTTCTGCTGCAAGTCGTTGATGACTTTGATCGCCAGGCAAGAGAGGCGCTTGACCGCTTCCTCACTTCAAGCTATGCCAAGATGACCGCAATGGGAGAGTCCTATTGGGGACTTGCCCATCAGGACTATGGATGGTCCAATGGCCAAATGGGGCCAGGCGGAATCTGGGTTATTGATCTGGATGGGGTCGCTTATGATCTTCCGTTTCGGGATTTGCGCAAGTTGATTACAAGCACGATGGACGATATGGGCGTCTGGGATCTTACTTGGATACGCGGCATGATTGAAGCCTACAACCAAGGCAATCCGATGGATCGCGAAATGTTCGAAATTCTATGGATTGATATGGCATTCCCTAACGAGTTCTACAAGCACGTCAAAGAGATTGTATTTGATCCAGTGACCTTCATGAATATGGAGCTTACCCCTATACTCCAGCGTGTGCTCACTACAGAAAGCACCAAAGCCCAAGCGCTGCAAGAACTGTGGAAGGATATCGATAAATACCCGGCAGGAGATTATATCGTTCAACCTGTTGAAATGGAGTGGGACCTTCCCCTCCCTCCTATCGGTGTTGTCCCATCTGCATCAAGCGACGCAACTGCATTTGCATTTGATGGCACCGCATCCGCGACCCTAGACGGAGTAGAAACGCCGACATGGAATGAGCAGGATAGCACATCCACCTTGAACTTGCAATCGAAGGAGATCGCAAACCGTGCTGGATCAGCCCATGATGACGGCAAAGAAGCCGCATCTGAACCCTCCCTTGCTGTCGCGGTAGAGGATCCTGCAGTTAATCCCTTGCCCATAGAACCCCCTCTCTTTAGCGCTCTCCCTGCTGCAGAAGCGACGTCCCCCCCCGTTCGTAGAAGAAGAGTGCCAAAATACGCTGCCAAATCAAGACGATCACGAAAAGGCAAGAGCAGCTCCCTCAAACGAAAAAGCTCACGCTCCTACTCAAACTCTCGCCAAAAGACAAAACGGCCAGTCCGCACGAAAAGACGACAAACCACAGCCAAACGCTCACTCCAGCAAAGACGCAGTGCAGCAAAACGCACGATAAGAAGAACTAGACGCCAGATCCGAACACGGAAGACAGCTTGATGAAAGGAGGAGACGGCGATGAATGTATTGTTAATCTGTACAGAGAAGCTGCCGGTGCCCAATATTAGGGGCGGAGCAATCCAAACCTATATCGGTGGAGTGACCCGCCAGATCAGCCAATATCATCGAATAACGATAGTGGGCAGAGATGATCCTGAGCTGCCGGCAGATGAAGTCGTTCATGGCGTCCGGTATGTTCGTATTCCATCGGGAGGCGTGTTTGAGACCTATGCAGATGGTGTCGTTCAGTTCTTAAGTGCTAGTGGTGAGCACTATGATGTCATTCATATCTTCAATCGCCCTCGGATGGTGCTGCCGGTACGCAGTGTTGCTCCAAGCTCGCGCATTGTACTCAGCATGCACAATGACATGTTCAATCCGGCAAAGATCAGGCCAGAAGAAGCTCAGGCTGTTATTGCACATACCGAGCGCATCGTAACCATCAGCAATTATATCGGCTCTGAGATCGCCCGCTACTTTCCTGACGTCGAGCCCAAGCTTCGCACCATCTATTCCGGCGTCGATCTCGACCGCTTTGCCCCTTGGCTGGAATCTCAATCCGCCATGTCCATACGCCAATCACTGCGCGCCCAGCACCAGCTTGACTCCAAAAAAGTCATCCTGTTTGTCGGACGGCTCTCACGCAACAAAGGACCGCATGTACTCGTCAGAGCCATGTCGCATGTGAAACATTCCAATGCAGTGCTTGTCGTCGTTGGAGGGGCTTGGTATAGTGACAATCGGGTCAGCGACTACATCGGATATGTGCGCGCCATTGCAGAGCGGTCTCCGCTCCCTGTAATAACGACCGGGTATATCGATGCACAGGAGGTTCATCGCTGGTTCTCAGCCGCTGATGTCTTTGTATGCACCTCCATTTGGAACGAGCCGCTTGCAAGAGTTCATTATGAGGCGATGGCAGCGGGTCTCCCATTCATGACCACCGCTCGGGGAGGCAATCCTGAAATCATCATGAACAACAATGGACTTCTCGTCGAAGATCCGGATAATCCGCTTGATTACGCTGAAAAATTGAACCATCTGCTTAGCAATATGGATGAGTGCAGACAGATGGGCTTAAGAGGCAGGCGCCTAGCAGAGCAGCGCTTCCATTGGGACCGAGTCGCTCAAGACATTTTGTCCGTATGGGGATAAAGGCAAGACAATACCTCTGCACGCCTTCGATAAGGGTGCAGAGGTTTTTTTACGATTTTTCGTTTATGCTGCATGACGGGTTGTCGACTATCTCTTATACAATTCCTGCACATATCGAATTTGTGCTGCTAATCCATCCTTCAAGTCTACAACAGGAGCATAGCCAAGCAGCTTCTCTGCCTTGGATACATCAGCCCATGTGCTCTTCGGCTCTCCAGCAGGATGCCCCATCCAACGGATGCTCGCCTTCTGTCCTAGCAGCTGCTCGATCAGTGCGATGCAAGTATTAATGGACGCTCGCTCTCTCCCGCCAATATTAATCGTTTCTCCAATAAGATGCTTGGCTGTAGCAGCCGCCGCCACGGCTCGCACGCAATCGCCAACATAAGTAAAATCCCGGCTCTGAGTGCCGTCTCCATACAGCGGAATAGGCACGCCTTCCACCATATGCTTAATAAACCGATGAAACGCCATATCCGGCCGCTGTCTAGGTCCATATACGGTGAAAAAGCGCAAAATGACGATTGGAATTCCTTCCTGCTCACTATATATGCGGCACAGATGCTCACAGGTCAGCTTGCTCACCCCATAAGGAGATAGAGGAAGCACCAGATCATCCTCATCAACTTTCCCCTTCCTCTCTCCATAGACAGAGGAGGTAGAGGCGAAGATTACACGCTTCACCAGGCTGTCCTTGCACGCTTCAAGCAGGCGCTGTGTCGCCACAATATTGTGCTTTGCATATAACGCAAAGTCTGGGCCGAAGCTTGCCCTGACACCCGGCATGCCTGCCAGATGATAGACAATATCAATGCCTGGGAGCAGTTGCTCCCAGTTAACCGTTAACAGATCATCCTTCACATGCTTGAATCGAGGGTGGGTAAGAAGGGATGACAGATGGCGCTCCTTAACCCAGACCGGTGTCGTGTAATCAAGATAAGCATCAAGACCGATCACCTCGTTGCCTTCATCCTTTAACAGTTCCTCACATAAGTGCGAGCCGATAAAGCCTGCTGCACCTGTTACTAAGATGCGATTCATGCTTCTCACCTAGCCCCTATCCCCTCATAATGGTAACCCAAAGACTTCAGCCTGCCTGCATTCAGCACATTGCGTCCATCAAATACATAAGGTTCTGTGAGAAGCGGTCTCCAGCTCTCCCAATCTCCCTCCACATATGCCTTCCACTCTGTACATAAGATGACAGCATGTGCGCCAAGCAGTGTTTCTTCAATAGTTGGAAAAGATTTGATAGATGGAAATTGCATCTCCCTTGGCAGCTTTGCTACAGGATCATGCACCTTAAGCAAAGCCCCGTGCTCCATCAGCTCGCTAATGACAGCCAAGGCTGGCGCTTCTCTTAAATCATCCGTCTCCGGCTTAAAGGA
This sequence comes from Paenibacillus aquistagni, assembly GCF_900177815.1. Taxonomy (GTDB): domain Bacteria; phylum Bacillota; class Bacilli; order Paenibacillales; family Paenibacillaceae; genus Paenibacillus_B; species Paenibacillus_B aquistagni. Next base: position 207,125 of record NZ_FXAZ01000001.1, on the reverse strand, counting down.
AAGACCCAAGATTGCGATCCGCTTCCCTCTTAAGAGACCGAGCTTGCGCTTTACTTTTTTCATCAAATAACGATATTGCGAATGATTGACGTCAACGACTCGCTTTAGGATGCCAAGCTCCGTATTAAGCTCTGCCCCTAGCGACAATAGAGACCTTACATCCTTGGGGAAGCAGGAGCCGCCGTAGCCAATCCCTGCTTGCAGAAACGAGCGCCCGATTCTCGGATCGTATCCCATTCCTTCAGCAACCGTCGTGACGGATACCTCGATTTCATCACACAATCTAGCAAGTTCATTCATATAAGAGATTTTGGCTGCCAAAAAAGCATTCGAGGCGTACTTAATCATTTCTGCGGTCTGAGGATTCGTAAGAACGACGGGACACTCAATAGCATCGAACAGCGCATGCACCTGCTTGCCCGCTGCTTCTGTATCACTCCCAATAATGATGCGATCGGGATGAAAGGCATCGTATACCGCATTGCCCTCTCTTAAAAATTCAGGATTGGATACCACATCAAATGAGATGGGCTTGATTTGCTTCTCCTGTATCCACCGTTTAACCCGCTTTTGCGTGCCTGGCGGGACGGTGCTCTTGATTACGACAAGCTTAGGACTTGACATCTGCTGCCCGATACGTTCAGCAACCTTCCGTACAGCGGATAGATCTGTGCTGCCGTCATAGCGTGATGGTGTTCCCACACATATAAAAATGATCTCATGCTGCTCCACAGCCATTGCATTGGTCGTGAAGGTTAGATGTCCTTCTTGCATCTGCTCTTGAAGAAGCGGCTCTAAGCCCGGTTCATAGAAGGTGAGTACTCCATTCTGCAGCTGCTTAATCTTTCCTTCATCAAGATCAAGCCCTGTTACGTTAGCTCCTAGCTTTGCCAGCAGTATTGCTGTTGTTGCTCCAACATAGCCTGTTCCTATAACCAAAATGTTCATCAAGCATCCCCCTCAAGTGGCGGCACCGCATATTGGCGGCTTACGATTGATCCTTTTAGCTTGCAGCGGCTTAAGAACACTTCTTCCAAGAGGATACTGTCCTCTACCTCACAATCCTTGAGCACAACATGAGGACCAACAACCACATAAGGACCAACCGTACAATGCTCAAGCTTGCTGCTCGGATCGATAAGCACAGGCGGAATGACGGTATTCGTCCCACTTGCATAAGCTCCGCTCTTCTGCCCTGCAAGCTTATCGAGCATCCATCGGTTTGCCTCAAGCCATCGTTCCGTCGTCCCGACATCAGTATGGGAATCATACGTCACGTCATAAGATATCGAATGCTTTTGGTCGATTAGATAAGATATCGCATCCGTCATCTCATACTCCCCTCGCTGCGATGGCGAGATCGAACGAACGGCACTGAAGATCTTGGGGGTAAATGCGTAAGCTCCCATGATGGCTAGATTTGACTTTGGCTGAGCAGGCTTCTCTTCCAATCCAATAATGACTCCGTCTTTAATCTCGACAATGCCATAGTCCTGCGGCTTCGTCACTTCTCCAAGCAGGAGCGCTCCATCGTGACCATTTTGAATGACGGACTGCGTCATCGCCTCCAAGGAGTTCGCGATCAAATTGTCGCCAAGCAAGAGCAAAAACGCATCGTTAGCGATGAACGCCTCCGCTTGTCTGACCGCGTCTGCTATCCCTCTTGGATGATGCTGATAGATGTAGGTTAAGCGGATGCCCCATCGCTCTCCAGTGCCTACAGCATCCAGAAACATGTCGCGCTGTGAAGGCCGAATAACAAGACCAATGTCCGTGATCCCTAGCGCAATGCATTTTTCAATGTTATAAAAAATAAGTGGCTTGTTTGCGACGGGCAAAAGTACTTTGGAGGTTAGGTAAGAGAAAGGCTGGAGCCTGCTGCCTCTGCCTGCACAAAGAATCAACCCTTTCATAGAATTCGCCCCTTCTCTACTACGATATGCATTAAAATATGTGATTTTAAGAGAATCAGTAAGGGCGATTACAGGTTAATAGGGAAAATATACGTCTGTACAACATCAAAACATCCGCGCGTGAATCCCCCTATTTACCCAAGCAACTACATCGAGTTTACATAGAATAGAGTAAATCAAGTATTTCTTTCTACTTCTAAATTAGAGAGGATTGATAAGATTGGAAAAATTCAATAAAGTGAAATCCGAATTGTTAAGCCATTCAATAGAAAATATTGATGACATCGAAGTTGAATATGAAAACGGCAAGTCAGAAAGCTACAATTATGATGATCTCGTCGAGGCAGGTCTTACAGAAGAGAAAGAGTCCTCTCTATTAGCTTGGCTGTCCGATATTGATTGGGACGAAGTTGAAGAGGTAGAAGTAGAGCTTGTGGACGGAACAAAATTCGAGATCGATTTGGATCTTGAAGCAGATGAGGACGAGGATGAGGAAGACGAGGAACTCCTTGTCAGCAGTGATGATGACGATGAGGATGAGGATGAAGATGAGGATGAAGACGACGAATACGATTCCGACGACGAAGATGAGGATGAAGATGACGAATACGATTCCGACGACGAAGATGAGGATGAAGACGACGAGGACGATTCCGACGACAAAGATGAGGATGAAGACGACGAATACGATTCCGACGACGAAGATGAGGATGAAGACGACGAATACGATTCCGACGACGAAGATGAGGATGAAGACGACGAATACGATTCCGACGACGAAGATGAGGATGAAGACGACGAATACGATTCCGACGACGAAGATGAGGATGAAGACGACGAATACGATTCCGACGACGAAGATGAGGATGAAGACGACGAGGACAATTCCGACGACGAAGATGAGGATGAAGACGAAGATGAGGACAGCGTAGACTATGACGATGATGATGAGGATGAAGATGAGGACGACGAGGATGAGGACTAATCCTCTGCGCACTGTTAGATCATGCCGCTTTGACTTCTAAGAAGTTGGAGCGGTATTTCTTTGTCTAGGTGGTCGCGGCTTTCTTTTCTACTATTCCACGGGCATGGTATACTGAGTAGAAAAATTGGATAAAGGATAATGATTGATCATGAAAACGGAACCTAAAAAGGACCCGCGTGTGATCCGCACTCGCCGACTGCTGCAAGATGCCTTCATAACCCTGATGGAAGAGCGGGATCTTGAGCAAATTACGGTTCAGGATATCGTCGATCGAGCAACGATCAAACGGGCTACCTTTTATTTGCACTTTAAGGACAAGCATGAGCTGCTTAATTGCATTGTCGATCAAGTCTTGAAGGAATTGAACTCCGTCGTGAATGTCAAATGGGAGACGATGATCGAAAGCAAATTCACCTCAGACAAGCCCCATCCGCTGTTCGTTGGCATCTTCCATCATATTGCCGAGCACTATCATCTTTACCGTGCGATGCTCGTTACTAATCGTGTCCCCTGCTTCACGGCAGGCCTTTCTGCTGTGCTGCATGAATTTGTTACCTACGGCATTAATCACACCGAGCCGGATGATCAGAACCTTACTGCCAAGCGCGAGGTTATTATTAAATTCGTAGAATCAGCAATCTTGGAGGTTATCATATGGTGGGTGGAGCAGCAGATGCCTTATGACGAGATCGATATGGCAGAACAGATTCTTAATCTTTCGCTCAAAGGCCCCTATATTATTAATCCCGTATCTCGATATTCCTAAAAGCCCTCTTCTAAAGAGAAACAGCCGCTGCCAAGCCTTAGCTGACAGCGGCTGCTGCAATACAATCACCCATGATTAAACTTCAATGAATGATAAAGGTGGATCAAAGGGCTGTCCATCCGCCATCGATGACAAGTTCAGCACCTGTCATAAAGCGAGATTCATCCGAAGCTAGGAACAGCACGCCGTAAGCCTGTTGCTTGATCTCAGTATACAATCGTTTGTCAAATTTGTGAAGTATTATACATCATGTATATTAAATTCTTTTTTAGCCTCCTTCCTATTGGATTGCACATCATGGAGAACCTCGGGCTTCTTTGAAAAAGGTTGATTGGCTTCAAAAATTCACGCTATGTTGAAAAACTGAGCACAAATCCGAGCAGATGAGCATTGAACCTCTTTTCGTTATGTGTCACTATATACAATATCTTTATATTTCAGAGTCTGGTCCACTCTGCAAATGTTCAGAACATTGCTGAAAGTAGGTGTTGGTGGTGTTGGAGCTGCAATCCACACCGAAACGGTGGATGCAAATTAAGCCCTTTCTCTTCTTCACCGTCGTTCTTCTAGTTAAGAGCTGGCTGGCTTGGTTTGTTATTTTTGATGATGGTCCTTCCTGGACGCTGATCTTTAAGGAACTGCCCTTCATTTGGATCTTCTTCTGTCTGATTGAGTGGTTTGCTACCAAACGCAAGATCCCGATCTATCTAACCGTCAATCTCGTTCTGACTGGCATCTTGTTTGCTGTCATTATGTATTATAAGTACTACGGGGTTATCGTGACTTACAAGGCATTGGATCAAGTGAATCAAGTGACAGCGGTTAAAAACAGTGTCTTTTCACTATTAGATCCTTATTTTTTGTTTATTTTTATTGATGTCATTGTGCTCGCAATCTGGCTTTACCGAAGCAATAATGCGAAGAAATGGCGTTCCAAACATTCTGGAAGAGTAAGAAAAAGCACAGTCACTACGGTATTTGTGCTGTCATTGATCGTGTGTATGTTTAACATTTTGCCGAATCGGGCGAGTATGAATGAGCTAGTAAAGGCTGAACAGATGGGGATATTGAATTATGAGGCGTATACGATTCTTTCCGCTGCAAAGAAGCCTGATATGGTTCCTCACACCGAGATCACCCAAGCTTCCATTAATGAGATTAAAAAAGTAAAAACGGTGAATGAACCTAAGCTTCAAGGCATCGCCAAGGAGAAGAACTTGATCATTATTCAACTGGAGTCCTTTCAGAACTTCCTGCTTGGTCTTGAGGTGGATGGGCAAGAAGTAACACCGAATATGAATAAGCTCATGAACGAATCTCTTTATTTTCCAAAATTCTATCAGCAGGTCGGTTCAGGCAATACGTCGGATGCGGAGTTCGTCGTTAACTCCTCCATGTATATTCCTCGAACTGGCGCTGCCTCTCAGATGTATGCGATGAAGGAGCTGCCAAGCTTGCCTAAGTTATTAAAGGCATCGGGCTATCAATCCGCCACCTTCCATACCAATGTCGTCGAATTCTGGAACCGTAAAGAATTGTATGAAGCACTTTCGTTCGATCACTATTATGATGCGGAATACTTTGGCGACGAGGATCAAATATTTTTTGGCGCCTCAGACGAAGTGCTCTATCGGAAGTCGATGACGAAGCTGAAGGACATGGCCAATAGCGGGCAGCCGTTCTATGCGCATGTTCTCTCTATGACAGCGCACCATCCTTATACAACGCCTCCTGAGAAAGACAAGATTGTGCTTCCAGAAGCCTATCAGAAGACGATGGTTGGCGATTACCTAAGAGCGCAGAGCTATGCGGATGCCGCGCTAGGGGAATTCATTACAGAGCTCAAACAATCAGGAATATGGGACAACAGCCTGATCGTTATCTATGGTGATCATCTCGGACTGCCGCTCTACTCTCTCGATCAGCATGAGAAAGATCTGATGGCCGAGATTCACGGACGCGAATACGGCTATGCAGATATGATTAATATTCCGCTGCTTATTCTAGGTGAAGGCATCGAGCCTGAGGTTAGCAGCCACACTGGCGGCCAAGTAGATCTGCTGCCTACAATCGCGAATTTGCTTGGCATTTCGCTTGAGGAGCAAATTCACTTTGGCCAGGATATGGTTAATCAATCCAGCAACCTGCTGCCTGAGCGCTATTATCTGCCTAGCGGTTCCTATGTCAACGATACGACCCTATTCGTATCCGGCAGCGGGTATGAGGACGGAGAAGAGCATCTATTAAAGCAACAAAGTATAGACGCCTTGAACTCCAGCAATGAGGAGTATGAACGAGCCTTGCAGCTCTTAAATCTATCAGACAGCTATGTAGAACAGCTTCCCGAGCGGCAGCCATAGAGCGTATCACAGTCTCAGCTGTCTATGAACATTAGAATGAGCAGGGAGAGCCCTGCTCATTTTTCATATCCGTATCCATATACTTCGATATGAAAGATTAGAAAGATTCACATGATATAAGGATTTATGAATAATTTATGAATGCTCTTCCCTTTATTTTATTTTTCTATCCATTACATGCTCGCCACAGGAGGGTACGACCATGTCAAAGAGCGCCTTGCTTCTTGGTGCAACAGGCCTTGTCGGAGGACATCTGCTCTCACTCTTAACGCTCCGTTATGAACGAATTGTCGTACTAACGAGACGAGAGCTGAACAAGCAGGATGCGGTTTATGAAGAGCATTTGATCGCCTTCGATAAGTTAAAAGAGCACGAATCTTTATTCAACGTGGACGATGTCTACTGCTGTCTGGGGACAACGATCAAAAAGGCAGGTTCTCAAGCTGCCTTTCGCAAGGTGGACTATGATTACCCGCTTGAGGCGGCTCAATGCGCGAAGCGGGCGGGTGCCAAACGCTTTCTGGTCGTTACTGCGATGGGCGCTGACCCGAAGTCGCCTTTCTTCTACAGCCGCGTGAAGGGGGAGCTGGAGGCTTCACTTGAGGAATTGCAGCTTCCTGAGCTGCACATTCTCAAGCCCTCGCTTATACTTGGCGATCGCAAAGAAGAGCGGACTGCAGAGCAGTTCGCCCAGCAGCTGAGCCCGCTCTTCTCATGGATGCTCATCGGTCCGCTTAAGCGCTATCGTCCAATTCAAGCTAAGCATATTGCCATGGCCATGATTGAAGCAGCCAATCGGCAGGAGCCGGGTACTCACCGCTATCGTTCCGATCAGATTGAAGAATGGGCTGCCGGCTATGCGGACTAACGCCATCCTTGGCGCTTAAGCCATGCCTCCGCATGCGTTGTCCACTCCTTCGCATGCGGATGCCCAGAAGCGAGGCCGAGCCCATGTGGTCCGCTCTCATAGATGCAGAGCTCATGGGGCACTCCATGCTGCTTTAGAGCTTCGGCAAAAGCGATGCTGTTCGCAGCAGGAACGGCCTCATCATCAGCCGTATGCCAAATAAACGTCATTGGCGTATCTGAAGTCACATGCCGTTCATGAGACAGCAGCCTTCGCATCTCTTCATCACATGAATTGCCAAGCAAATGGAGAACAGAGCCCTCATGAGCATGTGGAGGCAGAAAAGTGATGACGGGATAGCTTAATATTAGGGCATCGGGTCTGCTGCTCATCTGATTCACAGGGTCTAGCGCATCAGGTTGTCCAAGGTCATATCTTGTTCCCGCTCCAGCAGCAAGATGCCCTCCTGCCGAGAAGCCCATGATTCCGATATGGGATGAATCGATTCTCCATTCCTCTGCATGATAGCGCAGCAGGCGTATCGCGCGTGCAGCTTCAAGCTGCGCCGTAGGAAAGCGATGCGGATGCACGCTGTAATTCAGAACGAATGCCGTCATCCCTAAGCGGTTCAGCCATTTTGCAATCGCTTCTCCTTCATGGCAAGCCCGCATCACGTATCCGCCGCCGGGACAGATTACCCACGCAGCAGCGCGATGATCACCTGCAACTGGATACCAGGTCATCGTTCCCCTTTCATGTTGATTCGCTTGTACTGTGCTACCTTCTGCAGCAATTCCCCACAAAGAAATCGATAAACCTCCCATTCTTACTTCTCCTCCTCAGATGTCGTCATGTTAGGTCAGTGAATGATCCTCCATATCGCTACTGATCATCTTGACAATTCGGGTCTTAACGATGAGACCAGCAGCACCTCTCTATAGTGAACGTTTCGCCAGTCGATTCTCTAATCCTTGTCCTAAACGATACTTTTCGTCAATCATAAACAAAGACCCGACTTCAATAATGAAATCAGGTCTTCTTTGTTGCGATCATGCTATTCCATTTATTAATCCAAAATGCCGGCCATCGGCTCAACACCAAATGCCTTTGCCAGATCAATCAATTCTTGGTTTGTGATGCGCTGTAGGATCGGCTGATTAGAGCTTACGATGAGCATGTAGATTTGAGCAGCCTTTTCGATAGTCTCAATCAAGCCGAACGCTTCATCGATTGTAGTGCCTGTGCCAAAGATTCCATGATGAGGCCAGATCACTGCGCGATGCTTCTTCATCTTCTCCGCTGTAGCACGGCCGATCTCTGTGCTGCCAGGCACCATCCAAGGCAAGATGCCAATGCCGTCTGGGAATACAACCAGGCATTCCGTACACATTTCCCATAATGTTCGCGTGAAGCCCTTCTCATCCAATGCGTGAATAAAGGTCATGGCAATCACATTCGTCGCATGATTATGCATGACCACACGATGGCTCGGATCCATCTTCAATCGTTCAATGTGGCTCATAAAGTGAGAAGGCAGCTCGCTTGTTGGCACCGCATTGCCTTTTAATCCCCACAAAATATCGATGCTCTTGCCGTCCTCCGTTACACGAATTACACCAAGATTATGTTCAGGGTCAGCCATCATATTTTTAAAATACTTGCCAGATCCCGTTACCACAAAATATTTGTTCGCAAGCTCGGACACAGGGAATGTCAGGTTCAGCGTACGATCGATCTTCGTAATGTCGATATATTGCGCCACTTCCGCCTCGTCAACGATATAGCTGACATTGCCGCCGTTGCGCTCATCCCAGCCATTCTTCCACATCGTATACGTAATCTCCATCATTTCACGAAGGAATGGCGCCTTCGCATGCACATCCTGAGCAGTTGGTTTCACGATTGTCAATTGTTCCATCATGATTCTCTCCCTTATTCTCTCTTGAGATCTCTATCTTTATCGTATCAGATCCTGCGCTCAAGTCAACATAAACAAAGGTATAATATGTTTGTTTATATTTGTTTTGTGAATATTTCGTTATAAAAGTACAAAAGCAAAATAAATATTTCTGTTTTTGTAAAATAACCAAATGGGGTAGAATCGCATCTTCTTACGTACGCGATCACCACTAACGCCATTCCTTTGTTGCTTCAGAATGTTGGATCGAATAGGAGTGCTTGCCAGTTCGAGTCCTTCCCCTGTACAATCAGGTTAACAACGGGCGTTTCACAAGGAGGAAGTATGCGCAGCGAAGATATTGCCAAGCTCGCCGGAGTATCCCGAAGTACCGTATCTCGTGTCATTAACAACTATCCGAACGTCCCCGAAGAGACCAGAGTCAAGGTATTGAAGGTCATTGAAGAGCATCACTATGAACCCAATAGTTTTGCTCGCGCCCTTGCAGGCAAGCGTACGGATACCATTGGTTTATTTGCAATAAGTCTAAGCGGCAAAAACATAGGCAATCGGATCTATCAAAATAACTATTTTGCCCCGTTTGTTGAAGCGGTTGTCGATACAGCCAATGCCAAGGGCTTCTATGTCCTTATTCATACTGTATATAGCCGAGAGGACTTTCAAAAGATTAAGCAGGCCTTCATGCAGAAGCGTATTGATGGAGGTATATTGGTTGGCATTCAAGAGGATATCGAGATTGTCCGTGAGCTCTCCGATCTCAACGCGCCTCTTGTCATCATTGACTATGACATTACAGAGATTCTTGCTGAACGGCTCGATAAAGGACATCTGGCTGTCATTAATTCGAAGGATTATGATGGAACCGTTGCGGCTATCGAGCATTTGATTGCCCTTGGGCATCAGGAGATTGGCATCGTGTGCGGTGAGCAGAATACGTATTCCGGCAAGGAACGATACACGGCTTATCTGGATACGATGCGAAAGCATGAATTGACCGTGAAGGATTCCTTTGTGCTGAATGGCCATTTCAGCAAGCAGCGTGCGGCCACGGAGATGAGAAAGCTGCTCGCTTCTAAGGAACTGCCGACTGCAATATTTGCATCTAACGATGACATGGCTCTGTCCATTATTGAAGTGCTGCACGAGCACGGCATTCGGGTTCCAGAACAGATTGCAGTTATCGGCTTTGACGATATTGATCTGGCTTCGAGAACGGTGCCTAAGCTGTCCTCAGTCAAGCTTCCGCTCTATGAGATGTCGAAGGCAGCTGTGCAGAAGATTATCGATATGGTGGGAACCTCAGAGCCATCCTTTAGCACGCTTAGCCTGCCGACTGAGCTTGTTCTCAGAGAATCAAGCGGTTCGAAGCGCTAGCGCCGCGATTGCTTAGACTAGAGCCTGCGAATCAGGTGAGGACATGAATTGATTTCACGAGAGCATTCCTTATACAAGCACATGCACAAAAGGGAATCACGAGAAGCAGCAGCTTCCTGTGATTCCCTTTTGCTATTTTAGCTCTGTGACAGATGGCAATAACGATGTGGCCTGATACAGCCGATGCTCAAGAATATAATCCTCCACCGAGCGCGGCATCAAGTAGCGTGGCAGGCTCGCTCCCATTCGAAGCTCCTCGCGAATATAAGTTGAAGATATCTCAATGGCAAGTCCTTTGTGCAGCAGGTCAAAGTTCATCTCATGACGTCTAAGAAGCGGATTTCTGGCAATAATCTCAAGCATGTCATAACCGCCGCGCGCCATAACAATAAACCGATGCTGGCTAACGAGCTCATCTCCATAACGCCACTCATGCAGATTCGGCAGCAGATCAGCTCCCATGATAAAAAACAGTTCATCCTCAGGGTACTGCTCTTTGAATTGATTCATCGTATGCAGCGTATAATGGGTTCCTGCTGTCGCATCCAACTCGATGCGGCTTGCTTCAAAGAGCGAGGCTCCCTCTTGATTAAGCGGTCCGTCTTGAATGCCAAGCTGAAGCATCTGCCAACGGTGTTCATTATTCGCCTGCAGTTCCTTATCGCTTCTAAGGTCCGCTGAGGGCACAAAGATAACCTTATCCAATCTTCTTCGTTCTGCGATGCTGTATGCTGTGAAGCCATGAGCATTCGTAAACGGATCAAAAGCGCTGCCAAATATGCCAATTCGCAATAGATTCTACCTCCTCTTCGCTACCCTTCCTTCTTCGTGTGCTCTGCAATCAGCTTCATCTTCGTATCCCACACCTGTTGGCTAAGATCCACAGGATAGCGTTCAGGATTCAGATTGCGCATGTATTCATTCCAGAATAATCCCTTCTGCTCAGCATGATATGCCCTCAGCTCATCAAGGGCGGGAGCAGCCGTTGTGCGCTCTCCCTTGCTGAACACCAGCTCATGAAGCGGCACCGCGTCAAAGTCGGTCACAAACTTATGCAGATACGTATGAATAGGATCGAACAGCTTTAGCTTCTCTACTCCCTCAAGACTCTCCTCCACATCCATGAGATAATCGGCTTCTGCACGGCCGGAATGCCGGTTGATGATCCGCATCAATTGCTTGCGTCCAGGCGTCGTAACCTTTTCTGGATTGCCGGATATTTTAATGGTTGGCACCCATTCATTTCCTTCAAGCTTCGCTACCAGCTTGTAGACCCCGCCAAGTGATGGCGAATCCTGGGCCGTAATCAGCTTGGTGCCAACCCCCCATGTATCGATGCGCGCGCCTTGCGACAGCAGGCTCTGAATCGTGTACTCATCAAGATCGTTTGATGCGACGATCTTCACTTCTGGCAAGCCTGCCTCATCAAGCATTCTTCTTGCTTCACGCGACAAATATGCAAGATCGCCGCTGTCGAGACGAATGCCTCTTAACGTCTTCCCCTGTTCCTTCAGCTTATGTCCAACCTTAATTGCATTAGGCACTCCGCTCTTGAGGGTATCATAGGTATCGACGAGCAAAGTGACGTGGTCTGGCAGCGCATTGGCGTAGGCCTCGAAGGCAGCCAGCTCGGTTCTGGCATCCTGTACAAAAGCGTGCGCATGAGTGCCTTTGGTAGGAATGCCGAACAGCTTGCCTGCCAGCAGATTGCTCGTCGCATCAAAGCCGCCGATGACAGCAGCTCGTGCTCCCCAGAGCGCAGCCGAAGCTTCTTGCGCGCGTCTTGTCCCAAACTCAAGCAGGATGCCGTCATTTGCAACCTGCTTGATGCGAGCCGCCTTGGTTGCGATCAAGGTCTGATAATTCATAAAGTTAAGAATCGCCGTCTCCACGAGCTGGATCTCGAACAAGCGCCCCTCCACACGAATAAGCGGCTCGTTTGGGAACACGATCGTGCCCTCCTTCACCGAGTACACCTCTCCTGTAAAGGAAAATTGCCGCAGCTCCTGAAGGAATTCTTCATCATACTGCTCCTCTTGCTCTCTTAAATAAGCAATATCGCTCTCATCAAAGCGGAGCCCTTCCAAATATTGAAGAATGCGTTCAAGTCCAGCAAATACTGCATAGCCGCCTTGAAATGGATTTTTACGATAATACGCCTCGAAAGCTCTTATCTTATGATGATTGCCATTCTTCCAGTGCGCGTACATCATATTAATTTGATATTTATCCGTGTGCAAAGTTAAATGATTCTGATCCATGCTCTGGACACTCCCTTCAAAAATGAGCCCTCAACGCTGATACTCCCATTATGCTCAGGCTGGAACATCACATACACCATGATGCCTAAGCGCCAACTTTAATCTTGTTGCGGCGAGATATCGCCATACAGAGACAGAACAGGTTCATAGCCCTCTACGAAGCGGTACAACTGGGCTGGACGCTGCGAGTAGGCCGTGGAGAACTTGCCTTCCACAGGTTCTATGATAGGGTGGCTCTTCGTCATTAACAGCTTGCGTATAAAGTTTGATTTTGTCATTGCGTATTCAGGCACGACCGTCTGGATTACCTGCAGCAGCTCCGCTATGGTGAATTCAGGATCGAGCAGTTCGCGGGCTATCGTCGTGCTTAGCATCTGGCGCTCGGTATGCTTCAGCGCATCTCGAATAATATCGCGATGATCGAAGGCAAGCTCTAGCGAAAGTGCTTCTTCGATAGAAAACAGCCCTACTTCTTCTGCATCATCTTGTGCCGTCCGCTTCGCCAGATAGCGTTCATTAAGGAGCGCTACGAATGCCGCTGAGATGACCCAGCCGCGCTTATCCCTCCCTGGCGTGTCATACAGCCCTAGCAGCTCAAAATGAATGCGATCAAGCCCTGTCTCTTCCTTCAATTCGCGCTTCGCTGCCTCATAGAGCGTCTCCTGGGGTGAGGAAAATCCACCCGGAAGCGCCCATTTCCCTCGATCAGGATGGCCTTTTCTCTTAATCAACAGCACCTTGAGCTCGCGCTTAGGAAGACTCTTCGTGCTGCCGGCAACCGGCTCGCTTGATATCGTAAACAGCACGATATCAGCTGGAACACCGATAGGGCGCTCATATCGGCTTGGGTCGTAAGACTGTAGAAATTGCGCTTCTGTTATATTCGATTCACTCATGAACAACACCTCATATTCACATCCATGCATGGATTGTTAGTCGTATCATAATGGAATAAAAACGGAATGTCAATATACTCAATTCAATAATATTGTTTTAATTAATTGAAATCAAACTAAACCGTGTGGTATCGCCACAGCAGCTACTGTAATAATCAGCACCGTTCCCCTGTTCCACGTTTGCAGAAAAGCGCCATCACAATGGGCAAATATCGATGTTGCCCGTATGTATCGCAGTCCAAATGTCGGCTTCCGTTCTCAGCCAGCCACAGCTTATCATAGACAAAATGGCTTTAATCGATTTCAATAGATAGAGAATACACTAACCCGATCTGCTCCTCGCAGCATACAGTTGATGTTTTAAATCTGTACCGGCTCGCTGCAAGATTGAAGATGACTTCATCAGGCATTTGTTTTCAAAAAGCACTTATTCTCAGAAGCTCATGAACAGCTCACATACAACCTATACCGTAAGAAGGAGAGATTGCATGACAACCGCCATTCACGATGTACCTGTGCCTCGTTCCAGCAAATGGGCAGCTTGTGCCTTTATGCTGCTGCTCATGTTAAGCCTGCTCATGCCCAATGTGGCTGGGGCAGCCTCACTGCCAGCCAAGGAAGGGCTCGTTCTGGACACGGCAGGGATGATTCCTAAAGAGTCCGTATCATACATTAAGCAGGCTGCACAAGGTAACACGTATACCTATTACCTGCTCACGATAGACAGTTTTGATGGCGAAATTCCAAGCGATTATGCGACCTCTGTCTATCAAGCGTGGAAGCTGACTGCGGACGATGTCCTCATAGTGCTCTCAAAACAGGATCGTCGGGTGGAGATGAACTTCAACAACAGCGCCCTGCAGGAAAAAATTGATGCCCTGCCCGATGATTACAATGGGGATGGCCAGGTCGGTCAGAAGCTCAGCGAATTCGTCGATGCACACTTTATCCCTGAAGCTAAAAAAGGCAACTTTGCACGCGCCGCCATCGCGCTTATGCAGGCAGCTGAAGGGCTGAAGGCACCCTCCAGTTCCTCCAATTCTGCCGGAGAAGCCGTTGGCAGCGGGAGCAATGACCCTGATGCATCGGGTGCTGACGCATCAAACAACAGCGGCCAGAAGCAGCCAACTGAAGCTTGGCCTGTCAAAGGGCCTAGCATCGCCGAGCGCATGCAAAGCCTGCCTTGGCCAACGATCGCACTTACGCTAGTCGTGATAGCGCTGTTGATTCCAATCCTGCTGTTCGTAATCCGCTTGATTGCATATAAGCGCTTACTATCCCAGCTGCCAGCCGCTATGGCTGAAGCCAGCAGTGGCTTGAGCAGGGTTCAATCCTTTGCCAGCTTATATCAAGGACATACGTTACAGAGCGCCAAGGAGATCGAAGCACAGCTGACCGATAATTTGATTGTCGTGCAGCATGCCTGGGAGGACCTTGGAAGAACCAAGCTTGTGAAGCTGCTCACCTCAACCTATGTTAAAAAGTACCAAGAGACGAAGACGCTGCTTGGCTCGCGCAATGAGAGCAACAAACAGCTGCACGCACGCATAACTGGCATCGAAGAGACGGAAAAAGAACTCGTTCAAGGCTTGCAGGACAGTCGAGAACGAATGCAGCAGCTTGAACACCTGTATCGTTCTGAGCAGCATGCTAGAGGCTGGCCGCTTACTCGTCTTGAAGAACGCGCTCATCATATCATCCAGCAGCTGCAGGCTGTAGATGATATGGACGCCTTTGATCCCGTAGGCGCTGATGAGCTGATGGGCCAGGTTCAAGCCTTGCTGCAGCGCTATGACAGCGATGTCCAAGCCATTGCTTCATTCGCAGAATCCTATCGCGCATTTCCTGAAGCAAGACAGCAAGCTGTGCAGGACATAGAAGCGATTGTGACGGAGCAGAAGCTGAAGCTTATTCGCATTGACCCGTATGGTACATTAGCACGTGCCGAGCAGCTGAACGAGCAGATGCTAAGCGAACTGAAGGAAGGCAATATGCCTGAGGCGGTGAAGCATGCGGAAGCAAGAACGCAGCTTGTGAAGGACGCCGTGCAGATGACGCAAAGATTGAAGGAGCTGAAGCTTCGCAACAGCAAGGATATCGTGGATCTGAAGGAACAGATCCTCGCCTATTCCAAGCTCGACGTCTCCACCCATTCTTGGTCGTCTCATGCGGAGCAGCTCTATCGCAAGAAGCACTGGGAATCCGAGTGGCTGCAAGGCGATTATGGGCGAAAGGCCATTGCAGAGGCCTCACAAGAGCTGCCTCGGATTGAGCATTTGAGCTCCGAAGAGATACAAGAATACGAAGAAGCGCGCCAAGCGCTTGATCTGCATATGAAAGAAGTTCAAGCGCAGCACGAGCAGGCCAAGGCGTTTGAAGCCTTGATTCATGGGCTGGATCAATCCATGGAGCAAGCAAGGCGTCTGCAATCTAGAGGCGACCAAGCCTATGAGAAAGGGCAGAGCTTAATCGCGCGCCATCATCTGGTCCGCATGTGGTCGCAAGAGGAGAATGCACTGTCGAAGTTAAAGGCTGGAGTTCAGCAGATGAACGCTGCACCTCCTTATGATGTCGAGCTGCTCACGGAGGTGGCATCCGAGTATCAAACGCGAGCGGAGAAGTATCTCCAGCAAGTCGAATACGCTTCTGTGCAAAAGAAAAATGCGGAGCGAGAGATCGAACAGCTCGAACGCCGCTATCAATCCACATATCGTAAGGTGCAGCGCAAGATTCATGTCTCACGCTATCATTCCCAGCATTCGAGCATTATGTCCAGCGTGGATAACCTCATGAGACGAGGCGCTTATGATCAAGCAGCAAGAGAAGCGGCAGTCATGGCGGGACTCATCTCCTCTATGGAGTCTGCCTACCAGTCCGTGCTGGCTGAAGAGCGCCGCAAGGAGGAGGCAAGGCGAGCAGAGCAGCAAAGACGCGAGCAGGCGCAGAACAGCCAGTCCAATGGTTCCTCTTGGAGCAATAGCTCTGGCGGTTCTAGTTGGGGCAGCGGTTCCAACAGCTCTGGCGGCGCAAGCTTCGGCTCTGACAACAAAAATAACAATCAGTCCTCCGGGGGCTCGAACTGGTAAGTTCAACTTCCCTAACTGGACTGCATTCATGCCATACCAAAAGACCTTCGTCCAGCATTCCCTGTACGAAGGTCTTTCCTTTGTTGCTATGCGATTCTGTATGAGCTCAGCTATCGCACTTACACCTGCCGCTGCCTGCCGCATAGCAGGCAGCACCAAATATTAATCTTTGCTCGGCTTATAGGAATGATTCGACTCAAGGGCTTCCGCCAAATGCTTTACCTGTGCATCCGACATCTCTTGATCTCCATAACGCGCCTCATTATACGCATGGGATAATGCCTTTAAGCTGTCCGGGCTCGCGCTTGGCTGCTGCTCCGCAATTCCTTGCAGCGTCTCAGAAGGCGTTAAATAACGGTGCGGCTCATAACCCGCCTTGACAGCCCGCCTCACTTGGTCGCGATATAGAAACCTTATCCGTTCCTTATTCGTTGCATAATCCTCTAACCGCGGCGTTCTCCTGCGAAGCTTCACAGCCGCCTTCATGATTGGATTCGTTAAGCGATGACGAAGCTGCTCCCACTGGAATAGATCGGTCTCTTCATCCACATAGCCTCGACTCGCTTCTGCTCGATCCTTCTTTGCCCACAGCAGCATAAGCCGCTTCCATAAGCCTGGCATCCAGGTCTTTATCAGCTTCTTGAGCACGATCCCTAGCACCCAGATGGTTAGCGCCGCAATGATAAGCCAGCCTGCTCCGATCATGAGCCGCTCCATCAGCTTCGCAAATGCGCTTGGCTCCTTCGCCTCACCCAAGCCTGACAGAAAATCGTTCGCGCTGGGGCCAGGTGGCGGCGGCGGGGGAGCTTCCACCGTCTCTCCGGGCCTTAACAGCATCGCGATGAACCGATGAAGCAGGCTTGACACCTCGTCCATGAAGGAGCTAAAGAAAATCAGCACCATGACCACGATGCCAAGCACTAGATAAGCCAGATAACGGCGATTAAAGGAAGCTATCGAACGGGGAAGCTGTCCATTCCCGCCATGAAGCGCCCGATTTGCTCGAACCAGCTGATGATGATTCAAGTAAAACAGCAGCGTAAGCAAGGATATCATTCCGGTAATAGACAAGTACCCTTGCAGCACGAAGAGCGACTCCACATAGTGAGCTGCGGCATAACTAATCAGGGTAAGAGCAATCCCGGCAAACTGCCACTGCTTTTCAAGCATCGCATAAGACCTTGACCCGGCTTGGATACCTCGGGCAAGCAGCATATATCCAAGCATTCCTGCAGCACCCTGCTGCCATGTGAAGTATTCCTGCAGGATACCCGCCGCTGCAAGAGCCATAGCTCCTACCGACAGGAGCAATATCCATAGGTTCTCCCGCCTCCATCGCACGATCACGCCCCACGCCGCACCAATAAGTGCACTAAGCGGGTACCACACGAACAACCATAACCCCCGCTCCCCTTCAGTTAGCAAGAGACAGCAGGTAATGCCGAACACAGGGAAGAACAGAATATATTCATGCCACACAGCAAGCACTCTTTGCCAAGCAAGCCGCACTTGTCCTCGTTCTTGTCCTTTCATGCGCTGGCGGCCTCCTCGCTTGTGACCTTCTGCTGAGAAGAATGGAGCCTCAGCACATCAATCGTGTTGCCGCGTTGACGAATCAATCGAAAGCTCGCCTCTGCTTCATGCGGCTCAATCGGACTAATAATCAAGAAGTCAACGTTCGATGCGTTCTCCCACTCCTTCATCATCGTCACAAAGGACAGTGACAGCTCCAGCCTAAGCTTCGCCATCGCCTCCATCATCGCCTGCAGATGATGAGTGCCGGCTGCCATTGGAATATGCAGCATCTGCCCCTTCGGCGTATCCGGTAAATAGGCGTTGCAGGCAAAGCCCGTCTCAATTCCCTGCTGAATCGATACATGCGCGAGGGACGCAGCATAAGACAACGCCTGCTCCACAAGCTCCGGCTTCGTTACCTTATCCCACATCTTCTCATCGGTCTCTACATTAACCACGATCATCAGCTTGCGATCCGCGGTGTAATCAAGCTGATGCACCTGCAGGGATTGTGCCCGCGCCGTTGCCTTCCAGTGGACAGACTTGAGAGAGTCGCCTGCCTGATAAGGCCTTACCCCTGATTTCCAGAAGGGGTCCTCCATCATCCAGCGCCGCACTGTAACATCGCCAATCCAGCTCTTGTTGGAGAACGGAATATCGCGCGGCTGAACAATCTCGGGGTACACCATGAGCTCGATGTTCAGCGGAATCTGCTTGACCTTCTCCGACACCCCAAACAAATCTCCTACGGTAAGCGTTGCCGTGTCCACCTTATAAATCCCCCGCTTGGTGCAGGTGAGCTGATGCTTGCGCACAATCTGACGATAGCCATTTAAAGAAAACAGGCTCTTGTGGTTCTGAGACACATCCCCCATGCTGATCTCCAGATTCGACTGGCTGTCGAACTGCAGGGAGCTTGGAATCATCGACTCCAAGCGGACCCATGGCAGCGGCAGCAGCTTGTCGTTGCGTATCGTCTCCACCATCTCCAGCCTCTCTCCCGCGTATAAGCGGTCCTTCGTGAAGTGTCGCGCATAGCTTAGCCGCCTTAACGACAAGCGGTCATACAAGAAGCCAATTGCCGCTGCAGCAAGCCCTGCACACAGTAACAACCAATGAAGAGGCATCATGCGTCACTCCGATGCGACAGGCTCAGCTGGAACCGCAACCTGCCTCATGATGGATTGCAGCGCCTGTTCAGCCTGCGTCTCTCGTGAATGCTGATGGTGATGGAACAGCAAGCGATGGGACAGCACAGGAGCAAGCATCGCTTTCACATCATCTGGAATAACATAATCCCTTCCCTTCACAATCGCATACGCCTGAACCGCTCGAAGCAGAGCTTGGCTCGCACGCGGACTCGCCCCAAGTGCAATATCAGGATGCTGTCTGGTTGCTTCCACCAAGCGAACAATATAAGCAAGGATGGCATCTTCGACGCGTACATTCACATAATACTGTTGTGCAGCAATGATTTCTTCCTGCGCTGCTACAGGTTCTATCGCAGCGAGCGGATCTTCCGTACGGAAGCGCTTCAGAATATCGACCCCTTCTTCAAAGGTCGGATAGCCCATCTTGAGCTTCAGCATGAAGCGGTCCAGCTGCGCTTCCGGCAAAGGGAAGGTCCCATAATTATCAAGCGGATTCTGCGTCGCTAATACTAAAAAAGGCTTATCCAGAACGTAAGTCTCCCCATCAATGCTGACCTGACGCTCCTCCATGCACTCAAGCAAGCTTGATTGCGTTCTTGGCGTCGCCCGGTTAATCTCATCAGCGAGCAGGATATTCGTAAATATCGGTCCTGGACGGAAATGAAATTCCCCGCTCTTCTGGCTGTATACATTCATGCCTGATAGATCCGTAGGCAATAGGTCTGGCGTAAATTGTATGCGCTTGAACTGACCATCTATACTCTTGGCTATCGCTTTAGCAAGCAAGGTCTTCCCCGTTCCAGGCACATCCTCCAGCAGGACATGGCCGCCTGTAAACAAGGCGACAAAAAGCAGCTCCATCGTTTCCTGCTTGCCCACAATCACCTTTTCTACATTCTGTTTCATTCGTTGAGCAAGCTCCGTAATCGCTGTACGCTCCATAATTCCCCTCCTAATGGTCAAAAACAGCCAAAAGACCAAAAGCCCGCTGTTCACATGTATAAGTCGTAAGTGCTTACATTTACCTCGTCAAAGCATGGTCTAGCCGCATGCCTTCCTTTTTACCCAACCTTCTTCCACTTCGACAGACGCTTGGATTCTCCTCTTTTATCCCTCATGCGCTATGGCTTGCAATTTCATGAAAGCTTCATTTGCAGGCGCAAGCCCACTCCGCTACAATAGAAGTAGAAGCGCTGTCTGCTGCTTGCAGCAGAAGCATGGGAAGGAAGTTGATTAATGATGGCGAACACCCATACTTACTCTCGCGGAGAAGAGATTGCAAATGCCATAACCCACGGCATCGGTGTCGTCCTCAGTATCGCTGCATTGACACTGCTTATTGTCTTTGCCGCGATCTATGGGGGGCCAATGCATGTGGTCAGTTTCACCATTTACGGGATCACGATGCTGCTTCTTTACACCGCATCAACCTTGGTGCACAGCTTCCCTGAGGGGAAAGTCAAAGACTTGTTCGAGACCTTTGACCACTCATCCATCTACCTGTTTATCGCAGGAACCTACACCCCGATCGTACTGATCGCTTTGCCGCCTAAGCTCGGATGGACGCTATTTGGCATCGTGTGGGCCATTGCTGTAGGAGGTGTCGTGTTCAAGGCATTCTTCACCAAGAAGTTTCTCTTTGCCTCAACAGCCCTGTACCTGTTAATGGGCTGGATTATCGTCATTGCATGGGGACCGCTTACGAGCACCATGCCAGCTGTTGGGCTTAATCTTCTCGTAACGGGCGGAATTCTATATTCCGTAGGAACCATCTTCTATGTGTGGCGGGCTTTTCCGTTCCATCACATGATCTGGCATTTGTTCGTGCTGGCCGGTTCCATCACTCATTTCTTAAGCGTGCTGACGCTTGTACAAGTTTAGTTAGGTACGACGACAAAGACAATTACGGCCAGAGGTTATGGCATCCATGAAAGCAGCGCTTCTATCGATGAAGCAGCTGCTTTATTTATTGGTTATGACGAGATGGCTGGCATTTGCAATGCAAACAAGAGTTCGCTATACTACTTAATGGAACGAAGTTCCAAACCATATTGAAGCATTCAAAAACCAAAAGACTTGGGAGGTATGTTGATGTTTAGAACGGTGGAGGAGTTTTTACAAGAGTGGGCAATGGAATCAGAAGCAACCTTGCGCCTTCTTCATGTCCTTACAGATGAGTCACTGCCCCAGCAGGTGGTGGAGAACCACTTTAAGCTAGGCGAACTCGGTTGGCATCTGGCACACAGCATCCCCGTATTCGCCGAACAGGTTGGTCTTGAGATGATCAGTCTGGGAGACTATCGCAGCACTCCAACAGAAGCTGCTGTAATTGCCGACAGCTACAAACAAGCTAGTGACAGCTTCGTGCAAGCGATGACGTCTGCTTGGACAGACGAATCGCTGATGGACGTCCGCAAAGTATTCGGCAGAGAGAGTGCAAACGCAAGCACCCTTCGCTTCTTGATCCAGCACCAAGCGCATCATCGTGGACAGATGACCGTTCTTATGCGCCAAGCAGGACTTGTCGTTCCTGGAACCTATGGGCCAAGCCGTGAGGAATGGGCCGACATGCAGGCTCAAGGCTAAGGCATAAGCTTTATATTATACATAGAGGCGGCATTCTCATCTCATGAGAACCCGCCTCTTTTTATCGCGATCGAACAAGGGAGCGCCTTGCTCCCTTGACATGCTGCTCTTGCATTAATGCAGCGTTCCTGCACTCTCACCAGCTGATGCTTCTGTATCCAGTGCTTCTATCGCCTTTCTCAGCGCCTCAATCACAACCTCCAAGCTCATGCTGGGCTTGCCAGGATGATGAGCGGCCTGCTCTGGCAAAAATGGAATATGGATGAATCCCCCTCTAATCTCATCTTGAGCCTGCATCGAATATATGGCATGCATAAGCGCATAGAAGGTGGAATTGCATACATAAGTACCTGCTGTATATGACACCTGACAAGGAATGCCTGCCTGCTTAAGCTGATGCTGAATGGTTTTGACGGGAATGGAGGCAAAGTAGGCTGCGGGGCCTTCATCTGCGACGGGAACATCGACCGGCGCCTCGCCATCGTTATCGGGGATACGCGCATCAATAAGATTGATGGCGACACGCTCCACCGTAATCTCCGCTCTTCCCCCTGCTTGACCTACACAGATCACAACAGATGGCCTAAGCTTCTTGATCTGCTCAATCAAGACCTGCTGGGCGCGCTTGAATACCGTTGGGAGCTCACATGCGCTCACTTCATATCCGGCAATACGCTCGCCATCCAATCGGCGCACCGCCTCCCAAGAGGGATTAATGGCCTCCTTCATAAAAGGCTCAAAGCCTGTTAGCAATATCCGCTTCATCTATAATCCCATCCCTTCTATCCTTCTGATACGATTGCTTCTTCTTGGTCATCCTGTTAATAGCTTCATGTTCAATCAAGCCTCATTATGATATGGTAGTAAAATTGAAAGGAGTTGTCCATCACATGAGCCAAATTGACATTCCCTCCATCATCCTGCTTGCTTTAGCGGGACTTGGTCTAATTAGCGGCAACTCAACGGTGACCATCGCCATGGTCGTCCTGCTGCTGCTTCGCGTGACCAAGCTCGATTCGCTGTTCCCATGGATCGAGAAGTATGGACTTACAATAGGGATTATCATCCTTACGATCGGGGTTATGGCTCCTATCGCCAGTGGAAAATATACGCTTGAAACGATGCTGTCCTCCTTTATGAATTGGAAGTCATTATTAGGGATTGCCATCGGGATCTTTGTCTCTTATTTGGGAGGACGAGGCGCCTTTCTCATGAGCCAGTCTCCAACGATTGTAGCAGGCCTGCTCATCGGTACGGTTATCGGCGTTGCCCTCTTCCGGGGCGTGCCTGTAGGACCTCTCATTGCAGCTGGGCTGCTGTCGATAATCATCGGCAAAGGCGGCTGAGCGCGCGGGGACTGAGGCATCTCTGATGCAGAGGCGTCCTTCATTATAATTATTCTTTACAACGAAGATGGCTAAAATTGAATTGACAATGTGAAGAATTGGATGCTAGAATCTACAAAGCAAGCACGACAGCGTGCACATTCTAACACGAAGGGCAGGTGCAAACCATGTACAACTTGATGATTGATCTTCACCATCGTGAGGATAGCAAATTACATACATGGAGCCCTGCTGAAGCGTACATCCATTCTTTTCAAGCATGTTGAGGATATACTTGACTTGACTGTAGCTATGTCAAGCAACACTCGACGTGTCTTCCAATGAAGAGATGCGCATCAACATACGGGCTCACAAGCTCGTATACATATTCCTTTGTTGCCCACAAGGTATATCGTTTACGACGGTATACCTTTTTTGTTTGCATTTTATTCTGAAAAGGAAGTGAATTATTCATGTTTGCGGTATTACAGAAGCTCGGCTGGTTTTTCCGAGAGCATCGCACCCGTTATATCATTGGGATCGCCCTGCTCGTCATCGTCGGTATTCTCGAACTGGTTCCCCCTCGTCTGCTTGGCTCTGCCATTGACAGCATCGTGGTTGGAACCATAACCTGGAGCAGCTTACAGTATTATATCATCTATATATTAGTATCGATGGCCGTCATCTATGTCATCACTTACATCTGGATGTACTTACTGTTTGGAGGCTCCATCCTTGTTGAACGCAAGCTTCGTTCCAAATACATGAGCCATCTCCTCAAGATGACTCCTCCCTTCTATGAAAAGTATCGTACTGGTGATCTGATGGCTCGTGCCACCAATGATCTGCGCTCGGTCTCCGAGACGGCAGGCTATGGCATGCTGCTTATTACCGACTCCACTGTATTCCTGCTCGTTGTTCTCGTGGCCATGATCAGCCTGATCAGCTGGAAGCTCACGCTTGCCGCATTGCTTCCGCTGCCAATCATCGCGCTAGCCATGAAAGTGTTCGGCAAGATGATCCACGAGCGCTACACGATTGCACAAGATGCCTTCGGCACCATGAATGATCAGGTGCTCGAATCCGTCGGCGGCGTGCGTGTCATTCGAGCTTATGTGCAGGAGCAGCACGACGAGAAGCGCTTCCGCGACATTGTGCAGGATGTGTTCAAGAAGAATGTGGATGTGGCCAAGGTCGATGCCATGTTTGATCCAACGATTCGTTTCAGCATCGGGCTTAGCTATCTAATTGGTCTTGGCTACGGGGCTTATCTCATCATTCATAATGAGATATCCATCGGTGATCTGGTTGCCTTCAATATGTATCTTGGCATGCTGATCTGGCCTATGTTTGCGATTGGTGATCTCATCAACATTATGCAGCGCGGCAACGCCTCCCTTGATCGTGTGAATGAGACGCTCGATTATGAGCCTGATGTGCAGGATGCCAAGAGTCCGGTTAACATTCAAGTCCCTGAGACCTTAACATGGAGAAATTATCAATTCCGTTATCCGACCTCGACGGTGGATAATTTGATCGACATTAATCTAACCTTGAGAAAAGGACAGACGCTCGGTATTGTCGGTCGTACGGGCAGCGGCAAATCCACCTTCGTCAGACAGCTGCTGCGCGAATATCCAATCGGCTCAGGAGAGCTGCTGGTGAATGGCACAGACATGACAAAGATCGAGCTTGAGCAGCTCCGTGGCTGGATTGGCTACGTTCCACAGGAACAAATCCTGTTCTCGAAGACCGTTAAGCAAAATATTCTGTATGGACGCGGGCAAGGTTCAGAACAAGATGTGCTTGACTCCATCGAGACCGCTTCCTTTACTCAGGACGTGCCGACGCTTGCAGACGGCATCCATACCCTCGTCGGAGAAAAAGGAGTTGCGCTCTCCGGCGGCCAGAAGCAGCGCGTATCTCTTGCACGCGCCTTCATCGCAGACAGCGAGATCCTCATCTTGGATGACGCCCTCTCTGCCGTTGATGCAAGAACGGAGGCGAATATCATCGCTAACATTCGTAGCGAGCGTGCAGGCAAGACGACATTCATCACAACTCACCGCTTGTCTGCAGTAGAGCATGCGGACATGATTATCGTGCTGGATGATGGGACAATCGTCGAGCAGGGCACGCATGAGGAGCTTATGGCGCGTGGCGGCTGGTATCGTGAGCAATATGAACGCCAGCAGCTCGAATCTTCATTGTAATATGGCAAGAGCCTATTAACGCCTGCTGCCTTCGTGCAGCAGCTTGAATTGAAATGGAACTTTAATTGAAATGGAGGGAATCCTCTTTATGCATACGGAAGAATTAGAACAGCCGGTCGAGGCTGTAAAGGCGAAGAACGTCGGAAGGCGCCTGTGGCAGTATGCGATGAAATACAAGGTCAGCTTCATCGTTGCTTTGTTGATGCTCACTCTGTCTGTCGCGGCTGAACTGACCGCTCCATTCATAGCCAAGGCAATCATCGATCAGCATATTCTTGGCATTGAACAGCCTTACTATGAGACGAACACGAAATCCAAATATAATGTAACGTATGAAGATCACACCTATAAGCGGACGGACCGCTTCAGTCCGGAGGAGACTCGCGGGGAAGGCGTCCATATTATTCAAGTCGGAACTTCGTTTTACTTAACGAATGAGGTTGTCCCTAATCCTGCCGGAACCCGTGAGTTCAACGATGGGATTCTTACCATTACCTCACGGGATCAGGAATGGCAGGGTGAAGCGCGGCTGCTTCCACTGAAGGAGATGCTGGTCTTCTATGAACCGGAAGTCCATGGCATTATCAAATGGCTCGGCATCTACCTGCTTATGCTTGCAATCAGCATCATCATGAGCTTCGGCAAGATCCTTGGCCTTCAAACCGCAGCGAACAAGGTAATTCGCAAGCTGCGCGGCGATATTTATGCGCATGTGCAGCGGCTGCCGATCCCTTATTTCGACAACCTGCCAGCAGGCAAAGTCGTGTCACGCATTACGAACGATACAGAAGCGGTTAAGGATCTGTTCGTTGCAGTGCTGTCCAACTTCACCTCAGGGATTATTACAATTGTAGGGATCTATACCGCTTTGTTCATCCTAGATGCGAAGCTTGCGCTGATGAGCTTAATCCTTGTTCCGATCCTTATCGCTTGGATCGTGCTTTATCGCAAGTATGCAACACAATTTAACACGATCATTCGCTCGCGGCTAAGCTCCATCAATGCCATTATCAATGAATCCATTCAAGGGATGCCCGTTATTCGCGCATTCCGCCGCGAAAAGCAAACGATGGAGGAATTCGAGAAGCTAAACGAGGACTATCTGACCTATTCCAACAAAATGCTGTCCTTGAATGCCTTAACTTCTCACAATCTGGTAACAGTCTTGCGCAACTTATCCTTTGCAGCGGTGCTTTGGTACTTCGGCGGGGCTTCCTTAACTGGCTCAGGCATTATTACATTAGGTGTGCTGTATGCCTTCACGGATCTGCTCTCTCGTATCTTCCAGCCGATAACCGGCATGGTTAACCAGCTCGCTAAGCTGGATCAATCCATTGTATCTGCAGGACGCGCCTTTGAGCTCATGGATGAGCCGGGCGAGGATGTCCATGAAGGTTCTATGCCA
The DNA here is from genome assembly GCF_900177815.1 of Paenibacillus aquistagni. Classification (GTDB taxonomy): domain Bacteria; phylum Bacillota; class Bacilli; order Paenibacillales; family Paenibacillaceae; genus Paenibacillus_B; species Paenibacillus_B aquistagni. The sequence continues at coordinate 180,524 of NZ_FXAZ01000001.1, read as the reverse complement.
AGATATCAAGGGCACGTAGAATTCGACCATGTCTCCTTTGCTTACAAAAGCGAAGATTATGTGCTTAAAAATATCAACTTTGAAGCCAAGCCAGGCGAGACGGTAGCGCTAGTCGGGCATACGGGTTCAGGCAAGAGTTCGATTATGAACCTGCTCTTCCGCTTCTATGATCCTCAGAAGGGTGAAGTTCGTATTGATGGTAAAAGAATCGTGGATACACCGAAGCAATGGCTTCGTGAGCATATGGGCATCGTGCTTCAAGACCCTTACTTGTTCACAGGCACCATTGCCTCCAACGTCAGCTTAGGCGACCCTCGTATTTCCCGGGAAAAGGTCGAAGCAGCGCTAAAAGCAGTTGGCGCAGATCGCGTCCTGAAGCAGCTGCCGAAGGGAATTGATGAACCTGTAATTGAAAAAGGAAGCACCTTGTCCGCTGGTCAGCGGCAGCTTATTTCCTTTGCGAGGGCATTGGCATTTGAGCCTGCGATCCTAATCCTTGACGAGGCTACAGCGAATATCGACACGGAGACAGAAGCATTGATCCAAGATGCACTGGATGTGCTGAAGCGTGGACGCACCACCTTCATTATCGCGCATCGGCTCTCAACGATTCGGTCAGCTGACAAGATACTCGTTTTGCATCGTGGAGAAATCGTGGAGCAGGGAACCCATGATGAGCTGATGGCAATAGAAGGACGCTACCATCGTATGTATCAGCTTCAATTGGGCGGGCAGGCTCAAGACGCTGAACAAGCAGCAGATCAAGTTGAGGAAATGGAAGATGAGCAGGATACCGATGAATCGAATACTTCCAATGCGAAGACTGTCCCTCCGCTCTCTGCTTCTAGCGTCTCTGCCACATAAATTAGCAAGCCCAAAGAAGCTCAAGCTGCTTTTTAACATGGATTGTTTCTTTCATCCTAATGAAAAATAACTAAAAATGGCCTCTAATTCACACTCGCGTGAGATTAGAGGCTTTTTTATTGTGTCAAAACTTCCTGCTTCATAAGGAAACATAAGACGAACAATAATTCGTCGGGGTCGGGTTATATATTTCCTTTAAGCTAAGCTGATCTTACCGCAGTCCGCATTTATTCTTGATGAAGCTCAATTGATTGTTAAGATGATTCCGTTCCTCTTCATCTTCCTTGTTCACAGAAGTGCTCGGAATGTCTGCCAAGCGCTCTAGTTCCGCTTGGATTCGAGGCACATCCACATGAGCTGAAGCACAGTTGTAGTCGCTGTTAAGATCAAGGCTGCCTAGTGTCATGTCATCTCTCCTAACGGTGCTGACCTTTGTCATGATTCGCATCAGCCGTGCGTGTTGTTTTCTTTTGTTTGGAATGTCCTGGCTGCTTTCTTGACATCTCATCTTCTCCTTTTTCCATCAATTACAAGTCCACCATATTATGACTTCTTAGGATTCCTGCTTAGGGATGTTGTTTACATTTGGCGCACGATGTCCAGCCTTATGCGGCTTCAAGGTAATACTTGATTCACTCCACTTGGACTTATTTTGAAGCTCATGCGTGCGCTCTGATTTGTTATGCGGCATTTTCGACACCTCCTGCTAATAGCGTAACCAGAAGTCATACAGTTATGAGAGCTGGCAGCAATTCCTGCAGTTATAGATGCTAATGAAGACAGGTTGTCATTTGAAGTGCGACAGCTGCCTGTAAAATAAAAAGCATCCTCGCCACTCCTTCTACAGATGGCTGAGGATACTTCTTTAGTTTGTGAGCAAACACTTTATTTTCTATTGATTCTAATCCCTATTACCTTCCACACCATTCGTTCAAATATTCGCCAAGGAAGAAGCGCTCTTGCAGCAAGATTCAAGGATACCCTATTGCCGATTGGATAGCGTAAACGTCTGCTTCCATTCGGAAGATGTGCGATGCGAAGCAGAAGATCAACAACTTCTCTTGGATCCTGCGCCTGCTCCCCCGTCTTTTTCACCTGCTCCATAATACGGCTTACAAACCTCGCATTAGGGGTATCATCCTGAGATGCTGAAGTGATGCCGCGCGCCCATATTTTTGTACGATAGCTTCCTGGCTCCACTAAGACAACATCAACTCCATAAGGCAGCAGCTCAAGTCGCAGCGTCTCGCTGAACCCCTCCACCGCGAATTTGCTGCTTACATAAGGGCCTAAGGCGGGAAAGGCCATTCTGCCGCTTATGCTGCTCATCTGAATGATGCATCCTGCACGCGCTTCCCTCATATAGGGGATAACAGCTTTGCACATTTGGATAAGGCCGAACACATTAGTATCGAATTGCTCTCGCCACGTCTCTATATCCAGATCTTCAACGTAGCCGCCTACTGCATAACCCGCATTATTGATAAGCACATCAATACGACCATGCTCTTTGATGACTTGATTCACCGCAGCTTGAATCTGCTGCTCTTCACGAACATCCAGCTCATAGACAAAGACATGATCACGATGCGGTGCCTCGATAGAAGCTAATAACGCCGCTTGCCGCGCGTCTTTTTGCCGAAGTGCAGCAATAACCGTATCCCCATTCCTAGCAAACACCTGAGCGGCAAGCTTGCCAAAGCCGCTTGATGCTCCTGTAATCCAAACCACCTTAGGAGAAGATATCGCAATCACCCCTTATACTTTGAACTGCGTAAGCTGCTCTTCCAGCTGTGTGCTGAGATGCTTCAACTGATCAGCGGTAGCCTTCATTTGCTCTGTCATGGCTGTCTGCTCTTCTGTCGCTGCCGCTACCTGCTCACTATGATCATGGCTTTGAACAGCAATATGTGTCAACTCGTCTAAAGATGCTGATATTTGTTCGCAAGCAGCTGACATTTCCATTGCAATGAGGTTTGCCTCTTTTACCTGTGTGGATATCTCGTGGACCGATTCCGAGATGTCCACAAAGGCATCATCCGCTGCCTCAACCACCTTCAAGCCTTCCGCTACAGCCAGCTGCTGCTCAGAAGCTGCTTTCTCCGTCGCTTGCTGTCTTGCATGAATATTCGCAATAAGTCCCATAATATGATCGAGTGAGGACTTGGAGTGTTCCGCTAGCTTGCGAACTTCATGGGCAACCACTTGGAATCCCTTCCCGTGCTCGCCTGCTCTCGCCGCCTCGATCGATGCATTAAGAGCAAGCAGTTCCGTTTGCTTCACCACTCCTTGAATAAATTGAACGGCATCACTGATCTCGGATACTTCACGAGTAAGCTCTGTAAGAGAATGATTCGTTTCTTCTGAGGCTGTTTGAATAAGAACCATCTGCTCAACGGTACGAGTTATGACTTCCCGCCCCTCCGTGGCTTGTGCGGAAGAACTCGTCATCTTATCAAAAACAAAAGAGGACGTCTCGGACAGCTTCTGCACACCAATTGCAATCTCTCCCATTGCCTGCTTCGTCTCTTCCGTGCTTTGCAGCTGAACTTGCGAACCCGATGCCACCTGCTGCATCGATGCGCTTACCTCAGAGGCACTGAGTGCCGTTTCCTCTGCAGCTGTCCCTAGCTCTTTAGTTGCTTGCGACACGCCTGTTGAAGCTGATCTCACTTCAATTAGGAGCGCATTAAGCTTCTCGATCATCTGGTTGAATGCGAGCGCAACCTGACTAATCTCGCTCTTGCCTGATACGTGGAGCCTTACGGTCATGTCTCCACCCGCCGCCTGTGCAGCAAGCGACTTCACTCGAATGAGAGGCTTCAATTGGAAGCGAATATACCAGATCAACACCAGTACCCCAATGATTTGGAGAATGATTGCAAGACCGATCGTTTCAAAAGTCATCTGGTTAAGTTTGTCTTGAATGACTGTAAAGTCATAATCCATTCCAAAGACCCCGATCATCTTGCCTTGAGCATCCTTGATCGGTGCAAGAGCCGTTATGATGTCATGATCATTGATCGTGAAGGCTTCGGAAAGCGTAATTCCATTCTTAAGCATATTCTTATACGCGGCATCCATCGCAGGCTGCGCAGGCAGCATTGTACCTGGCTTAAAGCCTTGTACCTCGAAATTCGTACTGCCTTGAATGACCTTGAACTCTTTGTCCGCTTCTCCTTTAGGTACGAGGATAAAGGCATTGACAATATCATTTTTGGAAATAAGATCCAACTTCCCCTTCATCAGCCGGAAATTAGGATTAGATGCATAATCCGTAGATTCCTTACTGCTGGAGAAGCTGTACGCAGCGTTAGTAATGGCAGACACAATCTCGCGAATCTCTAAATTCATAATAATATCTAACCGCTGTTCAAATGACTGCATGAGGAGCCGTTCTTGCTGATTATTTTGACGAATAACAAATAGTGAACATACGACGACTAGCAAAATCCCGATCACCGCTATCATCTTCACAATAATACTGTGCCTTAATCCTCTCATCTTTTACATCCCCTCATTCAACACGCATATAATTAGGCAGAAATACCCCTAATCTTATATCGGTTTACCAGCGTTATATCTTGATATGAATTGGATGAAAAATGTAAAAAAACACACCAAAACACAAATATCTAATCGATATTTGCATCAAGGTGTGGCAGTTAAAAACACAGCTTCCAGATCCCGTATTAGCTCCCTAATACTACACGGTCATCAACAAACTTTTCGCCTCTTAGACGTTCGAATTCACGCAGCAGCTTATCCACGGTCAATATCCCCTTTTCATCCGGCCCGATATCTAATATGATTCGTCCCTTATCCATCATAATCAAGCGATTGCCGAGTCGAATCGCCTGCTCCATGTTATGGGTCACCATCAGTGTCGTCAATGCGCTGTCGCGAACGATCCGCTCTGTCAGTCTTGTAACCATCTCCGCGCGAGCCGGGTCGAGCGCTGCCGTATGTTCATCGAGCAGCAGGAGACTTGGCTTCATAAAGGTAGCCATCAACAAGCTGAGCGCCTGCCGTTCTCCTCCGGACAGCAGGCCTACCCTAGCTGTCAGCCTATCCTCTAGGCCAAGGCCGAGATCCTCAAGTTGGGAGCGAAACCATTCCCTTCTCCTTCTGCCCAGCCCAAGCCTCAGCCCTCTTCTTCCCCCGCGTGCAAAAGCTAGCGCAAGATTCTCCTCAATCGTCATCGAAGGAGCCGTTCCTGCCATCGGGTCCTGAAAGACTCGGCCAATCCACTTGCTGCGAACATGCTCAGGCATAGTCGTGACGTCCATGCCTTGGATGCGTATCGTTCCAATGTCTGGAATCATCACACCCGATATGACATTCATCAACGTTGACTTCCCAGCTCCGTTGCTTCCGATAATCGTCACAAAGTCGCCTTCATGAAGCTCCAGATTGACATGTTGGAGCGCGAACTTCTCATCTGCTGTCCCTGCGTTAAACAGCTTGCATACTTGCTCTGCCTTAAGCATCCAGATGCCCTCCCTTCCTAAGCAGCTCGTCAGCCCGCTTGCGGCTGATGCTGCGTTCACGAAGCGAGCGTTCTGTCATCGGCAGGATCAAGGCGATGATGACAATGCCAGCTGTAAGCAGCTTCAGATCTGTCGCGTTCAGCTCAAGCTGCAGTGCAATGGCTATAATGATGCGATACAATACAGCGCCTAGAATAACGGCCATCGTCGTTCTTGCAATCGTTTTATGTCCGAAGATGGCTTCGCCGATAATGACAGATGCAAGTCCGATCACAATCATACCGACACCAGATTGAATATCCGCATACCCTTGGTATTGTGCAACCAAGCCTCCAGATAAAGCTACAAGTCCATTGGACAGGCTGACCCCAATGATGATCGTATGATCGGTATGTACGCCAAAGCTTCGGATCATACGCGGATTGTCCCCTGTCGCCCGCAGCGCAAGACCAACCTCGGTGCGTAAAAATAGGTTGAGCAGCAGCCGGATCACAAGGATGAATATCAGCATGATAATCGCCAGCGTATATTGCCCAGCAAGCGGGGTCAGCAGGGTGTCCTGATTCAACAGTGAGATATTGGACTTGCCCATAATGCGCAGATTAATGGAATATAAGGCAATCATCATAAGAATACCGGACAAGAGAGGATTGATCTTCCCCTTTGTATGCATGATTCCGGTCAAGGCTCCTGCTATACATCCCCCAGCAAAGGCAAGGATGGTTCCAATAATAGGCGGCAGCCCATTGACGATCGATACGGCTGCAATAGCTGCTCCCGTTGTAAAGCTTCCATCCACTGTTAGATCCGGGAAATCTAAAATGCGAAACGTCATGTACACCCCTAAGGCCATAATGGCATAGATCAGCCCTGCCTCAAAGGACTTTAAAAGCACATCTAGAAAGGCTCCTCCAAGCATTGTATCTTCCTCCCCTTGTTAGCAGAACAGTCCGCAGCAAGTGAACATCGCCAAGCGCGAATGTCCAATCGGCTAACGGACTGCATGCATACCCATCTCACTCACTTCTTCTTGTGTGATTACGTTGTCTTCTAGTTTATTCAAACAAGTTTTCAGGCTTTACTTCAGCTTTCATGGCATCTGTTACTTCAAACCCTTGGCTTGCTGCGGATTTCAAATTCAAGGCCAGATCAAGCGTCTCCGGATACTTGACGGCAAGCTCTGCAGGATTTTTTCCATTTTTCAATATGTCTACGGCCATCTTGCCGGTCGTATAACCGATATCGAAATATTCAAAGCCATATGACGCCACACCGCCATTTTTAACCGAATCCTTTTCTGCGACAAAGAGCGGAATCTTCTTCTCATTGGCAACGCCTACAACAGTGCTCAGCGCGCTGACGATGGTATTATCCTGAGGCACATATATCGCTTGGACCTTTCCTGCCAAGGATTCCGCCGCTTGCTTGACCTCAGAGCTGTTGGTTACCGGCGCCTTTACAACCTTGAGCCCCAAGGCTTCGATTGCCTTTTGCGCCTCCATCACATTGGCTACCGTGTTCTGTTCCCCTTCGTTAGCCATTATGCCTACGGCCGTTACGTCTTTGACATTCTTGTGAATGAATTCCATCAAGGTCGATACAGCTTCTGGATGCATGTCTGTTGTCCCGGTCACATTGCTTCCTGGTGCTTCCATGCTCTTAACGAGACCTGCACCGACCGGATCGGTTACCGCTGTAAACAGGATTGGCACATCCTTGATATTCTGCGCAGCCGCTTGAGCGGAAGGCGTCGCGATGGCAAGCACCAGATCCAGTTTGCTTGAGGCGAATTTTTGAGCGATGGTCGAAGCATTATTCAGATCATTTTGCGCATTTTGAAAGTCGACCTCTAAATTGTTCCCTTCTTCATATCCATTGTCCTGAAGCGCTTTCAGAAATCCTCTTCTTGCTTCATCCAAGGAAGCATGCTCTACGATCTGCGTAATGCCGATCTTGATCTTCTTCCCCGAAGAGCCCTCTGAGGCTTGTCCTTCAGTAGAGCTCGCTTCCTTCCCTGTGTTCGCCCCGCATGCTGCCAAGATCAACATACTGCTTAAGCAAATGCCAAGCAGAATGCGAAAATTCCTTTTTAACGTCATGACTACTCGACCCCTTTTCTTCTTCATTCAAGGCTTCAATTTGTGCTTTTGACAACAACCGTCATTACCTCGGGCTCCAACGCCATATACAAGCTGAGCTTGTGGACATTTGAGATGCAGGGTTGCGTCGCAGCATCTAATTAATGCGAATGTGCATAAATACTTTAATGCATTATAGTGTTATTGTAATGGCTCAAGGATGAACGTCAATATAAAAGGCTGATAGTTCTGTAAATAATTGGATTTATAAGGAAATAAAAATGGAATTATCATCCTAATTCCATACGCTTCATTTTCTGACGAAGATTGTGCAAACAACAAACGCTATCAACGATATGCGCGAATTATTTTTGTTTTATTAATGCTCTCCATTTTAACCGTTAAAAGTTTCCCTAGGGAAAGAATATGTTGCCGAAGAAACAAGTTTGCTATATACTAAAACCTGAGTTATGATCATGTTTTGTTCACATCATATAGAGATAAAAGCAGCCCTTTCATCCTGCTTTTATTTTTCAAATAGATCATCCTTTTTATGGATTTGGGCATATGCTATTGAAAAAGTTGCCTTATAGAAACATTCTGTCCTATGCAAAAACAGGAGGTACTACTTATGGCTTCAGCAGAAACAACCTTACTAGAAGCAGGAACGGGCAATCAGGTTCGCATTACTCGCATCGAAGTACAAGGCGTCATGCGCAGGCGCCTGCTTGATCTCGGATTTGTACCTGGCAATCGGATCGAGGTTCTGCAGAAGAGCCCGCTTGGAGATCCTATCGCCTTTCGAGTGAACAATACTACCATCGCCCTTCGCAGTGAAGAAAGCTCCCAGATCTGGGGAGAACGAATAGGAGAATAAGATCATGAGATCATACACCATTGCATTAGCGGGGAATCCGAATACAGGGAAGAGCACCTTATTCAATGCCTTAACAGGTCTGCGCCAGCATACGGGCAACTGGGCGGGCAAGACCGTAACGAGTGCAGAAGGCTTCTTTGAATATGATGACGCTTCGTTTCGAATCGTCGACCTTCCCGGCACCTATTCCTTGTATTCCAACTCAACCGATGAGGAAGCCGCAAGAGACTACATTATATTTGAAAATCCTGACGTAACGATTGTTATCTTGGATGCCACTTCCCTAGAGCGCAATCTGAACTTGGCGCTGCAAGTGCTTGAGATGACCAATCGCGTCGTCGTATGCATCAATCTAATGGATGAAGCGAGACGGCTTGGCATTAAGATTGATCTTAAGAAGATGCAGGAGAAGCTTGGCGTGCCAACAGTCGCCATCTCCGCACGAAGCAAGAAAGGAATCGATGAGCTGTTGAAGCAGGTGATGCTTGTTGCAAGCGGCGCAGTTGTTCCTTCTCCAATATCGATCACCTACAGCGAGGAGATTGAAAAGAAGATTGCTGCCATTGAGCCGCAGGTTCGCGAGATGTTCGGCACCCATCTGCCGTCAAGATGGATCGCGCTCCGATTGCTTGATGACGATGAGAGCTTGCTGACTTCATTGAAGAAATGGCTCCAACGCGATCAGAATGCTGCGTCACGGAAGGAGGTGCTCCAATATGGAGAGACCGCTTGCCACTAATGCGCCAAGCGCTTCGGCGCTCGATCAGCTGCTGGATAAGGCGCGCAGCATGTCGCAAGGAGATGCGGTGCGCGATGGCATTGTGGGTGACATCTACAAGATCACCCATGAGATATGCGATGCGTCGGTACGCTATGAAGATCGCGCGAAGCTTGCCAGCACAAGTCGCTTGGATCGCATCTTGACCTCGAAGCTGTGGGGCTTCCCTATCATGCTCGCCATGCTGGCTGTCGTCTTCTGGCTTACCATTGCCGGCGCCAACGTGCCATCTGCTATGCTCGCTGATATGTTCGGCTTCATTGAAGGATACATCACAATGTTCTTCCAAGCGATTCATGCGCCAGATTGGCTGCATGGCCTGCTTGTGCTTGGTTTATATAGAGGCTCTGCCTGGGTAATCAGTGTGATGCTGCCGCCTATGGCCATCTTCTTTCCAACCTTTGCGCTGCTGGAGAACTTCGGTTATTTGCCGCGGGTAGCGTTCAATATGGACCGTCTGTTCAAGCGCGCAGGAGGCCATGGCAAACAGGCACTGACCATGTCCATGGGATTTGGCTGCAACGCGGCTGCGATTATGTCCACGCGAATCATCGAGTCTCCGCGGGAGCGGATGCTTGCTATTGTGACGAACAACTTCGTACCTTGTAACGGCAGATGGCCAACGCTTATTCTACTCGCTTCGTTATTTATGACGGTAAGTGTATCCGGTGGCCTTCAATCCTTTGCTACCGCCGGGGTTGTGCTTGCGATGGTCATGTTCGGCATTGTCGTCACCTTTACCGTATCATGGGTGCTGTCCAAGACATTGCTTCGCGGCGTACCGACTCACTATACCTTGGAGCTGCCGCCGTATCGCCGTCCCCAGTTCTGGAAGACGGTCCTGCTCGCTTCGCGTGACAAGTCTTGGAGCGTGTTGAAGCGTGCCGTTATCGTAGCAGCGCCTGCTGGGGTTATCACTTGGATTCTTGGAAATGTATTCGTTGGTGGAGACAGTGTCCTGAATCATATGGCAGGCTTCTTTGATCCCTTCGGCCAGCTTCTCGGCATGGACGGCTTCATTATTATGGCCTTCCTGCTCGGACTGCCTGCCAATGAGATTGTCCTGCCCATTCTACTGATGGGGTACCTGTCATCTGGCGCTATGGTAGACGCGGATGGCATTGACAATATTAAGGAGATCTTTGTTAATCATGGTTGGACGTGGCTTACTGCGCTCAATATGATGCTGTTCTCTCTGCTCCATTATCCATGTGGTACGACATTGTTCAATATTTATAAAGAAACACACAGCAAGAAGTGGACTATATTATCCGCCCTTATTCCTTTAGGCATCGCGATCGGGGTTACATTCATTACCGCGCAGCTGGCGCGTGCATTCGGCTGGGTGTGAAGATCTGCAAGCAGCTTATCCCTAACCAACAAAGGACCTCCAATAACCACAATCTTCGTGGTCATGGAGGTCCTTTATTATCTTTTGTGAGGTCACACTTGTATGTCGAGACAATGCTTGCAGCCGTTCACAGGCTAACTTTACTTCTTGTCTCTGAAGTCGCGGCGACGTGCTACACCATCGGCATAAGCAGCATCAATAACTGCATCGCGCACCTTCGGCACAACTTTATCATTAAACACGGACGGAATAATATACAGCTCGCTCAGTTCATCCTCAGACACCACTTCCGCTATCGCATAAGCTGCCGCCAGCTTCATGTTCTCGGTAACCCGCGATGCGCGGCAATCCAAGAGCCCCCGGAATAATCCTGGGAAGCACAGTACATTGTTGATCTGGTTTGGATAATCAGAACGTCCGGTGGCGATAATGCGCGCAATTTCCTCAATCTCATCAGGGTCAATCTCAGGCGTTGGATTAGCCATTGCAAATACAATCGGGTCCTTCGCCATCGCTTCCACATTCTCACGCTTCAGCACCCCAGGTCCTGATACACCGATGAAGATATCTGCGCCTTGAATAACATCAGCAAGCGCGCCTTCCTCAAGCTCCGGATTGGTCTTCGCCGCATAAGCATTCCAAGCCTCATTCTCATAAGCAGTCGTGCGAACGAGCGCTCCTTGCCGATCAACGCCAATCACCTTCTTCGCTCCCGCAGAGATCAGAATATCCGTACAAGCCATCCCTGCCGCGCCAATGCCGCACAGCACAACTTTGCAATCCTCAAGCTTCTTGCCTACAATACGCAGGGAATTAAGGATTCCTGCCAGCAATACGACAGCGGTTCCATGCTGATCATCATGGAATACAGGAATGTCGAGCGCTTCCGTCAAGCGGCGTTCGATATCGAAGCAGCGAGGTGCCGAAATATCCTCCAGATTAATTCCACCAAGCCCTGGAGCGATAGCTACGATCGTTCTGACGATCTCGTCTGGGTCCTGTGTATCCAAGCAGATCGGAAATGCATCCACTCCTGCCAGCTGCTTAAACAGCATCGCTTTCCCTTCCATAACAGGCATTGCTGCTCGAGGGCCAATATTGCCAAGCCCCAATACGGCTGTACCGTCAGAAATGACAGCTACCGTGTCACGCTTAATCGTAAGCGTAAACGCGCGGTTCGGATCTTCATGAATCGCCATACAGACGCGCGCTACTCCCGGTGTATATACACGAGATAGATCGTCGCGGTTGCGAATCGGAATCTTCGGCTGCATCTCAATCTTGCCGCCAAGGTGCATCAAGAAGGTCTGATCGGATACATTGATAACCTTCATTCCTTCAATCTGATTTAACCGCCCAACAATACGGTCCCCAACACTACCATCAAACACATTAACCGTTAAGTCCCTCAGCGTGACCGTTCCACTGCTGCGGATAACGTCGATCGCCACAATATCACCACCGCTTTCCCCAATTGTCTGGGCAACCTGAGCGAAGGTGCACTTGCTCTTGTCGATCTCAATTCGGATAATGATGTTTGTGCTCGATCCTAGTGATTTGGCCATGAAAGTTATTCTCCCCTTGTTCCGTTACAGGAATTACATATATCCTGTGCGACTTCGGATAATGAATTGCAAAATAATTCCATCCCTTTATGCCGTTTTACCGCTCCTAATGAAAGACTGCAACTCCGATCCTTCATTCTCTCAGACTAAGAATATATTCCAAGTATTGGCATGACAATCTCAGTCCGAACCTTAGTTTATCATTACTTACTTGCTGTGGAAAGGAGGTGCATCATAACTCTTCTTCACAAACATCTAAAATCCTTCATTTTTTACCTATTTTGACCAATGGATGATATTTATTTATCTTCTTCGCTCCACGCAGCCCTATTGAAGCCTTCTCCTGCCATCCAACCGTTGATGCCGTCGATACTGCCGTTAAGGCCGTTGATATTGTTGATATTATTGATATTGTCAAGGATATTCAGCGTTAAGCCCTTTTCTAAAATGACACCGCAATATTTCTAAAAAGAAGCTGTGATATAACTATCCATGAAATCACCATGCATAAATGAACGATAAGGAGAGGTTAAGATGAACAGTTTAAAAAATAAAGCAGCGCTCGTAACAGGAGCCAGTCGAGGCATTGGCCGCGGGATTGCCCTGCGTCTCGCTCAAGAGGGGGCTCTGGTCGCCGTCCATTACGGAAGAAGACAGATGGAAGCCGAGCAAGTCGTTCAGGAGATTATAAGCCACGGCGGCTCCGCATTTTCAATAGGAGCAGACATCAGCACGCTTCAGGGCATTCATGATCTGTACGGTGCCATGGATGAACAACTTCATGCAAGAACGGGGCAGCAGCAGTTCGATATTCTAGTAAACAATGCTGGAATCGGGCAGATCCTAACGCTAGAAGAAGCAACGGAAGAATCGTTTAATGAAGTGATGAATATCAATGTGAAATCTCCGTTGTTTATGATCCAGCAGGGACTCTCGCGTCTTAGAGATGGTGGACGCATTATCAATCTCTCTTCCTTCGTGACACGGGCAGCTTCTCCTAGCGTCTTTACCTACAGCATTTCGAAGGGAGCGATAAATACCCTTACCCTTGCCTTAGCGAAGCAGCTTGGAAGCCGCGGCATCACCGTCAATGCCATACTTCCTGGTATCATCAATACCGAAATGAACAGCGGAACGCTAAGCGACCCTCAGGGCCAGCAATTGGCTGCAGGGCTGTCCGCATTCAAGCGCTGGGGAGAACCCGAGGACGTCGCGGATATCGCAGCCTTTCTCGCCTCCTCAGACAGCCGCTGGGTAACCGGGCAGCTGATTGATGCGAGTGGAGGCTCACATCTTTAAGGCAGCAGCATGATATAAAACAAGCTCAAGCAGCGTTCATCCGAATATGATCGAATGTGCCTGCTTGAGCTTGTTGTCTAACGAATTAAGAACGCTCGATGGTTACGTAGCTGCCGTACACGGCATCCCCTTCATATTGCACTTTGGCTCCAAGAAGCTCCGATACCGAGCGCAGCGGCACATAGACATTGCCTTCCTTGCTCATTACCGGTGTGCCGCTGATCTTCTTCTCTACATTATCCACAAGGGCGATATTGCTGCCCAGCTTAAGCACAATCTTGCTGCCAGTCAGGTCATCAATCATCGTAACTTGCTTCTGCTTGCTGTCCCACTTCACTTCTGCATCCAGTTCCTCAGCCACATAGCGAAGCGGAACCATCGTAACGCCTTTGTCCACATAAGGAAGCGGCGAATCATTCAGCCATTCATCATATTCATCCTGCGCAATCGGCAGATAAACAAATTTGTTTGTGATGCCTGATTGCAAGAGCATATCCTTAGCTAAAGAACCATCTTCAAAGAATCGAAGCCATTCACCAGGCGTCATCTCCTGCTCGACTACGTTTACCGCTTCGCTAATGTCAATAGGTTCAACCTTGACTGTGTTGTTATGGTTTTTAAGTTCAGATGTTGTCTGAACGCTGATGCTCGTTACTGGCATGTCTTCTGCTGTAGGAAGCTGAATGTTCAGTTCCATGACAGACTTATGAATATTTTTGGCCGAGTCGCTGTACAGATCAAGCTTCAGCTTCGTCTTATCGCTTAGTACCTGCGCAAGCTCCGGGGAATCCTTCACCGCTTGTTCCCAGCTTGTTGTAAGCTCATTCAGCATCGTTTCGCCATTTTCCTTCAGCCACTTGAATGCATAAGCAGCAAAGAGCTCTCCGTCCTTGAACATATCCATGCCTTCCATGCTTTCCATGCCTTCTTGCTCCATCAGACCACTCACGATTGGGCCATACAGCTTGCCAACCTCTTCAAGGAACGCTTTCGTACCTTCCTCATCAGCAAGAACGGCCTTCACAAATCCTTGAATCCAGCCAAGCGTCTCATCTGCGCCAAACTCCAGATGAATGCGATCCAAATATTTGGACTCGCCAAATACATTTTCCATGCCGCTTGTTACATTAATATTCTTCGGATTCGGTGCATTTTTGGTGAACCACTGAACGAGCGCCTGCTGGAACGCCTCTAGCTCCTTCACGTCCGGTGTTAATTCCGCCATGCTAGGATCCACTTCTGTAATCGGAATGACAAGAGCTTCCTTGGCACCCTTGACATCAAGTGCAATGTTCTTCGTATCTACAGTAATATGGAAGGGAAGTGTCTTGTCCTTAAGCTTCAATTCACCCTTGGCCGACATCTTCTCATTGGATTCTTTCATTGTATGTAGATCGATTTGCAAGCCATTCAAGAGAGCAATCATCTCTTCATCTTCTTGATTCAGCTTAGCCTCTTTGTTTACATTCAGTTTCAGTGTAAGTGTTTCTTTAGATTCTACGGATTTGACATTCAGCGATTGCTTCACAACTTGCGCAATATCCACGCCGCCAACAGATTGACAGCCTGCAAGCACGATCAGCATCATCGCGAGCAAAGCTGCTACTCCTGTACGAATACGCCTCATAAGTACACCACCTTCATTATAATTGGATCATTAATCCTATGAATCTCCTTCATTATGAAGGCGCAGGAAGGTTATGTAAAGAGAAGAATAGAGAACAATATACGACAATTCCTAGCTTCATAGCAAGAAAAAAGCCTGATACCATCTGCAACAAACGAGGAAGATGATAACAGGCCGGTCAAGCTGGCGATATTAATTAACGATACAAATTGGATACATGATATTTCTGGGATAAAAGCAGCAAGATGAATTGCTGCTGTTCCTTACAAGCATTTCACCAATATCGCTATATGCGCTCTGAAAGATATACGATCTGCTATAGCTGCCGATAATGGGATACCGTCTGTCCTGTAACAAGCTTCCACGTTTCCTTATGTTCGACGGTCTGTCCAGGCTCAAGCTTCTCAAGCGGCGCCAATGTCTCAAGCTCCATCATATGCTCATTCGTGTAGCACTCAAAAGAGCAGCCGCCATCAGGATACACCGCTTCGGGCTTATGCTCATAGCGAAGCTCGAAGGTAACGTCTGGATACACGCAGGCTGCAAAGCCAGGCTCATGATTGATCCCGATCTTAAAGGCTTGATCCGCATCTTGCGACTGCTTGATTACGATGGCATCATTGCCCCACTCTACGCGTTCATCGTTCATTCTCGTATAAGGCCATAAGATAAGATTGCGATTCGGCAGAAGGCCTGTATCGCGGCTGACTTGAGGAATGACTGCCGTTCCGCCCGGCGCCATCACGTTCAGCGACCAAGGCGCAGTCTCAATCGTCCATGCTCCAACATTGGTCACGCGATGAATCAGTTCTACCTCTTCTCCGACAAAGCGAATTTCGATTTGCTTTTGCAGATGCGTCCATGGCTCTGGCGCTGAAGTCAGCAGCACGCCTGCTTCTGTCTTGCTCCAAGTAATGGGCTGATCATCTGGTGCATACGTGCGTGGAAAGGCCTCGGGACTCGTCCATAAGCGATGCCCGCCTCTTAGCTTCCAGCCGTCTGATCCCATTTTCTCGAACGCATCCCCAGACTGAGTAATGGCTTCATTCGCATCGTAGAAGAAGACGTTGCAGCCTTCTCGCAAGCTGAAATGAATGATGCGGATTCCATAATCGAGTGGAACCATTAGCGTGTAGGTTTCATTTTCAACACTTAAGCACTTGCCATACAGTTCATGATCCACGGTCTGTACCGATACCATAACGGTAGTCATGCTCTCGCCTCTTCTCTACTTGAAGTCGTCAGATTTCTTCCATCCCCAGGTGCTCTGTAAAACGCAAGAAGGCATGACGTCCAGCATCATCTTGCTTATAAACACCTGCTTGACTTAGAATTTCGACAAACAACCGTCCCATATCCTGCTTAATTGCATGTTCTGCTTCATGAGCGTCCAAGGATGTGCCATGCTTCGATACCAAGGCATCTATCCAATCCTTGTGCACATATAAGGCATTCTCTTCGCGAAGCGCCATGCGCTGCTCCTGCCAAGATCCTTCTCCCGCAAGAATCGAGATAATGCTCGTAATGGAAGCCTGCAGGCGAGCTGGAAGGATAGCAAGCCCCATCACTTCAATGAGGCCTATATTCTCCTTCTTCAGATGATGCATCTCCCGGTGAGGATGGTAAATACCCTCTGGATGCGCTTCGCTCGTCAGGTTGTTGCGCAGCACCACGTCTGCCTCATACAGCTCGCCTCGTCTTCTCATAATTGGCGTAACCGTATTATGAGGAACCCTGCCAGCCTCCGACTCCGTAAATGCGATGATCATGGCTTCTCTATCGCTGTACTGCTGCCAGCTCTCATAGATCGCATGAACAGCTTGAGCAAGCTGATGGCGATCCTTCCCGGCTAGGCGCAGCACGCTCATAGGCCAGTGCACGATGCTTGCCTCAATGCCAGGATATGCCGTCCACTGGAACTTGCGCTCCGTCTTCGCTTCTTCAATCGCAAAGGTATGCCGTCCTGCTTGAAAATGGTCATGACTCAGGATCGAGCCGCCGACGATCGGCAGATCGGCATTCGAGCCGATAAAGTAATGCGGGAACTGGGCTGTAAAGGCGAGCAGACGCTCAAACGTGCGCTTCGTCAGCTTCATCGGAACATGATCATGATGCAAGACGATGCTGTGCTCGTTGTAATACACATAAGGCGAATATTGAAAGAACCAGCTCTCATCCTCTAGTTGAATCGGGATCTGGCGAAGATTCTGGCGGGCTGGATGATTCGAATGCCCCTCATAGCCTACATTGTCTGCGCAGAGAAGGCATTGTGGATAATGAGACGTACCTGCCTTCTTGGCCTCCAGAATCTCTTTTGGGCTTTTCTCCGGCTTCGACATATTGATCGTGATCTCAATATCGCCATACTCGCTCTCATAACGCCAGTAGCTGTTCTTGCGAATCCGATCCATCCGAATATAATTGCTGTCTACACACAGCTTGTAAAATTGGGCAGTCGCCTGCTCGATCCCCTCTTCACGAGCTGTGCGCTGGAACTTAGCATTGGTTTCCGAAGGTCTTGGCATCAATAAGCCCGTAATTCTTGCATCGAGCAGATCGCGCTCCGTTATCGTATTATGCTTCGTAAGACCGATAATATGGCCGTAATCAAGCAGTGTCTTCATAATCGGCTGAAGCTCGTCTTCTTCGCTCGTGTGCTCCTTGGCATATTCGCTCTTATACATCGGATGCGGCTCACGTAGATGGAACAGATCAAGCAGCGCATTGCGCACATACGGACAGTCCGCAGGCTCCATCAGCTGCTTATTCACTCCATAGCGCAGCAATTCCTCAATGCTCCACTGCACCTGCTCGGTGAGCGACATCCCCTCACTTTGGGCCTCTGATTCCATGACAGCAGCGAACTCCTCACGCATCGATTCGGATTGTACTCCCATATTGATGACCTCCTTATCCGTCAACGCTTCGTTCTTGTATTGCATCACCATTAGTCTGCGTAGCCGTTAGGACGCGAGGAATGCCATCTCCACGCGCTTTCCATGATCTGAGTCAATTGATCGCGCTTAGGCTGCCAACCGAGTACCTGCTTGGCTTTATCGGCAGAAGCGATCAATATGGCAGGATCGCCTGCTCGGCGTTCCTTCATAACCGTTCGGATCGGCTTGCCTACTACTGCCTCTGCAGTCTTAATCACTTCAAGCACCGAGAATCCTGTCCCATTGCCCAGGTTAAACACATCACTCGCACCGCCTTGACGCAAGTATTGCAAAGCAAGAACATGAGCGTCAGCAAGATCACTGACATGAATGTAATCACGAACACAAGTGCCATCCTTGGTATCATAGTCGCTGCCGAATACCGCGATCTCTTCCCGCTTCCCAAGAGCCGTCTGCAGCACGAGCGGCACAAGATGCGATTCTGGCCGATGATCCTCGCCAATCAACCCGTTTTCATGGGCTCCAGCCGCATTGAAATATCGCAAGGCCACGTAGCGAAGCTGATAGCTCTGGTCGAACCAGCCCATCATCTTCTCCATAGCCAGCTTCGTCTCTCCATACACATTCGTTGGATTGGTGCGGTCGCTCTCTACGATCGGCGCGCGCTCTGGCTCTCCATACGTGGCTGCCGTTGAAGAGAATACGATATGCTTGACGCCGTGAGCCTGCATGGCTTCCAGCAGCACAAGGGTACCGTGTACGTTGTTGTCATAGTACTTGCCCGGGTTCGTCATGCTCTCGCCAACGAGCGAATAAGCAGCAAAGTGAATAACCGCATCGATGGAGTGCTTTGCAAATACCGCATTCAAAAACTCCTGATCTCGAATGTCGCCAATCTCCAAAGTACCGCCCAGCACCGCGCCGCGATGCCCCGTTTCCAAAGAATCGACAATGACAACTTCCTCGCCTCTTGCAATCAATTCAGCTGCGGTATGTGAGCCAATATAACCAGCACCGCCTGTTACTAATACTGCCATGTTCTACACCTCCGTTATTGTCGCTTCATGGCTGCATTCATGCACGCCATCCCCGACTTCGCATACATAGAATTCTGGCGTGATGCCAGTCTTTTCTTCATAGTGAGCACCCACACCCTCGATAAAGGCTGGAACTGCCTCCTCCTTCACAAGCGACACGGTGCATCCGCCAAAGCCTGCGCCAGTCATTCTGGAACCTAAGGTTCCCTCAATAGCGAGCGCTGCCTCCACCATCACATCTAGCTCGGTGCAGCTGACTTCATAGAGATCGCGCAAGGACATATGGGACGCATTCATCAGTTCACCAAACACCTTCAGGTCGCCTTGAGAAAGTGCTGTCATCGACTGCTTCACCCGCTCATTCTCATACACGACATGCTGGGCCCGATTGCTCACCGTCTCATCCTCAATTGCCTCCTTCGCTTGCTCGAAGGCATCTGGACTCAAGTGAGCCAAATATTCAAGCTCAGGATGAACCGTCTTCAGCACAGCAAGCGCTGCTTCGCACTGTGATCTGCGCTCATTGTATTTGGAATCCACCAGTCCCCGGCGCTTCTTCGTGTTGCCGATGACCAGCTTGTAGCCTTGTATTTGAAATGGAACATGCTCATACGCAAGCGTGTCGCAATTCAAGAGGATCGCATGGTCCTTCTTGCCTTGCGATACTGCAAATTGATCCATTATCCCGCTATTAACGCCAACAAATCCGTTTTCTGCCCGCTGTGACAAGACCGCCAGCTTCGTCCGATCAATAGCATAGCCTTCCATCGTCATCAGCGCATATCCGACCACAACCTCTAATGAAGCGGAGGAGGACAGGCCCGAGCCATTTGGAATATTGCCAGTAATCAGGATGTCATACCCATGCCTCACAGGCTTATTGTCCACAGCCAGCTCCTGCATAACGCCATACACATAATCCGTCCATACATCCGCTTTTGCTTCAGGAAGTGCATGAATGGAGGCTTCTCCCGTCTCAGGAAACTGCAGGCTCGCCAAGCGAACCCATTGATCCTGTCTAGGTCTAATCATTAATGTCGTGCCAATATGAAGCGCTGCAGGCAGTACAAGTCCCCCGTTGTAATCAATATGCTCGCCAATCAGGTTTACACGTCCAGGAGCATGGAAAAAACGAACCCTTTCCGCAGCTTTTCCCATACGATTATCAAACTCTTCCAGCCATTGCACGTGACTCATGTTAACACTTCCTCCTTTGACTATCATGCTAAACCTCTGATTCTTATCTCCATCTTACTTGCTCGATACGGAGATCGTAATAGTCTGATGTGAACTACATATGGATAAATGTGATATGATAACCTTATCATCGCCACAGCACCCTCTATGATTCAGGAGGTATACCATGAATGATAAGGCTAGTTCAATAGAGACATCCCACCTGCTGCTTGACCAGCAGGAATCGGCCAGCAGGCATTCTTCGTTAGATGCGGCTGGTTATGAATCGTCTTACGAGGTGTCCCCGAATCCCGTGCTGATCGAGAACGAGGATCTTCATATTCTATTTGCCGGCGAGAGCCGCACGAAGCCCGGCCACCATCTAGGACCCAAGCTGTATGACTATTATTTGCTTCACCAGATTATTGATGGCAAAGGCCAATTCTCCACAGAGTGGAAGACCTTCGCCTTAGGCGCAGGAGACGCCTTTCTCATCACGCCGAATCAGCTAGTCAATTATCAGGCAGACGAGAAGGAGCCTTGGCTGTACCGCTGGGTCGCCTTCAAAGGCAAGAAGGCTGGTTCTCTTGTCAGAAGAGCTGGCCTGACGATGCATGCGCCGGTAGTCCATCTGAAGGAGAACACGCAGCTGTTCGATTGGCTGGCTCGCATTCGTCAAGACTTCAAAGAACGCACAGCGGCTTGCGACATCAGGGCAGCAGGGTATCTACATCTTATCATGGCTGCTTATGCAGAGGTTGCAACCGATGCAGAAGGAGATTCGCATTTGCGGCCAGAGCATGAATCTGAGCAAATTGTAAGGCAGATGATTCGGATGATGTCCACCCAATATGCCCATCCGTTCACCATGGAGCAGATGGCATCAAGCCTCGGATACAGCAGAGCCTACCTGTCACGGCTGTTCAAGCAGGTGACGGAGCTGTCCCCTGTCACCTTCTTGTTGAAGCTTAGAATTGACAAGGGACGCCAGCTGCTGCGCGAGCGGCCGGACCTGACCATCGAGCAAATTGCTTCATCTGTAGGCATCCCTGATGCGCTCTACTTTTCAAGACAGTTCCGCCGATTCTATCAGCAGTCTCCCACGCAATATCGACAGCAGGTATTCTGCGTTATTGAACAATAGCCCCACAAGCTCCAAGTCACAATTATCACAAGCTGCTCTTGTCGAGCAGCATCATTGACAATTGCAATGGCAGGGGAAGAACGAACTAGCCCTTCCCCCTTCACTCTCGGTGTCGCCATACACAATGGCTTTATACAAAACGAAGACCCTATCTAAAATTTATCCATTGAGCTCTCCTCGAAATTTATATAAGATAGCTTTTGTTGATAATGATTATCATTATTGTTATATACGTTTGAGGAGGTCTATCATGTTTCAAATAAAACGACTAGGAGCTTGGCTTGGCATCTTCGTCTTGCTCAGCTCCCTATTAACGGCTTGCGGCGCATCTAGCGAAGGCTCGGCAGCGAACTCGCCTGCGCCCAGCACTACGTCAGCCCAAAGCGAAACCAACCAAGCGTCCGCACCAAAAGAGCGCAGCATGACAGATGCAGTCGGACATCAGGTCACGATTCCTGCTTCTCCTAAGCGTGCTGTCTTCCACGGCGAGTCGTTAGGGGACCTGCTTGCGCTTGGCATCATGCCGATCGGAGCTGCGAGCGCCTTTTATGAAGGAACGATTTTTGAAGACAAGTTGACCTCGCTTACTGATGTCGGCTTCCCTATTCATTTTGAAAAGGTATTGGAGCTTGATCCTGACCTGATCTTGATTGCCAACACGGACGAGAAGATTTATAGCGAACTGTCCAAAATTGCGCCGACGCTGGTGGTTGATACGTTTGCACCGCTTGATGAACGGCTCCGCTTGATGGGCGATATCTTCGATAAGAAGGAGGAGGCTGAGCAATGGCTTACGGACTACCATGCCAAAGAACAGCAGCTGTGGGAGCAGCTTCACAGCGCGGAGATAAAGCCTGGCGAAACGGCTAGTGTGCTCACCTATTACCCCGGCAACCGCCTATTCGTCATGGCCGCAACTGGCTTCTCGCAAATCCTATATCAAGAAAACGGCTTTAAGCCAACGCCAAGCATTCAGACTGTACTCGATGCGGGCAATGGATTTGAGGAAATCTCGATGGAACTGCTGCCTGAGGTTGCAGGCGATCGTATCTTTATCCTTACCCCTATCTCTGAAGATGCGGTTCAATCCACGAATGAGATGATGAAGAGCAGGCTCTGGAGTGATCTGCCCGCAGTAAAAAACGGCCATGTCTATCAGCTGCCGATTCGCCTCTCAGAGAGCGATGCCACAACGCGGGAATATATCATACAGCAGCTGCCTGAACTGCTTAACAACAAGAAGCTAGAAAGCAAGTAAAGATCAGCTCAGCGCATCTTGTAGTAGAATTTAAGATGCATAGCGTTAATGAGGAAGAACGCTTTTCAACAAACCGTTGAAAGGCTTCTTTATTTTGGATACAATCTTTAATTGAGAACTATTATCAACATGAAAAAGGAGCTGTCGCATGCGATCTACCTATGAACTCTCCCATTCTCTTCGTTCCCTAAGGTTTCAGTTGGAAGATGTCCTCTACATCAGGCATCACTGTAATTGCACCTTCGAGCGGGTTGAATGCGAGCTGCACTCCTTATTTGTGTTCAGAGAAGGAACGGGGGGACTGCTTATCGAGTCCAAGCCTTTCATTTATACGGCAGGCAAATGCTATATCGTCCCGCCGGGGACCTCTCTTTGCATGACAAGCGATGGCGCCAGCAGCGTTAGCTATTATCACATAACCTTTCGGATTGAGCAATGGAAGACGAATGACATCATCGAGGTCTATCCTTCGCCCCTTTTTCCTGGGCAGTACGAGTTATACGTCTACCCATGGTCTCGCTTCCTTCGATCAATCGAAGAGATTTACGCGAATCGCAATGAGAAGTCGGATATCGATTGGTTTAATCAGCAGGTGCTGTTCATGCAGCTTATGAGCACGATATTTGAACATAACCTGCGGCTTGGCAAGGCGCCTAGCCCTACCCAATCGGTAGAGCAGACGATTCAATATATTAATCAGCATTACAGTGAAAATATTACCGTGAAGCAGCTTGCACAGCTTGCAAATGTAACGTCTTGGCGTTATACACCGATGTTTCAAGAGCTGACAGGCAAGAAACCGATCGATTATGTAACGGATGTTCGCATCAATAAAGCAAAAGAACTGCTGCAAAGCTCGGATGAACCGTTAAGAGAGATTGCGCTGTCCGTCGGGTTCACCGATGAATATTATTTTAATCGCCGCTTCCGACAAGTTGTAGGCATCACCCCCAAGCAGTATGCAAGACTGATGCGCGGCAGCGTAACCGTAACCGATTGGACAGGCCATGTCGTGGAGATCCCGCTTCGTCCAAAGCGCCTTATCTATCACGGAGAGACATTCGGTGATCTAATAGCGCTCGGCGTTGAGGCTGTTGGAACATCCTCTACCTTTATGAAAGGCTCCATATACGAGGATCTGCTTAATCACATTGAAGATGTCGGGCATCCCTTCGATCAGGAGAAGACGAGGCGGCTGGCACCGGATCTAATCATTATCGCCAATGAAGAGGAGGAGCTCTACAGGGCCATCGCTGGCATTGCCCCAACCGTGACATTCAACTCCTTCGCACCGCTTGAGGAGCGGCTCCTGACCTTAGGAGAACTTCTTGGAAAGCAGTTGGAAGCGAAGCAGTGGCTAGAAGCGTTCCAGCGCAAAGAGCAGGACATGTGGAATGAACTCAGGCCTTGGATACAGCTGAACGAGACGGCGACCGTTTTCATTTATGACCGTGGAGAGCGGCTGTTTGTGATGGGCTCCATCGGAATGTCTGCCGCACTCTATCACCGTGACGGCTTCAAGGCAGTTGATCGCGTGCAGCCGCTTTTGGAATCAGGCAATGGCTATTTAGAAATTGAAGAGGAGGAGCTGCCTCTGTATGCGGGAGACCGCATCTTCTTGCTGCTTGGACAACATGAACAATCCCGTCAAGCCGCGAAGCGCATGATGCAGAGCGCTAGCTGGCTCAATCTCCCTGCGGTGCAAAAAGGTCATGTCCATCAGATTCCAGCCCTGCATTGGAATCTGAACGATGCGCTGACCAGAGAGCGGCTGCTGCATGAGCTTCCCCAGCTCATTAGCAAGAAGGCTGGCATGGAAGCATAATAACAAACGCACCTCCCCTATCGATCAGAGCTAGTACCTGCTTGATCGATAGAAGTGCGTTTTCATCTA
The DNA here is from genome assembly GCF_900177815.1 of Paenibacillus aquistagni. Lineage (GTDB taxonomy): Bacteria > Bacillota > Bacilli > Paenibacillales > Paenibacillaceae > Paenibacillus_B > Paenibacillus_B aquistagni. Next base: position 156,189 of record NZ_FXAZ01000001.1, on the reverse strand, counting down.
TTGGCTGGCGTTATCCGCAAGCCATGTTGTCAGTTCCTCCGTCTGAGCAAGAACCGCCAACGGATCGTAATACCACGAACGTTCCTCTGGCCAAATGTAGACATGATTGTTTTGGACTGCAGGGAGGCTCGCCCAGATCGGATCAGACTTCAAGTCTTCGATCTTTAGGCGGTTGGACGTTAACACGATGTAGTCGCCTGCGTATGTATCCAGCAGTTCAAGCGAGATTTCAGCCCATTTCTTCTCCATGAGCTCATCTGCAATGGGAGTCGGCGCTTTGCGTCCCAGAGCCTGATAGATGGGCTGCCCGCCGCGGCCGAAGTTGTCGCCATATACCCAGATCTTTTTCTCGCCATCTTCCATGATCGAGAAAGAGGCATCTGCTGGAATGGCCGCATCAACCTTTTTCTTGGCTGCTGCGATGCGCTGATCGTATTGCTCCAGCCATGCCTTGGCTTCTGTATCCTTGCCAAGCAGCTTGCCGAAGTAAGTCAGCTCCTCCTGCACATTTTTGAGCTCGCCATATGGAATTACGATTGTCGGTGCGATTTTGCTGAGCAGCTCGTAATTCTCGCCGTTGCCCATAATGATCAAGTCCGGGTTGAGTGCTAGAATGTTCTCTACCGATGGCTTGCCATATGTGCCTGTATCCGCGACATCCGTCAGCGCTTCCTTGAAATAATAATTTTGGGTTGTCAGCCCTGGAGCGCCTACGGGTATCACATCAAGCGCAATAAGACTGCCCAAATATTCCTCTGCCACAATTCGCTTCGGATGAGCGGGAATCTCTATATCGCCGTGGATGGTCGAGATTGTTCTCACCTCAGAGCTGTCTGCTGCTGCATTAGACGCATCACGAGACTGAACAGCCGTGCTCTCCTCCTTCGCTGAAGCAGGCGCCACATTACTGCTCGTGGCTGCTTCTTGCGCTCCGCAAGCCGACAGCATGCTCAAAATAAGAAGCAGCAGGAAGCCTGCAACGAATCGATGCCTAGCCCTTTTTTGCCGTGGAAGTGATATGTTCATGATGATCCCCCTCTTTTGTAATAACGATAATCATTCTCAATAAAATGTACTACGCAAGAGAGAAGTTGACCATGCCTAAATATGATCTTCATTTATATAATATTGTGATTCGGGCACAGCACTTCCATAAATCTCTTCAGCTGTGCCGCTGAAGAGAGCGGATCATAGCCATAGAACAATTCCCCATGATCTAAAATATACACATGATCCTGGCGTACCGCTTCCATGCTCTGCCACTGCTCAGATAAGAAAAGCTGCTCCACGCGCCTGAGCGCTTCTCGTTCCGTGGGAAGCGATGTAACAAACAGGTAATCCGCCGAATAGTCCGTGATTTGTTCAATCGGGACTTCCATATAGCCTTCTGTCAGCATGCTCTGTTCCATTGCTTTCTGCGGCACGTGGAATCCAAGCTCCTCATACAGGATCTGAGCCCCGCGACCGTAGCAGCTGCCAATGCCATAAGCGGCATGATCACAGATCTCCCACACCATCGCTGTTCCTCGGCAGCCGAGCCTATGATCCAGTTGTTGATTGCATGCTTCAACCTGATGTGTAAATTGTTCCAGCCAATGGCGTGCTCGTTCTAGTCGATTCACAATAGCCCCAAGATATTCAAACTGCTCACGCCACCCCATTGTCACCACGGGGATTTCCAGCACAGGAGCCACAGGCAGCAGTTGACGATTCCCCTCTGCTGCCTCGTAATGAATAATGACATCAGGTTCAGCGGCAGCTATTGAGCGGTAATAAGCTTCAGACTGCGCTAAGGAATCTTCAAGCCTGCGGCCAGCGTGACAGGAGCCGCTTAGCTGTTCTCTGAGCCAAGTCGTATAGACGCCAAGCTCTGGAACCACCCCCAAGGCGAGCAGGCTCGCAGTATGGTTCACATTCAATGCGGCAATGCGCTTTGGCTTATGCTGATACCGAGTAGGCGACAGCTTTACAAGCTCCTTGAATTTGCGGCTTAAATAAGTGCTTTCCTTGTAGCCTACTTCCTGCGCGAGCGCATGAAGATCCATCGATTGAGTCAATAGCCGCCTTTGGGCATGGCGAACGCGCAGCAGGGTCAAATGTGCGGTGTAGGTCCGCCCTGTATGCTTGCGGAACATGCGCGAGAAATGCTCGGGACTCACATTCGCTCTGCTCGCAAGCTGCTCGCGCGTTACCTCTTGATGATAATGGGCTTCCATAAAGGCCAGCGCATCCTCAAGCCAAGGCAAGGCGTTCTGCTCGTCCATTGCCCGCTCCTTCTCCACAGCAATAAGCAGCTCCGTGAACAGCTGCTGGATACGATAAGGCTCCCCTGCTCTAGGATGAAGCCATGCTTGTCTCAGCTCAAGCACAACCCTCATGGTCTCGATCGAACAAGGAGTGATCCACGCTTGTTCCCGAACCGCTTGGGGCAGCTTATTCTGTTCGCCTAGAGCATGATATTCGAGCTGAATAACGTGAAGGGGAGCACGAGTGCTGCCTACTATGCTTAGGCGCTGCCCGGGAGGGCAGCGTACCATATCCCGTCGCGAGATCAAATGTTCCTTCTCTTCTCCCTGCAGGATGCCCCTGCCGCTCACAACGACAACGATTCGGTAATAAGGCGATGCTTCCCCTTCGTAATTTTGTAGGGTAATGCTTTCCCATTCACTCAGTTGAACAGGCACAAAGCATGCAGGGGAACGATGTTTATGTATCCATTTGTGCATGATGCCGACCTCCTCTGACAGCGCTTTTCACAGAAACATCTCATGAGCCATCTTCTTAATCAACTAAAAAGAGCGGTGTCAAGAACACTGCTACGCTTTCGTTTTGGCAAGCAGATAGAGAAAATACGGAGCGCCGATAACTGCAACCACAACTCCAGTCGGAATCTCAGAAGGCTGAAGAATCCAGCGGCCCAGCGTATCAGCTGTCAATACAAGCAGAGTGCCGGCCAAGGCGGTTGTCGGCAGGAGGAGCTCATGCTTTGGCCCCACAAGCCTGCGCGCGAGATGCGGCCCAATCAGTCCGACAAAGCCGATTCCGCCGCTTACAGCAACACATGCGCCTGCAAGCGCAACGGAGCAGGCAATAAGGACAAGTCGCTCCCGCTCCACAGATGCACCAAGCCCTGTGGCGATCTGATCACCCAAGTTCATCACATTCAGAACACGTGCTTTATAGAAAACAAGCGGCAGCAGCACGACGATCCATGGCAGGAGCGCCAGTACAAACTTCCAATTGGAGCCCCAAATGCTTCCTGCAAGCCAAGAAGCGACAAATTGATATTTCTCTGGACTCAGTCTTAGCGTTAGCACAATCATCGCTGCACTGATTCCCGCAGCTACTGCAATCCCTGTTAGAAGCAGACGTGTCGGAGACAGTCCCTCATTTTGCTTATAAGCGAGAATATAGATCAATGCCGCCGTTAGTCCGGCACCAAGCAGTGCAAGCAGCGGAAGCGCCATAATTGGAGCCGTCGCCATATTCGGGTAGAAGGATACAAACAGCATAACCATAAGTCCGGCTCCAGCATTAATGCCCAGGATGCCCGGGTCAGCAAGCGCATTGCGAGAGATGCTCTGCATAACGCAGCCTGATACTGCAAGTCCTGCACCAATGAGCATGGAGATCACAATCCGCGGCAGACGAAAATCAAACAGAATGAGCTCTTGCTTTGCAGTCCCTTTTCCAAACAGCGTTCGGATCAGCTCCTCTGGAGTTAAGCGGATCGGTCCAGTATTTACACTAATCATGAAGGCAAGGACGATAAGAATCGTAAATACGAGACAAACGATCAAGCCTCGCTGCATCCTTTGCTGCTCCGTCGTTATCATGTTGTTGTTCATGCTTACAGCTCCCTTCTCTCTTTACGTGCAAGGTATAAGAAAAAGGGAACGCCAATTAATGCGATTATTGCACCAATCGGAGTCTCATATGGAGGGTTGACCATTCTAGCGGCAAGGTCCGCGAAAACGACAAGAAGACTTCCCAATACTGCCGAGCACGGTATGATATAACGATAATCCACACCGACCAAATAACGTGCCATATGCGGTATCATCAGCCCAACGAAGCTAACGGCTCCAACGACAGAGACCGCGGCGCCAGCCAATATAACGACGACGATCGTACCCAGCAAGCGAACAAGCCCTGTCCGCTGGCCCAGCCCCTTCGCAATATCCTCACCTAAGCTTAAGGTCGTGATGGATGGAGACAGTACAATTGCAGCCAGCAAGGCAGCTGCAACCCAAGGAAACATCATCTCAAGCTGATACCACTTTGTTCCCGCAACTCCCCCTGCGTACCAAAAGGCCAAGTCCTGTCCAACTTGAAAGTACAGCGCAATGCCTTCACTCAACGCCGTCAGCAGAGCACTTAGCGCCGCTCCCGCAAGCACCAATCGAACAGGAGAAGTGCGCCCTTTGCCCACGGCCCCGATGCCATAGACCAGAACAGCTCCGAGCGCAGCGCCGAAGAAGGAGTAAATGATCAGATACATAAAGGGTAGTCCCGGAAATAAGGCAAAGCATATGGCTAAAACAAAACCCGCTCCCGCATTAAGGCCGAGCAAGCCGGAATCAGCGAGCGGGTTGCGGGTCATGCCCTGCATCAATGCCCCCGCAACCGCAAAGCATGCACCGATCATGGCGCCGCCGAATACGCGCGGCAAGCGCAGCTCATGAATGACTTGGTGCGCGGTATTATTGCTGTCAAAGTGAAAAATGGCGTCCCACACCACAGCAAGCTTGATGTCGGCCGCTCCGAAGGATACCGAGAGTCCCACGCCAAACGCCAGAGCAATCAAGCCGCCGATCATGATGATCGTAGCCGCCAACGGCCGGGACTTGAGCTTAACTTTTGTTGAGTCTGTCTGTTTATTACCTGCATGCAGAGATGCACTCATATGCTGTCACCCTTGTTCAGTATAGTCGTTCCATTTTATTGATATTGATTATCAATATCACAAAGACCATTGTATGTCCATGTTGCATGAATTGGCAATAGACAAACTCAAGTTTTTCTTTGGACATAATCAAGACAGCGCAAAAAAGAAGCCAACCCCTACAACAACAGGATTGGCTTCCATCCACTTCTTATTTCCTTGTTCTCTCCTGCAGGCTAAACTGCTCGATCCTAATTCCTGCGAATCAGGCCACGCAGCAGAACATCTATTGTCCCTCGCTATTGTCCCTCGCTATTGGCTTAAGCGTCTCAGCTCTGCAGCCATTGCCACATATTGCTGCTCATATACTTGCTTATACTGGGCATGAAGCTTAGCATCCGGATCAAGCTGCTCAACTCCGCGTCCTTCGACCAGCTGCTTAAGCTCTCCTAAATCTTTCAGATGCCCAGCACCAAGCAGTGCGGTATAGGCTGCGCCTTGCAAGGTCGCTTCGTCAACTGGCGGCACGATAAGCGTCACATTGGCTGCATTCGCCTTCATCTGAAGCCATGGCTTCAAACGCGTTCCGCCGCCAACAGCGCGAATGACATGAATCGGATGTCCCGTTACATGCTCTGCGCTCTCCTTGATCATCGTGAGCTGATAGGCGGTGCCTTCGCACACTGCTCGAATAAGATCAGCCTTGCCATGGGCATAGCTTAATCCGATAAAGGATGCGCGAGTACGCGAGTTCGGATAAGGGGCGCCGCTTCCCGACAGATAAGGGAAGAACAGCACCTCGCTAGGGGCATTCTCCGTTTCCATGAGCAGCTCTGCAATCTCGTCGTAGCTTAGCGCATCATCCCCAAGCTGCTTGCGAATCCACTCGACTGCGCCGCCAGAAGCGGCATTGCCTCCCATCCAGAACTGATACCCTGGTATGACATGATAGCCATAAGATAGGCCGGTCTCGAACTCCGCTTGGCCTAGCGCTCTTGGCTTCATCATGCCAACCAAGGTCTCCGCAGTACCCATAGAGGCAAACACCTCGCCTGGCTCCACCGCCCCGACGGCCAGGGAGGCCGCGACATGATCGTGACCCGCGATGGCTACTGTTGTCGAAGCTTCAAGGCCAAGCGAAGCGGCGAGCTCGGTCTTTACCGTACCGAGTGGAGCTCCGCTCGGCACAACGTCTGGGAATACATCGGCTGGCAGGCCAAACTCCTGAATCCAGGCCGTATCCCACTCGTCCCTTCTCATGTCATACGCAAACGTCCTCGTTGCAAGCGTGGGATCACATGCCATAACCCCGCTCAGCCGATAGGCAATAAAGCCAGATACGGACAGCCACTTGGCATCACGAAACATCTCTTGATCACGATCATACAGCCATAGCAGCTTCGGCAATCCATGCTTGAAGGACAAATGAAGCCCCGTGCGCTGGAACAAGGCGAGCGGAGTATCCGATCGCTTAATCATTTCCGCTTGCGGAGCTGAGCTTGTCTCAAACCACGGCAGCAGCGGCGATTGAATCCGTCCCGTCTCCTTATTCACCAGCAGACCGCTTTCTGCCATGCTCGCGATTCCGATTGTCTGAACGCGCTTGGCGCCTGACTTTGCCGTGACTTCCTTGATCATATCTACGACATCCTGCCACAGTGCTTCAGGATCATATACCGAATGGCCTTCTGACGTCTCAATAGCCACCGTTGGCCGGCTCGCTATAGCGAGCTCCCGTCCGTTCTCATCGAACAACCCGACTTTACGATTCGTTGTGCCAAGATCGATCCCCATCATGTACATGTAAAGCTTCCCCCTCTTCACTCCTATGGATCTAACGCTTCAGCGCCAGATAAGCATCGGCCAACAGCTTCCCTAGCGGCTCTCTGAATATCGCTTCCGCCTGCCAATCCATGGACGTCTCCGTGCGATTCATCAGCACAATTCTAGCTCCCCGCCCCATCTGTACAAAGCTTGCCGCCGGCTGCACGCTAAGCGAGGTCCCCCCGATAATGAGCAGATCGGCCGCTTGAACATGATGAATAGCTGAGGCGATATCCTCTTCATGAAGCGCCTCCTCGTACAGCACCACGTCCGGTTTCAGCATTCCTCCACAGGCCGGACAAGCTGGTATATTGGTTGAACTGTGCAGCACAGTGGACAGGTCATATCTAGCTCTACAGGACAAGCAATCATTGCGATGAATGGAGCCGTGCAGCTCAATCACTTCCCTGCTGCCTGCAAGCTGATGCAGGCCATCAATATTTTGCGTAATGACTGCTTGGAGTCTACCTTCCTCCTCAAGCTTCGCAAGCACCTGATGACCAGGATTCGGCTTGGCCTCAGGATGAATCAGCTTGTCGCGATAAAACGTATAGAACATCTCTGTGTTCTGGTAGAAGAAGGAGCGGCTTACCATCACCTCGGGCGGATAAGGGTAAGGCACCTTGCCTTCCTCTCCCTTGAATACTCCTCCCGCAGAACGAAAGTCCGGAATACCGCTTTCTGTGGAAGTGCCTGCTCCACCAAAGAACACGATGCGTTCGCTGGAGCGAAGCAGCTCTGCCAGCTTCTGAACCTGTTCCTCGTAGCGGATAGGTTCTTTCTTCATCTCAACCTTCCTCCTTGTCATGTCTTTAGCCGTCGTCCTCTGCTAACCTCTTTAGTATAGCACAGTCATACAAAAAGACCGCTCCCTGGCTAAACCACAGCCGACACGGTTCAAGCCATTACAGCCTGATAAACCCATGTCGGCGCAGCTTCAGGAAAGCGGTCCTTTATCTTTCATTTCATCTATTTAACTTATAAGAACGGACTTTCATGCTTAGCCTTAAGCATCTGCCAGCGGCGTTCTACCTCCTGCTCGAAGGCGTGCAGGCTGGCTTCATTCTCCGGCTTCGTCAGATGGCGTGTCTTGCCCATCTGCTTCAGCCAATCCGATAAGGCAATTCGCTTATTTTTCTCCTCAGGATCGTAAGTGATCGTTGTGATGCCCTGCTCTACCTCATACAGCGGGAAGAAGCAGGAATCGACTGCAGCCTGAATGATCGATGTTCCATCTTTCTCATCCGACAGCCAGTTCAGCGGACAAGTAATGAGAATTTTCCCATAAGCAAGCCCTTCCTGCTGCGCATACCACTGGGCTTTCGCTGCCTTTTTCACGAGATCCTGCGGATTCGCTTCGCTGCCTGTAAACACATACGGGATGTTCGTAGCAGCCATGATCTGTGCGGTATCCTTATGATGGAACCCTTTGCCGCGCTGCACAGAGCCGACATTGGATGTCGAAGTGCGATGGCCAAGCGGCGTAGAATACGACATCTGCGCGCCCGTATTCATGTAGCCTTCGTTATCGTACTCTAGAATAATCATCTTATGATTGCGAAGCGCAGCCCCGATGGCTGGCCCCATACCAATATCCATGCCACCGTCTCCAGTAACCATAACAAAGGTAAAGTCATCGGATAGATTCAAATGATCCAGCTCGCCGCGGCGCTTGCGCTCCCAGAACATCTCCACCACGCCGGATAATGTGGCTGCGCCGTTCTGGAACAAGTTATGGATATAAGTCGCCTTATGCGCCGAGTATGGATAACCAGTTGTCACCACCATCGCACAGCCTGTGTGGAACAAGGTCACAATATCCCCTTCAATGCCCTTGAAGAACATTTCAAGGCCAGAGAAGATGCCGCATCCTGGGCAAGCCCCATGGCCTGGAGCAATTCGCTTTGGCTTGCGGGTTAGATTGCGAAGCGGCGGAATTCGCACATTAAGCTTGCCGGTCTCTTCATTCGGTGTAACCTTAATCAAACCTGTCTTCAGATCCTCCAGCTTCAGCGGCTCAACAACCCGCTTCGGCGCCTGACTTGGATCGCCTGCTGTGTGCCCATGGTAATCAAATGGCTTCTCTACTGCGCCTTTCTCAACCGCATCAAGCGCATATTGGAAGAAGGCGTGGCCATCCTCGGCATAGAAGTCTTTGCCGCCAAGACCATAAATGCGGCTGATCACCATCGGCTCATGCACCCCATAGGTCATTAAAGCTGACTTGATCTCATTAACCATATTGCCGCCATGGCCGCCATAAGAATCAGCGCGATCGCCTACTGTCACAGCCTTCACGTGTTTGAGCGCCTCAGCGATCTCCTTCGCTGGGAACGGCCGAATGATATTTGGCGAGATGGAGCCTGCCTTGATGCCTTCCGCCCGCAGCTGATCGACTACATCTTTTATAATCTCAGCCGAGGAATTCAGCAAGAAGACCGCAACCTCAGCATCTTCCATGCGATATAGATCAAGTACCGGATAATCGCGGCCCGTTAGCTCTCTATACTCCTTGCGAATGCGGTCAAACACTTCGCCGGCCTTGTACATCGCCATGGACTGTTGATAGCAGTTGTTGATATAATCCGGCTCGTTCATGTAAGGTCCTACCGTGATCGGATTATCGCGGTCAAGGGTATTGGCGAAGCCTGTTGGCTGCTCGCCAACAAATGCACGCACATCCTCAACGTTTGCAAAAGTCGTTACGCGGCGCTTCTGGTGAGATGTGAAGTAGCCGTCATAAGCAACCATAACCGGCAGGCGAACCTCTGGATCTTCCGCCAGCTTGATCGCCATCACGTTCATATCATACACGGCCTGCGGATCGCGGCAGAGCAGAATCGGCCAGCCTGTATTCAGCGCGAAGTACAAATCTGAATGATCGCCATGAATATTGAGCGGTCCTGATACAGATCGGCATACCAGATTCATGACCATCGGGAAGCGCGTGCCCGACTGAACAGGCATCTGCTCAAGCATATACATATACCCATTGGCGCTCGTTGCATTGAACACCCGTCCGCCTGCTGTCGACGCTCCATAGCAGATCCCTGCAGAGCTATGTTCGCCATCCGCTGGAATGAGCTTAATGTCATGCTGTCCATTGGCCTTCATTAGATCAAGAAACTGGGCGACCTCAGTAGAAGGCGAAATCGGATAATACCCCATAATATGATAGTTGATTTGATAGGCGGCGTAAGCGGCCATCTCATTGCCAGATTCATAGACAATGCGTTCTTCAATCTTGCTCGTTGTAGTCGAGTTTGCTGCCTCCATGGACACGGGTCCTCTCCCCCTTTACCCTTCATTTTTCCTCTATGGATCCCATCGAATCGATGGATAGCTGTAACATGCAGCCTGCTTCTCTTTATTTATAAGCGATGCACAAGCGAGAAAGGATGTGGTGTTCGATGCGCTTCACCATAGCCATCCTGCTCTCTCTCACTCGACAGCGCGTCTGTCGGGCAAGCCTCCACACACTTCAAGCAGCCCTTGCAGTATTGGTAATCAATGCCCTGCAGGAACATCTGCGGGCGCCCCTTCTTGTCTTCCTTCTCTTCCCAGACGAAGCAGAAGTCAGGGCAGACATTGTCGCATGCTGCACAATGAATGCATTTGTCCTCTGCCAGATGAGGCATCATGCCTGCGCGAGAGATGCTTAAGTCCTTCAGCACCGAATTGCCGGGATGCACCACCACACCGCCGATCGGCTGCGTGTCATAGCCCAGCACCGGAATGTCCCAGCGCTTAGGTTCAGGCAGCGTATAGCCTTCCGGGAAGGCGAAGTTCTCAAACTTCACCTCATCATAGCCGCGCTGGAACGTACGAAGCGCAGGATCAACCGAGCTCGGATATTTCTTCTCCAATGATTTGCGAATAACATCCTTCATTTTCTCTGGATCCAAAAAGTCGCATAAGCGGAACAATGCGCCAAGCATCGCCATATTCACTCGATTGCGCTCCTCAAGAGCAATTCCTGTTGCATCGATGACCGCAATCTTGCCTCCAGCGAGCCCCATGCGCTCCATCAGCACTTTAGGTGTTTTCTCTGAATTGACCAGCACAAGACTATCTTCCTTTATGCCGCTGGTCACGTTTACCGTCTTATACAGCGCTTCATGAAAGACACCTACAATATGCGGGCGCTCAATCGGCGTCGTATCTCGAATCAAGGTGTCCGGCATACAGAATCGAATATGAGCCTTGACGGGCGAACCCTTCTTCTCTGAACCATAGGAAGAGAAGCTTACCCCATGCAGGCCGCTGCCCACGACGCCTGCCTCCGCAAGCATCTTGCCAGCCAGGTTTGCGCCTAAGCCGCCAATCGATTCTAAGCGAATCTCAAAAAAGCCGAGATCATTGACTTTCGGCAATTGAACCATATCTTATATCTCCTTTCCTTGATCTCCATATTGTTGAGACCGGAACGAAACTAGTCATCTATCTACACACCTAAAGACAAACCACTCACAGCCTGTCTATTGGATGATGCGACCAAATCTTAACCTATCAAGGAAGGAATCTTTGTGAGGAATGTCACTACTTTTTATCCTGCCGATGACGATTGTATGAAGATAACTAAATTTTTATCCTTTGTGTCCTTGCAGCGGCAAAGCTTATAACTACAGTATGAAAGTGTGGAGAGAAAAATGCCCTAGCCTTGGCTTATCCAACCATTGCGGCGCATCATTAAGCCTGTCTCTGCCGAGATGTGAGGGTCATTTATGAATAAGACCATTTTGGATAAAAAAATCCCCTCTAGCGCTTGAACCCACATGATTCACGGCAGAAGGGATTATGATTTATATGATAAAAGAAAACTTACTGCTCTCTATGATTCATGAATGCTGCAGCCATGCCGGCTTTACACGTTATTTGGAAGCAATACAGGAATGATTACGTTTCATCACGGTTTAACAATAGGATAGGGACTGCACTTAAGAGGTCACAGCTTCGCTTTTCTTCACGCTTGTGCCGACAGCTTCTCTATAAGCTGCCATATATCGTTGCGCCTGCTTGCGCACACAGCTCATGTCGCCTGTCGCCACCGCTTCCTTTGTCAGGTCAGAGCCGATTCCAACCGCTACAGCGCCTGCTTTGATCCAGTCCGCCAGATTGTCGACATTGACGCCGCCAGTCGGCATAAAGTTGGCTTGCGGCAACGGTCCTTTCATCGTCTTGATAATGGATGGATCGTAGAGATTGCCAGGGAACAGCTTCACGATATCCACGCCAAGCTCGAGCGCTGTCTGCACATCCGCAATGGTCATCACGCCTGGCATAATCGGCACGCGATAGCGATTGCACAGCTTCACAGTATCCTCCTGCAGAGATGGGCCAACGACAAACGCGGCTCCTGCAAGGATGCATGCCCGCGCAGTGGCAGCATCGAGCACCGTTCCTGCGCCAATGATGGCAAACGGCTTATCATCATCTGGAATCGTTGAATATTTGGAAGCGAGCTCTTCGATCGCACGAAGTGCTTTTGGAACCGTCATCGTGATCTCGATAACTTTGATGCCGCCTAGGATTGCCTCCTCCGCCATTTCAATGACCTGCTCATGGTTATCTGCACGCAGTACTGCAACAACGCCTTGCTCATGGATTTGCTTCAGCAATTGGATCTTCTTCATGTCTTCCACTCCTCCTCAGGATCATGCCTCTTCCTAATCAAGACTAGCGTTCAATATGTACAGCTTGGCTTTGCTTCGCTTCAACCTGCTCCCTTGTCGGAAGCGCTTCCCAATCTCCAAACGCCTGTACGGCCATCGCTCCTGTGACATTGGCAAGCTGCACCGCTTCCTGCACGCTTAAGCCTCTAACCAAACCCGACAGCAAGCCTGCACAGAAGGCATCCCCTGCGCCTACAGTATCAACAACATGAGCCACCGGCTGATAAGGCACTTCCTCGACGCGGGTGCCCTGCACAATATAGTTCATACCGAGCCCGCCCTTCACCACGCTCACAGCGGACAGCTGTCCTAGGCGATTAAAGATCTGCTGCTGATCGTTAGTGCCGTACAAAAGCTTTAATTCATCAAGCCCCGGCAGAAAATAATCCACCTTATCCGCAAGAGGCAGCAGTCTTGCCCTAGCCTCCTCGATAGTCCACAGCTTCAGTCGAAGATTCGGGTCAAAGCTTACCTTCACCTCGGCTGCCTTCGCGATGCGTACAGCCGCCTCAACGGCATCCGCACATGAGCTGCTGAGTGCGCAGGTAATACCGGTAATATGAAGCATCGCGGCATTCTCGATATAGGCAGGGTCAAGATGCTCTGGAGCAAGCCGGCTTACTGCCGCATGCTTGCGATAGTAATACACTGACGATTGACCTGCCACCAGTTCCCGCATCATGACTCCCGTCGCCTCGTGATCCGCAAGTTCTACACGGGAAATATCCACGCCTTCCCCACGAATTCCTTTTAAAATATATCGGCCTAGGGGATCTTTGCCCAATCGGCTGAACCAGCCGACAAGGTGCCCAAGCCGAGCCAGTCCAATCGCAACGTTGCTCTCGGCGCCGCCGAATGATTTCATCATCGTCTGTGCATATTCTATTCCTCGTGTGTCTGTTGAGCTGAACAAAGCCATGGTTTCGCCAAAGGTCACCACATCAAGCTTCTTGCCTTCACAAGCTGATAACGCTTCCAACAATCTCAACTCCCTCCACCTACCCGTGATCATCTTTAGTTTAGGAGAAGTCGAATAAGCCGTCAATCATTGGAAAAATGGTTTCCCACATCAAAGTCCCTTCAGACCTTGTATCAAAAGCCTGCCAACTACGTTAAAAAATGCACGTTCATGAAACTGCCAAAAATTCAAACCTTTCCACTGGATACTTTGTGACTAATATCACAAGAACATACTGCCAGATATGTTATCTTCGATACGAAACATTAAATAAACAAAAAACTCTGGGCGTTACCTTGAACTCGCAAGAGGAGGAACGACAATGTCGGGAACACCATTGCGGTACCGCCTGCGCAGCAGCAATCCGAAGGACTCGCCTTGGAGTGGAGAGAATTTCGGATTAAATCTTCGATTCATGCTGATTGTGTCTGTGTTTGTCGGAAATGCCGTAGAACCGTTGATTCAAACGATGCCTGAGGTCAAAGCATTGTTCTTATGGATGCTGACCTTCCAAATGCCGCTGTTTGTCGGCGTTACCGGTTACTTTGCCAAAAACAATCTGTTAGGACATTCAGGCGACCGGATCTTGAAGCAAATAGCTCTTCAATATTTATTGTTTCAATCGATTTATTCCCTGCTTGATATCATTTGGTTTCAGGTGCCGGGAATCAAGCACTCCTTTTTTGTGCCATACCTATTATTATGGTTTCTTGTTGGGCATATGATCTGGAGACTGCTTATGAGAGTATTTGCTCGCTTGAATGTGAGACATCCGTTCATCTGGGCTTGTGCCATCGGCATTCTCGCAGGCTTTCTTCCGATACAAGGAACTTGGTTCGGATTTATGAAGACCCTTGTCTACTTCCCGTTCTTCGTGATTGGCTACAGCTTCTCCTTAGAATGGATTCAAGCACGCATGCACGGGGCTATTCGCACCGCTGGCTTAGCCGTATCACTCGTGCTGTTCACGGTCATGTTTGTCTTCGCTCCGCATTTGGAGCCCGCATGGCTCTCCAACAGCATGAACTTCTATGAGCTTGGGTGGATGCATTCATCATGGCAAGCCATCGTGATGCGCTGCGTGATATATGGCATTGAATTTATCGGCTCCATTGCGTTTCTAGCATGGGTGCCGCAGCGATTGTGCGCTTTTACCGATTGGGGCAAACGAACCCTTTACGTATTTCTGATCCACGGCATCATCATCCGCATCATCGCTGCCACGGGCATGTATGATCATATTACGAATGGATGGTTTGCCATCTTGCTGATTGCTTGTGCAGTGACCAGCACGATCTTATTGCTTCATCCGAAGGTGCGTCAATGGACACGCCCCGTTATTGAACCCAATAGCGAAGCTGTATTCGGATGGATCCGCCGCGGCGCTTGGCGCTCGCACATGAAGCATAGTTAGCCTCCCCCCGCTAACCCTTCATCTCATCACACCGGATCCTGACGAATGCTTCACATATACTTTACCGCTTCACTCCTAAACACAGGGCGCAACCTCATTGGTTGCGCCCTGTGTTGTACTAGGATGCGTATATCTAGGGATTGATATCTAGGAATCTAGGGATTGATACTGAATGCTTACACTAGCTTGTCTTCTAATAGTGCAATTGCCGACTTGAGATCCTAGCCGATACTTCGTGGCCGCCAGCCATGTTTGGATGCCCGCATGCTCGCGGGGAAGGTCCCACATACTGGCTTTCTCTGCCGCTTATTGTTATTAACCCTGCTCCGATGGTTACAACAGCATATAAGGCATCTTCATAGGGAGCGGACTTGGCTAAGATCGGATACTTTCCCGTCACCTCCTCCGAATACCGGATTACATCATATTCCTCGCCCATATAATAGTAAGACATGCTGTTTACGTGAATGTAGTAAATGGAATCAATGACCTTAACCCCATCTAGATGGTTGTGTCCGTTAAAGCATGCTACCACCTTCTGGTATCCCGCCGCTTCATTAGCTATGCGAAAAATCTCCCTGAGCTCGCTGCCATTCTTGAGCCCAAGCTCCGAATCATCTAGATTCTGATGGCTGAATATGATCGTATGCTTCTTTGTCTCTCTTAGATCTTTCCTCAGCCACTCCAGCTGCTCTGATGAAATATGATCGACCAGATGGGGATATCTTCCGTAATTCGCATGATCATAATCCACATACTGATCGCCACGCTTGAGATAATTCCCATCCAATACAACGAAGTGAAACTCGCCTTGGTCAAAGGAATAATATGAGCTTTGCATACCCAAATAATCCATCATCGTCTGTTTGTCATTGCGATCCATATCATGATTGCCAAGCACATGATAGCGGGACCCTTTAAACTGGTTCCACACCTGTAAAAAAGGATTGTTCTCTTGTGTCGGATGACAGAAGTCACCTAATTGAACAATAAAATCCACATCCTCGTTGACCATCTCTTGAATAAAATCCTCAAGGCGTGCGCTTGCATTAGGCATGATGTCATAATGAACATCTGTCATTAGACCAAAGCGAATTGACGGTAAAGGCATCTCTTCTCCCCTCGCATCCAAGATCTATACAGTTAACCGCAGTATGGTTTGATTGAGTAACGAAATAAACCAAGAACAGCTGATGTCAGCCTTTAGGTTGAGTATAAAAGCACCCGTCCATGTTTTCAAGTGTTTTTGCTGTTTTTAATTATTAATTTCTCTTTGTTTTGCTTCTTTTTGCACTTTCGATTCCTCTTCTTGCTGATGTTTTTCCTTTACGCCCCTCAATACTATTATTTCTTAAAGATGTATGATACTTACTTTTCTACTTTTGATATAAAAATCTTGTTTTTATGCTAAAAAATATTATGTTTTATTCTCAATTATGGTAGACTCATATATTAATAACTTGAAATACGTTGAAGCAATGACGTACAGAAGTGGAGGAATCGTAATGGCATCCCCTAGAATGCGCTCAGATATGATTAAAAAAGGCTTTGATCGTGCTCCTCACCGCAGCTTGCTTCGTGCAGCAGGCGTGAAGGAAGAAGACTTCGACAAGCCGTTTATCGCAGTATGCAACTCGTACATTGATATCGTTCCTGGCCATGTGCATTTGCAGGAATTCGGCAAGATTGTAAAAGATGCGATTCGTGAAGCTGGCGGCGTTCCGTTCGAATTCAACACAATTGGTGTTGATGATGGGATCGCCATGGGACATATCGGCATGCGCTACTCCTTGCCAAGCCGTGATATTATTGCAGATTCCGTAGAAACGGTCGTATCCGCTCACTGGTTCGACGGCATGGTATGTATCCCGAACTGTGACAAGATTACACCAGGCATGATCATGGGTGCGCTTCGCTGCAATATCCCTACCGTATTCGTAAGCGGCGGCCCGATGAAGGCTGGTAAAGACTCGACAGGTCGCTCCATCTCGCTTACAAGCGTATTTGAGGGCGTAGGCGCCTTCCAATCAGGCAAGATTGATGAGCAGAGCCTGCTCGAATTGGAACAATACGGCTGCCCAACTTGCGGCTCATGTTCTGGTATGTTCACTGCGAACTCCATGAACTGCCTAGCTGAAGCGCTTGGGATTGCCCTCCCTGGCAACGGCACAATCCTTGCCGTATCCCCAGAACGCCGTGAATTCGTAAAGCGCTCTGCGGCACAGCTTATGGAGCTGATCAAGCGAGACATCAAGCCTCGCGATATCGTAACAGAAAAAGCAATTGATAATGCCTTCGCGCTTGATATGGCGCTGGGCGGCTCTACCAATACCGTACTTCATACGCTTGCGATCGCTCATGAAGCTGGCGTTGAATATTCAATTGGCCGCATCAATGAAGTGGCAGAACGCGTTCCGCATCTGGCGAAGATCGCTCCTGCTTCAGACTGGCATATCGAAGATGTGCACAATGCAGGCGGCGTAAGCGCTGTTCTTAATGAGCTGTTCAAGCTTGATGACGCCCTTCATGGAGATTGCATCACCGTAACCGGCAATACGCTTCGCGAGAATGTTGCTGGCTGCGAGATCTTGAATACGGATGTCATTCATACGATCGACAACCCTCACTCTGCTCGCGGCGGCCTTGCCGTATTATTCGGCAACCTTGCTCCAGAAGGTGCAATCGTGAAGGTCGGCGCTGTCGATCCATCGGTTGGCGGCCATCATACAGGTCCAGCCATCTGCTTCGATTCGCAGGATGAAGCATTGGCTGGCATCGCCAATGGCAAAGTAAAAGAAGGCCATGTCGTGGTTATCCGCTACGAAGGGCCAAAGGGCGGACCTGGCATGCCAGAAATGCTCGCCCCTACTTCCCAGATCGTGGGCATGGGGCTTGGCGCCAAGGTCGGCTTGATTACAGACGGTCGTTTCTCAGGCGCTTCCCGCGGCATCAGCATCGGCCACATTTCTCCTGAGGCCGCAGAAGGTGGTCCAATCGCCTTCGTAAGAGACGGTGATATTATCGACTTGAACCTGAACGAACGCAAGATTGAGCTGCAAGTCTCAGAGGAAGAGCTTGAACAGCGCCGTGCGGAATGGAAGGGATTCGAGCCGAAAGTCAAAACAGGCCTGCTGGCTCGTTACTCCAAGCTTGTTACAAATGCCAGCCAAGGCGGCGTTTTGAAGATCTAATTCAATCTTATTGATGTAACAACGATTACCCGACCAGTTGGAGCGGCAGTATCCGATTCCAGCTGGTCTTTTTCTCCTATAACACCATGCTCTATGTTACAATTTTCAACAAACATAGGGCTTATGTCTGAATGCTTCCCCTTGCAAAAGTAATATTTTCACACAATTTATTTGACAATACAGATGTACTTCGTTAGTATTTGTTGTAAAATATAACCAAACATTATTGAAAGCGTTTACTAATATCATATGGATACCACAGAGTGCGACATCGATGCCCGCTTCACTTGTTCTTCCAGTCTGGTCTAGGAGCTCTATTCTACGCATTAATATAGAATAGAGTCTCTTTGTCAAGCGCCGTTTGCCAAGAACTAGAATCAATCATTTTGAAAAGCTATTACAGTCATAACATCATGATGAAGAGTTCTAAGGGGGTACAGAATGGACATCTTGATTGTAGAAGACGAAGCTTCGGTCCGAGATATTTTGCAATCGTATTTTATTAACGAAGGCTGGAATGTTCATATCACAAGCGATGGCAGGGACGCCTTGAAGAAGCTGCAATTGCACAAGCTTGACCTGATCGTGCTCGATCTCATGATTCCTGGCCTATCAGGCGAAGAGGTATGCCGCAACATTAGGCAGGTATCCAATGTCCCTCTGATAATGATTACATCCAAGGCTCGTGAAGTGGACATGATCAATGGCCTTAACCTGGGGGCGGACGACTATATAACGAAGCCTTTTCGCATGAAGGAGGTTATCGCTAGAATTTATGCTCTACAGCGAAGAATCAACCTTTTGAGCAAGACCGGGCCAAGCCTCCTCTACTTCAACCGCAGGAAGCTGATGGTCAACTTCGAGCTTGAGGATGTATATATAGACGGGCAGCCGGCTAATCTTACGGCAACAGAATTCCGTACGCTGAGCATCCTCGTCAAGAAGCCTGGCAAGGTATTTAGCCGCCATGATTTATCATATGAGGTGCAGGGCTATCGTTTTATCGGAGATGGACGTGTGATGGATGTGCATATACGGAATATTCGCAAGAAAATCGAAGAGGACCCAAGAAATCCAAAATACATTTTAACGAAGATCGGTTCCGGCTATAAGTTCAACTTACAGCCTGATGAATGAGGAGAATGTATGCGACGACGCCTGCCATCCTTGACCCTATCAACTCAAGCTTGGCTTCTTGTGCTGCTGATGAGCTTGTCATTCGTGTTGATTGCAAGCTTATATACAGGGTTCCGTTACGTATGGGATCGTGAGCTGCATCAGTACAAGCAGCAGCTTGCCAAGGAGCAAAGCTATCACCTGCTGTACACTATTCGGGAACGCCTCAAGCATGCGACAGAGCAAGCAGAGCGCTTGGCGCTGTTTCAGGAAGCAAGCCAGCATTTCTCCGTTCCCATTCAGTATACGGGACCGAATCGAGAGGACTTGTATATCAATCTGCTTGATCCACAGTGGCAGGCTCGCCCTTCCATCTATGCCACTGAAGTACCTGTTGTTATCGATGGACAACTAGAAGGCTATCTAATGACTTACTATGATATGGAGCAAGCCAGTTACTCACCTGCCCTTCAGGTCTTGGAGCAGCAGTATCAACTGCGCAGCAAGCAGCTGCTGATCGCTAGCATCTTGGCTGTGCTTCTTGTATGCACAGGACTAGCATGGCGGATAAGCCGATCTATTCGGACAACCGCACGATTGGCGGAATCAATTGTTATCGATAACCGGCCAATTCCTCTAAAAGTCCATGGAACAGAAGAACTGAAGATTATGATAACGGCGATCAATACCTTGATGAATCAATTCGAGCGGCATGAAGCTTGGCGCAATCAGTTGATGCAGGACCTTACTCATGAGCTTAGAACCCCGCTTACTGCCGTGCTGTCCCATCTGGACGCCATTATCGACGGGATCTATCCGCTGACAACAGAGCATATCCAGCGCATTTTAGTCGATATTGAGCGTTTATATCGATTGGTGGAAGATATGGAGAAGCTATCCGAAGCGGAAGGTGCGCAATTTGAGCTGAACAAGCAGGAGGTCAATCTCTCACGTCTTGTTCAAAACATCTATGAGGGATTTTTATTCTTAAGCCGAGATAAAGAGATTCAGTTCGAGTTTGTGCCATCCAGAACGCCGTGCATGCTGCTCGTTGATCCAGACCGAATGATGCAGATTTTATCTAATGTTATGTATAACGCGATCAAATACACTCCCCGCGGCGGTCACATCCAAGTCGGGCTTCTTCATCAGAACGGGAGCATCTATGTGTTCTGTAAAGATACGGGTATGGGCATAGCCGCGGAAGATCTTACTCGAGTCTTTGACCGCTTCTATCGAACTGACAAGTCAAGATCAAGAGACAGCGGCGGGCTTGGTGTCGGATTAAGCATCGCCAAAGCGCTTGTAGAAGCGCATCAAGGAGAAATATGGTGCGAGAGCAAGCTTGGAGAAGGCTCCACCTTTTGGATTCGGCTGCCCAGTCATCCCTTATCCATTCTAGAACAGAACCGACAAAGCTTAACTGCAGGCTGATTCCTAATCTCAGACGTGATATTTTACCTCAAGGAGGCGCCTATGCCAATTGTTCAAGCCTATCATATCCTTATACGTTATCCTTATATTGTCATCCAGCCCATCATCATCGATATTATTCTTCTGGCCATATTGTTTGGCACTCAAGCGCTTACGCTTACATCCGAGTCAAGCTCTAGAGTATTGGTGGCAGTCGGAATGCCTTCCATGTTTCACCTATTTTCACTGCCTTTCTCATGGTTTCTGTTCGTGGCGATCCTTCTATGGTCCTTCGGGCAGGGAGGCTACATCCGTTCCCTCATTGCCTCCTGCACAGGCACGACCTTATCCATGTCTCAGCTCATGAAAGCCAATAAGCGATACGGACTCCCCTTTTTATTTTTGCAGCTGGCCATGATGCTTGCAACCTCTGCTGTCATGGCTCTATTAATCCTGTTCTTTGGAACCATAGGCTTAGGCGCAGGGTTATTGTTTTTTCTTGTATTCCGGGTGCTGCTTATTTATTTGGAATTTACGATGGTGACAGACAGGCTGTCTTTTGATACAGCCCTTCGCCGTGCATTTCAAACACTGAAGCAGCACTGGCCGCCATCTATAGCCATGGCTGTCAGCCTGCTCATCTTCTCAGGCATGGCAAGCTTGCTTGTCAACCGATTCCATTCTCCGCCAATGCTGATCGGCTACCTTATTATCTATGACGTGCTGATGAGTGTATTCTTATTAGCGCTTATGCTTACTTATATGGAGGCAAGGAAATACGAAGGGTAGGGGCAGATTTGAGCTTCGATAGAGTTGCGCTAATCTTTGTAATAATAGAGCCTGAACCGCCCCCTATCCCCTGCTTGCCTTGCATTTCTATCTCCATAAGCGAAAATAGGCGGCTGATAGGGCCCTCCAAAGAGGGCCTTTTCCCCTCTTGACGCGGCTTATCTTATTACGCAGCTTATAACGCTGCTCACGAGCTTTACAGGCTGCAGCAGCACTCCGCTTCTTCCTAGAATCTAGCCGTTCGCAGATTGTGCTTCACGGATCGCCTTCTGCGATTCTTCTTGCAGAGCTCTCAAGAATGATTGAATATCCATATCCGATTGCAAGAACGTCTTGATCCCATCCTCAAGCTTCACATAGCTGTCCCAAGGACTGATCTTGGCTGGTGGAGGCGTAAAAGGATATTGGAAAAAGGCGTTGATGTTTTTCCCAATAAACCGGATATTGTCCTGTGCAAACTGTTCATTGATGCTTTTGTCGCCAGTAATGACCGACGGCGTTCCCGACTTGGCAAGCTTAAGCTGATAATCTGGCGAGATGCTCTCCAATATCCACTGAAAAGCCGCCTCCTTATGCTCGCTAAAGGCATTGATCGCAAAAATCTGCGTATTTGGCGTTGGCGCAAGCCCCTCTTTTCCAGAAAACGTTGGCACAGGCACGATATCCATCTCCTGCTGGAATTCCTGCGCCTCCTCATCATTGCCGCCGAACCATGTAAGATACCCATGCCAATCGATATGCATCGCAACAGTCTTATCACTAAATCCATAGGTATTCTCGTCATACATTCCCGGAATACTGTACAGCTTCTTCAGCAGCTCCATGTATTGTGTGAACTCTGGCTCCTCCGTAAGCTGAACGTTACCCGTCTTAGGATCTGTCAAAGTCACGGACAGCTGCTTTAACGGAAAGGTATAGCTGCCCATCTCCAAGCCTCGATATTGTACCCCATTGCGCTCAGCGGTCAGCTGCCCTGCAAGCTCAATCGCTTCATCCCATGTCATATGATCTGTTGGATACTCGACTCCAAACAGATCAAAGATCTCCTTATTGTAATGAAGGCCAATAATGGCCAATAACCCCCATCTCCTGAGGAATCCCAATCAGACGTCCCTGCTTGTCTCGAGACCTAACCTGAGCAATAATAGCCGGGTCGATCGTACTTAGATCAACGCCGTATTCCTTGATCTTCTCATCAAGTGGGAATACCATCTCCAGCTCTTCAAGCGGCGCTTGCCCGGTAAAAGCAAGCACGATATCCGGCACGATCTGAGAAGCATTATGCTCTTGCATCTGCTCGATCGTTCCGTTCCAATCCACATGGGTCACTTGAATGTGAGGCAGCTTCTCTCGCATAACATCGCTAATTCGTGAATTAAAATATTCCTCGCCCCAGGGTGTCGCCACCAACAGCTCCACTGGTTCTGAAGAAAAGGTTGTTACAGGCTGCTGTTCATCAGCTTCCGTCGGATGATCTACCTCTACTTGTGTCTTCGGCTCCGTCTCTACAGCCGATTCTGAATTCGCTCCGCCTGAGCAAGCGGTTAGGATAAGCAGCACAAGCAAGCTTATCCATGCTAAACGAAACCGTTTCCTGCCCATCTTCATTCCCCCTCATGGCTAATCAGCTAATCTCATCCGTTAGTGAACAACCGGGAATTCCGCGCGCAGAGCTGCTGCGCGCGGTTGGATGCCTTACTGCTTCGCCTGCTTTTCCTTGACGATCGCTACATATTCCTCTTCCATCTCGCGCAGGAACGTTGCAACATCCTTTTCCTGCATCTTCACAAAGTCTTTGGATTTCTGATTCATATAGTCGTCATAATGAAACGTAATGAGTGGGCCAAACGGAGAAAACTGATCTACCTTTGCTAGCTTCTGGTTAAAAATTGGAGTCACATTGAACTCCCTTCCGCTGTCCTCAATGATATCTGCTGCGTAGGAGCTTATTACCTGTTCGTCCTTTACAATGGGAGGTCCGCCAGCACGGGACAGGGTAATCTGTCCTTCAGGAGAGGAGAGGAAAGCCATAACCGCCCATGCTGCTTCTTTATTCTTACTGTGCTTATTGATGCTGATTGCTCCAGGAGGCGCGGTAGGCCCCACCCCAGGATGATTAGGCCAAGCAGGGACCGTAACCATATCAAAATCCAACCCCTCCACCCTCGCATTGAGAGGGAGATGCTGCACCTGTCCCACATACATCGCCAGATTCTGTTCATTGCTGAAACTGTATTTATAGCCACTAGTATCGATCATGCCCGGAATGGCTCGATAGCGATCCAGCAGATCAAAATACTGGGTAAAGGTTGGATCCTTGGTAAACTGAACTTCCCCGCTCTTTGGATCTGTGCCATTAACGCCTAATTGGGAAAAAGCATGCGAGTAATAACCAAAGGATAGCCCCTTGTACTTTATTCCTTCTCTTTCATTTGTCAATTGCATCGCGATTTCGATAATTTCATCCCAGGTCATTCCATCTGTTGGATAGTCCACGCCAAATTTATCAAAAATATCTTTGTTGTAGAAAAGAGCCTTCTGAGAGCTTTGATATGGGAATCCATACAATTGTCCCGTTCCAGCTGGGTCTAGAGCACGAAGAATGTCGATAGCTCCATCCTGGAAGACGCTAAGATCATAATTCGATTGTTCAATGTATGGATCAAGCGGCTCCAGCATATCCAACTCCTCGAACACCTCATAGCCTTCATGCATGACGTACATATCGGGAGTTTCACCTCTTGCATTCAGCTCCTGAAGCCCCGTTCGGTCCAATACAGCATCCACAAGCTCTAGCTTGATATTCGGGAACTTCTGTTCCACATGGTTCCTATACTGGTTGTTGAATGTCTCCTCATCCACGGCAATAATAAACTTCAATGTCACAGGATCTCCGTTGTAGGCTACAGCTGTTGTCTTGTCTGCCTGAACAGTCTCTTGCTCCTGTCCTTCCTCATTCGCAACCTTCTTCTGATCGGTCTGATCCGCTGCTTGCGTTTGTTCTGAAACAGGATCTGGGGCATTGCTGCTGCACCCCGCTAATACCATCATGAACACCATACATACCATGAGGAATACAGAAAGACTTCGCTTCAATTCTCCTAGCTCCTTTCCTTTTAACAGAGATTGAATCCGCTTACATTTTTGGATGGACATCACTTTTGAAGAGTCGAGCAAAGAGCATTAGTTCAGGAGCTGACGTTCCTTAACAATAGTCGCATAGTCCTCATCCATCTTGCGAAGGAAGGTTTGAACATCATCGCCGGACTTAAGGAATGGCACAACTTGCGAGCCTACATAATTGGTTCCATAGAGCAGAATATCCGGTCCATAAGGGCTGTACAGAGCAGGCTTCGCTTGCTGCAAGGAATAGATTCCCTTTATATTGAGTTCCCGACCTCCTTTTTTCTCTAATGTATCCGCAGCAAACTGCTCAAGAATGCTTTGATCTCCAGACACAGAAGGAACCTCCAAGCGGTGCATCCGCAGCTGCTGCTCGTCACTGAGCAAATATTCAAGAACATCCAACGCCTCGTCAATATGCTTGCTGTGCTTGTTAATAGCGACAGTAAGCGGCAATGTGGATGGTCCTATCCCTGGAAGATCAGGCCAAGTCGGGAAGCTTACAACATCATAATCGAGCTCATCAGGATAATGAGGAATCGTGTTCGCAATGAGACCCAAGCTCATCGCAACATCCCCTTTTATAAAGTCATATTGAATGTCTGGCTCCCAGTTGCCTGGAATGCTAGCAATGCGCTTCGCCAGCTCAAAGAACTTGCCAAAGGCCTGATTCTTCGAGAACTGCGGCTCTCCGCTCTCTGGATCGGTACCATTGGCCGAGAGCTGTGTCATCGCTTGCGATAACGAGTTGGTTGCAAGGCCGCGATATTTAATTCCATCACGTTCTCCTGTCACTAAAGCGGCAAGCTCGACAATTTCATCCCAGTTCATCCCGTCCGTTGGGTAATCGACACCGAATTTATCAAAGATGGCCTTGTTATAATGCAGTGCAACGGTAACATCCTCGATCGGAATGCCAAGGAGCCTGCCCTGCCCTTCCGGATCTCTAGCTCTCAATGCTTCCATAATGCCGGGTCGAATCTTGTTGAAGTCAAAGTTGCGTTCTTTAAGCAGATCATCAAGTGGAAGGAGCATATCTCGATCTTTTAAGATATCGAAGCCGTCTGTCGTTAGAATGATATCCGGCATCACATTCTGAGCAAACAGCTCGTCAAAGGAGGCGGCATCTGCGAATTTGCCTGTCGGCTCAATCGTGATATGCGGGAACTTCTCCTTTGTTCCCTCGTGAAATCGGCTCTCAACCTGCTCTTTGCTCCAAGGCGCCATAAAGACCAGTTTCACTGGCTCTTTATCCTTCTCATCCTCTTCTGTCTTTTGTTCCACAGGCGTCTTGGTTCCTGATCCCTCAGTCTGGGTCTGCTTCTTCGGTGCCTCGATCCCCGAGTTCGTAGAGCTGCATCCCGCCAACATGAGAATAAATACAAGCGAAATCAAGAGAATGACATTCATGCGTTTTGGCATATCAACATACATCCCTTCTCCGTGTATTTTCTGAATTCTCTATGACGTTACCATGTAAAAGAGAGCCTTGTGCTATATGCTCCTTAGTCCACCCCCATTTCATATTCTCCACTCCTGCATAAGACGCAGCATGCCAGAAGCAAGCAGCTTGCCTCTTATGCAGCAGCTAAACGCGTTTATTCTACAAGTCCTGTACGCTCGACACTCTCGACGAAGTAGCGTTGGGCAAAGAAGAAGATGAGAAGCGGTGGAAGCAGCGCAAGGAAGCTGGCAGACATCTTAATGGCCTCGACTAGAACTAAGGCAGTCTCCTCATTGCCAATCATGCTCGTAATGCTTGCATCCACTCTGCTCATTTGAGTCGCGAGCGGCACTAGCGGCGACTGGCCCAGAAACATCCTTGGATAGTAGGTGTCATTCCAGGTCCAGACAAAGGAGAATAACGATACAACGAGAATGGCCGGCTTGGCAAGAGGAAACATCACCTTCCAGTAGAACTTGAAGCTGCTGGCCCCATCAATCTTGGCCGCTTCCTCAAGTTCCTTCGGCTGGGTCGTATAGAACTGTCGGAATATAATAACGAATAACGCACCCTTGATCCCAAATCCAAACAAGGAGGGCAGTATCAAGGAGAACAGATTCCCCTGCAGTCCGAGCTTGGTGTACATAATAATCATGGGCAAAATGATGACTTGCGGTGGAATGATAAACGTCATAATAAGCAGGAACGTCAGCAGCTTCTTGAAGGGGAACTGCATGCGAGCCAGTGCATAGCCCATCAGTCCGCAGGAGATCACATGAAATACCGCCACAATCGTGGAGATGCCGATGCTGACAAACAGGGATTCAAGATATTGAAGCGCTGCCCATGCCGTCTTCAAGTGACCGAGATAGATCTCATGCGGTATCCAGGTCACCGTTGGATCATTAAGATCCTTTTCATTCATCACCATTTTTACCAGCATCTTCAGGATCGGATTCAAGTAAATATAGGAGGTTACGATAAGAATCCAATAAATAAAAATTTTAAACAGCAAGCCTCTGTTGACTTCCCGCCCCAAGATGGCGTAGCGAAACGTTTGAAGCCCATTTTGCATTATCCTCTTTTTTAAGGGCGGGGCTTTGAACTTGGCAATATTGATTTTGCCCATCATTGAATCCTCCTCTCGCCACAGCATCTACACAGCTATTAGCGGCTTCTCGCTTGTCGGTTCAGTCTTAAGAACAAGAGCATAATGACACTTAGAAACAACGCAATGACGACAAAGTAGATCCAGGCAAGAGCACTGTTGTAGCCATAGTTTCCAGTGTTAATGAGCTCAATGACGGGGTTGTACGGGAATGTGAACATATCCACGACCGTATAAATCAGATTCAGCAAAATAAACGGGGACATCGCAGGCAGCGTGATCTTCCAGAATACCTCCCATGGAGATGCCCCATCAATTCGCGCTGACTCATAGCTCGACTTGGAGATGGTCTGCCTTCCCGCAAGAAAAATGAGAATCTGCACGCCCGAGTACCAGAGGACAAGCACAAATCGATTCAATACATCCATTACGGGCTTCGCCCAAGAGCTGTCCCCTAGGAATTGAATCAAATATTCACCGATGGAGAAACGCTCAAGGAAACCAAGCGTCCCCTCTCCCTGATTCACAAATTCGGTGAGAACATAGCCTGACGTAAAGATAATCGGAAGAAAAAATACAACTCGAAACACAAGGCGCCCCGGAAAGTCCTGATTCAGCATGATTGCGATAAACAAGGAGAATACGATAATGACCGGCACCATGATGATAATTTCTTGAAAGAAGGGAAGCAGATTATCATAGAAAGCAGAGCTTCCGAACAATATTTCAGTAAAATACTTGAGCCCTTGGTAATCATATTTCAGCCCAGTGGGCAGAACGGTTACCTTATGAAGGCTCATGTACAGCGAGAAGCCAAGAGGGAATGCCATGAACAATAAGAAACCGATCACCCATGGCGCAATAAAGACAAGTGCTTCCAGATGGCGCGAAGTTCTAGCCTTTAGCTTGAATCTGCTCATTAAGCTCCCCCTCCCTTCACAACCGCAAAATCTTGAGCCTTCACTTGAACGCCTCCCTGATTAAACGGTGTCTCATTATAATTGACGATGATTCGCTTGCCATTCTCGTAAGTCGTTTCGTACACGCCAGCAGCAAGTGCTTGATGATGGACGATCATCTGATCCTGCACATCGTGCAGAGCATCATTGAAGCGGCTGTATTGCATCGCAACCTCTTCGGCCCAGTCTTTGTAATGCGTGCTGTAGAAGTTGTACAGCGAACGCGTGCCAATCAGGTCTTGAGAGGCAGCATACGTAAGCATGAAGCTTGGGATTGAGCCATACTCTACATTTTTTAGCAAGTAAGCTGTGTAATTGTCCGATATGTTGGCAAACTCCGATGAATACGAGATCAAGCCATGCAGTGCGATCTGCATGAATGGAACCGTTTCATCCACGAACAGATCAAAGGAATTCTCAATTGGCACCCCGCTTAAGTGATTGACGTATTTCCAAGCATAAGCATTCGCGCTGTCCGCTTGTGCTGAGCCAAGGAGATCAACAGATTGGCCGAATAGATTCTCCTGCAGCTGCTTGACTTCCTCTCTTGTTGAGGCATATCGATCATTGAAGTCGCTGTTCAAGAGAGCGCCCATGCCATCGCCGAAAGCCATGGCGTCTGCTCCAAGCTGCTTCACCTTCTCGAAATCCTTGAGGAACACCTTCTCCATAAAGCGCGGACTGACAAGCGTTCGAAACGCTTCACGTCTGCCCCCATACTGGATAACCACAGAGCCTAAATCCTGCAGACCATCCCGGCTGGAGCGAAAGCCATCCCGCCCCGTATTGTTGAACGTATAGGAGGAAGCATCAAGCGTCACCGTATGCCCCTTGTTGTGGGCGTAAGCGATGAAGTGCTTCATGCCCTCATTGCCGCCAATTCCCTTGTCTACCGGGAAGTGTCCGCCATAATCGCTTATCCCGCCCTTTTGCCAGCCAGAATACGTAATCGACATCTTTTTGACTCCGACTGCCGTCAGCTCATTGATCATCTCCTCGGCCTGCCCCGTCGTTGTCAACGATTCATAGCTGTCCCACAAGAAGCCCTCTTTCGAATCTGCGCCGAGCAGATGAATTGGAAGGCGAATACCCCCATTTTCAAGCTGAATCCGCGTCAAGCCCTCATCCTCCATCAACACTTGACGGTAGCGAGAAGCCATCCCAACATAGTTGGCAGCATGCGACTTCCCATCCAGGAAATAGTAGCGAACCGAGCGATCTCCTGCTGTTCGATCCTTGTTAAAGGTTTGGAAGCCGTTGCGTTTGCGCTTATCAGTCGGTTGGAAAAAGCGCTGGCGATACGTAAACTCTGCAGTAGCCCAGTTGTATTGATTCATGGACTTGGACGGTGCAGCGAGCACATTGCCATATACCGCGCCTTCTTGTATGACCGCAAGAAGGGCTTGATCCTGAGCTTTAATGCCGAATACCGGCATGCGAATCGGCTCTCGAATAGAGAACGAGTTGTTATTGTTGCTAAACGCGTAATCTTCCCCGTACACCCGCTCAAAATAGAAGTTATTGTTCGGCGGACGATCCTTCTGGAACTGAATCAGCGTCCCCGGTCCATCCGGGATGAACAGATATCCGTCTTCTTGTTCCGACGTATAAGCCCCAAGGAAAGGATACAGACGAAGTGCGGCGATACGAGCATTTTTGTCTTTCTTCTCTGTCTCCTCCTCGTAGGCTTTCATCTCTTCTTCGCTTTTTCCATCCTTAAAGCCATCCTCGATGATTTTGGTCTCGACATAATCATCGTGCAAGGAGACTTCAATCGGGACGACAAAGCCGATGTTCGACATCTCAAAAGTCAGCTTGAATCCGCTGTCCGTCATTTCGAACTGCTCGATTGCAGCTTTTTGATCAATCACATTCGTTTCCTTCATCTGATCCTTGCGTACATTGAATTCCACATATTTAATAAACAGCGGAGACTGCATATGCTTCTTCCATGCATTGGTGTTGTCCTTGTCATTCCAGCCATAGGAATCAGGGAAGGATCTCCACTCCTGTCCGCTTCGCTTATCCTTCACAATGAAATGGCCTGTCTTCCGATCGACTAACAGTGCAAGCTTCTCATTCTCGCTTGCCAGCTGAAAGGCTTGATCTGCTGGAAACAAGGATGCATAGCTGTTCTTTGCCGGCTGCTTCGCCTGCTCGCTCGCGCTGGCTGCTGTTGTTTTCCCTGCATCTTTTCCAGCTTGACTGTCCTCTTGTTTGCCTGCTTCTATCGCTTCATCAGACACCTTGGCTGCTTCCTTAGAATCAGCCTGATCCCGTTGATCAGCCATTTCTTCTTTGATTGCAGCTTGCGTTCCTTGTGCCTTATCTTCTGTAGATTCATTCGTCTTTGCAGCATTGGAGTACGTGACGATGGTTGCGCTCGTCATAGCGACAATCAGGGTAAGAATCAGCATGCGCTTTAGCCTAGCAGGTACCCTCATCACATCGACACCTCCTGATAGATGGTATAGAAAAAGTTCTGAAGCTCAGAGGACAGACCTACGATGATGGAGATCAGCACCCACGTAATCATCATCGCAAATGCGGTTAGGCAAATATTCGCAATTGTCTCGCCCACACTGTAGTTCTGAAGCGACTGAATCATCCAGAAGAACATCAAGCCGCACCACAACAGCATTCCTGTCTCAAAAAAGCTGTAGATCGACATCTCGCTTGCTGTCATGACGTTGGATACCGCGGCGAGCGGCAGCCCAAGAATGACAATAGGGAATAAAGCGTAGGAGCTGCCAACAAAGACATCCTTAAAACGCGCCTCCCCTTGGCGGATGCTTCCGATCAAGTAATTGCAGATGACCCATGTCAGCCACGTCACGAAGATCGCAATCAAGAAGCCGCTGTTTCGTTCATTGCTTGGCACAGGCATGAAGGTGAAGCTGGTGTAATACTCCTTCATCAGCAGCACAAGCGCAACCAGCACAAGCAAGATGGAGGCACTTACATATCCGCCCTTTCGATGATAGCGGAGGTCGCTGAAGCCATCTATAGGATGCCTAAGAATGATAAAGGCTTGCTTAAGTTGGAACAGCAGCTTCTTCTGGCCCACGAAAGCTTTTGTTTTTTGGCGAAGCTGATGAAGCCATGGCAGCTTCTTCTTGCGGCTGCTCCATATCATGAACAGGATTACAACCACAAAGGCAATATTGGCGACCAAAGCGAAGTTGTGCTGAAACCACTGCAGTCTAAGCTGCCAGAAGGAGTCTGAATAGCCGCTTGCATCGCCTGCAAGCTTGAACAAGCGCAAGGCTTCCTTATAGTTCTCCTTGTAATACGCAGCTTCAGCCAGCCCTTGGTAAGCTGGAGAATATAAGGCATTAAGCCGCAATACCTCCTGCCAGATCGGCTCGCTGTCTACATATTTTCCTTCTTGCGACAATGTCGTAGCTTCATGCAGAAGAAGGCCGAATTCCGTTGGTTTTAGCACATGGATCAAATTCTGCGAGTCATCCAAGATAAACAATTCGTTCTTGGAATTTGTGTCAACAGCCACTGGACTTTGGCTAATTCCAAGTTGGGGCGATCCAATCGTCACCTGACCCACCCAGAAGAAGAGCATCTCTCCGTTAGGGCCGTACTGCATGACCGCATTGGATACTTTGTCGATCGCGACCAAGTTGCCATTGCGGTCCACTGTAATATCAGATAAGCCCGACTTCTGCTCCTCTTGATTGGGATCTGCAGTCTCTGTATTCGCATTCGTCCCTCGGTTGCGAAATCTTGGCTCCACCCCGAATGCCTTCTCTTTCCACTGGTTCTCCCCGCGTATATTGAGCTTTTTCACCTGCTCTTTATCTGTTGAAGAGACCGTGTAGATGAATCCCTTCTCATCAATATGAATATTGCGAATCGTCGCTGGTAGCGTGCGGACCTGGCGACTCAACTGCTCTTCGGTATACAGCAGCTTGCGAACGATATCCATCAAACTCACTTCAGTCAAGTTGGTTCCGTAGAAGCCATAGAAATTGCCGCTAGGATCAAGCTGAACAACCCCCTGATAGCTCCCGTTGCTGATTACATACATAAATCCGCGCTCATCGACAACGAGATTGGTTGGCTCGTAATGAAAGGATTCATCAATGAACCTAGATTCTGGTCGACCGTAGGCTGCAAGCAGTTCTCCGCTTCCTGACAGCTTCAGAATTCGCTTGTTGCCTGTATCTGCGACATAAATGATTCCCGCTTCGGTTACAAAGACGCCCTGTGGTGACTTCATGCCTTCAGCCATAATCTCCCGGACGAATGCCCCGTCTTGATTCAAGTGTACGATGCGGTTGTTGTCGGTATCCGCAATGTAGATCTCGTCTTTGCTATCGATAAACAGATCCTGCGGCCGCTTAAGTGGAGAATAATCAAGACGCTCCACTCCGTTCTCATTCAAAGTCTTATACAGATTGTCGCCTACTACGGTAGACGGATAATAGGCCGCTTGACTCGGGATCGTCCGATTGTAGCCGTCCTTGCTGAATGTCGTGTAGGGCGGTTCCGCTGACGCCAAGCTAGGAAATAAGGCAGTTATTGTCATCGATAAGACGAGCATTATATAGATGAGCCGTTGTCTATCCCATCGCTTTTTCATGAATGAACCTCCGTTAATCCCTACTTGATACCCGAATGGGCCATCGTCTGAATTACTTTTCGCTGAGACAGCAAGAAGATCATCAGGTTGGGAACAAAAATGATCAATGAGGCCGCTGCTGCAACCCCTTGCCTAGCAACCGTATTCGCAAGATTCGAAGTAAGTGATTCGACGTAGAATGGCAGCGTCTTCATCGCATCATCCTGCATGAATAAGGCGGAGGTCTCGGAATTCGTCCACGCTGTTTGAAACGAAAGGATGGTGATTGTCGCCATTGCAGGAGTAACAATCGGGATCATGATCCGCATGAAGATCTGCCATTCACTGGCGCCGTCGAGCTTTGCTGCCTCAAGCAGCTCATTGGGCACCTGATCCATAAACTGCTTGAGCAAAAACACGCCTACCGGAAGAGCAAGTATAGGCAGCACATGGCCCCAATACGTGTTCATAATGCCTAAGGACTTCACGACAATATAGCGCGGAATGCCCATCGTCTCTACCGCAATCATGATGGACAGCAAGATAACGCCAAACACGATCTTGCGGCCCGGGAAGGGATGCTTAGACAGCGGATAGGCACATAAGGCGCCAAAGATCACCATCCCTACCGTGGACAGCAGCGTCACCATAATACTGTTGAAAATAAAGCGCGTTACCGGTAAGAAAGTATCCTGCGTCGCATGAAGCAAATCCGTAAAGTTCTGCATTGTCGCCTGCTGCACAAAGAACGTTGGCGGGAACAAGAACAGCTCATGCAGCGGCTTGAAGGCATGGTTGAATATAAAGACAAGCGGAAGCAGCATAAACATGGCAAGAACAGTCAAGAGAAAAAGCAGAAGGATCTGCGTTTTGTCCAAGCTGCGAAAGTCGCTGCGGTACATGGACCATGAGCTCGCCATCGACCTACGTATCCGATGTAGCCATGTCATGCTATTCATCCTCCTTCGGGCCAAGCAGCATCCATAGGAAACGGCTGAGTAGAATCGTTAAGATAAGCAGTACGATGGAGATGGCGCTTGCATAGCCAAGTTCGAGCCTCGTAAAGCCAAAGTCCTCGATATGATTCATGAAGAGCTGTCCGGAATAGTCGGGTGTAGGATTCATGCCAGACAGCTGAGTCCCTATCCCGCCTGACTTCAAGGTGCCCACAATCGCCATGACGGCGGCAAAAAGCATTTGCGGCTTCATCATCGGGATTGTAATATACCAGATCTCCTGAAGCCGGCTCGAAATGCCGTCGATTCGTCCCGCTTCATACAAGGTGCGATCTACGTTTAAGATTCCGGCTAAGATCGCAAGGAAGCCTAAGCCCATGCTCGACCAGATCGATACGATGATCATGATGCCAAGGAGATATTCCTTATCGATCGTAAGCAGCACAGGCTGGTCAATGAAGCCCCATTTTAGCAGGAAGCTGTTAATGTAGCCTGTGCGGTCTCCCGTGAACATGACCTGCCACACAACGACCATGGCAATGCCGCCTGTAAGCGACGGCGCATACATAGCGAGCGCATACCATACGCGTATCGTGGAAGGCAGCTGCGCAATGAGCCAAGCCAGCACAAAAGACAGCACATAGCCGATGGGACCAACAAACAACGCGAATTTAAATGAATTGGGAATGACGTGCTTTAGAAAGATCACATCCTGTGAAAAGAGATTCTGATAGTTCATCCAGCCTGCCCACTTCGGAAATTCGATGGAGTTGAA
This sequence comes from Paenibacillus aquistagni, assembly GCF_900177815.1. Lineage (GTDB taxonomy): Bacteria > Bacillota > Bacilli > Paenibacillales > Paenibacillaceae > Paenibacillus_B > Paenibacillus_B aquistagni. The sequence goes on along the minus strand of NZ_FXAZ01000001.1, from coordinate 121,986 downwards.
GTAGGTGAAGCTAAGTGCAACGCCGGTCAGCACGGGAATGATGATAAACAGGCTGAATACGATAAGGAACGGAGCAATGAAGAGATAAGACAGTCGGAACTTCCACATCTCTCTCATCTTGTCTTTCAGCTTGCGGCTCAGATTGCCTTTAAGCTTCGCTCCTGATGCCGTTATCGGCTGCTGAACGACTGGTGTCGCGTCATTCGACAAACTCATCCACTCCCTCCCACGGTTTCTCCATATCTGGCAGCTCAAGCGACTTCAGCACTTCGCCGTTCGGCCCGATGATATCGAACTCCTGCTGCTTTCTAGCGAGCTCACGATTAATCTCTTTGATCGCTTTCTCAAGAGATATCCGCGAATTCTCGGAATCGACGACAGTCCGGTTCCAGGCGAAGCCAAGCTCACGATCTGTCATGTAGCCGCCAGGCACCTGCGGCACCTCTTTCGTCCATTTCCACTGCTCCAAGATGACGCTAAGATTTTCCGGCTTCCAAGGCATTCGTGCAAAGGCCTCGACATTGGCCGTATTCCACCGGAACGTTTCCCCATAATACTGCTCCAGATTCAAGCCGAACTCCGTCTGAATCTCGGTGGACATATACCACTGCAGGAACTTCCACGCTTCCTCTTGCTTCTCTTTCCTGCTGCTCTTGAACAGCATCGCATTGGTTGGGTTGGAGCCTCCTGACCAGCGAATCATGCTGTTATCGTCTTGCTTCGTTCCTGGTATTGGCGCAATAGCCCAATCGTTTGCAATCTCAGGAGCTGCGACTAGAAGCTGGATGTACATATTAAAATCAGAGATGCCGATCGGGATATCCCCTCTTCTGAATTGGTTGTAGAAGCTTTGCACGACCCGCTCAAGCCCTTGAACGTTGTAGAAGTCGGTCCACATCTTGTAGGACTTGAATGCATCTGGTGTGTCAAGTCCGGTCTTTAGTCCCGTCTTGGTGTACATATCGACATTGTTCTGAAACATAATTGGCGTATAATCCACAGGGTCCATATAAAAGTTGTAATGATTCTGCAAGAGCGTTGGCAGCATCTTGTATATATCATCCCATGTATCTGGAACCTCCAGATCAAGCTGATTCAAGATGTCCTTGCGATAGAACAGCACCTTGAAGCGAACCGTCTCTGGAACCCCGTAATACCCGCCATCATAATACAGCGGCTGCAGCATCCCAGGATTGAATCTTGAGAAAAATTGCTCAGCGCCTTCAAGCTTGGACAGATCAAGTGCCGCATTGCGAAGCGCCATGTCAAATGGAACATTGACTGGGACGCCGAGGGCAACATCCGGCATCATGCCAGAAGCATTGGCAAGCGTTAAGAGCTGAGGATTCTGAATCAGGTTGATATGCACCTTGATTCCGGTCTCAGGAGTAAAGCGATCATTGACCAAGCGCTGCAGTTCATCCACATAGTCGCGTCCCCACACCATCCAGACATCAAGCACATCTTCATCGCCACTCGTTGTGGTTGATCGATCCTGGAAGGAGTAGAACAAAGACTGGAACATACCGCCGGTCTTCTGCCAAATATTCGATGTCATGCTAGGAAGCTTCGCATCCACAGGAGCTAACAAGAGCTGGTCAAGCTGCAGCGGGGCATCCATCAACAAGGAACGATTCGATTCCAATGACTCCTGAACCGTTGCAATTCGCTCCTTGGCATAGGGAATTTCATTGGGCTTGCTGAGAATGCTCTTCATATCCGCAGCACCATTCTTCAGCATCTGCGCGACATTGTCTGTCTTGGGATTGATGCTCTTCATCTGTTCTTCCAGTACAATAAATTGCTCTCGTATTCGCTCCATGCGCTCGATTAGCCCAGGGATATCCTTCTCCACATTCCATACCCGGTATTTGTCTTCGCGGTTGCCTGTGGCCATCCGAAGCTCCAGCAGGATGGATCTTAGTTCCTTAGAGATATGATCCATCTCGATAATCATCGGCATGTATGGCTCATAATGGGCTTCCATCGAGAGCGTGTGCTCGCCCTTCGTCAGGTAGAACGCATACGGCTGTCCATCTGAATCTGAGAGCGTAACGCCCCTCCAATTGGCATCATAGGGGAATTGCACCTGCTCCATTTCTTGAAATGGTATATTCCCATCAATGTAGATGCTGCGGAAGACCGACATGTTTTTTACCGTGCTCTGGTTGGCGCGCATCGCAAGCTTGTAGAAGCCATCCTCCGGTACATCAAGGCTCCAGCTTACGGTTTGACCGCCCTTCATCCAGCGAGAACCACCCAGTGTGTTGTAGGCAATCTTGCCTGCAGAGCTTGGCTTGGTGGCTGGATCACGGTCGTAGACGTTTTGGATCGACGTCGAGTTCTTGTAATGATAATGCTCCGCCTCGATGATTAGAGGTTCTCCTTCTCGAAGCCCATCCTGTGGATAAGATGACAATACCTCTTTGTACGTAGGTATCGCAGCTGCGGGCCGAATGCCGAGCTCATGAAGAGCCAGCGGCTGCTGCAGCACTTGGAGGCGAATCGTATTCTTCCCCTGCTTCAAATGCCACTTAAGCGGCAGGGCATAGGAACCATTCGATTCTCGAAAAGCCGTCTCTTTCCAACCCGGCATCTCTTCTATCTGCGCGCGAAGCTGATTGCCGAATTCGTCGTAGCGCTCCGTATCTACATCGCGATAATGCCGTTCAAGCACAATAGATCTCGCCTCATTAAACGGATATTGTCCATTTATTAGGGCGGATACAAGCACCGGCTGACGGTTGCCGCCATCATGCGATGGAAGCGGATAGTAATGAGCCCACAGCTCATATAGGCCTTCTTGCTCAACCTCTACTTCATATTCCACGTAACCTTTCTGGTTAGACCAGATCAAGGCATCCTGCTTGCCCTCATAATCCTTGACTTCAAGCTTGGCATCTTCAGACTTGTTCGCATATTGTGCGGCTGCAATGGATATCTCCTTGGAACCATATGGTACTCCCGCATCCTGCCAGTGCTCAAGCTGTTCCAGATAATAAGGCTCAATCTGCCCCTCTTCACTGCTCCAGTCGCTGATGCTGAGTGTTTTGACATTCGAGGAAGTGGATGCCGCATAAACAGATGGCTGATCACCATACAGCTTCAGCCCGTATAGACCTGCACCTGCTGCCACTATACTTGCGATGATAAATAACCTTCTCCATCGTTGCATGACTTGCTTCACGACTCCAACCTCCTTATTTCGTCAGAAGCATTTCGGTATCTTTATGGAAAAATAAAGCCTTATTCATGTTGATAAGGGCTGAGATTGCATGGCCGTCTTCACTGCGTACTCCCTCGCTTGCCCTTATGACGAGCGGGCGCTCCTGCTTGATGTCGATATGATAATAGCGATCAGACCCCACAAATTCATTGAATTGAAGAATGCCTGTAACCATAGACTCCGCATCCTCAGAACCCTCAGCCATAAAATGAATATGCTCTGGGCGAATGCCCATGATGATTGCTCGGTCCAACAGATTGTGCTTGCGCAAGGTATGTGCTTGTTCGGACGTTAGCGTTAACGCAAAGCGGTTCGTGTGGAACTCAAGCTGTCCCTCACGCTCTTGCAGCTTCCCTTCAATAAAGTTCATAGGCGGATTGCCAATGAAGTTCGCAACAAACATATTGACAGGCTTGTTATAAATCATCTCTGGCGAGTCTACCTGCTGGATAATTCCTCGGTTCATCACGACCACGCGATCTCCCATTGTCATGGCTTCGATCTGATCATGCGTAACATAAATCGTCGTGACTTCAATTTTGCGGTGCAAATTAATGATTTCTGAGCGCATCTGGACTCTGAGCTTCGCATCCAGATTAGACAGCGGCTCATCCATCAAGAACACCTGCGGCGTGCGCACAATGGCTCGACCGAGCGCAACACGCTGACGCTGTCCGCCTGATAATTCTCTTGGCTTGCGATTCAGAAAGTTCTCAATCTCAAGCACACGTGCTGCTCGCTTCACGGCAAGATCGATCTCATGCTTCGGCAGCTTCCGTAAGCGGAGCCCAAACGCAATATTTTCATACACGCTCATGTTCGGATAGAGTGCATAATTCTGAAACACCATCGAGATATCCCGATCCTTCGGAGGGATATCGTTCACAAGGTTATCACCAATGTATATCTCTCCATCCGATACATCCTCCAAGCCTGCCAGCATTCGAAGCGTAGTGGACTTCCCGCATCCAGATGGGCCAACGAGGACAATGAATTCTGTATCTTCGACCGTTAGATTGAAATCGCTTACAGCAATCTCTTTATATTTTCCATAGCGTTTGTATACCTGATTAAACAAGATATTGGCCATTGCGATCCCTCCCAAGTTTATAGTTATTGTACTTGGGCGCCTGTTAATTTGGTGTTAATAAACATTAAAGCGATTGAACATAGAAGAGTGAAATTACGTGTAGAGGCAAGAAAGTTGCAAGTGAGGTAAGATCATCGAATGCTGCATCATGCCCTGATGATGCCAAATGAGCTTAGTAAGAGCGGGTAGGACAATCGCAGAATCATAGGTAGCGTGAATCCGGCTTAGCTGCTGCTAGCTTCCACACCGAGCTGCCATTCTTGGATTAAACGATAAGGAACTTCGAACGATAAGGAACTTCGCACAAAAAAAGCGTGGACCGATATAGTCCACGCTTTACTCTGTAAGGCAATATAAAATCAGCTGAGCATGCATGACATGCTCGCTCTTCATTCGCATTTGCTAGACGATTAAAACTCTCCAGCGAAATGGCAGGCCACATAGTGGTTGCTGCCCGCATCCTTGTACTCCGGTATTTGCTGCTTGCAAATATCCTTAGCAAATGGGCAGCGAGTATGGAACTTGCAGCCAGATGGCGGGTTCGCCGGGCTCGGGATATCCCCTTGCAGCACGATGCGCTCAGGCTTCTTCGTTGGGTCTGGAACCGGCACCGCAGACAGCAAAGCCTTCGTGTACGGATGCAATGGATTGCTGAACAACTCATCGCGGGACGCCATCTCAACCATGGAGCCGAGATACATAACCCCTACACGGTTGCACAAGTGCTCAACGACAGACAAGTCATGAGAGATGAACAAGTACGTCAGATCGTTTTGCTCTTGAAGATCCGTAAGCAAGTTAATAATCTGTGCTTGAATGGATACATCCAAGGCTGATACAGGCTCATCCAACACCATGAATTCAGGCTTTAGGATCAGCGACCGGGCAATACCGATACGCTGACGCTGACCACCAGAGAATTCATGCGGATAGCGATCAATATGATAAGGAGCCAGGCCGCAGATCGACAAAATTTCTTTTACACGATCGCGAACCTCTGATCTTGATACGATGCCATGATCGACAAGAGCCTCACCGATTGCTTCACCGACCTTGATACGCGGGTTCAAGGAGCTATACGGATCTTGGAAGACGAGCTGAATCTTCGGGCGCATTGCGCGAAGATCTTTTTTATTCAAGCTGTGCAGGTCTGTTCCTTTGAAATGAACAGAACCGCCGCTTTTCTCAAGCAGGCGAAGGACAGTACGGCCAGTCGTGGACTTACCGCAGCCAGATTCACCTACAAGGCCCAAGGCCTCGCCTTTGTTCAAAGAGAAGGAAACACCATCGACCGCTTTAACGTGGCCAACGGTTCTTTGGAATACGCCGCCAGTGATTGGGAAGTATTTTTTAAGATCTTTAACTTCAATTAATGGCTGAGTCATTTACTTCCCCTCCTTCTCATACAACCAGCATGCAGCTTTATGCTTATTGTCATAAATATTAAGGTCTGGCTGCTTTTGTACGCAAATTTCCATACAGTGCTCGCAGCGATCATTAAAGTAGCAGTTCTCCCCAAGCTCTACAGGGTTAGGAACTTGTCCAGGAATCGTATATAGACGATCCTGACGATTGCTGATGACAGGTTTTGCCTTCAGCAAGCCTTGCGTATACGGATGCTTCGGATTATTGAACAATTCATGTACCGGCGCTTCTTCAATCACTTTACCTGCGTACATAACAACAACATGGTCCGCCATCTCTGCCACAACACCAAGGTCATGGGTAATCATCATAATGGCTGTATTGAATTCCTTCTTAATATCACGCATCAAATCGAGAATCTGCGCCTGAATTGTAACGTCCAATGCTGTTGTAGGCTCATCAGCGATAAGCAGCTTAGGATCACAGCTGAGCGCGATCGCGATCATGATACGCTGACGCATGCCGCCGGACAATTCATGCGGATAAGAATCATAGATCTTCGCGGCACGCGGAATGCCTACCAATTCGATAAGCTCGATGGACTTTTTCTTCGCTTCTTGCTTGGATAACTTCTTATGGATGCGAAGCGGCTCAGCAATCTGATGACCAATGGTCAGAACAGGGTTCAACGAAGACATTGGATCTTGGAAGATCATCGCAATCTCGTTACCACGAAGATAACGCATCTCACGTTCTTTTAATTTAAGAAGGTCTTCACCTTTATATAGAATCTCTCCGCCAACAATCTTACCTGGAGTAGCTACTAGACGCATGAGAGACATAGCAGTAACACTTTTACCGCAGCCGGATTCGCCTACGACACAAAGTGTCTCCCCTTCGCGAATAGAAAAGCTAACGTCATTAACCGCTTTGACTACACCAGAACCTGTATAGAAGTTGGTACGAAGATTGCGGAATTCGATTAAATTGTTTGACATATCTATCCCTACCTCTTCGACTTAGACTTAGGATCGAATGCATCACGCAGTGCATCCCCGACAAAGTTAAAGGACATAACGGTGATAAACACACATACACCCGGTGGAATCCAGAGCCACGGACGCTTCTGGAAGTCGATCAAGTTGTTCGCCGCGGAAATCATATTCCCCCAGGACGGTGTTGGAGGCACAACCCCAAGACCCAAATAACTCAATACAGACTCCATCAAGATCGCGCCACCTACAGCAAGTGTAGCGTTTACGATAATGATTGGGATCGTATTTGGAAGCAGGTGACGGAAGATTTTCTTCGAGTCACGAAGGCCCAATGACTCTGCTGCTTGCATAAATTCTTGTTCACGCAAGCTCAATATCTGACCACGCACAAGACGCGCAAGGCCTGGCCAACTGAGTATACCTAGCATAAACATGACGATATAAATACGTTCTGAAGGCGGTATCTTCCAATCCGAAAGAATACTACCGAGAATAATAAGCAATGGCAAAGACGGAATAGACATCATAATGTCAATAATTCGCATGATGATCGTATCGACCCACCCGCGATAGAAACCTGCAATAGCACCGAGGAGGCTACCGATGGACACCGATACCATCATGGCAACAAAACCAACCAATAGCGAGATTCGACCCGCCAACATCACACGCAACAAGATGTCTCGACCTAGATTATCTGTACCTAACCAATGTGCAGCAGATGGAGCCTTGTTGCCGTTGCGAATATTCAATGTATCTATCGTATATGGTGAGAAGAACGGACCAAAAAAACAAATAAGAAACATAAGCAACAACATAACAATACCAAAGATGGCAAGCTTGCTTTGACGCACCTGGCGAAACGCAAGAACCCAAGGTGATGCGGACTTTACTTTTGGCTCTGCTGCTGTCGTTACGTTTGGATTAGCAGTAACTTGGGACACATGAATTTCTCCTTTCTATTTCAGACGTACACGAGGGTCTACCAGTCCATATAACGTATCTGCAAGCAAGTTTCCTAATACGGTTAGGAATGATAGGAACATCAAGTATCCCATAAGCAGGAAGTAGTCACGATAGTTTAATGCGTCTAAATATACGCGACCAATACCTGGCCAGTTAAAGATCTTCTCTGTGATCATTGCCCCAGAGAACAATGCAGGAAGCTCGAATCCAAGCAACGTAATCGCAGGAATAAGCGCATTGCGCAGTGCATGCTTGAAAATAACTGTGCTTTCTTTTACACCTTTGGCACGTGCAGTACGAATATAATCTTGGTTGATAATATCGAGCATGCTTGTACGGAAATAACGAGTAAGGCCGCCGACACCAAGTGCTGTCAATACGGTTACGGGTAGAATCATATGCTCAAGCAAATCAAACACTTTGGCAAATCCTGTAGCACTACTTCCTGTCGTATACATGCCTCCAACAGGCGCCCAGCCCATATCTACGGCTATGAATTTGATCGCAAGCAAACCCAAGAAGAATGATGGCAGGGACATAAGTCCAAAGACGATAAACGTTATAATTCCATCATATAGAGAATACTTCTTGACCGCTGAGAATACGCCGATAAATATCGCAATGATCCATGTAAAGATCATGGAAAACGCTGCGATAAGGACGGAGTTCCAAATATAACGATCAATGACCGTGGTTACATCTACTTTGTGTTGGAAAGAATAACCAAAATCACCTTTGAGAGCGTTTGACGCCCAAATGAAATAACGTTCTGTCGCAGGCTTATCCAATCCGTGGATATGCTTCAACTCTGCCGCACGCTCAGCGGATATCGTCTGGTTCGAGTCGATGAAGTTACCGGGAACCATCGAGAACACGCTAAATAGGATGATCGACACCCCAATCAAGGTCGGAATCATCTGCAAGATGCGCCGGATGAGAAACTGTTTCATAAATATTCCTCCTAGCTACATATAAACCCAATGCTCAGCCACGACAGGGCTGAGCATTGGACAGACATTAATGACTGTTATAAATGAAGTTTTGATGATTACTGAACAGAGATAACGTTCAGATCACCTGTAAAGTTTTTGTAAGGAGAAAGATCAAATCCTTTTACGCGGTTGTTCATCGACCACATATCAGAACGTTGGTACAAGTAGATGTATGGAAGATCAGCATTCATCTCTTGGTACACTTGTTTGAACAGTTCCTTGCGCTCTTCTTGGTTTACAGTAGAACCTGTTTTCTTGAAGAGCTCATCAATCTTAGCGTTAGAGTAGCCGATATCGTTTTGGGATCCGCTAGTCATGTATACGTTTTGCATGGACTGTGGATCTGGAGTCAAGCCCCAAGCCATGAACAGCATGTCGAAGTCGCCTTTTTTACGCTTGTCGATAACGGCGTTGAAGTCCATTTGCTCAGCAACGAAGTCGATACCAAGCTCTTTGTAGTTCGCTGTAGCGATTGGAATGATTGCATCATTTACTGGGTTTGGAGAAGTTGCAGCAAAGTTGATTTTGAACTTTACGCCATCTTTCTCACGGATGCCGTCAGCGCCTGGTACCCAGCCAGCTTCATCCAACAATTGTTTTGCTTTTTCAAGATCGAAATCATACTTTTCAATTCCTTCATCCGTGTAAGACCAAGACAGGTCGGACTGAGGAACATTGATTACTTTTGCGTAGCCTTGGTATACAGCATCAACGATTTGTTGACGATCCAAGCCATATGTCAACGCTTGACGAACCTTTTGATCTTTGAACTTCGGATCATTATGGTTCATTGCGATGTAGCCATAGCCATTTGTAGGGAAGATTTGTGTATCAAGGAAGCCCATAGCCTTGATATCTTCGATTTGGTCTTTGGACGCTGTTGGGAAGTCCATATCTGTTTCGCCTGTTTGCAGGTTGGAAACCAACGTCTCATCTGTAGTTACTTTATAGATCAAGTTTTTCACTTTAGGTGCGCCTGCATAGTAGTCAGGGTTTGCTTCCATTACAACTTCTTGTCCTGGAGCGAACTTCTTCAAGATGTATGCACCGTTACCAAGCGGCTTCGTGAACAAGTCTTTCATAAAGCCAAGGTTGCCTTGCTTGTAGTCCTTGCCATAGTAGTGCTCAGGAATAACGCCGGAGCCCAATGTTGCAAGTGCCAATGGGTTAACGGAATCCATTGTGAATTCAATCGTTTTGTCGTTTACTACTTTGATACCGGAGATGGATGTTGCTTTTCCATCCTTATAATCTTGACCGCCTTTGATTGGAGCGGATTGCATAACGTCTGTTGGGCCATCGTAAGAGCTATCGAACAACAATGTTCTGGAGAACGCGATGTCCTTCGCTGTTACAGGCGTGCCGTCAGTCCACTTGATGCCGTCTTTCAAGGTGAAAGTGTACACCAAGCCGTCTTCGGATACTTCATAATCTGCCATTTGCGGCGAATAAGAGCCATCCTTTTCGATCTTTACCAAAGAATCAAATAATGCCTCAGCTACATATACATCATAAGTTGTTTCTGCAAAAAGTGGGTTGAAGATACCATTTGGTGCAGTCATACCGATAATAACAGTATCTGTACGGTTTGTAGCTGCAGCAGGGTTTTTGCTAGGATCTGATGCAGGGATCACACCGTTAGTGATGATCTCATCACCGCCACCTTCATTGCTGTTACCTTCAGAAGAATTATTAGTGTTTGTGTTACCGTTGCCAGTAGAGCTAGCAGAGTCGTTGCCGCCGCAAGCTGACAATACCAATGTCAATGCGAGCACAAGACTCAAAACGGTTAATAGTCTCTTTTTCACGTCTTTTCCCCCTAATCGAATATTGATTGCTTCTAACCCATGATACCGTCTCTATAAATCTACCAATGAATTATAGAGAATATTCGGCTCACGCTTATAGAACAGTGGTCAAATGAGTGTGTAATACAGCTGTACCATAAGCAGGAAACGAATATTTTTCATAATACTATTATATAAATTTCGTTTTGTAAATGCCTATGTTAGGTTTCTTTTAAAATATTTTTAAGCTTCCCGATCACATTTTTTTATTAAGTTTCAACAACACTTATACATAATTTTCCTCAAAACTTGATTTTCTTTGTGGTTTTACACCAAATAGAGAGACATTTGTTCTTACATGGAGGACACACCACTTTACATGTCCTTCACATGAAATCAAAATTAAAAGCAATTCAAAATTAAAATATTTGCAAAAAGATGCATAAATATAAAAAAACAACTCACGCATTGGCATAAATTGCCACACTAGTGAGTTGCTTCTCTTGTATATGAATGAATGCCTGATATTGGAATATCCTTCTGCCATTTGCCGCTGTTATTAATTAATAAAGTTAATCATGTACGTGGTTCAACTACAAAGATGCATTTTTGAACGGCTGCTCTGCTCCATGAATCGATGCCTCCATCTCATGGGCAGAAAAATGATATCCTGGACCATACCGCTTCATCAAATATTCCATCGACATCGTAATCGTCTTAGGAACGAGTTGATCGGACTGCTGTCTTAAGCGATTCTGTCCCATAGGATGAATGACACGCAGCAGCAGCTTCAAGTAACGCTTTGTCATCCAACTGAACAGTCCCTTAGGCAGATCCCGAACGGTAAATCCGAACTGCTCAGGACCTCGATGGATGAAGCTCACGCCATACAGTGCCTTTATCTGCTGCAATTCCGGCCGTTCCGCTACATAAGCCGCAATCTCAGGGAGCGCCTTCTCAACATCACGAATGAGCTTAATCGCCAAGTGCACGCTGCTCTTCGACGAATGGCCGATATCATATAGATGCTGGTTGTCAAAATGGAGCTCTAGCACCTGATCATCATGCTGCAGTGTTACTCCATCATCGAGCATCATCGTTTCCCCATGATAAGGCCGAGCTCTAAAATGCAGGACTGGCTTCGTCTCACTAGCTGTCTTCAAACCAAACACAACATGAAACAGCTTCTCGTAACCGAGCCACAATTTGACGGTTAATCGCTTAAACAGCGAAGGATGAAGCGCCTTGTGCTTCTCCGTTGTGCGAATCAATTCATCAATTCGTACACAGCGAAGTTCTTTTTCCTCCGCATCCTTCAAATAGCGTTCGAGTGCGGACAGCATCTGCTCCGGGGCATCTCGATCAGCCCCAAAGGTAAGCCCGCAGTCGTGCAGCAGCAGCACTTCCCCGCCTTTTAATGTTTTTTTCATGCGCTTATATAAGCGTTCTGCTCCCAGTCTTTTTCTCCAATCACCAAACATGGCGGACCACAATATAATCTGGATATGTCCCAGATTGCCAAAGTCGAACAAATTAACAATGCCCCATGGCGGCCGGTAATAAATCGCTGGCTTGCCGGTAATCTCCTCAATCATACCCGAGGTCTTGTGAATGTGGCGCTTGACCGTCTTCGGACGCATAAGCCAGTTGCTCTTGTGAACATAATTATGGATGCCAATGAGATGCCCTTCCTCATGCATGCGCTTAATGAGCTCTGGGTTCTGCTCAGCATGAACCCCAACGACGAAGAAGGTGGCTTTGGCTTTGTAAGTTTTCAGCAAATCGAGCAGCTTTGCCGTGTAAATTGGGTCTGGACCATCATCGAACGTTAAAGCAATCTCCCGCTCGGCTATACCTCTTCGAAATACGCGAAAGCCAAAGAGACGGCTAATAAGACCTGGGAGGAACGCATAAAACGTAAGGATATAAAATATCCACAGCAGTAAGATTTCCATCCGCCTCGTTCCCCGTTTCTAAACAATATTTTTTTCATCAATATTGTATCATAACCGCACACAGAATAGGCATCTGAAATCAATTTCGTGTACAATAATACAATATGAACCAATCATTCTTACCTATGTCTATTACCCAAAAGGAGGCCTGCTGATGCTCGCTTTTTATAGAAAATATTGGCGCACAGCATTTGATATCGGCTTGATCGTGCTCACGGTCTATCTGACCATGCTTGCATTCAGCTATCTGTACCGCATTGCCGCTCCTATCTTTCTAGCGTTCATCATCTATTTGATCATTGAGCCGCTGGCACGCTTCCTCGCTAGAAGAGGGATGAAGAAATCCATCGCTTCAGCCATCTCTGTTATTGTATTCGTCTTAATCATACTCGGTTCATTAGTTGGAGCAGGCGTTGTATTTACGCAGCAGATGAGCGATCTCATCAGCCAGCTTCCCCAATACCGCGATATCGTCATTAAGGAATCCACCGCGCTCATGAACTACATCCAAATGAAATATGAGACCCTTCCGCATGACGTAACCGACCGGATTAACTCCTACATCTCTGACTTTGCAGCTGTTGCGGAGACTTGGCTGAAGACATTTCTAAGCTGGCTTGTCAATCATGTCGCGACCTTCTCTACCTTCATTTTCAACTTTGCGATCGCAATCGTTTTGGCTTACTTCCTGAGCACAGAAATTAGCTCGTGGCGAAAGCTCGCACAGGAGAAGACGCCGAGAACCTTCAAGAACGCTTTTGTTTTCCTTAGAGACAATGTGTTTCGAGGGCTTGGCGTATACATAAAAGCGCAAGCGAAACTCATCTCGATATCCTTTACTGTCATTTTCATTTCATTTTTGCTCTTGGGTGTCGATAATGCTTTTTCAATCGCACTGCTGTGCGCCTTGTTTGATGTGCTGCCGATTCTAGGAATCCCGGTGATCTTCATTCCGTGGATTACGTACTTATTTATTGTCGGACACACGGCCCAAGCCATCTGGCTGCTTGTTATTCTTGTCACTGTCATGCTTACTCGGCAGATTCTTGAGCCGAAGATTACCGGCAATACCCTTGGCGTCTCAGCATTCACGATGCTCTCCTGCATGATCATATCATTATCGATCTTTGGAGTTGCTGGCTTAATCCTGTCGCCTGTGCTCGTCATATTGATTAAGGCGCTCTTTGATCAAGGCTACTTGCAGCGCTGGATTCGAATGCCAAGCGAGGAGTTCGATGCGAATCCGCTCTCTCCTCATCTTGAGCACAGCGGGCACAGCACTCACGATTCAAAGCAGGAGTAGACCATCCCGAATTCAATAACGACAACAAGCAACCAAAGCCGCGAATGCCTGCTGCATCTCACGGCTTTGCTGGTTGTAATAGGGAGCGGCTTACTTTCAAACCAGTTGACCGCTTTGTATTGAGCTAAGCAGCTTAAGAATTAAGCCGTACCTGCGATGCGTAAACATCCTTCTCTACAACGACGCCAGCTTCATGCGAACATTATGGCTTCACTTGGTAGGAAGCCAACATATCCATTACATCTCCAAATACAGCTGTTGCCCGATGTTGACTATCGTTCTCTTCATCAAGCGATACAACCGCGACTGCATATTGAGGTTTTTTTACTGGTCCATAACCAACAAACCAAGTATGCAGCTGCTTCGTTCCGTAAGCTTCGGCTTGTGCTGTTCCGCTCTTGCCAGCGAGCGTCCAAGCACGATGACGAAGCGCTTCCCCCGTACCTCGCTTTACGACCTGCTCCATCCAGTAGCGAAGATAATGGGCGGTCCTTGCTTGAAGCCTTCGTTCTTGATTTGCCTGCTTGGAAAAGGTTGAAATAACCGCTCCGGATTGATCTTCTATTCGCTGCACTAAGCGCGGTTCGCCGTAGACTCCGCCTTGAAGGAGCGTAACCATGGCATTGGCAGCGGCAAGTGGAGTGATGCGAACATCACGCTGGCCGATGGACGATTGAACCTTTTCCCCTTCTCCCATTTCAATTGATTTCTTGCCTGGCCCTTCAATACGACCGCCTTCCTCATTCGGCAATTGAGCAAGCTCCCTATGCCCCAGATGGTCGCTTCCAATCTGCCCAACAGAACCAATCCACCCTAGCTTGTGGGCATAATGGTACATATCCAGCGCAGTCATGCGCTCACTGATCTGTGCAAAAGCCACATTGCAGGATTGTGCAAATGCTTCCTCCAAGGTCAATGTACCGTGACCGCCTTTCTTCCAGCAAGACAATCCGTACTTGCCATACTCACCGCTGCAATAAAAGGAATCCTGAGGCTTATATGCGCCTGATTCCAAAGCCCACGCCGCCGCGACAAGTTTGAATACTGAGCCTGGCGCTGCCGCCTGAAGCGCAAGATTATTCCATGCATGATCTTTTGGGTCAATGCGCTCCGGATTATAAGCGGGCACACTGACCATAGCCAGCACATCACGCGTTGCTGCGTCGAGGACAACGACAGCTCCTTTTTTCACATGATGCTGCTTCATAATGGTAACGATCGGTTCATGCAGACTTAGATCTGCTGTCGTTACCAGCCGCAGCGGATAATAAGGGTTGCCAGGCTTGCGAATTCGCACGTCAAGGCCCGGGAGCGGCTTCATTCCTGCGTCCTGATAATGAACAAAGGTGACAGGACCGATGCCAGCGAGCAAAGGATTAAAGGATTGCTCCAGTCCGTATGCCCCTTTCCGCATTTTATACCGCCAGCCATGATCATGCCTCTCAGCCTTGGCGCCAGTTGTATTGGCGGTACTTGCCTCTATCGTATAACCCACCCAATGTGGAGTAAGCTCCTTTAGCGGGTAAGGATCAGTATATGGAAGCAGTCGAACCCCCGGCCAATGATATTGCTGCAAAGTTTGCAATTTTGTTTCAGTTATCGATACCACTTTTTTCTGATTATCACGCAGGACAAATGGTTCTGAAGCCATACTCCATTGACGCATCAGCTGTCCTGCATCCAGTTCAAGAAGCGACGCAATTTGCTCTACAGCAGCCTTTTGTTCCTTTGAAGATTGAATAGGAAAGAAAATGAGCGCATTTGCCTTCAATCCTGTTATCGGTGTACCTCGACGATCCACAATATGACCTCTGCCGTCATCTAAAACAATGCCGCGTTCGCGCTGAATAACCGATTGCTTCATTAAAGTATGAGAATCATGGGGAAGCGCTTGAAACGCTTCAACAAATTGGAGCCAGGCAAGTCGAGCCACCCAGATGCACAGCATTGCTGTGATTATAAAAGTTGCATAACCGATGCGCCGCAGTTGTCTGATTGATGCTTGAGATTTCACCGGACCCACGCCCCTTTAATGGAATGTCGCTATTTCTAGTATGGGCAGGTGCGCATCTCTTCAATCCTCGTGCATCTCGGTATGGCTGCCGGCATTCATAGTCGATCCGAAGCAGGTGTGAAATCGTTGCAGATGGACGCAGCGCATCCATCACAACAAAGCGCCCCTTCTCTGCAAGAGATAAGGGACGCTATTTATCGAACTTCTTAACGCGCATAGGCTTCGTTCTTTAACCTAGCACCGATCACACTAGCGATTCTTTTTGCGCATCATATCGAAATAATGGACAGGCTGATCAACCTTGATTCGAACAAGCTGCAAAGGATGGCGCGCTGCATCGAGAACTTGGCCTTCTGTATCCCAAATGGCATCCACCTTCTGCTTGAAGAAGGTACCATTGGGACCAAAGAATTCAACTTCGGTTCCTGGCTTAAAGTGATTGCGCTGCTGAATAGTAGCCATTCTCGTGCTCTCATCGTAATCCATAACTAGACCTGCAAAATCATAAGGGGTTGACTTTTGCTCTGGCTCGTAAATATGATCCTCATGATCAGGCTCTTCATAGAAGAAGCCCGTATTCACAGGACGATTTGCAGCCTTATTGATCTCCTCAATCCATTCTGGATTCAGCTCATAGTTGTCCGGATCTTCCATGTAAGCATCAATCGCCTGACGATAGACATTAATAACCGTCGCTACGTAGTGAATCGATCTCATGCGTCCTTCCACCTTGAAGCTGTCGATGCCAGCATCAATTAGGTCTGGCAAATGCTCAAGCAAGCATTGATCCTTCGCGCTCATGGAGAACTCGTTTTGCCCCTCTTGGAACAACGGCAGCTGCGTAATGCCTACGCGAAACTGCTCCAGCACCGGCTCGCCTTCAGCTTCGGTCTGGCTGATCCATTCGTCGAGGTCATCGCGCGCATCTTCGAACAAGTCGTATTTCCAGCGGCAGGATTGGCAGCAGCCTCCACGGTTCGAATCCCGATCCGTGAAGTGGTTCGACAAGGTGCATCGGCCGGAATAAGAAGAGCACGCTGCTCCATGAATGAAGGCTTCAATCTCGATATCCACGTGCTCCTTGATCTCAGCAATCTCGTCAATGCTCGTCTCACGTGCAAGCACGACGCGAGGAGCTCCCTCATCCTTCCAGAACTGAACGGTCTGCCAGTTCGAGATTGACTGCTGCGTACTGATGTGAACCTCAAGCTTCGGGGCCACACGCTGCGCGGTCTCGATAATGATCGGGTCTGCCGCTATGATCGCACTGATTCCCGCATCTTGGAGGTTCAGCAAATATTCCTCAATGCCCTCTAAATCCTCATTGTGGGCATAAATGTTCGTCGCAACGAATACTTTTGCTCCGTATTTCTTTGCAAATTCAACGCCCTCGCGCATCTCTTCAAAGCTGAAGTTGTCCGCATTCGAGCGCAGTCCATACTTCTGGCCGCCGATGTATACCGCGTCGGCGCCATAGTGGATGGCGAACTTGAGCTTTTCCAAGTTGCCGGCGGGAGCGAGCAGTTCCGGCTTATCGAGACGGTTACGTTTTCCGTTGTATTTATGCTTTACTTTTGTTGTCATCGGCTTCACGCCCCCTTCTTAATACATCTGTTCTTTATAGAAAAATCCAAACGACAGCTCGCGTTCTGGATCTTGAAGTGTTCGAATCTCATCCATCCATTCTGGCTTGAATGCATAGCCTTCGGGATCTTTGGCATATTCATCTATCGCACGGCGATAAGCGCGAAGCACCGCTTCGTTATATACTCGCGGCTTAAGCAAGCTCTCTATCTTGAAGCTGTCGAGCTTAGCATCCAGCAACAGCTTCAAGTCCTCTAGGATGCATACATCATCAGAGCTCATAATATAAGCCCCATACTCATCCTCATAAACAGGGAACTTCTCATCTTGACGTTCCTTCTCAATGAGGAACAGCTTGCGCTCCAGGCCCACATGCTCTGTGTCCTCTTCCTTGCCGATATGGCGTAGATAGTGCTGGATTAAGTGGCGCTTCGAGTGATAGATGTTGGTCATTCCATGCACTTGAACCTCCACTTCCATATCCGGCAGCTGCTTCTTGATCTCAATAACCTGATCCATATTCAGCTCGCGTGCCAGCACGATGCGGCTTGCGCCACGCTTCTGCCAATATGTCGCAGTGGCATAGTTGGTTGAAGTCATTTCCGCATTCCAATGCAGCTTCAAGCTAGGTGCCGCTATTCTGGACGTCATCAATACCGACGGGTCGCCATATGTGATCCCATCAATCCCTACGCGCTCAAGTTCAGCCAAATATTGCTGAAGCCCTGGCAATGCATCGTTGTGAAAAATATGGTTAACCGCCGCATAGAGCTTCGCTCCATGCTCATGCACCATCGGCAGCGCGGCCTGTATATGTTCAAGGGTCATCTGTCCCGGCAAACGCATACCATACTTGGACTCTCCTACCGTAATTGCGGTTGCTCCAGCTTCCAAATAAGCCTTCACTTCCTCAAGCGTCCCCGCCGTAATGAGCAGTTCTGGTTTTGTTGTCATGAAATCACCACTTTACTGTTTACTCTTCTCAATATTGCGCAGATGCTCATCATAGGTCTTAGCAAATAAATGAGTTTGGGTACCGTCTTTTTTCGTTACATAATAGAAGTAATCCGATGCTTCCGGACTTAACGCTGCCTTAATCGATTCGATGCTCGGGCTTGCGATTGGTCCTGGCGGAAGTCCATCATGCTTGTACGAATTGTACGGGCTATCAATTTCCAAATCCTTATAATACAGCCGTTCCTTCGGCTTGTCCAGCGCATACTGAATCGTCGCATCGATCTGCAAGCGCATCGGTTTGTTCAATCGATTATAGATTACGCCTGCCACAAGCGCACGTTCTTCATCCACAACCACTTCGCGCTCCACAAGCGAAGCGACGGTAAGCAGCTCCTGCAAATTCATCTTGCGCGCCTGCAGCTTCTCATCGAAGTCTTGAATCTCAATTAATCTCTTTTCTGTCTCTTTGATCATACGAATGATCATATCCTCAGCGCTTGTGCCTACTGCGAATTCATACGTTTCCGGGAACAAATAGCCTTCAAGGCCATGCTTTACCTGATCATTGGGCTTAGGAAGATTCAGCGTGATCCCCTCTGGCTTCGACTTCGCGATCTTGTCTGCTGCTTGCAGGAACGCCGCTTTTTCCACAATGCCCTGTTCGCTTAGATCAGCTGCTATTTGCTCAATCGTATAACCCTCTGGAACCGTCACCCGCACCGTCTCGACAGGAATAACCTCACCATCGTTAAGCTTTTGAATAATCGCTTCATAGGTGCTGCTTGGTTCAAACGCATATTCCCCTGCCTTAAAGGAAGATCCCTGATTGTTATACTTTAAATAAAGCTTAAAGAGCATCGCATTTTTTATGACGCCTTGCTGTTCGAGCTTGTCTGCGATGGCTGATGTTCCGGTTCCATGCTCAATCGTAACCTCAGTTGGCTTGTCCTGCCCTTGAACGGGCTTCATTCCATTCCATACATACCAAGCACCCGCACCAATAATTAAAATAATAACAGAAAATAAAGCGAGTGCTGCTTTTGCCGCTGTCCTCAATAGATCACTCTCCTACATGGAAAAAGAGCGGTCGTTAGCCGCCCTTTTCTTGTGAATTACATGCTTCAGCCCCACTATACCCGCTTAACGCTTCCATATAGCTGTATAAGTTGTTCCTTACCATCGTTCAACTTATATAGATGGGTCAGATGAAGAAAGCGTAATCTTACTGTTCTTCATCCAGCTCTTCTGAATAGGCTACCTCGTCATAGGCTTCCATAACCTCTTCCCACTCTTCATCGCTGTCGATCGTCTCTAGCTGCCATGTTCCATGTTCGTCCTTTACCATGCGAAGAGCTTCGGGTTCATATTGTCCCTCTTGATCCTGTACAATCGCGTAGCTATGTCCATCAACCTCGAATTCAGCAAGAAGATCAAAAAAACGGCTCTTGCCTTCTTCATCGGTCATTTCAAGCGCGCTTCCATATTGCTTCGATAGTTCATCGATAAATTTGAGTTGAACGGCTTCACTCACGCCTTACAGCTCCTCTTCTGAATCGACCAGTGTGTTAAAAGTCTCTTCAACAATATTCCACTCTTCTTCATCTTCGATGATAAAGAGCTTCAAATCGTCTCCGTCTTCTTCATAACGGAAGGCATAGACCTCATCTGTTTCCTCATCCTCTGAATCCACAGGGACGACCATCATATATTTGTTATCGGAACCATCAACCTCGAATTTCATAATGACTTCGAACTCTTCTTCATTGCCCTCGTCATCTGGAATATAGATAATTTCCGGTTCCTCATGTGCATGGTTGTCATGTGCCATTGTTAACCCCTCACCTTCTAGATTGATAGTCGAGATATGTTTGTAAAATAATCGTTGCTGCCATTTTATCAACTACTTGTCTGCGCTTCTTGCGGCTGACATCCGCTTCGAGCAGGGTCCGCTCTGCAGACACGGTGCTCAAGCGCTCATCCCATAGGTGAACGGGCAACCCAAGTGACTGCCTTAATGTCTCCGCAAAGGATATGCTGATCTCGCCTCGCGGCCCGACTGTGCCGTTCATATTCTTTGGCAAGCCAAGCACGATCGCTTCGACCTCATGATCCTTTACGATCGTTTCCAAACGCTTTAAAACCTTTTCTTCACTGGTGCGAACAATAACCTCAAGCCCCTGCGCTGTCCAACCAAACGCATCGCTTACAGCCACACCAATCTTGCGATCTCCATAGTCCAATCCTAATATTCTCATGATCGTCTCCTACAGCTCAAGTTCACAACGCTTGAACAGAACATTCAAGCAGCATGGCCCATACAGGATTAACGGTGATGACTAAGATAGAACCGAACCAGTTCTTCGATCAGTTCATCTCTTTCCTTTTTCCGTACGAGGCTTCGAGCATTGTTATGACGTGGAATATAAGCTGGATCCCCGGAGAGCAGGTATCCGACGATCTGGTTGATCGGATTGTACTCCTTCTCCTTCAACGCATCATACACAGACAATAGGATGTCTTGACTGGATGTCGCTTGCTCTTCAGCTGTTACATTGAATTTCATCGTCTTATCCAACGAACTCATCGTCATCACCTCGCTTTTCTCTTATCATAACACAACCCAAGTCAAACAAAAAATATCCTCGTGATAACCGTGTCCCAATATTTGTGCCAGACTTATGAACATAGAGGCATATAGAAGCACTCTTCTACTATTATATACCCAAGATGCTTCTTATACGCCTCTATTCCAAATCATCTTCTGCTGCAGCTGTCTTCTCACTTAAGCTTTACTACCTGCTTATGATTGAATCCATCCTCAGCGAATGATCTTGCTATTCACTGAAAATGAACGGTTGAGTATGACTTACGCATCTGCTTGATCGCTGACTAGCTTATCTACAAGCATAAGCGCTTCTTGAATCTTGCTTGCGTCTTTGCCGCCAGCCTGCGCCATATCTGGACGACCGCCACCGCCGCCGCCAGTCACAGCAGCAATCTCCTTGATCAGCTTGCCTGCATGGAAGCCTTTCTTCACAAGCTCTGGAGCCACAGACACCACAAAGTTTACCTTGCCCTCAGCAACAGCGCCAAGAACAACAATCGTGTCTGGAAGCTTCGACTTCAGCTCATCCGCCGTCGTCCGAATGGCATCCATGCCATTGGCTTGAATCTCAGCAGCGAGCACCTGCACACCTGCGATGGAGCGAACTTTATCCGTTAATTGGCCTGCTTCAATGCTTGAGAGCTTCGCATTCAGCGATTCGTTCTCACGCTGCAATTCCTTCTCGCGCAAGAACATGCCCTCGATGCGTTTTGGCACGTCTTGGATGTTGGATTTGAGCAATTGAGCGGACTGCTTCAAAAGATCCAGCTGCTCATCCATGTATTGATAAGCAAAGCGGCCCGTTACTGCCTCAATGCGGCGAACACCAGAGCCAATGCCGCTCTCGCTTACAACTTTGAACAAGCCGATCTCCGATGTATTCTTCACATGCACGCCACCGCAAAGCTCGATGCTGTATGTGCCTACTTGAACGACGCGCACAACGTCTCCATATTTTTCCCCGAACAAGGCCATCGCGCCAAGAGCCTTAGCCTTATCAATGCTCATCTCTTCGATGACAATCGGCGTGCTCTTCCAGATCTGCTCATTAACGCGGCGCTCAATGTCTTGAAGCTCTTCTGGCTTGATGCTGCCAAGCTGTGTGAAGTCAAAGCGAAGACGCTCTTCTTCCACAAGGGAGCCTGCTTGATTGACATGCTCGCCAAGCACATCCTTCAGCGCGCGATGCAAAAGATGCGTTGCGGTGTGGTTCTTAATGATCGAATCACGCTCAGCACGATCAACAGAAGCGGTAAGCTCCATTCCTGCTTTAAGTGTGCCTGACTCTACCGTAACAGCATGCACGTGCTGACCATGAGGTGCTTTCTTTACATTGGTCACGATGGCTTTCAGCGCGTTAGACGTAAGCACGCCATTGTCGCTCACTTGGCCGCCGCTCTCGGCATAGAACGGGGTTTGATCAAGGATGACTTGGCAGGTTGATCCTGCAGCCGCCTCTTCTACGAGCGCCTCATCGACAATGACCGCGAGCACTTTAGCACTAGCCTCTACCTGCTGATAACCAATAAAGGAGCTTGGAGTGGTGTAGTCGGCAAGGGCTCCGCCTTGAACCTTCATGCTCTCCACATCCTGACGCGCTGCGCGTGCACGGTCACGCTGCTCCTGCATCGCCTGCTCGAAGCCATCATGGTCGACGCTCAGCCCATGCTCGGCTGCATAATCCTCCGTCAAGTCGAGCGGGAAGCCATAAGTATCATACAGCTTGAAGGCTTCTGGACCATTGATCTGCGAGCGGCCTTCTGCCTTTGCCGCAGCTGCCATCTCAGACAAGATGTTCAAGCCATCCGTCAATGTCTCATGGAAGCGCTCCTCTTCATTTTTAACAACCTTCTCAATGAACTCGCGCTTCTCAACAATATCTGGGTAGTGTCCACCCATCACATCGCCTACTGTCTTCACAAGCTCAACCATGAATGGACGCTCAATGCCTAGCACCTTGCCATAACGTACCGCGCGACGAAGCAAGCGCCGAATAATGTATCCGCGGCCTTCATTGGAAGGAAGCACACCATCCCCTACAGCAAATACAACCGTACGGATATGGTCTGCAACGACCTTGAACGCAACATCATGCTCTTCATTGTTCTTGTAAGGCACGCCAGCGATGCGGCTCGTCGCTTCAATGATCGGAATAAAGAGATCGGTATCGAAGTTGGAGTCCACATCTTGAAGAATGGATGCGAAGCGCTCAAGTCCTGCGCCTGTATCAATGTTTTTATTAGGAAGCGGCGTATAGCTGCCGTCTTTGTTGTGATTGAATTGTGAAAATACCAGGTTCCATACTTCCAAGTAGCGCTCATTCTCGCCGCTAGGATAGCATTCTGGATCGTTAGGGTCCCCGTAGGATTCGCCGCGATCGTAGAAGATCTCTGTACAAGGTCCGCATGGACCTTCGCCGATATCCCAGAAGTTGTCCTCTGTCTTGATAATGCGTTCTTCCGGAAGGCCAATCTTCTCATTCCAGAAACGGAAGGCTTCTTCATCCTCAGGATATACCGTGACATAGAGGCGATTTGGATCAAAGCCGATCCACTGCTTGTCTGTCAGGAACTCCCACGCCCAAGTGATAACTTCTTCCTTGAAGTAATCGCCAATGGAAAAGTTGCCGAGCATTTCAAAAAAGGTGTGGTGGCGTCGTGTCTTGCCTACATTCTCGATATCATTCGTACGAATGCACTTTTGCGAGTTCGCAATGCGTGGATTCTCCGGCTTCACGCGGCCGTCGAAATAAGGCTTTAGCGGCGCCATCCCCGCATTGATCCATAGCAAAGACGGGTCGTTATGCGGCACCAACGAAGCGCTTGGCTCGATGTGATGGCCTTTGCTCTCGAAGAATGCCAACCATTTGGAACGTATCTCACTTGCTTTCATCAAAGATTCCTCCTGAACATGTTCTATAAAAATAAAAAACGCCCCTGTAAAATACAGGGACGATGAGCATCGCGGTACCACCCTGGTTATCGCGCCTATCTGTGTAGACAGCGCACGATCTCCTTGAGCGTCGATAACGGAACGACCCGGTGAAGTCCTTTCACACTCTGAAACTAGCTTTCAACAGTTCTTCATGGCAAGAATTATTTCAGCCTGGCAGTGGCAAAAGGCTCTATTAGCTAATGAAGCAAGACGCTGCATCGCTAATCTTCTCTCACGCTGCACTGTAATTCTTTCTCTGGTCCAAGGGCTTCTGTTTACTTCGGTTTCTTCAACGTTTTTCATTGTTCAAACCTATACCATTAATTCATCAAAAGTATATTTTACCGCGCTCATTTTGTCAAATAATTCACCTGAACGAGCAGCCTCTCAAGCATGACTGCCGCTTGAGCGCGCGTGGCGGCTCCTTGCGGGTCGAATGTATTCGCGGTAACGCCTGCAATGAGGCCCGAAGACACCGAGCGAATCACCGCCTCTTTCGCATAAGAGGAGATGCGGCCTCGATCCTTGAAGCCCTGAAGCACACTGCTGTTGTAAGAGGTATCCCGCTTCACAACATCCATGGCTCGAACAAGCATTACGGCCATCTGCTCGCGCGTAATATTCTGATTCGGCCGGAACGTGCCATTCTCATAGCCGCCGATGATGCCTGCCTTCGCAGCAGCGCCAATATAGGCTGCCATCGGATGGGAAGAGCCTACATCCGAAAAGGCATTTGCATCGCTTGCATTCGCTTCGAGTCCAAAGGAGCGTGCAAGCAATACGGCAAATTGCCCCCTTGTTACAGAGGCGTTCGGCGCAAATCGACTGCTGCTGACACCTTCTATAATAAACTTATTCGCTAGATGTGCAATGGACGCCTGTGCCCAGTGTGCTCGAATATCGCTAAAGCTCTTGCTCCGCTCAACGGCAGCAAACACTTCATGATCCATAGGATAGAAATGAAGCACGGATAAGCCTCCATTATGCTTCATCCTGTTCGGGATGTACTGCAGCCGCTGCTGGGATCGATCATATCGGATCATCGTCGTCCGCTGACTGCTAACTGTTCCCATCGTCTTCACTCTCGCCTCCATCGGAACTTGAAGCGCATGAGTGGCGGATTGAGCCGCATAAGCCGAAAGATAAAAATCAATCGGCAGCACCTTCAGCAGAGCGCCGCTGTCCTCTATGGCGCCTAACATCGTGCCTGCCTGCTTGGCGGCTTCTTCAATCTGAAGCTGAATGTAGATGGAAGACGAGTAGCCGAACTGACGCTTGATCTGACTTATATTCAGCTTATCAATCGGCAGCGTGTATAAAATATGACCATAGCGCACCGAGAACTTTGCGTCTTTTTCCTTTGCATGAATCTCCTCTAGCACTTGAAGCGGTACAGCAACCATTGCTGCTTTCTCGCTAACTGGAACCTCAAAAGCAAGATGATGGTCTTGGCTGAAGCGAACTGCGTACTGCAGCGCGTCTCGTAATTTGCTCTCAGATACCGTATACTTTTTGATCGATTCGCCATATCGGGATCGCTCGCTTGAGGTGGATGCGGCTTCAGATTGAAGCAAGTAAAGGTTGGCATCCAAAAAAGCATCATATGGCGCTTGAACGACATATTCCGGTCTACCCGATGCTTGATCGGTCTGATTAGATAACGCTGCATTCCCAAAGGCTGCTACCTTGTTGCCGTTGGCATCCTGCAGCGGCGTATTGCCAGGCACATAAGTTAAGGATACATTCGCAGCAGCACTCACAGGCTTATCAAGCACCAACGTAACAGTAGCCTGCTGCATGCTGATCCTGTTCACGCTACGAAGAACATTGGAATCATACACATAAAATTGATTGGAAGCTGGCATGCTGCTCACATCTAGCTTCTCAGAGAATACAAGGGTGACAACACTGCCTTTCACGATACCCGACTTCAGTGTTGGCGCTGTATGATCCGAAGCATCGGTGACGTTCTTATAGGAAAAACCGCCTGCCGCATTGCCCGCCAGATCGCGAATCCTCGGTTCCCCAGGCACATAGGACACTTTTACTTTATCTCCGTCTTTAACGCCCGCACTTAATGTTAGAACGACGGTGTGATTCAATACCTGCACTCGATCTACATATCGTGCGATATCGTTTACAAGCACGGAATAATGACTCTTCATCGGAACATCGTCGGGATCAAGAAGCTCATTGTATGTCAGTGTGAGCAGATTGCCCTTGACCGAGGTCGTCTCAAGTGTAGGCGCCTTAGTATCCTGCAGGTTCTGGACGAGCTGCTCTTTTATCGCAGACAGCGGGTTGCCTGCTTTATCCTTAAGCGGATAAGAACCTGGCGTGTAAGACAGCTTCGCCACCTGGCCGTTGGAAACAGAGGACTGCAAGGTTAGCGTTATCGTATTAGAGGAACTCTGCTCGATGCGTCTTACGGACACGGCGCGGTTATCAGAGGTGACTTTGAACTGAGAAGCAGCATTCGAAGACACCTGTTCAAGAGCCTCGCTGAATGTAAGCTTAAGTGTTGAGCCTGACAACACCGCATTTGTCATCTTGGGAGCAGTCGTGTCCTGACCATTCTCAATGAGCACGGCTCCAATATCACTGGCACGATTGCCTGCTCGATCCTCCACACCGCTTTCTTGGCTTGATGGAGCATAAGCAAGAACAATTACCTGACCTGCAGCAACACCGCTGCTAAGTTTTACTTCTACCGCGTTGTCTTTAACGGATACGCGGCTGATCGTACGCTCCTCGCCATTTACGAGCACACGATAAGCGCTCTTAGGAGGAACTGCGTTCGTATTCAAGGCTTCATTATAGGTAAGCTTTATCGTCTCACTGTTGATCATGCGATAGGACTGAATAACAGGAGGTGTCGTGTCTGCTGATAATGCTTTGGTTGTAAAGCGCCAGTTATCCCCTTCCGCAATCCCGCGAAACAGATGCTTATCCTTATCGCGGAACGCCCCTTTATCCACGATAATAGCAATCTGCTCATTCAGCTGGAAGTCCTTACTCGGATTGATCTTAATGGTCTTCGTCCCTTCGCCTGTAACACGCGAAGAGGTAACAGGGAGCTTCTCTAGAACTGTATCACGCGTAATGGACTTTATTGTAATGTAACCCTCGTGCGCCCATACGGGTTCATTAAAGGTAATCGATAAGCTGCTGCCTACGGTTATGTCGCGCTGGCCCGCTGCTGGCGAGTACGACACAGCATATGGAGCGGAAGCATCCACAGATGTTTTAAACAGCCATGCATCTGGACCATATTGCCCGACGAAATCTCCCCGCTCTCCTTTAAAGGTCCCGTAGCCGATTGTCACATAATAAGAGCTTTCCCACGCCAAGCGCGTACCAAGCTTCCAATTAACCGTCCTGTCATCATCGGACAGCGTCACATTGCGGTCCTTTACCGAGCTCCGCCATACTTCTTTGTGACTTGAAGCCTCATAGACAATCAGATCGCCGCTTCCTTTATCCACCTCTTCGTCAAACGTAAACCGAAGTACAGGCTGATCCACCTTCGTTAGGGTCGACTGATGGCCTGGCTCAAAGGAAATAATTTTAGGCGCACGATAACTGTTTTGCTGAGTGTCTTGAAATGACGCGTCTAAGGAACCTGGCGCTGCTACGCGTTCACTGCCTGCTTGCACGGTAGGATCAGCAGCAGCCCCCGCGACTATTGAGCCTTCAATCATAAATAAAGAAACCAGCAAGGTTATAAAGGTCTTTTTTACCACTCATATCCCTCACTTTTCCATGGAATTCATTGCCTATGCTTTATAGACGTGACTTCCTTACATTTGTTTTATTTATTTTTCAAAATAGTTCCTTATACCCTGACTGAGCGCAAAGCGGCATCTTTCATAAGCGATTCGAACATTAAATACGGGACTTTAGTGGATATTTCACCTGTTTTTTGACAGCATTTGATATATCTTGAGCTTTCTCACACCCATTAAGGCCCTGTACTTGAAATTAAAAGGAGCGCCCCTTGCAAGTCCTGATCTGAAATAAATGGTTAGGATGCGTTTTTTCGCAGTAATGCAGGGGATTGTGGCATCTTTCAACATAATCAGGAGCTGCTGATGGCATGAGGCTGAATTCAAATGAAATGGAAAATTTGTGCGTTATTCACCTTCAATTGCAGCTTAAATTTGACCACTGTTCATAGGACATAATGCTCATGATTATGCAGTAGCAGTACGCTACAATATGCTTAGCCTTAATGGCAACATATGGAATTTATATTTTTTTCCTAAAGGAGGGCTGCCTGCACTTCGTTCGCACCGATGATGAAGCACAGCATCATATCCCGAAAGGAGACCACCGCTTGAACTCAAAAACGATACGCAAACCCCTAGCCGGAATACTCTCACTGGCCATGCTGGCCGCTATGCTCTTCCCGGCAATCACTCCTGCTTACGCCCAAGAAGAAGCAGCGAAGGAGTCCTTATCACCCAAGATAACCTCTAGATTGTCGCCCAAGCTTCAGATTCCCGGCCAGCCGAGCACATCACCATCACCTCTTGCAAACAACTTCATCTTGCAATCAGACAGCGATGAACCCATCACCGTCATCGTCGAGTTAAGCCATGAGCCAATCGCCTTATTTCAATCCCATTCATCCACAAGCAAAACCTCCACCGCTGACCAAGAACGCAAAATCCGCCTAGAGCATCTAGCATTCAAGACACAAGCGCAAAACAATTTGAATATTGGCTTTAATCGAGAGTATACCAAAGCATTCAATGGCTACTCTGTCGTAATTCCCGCGAATGAAGTTGATCGATTGACCCGGCTTCCTAGTGTAAAAGCGGTTTATCCGAATCTCGAATATAAGACGCTGCCTGTGGACAACGGATATGTATTCAAGCCCCTCATGGATGAAAGCGCTCCCTATATTGGAGCGGACAAGCTGTGGGATCTTGATGTCACCGGCAAAGGCATTAAGGTTGGCGTATTGGATACTGGCGTCGATATGAATCATCCGAGCCTCCAAGGTGCTTATAAGGGCGGCTGGGACTTCGTGGATAATGACGATAATCCAATGGAAACCCTCCCCGATTCGTCGAAGCCGCCATTAGCAGATGGAACGGAATATCAGACCACTCATGGCACCCATGTATCCGGCACCATCGTTGGACGTGGCGATCCGGATGATCCGACAGGCTCCACTGGATGGGTGAGAGGCGTAGCACCTGAAGCCGATCTGTATGTATACCGGGTACTTGGCCCTTATGGTAGAGGATCAACAGAGAATATTATCGCAGCTATCGAGCGATCGATAACGGATAAGATGGACGTCATCAACCTTTCCCTGGGAGGAAAGTTCAACAACGCCTTCACTGCTGATTCGGTAGCTGTCAACAATGCCATGCTGGCAGGCGTTACGGTTGTGCTGGCAGCAGGCAACGAAGGACCCGAACCGGGGACGGTCAGCACGCCTGGCGGAGCTCATATCCCAATCTCCGTTGGCGCCTCCACCCCTCCGCTGATCACGCCTACCTTCACTTCAGCAGGCATCGACACCTTGTACGCGCAGCTGGCTGAATACGCTCCTGAGATTACGGAGCAAGGCAAGACCTTAGAAGCAGTCTATGCAAGCCTTGGCAAGCCTGAAGATTACAGCAGCTTGGATGCTGCTGGGAAGCTCGTTCTTGTCATGCGCGGCGATATCAGCTTCCAAGAGAAGGCCGTCAACGCGGCCAAAGCTGGAGCTGCTGCACTTATCATCTTCAACAATGCGCCTGGTGAGCTCAAAGCAACGCTTGGCGCCGAAGGCCAATATGCGCCTACTTACACTATTTCAAGAGAAGCGGGTCTAGCCCTCTTAAACAATATCGAGCAAGGAGTAACATCCATTGCGTTCAACACCGTTCAAGAGCAAGATCTCCTCGCTGACTTCAGCTCCCGCGGCCCTATCTACCCTGACTACACCATCAAGCCCGACCTTACCGCACCTGGTGTCGCCATCCGTTCATCCGTTCCTTCATGGAATGGGGACTACAGCAATGCGTACAAGGATTCTCAAGGGACCAGCATGGCTGCTCCTCATATAGCAGGCGCGGCTGCCCTGCTGCTGGAACAATATCAGCATAAGATTAAAACATCAGAGCTTAAAGCATTGCTGATGAACAATGCGGTGCCTATTAAAGATCGCAGCCAGCGCGTCTATTCGGTTACGGAACAAGGCTCTGGGCGTGTCGATCTGAACGAGACAATCAAAGCACAGGCCATTGCGCTTGTACAAGCTTCCACAAGCGCAACAAAGGATAAAGCAAGCATCGTGTATGAGACAGGCGGGGTGTCCTTCGGCTTAGTGCCATCAGGCACACGAAGCCAAACCATTAAGGTAAAGGATATCGCCCAAGCAGCGCAAAGCTATGCGATATCAAGCACTTGGAGCGGCACCGGCAATGGGATTCATCTGTCATTCGATCACAGCACCATCGACGTGCCGGCCAATGGAGAAGCCAGCTTTAACGTGCAGGTTGAAGTGCCGACACAGGCCCCAGAAGGCATCTACGAGGGGATCATTACCTTGACGGAAGCGACGACGCAGCATTTGCTGCGCTTGCCTGTCAGCTTGTACATCGGTCAAGCGTTTGAAATCGATGCCATCACAGATGTGAAGGTAGAGCCTATGCTGTTCTCTCCTAACGGCGAATCCCCGCAGCAGGCAACTGACGTCACCTTCGCCGTCAACAAACCGCTAGACAAGGTGTCGATGAGTGTAACTGACATCGTATACGGCGACTTCATGGGCACCATGTATACGAGCATGGAAGAACATCATCCGAACCTCTATGGTGTAGAAGGATGGGACGGCACGGTGTTGAATAACGGCCAGTCGACGCCGCTGCCTGACGGCTTGTATAGTCTCACACCAGTAGCCAATGAGGAAGAGCTTGACAATCAGGCAGGCTCGTTCATTATTGATCGCGAGGCACCTGAGTCCGTATTGGATGAAGAAGCTCTGATCGTTGACCCGCTTGATCCAAGCATGGGTGTTATTCGTGGAAAGGTTACGAAGGATTTGCTGATGGAATTGTTCCCTGCGGATCTTCCAATAAGCGCGTACATTGCCGTAGCGGCACTGGATATGTACGGTGCACAGTATGACGGCATTATTGAAGAAGACGGTACATTTACCGTACGTGTACCGCTCGGCATAGGCATGAACCAATATGACCTGTTTGTATATGATTCGGCTTTAAACGGCACATTAGCTCCAGCTCATCAAATAGAGCACTTCATTCCTGAAGCGGTGGCGGCCTCAGTAAGCAAGGCAAATGTGCAAACAGGAGAGGCATTTGATGTGAAGGTCGAGTATTCCGTAACCGAAGAGGTATACGCCGCATCCTTCAGTCTCACCTATGACAGCAAGCTGACTGTCTTGCAGATGTCGCCAAGCGTTACAATGGCTACGTATCAGCAAGAGCACTTCCCAGGCACCCCACTTCAAATTGACATAGACACCAAAGAGGAGCCGAATGGCATGACAACCTTGAATTACAGCGTGAGCTTAAGCGGTGGCGCCGTCCCTAACTTCGGCAGCATCGCAACAATCTCCTTCGTGAGCGATCATGAAGGAAAATACGACTTCAAGCTCAGTCAGGCAAGGTTGTACAATGCAAATCGCGAGGAGATTCCAATCCAACATGTCCTGCCGGGTACCGTCAATGTGAAGAAGCCTAACGTTCCGAACCCAGAGCCTGAGCCGCCGACTTCGCCTTCTTGGCCAGGAGGATTTATTGGTATGGATACTTCCAGCAAGACCTTGAAGGCAGGAAAGCTGGTAGAGACCAAGCAAGACCAGATCGTCAAAGCGGTGTTCAACATCGATGCCGAGACTGTGAAAAAGCAGCTCCAAGACAGCACCGTCAAGCAGGTTCTGCTTGATATAAGCGATATTCCTTTTAAGGAGTACAGCGAAGTTGCCTTCAGGCTGGACAAATCTACTGTCGAACAGCTGCTGGAGTCGAAGAAAGGCCTGATGCTGTCGGCTGCGGAATTCAGTCTCTTGCTTCCATCTGAATCGATCAAGCCGCTTGTTGGCACAGATGGATTCGAGCTGGTCCTATCCCTTGCAGAGCACAAGGAGAAAGGGTTCAGCAAAGATGGCGGCGAAACAACCTTCACTTCTCCCATGATCACTATCCGTGGTCCAGAAAATGTAAAGAGCACCTCAATGGAAATGACCATGAAGCAGACGGTGCGCACCAAGGATATTCGCAAGGCTGCCTTATATGCTCTTGATCTTGACCAAGCGAAAAACAGCGTCTGGAATTATGATCAAGCAGGCATAAAGGCAAAGAACAAGCAGGCGATCACCTTCGCAATCACCCAGTTTGGCACCTACACCGCAGCAGAACATGCAAGAACGTTCAGAGATATCGTGCTGCACTGGGCCAAGGATGAGATTGAGGTCATTGCTGCACATGGTTTGCTTCGAGGCAAAGACCGTATTGACACCTTCAAGCCAAGCGACATCCTTACTCAAGCGGAATTCGCCACTTTGCTTGATCGCATGACGAATAACGGCATGACATGGGAAGAGCGGATCGCTGAGCCTGGAGCACGCAAGCCAATTACCCGCGAGAAGATGGTAGTCATGCTTGTACAGGCCTTAAAAGCAGACCTGTCCCAAACGAGCTCAACAGCTGGCTTTAAAGACGAGGCTCTCATCTCTTCCGAGGCAAAAGCTGCTGTCGCGTACGCCGTCAGCAAAGGGTTCATCAAAGGCATGAGCAATAATACATTTGACCCGACAGGCACAACCACGCGTGCGCAGGCTGCCATTCTTTTGTACCGCGTAATGAACGACCAATAGAGTACGGTAAGAAGAGATAATCTCTATCCTCGCCATTCCAAGATGAGCGAGCGCGTTTAAAGGCAGGTTGCAACGACAAAGAGCATCTGCGACTACAAGAAGTCTGGTCCGCATCGCCAAATCGAATTCCGGTTTCGTCTATAACTCAACTTATACCTTCTATTATCATTAAAAAAGCAGAAATCCTGGCTAATGACATGGGACTGACCCATACAGGATTTCTGCTTTTCTTTTTTTGGAGTTATATCTGCATCGTTAATGCCGCTAGGGGCATGCCCTTGGGCTTTCCCTTCATTATAAGGTCTTGCGCCTTACATAATACGTAAACACATGCTGCAGCACAACCTTGATCACGGCAAAAAACGGCACAGCCAATATTAAGCCCGTGATGCCCGCAACTTCACCGCCCACCAGCAGGGCAAAAATAATGGAGAGCGGGTGCATATGCAAGGTCCTTCCCACCACCTGCGGCGAGATAATGTTCCCTTCAAGAATCTGGCAGATCGTATTCACGATAGCGACAAAGATCAACATCTTGATCGAGATCGTCGAAGCCACAATCATAGCTGGCGCAGCGCCGAAGTATGGCCCGAGATACGGGATGATGTTGAAGATGGCAACGCATAAGGCAAGCAGCAGCGCATAGGGCAGCCCAATGATTATATAGCCAATGTAGGCAAGCACCCCAATAATGACGCAGACGAGGAACTGTCCGCGAATGTAATTGCCAAGCGCAGCATCAATGTCTTTGAACATCATCACCAAGTGCTTGCGGTGACTGCGAGGCACATAGGCAATAACAGCCCGCTCGAACACTTCAAAGTCTTTTAGAATATAGAAGATCAAAAACGGCACGATGAGGGCAAGCATCAGCACGTTCAGGGTCTCATCAATATTGTCGATAAACCCGGCAATGGTCTTCGACATCCGCTCCTCCGCGATAAACATCCAGTGATTCACACCTGAGCGAACCGAATGAGGGAGAATCGCGGAACGATTGATGCCATCCATAATATCCTCGGCCTTCGCATTCAGATGCGGCATCTGATGATTCAGCTCTTCAAGCTGCTCCATCAGCATCGGAATCATGTTCATAAGAATGATCACAAGGCTGATGATAAAGACGGCGTAGATTAACAGAACGGCGATGGTTCGCGGCACTTTGCGGTCATTCAACAGCGTAACGACAGGATTAAGCACATAAGCAATGATCATCGCGAGGAAAAAGGGCGCGAGAATAGACTTCAAGAAGTCATAAACATGTCCAATAACCGGCCGCAATTGATACAGCATATATATAATAACAAGGCCAAGCAGCACATATATCCCATAAACGAACAATCGGTTCTTCATCAATTTCTCCACTGTTTCTTTCACACCCCACATTCGGACATGCATCATACAGTAGAGTATATGTAGACTAGGAAGAAATTAACCCGATTGGTTCTCCATCCTTCAGCTTCCAGATGCGCTGATTGTCGCTTCCACGAAACAACAGCCCCGGAATTTTCCGTTCAAACACGAAGCGGCCGTCAACCAGCACATCGATATATCGAAGCAGTTCCTGCTTGTCCGCGGTTCCCTGCTTCAGCTCCTCCAGCGTATAGCCAGTATAGGCCCATATATGCTTGCCCGCTTCCTTAAGACGTCTAGCCAGCTTCGCCACTTCTTTCGCCTGAACAAAGGGGTCTCCGCCTGACAAGGTCACATCCGTTATTGGGTTGCGCATGACTTCTTGGCACACTTCATCGATTGTCATTAGCGTTCCATTCGCAAGCTTCCATGATTGCTCATTGTGACAGCCGAGACAGCGGTGCGGACAGCCACTGAAAAAGATAACGGTGCGAAGCCCTTCCCCGTCCACCACACTGTCATGAACAATCGACATCACGTATAAGCTCATCGGTGCTTCACCCGATCTGCCTCTTCAGCCTGCTTCGCCGTATTCCACTTGTCCATCGTACCAACTAGGTAGCCGGTAATCCGCCGAATGCGTTCAATCTCATCTGTAGAGGCTCCGCATGCTGGGCAATCCGCTTCAATAATAGCTTGATGGCCGCAAGCGCTGCAGCGATCAACTGGATGATTGATAGATCCATAGCCCACTCCGTGCTCCGCCATCGCACGCACCAGCCGATCCAACGCTCGCGGGTTGGATAATGCACTGCCGTCCAGCTCGACGTAAGTAATATGGCCAGCATTGCACAGCGCATGGAACGGACCTTCGATGCAGATCTTCTCAAATGCCGTAAGCGGATAATAGACAGGCACATGAAAGGAATTCGTATAGTAGTCCCGATCCGTAACCCCTGGTATGACTCCAAAATCCTCACAATCCCGTCTTGTAAACTTGCCCGATAAGCCTTCAGCCGGAGTCGCAATCAAGGAGAAATTAAGCCCTGTCCGCTCCGCAGCCTCGTCCATCTGCGCTCGCATCATCTGTATGATGCGATAGCCGAGCTTACGCGCTTGCTCAGATTCGCCATGATGCTTGCCTGTAAGCTGCTTAAGCGCTTCTGCAAGTCCAATAAATCCAACACTTAATGTTCCCTGCTTGAGGATATCAAGCAGCTTGTCATCAGGCTTCAACCCTTCACTGCCGCGCCATACTCCCTCAAGCATCAGAAATTTGAAGTCCTTTGCCCGCTTCTCGCCCTGAAAGTCAAGACGAGCGAGCAGTTGTCGCTCCGCAATCGCAATCAGCTCTTGAAGGCGTTCAACAAAATCCTCTATTCCACTAGAGACCAGGCTTAATCGAACCAAATTAATCGAAGTGAAAGACAGGTTCCCTCTTCCAATGGCTGTCTCATCACCATTCAAATTGCTCATCACCCTTGTGCGGCAGCCCATATAGCAGGCCTCGCTCTCAGGGTTTCCCTGATCATATTGAGCGTTGAAAGGAGCATCCAAGAATGCAAAGTTCGGGAACAAGCGCTTCGCAGTTGTCTGAAGTGCCAGTTCATAGAGATCCACGTTCGGGTCCTCAGGCTGGAAGTTCACCCCGCTCTTCAGCTTAAAGATCTGAATCGGAAAGATGGGCGTCTCTCCATTGCCTAGACCCGCCTGAGTAGCGAGCAGCAGCTGCTTGATCAGCATTCGTCCCTCTTTAGAGGTATCTGTACCATAATTGATGGAGATGAACGGAACCTGCCCTCCTCCTCTTGAGTGCATAGAGTTGGAATTATGAATAAACGCTTCACAGGCTTGGTACACATCGCGCTCCGTCAAGCGCCATGCCTCCTCATCCACATCATAATCAGGAGCAAGCGGAAGTGAGGATAGATATTTCACATGCTTATTGTATGTTTTCGCGACATAGGGGGCTAGGTCATAATCAAACATTGGATAAGCTTGCCCCCCATGCTGCTGGTTCTGGTTGGCTTGAAGAATAATAGAGGCAAGCGCCAACGCACTCTTGATGTCCTGAGGCTCGCGCATATGTCCATGTCCAGTGTTAAAGCCTTGTTTAAGAATCTTGCCGAGCGGAATCTGGCAACAGGTCGTTGTACCTGTAGAATAGAAGTCAAGATCATGCGGATACAGCAGGTTCGCCTCCAT
Organism: Paenibacillus aquistagni; assembly: GCF_900177815.1. Lineage (GTDB taxonomy): Bacteria > Bacillota > Bacilli > Paenibacillales > Paenibacillaceae > Paenibacillus_B > Paenibacillus_B aquistagni. The sequence continues at coordinate 85,816 of NZ_FXAZ01000001.1, read as the reverse complement.
TGCAACTCTCGCTTCGTCGCTTATCAAATGATTCATCACGTACCATTTGGAGCTTTCGCTCGCCATCTTGCTCATGATTCCCATTGGCGATCGTCCATCCACATTCGCATTTTCTTGCATGAGATCACGATCTTGGCCTTCTAGAATGCGATCAATGGAGGCGCTCAGTTGCTTCTCTGGGTAGAAAGATTCCTGTTCCTGAGTCATAAACCATGTATGTATATTCGACTGTTCAGGTAGAACTCGAATGGCTGCCTTTGACATCTTTAATCTCCATCCTCTCTTATAAACACAATATATAGTATGCACACCGATTTTTTAATACAATATGTATTATGTCACAGCATTTAGCGCTTTAACATTCTTCTACGATCTGCTCGGTTGCTTATAGAGAGGGCTGAAGCCTTGCAGGGCAAGGGCATCACGTTATGCCATCCTGTATGACCATGAAATTATGAAATTTCTTAAAAATTTTATGGGACGGATTCGCTATCATTCCGAGCCAAAAATAGGCACGCCTTGCTTGATTATACGATAGCGTGCAAGTTTATAACGTACACAAAATAAGCGTCCCTCCTGCTAGAAGCATGCTCATCATCGTTCAGCATAACCTCTATAAGAAGAACGCTCTTCTTCCAGACTACTCTACATTTGAGTAGAGGTCTGTGTTTCTCCCACATCGGTTGGGAGCCAGTCATCGCCAAAGAACAGGTCGTCCAGGGAACTCAAGGTTCCATCTTCTTCGACCTGATAGACGCTCATCTTGTCTCCATTTACCGTCAGTTCAATGAAGCAGCCCCAGCAATAGAATTGATGGGAGCCAATCTTCCCGATATCTTTGGAGTTGCAGTTCGGGCATCGCATATCGTTCACCATTCCGTTCCAAGACATTGATCCCTTTACGCCGTGGTCACAATCACCACCGCGTCATCCCCTAGACGCATCTGGCTTGTCCAATCCAACTGCTGCCTTCCTTCTAGAAGATCCGATAGGATTCCGTCTGTAATTTCCAATCCTGTTACTGTATTGCCCATATTGGGACGAAAATAAACATCCGCAATGCTTCCCAATTGGTTTCCTTCCTCGGTAACGACAGGGATCTCCTTCAAATGTCTTGGACCAATGAGAAAGGTGCGCGCCCCTTCATGCACCTGCTCTGTCTCCTCGATCACTGCACGGCTCTTAATCATAACGGCGTCCTCGCCAAACGCAGATATATGCTCCCAAGCAATCATTCTTAGCTTGCGAGAGAAGCGGTGACTGCTCTCTAGCTCCAAATGCGAAATCATCCACTGTTCTGTAATCCAGACATCCTTCACCTTAGATACTTTCTTGCCTGTAAAAATGTCATAAACAGGAAGTCCGATCAATTCAAGCACTTTCATCGAAGAGCCTCCTTCTAGTACACAAGGCCACCCCTGCGCTAAGAAGACCTTCGAATCTCACAGCTCTCAGTGTCTATTACGTACGCGGGTGACGATGGTTGCAATTCGTTTAACGACTTCTTGCGCTTGTTCTTTAGTATTGCCCAATCCAAAGCTGAATCTTATCGCCGAGCGCAATCTTTCGTCAGAAAGCTCCATCGCCTGCAGCACATGGGAGACTTCGAGCGAGCCAGAGGTGCATGCTGATCCACTGGACACCATCACACCCATCATATCCAGATTCATCAGCATGTTCTCTGTCGGAACATCAAGAATGCTGACATTAAGAATATGGGGAAGACGTGCTGTAGGGTGACCGTTCAACACCACTCGATCCTGCAACAGCTCCTGCAATCCTGTCCAAAGGGCATCCCGAACCTCCGCAAGCTGCACCAGCTTATCGGATCGTTCCTCTTCAGCAAGCTTCACTGCAGCAGCCATGCCTACGATGCCAGACACATTTTCAGTACCTGCCCGATGCTTGCGTTCTTGGTTGCCTCCGTGAATAAAGGACTCATAGGCCACGCCCTGTTTCACATATAGGATGCCTACTCCTTTTGGGCCATTGATCTTATGAGCAGAAAAGCTGGCAAAATCAACAGGCAGCTTGTTCAAAGACAGTTCGATCATTCCTAAGGCTTGCACAGCATCTGTATGCATGAGAATATCATGAGCATGAGCAAGCTCTCCGATCTCTTGAATCGGCTGCAGGCTCCCTACTTCATTGTTGCCCATCATCAAGCTGATCAGGCAGGTATTCGGCTGAATGGCCGCCTTAACCGCATCGGGGCGCACCACACCGCAAGCATCTGGCGCTACATAAGTGACCTCGAAGCCCAGCTTCTCTAGATGCTCACATGCATGCAGCACCGCATGATGCTCAATCGTGGAAGTAATAACATGGGGCTTAGAGCGCTCTGCACCAGATTGGTGTTCTCTTGCTCTCAGCCAGGCAGACCAAGCTGCGCCAAAGATTGCAGTGTTATCGCTCTCGCTGCCACCGCTTGTAAAGATAATCTCATGAGGAGAAGCGCCTAGCATCAAGGCAATCTGATCCCTTGCATCTTGGATCATTCGCTTAGCTTCACGTCCATAAGCATGAATGCTGGACGGATTCCCATAGCTTTTGTTCATCGCACACATCATTGCCTCTACGACCTCTTGGCGCATTGGCGTCGTGGCTGCGTGATCCATGTAGATATGTTCCATGACTTTCCCTCATCTCTATTACGGTAATTCCTGCCCCGAATGGTCAGCAACGGCTTGATGCCAAGGAGCAATATCTCGAACTTTATTAATATTAAATATAGAACATGTAGTTATCCTGTCCGGACTGACCATTATAATGAATCAGATCATTAAGCGTTGTTGAATCCAGCACCTGCGCAATGCTGTCCCGGATGCGCATCCACAAATCCCGCTTCGCAGGATCATCTTCCTCCGTAAAATCAACCGGAGAGATTGGACCTTCCAATACACGGATAATCTCGCCAGCACTAATCACTTCTGGCTCGCGGGAAAGAATATAGCCTCCATATGCCCCGCGGATGCTTTTTACAAGCCCTGCATTACGAAGGGGCGCGATCAACTGCTCCAAATAATGCTCTGAGAGCTGATTACGCTCTGCAATGCTTTTTAAGGAAGTCGGCCCCTCGCCATAGCTCCTCGCAAGCTCCATCATAATGGTTAATCCATAACGACCTTTAGTAGAAATCTTCATTTACAATCGACACCTCATCTATTCCTATATTAATTCTGTGTATTCCTATAGCCACTCTGTATATCCTATCATAACTATCCACGTTATGGACAATATTATCCCTTTCTATTCGGACACTTCTTGACAATTGTTCTGACTTTCGGTATAAAAGGCGAGTATGTTACAATATACGATAAGTCTTTTTGCCTTTGTAGACAGTGGTGTGCATTTCCACGATGTGAACCTCAGCGGAAGTTGCTATAGAGCATGCACTAGCCGCTTGAACACGTTTCATTCCTGCTCCTCCACCACTGTATCTATAGATCGTAGAATAATATGAGAAAGTAAGATGGTGATAATCATGACAACTAGCAATGCCTCAACTCGTGTCGTTGTCGGCATGTCAGGGGGAGTTGATTCTTCCGTGACGGCCCTGCTCTTGAAAGAACAAGGCTATGACGTTATCGGCATATTTATGAAAAACTGGGATGATACCGATGAATTTGGCCACTGTACAGCTGAGGATGACGCTGAAGATGTGCGCCGTGTGTGTGAACAGATCGGCATTCCATACTATACCGTAAATTTTGAAAAGCAGTACTACGACAAGGTATTCGCTTACTTCCTGGATGAATATCGCCACGGTCGCACGCCAAATCCGGATGTACTGTGCAATCGCGAGATTAAGTTTGGCGAGTTCCTGCAAACCGCGCTTGATCTTGGAGCGCAGTACGTAGCGACCGGCCATTATGCGCGAGTGATCGAACAAGACGGGCAATTCAAGCTGCTTCGCGGCGTTGACAGCAATAAGGATCAAACTTACTTCCTTAATGCCTTGAGCCAAGAGCAGCTCTCGCGAGCGATGTTCCCTATCGGTCATCTGCCTAAGCCCGAAGTGCGCCGCATTGCTCTTGAGAACGGCCTTGCAACAGCGAAGAAAAAAGACAGCACCGGCGTTTGCTTCATCGGCGAGCGCAACTTCAAGGAGTTCCTAAGCCAGTACCTTCCCGCACAGCCAGGGCAAATGGTGGATGTACGCACAGGAGAAGTCAAAGGACGCCATGACGGGCTGATGTATTATACGCTCGGACAGCGGCAAGGCCTTGGCATCGGCGGTTCTGGTACAGGCGAGCCATGGTTCGTCGTCGATAAGGATCTAGAGCAGAATCTCTTGTATGTTGTGCAGGGAGATGCTCACCCAAGCTTATATTCAACTGGGCTTACGGCAGTTAATGTCAACTGGATTGCCGGAGATATGCCGGAGGGGCCCATCACTTGCACGGCAAAGTTCCGCTATCGCCAAGCAGACCAAGGCGTAACGCTCACGAAGCTCTCCGATGGCTCTGTCCATGTTGTGTTTGATACACAGCAGCGTGCCATCACTCCAGGCCAAGCTGTCGTCTTCTACGACGGCGAGCAATGCTTAGGTGGAGGAACGATCGATCATATTCATATGATCGATACGAAGCGTCCTCCTATTCTGGAGAAGAAGCCAAAGGCGACGAAGGCAAAGAAGCCATCTAAAGCTAAAAAGGCACCCACTGCTGCCAAGCAGGGATAAGGCACTTTTGTGCTAAATATGTTCTCGCAGTTCAAACAAGACGGTATCTTCTAAGACGCCGTCTTGTTCTTTATAAAACATATTTTCGCTTAAACGAATGCCTGTTTCCTTGCAGCATGAAGCAGCTTTCAGGCCAGCCAGCTCTCCTCATTTTCTTCCTCAGTCTGCATGCTTACGTAATCAGCCTTCACTCGGCCTGTCCGAAGCATGCATCCCATACAATAAGGTCCATCCCTCTTTCCTTAAATTCTCATTGGAATCATGCCTGCTCTATCATGGTATAGAAAGTGATGTTCATGCACGAGCACATAACCTCTATGCCCCCACTTGGTATGGAAGATGCCTCGATTATATTCATACAGCTCCATATCTGTCATTCCGCGTTCACTTAACCACTTCACATAATCCGCGCGCTTTGAGGTCATTGAGCCTGTATGTTGATGCAGAATATTGATTGCAACTACTTTATAACCTTGATAAATAGCCGCCAAGCAAATATCCATATCGTAAAAATGGTGGTACGTATATTCCTTAGCAATGCCTCGCAACGAAATGAGCAGCTCTTTCCTTATAATCAGGCATAAGCCGTCAAGCGCGACAGATGGTACGAAAGGAGCGATCATTCGAGTTCCATGTACCTCAGCATCGAGCAAATTGCTTGTAAACCGATTGCGGGTTCCTCGGCAATCCACCATATAGCCGCCGCCGAACCCTGCTGCTCCCACATGGGGAATATGCGCAAGGACAGCCGTTATTTTTTCATCAAAATGCTTTTCCAGCACAAGCACATCATTATGCATATACATCACGAACGGAGTCTGGATCAATGGCCACGCCTGATTCATTGCAGAAATGACACCAAGATTCTGTTCATTGCGAATATATCCATCTCCAAGATGTCTAAGTTCATTGGAATAGATCGGATCCGAGCCATTATCAATGATTAGAATCGGGATAGGCTTGCTTTGGAGTGCACGAATATAAGCGATGCATTGTCTTGTAATCTCAATTTGATTCATTACAAGAATGACGATGGTAAATAGGGAGCTAGTCACCATACCTCCTCCTCTTCAAAATGCCATGCACCTATAAGCCTGAGGCTGTAATCAAGTTTTGGACATTTTTATCAAACTCGGGGTGTTTCGGTGTGAGAATGCCAAGACCATTATTGGAGTAGCATCGATGGAAACTGTAAGGGAGCGGTGTTTGCTTCAGAAAATCTTCAATCGCAGTAAGCACCCCATTCCATGGTCCATTCTCATACAGCGCGTTATTAAGGATCGCATTGGCTCCGCCTGATTCCAGCAGGATAGACTGTCCCAACTTAATCCCTTTCTTCGCATAAGGCTTGCGAAAAAGATCAGGAATCGAATCAGGAAAGTAATACATATCTCGACGGCCATAAGGCCACTCCGTATCGTGGAGCAAAATAATAGGGAGCTTTTGATTGCGAAGCGCCATCTTCTCGATGCACTTCAGCTCGTTATACACGGTATACCAATTATGGTCACCGTCTAATAGAATGCAGTCATAGTCGTGAATATGAGGGAGAATCTCAAGACTGTAATCCTTGAGCATATGAAATTGCTTATGGTAACGGCGTTTATAATCCTCTACATCGAATCGAGGAGCAGGGTCAGCAACGAATAAGTGCCCTCCTACTACTCGGCAATACTCCAGCAGCTTCAACGTTGTGTTACCAAACTCCGCTCCTACTTCGACAATCTTGCGCGAATGCGAGATTGAGAGCAGAGGAAGAATGATTTTGTCTACAAAAGCTAGCATACGCTCCACCTCCTTGCTCTCAATATATTCCATCCTTATAGATTGGCGAACACCGATGCCCACTGCAATAAAAACATATGAAAAAGCCCGCTATTCAAATTAGCGGGCTTCCTTCAACGATGAGGCGTCTTCGTGCGTTTCCATGGAAGGCGTGAGCTCACCTATTTTTTTTACCAGGATTCTTGTAATTCGAAGATGATACGTATCTTCTATAATAAACTCCAGCGCATGATCCAATGTGACTCGTTGTCCCTTCATAGGCGGTATCTCCACCTGAGAATACAACCATCCTCCAATCGTATCATAATCCTCCAAGGATATGGAGCAGCCGAAGTAAGCATTCACTTCTTCAATAAGCATCTTGCCATCAATAGAGTATAGCTGATCAGCGCGCTTGATCATCTGGGGAAGTTCCTCATCGAATTCATCTTGAATCTCGCCGACGATCTCTTCCATGATGTTCTCAAGCGTCACAAGACCTGCTGTTCCACCATATTCATCAATGAGGATTGCAATCTGCATTTTCGTCTTCTGCATCAGCTTCATTAACGCGCTGATGGACATGGACTCTGGCACACTAAGGATGGGGCGTATAACATCACGGATATTCGGATTAACATCAGTCACTTTAACAAGGTCTTTAATATGAACGAAGCCAATAATATGATCCTTATCCGGATCACAGACCGGATAGCGGGTATGCATCTCACGATAGGCTTTTTGCTGATTCTTCTCAAAACCGTCTTCCGTATATAAGCAGACCATCTCCGTACGTGGTATCATAATTTCGCGCGCATGCGTCTCGGAGAATTCAAATATATTATCCATCAAGGTTAGTTCCGTATTATTAATGAGTCCACTTTTATGACTTTCCTTGACCAAAATACGAATTTCTTCTTCGGTGTGAGCGGAATCGTGCTCGGAAGCAGGTTCCACGCGGAACACTCTCAGCAGCATATTCGCGGTTCCATTAAGCAGCCAAATAAAAGGAAACATTAGTTTATAGAACAAGGTGAGCGGCAGCGCAGTCAGCAAAGCAACTTGCTCGGACTTGCGAATAGCTAGTGTCTTCGGCGCCAGTTCGCCCAGCACAATGTGCATGATCGTAATAAAAATAAATGCAATCGCTGTCGCAATGGTTACAATAAGCGCCTCGCTAAAGCCCAATGCTTGCAGAGGATCATGAAGCAGCTTCGCCACAGTCGCTTCACCAATCCACCCTAAACCTAGCGATGCCAAGGTAATGCCCAGCTGACAAGCGGACAAATACGCATCCAAGTGATGGGTCAGGACTTTTGCACGTTTGGCTCTGGCATTGCCCTCTTGAACCAAGGTATCAATGCGAGAGCCTCGTACCTTCACGATGGCAAACTCTGCGGCAACAAAAAAGCCATTCAAAAAAACCAATACTACAACTAACAGCATTCCCCAAAATATCGGTAACGGATCCTCCAAACGTATCCCTATTCGCCTCCCATGACGAACAGGTCCACCTCCTCATGATGCATTATTCATATCCATTGAATCGTTATTCGCCTTACGTCCATTATAGAACTTTTGACATAATCGTCAAACCGACGGGAGAACGACCTCCTTTAAACCAGATGGCAGCACCTCCGATATCGAGGATTGAGATTATGTATATTCATTCTTTTGCGAGTCCTATCACAACTAATTCAAGTCGACTAACCCCAATTAGGACCCCGTGGATGCATAACGATAGGCTTCGTTCAACAACCCAATGATCTGTTCGTCATCACAAGAGTAAAGCATATTCTGACCTTCTCTGCGATAGCGGACAAATCGATACGCACGAAGCGTTTTCAATTGGTGAGATACCGCAGATTGGGACAACTGCAAGCTCTCTGCAATCTGATTTACCGCACATTCTTCCTTGGCCAGCAAAGTCAAAATGCGAATACGGGTCGGGTCCCCCAATGCTTTGAATGTTTGCGATACTTTTTCCAATACATCAGGGCTCCATTCTTTTGCTTCGAATACGTCCATTGAAATCAGACTCCTTATCGTTCATTCCATTCTGTCAGGCTCATGCATGGATAATGGCTGCTGCCTTCCTTATCTTGTCCTCCATCTTCTGAACATAACCACATATGAAGAGGAAGATTTGTTCAGGTGCTTCCATTCTAAGGAATGTCCTTTTGATTGCTGATCAGATCGGATGCTGTCACACAACATCACACTTAGGCAAACGCACATGATCATGTTTACCCTTGATGTGTTTTGCCAAAACGATAAGCAACAGCTGTGAGTTCCATTCTCTAGAGCACACGAGGCTTCCTTCTGTCATGCTGCTCTCATAAATCAGCAAGCTGTACTAAGCATTGCTATCACTTCAACAATTCTGCATCAATGGACGTGGTCCTTCTTCCGAATAAACGGAAACCGTAATTTTTGTTGCTGTCTGGCCATCAGAAGTACGCAAGCCTAACAGCCCATTGCTCTTATGATGCAACCTGCTTCTACATGAAGCAACTTCTATCGTTCTCCTTTTTCCTGCCTAGCACGATTGCGTCTTCGCTCTTGATTAATCTTCATCTTTGCTTCCATTCCCTGCTCTGAGGCCATGAAAAAGGTTCGATTGCGAATAGCATCAGGCAAATACTGCTGCACAACATAATGCTCAGGATAATCATGCGGATATTGGTACCCTTTGTTGCCAAGCTGAGCAGCACCCTTGTAATGCGTGTCTCGCAGATGCATCGGAACCTCTGCTGAGCGGCTCTCCTCCATCGCTTGCATGATCCTCTGGATCGCAACGGGAATGCTGTTGGACTTCGGACTTTCCACAGCAAACAATATGGCCTGGGAAATAATATACTTCGACTCGGGCCATCCAATGCGATGATAGGCCTCTAGAGCGCTGACAGCCTGCACCATTGCTTGTGGATTGGCAAGCCCTATGTCTTCGCTGCATGCTACGGTTAAGCGGCGGATAAAGGTCATCGGGTCCATGCCAAGCTTCTCCACAGCATAGAAGAACCAAAACAGCGCTGCATCACTGGAACCGCGGATACTCTTATGAAAGGCCGACAGCACATCATACTGAGTGGATTCATCGGCCTGCACGGTAGGTCTGCGCACAGACTCCTCGGCTTCTTGAAGCGTCACGCGGATCGTGCCGTCTTCTTCTGGCGTTGTCGTCATTGCTGCGAGTTCCAAGGCATTCAGTGCTCTGCGAATATCGCCGTTCGCCATAGCTGCAATATGCTTCATCGCTTCTTCATCCACTTGCAGCGGCAGGAAGCCAAGGCCCTGCTCCTTGTCTAGAAGAGCGCGCTGCATCGCGAGCATGCTGTGCTCGGCTGTCAAAGGCTTCAATTGAAACAAAGTAGAACGGCTAATCAGAGCCCCATTGACCGTATGAAACGGGTTCTCCGTTGTCGCACCGATAAATATAATCGTCCCCTTCTCAACGGCAGGAAGCAGCGCATCCTGCTGGGAGCGATTGAAGCGATGCACCTCATCAAGAAAGAGGATCGTCTTGCGCGCATACATGTTGCGCGCGGTCTCTGCTTCTTGAATGACCTCTCGGACATCCTTTACCGAAGCATCTACTGCATTCAAGCGGACAAATGCGCCTTGTGTCCGTTCGGCGATAATATTCGCAAGCGTCGTCTTCCCGCATCCTGGAGGGCCATACAGCAGGATCGAGGAGACTCGATCAGCTTCAATCGCGCGCCGCAGCAAGCGATGCGGGCCTACGATATGCTCCTGCCCGATATATTCATCCAATGTTTTTGGACGCATGCGATCAGCTAGAAGACGCATGCTGGGGTTCTGTTCTTCCTGATATGAAAATAAGTCCATCTCGGTCACCACTCTTTACGATCATTACCAACAACTTGCCTACATCTTATCATAATCAAGTCGATTATTCACGATATCAAGAACGAATGTTCGCTGCAATAACCATGGAGGCGAGAAAACCAATCCTACGCTGAAGTGCTTCCACACCGTTACACATTGTGCGCCCCATGTCAGCAATAGCAAAAAGCTGTCCATCGAAATTTACATTCAATGAACAGCTCCTGAAGAGTAAAAGCTTAAACCTATTGTTCGGCTTGCTCCTGCTCTTTTTTCATTTTCTTCAACAGATCCTGCACAACCACACTTACCATAATAAGCCCTGCCACTGGCGGCACGAAGGCATTGGAAGATGGAGGCTGCTTCGCTTTGCGAATATCCGGCGCATTCTCAGGCACGATCTTTTGCGTAATATCCTCGCGAGGCTTAATCGGTTCCTCAGTAGAGAAGACCACCTTTACCCCTTTTTTAATTCCTTGCTTGCGCAGCTTCTGACGAATCACACGCGCAATAGGATCAACGCTTGTCTTGGAAATATCCGCAACCTCAAAGCGAGAAGGATCCATTTTATTTGCGGCGCCCATGCTTGAGATAATCGGAATTTTGCGGCGCAGACACTCTTTAATCAGATGGATTTTATAGGATACGGTATCCGAGGCATCCACGACATAATCAAGCTCATATTTAAAAAGCTCTTCGCAGGTCTCTTCTGTATAGAACATATTAAGCGCGATCGCATCGCACTCAGGATTGATCAGCTTGATCCGCTCCTGCATTAAGTTGGCTTTCTTTTGACCGATTGTCGTCGTAAGCGCATGAATCTGACGATTGATATTGGTAATATCCACAACATCTTTGTCGATAAGAATAATGCGGCCTACTCCCGTGCGCGCTAATGCCTCTGCAGCGATTGAGCCTACTCCCCCAATGCCAAGCACAGCCACGGTGCTGTTTTTCATTTTCTCTATTCCCTCAGGACCAATCGCAAGCTCCGTTCGGGAAAATTGATTAAGCATTCTCATGCCTCCTTCTTCTACAGAAGAAGAAACGCTTAGCCGCCAAGCACAGGGCGGAAGCGTTTCTCATGTAAGCTGTATTCATTAAGCGTTAGGTTCGCTCTTCTTTTCTTCTTTTTTCACCTTGGTGCGAATATGAAGCTCTTCAAGCTGCTTCAAGGCTACTTCGTTTGGCGCGTCTGTCATCAAGTCGGTTGCGCTCGCTGTCTTAGGGAAAGCAATCGTCTCACGAAGGTTCGTGCTGCCAGCAAGAAGCATGACAAGCCGATCAAGGCCGAATGCTACACCGCCATGTGGAGGTGTTCCGTATTCGAACGCGTTAAGCAGGAAGCCGAACTGCTCTTGCGCTTCTTCTGGTGAGAAGCCAAGCGCCGCGAACATTTTTTCTTGCACGTCGCGCTTGTAGATACGCATGGAACCCCCGCCTACTTCGTAGCCGTTCAAGACAACGTCATACGCTTCTGCACGCATCTTGCCTGGATCAGTGTCGAACAGGTGCAGATCTTCTTCCAGCGGGCGTGTGAATGGATGGTGAAGAGCCACATAGCGCTTCGCATCTTCATCATACTCAACCAATGGGAAGTCAACCACCCATGCGAATTTGTATTCTTTATCATTAATAAGATTCATGCGGCGGCCGACAAGCAGACGAAGATTGCCAAGCACATCATATACAACTTTCTTCTTGTCCGCGGAGAACAAGATAAGGTCTCCATCTTCTGCGCCAAGACGCTCACGAAGTGCAGCGATCTCTTCTTCGCTCATAAACTTCACGATTGGACCCTTGAATTCGCCGTCCTTCACTTGAATCCAAGCCAGTCCCTTCGCGCCATAACGAGCAGCAAATGGTGCCAAGTCGTCGATCTCTTTACGGCTCCAAGTGCCGCAGCCCTTCGCGTTCAAGGCTTTAACCACTCCGCCGTTCTCAATAACAGAAGCAAACACCTTCACGCCAGAGTTCTGAACGATATCGCATACATCCTGAATCTCAAGGCCAAAGCGAAGGTCCGGCTTATCGGAGCCGTATTTATTCATTGCATCATCATAAGTCAAGCGCTGGAAAGGAGTAGCAACATCGATGCCCTTGGTCGTCTTGAACAAGTGAACCATCAGCTTCTCCATCATGTCAAGCAATTGATCGCGGGACAAGAACGATGTCTCGATGTCGACCTGTGTGAACTCAGGCTGGCGGTCCGCACGAAGGTCCTCATCGCGGAAGCAGCGAGCGATCTGGTAGTAGCGCTCCATACCGGAAACCATCAACAACTGCTTAAAGAGCTGCGGAGATTGCGGCAAGGCATAGAATTCGCCTGGATGCACACGGCTTGGAACAAGATAGTCGCGTGCGCCTTCTGGTGTGCTCTTCGTCAAGATCGGTGTTTCCACTTCCATGAACTCCTCGCTGTCCAAGAAGTCGCGGAAAGCTTTTGCAGCCTTTGAGCGAAGCATGAGCGTTTGCTGCATCTCGGGACGACGAAGGTCTAGGTAACGATAGCGCAGACGAAGGGACTCATCAATCTCAATATCGTCTTCAATGAAAAATGGCGGATTCTTCGCTTGGTTCAAAATCTCGATTTCTGTTACACGTACCTCGATTTCGCCTGTCGGGAGATTCTTGTTAATCGTCTCCTCATCACGAAGCACGACGGTGCCAGTTACAGCAATTACGAACTCGTTGCGGGCTCTATCTGCAATCGCATGCGCTTCTGCTGAGAATTCAGGATTGAATACCGCCTGCATAATGCCGCTGCGGTCGCGAAGATCGATAAATAATACGCCGCCAAGGTCGCGGCGACGCTGTACCCAGCCATTGAGAGTAACCGTCTCTCCAATATTTTCTTTTGTTAGCTTTCCACAATGATGTGTTTTGTACATCATAACTGGCACATCCCATCTATAAGTATAAATTTAATAACGTAACATGCTGCTTCATTGTCTAAAAGCAGCATTGCTGTCATCGCTCACTGCCGTACAATGGTTTACTTGCTTAAGAAGTGGCCGCCTTAAGCCTGGCGGATCGCTTGAGCAAGCTCTGTAATCGGCACAAGACGCTGCTCCCCTGTTGCAAGCTCCTTAAGGGCTACCTCGCCCTTCTCAAGCTCGTCGTCCCCAAGAATAGCTGCAAAGCGCGCCTGCATGCGGTCCGCGGACTTCATCATCGCCTTCATTTTGCGGCCTTGGTAGTCTTTTTCCGCAACAATGCCTTCCTTGCGAAGCTGATAAAGAAGCTTTGTCACCATATTTTCGGCTGCCTCACCTAAGCCAATCAGGTACAGATCAATTGGGGCTTGCGCGTTCAGATCCACCTTCTGGCTTTCTAACAGAAGCACAATGCGCTCAAGTCCAAGCGCAAAGCCGATGCCTGGCTGATCTGGGCCGCCGATATCGGATACAAGCCCGTTGTAGCGGCCGCCGCCGCCAACAGTATCGATGGCGCCAATGCCTTCTGCTTTGTATTCAAATGCAGTATGCGTATAGTAATCCAAGCCGCGAACAAGGCGAGTATTGACGGCATACTCGATGCCCATCGCATCCAGGTGCTGTCTTACCTTGGCAAAATGCGTGTCGCATTCCTCATCCAAGCTGTCCAGAATGGATGGCGCATCCGCAAATTTCTCTTGATCAACCTTGCAATCAAGCACGCGCAGCGGATTGCGTTCCATGCGGGACTGACAGTCCTTGCAGAGCGTCTCTTTCATCGGAGTCAAGAATTGAAGCAGCTTCTCGCGATAAGCTGCACGGCTCTCTGCATTGCCGACAGAGTTAATCTCCACTCGAACACCAGACAGGCCGATTCCCTTCATGATCTCGTAGCCAAGCGCAATGATCTCGGCATCCAAGCTTGGATCGGTTCCTCCAAGCGCCTCCACCCCGAATTGGTGGAATTGGCGATAACGACCTGCCTGCGGGCGCTCATAACGGAACATAGGCCCCATATAAAAGAGCTTCGTTAGGTCAGGATCACCATACAATTTGTTCTCCACATAAGAGCGCACAACACCAGCTGTGCCTTCTGGACGAAGCGTCATGCTGCGCTTGCCCTTATCCACGAACGTATACATTTCCTTCTCTACTACGTCCGTTGTTTCCCCTACGCCGCGCTCAAACAGCTCTGTCTGTTCAAAGATCGGGGTGCGAATTTCCTTGTAATTAAAGTTGCGGCAGATCTCTCTTGCCTTGTTCTCAACGTGCTGCCAAATCTCAACCGTTCCAGGCAAAAAATCCTGGGTTCCTGTTGGTTTTTGAAAAGCCATGCTTATCCTCCTCCTACACAAACCGCCCACATTCTACTTGTGATGCATTCGCCCTGTATACTCGTAAAAAATAAAAAACTCCCGTCCCGCGCTCTAAAGAGCAAAAGGGACGAGAGATTGGTTGTGCCATTCACCCGTGGTGCCACCCACATTCCGGAACATTGCCTTATAGAGCACATGTACGATATCCATTTACCAATGATAATCGCCTGCCTGCTCCTTCGCCTGCTGTTCCGCTTCATTCGCTGTAACGTGCGCATCACGCCTAACGTCTACCGGAGCTTGCCATTCAAGCAAGTCTTTCGCCGCCGGTTCTCTGGGGTGTCATTCAACTGTCCTGCATAAAAGGCTCTTCCAGCCATGGAGCCTATCTCTGTTTATGAGGGGGCAGCTTACTTGTTCCCGTCATTGAATCCATATAAGTTCATTATTAACACTAAAGATATATAACAAACATTGTAATAATGCAGCACACTAAAGTCAAGCATTCCCTTATATAAACAGAAAAAAACCTACAATCATCATTGTAGGTCAACAAAATATATATTCTTAAAAGGGGGTCATGAGCCTATTATAGGAAACATTTATTAAAGGAACATGAAACGGATATTACAAAAAGATTACAACAAAGAAAGCGCTTTATAACCGAGCTTCTATAAGCATTCTCTACACCGTTTTTCTCATGTTTTTATTCTTAACAAGCATTAGGCCTCCCTTTGCTGAAAAGAAAAATGCTCACCTCGTAACGAAGTGAGCAGCTTGAACTCTTATAAAGAACATGTGTTAAAAGTACATGCTTAGTTTCTAATAAGCCATTCTATTACATCCCTATAGATGTACGGGAGCCTGCCTGCCGCTCACATTTACTCCACACGCGCACTCGTATTCAGTACATAGCCTCCGCGATTGCGAATCATCTGTACTGCTTCACGATAACGCTCCTCAGGAACAACAGCAGATACGACGTATTGCAAATCGCTAGGGGCATCAACGATATCATCGCCATCATCAAGAATGGCATCACGGTCAGTTGCAAGCGGAATATCCTCTGAGCGCGCCTCATAAGGAGCCCCTACCTCGTCGTTGTCCTCTGTGCTGGGATTCGTAACCACTACTCCTGCATTGCCAAGAGCGGTGGACCCTGCATAGCTGACTCCAGCTGGGTTCGCTGGCAGCGGTGCAAAAACCATTGCCCCTTTGTCCAGTGGATCTTCCATAGATCCGATCTCGATCTGCGTGGCTTCCACCTTAACAAGAGAGGTGCGCAGCGCCTCCGCTTCGTTTTCCGTTCTTGTATAAGCTTGAATTCGTGTCATGATGATCACCTCGTTATCATTGGATTCTCATGCGATTGCCGTTTGAATAGTCCAATCATCCGTATTTGAAGCTTCATCTTGGATGTTGGTGTAGTGTTCCATTAACCTCATTCTCATGGCCTGAAACACAATAATTGCCAAACGAATGCCTCTATACATGACGAAGATTCTCAACATCGGCGACCAGCAGGCGCCTCTCGGCGCTGTTGACAAGCTTCTGGCTCATGCTGTCTTAGCTCCATCATTCGTTCGCGATGAGAATGGGCATGACGATGCGCACCATACTGAACGGCTAACTGCTGCAGAGATTGTCGCATATTTCAGGCTCCTTTGTGAAGAATTGATGCCTTAGTATGCCCTACGCCTTTCCCTCACTATCCAAAATCAAGGTAACCGGACCATCATTGATAAAGGAAACATCCATCATTGCACCGAATCGGCCCGTCTCTACTGTAAGGCCATGGCTTCGCAGCCGATCATTGAAGCGCTCGTACAGCTGCTCAGCTTGCTCAGGACGAGCTGCAGCCATAAAGTTCGGTCTTCTGCCCTTGCGGCAGTCGCCATACAACGTAAACTGTGATACCGATAAAATAGCTCCACCTATGTCTTGAACCGAATGGTTCATCTTGCCTGCTTCGTCTTCAAAGACGCGAAGACCCACAATCTTGTCCGCCAGCCAGTTTACATCCTGCTCCGTATCCTCATGCGTTACGCCAACAAGCAGCATGAACCCTTTATCAATCTGGCCAACCGTTTGGCCTTCAACAACAACTTTTGCATCTTTTGCGCGCTGTACAACGATTTTCATCTTTGTGTCTCTCCTTTGTTCCACTGCGTTCATTTATTCCACTTCGCTCATTAACTCGGGCCACTTTGTTGATCCAAAATAATGGGGTTACAACTTGCCCTCTGTTATCCATCCTTATGGTTAGCTATGCTGCTACGTAAGGCGCTAAATGTCAAGAATGCGATTTAGTGCAAAAGTTTCTTTAACAAATTGCATTTTACAACAAATTCCGTCCACAACGTAAACGAATGACTAGGTTAAAGTCATGCGTCATCTGAAAGACCTGAAGATATTAACAAAAGGCTTCTCGACTTAAAAAACAGTAGATTCTGCAACACTTACAAAAACAGCCGCCTCATTCGGCAGCTGTTCATTGCAGGTATAACGTTGTTTGAAGTCTCTATGTCATCTCTTTATGCGTTCCATTCGTTGCTGCTTCGTTACTGCATAATACGCTGAACCGTATAAACATCCTTGACCCGCTTGATCTTCTCCACAACAGACTGCAAATGCTCCGTATTGCGGATCAGCACAGTCATATGGATTAACGCAAGCTTGTTCTTATCCGATCTTCCAGATACGGCTGCAATATTTGTCTTGCTCTCAGATACCACCTGCAGCACTTCATTCAGGAAGCCGCGGCGATCCATGCCGGTAATCTCAATATCGACACTGTAATTCGCCTCGTTCGAATCTTCCCATTCGACTTCGATGATGCGCTCTGCTTCCTCCCCTTCAATCTCCTGCGGCAGGTTCAAGCAGTCTGCCCGGTGGACAGAAACTCCACGGCCTCTCGTCACATAACCTACGATATCATCCCCAGGCACCGGGTTGCAGCAGCGGGCAAAGCGGACAAGCAGGTTATCGATGCCTTTCACGCGAACCCCATTCGTTGGCCTTGACTTGCGATTCGTCGTGTCCTTCTTCATCTCTTTGACTTCTTGTGTCAATTCGAGATGCTTAAGCTGCGCTTCTTCGGCTTCCTTGCGCATCTTCTCTGTCAATCTTGTGCAGACCTGCGCAGCGGTCAAGCCGCCAAATCCGATCGCTGACATCATATCTTCGACGTCATTGAAATTAAACTTCTTAGCGGCTTCTAACAGCTTGTCTTCTGCCATTAACGCCTGTGTTTCCATCACGTCCATGCCAAGACGCTTCAGTTCTTTTTCAATCGCTTCGCGTCCCTTCTGAACATTCTCCTCCCGCTTTTCCTTCTTGAACCACTGCTTGATCTTCGATCTCGCGTGAGAAGACTGAGCAATCTTCATCCAGTCCACGCTCGGACCGTAAGAATGCTTCGAAGTCAGAATTTCTACAATATCGCCTGTCTTCAGCTTATGATCAAGCGGTACGATGCGTCCGTTCACCTTGGCGCCAATCGTCCGGTTCCCGACCTCGGTATGAATGCGATACGCAAAGTCAAGCGGCACCGAGCCTGCAGGAAGCTCAATAACTTCGCCTTTAGGCGTAAAGACGAACACGAGATCCGAGAAAAAGTCCATCTTGAGCGATTCGACGAATTCGCTCGCATCCTTTGTCTCCTGCTGCAGATCCAAGATCTCGCGCAGGAATGTCATCTTCTCCTCGAAGCTGCCCCCTACGCCATTGGGATTGCCTTCCTTATAGGCCCAGTGCGCGGCAACCCCGTACTCCGCCGTGCGGTGCATGTCCCATGTTCGAATCTGCACTTCGGTAGGTTCACCTGTCGGCCCTATCACGGTCGTATGCAGCGACTGATACATATTCGCCTTCGGCATGGCGATATAGTCTTTAAATCGGCCAGGCATCGGCTTCCACAGCGTATGGATAATGCCTAGAGTTGCGTAGCAGTCTTTAATATTATCCACCAGAATGCGGATGGCAAGCAGATCATAGATCTCGTTGAACTGCTTGTTCTTGACGGTCATTTTTTTGTAGACGCTATAGATATGCTTCGGTCTGCCTGACAGATCGGCCTCGATGCCCATCTCATCAAGCTTCTCTTTGATGCGATCAATCACATCGGTAATGAATTGCTCTCGCTCTGCCCGCTTCTTGTGCATCAGATTCGCGATCCGGTAATACTGCTGCGGGTTCAAATAACGAAGCGCAATATCCTCCATCTCCCACTTGATCGCAGATATCCCTAGACGATGCGCAATCGGGCAGAAGATTTCGAGCGTCTCATAGGCAATGCGGCGCTGGCTTTCCTCAGATTGAAACTTAAGCGTACGCATATTATGAAGGCGATCGGCAAGCTTGATCACAATGACGCGAATATCATTAGCCATTGCAACAAACATCTTCCGATAATTCTCGTTTTGCTGCTCTTCCTTGGAGCGGAACCGGATGCGCTCAAGCTTTGTCAAGCCATCCACAAGCATCGCACAGGTATCACCGAACTTTTCCCGTACTTCTTCAAGCGAGACAGAGGTGTCTTCGACGACATCATGAAGCAGGGCCGCGACAACAGAGGTCGGGTCCATCTGCATGCTCACCACAATATCCGCCACAGCTAGTGGGTGGAGGATATATGGCTCTCCAGATTTGCGCACTTGCCCGTAGTGGGCTTTGTCAGCGAATTCATAAGCTTCACGAATGCGGTCCAAATCTGGTTCTTTTATATAAGTTGAAGCTTTCGTCAATAATTGATCTATGCCCATCGGACTCGTCTCGATTCCTTTCCATTTGGGTCGTGCGTCGTCCCTGTTTACAGATTATCCTATAATTATGCCTTTGAACCGTATACACGTCAATGGTTATCCCATTTTTCATTGCGAATTTTGTCATAATATGTCGAATTAAGCGATCTTATTCCAGAAAAACAGGGATGATGTTATCTTTTTTGACACGAAAATGAAAAAAGATATTGAAATATGGAACCCGTTCCATGTAAATTATATAGTTAGGTTTACACAATCAAATAGAAAAAAGGGAGTGCATCCTCATTGCAACGAGAAATTCAAGTACTCGAAAAGCCATCGCTTGGTCCTGGCATACTGCTTAGCTTCCAGCATCTGTTTGCGATGTTCGGCTCTACTGTTTTAGTACCTAATCTTTTTGGAGTCGATCCAGGAATCGTTCTCCTGATGAACGGAATCGGGACTTTGTTTTATCTGATCTTATGCCGCGGCCTGATCCCAGCTTATCTCGGTTCAAGCTTTGCCTTCATCTCGCCTGTAACCGTAGTGTTAGCGGGTAAAGCAGAGAACTATCCTCAGGCACTCGGCGCATTCATTATAGTAGGTATCGTGTTTATCGTGGTTGCCTTAATCGTCAAATGGGTAGGAACGCGCTGGCTGGATATCCTATTCCCTCCAGCAGCAATGGGGGCTATTGTCGCAGTTATCGGTCTTGAGCTTGTTCCTGTAGCCGCTAACATGTCCGGTTTCCTCCCTGATGCAGAGGGCGCATTCAACTATACAAACATAACCATAGCGGTGGTAACGCTTGCTGTTACCGTTATCGGGAACGTAATGTTCCGCGGATTCTTCCGCATCATTCCGATACTGATCGGTATTATTGTCGGCTATGTCTTGTCGTTCTTCTTAAAAGTGGCAAGCTTTGAACCGATAAAAGAAGCCGCCATACTTAAAATGCCTACGATTACTTTCCCTGAATTCAATTGGACGGCGATTGGCATCATCTTGCCAGCTGCATTAGTTGTTATCGTAGAACATATCGGACACTTGATGGTAACAAGCAATATTGTTGGCAAAGATTTATCCAGCGACCCTGGACTTCATCGTTCCTTGTTAGGCAACGGTATTTCTACTGTTATATCAGGATTTGTAGGTTCCACGCCAAATACAACGTATGGTGAGAACATTGGGGTATTAGCCCTTACACGCGTCTACTCCGTATTCGTAATCGGCGGTGCTGCCGCGCTCGCCATCCTGCTCTCGTTCTTTGGCCAGTTCTCGGCATTGATCGCCAACATTCCAACTCCGGTAATGGGCGGCGTATCCCTGCTCTTGTTCGGCGTCATTGCAGCTTCGGGTCTTCGCATCTTTGTAGACTCCAAAGTAGATTTCAGTAATCCGAAAAATCTAATCTTGGCAACACTTGTTATTGTGGTCGGGATTAGCGGCGCTACCCTGAAGCTTGGCGATGTTGAGCTTAAAGGAATGGCGCTTGCCACGATTCTTGCCATTGTCTTGAATATCTTCTTCATCGTCATTGACAAGCTTGGCTTATCGAACGACAAAGAAGACTCCGCTCATTAAATGTAATCCTTACATCGGAGAACGCCCTAGACGAATGATTGACCTTATCGTCTAGGGCGCTCTTTTTATATCATCTAAACGCTCTTCATCGCACACAATGCGAGCCTAATCAGTTAGACCGCGCTTCCACTCAAGAGCCCTTTTCTCCAATGCTTTAACAAATTCATCCTTGCCGTCACAATATCCTTCAATATCCGCAGGGTGCAATGCTGCGAGCTGTTCCTTCAGGTCCCCATACGCAATCATGTCTTCTTGATGCGTTCTCAAGTAATCACGAACGGCTAGATGGCGTTCGATCTCATACGTATTATCGAATTGAAACACATGCAATTGATGTGTTCGATTTATCCCGCCCTTTCGGAAATATCTTCTTCCTTGTATTCCAAACTCGTGCATCGGCTCATAATCTATGTTTATCATAGATTCGTTATAATCATCCACCCTTGCAATATCCTTTACAACAGGCAGGATATCAATGATCGGCTTCGCTTTTAAGCGCGGCACCGATGTACTGCCAATATGATGAATGTCTAGGAGCTCATCCTTAAAAATATCACGAAGAATCGCTGCTTCTTGCTCGAATAAAGAGACCCAGTGTTCATCATAGTCTGTAACGACGATGTTCCTTCTGCGATTGGCCATGTGCAATCCGCCTTTCGTGTGTCATATAACGATGCATTTGAATATCCCAAGCAAGCTTATAAACTCAGTGCTTTCACGATCGTAAAGCTGAAACCAAAAAAAACGGTACTCTAAGCTGCTACAAGAACTTAGAATACCGCATTTCATCAGATTAATAGGTCATTAAGGATTGAACGCGTAGGCCTGGCAGCTTATCGCGTCCGTTTAGTTCCTCTAACTCGATCATGAATACCGCGCCAACGACAACGCCACCGAGCTGCTCGATCAATTTGACCGTTGTGCAGATCGTTCCGCCTGTCGCCAGAAGATCGTCGGCAATCAATACTTTTTGTCCGGGCTGAATCGCATCGTCATGAACAGCAAGCTTGTCGCTGCCATATTCAAGATCATAGCCCTGCTCTACCGTTTTGCCTGGAAGCTTGCCGCTTTTGCGAATCGGGACAAAGCCTTTGCCCATCTGAACCGCCAACGGTGCGCCAACAACGAAGCCTCTTGCCTCAGGGCCAGCAATGACGTCAATCTCCAAATCCTTTACCAGATCTTCAATCGCTTGAATCGAGGCGCGATAAGCATCTCCATCCTTCAAGAGCGTTGTAATATCCTTAAAGCTGATTCCCGGCTTCGGGAAATCCTCGATCACTCGAATATAAGACTTAAAATCCATTAAAGGGTTCCTCCTTGAACAGTAAAGAATATGTAGAAGGATGCTTCGAAGAGTCAACTCTCAAAGAAGGAATCGCCTGCTGACATCGCTTCTATCGTGTATAAATGGATAACATGAATCATGCCTAATGCTTATTCCAAGGCGCCAGCAGCTTCTCGCGCAGTTCAGCTGCCGTTCCACGGTACCATAGTGATTCCCACTCGCTTTGAGCAGACCACGCTTGATAACAGCTTGAACTTTCCAAGGATGTTTTCTTCGGTTCCTTCACCATCTCGTACGTACAGCCAGACACCTGCTCTTCCACCTGAACAAAAGCCAAATCAGCAAACACATTCATAAGGATGCGCAACTCTCTCTTGGACATACCTGTTCGCAATGAAATAGCCTGCAGCGTGCTTTCCTCATCCTTCCAAGATCCGAGCTCTCGCAAGTGTGCAAATACGGGAACAATCATCTGACGGCTAGGTGCTCTAAGCTTGCCCGCCGACGGTTCTTTTGGCAGCACCACATGCATTCTCTGCATGGCAGGATATCGCTTGGCTAGAGCTAAATAGGCCTCGGCCGATTCAGGTACCGAACTGATGATAACATCCTTTACATGCTCTTGGAAAGAGGAATTATCTTCAGTTTGTCGATCTAGACAATCAACAAATGATTCCGCAGCATGCACTCCTGCTTCCTTAAGCGTTGTTGACCAGACTGCCGCTCCAGCAATCGAATCATTAAGCTTGCGGGCCAGCTGCACCGCTGTCTGAACAGGATCAGAACAATATCGATAGTCAAAAAGCTGACGTTCGTTAATCCGAATATCCTGCAGCATCAGCTGCGGCTTGCGTGATCCGTTCCATTCGTTGATGCTGAGCTCACCCAGCACCTCCACCTGCACCTGATCCGCTATGCGATCCTTAAGCGCCCCCTTCTGGAAGGCTACTGCATCCATGGCCGCCTGGTTCTGCTTCAGCATGATCTTCAGATGCTGTCCTTCCTTGCCCATTGTACGCGTCTCGGCTACTACAGCGCTGTGAATCAGAACACGTGGGCTGGAATTCCCCATCCCATAAGGTTCTAACAGACTTAGCTCCTCAATCGTCTTCAAGGAGATGTCCTGCAGTTCACAAGCCGCATCTACGTCTGTGCATGGAATAAAATGCTCCTCGTTCAGCACTCGGTCTGCCACCTCGATCAAGCGGCTCTCTAACTCAGCAAGCTTCTCCTGAGACACGGTCATGCCTGCTGCTGCAGTATGTCCACCATAGTGCTCAAATACATCCTTTATCTCCGTCATGGACTCATATAAGTCAAATCCATCGATTGAACGCGCAGACCCTTTGCACTTACCGGTAGCTTCATCAATGCCAAGAATAAAAGTGGGACGGTAGTAACGATCTACAATCTTAGAGGCTACAATGCCGATGACGCCCACATTCCAACTTGCATTCGATAGTACAATGACCTTGGGAACCTCTCCATACAGCTCAATCTTCTCTGCAAGCTGCTGTTCTGCTTCCTTCACCATCGTCTCGACAAGCTTTTGACGCTCCTTATTCAGCCGATCAAGTTCTGATGCAATCTCCACAGCAACCTGATCATCATCGGTTGTCATCAGTTCAACAGCGATTCCCGCGTGCTCCAGCCGCCCGCTGGCGTTAATTCTAGGTGCCATTGAGAAAGCAACACTAATTGAATTGACGGCTTGTGGCTCGATATTGCCAACCGCCATTAAGGCTTTGATGCCAGGATACTGCGAGTGCTGCATCCGCTTAAGCGCTTCGCGAACAATCACTCGGTTTTCCCCCATCAGAGGCATCAAATCTGCAATCGTGCCAATTGCAGCCAGCTCCAATAGATGATAAGGGACTTCGCCCAATAGTGCATGAGCCAGCTTGAATGCAACCCCTACCCCTGCTAGTCCCTTGAAAGGATAAGGGCAATACGGCAGCTTGGGATTCACCAAAGCATAAGCCTCTGGCAGCTCCTCGGGCGGCTCGTGGTGGTCCGTAACAACGATGTCGATGCCAAGCGCTTTAGCATAGGCCACTTGTTCAACAGCACTGATGCCTGTATCCACCGTTACAATTAAAGTCACACCTTGCTCTTTCGCAAGATCTATGGCTCGTGTATTCAGCCCGTAGCCTTCATTCGCCCGGTGCGGAATATAATAGTCGAAGTTCGCTTCTAACTGACGCATAAGATGAACGAGCAATGAGGTGCTAGATACGCCATCCGCATCATAATCTCCATATATCCATATTCGCTCATGGGATTGCAAAGCTTCCTGTATACGCAGAACCGCTTCTCTCATTCCTGCCAGCTTGAAGGGGTCTAAAAGCGCTTCTGTGCCATCATGCAAAAAGTGCTGTACGCTGTCCTTATTGTCAACTCCACGTATGAGCAGCATCTTGGCAAGCAAAGGGGACAATCCAGTTTCCTCTGCCAGTTGTGTTACACGCTCTTCTGACATCTCCGTCATTCGCCATCTTGTTCGTGATTGAAGCATGATTCTCTCCTTTACTGCTGCATACTATATTTCATCCATAGATTCCTTATTGAATCCAATGAGAAGAAGGTTCCTCCAGGCTCATCTGATAGCGATCGTCACGCTCTAATGGATGTACATGAACATCGACATCAGCAACGTGCAGGTATCGATGCATCAAATGCTCCTTCACTCGATGGCCAACTTGATAGCCCTCAGCAACGGACAAGTTCGGATTCACCCCTATGGTAACCTGCACGATAACATAATGCCCGTGCTCCGTTGCCTTGAGCTCCTTGATCAGGATAACGCCATCTACGTTCTGAACGGTCTTCATGAACGGCATTGCCTCTTCGGCCATGAGTTCATGCTGCCAAGCGGCATGAACAGCTCTTCGAACAAGCTGAAGCCCCTTATAGAACATTAAGCAGGCAATCACGATGCCTGCGAATGGATCAAGAATCCACAGCCATGGCAGGCCCAGCTTGGCGGCAAAGAGATCAGCACTCATCCCGAGCAACACGATGAATGTCACGCCGATATCCTGCCGACGCTCTTCATTATACAGAAGCAAGAGCTTAGATGATACCATCTTGCTTCGTCTCACCCGATATTGATAGAGCCCTTCCTTCAGCACGATCGACACAAACAAAGCGGCAAAGGCATACCATGCAGGACGTATCGTCTCCCCGGAATACGCGACGCGTACTGCCTGAATCAGCAGTTCGATCGCGATGACAAATAGGACAACGGCCACAATCATCATGCCGAGCGCTTCATTTTTTCCGGGAGCGTTAGGCTCATTACGATCTGGCTTCTTAGACAGCTTGAGTCCCAGCCATACAGCTAGTGAACCGAAGGCATCTGTCAAGGAATGCATCGCATCAGCAAACAAAGCGAAGCTGCCGGAGAAGATAGCTGCAAAGCCTTTGAGCATCGATACGGCAAAGTTAGTGATGATCCCCATCTTTGCTCCTTTTTCAGCTTGAGACAAACGACCTTCTGCCATGCTGCATCCCTCTTTCCCTTCTGTCATTCTCATAGCTGCCAACAAGCAAAACCGCGCCTAAAAGACGCGGCTTTGATCAGAATATCGGCTTATAACGTTCCCGATAATTCCATGCATTCCGATCAAACTGTCCATTTGAACCGAAGACAGCAGATTGGGTTTGTTGTTTTCTTCCGTTTTGTTTACTTAAATCTTGTGTTTGTCCTGTCTAAGCTTGCTTTGGCTTAGCTGCTGCTTTCGGCTTTTTCAGCTCCTTATTTTTCAGCACTGCCCACAATGGACTAGCAATGAAGATGGAGGAGTATGCACCGAATCCAAGACCAATCAAGATCGCGAGCGAGAACATCTTAATCGACTCACTGCCGAAGATGAACAAGCACGCTGCTGCAAACAATACCGTAAGAACGGTATTAATCGATCGTGTTAGCGTCTGATAGATACTATCATTCACAAGATGTGCTAGGTCATCCCAATTGCGCACTTTCGCAAAGCGTAGATTCTCACGAACACGGTCAAATATAACGATCGTATCATTGATCGAATAACCAATGATCGTCAATATGGCTATGATGAACGGAAGGTTCACTTCAAGCCGGAAGATCGAGAATATGCTGATGACCATAAAGGCATCATGCAGCAGTGCCACAACCGCTGACACCGCAAATCTCCATTCAAAGCGAATGCTGACATAGATAATAATCCCGATAGAGGACAGGAGCACAGCCCAGATCGCATTGCGCTGCAATTCCTTGGCAATCTCTACATCCACCACGTTCATCTCAAAGGATGCCCCAGGCGAAATTTTCTCAAAGGCTGCCTTAAGCTCATTTTGCTGCTGATCGCTCAATACATCGTTAAAGCGGATGTTTAAGCGCTCACTCCCCGGTGTAACGACAGGAGCTTTGGATTGCTGGAAGGTTGCAAGCATCTCTTCAACCTGCTCCTTCTTCACTTCCTGCTTGACGGTGATATCCACATTCGTACCGGAACTAAAGTCTACCCCATAATTAAGGCCGAACACGGACAGGGTGATCACGCCAAGAATCGTTACCACAATGGAAAAGATAAAGAAATACTTGCTCTGATGAACAAAGTTGAACGTCCCCTTAAAGCGCACGAATATCACGCTCCTTCACGCCATAGTAGCCTGGCTTGTTAAGCACATTGCTCTTAATGAGCAGGTGAAGCAGCCAACGGGACAAGAATACGTTTGTAATAATCGTAACCACGACTGTCATCATCAAAATAAGGGCAAACCCTTTAACTTGACTTTCACCCAAGAAATACATGACAAGAGCTGCAATAATCGTTGTCACGTTAGCATCCACAATGGTGCGGAATGAGTTCTTAGAACCTGCTTTTAACGCAGACATGACAGATTTCCCGCTCTTCAGCTCATCCTTAATCCGTTCATACGTAATAATATTGGCATCAACAGCCATCCCAAGTCCAAGTATAAAGGCTGCAATACCTGGTAGAGTCAGCGTGATGTTAGAAGCCCAGAATACGAGCAGCAGCACCCATGTAAAGACGATCAAGGAGAAGGCTGCCACAATGCCTGGCATGCGGTAAACAATAAGCATGAACAGCAAAATGAAGATCGTACCGATAATGCCTGCTTTAATCGTTTGGTCCAAAGACAGCTTGCCAAGCGTAGCCGCAACGCTCTGCGAATACTTCTCTGTCAGCTTCAGTGGCAATGAACCAAGGTTAATTGTATCCTTTAATTCATTGGCTTCAGCGTTGGTGTATTTGCCCGTAATAGTCGCTTCACCACCGCTAATCTCGTAACGAACTTCAGGAGCAGATATTAATCTCTCATCCATGTAAATCGCAAGCTTGTTTTCTTCTTCCGGCTTTGACGCTAGCCGCTTGGTAATCTCTGCGAATTTGTTAGCGTCCTTAAGCTTAATTGCAACGACAGGTTGTCTGAGGTCGTCAAACACTACGCTGGCGCCGCCTTCCTTGAAGTCTGTCCCTTTCAGCTCTACCTTGCAGTAATCTGTAGCATCCTTACAGCCATCTGAGCTGCGGAAGGTTAATACTGCCGGCTCCTTGAGCTTCTGGCGAACCGCTTCCTCATCTTGTACATCCGCGATCTTTACGCGAATACGGTTCGTTCCTTCAGTTGTAATTTCCGGTTCACTTGTACCTTGCGCATTAATACGCTTTTCTAAGCTTTTCGCAGTCTGTGTTAAGGCATCAGATGTAACCTTTCCGCCTTCCTCAAGTGGAGAAGCTTCATACAAAATCTCGAAGCCGCCTTTTAAGTCCAGACCGAGACGAATGTTGTTGACGATCGATGGGGAAGTAAAGGCCATTACCCCAAGAGAAACGACAACAATGAGCACAAACGCTACAATTCTCTTCATTGCGTCTCTATACCCCTTTCCTTAAATCAATATTCCTATTATAGCTATCGCCAAAATTCGAGTCAATTTTCACATTCGAGGACTGTAAGCCATTTCACTGGCATGAACAGCAGAATATGGGCCGATTCTCAGCAAAAAGGCCTCTCTTCTAGGAGAAGCCGCGATACGCCTGCATCGTCATGTAATTCATAAAGTCCGTAACCTTAAGCGACAAGATATCATTCACAACCTTGTGCATCTGATTCGTGTGCTGCTTACGCGTCTTATGAAGAACGCACTCCCATATCTCCTCGGCTGTAACTTGCTCATAGCCAAGCAGCCAGAACTCCTCTGCCTTACTCCTGCACAGCATCTCTATGTCTTGATCCAGCAGCAGCGGCCTGTCTGGATAATCCGAATCATGCGCTTCCACTGTGTTATTCGACGAATGCGCTTCTTGTTCTCTATGCTTCTCCGTACTCGAGGACGACTCTGTGACCATATCGCGCTCTCCTGCTCGGGCGGCAGCGACAACGTCTTTGATATCTAGCTGTTCACTCATTATGCCCTCTCCTTTCCCTCTCCTCATCTGATGATTTCGCGATAAAAATGTCATTTCCTGCTCATAACCGTTTGAAAGCGAAAATTTCAGTCTTGGATCGTGCTCTCGCTGCATAACTATGTATTAACCATTGTAGTACAAGTCTCACCCTAAGCGAGGGATTCCCGTTGAAAAAGAAGCGATCTACGAAGCAGTCCTTTATCCAAGGAACGCTCATATTATTGGCAGCAGGCATTATTAATCGTATTTTGGGATTCATTCCACGGATTACGCTGCCTCGAATTATTGGTGCTGAGGGAGTCGGCATTTATCAGCTCGGCTATCCTTTTTTGCTCGTTGTCATTACCCTCATCACAGGCGGCATTCCACTTGCGGTGGCCAAGCTTGTCGCAGAAGCTGATGCGATCTCTGATCACCGAAGAAGCAAGCAAATCCTGAACAACTCGCTTCTATTCTCAGTAACCGCAGGTATCCTGCTGTCAGGCCTGTGCCTGATTCTCGCTCCTTGGATTACGTCATATATTCTAACGGACAAGCGTGTCTATTACACCTTTATGATGATGACGCCGATCATTGTGCTTGTATCGATCTCATCGGTGCTTCGCGGTTACTTCCAAGGCAAGCAGAACATGATTCCAACTGCCGCCTCTCAGGTGGCAGAGACGGTGATCCGCATCATCACCATGATTGGCTGCGCCTACTTGTTTCTTCCATATGGTCTGGAATGGGCAGCGGCAGGGGCTATGCTTGGCGTCGTTATAGGCGAATTAGCAGGACTACTCGTGCTCTGGCTGGAGCTTCGAGCTTCAAGAAGAAGCGAAGCTCAGGATGCTCCTCATCCGAATCCGTATTCAGACCAGGCCATGCAAGAAGCAGAGTCAATGGAACAGCCCAAAGAATGGCGCAATTTATTCAAGATCGCAATTCCCGTAACAGGCGGCAAGCTCATTGGATCGCTTTCCTATTTATTGGAATCCATCGCGATTGCAAGAAGTCTCGCGATAGCAGGGGTCACAACTGCCGTGGCCACTGCACAATACGGTATTCTCCAAGGCATGATTATCCCTGTGCTTACCTTGCCAGGCGCCCTAACCTATTCTTTGGCGGTATCGCTTGTCCCCTCCTTGTCGGAAGCCTACGGTCGCAAGGATATGCAGACCATCCGCAAGCGGCTGCATCAAGCGATTAGACTTGCTTTGGTGTCCGGAGCGCCATTTGCCGTCATTATGTTCGTGCTCGCCGTTCCCTTGTGCGCGATTCTGTACAATGATCCTTCCGTAGGCACCATGCTTCGCTGGATGGCGCCAGTCGCAATCTTTATTTACATTCAAGCGCCGCTGCAAGCCGCGCTGCAAGCCTTGGATCGCCCAGGCACAGCCTTAACCAACACCTTGATTGGCGCAGTCTTGAAGCTTGGACTTATTATCCAGCTTGCCTCCATTCCCGCCTTAGGCATTAAAGGGGCTGTGATTGCAATCAGCATCAATATCGTTATTGTAACCTCTTTGCATGCATATATGATTACACGATCGCTAAAGCTCAAGCTGCCGTGGATGGATATTCTTAAAGTCATCACTGCGATGATTATTATGGCAGCTGTGACGCAATACGCCTACATTCATGCACCATGGGGAGATATTCATATGGTCTTCCGTTTTATTGCAGCGAGCATGCTTGGTGCGCTTACCTATACGGGGCTGCTCATCTTCATGAAGCTCGTGGATCGCAGCGATATGGCTCGCATGCCCGTTATCGGCCGCTGGTTCCACGACAAGGCCGCTTAGTCTTCATAACAAAAAG
Source organism: Paenibacillus aquistagni (assembly GCF_900177815.1). Taxonomy (GTDB): domain Bacteria; phylum Bacillota; class Bacilli; order Paenibacillales; family Paenibacillaceae; genus Paenibacillus_B; species Paenibacillus_B aquistagni. The sequence continues at coordinate 55,440 of NZ_FXAZ01000001.1, read as the reverse complement.
GATGCGCTTAACGAAGCGCATCCTTTTTATCTAAGAACATCCTGCCGCGATGATCAATGGAACAGAAAAATACGTCCTTAAAATCATATACCCCATGCTCTTGGATTTGATTTTTCAGCCAGAATCTCGTCTTCTCAATCTGATCCAAATTCTCATCCATCACCCTGCCATCCATAATTAACGGAAGCGGAAGTGTGGTGAAGTGGATTTGTTCAGGGAATCTCAGCACTTGGTTCTCGTCTTGGGAGGATGAGGACTGAGAGGAGGAAGACGATGCGGCACTTCCACGTGCGCTTGCCCCTCTTTGATCAGAGGAATCATTCCCGTCTTCACTGCCGCCGCCTGCACTAATATCCGCAGACGACGCAATATCGAGCATACCTCCGCTCTGCTGTCCCCCCTGCTGAGCTTGCCCTCCCTGGCTGCTATCCTCCTTCAAGAAAACAGTCAGCTTGCCAGTAGACTCCAATATTGCGTACTCAACATCTTGAAGGTTATCAATCCCTTGCTCGCGCATCTGAAGCATCAAGTCATCCAGATTGTAGCGCTGCTTGCGCATCTCGCCGCGGTTTAGGTGACCTTGGCTAATAATAATACTTGGCTTGCCATCAAACCATGCCCGTGCCCTCCGGCTTCTCAGCGTGATGAAGGCGAGGCTAATTTGTATAATCACCAGAACAAGAATGGGTACAACAGACTCCCATAATGGCTTATTCATATCCTCAATGCTAAAAACAGCAATCTCCGCAATCATAATGGAGATGACCAAGTCAAATACCGACAGCTTGCCAATTTCCCGCTTGCCCATGATTCTAAGAATCGCAAATACAAGAACGTACATCAGCATCGTATGCCAGATTGAATTCCATAACTGCACCCTTACACGCCCTCCTCGCAGCTCTTAGCTTCTCATGAAAAAGAACAACGATTAACCATGTAAGGGTAGTCTGACCTGTACCATGTGCGGGCATGCACGCTGTTAGGATGTGAAAATTGCCATCTCGCTTTAACATTGCAGTGCATTGCCGTATCCCTCTTTGCTGGTTTACAGAATAAACAGCAGCAAATAGATCATGGACATAAATAGCGACAGTAACGTCAGCGGTGCTCCAATCTTCAAGAAGTCCCAGTAGCTGAAGCCATGACCTTCACGCTTGGCCATCCCAGACACGATCACGTTTGCGGAAGCGCCAATAACTGTACCGTTTCCGCCAAGACACGCCCCAAGCGCCAATGCCCACCAGATCGGATTCAATTGGGATGGATCGGATATCCCCATCTGAACACCGAGATCCTTAATCAAAGGAATCATCGTTGCCACAAATGGAATATTGTCAATTGTTGCTGAAGCAATACCCGATACCCACAAAATGAGCATGGACGTCTTCGCCACATCTCCTTCTGTGACATTCAAAGTCACCTCAGCCAGACGATTGATAATGCCGACTTCAATCAAGCCTCCAACAAGCATAAACAACCCAATGAAGAACAGAATGGTGATCCATTCTACTTTATTGAGTGATTCCTCCAACTCATGCTCCGTCTTAAGTCCAATCAGCATCAGCAGGGTAGCCCCGCCCATCGCAACGACTGCCGCTTCAACATGGATTACAGAGTGAAGGGCAAAGCCTGCGATGGTCAACAGCAGCACGATCAAGGACTTGCGGACAAGTCTGCGATCGGTAATGTACTCCGATGGTTGGAGCTGCATCAATGCGTCTCTTTGCTCAGCGGTCACCTTCAGCTGCTTGCGATAAATCAGGACCAGCAGCACGATGATGACAGCCATGATGACAACGACAATCGGTGCGAGATATTGTAAAAACATATTGAATGTCAAGTGCGGATTCGCTGAACCAATCATGATGTTAGGCGGGTCACCGATCATTGTCGCCGTGCCTCCAACATTTGCCGCAATAATTTCAGCCATAAGATAAGGTATCGGATTCACATTTAGAATGCGGGTTATCGAGAATGTAATCGGCACAATGAGAAGAACCGTTGTCACATTATCAAGGAAAGCTGAGCCAACTGCCGTAAGCAGCGTAAGAATAATCAATATTTGCACAGGCCTTCCCTTTGCTGTTTGCGCTGCTTTTACAGCGATATATTGAAATATGCCGCTCTTGTTCGTGATTCCTACCAGAATCATCATGCCGACCAGCAGGAATATCGTGTTCCATTCAATGTATTCCGTAAACGCCGTATGCACGTCAATAATCTGCAGGACAAGCATAATCACAGCGCCAAAAAGTGCAATTACTGCCCGATTCAATTTTTCTGAAATAATGATGGCATATGTCACTAAAAATATAATGACTGCTGCAGTCACTTGCCACGTTTCCACTTGGTGTTCCAAAACGTCCATCTCCTCTTGTTGCGATCTAAAAGGTACTATTGCCTTTTCTCTTATTGTTCATGTTTACCCACGAACCCGATCTAGAAATTATATCGCTGTCCGTTTTTTTCGTCTACGATGACAATAAGTCTTGTACTATTTCCTCTAGCTTGCCCATACGATGAATACAAATAGCATAATGGGAGGAATTAATATGAGTTCATTCCAGCGGGTTGGTCAATGGAAGCTAAGTCATCCTATACTAGCCGGACTGTGCAACGCTTTTGTGTGGCTTGGTCTTGGCGCTCTTGCACTGTCTGTTCTCCTGGTTGCAAGCTCATCCAGCGAAGAAGGAGCATCAACCTATGTATATCTCATTCATGGCTTTGCCTTGATCGTTGGAGGCTGGTCAGCAGGCAAAAGGAGCGGCAAGAAGGGCTGGTATTATGGCGGGATGACAGGCTTATTTTATATGATCCTCGTCTTGATGATCGGTTTCTTGGCCATGGATGCGGGACTAGATTGGAACAAAGCGCTGTATATGCTGCTTAGCTTTGCGGCAGGTGGCCTTGGGGGCGTGGTTGGCGTTAACATGAAAAAGGAATAGACCCAAACGATCCAAATTGTGTTCTTCCCTGTGATGATCTGCAGCGTTTGTGATATACTATGAAAGTTGGTCTAGGTCATTAGCTGAATCTGCCAACACGTTGTCATATATTCATCATAAAGATCTGTGGATCACAAGAATAGGGAGGACTTCATGATCCTGTTTCAGACGATGCAAAGCGTTATTCTATGGAGTGTTGCAGCAACCATCCTGCTTGTATGGATAGGTTCAGGCCGCAATCCGCTCTATGCGGTTCAATCATTCATCAAGACGCTATTTCAATCCAAAAGGTTTACCATATCCTTTATAATGCTCGTACTCATTCTACTCGTTAACAAATATGAGCTGCAGTTTGAAGAATGGCTGAATGCCGGATTTGACCTGACACCGTTCATTCATCAGCTCGAAGGTCAATTCGTTTACCATTTCCAAAATGTATTCGAGACACCTGTACTCACTTCCATTCTTAGCGTGTTTTATCTGGTTGTCTTTCAAGCTTTAATCGTATCCTCGTTAATGATCTATGTATCGACGGATCAAAAAGGACTAGCTACAGCTACTTGTTATGCAATAATGCTCAATTACTTAATCGCACTGCCTTTTTATTTGTTTGTCCAAGTCAATGAGGTGTGGTCCTATGCGCCAGCTTCGGTTGAATTTCTGATGCTGCACGCCTTCCCAACCTTTGAAGAGCAGTATCGAGGCTTCTCTGGAATTGACAACTGTTTCCCAAGTTTGCACACTTCGATCTCGGTTACTGTGGCCATGCTGGCCTTCAAATCTAACACGAAGATCTGGAAGATTATTACGGGAATCAGTGCATTCTGCATCGTATTCTCCATTTTCTATTTCGGCATCCACTGGCTGTCTGATATGATCGCAGGCGTAGCGCTTGCTGCATTTGCTTCTTGGGCTGGCATGAAGCTTGCCAAGATGGATTCTCGCGATCAGGTGAGCATCAGACCTTATCAAGCCAAAGGGTAAACATAGCTAGCCGCTAATGGCTGCTATGGCACGGCTCATTATAGCAAGCACACGAATAGCCATCCTTGAAGCATTGATACATGCTGCAGGGATGGCTGTTATGCTTGTATAGAGCCGCAAAGCATTGCCAATGAGCCGTTAAGCGCCGCTATCGAAGCCAGCGTTACGCGTTATATCCAGCATATCATTTCATATGTTGGTGCTCGTAAAGATCTGGCTGCGCCCTGTTAAACCTTATTAGAGCTGTGAATAGGTATAGCCTTTAAAAAAATATGAAAAAAGGCGCGAGACATCTAGTCTCCCGCCTTCTTGGAAATGAAACACACGCTAAGGTGAATCCCATTCATGTTATTTGTGTTTCATATTATGCAGAAGCGTTCTCTTCCACACTTGAAACATGGCTAATTGCACTGCGGTCAAAGGTCATCTTCGTAACGTCATTCACACGAAGCACAACTGTATCATCTGTAATCTCAAGGATGGTACCATGCAGTCCGCCAATGGTTACGACCTTGTCCCCCTTCTTCAGTTGGCCAAGCATCGAATTGCGCTGCTTTTGCTTCTTCTGCTGAGGACGAATCAGCAAGAAGTAGAATACAGCAAACATAAGCACGAAAGGCAGGATTAATTGAAGCCATCCTCCTTCGCCACCACCAGCCGCTCCAGCTGCAATAAACATGTGTAATATTCCCCTTTCCATATAAGCAATCTATGTACGGACATCAAGCTTGCAAAGCGAATGGGCCTTGCGAAAGCTTGTCTACCCCAAGGTTAGAAGCCGCTCTTATTCTGATCCATGCCATACTTCTCGAAAAACTCATCTCGGAAGTCGCCAAGACGGTCGTCGCGAATCGCTTGTCGAACCTGCTTCATCAAGTTCAGCAAGAAGTACAGATTATGATAAGTGGTTAGACGAAGTCCGAATGTCTCATCACACTTAATCAAATGTCTCAAGTACGCTCTAGAATAGTTGCGGCATGTGTAGCAATCGCAATTCGGATCAAGCGGACCAAAGTCTCGCTCGAACTTCGCATTGCGTACAACAAGACGGCCTTCACTTGTCATCGTGGTGCCATTGCGCGCAATTCGTGTTGGCAGTACGCAGTCGAACATATCGACGCCGCGTATCGCCCCTTCGATCAGCGCATCCGGCGAACCAACGCCCATGAGGTAGCGCGGCTTGTTGAATGGAAGCAGCGGCATCGTCGAATCCAGCACCTCATACATCAGATGCTTAGGCTCTCCTACGCTCAGTCCACCAATAGCATACCCCGGGAAATCCATCGAAGTCAAATCCATCGCGCTTTGCTTGCGAAGGTCTGCATACATTCCGCCTTGCACGATGGCAAACAGGGCCTGATCATGCGGTCTAGCATGAGCCTCCAGGCAGCGTTCCGCCCAGCGAGTCGTTCTCTCCATGGAATGCTTCACATAATCGTAATCAGCAGGAAAAGGCGCACACTCATCGAAAGCCATCATGATGTCCGGACCAAGGGCATTCTCAATTTCCATCACCTTCTCTGGCGACAAGAACAGCTTGTCCCCATTTAGATGAGATTTGAAATGAACGCCCTCTTCTTCAATCTTACGCATATCACTCAAGCTAAATACCTGAAATCCACCGCTATCTGTAAGAATGGCACGGTCCCAGTTCATAAACTTATGCAGTCCGCCTGCTTCACGGACAAGTTCATGTCCTGGACGCAAGAAAAGATGATACGTATTGCTCAATATAATGCGAGCATCCATCTCCTTAAGATCCTCTGGGCTCATGGTCTTCACTGTTGCCAGCGTGCCTACCGGCATAAAGATCGGCGTCTCAAATGAGCCGTGCGGTGTGTGCACAATTCCAAGACGAGCGCCCGTCTGCTTACAGGTCTTTATATGTTCATACGTTACTGCTGCCATTGATTAGATCATCCTTATTCGTTATTTGCTGTTGAACCTGCTGTCGTATATGAACATGGCGTCTCCAAAGCTGAAGAAGCGGTATTGTTCCTGCACAGCGGCTTCATAGGCCTTCATGATATGTTCTCTGCCTGCAAGTGCACTCACCAGCATCACCAGCGTGGACTTAGGCAAATGGAAATTAGTAACAAGCGCATCTACAAGCTTGAATGGATAGCCAGGATAGATAAAAATGTCCGTCCAGCCGGAGCAGGCTTCAATTGCGGAGCCGCCGAATTGCTGCGCTGCACTCTCAAGCGTTCTGGCTGATGTCGTGCCGATTGCAATAATTCTTCCGCCCTCTGCTTTTGTCTTCGCAATCAACGAGGCGCTCTCTTGTGAAATTTCAAAATATTCCGCATGCATGACGTGATCTTCCACATTGTCCACAGACATGGGACGGAAGGTTCCTAGCCCAACGTGAAGCGTTATCGGTGCAATCTGAACACCCTTATCTTGAATAGCCAGAAGCAGTTCTTCTGTAAAGTGAAGACCTGCTGTCGGAGCTGCAGCTGAGCCTTCATGCTTCGCATATACGGTTTGATATCGCTCTCGATCCTGAAGCTGCTCCTTGATGTAAGGAGGAAGCGGCATTTCACCCAAGCGATCAAGAATCTCTTGAAAGATGCCCTCGTACTCGAAGCGAAGCAGTCGGCCTCCCATATCCTGCTCCTCGGTTACGACAGCGCGCAGTTCTTCGCTAAAGGTAACCACAGTGCCCACCTTGAGCTTGCGAGCGGGCTTCACCAGTGCTTCCCATACATCGCCTTCCTCCTGCTTGAGAAGCAGGACCTCAACCTTTGCTCCGGTATCCGCCTTTATTCCATATAGACGAGCAGGAATAACGCGGGTATCGTTCAGTACTATGAGATCACCAGGATGAAGATAGTTCATAATATCGGTAAACTGATGATGCTCTACCTTGCCTGTCGCTCGATCCAGCGTCAACAGACGCGAAGCCGTGCGATCTGCGAGTGGGGTCTGAGCAATCAACTGCTCAGGCAAATAAAAATCAAATTGATTTACATCCATTGTCGTATCATCCTAACGCTGTACAAGTTCCACATTTTTGTAATAGTATTTCAAGATCTGCTCGTAGTCATACCCTTGATCTGCAAGGCCTTTGGCACCCCATTGAGACATGCCGATCCCGTGTCCATAGCCTTTGCCCTTAAAGATATACATTGTCTCCGCGTTCAGCACTCTTCCTTTGCCTTGTCCATCGACAACGATGGTGCCATTTTTAAGACTCGTGGAGGAGCCGTTACCGCCTATTGCCTGCTTGCCGCTTATTCCACTTCCTGCAACGGCTTTGCCATCACTGCCCATGACAGCGTAATCCTTAGTGGACACGATATCAAACATGGTGCTCGGCAAGCCGCCAAACACACTTCGGAATGCATCCGGATAACTCACTTCAACAGGCACGCCATTCGCTTCAATCTTCGTTGCGCGCCCGGATGGGCCTCGCTCAGCGATCGTCAGCGTATAGAGCGGTCCTGCTATCTTGGTCTTCGTCTTGGATTGAATCATATTGAGCACTTCCGTAGCGGTATATGGCCCGCGAATCCAGCTGTAGGCATTGGATTCCTTCACCGTGTCCATGACGATAAGACGTGTATTTTTCTTCACGGAAGCAATCGGTCCAGCATTCGATTGAACGGCTGGGAACGGACGAATATTCGTGTTGTCCTCGATTGGCCTTGCAATCTGGAAGCCTGCTTGGTCCCGTCCTGCATCCAGCTGCACGACATCTTCACGAACATAGCCAACTTTTCCATCCTCTAATGCAACATAATACCAAGCATACTTGCCCGCTTCAGCACCTTCATCCGGACTTTTTGTCGCTTGCGCCCAAGGAAGGCCTCCGCCCCATACCTCGCTTGCCTCTGCCGTCATTCCGCCAGCATTAGAGTTGAAGATCGCCTCAATCAGCTTGCCATCAGACATCAATACTTCGCCAGCCGTTGATTCCACTGCTCGACGCACAGTATCTGTCTCTTTCTCCAGGCCATTGTAGGCCTGGCTTAGCGTCGTGTCCACGACGTTGGCTATGCCAAACTTATTGCCCTGATAGAGCACAAAGGTACGAGCTGCCACTGCCTGGGCTTTCAGGGAAGCCTCCGGCCAGTTCGGATAGATCTCGCCGCCAACGACCGAGACCAGATATTGTTCCAATGGAAGCTCATTGACCAGCGCGAGCTCATCATTGTAGCTGCTAAGCTCCATCATTCCGCGGTAAGAGCGACCCGATCGCTCTGACACCTTGATGGATTGAGCATCTGTGGACAACGCCCACTTCTGCGCGCCATACACACTATAGCGCGCGATGGTTCCTGAGCCTGTATCTTCTATCGAGTGTATCAAGGCTCCCTGAGCTTGAACCTCTCTAACTGCCGCACCGGGCAGAGCCTGCTGGATGGACGCCTTCAGCTGCGATAACGCAGCTTGTGATCCTGCTTGTCCAGCCCATACAGCTGTATGGTGCGCACCTTCACCTTCAATCGTTACGGTGTAAGCCTCTATATTCGCATTCAGCAGCGCGTTGCGAGCTGCATTCGCTTCTGCTTGAGATCCATATGTACCTGCCTGCCAATAATTTGGCCCTGCGACCACACTGCTGTAGCCTGCTGTCAAAGACTTCATCGTGCCGTCAGCCTGGTAGTTTGCAAGGGCTTTGGAAGCTTGCGCCTCTGTCGCGTAAGAGCCCGCATAGACCGCATAGAACGTCGCCCCGCGTCTTGGAATCTGAATCATGTAAGCACTGTTTGAGGCTTGCGCACGCTTCAATACAGCTTGTGCAGCTGCTTTGTCCTTTGATTCAAACAGCTTCACTTGATAACCATCCAGGCTGAATCGAGCCTGTTTGGTGCCTAAAGCAACTTGCCCGCTTGCACTGCGCGACTTCACGCTAAGCACGCCTTCTGAGGACAATGTCACCTGACCTGCTCGATTCTGCGTGCTTTTCCCCAGATTTCCAAACAAAGCTACACGAATAGCGGTGTTCGCCTCCGTCTTGCTGCCTGCTTGGGCCGCTGCATCTGTGCTTTGAGCGGCCTCTGCTGCTGGCAAGGAAGCAAAAGCACTACCTCCGACTAGCAATGCACAGGCAGAAACCGTTACAGCCGTACGCTGCAACCATGTTCTCATAACCATATGTGTATGTCTCCTCTCCCGCAAAAAACAATACGAAAGTCTCCCGAACTTTCGTATTGCGGTTTATGACTGGCTATCCGGCATTGGAATGCCAAGATGCGCGTAAGCTTTTGGTGTCGCTATTCTACCACGCGGCGTCCGTTGAAGAAAACCGATCTGCAGCAAATAAGGCTCATACACATCCTCAATTGTCTGGCTTTCTTCTCCGATTGTAGCTGCGATCGTATCCAGACCAACGGGTCCGCCCCTGAAGCTTGTGATCATCGCCTCAAGCATCTTGTGGTCAATCTGATCAAGGCCTAGCGGGTCGACTTGAATTAAGTGCAGCGCTTCTTTTGCCAATTCAGGTGTAATCACGCCATCGCCTCTTACCTGAGCAAAGTCACGCACCCGCTTCAACAAGCGATTCGCGATCCGCGGCGTTCCCCGCGACCGTACTGCAATCTCATGAGATGCTTCGCCGATGACTTCCACATCAAGAATATCCGCTGCTCTTGATACGATGAAGCTGAGCTCGTCTGTCGTATAGAACTCCAGACGGCTGACGACACCGAAACGATCCCTTAATGGGGCGGACAGCAATCCTGCTCTCGTGGTCGCGCCAATCAGCGTAAACTTCGGCAGATCCAATCTCACGGAGCGAGCGCTGGGGCCTTTGCCAATGATAATATCGAGTGCAAAGTCCTCCATTGCAGGATACAGCACCTCTTCAACGGTGCGGTGCAGTCGGTGAATCTCATCGATGAACAAGACATCGCCCTCCTGCAAGTTCGTTAGCAGGGCAGCAAGATCCCCAGGACGCTCGATCGCAGGCCCTGACGTCGTACGAATATTAACGCCAAGCTCATTTGCTATAATATTGGATAAGGTCGTCTTGCCAAGTCCAGGCGGGCCGTACAGCAGCACATGATCCAGCGCTTCCTTCCTCATCTTAGCAGCCTCGATGAACACCTTCAGATTGTTCTTTACTTGGGACTGCCCAATATATTCATTTAAGTAGCGCGGTCTTAAGCTAAGTTCCACCGCTTGATCTTCCATCATGAAGTTTGCTGAAATAATGCGTTCATCCTCCATTGATTAACCGCCTTTCTAACCCGTGAACAGTACAGATAGAGCTTTCTTCATCAACGAATCGACGCTCTCATCCGCATGAACGCGATGCTTAAGATCCGCCCAAGCCTGATCCAGCTCTGCATCGCGATATCCGAGCGCCTTAAGCGCCGCGCGTGCTTCTCCCCACGAGGAATGGTCCTCATCCGATAGAATGGCTGGCGCGTCCACGAACAGCGTCTCCGCTTGAACGCGAAGATCAAGGCCAATGTTGTCAAGCTTGTCTTTTAGATCCAGCACAATGCGCTGGGCTGTCTTCTTGCCGATGCCAGGCAGCTTCGTCAAGAAGGTCAGGTTCTCTTGCTGAATCGCCATCACTAGCGATTCTGGCTTGCCTGCTGATAGCATCGCCAGCGCCACCTTCGGTCCAATGCCGTTTACATCTATCAACCTGCGAAACAATTTCTGCTCCTCGCGCGATGGGAAGCCAAACAGCAAAATCGCATCTTCACGTACATGATGATGCGTAAATACGATGACTTCTTCCTCAGACTTTGCAAATGCGTATGGATTAGGGCAAAACACACGGTAGCCAAGCCCATGCACATCAATCGTGATACTATCCGTCTCTATATGGGCAACCTGCCCTCTCACATAATCTATCATCGAGTCCAAGCTCCGTTCAATTGATCTTGTAATCCACTAGAGTGCGCATGACATATCGCTACTGCGAGCGCATCCGCTACATCGTCTGGCTTCGGAATGGCCTTAAGCTTCAAAAAGAGCTTCACCATCTCCTGAACCTGCTTCTTCTCTGCCTTCCCGTAGCCAACTATGGCCTGCTTCACCTGCATAGGGGTATATTCTGCAATCTGAAGCCCTCGCTTGGCAGCAGCGAGAATAACAACCCCTCTCGCCTGTCCTACCGAGAATGCCGTTGTGACGTTGCGGTTGAAGAACAGCTTCTCTACCGCGACTGCATCCGGCTTATACTGATCGAGAAGCTTCTCTGTCGCCTCAAATACCTGCAGCAGCCGTACCTCTGGAGCCGTCGTGGACTCTGTCTGAATACAGCCGTACTGAACAGGCACAACGCGGCTCCCCTGCTTGTCAACGAAGCCAAAGCCGACAATGGCAATCCCCGGATCAATTCCTAAAATGCGCAAAAAAAATCTCTCCCTTATCGATCCTGTCACAGGCGAACATATGTGTTCAACCTATTATAACATAGATCAACCGGAAGAGAATCCATCAGAAGCAGGCCGGCAAAAATGGTTCAATGGCCCTTATTTCAAAAGACTTCATGAAGTAAAATGCAGAGGCTGCTTACTATCCAAGCTGTCGATTGCCGAAGATGGATTTAAGCATAGGCGGCGTAATCAGCGTCGTAATAATGACAACAAGCACAAGCGGCGTAAAGTATTCCTCTTGAAATAGGCCTCCTGCAAGGCCTGTCGTCGCAATGATCAAGGCCACTTCCCCTCGGGATACCATTCCAGCGCCGATTCCAAGCGAGCTTCGATGATTAAATCCCGTTAGTCTCGCTCCAAGACCGCTGCCAAAGAGCTTCGTTACGACCGCGATGAAGCTGAAGGCGATAATAAACCACACATATTCGCCCAGTCCCGTAAAGGTGACCTTAAGCCCGACACTAACAAAAAAGATCGGGACAAAGATGGCATAAGCAATCGGCTCGATGCGATCCTCCACCTCATGCTTAAAGGGCGTTTGCGAGATGGCGATGCCCGCAGCGAACGCACCGATAATGCCTGCGACGCCCAGATAATCAGCTGCATATGAGAACAAGAAGCAGACAATTAAGGCGGCGCTGATAATAGCCTCTGTTACTTTTAGAGGAGCCAGCCATTTCATGATATAGGGAACGACCCACCAACCAACAATAATCGCTCCTGCAAAGAATGCCAGCTTTTTGATGATAACGACTGCAAGATTGACTTCTCCACCGCCAAGAAGGCTTAGCATGAAGGCAAGCATAATCACGACCAAGACATCGTCAACGACAGCAGCGCCAAGAATGGTTGTGCCTTCACGCGTACTAAGCTGCCCCATATCCTTCAAAGTCTGTACCGAGATGCTCACCGAGGTTGCGCAGAGCAATAGCCCGATAAACATCGCCTGCGTAGAGGCAAGCCCAAAAGCCAAGCCCCCGAGATATCCGCCGATAAAAGGCAGCACGATGCCGCCGACAGCGACGGCGAAGGCCGACTTCCAATTTTGCTTCAGCTGGTCCATATCTGTTTCGAGCCCAGCAATAAACATGAGCAGTATAACGCCGACATCCGCCATTTGTGTAATTAGATGGCCTTCGGTGATCCAGCCAAGCGCCGCGGGCCCAAGCAGAATCCCCACGATCAGCTTGCCAAGCACCGACGGCTGCCCCAGCCGAACGGACAGGTCTCCGGCTAGCTTTGTTGCCGTCAGAATGATAAGCAGCATCAGCATCAATTCCATAGGGTCACCTTCCTCTTGATCATATTCCAACAGCTCATGGTTATTCTTCTTCTTTTTCCCCTTAATTAAACAAAACGAAGAAGGACGCTGTTCTCAGCGCCCCTCATTACGATCCTATTCGTTTGATTATGGTGCGGGCGTCTGCTTCATGACGCCCTTCGTCTCCTCAACCGCATAGTCACTGAAGGTTGAGATGACGCTATGATATTCATCGATATCCGTTATTCGTATACCATCTTGAAGCTGCTTAAGCACCTGTGGAGGCAGGGCGCTCTCCATAGACTCCACATCCAGCTGGAAGAACGTGCGCATCACATTGTCTTTTTCAGGCACATCGTCATATAAAGTGAGATTGCCGTCTTTATCAAGGCCAATATAAGCGCGTTCCTTGCAATCTTCCGACAAATCATCAATTCGCTCTTCGAGTACAATCTCATGCTTTGCGTTCATCACTGCACTCCAGTTCGGATGTTCGAGCAGCAATTGAATCACCTGTGATGGCGCTTGCTTTCCTAGTGACTTATCGACATGACCGCATATATACGAAGTTCGTTGAATCACTTTCAGCTTCTTTTTCTCGCCCATCAGCTGCTCAATGACCTGCTTGTGAGCGTTTTGAGCCAAGGCTTCGCTGCTCGCAGCAAATGCAGCTTGTACCTCCGAATTATCCGGTATAGCGCGATCTGTGAGCTTGCGTGACTCATCCATCATACGAATTCCAATCGTAAAGATGGCGGCGAATAATAAAAAGACAGCCAACGACCACAACGGACGCTTCCATCGCTTCAAGCGTTTTTTCAATTTCAGTCGCAATGACAATTGAACTAACAAACGACGTTCTTTCGTCATAATGAATCCCCTTCATTTCCTTCTTTTTTTTCTAGTGTGACCATCTGAAGGGGATTCTTATACTTGCATCCTTTCAAACCTGCAAACTAACCTTAGTAAGAGCCTTTATCTGCAGGAAGCCAGCTCTGACGCTTTGTTGCACTCCACAAACCAATAGCAAAAAGCAATCCGCTAAGCAGCAATGTCATAAAGACCGTAACCCCTACTGAAAATGACGGGGGCTGTTCCATCAGCATATACTGCGCGCCTTCGATAAGCTTAGAAGGATTAAGGAGATAGGAATCCTTCCATAGCAAGTTTATAAGTCCAAACAGCAATGCGATAGCAAGTGTTGAGAAGGCTGCGGCCGCACCGCTTGCAAGCCATAAGCTCATCACAACAGCAAGAGTGACAATAAAGCAGAACCAGCCTAATGCAACTATTGCTGCCGTGAGAACAGCAAGTGCAGGAATAGGTTCGAACAGCTGCACCGTGTAATACCACGCGCCCGCATAGCCTATGCTGAATGCTGGAATCGTGAGGCACATTGCGGCAGCCCATTTCGCTGCCAAGTAAGACGCAGGGGATACGGGCTTCGTTAATATCGCCCCTGCAACCCCGCTCCTTACCTCTGATGAGATGGTTCCCATCGTCGCAAGGACCAACAAGAGAATGCCGACCGTGTTAAACTGGCTAAGCACTTGGCCAAGTATTTCCCCTGAGGTTGGCGTAGGCAGCTGTATCATCGTGCCTTCCGGCAGACTGCCCGTACTGGCAAGAATATCGGGGAGGAACTTCATGGTTATGGGCTGGGAAATACCGAGCAAAAGGAAGACGAGCGGCACCCACAGCCATTTATAATGACGAATGAGCTCCATCCATTCTTTTTGAAATAAAATCAGGGTGTTCCTCATCTTGCAACCACCTCCATGAACAGCTGTTCCAATGATATCACGCCTGCATCAAACCGCGAGAGCGGAATACGCTTCCTTTGGACCTCCTGAAGCAGCGCTTGCCTTGCCTTGTTCATATCATTAGTATGGAGTGCTGCGGTATACCCCGAAATCTCCGTTTTTGTTATGGAAGGAAGCTGAGACAAGCTTGATAGCCAGTCTTGCATTTCACTAAATCGCTCCACTTCTATTGTAATTACAGTGCCCTCAGACTCTTTGCGAAGCTCTGCCCATTCGCCTTGCTTCACGATCGAGCCTTCCTTCATCAGGACAAGATCATCGCATAGCTCTTCCACTTCATGCAGAACATGCGTCGAGAATAAGAGTGTGATCTCGCCTTTCATGGATTGCAAAAGACTCATCACCTCTCTGCGGCCAATCGGATCAAGGGCGGAGACCGGTTCATCCAGAAGCAGAATAGAAGGCTCGTGGATCATTGCTTGAGCCAGCCCAAGCCGCTGCCTCATGCCGCCAGAATACCCGCCAATCCTTCTGTCTGCCGCTTCTGCCAACCCCGTTGTCTCAAGCCACTGGCCAGCCCTCGACGCTGCTTCCTTGCGGCTCAGACCGCTCAGCTTCCCAATGAATCGCAGCCATTCTCTGCCTGTCATCCAGTCGCTGAAGCTTGGAGCCTGCGGCAAAAACCCTAGATGGGGCCTAAGATCGCTACCAACACTCTTTCCTGCACTCGTTCGAAGCGATACCGTCCCGCTTGTAGGCTTCAACAAACCTGTCAGCATATGAAGCGTCGTTGTTTTTCCCGCTCCATTCGGACCTAATAATGCTGTGCACTTGCCTTCTCGAATCGTAAGGTTAAGCGGATGAACGGCTGTATGAGAGCCAAAGCTCTTGGTAAGCTGCTTGATAACCAGGCTGCTCATCTGCGATCCCTCCTTCCAACCACGAAATAAGCGATCGTGCCAATTAGATTAAGGCCAATAATCAGTATAATCCACAGCCACTTTGGACCTCTCGTATATGGCGTTCTTGCAAGCGAGATCAGTGCCGTTATCATCAGGATGAGCTGCAGTACAATAAGCGGCATAATCAAATGCCAAGGAATCGTTTGCCAAGTATCCATCCGTTACCCCTCCCAAGGTATTGCTTAATCTGATTTAGAACGTCTCCATGGTTTCACTGCAAATAATACATATACAAGTGTCGGCATCGGAACATTCATGAATCCCCACAGTGCCCAGAGCCAAGGGAAGCGCCCTGACTTCCTTGCGTGTATGAACAGGCCGGTGCCCTGTACAACCAGGATCGGGATGAGAATCAACCATACCCACACAGGAACCTCTTCAGGACTATTCACTTGTGCTCCCCCTCATCTCTTTTTTTCGATAAAAGGAAGTCAAGATCAAGTAGCCGGCTGCACCAATGCCAAGTGCAATTTGAATCCCAATATAGAGGATCAACTCACGGTGCATAAGTATCAAGCTGCCTGCAATCACAAAGGCTGCAAGGATCCATAGCCATGCGAGTTCTTTCCACAGCTTGTGCTTTAATCGCCGTTTATGGTGTACGAGCATCTGGAACATATCTTCTTCAGATGGCATTGGTGTACGCTCATTTAGCTGATCCAACTGATTCCAACTGTTAAGCAGCTTCTGCGTCAGCTCTTGATCCTGCAGCAACTGGGGATCTGCTTGTACTGGATTCTTATCTCTTGTCATTGCTCCTTCATCTCCTTTCTTATTTGTTCCGTACCATAATGTACACGGGACTTGACGGTACCCTCGCTGCACTGCATGATCGCGGCAATCTCAGGATAGGCGTATCCATAATAATGCTTCAGCAGAATCGCCGCTCGCTGCTCTGGGGGAAGCTGCTGGAGCATTTCCATAGCTTCGCTCCATTCCAATTGATTCGTCTCCACCTGATAGCGAATCAGCCGTCCTTCCTGTTCAAGCCATCGTCTCTCTACCTTCATCCGCTTCAGTCGATCCAAGTACAATCGAGTCGCAATGGTGATCAGCCAGGAGGAGAATTTGGACTTTCCATTGTAGGTATGAAGCTTCTCCATCGCTCGAAGCATTGTATCTTGAACCAGATCATCCGTTAAGCTTGGATTCATGGTCAGCTTAAGCATATAACCGCGAACCATGGCATAATGCTGTCGCAGCAGGAGCGCAAGCGCCTCCGTATTGCCTTGCTGAGCTTGTTGAATCAGCTGCTGTTCAGACAAGCATTCTCACGCTCCTTTCTTTTGATATAAGCAATGGGATGTGACTCTTCAGCTTCATTCCATCCGCTCACCTTTTCCTTGCCATTGTTCAGCTTATATAACGGCATGTTGTGGATTGCAATCGTCATTAATACGATCTGCTTTATGCAATCGTTCATTTTTTCGAAAAAAGTTATTAAAGCAGTGTAAACTCTCTAATGCTTAGATAGCATCTGGGAACATAAGCTTCATTCTAACTCACTTCTAATGAAAGCTCTGCAATGAAGCAACCGCAGATCAAGGGAAATGCATAATACATACTTTACACATCGGAATTATTTATATAGAATTAACTATTACTTATTTCAACAAAATGGGCAGATAAATGTGAAGGTGACATGGAGGATGTACAGATACCCCACTTTAGTCCTTTCTCCATGATTTATGAATACTCTCATACATTCAAAGGAGCAGATGCTGATGGCACAAAAGCGCATTGATCATGTTGGCATTATTGTACGAGACATTGAAAAAACGATTCGTTTCTATACCACCATTGTCGGTCTTGAACTCAAACAGCGGGTAACCCACACAAACGGCATTTTCCAGCTGGCCTTTCTAGGTTTTAACGGCCAAGACGAGACGGAAGTAGAACTGATTCAAGGATACAGCGACCAGCTCCCTAGTGAAGGGACGGTTCATCATTTTGCCATACATGTTGAGGATGTTGAAGCTGAATTCCAACGTTTGAAGGATACGGATGCTCCATTTTTGGATGAGCAAATAACGACCTTGCCTAATGGATACCGTTATTTCTTTATTTCTGGTCCAGAGGGCGAATGGATTGAATTTTTCCAACGCTAATGAAAAAAAGAGAAATCAAAGCACACAAAAGAGCTCATCCATAAAAAGATGAGCGAAGATCGTATAAAACGCTGTCTTGGCTGTCCATCCTATAAGGGATAGGAGGTGAAGAGAGCCATGGCAAAAGATGTGCTTTGTGAAGTAAACAACTGCAAATTCTGGGCACCAGGCAACAAATGCAACGCTTCTTCGATTTATGTGGTCAGCCATCGTGGACAGCAAGCGAAGAACTCCCAGGAAACCGACTGCAAAACGTTTGAGCCTAAGATCTAAACCTTGTCCCTATGCGAGGCAGCCTCCTCCAAGGCTGCTTTGTCCATTTCTAACCTTGCCTGCCACACTATTCTTATACTGATAATTATTCTCATTATCATTCTTGATTATTCATAGCTATCTTGCATTGTTGATCGCCGCGATTAAGATATCTTCCTGATCCAGCGTTCATATAAGCTAATGGAAAGCAGCAGCCAGCTGGCACTCGCTAAGTAGCCTGCCAAAACATCTGTAGGATAATGAACGCCAAGATACACTCGGCTTAACCCAATGAGCACAATAAAGCAGCCGCTCAATGTCAGCAGCACGATGCGTCCAGCTCGATTCGGGATGTGCTTCCATAGCAAATAGGTGACCGTCCCGTACAAGCTGAACGCAGCCATGGAATGCCCGCTTGGGAAGCTGTACCCGCCTACCTCAATCAAGCGGTTAAGGGTGGGTCGCGGACGCACGATTATGATCTTCAACAACTGATTTAAGCAAGCAGAAGTAAGTGAGACAAATACAAGCAGTTCCAATTCTCTTCGATGACGGAGTACAGCAAATAACACAATCATTATCGCAAGCGTGATCATAATGAGCAGCAAGCCTTCCCCCGTCTTGGTAATCAGCAGCATGGCTTTGGTTAACAGCGGGCTCTCCAGACCTTGAATCGTCTCAATGATCAATAGATCGAATGAGGATAGCCGATCAGTCAGCACTAGCCAAGCAAAGATAATAAATAAGGCTGCAAGGACCACGGAGATACTCATACTGCGTCTAGCTGTCTTGGAAGCATTCATTCATCTAATCCCTTTCTGTTGTTTCAGGCCTGTTGCAATCCCTAATAAGGGACTTTTCACTTACGATACCAGATGAGCAATATGATTGCTAAGGGAAGCATAGACCAGAAGCATTAGGTGTATTGTATCCAGCGGACAAAATATGCAATCTTACGAACAAGTATATTTTAACGACCATCCTGCATTAGTCTTGTCCTAGCATTCAAGATGAATCCTCCAGTTCCTCTGTTAGAAAAGAAAACAAAAAACCGCCCAATGGCGGTTTTTCTTATGTAAGTCCATGATTTGAATAAGATGGTCGGGACGACACGATTTGAACATGCGACCCCTTGGTCCCAAACCAAGTGCTCTACCAAGCTGAGCTACGTCCCGTTTTTGAATTGGTGCCGGTGAGAGGACTCGAACCTCCACGGTTTCCCTCACGATTTTGAGTCGCGCGCGTCTGCCAATTCCGCCACACCGGCTTAATCCATTTCAATAAAAAGTGGCGCGCCCTAAGAGATTCGAACTCCTGGCCTTTTGATTCGTAGTCAAACGCTCTATCCAGCTGAGCTAAGGGCGCATATAAAATTCTGGAGCGGACAACGAGATTCGAACTCGCGACCCTCGCCTTGGCAAGGCGATACTCTACCACTGAGCTATGTCCGCATATCTTCCAAATACTCTCTTTTCCTCACTTATACGCTCGTTTTCAGCAACTCGTGTTTCGCGAGGACAAGAATTAATATATCATACACAAAATAGATTTGCAAACCTTTTTTTCGAATTTTGTCGAAGGGAAATATTGACTGACTTTAGCCGCTACATGCTCCCATCGCTGCATCAACATGAGTACTCCTTAGCGTTAGGTATTCAACAAGAAGAGGCTGCCTGTTCTTAGCACAGACAGCCCTCCCTGTACATTAGCAAGGCCGCTCTCCTGCCAAACAGCTCGAACAGCGTTCAACAGCCCTGCTTCACTTACATACATCTTTTAATTCTTATAATCAAGCACAACCATCTGATGGCAGTCAAGCTTCGGAACAATATAGGAGATGCCATGAGCCGTCTTCTCGAATGGAACAGCCTCCATCTGCGGAGCAAGATAGACATGCGCAACCTCTACAGGCAATCGCACTTCTACCTTCACTTCATAGAGCGGTACAATATCCTCAATGATCTCGACCCGCTCTCCCCGCTTCACTGGTGAGGCATACAGCAAATGATGCACATAGCGTTTTTCCCCAGCTTGATGCTGAATGGTGGTGACGCCTTGAGCAGGCAGCGAAGTCACGATGGATTGCTTCTCTCCTAATAGGCGAGCAAGAGCATAAAGCACCATTTCCTTTAGAACAAGACTGCCCTTCGTTGCATAGTCTTCAAAGACATTCCACGCAATATAGATGCTTTGCTTCGTCTCCACCATGCCAGGACCGCCATATTCACCCGAAGTCGGCGTGTGCTGGTGAGAACTGAATTGGAAGGCTTCACGGTTAAAGTACGGGTCTTCTCTTCTTCCAAGCTCGATGCCATCCATCAAAGCGATGCGGCGCCCTTGACTGTACATAATATAGGATGCCGGCTCACAGTTAGACATCTCGAAGTCTGGATAGAAGTAGTCTGGCTTATAAGGGTTCTCACCCAAATCCTCAATACCGAGCGGTAGCATGCTCTTCGTCCCTTCCGGGTTCAGTCCCGAGCGGCCAGAAGCTAGGAGCTTGCCCCCACCAGCAAGATAGCTCTCTACCTTCTTGAGAATCGGCTCCGTCATCAATATGGAGTCAGGCAGAATCACAACCTTATATTCGCTCCAATCGGATTCCAGATCAACCACGTTAAACAAAATGTTGCCCTCGAGCAGCATGCGCACTGCCCCCATGTCGATCCTGCCAGAGAACATCGAGCCGCTATCCTGCTGAATTCGCGCAGCTTCGACCGTAAAGAGAGCTACGTCTGCATGGTTTATCGTATCTGCACACCATGCCTCCTTCTGCTCCACTTCCTGATAGGCTTTGCCGATTAAGGAGTACGTCGCATGGTCCATCAATCCTTCTGGATGAAGCTGGTCGCCAATCGAGCAGCGAGCCCCATTGGCAATGCTTAAAGCTGCTTCATAACGCAGGGCATTCGGGTGTTTGTATCCTCCGAATTCCCCCCAGAACGTGTGAAACTTTCCCGTCATGCCGAGGAAATCCATGCCTGACTGCTGCACATATCGAGCTGACAATGGGAAATGGTCATACCCCCATCCTCCTGTTGGCAGTGACTCCAGTTCAAGATGAGAATTCATGCGCGCCAGTTCAAATCTTCCTTGATGGACATGGCCTTCATTATGGAAGACGGGATGACCAGGCTTAATCGCATCAATCGCCTCTCGCACTCGCTTCGTATAATGAGCATAGATGCGCTGTCCATTGGCCTTCACTTGCTCAGGGTCCTTGGGATCCATGCCATCATTGAGCATTTGCTTCAGACAGGTTGGGCAATAGCATTTGCGCTCCCCGACAATGTCAAGGAAGATCCCATCTCCGTCATATTTGCGAACAACCTCTTGAATCTGTTCAAGCATGAGATCCAAATACGGAGTATTGAGACAAAACTGATGGTACCCAGGCTTCATAAAGGAATCCACCCAGTTCGTCTTATCCTCTTCATTTCTCATCAGCCACTCTGGATGCTCCCACGCCAGATGCTCATCCAATCCTACGGAGAGATAAATCGGTACTTTGACATCAATCTCATGAGCAGCCTCAATCTGGGCAGCGAGCAGATCAAACGATAGTCCCGGATGTTTGGGAATCGTTTCTGACGGAAAGTAAGCGTACCCATGATGGCATTTGGCAAAGATCGTAATCGAATCAACATGTCCGAGCTTCAGCATATCCTGAAACTGTGATTTAGAAAATTTTCTTCCGATGTTCGGAATAAGTCCAGAGGTATGAAAGTCGAGATGCACTTGTCTAAATCGCATAATATCCTCCTATAGATGACTTTTATTTGGCCTCATTGTATCATTGACCTAACGTTTTCGTATTTAGGCAAGCTTCCATCAGGTTATAAATTATTCCGATATATTGCTCATGAATTGGAGGCGTCATCCATGCAGGATCTAACGGACATTACCCCTTATGTGCGTGCTGCTCATCTGTACAATTATCGTGGTGAGCGAGATGAACAGCGAAGAAGAGGATATGGTTATGCCTGTCACCTTTTTATCGAAGGTCATGGCCATATGCTGGTTGAGGATCAATGCCATCCCATCTCAAATGGAACCCTTATCTTTGTTCGACCAGGAGAATGGCATTTATTTGAGCATGCGCCCATGGAGACAATGGATGCTTACAATATTTATTTTGATCTGTGGACCGCCCCGGCTCCACATCAGCCGAACTTTGCCTATGAATGGGATCAGTACCAGCAGGAGTGGATGACAGCCATCAGGAACTGCAAGCCGCTTGATCTGCTGCCAACCTCCATGTCGCTGCGCTCCTATCCCCACCTCATTGATCTCATGAAGCTGACCTTAGCTGCCTTCAATCAGCAGGGAGCTTATACACAAGAAGCCGCTGCCTCGCTTCTTAAGAGCTGGCTCTTGCAATGGGCACATATCGCGAGCGTTAATAAGCCCATAGATGAGCGCATTGCCCATGTTGTCGAAGAGATGGACAATCATCCAGAGACCCGCGCTTCTCATGAGGAATGGTGTGCGATAAGCGGGCTTGAGAAATCTCAGTTCTACCGTCTCTTCAAGCAGGAGATGGGAATCACCCCTAAAGCTTATTTGCTTGACGCCAGAATGAAAAAGGCGTGTGTGCTGCTCATGGAAAGCAGGCAGACCATTACACATATTGCGCTAGAGCTCGGCTATGACTCTATTCATTATTTTACGAATCAATTCCGGGAAAAATATGGCATCAGCCCTTCTGAATACCGTCTTGGCAGAGCTTATCACGAGATTAAGCGCTTCACTTAATGGATTGTGCCGTTCCCCATTGCGCCTTGATCACATATATTCTAATAATTGGCTTTATCTGCTTGTGAATGATTGCCGCCCTAGGTCCATTAGGGCTGCTTTATTCAGCCTTACAAGGAGGTTATCCTGTGAACGGAGCACTAAGTCTTCACAGCATTGGCACGATTTATGAGCCAACAGGCTATGCTAATGCGAATCGGCAGATGATCAAGGAGCTCACCAAGCTGCAGGTGTCCGTTCGCTATACACCGATCCACCCCGAGACTGTTCAGATTCCGATCGAAGCAGATCAAGCCGCATTTTTCAATCAGCTTGTGCATACAGCGCTTCCTCCAAACCATCCCGTCCTCATCCATTATCCCGCTCAATATTTTTTCAAGCCTGTTCAGCAATATACGATTGGAATGACCATGTTCGAATGCCATAGGCTGCCTCGTTCATGGGCTAGAATGTGCAATATGATGAATGAGGTCTGGGTGCCGTCCCGCTTCAATCAAGAGTCTTTCGCCAGAAGCGGCGTTCCTCTGCATAAGCTGAAGGTCATGCCCTACGGTGTAGATTGCGATGTCTTTCGCAAGAGGCCTACTTCCTTATCCATTCCGAATCTTCGAAGCTTTGTCTTCCTCTGTATATGCTCTTTTGATGACCGCAAAGGTGTGGAACGTCTCGTTGCAGCCTTCGCAACTGAATTCTCCGAGCAAGAAGATGTGTGCCTGCTGATCAAGTCGAGGGCCAGCAGCATAGAGGAGATCCATCGGCAGCATGCTCAAATCAAAGCCACAGCAGAGCGGATCAGCGGTACACCTCGCCCCTCGATTCAACTGCTCTCTTCCGTAGAAGCTTGGTCCGAGGAACAGCTGGTTGATCTTTATAACCTTGCAGACGGCTACGTGCTGCCTACACGGGGGGAAGGCTGGAGCTTAACTGTAATGGAAGCAATGGCGTGCGAACTGCCTGTCATTACGACCAATTGGTCCGCTCATTTGGACTTCCTGCATGAAGGCAACAGCTTCCTTATTCCCATTCGAGGCTTAGTAGCTTCAAGCCCCTCCACTCCTCGGATATGCTGGGCTGATCCAGATCCAATTGCGCTAAGACAGCTGATGCGCCACGTTGTTAGTCATCCAGAGGACGCACGAATGAAGGCGGCATGGGCACGGCAGACGGTAGCCGAACAATATACGTGGAGGCAATGTGCAGAGAGGATTGCTCTCAGGCTTAGAGAGCTCTCAATTCATTAGCTAGGAGAGAGACTCATGATGATTAGTGCCATCATCCCTACGATTAACCATATAGAGCTGGTCCAGCAATGTGTCAACAGCTACCAGGCAACAACATTCGATCTCAAGAGCGAGATTATTGTTGTTGATGATGGGAGCGCAGCCTCTGTGCAAGAGGCGCTCATTCCATGGGCAAGAGACAACCAAGTCCACCTTATCGCCAATGCCGTGAATGAAGGCTTCAGCAAAGCCGTGAACGCTGGCATACAGCAATCAAGCGGTGATTATGTCATCTTGATCAACAACGATATCGTGTTCCAGCAGCCTGGCTGGCTGAACCTCATGATTGACACGATGAAGCAGGACTCCCGTATCGGTATTGTTGGGGCAAGATTGCTGTATGCGAACCAGACGATTCAGCATGGCGGAGTCGTCCCTTCCTTGCGAGGCAACTTTGATCATCGCTATCGCTTCCAGCCTGCTGACTACCCTCCAGCTCTTGCTGTAGAGGATGCGCATGCCGTAACCGGGGCATTAATGCTTATCTCAAGAGCGCTGATAGATGAGATTGGCCCGCTATCCGAGCGCTACTTTATTGCATATGAAGATGTGGACTACTGCTATCGTGCGAAGCAGCACGGGTATCGTGTCGTATATTGCGGCACTGCTCATGCGGTGCATCTTGAAGGCTACACGCGAGGAACAACGAAGCTCAACAAGAATCGCTACTGGCGTCACAAGGAGCTTGAAGCACGGAAGCTGTTCTGGTCCACGTGGAGAGGGGAGCAATTGTAGCTGATGAGTACGTTAGAAATCGTATATGTATTGGAGAAAGTTGGTTTGTCTGGTGGAATAAAAAATGTGATGGAGCAAGTCAATCGTCTTCATGAAGCAGGTGTTCATGTCCAGCTGTTCGCACTCGAAGGCGACCCTTCTTGGTTTCCTTTGAAGGTGCCGCTCAGAAGCTTCGCCAATTATAATGCCATGTATAAGGAGCTTAAAAAAGTCCGCGGCATCAAGATTGCAACCTGGTGGAAGACGATGGCGGTTGTATGGAACAGCTGTGATCCGAATCAAGGCGGGCAGGGCATTCCGATGTACCTCGTTCAAGACATCGAAGAGAGCTATTATCCCGCGCTCAAAGACATGCAAGAACGCGTTCGTCATACCTATCGTCTGCCTGTGCACATGCTGACCATCGCAGACTGGACGACAAATCAGCTGTTTGAGCGTTTCCATAAGACGGCGGACAATATCTCCATTGCGGTCGATACGGAGATCTTCAAGCCGAATCGAACACAAGATCATGATCCGTACCGGATACTGGCCTGCAGCCGCAGAAGTCAGCACTTGAAGGGCTTTGAAGTGACGCTTCGCGCCGTGCAGGGGCTTGCCAAATATGAACCGCGCGCTTCCTTCGTAACCTTCGGCATTGAGCGGCCCAAGGTCCGCGGCATCTCGACCATGCACTTTCCTTTTCCCGATGATGCTCAGATCGCATACTTATATGCCAACTGCGGTGTCTTCGTTCAAACCTCCCATCACGAAGGCTTCGGCCTTCCCATTCTAGAGGCAATGGCCTGCGGCGCGCCTGTCGTTACGACTCGTGCTGAAGGCAATGAGGAATTCTGCAAAGACAATTGGAACTGCATACTCGTCAATAAAGGGGATGCGAGCGCAGTGATGAACGGCATTCATCGCATTATGAATGATCCGGAGTTCACACAATTTTTGACCGCTAATGCGATTGAAACAGCGAAGACATACAACTGGCCGCGCGTCATCAACAAGCTGCTTCATGTATTCAATCGCTTTGCCCCTGCCCCTACCTCATCCTAAGCGTCTTAATCTGAAGGAAGCCTAATCCTATAGGGGGTGAGCCTCATTCTTCAGCTTGTCTGGCAAGGTAATGTGTTCGACTTTACCGGCTATGCCAAAGCAACTCGCCAGTATGTTCTGGCTTTGCACGAGAGCGGCGTGGATGTAAAACTCGAAGCCTTCCACGCTGCAATGCCCGAGATTGAGCTGCCCCGTGAGCAGCGGGAGGTTCTTCATCATCTTGCTGTAAAGCGAAAGATAAGAACCAAGCGCCGCATCTATGTGCTTCATTCCATCCCCGATCTCTGGAAGCGCAAGCTGCACCCTTCCATTGGCTTCACCTATTGGGAGACGTCCAAAATCCCTGATCGCTGGGTGCATCAGGCCAATCAGATGAACGCCCTATTTTTGCCGAGTGCGAACAATATGGAAGTCTTTCGTGCCTCTGGAGTGAAGGTCCCGCTGTATCATATCCGCCCATGCCTGCATATCCCAAAGGAAAGAGCAGGCTCCCATCACGTACCTGGGTACCTTCAGAATCTGCCTCCCTTCCGATTCTTAGCCGTAGGCTCCTGGATTGAACGCAAAGGCATGGATCTTCTCCTAAAAGCATTCTGGGAAGAGTTTGGCCCCGAGGACCCTGTATGCCTCGTAATCAAAACAGCAGCAGGCCCTGACCTGCATCAGAGCGTTGCACAGATGAAAAGTGAATTGGGCATTCATCATCCAACCGCTCCGCTCTATCTTGACCTTGAGTTCCGCAGTGAATGGCAGATGGATGCTCTGTTCCGTCATTGCCAGGCCTTTGTCCACGTCAGCCGCGGGGAAGGAGTCGGCTATCCGATGCTGGAGGCTGCGGTTAGAGGGCTGCCGATTATTGCTACCGGCTGGGGTGGCCATACTGACTTTTTGAATGAGTACAACAGCTATCCTGTCCCATTCACCTTCGTTCCCGTGAAGCCGCAGCATTACTTTGATGGTTATCAGCGTGATCAGCTGTGGGCAGAATGCTCTGTTGACGCGCTGCGTTCCCTTATGCGGCATGTGGCCGACAACTATCAGGAGGCTGCAGCCAAGGGCTTATATGCGCAGCAGGCTGCTACTTCCCTGTTTACTCCGCGGGAAGCTGCTCAAGACATGATCAAAGCGCTTAGTCATATGACCGGATCACCGGTTGTATAACACAAGCGCTTTTTCTTTGTTTACTACATGATTGATTGTAAGTATATTCTGCAGTCTGCAAGTTTATATTGGGTCCTATTGCCATATTAAAAAATTCTACTCTAAAGCCCAAAGATTATTCGCCTTTTCAAATATCTTTTGTATGCTCTCTCTGTTGTTTTCAATAACAGCTACTGATTGTTCAAATTCATTATCACTTTGTCCGTCTAATCGAAGGGCATTACCATTCGAATCTACTATTATCTCATAACCACCGCTCTCATCTTCTACACGTAGTCCGTACTCATATCCTCCAAACACTTCTGGCCAAATAACGAGAGTGCAAGCGGCACCTGGAGCAACAGCCGCTAAATTACCAGTAAAAAATAAATAAATTGGCTTTTCAACATTAAAGTTGTATCCATCAGAATCCACAATATGATGAGACCCATATTTGTCCTTTGGAACCAACTCCGTATAAGGAGTATATTTAAACGCTACATAAACAAACCATGTAATATTCCAAACCGTAAAGATCAGCAGCAAGATACCCGTCACAAGCCGAATGATTTTTTTCTGTGTTATTTTCATAAGTGAATAATCCGCTCACCTCTCATTTTTATTTCCTCGTCATGAGTCACCATAATCACCGTTTTTCCTTGAGTATGGAACTGCTTAATAATGTCCAGTACAACCTCTGCATTTTTGCTGTCGAGCGAACCTGTTGGTTCATCCGCAAGGATAATATCACATTTTTTTATCATTAGTCTTGATAACGCAACCCTCTGCTGTTCTCCTCCGGATAATGTGTATATTTTTTTATTAAGTTTATCCGCTAGCCCGACCCATTCCAAAGCCTGTTCAATAGACACTCCCGATCGGCATTCTTTACGAACAAAGTTTAGATTTTCTTTCACAGTCTTGTTTTCAACAAGTGCAAAATTCTGAAAAAGAAGACCCAGTTTAAATTTGAAGTAATGAAGTTGGTTTTTTCTTTTTTGAATATTAAGGTTATCTACAAGGATTTCGCCGTTGTCAATGGGTTCAATAGCCCCAATCATATTGAGAAGAGTCGTTTTCCCACATCCGCTTGGACCTGAGAAAATAACGAACTCGCCTTTTTCTACTTTTAAATTCAGGTTAGCAAACAAAGGTTTATCTTCAAAAGACTTTGATACGTTATTGATCTCAATCATAGGCTTCCCCCCTTTAATATTTTTTGAATATTGGCTCTTTCAAGCTTCCGTATATAAGACAAGATAATGAAGGGTTCGATGGCTAATATAAGAAGACTTCCATAAATCAAATAATCATAAAAATGTTCTGCATCGGTGAACAGCCTTAATATTGATGCTGCAGCAATTCCTAGCAGCGTAGGAATTACGGTAATCAGTAAAATTTTTCGATTTTTTTGCCATACCGTATGTCCTAATACTTTTTTAATGCTTAACTCTATCGCATTCACTTTATACTCCAATCTTAGGATAGTCGTAATAATAATGAACTCCAAAAATAAGATTAGTAGAGTCAGGATTACATTTAAGTACAAGGTTCTCTTGATGATGCTCCACTGATACTCATATTTCTCAAGGACATTTGTTAGCTGGTAGTGAAGCTCATTGGTTTCCGAATTGTGTTCCGCAACAAAACTGTCTAGCTGATCGGGAGAAATCTTGTACAAAATATCATGGGCGTAATCCCAACGGAAATGACTGGCGTTCGCCAAATCCACCCTATTAGTTAAATCCATATTGTTATAAACAATAATCGGGAGCTTCATATAATAACTACCGTTTATAGAAAATTCATCTATACAAATTATCTTGGGATTTCCTTTATAAAAGATAATATCGTAGTCGTAATCGAACTTTGTTTGTTCCACTAGTTCAACATTATTTTTCAGTTGACTGATTAGATTCTTGTCATTCTTCAAATCCTCAGGCAAAATAAAATATAGTTCTTTTTGCGAATTAATCATGCTTAATTCTTCAATATGATCTTGCAAGTAAGGTAAGCTGTTTTGATTTGCCAGCATGACATTGTTACCTAATACGCCAGAAGTAACAAGCTGTGTAGCATCAAAGTCTTTGAAGAACTTACGGTAAAACGTTTCCGTAACCAAAAAGGAGTCTTCAAGCGAGTTGTCTTCACTCTGCTCTGGTGTAAGCCTATATTGCAGTTTTACATAAAAATAATCGGCATGTTCTTTAAAAAAAGCGCGCTGTTGATAAAATTGTAAACTCTCAACTATAACAGCAATATTGCTAGAAACAACTGTTAATGTAATCATTACACTGAAGATTTTCAAACCGTAATTCATAACCAATAATTTCTTAGAGCTTTTAGTATCTGCCATTGCTTCCTTTATATTATAAAAATAGAACGTGAGATATAACAAAGCATTAAAAAATAACATGCTCATGAAAACAACAAAAGAAATATCAAAGTGAAAGAACGTACTTGTATAATATCGCACAGTAAAAAATGTCCCAAAAAAAACAAGGGAATACACGATCGTATCCAAAGCTATATTTTTAAACATAACAACGCTTGTTCGCTCACCCAAAGAGATTCGAATAAAGCTTTCTTTTTTTTGTAAAGTGACGTCGTAATAGGATAGAAATAACAGCACAAACGAAATCAATAACCAAATAGAAAAAATAGTCACCTTTCCCGAGCTGTCATATCCTTCTTGGGGAAAATTCCCTGCATACACGCCATTCAAGCTGTCTTTAAAATTAAAAACAGCATCCTTTGCGCCAATCAGGTAATATTGGGTGATGCTCGTCAAGTCTTCATTCTGTACAAGTTGTTCAAGCGAATGAAAAACGATATTTTTAGTTCCAGATAGTATACTAGGGTAACTCTTTCCTTTAATTTGAAAGTGATCCCGTATATATTTCTCTGTGCCCACAGTTCCATAAATACGACGTTCACTTAACAGCATACTCTTCACATCTGATACAACTGTAAAGACTTGTACGTCATTTTGCTCAGCGGCTTTTTTTATATCTTCCACCATTTTTTGCTCCGTATTATTAGGAGATCCATTCAAGAAAAGAGTAGTGCTATAGTTCTGGGTTTCAAAATTATCCAAGTAAAGTTGATAGCTTTCACCCGTAATGAAAAACCCAATTAAGATCAGGATAAAACTAATGACAAACTTTATTTTTTTCAAAAGAATGCGCTCCTTTAATAAGGTCACCAAATGTATACAAGGCAAATTGCCCTGAGCTGCTATTGCTTATCGCGCCAAGACTTGATAGTTCCTTACCGTCTGATATTAATGAGGTGATTATTTACTAAGGTGGGGTGATTAATTAAAGTAGTAGGTATATATTTAATCGCAAATCAATTGATCTATTGAGTTATCATCAATTTTCGTTCATCCAATCATTCATTTGTTTTCGTAAGGCCTTTCTTGCACGATGAAGCTTTTGTTGAATGATTTCTGACGTTGTTAGAAGCTCAGCAGCTATTTCTTGATAAGATAATTGTTTTTTCCAGCGCAACTCAATCAAGATTCTATAGATGAAGAAAACATATTCAATATGTATACACTATACAGAACACATTATACTAACATTTAACTTTATTTGCCACATTTTATAAGAATTAAACAAATTTACCTGTAAGCCTTAGAAAGAAATAACTCGATAAGAGTTTTCACCCACCTTTTAACAATCTATAATTTCAGTAGAAATACTGGAGGTAAATCAAATGCTGAAAGTTAACCGGGACGATAAACGCCCCATTTGGCAGCAACTAGTAGACCAAGCGATTCATAATATTACAACTGGCAAATGGCCGCCTGGGGAATTGCTGCTCCCTTCCCGAGAACTCGCACAATTGATCGGCGTTTCCCGTTCAACCATTCAGACCGTGTACGAAGAACTATTCAGTCGCGGGTACACGATAACCTCTCGCCGCGGCGGAACGAGAGTTAGCGATTGCGCCTGTGCGACGCGTCCTACAGAAGACGGTGCAATTCAAGGAATAATTCCCCCTGAATTGCCTTTATTAAATGCTGCAGTCGGTCATTTGCAAAGTTGGTTTGGAGATAAAGAACATCAAAAAGCAGAGATCGATTTTAGTCCCCATGAGCCGTATTTGGATGAACATTTTCAAAGAAATTGGAGAACCTCCTTTTTACAGGCCTCCACTAAAACAGACTTGGACAGTTGGGCTTACGGTGACCCTTATGGATTTTTGCCGCTGCGAGAACAAATTCAACGCTATCTGTCACTTGAGAGAGGGGTTCATGTGAGTACCGATCAAATCCTGTTAACCTCAGGCGCACAGCATAGCATCGATTTGATCGCCCAAGCCCTCTTGCATGAAGGAGAAACGGTTTCCGTTGAAGACCCGGGCTTCCCAGCGGCCTGGATGGCGATGAAGTATCGGCGAATGCAAGTTGCCTCTGTTCCGGTCGATGAGTATGGGCTTTGCCCAGACCATATTCACCCTGAATCCAAGCTTGTGTTTGTCACGCCATCACACCAGTGCGCAGTGGGAGTCATTATGTCGGAGCCTCGCAGGCAGCAATTGCTGAAAATGGCTGCTCAACATCGATTTTGGATCGTGGAAGATGATTATGACAGTGAATTTCGATATCGCGGCGATCCACTTCCTACCTTGTTCAGCCAACAACCTCAAAACACGTTGTATATGGTTAGTTTCTCTAAAATGATCGCTCCAGGCATTCGAATATCCGCGATCATCGGCCCCAAAGAGGCCATTCGTCAGCTTGCTAAGGTCCATGAGTTCACCTATCGCCAGCTTCCAGTTATGGAGCAATTAACCCTTACTCATTTCATTGAACACGGTCATTTTATGCGCCATATGAGACGAGTGCGAAATGTATATCGGCGCAGGCACGAAGCCATGACAAAGGCTATCATTACGTCAGGTCTGAGTGAACACTTCACATTGAGCGGCGTAGAAACGGGGTTGCATATGCTTCTTGAGGCGGAGCCGGCATTTGACGAAGAGGCGGTGACGGCCTTAGCGCTCGAAAAAGGAATTCGGGTGTATCCGCTTAGCAAATATTGTTTGGAAAGCGATCGAAAAGGTTGGGTTCTCGGTTTCGCTAAAGTCGATGAAACAACCATTAAAGAAGGCATTTATCGTCTAGCAGGGATGCTGCTATGATACAGGCATCCCTGCTGCGTTTTATTTTTCCCTCATAGCCCCGACCAGCGAGCCGTTTCCAGTCTCTTCGCCAGCATGATGCTATCCTGCGCTGTTCGGCTGATAGTGAAACAAGCTCCCGCTCTGTATCTGCGCATTATTGTTTTTGCTCAGCGTGTTGCCTTCCACCGAGCCGGTATCGCTTGCTTTGCCATTTCCCATGAATCAATAGATGTGCTGCCAAACCCGCAACAAGTCCCCAAAATGCCCCGCCGACACCAAGCAAGGTCACATTCGCGGCTGTCGCTAAAAATGTAATCAATGCCGTCTCACGTCCCTTTGGATCCGTTAAAGCGCCAGCGAGACTGCCGCCAATGGTACCTAGCAATGCTAAGCCCGCTAACGTGGCGATAAAGGTCGCAGGAAGAATCAAAAACAGTGCAGCCAACGTCACGCCAAAGATCCCGACAACAATGTAGAACATGCCACAGACAATGCCGGCAATGTAACGTTTTTTTGAATCCTCATGCGCGTCTTTCCCCGTGCAAATCGCTGCTGTAATGGCTGCTACATTAAAAGCGTGCGAGCCAAATGGCGCTGCAAGGAGCGAGCCGATGCCTGTTACAGTCAAGATCGGGTTCGCGCTCGTCTTGAAGCCGTCATTGCGCAATACGAGCATTCCAGGCATGTATTGTCCCGTTAAGGTAATAATGAACAGCGGCAAAGCAACGCCCAGTGTGGCATGCAACGAAAACTCAGGAACGACAAAGACGGGTGAGGCAATCGCCAATCGGATCGTGCTGAAATCGGCTTTCCCCGTGCTAATCAAATACACCAATCCGATGGCCAATATGCCTACAATCGCATAGCGGGATGTGAAGCGTCTTAGCACGATATAAGCGGCAAACAGGATCACAACAAGCAATGGATCAACTTGCGCTCCTCCGAAGGCCGAAATGCCAAACTGCAATAAAATGCCTGCTAGCAGCCCTGAAGCGATGCCAGAAGGAATGAGTCCAACGAAGCGCTCAAACATGCCCGATAACCCTAGAGCAATAAATCCTAAAGCCGAGATAAGATAAGCGCCGATGGCTTCCGGATAAGGAGTTACCGCCAAAGCTGAAACGAGAAAAGCCACGCCTGGCGTTGACCAAGCAGTAATAATGGGCTCCCGGTATCGAAAGCTTAGCCATATCCCAGTTATACCTACCCCAATAGAGATTGACCAAATCCATGAAGCGGTCATTTCAGGACTTAATCCCGCAACCTTTGCTGCCTGAAACACGAGAATAAAAGTACCCCCATAGTTCACAATGACCGATATTAAGGCGGCTATAGATGGCGATATCCAATCACGGCCGCGCAGCGAAGTTGATGCATTGCTCATATTCGTTCTCCTGCCCCTCTCCTAATCATCCTGCCCCTCTCCTAATCATCCTGACTCGCGTGTTCGTTCCAGTAATAGCTGTCTGGCAAGTAACGTTCACCAAATACGCTTGTTCCTACGCGAATGAGGGTAGCGCCTTCTTCGATAGCCACCTTGAAATCACCGGACATGCCCATGGAGAGGATATCCATTTCTACTCGCGGCAGCTTTTTATCCTTAATTTGAGTTTGAATCTTTTTTAATAATCGGAAGCAGTTCCGGGTCTCGTCGTTTGTGGCATTCAGTTTTCCTATAGTCATTAAGCCTTTTACGTTCAACGTTTCAAGCTGGGACAATTGTTCTGCTAATTCCAATGCCATATCCGGCGAAGCGCCAAATTTGCTTTCTTCATAGGACGTGTTGATTTGTATCAGAATATCCATGGTCTTGTTCTCCTTGATTAGCTGCTTGTGTAAAGCCTGTCCCAATTTCAAACGATCGACAGAATGAATGAGCGTAACATATTTGACCACATCCTTCACTTTATTCGTTTGCAGATGACCAATAAAATGCCATTCCACCTCTTTATACTGCTGCATCAGTGGAAATTTGCCCCGTAATTCCTGCGCTTTGTTTTCTCCAAACAGCGTTTGACCCGCTTTCATTGCCATTTGCAGCTTTTCAAGCGGTACAGTCTTGGTTGCCAATAATAATTGCACGTCATCGATGCTGCGCCCCGAGGCTTGGCAAGCCAACTCCATTTGCTGAATTACGGTTTTGAGATTTTCTTCAACTTGATTCCCCATGTCTCCTACCCCTCTTTCTACTAACCTTTCGTCAAAAGTTTGATTAAAGAATTAGACACCAGTATATCAATGGATGGATTGGATATATATATCCAAAAAGGATGGTTTGGAGCAATCCAAAAAGAAAAGCCGCCAGATTGGCGGCTTTTCCAAACAAATGCTAGTAAGGCTATGCTAGCATTCCGTACAGGTCATAATTATTCCCATTTTACTTTAGCAGCTCTTGCTATAATTTTATCTTACAATCTTGCTGTATTTCATATTAATTGCCAAGTGTTTCTGCGCCATGTTCCCTCATTCACTTAATGAGGACTGCTAGCTCGTAACCTCCGAAGAACCATTTATATCAATTTACTTTGCACTGTAGCGACGTTTATACACCAACCGATACAGACTCAGGCAATGTGCTTCCTCCATCAATTACAAACTGCCCACCGGTTATGTAGCTGGATTCGTCACTGCCTAGAAATGCTGCCAACTCGCCTACCTCTGTCGGCAATCCCAAGCGGCGCATTGGAATCGCTTTTGCCATTTCCTCAAGTACAGCCTCTGGATTAGCTGGATTGGATTGTACTGCGATGCTTTCTGCCATCGGTGTACGTGCATAACCTAGCTGAATTGCATTGACACGAATCTTCTTTGTTGCATATTCTACAGCCAACGCTTTGGTAAAACCGATTAATGCGGATTTGGATAACGCATATGCAACTTCACCAGGATCAGCAACCAAATCACCCGTTACCGAAGACATCACAACAATATTCCCGCCGTTATCCTTTAGCATATAAGGCAACACCGCTTTTGTTGAGTTCCAGACTCCCTTAATATTCACGTTAATGTGAAAATCAAGATCCGACTCGCTCATTTCAAGAAAATCCCCCAATTTGCATACACCAGCAATCGCACAGAGAATATCAATCCTGCCAAATTTGCTTATTCCTTTTTCCACTGCTGCTTTGCAAGATTCGATCTTCGTCACATCGATTGTTTCAGCTATGACCTCAACGCCATATTCAGCGGCAAGCTCATGTGCCACTTGCTCCACATCTGGATTTATATCAGCTAATATCAGATTAGCTCCATGATGTGCGTAAACCTTGGCAATTCCTGCTCCGAGTCCCATCGCAGCTCCTGTAATAAAGGCTGTTTTTCCGCTCAATTTCTTCATTGTATGTCATCCTCCTCATTATCATGTTCGTCACGAACAATGCAAACTATTATTTCAATATTCCTGCTTTGCTCTTAGTGAGATGCAACGCAGCAAGTACGGCTAAAAGACCATCAATCAATTTTGAAACAAACATGGGCAAAAGATATGTAGACAGCTATGGGTTTCGCAAAAAGAAGTTTGTTATAAAATTCACAAAAACATATGCACCTGGCATAGTAGAGGCTAATCTGACTTGCGCGCTGACTTTATATCATCCCTCCTTTGATATGAGATTGAAAATACTCGATATACACTAAGTATAAAAGTCTCTACCACTTGAGAGTCAATAACGGGATTGCCCCTGTTTGTGAGACAGGGATCAGTCCCAACTTGCTTAGTGCCCTTTTTTAATTAGATTTTTTCACAGGGAAGCGAATCTCGGTCACATATTCATTGCTATTAGGAGTGTGTGTAAATTCCACTACATAGATTTCTATCGGATCTCCAATAATTTCATATTGGTTCTCCTCAATCCATCGAACAAGCTTTGTATAGTACGGCAACATCTGATTATAGTGTCCTGTCGTTACAATCCCTGCTGTCAAAAATCCACCAAATTGCTTCATATTCGGATTACTAGCATCATATTCTTCCACGGGAATAAAAACCTCCAACTGTCCGTTATCAAAGAAAAACTGATGAGTATAATGTTCATGGAACACCGCCATGATAGGATGGGTTCTCTTATACCCATACTCATCTAACAATTGATAGAGCTCTGCAAAACGATCCCAAAAAATCTCATCCACCGATATTCTTGAAACGCTATCCGAGTACAAGCAATTATAGACAGGCAGCTCCGCTAGGAAAATTTGATCATCTGCAACAGTTTGCCCCCGATTCATTAGCACACGGGATAAAATCTGGCGACTTGTTTCTACTAATTGTTTTGATTTTTCCAATTCCAAAATCTTTTTCTCAATAACCTTTCTTTTCTGCGTCAATATATCATTAAGTGTATGTAGCGATTCAGCCTCTAAAATATCGGCCATCTCTTTCACTGATATGCCCCTTAATCGTAATTCTCGAATGGATAATGCCGTCAAAATCTGCTCCTCTGAGTAATAACGATAATGAGATTGCTCATCTCTATATGCGGGAACAAGAATTTTCTTCTCATCATAGAATCTTATCGAAGGAATACTAAGCCCGCTTATCCGGGACATGTCACCTACGCTATATCTTTTTTGATTTCTGTTTGCATATTTCGTCATGATTCAAATGACCTCCTCACGAAGCATTACAAACCCTTTTGTCATGAAAGTAAGGCATATTCTTATCCAGTATAGACTCCCCTTATCGAAACTCCGTCACATATTTATTTCCATATTAAACGTTTCCTCAGTGGCAGATAGGCAAACGACATTGAAACCTTGGCATCCTTGAACCCGTCATTGTACACCAATCAAAATAGCACCCCAAGGTTAAATGATGGCAGATACATTACTACTCTTGACAAGGGTCAAAAGCAGCTTTGCTAGTTTTGCAGGACATGTTTATAATTAGAGTGAACTAATGCTTCTAATTGGTCAACATACAATAAATAAACTTAAACTATCACTTCATTTGTTCTTTTTCATAGCAAGTCAGCTCATAATAGTACCTCCAAGTTGATATCAGCTTGGAGGCTTTTTGTTTTCATCAATGTGGATCGTTAAGCTAAAATGGTGACCATCATGGGAAAGAAAACAGCCATTTTATTGAAGATCGTGAATTAGATCAGATGGTGTTCTCTCAAATTCATTTTATCTCGATGGTTTGCCAAACCAAGTATTGATTTCCTTATAGCGAAGGAGCAATATAGCGAATATCCCGAAACACTTCATTCCAGATCATATCGCTCTCTGCATCCCACTCTATTGGCAGTTGAAGGCCACAGGTGTGGGGCAGCGGCCAATTAAGGTCATGCAGTGTCTTAGGCCCTGGATTCACAACCAGCAGCCTGAATTGATGCTTGACGAGCTTTGCTAGAGCTCCTTCCAGAACAGAAGCCTCAACGAAGCTTGCGTGCAAGCGAACAAACAGCAGCTTCTGACAATACTCCGCCTTATGAAGAAGACGATTGACCCGTCTTTCCATCGTTTGTCTGAACTCGGGCAGCTTTCTTTGATAGCCTTCAACTTGCTCACTAGTCAGGAAATCATGAACAGATTCGATGTCATAGAAGCAGTCCCGAACAGAGTAATTATGGCCTTCGAACATCGTCCCTTCAATCACCATGTTCGCAGGATGCATGAAGCTGTCGAAGCGATGATTCAACAGCTTCACGAGACCTGCAACCGAATTGGAATACATCCAGTCAATGACACCGCTGTATGGCCTCAGCCCATACCGCTCAAGCCTCTGTGCTGGATAGCAATTAGAGCCAAGGCTATAGAAGCCATCATAGTCGCCTTTTAGTTCAGACAGGTTCATCTTATGGTCCTCTCTCCTTATAGAGGACGGTTAAAAGGCGTGTGATATCTCTCTTCGGCCATCTTCCCGCCCCACTTGAGTTCATAGTAACGTTCATACAAGGGCCATGTCACATCTACCATGAAATTGACCTTTGAATCGGATTTGCGTGTTGAGCTGCCATGATGCTCAACAGGAAGTCCTGTAAATACCTCTTCATACCCAGCCAGCCTCAGCCTGCGATGATAATCGATATCTGCAAAGTAGCTGCTGAATACAGTATCCCAAGGGCCAGCAGCCCTCACCGCTTCCATATTGTAAGCTGCCAAAGCATCAAAGTTGGTCAGAGC
This sequence comes from Paenibacillus aquistagni, assembly GCF_900177815.1. Classification (GTDB taxonomy): domain Bacteria; phylum Bacillota; class Bacilli; order Paenibacillales; family Paenibacillaceae; genus Paenibacillus_B; species Paenibacillus_B aquistagni. Next base: position 17,612 of record NZ_FXAZ01000001.1, on the reverse strand, counting down.
AATGCCCCACTTTCTCCCGGCAGCCTGTAGTGAAGTGAGCACCTCAAGAAACTTCTCGGGTGTTCCAGGGTGGGCTTCCGCATCATTGTGCATATAGAACACAGCATCTGCCTCCCGCTCCGCTGCCATCCGTTGAAAAGCGTTCATGGATTGCACAAAGGTTAGCGGAACAAGCGGTTCCACTACGGTAACGACTTGCTGCAGCCACGATGCCTGCCTGAGCTCTCTTGCTGGGGAATTGTCCAGTACGACCGTATGAGGCCAATAAACAGGAACACTATGAATTGCACGATGCAATAGATCGATGCGATTCACATACGGAATGCCAACCAAGTATTTCATTAGGTCCTCCTACATGATCTGCTTGAGGCGGTTCTTGATCTTCTGTGCTGCGTGCGCCCAAGACCAATTGTTCAAAATGTAATGCGCAGTAAGCTCGCTTCTTTTCTTTACCTGCTCGTGATGGGTGTACACAAATCTCATAAGACTGGCCATATGCTCAAGATCTGGCTCCGCCCAACGAAATCCATGATAATAAGGGCATTTGGCTACAGCAGGCACCAAACCTTTGACACGGATCGGAAATCCAGTTGTATCATTCAAGAAGTCCGTCTGTGCACTCCAGTTCGTCGCAATCGTAGGCAGCCCGCAGGCCATCGCTTCGAGAATCGGCATGCCCCAGCCTTCTCCCCTTGTTGGAAGGACGAAGCAATCAGCTGCACGATACAAGCTTCCCAGCAAATAATCCTCAAGATTCTGGTTGTACAGCAAGTGTATGCTGCATCTAGCACCCTGCAAATCAAGCTTTCGAAGTTCCTCATGCACATGGACATGAGGATCTTGGTTCGTGACCTTGCATACCAACAGCACCTCATCATGCCGGAACTCATTGATGAAGGTTTGAAGCATCTCAAGAGGGGCCTTGCGTTCTCCCCATTCAAATACGGTAAGAAAGGTAAAGCGATCGGAGAACCGCGTTGCGCGAATATTCGGATTAAAATAATTCGGATCGACGCCTAATGGCATGACATACATCGGCACTCGAACCCCGCTGTCTCGGAATGTCGATACATTAAAATGAGACGGCACCCACACCTCGTTCATCTGATTGCATTGATGAACCCAATCGCGCGGCAGCCCATCCACCTCCAGCATGCTGTACCCGATCTTGTATCTGCCGTTATTTTTAAAGAATACATCCCCTTGGCCATACACCACCTCTGTCGCATGTGGATGCTTATGCCGGCTGTTGAACAAATTAACACGATAGTCATTGCTCGATTGCGGTTCCATGGCCGGGTTAGGCGTTCCTGGACCATATACATACCGGTAATGCACCTTTACATGCTGCTCATCAAGCGCGACCATCAGCTTGCGAGAGGAATTGGCATAGCCAGATGATACATTGGCGATCGAATGCCAGTTGACCGGCAGCTCATAGGACTGATCCAGATAACTCCCCCACTTGCGCCGGAATTTGTCTCTTGACGTCTCGAACAGCTTGTTGAAGTTGACCTTGTTCACCTTTGTCGTTGTGTTTTGCGTATGAATCAGCGTAACACGTCCATCACAAATGACACGATAGTGATGGGCAAGGGCTCGAAGACAATACTCCGTATCCTCAAAATAAGCAAAGTATTCCGTATCAAGCAATCCGATATGATTCATCATGGAACGCTTCAAATACGTGCAGGCAAAGACGACACCCTGTACGTCTTGCACGCGCTCATGCTGCTGTATATCGACTTCTTGACCGCCAATTTGCTGACCCCAGCACGTCTCAGAGAAGATAAACGTGCCCGCATGCTGCAGTCGGCCGTCTTCACCTACTAGCCGGCATCCAACAACGCCTACGCGAGTATCGGAGTAGGCCGTTTGCTGCAGCTTCTCAAGCCAATTATGATCGGTCACGACAATGTCGTTATTCAGTAGAACAATATCGCTCTCAGGGTGGCATAAGGCGATCGCTGCATTATTGCCTGCAGGAAACCCGATATTGTCCGGATGAGCGTGATGCTTAATCCATGGCAGCGACTTTAGATAAGATACTGTTCCGTCACGACTGCCATTATCAAATACCATAATATCTACAAGAGAGTTGCCTGCAAGATAGCTTAACGATTGAAGGCAGCGTTTCGTGTAGTCAAGCCCGTTCCAGGTAAGGATGACAATGGACAGCTTGCGCGCAAGCTTCGGTGCAGGAGTATGAAGGGTGAATGAACTTTTATTTAGATTCAATGCATATTGCCCAAAAGAAACACCTGGAGGTATATGTCTTGCACCGGAGGCAATAAGCCCTGTGCATTCCTCTGCACTCAGCATGCCCACGACAATAGCATACCGATGCTGTCCTCCTTGCAGCATAATGGCATAATGCTGCACCGCATCAGGCTCAGGGTCGCGGCTTAACAGCTGCTGGTACAACGACGCGACAAAGGCGTCATCCGTGTTCGAATTCAGCGTTCCCAAGATGAGATGTTGAATCGTCGAGCCATTAAGCATCGCTCCCATGGATGGTCTCATGTATAACAAGCGGGCTTCTCTTGAGCGCAATAAGTTAAGCATCAGATTCATTTTTGGCGAATGGGCACGCATCGACGGGGCATGATAGGCCTTTATGGTTGCTTCAGCCTCTCGTCCGAGTATCTGTCGATACAGTTCTTCTACGAAGGCCTCACCCTCCAATTGAAACAGCTGCTGTAAGATTTGGACGAGTCTCAACATCAATCCCTCCGTGACTTGCCGTCATCTAATTTTGCTAATCTTTATACTGTATGGAAAATCTTCTTTCTTTGACATCAATACCCGTTTACATAGATGATTTTTTCTAAAAGGCATCCTATTCCATCATGCTTATGAATACGAATAAAGGAACAGTAGTGTAGAGGAGGCGAGGGCTCTTCATGATGAATGTGCGCTGCGTTATTGCCTCAAAGGGACTTTTATCGGTTGTGCGCATCAGCAATCACAGGCTCTTGATGGATACCTTTGCGGACTCTAAACTGAAGCTCTTGTCCCCGCATACCATAGCTCACTCGGCAACCCTTTTTTCGGTATGCCTTGACCGTCAAGACAATGTTCATGTGGTCTATTTGACAGAAGACGAAGAGCTTCTTCATACCATCTACGACCCCGATACCCAACAATTTCATACCCTTACGATTCCTTTACTATATGCAGATACCATCACATCGCTTCAACTGTTCCACATGGATCAGGGTTTGCAGCTGTTCGTTCTTACACCAGATCGATTGCTGCAAGCGAAGCTGACCGGACTGCACTGGAGCGCAGTAGACGAGCTGATCGCTCAATCTAACATTACAGAAGTCCATGTAACATATGAGAATTTGGAATGGAGATTAACAGCTGTCAGGAAGTCAGAGCACATTACACTGCTAAGATGGCATTATCATTCCTCACGCATGCAGTGGATAGAAGGATTTAGTCAAGAGCTTCTAGGAGATTGGAATACAGCCGAACCCTTGTTTATTCAAAAAGTCGAAGAATCGAAGCAAAAACGAGTATGGGTAGTCTTAAGCTATCCGCGAGGCCGGATGATTGTGAGGCGATATCTCGATGATCTGGAATCGAGTGTACTGCAACCTGAGCTTGAAGCAGAGCTCATCACGCCAATTCGACAAGTTACATCCGCGATGGTAAGCAGCCATCAGGGGATGTTGTCCTTTACCTGGGTATCGGATCAACAGCTTCTTCATCATCGATATGACACGCTTTCGCATACTTGGGGAATGCTGAACGCTTCTCCTGCCCAAGAGCCTGTATGGTGGACATTGCTTGCGAGCGCCCCCCACCCACGCAGATCCCCTGCACAGTGGATCTCACCGCATGAACATATAGATGCCAATACCTCTCCACTCTCAGAATGGCTGCTGTGCTTTAAGTTGGAACAAAGCCTCGAAGCTTCCGTGACTTATACAGAATCCTCCCTTGCCTATATGATGAATATCATGGAGCAGCGGCACCAACTACAGCAAGAGCTGGCTACCTCTCAGTCCAAGTTGTTGTATTGGAGGCAGCAGGTACGGCAGAAGCAGCAGCATGTTCAACAGCTGCTTCAGAAGGATGCCTTGCGAACGGCAGGCTATCAACAACAATCAACACAAAGCGAGAGACTTGGTGAACAGACCGTCCCATACGTGTCATCCCCACGACATTCTCTAGCGCATACAAGCTCTGTTGCATCAGCATCAGCTGCAGCACATCAAACAGAGCCTTCATCCTCTCCTGCTAAGCTGACAATACGTGGTCGATTGCTAAGCTTGATGAAGCGATCCCATAAAAAAGAAACCGTGAGGTGATCCCTCTTGAGTACAAACGAAACCAATTATTACGTAGAGGCCTTGTTTCAGCAATCGATTGACGTTGATATGGATCTGAATCGCATTACCGTTTATGCCAATCTGCTCTTTAGGAACTTAAGCCGCGAATCGCTGCCAAGCCCGAGCATCACCTTGCAAGTGACGCCTACCTCCGCTCTTATTAGCGGCAAGATTTTATCTCCAGAACTCGTTCAAGCCGTTGGGGTATATACGAGGAACGGCAAACAAACAGGCTGGAAATTCACCACTTCCGATTGGTTCAAGGAGGCTCGTGCCGACGGGAAGTATCATATTGAGCCGATTGAGGACTTAACGCTGCATCCAGGTGTATGGGGTGAGCTTAAAGAATGGCAAGTAGAAGTCGACATCGACGCTCTCCAAGGACCACTTAGCATCCAAGGTTCAGTGGAGGTGGCTGAGCAATCGTTCCCGGTCATGAATCCTATTCAAGTTCATTTCAACAAGTAAATTGTGCGACTGTCTCAACAACTTCCATCGCTTAAATGAATATGGTGAGAATACATAAGCATTACTAGCGTTTTTTATGTAGGCTCACATCAGCATAGGGAGTGAATAGCTTGAGACAAATCATAAAAGATCTGGTAGCCATTTGTGCAGGCATATTGCCATACCAAGAACCGGTATATGAGTTTGGGGCATATCAGGTGGCCGGGCAAGAAGTGTTTGCCGATCTTCGCCCTTATTTCCCTGGGAAGACCTATGTAGGCTGCGATATGCGTCCTGGGCCCGGAGTCGATATGGTGCTTGATCTTCATCATATTGACCTGCCCGATGAAACCGCAGGATTCGTGATCAGCATGGATACATTGGAGCACGTTGAAGACCCAAGGCTTGCCATGCAAGAGATTCACCGCATCCTTAAGCCGAACGGAATTGCATTGATCAGTTCCGTGATGAACTTCCCGATTCATGATTATCCTGCTGATTATTGGCGCTTCACTCCTCAAGCCTTTGCCAGCATATTGAAGCCTTTTGACACGGTCTTGACGAACTATGCCGGTGAGGAATTGTTCCCTCACACTGTCGTTGGAATCGGAATTAAAGGGAACTTTGTCCCGCCGCAAGTTATTCAATTACTGGAGCAATACTTGCTTCAATGGAGAATGAACAGTTATGTTCAGCGTTAGGCATGTCTAGGTTTCAAGGGGGAATCCCCCGATGTTCATGAACAAAAACCCGAAATATGCCGGTTACCCTATTGGAGAATGGACCTATGGTGAACCAGATGTGTTCTCATGGGGTGAAGGCGCCACACTGCATATTGGAAAATATACCTCTATTGCAGCAAGAGTGACGATTATGCTTGGCGGCGAGCATAATGTTGATTGGGTAACCACCTATCCTTTCAATCCCATCTTCCCACAAGCACAAGGGATATTAGGGCATCCAAAGACAAAGGGCAATGTGACAATCGGACACGATGTATGGCTCGGCCTGGGCTCTTTCATTTTATCTGGCGTAACCATCGGAAACGGTGCCGTAGTGGCTGCCCACAGTGTCGTAACAAAGGATGTCCCCCCGTATGCGATAGTTGGAGGGAACCCGGCCAAGATCATTCGCTATCGCTTCACCCCCGACATCATCGCTCGCTTAGAGCAGATGGCGTGGTGGAACTGGCCAATCCATCAGGTGCTTGAAGCTCTTCCGCTGCTGTTTTCCAATCGAGTGGAAGAGTTCATTCGTACGTACAATGGGTAAGAACGGAGGGTAACGGATGAATTTTTTTTGGAAGGACATCATCCATCCGATACTGCAGCGAACAGCACCGCTATCCATCATTGAGATTGGATGTGCTCAAGGCTACAACACGATGCACCTGCTAGAGGTTGCTCAGGCTCATCAAGGAAAGCTGACGGTCATTGATCCCTATCCTCAATTTGATACGGAATTAGCTAAGAGCAAGTATGGAACGGCAGTAGAGATCATTCGTGATTACAGCCTGAACAGCCTCCCAAGCATTACGGAAGCTGATGTCGTATTGATCGACGGTGACCATAATTGGTACACCGTCTATCATGAGCTTAAATATCTAGAAAGGTATGAGGCATTCCCCCTAGTCTTTCTTCATGATACCGAGTGGCCTTATGCCAGAAGAGATATGTACTATTTTCCGGATTCCATTCCTGAAGCCTATCGTCAGCCTAATGAACGCAAAGGCATGCTTCCAGGAATAAACGAGCTTATAGAAGGCGGTCATAATGAAACCGTATGGAATGCAAAGCATGAATACGGCCCTCGCAATGGTGTACTTACTGCGGTGGAGGATTTCCTGTCGGAAACCTCGCATACATTACGAATGCATCATCTCCCCCATCAGCACGGCCTTAGCATTATCGCCTCCAATAGATCCCAGCAAGAGCAAGAGCTGCATGCATTCATCCAGGAGACAATCCGAACATTTTGGACGCCATAATCCAAAAGAATGAACAAATAATCCGCCAGAGCGCTTGACTCTAGCGGATTATTTGTCTTGTTAACCCGTATAGCCTAGGATTAAACCCTCTTATTAGCAGCAATCATCCTTAAAGTGATCATCATTAATCAATACTGGTCCATAACCGCTCCCAGGCTCAAAGGTTAACACTTCATTTCCACAGAGCGGCTTCGTGAACTCCAGCGTTAGAATCAAGACATTGTTCGGCGCGTGGAAAGGAATACACTTCCCATAGAACACATCCTCAAAATCAATGCATACTTTTTTGCTAGGCGGACACCACTCCAGCACATCCGCACAGAAGGTGGTTTGAACTTTCGCTTTTGCTATTTTCACCGGCTGCGGCTTCTTGCAGTCCTTTTTCTTTTTCTGCTTGCAAGGATCGTAGGAATGGTGATCACAGCAGCCGTGGTCATGGTTGGAATGCCGCCCATGATGACAGTCATGCTTGCGTTTTCTCTTGCAAATGTTGCAGTCACAATAGTTTGAAGAAATAGACACCCCTTCTGGTGAGCCCGGCTTACGAGATTTCTTTTTGTGATCTATCTTTTTCAGCCCTTCATCGTGACGTTTAATATGAGCCTCGCCTGAATTCAGCTCATGAGTATGAAGTTTCTTCGAGTGAATCTTGATCAACAGGCTGCACAAAGGCTGATTCGTTTCATTCCGGAAAATAAACTGCAGTCTGCGTTCGCCCTTAGGCAAGCAATCAAAAGTGTAGCATCTCTCGTTTTGTTTGAATGGAATCGACATGCGGGGAAACCTCCTTATGAATAGAACAGCTTAAGATATTAATATGAAGGAATCTCTCATTTCGATTGTACGTTTGAAGCTAGCCATTCATCCAATCAATCCTATTACAACGCCATATACTAGAATGGTAGAAGGATAAACCTTCCTTCCATTCTCGTTCATAAGGAGGTTACTCGCATGCCTTTAATACCTATTCAGCGTTTGACAAGCCAAACAACGAATGTTGTCGCGGCTGACACACGTGCAGGTGCTGTAACTGCACTCTTAGCTGGTAGTGCACCTAACGTTGTAAATGTCGGCAATGCACCAACGATTTGGCCGCAGCCGAGCAAGTTCGACAATGACAACACCGTCTTAGCTGCAGCCCCAGATCCACAGTTTGTATGGACACAAAACGCGTTCATTCCAGGTGAAACACACGGCTTTGCTGCTGCATCTGTAACCATTCCACTAACTATCGGAATAGTGAACGACTTCTTAATCGCACTTACCGTGTTTGCGGATAACGCCGTTACCGCTCGCATACAAGCCTTTAGTCCTTTATCCCTTAGCTTGTTCCCAGTACCTGGACTAGATGTCGACTTGCAAGCCGGCTCTCTCAATCCTATTACGGGGATAACGACAGATGTAGCGAACCCGTACAACTGGCAGAAGACTCGTTTCTACTCTATTCCAGCTTCTCTTGGTCTGATATCTGTCGCATTGTCTGTTACCTTCGTCTTCTCCTTCCAAGTAACAAACTATTTGACTAACGGTGCAATCAATACTGCTGGTCTATCATTCGCAGCAGATATTTATCAATCAACTATACTGTAATTCGAGCTATCCTTACTACGACATGCCTATGCAGTCGAAGAAAAGGTATCCTTCCCTTCTTAGGGGAGGATACCTTATTTATCGTATATAATCGTGATTCTCTCTGGGATTAGCTCGCCCTCTTGAGGCTTGTAGGACCGAAGGCGAGGCCTGCCGCTGGCAAGGGATAAAATGAGATACGAGCAAGGGAACACGATATGCTCCTTATCAAAGGGTGACGGCTTCGCCGCTGCTGTCGGATGGGAGTGAAACATCCCTACCAGCTCTTCGCCGGATCGCTCAATCTCCTCCAGCACCATATCAAGCTCTGCCTCATCCATCGTAAAGGCTGTCGGACTCTCCTCCCGATTCGTGATCGGCCAGCAGGTCTCCGCTATTCCCTCTCTGCCGGACAATAACCCACACGCTTCCACTGGAAGCTTGGAAACGCAATATCCAGCTAACTCTCGATATGCTTGGGCTGTAATGGTGATCACATCTACGCTCCTAAGATTTATTGGATTTCTTGTTGGTCAACATATTAAATGTCGGTATCTCCTGCTGCTTGCGCTCAGGCTCTTTGGCTGTCGATAATTGATTCATATAGGTCATAAAGGATTGACCGCGCTGTCTGTCATTACCTGAAGCATTACCTAAAGCACGATCTGGCGCTTCCTTTCCTTGATGAGTAACCTTCAATAATAGAAATGTAGAATAGGAAGGCGGCTTCTTCATCTTCTGCTCTTCATCCTTCGTTGAGTCTGCTTCTGGAGAATCAGTCTGATCTAAGGCTGCCTGTTCGGTTTGTAAGACTTGATTGTGACGCCTCACATCGTTATTGCTTTCATTCGTTTCATTTAAAGTGCTAGATGCTAGGTCTTGCTCTAGCACTGCCTTTGGTGCTTCCTCTTCTCGCAAAGCGGATTCAATAAGCTTCGCTTCTGCTTGTGCTGCAACGGGTTTGTTATCTAAGCCTTCACCCTTGGCACATGCTTCCTTCTCGTACTCTTCGTGATGGCTGCGCACTTGATCATAGGAACGATGGAGGCGAGCCAGCTTCTTCACCTTAGTACGCCTTGTATCCGTTGGCTGTTCCGCTACTGCTGCTTCTGATCCTTCAGGCGAAGCTGCTTGATGGGATTCGACCATCAGCTGATCGGTACCCGCCGTCCCTCTTGCTTCGCTAACTGTATGAGCAGCTGACGAATGGGTTGGTGCTGCTTGATGATCTGCCTTTGCAGCATATGCGCCAGCCTGATCCTGCGCTGTTGAATGATGCTGCTGTTCACGATGATCCGGTTTGTGCTCTGTGGAAGGCTTGCTTACGGTAACCCCCTCCTGTTGAACCTGGGGATGGACACCTGGCTCATAAGCCAAGGATCGCAATGCGCGCAGCACTTCCAATATAGGCCTATCCGTGTATACGGATGTAATCGCCTTTACTAAGCCTTGTGCGAGCAATCCCTGCTGGAAGCTCGATAATCCCTCTACGCTTCCGCAATTCAAAGTGACGGCTGGAAAAGGGGGATCGGACTTTGCAACAATGGATCCTATCATATTTTTCCAGTTAAATTGAACGCCTTGAATCTCCAGATCTGAACAGCGGGACAGTTGATTAATGATGCGATGTGCTAGTGATTTGCTCCATTTCATTTGTTGAAAAGAAAATTGGGCACTCCACTCCTGACTGCTTCCTTGCTGCAGCTTCAGCCAAAGGATCGGCTTTTCTTTATCCATAGCTTGAATGACGGCTGCTTGATCCTCTATTCGTTCAAGAATCGTGACATAAAACCCGCACTCCTCCAGCATATCGCCTGCCTTCAGCACTAAAGCTTGTTGAAGAGCTGGATTCTCACACACTATAATGATCTGATTCCCCATAATCGGGTGCGTAATCCTAAGTGTATTCTGGGCTTGGTCCAGCTTAAATGGAAATGATGCTTCACCAAGCATCTGCACAATATCGGGCAGCAGTGAATCTCGCAATTCACGAAACATGCTCCCGTTCACTACAATATACATCTTCATTCCCTCCGCTAATGTCGACCTATGGTTATCGTATGTGACGAAGCGGCAAATGTTCCATGTCATCTGCAGTAGCAAGAAGACGTAATCTTGACTCAAGCTCCTTCTCCTTATGCTCCAACGTCTCCCACTGTACCATGATTCGTTGCAATTGCTGGTCGATTGCCGCCTTCTGTTCTGCAAGATGCGTCACTTCGTACACCCAATCCGCTGCTTTTTCTTTTATTAAGGAGTGAAGATAAGACAGCTGCGCTTCCAATGCATGATGAAGTACATAAGGATTCTCATTTTGCCAAAAAAGCCATGGGCAGCACAAGTCAAACCAATTGAAGATGCGATATTCCGGATCGCCTACGCCAAGCGCCGTCATCGGGTAGTACTGCTCATCTCTTACACCAGTGATTTGTGTAAATAAAAACGAGGACTTATCTCCAAATGAGATCCAATTGGCTCTTTGCCAATGCCTGCCTTGATCAAGAGAGATTCCATATACCATATGACCGTCTTCTCTCATAAATAACAACAGCATCAGCCCATTGCCAAAAATGAAATGCGGAACACTCGATTGTGTTCCTTCCTCCTTCCATACAAGGACAGGCCGCGGCCTCATTGCATGAAGCGTACAATAGTAGTAGTGACAGCCATGAGAGTCATCGATTGGAATCCCCCATGAAGCATGGTGCAGGTTCCCTTCATCTCTAGCTAACGACAGCTGCCAGTCTCCAGTCCCTCCATAATGCCGACCCAGTTCCTGCCAATGGGCTGATTGTACATCAAGAAGATTGATGCGCACGCATACCAGAATATCCAGCTGCTCTTCCTCGATATGAAGCTGAAGCAATCCGTACAGCATGTGGGCATCGCCAAGACTGAAAGCAGACTGTTTAACCTTCCATTGCCCCTGTGGCGAATGCAGCTTGCGACCTGCTTCTTGTGAATTCCATACGCCGCTAGCTAACGATCTGACGACAAAGCGAAGCTTCCCTTCTTCCACCATCACATAACTTATGTATATGGACTCCCCTTCCTTACATATATATGGGGCAGTTACGTTCCTTGAGGTTGCGAGCCGCAGCTCCAGCCAAGCTTGATTGGCTTCACGCAGGAGCAGCAGTTCATCCACAGTGCGTACAAGGATGAATAACCCCTCAGGGAGGTACAGCGCGCAATAATCGCAGATTGAGCCTTTAAGTGACCACGATGTAATGGAGGGAGGAAGGTTTTTGCAATGCACAACATGGGTCAGCTTGCGTGTCGTTGTTTTGCTTAACCAGTGAAGCTCTGACGAGATGCGGTGAAAGGCTGAATGCTCCATAACAATCCTCCAGAAAAATAAAATGATGGGGTGTCGTCACCTTTTCTCGGGCGCTCCATAGAATGTTATTGAATTTGAATTCTACAAAGGAGGCTTGAAACCTTAATGGAGAGCAAATTAGTCCAAGGTCAACAGGTCCCGGAATATTTGCCTCTACCCTCTTTGGAGTGTATTGAGGTTCCTAAAATATTCGACTGGGTGTTGAAAGTGACCCAAATTGTCGACGAATCTACGATCGACCCTGCACTGTGCTTGCCATTACCAAGCTCTTATAGAGTGGAAGTTGCAGTGCTTGATGTAGAATCCGTTGAGAAGCCGGGCTCTATCAGAGAAAATATTGTCGTAACCGTGGGCACAACGCCTGTCACACTGCAGCGTGTTATTATCCGCAAGTCTGGTACGTATGAAGTGACCATCATTGATACTTCGGTTGTACCTAACGTCGTTCACTGCCGTTACACGAAGAGCTTTGTTCGCTTTGAAAAAGTTCTTCTCTGTGCGCCTCCTGGAACAGATGTCAATGTCCACATTGTTCCGACTGCTACTCGGATCGAAGTGTTGGATGTTGTGGATGACACCTTCGTCAACGTGGACATCGTAATCTGCCAGAGCATTCAGGTCACGGCAATCGTTAAGCTTATCATCGAAGCGGAGCTCTGCCAGCCTCGTCAAGAGATTCCAATCCCAGAGAATCCTTGTGTGGTTACATTCCCGCCGCAATGCCCAGACATCTTCCCTGGCGTTCCTTATCCATTCCCGACCTAAGCTTATCTTTAACCAATTGTACAGACCGTTATGGGGTGGTAAACCAACCATCCCTTTTTTCTTCTTAGACCTTTGTCATGCGGAGGTTCCGCCATGAAACTTTTTTATATCACCTCAGGTTATCGCAGGCCTATTGATATTCTGGATAATGCGTTAATCAAGGCCTTGATCGCAGCCGGTTATGACACAACATTCTTTCTGACGAATCGTCGGCCTTTGACAGAGCTTATTCCTGCAATCAGAGAGCATGCACCTGACCTTGTTATCACCTTATGCGGTCCCAAATCACATCTTCCGATAACCATTGTTCATCAAATTCGCAGTCTGGGCTTCCATACGGCAGTATGGTTTGTTGATGATCCGTATGCGATTGACAACGCCCTTGAAGTCGCTGCTGCCTATGACACGATATTCACGATTGATTCAGGCTGCATACCGTACTATAAAGCTCACGGCTGCAAAGAAGTCTTTCATCTTCCTTTAGGAACCGATCTGGATATTTTCAAGCCTTATCCAGTACATCCAAGTTACAGTACCGACGTATGCTTCATTGGCACCGGCTACAAAAACAGACTGGATACGATGCAAGAGATGCTTCATTATCTCCCGCCATCGACTCGCGTTCATCTCATTGGCCATTTTTGGGAGCACGTGGATTGGTCTCGAGGCGTACGACCTCAATTAAGGAGCAAATGGATTAATTTTACCGAAACTCCTCGCTACTTCAATGGAGCGAAAATTGTACTTAATCTTCACCGCAGTGAAGACGATCGCTACTTGGATAAGAATCGTACTGGCGCACCCGCCCATTCCATCAATAATCGAACCTTTGATATCTCAGCCTGCCAGGCTTTCCAGCTTATCGATTATCGAGCCGATCTCAGCACATATTATGAGCCTGACAAGGAAATCGTTGGCTTCCAGTCCCCAAAAGAAGGTGCCGAGCTTATCATGCACTATCTAAATCAGCAAGAAGAAAGAGAAGCGATAGCTGCTCGTGCAATAGCTAGAACGCAGAGAGAGCATACCTTTTTGCACCGGGTTGATAGGCTGATGTCCACTCTTGCTCTTGTCTAAAGCGATTCACCACCATCCATGATGTATCATATGCTAGAGAAGCGTTCTAAGAGACCGACGATTGTCCTGACTCCTTCTTAACTCCATGTTTATCCCATCAAGACAAGGGGTAAGTTCAAGCTCTTACCCCTTCACGAAAGACTCTAGAATGCCTGCTGCGCCTGCTATCGCCAATATCCAGATCAGAGGTGTGCTTACAACATCAGGCACAACCAGATAGAGCAGCACAACGGCTGCTGATGCCCATACTCCGGTGCACCAATAGCAGCTCAACAACTTGCCCATGAAGCGATGAAAGGCTCCTCCCTTCTGTTCTATGACTGCAACTAGCATGCCCTTGTCATTAAGCTCGAACTTCTCTTCAATGAAGGGCTTGCGAATAAAAGAGGTAATGTCGTCAAATACGATCAAGCGTGTCAATCGATAAGCTGCCAGAAAGAGCAGCAGAAACGTTATCCCATCCAATGTCCACATGTCGATAAACTCCTCTCTTTGAACTTGATGCTGCAATAGTTTATGAAGGAGATGAGGACACTAGAACGCAGCACTGCTGCTTATACATAGCTGCTTTTTCCCTATCAGCCTCTTTTTAGTCAGAACAGGAGGGTCGCCTATGTCGGGATTAATGATTATACAGACCTTAGAGCAATTGCAGTCTGTCATTCAAGAGTCCAGCACGATACCGGTGCTGTTGTATAAGCATAGCAGCCAATGCGGCTCCAGCCGTGTGGCTCATTCGGCGCTTAATCTATTTATCAATCGGTATGCGCCAATCGCCAGTCAGATCCATATCTATGTTGTTCGTGTGCTTGAGGAGAAGCAGCTATCTAATCAAATTACAGCTCAGTTTGGCATTCCTCACGTTTCACCGCAAATTCTGTTCATCGATCATGGTCAAGTGATCTGGCACGCTTCCCACCAGCACATTAATTCTGCCAATTTGTATCAGGTTGTGCTGAAGCATCTTCAATCCAAGCATCAAGAAGGGGGAACGCCATGACGACGAGCCATATCAACTTGGCCATTATGGCTAAGGCTGAATGAACGTAACACGTCCGATCAGGAGGGATGATACCGTTCAACAAACCAACAGAATGAAGCACATTGATGTTGGCTAACAGCATAGAATGTCTACTGAACATTTGCGGTACGCGAACTGCAAGTGAAATAGTTTCTTGTCACAACACTTTGAATATATGGAGCGGAATGTTCATTTTCCTAATAAAAAAGGTTGGGCACCTGCTTTAGCAGGAGCTCCAACCTTTTAAACGTTGAGGATTAAGGAATATAAGTTCAGCTCGTCTAGCTATGCATCAGCTATATGCGATAGACCAGCTTTTTAACAGACATAACATAAGCAATGGTCAGCGGAATGCACGCCCCGAGCCAAGCCAATGGATTCGCAAGACATACTCCCGCAAACCCAAGATAGTCAGCCAATATGATCGCCGCAAAAATACGCATGACAAGTTCCATAACACCCGCAAAGGTCGGAACAAAGCTCTGGCCCAATCCCTGCAGAGTAAAACGAAATATAAATAAAAACGCTAAAACAAAATACATGACGCTGTTAATGACGAGATAGGTTTGGGCTAGCTCAATGACCTCAGGATGCCCGGGTCCAACAAAGATCTCCACGAGCTTATGTCCAGCTAAAATAATAATCAAGCCTACAACAACACTAAAACTAACCGACATGATACAGCATTGCTTGACCCCTTGGCGTATTCGCTCGAACTTCCTTGCTCCGTAGTTTTGAGCGGCATATGTAGCCATCGTCATGCCGAAGGATGCCATTGGCATTGTCGCGACCATATCAATTTTCTGTGAAGCAGTATAAGCGGCTACCGACATTGCCCCAAGGCTGTTCAAGGCTGCTTGAAGGATAATCGCGCCGATCGCAATAATCGAAGATTGGAAGCCCATCGGCAGCCCCAATCGCATATGCTCTATCCATGCTTGCTTATCAGCTTTCCATTCAGCACGGGTCAAGCGAACAATGGGAAGCTTCTTAATCATATAACACAAGCAGAGAATTCCTGATACAAGCTGTGAGATGACGGTTGCCCAAGCTGCACCTTCTACACCCATGGAGAAGCCTAAAATAAACAATAAATCCAAGATTATATTCAGCACGCATGCGATAATAAGAAATAGTAAAGGCGTCCGACTGTCTCCTAAAGCCCGTATAATGTTGGACAGCAGGTTAAACAATACCGAAGCGGCAATTCCCCAATAGATGATGTTGATATATTGATAGGCTTGATCTATTATCTCAGGCGGAGTCTGCATCCATTCAAGGATGGACCTCGCATAAAGAACGCTTAGTGTCGTAAGGATAATGGTAATAATGAGACTGAGGAGTGCGCTAACCGCTACACTTTGCCTGACTCCACGCTCATCACCTGCGCCAAAGCGCTGAGCGGTTACAATAGAGAAACCGACGGTTAAGCCTTGCGCAAAGCCGATAATAAGAAAAGTAATGCTCCCCGTGGCACCAACAGCAGCCAGTGCTCCAACCCCAATTGTTCGACCTACAATTAACGTATCAGCCATACTGTAGAGCTGTTGAAACAAGTTCCCGATTAACAAAGGGATTGTGAACATGAAGATTAACTTCGCAGGATTTCCCTCTGTCATATTTTTTAGCATAATGGCATTCTCCTGACTGATAGACTCTCGTTTATGAAAAAAGACGATGTATTCACCTTAATCTACTTGACCTATCCTATCGATACTAGCTGGATTGTGCAATGCTATTTTTACGAGATATACAAAAAAACCTCTGATAATATCAGAGGCAAAGCCACGCTGTGGCATCATGTATGAAACTGGTGAGCCATGAAGGACTCGAACCTTCGACACCCTGATTAAAAGTCAGGTGCTCTACCAACTGAGCTAATGGCTCTTAGTGGTGACCCGTAGGGGATTCGAACCCCTGTTACCTCCGTGAAAGGGAGGTGTCTTAACCCCTTGACCAACGGGCCTCACTTAAGATGAAAATGGCGGAGCTGACGGGATTCGAACCCGCGGTCTCCTGCGTGACAGGCAGGCATGTTAGGCCTCTACACCACAGCTCCATGTGTGGATTGGTTGCGGGGGCAGGATTTGAACCTACGACCTTCGGGTTATGAGCCCGACGAGCTGCCAGACTGCTCCACCCCGCGATATTATGGTGGACGCTGACGGGATCGAACCGCCGACCCTCTGCTTGTAAGGCAGATGCTCTCCCAGCTGAGCTAAGCGTCCAAGATATTAATTTCTACTCGCTATGTATCTTTTTGAAGATATAAGCTTCTATGGTGGACACTAACGGGTTCGAACCGCTGACCCCCACCCTGTCAAGATGGTGCTCTCCCAGCTGAGCTAAGTGTCCATATGGTGACCCGTAGGGGATTCGAACCCCTGTTACCTCCGTGAAAGGGAGGTGTCTTAACCCCTTGACCAACGGGCCGCATGAAAGTAACTGGCGGAGAGAGGGGGATTCGAACCCCCGAGACGCTTGTGGCGCCTACACGATTTCCAATCGTGCTCCTTCGACCAAACTCGGACATCTCTCCATATGGCTCCCCGAACAGGACTCGAACCTGTGACAACTCGATTAACAGTCGAGTGCTCTACCAACTGAGCTATCAGGGAATAATCGTGTATAGTTGTGCAATCAGTGTCGACTACACTCTGTTATTCTTTAATAAGAACTCATATGATGATGTATTCCTATTAAAGAAAGGTTGGCTTGGCAACGTCCTACTCTCCCAGGACCCTGCGGTCCAAGTACCATCGGCGCTGAAAGGCTTAACGGTCGTGTTCGGGATGGGTACGCGTGGAACCCTTTCGCCATCGTCACCAAACCTGATTTTTGCGCTGTCATCCTGCAGAGCTTAATCCCCAGCAAAAGTTCAAACCTCTTAAAAGGCGTGCAGCTCAAAATCGTCTATTCAAGGCTTGCACCCTGAAAACTGATCGTGAAGGAAGTAAAGTCATCTTATTTCTTAGGATAAGCCCTCGACCGATTAGTATTGGTCAGCTCCACACATTGCTGTGCTTCCACCCCCAACCTATCTACCTCGTCGTCTTCAAGGGGTCT
>NZ_FXAZ01000011.1 GCF_900177815.1 Paenibacillus aquistagni | reverse complement strand
TTCTCAATAATGTTTCACTCGTTGTTCAGTTTTCAAAGAACAATTTTGCTTTGTCTCAACCGCCTTATCAGCGGCGACTTAATTAATATATCATAGGAACAATACCTATGCAACAGGAAAAACCAACCAAATCATTTTTTATACTTGAAACATCTTCCCTCTATTCTTTTACCCAACCTCACTGCCGTGTAACCACCTCAGATGGGATTGCTCCTATATACAGAGAACATCCTACAATGTAGCTGCAAGTCGACTACTAATGAAGATAGAGAGGCTTCTGCTTCAAGCCTCTCTATCCGTTAAGAACTACTGCAAACAAACACGAAGACAATTGAGAGTTACAATCTAATTACATATTGCCACGATCACGCATATGCGGGAACAACAGCACATCGCGAATCGATGGCGCATTCGTAAGCAGCATAACAAGTCGGTCAACACCAATACCGAGACCACCTGTTGGCGGCATACCGTACTCAAGCGCGCGAATGAAGTCATCATCCATGTCATGAGCTTCGTCATTGCCTTGCTCTTTCTCTTGAAGCTGTGCTTCGAAGCGTTGGCGCTGATCGATCGGATCGTTCAACTCAGTGAACGCATTTGCGTGCTCACGCGCCACGATGAACAGCTCGAAGCGATCAGTAAAGCGCGGATCGCTTTCTTTCTTCTTGGCAAGTGGGGAAATCTCAATTGGATGACCCGTTACAAACGTAGGTTGAATCAAAGTTGCTTCAACGAACTCTTCGAAGAAGGCATTTACGATATGGCCAAATGTAAAGTGAGGCTCTACAGGAACATGATGTTCTTTTGCGAGGGCATGAGCTTCCTCGTCTGTCATTTGAACAGAGAAGTCTACGCCCTTCACTTCTTTAATCGCCTCTACCATGGACACACGGCGCCAAGACGGAGTCAGATCCACCTCGTGGCCTTGATATTCGATCTTCGTCGTACCAAGCACCTCTTGCGCGATGTGAGCAATCATATTTTCTGTAAGGCGCATGATATCTTCGTAGTCGGCATAAGCTTCGTACAATTCAATCATCGTGAATTCCGGGTTATGGCGAGTCGAAATCCCCTCGTTACGATAAACGCGGCCGATCTCATACACTTTTTCCAATCCGCCAACGATCAAACGCTTCAGATGAAGCTCAATGGCAATACGCATATAAAGCTGCATATCCAACGCATTGTGGTGTGTAATAAATGGGCGCGCAGCAGCACCGCCTGCAATGGCATGCAAAGTTGGTGTTTCAACTTCCAGGTAGCCAAGGGAATCCAAATAACGACGCATCGATTGAATGATCTTCGAGCGAGCAATAAACGTCTGCTGAACATCTGGACTCATGATGAGATCCACATAGCGCTGACGATAGCGAAGCTCAACGTCTTTTAGTCCATGGAATTTATCAGGCAATGGGTACAGGGACTTAGTAAGCACCTCTAGATCCGTTACTTTAATCGAAGTCTCACCCGTTTTTGTCTTAAATACCGTACCGTGCACACCGACGATATCTCCGATATCAAGCATCGAGTATGCTTCATACTTTTCTGTAGGAACAGTGTCCTGGCGAACGTAGATTTGAATGCGTCCGCTTAAGTCTTGAATATGGCCAAAGCTTGCCTTGCCCATGCCGCGCTTTGCCATGATACGTCCAGCAAGGCTTACTTCGATATGCTTCTCTTGGAGCTCTTCATTACTAAGCTCACTATATTGGTCCAGTACTTCCTTTGCCGTCGTTGTACGAGTAAACTTCGTTCCAAACGGGTCTACACCAAGCTTGCGAAGCTCGTCCAATTTTCCGTGACGAATTTGCAGCAATTCGCTTAGTTCTACTTCTTGGTTGACGGTATCTGTCACAAGAAACACTCCTTTAGATGGTGCATGCTTGCAATCCATTTATTGTTATTCTGAAAACAACGCAACGGCAAACGGTTCTGCCGAATTCCAACAGCTCCGTTAACCGTATGAAGAGACGTGCTTATGGAAAGAAGCTTCCGGTGCGGAAGCTTCTCTCAGCCTTAACTTCTATCTTAACATAGAACCGCGTCCCTTAAGAGCGCTTAATTTCGATAATCTTATATTGAATAACGCCTGCTGGCACGTTAACATCAACAACGGTACCCTTTTGCTTCCCAAGAATCGCTTTGCCAACAGGGCTCTCATTGGAAATCTTGTTCTGGGATGGATCGGATTCAGCTGTACCCACGATCGTATATTCCATTTGATCGCCAAACTCCATATCTTCTACCATGACCGTAGACCCGATGCTTACCGTATCTGTGTCGATCTCATCGCTGTTAATGATGCGAGCATTGCGGAGCATTTTCTCAAGCGTAATAACCCGGCCCTCAATAAAGGCTTGTTCGTTCTTTGCATCTTCATACTCGGAGTTCTCACTCAGGTCCCCGTAGCCAATAGCAATCTTAATACGCTCTGCAACCTCACGACGCTTTACTGATTTGAGATTCTCAAGCTCCTCTTCAAGCTTCTTAAGACCCTCAGGGGTTAGAATAACTTCTTTATCGCTCATCTTTACCGATTCTCCTGTCATGATCTTTATTTTCGCACCATCATCGTAGCGAATTCATCTTAATCCATCATATGGCTGAATGCCCATATCATGACTTCATGTCACAATGAATAAACGTTGGGATTCAACGTCATCACGGACGGCTATAAGGTCCGATCATTTTTTCTATTGTTGAATTATATGGGATGGATATACAAAAGTCAATGAACCCCCACACCCCTATTTGAAAACGCTTCATTGTGCTGCAGAGGACTCGTCTTCGTTAGCATTGCGCTGTTCACGTTGAGTGTGACGATCAAAGACGCCGGCGTTCACCAATTCCTCCAGCATTCGAATCACTTCATCACGATGAGATTCCTCCATAATGCGGTCCTTTACTCTAGCTGCGCCAGGCAAGCCTTTCAGGTACCAAGCCAAGTGCTTGCGCATCTCCTTAACCGCAACATGCTCGCCACGCATAGCGATCAAGCGATCCATATGCAATATGGCAATGCGAATCTTTTCTTCTGGTGATGGGTCTGATGGAAGCGTGCCGTGTGTAAGATATTCAATCGTACGATACAACATCCACGGATTGCCCAAAGCACCGCGTCCAATCATGACGCCATCGCAGCCTGTTGTATCCATCATGTTGCGAGCATCTTCAGGCGTGAACACATCGCCATTGCCAATAACCGGAATGTCGAGTGCTTCTTTTACCTGCTTGATGTAGCTCCAATCTGCCGTTCCTGTATACAATTGCTCGCGTGTACGTCCATGCACGCTTACGGCTTGACCGCCAGCACGCTGAACAGCAAGTGCATTGTCCACCACATAGATATGGTCATCATCCCAGCCGATGCGCATTTTGACGGTGACAGGCTTATCAACCGCATCAACAACGGCTGATACCATTTCATATATTTTGTTCGGGTCCAAGAGCCAGCGTGCGCCTGCATCACATTTCGTCACCTTCGGTACAGGGCAGCCCATATTGATATCAATGATATCGGCATTGGATTCCTTGTCGACAATCTTCGCAGCTTCTACAAGCGACTTGCGATCTCCCCCAAAGATCTGCAAGCTGAGCGGCTTCTCCCGCTCATCCACGAACAGCATCTCACGTGTGCGCTCGTTGCCATGCACCAACGCTTTATCACTTACCATCTCTGCGCATACTAAGCCGCAGCCGAATTCCTTTGCAATCAATCGGAATGCCGGATTTGTTACGCCTGCCATAGGTGCAAGCACGACCGGATTCTTCATTTCTATATTGGAAATCTTAAGCATCCCGTTCACTCCTTCCTCTTGCTGACCTTCATTTATCCTTCTCCAACCAGTTCAATAACGGATATGCGTAATGCGTATGCAATGCGTTCGACCACTTGGTCATCCGCCGCACGATTGCCTCTTTCTATCTCACCAATAATAGTGATCGACAAATTCGTCATCTCCGCTAACTGTAGCTGTGTTAATCCTCGAAGCTTGCGGAAGGCACGAATTCGCTTGTTGACTCTAGACGATTCCACAGTCGAATTCCTTCCTTTCCTTCCAGTGTGCCCAAGCATTCTTTCACGAATTCGTACAGTTCAGTCTCTGATTGTAACACAATTTCAGAGAGCGGAACGAGTACAAATAGCCGTTCCCCCATACGCGGATGAGGGAGGAGAAGGCTGTCACTCTTCCAATGTAGTTGTTCCATCCATAGCAAATCAAGATCAATCGTCCTTGGACCCCAGCGAACATTCCGTACGCGGCCTAGAAGCTGCTCTGTCTGAAGCATCAGCTGGAGAAGTTCCTCTGGACCAAGCGTTGTACGGACAGCTGCCGTCATATTCAAAAACGCAGGCTGATCCTCATAGCCGACAGGATCGGTCTCATATATAGAAGAGACTCGAATCACTTCAATCTGAGGATGATTCTGAAGCAAATGAAGCGCTTCGCTCAGATACCGATCCCGCTCGCCCAGATTGGACCCTAATGCCATATAAGCCGTACGTGAAACCGTCATTCGCTTTCCTCGCCTTCTATCATGCGTGCTCGAGTCATCTCTATCGTTACGCCGTCAAAATGAATATCAAAAGGTGGGTTCGGCTTCGTAACACGCACGGTCGCTTCGTTAATTCTAGAGAACTGATGAAGCAGCATAGAGGCAATGCGCTCTGTCAAGGTCTCTACCAGTTGATAGGACTCTTGCTCGACGATCTGCTTAACCGCTGCATGAAGCTCAGCATAATTAATGGACTGTTCAAGATTATCATCAAGTCCTGCTGCCTGCATATCAATCTGCAGATCCAAATCGACATACCAGCTCTGACCCAGCACTCGCTCCTCCTCAAACACACCATGCTTTCCATAGAACGACATGCGCTTAAGCTTCATGCGGTCCAATCCTACTATCTTTGTCTTGGGATAAGGTGCAATACCTTGATGCAAATGGCTCATACGAAGCACATCCCTCCGCTATAGTAACATGTCAACATCTGCACTTCTACAATAGAGAAGGCATTTTCTGACAAATTATTTTGTTTTATCATGAACATCTACGCATGACGATATAACTTGCCTGCTGCTCATTCATGCCAAGCTATCTAGATTCAAATATGTTAACAATGAGATGAAGGAGCAGCGATGTTTTTATCGAGCATGGCATCCATCATCTTTGCCGTTCGTGCAATCGCCTTTACATCATGAACACGAACAATCTGGCAGCCCTGTGCAATGCCTAGCGACACCGTTGCTGCCGTTCCCTCTACAACATCATCCACAGGCAGTTCCAGCACATCACGAATGAATCGCTTGCGGGAAGTGCCAAGCAGCACGGGATACCCAAGCGCAACCAGTTCGTCCAGATGGTGCATAAGCTTAAGATTGTCCGCTCCCGTCTTCGCAAAGCCTATTCCAGGATCCAGCCAGATTAGATCTTTGGAGATTCCCGCGGCAATTGCTGATTCGACAACATCCTGGAGATCTTGAAGCACATCTGAGATATAATCCTCATAATTTGTTGACTCGCGGTTATGCATGAGAATGATCGGGCATTGATAGTCGACTGCAACCTGCAGAATATGAGGGTCCCGCTTGCCGCCCCATACATCATTAATAATATGGGCCCCTGCCTGTAGGGCTTGCCTCGCGACATTGGACTTATACGTATCAATGGACAACGGGATATGCGGCATATCTTCATGAATAGCCTGAATAACAGGGATCACCCTGCGCAGCTCTTCTTCCTCAGCTACAGGAGCATGACCAGGGCGAGTCGATTCGCCGCCAATATCAAGGATATGAGCTCCATCTGCCACAAGCTCTCTCGCATGAGCGACAGCCGCTTCCACATGCTGATACTTTCCTCCATCAGAGAAAGAATCCGGTGTAACATTCACAATCCCCATCACAAGCGTGTCGTGTCCCAGTTGAACAGCTGCTTCGTTCCATTGATAGTTCCGAATATATATGGTTGGTGCAAGCATTCCAATACCCCTTTCCTTACACAACTACCTATTCTCATCCACTTGTGCTTCTTTCCAAGCAATCGATCGGTAGGCTTCAAGCAAGCGGATCGTTAATGGTCCCGCCTTGCCGCTCCCCACTTGTACGAGATGATTGGCTTCATCCCATACTGCTGTAATCGGGACGAGCTCCTGAACGGAAGTCGTGATGAACAGCTCATCACATTCATGCAGCAGCATCTCTCTTCCGAATGTTCGCTCTACAACAGGGATGCCCAGCTGCTTTGCAATCTCGATCGTGACGGCTCTCGTAATTCCGGGAAGAATGCCTGTATGGATCGGAGGCGTAAAAAGTGTATGTTCAGATATCGCAAAGATATTACTGACGATTCCCTCTGCTGCATCTCCCTCCGCCGTGAAAAGCAGCCCTTCTGCTCCAAGCTTAGCTGATTCATACTGCATAAGCTCTCGCTTCGCCAAAATATTATTCATATAATGGCCTGACTTGAACCGGATTTCTCCTTCAGGCGTGTTGCGTCTTATCCTCAGCAGCTGCAGCGGCTTGCCTTGTTCGTACAGGGAGGAGGGGAGATCAGGAAGCGGCTTGGCCAGCACAATCACCGTAGGCGCCAAATAATCCCCTGTCGGCAGTCCTACGCCTTGCTCGCCTGCACTCACAGTAAGCCGAATGTAGGCTTCTTCAAGCCTGTTGGCGTGCATCACTTCTTGAATATGCATCCTTAGCGGCTCGGCCTCTAAACTCAGCTTAATGCCTAAGGCACGGCATCCTTCATGCAGCCGCTCCAGATGCTGCTCTAATCGAAAGGGCTGACCCTTATACGTGCGCATCGTTTCAAACAAACTAAGTCCGTACAAAAAGCCGTGATCCCCTACCGGAATCACAGCATCCTTATCCGTCAATAAAGTTCCATTCCAGCCTATCATGGCCATTCATATCACGCTCGCCTCTATATCGGAATATGATCCTCTATTGATATACGATCTTGTCCGTAAAAAGGAATACTTCTATATTTAATGCGAAATTACAGAGAGAGTCAATCCATACCAGCAATTAATTCCATAATATAACAAGATGGATGACAGCTGGCGCCCCTAATATAATTTGCCCCATGCTAATCAGACTCAACATCAATCGTTAGAGGACATCCTTGTCTTACCGCGCTTGATTACACATCAATAACACCAGCAAAAGCCCCTGTGAGGCTCTCGCATGAAGCGCAAAGTCTCACAGGGGCTGAAGATTTCCATCCATCCTTAATTGTCAAAATTAAACAAAGGTGTGCTCAAGTAGCGCTCGCCATTGCTCGGTACAACAGCGATGACACGCTTGCCTTCACCAAGCTCAGCTGCCACTTGAAGCGCAGCATTAATCGCCGCACCAGAAGAAATGCCTACGAGCAAGCCTTCTTCCTTCGCTACACGGCGAGCTGTTTCAAAGGCGTCATCATTCTCGATCGTAATGATTTGATCATACACTTCTTGGTTCAAAATATCCGGAATGAAGTTGGCGCCGATACCTTGAATCTTGTGAGGACCAGGTTTGCCTCCAGATAGGATAGGTGATGCTGCAGGCTCTACAGCAACAACTTTGACGCCAGGGAAGTTCTGTTTCAAAATTTCGCCCGTACCAGAGATCGTCCCGCCTGTACCAATACCTGCTATAAAAGCATCCAGCTTGCCATCCAGACCATTAATCGCTTCTACAATCTCAGGACCCGTTGTCTCACGGTGGATTTTGACATTAGCTTGGTTTTTGAACTGCTGAGGAATAAAATAGCTTTGATTCTCTTCCGCCAATTCCTCTGCCTTGCGAACCGCACCATTCATTCCCTCAGATCCCGGAGTGAGCACCAGCTCAGCCCCATATGCGCGCAGCAGATTGCGGCGCTCCAAGCTCATAGTCTCTGGCATAACCAGTATAGCCTTGTAGCCTTTAGCAGCCGCTACCATAGCAAGACCAATGCCTGTATTGCCGCTAGTAGGCTCAACAATGGTATCTCCTGGCTTGAGAATTCCTTCAGCCTCTGCTACTTCGATCATGCTTAATGCAATGCGGTCCTTTACGCTCGATCCTGGGTTTTGGTACTCAAGCTTAACATAGATCTCTGCACTGCCCTCAGGGACAATGCGATTCAAGCGCACAAGCGGTGTATCCCCGATCAATTCCGTCACACTATTCACGATTCTTGCCATGTTGATACCCTCCCATATGTTTGCTTTCCATTTTTATATTTCCGACTAATTCACTAGGTTTTATTACTTTCTATCTTAGCAAAACCGATAACATCCGTCAATAGCTCATTTTGAAAAATGTGGTACTTTTGTTTCATCCTTGTGTTGCCATGCATTTATCTTGAAATTTCAATCTTCGAAAAGGTCATCTTGTGATAAGTCCCTGCCTTTTTCACGTAAAAAGAAGGAAGCAGCAAAAGGATCAACACGTTCCCTCCGCTGCTTCATGCTTGCTGGTCATATCTAGGACCAATGAGATTATGAGGATTCTTTGTCTGTTAATAATCTTGCCGTATACTTCTCGCGCAGGACCTCCTCGACCTGATGCAGGGAGCCGATATCCGATAATGCCATATCCCTGCGGGCCCTTGCACGAATCGAAGCACTGTCCTCAACAGGTGTCTGCTTGCGACCTGACAATAAAACAATCGCGTATCCCTGCTTTACCTTCACGGGTGCGGACCATTGTCCTACCGTAAGGCTTCTTGCCACCATCAACTCGTTATTCTCAATGAATGGATCGCCGTCTTCTATCCAGCCAAGGCTTCCTCCTTGATCAGAAGAATACTCATCTATGGACATACTCGCTGCAACATCCACGAATGCTACGCCATCCTCCAACGATTGAAGCGCTTCTTCTGCTGCTGTGGCATCCTTAACCACGATATGAGACAGGTTATAAGACAAGTACGGCTCATAGTCCTCCACGTGGCTAGCAACATACTCCTCCACTTCTTCATCCGTATAGCGGATCGGATAAGTCGCTACTTTTTCCAGCAGGAGATGCTGCCTCGTTTCCATATAGATCTGCTCCGAGTCCATGCCAAGCTGTTCTTGCATCGCCTGATAATAGGATTCGACACTGTCGTATCCCACCATCTGCCTGCGAAGCTCAGCATCGACCTCTTCTGGCTTCACCTCAATGCCAAGTGAGGAAGCTTCCAATTGGACTGCTTTATTCGACAGCATGCGATCAAGAACCAGACTCCCATATTGCCTCTCCAACTCCTTAACCCACTCTTGATGAGTGATGAGTTGATCTCCAATCGAAGCAACAGGCTTGCTGTCTTTCGACTCAGGTGCTGGATTCAGTGATGTAGAATGCGGCAGCCCTACGCCCATAATCAACATCGTCCCTAGTATGATTACACAAATAAAAAGTACGAGGATACAGCCCCACAGGCTCTTTACTTCTTTGGTCATCTTGTACAACCCTTACGTTAGTGAATTCCCCCGAGCATCTAATCGCTATCTCTTCTCGTACTTTGAATAGGTAAGGCCGAGACTAGGAGGGAAGCAAGCAGCAGAAGCGAATGGAATGAAGTGTGCAACCTGTTAACCTATCCATTGGCCGCTTCAAGCTTCTCGAATGTGCGAGTCTCGTTATCCTTGCGGATTATTCCTTATTTATCATTCATCTGATCGATAAGAGATTGCAGCTGTTCTCGGTCAAAAGCATAGGTCTCATTGCAAAAATGGCAGACTACCTCAGCTTTGCCATCCTCCTCGATCATCGCTTGAAGCTCCCCTTCTCCAAGACTGATCAGTGTTTGTTCGACACGTTCTTTTGAGCACTGGCAGCGGAATACAATTGGCAGATGCTCCATGACTTGCACATCTTCTACAATCCAGTCAAGCAGCTCTTCGAGCTCCAAGCCTTGGTCAAGCAATGCTGTGATCGGTGGGAGATTGCTAAGCGACTGTTCGATCTTTGTAATCTGATCATCCGTCAAGCCAGGGAGAAGCTGAATAATAAACCCTCCGGCGTGAATGACCGAACTATCCACATCTACAAGAACGCCTAGTCCAACTGCAGAAGGGGTCTGCTCCGATAAGGCAAAGTAATACGTGAAGTCTTCACCGAGCTCGCCCGAGATAATCGGAGAACTTCCATGATAAGGCTCCTTCATGCCGAGATCCTTCGTCACGTGAATGAACCCTTCGCGCCCAACGGCTCCTGCTACATCCAGCTTGCCTTCATTGTTGCTGGCTAGATGAACCTGAGGATGCGTTACACAGCCGCGCACCTCTCCATGAGCGTTGGCATCAGCAATAATTTGCCCGATCGGACCG
Source organism: Paenibacillus aquistagni (assembly GCF_900177815.1). Taxonomy (GTDB): domain Bacteria; phylum Bacillota; class Bacilli; order Paenibacillales; family Paenibacillaceae; genus Paenibacillus_B; species Paenibacillus_B aquistagni. The sequence continues at coordinate 56,551 of NZ_FXAZ01000011.1, read as the reverse complement.
TCACCCTTCACTTGAACAGTTAATTTCTCTTCTCCTTTAAGCATTGCTCCCATCATCGCGGCTGCAGTTACGGTACGCCCAAGTGCTGCTGTAGCTGTTGGGTAGCTCTGGTGTCTCTTCTGCAGCTCATCGACAAGATGCGTTGTGCGAACAGCAAATACGCGAACTTGGCCGCCCATTGCTGTACCGCGGACAAGCATATCCGCCCGAGGCTCTCTTTCCGTTGATTGATGCTCTTTGTTATCTGTTGCCATGGTGTATATGCCTCCCATTGCTTCCATATTAATTAGACGTTCTTTTTTAGAAATGGTTACGATTTATTTCGTTTATAGATCAACAATAACCCTTCCAGCGTCAGGTTTGCGTTTGTCTCCTCGATTCGACGGGACTCGGTTCCAATCAACTCCGCCAGGCCTCCTGTAGCAATGACGCGCGGCTTCGTCCCGAGCTCGCGTTCAATCCGGTCGACAATGCCGTCCACTTGGCCTGCATAGCCGAAGATGATTCCTGCTTGCATGGAATGGATCGTATTGCGCCCAATCACACTCTTGGGTTTCGTAAGCTCAATGCGTGGCAGCTTCGCAGCACGCTGGTACAAAGCTTCCGTGGAGATGCCGATGCCAGGGACGATAGCCCCTCCCATATAGTTTCCCTTTTCATCAATAACATCAAACGTCGTTGCCGTTCCAAAATCGACAATAACGAGCGGACTTCCAATCCCATAGCGCTCTATGGCTGCTACCGCATTAACGATACGATCCGCACCAACCTCCCGCGGGTTATCGTAACGAATATTGAGCCCTGTCTTGATGCCAGGTCCAACAATCAGCGGCTTCTGACTCAAATACTGCTCAGATAGCTGCTCCATCGTACGAATAATGGGAGGTACGACAGAAGATATAATGACGCCTTCAATGTCCTCTACAGACAAGCGCGCCATCGAGAGCAGATTATGAACCATCACGCCGTACTCATCCGACGTTGCCTGGCGATTGGTCGCAAGGCGCCAATGGTGAATGAGTGTTTCATCTTTATATAGCCCAAGTACAATATTGGTATTGCCAACATCTATTACAAAAATCACGAGCCACTAGCTCCTTTCTTCTCATTCAGGTCCAAGCTGATATCAAGCGCTTGGAAAGAATAGGTCAGGCTTCCCACGGAGATGACATCGATACCAGCCAGCGCCTTCTCCCGAATCGTATCAAGTGTAATGCCGCCGGATGCCTCAATCAGCACATGCGGCGCTTGGCTTCTGATCCACGTCACTGCCTCAGCCATAGCCGCAGCAGGCATGTTATCAAGCATAATAATGTCAGCGCCTGCCTGAAGCGCCTCCTTGACCTGCTCCATGGATTCCGTCTCTACTTCTACCTTCATCGTATACGGAATATGACGGCGAGCCCGTGCTACAGCCTCTGTAATCCCGCCTGCTCCCTTAATATGATTATCCTTAATCATGACCGCATCATAGAGGCCGAAGCGATGATTCTTGCCTCCCCCTACTCGAACTGCATACTTCTCCAGTGCCCGATGGCCGGGAGTCGTCTTGCGCGTATCGACAAGCTCAGTCGGCAGATCGGCAATCGTTGCTGCATATTGCTTCGTCTTGGTAGCAATACCAGACAAGCGCTGCATCAAATTCAGCGCCAAGCGCTCGCCAGTAAGAATACTGTGTGTGCTGCCCTCCACCTCAATAAGAACAGTGCCTTTGGATACGATACTGCCTTCCTCCACATAAGCGGAGAAGACAATGTCCGGATCAACAAGCTCAAATACCGCTTTAGCCACTGGAATACCGGCGATGACGCCCTCTTCCTTAGCATGAATAATACCCTTTGATTGATGGCCTGCTGGAATGGTAAAGGCCGTTGTCACATCGCCTGTGCCAACATCTTCTTTTAACCATGCAGCAAGCTGCTCGTTTAACAATCGACGATCTATATTAAACATGATGAATCAGCTCCTCTGTTATGCCATGCTTGTGGTGCAGCAGCGTATGCTTGCTCCACTCGGCATCGTTGCGTTCCGGATAATCCTCTCGGTAATGCGCGCCTCGGCTTTCCTCTCGCCAATTGGCTGATCTTGCTACCATCATTGCACAAGTGAGCAGATTCGCGAATTCATACTCCTCTTTGCGAGACAAACGGCATGAAAAGAAGCCTATTTGGCGATGCAGCTCGTCCATTGCCTTTTTAAGGCCCGGATCATCACGGCGAACACCGACATATCGCACCATCACCTTCTGCAGCTTCAAACGGCGCTCTACCACAGCTTGAATCGGCAATTCGTGCCGGTTCTCATCCACAGCAAGATGAGGAACTGGTTCTGTCAGCGGCGCAAGCATGTTGATACGCTCTACAATGCGGCGGCCAAACACAATCGCCTCCGATAATGAATTGCTTGCTAATCGATTGGCCCCGTGGACACCTGTAGAAGATGTTTCTCCACAGGCAAATAATCGATTAATATTGGTTTCTCCATTCAGGTCTGTCTTCACTCCACCCATCATGTAATGCGCAGCTGGAGCAACTGGAATCCAATCACTCGACAGATCCAAGCCATACCGCAAGCAGGTCTCATAAATAGTTGGAAACCGTGTCTTCACCTGTTCTTCACTCTCATGGGTTATATCAAGATACACAAAGGTAGACTTCGTCTTCTCCATCTCGCTTACTATAGCTCTAGCCACAATGTCTCGCGGCGCAAGTTCCAATTGATGATGATATTGCTCCATGAAGCGCTCGCCCTTTATATTCCGAAGGACAGCTCCCTCTCCCCGAACAGCTTCCGAGATCAGGAATCGCGGCGCGCCAGGATAGCACAGTGAAGTCGGATGGAATTGAATAAATTCCATATCCTGAATGATCGCGCCTGCGCGATAAGCCATCGCTACTCCATCAGCTGTCGCTACGTCCGGGTTGGTCGTATAACGATACAGCTGTCCTCCTCCGCCAGTACACAGTACCGTCGCCTTTCCTGTGACATACACACGTTCACCATCCGGACGCTGCACAAGTACGCCTCGACACTCCTCATCAATGGTCACAAGATCAATCGCAAAATGATCATCCCAAAGCGTAATGTTTGAACAAGTCTTCACATACTCAGCCAGCGCACGCACAATCTCATAGCCTGTCGCATCGCCATGCGCATGCAGAATGCGTCGATGGCTATGGGCTCCCTCCATCGTTAAGGCCAGTTCGCCATTCACTTGGTCAAACTCGGCACCCATCTGCATAAGCTGCCTTACCCCATCCGGACCTTCGTGGACTAGAGCATGGACCGCCTCCTCCGCACAGAGTCCTGCCCCAGCAATCAGCGTATCCTGCAAATGATAATCAGGTGAATCATCTTCAGCGATAACTGCCGCTATCCCTCCTTGGGCATAGCGCGTATTGCTCTCAAATAAAGACTTTTTGCTGATCAGCATGACGCGTTGATGGCGGCTTGCCTGAATAGCCGTATACAAGCCGGCAATGCCAGAGCCAACCACAATGACATCGGTCTCTACCAAAGGCAAGTCCTGCAGTGAAAAATCAATTAAATATGGAGGTATCATCCCAGCCCACCCCTTAATGTGGCAATCTGATGTTCACATGATCCGAAAATAGTCAAAAGAAGCCCCATCCGCACGTATCATCACGCACTAGGCAGCTTGCTTGTCATGACAAACCAATAAATATGATCCCGAACATGTATTATACTACACTGTAACATAGCACAAAACCCGACAGGAATACATACTTCCGCTTCTTTCCGCATTAAAAATATATCCTCATCCATCCTTTCATCCGATTAAAAATTATGATCGGAGTAAATGTCGATTTCATGGAATAGGAGCATCTGCAAAAGGACGCAATATCATGAACGGATAGATAATCATGGAAATAAATGAGGCGTATATGAAAAAAGATGAAAAAATTTAAAAATATTTTACTTACAGCTAAACAAAATCAATCGAAAATAAACGATACATTAGAATAGAGCCATATTTTATCTATATCACAAGGGAGAATCAACATGAACCTTCAACGTTGGAAATTAAGGAATTTGCCTATTCAATCCAAGCTCATTCTTATTGGATCATTAGGTTTAGTGTTTACGCTTTTGATAGGGGCTGTATCCTTCTACGCCCAAGGTCAGATCCAAGATAGTGCTGAAAAAATGTATGATCAATCACAAACGATCCGCGAGATGGGTCAGATTCGCACTGACACTCGTGCTACATACGGTTTCTTATTGGAAATGCTCCTTACTTACGATTCATCCAAAAAGCCTGTTCTTGAAAAAGAGATTGATGAGCGCTTAAGCAATATGGAAGCGAACATCAAGTCTTGGGAACAAAATGCAGTCAGCCAGTGGGAGAAGGAACAGGTGGATCCCTTCCGCAAAATGTTTACCTTCTTCAAGGACGAGATCATGAATATTAAAAAGATTAACAGTGAGCAAGGTAAGGACGAGGCGTTAAGTGCCGTCTTTGGCAAGTTTGCGGTTACTAGTGATCTGGTCAATGAAAAAGCCGAAGAAATCGGACAATACATCAACAATCAAGCAGATGAACTAAATCATAGCAATGAGTCCGTATACCGCGGAACGATTATTTTGAGCAGCATTGTTATTCTCATCTCGTTCCTTATTGGCGGCGCACTGATTATACCGATAACACGCGCTATTGTAGGACCGGTTAAGCATATTCAGCAATTGATGGATCGTGCAGGCAGCGGAGATTTCACAGCCGAAGGCACGCACCAGTCATTGGACGAGATGGGACAACTTACGAACTCCTACAATACAATGGCGAGATCGTTACGAGAGCTGATCGGACAAGTGTACCATTCGACGGACTTGGTCGCGGCCTCCTCGCAACAATTAAGCGCAAGCTCTCAGGAGACCAGTGCGGTCACAGAAAAAATTGTACAGGCCATTGAAGGACTTACCAAAGAAACAAAGCTGCAGAATCAGACAATCAACGAGGCGACGAATACGATTGGCGATATGAATACCGCCATGCAAAACGTGATGACCAACACGCTAGATGTATCCGAGAAGGCCTCGGCATCTGTTAAAGTAGCCAATGAAGGAAACGGCATTGTCCAACAAGCCTCGCAGCAAATGAATCAGCTGCAGAGCAAACTTGTACAGCTTGAAGAAGTGCTCAATCAGCTTCAAGTGCAAACGAATCATATCGGCAATATGAATGCTGTCGTATCGAATATTGCCGCCCAAACCGGACTGCTCGCATTGAATGCCTCGATTGAGGCTGCAAGAGCAGGCGAGCATGGACGAGGCTTTGCCGTTGTGGCAAGCGAGGTTCGCAAGCTGGCCGATGAGTCGGCCCAATCCGCTGACGAGATTAATCAGCTCGTCTCCACCATCCAGAAGGATAACCAAAACGTTATCCAAACGATGAGAATGGTTCAGCAGGAATTTGATACAGGCATTAATCTCGTTCAGCATGCAGGCACTCAATTCTATGAGATCGAAGAATCCATTAATAGTGTAGCTGCTCACTTAGAGGATGTATCTGCCACGATGGAAGAGATCTCAGCAGGTTCTGATCAGATGAACGCAACAGCCTTCCATATTAAGAGCTCTATTGAGCAAATGACGCAAAATATTGAAGATGTAGCTTCAAGCACCGAGGAACAGCTTGCTTCCATGGAAGAAGTCCAATCCTCCTCTCAACACCTTGCACATCTTGCTGAAGATTTGCAGCAGGCTGCCAGCCGTTTTAGTATTTGATCCTGAATGTGGCTCTTCCATTCCGGCGCTGCTGCTATTAAGCACCAGCCAAAACACAAAGGAGACTGTGCGCATCATGCACGGTCTCCTTTGTACGTTCATTTATAAAATGAGATAAGCGCTCTTTATTTTACCTGCAGCATGCGCTCCAGAGACAGCTTCGCACGCTCCGCAACTTGAGGCGGAACATAGATCTGCGGCTGCATGGTCTCTAGACATTTAACAAGCTTCTTTAAGTTGTTGACTTTCATATTCGGGCATACGAGATACTTGGTCGCAAAATGGAATGCCTTATTCGGACTGTCCTTGCGAAGCTGATAGCCTGTGCCATCTTCTGTTCCCACGATAAACTCGGTGTGCGCAGAATTTTTGCAATAATCGATAAGTGCGGTTGTGCTTCCAACAAAGTCTCCCATCGCGACCACCTCTGGACGGCACTCTGGGTGCACGACAAAGGCCGCGTTCGGATATTTGGCCTTCATCTCTACAACATCCTTTACCGTCAGCATATCATGGGTGTTGCAATACCCTTCCCAGATGATGAGATTCTTGCCCGTCTTCTCTTGAACATAATGCCCAAGGTTCTTATCCGGCACCCAGATGATCTCCTCCGCATCCAACGATTCAATAACCTTGACAGCATTAGAAGAGGTACAGCAGATATCAGTCTCTGCTTTGATCTCGGCAGATGAGTTAATATAGGTAACCACCTTAGCATTCGGATGCTGCGCCTTAAGCTTGCGCAAGCCTTCTACGTTCACCATATCCGCCATCGGGCAGCCGGCACGTTCATCCGGTATGATGACCGTCTTGTTCGGGGCCAAGATCTTCGCACTCTCCCCCATGAAGTGCACCCCACAGAATACAATCACTTCTGCATCCGTCTCCGCCGCTTTCTGGGCTAGCAGGAAGGAGTCTCCTCTGAAGTCAGCTACCTCTTGAATCTCATCACGCTGATAATAGTGCGCAAGAATAATTGCATTACGCTCCTTCTTCAGCTGCTCCAGTCTTTCTCGCAATTCACGATTCTGTTCTTCCTTGCGCGCTAATGCAAGTGCTTCTAATTGCACGATCTTAGTCCCCTCTCCCCCAACTCGTTACCACTTAATTTACACAAGGGGGTTACGTGTGTCAATTCACAAATACGCGCATTCTGTTCGATTATAAGCAGCTATTAGCGGATTGATGGAAATTAGAACCATGTTTTGCGTGAAATCGCTATAGGCCCATTACGTGCTGAATAAGTTTCACATTCTTTTCTTGTAACATGTAACGTTTTCGATACAGCCCATAATTGGCTCTTTTTGGCCTATATAAGCCATAACAACAAAAGAAACCCTTGTCCATAAAAAGACAGGGTTTCTTGAAAAAGGTCGAGAGCGCACACTATGCACGCTCTCATACCTATAAGAGCATAACTCTTTTATTGGTCTTTCTTATCCTCATCTTTTGAAGCAGGCTCTTCAGGCGTATCGCCATGTTCTGGCTTCGTCTCCGCCTTTTCTTCGTTCTGAGCTTGCTCATCAGTACGGGCCTCTGTGGAGGATTCCTCTTTTGGCTGTTCTGACGGCTGATCGTTAGAGTCCCAAGCAGTTGGTCCAAGCTTCTCTGGCTTGCTTACCAGATTCACCTTTACCTCTCCTGTGTTCTCTACCGGCTGCGTCTCCGAACCGCGAGTCTCTGTCTTGTCATTGGCAGGGGCTTCTTCACTGATCTTGCCTGTATCGATCAATTGCTTGATCTGTTCAAGCTCGAGTGTTTCCTTCTCAAGCAAGGTATTGGCAATCAAGTGTACCTCTTTCATATGCTTCGTCAACAGCTCGCGAGCACGGTCATAGCAATCATTGATGATGCTTTGCATCTCTTGGTCGATCTCATAAGCAATCGCATCGGAGTAATTCTGTTCATGACCAAGGTCACGACCCAGGAACACTTCTCCTTGGCGAGCACCGAATTGAAGCGGTCCAAGCTTCTCGCTCATTCCGTATTCCATAATCATGCTGCGCACAATGCGGGTTGCTTGTTGGAAGTCGCTATAAGCACCAGTGCCAATCTCGCCGATGAAGATCTCCTCGGCAACGCGTCCACCCAAGAGTCCTGTTACTTTGTCAAGAAGCTCTTGCTTCGTAACAATCATGCGGTCTTCCTTCGGAAGCATGATCACATAGCCGCCAGCGCGGCCACGAGGGACGATCGTTACTTTATGAACCGTATCCGCATGCTCTAGGAAGTAGCCGATAATGGTATGTCCAGCTTCGTGATAAGCAACGATGCGCTTCTCTCGATCGCTGATCATGCGGCTTCTCTTCTCGGTACCGACGATAACGCGGTCAATCGCTTCATCGACATCCTGCATCGTAATGTCTTTATGGTTTTTGCGAGCAGCAAGAAGGGCTGCTTCATTAAGCAAGTTCTCTAGGTCTGCGCCAGTAAATCCAGTTGTACGCTTCGCAATTGTACTCAGCTTAACATCCTTATTAAGCGGTTTATTGCGAGCATGAACCTTAAGCACCGACTCACGGCCCTTCACATCTGGACGGTCAACCGTAATCTGACGGTCGAAGCGGCCTGGACGAAGGAGTGCCGGGTCAAGAATGTCCGGACGGTTCGTTGCAGCGATGATGATGATCCCTTCATTCGCACCAAAACCATCCATCTCAACAAGCAATTGGTTGAGTGTCTGCTCGCGCTCGTCATGTCCGCCGCCTAATCCGGCACCACGCTGACGACCGACAGCATCGATCTCATCGATAAAAATAATACAAGGTGCATTCTTCTTCGCATTCTCGAACAAGTCGCGAACACGGGACGCACCAACACCGACAAACATCTCAACAAAGTCCGAACCGGAAATGCTGAAGAATGGTACGCCGGCCTCGCCTGCAACAGCACGGGCAAGGAGTGTTTTACCTGTTCCTGGAGGGCCGCTTAGCAATACCCCTTTTGGAATACGAGCACCAAGTGCTGCAAACTTGCGAGGATCTTTAAGAAACTCTACGATCTCAACAAGCTCTTGCTTCTCTTCATCCGCACCTGCCACATCCTCAAATGTGACGCGCTTCTTCTCTTCATTGTACAAGCGGGCGCGGCTCTTGCCGAAGTTCATAACTTTGCCGCCGCCACCTTGCGCTTGATTAAAGAAGAAGAAGAACAGGATGAACATAATAATGAAAGGAACAAAGGAGGTCAATAGCGTAAGCCAAAGGCTCTGCTCCTTCATCTTATCCATGGTAAACTTCAAGTCAGGATTGGACTTGCTTGCATCCATGACCTCTTGAACGGCTGGACTTGTATCGGGAATATACGTTACGAAGTCAAGAGATTTAGCATCAGCCGGCTGATCCTTATATTTACCCACTACTAAATAGGCTCGGCCTTCGTATTGCATCTTAATGGTATCAATATTGTTGGCTGCGAGCTCTTTACGAAACTGGTCATATCTTGGGGTATCTGTGGCTTCATTGCCGTTTCCGATGAATTGGACAATCCCAACCACAACTAAAAAAAGAATCAGATAAAAACCAGAATTCTTGATGAACCGATTCATCCCCTACCTCCTCTCAAAGACACGAAAATATTGTATCATAGCACGTCTTACCAACTCAACTTCATCGGCTTACTATCGGTAATTATACGTGCTATTTAGCATCATCTGTATAAATCTCAGGTTTTAACACCCCAATATATGGGAGATTGCGATATTGCTCTGCAAAGTCAAGTCCATAACCTACAATGAACTCATCTGGAAGAACAAATCCCTTGTAGTTTGCTTCCATGCTCGTTGTACGGCGTGCTGGCTTATCGAACAAGGTCACAACCTTAACATCATTCGCCTTGCGGCCTTGCAGAACCTCAATGAGATAGCTCAAGGTGAGACCTGTATCAATAATATCTTCTACAATTAATACGTCTCTGCCTTCAACCGATACATCCAAATCCTTAATAATACGGACAACCCCAGATGACTTCGTCGAAGCACCGTAGCTCGATACGGCCATAAAGTCCAGCTCGACAGGTACGTCCATACACTTTACAAGATCCGCCATGAAGATAAATGCGCCTTTCAATACGCAGATGACAAGCGGCTTCTTCCCTGCATAGTCTCGGCTAAGTTCCTCACCCAACTCCTTTACTCGAGCTGCAATCTGTTCTTCCGAAAATACTACCTTCTCAATGTCGTTATGCAATGATGGGACCTCCTAGAATAAGTACTAACTCTTGTTATGAATAATGCCTATGTGTAAAAAAGCTGCAGATCATCTCCCACTCCATCATCCATTCATGCAAAGACTCAGGAAACGGGCTCAAATCTGATATGTACGACTGAGCGAGTTGCCGGTCCAATCAGGGCAATATCCGATCTTCTTATGCCAGGCAGCCATAGGATCTGCCCGCTTGCGTCCTCAACGATCGGCATGGCATCACGAAGTGAAGAGGGTACTTTGGCATCAACGAACATATCTTGCACCTTTTTGCTGCCATTTAATCCTTTCACACGCATTCGATCTCCTTGCCTTCTCGTCCGCACGCTGATCGGCCACTGAATCGCGTCCGCATCGAACATGGCATCAAACTTATCCCCGAGAAAGTCAGGTTCCATCTGACGCACCGCCATTTCATTCCATACGATCTTGCTTGGATAACTGGAGTAGAACATTTCTCCGCTCCCTCGCTCAATATGGCACTGAACTGACGCGGGCTCCGCTCCATCTCTTCTTCCAGACAACCAAGCAATATGGTCGTACTCTCTTATGGCAATGACCTTATTGCCTGCCTCTTCGCGCCATGTCGTCTTCGGTTCTGTGATCCTAAGACGCAAGCGCTCAATGGTAGAAAAGTCAGCCTGCTCAGCTTCCAGAAAGAGATAATTTAATATTAGTTTAATCAATCTGCGTTGTAAAGCAACATGTACGGATAAGAACACGTCCCTCTTCATCAAGCATCCTGCTGTGTATTGCATTGCAAAGCGCAGGTACTGTTGTTTTAGCGTGCCTTCCAATGCCCCCGTGTCTTCTTTCACTTCCACACCAAAAGAATGAACATGCGAGCGAAACAGCTCATCCGTGTGCTGCTGCTGCCAATCGTCCTCGGCTGCCATCGTCTCTGCCAGCTGTACAAGAGCCTCCGTAATCCGAGGGTTTTCCTGCTCCAGCAGGGGCATGATATCGAGCCTTAGGCGATTGCGCAAGTATGCCCGCTTCTGATTGCTGCTGTCCAATGCGTAAGCAATGCCCCTCGTCTGGCACCAGGCAACCAGCTCCTGCTTGCGGACATGGAGAAAGGGCCTAACATAGCGTATTCCCTCTTCTTCCCTAATCCATGATATCCCTCGAAGCCCACTACTTCCCGCCCCACGGAGCATATGCATCAGGACGGTCTCAGCTTGATCGTCAGCATGATGGGCTAATGCAATCGCAGGACTATTGTATTTGTTGGCTACGCTCTTTAAGAACGCATATCGAAGCTCGCGTGCTGCAGCCTGGGGGTTCAGGTGATGTTTTTTTGCATAACCTGGTGAATCGACCTGCGTCATTTCAAAGATAAGGCCCAGTTCTTCAGCGGCTTGCTTCACCAACAAAGCCTCCTGCTGCGATTCCTCCAGGCGAAAACCATGATGGACATGCGCCACAATAATCTGCATGGGATTGTCCTGCAAATGGCGCACCTCCGCCAGCCAATGCATGAGCAGCATGGAGTCAGGACCACCGGAAACAGCCACCACCATTGTTTTGCCATGAAGAAGCTGGCCATATTGTGCCTGCCTGTACGTTTCATGCACCCAATGCTGCCAATTTTGTCCCTTGTTTGGTTGTCCAGCTTGTACCATGATGATGCCTCCTAGTTTATTTAACCCGTATCTAATGTTGTTACTCACTATTTTATACCGAAACCGGGACTCGAGTTAAGCATCATAAAGATGAGGCTGATGAAGAGCAGCAGGGCGGAGGCGAAAAATGACCATTGAAGCCAATTCGGAGTAGGTCTTGTTGGCGATGCAGCAGAACGAGACCATATGCTGCTTATGCGCTTCCATTCATGTATCGCTTCTTCTGTTGAGGTGAAGCGTTGATGAATAGCACGTCGAAGCCAGGGCTGGTACGGTTCTAACACCTTGCACTGGGAGGCAATCGCAAGCAAATGCTCCCGCTCTCTCAACTGAGGAAGCGTGCTCGCCACCTGCTGATGCAGCTTGCCGCTGCTCAGCATATGGATGAACATGACGGCAAAGGCGAACAGATCATAATGGAAGTCTGCCTTTCTTGTGCCGGCATGCCAATATCCTCGATCATACCACTCTGTAAATTGACGAATGCTGTCCCCTTCTTTCGTTAATCCTCCGTAGTCGATCAAGCTCACTTCGCCATAGGGCCCGACCATGACATTATCAGGCTTCAAATCTCCAAATACGAATTGATGCTGATGCAGATAACCCAGCTTCAAAAGCAGCTTCTCGCCAATAAGACCAACCCAGTCCCTGCCTTGCTTCATTAAAAACTTTGACAGCGTCTTCCCTTGGACATACTGCATAATATAAAACGGATAGATCGTGCCGTTGACATCAGCGTCATCGGACTCTATGAAATATTTCTCTTTTTGGTTGAATGAAGGCCCTGCCTTTCTCACTTTTAGCGATTCCAGCACTTGCAGGGCGTTAATCTCCGATTGGAGCTCCATCGTTTCAAAGCCCATCTTCAGGGCATAGCCTGCCTGCTTGCCTGACTTATGGGGTCCTCCTTCTTGGTGCACCAAATAAACGACACCGTTAGCGCCTTGACCAAGCAAGCGAACAATTCGATAGATATGGCTATTCCATTTTCCAATCACGCGATCCCCGGGCATAAGCCCGATGGACCGCTTGTCCTGCTTGCGGCCTTTCGCCTGCCTAAACGATGTAGTCACTCCACACCCCGCCTGTTCCTGTTTCTTTATATGCGATCGGCGGATTCACTTCTGAATCCTCCGGCTTGTTTCTACTATTATATTGATAATAGTCTACCACATGCAGCAGCGCAGGGCCCGTTGGGGTTGTCCCTCTCATCTGCATACGGGAAAATAATTTCTTTACACGATCCATATCGGCTGCCCAGTCCAAATCCATTACTGCAGGCTCTTCCTCATGTGAGCCAGGAAAGTGAAATACCGCAAGCTCGCTTGTCCCTCTTCTAGCCTTTAAGCTTAACATTAAATCTCGTATCGCTTCCTCTACAGCCGCGAGCTTCGGCTTCATGCTAGCGCTTGCGTCAATCAGCAGAGCAACTCTAAGATCCATTTCCTCACTCATCTGATCCATAACCTGCACCACTTCCCCGCGTTTGGCAGGCGGCAAATCCGACAAGCTATAATTATTAGCGCCCTCCTGTTCGGATTCCTGCTGCAAAATATGCTTCAATTCACGATTGACGGCCAGATGAATCGTATCCATAACCGTCTTGCGGGTCATCATCTGGATCGTATAGGATAGCTCACGTGCATTGACAATTCGGCTCATGCCCCCGCCCATTCTGGCGATGTCCTCAATTTCTGCTTGGCCGTACTGACCGATCGTTCCTTCATCAATAATACCTATGACATTGACCATAATTCCAGCAGCATAAGCCTCGGCTGCAGCCGCAGCTGGTTGGATCCCCACATTCGAACATCCATCCGTAATTAACAAGATTTGCTTCAACATAAAAAGAAACCCTCCTTCATCATGAATCTAGAATCTAGTTCTAGTATTCCCTGATTTGGAAGGGTTTAACCGATAGATTGTTCATTCTCCTCAGCTTACTGTAAGCGGACGTTCGGTGTGCTCCCTTGACGTCCAGTTCAGCGTCGTCCACTCCGGAATATACCGATCCACGCGGGTCACAATGACAGACATGTCATCCTCAATTTTCCCCTGGGCCTGCCGAATTACCGTATCCAGCAGCAAGTCGGCAATCGCCTGCGGGTCATCCGTGTCCAACTCCCCAATTAGACGCTTCAACCATAAATCTTTATTTGCTGCAGGGCCCGGAGCATCATACACCCCATCTGTCATCATAATCAATAGATCGCCTGGCCTTAAATTCATATGAATCGACTCTACATCAATATCCTGAATAATGCCTAAAGGCAAATTGCCTATTGCAATAGGCTGCACCTCCTTGCCGCTCTTAATAAAGCTTGGCGTCGATCCGCTCTTCATCATGGTCGTCTTAGCCGTATAGAGGTCTACAATCGCCAGATCCACGGTCGCATAGACTTCGTCGGGCGATCGAACCATAAGAAGCGAGTTGACAGACTGTATGGCAAGCTTCTCATCCATCCCAGATTGGAGGAGCTGCGAGAGCAGCGTAAGCGCCGTTCGGCTTTCCATGTTCGCTCGTTCTCCATTGCCCATACCATCGCTCAAAGCAATTGCATACTTTCCCCCTGCCATCTCCTGTGCATGATAGCTGTCTCCCGATAGGACATCTCCCCCTTTGGCGGCCCACGCCATTCCAACATGAACCTCGAATGATTTTGCCGATACAAAGGTCACCACGCCTTGTCCGCTGTGCTCCTCCGCTTGGTTCTCCTCCCTGACCGATATTTGCTCTCCCAAAATATCGGATAATAGCGGTGCAATCAGCTTGCGGCATTCATCATAACCTTCGGTAAAGGAATGCACGAGCTCTATTTCCACATGTCCCTTCTCCAAGGATAGTACGTCAACTCGATTCACCGACAGACCGAGCTCCTCAATGGCTTGCCGAATCTGCTCCTCCTGCAGAAACATTTGCCGGCCTTCTCGGTTAATCTCCTTTACAAGGTCATCCATAACCTTCGATACACCCGCAAGCTGCTCCGATACAAACGTGCGGCTGTCATAAATTTGCTTGCGCCAGTTCAGGTCCTGATGATAGCGTTCTAGCTGCTCCTTCATAGCAGCAAGCACCTGCGGCGTCTTGGTACAGGAATCCTTCCATTTCTTTGAGATTTGCCGTTCTTTAAAATCAGGCTGCTCCTCCACCGCCTCCATCATTTCATTCATCCATGTCACGGTTTGCAAGTAGCGATTGCTCCAGCAGGAATGCTGTTTGGCACAGCCCCCGCACGTCTTTTCACAGACGGCTCCAAGGATTGAATGATAGTCTTCCTCCTTTCTCTTAAGCTCTCCCGCGCCTGCCATCTGCCCAAAGCTTGCCGACAGCTGGCGGAACAGCTCCGAGAACTGCTTGACGCGGTCGGCAGTCATATCTCGAACTCTCCTCGCATAATCATGTTGAGACTTCACATGCTCGTTTGTGCCCGGAATATATTTGGCCAGCGTGTTCATAATGACACGCGGAGTAAGAAGAAATAGCACAGCCGCAGCAATCGTCTCCCAGGTTGAAGCAAGCACGTGTTCCACAGGACCTAGATAGACCGATAGGATCGCGGTGCCAAGCAGCATTCCGAAGGCAACTGCCCACCGCTTGCCATCCTTCATAAGCCCTGCCAGAAGGCCCGCAAAGGCAAGCAAGCTAAGCTGAAGCATGGAATGCGGCTCTGCCAAGCTTAGAATAAGGCCTAGAATTACCCCGACAGCAGCTCCAAGGGGAGCACCCCCAACGATAGCGAACAGCATGACCATATAGCGAGAGAGCACATGGTCAACCTGTAGTCCCTGAACAATCCAGCCCACAGCACCTGTCATCATGCAGGCAAGCAGAATAAACAAGCAGACGAGCTCTTCGGATTTGAGCGTGTAATTGCGCTTATGCAGCGTAAGCACGGGCAGTGCTTGTACAAACACTAACGTCAGCACCAGGCCTAATATCGCATCGGTGGCATCCATCAGCACGGCATACCAGGTGAGCTGGCTGCTCATTAGCGTTGTAAAGAGATGAACGGCTAGATTGGCGAAGAAAACCATAAAGGGCGCAAAATTAATCTCGCTCTTCTCATAGGCCTGCAGTCCGCGGTGCATCAAAATAATAATAAGCAGCTGCATGGCAATCATTAAGGTCGTCGGTTCAGAAGCGAACAAGCTTCCTGCCAGCAATGAGGTTCCAATCCATACGGCAAGATCCCGTCTAGTGAAATACATGACCGCAAAGAACGCGGAAGCAAACGGGAACAAGTCCTGCAGAATGACAGCTCGTCCTAATAAGAAACCCACGCACATGAACAAAATGGTCCACTTACGCGTTCCGATCAACTGCTTAAAGCGCTCGTATCTCCATTTCTTTGCCCCTTTGTCCATTTCGCGTTCCTCCTTATCTTCATTCCACATTGGTTTAGGAAAAGGAATTACCTTATTCATGACCAAGCACCACCTATTCTCAGTTTCTTGTGCCTCTTATTATAGGAGCATGAAAAGGAAAGGTTTGTCAGAATATCGTTAGGCTGTAAAAAAACTTTCCGACAGGTATTTTGGTTTTGTCAGGAGAGAGGCGAAGCGGCGTGGGGCAAGGGACAAGCGTAATCGCTCACAGCGTGCGGCGCCTGTTCATTGTCATAATTTCGAACATGCTTGGGCTGGATTAAGATTAGAAATGGCTTGAAGCATACGATTATTAGGGGGATGTTGTCGTAACTTTCTTTGGCAACGACAAAAATAGAAGTCATAGCCTTGCAATCTCAGACGTTGTCAGTTTGTGAGCCGCGCTTATGCTGCACGCTGGCGAATGCTGGACAATTCGCGTTAAGGCGCTATAAATAGCAAAAAAGCTGCACCAACGGATGAGCCGTTGTGCAGCTTTGAATATTCCTACGTCTACTAGAGCGATCAGATCGTTACATCCGGCGTGCGCCGCGTCCACCGCGCTTGCCTTCTGTGTTCTTTTTTAACGAGGAGATGCGCTCTTCACTGTCTTTAAGGAAACGTGACATTTTATCCTCAAAAGAAGGGGCGTTATACGATGATTTACGTCCTCCACGATCTCGATTCCCAAATCCCGGTTTGCCTCCATCTCTGCTACCTGGTCGATCCGGACGAGGCCCACGTTGCGGTCTTTGCTCGGATGCAGGCTTATCAACAGCTTGCTTAATAGACAAGCCGATCTTACCGTCTTTGTCAACATTAATAACTTTGACGGTGACGACGTCGTCAATTTTTAGATGATCATTGACGTCCTTGACGTAGTTATCGGCAATCTCAGAGATGTGAACGAGTCCCGTGACACCTCCCGACAGATCCACAAACGCTCCGAAATGCGTAATACCTGTCACTTTGCCTTCTAACTTGATGCCCACTTCAATTGTCATAAAATAAAACGTTCCTCCCTTAAATAGTTAAACGGCGTAAGGCACTGAACAACTGCAAAATCGCCGTAGTCCTCTGAAGAAAGAAAACGACGGCATTTATTCAGGTCGATTACACTGCTTATGTGGTGATTATACTGTAGCAGGAGAGCTTTGGTCAACTGACGGCTGTCCCGCTTTTGAGCCTATTCATCTTGTTTGCGGATAAGAATTTCATCTGGCCTAAGCATTCCTTTGCTTCTTGCAATATCCAGAAGATATTCCTCCGTATTCAGCTTATTCACTTTGTTCTGAAGCTCATCGCGCTTCTGCAGGGTTTTGGAGTGAACTTCCTCTTGCGCGGAGAATTCCTGCTGCAAGTCCTGCATCTTGAGCATCTGGCCAACGTATGTGTAGACTCCCCAACCACTAAAGACCACAACAAAAGCAAGCCACAGCTGAATTCGCCGCCTTGTGCTTTTTCGAGCAACAGGGGCTTTGTTATTCGTCTTCGGAGCTGAGAGAAGTTCAGCCTGACGTTCAGCTCTCCATTGCGCCTCGGGTCTAGATCTAGACATC
Source organism: Paenibacillus aquistagni (assembly GCF_900177815.1). Lineage (GTDB taxonomy): Bacteria > Bacillota > Bacilli > Paenibacillales > Paenibacillaceae > Paenibacillus_B > Paenibacillus_B aquistagni. The sequence continues at coordinate 39,055 of NZ_FXAZ01000011.1, read as the reverse complement.
CGTTAACCTCCTTGCTTATTTGGTAGGGCGAATCCACTTCCATATCTTATTCAAGAGAACACGCCATTGGTTCTTTACCCGCTTGTACCCATCTGAAACAGCTTGTATCCGCCTCAAGAGACCTGTCCACCATCGAACGACGCGTTCAGTCATGCCCCATCGATTCCAAAGCGGCACGACCAATGGTGCAAACAGCCAGCGTACAAGCCACCAGAGCGGCTGAGTACATTTTAGCACAAGTTTACCGAGGAATATAGCGATACGAAGCACAAAACGAGCGATAGCAAGCAAAAACAGGCCCAAAGTCTTAATCGGAACGATGATGACGACATATAGTGTGCGTAGAAGAAAGGTTACGACGGCTTTTGCAGCTTGTACGATCCAGGTCGCAATGCTGACTGTTGCCTTGCTGAGCAGCAAATAATACGCATATGCGCCAATAGCAAGGCCTAAGAATATATAGAATCGAAGCTCTCCCTGATTGCCTTTCACTAGCATTTGGAACACGAACCATGTCGCGGCAAGCCAATAAACGACATCAAACAGCGGAAGACTCCATCTTGGAAAGCGCAGCTGATGCGCGACGACTCGGTAGCTGTCATAGACGACGCCTAGCGTAGCACCACTGACCGTCATGAAGAATAACGTCATCCACTGGCTGTACAGGCTTAGATGGCTCATTTAAACAGCTTCCCAAAAAAACTCTTTGATTTGCTTTGCTGGTTGCCGTCCAGATAGGTCAGGGAGTTGACCAAGCCTTCAATCGCTACGATGCCTTGTTCAAGATTCATATTCTTAATATGCAGATTCTGCCCGCGAATCGTCAGGTAGCCGCATTCGGTCTCCAGCAGAAATTCCTCGCTGTCGAAGCTTTCTACGCTGTTGATGCCGCTGATCTCCAGCACTTTGCGATTCATCATCTTCATCTCTTGTCGCTTCACAGGCTTATTCATCTCGTTCATAGCATGTACCCCTCCTTCTCACCAATAGATATGAGGGAGAGGCATGCTAATAGAACTTCGAAATAAAGTTATTTTGACATCTGATATAGCCCTTATCTTTCGCTTTAGCGATTGTCCACCTTCTCCGGATATAGATCATGCTGCATGAGCCGCTGACGAGCCATGTCTTCATACACTGTTCCTGGTTTCCCATAGTTGCAATACGGATCGATGGATATCCCGCCGCGTGGCGTAAACTTGCCCCACACCTCGATATAACGCGGATCAAGCAGTTCGATAAGGTCATTCATAATGATATTGACACAATCCTCATGAAAGTCCCCTTGATTGCGGAAGCTGAATAAATACAGCTTCAGGGATTTGCTTTCCACACACTTTTGATCCGCGATATAGCTGATGTACATCGTGGCAAAGTCAGGCTGCCCTGTCATCGGACACAGGCTTGTAAATTCCGGACAATTGAACTTTATAAAGTAATCCCGATAAGGATGCTTGTTCGGAAAAGCCTCCAGCACCTCAGGGGCATAGGTTGATTTGTAGCTGGTCTGCTGTCCCAAGTGGGTCAGCGGCAGCTCCTCTTGCGAACGTCCTGCCATCTTAACCTCTCCTTTTTTATGATCATTAATCTCAAAATGAAACGATTGAACGATTCACAGCCATCATTCTGAAGCAATGGCATTTATACATCATGGGATTCCGTACAAGCTTCCACAGCGAATCTCCTACAAATGCAGTACATGCTCATCTTAGGGCCAGCTTCTGGATCGATTAACCGACCAATGATCCGCTTCGTCAAAGAAGCTATACGCCGCGCTTATTACCCCATACCAGCGTGTGGAGCTGAGGCAGCACCTTGGCGTCATTCAAGCGCGGTTCTGCAGCAGCCTGCTCAATCAGCCACTCATAGCGCTTCAACAACCCTTTGATCAACTCATCATCGTTTGCAGAAGCAACATCAGGATTGCCCGTCTGCAGGACAAACGGTATTCCAGCATACCGTTCGTGCATGTCAACGGCATACTGAAGATCTGCTTCATCAAAGACAACCACCTTCAAGCAGACGGAAGTATCCGCCTTGCATAGACGGTTCATAAGCTCTTCGAGCTTGTCATCATCTGTTGTCATGCCCGAACTCGGCGGCTTAGGCGATACTGTAACATCATCAATCTCTGCAAGCCACGGCTGCCACTTGGTTCCTTGCGTTTCTACTGCCGTACGAATCCCCTTTTGCTTGAGCAGCTTAACAAGCTCCCCTAAGGATGGAAGCAGAGCAGGATTGCCCCCTGAGAGCGTTACATGCGAATAGCGCCCTGCAGCCAGCGACTCCAGACGCAAGAAGATCTCCTCTGCCGTCAACAGCTGAATCTCATCCTTAGCGCTGCCATCCCACGTGAAGGCGGAGTCGCACCAGCTGCAGCGATAGTCACAGCCCGCTGTACGCACGAACATGGTCTTTTGCCCCACGAGCGCGCCTTCTCCTTGAACGGTAGGCCCAAACACCTCCAGCACCGGAATCCGCTGCGTGTGAGGAGTGTGAGAATGCGCTTGAGACGCATCACAACGCGCTAATACGCTGTTCATGCCGTTCTTATGGCTCATTCCATCATCCACTCCCGTCTTGCCTCTGCGTAGCCTGTAGGCGTCTCGTACAGCCTTACGAATTCCACACGGCAGCCCAATGCCTTAGATGACTCCGAGTCCTTCAACGCGCTTTCCATCTGCTCATAGATCCAGACCACCATATTTTCGGCTGTTGTATTCATTGGGGGCAGGGTGTCATTCAAGTAGCGATGGTCGAGATACGGCTCCATGCGATCCTTCCACAGCGTCTTGATCTCGCCAAAGTCCAGAGTCAGCCCAATCTCGTCCACATAGCCGCTGATGCCAAATACGACCTTGTACGTATGTCCATGGAGGTTTTTGCATTTGCCTTCATACGCATGAAGATGATGCGCTGCATCAAAGGTGAATGCCTTGCTGACCATCACGCGCTTACGATGATAGCGCAGCTCGTTTGCTTCGATATCCGTGCCATAGCGCTGCAGCTTCTCTACGATTTGAAATGGCCCTGGTTGTCTCACTGCTGCACCTCTTCTCGCTCTAGCAAATATTTCTCCAGACCTGCCATGCGAAGCCTGCAGGCAGGACATTCTCCGCACCCATCCCCTGCGATCCCGTTATAGCAAGTAACGGTTTTTTCCCTGACGAAGGAAAGCGCGCCAAGCTCATCTGCAAGCTTCCATGTTGCAGCTTTGTCCAACCACATGAGTGGCGTATGAATGACAAAGGGGTAGTCCATCGCGAGGTTCAAGGTCACATCAAGCGACTTTATAAACACATCTCGGCAATCCGGATAACCGCTGAAGTCTGTTTCACAAACGCCAACTACAATGTGCCGTGCACCCATCTGCTTCGCATAGATGGCAGCAAAGGTGAAGAACACCATATTCCGTCCGTCCACGAACGTATTCGGAAGCTTCCCTTCCTCCTCCTTGATCTCCATATCTGCTCTTGTCAGCGCATTAGGCGCCAATTGATTGAGCAAGGACATATCAAGTATGCAATGCGGGATGTGAAGCTCCTCCGCAATTCGGCTGGCATGTTCAAGCTCAGTACGGTGACGCTGACCATAATCGAACGAGATCGCCTCCACATGGGCAAATCGTTCTAATGCCCAGAATAAACAAGTCGTGCTGTCTTGGCCGCCACTGAATACAACAACGGCTTTTTCTTGCTTCATCATGCTCCTCATCCTTTCCACTCCCGCTTCTTGTGGCTCTCGTATACACAAAAAAGGGGATGTCACATTATGTGCATCCCCTCTATCAACTATAGGCAACTTCAAATACGACATCTCCATCTTGCTTTTTTGGCATGCGCCGATAAAGCATCAATGAATAAGAGTGCCGTAGACCTTAGTTTTTTATAGAGGGAGATTGCGAACCTCTCCCGCACAACAAGCATGCGGAATGTATGATATTGTCATTGATGTTCACCACGGCTTCATGGTCTTAACAAGCTGGATGAACACGTCTATTAGTATAGCATATTGCTCCGCCCGTGACGCTAGACCCTGCGCAAACCCAATATTCACCTTCAGGTCCTGCCACCCGGCCTTCAATGAGGCTTGCACAATAATAAAAAAGCGCCCGAGCTGCAACGTGTGCAGCTTGAGCGCTTGTTTGTTCACATAGAATAATTACCATTCAAACTCTTGCTTCGGAATTGGTTCTTCTCTCAGCAGCGTATACATGCCTTGAGCCTCTTCCTTCTTCGTTGTTTCCTGAAGTCGCTCAACGCGAACCGTCACGAGCTTCTGGCCAAATTGCACAGTGATCTCGTCTCCGACCTTCACCGTACTGCTTGGCTTCGCCTCGCGCCCGTTCAGTATGACGCGCCCTTGTCCGGACACATCTTTTGCCACCGTGCGGCGCTTGATGAGTCGCGACACCTTCAAGAATTTATCGAGGCGCATTATTTTACTGCTTCTTTAAGCTTGTTGCCTGCTTTGAATGCAGGTACAACAGACTCAGGAATCTCGATTGTTTTACCTGTTTGAGGGTTGCGGCCTGTACGACCAGCGCGTTTGCGAGTTTCGAATGTACCGAAGCCGATCAATTGAACTTTGTCGCCTTTTGTCAAAGCATCTGTTACTTCACCGAAGAAACCGTTCAATACTGTTTCTACGTCTTTCTTAGTCAAACCGCTTTTCTCTGCAATGTTGTTGATCAAATCTGTCTTATTCATTCTATTGGCCTCCTAATTCTTTTCATCAAATTTAATAGAGCTGTCAGTGTACGACTAGAATATCGCAGTCGCCCGCATAGATACATAACTCAAGGAATCTTGCGTTTTATGTATTCTTGCTCGATGAGGAAATTCCTTCTTAGGACGATCACTTTTTATAATTTTGACGAAAATTGTGTATGATCGTGGTTGCGTCCTGCTGCATCAAGGCGTGAACCGCTTCGATTCCTGCCACCACTGCTCCATTTCTAGTAAATCAGTCTGGTCAAAAGATTTGCCGTTTATACGAAGCTGTTCTTCGATATATCGGAATCTTTGCACAAATTTATGATTGGTCATCACCAGAGCTTCCTCTGGATCGACATCGATAAATCGGGATACATTCACTGCGGCAAACAGCAGATCACCTAACTCCTTCTGCGCATGCTCCAGTGCCTGTTCTTCCTTTCCTTGTGCCTGACCATCAATGATCGCCTCTCGCAATTCTTGCAATTCTTCAGCTACTTTGTCAAGTACATCTTCCACACGGTCCCAGTCAAATCCTACTTTTCCTGCCTTTTTCTGATATTTATAGGCTTTCATCAGAGCCGGCAGCTCTCTAGGAACGCCATCAAGTACCGATGGCCGTTTTGACGCTTCGCCTTTCAACTGCTTCTCCTTCGCCTTCATCTGCTCCCAGTTCTTAAGCGCAGCTTCGGCGTCTTTAGCCGTGCTGTCCCCAAATACATGCGGATGGCGGAATAAGAGCTTCTCATTCAGCCCCTGTACAACGTCATAGACATTGAAGGTGCCTGTCTCTTCTTCCATCTGCGAGTGAAGCATGATCTGCAGCAGCAGGTCTCCAAGCTCCTCCTGCATGCCCTCCACATCATCATCATCAATCGTCTCAAGCACTTCGTAAGTTTCTTCGATCAGATACTTGCGAAGAGATTGATGAGTCTGTTCCCGATCCCAAGGACAGCCTTCCGGGCTTCTTAAGGTTGCCACAATCTCATGCAGTCTTGCAAATGTGCGATTGCGAACACGATCATCCTCTGTGCGGGGCACCCAGATCAAGGATAGGTTGCCGTAACCTTCGACACGGTCAAGCTCATACAAAGGCACGCGGATGATTTGCTCCATCCCTTGTACACCAAGCGCATGGCCGACAACGACCTCATAATCATCTGGATACATCTCCATCAAGCTTAGCTTCACATCAGATGCCGTAAACGTATCATACACTTGTCCAATCACGATGTGCAACTGGGGAGACAGCACGGCAGGGTTGATCGTCGAAGCATCGAGCAGTTGAAACCCATCTATCGGGTCAAATCCAAAGCGGGTGAATGTCTCGTCAATAAAGCTCTCACCGCCAATAATCTCAAGACCAACCTGCTCCTTCTCGCACTGCTCGCGCAGCAGGCTGACTGTAGATTCTGCGACCATCGGATGCCCTGGCACCGCATATACAATCTCTTCTGCTTCATCTTTGGCCAGCGCAAGGAGCTGCCGTGCAATAGCTGCATACACCTCAGGGAAGCTGTCATGCGCCTCATACACCTTGTCAAAGCTCGTATAACGAATCTGATGGTCTCGAAGCAGATCCATGACAGGATGATGCTCCGTTCGCACATATAGATGCTTGGCGCCTTGCAGTCGATTCCATACCTTAAGCGTCAATTGGCCTGGATCGCCAGAGCCAAGACCCATTACGACAATCTTGCCACTCATTATGAAATAGCCTCCTTAGGCTGGATATTCAAATCAACAGGATAAACCTCCATGAGCATACCCATCTTCTTCCTAGTCTATACCTAAAATCTGATAAATGCGAGTTCATCCGTAATCGGGAGCAAGGAGGATGCCTGCTTAGCACTGCTTCCTCCACATGCATTTCCAAAGTTCTCTTTAGCCGCCAATGGATGACAACTCCTCTTACAGGCATCGAGCATTCTCTTACCGCTGCAGGCGCCACGCCATCGCTTCAAGTCTCCACCCAAGCTTAGGTATAATCGCCCACTCCTCTGGTTCTATAATGCGAAGCCGCATGGCAAGCAAGGTGAATACCGTTACCCCAGCAGGGATTGCTGCCGCTGTTGCCAGGACAGCTGCAAAGCGTCCATCTCCAAGAATGCTCATTACCACGGCAGAGCTAAGCCATGCCATTACTCCCATTCCAAGCAGGGACAATGCTAATCGCAGAGGATGCCTGAGCCATGCGGACCAGCCCAAGCCAGCTTGTTGAGCAAGGCTTGCCATATTAAGTGCGGCGGCGGCCGATAAGGCTATGATCGCGGACCAGCCGGCTCCGTCGATCCCTAAATTCGGAACGAGCATAATGTTAAGCACAAGCTTAAGCACTGCAGCAACGAGCAAATGAACAACAGGGGCTCGCAGTGCTCCCATCCCTTGCAGCAGCGCAGCAGAAACGACCTGTAGCGTGCCCGCCAGAGCCGTAAAGGACAGCAGGACAAAGGCTGTGCTTCCTTCATTGTTTGTGTACAACGCAATATTTATAGGCTTCGACAAGACGATAAGCCCTACTGCTGCGGCGCTCCCAAGCAGCAAAGCAGTCTGGATACTGCCTCTAATTATCCCTTGGGTCTCATGCACGCCTCCTCGCTTCCAAGCAGCTGCAATCGCGGGCACCAAGCCTACGACCAAAGACCCTGCTGTTAATGTGATCAGCTGCGTCAGGGGCAGTGCACGCGAGTACAAGCCATATTCCATCATGGCCTCGGCTTCCGTCCAGCCCTCATAGAGCAGCATGCGTGGAACAGTGAATACATCAACCACATTCACCATCGGCGTCACAAGTGCACCTAGGCAGATTGGGATGGCCGTCCAAGCGATTCGCTTCATCCAGATCAGCAATGAACGCAAGCTGACTCTCTGGCTAGCTCTGCATCGTATCGGCCCTCTTGCGTACATCATCAGCGCAAGCAAGATTAAACCCACAACGCCGCCAGCAAATGAGCCAAATACAGCACCTGCTGCAATCACTTCATCGGCTGCTGATTGATTAGTCAGCATAATAAGCAGCACAACCATAACGGTAACGCGCGCGAATTGCTCCACAACTTGAGAGATCGCAGACGAAGCCATTCTTCCCTGTCCCTGCTCATAGCCCCGTAGTACAGCTGCAAGAGGGATCACGAGCAAGGCATACGATGATGCCTGAATAGCAGGGATCGTATGCGTGTTGCCGATCCAAGCGGCAAGCTGCTCCGCTTGAGTATACATCGCGATAAAGCCTGCCATGCCGATAATCTCTACCAGGATCAGCGCAGCGAGCAGCAGCTCTCTTGTGCCTCCATGCTCACCACTTGTCTCCTGACTTGCGACAAGCCGTGATATCGCGATAGGGATGCCAGCGGCTGCCGCAGTGGACAGCAGAACATAAAAGGGATAGACCGCATTATAAATGCCAAATACGCCATCCCCGCCTATATTTTGAAGAGGTATTTTTTGAAAAGTGCCGATGATCTTCGACAAAATAGACGCGAGACCAAGCAGCATTGCTCCATGAAGAAGCTCCGAGGAAGCCCCCTTATTGGGCTTTAGCTCATATTCCCTCATTTGGTATCCCGCCTTACCATTCCTTAGCTTGCAAATACGCTAAGTATTATATCACAGCATCTGCGGCATGCATGTCTCTAATGTTGCCACTATTCTAACCAGGATGCAAAGCACACAATGAAACACTGACAACATCAAAAAACTCCTTGTCTTTACGCCGCCGCAGTGCAGCAGGAGTAAAGACAAGGAGTTTCTCTTTTTCCTCAAGTTGAGGTTCTTATTGTTCCATTTGCTTGCCTAAGAAGCCAGCAGCTGTCTCGGACATTTTTTGCTCCAATTGACCCATTTTTGTTGCTTCGTCTTTGTTAAGCATAACTACGGTTCCGATTGGATCTCCACCAGAAACAATTGGTGCAACAACGAAGGAAGACCAAGTATCCACACCGTCTTTTACGATTTCATAAGAGCCCGCATTCGTTTCTACGATGGTCTTGCGATTTTCCATACAGTTTTCGAGCAGCATGCCGATTTGCTTTTCCAAAAATTCTTTTTTGGAGCCGCCTGCAACTGCAATAACAGTGTCACGGTCAGAAATCAAAGTAACATGTCCTGTGCTCTCATACAAGGATTCCGCATATTCCTTAGCGAAGTCGCCAAGCTCTCCGATTGGGGAATACTTCTTCAAGATGACTTCTCCATCACGGTCTACAAAGATCTCGAGTGGATCTCCCTCGCGAATTCGCAAAGTGCGACGGATTTCTTTTGGAATTACAACTCGACCTAGGTCATCAATACGACGAACAATACCAGTAGCTTTCATGTATGTTGCCCCGCTTTCTTGAGATTAATTTGAAGACTAACTAAATTATGTTGATTTAGGAGCCATACGTTGGATTTTAGAACCGTGCCCATAGTATTCATCTGCTCCCAACATCTTATACATCACATAATACGAAGGTAAACCCATCCAAGTTGCAAAAAAAATCACATTTTTCGACACTAAGCGACATTTTTCTACCCCGTTTTCTAAAAATTTTCACATTTTCCCCAATTTTAATGAAAAATCGTGAAAATGATTAGCTCAGATGATGCATTATTAGAAGCTCCTATCATTTAGCATCTTACTCATTCTGGAGAAATATGTATAGCCTTTTCCAAAGGTTTTACCAATTTTGCCTCATTTTAGTGCGACAACTTGCTGAAGGATTTACCTCCAATGGAAGCCTAACAAGCCGTAATTACATCATATATCTTTCATGAAAATCGCTCAACCATAAGGAATTATCCTCGTATTTGTCTATTGTAAACAAGCAGTAGTGCTTCCATGACGAACATATGTTATGCACTTTACATATGTCTAAATCATGTCAAACGAAAAAGTGACAGTTGAATACTATTGTCAGGCTCATTTTTCTATCGGCAATGTCATAATTTGCAATTAAATGGGTGATATAGAAAAGATTTTCTTTCAAAACAGGCCAAAAAAGCGGCTAATCCCACCAAATAGGTGGCGATTAACCGCGTGGATGACAACCGATTGCCGCTCTTATTTTTTATCGTCAGCAGGCTTCTCGTCCGTTTGCTTATCCGTTGATTCTTGTTTGTTTGTATCTTGTGACTTATCTGCATCCGAGGACTTGTCCGATTCTTGGGACTTGTCTCCTTCTGTAGATGTAGAGTCATCCTGCTTGTCTTCTTCCTTCTTCACAGCTGGAAGCTTAATGTCTTCATCCTTGACGATCTTCTTAAGCTCTGCGTCCATGAATTTGTTCATTTCCTCAGAAGCCACTGTGCTGCGAATTTGCTTCTTCTCGTCATCAGTAAGCGTATCGAACGTCTTTTCCGTACGTTTTTCTACCTTCATGACATGGTAGCCATAAGAAGTCTCTACTGGGTCGGAGATTTCGTTAAGCGTAAGCGTAAGCGCCGCATCGCGGAACTGCTCAACCCATTCGCCTACAGCTGCATCTTCATACAATCCGCCGTTTTCTTTAGATCCTGGATCTTCGGAATATTCCTTCGCAAGCTTCGCGAAGTCTTCGCCCTTCTTCAAGCGTGCTTGAACGTCTTGAGCCAGCTTAAGCGCATCTTCTTTCTTGCGCTCTTTGCCTTCAGGATCTGTGAATCCGATCAAGATATGACGAACAGATGCCGTTGTCATATTGTTTTTATCTTTTTCAAATTGAGCCTTCATTTGCTCGTCTGTTACTTTAGCATTGTAATCAGCAACAACGGTCATGATGCGTGTCATGTAGTTCAACACATCCTGCTCGGAGAGCTTCTGCGCTTCCAGCATCTTTTTGAACTCATCATCGCCAACTTGTTTCTTGATGGCAGCCATTTGATCCTCGGCTTCTTTCTTGCCTTCTTTCTTCGCATCATCTGTTGCTTTATCTTCAAGGTACAGATAAGCAATCTGCTGCTTGATGAAATATTGACGGAACTCGTCCATTTCGATCATTTGCTGATAGCTCGGATAGAAGAACAGCATGTTGGCCAGTTCTTTATCGAATTGATTCTGAGTCACTGTACCACCTTCATAGGTAGCAACCACCGGGCTGTTATCCGCTGGTTCGCTGCTGTTCTTATTGCCGCAAGCAGCAACGACGGAAAGCGCCAGCACCAGCATCAGTGCCACAAGGCTTACTTTCCAAGAGCCCTTTTTATTTTGCAACATCTTGCAATTCTCCCTTCGATTTGATGGCATCCTTCGCCCCTTGCATGAATTCCTCTAGCTTCATTAGCAGCTGCATAGCATCGAGACCGCGTGCATTTAATTTGATAGGACCGTTGACATTGCGGTCAATCGAGAATCGTCTGTCTATTTTGGCAGCGAGCATGGCCAGCTTTTTACGATCAAGACCTGATTCAGCCTGAGGATAAACCTTCATAGTCACCTCATCGCCTCGCTGCGTAAGCGCTTCAAACCCGTACTGCTTCGCGTACCACTTAAGACGGGATACTGCCAAGAGCTGCAGCACGGCTAGCGGAGGTTCTCCGAAGCGATCGATCAGCTCATCACGCAGCTCCTCTACTTCTTCAAGAGAGGATAGACCCGCTACTTTTTTATAGATCTCGATCTTCTGAATACTATCATAAATATAATCGGCAGGCAAATAGGCGTCGATGTTCAAGTCGATCACCGTTGTCCATGTTTGCTCATCCTCCATAACCTTGCCATCCATCTCTGCTTTGCGCTTCTGCACTTCCTCGGCCAGCATCTGTGAATACAGGTCAAAGCCGACGGAGGCGATAAAGCCATGCTGCTCCGCCCCTAACAGGTTGCCTGCGCCGCGAATGGACAAGTCCCTCATCGCAATCTTGAAGCCTGAGCCAAGCTCTGTGAACTCCTTGATGGATTGCAGACGCTTCTCTGCCACCTCATTTAACACCTTATCACGCTGATACATGAAATAAGCGTAAGCAATGCGATTAGAACGCCCTACACGGCCGCGCAGCTGATACAGCTGGGACAAGCCCATTTTATCCGCATCCTGCACAATAAGGGTGTTCACATTGGGAATATCGACACCAGTCTCGATGATGCTGGTGCTTACGAGCACATCATGCTCGCCATCAAGGAAGTCGAGGATAGCGGTCTCAAGCTCCTGCTCAGACATCTGACCATGCGCAACCGTTACCCTCGCCTCAGGAACCAGCATCTTAATATGCTCTGCGATTTGATGTATGCCTTGTACACGGTTAAACAAGAAATACACCTGCCCTCCTCGGGCAAGCTCGCGCTCAACCGCCTCACGAATCAAGGTATCGCTATGCTCCAGCACATACGTCTGAACAGGGAAGCGATTCTCAGGCGGTGTTTCGATGACCGACAAGTCCCGAACGCCCAGCATGGACATATGAAGCGTACGTGGAATTGGCGTCGCAGTCAGGGTCAGAACATCGACATTGGTCTTTAACCGTTTCAGCTTTTCCTTATGGGTTACGCCAAAGCGCTGCTCCTCGTCCACAATCAACAGTCCCAGATCCTTAAAGACCATATCCTGCGACAAAAGACGATGTGTGCCAATGACAATATCGACGACTCCAGACTTTACGCCCTTGATCGTCTCATTCTGTTCCTTGCGAGTACGGAAGCGGCTCATGACATGAATATTGAACGGATAATCCACAAATCGCTCGCGGAAGGTCTCATAATGCTGCTGGGCAAGAATCGTTGTCGGCACAAGCACAGCGACCTGCTTTCCTTCAATAACTGATTTAAAAGCAGCCCGAATCGCCACTTCTGTCTTGCCATAACCTACATCCCCGCACAATAGACGATCCATCGGACGCGGAATTTCCATGTCCTTTTTGATCTCTTCAATCGCACGAAGCTGATCTCTTGTCTCATCATAAGGAAATAAATCCTCGAACTCACGCTGCTCTGCCGTGTCCTTCTCGAAGGCATATCCGACAGAAGCCTGTCTGGCCGCATAGAGCTTAATGAGATCATCGGCAATGTCCTTGACAGAAGAGCGAACCTTATTCTTCACCTTGGTCCATTCTGTGCCGCCAAGCTTGTATACTTTTGGCTCTTTATCCTCAGAGCTTACATATTTCTGAATGAGGTGCAGCTGATCAACGGGAACGGACAGCTTATCCCCGCCCGCATATAAGATATGCAGGTAGTCTTTATGAATCCCATTAATCTCAAGCGTGCCGATCCCCATATATTTACCGATTCCGTGATTCTGGTGAACGACATAATCGCCCACTTTAAGCTCGGTATAGCTGCGAATGCGCTCCGCATTATCTGCCTTCACATCCGTTCGGCGAATGGACTTGCGCTGCTTAGACGAGAACATCTCGCTTTCGGTGATGACCACCAAATGAATCGATGGAAGCTCAAACCCACTCTGCAGATTGCCGTTAATAATGGTTGGCTCAGGTATCTGATAATCCTGCAGAACCCGCCTTACTCTCTCAACCCGCTCATCACCATTTGCTAGAATAATCACATTAGCATTGCCCTTTTTCCAGCGCTCCATCTCTGACTTCATCACATTCATCTGTCCATGGAAATTCTGCATCGAACGGCACATGACGTTCACAATGTTTTGCGGGTGCGAATGTGGCACCTGACGTAAAAACAAAGCCATATAGATCGTTTGGAATGGACGATTAAGAAGCGTCTCATCAGAAGTGCGGCCAAGCGGAAGGGAAGGGAGCATCTTACCGTGCTGAAGCAAATGCGTGTTCCATTCCGCCTCATCACGCTCCAGCTGCTTCGCGGTCTCTAGCACACGCGCTGGCTCGTCAATAATTAATAGAGTATCCTTCGGCATATAGTCATACAGCGTTTCTTTTTCTGGGTACAACACCGAAATATATTTATAAAGGTCAGTAAAATAGACAGCCTGACGGAGCCGCTCGATCTCAGCCTCAATTTCCTGACGCAGTCGATCTTTTGCTTGACGATCACTCATCCTGCCAAGCTGGCTTTCCAATAATTCATATGCAGCATCTGCACCAGCTCGGAAACGTTCCTCTGTAACCGGCATATCCTTAGCTGGCGTGATAATCAAATGCTCCACCTTATCGATCGAACGCTGATCGGCAGGGTCGAACGAACGAATCGAATCGATGACATCGTCAAACCACTCCAAGCGATAAGCACTCATGGAGGTATAAGGATAAATATCTACAATGCCGCCGCGTACACTCATCTCGCCCTTGGACTCTACCCGTTCCACACGCTCATAACCTAGCGCCACCATACGGGTTAAGAACGCTTCTAGCGGGAATTCATCGTCCACCTTAAGCTGCAGCTCCGCATCAGCCATTACATCTCTTGAAGGAAGGTAGCGGCGCAGACCAGCGTATGGCGTTACAACTACCCCGCGGAAGCCTTTAGCAAGACGTGTCAGCGCATCAATACGCTGAGCGACCACTTCCGGGCTTGATATGGCAGCCTCAGCAGCTACCAGCTCGTTTGCCGGATATAAGACAACTTGCTCTTGCGATAAGCATTCCTGCAGATCCTCCATGGCCTTTTGCGCGGAGAACATATTGTGGGTAACGATCAGCACCGGGCGCTCAAGCTTGTGAGCGAGGGCCGCCATCATCACCTGACGCGAAGATCCAGATAATCCTGATACAAGCTGCTCCTTCAATCCGCTCTTCACACCGGCTGCGATCGAGTCAATATCTCGCTCTTCTGATAAAGCTTGCATCAATGCATTTAACAAGTTTAGGGCACCTCTTTCTTCCCAACACATGATAGAGATAAAATAGTTCCTTTGTTATGGAATAATCCATGAAATGATATAGATCCTAATATTTCAAATAAGCCTCGGCTAACAAGCCAAGGCTTATCAACAATCACCGTGAACATGCTTTCACAATGGAACATATCACCGATTACTGCAATGGTGTAGCAAGCCCGGCCAGCTCTGGATTGTGCTGATACGCTTGCAAACAATAATCGCAGGTCATCCGAACCGTGATATCCCCGTTATCATGTTCTTGAACATATTGATCCTGTTCATCTCTTGTAAGCAGGTCAAAACCAAGTCTATTTCTGTCGATAGACGGCTCATCAATGCGTCCAATTAACGTGTGACAGTGCTTGCAGACATAATTCACAGACATGTATATGCCTCCTCGTGAAGTTATATACCGTCTAGTATGCCCGCATCACACCATGATTAGCCAACCACTCCCATATATCAGCCGTTGAACTTGGCCATCGTCTGCTCAAAGGTGTTTGCCATGAAAAACTCTACCGCATCCGCAGTTCGCTCAATGGACTGCTTCAGCAGCTCACGTTCGCCTTTGGCGAAGTCCTGCAGCACATAATCAACAATGTCACGGCCTGGAGCAGGACGAGATATCCCCATTCTCACCCGCTGGAAGCTCTGTGTTCCTGTATGCTGAATAATCGACTTCATTCCGTTATGTCCCCCTGAGCTGCCTTGAAAACGAAGTCGGATCTTGCCAAGCTCTGTATCCATATCATCATAAAGCACAACAAAATCTTCAAGGGATGCTTTGAAATAATCCATATAGGCGCGCACCGATTCGCCAGACAGATTCATATACGTCATCGGTTTAATCAAAACAATCTTCTCGGCTCCAATTCTTCCTTCACCGATCAGTGCTTTGCATTTGCTGTCCCTTACTTGTATGTTATGGCGCCGAGCCAGCTCGTCAATCGCCATAAATCCAATGTTATGTCTTGTTGTTTCATATTTTAATCCAGGGTTACCAAGACCCACAATCCATTTCACTTCAATGCCCGCCTCCCTTCGCTTTCTCATCAAAATGCCGATAAGGGCTACATCTGAAGCACAGGTGCTTGCTGATGTAACCCTTCTCGTATAGGAGCTAGGCTCCGCATGGATGTTCTGATTTATTCAATTTCGAACAGCTTGCTGATCGACAATTCTTCATGAACACGGATAATCGCTTCGCCAAGAAGCGGTGCCACAGACAAGGTGCGCAGCTTGGCTGATGGATTCTCATGCTTCACTGGAATGGTATCCGTGATAACGACTTCTTTAAACGGAGAGTCTTCTAGACGCTGCATAGCTGGACCAGACAATACCGCATGCGTGCAGCATGCGTATACCTCTTTGACGCCTGCTTCCACCAAAGCATTAGCACCAAGCACGATTGTACCGGCAGTATCAATAATGTCATCGATAATAATCGCTGTCTTGCCTTTGATATCACCGATAATATTCATAACTTCACTTACATTCGGCTCTGGACGACGCTTGTCAATAATCGCAAGCGGCGCATTCAAGAAGTCCGCAAGCTTGCGAGCGCGTACCACGCCACCATGGTCAGGAGATACAACGACAACGTCCTGTATCTTCTTAGAACGGAAATATTGAGCTAGAATCGGCACACCTAGCATGTGATCGACTGGAATATCGAAGAAGCCCTGAATCTGAGTCGCATGAAGGTCCATCGTGATAACACGATGAGCCCCTGCGGTCTCAATCAGATTGGCAACCAGCTTCGCTGTGATCGGATCACGCGAACGCGCCTTGCGGTCTTGTCTAGCATAACCGTAATAAGGAATCACGACATTGATGCTCTTTGCAGATGCACGCTTTAACGCATCTACCATAACAAGCAGCTCCATCAAGTTGTCGTTGACTGGATCACAGGTGGACTGTACCACATAAACGTCGCAGCCGCGAACGCTCTCTGACAGGTTGATTTGAATCTCGCCATCACTGAATTGCTTTGTGACTGAGTCACCAAGCGGAACCCCGATATAATCTGCAATTTGCTGTGCTAATTTCGGATTGGAGTTACAAGTGAATATTTTCAGCTTGGAATCACAATACGTCATAATAGTTGTTAACCCTCCGTGTGCTGGTTCATGTTCATCATTGTTTATCATTATAAAATGTTGGTAAAAACATCATTATACGACCATCCAATTGCATGCATGTACCGTATTAGTCCTGTTGTCTAGCTTCTCGTTCTTTCTTAGCCTTGGCTCTTGCCCGAAGCTTCGGCGCATAGCCAGGTTTGTTCTCTTGTCTGCCGCGGGCAATGGCCACATCATCATCATTGACATGCTGCGTGATGGTGGAGCCAGCTACAACATATGCGCCTTGGCCGACCTGAATAGGCGCGATCAGATTGACATTGCTGCCAATAAACGCATTATCGCCAATCTCGGTAATGGATTTATTATAACCGTCATAATTGACCGTTATTGCTCCACAGCCGATGTTGACATTGTTTCCAACTTTGGCATCACCGACGTAGCTCAGATGAGATACTTTGGATTGATCGCCAATCGTAGCATTTTTAATCTCAACGAAGTCGCCAATCTTGACGTCTTGTCCTATGTTGGCCCCCGGACGCAAGTAAGCAAACGGTCCAACGGAACTGTTCGCCCCTACAACCGCCTCTTGCATAACCGAATGAGCAACGGCTGCGCCTTGATCCACTGTACAATCAATGAGTTCCGTATGAGGACCAATATGGCAGTCCTCTCCGATTGTTGTCTCACCACGAAGAATCGTGCCTGGCTCCAATACGGTATCGGCGCCTATGGTGACGCCTGCCTCAATATACGTGTTGGCAGGATCAATAATCGTTACACCATTCACCATGTGCTGCTTATTGATTCGCTCACGCATCATACGTTCTGCCTCAGACAGAGCCATTCGATCGTTCACGCCAATATATTCTGCCTGATCCTGCGTGCAATAAGCCTGGATCTTGTCGCCCTGAGCTTGAAGAATGCTAATTACATCCGTCAGATAATATTCGTTCTGAGCATTGTCATTGGTAATCTTCTCTAGAGCTGCGAATAGCTTGGCATTGTCAAAGCAGTAGGTACCCGTGTTGATCTCACGAACACACTGTTCCTGCTCCGTGGCATCTTTTTGCTCGACAATTTTCAAGACCGAACCATCGTTAGTACGAATTAATCGGCCATAGCCGAAAGGTTGATCCAGTTCAGCCGTCAAAATCGTCGCCGAAGCTTGTGTAGACTCATGAAGCTTCATCAACTGCATTAGTGTGTCTGATGTGACAAGTGGCGTATCTCCACAGATCACGATAGTGGTGCCCTGCTCTTCGCTTAGCAGTGCCTTGGCCTGCTTCACAGCATGCCCGGTGCCCAGTTGTTGTTCTTGAAGCACAAATTCTGAACGGTCTCCTAAATATGCCTTTACTGCCTCAGCACCATGTCCAACTACAGTAACGGTACGCTCGACATGGACTTGCTCCAGTTGATTGAGCACATGTCCAACCATTGGTGTACCACAAACGGGATGTAGAACTTTGTATAGCTTGGACTTCATACGTTTTCCTTGACCCGCTGCTAACACGATGGCCATTCTCTTCACCGCATCCGACCTCCTGCTTCTCTACTCCATACTAGAATATATCTCATTATGGACAAAAAGAAAAGAGAGCCCCCATGTTTGGCTCCCTTTCTTTGTAACCCCATCGTATTGCAAAAACAATTAAGCGCCCTCTTCAATAACCTCTTCTTCAGTCGCTGCACGCTCGTATTCAGACAATACAGCTGCCTGAATCTTCTCGCGTGTAGCGGATGAAATTGGATGGGCAATATCACGGAATTCGCCATCAGGCGTACGCTTGCTCGGCATCGCGACGAACATGCCGTTGTTGCCGTCAATAACACGGATATCATGAACGACGAATTCGTTATCGATAGTGATCGATGCGATTGCCTTCATTCTGCCCTCAGTGTTGACGCGGCGGAGTCTAACATCAGTAATTTGCACGTGTGTGTTCACCACCTTTTTCCATCGAGACTTGGTGTATAATTCCACACGCGCATATAAAATCCTTCTTTATTTTGCCAACTTATCAACTTTTTTTTGAATTTTTATTTAATTTGTCTGGAGTGCTGATAGGTTTCGACATATTCTGATTTACTTCGCTGCAATGAGTTCAATTTCGACAAGTACATCCTTCGGCAGGCGTGCAACCTCAATCGTAGAACGAGCAGGCTTATGATCGCCAAAGTAAGACTCAAATACTTGGTTCATTTCAGCGAATTGGTTCATGTCTTTCAAAAATACGGTCGCCTTAAGCACGCGATCAAGGGATGTCCCTGCTTCCTTCAGCACCGCAATCAGATTTGTGAGCACTTGATGCGTTTGTGCTTCCATGCCGCCTTCTACTACTTCTCCTGCGGGCGTTAATGGAATCTGGCCAGAAGTCAGAACGAGGTCTCCGTATACAATCGCTTGTGAATAAGGACCAATCGCTTGCGGCGCTTCCAAGGTTGCTACTTTTTGAATGGCTGTACTCATCATCGAACACCCCTATTAGATATTTTTGACCTGCAACTTCTTCATGATCATCTTCCGTCCATGATGCATGCCTTACATGTGATCGAAGTAATTCCCTGGCTTGACTGACATTTGCTTCGAGCGTGCATCTACGGTCTCTACTCGAATTAAGGATACGTAATCTTGAACTAGACGTTCCTCGTTAGAAACATCTTCGGATTCCACCAATACCCCAACACCTGCTACGGTTGCATCAAACTCATGCAAGAGATCCATCATTCCCTTAAAGGTGCCGCCTGCACGCATAAAATCGTCGACGAGAAGCACTCTAGAGCGCTCTTTAAGTGCTCGGCGAGCAAGCGTCATTGTATGAATGCTCTTATGGGATCCCGATACGTAATTGATGCTCACAGCCGATCCTTCCGTTACCACATGGTCACGGCGAACCAGCACAACAGGCAGATTAAGATGCGCTGCGGTAGCGTAAGCGATAGGAATGCCTTTTGTCTCAACCGTCATGACACAGTCGATGTCGGAATCAGCGAACGCCGAAGCGAACATGCGACCGATATCATTCATCAATCCAGGTTGTCCAAGCAAATCTGTGATGTAGTAATAGCCGCCGGGAAGCATGCGATCCGGCTGCTTTAGCTGCTCGCCAATTTGCTCAATTAGCGGCAATGCTTTGTGGGAAGGATATTTTGGTATATACTTTACTCCGCCTGCTGCGCCTGCTAGCGTCAGCAGTTCCCCTGTTTCCTCACCTTCACATACTTCCTTAATGATTGCCAAGTCCTCGCTAATGGACGATTTGGCAGCGCCGTAACGTTCAACAAATGTGGTAAGTGGAATAAGTGTATGTGGATTTAACGTGAGGTATTGAGTCATTTCGACCAACCGTGCACTTCGTTTTAACTTTTTCATGATTATTCCTCACTCAGAGTCACTGTATTACGAATATTATACACGTCATCATACATGAATGTCCGTAATTTAGCAATTAGATGTGTAACAATATGGTGAATCTTCCTTAATAGCCTAGGAAAATAATGGACTATGGAAACATTATGTCAGCATTCGGACCGCATATACTTCTTTGCAGAAGCCCCTAAGCCCGTTATAGATTCTAGCAATCTTCGATTCTTTGGATACGAGGCCAAATACCGTTGGGCCGCTTCCAGACATTAAGACGCCATCTGCCCCAAGGCGAATCATCGCTTCCTTCAACTGCTGCACCTCAGGATGCAGCGGCAAGGTAACATCTTCAAGAACATTGCCTAGACGATCACAGATGTCCGTAAAGGATTGAGCCTCGATCGCCTCTTTCATCGCCGATGCCGATGGGTGAGCCTTAATCTCATTCGCGCGAAGCCTCCCATACACATCTGCCGTCGATACATTGATCGGCGGCTTGGCCAGCACCACCCAGCATTGAGGAGGGTTGATGATATGCTCAAGCTTCTCTCCTCGCCCTGTCGCTATAGCTGTACCGCCTGTTACACAGAAAGGCACGTCTGAGCCAAGCTCAGCTCCAAGCGTCAAGAGCTCGGACTCCGGAATATTTAAGCCCCACAGCCGGTTCAGTCCGCGAAGCGCTGCAGCTGCATCACTGCTGCCGCCAGCTAGTCCAGCAGCAACGGGGATTTTTTTATCCAAATGAATATAGACCCCCTGCTTCACCTGATAACGCTCTTTGATCAGCTTTGCGGCTTGAAAAGCAAGGTTCTTCTCATCTAACGGTATGTAGCCCGCTTGGCTGGATATGATAATCGTATCACGAGGAAGCTCCTCCATCTCTAGACGATCAGCAAGATCGACCATGGTCATAACCATTTCGACCTCATGATAACCGTCTTCGCGCTTACGCAATACGTCTAGCATCAAGTTTATTTTGGCAGGTGCCTTCTCGTATACTTTCACTGGCATTTCACCCTTCTTTACCCTACGAATCGCTTCCGTTATTATAACAGACTCTTTCCTGCAAGTCATGGGGCGATACCAGACGATGCAAGCCCTAAAAAGGGACGTGCAAACTGGCGATATCTCCTTATGGTTAACAACAGCTATTGCCTATTCCCATCGGATCTATTCGAGTGCGAATAGAAAAAGCAAACCTCATCATCACGAACGACGAATGGGTCTGCTTTCATTTAACCTAAAATCATGTTCATTTGAATGAGGACTTGTTTGCCGCGGCCTGCTCAGCCATTTGAATCGCTCTTTTGACCATGTTGCCTGCATCCTTGGTGCTTATCGAGCCCCAGCCTTCCTTTTGGACCGTATCATAGAAGCCCAGCTCCTTGGCAAGCTCATATTTGAGCTCTTCTGACATCACACTGCGTCTGCGTCTTCCCATCGTCTTATGCCTCCTCATGCGCTGAAATTAGATGAGCCTTAACGCAAAGTAAAGATAATGCTCATGATTAGATTGTGCCGCTGAGCCATAAGCTATGCATGAAGGGCATAAGGGCCTTTGTCATTAGGTCAGGTAAAAATCAATTGGCAGCCTGAACATTGGAGACAAAAACAAAAAGCAGCCTCTAGGCTGCTTCGTAAATGAGATCAACTACGGATGAAATCAAGCTTCATCTCGCCGTTATCATCACAGACCGATACTTGAACCGCGTCTGTTAATATATCTGCATAGCTGTAGGAGACACGCTTGAAAGCATTCTGCTCCTGATCTAACTTTACAATGAATACAGAAGGGTAGGTTTCTTCCAACACACCTGAACGTTCAACCATCTTACGGCGGCCGCCATTGGCTCGAAGCAGAATCTTCTGGCCGACATGAGCTTCTAGACTACGACGAATTTCCAGCAAAGTGTTTTTTGCCATTACAACTACCACCTCTTTCCTTGTCCATTATAAAACAAATGAGGTGGTAATGTCAAATTAAATAAATTATTATAACAATCAACAATAAAACATGTCAATAAGATTTTTTATATAACGTTGTAGAATGTGCAATTATCCCGTATTTTATGCATTTTTTTGATTAAACGATGGAAGGTGTCACCTGAAGCGTGGACAGATCCTTCCATTTTGGCATGCCTACCCGGAAGCTTCCTCTCGTTTCAACACCGCCCAAACCTTCTGTTCCCGTCATTGTATGAGGCGCGATATCCGCGATATTCACCGTGTCTCGAATCGAGGTATAAGACGCCTTAGCAGCCACATAGACCGGATCCAGCGCATGGATCATAATCCGTCCTGGACTGCTTGCAAAGTTGGCTCCGGCACCGATCAGCGCCTCAAAATGAGACTGGCAGGCGCCTGCAATTACCGTAAGCATGTCGAGATGCTTCTCGTATTGTCTTGCGTTCTTGACGGCATTCACAAAGTTTTGAGAGTTCTTGTAGCTCTGCAGGCTGTACAGATCCCGGTGCTTGATATGTTTTAGCACTCCATCATGTCCTGTGATTACCACAATATCAGGCCTTGTTTGCGGAAGAAGACGATAGACAGCCTCTGCCATCGAGCTCTCCTGTATATAATGCCCCTCGGCTGGAACTCGAAGCTGGCGGTACAATGCCATGCTCTTCTGCAGATAATTGGGGTCCCCGTCTAAATGCAGCACCTTTCCCGGTACTTCAAAATATGAAACCTGGGGATTTACCGATCCGTTTTGTGTTCCCTGGAACACATCTTCCATAGGCCTTTTTTCTTTTTGGCGCCGGCGATCAAGCTCCAAGGCTTCTACGGATTGAATCATCTTGATCTGAGCCTGGCGTGTGCGGCGCCTTACGGTGGTGTCTGAAGCGCTCACCAAGTCCTCTAAAGGGGCATCGGCAATAAGCCGATAGTCTACTCCCTTCAGCAAGCTCATGTCGTTGTATATGCCTTCAATTCGGAACGTTATGTCCCCACCATACGATTTGCGAACGACCAAATCTCCTGACTTCATAGGCTCTATCACCTCTCGATTATCCTATGGGCAGGAGTCGGTTTTGGTGCGTTATTCTTCAAAATCAATTGGAACCCGTTTTCATATGCTCAAGCTTCGTTAGAAGCCATTCTCGCGCCAATAGCCTCGCTAAGGCGAGCATACTCATCAAGCGAGAGTGTCTCCCCTCGGCGTGAAGGCTCGATCTGGGCCTCCTCTAGGGCCTCCTGAAGGGCTTCAGTGCCCATGAGCTGATTGTATCGAGCCTTGAGATTGTTCCATAAGGTTTTGCGGCGCTGTGCGAAGCTCGCTTGCACAACCTCAAAGAATAGAGCCTCATCGCTGACGCGAACAGGAGGCTCCTCACGGACCTTAAGACGAATCACCGCTGATTCTACATTAGGCTGAGGGATAAACACCGTATGAGGCACCGTACAGACGATCTCAGGCTCGCAGTAATATTGCACAGCTACACTTAGGCTGCCGTATTCCTTGCCTCCAGGAGAGGCTGCCATGCGTTCTGCAACTTCCTTTTGAATCATGACCACAATATTCTTGAGCGGAAGACGCTCCTCAAGAAGCTTCATCATAATCGGTGTTGTGACATAATAAGGCAAGTTCGCTACGACGCTAACACGCTCAACCTCCTGGAAGCGATCTTGGAACAACGCATGCAAATCCACCTTCAGAACATCCCCATGAACAACAGAGACATTGGGGTATGGCTCCATAACCTCATGAAGAATCGGAATGAGCCGGTTATCAATCTCCACCGCTGTGACACGGCTTGCTTTTTTGGCCAGCTGCTCGGTTAGGGCGCCAATGCCTGGACCAATCTCAAGCGCGCCTGTGTGCTCATCAAGCTCAGCCGCATCTACAATACGGCGCATAATATTCATATCAATCAAAAAATTTTGTCCCAGGCTTTTCTTAAATGAGAAGCCATGTTTACGGATAATCTCCTTCGTTCTAGAAGGTGTGGCGATATCCATGCTGTGCTGCTTCATAGCCGTTCCTGCCTTTCCATAGTCCTTCAATCTCATTCACATCGTACAGCTTTTACGTAATGTCTAGCGATTAATCATCTTCATTAGGCGTATGCTGCATATTGAGTTCACGCAGCGCCTGCTCAAATTCCTCACGGCTGATTTGAAAAGCGGTGCAGCGCTTCAAGAACTGCTTTGCATTGCAATAACCGATCCCTAATATTTCTCCAAGCTTCATACGGCGCTCTGATGAGCCTGTATGAGCCGCTAGCCCTGCGTCCATAAGATCATTCCAAGTAAGAGGCTGTCCGTCTGGAGAGGGCATCTCCGAGCGTACATTGGCGAGGGCATGCCGTATCGCCTCAGGCGAGGCGTTCTCCACGCCGATATCTCCTTTAGCCAGTGCCTCCTTCTTTGTTATAAACGCATGTTTACAGCCGGGCACTCTCTGAGCGACAGCCTTACGAATGCGCTCTCCTGCAAAATCAGGATCGGTAAATATAATGACGCCTCGACGCTCCTGCGCCAACGCGATTCGCTTAAAAGTCATTTCATTCAGTGCAGAGCCACCCGTCTCAATGGTGTCTGCCTCCACTGCTCGTTTTATCGCAACCGTATCGTCTCTTCCCTCGACGACAATTACTTCGCGGATCAATAGAACCGCTCCTTTCTTAACTTTACAAATAAAATACAAAAGAAGAGGGCTTCCCCTCTTCTTAGCATGACATAATTGATTATGGATTACTATATCATAAAAACACAGCGATGATCTACGTGCTTATCCGCCGCGTCAAGCCTGTTAGTTTGCCTCAGGCTTCACTGGGCCGATCACATATACAGTATTGCCCTTCTTGCGTCCAAAGCGCTTCACTTGGCTTGAATTATCGAAGTAGATATCCATGATCTTGCCTTTAACGGCTCCACCTGTATCCTCTGCACGGTAGAAACCGTAGCCTTCGATATATACCCACCAGCCAAGCGGAACCACATCAGGGTCAACCGCGATCGTGCGTCCTTCGGTTACCTTCGTTCCAGATGCCGTCTTTGCACCAGGAGAACCCGCTTCCTCCGTATACGCAGTAAGCTGCACGTTCGTAAGCTTTTGCTTGTATTTAAAATTAATGCCATTTTTCAACACACTGCCTGATGCAGCACTCTTCTTGGAAGATGGTGTCGCAGACAATACTTGAACCTCAGGCTTCTTCTTCGTCCCGTAAGCAACAATCTTATTGACAGTCTTGGCTTGAACCTTCTTCTCTACGAGCTCAGAATGCACCAGCTTGCCATCTTGATACGTATTCTCGATATTCTGAATAATTGTTCCTTCTTGCCCCTGCTGGACAACCTTGGTCGTTCCTTTCAGCATATCCCCATTCGCCTGCTTGACGACTTGGAAAGGAACCTTGATCTCACGCTTCTCCACATCTTTTGTAATGCGGACCACCTTGATCTCCATTTCATTGGAGATGGCAGTGCTTGCGTCTGGGAAGATCTTATCCAATTCATTTACAGTCACGTTGAATCCCTTTAGAGCCTCAGATACATGATCTTCGGTGGTATACAACGTATTGGTCTTGCCATCTACTGTGACCTGCACCGGCTTCGCACGCTTAATGCTTACCGATACACCATCTTCTAGCTCGGTATCCAACGAGGTGGATACTTTATCATGTGCCCCTAATGCTATCGCATGCTCATCCAAAACATCGCGAAGCGTGGCCTTGCGTGTCTCTATCGTGTTCTCTTGTCCATCAATGAACAGAGCGACCGTCTTCTTTTGATAACTAAATCCAACCAGCACACTAACAAGCGTAATGGCTATAGCAACAACAACAATCACTGAAACAACACGCACATTTTCATGCTTCCACTTTAATGCGAGTGACTTGCTGGATGATCGGGGATCATGGGGTTCGTTATTCACGAGGTTTCCCATTTCTCGGTCCTCCTTACATAGTCCCGCCGTCGAGAGTTATGCATGATACATCTGACGCGACTATTAAGTATTTTAGTGAAAAACGAGCGCTGTGCCCAATGCTCTTCTTCACCCCAACGCCAGTTGCTTGCTGCCACCCCCTGTTCTTACAACCTATGAACACATTGTAACCATTATGCTCGTCACATGGATGCAAGGATCGTAAGCCGTAAAAACACAAAGAAGCCTACCGCAAGAGGGATCTCTTTCGTGGCTTCTTTCTTAGACCCAAACAAAACTCCAATGTTCAGGACTCTACACGAGGACCTCTCTCCATACGCTTGCGAGGTTAGCTGTCGGATTCGGGACTGAGAGTCGCCCTATCCGAACGGACCGGCTCATGGCTCGATCGTTCGTAATTCACCCCAAGGATACACTCCGCTGTCTGCGCGGCACTCGCAGATTAGCTGTTGGTTCCCCCGCTCTTCTATGAACTAGAAGATTCAGCGTTACTGGTTCGTTGGAACAATATTCAAGTTCATTCGAACTTCTGAGAGAAATCATATCGTGTTTATGACAAAGTTGTAAAGACTTCCGCAAAACCGTTATTCATGAAAAACATCCAAAATAAAGCTGAAATTTACCATTTCATAAATAAAACTCATTTAATTATCGCTGTAGTTTAAAATTTCATGCCTTTTTCTCTGTTTTTCATCGTATGTCAAAACATGTAAGTGCATTCGACGTCGTAATTTTGCAAAATTCTTCAAAATCCATGTCTTTTAATCCAGCTCCCATCTCTGCAACAAGACGCACATATGAGGATTCATTGCGCTTGCCTCGGAATGGATGAGGTGTCAGATAAGGGGAATCCGTCTCAACGAGCAAACGGTCCATTGGCACCTGCTTCAGCACCTCTTTTGGCTGCTTCGCGTTCTTAAACGTTACCGGTCCCCCAAAAGAAATATAGAATCCCATATCCAAGCACATCTTTGCGGTCTCCCAGCTCCCAGAGAAGGCATGCATAATCCCGCCCACTTCCTTCGCATTCTCCTCGCGCAGAATCCGGACAATATCCTCATGGGCTTCCCGATTATGAATAATAATCGGCATATTAAGCTCGCGGGCTAGCCCGATCTGCTCACGGAATACGCGCTGCTGCACATCCTTGGGAGATGTGTCCCAATGATAGTCAAGCCCAATCTCGCCGATAGCAACTACCTTCTCATGCTCCGTAAGCTTTGCAATCCAATCGATATCTCCCTTTTCCATGGTGATTGCATCCACAGGGTGCCACCCTACTGCGGCATAAATAAAAGGGTACTTCTCGGCCAATGCCATCGTCGTCGGGATCGTCTCGCGATTAAAGCCGATATTCACCATCCGGCTGACGCCTTCTTCCACTGCTCGTGCAATTACCTCATCACGATCTTCATCAAATGCTTCATTATCAAGATGAGTATGAGTATCAAAAATCATTCTTTATTCACTCCTTGAGAATTCCTGGTTGCTCTTCTTTATGTCAACTTTAAGAGATGGCACGTCTCCTTTGAGAGTACAGGCATGACTTGCTTCACCTTGTCCATCGGAAAGTAAATATAATGCTTCCCTCGATGAAGTCCGCTGATCGAACGCACGATGTCTGACTTCTTAGATAACTCCACCAGTTCCTGCTGGTAATCGCTTAGCAGCATAATATGCTGAAGGGTTGGCTTGTCCCCTGCACGATACACATCATACGGCATATCCGTCGGCACATCAAACCATAGATCATACGAAGGATCAAGTCCGGCATTGATCCATTGTCTGCGAAGATACTCCATGCGCTCCTCGTCCAAATAATCCACCTCAACATATTTATAAAGCCTGCGTTCCATAAACCGCTGGCACAGCTCAGCTAATCGACTGTCCTCTTCATTCATCCACTGCATAAACATCGTCTGGACAAAAGCTTCATCCAACTGAATATAGCTTAAAGCATCCATGCGATTCTCAAACAATGCCTCTAACGGCGGCAGAAAATAACGAAAGCGGTATCCGCTCTCATAAAGTTCCTTCGCTCGCTGGAAGATAAAGCGAAGCAGCAGCTCAGAGCTCCTTGTCACAGGATGAAAATAGACTTGCCAATACATTTGATAACGGCTCATTAAATAGTGCTCTACCGCATGCATGCCACTTTCTTTGACAACAACTCGCCCTTGATAAGGCCTAAGCACCCGAAGAATGCGATCAAGATCGAACGTCCCGTAATGAACGCCTGTATAATACGCGTCTCTTAGCAAATAATCCATCCTGTCAGCATCGAGAGGTCCTGATACCAAGTTGACGACAATGGGATGCGGATGCGTCTTCTGAATGACTGAAGCCACCTGTTCTGGGAAATCAGGACTGACTTGTTCCAGCACTGCCCGAATATGGGTGTCTTCTAATAGGATGCGGCAGGTCCAATCCTCATGATGAACTTGAAAAGCATCCTCTATAGAATGGGAGAAAGGACCATGCCCCACATCGTGAAGCAATGCTGCGCAAAGAGCAACAAGGCGATCCTCCACTGCCCATTCCTCCAGATGATGACGCTCGAACTGAGAGATAATCCGCCTTGTAATCTCATAGACGCCAAGTGAATGAGAGAAGCGGCTGTGCTCAGCCCCATGGAACGTTAAATACGACGTTCCTAGCTGGCGAATGCGCCGAAGCCGCTGGAATTCCCTCGTATTAATGAGGTCCCATATCGTGCGATCTTGCACATGGACATAATTATGAATAGGGTCTTTAAACACCTTCTCTTCCCTTAAAAGCATAATCCCCCTCCTAACCTTGTAAAAATATTGAATATATGTTCATATTCGATTACCAATTCGACAAATTTCCGACACGAACGGCAGCTTTGTCGAATAAACATATACTGGCTATTCTTGCTATTAATCCTTGATAAAAACTTCCACTGTTGTTCAAACATGATAGTTCTTACCTGAATAAAGCACAGAAAATGCCTAAAAACAAGCACATTCTATGAAAACAACCATAAATTAGCACCGATTTGTACACTTTTAGTAGTTGACGAATATGGGAATGGTTGGTACGATATATACCAGCAAACATAGAATTTTGTCGAATCATGACATATTTGAGCTTATAAAGAGGAGAGCGATGATTTATGATGAAATCTACAGGTATCGTCCGTAAAGTTGACGAGCTTGGTCGTGTCGTTATTCCGATTGAATTACGCCGCACACTAGGCATCGGAGAGAAAGACGCACTTGAAATTTACGTAGACGGCGAGCGCATCATGCTCAAGAAATATGAGCCAGCTTGTATCTTCTGCGGCAATGCAGAAAATGTTACATACTTCAAAGGAAAAATTGTTTGTTACGATTGCATTTCAGAAATCCCACAACCTGTGACAAAATAAGAAAAATAGGTTATAATAATTTTACTTACATCTGTTAATTCTAACCTTTTTCATATCTTCCTTTGCCTTTATGGTTCTGAACCCAACCATAAAGGTCTTTTTTTTACTTATATCATGCGAAATAGAGGGAGGGCTGGACCGCTTCTCCCTTATCTCTATTTATTATTATCCAACAGCTCTGTCTTATATTTGAACACAACATTCTAAAACTTTTCTAAAAATACTGTAAACATAGACGTTCCTACTCCGCTAGAAGCTCTTGATAAATATCTCTCCTCGATACTCCTCGATCCTTCGCTGCTGCCTTCATCGCTTCCTTATGTGTTAGACCCTGCTGCTGTTCATAATGCTCAACATGTTCTTTTACCGAATAGCTGTTCCACCAAAGCGCATCAGGCTCTTGAAGCCTCAACTCCTCGGACATGCCCTCGACAACCAAGACACATTCTCCAAGCGGAGCATGATCCTGCAAATAAGCCAGGCATTCCGTTATGGAGCCGCGCACAAACTGTTCATAGCGTTTGGTTATTTCTCTTGCCAGCACAACCTGGCGATCACCTAGCACCTCCAGCATCCGTTCTAGGGTCTTCACAACACGATGCGGCGATTCATAGAGCAAGCAGCTGCCAGATTCCAGTCTGAACGATTCCAGCGCATCATCCATTCGCTTGCGGTCCCTCGGCAGGAAGCCTACAAATAAGAATCGCTCTGTGCCAAGCCCTGAGGCAATCAATGCGCTTAGCGCTGCATTAGCCCCAGGTATCGGAATGACCTTAATGCCCGCATCAATGGATAAGCGCACCAGCTCTGCACCGGGATCAGAAATGGCAGGCAGCCCTGCATCTGATACGAGTGCAATCGATTGTCCTTCTTCCATGAGCCGTACCAATTCTGGACCGCTTGACCATTTATTATGCTCATGATGACTGTAAAGTTTTTTTCCTTGGATATCAAAATGGGATAAGAGCTTTCTCGTCTCTCTCGTATCCTCTGCGGCAATAATCTCAACCTCTTGTAGGATTCGAACGGCTCGATAGGTCATATCCTCAAGGTTGCCGATTGGAGTCGCAACAAGATAGAGCTTGCCCGTCGTCCTGTCGCGCACAACTTCCTCATAACTGTTCTGCACATTCCACATCATCTATTGATTCCCCAATTCCGATTGTTCTCCATAGTATATATCCATTAATTCCTTGCAGTACTCGTTATTGTTATTATAAACGATTAAGGGAGGCAGCAAACGGACGTCTGGCTTCCCATCCCGAATGCCTTCGATGAGAACCATATTGGCTTCCGCCCCTTCCTTCGGATGAACGAAGCGAATCCGCT
Source organism: Paenibacillus aquistagni (assembly GCF_900177815.1). Taxonomy (GTDB): domain Bacteria; phylum Bacillota; class Bacilli; order Paenibacillales; family Paenibacillaceae; genus Paenibacillus_B; species Paenibacillus_B aquistagni. Next base: position 8,575 of record NZ_FXAZ01000011.1, on the reverse strand, counting down.
TTGGCTCTATCCGATAATGACGCATCAAGCTCATAATATCGACAAGCCGCGAGGCGCGATGAACCATAGCTACTCTCCCTCCTGTACGTGTAAGCCTTGCGCAAGTATGAAGAACATCCTCAAGCGTACAGCCCAGCTCATGCCTTGCCATTGCGATATGCTCGTTCTCCTTGATATCTCCTGCTGTAAGCGGCATATAAGGAGGATTTACCGTGATTAGATCGTAATAAGGTCTGCTGCCTTCTGGCACAAATGATTTGAGATCGCCTTGAATAATATGGACCCGCTCCGTTAATGCATTAAACGCCACACTGCGCTTAGCCATATCTGCAAGCCGCGGCTGGATCTCTACTCCATCAATGTCGGCCCCGGTCCGTGTTGTCAACAAAAGAGGAATCACCCCATTGCCTGTACACAGATCAAGAATGCGTCCTCTTGCGGGGACCTTCGGGAATCTAGCCAACAGTACGGCATCCATGGAGAAACTAAATACTTCCTCGCTTTGAATAATCTTCAGCTCATGCGTCAGCAGATCATCCAGACGCTCAGCCGGTTGTAAGGTTACCTTTGTCATCCAAATATAGTCTCCTTTATATCACTGCACTTCGCTCGCGTGCAAATCGCCCTGTTTTTCACAATAAATATGACAAAGCCGTAGACAAGGAAGCAGGTCCCTCGCCTACGGCAGCTGTTATTTATTCAGGAAGGAGAGACAAAACAAGCAGTCTCCTTCTGTTCTTAAATGACCATAATACACATTGCAAATATGAAATCCTTCATGATACAGTCGAGCCAAGTTGTCATAACCTTCACCAACCGGGTTGTCTGGCTGTATGCCCTCTGACGCCTCCTCAGCTTCTTGTGAATCCTGCTCGCTCTTGGCTTGCGTCTCGGACTGCTGCTCTTGCAATGGATTCTCCTGTTGGAGCACTCTACGCAGCTGCTGATTCTCCATCATTAGCCGCTGATTCTCCTCCAGCAGTTCCTTAACAACCAGCTTGAGCGTGCCGATTTCTTGGTGAAGGTCTCCCATATTCGCTTCTAGCTCATGAAATTGTGAAAATATATTTTTCTTCTCCAAGTTCCCACCCCAGAGTCCATACGGATGTCGTAATAACTATTTCACGACTACATCGTCAAATAGCAATTCCTTCACTTTACCAAGTTCAAACAGCTGTACATGCACTTTCCGTTCTCCGTTGTTCAGGCCTACAACTTTGCCTTCTCCGTAAGAGGTAACGACAAGCTTGCCCACAGATGGCAGTTCTTCTTTCACGCTCTCATAGTTATCATGCTCATATTTCAAACAGCACATTAAACGGCCGCAAAGTCCTGATATTTTGGTTGGGTTAAGGGACAAATTCTGGTCTTTCGCCATCTTGATCGATACAGGTTCAAAATCACCGAGCCAAGAGGAGCAGCACAGTACCCTTCCACAAGGGCCAATCCCACCAAGCATCTTCGCTTCATCTCGTACACCAATCTGTCTAAGCTCAATACGAGTGCGAAACACACTGGCCAGATCTTTAACCAGCTCACGGAAATCTACTCTACCTTCAGCTGTAAAATAAAAAATAATCTTATTGCGATCAAACGTATACTCAACATCGACAAGCTTCATCTTCAATTGATGAGATCGAATCTTGTCCAAACAAACACCAAGGGCATCCTTTGCCGCTTGGCGGTTATTCTCTACGAGCTGCCCGTCAACATCTGTGGCTATCCGAATGACTTTCTTCAACGGAAGCACCACATCATGTTCGCCGACCGTCTTGGGCCCGATGACGACTTTGCCGTATTCGATGCCGCGCGCCGTTTCGACGATCACATGCTGGTCCTTCTGGACCGGCCAATCGACCGGGTCGAAATAATAGATTTTGCCCGCTCTCTTAAAACGGACGCCGACTACATTATACAATTAAGTACCTCCTTGCACGCCAACTAGAAACTGCTCCAGTACAAGCTGAGGACTGACATTTGCACGCATGCGCTTCTCCGCCTCCAGGGCAAGCTGCATGCATGACACCCAGCCTTCGGCTGTCCTTGTCCACGCCATCTTGCTCATCAATTCCTGCTGATCGATGAACACGAGACTGTCCTGTCGGTTCAATTGGTAGTTCAACATATCTCTAAACCAGAGATGGAATAAGCGGAAGAGCATGTCCACATGCTCAGCCAGTTCCGTCTTGAATACATTCTGCTGTGCCATCACAAGAGCTGAGGACACACTTCCCCCAGTCTCCTTACCTAATTGTATCATTACGTTTCTTAGTTCTGCAAACCAATTCTGTTGGCACAATTCCCTGCTGGCATCCAATCCGTTCACGATTTGAACCGCAGCACGCGCTAAGGTTAGAGATACGCCCTCTTCAGTGAGTTTATCGCAGATTTGACTTGAATGAAGAGGTGTAAAAGGTACCCATTGGGAGCGAGAAATGATGGTTGGGAGCATGGCCTGTCCGTTATCGGCAAGCAGTATGGCAACCGTCGGACTTGTCGGTTCTTCTAAAAATTTGAGCAGGCTGTTGGCCGCTTGCACCGTCATCTTGTCAGCCTGCTTCATAATATATATCTTGCGGGCATCTGAGGAGGCTGAACGATAAGAGAACTCACGTTGTAGTTCCCGAATCTGATCAATCTTAATGGATTGTCCCTCAGGCTCTATGATTTGGACATCAGCATGGTTGCCATGGTTGATCTTCCGGCAGGACAGGCATTCGTCACAGCAATCATCTTCAAGCCGCTCACAAAATAACGCCTTAGCGAAGGTCATAGCGGTTTGCAGCTTGCCTGTCCCAACCGGCCCGCTGAATAGATAGGCATGGGAGATCTTATTGGCCCTTAATCCGTGCTGTAGAATCTTCTTAGCCTGCTGCTGGCCAAGAATGCGTTGAAACGACATATTCACCGTTACCTTTCTAGAAGGTTAAGTTAATCAGCATTCCGCGTATTTCCCCAACCTTGTTCAGCAAATCAATCTTTCCCTGCTCAGTCTGAAGCAATTCATCAGCAAGCGCAAGCAATACCTCATCAATCTCCTCGACCAGGCGATATCGTCTGCTGCGTCCACGGCGGTCCCAGCCGCGAGTATCTTTGATTCCTACTCCACGGCGAACGGTATCCTCCAAGAAGCGCTTCACCATCGTCTTGTAGAGATGAAGCTCACGAACGGTCATCGATTTTGCTAACCGTTCTCCCTGTTGATGTATCTCATGGAGCCGCTGCTGGAGCTGCTCATTCGAGGCATTGCGATCCTGCTGCTGCATCATATCTGCAAATGACTTTGTTGTGACCGGCTTCGCCACGGAATCGCCCACACGCAAGTCCGGTCCTAATGGGCGAAAGCCCGGATTAATCTTCACCGATCATCACCTGTCCTTATCAATGGATTCAAAAATGTTCAAATCGATCAACTGGCATTACAAATACGGTTGCTCCGCCTACCTGCACCTCTACAGGAAGTGGAATATAGGAATCTGTGGAGCCGCTCATTGGCGTCACTGGCGTCACCAACTGATCTCTTACTTTGCAGTTCGTGCGAATAAGTTCAAGCACATCATCCACTTGCTCGTCATCAACACCAATCATAAAGGTCGTGTTGCCTGCACGTAGGAATCCACCAGTACTCGCGAGTTTGGTCGCGCGGTATTCGGCTTTAACCAATGCATGACTCAAACGATTGCTATCCTTGTCCTGTACAATGGCTACTATGAGTTTCATGCCGTATTCCTCCTCATGTTATATGGGTGATGTCACCGAAATTCTCGATTTTTCTTTGTGAACATATAGGATTCATTAAAAAACAATGCTACCCCTTTAATTATACATCAAATGTCCAAAATCCTTGTTTTTTCACGCAAAATGTCTATCATTTGCTTTACGATCTCCTCTGTGCTGACCGCAGCATCTATGCAAACAATACGCTCAGGATGCTTCTTCGCTAATCGGGCATACCCTTCTCGCACCTTCAAATGAAAGGACATGGATTCCTGATCGAGACGGTTAAGCTCTCGGCCATCATTGGAGGTAATTCGGGCGAGTCCAATGACAGGATTAATATCAAACCAGAAAGTAAGCTCTGGCATCGTATCCTGAATGGCAAAAGCATTAATCTCTTCCACGGCATCCATGCCGAGGCCTCTTGCAAAACCCTGATAGACAAGGCTGCTGTCAACAAAGCGATCACATAATACGATATTACCCTGATTAAGCGCAGGTATAACCTTTTCGACAAGATGCTGTCTTCTTGCTGCTGCATACAACAGCGCTTCCGTGCGCGGGTCCATGGATGTATGGCTCGTATCCAAGATGACTTCTCGGATGCGCTCTGCGATTGGTATGCCTCCAGGCTCCCTCGTAACGAGCACCTTCACGCCGAGCTCCTTAAGCCTCTCTGCAAGCAAGTTAATCGCTGTCGTCTTCCCTGCACCCTCGCCTCCTTCAAACGTGATAAATGTCCCGGTTGTAGACATCATATTCCATCTATCCCTTCTAGGTTCCTCAGCTATCCCCTTGGCTGTTATGTGGTGATGCGCATACTTTTAACGTACGAAGATGCTTGTCCGTCACCTCTTGGCATTTAGCCCCTGCCGCAGCCAGCTGCTGCAGCAGGGTGATATGACGAGCGGTTAACCGTTCTCCCTGAATAATGATTGGAATGCCAGGCGGATACGGTACAACCGCTTCAGCGGCCTCATAGCCCTCAATCTGCTCCACAGGAAGCGTGATCACCTGACGATCCTCCTCGAACAGGGTGAATCGAACGGGCTCTGAGATCGTAAGCTGAGCGAATACCGACTGATCTTTCATGTCATAAACAGCTTCACTTGATTGTAACATATCTTGACATGAGCGGTACGGCGCACATAAATCTTCCGTATGTTCAATCGAGGATGGTGAGGCGAAATCATGAAGGCATTGCTCCTGTTCAACCTGCTTAAGGCACCGTATGACTCGATCCGCCTCTTCTGTTGTATCTGACAAGGTCATAATTAATACGACATGCACAGGATCCGCCATCTCCGCAACCACTCCGGCTGACTGCAGCTTGTCCAACAATTCGTAGCCGCTTAACCGCCCTATCTTGTCCCACAAGACAAGTTTGAAGGGGTCCAAGGTATCAAATCCCGAAGAGTATCCCGATGTACTTTTGCCGCGAGCGCTCGCTTCCGAATCGTCGCTAACATCGAGAATCCCCCACATCGGGGACTGCTTTGCCGCTTGCCTTACTTGCTCTGCGGCGTACAGTCCGCTCTCCAGCCATGTGCTGCCCCGCTGGTCAATCCAATAGCGTGTAAGATCCAATGAGGCCATTAAAGGGTAGGACGGACTGGAGCTTTGGAGCATCGTCAGCATTTTTTTGAGCCGTTGACGATCCACTCGGTCTCCCTGTACATGCAGCATTGCGCTCATGGTCATGCTGGTTAGCATCTTATGCGTCGACTGAATCACGAGGTCCGCTCCTGTCTGCAATGCAGAGTGAGGCAATTGCGGATGCAGGCCATAATGAGCACCATGCGCTTCATCCACAATCAACGGTACGCCATAATGATGCACCACTTCAGCCACTGGCTTAAGATCAATGCCCATGCCATAATAATTCGGATTGCATACAATCACTGCCTTTGCCATTGGATAACGCTCTAAAGCTTCTCGAATGACTTCTACCGGGGGACCGCTAATAAGCCCCGTCCTCTTGTCTTCTCTCCCACTAATAAATACCGCTCTGGCTCCGGCCATGCGTAGGCCATTTAATATGGATTTGTGTACGTTGCGCTGTACGATGACAAGATCATTTTGTTTTGTGCAGCAAGTAAGAATGGCCGCAAGATTGCCTACTGTGCTCCCCCCGATAAGAAAGTGGGTTTCCTCCGCTCCAAAGCACGCTGCTGCCAGTTCCTGCGCTTCTTGAATCGCACCTTCGGGCTGATGCAGATCATCTGTACCGTCCACCTCGGTTACATCATATGCCAGGAAGCTGGCGAAAGCGTCATATCGCTCTTTAGCTTTGCCTGTTGTACATGCTGCCCATTGCCGGTAGCTTGCTCCATTCTTATGCCCAGGGACATGCATAGAAGCTTGCTTCTTATGCTTGTATTGTTCAAGGGCATCCATAAGCGGTGCTGTCATTCGTTTATCGTTCATGCTTCATCCTCATTCTGTTTCCGTTATGACCTTATTGTACCGAAAATGAAAGACAGATTCAGTGTCTAATCACAGAGGGGCCCCTAATATTCAACCCCGATATGCTTCTATGCCAAAAAGAGCCCCTAAGGGCTCTAAGCTATTTCATTTTCATAAATGGAGCAAGGTTTATTTTAAAAAAATTTAGATAACAATAATAAACATGGGTTCCAATCCCATTAGATTCTGTCAATATGATGGATGTCCTTCGAGAGCGGCATTCACGCCTCTTCTAGGCATGAAGCTTCATCCACAAGCGCTTCAGCTGATCAATAAAAAAGGGATACTTTGCATCCTTTACATCGGTATGAACCATTTCCTGCTCACAATCCAAACATATAAATTGGTCAACAACGACAATGCCTTCGGCCTTCTCCTCATTGCACACAATACACTGCTGCTTTGCATCATGTTCCATGACCATCCCGCCTTTACTCCTGTTTTAAACTAGTATGTCCATTTCATAGAATGCCTATACCTTGTTTCATAGATTATTTTCAAATAGTTGCTGTAGCATATGCTCATGTCAATGGGCAGGTGTATGTACATAAGGGAATCGCTTTATTTTTCTGAACCCCCATCTTCATTCTCTTTTCTGCGAAGCCGATATATAGTTTACTGAGGTACTCAAGAGAGAGGAGCAACATCTCATGCCAGCGCGCACAGAACGAACCTTCTACCATTACCAGCTGCTACGCAAAATTCATTTTAATAGGTTCATTTTGGGGATATACTTGGCTCTGGCGGTTATTGGGGTTGCTGCAGCAGTTTGGTCCAGTTCGATTATGGGCTTGATATATGCCTTCTTAGCATGGACAATCGTGATCTGGATTCACTACGTCATTGCACGTTCTATATTTATTATGGACCGCTATACGTATAAGAAACGCTGGGGCTTTCAGATGAAGCTTCCTTGGATCGGATTTCTTCCACTGCCTCAACAGTACATCAGCGATCGGTATATGCGCAAGGTGAATCTGCATACCCTGCTGATCGGCTTTGTCATTATTTTAATTCTAACGCCATGGCTGCCAATCAGCTTCAGTTTGCAATTTGTGTTCTGGCATATCTGGCTTCTCATTCCCCGCTTGTATGTCTTGATTGCGGTCCTGTCAATCCCTGATGATAAGCTGTTGAAGATCCAACCGCAGCAATGTCTCATCTACAAAGCATAAATATCCGAATCCACCCGATTTTGGCAGGGTGGATTTTGTTGTTAATGGGCATGTTAGCCTTAACGGTCTTATCTCAACATTGTTTGGTAGAGATATCAGATATTAATGTGCCAAGTTAAAAAGGAGTGCTTCATATGACATCGCAACAAAAGACGCAAACCGTGCCTCCTCAACATCAAAACCAACAGCCGGGTATTGAGTCAGACATGAATCCTCAACCAAAGTTTCAAGGCGATGCCTATCATCCTGGAGGCAAATTACATAACAAAGTAGCCTTAATTACGGGAGGAGACAGTGGGATCGGCAGAGCAGTAGCGGTTGCCTTTGCTAAGGAAAGAGCTCATGTGGCCATCTCCTATCTAAATGAAGATAAAGATGCAGCACTCACGAAGGCTGCAGTTGAGGAGCATGGCGTGAATTGTATATTGTTTCCAGGAGATATAGGTGAAGAATCAATATGCCAGCAGATCGTAGAGGAAACCGTACAGCAGCTTGGCCATATCGATATTTTGGTAAATAACGCAGCAGAGCAGCAGCCTAAGCAGCGAATTGAGGATATCTCCTCCGCACAGCTAGAGCGAACGTTCCGCACAAACATATTTGCCATGTTCTATATGGTAAAAGCTGCTATGTCTCAATTAAGACAGCATAAAGGTGTCATTATTAATACGGCATCGGTAACCGCCTATAAAGGAAGTGCAAACCTGCTGGATTACTCAGCGACAAAAGGGGCTATTGTAGCGTTCACGCGGTCCTTGTCGGCCAACCTCGTTAAAGATGGTGTTCGCGTAAACGGCGTTGCTCCAGGACCAATCTGGACACCTTTAATCCCGTCTACTGCAGAAGCGAATCAAGTAAGCCAGTTTGGAAGTGATGTTCCTATGAAGCGGCCCGGACAACCTGAAGAACTGGCTCCTGCTTATGTATATCTTGCTTGTCAGGATTCTTCTTACGTTACGGGTCAGATGATTCATATTAACGGCGGAGAAGTTGTAAATGGTTAAATCCGTTTCATCCTCAGGAGACAAGTAATCGAATAAGATAACCACATTGCATGAACTCAATATCGAATTAAATAAGCACAAAGAAAAACCCACTGACTGTTGTCAGTGGGCAATTCTTGCTTGGCAACGTCCTACTCTCCCAGGACCCTGCGGTCCAAGTACCATCGGCGCTGAAAGGCTTAACGGTCGTGTTCGGGATGGGTACGCGTGGAA
>NZ_FXAZ01000013.1 GCF_900177815.1 Paenibacillus aquistagni | reverse complement strand
GAGGAAAAGGCAGAAATGATTGGCAAGGTGTCCTCCATTCTCGTGCCGGGAATGGGCGTGACGAAGGCTGGCAAAGCGGCGAAGGTGCCGGAAGCATTAAGCAGCGTAGCTCAAGTGGTAAAGACAAGCCAGGCTGTAAACGTGCTGTCCGATCCCCTGAAGAAGCTCAAAGGGATCGATTGGCGAACTTACGCCAATTCGTTCCAAGATTGGACTAAAGGCCTCCAGCCAGGCCGTTATGCCGTAACACCAGAAGGGATGTTTATCAGGATATCGGATGAAACCTCTTCTGTGGTCAGGCGAATCGATGCTGGGGATGGTAAGAAGATTGAGGGAATGGGACAAGCTTCTAATGTAGGCAGTGTAGTTAAAGTCGGAAGCAAAACGAAGTACACAAATCCTGCTGGTATAGAACTGACTTGGGTTGATCAACATCCGAAAAATACTAATCGTGATATTGATAGCTTTTTAAATAGTTCTGACGTTGGGAAGGCTACTGAAGCAAAGGTTGCTGATTTCATAAGAAAAGATCAGGAAGTCACGGGTTTCGGGCAAAAAGTTCTTAAAGAAAATGGCGAAGCTGCTGGAGATTTGGATGTAGTTACAAAAAATGCAATAATTGAGGTCAAAGCATCAATTAAAGCTGTAAAAGAAGACCAGTTTAATAAATTGATGAATGTAAACCATGATTTCTTCTTTAATTCAGAGCAAAAGAAAGTAATTCTTTACATTGACAAGCCGTTGACAAACTTAAGGCCAGAGCATGGCAAAATGCTAGAAGACATTAGGAAGCAAGGAGTAACAATTGTAAATTCATTGGAAGAGCTAAAGGGGGTATTAAATTAATGGGAACTCCAGCATATATCTTAATGGATCACAAGAAATATACAACTGAAAAATTATTGGCAGATTCAATAGTCGCAGCATTTTATGCCGATGCTATGCTCAACTTTCACAACAGTAAAAATTATTCAATGGATGGACGGTTTCTCTCTACTACATTGAACATTAGCCATAAGTTGGTAAGGAAAAATGGCTGTTCGTTTATATACTACGTAGATGCAACAGATAATCCGAGTATAGAATTTTACTATAATGAGGATATTGGATTAGACCAAAGTAGAAAACTTTGTAAAGTTGGTTGCATTGAAGAAATATACGGCGCTCAAGAACTTATCTTTTGTTTTATCTATGAATATCTTAAACTAAACCCCGACGATTACTTTTGGGTAGCAGATTATGATTGGGTCTACAGTTGGGAGGATATGCAAAAATTAAAATCGTTACCGTATGACCCAGATTGGTGCTATAAGAATCCTAAAAACTAACTTGTGAGGGTTTACAGCTCCAATAGCAAGATCGTACAATACAACCAACAAACCAAACAAAATCTGGATTGAAAATTTTTGATGATGAAGATCTATCTTGTGAATATTTTTACAATAAAGTAGAAAAATACGCAAAATAAAGGCACTCAAAACTTTCAAAAGCTCATTCCAACTTGAACCCCAAGTAGAATGAGCTTTTTTACATAACCAAGATCATTGAAGGGAAAACGAATGGAACTATGAATACGGTTGAAAGAGGAAGCACTAGTGAAATAATACTAGAGAAAGCGGTATGCATGATCGCCTAGGCATAAGCAAGTTTATAACTAATTACAAAGGAGCCCACATCGAGCGGGTCCAGGCTAGCTTTAAGCCGACACGTTCCATATTATGCTGGCTCGTGCTGCCAAAGCTAGCTTGTCCAGCAACATAGTCACAGTCTGCAAGACTCGCGGCGTGTAACCGATGCTGAAGCAAAGCGGTTTGAAGGCCATGATTGCGAAAGAGTGGAGCTGTAGCGGCAAGGGACAAAGAAGCCATGCCATCCTTTATGAACATCGTCGCGACTGCAGCAGGCTGATTTTGATATAGTGCCAAATAAATATGCCAGCCTGAACGATGAAGAAGGCCACGATTGTTGGTAAAAAAGTGATGTTTATGCTCAAGATTCATGCCAGAGCCTAAGCAATGAATCGCTGCATAATGATCAAATCCTTCGTCGTCTACTATTTCCTGTATGGTAATGTCGGGTGCGACGGACGGTCGTTCAGAGTGCGTGGCACCAATCAATACGGAATGGAAACCTGTCTGTACGAGACCTAATGCGGGGAGCTGCTCAAGCAGCTTATTGCTTGTACGGATAGGGTCAACATCAAGTTGGAATGAGCGCTCCTTCGTCTTATAAAAGTCAACGATACTCTGCAAAGATGCTGCATCTTCATCGTGCAAGCCTTTTACAGCATTGAAGATTCCCCATGGCATAGTACGAATGTATGTCGCGGAAGCATTACCGAAATAATGAATGTCTACGCCTTGAGGATTCCCCGCTTGTTCAGCAATGGATTGTATTCGAGATATATGAAAATCCTGTTCAGCTTGAATCATGCGTGCAGCAAGGAAGTCAGTAACAATTATTGCATTTGTCATGCTCATCAGTCCTTATCATGGATTCTTCTTGCATTTGATGATTAGAAACAGTGGAATTCGAAGTCTTCTTGCGAATTCTGCTTCATCTTCGAACAAGGCTTTTATTGGCTTTCCTTCACGGAGGTCTAAAATAGAAAATCCAGCCTTCAAGCATCCCTGAATATAATCTTCAATCGTGCGATGATACTTCACGATCTGTTCTCCAATCCAAGGCTCCGAGCGCATACCATTTTCAAAATAGTCATCTACGATCCAATCCGTTCGGGCTCGTCCTATGTCTGCACTTTTCATTGAAGCGGTGAGCAGAGGATGCTGCACACTGAATATCCATTCTCCATCTTCGCGTAATGCATGGTACACCTTCGTAAAAAGGTTATGGGTATCCCTCAGATAATGAACGGCAAGCCGTGATACGGCAAGATCTACGGATGCCTCGTTAGGCTGCCAATCTTCCATGCTGATATGCTGGATGCTGCTTGAATGAGCCTCGATATGCGCTTGAGCCTCCTGAACCATCTGAAGCGAGCCCTCAACCCCTTCATAGAAGCAGCAGCCTCTTTCAATAAGATCTGCACTGAATCGACCATCACCGCATCCCAAGTCCAGCACTCGTTTGCCTGTGATCTCTCCGATCAATTCCAGCATTATCGGACGTTCGATCAAATTATTGGGGCTGTTCGGACGATGTCTTCTTGCGAGGTAAGCTTTAAGAAAGACAGATTGATCGTAGGCTGATGACCCGTGATACTGCATGCAATTCCTCCTTAATAGAAGCTAGCATATTTTAACATTTTCGTTGAAAAAGAGAAAGATCAGATATCGATAACATTTTATTTTCACAACATTTCTTTATCGAATTCATCAGCGGGCACTAACTCGTGTAATGAACGAGTCAGATTAACTATAGCGATTCTAATCCTATCTTCCTTGGCCTAGTACTGATTAAATATAGAGTAAAAGACAAGTTGAAGGAGTGTCTGGGATGGAAAGTTGGATCAGTACTCAACTAACAAGGCTTTACGGTATTAATCGTCCATGCCTTGAGGCCGTTACTGGTGAGATGTATCGCTGTACGACCGGTACTGGCTGTTATTATGTTCGCGTAACGGATTATAAATCCTATGAGGAACAAGCGGCGGAGGTACATTTTCTAAGCAATCTGAGACAATGTGGTGTAGGCGTAGCTTCTGTTGTTCAATCCATACAAGGACATTATCTGGAGCAAGTCAATGTTCAAGAATTAAAGACAATGGTAGTGTTTGAGGGTGCACCTGGAATCCATATACCACGCGTAGATTGGACAGCGGACAAGCTGTATAAGGTGGGTAAAGAAATAGGCAAGCTGCATCGGGCTTCACAAAGGTATGCAGATGAGTATCCTGACTCCCCAATCCAACATTGGCATGAGAATAAGGAATATCAATTTCAAGAATCTATCCCAAAAGAAGAGACACATATACGAACGCTAGCCAAAGACGTGTTAGAGCAGATCCAGATGATTCCGAAGCATGCATAAATATTGGAATCCGCATAGATTAACGGAAGAACAGGTTCGAATTATGAATTTGTATCGTCATCGATTAGAAAATGGTTGTTAGCATGAAATCGTGATCACGTAGCTGATCACGATTTTCTATGTGTGAACGCTTACCTAAGGTTATAGGTTCTAAGACTCATACAACCAAACAGTAAAGTTCATACAATTTATGTTGAAATATGGTATCTAATGAAGTAAGATAATAAAAGTCTCATTGGATATATAAGGAATTGCATAGAGGATTATACATATAATTAGGACTAGAGAACGTAGTAGGTGAGTCGATGAAGCTATTATTTGTTGCTGGTCAATTGAACAGAATCGTTGAGCACTATCATTTCAAATCATTTGATCTTTACCCAAGTGGGCCATTGTTCCTATCCAATCTACCCGCTTACTGGAGTGAAGTTAACCCCAACGTGGATGCTGTTCTCGTTCTGGATGAAGGAAGCATGGGCTCCAGCAGCACTTCTAGGCAGGAATGGCTGACGCTTCTAAGTCAGATGGAGACAGCGATAGGAGCACCGCAGATTATAGCGATTACAAGGGATCGGGATGTAGAAAGATACTTACAGTCCTTAATGCCGAGATTCAAGCTTCTAAGCGTTGAATTTTCGAACGACATTAGAGTGACAATCGAGTTTATCTCGCAGGCAGTGCTCAGCAATGTAGAAGTGAAGAGCAGGAGAGTTCAAGCTGAAGCTTCTGCTGCGGAAGTTAAGACTAATCGCCTATCAGAACCTGAACATGCGCAGGAGAAGAAATCTTCTTTTCTTGATCGCCTTCTTAAGAAGAATAAAAATGTGACAGAACGTACCGCGACTGATGCATTAACCAAGCAATTGGAGAAAATAAGCCGGGGTATGAGCAGAGTTGTAGCCGTTACAGGCCATCGCGGCAGCGGAGTTACAAGCACCGTTGTTAATGTTGCAAGCGAAGCGAGCAAGCGCGGCTTATCCACAATCATCATTGATCTCGATATACAATATCGAACGATGAATATGTACTTCAATAGTTTTCATGAGCGGACGAAAAAAGATGATGTCATCCATGCTTCGCTCATTCGCACCTTGGCGAGACCTCAAGATTATACCACCACGACCTATCAGATAAAAGATAACCTATGGTTAACCTCTCTCGGCTATGACTTCAAGGACAGACTACTTGTAGAGCAGTTTTATAATGCAGCCAAGCTTATTTCTTTGCTTTCCTTGCTGCGAAGCAAATTCAACTTGATTCTGCTGGATATGCCCCTGGATCTATGTGAGCCATTTCATGATATTTTGATCCATATCGATACATTCGGACTTTGCGTTCCCAATAATATTTATGCGGTTTTAAATACACTGAAGAATATGGAAGCGGTACTGGACAATGAAACCATCGCTTACTTAAACGCAAAGTCAAGGCTTGTTGTTACGCAATACAATGATCGCTCGCGTTTTCAGCAGGAGCAATTTACCCCTGAAGCTGTAAGCAGAGTTATGACGTCAGGCTTGCTTGACTCTTTTATGTACGAGACGAAGGTAGCGGGATTTGTTCCGTACTCACAGGAGTTTGATGGACAGATTGAGGCAGATATGCCAATTGTTCATACAAGCAAAGAGCATGAACATGCCTTCGGGAGTATACTTCTTAGACTAATGGAGGGAACAAGCTAGATGGACTTAAGCGCCCTGAAAAGCACCAAGCCTAACCGCAATCTGTTTAAAAAGATAAGCGCTGTACTTTTTGCGCTGATTGTTATTTTCTTGTCTTATATGTATCTCAATCAGGCGAGCAAGGACGCTCAGGACGTAGTAGAAGTGATACGTGTAAAGTCTGAATCAGGCATTCCAGCCTATGCTCCGCTTACTAAAAGCAACATTGAGACTTACGATCTGATCCGCAAAGAATACTCAGACGATATGATTCTGGCGAGTGAGATGGATAACGCGCTTGAGAAGCTCACCACTTACTATCTCAGAAAAGGGGCCATTATCTATAAAGATCAGTTGACGGATGAGAAGCCGCTTAAGAATGAATGGCTGTATGAGGTTAGTGACGAGAACGAGGTGCTTACGCTGCCTTACAATTTCTTGGAGGTTGGGGGAGATATCCTGGTACCAGGCGACCGTGTCCGGATACGTGTATCGTATGATACGGAAGTGAGCGCCCCCTCAGGCAACCCCAATATTCCTTCTTCATCGAGTACTACGGTAAGAAAGACGGAGACTTTGTTTGACAGTATTATCGTTAAGGATATGTTGAATTCAAACAGCAGATCCATCTATGAGGTATACAAGGAAGTAACGAAGCTGAACGAGGAGAAAAAGCAGGAAGTGATGAAGAGTGAGGATTTCCTTTCGGGAATTAAGCCCAAGGCACTGTTGCTAGAAGGCAGCAGCAAACAAATTGATAATTATGCGAAATATCAGGGTTACGATAACAAATCCTTTTTGATAACGATATTAAGCCGTAAGAATAGCACGATCATATTGGATCAGCTGCCGACCTTGGAAAAAGAGGTGGAATCGTGGATCGAAGAGAAGCAGAAATAAAAGAGATTCTTACCAAGATCTCATCAAAGGACTTAATTGGTGCTGAACTGCAGGACAGCAAGCTGATTTACAGTGTAGTGGGCTTTTTACCAGCTAGTGATGGCGTGGACAATGCGCTGCTCATCAGCAATCTTGGGTACTTGCTCGCTCAGAAGGGTCTAAATACCTGTATGGTTGATCTAAAAGTATTCTATCCGAATATCCACCATTTTGTAGACGCTGTTCCTCCTAAAAAAGGCGAAGGTCTCATCAAGGTGCTGAAGAGTGACAAGATTGATTTGAGAGATGAACTTATTGTAACAAAGTATGAGCGTTTATATTTATTGTCCCCAAGCCCACAGGATTTGCTGGAGGAATACTTTGATTTTAATTTCGAACAGATTGAGCGTGTCATAACGATTCTCAAACAAACCTTTGATATCGTTCTCATTGATATTCCAAACAACCCGCCGCTAGAATTCTGTCTTGCTGCGATGCGTTCCTGTCATCTTGGGTTCTTTACCGCTGCAGAGCGAATGGAGGGCGTGATCAACATGGTGAAGCTGCTGGACTTTGCAAACTCAGTAGGGATCAGCACTGCGAAGTTCACCAGCGTGATTCTTATGAATCTACATCATATTGACTTTGATGTGTCTGTGATGAAAGAGATGGGATTCAATATTGTGGCTGCTCTCCCCTTTGTAAAAGATGGGGTAGCGCGCTCTAACAAAGGAAAGCTCTATGTGAAGGACAATCCGCTGTTTAATCGCCAGTTTATCAAGGAAATGCACCGCTTAGCAGATCAATTGGCATCTCAGTAGACAAGGGGGACTTCGAGTGCTTACACGTGGCAAAATCAGTGACATGCAGCAGAAGGTTCACCATCAGATGAACCCCTCACCGTCATCTGAGAATTTGGAAGACCTCAAAAGTAAATACACAACCATAAGCTTTGAGGAAGCGTTGGAGCTTTGTCAGAAATACATCACGAAGGTAACCACTCACGCCTTCAGACGCGAAAATGATCCTGCTCGCAAACGCGAGATGACAAAAGCCTATATCAATGAGTTCGTGGACTCCCAGCAGCCGACGGTTGAAGGCTTCCATGATCTTGTGTCTCTGAAAAGCGCCCTAACCGATGAGATCACACATTATGGTCCCATTACAAGAGCGATGGAAGACCCAAGCATAGATGAGATCAGAGCCAATGGTCCTGATCAGATCTTTGTAGAGACGGGCGGAAAGACACTTCGCTGGGATCATCACTTTAGTGACCGGGAGCATATGGAGCGGATTATCTCAAAGCTGATCGGGGTATCGAAGGTAAGACTTACGCCTAAGCTACCGATGGTTAACGCGCGTACGATTGAAGGCTATCGAGTGAATGCTACGCATGCTGAAATATCGCCTTACAGCAATCCTGCGTTTGTCATACGTAAATTCAGCAAGAAGAGCATCTCTCCCAAAATGCTGGTTGAGAATGAATCCTTCACTTCCAATATGTATCGTTTGCTGTCTTTGATTCCCAAGGCGGATCTGTCATGGATCACCGTCGGCGCGACAGGGAGCGGGAAGACTACTCTGAATGAAATTCTCGTTAAAGAAATCAATCCTTTATCGCGTATTATCACAATTGAGAATCCGTCGGAAATGCGATTGATTCAAAGAGAACAGGACAGCGAGCATGGAAAAATAGTGAACGATGTGCTGCAGTATGAATCGGTATCCGACGATGATGATTCGAGTCCAGCCACAATGGAGAACTTGCTCATCAATGCAATGCGTCAGTCGCCTCACTGGATTGGTCCAGGCGAGCTGCGCACGCCAGGTGAATTCGCTACAGCGCTAAGAGCGGCGCAAACAGGACATTTCTTCTTCTCAACCTTGCATGCTGAAGGTGACAAGGAAGCGATCTATCGATTCTTGACAGCTTACCTGATGGCTTCGAATGAACCGGCAGAGCTGGCATTGCGTAATATTTGCAGTGCAGTCAAATTTGTTATCTTCCAAGAGAAGCTTGCAGATGGAACTCGAAAGGTTACGTCGATCTCCGAGGTGATGGGAACCAACGGATTAGAACCCGTTATTAATCAAATCTATCGCTTTGAATGTGATGATGTAATAGAAGAGCTTGATTCTCAGGGCAGGAAAGTGATTAAGATTATCGGCCGTCATAAACGTGTTGGAAAGCTATCTGAATCGACTCAACAATTGATGCTAAAGGCAGGAATCAAGCGAAGCCGGTTTGCGTTTTTTACACAAGACCCGACTGAAGATGAAATAGAGGTGTACGAGCTAAATGAATACAGCTTTAATCGTTAGCCTGCTGCTTGGCCTCGCTGCTTTTGCGTGCTTCAATATGATGTTCAATGTTCGATTCTTTAGCGGGACGCTTCGATATTTACTAGATATTGCGGATACCCTGGCTGAGCATTTAGGCCGCTACAATACGAAACGATATGTAGACCGCATTAAAAAAGAGCGCATTGTCGTCCCAAAAGAAAATGTATATGCGAAGTACAACCGCTTGATAGAAGGCTTAATTTTGGATTTTAATATGCCGTTTACGTTAGAGAGCTTTACTTCTATTCTCTGCATTTTGTTTGTGATCGTAACAATGGGCGTCGTCCTGTTCATGAATAATATAACGTTAGCTGTGGTTGTTACAATCTCGATTTTCATTTTCCTGCTTACGTTCTTTGTCATGCAGTCTCGTTCCATTAAGGCGGAGCGGCTTGAGCATATTATGGATGCCGAAGACCTGATCTGCCCGCTTGCCAGAGATGGAGTGCTTGTAGCAATCAAGAAGGTGATGGAGAGTGATGAGTATATTCATCCTCAGATACGCCCTTTCTTTCAGCAGTTTATCGACAATTGCGAGAATAACGGCTACTCGTTCAGGCAAGCCATTCTGCTCCTTAATCGTCAGCTTGGCCCCAAATTCGATAACTTCACGAAAAAGGCGATTGTATTTGAATATAACGAGCGAAAAGGCATGGCGGATATTTTTCTTGATATCGTGGACGAGAATGCGGTGTTGAGAGAAATCAACATGAAGAAGGATCGAATCTTCCGGAAAATGAATCGTGATTTCATGTTGAAAACAGCCATTATAATAGCCTTTTTCCTCTATGCGCTGACTGTTAAGGATTTTAGAGAGTTTATGATATTCCAGAGTTCTGGAAAATTCATCAATACTGTGCTCATTAGCGTCATCTGCTTGAGCTTTGCCAGAACGCAAGTGCTGCAGGGGAATCTGGGTGTAGGGGGCGGTAAGAAGTGATTATGCTCTCCAAGCTAGTCGCCATGCTCTCCATCTTATATCTAATAAAAGTATTTTTGCTTCCCCTGATGAAGCCAGTTAGCAGAAGCCAGAAGAAGCGTGCAAGACAGTTTATGAAGGAAAGAAAGAAGGAGCTTGCCAAGCAAAAGCAAAAGCAGTGGAAAGCGAAGGTGGCGTTCAAATATGTTAAACCGCTGCTTAGTACGGGAGAAAGGGTGAGACTCAAAAAAATGCTGGACCGGCTGGATATGATGGAAAAGCCGGAGGAAATTCGACTGGATCAGATTCTTTACACAGGGCTTGCTGCCATTGCCACCTTAGTGATGCTGAAAGTGAATGTCCTGCTAGGATGCGGTACCGCAATATTTATCATCTTAGGCTGGCTGTATCCGGTGGAGGAGATCGAGAAGAAGATTGAGCGGAAAAACAAAAACATTTCAGTCGACTTCCCGGCTTTTTACAGCATGGTGTATTACCAGTATTCTAAATCGGTCAATATTCATCTTGCGGATGTTATTAAGGATTATCTTCCCAACGCAAATCCTGATATTGGGGAAGAGCTTGGCGTTATGCTTGATAACATTGATTATGGCGAGGAATATGCCTTGAAGCAGTTGAAAAAACGTGTCCCCCTTCATTACATTATCAAGTTCTGTGACATTATGGAAACTCGGTTGAAGGGCTATGATAATGTATCCCAGATGTCGTATCTCAAAAATGAACTGGACAGCTTTCGCATACGTGCCTTAGAAGAAGAGTTGGAGAAGCGCGAGCGTACCGGAGCAAGGATTCAGCTTACCTTAATTGTTGTGCTTGGTATTTATATTGCGATCTATTATCTATTCACTATCATGAGTTCGATGAAACTATTTCAGATCTGATATTGGAGGAATTAATGATGAACAAGTTAAAAGCGGTAGTTGGGAATGAACGTGGAGAGTTCGGCATCAAACAAATTGCCATAACGGTTGCTGTCATTATCATTATCGGCGTCTTAGTCTCCGTCATTACGGGAAGTTTAGGCGATTGGGTTGATGCTATATGGAAGAAATTCCTTGGTTTGATTGATAGCTCCATCAAAGCAAAGCCTTGAGGTGAGCTAAATGCAAGGTATAGCTAAAGCAGTACTGGTCACGATCATTACATCCATTATTATTGTGCTGCTTACGAATATGTCCTTTTTCTTCCCATGGTACCTCACGCTCGTCAGCGAGACGTATTATATCTCCCAAGAGGTAGCGAGTGAGAATTACTTAAAGCGATCCAGCTATAAGGACATCAAAGATGCATTGGAGGATCGTCCGATCTTCAATAAGCGAAGGAATGATATCAAGATCTTGGTTGCGAAGGACGAATGGTTCTACAATAGTGCGATTCCAGATATGGATCGGGACGACTACAGTGATCTATCGGATTATGAGAAGCCGTATCGTCAAAGGGGCAAGCCCGTCTATGTGAAGGTAGAAGCGGTATATCCCTTAACGGTGACCTTATGGGGCAAAGAATACAGCAAGGATATTCCGATGTCGTTCCAAATTGTAACGACTGGACTGAAGCATTACAAAGACCTGGAATATTACACGGAGTGATTGGGATGAGGCAGGCATGAGAATGATTGCATACGGTTTGTTAACGGTCATCTTGTCTTCATTCCTAATTGTCCCGATGGTCGAGCTGGCCATTGTGTACCGAGAGAAGATTGTTCTTGATTCAGCGGTTCGCAATGCAAGCCGAGTTGCAAAGGATCGGGCGTTGGAATTTGAGCATATGCGCAATTTGGATGCAGTGATGGATGAAGAGCGGTTCAAGCAGTACTTTTCCGAAGCTTTTGAAGATGGAATGAATTTGTCTCAGAATTCTTCTGCTGGGAGAATACTTCGATTTACTTCCAATGACGGCAAATTTCACCCTTTTACGATTTCACTGTATTTCTTTGAAGAGGATGATGGACGTCAACTATCAAAAGTGACGATAAGAGCGGAGTCTGATTACAAATTTAAGACTGCTCTTATGCGAACGGCTGCGAGCCTGAATTCAAACGTACATTATGAATTAGCGACAGAACGCACTTACAACTTATCGGTTAGAAACTAATAAGGAGGAGACCTCTGATGGACTACATCATGGTGTCCTTGCAGACAGGGAATGGAGCGCCGTGTGACCTGAGAGTACCTGCCTTTGTTCCGGTAGAGGAGCTGATTCCGATGCTTATTGATGCTCTTGACTTGAACATTCCATCGCAGGCTCAGGTTCAGGCTGAACCACTGGGGAGAATTCTAAGCAAGCAGCGAACACTGGAACAGGAAGGCGTGCATCATGGTGCGCTGCTTACCCTCATCTGAGGAGGATAAAAGGATGCAAGGAAATGTCATGAACGGCGGCTTAGTTCTGCTTACGGACTATGGCCTCCTGCTTACAGATATGCGCAACTATGAAGGTACAAGCCTGCTCTCGATGGATGCAAGTTATTCTCGGATTATGAGGCTTGACGGGCAGTTATGGTTTATGAACGCAGATGATCAATTTGTGTTTTACAGCGATCAGAAGAAACAGCATTCATTATGTCGATTATCGATTGCTACGATGCGTGAGCAGCAGATACTGGACAAACCTTGCAGTTATCTGCAAATGCACGAAGATTGGATTTACTATTTGGATGAGAGAAGCGGCCGCTTGTGCCGATGTCTGAAGGACGGCAAGCGTGAACAGATCATTGTAGATGAGATTGTCTGGAGTTATCTCATCCACAAAGAACAATTGTACTTCTCGACACCGAATGGATTAAAGCGTTGTGATCTTTCAGGTGCTGCGAAAGAGCATTGGCTGGAGAAGTCAGGGACATTTTTGCAGATGGTTCACGATAATCTGGTGTTTGCTGATGCGTCGCAAAACAACATTTTAACCTTTGTAGATCTTGCAAATGGAAATACAACGGGACTTGAGACCATTCAGGTTGCCGGCATGGTCTACGATGGCCAGTACTTGTATTGTGCCAATGGAGCCCATGAGCGATCCATCTATCGAGTGGATCCCATTCAGCTTAGAGCGATACGCATCCTTGCAGACCGTGCAGATTATCTTCATATCACTCATGATCATCTGGTGTACTTCAGCAGCAGCCACTGGCATCAAATGCCTCTGCACGGTGGTGAATCGACCAAAATCAGTGTGTAAGGAGAGCGCTTCTATGAATACGGAATTCAGTCGACAACCACGATTTCTCCCTGATATTCCACGTGGAGAGATTGAGGTGCCGAATCCTCCTCATTTGAATGAGAAGCCTGAGATTGGATGGTTTGGCTTATTGGCCCCGCCAGCAGTGATGCTTGTTATTACATTGCTGATCGCGATGACGATGCAATCGATCTTTATGCTCGTATCCATCGCTACGACCATTATGACGCTGATTGCTTCATTAGCGGGCGCAACGAGTCAAATTCGAAAGTATAAGAAAAAGAAAAAGGAACGTGAAGAAAAGTATCTTCAGTTTATAACGGATACAAGAAGCGAGCTTGCTATTGCAAGAGAACAGCAGACCAAAGCCATGAATGAAATGTTTCCCGATCCAATGGAATGCGTTCAGCGGATTATGGAGACGGACAATAAGCTGTGGGAGAAAACTCCTTCCTACAGAGACTTTCTATCCGTACGCTTAGGGCTTGGCGGCGCGCCGTTGGAGATGACCATTCAATACACGAAACAGGCTGTAATCTTAGAATCTGATCCGCTTCTTATGGAGCCTCAGCGGTTGGCACATGAGTTTGAAAAGATTCCTCAAGTTCCAATCACGATGAATCTGTTAGAGTCTGGGATCTGCGGCATAGCTGGGGATCGATCAAAGACATCTGAATTATTGGAGCTTATCCTATTACAAATCATTACACATCAAGGATATGATGATGTCCGGGTTGTTGTCTTGACCTCAGAGGAGGACTTGGAGAAGTGGAATTGGGTTAAGTTTCTCCCTCATCTGTGGGATGATGGCTATCACTATCGGTTTCTCTTATGCGGCAAGGCAATGGCGCACGGGACTTTGTCTGAATTGTATCAGCTCTTTAAGGAACGTGAGCTGCGAGCAGCAGGAGGAGTCGTTCTGCCGCATTATGTATTCATTGTAGAAGATGTGACCTTGCTTGAGAATGAGAAGCTTGGCAAGTATCTGTACAATGACCATACCAAGCTAGGTATTTCAACCCTATTTGTAGCTCAGCACTCAGCATACCTGCCGATGAATTGCCAAGCTGTGGTCACGCTGCAGGGGAGAGCAGGTGAGCTCGCGAATCGTGAAACTGGCGTCAAAACACCGTTCACACCGGATACCAAAGCAGCTCAGCCAATGGACTTCGCGGCCAGAAAGCTAGCCCCGCTGCGCATTAAAAATGCCAGCGCAAGCTTCACTCTGACTTCATCGATCTCTTTGCTCGATATGCTGAATACGAAACGAACAGAAGAGTTGGATCTGTTATCGTTGTGGGACTCCAACAAGACATATATGGGAATGAAAGTTCCGCTGGGTGCAAGAGCTGGCGATGATCTGTTTTTCCTTGACATGCATGAAACGGGACACGGTCCGCATGGTCTTGTTGCAGGTACAACAGGCTCAGGGAAAAGTGAACTCTTGCAGAGCTTGATTATTTCATTAGCCATTCACCATCATCCGCATGATGTGGTCTTTGTACTGATCGACTATAAAGGCGGAGGGATGGCGGATGTGTTCAAAGGCATGCCGCATCTTGTTGGGACGATTACGAACCTTGGGGGCAACCAAACAACAAGGGCTTTGCTGTCCATTAAAAGCGAACTGATGAGAAGGCAGCGATTGTTCTCGGAATTCGGAGTTAACAACATTGATAAATATCAGAAGCTGTACTATACGCGCAGGCCGGAGGGCATGCCGCCTATCCCTCATTTGGTCATGATCGCTGATGAATTCGCAGAGCTCAAGCAGGATCAGCCTGAATTTATGAAGGAGCTTGTAAGTACTGCGCGGGTAGGAAGAAGCTTGGGTGTTCATTTAATCCTTGCTACGCAGAAGCCTGCTGGTGTGGTTGACGATCAAATTTGGAGCAACTCCAAATTCAAGATTTGTCTAAAGGTTCAGGATGAAGCGGATAGTCAGGATGTAATTAAGCGCCCAGATGCGGCCATGATTAAGGAACCTGGGAGAGCTTATATTCAGGTTGGCAATGATGAAGTCTTTGAATTATTCCAATCCGCTTATTCTGGTGCTGATTATGATCCTGAAGGTGAGATGCGAAAGAGCAGTAATAAAGCCAAGCGTATCTACAAAGTAGCCTTGAATGGACGCCGCGATCAGATCTATCCGCTGATGGAGGAGAAAATCGCGAACAAAGAGGTGCCGTCTCAGCTTGCAGCTATGGTAGCTTACATTACCGAAACTGCGCAGAATGCTGGAATCTCTCCAATAGAGGGGCCTTGGCTTCCGCCACTCCCAGATACGGTTCAGCTTGATCAGCTGCTGCCGTCAATTTACAAAGATGGACGATGGCCTGTTCATGATCAGAGATTCAAGGTGGTTGTAGGCATTGCGGATGATCCAAGAGCGCAGTGTCAGGAACAGCTAGCTATAGATTTTGTTCAAGAAGGCAATCTGTTTGTATATGGTGCGCCTGGGACAGGGAAGACCGTGCTTCTAAAGACATTATGCTTGTCTCTTGCCCTTACGTATTCGCCGGAGGATGTGCATGTGTACGCTTTGGACTTTGGCGGGAACTCGCTAAAAGCGCTTGAGCGTCTGCCTCATGTTGGAGGGGTCGTCACACTGGAGCAGGAAGAACGATTAGAGCAGTTCATGCTGTTCTTGTTCCGAATTATTGAAGAGAGGAAGGAGCTCTTCGAGCGAGCCGGCAGTGATGGCTTTGCAGAATACAGCAGGCTAAGAGCAGACAAGCTTCCAGCCATTCTTGTCATGATTGATAATTACTTTGCTCTATCCGAAACTTATGAGGAATTGGATACACAAATGGTAGTACTAGCGCGTGAAGGGACAAAGTACGGCATATATGTTGTTGCAACTGCGACCAATGCTAGTCTCATTCGCTATAAATTCGCAGTCAACTTCAAACAGGCCTTGAGCTATCAGATGACAGACAAGTCTGAATACGATGGTATTGTCGGACGAACGGAAGGGTTGGAGCCGACGAACGTGCCCGGCAGGGGATTGGTCAGAGGAAAGCCGCCACTGGAGTTTCAAACGGCACTTCCTGAGATTCAGGGGCTTCAACTGGATCAGTGTATCGAACAGTTCGGTTCCTCCAATCTGCCAACTGCACCTCCAATACCGATGATGCCAACCTATATAGAATTAAGGAACATTCAAGCAGAGCAGATGTCTCTTGCAATTGGACTAGCCAATCATGATCTTCAGCCCGTGCTGCTGGATCTGCTTGCCACACCAGTGGTGATGGTTGCAGGGGAGGCGTTGTCAGGAAAAAGCACCTTGATCTTATCTTGGATTGCGATGCTGGAGAAGCAAAACGATGCCTTGACCGTTTATGCTCTTGATTCTTCGGCGATGGGCATATATACGTTCATGAATAAGCCATACGTAACGGATTTATCTACGGTGGAGGATTTGTTTGAGTTCTCCGATGGCATCAAGGAAGTGCTTAGCGACAGGCGCAATCAGCTTCTAGCTTGCCGGACTTCCGGTGGAGATATATCAGAGCTGCAAGCGAAGTGGGAACCGATCATCTTTGTCTTTGATCGCTTAAGCGAGTTCACAAGCAACGAGATGTATATACTCCATGAGCTGATTGAACGTATCGTCAAGCATGAGCGCGGCATGAAAGTAATCGTTATTGCCGCAGACAGCACGGCTGACATGGCTTCGAATTGGGACACCGTTGGCAAGACGATTCGTGAGGAGCAGACGGGTGTATTGCTCGGCGGCTTAAAGGACCAGAACCTGTTCAATGTGAATTTGCCATATGGTTCACAAGAGAGAATTGAAGAACGGGGAGATGGCTACTTGATTGTGAAGAACAAATATACAGGACTCAGATGCGGAATTGTTCATGATATCTAATCCAAATGGCGTGAAAGGAGGCTTACTAAAGTGTCCATTCGACCATATGAAATTCAACAGAGCGCCTCACAAATTCAACGTTTGACTGATGAAGCGAATAGATCATCGCGCGATGTTAACATGAGCGTTAGCCGTACCCAGCAATACTGGAAAGGGGCGGCGGCTTCTGCCTTTCAATCATCTGGGCAGGAGTTATCCTCAAGGTCTTCAAGCCTGCTTGGCAAGGCTAAGCAGCTTGAAAGCGAAATAAGGCGACTGGCTTCATCGGTCCAGAGCGCGGAAGAAGAACGAGAACGAAAACGTCTAGAGGCAGAACGACTTGCAGCACAAGCAAGGGAAGCTGCACGATACAACAATCGATGATCACTCCCCCACTTGAAAGGAGGTGAAAACGATGGCGAATAAATTGGTGTTTAATCCAGAACAAGCTCGCAGTGTGGCTAAGTCCATTAAGAACAAAGCTTCCAATGCGGATACGCTTATAAACCAGCTGAAAACAGAAATTCATTCTGTTAGCGGTTGGTGGGAGGGACAATCTCAAACTGCTTTCGTACAACAGTTTGATGATTTGCTTCCAAGCTTCAAAAAGCTGGTAGAGTGCGTAAATACGATTAGCGCGAACTTGGATGAGATTGCTCGTGTGAAACAAGAGGCTGATCAACAACTTGCTAGCAAATTGCGTTCTAGATAATGATGTACTTATTCGACAAGGGGGGCTAACGCCCTGCCTTGTCCTTTTACTATAATGATGAGTGCAGACCAAGTATGGGGGATGCAGCGTATGATGCTAACTGACAAGCAGTATTGGGAACTAAACACCAGATTTCGTACACGAGAACTCGAGATAGGTGAGGAAGAAGATCAGATCAAGGCAGTACATACCATCGATGGAATAGAGATCATTGTCTATGCATACATGCCTAAAGAGATCGTATTGATCTATATCTATAAAAAAGATGATGGGATACAAGGCATAATGAATCTCCATGGGGATTGGCAGGAGCGATCCATAAGGCTGCTGTCCATTGTTGAACCTCTTATCAGAGAGAATAAGATAACTGTAAGTGGCTGCGGGGTTGGAGGTTCATATGCTGTATATACGGCAATGAAAATGAACCTGCCTGGTGTAGTTTTTGATGCGCCGGGACATGCCAAGCTGTTGATTGACTCTGAAAGCAATGATGTGGGGTGTCGCAATATCATCGCTTATGGAAGCATGATTCCAGCCTTTGGTTACCATCCTGAGACATTGGTTTTTGCTGAGCGGACAGAACATTCGATTGAGCACGAAGATTTCGAATTTTATATAGACGGTAGTGTAAAAGGAGTTAAGGAGCAGCACAATCCTTTTTTTAGGCTAATGAGTGGAGTTAATAATCTGATCGATAATCCAAACCGCGTTCTGTCTGAATTGTTGAGTGAGATGGCTGTACAGGCAGGAATGGAGGATGATCTGGATCATGATATGATCTCCTTGTATTATGTTCTGAATCATCTGGAGTTCGAGCGAGCATGTCAGCTCTTGCCTGAACTGCTGAAGCAAGTCGATCGTCGTTGGGCAGAGATCTATCAGGAATATCGGGAAGCGTGCAGGCGGCTGTGTGAAAAGGGTGTGAATAAGCACTTTGAGCAAATGCTTACAGTTGTCTCACTGGATGCGATAGAGAAAGGTGCCAGATATGCCGAAGCTTTATATACTTCTATAGAGAGCATATTATCTGTTTTATTGATCCATGAGCTATCGAAGCATCAGGAAACGATAGAAGTCGATACAGCTTTACCTCACTTTGCACTTCAGATCAGTGAGCGGTTGGATCAGTTATCAGATCGTATTCACGGTGCTATGTCAAAAGAACTGCAGCAGCTTCTTGCTAATCATCCTATCAGCTGAGCTTGCTTGCCCAACATGTTGAGTGGTTGGTTGAAAAAATAAGACGTCGAAATTCAGTTGCAGAAAATCTCCAAGAAAACTTTTTATAAACATACAGTTTCACATAAATCTATAGGGGTGAAAGAATGAACCTAATTCCAGCAAGGAGGTCGTGGTGCTTAATGATTCTATTACCTTTAATCGCTCTCTTTGGATGTGAGCCTCAAGAAAATAAGTATGAAGACGCCGCCAATCGAATTGAAGAAGCACTGCAGCAGAAATATGGAGAAGAGTTTGTTGTGGAGAAGATTGGTGGAGGATTCGGAACGGTAAATACTAATACGATTAAGAGCATGGCGAGTCCAAAAAGCGATCCGAGCATCAAATTCCAAGTGGAGATAACGAAGGATCTAGAGAAGGTGTACGACAAGTACTTGAATGAGATTGTGGCCCAATCCAACGTCAAGCCGATTGAAAAAATGGCAAGGAAATTTTGGAGTGATGCCAAGGTCACGATAACGAATGACACCGTATGGACGTATCCCACACATGTGGATAGAAATATGACTTATGAAGAATTTTTGAAGTTATATCCATCTAATACTCAATTAGTATCCGTTTTTGTGAATAGTGAGAACTATATGAATGAAATGAATGAAATGGATGAAGATAGTGAGTTATTAAGGTATCAACAATTTGCAAAAGTGCTTGTTGAAAGCGGCAATCTTAAGACTAGATTTAATGTGAAATATTTATCTTTAGATGCTTATAGCAGATATGATGAATTAAGAAGACGAAGTGCAGAGATGACTTATGAGTATAAAAAGGAAGAGGATGAGCGCTCTTTAATGAATTTTGTAGTTATAAACGGCACCTATATTTCGGAAAATGGTAAGTTAGAGGATTCAGAGGTTGACTTTAAAGAAACATTCGAATATTGGAAAAGAAAGAGGTTAGAGTACTTAGAAAAGAAAGGAACTATGTGATGGGATCAGTAGATCAGGTTGATTTATTAAAGTTATCTCAATTGGTTTACTTAGATGTTAGTACAGTAAAAGAGACGTCACTTTCTGAACTATATGATAAAAAGGGCTCAGTTACCATTGAGAAGCTTTTAGACTATTACTCCACAGATCCAGAAGGACAAGCTTTTATTAAAGAACGATTCCCAAATGATCTGAATGGAAGAAGCGAAGCAGATCAATGGTTTGAATTGCTGAATGAGCTGAAGCATCATGAGCAGATGAAGAACTGGAAGATTACGAATGTTCAACCTAACACAGAAACAGGATTTGCGGCATTTACGATTGAACCGAACGATCCATCCAATACTAAGATTGTAGCCTTCCGAGGAAGCGAGCCGATGGAAGACATCAAGTATTGGAATGATTGGTCCAATAATCTAAGCACCATGTATAAATTGCAATCCCCACAACAGGCAGAGGCGAAAAAGTATATGGACAAGCTGCTTTCACAACAGTCCGATCTTTCCTCCTTGTACTTAACGGGCCACTCCTTAGGTGGCAATCTCGCCTTATATTCATCCTTTACACTCCCAGAACAGCAACGAGACAAGCTAGTAACCGTAACGACATTTAATGCACCGGGCTTTAACCAAGATGTAATTGATCGTTATCAAAACGCAATAAACTCACTTATTACTCAAGGTAAAATGACGGAATACCGTAACGATGGAGATATCGTACCTGCACTGTTTATTAATCCAAGCGAAGGAGTGTATTTAAAGTCAAGCTTTAAGTGGAGTGATTATTTAGGTCACCATTCGTTATTTGCTTCCGTTCTTAATGAAGAAGGTACGGGATTCGTTCTACATGATGAGCAGCGGTTTGCTCCCATTCCGAGCAGAGTCCATAATATCACCCAGCACGTCCAGGATCTGCCCTATGACCTAAGAGTTATGCTCGTTGACATGATTGATTCGATTCGAACAGGAGAGGACCCCTTATTCCACAAACTAAAGGATCATAAAGATGAATTGCATGCAGCTACAGGCGGGTTATTACCGATTGTGCTTAATGAATTGGTTCCGGGACTTCAATCACTGGGATTAGACCTAATTGAACATGAGATCCTTCCCGGATTACGTGACGGGACGCTCACAAATGGTGTGGAGCTTGCTATTAAGGAGAAGGGAAATCAATTCATTGATTACGTCGTTGATACGATGTTCCCTCCAGCCATAAAAGAGGTGAGTCGAAACACCGTTAAAGCACTGTTTGAGCAGGAGCTAAAGGCATATTTCGAACAATTGGAGCGAAACCTGCTTGGCTTCTTCTCTGTAGCAAAATGGTTGTTAAAGGCAGAATTGTTCATTCATGAGACGAAGGAACGTATCATGCGAAAGGTCCAATCCGTTGCTAAAGAGGTTGGAGAGACGATAAAAGCGAAGGTAACTCAATTTGTCTCCTCCGCAAGAGAGATAAAGGATCGCATCGTTGGCAATGTCCGGCAGAAGACGATGCAGATTGTGAAGGGCCTATGCTTGGGCATCTCGGCTGTTACAAGAGGGGCAAAAATGGTTGCGCATCTCTCGGAGCTGCGAGAAATAGAACGAACCATGGTTCGTAAAGGTGAAGAGCTTCAAGATCTGCTGACACGGAGCTTGCAGACAGCAAGAAATATATCATGGGAGGCAAGTAGAAGCTACTCGGAGTCCTACGTGCAATCGCAAGTGAGGAGTATCCAACGATTATGCGATGAGATTCAAGCAGAGCAAAAGAGAGTTCGAATTCATATGGATCATTTATCTGAAGGACTGCGCGACAGCATTTCGAAGGTCCAAGTTATTGAATCTGCTATTTTGAGAGCAACTAGACTCAATACAGTTTATTAAACGCATGTGATTAAATTAAACGATGTTTATAAGGAGAGGATTCTGATGAATACAAAGTTAAAACGATTATTGTTAGGATTATTTTCTGTTGTATTGCTTTCAACGCTGTACAGTCCGTCCAGCGTACATGCTGATTTTCCATTGCGAGTGGTCGTGAACGGGACGAAGATCGATTTTCCAGACGCCAAGCCTTATGTGGATAAAAACAGTCGGGTGATGGTTCCGGTGAGATTTGTAAGCGAGGCCTTGGGTGCGAAAGTGGATTGGGATGCGAAAGCATCGAAAGTAACGGTGAAGCAGGACGAGAAAACAATTGTTTTATTTATTGGGAAAAAAGAAATCGATGTGAATGGCAAGAAGGATCAGATGGACACCGTGGCGGTGACAAGCAAGCAAAGAACATTCGTGCCATTGCGCTTTGTCAGCCAAGCGCTCGGAGCAGCGGTAGTCTGGGACAGCCCTGTTCGCACGGCTTATATTAATACAAATGGAGAGCAAGCTGATAAAGCGGAGGCTGTAAAGAAAGGTGAATTTATCGTACCAAAGTGGAAAACACATACTGATCTGCTAGTAAGTGAAGTAGACTGGTTTAGCCCTGGAGAAGTTATGTTTGAAGTCAATTTACTTCGAGCTGATGTGAATAAGCAAATTGAGGATTTGACAATTATTCTAGCTCAAAAATGCGATCCAAGTACAATTGACAAACTTGTGAACTACATTAAGCAAAAGGATGAAAGATGGGAGTATTTAGGATCAAAACCTTTCTATGATGAACGAAGCAAACGATATCTATATGTATTTGAAACAGACTATGAAGGCATAGATATTTTATTTGTATCAGCTGAAGAGTCAAAAAGATGGAAGAAAAATATAGAAGGCTAACTTCTGGGAGATGATATATTTTTTGCGATTATTTATATACAGTCTGCTAGATATAAAGGGGTAAGCAACCAATGAGATCATGGATCAAGCGAATGTTATTAAGCCTATCGGTTTGTTTTGTAGTCTCAATAATGGTGGGACAGACGAGTGTACATGCAGATTTCCCTTTACGAGTAGTGGTAAACGGAACAAAGATTGGATTTCCAGATGCGAAGCCATACTTAGACAAAAATAGTCGGGTGATGGTACCTGTCCGATTTGTAAGCGAGGCGCTGGGAGCCAAGGTAGATTGGGATGAGAAAGCGTCCAAGGTTACCGTGAAGCAGAAGGATAAAACCGTTATTTTATTCATAGGCAAGAAAGAGATTGACGTCAATGGCAAGAAGGATCAGATGGATACGGTGGCGGTAACGAGCAAGCAAAGAACGTTTGTGCCGCTTCGGTTTGTGAGCCAAGCACTTGGAGCAGCGGTAGTATGGGATAGTGCAGTCCGAACAGCTTATATTAACACAAATGGAGAAACAGCATCTAAGGCTGAAACGGAAATTATAGGTGGCCTAGTCGTTCCAAAATGGAACACACACACTGATTTATTAATTGCTGAGACTGGCAGTACGGTTTTCCCAGGGGTTAGTTTTCAAGTAAATCTGCTACGTGCTGATGTGAACAAACAGATTGAGGACTTGGCTATTATTCTTTCTCAGAAGTGTGACCCAGCATCGATAGAAGAATTGGTTAATTATATTAAACAAAAGGATGAACGATGGGAACATTTGGGTAAAAAATATCTCTATGATGAACGGAGTAAAAGATATCTATACGTATATGAGACGGAGTATGAGGGAATAGACATTGTATTTTTATCTGCTGAAAAATCTAAAGTATGGAAGAAAAATCTAGGAGATTAATTACTGGAGGACATCATGAAACGAATTGTAGCTGTAATACTAATGCTTGTGTTTATGAGCCAGTTAGTACCTCCTGGCTTTGCTTTAGGAGAGCAGCCAGAAATAAGTTCACCCGAAGAAGCTATCCAATTTGCCAATCAGTATATGAATGACTATATGAATTATAAGGGCACTTATTTTCATATGACATCTAAAAAAGGGAAGCCCTTAAATAAGGAGCTTGCTTTGAAGGGGAATTCAGCATTCAATGATTTACCGATATTTGTATATGGCGATGCGAGAGCGGGAGCCATTGAGGGGACAAAGTATGGCAATGACAAGCGAGTGGAGGACAGCAATAACGAATTGAGGGCGATAGGATTCTCCTATACCGATGAGCCATATCCGAATCCAAAGTTTCACATTGATAATGTGACGTATGTTCGAAGATGGATCAAGCATCCTTGGATTCTGCCCTCGAAAGAAAGCAAACAATTAAAAAAAGAACTGCTTCCGGATGATTCGAGAGATAAGCATACTACACAGTGGTTGGATTATACGCCAAACCAAGATTCATCCTCTTATAGTGTAATGAATCAGTGGGTAACAGATAGAACATTTACACCAACAAAAGTACAAGATATGACCGGTGATCCCAAGTTCTTCAACAAAAACATTGAGGGACTTCCCAAGGTGTTAATGGACAACCCTCAGGACTATGTCTACATGATTCAGCCTCCAACCTATTATTCTTGGGGCGTAGGCATTGCTTTCTATTATTATGGTGGTACTGGCTCTGACAATATGGAGAAGCCGAACAACTATTTATACTATCAATACTTTAGATACAAGCCTTTTAGTTTGCTTGCAGATGATCTCATGGCAAGGTTTGAGAAGCTTCCTACGAGTGCAACAGCCGGTGAGCCTGTGTCAGTTGCTGTTACCGTGAATTCCACCTTCAAGGAAAATCAGAAGACAGATTATAAATGGAGCATCAAAGCGAAGGATGGAAGCCCGCTTGAAGTCGTCTATTCAGGACACAGCAGCAAGGAGAATGGCGAGATTACGATTCCAGGGAAAGAAAAGGGAAAAGGAGAGGTTGTGCTTCAAGCATCCTTTACAATGCCGGAGAGCGATGTAAGTGTAGCTTTTTCTGTTAATGACAAGAAGAAGCCAGCCGAGCTTTCCTTTGGCAACAACAAATTGAACTCTAGTCCTGATGCAATCAAGCTGATGAAGCCAACGCCTCCTAACAAAAAACAATACGATCTGGATTACAATGTGCTAAGCAAGAAAGCAGAATTTGGACTTAACAAAGGGCAGGGAAGCAGCGCAGCCTTAATGCTGCCGCGCGGGTACTGGTCCAGTAACGCTACAGGGAGCTTCAGTGTCACCAATCGTGTGCCAGATCTGTTCCGTGATTTTCAGGTCCAGAACAATCCACCCGTTAACGACAGTGCGAACCCAGTGGTAAGGAAGCCGATGATTCAGTTAACATTGAAAAGACCTGACTTTGGCGATCATCCTGCTAACAACCAGTGGCTGGAATGGGCAAATCCATATGCACCTAAATCGAGAACAGGACAGATTACCTTCAATGGTGAAATATCAAGAGATTATAAATGGACGGAAACGATATGCTCCACCTACACAGACGAAGAGGGGGAAGAGCATACGACCTGTCACGACTATACTCATTCTGGAAGCACTTCCGGCAGCTTTGTGCCGGGTGCAGATGAGCTAACCGCGAGGGCATTTATTTACAATGGAATGGATAAGGTTCCAGAACCACAGATGGACAACAAAGTGGTCCCGAACAGTACGACAGCAGCAAAGAAGCAGTTGTGGTGGAAAAACGAGCCTTACCCATACAAAGTGGTTCGTTGGATGGCCCATGAGGATGCGAGCGGACAGCTCTATGATTGGACGCAAGTGAATGGGAAGCATGAGCGTGAGTTTACCCATCAAGCGAAAGGGGAAATCGCTTGGAAGGTGAACACCTCCATTAAGCAGGCCTATCAGCAGAGCCGTGAGGCAGCAAGGAAAAAGAAAAGTGTCAAGAGCCGATATGATCATGCCGTGTTTGCGACAGACAAAGAGCTGCAAAAACATGCTTATCCTATCAAATCCGGATACTATTTTAATCCAGAAGGCAAATATACGCTGCGTGTTGAGACGACGACGTACAAACAATCGGAATCCCCAACCAAGGATCATCAGGAATTGGTGGAAGCGTTGGTTCGATCCTTCAACTATGAGACGAATCTGGTCTATATTAATCAAGCCGGGCAAGCGGTGAATCTGAATGGAGAGGTGCTGAGCAAACGGGGATCCAGTATTCCGATAGCGAAGGCGGGTCAATTGAATCACAACAAGACATCAGGTGTTAATGGGTTGAAGCTGCTTCATATTGAAAAAAAATCTGACCTGAAGAGCAAGGAAATTCCTTATACGCATACAAGCACTGGAGTTATGCATGCCTTCTGGAAGATGGTTTTAGAAGGATATGCTGAATCTTCCACTCAAGGGAAGATGGATAATTTTAAGTATCGTGAGTATGTCAAGGCAGGACAAAAGAAAATATATGAGCTGACAGAGGTGACGGAAGTGACCTTTGAGCTCAATCCTTCACACCAAAAATTATATACCCACGCCAATATGCCTAATGGAGAATACGATGTCAAGACAACCATTGGCGATATTAACCTGGCGACCTCCACGCATGCCTATAAATCACTGGGCAAGATTCAAGGTGTTGACATCCGTGATGAGAATACGATTAAAGTGACAGTCGTTGGCTCCATGTATGATGATTTGAATAATTAGCTCAGGGAAAGAAGACTTCGAGGTGAAGACAGCTAAGGGATTTCCCGACAATGACCACGGTTATGGTGTCATGTTCGGAGGTGTCAAGTGAACGTTCAAGCAGATCCCAATAAAATTGAAGAACTCTCGCAGCAATTCAAGCGCTGGAGAAGAGAGTTGGAATCGAGCTTCATTCAGATGACCAGTGTGGCGAATCGTACCGCTGGTTCTGCTCAGTCCTCTTATTCTGAGGATAGTGGGGTACGTAGTACAGCCAATCAGGTCGAACGATTAGCGCAAGAGATTCAGCACGAGGCTAGGGAACTGGTTGGGAGATTAGAAGAGCAATCCCGGCTGCTGTATCAGGCGGCTAGCGAGTACAGGCAGCTGGAGCGCGAAGCAGAGCGGAGGCTTCGATCCTCTGGATCAGTTCAATTGCCAGCAGGTATAAGTCGGTACTTCTCCTATGCGATGCCAATCGGACATGCAGTTGCAGGACGATTAAGCCCTTCATTTATTCCTGCGATGAAGCAATTGTATCGCATTATGGATCAGACCTCCTTTATCAGGAAGCTGATGGATATGCTGCTGTCCAAGCAAGTGGCAGCTGTCCAAGCTGATCCTCTGGTTGCCAAATGGCTTCGTGCCTTAACGGACGGTACACCGAAAGAGAAGGAAGCGGCTCGCTTAAAGCTCTCTACGATTGCGATGTCCTTGACCGCGATCAAGGAAGCTCAACGGGAATACAGCGTATATCACTATTTTGGACGTTCGGGCTATATGGATGAAGCGCATGTGCGGGCGAATGAAGCAAGAGAGAAGCTGCGAGCACTAGGAGTGGATGATACCTACTACAATGAGCAAGTCAAGCTAGCGGGAACGAACCTGCTGGATTCGCTGGAAGCCTGCCGCTACAACCCGCTGAAGGACGACGGCTCGCCGATGCCGGAGCAAGCAGAGCTGCTTGCATATATTCAGCAAGTCATAGCCAAGGGGCAGGTTGATCCTCTGGATGCCTTGCAGTATCAACTGCTGGAGGAGAAGCTAAGGAAGATCGAGAGTGGAGAGCTTCCGCCAACTCATTTGCCAGATGGGACGCTGATTGATGAAAGCAATAAATGGAACGAGACCACCTTTGCTTATTTTGAAACATATATCAAGCATGAAGGAATGGAAGCGCCGCTTACCTACTATGACAGCTGGGTAAAAGAAACGTATGGCAGAACGAAATGGGAGGGCTTCGTCAAGACATCCGGAGAAGTGACGATGGGCTTTACAAAAGGCCTGCTTATCGGCATCATTGAAGGCATCGTCGATACCGCAGGCTTGGCATACCAACTCGTCGTAGACCCCCAGCAGGTGGGGAAGGACATGCTGTATGCGGCAGAGTACCTCATACAGAACCGGGAATTGGTGGTTGAGGCAGCCAAGCAGATGTACGCGAACTTCGAAAGTGCATCGCCTGAGGAAAAGGCAGAAATGATTGGCAAGGTGTCCTCCATTCTCGTGCCGGGAATGGGCGTGACCAAGGCTGGTAAAGCAGCGAAGGTGCCGGAAGCGTTAAGCAGCATGACCCAAGCGGTAAAGACAA
Source organism: Paenibacillus aquistagni (assembly GCF_900177815.1). Classification (GTDB taxonomy): domain Bacteria; phylum Bacillota; class Bacilli; order Paenibacillales; family Paenibacillaceae; genus Paenibacillus_B; species Paenibacillus_B aquistagni. The sequence continues at coordinate 1,545 of NZ_FXAZ01000013.1, read as the reverse complement.
GCAAGATCATGAATGTACTGGCCAATCCCATAAAGAAGTTCAAGGAAATCGATTGGAAATCATACACGATTCGATTCCAAGATTGGGTTCAAAGCCTGAAGTCAGGCCGTTTTGCCGTGACACCAGATGGGATGCTCGTAAGAATACCGGATGAAACCTCTTCTGTGGTCAGGCGAATTGATGCTGGGGATAGTAAGAAGATTGAGGGGACGGGTAAATTCAATGATCCAGTAATAACGAAAACAAACAAAGGTTTAGAAATTGAATTTGTAAATCCGCACGGTAGTAAAATAAAGTGGGTTGAACAAAACCCAAAAAATATCCCAAATGCAATTGAGAGTGCTAAAAATAGTAGCAATTCTGGTAAGGCTATTGAGGGTAAAGTTGGAAATTATGTTCAGCAAAATATGGAAATAAAAGGATTTGGTTTGAAGCTAGATAACATTTCTACTGGTAAACCAGCAGGAGATATTGATGTAATGACAAATAATCAAATTATAGAGGTTAAGAAGTCAATCTCTGCTGTTAAATTGGATCAAATTGATAAGTATGTTAATCGAAGTAACCCACAATTCTTTAATTATGAGGGTAGAGAGATTGTTCTTTACGTTGATGAGATTATCGACACTTCAAACCCTCAAGTAACTAAAATGATTCAAGAACTCAATAGTAAAGGTGTAAAAGTTGTAAATGATCTAGAAGAATTAGGAGGGGTGCTGAAATAATGGGGATATCGACCTTTTTGTTATTTGAACGTGGTAAAAGTGCTCCAGCATACGACTTATTGAGGAGCCTTAATAGTATCTGTATAAAGGAAAATCTTTTCTTTGATAACGATGAAGACTGTTCTAGTAGTGAAGGAACACTAAAATACTCTAGAGCATATATAAGTGATAGACCATTTAAGGAGGATTATTCAAGACCGCTTTGTTTTAGCGTATATGATGAGCCTTATGAATATCAAATAATTAGTTTTAAATGGGATGATACAAATAGTGAATATTTTAAGGCAGTAGTATCCGATGATTTTTGTGATAATGAAGATCTATTATTGCGTTTTTCCCATGCCATTCTTAATATCTATCCGACAGCTAAAATTTGGATCGAGGAAGATTGGTTTTACACTTTAGAGGATTTGGATAAAATCGTAAATATGCCGTACAATAATGATTGGTGTTATAAGAATCCAAAAAACTAATTTGTGAAAATCAACAGATACTACCAACGCCACAATACGAGCTAGCCGCCCGTGTTGTGGTGTTTTTCATTTTGATATAGATGGCGGCGGTTGATGAATAGACCCACCCACTACCGATTGAGTCGAGTAGCTTTAGTTAAAGTAGACTTAACCAATGTAATCTCCTGCAGTATCAACTGCTGGAGGAGAGGCTAAGGAAGATCGAGAGTGGAGAGCTTCCACCGACTCATTTGCCAGATGGGACGCTGATTGATGAGAACAATAAATGGAACGAGACCACCTTTGCTTATTTTGAAACATACATCAAGCATGAAGGAATGGAAGCGCCGCTTACCCACTATGACAGC
>NZ_FXAZ01000014.1 GCF_900177815.1 Paenibacillus aquistagni | reverse complement strand
GAAGATGCCTATCTGGTATTAGCTCACGTTTCCGTGGGTTATCCCAGTCTTATGGGCAGGTTACCTACGTGTTACTCACCCGTCCGCCGCTAAGCATCAGAGGTGCAAGCACCTCATCAGCTCCGCTCGACTTGCATGTATTAGGCACGCCGCCAGCGTTCGTCCTGAGCCAGGATCAAACTCTCCATAAAAGTGTTTGACTTGCTCATTGGTATTGCTGACGAGAAATTAATTCTCAATAATGTTTCACTCGTTGTTCAGTTTTCAAAGAACAAAGTTAGTTACTTTCTTTTGTTCACCGCCGTTCAGCGGCGACTTAATTAATATATCATGTATTTCAGTTAAGGTCAAGCATCTTTTTCAATATTTTTTATTCTATTGAATCAGAAGCTGTTAACCTTCCCGCTTTTTAAGGGCGGAATAAGAATATATCATGAATTCTGATATAATGCAAGCTTTTTAGCAAGAATAAAATACACAAGCTCTCATGCGGTATCTTCTCTTTTTACTTCACCCTTATCCGCATATGAAATATAGATTCGAACTGACTCACAGCAATCTCGCTAGCCAATGCGATGGATTAACCGTCCGGCTATATTCTAATAATAAATAGCGCATTTCTAATTAGGCATAGATCATTACTCTTATCAATAATTGAATGATCATTATATCCGCATATAATGAAGCCATTTTTTTGCTATAGCGTGGTCAGCAGTTTCTGGTCTCCTACGAGCCCTCCTCCCATTTCGATATCGTCTAGCCTCATTCACATGATTTTAGTAATTTTATTACTGGAAATATAATTTATATTGAAACTTTATTTCAGTCGATATACAATGTACCCATAAAACGTTTTCAAATCACAACAGCCAAGGGGAGAACATACATGCTAGAACATTTGACAACGGAAGCTCGCAATGAACGAACTATGAATTTGGATGAACTCTCAGTCGAGCAATTTCTTATCATTATGAATGAAGAAGATGCCAAGGTTGCTCACGCTGTCCGCGAGCAGATCCCACAAATTGCTCAAGCAGTTGAAAAAATCGCAGCATCATTGCGACAACAAGGCCGCCTCATCTACATGGGTGCTGGCACAAGCGGAAGAATCGGTTTATTGGATGCGGTTGAATGCCCCCCAACCTTCGGCACTGCGCCAGAACAGGTCGTTGGGCTTATCGCTGGAGGTGACAAAGCGTTTATCAAGGCCATTGAAGGCGCCGAAGACAGCATAGAGCTTGGCATTCAAGACTTAAAGAACATTGAGCTTACGGAAAAAGACACTGTTGTTGGAATCGCAGCTAGCGGCAGAACCCCCTATGTGATTGCAGGCCTAGAATATGCGAACCACATCGGAGCCAGCACTGTAGCTATCGCTTGCAACAAGGATTCCGAGGTCGGCAAGGCGGCGCAGATTGCTATCGAGGTCATGAACGGCCCGGAGGTGCTGACAGGTTCTACTCGTCTAAAATCAGGAACATCCCAGAAGCTTATATGCAATATGCTTTCGACAGCAGCCATGATTCAGGTCGGCAAGGTATATGGCAATCTTATGGTAGATGTGCAGCTGACGAACGAGAAGCTTGTTGAACGCGCCAAGCGAATCGTGATGGAAGCAACCTCTTGTGATTATGCGACTGCGGAGAATTACCTTGAGCTTGCCCATCAGAAGCCAAAGGCAGCGATCGTCATGATTCTGACAGGACTATCATACGAGGACACGATGACCAAGCTTGAACAGTCACAAGGATATATTCGCAAGGCCATTCAATAATGTATGTTATCGTTGCTTGTTTTCCGTTACAACACGTTATCCTTTAGGAGGGAAACATCATGAATCCAAATCGCGCGCTTGCTGAAGAAATTCTGGAGGCTGTAGGTGGCGCTTCGAATATTCACAACTTTACAAACTGTATTACTCGATTGCGTATCAACCTTGTTGATCGAAGCTTGATCGATGAGCCTAGAATTAAGAATACGAAGGGTGTAATGGGAGTCGTTGATGATGAAACTTATCAGATCGTCCTCGGTCCAGGTACCGTAAAGAAAGTTGCCGATGAGCTTGCCAGTATTATCGAATCTGGTGGAGAAGCCTGCAGCAAGCCGGCCTCCAAGCCTGCAAACGCTGATTCAAAAGGTCAGGACATCAAGGCTGAGCTGAAGAAGAAAAACAATACGCCATTCAAAAATTTCTTGCGCAAGATCGGCAACATCTTTATCCCTTTGATCCCTGCCCTTGTCGGTGCTGGTCTGATCAACGGCATCGCAGGCCTGATGGCCAATCTGATGAAGACAGGCTTCTCTCCCGAATGGATGGTAACGCTTCAACCGATCGTGAGTGTTATCGGATCTGCTTTCTTCTTGTACCTTACTGTTTTCGCTGGCGTGAACGCAGCGAAGGAATTCGGAGGGACCCCTTCACTGGGAGGTGCCGTATCAGCCATCATTATCGCGCCAAGCGTTGCTAACATTTCATATACGTATCCCGTATTTGGAGAAATAACCTTAAGTCCTGGACAGGGCGGTATTATCGGGGCTATCTTCGCTGCCGTTCTTATCTCTTATATAGAAAAATGGGTTCGCAAGCGCGTGCCAGCTGCCATCGATATTATCGTGACACCAACCATTGCCCTCCTTGTCGTTGGTCTTATTACGATCTTTGTATTCATGCCTTTGGCAGGTGTGATCTCTCAAGCGATCGGTACTGCAACAACCTGGCTTCTCGCCCATGGTGGTCTATTGTCAGGCTTTGTTCTAGCAGCATCCTTCCTGCCGCTTGTCATGTTTGGTCTTCACCAAGCTTTGATTCCGATTCATGCGGAATTAATTACCCAGTTCGGGTATACGGCGCTCCTGCCTATTCTTGCGATGGCTGGCGCAGGGCAAGTCGGGGCTGCAATCGCTATTTATATGAAATTAAAGCATAACAAGAGCATGCGCAATCTCATTAAAGGGGTTCTGCCTGTAGGGTTCTTAGGCATTGGGGAGCCGCTCATTTACGGGGTGTCTTTGCCGCTTGGCCGCCCATTTATTACAGCATGTATCGGCGGAGGCTTCGGCGGCGCTGTGCTTGGACTGTATGCCATGTCAGGCAACTTCATCGGTTCTATGGCCATTGGCCCTTCAGGTCTTGTACTCGTACCGCTGGTTACAGGTCCGCTAGGTATCGGTGCTTCCATCGTCGGCTACCTGCTTGGACTAGTCTCTTCTTATATCGGAGGCTTCCTGCTAACGTACTTCTTCGGCTTTACAAAGGAACTTCTATTAGAGCATAATAAAGATAATTAAGCAGATTGCTATTTCATGAACGTAGGGCATCTTGGAGGCAGACTCCACAGGTGTCCTACTTTTGTTCATCATTAGAGAGGATTCAGGGGGCTTTGCCATGACGGGAAGTATTTTGACACAAATCCAAGCAATATACAGCACGCTGTCACAGTCTGAGCAGAAAGTAGCGCGATATGTGCTGGAGCATCCGGAAGAAGCTGCCATCATCAGCATTCATGATCTGGCTGACAAGGCGAAGACAAGCGGAGCCTCGGTTGTTCGCTTCTGCAACTCCTTGCAGGTTGGTGGATTTCCACAGTTGAAGGTAAGGCTGTCCCTTGATATGGCTAAGGACGAACGCCCCACCTACTATGATTTTGATCCAAACGACACGACGCATTCTATTATAAAAAAGACAATGTCCAATAGCATTCAGGCCTTACAGGATACAGCTGAAGCCTTGGACAGCAGCATGGTCGATCAAATCGTGGATGCAATGGCCAAGGCGCCTGCTATTTATACCTATGGGATTGGAGCATCATCCGTGGTTGCGGATGACATCGTGCAGAAGTGGATGCGGCTTGGCAAGACAGTCTTCTCTTTTCAAGATCAGCATGTCCTTGCGGTCAACATCGCCAACGCCCCCAAAAACTCGGTATTCATCGGTGTATCCTACAGTGGTAAAACCAAAGAGGTTGTTCAATCGCTTAAGCTTGCAAACACCTACGGGCTTACAACAGTCGGCATTTCTCGTTATGGAGAACATGAGGTTGGCTCGCACGCAAGCTGCATGCTCCATGTGGCACACGCCCCTGAGGCAGTGTTTCGAAGTGCTGCTACTAGTTCACGCCTTGCGCAGCTGCTTGCTGTGGATACACTGTTCTTTGCTTATGCTTCTGCACAGCATGATGAGACGCTGCAGCACTTGAAGGATACCAGCCAAGCCATTCAACTGCTGCGTGAGCAGTCCTGATGTTGATCAATTGAAATACGTATCGCTCTATGCAAGCAACAAAGCCGTGTCATTTCGTCTTATAACAAGACGAGAGACACGGCTTTGTTCATTTATATGTGAGAACACTGTCCTCATCTTATAGATTGAACATCCATCTATGCATCTATGATAAGGGACAACGTTTATTTTTGATGTATACCTCTTGCTATATAGGTCTTAAGCGAATGGTGCGTCCGCGACCTGCTCAAATATCGTCTTACTACCAACGATTTTCTTAGCACTGCGTCATGTTCCCCTTTGAATACTGCCACTATTCACTGAAAACACTGCAAAGCTGAAGCTTGAATTATAAAATCTTCACAGACTGTTTATAACCTATGCATAACTCACAAAAGTTTGACGCATTTATTTATTCATACACATGTGGATAACATTATTTTTTTGATATGAGGTAAAAGATATGTAAACAACATCGGGTCATTTGTGGATGATATTGCTGAAAATGATTGGTTATCCCCGTTTCCCCATAGTTTTCAACAAAAAATGTGGATGAATCCTTAATAGTTTGCCTAATCGGTAATCAAATAAAGTTATGCACGGGTGGATAACTTTATTTTTGTCAGCGATAATTATCCCCAAATTCACAAACAATTGTTAATAAAATGTGGACAACAAACAGCCCACTCACCTCGATAGAGGAAGTGGGCTATTTGGTTTGCTTGGCAACGTCCTACTCTCCCAGGACCCTGCGGTCCAAGTACCATCGGCGCTGAAAGGCTTAACGGTCGTGTTCGGGATGGGTACGCGTGGAACCCTTTCGCCATCGTCACCAAACCTGATTTT
>NZ_FXAZ01000015.1 GCF_900177815.1 Paenibacillus aquistagni | reverse complement strand
GTAGCAGAAGCGATGAACAACAAAGCCGAAGTTGCAGCACTGCTCAAATACGGCGTTATCATCGTATCGACCTTGCCGGTCATCGCGATCTATCCATTCTTGCAGCGCTACTTCGTGCAAGGGGTTATGATCGGCTCTGTAAAAGGATAATAATCCGGGCAACTGTCCCGGTTTATTATAAAAAGCACGTTCGAAGTGAGGGTCATTAATCTAAGTATCAAAGGGAGGATCTGTACATGGGAAAAGGTAAAAAAGTATTGGCACTTATCCTATCGTTAACACTCTGTGCATCACTTCTTGCAGCATGCGGCGGCAAGTCCGATGAAGGAAGCAGCAGCAGCTCCGGCAGCAATACAGCGGCTGCAGAAGTGAACAAAGAGGGCTTTCCAATTGTAAATGAGCCGATTACTCTAACCATGATGGGACCGGATATGGGGATGGCAAAATGGTCCGACATGCTGTTCTTCAAGGAGATGGAGAAGAAGACAGGCATTAAGTTTGAGTTCCAAAACGCTCCGAATGAGAACTTCGAAACGAAGCGTCAGCTCGTACTTGCAAGCGGCGACTATCCAGATGTGTTCTTCGGCGGCCAGTTCAAAGCAGCTGATGAAGTCAATTACGGCGGCCAAGGCATTCTGCTTCCGTTAGAGGAATACATTGATGGCGGATATGCGCCGAACCTGAAGAAGATTCTCGATGAGAACCCAGACGTTCGCAAGTCGATCACAACACCAGATGGACATATTTATACCCTGCCGTTCATTGACCTGGCAGCAGTATGGTACATGGGTCCAATGTGGTACAATGGCGAGTTCCTGAAAAAGCTCGGCTATGATGAAGTTCCACAAACAACGGATGAACTGTACACATACCTGAAGCGTGTAAAAACGGAAGATCCAAACGGCAACGGCAAAGCAGACGAGATTCCTTTGACTTCTGTTAAGCTTAATGATGGTATCCGCATGTGGCTGATGGGCTCCTTCGGCATTGGCTATGAGGATATCTATGCAGATGCGAACGGTAAAGTATCCTATGCTTATACGGCAGATGGCTATAAAGACTATTTAACATTCTTGAACAAGCTGTGGAACGAAGATCTGCTTGACCATGAGACCTTCTCCCAAACAAATGAACAGAAGAAAGCAAAAGGAAACAATAACCAAGTTGCACTCTTCCAAGATTACCATGCTTACTTCACGCTAGGTGGAGAGCCTAGCAAAGAAGACGTAATGTATCAGCCAGTGAAGAGCAGTGTAGAAGGTTCCCCTGTGGCTGCGAAGCATCCAGGCTTGGCAAAAGGACCATTCGCGATCTCTTCTGCTAACAAGCATCCTGAAGCAACGATGAGATGGGTAGACTACTTCTACTCCACAGAAGGATCTGATTTCTTGGTAAATGGACCAGAAGGCCTGCTGTTTGAATATGTAAACAAAGACACGTTTGAGAAGAAGCGCCTTGATGCACCAGACGGCAAGGATCGCGAAGAATATCGTGCAACCATTACACCTGCGTACGGTATCAATCTGCCGCAGATCGCCAACGAGCAAACATCTAACGGATTCAAGGACGACTTCTCCAAATGGTTGGATGAAGAAACAGCGAAGAAAATTACACCATTCGCTAGAGTTCCGTTCCCAAGCATTTACTTGTCTCAAGCAGAGCAGGATCAAGTATCTGCCATCCGTTCTGACTTGAAGACATATGTAGAGCAAATGGAAGCTAAATTCGTTACAGGTCAAGAGCCGCTTAGCAATTACGACAAGTACATCGAAACAGCAAACAAAATGGGCGCTCAAAAGATGGTAGATATGTATCAAGCTGCTTATGACCAATGGAAAAACCAATAATAGCTTAAGTTTTACTTGAAGACCATAAAAGACATCCTTTAGATTTATTCAAGCTTTGAAGGCAGGGAGAGAAGGATGCATGAACCACCCTTCTCTTCCGACCTTTCTTCTATTGAACATCGTGTAAGGATAGCTTTACATCAAGGTCTGAATTACTTATACAGTAGGAGGGTTATCCTTATGGCAAAAGGCAAGAAATTGTTAGGACTTATCTTATCCATTACGCTTTGCGCATCCCTGCTTGCAGCATGCGGCGGCAAGGCAGAGGACAGCAGCAGCGCTGGAACTAGCGGAACGCAGGCAGAAGCCAACATTAACAAAGACGGCTTCCCGATTGTCAACGACTCCATCACCTTGTCCGTTATGGGACCAGACGTGGGTGTGGCAAAATGGTCGGAGATGGCTTTCTTCAAAGAGATGGAGAAAAAGACAGGCATTAAGCTTGAATTCAAGAACGCGCCAAACGACAGCTTTGAAACGAAGCGCAACCTTGTATTGGCAAGCGGCGACTACCCAGACTTCTTCTTCGGGTATCAATTCAAATCCGCAGATGAAGTCAATTATGGCGGCCAAGGCGTATTGCTCCCGCTTGAAGATCTAATTGATCAATATGCGCCAAATATCAAAAAGATCCTGGACGAGAATCCAGACGTTCGCAAATCCATTACAACGCCAGATGGCCATATCTACACGCTGCCTAAGATCGACTTGAATGCAGTGTGGTACATGGGGCCGATGTGGTATAATGGCGAATTCCTAAAAGCGCTTGGTTATGACAAAGTGCCTCAAACGACAGATGAGCTGTATACGTACTTGAAGCGCGTGAAGACAGAGGACCCTAACGGCAACGGCCAAGCAGACGAGATTCCTTTGACTTCTGTAAAATTGAATGACGGTATCCGCATGTGGCTGATGGGATCTTTCGGCCTTGGCTATGAGGATATTTATGCGGATAAAGACGGCAAGGTTCATTACGCTTATATTGAGCCTGCGTACAAAGATTACCTGTCCTACATGAACAAGCTCTGGAAAGAAGACTTGCTCGATCATGAGACGTTCTCTCAAACCGATGAGCAAAAAGGCTCCAAGGGTAAAAACAATCAAGTGGGCCTGTTCCAATCCTACTATGCTTACTTCATGACAGGCGCAACAGAGCCTAGCGACAAAGATCCAATGTACCAACCGGTATCGAGCAGCATTGAAGGCACTCCTGTTGTGGCGAAGCATCCAGGTTTGGCAAAAGGCGCATTTGCAATCACGAATGCCAATAAGCATCCTGAAGCAACAATCCGTTGGATCGATTACCTGTATTCTACAGAAGGTGCTGAAATGCTGAGCTATGGCCCAGAAGGCATGCTGTGGGATTATGCAAACAAAGATACGCATGAGAAGAAGTGGAACGAAACACCAGACGGCAAAGACCGTGAAGAATATCGCGGTTCCTTGACACCTGACTACGGTATCGTTGTACCAGGCGTTGCAAACAATGATGTGAAGAATGGCTTCATCAGCGACTTCGACAAGTGGATCGATGAAGAGAACAAAGAAAAGCTTCTTCCTTTCGCTCGCGTACCATTCCCAAGCGTGTACTTGTCTGAAAGTGATCAGCAAACAGTATCTGCAACTCGTTCTGACTTGAACACGTTCGTGGAGCAAATGGAAGCGAAGTTCATTACAGGACAAGAGCCGCTTGAAAACTTCGATAAGTATATGGAAACAGCGAAGAAAATGGGTGCTGAGAAGATGGTAGGCATCTATCAAGCTGCTTATGATACTTGGAAGCAAAACTAATGCAATGACAATACCGGCATCTCGGTAAGAAAAACCTGAGCAGGACTTCGGTCCGCTCAGGTTTTTTTGCTTTGACACGGAAGAAATGTAACATTGTCATGATAGATAGCTGGGAAATTGTCACTATTTAACTGACAATTTCCCTATTTTTAGGTGTGTTGAATAGGTCAAATGTGACCTTGTGACGATATAAATGACACATTTTGACGTGATACTGCAATTATCATTTAGGATGTGAATCACCCGTAACCCTTGATATTAAAGGGTTTTCATTGGAAAATTGTCAGCACGATTCGACATATTTACGAAGTGTGCATTTCAGCCTACAATTCTAGTTGTAAGCGCTAGCAATCATGCCGCTGCAGTACAGAGCCGGGATGGTTGAACAGATAAGATACATGTTATGGAGAGAGAATAGCGTGCACACCATCTAGGTACAATTTTGGAAGGAGGGAATGAACACGATGCAACAGAATGGAGCAACTGCCGTTTCGGCTAATGTAGGTCAAAAGAAAAAGAAGAGTACGCGATGGAAACAGGTCACTCAGAACTGGGAGCTGTACTTATTAATCGCACCTGCTTTCTTCTACTTCTTGATCTTCCATTATGGACCTATGTACGGCATCCAAATTGCATTTAAGAACTTCATTCCGGCAAAAGGAATTTGGGGCAGCCCATGGGTAGGATTTGACCATTTTACACGATTCTTTGATTCCTATTATTTCTGGGATTTGCTTTGGAACACCTTGAGCATCAGCTTGTACGAGCTTGCTGTCGGGTTCCCGCTGCCAATTATTTTGGCACTTGCATTTAACGAAATTCGGACCGGATTCTTTAAGAAATCAGTGCAAACGGTTACTTATGCACCACACTTTATTTCCATGGTTGTTATGGCAGGTATCATCATTACATTCTTGTCCCCTTCTACAGGGATTATCAACCACATTGTCCAATGGTTCGGCTTTGAACCAGTTAACTTCCTAACAGACCCAAAATGGTTTAAGACCATGTACGTCTTGTCTGGCGTGTGGCAGGGAACCGGTTGGGGAACGATCATTTATCTTGCCGCCTTGTCTGGTGTTGATCCACAGCTTCATGAAGCAGCGATTGTGGACGGCGCAAGCCGCTGGCAGCGTAT
>NZ_FXAZ01000017.1 GCF_900177815.1 Paenibacillus aquistagni | reverse complement strand
ACGGTCCTAGGTTAGAACTCCGATACGAACAGGGTGGTATCCCAACGGCGCCTCCACAGAAGCTTGCGCTCCTGCTTCAAAGGCTCCCACCTATCCTGTACAGTCCGTACCAAAGTCCAATATCAAGCTACAGTAAAGCTCCATGGGGTCTTTCCGTCTTGTCGCGGGTAACCTGCATCTTCACAGGTATTAAAATTTCACCGGATCTCTCGTTGAGACAGCGCCCAAGTCGTTACGCCATTCGTGCGGGTCAGAATTTACCTGACAAGGAATTTCGCTACCTTAGGACCGTTATAGTTACGGCCGCCGTTTACTGGGGCTTCGGTTCATAGCTTCGCCTTGCGGCTAACCACTCCCCTTAACCTTCCAGCACCGGGCAGGCGTCAGCCCGTATACTTCGCCTTGCGGCTTCGCACAGACCTGTGTTTTTGCTAAACAGTCGCTTGGGCCTTTTCACTGCGGCCCCCTCGGGCTATTCACCCTACCGAGGCACCCCTTCTCCCGAAGTTACGGGGTCATTTTGCCGAGTTCCTTAACGAGAGTTCTTCCGCGCGCCTTAGAATACTCATCTCGCCTACCTGTGTCGGTTTGCGGTACGGGCACCTTCACCTGGCTAGAGGCTTTTCTTGGCAGCCTGAAATCAAGACCTTCGGTACTATAATTTTCCCTCCCCATCACAGCCTAGCTTTAACGGTCAACGGATTTGCCTATTGACCAGCCTCACTGCTTGGACGAGCATCCATCAGCTCGCGTCCCTATCCTTCTGCGTCACCCCATTGCTCATAACGGTTTACGGTGGTACAGGAATTTCAACCTGTTGTCCTTCGACTACGCCTTTCGGCCTCGCCTTAGGTCCCGACTTACCCTGAGCGGACGAACCTTCCTCAGGAACCCTTAGGCTTTCGGCGGACATGATTCTCACATGTCTTTTCGTTACTCATACCGGCATTCTCACTTGTGTACAGTCCAGCAGTCCTTCCGGTCTACCTTCAACCCGGTACACAACGCTCCCCTACCCCTGATACATAGTATCAAGCCATAGCTTCGGTGGTGTGTTTAGCCCCGTTACATTTTCGGCGCAGAGTCACTCGACCAGTGAGCTATTACGCACTCTTTAAATGATGGCTGCTTCTAAGCCAACATCCTGGTTGTCTAAGCAACTCCACATCCTTTCCCACTTAACACACACTTTGGGACCTTAGCTGATGGTCTGGGCTGTTTCCCTCTTGACAATGGACCTTAGCACCCACTGTCTGACTCCCGGATTAAAGTCTGTGGCATTCGGAGTTTGACTGAACTTGGTAACCCTTGGCGGGCCCCGCATCCAATCAGTGCTCTACCTCCACGACTCATTATCCGAGGCTAGCCCTAAAGCTATTTCGGGGAGAACCAGCTATCTCCGAGTTCGATTGGAATTTCTCCGCTACCCCCACCTCATCCCCGCACTTTTCAACGTACGTGGGTTCGGGCCTCCAGTGCGTGTTACCGCACCTTCACCCTGGACAGGGGTAGATCACACGGTTTCGGGTCTACGTCTACGTACTT